>CAWFHK010000001.1:0-4462701 GCA_963815655.1 uncultured Acidobacteriota bacterium
CGCCGCGCGCTCGAGGCCGGCGAGACCGTCTCCGGCTGCACGGTCCACTTCGTCGACGAGGGGCTGGACTCCGGTCCGATCGTGCTGCAGGCGAGCGTGCCCGTCCTTCCGGACGACGACGAAGACAAGCTCTCCGCCCGGATCCTCGAACAGGAGCACCTCGCCTATCCCGAGGCGATCCGGAGAGTCCTCGAGGGCTTAGAGAAGCACTGACCCCTCTCTGCCATTCCGAGTGCGGACCCCATTTGTCATTCCGAGCGCGGACCCCATTTGTCATTCCGAGCGCGGACCCCATTTGTCATTCCGAGCGTAGCGAGGAATCTGCCCTCGTTTTCACTCTCAGGGCAAGATTCTTCGTCGCTTCGCTCCTCAGAATGACAGGGGGGATCAGAATGACAGGCAGGGTAGGTCCGGGGCTAGGAGCGGGCGGCGGCCGCTCCGGCCGCGCGGGCGCGGACGAAGCCGGAGAGCTCCGAGACGACGTAGTCCACCATGGCGTCGGTGATCCCGGGATAGACGCCGATCCAGAACGTCTGCCGCATCGTGATGTCGGTGTTCGCGAGGTCGCCCACGACGCGGCAGGCGATCCCCTGGTACGCCGGCTGCCGCAGCGCGTTGCCGGCGAAGAGCTTCCTCGTGGCGATCTTGCGGGATTCCAGGTGGGCGACGAGGTCGGCCCGCGAGAACGGAGCCTCGGGGCGCACCGTGATCGGGAAGCCGAACCAGCTCGGCTCGCTTCCCGGTGTCGCGCGCGGCAGGATCAGGTGCTCGGACATCGCCGCGAGGCCCTCGGAGAGCCGGGACCAGTTGCGCTGGCGCGCCGCGATGAATCCGGGGAGCTTCTTCAACTGGGCGACGCCGACGGCGGCCTGCATGTCAGTCGCTTTCAGGTTGTACCCGACGTGCGAGTAGATGTACTTGTGGTCGTAGCCGTGCGGGAGCTGCCCGAGCTGCCAGTCGAACCGCTTGCCGCACGTGTCGGCCTTTCCCGGATCGCACCAGCAGTCGCGCCCCCAGTCGCGGAACGAGGCGGCGATCTTCTTCAGCAGCGGCTGATCGGTCGCGACCGCGCCCCCTTCCCCCATGGTGATGTGGTGGGCGGGATAGAAGCTGAACGTCGCGAGATCGCCGAACGTGCCCGTCTGGCGGCCGCGGTAGAGGGACCCGAGCGCGTCGCAGGTGTCCTCGACGAGCCAGAGGTCCCTCGCGCGCGCGAGCGCCGTGACCGCGTCGCAATCGAAGGGGTTGCCCAGCGTGTGGGCCAGCATGATCGCCCGCGTGCGCGGCCCGATCGCTTCCTCGAGCCGGTCGGCGCGGACGTTGTACGTGCCGAGATCGATGTCGAGGAAGACGGGGACGAGCCCGTTCTGGAGGATGGGATTGATCGTCGTCGGGAACCCGGCGGCGACCGTGACGACCTCGTCTCCCGGCCGGAGACGGCGCTCGCCGAGCTCCGAGGCCGTCAGCGCGGTCAGGGCGAGGAGGTTGGCGGAAGAGCCGGAGTTGCAGAGGAGGGCGGCACGGCGGCCGAGCCGGCGCGCGAAGTCCCGCTCGAACTGCCCGGCGAACCGCCCCGCCGTCAGCCAGAAGTCGAGCGAGGAGTCGACGAGATGGGAGAGATCGTCGCCGTCGAAGACCCTTCCGGAGACCGGGACAGGAGTCTCTCCCGGCACGAACCGGCGCTCCGGCCACTCCTCCTTCGCGTACTCGGCGACCAGGGCGAGGATCCGCTGCCGCAGCTCGTCCGACTTCGTCATGGAGCGCCCGCGAGGCGCTCGCGGTACCAGGCGATCGTCTTCTCGAGCCCCTTCTCGAGCGGCCATGCCGGCCGCCAGCCGAGGAGGCGCCGCGCCTTGGCGCTGTCCAGGTGCTGGTCGCGGATCTCCGCGCGCGCGCTGTTCTCGATCACGGGCTGGAGGTCGCTCCGGCCCGCCAGCCGCAGGACGGCGCCCGCGACCTCGAGGACCGTCGAGGACTCGTCGGGTCCGAAATTGAAGGCCTGTCCCCGAATCTCCGGCAGCTCGATCTTCTCGGCCATCGCCAGGTAGGCCTCGGCCGCGTCCGCCACGTAGACGTAGTCGCGGCGGTAGAGGCCGTCGGAGCGGATCACCGGCGCCTGGCCGGCCAGGGCCGAGCGGATCGTGCCGGGGATCAACCGGCTCCAGTTCAGGTCTCCGCCGCCGTAGATGTTCCCGCAGCGCGCCACGACGATCGGCAGCTCGTACGTCAGGGCGTAGCAATTCGCGAGCAGATCCGTGCAGCTCTTCGAGACGTCGTACGGATAGCGCCCGAGGGGCGGCATCTCCTCCGTGTAGGGGAGGACCGCGGATTCGCCGTACGCCTTGTCGCTCGACGCGACGACGATGCGCCGGACCGTGCCGGAGTGGCGCCGGCACGCCTCGAAGAGCGTGTAGGAGCCGCGGATGTTGCTCTCGAACGTGCCGTAAGGGTTGCGGTAGCCGGCGCCGACGACGGTCTGCGCGCCGAGGTGGAAGACCGTCTCGACGTCGTGCTCGACCAGGGCCCGCTCGGCGTCCGGCATGGATTCCAGGTGGCCCGAGACGACGCGGCACGACTCGATGGCCCCGCCGCGGATCAGCTCCGACTGCGGGTCCCAGTCGCGCACGAGCGCGCAGACGCGCGCCCCGGCATCCAGCAGCCTCGGGACGAGCGCGGAGCCGACGAGACCGGTGGCGCCGGTGACGAGGACCGAGCGGTCCTTCCAGAAGCTCACGGCCAGCACTTCCAGGGGGCCTTGCCGGACTGCCAGAGCTCCTCGAGGAGGCGCTTCTCGCGCAGCGTGTCCATCGGCTGCCAGAAGCCGGTGTGCCGGTATGCCATCAATTCCCCGCGCGCGGCCAGCGTGTTCAGCGGATCGAGCTCCCAGAGCGTGTCGTCTCCGCCGATGAGATCGAGGACTTCGGGCTCGAGGACGAAGAACCCGCCGTTGATCCACCCTTCGCCGGTTTGCGGCTTCTCCGCGAAGGCCGCCACGCGGTCCGATTCGAGGACGAGCGCTCCGAACCGGGCGGGCGGGCGAACCGCCGTGATCGTCGCGAGCTTTCCGTGCGAGCGGTGAAAAGCGACGAGCGCCTTCAGGTCCACGTCGGCGACGCCGTCGCCGTACGTCGCCATGAACGTCTCCTTGCCGATCCAGGAGGAGAGCCGCCGCAGCCGCCCGCCCGTCTGCGTCGCCAGACCCGTGTCCACGAGATGGATCGTCCAGTCCGGCGGGGACGACGAGTGGATCTCGTTCTCGCCGCGCCCGAGCCGCACGGTCACGTCCGCGTTGCGGGCGTAGAAGTTCAGGAAGTAGTCCTTGATGACGTCGCCCTTGTACCCGAGCGCGACGAGGAACTCGGAGAACCCGTGGAACGCGTACATCCGCATGATGTGCCAGAGGATGGGATGCTCCCCGATCTCCAGCATCGGCTTGGGCCGGAGGGTCGTTTCTTCCGAGAGGCGGGTTCCGGCGCCCCCAGCCAGTATGATTGTCTTCATGAAATCAGTGAGCGGCGCTCACCGCTCGTCCGGGGATTGTAGCAATCCCGCGGGTCCTGACCCGGTGTCGGGGGGGGGGCCGGGCGTCCCCGGCAGCGATAAGCGGAGCGGCGAGGGAGGGATTCGCCGGCTCCTGCGTAACCGTTTCGTTCGGTTCCTGCTGGTCGGCGGGCTGAATACCGCCTTCGGATACACGGTCTTCGCGATCGGCATCCTGCTCGGGATTCCCTACCCGCTGGCGGCCCTCGTCTCGACGGTGCTCGGCGTTCTCTTCAACTTCAAGAGCTATGGCACGCTCGTCTTTGCGAGTCATGATAACCGCTTGATCTTCCGCTTCGTCTTGGTTTACGGCATCTGCTATGCCGTCGGTCTCATCCCCCTGGCCTGGGCGAAGGCCCATGGCGTGCCAATCCTGTGGATGGCGGCGATCTTCTTGCTTCCCATGGCGGCGCTCGCGTTCGTCCTTCAACGCGTTCTCGTCTTCCAGGCCGGCAGAGCGCCGCTCAATCCGAAGCTCTCGAGCTGAAAGTGAGGCCGCCTCCGCGGATTCTCGACGTGGACCGCAAGCTTCTCGTCCAGCAGGCGAGGCCGCTCTTCGAGAACGTTCGGGGCGGCCGGTTCTTCGTCACGGGCGGGACCGGCTTCTTCGGCTGCTGGTTGCTCGAAGCCCTGACGGCCGCGTCCGACACCTTCGCTCCGGACATCTCGGTGGCTGTTCTGACCCGGGACCCGGAGGCTTTCCGGGCCCGCGCCCCGCTCCTGGCCGGGCACCCGGCGGTCCGTCTCGTGACGGGGGACGTGCGCGACTTCCCCTTTCCGGCAGAAAGCTTTTCCTTCGTGGTCCACGCGGCCTTCGACTCGTCGCGGGAACCGTCGCCGGAGCAGACGCGCAGCACGATCATCGAAGGCACGGCGCGATGCCTCGAGCTCGCGCGTCGGGCCGAGACGCGCCGTTTTCTATTGGTCAGCTCGGGCGCAGCCTATGGCCGCCAGCCGGCGGACGTCGAGCGCTCGTCGGAAGAGGCGATCGGAGGCTCTTGGCCGCGGACGGTGTACGGCGCCGCCAAGCGAGAGGCCGAACGGCTGGCCTTCGAAGCGGCCGGCCACGGCGGGCCGGCCGCCACCGTCGCCCGGGGCTTTGCCTTCGTGGGTCCGCGCCTGCGGCTCGACGGACACTTCGCCATCGGCAATTTCATTCGCGATGCCCTCTCCGGCGGTCCGATCCGGGTTGCCGGCGACGGATCTCCCGTCCGCTCCTACCTCTACGCCGCCGACCTGGCGATCTGGCTTCTGACGATCCTCTTTCGCGGAGCGCCCGGCTCGGCTTACAACGTCGGCTCCGAGGACGCCGTGTCGGTCGCCGACCTGGCGCGGATCGTGGCGGAGGCGATCGCCCCGAACGCTCGAGTCGAGATCGGGAAAGCCTCAGGCAGCATCCTTCCGGACCGCTATGTGCCGTCAACGGAGCGGGCCCGGAAGGAACTCGGTCTGCGGCAGACCGTCGATCTTGCCGAGGCGATTCGCCGAACGGCCGCCTGGTACGCCTCGGTTCCCTTACCATAGAGCGTCTTGATCAAACTTTCGGACTACCTGATGGAGCGGGTCGCCGCGGCCGGCGTGAGGCACGTCTTCCTCGTTCCCGGCGGCGCGGCGATGCACTTGAATGACTCCCTGGGGCGCACGCCCGGCATCGAGTTCGTCGCCAACCTGCACGAACACGCCAGCGCCGTGGCGGCCGAGGCCTACGGCAAGCTGACGAACAATCTCGGCGTCGCGATGGTGACGGCGGGTCCGGGCTCGACCAACGCGCTCACGGGAGTAGCGACGGCCTGGGTCAACTCGTCGCCGGTGCTCTTTCTCTCCGGTCAGGTGAAACGCGCCGACTTGAAAGGCCCCCGGCCGATCCGGCAGTTCGGTCTTCAGGAAGTCGACATCGTGCCCGTAGTTTCTTCCATCACCAAGTACGCCGCAACGATCGATGATCCCCTGCGCGCTCGATTCCATTTGGAGCGGGCGCTGCATGCCGCGCGCGACGGTCGGCCGGGGCCGGTCTGGCTGTGCGTGCCTCTCGACGTTCAAGCCGCGCTTGTCGAACCGGATCGACAGGAGGGCTTCCGCCCGCCCGTATCCCCGGAAGTGCCTGGGAAATCCGTCCGCGAGGGGGTGTCACGGATGCTCAAGGGGCTCGCGGACTCGGAGCGTCCGGTCTTACTCGCTGGCGGTGGTATCCGGATAGCGGGCGCGGAAGAGAGCTTCCTCCGACTCGTGGACAGGCTGGGGATTCCCGTGCAGACGACCTGGGTCGCGGCCGATCTTGTCCCGGACAACCATCCGCTGTTCGCGGGGCGCCCGGGGGCGTTCGCTTCGCGAGGGGCGAACTTCACGATCCAGAACGCAGATTTCGTGCTCGCCGTGGGAGCCCGCCTGGACTTTGCAACGACCGGCTACTCGCGCGAGCGGTTTGCGCGTGGTGCGTGGCGCGTCGTTGTCGATGTCGATCCTGCCGAGATCACAAAGCTCGAAGGCTGCATCGAGATGCCGATCCTCGCGGACGCTCGTGCGTTCATCGAAGAGGTTCTCGCCCAGCAGGCCCAACTCCATCGCCGCGATCGCTCACCCTGGCTCGTTCGAATCCGCGAATGGAATTCTCGGTATCCCGTCCTGATGCCATGTCGGCGAGGTCTCGCAAAGGACACGAGCGCCTACGTCCTTGTCGACGAGCTATCGAATCAGCTGATGTCCGAAGATGTGATCGTCGAGGGAAGCTCGGGGATTCACAGCGAAATCTTCTTTCTCGCGTTCCGTGTCCGGTCGGGGCAGCGCATTCTGGCAGACGGGAGCTACGGATCGATGGGATACGGGCTGCCTGCAGCAGTCGGCGCTTGTCTGGCTTCCGGTCGTCGAACCGTGCTCGTCGAAGGAGATGGGAGCCTGCAGCCGAGTCTTCCCGAACTTGAGACGATCCGAAGACTCGATCTTCCCTTGAAAGTGATCGTTGTAAACAACTCGGGCTACGGCTCGATCCGATCCTCACAGCAACGGTACTTCGGACGGTTGGTCGCGGCCGATTCCACGAGCGGAGTGACGTTTCCCTCCGTCGACAGAATCGCCGGGGCGTATGGGATACCGTGCGTTACCGTTGCCGGAGAGTCGGAATTGGCGGGCAAGCTCAGGGAAACCCTCGAGAGGCCCGGTCCTGCGATCTGTGAAGTCCAAGTGCCCCCTGGGGAGGATCGCGAACCTCGGCTCGGCACATTCCAGAAGCCCGACGGCAGCATGGTCTCGAGACCCCTCGAGGACCTGTTCCCGTTCTTGGACCGCGATGAGTTCCAGTCCAACATGATAGTTCCTCCTTTGCCCGAGGAGTGAGATGCCAGACGTCCTGAATTCGAAGCGTGCGCTCCTGACTGGAGCCACCGGTGGGCTGGGCCGGGAGATCGCGAAGGCTCTGGCGCGGCGCGGCGTCCGGCTCTTCCTCAGCGGGCGTAACGAGCCTGCACTCGGGGAGCTCCTCCGAGAGCTCTCTGCGTCCGGCCGGACAGCCGACCTGATGCGTGTTGAAGAAGTCGAGGGGCTCGTCGAGTCCGCGAGACAAGCTCTCGGAGGGGTGGACGTTCTTGTGCACTCGGCGGGCGTCTTCCCGGTTGTCCCGCTGGCGGAGACATCGCTCGAGACGTTCGACCGCTGCCTTGCCGTCAATCTGCGCGCGGCCTTTCTACTCGCGCGCGCTCTTGCACCCTCGATGGCTGCGCGGCGCTGGGGACGGATAGTGCTCGTGGGGTCGTCTTCGGCGTATTCGGGCTTTCCCGACACCTCTGCTTACTGCGCTTCCAAGCATGGCCTCCTCGGCTTCTCGCGAGCCCTGCACGAGGAGTTCCGGCGGGCAAACGTCCGAACCCTCTGCTTGTCGCCAGCCTCGATAAAGACGCCCATGGGGCGAACCTCCATCGGCCAGGACTTCGAAACCTTCCTCGATCCGTCCGAAGTCGCCGCTTTTGTCGTCGACTTGATCTCGCTGGACGGCGCCATGATTGCGGAGGAAGTGCGGTTGAATCGAATGGTGCCGCGATGAGCCGCGCTCTCGAGGTGCTGGCGCTGATCCCGGCCCGAGGTGGATCGAAATCGATCCCAAGAAAGAACGTGCGGCACGTGAACGGGAAGCCCCTGGTGGCCTGGTCAATCGGCCACGGACTTGCGGCGCACCGGATCACGCGCGTCGTCTGTACGACCGATGACGACGAGATTGCCGAAGTGGCACGCGCTTACGGCGCCGAAGTTCCATTCCGGCGGCCCGTGGAAATCAGCGGTGACCTCTCCGTGGACTTCGAGTTTCATCTCCACGCGCTCGAGTGGCTGAGAGACCATGAGGCGTACCTTCCGGACCTCGTCGTTCACTTGCGGCCGACGCACCCCGTGCGCAAGCCCGAGCTCTTGGACCAGGCGGTCGAAGCGCTCGCCGCGCGGCCGGATGCGGACTCTCTGCGAGCGGTTCGCCGAGCGGTATTCACGCCGTACAAGATGTGGCGCCTGGGTCGCGGCGGTTATCTCTCGCCGCTGATGACTTTGGAAGGAACCGCTGAACCGTACAACATGCCGCGTGACGTACTCCCCCCCGTGTTGCAACAGGACGGCTACGTTGACATCACTCGCGCGCGAACGGTATTCGAACAGCACTCGACGACGGGGCTGAGGATTCTCCCCTTTCCGGTGGACCGAGAACCGGTCATCGATATCGACTACGAGCCGGATCTCGTAGATGCAGAACGGCTCTTGGCCCGCGATGGGGAGGGGTAGAAGAGACGCCATGGCGCGAGTCCTCTTGCTCAATCCGAACCGCTGGGGCCGCGGTATCACCACGATTTGGGTGGCCAGCCATGCGGCCGCGTTGAAGCAGCGAGGTCACGAGGTCCGACTCTTCGACGCCACCTTCTACCGCGATTGGGCTCAGGACGAAGTCGGCTTCAACACTCAGAACCTCCAGTACAAACCGACGGAGTACGAGAAGCTCCTCGTGTGGAAGACCGAGCCGGTTCGCGAAGCGCTCCAGGGAGCGCTCGACGAGTTCCGTCCCGACGTCGTCTTTTGGTCGGCACTCTCGTCTCACATCCATGGCGAAGGGGAGTACGTCAATATCGAATACGGAGAGGAGTTGATGAGGGGTCGAGAGACGGAGGCCCTTCGAGTCGCCGGCGGGCTCCAGCCAACCGCGGCGCCGCAGGATACCTGGAAGCGGTTTCCGACTGTGGACCTTCTGATCGGCGGCGAAAGCGAGTTCGTCCTGGCGGATCTCTCCGCCGCGGTGGAAAGGGAAGGCCGTGGCTTCGACCGGGCGCCTTTGGGAGGGCTCGTCTGGCGCGACCCCGCCGGGAACGTCGTCGTCAACCCCCGACAACCCCTGTTGAAGGATATGGACTCGATGGGGTTGTACGACTACTCGCTCTTCGAGGATCAGGTCTTCCTGCGCGCCTACAACGGCGAGGTGGTTCGCGCCGCCGACTACGAGCTCTCGCGCGGATGCCTGTACGCCTGCACTTACTGCGTCGAGACGGTGATTCAGCGCTATTACGGTTTTACGGAGGTCACCCCGCGCGGCGCTCTCGTTTCCGCCAAGGCCTACCTGAGGAACAAGAGCGCGGCGCGGGTCTATGAAGAGCTGGCCTGGCTTCATCGCGAGCGGGGAGTCACTCTCGTCCGCTGCCAGGACACCAACTTCCTCACGATCGACCGCTCGATGCTGATCGGGCTGGCCGACCTCCTGGAGCCGTCCGGGCTTGCGCTCCGGCTTTACATCGAGACGCGTCCCGAGGGCATTAATCCGGCCAGCATCGACCTTCTCCGGCGTCTGAAGGTCGACGGCGTCGGAATGGGAATCGAGCTGTCCACTCAGGCATTTCGCGAGCGGAACTTGAATCGCTTCGCGGACACGGGCCGGATCGTGACGGCCTTTCGTCTGCTCCGCGAAGCGGGAATCAAGCGAACGGCCTATAACATCATCGGTCTCGCCGGTCAGGACGAGGCCTCCATTCTGGAGACGATCGAATTCAACCGGCTGCTCGATCCGGACAACGTAACTGTGGCTTTCTACTCTCCCTACCTGGGAACGCAGCAGCAGGCGGTTTCGGCGAAACAGGATTACTTCGACGACTACGAGTTCGGCGTGGACAGTCAGCTGCGTACCGTGTCGCACCATCCGGAGGTGACCAAGGCCCTGCTCGACTTCTACAAGGCGAACTTCGTCCGCCTCGTTCGATCGGAAGCATCGGAGGCGGCGGCTCTCAAGCCGTCGTTCGGGCTTTGACGGTGCTCATCGCCGGCGGCGACGCGGCGCTCGAGATCTGGCCGACCAGCGGAGCTTTGGTCATTGTCGATCTGGAGTGGACCGCGTGGGAGGGCTCACTGGGACGGGGATGGAGCGAGCCGTGGGAGTTTCGGGAGATAATCGCAATCGGGGGGGTCCGCGTCGATGCCGCCACGTTCGAGACGCTCGCGGAGTTCGAAGTCTTCGTTCGTCCTTTGAAGAACCCTTCGCTGTCCGCGTACATAGTGCGGCTCACGGGCATCACCGACGGGGTCCTTGCGGAGTGCGGCCTTTCCTTCTCGGACGCCCTGGACCGCTTCAGGACCTTCGTCGGCGATGCCGCTGTGGTCGCCAACGGGAGCGATGGCACAGTGCTTCGCGAGAATTGTGTCCTCAACTCTATTCCGTTCCCTTTCGAGGAAGACCGGGTTCTGTCGATCCGGCGTGCCCTGGAGCAGGCGACGGGATTGCCGTCAGAGGAGATCGTGAGTGCGGAGCTTCCGGTTCGGCTCGGCTTTGGAAGTCCCGCCGACCGTCACGGCGCCCTCGCCGACGCCAGGGCGATCACGGCGTCACTCGTCCTGCTGCGTAGTCAAGGAGCCATTTAGGCCATGCTCCGCGGATACCGCGTCCTCTCCGCAGAGCCGGTCTCGGACTGACGATGACCTTGATCAGCGTTATAACTCCGTGCTTCAACGAAGAGGGAAACGTCCGCGACTTGTATGAGCAGGTTCGCCAGGTCATGCAGAATGTCGACCGGTATCGCTACGAGCACATATTCATCGACAATGCGTCGACGGACGGAACGGTGAGCGTTCTCAGGGATCTCGCCGCGCGAGATCGCAACGTGAAAGTCATCGTCAACACCCGTAACTTCGGCCATATCCGGTCTCCCTATCACGCTCTTCTGCAGGCTCGGGGGGACGCGGTTATCTCGCTCGCCGCGGATCTTCAGGACCCTCCCGCTCTGATTCCCCGGTTTCTCGAGAAGTGGGAGCAAGGCTATAGAGTGGCGCTCGGGGTCAAGGCCTCGACGGAAGAGGCGTGGCCGATGTCGTGGATCAGGCGACGCTACTATGATGTCGTCGCCACGATCTCTGACATCGAGATCGTGAAGAATGCCACCGGCTTTGGCCTGCTCGATCGCCGGGTCATCGAGATTTTGCGCTCGATGAATGCCGCCAACCCCTATGTTCGAGGGTTGATTTCCGAGATCGGCTTTTCCGCGGCTGTCATCGAGTACTCACAGCCGATGCGAAAGCGGGGTATCACGAAGAACAATCTGCTGACATTGATCGATCTGGCCATGCTCGGCATCACGACGCATTCGAAGTTCCCGTTGCGGCTGGCGACGCTGGCGGGCTTCACGCTCTCCGGGGCGAGTTTTCTGGTTGCGCTCGTTTACCTGATCCTGAAACTCGTCTTCTGGTATCGATACCCTGCCGGCGTCGCTCCGCTCGTGATCGGTATGTTCCTTATGTTCTCCGTCCAGCTTCTGTTTCTTGGACTCATTGGAGAGTACGTGTCCGCGGTTCATACGCAGACGCTTCATCGGCCGGTTGTTGTGGAGCGAGAGCGGATCAACTTCGACGAGTCGCCCGTGGAGGGCCCGGACGAGGGCGCCGGGCCTGGACCGCCAAGCGGTCGAGCGTCCTCGGGCGAGTAGTCGGAAAGGCGGATACAACGATGGAATCGGCTGGAATCCCCTACACGCGGTTGCGACTCTCCGCGCGAAGGATCCTGGCAGAAATCATTCCCCTGGACGGTCCACTCGGAGTCTTCATCGAGCCGACGAACTTTTGCAATTTCAGCTGTCGGCAATGCGCTATCTCGTTCGAAGACTACAATGAGGTCGTCGGCAAGTCGGGCTTCATGGATCTCGACCTCTATCGGAAGGTTGTCCGGGACCTGGAAGCGCTCGGCGGCGGGCCTCAGGTCTTGCGCCTCTACGGCACGGGTGAGCCCCTGCTCCACAAGAGTATCGCGGAGATGGTGCGATTTGCGAAGGACACGATTCCTCGGACGCGCGTCGAAATTACCACGAACGGCTCGCTGCTGACGGAAGCGGTGGCCCGGGATCTCATATCGGCCCGACTGGACTATCTGCGCGTGTCCATCTACGGCATGTCCGATGCGAGCAACGCGTACCTGACGCAAAGGAAAGTGAAGACGGCGCAGATCTTCGAGAACGTCGTGCGTTTCCGAAGGGTCCGGGAGGAGTCTGGCGTGAAGGTCCCTTTTCTCTACGTGAAAATGATCGAAACCTTCAGCGAGGAAGACGAACTCTTTCGTAGAACATACGAACCCGTTGCAGACGAGGTGGCGCTCGAGCCCGCTCAGAACTGGGATGGGTACGAGAAGCGAGACCTCCTCGGGCCAATCTACCCGGGGCGTGAGATCGACCGCGACCGGTTCTTTCCGTATCCGAAACAGATCTGCCCGTATCCCTTCTTCTCTGCGTTTGTGGCGTGCAATGGCGACGTGCTGGTTTGCTGCGTCGATTGGAGCAAGCACACCAAGGTCGGCAATTTACGAGAACAGGGGCTTCGTGAAGTGTGGCACGGCTCTCAAATGGTGGCATTCCGACGGCTTCACGTCGAGCGGAGACGGCACGAAAATGAAGCGTGCAGAAACTGTACTTTCCCCGACATGTTGCCACCGCAGGACAGCCTCGATGCCGTCCCCCTGAAGACGTTGCTCTCAAAGATGGGCTGAACCTATTTGGGACGGCCTGGCTTCGGACCCTTTCGAGGAGCTGTTTTCCCCCGACCCGCGGTGACGACGCCTGGCAGGAGTTGTTCGATCAGCTCCCGCACGGCTCCGGAACCACCAGCTCTGGTCGTCACCAGGGCGACCCGACGGAGCACCGCGGGCTCCGCGTCGGCGGGAGCGACTGCCAGGCCGACGATTCCCAGCGCCGGAAGGTCGTTGACGTCGTTGCCCATGAAAGCGATCTGCGAGAGCGGGATCCGATGGTGGGCCGCGAAATCGCGCAAAGCGCCGGCCTTGTCCTTGCAGTCTTGATAGAGCTCCTCGATGCCGACTTTCCTGGCGAACCGCCGGACCAGGAGGGATTTTTCGCCCGAGACGAGCGCGATGATCAGACCTGCCCGCCTCGCGCGAGCCAGGGCCATGACGTCCGCAAAGGAGAAGCGCTTGAATTCCTCGCCGTCGGCGCCCCACCAGAATGTGTTATCGGTGAGAACACCGTCGACGTCGAGAAGAAGGGCCTGTATACGTGGCAATCGAATTATCCGATCCGGCGCAGCTTCTTCATGACCGGAATCTCCGACTCCAACAGCGTCTTCGCGCCGTCGCCCAGAGCCGTCTCGGTCAATCGAATGTCACGGATGAGCTTCTCAAAACCGCTCGGGCCCAACGAGGCCGCTTGATCCGTTCCGAACATGGACCGGTCCAGCGTGATGTGCCGCTCGACCATGGCGGCTCCAAGCGCAACGGCGGCGACGGTCGAAGCAAGACCCGTCTCGTGACCGGAGTAGCCGATGGGGACTCCCGGATATCGCCCTGTCAAGGCCGGAATGGCTCTCAGGTTGAGGTCTTCGTAACTTGCGGGGTATGTACTCACGGCATGCAGAATCACCAAGTCTTTGGTGCCGAGGATCGCGACGGCTCGGTCGATCTGTTCCAGCGTGCTCATACCCGTAGAAAGAATGATTGGTCTGTTCTTGGAACGTGTATAAGTAAGAAGCTTCTCGTCAGTCAGGCACGCCGAGGCGATCTTATAAGCGGGGGGATCAAATTGCTCGATGAAGTCTACGGAAGGCTCGTCCCAACAAGAAGCGAACCAAGCGATCCCAAGCTGGCGCGCGAATCGGTCGATCTCAGCGTATTGTTCGCTCCCGAATTCGAGGCGCCTCTTGAGATCGCCGTTGGTCGTGCCCCACGGATGCTCGCGCAGCTTGGCCAGTTCCGCTGCCGAGTAGACGATTTCAATCGTCCGTTTCTGGAACTTGACGGCGTCAAAGCCGGCACGATGAGCAAGCTGCATCAGCATGTGCGCGAGCTCGACGTCGCCGTTGTGATTGATCCCGATCTCGGCGACAACGTAGCAAGGCTCATCCTCTCCCACCCGCTTGGCTCCGATCTTCACTCGGGACATGCTCGGAAACCTCCACGATGCCCCAATCACGATTCGTTGCTCCGCCATCATGCCAAGCCGGCCAGCAATCGTTGATCGGCCGGGCCGTCTGCTCTGAGAGAAGCTCGGATTTTACCCTATCCTTCGACTTTTTGCGCGGCGGAGGCCGAAAGACTAGAATCGGAAACGATCGTGCCATGACCGCTAGTGCAACAGAGATTCAGAGCACCGGGATGCCGGCTCCGTGGCCGGAGTCGATGCGTATCGTGGCCGAGATCGGCCTGAACCACTTCGGTTCCGAGGAAAGGGCGGAGCGCATGCTGCGAACGCTTCTGCAGAGCGGGGTGGATGCGATCACGTTCCAGATTCGGGAGGCCGCCTTCTACGCCGGGGAGGAGGGCTGGAGAAGTCCGCTTCGGCCTGAGTTCTATCAGAGAGCTCGCGCCCTGACGCGATCGGAGGGCAAAGAATTCGGCCTCGCCGTCGCCGACGTCCGCGCAGTCTCGATCGTCGATCCCGACTTCTGGAAGTCTCTCAGTTGGGATCTTCTGAACGCGGACCTGCACGCCGCCCTGGACTCGACTCGCCGCAAGACATACGTGTCGACGGGCCTCGGTAGCATCGAGGATGTTCGGCTCGCCTCTCAACGCCCGGGCGAGTACGAGTTCATTCAGACGCAGCTCGTCGCGGACATCGAATCGGCCAACCTTCAGGCGATTGCCGCGATGCGCGAAGCGACCGGGCGTTCGGTGGCCTTCGGGCTCCATTGTGCAGACCACCGCTTGCTCTATCTCGCGCTCGGCTTTCGACCGTCGGCAATCTTCTTCTACGTTCGGGAAGAGAACCCGGAGCCGTCTCCCGACCACGCGCATGCTCTTCCGATCGCGTCGGCGGACTCGTGGGCCCGGGATCTGAAGAGACTTGCTCTCGGCGTCGGGACGGGACGTAAAGAGCGAATGAAGGGCGAGCCATGAAAGCCGTCGTGTTCGCGGGCACCCGCGGAATCGGCGGCGAGATCAGCAAGAGACTTCGGGCGATCGCGGACGAAGTGGTGGCCACCGGGCGCAAAGACGTGGACACTTCCGATCTAGATTCGGTGAAGTCTTTCTGCGGTCGGCACCCCTGGGCCGACGTGCTCGTTCTCAATACCGGAGGACCCGACCCGATCCCATTCGACGAAATCTCGGAAGACCAGTGGAGAATCGCCTTTCACCAACTCTTTCTCTCCTTTGCCATCGTGCTCCAGCGCATCGAGGTTCGAAACGACGGCTTCGTCTTTCTGATTTCTTCGGCCACGGTCCGCGAGCCCGATCCGAAGCTCATTCTCTCCAACTGCTATCGAGTGGCCTTGACGAGCCTTTGCAAGACCCTGAGTAAGCTCTGGATGTCTCGGCGCGTGACCTTCGTGAACATTGCGCCCGGACCGACCAGGACGGACCGGTTGCGCGATCTCTTGCGGAAGTCGGGCCGAACGCTCGAGCAGTTAGAGGCGGCTCTACCCACGGGACGAGTCGCGGACCCGGCAGAGATCGGTGAGTTTGTCCGATTCGTAGTGGAGAAGCGGATCACCGCGATCAACGGCGCGACGATTAGCTTCGACATGGGTCTCTCGGCCTCTCTGCTCTAGAAGCTTGGATGGCCGATCGTCTTCGTGGAGGCGTAGTCGAATGGAAAAGGCTGATCTCGCCAGACACTTTCTTGAGAGCGCCGACGTCAAGAGGCGGGTTGCCCACGAACAGATCGACGCAATCGAGCGCGCGGGAGATGCTATCGTCACGGCTATTCGCCGGGGAAACAAGGTTCTTCTGTTCGGCAACGGCGGCAGCGCCGGAGACGCTCAGCACCTCTCGGCGGAGTTCGTCGGGCGTTACGTGTCGGAGCGGGCACCCTTGCCAGCGATTGCGTTGACCACGGATAGCTCAGCCCTGACAGCGATCGGAAACGATTACGGTTTCGATCAGGTCTTCGCCCGGCAGGTTCGAGCGCTTGGGCGCCACGGTGACGTGGCGATCGCCATCAGCACCAGTGGTCGGTCGCGAAACGTGATTCTCGGCATCGAGGCGGCGCGCGAGGCGGGCCTCGCGACTATCGCGCTGACCGGTGGGGACGGCGGCATGCTCGCCCCGATCGTGGACGTCGCGATTGTGGTGCCTTCGAACACGACCGCGAGGATTCAGGAATGCCACATCACGATCGGGCATGTGCTCTGCGAGTTCGTCGACGGCGAACTTCAGGTGAAGGATCGGGGACGGGACGACTCTCTTCCGAAATCTCGGACTCCCTGAAAGGCCGCGCGCCCAGTTCCGAAAACCGTCAGCAGGATGTCGTCAACCTCCGCTTCCGGCCCGTCAGGGATCTGAAAGGCTCACGAGCCAAAGGAGTATGCACAGGAGTGTGTGCATCTCGGGAATGGCTAAATATATGAAAATAATAACCTTTTCAGCCTTCTTCGAATGTCCTTGACAGGGGGGGTGGCGGACCATATATTGCGCATCCCCGCAAGGGTTCTCGGTTCTTTTTTCAGTCCGTCGTCATGGTGGGAATTGGTGTCCGTCCTCGAGGACGGACCCGATCTAAGTCCTTGACGGAGCGGGGAAAATCGCTTAGACTGGAGTTTCCGTCTTTGGACGGAAATCTGGTTTCGGAGAACGCCGGTGGGACGGCGTCGTCCGCGGGGTCAGGCCTCGGGGATCCGGTTCCTTGAAAACTGAGTAGAGCGTGCCAGACGTCTTTTTCCTGGTTTTTTTGAAAAACCAGAGTTTTTCCTGTCTTTAACTAAAGCAGGGTTGACTCGCTTCAAACGGCGGGCGTCCTCGCAAGAGGCGGCCGTCGCGCGAACACTTTTAAGTGGAGAGTTTGATCCTGGCTCAGAATGAACGCTGGCGGCGTGCTTAACACATGCAAGTCGAACGAGGCTGGGGGGGCAACTCTCCAGTCGAGTGGCGGACGGGTGAGTAACACGTGGGTAACCTGCCCGGAAGTGGGGAATACCTCGGGGAAACTCGAGCTAATACCGCATGACATCTTCGGGACGAAAGTCCTGACGATCAAAGCGGGGTCGCAAGATCTCGCGCTACCGGATGGGCCCGCGCCCGATTAGCTAGTTGGCGAGGTAACGGCTCACCAAGGCTTCGATCGGTAACCGGCCTGAGAGGGCGATCGGTCACACCGGAACTGAGACACGGTCCGGACTCCTACGGGAGGCAGCAGTGGGGAATCTTGCGCAATGGGCGAAAGCCTGACGCAGCAACGCCGCGTGGAGGATGAAGGCCCTTGGGTTGTAAACTCCTGTCGGTTGGGAAGAAATCTTGCGGGGCTCATACCTCCGCAAGTTGACTGTACCAGCAAAGGAAGCCCCGGCTAACTCTGTGCCAGCAGCCGCGGTAATACAGAGGGGGCTAGCGTTATTCGGAATTATTGGGCGTAAAGGGCGCGTAGGCGGCCTTGCGTGTCTTTCGTGAAATCCCTCGGCTTAACTGAGGACGTGCGGAAGAAACTGCAGGGCTTGAGTCCGGGAGAGGGGGGTGGAATTCCCAGTGTAGCGGTGAAATGCGTAGATATTGGGAGGAACACCGGTGGCGAAGGCGGCCCCCTGGACCGGTACTGACGCTGAGGCGCGAAAGCGTGGGTAGCAAACGGGATTAGATACCCCGGTAGTCCACGCCGTAAACGATGGGCACTTGGTGTCGCGGGTATCGACCCCTGCGGTGCCGAAGCTAACGCATTAAGTGCCCCGCCTGGGGAGTACGGTCGCAAGGCTGAAACTCAAAGGAATTGACGGGGGCCCGCACAAGCGGTGGAGCATGTGGTTCAATTCGAAGCAACGCGAAGAACCTTACCTGGGTTTGAAGATCAGTCGCTCGGGGGCGAAATCTCCCATTCCCGCAAGGGACGGCTGGTTAGGTGCTGCATGGCTGTCGTCAGCTCGTGTCGTGAGATGTTGGGTTAAGTCCCGCAACGAGCGCAACCCCTGCTGCTAGTTGCCATCGGTTCGGCCGGGCACTCTAGTGGGACTGCCGGTGATAAACCGGAGGAAGGTGGGGATGACGTCAAGTCCTCATGGCCTTTATGTCCAGGGCTACACACGTGCTACAATGGCCGGTACAAACCGCTGCAAGAGCGCAAGCTGGAGCAAATCGGACAAAGCCGGTCTCAGTTCGGATTGGGGTCTGCAACTCGACCCCATGAAGCTGGAATCGCTAGTAATCGCGGATCAGCACGCCGCGGTGAATACGTTCCCGGGCCTTGTACACACCGCCCGTCACATCACGAAAGTCGGCTGTACCAGAAGTCGGTGTTCTAACCCGCAAGGGAGGAAGCCGCCTAAGGTATGGTCGGTAATTGGGGTGAAGTCGTAACAAGGTAGCTGTAGGAGAACCTGTGGCTGGATCACCTCCTTTCTAGAGTTCTTCCGCCTTCGCTTCGGTCTCACGAAGCTTCGGCGGACACTCAAGGTCGATGCGTCGACGTACTCTCTACTCAGTTTTGAAGGCATCGTTTCCTCGGGCTCCTCAGGGCGCCCGCGGGATGTCGATCTTTGAATTCACCGAACGAGTCCCGCTGGGCCTATAGCTCAGTTGGTTTAGAGCACACGCCTGATAAGCGTGAGGTCGGTAGTTCGAATCTACCTAGGCCCACCACTTATAGGTAGTACGCACCTCACGTGGGGCTGTAGCTCAGATGGGAGAGCGGCGGCTTTGCAAGCCGTAGGTCGGCGGTTCGATTCCGCTCAGCTCCACCATTAAGCCGGGGTTTCAGGTTTCAAGTTCCAGGTTTCAGGAGGCTCTTGAGATCTGAAACCTGAAACTTGAAACGGCGAATCGCGGCGGCGGTCGGTGATTCAGTCCGCAGCGCGGATGAGACGGTGGCTCTCGAGGGAGCCACCTTTTGATCCGCGGTGATCACGGTCTTTGACAAGAGAGTCGGGTAAATAGAAAGAAACGATTCGCGTCTTAGGTATTTTATGGTCAAGCTACTAAGGGTGGACGGTGGATGCCTTGGCGCAGAGAAGCGATGAAGGACGTGGCAAGCTGCGATAAGCCTCGGGGAGCCGCAAACAGGCTTCGATCCGGGGATTTCCGAATGGGGCAACCCCTTCCGAGTCAAGTCGGAAGATCCCCTGCTGAATTCATAGGCAGGGAGAAGCAAACCCGGGGAAGTGAACCATCTCAGTACCCGGAGGAAAAGAAAGCAAATCAGCGATTCCGTCAGTAGCGGCGAGCGAACGCGGAACAGCCCAAACCTCGAGGGCTTCGGTTCTCGGGGGGTTGTGGGGCGGAGCACGGCGCAAGCCGGGAAGTCATCAAGAACCAGCCTAGCCGAAGGTCCTGGAAAGGACCGCCGAAGAGGGTGACAGCCCCGTAGGTGAAAGGCTCGGTTCCTTCCTGTCTCCGTTCCCGAGTACCACGGGGCACGAGAAACCCTGTGGGAATCCGGGTGGACCATCACCCAAGGCTAAACATTACTCTGCGACCGATAGTGAACCAGTACCGTGAGGGAAAGGTGAAAAGAACCCCTGTGAGGGGAGTGAAAAAGTACCTGAACCCGTCCATCTACAAGCAGTGGAACCACCATGCAGGGCGCCGCAAGGCGTTCGGCGGTGGAACCGCGTGCCTTTTGCATAATGAGCCGGCTACTTAATTTCAGCGGCGAGGCGAAGCGAAGTGCAGAGCCGAAGCGAAAGCGAGTCTGAATAGGGCGTTCAGTCGCTGGGATTACACGCGAAGCGGGATGATCTACCCATGGCCAGGGTGAAGCTGCGGTAACACGCAGTGGAGGCCCGAACTGGTGTTGGTTGAAAACAACTCGGATGAGCTGTGGGTAGGGGTGAAAGGCTAATCAAATTCCGTTATAGCTCGTTCTCTCCGAAATAGCTTTAGGGCTAGCCTTGCGTGATCGACAACGGTGGTAGAGCGCTGAATGGACTCGGGGCCTTCCCAGGTTACCAAATCCAATCAAACTCCGAATGCCGTTGATCGCAGCGCGGGAGTCAGACAGTGGGGGATAAGCTTCATTGTCGAAAGGGAAAGAACCCAGACCGCCCGCTAAGGTCCCCAAATCGTCGCTAAGTGGAAAAGGAAGTGGAGACGCTCAGACAGCCAGGAGGTTGGCTTAGAAGCAGCCATCCTTTAAAGAAAGCGTAACAGCTCACTGGTCAAGCGGCTCCGTGCCGACAATTCAACGGGGCTCAAGCGACGTACCGAAGCGGCGGATGTGACGGGGCTTCGGCCCGGTCACGTGGTAGGAGAGCATTCTGAGGGGAGTGAAGGCAGACCGCGAGGACTGCTGGACCGCTCAGAAGAGACCCTGCCGGCACAAGTAGCGATAAAGCAGATGAGAGCTCTGCTCGCCGAAAATCTAAGGATTCCTGAGCAAGGTTAATCCGCTCAGGGTGAGTCGGTCCCTAAGGCGAGGCCGAAAGGCGTAGCCGATGGAAATCCGGTTAATATTCCGGAACCGCTCATTGGTCGTTATCACCGAAGGGGGGACGCAGGAGGCTAGGCGTACCGGGTGTTGGATGTCCCGGGCCAAGCTCGTAGGCGGAAGGGATAGGCAAATCCGTTCCTTCATCAACGCCGAGAAGCGATGGGGAGGCCGCAAGGCCGTAAACTCGCCGATGCCACGCTGCCGAGAAAATCCTCTAGGGAGACCGATGGGTGACCGTACCGCAAACCGACACAGGTAGATGAGGAGAAAATCCTAAGGCGCTCGAGTGAAGCGTTGCGAAGGAACTCGGCAAATTAACACCGTAACTTCGGGAGAAGGTGTGCCTCGGACTGTGTAGGGGTTTACCCCTGAAGCTCTCCGGGGTCGCAGTGAAATGGCCCAAGCGACTGTTTACTAAAAACACAGGACTCTGCAAAGTCGCAAAACGACGTATAGGGTCTGACGCCTGCCCGGTGCTGGAAGGTTAAGGGGAGTGGTTAGCCGCAAGGCAAAGCTACGAACCGAAGCCCCAGTAAACGGCGGCCGTAACTATAGACATTGACCGTTGTAGTTACGTTAATAAACCTGGCCATATGCTGGAAACCCTGAGAATCCCCTGCTACCGGCAACGGTGACAATGCACGGGGTGCAGGCAATCAGCAGGAAAGACCCGGAGCGATCCGGGAATCCTCAGAGACTTTACGCCAGGCCCGTCGAATGATCGATGGGATGAGAAAGTCCGATCTGCATGGCGACATGCAGAGCCAGACGGAAACGAGCTGGTCCCAGCGAACTCCGCTGGAGTAACACAAAGAACGGTCCTAAGGTTGCTCATCGCTGCCTTAGTAAAATCTGGCCAAATGCTGGAACGTCTGAGTATCTCCGGCTACTCGCCGCGCAAGCGGCAGTGACAATGCCTGGAGCGCAGATAATCAGCAGGAAAGACCGCATCGAGGGAGAACCGGATGCGGAATCCTCAGAGACTTAACGCCAGACGATCTGATCTTGCCGAGGTCAGTTCGAAGAGAAAGTCCGGACTGCATGGCGACATGCAGAGGCCGGCAGAAATGTCCGGCCCGCCTCGACGAAAGTCGGGGACAGTAACACGATCAAGCGAAATTCCTTGTCGGGTAAGTTCCGACCTGCACGAATGGCGTAACGATTTGGGCACTGTCTCCGCAACGCGCTCGGCGAATCTGTAGTACCGGTGAAGATGCCGGTTACCCGCACGTAGACGGAAAGACCCTGTGCACCTTTACTATATCCAGGCATTGAATTTTGGTGTTGTCTGCGCAGGATAGGTGGGACACTTTGAAGCTGGGGTTTCGGCCTCGGTGGAGTGGACGGTGAGATACCACCCTGACGGCACCGGAGTTCTAACTGAGTCCCGTGATCCGGGACCAGGACCATGCCTGGTGGGTAGTTTGACTGGGGCGGTCGCCTCCTAAACTGTAACGGAGGCGCCCAAAGGTTCCCTCAGGCTGATTGGAAACCAGCCGTAGAGTGCAAAGGCAGAAGGGAGCTTGACTGCGAGACCGACAAGTCGAGCAGGTACGAAAGTAGGGCTTAGTGATCCGGTGGTTCTGCATGGAAGGGCCATCGCTCAACGGATAAAAGGTACGCCGGGGATAACAGGCTGATCTTGCCCAAGAGTTCACATCGACGGCAAGGTTTGGCACCTCGATGTCGGCTCATCGCATCCTGGGGCTGAAGCAGGTCCCAAGGGTCCGGCTGTTCGCCGGTTAAAGCGGTACGTGAGCTGGGTTTAGAACGTCGTGAGACAGTTCGGTCCCTATCTCGTGTGGGCGCAGGAAATTTGCGAGGATCCCTCCTTAGTACGAGAGGACCGGGAGGGGCGAACCTCTTGTGCACCGGTTGTCGCGCCAGCGGCACGGCCGGGTAGCGATGTTCGAAAGGATAACCGCTGAAAGCATATAAGCGGGAAGCCTTCCTCAAGATGAGATTTCCCGGGAGCAATCCCCTGAAGGCCCGTGGGAGATGACCACGTTGATAGGCTGGGTGTGGAAGCGCTGCAAGGCGTGAAGCTGACCAGTACTAATCGGCCGAGCGGCTTGACCATAAAATTTTTAAGACGCGAATCGGCGCGCGCTCGCGCGAGCACCACCTCTATTACCGACTCTCTTGATGCAGGAAAACTGTAATAGGTTTTCCCGGTGATTCTAGCGAAGGGGCCACACCCGTTCCCATTCCGAACACGGCAGTTAAGCCCTTCAGCCCCGATGGTACTTCGAGGTAGACCTCGTGGGAGAGTAGGACGTCGCCGGGGAATTATTTGTGAGCTCAGGACCCGTTCCTGAGCTTTTCTTTTCCCAGGACTTTCGGATTTCCGGGCAGGCCGGACGCGCGGCTCGCACGCGCCGGCCCGAAGAAGACCCCGTCCCGCGCCCCGCCCGCGCTCTCCACCACCCGAGCGCTGCCCCCCCTGGATCTCCCGTCCGAGCGATCCGGGAGTCGCTCTCGAGCGCCGACCCGACAGACGTCAATCTCCGGGAGGCCGTGGCGAGGGCCTGCGACCGGATCGGGCTCGTGCTCTCCAAGAAGAGGGACTTCGAGGAGGCGCTGGTGAGCTATCGAAGGGCCCTCTCCCTCTACGAAGGGCTCGCGAGCGGCAACGCGTCGAGCGTCCGCGCTCGGGTGCTCCTGGCGGGGTGCCGCGCCAGCGTGGCCAGGCTCTACGCGGCCATGGGGGCCGATCCGGGACGGCTCGCCGTCGCGCGCGCGGCGCTGTGGAAGCAGGCCCGCGCGAGCTACCGGCAGAGTCTGGAGGCCCTGCTGGAGTTGCGCCGCCAGGTTACCCTCTCGGGGCTCCAGGCGGAAGACCTCGGGCAGATCGAGCGGGAGATAGCCCGATGCGACGAAGCATTGAAGGAGCTCCAGGCCGCTCGGACGGTCCGGACGCCCCCCCGGGAGCGGTCCCGCGGCGCGACCGCCTCCGCGAACCGGGACCTCAAGATGGTCGGCGATCGTGTCGGCCGGGGCGCAACCGAGGACCGGCGTGGTGCCGCGGGACGGCGGAGGGGGTGGGGACCTCACCATGCAGGAGGTCTCGTACTCGCCACCTCGGCCCGCGTGATCGGAAGGGCCTCTCTCTCGACTCGCGTCCACCGAGTCAAATAAGCTCCTCGAGGTGAATGAGGCGACGCCGCACCGGAAGTTAGGGCGCAGGACGCGGACCGTCGCCCTGATCTTCGCCGCTTCGCTGGCGTACCTGGGCTACGCGTGGGTCCTGTTCTGGCACGCTTCGTTTTCCGTCGGCGGATCCGACAGCTCCGGCTACGCCAACGCGGCGCGCCTCATCCTGACCGGCAGCGTCGTGGAGCCGATCGAGGCCTTGAAGCACCTCGAACTGCCGCCCGATTTCGCGCGCCTCTTCATTCCGCTCGCCTTCGAGCCGGGGCCGCGGCCCGGCACGATGGTTCCGTACTATCCGCCCGGCATGCCGCTCCACGTCGCGTTTGCCGGCCTGGCCGGGGGGTGGAATTACGGGCCCTTCGTCGTGAGCCCGCTCGCGGCGCTGTTGAGCGTCTTCCTGGTCTTTCTCCTCGGCCGCGAGCTCGGCCTCTCGCGCCTCTTTGCGACCGCCGGGGCAGCGGTTTTCGCCCTGTGCCCGGTTCTCGTGTACATGGCCGAGCAGCCGATGAGCGACACGGTCGCCACGATGTGGTCACTCGCGGCCATTCTGTTCGCGCTGCGTTCCCGCCGGCGCGAGGCCTGGGCGGCCGCGGCCGGCGCGGCCCTGGGACTCGCCGTGCTCGTGCGCCCCGCGGACGCGCTCCTGCTCGTTCCGCTCGCGTTCGCGATCCGACTCCGGCCGCGGTCCCTTCTCTGGTTCCTGCTCGGCGCCGCTCCTTTCGTCGCCTTCGACCTCGGCTGGAACCAGCGGGCCTTCGGAAATCCCCTCCGAACCGGGTATTCGAATTCCGACGCATTCGCCCTGTCGAATTTCTCCGGGCGGTTCCGCCACTACGGCGTCTGGCTGGCGAGGCTGATGAGCCCGATTCTCCTCGCGGGTTGGGCCCTGGTCAGCGTGGATCGCCGGGTCGCTCTCCGGGATCGCTTCCTCCTCCTCCTCTGGTTCGCGAGTTTCTTCCTCCTCTATTGCTTCTGGGGAGTCGATGGGGCCTGGTGGTACACGAGGTACCTGCTCCCCGCCATCCCGGCGCTCGTCCTCGCGAGCCTCCTCGTCGCGAGGGATGGCCTGTCTCCGCGGCAGGGAGGCCGGGGCAGGACGCTTCGGCGCGCGCTCGCGGTCCTGGCCCTGGCGGCCGTCCTCGCCGTCGAAGCTTCCCGGATCCGGGACCTGAACGTGCTGCGGTACGGGGAAGTCGACAAGATCTACCCGGACGCGTGCCACTGGGCGGAGGCGAAGGTCCCGCCGCGCTCGCTTGTGGTCTCGATGCAGATGAGCGGGGCCCTCAAGTACTACACGAACCTGACGCCGGTCCGCTGGGACTGGATCCGGCCCGAGCAGATCCCCCTGCTGCGGGAGCGCGCCCGGGCGGAGGGCTATGAGTGGTTCGCGCTTCTCTTCCCGTTCGAGAACGAGGAGCTTCCAAAGCGTCTCCCCGGGGGATGGACGAAGATGGGAAGCCTTCGCGAAGCCACGCTGTGGCGGCTCGACCCGGACCGCTGACAGCGGGAACTTCGGGTCGTCGCTACTTCGGAAGCGTGGGAAGGCTCCGCGAGACCGGCGGCGGCGCGGGGGCGCCCCGCGGCCGGTAAAGCGCTGCCCGCCTCTCCCCGCACGTGGCGCAGGTGCCGACCGGCTCGCCGCCGCGCAGGCCCTCCCGGATCCGGGCGAGCGGGGCGCCGCGCGCGATGGCGGCGAGGCCCTCGGCGGGATAGACGCCGATCGGGGCGCCCTCCCAGTAGATGCAGGGAGCGACGGCGCCGTTGGGACGGATCACGTAGTACCGGTCCGGATACGCGCAGCCGTGGAGGCGCTGCGCGGCCGTGTGGCGGCGGTGCTCCCAGCGGTCGAGCCCGGCGCGGATGTGCCACAGGCGCCGCCGGACGCGGGCGGCGAGAGCCTTCGGGCGATCGGCCGGCGGCTCGAACTCGGGATAGGAGGACAGTCGCAGGCCCCGCCGGACGGCATCCCTCGCGGCGCTCGCGAGCTCCGCGTTGAGCTCCCGCGGGTCCTCGCCGGAGAGGAGCTCCCCGGTCACGTCCACGCCGACCGTCGGCGCGACATAGCGGACGTCGAGCTCGTCCGCTCCCCACTCCCGGGCAAACGCCGGCAGGTCGGCGAGCTCCGCCCGGTTCGATTTCATCCAAGTGAAGATGATCCGCAAACGCGGGCGCCTCCGCCCCGACGACCGCCGCGTCTCGCGCAGGAGCTCGAGGCAGGAGAGGAGCCGCTCCCATTTCGCGGGTACGCGGATCTTCTCGTACGTCGCCTTCGTCGTTCCGTCGATCGAGGCGGCGACCGTCCGCACGCCGGCGTCCCGGATCGCCCGCGCGCTCGCTTCCGTCAGCGCGAGCAGGTTCGTCGGGAACCAGAGATCGGGCACTCCGTATCGGCCGGCGATCGAGAGGATCTCCTGGAAGCCCGGGTGGATCATCGGCTCAGCCGCGCAACCCAGGGCGACGCGCCAGGCCCGGGGGAACATCTCCGCCGCGATCTTTTCGAACACGGCGACGGGCATGTTCCCGCCTGGCGGCTCCGTTCCAAAAGGCTGGAAGCTCAGGCGGTCCGTCCCCGCGAAGTAGCACATGACGCATTTCAGGTTGCAGCGGGAGGTGACGTCGAGGATGACGTTCAGAGGGCGTGACACCTTGCGATTATCGCATCCGGCCCCGAAGGGCCGGCGCGGGAAGCGGGAGCTAAACGAGTGCCGCCGCGAAGAAGTCCCCGAGGGCGGCGGCGACGGCGCCGGGTCTCTCCATCGGCGTCAAGTGGCCGGACGCGGGGACCGCGACAAAGCGTGCCCCGGGGATCGCGTCGGCCATCGCCTGCCCCTCTGCGGGCGGCGAAATCACGTCCTGGTCTCCGGCGAGAACGATCGCCGGCACGCCGATCCGCGCAAGCGACGCGGTGGAATCCGGGCGGTCCCTCATCGCCGTCAAGTCCGACTCGATCGTCTCCGGCTTTTGCCGCACGATGATCCGCCGCAGCCGCTCGACGAGGCTCGCGTTCTGAGCGGACGCGGGCGAAAGGAGCTTGCCGATCATCCCGTCCGCGATCGCGGCCGCGCCGCCGGAGCGGACCGTGGCGATCGAAGTCTCGCGCGCTGCCATCCCCGCCTCGTCATCGGCTCCGGCACGGGTGTCCAACAGGGCCAGGGCCCTCACCGCAGCCGCTCCTCTCTTCATCAAAGCCAGCGAGACGTAGCCCCCCATCGAGAAGCCGGCCAGACCCGCGGGGGCCGGGATTTCCGCGAGAATGGCCTGAAGGAAGTCCGCGTAACCGTCGATCGTCCCGTCCGGAGGCGCCGGGTTCTCGCCGCGTCCCGGCAGATCCGGCTTCAGGACGCGGAACCGGCTCGACAGTGTTCGAGCGACTCCGGACCACATCGCCCCGTCCAGCGGGTAGCCGTGAACCAGAACCACCGCGGGGCCCTGACCGAGCTCCCGAATTTGCAGCGGCTGCCCCTTCCAGTCGAGTCGCATCAACCCTCCTCGATCTCGCGGAGATTAATGATACGGCGAAGCGTTTCGAAAAAGACCCGTTGCGGCTGAGTCCGGACTGTAAACCGGTGGCGCCTTCCGGCGGCTCCCGAGATCTCAGGGTCAACTGGCCGCGGCGGAGACGTGCTGCACTCCATGACCCTCTGTCAGACTAAAGTTAGATATTACAAGAGCTTATGTCTTAAGCATTTTCTGATCCGCGAGAAGGAGTCAAAGCCTGTGAGTTACCGCAAACCGGGAGCAGTCCTTCTGTGCTTGGGTGTTCTGTCTGTTGCCAGTTTGCTGGCTCACCCCCTTTCTTTCTCGCAGTTATGACGGCCGGCCGAGCAGGGTCAAGCGGCGGCGCGGAAGACCCAGACCCTTCCGATCCGGGTGCCCAGGACGAAGACCTTCCTCCCGGGCGCGGCCAGCTCCGCCGGAAATTTCGGCACCGCCAGCCATGGCGCCGGCTTCTTCACGAGCCTGACGATTGCGAACAACGTCATCGCGTTGACCGGCGCCGATACGATCACGGTGACCCATCCGTCCAACGGCAGCAACCAGGAGGCCACCGCCAACGAGTTCTCTGACTGACGCCAATCGGCACGCTGGACCAAACGCATCCCGGATCCGGCACCAGCACGGCGCCGAATTCCGGGAACACGGCATCGACATCGCAGGCCGACAAGTTGCTGTTCGGGGCGATCCGATTCAGCGGGACGAACAACGCGACATTGACCTCGCCCGGTTCCGGCTACACCCTGACCAACCCGGTCATCGGCGGCTCGGGCGCTCCGGGCCTTGCCGCGGAGTTTCAGATCGTGTCGGCGGTCGGCACATATCACGCCGACGGGACGCTCTCGACCAGCAATCCCTGGCTGGCGGCGATCGCCACGTACAAGGTGGCTGGCGTCGTGACGCCCACGGACACACCGGCGAATACTCCGCCAGCACGCCAACGAACACGCCGACCATCACGCCGACGAATACGCCGACACCCACCGCCGCGGGCACGGCAGTCAGCACGGCGACGTTCACGCCCGTGCCGGGAGGGCTCCCAGCGAACATCCCGAAGGTGTCGGAATGGGGCCTGACGGCATTCGGGTTGCTGCTGGCCGGCCTGGGCTATCTGCTTCTCCGAGCTGAGTCTCCGAAGGCATGGGGCGCGGTTCCGCGATCGGCCGGCTTGCCCCGGGGGCCCGGATTGCTTCGGGATTATCGCAATGAGAGATATTGTTCGCTCAGCGACAATATCCGGTCTCTTATTCTGAGGGAGTTCTGATGGCACGTCTGGCCCTGATCGAAAACGAAGCCGAATTGCGAGGTTCCCTGACGGGCATGCTCTCGCGCGGCGGGTATCCGCCCGAGGTGTTCGAGAGCGCCGAAGACTTTCTGGGGTCCGAATCGGTCTCGACCTTCGAAATGATCGTGACGGAGTTCCCGATGGAGGGAACCGAGGGAGCGGACATCCTGAAGGCCTGCCGGGCCGTGCCGGATCCGCCCGCCGTGCTCCTGGTGACGACCCCGGCGTCCGCCGGCGCCGCGCTCGAGGCGATGCGCCTGGGGGCCTCCGATTTCGTGACCAAGCCGGTGGACCCGAGAGAGCTCGTCCACCGCATCGGTCTGGTGCTGGAGTTGAAGCGCGTGCGGCGCGAGTGCCGGGCTCTGGCGGGCGAGGTGAGGCGCCGGCACGGCCTCGCTCCGCCGATCGGCGACAGCCCGATCATGGAGGACTTTCTCGCGCGCGCGCGCAAGGCCTCGGCGTCCTCCTCGACGGTGCTCATCCTGGGGGAGACCGGCATCGGAAAGGACGTCATCGCGCGATACATCCAGTCCACCGGGCCGCGCGCGGACAAGATCTACCTGACGATGAATTGCGCCGGGATTCCCGAGGGCCAGTTCGAGAGCGAGCTGTTCGGCCACGCCCGGGGAGCGTTTCCGGGGGCGCACAGCTCGAAGGCCGGCCTCTTCGAGGAGGCCCACGGCGGCACGCTCTTCTTAGACGAGATCGGCTCCATGGCGTTGCCGGCCCAGACGAACCTCCTCAAGGTCCTCGACGAGGGCGCGGTGCGGCGGCTCGGGGAGAAGCGGCCCACGAAGGTGGACGTACGTCTGATCGTGGCGACCAACCGCGACCTCGACAGCCTGATCGCCGCGGGGGAGTTCCGCGAGGACCTCTACTACCGGCTCTCGGTCGTGACGCTGGTCGTGCCCCCCCTGCGCAAGCGTCCCGAGGACATCGAGCCGCTGGCGCGCCTGTTCCTCGCGGAATCCGTCCGCCGGCACCGCAAGCTCCGGGTCTTCGCCCCCGGGACTCTGGAGCTCCTGCTGAGCTACTCCTACCCGGGCAACATCCGCGAGCTGCGCTACGCCATCGAACATGCCGGCATCCTGTCGGAAGACGGCCTGCTGCGCCCGGAGGACTTCCCCTTCGCCAGGGCGCGCGCGGCCGGCGCGGGAGCTTCCGTCGCGACGCGGCGGATCCGCACCCGTCCGATCGCGCAGGAGATCACCCCGGAACGGCTGGCGCAGGTCCTGAGGGAGCAGGGAGGCAACCGCGTGCGCGCCGCCCGCGCCCTCCAGATCAGCCGCGCGACCCTCTACCGGCTGCTCGACCGCGGGGAATCGAAGCCGGCGGGAGGCTCCGGGTCGGATCTGCGCGCCGCGACGGGAGAGGGGCGCGGGGCCGGCGACTAGGGAAGGCTAGAGGAAGCCCGCGGCGCGGGCGACCTTCCGTGTCAGAGTCGGGATGGCGGCGCGCTCGAGTTGCGGGCGCGTGAACCAGCGGGCACCGGAGATGACCGTGGAGGAAGGGACCGCCCGGCGTGAATCCGAGGCCGCCCGAAAGACCTCGATCCGGATGCGGCGGTTGACCGCCGTGTGCCTCGCGGTTCCCGCGGCGGCGTCTTCGAGCGCCAGGCCGAAAGCGCGGAGCTGTTTGGCGAGGCGCCGGCGAGCGGCCGCGGGAGATCCTCCCTCGGCGCAGGGAAACTCCCAGAGCCCGTCGAGAAGCCTCGCCCGGCGCCGGAGGAGTAGCGTCCGCTCCTCGCGCCGGACCCAGGCCGCCGCGAGGAAGACCTCGACCGGCCGCGGTTTCCTCGCGCGTCGCGGATAGTCCTCCGGAGATCCCCTGCGCCGGGCGGCGCAGTCATCCGCGAGCGGGCAGGAATCGCAGAGGGGACGTCTCGGGAGGCAGACGAGCTGGCCCAGGTCCATCAGCGCGGCGGTCAGCCTCGCGGGCGGCCCCGAGGAGAGGAGGCTCCGCGCCTGCCGCTCCACCGCGGCGCGGTGCTTCTTGCGCCCCGCGACGCCCCGGATCGCGAACAGCCGCGAGAAGACGCGCGTGACGTTTGCGTCGGCCGCGGGCCCGCGCGAACCGAAGGCGAGGCAGGCCACGGCCGCCGCGGTGTAGTCGCCGAACCCGGGCAGCCGGCGCAGGACGGCGGGATCGCGGGGGATCCGGCCTCCGTGCTCCCGCTGGACCCGTCTGGCCGCGCGGTGAAGGTTGCGGGCGCGGGCGTAGTAGCCGAGACCCGACCACGCGGCCAGCACGCTCTCCTCGCGCGCGCGGGCGAGCGCCGGCAGGTCCGGGAACCTCGCGAGGAACCGCTCATACTTCCCGCGGACCGCCGCGACCGTCGTCTGCTGGAGCATGACCTCGGAGACCCAGATGCGGTACGGATCTTTCGTTCCTCGCCACGGAAGCTTCCTTCTCTGGAGTCGAGCCCACGCAAGGAGCTTCCGGCGAATCGAGGAATCGGATGATCGGGTGATCGGGTGATCGGGTGAACCAGGGTCTCGGTCAATCACCCGATCGCTCGATCACCCGATTCAGGACGCGACGGCGTCGCGGGGCGCGATCCAGCCGGGCTCGTGCATCAGGTCGGCGACGAACTTCTTTTCCGCCGCGCTGGGAAGGACCTCCGCCGCGTGCCTCTCGTACTCCTCGGGTGTCAGCCGCTCGCCGGTCACCGAATAGGTCTGGCCGGCGAACTCGCCGATGACGCGGTGGAACCTCATGTCGGGAGCCGTGAGCGGGGGAGTGCCGGCCGGCAGGTGCCGGCTGATGGATTGGAGGAGCCTCTCGACCTCCTGGCGATACATCTCCCGCGACAACTCGTTCAGGTGCGCCTTGTCGGGGTTCTCCGGCTGCTTCGCCTCGTCGTAGCGCCCCTTCAGTCCCCAAACGTAGAACCATTCGGCCGAGGAGGAAGAATCTTTCCCGAAGAGGTCGTACGCCGTCGAGAGCCACTTGTTGACGTACTTCTGCATGAGGGCCGGGGGGACCCTTCCCGCGCGGGCGATCCGCTGGAGCCCCATGTGCCCCGTCCCCATGTGGAACCCCTCTTCCTTGAGCATGGGCCCCATCGAGCGGGCGAGCGGCGCGAAACCGGAGGTCGAGAGCATGTTCAGCTGGAACTTGCCGTCGCGGTCCACGAACTCGGTGTACGTGAAGAAGTCCACCCAGTTGTCCACGTCCACGTTGAAGGAGCCGAGCAGGCGCGTGTTCTGCCACGAGCGCCGCTCGAGCAGCTTGCGCGCCTCGACCTTGCCGGTCTCGCCGAAGTGGTTGACGAGAAGGTGGCACATCTGCCAGCCGTGCCGCATCTCCTCGACCATGATCCGGGACACGCTTTCGGTGTCGTAGTCGGAGGGCGAGGACTCCATCAAGTGGCGCTGCTGCTCGACGGAGGCGAACTCCGTGTCTCCCTGGTAGACGATGAGGTTGACGAGCGCGTCGCGGATCGGCTGGTGCGGGATCTGGGTCACGCGTTCCCACTTTCTCTCGCCCCGGAAGTCGCCGAACTCGATCTCGTCGGTCTTCAGGTCTCCATATTTCGCGTCGAACGGAAAGTCGGCGAACGCGGGCGCGAGGCGCAGCCCGATCTCCTTCTGCCAGGAGCGGAACGCGTCGATCCAGTCGTCGAACGTGGCGATCTTTTTCATAATTTCATCAACATCTCTATCATAGCGGTTATGCCTGAGCGGGTGTCGTCATGAACATCGACTGGGAGGGCCTCATCGTCGGCTTCGAGAGCCGCTCCCGGCAGATCACGCACTTCTTCGACCGGGAGACCGGCGACGTCGAGCAGGTGCTCGTGCGCGACGCGGAGCGGCACGCGCGTGTGTCCGCGGATCCCCGCTTCGTCGCGCTGCCTCGGGACCGGGGCGAGCGCAGCGTCGGAGACCTCGAGGAATTCCTGGCGCAATGCGAAGACGAGGCGTGCCGCCGCGAGCTGGGGCGGGCGCTGGCCGGCGCCGGCGCGGCCGCGGCGTACCGGGAGACGCTGATGAGGCACCCGAGGGAAGAGGCGAGGTTCTTCCAGTTCAAGGAGCACCAGGCCCTGAAGAGGGCGCAGGCCTGGCTTGCGGAGATCGGGATCGCTTTCGACAGGCCGCGGCGGGAAGCGTAGGAAGAACCGGGTGATCGAGCGATCGGGAGATCGGGCGATCTCCGGGCACGATCCTCCGGAGGCCTCGGTGCCGCGCCTCGAACCGACGGGGCGCCTGGTCGGCCTCCCTCCATTGCGACTCGTCGACTCCCGCACGGGGCAGGCGCCCCGGCTGGCCACCGCCGTGCGCCTCGCGGCGCGCGGCGGGGCTCTGCTGGTCCGTTTCGACGGCCGCGACCGCGGCGTGGTCGCGACCCTGACTGAAAGGGACGGCCCGCTCTGGAAGGAAGACGTGTTCGAGGTGTTCCTGGCGCCCGACGGGTCGCCGGGCGTCTACTACGAGTTCGAGGTCAACCCGCTCGGCGCCTTGTTCGACGCGCGGATCGAGTCCCCCGACGGAAGACGCGAGACGATGCGGGCTGATGTCTCCTGGGCCTGTTCGGGATTCTCCGCCCGCGCCGGCCGCAGGGAGGGCCACTGGTGGGCGCTCTTCCGGATTCCTCTGGCCCCGCTCGGTCCGGGAGCCGCCGGCGGCTGGCGCGCCAACTTCTATCGGATCGATCGCGGCGAGCCGGACGAGTATTCGGCCTGGAGTCCCACGCTCGCGGACCCTCCCGATTTCCACCGGCCGGAGCGGTTCGGCCGGCTGCGCCTGCCGTGACGCCGCCCGGTCATTTCAGCTTCCACTGCCGCGTGAGATTGAAGCCGAGGAAGTAGTCGTGGGGCCTGAAGGCCGGGATGGCGGACGCGCTGCGGAACTCGGAGGCCACGTACTGGTCCACGGTCGTGGCGCGGAGATTCCCGACGGTGAAGGCGAAGCGATGCCGCAGGACGGTCTTCTCGAGCGAGGCGATCCAGCCCGCGCCCCGGGCTCCCCCCCGGCCGACCCTCGGCACGAACTCGCCGTGGAAGAAGACGGATCGGGTCGCGCCGATAGAGATCCCGAACGGCACGTTCCAGACGTTGCTGTGGGGTCTCGGAAACTCGCCCTGGAGCGAGTGGGAGGTCTTCGACACGTAGGTCGGGACCGCGGTCAGTCGAACCCGGGACCCGAGCGAGACGGCCAGGACCGCCTGCGCGAAGAAGCCGCTGCGGTCCCGCAGGTTCTCCGCGGTCCGCCAGTCCTCGCCCGCGCGCAGGGAGAGCCGGGCCGCGCCGCGGGAAAAGAAGCGGTACTTCGCCGAAAGCTCATAGACCTCGAGCCCCCGCTGGGTGCTGGCCGACGTGGCGCCGCTCGAGCCGCAGAAACAGCGAGCCGGATCCCGCTCGAAGGAGACCTCCAGGTTCGGCAGCGGGGCGTAGGCCAACCCGAGCTTGATGTCGGCCGCCGAATCGAAGGAGAAGAGCGTGTGGACGTCGCTGTCCTGGACCGGCTGAGAGAAGCGGTGCGTGACGAGAAGCGTCAGCGTTCCCTCTCTCGGCACGTCGGCGGAGGGAAGATTGACGATCACGCTCCCCTCCGGCGGGGGGATCGGAGCCGCGGAGGGGGCCTCCTGGGCAGCGACCGGCGCGGCGGCGGCAAGGATGAGCGGCGCGACCCTCCAGGCTGCTCTCATGGCGGGCGCGGAGTATAGCCGCGCCGTCCCGGTCCCCCCGGTCTTCACGGATTCTTGAGCTGGGGCGGCGGGGCCTCGAGAACCTCGCGGACTTTCCGAGCGAGGGCGTTGGGAGTGAACGGCTTCTGAAGGAACGCCGTGCCCGGGTCGAGGATTCCCTGGTGGCCGATCGCGTCGTTGGTGTAGCCGGAGACGAAGAGCACCTTCATGTCCGGACGCGTCGGGCTCAACCGCTCGGCCAGCTGCAGGCCGCTCATCCCGGGCATCACGACGTCGGTCACCATGAGCTGGATCGGTCCCTTGAACTCCCGCGCGACCGCCAGGGCCTCGTCGGGGTTGGCGGCCGTGACGACCGTGTACCCCTGGGTCTTCAGGATCCGCTGCACGAGCGAGCGCACCTCCGGCTCGTCCTCGACGAGAAGGACCGTCTCGTCGCCCGGGTGGATCGGCGGCGAGGCCTTGCGCTCCACGACCTCCGAGACGGGCTCGTCCACGCGCGGAAGGAAGAGCTGGAACGTCGTGCCGTGCCCGACCTCGCTGTCGCACCAGAGATAGCCCCCGCTCTGCTTGACGATCCCGTACGTCGTCGAGAGCCCGAGACCCGTCCCCTTCCCGCGCTCCTTCGTCGTGAAGAAGGGCTCGAAGAGGCGCGCCTTGACGTCCTCGCTGATCCCGATTCCCGTGTCGCTCACGGAGACCCGGACGTAGGAGCCCGGCTGGGTGGGAACGTGGCTGCGGACGAAGTCCTCGTCGAGCTCGGCGTTCGACGTCTCGATCGCCAGCGTCCCTCCGCTCGGCATCGCGTCGCGCGCGTTCAGGACCATGTTCAGGATGGCCTGCTCGATCTGGCCCGGGTCGGCCTTGACCTTCCAGAGGTCCGGGGCCTTCCGGGTGTTCAGCTCGATGTGCTCGCCGATCAGCCGGCGCAGCATCCGCTCGATGTCCGACACGACGACGTTGACGTCGAGCACCTTGGGCTCGAGGACCTGCCGCCGGCTGAAGGCGAGCAGCTGCTGCGTCAGCGAGGCCGCCCGCTCTCCGGCCTTGCGGATCTCCTCGGCGTGGCTGCGCCGCAGGTCCTCGGGGGGAAGCTCTCCGAGCAGGAGCTCGCTGTAGCCGGTGATCGCCGTCAGGAGGTTGTTGAAGTCGTGAGCGATTCCGCCGGCGAGCTGTCCGACGGCCTCCATCTTCTGGGCCTGAACGAGCTGTTCCTGGAGGCGCCTCTTCTCCTCTTCGCTCTTCTGGCGGTCCGAGATGTCATGGACGAATCCTTCGAAATACCGCGTCGTCCCGTCCGCGTTGCGGACGGCCCGGGCGTCGAGCTCGAGCCAGATCGGGGTCCCGTCCTTCCGCTTCCAGCGCACCTCCTGCCGGTGAGGCCTTCCCGAGGGCTCGAACCGCGCGATGAGGTCGAGCCGCTCCGCGGGGTCCCAGTAGATCTCGTCGAGGTTGTGCCGGAGGAGGTCGTCGGGGGAGTCGTAGACGAGGATCTCGGCGAGCGGCGCGTTGACGGTGATCAGCGACCCGTCTCGGCGCGACTGGTAGATGCCGACCGTGGCGAAATCGAAGATGTCGCGGTACTTCTGCTCCGACTGCCGCAGCGCTTCCTCCGCCCGCATCCTCGCCGTGACGTCGGTGGCGAGCACGAGCTGCGACGGGCGACCGGTGAAGAGGAGAGGGTGCGAGGCGATCTCCACCGCGATTTCGGCTCCGTCCTTCTTGCGGTGACGCCAGACGCCGGCTCTCTGGAACTCGTCGGACTGCGTCGCGAGATTCTGCAGGAGCGCGGGGAAGTTCTCGGCCGGCCGGATGTCGCGGATCGTCATCGCGAGGAATTCCTTCCGCGTGTAGCCGTAATGCCGGCAGGCGGCGTCGTTGACGGCGAGGAAGGCCAGGGTCTCGTTGTCGAAGACCCACATCGGCTGCGGGTTGGTCTCGAAGAGAAGGCGGTAGCGCTCCTCGGACTCGCGCAGCGCCAGCTCGGCCCGCCGGCGGTCGGTGATGTCGCGCAGGATCGCCTGGGTCGCGGCCTTCCCCTGGAACGTCATCCGAGCGGGAGTGACCTCCATCTCGAAGCGAGAGCCGTCCTCCTTCAGCCCGACGACCTCGTGCCGCTCCGGGGGGCCGCTCGCGGCGGAACCGCCGAGGATCGTGGCCAGCGCTTCCCGCGACTCCGGGACGGCCAGTTCGAGGACGCTCTTCCCGGACCATTCGTCCTCGCGGGTCCACAGGAAGATCTTCATCGCGGCGGGGTTGGCGAAGACGATGTGCCCCTCGACCTCGGCGACGACCCCTTCGCGGGCCTGCTCGAGGAGGGTCCGGTAGCGCGCGTCCCGCTCCGCGATGTCCCGGTAGTGCCGGACGTTGATCTCGAGCAGCGCCTTGTAGCTGGCATCGCGGTCCGAGAGGTCCTGCCGGTACCGGCCGCGCAGCCGCAGCCAGGCCGCGAGCGGCAGCGCTCCGGCGAACGCGAACAGCGCGAGCAGGATGGCGAACGTCGAGGTCGTCACGCGCGCAGGAGCCCGGCTCCCCAGTGAAGTCCCGCGCCGAGGGCGGTGAAGCACACGAGGTCCCCCGGCCGGATCCTCCCGGCCCGCCTCGCCTCGTGGAAGACGAGCGGGAGCGTGGCCGCGGTCGTGTTGCCGTACTTCTGGATGTTGTTGAACACCTTCTCGTCCGGCAGGCCGAGGCTCTTCTGGACCGCCTCGTTGATGCGCAGGTTCGCCTGGTGCATCAAGAGAAGGGAGAGGTCCGCGAGCGCCAGCCCGTGTTTCGCGAGCGTCTCCTCGACGATCCGCGGCATGGCGGTCGTCGCGAGCCGAAAGACCTGGCGCCCCTCGACGATCGGGATGGTCTGGTTCTTCGCGAACATCTCCGGGGAGAAGTACGGGAAGCTCGCCGATCCGCCCCCCGGCACGTAGAGCTTGTCCCAGTGCGCCCCGTCGGTGCGCATCTCGAAGCCGAGGAAGCCCCGCCCCTGGCCCGAATCGTCCGCCTCCAGAACGAAGGCGCCGCCCGCGTCGCCGAAGATGACGGCGCGATCGCGGTGGGCGGTTCCCCAGGCGTGGGCCTCGGGGGCGACGGGGCCGTCCGAATCGCCGAAGAGGATCGCCCACTCGGCTTCCGACCAGGGAAAGAGCGACGCGTGGCACTCGGCTCCCACCAGGAGCACGCGGCGGTAGGTCCCGGAGCGGATGAACGCGTCCGCGACGTGCAGCCCCGAGAGGAAGCCGGCGCACTGCATCCGGATGTCGAGGGCATGGGTCTTCGAGAGGCCGAGGCGGGTCGCGAGGAGGCCGCCGTTTCCCGGAAAGTAGTGGGCGGGCGTCATCGTCGCGAACACGATCAGGTCGAGGTCTCCGGCCTCGATCGCGGCGTCGGCGAGGGCGCGCCTGGCCGCTTCGAGCCCGAGGTCCACCGAGGAGACGCCCTTGCGGGCCAGGCGGCGTTCCTCGATGCCGGTGCGCTGGCGAATCCACTCGTCGTTGGTGTCCATCAGGCGCGACATCCGCGCGTTGGTGACGACGCCCTCGGGCACGAACATGCCCGAGCCCCGGATAACCGTGTTTGGGGAGTTCACTTCCGAAATTATAGCTGGCGGCCGCCGGCTGTCAGCCGGACCCGGCGGCCGGCCGAGAGCGGAAAGGAAGCGCCGGGAGTTATTTCAGCCGGGCGATCTCGATGTCGCCGGTCGCGGCGTCGGCCTGCGCCGTCTCCGCGTAGACCTGCATGCCGGGAGCGGCGGTCACGGCGATCCGGCCGGTGGCCAGGTCGGAGGCCCCGAGCTGCTCCATCACGAAGTTGATCCGGGTGGCCTCCCCTGCGCTGACGTCGACGGAGAGGGTGCCGATCTCGCTGCCCAGGGGGTCGTAGCCGACGACGGTCACCGTTCCGGCCGCGCCGCGATTGAAGAGGACCAGGTGGGTCCGGCGGACGGCGGTCTGCGCGATCCCGAAGCCCGTCGCGGTGCCCCCGTCGGGGATCGCCTCCGCGCCGTCCAGGGCGGCCGCGAAGGTCGCGTAATCCCCTTCGCCGCGGCGCGATGCCACGCGGGAGGACGCGGCCACGGGGGCGCCGGAGGAAACGAGGAGCGCGCCCTGCCCGGCGGAGACCCCGAAGAGCGTTCCGAGAACGTCCTCGATCACGCGGCTCTCTCCCGGCCCCAACGAGGCGGTCGCGGCGGGAGGCGTGTCCCCGGAGCCGAGAGGGACATAGGTGATGGTCACGCTGGCGGCGTTCTCCGGATCGGGGTTGGCCAGGAGCAGGTCGGAAACGAAGCTCGTGTCTCCGAACCCGACGAGCGTCCCGAGGTTGGGAATCACCGCATCGCGCGTCGGCGCGACCGGGAGGGACGTCGCCACGTCGCCGCTGCCGCCGTCCACCACGTTGACGTAGGGCTGCACCGAACCGGACGCGACGGAAACGACGATCACGTCCCCGGGCTCGGTCGGCACCCCGAACGCCGTGGCGGCGGGGTTGAACTCCTCCGCGATGTTGGAAGTGAGCGAGAACGCCCGGGTCCCGCGCACGGTCCCGTCCGGCGCGACGAGCCTGGCCGTGGCCTGGGCGCCGGAAGGACTGAAGAGGCCGAAGACCGAGAGCTCGGAGGAGCGGCTGCCCGTGAAGAGGACCCGCGTCGCTCCCTGGCCGAGCGAGTCCGCGGCGGAAAGGGCCGGGATCGAGAAGCCGATAGAGGAGCCGTCGTCGCGCGGGCGATAGGTTCGCACGCTGGCCGCCAGGTCGGCCGGCTCCCCGCTCGTAACGCTCAACCGGATCGGTCCAAAGAGCGCCGCCAGGTCGGAGCTCGCTCCCATCAGCGCGTCGGAGATGAGCTGCGTCTCGCCCGGCGCCACCGTGAAGCTCGACCTGGCCGCGAAGGCCGCGGGGGAGTACAGGAACAGGATGTCTCCTGAGATGGGCGCGCTCCCCCGGTTGTAGAGCGTGATGTCGGTCTTGATCCGGGGCCCGAGGATCCCGCGCGTGGCCGCGACGGGGACGCTCAGGTCCGAGGCGCTGCCGACCGTCTGAAGCACGAAGCGCTGGAGGCCCCCGTCCGCGCCGATCCAGACCACGCCGCCGTCCACGGTGATCCCGTAGCCGTTGCTCAAGCCGTACTGGACGCGCAGGAGGCCGGGGAGGTCCGCGGTCACCGTCAGGTCCGAGGCCGCGAGCGCCTGCGGCTTCGCGGTGAAGACCGTGGGCGTGACGACCGAGTCTCGAATGAGCCCCTTCAGCTTGTTCGGCGACGCTCCGACGGCCAGGATCTCCGACGTGAGCATGACCGGGCTCCCCGTGGCGAGGTTCGGATCGAGCACGACGACGCGGCCGTTGGCGCCGGGCGCTTCCGAGACGTACAGCCGCCCGGCGAAGATGTCGAAGTGGATCGGGTCCACGAAGCCCGGGTATTCCTTGATCTCGCCGGTCGCGGTGTCGAACCGCTCCATCGTTCCGCCCGTGAGGAGGCTGATCCAGAGAAATCCCTGGTCGTCGAACTGAATTTGCGAGGGATTCAGTCTCCCCGCGTTGGGATCGAAGAAGGTCCAGGACGTCTCGGTCGCCGCGCCCGGGACGTAGTTGACGATCCGGTTGTTGCCGAAATCGGTCAACCAGAACGACCCGTCCGGCGCGACCACCATGTCGCTGTATGCGAAGGTCTTCGACGATCGGTAGTCCACGACGTCGAGCGTCGTCAGATCCATGGACTGGAGCCGGCCGTTGGTCTGGGGAAGCCACACCTTGCCGTCGTCCGCGAGAAAGAAACCGGCCGGGACGGACCCGGGCGCGATCCACTCGCGGAGCTGGCCCGTCGTCGTGTCCAGGCGCGCGAAGACCGAGTGGCCCGCGTCGATCAGGCTCTCCCCGTTCTCGATGAACCAGACGAAGTCGCCGTCGATCCTGAAGTCGACCGGGTTCGCGCCGAGGTCCTTGTCCTCCCGGATCTGCCACTGCTTCATCGTCACGCCGTCGCTCTGGAGCTGGATGATCCTGTCGTTGGAGGGGACGAGGAACCAGACGGTCCCGTCGGGCTGGGTCTGGATGTTGACGCCGCTGACGGACTTGGAGCCGTCCACCGCGAGCACCGTGCCGGCCGGAATCGTCGTGGCGGTCTGGGCCGCGAGCGCCGGGCTGAAGACGAGACAGAGGACGAGCAGACGGAAAATCCGGCTCTGATGGGACATCGCGCGATGATAACGCAGCGTCCCGCGGCGGCATTTCCGAGCGCCGGCCGGCGTTATCCTCCTCGAGGTAACGATGGCTTCCACGTCCGCGATCGCACCCGCTCTCGCGCGCCGCACGGCTCGGGCGGCGCCCGAGCTCGTCGAGACGCTCCCCGACGGGCGGCTTCGCTGCTATTCCTGCGGCCACCGCTGTCCGATTCCCGAGGGGCGGGAGGGAGTCTGCCGGGTGCGCTTCAACGAGGGGGGCGCGCTGCGCGTCCCCTGGGGTTACGTCGGGGCGCTCCAATGCGACCCGATCGAGAAGAAGCCGTTCTTCCATGCCCTGCCCGGTTCCGACGCGCTTTCCTTCGGGATGCTCGGCTGCGACCTGCACTGCGCCTACTGCCAGAACTGGTTCACCTCGCAGTCCATCCGGGACCCCGCGGCGGTCGCGCAGCCGCGCGACGCCGCTCCCGAGGCTCTCGCCCGGCTGGCGCGGGAGAGCGGCGCGCCGACGGTCGTCTCGACCTACAACGAGCCCCTCATCACCTCCGAGTGGGCCGTCGCCGTTTTCCAGGAGGCGAAGAGGCTCGGCCTCTACGCCGCGTACGTCTCCAACGGAAACGGCACGCCGGAAGTCCTCGACTACATTCGTCCCTGGATCGACTTTTACAAGGTCGACCTGAAGTCCATGGACGACAAGCACTACCGGCAGCTCGGCGGCGTCCTCCAGAACGTCCTCGAAACGATCGCCGGGATCCACGAGCGCGGCATCTGGCTCGAGGTCCTGACCCTCATCATCCCCGGCTTCAACGACTCGAAGGAGGAGCTGACCCGGGCCGCCGGCTTCGTGGCCTCGATCTCCCGCGACATCCCGTGGCACGTGACCGCATTCCACCCCGACTACAAGATGACCGACCATGGTGCGACGCCGGCGCAGACCCTGGTGCGCGCCGCCGAGATCGGAACGGGAGAGGGGCTGCGTTACGTCTACGCGGGGAACCTGCCGGGCCGCGTGGGGGAGTGGGAAAACACGCGCTGTCCCGAGTGCCGGCTGGAGGTCATCGAGCGCTTCGGTTTCCGGGTCGTCCGGAACCGATTGGCGGCAGGAGCCTGCCCGCGCTGCGCGGCTCCCATCCCCGGCCGCTGGGACGCGAAGGTGGAAGGAACGACCCGCACTCACGGGATTCCCCTCCCCGTCGTCTGAACACCGAACACCGGCCCCCAGCCTCGGGTCGGTAAACTCGCGCGCCCCAGCTCTCGTCTAAGCCCCATCTGCAGGTCGTTTTCAGGGGGGGCGCGATGAGCTCGATCGATTGGACAAGAGACGCGGCCGCCCACCTGCTCCGAAGAGCCGGGTTCGGTGGGACTCCCGCGGAGATCGACGCGCTCTACGCGAAGGGGGACGAGGGGGCCGTTTCCAGCCTCGTGGACTACGACGCGATCGACCTGACGTCCTACGAGGCGACCCTCGCCGCGAAGAGTTACAACCTCCTGTCGTCGCGCGGAATCCAGCAGTGGTTCCTGGACCGGATGGCGTTTTCTCCCCGTCCCTTCGAGGAGAAGATGACCTATTTCTGGAACCTCCACTGGACCTCCGGGATCGCCAAGGTCAAGGGGGTCACGCTCATCCTGAACCAGAACAAGACCGAGCGGCAGTATGCCGTCGGGAAGTTCGACGATCTCGCCGTCAAGATCTCCCAGGACCCGGCCATGCTCTACTGGCTGGACAACTGGCTCTCCCGCGCGGCGCGGCCCAACGAGAACTACGCGCGGGAGCTGATGGAGCTCTACACGCTCGGCGTGGACCAGTACAGCCAGACCGACGTGACCGAGGTCGCGCGGGCCCTGACGGGGTGGACGATCCAGGGCTACACCCAGGCGGACAACTTCAACGGCGCCTTCTTCGTGGACAACGCCGCGTTCCACGACAACGGCTCGAAGACGATCCTCGGCCAGACGGGCAACTGGAACGGCCTGGACGCCGTCCGGATCATCCTCGAGCACGCGGACGCGCGGGGCTCGGTCTCCGGCCGCTTCCTCGGGAGCAAGCTCTGGAGGTTCTTCGCCTACGACGATCCGCCCGACTTCATCGTGGACCAGCTCGCTTCCCTCTATGTCACGTCGGGCCACTCCGTCCGGGAGATCGCGCGCGCCATCTTCCTCTCGCCCGAGTTCTACGAGGCGCACACGCGCAAGACCTGGGTCCGGAGCCCCGTCGAGTACGCGGTCGCGCAGGTGCGGATGCTCGAAGCGACGACCGACTTCCAGAACGCCACGAACTCCCTCTCGGGCATGGGGCAGGTCCTCTACAACCCGGAGGACGCCAAGGGGTGGGACTGGGGCTTTTCCTGGATGAACACGGGGACCCTCTTCGCCCGCGCCACGCTGGCCAACGCGCTCGCGACCAACCGCGGAACGGGCGGGACGCGGTTCGATCCCTCGAGCCTTCTCGCCGGCAAGGACGCTTCGACGGCGGAGAAAGTCGTGGACATCCTGGCCGACCGGCTGAACATCGCCGACGTCGCGCCCGACGTGCGGGCCGCGTGGATCGCCTACATGAACGCCAACGACGACGGGTCGCACGGGACCTGGACCAACACGACCGGGAACGTGGACAAGAAGGTGCGCGGACTGGTGCACCTGATGCTCACGAGCCCGGCGTTCCACTTGGCGTAGCGAGGAGGATCGCATGCCCATTTCCCGACGCGACTTCCTGCTCCGGAGCGCCGGCTTCGTGTCGGTGTCGGCCATGGTGCCGCGTTGGGCCGTGGCCGGAGCGCAGATGTTCGAGGAGTCCGTCGGAGCGACCGCGTCCGACCGCACCCTCGTCGTCCTGGAGCTGATGGGGGGCAACGACGGCTTGAACACGGTCGTTCCGTACACGGATCCGGCGTACCCGGTGGTCCGGTCTCGGATCGGCATTCCCCAGGGGAGCGTGCTCTCCCTCGACGGCCACCTCGGCTTGAATCCCGTGATGACGGGACTGAAGGCCCTCTGGGACCAGAACCGCGTCGCCGTTCTCGAGAATGTCGGCTACCCGAACTCGAGCCTCTCCCACTTCTCCTCGCGCGACATCTGGCACACGGCCGATCCCACGCTCGCGCAGCGCCTCGGGTGGCTCGGCCGCTGGGCGGACGCGGCGATCGGCGGCAACAGCAATCCGCTCGCGTGCGCGGCGATCTCGCAATCGCTCCCGCGCACGCTGCTCGCCTCGAGCGTCCGCGTCCCCTCCTTCGTCAACATCGCCACCTACTCGTATTCGACCGACGGGGCCTACCCGGGTGACCGCGGCAACCAGCTCTCCGGGTTTCTCGCGCAGGGCGCGGACCAGTACGAGATCGAGAACACGATCTCAGAGGTCACGGGCCTCGGCAACGCCGCGATCTCCTCGTCCAACATCCTGCAGTCAGTCGGCAGCGGGTACGTGCCGGCCGGCGCGTACCCCGCCGGGAGCCTCGGCGCGGGCCTTCTCCTCATCGCGCAGATCATCAGCGCCAACGTGGGCGCCCGCATCCTCTACGTCACCTACGGGGGGTTCGACAACCACGCCAACGAGGACCAGGACCACGACACGCTGCTCGGGACGGTCTCGGACGCGATCAAGGCCTTCTTCGACGACCTGGACGGGCACGGAAAGTCCCACGACGTCGTCCTGATGACCTGGTCGGAGTTCGGACGCCGGGTCCAGGACAACGCCTCCCGCGGAACCGACCACGGGACTTCCGCCCCGCATTTCGTGGTCGGCGACGCGGTCGCGCCGGGGATCTACGGAAACGCGCCGAGCCTCACGAGCCTGGACTCGAATGGAAACCTGACGATCGAGAACGACTTCCGTTCCTACTACGGCACGATCCTCTCGGACTGGCTCAAGGCCGACTCCGCGGCGATTCTCGGCGCGGGCTGGCCGAACATGGGCTTCATCAACAAGGCGTACATCTAGCCGCCTCCACCCCGGAGGCGCTCGCTCCTCCGGCTCCCCGTCCGCGTCTCTCCCGTAGGAGTATGCTGGCCCCTTCATTCCCGGGGGAACGATGAGCATCATCTGGGACCGCGAGGCCGCCGCCCATCTGGCCCGCCGCGCGGGATTCGGCGCCACTCCCGCCGAGCTGGACGAGTATGTTCGGATCGGCTTCGATGCCACGGTCGGCCGGTTCATCGACTACGCCGAGACCGACAACTCGGCGCTCGACACGGCCCTTCAGGCCCTGACCCAGGCCGACCCGCCGGCGATCCCCGTGTACGACCTCTCGAGGATCGACGGCCTCCGCAAGTACTTTCTCCATCGGATGGTCTTCACGAAGCGGCCGCTCGAAGAGAAGATGACCTATCTCTGGAACCTCTGGTGGACCTCCGGGATCTCCAAGGTCCTGGGCGCCACCCTGCTGCTCAACCAGAACTGGACCATGCGGCAATACGCCCAGGGAAAGTTCGACGACATCGTCCTCGCCATTTCGCAGGACCCCGCGATGCTCGTCTGGCTGGACAACTTCACATCGCGCGCGGGCAGGCCCAACGAGAACTACGCGCGCGAGTTGATGGAACTGTTCACGCTCGGCGTGGACAACTACACGCAGACCGACGTCACGGAGGTCGCGCGGGCCCTGACCGGCTGGACGGTCCAGGGCTATTCGGCGATCGACAAACACAACGGTGCGACGTTTCTGGACAACGCGTCGGCCCACGACAACGGCTCCAAGACCATCCTCGGGCAGACGGGGAACTGGAACGGCGCCGACGCCATTCGGATCATCCTCGAGCACACCGACGCCCGGGGCAGCGTCTCCGGCCGTTTCGTGGCGAATAAGCTCTGGACGTTCTTCGGCTACCACGATCCGCCCGGCTGGGTCGTGCAGGAGCTCTCGGACGTCTACGTCTCTTCCGGCCGCTCGATCCGGGCCGTCATCGACCATCTCTTCCGGATGCCCGAGTTCTACGAGCCGCACACGCGGAAGGTCCTCGTCCGCAGTCCGGTCGAATACACGGTGGCCGCGCTCCGGCAGCTCGAGGCGACGACGGACATGTCCGTCCCCGCGGGCGACCTGATCGCGATGGGGCAGGCCCTCTTCGATCCGCCGGACGCCAGGGGTCCCGAAGGGGACATGGACTGGATCAACACCGGCACGGTCTTTGCCCGCGCTTCCACCGTCAACAAGTTCGTGACGAACCGCGGAATGGCAGGAACCCGGATCGATCTGCCGCGCCTGCTCGCCGGCGGGAACCTGGACACGGCGACCGACGTCGTGGATGCCCTGATCGACCGCTTCGGCCTCTCCGACGTCCCTCCGCAGACCCGCGCCGTCTGGGCCGCGTACGTGGACTCCCGGTCCGACGGGAGCCGGGGGTACTGGCAGAACACCGCGTCTCAAGCCGACGTCAAGGTCCGGGGGCTGATCCACCTGATGTTGACGAGCGCTGACTACCACCTCTGCTAGCCCGGATAATTCATGAACACCCGGCCGAAACACGTGGAAGTGACTGCGACGACAGCCTTCATCGAAGGACGAGGCGATCCGAGACCGGGTACACGTTGTTCCCGCGAGAGATTTTTTCGTCAGGCAAGGAAGCCCGACGACGGCGATGCCGGGGCGCATCGCAGAGGAGGGCTGACGCCGCATGGCGGATCAGCCACGCGCAGGGGGCGCGTGGCGCCCCCTGGACCCCCGGGATCCGCGGGGCGGCCGGAGTCGTTCATGAATTATTCGGGCTAGGAGAACGCCATGCCGATGGATCGCCGCGAGTTCCTTTTCCGGGGAGTCGGGGTCGCCAGCGTGTCGGCGATGATCCCGCGTTTTGCCGTCGCGGGGGCCCGGTTCTTCGAAGAGACCCTGACGCCGGGACTGGCGGGACGGGTCCTCGTCGTGGTGGAGCTCGGCGGGGGCAACGACGGCTTGAACACCGTCGTTCCGTACACGGACCCGCTCTACTCCGGCACGTTCCGCAAGACGATCGGAGTGCCGGCCGCCTCGGTGCTCGACCTGGACGGCAGGCTCGGCTTGAACCCCGTGATGACGGGCTTGAAGTCTCTCTGGGACGCCGGGAGGCTCGCCGTCATCGAAGGGGTTTCCTATCCGAACCCCAACCTCTCCCATTTCACCTCCCGGGACATCTGGCACACGGCCGACCCGAAGCTCGCTCAGCACCGGGGCTGGCTCGGCCGCTGGGCCGACGCGACGCTGGCCGGCAACGGCAACCCGCTCTCCGGCTGCGCCATCTCCCAGTCCCTGCCGCGGACGCTCCTTGCCGACAAGGTCGTTTTCCCTTCCTTCACGAACCTGGCGGCCTACGGCTACGCGACCGACGGCGCGAACGTTTCAGACGCGGCCAACCAGGTCAATGGCTTCGTCGCGGAGAACTCGGTCGAGCACGAGATCCCGACGCGCAACGAGCTGATCGGCGGGGTCTCGCGCGACGCCGCGTCGAGCGCGGCCACGTTGAGGCTCGTCGCGAGCGATTACGTCCCCAAGGCGGTCTACCCCGGCAACAGCCTGGGCAACGCGCTGAAGCTGTGCGCCGAGATCATCGTGGGCAACCTCGGAACCCAGATCCTCTATGTGACGTTCGGCGGTTTCGACAACCACAGCTCGCAGAAGGCCGCTCACGACAACCTCCTGACGGCGGTTTCCGATTCGATCAAGGCCTTCTTCGACGATCTGGACGCGCAGGAGAAGTCGTCCAACGTGCTCCTGATGACCTGGTCGGAGTTCGGCCGCCGCGTTCAGGAGAACAACTCTCTCGGAACCGACCACGGCACGGCGGGCGTTCACTTCGTCGCGGGCAACGCCGCGGTCCGGGCCATCTACGGCCCCGCGCCGGACCTCTCCGACCTCGACGACAACGGAAACCTGCGATGGCAGACGGACTTCCGCTCGTACTACGGCACGGTGCTGAGCGACTGGCTGAAGACGGACTCCGATGCCATCCTGGGCCCCGGATATCCGAATCTGGGGTTTCTCAACGCGAGCTACGTCTGAGGAGCAGTTGTGAATTGTGAATTGTGAATGACGGGAGCCAGGCTCCGGAACTCACGACTCACGACTTGCAACTCGCAACTCACAACTTCCTGATAGCCTCGCGCGGATGATCGCCGGCCGGGCAACTCTCGAAGGAACGGCGCGGTTCGAGCAGGGCTCCTCGGCGGCCACGGGCCACTTCCGTTCGGCCCTGGGTGTCACCCTCTCCTCGATCGGGCTCGGGACCTACCTGGGGAGCGAGGACTCGGCGACCGACCGGGGGTACGAGGAGTCCGTGGGGGTGGCGCTCCGCTGCGGCGTCAACGTCTTCGATTCCGCGATCAATTACAGGGGGCAGAGGAGCGAGCGGGCGATCGGGCGCGCTCTGGCCCGCGCCATCCGGGAGGGCGGCGCCGCCCGCGACGAGGTCTTCGTCTCGACCAAGGGGGGCTACCTTCCTCACGACACGGAGGACCCGCGAGACCCTCGCCGCTACATTCTCGAGACCTTCGTCGAGTCCGGCCTCGCGCCCCGAAGTGAGATCGCTCAGGGGGGCCATTGCATGGCGCCGGGTTATCTGCGCGACCAGATCGACCGCAGCCGGGAGAACCTGGGGCTCGAGACGATCGACCTCTACTACCTTCACAACATCGAGGCGCAGCGGACGTCTGCCGACGCGGCGACCTTCCGGCGGCGCCTGCGGCTCGCCGCCGAGGTCCTCGAGGAGGCCGCGTCGCAAGGAAAGATCGGCTCCTGGGGGCTCGCGACCTGGGACGGCCTGCGCGTTCCGCCCGAGCATCCGGAACACCTCTCGCTCGATTCCACTCTCGAAATCGCCCGCGAGGCGGGCGGCGAAAGGCACCACTTCGCCGCCGTCCAGATGCCGCTCAACCTCGCGATGGCGCAGGCCCTGGCGTACTCGTCGCAGGAGGCGGAAGGGGGAAGGGTTCCGGTCCTCTCCGCCGCGGCGGCTCTCGGCCTCGCGGTCTTCGGCTCCGCGTCGCTTCTGCAGGGCCGGCTCTCGGCGGACCTGCCCGAGGAGATCGTCGAGGCTTTTCCCGAGGCCCTCTCCGGCAGCCAGAGGGCGCTCCAGTTCTCGCGCTCCGCTCCGGGGATGACCGCGAGCCTCGTCGGCGTGTCCGACCCTGCTCACGCGCGTGACAACTTCGCGCTGTCGGCCGTCGAGCCGGCCGAACCCGCCCGGGTTTTGGCGCTTTTCGGCTGAGGAAGCCGCTTTCGCGATTCCGGGTCCTTTTTCCGACCCCGAACGATTTTCCTTCCATTTGACCCGATCTCGGCTAGAATGGCGCTTTCCCGCCCGGACATCGTGTCAGCGCGGCGGGCGTTTGGGAGTTCATGTCCGAAGACCCCTTGTCATCGCAGGATTCCGGGTCCGCTTCCGTTCAGGTGGAAGCTCCTTCCCCGGGTGAAGGACCCGGGCGGCCTCATCGCCGGCGCCGCCGCCGCCGCCGCCGCGGGGGAGGGCGCCCCCCCTCTTCGAACGGCGTCTCGGAGCGCCTGGACGACCTCCCCGTCACCGGCCCGGAGCGGCCTGTCGAAGGGGTCCTGTTTCTTCCTCCGCGCGACAACGCGCCGGGAGTCCTCGTGTCGGCCAAGAGCAATTACCTTCCGACGCCGGGAGATCCCCTCGCCCCGCGCGACCTGATCACCCGAGAAGGCCTTGAAGCGGGCGCGATGATCACGGGGATCGGGGTCGAGGGGGGCCGGCCGGTCCTGAAACGGGTCGAGAAGGTCGAAGGGCTGGAGCCAGCGGCGTTCCGCCAGCGTCCGGCTTTCAACGAGCTGGTCTCGATCGATCCGCACGATCACCTGCAGCTTGAGACCGAGCCGGAGGAGATGTGCGGCCGCGTCGTGGACCTGCTCGCCCCGATCGGGCGCGGACAGCGCTGCCTGATCGTGGCTCCTCCGAAGGCGGGGAAGACGACGTTGCTCAAGCGGATGGCGCACGCGGTGTCGGTCAACGACCCGGACGTCTATGTCATCGTGCTTCTGATCGACGAGCGCCCGGAGGAGATCACCGATTTCCGGCGCAGCGTTCGCGGCGAGGTGATCGCGTCCTCCGCCGACCTCTCGGCCGAGAACCACATCGCGGTGGCCGAGATCGTCGCCGAAAGGGCGCGCCGCCTCGTTGAATGCGGCAAGCACGCCATCATCTTCCTCGACTCGATCACGCGGATGGCCCGGGCCTACAACCACATGCAGAAGGGGGGCGGCAAGATCATGTCGGGCGGCATCGACGCCCGTACGATGGAGAAGCCGCGCCGGTTCTTCGGCGCCGCCAGGAACGCCGAGGGGGGCGGGTCCCTGACCATCATCGCGACGGCGCTCGTGGACACGGGATCGCGGATGGACGAGATCATCTTCCAGGAGTTCAAGGGCACCGGCAACACGGAGCTCGTCCTGGACCGGGACCTCTTCAACCGCCGGATCTTCCCCTGCATCAACATCCCCCAGTCGGGCACGCGCAAGGAAGAGAAGCTCTACGCCCCGGAAGAGCTGCCCAAGATCGTCAAGCTCAGGCGCGCCTTGGCGGCGGTGGACAAGATCCAGGCCATGGAGCTCGTGCTCGGCCGCCTCTCCAAGTTCCGCACGAACGCCGACTTCCTCAAGAGCTTCTAGCGCCGCTTCGCTCTCGCGAAGCGACACCTACCGTCAGCCACCCAACTGAGTTAGCCTAAAGTCGGAGGGTGATGATTCCCGATCCATCGAGTCCCGAGGTGCGCGAGGCTCTCGAAGAGCTGCAGCTCTACCTCTCCGACATCCTTCCTCCTCTGGTCGTCGCCGACGCCTTCAAAGTTCTGATGGGACAGCCGGCGAGCCTGTCGGCCTCCCACATCCAGAAGTGGACGTCCGGGCAGTTCCGAGCCGGCTCGCCGATCAGGCTCTCGGACTACATCTTCTACGCCGTGAAGAAGGTCTTCCTGATCGGCGAGTTCCGGCTCGTGCCGCTCGGGCCGTTCGACAAGTACCTCGGTGAGCTCAAGAAGCTGGTGCTCGACTTCTGTCCCGAGGAGGAGCGCGAAGGTCTTCGAGCGAACCTGGCGCGGATCGCCGAGAGCACCGGCGCGCTGACCGCCTCGGTGGACGCGCTGATCCGAGGGCAGTCGGGAGTTCCCGAGCCGGGGTCGTCGGCGCGCGCCGGGCCGCCCTTCACCCCCGAGGAACTTCGCAGCCTCCGCCGTTTTTCGCTGCTCCTCGAGAGACTCGGGCGGCAGGTTCCCGGCGTCGGGGTCTTGGAACCGGACGGGGCGCCCGTCACGCTCGCCCAGGTCATCGCCGCCGCGGCCCGCAGCTCGCGCGATCCCCAGGAGCTCGAACAGAACCTCGACAGGCTGCGCGAGATCGGCCTGGAGATCGAAACGGCGGACATCTTCCGCGCGCTCGCCAAGAGCCTTCCGGGCTGGGTCCCTCCGGAACTGCCGCCGCCCCCCGCCGAGGACGACTCCGAGCAGGGCGAGCCGGCGCCTCCGCCGGAGAGCGGTGCCGTCGACGCCATGCACCGCATCGTCGTCCAGGCAGAGAATCCCGCGCAGGTCGCGCATCGCTTCCACGAGATGGTCAAGGCGGCGGTCGAGCGGTTCAACGAGGGGGCACTTCCCCAGGCCGTCACGATGCTGGAGCTCGCCGACCGCATCGCCAAAGAGGAGTGCGTGGACGCCGGCATGGTCGAGTCCGTCCGGTTGAAGGGGGACGAAACCCTGGACCTCGAGCGCCTCCGGACCTATGCCGAGGCGCAGCAGGATCACGCGCTGTTGCGGCGGGTCCTGAGTTTCTTCACGGCGACCAGCCCGAAGGGGTTGATGACCGAACTCTTGCGGGAGATGAAGCGGGAGCGCCGCAAGCTGATCCTCCAACTGCTCGAGGTGCACGGTCCCGCGGCGCGCCACGAGGCGCTCGGACGGCTCCGATCCGCCTTCGGCCAGGGGGAGGGGGACGAGAAGTGGTTTTTCCGGCGCAACCTTCTTTACCTGCTGCGCCGGATCCCGCCGGCGCGGGACGTCCCCTCCGACGAAGACCTCGACACCGCGGTGCGGCACGCCGTTCTCCGGTTTCCCGCTCCGCTCGTGAAGGAGGCCGTGGCGAACCTGGGGCAGTTGCGGCACGAGAGGGCCGAGGTCGCGCTCCTGACCCTGCTCGATGACCTGGAGAAAATGCTGCTCAAGCCCACGGAGTCCGCCTACGACCCCCGCGAGGTCCGCCTCATTCTCGACCGGGTCGTGGCGGCGCTCGCGCGGTTCGGATCCGCGAAGGCGCGCCGCGCCGTCATGGAGCACGGACTGAAAAAGAAGGGGGAGCTGGGGGATACGATGGCGCGGCTCTCCGAGCTCGCCGGACAGGACCTCTCGACCGACCCGGAGGTCGTGGAGCGCCTCCTGGCCGCCCTGAAAGCCAATGCGCCATACAAGGTTCTCGGCATCGTCCTCCACTCCAACGACCAGAACGCCAAGCACCTGATCGAGGCTCTCTCGACGACGCCCGCCCCGGCGGTGCGGGAGGCCCTCGAGGGTCTCGCCGGGAAATTTCCGAACCTGGAGGTGGGGAAGGCGGCGTCGCGGGCCCTCGCGACCCTGGACGGCAGCGTCCAGATACCCGAGATTCCGTTCGACACTCGATCCGGCGAGCTCGAGTTCTTCGGCTTGCCCGGGCTGATCCAGGACCTGGCGGAATCCGGCTTGTCCGGATCGGTTTCTCTCAAGGACAAGGCGGGAGAAATCGCGGGGGAAGTCGTCCTGTCGGAAGGCAAGATGAAGAGCTGCCAGGCGCGGGGACTGACCGGCGAAGAGGCCTTCTACCAGCTGATCGAAAGGCCGTTCGCGGGCTCATTCTTCTTCCAGAGGCGGACGTCCGAAGAGTTGGGCGAGCAGCCTCCCGGCTCTCACACCGAGGTCCTGCCTCTCTGCCTGGAAGGCATGCGTCGTTACGACGAGCTCCAGCAGGCGGCCGCGCTCGTGCCGGACGATCAGAAACTCGAGCCGACGGAGGTCCGGCCCGAACACCATCCCGATGAGCTCGACGGCATGTTCGTCAACGGGCTCTGGAAACTGGCTTCCGGCGGCGCGACTCCCCTCGAATGCGAAGCCGCCCTGAAGGCCGATGCGTACCGGATCCGCCGCCAGCTCGCCCACTGGATCGAGACAGGCGCGCTCGCCCCCGCCTGAAGAGGTTTCAAGTTTCAGGTTTCAGGGTGATCGCTTCCTCTTGAAACCTGAAACCTGAAACCTGAAACCGTACTCCCTTTAGCGGCGACGGCTCTTTCTCTTGGTGCGTCCGTACTTGTCGGGATCGTCCGCCGCCGGCGGCGCGATGGGGATGCGGACGCGCGCGATCTCGCCGCGGCGGCCGGGCTGACGAAACGGGGGCCGGCGGGCCGCGTGCGCGCGCGGGGCGGAGGCGGCGGGCCCCTTGCGGAAGAGATCCTCGGAAGGCCACTCGACGGGGATCTCGCGGCCGATCAGCTTCTGGATCGCGTCCAGCGAGAAGACATAGTCGTCGCACGCCAGGGAGACGGCGGCGCCCTGGGCGCCGGCGCGCCCCGTCCGGCCGATGCGGTGAACGTAGTCCTCGGCGTCCTGGGGCAGGTCGTAGTTGATGACGTGCGAGACCCCTTCGATGTGAAGCCCTCGGGAAGCGACGTCGGTCGCGACGAGCACCGCGAGGCGCCCCTCCTTGAATTCGTTCAGGATCTTCACGCGCCGGTCCTGGGGGACGTTTCCGGCCAGGGCACGCGTCGGATAGCCGTTGGCCGAAAGGCCGCGGACGAGCTCCACGGCGGTCGAGCGGCGGTTAACGAAGATCAGAACGCGTTTGCCGCCTTCGCGTTCGAGGAATCCGAGCAGGAACCGGAACTTCTCGCTCGAAGAGACGTGGTACAGCACCTCGGTGATCCCGTGCGCGCCCACCCGTTCCGGCTCGACCTCCACCTTCTCGGCGTTGTTGGTGTGCTCGTAGGCGAGCTCCATCACGCGCACCGAGAGCGTTGCCGAAAAGAGCATCGTCTGGCGGCGGTGGTAGGGGGGGCAGCGTCGGAGGATCCGGCGAAGGTCCCGGATGAAACCCATGTCGAACATCCGGTCGGCCTCGTCGATGACGAGGATCTCGACCTCCGCGAAGGTCGTGGCCCTCTGGTGCTCGTAATCGATGAGCCGCCCGGGCGTCCCGACGAGGAGGTCCGGCGCCTGGCGCAACGCGTCCCGCTGGCGGCGATAGTCCATCCCGCCGAAAACCGCCAGGGTCTTCAACCCCGTGTGGCGTCCGAGCTTCTCGGCGTCGTCGCGGATCTGGATGACAAGCTCCCGGGTGGGAGCCACGACGAGCGCCCGCGGGCCTCGGCCGGGTCCAGGCCGGGGCTGCCGGAGGAGCCGCGTGAAAATCGTGATGAGGAAGGCGGCGGTCTTTCCGGTGCCCGTCTGGGCCTGCCCCGCGACATCGCGCCCGGCAAGGCTGATCGGCAGGGTCTTGGCCTGGATGGGGGTCGCGAAAACGAACCCGGCCTCCGAGATGCCGAGCCGCACCTGCTCGGGGAGGTCGTAGGCGGCGAGCGGAGTGGTTGTGAGGTGGTGCCCCGGATCGGCGGAAGTCATAGACACAAAAAGAGTTTACCAAAATCGCGAATCGAGGGCCTCGCCCTTGACGTCGATTTCCGATTACCGGTTTCTGATTTCCGGCCCGTCAAGGGCGTGTCCCCAATCGTCGAGCAGCGGTTTCCCGGTCGCCCGCGCGAGCGCTATCCCTATGAGCCTCTTGTCTTTGGGTCCCGCGGCTCCCGCCACGGGCTGGAGCGTGCCTCCCACCCGCGCGGCCAGCCGCTTGACCGCCCAGGTCCACCACGGGGGAAGCGGAAGGTACGTCTCCCGCCAGGACTCCAGGTCGGCCAGCTCGATCTGGCGGATCCGTGTCTTTTCGAAGGCGGCGGTCGCGATGGTGACGGTCTCCGGTCCCACGGCAATGATCTCCTCCGAGAAGGCGAGAGCCGTGAGCCCGATGAAGGCGAGCGGCGTCGAGACCGCGATGGCCCCCGTCAGGGCCACGAGCACTCCCAGCGGCAGGTCGGCGAACTCGCCTCGTCTCAGTCCGGACTCCCAGGCCTCTCCCAGGTGCGCCGCTCCATAGAGGGTTGCGGCCAGCACCACCCCGGAAGCAGCCGCCAGGCGGGCGCGGCCCCCCCGGGTGCGGGCGAGCGGCAGGATCTCGATCCGAAGACCGCCGGACGAGGCGAGGATCCGAACGCGCCCCTCATCTCGATTCGACACGGAGGCAATTGTATGATCGAGGCTCCGGCGCGGCCGGGCAAGAGAAGGAGTCGAGAGTGGCGAAAAAGAAAAAGAAACCGGCGAAGAAGGCTGCGCGCGGCGGAGCGCGCAAGGGCGCGAAGAGGGGCGCGAAGAAGGCGACGGCGCGCGTGAAGCGGACTCCGAAGAAGAAGGCGGCGGGGCGGGCCGGCGCGGCGAGGAAGACATCCGCCCGGAAGACCGGAGGCAAGAAGGCGGTCAAGGCCGTTGCGAAGAAGGCCGCGAAGAAGGCGGCGGGGCGGGCCGGCGCGGCGAGGAAGACATCCGCCCGGAAGACCGGAGGCAAGAAGGCGGTCAAGGCCGTTGCGAAGAAGGCCGCGAAGAAGGCCGCGAAGAAACCCGCGAAGAAACCCGCTGCCCGCAGACCCAAGGCAAGCCCGCCGGCCCCTCCCGCCGCCGCCGAGAAGCCCGTCGAGGCCGGCTGGAAGGCCGACGAGCCGCTCGAAACGGGACTCGACGTATCCGAAGAGCGCGAAGCCGAGCGGCTCGCGAGGGAGGCCGCGGAGGAAGCCGAAGAAGGAGACGTTCCCGAAACGGCGGTTCCCGAGGAAGACGCCGAGTGGTAGGATAGAAGAACAACGGAACTCATTGCCGGACTCTTGTCCGGCTGTCCGACGAGAAGGTCCCGAGGAATCGGGACCTTCTGATTTATCGGGAGCGGTCGGGACCGGTCGGAATCGGGATCGGCCGGCGGTTCTCGTCGAGATTCACGAACGTGACTTCCGCACCCGTCACCTTGACGCATTCCCGGCCCCCCTCGTCGCGCTGCGCCTGGACTTCGACGCCGATCGTGATCGAGGTGTTGCCGATCCGGACGAGGCGCGTGTAGAAGGAGACGAGATCTCCGACATACACGGGCTCGTGGAAGACGACCTCGCGCATCGCGACCGTCACGACGAAGGAGGCGCCACGGCGTTTGGCTTCCACCGCCGCCGCCTGGTCGATGTAAGACAGGATCACGCCGCCGAAGATCGTTCCGTGGGCGTTGGTGTCCTTGGGCATCATGACGACGCGGATCGAGGGTTCGCGAGGCTCGTCAGAGGGCGGCGGCATCATGTTCCTCCCTTCGAGGTTTCAGGTTTCAGGTTTCAGGTTTCAGGTTTCAGGTTTCAAGTTTCAGGAGCCGGGAACGTGGAAGCTGAAACCTGAAACCTGAAACTCATTCGGGTCTGGCGGAAGTGGGGATCTTCGGAGGGCCGTAGGCGATCGAAACGCGGGCGACGATGCCGTCCGTCAGGTTCACGGTCATCGTGCCGTCGGCGTAGTAGTAGGTCCAGATCTCGTGCGTCGAGCTGCCCTCGGTCCCGAAGGAGAAGGAAGGGCGCCCGATCGCCTCCACGACGCGCCGGCCCGTGTCTCCCGTCTCGATCTTGCCGCGCTCCCGGGTCAGGCCGCCCGGCAACACGCGGGAGCCGACGGCCGTCAAGGCTTCCGCCTGGCGGAAGAGCCTGTTCTCCCACCAGCGGGGCAGCCAGAGCGCCGCGGCCAGGAGGACGAGCATCAGCAACAGGGCGACGATGAGACGGGGCCTCGGGCCTCTCTCCTCGCTCATCGAGCCGGCCCGGCCGCTCCGAACTCGAAGAGCACCGCGAGCTCGAGGGTCTCCGCTTCGCGGGCCAGCGCCCGCGACGACTCGTTGGGCGATCCGGCCGCCTGGCGCACGACCTCGGCGATCGCGCCCCGCGCCGCCAGGACGTGCTCCCGCCGCTTGTCGGGGCCCTCCGACAGCGCTCCGGCGACGTGGGCGGGAACGGCCACGGCGGCCCTTCGCAGCCGGTTGGCGGCGTCGGGCGAGTCCCGCTTGACGCGCTCGGCGAGCGCGTAGGCGCCCCGGGTCAGGGCCATCGCGCTCTCCCACAGGGGATGGTTCTTGTAGGCCGGACGGTCGGACATGGAAAGCCGGGGTTCAAGAGGCGCGGGCCGAGGGTCCCCGTTTGAACTCGCAACGCAAGAAAGGAGCTTACCAGAGCGATTCCGAATGATGAACTCGCACCCCTTGACAGGCCGCCGGTTCGGATAATATCGGACCAAATGAAACAGAAAGTCACGGTCGTTGGCGCGGGAAACGTCGGCGCCACGGTCGCCCAGCGGATCGTCGAAAAAGAGATCGCCGATGTCGTCCTGATCGACATCATCCCGGGACTTCCGCAGGGCAAGTCCCTCGACATGCTGGAGTCCGCCCCCGTGGAGGGGTTCGACGCCAGGATGATCGGGTCCAACTCCTACGAGGAGGCGGCGGGCTCCGACCTCGTCGTCATCACGGCCGGGGTGCCGCGCAAGCCCGGGATGAGCCGCGACGATCTCGTGGCGACCAACGAGGGGATCGTCGGGGACGTCGTCCGCAAGCTTCTTCCGGGGTGCCCGAACGCGATCCTGATCGTGATCTCCAATCCCCTGGACGCGATGTGCGAAGTCGCGCGCCGCGTCTCGGGATTCCCGAGGGAACGGGTCTTCGGAATGGCCGGCATCCTCGACTCCGCGCGGATGCGCTGGTTCCTGGCGGAGGCCCTGGGGGTCTCGGTCGAGAGCACGCAGGCCTTCGTGCTCGGGGGGCACGGGGACACGATGGTTCCCCTGACGCGCTATTCGACCGTCGGCGGGGTGCCGGTGACGGAGCTGCTGCCGAAGGAAAAGCTCGACGCGATCGTCAAGCGCACTCGCGACGGCGGCATCGAGATCGTGAATTTCCTGAAAACGTCCGCCTGGTACGCTCCGGCATCGGCCGCGGTCGAGATGGTGGACGCGGTCATCCGGGACAAGAAGAAGATCCTCCCCTGCGCCGCGTACCTGCAGGGGGAATACGGCATGAAGGACATCTACCTCGGCGTGCCGGTCAAGGTCGGCGCGGGCGGCGTCGAACAGATCATCGAGGTGGGACTGACCGCGGAGGAGAAAGCGGCGCTCGAGAAGTCCGCCGGCGCCGTCCGTGAGCTCTTCAAGATCCTGAAGGTTTGACGGTCCCCATCCCGTGACGGTCGAACGGCATTTCTGGCTGAGGCGGCTCCACTCCCTTTCCGGCATCGTCCCGATCGGGGGATTCCTGGCGTTCCACCTCTACGAGAACTACACGGCGACGAAGGGGGCAGACGCCTACAACAGGATGACCCGCGGGCTCCAGGAACTTCCCTTCGCCGTGGTCATGGAGTTCGCGATCATCATCGTTCCGCTCCTCTTTCACGGGGTCTATGGACTGTTCATCACGTCGACCGCCCGGCCCAACACCCTTTCCAACCGCTACGTGCGCAACTGGATGTACCTCTTCCAGCGCGTGACCGGAGTCATCGTCTTCGCCTTCATCCTGTTCCATCTCTGGACGACCCGGTTCGTGCAGCTCCAGGACCACGAGAGCCTCGACCTCTTCCGGCAGGTCCAGGCGGCGGTCGCGAACCCGTGGATCTACGCGTTCTACATCGCGGGGATCCTGTCGGCCACCTACCACCTCGCCAACGGGATCTGGTCCTTCGCGATCGTCTGGGGGCTCACCGTGGGACCCGCGGCCCAGAGGTGGATGGGGTACGTCTCCGTCGTGGTCTTTCTCGTCCTCTCCTATGTCGGCGTCTGGGGAATCCAGGCGTTCCGGCTGTAGCGCATGGCCGACCAAGAACGCATCGTCATCGTCGGGGGCGGGCTCGCGGGCCTGATGGCGGCCACGCGCGTGGCCGAGATGGGCGTCGGCGTGGACCTCTTCTCGATCGTGCCGGTCAAGCGGAGCCACTCCGTGTGCGCCCAGGGCGGGATCAACGGCGCCGTCAACACGAAGGGGGAAGGCGATTCGCCCGACGTCCACTTCGACGACACGATCTACGGCGGCGATTTCCTGGCCGACCAGCCGCCGGTGCGCGCGATGTGCCACGCCGCGCCCGGGATCATCAACCTGCTCGACCGGATGGGCGTGATGTTCAACCGGACGCCGGAGGGGTTCCTCGACTTCCGGAGGTTCGGCGGGACCAAGTACCACCGCACGGCCTTCGCCGGAGCGACGACCGGCCAGCAGCTCCTCTACGCGCTCGACGAGCAGGTCCGGCGGCATGAAGTCGCCGGCCTCGTCAGGAAGTACGAGTACTGGGAGTTTCTGGGGCTCGTTCGCGACGCCGACGGCAACTGCCGCGGCATCGTGGGCCTGGACTGGTACTCGATGAAGATCGAGGCCTTCCCGGCGTCGGCCGTGATGCTCGCCACCGGCGGCCCCGGCATCGTCTTCGGCCGCTCGACCAACTCGGTGATCAACACCGGAACGGCCGCCTCCATCGCCTACCAGGAGGGCGCGTGGTACGCCAACGGGGAGTTCATCCAGGTGCACCCGACGGCCATCCCGGGCTCGGACAAGCTGCGCCTGATGTCGGAATCGGCCCGCGGCGAGGGGGGGCGCATGTGGGTGCCCCGCACGCCGGGGGACAAGCGCGCGCCGCGCGCGATCCCCGAGAAGGAGCGCTGGTACTTCCTCGAGGAGAAGTACCCGTCGCTCGGGAACCTGGTGCCGCGCGACATCGCCACCCGCGAGATCTTCCAGGTCTGCATGACGGGATACGGCGTGGACGGGAAGCGCCAGGTGTATCTCGACCTGACGCACATCCCGAAGAAGGAGCTCGACGTCAAGCTCGGCGGCATCCTGGAGATCTACGAGAAGTTCGTCGGCGACGATCCGCGCGAGGTCCCGATGAAGGTCTTCCCCGGCATGCACTACTCGATGGGAGGCCTCTGGGTGGACTTCGCCACCGACGAGAAGACGGGGATGATCGACGAGACCTCCTCGCGCAACCAGGCCACGAACGTGCCCGGCCTCTACGCGGGAGGCGAAGTGGACTTTTCCATCCACGGCGCCAACCGGCTGGGCGCCAACTCCCTCGTCTCCTGCCTCTACGCGGGCAAGATCGGCGGCCCCGCGATGGTGCGCTACTCGCGCGAGAAGTCGGCCAAGCTGCCGGCGGCGGACCAGGCCTTCGCGTCCGCGAAGGCGCGATGGGAGGAGGAGTTCCGGAAGATCTCGTCGATGGCGGGCCGGGAGAACCCGCACGTCCTCGCCGAGGAGATGGGCGACACGATGACCGACAACGTCACGGTCATCCGCGAGAACGGCAAGCTCGCGGAAACCGAGGCCAAGCTCATGGAGCTCTCAGACCGGTGGAACCGGATCGGCCTGACCGACCGGAGCGCCTACGCCAACCGGGAGCTCTCCTTCGTCAACCAGCTTCGCAACATGATCGCCATCGCGCGCGTCATGACGCGCGGCGCGCTCCTGCGGGACGAGTCGCGCGGCGCGCACTACAAGGTCAAGGACATTTCCCGGGGGATCGCCGAGGGCAACGCCCTGCCCCGCGACGACGCCAACTTCCTGAAGACGACGATCGCCGAGCACACGGCCGACGGCCCGAAGATCAGCTACCGGCCCGTCGACATCTCTCTCATCAAGCCGCGAGCCAGGAAATACTGAAGAGATTGTGAATTGCGAGTTGTGAATTGCGAGTTGTCAGTTGTGAAGAACGTCGGAAAACGGTGGTTGCCTATTCACAATTCGCAATTCTCAATTCACAATTGGGCTGACCATGCCTGACAAGATCGAGATCCACGTCAAGCGGCAGGACACGCCGACGTCGAACCCCTACTGGGAGGAGTACGTCGTCCCGTACCAGCCGCGGCAGAACGTGATCTCGGTGCTCATGGAGATCGAGAAGGCCCCGAGGACGAAGCAGGGGAAGGAGACCTCGCCCATCGTCTACGACCGCGCGTGCCTGGAGGAGGTCTGCGGCTCCTGCGCGATGCGGATCAACGGCGTCTCGCGCATGGCCTGCACGGCCCTGATCGACGCCCTCGAGCAGCCGATCCGGCTCGAGCCGATGGGCAAGTTCCCGGTCCTGCGTGACCTCGCCGTGGACCGCCAGCAGATGTTCGAGGCGTTGAAGCGGGTCAAGGCCTGGATCCCGATCGACGGGACGTACGACCTGGGCCCCGGCCCCCGGATGCCGGAGGCCGAGCGCGAAATCGCCTACCACTTCTCCCAGTGCATCACCTGCGGAAACTGCCTGGACGTCTGCCCGCAGGTCAACGACCGCTCCAACTTCATCGGGGCGTCGGCCATCGCGCAGGCCCGCCTCTTCAATTCGCACCCCACCGGCGCGATGAACGCGGCCGAGCGCATCGAGGCGCTCATGGGGGATGGGGGGGTGGACGACTGCGGCAACGCGCAGAACTGCGTGCGCGCCTGCCCCAAGTCGATCCCGCTCACGACCGCCATCGCCGAGATGTACCGGGCGTGCGCCCTCCACGGCCTGAAAAAACTGTTCGGGACTTAGGTGTCAGGGAACAGGTGTCAGTCAGAGAGGTTCCAGGCGCAAGGTGTCAGGTGTCAGGGACCGGGGCTTTTCTCAAACCTGACACCTGGCACCTGAAACCTGACACCTGCATTTCCCCTGAAACCTTTCCCCTGACACCTATAATCGCGCGTCACTCATGAAAGTCCACGAATACCAGGCCAAGTCCATCCTCGCGCGCTACGAGGTGGCGGTGCCCCGCGGCGAGGTGACCGACAGTCCCGCCGAGGCGAGAGAGATCGCCCACCGGCTGGGGGGGCGGTGCGTCGTCAAGGCGCAGATCCACGCGGGGGGGCGCGGCAAGGGGGGAGGCGTCAAGCTCGCGAAGGACTCGGAAGAGGCGTACGCGCTGGCGAAGTCAATTCTCGGCATGACGCTCGTGACGCCGCAGACGGGCCCGGCCGGCCGCCTCGTCCGCAAGGTCCTGATCGAGGAGGCCCTCGACATCGACCGGGAGCTGTACCTGGGCATCACGCTCGACCGCGGCCGGGGACTGCCCGCGATGATGGTCTCGAAGTCCGGCGGCATGGAGATCGAGGAGGTCGCGGCCAGGGACCCGAAGGCCATCGTCCGCGAGGTGCTCGATCCCGGCCTGGGGATGTTCCCCTTCCAGGCGCGCAAGCTCGCCTTTGCGCTCGGGCTCTCGGGGGAGTCCTTCCGGAAGGGCGTCGGCTTCATGCAGTCGCTCTTCCGCGCCTATGTCGAGAGCGACGCGTCGCTGGCGGAGATCAACCCTCTCCTCGTGACGAAACAGGGGGACGTCCTGGCTCTGGACGCCAAGATGAACTTCGACGACAACGCGCTCTTCCGCCACCCGGACATCAAGGAGATGCGGGACCTCGCGGAGGAGGATCCCCTCGAGGTGGAGGCCTCGAAGTTCGGGTTGAACTACATCAAGCTGGACGGCAACGTCGGCTGCATGGTCAACGGCGCCGGGCTCGCGATGGCGACGATGGACCTGGTCAAGCTCGCCGGCGGCGAACCGGCGAACTTCCTGGACGTGGGCGGGGGCGCCAACGAGGAGCAGGTCAAGAACGCTTTCCGGATCATCCTCTCGGACCGGAACGTGAAGGCGATCCTCATCAACATCTTCGGCGGCATCATGCGCTGCGACATCATCGCGAAGGGGGTCGTCGCGGCCGTCACCGAGATGGGCGGGGGGGGCCGCTCCACCCCGGTCGTCGTCCGGCTCGAAGGAACCAACGTGGACGAAGGCAAGAGGATCCTGCGCGAGTCGAAACTGAAGATCACTCCGGCCGACGGCCTCGCCGACGGGGCCCGGAAGGCGGTCGAGGCCACGCGATGAGCGCTTCGCGCGGGACTCGGAACTCGGGACTCGGGACTCGATCCCCGGTCCGCCTCCCGCCTCCCGCCTCCCGCCTCCCGGCTCCGGCGGTGGCCCCATGAGCATCTGGGTCGGCAGGCAAACGCGCCTCCTCGTCCAGGGGTTGACGGGCCGCGAGGGGACGTTCCACACGCTGGCGAGCCGCGACTACGGCACCCAGGTCGTCGCGGGAGTCACCCCGGGCAAGGGGGGGACGACGCACGAAGGGATCCCCGTTTTCAACACCGTGGCCGAGGCGGTCTCCTCGACCGGAGCCAACGCCTCGGTGATCTTCGTTCCGCCTCCCTTCGCGGCCGACGCCATCGTGGAGGCGGCGGACGCGCGCGTCGGGATCATTGCCTGCATCACCGAGGGGGTCCCCACCAACGACATGGTCCGCGTCAAGGCGTTCCTGGCGGAGGTCAACGCGGCGGGGGAGGCGGTCCGATTGATCGGCCCCAACTGCCCCGGGATCATCACGCCCGGGGAGTGCAAGATCGGGATCATGCCCGGACGCATCCATAGCCCGGGGAGGATCGGCGTCATCTCCCGCTCAGGGACCCTGACCTACGAGGCGGTGGACCAGCTGACGCGGCTCGGGATGGGACAATCGACGGTCATCGGGATCGGCGGAGACCCGGTCAACGGCACGAGCTTCATCGATTGCCTCCGGGCATTCCGGGACGACCCCGAGACCGAGGCCGTGGTCCTGATCGGCGAGATCGGCGGCATGGCGGAGGAGGAGGCGGCCTGCTACGTCGCCGGGAACTTCGCGAAACCGGTCGTCGCGTTCATCGCCGGGCAGACCGCGCCGCCCGGTCGCCGCATGGGGCATGCTGGCGCCATCATCGCGGGAGGCAAGGGAACGGCCGCCGACAAGGTCAAGGCGCTGGAAGCCGCGCGGATCGCCGTGGTTCGCTCTCCCGCCGATATCGGAGCGAAGATGAAGGAGGTCCTCGGACGATAGGATGGAAAGAACGTTGGAACGGACTCTCACCATCATCAAACCGGACGCCATCTCCGCCGGCAAGGCGGGAGCGATCCTGGCGCACCTCGAGAAAGAGGGGTTCCGCCTGGCGGGAATCAGGAAGGTCCGGCTCTCGCCGGAGCAGGCCCGCGCCTTCTATTCGGTTCACCGGGAGCGTCCTTTTTACGAGGGGCTCGTGCGCTTCATGACGGAAGGCCCGGTGGTCGTGGCGGCGCTCGCTCGTGAGAATGCCGTCGCGCACCTGCGCCGGACGATGGGCGCGACCGACTCGAAGAAGGCCGAGGCCGGCACGATCCGCAACCTCCACGGGACCGACATCGAGCGCAACGCGATCCACGGCAGCGACTCGGCGGAGAATGCCGCGAAGGAGGTCGCGTTCTTCTTCAGCGAGGCCGAGCTGATCTGAAGGAAGTTGTGAATTGTGAATTGTGAATTGTGAGTTACGGGGCCTTATTCACAACACACAACACACAACACACAACTCACGACTCACAACTCCCTCTTCTCCTTCCGGCGCAGGGAGACGAGGATGCGGTTGGCCACTCCTCGCAGGATCTTGACGTCGCGCTCGGAGAGGGGCCGGCCGGCGACGATGCGGCGCCAGTCCCGGAGCGTCCGGTCCCGATGCCCGGTGTCGTAGAAGCCGATCGCGTCGAGAGCGCGGTTCCAGTGGCCGATCGCCCCCTCGACGTCATCCGCCTTCGCCAGCGGTTCCCGGTCTTGCTCGCCGGCGCCGTCGCCGGCGAGCCGGGCCGCCGCGAGCGCGACCGCGACGGCGTGCGAGACGTTCAGGGTCGGGAACCCGGGCTCGGTCGGCAGGCGAAGGAACACCGAGGCGTGGGACATCTCCTCCTCGGTGAGCCCGCTCTTTTCCGGACCGAAGACGAGGGCCACGCGGGCCTGGCCGAGGCCTTGCAGGAAACCGGGCAATTCGGGGAGCGCGAGCGCTCGATGCCGGCCGCGGCCTCGGAGCGAGGAGGTGGCCACGACGGCTTCGAAATCCGCGACCGCCTCCGGAAGCGAGGGGTAACGACGCATGGCCTCCAGCAGGTCGCCGGCTCCGGAAGCCAGACGGTGGGAGTCCTCGTCGGCCGCCGCCGCCGGCTCGACCAGCCTCACATCGCCGACCCCGAAGTTCTTCGACGCCCGCGCGACGGATCCCAGGTTGGCCGGGAGCATGGGGCGCACCACGACGACGGCGAGACGGCGGGGATCCATCTCCGGAATTATCAGGCCGGACGGGCTTCTTATAGGAGACGGATGAGACGGCCGACGGCGCTCGCGGTTCTCCTGCTGCTCGCCGCGTCCGCGGGGAGCGCCCGGCAGGAGACGAGGGAGAGGCTCCCGACCTACACCGAGAGCGCCGGCTCGGAGTACGTTCTCGTCCCCGTCGTCGTCCTGGACAAGAAGGGGAGATTCGTCGAGGGGCTTGAGAAGAAGAACTTCAAGCTCCAGGTCCAGGGCGTGCCGGTCGAGCTCGACACCTTCGAGAACGACGACCAGGCTCCCGCCTCCTTCGCCTTCCTCATCGACACCTCCGGCAGTATGAGGCTCGCCAGGAAGCTCGACTACGCCAAGGCGGCCGTGCGGCGGATCGTCGGCCAGCGCAGGCCCGGGGACGACTTCGCCCTGTTCGCCTTCGCCGAGGAGGAGGTCCGCATGGTGTCGGACTTCTCGCACGACCCGGCGCGGCTGCTCGCGGCCCTGGACGACCTCGAAGCGGGGGGGCAGACGGCCCTCTTCGACGCCGTCGCCGCCACGCCCTCCAAGATGCTCGCGGGGAAGAACGGCAAGCGCGCGATCGTGCTCTTCTCCGACGGCGTGGACAACGCCAGCCGCCTGTCGCCGGCCGAGATGGCAGAGATCCTGCAACAGGTGTCCACGCCTGTCTATGCGATCGGCATGAAGAACGCCTCATTCGACCGCCTGACCGACGAGGAACGGGGGAAGCTCTCCGTTGACAACCTGAGGATGCTCGCGGCGTCGAGCGGGGGAAAGATGTACTTGCCTGGGGGCGAGGAAGACCTGGCACCGGTCGCCGAGAAGATCAGCGCGGAGGTCCGGAAGCAGTATTTACTTGGGTTTACGCCTTCCGGCCGGGGAGAGGTAAAATACCGCCTTCTGGTCGTCACGGTCGCCAAGAAGGGGACATGGGACATACGAGCCCGTCGGGGTTACCGGGGCACGGCCCCGGTCGCTGCGGCGGAACATTAACAACCTGCGGAAGGAGGTCTTCATGGTGAATCGAAGATGGTACCAACGGGGTCTCGTCGGCGGGGCGCTTCTTCTAGGCATCTTCGGGCTCAACGCGTGCGCCACCAAGCAATACGTGAGCGCGGAGGTTTCTAAAAGCAGCGCGACGTCCGAGAAGCGGATCAACGAGGTCGAATCCCAGGTCGAGGCGACGCAGACCAAGGTGAAGGAACACGACACGAAGATCGCGGAGCTCGACAAGACGACGCGGGAGGCCCTCGAGCGCGCGGAGGCGGCGGGCAAGCTGGCCGAAGGCAAGTTCGTGTATTCGCTCGTCCTCTCCGACGACGCGGTGAAGTTTCCGGTCAACCGGCACGAGCTGTCCAAGGAAGCGGAGGCCAAGTTGAAAGACTTCGCCGAGCGGCTCAAGGGGGAGAACAAGAACGTGTACCTGGAGATCCAGGGGCATACCGACGCGACCGGCGGCAACGACTACAACTACAAGCTCGGCGAGGCGCGGGCGGAGGCGGTCCGCCGCTACCTGAGCAAGCAGGGAATCGCGTTGAACCGCATGTCCACGATCTCCTACGGCGAAGACGAGCCCGTGGATTCGAACAAGACGAGAGACGGCCGCGCCAAGAACCGCCGGGTCGTCGTGATCGTTCTCGCGTAGGGAATCCGCGAATCGAGAGTCAGGATCGAGACTCTCTCGAGCGCCCCGGGGCGGCCCGGGGCGCTTTTTTCTGTACGCCCAGCATGGGTTTCAGCCAGCGGGTGGAAGTCCCGCAGGGAGGAGGTCACACCGACCTGAGCGAAGCGCAAGGGCGGGAGCGTGAGCGACCGTCTGAAGGAAGCGCGGAGCGAGGCCTGCGAGCCGACGAACAGGAACCGGATAAGAGGCGTTGTCTTCAGTGGCGAGCGAGCAGAAGATTGCGAAGCTGCAGTGACCGAGGGGAGGCGGCGTAGATGCGGCGGTTGAGCAGGGGGAGCCGAGGCTCTTATCTGGGGAGATCTCGCTTGATGCCTGAAAGGGCGACGCCGTGGAAGCCGGCGGAGCGAGGAGTCAGCAGAGGCCGTAATAGCCGTCGAGAGGCGGTGAAGGGCCGAACGGGAGGGAGAGCGAAAACGGCCTTGAATCTCGGGGGGACAAGGCTCCAGAAGTCGGGCGAACAGCTCGAGCTGCCGATGGAGAGCGCGGGTGAAACCCGCCGAGCCAACGGGAGCGGAGAAGTCCTCCGGGCGAGGAGAGGGGACGAGCGCTCGGGCAGGGGCAGCCTGATGGAAGAGGTCGTCGAAAGGACGAACCTGAAGGCGGCGCTGAGACGGGTCAAGCAGAACAAGGGCGGTCCCGGCATCGATGGGATGACGGTAGGAGAGCTGCCGGATTACTTGAAGCGGGAATGGGTGCGCATCCGAGAGGAGCTTCTCGGGGGTACGTATCAACCGCAGGCGGTGAGAAGGCAGACGATTCCGAAGGGGGGAGGGGGCCAGCGCGAGCTGGGCATCCCGACCGTGCTGGACCGATTCATCCAGCAGGCTGTGCTACAGGTGCTGCAACCGCGATTGGACCCGAACTTCTCCGACCACAGTTACGGCTTTCGGCCGGGACGGCGTGCGCATCAGGCGATCGCCCGAGCGCAGCAGTACGTGCAGGAAGGGCGCAAGGTGGTGGCGGACGTGGATTTGGCGAAGTTTTTCGACCGAGCCAACCACGACATCGTCATGGAGAGGTTGTCGAGGAAGATCGCGGACAAGAGGGTGCTGGGGCTGATCCGCCGCTACCTGGAGGCCGGGGTGATGGTCTCAGGCGTGGTGGTGGAGAGACACGAGGGGACTCCGCAGGGGGGACCTCTGTCGCCCTTGCTGGCCAACGTGCTCTTGGACGAAGTGGACAAGGAGCTGGAGAGGCGCGGGCACGCCTTCGTGAGGTACGCCGACGACCTGAACGTTTATGTGAGGTCGCAGAAGGCGGGGCGGCGCGTCTACGAAGGGTTGAAAAAGCTCTTCGGAAAGTTGCGGCTCGTGGTCAACGAGGAAAAGAGCGCGGTGGACCTGGCGGTGAGACGGGACTTTCTGGGCTACAGCTTCTGGGTGGCCGCGGAAGGACGGATCAAGCGCCGGGTGGCCAGGAAGGCTCTTGGGGCGATGAAGGAGCATGTGCGGAAAATCACGAACCGCAACGGAGGACGGAGCCTGTCGGCGGTCGCGGGGGAGCTGAAGGCATACCTGCTCGGCTGGAGGGAGTACTTCAAGCAGGCCGAGACGCCTGGCGTCTTCGAGGACGTTGACAAGTGGATCCGTCACAGGCTGCGGTGCCTACAACTGAAGCAGTGGAAGCGAGGGACTACGGTCTTCCGCGAGCTGAGGGCGCGAGGCGCGTCCAAGGACGTCGCGGCCCAGGTCGCCGCGAACACGCGACGGTGGTGGCACAACTCTGCCAAGCTTCTGAACTCGGCCCTGCCGAACCGTTACTTCGACGAGCTGGGGGTGCCTCGACTCGCCCCGTGACCTCAACCAACCGAACCGCCGGATGCGGACCCGCATGTCCGGTGGTGTGGGAGGGGAGCGGCGGTCACCTACCGCCGCCCCCTATCCCGATTCTCCTTGATCCGGAGCGCTTCGAGCGCCTCCGAGAAGTCCGCGGGGAGCGGGGACTCGGCCCTGACCGGAAGGCCGGTCCGCGGATGGGCGAATCCCAGGCGCCGCGCGTGGAGCATCTGGCGCGGGACCGGATCCCGCGACTCTCGGCTTTTCCCGCCGTACACTCGGTCGCCGAGCACGGGATGGCCCGCCGCGGCGAAGTGGACGCGGATCTGGTGCGTGCGGCCGGTCTCCAGCTCGACGGAGACGAGGGTCGCGCCGTCGAACCGCTCGATCGCGCGGTAGCGCGTCACCGCCCACCGGCCTTCCTGCCCGGGACGCGCGACGCCGCGCCGAAGGTCACCGCGGTCGCGCACGAGGTCGGCGGTATAGCTGCCCGAATCGGGAACACGCCCCTCGACGAGCGCCAGGTATTCCCGCTCGATCGCGTGGCGGCGGAAGAGGTCCTGCAGGAAACGGAGGGCGGCACGGTTGCGGGCGAAGACGACGGCCCCGGAGGTGTCCTTGTCCAGGCGGTGCACCACGAATGCCGTGGGACGCTGCCCGAAGCGGTGATGCAGGTAGTCGAGGACGCGGGCGAAGAGCGTGTCCTTCTCGTGCTCTGCCGTGGGGACGGAGAGGAGGCCCGCCGGCTTGTCCACGATCAGGAAGTCGGCGTCCTCGGCGAGAACCGGGAGGCGAGAGCGGACCCGGTACCGCGCCGGACGGCTCGGGTGAAACGCGAGGTTCTCGCTCTGCGCCACCTCGCGGCCCGGCTCGTCCGCGACCGCTCCCTCCACGTCCACCCGTCCGGCCCGCACCGCGTCGCGCGCCGCGCGGCGCGACAGACCGAAGGCGCGGGAGACGGCCAGGTCGAGCCTCATGGAAAGGTCCAAGGTCCAAAGTCCAAGGTCCAAGGTAGGACGAAACAGTGGGCGCCCTGGAGCCTGAACTCTCTCATGGGTGAATCGGGACGCGCACCTCGATGAAGAAGTCGGGGTCGCCGATCCGCTCATCCGGACGGGCGCCGGGCCCGAAGGCCGCCGCGAGCGAGAAATCGCGGTGGATCGCCCGATCGAGGAGCGGGAGGTAGTCCTTTCCGAACGCCCGCGCTCCTTCTCCGACGGCGTGCACATTGATCAGGACGACGGCGTCCGGGGGTCTTCTCTCCAGCCGCGCGATGATCCGGGATTCTCCCGCGGCGTCCAGGTGGCCCGGAAAGAACTGCTCGAGCGGGAGCGGGTTCGACAGGCCCAGGACGAAGTTGAAGAAGCCCGCCTCGGGGAACCCGGCGAGCGTCCCGCGCGGCGCGACCCGGGCCTCGAGATCGCGCAGGGCGAGGCGGGTCGTCCCCGCGATCGGCTCGGGAAGGACGACACTCCCGGCCGGCGTCGCGACGTTCGTCCAACCCGGACGCCGGTAGGCGTCGGCGAGCGTGGCCAGGCGGAACAGGAGGAAGACGGCGAGGGCGCTCGAGACGAGCGCCGGCAAGGCGTCGCCCACCTTCGGCGCCGCCTTCTCGGCTCCGCGCCAGAGCGCGGCGCAGGCGACGACGGCGGGGAGTGGGAGAAAGAACGCGTTGTAAGGGCCGGCGTATCCCGCGGCCAGAAGGAGGCGCGCTCCGAAGAGCGCGGCCATGAAGAGCGCCGGATCCGCCACGCCGGCGAACGTTCCCGGGATCGCGCGCCCCAACGCCAGGGCCGCGAGCCGCGAGATCGCGGCGGCGGCGAGCGCGAGAGGCACGACGCGCACGAGAGGCGGGAAGAGGGAGAAGGTCTCCGCGAGGGAGGCCGGGGGCCTGAGAGCCAGGATGGCCGTCGCGACCAGCAGGGCCGGCGCCAGGCCGCGCGCGGCCCGAGCCAGGAGCGGGCGGCCGCTCGCGAGCCGCGAGGCCGCGGCGGCGCCGGCGAGCAGCGCGGCGATGAGGACGAGAAGCACCGTTGCCAGCGCCAGCTCCACCATCCGGAATCCCGGGCGGTCGAGCCCGGCGAACGAGCGGTAGACGTTGCGAAAGGCTTCGGGAGGACGCGCCAGGGCGAGCCAGCCGTCCGAGACGAGGGTCGCCAACGGCGTGCCGAGCGAGAGCCCGCCGTAGGCGAGGGCCGCGGCGACGAGCGGCAGGAGCGCCAGGATCCGGAATCGCCGCGGCCGCGCCCGCGCTTCGATGGCGGCGACGGCCATCGCCGCGAGCCCCAACTCGAGGCGCGAGAGGAGAGCGGCGATGAGGCAGAACGCCGTCCGGAGATCGCCCGCGCGCGTTCCCGGCGCGACGAAGACGAGCGCCCACGTCACCGCCGCAACGGCGATGGCCGTATCGAAGCTGAAGGGGAAGAGCCAGCCGCCCGGCCGCAGGAAGAAGGCGAGCGCGACCGCGAGCGCCACCGCGAGAGCCCCGCGCAGCGGCGCCAGGCACCGGGCCGCCAGGCGCCTCAGGGCCTCGAGGTGAAGCAGCGCCAGCACGGCCGCGAAGGCGATCCGGGCGGCGAGGCGGCCGCCCGCCATGCGCTCGAGGAGGGCGCCGGCGTACGGCGCGAGGGGACCGTGGTGAAAGTGCACCTCGCGATAGAGCGCCTCCCCGCCGGCCACGCGTCTCGGGACCATGAGCTCTCTGCCGGAATCCACGTACGGCTCGATCCAGCGGTTCCAGGAGACGAGCGCCAGGGAGAGGAAGACCGCGTAGGGGAGGACGACCGCCAGGGACCGTTTCAAGGGCGTCCGTTTCCGGCGATGAACGGCCCGGCCGGGGACATCGCGGAACCGGAGGGCGGCGGCACGAGCGGAATGGTAGCCCACGCCCTCGCGGCGCGCCGGCGGGCCGGGGGATGGCGTCAGACTACGATAGCCGCGTGCAGGAAAAGATGGCGAGCCGCAGCCGCCTGGTGCGGGCCCTGGCCTCCGCGACGTCGCGCCTCTGGTTCCCGGCGACGCTGTTCGTCGCCCGCAGCCTGCCGCGCCGGGCCGTTCTGCCGCTCGCTCGGGGGGTGGGCGGTGCGTATTTCCGGTTGCGGCCGAAGTACCTGCGGGCCATCCGGGCGAATCTCTCGGTGATCCTCGGCCAGGCCCCCGAGGCGCAAGCCGTGCGGCGGACCGCCGCGGCGATGGTGCGCGGCCACGCGTCGGTCTGGTTCGATTTCCTGGCCTTCGCCTCGCGTCCGCCGGAGAAGGCGGCCATGCTCGTGGAGAGCGTCGTCGGGTTCTCGCGGCTGGTCGAGGGACGGTTGAAGGGGAAGGGCGTTCTGCTCGTGACCGCCCATCTGGGCAACTGGGAGATCGGCGGGCTCATGCTCGCCGAGGTCAAGGAGCCGATCCACGTCGTTCTCGTGCCGGACATGTTCTCGGGGGTCGAGCGCGTGCGGCGGCGGCTCCATTCCCGGGCGGGCGTCGTCGAGATCCCGGTGGACCGGAGCTTCGTGCCGACGCTCTCGGTCCTCCGCGCGCTCGAGCGCAACGCGGTCGTCGCCATGCAGGGGGACCGGGACTTCGACAACACGGGGATCGCGGTCCCCTTCTTCGGGCGCAAGGCGTACTTCCCGCGCGGACCGCTGCGCGTCGCCATGGCGACCGGCGCCGCGGTTCTTCCGGCCTTCATCGTGCGCGTCTCCGACGGCCGCTACCGAGCGATCATCGAGGAGCCTCTCGAGATCGACCGCTCTGGGGATCGCGACTCGGCCCTCGCGCGCAACCTCGCGCGCTACGTGGCCGTCCTCGAGCGCTATATCCTGGCCTACCCGGACCAGTGGTATTGCTTCTACCCCTTCTGGGACGACCCGAGCCGGAAGGCAGCGCCTTCCGAGGTGGTAGGTGGTAGGTGGTAGGTGGTAGGTGGTAGGTGGTAGGTGGTAGGTGGTAGGTGGTAGGTGGTAGGTGGTCACTAGAGGCTCTGGCCCATAACACCTAACTAACACCTCTCACCTAACGGCGAGGTTTCCTCGCCGTTACCGCGGCGACGAAGAAGGCGTCGTAATGGCGGGCGAGCTCTTCGACGTCGGGGAGAATCTCCGGCGCCTCGAAGCCCGCCTTCTCGAAGGCGCTTCTCCAGTTGCCGGGAGTCAGGAAGCCGTGATTGGGGCGCGTCGCGGCGTCGGTCGCCACTCCGGTGAAGTTCTCGAGGAAGTTGAAGACGAACTCGACGTAGATCGGCTGGCCTTCGAACGGGCGGACGCACTCGGAGAACACGGCCGCGCCTCCGGGCTTCAGCGTCTCGCGGATGCGGGTGAGCGTGGCGTTCAAGTCCCGGGCGATGTGGACCGTGTTGACCGCGTAGACGACGTCGGCGATTCCCGGCGGGATGCCCTGCTCTTCGAAATCGCGGTCCATGTCGAGCCGGACGCACTCGACCGGCAGCCCGGGGTACCGCGACTTGATTGCCCGCTCGGCGCGGCGCAGGAACGTGGGCACGATCTCGGAGAAGACGTAGCGCCCGACCTGCGGGAGCCGGGCCTCGCGCGAGAGCCGCTCCGCGAGGGCGAGCGCGGCCGAGCCGGATCCGCCTCCGATCTCGACCACGGTCGCCGCCCCTCCGCGGGGGAGAGCGCGCGCGACCGCTTCGGCCCCCAGCCGGTTGTTGATCTGGTAGAGGAGGTTCTCGTTGGAGAAGTATTCGAACCAGAGCGGCAGCCTCGCCGGCGAGAAGAGGATCTCCTCTCCCGTCTTCTCGCCGCGGAGGAACGCGGGCACGTGCTCGACCATCGCGCGGACGACCGCGAAGGGAGGGAGGGAGCCGGGATCCACGGCTCGCGAAGCGGCCTCGGCCCGGTCGGGATCGCCCGGGGGGAGCGACGCCCCGGTACGGTAGACCGTTTCCTCCCCCGTCCCCTCCGCCGAGAGATATCCCTCGGCGGCGAGCTTGCGAAAGAACCAGGAGAGCGGGATCTCGGCGCGCGGCGCGTACCCTTTTTCCGCGGCGACCCCCTTCACGGTCGCCCCGCGCGCGAGGGGCTCCTCGAGCCCGAGCCGGTGCACGAGCCGCAGGACCATGTCGGTCGTGAAGCGGTCGAAGTGCTCGCAGCACAGGATGAACTCGGGCGTGAAGAGAGACCGGACCTCCGCGTCCGGGATGCGGGAGAGGAGCGTGCGCAGGTCCTCCGTGCGGGGCGCCACGCGAGGATTCTACGGGAGCTGCCTGTAAACTGATGTCCTCCATGAAGACCTTTCTCGCCGGAGCCGCGGTCGTTCTTGCCGCGGCGGCAGCGCTCGCCGCCCCGGCCGCCCCGACGCGCGTCGTCGTCCTCGGGTTCGACGGCGTGGACTCGCAGATCGTCGAGCAGATGCTCGCCGCGGGCCGCCTGCCGAACCTGGCGGCCCTGAAGGCGCGCGGCGGCTACTCCCCGCTCATTCCCACCGTTCCGGCGCAGACGCCCGTCTCCTGGGCGACCTTCTCGACGGGGCTCGATCCGGGGGGGCACGAGATCTTCGACTTCCTGAAGCGCGACCCCTCCGACCTCGTTCCCACTTTCGCGGTCGTGGAGGAGACCTCCGTCCCGCTCCTCTTCGGACGGGGCAACAAGTTCGTGTTCGGAGGCGCCGCCGCGCTCGTCTTCATCGGGGCGGGCGCGGCCGTTTTCTTCCTGGGGAAGCGCCGTGTTCTCGCGCTCGCCGTCCTCGTTTTCCTGGGCCTCGCGGCGGGAGGCGCCGTCTTCGCCGCTGTCAAGGCCTGGGTCCCGACCGAGCGCCCCTGGGTCAGGAACAACCGGCTCGGCAAGACCTTCTGGAGCGAGGAGGAGGGCCGGCCCGCGACCGTCATGCGGATGCCGGTCACCTTTCCGCCGGAGGCCTTTCCGGAGGGGAGGCTGCTCTCGGGACTCGGCGTGCCGGACCTGTCCGGCCGGATCGGAAGGCCCTCCTACTACACGTCCGATCCCTTCTTCACGGCGAGAGAGGGGAACGACTTCTCGATCGATCTCGTGCGGCTCGAGTCGAATACCGGCCGCCTGGTCACGAGGATCCAGGGCCCGCCGGGCAAGCCCTTCGGGCGCGAGGGAACGATCGACCTGCCGATGACCCTGGCCGTGGCGCCTTCCCGCGACCGTCTCACGATCGAGGCCGGCGGCGAGAAACGGGAGCTGACGGCCGGGCAATGGAGCGACTGGGTCTCGCTGGAGTTCCGGGTCAATCCGCTCATCGGCCTGCACGGCTACGCCCGCTTTCGCCTCCAGTCCGTCTCTCCGGAGATCGCGCTCTACCTCTCGCCGGTCCAGTTCGATCCCGAGCGTCTCCCGCCCGGCTTCGCCCTCTCCTCTCCCGCGGAGTTCGCGCCGGAGCTCGCCCGCCGCTTCGGCCGCTACAAGACGATGGGCTGGGCGATCGACACGTGGTCCATCCAGTCCGGCACGCTTCGCGAGGACGCGTTCCTGGAGGACGTCGCGGCGACCGCGGCGCAGGAGAGGCGGATGCTCGCCGCGCTGATGAAGGAAAAGCAGCGGTTGATCTTCCAGTATTTCGAGTTTCCCGACCGCGTGTCGCACGTCTTCTGGAGATTTCGCGATCCGCAGCATCCCGCCTACGACGCCGCCCTCGCGCCGCGCTACGGCGACGCCGTCGAGAAGTCGTACGAGACGATGGACTCGATCGTGGGGGAGACGATGGGCGCGCTCGGGCCGGCCGACGTCCTGATCGTCCTCTCCGACCACGGCTTCGCGACCTGGCGCCGGTCCGTCAACTACAACTCCTGGCTCGTCGAGAACGGCTACCTGGTCCTGACCGGCGGCGCGCGGCGGCAGAACCTGGAGGCGCTCTTCTCCCGGGGGCAGTTCTGGGAGTCGGTGGACTGGAGCAAGTCCCGGGCGTACGCGATGGGCCTCGGCGACGTCTACGTGAACCTGAAGGGGCGCGAGAAGAACGGGATCGTGGAGCCGGGAGCGCCCTACGAAGAGCTGCGGGACGAGCTCGTGCGCCGGCTGACCGGGCTGACGGACCCGAAGAACGGCGAGCGGGCGGTCTCCCGCGTGTTCAAGCGCGAGCAGATCTACCGCCGTTTCAACCCGCGCCTCATTCCGGACCTGATCGTGACCAACCGCCCCGGCTACCGCGTATCGTGGCAGGCCTCCCTCGGCGTCCCGACCGACACCGTCTTCGAGGACAACCGCGACGTGTGGAGCGGCGACCACTGCTCGCTCGATCCCGAGCTCGTGAAGGGAGTCTTCTTCGCTTCGAGAGCGTTCCGGGCGGCGCCGGTTCCCGGCATTGCCGACGTCACGGCGTCGGTCCGGGCCCTGATCGGCGCGTCCGCGCCGCCCGAAGCCGCCGGGAAGTCCCTCTGGTGAGAGGAACAATTGTGAGTTGTGAATTGTGAGTCGTGAATTGAGCACGAGGAAAAGATCCCGCCCCGTTCACAACTCACAATTCACAATTCACAATTGGCTCGTCGTCGGCGGGCTCCTTCTCTGCGCCGTCGCGGCGGGTCAGACGGAACAGAACTCCGACCTGGCCAGGATCCGGTCGCGGATCTCGGCGCTCCAGGGGAAGCTGGCCGAGAGCGAGAAGAACGTGGCGACTCTGTCGGAAGAGGTCAAGCGGCTCGACCTGAAGCTCGAGATCGCCCAAAAGGAGGCGGAGCTCGTCGCGGCGACGCGCGAAGAATTCACGCGGCAGCTCGCCGTGACCCGGGCCGAGCGCGCGTCGTCCGCGGAGTCCTCGCAGCGGCTCTCGCGCGCGCTCCTGGCTCGAGCCCGGATCCTGCACCGGTTCGGCCGGTTCGGCTATTTCCGCGTGCTGCTCGAGTCCAACAACGTGCGCGACTTCCTCGGCGGCCTGGAGCGCCTGGACGCGCTCGCCCGGCGAGACGGTGCGCTCCTCGCCCGCTACCGGCAGGTGGAGGCCCGCAAGGAGGCCGACATCGCGCGGGAGGACGCGTTGAAATCGGAGCTCGACAGGCTCTTCGCGCGGGGGAGCGCGGAGGTCGCCCGGATGGCGAGCCTGCGCCGCGAGCGCGAGACCCTCCTCGCGCGCGAGAAGAGCGCCACGACTTCGCGCCGGGACGAAGTCATGGCTCTTTCCGACAAGGCGGCGCGCCTGGAGCGGCTCCTCCAGAGGCTGGCGCAGGCGTCGGCCGCCCAGGCGCCCGATCCCTCCGGAGGGATCCGCCCCTGGAAGGGAGTTCTGGACTGGCCCGCGCGCGGGACTCTCATCGAGACCTTCGGGCGTCACCGGCATCCGAAGTTCGACGCCTGGACTTTTTCCAACGGCATCGCCCTCGGGCTGCCCGCCGGCACGCCGGTGCGGGCGGTCTACAGCGGCCGGGTCATCTACGCGCAATGGCTCGCCGAGTACGGGAACCTCGTGATCCTGGACCACGGCGACGGAGTCTTCTCGCTCTACGCCTGGCTGCAGTCGATCGCGGTCTCCCCGGGAGCGGCCGTGGCCGCGGGCGGCGCCATCGGCGCCGCGGGCTGGGGGCCTGGCCGCGACGATCCCGGCCTCTATTTCGAGGTCCGCGACCATCAGAAGGCCAACGATCCCGTCGCCTGGCTGAGGTAGGGGTCCAAGGTCCAAGGTCCAAAGTCCAAGGTAGACCGCCGACCCAAGCTACTTTGGACCTTGGACTTTGGACTTTGGACAATGGAATGCGCCTCATTACGCCGAGTGTTACCATCCCCACGATGAAGTCCAACCGTTCCCGCATCCTCTTCGTCATCGGTTCGGTGGCGGCCCTGGTGTCCCTGCGGGCCGTCTCCAATCCCAGTGGCTCGGCGCGGGACCCGGCGACCCGGGCCCTCTCGATCTTCTCGGACGTTTTCGCGCTCACGCGGCAGAACTACGTCGAGCCGACCGACTCGAAAGCGCTTCTCAACGGGGCCTACGACGGGATGTCCGACGCGCTCGATCCCTTCTCCTACTACGTCACGGCCTCGGAGCGAGCCGCCTACCGGGCGCAGGAGGCCTCCGGCGCCGTCGGTCCCGGCATCGTGCTCGCGCGCCGCGGCGGCTTCCCCTACGTCGTGGCGCCGCTGCCCGGCTCGCCGGCCCAGAAAGCCGGGGTCCATGCCGGCGACCTGCTCGACATCGTGGACGGCAAGCCCGTGCGCAACTCGTCGCTCTGGAAGGTCAAGGCGGCGCTGGAGGGACCGGAAGGCTCGCACGTGGAGATCATCCTGTTCCGGGGAGGCGACGAAAAGAGACTCACTCTCTCGATTCCCCGGGCTCGGTTCGAGGCGCCCCCCCTTTCCACTCGGTGGGAGCGCGACGTGGCGGTGGTGACCATTCCGTCCTTCACGCGAACGACGGCCGAGGACCTGCGCAAGACCGTCGAGGATGCCAACCGGCGCGGAATCCAGCGAATCGTCCTGGACGTGCGGGGGGCGATCGGCGGAGATATCCCGGACGCCGCTCCCGCGGCCTCTTTCTTCACGGGGAAGGGCCTCGTCGCCAGGGTGATCGCGCGCAAGGTCGCGCTCGCGCCCCTGGAGTCGGGCGGCGAGCGCCTCTGGAACGGGCGGACCGTGATCCTGACGGATGACGCGACCGGCGGCGCCGCCGAGGTGTTCGCCGCCGCTCTCCGCGACCGCGCGGAAGCCACGACGGTGGGAGAGGCGACCGTCGGAATGGCCATCGTCCAGCGTCTGGTGCCGACACAGTCCGGCGGCACGCTCTACATGACCGTGGGGCGCTACGTCTCGCCGTCGGGCTCCACCCTCGGTGGAAAGGGACTCACGCCGGACGAAAGGGTCCTCGTCTTTCCCGGGGACACGGGAGGCAAGGACGCGATCCTCGACCGAGGCCTCGAAGTGGTGCGCACGAGCGGTTCCGCTCGCCACGCGGCTTGAAGCGGTCGCGCTCCCGGGTCTCGCCGGTCACGATTTTCTTCATCCTCCTCTCCCTCGCGCTGGGAGTCGCGCTCTACTGGAAGACGCGTTCATCGCCCCCGTCCTCTCCTCACCCCGTCTCGCCGACACCGCGCCGGTCCCCCCGTCCCGGCGTCTCCCCGTCTCCCATTCCTCCGGAGGCGCCGACCGCCGCGGCCGTTTCCCGCGAGCAGCCGGGCGTCCCGCGCGTCGCGATCGTCATCGACGACCTCGGCAACGACCTGCCCGCCATGGAGCGCATCGCCCGATGGCCATACAGCGTGTGCGGCGCCGTTCTCCCCGTCCTGCCGGGCAGCGGCCGGACGGCGCGCCAACTCGAAGAGTCCGGCAAACAGGTCCTTCTCCACCTGCCCATGGAGCCCCGCAATCCGCGGATGAACCCGGGACCGGGCGTGGTGTTGCGCTCGCAGAGCGAGGAGGAGATTGCCCGGACTCTCGAAAACGACCTCGATTCCGTTCCGGGCGCCGCGGGAGTCAGCAATCACATGGGGTCCGCCGCGACAGCGGACCCGCGCGTGATGCGAGCCGTGGCGCGCGTGCTCGCGCGCCGGGGTCTCTTCTTCCTGGACAGCCGCACGACCGGCGCGACGGTCGGATGGGAGACGGCGCGGGAAGAGAGGGTGCGCGCCGTTTCACGGCGAGTCTTCCTGGACGACGTGGCGACCGAGCGGGAGGTGGGCAAGGCCCTGGACGAGCTCATCGCCCGGGCGCGGGCCGAGGGGTCGGCCGTGGGACTGGGGCACCCGTATCCGGCGACACTCGCGGTCCTGGAGCGGGAGCTGCCCAGGCTGGGAGAGCGGGGCGTGAAGCTGGTTCCCGTCGGTGAGTTAGCGCGGTAGGTGTCAGACCTGACACCTATCTCTCCTCTTTCTTGGCTTCCTCCCAGTAGGCGTCGAGCTCGTCCAGAGGGATCTCGCTCAAGGGACGCCCCGACGCGGCGGCGCGGCGCGCGACTCCCGCGAACCGCGAGCGGAACCGGGCGTTGGTCCGCCGCAGAGCCGACTCCGGGTCCACCGACCGGCGGCGGGCCAGGTTGACGGCCGAGAGGAGCAGGTCCCCGATCTCTTTCTCCTCGGCCTCACTGTCCCCCTGCGCGGCCGCTTCGCGCCACTCCTCGATTTCCTCCTCGATCTTCTTCGCGACGTCGGAGTCCCGCTCCCAGTCGAACCCGAGGTCGGCGGCGCGGGAGGTCATCCGGTAGGCCGCGGCGACCGCCGGAAGAGAGACCGGGATCGTGCCCAACGGGTCCGCTCCGGCGTCGGCTTCCCGTCGCTTTCGGGTCTCCCATCCCTTCTTCACCTCGGCGGCGCTGGCGGCCCTGGTGTCGCCGAAGACATGCGGATGGCGGTCGGTCATCTTGCGCGCCACCGTTTCGGCGACCTCTTCGAGATCGAACCAGCCGCGCTCCTGCGCCAGCGTGGCCAGGAAGAAGACCTGGAAGAGGAGGTCCCCCAGCTCGTCCCGGAGCGCCTTCGGATCTCCCGAGTCCAGCGCCTCCAGGGCCTCGTAGCACTCCTCGAGGAGATAGGTCCTGATGGTCTCGGGCGTCTGCTCCCGGTCCCAGGGGCATTCCCGCCTCAGCCTCTGTACGAGGGCAAACAACTCGTCCATTGCCTGCGACACGTCCCGATCATATTCGCGGCGAAGGGTTTCCCGCACTCGATCAGGATGCCGGTTTCCGGGCAGGATGAGGGTTCCTAGGTTAAAATTTGATGATCGCGGCGGGATTGATCCCGTGAGCAAAGCAGAGATGGCAATGGACGAAGAGAAACCGATCCGGGTCGTGGACCGGCGCATGTTCACTCCCGACGGGGAGCTGCGTCCCGACTTCCAGGCCGAGGACGCGCCGGAACCCGCCGCGGCGCCCCCCCCTCCGCCGCCGGATCGCCGCGCCGAGCCGGCCGCCCCCGCTGCCGCCGAGGAGGCCGGCGCCGCCGGGGAAGAACCCCCGCCGCAATCCCAGGAACCCCGAAGCGATTTCGCCTCGCTCGTTCGATCGCTCGCGACGACAGCCTACTCGGCTCTGGGACTGCTGCAGGATCCCGCGGGAAGCCGGCGGCGCGACGTCGGCGTCGCTCGGCAGATGATCGACTGGCTGGCGGTGCTGGAGGTCAAGACCCGCGGGAACATCTCGTTCGAGGAATCCGACTTTCTCGCCAAGGTCCTCTACGAGCTTCGGCTCGCATACGTCGAGATGACGCGTTCGCCCGCCGGCTAGAGACGAACGTCCGCAGAGAAGACTGAAGACGGAATGCGGGAGACGGAAGACATGAGGAAATCCGGCGTCCGTTGATGTTCTCTCGTCCTTTTCGCTCCCGCGTCTCCCGACTCGCCGCTCTTCTCTTCGTCTCGGGAAGCGTCGCGTGGGCTTCGGCGGCCCGGGCGCAGGAGGCCGTTTCTCCGCTGCCTCCGCCGGTTACCCGCGGGCTCTACCGTTCGCGGTGGTTCGAGTTCCTGGACGCCCATCTCGAGGACGACTCGCGGGCCGCCGCCCTCGCCCTCGCGGAGCTGAAACGAGCGGCCCAGATGGTGGGGATCCATTCCCTGTCGGATTTCTCGCGGACCGCCGCGTTCGAGGGGCGCCAGGCGGAGGCGCAGGGAAAACTCGAGAGAGCCGCGCGGGCCTACGACGCCGCTCTCGTTCTGGACTATGGCGACTGCGACGCCCAGTTCTCGCGCCTGGGCTTCCTCTTGCGGCGACGCAATTTCGAGACGGCCGTGGCGGCGATGCCCGGGGTTGCGGGCTCCTTGCTGGCCACGCGCGAGTCCCGCCTTTCCGTCGTGTCCATGCTCTCGATCTGGGCGGCGGCGGGTCTGATGGCGGCGGTGCTCGGTTCGATCGTGATCCTGATCATCCGGCACGCGCGGCTCTGGTCACACGACCTTCGGGAAACATCCAAACGCTTCTTCGGGCCGGGATCGGCAGTTCCGCTCGGTCTGGTCATCGCGGTCCTTCCGCTCGCCTTTGGCCTCGGCCCGCTCTGGCTCGTCCTGTACTGGGGCGCCGTCGTCTACCCCTCCTCCCGGCGAAATGAGCGTGGCGTCCTCGCGGCGGCGCTCGTGGTCCTGGGCTTGATCCCGGTCATGACGGCGGCGATCTCCCGGGAGAACATTCTCGAGAGGTCGCCCCTCTATGTCGCGGCCGTGGACCTGGACGAAAAGCGGGAAGACGCGAGCGCGGAGGACGGCCTGCGGCAGGCTTCCACGGTGTTCGCCGACGATCCGGATGTCTGGCTGCTCCTGGGCATCTACGCCGAGCGGTCCTCGGATCCCGATCGCGCCCTGGTGGCTTACGACAGGGCGGTGCGAGCGGGGCCCGACGACTACCGTCCGCTCTTGAACCGCGGGAACATCCAGTATCAGGAGGGGGATTTCGCGCAGGCGATTCGAGACTACGAGGCGGCGGCGGAGAAAGCCCCGCGCGCCGCGGAGGTCTACTATAACCTCGCGCTGGCGCGCGCCGAGGCGTACGACTTCGAGGGGCAGGCCGCCGCGCTGCAGCGGGCTCGTCAGATCTCGGCGCGCGACGTCGCATACTGGTCGAACCATCCGACGCTCGCCAGGGTCATCTCCCCCCCGTATCCGATCGCGCGGGCGCGGCAGCGGATCGAGGAGTGGAACCGGCAGCCGGGGGGACGCCGTCTGCCCGGCTATGCTCCCTTCGTCCGCGTCGTCGAGGCGCTCGTTTCTCCCTTCACCCTCGGACCCTGGGGGGTCCTCGTTCTCGCTCTGGCGCTGAGGACCCTGCGAACCTGGCGCGGCCTGGCGAAGGAGTGCCTTCAGTGCGGCCTGCCCACGTGCAAGTACTGCAGGCGGTATGGAGATCCGGTCGGGCTTTGCAGCGCCTGCTCGCGGCAGCGCAAGGAATCCCGGGTCATCGACGTCCAGGTCCGGCGAGCTGGAGAGGCCCGGCGCCTGGCGCGGAGCCGGACCCGGACCTGCCGGGTTCTTTCCGTCTTCTTCCCCGGAGCGTATGGTTTTTTCTCCAGGAGACCCGCGCTCGGTTTCCTGACGCTCGTCCTCTTCTTCTTCTTCTTCGCCGCCTCCGTCATCAACAGCCGGCTCTTCAGTCCGCGACAGATCGCACCGACGAGCACGTGGACGGGACTCTCGGTCGCGTCGTTGGCCGCCGCGGTCCTGGTCTGGGCATGGTCCCTCCGGTCTTCCTGGAGGCAGCCGGATGGGGCTTGAAGGAACCCTCGCCGCCTTCTCGGTGACCGATGTCTTTCAGGTTCTGGGCCTGCAGAGAAAGACGGGAACCCTGATTGTCGAGGGGAAGGACGAGACGATCGAGATCTCCTTCCTGGGAGGCGAGATCGTCTCGGCGGACGCCGCGTCCAATGGCCTCGAGGAGCGCGTCGGGGATTTCCTCGTTCGCAGCGGAAGGCTGACTCGGGAGGACCTCGTGCGCGCCCGCCGGGCGCAGAAGGAAACGCGGCAGCGCCTGAGCCTCCTGCTCGTCCAGCAGAACCTGGTCTCGTCCGAGGTCCTGCGCGAAGCCCTGCAGCTCCAGATCGGCCGGATCATCTTCGCCGCGTTCCGATGGACGGAGGGACGATTCCAATTCCGTCAGGAAGGGGTCATCGACCGCGACGGGCCCGTTCTTTCTCCGATGCGGGCCGACTCTTTCCTGGCGGACGCCGTGCAATTCTGGGATGAGTGGCCAAAGTTGGAGAAGAAGGTCCCCTCGCGCGAAATGGTCTATCGCCGCGCTCCGGGGCTGGAGGACCTCCGGCTGGTTCTCTCGGCGCAGGAGAACGGAGAGGGGGCGCTCGCCGTGTCCCGTCGGGAGGCGGAGGCCTGGAGGTGGGTGGATGGCGGCCGTTCGGTCGGAGAGATTCTGGAACGGGTCTTCCTGTCGGACCTCGACGCCTACCGTGCGCTCGCGGAGCTTCAGGATCGGAATCTCATCGTGCAATCCCGGCTGCGGCCCGTGGCCGGAACGCCGCCGGCTCGCCACGGTTCCTGGATCTCGGCCAGGGCAGTCGGGCTCTGGACTCTCTTTCTGCTGATCGCGGCCCTGGCCATTCGGGAAGCCCCGCGCAATCCCTGGAACCTCTCCCTGCACCCGCTCGGGCCACGGCCGGAGACGACCGACCTCCTCAAGGCGGTTTCCGTGAGCCGCCTGGCAACGATCGAGCGAGCGTTGAGGGTCTACTACGACTCGACCGGCCAGTACCCGAAACGGGTCGAGGATCTCCTGGCCCCGGGCGTTCTGACCCGGGAGGCGATCACGGATCCGTACGGCCGCCCCTATCGCTATATCCTGCGCTCCGAGGACGGGAAGTTCAGCCTGTACGGTCGCAACGCCGAGGGCAACATCGATCTGGACCTGTCGTTTGAGAGGTCACTGGCCCCCGTGTCCGAGTCTCGACCCGGCGCGAATCCAAGGCAACTCGAACAACGGCCAGGAGTCCGGATCATCCGGTAGCCGAATACCTTAGTCTCCCATTCTCAGGTCCCGTAGGATGACACTTGACAATGCCACACTAAGATTCTAGACTCTCCTCTCCTGAGCGGCGTTTGAGTCGCGGGAACCCGGAACCCGGAGAAGAGGAGAAAAGGAAGAGGAGAGGCATGAGCAAGATCATCGGAATCGATCTCGGAACCACCAATTCGTGCGTGGCCGTCATGGAAGGGGGCGACCCGGTCGTCATCCCCAACGCGGAAGGCAACCGCACCACGCCTTCGGTCGTCGCATTCTCCAAGAGCGGCGAGCGGCTGGTCGGACAGGTCGCCAAGAGGCAGGCGATCACGAACCCGTCGAACACCGTCTTTTCGATCAAGCGTTTCATGGGACGCAAGTACTCGGAGGTCACCGAGGAGATGAAGATGGTGCCCTTCACGGTCGTCCAGGCGTCCAACGGCGACGTGAGGGTCAAGACCGGGAGCAAGGAGTATTCGCCGCCGGAGATCTCCGCGATGATCCTCGGCAAGCTGAAGGAGGCGGCCGAGGCGTACCTGGGCGAGAAGGTGACTCGCGCCGTCATCACCGTGCCGGCCTACTTCAACGACTCGCAGCGCCAGGCCACCAAGGACGCCGGACAGATCGCCGGGCTGAACGTCGAGCGACTCGTCAACGAGCCGACGGCCGCGGCGCTCGCCTACGGCCTGGACAAGAAGAAGGACGAGACGATCGTCGTCTACGACTTCGGCGGCGGGACCTTCGACATCTCGATCCTCGAGGTCGGCGAGGGAGTCGTCGAGGTCAAGTCCACCAACGGCGACACGCACCTGGGCGGCGACAACATCGACCAGGCCGTCATCGACTGGATCCTGGCGGAGTTCAAGAAGGACCAGGGCGTGGACCTCTCCAAGGACCCGATGGCGATGCAGCGGTTGAAGGAAGCCGCCGAGAAGGCCAAGATCGAGCTCTCCAACGTCGTCGAGACGGAGGTCAACCTCCCGTTCATCACGGCGGACGCGTCCGGGCCCAAGCACCTCCAGTTGAAGCTCACGCGGTCGAAGCTCGAGCAGCTGGTCGAGGACATCATCAACCGCTCGAGCGGCCCCTGCAAGCAGGCGCTGAAGGACGCGGGGCTGGAGGCGAAGGACATCGACGAGGTCGTGCTCGTCGGCGGCCAGACGCGCATGCCGCGCATCCAGAAGCTCGTCAAGGACCTCTTCGGCAAGGACCCGCACCAGGGGGTCAACCCGGACGAGGTCGTGGCCGTCGGGGCGGCGATCCAGGGAGGCGTGCTCGCCGGGGACGTCAAGGACCTGCTGCTTCTCGACGTGACCCCGCTTTCGCTCGGCATCGAGACCCTCGGGGGCGTCACGACGCGCCTGATCGAGCGCAACACCACGATCCCGACCAAGAAGAGCGAGACCTTCTCGACGGCCTCCGACAACCAGACCTCCGTCGAGATCCGCGTCCTCCAGGGCGAGCGGGAGATGGCGCGCGACAACAAGCCCATCGGGGTCTTCCACCTCGTGGGCATTCCCCCCGCTCCGCGAGGCGTGCCGCAGATCGAGGTGACGTTCGACATCGACGCCAACGGCATCCTGAACGTCTCGGCCAAGGATCTGGGGACCGGGAAGGAGCAGAAGATCACGATCACCGCCTCCTCCGGCCTGAACAAGGACGAGATCGACCGCATGGTCAAGGACGCTTCCGCTCACGCGGACGAGGACCGCAAGCGGCGCGAGGAGATCGAGGCGAAGAACCGCCTGGACAGCCTGGTCTACTCGACGGAGAAGTCCTTCTCCGAGAACAAGTCGAAACTCGATCCGGGCGAGATCTCCAACTTCGAGTCCGCGCTGGCGGATGCCAAGAAGGCGCTCGAGTCCGGAGGGGCCGAGAACATGAACCAGGCGGCGGAGCGTCTCCAGCAGACCTCCCACAAGCTCGCCGAGGCCATGTACCGCGGTGCCGCCTCGCAGGGCTCGTCGGCGGGACCCTCGGCCGGCCCCGCCGAGCCGGGCGGCCAGGGGAAAGAGGACGAAGTCATCGACACCGAATACGTGGACACGGAAAAGAAGTAAGGACGGTATTCGGTGTTCGGTTTTCGGTTGAGCCCCCCGCGGGCACCGAACACCGGGCACCGAGCACCCGACAGGCAAATCAACAGAAAGCCTCTCTTGTCCGCGAAGGGCCTCTGTCCGCGAAGGGCCTCTTGCCTGTAAAATCTTGAGACTCTCATGAGCACGTTCCAGTGGAATTCGCTCCAGGATCTCGTCGGGATCCAGGAGAAGATGAATCGCCTCTTCGAGGAGACCATCCACCGGACGGAGTTCCCCGATGAAGGCGTGGAAACGGCGCTCTGGTCCCCGGCGGCGGACGTCTACGAGACTCCGGACGAGATCATCCTGCAGGTGGAGCTGCCCGGCGTCCGCCTCTCCGACGTTCACCTGGAGGCGCTGGACGGGAAGCTGCGCGTCTCCGGCCACCGCCGGGCAAACCCGGACGTCGAGCCGAAGCACTTCGTGCGGATGGAAAGGATCTACGGCAACTTCTCCCGAGAGTTCGTCATCCCCGCCTCGATCGACCCGCTGCGGATCAAGGCGAGCCTGAGAGCGGGAATCCTGAGGATCGTCGCCGCCAAATCGGATCGGGGCCAGGGGACGGCTACGGGGAAGGCGCGGTGACCGGCCGCCGCCGGCCCGGAGTCTTTCGCATCGGCGCCATTGCCGAACGGTTCGGGATCCATCCCCAGACTCTGCGGCTTTACGAGCGCGAGGGCTTGCTGCGCCCGGTTCGTACCGAAGGCAATACGCGGCTCTACGACTCCGACACGATCGAGCGGCTGGAGATCATTCTCACGCTGACCCGGGATCTGGGCGTCAACCTCGCCGGCGTCGAAGTCATCCTTCACATGAAGGAGAAGATCGAGAGGATGCAGGGGGACGTGCATCAGCTGCTCTCGGTCCTCCGTGAGGACGTCGAAGCGCGCCGGGTGGAGCCGGACCGACGCTACGCCCTGACGACCATCTCGAAGAGCCTCGCCCTCGCCAAGCTCGAGAAACGTTAGGTTCCAAATTCCATAATTCCGGATTCCATCGGGCTCCGCTCCGGATTGTTGGATTCTGGAATCTGGAATCTGGAATCCGGAATTTGAGACTTTCCTTATAGAATGCGGCGCTTGGAATAAACCGAGGAGGGATTGTGAAGAAGACACTGCTTTTTGTCGCCGGCATCGCGATGGCATCGCTGGCGCTGGCGCAACTTTCCAAGTACAAGGACTGGGCCAAGACCCCGGAGTCGTACTTCCTGACTCCCGGGGAGCGCGAGGAATGGTCGCACGTCGGCAGCGACGCGGACGCCGAGAAGTTCATCGCGATGTACTGGGCCAAGCGGGATCCGACTCCGTCCACGCCGCAGAACGAATTCAAGGACGGCGTGATGCGCCGCATCGCTGCGGCCGACGAACAGTTCAAGCTGCGGCGCTACAACCGCGGATCCGAGTCGTCGCGAGGCCGCGTCTTCGTGACGCTCGGCGCGCCCAGCCGGGCCTCGCAGTCGCGTCCCCAGGACCGCGTCGGCGGGTCTCTCGGCGATTCCGGGCTTCCGACGGGGCCGGAAGGCGGCACCGGGTTCGGAGGCGCCTCGACGAGCGCCGTGACCGTCACCTGGACTTACGACAAGGACCATTTCGATCCGGCGTGGGGGATCCCGGATATGCGCATCCGCTTCGCCGTCGACCCGCTGCGCGGCTCCGACGACATGTCCAAGGACCCGATCGTCGATCACACGATCGCCACCGTCGCGGAGAAGAGCATCGTGAATCCGAGCGGGACCGTGGCCAGCGCGCCCGGCTCCGCCGCCCCGCCGGCCGCGAGCGCCAATCCTGCCGTTCCGCCGGCCGCCACCGGTCCGGCCGCCACCGGTCCGGCCGCCGCCGCGCCTCCGCCGCCGGCTCCCGCGGCGGCCGCGCTTCCCGCGGCCACGCGCTCGCTGCTCGAGGCGCTGACGAAGGAGAAGCATGACGAGGCCAATCCCGTTTTCTGGGGAGGCAGCTTCAACAGCGTCCCGGGAGAGGGTTTCTACGCGTTGCAGCTCTACGTTGCCGGCGACAAGGCCCCCGCGGGCCCCGTGAAGTTCGGCGGCATCGTGACGAGCGATTCCGGCCAGGAGGCGGCGACGTACTGGGAAGACGCGACGCCGGCGGACATGAAGACCGGATCACGCTCGGACAAGGTCTTCGAGCGCTCGGTCGTTCTCCCTCCCGGCGCCTATCGTGGCGCCTTCGGTCTCTTCTCCGCCGACGGCGGGACGGCGCTCGCGTCGGCCTCGGCGACGTTCCACATCCAGGCGAAGCCGACCGATTTCGCCGTCTCTCCGCTCATCCTCGCCAATACCCTGACGCCGCTGACCAAGCGCCCGGGTCCGACGGATCCGTTCGTGTTCGGCGTGGAGAAGCCGATCCGTGTCGAGCCGAAGGGCAACCGGCTCTTCGCCAAGGAAGACAGCCTCTGGTACTTCTACACGGTCCGGAATCCGAAACTGCCCGAGCAGGCGGCCGCCGCCGCCCCGGCCCCCCAGGGCGCGCCTCCCGCCGCGACGACGCCCGGCGCCGCCCCGACGCCTCCGGCGGAGGTCAAACCGCGGATCCAGGCCCGCATCGGCGTGCTGAAGGACGGGCAGCCCGCCTTCGCCCCCCTGACGGCGCCGGCCGAGATGCAGATCCTGGCTCCCGACTACTACGCGACGGGGAGCGAGATCCCCCTGCAGTCCTTCGACCCGGGTTACTACACCTTCACGGTGACCGTGCGCGATCTGAACGCCCCCCGCGATTCTGAGGCCTTCAAGGGAATTGATCGGAAAGAGGACTTCGTCGTCCTGAAGCCCGACGGCTCGATCCCCGAAAAGCCCGCTCCCAAGCCCGCCGCCAGGCCCAAGGCCCCCCCAAAGAAGAAATGAGGCCCGGCACTCCCTTTCTCCTCCCGCACGGAGACATCTGAGCTCATGGAACGGCCGCCCGCAAGGGCGGCCGTTCTCAACTCCCCCGCCATTTTCAGTGCCAGGTCTTTCGGGCGGAGCCGGGCTGGGAAGCCGCCCGACGCGCCGCGAGTGAGGGGCGGCGGGTGGCGCCGGCCGAAGCCCTCGCGCGGTGGCGGAGGGCCGGCGATGGTTCCGACCAGGAAGTCCGGCGGCAACCCCGGCCCGGAGTCGCCGCGCGAGGTGGCCGGCGACAGGACCCGCCGCCCCGTCTTATCTGCCGAGGACCGGCGGCGCTCCTCCTCCGGCTATTCGACCCGAACGTCCGCCTTGGCGGTCCCCATGCGCCCCGTCGGCTTGTCCTGCACGTTGACGACGATCCGCTGGTTGCCCTTGCGCGTCTGGAGCGTCACGAGGGTGTTCAGAGGCGTGTCGGCCGGAGCGTTCTTCGGCACGTTGAACGTTGCCTCTTCGTGCCCAACGTCGCTCATGTTGCCGCTGTCGTCGATCACGCCGATGTAGAGGTCGGCCTTCGCCTGAGACCCATCGCCCTGGGGAAGGAGTGTCAGCGAGGACGCCGGCACCGTCACGGAGATCGGCAGGGAGTAGTACTTCTTTTCCTTCCGCGCGGGCGCCAGTCGCAGCGTCACCGGGATGCCGCGGTACTCGACGTTCGTTCGCAGAGCGGCCTGGGTGACGTCCCGCGCCCTCTCTTCCCCGGTGCGTCCCGCGAACCCGCGGCGGGCCCGGACCGTCAGACCCGGCCGGGTCACCTCCACCCGGACGTCGCGGTATCCCGTGGCCGGCAGCTTCGAGAGGTTGACGCCGATCGAGTAGTACGTCGACGTGTCCTGGTAGACGCGGCCGAGGCCGCGGTCGAGATCATTGGTGTTGAGCAGGGCGAGGCCTCCCGTCTCGCGGGCGAGCAGCTGCATCCCGGCCTGGCTGTCCGTCCGCGCGAAGAACGCGACGCCTGGACGGCTGGCGAGCGGGTCGTCGTTGGAGGCGGTCGCCCCCTCGCCCACCAGGCCCCGCGCGTCGACGGCGTAGAAGGTCACGTCCGACGCGTTCGCTCTCCTGACGAGGGCGTCGAGCTCCGGCGCCAGGTCGCGCGTGTCGAACACCTGGAGCGACGCGCCGAAACGGCCTCCGGCGTATTGCGTCATCGCGAAGCCGGGCTGCGTCTCGAAGCCCCCGGAAACGAAGAGGAAGACTTTCTTGCCAGGAAGCGCCGTCAGCGTCGTGACCTCGGAGCCCATGTCGCTCAACATCTGGCGGACCTCGGCCCGTTCCTGCTGCGCGTAGTTGCGGGCGGCGGCGATCCGGCTCTGCACCGAGCGCGTGGAATCGATCTCCCGCAGGGTCTGCTGTTCCGTCATCAATCGCGACATTCCCACGCCGGAGTCCATCCGCGACAGCGCGGAGAGCAGGGTTTCCTTGCTCGCCGTCCAGGGCGTCAGGTCCCTGGCGCGGCGGTCGAAGAGGACGATCCGGCCCGTGTCGCTGGGGCCCAGGCGCGTGACGAAATCCCGGAGCGACTCGAGCGCCCTGTTCCGGTAGCCGGGCGAGAGGTGACCGACGTCGACGTAGAGGAGGAAGTGCCGCGGGACGTAGGCCTCCTCCCCCTTCCGGTACTCCGCGAGCACGCGCTCGGGCGGCGCGGAGGCGAGGTCGGGAGCGTGGATCGTTCCCTCCGCGACCCGGGCGAAGTAATCGAGCGGGACGGGTTTGCCGTCCACCTTGACGCTGAACTCCCCCTGTGTGAGGTCCGGTACCGGGCGGCCGTGCGAGTCCGTCACGACCACGTCCAGGTCCATGACCCGGACTTCGACGGCCTCGCGAAACGCCGGGAGGGGCTGGTCCTGAGCCGCGAGGGGCGCCGCGAAGGCCGCGAGAATGACCGCTGCGAGCTTTCTCATGTCCCGAGAAAACGCCGCGGAACGCGCCGCGATTCCGCCCTTAAGGAAGGTGTTAGGGAGTCGCACCGGCCGCCTACGCCGTTCTGGCTTCGACGGGGCCCAGGCCCAGGAACTCGAAGACGAGTTGGACTTCGGCCAGGATCTCCTCCGCCAGGAGCGGATCGGGGACTTCACGGCCGAGGTGACCCAGGGCGCAGGGGGGCACGACCGATCGGGCGGTGCGCACGAGCGTCGCCGCGTCCCCCGGATCGGTTCCGTCGTCGGAGATCACGGCCTCGAAGTCGAGCGGCAATCCCCAGGCCTCGGCTCGCCGCGCGCCCAGGATCGGCCGGTACGCCTCGAGGGCGGCGACGCGGAAAGGGCCCGCGGCGAAATCCGTCGCTCCGAGGACTTCGAGCATCTCGCCGTAGCCGATGGCGTGAAGCAATCCGAGCGTGTAGCCGCGCTCGCGTCCGATCCCGAAGCGCTCGGCGTAGCGTCCGGCGGCGATCGCCGCGGCGACGCTCGCCCGGCGCAGGGCCCGCGCGACCCGATTGTTCCCCTGGTTCCGCGTGAAGTCCGGGTCGCAGAGCCTCTCGATCAGCACCCGGAGCGGAGCCGACCCGAGGCGCTCCACCGCGTCCGGAACGGTCCCGACCGCGTGCTCGCGGTCCGCCGCGAGGGAGTTTGCCAGGATCAGGAGGTCCAGCGTCAGGTCCGGGTCGAGGGCGGCGACCGGCACGATGGCGGCGGCGTCGAACGGAGACTGGCGGGCAATCTCGGCCAGCAACGAGACCGTGTCGCCGTACACCGGGCGCATCACCACTCTTTCTCCGGCGAGCCCGCGGATGCGCCGCACGAACTCGTGGAAGGCCCGGAACAGCGTCCGTCCCTCTTCGGGCGGAATCGGCGTTCCGATCTCTTCCAGCAGATCCCAATAGCGATCCGAAACGTCGCTCCGTCCGAAGGGAAAATCGCGGGGATCGGGGACGCTCGTCCTCCGTTTCTCGCGGGTGTGGCGCTTCTTGTCGTCCGCGTCCTTGGCGCCCTGCAGGGCCAGGACCTGGCCGCGCATGGAGAGGCCGATCCGCACGATCTGCTCGACGGTGTAGTCAGGCTCGTAGCTGAAGGCGGCTTCCCGCCAGTCGAACATCTCGAAGAGCAGCCTCCGGGCCAATTCCTCGACGCGCAGGGAGAGCCCGTCGTGCGTGTCGTGCCCCGCGTCCAGGATCAGGCGCGAGAGGCTTCCGCCACCAGTGAAACTCCGGGCGAGAAGCTCATAGAGCACCGGGGCCGAAAGAGCGCCGCTGCGCAGGAGATGGATTCCCAGGCGGTGGCGCGGCAGGGAGCCCGAGACATAAACGATCTCCCCGTCGCGCCAGTCGAGGGCGCGGCGGTCGGATCCGCGGGAAATCGTCAGGCGCCCGGAGCGCCGGTTCAACTCCATCCACTGAAGGAGGTCCGCGAATCCGAAGACCTCCAGACGGCCGCGCAGGTTGTCTGCCATCGTGAGACGAGGATGATTCTAACCTCTGCGGCGGCGGCGACGACCCTGCCTTGCCCTTAGAATCGCCTCGATGGCGAAGAAGGGCTCCCGGCCGCCGCCTCCGGCGACGACCACCTCCGGCATCCCCATCCGGGGCTTCTACGGGGAACCGGCGCCCGGCGAATTCCCCTTCACGCGCGGGATCTCCCGGGAGATGTACCGGGAACGCTACTGGACCATGCGCCAGTACGCCGGGTTCGGCTCCGCCCGTGATTCGAACCGCCGCTACCGGTACCTGCTCGAGCAGGGCCAGACAGGGCTCTCGATCGCCTTCGACCTGCCGACGCAGATGGGGTACGACTCGGACGATCCGATGGCGCGGGGCGAGGTCGGGAAGGTGGGGGTCGCGATCGCGACGATCGAAGACATGCGGGTCCTGACCGAGGGTCTGCCGCTCGAGTCCGTTTCGATCTCGATGACCATCAACTCGACCGCCGCGATCCTGCTCGCGCTCCTGCTCGCCGTCGCCCGGGAGCGCGGCGTCGGCTGGGAGAAGCTCTCCGGAACGGTCCAGAACGACCTGCTCAAGGAGTACTTCGCCCGCGGGACATACATCTTCCCCCCGCGCCCCTCGTTGAAGCTCACGACCGACATCTTCGAGTTCTGCGGGGCGGAGGTGCCGCGCTGGAACACGATTTCCATCTCCGGCTACCACATCCGGGAGGCCGGCTCGACGGCGGTCCAGGAGGTCGCGTTCACGCTGTCCAACGCGATCGCCTACGTCGGCGCGGCCCTGGCGCGCGGGCTCAAGATCGACGATTTCGCTCCGCGCCTCTCCTTCTTCTTCAACGCCCACGCGAACTTTTTCGAGGAGATCGCGAAGTTCCGCGCGGCGCGCCGGCTCTGGGCGGAGATCGCCCGCGAGCGCTTCGGAGCGAAGGACCCCCGCTCCTGGAGGCTGCGCTTCCACACGCAGACGGCCGGCTCGACCCTGACGGCGCAGCAGACGGACGTCAACGCCGTGCGCGTCGCCCTGCAGGCCCTCTCCGCGGTCCTCGGGGGAACGCAGTCGCTCCACACCAACGCCGCGGACGAGGCCCTGGCGCTTCCCACCGAATCCTCCGCGAGGCTGGCGCTGCGGACGCAGCAGGTGATCGCCCACGAGACGGGCGTGGCCGAGGTCGCCGATCCGCTGGGCGGGTCCTTTCTCGTGGAGGCCTGGACGGAAGAGATCGCCAGCCGGGCGAGGGCGCTCATCGCGCGGATCGATTCGCTCGGCGGAGCCGTGGCAGCCATCGAAACGGGTTTCTTCGCCCGCGAGATCGAAGAGGCCGCGTACGCGGACCAGCGCGAGCTGGAGGAGGGGCGCCGCGTCGTCATCGGCGTCAACGCCTTCCGCGAGGCGGAGCAAGAGGGGCCGCCCCTGTTGACCGTCGATCCGCGAATCGAGGAGGAACAGGTCGAGAGGCTCCGGGCGTTTCGCGCGGCTCGCGACCCCCGAGCCTGCGAGGAATCGCTCAAACGGCTCAAGACGGCCGCACAGGAGGACAGAAACCTCGTTCCTTCGATCCTTCAGGCCGTTCAATCGTCGGCCACCCTGGGCGAAGTCATCGGCGCCTTGAAGGGAGTCTGGGGAGAGTACCGTCCGGGCGAGTGAGGCCCGGGCAAGCCCTGACCCGACAGCCGTCGAAAAACCGCTAAGTTCAGCTTGTAAAGGCGGTTGTTGGTGTGGAAAAAAATCTCTGCGGTTTTGCCGGCGCCCCGCCCTCCAGGCTTATTTTGAGGGTCAGACTCTAAACCACTGAGAGTCTTCGACTTGTTGGTTCGCACAGGAGTCGGTGCAAAGCGGACGAGGACCGCTCGATTTCACGGTTTTTCGTCGCTTTCCACAGGCATTTCAACAGGGTTTTCCGCCGCTTCTCCGGAAAACTGATTTCACATCGGTGAATATTGACGAATCGGCCGGCTACGTCCGGTTCGGCGGTTCGAAGCAGCGGCGGCACCGAGCCTCGTAGAGACCCTGAGCGCCGACGACGACGAGCTCGTTGCTCTCGACCAGGCGCTGCGTGTTGTTGGCCGGAGAACCGCAGCGCACGCAAATCGCCAGCGTCTTGGTGACGTCCTCCGCGACGGCCATCAGAGTCGGGATGGGCCCGAAGGGCGCGCCGCGATAGTCCTTGTCGAGACCGGCCACGATCACGCGCTTTCCCTGGTCCGCCATCCGCTGGCACACGGCGACGATCCCGTCGTCGAAGAACTGCGCCTCGTCCACGCCGACGACCTCGGTTCGGTGGTCGAGCCGCTCCAGGAGCTCGGCGCTCGTGGCGACGGAAACCGACGGGAGGCGCATGTCGCTGTGCGACACGATCTCCGCGTCCGATCGCGAGTCGATCGCCGGCTTGAAGATCTGGACCCGCTGCTTGGCGATGATGGTGCGGCGCAGGCGGCGGATGAGCTCCTCGCTCTTGCCGGAGAACATGCTGCCGCAGATGACCTCGATCCAGCCCAGTTGGGTCTTGATGAGAGACATGGGGCAGCGATGTTATCCGACGAAGGTGGCAGGTGGTAGCCGGTGGGTGGTAGAGAGCCTGCCTAGGAGTTAGTTCTCGAGACGTTGTTCCCGCTCCGGGGCCTTCGTCGCCGATTCGTCGCGGACGATCCGCCCGGAGTCGCCGTCGTTGCCCTCTGCGGCACGCGGCGGCTTGGCCGCACGGAGAAACCCCTGGCCGCCGCTCCGGTCCGAGGGCACAGAAGACGCATCGCGAAACGAGGTTCGTGGTGTGTGCCCTCGGACAGGGCCGCTGCCGGGCAACGCCGGCGCCTCCGGGCTGCATCCCGGCCAATTGAGCCGGGCTTCAGCCCCGGCGGCGGGACGCCTCCCGCAGGCCGCCGTGAACGAAGGCGCGCCAGAAAGCACCCCGCGTAGCCACTCTGCCACTGCGCCTTCGCGATAGAGCGAGGGCCGGTTCTCCCGTCGCGGCCTGCCCGAGCGTGCCGCCGGAGGGAGGCGGCCCGACGCCGGGGCGGGTTGTCAGCCGAGATCTCGGATGCGCTCGAGCCGCCCTGGCCGCCGAAAACGCACTTCATGGGAACAACGTGTTGAAAATTCCAGCTAAGTCAGGTGGGAGTGTGCGCCTTGAGAAAGGCCTTGAGGGCGTCGAAGTCCTCGAAGACCTCGTCGGCGGCGGCGAGGACCCAGCCGGAGGCGGATTCGAGAGGCATGCCGAGGACCAGGTAGACCGGTTTGCCGAGCCGGTGCGCGAGAGTGATCTCGGCCGCCGTGCCGCCGCCCCGGGCCGCGGAGTCGTCCCAGTAGGCCAGCACGCAGTCGCTCCTCGTCTCGATGCGTCCGAGGTCCCAGGCGATGATCTTGCGGACCGTTTTCCGGAACCTCTCGGGCGCCTCGGTCTTCCACCGCCGGAAGTGTCGCCTCTCCTCCTCGGTCAGGTCCTTCTTCTCGTCGGCGGCCGGATCGTAGACCTCGTCGCCGAGCTCCTCCGCGAGGAACCGGCCGATCTCCTCTCTCCATCCCCGGCCGCCGTCGCTCGAGTGCTCGATGGCGCCGGAGAGATAGACGCGCCGTCCCTTCATTCGACGCCGATCCGCGGGCAGAGGGGAAGGACCGGGCAGGCCTCGCAGCGGGGCTTGCGCGCGAGGCAGACCTGGCGGCCGTGGAAGATGAGGCGATGGGCCGCGAGAGTCCTTCGCCCCTTCGGAACGATCGCGTTCAGGTCCTCTTCGACCTTGACGGGGTCCGTCTGCCGGGTGAAGCCGAGGCGGCGCGCCAGGCGGCCCACATGCGTGTCCACGACGAACCCCTCGTCCTTTCCAAAGGCGTTTCCGAGGATGACGTTGGCGGTCTTGCGCCCGACGCCGGGCAGCGCCACGAGCTCGTCCATGGTGTCGGGGACCTTCCCGCCGTGCTCGGCCGCGATCGCGGCGCCGGCCCTGCGCAGGCTCTTCGCCTTGGAGTTGAAGAACCCGGTCTGGCGGATGGCGTCCTCGAGCTCCCCGGCCGGCGCGCGCGCGTAGTCTGCCGCGGTCTTGTATTTCTTGAAGAGCGCCGGCGTGACCATGTTGACCCGGACGTCCGTGCACTGGGCGGAGAGGATCGTGGCGACGAGCAGCTCCAGCGGGCTCGAGAAGTCGAGCGCGCAGCGGGCGTCCGGGTAGGCCCGGCCGAGCCTCCGCAACACCTGCGCGGCGCGCTTTCTCTTCTCCTCGAGAGTCTCCCGGGTCTTCTTCGCTTTCGGTGATCGCTTCAATCGGCGAAGATCTTATTCGAATCGTGCACTGTTGCATTGACCGGCGCGCGGCGCGGTGATATCAACGCCCGCGGTCGGAGGAGAAAAACCATTCGCCGTTTACCGGGCGCGATCGCCGCATTTCTTCTCGTCTTTGCTGCGCCGCTCGCCCGCGCCGCGCCGGCGACCCTGACCGTTCTCCACACCTCCGATCTCCACGGCCACGTGGATCCCGGCGACAACCCCCGAATGCATGACTTCGGCGAAGGACTGGCGCGCGTCGCCACCGCGGTCCGCGCGGTGCGGGCCGAGGGGCGAGCGGTGCTCCTCCTCGATTCGGGCGACACGATCGAGGGGTCGCCGGTGGAAGCCCTGGTGTTCTCCGGCGCCATTCACGACCGCGGCGACCCGATCGTGCGGGCGATGAACCTCGTCCGCTACGACGCGATGGCGGTCGGCAATCACGAGTTCAATTTCGGCCTCGAGAGGCTCGAGAAGTCGCGGCGGGAGGCCCGGTTCCCGTGGCTCTCGGCGAACACGGTTCGCGAGGACGGGAAGCCGGCGTTCCCGCCCTACCTCGTCAAGGTCGTCGCGGGCGTGCGCGTCGGCATCCTCGGGCTGACGACGAAGAACATCCCCTTCTGGGAGCCGCCGGCCCACGTCGCCGGGCTCCGGTTCCTCGACACGGTCGAGACCGCGAAGCGTTACGTCCCGATCCTGCGGGGCAAGGAGAAGTGCGACGCTGTCATCGTCCTCACGCACCAGGGCTTCGAACGGGACCTCGCGACGGCCAGGGAGAACGGCTCCTCCGCCGAGAACCAGGCCTACGCCATCGCGACGGAGGTGCCCGGGATCGACCTGCTGCTGACCGGCCACACGCACACGGTCATCGAGCCGCGGCGGCTCGGTCAGACCTGGACCTCGCAGCCGGGGCGATTCGGCAACACGGTGACCCGCTTCGACCTCGCGTTCACGAAGTCGGGCGGCCGCTGGAGAGTCGCGTCCATCGAGGGGAAGAACTTCCCGATGAAGGAAGTGCGGGCCGATCCTGAGATCGTGGCGGCCGTCGCGCCCGAGCACGAGGCCGCGTCGAAGATCCTGTCCACGGCGGTGGCGACGCTCGCGAATCCCGTCTCGGCCAGGGGAGCGAGGACCGAAGATTCCGCGATCGTCGACTGGCTGCACGCGGTCCAGAGGGAGCAGGGGAAGGCCGACCTCTCCTTCGCGTCGCTTCTTCCTGGCTCGCTGCCCGATTGGCCCGCGGGTCCTCTCACGATCTCGCAGATCTGGGAGTTCTACCCGTACGAGAACACCCTCGCGACGCTGCGGGCGACCGGACGGCAGGTCCGCCAGGCGCTCGAGGCGGCCGGTCGGTGCGTGTCGGGCGTCTCCGTCCAGGAGGGCAAGCCCGTCTGGCAGCGCAATCCCGCCGTCTGGGCCTACAACTGCGACACGCTGGAGGGCGCGGAGTACGCGCTCGACCCGACGCGTCCGGAGGGGAGACGCGTGCTCTTCCTGAAGCGCGGAGGCGTTGCCGTCCGCGACGAAGACTCGTTCACGGTCGCCCTGAATTCCTACCGCGCCGCCGGCTCGAGCGGATACGGCGTCTGGAGGGACTGTCCGCGCTTGGCCGAATCGTCGAAGCCGCTCCGCGACCTCCTGATCGAGGACGCGAGACGGCGCGGGACCCTCGCTCTCGAGCCGGACTGGAACTGGTTTCTGGCACCCGGGCTGCCGGAGGGGCGGCTTTCGTTCAATCCCTGACGAGACCTGAGACCGAGAGGTTCGTGGCGACCGCTCGGATTGAGGAACCGCAAGACAAAGTGAGGTGTGGGATGTCGGGAAGGACTTTCTCCGCGTTCCGGGGGACGGGAACTCCGCTTCGTTCCAGCGTTTTTCGAGCACGCACCCGTTCTCGAATTTCGGGCGGATCATCGAGTGCCAGAGCACCGCGGAGTCCGAGTACGACGGCGTGACCGTGGAGATCAACAAGCGCTTCTCCGGCAACTGGCAGGCGAAGCTCGCCTACACGCTGGGGAAGGTCACCGATACCAGACGGGGGTGCCCCACTCGCTCGAGGTCAACGGGGACCTGAACAACGACGGCAACACGCGCAACGATCTCGTGCCCGGGATCGTCCCACTCGCGGCGAGGGTCACTTTTTAGCGCGAACGAAGAGGAGGACCTCCTTGCTCGTGTCGCGGTGGAAGCGGCCGTGCTCGCGGAACCCCATCCGCGTGATCGCTTCGAGGAGCGGCGGGCTCGTGTCGAGCGCGTAAACGGCGAGGACGTCGGCCGGCGCCGCGGCCTTCTCGACGACGGCGGAATCGAGAGGGCGCGCGGGGGGGAAATCCCGGATCTCCGGGCCGTTGCCGATCAAGAGCCGGTCGCCGTAGGCCCAGGACTGCTCGAGGGCGATCACGCGGGGCGGGGGGGAGAGGCGGGCGATCGCGCGCGCGGCGGCCGTGGCCGACTGCGACTTGGCGCGCAGCACCGCCAGGGCGCGCTCGAGACCGAGGGGCGCGGCGAGCAGGAGCGCCGCGGCCGCGAGGCGCCGCCCGGCCACGCCGGACCGTCGGAGACGCTCCCATCCCACGGCCGCGGCGAGCGCGAGGAACGGGATCGCGGCCTGCATGTAGCGCATCTGCTTGAAGCGGACGCAGGAGAGGATCGCGACGAACGCCGCCAGCGTCAGGAGCGGAAGCCGGATCCGCCGGTCTCTCCGCGCCGGCCAGAGCAGGAGCAGGCAGAGCGGGCCCGCCCAGTGGAGGATGTCCTTGGCGTACTCGTACCAGGGACCGTCCGTGCGCGTGTTCGGGGGGACATTGCGCATCTCCTTCGCGTAGGCCGCGAGGCTCGAGAACGGAGCTCCCCAGGTCAGGATGTCGGTCACGCCGACGAAGAGGAGCGCTCCGAGGCCGAAGCCGACGAGCGCGGCGCCCGCGGACCGAACATCGCGCTCTCTCCACCAGATCCAGGCGGAGAGCGGCGCGAGCGCCGCTCCCTCGCTCCAGCGCAGGGCGAACGCCGCGGCCACGAGGACCCCCGACGCCGCGCTCCACGCCGCGCCGAGGGGTCTGCGGCTCGCGAGGAGGAAGGCCGCGAGCAGAAACGCCGTCGAGATCGGGCGCGGGAAAAGGGTCGCGCCGTAGGCGAGCGGGAGGCCGTGCACGGCGTAGAGACCGGCGGCAACGAGCGCCGTCGTCTCCGGCCATTGCCACGCGAGCGCCAGCCGGTAGAGAAGGTAGATCGCGAGAGTCGAGAAGAGGACCGTCGGGACCGCGGCGAGCCAGGAGAGGAGAGCGGGATCGCTCGCGCCGAGCGACACGCCGGCGCGCAGGAAGGGCCAGGTCAGGACGAGTGGATGAAAGAGGCAGCGCAGGTTCCAGGGCTGGTAGTCGAGGCCGGCGGCGTACCTCGCCGCCGTCTCGACGATCTCAAGATCGTCTCCGGTCCCATAGCCGTCGAACCGCCACGCGAAGAAGAGCTTCGCCGTCATCGTGGCGAAGAGGAGAAGGAAGAGCAGCGCGCGCGGCGAGGGCCGGAAGTGCGGGGGGCCGGACAGGTCCGTCAGGCGCTGCGCTCGAGAAACGGGAGCACCCGGGCGAACCGGCCGGCGACGGCAAGCGCCTCGCGGCGGGCCGCCGCGACCGTCCCTTCGAGCGAGGCGATCAGGCGATCGAGCTCCACGACGAGGGTCACGAGGCCTCTCTCCTCCGCTTCGTCGCGGGTCTCCTGGAGCCGTTCGCGGAAGAGATGGATGTCGTTCCAGCGGCCGAGGGCGTCCTGGAGCTCCTTCTCGCGCGCGATCCGGTTCTCGAGGCCCGGGACACCGCACGCGGCGAGGTCCTCGGCCAGGTAGCGGGCGCGCTTGACCGCGATGCGGTAGCGGTGGAGCCGCTTGTCGGTCGCGTTCTCGGGGGGCGGGGAGAGCCTCCGCTCGAGGCGCCGCCGCTCGATCTCCAGCCGGAACGGGACATCGTCCCGCGTGCGGCGGGCCGCGCTCCGCAGCCGGCGTTCCAGGCGGCGGCACTTTCCGCCGCGCGCGACGCGAGCCGCCCGGGCGACGCCCTCCGCGTACTCAGCGTTCCACCTCGCCTCGAGACCCGCCGCGACGTTCTCAGGCAGGTGGCCCGTCTCTCGAAGGCGGGAGAGGAGCCGCCGATCCACCTCGAGCTGCCGCAGCGGCGAAAGCGAGCGGACAAGCGACCGGGACTTCCGCTCGATCTTCTTCCTGCCGAGCGCCGCCGCCGTCGCCTCCGCGCGCCGCATCGCCACGCGCAGGTCATGGAGACCTTCGGGCTCCGATCGCAGGAATGCCTTCCTCGCCCTGGAGAGCGAGCGGGCGCGAAGAGACCAGAGGATTTCGGACACGGGGGCGCTATTATAGAGAGAGAAAGAGGTGGCCGAGTTCACGCCGTCTTCACGCGAAGTTCAGGCAGTCCCCCGGGGGGCCGCCGAGAATAAATCTCCCATGAACAGGCTGGCCGCGATCGACATCGGCACCAACTCCATCAAGCTCCTGCTGGCCGCCGTGGACGAAGGGGGCGTGCTGGAAGTGCTCTCGCGGGAGAAATCCCAGGTGCGTCTGGGGAGCCACACCCTCGCCTCCGGGCGCCTGTCGCCGGACGCGATCGAGGCGGGAGTCACGGCGATCGAACAGTTCCTGCGCTCGGTGGAGGCGCAGGAGGCCAGGCTCGTGCGCGCCGTCGCCACCTGCGCGGTGCGCGAGGCGGAGAATTCGCAGGAGTTTCTCGAGGCCGTGCGCCGGCGGACCGGCGTCGAGGTGGACGTCATCTCGGGCGAGGAGGAGGCGCGCTTGATCCACCTGGCCGCCCGGAGCGAGTTCTCCTCGCGGCTCGACCCCCTGTTCCTGGTGGACATCGGCGGCGGCTCGACGGAATTCGTCGTCTCCAACGGATCGCGCGTTCTCCTGACCGAGAGCCTGCCTCTGGGCGCGGTGCGCCTGGCCGACCTCGTCCACGACGACCCGCCGAGCGACCGGGACCGGAAGGCCGTCAAGAAGGCGATCCGCGCCGTGGCCCGGAGGGCCACGGAGGCCGTGCGGAAGACGGGATTCAAGACCTGCGTCGGATCGGCCGGCACGATCCAGTCCCTCTCGCTCGTCCACGAGGCGGCGATCCTGGGGCGCGAGCCGATCCCCTCCGGGCACAGGACCCTGACGCGCGCCGGCTTGAAGAAAGTCAACCGGATCCTGCGCAAGACGACGCAGAAGGAGAAGATGCGCGTGCCCGGGCTCGACCCGCGCCGGCGGGACATCGCCGTCCCGGGCGGCATCCTCCTGGCCTGGATCCTGAAAAGGGCGGGTGCCGACGGCATCGTCGTCGGCGAACGGGGGCTGCGGGAAGGAATCATCCTCGACTACGCCTCGCGGCACGGCGAGCGGCGCGCCGGCGACCGGGACGTCCGGGCGCGGAGCGTGGACCGGCTCCTGCGCCGCGCCAACGCGGAGATTCTCCACGCCTCGCACGTCGCGCGGCTGGCGCTCCAGCTCTTCGACCAGACGCACGCCCTCCACCAGCTGACCGCGGCCGAGCGGGAGTGGCTCCAGTTCGGGGCGCTCCTCCACGATGTGGGGTGCTCCATCGGGTTCGCCCGCCACCAGCAGCACTCCTACTACCTGATCACGCACGGCGACCTGACGGGCTTCTCCGCGGAGGAGATCGAGGTCATCGCGTCGGTCGCGCGCTACCACAAGGGGAAGGGCCCGAGGGAGTCGCACGAGAACTGGAAGCGTCTGGACCCGTACCTGCGGCCGGTGGTCGAGAAGCTGGCGGCGCTCCTGCGGATCGCCGACGGGCTCGACCGGAGCCACCGGCAGCTCGTGACCGACGTCGCGTGCCGCGTCCGGCCGCGGAGAGTCGAGCTCGACGCCGTGGCGCGCGGCGACTGCGAGGCGGAGCTCGAGGCGGCGCGCCGCAAGGCGAACCTCTTCGAGCGGGTCTTCCACCGCGAGCCCGCCCTCCGGGCGGTGCCGGCGGGGCGGGACGAGACCGTCCTCCAGCGGGACCTCGAAATGATTTCGGCCGAGGCGCTGTTCGGCTAGCGGATCGAGAAAAGAGGAGAACATCCTTTGAAAGAACACTTTTCCGAAAAGCTCGAGGACCTGCGGCGCAACCTCATCCTGATGGGAGGCGAGGTGGAGCGCCAGATCCAGCACGCGATCGAGGCTCTGACGGAGGTGGACGAGAAGAAGGCGGCGGACGTGATCGCCGCCGACGCGGAGATCGACCGCATGGAGATGGTGGTCGAAGAGCAGGCGGTGCAGCTCCTGGCGCTGCAGCAGCCGGTCGCCGTGGACCTGCGGTTCCTCGTCGCCGCCTTGAAGATCAACAATGACCTGGAGCGGATCGGCGACCACGCGGTCAACATCGCGGAGGGGGCGGAGCGGCTGGCGGGGCAGAAGCCGTTCAAGCCGTTCATCGACATCAACTACATGGCCGAGGTCGCGATGTCCATGTTGAAGCATTCCCTCGACGCCTTCGTCAACCGGGACGCGAACCTCGCCCGGCAGGTCATCAAGAAGGACGACATCCTCGACGACAAGAACGTCTCGATCATCCGGGAGCTGCTGACCTACATGGCCGAGTACCCGAACCTGATCACGTACTGCCTCGAAATCATCTCGGTCTCGAAGAACCTCGAGCGGGTCGGAGACCTCGCGTCCAACATCTGCGAGGACACGATCTACATGGCCGAGGCCCGGTGGGTGAAGCACCACGCCACCGAGCTGACCGAGACGTAAGGATCGGGTGATCTGCGATCGGGTGATCGGGTGATTTCACCCGAGCCCGGAGCGGGATCTTCCCTCGACAACCCTCGATGAGCGGATCGCCCGATCATCCGATTCCCCGCTTCCTCTGGGGTGTCGCGACCTCGGCGTACCAGGTCGAGGGGGCGCCCGAGAACGACTGGACGGAATGGGAGAGGCTCGGGAAGCTGAAAGAGAGCGGAGTCCGCTGCGGGGCGGCCTCGGGCCACCGCGAGAGGTGGCGGCAGGACCTGGCCCTCCTGCCGACCATCGGCGCCAACGCCTACCGCTACTCGGTCGAGTGGAGCCGGCTGGAGCCGCGCCCGGGCGAGTTCGACGCGGCGGCCCTGGAGCGGGAGTCGGAGCGGGCGGGATTGCTGCGCGCGCTCGGAATCGAGCCGGTGGTCACGCTCCTTCACTACACGCACCCCGCGTGGTTCTGGAAGGCCGGAGGGTGGGAGAACAGGGAAAGCGTCGGCTGGTTGCGCCGTCTGGCAGAGAGGGTCGGCGCCGCCCTGCCGGATGTCCGCCTGTGGGTCACTGTCAACGAGCCGATCACGTTCATCCTGGGCGGCTACCTGGGCGGCCTCATCCCCCCCGGGAAGAAGAGCTTCGCCGCGGCCGCGAAGGCCTTGGAGCACCTGCTGCGCGCGCAGGCGGAGGCCGCGCAGGCGCTCTCCGAGCGTCCTGCGGGCGCGTTCTGCGGGCTCGCTCACAACATGCTCGACTTCGCACCGGACCGGCCCGACAGCGCGCTCGACCGCAGGCTCGTGCACGCCGGCGAGGCCCTCTACAACCTGGCGCTCGTCGAAGCGCTCGCGACGGGGCGGATGTGGTGGTCCTTTCCCGGGGAGGGGCGCGCCGAGTTCACGGTCCCCGACCTTCCGAAGGTCTCGGCATACCTCGGCGTCAACTACTACAGCCGCGTCCACCTGCGGTTCCGCGGGCTGCCGGGCGCGGCCGGGGAGTTCTTTTACAGGGACCGCGGCGGGCGGGGCTTGACCGACACCGGCTGGGAGATCCACCCGCAGGGCTTCGACAGGGTCCTGCGCTCGGCCGCCGGCGCCGGTCTGCCGATCCTCGTCACCGAGAACGGGATCGCGACCGCCGACGACCGCCTTCGCCGCTCCTTCCTCCACGAGCATTGCCTCGTCCTGTCCGGTCAACTGGCCGCCGGCGCCCGGATCGAGGGGTACTTCTACTGGTCGTTGCTCGACAACTTCGAGTGGCTCGAGGGATTCCGCCCGCGCTTCGGCCTCTTCGAAGTGGACTACGCGACGTTCGCGCGCCGCCGCCGCCCCTCGGCCGATCTTTTCGCCGCGCTCGGGCGGAAATTCGCGGGCGCGGGGATATCCTCTCCCGGCGCCGCCTCCGCCGGCCTCGCGGGCCGGTGAAGGAGCGGGAGGAAGTCGAGCCCATGGAAATCTGGATCCTGCGCCACGCGAAGGCCGAGGAGGGCGGGCCGGACACGCCGGACGAAGAGAGGGCCCTGACTCCCGCCGCGCGCAAGAGGATGCTCGCCGCCGCGCGGACGATCGCTCGCCTCGATCCGCGGCTCGACGCGATCCTGACAAGCCCCTTGCGGCGGGCGCGGCAGACGGCCGAGCCGGTGGCGCGGGCTCTGAAGCAAGCGGACGACCTCATCGAGACCGCCGCGCTCGCGCCGGGCGCCGATCCGAAGGAGATCCTCCGTGAGATCCAACGGCGGCGCTGCGAGCGGGTTCTCCTGGTCGGGCACATGCCCCACCTCGGGAAGCTCTTCGGGTATCTCCTCACCGGCCGCGCGAACACCTCAGTCGAGATGAAGAAGGGCGCGCTGGCGCGCATCGAGTTCGATCGCGGCACCCCAGTGCCTCCCGGGACCCTGACTCTCCTGCTGACTTCGAAAGCGCTCGCTCGGAACGCTCCCTTCGAAGAGTAGCGTCAGCGGGGGGGCGGCACGCCGACCAGCTGCAGACCGGCGGTCGCGCCGAGGATGAGGAAGTCGGAGAAGGCCGGTCCGCTGCTCCGACGGCGGAGCCGCCGTCTCGGGCCATCCGCGCCGCGATCGCTTCAAACGCTCTTCACATAAGCTTTTCTCTAATTTTTCCCGAATTTTCTACGGAATCTCTTGTCATCAACCGACAATCATTCGGGGTGACAAAGATGCTGCTTTGCGACTTTCACGTCCACTCCACTTACTCCGATGGGGAACTGCCGCTGCCCGAGGTCGTGGACCTGTTCGGCCGGAGCGGTCACGACGTGATCGCCGTCACCGACCACATCGTCAACAGGGACAACGGCCTCGGCCGCATCGCGCACGCGATCCGCCACTCGCTCAATTCCGAGACGTGGAAGCGCTATTTCGAGGAGATCCGCCGCGAGGCCGAGCGCGCCTGGAGGACCTACGGAATGCTCGTGATCCCCGGCGCGGAGATGACGCGCAACACGATCAATCGGGACACCTCCGTTCACATCCTGGCGCTCGGCCTGAACGACTTCCTCTCGGCCGACGGGGACCCGGTCGAGATCCTGAGGCAGATCCGCGCGCGCGGAGCGGTGTCGGTCGCCTGCCACCCCCACGAGATGAGCGAGTTCTACGCGAACACCTTCTACCTCTGGAACCGGCGCAGGCTCGTCGCGCCGCTCGTCGATCTCTGGGAAGTGGGCTGCCGGTGGGACCTCTTCCCGGTCGTCTCGCGCGAGAAGCTTCCGCACATCGCCAACAGCGACTTCCACCGGCCGGACCACCTCTACGCCTGGAAGACGCTGCTCAAGGCGGAGAAGACGGTCGGGGCCGTCCTGGACGCGCTGAAGCGCAACGCCGGAATCGGCGTTCTCAGGCTGACGGCCCGGTGGGCGGAGGAGGCGACGGCGTGACGCCCGCGATCGCGTTTCTCGTCCTCCTCTTCCTGTCCGTCGCGCTCTACTCGGCCGGGGTGGCGTCGCTCGCCGCGTCGCGCCGCGACCGGCGCGGTTCCCGGCTGCCGGCCTTCTTCCCGCCCGTGTCGGTCGTTAAGCCCCTGTCGGGACTCGACGACGACCTCGAGCGGAACCTCGAGTCCTTCTACCGGATCGACTACCCGGAGTACGAGATCGTCTTCTCCTTCGCTCGGCGGGACGATCCCGCGTTCGCCGTGGCGCGGCGGGTCGCCGACCGGCACACGGGGATTCCGAGCGTCTTCGTCGTGGACGCCCGGGAGCCCGGGGGCAACTCGAAGGTCAGCCGGCTGTCGGCGGCCCTGCGGCACGCGCGCCACCGGCACATCCTGATGACCGACGGCAACGTTCGGGTCCACGCGGAGTTCCTCGCCCGTGCGATCTCTTTCTTCGCGGACCCCTCCGTGGGTCTCGTCTCGCACCTCTTCCGGGCCCTCGGCGCCCGGACCCTCGGGTCGCGCCTCGAATCCCTGCACTTGAACGGCGCCCTGCGGGCGGGCACGGCGGCGATCGACCGGATGCTGGGAACACCGTGCGTCGTCGGCAAGTCCATCCTCGCCTCGCGCGAGGCGCTGAACGCGATCGGCGGCATCGAGGCCCTGCGCGATCACCTGGCCGAGGACTACCTGCTCGGCAAGTTGGTCGCGGGCGCCGGCTACCGCGTGGTCCTCTCCTCCGACGAGATCGAGACCGCGGAGGTCTCCCGATCGCTCGCGGCCGCCTGGGGCCGCCAGCGCCGATGGGCGATCCTGCGCAAGCGGCTCGGAGGGATCTCTTACGCGGCGGAGCTCCTGGCGAGCCCGCTCCCGTGGCTTGCCGGAGTGCTCCTCTGGGCGCGCGGCGAGGTCCCGCTGGTGGTCTGCGCGGCCGCCCTCTATCTCCTTCGCATCGGCCTCGAAGCCGTCGCTGCGGGGCGATCGGGCCGCCTCCGCCCGGCGGACTGGCTGCTCGCGCCGCTGCGGGACCTCGCCGTGGCGGCGCTGTTCTGGGCAGGACTCTTCGGCGGTCGGACCTCGTGGCGGGGGAGATCGCTGCGGGTCGGGCGGAACACTCTGATCGAGCGGCCTTCCTCACAGCCAGCGCGCCTGGCCGGCGTGACCCCGCCCGCGGCCGAGCGGGGTTAGCTACACCCGGTCGGGAGCGTCCTTGCGGGCGTCGTCCGGGACGGCGTGGAGGCCGCGGCGGGCGAGGCGGTCAAGAAGCGTCTGCTGCGCGTCGAAGGGGGGCTCGCCGGCCGGAGGCACGCGCCGGACGTAGGTCCCGTCGGTCTGGAGGTCGCGGGCGCGGCAGTTGTCGTTGACGATCGGGTCGAGCACTTCCTGGCGGATCTTTTCCTTCGCCTTCTCGTCGAGGATCGGGACCATCAGCTCGACGCGGCGGAAGAAGTTCCTGGGCATCCAGTCGGCGCTCGAGATGTAGATCTCCTCCTCGTCCCCGGCGCCGAAGGAGAAGCAGCGGCTGTGCTCGAGGTACCGTCCGACGACGGAGGAGACCGAGATCCGGTCGGAGATGCCCGGGACCCCCGGCCGCAGGCAGCAGATCCCCCGCACGGCGAGGGCGATCGGCACTCCCGCGTCGGAAGCCCGGTAGAGGGCGCGGATCAGCCTGGCGTCCACGAGCGCGTTGACCTTGCCGACGATTCTCGAGGGCTTGCCCTGCCGCGCCTTCTCGGCCTCGCGGTCGATGAGCGAGAGGACCTTCTCGTGGAGCAGGAACGGGGCGACGGTGAGCCGCTTGTAGCGGGTGCGCCGCGAGAAGCCCGTCAGGAAGTTGAAAAGCTCGGAGGCGTCGTGGCCGAACTCCGGGCGGGCGGTGAAGAGACCGAGGTCCGTGTAGACCTTCGACGTGACCCGGTTGTAGTTGCCCGTCCCGAAGTGCACGTAGCGGCGCATCACGTTCCCCTCGCGCCGGACGACGAGCGCGATCTTGGCGTGCGTCTTCAATCCCTCCACGCCGTAGGCGACGTGGACCCCCGCGCGCTCGAGCGACTGCGCCCACTGGATGTTCTTCTCCTCGTCGAAGCGGGCCTGCAGCTCGACGAGGACCGCGACCTGCTTGCCGTTCTCGGCGGCCCGCGCGAGCGCCGCGACGATCGGCGAGTCGGTCCCGGTCCGGTAGAGCGTCATCTTGATCGCGACGACGTCCGGGTCGGTCGCCGCGTCCTCCAGGAAGCGCAGGACGGGATCGAAGGAGTCGTAGGGGTGGTGGAGGAGGACGTCCGCCTTGCGGATCGTCTCGAACGCCGACCCGGCCTTGGAGAAGAGCATTCCCGAGGCCGGCAGGAACGGGGCGTCCTTCAGGTCGGGGCGCTCGAGCCGGCCGAGCGCCAGCAGATCGGAGGTGCCGAGCGGCCCTTCGACCTCGTAGACGTCCTCCGGGTCGAGCTCCAGGTGCTGCCGGACGAGCTCCCGCACGGCGGCCGGACAGCGGCGGTCCACTTCCAGCCGGATCGCCGCGCCGAAGCGCCTCCGGCGGACATTCTCCGCGACGGAGCGCAGCAGGTCGGCGGCCTCGTCCTCGCGGATCTCCATGTCGGCGTCGCGCGTCACGCGGAAGGAGGACGCGCCCCGGATCTTCATCCCCGGGAAGAGCTGCGGCAGGTGGGCCTCGACGAGGTTCTCGAGGAGGAGAAAATCCGTCGCGCCCCCGCCCTCCGCCGGCACCGGGACGAGCCGCGGCAGCGAGGGAGGCACCTTGACGCGCGCGAACCGCGTTCGTCCGTCCTCCTTCTCGGAGAGCTCGACGGCGAGCGAGAGCGAGAGGTTCGAGACGAACGGGAAGGGGTGGGCCGGATCGAACGCGAGCGGCGTCAGCACCGGGAAGACCACGCTCTCGAAGTAGGCCGTCAGCTCCTTGCGCCGCTCGGCCTCGATCTCGTCCCACGTCAGGATGCGCACGCCCTTCTCGGCGAGCTTGGGGAGGACGTCTTCGGTGAGGGTCTTCGTGGCGAGGTCGAGGTCGCGGCGCGCGATCTCGCCGATCGCGCGGAGCTGCTCGATGGGGGAGAGGCCGTCCGCGCTCCTCTCGGTCACCGACGCCTCGAGCTGGTCGTGGAGGCCCGAGACACGGATCATGAAGAACTCGTCGAGGTTCGAGTGGAAGATGCAGAGGAACTTCAGACGCTCGAGAAGCGGCCAGTTCGTGTCGAGCGCCTCCTCGAGCACGCGCCGGTTGAACGCGAGCCAGGAGATCTCCCGGTTGAAGTAGAGCGTCCGGTCCTGGAACCGGTCCTCGGGCGCAACCGAATCGACGAGTCGGACTTCCGTCATGGCGAAGGGTGCCGAGGCTATCACCTCAGTTCGAAAAGAGTGTGAAGCCCGGCGACTAGGAGTAAGCCCTTGTATTCAAGTGGCTTACGAGGCCTTCCGGACCCTACTCGGACTTCGCGGAGCGGCCCTCGCGGGAGACGATCGTGAGCCGGTTGCGTCCGTCGCGGCGCTCGTAGGAGAGGTCGTCGGCGAAGGCTCGGACGATCGGGATTCCCCAGCCTCCCACTCCGGCCTCTTCGAGCGAAGCGGGGATCGCGGGAGGCTCCTTGTCGAGCGGGTTGAACGGGCGGCCGTCGTCCTCGACGGTTGCCCGGAGCTCCTCGCCGTTCCACTCGAGTCCGACGCGGATCTCGTGCCGTCCCCTGTCGGCGTAGGCGTAATAGATGACGTTGGTCACGAGCTCGTTCAGGCAGAGCTCGAAGTCGAGAGCGCGCGCGGGCGCGACGCCGTTCTCCCGCAGAGGAGGACCATCTTGCCCCGGCGGGACATCTGCGCCTTCGCGCTGCGCACAAGCGTGCCGAGGCCCAGGGAAGACAGGAAATCCACGAGGGACAGGTCCACGATGACGAACGCCTGGCGGGAGGCGGTCAGGCTCGTAAACTTCAGGTCGATCTCGCGCGATCCGTCCACATCCATGCGGCCCGCCAGCCGAACCCGGCGCACACCGTCCTCCAGGTCTTCGCAGGTCAGTTCCATGTCGCAAACTCCTTCCGTCTCGATGACCGCGGGGCGCATTGGAGCAGAGCCCGGCGAAGAGCGGCGTAAGAAGAGGATGAAGAGGGAGTAAAGAAGAGCGCAGAGGCCTCGTCCGGGGCGGGCTCGCCGGCCGCTTCGCCTACAATTGCCCGCCGCCGGAGGAGTTGCCATGACGATCCCGCGATTCCCGCTCGTTCTCCTGACCGCGTCGGCCCTCGCGTGCGCGAGCGCGCGCAAGGCCGCGCCCTCCGTCGCCGTCTACGAGGCGGATGCCACGGCAGACCCGGCGGCCAGACGGCTGCCGGAAGGGTGCCGCCTCCTGGGAACGTCCGGGCCCGTGGACCAGATGGAGAGCGAGCGCGCGTTGGACGACCCCTACAGGCGGCAGCGAGTCGAGACGGAACGGTCCGGGGGAAATGTTCTGCTCGTCCTCTCCCGGCGGACGGTCACGCGTCCCAACATCGAATGCCCCTCGGGGGACCGGTCTCCCGACTGCTTGCGCCGCGGCGAGAGCTGGTTCCGCGTGAGCTTCGAGGAATACGCGTGCGGCGCCGAGGCGGCGCGCGAGCTGGCGGACTCGCGACCCGAGGCGCCGGGGGGCGGCATCACGATCCCGCTGTCCTCCGCGAAGGCAGTCGCGAGTCCGGCACTCACCCCGGCGGCGCTCAAAGCGAAGCTCCTCGAGATGACGCGGGCGGGCGTGGCGCCCGACGTTCTCCTCGCCTACGCCAAGGGGCAGCGACTCTCCCGGAAGATGAGCGCCGAGGACATCATCGACTGGACGAAGGCCGGGATTCCCGACGCGGTGATCGAGGCCGCCGCCTCACGCTGAGGCGCGGCCGGCGGCGTTTCAGGCCTGCGGCGATCTCCGCGGTGGGGCGTCCCGGCGCCGCGGGCCTGTTTTCCCGGGAAGGGCGTCGAACCGCTCGATCCACCGGCGGCGCGCTTCGACGACCGATTCGACCGGCGCGATCTCGAGAGTCTTCATGTCGCCCATCTTGACCTCGGCGCGCTGCGCCGACGGAGAGAACACGATGTGGACCGGCATCCTGCGGCCGGCGACCGAGTGAAAGAAGTAATACCTCCGGCAGTCCTCGCTCCTCTTCAGCTCGGGTGAGAAACCCGCGAGCGGCTGTCTCCCCTCCGGGGTGATCGCGTCGGATGCCCGCGCCCAACCCGTTCCGCGAAACTCGAAGTCGTACAGTCTCCCGCAGGCGCACCGGAGCTCGTGCCGCTCGCCCTGTCGTCCCGGAGCCTCCCGGCCCAGAGGCCTCCCGCAAAAGCAGACCGCGCTCGTTTCGTTCATGGCCCGATCCTACGTCAGAGGATCTCGCGCGGCGCGATCTTCGATTCGAATCGACGGAGCGCGAAAAAGAGGGACCCGCTCCGGCGAGCCCCCGCTTCAGGTCGAATTTACAGGAACTTCCTTCGCCGTTGACGGCCCGCCTTTACAAGTCGGCAGCCAAAACAGAGGAGGAGCAAACGCCATGAAGGATCGTTTTTTCAGGTTCACGACCGCTTGCGCCGCGGCGGCGGGCCTGATGGTCGCTCTGGAAGCGCGCGCCCAGGTCACCGTCGCCGCCGGATACACGCCGCCGGACGACACGCCGAAGATCAATATCGGCGTCACGATCTTCGCGAACTACTCTTACCAGGACTCGCCGACGGTCAAGGACGGCAGCACGGCCGTCGTCCACTCCAACTCCTTCGACGTGAACCGGACCTACATCAACGTGACGGGGAATCTCTCCCACTGGTTTTCGTTCCGGATCACGCCGGACATCACGCGCGAGACGGGCAGCGGCAGCTCGCTCTCGGGCAGCCAGACCTTCCGCGTCAAGTACGGCTACGGCCAGGTCAACTTCGACGACTTCGCGCCGAAGGGCTCGTGGCTCCGGTTGGGCCTCCAGCAGACGCCGTGGATCGACTACGACGAGGGGATCTATCGGTACCGTTTCCAGGGCCCGACCTTCTCCGACGTGGAGGGCTTCCTCCCCTCCTCCGATTACGGCGTGAGCACCCATCTGAATTTCCCCGAGAACTACGGCGACGTCCACGTGGGCGTCTACAACGGCGACGGATACACGAGCACCAACGACCAGCGTGGGGTCAACAACCAGAAGTCCGTGCAGATCCGGGCGTCCCTGCGCCCGGCTCCGAGCGTGCCGGTCGTGAAGGGGTTGCGTCTCTCCGGCTATTACGATACCGACCACTACTTCGCCGACGCCAAGAAGGAGCGCTTTATCGGGCAGGTCACCTTCGAGCATCCCTACGTGCACGCCGGCTTCGAGTATCTCGACGCGAAGGACCAGACGACCCCGACGGCGGCGGAGCTCGACCGCAACGGCTTCTCCGTGTGGGCCACTCCCCGCACTCCGTTCGGCATTGAGGGCTTGCTGCGCTACGACGAGCTCAACACGAACAAGAACCTGTCTCCCAAGCCCAGGAAGAAACGGACGGTCATCGGCCTGGCCTACTGGCCGCCCCTGCACGGCGGCAAGACGGTCGCGTTCCTGGCCGACTACTCGGAGGTCAAGTTCGACAACGTGACTCCCGACCCGGGGAAGACGAAGATCTACGCGCTCCACACGCTCTTCAACTTCTAATTAACACTGAGTTCAGGCAGATTTAACACGCGAACTTCATGTTTGCAGCGAGGTGAGACGATGAAATCCTTCCGACTCGCGGCGGTGATCCTCGGAACCGTCCTGGCGGCGGCGCCGGCCTTCGCCCAGAAGCAGCAGATCAACGGAGCGGGCGCGACGTTTCCCTACCCGATCTACTCGAAGTGGTTCTCCGAGTACAACAAGCTCCACCCGGACGTGGAGATCAACTACCAGTCGATCGGCTCGGGAGGCGGCATCCGCCAGATGTCCAACGAGACCGTCTTCTTCGGAGCGACCGACGGCCCGATGACCGCCGAGCAGCTGCAGGCCGCCCCGGGCAGGATCCTCCATCTCCCGACGGTGCTGGGCGGCGTCGTGCCGATCTACAACATTCCCGGAGTGGACGCCGACCTGAAGTTCTCCGGCAAGCTCCTGGCCGACATCATCCTTGGCAAGATCACCAAGTGGAACGATCCCGCGATCGTGGGGTTGAACCCGGGCGTCAAGCTCCCCGGGTCCGACATCACGGTCGCGCACCGCTCCGACGGGTCGGGGACGACCTACATCTTCGTGGACTACCTCTCGAAGGTTTCTCCCGAGTTCAAGCAGAAGGTCGGCGTCGCGACCTCCGTCAACTGGCCGGTCGGCGTCGGCGGGAAGGGGAACGAAGGCGTCGCGGGGCTCGTCAAGCAGACGCCCGGGGCGATCGGCTACGTCGAGCTGATCTACGCCCTCCAGAACAAGCTGGGGTACGGCTCGGTCCAGAACATGGACGGGGAATTCGTGGTCTGCTCGATCGACTCCGTGACGGCCGCGGCGGCCGCCGCCGCGTCGCAGATGCCGAAGGACTTCCGGGTCTCGATCACCAACGCGCCCGGCAAGGGGGTCTATCCCATCTCCTCCTTCACCTGGATGCTCTATTACGAGAATCCCAAGGACAAGGCCAAGGCGAGAACGATGGTGGACTTCATGAAGTGGGCGCTCACGGAAGGGCAGAAATACACCAAGGACCTGGGCTACGCGCCGCTTCCCTCCAACGTCGTCGCCCTGGAAGAGGAAGCCCTCAAGCGGATCAAGACCTAGCAGAGGAATGCCGATATGTCGAAGGCCCCGTCCTCTCGGAGAAGCGCCGATGACCGCGCCTTCCGGCTGGGGACGGGGTTCTTCGCGTTCCTCGTCGTCCTGCTCGTCGCGGCGATCGGCTACGAGCTCTTCAACCATTCGCGGCTGTCGATCGCGAAGTTCGGGCTCGCGTTCTGGCGCACGAAGACGTGGGATCCGGTGTCCGGAGACTTCGGCGCCCTTCCGTTCATCTGGGGGACGCTCTACTCGTCGTTCCTCGCTCTCCTGATCTCGACTCCGGTCGCGATCGGCATCGCGATCTTCGTGTCGGAGCTTTCGCCGCGCGTGCTCCGGACCCCGCTCGCGTTCCTGACGGAGCTGCTCGCCGCGATCCCGTCGATCGTGTACGGCCTGTGGGGCATCTTCGTGCTCGTCCCGATCGTTCGCGGGCTCGAGGTCCACACTCCGGACTGGCTCCGGAAGGTGCCGCTCTTTTCGGGCCCGCCGCTGGGAGTCGGGATGCTCTCGGCGGGCCTGATCCTGGCCGTGATGGTGATCCCGTTCACCTCCTCCGTGGCCCGCGAAGTCCTGAAGGCGGTTCCTCCGACGCAGCGCGAGGCGGCCTACGCGCTCGGCGCGACGCGCTGGGAGGCGATCCAGGCCGCGCTGCGGTACGGGCGGACCGGCATCTTCGGCGCCATCATCCTGGGGCTCGGCCGCGCGATCGGCGAGACCATGGCCGTGACGATGGTCATCGGAAACAACCCCCAGGTGTCCGCGTCGCTCTTCGCGCCGCAGTACTCCATGGCGGCCGTCATCGCCAACGAGTTCACCGAGGCCGCCGACGACCTCTATTTGAACGCGCTGATCGAGATCGGTCTCGTTCTCTTCATCATCACGCTCATCATCAACGCTCTCTCGCGGCTCCTGATCTGGAGCGTCACCCGTGAAGTGAAGGTCAAGCAGCCCAGGGCGGCGCCCGCTCCGCTGCCCGAGGCCGCGGCGTGACGCAGCCGTCGCGGCGCCGCCTCCTCTCCAACGTGGTCGTCGGCCTCTGCGCCCTCTCGGTCCTCGTCGCGCTCGTGCCGCTGGCCTTCATCTTCTTCTATGTCATCAAGCAGGGGATCCTCTCGCTCAACTGGAGCTTCTTCACGCAGATGCCCAAGCCGGTCGGGGAGACCGGCGGCGGAATGGCGAACGCCATGGTCGGCACCCTGATCCTGATCGGCATCGCCTCGGCCATCGCCGTCCCCGTGGGGCTCATCGCCGGCGTGTACCTTTCGGAGTACGCGGGGGGGCGCTTCGCCTCGGCGGTGCGCTTCACCGCGGACGTGCTGAACGGAGTTCCTTCGATCGTGATCGGGATCTTCGCGTACGGGCTCGCCGTTCTCCCCGTCCATCGGTTCAGCGCACTCGCCGGAGGGCTCGCCCTCGGCTTCATGATGATTCCCATCATCACGCGGACGACGGAGGAGCTCTTGAACCTCGTCCCCTCGACACTCCGGGAAGGGGCGCTCGCCCTGGGGGCCACCCGCGCCCGCGCCGCCTTCGGCGTGATGGTGCCGGCCGCGCTGCCCGGCATCATGACGGGGATCCTCGTGGCCCTGGCGCGCATCTCGGGGGAAACGGCGCCGCTGCTCTTCACGTCCTTCAACAACCGGTTCTTCACGACGAGGCTCGATCAGCCGATCGCGTCGCTGACCGTCCAGGTGTACACGTACGCGATCTCCCCCTACGACGACTGGCACCGGCAGGCCTGGGCGGGCGCCCTGGTCCTGGTGGCGTTCATCTTCATCTTCTCCGTCCTGGCCAGAATGGTGACCCGACGTCTGGAAAGGATGCACCGGACATGACTGAAGGAACGACGACCGTGATAGAACCGGGATCTTCCACGATGGTGACGGTCCCGGAGGTTCGCAATTCGACGCCGCCGTCCGCCGCGCCATTCCCGGCGAGCGCGAAGGTGCGGATGGAGACGCGCGATCTCTCCTTCTTCTACGGCGAGAACAAGGCCCTCCATGAGATCTCTCTCGCGATCCCGGAGAAGTCCGTCACGGCCCTCATCGGCCCATCCGGCTGCGGGAAGTCCACCTACCTGCGCTGCCTGAACCGCATGAACGACATCATTCCCGACATCCGCGTGAGGGGAGAGGTCCTTCTCGACGGGCACGACATCTACGGGCCGGGAACGGACGTCGTGGACCTGCGGCGGCGGGTCGGGATGGTCTTTCAGAAGTCCAACCCGTTCCCCAAGTCCATTTTCGAAAACGTCGCGTACGGCCTGAAGATCAACGGGCTCTGCCGGCGCTCGGAGATGCCGGAGAGGGTCGAGAAGGCCCTGCGCGACTCGGCGCTCTGGGACGAGGTGAAGGAGCGGCTCAACACGTCCGCGCTCGGACTCTCGGGGGGGCAGCAGCAGCGCCTCTGCATCGCGCGGGCGCTCGCGGTCGAGCCGGAGGTCCTGCTGATGGACGAGCCGGCCTCGGCGCTCGATCCCATCGCGACGCAGAAGATCGAGGAGCTCATCTACGATTTGAAGCGCGACTACACGATCGCGATCGTCACGCACAACATGCAGCAGGCGGCGCGCGTCTCCGAGTACACCGCCTTTTTCATGCTCGGGCGCCTCGTCGAGCACGACCGCACCGAGAAGATCTTCACCAACCCGGGGCAGAAGATCACGGAGGACTACATCACCGGGCGATTCGGATAGGCCGCGGCATGAAGACTTCGCCCTCCCGCAGCCGGGTCTTGCCCCCTCCTTCGCCGAAGGAGGCGGGCGCCGTCAAGAGGATCGCGCTGATCGAGGACGACGCGGACATCGCTTACACGATCCGCCTGAACCTGCGCAAGGAGAAGCGCTACCAGGTGGAGCACTACGTCTCGGGCCTCGCCGCCCTCGCGGCGCTCCAGGAGAAGCCGTTCGATCTCGTGATCCTGGACCTGAACCTGCCGGACATCGACGGCCTCGCGCTCTGCCGGGAGCTGCGCCGCGCGGATGAGACGCGCCGGCTGCCGATCATCATGCTGACCGCGCGGGTCGAGGAGCGGGACAAGCTCCTCGGGTTCGAGATCGGCGCGGACGACTATATCACGAAGCCCTTCTCGATGCGGGAGCTGCTCGCGCGGGTCAACGCGCAGCTGCGCCGCGTGGCGTCGTTCGAGACCTCCGACGAGGAGACCTTCGAGGACGGCCCGCTCCGCGTGGACCGGGCCCGCTTCGAGACGCGCCTGAACGGAGAGCGCGTGCACCTGACGAAGAAGGAGTTCGACCTGCTCTGGCTCCTGATCCGCAGCCGCGGCCGCGTCGTCACCCGCGACGCGATCCTCGCGCGCCTCTGGGACTACGACGCCGACGTCGAGACGCGCACGGTGGACGTCCACATCCGCTCGCTGCGCCGCAAGCTCGGCGACGAGCGGATCGAGACCGTCGTGGGCCTGGGCTACCGCTACCGCGACACGCAGTCCCCGTGAGCCGTTCCGGGGGTTTCCTCGCCTCCCGCCTCCCGCCTCCCGGCTTCCGCCCGGCATGAGGCTCCGCTCCCTCTTCACGGTCCTCTTCGGCGTCCTCGCGGCGGCGACGGCGCTTTCGCTCGTTCTGGTCATGGACGCGACGCTGCGGCGGGCCGTGGAAGACAGGGTTTCGGAGCGGATCGAGCTGGAGATCGATCACGTGGCGCACGACATGCCGGGCGTCGCGCCCGAGGGTCTGGACGCGTCCCTGCGGAGATGGGCGCGGGAGCTCGGCTGCCGGATCACGCTGATTCGCCCCGACGGGCGCGTCTCCAACGACACGGATCTGCAGCCGTCCGAGGTGGCCCAGATGGAGAACCACTCCCGCCGGCCGGAGGTCCTCGAGGCCCGCCGGGCCGGGCACGGAGACTCGCGCCGTTTCTCGGCGACCGAGCGGGAGAGCCGCTTCTACTTCGCCCGGCTCCTTCCCGACGGGAACGTACTGCGCCTCTCGGTCGCGGCGGCCCGCGTCCGGGAGATCGAGAGCGGCTATCTCTGGTCGGCGCGCGCCGCGGTCGTCCTCGCCTGCGTCCTCCTCTTCGCCATCGGCACGGCCGCCTCGCGGCGGTTCTCGGCGCCGATCGCGCGCCTGACGGAGGAGGCCTCGGCGATCGCCGCCGGCCTGCCGCGCGACCTGCCACGGGAAGGGGGGCAGGAGGTCCAGCTCCTGGCGGCCGCCCTCCAGAGGATGAAGGACTCGCTGGCGCGGGCGGCCGATCGGGCCGAATCCGAGCGGCGGCTGACGGCCCTCGTGCTCGAGAAGCTCCCCGACGGCCTCGTCGTGCTCGACTCCCGGCTCCACGTCCTCGAGGCCAACGAACGGTTCGCGCAGATGATCGGCATCGCCGCCCCGGCGGGGCGCGCTCTCTACGACGTCGTCCGGCTGCGCGCGCTCTACGAGGTATTCGAGGCCTCGCTCAAGTCCGGCGAGGGGACGGAAAGGACGGTCCGGCTCGCGGACGAGCTCGTCTGGCAGGTGCTCGTCGTGCCTCTGCCGGCCGGGTCGCGGGCCGCCGCGGTCGGCGTGCTGAGGGACGTGACCCGCCTCGAGCGCACGGAGTCGATGCGGCGCACGTTCGTCGCCGACGTCTCGCACGAGCTGCGCACGCCGATCGCCTCGATCGCGGCGGCGGCCGAGACGCTCGAGGACGCCGCCCCGGACGAATCCGAGCGCCGGGAGCTCGTCCGCCTCATCCAGCGCCAGTCGGCCCGCATGAAGGAGCTGATCGACGACCTGATGGATCTCGCGCAGATCGAGAGCGGCGCCGTGGAGTTGACGAAAGAGACCGTGCCGGTGACGGCCCTGCTGCGCGAGGTCGCGCAGGACATGGCCGCCGACGCCTCGCGGCGCCGCGTCCGGATCGACGTCGCGGGAGACCCGGGCGCCTCGATGCTCGCCGACCGGCGCCGGCTCCTCCAGGTCGCTCGCAATCTCCTGGACAACGCGATCAAGTTCTCTCCGGAAGGCGAGATCGTCCGGCTCGGCGCCGAGAGCGGCCCGGGCTGGGCGGGCTTCTCCGTCGCCGACAGCGGGCCGGGGATCCCGCGCGCCGAGAGAGAAAAGATCTTCCAGCGCTTCTACCAGGTCGACCGCTCGCGATCGAAGACGCGGCCCGGTACGGGGTTGGGCCTGGCGATCGTGAAGCACCTCGTCCAGCTGCACCAGGGAACCGTGGACATCGAGAGCGAAGCCGGACGGGGAAGCCTCTTCCGGATCCGGGTGCCCCTGGGGCGCGGGGGCGACGCCGCGGATGCCCGGGCGCGCCGGGTAGAATAGGAGGGCTCGGAGCGGGGGTCGCGCCGGACCCGGCATGTCCAAGGCAGGGAGCGGCCCCGGGAAGGGAGGCCGCATGCGTGGAAACGTCCTCGTCGTCGAAGACGACCCCGAGCTCCTCCTGTCGTTGTCGGAGCTTCTCGAGGCGGAGGGCTATTGCGTCACCTGCGCCCGCCATGGACTGGAGGCGCTCGGCCGGCTGCGGGGAGGGAGCCGCCCCTCCGTCATCCTGCTCGACCTGATGATGCCGATCATGAACGGATGGCAGTTCCGCTACGAGCAGCGGCAGGACTCGGACCTGGCGAAAATCCCGGTCGTCGTGATCTCCGCGAAGTCCGACAGCCAGCAGCACGCCCTGTGGCTCGAAGCCGACGGCTATCTCTCCAAGCCGATCGATCTGAACGCGCTCCTCGACACCCTGAGCCACTACTGCGACGGCGGCCGTTCCGACGCGTGACCGTCGCTCCGCTCCCGCGGCGCGAGGCTCCTCCCTGCGGTTACTCGGGAGACTCCTCACGCCGCGAGCGTCGGCGGCATCCCGGCGATTTCAATTGATGAGTCGCTCGGAAACTCGCTCCCCCGGGGGCGAGACGTCGTGGTCCGGGTGCGGTGAGATAGCATCGGGGCCCTCTCCCGGCGGGAGAGGGGAGGGGTGAGGGGGAATGCTCAACCTGTTGCCGCGGGACGAGAAGTACTTCGATCGGTTCAACGACATGGCGCGGCGCATTCACGAGAGCGCGCGCATCCTCAACACCTTCTTCGTCGGGGAGGCGCCGGTCGCCACAGTCGCCGACCAGATCAAGCGTCTCGAGCACGAGTGCGACGAGATCTCCCACGAGATCCTGCGCGGGATCGACCGGACCTTTATTACGCCAATCGACCGGGAGGACGTCCACCAGCTCGCGGTGCGGCTGGACGACGTGATCGACCTGATCGACGGGACCGTGCGCCGGCTGGTGCTCTTCAAGATCTCCGAGCCCACTCCGCTCTCCCGGAAACTCTCCGAGACCATCGTCCAGATCAGCGGAGAGATGGTGGAAGCGGTCTCGGCGTTGCGCGGCCAGAAGGGGGTCGTCGCGCACTGCATCCGGATGAAACAGCTCGAGAACCAGGGGGACGTCGGCTATCACGAGGCGGTCGCTTCGCTCTTCTCCGAGCAGATCGCGCCGATCGAGGTCATCAAGTGGAAGGACATCTACGACAACATGGAAAGATGCATCGACATGGCTGAGGCGGTCGCCCACGTGCTCGAGAGCGTCGTCCTCAAGCATTCCTGAGCTGCCGGCTTTCAGCTCACAGCCAGACTGGCCGACTCGCATTTCGTGCTGAGAGCTGAGAGCTGAGAGCGGAGAGCTTCATGACTTACGTCCTCGTCATCATCGCGATCGCGCTGGCCTTCGATTTCATCAACGGGATGCACGACTCCGCCAACTCGATCGCGACGGTCGTGTCGACGCGCGTGCTCACGCCCCTGATGGCCGTCGCCTGGGCGGCGTTCTTCAACTTCATCGCGGCCTTCACGTTCGGGACCGCCGTCGCGAAGACGATCGGCAGCGGCCTGATCGACGTCCGCGTCGTCAACTCCGACATCGTGCTCGGCGGCCTCATCGGGGCGATCACCTGGAACGTGCTGACGTGGTATTTCGGGATTCCGTCCTCCTCGTCGCACGCGTTGATCGGGGGCTACGCGGGAGCCGCCGTGGCGCGCGTCGGAGTGAGCGCCATCGTGCCGGGCATGGCCTGGATCAAGACGCTCTCCTTCATCGTCCTTTCGCCGCTCATCGGCATGGTGTTCGGGTTCGCGATGATGACGGCGGTCTCGTGGATCTTCCGGAAAGTGCCGTACGGCTCCGTGGACCGCTGGTTCCGAAGGGCTCAGCTCGGCTCGGCCGCCGCGTTCTCGCTGTCCCACGGCACCAACGACGCCCAGAAGACCATGGGCATCATCGCGGGGCTCCTCGTGGCGAACCGGAAGCTCTTCGCGGACAACGCGTCCCCCCTGCATTTCATGTACCTCCCCGATTTGAAGGAGATCCCGATCTGGATCATTCTCTCGGCGCACGCCGCGATCGCCGTCGGAACGCTCACGGGCGGATGGCGCATCGTCCGGACGATGGGGACGCGGATCACGAAGTTGAAGCCCTTCTCCGGGTTCTGCGCCGAGACGGGCGGGGCGGCGACGGTCATCCTGGCCTCGGTCTGGGGAATCCCGGTTTCGACGACGCACACGATCACGGGGTCCATCATCGGGGTCGGCGCCACCCAGCGGTTCTCCGCCGTCCGCTGGGGCGTGGCCGAGCGGATCATGTACGCCTGGGTCCTGACCATCCCCGTGGCCGCGGCGATCGGCGCGATGGCCTACGGCATCCTCCTGGCGGTGCGCGGCTGATCGCGGAGGCCCCGTGTTGAAGAAGCCGCTGCGCCTTCTCGCTCTCTCTTTCGCGTTCGCGTCCGTGGCCTCCGCGTCCGGCGTCCCCGACCCGGCCCCCTTCGACGCCGTGCTCGAGAGGCGCGCGAGGAACGGGGGCTTCGATTACGCCAGCGCCGACGGCCAGGACCGCAAGCGGCTGGCCGCCTATCTCTCGAACCTCGGCGACGCGCGGCCGGCGGCGATGACCGCCGACGAGAAGAAGGCGTTCTTCATCAACGCGTACAACGCGACCGCGATCGAGACGCTGCTGGACAACCCCGGCCGCGGAATCAGGGACATCGGCGGCGCCTTCAACCGGGCGAAGCACCGCGTCGGCGGAGAGATGCTCACCCTCGACGACATCGAGAACAGGCTGCGCGGCATGAAGGACGCCCGCATCCATTTCGCCATCGTCTGCGCGTCGAAGTCGTGCCCGCCGCTCGCGCCGCGGGCCTACACGGCGGCGGGCCTGAACGAGGCGCTCGAACGGCAGGGGCGCGCCTTCGTCGGCGATCCGTCCAAAAACCTCGTGGACCGCGCCCGCGGCCGAGTGGCGTTGTCGAAGATCTTCCACTGGGACCGGAAGGAGTTCGAGCGCGACGGCGGGACCCTCCTGAAGTTCGTCTCCCGCTTCGCCGCCGACGCCGCCACGGCCTCGTACCTGGCGACCTATCCGAAGGAGCCGGAGTTCCTCGACTACGACTGGTCGCCGAACCAACCGTAGGGGAAGTTGTGAATTGTGAGTTGTGAATTGTGAACTGACCCGGACCCTCATTCACAATTCACAATTCACCAGTCACAATTCAAAAAAAGGGCCCCTTGCGGGGCCGCGAAGGAGGAGATCGGATGCGTGTCTCCCTTTGTACGGAGGAGGGGTCCGGGGCGTTGAGGTGAGGTCGTTGGCATGATCCGTTTGCGGCTCAAGCCGGGGAGGGAAGCGTCCGCGGCCCGGCGTCATCCGTGGCTCTTCTCCGGGGCCGTGGCCTCGCGCGACGGCGACGGCTCGGACGGGCACGCCGAGGTCATGGATTCCCGCGGCGCGGCTCTCGCCCAGGGGAGCTACTCGCCGGAGTCGCAGATCGTCGCCCGCCTGTGGACCTTCGATGGGCGGCCGGCCGGCGCGCCGCTCTTCCGGGAGCGGTTCGAGGCCGCCCGGCGGCTGCGGCGCCAGGTCCTTCTGCCCGGGACGACGGGATACCGCGCGATCAACTCCGAGGGGGACCTTTGTCCCGGCGTCCTCCTCGACATCTACGGCGACACCGCCGTTCTCGATCTCCTGACCGAAGGGACCGAGAAGTGGGAGGCGGACCTGACGGCGGCCGCCCGCGAAGCCTTCTCGCCGCGCGAGGTCCTCGTCCGCCGCACCGGCTCGATTCGCGATCGGGGCTCCGCGCTCCAAGTCACAAATCACCAATCACCAATCACAAATCTCCCGATTCCCTTCAGCGAGAATGGCCTGCAGTTCTTCGCGGACGTCTCCGGAGGGCAGAAGACCGGCTTCTTCCTCGATCAGCGCGACAACCGGGCGCGCCTTCGCGCTCTCGCTTCCGGCCGCACCGTGTTGAATCTCTTCTCCTACAGCGGGGCCTTCTCCGTGTCGGCCCTCGCGGGCGGCGCCGAGCGCTGCGTGGACGTGGACGCTTCCGAGGCGGCGCTCGGACTGGCGCGGGAGCATCGCCGGGTCAACGGCTATCCGGCCGATGAGGGCGACTTCGTCCGCGCCGACGTCTTCGAGGAGCTGCGGCGGCGGGTCGCCGCGCGCGAGAGGTGGGGGATCGTGGTGTGCGATCCGCCCGGCTTCGCCAGGAAGAGGGGGGACCTGCCGAGGGCGGCCCGGGGCTACAAGGACATCAACCGCCTGGCAATGGAGCTGGTGGAGCCGGGAGGCTGGTTCCTGACCTGCTCCTGCTCGGGACTGGTCGCTCCCGAACTCTTCCAGAAGATCGTCTTCTCCGCGAGCATCGATGCCGGTCACTCCTTCGCTCTCGCGGCGCGGCAGGGAGCCGGCGCCGACCATCCCGTGTCGCTCGATTGTCCGGAGGGGGAATACCTGAAGGGCCTCTGGCTCATGAGGGAAGGATCGGAAGATTGAAGGATTGAATGATCGAAGGACTCCGCCCCGGCCCGATCGAACAGTCGTCAATCCCTCAATCGTCAATCGAGAAGCCGTCGATCCCTCTCGCGCTCCTCGGGCCCGCGCCTCCCGACCGCGGCGGGATCGCCCACGAGACTTCCCGCCTCGCGGCGGAGCTGTCGCGGCTGACGCGCGTCGATTACCTCACGTTCTCGCGCCCCTATCCCCGATGGCTCGACCCGCGCCGCTTCAGCCGCGACCCGCGGCTCGAGCCCTCGCCCGCGGCCCCCGTCTTCGACTACCTCTCGCCGCGCTCCTGGCGAAAGACGGCCTGGGCGATCGCGGACGGCGGATCTCTCGGCCTCATCGTGCCGTGGTGGACCTCGTTCTGGGCGATTCCGGTCCGGAGCCTCTTCCGGTCACTCTCGCGCTCGAGCCCGCGGACGCGGCGCGTGCTCCTCTGCCACAACCTGGAGGACCACGAGAGCGGCGCCTTCCGGCGCTTCCTGACGCTCGGGGCCTTTTCGGCGGCGGACGCCTTCGTCGTCCACTCGGCGGAGAACAGGGAAGAGCTCTCCCGCCGGTTCCCGCGCCGGCCCGTGGCCGCGATCCCGCTTCCCGCCTTCGACCCCGGCCAGGACCGGGCCGCCGCGCGGAAGCGGCTCGGCGTGGACGGGCCCCTGGCGCTCTTCCTCGGCCTCGTGCGCAGGTACAAGGGGGTGGAGACGCTGCTCGAGGCGGCCCCGAGGATCGTCCGGCAGTCGGGCGCGCGCATCGCCGTCGTCGGCGAGGTGTTTCCCGACGCGAAGCGGCTCGCCCGCCTTCACCGGGCGAGCCCCGTCGCCGAGTCCATTCTCTGGAAGGACCGGTACGTGTCGGAGGAAGAGATGGGAATGTGGCTCGCGGCCTGCGACGTCGTCGTCCTGCCTTACCGGGAGATCTCCGCCAGCGCGATCGCCGCGCGGGCGATCGGAGCGCGGCGGCCGGTCGCCGCGTCGGCCGTGGGCGGACTGAAGGACGTCATCGAGCCCGGAATCACCGGCGAGCTCTTCCCCCCCGGCGACTCCGGCGCCCTGGCGGACGCGGTCGGGCGGATCCTCGCGCGCGGAGCCGCCGCCTACGCGCCCGGGCTCGACCGCGCCGCGCGCGAGACTTCCTGGCCGCGCTACGCCGGGCGGATCCTGGATTTCGTTGCCAGCGCAGGGCGTCAGACGTAAGACGTGAGACGTGAGACGTAAGACGTAAGACGGAAGACGTGAGACGCGGCCACCGAATTGCAGGTCTCTCTTCTGCGCGCCGTTCTTCGTTTCACGTCTCAGGTTCGCGCGCCCGGATATACTCCGGGCGCGATGGATTTCGAGCTGACCGAGGACCAGGCGCTCCTCGAATCCGCGGTGCGGCAGTTCGCCGAGGAGGTCGTTCGCCCCGGGGCGGCCCGGATCGATCAGAGCGGCGAGTTCCCGAAGGACATCTTCCACGAAGCCGGAAAGCTGGGTCTCGCGGGGGTCTCGGTCTCAGTCGAGCACGGCGGCTCCGGCATGGACGTCGTGTCGTACGCCATCGTGATCGAGGAGATCTCTCGCGTCTGCGCCAACACCGGCGTCATCCTCTCGGTGAACAACTCCCTCGTCTGCGATCCGATCGAGAAATACGGAAACGAGGACCAGAAGCGGCGCTTTCTCCAGCCTCTCGCCCGCGGCGAGAAGCTCGGCTGCTTCGCGCTGACGGAGCCCAACGCCGGCTCCGACGCGGCCAACCAGCAGACTCGCGCCGTGCGCGAGGGGGACCGCTATCGCATCTCCGGCCAGAAGGTCTTCATCACGTGCGGCCAGGCCGCCGACGTGTGCCTCCTCTTCGCGATGACCGATCCGGAAAAGAAGTCGCGGGGGATCTCGGCCTTCCTCGTGGACACCGAGACGCGCGGATTCGACCGCTCGCATCATCAGATCAAGCTCGGCGTCAACGCCTCCGGCACCGTCGAGATCTTCCTGACGGACGTCGAGGTCCCGGTCCGGGACCGCCTCGGAAAAGAGGGGGAGGGGTTCAAGATCGCGATGTCGACGCTGGACGGCGGGCGCATCGGGATCGCGGCGCAGGCCGTCGGCATCGCGACGGAGGCGCTCGAGGCGGCCCTCGCCTACTCGAAGGCGCGCCACGCCTTCGGAAAGCCGATCTCGGATTTCCAGGCGATCCGCTTCTACCTGGCCGACATGGCGACGGAGGTGGACGCGGCTCGCCTCCTGACGCGCCGCGCCGCCGCCGCCAAGGACGCCGCGAACCGGAGCGGGGGCCGCTACGGGTTCGAGGCGGCGGTCGCCAAGCTCTACGCGGCCGAGATGGCGCAGAGGGTGACGACGAAGGCGCTCCAGATCCACGGGGGATACGGCTACACCAAGGAGTACCCGGTCGAGCGCAACTTCCGCGACGCGAGGATCACGGAGATCTACGAGGGGACGAGCGAGATCCACCGGCTGATCATCGCGCGGGAGATTTTCAAGGACGCCGGAGTGATGATCGGATGACGAGGAGCGTGGCGCAGGGTGACGCCCTCACACCGCTCCCTCTCCCGGGGGGAGAGGGAGTTTTTGAGTCGGCGCGCTCGGCCCGGCGCGACTGAACATGCCGCAGACACGCCTGTTCCGGGACCGCGTGGTCTCGATGGAGCAAACGCTCGAGGGGGGCGAGAAGAACCTCGACCTCCTGAAGGGCCTCTGCCATGAGGCATTGCCCGAGTTGACGCTGCGCGAACACGCTCTCGATCACGAGCGCGACCTCTTCGTCATGGTCCTGGAAGGGCCGGACGGCGGGACGACACGGGTCTGCTGGACGCGCATGGTCCTCTTCGACGCGGAGCGGATTCCCTCGCTCTCCGGAGATCCCCTCGCGGCGCTGCGGGCGAGGATCGTGGACTTCCTGCGCGCGCGGGCGGCGCGCCCGGAGATCGTGGTGACGTTCCGCCACCTCGAGGACGGGTGGGTGGATACGCCCGAGCCGCGCCGCGAGAAGAAGCGCCGGCGCGGCCGCGGCGACCGGGGAAAGCGCGAGGGACGCCGGGAGCCCACCGCTCGGGCCCCCGGCCCCGGCCGGCCCGCGGCGCCACCGCCGCAGCGGGTCGCTCAACCTCCGCGCGAGCGCCGTCCGCAGCCGCCGTCGCTGCCGGCGGCGCTTCCGGCGGCCGACGCGGCCCAGAAACCGCAGGCGGGGCGCCGGCGCCGGCGTTTCCGCCGCCGCCGCCGGGGCCGCGGCCCGGGCGGCCCCTCGTCTTCCGGCCCGGCCGGCCCGGCGCCGACGTCATGAACTTCGATCTGACCGAGGACCAGGCTCGCATCCGGGACTCCGTCCGCGACTTCGCGCAGGCCGAGATCGCGCCGGGAGTCGCGGAGCGCGAGCGGGAAGAGCGTTTCCCGAGAGAGGTCCTGGCCGGCCTGGCGGAGCTCGGAATCCTCGGCATGATGGTGCCCGAGGAATACGGCGGCGCCGGCGCCGACTCCCTCTCCTTCATTCTCGCGCTCGAAGAGCTCGCGCGCGTCTGCGCCTCGACGGCGGTCATCGTCTCCGTCAACAACTCGGTCTTCTGCTATCCCCTCTGGAAGTTCGGCTCCGAGGAGCAGAAGAGGACCATCCTGAAGGAGGTCGCCTCCGGGCGGGCGCTCGGGGCCTACGCCCTGACCGAGCCGCAGTCGGGCTCCGACGCGGCCAACCAGAAGACGCGCGCGGTCCGCGACGGGGATTCGTACGTCTTGAACGGCGCCAAGGCCTGGATCACCAACGCGGGCGAGGCGAAGTGGTACCTCGTCATGACGATGACCGACCCGGCCGCGGGGACGCGCGGGATCACCGCGTTCCTGGTCTCCTCGGAAGACCGCGGATTCCGCGTCGGCGCCCCGGAGCAGAAGATGGGACTGCGGGCGTCGAAGACCGCGGCGGCGTTCTTCGACGACGTCCGGGTGCCGGCGTCCCGCCGCGTGGGGGAGGAAGGCGAGGGCTTCACGATCGCGATGAAGACCCTCGACCATTCGCGCATCGGCATCGCGGCGCAGGCCATCGGCATCGCGCGCGCCTGCTACGAGGCCTCGGTCGAGTACGCCACGACGCGCGAGACGTTCGGCAAGAAGCTCGCGGAACACGAGATCATCGCCTTCCAGGTCGCGGACATGCGGGTCCAGATCGAGGCCTCGAAGATGCTGACCTACCGGGCCGCGACGCGGTCGGAGATTCCCGGAGCGCGGATTTCGCGGGAGGCCTCGATGGCGAAGGTCTACGCGACGGAGGCCTGCAACACGATCGCGGCGCGCGCCGTGCAGATCTTCGGAGGCAACGGCTACTCCCGGGAGTACGCGGTCGAGCGGTATTACCGCGACGCGCGCGTCACCACGATCTACGAGGGGACGAGCGAGATCCAGCGCATGGTCGTCGCCAAGAACCTGCTGGCGGGGAGGTAGGAAATGGACGAGGAGAAGCCGGGCGCGCCGGCGGGCGAGGCGGCCGAAGCTTCGGCGACGCCCGCGCCGCCGCCGGAGACGAAGCCTCCCGACGCGCCCGCGCCGGCGCGGCCTCCGGAGCCCCGCGCGGAGCGGACGCGCGGCTCCCGGCCCGAGATGCTCGAGCCGCGCGAATCGCTCTACCGCGAGTCGGGGGGATACACGCTGAGGCTCGATCCGCCCGACCTCGCGAGACTGCGGGAGCTTCCCGGATCGAAGGGGAAGACCGACAGAGAGCTGGGGGAGCTCTTCCTCGAGGGCCAGGCCGAGCGGCTGACGGGCGCGGTGTCGGGGGATGTTCCCGTTCCGGCGGAGCTTCGGGTCGTCGTGGACCCGTACTCGCGACAGGCCTTTCTGGCGTTGGGGAAGACGATCCGGGGGATCGTCAGCTTCTGAGAAGACAGTGTTTCAAGTTTCAGGACCTTCATCGGGCCGCCTCCTGGAACCTGGAACCTGAAACCTCCGTTCAGATGTCGGCGCTGAACAACGCCGACGCGCCGCGCATCAGATGCGCCTTCCGCTGGTGGGGGTCGACCGAGACCGAGACTTCGCCGGGAGGGGCGCCGGCGTCGTTCAGGTTTTCGGCCCACGCCTCGACGCGGAATCTCAGGAAGTCTTCGGCCAGGGCCGGCTCCTCGCGCCCCTCGAAGTCCGGGAGGGCCTTGAGCCGCTCGACGTTCGCGTGGTCGAGCTCGAACGTGTAGCCCCCTCTGGCCATGCGGTAACTCCCGGACGCGCCGGAGCCTTCGGTCATGGAGGGAATATTAATGCCACCGGCCTGTTTTCCGCCCCGATGAACTGGAAGGCGGCGAGGAAGGGTCTTTCGTTGCCGCTCCTGCTTCTTCTCGCGGCGGTCGCCGCCCGCGCGCAGACCCCGGAGGGCGCGGAGAGGCTGAGAAACCACTTCGACTCCGACGCCCTGCTTCGGGAGCCGGCCTTCTTCGACTTCGTCGTTCTCGGAGCCGCCGGCGCGGCCGACTGGAGGGTCGTGAGCGGCTTCAACCCGCCGTCGGCCCCCAACCACGCGACCCAGACGATCGCGTCGCGGCCGAAGGATTCGATCGCCGCCGCTCTGCGGCGCAACTCTCTCTTTCGCGACGGCCTCTGGTCTCTCGCGCTGCGCCGCGGGGAGGGGCACGGCGGCATCGTGCTCCGGATGACGGGGGAAAAGGATTTCCTCGTCCTCCTCGTGGACCTGGCGACCGGCGACGCCCGCCTCTCCGCCTATCGCAACGGCAAGGCCTCGGAGCTCGCCAGGGGAACCGCGAAGATCAGCAACGAGTGGGGAGTGCTGAAAATCAGAGCGGCCGGCCCGAAGATCTCCGCCGAATGGAACGACAAGCCTCTCCTGCAGGCGGACGATCCGGGCCCCGCGGCCGGTCGATCGGGCATGGCCACCGCCGGTCCGGGGATCGTCGCCTTCGACGAGTTCGTCCTCGACCCCGCGGACGTAAGACGTTGAGCGTGAAACGTCAGACGTGGCCCGCGGGCTTCGTCCAACGTCCAACGTCTAACGTCTAACGTCTAACGTCTAACGTCTAACGTCCCTAAGGCGCGATCGTGGCGGCGTAACGGAACTTGCCGCCTTCGACCTTCAGGATCACCGCCGGCTTGACCGGGTTGCGGTCGGCGTCCATGGTGATCCGGCCGGTGACGCCGGGAAAGTCCTTCGTCGCGGCGAGAGCGTCGCGCACCCGTTTCCCCTCCGCGGAGCCGGCGCGGCGCATGGCGTCGGCGATCAGCCGGGCGGCGTCGTAGGAGAGCGCAGCGATCGAGTCCGGGTCGGCGCCGTAGGTCCGGCGGTAATCGCCGACGAAGTCCCTGACGGCAGGCGACGGGTCCTCCACCGAATAGTGATTGGTGAAGTACGCGCCCTCGACCGCCGCTCCGCCGATCTCCGCCAGCTTCGGAGAATCCCAGCCGTCCGCGCCGAGGAGCACGCTCTCGATTCCGAGAGACCGGGCCTGCCGCGCGATCAGGCCGGCGTCGGTGTAATAGCCGGGGACGACGATCGCGTCCGGCCGGGACGGGCGGATCGCCGTGAGCTGGGCGGAGAAATCGCTGTCTCCCTCCGAATACTTCGACTCCTGGATCACCCGTCCCCCGAGCGCGGTGAACGCCTGGCGGAACGCTCCGGCGAGGCCGACGCTGTAATCGCTCTTGGAGTCCACGAGGAGCGCCGCCGTCTCCGCTTTGAGGGTCCCGCGGGCGAACGTCGCGAGCGCCTTGCCCTGATAGGAGTCGACGAAGCAAACCCGGAAGATGTAGTCCCCCTTCTTCGTCACTTCGACGTTCGTGGAGGAAGGGGAGACCATCGGGACGTGGTAGCTCTGCGCGATCGGCGCCGCCGCCAGGCTGCGCGAGGAGGCGTTCTCACCGATGAGCGCCACGACGTGGTCGCGCGTGATGAGCTTGGAGACGGCCGAGGCCGCTTCGGACGCCTCGTTGTGGTCGTCTTCGACCAGGATGTCCAACTGTTTTCCGAGGATCCCTCCCGCCCGGTTGATCTGGTCGACGGCCAGCCGGGCACCGTTCTTCCCCGAGAGCGCGAAGGTCGCCTGCGGGCCGGTCAAAGCCCCGAAGAAGCCGATCTCGATCCCCTTGGAAGCCGGCGCCTTCTCCGCCCCGCAATGGGAAGCGAGGATGCCGGTTAAGAGATACCCGGCGAGGAGGAGCTTTTGTTTCACGCAACCGGATTGTATGCGGGTCACGCAGGTGTCAGGTTTCAGGTTGGGCTCCGGTCCCTGGCACCTGACACCTGGCACCTGACACCTGCATTCCCCCTGACACCTTTTCCCTGACACCTTGTCCCTTGATAGCCTTGCACCGAACTCCGCCGTGAAGGCGTAGAGAGGGAAGATGAACGAAGAGAAAACCTACGACGTCATCATCATCGGATCGGGTCCCGGCGGCTACGTGGCGGCGATCAGGGCGGCGCAGCTCGGCCTGTCCGCGATGGTCGTCGAGAAGGACGCGAGGCTGGGAGGCGTCTGCACGCTTCGGGGGTGCATCCCGACGAAGGCCCTTCTCCACACGGCGGACCTGCTCGAAGAGACGCGCCACGGAGCCGAGGTCGGCGTCTCGACCCGGGAGGTGCGCCTGGAGCTCGCCGCCGCGATGAAGCACAAGGAGAGGGTCGTCCGGCAAAGCTCGAACGGGGTCGCCTTCCTGATGAAGAAGAACGACGTCAAGGTCGTGAACGGGTTCGCTCGGATCGCCGGCCCGGGCCGGGTCTCCGTCACCGCCGCCGACGGGTCGGAGACTCTCTACCCGGCCAGGAACATCGTGATCGCCACGGGGTCTACGCCGCGCTCCCTGCCCGGAATGGAGATCGACCACCAGACGATCCTCTCCTCGGATTCGATCCTGGAGGTGACCGAGATACCGAAGTCGCTGCTCGTCGTCGGGTCGGGCGCCGTCGGCGTGGAGTTCGCCTCGATGTTCTCGCGCTTCGGCTCCAAGACCGTCGTGGTCGAGATCCTGCCGCGCATCGTTCCGATCGAGGACGAGGAGATCTCCCGCGAGCTCGCGGCCTCGTTCAAGCGTCAGGGGATCGCCGTGTACGCGGACACGCGGATCGAGAAGCTCACGAAGACCGAAGGGGGCGTCGAGGTCATCGCGCGCTCCTCGGGCGGGAAGACGGAGAGCTTCCGGACCGAGAAGATCCTGATGGCCGTCGGCCGCAAGCCTCTCTCGGAGGGGATCGGGCTCGAGGCTGCCGGCGTCGAGACCGAGAAGGGATACATCCGCGTGGACGGCGCCATGCGGACGAACGTCCCCGGGATCTACGCCATCGGCGACGTGGTCCCCACGGCCCAGCTCGCGCACGTCGCCTCGGAGGAGGGCGTCGTGGCGGTCGAGAACATGGCGGGGCGAAAGATCGCGGCGATCAACCACGACCAGGTCCCCGGCTGCACATACTGCTCGCCGGAGATCGCCTCCATCGGCCTGACGGAGGCGAAAGCGCGGGAGCGCGGCTACGACGTGGCCGTCGGGAAGTTTCCCTTCTCGGCCAACGGCAAGGCGAGGATTCTGAACGAGGCGAGCGGCTTCGTGAAGATCGTCGGCGAGAAGAAGTACGACGAGGTGCTCGGCGTGCACATCATCGGACCGAGGGCCACGGAGCTCATCGCCGAGGCCAGCTCCGCGTTAAGGCTCGAAGCGACCTCCGAGGATCTCGTCCGGACCATCCATGCCCACCCGACCCTCTCCGAGGCGATGCACGAAGCCGCGGAGGCCGTGGAAGGCAAGCCGATCCACCTCTAGAAGTCCAAAGTCCAAAGTCCAAGGTCCAAAGTAGCCCGAGCGAGAGTTCGCTCTCGGGTGCTCCTTTGGACTTTGGACCTTGGACCTTGGACTATTCCTGGGGGGCTTTGGGCGGCTCGCCGGTGCTCGGGGGCATCTTGGGGGGCTCGCCCGGCGCCTCCTGGACGGCGCCGGCCGGCGGATACGCGAACGTCTTTCCCTCGGCGTAGTCGTTGGGGGAAGCCGGGTAGGGAATGTTCATGCCGGGCACCTGCTTGGAGTCCCATTCGGGGCGGTAGGGCCGATCGGGATTCAGCAGGGCGGTCCCGTCCTTGTTCTCTCCGGGAGGCAGCAGGATCTCATCCCCCTTCGCCGCCGATCCGCCGAATCCCTTTGAAGTCCGGCCGCCGAAGGTCCCGACCATGACCTCCCGTCCGGTCCGGAGCCTCTTGGGATCTTCGACGATCCGCGGAGTGGCCGTGACGCGCCGCACGTCGGTCTTCTTGACGCACACGAGCAGGCCGCCCGGGAAACGGTGAAAGAGCACGAGTGCCCCCGAGTCCCGCGGCAGGTCCTCCGACCAGACGGTCTGGTTCCCGTTGAGCTCGATCCGGTAGATCTGGGGCCGCTGAGGCGCCGGCGTCGCGGCATGGAGGGAAATCACGGCCGCGAGGAGAACGTTGTTCCACGCCATGGGGCCGATTATAGCGCCGGCCGCGGCCTTCGCGGCGTCCGGGCCGGCCGGGGAGACGAAATAGAATGGCGAGTCCTCGATCCATGAGCCAGGAAAGGGAACGCACGCCGGCCGACCTCTCGGCGCTCCGCATCCGGAGGGAGCCGGAGAAGGCCGGCGGCGCGCGCGGGTGGCTGCTCCTCGCCGCGGTCCTCATCGTCGCGGCGGGGATCGCCGCGTTCTTCGCGGCGGGCCGGACGCTGCGGGGGAAGACGGTCGAGACGGTGACGGCGTCCGTCGTCACGGAGGGGCAGGCGACGACGCTCCTCTCCGCGACCGGCTACGTCGAGGCAGAGCGCAAGGCGGACCTGTCGCCGAAGATCACCTCCCGCATCACCGCGCTGAACGTCACCGAGGGGAGCCGGGTCCGGAAGGGGGACGTCATCGCGCGTCTGGACCACACGGACCTGGACGCCCAGCGCGCCGACGTGAAGGCCGCGTGGGTCAACGCGAAGGCAGAGCTCGAGAGGCAGGAGGCTCTTCGCAAGGAGGGGCTCGCGCCGCAGTCGGCTCTCGACGCCGCGGTCGCTCAGGAAACCTCGGCGCGCGCCAGGGTCGCCTACGCCGACGCCCTGCTCGGCTATACCGAGATCCGCGCTCCGTTCGCCGGGGTCGTGACCGCCAAGCGGGCCTTCGTCGGCGAAGCGGTCTCTCCCTTCGGGTCCTCCCCGTCGGGCGGAGGCTCGGGAGGTGCGATCGTGACGCTCGTCGAGTTTTCCAGCCTCTACGTCGGCGCCGACGTCAACGAATCGAACCTCGGCAAGCTCGGCGACCGACAGCCCGCGGAGATCACGCTCGACGCCGTGCCCGACAAGACCTACCACGGGTTCCTGCGCCAGATCGTTCCCGCTGCGGACCGGCAGAAGGGGACGGTCCGCGTCAAGGTGGCTTTCCTCGACGCCGACGACAGGATCCTCCCGGACCTTTCGGCGAGAGTGTCCTTCACGGCAGAGCCGACCCGGGGGAAGACCGGCCGTTCGCGCATCCTGATTCCGAAGTCCGCCCTGGCGACGCGCGACGGCCGCACCGGCGTTTTTCGCGTCGCGCAGGGACGCGCGACGTTCCAGCCCGTGGAGTCTTCCGGCGAGGTTCAGGGACAGGTGGAGGTGACAAAGGGCCTCCAGGGGGGAGAGACTCTCGTCTCGCAACCGGACAAGGCCGGGATCCGGGACGGAGACCGGGTCAAGGTCGAGGGAGGAGCGGCGGCATGAGCGACGCGATGATCGAGTTATTCCACGTCGAGAAGGTCTACCACCGGGACGCCCTCGAGATCCCGGTGCTGCGCGACGTCAACCTGAGGGTCCCCGAGGGGGAGTTCGTCGCCCTGATGGGGCCCTCCGGATCCGGCAAGACGACCCTTCTGAATCTGATCGCCGGCATCGACCAGCCCACGCGCGGCCGGATCGTCGTCGGCGGGCGCGATATCTCGCAGGCCTCGCAGACGGAGCTCGCCCGGTGGCGCTCGAGCACGATCGGCTTCATCTTCCAGCTCTACAATCTGATCCCGGTCCTGACGGCTTTCGAGAACGTGGAGTTGCCGCTGCTGCTGACGAGCCTGAAGAAGGCCGAGCGGCGCAAACACGTCGAGACGGCGCTCGCGATCGTCAACCTGACGGACCGCATGGACCACTACCCGCGGCAGCTCTCCGGGGGGCAGGAGCAGCGGGTGGCGATCGCGAGGGCGATCGTCTCCGACCCGGCGATTCTCGTGGCGGACGAGCCGACGGGGGACCTCGACGCGAAGTCCGCGGAGGAGATCCTCGAGCTCCTGAACCGGCTGAACCAGGAGTTCAAGAAGACGATCGTCATGGTCACGCACGACCCGAAGGCCGCCGGCCGGGCGCACCGCATGGTCCACCTGGACAAGGGGGTCTTCCAGGCGGAGGAGCTGACGGAGGCGGGCACCCTCATCGGCAAGGTCCGGAGAGTCGAATGAAGTACTTCCGCCTGGTCTGGAGGAACGTCTTCCGAAAGAAGACGCGGACCGTCCTGACGACGAGCTCGATCATGCTGATCCTCGTCCTGATCGTCGTCCTGGTCTCGTTGCTTCATGCGATGGAAGCCGACCCGTCGGGCGGCAGGGGCTCGAATCGGATCGTTGTCCAGCACGCGACTGGCCTCGGCAACTTCCTGCCTCTCAACCAGAGACAGCGGATCGAGCAGATCCCCGGCGTCGTGGCGACGTCCCCCCAGATCTGGTTCGGCGGCGTCTACAAGGACGACCGCCCCGAAAACTTCTTCGGCCAGCTCTCGTGCGACGCGGACATCTATTTCTCCAAGATCTTCGACGACTCGACGATCGACCCGGCGGTGGAGCAGGAGTGGCGCGCGAAGCGCAATTCCTTCGTTGCCGGAAAGAAGCTCGAGGAGAAGTTCCACTGGAAACACGGCGACCACATCATCCTGCGCGGCACCTATATCCCGATGACGCTCGACCTCGTGTACGCCGGGAGCTATCACTCCGGCGACGAATCGAACATCTTCTTCTCCAACGAGGTCCTGAACCAGGGGAAGTGGTTCGGGGCGAACAAGTACACCGGCCTCTACTACACCAAGATCGCGCGGGCCGAGGACATCCCGCGCGTCGTCGCGGCGATCGACCGGATGTTCGAGAACAGCGACGCCCCGACCAAGACGCTGACCGAGAAGCAGTTCCAGCTCCAGTTCATGGAGATGATGGGCAACGTCAAAGGGCTCATCCACGGCATCTCTCTCATCATCCTCCTCGCGGTGACGATGATCGTGGCCAACACCGTGGCCATGTCCGCGCGCGAGCGGGTGACCGAGATCGCGGTCATGCGCACGCTCGGCTTCCGCCAGAGCCACATCCTGGGCTTCATCCTCTCCGAGTCGGTGCTGATGGCGCTCCTGGGGGGCGTCGCGGGAGTCCTCCTCGCCAAGTACTTCTTCATTCCGGGGATGGTCAAGGGGATGGAGACCTCGCCGATGGCGCCGTTTCTCATCAACTTCAAGGTGACCTGGATCGTGCTCTCGGCGGCGTTCGGCGTTTCCGTGGGCGTCGGGATCCTGGCGGGCTTCGTCCCCGCGATCCGGTCCTCCCGGGTCAAGATCGTAGACGGCCTGCGGCAGGTGGTATGAGGAAGGTCGTAGGTGGTGGGTGGAAGGTGTTAGGGGCGGGGGCCCGCTTTGGTCCCTACGACCTATCGCCGATCACCTACCACCTCGCGTAGCGATATGGCCATTCCGCTCAAGTACAGCCTCCGCAATCTGTTCGTGCGGAAGGTCTCGACCGCGATGACCGTCTTCGTCGTCTGCCTGGTCGTGACGGTTTTCCTCTTCGTGCTGGCGCTGTGGCAGGGCGTTTCCCGGACCCTCTCGGTGACCGCCTCGACGCGCAACATCGTCACCATGCGGGTGGGCTCGCAGGCCGAGATGCAGAGCGTCATCACCCGCGACGCGTACGAGACGATCCGCTCCCTTCCGGGCATCGAGAGGAGCCCGTCCGGCGAGCCGTACGTCTCGCCGGAGCTCATCAGCCTGGTCAACCTCCCGCGGGCGGACGGCCGGACGACCAACGTCCAGGTGCGCGGCATGGCCCCCATCGGGTTCGCGATGCGGCCGGGGGTCCGGATCGTGGACGGGCGGATGTTCCAGGAGGGGTCGAACGAGGCGGTCGTCTCGAAGAACCTCGCGAGCCGGTTCGCCGGGATGAAGATCGGCGACACGATCAAGACCGGCTCGTTCCGGTGGGTCGTCGTCGGCCATTTCGACGCCTCCGGGTCCGCCTACGAGTCGGAGGTCTGGACGGACGTCAAGGACCTGCAAGGGCAGACCAAGCGCCAGATCTTCTCCTCGATCTTCGTGCGCACGAGCGACCCCGACGCGGCCACCCGCTACATCGAGACGGTGAAGGGGGACCAGCGCCTCAAGCTCGAGGGGAAGACCGAGAAGAAGTATTACGAGGAGCAGATGATCACCGGCGCTCCGATCAAGTTCCTGGCAATCCTCGTCGGGATCTTCACGGCGATCGGAGCCTCCTTCGGCGCCATGAACACGATGTACGCTCAGGTGGCGGCGAGGACGCGGGAGATCGGCACGCTCCGAGCGATCGGGTTCTCCCGGCGCGCGGTCCTGGCGTCCTTCGTCCTGGAGGCGCTCCTCCTGTGTCTCATCGGAGGCGTCATCGGGACGGGCCTCGCCTTCCTCCTCTTCAACCTGATCCTGACGAAGCCCACCGGCACGATGAATTTCAGGACCTTCTCGGAGGTTCTCTTCAACTTCCGCCTGACGCCGCCTCTCATGATCAGCGGCCTCGTCTTCTCTCTGGCGATGGGCCTGCTGGGGGGCTTCTTCCCCGCCGCCCGCGCCGCGAGGCTCAAGATCATCAACGCGCTTCGGGAAATCTGATCCGGCCGGGACGTCCCGAGTCCCGAAACCTCATCAAAGTTCAACTAGGCTCTGGGAATGATTCGCCTTCACTTCTACGGCACCCGAGGGTACGTCGAGGAGAAGTCGCGGGCGCATTCCGGGCACTCGGCGTTCACGGTGGAGGCGGAAGGGTTCCGGCTTCTCTGCGACTTCGGTCAGAACCGCAAGGGGCTCCTGGAGAAGATCCGCCCCGACGCGATCTTCGTCTCGCACGCGCACCCGGACCATGCGTGGGGGCTCGGAGAGGGAACGGATATCCCCGTCCACGCCTCGGCCATCACGCACGAGATCACCAGGGACCTGCCGGTCCGCGAGCGGGTGACTCTCGAGCCGGAGCGGAGCGTCCGGGTCGGCCCGTTCCGCCTCACGGCCTTCCCGGTGGTCCACTCCGTGCGCTGTCCCTGCGTGGCCGCCCGGATCGAGTCGGGGGATTTCGCGATGGTCTATTCGGGAGACATCGTCGCCTTCGAGCGGCCCGAGGCGGCGCTCGCCGGCGCGGCTCTCTATATCGGCGATGGCTCCACGCTCAAGGGCTCGCTCGTGCGCCGGCACCCGACCGGGCCCCTCATGGGCCACACGACCGTGCGCGCGCAGCTCGGGTGGCTCGGGAAGTACGGCGTCGCCCGCGCGGTCTTCTCCCACTTCGGCAAGGGGCCAATCGAGATGGGGGAGCCGGCGTTGAAAGGGGCGCTCGAGGAGCTCGCCGCCGAGAAGGCGCCCGGATGCCGGGTCGCCGCGGCCCGCGATGGGCTGAGCCTCCGCGTCTAGGTTAGCCTGGCGGTCCAGGTGTGATTTCTCAACGCGTTGTCCCATGATGTGCGCGATGTCGGCTTGGGACAAGGCGGCCTGACCGCATCCGGGATTTCGGCTGACAACCCGCCCCGGCGTCGGGCCGCCTCCTTCGGCGGCACGCTCCGGCAGGCCGCCAATCGATAGTCGGCCGTCGCTCTATCGCGAAGGCGCAGTCGTGGCGAGGCGACAGAGGTTCCTGGGTGGTGCGCCTTCGCTCACGGCCGTCTGCGTGAGGCGTCCCGCCGCCGGGGCTGACGCATTGGGCTCGATTGGGCTGCTGTGCAGCCCGGAGGCGCCGGCGTTGCCTGGCAGCGGCCCTGTCCGAGGCACACAGCGGACACTCGGCTCGGCGAGGCTGCATCTGTGCCCTCGGACCGGAGCGGCGGCCAGGAGATTCTCCGTGCGGCGCGGCCGCCGCGTGCCGCAGAGGGCAACGACGGCGATTCCGGGCGGGTTGTCCGCGACGAATCAGCGACCAGGACCCCGGACCCGGAACAACGTCTTGAGAAATGACATCTAGGGCGTCCGAGGGGCCGCGGGCTTCGTGTCCCTCTTCTCGGAGTCTGGCTTCGCGCCGACGCTGCCGGGAGGCGGATGGATCTCGAGCGACTTGCGCACGGCGGCTTCCATGGCCCCGAAGTCGAGCTCGGAGCGCTTGTCGAGCTCCGGGACCAGCGGGGCCTTGAGCGGCACGCGGAGCGAGATCGCGGAATCCGGCACGCGGCCGTATTGGCCCGCGATGAGCCGATCGGGGCGGTACTGCAGGCCGAACGGAATCGCGCACGGATAGGCCGCGTGGCAGCGCGAGAGGCTGACGAACTGCGCCGACAGCGCGGCCGCGGCGAGAAGACCTGTTGAGAACAGGGCGCTCCGGAGAACCCGATGCGACTTCATAAGGCCACCTCGAAACTGTAAACAAGTTCGAGGCCCGGAATCATCCGGAGCCGGCGTCCTCCGCGGGCTACAGGCGGGAGCGACCGTGTACGGGAAGGGCCGGGCCGGTCGGGGCGACCGCCTCCCGCGCCGGAACGGCGCTCTTCGCCTCGGCCTGGAGCGTCGCGTGCCGCGCCTCGCGGGCGCGCTTGAGGAACGCCAGGAAGGCTCCGGCCATCATCACGTAGAAGCCTCCCCAGACGAAACCGATCATCGGCTTGTGCGTGACGTCGACCGAGAGGGACTCGTGAGTCGCCGCCTGGTATTCGGAGGAGCGTTCCTTCGAGACGCCCACCATCCTCAGGACCACCGCGCCGTCGTTGGGCGAGACGGCGACGACCCTCATCTTGCCGCCGGGGACTCCCGGGACATCGACATCCTGCGCCTCGGCCTCCTGGCCGTCCAGGTGATAGACGTAGCGCAGGGTCACGTCGTGCTTGGAGCCGTCCGCGGGAGTGACGGTGACGTCGGTCAGGACCAGGACGGTCTTTCCCCCCTGCATCATGGCCGAGCGATCGGCGTTGAAATCGCGGAAGGTGAAACCCGTCCCGTCGATCGCGGTCGTCGTGCCCTTGGTGAGCTTGACGTCCCGCCCGACCTGCTCCGGCTGCCCCGGATCGTAGGACTGCGGCGCGACGTAGAAATCGAAGAGGGCCGAGTTCTTGATGGCCGGGTTGGCCATGAGCTGGTTCGTCTTCGTGTTGACGTACATCTTCGGGTACATGTAGTAGGTCTTCCCCTTCGCCGTCTCGACGCGCACTTCCATCGCCTGCTTCCGCGTGGACGTGCCGGGGATGACCCGAAGGAACGTCAGCTTCGAGCCCTCGACCGCGACCGGCTGGTTGACGGGCAGGGTGAGCCGCGTCGAGCGGGCATAGACTCCAGACACGACGATCCCGGCGAGCATGATGCCCACGCCCACGTGCGCGAGGTAGCCGCCCGCGCCTTCCCACTTGCCGCCCCGGACCTTGCGCACGACCGCCCGCAGGTTCATGTCCGCCGCGAAGAGGGCGAAGAACAGGATGACGAGACTCGAACGCTCCCGCGCCCCGACGAAGAAGGCGACGACGATCCCGGCCGCCGCCACGAGGAGGGACCGCCGCGCGCTCCTGAAGAGGTTCTCCCAGGTTTCCCCCTTCCAGGACACGAACGCCACGAGCCCGGCCAGGAGCACGAGAAGGATCGCGGCGGGGATCGTCGTCTTGTTGTAGAAGGAGGTCTGGACCTGCGAGGGGTTGCCGGTCAGGCGCGTCAGGAGCGGCGCCGACGTGCCGAGCAGGATCACGAATCCCATCGCACAGAGCACCGCGATCCCGAGGATGAAGAAGACGCTGCGGGAGAGCAGCGGCGGCTCGTCCTCCTCCGTGACGGGGATCTCGCGCCAGCGCCAGGCCAGGCATGCCGCCGAGAGCCCGACGAACCCGAGCAGGATTCCGACCAGCCACGCCGTGATCCCGAGGTCGATGAAGGAGTGGACGGAGAAGTCGGCGAGGATGCCCGAGCGGGTCAGGAACGTGCCGTAGAGGATCGTCAAGTAGGCGAAGCAGGCGACGATCAGGTTGACCTTGCGATGCCGCTTCTTGGCGCGCTGCAGGTACATCCCGTGCACGAGCGCGACGGTGCAGAGCCACGGCACCAGGCTCGTGTTCTCCACCGGGTCCCACCCCCAGTAACCGCCCCAGCCGAGCGTCTTGTAAGCCCAGTAGCCTCCCATCAGGACCGCCGTGCCGAGCGCGAGGAAGGTGAAGAGCGCCCACGGGATCGCCCGCGTGACCCAGCCGTCCCACCGCTTCTTCCAGAGCGCCGCGATCGCGAAGGCGAAGGGGACCGAGAGGGACGCGAAACCCGAGAACATCACGGGCGGGTGGATCACCATCCACGGGTCCTGGAGCAGGGGATTCAATCCGACGCCGTCCTGCGGCACGGGGGGAGGGAGCAGCTTGAACGGGCTCTGCTTGCAGATGATCGCGATGAGCCCGACGAACGTCGAGAGGTAGACGATCATGACGGGCGCTTCCTGTTCGCGCGCCGTGCGCCAGAGGAAGAGCCCGATGATCGCGCCCCAGAAGCACCAGAGCAGGAACGACCCTTCCTGTCCCGCCCAGAAGGTCGAGACGAGGAAATAGAGCGGCAGCTCGCGGCTCGAGTAGGAATTGACGTAGGAGACGTCGAACCGGTGCTGGATCAGGAGCGTCATCAGGGTCGCGGCCGCGGCCACGACGCACGTCGCGAATGCCGCGTAGGCGCTGCGCGCGGCCGGCAGGGCCTCGGCGTGTCCGCGGTCGGCCCGGAAGTACAGGAAGATCGAGGTCAGTCCCGCCGCGAGGGCTCCCCAGAGAGCGAAAACACCGGGCCAGAAGTACATGGGTCAGCTCCGGGCGGCGGCCGGCTTGGGGGCCGAGGCGTAGGACTTCTCGACTTCCGCGCCCTGGTACTTGGAGGGGCATTTGACCAGGAGCTTCTCCGCCTCGATCCGGTTGTTGCGGTACGGCCCGATCGCGACGATGGAGATGGCATCCTTGAAGTTGCCGGGCTTGATTCCCCGGTAGGAGACCGGCATGCGGTTTCCGTTCGGATCGATCAGCTCGAAGCGGAGCTCCTGCCGGTCCGTGTCGTACTGGTCGCTCGCCTTGTCCAGGCTTCCCATCACCTGGACGGCGCCCTTGGCCTTGCGGGCCTCTTCGAAGGAGAGGTACGGCGTCAGCGTCTTCTGGAAGGCGGTGACCCCCAGGGTGATGAAGACGAGCGCGAAGACCGCGGCGACCCAGTATCCCTTTTTCATGGTTCTCGCTCCCGGGCCGAGATCCGGCGGTCGAGCCGCCAGAGGTAATAAAAGAGTCCCACCCAGATCACGACGTTGACGGTGGCGAGGAAGGCGAGACTGTTCATATTCCGATTGTTTCCTGCCTCTCCTAGGAAATCAACCTTTCGGCTGACCCCCATGATGCAAATGCATCAACCGGCTTCCGGATTCCCGCGCGGCTGCCTTTCTCAGGCCGTCCGGCGGGCGGCGTCCCGGCGCGCCAGGCGCGCGGCCCGGGTCTCGAGCCCGAGCATCCAGAAGAAGAGGCACGAGAAGGCGATCAGGGCGCCGAAGAAGACCGCCTTCGTCGGCGCATCCATCAGGATCTTCCCCTGCGGGTTGATGACGGTCTGCGGGTGGAGCGAGGAGGTGACCCGGGGCGCGACAAAGAAGAGGAAAGGCATCAGGACCGCGGCGAAGAGGGCATAGGCGGCCGACATCCTGGCCCGCCGCTCGGGGTCCTCGACGGCCGCGCGCAGGAAGAGGTACGCGGCGTACAGGAAGATCAGGAGGAGGAACGAGGACTCCCGGGGGTCCCAGTTCCAGTAGGCGCCCCACATGATCTTCGCGAAGATTGCGCCGGTGACGAGCGCGAGGACCGCGAAGAGGAGCCCCAGGCGCACGGCGCCGACGGCGATGTCGTCGTGGAGAGGGTTGCGCCGGGCCAGGTACGCGGCCGAGTACGCGGCCGCCACGAGAAAGGCGAGGGCCGACGTCCACGCGCACGGCACATGGAAGAAGACGATCCGCGACGACTCCCCGATGAACCCCTGCGCCGGCGCGGGCCAGAGGAACGCCCCCACGATGACCGCCGCCATGTAGGGAAGGAGCAGGAACTTGACGATCTTCATCTGCTTCGGGCCGGATCGGGATTCTAGCCGAACGTGGTCGGCGAGTTGCAATTGGGTAATTGTGAATTGTGAATTGCGAGCTGTGAGTGGGGCGAAAAACGATTGTCCGCCGCATTCACAATTCACAACTCTCAATTCACAACTTCTCCTTCAGTCTTCCCACGCCGCCGAAGCCAGCAGGTAGCCCGCGCAGGTGGCGGCGCCGTCGTAGGCCACGATGACGCGCAGCGGCGTGGACGGGACGGAGCCTCCGGCGGCCTCGACGGTGGCCACGATGGCCGAGAGGAGCAGGGGGAGGAGGAGAGGGAAGGAGATCACGACGAAGAGGACGTTCTTCTGGGACGCGCGGGCCACGAGAGCCGCGAGGAACGTCGAGACGACCGAGAGGCCGTAGCCGGCGAGGACGAGAAGCGCGACGAACGCGCCGGGCGCTCCCAGGCGCCATTCGAGGAGGATCGAGAAGGCCGGCACGGTGACCGCCGCGATGGCGAGAAAGAGCAGGTAGTTGAAGAGCGTCTTCCCGGCGAGCGTGAGCGAGGCCGGGGCGACCTTGCGGAGGGCGAAGGCCGTCCCCGTTTCTTCCTCCCGCACGAAGGCCCGCGGCAGGCCGGTCGCCGCGCAGAAGAAGAGGATGATCCAGAGGAGCGCCGAGCAGACCCTGTCCCGGGCCTCGGCGGGCAGGCCGAAGGGCCCGATCCCGAAGGAGACCAGGGTCACGGCCGTCGCCGCGAAGAAGAAGATCGAGGCGATCGCGATGCGGCGCCGCAGCTCCTGCGCCGCGTCCTTGGCGCAGATGGCCCACGCCCGCCCCAGAGAGCCCACAGTCGAAGCCATCAACGTCCCAGCTCGACCACCTGGTCGGGCTCCACGAAGTCGCGCGGATCGTTGGAAGCCAGGATGACGAGGCCCTCCCGGCGCCGGGCCTCGACGACCCGCTCGACGATCGCCCGCCCGTCCGTATCGAGACCGATCATCGGCTCGTCGAGGAGGATCGCGGGCGGATCGAAGAGAAGAGCGAACGCGATCTTCAGCCGTTGTTTCATGCCGGTCGAGAACGCGCCGACGCGCTTCCCCATCGCCCCCTGGAGGCCGACGTCCGCGAGGCGCCGGGTCAGCTCTTCGTCCCCTTCCGGGCGGCCGCCGGCTCGGGAGAGGAACCGCAGGTTCTCGAGCGCCGAGAAGTCTTCGTAGAAGGCCAGGTCCGGTCCGGACCATCCTACGGCGAGCCGCCGCTCGTCGCCCGTGAGCTCCCGATCGCCCTGGCGGACCGAGACGGAGCCGGAGCTCGGGTGCGCGAGCGAAGCGAGGATCTTGAGCAGCGTCGTCTTGCCGCTCCCGTTGCGCCCCTTCACCGCGACGAGTCCCCGGCCGGCGCGAAACGAGAGGCCCGAGAAAAGCGGCGGGCCCGCGAACGCCTTGGCGAGCTCTCGGGCCTCGATCGTCGTCTCGAGCATTTCGCGCGACACGTTAGCAGGTTCCGACTCCGACAACGTCGGCCGGGGGCGCCTCGGACCTGGATTCTGGAATCTGGAATCTGGAATCGGCGGAGCGGCTTGAAACGGGTGTTTGCCTTCTATATGATCCGCCGGATTCATGTTCCACTCGTCTTTGGCGCGCGGCGCTCTCGGGTGGGCGCCGGGAGGCGCCGGACATTCGGAAACGACCGCTCGGAGGGAGTCTTGATGTTGAAGCGCGCGACCTTCGGTTTGCTTTGCCTGGCGTTCGCCCTGACCTTCGCCGCCTGCGGCGGCAACAAGGAAGACGAGGAAGAGGAGACGGCCGCGAAGCCGGCCCAGACCACGGCGGCGGCAAGCGCGCCCGCCCCCGCGGCGGCCCCGGCGGCCGGCAGCGCCACGATCACCGGCAAGGTGGCCTTCACGGGAACTGCCCCGGCTAGGGAGCAGATCAAGATGGACGCGGACGCCTACTGCATGGGGGCTCATTCTGCGCCCGTCTACACCGAGGACGTCGTCATCAACCCCAACGGAACGCTCGAGTGGGTTCTCGTGTACGTCAAGGAAGGCGTGACCGGGACCTACCCGCCTCCCACGACCCCGGTCACTCTGGATCAGAGAGGGTGCCAGTACCATCCCCACATCTTCGGGATCCAGGCGGGGCAGCCGCTGAAGATCGTCAACAGCGACGGGACCCTCCACAACATCCACGCGCTCCCGAAGATCAACGCCGAGTTCAACATCGGCCAGCCGTTTCAGAAGATGGAGACCATCAAGAAGTTCGACAAGGCCGAGATGCCCGTCCGGTTCAAGTGCGACGTGCACAAGTGGATGGGCGCCTACTGCGGCGTCTTCAACCACCCCTTCTACGCGACGACCAACGACCAGGGGACCTTCGAGATCAAGAATCTCCCTCCGGGCAATTACGTCATCGAGGCCTGGCAGGAGAAGTACGGCGCGCAGACGCAGAACGTGACGGTCTCCGGCTCGGAGACGAAGACGGTCGATTTCTCCTTCAAGGGCTGACCCGGGGCAGATGCGGCCTCCCCAGAGCCTCATCCCCGGCCGGATGGCCCTTCGCGTTGCGCTCGTCTTTCCGGCCCTCGCGGCCCTCCCGGCCGCCGGCGGAGCTCTCCCCATCTGGATGCACCTGCCGGAAGGGGTCTCCAGCTACAGCGGCAAGATCGACATGCTCTTTCACCTGATTCTCTGGCTCACCGGGATCATCTTCGTCGTCGTCGAGGCCCTGCTCCTCTTCTTCCTGTTCCGCTACCGCCGCCGGGAGGGGCGCCGGGCGCACTACACCCACGGCAACAACCGGCTTGAGGTCATCTGGACGATCATCCCGGCGGTGATCTGCGTGGTCCTGGCCCTCCTTTCCCGGCGCAGCTGGGCCGAGATCAAGCAGCAGATGCCGACAGACGCGGTCCAGATCGAGATCGTCGCGGAGCAGTTCGCCTGGAACATCCGGTACCCGGGACCCGACGGGAGGCTCGACACAGCCGACGACATCGTCACGTTGAACCAGCTTCATTTCCCCGTCGGGCGTCCCGTCGTCGCGTTGCTGCGCTCCAAGGACGTCATCCACTCCTTCTTCCTCCCCGAGTTCCGCGTCAAGCAGGACGCCGTTCCCGGCATGTCCACACGTATCTGGTTCGACGCGATGCGGGTGGGCCACTGGGAGATCGCCTGCGCCGAGCTGTGCGGGCTCGGGCACTACCGGATGAAGGGATTCGTGACGGTCGAGACGCAGGAAGAGTTCGAGAAGTGGCTCAAGGAACAGGCGGCGCCGGCCACGCCACCGGCGGAGGGGAGTCCGCCGGCGCCCGCCGCCCAGGAGGGGAAGCAAGGCTCATGAGCACGATCACACCGGGCGATTTCGCGGTGCCCGAGCCGTCGCCCGCGGCCGTCCCGGAGCACCTGCCGGGCGTCCACCCCGCGCCGACGTCCTTCTGGCGCAAGTACATCTTCTCGCTCGACCACAAGGTGATCGGGAAGCAGTACCTGCTCTACGCGCTGACGATGCTCGTGGTCGGGGGACTCCTGGCGATCCTCGTGCGCTGGCAGCTCGCGTGGCCCGGCCGGCCGATCGGGTTCATGGGCAAGCTCTTCCCCGAGGGAATGCCCAACGGCCGGATGCTGCCGGAGTTCTACAACTCGCTCTTCACCATGCACGCGACGATCATGATCTTCTTCGCGATCATGCCGATCCTGATCGGCGCGTTCGGCAACTTCGTCGTGCCCATCCAGATCGGCGCCCGCGACATGGCGTTTCCGACCCTCAACATGCTCTCGTTCTGGACGGCGGTGCCCGCGGCCGTCGTCATCATCTGGTCCTTCTTCGTCACGGGGGGCGCCGCCCAGTCGGGCTGGACCTCCTACGTGCCCCTCGCCATCGTGCAGTCGCGCGGGCAGACGCTCTGGGCGCTCGCGCTCCTGATCCTCGGGCTCTCCTCGCTGCTGACCTCGGTCAACTTCATCACGACGATCATCAACATGCGGGCGCCGGGCATGACGTTCTTCCGGCTGCCGCTGACCGTCTGGGCGCTCTTCATCACGGCGATCCTGCTGCTGCTCGCGCTGCCGGTCCTCTCCGGGGCGCTCATCATGATGATCTTCGACCGCGTGCTCGGGACGACCTTCTTCCTGCCGGCGGGGCTCGTCGTCTCGGGGCAGCCGTGGAAGAACGCCGGGGGCGGCCAGGCGCTCCTCTGGCAGCATCTCTTCTGGTTCTTCGGGCACCCGGAGGTCTACATCATGATCCTCCCGGCCATGGGGATCACCTCCGAGATCCTGCCCGTCTTCTCCCGCAAGCCGATCTTCGGATACCGCGCGATGGTCTACTCGATCATGGGGATCGCGGGGCTCGGGTTCATCGTCTGGGGCCACCACATGTTCCAGAGCGGCATGAACCCCCTCCTCGGCACGACGTTCATGATCTCGACGATGGTGATCGCGGTCCCCTCCGCGATCAAGACGTTCAACTGGCTGGGGACGCTGTGGGGCGGCAACATCCACTTCACGACGCCGATGCTGAACGCGGTCTCCTTCGTCGCCATGTTCGTCATCGGCGGGCTCTCCGGGATCTTCATGGCCTCGACGCCGGTGGACATCTTCATCCACGACACCTACTTCATCGTCGGCCACATCCACTACGTCCTCTTCGGCGGCTCGCTCTTCGGGGCGTTCGCCGGGCTCTACTTCTGGTACCCGAAAATGTTCGGACGGATGATGAGCGAGACGTGGGGGAAGGTGCACTGGGCGATCACGTTCGTCACCTTCAACTGCGTCTTCTTCCCGATGCACTTCCTGGGGATGCGCGGGATGCAGCGGCGCATCTACGATTACTCCCAGTACACGCACCTGAAGGGCCTGCAGCCGCTGAACCAGTTCATGACCGTGTCGCTCTTCGTGCTCGGCGCGGCGCAGATCATCCTCGTGCTGAACTTCTTCCTCTCGATGCGCCGCGGCAAGCTCGCCGGGCCCAACCCGTGGCGCGCGAACACGCTCGAGTGGCAGACCGCGTCGCCCCCCCCGCACGAGAACTTCGTCGGCCAGGTCCCCACGGTCTACCGCGGACCCTACGAGTACAGCGTCCCCGAGCGCGCCGACGACCACTGGCCGCAGAACGAGCCTCCTTCCGGCGTGAAGGGAATGACGGCGCATGGCTAGGTCGCCCGGGCGGGACACTCTCTCGAGGAGGGAGGGTGGAGCTGCCCCTCACCCCGCCCCTCTCCCGCAGGGAGAGGGAGCAAGAGTCGGTCTCCATCGGTTCGCGGTCGCGACGGCCGCGGCGACGCTCTTCCTGATCTTTGCGGGAGGGCTGGTCACATCGACGGAGTCGGGCCTGTCGGTCCCGGATTGGCCTCTCTCCTACGGGCGTCTCATGCCGCCGATGGTCGGGGGCGTCTTCTATGAGCACGGCCATCGCATGGTGGCGACGGCCGTCGGGATCCTGACCATCATCCTCGCCGTGTGGCTCTTCCGCCGGGAGCCGCGCGCGTGGGTCCGCCGCCTGGGCTACGCGGCCCTCGGCGCGGTCGTCGCGCAGGGCGTCCTCGGAGGCCTGACGGTCCTCTTTCTCCTTCCCACGGCCGTTTCGGTGGCCCACGCGTGCCTGGCGCAGACCTTCTTCTGCCTGATCGTGACGGTCGCTGTCGTGACCTCGCCCTCCTGGCGCGGAGCGGCGGACGCGGGAAGGGACCCCGCGGTCCGGATGGGCGCCGTCACCGTCGCCGCAATCTTCCTCCAGCTCCTCGCGGGCGCGGTCATGCGGCACACGAAGGCCGGGCTCGCGATCCCCGATTTTCCGCTCGCGCTCGGGCGCGTCGTTCCGCCGATCACCTCGTTTCCGGTCGCGATCCATTTCACGCACCGGCTGGGAGCGCTCGCGGTTGCGTGTTGCGTCGCCGGGTGCGTGGTCCAGGCGTTCCGATCCCGCCGGCCAGGGCTCGAGAAGACCGCCCTGCTGCTCGCCGGCCTCGTCGCCGCGCAGATCGCGCTGGGAGCTTTCACGGTCCTCTCCCGCAAGGCCGTCGCCGTGACGACGGCGCACGTGGCGACCGGCGCGCTGCTGCTCGGCACGACCCTCGCGTTCACGCTCGCCGCTTCGAAGAAGGGGAAGGCCGAGGAGGCCCGGACGGGCGCCGCGAGTCTCTCGCGGAGGGCGATCGCGTGAGAGCGGATGCGACCGTCCTCGCCGCAGTCCCGACGCGTGTCGGCGATTTCCTGGAGCTGACCAAGCCGCGGATCACGACGCTCGTCGTGATCACGGCGGCGGTGGGATACGCGGTCGGCTCCCGCGGATTCGATCCGGCCGCCTTCGCCGCTCTTCTTCTCGGCACGGCGATGGTCGCGGGGGGGGCATCGGCCCTGAATCAGCACGCCGAGCGCGGGCTCGACGCCCGGATGGAGCGCACGCGCCACCGTCCCTTGCCGGCCGGCCGCCTCACTCCCGGCGAGGCGCTGGTCTTCGGCCTGGCGCTCTCGGGATCGGGCATCGTCCTCCTCGCCACGATCAACGCGTTGACGCCCGCGCTCGGGGCCGCCGCTCTCGCCAGTTACGTTCTGCTCTACACGCCCTTGAAGCGGCTGACCTCCCTCTGCACCGTCGTGGGCGCCGTTCCCGGCGCGATTCCCCCGATGATGGGATGGGTCGCGGCCCGCGGCACGCTCGGCCCGGGCGCCTGGGCGCTCTTCGCGGTCCTCTTCCTCTGGCAGCTCCCGCATTTCCTCGCGATCGGCTGGATCTACCGTGAGGACTACGCGCGGGCGGGCTTCCCCATGCTGACCGTGCTCGACCGCGACGGCCGCTCGACCGGGCGCCAGATGATGCTCTATTCCGCGGCGTTGATCCCGGTCACGCTGGTCGCGGGCGCCGCCGCGGCGGCCGGAGCGGGGTATCTCTGGAGCGCGCTCGCGCTCGGGCTCCTGTTCTTCGGCGCTTCGTCGCGCTTCGCGTGGACCCGGTCGGTTCCGGCGGCGAGGGCGCTCTTCCTGATCTCGGTCCTCTACCTGCCGGTGCTCCTGGGGCTCATGGTGTTCAATCGGTGAGGGCAACGATGGGGCGACTCGAGAACCGGAGGCTGCTGCTGCTGCTCGTCCTGATCATGGCGGGACTCTTCTTCGGATCGATCCTGTTCATCCTCTCGCGCGCTCCGCACTAGGGAGGTCGAAGGAAAAAGCGATGACGTCCACCGAGCACAAGACCCCCAACTACATGGCCATCTTCTGGTGGCTGGCGGCCTTCACGGCCGTCGAGGTCGCCTACTCGTCGCTTCTCCCGCACACGGAGAAGGTCCTCCTCATCCTGGGGCTCGTGGGGTTCGCGGCGATCAAGGCCACGCTCGTGGCTCTCTACTTCATGCACCTGAAGTTCGAGCGCAAGTCGCTCGGCATCATCGTGGGCTCGACCCTCATCCTCGGCGTGATCCTGGTGTCGGTGGGAATGGCGGAGCACTGGCTGCCGAGACCCTAGTAGCAAGACGTAAGACGTGAAACGTGAGGACGTGAAACCAAACAGAGCGCCGCGTTTGACGTCTCACGCTTGACGTCTTACGGCTCCGGAGGAAGGAACGATGGAGGCAATCGCTCTCGCGCACGGCGCGGCACACGGGCTCGAGGAAGAGGAGTACACGACGACGGGGATTCCCCACGACAAGATAGGGATGTGGGTCTTCCTCTGCTCCGAGGTGATGTTCTTCACCGGCCTGATCGGTTCCTACATCGTGCTGCGGTTCGCCACGCCGCTCTGGCCGCCACCCGCCTCGGTCCTGAACATCCCGCTGACGGCGATGAACACGTTCATCCTGATCTGCTCCTCCGTGACGATGGTCCAGGCCCTGGCGGCCATCAGCCGCGGCGATGCGCGGAGGATGAAGCTCTTCCTCTGCCTGACGCTCCTCTTCGGCGCCACCTTCCTCTCCATCCAGGGGGTCGAGTACTGGAAGCTCCTGCACGAGGGTTTCAACCCGCACGTGTCCCTCTTCGGCTCCGTCTTCTTCACGACGACGGGATTCCACGGCTTCCACGTCTTCTGCGGCGTCGTCTGCATGGCCTTCGTCACCGGCAAGGCGTTTCTCGGCAAGTACACGCAGGCGCGCCACCAGGGGATCGAGACGCTCGGCCTCTACTGGCACTTCGTCGACCTCGTGTGGATCGTGCTGTTCACGATCATCTACCTGATTTGACGGGAGCCGGGAGGCGGGAGGCGGAAGGCGGGAGGCGGGGGTCCCGCGCCGAGTGACCCTCCACTGGAGCGACCTCGCCACCGTCAACGCCTGCCTGAACGCCGCGAGCGGCATCCTGCTCGTGGTCGCTCACAGAGCCATCAAGCGGTTCGAGATCGAGAGGCACCGGCGGCTGATGGTCGCGGCGGCCGTGACGTCGTCGGTCTTCCTCGCCTCGTACCTGACCTACCACGCGAAGGTCGGATCGGTGCACTTCACCGGGGAGGGAGCGGTCCGGGCGATCTACTACACGATCCTGATCTCGCATACGCTGCTCGCGGCGGTGGTCCTGCCGCTGGCCCTGCGGACTCTCTTCCTGGGCCTGAAGCGCCGGGATGAGAAGCACCGCCGGATCGCGCGCTGGACGTATCCGATCTGGCTCTACGTTTCGGTGACGGGCGTCGTCGTGTACGTCATGCTCTACCGGCTTTACCCTCCCGCCGCACTCCGGTAAGATCCGGCCATCATGCGGCTCGCTGTTCGCGTCGCGCTGGTCCTCCTCCTGGTTGCCGTGCTGCTGCCCTCCCTCGTCTCGGCGTGCCCGCTCTGCAAGGACGCCAAGGCCGACACGGACTATCCCGGGGGCACGGCCTCGCTCTCCTCGGGGTTCTACTACTCGATCCTGCTGATGGTCGTGGCGCCTTTCCTGCTGGTCGGCGGGCTCATCTTCCGCATCGCCCTGGCGCGCCGGCGGACGGCTTCGCTCGCCGCGGAAGGGTCCCCGGGGCCGGCGCCGGTTTCGCGGTTGGTTCCCGACTCCGGGGGAGCGCACCCCTGAAGAGGCTCGCGGCCTTTCTTCTTCTCCTCCTCGCAGCAGCCTTACCGCTTCCCGCCGCCTCTCCCGAACTCGGCGCCTTCCTCTCCGGCGTCGCCAGAGACGTCGTCGCGGAATTCGCTCCGAACGGCCTGACGGAGGACGGCCTCTCGATCTCCCTCCTCGAGCTCTCGGGGGCCGGGACCGAGTCGGGGTCCTTTCGGGGCGAGGCCTCCTACTATCCGGCGTCGGTCGTCAAGATCTTCTTTCTCGCCTACTACGAGGCAGAGAAGCAGGCCGGAAAGCTGAAAGACACGCCGGAGCTCGTGCGCGCCGTCAAGGACATGATCACCGTCTCCTCCAACGACGCGACCGGCTTCGTCGTGGACTCGATCACCGGTACGACGTCCGGGCCGGAGATGACGGGCCGCGACTGGGAGAAATGGAAGGAGCAGCGCAACGCCGTGAACCGCTTCTTCGCGGCGCGGGGATACCGGGAGTTCAACGCCAGCCAGAAGACGTTCTGCGAAGACGCGTACGGACGCGAGCAGGTCTTCCGTGACGGCGGGAAGAACCGGAACCGGATGACGGCCGACCTGGCCGCCCGGCTCTTCCAGGAGATCACGCGGGGCGAGATCGCCGGCCCGGCCGGGACGCGGGAGATGCTGGCGCTCCTTTCGCGCGACGTGACTCCCGCCGGGCCCTTCGACGACCTCGAGCTCGAGGACGCGCGCCTCGCGGGGCAGAGGCTCCCGCCGGGCACGCGCTTCTGGTCGAAGTCCGGAGACGCCTACGACGTCCATCACCTGGTGGCCCGCGCTGTCCTCCCCGGCGGGAGCGACATCGTCCTCGCCGTTTTCACGAAAGGGGTCAAGACGGTCCCCGGCGTCATCCCCCGCGTCTTCGAGAAGGTCGCCACCCGCTATGCCGCCGCCACCGCGCCGGCGCGTTGAAAGTAAAACGCAAGACGTAAGACGTGACACCCGTATATCGCTCTCGGAGCTCCGACTCACGTCCTGCGGTTCGCGGCTTACGAGTCCAATGATCCTCTCCCGCCTCCTGGGCGGCCTGATCGTCCTCCACCGCGCGACGATCCGGGTCGAGCGGCTGCACTTCGAGCACTACCTGGGCTTGAAGGCGCGGGGCGTGCCGATCCTCTTCGCTCTCTGGCACGGCCGGATGTTCCTCTCCATCCAGGCGCACCGCGGCCAGGGGATCGCGACGATGGCGTCGCAATCGAAGGACGGCGAGTGGATCGCCCGCTGGCTCGAGAAGAACGGCTACGTCGTCGTGAGGGGATCGACGACCCGGGGAGGCAGCCAGGCCCTGCGCGAGCTCGTGCGCCTCGTCCGTTCCGGCCGCCATGCCGCCCTGACGGTGGACGGCCCGAAGGGTCCTCCCCGCGTCGTTGCCCCGGGAGTCGTCCAGCTCGCCCGCCTGACGGGCGCGTGGATCCTCCCGATCACCTCCTCCTGCTCCAGGCCGCGCTTCCTCTCCTCCTGGGACCGCTACCTGCTGCCCTACCCCTTCTCGAAGGCCGTCGTCGCCTACGGCGAGCCCTTCCCGATCCTTCCCGACTCGACCGATGAAAGGGCCCTGGCGCGGATCGCCTCGGCGCTCGACGCCGCGACCGCGCAGGCCGACGGCGCCGCCGGGATCCGCCCGCCCTCCTCCGGCTCCGCCTCTGCTACGTTGGCGCCATGACGACGAAGGCGCGTCTCGCTCTGGTCGCTCTGGCGGCGGCGGCTGTGGCGGTGGTCCTGATCGTCGCGGGGATCTTCGCTCTGCGCGAGCGGTCGCCGGGGACAGTACGGATCGCCGGCCGGACGGTCGGCCCGGGCGGATCGCCGCTCGCCGGTGTCCGCGTGACCCTCGAGGTCTCGCCGAGCGGCTCGGAGGAGGAGACGCCGGTCGAGCGCGTCGAGACCCTCTCGGACGCCCAGGGCAATTTTTCGATCAGTTTCCAGGGTCACTGGCGGCGCGCCTCTTACCGTCTCGAGGCTCAGAAGCCGGGCTTCCAGGAGCTCTCGATCGAAGACGCGGATTCCCTGAAGAGTCCGATGACCTTGCGATTTCATCAGGGTCGGTGAGTCGTTCGATCCCGGGCAACGCACACCGCACCCCGCTCACCGGCCCCCTTTCCCGGCCACGTCCACGAGAGTCCTGACCCTCGCGTAGTGGCGGGCCGCGGCGAACCAGAACATGGGAACGACCGCCCGCTCGTCGCCGCCGCGTCCATACGCGCGGGGCGCCTCGAGCGCCGCGTCCCACCGGATCGAGATCGGCTCTCCGCCGAGCGTCGTCTCGACGCGTCCCGCGGCCTCGATCTCGCCGGCCGTGAAGGCGAGGGCCTCGTCCTCCCCTCCGACCGCGAAGACCTCCTCCTTCGGCCTGTGGCGCTGATCCTCCGTCTTCTCGCCCGAGATGCCCTGCCAGCGCGAGGCGCGGTAGAGGCGCATCATGAGGGGCACGGATGTGTCGTCGTCGAGGTCCATGATCAGCGACTCCGGGTAGGTCCGCTGCCAGTCTTCGGCGCGGGCGACCACGGCCGGAACCGCGCGCAGTCGTTGTCCGGCGAGCGGGCCGGACAGGGCTCTCCCGGTCGCGGCCGACCAGTAGGTCCCCGTCGCGCGGTCCCGCAGCACGAGCGTGTCGCGCCAGAGCGCCCCGGAATTCTGAAAATCGAGGACCCGCCCCTCGACGCGCCGGTCGAAGACCGCGGTCACCCCGGTCAGGGCGCAGCGGACGACGACGAAGGGAAGATCCGGAACGACGTCGTTGACCACTTCGAAGCGGTCGAGCAGGCCGATCGGGTACGCCCTCGGGACGGCGCCGACCGCCAGGCCGACGACGCGGGAATCCCCGTCGGGAGCGTCGCTGTGCAGGCCGGGAGCGACGAGGCTCGGCTTCATGACCGCCGGGAACTCTCCCGGCCGCCTCATCTGGACGATCGGGTCTCCGTCCACGACCGCGACCCGCGGCTTCGACCGGTACTGATGCGTCAGGCACCCAGCCGCGGCTGTCGCCGCGGCCAGCAAGAGCACCGGGAAACCCTGCCGGATCACGCCGGAACCGGGATTGGCTCGGCGCGCGGTCCGGCGCGCACGATGCGGCGGTAGGACGCGTCGCGTTCGACCGGCTCGCGGCCCGACTCCCGGATGATCCGCTCGAAGTCCGCGCGGGAGAGTCCCGAGGCCGTCGTGGCGCCCGCGGCATGCGTGATCGTCTCGTCGACCACCGTCCCGACGAGGTCGTCCGCCCCGAAGAAGAGCGCGATCTGGGCGAGCTTCACGCCGACCTGGATCCAGTAAGCCTTGATGTGGTCGACGTTGTCGAGCAGCAGCCGCGAGACCGCGATCACGCGCAGGTCGGTCTGGCCCGAGGAGGCCGGCAGGTGCGCGAGCGGGGTGTTCTCGGGATGGAAGGCGAGCGGGATCAGGCCCGTGAAGCCGCCCGTCTCGTCCTGCAGCCCGCGCAGGCGCAGCAGGTGGTCCACGCGGTCCTCGATCGTCTCGACGTGGCCGTAGAGCATCGTGGCGTTGGTGGGAACGCCCTGGAGGTGGCACTCGCGCGCGATCGCGAGCCACTCTTCTCCCGAGATCTTGTTCTTGCAGATCACGTCGCGGACCCGCCTCTCGAAGATCTCCGCGCCGCCGCCCGGGCACGAGTCCATCCCCGCCTTGTGCAGCTCGCGGATCGTGTCCGGAATCGACTTGCCGCCCACGCGCGCGATCCAGTCGATCTCGACCATCGTGAAGGCCTTGAGGTGCACCGAGGGGAACCGCGACTTCAAGGCCTTCAAGAGGCCCGTGTAGTAGTCGAAGGGCCAGGTCGGGTGCAGGCCGCCGACGATGTGGAACTCCGTGACGGCCTCGCTGTACCCCTTGCCCGCCTCCTCGACGCACTCCCCGATCGCCATCTCGTAGCCGCCCGGCTCGTTGACCTTCCTGGCCCAGGCGCAGAGAGCGCAGTCCACCCAGCAGAGGTTGGTGGGGTTCAGGTACCGGTTCACGTTGTAGAAGGCGAGGTTGCCGTGCCGCCCCTCGCGGACGCGGTTGGCGAGGCGGCCGAGGCCGAGCAGGTCCCGCGAGCGGAAGAGCCGGACGCCGTCCTCGAAGCAGAGGCGCTCTCCGGCGAACACCTTTTCCGCGAGCGGCGCGAGGTCCGAGCCGCGGAACGACTCCGTCCCGCTCACGGGATGGCGGGTTTGGTCACCCGCTGGTACGGCTCCCGCGACTCCGGCGCGATGTCGTCCACGAAGGGCTGGACGTAGCGGTAGCACTCCCAGCAGTACTTCTCTTCGGCGTGAAACTGGAAGTCCACCACGCGCCCGACCGCCGGGAAATCGAGGATCTCCTTGCCGCAGCGGTGGCAGTTGTCTTTCTGGCCTCGGATCAGTCTCCAGACCGGACCCATACGAAGATCATCCTATATCCGATGGCGCCCGAAGACCACGATCGGCGAACTCGCCGGGCGAACGAGCTAGAACCGGGCGAAGGGCTCCGGGTCGCCGCGGACCGCCATTTCGTAGCCGTGGGCGACGGCCGTCGAATAGGCGGCAAAGAAGAAGACCGAAAGAGGCAGGCGGCCGAGAGAAATTCCGAGCGGGCGTCGAAACTCCCGCCACCGGGCGAGGAGCACCCGGACTCTCCCTGCGAAGTCCCGGAGACGGTTCGGATGCGGTTCGCCAGTGTGCTCCTGAAAGCGTCCGAGCGCGTAGCCGATGACGACGCAGTGCCGGTAGAGCTCGTTCCACCGCCGGCAGTAGTTGTGCGTGACGCGAAGAGACGGATCGTAACGAAGGCGGTATCCGGATTCGATCAACCGTCCGGCCAGGTGCGTATCGGATCCGAGACGGATCGCGTCCCCGGCAAAGAGCAGCGGACGCACGATCTCCGTTCGCAGGAGAACGTTGTGAGCGAGAAAGTGGGTCGTGTCGTGCGGCCGGTCCGCCTGGTTCGGCAGCTGTGCGATCGCCAGCTCCCGGGAGAAGGGCCCCGGCAGGTACCGGGTGCGGCCCGTCAAGAGCGCGATGCTCGGATCCGATGCGTCCAGAACCGCCAGCGCGGCCTCGAGCCAGTCGTCGGCCGGAGCGGCGTCGGAATCGGCCAGCGCAAGGAATCGCCCGCGGGCCTGGCGGATGCCCTCGTTCTTCAGGCCGTAATAACGGGTCCCGGCCTTCTCGATCCACCGGGCGGGCGCCCTCGCGAGGAGCGCCTTCTCCCCGGGCGTGGCCGGCCGAGGCGAAACGACGATCCATTCCGCCACGCGGGCGCGCGCCGTCTGGCGGAGCCACGCCTCCATCACGTCGGTCAAGCGGATGCGGTGGTTCGGCTCCTCGTTCTCGGTCTCGAAGACGACCGAAATGTCGGGCTCCGGAGAGGTCAAGGGATTCCCGTCGTCGCCTCGGCCGAGAGCCGCCCGGCGAGGTGGGCCGCGCGGCGGAAGCGGCTGAACGCGGCGGCGCCGGCGCGGCCCGGAAGGACGGCGCTCAGGGCCGCGAAGAGCGCGGCGGCGGGCAGAAGGGCGAGGCCGGCGCCCCTGCGAGCGGCGGGGCGGCTGCGGGTCAGCGAGAGGATCCTCGCGCCGGGTCCTGTCGGTTTCGGATCGTCCGCGTGAGGCGATCCGAAGAGGTCGAGGCCCAGCTCGCGGCACCAGAGGGCTCCGTTCCTTCCCTGCGCGAAGGCCCGCCGCCCCTCGTCCCAGCGGGATTTGGGATGGCGATGAGCGACCCACCAGGAAGGCCGGTAGGGAATCGCGATGGAGCGCCTCTCGAGGAGCCAGCCATAGACGGCGTCCCCGCAGCGCGGGAAGCCTTCCGGCAAGGGGAGCTCTCGCGCGATCGCGGCGCGGACGGCGAAATTGCGCGTATTGCAGAAGTGCCGGTAGCCGGCGGCCGCGTGGCTTGCCACGTAGCGATCGTATTCGAGTTGAATCAGGCGGGAGAGCCGGGACTCCTCGCTCGCCCGTGAGGCACCCTGGACCGCGAGCAGGGTCTCGTCTTCGAAGAATCGCGCGGCCGTCGCGATCCAGTCGGGAGGGCAAAGACAGTCGGAGTCGGTAAAGAGAACCACGTCGCCCTTCGCTTCGCGGACGGCCGTGTTGCGCGCCGGATACGGCCCTCGCGGCGGCAGCCGCAGGAGTCTCGCGGTCAGGCCGGCCGGCACCCGGGGCACGCGCCGGGATCCATCCATCGCCACGAGCACCTCGAAGTCAGGCGCGTCGCGCTGGGCCTGGAGCGAGGCGAGCAGTCCGTCGACATGCGGATCGTCGCGGACCGGGACGACGACCGAGACCCTCATGACGCCTCCACGGTCGCGGGCCGCTCCAGCCGCCGTCGCCGCCCGAACAGGAGTGCCCTCGAGAAGGATTTCCCCATTTCGTTCTCAGCGCCGCGGGCTCGCGAAGAAGCCGCTGAAGAAGGCGGCGCGGCAAAGCAGGTCCCAGCGGTCTTCGTCGCGGGCGGTTCCCCACAGGCGGCGCAGACCGTACCGGGCTCCGTGGAGAACGCCGACGGCGAGCGGCTGGAGGATCGCCCTGGCCGCCAGGCCGGGGTGGAGCCGGGCGGCCCGCTGCGCGCCCAGCCCCGCCGCGCGCTGCCGCGCGAGGAACGTCTCGATGCCTTCGTAGTGGTGCCGGTGCGCGCAGACGGCGCTCTCGCAGTAGATGGTCTTGCGGCCCTTGCGTGTCCATCGGTAGGCGAGCTCCGTGTCCTCGAACGCGGCCGCCGAGAACTCCTCGTCGAACGGGTCCTCGAGAAACCACCGGGTGGGAGCGGAGGAGTTGGAGGCGTAGTGCGCGGTGTACGGGATCGGCTCGCCGTGCCGCAGGCCCTTGAAATAGAACTGCGGTCCCTCCGGAGCGAGGAAGCGCATGACGGGTGTGATCGGGGCGCCCGGCTCCCACTCGATAGGGCCCTGCACGCCGATCTCGCGACCCGCCGCCGCCTCGACGTGGCGCGCGAGCGCGTCCGCGCGGGGAGGCGTGTCGTCTCCCAGCAGAAGGATGCGCGCGGCCTGCGCGAGGGCGATCGCCCGGTTGCGGGCCCGGCCGGGCCCGCCCGGACTCAGGCGGATGGACCGCAGCTCGAAGCGGAAGCGATGGTCGCCTTCGAGCAGCTCCGGTGTGCCGTCGGTCGAGCCGTCGTCGGCGACGATGACCTCGAAGGGGCCATCGAGCCCGGTCTGCGCCTCGAGGGCCTGGAGCGTCAGGGGCAGGATGGCGCTTCGGTTCCTCGTCGGAATGACGACCGAGAGCAGGGGAGCGCTCATGGCCGGCCCGGCTCCCTGGGCGCGAGGATTCTTCCTCGGAAGAGAAAAAGCGCGCCGGTCGCGGCGAGCGCCGTGGCGGCCCCGATCAGGAAGGCGGTTCGCGCGCCGAAGAGTTTCCACCAGAGACCGAACAGGATCGAAGCCGGCAGCGCCGCCAGGCCGACGCAGGCGTGGAAGGCCCCGAATGCGCGGCCGCGCGTCCTTTCTCCGGCGAGGTCCGCGATGAGCGCGCGCTCGGCCCCCTCGGTCGCCGCGAAGAAGAGGGCATAGAAGCCGAAGAGGGCCCAGATGTGGAGCGGCGCGGCCGCGAAGGCGAGGCCGGCGTAGGCGAGCGCGTAGATCAGCCAGCCGAGCGCGATCGTCGGGACCCGTCCGATCCGGTCCGAGAGGGCTCCGCCCGGGACTCCGAAGACCGCCTTGGCGCCGTTGAAGAAAGCCCACAGCAGCGGGAGCTGCCAGAGCGCAATGCCGCAGTCGCGGGCGCGCAGCAGCAGAAAGGCGTCGGTGGAGTTGGCCAGCGTGAACAGGGAGAAGATCGCGATGGCGGTCCACAGGGAAGGCGGGAGGCTCCCGGAGGGAGCGGCCCGAGAGCGCGGCGGCGCCTCCCGCTTCTTCTCCGGAATGCGCGTCAGGAGAAGGGCGACCGCGACGAGGCCCGGCACGAGGGCGAGAAAGAAGAGGGTTCGCTCCTCCGCGATCCAGAATCGCAGCAGGAGCGCCGCCAGGGTCGGGCCGACCAGAGCGCCGGCGTTGTCCATGGCGCGCTGAATGCCGAAGGCGCGGCCGCGGCCGCCGGCGGGAGCGAGGTCCGCGAGCAGCGCGTCGCGGGGAGGAGTCCGCAGTCCCTTGCCGAGCCGGTCGGAGAAACGGATCGCGAGGACCTGCGCCCACGAAACGGCGAGGCCGGTCAGCGGCCGCGCGGCCGCGGCGATCGAATAGCCGAGGACGACGAACGGCTTTCGCCGCCGGACCCTGTCCGACCACCAGCCCGCCGCCGCCTTCGCCAGGGATGCCGTGGCCTCGGCGACCCCTTCGATGAGGCCCAGTGCCGCCGGGCCGGCTCCGAGGACCCGGGTGATGAAGTCGGGCAGGAGCGGGTAGATCATCTCCGACGCGGTGTCGTTCAGAAACGACACCCAGCCGAGGGTGAGCACCCCCTTGTCGAGGGTCTCTTCCGACTTATTTAAGGAGTTTCTAGCCAAGATCCTTATTTATTTAGTAAAAATCCGGTGTTCTATGCCCGGTGTTCGGGGCTCGGGGGAACCGGCCACCGGGCACTGCGTACCGGGCACCGAGTTTCCCGGTCATCATAATCAAGCATCATGCGCCACCGCGTCTCGGACGCCTTCATCCTGGGGACGCATCCGTTGCGGGAGAAGGACCGCATCGTCTCATTTCTGACGCGGGACACCGGGAAGAAGCGGGGAGTGGCGCGCGGCGCGCGCGGTGCCCGCAGCCAGTTCGCGGGACTGCTCGAGCCGATGACCGAGGGCCGCATCGCCTATTTCGAGAGGGAGGGGCGCGAGCTCGTCTCGATCGATTCCCTCGACGCCATCCGTCCTTCCTTCTCTCTCTCGAAGGACCTCGACCGCGCGCTCCTCCTCTCGGCCCTGGCGGAGAGCCTGCAGACCTTCGTCTCCGACTCCGATCCGGCCGAGCCGTTCTACCGTCTCGCGCGTCACGTTCTGGACGCCCTGTTCGCCGGCGGCGCGCCGGCGGCGGTGCGCGCCTACTTTGACGTCTGGATCCTGAAGCTCTCCGGTCTCTTCCCGGCAACGGCGGTGTGCGCCGGATGCGAACGGCCTCTCGATCCGAAGCTCCCTCTCCTCTTCGACGGCCGCCGGCCCGGTTTCGTCTGCCCCGATTGCCGCGCGGGCGAGGCCGTGCGCGTCTCTCCGGGCGCCGCGGAGACCCTGCGCGCGTTCCTCTCCTCCCCGTTCGACGCGGCGAAGCCGCACAGGGGAACCCCGGAGATCTCCGCGGTGGCGGGACTCGCGCGCCGCCACTTCCTCGGGCACGAGCTGAAGTCGCAGAGGGTGCTCGAGGAGGTGCTCGGCAATGGATAAGCTAGACTTCCCGATTCCATGCTGACGCTTCAACGGGCCATCGCCGCTCTCACCGCCTTCTGGGAGGAGGAAGGGTGCCTGATCCAGCAGCCCTACGACATGCCCATGGGCGCCGGGACGATGCACCCGGCGACGTTCCTGAAGGTGCTGGGGCCGGATCCCTGGAGCTGCGCCTACGTTCAACCCTCGCGGCGCCCGGCCGACGGCCGCTACGGCGAGAACCCCTTCCGCCTGGGCAAGCACCTGCAACTCCAGGTCGTCCTGAAGCCTTCCCCCGAGGACGTCCAGCGGACCTATCTGCGCAGTCTCGAGCGGCTCGGGGTCGTCCTGGCCGAGCACGACATCCGATTCGAAGAGGACAACTGGGAGGCGCCGACTCTCGGCGCCTGGGGTGTCGGGTGGCAGGTCGTGATGGACGGCATGGAGATCACGCAGTTCACCTACTTCCAGCAGGCCGGGGGCATCGACCTGTCCCCGATCACCGCCGAGATCACGTACGGACTCGAGAGGATCGCGATGTTCCTCTCGAAGGTGAATTCCATCTACGACGTGATGTGGAACGAAACCGTCTCCTACGGGGAAGTCCGCCGGGCCGAGGAGGTCGAGCTGTCGCGGTACGGCTTCGAGGTCGCGGACGTGGAGCTCCAGGGGCTGCTCTTCGACCGCTACGAGCGGGAGGCCGGGCGAGCCCTGGAGGCTGGCTGCGTCCTGGCCGCCTACGAGGCGGCGCTCTCCTGCTCGCACGCGTTCAATCTGCTCGATGCCCGCGGGGCCGTGTCGGCGACGGACCGCGTGGGATTCATCCGGCGCGTGCGCGACCTCGCCTGTTCCTGCGCCCGCGCGTACCTGGCGGCCCGCGAGGGACCGGCCGGGAACCGCGAGGTTTCAGGTTCCACGTTCCAGGTTTCAGGAAGCTCCCGGACCTCTTGAAACTTGAAACCTGGGACGCGTCTCTGATGGTCACCCCATGAACCGGCACGACTTTCTTCTGGAGATCCGGACGGAGGAGATCCCGGCGGCTTCGCTTCAGTCAGCGCGCCAGGACCTGCTGACGCGCGTCACCGAGGAGCTCGCGCAAGCGGGGCTCGCGGCGGAGTCCTCCCAGTCGCTCGCCACGCCGCGGCGCCTGATCCTGCTCCTGTGGGGGCTTCCGGAACGCCAGGAGGACCGCGTCTCGGAGGTCCTGGGTCCGCCTGCCGCGGTCGCGTTCGACGCCGAGGGAAAGCCGACGCGCGCGGGAGAGGGTTTCGCGCGCGCGCAGAAAGTGGACCCCGCCGGCCTGGTCGTCGTCGAAACGCCGCGCGGGGCGACGGCGGCGGCGCGCCGGACGGTGCCCGGACGCCCGGCCCGGGAAGTTCTCGCGGAAATCGTCCCGCGGGCCGTATCCCTGCTCACGTTCGCCAAGACGATGCGCTGGGGATCGGGCGAGCGCGCCTTCGTCCGTCCGGTGCGCGGGCTCGTCGCTCTTCTCGCCGGCCGGGTCGTTGCGACGGAGATCCTCGGAGTCGCGGCCGCGGATTCGACCCGCGGCCACCGCATCCTCTCCGACGAAGAGTTCTCCGTCGCCGGGCCGGAAGACTACCTGGAGAAGTTGCGCGCGCGGGGGGTCGAGCCGGACGGGCAGGCGCGCCGCCGCGCGATCCTGGAAACGGCGCGCCGGCTGGCGGCCGAAGTCGGAGGCTCGATCGAAGCGGACGCCGATCTCGCCGCGACGCTCGCCGACCTGGTGGAATGGCCGGGGGCGGTCCGCGGCTCGTTCGCTCCGGAGTTCCTCGCCCTGCCCGAGGAGGTCACGACGACGGCGATGCGCACGCACCAGAAGTACCTGCCGGTGCGGGGAGAATCCGGCCTGATGCCCTACTTCGTCGCGGTCATGGACAACCGCGACGACCCGAAGGGCCTGATCGCCAGGGGAAACGAGTGGGTCTTGAACGCCCGCCTCGCCGACGCGCGCTTCTTCTTCGACGAGGACGTCCGCGAGACCCTCGAGTCGCGGCTGCCGCAGCTCTCGCGGCTCTCCTTCCAGGACCGCCTCGGCGACTACCGTCAGAAGGCGGCGCGCCTGGAAGAGCTCTCCGAGGTGATCGCGCGCGCCGTCGAGCGGCCGGACCTCGCCGAGACGGTCCGCCTGGCGGCGCGGCTCGCGAAGACGGACCTGACGACGCGCATGGTCAAGGAGTTCACCGACCTGCAGGGAGTCGTCGGCGGCATCTATGCCCGCCGCGAGGGGTACCCCGATCCGGTCTGGAAGGCGATCTACGACCAGTACCGGCCGGCCGCGGCGGGAGGCGATCCGCCGCGCGAGGCCGCCGGGGGCATCGTCTCGCTGGCGGACCGGTTCGACACGCTGGCCGGCTTCTTTCAGATCGGCCTCGTTCCCACCGGCTCCCGGGACCCCTACGGGCTGCGGCGGGCGGCCTACGGCGCCGTCGCGATCATCCTCGGCCAGGGCTGGCGAATTGACTGGAAGCCGGTCCTCGGCCGCGCCCTCGCGCTCTCGCCCGGCGGCGCGGGCGCCGGCGAAGCGGACGCGGCGCTCGAGGCGCTCGAGGCGTTCTTCGCGGAGAGGCTCCGCAACCTCCTCGAGCGGCGCGGGCAGACGCACGACGAGATCGCGGCCGTCGCCGGCGCCGGCGTCTGGGACTTCGCGGACGTCGCGGACCGGGCGCTCGCCCTCTCCCAGGCGCGAAAGCAGATGGACTTCCGTTCGCTCATCCTCGCCTCCAAGCGCATCCGCAACATCCTCGGCGAGGAGCATCCGCCCGCTCCCTCGGCCGACCTCTACCGCGAGGACGCGGAGAGGAGGCTGGCCGCCGATTTCCTCCAGGCGCGGGCGGTGATCGAGGACCTCGCGGCCGCGCGGCACTACCGGGAGGCCCTGGAGATGATCGCCTCGATCGGCCCCTCCCTCGACCGCTTCTTCGTGGAGGTGCTGGTCAATTGCCCGGAGGAGGATCTGAGGCGCAACCGGCTTGCCCTGCTGGCCTCGATTCAGAAACAATTCTCGCGGATCGCGGATTTTTCGGAGATCGTCGTGGAGAAGGAAAAATGAAGCGCGTCTTTTTCTTCGGGAACGGCCGGGCCGAGGGCGCCGGTCTCGGCAAGGAACGCCTGGGCGGCAAGGGCTCCGGCCTGGCGGAGATGACGGACCTCGGCATCCCGGTGCCCCCCGGCTTCACGATCGAGGCGGCGGTTTCCGCGGAATACTCGCGCGGCGTCAGCCCGGACGGGTTGAAGAGCGAGGTCGCCGAGTCTCTCGCGAAAGTGGAGGCCGCCGCGGGCCGGCGGTTCGGCGACCCGGCCAACCCGCTGCTCGTCTCCGTGCGCTCGGGAGCGCGCTCCTCGATGCCGGGAATGATGGACACGATCCTGAACCTGGGGCTCAACTCCGCGACGGTCAAGGGCCTCGCCGCGGCCGCCGGGGAGCGCTTCGCGCTCGACTGCCGGCGGCGCTTCCTCCAGATGTACGGTGACGTCGTCCTGGACACGGGGAAGGAGGACTTCGAGGAGGCGCTGACCGAGAAGCGAAAGCAGAAAGGGGTCGCCTCCGACGCGGAGCTGTCGGCGCGGGACCTCTCCGAGCTCGTCGCCCGTTTCGAGGAGATCATCCGCCGCCGCACCGGGAAGGACTTCCCCGAGGACCCGCAGGAACAGCTCTGGGGAGCGATCGGCGCGGTCTTCCGCTCCTGGGACAACGAGCGGGCCAAGACCTACCGGCGCCTGCACCGCATCCCCAACGACTGGGGAACCGCCGTCAACGTTCAGGCGATGGTGTTCGGCAACCGGGGCGAGACCTCGGCCACCGGCGTTGCCTTCACGCGCGACCCCTCGACGGGAGAGAAGAGGTTCTACGGCGAGTTCCTCCCCAACGCCCAGGGAGAGGACGTCGTGGCGGGCATCCGGACGCCGCGGCCGTTGAACGCGAATGGCTCCGGCCGGTCGCTCCAGGAGACGATGCCGCAAGCCCACGCCGAGCTGCTGCGCGTCCGGGATCTCCTGGAGAAGAGCTTCCGCGACATGCAGGACCTCGAGTTCACGATCGAGGAGGGGAAGCTCTATCTCCTCCAGACGCGCAACGGGAAGCGCACGGGTTTCGCGGCCGTCCGCATCGCCGCCGACATGGTGGACGAGGGACTGATCAGCGAAGAGGAGGCGGTCCTGCGGGTCGAGCCGGAGCAGCTCGTCCAGCTCCTCGCCCCCATCTTCCCCATCAAGGACAAGAGGTCCGCCGTGGACGGAGGCCGTCTCCTCGGGAAGGGACTTCCCGCCGGTCCCGGCGCCGCCTGCGGGCGGATCGCGCTCACCGCCGAGAAGGCGGTCGCGATGGCGGCCAAGGGTGACCCCGTCGTGCTCGTCCGGGTCGAGACCTCCCCCGAAGACATCGCCGGCATGAATGCCTCTACAGGAATCCTCACGACGCGCGGGGGGATGACCTCGCACGCCGCGGTTGTCGCGCGCGGCATGGGCAAGACATGCGTGGTGGGAGCGGGGGAGATCACGGTGGACTACGGCCGCGGGAAGATCCACGCCAGGAAGCTCGAGGCGGGAGAAGGAGATTTCATTTCGCTCGACGGGACGACGGGGGAGGTCCTGCTCGGGAAGTTGCCGACCCAGCCTTCCGAAGTCCTGCAGGTCGTCATCGACGGCACGCTGGCGCTCGAGAAGTCGGGCCTCGCGCAGGCCTTCACGCGGCTGCTCGAATGGGCGGACGCCCGCCGGCGCCTGGGCGTGCGGACCAACGCCGACACACCCACGGACGCGCGCGTGGCGGTGCGTTTCGGCGCCCAGGGGATCGGGCTCTGCCGCACGGAGCACATGTTCTTCGAGGAGCACCGCATCCTGGCGGTCCGCGAGATGATCCTGGCGGAGACGCCGGAGCTGCGGCGCGCGGCGCTCGAGAGGATCCTCCCGATGCAGCGCGAGGACTTTCTCGGCATCTTCCGCGAGATGGGTGAGCGGCCGGTGACGATTCGGCTGCTCGATCCGCCACTCCACGAGTTCCTCCCCAACGAGGAGTCGGCGCTCGCGAAGACGGCCGCGGACCTGAAGGTCCCGGTCGAGAAGGTCCGCGAGCGGGTCGCCCAGCTCCACGAGGCCAACCCGATGCTCGGCCACCGCGGCTGCCGCCTCGGGATCACCCACCCGGAGATCTACGAGACGCAGGTGCGCGCCATCTTCGAGGCCGCGGCCGCGGCCGTCGCCGAAGGGCTGGCGCCGAACCCGGAAGTCATGATCCCGCTCATCGGCACGAAGGCGGAACTGGACAGGCTGCGGATTCTCGTGGACGAGACCGCGCGGCGCGTCACCGGCGAGACCGGGCGGACGATCTCCTACAAGGTGGGAACGATGATCGAGATCCCGCGCGCCGCGCTCCAGGCGAAGGAGATCGCCCGGAACGCGGACTTCTTCTCCTTCGGCACCAACGACCTGACGCAGATGACCTTCGGCTATTCTCGCGACGACGCCGCTTCGTTCCTCCCCGCGTACATCGAGAAGGGCATCCTGCCGGAGGATCCGTTCGCGAGCCTCGATCAGGCCGGCGTGGGAGAGCTCGTCGCGCTGGCCACCGAGCGGGGCCGGCAGACGAACCCGAAGTTGAAGGTCGGCATCTGCGGAGAGCACGGAGGCGATCCGCGTTCGATCGAGTTCTTCCACCGGGCCGGCCTCGACTACGTCTCCTGCTCGCCGTTCCGCGTGCCGGTCGCGCGCCTGGCGGCCGCGAGGGCGGCGCTGTCGGGCAAAGAGGCCGACTCCTCCACGGCATGATCGCGGCGGCCGCCGCTCTCGCGTTCGCCATGACCTCCGCCGCGCCGAGGCCCGCCGATCTCGTCCTCCTCTCGGCGAAGATCTGGACGGGCGATGCGGACCTGCCGGAGGCGCAGGCGCTGGCCGCGCTCGGCGGCCGGATCGTCGCGGTCGGGAGCGACGCCGAGATCGCCCGGTGGCGCGGGCCGGCCACGCGGGTGATCGACGCCGGCGGGAAGCGGGTCGTGCCGGGGTTCATCGATTCCCACGCCCACATGACGATGGGCGGACTGAATCTCCTCGCCGTGGACCTGCGAAAGACGCGCGACGAGGCGGATTTCACGCGGCGGCTGGCGGAGTTCGCGAAGGGACGGCCGGCCGGCCGGTGGATCACCGACGGCGCCTGGGACCATCAGCAATGGCCGGTGCCTCGTCTCCCCACGCGCGCCCTCCTCGATCCCGCGACGGGAGACCGTCCGACCTGCCTCGCGCGGCAGGACGGCCACATGGTCGTCTGCAACAGCCTCGCGTTGAAGCTCGCGAAGATCACGCGCGACACACCGGACCCGCCGGGAGGCGTCATCGTGCGCGACGCCGCGGGCGAGCCGACGGGAGTCCTGAAGGACGCGGCGATGGACGCGATCTGGGCCGTGCGGCCGCCCCGGACCCTCGAGGATCTCGTCGCGGCCCTCTCGGCGGCGATGAAACACGCCGCGGAGCGGGGCGTGACCTCGGTCCAGGACCTTCCGGGAAATCCGCGGGACCTCGACGCCTGGGAGCAGCTGCGGCGCTCCGGGAGGATGACGGTCCGCGTCAACTACCGCCCGTCGCTCTCCGAGTGGGAGAAGGCGCGCGACCGGCGCGCCGCGATGAAGAACGACGAGTGGCTGCGCGTCGGCGGCGTCAAGGGGTACGCCGACGGTTCGCTGGGATCCGGGACCGCCCTTTTCTTCGAGCCGTACGCGGACGATCCGAAGTCCTCCGGCGTCTTCGCGGCGGAGGCGATCCCGCTCTCGAGGATGGAAGAGCGCGTCGCCGCCGCCGACCGGGCCGGCCTCCAGGTCGAGATCCACGCGATCGGGGACCGCGCCAACGCCGAGATCCTGGATCTGTACGAGAGGGTCGCGAAGAGAAACGGCGCGAAGGACCGGCGGTTCCGAATCGAGCACGCCCAGCACCTGCGCGCCTCCGACATCCCCCGATTCGGGAAGCTCGGCGTCGTCGCCTCGGTCGAGCCCTATCACGCGATCGACGACGGCCGCTGGGCCGAAAAGCGGATCGGCCGCGAGCGCTGCAGGACGACCTACGCCTTCCGGTCGCTCTCGGACGCCGGCTCGCGGCTCGCCTTCGGCTCCGACTGGGACGTCGCTCCCCTCTCGCCGCTCTCGGGCATCGACGCCGCGGTGACGCGCCGCACGATCGACGGGAAGAACCCGGGAGGCTGGTTTCCCGAGCAGAAGATCACGGTCGTGGAGGCCCTGCGCGCCTACACTTCGTCCGCCGCCTACGCCGCCTTCGAGGAAAACGAGAAGGGAATTCTCTCCGCCGGCAGGCTTGCCGACTTCGTGGTCCTCTCCGCGGACCTCCTCTCCATTGCGCCGGAACGAATCGAGAAGACGACGGTCGTCATGACCGTGGTCGGCGGCAAGGCCGTCTACGGGGGTCCCTGATTTCCGGTCTTAGACTAGGGACCGGGGACCAGGGCCAGGGACGCACAATGCCGAAGATCCACCGCCTCTCGAGCGAGGTCATCGACCGGATCGCCGCGGGCGAGGTGGTGGAGCGGCCGGCCTCCGTCGTCAAGGAGCTGATCGAGAACGCCCTGGATGCCGGCGCCTCCCGCATCGAGGTGGATCTCGGGGCCGGAGGCATCGAGCGCATTCTCGTGCGCGACGACGGCTGCGGGATGTCGCCGGAGGACGCTCGGCTCTCGCTCGAGCGCCACGCGACGTCCAAGATCTCCTCCGACGAAGACCTGTCGGAGATCCGCAGCTACGGCTTCCGCGGCGAGGCGCTCCCCTCGATCGCGTCCGTGTCGAAGCTCACCCTGACGACGTCCGACGGCTCTTCGCCGGAGGCGATCCGGCTGTCAATCGAATACGGCGGAAAGGTCGCGCAGGAACCGGCCGGCCGGCCCAGGGGGACCGACGTGCTCGTCGAGGGCCTCTTCGCCCACACCCCGGCCCGGCGGAAATTCCTCGCGAAGCCCGAGTCCGAGGCCCGGGCCGCCGCGGCGGCCGTCACGCGCGCCGCCCTGGCCAATCCTTCGGTCGCTTTTTCCCTGCGCTCCAACGGGCGCGAGACCCTGGACGCGCCCTCCGCCGTGGACCGCGCCGCGCGCGTCCTCCAGGTCTTCGGGCGCGAGACCCTGGGAGAGCTCGAGGAGTTCGAGGCGCGCTCGGGACCTCTGCGGCTGACCGGTTTCGTGACGCGCGGCTCCGTCACGTTCGCGAGCCGCCGGTTCCAGTATCTCTTCGTCAACGGCCGCCCGATCGAGGACCGCGCCCTGACCCGGGCCGTCGGCCAGGCCTCGCGCGACGCGATCCGCACCGACCGCCATCCGGCGGTGTTTCTCTTCCTGGCCGCGGCGGGCGGCGACGTGGACGTCAACGTCTCCCCGGCCAAGACGCAGGTCCGCTTCGCCGACGCGGGAACGGCCTACCGGCTCGTCTACCACGCGCTCACCTCGGCGTTGATCTCGGGCAAGGAGGAGCGCCGGCTGCGGCCGGTCTCCAACGCGGGACCCCCCCCCTCCGTCGCCGAGCCGGCGGATTCCTACGGCGGGGACCGGACGCCGCCCGCTTCGCGGCACACCCCTTTTCCTGCGCCCCCGATCACTCCCGCGCCCCCGGCGGCCCCCGCCGAAAAGAAGCCCCCCGAGATCGTGGCGATCGGGCAGCACCGCGAGTCCTACATCCTCGCTTCGGGCCCGGAGGGGCTCCTCGTGATCGACCAGCACGCGGCCCACGAGAGGATCCTGTACGAGCGGCTGCGGGACCGCATCGCTTCCGGGCGCGTCCTCTCGCAGCGGCTCCTGATGCGCGCCCTCTTCGAGGCCACTCCGGAGGAAGCGGAGACGCTGGCCTCGGCCTTCGAGGACCTCTCCGCGGCTGGTTTCGAGATCGAGCCGATGTCGGGAAATTCCTACGCGATCGCGGCGCTCCCGGCCGAGACCACCAACCGCGATCCCGGAGACACCCTGCGCGAGGCGCTCGCCGCCCTGGCGCAGCCGGGCCCCGGCGACGCCGCCGAGCGGCGCGACCGGCTCGTGGCGAGGCTCGCGTGCCGAAGCGCCGTGACGATCCGCTACCACCTGGCGCCGGAGGAGATCCGGCACCTGCTCTCCGACTGGGTCAAGGCCAACGACCGGTTCACGTGCCCGCACGGCAGACCTGTGGTGCTGTCCATGACCGAGGAAGATCTGGAGAAGTATTTCAAGCGCCGGTGATTCGGGTTTTCGGGTATTCGGTTGTCGGGATTCGGTGTTCGGTGGGGCTTACCCGAGCACCGAACACCGAATACCGGCCTAGTTGCTTCTCGGCGGCATCCCCACGCCGGCCGCGTGCTCGGTGCGCTTGCGGCGCACGTGGGAGATGACCAGGACGAGGCCGAGCAGGATGAGAGCGGTCGGTCCTCCCCAGGTCTCCATGAAGGTCCAGTCGATGTCCACGTAGCGGTCTATCAGCCAGAGGGCCCCGAGGCCCACCAGGATCACGCCCCACGTCAGCGAGCCGGTTCCTTCCGAGGCCCTGCGCAGCTGGGTCTCCGCCGCGAAGCCGCTCTCGGAGACGTAGCCCCGGTTGATCGCCTTGGCCTGCCGCACGGCGTCGATGATCGCGAAGAACCAGAGGAACGCGGTCGCGGGACCGGAGAGGACCGCCATGCGGCCGTGCGAATTGAAGAAGATGAGCAGGCAGAAGGCGCCGGCGAAGGCGAACGCGCGCTGGTAGAGCCCCAGGTACAGGTGGCCGAGCCCGGGGAACATGGACAGGAAGCCGGCGAGTCCGGGAGATTTCCTCTCGACGAAGACGGGCGTCACGGGGGCCACCGGCGCGATCGGAGGTGGCGGGGGCGGCGGCGGGGGTGCCTGCGGTGAGGGCGGAGTCGCCGGCGTGTTGGGATCCATGCTCATTTACTCCTCTGAGGCGGCTCTTACGCGCGCCATGTCGGGATTTCGATTTCGACTTCGTTCTTCTGCAAGACGCCCTTGTCCTCCCCGCTGCGCGGGCGGTTCGGCGGGGGCTGGGGTTCCGATTTCATGACGAGGGCGATGGCGGTCGAGATCGCGGCGCGCCCGTAGCCGGTGACGCGCCCTTTCCACACCGCGAGCGTGCGCAGGGCGTTCTCCTCGAACGCGCCGAGGCGGTCCGCCACCGAGTTGCCGGCCACCTGGACCGACGCCCGGGCGGTCTCCTCGATGCGGCCGACTCCCGCCTTGCGCGCCAGGTCCGCCGGATTGAAGCCGGCCAGCATCACGACGACCGCCGCGGCGTAGGCCAGCGCGATCGCGACCTTCGGTGTCGCGACGGCTCTCCATCCGCGGCGCTGCCGGCTCCGGGGCCGGTTCGCGACGATGCGGCCGGGCAGCCAGGGGGCCGGCTCCGGGCGGGCGAGATCGCGAAGTTCCGAGAGGGTTCGCGAGGATTCGGAGCACGCTTCGCAGCGCGAGCGATGAAACTCGAGGCGGGCGACGTCCGCGGGCGACAGGGCGTCGTCGAGGGCGGCCGCGATCAGCGAGTCCGCGCCTTCGCAGGACACGGTCCGCACCGGGATGGACAGCAATGTTTCGCGAAGCGCCGGACTCAGGGGCGCGGGGCCCAGGTCCGCGACGGCGGCCTCGACCCGATCGAGGTCCATCCCGAGGCGCGCGCAGGACCCGCAGGCGGCCCGGTGCGCCGCCATCTGGGCACCGGTGCCGCCGGACAGGAAGAGCCGCTCCAGCTCCGCGCAGCTCATACGAAGGCTCCCGCCGCGACCGCGAGCGACGCCAGGGTTCCGCCGGACCGGCCCTCGTGGCGCTCCCGGATTTTCCGGGCGACCTCGGTGCGGGCACGGAACAGGCGCGACTTGACCGTTCCATCCGGAAGCTCCAGGGCCTTTCCGATCTCCTCGTAGGCCAGGCCGTCCAGGTCGCGCAGGACCAGGATCTCGGCGAGGTCTTCCGGGATCTCGGCCAGCGCGGAAAACAGGAGCTTCGTCCGCTCCTTCTTCAACGCCTCGGCCGCCGGGTCGTCCTGCGACTTGAGCAGCGGCGCGACCGCGTCGTCGGAGACGAAGCGGAAGGACTTTTCGCGCTTGCGGCGGCGGTACCGGTCGATGCAGAGGTTGCGCGAGAGCGCCACGATCCAGGCCACGAGCGGAAAGCCGCCGTCGTAGCGGTGGAGGTTCTCGAAGATCTTGAGGAAGATCTCCTGGGCCAGCTCCTCGGCGTCTTCGCGCTTCAACGTGAAGTGGTAAGCCACCGAGTAGATCTTCTGGCCGAAACAGTCCACCAGCTCTCTCCAGGCCTCGTCTTCGCCCCGGCGGCACCGCTCGACGAGGGCTTTTTCATCGGTGCCGTTCAATATGTCCTCATCCCCCTAAACGCAGTCATTGCTGAAATGTTCGCCGGGGCGGAATCGCCGGGGAGCGGTCTAAAGTCTAAGGTCAAAGGTCTAAGGTCCCGCGGACGCTGGACACTAGATGGCCCCCGGGGGTCGCCGTCCCCGTCCGCCACGCCGGCGGCGCCGCCGCTGCGGGTTCGCCGGGACCGTTTCGCCGGCGGCGGCGGCATGGGCCTGCCGGGTCTTCTCCACCCGCGCGGCGAGGGCGCGCCATTCGCGCACGAGTTCCTCGCCCCGTCCCGTCGCCATCGCGCGCAGCCCGAAGAGCTCCAGAGCGGTCGGGAACGCTTCCCGCATTGCCAGGCGGGGCGTGGCGAGGCGCGAATCGGGGCGGTGCGAGAGCTTTCCAACGATTGCGAGCGCCTGCTTGATGCGGTGGGAGACGGCGTGCGGGAGCGACATGCGGATCGCGATCGGCGTGACGATGTCTTCGAGCAGCGTCGAGAGGAGAGCCGGCGACGGCTCGCCGTCGGGGGCGGCCGCGCGGACCCGGGCCCGCACGATGGGCAGGAAGAAGAGGGCGAAGAGGACCGCGTCCTCGTAGGCGCGTCCGCGCCGCCGCTCGGCGTCGAGGACGTCGAGGAGACCCCAGAAGAGGTGGCCGGTGCCGTGGGTGTGCTCGGGATCGTTCTCCCGGAGGACCTCGGCCAGCTCGGGAAGAAGGATGTCCAGGAGCCCGACCTCGCGCATCAGGAGGAACGTGGTCAGGGCGTGGCCGCCCTTGAGCGACTGGGAGAGCTCCTCGGTGACCCGGGGGGGCGCGGACTTGGCGATCTCCCGGCGGTGATTCAGGATCGCCTCGTAGGCGTCCGGCGTGATCGCGAAACCGAGGCGGCTCGCGAATTCCACCGCCCGCATCATGCGGACCGGGTCCTCCCGGAAACGGATTTCCGGGTCGCCGATCGTGCGGACGAGTCCCGCTTCGAGGTCTTCCAGGCCGCCCACGTAGTCGATGATGGAGAAGTCGGCGACGTTGTAGAAGAGCCCGTTGATCGTGAAGTCCCGCCGCAGGGCGTCCTCGCGGGCCGTGCCGAACACGTTGTCGGAGGTCATGAGCAGCTCCGGGGCGTTCGGATCGAGCGGCTCGGGCCGCCGGCGGAACGTCGCCACCTCGATGACTTTTCCCTCGGCGAACAGCATGTGGGCGAGCCGGAACCGCCGCCCGATCAGTCGGCAGTTGCGGAAGAGACGCTTCAACGCCTGCGGGTGGGCGTCGGTCCCGATGTCGAAGTCCTTGGGTTTGCGCGCGAGGAGCAGGTCGCGCACGCTGCCTCCGACCAGGTAGGCCTTGTAGCCGGCTCCCGAGATCCGGTAGAGGACCTTCAGGGCGTCCGGGTCGATCTGCCGGCGCGAAATCGGGTGCTCGCTGCGCGGGCGGATGCGCGGCGCTGTCTCCGAAGCTGTCTCGATTCTGGAGTCTGGGGTCTGAATTGCTGAAGTCGTTTCGCTAATCGCTCGTCTCCCCCCGGAGGGCCGCGGGAGTCCCTATTCTATCCGAAATCATTGGAAGAACAGATGTTTTGACTTTGCTTCGGGCTCTGCGAAACAATACCCCGTTTCGGAAACCATGGCGCGAGGAGGCTTCACGATGCGATGGCGCTCACTGGCCTGGGTCGCGGCGGCGGCCCTGGTCCTGCCGGCTCTGGGTTGCGGCAAGGGTCGGACCACCAACGAGATCCTCATCGGGGAATACGGGTCGCTCACGGGCGGCATCGCGACGTTCGGAATCTCGACGAAGAACGGCTCGACGATGGCCTTCGACGAGATCAACGGCGCCGGCGGCATCCTCGGCAAGAAGGTCAAGCTCCTCGTCGAGGACGACCAGTCCAAGCCGGAGGAGGCCGGCACGGTCGTCACCAAGCTCATCAACCAGGACCACGTCGTCGCGATCCTCGGCCAGGTCGCCTCCTCCCATTCGCTCGCGGCGGCCCCGATCTGCCAGGCCAACCACATCCCGATGGTCTCTCCCTCCTCGACCAATCCCCGCGTCACGCAGGTGGGGAACTACATCTTCCGCGTCTGTTTCATCGATCCCTTCCAGGGCTCCGTCATGGCGAAGTTCGCGGCGAACACGCTGAAGGCGAAGCGGGTCGCGATCCTCGTGGACGTGCGCAGCGACTACTCCGTGGGACTGCAGACTTTCTTCCGCGAGCAGTTCAAGCAGCTCGGCGGCCAAATCGTCTCCGAGCAGTCTTACAGCCAGGGCGACTCGGACTTCCGCGCCCAGTTGACCCAGATCAAGGCGATCAATCCCGACGCGATCTACGTCCCCGGCTACTACACGGAGGTCGGCACGATCGCCCGGCAGGCCCGCGAGCTCGGCATTCCCTCGACGGTCCCCCTCCTGGGCGGCGACGGCTGGGATTCCCCCAAGCTGTGGGAGATCGGCGGCGAGGCCCTGAACGGCTGCTACCTCTCGAACCACTACTCGGTCGACGACCCGTCTCCGCTCGTGCAGAAGTTCGTCGGGGACTACAAGACGCGCTTCAAGGAAGTCCCCGACGCCCTGGCCGCCCTCGGCTTCGACGCGGCCAAGATCCTGGCCGACGCCATGACGCGGGCCGGCTCGACGGACGGAGAGAAGGTCCGCGACGCCCTCGCCGCCACGAAGGACTTCTCGGGCGTGACGGGGAAGATCACCATCAACAAGGACCGGAACGCGATCAAGCCCGCCGTGGTCCTCAAGGTCGAAAACGGCAAGTTCGTCTACGTCGAGACGGTGAACCCGTAGGAACGCGGAAGGCGAGAGGCGGAAGGCGGGAGGCGAGCGGTCGCCCGGCCGTCTCATGAGGCCCTCATGAACACCTTCCTCCAGCAGCTCGTCAACGGGCTCTCGCTCGGGTCGATCTACGCCCTGATCGCGCTCGGATACACGATGGTGTACGGCGTGCTGCGCCTGATCAACTTCGCGCACGGGGACGTGTACATGGTCGGCGCGTACGTCGGGTACTACCTCTCGCGGAAGCTGGCCGGCCGGGAGCCCTCCTTCGTTTCGGCGTTCGTCGTCATGCTGGGCGCGATGGTCGCGTGCGCCCTGCTGGGCCTCGTCATCGAGCGGCTCGCCTACCGCCCGGTGCGGCGGGCGTCGCGCCTGACCCTCCTCATCACGGCGATCGGCGTGTCGCTCTTCCTCGAGAACGGAGGGCAGCTCGTCTTCGGCCCGGACCCGAAGTTCTTTCCCTCGCTCGCGCCCCATTTCGATTTTCTCGTCGCGGACGTGCGGCTGACGAGCGAACAGATCACCGTCATCGGCGTCTCCTTCCTGCTGATGGTCCTGCTGCAGTTCTTCATCATGAAGACGCGGACGGGGAAGGCGATGCGGGCGGTCTCTTTCAACCTCGACGCGGCGAAGCTGATGGGGATCTCGACGGACTGGATCATCGCGGTGACGTTCGCGCTCGGCTCGGCCCTGGCCGCCGCCGCCGGCGTCCTCATCGGCATGCAGATCCCCAAGATCGACCCGCTCATGGGGATCCTCTACGGGTTGAAGGCCTTCGTGGCCGCGGTCCTGGGCGGGATCGGCAACGTCCCGGGAGCGGTCCTGGGCGGCCTCCTCATCGGGATCTCCGAGGTGATGGTCGTCGGTTACCTCTCGTCGACCTACCGCGACGCCATCGCTTTCGGAATCCTGATCCTCGTCCTGCTCCTTCGGCCGCAGGGAATTCTCGGGAGCGTCCAGAAGGAAAAGGTGTGAAGGGGTTCCTCCTCGCGGTCGCGGTCGCCGCGGCGCTCTTCGCCGCCAACGCCCTGTTCACCGGGGCGCTGGGCGCGAATCTCGCGATATCCCCCTACATTCTCCAGGTCATCTGCCTCGCGGGCATCAACGTCATCCTCGCCGTGAGCCTGAACCTGATCAACGGGTTCACGGGGCAGTTCTCCATCGGCCACGCGGGTTTCATGGCGATCGGGGCGTACACGTCGGCCTACATCACGGTCAACTTCGGCGACCGCCTGCGCTCGGTCCTCTCGTTCCTTCCTTCCGCCGCCGCGGACGGAGCCCTCCTGCTCGTCGCCCTGGCCGCCGGGGCCCTGCTCGCGGCGATCGCCGGGTTCTTCGTCGGCGTTCCGTCGCTGCGCCTGCGCGGGGACTACCTCGCGATCGTGACGCTCGGGTTCGGCGAGATCATCCGCGTCTTCATCCTGAACATCGACGCGGTCGGAGGGGCGCGCGGCCTCTCCGGGATCCCCAAGCTCGCGAACTTCTTCTGGATCTACCTCTTCGCGGCGCTGACGATCGTGGTCGTGTACCGGATCGTCCACTCCTCCTTCGGGCGCACCCTCATCGCGATCCGCGAGGACGAGATCGCCGCGGAGGCGATGGGGGTGGACACGACCCGGAGCAAGGTCATCTCCTTCGTCGTGTCCTCCGCGATGGCCGGGATCGGAGGAGGCCTCTTCGGCCACTACCTGATGTACCTCCACACGAACTCCTTCACGTTCCTGAAGTCGATCGAGATCATTATCATGATCGTCATCGGCGGCCTGGGGTCGATCACCGGCTCGGTGGTGGGCGCCGTGCTCTACATCTCCCTGACGGAAGGGCTGCGGGAGTTCGCGCAGTACCGGATGGTCCTCTTCTCGCTCCTGCTCGTCATCATCATGATCGTGCGGCCGCAGGGGCTCCTCGGCCACCGCGAGTTCGTTTCGTTCCTGACCTTGCGCCGCCGGCGGCCGGCGGCTCCGCCGACCGTGCTCCAGGGCTGAGCGGAGGCAAGGCGTGCCCCTTCTCGACCTTTCCGGCGTCACGATGCGGTTCGGCGGCCTCGTCGCCGTCAACGACCTCCAGCTCTCGCTCGACGCCGGGCGCCTCTACGGGCTGATCGGCCCCAACGGCGCGGGAAAGACCACCGTGTTCAACGTCATCACCGGCGTCTACACGCCGACTTCCGGGACGATCCGCCTCGACGGGGCCGACATCGCGGGGGAGCGCACGGGGCGGATCACGCGCCGGGGGGTCGCCCGCACGTTCCAGAACATCCGGCTCTTCGGAGACATGACCGTTCTCGACAACGTCAAGGTGGCGTTCCACTGCCGCCAGGAAGCCGGGCTCGCCGCGGCCGTCCTGCGCGCGCCGAAGCACTCTTCCGAGGAGAAGCGGGTGGACCGGGAGAGCCGCGAGCTGCTCAAGATCTTCCACCTGGAGGCGTCCGCCGAGGAGAAAGCCAGGAACCTCCCGTACGGCAGCCAGCGGCGGCTCGAGATCGCGCGCGCGATGGCGACCTCGCCGCGCCTGCTCCTCCTGGACGAGCCCGCCGCCGGCATGAACCCGCACGAGGCCAAGGAGCTCATGGACCTGATCCGCTGGGTGCGCGACCGTTTCGGAATGGCGATTCTCCTGGTCGAGCACAACATGAAGGTCGTGATGGGGATCTGCGAGACCGTCCACGTGCTCGACTACGGCTCGACCGTCGCCATCGGAAAGCCGGCCGAGATCCAGTCGAACCCGAAGGTCATCGAGGCCTACCTGGGGGGCGCGTGAGCGGGGCTGGAGGCAACGGAGAGCCGGTCCTCGAGGTCCGCGACCTGCGCGTCTCCTACGGCGCGATCGAGGCTCTGCGCGGCATCTCGCTCACGCTCCGCGCCGGTGAGATCGTCACGCTCATCGGCGCCAACGGCGCCGGCAAGTCCACGACGCTGCGGGCGATCATGGGGCTCGTTCCGCCACGCCTGGGCGAGGTCCGCTTCCGGGGCGAGCCGACCCGCTCCCGGCCCACGTTCCGGCTGGTGCGCGAGGGCCTGATCCTCGTGCCGGAGGGGAGGGCGATCTTCGCCAACCTCACGGTCCGAGAGAACCTGGAGATGGGCGCCTACGCGCGGAGCGACCGCCCGGCCATGGAGGACTTCGAAAAAGTCTACGAGATCTTTCCGAGATTGAAGGAGAGGGAAAAACAGTCCGGCGGAACCCTCTCGGGCGGAGAGCAGCAGATGCTCGCGATCGGCCGCGCCCTGATGTCCCGGCCCCAGGTTCTCCTCCTGGACGAACCCTCCCTGGGCCTTGCGCCCATCCTCGTCCACGCGATCTTCGAGGCGATCGAGCGGATCCACCGGCAGGGCACTCCCGTCCTCCTGGTGGAGCAAAACGCCATGGCGGCCCTGAAGCACTCCGACCGCGCCTACGTCCTGGAGACCGGCACCGTCTCCCTGGAAGGCACCTCCGCCGAAGTCGCCGCCAACCCCAAAGTCAAGGAAGCCTACCTGGGCGAGTAGGAGTCGGGGGTCCCATCTTCGAAGCGCACGACGAGTAGAATCGATTCAGAACCTGTGACGTTGTCCGCTGGCACAAGGCTGGGTCCCTACGAGATCCTCTCGCCGCTCGGAGCCGGAGGGATGGGCGAGGTTTATAAGGCAAGGGACATCCGTCTCGACCGCTGGGTCGCCCTCAAGGTCCTGCCTACGGATGTCGCCTCGGACCCCGATCGCCTACGCCGTTTCGAGCAGGAAGCCCGCGCCACCTCTGCGCTCAATCATCCCAACATTTTGTCCGTCTACGACGTCGGCTCGGCCGATTCCATCTCCTACATCGTCACAGAGCTCGTCGAAGGGAAGACTCTGCGAGACCTGCTCCTGCCGGGGCCGTTGCCGACTAAGAAGCTGCTCGATATCGCGGCTCAGATTGCCGAGGGACTCGCCGCCGCACATGAAGCCGGCGTGGTCCACCGCGACTTGAAGCCCGCCAACATCATGGTCTCAAAGGACAGCTTCGCAAAAATCCTCGACTTCGGCCTCGCAAGATTTCCTGCGGCCGCGGGCGGCCTCGTGCCCGAAGTCGATACCGCAGCTTCGACCCAGCCTGCAAGTGAAACCGGTCCTGGACTTCTAGTTGGAACCATCTCGTACATGTCGCCTGAGCAGGCCTTGGGAAAACGCGTGGACTTCCGCTCCGACCAGTTCTCCTTTGGCTCAATCCTGTATGAGATGGTCACGGGAAGGCGCGCTTTTCCGCACGAAAACAGCATTGATGCATTATCGGCAATTTTGCACGATGAGCCAGACCCCTGCCCCGGGATTCTGCCCCCGTTACGCTGGATCATTGAACGGTGTCTTTGCAAAGGGCCCGGCGATCGCTACCTGTCTACAGGCGATCTCGCCCGAGATCTTCGAACTCTTAGGGATCACGTCGACGAGATAACGGGTGCGAGACGGCCGGGCTCGTCCGCGGCGCCTGGGCGGCGCCGTGGGTTCGCGCGCGCCGCGGCGGTCGCGGCAACGCTGATGCTGATCGGACTTCTGGCGATGAGCGTGTACCAACGAAAGAGCAGTCTCTCATCCAAGCGACTCTTTCGTGTCTCCGTCTTGCCTCCGCCGGGCACCGTTTTGAATGTCAACGGTTCTTCTCCCGCTCCCGTTGCAGTTTCTCCCGATGGCGGCCGGTTGGTCTTCGGCGCAAGGGATGCTGCTGGAATCGAATTGTTGTGGTCCCGCGCGATTGATGCACAGGCCGCCGAGCCCCTCGCGGGTACCGAGGGGGCCACGTACCCTTTTTGGTCTCCCGATGGTCGCTTCGTCGCTTTCTTCTCCAACGGGAAACTAAGGAAGATTTCTGCCGCTGGCGGCGCGATCCAGACTCTCTGTGACGCGAGGGACGGGAGAGGGGGAAGCTGGTCGCCGAAGGGAACGATTCTCTTTTCTCCCGACAGCGTCGGTCCAATCTACGAGGTCTCGGACTCGGGAGGCAATCCCAAGCCAGTCACGGCGGAGGGGCTCCCGAGGACGCAATTCAGCCACCGCTGGCCGAGCTTTCTTCCGGACGCCTCTCACTTTCTTTACCTGGTGCGTTATCCGGGCAGGGAGTCGACATCCGAGGGCATTTACGTGGGGGCCAGGCAATCCAGCGAGAGACGACTCCTACTCCGTGACATCTCCAATGCCGCATATTCGGCTCCCGGGCTCCTTCTTTTCGTCCGCGAGGGGATTCTCATGAGCGTGCCCTTCGATATGCACCGCCTTAAGCTGACCGGCAAGCCTCTTCCGCTCGCCGAGCGCGTCGGTTACCACACCTATCGCTGGAACGGCGCTTTCAGCGCGTCGGCCAATGGCGTTCTGGCCTATGAGGGCGGAGACGTCGAGACGGCGCGACTCGCGTGGCTGGAGAGGAGCGGCAGGCGGCTCGATGCCCTCGGCACCGCTGGCGACTACGGCGGAATCCGGCTGTCGCCGGACGGTCACTATTGCGCAGCGGAGTTGCGCGATCCTGCGACGGGAATCGTCGACATCTGGGTGTATGAGTTTGCGCGTGGCATCGCGACAAGACTCACCTCGGGCTGGACGTGCGTGAGCCCAGTGTGGTCGCCGGACGGGCAGAGGATCGCTTTTTCATCCAATCGCGGCGGTCACTGGGATCTTTACGAGAAGAGCGTCACAAGCGCGGCGGACGAGGAGATGCTTTACGAGACCCAGACCGACAAGACACCCACGGATTGGTCGGGCGACGTGGTTCTCTTCAACAACGCGGGAACCGCCGTGAAGCATCGCTGGGAGATCTGGGGCCTCTTGATGCCATCGCGCGCCCCTAGGCCGTATGTGCGGACATCGTTTGATGAACGCGACGGGACCCTGTCACGCGACGGGCGGCTTCTCGCGTACGTGTCGGGCGAGTCCGGGAGGCAGGAGGTCTATGTCCAGAGATTTCCGGCCGGCATCGAGAAGCGCCAGGCGTCGACGACCGGCGGAGGGCAGCCACTGTGGAGCCGCGACGGCTCGGAGCTTTACTACGTGGCTCCCGACGAAAGGCTCATGGCAGTCAAGGTAGGGAAAGGACCCGCCCTCGAACTCGCGTCGCCCGACGCCTTGTTTGAAGGGCACTTTCACCTGTCCGCGAGTGAGATCCCGCGCTATGCGCCCTCCCCCGATAGCCAGAAATTTCTGGTTGTCACCGAGGGCCCCTCCGGCGGCCGGCTATCCCCGATTACGCTTGTCGTTAACTGGCCTATGGCGCTTTCCCGCTGACAGCCCACCTCTCGGGTCCTCAGGCTTGAACGGCCGGCGGAGCGACAGCCGCGGCGTCGCGGGGATTCCCGCGCCGCAGAGGTAAATCGGAAACTCGGTGACGCCGTCAAGACCGAGCAGGCGCTCGATTCGCGACTGCTGTATCGCGCCGGTCGTGAAAGGACCCAGCCTGAGGGCGGTCGCCAGCAAGGAGAATGTCTGGCCGAGGTGTCCTGCATCGAGCAGCATTGCGCGATAGCCGATACTTGCCGGGTACTTCCAGAAGCTCCGGGCGGCGACGGTCGTCATGATGCAGACGAACGCGCAGGTCCCCACCCACTCCTGGCCGGATGCAAGCCGGACGGCCTCCTCGCGAACGTCTTCGCTTGCCAGTTGCTCAAGGCTGTCCGTCTGGACGGCATAGTGATACACGCCCGGACTCAATCCCCGAACCCGGAATACGAGGACGTAACATTCGATCGGATGTCGAGCACCCGCCGACGGGCTCGTCTTCGCCAGAAGTCTTCCGAGAAGGCCGGCCTCCAACCAGGCCGTCTGGCCCCAGGTTCCCCGAACAAGAGAAGCGAGCAACGAGAAGCTGATCTCGCGGTCCCGGAACATCCTCACCGTCTCTCGGCGGCGCAGAGCCTCGAGCAAAGGGGTGGCTGGCGCGGGAGCTTTTCTCGGAAGCGGGATGCGAGCGTTTTCGGGATAGTTCTTGTACAGAGCCGGTTGCGGGCGCAGAGCGAGCCGCGAGCGAAAGTAGCGGATCTTCTCCGCCGGATCGCCGGTTATCGGCAGGTCGCGCCCTGAAAAATGATAGTAGGCTGCAGGCAGACCGTCGCCCCAAGCCTTAGAGAGACTCGGCGGATGCTTCCCCGTCGGAGCTGGAACGAGAAAGCCGAGCGACCTGAGAGAGTCGACTTGTTGCTCCACGGAACGAGGCGAGTAGGGCGCGAAGTCTCGCGCGACTGCTCTAAGGCTTTTGGGGAAGTCGAATCTCTCCAGCAGTTGAATAACGAGGGGAGAGACTGAAATGCGAAGCCGCCGCTCGAACTCCTCCAGAAAGAACTGCCGACCGGCCCAGTAGGCGACAACATTAGGACTTCTGACGAGGTTCATCCCCGGTCAAGGACACTTTGTGATGATCTTCCGATGCTCCTCGTCGACCTCGATTGAGACATTCGGTCCGTAAGAGATGTATCCGTTGGAGAGATCAGCAACCGTGAACATAAGATCCATATTAGACTGTGACATCTTAAGATCGAGTTTCTTGTGTGGACTCGGCGCCTTCCTCGTTGACTTCCGTTTCGCCATCCTGTCCTCCTTCATCTGACGTTATTCAGGCAGCGCAGCTTATTCCGCGAGCCCACAACTATCTCAATTACGAACGCTCGGCGTTAAACGGGAAACCCAGCATCATGCTCTATTCCTTCTCGCTCGAGATTGCCTCCTCGAACACATCCATTTGAGAGAATTATGTCGGCTTCAAGCGGTCGTTCGAGTAATCGAAATAGGTCGCCGAAGATTACTGCTCTGGGTCGGCGGTGGCTCGTAGCCGTAGTTGTCCGTCCCTCTAACCGCAGTTCTCTATGCAAATCCGTTTTGCCTCTTCTCCGATCTGTTTGCACTTGCTGAATCTGTCCTTGCACGTGGCCTTCTTTTCAGGAGTGTCGGCGGCTTCAAGGCATTCGACCAGAACCCTGAAGCAGGTCTTGACGCGATCTCGGTAGGCATCCTCGCACGTCTTGATGCAATCTTGGTCGGCCATTCTGTCCTCCGTCACTGTAGACAACGACATTCGGACTCCGGGCTAGCCTTATCCGTGGGACAGCTATTGACACGTGATGGTGATCGTCCGAGTCTCCTTGTCGATCTGTACTTCCGTATTCGCCGAGTAGGTGATGTGTCCGGAGGAGAGATCCGGGACCGAAAAGGAGAATGCCGTCTCTGACGCCTCGAGGTTGAGTGTCCTCTCCTTTCTCGATGACTTCTTCCTGGGTTTCTTCTTTGCCATTCGGTCCTCCTTATTCGAGGTGCTTGCGTGGGCGCGGCTTATTCCGCGCTTGCGCGAGGCGTGAATCGCCAATCGTGCGGGTCGAGTCAGCGTCCGAAACGAGTCGGAACATCATCATGACGTCGCCAACGCGGAGCTGGTCACCGTCTGCCAGCGGGCGTGGAGAGCCGACGATCGTCTTGCCGACAAACGTCCCGTTCTTGCTGCCTAGGTCTTCGAGTGTCGCGGAGTCACCGCCGACGATGATCCGCGCGTGGCGGCGAGAGATGGAGTCGTCATTGATGCGGATCGTAACGCCGGTCTCTCGCCCCAGGACATTCTCGCCAGACGAGAGCTCGATCATCTTGTCTTGGAAGACGAGATAGCAACCCGCTCCGAGAATGGCCGGCGCCCGCTCGGCGGGGATCACGTCCCCCCGGAAGGCATATCCGAAGCCGTGGACAGTACGGATGAAGGTGAAACCCGGACCGTTCTCGCCGATGGCGGCCCGGATGTCGGAGATGGCGCTCGCGAGGGTCGCCTCGGAAACGAAGGTTCCGGGCCAGATCTTCTCGTGAATCTCCGCCTTCGCGACGGCCCGGGGTCGGTTTTCCAGGAGGAGTTCCAGCAGGCGGAACCCCGTAGGCGGAAGGTGGACGGGCTCGTCCCCGCGGAAGAGCTCCCGCGTGTCCGCGTCGAGCACGCAGTCAGCGAAGCGAACGCGCATTCGAATCTCCAGGAAAAAGTGAGGGAACCGCCAAGCAACCGCCAAGACTCCGGTCACGAAAAAGCAAATTGTGGGTATCGCGCAAAACACGGTGATCCGCCGCGCTTTGACGCAACTTTCGAAAGGAGTTGCCCATGGCCAGCAAGGAGCCGACAACGCGATGGCTTGAAGCCCTCGGAGTCCTCGTTCTCGCTCTCTTCCTGGAGGCGAAACCGGTGACAGGCCAGGAGAGCGAAGTCTCCGACCCGGTGGAAACGGAGATCCCGGCGGAGGAAGCGCTCCGCCTGGCGGAATGGAAGATCATGGACCGCCTCGCGGAGGCGTACGGCTCGACGCGCTGGTCGAGCGTCGCCGAGTTTCTCGGGGCCAACCCCGGGTACGAGGGAAACCCCAACATCATGTTCATTCCCCTGTCTCTCGGGAACGTCTATCTCAATCGGTACGAGTGGCGGCATGATATCTCCGATTTGGAGCGATCTGTCGAGTGGTTCGAATGGGTGGCGTGCAAGCACTGGCTCTGGGGGCGGCGGTGGCTGGCGGCCCCGGTCGTGAGCTACCTCGACATCAGCCTTCTGCGCCTGCGTGCCGAGCGCGTGCCGGCCCGCTATGAAGGACGCCTGGAGGCTGTCTGGCAGGCCGCTCTGGCGATCACGGCGGAGGAAGCCGACGCTCGGCTGACTCCGGATTTTCCGTACGGGCCCTACGATTCCTCCGCGACCGGCGATTCCAAGGGGGAGGAGAACGCCTGGGAGGCGGGATTGCTCGCCGCCGCGGCGAATCTTCTTGCCGGACACCCCCGGGCGGCCGGCTGGGATGCCAAGGCGCGGCAACTCGCGTACGACGCCATCACCCGTCCCTCGGATCCCCCGGACTCGGAAGGCCTGAAGGTCACGACGGTGGAGGAGGATTTCGCCCTCTCCAACCACGGCCTCTTTCCGAACCCGACCTACGCCGCCGCGACGATCGAGCTGCTCCTGCAGGGGGCGTTGACCTACCGGCTGACGGGCCGGGAGATCCCGGCCGAGTTCAGCCACAACGTCAAGGACCTCTACGAGGCCTACAAGGGCTCCGTTGACGGGACTCTTCAATGGACCGTGCCGTCGGACCCTCCGGGCGAGGCGTCGCTCTTCCCCTTCGCTTTCGATCCCGACCTGGAGGTCCGCGAAGTCGGCCGTGAGTTGGAGAACGGCTATCTATGGCTGCCGGCTGAACCGGTGGCGATGATGGAAGTCGGTGGCCCCCTGTGGACGGCGGTGCTCAACGGCAAGGTCGTCATGTTCTATCTGATGGGCTCCTACCTGTGGCACTTCCCGCCGGGTGTGAGCCGAGACCGTCCATGCGTGACCGGACGAGGGAACCATGTGTCGGCCTGCAAGTAGAATACGGCTCTCAAAATCCGAAGACAGCCTTTCGGCCTGGGTGGGGCAAGAGGGCGGCGGAGGAATGGCGGACAAGGGGGAGGAGCCGTTCGCGGGAACGGCGCGATTCCAGCTCCGGAGGCGCCTGGGCGCCGGGGCCTTTGGAGTCGTGTACGAGGCGTATGACCGCGAGCGGTCGAGCGTCGTCGCGTTGAAGACGCTGCGGCACGCGGGAGACGAGGCCCTCTACCGGTTGAAAAGGGAGTTTCGGTCTCTCGCGGACATCACGCATCCCAACCTGGCGGCTCTCTACGAGCTCCTGTCCGAAGGCGGGCAGTGGTTCTTCACGATGGAGTTGGTGGACGGAGCGAGCTTCCTCGACTACGTCCGCGACGGCTCGGAGACCTCGTTGGTGGACCTGGAGGGAACGGCGGCGCAGGGCAATTCCGGGGGGGAGACGCAGACCGTCGAGTCGCCGGCCGATTCCGCCTCCGAGGCGGAGGGCCCCGTCGCGGCGGAGAGCGGCGGGCCCGCCCGCGTCAACGTCGCGCGGCTGCGGTCGGCCCTCCGCCAGGCGGCCACCGGCATCCGCGCGCTGCACGCCGCCGGGAAGCTCCATCGCGACATCAAGTCTTCCAATGTCCTGGTGACGCGGGCCGAGCGCGTGGTCCTGCTCGACTTCGGCCTGGTGACCGAGCTCGATCTGACCGACAGCGATCAGAGCATGGCGATGGCCGGCACTCCGACCTACATGTCTCCGGAACAGGGCGCGGGCCTGCCCGTCTCGGAAGCGAGCGACTGGTACAGTTTCGGCGTGATGTTGTACGAGTCCCTCGCCGGGCGGAGTCCCTTCGCGGGGAAATCCGCCGAGATCATGCGGGAGAAGCAGGTCCGAGATCCGCGGCCCCCCCGAGAGCTGGCCTCCGGCATTCCCGAGGACCTCGACCGGTTGTGCTGCGAGCTGCTGCAGCGGGATCCCCGGAAGCGGCCGGAGGGCGCGGAGGTCCTCGGAAGACTCGGAGGGCAGCTTTCGCTCTCGGAGTCCCCGTCTTCGCGGACAGACTCTCGAGCGCCCTTCGTCGGAAGGCAGCGGCATCTGGCGATGCTTCTGGAGGCGTTCCGCGGAGCCGAACAGGGAACGGCGGTCACCGTCGCCGTCCATGGCGGATCCGGGATGGGCAAGAGCGCGCTCGTTCGCCGCTTCCTCGACACGCTCCGCGCGAGTCGGCCGGTGGTGATCCTGGCCGGCCGGTGCTTCGAGAGAGAGTCGGTCCCCTACAAGGCCCTCGACAGTCTCATGGACGGTCTCTCCAACCACCTCAAGCGGCTCCCGCTCTCGCGGGCCGAGGCCCTGATGCCCAGGGACGTCCTCGCGCTGGCGCGCCTCTTTCCGGTTCTGCGCCGCGTGGAGGCGGTGGCGGGCGCGCGGCGCCGCGTGCTCGAGATCCGCGACGTCCACGAGCTGCGCCGGCGCGCCTTCGGCGCCTTTCGAGAGCTGATGGCGCGGCTGGCGGAGGAGGGCCCCCTCGTCCTCTTTATCGACGACCTGCACTGGGGGGACGTGGACAGCGCCGCGATGCTCGAGGAGCTGGTGCGCCCCCCGGAGGCTCCTCCGCTTCTCCTGATCGTGGCTTACCGCAGCGAGGAGGCGGACACGAGCCCCGTGCTCGTGAAGCTTCTGCCGGAGAGGCTCGGGTCGCAGCAATGGCGGGAGATCGAAGTCGACCGGCTCGACCCGCTGGAAGCGCGGAGCCTGGCGCGCGCGCTTCTGGGGGATTCGCGGCGCGAATCGGAGGCGCTGGCCGAGTCCGTGGCCCGGGAGTCGTCCGGAAACCCGTTCTTCCTCTCCGAGCTTGCCCGCTCCGCGCGCGGAGAAGGGGAGCCCGTGGTGGCTTCCTCCGACGGCGACCCGGATCCCGCGATCACCCTGGACGACGTGATTCGCTCCCGCGTCTCCCGCCTGACGGCCGACGCGAGGCGGTTCCTCGAGATCGTCGCGGTGGCGGGCCGGCCGGTTCGATACGACGTGGCCAGGGACGCGGCGGACCCCGATCCCCGGGAGAACGTCATCGAGACGCTTCGGATCAGCCACCTGGTCCGGACCCGCGAGACGGAGACGCGCGAGGAGATCGAGGCCTATCACGACCGCATTCGCGAGGCCGTCGTGGCGGCCCTCTCGCCCGAGGAGCTGAAGGCGCGCCATCACCGGCTGGCCGTCGCGCTGGAGACCTCCGGCCAGGCGGACCCCGAATGGCTCGCCATGCACTGGAAGGGGGCGGAGGATCGCGAACGCGCCTCCGAGTACGCGGCCACCGCCGCGCGCCGGGCGTCCGAGACGCTGGCGTTCGATCGGGCGGCGCGGCTCTATCTGCTCGCCCTCGAGCTGTCGGACAGAGCCGAGCCGGAGGCGCGGCGGGCCCTGCAGGTCAGCCTCGGAGACGCCCAGGCCAACGCCGGCCGGGGCGCGGAGGCCGCCGGCTCCTATCTCGCGGCGGCGCGGGGGGCGCGCAAGGGGGAGGCTCTCGAGCTCCAGCGCCGGGCCGCCGAGCAGCTTCTTCTGAGCGGGCGCATCGACCAGAGCGTGCCGGTGCTGAAGAGCGTTCTCTCGACGCTGGGCTTCCGCTACCACGAAACCAACCTGGGCTCCCTTCTCTCGTTCCTGTTTCACCGGCTCCGGATCCGCTTGCGGGGGCTGCGATTCCGGGAACGGGACGCCTCGCAGGTCGCGCCGGAGCAGCTCATCCGCATCGACACCTGCTGGTCGCTGTCGTCGGGCCTCTCCATGATCGACACGCTCCGGGGGCGGGATTATCAGGCGAGCCACCTGCTCCTGGCGCTCAAGGCCGGCGAGCCCTACCGGATCGCGCGGGCGATCTCGAACGAGGCGGGCTACTCGGCGACCGGAGGCCCTCCCAACGCCCGGCGCACGGCGCAGCTGGTCGAGACGGCGAGCCGGCTGGCCGCTCGCGTGGGTCATCCGCAGGCGATCGGAGTCGCCCAGCTCGCCGTCGGGATCACGGCCTACGCCGAGGGCCGGTGGAAGACCGCGTGGGAGCTGGCGCAGAGAGGAGAGGCCATCCTGCGGGAACGCTGCACGGGCGTCGCCTGGGAGCTCGACACCTTTCACATCTACTCGCTGCGCGCGCTCTTCTACCTGGGCGAGATCGCCGAGCTCTCCTCCCGCCTCCCGACTCTTCTTCGGGAGGCCCGGGAGCGCGACGACCTCTTCGCGGAGACGAGCCTGCGCTCCCGACACGGCTATGTCGCCTGGCTCGCCGCCGGCGAGCCTCGCAAGGCCCGCGCGGACATCGAGGACGCCGTCGCGCGGTGGTCGAAGCGCGGCTTCTACATGCAGCACTACTACGCGCTCGTCGCGGAAGCCGACACGGCCCTCTGCATGGGCGAACCGCGGGCCGCGTGGAATCTCCTGCGGGAAAAACGGGACGCGCTCCGGCGTTCGCGGCTCCTGCGCGTCCACCATCTCCGGGTCGAGTGGCTTCACCTCCGCGCGCGCAGCGCCATCGCCATGGCCGGCCTCGGGAACGCCTCGGACTCGGAGACGTTCCTGGACGAGGCCGAGTCCGATGCGCGCCGGATCGAGAGCGAACGGGCCCGCTGGGCCGACGCTCTCGCCGCTCTCGTGCGCGCCGGCATCGCCTCCGTCCGGGGGGACCGCGCGGAGGCCGCCCGGCGGCTCGGTTTCGCGGCGAGCCACTTCGCGATGGCCGACATGGCCCTCTATGCCGCCGTCAGCCGTCGCCGGCTGGGCTCGATCCTCGGCGGCGGGAAGGGGAGGGACCTCGCGGAGGGCGCGGACGCCTGGATGCGGGACAAGAAGATCAAGAACCCGGCCGGTTTCGCCACGATGCTCGCGCCCGGAAGGTTCGGAGAGGAGACCCGTGCGTAAGCTTCGCGTCGGCGTCATCGACCTGGTCACCAAGGGGCCGACCCGCGCCCTGTACGCGCGGGTGATGAACGCGAACCTCGCCAGCATCATGCCGCAGGCCGTGGCGGTCTGGTGCGAGGCCGAGGGGCACGACGTCACGTTCGTCTGCTACACGGGGCTCGAGGACCTCGTCGAGGAGCTTCCCCGCGACGTGGATCTCGTTTTCGTCGGCGCCTTCACCGAGGCCGCGTTCCTCGCCTACGCGATCTCCAGCCTGTTCCGGTCGAAGGGGGCCGTCACGGTCCTCGGCGGGCCGCACGCCCGCTGCTACCCGGAGGACGCGCGGAAGTACTTCGACTATGTCGTCGGCTTCACGGACCGGACGGTGATCCAGGAGGTGCTCCGGGACCCCGCGCCCCACCGGCCGGCCGGCGTCTCACTCGCGGCGGACCGGCAGCCCGCCGCGCTTCCCGGGGTGCGCGAGCGCTGGAGGTTCATCGAGCCCACTCTCCGGAAGGCCACGCTCCTCAAGATCGTGCCGATGCTCGGGAGCCTGGGATGCCCCTATACCTGCAGCTTCTGCATCGATTCGGTCGTCCCGTATCAACCCTTCGAATTCGATGCCCTCACCGAGGACCTGCGCTTCCTGCTGCGTACGGTGCGGCGGCCGCGCGTCTCCTGGCACGATCCGAATTTCGGCGTGCGGTTCGACGGCACCCTGGACGCGATCGACGCGGCGGTCCCGCCGGGACGGATCGAGTTCGCGGCGGAGAGCAGCCTGTCCCTCCTGGCTGAACCCCATCTCAAGCGGCTGGCGCGGAGCGGGTTCAAGGCCCTCCTGCCTGGAGTCGAGTCGTGGTACGAGCTCGGCAACAAGTCCAAGACCGGCCGGAACACGGGGACGGACAAGGTCCGCCAGGTCTCCGAACACGTCAACCTCATCCAGAGGTATGTCCCTTACTTGCAGGCCAATTTCGTCCTGGGGCTCGACTCGGACGCCGGGGAGGAGCCGTTCGAGCTGACGAAGCGCTTCGTGGACTCGAGCCCCGCGGCCTTTCCCGGCTATTCGCTCCTCTCGGCGTTCGGGCGGGCGGCTCCGTCGAACCTCGAATACCAGCGCGCGGGCCGCGTGCTCCCGTTCCCGTTCCACTTCCTGGACAACAACCACGCCATGAACGTCAAGCCGAAGAACTACTCGTGGCCCGAGTTCTACGACAGGGTCATCGATCTGACCCGGTACACGTTTTCCTGGCGCGCCATCGGGAACCGGTTCCGTGCCGCCCGGGCGGCGCTCCCGCGCTGGATGAACATGGTCCGGGCGGTGTCCTCGGAGGGCTTCGGCAGGCTGAAGTACTACGGAGAGCTGCGGCGCCGCCTCGACACTGATCCGCAGCTGCGGCGGTATTTCGACCGGGAGACGGTGGAGCTGCCCGCCTTCTACCTCGAGCAGGTCCGCCGGGACCTCGGGCCGCTCTGGGAGTGGCTCCCGGAGGGCGCCCTGAACCATGACCCCAACGCGTATCTGAAATCCGAAGAAGACCCATCGCGAGTGAAAACACCGTGGATCGCTCCGGCGGCAGACGCCGGGAGGCGGATCCCATGAGGCGTGTCGTTTTCGGATTCCTGGTCCTCTGTCCCGTTGCCGCGGGCTGTGCCTCGGGGCAGACCGTCGGGAACGACATCCGTCGGGAGGGCTGCACGCAGCCGACCTTCTCCAACTACAGGAAGGGGGGGGCCGAGTGCAATCTGAAGGAGCTCCCCGTGCCGGGATACCACGTGGCCGAACCGGCCTGCGCGAAGGACTGCCCGCTGATGGCGGGAGCGCGCAGGATCGACATCACGCCGCCCCCCGGCTTCCCGATGGGCGGCAGCGGGTTCATCGCGCATTTCGGGCGCGGATACTGGACTCGTCTCTACGCGAGGGCTTTCTTCTTCCGGGGCAGCGACGGCCAGAGTTTCGCGTTCGTCTCCTGCGATCTCGGCGCGATGGCCGGTGGACTCCAGGCGCGCGTCGCCGAGCTCCTTCACGAGCAGGAGGAACATGGCGCGCCCCGCCTCAACATCACGCGCGAGAACCTGGTCCTCGCCGCGACGCACGTGCACCAGGGGCCCGGCAACTTCATGTCCTACAAGCTCTACAACGATGTCGGCTCGCCGGCCGCGGGGTTCGACAGGAGTCTCTTCGAGACCCTGGCCGGCCGGATCGCCGGCGCGGTCCGCGAGGCGGCCCGCGAGGCCGGTGCCGCCGCGAAAACGTCCACGACCGTGCTCCGCCTCAAGGAAGGACGGATCGAGGGCCTGCTGCGCAATCGGGCGCCCGGGCCGTTCATGTTGAACCCGGATCGGAACGCTGTCCTGGCGGACGGCCCGGCCGCCTCCTGCGATCCGCGCGACCCCTGGGACAATCCCTACCCGAAGGAGTGTCCGCGTCTGAAAGCCGTGGACGAGCGCATCGCGGTTCTCGAGATCCACCGGAGGCCTCAGGCGGGCGGCGGCGACGAGCACGTGGCCTCGATGGTCTTCCTCTCGGTCCACCCCGAGGCGATGTCGCACGAGACCGAGCTCCATCAGGCCGACTTCACCGGCCTCGCCATGGCGCTTCTGGAGCGGCGGGAACCGGCGGGATTCGTGGCCGGATTCTTCAACGGCGCCGACGGCGACATCTCGGTCCGCTGGAAGGACCAGAACCGCAACGAGACCGTGCGCTTCGCGGGCGCTCTGCGCGCCGTCGTCGAGGGCCTGGAAAAGAAGAAGGCGGCTCTGGAATGGGATTCCCCGGCCAGGTTCCGCGTCGCCCGATTCGAGATCCCGTCCAACTGCTACTTCACCCGGGACAGCGGGGCTCGCAACCATTACGAGCCATGGTGCGCGGCCGAACCCGGAGGCGACCCCGCCGACGCGCGGATCTGCCTCTCCGGCGAGCCGATGTACGGCGCCGCCTCTCTGGGAGGCGCCGAGGACGCGCGCTCTCCGATGTTCGACCTGGGATGGAGGGCCGGTGCCCGGAGAGTGCCCTGGGACCTGCAGGGCGTCAAGCGCGAGGCCTTCGAGGGCGCGTTCCTGCCGATCAACCTCACCTTCCTGGTCGCTCATCCGTGCTACTACGCCGAGACGATCCCGCTCTCCTACATTCGCCTGCAGGGGAAGGACGACGCGCGGCTGAATTTCGGCGTGCTGCCGGCGGAGCTGACGCGGACGGCCTGGTGGCGCATCGAGAGAGCGATGGCCGCGCGGAACGAGGGGCGGGTCCTGCCGATCGGCCTTGCCAACGAATACATCGGCTACGTGGCCACCCGCGAGGAGTACGCCGCCCAGGCCTATGAGGGCGCCTCGACGATCTACGGGCCCTCCACCGCGGAAGTCCTCCAGGCGAAGCTCCTCGACCTGACGCAGGGTCTTCACGAGCCAGTCGGGAAGGGAACCGACGTCGAGGCGGCCATCTTCTACCCTGACCGGGCGAGCGGAGAAAGAAGCTTCGGCCCCGAGGAGGACGAGATGCGCGCCGCGCACGGCGATCCCGACGAGGCGTTGGAGAACCTGACCCTCGATGAGGACGGTTTGCCCGAGCGCCATTGGCCTCGCTTCGAGTGGTCCGAGGACGGGATCGACGACTGGGCCGCCGGCGCGCGGCGCGTCGAGATTTTCAAGCACGGCTCCGCTCGGGCCGACGACGACGACTCGGGGCCGAACGTCCTGACCGTCTACATCAACCCGGCGGACCGGACAGCCCACGAGCCGAAGGCCACGATCCAGCTGTTCGCGGAGCTGCCTCTCGTGAAAGCCCTGGCGAAGAGCGGCACGCAGTCGAATCCGAAGAACCGGCGCTGGACGGCGATCTGGCTGCCGCCGAAGACGACGAGCAGAGAGGAAGAGTACTTCTTCTCCGTCACGCTCGCCGGGCAGGATAGCGGCCGGATCTGCTCGGAGGAATTCCGGATCAAGGACGTGATGGGTCAACCGCCGGGTCCGATCAAGACCCGCGCCTGTCCTCCCTGAGCACCGCTCGGCGGCGGGCGCGCCCGCGCCCGACCGCTATCGCGCTTCCAGCGGGACGTAGGCCTGGGGATAGGGCGGGCCGGTGTATTCGGCGCGGGGGCGGATCAGACGGTTGTGCGCGTACTGCTCGAGGACGTGGGCCGTCCAGCCGGAGATCCGCGAGACCGCGAAGATCGGCGTGAAGAGGTCGGCCGGAAGGCCCAGCATCGAGTAGAGCGAGGCCGAGTAGAAGTCCACGTTCGCGTTCAACTTCTTCTCCTCGTTGACGATCTTCTCGATGCGGCGGGAGATGTCGTAGAGGCGCGTGTCTCCGGAGGATTCCGCCACCGCCCGGGACATGGAGCGCAGGTGCGTCGCCCTCGGGTCCTCGGTCGAGTAGACGCGGTGCCCGAAGCCCATGATCCTCTCCTTGCGGGCGAGGCGCGCGCGGATCTCCTCGTCCACGCGCTCCAGCGAGCCGATCTCGCCGAGCATCCGGAGGACGGCCTCGTTGGCGCCGCCGTGGAGAGGGCCCTTGAGGGTTCCGATCGCCGACGTGACCGCCGAGTGCATGTCGGAGAGGGTGGCGGCGGTCACGCGGGCGGCGAACGTCGAGGCGTTCAGCTCGTGGTCGGCGTGGAGGACGAGGGCGATGTCGAAGGCGCGGACGGCGGAGGAGCGGGCCGTCTCCCCGTTGAGCATCCTCAGGAAGTCGTCGGCATGAGAGCGGCCCGGGTCGGGCGGCACGAAGGCCTTCCCCTGCCGCAGGCGGTGAAACGCGGCGACGACGGTGGCGATCTGCCCGGTCAATCGCACGGCCTTCCGGCGATTGGCCTCGGGGCTCATGTCCCGGGCGTCCGGGTCCGTCTCGGAGAGGGCGGAGACGGCGGTGCGCAGCGCGTCCATCGGGGCCGAGTGCGCCGCGAGGCGGCCGACGAGCTCGAGCGTCTGCGGCGGGACGGCGCGTTCTTCTCCGATCGCGCCGCGCATCGCCGCGAGCTCCTCCCGCCGGGGGAGCCTCCCTTCCCAGAGCAGGAAGCACACTTCGTCGAAGCTCGATTTCTCCGCGAGCTCGTGGATGTCGATGCCGCGATAGGAAAGGATGCCGCGCGCGCCGTCGATGTAACAGATCGAGGAGTCCGCCGCGACGACGTCTTCGAGGCCACGGACCTCGACCATGGGAATCGCTGGTCCCTGCTCTCTACGGTTCGATCGCCCGCGGGATCACGGGATCGAGACCGGGGAACTGAGACAGCCAGGCCCTCCGCTCGTCGCGCAGCTTGCCGACGAGCTCGAGGTAGGCCTTCGGCGTGTAATAGCTGAACGGCATGCACCGGGAGAGATCGAGGCCGGGGACGTCCGCGGGCACCTCGTAGCCCCAGTCCGGGTCCCGCTGCCAGACGATCGTTTCCCGGGCGATCTGCTTCATGATCTCGGTCGAAACCCTGATCGAGATCTTCTCGCCGGGGAAGCCGTCCCCCGCGCCGACGGAGCCGGTGTTCAGGATGTAGGCCTGCATGTCCGGGTTGCGGCGCAGGATCTCGAGCAGCCGGTTCCCCTCCTCCGCCTCGGGTCCCACGATGAAGGGGTTCGTGCCGACTTCGCGCTTGGCCTGGCCGGCGCGCGTCGGATCTCCGGCCGATGTCTCGATGGACTCGCCGAGCATGAAGTAGGCCGCCGCCTGCTCGCACGTCAGCCGCGCGCAGACGGGCACGACGTCGTTGCGCCGCGTGATGAAGACGATCTTGTTCGCCTTGGCGAGGTCGATCCCGTCGTCGGTTCCCTTGATGAATCGGCGCAGGACCACGCCGCGGCCGTTGGACGTGATCGACGTGTCCAGGAAGTCCACCCTTCCCGAATCGTCCACCCGGATGTTCTCGAAGACGGCGGTCGGATGCGTCGCCGCGCCCCAGAGCACGGTCTGGCTGGGCTCGAGCCCCTCGGTCTTGATGTAGAAGCCGTCCTCGGTGCCGTAGGCGCCCCCCTGCGCGTTCAGGAGAACCACGTCGTCCTGCTTGATGATCGCCTTCTCCGGATCCTCGAGCCCGTGATCGTGGAGCGTCAGCGTGGTCTTGCCCGTTCCCGAGAGCCCGAAGAGGAGGAACCCCACGTCCCGGAGCGCTCCATCGGGCCCCTGGACCCGCAGGATCTTCGAGCCGGCGTGGAGCCCCAGGCCGCCCTGGCGCTTGATCCAGTACATCGCCTGCCGCAGCATCGACTTCTTGGCCTCTCCCGGGTAGTCGGTCCCGAGGATGTAGGTGTACCTCTGCGTGACGTCGCAGAAGATGAGCCTCTCCGGCCAGTCCGGCACGTACACGGAGACGAAGTCCGGCTCGAAAGAGGAGTCGGAGTCGAAGAGCATGTTGTGCCACATGAAGGCGATGCGCGCGTAGTCGCGGGGGACGAAGAGTCGGCAGCGCAGCGTGGCGGCGGGGTTCTCGCCCATCCGGCGGTCCACCTGGATCAGGTCCATGCCGGCGAGCGTCTCCTGGACCCGGCGGACCGTCTCCTGCGCGCGCGCCGGATCCATGGATTGCTGCATCACTCCGACCTCGACGCCGTCGGAAACGATGAAGGTGTTCTTCGCGGAGCGGCTCTTGACGCGGGTCGAATACACGGGCGAGCCGTACACGGTGGTCTTCTCGCCGGGGCGAGCGAGCTCCCGCAGGCGCTGGCCGGAGATGTCCTTGAGAATGGACCTGGCCCTCACGGTTCGCGGCGAAAGCAGTTCGACCGTGCTCATGCGTCCCCCTTTGGGCCGAAGGATAAATGAGATCGTTCCCGGGAGCCGCTCTTTCCGCGGCCGCTTTTGGGATCGTTTGCACAGAGAATTGTGCATTTCGGCGCAATTTTCAGCTCTCTCATTCAAAATAGGCGTTGAGTTCTGAAGAAATGACACTAGAATCCTGCGGAAATTGCTAAAAAAGGAGAACACGATGGCGAAGGCGAAGATTCTGAAGTTCGACGCCGCGGGACCGGGCCTGTCCAAGCCGGAGATCCTGAAAGTGTGCAACTCGGAGAACGTCCGGTTCATGCGGCTTCAGTTCACCGATATCCTGGGAGTGATCAAGAACGTGGAGATCCCGCGTTCCCAGTTCGACAAGGCGCTGGAAGGCGAGATCCAGTTCGACGGCTCCTCGATCGAAGGCTTCACCCGCATCGAGGAATCCGACATGAACCTCGTGCCGGACCTCGCTTCCTTCGCGATCTACCCCTGGGCCCACAACGGCGGAGAGAAGGTCGGCCGCCTGATCTGCGACGTCTACAACCCGGACGGGACTCCCTTCGCGGGCTGCCCCCGCATGACGCTCAAGAAGCAGATGGACAAGGCGGCCGCCCTCGGGTATGTCCTCGTGACCGGTCCCGAGGCGGAGTTCTTCCTCTTCCGGCGAGACGCCGGCGGCGACCCGATCGTGGACACGCACGACCAGGGCGCCTATTTCGACCTGACCCCGGTGGACCGGGGGGAGGAGGCGCGCCGCGACATCGTCCTCGCGCTCGAGCAGATGGGCTTCGAGGTCGAAGCGGCCCACCACGAGGTCGCGGCCGGCCAGCACGAGATCGACTTCAAGTACGCCGACGCCGTGACGACCGCCGACCGCGTCTCGACCTTCCGGTTCATCGTCAAGAAGGTCGCGATGGACCACGGCCTGCACGCGACCTTCATGCCCAAGCCGATCTTCGGCATCAACGGCTCGGGGATGCACACGCACCAGTCGTTCCTCGATTCCAAGGGGAACAACGTGTTCTACGACCCGAAGGCCAAGTACCAGCTGTCGAAGACCGCTCTTCACTACACGGGCGGGATCCTGCGCCACGCGAAGGCCTTCGTCGCGGTCACGAACCCGCTGGTCAACTCCTACAAGCGGCTCGTGCCGGGATACGAGGCGCCGGTCAACGTGGCGTGGTCCATGCGCAACCGCTCGCCGCTCGTCCGGGTGCCGGCGCGGCGCGGCATGGGGACACGGATCGAGGTCCGCATGCCCGATCCGTCCTGCAACCCATACCTCGCCTTCGGCGTGATGCTCGCGTCGGGACTCGACGGCGTGAAGAACAAGATGGATCCGGGCGAGCCGGTGGACCGCAACGTCTTCAAGATGAGCGAGCGCGAGAAGCGGCGGCTGCGGATCGACCAGCTCCCGGCCAATCTCTCCGAGGCCCTCGACAACCTGGAGAGAGACGACGTCGTGACCGAGGCGCTCGGCGAGCACATCCTGGCGCACTTCCTGGAGGCGAAGCGGGGCGAGTGGGCGGAGTACATCTCCAGGGTCCAGCCCTGGGAGGTGGACAAGTACCTGGATACATATTAGGGCAATTCGCCAAAACAGTATATGTTCTTAAGGCCAGACCTTCCTCTGGCCTTATTTTTTATTAACATCATCGCATGCAGCCATTTCCAGGCGTCGAGGACCTTCGGGCCCGAATCCGGGAGGGCCCCCCGATTCTTCTCGACGCGGCAATGGGAACCCAGCTCGAGCGGCACGGAGCGCCGGTCGGGCTCCCCCTCTGGAGCGCCCGCGCGTTGATGGAGAGCCCGGAGCTCGTGCTGGCGATCCACCGCGCGGAGGCCGCCGCCGGCGCGGAGATCCTGACGGCCGACACCTTCCGGACCCACCGCCGCACGCTGGCCCGGGAGGGGCTCGAAGCGCGTTCGGCGGAGCTCACGCGCACGGCGGTCGCGCTCGCGCGCGAGGCGGCCCGCGGCTCCGGGCGCCCGGCTTTCGTGGTCGGGTCGCTCTCGCCGCTGGAGGATTGCTACAGGCCCGATCTCACGCCGGACGGGGAGGCGCTCGAGCGGGAGCACGCGATGCAGGCCGAATCGCTCGCCGCCGCGGGCGTCGACGGCATTCTCGTCGAGACACAGAACACGGTCCGCGAGATGGCCGCGGCGACCCGCTGGGCGAAGGCCACCGGCCTTCCCGTGATCGCGTCCATGATCACGGACGGGCAGGGCCGTCTCCTCTCGGGAGAGTCGATCGAAGAGGCCGCGGCATCGCTCGCGTCGCTCAAGCTGGAAGCTCTCTCGATCAACTGCGTGCCCGCGCGCAGGCTCGGCGGCGACCTCGTTCGGCTCGCGAGCGCCGCTCCCGGCGTTCCCCTCGCCGCCTACGGCAACCTCGGGCCGCCGACCGGCGAGGACCGGACCGTCTTCACCGAGGCCGTTTCTCCCGAGGACTACGCGCTTCTCGCCCGCGAGTGGCTCTCGCTCGGCGCGCGCATCGTCGGAGGCTGCTGCGGCACGACGACCGCTCACACCGCCGCTCTCCGCCGGATGCTGGACGACCCGGAGACGGAGGGCGTCACCTGATCAACATCGCATCGCCGTAGGAGTAGAAGAGGTAGCCCCGCCGGATGGCTTCCTCGTAAGCGTTCAGGACTCGTTCGCGGCCAGCGAAGGCGGAGACGAGCATCAGGAGAGTCGAGCGGGGCAGGTGGAAGTTTGTGAGAAGGGCGTCCACGACGCGGAACTCGAAGCCGGGCGTGATGAAGATGCCGGCGGCGAAGCTCAGGTCTTCGTCCATGGCGAGGCCGCGGGGCCCAAGCGCCGCGGCTTCGAGCGAGCGCGTGACCGTCGTCCCGACGGCGACCACCCGGCGGCCCTGCTGTCGGGATCGGGCGATGGCCCGAAGGGTCGCCGCCGGCAGGACGACGTCCTCCGGATCGAACGAGTGACTCTCCGTTTCGTCAGCCGTGACCGGCTTGAACGTCCCCGGGCCGACGGCGAGGGTCAGGTCGGCAATGGCGACTCCGCGGTCCCGGATCCTCCCCAGGACCTCCTCGGTGAAGTGGAGGCCCGCGGTCGGCGCGGCGACAGCCAGGGGTTCCCGCGCGAAGACCGTCTGGTAAGCCTCGCGGTCCTCCGGCCTGTCGGGAGCTCCCGGCTCCCGCCGGATGTAAGGAGGCAAGGGGACGTTGCCGAGGCGTTCGAGGAGCTCCTCGTCGATCTCCAGGCGGAAGGCGACCTCGCGCCGGCCGTCCTCTCCGACGCGTTCGACGAGCCCTTCGAGCCCTTCGGCGAATCGGATCGTCCGGCCTCTTTTCGCGCGCCGCCCCGGTTTGGAGAGGGCCTCCCAGCGGCGGAGATCGCCGCCGACAGGCCGCAGGAGAAACACTTCGACGAGCCTCCCTTCCTCGTCCCGCCCGTAGAGCCGCGCGCGGCGGACGCGCACGTCGTTTCGGACGAGCACGTCTCCCTCTCCGAGGAGCTCGGGAAACTCGGCGAACTTCCGGTGCTCGATGGCCCCCGTGTTTCGATCGAGGACCAGGAGACGGCTGGTGCCGCGGGGCCGCGCCGTCTGCGCGATGCGGTCGCCTGGAAGGAAGTAGTCGAAAAGCTCGACGCGCACGGCCCGATTTTAGATTCTGGATTTTCGGTTTTGGATTGAAAGATGCGTGTATTTGTTCAATCCAAAATCTAAAATCGAAAATCCCAAATGTCTCCCGACTATCTCGAAGGCCGTGGCCGGGTGCAGATCACCGCGGCCGGTATCGCGATGGAAGGCGTTTCGATCGCCGGACGCGAGTCCTTCTACAAGCTGCCGGGGTTCCGGACGCTCCTGGAATTCGGGCGCGCCCCCGAAGACACGGTCTCCTACGCGACCGTCTGCCTGACGCACGGCCACCTCGACCACGCCGCGGGCCTCGCCCACCACGCCTCTCGCCGGCGGCTGGACGGGATGCCCGCCGCCCGGGTCTTCGCGCCCGACGAGGCCGTCGCGGACCTGGAAGCGTGGCTCGCCTTCTCCCAGCGCCTGGAGAACGTGGATTACGGCCTCCACGTCACCCCCGCGGCGCCGGGGGCGACCTTCCGTCTGCGAAACGACCTGGAGCTGAAGATCCTCCCCGGCCGGCACCGGGTTCCCACGGTCGGCTACCTCTTCAGCGAGATCAAGCACAAGCTGCGGGAGGAGTTCGTCGGCCTGCCGGGGGAGAGGATCGCGGCCCTGCGCGCGCAAGGCGTCGAGGTCGCGTTCCGCCAGGAGATGCCGCTCCTCGCCTACCCGGGCGACTGCGCGCCGGCGGTCTTCGACGCCGCCCCCGAGCTCTTCCTGGCCCGCGTGCTTCTCATCGAGTGCTCGTTCGTGCTCCCGGAAGACCGCGAGCGGGCCAGCGCCTACGCGCACCTCCACCTGGAGGATTTCGTCGAGCGCGCCTCCGAATTCCGCAACGAGGCGATTGTCCTGACCCACTTCTCCCAGCGCTACCGTGTCGAGGAGATCCGCCGGGCCCTCCAAACCCTGCCGGACTCCCTCGCCGGGCGCGTGATCGCTTTTCTGGCCTGACCCGTCCAAATCAAAGTGACCCCGGCTTGGAAGGCGGACAGGGAATGATGAGAGTGCATCTCCCCCCCGGGGGCCAGCTCCTAAGCTGGAGCGGCATGTTCTGGAACGCTCTCCTTCGGTTGACGATGGCTGTCTGCCTTGCCGGCCAATCGGCGGTCCGGAAACCGGTACAGGTCGAGGAGCATGTCGCGGTCGAACGAGTCGTCATCACCGGCCATGTCATAGACAAGTTCGCGAAAGCCATTCCGGGGCTCGTCGCGGACGACTTCCGTGTCAGCGTGGATGGAACACTGACTCCGATCGAATCGGTCGAGTGGATTCCGGCGGGTGCCGATTCAGAACCGCGCCCGCCGATCGTTCACCCCGAGGAGCCTCCGCAGGTCCTGGACCCGCGCCTGGCCCCGCACCCTCGCCTGACTGTCATGCTCTTCCAGTGGGAGATCGCCGGGCAGAAGGACGTTGGGTTCGTCAGGATGATGCGCCAGGCGAAACGCCTCGTCGAGGCTTCCCCTTCCGACGATCGATTTGCCGTCTTCGGTTTTGGCTCCAGTCTGCGGCTTCTTCAGGACTTCACGAATGATCGCGCGAGCATCGAGCGCGCAATTCTGAGTATCCGAAGCCTGAACTGGAAGCGTCAGCCCGGAGAGGCCGGTGGCCCGACCATCGCCGCCGGATCGGACGAATGCGGCAAGCCCGACTCCATCGAGGCGGCGTTCACGTGCATTGGAACAGCGCTTCAACGCATGCCCGGGTCGAAGGCGCTGCTCTTCTTCGGTTGGACCGCCGCCACGACCCGTGACACATGGCGTGTCCGTGCCCCGGCGATCATCGAGGCGGTGGCGAAGGCCGAGACCTCCGTGTTCGTCCTGGATGTCAGCGACGGAAGGCGCTCCAAGGTCGTGCTCCTGGAGAGCCTGAAGACGCTCGCCTTCGAAACCGGGGGTTCTTACCAGGAAACCTACGTTTTCCCGGACCTGGCAAGACAACGCGTGCAGAGCTCTCTCGACGGCTACTACGAATTGACCTTCCGGAACCCGGGGATCCATCGCGGCTGGCATGAAGTCGAGATCGAACTGACCCGCCGCGTCGGCACGCCGCTCTTCCGCCGCTGGTTCCAGGATTGAGCCGGGAAACGGAACGGCTACTCGGGTTGGCCGCGAGCGTCGGAGAGCAGTTTCTCGGGTCTGCCGACCCGGAGGACCCTGCCCTCCAGAACATAGCCCAGGCCGTTCATCCTCAGGATGAGATCGAGCGCCTGGTCCCAGGGCACGTCGTTCAGCCGGACGGTCACCGAGCCGTTGACGTCCGGGTCGATCGCGATATTCGTCTTCGTCAGCTCCGCGAAAGTCCGCAGGACGTCCTTCAGATCGGCGTCTTTCAGGTCGAGTGAGATGGTCTCGCCGACGAATCGCGACTCCGGATCGGCCGAACGCTTCTTAGACCGGGCGGCCTGCGCCTCGGCCGCCGAAAGCAAGAGCACGAGCGCGAGAATCGCGGCGCCACTCCTCACACGGTTCCTCATCGTTTGAGAAGGATAACGCCGGACGAGGGCCCCGGTCGCGGCGCGAGGAGTCTCCCAAGTAACCGCAGGGAGGAGCCTCGCGCCGCGGGAGCGAAGCGCTTGCGTGGAATCAGGCGGGCGGTCGAGGCCGCATCCGGCCGAGCCGCCCGCCGGTGCGCCGCAGGCGCAGATTTCACACAAGCGCGGAGCGACGGTTAACGACCGGGCGTCACGCGGTCGAGGTCCGCCCGGCGCTCTTCGACGACCCAGGCGCCGAGATGGCTCCTCCAGGCGAGCGCGGAGAGCGGCGAAAGAACGAACTCGACGTTCGAACCGTCCGATCGGGTGAGGCGCAGCGCCTCGAGGCGGAGGAGCTTGCGGCCCGACGCCAGCCGCCGGCCCGTCGCGATCTTGTGGATCCTCGGCGTGTCCACGGTGACCGATTCTCCGAAGAGGCCCATGAACTGGAGCGCCTGCGGCGTCAGCCCGAGCACGCCGGGGATCCGGCGATACCGGCCGGTCACGAGGTCCGCCCGGGTCAGGAGCTTGAAGCTCTCCCCCTCTCGCAGGATGGCCGCCTGCGCCAGCCGGTCCTGGGCGCTCTTCAGGAGCGCGCGCGGCACGAGGATGAGCCCGACGACCGCGGCGATCACGGCGACGAGGCCCCAGAGGAGGAGAGTCGTCAATGCAGGAACTTCTTTCGGTTGCGGATGTAATCGGTGAAGAGGAATTCCGCGAGGTTGTAGGGGGAGGCGTAGTAGGCGCGCCCCCGGTTGATCTTGGTCAACTTGTCCACGAAGTCCACGAGGTGGCTGTCGGTCGCGATCATGAAGGTCGTGATGGTAATCCCGTCGCGGCGGCAGGCGTCCGCCTCTTCCAGCGTCCGGTTCACGATTTTCAGATCCAGGCCGAAGGGGTTCTTGTAGAGCCTCCCCCTCTCCCAGATCGCGGAGGGCTTGCCGTCGGTGATGAGGAAGACTTGCTTGTTCGGGTTCTTCTTGTGCTGCAGCACTTTCCGGGCGAGCGCCAGGCCGGCCCGCGTGTTGGTGTGGAACGGCCCGACCTGGGTCTTCGAGATCTCGGAGATGGGGACCCTCTTCGCGTCGTCGCCGAAGAGGAGGACGTCGATCGAGTCCTTCGGGTATTTCGACTGGATGAGCTCGACGAGCGCCAGCGCCACCTTCTTGGCGGGCGTGAAGCGGTCCTCGCCGTAGAGGATCATCGAATGGGAGATGTCGATCGCGAGCACGGTCGCGCAGGAGGTCAGGTGCTCCTCCTCGTGGACCTCGAAGTCCTCCGGTTCCAGCGTGATGTTCTCGACGTCACGGCGCACGGCGTTGCCGATCGTCCGGATGCCGTCGATCGCCGTCGGGTTGTCGCCGAACTCGTACGGCCGCGTCTCCGGCAGGAGCTCGCCGCCCGACCCAGCGCGCGGGATCGAGTGGTAGCCGGCGCCTGACTTGGAGAGCGACGAGAAGATCTCTTCCAGCGCGGAGCGGCGGATCTGCCGCTCGCCCGCCGCGGAGAGCGCGAGCTGTCCGTCGCGGTCCTCGACGATCTCGTTCTTCTGGAGGGCCTTCGCGAACTCATCGAGATCGATCGAGGAATCGATAATCCCGCGATCCTGCAGATACTTCATCCACCGGAGCGCTTCCTCGACGTCTCCGCCGGTCTGGAGGACGAGCTGCAGGAAGAGCTTGACCAGCTCCTGGTACGTCAGCAGAGCCCGCAGCAGATCGACCGGGTAGTCGGAGTAGCGGTACCTCATTGGAGTTTTGACCAGAGGCGGGCGGGGGCGCGGACCCCCCACCCCGCCCCTACGGCGCGAAGGCACCACCGGGGCAGCCCCCGGCCGTGCTCATGGTGCCGTAGGGGCGGCCCTTGCGGCCGCCCGCCTCCCGTCATTGATTCCGGGCACGCCATGGCTCGGATTTTACGCTTCGCGCTTGAGCGCTTGCCGCCAGGCCCTTGCGGACTCGAGGACCAGCGTCCGGTCGCTCGTCGTGAAGAAGGTGTAGCCCAGTTCTCGGAGGGACGGGATCTGGTCGGCGCGGCCGAGCATGATGCCGGCGGTCCTGCCGGAGGACTTCGCCTGGTCCGAGATTTTCGCGAGGGCTTCCCGGTAGCGCGGGTCGGCGTACTGGCCGGGGACACCGAGGGCCTGCGTCAGGTCGTTGGGGCCGACATAGAGGACGTCGAGCCCGGGCTCCGCCGAGATGGCCTGGAGCTCCGCCAGCGCGCCCGCGGTTTCGATCTGAACGACGACGAGCGTCTGTTCGTTGGCTTCCTTCACGAAACGGTCCAGGGGGATCGCCCCGTAGCGATTCGCTCGCACGCCGGCGAGGCCGCGCCTGCCGGCGGGGGGATATTTCGCGCTCTCGATCGCGCCGCGCACCGTCGCGCGGCCGTCCCCGCGGGGAAACAGGAGCCCGACCGCTCCGGCGTCGAGGCTTCTCCCGACCTCGGCCGCGGTGCACGACGGCACGCGCACGATCGCCGGCAATCCCGCCCCATCGGCCGCGATGACCATCGCTTCGATCGACTCGATCGAGAAGAACCCATGCTCCGCGTCGAGCACTGCGAAATCGAACCCCGCCAGCGCGAGCAGCTCGGCGACGCCCGCCGTCGGCCAGGTGAGGAAGCAGCCGAGGAGCGGCTCGTGGGCCTGCACTCTCCCCTTGAAACCGCGGAGCAGATCCTTCGCTTCGCTCAGGATGACAGGGCCCTAGTTGGTCCGCGAGCGGACGAGATTGAACTTCAGCATCTCGGTGTAGGAGACCTTGGAGTCCAGGTCTTCGCGGGCGATCTTCAGGTGCTGGGTCAGGCCCTCGAGGACGAGCTCCATGCCGACGGCGCGCTCTTCCGGCGTGGCCGGAGCGAAATGCTCCTCGACCGCCTTTCGCAGGCCGGGGACGGAGTCCAGGGCCTTGAGGTGCTCGGAGAAGGGCGTGTCGTCGGAGAGGGTGATCTTGTTGCCGGCGGCGAACCACTCGATGATCGGCTCGTAGAGGGGATGGTTCTTTTCCGGCGGCGGGTTGGCGCGGGCCCGTCGGACCGGCGGGATTTCGTCGGAGGTCTCGTCCGGCTCCTCGCGCCGCCGCTGCGTCGGGCGGCCGGCGTCGGGCGCGGGGAAGCGGGCGTCGAAGAGTTTCTTGACGGCGGCGCCGATGAGCCGCTTCGCGATGACCTCGGCCCCCTGCTGCTCTCCCTCGTAGACCATCTCGACCTTGCCGGTGATCGCGGGAAGCGTCGAGGGCAGGTCGCAGAGACGGGGAGCCACGCGCTTCTCGCCGTGCTTCAGGCCGCGGCGCTCGAGGTTCGAGGCGAGGATCTCGACCGCGGCGATCGGCATGCGCGCGGACACTCCCGAGGACTGGTCCACGAACTCGCTCGAGCGCGCCGCGAAGGCGACTTCCTCGACGAGCTCCCGGAAGAAGTCGGGGATCTCGACGCGCGGCTCGTCCCGCCGATCCAGCCACGCCTCCTGCGCGGTGATCTTCGCCGCGGTCTTCACGTCGTCGGGGTAGTGGGTGACGATCTGCGAGGAGATGCGGTCCTTGAGAGGCGTGATGATGTTGCCCCGGTTGGTGTAGTCCTCCGGGTTGGCGGAGAAGACGAGCAGGATGTCGAGCGGGATCCGGATCGGGAAGCCGCGGATCTGCAGGTCCCGCTCCTCCAGGATGTTGAGCAACCCGACCTGGATGCGCGGCTGCAGGTCCGGCAGCTCGTTGATCGCGAAGATCCCGCGGTTGGTGCGCGGCACGATGCCGAAGTGAATGACCTCCTCGTCGGAATAGGAGCGGCGCTCGGTGGCCGCCTTGATCGGGTCCACGTCCCCGATGAGATCCGCGATCGTCACGTCGGGCGTCGCGAGCTTCTCCCGGTACCGCTCGGAGCGCCGGATCCACGCGAGAGGCGTGTCGTCCCCCCGCTCGGCGAGGATGCGGCGGCCGTACTTGGTGATCGGCTCGAAGGGGTCCTCGTTCAGCTCGCTGCCGGCGATCGCCGGGATCTCGGGGTCGAGGAGGTTGACGAGCATCCGGAGGAGCCGCGTCTTGGCCTGTCCCCGCAGGCCGAGCAGGAGGAAGTCGTGCTTGGAGAGGATCGCGTTGTGCAGGGAGGGGAGGACGGTCCTCTCGTACCCGTGGATTCCCTCGAACGGGTTCTCGCCGGCCGCGAGCGCCCGCCGCAGGTTCCCGCGCAGCTCCTCCTTGACGCCGCGCGGCCGATACCCGCTGCGCTTCAACTCTCCGACGGTCTGGGGCTTGCTCACTTCTTCACCAAGTTTCTAACCTTAACATCGGACGCGGCCCGGCTAACTGCCCGCGTTGCGCGACGCTCAGCCCGCCTTCCACGCCGGCACGCTCTCTCCGGGAAGAAAGAGCGGGGCCGCCGGCCGTCCGGCGAGGCGCGCGGCCAGAGCGGCGAACTCCTCCATCCTGGCCCGCTGGAATCCCTCGGCCGAGTCGCGCAGGACGCCATCCTGTCCCGAGAGGAGAAAGGTCGGAACGTTCGTCAGCCCGACCGCTTCGGAGAAGGGCCAGGGCTCGGGGTCGTAGAGGGTCGGGATCTCGACGCCGAGGCCGTCGTAGAAACGCCGGGTCGCGTCCGGATCGTCCTGCGAGACGGCCAGGACCGAGAGGGAGCCGCCGTCGCCGATCTTTCGGATCCGGTCGAAGAACGGCCAGGCGAGCTCGCACGTCGGGCACGTCGTCTTGAAGAATCCGTAGAGGATCTCGCCCGGCGGGACCGTGGCGGGACGGCCCGCCTCGTCCCGGAGCGCGACGGAAGGGACCGGGGTTCCGGGTTCGAGAGAGGCCACGAGCCAAGTATAAGGAGGTTTGGCAGCGAGCTCCGGCGAGACGTGAAGAAGAACGAGAGCGGCGGCGTGACGCGGAGAGAGTTTGTCAGGAGCGCCGGGGCGGCGCTGGCGGCGGGAGCGCTGCCCGTTTCCTGCGCGCGCCGGACGCCGCGCGGCAAGACGCTCCGGATCATCCAGTGGAGCCATTACGTGCCGCGCTACGACCGGTGGTTCGATCACGTTTACGCGAAGGAGTGGGGCGCGAGGAACGGCATCGAGGTCGTCGTGGATCACATGTCCGCGACCGAGGTCGCGGCGCGCGGCGCGGCCGAGGCGGCGGCCGGCAAGGGGCACGATCTCTTTCACTTCCTCTCGCCTCCGGCGGCGTTCGAGAGGCAGGCGATCGACCATGCCGACGTCATCGCCGAAGTCGAGAAACGGCACGGGAAAATGATCCCGCTGGCGCACCGGTCGACATTCAACCCCGAGACGGGAAGGTCGTTCGCGTTCTCGGACTCCTACGTTCCGGACCCGGGCAATTACCGGATCGATCTCTGGACCCGGGCCGGATTCCCCAACGGCCCCGAGAGCTGGGAAGACCTGCGCGCCGGGGGCCGGACGATCCGGGAGAGGTTCGGGAATCCTGTCGGCATCGGGTTCTCGCAGGAGATGGACTCGAACATGGCGTTGCGCGCTCTCCTCTGGTCCTTCGGCGGCGCGGAGCAGGATGAGCGGGGACGTCCGGCGCTGGCCTCGAAGGAGACCATAGAGGCCGTCAAGTTCGCGCGGGCGCTCTACCGGGAGGCCGGCGCGCCGGAAGTCTTCACCTGGGACCCTTCCTCCAACAACCGGGCGATGCTCTCCGGCCGGGCTTCGTTCGTCCAGAACGCGATCTCGGTGACGCGTTCCGCGGAGAAGGAGAACCCGGAGATGGCGCGGAAGATCGGCCTGACATCGGCCCTGCGCGGCCCGATCCGGCGGATCGCCGCGGAGCACCTGATGAGCTGCTACGTGATCTGGAAATTCGCGGAGAACCCGGAGGCGGCGAAGCAGTTCCTGGTGGACCTCGTCGACCATTTCACCGACGTGTTCCGCGAAAGCGAGTTCTACAGCTTTCCCTGCTATCCGGCGACGGTGCCGGACCTGGCCGCCCGGATTGCCGGCGATCCGAAGGCGCAACCGCCCGGCAAGTACGGCGTCCTCGCGACGGCGCTCGACTGGTCCACGAACGTCGGTTTCCCCGGCTACGCCACCGCGGCCGTGGACGAAGTCTTCAACACGTTCGTGATCCCGACGATGTTCGCGCGCGTGGCCCGCGACGAAGTGTCTCCCGAGGACGCGGTCCGGGCCGCGCAGGCGCAGATCACGAGGATCTTCTCGCGGCGCGACCGTCGCGAGAGACGGTGACCGGGGCGGGCTCCTGGCCCGCCAGCTTGCCTCTCAACGAGTCGCGCGTGTTTCGGCCGGGTGTCCGTGAATTATCCGGGCTAGCCGAAGTCGGGCTCTTCGAGGAGGCGGCGGAGGGCGTCTTCCTTGCGATTCTGCTGTTCCTGCCTGTCGTGGAGGATGGGAGGGGCGGCGCGCTCGCGGCATTCGCGGGAAGAGAGGCGGCACCGCTCGCAGGTCAGGCTCACGTCCACCCGGGCGACCGCGGGATCGTCCCAGAACCGGACCCGGTCCCGGAAGGCGTCGTCGACCAGGAACCCGAGCGAGACACAGGAGTTGGCCCGGGCGCTCAGGGCGAGGGGGCGAGCCATGGCGATCACGAAGAACCCGGCGCCTTCGTCCAGGAAATGGGACCGCTGGGCGGACACGACGGGGCGCGGGTCGCGGGCCCTTCCGGCCCGCTCCATCTCGCGGAGCAGCCGCATCGCGGGCCAGCGCCGGCAGTAAGTCTCACCGGCGCCGACGCCGTGCGGGACCGGAACGCGCGAAAGGTTCAGGACCTTCGTCAGATCGTAGCTCTGCGTGCGGACCGGGTGGCTGAACCTCATGAAGAAGATCTCGCGCAGGCCGAAGAAGCGGGGGATCAGCTGCGTCAGGCGGTGGAAGAACGTCTCGGGCGTCGCGTCGTAGCGCCGCATGACGTCGAGCAGCGCGTCCCCATTCCACTTCGGCCTCGCGAAGAACCGGGCGAGATCCTCGCGCAGCGCGTCGCGGTCGGTCAGCAGCGCGCCGGCGAAATAGGAGGCCTTGAAGTTGTTCAGGACCTGGTCGAACGACTCGACCTTGAGCCAGCTCGAGGTCGTCGCGCGCTCGGTCAGGCGGAGCTCCCGGTAGCCGATCTCCCGCGCCAGGAGGAATCCCTTCTGCGACGGCATCAGGCGTCCGTTGATCAGGAGCCTCGGGGGTTTCCCGTCCAGGAAGACGGAGCGAAAACTCTTGAGCTCGGGGCTCGCGGGCAGCGTCTTTTCGTCCAGGACGTAGCCGTGCTCGCGCTCGAGGATCGCTCCCAGGCGCGAGAAGGCCGGCGGCTTCCGGCCGGACCAGCCCCGGGCCCGCCGGTACGAGGCCGCGGCGTCCTCGAGATCCTCGAAATAGTTCGCGTGCATCTGCTGGTAGGAGCGGAGGGCGGCCAGCAGGAAGTGCTCCGCGTGCACGTCGTAGAGGCGTCCCACTTCCAGGAACGTCCGCAGGAGCGCGCCCGCCCTGGCCGGGTCCTGCGTCACGAGGTCGAAGAGGTCCTCCGGCTGGATGCCGAAGAGGTCGAAGGGGAACTCGCGCAGGAGTCCCGAGGAGAAGACCGCCTTGACGGGGTTCAACTCCTCGTCCACCTGGAGTGAGACGAGGGAGTCGAAGGGGACGTCGAGCGCGCGCGCGAGGTCGATCAGCTTCCCCGGCTTCGGGTATTTCTTTCCCTTCTCGATCTCGGAGAGGTAGGAGACGGACAGCCCCGACCGCGCCGCGATCGCCTTCAGGGGCTTCCCCTTTTCCAGGCGCAGGCTCCTCAGCTTCAGGCCGAGCACGTAGCGCAGGTGCTCGCTGTCGAGGGGAGGCGCGGGGGCGTCCTGGTCGCTGCTCACAGGCCGATCGCGGAAAGAGGAGTATGCCATTTTCAGCGAATTTCCGCTCTCGACCGCCACTTCGCTCGATCTCGAGGAAGGCCGCCCTCCTCGATCCGGCGCCGGCGGTGTAACGTCCTCCCGTGGCGTCCTTCGCCGATCACTTCTCGGGTCGCGCGGGCGACTACGCGCGGTACCGGCCGGATTATCCGCGTGCCCTCTTCGAGTTCCTGGCCCGCCTGGCCCCGGGGCGCGGGACCGCATGGGACTGCGCGACCGGGAGCGGGCAGGCCGCTCTGGGGCTGGCCGGGAGCTTCGACGCTGTCGTCGCCACCGACGCCAGCCTCAACCAGATCGCGAGCGCCGCCCGGCACCGGCGCGTCCACTATGCCGTCGCGCCGGCGGAGAGGGCGCCCCTCCCGAGCGGCTCGGTCGCGCTCGTCGCGGCCGCGCAGGCGCTCCACTGGTTCGACCGGGCCCGCTTCTGGGCGGAGGCGCGCCGGGTTCTCGTTCCGGGCGGTGTCGTCGCCGTCTGGTCGTACCACGGCTTCCACGTCAACCCCGAGGTGGAGGCGGTCGTTCACCGGCTCTACAAGGGGATCGTCGGGCCCTACTGGCCTCCGGAGCGGGCTCTCGTCGAGCGGGGATACGGCGCGCTCGAGTTCCCGTTCGCGCCGGTCGAGCCGCCCCCGTTGCGGCTCGAGAAGCCATGGAACCTGGCGGCCGTGACGGGGTACCTGCGCACCTGGTCGGCCGTGCAGCGGTACGAAGCGGCCACTGGCCGCGATCCCCTCGATCTCATTCGAGAGGAGCTGGCGGCCGCCTGGGGCCCCCCGGAGCGCGTCCGCTCGTTCCAATGGGACCTGGATCTGCGGATCGGGCGCAAGGACTAGCGTCCCGCTGACGGTAGAATCCCCCCGTGGCTGTTTCGGATACATCGGGGAGGCGGCTCGGCAACCTGCGCCTCTCCGTGACGGACCGGTGCAACCTCCGGTGCCAGTACTGCATGCCGGAGAGGGACTACGTCTGGCTGCCCCGGAAGGACATCCTGGATTTCGAGGAAGTGAGCGTCCTCGTGGATGTCTTCGCCGACCTCGGCGTGGACCGGGTCCGGATCACGGGGGGCGAGCCGCTGGTCCGGCGCGACCTGCCGGAGCTCGTCCGGATGATCGCGGCCAAGCCCGCGATCCGCGACCTCGCGATGACGACCAACGGCGTCCTCCTCGCGGAGAACGTGGAGACGCTCCGGGAGGCGGGACTCTCCCGCGTGACGGTCAGTCTCGACACGTTGAATCCCGAGCGCTTCCGCGCCCTGACCCGTTTCGACGACCTGGCGCGCGTGCTGAAGGGGATCGAAGCGGCGTCGGGCGCTGGATTTTCCGCCGTCAAGATCGACTCGGTCGTGATCCGCGGCGTGAACGAGGACGAGCTCGTGCCGCTGCTCGAGCACGGCCGGAGGCTCGGCGCCGAAGTGCGCTTCATCGAGTACATGGACGTCGGGGGAGCGACGCGCTGGTCGCGCGACAAGGTCGTCCCGCGCGCGGAGTTGCTCGGAACGCTGGCGCGGCATTACGGGCCGATCCATCCGCTGGCCGAGAAGACCTCCGCGCCCGCGGAACGGTTCCGGCTCCCCGACGGGACGGTCTTCGGGATCATCGCCTCGACGACGGCTCCTTTCTGCGGCTCCTGCGACCGCAGCCGGCTGACCGCCGACGGCCTCTGGTACCTCTGCCTCTACGCGGCGCGCGGGATCAACCTGGGGGAGCCCCTCCGGGCAGGCGCCTCGCGGCAGGAGCTCCGGGCCCTGATCGAGGCGGCCTGGCGCGGGCGGACGGACCGCGGCGCGGAGGATCGGCTGGCGCTGCGGGATCGCGCCGCGCTCGTCCCGATCACGACGCTCCAGCGCGACCCGCACCTGGAGATGCACACGCGGGGAGGGTGAAGTTGAGGTTCCAGGCTTCAAGTTTCAGGTTCCAGGTGGCGCGTTGAGCGACGAGCGGCCGCCCGAAGGATCGGCGCAGACGGTGCCGGGGCTGACGAATCCGAAGACGCTCGGGCTCGAGCGGTTCCTGATCCGCCTTCGCGAGGGCTCCATGACGCAGTCCGCCTGGCGCCTCTCGGTGAGCTGCGACGAGGGGCGGGGCGCGATCATCGCCGTCGAAATCCCGCCCGAAGTCACGTTCTACCGGGGGGACGGGCTCTTCCTCGGCTGGACACAGGACCGGATGGCGGCGGCGTACCAGGCGCTCCTTCCGAAATCGGAGGACGACGGCTTCGAGATGCACCAGCTCGGCTGAGGGCTCGCCCCTACGAACCGGGTGATGCCGCGATCAGGATTGCCCACTCCGCGCCCGTGAGCCGGGGAGCCGCGGCGGGGTAGTAGACAGTCTCCATCTCCGATTCGTGGGCGGCGAAGCGGCGCTCGAGGTTTTCCACGAAGCCCACGATGTCTCCGATCGGCGCCCGTTCGTTGACCTGGGAGAGCAGGTATCGCGTCAGCTCCCGCAGCTGCACCCACTCGAGGCGAAGCTCCCGCCGCGGATCGCGTCCCGCGATCTCCCCTCGAAGCACCGCCGGGAGCAGTGCCGTCTCCTCCGCCTCCGTCCAGCGCCGCAGAGTTTGATGGAAGTCCGTCAGTCCGAGCCGGTACGCCTCCTCGTCCCGACGGTCCAGCGCCCGCCGAAAATCCTCGAACCGACTCCGCAGCGCTCTTTGCGCCTCCATTAACCCGTCAATCGACGTCCTCACGGCTACTTTGGACCTTGGACTTTGGACCTTGGACTCCCGGTCAGATCCCGGCGATCCCCGGCTCGACGCGAGTGAACCCCTGCTCGACGGCCCAGAGATCCATCGCGATCGAAGCGAGGTCATCCACTTCAGGGATCGGGCGGGCGTCCTCGGAAAGATCGAGCGACTTGACGTAGCGGCGGCAGGTCTCGCATGCCTCGATGCGGACGGCGGGGTGCCTGTCGTTCTGGAAGGAGGGGAGCCTGGGAGGATCCGCCTCGGCACAGGAAGGGCAGAGGATCCGGGCGAAGAGCCATTCTCCGCCGCAGAGAGCGCAGCCGAGCATCCGCCGCGCCCCCTCCATGAGTGAGCCTTCCCGGCGCGCGCAGATCCACGGCCCTCCTCCGCAGAAGGGACACTGGCCGCGGCGGTGCACGCGGTCCGGGGCCAGATTGACGGAGCGAAGGAACTCGACGTAGGGGCGCAGGACCGCGCGGGAGAGGTAGTCCTCCGACGACGGCCGGTCTCCCGCCCAGTAGACGAGCAGTCGTGTCCGTGAGGTCGAAGGCAGGTCTCCCTGCCTCGCGCGGGCCTCCCCGGAGAGAGCCTCCGGCCCGCTCTCGGCCGCGTAGCGCAGGAGCGACGGGATCTGGTCGGCGAAACGGTCGGCGTCCTCGTCGAGGTGACCGGTGAGCGGCTCCTCGGCATGCCTGGCCTCCAAGGCGCCGGCCGTCCGGCCCTGGACGCGGTAGAGGCCGGCGGCGAAGAGGAGCGGCTCCTCGGAGGACGGAGCCTCCCGGGCCAGCGACTCCGCGCGCGCCGCCCGGCGCTCGAATTCCGAGACGAGCTTCGACAGGCTAGTGGGAATCGTGCTTCTTCGCGGCCACTTTGCGGAACCAGCTCGGGTGGTGCAGCCGCGCCCACTTGGGCGTCACCGTGCCCCGCGTCATCGAGCGGAAGGTGCCGGGCTCGGCCGACGTGCCCAGGTAGATGTGCCAGACGATCGCGACCGCGAAGAGGATGAAAGTGATGTCGTGAATCACGTAGGCGAACTCGCGCAAGAGCTGGGGAAAGGATCTCGGGAACCACACGATGAGCCCGGAGAGCAGGACTCCCAGGGCGCCCAGTCCCACCGTCCAGAAGAAGAACTTCTGTCCGCCGTTGTACTTTCCGGTCTCGACATCCTCGACTTCCCAGCGCAGGTACCGGAGGAGCATCGGGCCCCACCACCCCTTCCTCTCCTTCTTGGTCATGCGCATGTCGCCCATCCAGTCGAAGAACATGAAGAGCGACGCGAGGAAGAAGGCGACGCCGGCCCACGGGTGGATGACGCGGCAGACGGGCAGCCCTCCGAAGAAGGCAGCCATCCATCCGAAGAGAGGCGACCAGATCGGCATGCCCGTGAAGAGCGAGAGGAAGAACGTCACCGCGACCGACCAGTGAATGATCCGGGAATTGAGATTGTGCCGGACGATCTCCTCGCCGACGAGGACGTCCTCCCTCTTGCGCGCGACGACGACCGCGGGATCGATCGGACGCTGAGCGGCGCTCATTCGGTGTCCCCCTTTCGGGTGATCTCGTCGGGAAGGTTCGCGTCGTGGGCGGCCGCGCCCTTGACGCCCTTGCGGCCGAGGTTCATGTAGTGCCCGAAGGCGCCGATGACCGCCCCGAAGACGGCGACGACCCCGAGCGGGCGGAGGACGGACTTCCAGAACTTCACGAGCAGCGGAACGTGCGGGTCGGCGGGCAGGTCGTACCACTCGGGATGGTCGCCGTGCGCGAGGACGGTGACGACCCCGGTCCCGCCCACGCCCTGCGGATCGTAGAGGGCGGCCTGGGCGAACCCCGAGGCCTTCAACTGCGCGACGCGCGTGTTGCCGAGCGCGACCATGTCGTCCTTGCTTCCGAAATGGAGGCACCCCGTCGGGCAGGCCTTGATGCAGGCGGGCTCGAGGCCGACCGAGACGCGGTCCACGCAGAGCGTGCACTTGGCCATCTTGCCGGTGGTCTGGTGGAAGCGGGGGACGTCGAAGGGGCAGCCGGTCTCGCAATACCCGCAGCCGATGCACTGGTCCGGGTTCACGTCCACGATCCCGTTCTCGTACTGGACGATCGCTCCCGGGGCCGGGCACGCCGCCAGGCAGCCCGGCTCCTCGCAGTGCATGCACTGGTCCTTGCGCATCAGCCAGGCGATGCCGCCGTCGACGTCGCGCTCGTTGAAGCGGATCAGGTTCCAGTACTGGGGGTGGAGGGTGGGAAGGGTCTGGTAGGACCCGACCTGCTGCGTGGGTACGACCGGCAGGTCGTTCCACTCCTGGCAGGCGACCTCGCAGGCCTTGCAGCCGATGCAGGTCGTGGTGTCGATGTACTTGGAGACGGCGGGCACCTTCCGCATGCCCGAGAGGCCCCCGAGGACGGAGGCCGAGGAGCGGCGGATCTCGAGGTTCTGAACGCTCATCGCTGGCCTCCTTTCATGCCTTCTCGAGCTTGACGAGGAAGGTCTTGTATTCCGGGGTCCAGGTGTTCGGATCCATGGCCGAGGGGGTCAGGAAGTTGGCGAGCGGGCCGGTGTGGCCCGGCTCCCCCTCGTAGCCCCAGTGGAGGGGGAAGCCGATCTGCCACATCGCCTGCCCGTTGATCTGCAGCGGGCGCAGGCGCTTGGTGACCATCGCCACCCCTTCGACGGAGCCCCGCGCCGAGGTGACGCGGGCGCGCCCTCCATTGACGATCCCCTTTTCCCTGGCGAGATCCTCCGGGATCTCGATGAAGAAGGCCGGCTGGACCTGGTTCAACCGGTCGATGTGCTTCGTCCAGTAGTGGTAGTGCTCCGTCAAGCGGTACGTCATGCAGACGATGGGGAACTGGTCGCGCTTGCCGTAGATGTCCTTGTCGGACTTGAACCTCTTCGAGACGGGATTGGACGTCACCTTGGCGTGCAACGGGTTGTCGCACGGGGCCTCGACCGCTTCGTAGTGCTCGGGGAACGGCCCGTCGTTCAAGGGCGCGAAGATCTTCCCGACGCCCTCGGGCAGCATGATGAACGCGCCGAAGGTCCCCGGGGGCGCGTCGGGCTTCATGTCGGGCACGTCGCCGACCCACTTCTCGCCGTTCCACTTGATCCCGGCCCGGGTCGGATCCCAGGGCTTGCCTTCCGCGTCGGCGGAGGCCCGGTTGTACATGACGCGCCGGTTGGCCGGCCACGAGAAGCACCAGTTGTGGTACATGCCGAGGCCGTTCGCGTCGTCCGCGGGGTTGCGCCGCTGCGTCAGGTTCCCCGCCTCCGTGAAGCAGCCGGACATGAGCCAGTTGCCGCACATCGTCGAGCCGTCGTCCTGGAGCTGCCCGAACCCGTCGAGCTGCTGGCCCGCGGTCTTGACGACCTTCGTCTTGTCCTTGGGATCGTGGATGTCCTCGAGCGCCTTGCCGTTCAACTCCTTCAGGACCTCGGACAGGTCGGGCGCGACCGGGTTCGTGTAGGCCCAGTCGACGTTCAAGACCGCTTCCGCCATCGGGCCCCCCTCCTTGCGGTAGAGCTCCCGGACGGCGAGGAAGATCCGGGCGAGGATCTCCTGGTCGGACTTGATCTGGCCCGGCGGATCCAGGGCCTTCCACTTCCACTGGATCCAGCGGGCGGAGTTGGTGAAGCTGCCGTCCTTCTCCGCGAAGTTGGAAGCCGGAAGCTGGAAGACCTCGGTCTGGATCTGGGAGGGGTCCGCTCCGCCATATTCCTTCGGGGCCTTCCAGAAGGTCGCTGTCTCCACCTGGTGGTTCTCGACGACGACGAGCCACTTCAATTTCGAGTGCGCCCCGATCATCTTCGGCGTGTTCGGGCCGATGCCGACGGGGTTCATGCCGAACGTCATCAGGCCTTCCGGGCCCGGCTCCTGTCCGCCGGCGCGGGTCGAGTTGCCGCGGTACATGTCGTCGAAGATGAACATCCAGGAGTAATTCCCGTCCACCTTCGGCAGCCAGTCGTATCCGAAGTCGTTTTCCTTCCTGCCGTTCTTGCCGTAGCAGGCCTTCAGGACCGAGACCATGAACTTCGGGTAGTTCTGCCAGTAGTTCATGGACGGGCCGAGCGCCTTCGGCGTGCAGGCCTCGAGGTACTCCTTCAACGAATGCCACTGGGCCTGCGGAGTCTTGATGTATCCGGGCAGGATGTCGAAGACGCCCGCCGTGTCGGTCGCGCCCTGGATGTTCGAGTGGCCGCGCAGGGCGTTGACGCCGCCTCCCGGCCGGCCGACGTTGCCGAGCATGAGCTGCAGCATCGCGGCCGTGCGGATCATCTGGACGCCGATCGAGTGCTGCGTCCAGCCGAGCGCGTACATGATCGTGCCGACTCGCTGGGCGTTGCCCGTGGACGTCACGACCTCGGCGACCTTGAGGAACGTGTCCTTCGGCGTGCCGCAGATCTTCTCGACCATCTCCGGGGTGTAGCGGTCCACGTGCTTCTTCAGGAGCTGGAAGACGCAGTGGGGGTCTTCCATGCTCGGGTCCTTCATCGCCTCGCCCTTCGCGTCGAGCTGATAGGCCCACGTGTCGCGCTTGTAGCTGCCCGAGGCTTCGTCGAAGCCGGAGAAGAGACCGTCCTCGAACCTGAAGGCGGGATTGATCAGGAGCGGCCCGTTGGTGTGGATCTTGACGTAATCCTCGTGGTAGCGCTTCTTGTCGATCGCGTAACGGATGATGCCGAGCAGGTACGCGATGTCCGAGCCGGCCCGGATCGGAGAGTAGACATCGGCGACGGCCGCGGTCCGCGTGAAGCGCGGATCCACGGCGACGATCTTGGCGTTACGGACTCTCTTGGCCTCGATCGCCCACTTGAACCCGCACGGGTGATTCTCGGCGGGATTGCCCCCCATGCAGAGGACGACGTCGGCGTTCTTGATGTCGACCCATCCGTTGGTCATCGCTCCCCGACCGAACGTGGCGGCCAAACTGGCCACCGTTGGGCCGTGTCAAACCCGGGCCTGGGTGTCCCGGTACGGCACCCCCCAGGCCGAAGCGGACTTCCAATAGAGGAAGTTGAACTCCGTCGTGTCCGTGCATCCGCCGATCATCGCCATGCCGGGGTTGCGGTTGACCGCCTCCCCCTTGGCGTTCTTCGCGACGAAGCACTTGTCCCGGGTGTCCTTGATGTGCCGGGCGATCTTCGTGATCGCCTCGTCCCAGCTGATGTCTTCCCACTTGTCCGATCCCGGCTTGCGGACCTGGGGCGTCTTCAAGCGCGTCGGGCTGTTGATGTCGTCCTTGACGGTGGCGCCCTTGGGGCAGAGGGTGCCGCGGTTGATCGGATGGTCCGGGTCGCCTTCCACGTGCACGACGGAGGGCGTCGCGTTCTTCGCCTTGTCTCCGAGCGTGTGGATGATCAGTCCGCAGGAGACCGCGCAGTAGGGGCAGGTACTTCGGGTCTCGGTGGTGCGGGAGATCTTGAACTCCCGCATCTCCGCCTCGGCCCTCGAGACGTCGAAGCCGAGAGCGATGGTCCCGCCGATTGTCGTTGCCTTGAAGAATCCGCGACGCGTGAGCTCCATGAGGTCCTCCTCCGCGGAAGATCGCCGCAAGGGCCGATTAACTGGTAATTCCAAAACTCCGCGCCGCCTTTGTCAAGGGTTTTATCGCGGCGCGATACGTCTACGGTCGGACTCGTTGCGGGTTCGCGTAGATGTTGAACCGGCGCTCTCGAAGGAACCCGACGAGCGTGATCCCTCCGGTCTGGGCCAGCTCGACGGCGAGGCTCGACGGCGCGGAGACCGAGGCCACGATGGGAATGCCGGCAGCGTACGCTTTTTGAACAATTTCGAACCCGGCCCGGCCCGACACCATCAGGAGCGAGTTGAAAAGGGGGAGCCCGCCCCGCAGGAGGAAGGCCCCCACCACCTTGTCCGTCGCGTTGTGGCGCCCGATGTCTTCCCGCAGCTCCAGGAGCTCCCCCTCGGCGTCAAACAGAGCCGCGGCATGGAGACCCCCGGTGCGCGCGAAGATGGACTGGCGCTCGCGCAGCCTGGCCGGCAACGCGTAGAGGACTTCGGCCGAGACGCGAGGCCCGGATGTGAGCGGCGGACGGTCGGCCGGGATCACGTTCTCGATGGAGGTCTTGCCGCAGACGCCGCACGCCGATCCCATGATCGTTCCGCGTTGAAGCCCGGCGGCGCGGTCGAAGGCTTCTTCCGCGAGCGTCGCGACGAGGACGTTGGCCCGGAGCTGCGGATCGATGCGGGGATCCGAGGGACGCTCGAGGCCCGCCAGATCCTCCCGGCTCGTGAGAACGCCTTCGGCGAAGAGAAGCCCGGCGGCCAGCTCCTCGTCGTGTCCCGGAGTCCGCATGGTGGTCACGAACGGGGAAGCGGGCCCGATCGCTGTCTGTCGAATCCGGATCTGGAGCGGCTCCTCGACCGCCAGGGCGTCCTCGCGCTCGATTTCGGAGTCCTCCTCCCGCGCCCGGACGCGCACCCGCTCGACCGGATCCATCACGTCATCCTACCGTCTGGTTCCACGGCCCCGGACAGCTCTCGCGGCAGGGTCAGCGTCGCGGCGGCGCCGGCGAGCGGGACGAGGACGAGCAGAGCGACCGCCGCCTTCACGCCATGGAGGTCGGCGAAACGGCCGAGCAGCGGCGCCGCCAGTCCCCCGAGCGTCACGGCGAGGCCGATCGTCAGCCCCGAGGCCGTTCCGACCCGCCCGGGCAGGTATTCCTGGCCCATCACCGTCATGACCGAGAAGGGCGCATAGAGGGCCAGGCCGATGGGAACGAGCAGGGCGAGCGCCGCTCCCCGGCTCGTCGCGGCGACGAATCCCGCCATGAGCGGGCAGAGGGCGAGCATCGAGACGAGGACGACCACGCGCCGTCCGAAACGGTCGGCGAGCCAGCCTCCGGCAAGGGTGCCGGCGACTCCGGACCCGAGCATGAGGGTCAGGGCGGCTCCGCCTCCGGACTTCGAGGCGCCGAAGACGCGGATCCAGTAGAGAGGGATGAAGGTGTTCAAACCGTAGAAGACGATCGCGCGAGCGAGGACGGGCGCGGAGAGGCGGGCAAACGCGGCCCACCGGTCCGGCTTCGACACCGGCCGGCGCTCGGGGGCGGGTGTGTTCTCCCTTGCGCCGCGGACTCCGGCGCGGACGAGGACGAGGGACATCGCCAGGGCGGGCAGGACGAGCAGGATCGTTCCGCGCAGGCCCAGGGCGACCTGCAGAGGCGTCGCGACCGCGGGCCCGAGGGCGAAGCCGAGGTTGCCGCCGACGGCGAAGAAGCTCATCGCCGTGGCGCGCCTCTCGCCGGAGAGGGTGTAGATCTGCCGGGCCGCCTCGGGGTGGAACGCCGCGACTCCGATCCCGGTCACCGCGGCCGCGGCGAGCACGAGCGCGTAGGTCGGGGCGAGCCCGGCCAGCGCCACGCCCGTGCCCGCGAGGAGCAGCCCCAGGGGGACGAGCCACGGCATGCTGCGCCGGTCCGCGAGAACGCCGAAGAGCGGCTGCAGGACCGAAGAAGAGATGTTCGAGGCGAAGACCAGCCCGGCGGCCGCGGCGATCGTGAAACCGCGCTCGGCGATGAAGAAGGGGAGGAGCGCCGGGATGACGCCCTGGTTGACGTCATCGAAGAGGTGCGCCGTCGCGAGCATCGCGATCGAGCGCCGTCTCATGGGCCGGAGATGGGTATTTGCATCGTCTTCTGGCTCGAGTCCCGGCAATCCTAAGGTAATGATGCGAATGCATCTATTGGAGCCGTCCGGCTTGCCGGAGAAAAGGGGGCAGCGCCGCGAGACGGCGGGTCCGGCGTCGCTATAGAGTCGTAGGCCAAACCTTTCCGAGGAGGGCCCCATGGATCTGGTCAACCCGATCGTTCGCCGGTGGATGGACGACGCGGCGGCGGACCCGGACGCGTTCTGGGCGCGCGCCGCGGAGCAGTCGCACTGGTTCCGCAAATGGGACCGCGCGTTCTCCTGGAATTATCCGAACTTCCGGTGGTTCGAGGGGGGGCAGACCAACCTGTCGTACAACTGCCTCGACCTCCACGTCGGAAACGGCCGCGGTGGGCAGTCGGCCCTGGTGTCCGTCAACGAGCGCGGCGAGAGGCGGGTCTTCACGTACGCGCAGCTGCGCCACGAGGTCGAGCGCGTGGCCGCCGGCCTGCGCGGGATGGGCATCCGGAAGGGAGACCGGCTCACGGTCTACATGCCGACCACTCCCGAGGCGATCATGGTGATGCTCGCGGCGGCGCGGATCGGCGCGATCCACGTGGTCGTCTTCGCCGGATTCGGCGCCCGGGCCCTGGGAGACCGCGTCCGGGCCAGCGGGTCGCGCCTGATCTTCACGACCGACATCACGTACCGGAAGGGGAAGGACGTGCCGTTGAAGGGGATCGTCGACGCGGCGCTCGAGGGCGATCCGCACGACGTCGAGCGCGTCATCGTGTTGAACCGCGTGTCGCCCGATCCGGCCCCGGGCGGGCGCGACATCTCCTGGTCGGAGTTCCTCTCGCGCGGAGAGGGACACAGCGGGGCGCACATCCCGATGGAGTCCAACGAGCCCGCCTTCATCCTCGCCACTTCGGGCACGACCGCGAAGCCCAAGCTCGCCGTCCATACCCACGGCGGTTACCAGGTGCACATCGCGAGCATGGGGCGGTGGTGCTTCGGGCTGCGCGCGAGCGACGTCTGGTGGTCCACGTCGGACATCGGCTGGGTCGTCGGGCACAGCTACATCGTGTACGCGCCGCTGCTGGCGGGGTGCGCGACGCTGGCCTACGAGGGGGCGATCGACTACCCCGCGCCCGACACGCTCTGGAAGATCGTCGAGGAGTTCGGCGTGACGGGCATCTTCACCTCGCCCACCGCGGTGCGGCTCCTCATGCGCTACGGCGATGACGCGGCGCGCCGGTCCAACCTCTCCTCGCTCGAGAGGGTCTTCTGCGCGGGCGAGGTGCTGAACGCTCCGGCGTGGGAATGGCTGCAGAACCGGGTGCTCGGCGGGCGCATCCCCGTGATCGACCACATGTGGCAGACGGAGACCGCGGGCCCCGTCTTCGGAAACCCCTACGGCATCGCGATTCTCCCGATCAAGCCGGGCTCGGCGACGATTCCGCTGCCCGGCATCCAGTGCGCCGTCGTCGGGCCCACGGGAGAGCCGTGCGCCGCCAACGAGAAGGGGATCATGGTCATCAAGCGCCCCTTCCCGGGCCTGACGCCCACGCTCTGGGGGGAGCCCGAGCGGTACGGGCGCGACTACTGGGAGCAGCTCCACGGCGTCTACTACACGGGCGACTCCGCGCACCTGGACGAGGACGGCTACGTCTGGTTCGCCGGCCGGGCCGACGAGATCATCAAGATCGCCGGGCACCGACTCGGCACGATCGAGGTCGAGACCGCGTGCCTGCAGCACTCCGCCGTCGCGGAAGCGGGCTGCACGGGGCGTCCGGACGAGCTGCGCGGAGAGGTCATCTCGGCCTTCGTCGTTTTGAAGCAGGGTCAGGAGCGCTCCGAGGGGCTGAAGAAGGAGCTCCTCGACACGGTCCGGCGCGAGCTCGGGCCGGTGGCCGTGATCGGCGAGCTGAATTTCGTGGACATGCTCCCCAAGACGCGCAGCGGAAAGATCATGCGGCGGGTGCTCAAGGCGGTGACGCTCGGCAAGGAGCCCGGCGACATCACGACGATCGAGGACGAGGGCTCCGTCGACGAGGCGCGCCAGGCATGGAGCCAGATGAGCGCCGAGGTCGCCGCCCAACGCCCGCGATGAAGCCGACGGGGCACGGGACACGGGACTCGGGACTCGGAGCTCTCGAATGAAAGCGGTCCGGATCGCCGCGCCGGGCGGGGCCGAGGCAATGCGCCTCGAAGAGGTGCCGCGGCCGGAACCGAAGGCCGGAGAGGCGGTCGTCAAGATCCAGGCCGCGGGGCTCAACTATATCGACGTCTATCACCGCACCGGCGCCTACAGGGGCTCCTACCCGCTGACGCTGGGCGTCGAGGGGGCGGGGACCGTCGCGGCCGTCGGACCCGGAACGACCGGGGTTCGCGTCGGGGACCGCGTCGCGTCTGTCGGCTTTGCCGGGTCCTACGCGGAGTACGCGGCGGCTCCGGCGGAGAAGCTCGTTGCGATTCCGGAGGGCGTCGGCTTCGAACAGGCCGCCGCGGCAATGCTCCAGGGAATGACGGCTCAGTACCTGGCAAGCTCGACGTATCCGTTGAAGGCCGGCGACGCCTGCCTCGTCCACGCGGCGGCCGGGGGAGTGGGACAGCTCCTCTGCCAGGCCGCGAAGATCCGCGGCGCGGTCGTGATCGCGACGGCCGGAGGCCCCGAGAAGACGGCCATCGCCGCCGCGGCCGGCGCGGACGAGGTCATCGACTACAAGGCGAACGACTTCGAGGCGGAGGTCAAGCGCATCACCGGCGGCAAGGGAGTCCAGGTCGTCTACGACTCCATCGGGAAGACGACGTTCGAGAAGGGGCTCAACTGTCTGGCGCGGCGCGGCATGATGGTCCTCTTCGGCCAGTCGAGCGGCCCGGTCGGCCCGATCGATCCGCAGGTCCTGAACCAGAAGGGGTCCGTCTACCTGACGCGCCCGAGCCTCTTCCACTACGTCGCTCTTCGCGAGGAGCTCCTCGAGCGGTCGGGCCAGGTCCTCGGCTGGATCCGCGACGGCAGGCTCAGGCTCTCGATCTTCCGCGAGATGCCTCTGGAGAAAGCCGCCGACGCCCACAGGATGCTCGAAGCCCGGCAGACCGCCGGCAAGGTCCTCCTGGTTCCGTAGGTCGACTCCCTTTGTCGTTTTGAGGAGCCCCTCCGCTTCGCCTGTCATTCCAAGCCCCTCGCCCTCCGTTGTCATCCCGAGCGAAGCGAGGGATCTGCTCCGGTCGCTTCGAAGAGCCGCGTTCGCTCGGGACAGGCTCCGCGAGGAATCTGCCTTCGTCGCTGCGCTCAGGATGACAGAGACGAGAATCCAGGCGAGCCGCCTCCAGACGAGCGTCCGGTGGATCTCGACGCCGTCGCGCAGGATGAGGGGAGGCGAGAGCGGGAGGCGGTCGCGGATCGCCTCCAGGCTCCATGCTCCGATGAATCGCTCCTTTGCCGGGCCAGGGCTCATCGCCGACCTCCGTCCGTCATGGATTTGCCGCCGCGACTGGAAATATAGTTCCGCCGCAAAGACGATCCGCTCGCGGAAAGGAGGCTCTCGATGAGGAGGACGCTGTTTGCGGCGCTGGCTTCGGCTCTCCTGCTCGGCGCCGTGACCGCCCTGGCGGCCGACACGATCGTGTTCGGCGCCGCCATCTCGATCACGGGCAAGACGGCGAAGGAAGGCGGCTACACCCGGGACGGATACCAGTTCGCCATCGACAAGATCAACGAGATGGGTGGCATCAAGGTCGGCGGCAAGACGTACAAGGCCGAGCTCAAGTACTACGACGACGAGACGAAGCCCGAGCGGACGGCGCAGCTGATCGAGAAGCTCATCAACGAGGACAAGGTGAACCTGATCCTCGGCCCCTACGGCTCCTCGCCCACGGGCACGGCCGCCCCGATCGCCGAGCGGTACAAGATCCCGATGGTCGAGGCGAACGGGTCGGCCGAGAGCATCTTCTCCAAGGGGTACACATACACCTTCATGATCCTCTCCCCGGCCAGGCTCTACCTGCGCGGCATCATCGACGCCGTCCGCGCGAAGGACCCCTCGGTCAGGACCGTCGCGATTCTCGGAGAAAACGAGGCCTTCTCCAAGGAGGTTGCCGGAGGAGCGGCCGAGTACGCTAAGGAGAAGGGGATGGACGTCGTCTACGACGAGCTCTACCCGGCCAACGCGCAGGACGTGAGCGCTCTGCTGACCGCGATCAAGGGGAAGAACCCGGACATCATCCTGGGCTCCGGACACCTCCAGGACTCGCTCCTCATCGTCAAGCAGGCCAGGGACCTCGGCGTCTCTCCCAAGGCGATGGGATTCTCCGTCGGTCCTTCCTCTCCGGAGTTCCGCGCGAACCTGGGAAAGGCCGCCGACTATGTCTTCGGAGCCACGCAGTGGACCGAGTCGCTGAAGTACAACGGAGAGGACGCGTGGAAGACTCCGAAGGCCTTCGGGGACGCGTTTCGCGCCAGGAACCCCGCCTACAAGATCATCCCCTACCAGGTCGCCGAGTCCGCCGTGGCCGTCGTCGCCTACCAGAAGGCGATCGAGAAGGCCGGAACGATCGACCCGACGAAGGTGCGCGACGCGCTCGCCGCCCTCGACATCATGACCTTCTACGGGAGGATCAAGTTCGACGCCCGCGGCGTCAACGTCTCCAAGCCGATGGCGGCCGAGCAGTACCAGCCGGACGGCAACAAGTACACCGTCTGGCCGCAGGACGTCGCAGAGAAGCCGGTGATGTACCCGATGCCGGCGTGGGACAAGAGGTAGGTCGCAGGTGGAAGGTGGTAGGGGTGGAGCGACGGTTTCGGGTTCCCGTCCCTACCACCTAACACCCACCACCTACCACCTTGCCCATGAGTTCGGCTGAACTGGGGCAGATCGCGGTCAACGCGCTGCTGCTCTCGGGCATCCTGGCGCTGGTGGCCCTGGGCTTCTCCCTCGTCTGGGGCATCATGAACATCGTCAACCTGTCCCACGGCGCCTTCATCGTGATCGGCGCCTACCTGACGTTCGGGATGCACGAGTTCTGGAAGGTGGACCCGTTTCTCTCGATTCCCGCTTCGATGGCGGCGCTCTTCTGCCTGGGCTATCTGATCCAGCGGTCGCTCATCAACCAGATCATCCGCGCTCCGCTCCTGGCCACGTTTCTGCTGACGTTCGGCCTGGAGATCCTGATCGTCAACCTGATGAACTTCTTCTTCAAGGCGGATACGCGGTCCGTCATGACGCCCTACAGCGGCACGGGATTCGCCCTCGGGCCGGTGCGCGTCCCCTTCATCCGGCTCGGGGCTCTCGGGGTCTCGATCGTCCTCGTCCTCCTGCTCGCGGCGTTCCTGACGCGCAGCCGTCTCGGCCGCGCGATCCGCGGGACCGGGATGGACATCGATGCGGCGCGGCTGACCGGCGTGAAGGTGACGACGATCTACGCGTTGACCTTCGGGATCGGCGCGGCGCTCGCGGGCGCCGCGGGCTCGCTCCTCTCGATGATCGTCCCGTTCGATCCGAACCTGGGGGGAGGCTACACCGAGCGCGCCTTCGTGATCTGCGTGCTCGGAGGCCTCGGCAACGTCGCCAACGTGCTGATCGGCGCCGCGGTCTACTCCGTGATCGAGGTCTTCGTCGGCTCGCGCCTGCCGGCCCTCTCCCAGGCGGTCACGTTCGGGATCCTGGTGCTTCTGCTCGTCGTCCGGCCGCAGGGGATTGCCGGGAAGTCGGTCTCATAGGCGCCTGCCAGATGTCGGTCGAGTCCAGGGTCCAGTGTCCAAGGTCAGATGAAGTCCAAGGTCCAAGGTCCAAGGTCCAAAGTCCAAAGTAGCACGCCGAGGATTTGACCTATCGGAGGAAGACTGAAAGTGCTTAAGGCCCTCCGGTTCGTTCTGTTCGCGGTGGTGTTCGCGGGGCTTCTCGTCCTGCCGCGGGTCGTGTCGTCTTACAAGCTGCTGACGTACACGACGGTGCTCTGCCTCGCGCTGATGGCGCAGGGGTGGAACTTCATCGGGGGGTACGCGGGATACGCGGCGTTCGGCAACGTCGCGTTCTTCGGGATCGGCGCCTACACGACGGGGCTCCTGATGCTGTCGAAGTGGCATTTCTCCTTCTTCCCGGCGCTCCTGGCGGGCGCGCTGCTGTCGGCGCTCGTGGCCATGCTCGTGGGGTTCCCGGTGCTGCGCCTCAAGGGGCACTACTTCGCGATCGCGACGCTCGGCGTGGCGGAGTCCTTCCGGGAGATCGCGGGCGCCTGGGACCGCGTGACGGAGGGCGCGACGGGCATCGATCTGCCCGTCAGGAGCGACAGCGCCTTCTTCTACTACACGGCCCTCGGATTCGTCGCGGTGGGGATCGCGGTGACGGCCCGGCTCGCGCGCTCGAAGCTCGGCTACGGCTGGGTCGCCATCCGGGAGGACCAGGACGCCGCGCGGATGCTCGGGATCAACACGACGATGTTCAAAGTGGCGGCCTTCGCCCTGTCGGCGGTCTTCGCGGCGTGCGCCGGTGGCATCATCGCCTACCAGAACATCCACGTCGCGCCCAACGACTTCTTCAAGATCGAGTACACGCTCCAGATGATCATCGCCTGCATCATGGGAGGTACGGGGACGGTGTGGGGGCCGCTCCTCGGCGCGGCCGTGTACCAGCTCCTCTCGACCTATGTCTGGAGCCACTTCCTGGAGCTGCATCCGACGGTGCTCGGCGCGATCATCGTCTTCTTCATCGTCTTTCTCCCGCGCGGCCTGATGGAGCTCTTCCGCCGGCTCGCCGCCGTGGCGCGCGGCGGCCGGTTCGGCTCCGACGTCCTGCTCGCCAACGTGCGCGCGAGCCGGCTCGACTAGGCGACACGAGCAGAGCCGTGACGGACTCGCCTCCCGCCCCCCGCCTCCCGTCTCCCGTCTCCGGGCCTCCGCTCCTCCATGCCCGCGCGATCACGAAGCGGTTCGGGGGGCTCGCGGCCGTGGCGGGCGTGGACCTGACGATCCGGAGGGGGGAGGTCCTCGGCGTCATCGGGCCCAACGGCGCCGGGAAGACGACGCTCGTCAACTGCATCACGGGGCTCGACAAGCCGACCTCGGGAACGATCCTCTTTCGCGGGGAGGACATCACGAAGACGCCGAGCTACGCCATCGGGCGTCTCGGGATCGCGCGCACGTTCCAGGTCGTCAAGCCCCTGAAGCAGCTCTCCGTGCGGGACAACGTCGCGATCGGCGCCATGTTCGGGGCTCGCGGCAAGGAGCGCACGGCGGCGGAGGCCCGCGACCGCGCCGAGGAGGTCGTCACGCGCGTCGGCCTCCAGCACCGCATCGACCACACCGCCTCGGACCTGACGATTCCGGATCTGAAGCGCCTGGAGCTGGCCAAGGCCCTCGCCATGGACCCCGAGCTCCTCTTCCTCGACGAGGTGATGGCAGGCTTGAACCCGACGGAGATCGAGAGCGCGATGGAGCTCCTCCGGCGGATCAACCGCGACGGCGTCACGCTCTTCGTCATCGAGCACGTCATGAAGGCGATCATGGGGATCTCCGACCGGGTCGTCGTGCTCCACTACGGGCGGAAGATCGCCGAAGGCGAGCCGCGGGAGATCGTCGAGAGCCCGGAGGTCATCGAGGCGTACCTGGGGGAGCGCTTCGCTCGGCGGGCGAGGTCGGCGGACCAGCCGGACCGGATGACCTCGGATGGAGTCTTCCGACAGTCCCCGCTTCCGGAAGAGGAGGCCTGGAAGCCCACCCTCCCGCTGCCGGGGGAATCTCTCCTCGAGGTCAACGGCCTCTCCTCGGGGTACGGGCCGGTCCAGATCCTCTGGGACGTCTCTTTCGAAGTGAAGCAGGGAGAGATCGTCGCCCTGATCGGCGCCAACGGCGCCGGCAAGACGACGCTGCTGTACACGCTCTCGCAGCTCATCAAGCCGCGCTCCGGCTCCATCCGGTTCGCGGGACGGGACCTGACGCGGGCGCGTCCCGAGGAGGTCGTGGGCGCGGGCATCGTCCACGTGCCGCAAGGGCGGCGTCTCTTCGCGGGGCTGACGGTCCGGGAGAACCTGCTTCAGGGGACGTATCTGCGGCGCGACGCGGCCGGAATCGAGGAGGACCTCGAATGGGTGTACGGCCTGCTCCCGCGCTTGAAGGAGCGGGCGAACCAGCTCGCCGGCCGCCTGTCCGGCGGCGAGCAGCAGATGTGCGCGATCGGCCGCGGCCTGATGAGCCGGCCGAGCCTGCTCCTGATCGACGAGCTGTCGCTCGGCCTCGCTCCGCTCGTCGTGGACACGCTCCTCGAGCTGATCTCCCAGATCAACCGGAAGGGGACGACCGTGCTCCTGGTCGAGCAGGACGTGCAGGTCGCCCTCGAGCACGCGCACAGGGGCTACGTGCTCGAGACCGGGCGGATCGTCCAGACGAACACCGCGCCGCGGCTCCTGGAGGACCCTCGGATCCGGCAGGCGTACCTGGGTCTTTGATTCCCTCCGCTACGAGGTGAGAGGGCGAGGATGAGGGGTTTGGAGGCTGCTTGAAGAGTCGAAAGGATGCCCCTCACCCCTTCCCTCTCCCGCCGGGAGAGGGGGGCGGAGGCGTCGCCACTGTCGGGGCGCTCAATTTCGCGACCGTCGCGGTCTACGCGGACCTCTACATCACGCAGCCGATCCTGCCCCTCCTCTCGAAGGAGTTCCACATCGCGCCGGCCACCGCGGGGCTGACGATCTCGGTCGTCGTCCTGATGATCGCCGCCGTCTCGAGCGCCTACGGCTCGCTCTCCGACGCCGTCGGGCGCAAGCCCGTCATGGTGGGGAGCTGCCTCCTCCTCGCGATCCCGACGCTCCTGTGCGCGATCGCCTCTTCCTTTCACATGCTGCTCCTCTTCCGCGCGCTCCAGGGGTTCCTGATGCCGGGCGTCACGGCGGTCGCGGTCGCCTACATCGGCGACTCCTTCAGCGAAGCGGACCTCGGCCCGAAGGTCGGCGGGTGGATCGCCGCCTCCGTGGTGGGCGGCCTGACCGGCCGGGTCGTGTCGGGTCTCCTCGCGGCGGCGACCGGCTGGCGCGCGTCGTTCCTCTTCTTCGGGTTCACGACACTCCTCGGAGCGGCCGCGATCGCCCGCGGGCTCCCCGCGGGGAAGGGGCCGGCCGGGCTCCGGCTCGGCAGCGCCTACCGCGGCATGTTCGCCCACTTCCGCAACCGCCGGTTGATCGGCGCGTTCCTGATCGGCGGGGGAGTCTTCTTCGCCTTCATCGGCGTCTTCACGTACCTTCCGTACTACCTGACGGGGCCGCCGTTCCGGCTGTCCACGGCGCTCGTCTCTTCCGTGTATCTGGTCTACATCGCCGGCGTCGTCACGTCGCTCGTCTCGGGCGCGCTCTCCGGCCGCGTGGGACGGCGCGCCGTCATGGCCGCCGGCCTCTCGATCGCCGCCGCGGGGATCCTCGGGACGCTCGTCCACTCCCTGCCGGGAATCGTCGTCTCGCTCGTGGTCCTGTGCGTCGGGATGTTCGCCGTGCAATCGACCGCGCCGGCCTTCGTCAACGCGAACGCCGCCGGGGGCAAGGGAGCGGCCGGCGCCCTCTACGTGACCTTCTACTACGTCGGTGCGAGCGTCGGATCCTTCCTCCCCGGCTACGCCTGGCAGGCGTGGGGCTGGCCGGGCGTCGCGGGCTCCTGCCTCGCGGCGCTGGCCGTCGGCCTCGCCTCCGACGCGCTGCTGTGTCGATGAGGCGGAGCGGGGCCGGAAGGCGGTAGGCGGGAGGCAAGCCGTAATATCCTTCGCACAGCGTAGATTCATCACGTTTCTGCCGCGGCGTCGGGGGAGGCGCCGCCTTTTGGAGGAGGGAAACCATGACATCGAACAGAGGGTCGGTCCCATTGCGGGTCGTGCTGGCGGCAGCGCTCGCCGCCGCCGCGCTTCCGGGCGCTCTCAGCGCCGCGGAGGGCACCATCAAGATCGGCGCCGTCCTGCCCGTCACGGGCAAGGAGTCGAAGATCGGAGGCGCCTACAAGCAGGCGACGGAGTTCGCGGTCAAGGAGGTCAACGACGCCGGCGGCGTGACCGTGGGCGGCAAGGCGATGAAGATCGACCTGACGCTCCTCGACGACACGTCCGACGCGGCCAAGAGCGCGCAGCTCGTCGAGCAGCTCATGACGCAGCAGAAGGTGGACGCCGTCATCGGCGGTTACGGCTCGCACCTCGTCCAGGCCCAGAGCGTCGTGCCCGAGCGCTACGGCGTGCCGTACATCTCGGGAGGCGCGGGCGCCCGCGGCATCTACGGCCGCAGCAAGTGGGTCTTCGGCACGCTCTCGCCAGTGGACGTCCTGTCGCAGACGCAGATGGACTTCCTCGCCTCACTCGTCGCGGCCGGGAAGTTGAAGAAGGGATTGAAGATCGCGCTCGTGCTCGAGAACACCGAGCACGGGAAGGACTACGCGCAGGGGGTCCACGACTACGCCAAGGCGCACCCGGGCGAGTTCTCGATCGCGGTCGAGGAGAGTTTCGAGTTGAACACGCCGGACTTCAAGCCCCTCCTGACCCGCGTCGCCGCCGCGAAGGCGGACCTCTTCATGGCCGACGCGCACCTGGAGGACTACATCTCGATGCACCGGACATACACGCAGATGGGCCTTTACCACCAGATGATCACCTACGGCGCGCGGGGCGCCGACGCGGCGGGGCGCAAGGCCCTCGGGCCCGCCACCGATTACATCTTCGCGAGCGGCTGGTGGTCGGACCTGCTTCCGTATCCGCAGGTCAAGGCGTTCAACGCGAAGTGGAAGGCCGCGATGGGGACCGAGCCACAGTGGTATCACGCGACCGCCTACGAGACGGTGCGGGCCCTCGTCACGGCGCTCGGAAAGGCGGGATCGTTGAAGCCCGAGGCGATCCGGAGCGCGCTCGCCGCCGTGGACCTGAAGGACTCCATCCTGCCCGGCGCGGAGCTCAAGTTCAGCGCGTCGGGGCAGGCCATCCTTCCCTTCGTCGTGACGCAGAACAAGCCGGACAACAAGGTGGACATCGTGTGGCCGGTGTCCTCGAAGACGGGAGATGCCGTCGCGCCGGTGCCGCGCAGCTAGGTAACACGGGTCCAAGGTCCAAGGTCCAATGTCCAAAGTAGAACGGGGAACGGTCTCGGCTACCTTGGACCTTGGACTTTGGACTTTGGACATTGAACCGATCTCGTGAGAGATCTCGCCGCCATCCTCGTCAACTCGTTGCTGGCGGCGGGGCTGTACGCGACCATCTCGTACGGCCTCGCGGTGATCTACGGCGTCATGCGCATCATCAACCTGGCGCACGCGGGTGTGCTGATGCTCGGCGCCTACGCGACCTTTACGCTGTACTCGCGGTTCGGGGTGGACCCGTTCCTCTCGCTCCTCGCCGTCATCCCCGTCTTCTTCGGCTTCGGCATCCTCCTGTACCTGGCGATGGTCAGGCGCCTGCCGCGCTCCCAGGCGGGGCCCTCGATCGAGTCGCTGCTCCTCCTCTTCGGCGTCTGGCTCGTGCTGCAGAACCTCGCCTACGCGATCTGGAGCGGCGACACCCAGTCGATCCTGACCCGCTACACGATGAAGTCGGTCGTTCTCCTCGGCGTGCGTGTCGGAGTCCCGTCGGTCGCCGTCTTCGCGGTCAGCGCCTCGTCCCTGCTCGCTCTCCAGCTCATACTGCGGCGCACCTACCTGGGCCGGGCCATCCGCGCCGTGACGCAGAACCGCGACGCCGCCCTGATCGCGGGAGTCAACGCGGACCGGATCTCCGCCGCCGCGTTCGGCATCGGGACCGCTTTCGCCGGGGCAGCGGGGACGCTGCTCGCGACGATGTACGCCTTCACCCCCGATTTCGGGCGCAGCTTCCTCTTGAAGGCCTTCTGCATCATCGTCCTCGCGGGGATGGAGAGCGTCGCCGGCGTGGCGGCCGGCGCGTTCCTGCTGGCCCTTCTGGAGAACGTCGTCGGCGGCTACACCGCGCTCCCCACGTCCTTTCAGGACGCTCTCTCCTTCACGCTGCTCGTCGTCGCGCTCGTCGCGTTTCCCCAGGGGCTGCTCGGGGCCTTCGGCCGCCTGGCCTCCCGCCGCCGGAGCCTGTCGTGAGGGCCGGGCCCCGCTGGATTCGCCTCGGCGCGATCGAAGCCGCGGCCCTCCTCTTCCTCCTGGCGGCGCCGCGGTTTCTCGAGAGGGGGACGTTGAACGACATCTGGAACGTCGCCTTCGCGGTGATCCTGGCCTCGGCCTGGAACCTGCTCGGAGGCTTCGCGGGACAGGTCTCGATCGGGTACTCCGCCTTCATCGGGATCGGGGCTTACACGACGGCCCTCCTCGCGTTGAAAGGCGTTCCTCCGTACGCGACGCTCCCCCTGGCCGCCCTGCTCGCGGCGGCGTTCTCCTTCGTCGTGGGCCTGCCGACGTTCCGGCTGCGAGGCCCGTACTTCACGATCGCGACGATCGGCGTGTCCGAGGCGGTGCGGGTCGTCGCCGCGGGCGTCTCCTTCACGGGCGGGTCCTCGGGCCTGCGGATGCCCGCCGGCTCCTTCGACTTCACGCGCGACTACGCCGCGATGGTGGTCCTCGCGGTCGCGGTCGTGGCGCTCGCCGCGTGGATCAAGGCGAGCCCGTTCGGCCAGGCCCTCGCGGCGATCCGCCAGGACGTCGACGCCGCCGAGGCGCTCGGCGTCAACTCCACGAAATACAAGCTCCTCGTCCATGCGTTGTCGGCGGCGATCGTCGCGGTGGCGGGCGGACTCTTCGCGATCAACTTCCAGTACATCTCGCCCAACTCGGTCTTCGACTTTCGCCTGTCGCTCTCGATCGTCCTGATGCCGATCGTGGGAGGACTCGGCACGATCGCCGGGCCCGTGCTCGGGGCGCTTCTCTTCGGATACCTGCAGATCAAGCTCCTCTCGAGCCCCGGACTGCGGGATTCGTACCTCTTCATCTACGGCTCGATGCTCATCGCCGTGATGCTCTTCGAGCCGAAGGGGCTGCTCGGGCTCGTCCACCGCCTGCGGCGGGGGATCGCGCGCTCCTTTTCCCGGCCGGTGCCCGATGCCGGCTGAGCCGATCCTCTCGGTCCACGGATTGACCAAGCGCTTTGAGGGACTCCTCGCCCTGGCCGGCGTCGACTTCGACGTCGCGCCGGGCGAGATCTTCGGCGTCATCGGCCCCAACGGGGCCGGCAAGACGACCCTCTTCTCGTGCCTCGTGGGCGCGGCGGTCCCGACCTCCGGGACCATCCGGTTCCGCGGCGACCGGATCGACCGCCTCCCCAATCACGCCGTCGTGGCGCTCGGTCTCGTCCGGACGCACCAGATCGTGAGGCCGTTCCGGGAGATGACCGTCGAGCAGAACGTCTCGGTCGGCGCCCATTTCGGCTCGGGCCGCCGCCGCAGGGAGGACGCCGGGCGGCGCGTCGGGGAGATCCTCGAGAAGACGGGCCTCTCCCGCAAGTCCGGCGCCCTCGCCGGGACGCTCACGATCGGAGAGCTGAAGCGCCTGGAGATCGCGCGCGCCCTCGCGACCGAGCCGGAGGTCCTCTGCCTCGACGAGGTCATGGGCGGCCTGAACCCTTCCGAGATCGTGGACGCGATGAGGCTCATCCGCTCCATCCGCGACGCGGGCGTGACGGTCCTCATGATCGAGCACCACGTCCACGCCGTTGTCGGAGTCTCCGACCGCATCCTGGTCCTGAACTTCGGACAGAAGATTGCGGAAGGAGTTCCCTCGGCTGTCATCAAGGACCCCGGCGTGATCAGCGCCTATCTGGGTGACGAATGTTGAGGTCCAAGGTCCAAGGTCCAAGGTCCAAGGGAGAACCAGAGCGGGCTACTTTGGACGTTGGACTTTGGACCTTGGACCCTGGAGGCATCGCGTAGCGATGCTCCAGGTCCGCAACATCGACGTCTTCTACGGCGCCGTCCAGGCCGTCTGGGACGTCTCCTTCGAGGTCGGCGAGTCGGAGGTCGTCACTCTGATCGGGGCCAACGGGGCGGGGAAGTCGACGATCCTGAAGACGCTCTGCGGATTGATGGCGCCGCGGCGGGGGCGGATCCTGTTCGAGGGCGAGGACGTTTGCGGGAAGCCGCCGTACGAGCTGGTCGCGCGCGGGCTCGTCCTGATCCCCGAGGCGCGGCAGCTCTGGCCGGGAATGACGGTCCGCGAGAACCTCGAGATGGGCGCGTATTGCCGCTCCGCCCGGGCCGTCAAGGCGCGCAGCCTCGAGGGGGTCTTCGCGATGTTCCCGCAGCTCGAGAAGCGATCTCGCCAGAAGGCCGGGACCCTCTCCGGCGGGGAGCAGCAGATGTGCGCGATCGGCCGCGGGCTCATGGCGCGCCCGCGGCTCCTGCTGCTGGACGAGCCGGCCCTCGGACTCGCTCCGCTCCTCGTCAAGGAGGTCTTCGCGGCCCTCAAGCGGATCCGCGGGCAGGGGGTCACGGTCCTCCTCGTCGAACAGAATGTCCCGCACGCGCTCGCCCTGGCCGACCGCGCCTACGTCCTGGAGACGGGGCGGGTGACGCTCGCCGGCCCGTGCGCCGATCTCGCCCGGGACCCGCGCGTGCGCGAGCAGTTCCTGGGCGCCGGCTCCGTCTGAGCATGAGCCACGCGGAGCGTCTCTTCGCGGCGCTGGAGAGCCATCCCGAGAAACCGGCGATCGTCTTCGAGGGGCGGACGTGGACCTTTGCGGACCTCGACCGCCTCTCCGCGGCCTACGCGCGCGGCCTCACGGCGAAGGGGATCGGGCCGGGCGATCGCGTCGCCGTCTTCGCGGAGACCTCCCCCGAGGTGATCGTCGCGCTGCTCGGCCACTACCGGCTCGGAGCGGTCCACGTTCCGATCAACTCGCGTTACCGTGGTGAGGAGCTCTCACACATCCTCGGAGACTCGGGCGCCAGGGCGGTGCTGCTGCGGACGGGGTCTTCGTGCGCCCGGGTCCTGGAGGAGATCGATCCGCCGCCGGGGCTCGCCTTCCGCATCTGGAGCGGCGATGAGGGTTCCGCGGCTCCGGCCGGAGACGCGGCCTTCGATCGCCTCGTCGAGACGCCCGCCCGCGACCGAAGGACCGCAGGACTTCCTTCCGACGAAGACCCGGCGATCCTCCTCTACACCTCGGGGACCACCGGGAAGAGCAAGGGGGTCGAGCTCTCTTTCCGCGCGGTCGTGGCCAACATGGAAGCCGTGACGCGTCTCTGGCGGTTCTCGCCGGAAGACCGGATGGCGCTGGCGCTCCCGCTCTTCCACGTGCACGGCCTCGGCCTGGGAGTCCACGGCGCCCTCTTGAACGCGATGACGATGCTCCTCTTCGAGCGCTTCGACGCGGGCCGGATCGTGGAGGCTTTCGAGCGGGACGGCGCGACGCTCTTCCAGGGAGTTCCGACGATGTACGTCAAGCTCCTCGAGCTCCTGGCTCAGAGGCCCGAGGCCGCGCCGGCATTGACGCGGGGCCGCCTCTTTACTTCCGGCAGCGCCGCGCTCTCGGCCGACGACTTGCTGCGGTTCGAAGAGCTGACGGGACACCGCATCCTGGAGCGCTACGGCATGAGCGAGACGCTCTTCACGCTGTCGAACCCGTACGAAGACCGCCGCCCCGGCACGGTTGGCCTGCCGATCACCGGCTGCGAGATCCGGATCGTGGACGACGCGGGACGCGACGCCGCCCCCGGCGAGCCCGGCGAGATCCTGGCCCGGAGCAACGGGATGATGACCCGCTACTGGGGGCGTCCGGAAGAAACAAACTCTTCCTTCCGTGATGGCTGGTTCGTCACCGGCGACGTCGCGCGCCGCGACAGCGGCGGCTACGTGACGATCGCCGGCCGCAAGTCCGTGGACTTCATCAAGAGCGGCGGCTTCAAGATCTCCGCCCGCGAGATCGAAGACGTCCTCCGCCGCCACCCGCTCATCAAGGATGCGGCGGTCCTCGGTGTCCCCGACCGGGTCTGGGGCCAGCGCATCGTCGCCGCCGTCGTCCTCCGTTCGGCCGCCGCCTCCGCCCCTTCACCGGACTCGCTTCTCGAAGAGCTCTCCACCTTCTGCGCGAAGTCCCTCGCCGACTACAAGCGCCCCCGCGAAGTCCGCATCGTCGAAGACCTTCCCAGGAACGCCCTCGGCAAGATCCAGAAACACCGCCTCCTGGATGGCACTTCCGGGGCAGATCCTTCGTCGCTTCGCTCCTCAGGATGACAGGGCTCGGGCGGGGCGAGAGCTCGGCGGCGACGAGCTTCAGGTCGGTCAGGAGAAAGCCGTAGAGGCGCTCCTGGCCGGGACGGTCCTCCGCCCGGAAGACGGCCGAGGGGTGGAGGGTCGCCAGGAGCTTCGGAGCCCAGGGGGTCTTGAGAATCTGGCCGCGCTGCTTCATCAGGCGGAAGTCGGGACCGATCAGCGCCTTCGAGGCAGTCGCGCCGACGAGAGCAGATCCTTCGCTTCGCTCAGGATGACCGGGGGCGAAGGAAACTAGCTCGCGGCGCTCTGGACGAGCCAGGCGGCCCAGCCGAGGCAGATGGCCAGGAGGGCCGAGAGGATCGTCGGCGGAGCGAAGAAGTAGAGCCAGGAGAGGATGACCGACACGACCTGGACGGCGAAGAACGCCCATGCGAGCGACGCGATCGCGCCCGGACTGGCGGCGGCGAGGGAGCCGAGGCGCCAGGAGAGAAATGCCGCGAAGAAAAGGTAGGCCGTGATGTACAGGCCGAACCCCGTGTAGAAGCCGCCGTAGCTGAAGCTCGATTTCCCGACCTGGAACCGCACGCTGTCCATCGACTCGCGGACCGCCCGGGCTTCGGGGGAAGCGGGCTTGAACCCGAGAAAGCCGAGAGTGTGCCCCGCCGCGAACAGGACGAACAACACCGAGGCGATCCGGTAGAGCAGCGTCGCTCTGGTCATTCCATCTCCTTCTCTTGTCCGCTGATCACGGGCTGCGGCGCGCGGTGTCCGCCCCCTCACTCGATGAGGCGAAGATTCGGTACATCTCGCGCGGAGAGCCGGCCGACAGGAGCTTCTTGACGAAACCTTCCCGGTGCAGGAGGTGGGAGAGCCTCGCTTCCCAGAGAAGGTGCGTGGAGGCCTTCCTCGCGAGGAGAATGAAGACCATCCGAGGCCGGTAGCCGTGAATCTCCGCGAAGTCGACCGGCTGCGCGGCGCGCACGACCACGATCCGGTCGTCGCCGAGCGGGCACTTCTCGGGCTCGCGCGGATGCGGGAAGGCGACTTCCGGGTGGAGCGCCGTGCTGCAGAGGGCCTCCCGCTGCATGATGGAGGAGGAGATCTTCTCCTTTGCCGCGGCCTCCGGGCTCTCGGTCAGGTTCAGCGAAGCGCGTTCGATCGCGCCGCGGATCAGGGCCGGCGCCTTCGTCTCCGGGACGTCGAGGAAGATGTTCGCCTCGCTCATGTGCGAAAAGATGCGATGTCGAGATCCCACCCCCTGGACCGGCTCGGCCTGGGGCTCCGTCGCCTTGCGCTGCTTCAGGAGCCACCGCTCGACGTCGCTCAGGCGAAAGTGCCATCTCCCTCCCACTCGGATCGCCGGAAGATCTCCGACGAGCTTGTAGACGCTCCTCGGCGACAGGGAGAGATACTCCGAGACCTCCGCGACCGTCATCGTCGGGTGCTTTTCGGAATCGTCCGTCTTCTTCTTGTTCGGCATGGCCCGATTCTACTGTCGGACGCAGGCAGGAACCTGATGTGACCCGTCGGCCGCGGCTGAGGCGTCAGGCCTTCGCGTAGGAGGCTTCTCCGTTGCCGAAGGACCAGTTTTCCTTCGGAACTTCGACCAGGCTGACCAGGATGTCCTCCCCGCGGATGCCGGGATCGCGCGCGAGCTTCTCGGCGAGCGCCCGGTACAGCGCCCGCTTCTGGTCGAGCGTGCGCCCCGTGTTCAGCGTGATCTGGATGACCATGGCGTCTTCGGTCCGTTCGATGCCGAGGTACCGCCGATCGCAGACGAGCCCCTCCGCGGGGTGCTCGGTGAAGATCTGAAAGCGGTCGTCGGCCGGGATGGCGATTGCCTCCACCATCGCCCGGTGAACGGCCTCGCCGACGGCGGCGAGGTACTCAGGAGACTTCCCTTTCCGAACAGAGATCCGGACCAGAGGCATGGTTCCTCCTTATTTTGATCGGGTGATCGGGTGATCGGATGATCGAGGGCTCCGGTCCATCACCCGATGGCTCGATCGCAGATCACCCGATTTCATTTGACCGCCCCGGTCGTCATTCCCGAGATGAAGTAGTCGAGCGAGAGGGCATACACGATGACGACCGGGATCGAGCCGAGGATCGCGGACGCCATGAGCGGGCCCCAGAAGTAGACGTCGCCGCGGACCATCTCGACGCTGATCCCGACCGGGATCGTGCGGTTGACCGTGGAGCTGATGAAGGTCAGTCCGTAGATGTACTCCTGGAAGGAGAGCGTGAAGGCGAAGATGGCCGCCGTCAGGATGCCCGGCAGGACGACCGGGATCACGACCTGCCGGAGCATCTGGAACCGGGTCGCGCCGTCTAAGAGCGCCCGCTCCTCGATCTCCTTCGGCACGCTGCGGAAGAAGCCCATGAGGAGCCAGGTGCAGAAGGGGACCGTGAACGTCGGGTAGGTCAGGATGAGCGACCACATCGTGTTGTCGATGTGGAGCGCCCCGACGAACTGCGAGAAGGGGATGAAGAGGATCGTCGGCGGGATCAGGTACGTCAGGAAGATCGCGACGCCGATCGACCGGTTCCCGGGGAAGCGCAGCCGGGCGAGCCCGTAGGCGGCCGGCACCGCCAGCAGCAGCGTGATCAGGACGACGGCGGAGCCGGTGACGAGGCTGACCTTCATCCAGCGGTAGAAGGGGGTGCTCTTCAGATACCGGTAGTGGGTGAGCGTCGGGCTCGCGACCCGGATCACGCCGATGACGTCGTTGGGGTGGGCGACGTGCCCCTCCGGCACCGTGACTTCCGAGAGGCTGCCGTCCACAGGCGACACGACGGGTTGCTCGCCGATGAAGGCGATCGGCCTGGGATTGCGCTCGCTGTCGCTGCGGCTCGTGTGGGCGCCGAGCGGGATCTTCCAGCGCAGGATTCCCTCGGTGAGGGAGGCGGGCACGATGATGTCCTTGTGGTAGGGGCGGCCGCTCGTCCTGTCCTTCGCCGAGAACCAGAACGGGTTGGCCTTCAGGTCGTAGAGGTTCGCGTCCGCCTTGAGCGACGTGATGAGCCCCCAGTAGAACGGGAAGAGCGCGAACGCCAGGAAGGGGGCGAGGCCGGCCCAGGAGGTCAGGTGCGGCTTGACCTTCCGCCAGACTGCCCGCAGAGGATTCGGCGGGGTCATGCCTCGCGCCTCAGGAACTGAAGCATGAAGAAGACCATCACGGCCATGATCGGGAACATGAAGAGGGAGATCGCCGCGCCCTTGCCGAGGTACCCCGCGTTGACGCCGAGCTGGTAGGCGTAGGTCGAGAGGACCTGCGTCTGGTCGTACGGGCCCCCCTTCGTGATGATCCAGATCGTGTTGAAGTCCGTGAAGGAGAAGATCACCGAGAAGAGGAGAGAGACCATCAGGATCGGCCGCACCATCGGCGCGATGATGTGGACAAAGCGCTGGAGTCCGTTCGCGCCGTCCAGGCGAGCGCGCTCGAGGATCTCGTCGGGAATGGCGGTCAGCCCCGCGAGGATCACGATCGTCGTGAAGGGGAACCCTCTCCAGACGTTGACCGCGATGACCGAGAGCATCGCCCAGTTCTTGTCTCCGCGGAAATTGATGATGTTGGCGGGGGAGAGGATCCCCCAGTGGACGAGGCACCAGTTGATGACGCTGTAGGTCGAGTCGAGGATCCAGAGCCACGCCTGAGCCGAGATCGCGATCGGGATGACCCACGGGATGACGAGCAGGCCCCGGAGCAGGCGGCGGCCGCCGAAGCGCCGGTTGAGGATGAGCGCGCACGGGATTCCGAGGCAGAGCTTGATCGCCTCGGTCCCGAACGTGTACTTGAAGGTGTTCTTCATCGCGAGCCGGAAGTTCGGGTCCTGGAGGACCCCCTTCCCGTTCGTCTTCACGCGGGTGCGCGCCGGCACGAGGATGTCCGACTTCATCTCGCGCTTCAGAGTCTCCCGGTCGGTGTAGGGGCCGAACATCACCGGCGCGTCCTCGCCGGCGTACGCGACGACGCGGAACGTCCCGCCGGACTTCTCGATCCTCCAGTCCAGCTCCTTCCCGATCGTCTCGCCGAGGAAGGAGGCGTCGTCCTCCTTGTCCAGCTCGAGGAGAGGGATGCGCAGGCCGCCCGCCTCGAGGATCGCCCGGAACCGTCCCCCGGCCGGTTCGGTGACGACCGTCCCCTCCTCGCGGGCGTCTTTCAGGCGCCGGGCCGCGGCTTCGTCGGGCAGGGTCGCGATCACGAAGTCGTTGGCGAGGATCTGATAGTTCTCCACCTTCGAGTAGTTCTGCGCGCCGACGAACGTCCACTTCCGGTTGCCCGCCTGCGCGTCGGTGAAGCTCATGTACACGGACATGAGAAACGGGTAGGCGATGAAGAGCGCGAGATAGACGACCGCCGGCAGCACGAGGAGGTACCCGAAAGGCGCCTCGCGTTCGAACAGGGCGGCGGCCTTGTCGCGCTTAGCCATAGTCTGCCGGCCGCCGCCCTGAGTCCAAAGTCCAAGGTCCAAGGTCCAAAGTAGCCAGACCCCGGGCCCGGGACGTTAGACCTTGGACCCTTCCGGTCACAACACCGCCTCGCTCTCTCGGTCGAAGAGGTAGGCGCGGTTCATGTCGAACCAGAGATCGGACTTCTCGCCGGTCCGGACCCCATCGTGGATCTCCGTCTCCATCTGGAAGGGACCCGCGGCGCTGCGCGCGGTCAGGATGACCCGGTGGCCGAGGGGCTCGACGACCTCGATCATGGCCGGCACGCGCGCCGGCATGCCGACCGCCGACCATGTCTCGTCGGAAAGGGGTTTTCCCGGCGCCACGAGCGAGATGTGCTCCGGGCGGATCCCGAAGAAGACCCGTCGCCCCACCTCGGAGGCGTGGTCGCGGCCGGGGAGAGGCAGGCGCAGGCCCCCGGAGAGAATGACGGCCGGCCCCGCGGAGTCGGCCGCGATCTCTCCCTCGAAGAAGTTCATCGGGGGGCTGCCGATGAAGCCCGCCACGAACCGGGTGGCGGGCCTGTCGTAGATCTCGAGCGGCGTCCCCGCCTGGCAGATCACGCCGCCGTTCATGATGACGATCCGGTCGCCCATCGTCATCGCCTCGACCTGGTCGTGCGTGACGTAGACCATCGTGGACCGGATCGCGAGATGGAGGCGTTTCAACTCCGTGCGCATGTGGACGCGCAGCTTCGCGTCGAGATTCGAGAGCGGCTCGTCGAAGAGGAGCACTCCCGCCTGCCGGCAGAGCGCCGCGCCGACGGCCACGCGCTGGCGCTGGCCTCCGGAGAGCTGGCGGGGCTTGCGGTGCAACTGCTCGGTGAGTCCGAGGATGTCCGCGACCTCCCGCACCCGCCGGTCGATCTCCGCCTTCGGCGTGCGCCGGAGCTTCAGGGAGAACGACATGTTCCGGTAGACCGTCATGTGCGGATAGAGCGCGTAGCTCTGGAAGACCATGGCAATGTCCCGGTCGCGCGGCGCCATGTGCGTGACGGAGCGGCCGCCGATGCGGATGTCCCCGCTCGTGACCTCCTCGAGGCCGGCGATCATCCGCAGCGTCGTCGTCTTGCCGCAGCCGGACGGGCCGACGAGGATCAGGAATTCCTGGTCGTGGACCGTCAGGTCGATGCCGGCGACCGCCCGGACGTCGCCGAAGCGTTTCTCGACCCCTTCGAGGACGACGTCAGCCATGGGTCAGATTCCCCTGTCATCCCGAGCGAAGCGAGGGATCTGCTCCCACGGCATCACGCGGCCCGGACTCGGGAGACCGCCGCCGGCCACAGGAAGGGCAGATTCCTCGTCGCTTCGCTCCTCGGAATGACAGGGAGTCGGAGTCCCGGCGCTACACGGCCCGCAGCTTCTGCTCGGCCTCTCCCATCGCGGCGCGCGGGTCCTTCCCCTTGCAGACCTCCGCGAACATGGTGGGGACGATGAACTTCGCGTACATCGAGGTCGCGGTCTTCGTCATGGGCCCCGGGTAGCCGATGAACTTGACGTACTCCTGGTAGTCCTGCAGCAACTCGAGCTTCGGCTCGTGCCCGATGACCGGCATCGGCTTCTTCGTGAACGCCTTCAGGTACGGATGGTTGTATCCCGTCGAGGCCTCCATCCCCCGCAGCGATTCCTTGTTCATCTCGTAGAGGAACTCCTTGCCGAGGTCCTGGTTCTTCGAGAAGTTGTAGATGCCGTAGGACATCGTCCGGGCGCCGCCCACGCGGAGGCCGGCCGCGCCGATCGGCGGCTTGACGATCTCCAGGTTCTTGTAGACGTCCGGCTGGTCCTTGGCGGCGGTGCGGTAGGCCGAGATCGGGTTGCAGATCATCGAGCCCTTGCCCGAGGCGATGAAGCGGTTGTTGGACGTGTCGTCCCAGCTCAGGACCTCGTCGGTCATCGTCTCCTTGAAGAGCTGCTCTCCGAACTTCAGGACGTCCACGATCTCCTTCTTCGCGAAGGCGATGTTGCCGTCCTTGTCGAACATGTAAGCCTTGAAGGAGTCCATCAGCGGCACGAGGTTGTCGTTGGAGTCCGGCGTCTGCGAGATCGGGATGCCGATCGGGTAGCCGGCCTTCTTGAGCTTGGCGCCGATCCGGACGATGTCCTTCCAGGTCGTCTTGTCGGTGAAGTCCTCGCCGACGTCGTGGAAGTACTTGCGGTTGATGATCCAGGGGAAGCTCATGTACCAGTGGGGGACGCAGAGCCACTTCCCCTTCACGACCGCGAGCGAGGCGGCCTCCGGGATCCACCCGCCGAACTCCTTGCCGAGCCGGTTCGCGACGGCGGTGACGTCCACGAGCACGTTGTCGTAGAGCCAGGCGCCCGTGCCGTTCAAGTGGAAGACGTCGTGCCCGCCTCCGCGGGAGATGTCGGCCGCGATCGCGGTCGGGAGATCCGGCGTCGCCACGTAGTCCACCTCGACCTGGCAATTGTTCTTCTCGCCGAACTCCTTGGCGAAGACGTTGAACCACTTGTCGTAGTCCGGGACGAAGTGCTTCCACTGGACGATCTTGAGCACCCGCTCCTGCTGCGCGGACGCGCTCCGCGTGAAGATCATCGGCGCGGCGAGCGACGCGCCGGCCGCGAGAGAGACCTTGAGGAACTCGCGGCGTCCGAGACCCTTGGCATCCTGGTCCTTCTGGCTTCGGCTCATGGCATCTCCTCCCAAGGGAGCCGCAACGGCGCGGCCCCGGTTACGTTGATCGGGATCGTCTCCAACTCGAAATCCTATGACAATCGGGCCCTTCGAGGGACGGGGAAAGTGCCTGATCCAATTGCATTGTCCTATGATCCCGAGGTTCGATGATCAGCCCGCCCGATGACGCCGTTGACGGCAGGCCCGGGGCCGTCTACTACTACGGCACTTGCCTCGTGGACCTCTTCTTTCCGGAGGCGGGCCTCTCGGGAATCCGTCTGCTCCGGCGCGAGGGGCTCCGGGTCATCTTCCCCCGGGGCCAGACCTGCTGCGCGCAGCCCGCGTTCAACTGCGGCTATCACGAGGAGGCGCGGGCGGTCGCGCGGGAGCAGATCGCGCTCTTCCGCGAGCCTTACCCGATCGTCGTCCCGTCCGGCTCCTGCGCCGGGATGATGAAGTGCCACTATCCGGCCCTCTTCGAGGGCGACCCGCTCGAGAAGGAGGCCGAGGCGTTTGCCGCGAGGGTCGTCGAGCTGACGCAGTTTCTCGCCAACGTGCTGAAGGTGAAGCTGACCGACCGCGGAAAGAAGGTGCGCGTGACGTGGCACTCCTCCTGCCACGCGCTGCGCGAGATGGGAATCGTCGAGGAGCCGAAGAGCCTCCTCGCGCAACTGGCGAATGTGGAGCTCGCGCCCCTGGCGCGGGAGCGGGAGTGCTGCGGCTTCGGCGGGACCTTCGCGGTTCGCGAGCCGGAGATCTCGGCGGCGATGGTCGAGGACAAGGCCGGCGACGTCCTCTCGACCGGCGCCCCGATCCTCCTGTCGGGGGACGGAGGCTGCCTCCTGAACATCGGAGGGCGCCTCGCCGCGAAGGGGGAGAAGGTCCGCGCGCAGCACGTGGCGGAGTTCCTCTGGGAGCGGACGAAGTGAGCGCGCCCGGCCCCGCTCCCGCCTTCCGCCCGAAGGCCGCGGAGGCCCTGAAGAACCCGCAGCTGCGCGCGAACTTTCGGCGCGCGATGGACGGACTGATGGCCAAGCGCGCGGCCATGTTCGCCGACCCGGTCGAATGGCGCGACCTGCGCGCGCTCGGCGCGGCGATCCGGGCGCGAACGCTGGCGAACCTGCCGGAACTGCTGGAAACGCTCGAGAGCAACTGCGCCGCCAACGGCATCCGCGTCCGGTGGGCCGAGACGACGGAGGAAGCCAACGCGATCGTGCTCGAGATCCTGAAGGAGCGCGGCGCGACCCGCGTCGTGAAGGGGAAGTCGATGGTGTCGGAGGAGATGCACCTGAACGACTTCCTCGAGGAGCGCGGCATCGAGTCGCTCGAGTCCGACCTGGGGGAATACATCATCCAGCTCGACGGCGAGACCCCCTCGCACATCATCATGCCGGCGATCCACAAGAACAAGCGGCAGATCGCGAAGCTCTTCGGCAGGAAGATCCGCGACGCGAAGGACACCGAGGACGTGGACGAGCTGACCGCGATCGCGCGGCGCGTCCTCCGAAAGAAGTTCTTCGAGGCGCAGGCCGGGATCTCGGGCGTGAACTTCGCCGTCGCGGAGACGGGGACGCTCTGTCTCGTCGAGAACGAGGGGAACGGGCGGATGTCCACGCACGTCCCGCCGGTGCACATCGCGCTCATGGGGATCGAGAAGGTCGTGGAAAGGCTCGAGGACGTGCCGCCTCTCTACAGCCTCCTGACCCGCTCGGCCACGGGCCAGGCGATCTCGACGTACTTCAACATGATCACCGGCCCGCGCGGCCCGGGGGAGAAGGACGGCCCGACCGAGGTCCATCTCGTGATCCTGGACAACGGGCGCTCGCGGATCTTCTCGGACGTCGAGCTCTCGGCCACGCTCCGGTGCATCCGTTGCGGCGCCTGCATGAACCACTGCCCGGTCTACACGAGGGTCGGCGGGCACGCGTACGAGGCCGTGTACCCGGGGCCGATCGGGAAGATCCTGACGCCGCAGACCGAAGGGCTCGGCCGGCGCCACGACCTCCTCCACGCCTCGAGCCTCTGCGGCGCCTGCGTCGAGACCTGCCCCGTCGAGATCCCGATCGTAGAGCTGCTCGTGCGGCTGCGCCGCGAGGCGTCGCACACGGAGCCGGAATCCACGGTCCTGGAGCCGGGAGGGGGAAACAGCCCGCTCGAGGACGCGGCCTGGGCGGTCTGGGAGGCGGCTCACCGCCATCCCTCCCTCTATCGGCTGATGGGATTCGCCGCCACTCGTTTTCGCCGCTGGATTCCCTCGTGGCTTCCGGTTCTCTCCGCGTGGACATCCGTGCGCCAGACGCCGCGCCCCGCCGCGCGGACGCTCCACGAGCTCGCCCGAAGGGAAGGAGTGGACGGTGCCTGAGACGGCGCGGGAGCGGATTCTCGGGCGGCTTCGCGGGAGCCCCCGCGGCGCCGCGCCCCCATCCGATTTCGCCGTCATGGCGCGAAAGACGTGGCCCCCGGCGGAGCGCTACCCGCGCCTGCGCCGGCTGATGGAGGCGGTCCAGGCGGAGTTCCTGGAAACGACCGGGGAGGGGTGGCCGTCGGCGGTCCGCGACTTCCTGAAGTCGCAGGGCCTGGCGACGCTGCTCTACGGGCCCGGCACCGAAGCCGGCCGCCGGCTGGCCGAAGCCTGGCCCTCCGGCGACGGGCCGCGCCTCGTCGCCTACGACCAGCCGGTCGAGCGGATGAAGGAGCGGCTCTTCAACGAGGTGGACGCCGGCTTCACGACGACCCGCGGCGGCATCGCCGAGACCGGCGGTCTCATCGTCTGGCCTTCCGCGGAGGAGCCCCGGCTGATGTCGCTCGTCCCCCCGGTTCACCTGGCTCTCCTCGACCGGGACGCGGTCTTCGACACGTTCTGGGACGCCGTGCGGGCGCAGGGGTGGGCCGCCGGGATGCCCCCCAACGCCCTGCTCGTCTCCGGACCGAGCAAGACCGCCGACATCGAGCAGACGCTGGCGTACGGCGTTCACGGCCCGAAGAGGCTCATCGTGGTCGCGGTCGCGCGCGAATAGAATGCCGGCTGAAGTGCCTGACACGGCAAGAGGGATCGAAGTTCTCGCCAGGCCGCCGTCCAGCGCCGCGGAGATCCTGTCCGCCGACGCGCTCGCGTTCATCGAGAAGCTGCACCGGCAGTTTCAACCCGCGCGCCGGGCGCTTCTCGCGCGCCGGGCCGAGCGGCAGGCGGAGTTCGACGCCGGCGCGCTGCCGAAGTTCCTGCCGGAGACCGAGTCGGTGCGGACGGGCGCCTGGAAGGTCGCGTCGCCCCCCGCGGACATGCGGAAGCGGTGGGTCGAGATCACCGGCCCGGTCGAGCGCAAGATGATGATCAACGCGTTGAACTCCGGCGCGGACGTCTTCATGGCCGATTTCGAGGACTCCCTCTCGCCCACGTGGGAGAACGTGGTCGTCGGCCAGGTTAACCTGAAGGACGCGGTCCGGCGCCGCCTGGAGTACGTCAGTCCCGAGGGGAAGGCCTACCGGCTGAACCCGACCATCGCCACATTGCTCGTCCGGCCGCGCGGGTGGCACCTGTCGGAGAAGCACGTCGCGGTGGACGGCGAGCCGGTCTCGGCGTCCCTCTTCGACTTCGGCCTCTCCTTCTTCCACAACGCCCGCGAACGGCTCGACCGCGGGACCGGCCCCTACTACTACCTGCCGAAGATGCAGAGCCACCTCGAGGCCCGGCTGTGGAACGACGTCTTCCTCTTCGCGCAGGACGCGCTCGGCGTCCCGCGCGGGAGCGTCCGCGCCACCGTCCTGATCGAGACGCTCCCCGCGGCCTTCGAGATGGAGGAGATCCTCTCCGAATTGCGGGAGCACGGCAGCGGCCTGAACGCCGGGCGCTGGGACTACCTCTTCTCGATGATCAAGACGCTCTCCGGGAAGCGCGGTCTCGTGCTGCCCGACCGGGCGCAGCTGACGATGACCGTCCCGTTCATGCGGGCGTACACCGAGCTGCTGGTCAAGACCTGCCACCGCCGGGGCGCCCACGCCATGGGCGGGATGGCGGCGTTCATCCCGAGCCGCCGGGACGCCGCGGTCAACGAGGCGGCGCTGGCGAAGGTCCGCGAGGACAAGCTGCGCGAATCGGGAGACGGCTTCGACGGCACCTGGGTGGCGCACCCCGACCTCGTGCCGGTGGCGCGCGAGGTGTTCGAGAAGGCGCTCGCCGGCCGGCCGAACCAGAAGGAGCGCCTCCGCGAGGAGGTCGCCGTCACGGCGGAGATGCTCGTGGACACGCGGGTGCCGGGGGGCACGGTGACGGAGGCCGGGGTCCGCGGCAACGTCAACGTCGGGCTCCAGTACCTGAACTCCTGGCTCACCGGTAACGGCGCGGCGGCGATCTTCAACCTGATGGAGGACGTCGCGACGGCCGAGATCTCCCGCTCCCAGCTCTGGCAGTGGACCCACCATGGCGCGAAGCTCGCGGACGGGAGGCCGGTCACGCGGGCGCTGTACGAGACGGTCCGGAGCGAGGAGATCGGAAAGCTCGGCGGCCCGGGCGCGGGACGCCTGCGAGAGGCGGCGGAGATCCTGGACGGCCTCGTCGCCGCGGAGGACTTCGTCGAGTTCCTGACGCTGCCGGCGTATCGTTACCTGGAGTGACGAGCGCCACGGCACCGCCTGTTTCGGCCGTCGGAGGAGAGGTCGCCGCCGCGATGGCGGCGGTGGTGGGCGAGCGCCACTGCATCACGGACCCCTCGGAGCTGCGCACCTACGAGTGCGACGGCCTGACGGGCTTCCGCGTCATGCCGGGCGTCGTCGTCCTCCCCGGCTCGACGGAGGAGGTCGCGCGGATCGCCCGGATCGCGCGCGACGCGAACCTGCCGATCGTCCCGCGCGGCGCGGGGACGGGGCTCTCCGGCGGCGCTCTCCCGGTGCCGGGCTGCGTCGTCATCGGGCTCTCGCGGATGAGGAAGATCCTCGAGGTGGACCTGGAGAACGGCTGGATGCGCGTCCAGCCGGGCGTGGCCAACCTCGACGTCAGCAAGGCGATCGGACCGGCCGGCTACTACTACGCACCCGACCCCTCCTCGCAGAGCGTCTGCACGATCGGCGGCAACGTCGCGGAGAACTCGGGGGGAGCGCATTGCCTCAAGTACGGCTTCACCTCCAATCACGTGCTCGGGGCGCGTGTGGTCCTCGCGGATGGGAGCGTCGTGGACCTGGGAGGCTCGGTGCGCGACGTGCCGGAATACGACCTGCTGGGAGTGCTCGTCGGCAGCGAGGGGATGGTCGGCATCGTCACCGAGGTCGTGCTCCGGCTCCTGCGCAAGCCCGAGGCGACGCGCACGTTCTTCGCGACCTTCCCCTCCACCGACGAGGCGGGCAACGCGGTCTCGGCCATCATCGCGTCGGGGATCGTGCCGGCCGCGATCGAGATGATGGACCGCCTGGCGATCGTGGCGGCCAAGGCGGCGACCGGCCTCGACTGGCCCGACGTCGGCGCGGCGCTCCTGATGGACGCCGACGGTCCGGAGGCGGAGGTCGAGTCCACGTCGGAAAACGCCGTGGAGCTGGCGCGAGCGGCCGGGGCGATCGAGGTCCGCCGCCCCCGCGACGAGGCGGAGCGCGTGCTGATGTGGAAGGGGAGGAAGAGCGCGTTCGCCGCCGTCGGCCGCATCAGCCCCAACTACTTCGTCCAGGACGGCGTCATCCCGCGCTCGGAGATCGCGAAGGTCCTGCGCGAGATCGACGAGCTCGCGCGCAACGCCGGGCTGCGCGTCGCCAACGTCTTCCACGCCGGGGACGGCAACCTCCATCCGCTCGTCCTCTACGACGCGAAGGTCCCGGGGCAGGAGAGGGCGGCCGAGGAGGTCGGCGGCGAGATCCTCCGGATGTGCGTGCGCTACGGCGGCTCGATCACGGGGGAGCACGGCGTCGGCGCCGACAAGGCGGCCTACATGGGCGTGATGTTCTCCGAGGCCGACCTCGACACGATGGGGCTCGTCCGCTGCGCCTTCGACCCGGAGTCGCGGCTGAATCCCGGCAAGGTCTTTCCCACGCCGCGGCTCTGCGGCGACCGCCCGGGGCCCTACCGGGCGCACGCGGCGGAGCGTTCGGGAGAGGCCTGGCGCGAATGAGCGGCTCCTCGCGGCCGGCCACGGACGAAGACGCGATCCTCGGCGTCCGTCCCGCGGTCGTCCACGAGCCTTCGACCGTCGAGGAGGCCGTCGAGGTCGTGCGCGAGTCCGCGGCGGGCGGCAAGACTCTCGCCTTCGTCGGGGGGGGCACGGACCTGGAGCTGGGCGCGCCGCCCGCGAAGCTCGACGCGGTCGTGCGGACGGGCGGCCTGGCGCGCATCGCCGAGCACGCGCCGTCCGATCAGATCGTCGTCGTCGAGGCGGGTATGCCGCTGGCGCGGCTCGAGAAGACCCTCGCGTCGCATCGCCAGCGCCTGGCGCTCGACCCGCCGCTCCCGGAGCGGAAGACCGTCGGAGGCATCGTCGCGGCCAACGCCTTCGGCCCGCGGCGCGCGCGGTTCGGCTCCGTGAGAGACCTCATCATCGGCGTCTCCTTCGTGCGCGCCGACGGCACGCTCGCCCGCGGCGGCGGGAAGGTCGTCAAGAACGTCGCGGGCTTCGATCTGCCCAAGCTCATGGTGGGGTCTCTCGGAACCCTCGGCCTGATCGCGACCGCGACCTTCCGCCTGCACCCGTTGCCGGAGGAAGAGGCCACGCTCCTTCTCCCGGGCCGGACGGCGGGCGGCGTGCGCGCCCTCGTCGCCGCGATGCGGGAAGGGCAGCTCGAGCCGGCGTCGGTCGTCGCCGAGGCGAAAGAGGGGCTCTTCGACGTCGCCGTCGCCTTCGAAGGCTTCCGCGCCGGCGTCGCCGAACAGCGGGACCGCCTGATCCGGCTCGTCGGGGCCGATGTGGGGTCGGGCTGCGAGGTCCTCGACGCCGGCGCGGCCCTGTCGTGGCGGGCGCGCCACGACGCGCTTCGGACCGCGGCCCCGCTGCGCGCGAAGCTCGCGGCGCTCCCGACGCACATCGAGCCGATCGCCGCGGACGTTCTCCCGCCGCTTTTCGGCGCGCTCGGGAATCCGGGCTTCGTCTGGTACGCCACGCTCGGGCTGGGGTTCCTCTCGGGAACGCCCGCCGACACCGCCGCGGCCGCCGGCGCGCTCCGCGCCGCCCGCGACGAAGTCCTTTCTCTCGGCGGAAGCCTGATACTCGAAGCCGCGCCCGCGCCGGTCCGCGCGCTCCTGGACGTCTGGGGTCCGCCGCCTCCGTCCCTCTCCCTGATGCGGAGCGTCAAGGACCGCCTCGACCCGGAGGCGCGCCTCTCTCCCGGCCGTTTCGTGGGAGGAATCTAGGGGTGACGGCCATCCTGAGGAGCCCCTCCAGGTTTCATGTCATCCCGAGCGAAGCGAGGGATCTGCTCTGCCCGCTTCGAGTCGCCGCATCCGAGCTCGGGACAGGCTCCGCGAGGAATCTGCCCACTCGGTTCAACCGAGGCGCTGCTCGGTCTCGGGGCAGGCTCCGCTACGAAGGATCTGCTCCGCAAGAGCGAGGGTACGAGAGCAGATCCCTCGCTTCGCTCGGGATGACAGGACAAGCCTCGTGATGGACCAGATCACATCCGCCGCGTCGCGTCGCTCCTTGCTCGACGATTGCGTCCACTGCGGGTTCTGCCTGCCGGCGTGCCCGACCTACGTCTCCTGGGGAGAGGAGATGGACTCGCCGCGCGGCCGCATCGACCTGATGCGCGGCCTCGCCGAGGGGAAAGTCGCGTGGAGCGCGACCGTCGCGGCGCACTTCGACCGGTGCCTCGGGTGCATGGGGTGCATGCCGGCCTGTCCGTCGGGGGTGAAGTACGACGTCCTGATCGAGCGCACGCGCGCGGAGATGGAGAGGCGCGTCGAGCGCTCCCAGGGGGAGCAGTTCCACCGCGAGATGATCTTCTCTCTCTTCCCGTATCCCGGCCGGCTGCGCGCGGCGGCGGCGCTCCTCTGGCTCTACGTCGAGTCGGGGCTCCAGGCGCTCGTGCGCCGGGCCGGCCTCCTGCGCCTCCTGCCGCGGACCCTGGCTCGGATGGACGCCCTCCTCCCCCCGGTCTCGCTCCACAACGTCGCCGCCCGGCTTCCCGAGAGAGTCCCGGCGAAGGGAGAGCGCCGGGCGCGCGTCGCCCTTCTCGCCGGCTGCGTGCAGCAGGTCTTCTTTCCGGGCGTCAACGAGGCGACGCTGCGGGTCCTGTCGGCCGAAGGGTGCGAGGTCCTCGTCCCCCGCGGGCAGGGGTGCTGCGGCGCTCTCTCGATCCACGCCGGGCGCGAGCCGGAGGCGCTCGCCTTCGCCCGGGACACGATCGCGCGGCTGGAAGAGGATCCTGTGGACGCGATCCTCGTGAACGCCGCCGGCTGCGGCTCGACCATGAAGGACTACGGCCGCCTCTTCGCGCAGGACCCGAAGTGGGCCGCGCGGGCGGCCGCTTTCTCCGCGAGGGTCCGCGACGTGACGGAGTTCCTGGCCGCGCTGCCGCCGGTCGCGCCGCGCCGCCCGATCCGCGCTCGCGTCGCGTATCACGACTCCTGCCACCTGGCCAACGCGCAGCGGATCCGCGCCGAGCCGCGGCGGCTCCTGGCCGGCATCCCCGGCCTCGAGCTCGTCGAGATCCCCGAAGGCGACCAGTGCTGCGGCAGCGCCGGCATCTACAACCTCGTCGAGCCCGAGAGCTCCGAGGAGATCGGCTCCCGCAAGGTGGACAACGTCCTCTCGGTCAAGGCCGACCTGCTCGCCAGCGCCAACCCCGGCTGCACCCTCCAGATCCAGAAGCTGCTGCGCCAGCGCGGCCTGTCGCTTCCCGCCGCGCACCCCATCGAGATCCTCGACGCCTCGATCGGCGGCGGCGCGCTCCCGGCGTAGGCGCCGCAGGCAAGACACCAGAGTCGTCGCCAGGTGGGTGCTGCTACCATCCGGCCGGCCGGCTCGCCCGGCCGAAGGACCCGTCGAAAGGAGGATCCCGTGAAGAGTCCTTGTCTGTTCGCTGTTGTCGTCTTGATCGCCACGTGCTGCGCCGCGGCCGCCCAGCCGTGCCCCTGCCCGCCGCCGCCCCCTCCACCCCCGTCTCTCTGGAGCGGATCCGCGGAGCTTTCCTTCCTCTCGACGAGCGGCAACACGAGCACGAGCTCGGTCGGAGGCGGACTCGAGGTGGACTACAAGCCCGCGCCCTGGGCCTTGGTCTTCAAGGCGGCCTACCTGCACGCGTCGACGGACAGCGTGACCACCGCGGAGCAATTCAACGCCTCCCTCAAGGGGATCCGGGATCTGACCCCGCGGCTGGACGTCTTCACCGCCGGAGGCTACGCACGCAACCGCTTCGCGGGGTTCGACAGCCTGATCAGCGGCGAGGCGGGCGTGGGTTACAAGCTCCTTCTCGGCGCGGTCCACGCCTTGCGCGGCGAGCTCGGCTTCGGCTACACGCACGAGGATCAGCGGGTCGGCGACAACCGCGGCTACGCGAGCGCCCGGGCGGGCCTCGGGTACAAGTGGCAGTTCTCGAAGACGGCCGCGTTCACGAACGACCTCGCCTACTCGTACGATCTCTCGGATTCGGCGAACTGGATCCTCTCCGACAAGGCCGCGGTCACGGCGGCGCTGACGACGATTTTCTCGCTCAAGGCGTCGTACACCCTGCTCTACAACCATGAGCCGGTGCCCACGTTCCGAAGGACCGATACGGCGACCGCTGTTGCGCTCGTGGCGAAGTTCTGATCGCGGGAAGCGCCGGGGCGGAGTCCGGAACAGGTTCTTCGGCCTGGCCCCGGGAGCAAGCCGCCGAGGAGGGACCATCTCACGGCTGCTAGGATTCGAGTGAAGTCGAGCCGGAATGAAGCTGCCGGATAGCTGGAACCGCCCGCTCGCGCGAAGGGCCGTCGGAATCGCGGTGGCGCTTCTCGTTCTCTGGGCTGTCGCGGGCTTTCTCGTCCTGCCGGCGATCCTCCGTCCGGTCGTGGAACGCCGGCTCGGAGACGTTCTCCACCGCCCGGTGACGCTCTCCCGCCTCTCGATCAACCCGTTCGCCCTGTCGGCCACGCTCGAGGGGCTCGAAGTGAAGGAGAAGGGGGGCGCGGGCCCCTTCTTCTCCTTCGAGCGCCTGTACCTCAACCTCCAGGCCATTTCCGTCCTCAAGGGCGGGCCGGTCGTCCGCGCGGTCACGCTCGTGAAGCCATCCCTCTTGCTCGTCCGGAACGAGCAGGGCAGGTACAACTTCCAGGACCTCCTCGACGAGGCGTCGAAGCCGAAGCCGCCGAAGGAGAAACCGCTCCGCTTCTCGCTCAACAACATCCGCGTCGAGGGGGGAAGCGTGGACTTCGACGACCGGCCGGAGCGGACGAAGCACACGGTCCGCGACATGAACCTCGGCATCCCGTTCCTGTCGAACATCCCTTCGCAGGTCGAGATCACCACGCAGCCGGCCTTCGAGGCGAAGGTCAACGGCGCGCCGTTCGCCCTTCACGGCGAGACGAAGCCCTTCAGCCAGACGCACGAGACAAGGCTGGACCTCGAGGTCGCCGACGTGGACCTGCCGCACTACCTCGCCTACGTCCCCCTCGCGACGGCGACGCGCCTGGCGGCCGGGCGCCTCGACGCGAAGCTCACGGTGGCTTTCACGCAGCCGCCGGGAGGGGCGCCCTCCCTCGTCCTCTCGGGCACGGCGGCGCTGCGCAAGCTCGCCTTGGAGATCGGCGGCAAGCCGCTCGCGGCCTGCGAACGGTTCGAAGCCGCGCTCGCGTCCCTGGACGTGTTCGGGGAAAGCGCCCGGCTGTCGAGCCTGAAGGCCATCGGGCCCGAGGTGTGGGTCCGGCGCGGGAAGTCCGGCGAGTACGCGGCGGCGTCCGCGCTGGCGGCGCCCGCGCCCGCGGGCGGGAGCAAGGCCGGGGGGAAGGACGCGAAGAAGGCCGAGCCGCGGCGCCGTCCGTTCCTCGTCGAGATCGCCGACGCGGGGGTCGAGCGGGGCACGGTGCGCTACGAGAGTCTCGTTTCTTCGCAACCGTTTCGAGCAGTCCTGGAGGACCTGACGGTTTCCGTGAAGGGCTTCTCGACGGCGCCCGGCAAGGCGGCCGAGATCGAGGTCTCCGCGAAGTCCGACGCCGGCGAGACCTTTAAAGACAGGGGCACCGTCTCGGTGGAGCCGCTCGTTCTCGAAGGGGAGTTCTCGGCGGGCGGCGTCCCGCTCAAGCGGTACGAGCCGTTCTTCTGCGACGCGGTCCTGTTCGACGTGAAGGACGGCGTCCTCGACCTCGAGACGAAATACCGCTTCGCGGCGGGGCCCGACGGCGGCACGACGCTGGCGGGCGTCTCGGCGGAGCTGAAGTCGCCGCGTCTCGTCCGGCGAGGCGAGAAGAAGCCCTTCTTCAACGCGCCCTCCGTCAAGCTGGCGGGGACCGCCGTCGACCTCGGCAAGCGCGAGGCCGCCGTGGGCAAAGTTGCGAGCGCGGGAGGCGCCCTCGCGGCGCTGCGGGAGAAAAACGGCGATCTCGATCTCACGAAGCTGGTCGCAGAGCCGGCGCCGGGTGCGCCTCGACCGCCGCCCGCGGCGCCGTGGAAGATCTCTCTCGGAAGGCTCGCGCTTGACGGGTACACCGTAAAGATCGAGGACCAAGCGACGGAGCGGCCCGCGCGCTACGCGCTGACGAAGGTGGACCTGCGCCTCGACGACATTTCCACCGCGCGCGGCTCGAAGGGAAGACTTTCGGTCCGGTTCGGAGTGGACGGAAAGGGCGCCGCCTCGGCGGCGGGACCGGTCGGGTTCGATCCGATGTTCGCCGACCTGAAGGCCGACGTGAAGAACATCCCCCTCGTGCCGCTGCAGGCGTATCTCCTCCAGGGCCTCAGGTTGAAGCTCGCGCGAGGCTCCCTCTCGGCGGCCGGGGCGCTCCAGTTCGGCGAGGGCGCCAACGGCAAGGCGAGCTTCACCTACGCGGGGAGCGCTCTCGTCGCCGGCCTGCTCGCCGTGGATCCGTCCACGAACCTCGACTTCGTCCGGTGGAAGAAGTTCTCGGCGGAGGGGATGAAGGCGGGATACAACCCGATGTTCCTCGAGGTGTCGCGGCTCGCGCTCTCGGCCCCGGTCTGCGATCTGACGATCGAGGCCGACGGCACGACGAGCCTCCAGCGGATCACCGGGGCGCCCGCGGCGCAGGGCGGCGGCGAGGAATCCGAGGAGGCCCCGGCCGGCGAGCCGGCACCGGCGTCCGCAGCTCCGACTCCCGCGCCGGCCCCGGCATCGAAGCAGGTCGTGCCGATCCGCATTGACACCCTGTCGGTCCAGGGGGGGCGGATCGGATTCGCCGACCGCTCCGTGCGGCCGGCCTATTCCGCCACGCTCGCAGACCTGACGGGGCGCGTGACCGGGCTCTCCTCGAAGCAGGGCACGGTTGCGCGGCTCGAGCTGCGCGGGAACCTCTCGAACCATTCGCCGCTCGAGGTCGCGGGCTCGGTCAACCCTCTCGCGGCCTCGGCCTTCGCCGACGTCCAGGCCAGCTTCCGCGGCATCGACCTGCCTCCGTTCACGCCCTATTCCGGCAAGTACGCCGGCTACGGGATCGCTCGCGGCGCGCTCACGATGGAGCTGGCGTACAAGCTCCAGGACCGCAAGCTCGCCGCGGAGAACCACTTCCTCGTGGACCAGTTCGAGTTCGGAGACAAGGTGGAGAGCAAGACCGCCACGAAGCTGCCGGTCCGGCTGGCCGTCTCGCTCCTCAGGGACAAGGACGGCCTGATCGATCTCGAGCTTCCGATCGAAGGCTCGCTCGACGACCCGAAGTTCCGGATCGGAAAGATCATCTGGAAGGTCCTCGGCAATCTCATCGCCAAGGCCGCCACGGCGCCGTTCTCGCTTCTGGGAAAGCTCCTCGGAGGGGGCGGCGGGCAGGAATTCTCGTCGGTGGAGTTCGCCGACGGGCGCGACACGCTGGACGAGGCCTCGAAGAAGAAGCTCGACGCGCTCGCGAAGGCGCTGGAGAACAGGCCCGCCCTGAAACTGGAGGCGACCGGCCGAACGTCGGGGGAGGCGGACAGGGAAGGGCTCCGGCGGCTGCGCCTCGAGCGAAAGGTCAAGGCGCAGAAGCTCGCCGACCTGGCGAAGAAGGGGGAGGCCCCGGCGAGCGTGGACGACGTCGTCGTGGACGAGAAGGAGCGCGCGGAGTGGCTGAAGAAGGCGTACAAGAAGGAGAAGTTCGCCAAGCCTCGCAACTTCCTCGGCATCGCGAAGGACCTCCCGGCGGAGGAGATGGAGAATCTCATGCTGGCGAACCTGCCCGTGACCGACGACGACTTGAGGCAGCTCGCGCTCTCCCGCGCGAACGCCGTGAAGGACGACCTCACCGGCCCGGGAAAGATCGAGGCCGCCCGCGTCTTCGTCCTCGAGCCGGGCGCGAAGCCCGCGGAGACGACCGGCAAGACGAACGCCAGCCGAGTGGATTTCGCGCTGCGCTAGGGCGGCTGGTGAGCCCCTCCCGGGCGCTCAATCGGCGATCCGCCAGTGCCCGTTTTCGAGTGCAAAGGGAATCGTCACAGCGCTCGACGAATAGCTGGTGCTGCCGTCGGCGTTCTTGGTCTGCGTGTTGGTCGTCACGATGAGAAAGGCGTGGTCTCCTTCGAAGGAGACCCTTCCGCCGGTGCGGATCTGGCCGGCGAGCAGCGATGCGCTCGGCGTGGTCGATTTGCGGTATCGATCGCTCTCACCGCGCTCTTTGGGGCTTGCGGCGAGGCGTTTCTTGCGGGCTTCGGCGGTCGCGAGCGCCATCGCCTGATCGACCCCGCCCTCGAGCGCCGTCGCGTAGGCGAGCGCCTGTTTGCCGATCTCGTGGTCGAGAATCGCGGCCCCCTGGATCTTCGGAGCGGTCTCCACTGCCGGCGTGGTGTCGACCGTCATCGGTCCGGCGGTGACCAACCACTTGCCGCCCTCGAGCGAAGCGAAGGCGACCACCGCCGAGTTGCCGTCGGCCGAAGGGACCCAGAGCTTGGCCGAGTCGCCGTAGTTGGTCAGCACTCCGGCGCGTGCGATCTCCGCCACGAAAGTGGCCGGATCGGGCGCCATTTCCTTCGCCCGCGCGGCTTGCTCGCGCTGCTCCGCGGCCGGTATCGCCGCCCACTCGTCGCGCACGTCCTTGGCGCTCGCCTTCTTGACCTCGGCGAGCTTCCCGGCCTTGAGGAGCCTGGCCCCCTCGACCACCGCCTTGCCGGCGGGCAGAGCAAGGATGGCCTTGCCGGTCACCTCGGTCGGACTCTCCTCGGCGGCCGTCGCTGGCGGCGTCCACGTCATCATCGTGGCGGCGGCCAGCCATCCGGCGAGCGCGCCGCGGCTGACCAGTTTCGTCCATGAGCTCCCGAGCTTCATCGTCGACTCCTGTCTCGACTGGTGGGTCCCGGCGAACTTGCCGAGGCCCTCCCAGAATAACGTAAGCGGAAGCGGAAAGCGTCAACGCATGGCGGTCGCCGAGGCGCGTTCCATGCGCTTCGAGCGCTCTGTGAGAGCCACCGGCTGTTCGTGAGTTCGTTCTCGCCCCTCGTCGCCGGATCCGCCTCCAGGCACAGGCCGCCGGATCCCAGGCCGCTCAGTGCAGCGCGAAGCGCGCGATCGCGAGGTCCGCGATCTCGTGGCCGACGGCGAGGGAAGCGGTCGCGGCGGGGGAGGGGGCGTTGCGGACGTGGAGCGCGTGCGGGCCCTCACCGATCGAAAAGTCTTCCACGAGGGTCCCGTCGGCGCGGAGCGCCTGGGCGCGCACGCCGGAGGGGCCGAAGACGAGGTCCTTGCCCCGGATCTCGGGAAGGTAGCGGCGCAGACCGGCGACGAAGGCCCTCTTGGACCAGTCCCGGAACATCTCCGCGAGGCCCGTCTTCCAGTACTTGCGGGCGAGGCGGCGGAAGCCGGAGAAGGCGAGGCTCTCGACGAGGTCCCGCGGAGAGACGTCGCCGCGCCGGTACCCCTCCCGCGCGAACGCCAGGACCGCGTTGGGACCGGCCAGCACCTCGTCCCCGATCGTGCGCGTGAAGTGGATCCCGAGAAACGGGAATCGGGGATCGGGCACCGGATAGATCAGCCCGCGCACGAGCCGGCCCGCCTCTGGAGTCAGAGTGTAGTAGTCGCCGCGGAACGGGACGATCCGCTCCTCGCCCTCCGCGCCGCTCATCGCGGCGACCCGGTCGGCGTGCAGACCGGCGCAAGCGATGAGGTTCCGGCAGATGACGTCGCCTTCACCGGTACGGAGGATCTGCTCCGCCCCCCTCGTCTCGATCGCCGCGACGCGGCGCCCGGTCAGGATCGCGCCGCCGCGCGACTGGACCTCGCCGGCATACGCCAGCGCCACCCGGCGGAAGTCGATCACTCCGGTCGCCGGGGACCAGAGGGCGCGAATCCCCGCCGCGTGCGGCTCGAGCTCTCGCATCCGCTCGGGGCCGATCTCTTCGATCCCTTCGACACCGTTGGCGGCCGCGCGCTCGCGGATCTCGGCGAGGCGCGGCAGCTCGGCGGCCTCGAGCGCCACGACGAGCTTGCCGCATCGGCGGTAGGGGATGCCGTGGTCCTGCGCGAACTTCTCCAGCGCCGCCTTCCCCTCGCGGCAGAGCCGCGCCTTGCGCGAGCCGGGCGCGTAATAGAGGCCCGCGTGCATGACCCCGCTGTTGTGTCCCGTCTGGTGCGACGCGAGCTCGCGCTCCTTCTCGACGACGGCGAGCGAAAGGCCGGGCCGGCGCGTCAGGAGCTGATAGGCGGTGGACAGCCCGACAATGCCGCCGCCAATGACGACGACGTCGTAGCTAATCTTCTCCGAGCCTCTCGTAGAGAGTGCAGAGCGCCTGGGTCCCGTCGTCGCCACGCCCCTGCGCCTCCAGGGCCACGAGGAGCTGGTGGACGAGGGCCGTGCCGGGCAGCGGCATCTTCTTCTCGCGCGACGTGGCGAGCACGATCGCCAGGTCCTTCTGCTGGTGCTTGACGGCGAAGGCCGGCTTGAAGTCGCGGTCGATCATCTTCCGGCCGAGGACCTCGAGGGCCCAGGAGTTGGCGGCGCCGCCGGTCAGCGCCTCGTGGAGGGCGGGGAGCGGCAGGCCGGCCTTCTTCGCGAACGCGAGGGCCTCCGAGACCGCCATCAGGTTGACGCCGACGAGGATCTGGTTCGCCGCCTTTCCGAGCTGCCCGGAGCCCGAGGGCCCGAGGTGGGTGATCCGCTTGCCCATGGCCGCGAAGACCGGGCGCGCCTTCTCCAGCGCCGAGGGATCGCCTCCGACGAAGAAGGTCAGCGTCCCCTCGTTCGCCCCCTTCTGACCTCCGGACACCGGCGCGTCCAGGAACGCGATGCCGCGCTCCGCCAGCCTGCCGGCGATACCGCGGGCGGCCCCCGCCGCGATCGTCGAGGTGTCGATGACGATCGCGGCGCCGGCCGCTCCGGAGGCGGTGCCGCGCTGCCCGAGATGGACCTCCTCGACCTCCGGCGAATCGGGCACGGAGGAGACGATGACGTCGCTGCCGCGGCCGACCTCCGCGGGCTCGCGGACAGCCCGCGATCCCGGGACCTCGCGCGCGAACGCTTCCGCCTTTTCGAAGTGCCGCGTCGTGACCGTGAGCGGGAACCCCGCCTTCGCGAGATTGCGCGCCATGCCATTTCCCATCGTGCCGAGACCGATGAAGCCGACTCTCATCATGATTCAATCCTATTCCGGCCAGTCACCCGATCGCAGATCACCCGATTCACTTCACCGACCCCACTGTGAAGCCGGCGATGAACCGGTCGAGGAAGCTGTTGTAGAGGACGGCGATCGGCAGCGAGGCGATGATGCACGCCGCCATGAGGGAGCCCCAGTAGTAGACGTCCCCGCGCACGAGGAAGACGGGGACGCCGAGGCCGACCGTCTCGTGCGCCGCCGAGGAGATGAAGGTCAGGGCGTAGACGAACTCCTGAGTCACGAGCGTGAAGGTGAAGATCACGACGGTCAGGATCCCGGAGACGGAGATCGGAATCACGAGCTTGATAAACGCCTGGAAGCGCGTCAGGCCGTCCACCATCGCCGCGTCCTCGAGCTCTCTCGGAATCGACTTGAAGAAGCCCATCAGGAGCCAGATCGAGAAGGGGATCGTGAAGCTCGGATAGACGACGATGATGGACCAGAGGGAGTCCTGGAAACCCAGCAGCGCCACGATCCGCGAGAGCGGGATGAAGAGGAGCGTGGGCGGGACGAGGTACGTCAGGAAGATCGCGATCCCCACGCGGCCGCCCCAGCGCCCGGTCAGGCGCGTCAGGGCGTAGGCGGCCGGCACGGCCAGCAGGAGCGTGATCGCGACCACGACGATCCCGGCGAACAGGGTGTTGCCGAGCCATCGGAGGAAAAGCGTCTCCTCGAAGAGGAGCTTCAAGTGCTCGAGCGTCGGCTTCTGGTTGAAGATGAACGGGTTGTTTTTCAGGTTGTAGAGATCCGGATTCTGCTTGAAGCTCGTGATGAGCATCCAGTAGAAGGGGAATCCGAGCAGCACCGAGAAGATCACGAGCACGCTCTTGTGCACGATCCCCCCGAGTATGTTCCGGGCCTTCTTCCCCAGCGCCATGACCCTATTCCGCTCCCCGGTCCCTCACCACGCGCAACTCACAATTCACAATTCACAATTGTTCTCAGGTGATCTCCGCCCGGTGCGCGGTCCGCAGCATGAGCCACGCCACGACGGCGAGGACGGGGACGAGGAAGAGGGAGATCGCCGCCCCTTCCGCGAGGTCGCTGCCGAGGATGCCGGTGAAGAACGCGAGGGAGGGGAGGACCTGGGTCGTGTCGTAGGGACCGCCCCGAGTCAGGATGTAGACGACCGTCATGTCCGTGAACGTGAAGATCACACCGAAGAGCACGGCCACGTTGATGATCGGCAGCATCATCGGGATCTCGATCTGGAAAAGCCTCCGGAAGAAGCCCGCCCCGTCCACCGCGGCGGCCTCCGGGATGTCCTTGGGGATGGCCGTCCAGCCGGCCAGGATGATCACGGTCGCGAAGGGGAGCATGTGCCACGTGTGGACGAGGATCACGGACATCATCGCGAGGGAGGGCTCCCCGAGCCACATCGGTGGGTTGAACTCGTTGACGAGGTGCATCCGGATGAGCACCCAGTTGATGACGCTGTAGAGGGAATCGAGGATCCACTTCCACCCGATCGAGCCGATCGACACGGGAGCGACCCACGGCAGCAGGATCAGGAACCGCACGAACCGGCGCCCCGGGAAGGCGTTCTTCAGGGCCATCGCGAGGATCGTCGCCCCGATCAGGACGAGGATCTGGGACGAGATCGTGAACACGAAGGAGTTGCGGAGGGCGCGCAGGAAGGCGGGGCTCTGGAGAACCGACCGGAAGTTCGCCAGCCCCACGAAGTGGTAGCCGACGCTGCCGACCTTGACGTCCCCGACGGCATAGATGAACGCGAGGACGAAGGGGACGCCGACGAGGGCGACGACGTAGAGGATCGCCGGCAGGAACATCGCGGGCCCGAGCCACCGCTGGCGCCCGAGCGCGCTCACGCCGGCTCCAGTGGGACGGGGGGGGTGCGCGTCCCCTTCTCCTTGTCGAAGAACTTCAGCTGCCGCTCCGGGACGGCGAAGGCGTGCAGACTGCCGGTCTCGAACCGGGCGCCGTGGGTCGAGGACATTCGAGAGATGACCCTCTTCCCGTCGAAGGGGCCGCCCTGGAGGTCGCCGTAGAGGATCCGTTCGGCTCCGAGGTACTCCTCGTGGCTGATCCGGAAGCGCAGCGGGAGGTACGGTCCGCCGCCGCGGTCGTCCACGCGGAGATCGCTCGGGACGGCCGCGTCGCCGGCCAGGTGCGAGACGGGGAAGAAGTGCTCGGGGCGGAACCCGACGATCACGCTGCCGCGCTCGGCCAGGTTCATGGGGGGAGAGCCGAGGAACGTGGCGACGAAGGTGTCGGCCGGATCGTCGTAAACCTCGGCCGGCGTTCCGATCTGGCGGACGGAACCCTTGTCCATCACGACGACGCGGTCCCCCATGGCCATCGCCTCGACCTGGTCGTGCGTCACATAGATCGTCGTCGTGGCGACGCGCCGCTGGAACTGCTCGAGTTCCGTGCGCGCGGACGCGCGCAGCTTCGCGTCGAGATTGGAGAGGGGCTCGTCGAGCAGGAAGAGGGAGGGCTCCCGCACGATCGCGCGCGCGAGGGCCACGCGCTGGCGCTCGCCGCCGGAGAGCTCGCGGGGCTTGCGGGCGAGGAGATGGCCGATCCCGAGCAGGCCCGCGGCCCATTCGACCTTCTTCTGCCGCTCCGCCGCGGGCATGCCGCGGGCCTTGAGGGGAAAGGAGATGTTGCCCAGAACGGAGAGGTGCGGGTAGAGAGCGTAGCTCTGGAAGACCATCGCGATCCGCCGCTCGCGGGGCGTCATGTCGTTGACGACGATGCCGCCGATCAGGATCTCCCCCGAGGTCGGCTCCTCGAGCCCGGCGATCATCCGGAGAAGCGTCGTCTTGCCGGAGCCGGACGGGCCGAGGAGAACGAGGAACTCCCCCTCCCGGGACTCGAGATCGACGCCGACGACGGCCCCGGCGTCCCCCTTCTTGAAGACCTTGGTCAGCCCCCGTGTCTGCACGATCGCCATTTCAGTCCTGTGTCATCCCGGGCAGCGGAGCAGTTTCCCCTGTCATCCCGAGGAGCCCCTCCGCTCTCATGTCGTTCCGGAGCGCAGCGAGGAATCTCCCCTCGTGAATATCATCAATTCCATTCGCAGTCGGGGCAGGCTCCGCGACGAGGGATCTGCTCCGCAACGGCGGGGAGACGGGAGCAGATCCTTCGCTGCGCTCAGGATGACACGGTGAGAGCTCTTTCGCCCCGATCACGGCAGGGAAGATATATATCAACAGGGCACCCCGCCGTGCTCCGGCGGGGTGCTCGGAAAAGACAGGGTCGGTCAGCCTACTTCCACTTGTCGAAGATCCGACGGACCTCTTTGTCCGCCGCGGCCATGGCCTCCTCGGGCGTCGATTCGTCGCGTGCCGCCTTGGCGAACATCGTCGGGATCACGAACGTGTTGAAGACTTCGTCGATGCCGGCGGTGGCGTAGCCGGGATAGCCGACGTTCGTCGCCCACTCGAGGACGTTGCCGAGGACCTTGTACTTGTCGGGCGGCACGCCCTTCGGGTCGTTGGCGAGCTGGGCCTTGATGTCCGGCACCGTCGCCGGGAAACAGGGGAAATTGTAGAACTCGCTCGCCTTGAACCCGGAGCCGAAGTTGTCGATGTAGTCGGCGAGGAACTTCTTGGCCCCGTCCTTGTTCTCGGCGAAATCCCAGACGACGTAGCAGTCCATGACGTGCTCGGCCGCGATCCGGCGGACGGGGCCCTTGAGCGCCGGCCCGACCATGATCGCCTTCGACATCTCCGGGTTGTCCTTCTCCGCCGAGCGCGTCACCGAGATCGCGTTGCAGACGAAGGAGAGCTTGCCGGCCAGGATGCCGCGGTTGTTCGAGGACGGGTCCCAGGTGAAGACTTCCGGAGTCTCGCACTCCTTGAACAGGGCGCGCACGTACTTGATGGCCTCGAGCGTGTGCTTCGAGCTGATCGCGACGTTGCCCTTCTCGTCCTGGACGCTGCCGCCGAAGGACCAGAGCACGGCGCGCATGGCCATGTTCGTGTCGAGCTCCTGCGAGAGCCCGACGCCGACGGGATTGCCGATCTGGTCCTTGATCTTCTTGCCGCCGACGCGCAGGTCGTCCCAGGTGTCGGGGCCGTTGGGGAAGCCGACCTTCTCCCAGAGGTCCTTGCGGTAGTTCCCCGGGTCGGGAACGTAGGAATCCGAGAAGGCGAAATACTTCTTCGTCTTCGGGTTGTAGGTGGACTTGTGGGCCAGGTCGATCTTCTTGCCGTGCTTCTTCTCGACCTCCTGGTAAATCTCGCCGTGGTCGATGACCTGCTTCTCGTACGCCGCCGGCGGCGACAGGAACATGAAGAGATCGTGCCCTTTCTTGGCCGCGACCTCGGCGGCCGCTCGGGCGTTGATCTCGCCGATGGCGATGTGGTCCACGACGACGTTGGTGTTGTTCTTCTGCCCCCACTCCTTGGTGTAGGTGTTGTCGAACCACTTGTCGTAGCCGGGCACGAAGTGGCTCCACTGGACGATCTTCAGCGTCTTCTGCTGCGCCGCCGCGCGGGCGGGAAACAGGAAGTTCGCGCCGACCCCCGTGGCGAGCGCCCCGGCCCCCGTGATCTTCGCGAACTCGCGCCGGGTCAACCCGCCGTGATTTTTCTTCGACATCTCCCCTCCTCGTTACGCCCGGCGCCGGCCGCGCGGCTCCCTTCGCGATGCCGCGCGGCCGGCTCGGGCGGAAAACATCAGAAGTAAACGATCTGCAGCTGGACCAGGAAATGACTCGTGTTCTTCGTTTTGGCCGTCGCCGCCGCGGTCTTGGGGATGATCCGCTCGTAGCCGACGGTGATCTTCATCTGCTGCGCGTTCGGAGTGACGTACCAGTTGAAGCCGCCGCCGATGCGCTGCGAACCCCTCCCCTTGTCGATGGACTCCTTGAAACCGTCCCACTCGTAGCGGAGGAAGGGCTGGAGACTGACTGCGTGGAAGAGGTAGCCGATGTCGCTGAAGATCTCGTTCTGTTCGAGCAGGGCTGGCAGCAGGCAGTTGGTCACGTGCGCGGTCCCCGCCGCATTCAACCCGCAGCCGCCGTCGAAATGGATGTAATCCAGGTGCGCCGTCAAGGCGTCGCGGCCGGTCTTGGCGTCCCCGGGCCCGAACGGCAACTCCATCATGAAATCGCCGCCGTAGGCGTTGTAGTTCGATTGCGTGTCGAAGCCGCCGCCAATCGCGAGGAGTGTCTTCTTGCCGAAGTAGACGCCGCGCGGAACGTACCCCTTGTCTTCCGGGTCCAGGAAGTTGTAGACCGCTCGGCCGGTGTAGCGGAACGAGTTGCGGGAACCGGCGCCACCCGCGTTGGCGGGAGCGCGGAATCCGTCGAAGATGGCGCCGCGGACCTCGAGATGGCCGTTGGCGAGATAGCTCTTCGCTTGGAGGCCGACGTCGCGGCCGGCGTCCCCCTGGAGCAGTCCGCTCTGCAGGAACGTAAACGTGCCTCCGTCCCAGGAGAGGTGTTGGGATGTGCTTTGCATCGAGTTGCGGGTGAAGGGGGGCAGGAATTTGCCCGCGTCGAGGACGAACTGATCATTGCTGAACGGTTTCCACTCGATGAAGGCATCCTGCGTCACGTACGTGCCGGTCAGGGACTTGGTCGCCGTGCCGAGGCTGTTGCCCAGGTTGGCGTTGTCGCTTTCCCAGAAGAACGACACGTTCTTGGCGAGGCTCCCGCCGAGGAGCACCCGCACGCGACGGATCTTGAAGCCCTGCTGATAACCCTCGCTGACAGGATCCTGGAGCCACTCTCCCCACGTCTGAAGCTGGAAGCCGAATCGGAAATTGATCGAGTCGTTGACCTTGACTACCACCTGGGCCTGGGAGCGCGCCGGGAAGAGAGCCAGGGCCAGGATGGCGATCGCGGCGAGCCCGAAATAACGTCCGGGAGATCGTCGAAACATGCTTTCCTCCTTCTGACTGCTTTGCGTACTGGAACCGCTTTCCACGGGCTCGAGCGCCCGCTGCTCTGCCGAATTCATGGAGGTTGTCCCGAGGCTGCCTCGCCTGTCATCGAAGGTCCTCCTCCCCCGCCATCTGCCCGGTCTTGACCGGTTTGCGCTGTTTTCTGAATACCGATAGCACAAGCACGGCCGATCCTGCCAGATTCATGAGGACCATCAGGGCCAGGGCGATCAGGAGGAGGGCCATCGTCCGGCTCACCAGGCCCTCGAGAGGGGTTCCCGGGGGGAGCCGGTTCGTGATCGCGAAGAGGGGGGTCAGGACCACGACGGGAACCGCGATGAGGGACGCCACGAGCCCCAGCGCGATGCGCCCGGCGCGGCGCGGGAGGGCCAGCCCGCTCCCCTCCCGGGACTCGGTCCGGACCCAGAAGCGAGTGACTCCCGCGAAGAGGAGCACGAGCAGCGGGAGGAAGATCGCTTCCGGGATCTTTCGGCTCGCCCCGGCCCAGTAGATCCCGGCGAAGAAGAACGCGCCGATCAGATCCATGCCGAACATCGTCCACATCAGGGGTCATCGGAACCGGGCGCCGACCCTGGCGGTCAGCACCGCGAACGCGAGCCAGAGGACGACCAGCACGGCCAGGGTAATCAGGCGCACGCGCGTCTCGGGCATTTCCGATCCCAGAAACGCGCGCACCGGCCGGGTCAACGGAGAAGTCAGGGTCGAAAAGAACGCTGCCACCTTACTGCCCGGTTTCCGGAGCCAGGGGGCGACCACCATGTGAAGCGCCAGATAGACAATGGCCATGAAGGCCAGGAAGCGCAGTATGAAGAGAACGCGAAAAGTCAGTTCGTCCACGCTCGAGATCCCAGGCCGGGCGGGGGGGATCCTTCCCCCCGCCCGGCCCCAAGAGCGAATCTAGATGGCCGATGGTTCGGCTCCTTCCATCCCCGGGTCGGCCTTGCCCCCGAACGTCGGGGGCTTGCGGGCCTTGCCGGACTCGGGATAGCGCACGTTGGTGACGAACTCCTGGATTTCCAGAGGCGGCGCCTTCGTCGCGAGCGACACGATCCAGATCGTCAGGAAGCCGAGAGGAATCCCGAAGATACCCGAGGCGATCGTCGCCGTCTGGAACCAGGAGACTCCGAAGAAGCGGCTGCCGACCATGTAGTAGAGGGTAATGAGGAAGCCCGCGAGCATGCCCGCGATCGCGCCGGCGCGGTTGGCCCGCCTCCACCAGATGCCCATGACGAGGGCGGGGAAGAAGGCCGCGCCCCCCAGACTAAAGGCCCAGGCGACCAGCTCCACGATGATGGCAAGCCTCGCGGTCGCCACGGTTGCCGCGATCAGGGCCGTGACGATGAGGAGGACCTTGGTGATCGTCAGCCGCTTGATCAGCGAAGCCTTGGGATCGATCACGTTGTAGTAGAGGTCGTGGGAGAAGGCGTTGGCGATCGTCAGGAGCAGCCCGTCCGCCGTCGAGAGCGCCGCCGCGAGGCCTCCCGCCATGACGAGGCCGGTGATCACGAACGGCAGCTGGGCGATCTCCGGCGTCGCGAGCACGACGAAGTCGGTGCTCTTGACGACGAAGTCGGCGAAGTTGACGATCCCGTCGCCCGCTTTGTCCACGACGTCGAAGAGGCCGGCCGGCTTCCAGAGCGTGACCCAGCGGGGCAGGTCGGAGATGTGCGTCCCGACGAGCTTCGCGTAGATCTCGAACCGGGCGAACGCCGCGTAGGCAGGGGCCGTGAAATAGAGGAGGAAGATGAAGAAGAGAGACCATCCCACGGATGTTCGGGCCTGACGCACCGAGGGGGTCGTGTAGTAGCGCGTCAGGATATGGGGAAGGCCCGCCGTGCCGACCATCAGGCAGAACATCAGCGCGAGGAAGTTCCACATCTTGTAGCCGGTCGGCACCGCCAGGTACTTGGCGACCAGTTCGCCGCCCGGGCCCGCCACCGCGGGCGCGGTGGACTGGGCCGTCGCGACCTTCTGGGCCGCCACGGCTTTGTCCTTCTCGGCTCCGCTCAGCTCTCCGGACTTGATCTTCGCCCCGAGCTCGTCGGCTTCCTTCTTCCAGATGTCCCGCGTCGCCTTCTCCTGCGGGTCCTTCGTGATCTCGACGGCCCTCGCGGCGTTTCTCTGCAGGAGCTGCCCGTACATCAGCTCGGGAACGGGCACCTGGAAGATCTGCCAGGAGAGGTAGACCACCGGGACGAGGTAGGACGTGATCAGGATGAGGTACTGCGCGACCTGCGTCCAAGTGACCGACCGCATGCCCCCCAGAACCGAGCAGAAGAGCACGCCGATGAGTCCCACGAAACAGCCGATCTTGAAGTCCAGGCCGATGAAACGCGACACGATCAGGCCGACGCCCGTCACCTGCGCGATGAGATACGTGAAGGAGCAGACGATCGCGGCGACGACCCCGATGACCCGGGCGACATTGCCGCCGTAGCGGGCCGCGAGGAAGTCGGGGATCGTGTAGGCGCCGAAGCGCCGCAGGTATGGCCCGAGCAGCACCGCCAGCAGGAGGTAGCCGCCCGTCCACCCCATGACGTAGGCGAGACCCGCGAACCCCTGCGCCGACAGGGCCCCGGCCATCGAGATGAAGGAGGCCGCGGACATCCAGTCGGAGCCGGTCGCCATGCCGTTGTAGATCGCCGGGACGTTCCTTCCGGCGACGTAATACTCGTCGGCGACCGACGTCCGCGTGATGATGCCGATGACGACGTAGATGCCGAGGGAGAGGCCCATGAAGAGCCAGCCGATCCACCGGTGGGGCAGGCCGAACGCCTTCTCGGCGATTCCGATGAGGATCGTGACCCCGATGAAGGAGATCGTGTAGAAAAGGAAGATCTTCCTCAGACTCATCGCTATCCCTCCTCGCGAATGCCGTAGTCGAGGTCCTTCTTGTTCATCAGCCGGGCGTAGATCGCGATCTCGATGACGAAGATTGCCAGGGAGCCCTGGGCCGCCATGTAGTAGCCGAAGGGGAAGCCAAGGAAGGTGAACTTGTTGAGCTCACCGGCGAGCAATCCGGAGATGAGGTAGGCCGTCACGAACCAGATGACGAGAAGGATCGTGACCAGTCGAAGGTTGTAGCGCCAGTACTCGTGCTTCTGTTCTTCGGTCAGCATCTTAGACATCCGCTACCTCCCGCTCCCGGAAATGGCAGACCCGTGGCTGTCGCTGCATGCAAATCCTCCTTCGGCTGCGGACATGGAAGGATTCCCGCGGGGGGTCGTCGAGCCTTCGCCGAGGGCCCTAGCCTCGCCGAAGTCAGCGGAACCCGCCGCCGGGATTCCCAAACTCGAAGCGGACCTCCTCATGCTTCTCGGCCTCCGTCTTCCGGCCTCAAATTTCGAGGAAACGACTGTTTCCAATTAGCCTTTTGGAATTCTCAGCGGTTGTCAAGAGGAAATCTGTGTTTTCGGTGGAGCGGGCGGGCGTCGAGCGCGGCGAGTATCACGGCGCGGCGGGCTCCCGCGCCGGCGGGTCGGCGGAGCCGGACCCCGACGGGTGGAGCGTCGAGGGCTGCAGCAGTTTCAAGAGCGGCGGGGCGAGAAAAGTCGTGAAAAAGATCGCGAGAACGACCGGAACGAAGAGGTCCGCGGGAAGCCCGCCGGTCTGCTTGCCGATCGAAGCGAAGATCAGGCCGACCTCGCCTCGGGGGATCATGCCGACGCCGATGAAGGCGCGGCGCACGCCTCCCCAGGCGCAGAAGCCGGCGCAGAACTTGCCGAGCACGCCGACGGCCGTCAGGCCGAGGGCCATCAAGAGCGGCAGCCGGTTGGCGGAGTTGAAGGGGTTCAACCGCGAGACCTCCACCTGGGCGCCGACGGCGACGAAGAAGATCGGCGCGAAGACATCCACGACCGGATTGAGCGCGCGGCTGATGTCGTGGCGGCGGTTGGTCCGGGCGAGCACGAGGCCGGCCGCGAACGCGCCGACGATCGGGGCGGACCCGGCGCGGTAGGCGAAATAGGCGACGAGCAGCGCGAAGCCGAAAGCGGCCGCCAGCAGCACCCCCCGGACGTTCGCGCGCCCGACCACGCTGACCAGCCGGTGGCCGAGCGGAATGCCGAGGGCGAGCGCCAGGGCGAGGAAGATGATCGCCATCGCCGTCGCCCGGATCACGACGCCGGCGTCGACGGAGCCCGTGTGGACGATCTGGGTGACGACGGCGAGGACGATCAGCCCGAGCACGTCGTCCGCGACCGCGGCCCCGAGGATGATCTGCCCCTCCCGCGTCGCCAGCGCCTTGATCTCGGAGAGCACGCGCGCGGTGATGCTGATCGAGGTCGCCGTCAGGGCGGCGCCGGCGAAGAGCGCGACCAGGGTCGAATAACCGGCCGCGCGCGCGACGAGGAATCCTCCGATCTGCGGCAGCGCCATGCCGACGATGGCCACGGTCATCGCCGGGGCCCCGACGCGCAGGAGCTCTTCGAGGTCCGTGTCGAGTCCGACCTCGAAGAGGAGCAGGACGACGCCGACTTCCGCGATCAGGAGGATGCTCGCCGAGAGCGGGACGAGCCCGAGCACCGAGGGCCCGAGCACCGCGCCGGCGACGAGCTCGCCGAGGACGCTCGGCTGGCCGAGACGCTGGGCGATCTCCCCCAGCAGCTTGGCCCCGAGAAGGGCCGACGCGAAGACGAGGAGGACCGGACCGAAGTCGGTCGCGTGTTCCATCGCCCGATCGTATTCCGGACGCCGGCGCCAGAGAAGCCCGGATGATTCACGAACACCCGGCCGCCCATGTCATCCCGAGGAGCCCCTCCGCTCTCATGTCATTTCGAGCCCCTCGCCCTTCGCTGTCATCCCGAGCGAAGCGAGGGATCTGCTCTGCCCGCTTTGGGTCGCCGCATCGGATCTCGGGACAGGCTCCGCGAGGAATCTGCCCTCGTGAACATCATCAAGTCCCATTCACGGTCGGGGCAGGCTCCGCGACGAGGGATCTGCCCCGTGAACTCGTGAACGGCGAGAGCAGTTCCTTCGCTTCGCTCAGGATGACGGGGCCAAGATGACTCGGATGGTGGCTAGAGCAGATCGCGCAGGGTGCGGGCGGCCAGGCGCGAGCGGAGGAGGAGGAAGAGCTCGGCGGCGGCGACCGCGTCGGTCAGCGCGTCGTGGGCGGGGTAGCCGGGCAGGCCGAGCGCCCGGCGCGCCTCGTTCAGGTTCAGGAGCGGGTTCTCGTGGGAGCCTCCGAGGAATCGCTGGCGCGAGGCGAGCCTCAGGAGCAGCGCGACCGTGTCCACGACCTTCGGCCTCGGCCACGGCTGGCCGAGGTCCTCGTAGGCGCGTTTCAAGAAGGCGAGGTCCAGCCGTGCGTGGTGGATGACCAGGACCCCCTCGCGGATCCTCTCGTCGATGCGAGGCAGGACCTCCCGGAGCGGGGGAGCGGCGCGGGACTCCGCGGGCAGGATCTGGTGGATCTTCCTGGAGTCGGCGCTGACCGGCCGGGCCCACGGCGGGCGCACGAGGGTGGAATAGCCCTCCGCGAGCCGGATGGCGCCCTGGCGTATCGGGACCATCCCGACCGCCAGGATCTCGCCCCGCCGCGGCGACAGCTCACCGGTTTCCAGGTCGAGAGCCCAGAAGACAGTCTCGTTCCATTTCGCGGCGGGCGGGCCCATGAACAGCCTGCTAGAGCTCGGAGGTGTGGAAGTGCCAGGCGGCGGCCTTCTGCGCGGTCTCCACGGCGCGGAAGACCTCCTTCAGGTGGCTCCGCTCCATGGCCGAGAGGGTGTCGAGGGAGACGCGGTTGCTCGGCTGGCTCCCCCTCCCAAGCGACTGGAGCTGCGACTTCAGGCGAAGGTCGAGGAGGAAGCGGTACGCCTCCTGGAGCGTCTCCGCCTCGTCCGCCGCCAGGAATCCCGCCGAGACAGCGGCGCTCAAGCGGTCGAGCGTGTTGGTCACCAGGGCCCTCGCCTTCAGGCCGTAGGAGCGGGCCAGGCCGGCCACGGGCATGAGCCCGCCGCGCTTGAGGTCCACCCCTCCTTCCTCCGTCCGGACCTGGCGCAGGAACGTCAGCGGCGGGCGGAAATCGAGCGCGGACCGGGCCAGGTGCGCGAGAAACGGCGCGTGCGCCGGAGCGGTCTGCAGGACGTCCGCGATCGGGGAGAGGTCGAGCTCGCCCGCGACCGGCCGGTAGTCGAAGAAGATGGCCGCCTGGAGGAGGGCCTGCTGCTGCGGGGTGACGATCCAGTTCTCGAACCGGTCCCGCCACTCTTCCAGCGGCCCGTTCCACTTGGTCGCCATGTAGCCCCCGGCGCAGCGAGGGTAGCCCGCCGCCAGCAGGTCGGAGACGACCCTCTCGGCCAGCCCGGAAAAATAGGCACGCGCCTCCGGATCGTCCCCGGCGTAGATGAGCGCGTTGTCCTGATCGGTGAGCAGGGTCTGCTCGTGGCGCCCCTCCGATCCGAAGACGATCCAGGCGTACGGCTGCGGAGGCTCTCCCAGGTCGGCGTGTGCCCACTGGAGAATCCGGCGAACGAGGGTGTCGCTGATGCGCGACACGAGCCGCGCGATCTGCGTCGTCTCGAGCCCGCTCCCGTGGAGAACGTCCGACATCCGGGCGACTTCCCGGGCGTAGCCCGAGAGCGCTCCCCGGTCCGGCAGCTTCTCCACGCGCTTCAGGGCGAAGAGAGGGCCTCCCGTCTGGTGCCGGAGCAGGTCGGTGTCCGTGACGACGCCGATGACGCGGCCTTCGCGCGCGATCGGCAGGTGGTTGATCCTGTTCTCGAGCATGGCCATCCAGGCCCCATAGACCGGCGTGTCTGCGGGGACCGTGCGGAGCGGCGTGCTGGCGATCTCGGAGAGCGGGGTCGACGCGTCGCGGCCGAGCGCCAGGATCCGGTTGCGCAGGTCGCGGTCCGTGACGATCCCCCAGGGATCCCCTTCCACGAGGATGGAGCTGACCCGCTCCCGGCTCATCATCACCGCGGCGTCGCGGACGGACGCCGCGGCGGGAAGGGAAGCGGCCGGGCGCTCGATCAGGCGCTCGACCGGGAGGTGGAAATCGACGGCGAACGCCGGCTCCAGCCGCTCGACCATCGAGTTTCGCAGGCGGCCGGCCAGCGCGACCGTGAAGAAGCCCGCGAAGGCGGACTCGGAGAGCAGGTCGCGAAAGCCCTTCTCCGGCAAGAGGTAGGCGAGCAGGTCCTCGTCCACGACGGCGTCGAAGGAGGCCATTCCGGAGAACATCGAGGGGTAGCCGAAGAGGTCCCCCTCCTCGAGGGTCATGACGGTCTCTCGCTGCCTCTGCAGCAGGACCGTCCCCTTGCGGATGACGTAGACGCCCGGACTCGGCTGTCCCCCCTCGATGAGCAGCCGCGTCCCCTTCTCGTGATACACGATCTCGATTTCCCGCGCGGCCCGGTCGAACGCCTCGCGCGGCAGCCGGTCGAAAGGATGGATGGTGCGGAGGAAACCGGCGGGGTCCTGGATCTGCCGCCCGGAGACCGTGGCCTCTTGCATTCCTCTCCCTCCCGGGCGCTTTTTCCCGGGTCGTCGAGGGGACCCGCGCGCCCGATCCGGAATCGTATTGCAACTGGTGAGGGTGGGGGTTCCCTCGGGCCGCGAGGTGTGAAATAAGATCGGGCAAGGACCCTTGGAGGTCGCGGTTTTCGAGGCTCAAAGGAGCCCGTGCGAGGACGGGTCTCCCGATCGAATGGAGGCATCTTCATGGCGGATTCGAAGGCGACGAACGTTGCGAAGACCACCGAGGCCCAGATCGCCGTCCACTGGAAGGAAGAGCAGTACTTCAAGCCGCCGAAGGAGTTCATCGAGCAGGCGAACCTGAAGGACCCGGCGGTCAACGAACGGTTCGCCGAAAAGAACTTCCCGAAATGCTTCGAGGAATACGCGGACATGCTCACGTGGTCCGAGCGCTGGCACACGGTGCTCGACACGAGCGATCCCCCGTTCTGGAAGTGGTTCGTCGGGGGAAAGATCAACGCCTCGTTCAACTGCGTGGACCGGCACCTCGCCAGGCACCGGAACAAGGCGGCGATCCTCTTCGTCCCCGAGCCGGAAGGCGAGGAGCCGGTGGCCCTGACGTACCAGGAGCTCTTCGCCCGGGTCAACGAGTTCGCGGCGCTGCTCCACTACTTCGCCAAGCTCAAGGCCGGCGACCGCGTCACGATCCACATGCCGATGGTCGCGGAGCTCCCGATCACGATGCTCGCCTGCGCCCGCCTGGGCGTCATCCACTCCGTCGTGTTCGGCGGATTCTCCGGCGAGGCGTGCGGCATGCGCGCGGCGGATTCCGGGAGCTCGGTGCTCATCTACATGGACGGCTACTACCGCGGCGGCAAGATGATCGACCACAAGGCGTCGGCCGAGATCGCCGTGGCGACGGCGGAGAAGGAAGGGCAGAAGATCGACAAGGTCCTGGTCTGGAAACGGTACGCGGACGGGTCCTCCTCCGCGACGCCGATGGTCAAGGGGCGCGACTTCTACGTCGACGAGGTCCTGAAAGACTACCGCGGCGCGTACGTGGAGCCCGTCCCGATGGACGCCGAGGCGCCTCTCTTCCTGATGTACACGAGCGGGACGACCGGAAAGCCGAAGGGGTGCCAGCACCGGACCGGCGGGTACCTCTCCTACGTGACCGGGACCTCGAAGTACATCCAGGACATCCATCCGGAGGACACGTACTGGTGCATGGCCGACATCGGCTGGATCACGGGGCATTCGTACATCGTGTACGGGCCGCTGGCCCTGGCCGCGACCTCCGTCATCTACGAGGGCGTGCCGGTCTTTCCCGACGCGGGGCGGGTGTGGCGGATCGCAGAGCGCCTCGGCGTGAACATCTTCCACACCTCGCCGACGGCGATCCGGATGCTCCGCAAGGCCGGTCCCGATGAGCCCGCGAAGTACAGCTACCACTTCAAGCACATGACCACCGTGGGCGAGCCGATCGAGCCCGAGGTGTGGAAGTGGTACTACAACGTCGTCGGGAAGCGCGAGGCCGTGATCGTGGACACGTGGTGGCAGACGGAGAACGGCGGGTTCCTCTGCAGCACGAAGCCCGCGCTCGACCCGATGAAGCCGGGCAGCGCCGGGCCCGGCGTGCCGGGCATCTACCCGATCATCTACGACGAGGAGGGGGAGGAAGTGAAGGCGGGCTCGGGGAAAGCCGGCAACATCTGCATCCGCAACCCCTGGCCCGGGATCTTCCAGACCATCTGGGGAGACCGGGAGCGATTCGTGCGCCAGTATTACTCCCGGTACAACAAAGACCCGAAGAGCAAGGACTGGCACGACTGGCCGTATTTCGCGGCCGACGGGGCCGTTCTGGCCGCCGACGGCTACTTCCGCATCCTCGGCCGCGTGGACGACGTCATCAACGTGGCGGGGCACCGCCTGGGGACGAAGGAGCTCGAATCGGCCTGTCTGACCGTCCCGGAGGTCGCGGAAGCCGCCGTGGTGCCGGTCGTGGACGACATCAAGGGGCGCGTCCCCGAGATCTACATCGCGTTGAAGCCCGGCTACACTCCGAGCAAGGAGATCACCGACAAGGTGATCGCGACGATCGAGACGATGATCGGCAAGATCGCCCGGCCCAAGAAGGTGCACATCGTTCCGGACATGCCCAAGACCCGCTCCGGGAAAATCATGCGGCGCGTCCTGGCCGCCATCTCCAACACGCTCGACACCGGCGACATCACGACCCTCGCCAACCCCGACGTGGTGGAGCAGATCCGCGTCTCCGTGCAGGGGAAGGAGAAGGTCGCGACGAAGGAGGGCCCGGACGACCTGAAGACCTTCGGCAAGGAAGAGTGAGAGGAATCGGGTGATCGGGTGATCGGATGATTGAACGGGGGCGGGCCCCACTTCACCCGATCACCCGATCGCAGATCGCCCGATACTAGGGTTTCCTCAGCATCTTCTCGACTTCTCCGACGTGGGTCTCTTCCTGGAAGATCATCTGACGGGAGTATTCCTCCAGGAAGATCGACCGGCCCTCGACGAGGTCGAGAAGATCCTTGTAGTGTCCGAGCGCGGATTTCTCGTGCTCGAGGGACTCCCGGAGGATGTCGCCGAGGTCGTGCTTGTGGGTCTCGAGCAGGTGTCCGATCGCGAGCGAAGGGTGCTCGCCGAAGTGCGTGATCTTCTCTCCGGCGTCCTGTGCGTGCGTCAGGGACTCGGCGGCCTGCCCCCGCATCCAGGAGACGATCGGGATGCGGTTGTAGCCGGTGATCATGAACGAGTAGTGGGTATACCGGACCACGCCGGCCAGCTCCGCTTCGAGAATGCGGTTCAGGGTGGCCACGACCGCCATCGTGTCAATCGCTTCGTTCCTCATTTTTCCTCCCGATTCTGATTCTAGCCTCCCTTCGTTTCGCGAGAGACCGGGGGACCGGGAGAAGCTCAATCGAACCCTCACCCAGTCTCCCAGTCACCCCCTCTCCCAGTCAGCACTTGACGACAAGAGGACTGAACAGAGCCAGTGCTCTTTCTGTCGAGCGGGCGTACAATGCGGGCGGTGCTCCTCCCCGAAAGCGTTCTGGACGGCCAGGCTCTCGGCCGACTTGATCGCTGGCGGAAGGCGCGGGCGATTTTCCTCCGGGCAGACGGGCCGGAAGCCGAGCGCGCCGTTTCGCGAGCGATCGGAAAGGCGTGGGGCCGCGCCCAGGTGTACGGCCGCGCGCGGCGCTTCCTGATCGAGCGCGACGTCGCGAGCCTCCTCTCGCACCTCGAATCGGATCTGGGCGCTCTGGCCGAGAAGATCCGCATCGCGCCCGAGGACCCCGCGCAGACCAAGTGGGACGCGATCGGCAACCTGGCGCCGCTCCCGGCCGCGGGCTCTCAGGTGCGCGCGCTCTGGCTCCTCGACGTGCTCCGGTCCGAGCGCCTCTTCGTCGAGTTTCAGCCGATCTTCGATCTGCGATCGGGCGCGGTCCTCGGCTACGAGTCTCTCCTGCGGGCCCGCCTGGACGACGGGACCTGCCGGCCCGCCGCCGAGATCTTCCCGGCGGCGCGGGCCCTCCGCATCGAGCAGGCGTTCGAGCGCCTCTCCTGGGCGCGGGCCCTGGAAGCGGCCGGGCGCCTGCCGGCCGAGGCGATCCTCTTTCTGAACGTGAACCCGCGGCTCGTGCTGACCTCCGAGAACCCGCTCTCCGTCCTGGGGGCCGAAGCCGAGCGAGTCCAGTTTCCCTACGCGCGGCTGGCCCTCGACCTGATCGAAGTCGAGAAGGTCGAGTCGCTCGAGAGCCTTCGGTCCGCTCTCGAAGTGGCGCACGACCTGGGCGTCGCCATCGTGCTCGACGACATCACGTCCGGCTACGGCACGCTTCGCTGTTGCCTGGAGCTCGCGCCCCGCTGGATCAAGGTGGAAAGGGCCATCACCCGCGGAATCGGTCGGGACCGCAGGCGCCGCGCGGTCCTGAGGACGCTGGCGCGCGTGGCCCGGGATTTTTCCGTCGCGCTGGTCGCCGAGGGTATCGAATCCGCGGAAGACCTGGACGTCTGCTTCCAGGAGCGGGTCCTCGCGGCGCAGGGGTACTTCCTCGCGCGGCCCGACGAGCGGCCCCCTTCCGCCTCGCCCGAATTCTCGCTGTGGCTCTCCGCGCGGCGCGCGGCCGCGGAGGAGGCGCCCGCGGAAGCGGAATCCGAATCCGCGCAGGCCGCGCCGAAGATGCCGGAATCCGACGGGGCCGAGTCGCTGACCCGGGAACCGCAAGCGTTCTTTCCCTCGGATCCCGAGCCGGAATGAGGGAAGAAGCGCGGGACAGTCCGGTCCTCGAGTCGGTCCGCCTCGACGTCTGGCTGGACGTGGCGTGTCTCTATCCCACGCGTTCCCAGGCGAAGGCGGCCTGCGAGGGGGGGAAGGTGGAGGTGAACGGGGCGCACGCCAAGCCGCATCGCGAGGTCCGTCCCGGCGACCGCCTGACGATCACGACGCGTCGGGGCGACCCGAGGGAGGTGATCGTCCGTGGCCTCGCGGAGCGCTCCATCCCGAAGGCGGAAGCGCGCAAGCTCTACGAGGACGTCACGCCGCCGGTGCCTCCGGAAATCGCCGAGGCCCGCCGTCTCGATCGCCTGCTCGCGCCGCGGGAAGATGCCGGCAAGCCGGACAAGCGGGAGAGGCGGGAGCGAAGGAAGATCAAGGGCTTCTAGGAGACGTTCCGGAGTCCGTGAACCCTGGCGGAGCGGCACGATAGAATCGTGCCGTGGATTTCGAAGTTTTCTGTCCCTGCTGCGGCGCCCGGTTGAAGCTCGATTCCGACTTGAAGGCGGTCATCGATCACGAGGCGCCGAAGGTCGCGCGCAAGTTCGGCTCCGTGGACGAAGCCGTGGGCGCCCTGAAGAGCCACGACGTCGAGCGGGAGAAGAAGTTCGCGGCCTCCGTCGAGGCCGAGAAATCCAAGAAGGACGTCCTGAACCGCAAGTTCCAGGAGCTCTTCGAGAAAACCAAGGGCGACACCTCGAAGCCGATCCGCGACATAGACCTGGATTAGATGGCAGGTGGTAGGGGTTTGTGCTTGGCTTTCGTGCCTACCACCTACCACCTAACACCTACGACCTGAAAGCTTGCTTTCGATAGGCGTCTTCGGCTCCAGTCTCCCGCGCGAAGGGAGCGCGGCTTACGAGGAAGCGCGCGCGGTCGGCCGCGAGATCGCCCGGCGGGGGGCGCGGGTCGTCTGCGGAGGGTACGGCGGCGTCATGGAGGCCGCCTGCCGCGGAGCGGCGCAGGAGGGCGGGGCAAGCCTCGGTATCCTGGTCGAGGGCCGCGGCGAGGGGAATCGCTGGCTGACCGAGCGGGTGGCGGAGAAGGGCCGCGCCGCGCGGCTGCGGCGGTTGCGCGATGCCCCGGACGCCTGGATCTTCCTCCCCCACGGCCTCGGCACGATGCTGGAGATCGTCTGGATCGCCGAGTCGGTGGTCAAAGGGGACGTCGAGGCGAGACCGTTCGTGCTCCTGGGAGAATACTGGCGGTCGACCGTCGAGACGGCCCTCGCGGAGGCGTCGAGTCCCGAGGGCGCGGCGCGACTGCGCGCCGTCGTGCGATTCGCAGGCTCGCCGGCCGAGGCCGTAGCCCCAGCCTTGAGCACTGGACGTTGACGAGGGGCGGGCGCAACCCCCGCCCCGACGGCGCGAGAGCCCGACCAGGCTGCGGGCGGGAGCGTTCAGGCTTTCTGGTAGGCCATCTCCCTGAGGAGCGCGATGCGCCTGGCGATGGGCGGATGCGTGGAGAAGAGACTCGCCCATCCGCCCTCCCGGTCGTTCAAAGCGCGGCCGCGCGGGTCGGCGATGCACAGGTGCGCGACCCCCTGCTTGATGGAGGCGGTCGGCGCGACGGCCGCCTCGATCTTCTCGAGCGCGGAGGCGAGCGAGAGAGGGTTGCGCGTCAGCTCGGCGCCCGACGCGTCGGCGAGGTATTCCCGCTCCCGCGAGACCGACATCGCGACGAGCCGGGCGATGAGCGGCGCGAGGATCAGGGACACGATCCAGACGACAAAGAAGAGGAGCGCCAGCCCGCCGCCCCCGCTCCCCCTGTCCGAGGAGCGCCGGCGCCCGCCTCCCCACCAGAGCCCGCGCCTTCCCCAGTCGGAGAGGAGCAGCACCGACCCGACGAGCGCGGCCACGACCGTCATCAGGCGGATGTCGTAGTTCTTGACGTGCGACATCTCGTGCGAGACGACGCCCTGGAGCTCCTCCCTGTTCAGGGCCTCCAGGAGGCCCTGCGTGACGGCAATGGAGGACTTCTCCGGCCCGGGGCCCGTCGCGAACGCGTTGGGGTCGGAATCGGGAATGACGTAGACGGCCGGCTTGGGCACGCCCCCCGCGATCGCCATCTCCGAGACGACGTTGTCGAGCATCCTCTGCTTCGGGTCGTTCAGATCGACGGGAACCGCGTGGGTGGACTCCAGCACGGCCCTGTCTCCGCCGGCGAGCGCCCACCAGGCGGAAAACCCTCCCAGGCACACGGCTCCCAGGGTCGCGACCGGGATTCCCGGTCCCACCCCCGATCCGTAGAGGAACGCGTCCGCTCCCATCCCGAGGAACGCCAGGAAGAGGACGAAGCCGACGAGGATCACTCGTGTTCGAGCGATATTCCTCTTCTGTTGGTCGTACAGGTTTATGGGAGTAGTCACTGTCATTCCGAGCGAAGAGAGGAATCTGCTCTTGTCGTCAAGCCCCTGGGGCAGATCCCTCGTCGCTGCGCTCCTTGGGATGACACCCCGCGGGGTGTCACTTCGGTCGGAGGTTCAGGTCCACCTGCGGCGCTTCGCGCTCCGCGGCGTTCGTGATCTCGAACAGCTCCACCGGCTGGAACTTGAAGGCCTGCGCGATGAGGCTGTCGGGGAAGACCTGCTGGGCGATGTTGAAGCGCGTCGCGATGTCGTTGTAGAACTGGCGCGCGAAGCCGATCTTGTTCTCCGTCGAGGAGAGCTCCTCCATCAGGGCCTTCACGTTCTCATTCGCCTTGAGATTGGGATAGTTCTCCGCCAGCGCGAAGAGGCGGGAGAGCGTCTGCGTCAGAGCGTTCTCCTTCTCCGCGGCGTCGGCCACGCCCCGGGCGGCGACCGCCGTGTTGCGGGCGGTGATCACCTTCTCGAGGGTGTCCTGCTCGAACTGCATCTCTCCCTTGACCGCGGCGACCAGGTTGGGGATCAGGTCGTGGCGGCGCTTCAACTGGACGTCGATCTGCTTCCAGCCGTTGACAACCTGGTTTTTCAGCGCGATCAGGTTGTTGTAGCGCCAGATCGCCCAGAGAACCGCCAGGAAGGCGATGACGATCAGAAAGAAGAAACACCCTCCGATGGCGGCCATGTCTGCTCTTCTCCTCTGCCTCTGTTTACGAGTTTCCCGGTGAAAAGTTCAACCTCTTCTTCGATGAAGTTTCGGTAGGCGGTAGGCGGTAGGCGGTAGGCGAGGTGTGAGCCCTCGTTCGCCTTCCGCCTTCCGCCTCCCGCCTTTCGTCTTCAGGCATTGAGACCCTGGCGCAGCTCGCGGGCGAGGATCTCGACGGCGGAGCGCGTGCCGCCGGTGAGCTTCTCCTTCCAGACCGTCTCGGTCTCGAAGCGCCGGTCGCCGATGGCCTCCGCCCAGGGGCGCAGCGCGGCGTCGAGCTCTCCCGCCGACCAGACGTCGCCGCCGCGGCTCCGGATCATCGCGATGACGTACGGCACGATGCGGATGAAGGCGCGCAGCGACGTCGCGCTTCGGATCGCGTATTTCCTGCCGGCGAACGCAACCGGGAAGGCGCGCGCCGCGGCCTTGAAGTAGTTCAGGAAGAAGCGCCGCGCGTTCTCGCGGAATTCCTTCGCCATCCGGCCGCCGGCCGCGTCCATCGAGGCGAACACATCGCGCAGCTCGTCGGCGAGGGAGGCCTGGGTCACCGAGCCCCGTCCGATCCCGAGCACCTTGATCTGCCCCTTGAGCGGCGAGTGCTCGTCCTCGTTCAACGCGCGGATCACGTCGTGCGCGGCGGCGAGATTCTCGTCGCGGTAGAGGCGCCGGCCCGAGAGCGAGATCAGGTGCGAAGGGTTCAGCTTCGTGTGCTTGCTGTTGATCGTGACGAAGAGCTCCACGACCTGGTCGGCCGTCAGGTTGTCGAAGACGACGGCCGGAACCTGGAAGTCCTTCAGGTTGTGTTTCTCGGCGATCTGGTGAAGCGCCAGCAGGCGATGCTGCCCGTCCAGGGCCCGGAGGATCCCGGACTCCTCCGGGAGCTTGAGAGAACCCGAGTCCGAGCGCCCGGAGGACCCGACGAACTCGAGCCGTCGGTCGGAGACGAGGAGCACACTGCCGGGGATCGCGGGGAGCGTGCCGGAGTCCGCGCACTGGAGGTAGTACGTCACCAGCTCTTCGATCTTCCTCTGGATGATCGGCCGCTGGTAGGCCTGCTCGGAGGCGGCGATCCTCTTCTCGAGGAACTCCCAGTTGACCCTCCCGGAGACCTTCTTCTTCTTCTGTCCTCGCAGTGTCTGGCTGCCGGGTCCGAAGGAGAGGACCTCGAAGCCGACGAGCGTCTGAAGGTCCGCGCCCGAGAGCAGGGCCTCATAAAAGCTCACCCCGAACTGATTCAGCCGAAGCGAGGGAACGGACAACATCCTGTACCCCTCCTTTATGTGTCGCCGGGATTATACGAGACAGCCAGAACCGATCGAGTCTTCAGGGAGGTGTGACGCCGTGCCAGCCCTCTCCGCCCACGATGTCGTCGTAGAGCTTGCTCGATCCCGCGATGATTCCTTTGAGCTCCGCCGTGAGGACCGTCTCCAGGTCGGGCAGGGACTCCGGGCTCATCACGGGCACCGAGCACTCGACGATCGTCGAACCCAGGAAGGCGTAGAAGGGAGAGCCGCGGCGGGTCCAGTCGGTGTCCTTGCGGCGGTGCTTGACCATGAGGAAGGACGCGAGGCGCCGCTCGTCCCACGGCTGTTCCAGAGACCAGCGGAAGTTCGCGCGCCACCCCTTGTGCTGGACCTCGGGCTTCTCGCTCACAAGGCGGATCGGCATGGTTTGCATTACGATACCATTCCCGGCCAAACCCGGCAGAAAGATGAAATCGCTCTTCGTTTCCGGCCTCTTCCTGCGGCTCCTCCTCGCCGGCCCGCCGACGCCCGCCGCGCCGGCGGAAGGAGAGGTCTACTCGTCCAACCTGATGGTGGACGAGGACGTCACGGTCTCTTCCCAGATCACGGGCGTCATCGACGCCATCCACGTGGACCGGGGGAGCGTCGTGAAGAAGGGGGAGCCGCTGGCGACGCTTCACCTGGGAGAATTCGACGCCGACGTCAAGCAGACCAAGGAGAACATGGAGCTCGCCAAGGCCCAGCTCGACCGGGCCAGGTCGCTCGCGGCCAGCAGCATCATGAGCAAGGCGGACCTGGACACGGCCCGAGCGCAGTACGCGGTGGCCGTGGCCAACTGGGAGAAGGCCAAGGCGATCCGGGAGTACGCCGTCATCCGCGCGCCCTTCGCCGGCGTGGTCGCCGAGAAATACGCACGGATCGGCCAGAAGGTGGTGGAGGTCCAGACCCAGCCCCTCTTCAAGATCACCGCGACCGATCCGCTCCTGGCCCGGATCTATTTGAAGGAGCAGGACCTCTTGAAAGTCCACCGCGGCGACAAGGTCGAGGTCGTGCCGGACAACTTCCCCAGGGCGCGGACGACGGGATCGGTCCAGTTCATCAGCCCGAGCGTGGACCCGGCCAGCGGGACGTTTCAGGTCGTCGTGCAGGTGCGCCGCGACCCGTCACAGCCGGTCCTGCGCCCGGGCCTGGCTGTGAAAGTGCATTTCGCCAACTCCCGCCGGCCGTAGGAAACCCGGTCATGAGCGACAAGCCGAAGGAGTCGCCGCAGCGCCTTCGATCCGCCCTGGACCGCGTCCTCATCCACGACATCCGCAACATGGGGTTCCGCCTCCAGATGCTGCTGTCGAACATCGACGAGCACTACGACGATCCCCAGTTCAAGCAGTCCGTCCAGGAGTTGCTGCAATCCACCGTCCAGCGCCTCGACGGCATGGTCGAGCGCTTCGCGGCGCACGAGGACGCGCTCCTGATCAAGGTTGCCCTGGACCTGAACGTCGTCATCCGCGAAGTGGCTTCCGGGACGACCCGCCGCGGCGGCGAGACCGACGGCGCCGCGGGCTCCTCGGTTGGCCAGCCAACGCTCGCCCTCGCGCTGGGAAGGATCCCGGAGATCTGGGGCGACCCGTACTACCTGCGCGACGCTCTCTGGAGCCTGATCGAGAACGCGATCGAGGCGACTCCCGCGGGAGGCAGAGTTCTCATCCGGAGCTTCACCGACGTCTCGCACAAGCCGCCGCGGACGGTCGTCGAGATCATCGACAACGGGCCGGGGATGTCGCAGGAGTTCCTGCGCAACCGGCTCTTCAAGCCGTTCCAGACCACCAAGCCCCAGGGCGTCGGCCTCGGCCTCTCGACCGCGGCCGAGATCGTCCGCTTCCACGAAGGCACGATCAACGTCCTGAGCCAGGCCGGCACTCCGGGAGGGACGCTCGTTCGCGTGATCTTTCCGGGAATCGTCCCCGAGCCGGAGCCGCCCGGGCCGGTGACCCCGACGGGTCCGTCCACGCCGCCGAGGACGCCGTGAGCGCGCAGCCGGCGGCGCCCGGCACGATCGTCGTCGTCGAGGACGACCGGGAGCTTCTCGAACAGCTGACGTGGTCCCTGAAGGGGCTCTTCGAAGTCCACGGAGCGCGGGACGCGGTGGAGGCGCGGTCGCTGTGCCAGTCGGACCCCGACCTCTACCTCTTCGACCTGCGGCTGCCCCCCTCCGGGACGATCGAGGAGGGGCTGAACCTCCTGATGGAAATCCGCCGCCGCGACCCGGAGGCGACCGTGGTGATGATGTCCGCGGAGCAGGACCGTCAGGCCGTGCTCCGCTCGATCGAGCTCGGTGCCTTCGACTTCTTCAGGAAGCCGGTGGACCCGAAGGAGCTCGTCATCATCCTCAAGCGCGCTCTCGAGCGCCGGCGCCTGGTCGAGGAGAACCGCGGGTTGAAGGAGCAGGCTCGCGAGGAATACCGCTTCGACCGGCTCATCGGCGCGACGGCCGGGATGAAGCAGCTCTTCTCCGACGTCGAGAAGGTCGCCCCCTCCGACGCGACGGTGATGCTCCAGGGGGAGAGCGGGACGGGCAAGGAGCTCGTGGCCCACTCGATCCACGAGCGGAGCGCCCGCTGCGGCCATCTCTTCGTGGCGGTCAACGCCTCGGCCCTCCCCGAATCGCTCGCCGAGTCGGAGCTCTTCGGACACGAGAAGGGCGCCTTCACCGGCGCCGTGTCGTCCAGGCCCGGCCGCTTCGAGCTGGCGCACAAGGGAACGATGTTCCTGGACGAGATCGGGACGCTGACGCCGGCCGTCCAGTCCAAGCTCCTGCGCGTCCTCGAGACCCACGAAGTCGAGCGCGTCGGCGGCCGCCGCTCAACGCCCGTGGACTTCCGCCTGATCTCCGCGACGAACGAAGACCTGGAGGCCTGCGTCGCCGCCGGGACCTTCCGCCAGGACCTCTTCTACCGCATCAACACGATCGTCATCCACATCCCGCCCCTGCGCGAACGCGCCGACGACATCCCTCTCCTCTGCGACCATTTCCTGGAGAAGTTCTCCGTCCGCCACAAGAAGCCGTCCCGGACGCTCTCCGCCGGAGTCCTCGATCGCCTCCGCGCCCACCCCTGGAAAGGCAACGTCCGAGAGCTAGAGCACGTCATCGAGATGCTCGTCCTCTTCTCCGAATCCAACACCATCGGCGAAGAAGACCTCCCAAGAGTCCTCCGCCAGACCTCCTCATCGTCTCCGAACCTCAACACCCCCGCCTCTTTCTCCAAGGCCGTCGAAGCCTTCGAGCGCAAGCTCCTGACCGATGCCATAGCCGAATCCGGCGGAGTAAAAGCGGAGGCCGCCCGCCGCTTAGGCCTCGACAGCAACCAGATCAAATACCTCTGCCGCAAGTACGGGATCTAACGTCCCGGTCCCGCCTTTCGGGGTGGCATCCACGGTAAGAATTCAACCCAAGGGTGTTCTTTTGACCCGCGATCACCGAATGCAGGTCGAGCGGGCGGATTCTTAAGTGACTCGTTGCAAAAGACAACTCGGCCGTCGAGCTCGTCAATCCGGCGTGGCCCCGCTATTGCGATAGGACGTGGGTGAGGAAAGGGGGAAAACAAAATGGCAAAGGAAGTTCGGATCGAGTTAACGGCGGCGCAGAAGGCGAAGATCAAGGAAGCCACGGGGAAGAACGTTCCGGAGATCAGGGTCTCGAGCTTAGGCAAGAACATCGCGGTGTCCCCGGTCCAGAAGGACTTACGGGCGCAGGACCTGTCGGCGCAGGATCTCTCGGCGCAGGATCTCTCGGCGCAGGATCTCTCGGCGCAGGATCTCTCGGCACAGGATCTCTCGGCACAGGACCTGTCGGCTCAGGACCTGTCGGCTCAGGACCTGTCCGCCCAGGATCTGTCGGCTCAGGACCTGTCCGCTCAGGACCTGTCGGCGCAGGATCTGTCGGCTCAGGACCTGTCGGCGCAGGATCTCTCGGCTCAGGACCTTTCGGCCCAGGATCTCTCCGCCCAGGACCTGTCAGCTCAGGACCTGTCAGCTCAGGACCTGTCGGCGCAGGACCTCAGCGCGCAGGATCTCAAGGCGCAGGAGTAAGGTCCTTCGGGAGCGACGAGCTCCTGAGAGTTTTCGCCGTTTCGATCGGAACGCCCCGCACCCGCGGGGCGTTTTCTTTTACCAGACGATGGAACGGAGCCAGCGCCAGACGAGGCTCCAGGCGCGGTGGGCGAAGCCCTCGCGCGCGGAGCGGATCTTCACCCTGGCGGCCGCGCCGGGCAGGAGCGCGCCGTCGGAGTTGTCAAAGACCGCCCGCACGACGAAGCGGTCGGGGTTCACCGAGGGGGCTATGGGATCTTTGCCGTTCGCGGTCAATGGCTGCTCCATTGTTGCCGGCGAGATCATCGCGACGGTGCCGGCGTAGCTCTTCATGGGGCGGGTCTGGACCTGGGCGGTCACCGGGGAGCCCGCTTTCAGGTACTCGAGAAGCCTCTCGGAGACGGGGACCTCGGCAGCCATCTTCCGGCAGTCGCCCACGTACGCCAGGTCGAAGCCGGCCGCGACATACCGCCCTTCCAGGTCCTCGGGCCGCGCGGTCAGGATGCGCCCGGCGATCGGGCTGCGGACGACGAGGAACCCCTGGCGGGACTCCGCCGTGTCGAGCGCCGTCTGTGCCGCCGCGGCGCGGCTCGCGGACTGGAACCTCATTCCCGGGTTGGCAAGCGCCTGGCTGGCGCTCGACTTCCGGGTCTGAAGGTCGCGCTCGGCCAGGGATCTCCGGGCCTCAGCGTCCACCGCGGGGCTCGACAGGTTGAACAGCGGCTCTCCGCGTTGGACGTCCTGACCTTCGTGAACCAGCACCTTCGCGACGACGCCGTCCTCCGGCGCCTGCACGCTGACGGCGTCCACCGGCTTGAGAAACGCCTCGGACGCGATGGTCCGGCGGCTCCACGGCACGGCGAGGACGACGACGAGGACGGCGGCGGCGATCGCGAGCGGCGCGCGGCTTCGGGAGGACATCACGAGCTCCTTCTTGTCCAGGTACAAGAGCTTGGAGACGCGGATCATCGTCCGGGCCTTCTTTCGGAAGACCTGGTAGAGGGTCAGGACCAGGAAGATGATCCCGATATCGGGGAAATACTTGTAATAGAAGTTCCGGAAGAGCCGGTAGATGAAGAGCATGATCGTCGCGGTGTAGGCCATCGAGAGGATGCCGTACACCCAGTAGATCGCGCGCTTGCGCCGCGTCGTCTCCGGCACCTCGACGGCGAGCCGCAGGACGTTCTTCTGGAACAACGCGCCGACCTGGTGCCACGCGGCTTCCCGAAGGTCGGGCATCTGAAGCATGCTCGAGAGGGCGTAGTAGCCGTCCACTTTGATGAGCGGGTTGATGTTGAAGAAGACGGCCGAGACCCCGGTGAAGAGCATGATCCGGTAGGCGGCCGCGTGCAGGAAGGTGTCGGGGTAGGAGGCGACCCAGAGCGCCGTCGCGACCGAGCAGACCATGATCTCGCTGTAGATGCCGGCGACCGTGACCCAGAGGCGGTTCAGGCGGTTCTTGAACATGAAGGCGTCGGAGGTGTCGCAGTAGAACGCGGGGGTGAAGTAGAAGAGCGCGAACCCGATGTCGTGGCACTCACCGCCGTACCTCTTCAACGCGTAGGCGTGAGAGAACTCATGGATGCAGGCGATGACGCAGAGGATGGCGAAGAAGTTCAGGATCTCCACGATCGGCTTCCCGAGGAAGTGGTAGAGGTCCATCGTCTGCGTCCAGATCTGCGTCCAGTGGCGGCTGAAGATGAAGGCGGTCCAGACCGAGGCGGCGAGCGTCGCGATCGCGACCGGGGGAGTCCAGATCCACTTGACGTACTTGATGGTCTTGTTCAGGAAACGGTCCGGGTCGAGGACGTGGAACATGATGAAGAAGATGTTGAAGCCTTCCGCCTTCTCCTCCGTCTTCTTGTCGCGGAGCGTCCGGTACTTGTCCAGCATGTTCAGGCTGCGCTCGGCCGCGGACTGCTCGATCAGGTCCTTGTCGCGGAGGAACTCCTCGTATTCGAGGACGAATTCGAGCGAGACGGGGTGGTCTCCGGCGCGGCGGTTGATTTCCTCCAGGATCTGAGTCCGGGTGCGCGTGCCGTCGAAGAGGCGGATGAGCTGCCAGCTCACGTTCTTGAACTGGTGGTACTTCATCGTCAGCGGGTTCTTGATGATCCACTGGACTTCGCCCATCTGGACCTGCCGCAGGATGCCGAGGTCCTTGCGGAGGGCCGGCTTCTCGTCGGGGGGGCCGTGGCGCTCGGCGAGGGCCTTCGCGGTTTCCCCGGGACGCGCGGCGGCGAGGAGCTTGCGGGGGCGGAGGACGGCGCTCAAGGAAGGAGGGGCCAGATCTTGTTCCAGGCCCAGCGGACCGGAGCGCGGAAGATCGCCGCGATCAGGGGGACGCGGATCGTGGAGAGCTTGGCCTTCCCCTGCATTCCGGTCTTGAGCAGGCCGTCCGGGTTCTCGATCCGGACCTCGGCCACGACGAAGCGGTCCTTGTCTTCCTGGCGGACGTGGGTGCCCGGGCGCGTGACCGTGCCGCGGAAGAGCCGCGTGGGATACGGGTTCAGCTTGATCGCCGCGGGCTCGCCAGCCTGGACGAGGGACGCGTCGTTCTCGGGCACCGCCACCTCGACCATGACCGTTCCCACGTCGGCGACGACGCAGAACTCGCTCCCCTTCGTCATGTACTGGCCGACGCGCTCCTCGATGCGCGGCGTCACGATGACGCCCGCGGCGGGGGAGACGAGCCGCGTGCGCGCGAGCCGGTCCTCCTCGAGGGCGATCCGGGCCTTCATCTCTTCGCGCTTGGACGTCGCCTCGAAGAGCGCGGCGGAATCGCCCGCCTCCCGGTGGCGCGCCACGTCGCTGTCCGCGATCGCGTAGGCGGACTGGGCGTCCGCGAGCGACGCGCGGTAGCTCTGCGGGTCGAGCGTCGCGATGACCTCGCCGGCGTCCACGTTGTCCCCCTCGTGGTGGAGCACGGAGAGGACCGCGCCGTCCACGCCCGCCGTGACGGCGGCCCGGCGTCCGGGCAGGATGCGCGCCGGCCCGCCGACGCGAAGGCGCCACGGCACGGCGATGAGAATGACGAGGGCGGCCGCGATGCCGATTCCCCAGGCGAGCCGGCGGCGCTTCGGGATCTCCATGAACTTCTGTTTCCGCCCGGAGAAGGGTCTCAGGAAGCCGGGAAGTGGGACCTGCCTGTAGAGCTGAGCGTTGCGGACAGCCACCGTGGCCTGGTTGACGAGGATCGCGAGGAGGTCCTGCTTGTCCTCGTCCAGGACGAGGGGCTTCTTCCGCAGGAAGGCCAGGACTCCGAGCTTCCCTTCCTCGTCGTTCAAGAGGAGAGCGTGGAAGGAGCGGAAGCCCGTTTTTTCGAAGAATGTCCGGAACTTCTCCTCCGTCTCCGGCCGGTCCGTTTGAATCCTGCCGTCGGGCTCCTGCGTGACGCCGAGGTCCGCGCCCGAGAAGAAGACCCATTCCAGGAGGTCTTCCGTCGCCTGGATCTTCGGGTCGTGCCGGTCGATCTTCGCCATGCCCGAGAGCGCCCCGAGACGGAGCTTCCCCTTGTCCATGATCGCAATGGCGCATTGGTCGTAGGCGATCAAGGCGGCGCTCGCGTTGACGATCTTCTGCATGACCTTGTCGAGGTCGAGCGTCGCGGTGATCTCGCGGCTGACGGCGAGGAGGGCATCCAGCTCCTCGACCTTCTTTTCGGCCTCGTACTGGCGGGCGTTGCGCAGGGCGCGCACGGCCTGGCGGGAGAGGTCGAGGAGAAGCTCCTGGTCCTCGGGCGTGAACTCCGCCTGGCGGCCGCGTTTGTTGACGAGGACGAGCGCGCCGACGGGCTTCCCCTCCTCGACGAGAGGGAAGGCGAGGGCGGAGCGGATCGGATAGCCCTCGTTCTCCTTCGCGAGCGGCGTGGCGGACGCGACGCGGTTGTCGCGCAGCGTCTTCTGGGCGACGAGGAGGTCGCCGACGATGGAGCCGCCGACGGCGTCGGGAGGGTTCTCGATGTCGTAGTTCTCGTTGACGGCAGTCGCGGCGAGGACGACGTCGGCGGTCTCGGTTTCGAGCAGCCAGAGGGAGCCGACTTCCGCGACTCCGAAGTCCACTGCCTTGCGGACGATGATCTGGTTCAGCTCTTCGAGATCAATCGTCGCGCTGAACGCCTTGGAGAGATCGTAGAGGTTCGTCAGCCGCTCGATCGCGTGCAGCATGCCGACGGTCTTGCGCTCGGCGCGCATCGAGCGCGCGAGCGCCGGCGCGGCGTGCTGGAGGAAGGCCTTCAGGCGCGCGAGCTTCTGCTCGGTCTTCGGCGTCTGCTTGAAGAGGAGGCCGAGCATCCCGACGAGAATGCTCTCCGCTTCGAGGGGGACGGCGAGGCACGCCTGGATCGGCGCCGGCATCCCCTTGAACCACGGGTCCTGCGGCGAGAAATCCTTGCGCTCGATCGTGATCGTCCGCTTGTCCCGGATCAGGTCATGAACGACGCCCGTGTCGCGCGACGCGGAGCGTTTGAGAAACGGGCGCGTCCCCTCTCCCTCGGCCGCGATGCAGAGGAAGACCGGATGGACTGCGTCAGGAGCCCAGAGGATCGCCCCGTCCGCTTCGGCGACCTGCGCGCTCCACTTGGCGGCCCAGCCCGAGGTCTGCGCGAGGTTTTCGCAGAGCGCCAGCTCGGCCAGAGCCGAGATCTCCGAGGAGCTCGAGGGTCCTTTCGGTTCGTTGTCCATGGGGCCTGGATCTGCCCTAGCCCGAATAATTCATGAACGACTCCGGCCGTCCCGCGGATCCCGGGGGTCCAGGGGGCGCCACGCGCCCCCTGCGCGTGGCTGATCCGCCATGCGGCGTCAGCCCTCCTCTGCGATGCGCCCCGGCATCGCCGTCGTCGGGCTTCCTTGCCTGACGAAAAAATCTCTCGCGGGAACAAGGTGTACCCGGTCTCGGATCGCCTCGTCCCTCGATGAAGGCTGTCGTCGCAGTCACTTCCACGTGTTTCGGCCGGGTGTTCATGAATTATCCGGGCTAGAAGCTCGAGACCGCGGTCTCCATGTCGGTGAAGTTCTCGAACACGGAGTCGAGCTTGGTCATCTCCAGGAGTCTCCTGACCTGAGGGCCGGCGCCGAGGAGCTTGGTCTGGCCCCCTTCCTTCTGCGAGTTGGTCATGGCGCGCACGAGCGCGCCCAGGCCCGAGCTGTCGAGGAAGTTGACGCCCCGCAGATCCACGAGGAGGTTGACCTTCCCTTCCTCGAGGAGGCGGACCACGGTCTTCTTGAAGAGCGACTCGGACTCGCCGATGACGAGGTCGCCATCGACCGTCAGGATGGTGACATGCCCGTCTTCCTTCGTCGTCAGGCGCATGGATTCCGAGGATTATGTCGAAAAGGATGCTCGAGTTCCATGCGGCCGGCCGGAGGCGCCGGCAAGAAAACAGCGAGGCGCTCGCGCGCCCCGCTCCCCGGTTCGGCGGGGACCTCCTATGACCTTGGTGCTAGAGACGTCCGGTGAGGAGCAGGATGACGAGGATCAGGACGACGAGGCCCAGCGTGCCGCTCGGCCAGTATCCCCAGCTCCGGCTGTGCGGCCAGGTGGGAATGGCTCCGAGCAGCAACACGACGAGGATGATCAGCAGGATCAGTCCCATGGGTTTCTCCTTTCTTCCGACGCAACCCTTCCGCCCCTGTCATGGCGAGAATCGTGCCAAGAAGAGCCTTTGCGGCTCCGCTCCGGAGCGACGAGAGTAGATCCTTCGCTTCGCTCAGGATGACAGGGGGGTCTCCTCGACACCTCCGTAGCGACACGCAGCTCAGATCTCAACCGGACTGCCGTCGGCGCTCGCGAGGAGCGACGTGTGGAGCCGACGACCGGACTTGAACCGGTGACCTGCGGTTTACGAAACCGCTGCTCTACCGACTGAGCTACGTCGGCCCTGCTGGGGGGGACGGGCGATCTTACGGAAAGGAGGTCCGCCCGTCAAACGATGCCCTCACCCCCGCCCTCTCCCGGGGGGAGAGGGCGCAATCAGTCGAACTTGACGGAGACGATCTTGGAGCAGCCGGGCTCCTCCATGGTCACGCCGTACATGACGTCGGCGGTTTCCATGGTGCGCTTGTTGTGGGTGATCGCGATGAACTGCGTGTCCTCTGTCATGTCGCGCAGGAGCCGGGTGAAGCGGTCGATGTTGGCCTCGTCCAGCGGGGCGTCCACCTCGTCGAGGATGCAGAAGGGGGAGGGCTTGTAGCGGAAGATCGCCATGAGGAGCGCGATCGCCGTCAGCGCCTTCTCGCCGCCGGAGAGGAGCAGGATGGACTGGTTCCGCTTCCCGGGCGGCTGCGCGACGATCTCCACGCCCGACTCGAGCACGTCGGTCTCGTCCAGGAGGCGCATCTGCGCGGCGCCCCCCTGGAAGAGGCGCGTGAACATCGCGCTGAAGTTCTGGTTGATGGCGGCGAAGGCGTGCTGGAAGCGCGCCGAGGAGGTCGCGTTGATCTTGCGGATGGAGTCCTGCAGGTCCTGGATGGACCGGTTGAGGTCGTCGCGCTGCGCCGTCAGGAACTCCAGGCGCTTCGCCTCCTCGTTGTACTCGTCGAGGGCGAGCACGTTGACGGGGCCCAGCCGCTCGATCCAGGCTGAGATCTCGGCGGCGTCCGTCTCCAGGCGCGCCAGGCCTTCCTCCGAGGCGTCCTCCGGCGGCGCGAGCTCTCCCGCGGCGACGCCGAACTCTTCCCTCGCCTGAGTCTCCAGGTGCTCGAGGTCCGAGGCGACGCGCGTCTGCGCGACCTCCGCCTCGAAGCGGCCTTCCCGGGCGGCGTCCAGGTCCGCGCGGAGGACGCGGGTGGCTTCTTCCGCGCTGAGGACCCGCGCCGAGGCCTCCGACGCCGCGGTGCCCGCCGTTTCCAGGTCCGCCCGCTTCCCCTCGCGCGCGGCGAGGTTGTCGGAGCGGCGCGCGCGGGTCTCCGTCTCCTCCCGGGAGAGCTCTTCGCGCCGCGCGGAGAGACGCTGTCCTTCCGTGAGCGCCTCCGTCGACCGCCGCTCGAGCGCTCCGGCCGACTCGAGCAGCTTCAGGCGCGCCGCCTCGGTCGAGCGGCGGCGTTCGGCGGCGACCTCGGCTTCGGTGCGGCGGTGGGCCAGCTCCTCGGAGGCGGCCGTCGCGAGGGCGCGCGCCTCGGGGAGCGTCGCCGCGAGCGCGTCGGCGCGCTCCCGGATCTCCGCCTCCAGGCCGGCGTGGCGGCGTTCCTCCTCCTCGAGAGCCTGGCGCCGCTTCTCCAGCCGAGCCTTTTCCTCTCCCAGCGCGGCCGCCTCGGCTTCGAGCGTCTCGTGCTCCCTGGACAGCCGGAGGCGCTCGGCGTTGCGCTCTTCGAAGCGGGCGAGGAAGCCGGAGAGCCGCGCGCCCGCCTGGCGCTGCCGCTCGCGCAGGGCCGGCATCTCCGATTCGCGGTCCGTGCGGGCACGCTTGACGTCGGCGAGGGCCCTGTCGAAGGACTCGAGCCGGTCGCGCGCCTGCGCGGCCTCTCTCTCCAGGTCACGGATCTCCCGCTCGAGCGTGAAAGGGCCCGAGGCCTCGGGGGGAGTGTGCACGGCGCGCACGAGCGAGCCCCTCACGAGCTCCCGCGCGCGCGTCACGAACGCGACGCTCGGGTGCCGCTCGGAGAGGCTGAGCGCGGCGTCCAGGGACTCGGCGAAGGCGGCGGGAGGGAGCGCGGCGCGCTCGGCCGCGGAGAGGTCGGCGTAGTTGCGCAGGGCGATCTCCCATCCCCCGAGAGCCCCGGAGGGATCGGAGGCGGGTGTCTCGGCGGACCAGTCCGCCCGCACGAGGCGGGAGACCGGGAGGTGGCGGCCGGCGCCGATCGCGCGCGCGGCGTCACCCGCGGCGACGAGCGCCTCGGAGTCGTCGCCGAGCAGGAGGTCAACGGCGCCTTCCCACCCTTCCGCCGGACGGAGCCGGCGCGCGAGCGTCCCGCGTTCCGTGATTCCGGCGGCCGAGAGCGCGGCGCCCGCCGCGGCCGCGTTCCCCTCCCGGCTTCGAGCGATCTCTTGGAGCGCGGACAGGCGCGCCTCGACCGACCCGAGACTCTCGCGGGCCCCGTCCCTCGCCCCCTCCGCCTCCAGGTTCGCGGCGGAGAGGCGGGCCAGCTCCATCTCCCAGGCCTCGATCTCGAGCTCGGCCGAGCGCGCCTCGAACCCGAGCTTCTCCTGTTCCTCCCGCGCGCGGGCGACCTCCTCTTCGCGGCCGCGAAGCTCGCCGGCGATCCGTCCGCGCGATTCCTCCAGGCGCGCCAGCGACGCCGCCACGCGCGAGGCCTCCACGTCCACCTCGTGCCGGGCGTTGCGCGCCGAGATCCTGTCCCCGGCGGCGGAGAGGGCCAGTTCCCGCGCGGCCTCCAGGTTTCTCTCGAGCTCCGCCAGGGCGGTGGCGGCGGCGGAGGCCCGCTGGTCGCTCTCCTCGCGCGCGAGCGACCGCGTCCGGGCTTCGGCGATCGCCCGTTCCAGCCGCTCGCCGAATTCGGCGAGCTCTCTCGCCGCCGTCGCCTTCTCGACTGAGAACTCGCGCCCTTCCCGCTCGAGCGCTTCCAGGCGCGCGACGAGCTCCGCCAGAGTGCGGCGGTTGGCCTCGAGCAGAGCGTCGTCCCGCTCGATCGCGGCCTCGAGGGCGGCGACCGTCTCCCGCAGACCGTCGCGCGCGGAGGCCGCTTCTCCCTCGGAAAGGCGCGAGGACGCGAGATCCGCCTCCGCCCGGGCGAGCGCCGCCGCGGCCTGGGCCTCGAGGTCGCGTTTCCGGTCGCGGAGCGATTCCGCCAGCGCCACGGCGGCGAGCAGCCGGTCGTAGCGCGCGCGGGCGATCGCGGACTTCTTTCCGACGAGGGCCTGAGACTTCTCCTTGTAGCGCGCCGCGCGCGAGGCCTGGCGCTTGAGAGAGGCGCAATTGCGCTCGATCTCCGCGATGATGTCGGAGATGCGGAGGAGATTCCCCTTCGTCTCCTCCAGCTTCGTCTCGGCCAGCCGCTTCTTCAGCTTGTACCGCGTGATCCCCGCGGCTTCTTCGATCAGGCGCCGCCGGTCCTGGGGCCTGGTCGAGAGGACCTGGTCGATGCGGCCCTGCTCGATGACCGAGTAGGCCCGCACTCCGAGTCCGGTGCCGAGGAGCTGGTCCTGGATGTCCTTCAGGCGGACCTGCTTGTCGTTCAGGAAGTACTCGCCGTGGCCTTCCCGGTAGACGCGGCGGCCGATGCGCAGCAGCTCCGGCTCGGAGGCCTCGCCGCCGCCGTCGTTTCCGTTTCCATTTCCGTTTCCATTTCCGTGGCCATTGCCGCCGGAGGAGAGCGTGAGCGTGACCTCGGCCATGCCGAGCGGGCGGCGCCGGGCCGAGCCGTTGAAGATGACGTCGTCCATCCGCTCGCCCCGCAGGATCTTCGCGCTCTGCTCGCCCAGGGCCCAGGCGACGGCGTCGCAGATGTTCGATTTGCCGCAGCCGTTGGGCCCGACGACCGCGGTCACGGCGTCGGGAAAGGCCAAATCCACCTTTTCGTAGAAGGACTTGAACCCGAGAATCTCTACCCGCCTGAGCTTGAGCATCCCTGCCACCCAATTTAGCAAATCGAAGAGCCGGGTTCTACAAAATCTTGGGGGTCAGCGGCGGTTGAGCCCCATATCTGGCCTTCCCCGCGCGCCCGGGGGCCGCGACGCCCGCCGGGAGTCGCCGGGAGTTTCGAGTGTTTCAGAGTGGTGCGGTGAGACAGAGACGAAAGATAGCCTTTTTTCGGCTTGGAGAGCTGAGATCTTGCTCTTTCTCATACAAACGGTATAGATTTGTTGTCGCATCTACAAAACCGCGACAACCATGCTGAATCTTGAAGTCCGTAAAAAAACGGGTGGGGCCGAAATGCATCGTGTCAACGGCGGTGCGGTGACTGTCGGTGCGTCCTCCGGCAACGAAGTCGTGGTCCGCGCGCGGGGTGTCGCAGGCCGCCACGTGCGCATCTTCGAGAAAGACGGCGTCTACCACCTCGATCTCTTCAAGGGGGTCGACGCGATCACGGTCAACGGACAGGCTTTCCTCGGCGGACCGATCGCTCCGGGCGACCGCATCACGATCGGCGAAGCCACGATCACGATCACGGCCGCGCGCCCGGCGATGCGCCATACGCCGATCGAGGAGGTGCGAGTGGGCGACACGGCCACGCCTCCGGGGGTGTCGGCTCCTCCGACGACCGAGGTCGAGTACCGCGGTCTGCGATTGAGCGTCTACCGGATCTGCAGGGAAGGCACGGGCGCCGAGCAACTGGCCACGAGCCTCGTGGACTTCCTGGACCGCGAGTTCGCTCCCTCGGAGTGGGCGGTCGGGCAATTCACGCGGGTCGCCGGCTTCCGGGCTCTCGCGTCGACGTTCCTCCAGAGCCCGGCCCTGCCTCCGCGCGTCCTGCAGGACGCGGAAGCGGGCGAGCGCGTGGCGCGCGCCGAGACGGTCACGGGAGTCCTGACGCTCATCGTCGAGCCGCTCCGAGAGGACGCCGGTTCCCTGGCGATCCTCGTGCGCGAATCGCCGAGACTCGCGGCGCGAGCGATCCTCCTGCTCGAGGAGCTCGTGCAGGTCGCCGGCCTCGCGGTCGCCGGCGCCGCGCGGCCCGAGGCGCTGCAGGAACGGGAAGGGCGTCCCGTGCCGGTCGAGGTCGTGCCCCGGCCCGATCCGCTGAGCGCCGCCGAGCTGATGTTCCGGGAGACCGACGACCTGAAGAAGATCATGGACACCATCACGCGCGAGGTCATCGACAGGGCGATGCGCCGCGTGGAGGGGAACCAGAGCCGCGCCGCCGCCGTCCTGAATATCTCGCGCGGTTCCCTGATCGCGAAGCTCAAGGAATACCAGGTCCCGGACTACCGGTACCTGCGCCGCGAGCGCTCGCGCCGCCCGTAGCCCGCGGATCTTTTCCGGCGATACGGCGTCAGCGCTCCCTCGACGTATCACTCCGGATACGCCTTCGGTCGCGCTTCCTTGTGTCGCCGAAAAATCTCTCGCGGGCCAGGCTCGGCGTGACCCGTCACGCGCGGCGCTTCTTGCGGCGGCGCGGCCCCCGCGGGGTTTCCGGCGCGGCTTCGGGCTCTGCGCGGCCGAAGAACCACCAGATCGCGAAGGGCGCGGCGAAGCGTCCGGCGATCTGGTAGAAGTGGAAGCCCGCCGCCCAGAAGTTCCTCGCCACCTTGCCGTAGTGGGCCGCGCTCCAGGCGCCGAGACTGGTGGCGTAGACGGATTGGACCTGGAACACCAGGAAAACGACGTGGACGAGATAGAGGCAGAGGAGAGCGAGGAGGAGGCGCGCGAGGCGCTCCCCCCTCAAGGGGTGAGGGTGCAGGGCGAAGAAGGCGGCGAGCAGGACGAAGTTGAAGTGAAGGTCGGGCGCGGGAAGCCCCGGGTGCGGAGCGCCGGGAGGAAAGTCCGTGCGGTTGATCAGGAACTCGCGTCCCGGGGCCTCGAGCCGCGTGACCGCGGGGCTCTCCCCGAGGCGTATCAGGAACTCGGCGGCCGGGGCGACGGCCCGCTCGTAGCTCGCCGAGAAGAGGAACCACACGGCGAGCCCGATCAGGAAGCCGACCAGGAGTCGGATCGCCGCCCGGGCGCTGAACATCAGCCGCCGGCCTTCTCCTCCGGGGGCGCCGGCGCGCGGCGCGTCTGGCGCGAGGCCCAGAGCAGGAAGATCAGGACGCCGAAGAGAACGACGACCGATTGCCAGATCACGGTGTGCGACGAGTCGAAGAGAGCCGGTCGGTGCCGGCCGATCCAGACGAGCGAGACGACGCGGACGATGTTGACCGCCTGGATGGCCAGGAACCCGAGGAAGAACCCGATCAACCGCTGCTTCCACCGGGCGGGGAACGCGAGGACCGCCGCCGCGAGGAGCAGCGCCGTCTCGACGCCGTTGCATCCGTTCTCGATGTTCACGCCGAAGCCGGTCGCCTTGATCTCCGTGCCCGTCACGGTGACCTTCTCGCCGAGCGTGTTCAGGACCCTCCCCGAGGCGCGCGCGATCCAGCCGGTGAAGGGGACGATCACGGAGTCGTTGACGGGATGCGAAGCCACGATCAGGTAGAACGCCACGAGAAAGGCGACGAAGCGCAGGAGGAAGCCGAGCGAGCGCCGGCGCGCCGCCGAGGCCTCGGGAGAGCGGCCGGGCTTCACGGTGTCTTCTCCATGTCGTTCTGGAACTCCACGATCGCCTCGGCCATTTTTCGCAGGCCGCCGGGAAGCGTCACCAGGAGCTCCCCGGACTCCTTGACGACGACCTGCTCCGTCTCGGCGGAGGCGAGGAGCGATCCGGCCTCTGCCCGGATCTCGTAGTCGAGGAGGAAGCGGGCGGCGTCGGGAGGGCGCAGCCGCGCGGTCACGAGGATGACCGCGTCGGCGAAGATCGGGGCCCGGTAGCGGATCTCCATTCTCGTTATCGGCACCCGGTAGCCCATCGAGAGCGCCCGCGTGGCCGTGAAGCCGAACCGCGCCGTCAGCGCCTCGCGGGCCTGCTCGAGATAGAGCGCGTAGTGGCCGTGCCAGACGACGCCGTACGCGTCGCACTCCGCGAAGCGCACGGGGATCTGGACGGAGAAGCCGCGCAGCGGCGCCGGCTTCGGCCGGGCGCTCATGCCGCGGCCTCGATGACCGCGGCGAGGAAGTTCCCGCCGGCCCCGAAGGAGTCGATCAGCGCCCGGCGCGGCGCCCGGGCGCGGGACCCGCCGGATCCGGCGACGGCCCGGCAGGCGGCCACGATCTGGCCGCCGCCCGAGGCGGCCATCTCGCCGATGGCGTCCTTCACGGAAACGGCCGGCGGCGGCGTGCCGAAGACCGCGCGCAGGACCTCCTCTTCCACCCGATCCATCTCGGTCACCCCGTTGCGCGAGGGGAGGAGGAGATCGATCTGTCCGGGGGAGACGCCGGCGTCGTCCAGGGCCGCGCGGACGCAGCGCTCGATCGCGCCGCGGTCGGGATTGAACCGGTAGGGCTCGGTGGGGGCGCCCGCCATCGCGAGGCCGGTCACGCGGGCGAGCGGCCGGGCGTCGCGCCGCCGGAGGCTCTCTTCCGTCTCCAGGAGGACCGCGAAGCCGCCTTCTCCCTGCACGATCCCGGAGGCCCTCTTCTCCCCCCGGAGCGCGCCGACGCGGTCGAAGCCCATCGCGTAGACGGCGTTCCACTCGTCCACGCCGCCGACGAGCATCGCCCCGGCGCGGCCCGATCGGAGGGCGAGGGACGAGAAGAGAAGAGCGTTCAATGCCGATGGGTCCTTCTGCGTGATGGTGACATTGGGGCCGAAGAGTTTCAACTCGATCGAGACCTGGGACGCCGGGGCGTTGGCGACCGTGTTGGGAAAATGAAAGGGAGGGGCGGCTTCCGGAGACTCCGAGAGCAGCACTCGCAGGAACTCGGTCAGGGCGCCGGCGCCCGCGGAGCCGGTGCCGAGCGCGATCCCGACCTGTTCCGGCGCCCCCGCGACGTCGTAGCCCGCCTCGGCGATCGCCTGCGCGCAGGCGATGATCGCGAACTGGCTCCCGCGGTCGAAGCGGCGCGCCTTCATCGCCGGGATCTCCGGCTGCGGCGTGAAACCGTCGCAGCGGGCGACGTGGGTCGCCTGGAGCCCGTCGCGCTCCTCGCGCGTCATCGGGCGGATCGCGGTCTCGCCCGCGAAGAGACGCCGAGCGAACTCCGGAGCCGTGCGCCCGAGGGGGCACACCGCTCCGGTGCCGGTGACGAAGCCGTGGAAGGCCATGCGGGCGTTCAGGGTCGAGGGTCGAGGGTTGAGGGTTGGGACATGGGCCTCATCTCTCAACCGCGCGCCGGGCGGGCGAACACCACGACCGAGCTGTTGCCGCCGAAGGCGAAGGAGTTGGAGATGGCGACGTCCACGCGCGATTCCCGCGACGCGTTGGGCACGTAGTCGAGATCGCAGGCCGGATCGGCGTTCTCGTAGTGGATCGTCGGCGGAACGAGCTGGTCCCGCAGCGTCAGCACCGTCGCGACGGCCTCGATCGCCCCCGAGGCGCAGAGGCAATGCCCGATCATGGACTTGATGGAAGAGACGGGGATCTGCCGCGCGCGCTCTCCCAGGGCGGCCTTCAGGGCGGCCGTCTCGGCCGAGTCGTTCTGGGGCGTGGCCGTGCCGTGCGCGTTGACGTAATCCACGTCCTCGGCGTTGACGCCGGCGAAGGCGAGCGCGGCGCGGATCGTCCGGCCCCCGGCGGCCCCGGAAGGGTCGGGAGCGGTCATGTGGAAGGCGTCGGAGGTCACGCCGTAACCGAGGAACTCCGCGAGGACCGGCGCGCCCCGCCGCCGCGCCCGCTCTAATTCCTCGAAGACGAGAATCCCCGCCGCTTCGCCGATGGAGAGGCCCTTGCGCTCGCGGTCGAAGGGGCGGCAGGGGGCGGGATCCACGGAGCGCAGGGAGTTGAAGCCGCCGTACGTCAGCCGGGCGAGCACGTCCGAGCCTCCGGTCAGGACGACGTCCGCCCATCCCGCCGCGATGGCGTCGTGCGCGTATCCCAGGGCGTTGGCCGAGGAGGAGCAGGCCGTCGTGATCGTGGACTTGATCCCCTCGAGGCGGAAGTGCTGGGCCACGCGGTCGGTGATCGCGTCGGGCATGTGGTTCAAGACCCGCGAGGGGCGCGCCGGCTCGCCGCGCAGGTGGCGTCCGAAGAAGTCCTCGGAGTCGAGGAGCCCCGAGGTCCCGCCCCCGAGGATGACGCCCACCCGCGTCGGGTCCTCCCGGGAGAGGTCGAGGCCCGACTGGGCGACGGCCTCCGCGGCCGCGCACAGTCCCATGCGGTCCGCGCGCGACATGCGCCGCTTCTCCCGCGCGGTCAGGAATGCGTCCGGAATCTGCCGGACCTCCGCGGCCGTCTGCGTCCGGTAGGGCGAGGCGTCGAAGAGCGAGACCGGCCCGATCCCGCACTTCCCGTCGAGGAGGCCCCTCCAGAACTCCTCGGCGTTGCCGCCGATGGACGTGACCGCGCCGATCCCGGTCACGACGACGCGCCGCTCCTTGCTCATGAGGCGAGCATTCTGACATGGAGACCGGGAGCCGTAAAACGCAAGACGTAAGGGCGTGAAACGTGGCCGGGCGGGCCCTTCTCCGTCTCACGTTTCACGTCTAACGATTTACGGCCTTCGGGCATAATCAGACGGATGCCCGATCGCGTGGACTGGCACACCTACTTCATGAACATCGCGCGCCAGGTGGCGACGCGCGCGACCTGTCCCCGCAAGCACGTCGGCGCGGTCATCGCCCGCGACCGGACCATCCTCTCCACCGGCTACAATGGATCGGCGCGGGGACTCCCGCACTGCGAAGACGTCGGGTGCGTCATCGAGGACGGCCACTGCGTCTCGGCCGTGCACGCGGAGGCGAACGCGATCATCCAGGCCGCGCGCAACGGCATGTCCGTCGCGGGAGCGGAGCTCTACACGACGGCGAGCCCCTGCTGGCCCTGCTTCAAGCTGATCGCCAACGCGGGGATCTCCCGCGTCTATTACGGCGAGTTCTACCGCGACGAGAAGTCCCTGGCCGTGGCGAAGCAGGCCGGCATCGAGCTCATCGACCTGGGAAAGCCGCAGTGAATTGTGAGTTGTGAATTGTGAATCGAGAAAGCCCGGAGCTTCCGTAAATCACAACTCACAACTCACAACTCACAACTCACAACGCACAACTCACAACTAGGTCTTCTGGTGTTCCAGCAGCTGCAGGCACTCTTCCAGGTGGGCGCGCGAGCCGGCGGTGATGCGGAAGAACCGGCAGCCGAGGCCGCGGTCCGGGTCGGGCCCCATCCGGACGACGAGGGCTTCGGCCACGACGGTGCGGCCGGGCGATTCTCCCGGAACGTCGAAGGAGACCTCGACTCGCGCTCCGACCGGCTGCCGCACGGTCGTGCGGATGAAGAACCCGCCGCGGGAGAGATCGCGCAGCGTTCCGGCGTGCTGCACGCCGTCGCGCCAGAAGGTCACCGACCATCCGGCGGCGGCCCGCTCGTCGTCGCGAGGGAAAAGCCTCAGGTGCCTGCGTATGGTGTCGAAGATGACCGCCTCGTCGAGGGGCTTGGCAAGACACTCGTCCGCCCCGGCTCGCCGCGCGTCCTCGGCGGCGCCCGGCTGGTCCGACAGGACCACGACCGGCGTGCGGGAGAAATGAGTGTCCGCCTTGATCACGCGGCAGACGTCGAATCCGGTCATTCCCTTCAGCTCCGCGTCGAGGAAGACCAGGTCGGGCCGCTCCCGCCGGACGACCCCGAGCGCGTCGCCGCCGCTTCCGGCCGAGAAGAGGTGACAGTGAGTGCGTCGCTCGATCTTCTCGGCGATTCCCCGGAAGAGTCCGGAGTCGTCAACGAGGAGTATGGATGGCATCGGGTGCTCAACGATTATACGGGCCTTCCGGGAGCGGGACCGGGCGCGGGCGCGGCCGGCGCCTCCTACCTTCTCGGCCGGAGGACGACGTCGCCGTGCAACACGCGGGGAGGCGAGGTCAGGACCTCCATCAGGGCATGGACGGCGTCCTCGGTCCGGAGCATGCGCGGCCGCTCGAGCGTCGGACGGAACCGGTCGAAGAAGGGCGTGTCGATGGAACCGGCGCAGAGAGTCGTCACGCGAACGCCGGCCGGCTGGAGCTCCTGGGCGAGGGCCCGGGAAAACGCCACCAGGCCGGCCTTGGCGGCGCAATAGACCGTTCCCTCCGGGAAGCTCTCCAGCCCCGCGATCGAGGCGATGTTGACGATGTCCGAGGGGGCGGCGCGGACGAGCGCCGGGAGGGCCGCCTGGGTCAGGTAGATCGCGGCGGACAGGTCCGTCTCGAGCATCTCGGCGATCTGGCCTCGCTTCAATTCCGCGAGCGGCGCCCGGTAGCCCAGCCCCGCGTTGTTGACGAGGACGTCGAGCTTCTTGAAGCGGGCGAGCGCGACGTCCACGAGGTCGTAGAGCGCCGGCACGACGCGCACGTCGGCAACGTGGTAGGCCGCGTCGCCGCCCGCCTTCGCGATCTCGTCGACGGCCCGGCGCAGCTCCTCTTCCCGGCGCGCCACGAGCAGGACGCTCGCCCCCGCTTTCGCGAGCGCGATCGAGAACGCGCGTCCCTGACCGGACGATGCGCCCGTGACCAGCGCGACCCTGCCCTGGAGTGACCGCTCTCGCATCGAGACAAGCTATCAGCTATCAGCTATCAGCTATCAGCTGTCAGCCAGGCCTCGTTGACTCCGGACCGCTGAGAGCTGAGAGCTGAGAGCTGAAAGCTGAAAGCTATCATCGCGGCATGGACACGATCACCCACGGCATCGTCGGCTCGGTGCTGACCCGGACTCTGACGCGGCGGCCGGCCCGCCTCGCCCTGCTGGCCGGGGTCGTCGCCGGGATGTTCCCGGACTGCGACTTCCTGTTCACGCCGGACCGCCTGAGCTACCTGCGCAACCACCGCGGCTGGACGCATTCCTTCGTCGCGATGCCTCTCTTCGCCCTGGCCCTCGCGCTGATCGGCCGGCTCGCCTTCCGCCGCGCCCGGCTGCCGGATCTCTGGCTCTTCTGCGCCGTGGGGATCACGAGCCACATTCTCCTCGACTGGATCACGTCCTTCGGCACGATGTTCTTCGTCCCGATCTCGCGGACCCGTTACTCGCTCGACTGGGTCTTCATCCTGGATCCGTTCCTGACCGGCGTCGCCGCGGTCTCGCTCGGCGCCGCGCTCCTGCGCCGCGGAACGGGCAGGAAGATCGCGGCGGCCGGCGGCCTGCTGGTCTGCGCCTACGTCGCCTTCTGCGCCGGTCAGCACGGCAGGGCGCTCGCCGCCTGGCGGAGGATCGACGGACCGATCTCCGGCGCGCGCGTCGCCGTGCTTCCCCAGTTTCTCTCTCCTTTTCGCTGGCTCGGCCTGAGCGACCGCCCCGGAGAGCTGCACGCGGCGTTCTTCGATATCGGGCCCTTCGCGCGCGGCGTCGCCGATCCCCGCCCGCCCGAGAGGTACTCCGAAATCCTCTCGAGCCTCTCGGACTTCTATCCTCCTCCCCGGCGCGCGGTCGTGCTCCGATTCGTGAAGCCGGGGGAGAGTCGGCTCCTGGCCGCGGCGCGGGCGCTTCCGGACGTCAAGACATACCTGGCCTTCGCGCGCTTTCCGCTGGCGACCGTGGACTCGCAGCCCGACGGCTCCACCGCCATCACCTGGGAGGACCTGCGGTTTCTCCCGTGGTTCTCGGGTCCCTGGCAGAGGGACAGCAAGACCGGCGTTCGGAGGCAGCCCTTCCTCTATCGCGTGCGGCTAGACGCCGCCGGCCGGGTCCTGGACCGGGGCTTCGTCGCGACCTCGCGATTCGGCAAGGGGCGATGAGTCCGCCGCCGGCGGCGCGGGCTCGGGGCCGTAGGAATATTCCGGAGACGGGGCGCGCGTCAGGGCCTCGGAGACGCCGGCGTAGTAGCCCACCTTGACGAAGAGCCGGACGAGGACGAAGACCTGCTGCGTCAGGATGAGCGGCACGAGCGCGAACCGGGCCTCTCCGCCGGCGGACGGATCGAGCCAGAGCCAGACGAGATAGAGGGCGGCAGTCAGGAGCGCGTAGGACACGAGGACCCCCGAGAGCCGCCCCGGCCGGCCGAGGGCGCTCGCGATGCCGGCGAAGAAGCGGGAGATGGGGGGCAGGTCCGGGCGCGCGACCCAGACGGCGCGGACCGAGTCCGCGACGAGCTTGATCGCCGCGAGCGCCAGCAGGAGCGCGAAGACCCGCAGGGCCGTGACGGCGAGGGCCTTTCCTTCGCTGTCGAGGTTCGCCACGCGCTCCCGCAGCGCCTGGCCCGTCTCGAGGTAGATCCACCGGTAGGCCGCTCCCGCCGCGGCGAGGGCGGCCAGAGTGAAGACGAGGAAAGCGGGGAAGCGTCGCATCCCCTCGCGGCCGAAGGTCAGGAGCGAGGCCTTCGGCTCCCGCAGCGTCCCGAAGACCCCGCCCAGCGCGAAGGCGTGGAGGACGACCGCGAGGAACCCGAGGGAGACCGCGGTGGCGCCGATGCCGCGCAGCCCCGCCAGTTGCGAGGACTTCACTCCCTCGGGCGTCAGGAGGCCGGCCGTCAGATCGCCGAAGTTGCCGAAGAGATCCGGGTGCTCGCGCTGGACGGTCGCCCACCACCCGGATTCGGGGTTCGCCACCATGCGGCTGCCGGCAACGGAGTTGTCGAGGTCGTCGTGGAGGAAGTTGGAGATCGGCAGGATCAGGACCGCGGTGAGGAGAAGCTGGATGAGCCAGAGAGACACGGCGAGGGACGGCTTCGAGAGCGAGAGCGCCAGGCCGCGCAGGAAACAGGCGAGGGCGTGCCGCTCGGTCACCAGGCCACCGTCAGGAAGTCGAGGAGGTTCTGCACCCAGAAGACCGCCCGGGAAGTCCAGCGCGCCGCCGCGCGCGCGTCTCCTTCGACGCGGCGCCCGTTGTTGAAGCGGTCGGAGTCGAGCAGGATCTTCTCGTCCGGGTCCACGATCGCTTCGAGGAGCTTCGGTCCCTGCGAGACGGTCAGCCGCGTCCAGCGGGCCTCCCCGTCCCACGACGCCCGGTGGGTCTTTCCCCCCTCGAAGCGCAGGAGGATGTCGACGGGAAGGGCCGCGCCGCCGCGCCGCGTCACGGTCACGACGCTGTCGTAGCCGCGCGCCTTCGCGAGCTCGGGCGGCGGGCCCTCCGCGAGCCTCCCGTCCTTCTCGAAGAGTCCCTTCGGGGGCTTCGCGGGCGCGCTCGTCGCTTCCTCGACGGCGTAGTCCACGTCGTCGGAGGAGAAGAACGTGCGGTCGAAGTACCAGGTCCAGTCCCGCCCCGCGGTGTCGTTGACGGCGGCGATGAAGTCCCGGATCGTCGGATGCCGGAACCGCCAGCGGTCCGCGTAGAGGCGCAGAGCGCGGTCCATGACGTTGCCCGTGAGCAGGCGCTCGAGCGTCGCGAGCGCGAGGGCGGTGTGGGAGTAGCTCATGGCGACGTAGGCGCGGCGGTCGCGGTACTTCCAGCTCTCCGTGGCGTGGATGTCGCGCGTGGCCTCGGCGAAGTAGCGCCGGTTGGCGTCCACGGGGTAGCGGGAGTCGATGCCCAGCGGAAAGCGGAGGCCGAAGATCGAAAGGAACTCGTGGTTCGGGCCGTAGTTCGCCGCCAGCACGCGGTCCGTCATGTACGTGTTGAACCCCTCGTCGAGGTACGGCTCCTCGAACTCGTTGGACGCGAGGAGGCCGTAGAAGAACTGGTGGCCGAACTCGTGGATCGTGACCTCCTCGGGGCTGTGCACGGCGGCCGGCGGGGAAATCGACGTGCCCGCGGTGATGAAGGTCGGATACTCCATGCCGCCGGCGGCGCGCGCGCCCCAGGGCGGATCCACGATCGTCAGCGTGTCGTAGGGATACGCCCCGAGGACCCTCCCGTAGCCGGAGATCCCCGCGCGCACGGCTCGCAGGTGGCGCTCGGCCTGGCCCGAGTGCTCGGGCTGGAGCAGGAGAGTCAGGTCCACGTCGTGGAGCCCCGCCTCGTGGAACTTGTCCCGCACCACGACGTAGGCGGGGTCGGCCGTCCACGCGAAGTCGTGCACGCTCGCCTGCCGGAACCGGTAGACGACGCGGTCGCCCGAGGTCGAGGCGCGCTCTTCGACCTGGCGGCCGGTGGCGCCCACCCTTCCCTTGTAGGCCGCGGGCACGTCGATGGAGACGTCGTAGTTCCCGAAGTCGGAAAAGAACTCGCTCGTGTCGTGGAACTGGTGGCAGTTCCAGCCCGAGTCCTGGAAGACCCCCACCTTGGGAAACCATTGCGCGACGAGGTAGAAGTCCCCCTTGTAGCCGGTGCGGCGGGCGACGCGCGGCAGCCTCGAGCGGAAATCGATCGCGACGCTGATGGTCTCGCCGGGCGCGACGGGCCGGGGCAGTCGGACCTCGGCGACCGTCCGGTCGTCCGGGTTCCCATCGTCGGGGGAGATGAAGGAGAGCGTCGGAAGCAGATCCGTGTTGTCCTGCAGCGTCATCCGCAGGAGCTCGAGCGATCCCCACGATTCGGGCATCGGTCGGCCGTAGCGCCCTTCGCCCCGTGACTCCTTCCAGAAGGTCGAGCGCGTGTTGCGGAAGGCGTTCAGGTAGAGGTGGAACTGCAGCGTCCGGGCGGGCCGCGCGGTCCGGTTCGTCCAGGTCAGGAGCTCCGTTGCCTCGATCGTCTTCTTCCCGGTGTCGAGGCGGCAGGTGATCTCGTACGAGGCGATCGGCGGCGTCAGGCCTTCCGCCTGCGCGAGCATCAGCGCCGGCAGCGCCAGGGCGGCGAGCAGGCCGCCGAGGATTCGTGCCCGTCGCCGCGGCACGCGAAACCGGATGGGCGAAGCTCCCGATCGGCCCACGGCGCCGGCCCCGGTTTCAACTCTCTCGGCCGGCGTTCGCGAGGCGAACACTCTCGGCCGAAAGCCCCTTTGCCGACAGCATTCGCGGCACTGTAGCATGGCGGGCATGGCGAAAAACGCGGGGGAAAACCGCGCGGACGCGGCCTTGGAACGCCCTCGCCCTCCCGAGGAGACGAAGCGGCGCGCCCGGGAGCTCGCCGCCGAGATCCTGCGCCACGAGCGCCTCTACTACGTGGACGCGCGCCCCGAGATCACCGATTCGGCCTTCGACGCGCTCCTCTCGGAGCTCGTCGCGATCGAAGAGGAGTACCCGGAGCTCGCCACGCCCGATTCTCCCGCGCGGCGCGTCGGCGGGGCGCCCGCCGAGGGCTTCGCGGCGGTCGCGCACGCGACGCCGATGCTGTCGCTGGAGAACGCGTATTCGTGGGAGGAGGCCGAGGCCTGGCTCGCGCGCGCCCGCCGTGCGCTCGGAGGCGACCCGCCGGCCTTCGTCGCGGAGTTGAAGATCGACGGACTCTCGATCTCGCTGCGCTACGAGAACGGCGTCCTCGCGCGGGGGGCGACGCGCGGCGACGGGTTCCGCGGCGACGACGTGACCGGAAACGTCCGCACGATCCGTTCGATCCCCCTGTCGATTCCCGAGACGACTCCTCTCGAGGCGCGCGGCGAGGTCTTCTACCCGAAGAAGGCGTTCGAGAAGGTCAACGCCGGGAGGGAGGAGGAGGGCCTTCCCCTCTTCGCCAACCCGCGCAACGCCGCCGCCGGGACGATGAAGCTCCTCGACTCGCGCGTCGCCGCCCGCCGCGGCCTCGAGGCCTGGCTCTACGCGATCGCGGAGGCGTCGCCTCTTCCGGCCTCGCAGGCGGAGGCGCTGGAGAGGCTCCGCGGGCTCGGGTTCCGCGTCAACCCTCATTCCCGCCGCTGCGCGAGCTTCGACGAAGTGCGCGCGTTCGTCGAGGAGTGGCGGGAGAAGCGGCGCGGCCTGGAGTTCGAGACCGACGGCGTCGTCATCAAGGTGGACGACCGGGCGCTGCAGGAGAAGCTGGGCTCGACTGCCAAGTCGCCCCGCTGGGCCCTCGCCTTCAAGTATCCGCCGGAAGAGAAGACGACGACCGTCGAGGACATCACGGTCCAGGTCGGACGCACGGGGGTGCTGACGCCGGTCGCGCACCTCGCGCCGGTGCAGCTGGCCGGCACGACCGTGAAACGGGCGACGCTCCACAACTACGAGGACCTGTCTCGCAAGGACGTGCGCAAGGGCGACACGGTCCTCGTCGAGAAAGGCGGCGACGTCATCCCGAAGGTCGTCCGCGTCCTGCTGGAGAAGCGCCCTTCCGACTCGGTCCCCTTCGCCATGCCGGCCGATTGTCCCGTCTGCGGCGACCCGGTCGTGCGCGAGCCGGGCGAGGTCGCGACGCGCTGCGTCAATCCCTCCTGCCCGGCCGTCGTGGCCGAGGCGCTGCGGCACTTCTGCTCGCGCCACGCCATGAACATCGAGGGGCTCGGAGACAAGCTCGTGGACCAGCTCGTCGGCGCGGGTCTCCTGACCGACGTGGCCTCGATCTACGACCTCTCGATGGAAGACCTCGTCGCGCTCGAGCGCTGGGGAGAGAAATCGGCCGCGAACCTGCTCGGGCAGATCGAAAAGAGCAAGCGCAACGACCTGTCCCGCCTCGTCCTCGCCCTGGGGCTCCGGCACGTCGGGGACAAGGCGGCCCGGACGCTCGCCGAGCGCTTCCGCACGCTCGACGCGCTGGCCGAAGCGAGCGAAGAGGACCTGCAGACGGCCGAGGAGATCGGCCCCACGACCGCCGCCGCCGTCGCCGCGTATTTCCGCCACCCTCGGCACCGCGAGCTCGTCGAGAAGCTGCGGCGCCACGGCCTGAATTTCGTCTCGCGCGCCCCGGAGAGACCCGCGGCCGGCCCGCTCGAGGGGAAGACGGTCGTCATCACGGGGGCCCTCCCCGGTGTCACGCGCGAGGAGGCGGCGGAGAAGCTGGCGGCCGCGGGAGCGAAAGTGACCGGCTCGGTCTCCCGCAAGACGGACTTCCTCCTGGCCGGAGAGGAGTCCGGCTCGAAGCTCGAGAAAGCCCGGGCCCTCGGCGTGCGCGTCGTGACCTGGGAGCAGATGCGGGAGATAATGGATAAAGCTCCGTCATCCTGAGCGGAGCGAAGGATCTGCCCTCCGGCGTGGAGGAGGGAGGAGGCCGCCATGGACTTGCCCGCCCGAGTCGTGATCTATTGCCCGACCCTGGAGCTGAAGAACAAGCCGGGGCGCCTCATCGCCGTGCTGCCAATCGGCTACTACGAAGTGCTGCTCGATTTCTCCGAGAGAAGCCACACGGCCCTTCTTCCGATCACCGGCACCGCGCTCGTCTTCGCCGAGCCCTCCCCGACGACGGAGACGATGCCGGACCTGGAGCGGTGAGACGGGGTTTCAAGTTTCAGGTTTCAGGTGGTCTTGCCCGCGTTCCTGAAACCTGAAACCACTCAGAGCCGCTTCTCCAGGAAGAGCGCCCCCTCGACCGGATTCACCGTATACGGCCGGATATCGGAGAACCCGAGAGACCGGTAAAGCGGGATCGCCCTGGTCATGGACGGGAGAGTGTCGAGGCGCATCCGCCCGTAGCCGATGCACCGGGCCTCGGCGATGATCGCATCGGCCATCGCGCGGCCGAGGCCGCGCCCCTGGAACGCGGGACGCAGATAGAGCCGCTTCATCTCGCAGACCCCCTCCTCGAGCTGGCGCAGCGCGACGCACCCCGCCGTTTCGCCTGCAACGCGCGCCAGCAGAAGGGCGCCAGAGGGGGGCGCATAGGCTCCGGGCAGGCCGGCCAGCTCCTCCTCGAAGTTCTGGAAGCAGAGGTCAACCCCGATCGAGGCCTCGTACTCGCGGAAGAGCGTGCGCGCCGAGTCGACGTCGTCGGGCGATGTCGCGACCACGCAGCGGAAATCCATGTTCGAGATTTTCCCTCAGTCGGAGAGGACGAAACGTTTCTATAACGCGATCGCCGGAAACAGCGCGAGCAGCTCGTCGAGCGTGCTCACGCGCTCGACCGGACCCTCGGCGGGAGCGCCGCCGATGAGGATCCCGCGCAGCCCGGCGGCGCGGGCTCCGAGGATGTCGATCTCGTAGAGGTCGCCGACGTAGGCGCAGGAGGAGGGTTGGAGACAGAGCCACTCGACGGCCGCGAGGAAGATCCGCGGGTCCGGCTTCTCCATGCCCACGAGCGCCGAGTCCAGGATGATCTCCAGGTGCGTCGCGAGCCCGGCCTCTTCCAGGAGCTTGCGGACCCTCCCGTCGGCGTTGGAGACCACTCCCAGGCGGTAGCCTCGCTCGTGCAGGGCCGCGAGCGTCTCACGCGCTCCCGGCGTGGCGCCGGACCAGAGGTTCGCCCGATGGTGCTCCCGGACGATCCGCACGGCTGCCGCCTCCCGCTCCGGCCTCTCCTCCACGCCGAGCGCCAGAAGGAACTGGTCCAGGAACAGCGGCATCCGCTGCGCGTCGGTGGACTCGGGATGCTCGAGGATCCAGGAGCGGACGGCGCCGGTCGCGGCCACCTCCGCGCCCGCGAAGGCCTCGGGCTCGTAGGGGAGCCCGGCGGCCGCGCAGAAGCGGACGCCGTCGACGTGGATCAGAGTCCCTCCCGCGTCGAAGAGGATCGCCTCGATGCTCATCGCTCTATCCCGAACACCGAGCAGCGAGAACCGGGCACCGGCTCACGCCAGCTCCGCCCGGACCGCGGCCTCGAGCTCGTCGGCGATCGCGGCGACGGTTTCCCGCTGCGAGCCCTCGACGAGGATGCGCAGCAGCGGCTCGGTGCCGGAGTAGCGCAGGTACACGCGCCCCCGGTTGTCCAGCGTCTCTTCGGCGCGCGCGACGGCGCGGGAGAGGGAGGCGATCCGGTCGATCGCGACCCGGCGCGCGACGCGCACGTTGCGCAGGACCTGCGGCGTCTTCTCGAGCGTGGCCAGGCGCGACAGGGGCTGGCGGCTCTCCGCGACGATGGACGCCAGAAGGAGCGTCGTCTGGATGCCGTCCCCGGCCGGCGAGAAGGGGAGGAGGACGTGGCCGGAGGTCTCGCCCCCGATCGCGGCGCCCGATTCCTCCATGACCCTGGCGACGTTGCGATCGCCGACGGAGGCCCGCGCGAAGGCGATCCCCTCCCGCGCGAGGCCGGCCTCGAGGCCGTAGTTCGACATGACGGTCCCGACGACGCCTCCTTTCCCCAGGATCCCCTTGCGCTTCCAGTCGCGCGCGACGATCCAGAGGACGTCGTCCCCGTCCAGGATTCGCCCGGTCTCGTCCGAGAAGATCGCGCGGTCCGCGTCTCCGTCGAGCGCGACGCCCATCGCCGCGCCGCTCTCGCGCGTCTTCGCGGCCATCCCCTCGGGATGGAGCGCTCCGCACGCCGCGTTGATGTTCTTCCCGTCGGGGCGATCCGCGATCGCCGTGACGCGCGCGCCCGCGCGGGAGAGCGCCTCGGGTCCGATTCGGAAGGCCGCCCCGTTGCCCGCGTCCAGGACCATGGCGAGCCCCTCCAGCCGCGCCGGCACGTGCGCCGCGAGTCTCGCAAGGTAGATCTCCGCCAGCCCTTCATCAACCGACTGGGGGACTGGGAGACTGGGGGACTGGGGGATGGCTCTCCCCCTTCCAGAGTCGCGCGAAGCCAGCAGCCGCTCCTCCAGCTTCTCCTCCTCCCCGTCGGGCCACTTGCGCCCGTCGGAGCCGAAGATCTTGATCCCGTTGTCCTCGTACGGGTTGTGCGAGGCCGAGACCGATGTCCCCGCTCCCGCCGAGAGGGCCAGGACGAGCTCGGCGATCGCCGGAGTCGGGAGGACTCCGCCGCGCGCGGCCGCGCAGCCCGCGAGCGACACGCCCTCGGCGATCCGCGAGAGGAGGCCCGGCGTCGACTCCCGGGTGTCGCCTCCGAGGACGACCGTCCCGCCGGCGCCGGCGCGCCGGCCGACCTCCTCCCCGACGAGGCGCGCCGACGTCTCGTCGAGAGGGAACTCCCCGGCCCTTCCGCGCAGCCCGTCGGTCCCGAAGAGCTTCACCTCCCGGGCCTCCTGCGCCTCGGGCCGGGAGAGGGCGGCGGGGTCGGGACCGGCCGCAGATTCACGGTGACCGTCACGACCTGCCCTTCCCGGACGCGCACTCCCGGAGACTCAGTGATGACGGTCGCCGGGACCGAGAAGTCCGCCGCGCGGTTCGCCAGCGAGACGGAATCGGTCTGGACGGAAGTCATGTGCGAGAGCGCGGAGTCCGGTCCGAACAGGTGGGCCACGGGCGGCTCGACCAGCACCTGCCCGACCTCGTATCCGGGAGCCGGGGAGCCCGTCAACCGCGCGGAGATCGGGAGAGTCTTCTCGGCGGTCGCGTCGAGCGCGACGCGGATCTCCGAGGGCGTGATCGCGATCACCTCGACCTGCTGCGGCACGTTGATGTCCTCGGGATCCAGGCGGTAGACTTTCTCGCCGCGGGGCGCGTCGGTCAGGTCGATCACGGCCTCGAGCTTGCCGGGCTCGAGCTGCCGGAGAGCCGTGAACGGCCCGCGGAGGCGGACCTCGATCATGGGAGGGAGCGGCGAGGCGATCAGGGTCTCCGCCGGCACGTTCGCCACCGACAGCGGGATGCGGTAGCTGCGTTCCGAGATGCGCTCGCGCTGCTGCGCGGAGAAGACGAACCACACCAGGATCGCGATCGCCAGGGCGAGGATCTTCGTCCCAAGGTTGCGGAGAAGGGCCGGGCGCGCCATCGAGGGTTACTTCCCCATCTCTCCGATTGTCCGGGCCGCCGGGTCCCGTCGCCGTCGGCTTTCGACCGCGGCGTTCGCTGCGCGAACGGCGGTCGAGAGAGTCAGGACCAGGGCTTGGAGTTCGGCCTGGTTGCGCGCGAGGTCTCCGTCCGGCGCCACCCGTCGGTCCTTCACATCGGTGTAAGCCGGACTGAGAGCTCCGGAGCCGGCGGCGTTTCCCGGAGTCGGTGATGGGTGACGAGCACGGAAGAGCGCGACCGGTACCTGAGTGCGACTGCGAGGAACCCTCAGCGCCGGCCGGGTCTCTCCATTACGGCAGGCCGGCGCGTGCCGACGAGGGAAACGACGCCGGCTCCGGGGCGGATCTACAGAGAGAGAACGCATCAGGCGGCCCGTGAGAACTCGCGCAGGAGGAGGTCGCGCAGCGCCTTGCCGTCGAGGTCCTCGATCAGGTCGCCGTCGCGCGCGACCGAGATCGCGCCCCGCTCCTCCGACACGACGACGGCGAGAGCGTCGGTCTCCTCCGTGATGCCGATCGCGGCGCGGTGGCGCGTGCCGAGGCGGATCCCTTCTCTCAGGGAGAGCGGGAGGAGGCAGGCGGCCGCCGCCACGCGCTCCCCGGCGATGATGACCGCGCCGTCGTGGAGCGCCGTGCCGGGAGTGAAGATCGTCACGAGCAGGTCGTAGGAGACCGCGGAATCCAAGGCCACCCCGTTCTCGATGTAGTTCTTCAGCCCCTCGCGGCGCTCGAACACGATGAGAGCGCCGATGCGCCTGGCCGAGAGCGAAGTCGCCGCCAGCACGATGTCGGAGATCGTCTCCTCGGGGTGGTAGCCGGAGAACCACGCGAAGAGCGGGCTGCGCCCGATGGCGGCGAGCGCCCGGCGCAGCTCCTGAGCGAAGAGGACGATGATCGCGAGCGGCAGGTAGAAGATGACGGCCTGGAGCACCGTGCGCAGCGCCGTCAGCCGGGCGAAGACGGCGATCTCGTAGACCGCGAAGGCCGTCACGATGCCGAGGACCATCTGGACGGCGCGGGTCCCCCGGATCAGGCGCAGGAGGCTGTAGACGAGGACCGCCACGACCAGGATGTCCACCGCGTCGCGCCAGGTCACCGACAGGTGCGAGATCGAGGCGACCCGGCGGGAGAGGCTCTCGATCATCGGGCCGCTCCGGCCAGCCGGGCGGACACGGCGGCGGGCGTCTCGATCGCCCGGAACATCCGGAGGAAGCGCGCCGATTCGGCGACGTCGTGCACCCGGACGATCGCCGCCCCCGCGCGCGCCGCCGCGGCGAGGCAGGCGAGCGAGCCCGGCAGGCGCTCCTCGTTGGGGGCCTTCTCCTCGACGCCGGAGAACCGCCGGACGAAGCCCTTGCGCGAGGCGCCGGCCGCGACCGGAAAGCCGAGCGAGCGAAAGGCCTCGAGATGGCGCAGGAGAAGGAGATTGCCCTCCGGACTCTTCCCGAACCCGAAGCCCGGATCCACCGCGAGCCGGTCCGCCGCGACGCCGGCCTCGAGCGCCCGGGAGAGCGCCCCCGCGAGTTCCGAGGCGATGTCGGCCAGCGGATGGGCGTAGGAGACGTCCTCCTGCATCGTGCGCGGGTCGGTCCCCTTCATGTGCATCAGGATCGCGCCGGCGCCCGCCTCGGCGACGACGCCCGCCATCTGCGGATCGTAGCGGAAAGCGGAGACGTCGTTGACGAGGCCCGCTCCGGCGGCGATCGCCGGCCGCGCGACGGCCGCCTTGCGCGTGTCGATCGAGAGCGGGAGGGCGCTGGCGCGCCGGACAGCTTCGATGACGGGGACGACGCGCCGGATCTCCTCCTCCACCGGCACCTCCGCGGCCTCGCCGTAGGCGGCCGGCCGCGTAGACTCGCCCCCGATGTCCACGATGGCGGCGCCCTCCTCGAACATCCGGAGCGCCCGCTCCGCCGCGCGGGCGGCATCGAAGTACACGCCGCCGTCGGAAAACGAATCGGGCGTGACGTTGACGATCCCCATGACGACCGGCGGAGCTCCCAGGTCGAGGACTTCTCCGTGGGCGAGCGCGAGGCCCGGCGTTCTCCGTCCCGCCCGCTCGAAGGCCTCCTGCGCCCGGCCGCGCAGCGTCGCCGGCAGCGCCTTCAGGCTCTCCGAGCGCCGCGCCCGCGACAGAACCAGGGGCGGCGAGGCGGACCCCTCGAGCCGCACCACGTCCACCGGGAACTCGGATGCGGCGAAAGTGGCCGGCCGGAACCCGTCCCAGGAAGCGATCTCGAGAAGCTCGGCCGCGTTGTCCGCGGGAATGACGAGATCCGCCGAGATCCTCACGCGGGGGAGTTTAACGGAGGCGGTGTGCGGTGCGCAGTGCGCGGTGCTCGGGAAGTGTCCAGGCCCGGGTTCCGGTCCCGCAACCCGCAAACCGGCCTGAGCTACATCTGCTCGTCCGCGGTCGGCCCGTAGAGGGGCGGTAGCGGCACGTCGTTCAAGCGCAGGTACACCGAGAGCTGGCCGCGATGGTGGATCATGTGGCTCATCAGGACGCGCCGCAGGAGGTCACGCTTCTTCAGGCTGAAGAAGACCTGGCCCCCCCGCGTCACCGTGAAGTCGCGCGAAAGGTCCTCGTCGGACATCGCGGCGATCGCCTCACGGGCCTCGCGGACGTTCTCATCGAACCGGGCGAGGAAGTCCGCGGCGCTCTTCATCGGCGGGGCCTTGTCGCTCCCGGCCGCCCATTCGTCGCTCTGGATCCGCAGGCCGAAGCGCGGGAGCTCCATGACGTGCGTCGCCAGCTCCCCGAGGCTCTTCGATTTCGCGTGCGGCTTCCAGTCCAGCTTCGCCGCCGGCACGCGTTCCAGCATCTTCCGAGTCGCCGCCATCTCGGCGTCGAACTCCTCGAGGAACCCCTGGGCGAAGCTCATCGTGCCTCCTGAAACCTGGAACCTGAAACCTGGAACCGCCCGCCGTGAGACGGGCTCAGGCGGGCTCCGGCACCATCGGGCCGATCGTGCCGCCGGCGACTTCCGGGGCGCCGGGCAGGATCGGTGGCTTGGGAGGGCCGGACTTGCGGAGCCTGGAGATGTCGGTGCCGGTCTCCTCGGCGATGATCTGGAGGACTTCTTCGCCGTCGAGGACTTCCTTCTCCAGGAGGGTGCGCGCCAGCCGATGCATCACCTTCTCGTGGGACTCGATGATTCTCGTCGCCCGGTCGTAGGCGGCGGTGACGATCTTCTTGACCTCGGAGTCGATCTGGTTGGCCGTCTGCTCCGAGTAGTCCTGCGTGCGGCCGAAGTCGCGGCCGAGGAAGATCTCTCCGTCCACCTTGCCGAAGGTCAGTGGCCCCATGTCGCTCATCCCCCACTCGCAGACCATCTTGCGGGCGAGGTCCGTCGCCTTCTCAAGGTCGTTGCCGGCGCCCGTCGTCATGTGCCCGAGGAACTTCTCCTCGGCGATGCGCCCTCCCATCATGACGGTGATCGTCGCGTCGAGGTACTCCTTCGTGTGCGAGTACTTGTCCTCGGTCGGAAGCTGCATCGTGACGCCGAGCGCCCGCCCGCGCGGGATGATCGTGACCTTGTGGAGCGGGTCGGCGTCCGGCAGGAGCGCCGCGACGATCGCGTGCCCCCCCTCGTGGTACGCCGTGTTCTTCTTCTCCTCCTCGGTCATGATCATGGACTTCCTCTCGGGGCCCATCATGACCTTGTCCTTGGCGTACTCGAAGTCGATCATCTCGACCTTCTTCTTGTTGAAGCGAGCCGCGTTCAGGGCCGCCTCGTTGACGAGGTTGGCCAGGTCCGCGCCCGAGAAGCCGGGCGTGCCGCGCGCGATGACCGAGAGGTCCACGTTCTCCGAGAGCGGAGTCTGCCGGGTGTGCACCTTCAGGATCTGCTCGCGGCCCCGCAGGTCGGGACGGTCCACGACGACCCGCCGGTCGAAGCGGCCGGGCCGCAGGAGCGCCGGGTCGAGCACGTCCGGCCGGTTCGTCGCGGCGACGAGGATCACGCCTTCGTTCGTGTCGAACCCGTCCATCTCGACGAGGAGCGCGTTCAGCGTCTGCTCCCGCTCGTCGTGCCCGCCCCCCAGCCCCGCCCCCCGGTGCCGTCCCACCGCATCGATTTCATCGATGAAGACGATGCACGGGGCGTTCTTCTTTCCCTGCTCGAAGAGGTCGCGCACGCGCGAGGCGCCGACGCCGACGAACATCTCGACGAAGTCGGAGCCGGAGATCGTGAAGAAGGGGACGTTCGCCTCGCCGGCGACCGAGCGCGCCAGCAGCGTCTTGCCGGTGCCGGGCGGGCCCATCAAGAGCACGCCCTTGGGGATCTTGCCGCCGAGCTTCTGGAACTTCTGCGGCTCCTTCAGGAACTCGATGATCTCCTGCAGCTCGACCTTCGCCTCCTCGACCCCGGCGACGTCCTTGAACGTGACCTTCTTCTGCGTCGGTGTGAGGAGTTTCGCCCGCGACTTGCCGAAGGAGAGGGCCTTGTTCCCTCCCGCCTGCATCTGCCGCATGATCACGAACCAGATCGCCACGAGGAGGATGAGTGGCCCGTACATCACGAGCGCCGACACGAGCGAGGAATCCTTGATCGGCGTCGCCTCGATCTCGACTCCCTTGGCCTGCAGGTCCTCCACGAGCTTGGGATAGTTGGGCGCGTAGGTCTTGAAGGACGCGTCGCGCTTGCCCGAGGAGGGCCCGTAGGTGCCGTGGATCTCCTCCCCGCGGATCGTGACTTTCTGGATGTGACCCTGAGCGACCTGGGTCAGGAAGCGCGAGAAGCTGATCTCCTCGACCGCCGTCGCTCCGGTCTTGAAGACGTTCCAGGCGAGGATGATCAGGACCAGGATAACCATCCAGAGCAGCAGGTTCTTGATTGTGGCGTTCAACCGATTGGCTCCTTGGGGAACAGCGGGATTGGCACCGCGGATCCCGGCACCAGCATAACCGACCTCCCGCCGGGATTATTGCTCGGCGAGGGCCCTCCCGACCCTCCCCGCGGGGCGGCGCGGACGGAGAGGATCGGTCCGCGCCTCTCGAACCGGATCCGGCGTCCGGCCTCGAATCGGAAATCGGACTTCTCCCGAAGCCGCGCCACGATCTGCTCGCGCTCGCGACCCGTCAGCGGCGGCCGGCCCGGCCGCGCGAAGGAGCGGGCGGCCGCCTCGACCGCCAGGCGGAGGAGGGCCGGGTCGCGATCCTGGAGGAACGCGGCGTCGGCGAGGACCGCGCCGGGCCCGCGGAAGAGGCGCGGCTCGATTTCCCGCGCGAACCGGCGTTCCAGATCGTCCCTCTCGCGCGAGAGGCGCTCGACTCGCGGCGTCAGGACGTCGAGGGCGCCGCCGGCGAAGAGCCGCGCGAGGTCGCGCCGGACGCGATTCCGGGAGAGGCGCAGGTTGCCGTTGGAGGCGTCTCGCCGGAACCCGATCCCGCGGGCGGTCAGGAATTCCAGGATCTCTTGCCGCGACACTCCCAGCAGCGGCCGGACGACCCCATCCGCCCGCTCGCGCCGGATGCCCGCGAGGCCCGCGAGGCCGGCCCGCCTCTCGCGCGCGAGCAGGTACGTCTCGACCCGGTCGTCGCTCTGATGCGCAGTCGCGATCCGCTCCGCTCCCGCTTCCGCGGCCATCTCCCGCAGCGCCTGGTACCGCACGTGGCGCGCGCCGGCTTCCGGCGAAAGCCCCAGGGTCCTGGCCTCCCCGCGCGCGTCCCGCCGCCGGAACAGGAAGGGGAGCCCGAGCCGCCGGGCGTGCTCGCACACGAACGCCAGGTCCCGTTCCGCCTCCCGCCCCCGCCATCCATGGTGGACGTGACCGACGAAGAGCGTCCAGCCGGCGACGCTGGCGCACCGAGCCGCTCCATGAAGGAGCGCCATCGAGTCCGCCCCGCCGGACACCGCGAGGAGAACCGAGCTGTTTCGAGGCATCAGGCTCGTCTCCAAGGACTCCTCGAACGCGGCGAGAACTCGATCCATCACCTCATGGTACGCCGGTCCAGCGCCCGTCATCCCTGGAGATCCCCTGGTGTCATCCCGAGCCCCTCGCCCCTCCCTGTCATCCCGACCGAAGCGAGGGATCTACTCTCGCTGCTTCGAGTCGCACCGTCCGCTCGGGACAGGCTCCGCGAGGGATCTGCTCCCGTCGCTTCGAGACGCCTGGGTCCTTCTCCGGGCAGGCTCCGCGAACGTCTGCTCCGGGCGCCTCGTCTTGACGGGGGTTCGCGCGCAACCTAAGATCACGCGCTCCGCTCCGGCGGTGTAGCTCAGTTGGTCAGAGCAAGCGGCTCATATCCGCTGTGTCCGGGGTTCAAATCCCTGCACCGCCACCAAATTCCTCCTAACCGCCCTCGCGCATTCCGGGGACCGTCTTCGTCGTGTCGGTCCACGGTCGTAGAGGCCCGGTCGCGCAGCGTTTGCGCGGGATCAGGGGAGCGGTCGAGGCCGCATCCGGCCGAGCCGCTCCCCGGTGCGCCGTCAGGCGCAGATCCTGCGCAGGCGCGGAGCGACGTTAGGGGCACGCGAAGGCGTTGGTGTCCTGGATCGGCTGGAACGCGATCCCCTGCGGGTTGATGTAGGTCTTGACCGAGCCGGTCAGCGTGTCGGTCACGGTCGTGACGACATTGACGTTGGTCAGGCCGCCGGCGAAGACCCAGTAGCGGCTGTTGAGGGGGCAGCCGGTCACGACCTTCGTCACCATCTCGACGTTGTTCGGGCTGAAGAACCAGAAGTAGCCGGTGTCTCCCGTGAGGGCGACCGCCTGGCCGGAGCCGCTCCCGCTGCCCGGGGCCGTCCAGACGGTCCGGACGCTGAAACGGCCGCTGTTCAGACAGAGTGTCGTTGCGTTGGCCACGCAGGCGTCGGGCGCGGACGGCGCCGCCGGCCCGCGCTCGAGCAGGCGCGTCAGGCCGGCGGAAATGGCCTCGGCCGGCGCGGCGACGGAGAGCGCGGGAGGGCTCCCGCCTCCCCCCGCGGTCCTCGAGCCGGTGAAGGCGGCGGTGTCCTGGATCGGTTGGAAGGCGATGCCCTGCGGGTTGATGTAGGTTTTCGTCGCTCCTGTCTGCGTGTCGGTGACGTTGATGACGACGTTGACGTTGGTCAGGCCTCCGGCGAACACCCAGTAGCGGCTGTTGACGGCGCGCCCGTCCACGACCTTGATCACGATCTCCACGTTGTTCGAGCTGAAGAACCAGAAGTAGCCGGTATCGCTCGTCAGGGGCACGGCCGTGCCCGTCCCGCTTCCCGACGGCGAGGAATAGGAGGCCGTCACGCGGAACCTCGAGCTGTTCAGGCAGAGCGTGTTCGCGCCCGCCACGCATGGCCCGGCGCCCGCGCCCGTGATGGAGACCTCTCCGAACCACGTGCCCCAGTCGTCGGTCGGGCTCGCGGCATATTCTCCGAGGAACCAGAGCTTGGACGGATCCGCCGGGTCCACCGCCGCGCCACTGTAGTCTCCCCAGCGGTTGCTTCCCGACGCCGGGTTCACGTAGTTCGTCTCGCCGCTCTTCAGGAGCGTGCTCCCCTGCAACGTCGTGTCGGTCGTCGCGCGCCCGGTGTAGCGGGTGCCCGCGCGTTCGTCCGTGCAGCTTCGGCTGAAGACCATCCCGAGGTTGTTGCTCTGGTCGATGGCGACCGCGGGGTAGTAGTACCAGCAGCCGTCGAGGCCGAAGGAGACGTCTTCCTGGACGGTCGGCGCACCGCCCCCGACGCCGAGGCGCACGTAGCGGGCCCTCGAATACGCGTCCCCCATACCGCCCGCGACGGCGTGCGAGGTCCAGAGCGACCCGTTGCGGTACACGAGGTCGAGCAGCCGCGCGTCTCCCGTGTCGATCAGGCAGGGCGCGGGGCAGTCCGAGGTCCCCCCCGTGCCTCCGAGCTGGTCCGCGTTGGGCGGAGCCGTCGTCGCGGTGACGGGGACGTTCTGCCTCGAGAGTGTCGGGGATCCGCTCAACGGGTTCGTGAGGGACCAGAGCGTGAAGTAGGTGCTCGTCTCGAACGGGCTGTTGCTGACGAGGTACTCGACGCCGGGCGTGCCGAAGGTGAAGGCCGGCCGCAGCGTGAAGGCCCGCTCGGTCGTGCTGACCGGGTCGGTCAGGTCCCAGAAGTCGAAGTAGGAAACGGAAGCGCACGCGTAGAGCTGCGACTTGGGGATGATGCGCAGCCGCGCGTACTGGAAGCTCCCGTCCCCGCCCGGCGTCAGCTCGAACTGGTTCGTCGTGATGTAGAGGGCCTGGTTGTCGAGGCCCACGCCCTCGTAGTCGGACCAGTTGCCGGACGGCGTGTTGCCGTTGCGGTCGCCGTGGAGCGCGTAGTTGCACCAGGAGCCGGTCGGATCGGAGCCGCTGGAGACGGAGATGAGGACCCACGATTCCGACGTGTCGTCGGTCGCGAGGTACACGAGGACCCAGCGCCCCGCCACCGGGTCGTAGATCACCTTCGGATCGAAGGCGCCCCCGATGTCCACGATGTTGGGGAGGACGTTGGTGAACCAGGAGTTCGCCTGGGTCTGGAAGAGGAGCGTCCCCGATTTCGAGAAGACCCCGAACTTCGAGTTGACCGCCCCGACGACGTGGTTGGGTCCCGCCGCCATGATCGGGTCGGGCGGGATCCGGGCCGTGTAGTCCAGGCCCGGGAACGAAACGATCGGGCTCGCGGCCGCCGTGATCCCGAGCGGGCGCGGCCCGGCCCTCAAGGGAGTCCAGGAGGCATCCTCGACCTCGTTGGATCCCGCGGGCGCGAGCGGAGGAGCCAGGTTCGACGGGTTCTTGAGAAGCGGGATCTGGTGCTCGCGGGAGGATTCCACGGGCATCCCGATGGAGGCTCCCCGGACGGCCTGCGGGACATCGGAGAAGGACACCATGGCGGGAGGCCCGCTGACGCCGATGGCCGGTCCCTGGAAGGGCTGGCCGGAGAGGGCCGGGGCCGAGGGCCGGGTCTGTCCGGTCCCGCGCAGCGACACCGTGAGGAGCAGCGCGAGCAGGGCGGTGGAGGAAAGGATCAGCTTCCGGGGCGTGGTCCGGCCAGGTTTCATGAGGGTGTCCTTTCGTTGCTCGTCTCAATGATAAACCCGCCGCCGGGAAGTTGGGCGGAAATCCTTCGTCCAGGACCCGAAACTCTCCTCGCTATACTGCCTTCATGCCCCCTTCGCCCGACCGCGCATGAGCGCCCCGGACCCCGGCGAGTCCGTCGAGCCCGCGGAGCCGGTGGAGGCGCTCCCTCCCTCCCGCCGGCCGCGCTTCGGAGGCTTCTTCTGGAGGGACCCCAACACCCAGTTCCTCCTGCTGGCGGCGCTGGCGGGCGTGCTGGGGGCACTGGGCGCGGTCGTTTTCCGGTCCCTCACGGTCTGGTTCACGCGGCTCCTCACCGAAGCGACGGACATCGTGAGCGCCGCCGAGGCACTGCCCCCCGCTTTGCGGGTGTTCCTGCCGGCGGTCGGCGGGCTCGTCGGCGGATTCCTCATCGTCCGGATCATCAGGGAAAAAGGGGGGACGCACGGCATCTCGCAGATGATCGAGGCCGTGTCGCTCGGACGGCGGCCGGTGCGCGTGCGCCAGGCGATCGGCCGCGTCGCCTCCTCGATCGCGGTCATCTCGACGGGAGGCTCGGAGGGACGCGAGGGCCCGATCATCCAGATCGGCGCGGCGCTCGCGTCCTCGCTCTCCCGGCGCCTCAAGCTCTCGCCGGAGCGGGTCCGGATCCTGACCGCCTGCGGAATGGCGGCCGGCGTCGCCGGCGCCTACAACACGCCGATCGCGGCGACGCTCTTCGTGCTCGAGGTCGTGGTGGGCTCCTTCGCGATGAGGCTCTTCGGTCCGGCGGTCGTTTCGGCCGCGACCTCGACGGTCGTCGTGCGCCTGCTCCTGGGAGACGAGCCGGTCTACCACGTCGCCCCGTTTCATCTCGAATCGATCGTCGAGTTCCTTCCGTTTGCGGTGATCGGCCTGCTGTCGGGTCCCTCTTCGGCCCTCTTCGCGAGATCCCTGCGGCGGTCGAAGAAGCTCTTCGAGCGGTTCGCCATGCCGCGGTCCCTGACAATGGCGATCGGCGGCGCGATCGTCGGGACGATCGGGATCCTCCTGCCGGAGGTCTGGGGCAACGGGTTCGAGGCGACCAACAGGATCCTGCGGGGCAACCCGACCCTCCTCTTCCTCGTCCTGCTCTTCGCCGGGAAGATCGTCGCGACGTGCGCCACCATCGGGTCCGGTGGCGTCGGCGGCGTGTTCACTCCGACGCTCCTTGTCGGCGCCACGCTCGGCGGGGCCATCGCCAAGCTCTGCCAGCTCGCCGTCCCCGGCCTCGAGGCCCCCATCGGAGGGTACGCGCTGCTCGGCATGGGAGGTCTGCTGGCCGGGCTGACGCGGGCGCCGCTTCTGGCGATCATCATGATCTTCGAGCTCACGCAGAACACGGAAGTGCTCCTGCCGATGATGGTCGTGTCGGTGATCGCCGCGCTCTCGGCGCGGATCTTCGAGAAGGACTCGATCTACATCGCCAGCCTGCGGTCGGCCGGCATCGTCTGGGAGGCGACGCCGGAGGCGACGTCCCTCTCGACGCTCAAGGTCTCCGACATCATGCGCACCGACGTCAAGCTCATCCCGCGCTCGACGCCGCTGCGCGAAATCATCAAGACGTTCCTCTCGACGCGCAGCCTCTACCTCTACGTCGGGGACGAGGAGGGGAGGCTCGCGGGCGTCGTGGACCTCCACGACATCAAGGACATGTTCCCGGAGCGGGACCTCGGCGACGTCGTGATCGCCGAAGACCTCGTGACGGAGATCCCCTGCGTCACGCCGGGCGAGTCCCTGACGAGCGTCAACGAGAAGCTGTGGTTCCGGGACCTCGGGCACCTGCCCGTCGTGGACTCGCCCGAGACGAACCGGTTCCTCGGGATCGTCACCCGGCGGGACCTTCTCGGGGCCATCGATCGGGAGGTCCTCCAGAGGAGCCGCCTCGTCGCCCGCGTGCGCACTTTCTCCGAGCTGGACGGGGAAGGCGAGATGGACTACTTCGAGCTGCCGGAGAAGCACCGCATGATCGAGCTCGAGGCGCCGGCGGGCCTGGCGGGGCGCACCGTGGCGGAATCGGGCATCCGCACCCGCTTCGGCGTGTCCGTCCTCGCGGTCAAGAGACGGAGCCGGGAGGGGCTCGAGCGCCGTTTCGTGCCGGGGGCCGACGACCGCTTCGAGCCGGGCGACGTCCTGATCGTCCTCGGCACCGAGGAGGCGATCGAGCGCCTCCGCTCCTCCTAGTGCTACTCTTTTCGTGGTGACCGCATCCCGGAAGGACAACGAGCTCTACGCGCTTCGGGGCCGGTGGCAGAAGGAGCGCTCCCGCCTCTACGATCAGGACACGGGCCTCGCGACGATCGGAGCCCTGACCGAGGATGTGGGCCGGGAGCTGCGGGCGCTCGGCTCGCTCGCGGTGCTCGTCTTTCACCCCGGCTCGGACGGGCGCATCGAACAGGTCTGGGGATGGGAGGCGTACGACGACCTTCTGCTCGACTTCGTGCGGAGGTTGAAGGCGTTCCAGTCCGACGGAGTGATTCCGCCCGGCACGTTCTGCGTCCCGCACGTGCGGTCCGACGAGGTCCTCCTCTTCGTCGAGCCCGGCGTGGGCCTGGTCGAGACTCCCGGGGCCCTCGAGCAGAAGGCGGGAGAGCTCGACCAGCTGATCCGCGGATACCTCGCCGAGAAGGCGGACCTGAAGGGGAGGTTCCGCTCCTTCGTCGGCGCGGCCCGCATCCCCTTCGATTCGAAGTACCGCGTCGAGCGCCTGATCTACCGCGGCCTCCAGGAGGCGCGCGACCAGATCACGCGAAAGACCGTGCGCGCGGAGATCCAGGGGGGCGAACTGCTGCACGACGCGATCACCCGCCGCGATTTCCATTCCGTTTTCCAGCCGGTCTTCGACCTCGCGACCGGGAAGATGATCGGCATCGAGGCCCTGTCGCGCGGGCCGCGCGGAAGCGAGATCGAGAGCGGCGAGACCCTCTTCTCCCTGGCCGAGCGGACGGAGATGCTCCTTCCGCTCGAGCGGATCTGCCGCGCGCGGGCGCTCGAGGACGCCGCGACAGCCGACAAGGAATGCAAGATCTTCCTGAACCTCTCGCCCGCCGCCGTCTCCGATCCCGAGTTCCTCGGCCCGCTCTTCCTCGAACAGGTCGTCCGGCACGGGCTCACGCCCGACCGCATCGTGCTCGAGATCACCGAGCGCACCTACGTCGTTTACCAGGAGCTCTTCCGCGAGGTCCTGGCCCGCTTCCGCCAGCAGAATTTCCGCATTGCCGTGGACGACGTCGGCACGGGCTACAGCAGCCTGGCGTCTCTTGCCGACATCGAGCCGGACTACCTGAAGTTCGACACCGTCTTCGTGCGGGGCATCGACAGCCATCCGACCAAGCAGGACCTCCTCGAGGCGCTCCTCTCCTTTGCGTTGAAGATGCGCACGCAGGTCATCGCGGAAGGCATCGAGAGCGAGGAGGAGTTGAAGACGCTGCGGGCCCTGAAGGTTCCCTACGGCCAAGGGTTTCTGCTGGGCCGCCCCATGCCGATCGGGGACATCGAGAAGGTCGGGACGATCCCGATGTGACGCCGGGTTTCAGGTTTCACGTTTCAAGTTCCAGGGGGCACCTCTTGAAACCTGAAACTTGAGACTCTCTTTCTCCGGGAGGTTAGCTCAGCGGTAGAGCGCCTGCTTTACACGCAGGATGTCAGAGGTTCGATCCCTCTACCTCCCACCACCGTCGCTTCGCCCGCTCCGCTTGGATTTCGCCCGCTGTGCGCGGGCTCATCAGCTCCGGGGCTTCGCTCCCGCGGCGCGCGCCTCCTCCCCTCTGGGAGACTTCGCGCGCCGCGAGCACCGGCGAGACGGTCACTGATGAATCGGAGACGAGCGACGCGAGGCCGCGACTCCCTCTCCCGGCGGGAGAGGGAAGGGGTGAGGGGCAGAACGTCGGCTCGCCCGGCGCTTCGCCGGCGCTGTCTTGTCTTGCCAAGAAGAATCTCGTTGTTTTGTAAGGGAGGCGCTTGCGCCTCCCGCCCCGGTCGCATGGCCGGTGGCTCAGGAGTGGCGTTTCCAGAAGTCGCGGATGAATCGGTCCTTCTCCGGCGCGGTGGATTGCAGGAAGCCCGACAGTTCCTCCACCGTCAGGAGCGGACCGGCCATCTCCAGCCACTCTCTGTATTTCGGCTCGAGGAGGAGGATGCGCTCACGGATTTCCTCCGTGGAGAGTCTGTGGAGGGGCTCGGGCGTCGGAGTCGGAGAGGGGATCGGGGAAGCCGCGGCTCCCTCGGTCCCGGACTGGGGGCCCTCGACGTGGATCTTCTTTGCGGCCGGATCCGTGGACGTGGCCCAGCGGTTCTTCTGGCGGTCGAGGTCCTCCGTCGAGACGCTCGGCGGCTGAAAGAGCGTCGCCTGCTCCATGGCGGCTCCGGCGCCGCTCCCCTGGCGGGCGGAGATTTCCAGGAAGGCCCTGTAGACCTGGCACCGGCCGTCACACGGGACGCATCGGCCGAAGGGGCTGCAATCCTCCGCGAGTTCGCCGAAGCTCCGGCGGCACGCGTTGGGAAAGAAGACCTGCGAGGAGCCCTCGTTCAAGGTCCAGAGCCGGCGCGGGCCTCCCCCGAAGCGGCGGTAGAAGATGTACCGGGAGGTTGACCGTCCGCTCCGTCCGAGGTTGTCGTAGGTCCAGACCTCGACGTCGAAGACGTCCTCGCTCGTGCATTTCGGTTTGAGAATCGAAGCGGGCTCGCCCCAGCGCAGGACCATCCGCCCCGCGTCCTGGCGCCAGCCGTCGTACGTCTCGTTGGCGAGCCTCCAGAGCTCCTCGTAGCGTTCGCGGTAGCCGGGCCCGAGCGGGAACAGAAGGCCGGGCAGCTCGCGCCGCTCCCAGAACTCCCTCTTGAAGACCTCGCGCTGGTAGGGCGCGTCGAGCTCGAGGAAGGCCTTCTTCTCATCGTCCAGGATGATCGGTGCCACGAATTCCGCGAGCCACCGGCGTTCGTCTTCCGTCAGGGCCTTGATCCGTTCGGACTCGCTCGGCGGCTTCGTCTTTGGAAGCGCTTTCGGCGCGGAGGCGAGGAGACCCAACGCCGTGGCGAGGAGAACGGTCGCGACGAGGTCCCGGCCGGGGTTCAAGGGGCCTCACCTGCCCGAGGGCATCAGGTCGGCGAAGCGGTCCACCTCGGCGAAGAATTTCTTTCGGGCTTCGGTGTCGAGCGGGCGGCCGAGCATGGTGGCCTGGAAGGCCTGGTCGGCGTCGAATCCCAGCTTCGAGACCTGCGCCGTCATTCTCGGAATCGCCAGCGGATCGGGTATGTGCCCCTCGAGAAGCCACAGGATCTCCTCGGCGAGGAGCCAGACGGCCGAGTTCTGCATCGCCGGGAAGAGGTAGGGGAACCGCGTGTACTTGCCGAATCCGGCAAACCTCCAGGTGTTGAGCTTACGAAAGTCCTGGTCCTTCGGCATCGAGGGCTCCCTCCCGGAGAGCCCGAAGCAGGCGGCGTCGGCGAGCGCCTGCACGAAGCGGCCGTTGACCTCGCCGCGCTCCCGGAAAGCGGCGCACGCGCTCGTGAAGCAGCACCAGCCCAGGAAGTCGGCGAGGACCCAGTCGACGATCTTCTGGACGGCCGGGTCCGCCAGCCTGGCGGCGAGAGGGCGGGGGATGAGGGGACCCTCCGCCGTTCCGTAGTAGCGAACGAGGGCGCGGTATCTCTCCTGGAGCTTCGAGAGGAACTCGATGAACCGCCGCTCGAGCGAGTCGGAGCCGGACGCCACCGACTCCTCTCGCAAGGCACGCTCCGCCTCGGCAGGCATCATGGAAGGTGCCCGAATCGTATCATCCGCTCAGGCCCTGTCATCGCGACGAACTCCGACCCTGTCATCCTGAGGAGCGAAGCGACGAAGGATCTGCCCCGCGCTGTTGAGAGGGCAGATCCCTCGCTCCGCTCGGGATGAAGGGGGGAGGGGGGAACAGAGAGGAGCGCAAAGGGACGACACGCTGAATCTAGCCGCTGTCTTCGGGGACGACGAGGATCGGGCGGCTGGCGCTGTTCAAGATCTGGAGGGCGACGTCATCGCGCGCGATCACGGAGCGCGAGCGCGGGCCGTGGACGCCGATCACGATCAGGTCGTAGTCCCCTTCGCGCGCCTCGAGCAGGACGCCTTCCAGGGGGGACGGCGCCGTCCGCACGCGCGCCCGCGCGGCGGGCACGTCGAACCCGGCGAGAGTGGCGACCCCCTGGTCGAGATGCGCGCGGATCCAGGGGGGCGGCTCCGCCGCGTCCCGGGAGACGTGCAGCAGCGTCACGCGGGCGCCCAGGCGCCCGGCGATCCAGCCGCCGATCCGGACGTCGCTCTTGCCCGGCTCGCCGACCGCGGTGCAGATGAGGACGCGCTCGAAGGATCCGCGGGGAACGCCGAAGAGCAGCGGCGTCGAGGTCTCCCGCAGAAGGGCGCGCAGCGACGCGCTCCGGATCGCCTGCCGGCCGGCCGCGCCGACCACGACGAGATCGTAGTAGTTCTCCGCCTGCTCGTTGCGCAGCTGCTCGGCGGGCCGGCCGGCCCGGACGCGGATCTCGGCGGCTTCGCCTTCGAACTCGGCCTTGAGCCTTGCCCGCAGCGCGTCCGGCGGTTCGGCGCCGTCGACGACTCCGAGGACGACGAGGGACCCGTCCAGGGCCGCCGCGAAGGGGCGGGCCTCGGCGACGGGCGGCCGCCGGCCGCTCAAGGGATCCGCGGCGAGCAGCGCCGGCCGGGGCTGTTTCAGGATTCGCCATCCGTGCAGGGAGAGCCACGACTCCTCGGGAACGGGAGCCTCGGCGGGCAGCACCGCCTCGACGAGCAACCCCTCCTCGCCGTACGGCGCTGGCGGCGAGATCTGCCGCGTGCGGGGGAGGCGCGGAATCCTCAGGCGCAGCCGCCGCATCGCGCCCGCGTACCGGCACTCGACGAGCCGGCCCCAGCCGAGCAGGGGCTCCCCGGCCGGCGCCTCCCGCGAGAGCGTCACCTGCTCGGGCCGGATCAGGACGCGCACCGGCGCCCCCTCCGCGTGCGGCAGGTCTTCGGGCAGCGGCAGCGTGAGCGAGCCGAACTCCGCGCGCCCCTCCCGGCAGCGTCCGACGAAGACCGTGCCCGCGCCGACGAACGTCGCCGCGAAAAGGGAGCCGGGGCGGGAGTACAGTTCCTCCGCGCGGCCGACCTCGACCAGGCGGCCGCGGTCCACGACGCCGATCCGGTCGGCGATCTCGAAGGCCTCCTCCTGGTCGTGCGTGACGAGGACGGTCGTGACCTTCAACCTCCGCTGGATCTCGACGAAGCTTCGGCGCAGCTGCGAGCGGATCTTGACGTCGAGCGCGCCGAACGGCTCGTCGAGGAGCAACACCCGCGGCTCGTAGGCGAGCGCCCGCGCGAGCGCCACGCGCTGCTGCTGGCCGCCGGAGAGCTCGTGCGCGTAGCGGTCCCCCAGCCCTCCGAGGCCGACGAGATCGAGCAGCTCCTCGGATTTCCTCCGCCGCTGCGCGCGCGGCACGCGCCGGATCCTCAGCCCGAACGCGATGTTCTTCGCCGCGGTCATGTGCTGGAAGATCGAGTAGTTCTGGAAGACGAAGCCGACGCCGCGCTTCTGGGGCGGAAGGTCCGTCACGTCCGTCCCCATGAGCTGAACGCGGCCCCCGTCCGACGAGGTCAGGCCGGCGATCATGCGCAGGATCGTGCTCTTGCCGCTGCCGCTCGCCCCGAGGAGCACGAAGAGCTCCCCGTCGGCGATCTCGAGTTTCACGCTTTCGACGACGGCGCGGCCGGCGAAACGCTTGGTGAGCCCGTCCAGGACGATCGACACGGCTACTCCTCCGACCGTCTCTTGGTCCGCGACGCGTACCGAAAGAGGAAGAAGAAGATCGCGAAGGAGAGGAGGGCCAGCACCGCCGCGATCGCGTTGGCGTGGGCGATGTCGCCGGCCTCGAATTGCGCGAAGATGTAGAGGGGAGCGGTCTGGGTCTTCAAGCGCAGGTTCCCGGAGACCATCACCGTCGCGCCGAACTCCCCGAGCGAATGCGCGAAGGTGAGAAGAGCGCCGGTGATGAGCCCTCCGCGCAGCGCCGGCAGGAGAACGAGCCGGAACGTCGTCCAGCGGGTTGCGCCAATCGTGTAGGCGGCCTCCTCGTATGTTTTCTCGAGCTCGTCCAGGACCGGTTTGATGGCCCCGAGCATGTAGGGGAAGGTCACGAAGAGGTGCGCGAGCAGGACTCCGGCGGGGCGGAACATCGGCTGGAGCCCGAGCGGGTCGAGCAGCCTTCCGAGGAGCCCGATGGGGCCCCACAGCAGGAGAAGCGAAGTCCCGACGACGACCGTCGGGATCGCCACCGGGAGGTTCACGACGACCCCGAGGGTGCGGTCCCCGCGGAAGCGGTGCTTGGAGAGGACGTACGCCGTGAACGTTCCGAGGACCGCGTTGATCGCCGTGGTCCCGAATGCGATCAGGAGGGAGAACCGGAGGGCAAACTGCGCCTCGGGGGCGCGGATGGCGTCCCAGAAGGCGAGCGGGCCTCCCTTCAGGGCGAACACGAAGACCGCGGCGAGCGGCATGAGGAGAAGCGGCAGCAGGACGAGGAGGAGCAGGCTCACCGGAAAACGGCTCGACCCGCGGCCGGAGCGCAGGGTCTTCACTTCTTCATCTCCTCCAGCACCCGACTCTTCCAGATCGAATCCACGATCTCTTTCTTGGCTCGCTTCCATCCCCCCAAATCCGCGATCCGAAAGGGGTCCGCGATCGCGCCGAAGGCGGGGTTGGCCTCGTTCAACGGCTCGTCGACGCTGCGGAAACCGTACCGGACGAAGATCCGCTGCGCCTGCGCGCTCCACAGGAAGGCGGCGAACGCGTCCACGAGATCGCGCTCGCGCCTCGAGACGTTGCGGTCGATGCGCACGAGCGTGTGCTCGGACAGGACGGTCGAGCGTGGATAGACGACGTCCGCCTTCAGTTTTCCGCGGGCGCGATCCACGAGAGCTTCCTGCTCGTATGTGATGAGCGCGTCGCCGAACCCGTTCTCGAACTGGGTGCGCGCTCCTCGAGCCGAGGCGGCCTGCGCGACGACGTTCTTCCAGACGCCGAGCAGCAGATCGTGCCCCGCGCGCGCCGGGTCGGGCGCTCCGCTCCGGGCGCCCGCGCCGTACTCCGCCACGATCGCCCAGTTCGCGCCTCCGGACGTGAGAGGGTCCGGATGCACCACGCGCACGCCGGGCCGCGCCAGGTCCGCGAAGTCGCGGATGTTCTTCGGATTGCCGGGGCGCACCAGAATGATGAAGGGCGTCCGGTTGACGACCCCGCCGAACGGGAGCCGCCGCCAGCTCTCCGCCCCGATGACGCCGGCCTCGGAGAGCTTCTCAGCGTCGAGCTCGAGCGACAGCAGCGCCAGGTCTCCCGGCACTCCGAGGATGAGCTGGTTCGTGACCGTCCCCGATCCCGCGAACGAGCTGACGAGGTCCACCCGTTCCCCCGTCCTCTCGAGCCACTGTCTCTGAAACTCCGGGAACACGCCGTGGTCGATGACGTCCCCGAGGATGCTGAAACCGTAGAACACGATCGTCCGCGGCGCCCGCGCCCCGCGCGCCATCGGCGTCCACGGCCACACCGCGTAAGCCAACAGCGCCGCCCCCGCCACCAGCAGCAGCGTGGCGCTCAAGCGCCGCTTCAGGACAGATCGCTTGACGAGCATGGAGTCTCTTTTCGCAAGAACCCTGCCCACGCCGGCCTGTCACGCTGAACGTCGCGGGTTCGAGTCCCGTCGGCGGCCTGTCAAGCCATTCCAAAAGGTAACCGGAGCGGTGATCGTCGAGACATCGGAAAAGGTAACCCCGCGCGTTAAGGTTAAGCAATTCGGAGTTTTCGTTTCTTTTCACTCGGGCCCAGAGGTTTCTCGCGTTTGGCTGGTTTGGGAAGCCGGATCTGGAGATGGGCTGGTAAGTTTTCGAGTTTTCTTTGACTCGGCGGCACAGAGATCGTGGACCTGCTGGCGAGGCGATCGATTCTTTCGAGTTTTCGATCGATCCCGCGGGCGAGCTCGAAGGGATCAAGGGACTGTCGTAGCCCGCTGAGGGTCTTGAGCTTTTCCGCGTCGCCTTCGGCGCAAGCCAGCAGGCGATCTAGCGGCGTCTGCGGCTTGTCGTACTTGCGGGTCAGGCGGGAGCCGACGCGGACTTTGCGCATCAGCTTCACGGAGGGCTGGAAGAGATTCATCATCAGCCGCCACTCTCTGCCGTAGAGGCCATTGATCGCGGCGGCGGCCTTCTGGGTATCGAAGCGCTCCCAGCCGATGAGCTTTCGCACATGAGTCCAGTTCTTCTGTTCGATGTGGGCGTTGTCGTCCTTCTTGTAGGGGCGACCCCGGGTGAACTGGATCCTGCGGTCCTTGCAGTAGCTCCAGAGGCAGTCGTTGATGAACTCCGAACCGTTGTCCGAGTCGATGCCGGAGAGTGGGAAAGGAAGCCGCCCTCGGATCTCTTCCAGAGCCTCCCGCACGGTCTCCTGACCCTTGCCCAGGATCGCTTCCGTCTCCACCCAGGCCGTGTGGATGTCGGTGAAGTTGAGCGAATAGGCGAATCGCCCGTCCCCGCTATTGCCAGAGTGCGAGACCAGATCCACCTCGCCAAATCCTGGCACGGTCACGTCCCAGTTATCCGTGCGGATCGGAATGTGATGCTTCAGAAGCGTCCCCGGCTTGGTCCGTCCGTAGAAGCGCCTCTTCAGACTTCGCTTGCTCCCTGCCAGCCGCCGGTCGATCTGCCGGGCGCTGATGGAGAGCAGCTGCCGCTCCACCTCGGGACTCGGACGAAAACGTCGGCGAATCCACGGCATCCATACCGGCACGATCCCCGTCAACCTCACCGACCACGGATACCCGGCCGCCTCCCAGACCCCACGCAGAATCGAAATCACTTGCGACCCGTAGTGCGGCCCACGCACCCCCCGGCGCCGCGCCCGCGGCTTCCCGCCAGGCGGTGGACCCGAAAGCTTACGTATCGCGTACTTTCGGTTGTACCCGCAGACTCGACAAAACTCCTCCAGAATCTTCCCCTTCTCCTGCCTCGAAGCCCCTCGGTAACGCCCGAAAATCTCCCGGAAATACTCCCATTTCGATCGCCCGCCCATCCGGTAACCCTCCCTTCCACATCTTCCCCCCGGGTTACCTTTTCAAATGGCGCGACCATCCCCCCTCCGGTTACATTCTGCGCGGCGCGATGCGGGCGGTGGCGCCCGAGCGGCATCTCGCATATCATGCGCCGTTCGCGGGGTCGTAGTTCAGTTGGTTAGAACGTCGGCCTGTCACGCCGAAGGTCGCGGGTTCGAGTCCCGTCGGCCCCGCCATAAACAAGTTTCAGGTTCCAGGTTTCAGGTTCCAGGGCCGGAGCCGAAACCCCGTGGGCCGGGCGGCATCCAAGGGACGGATGACTTCAATCCGGTCGGGACGCCGCGGGCAGTCGCATGGATGAACGGGCATTGATCACCTGCCGGGAGCTGATCGAGTTTCTCCATCTGTACCTGGACAGGGAATTGCCGCCGGAACGGGTCGCGGAGTTCGAGGCGCACCTCTCCGTCTGCGAGTCCTGCGTGACCTACATCAAGACGTACGAGGAGACGATCGCCCTCGGCAAGGCGGCCTGCCGGGATTGGGACGCTCCCGCCGGGGAGGAAGTCCCCGGGGAGCTCATCGCGGCGGTTCTCGCGGCGCGCCGCAGGAAGGCCTGACACATGCCGGAAGTCCGGGCGCGGGTCGGAGAGGGACGCGAACAGGTCTCGGAGCTCGAGCTCGTCTCGCGGTTGAAGAGCGGGGAGGAGCGGGCCTTCGAGCGCCTGGTGCGTGAGCACGGGGGGCGGCTGCTGGCCGTCGCGCGCCGGTTCCTGCGCGACGAGGAGGAGGCCCGCGACGCGGTGCAGGAGGGCTTCCTGTCGGCGTTCCGGTCGATCGACGGATTCGAGCAGGGGTCGCGCCTCTCGACCTGGCTCCACCGCATCGTCGTCAACGCCTGCCTCATGCGGCTGCGCGCCCGCCGGCGCAAGCCCGAGGAGCCGATCGAGGAGCTTCTTCCGCAGTTCGACGAGGACGGCCATCGGGTCGGCCATCCGACGCCGGAGTGGGAGGGCTCGGCCGAGACGCTGCTCGCGCGCAGCGAGACGCGCGCGATCGTCCGGAAAGCGATCGATCGCCTTCCGGACCGCTACCGCGCCGTCCTCCTCCTGCGCGACATCGAGGAGCTTTCCACGGAAGATGCCGCGCGGCTGCTCGACATCACCGCGAACGCCGTCAAGATCCGGCTCCACCGCGCCCGCCAGGCGCTGCGCGCGCTGCTGGAGCCGTCCTTCCGCAGGGCGGTCCTGTCTTGACCTGCCGCGAGGTGGTCGCCCGCCTGACGGACCTCTCCAGCGGGGAGCTCCCGGCCGGCGAAGCGAGAGAGAGCAAGCGGCACCTGGCGCGCTGCGGGCCCTGCGCCGGTTACTGGAAGAGCTATCGAACGACGGTGGCGTTGGAGCGCGAGGCGTACCGGGATGTCGGCCCGCGAGAGACGCCGGAGGACTTCGTTCGCGCCATCCTGGCCGCCCCGCGGGCCCGGTTGGCGGGTCTGTCTCCGCGGGCCTGGCACCTCGTTCATCTCCTTTCGGGGATCGCGGCCGCGCCCCTCATCGCCTTTTACCTCCGCTGACTCCCTTCTTCACATCGAGTTCCAGGCAACACCGACCCGGCACTCCTGCCCTCTGCCGGGTGGAGAAGGTGAGAGCGGCGAAACCGGTCCGTTTCTCGGGCATCGAATCCTCGGTGTTCGCCGTAGAAGAGACATACAGTGAAGCCGAGATGAGGACGGCATCGGACAGACAGGGGAGTCCGCCGGCGCCGGGCTCGGAGTGGCTCGAGGCGGACGGAAACGGCGGCTTTGCCTCCGGGACGGCAGGCCTCACGCGCACGCGCCGGTATCACGCCCTGCTGCTCGCGGCGACGGCGCCGCCGGCCGGGCGCTTCGTCCTCGTCAACGGCTTCGAGGCCTGGGTGGAAACGCCGGACGGCCGCTTCCCGATCTCATCGCAGGAGTACGCCCCCGGTATCGTGAGCCCGGACGGCGCGTCGCGCGTCGGGGCCTTCCATGCCGACCCGTGGCCCACCTGGATGTTCCGTGTGGGAGAGGGCGCGCGCCTGACGCAGGAGATCTTCGTCTCGCGCCGGACCGGCACGACGGCGCTCGTGTGGCGGCTCCCGCGGAGAAACCCCGACGTGAAGCTCTCGGTGCGGCTCCTCTTCTCCGGGCGCGACGACCACTCCCTCCATCACGAGAACCCGGCCTTCCGGTTCGAGCCGCAGCGGCGCGGCTACGGCTGGATGTGGGTTCCGTACGAGGGCGTGCCCGCCGTCAACGTGGCGACCAACGGGTCGTACTCGCACGAGCCCGACTGGTACCGCAACTTCCTCTACGCGCAGGAGCAGGCGCGGGGACTGGACTCAACGGAGGACCTCGCGTCCCCGGGGGTTTTCCGCTTCGATTTCTCCAAGAGCGAGGCGGTGATCCTCCTCTCGACCGAGCCGCCCGTCGCCGGCGAGGACGACGCGGTTCTCCTCTCCCGGCGGTTCCGGGCCGAGGAGAGGCGCCGCCGGTCGGGCTTCTCCTCGCGCCTCGATCGCGCGGCGGACGACTACATCGTCCGGCGCGGCGAGGGGAAGACGATCGTGGCCGGCTACCCCTGGTTCGCCGACTGGGGGCGCGACACGTTCATCGCGCTGCGAGGGCTCTGCCTCGCGACGGGCCGCCTGGAGGACGCGGGAAGGATCCTGGTCGCGTGGGCCGGAGCGGTCTCCGAGGGGATGCTGCCGAACCGCTTCCCCGACAGAATTTCCGGCGGGGGACCTGGCGGTCCCCCGGACCCCCCGGGGGACGAGCCGGAATACAACTCCGTGGACGCCTCGCTCTGGTACGTCGTCGCGGTCCAGGACTACTTCGCGGCGTGCGAGCGCGCGCGGCGGCGCGTGTGGAGCGCGGACCGCGAGGCCCTCGTGGGCGCGGTCGAGGCGATCCTCGACGGCTACTCGCGCGGGACGCGGTACGGGATTCGCTGCGACTCCGACGGCCTCCTGGCGGCGGGCGTGCCCGGGGTCCAGCTGACGTGGATGGACGCGAAGGTCGGCGACCGGGTCATCACGCCGCGCATCGGCAAGCCGGTCGAGGTCGAGGCGCTCTGGATCAACGCTCTTCGCGTCGGCGGCCGTTTCTCGCCGCGCTGGGAGCAGATGGCGGAGAAGGCCACGCGTTCCTTCGCCGCGAGGTTCTGGAACGAACGGGGAGGATTCCTCCACGACGTCGTGGACCGCGACCACGTCGCGGGAACTTTCGATCCGACGTTCCGCCCGAACCAGATCCTCGCCGTCGGCGGACTCCCGTTCGCGGTCCTCGAAGGGGATCGGGCCCGGCGCGTCGTGGACGCGGTGGAGAAGCGGCTCTGGACGCCGATGGGCCTCCGGTCTCTCGCGCCGGACGATCCGGCCTACGCCGGCCGCTACGCGGGCGGCCCGGCGGAGCGCGACGGCGTCTATCATCAGGGCACCGTGTGGCCGTGGCTGGCGGGCCCGTTCGCGGAGGCCTGGGTGCGCGTGCGGGGGAGCGCGGCGGCGGCGCGGCGGGAGGCGCGGGAGAAGTTCCTCGCTCCGCTTCTCGCCCACATGGACGCCGCGGGCCTCGGCCACATCAGCGAGATCGCGGACGGCGATCCGCCCTACACCCCGCGCGGATGTCCATTTCAGGCCTGGTCCGTGGGCGAGGCGCTGCGCCTGGACCGCGTCGTCCTGGCGGAGTGACGTGGCGAACCAGCGCGACACGCGGCCGCTCTTCATCCCGGTCATCCTGGGGACGCCGCGACAAGGGCGCTACAGCGAGCACGTCGCGCGGTTCGTGGCGGGCGAGATGGCGCGATTCCCCGGGGTCGAGACGCAGCTCGTGGACGTTCGAAATCTGCCCATGCCGGTGACGGGAGCCGGCGAGGACGTCAAGGACCCGGCGTTCTCGGAGCTCTGCATGCGCGCGGACGCGTTCGTCATCGTCGCGCCGGAATACAACCACGGCTACCCGGGATTGCTCAAGCACGTGCTCGACACGAACCTGAAGGAGTACGTCCACAAGGCCGTCGGGATCTGCGGCGTCTCCGCAGGCGGTTTCGGCGGCACGCGCGTGATCCAGAACCTCCTTCCCGTTATGCGGGAGCTCGGCCTCGTGACGATCTTCTGGGACGGAAACTTCTCGAACGTGCAGAAGGTCTTCGGGCCCGACGGTGCGCTGCTCGACGACTCGTACCCGCGGCGCGTCGAGAAGTTCGCGAAGGAGTTGATCTGGATGGCGAAAGTCCTGCGTCACGGGCGCGAGAACGTTGCGATGGAGTGACGATCATGAGCAAGGACGATCACGCGAAGATCTCTCCCTCCGGCCGGCTGCCCTGTCCCCGCTGCGGCGGCCCGATGAACCTCCACGCCGAGAAGATCGACCGCCGAGCCGACCCCGAGGACGCCGACGCGGTCCTCGACGGCGTCCTCGCCGAGTTCCACACCTGCCCCGCCTGCAAGTACGTCCTGGAACGCGTTGCGCTCGCCTGACCCATTGCGTCACCAGACGGTTTCGACTTGAGACATCGAGCGGAGACGTGAGTCCTTGGTCACGATAGGAGCCTGATGCTCGAGCGCGGACGCCGCAATCAGGCGATCGGCGGGATCGGCCGGAGATTTCTGCGCGAGGGAAGCGGATGAGACGCAGATCTCGGGCGTCAGCGGCAGCAGCGTCACCCGAGGCACAGCGAGAGCCTGGCGTATCCAGAGAAGGACGTCGCGATCGAGGTCGAGCCGCCGCTTCGCGACAAGCATGGCCACCTCCCAGCAGCTGATTGCGCACACGCCGAGAGCCTCGGTCGCGTCGATCGCATGCCGAGCCCGCGCGGAGAGCTTCTGCGGCTCCCCGACCCACCAGATCCACGCATGCGTGTCGAGCACGATCACGACGCGGCGTCCCACTCCTCGCCGATCGGGGAAATCAGGTCCTTTTCCTTTCTGACACTGCCGAGAAGGCTCGGCGGCGCCTCAACCGGAACCAGGCGAGCGACGGGTTTGCCCCGCTTCGTCACAAGGAGCGGCTTTCCGGTCTGGGCCACTTCATCGAGCAACGCGAGACACCGGGATTTGAACTCTCCGGCAGCGACAGCCTTTTCTGATTTGGCCATAGTCACGAGATTATAGCCATATCGCAGGGACCCGGCAAGGTCCGGAGTCCGTCCAGGGCCGAGGAGGGCTTCGATCGGAAGAAGCCGCCGATGTCCTCTCCCTGACTCGGACGGCGGTCGAGGTCCGCCTCCGCCGCTCGCGGCTGGCGCCGCGGACCCTGCTCGTCCCCGTCTTCCCGACGGGTGGCGTTAGAGCGGAGGCGTGAAAGGAGCCGGAGACTCAACCCGGCCCCTTGACTCCGGACCCTCGACTCCCGACTATCCCCTCATGAGAGTCGCTGTCGTCGGAGCCGGCGGGATCGGGTGCTACTACGGAGGAGCGATCGCGCGCGCCGGCCACGAGGCGCGTCTCTTCGCGCGCGGAGAGAACCTCGACGCGATCCGGTCGCGCGGGCTGGAGGTCCGGGAGCCGGACAGCGCCTGGACGGTGAAGGTCGCCGCGACGGACGATGCCGCGGAGCTTCTCCCGGCCGACCTCGCGATCGTCGCGGTCAAGAGCTACTCGCTGGCGGAGGTGGCTCCCGTCGTCGCGCGGCTGGCGGCCGGCGGCGCGGTGGTCGTGCCGCTCCTGAACGGCGTCGAGGCGTTCGAGTCGCTCGTCGCCGCGGGAGTTCCGGCCGATCGCCTGCTCGGCGGATTGACGGCCATCAGCGTCGAGAAGACCGCCCCCGGGATCGTCACGAGGAAAAGCGACTTCCGCACGGTCGTCGTCGGCGAGCGCGGAGGCGGAGCCTCGGAGCGAGCGGAGCGCGTCGCGGCGCTCTTCCGGGAGGCGGGCGCGGACGCCCGCGTGTCGGAGGACATCGCGGTGGACCTCTGGCGGAAGTTCCTCTTCCTGGCGACGATCGCCGCGGCCTGCGGCCTGGCGCGCGCGCCGATCGGCGCGGTCCGGGAAGCGCCGCTCGGGCCGGAGCTGCTCGAGCGCGCCGGTCGCGAGATCGCCGCGGTCGCGAGGGCGCGCGGGGTCGCGCTCCCGTCCGGCGAGGAGGACCAGGTCTTCAAGCGCCTGTCGGCCCTCGCCCCGGAGCTCAAGCCGAGCTTCCTCCTGGATCTCGAGCGCGGTGGGCCCAACGAGCTGGACGTCCTCTCCGGGGCCGTCTCGCGCTTCGGACGGGCCTGCGGCGTCCCGACGCCGGTCCACGACACGGCGGTCGCGGCCCTCTCCGCGCGGGCGCCGCGGCGCGGCTGAAACCGCGGCCGCGCCGCGGCATCCGAAACCGCGGCCGCGCCGCGGCATCCAAGGGCTCATCGAGAGAAGGAGAACGAGGATGACCGGGCAGATCAATTGCCGGGAGGAGAAGAGAAGGCGCCGGGGGGAGAGGAACAGTAGAGGATGAAAGCGATCGCGGTTTTCCCGCGCCGTCCCGGGTCGGTTCACCTGGCCGACCTGCCCAGGCCGTCGCTCTCGGAGGTTCCGGGCGGCAGGGGGGTGCTCATCCGCGTCCTGCGCTGCGGGGTGGACGGCACGGACAAGGAGATCAACGCCGGCGACTACGGCGCCTGCCCACCGGGGTCCGACTTCCTCGTGCTCGGGCACGAGAACTTCGGGCAGGTCGAAGCGGTCGGTGAGAACGTGACGGAAGTGGCGCCCGGCGACTACGTCGTCGCGACGGTCCGCCGCCCGGGGACGAGCATCTACGACGCGATCGGGACATCCGACATGACGACGGACGATTCCTACTTCGAGCACGGCATCAACCTGCTGCACGGGTTCCTGACCGAGTATTCGGTCGAGGACGCCGACTTCGTCGTCAAGGTGCCGCCGGGCCTGAAGGGCGTCGCCGTGCTGCTCGAGCCGCTGACGGTCGCGGAGAAGGGGATCACGCAAGCCTACGAGATCCAGAGGCGGCTGCGCGTGTGGCGGCCGCGCCGCGCCGCGGTCATGGGGGCCGGCACGATCGGCTTGCTCGCGACGCTCCTCCTGCGCCTGCGCGGAATGGCGGTCACGACGTTCGGCTTGACGCCGCGCCCCTATCTGAACTCCGACCTGCTCGAGGCGCTCGGCGCGCGCTACGTCACGACGAAGGAGACGCCGCTGCTCGAGGAGGCGGGCCGGAGCGGCCCCTATGACATCATCTTCGAGGCGACCGGGTTCTCCCCGATCGTCTTCGAAAGCATGCGGGCCCTCGGGAAGAACGGCGTCCTCGTCCTGTCGAGCGTCACCGGCGGGAACCGCGAAGTCATGGTCCCGGCGGACCGGATCAATCTCGAGTTCGTGCTCGGAAACAAGGTGATGGTCGGCACGGTCAACGCGAACCGCGAATATTTCGAGAGCGGCGTGAAAGACATGGCACAGGCCGAGGCGCAGTATCCCGGCTGGCTCTCGAGGCTCCTGACCCACCCGGTGCGCGGTCTCGAGAACTACCGCCGGCTCTTCGAAGCGCTCGAGGGCGCCCGGGGCGCGATCAAGGTCTTCTGCGAGATCGCGCAGCCATGAGCGGCCGCCCCTCACCCCAACCCTCTCCCGCGGGGAGAGGGGGCAGACGGGCGGAGGAGCTGCGCCTCGAGGAGGACACCTCCCGGCGGCGCAACTGGAAGCGGTGGGGGCCCTACCTCTCCGAGCGGCAGTGGGGAACGGTCCGCGAGGACTACTCGGAGCACGGGACCGCCTGGGACTACTTTCCCCACGACCACGCCCGCAGCCGCACCTACCGCTGGGGGGAGGACGGCCTGCTCGGGATCACGGACCGGGAGGGGCGCCTCTGCTTCGCCCTCGCCCTCTGGAACGGGCGCGATCCGATCCTGAAGGAGCGTCTCTTCGGCCTGACAGGCTCGGAGGGGAATCACGGGGAGGACGTCAAGGAGAGCTACTTCTATCTCGATTCGACGCCGACCCACTCCTACATGAAGGCGCTCTACAAGTACCCGCAGGCGGAGTTCCCGTACGGCCGGCTCGTCGAGGAGAACCGCCGCCGCGGCAAGCACGATCCCGAGTTCGAGATCGCGGACGCGGGCGTCTTCGACGGCGACCGCTACTTCGACGTGGTCGCCGAGTACGCGAAGACGTCGCCCGACGACGTCCTCGTCCGCATCACGGTGGTCAACCGGGGGCCGGAGGCGGCGCGCCTCGACCTCCTGCCGACGCTCTGGTTCCGCAACACCTGGTCGTGGGGGAGGACGGGGGAGGGCTACTGGGCGAGGCCCTCGATCGCCGCCGAGGGGAGCGGCGTCCTCGTGGCCGATCACGAGGACCTGGGGCGGTTCCGCCTCTACGCCGAGGCGAAGCCGGCCGCGCCGGAGCTGCTCTTCACCGAGAACGAGACCAACGCGACGCGCCTCTTCGCAAGCGCGAACACGAGCCCCTGGGTCAAGGACGCCTTCCACGAATACGTCGTCGGAGGGAGAGGCGACGCGGTCAACCCGGGGAAGACCGGAACGAAGGCCGCCGCGCTCTACCGGCTCGAGGTCCCAGCCCGCGGGGAGGCCGTCATCCGCCTGCGGCTTTCGGGCGATTCGGAGGCGCCGGGAGAGCCCTTCGGTCCGGAATTCGACCGCGCGTTCGCGGCGCGGATGGCCGAGGCGGACGCCTTCTACGCGTCGCGCCTCCCGGCGGATCTGAAGGAAGAGGAACGCCGCGTCGCGCGGCAGGCCTACGCGGGCCTGCTCTGGACGAAGCAGTTCTTCCACTTCTCCGTCAAGGACTGGCTCGAGGGAGACCCGTCGCAGCCTTCTCCGCCGCCGGCCCGCAAGCAGGGGCGCAACTCCGGGTGGCCGCATCTCTACAACCGCGACGTCATCTCGATGCCCGACAAGTGGGAGTACCCGTGGTACGCCGCCTGGGACCTCTCGTTCCACATGGTCCCGTTCGCGCGGATCGACCCCGATTTCGCCAAGCAGCAGCTCATCCTCCTGCTGCGCGAGTGGTACATGCAGGGAAACGGCCAGATCCCCGCCTACGAGTGGGCGTTCTCGGACGTGAACCCACCGGTGCACGCCTGGGCCGCCTGGCGCACCTACAAGATCACGGGTGTCCAGGGAAAGCGCGACCGTGTCTTCCTGGCGCGCGTCTTCCAGAAGCTCCTGATCAACTTCACCTGGTGGGTCAACCGCAAGGACCCGGAGGGGAACAACCTCTTCGCCGGCGGGTTCCTCGGCCTGGACAACATCGGCGTGTTCGACCGCTCGGCGCAGCTGCCGACGGGCGGCCACCTGGAGCAGGCGGACGGGACCGCGTGGATGGCGTTCTTCTGCGCCACGATGCTGTCGATGGCGCTCGAGCTCGCGAGCGAAGATCCCGCCTACGAGGACGTCGCCTCGAAGTTCTTCGAGCACTTCGTCTCGATCGTGGACGCGATGAACACGCTCGGCGGGATGGGCCTCTGGGACGAGCAGGACGGCTTCTACTACGACCAGCTCCACGTGGACGGCCAGCACATCCCGCTGAAGGTCCGCTCGATGGTCGGCCTCATCCCGCTCTTCGCCGTCGAGATCCTGGAGGAGGACGTGATGGCGAAGCTCCCCGGGTTCCGCCGGCGGATGCAGTGGTTCCTGGAGAACCGCCACGACCTCGGGCGCAACATCTCCTACATGGCCTGCTCGGGCGACGACTCGCACCGTCTCCTCGCGATCCCGTCCCGGGAGCGCCTCGAGCGCGTGCTGCGGTATCTCCTGGACGAGTCCGAGTTCCTCTCCCCCTACGGGATCCGCGCGGTCTCGCGCGTCCATCGCGATCGTCCCTACGTCTTCCGGGTGGGAGACCAGGAGCACCGGGTCGAGTACGACCCGGGCGAGTCCACGACGGGTCTCTTCGGAGGCAACTCCAATTGGCGCGGGCCGGTCTGGTTCCCGGTCAACTACCTTCTCGTCGAGGCGCTGCAGCGGTACCATCATTTCTATGGCGACGGGCTCAAGGTGGAGTGCCCTACAGGGTCGGGAGTCTTCATGAACCTCGCGGAGGTCTCGCAGGAACTCGCGCGGCGGCTCGCTTCGCTCTTTCTTCCGGATAGCCGGGGCCGGCGTCCCTGCCACGGCGAGGATGAGCGCTTCGCCAACGACCCCGCATGGCGGGACCTGGTTCTCTTCCACGAATACTTCCACGGAGACACAGGGCGCGGCGTGGGGGCGAGCCACCAGACCGGATGGACGGCGCTCGCCGTGCGCTGTCTCGAGGACCAGGCAGCGGCGCGCAGGGATTCGAGAACCGCGGCGAAACGTCTCGCCGCAGCGACCGGGGAGGCGCGGCCGGCGGCGAATCCCGCCGGGTGAGGACGAGCATGGAAGCATGAGCGCCTCGACGGTCGCCACGGTCTCCCGCGCTCCCGCCCTGCGCCGGGTCGTGCCCAAGCACCACGCCCTGGTCCGGCTCTCGCACTGGGCCAACGTGCCCCTGCTCTTCGGCCTCATCGCGAGCGGGCTCTCGATCTACTGGGCCGCGCCCGTCTTTCAGCACCGGCCGGATCCCGTGACGCGCTCGACCGACTATGTTGCGGACATCGGAATCTGGATCGTCCGGCACGTGCCCGGGGCCGGTCCCGTGAGAGATGCCGACGGATGGGTCTACCGCCGCCTCGGCCTCGGCACGTTCCAGCTCGCCGCGGCGCTGCGGCTCCACTGGTTCTTCGCCTATCTCTTCATGGCGAACGGGCTCTTGTATGTCCTCGGGCTCGCTCTCGGAGAGGGATACAAGGCGCTCCTGCCCCGGTTGTCGGACGTTCCCGAGGCTCTCCGGATGGTGCGGTACTACATCGGCGTCGTTCCGGCGAAGCTCCTGCGCCGGCCCTGGCCCCATCCGCCGGTCCGCTCCAAGTACAACGCGCTCCAGCGCGCGGCGTACTTCTCGATGCCGGTGCTCGGCGTGCTCGCCGTCGCGAGCGGCTGGGCCATGCACAAGCCGGTCGGGCTCTCGTGGCTCGAGCGTCTCTTCGTCAACTACAACGGCGCGCGCGTCGTCCACTTCTGGGTCATGGTCGCGCTCGCGTCGTTCGTCATTCCGCACGTCGTTCTGGTGTTCGCGGACGGATGGGACACGTTCCGTTCCATGATCGTCGGCTGGTCGGAGCGCCTCGGAGCTGGCCATGGACGAGACTGACCGCCCGCCGGTTCCTCCGTTTCCCCCGGCGGGAGAGGGGAGGGGTGAGGGGACGGCAGAAGCCCACGCTGCCGCTTCCCCCGCCGCGGCCGAAGAGACCCCGGCCGCGAAGGAGTCTCCGCCGCCGCCTCCGCCGCGAACGTCGCCGCCCCCCGTCAAACGCCGCCCGCCGTTGGCCGAGAGGCTCCGCGAGCCGGAGGAGATCCCCGTCGAGCTGCCCGTCTCGAAGCTCCGGGCGCGCTCCCGCCGGGATTTCCTGATGCTCGGCGCCGGGGCCGTCGCCACGGCGGCGGGACTCTGGTGGCTCCTTCCCGACGGGACGAAACGCAACCACCTGACGCCTGGACTGCGGGACTGGATCGATTCCCTGGAGGCGCGGCTCGGCGCGAACCCGGAGCGGCGGGAGCGGTTCTTGAATCGCGCGCTGACCTTCGACGACGACGTGGCCGAGGCGCTCTATTGCGCCGACCGATCGGTCCGGACCTATTCGCGGTCGCAGGTCACGCCGCTGCGGAACAACTACGAGGGGATGACGCCCGATCCCGATTACCTCCCCGGCTGGACGCTCTCGGTCTCCGGGCTCGCGTCCGGCCGGGCCGAACGGCTGGCGTTCCGCGACCTCCTCGCGCGATTCACTCGCCACGATGAGGTCACGCGGCTCTGCTGCGTGGAAGGCTGGAGCATGGTCGCCTGGTGGGCAGGTCTGCGCTTCGCCGACTTCCTGCGGGCGTACCCGCCGGCGCCGGGCGCGCGCTGGGCCCGCCTCGATTCGGCCGTCAACCTCGATGCGGCCGGCAACTCGGACCCCTACTACGTCTCGATCGACCTGCCGACGGCCCGCCATCCGCAGACGCTCCTGGCGACGCACGTCTCCGGGCGTCCCCTCCCGGTCGAGCACGGGGCGCCGCTGCGCCTGCTCGCGCCGATGAAACTCGGCCTCAAGAACATAAAGGCGATCACCTCGATCGCCTACTCCGCGGAGGAGCCCGCCGACTACTGGAACGAGCGCGGCTACTCGAAGTACGACGGGCTCTAGCGGGACAGAAAGGACTCTCGTGAATCTCCTCCAAAGTCTCTCGATGCCCGCCGGCGCGACCGCGGCCGCCGGCATCGTCCTCGCCGCGGCGGTCGTCGCGGGCGCCGACAGGAACGCGCCGCTGCTCGTGGCCGGCCCGGGAGCCGGCGGCGCGAGGAACCTCGTTCTCGCGCCGAATCTCTCGTTCATCGACGATTCCTCGAGCAACTTCCCGATCCGCGGGGAGAACGTCGGCGACGGAAGGGTCGCGTCCGACCGGCCGACCGCGATCTTCTTCGGGACGGCGCACTGCTGGAACACCAACCGCGAGGCGGAGCGCTTCGTGGCGCTCGCCGCCAGGGAGAAGGACGCGGTCCGGTTCCTCGTCGTGGATCTCGATCATCCCTCCCGCGACCAGAAGGCGCTCGTCTCGCGCTTCTACCGCGGCTCCATCCCGACGCTCGCCTTTCTCGACGCCTCGGGCAAGGCGGTCTACGACGAGGCAGGCGAGACGGCAAGCCGCCGCGGAGACACCTCCGGCCTGGAAAGGATCCTCAAGAGGGCCAGGTAATGCTCCGATGTTTCAGGTTTCAGGTTTCAGGACCTGGAATATGGAATCTGGAATCTCAACCCGAGCGGCGTCCGCGCAGCGACGGCGGAACGAACGCGCGGCCGAGCTTCTCGATCGTCGCGTAGTGCTCGGTGGCGAGACGGCGCAAGCGCGCCGCGCCGCGGCGGGTCATCTCGATGAGGACGCGCCGGCCGTTGTCCGGGTCGCGCCGGCGCCGGACCAGGCCGGCCTGCTCGCAGCGGTCCACCAGCCCGACGGCGCTCTGGTGGCGGACATGGAGCAACCGGGCGAGGTCCTCGATGGCCGGCGCGCCGTTGGGCGAACCGCGCACGAAGAGGAGGAGCTGGTATTGCGTCGCCGAGATCCCGTGTGCCCGGGTGATCGCCTCCGAGGCGGCGAGGAACCGCCGCAGCGCGTGCCGCCAGTCGGCGAGAGCCCGGTAGTTCCGATCGCTCAGGCGTGGCATCGAGACTATCCTAGCACGATATGTGACACATCGTGGTACGATATGTTCGAAGGAGATTCGAAGCCATGCTGAAGAATCGTGCCGTCCTGTTCCCGTCCCTGTTCGCCGCCGCGGCGGCGCTCGTCCTCTCCTCCTGCAGCGCGAAGCCGGCCAAGACCGCGGCCAAGTCGCCCGAGAACGCGGCCTCCTCTCCCGCGACATCGGTCGCTCCTCCCTCGACCGCGCAGCCGCCGTCCCTCGAGCCGGATGTCCTCTCGGAGGACATCGCGACGCTCAACCGCAAGGGCTACCTGAAGGACGCCTTCTTCGACTACGACAAGGCGGAACTGCGGGAGGACGCGCGCGCAGCCCTCGCGGCCGACGCGCAGTGGCTCAAGAAGTACCGGTCCGCGAAGATCATGATCGAGGGGCACTGCGACGAGCGCGGAACGGAGGAGTACAACCTGGCCCTCGGCGACCGCCGCGCCAACGCCGCGCGGGAGTACCTGGCCTCGCTCGGGGTCCCCGCCGACCGGATCGCTTCCGTCTCCTACGGAAAAGAGCGGCCGTTCTGCGAGCAGGACACGGAGAGCTGCTTCCAGGAGAACCGCCGGGGCCATTTCCTGATCACCGCGAAATAGCCCCGCACCGGGCGATGACGCCGGCCGTGATCTCCCGGCTCAGCGGAGGGTTTTCCGAGAGGCCGAGCGAGTGGAGCTCTTCATGGAGGAGGACCGACGCTCCGAGCCGGGGGTTGCTTCGCTGCGCGAAGGCGAATCGCGAGCCGCAGAGATAGACGATGCGGCTCCCCGGCCTCGTCGCCGCGAGGGTTCCCGAGTCGCAGAAGGAGAGGTGCTCGCCGTTGACGAACCGGAGGCGGCGCAGGTAGACGCCGCCCGTCAGCCCGAGAGCGTCCAGGGCGGCCCGCAGCGGAGCTCCCGAGGGGTCGTGGAAGTCGGAGAAGATCCGCTCGCAGCGCGGGTCCGACAGGAGGCGCTCCGCCGCGGTGATCGCGTCGGCCGCCGCTCCGGCGAGAAAGGAGTCCACGGGGCTCACGAACCAGCGGCGCGCATCCGCCGGAGGCGCCGCGCGCCCGGCGGCCGAGAAAAGAAGCGCGAGAAGGAAGACCACGCGGCGCGCGGCGGCCGGTCCGAGGGAGCAGGGGAGGCGCGACGCTGCCCGCATGGAGGCGGGTACGGACCGGTTTGCCGGCCGATCGTCCGTTCACCACGCCGCGCCGTCGCCTCGTCACGTTGCCCGAGGCGGCTCGAGCGCGCGTGAAAATCGCCAGGTCGCGTGACGAGTTCGCTTCAACGCGTGACGGGAGACTCCCGCGCCGGGACGGAGGACCCTTCGGGATCGGTCGGCGCCGGCGAGAGCGGACTCTCGGAACCTGGACCAGCGCGCGCGACCCGATCCCTCGGGCCATCGCCTCCTCGCCGCCGAAGGATCAAGGGTTTTGTCCCGGTGCCGTAAGCGATTTCCGGAAGGTCGCGCGCCGCAACCTTCTCCTCGACGCCGCGTACTCCGCGTGAGAAGGAGCTCCACGGCCATCGAGGTCGCCGACGGCTTGACGATCCGAATCCTCATCGTGGACGACGAGCGTCCCGCGAGGGAGCGAGCGCGCGAGCTTCTCGAGAAAGAGCCGGGCATCGAGATCGTCGGGGCGTGCGCCGCCGCCGAGGAGGCCGTCCGGGTGATCCGTTCCCGCGAGGCCGACCTGATGCTTTTCGCCGTCCGGACGCCGGTGGAGGAGGGTCTCTCGGCGCTCCGGGAGATCGCCGCCGACCGGATGCCGGCGGTCGTCTTCGTTACCGCTCCCGGCGAACGCGCGTTCCGGGCCTTCGAGAGGAACGCCTTCGACGCCGTCGTGGAGCCGGTCGACGCCGGGCGGCTGCGCGACGCGGTCCGGATGACGAGGCGGTCGAGGGAGCGCGCGGGGGGCCTCAAGTCCGCCAGGAGCGACGGCGCTGACGGGGGAGGAAGCCTGATTCGGAGTCCGGATCGGGATTCCAGATTCCAGATTCCGGGCTTCAGTTTCAGGTTTCAGGATTCAGGGTTTGGGAGCGCGATCGCCTCTCGGGCGATCACCAATTCCTCGTCGGTGGAGAGAGCCCAGACTTCGATCTTCGAATCGTCGGCCGTAAAGACGAGGGCTCTCAATCAGAACCGGACCCCTCGAATCCCAATCCCCAATCCCAATCCCCAATCCACAATCCCCAATCCACAATCCCCAATCCACAATCACAAATCACAAATCACAAATCCCTCATCAATCCCTCATTCTCTCAGTCCTCACCGAAGAACCGCTCCTTCTCGGCTTCCACTTTCAGCGTCGTCTTCTCGACGGAACCTCCCGACCGGATCTCGACGGTGTACTTGCCGGGCGGCAGGTATCGCTTGCGCGACGCGCGCAGCGGATCGGCGAGCAGGTTGTAGATCTCCGGGTCGAGCGGCTTCGGCGGCCCGGCGGAGGGGCGCTCCTCCTCGGGCTTGCCGCTTTCGTCCTCCTCGTCCTGCTCCTCGTCTTCGTCGGAAGCCGGTTTCGCCGCGGCCGCGGCGGTCTTCCCGGCGGCCTTCCCGGATTTCGAAGCCGCGGGAGCCGCATCCTTCTCTTTTTCTTTTTCCTTGTCCTTCTCCTTCGCGAGCGCCTTCTCGCGCGCCTTCGCCTCGGCGGCGTCGGCGAGCTTCGCGTCGGCCGAGAGGTCGTACTCGACGACGTTCATCCCCCGGCGCGATGTCGCCTCGAGCTCCTTCCAGAGCATGCCGTTCTCGTCCTTGACCGCGAGCGTGACCGGCGCGGAGCCTCCGGCCCAGTAAGCGATCCGGACGGTCGGTTCGATCCGGAAGAACGGCGTCCACGGGTCTTCGCCATATCCGCGGCGGCGGCTCTCCTTGATCGTCTTGACAGGGAAGGCGTGGAGGCCGCCCGAGGCGACGCCGTCCTTCAGCTTGCGCAATGGCGCCGCCTCCGCGACGAAGACGCTCCGCCCGTGCGTCCCGACGACGAGGTCTCCCGAGCGCGGCTCGACGACGAGGTCCTGGACGGCCACGCGCGGGAGGCCGCCCGTCATCGCCGTCCAGGTCTCGCCCCGGTCGAGCGAGACGAACACGCCCGAGTCCGTTCCGAGATAGAGAAGGTGCTTCGCCTTCGGGTCCTCGCGGATGACGTTGACCGGCTCGGCCGGGAGTCCCGCGGCGAGCGACTGCCAGGTCCTGCCGAAGTCGGTCGAGCGGAAGACGTACGGGGCGAACTCGTCGTCACGGTAGCCGCTCTGGGTCGCGTAGACCGTCCCTTCGTCGAAGGTCGAAGCGAGGACCCGCGTGACCCAGCGCTCCTTCGCGAGTCCCTTGGACAGGTCCGCCCAGGTCGCGCCGCCGTCGCGCGTCCCCCAGACTCTCCCTTCGTCCGTGCCGGCGTAGATCACGCCGAACTTCTTCGGAGACTCGGAGATCGTCGTGATCGTCCCGAAAGGGACGTCCCCCTGCTCCGGGTTGGAGGTCAGGTCCTCCGAGATGGCCGTCCACGTGTCGCCGCGGTCGAAGGATCGGTAAAGCCTGTTGGTTCCGTAGTAGAGGATCTCGCGCGAGTGGGGGGAGAGGAGAAACGGCGTGATCCAGTTGTACCGCAGCGGCTTTTCCTTCTTCTTCGCCGACAGCTCCGGCCGCGGGCGGAAGCTCTTGCGCTCTCCCGTCTTCACGTTCAGCCGCGCCGCGATGCCGAACTGCAGGGCCGCGTAGACGACGTTCGAGTCCTTCGGGTCGATCGCGACGCAGCTCCCGTCGCCGCCGTAGATCGACTTCCACGCCTGCGGGTCGGTCTTGCCGGACCGGTAGGTCGAGGGGCCGCGCATCACGCCGTTGTCCTGGAGACCCCCGACGATGTTGTACGGATCGGCGCTGTCCACGGCGAGGATCGTGAACTGGCCGATCGGCAGGTTGTTCAGCTTCGTCCAGGTCTCGCCGTAGTCGTAGGACACGTTGATCCCGCCGTCGTTGCCGACGGCGAGGCGCTGCGGCGCCTTCGGGTCGATGAAGATCGCGTGGTAGTCGCCGTGGACGCCGCGTCCGCCGATCCCCTTCCAGCTCTTCCCTCCGTCCGTGGACGTGAGCATCGGGACCCCCTGGATGTAGACGCGCTCCGGGTCCGCCGGGTCCACGGCGATGCGCCCGAAGTAGTAGCCGTAGCTGTGGAACACCTTGTCGATGCGCCCGTCGTGCGTGCGCTTCCAGGTCGCGCCGCCGTCGTCGGAGCGGTAGACCTCGGTCGCGACGACCTCGTTCTCGAAGAGCTCGCGGTTGGCGTCGTGCATGTAGGCCACGAGGTCGGAGATCGTGATCCGCCCGGCCTTGACGTCCTTCTTGAGACGGGCGGGCTTGAGCGTCTTCGGGAAGTCGTTGCGCCGCAGAAAGCGCGCGACGACCGCGTCGTCGAGCTTCGCGAACCCTTCCGCGGTCATCTTCCGGATGCGCCGCGGCGTCAGCTCGCCCGGCGGCGTCTCCTCGTCGAAGGTTTCCGATTCCGGCCGGCGCGCCTGGTTGTCGAGGACGGCATAGACCGTCTGCGGGCGCGAGGCGGCGATCGCGAGGCCGATCCGGCCGACCGTGGCGCCGGAGGGGAGTCCCGCCGACAGGCGCTTCCAGGTCTTCCCGGCGTCCACGGACTTCCAGACGCCGCTCCCCGGTCCGCTCTCGAGGAAGTTCGCCGCCGTGCGCGCGCGCTCCCACGTCGCGGCGTAGAGGGCGTCGGGGTCCTTCGGGTCCTGGGCGAGGTCGATCGCGCCGGTGCGCTCGTCCACGTAGAGCGTCTTCACCCAGGTCTTGCCGCCGTCGCGCGTCACGAAGACGCCGCGCTCCGGGTTCTCCGTGTAGAGATGCCCGACCGCCGCGACGTAGACGGTCTGTGGGTCGCGCGGGTCCACGAGCACCTTGCCGATGTGATGTGTGTCGGTGAGGCCGATCGACTGCCAGCTCTTCCCGCCGTCCGTCGTCTTGAACATTCCGGCGCCGGCGTAGGAGGTCCGGCTGGAATTGGATTCGCCCGTTCCGACGTAGATCGTTCTGCCGTCCGGGTCGCCGAGCGCGAAGGAACCGATCGTGAGCGTGGGCTCGTCGTCGAACAGGGGAGTCCACCGGCCGCCGCGGTCGTCGGTGCGCCAGAGGCCGCCGGAGGCGAAGGCGACGATGAGCGAGTCGGGGTGGCCGGCCGGCGCGGCGATCTCCACGACGCGCCCCCCCTGGACCTCGGGCCCGACGTTGCGGAAATGGATCGCCGAGAGGAGCGACGCCTTCTCCATCTCGAGCCGCTTCACGAAGCCGGCCTGCCGCTCCGCCGCGTCCATGCCGAGGCGCCGCGGGTGGAACTTCTGCCGCTCCTGCTCCTTCGAGAGCGGGGGCTTGTCGTCGGCGGCCAGCGGCGCCGCCAGCGCCGCGGCGCAGAGAAGCATGAGCGAGGCAATGCGGACGATGCGCACGATGACCTCCCGAGGATTTCGTTGTCGCGAAACGAGAGCGTATTTCGCGGGGCACCGAGAGGTCAACGAGGACCGGTCGTGGCCCCGGTGCCGTAGGGGCGGCGCTTGCGCCGCCCGCCTCCGCCGGCCGTGCCGATGCGTCGAGACGGCGATGGGGCGCCTGGGGCGATCACGCGGTCGATCGTCTGAAGTCCATCGGGCCGGCGGCGTTGCGCTCTCGACGCAGAGGCGGATCCTGCGGAGGCGGGAGGGCGCAGGGCCTTCCCCTACGACACGGGGGCGGGCAGGGGCGCGCGGGGGCGAAGGCGGAGCCGCGCTGGCGCGGCTACTCCGGCGGCAGATCGGCGAGGAACTTCTTCAAGTGGTCCTGCCAGACGGCGGGCCAGGAATGCGTTCCGTGGCCCCGCGTGTCGGGGCCGGTGGGGATGAGCACGTAGCGCCCGCGCTTGACGCGCGGCATGAGCTTCTCCATCAGGCCAAGCTCCGGCGGGTTCACGACGTCGTCGGCGGAGTTGATGGCGAGGACGGGGGCGGTGATCTTCTCCAGCTCCGGGGAGGGATCGTAGTCGCGCGAGGCTTCGAACGCGTACAGGAAGTCGTTCGCGTCGGCGCGCGCTCCGCGCGACCGCATCTGCTCCGCGAGGAACCGGTCCGCGTCGTCGCGGGTCGGCGCGGCCTTCTGCCACCGCAGCGGGCTCGAGATCATGAAGAGCAGGACCTGCACCGCGGCCGCGAGGCCCCGGGGCTGCGCGGCGTAGTCGCCGTTCTTCCACTCCGGGTCTTCGCGGATGTCGTCGATGACCATCTTTCGGAGCATGCGGTTTCTTCCGGCGATCTGCGCCGGGACGCACGCGAGTGGCACGAGTCCGTCCATGAACCCGGGGTGCCTTTCTCCCCACACCCAGGCGTGCATGCCGCCCATCGAGGTCCCCATCACGAGGCGCAGGTGATCGACTTTGAGCCCCTCCCTCAGGAGCCAGTACTGCGCCTCGACCATGTCGTCGTACGTGTAGCGAGGGAAGCGCGCGTGGAGGCCGTCGGACGGCTTCGAGGAATCCCCGTGGCCGATCCCGTCGGGCAGGATCAGGTAGTACCGGGCGGCATCGAGAAGCTGTCCGGGCCCGAAGAGGACTCCCGCGAAGTTCTCGGAGAGGAACGCCCGTCCCGAGCCGGTCGTGCCGTGCAGCAGGAGGACGGCGTTGCGGACGGCGCCCTTCGCGTCGCGCCGCGGCGTCCCGATCGTGCGGTAGTGGATCTTCAGCTCCGGCAGCGTCTCCCCGCTCGTGAACCGGAAGTCCCGGATCGTGGAGTCGCCGGAGACGGGGTCGGGGAAGGACCCGGCGGAGAGGAGAGGGGCGAGGAGGAGCGCCAGGAGCGAGGCGGGCTTTTTCATGGTTCCCATTCTCACCCCGGGCTCCCGCAACCAGACCCCTCTCCCCCCGCCCCGGCGCGGGGGGAGAAGGAAGGGAGTCAGAACTTCCAGGTCAATTCGGCGGAGAAGCGGCGGGGAGGGGCGACGTAGAATTGGCTGTCGCCGATCTCGCTGTCGGCCACGTAGTGGCGGCTGTCGCCGAGGTTGCGGCCGACGACGGCGATCCGGCCGAAGGGGAAATCCCAGGAGACGCCGGCGTCGGTGTCGTAGAACGGCTCGGTGAAGAAGGTGTTGCGGCGGTTCAGGGGGCGCTGCGACTGGTGGCGCACGGCCACGAAAGCGCCGGGCCCGTTCTCCCGCGAATAGGAGAGGCCGACGTTCCAGAGGTCGCGCGGAACGAGCTCGAGCCTCTTCCCGTCCACCACGCGCAGGTCTCCATCCGGGGTGAAGAAAGAGAATCGGATGAAGCGGGCGTCGTGGTGGGCGTAGCCGGCGGAGAGCCGAAGCCCCTCGGCGTAGGGGGGCAGGTAGCTCGCCTCGATCTCCATCCCCTGGAAGCGTTCGCTGCCGGCGTTGGTCAGCGACGGCTCGCCACTGGCGTCCGGGACGCTCACGACGAGGTTCTCGAAGATCATGTGGAAGAAGGAGATGTCGACGGAGAGTGTCCGGTCCAGAAGCCGCGTCTTGACCCCGACCTCCCCCGACCGGGTCCTCTCCGGATCGAGGATCTTCGCCGACTCCGCCTCCGAGAGATTCGGCGCGGCCGGCTTGAAGGCGCTCCTCGCCGCGGCGTAGAAATTGACGGCATTGACCGGGCCGGAGGGGGCCTCGACGGCCCGGAAGAGAGCCGAGACTCCCCCGGAGAACTGTCCGTCGCGGTGGCTGTCGTCCACGATGTCCGGCGTCGGGGTCCCGATCTCCTGCTGGAAGACGTGGAGGGACTCCGAGGCGCTGTCGTAGCGGGCGCCGCCGGCGACGGTGAGCCTCGGGATCGGGGTCCACTCGTCGTTGGCGTAGACGCCGACGAAGGTCCGGCGGTCGTTGAAGTTGCGGTTGTCGCCGAAGGCGATGTCCTCGAGCTTCGGGACGACCGGATGAGATCCGAGCGTCAGGTCGAAGTCGAAGCCGTGCCCGTCGGCCGTCGTGCGGCCCCAGGTCAGCGCCGCGCCGCCGACGAGCCGGTGCTTGCCGCCGCCGTCGAACTCCGCGACGATGCGGGCGTCGTCGAAGAGGGTCGTTTCTCGGGGCTTGAGCGTCACGCCCTCGGCCGACGCGGTCTCTCCGTCGGACTCGCCGGGGAAGGAGCGCACTGAGATCTGGTCGTCGCGGGCCGCGCCGAGCGTGTTCTCGAAGCGGAGGCCGGAGGAGATCGGGAGAGAGAGCGTCGAGGCGAGGGACCAGACGCGGTGATCCTGGCGGGCGCCGTCCACGGCGTAGTTGCGGTCGATTTCGAAGCCGGGCACCGGTTCCCCGGCGTCCACGGGGAGCGGGGACCCGAAGCGCTGCGTGTCGCGGTAGGCCGTCAGGTTGAAGCCGAGGGAAGCCTGACCCCATTTCTTCTCGCCGGAGAGGCTGAAACGGTCGCTCGCATACTTGGTGCGGTCCTGCCAGCCGTCGCCGCGGGCTATCGAGCCGTAGGCGCGCAGCGTGAAGTCGCGGCCGACCGGCGCCGAGTAGTTCGCGGCGGCGAAGCGGTCCGAGAAGGAGCCTCCCCCGACGCGCAGGGCGCCTCCGGCGCCGCCCCGCCGCGTGAAGACCTGGATCATCCCGGCGAAGGCGGAGACTCCGTAGAGGGTCCCCTGGGGCCCTCGCACGATCTCGATGCGCTCGATGTCCTCGACGGGGATCTGCGTGAGCGACGGGTTGAACGGCCCGCCGACGGGCACGCCGTCCACCGTGACGAGAAGCGCGTCGAACTCCTTGAGTCCCCAGAGACCGATGTTGGGCACGCGCGGGCCGTTGTCGGATCCGTTGGCCGTGTCGAGGCCCGTGACCTCTTCGAGCGCGTCGGCCACGGTGCGGGCGCCGCGCCGCCGCAGCTCGTCGCCGGTGACGACCGACACGGAGCCCTGCACGTCGACGGGGTCCTCGGGGACCTTCGATGCGGAAACGACGACCTGCTCGGTCGTCTTGAGGGGGGTCGGAACGGGGGTCGGTGTTGGAGATTGCGCTGCCGCCGGCCGGCCGGCGGCGAGGAGCAGAAGACCCGCGAGCGCGCGGGCTCGAAGTGAGCTGTTCATTTCGTTCCTTTCTGTGAGGTTCTCGGGGAACCGGACGGGGAAAGGAACGGGTCTCAGATCCGGGCGGGGACCTCGATCGGTGCTCGCGGAAACACCGGGCGGGTGGAGGAGCGCGATGGCGGGAGGTTGCCGGAGCGGATGCCGCGGGGCGCGGTCTCCTCGGGAGCGGGGCCCGGCGTGCGAGTCCCGGCGCACGGGGGACCCTCGCGGTTTTCCCGCACCCGATCGCCGCCCGGGTCGGGACCGAGCGCTCCGGGAAACCGGGCTTCCGCGCCTTGCTCAGTCCACCATTCCCCGTCGCGGAACGCGAGCACGGCCGGCGGCTCGCTCGCGGCCGGGAGGATCTCGAAGGAAGCGCTCGCGGCGCCCTCGATCTCCTCGGCGTCGAGACCGTAGCGGATCGTGAGCCGCGCGCGGCGCGAGGGGAGATTGGGGACGCGCCACAGGAGCGCTCCCGCGCCCGCGGCGAGCCGCGGCGTCACGCGGACGGGGAGATCCCGCCCCTCGATCGTCAGGAGAAGCTCGAGCTCCTCGACTCCCCGCGGGAGCCCCCGCCACTCGATCGTCGCCGTCTCTCCCGCCCGGACCGTCCCGAAAGCGGGAGCGGTCACGGAGACCCGCGCGGAGAGAGCGCTCGCCGCGGCGAAGAGAACCAGTGCGATCGCAGTGTGTTTCAAGTGCCCGGAATCATAACCGGATCGGGCGGGAAGGCCATATGACCTTAGTCCGGGGTTTCGGTCCGCGGTGCCCGGTGCGCGGTCAGGAATCCGCACTTCGGTCCCCGAACACCGACCACCGCGTACCGCGCCCCGCCCCCTACGCCACGTCCCAGCGGCGGGCGAGGCGGCGCGCCGCGGCGAAGAGGAGGACGGAGCCCGCCAGGAGGGCGGCGACCTGGGGCCAGAGGTTCACGATCGGCTCGTCACGCCAGAAGACCTTCATGAAGCCGTCGATGGCCCAGGCGTTCAACGTCACGAGCCCGAACTTCTGGATCGTCTCGGAGAGCAGGTAGCGGGGGACCATGCTCCCGCCGAGCGCCGACATCGCCAGGATGAGCAGGTTCGACAGGGCGACGAGCTGCATGCGCGAGCGGGAGAGCGCGGCGAGCACGAGCCCGAAGCAGGAACAGGCGACGGCGGTCGCCACGGTCATGATGAGGAAGCCGGGGATGTGGCGGTGCAGCTCGAGGCCGAAGAAGAGCTCGCCCCAGACGAACATGACGACGAGCTGTGTCACGGCCACGCCCGAGAGGTACGTGACCTTCCCGAGGAGGAGCCGGCCCATCGAGACGCGCGTCGAGAGGATCCGGTCGAGCGTCCCGCTCTCGGCCTCCTCGATGAGCGCGCCGCCGGCCCCGGCCGCCGAGAAGAGGAGGAACATCACGCCCAGCCCCGCGGCGAGCAGGGCGGACGTCGGGTTCTTCTTCGTCTCCCCGAGGACGTCGCGCACCTCGACGTCCACGAGGGAACCGGCCGCCGCCGCGCCGCCGGGCGCGGGAGGCTGAGAGGTCCGGTCGCGAAGGGCCTGGAGTCCCGCGTCCATCCGCGCGCGCTGGTCGGGCGTGAGCTCGCCGCCCCACTTCTCCAGCTCCTCGATTCCCGTCTTCGCCATGACGTCGGGCAGGGCCGTCGCCGCGATGCCCTGGAGCATGCCGGCGACGACCTGCGGCCCGATCGGATCGGAGCTGTCGGCCAGGAGCAGGAGCTTCGGGCGGCTCGGCGACGGCCCGAAGCGGATCGGGGCCTCTCCGAAGCCCTTCGGAATCACGATCGCCAGCGGAAGGCTCCCGGCCCGGACGGCCGCCTCGGCCGACGCGCGACCGAACGGCTCCTCCGAGCCGTTGCCGGCGGGGATCTTCCCGGCCACGACGGTCAGCCCCTTCTCGGCCTTCAGGGCGGCGACGAGGCGGCGCGAGTTCTCACTCCCGTCCTCGTCCACGACGGCGACGGAGATCCGCCGAGTGCCGCCGCCGCGCGAGGTCCCGAAGATGCCGGCGAAGATGGAGAAGAAGACGATCGGCACGACGAACGCCAGGACGAAGGCGGCCCGGTCGCGCCGCAGTCTCGCCAGGTGGGTCCGGACGACGGCGAGGATCATTCGCGCAGCTCCCTTCCGGTCAGGTGGAGGAACACCTGTTCGAGCGTGGCGCTCTTCAAGGCGAGATCGCGGATGCCGATCCCCTTCGCGTGGAAGATCTCCAGGAACTCCCGGATCTGGACGGCCGGGTCCTCCACGGAGGCCTGCACCTTCGTGCCGTCCACGGTCGCTCCGAACCTCTTCAAGGACTCGCGGACGTCCGCCGGGATGGCGGCTTCGGTCTCGATCGACACGGTCTGGGCCGCACCGAGAGTCTGGCGCACGAGCGCGTCCCGGGTCCCCGAGGCGATGATCCGGCCGTGATCGATGATCGCGATCCGGTCGCAGAGGCGCTCGGCCTCCTCCATGTAGTGCGTCGTGTAGAGGAGCGAGACGCCGCGCGACCGGAGCTCTTCGATCATGCCGTAGATCCGCTCGCGCGACTGCGGGTCCACGCCGACGGTCGGCTCGTCCAGGAGGAGGAGCCGCGGGCCGTGGATCGTCCCCGCCGCGATGTTCAGGCGCCTCTTCATGCCGCCGGAGAGCCGGTCCGTGCGCTCATCGGCCCGGTCGGAGAGGCCGATCCACTCGAGGTTGGCGGCGATGGCGGCCGCGAGCGGCTCTCCTTCGAGCCCCTGGTACCGCCCGAAGGTCCAGAGGTTCTCGCGGGGCGAGAGGAGCGGATAGAGCGCGATCTCCTGCGGCACCCACCCGCGCAGCGCCCGCGCGCCGGAGTCGGCGGGGGAGAGCCCGAAGAGACGAAGGCTCCCGGAATCCTGGCTCACCCGCCCCGCGACGCCGCGCACGAGCGTCGTCTTGCCGGCGCCGTTGGGCCCGAGCAGCCCCAGGATCTCCCCCGGGAGGATCTCGAGCGTCACGCCGTCGAGGGCCTTGCGGCCCGCGAACGCCTTGGAGACGTCGCGGACCTCGAGGGGAAGTGACTCCGGCATGGCGGGCTTGCGTCTCTCCTCGCGCGCGAGTTTAACCCGCGATCCCTCGGCGGCCGTTCGCGCGAGAAAAGTGATGTATCCTGCGCCGCTCGCCGCCCGAGACTTTCTGAGAACCGGGGGATCCGCGAAAGACATGAACGGTATGGTCTTTGCCCTGCTGCTCGCCGCCGGGTGCGCGGGAATCCTCATCAGTTTCGCGCGCGCCCGCTCGCGGGCCGTCTTCGCCCAGGACGGGTTCGTCCAGCCGGGACGGCGCAACGTGGCCGTCGTCCTCCTCGGGGCGGTGCTCCTCCTGACGGTCGCGATTCCCTTCGCGGGCGGACTGGCGGGAGGACAGGCCGACACGAAGGACTTCACGCTCGTCTCTCTCTTCGCCGTGCACCTGATCCTGATCCTCTTTCTGACCGTCTACTACGTGCTGTCGGGCCGGCACTCCGTTGCGGAATTCCTGAAGCTCGCGAGCCCCCGTCCGGCCGCGGACCTCGGCGCGGGCTTCCTCATCGGCCTGGCGGGATGGTTTCTGACGATCATCGTCCTCCTCGTCGTGATCGGTCTCTGGTACGTGCTGCGGCGGCACGCGGCCGCCGGGTCCGTGAGCGGGGTCTCGCCGACGATCGTCTGGCTCGTCGCCCAGCCGCTGGCCATCCGGATCCTGATCGTCGTCTCGGCGATGGTCGTCGAGGAGCTCTTTTTCCGCTCGTTCCTGCAGCCCCGCGTGGGGGCCCTCGCCGCGACCTTGATGTTCACCGCGGCCCACGGGGCCTACGGACAGCCGCTCGTGCTCGTCGGCATCCTCGTCATCTCGACGGTCCTGTCGGCGACCTTCGCGCTCTACGGCAACGTCCTGCCGTGCATCATCGCTCACGGCGTCTTCGACTCGATCCAGATGTTCGTCCTGATCCCCCTCGCGTTGAGACCGATCGGCTGAAAAACAGGGCCCCTACAGCGCGGGGGGCGCGACGCGAGCCAGGGCGGTCTGCTCCCCGGTCTTGAAGCCGGGGAGGTCCGGCAGCTTCGCAAATCCGGCGGCCACGAGGACGTCCGGTCCGCTGCGCGCGACGATTTCCTTGCGCGGGACCTTCAGCCGGGCCTTCGTCCAGGCCGCCTCGAAGCGCTCGGCGGAAGCCGGGGAGTCGAAGCGCGCGCGCCACAGGTAGGCGATCGTTCGGCCGGAGGCGAAGAAGGCGATCCGGTCTCCGCGCCATCCCGAGGCCGCGGCGTCCGCCTCGCCCTCGGGAAGCGAGCGGCGCAGGAGGAAGCGCACGGTCCACTCCCCGAGCGTGTCGGAGTAGAGGGGATGGAAGCCGGCGGGAGAGAGTCTCTCCGGGCTGCCCGGCAGGAGATTCTCCGCCGGGACGAAGTCGAGTCCCTCGTGGAGGATCTCCGAGGTGGACTGCGGCGGGTTCTTCCACAGCCGGTCCACTCCCGGCCACCCCTTGCTCTTCACGACCCGTCTCACGAAGGCCGTCCCATCGGTGTAGGGGAAGAAAAGCTGATCGACGAAGTAGTCGGGGATGTCCTTGGGGACGCCGGACCGCTCGAGCGCGCCGGCGGAGAGAAGCGGCCCGAGCATTTCCTCGGTGCTCTGGTCGGCGCCCGGAACGCCCGTCAGGACGACCCGGACCATGACGAGGGTCGCCTCCCCCTCGAGCAGGCTCTCGAGCGCGAGCGCCCGGTCGCCGTTCTCCTTCAGGTCCTTCATGCGCCGGTCGAGCTTCAGGCTCTCGTCCTGCAGGGCGTGGGTCAGCTCGTGGGCGAAGATCAGTCTCTCCGACATGCCGGCCATGTCGGAGAGCCCGATCCCCTCGGCCTCCTCCTCGTCCTTCGCGCTCTCCTTCTGCAGGGCCTTCTCCGCTCCGCGAACGACGTAGAACCGCCGGGGCTCCGGGTCGTAGAACGCGATGACCTGGGAGGCGTAGAAATCCACGAGCCTGTCGATCAGGTTGGGCGTCTCCTCGAACAGCCCGAGGGCGACGAGAGTCCGGAGCGTGTCGTCGGGGGAAGCGGGGAAGGACTCGGCGACCTTCGAGCGCAGAACCCGTTTCAGCTCCGCCGCGTCGATTTCGCTGGCGGGCACCGCTCTCTCGAACCGGCGGCCCCGGACCTTTTCGACCTCGCGCGCCACCTGGGCGACCCGCGCCGGAAGGAGAGCCGTGGCTCCCAGGGCGGCGAGGACGAGCAGCACCGCCAGGCGGCGCAGGATCTTCACGGCCGGCAGGGTAGCATGGGCAAAAGGCCTGCTATCTTTCACGGCGGGCTTTCGCTAAGATGCCGCGGAATTTCGAACGTGAATGAGTTCGCCACCCTCGCCCAGCGAGACCGGACCCATCCGGATGTCCCTCTCCAGCCGTTTCGAGAACATCGAAATGGCGCAGCATCTCTGCGCCAAGCTGCTGGAGGGGTGGGACTTGAGCGAGGAAACGACGCACTGGATCCTGATGGCCCTGCGCGAGGCCCTGGCCAACGCCATCAAGCACGGCAACGCCCAGGACACCGAGAAACGCGTTCACCTCGAGATGGAAGTCGCGGACTCGACCCTCCGGATCCGGATCCAGGACGAGGGCCGCGGGTTCGATCCCGGGAAGGTCGTGGACCCGCTCGCTCCGGAAAATAGGTTGAAGACCTCGGGACGCGGTATCTTCTACATGAAGACGTTCATGGATGAGGTCCGCTTCCGTCAAATGGACGGAGGCGGTATGGAAATCGTCCTGACAAAGGACCTGGCACAGGGTAGAGAGAAGGAGGAGGGGAACTGACGATGAAGACGACCGTGCGCGAGGCTGCCGGCGGGGTCCAGATCGTGGATCTGAAGGGGAAGATCACGATCGGGGCGGGAGACGTGCAGTTGCGGGAGACGATCAACCATCTCGTGGAACAGGGGAAGAAGAACATCCTGATCAACATGCACGACGTGACGACCATCGACTCCTCCGGGATCGGCGAGCTCGTCGGGTGCTACACGTCGGTCACGAACAAGGGGGGGAAGCTGAAACTCCTCCATCTGCCCCCGAAGATCAACGACGTGCTCACCGTCACGCAGCTGATCACCGTGTTCGACGTCTACGAGTCGGAGCCGGAGGCGGTGGCGAGCTTCGCCTAAGCCACCGCACACGGAGAAGGCGGCGGACAAAACGCCGGCCTTCGACGGTTTCGCCGCGCGCGCTCTGCCTCCCCTCGAGCGGGAGCTTTCCCGCGCGCTCCCTCCGCTCGCCGTCCGCGCGCCCGCGCTCTCGCGCGCGATCGGGGACGCCGTTCTCTCGCCCGGCAAGCGGCTGCGGCCGCTCGTCGCGCTCGCGGCCGGCGAGATCGTCCGCGCCCCGGCGGCCGCGCCGATGGCCGTCGCCGTCGCGGTGGAGTTCCTGCACGCGGCCTCGCTCGCGCTCGACGACCTCCCCTCCATGGACGACGCCCGGCGCCGGCGCGGCCGGCCGGCGCTCCACCTCGTGCACGGCGTGGCGACCGTGGAGCTCGCGGCCGTGGCGCTCGTCGCGCGCGCCTTCGAAGTCGCCGCGGAGGCGCCGGAGACGCCGGCGCGAACGCGCGCGCGGGTGGTCCACGAGCTCGCCCGGGCGATCGGCGCGGAGGGGTGCTGCGCCGGACAGGCCGCGGACCTCGCGGCCGACCCGTCGGGCCTCGTCCTCGAGGACCTCGAGGCGATCCACTCCCGCAAGACCGGGGCCCTCTTCGTGGCGGCGGTCCGTGGCGGAGCGCTTTCGGGCGGCGCGGGCGAAGAGACGCTCGAGGCCCTGACGCTTTTCGCGCGCAACCTCGGCCTCGCCTTTCAGATCACCGACGACATGCTCGATCTCTCGGGAGACCCGGAGCGGATGGGCAAGGACGCGCGGCGCGACGCCCACCGCGCGAACTTCGCGACCCTTTTCGGAATGGACTCTTCGCGAAAACTCGTCGGAGAGCTCCTCGAATCCGCCGTGTCCGCGCTTTCCCCCCTCGGCCGGAAGGGCGCGGTGCTCGCCGACCTCGCCCGCGTCGTCCGGGACCGCCGGGCATGACGCGCGCTGGACGCTTCCCTCTCCCACCGGGAGAGGGGACGGGGTGAGGGGGCCTCTTGAGTGACCCCTCTCTTTCCCTCGACGAGGCCCGCCGGCGCCTGCGCGACCTCGGCTACCTGAGCGGCGGCGTCGAGCGCTTCGTCTTTCGCCGCGCCTTCGCCGGCCGCGGCGGCCTCTTCCTCCCCGCGATCCTCCTCGGCGCTTTCGCCGCGGCCGTCGCTTCGCTGGCGGCGGTCGAGACGGCCGAGGCGGGCTTCGGCGATTCCCTGACGGCGGTCGCGGCTCTTCTCGTCCATCTCTTCTGGGCGGACCTCGCGATCGCCGGGATCCTCGCGCTCCTCCTCGCGGCCATCGCCGACCGCTCCCGCGCTCCGGCGGGCACGGCGACGGCGGCGGGTCTCGCCGCGGCGGCGGCGGTGTTCTTCCTGTGGATCGGGGGTGCCTACGGTCTCTCTCGCGACCTCCCGGCGCGGGCGCTCGTCTGGGGCGCTCCCGTCGCGCTCGCGGCGCTGATCCTCGCCCGAAGCGTCCGCTCCGGTTTCCTCGCCCGCGCCTACGCGCATTCCCGCGTCCTGCCCGGCCGGCCGCGGCGGCGCGTGTTCCTCGCGGCGGCCGTCGCCGGGCTCCTGATCGCGCTGGCGAGCTTCTCCTCCTCGTCGCGGACTCGCCCGCCGGTGCCCCCGATCCTCCCCTCGCCGCGCGGCGGCGCGGTCGCCGTCGTCGCCGTGGACGGCCTCGGCCTGGACGCGGCCGCCTCCGACGGTCTCTCCGGCGTTCGAGACCTCCTCGCGACCGGAGTCACCGGCTGGTGGCCCGAGGCCGCCGCGGCGCCGCCGGAAGTCTGGACGGATCTCGCGACGGGAGAGCCGCCGGCCCGCCACGGCGTGCGCGCCCTGGCGCGGGTCCGCCCGCGGGGATCGCCCGCGGGACTCCGCCCGCCGCTTGGGACGGCGTGGTACCTGCGCCGGCTCGGCCCCGCCCTTCGTCTCGTCGTCAACTCGCCGGTGTCGGCTTCCGACCGGCGCCGCCTCGCCTTCTGGGAGGTCGCCGCCTCGGCCGGCCTTCCCGCGGTCGCGGTGGGGTGGTGGGCCTCCGGCCCCTGGCCGGGCGCCGACGTCGTCGGCAACGAGGAGATCCTGGCGGGCGCGACCGGAGGAGTCTCCGCCGACCGGCGGGCGATCGACGCCCTGCAGGCACGCCGCCGCGGCGGCCGGCAGGTCTCGACGGTCTATCTCCCCGGCCTCGACATCCTGCGGGACAAGTCCGGCTCGGAGGAGCGGCTGCGCGCGATCGACCAGCTGCATCGGTACCTGGAGGAGGAAGTCTCGCGCGCGGTCGCGGGGCAGCAGGCTCTCGTGATCCTCGCCGTGGACAGCCACCCCGCGCCCTCAGCCCTCGGGCGCATGGTCGTCTTCGACGGACGCCTTCCCGCAAGGACGCTGCGCATCCGCCCGGAGGACGTCGCCCCCTCGGTTCTCGCGCGCGCGGGAGTGCCGGTCGCCGCGGATCTTCCGGGCCGTCCCGTCGCCGCGCTCTTCCCGCCCGGCGCGCTCGAGACCGCGACCGTTCCGACGTACGGCCCGCGCTCCGCGCCGCAAGGCCCGCGCTCCGCCGCGACCGACCGCGAGTATCTGAAGAAGCTGAAGTCGCTGGGCTACCTCCAGTGAGCGAGCCGGAAGGGGGAAGGCGGGAGGGGGGAGGCAAACGAGGAGGTGATATGGAAACGGCCGCAATGAATGGAATCGTGTCCTGGGAGCATCGCCTCCCGCCTGCCGCCTCCCGCCTCCCGAAATCATGAAAGCCGTTTTCTTCCAGAGGCACGGCGGAAACGAGGTCCTCGAGTACGGGGACCGGCCGATGCCGGAGCCGGGCGCCGGAGAAGTGCGCGTCGCGATTCGCGCGGCCGCGATGAACCACCTGGACGTCTTCGTCCGCGACGGGATTCCCGGCGTTCCGCTGCCGCAGATCCCGGGAGCGGACGGCGCGGGCGTCGTGGACGCCGTCGGCGCGGGAGCAAAGGGCCTCTCGTCCGGGGACCGCGTGCTCCTCCAGCCGGGCCTCTACTGCAACGCGTGCGAGTTCTGCCGCGCCGGGGAGCAGAGCCTCTGCGTCCGGTTCCAGATCCTGGGCGAGCACGTGCCCGGCACGTTCGCGGAGGCGGTCGTCGTCCCCGCGAGAAACGTCTTCCCGATGCCGGAGAGGCTCTCCTTCGAGCAGGCGGCCGCGTTTCCGCTCGTGTACCAGACCGCCTGGCGGATGGTCGTCACGCGCGGGGACGTGCGGCCGGGGCAGACGGTCTTGATCCACGGGGCGGGAGGCGGAGCCGGCGGCGCGGCGCTCGAGATCGCGCGGCTCGTCGGGGCGCGCGTCTTCGCGACGACCTCGGGCGAGGAGAAGGGCAGGCGCCTGGCGGAAGCGGGCGCCGAAGTCGTGATCGACTACACGAAACAGGACGTCGCGAAAGAGATCCGCGCTCTGACCGGCAAGCGCGGCGTGGACGTCGTGATCGATTCCGTCGGCGAGAAGACCTGGATGACGTCGCTGAAGTCCGCCGCGAAGGGGGGCCGCATCGTCACCTGCGGCGCCACGACCGGTCCCAACCCCAAGGAGGAGCTGCGCCTGGTCTTCTGGAACCACCTCTCGATCCTCGGCTCCACGATGTCGAACGACCGCGAGTTTCGCGCGATGCTCTCCGCCGTCGCGGCCGGAAAGCTCACCCCGCGCATCGACAGCACCTTCGCCTTCTCCCGCGCCGTCGAAGCCTACGACCGCCTCGAGAGGGGAGACCACCACGGCAAGATCGTCCTCGTCCCCGACGCCGCGACCCGCGACTGGCCGGACGGAGATTGAGCGAAAAGCGATCGGTGATCGGGTGATCGAAGCTCTCGTTCGGCGCCCTCCGATCACCCGATGACCCGATCACCCGATCACCCGATTTCTCGTCTCTCGATTCTCCAGGTCCTGGAGAAGGGTCTCTTCTCGACGGGGAGCGTCGTCCAGATGTTCCAGTTGGCGCGGGGGCTCGCGGGGCGCGGGCACCGGGTCGCGATCGTCTCGCGGCCGGACGGGGACGTCCCGGCGCGCGCGCGGGAGGAGGGGAACGATTTCGTCGCCCTGCCGTTGAAGCACGAGTTCGACTTCGGGAGCGCGCGCAGGCTCGCGAGAGTCTTCGACGAGCGCGCGGTGGACGTCGTCCACGTCCACAAGGGGATTGCGCACTCGGTGGCGCTCTTCGCGACCGCCTTCGCGCGCCGGCGTCCGGTCCTCGTCGTCAACCGCGGCGTCTCCTTTCCGCTCGACGCGTTCAACCGCATCAAGTTCCACGTTCGCATGGACGCCGTCGTCACCGTCTGCGAGGACATCAAGAAGGTGATTGTCGCCTCGGGGAAACTCCCGCCGGAGAAAGTGAACGTGATCTACGCCGGCGTGGATCTCGCGCGCTTCGATCCCGCGAAGGCGGACCGCGACCGGGTCCGCCGCGAGTGGGGCGTCGCACCCGACGAGACCCTCCTCGTCCAGGTCGGCGCCCGCGAGTGGAAGGGTTGGAAGGACCTCATCGCCGCAGCCGCCCTCCTGGCGCCCGATTTCCCGAGGCTGAAGACCGCCATCGTCGCCTGCGAAGACGACGCGAAGAAGGCCGAAGTCTCCGCCTTCGCCCGGGGAAAGGGAATCGAGGACCGCGTCCTGCCGATCGGCTTCCGCACCGACATGCCGGACGTCCTCGCCGCCGCCGACATCGTCGCCGACCTCTCCTACGAAGGCCTCGGCATCACCGGCACGCTGCGCGAAGCCATGGCCCTCGCCGTCCCCGTCGTCGCCTCCGCCGCCGGCGGAAATCCCGAGCTCGTCGTGAACGAAGAGTCCGGCCTCCTCGTCCCGCCCCGCGACCCCGCCGCTCTGGCGTCGGCCATCCGCCGCCTCCTGACGGACAGGCCGCTTGCTCAGCGGCTCGCCCGCGCCGGCCGCGAGCGGGTCGAAAAAGGCTTCTCCTCCGAGATCCGCCTCGACCGGATCGAGTCCCTCTACGCTCGCCTCATCTCCGAAAAATCCAGAGAACGAGCGTCAGGATCAGCGAAATCACCAGGCAGGTGACGATCGGAAAAGAGAACGTGAACCCCGGTTTCCGCACGACGATGTCTCCCGGAAGCCTTCCCAGGTAGCGCGACAGGATCGGCCAGAACACCCCCGCCGCGATGAACAGCGCTCCGACGGCCACGAGGAACATCCGCAAGGCGGAGTGTGGCGATTCGCCCATCCCGTGAGATTATGACCGGGTCCTCGGGTCCCGCGACTGGCCGCTCCCCGGCCAAATTCATGACGGAACAAACGAGTCGGGTCGTGCTTCGGATGGCGGATCTGCCTTCGGACGAGAGGCCGCGGGAAAGGCTGGCCCGGCTGGGGGCGGCGGCGTTGTCGGGGGAGGAGCTGCTGGCGCTGCTGCTGGGGTCGGGGATACGGGGGGAGAGCGCGCTCGATACGGCGCGGCGGATCCTGACGGCGCATGGGGGGCTGGCGGGGCTGGCCGGGCTCTCGGGGGCCGAGCTGCGCCGGGAGCGCGGCGTGAAGAAGGCGCGGGGATCGGTCATCGAGGCGGCGCTCGAGATCGGGCGGAGGCTGGCGGCGGAGTCGCTCTCGGGGCGCGACCTCTTAAACGAGCCCTCGCTCGTGAAGGACTACCTGCGGCGGGCGCGCGGCGACGGGACGCAGGAGCGGACGGGCGCGCTCTATCTCAATGCCCGGAACCGCCTCCTGAGGGACGACCCGGAGATCTACCGCGGCACGCTCGATCGCGCGGTGGTCGAGCCGCGCGAGATCCTGAAGCGCGCGCTCCTCGCCAACGCAGCCGGCGTGATCCTGTACCACAACCACCCCTCGGGCGATCCCTCCCCCTCGCGGGAGGATCGCGAGTTCACGCGCCGCCTCGCCGCGGCGGCGGAATCGGTGGGACTGCGCCTCCTCGACCACGTCGTCGTGGGAAGAGAGGGATGCGTTTCCTTTCGGGAAGCGGGGCTGATGTGACGACGATCTGAAGTTCGAATTCCCACGGGTGAGCAAGCTCGGGATGTGATGATCTATCCAATGAGAGGCAGGGCATGGCGAGGATCAAGATTTCCGTGACGACGGATCCGTTGCTGGTTCAGGATCTCGACCGGCTCTCGGCCGGTTCGAGCCGGAGCGAGATCGTCGAAAAGGCACTCGCGGGGTGGTTACGCGAGCGCGGCCGCCGTAGCCTCGAGGACGAGATCGTGCTGAACTCCTGCTCGCTCCGACCGTCCGAGATTGCCGACGACCGCGAGCGGGCCAAGCTGACGGGCCGGTCCCTTTCCGAGATCTGGAAATGAGCATCGGTTCGAGCAAGTGAAGAAGCCGCGGTATCGAGTCGAGTACTCGCCTTTGTCGCGCGACCATCTGGCCGCGCTGGACGCGCGTCAGCGGTCTCTTGTCCTCGACAGAGTAGAGAGGCAGCTGATGTACGAGGCCCGAGCAGTTACGCGGAACCGGAAACCGCTCCAATCCAATGCTCTGGCGCGTTTCGAGCTTCGGATTGGCAACCTGCGGGTTTATTATGAGGTGGACGAGAGGAAGCGGGTCGTCGAGATTCGAGCGGTTGGCCTCAAGGATCGAAACCGAGTCTTCATCGGAGGAGAGGAGATAGACCTTTCGTGAAAACCGTCGAGATGGCACAGGCTACGGCTCCCCTTGCGGATTATGCTCGCCGCGCTCGAAGGGAATCGATCGTCGTAACGATGCGCGGAAAGCCCATCGCGACGGTGACAGCCGTGCCCCGGGGCGCGGATTGGGAGAGCATCTCGATCGGCGCCAATCCGAAATTCCTCGAAATCATGGAGCGGTCGCGGCTCGCGCATCGCAGAAGAGGAGGACTGTCGTCGGATGAGATGAGACGCCAGCTCGGGATAGAGCCGAGGTCCAAGGCCAAGAAGAAGCGTCAAGGGGCCTGAAGCTCTTCCTTCCGTTTCGCACCTGCCCCGTCCGTAGAGTCTCTTCCAGGCAGGATATCTTTCGGCTCTCGACTCTCGACTACCCATGAAGACCTTCTACGCGACGACGCCGATCTACTACGTCAACGACCTGCCCCATATCGGGCATATCTACTCGACGGTCGTGACGGACACGGCGACGCGGTACCACAGGCTCGTCGGCGAGAAGACGCGCTTCCTCACGGGGACCGACGAGCATGGCCAGAACATCGAGAAGGCCGCGGCGACTCAGGGAGTGACGCCGATCGCGCTCGCCGACCGCGTCGTCGCCCGCTACCACGACCTCTGGAAGAAGTTCGAGATCTCCAACGACGACTTCATCCGCACGACGGAGGGGCGGCACCGAGCGGGCGTCGAGGCCCTGATCGCCCGCATCGAGAAGGCGGGGGACCTCTACACGGCGAAGCACGAGGGGTGGTACTGCGGCAGCTGCGAGGCGTTCTACACGGAGAAGGAGATCGGCGAGGAGAAGCGGTGCCCGGTCCACGGCACGGCATGCGCCTGGGAGTCGGAGGAGAACATCTTCTTCCGCCTCTCGAAGTACGCGGCGCCGCTCCTCGAGCACTACGAGAAGCACCCGGAGTTCATCCGGCCGGAGACGCGCCGCGCCGAGATGCTCTCCTTCGTGCGTGGGGGGCTGACGGACCTGTCGGTCTCGCGGTCGAAGGTCAAGTGGGGGATCCCGTTCCCGGGGCGGCCGGGGCAGGTCGTCTACGTCTGGCTCGACGCGCTGACGAACTACGTCACGGCGCTCGGCTTCGGGTCTGCGGACGACCGGCTCTACCGGGAGTTCTGGGACAACCCGGATGGACGCCGCGTCCACCTGATCGGTAAGGACATCCTCCGCTTTCATTCCGTCTTCTGGCCGGCCTTCCTTCTTTCGGCGGGCCTTCCGCTGCCGACGACGGTGTGGGCGCACGGCTGGTGGCTGCGCGACGAGAAGAAGATGTCCAAGTCGGTCGGGAACGTCGTCCGGCCGGACGCGCTCGTCGCGGAGTTCGGCCCCGACGCGCTGCGCTACTTCCTGCTCCGGGAGATGACGTTCGGACAGGACGCGCACTTCTCCGACGAGGCGTTTCTTTCCCGGTTCAACGCCGACCTGGCCAACGACCTCGGCAACACGGTCTCGCGGGTCGCGGCGCTCCTGCGGCAGTCCTTCGGAGGGACGCCGCCGCAGGCGAGCGACGCGAACGAGATCCGCTCCGCTCTCGCCGTCGCGCAATCGGAGTGGCGCGCCGCCATGGAGGACTTCGCCTTCAACCGCGCGCTCGAGGCCGTCTGGCGCTTCCTGACGCAGATCAACGGCTATGTCGTGGCCAAGGAGCCGTGGAAGGTGCGCAAGGAGGAGGGGTTGTCGGCGCGCCTGTCGCACATCCTCTATGCTGCCGCGGAAGGGGTGCGTCTCTGCGCCGTGATGCTCTTCCCCTTCATGCCGGGCACGTCGCGGAAGATCTTCGCGACACTCGGCGCCCCGGTGGCGGACCCGCGCCTCGAAGACCTCGACTGGGGGCGGCTTCCCGCGGGGACGCCGATCCCGGAGAGCGGCCCGCTCTTTCCCCGCGCCGACGCCGGCGCTTATTTCAGCGCAAAGGAGAAAACCATGTCGCAGGAAACCCCGGGAGCGCCGGCCGGCGCTCCGCCTCCGCCTCCTTCGGAAGCCACGCAGGCCGCCTCGCCTTCCGACAACCGGATCGGTCTCGATGAGTTCCAGAAGGTCCGTCTCGTGACGGGACGCGTCGTGGAAGCGGAGCGCGTGCCGAAATCCAACAAGCTCCTGAAGCTCCAGGTGGACCTGGGGACGGAGAAGCGTCAGGTCGTCGCCGGGATCGGGAAGAAGTACGCGCCCGAGTCGCTCGTCGGCCGGAACGTCGTCCTCGTCGCGAACCTGAAGCCCGCGACGCTCATGGGCGTCGAGTCCAACGGCATGGTCCTCGCCGCCACGGTGGGGGAGGCGGGAGAGCCCTCCCTCCTCGATGTGGCATCCGAGGTGCCGCCGGGTAGCAGGGTCAAGTAATCGGGTGATCTGGTGGTCGGGTGATCGGGTGATGTGGTGAACGAGGGCTTCGGTCAATCACCCGATCACCCGATCGCACGATCATCCGATCTTGCGGATAGTCACTGCCATCTCCAGATGGCGGAGACCGGTGCGGAGGCGATGCTGGAGCGCGCGCGCGCGGCGGGCGTCACGCGGTTCCTCGTGCCCGGCACGACGCTGGAAGACTCCGCGGCGGCGGTCGAGCTGGCGCAACGGCATGAGGGGGTCCTGGCCGCGGTCGGCGTTCATCCCCACGAGGCGAAGGACTTCGATCCGGCTCGCGACGGCGCGGCCCTCGAGGCGCTGGCCCGGCGGGACAGGGTCGCCGCGATCGGCGAGATCGGGCTCGACTTCCATTATGACCTGTCGCCGCGGGGCAAGCAGGTCGAGGTGCTGGAGTGGATGCTCGACCTCGCGGCGAGGCTCGGCCTGCCGGCGATCCTCCACAACAGGGAGAGCGGGGCGGAGATGCTCGCGGCACTCAAGCGGCTGCCGCCGCGGGAGAGGCCGGGCGTCTTCCACTCGTTCACCGAGAGCGCGGAGTACGGCAAGACCGCTCTCGACCTCGGGTACCTCGTCTCCTTCTCCGGGATGATCACCTTCCGCGCCGCCGACAACATACGGGAGGCCGCCGCGGGACTGCCGCTCGACGCGATGCTCGTCGAGACCGACACCCCGTTTCTCGCCCCCGTTCCTCACCGCGGCAAGCCGTGCGAGCCGGCCTACGTCGTCGAGACCGCGAAGAAGCTCGCCGAGGTGAAGACGGCCGACATCGAGACCGTCGCCGGTCTGACGACCGCGAACTTCGAGACCCTCTTTGCGAGGCCGGCGCCATGAGCTCCTCGCGTGTCACCCCGCGGCAGTTCGAGGCCTACGTCGAAGAGGCCGTGGCGCAGCTGCCGGCACCGTTCCGGAAGTACCTGGAGAACATCGTGATCGCCGTCGAGGAGGAGCCGCTCGACGAGGACTACGAGGAGACGGACACCCCCGACGAGGACGAGCTCTTCGGGATCTTCCGCGGCGTCCCGTACTTCGAGCGAGGCATGGCGGTCTCTCACCTGCCCGCCCAGATTGCCATCTTCCGCGGCCCGATCCTGCGCTGCTGCGCCACGCGAGGCGAGGCCATCCGTGAGATCCGCGACACCGTCGTCCACGAGATCGGCCACATGATCGGCCTGGGCGACGACGAAATGCCGTACTAGGCGCGGGACCCGGGACCCGGGACCCGGGACCCGGGACCCGGGACTCGGGACTCGGGACTCGGGACTCAATCGAAACGAAAAAGGCACGGCTGATGCCGCGCCTCGTATCCTGAAACCTGAAACCTGAAACCTTGAAACTACCTCTTCGGCCCCCTCGGTCCGCGGTCTCGGTCCCGGTTGGGGTGGCCGTGGTGCTCGCCCGGGCCGCGCGCGCCGCGCGGGAACTCGTCGCGTCCCTCGTCCTCGCCGACCGTGACGGGCGCCATGGCCATCTCGGCGTCGAGCTGCTCCTTGGTGAGAGCCTGCTTGCGGGAGAGCTTGATCTTGCCCATGGGATCCACGGCGATGATCTTGACGGTCACCTCGTCGCCTTCCTTGACGACGTCGGTCGTCTGGCGGACGCGGTAGGGAGCGAGCTCGGAGATGTGCACGAGGCCGTCCTGCCCCGGCATGATCTCGACGAAGGCCCCGTAAGGCTCCACCCGGCGGACCTTGCCCGTGTAGACCTTCCCGATCTCCGGCTCCTGCGTGAGGCTCTCGATGATCTCGATCGCCCGCAGCGCCGCCGCCTCGTCGGAGGAGGCGATGGAGACCTTGCCGGAGTCCTCGACGTCGATCTTGCAGCCGGTGGACTCGATGATGGAGCGGATCGTCTTGCCACCCGAGCCGATGACGTCGCGGATGCGGTCGCGCGGGATCTGCATCGTGAAGATGCGGGGCGCGTAGGGCGAGATGTTGGCGCGCGGACGGTCGAGCGCCGAGGACATCGTCTCGAGGATGTGGAGCCGGCCGGCGCGCGCCTGATCGAGCGCCCGCTCCACGATCTCCCGGGAGAGCCCCTTGATCTTGATGTCCATCTGGAGGCCGGTGATCCCGTCGCGCGAGCCCGCCACCTTGAAGTCCATGTCGCCGTAGTGGTCCTCCTGGCCGGCGATGTCGGAGAGGATCGCGAAGCGGTCTCCGTCCGAGACGAGGCCCATCGCGATGCCCGCGATCGGCGCCTTGATCGGGACGCCCGCGTCCATGAGCGCGAGGGTGCCTCCGCAGACTGTGGCCATGGAGGAGGAGCCGTTGGACTCCAGGATGTCGGAGACGACCCGGACCGTGTAGGGAAAGGCATCCTCGTTGGGCAGCACCGGAGAGAGCGAGCGGCGGGCGAGATTGCCGTGCCCGATGTCGCGCCGCGACGGGCCGCGCATGAACTTGGCCTCCCCGACGGAAAACGGCGGGAAGTTGTAGTGGAGGAGAAACGTGTGCTCGCTCTCCCCCTCGTACTCCTCGATGATCTGAGCGTCGTCGGAGGTGCCGAGCGTCGCGGTGACGAGAGCCTGGGTCTCCCCGCGGGTGAAGAGCGCCGAGCCGTGGGTGCGCGGGAGGAGACCAACCTCGCAGGTGATGGGCCGGATCTCGTCGAAGCGGCGGCCGTCCAGGCGCTTGCCGTGGTTCAGGATCGTCTCGCGCGTCAGGACCTTCACGAGGTCGTCGGCGGCCCGGGTGACCTGGGCCTTCCTTTCGGCCTGGTCTTCCGGCACGACGGACGCCGCGGCCTTCTTGACGGCCTTGATCTCGGCGTAGGAGAGGATCTTGTCGGGCAGGCTCATGGCGGCCAGCATCACCGTCTCCCACTGCGAGCGGACCTGCGAGAAGACTTCGGCCGGGTAGGCCTCGGGCGATTTCCAATCCGGCTTTTCGGCGAATCCCGCCTCCCGCTGCAGGTCCTTCTGGACGGCGACGATCCGGCGGACCGCCTCGTGCCCGAAGAAGATCGCGTCGATCAGGACCGCTTCGGAAACCTCCAGGGCAAGCCCCTCGACCATGACGACCGCGTCCTCGGTTCCGGCCACGATCAGGTCGATCTCGGACTTTTCGCGCTGGGCGTTCGTGGGATTCAGGACGAGCTGTCCGTCCAGGCGCCCGACACGCACGGCGCCCACGGGCGAATAGAAGGGGACGAGCGAACAGGTCAGCGCCACGGAGGCCGCGTTCATCGCGAGGACGTCGGGATCGTTCTGGCCGTCGGCCGAGAGGACGAAGGCGATGATCTGCGTTTCGTGGTTGAAGCCTTTGGGGAAGAGGGGGCGGAAGGGGCGGTCGATCAGGCGGGAGGTCAGGATCTCCTTCTCCGTCGGCCGTCCCTCGCGCTTGAACCAGCCGCCGGGGATGCGCCCCGCGGCGTAGGTGGCCTCGCGGTAATCCACCGTCAAGGGAAAGAAGTCGGCATTCACCTTCGGCTCCTTCGCGAAGACGGCCGTGGCCAGGACGACGGTGTCGCCGTAGCGGACGACCGCGGCCCCGTCGGCCTGTTTGGCGAGCTTGCCGATCGAGATCTGGAGCGGGAGATGTCCGACCGGAATGGATGTCTGGTGCTGGGTCATGGTTTTGTTCCTCGTCGTCGGGGCGGCGCTCAGACGAGGCGCGACCCGCGGCCGCGCGGCCGCCGGCCCGCCCCTCTGGCTTGCCCCGGGTTTTATTTGCGCAGGCCGAGCCGCTCGATCAACCGGGCATAGCGTTCGGGGCTCTCGTCTTTCAGGTAGTCGAGCAGCCTCCGGCGCCGGGAAACGAGCTTCAACAGGCCGCGCCGCGAATGGTGATCTTTGGCGTTGGTCTTGAAGTGGTCGGTCAGGTAGGTGATCCGGTTGGTCAGCAGGGCGACCTGCACCTCCGGAGACCCCGTGTCGGTTTCGTGGACCCGATACTGCCCGATGACGTCGGGCTTCTGAGTCTGATACTCGGTCACGCTCACTTGTCTCTATCTCCTCTCTCTACTTACTCTTCACTCTTTTTTTATAAACGAATAGCTTACCATGGGTGCGGTCGCGTTGTCAGCTATCAGCCTTCGGCTCTCAGCCCCGGGAAGGGCTCCGGAGGCATGGCTGATAACCGACGGCTGACAGCTGAGAGCTACTCCGCCAGGACAATCTTCGGCCGGATCAGACTCACCTTGCCCGTGCCCATCGGCGTGACCTGGCCCAGGGCGACGACCTCCTCGGAGGGGCCGAGCAGCGTGACCCAGTCCCCTTCCTTCGCGGAGAGGCCCCGAAACGGGATCGGCTGGCCCTTGCGAATCTTCCAGGCTTCGAGCGAGGCGAGCCGGAGGCGCTCGAAGGGGAAGGCGATCCGCGAGAGCGGGATCGCGTGGGGAGGCCGGAGACGCTCCTCCGGAGGCATCCGCTCGAATGACTCGAGCGGCACGGCGCCGGAGACGTCGAACTCCCCGATGCGGGTCCGCCGGAGCGTCTCCAGGTGCGCGCCGCACCCGAGCTTGTCGCCGAGCTCGCTCGCGATCGCGCGCACGTAGGTCCCCGAGGAGCAGGAGATCGAAACCGGAAGCCGCCCCGCCTCGTCCAGGCCGCCGAACGTCAGCTGCGAGACGCGGACCTTCTTGGGCAGGACGGGAACGGCCTCTCCGCGCCGCGCCATCTCGTAGAACTTCTGCCCCTTCACCTTCTTGGCCGAATACGCTGGCGGCGACTGGAGGAACTCTCCCCGGAAGGCGGCCGCCGCGCTCTCGACCTCTTCGGAGCCGACGCGGCTGGCGTCGCGCTCGGGCCCGACCGTTTCCCCCTCGCGGTCGTAGGTCGTGGTGGAGCGGCCGAGGCGGATCACCCCCTCGTAGGACTTGTCCATCCGCGTGAAGAAGCTCTGGAGGCGGGCCGCCCCGCCCGCGCAGAGCAGAAGCAGGCCCGTCGCCATCGGATCGAGCGTCCCGCTGTGCCCGATCCGGGCGAACGCCGTCGCCTTGCGCACGCGCTCGACGACGTCGTGGGACGTGACTCCCGGCGGCTTGTCGATCAGGAAGAGGAACCCGCGCTTCAGGGACTCGGTCAAGGCTCGTCTTTCCGGGGGGGCAGGACCTGGGCGAGCAGCTCCTCCACGCGCGCGCCCCGCTCGAGCGAGAGGTCGGCGATGAAGTGGAGCTCGGGGGCGTAGCGGAGGGCGCAGCGCCGGCCCACCTCGCGCCGCAGGAATCCGGACGCCCGCGCGAGCCCCTCGGCCGCGCGCTCGCGTTCCGCGTCCCCGCCGAGCACGGAGAAGTAGACGCGCGCGGACTGGAGGTCGGGCGACATCTCCACGCTCGTGACCGTGACCCCCTTGACCGCCGGATCGTGCGCCTCGATCAGGATGAGCTTGGACAGCTCCTCCCGGACGAGGTCGGCGACGCGCTGGCTGCGGCGGCTCTCTTTCTTCATGGGCGGGAGGCGGGAGGCGGGAGGCGGGAGGCGACGGGGATCTCAAACATGCAGGAACTCGTTCTGGTAGCTGAGGATCTCTCCGTCGAGGCTCCTCTCGACGAAGCTCAGGATCTGCTGGAACAGGGCGTCCAGGGGCGGCTGGTCCGGTCCCACAGCGGCCACGGCCATCTGAGCCCGCTGGAGGAGGTCGTTGTCTCCGACTTCGGCGGCCGAGACCTCGAACTCGTTGCGGATCCGACTCTTGAGGCTCTTGACGATCATGCGCTTTTCTTTCAAGCCGCGGCACCCCGGCAGGTGCAGGTCGAAGACCGCGTAGGCGATCACCATTGGACTCGCGACCGACAGCGGGTTGGCGAGCGGAGGCGTTCGCCTCCCGCCTTCCGCCTCCCGCCTACCGTCTCCTCAGGCGTTCATCACTCCGGCGACCTTCTCGACCTGGTAGGCCTCGAGGACATCGCCGACCTTGACGTCCTGGTAGCGGTCGAGGCCGATGCCGCACTCGAATCCCTGCTTGACCTCGGAGACGTCGTCCTTGAAGCGGCGCAGCGACCCGACCTTCCCTTCGTAGATGACCCGGTTGTCGCGCAGGAGGCGCAGCTGCGAGTTCCGCGTGATCGCCCCCTCCGTGACGAGGCAGCCGGCGACGACGCCGAACTTCGGGACCTTGAACGTGTTGCGAACCTCGGCGCGGCCGCGCGGGACTTCCTTCAACGTCGGCTCGAGCAGGCCTTCCATGGCGGCCTTGATCTCGTCGGTGACGTTGTAGATGATCGTGTGGAGGCGCATCTCGACGCCGTTCTTGTCCGCCTCGACCTCCGCCTTCTTCTCCGGCCGCACGTTGAAGCCGATGATGATCGCGCCGGACGCGGAGGCGAGGAGCACGTCGTTCGTGTTGATCGCGCCCACGCCGGCGTGGAGCAGCGAGATCTTCACCTTTTCGTTGGAGAGGCCCTGGATCGCCTGCGACAGCACTTCGACGGAGCCCGCGACGTCGGCCTTCACGATCAGCGGCAGCTCCTTGATCCTCCCCTCCTGGATCTTGCTGAAGAGTTGATCGAGGGAGATCTTGGAGGACGCCGCCATGACCTTGTCGCGGTCCTTCTGCTGGCGGAAGGAGACGATCGAGCGGGCCTTCGCCTCGTCCTCGACGACCTGGAACGTGTCGCCCGCCAGCGGGAGGTCCTCGAAGCCCGTGACCTCGACGGGCGTCGCCGGCCCGGCCAGCGCGACCTTGGTGCCCCGGTCGTCGTGCATCGAGCGGACGCGGCCGAAGACCGATCCCGCGAAGAAGACATCCCCGACCGAGAGGGTCCCGGACTGGACGAGCACCGTCACGACGTTGCCGCGGCCGGCGTCGCGCCGGGCCTCGAGAACGACGCCGCGCGCTTCCTCGGCCAGAGGAGCGGTCAGCTCCTGGAGGTCCGCGACGATCAGGAGGAGCTCGAGAAGGTGCTCGATCCCCGTCTTCTTCAGGGCCGAGATCTCGGCCGAGGGGACGTCGCCGCCCCAGGATTCGAGGAGCACGCCGCGGTCGGCAAGCTCCTTCTTGACCCGGTCGGGGTTGGCGTTGGACTTGTCGATCTTGTTGATCGCGACCACGATCGGGACCTTCGCGGCGCGGGCGTGGTCGATTGCCTCGATCGTCTGCGGCATGACGCCGTCGTCGGCCGCGACGACCAGGACGACGATGTCGGTCGCCTTGGCGCCCCGCGCCCGCATCGAGGTGAAGGCCTCGTGGCCCGGGGTGTCGAGGAAGACGATCGGCTTGCCGTTGACCTCGACCCGGTAGGCGCCGATGTGCTGCGTGATGCCGCCCGCTTCCCCTTCCGCCACCTTGGTCTGGCGGATCGCGTCGAGCAGAGACGTCTTGCCGTGGTCGACGTGCCCCATGACGGTCACGACAGGCGCCCGAGCAACGCGCGGAGCGGAGGGCGCGTGGCCTTCCTGCGCGTCCTGGGCGGCGCGGGAAAGCTCGAGCTCCTCCTCGAAGGAGACAACGGCGGCCTCGACCCCGACCTCCTTCGCGAGCTGGATCGCGGTGTCGGCGTCGAGGGCCTGGTTGACCGTGGCGAAGACGCCGCGGCCCATGAGAAGGCGGACGATGTCCTTGGCGAGGACGCCGAGCTTCTCCGAAAGCTCCTTGACCGTCACGCCCTCGGAGAGGAAGACCGGCCCGGTCGGCAGCGGTTTCTTGAACTCCAGGAGCTTTCCCGAGTCGTGGGCGCGGGTCTCCTTGGCCGCTCGCCGCAAGGCGGACTTGGAGACCGGCTTGGGAGCGGCGGGAGTCTCCTCGGTCTCGGCCGTCTTCTCGATCAAGGGGAGCGTGATGTCGGAGTAGGTGTCTTCCTCGTAGGCGCCGACGAACTCCCGCAGGTCGACCTCGTCGGCGACGGTGATCTTCGGCTTCGCTCCCCCCTTCTTGGCGGGTTTCTTCGCCTCCTCCTTCTCCTCTTTCTTGCGCTTGGTCAGGCTGCCGCGCTCCGGCGCGGCAGCAGCCCCCGGGCGGGCGACGGGAGGGCCGCCCGGCCGCGAAAGGGGCGGACCCCCTCCGGGGCGTCCCGGCTGGCCGGGCCGCGGGGGTCCTCCTCCCACCGGCCGGGCGCCCGGGCCGCCGGGCGCCGGGTGATAGACCGAGGGGGCCGGGCCGCCCCCGCGCACGAACCCGGTTGCCCGGGCCGCGGCGCCCGTGCGCTGGGGGGGCGCAGGTGTCGATGGCCGCGCCGGCGCGTGTCCCGCCGACGCGCCCATGGAGGGGCGCTGGGGAGGGACCGGGCGGGGAGGCAGGATGATCCTGCGGGGAAGGGGCTTCGGGGCCTCCGGCTCAACCGGCACGACCGCCGTGCGCGCGGGCTCGGCCGTCTTGGTCCTCGATTCCGCGGCGCTCCTGGCTTCGGCCGCCGTGGCGTGCTCCGCCGGCCGCGCGCTCTCCGGCTCCTCCTCGGACGGAATCTTGACGGGAACGAGCGGCTTCTCCACGATCTTGATCCGCGACAGGGCACTCTTCTGGGGACGGAACGCCCTGGCCTCGTTGTCGCGGACGATGAGCTGCTTGGGCGCGTGCGTCTTTCCCTGGAGGATCGCGAGGACGGTCGCCTCGTCCAGCGCGGCCTGGGCCGACTTCACATCGACGCCGATGGATTGCAGCAGGAAGAGGACTTCCTTGCTGCCGATGCCCATCTGGGCTGCCAGTTCTTCGACTCGGATCTTTCCCATCGACGTTCTTCGCTACTCCCTGACGGTCGTTTCCTGCGCCGTCTCGGCTTCCCCTGGCGTTTGCTCCTGGGCTCCTTCGGCTGCCGGTTCGGAGGGCTCCTCGGCGGCCGATTCCTCGACCTGCTCCGCCGCCGCCCGCGCCTGCTCGAAATCGGCGGCCGCCGCCAGGATCTTCTCGGCCGATTTCTCGCCGATGCCCGGGATCTCGGCGAGCTCCTGGGCGGTCTTCTCGAGCAGGTCGGCGAGCGTCGTCATGCCCGCCTCGACCAGCCGCTCGGCGGTCTTCTCGCCGATGCCCGGCACCTCGGTGACGGAGACCTGCCGCTGCCGGGACGCCTCGAGCATGCGGGTCAGGGCCTGCGCGACCTCGCCCTTGACCTCGGTCTCGCCCTTGATCTCGATCTTCAGTCCGATCAGGGCCGAGGCGAGGCGCACGTTCTGCCCCTTCTTGCCGATCGCGAGCGAGAGCTGGTCGTCCTCGACGACGCAGTCGAGGCTCATCGACCCGTCCTCGCGGTGAATGGGGGAGACGCGCGTGATCTTGGCCGGGGCGAGCGCGTTCTGGGCGAAGGTGATCAGGTCGTCGGAGTACAGGATGACGTCGATCTTCTCGCCGTGCAGCTCGCGCATGATGGACTGGACGCGGCTGCCGCGCATCCCCACGCACGCTCCCACCGGGTCCACGTCGCGCTCCCGCGAGCGCACCGCCACCTTGGCGCGCTCGCCCGGCTGCCGGACGGCCCCCTTGATGACGACCGTCCCGTCGTAGATCTCCGGAACCTCCATCTCGAAGAGCCGGATCAAGAGCCTCGGGTCGGTCCGCGAGAGCACGAGCTGCGGCCCCTTCGGGTTGCGGTGGACGTCGTAGAGGATGGACCGGATGCGCTCCCCCTGGCCGTAGCGCTCCGCGCGCGACTGCTGGTCCCGCGGGATGATCGCCTCGGTCTTGCCCAGGTCCACGATCATGTCGCCGCGCTCGAAGCGCTTGACCGTCCCGCTCATGAGCTCCCCGATCTTCGGCTGGAACTCGTTGTAGATGTTGTCGCGCTCGGCCTCCCGCACCTTCTGGTAGAGCACCTGCTTTGCGGTCTGGGCAGCGATGCGGCCCAGCCCAATGGGCTCCCGGGCCTGGACGATCTCGTCGCCCAGGGCGATGTCGGAGACCTCCGCGGGCGGCTCTCCCTCGCCGCCGGGACGCAGAATGCGCACGTCCCCCTTGGTCCCCTTGCGGGCGAGGAGCTCCTGCGCCTCCGAAAGGAGGATCTGCGGCGGAGGCTCTTCCGACTCGGTGTCGAGCTCCTCCACGACCGTGCGGCGCGAGGTGACCGCCATCTCGCCCGTCTTGCGGTCGATGGCGGTCACGACGGCCTTGTCGTGGTAGAACTTGCGCGCCGCCGAGGACATCGCCTCTTCCAGCGCGGCGAACATCTTTTCCGGGTCGATGTCCTTCTCGCGCGACACCTGTCGGATGACCGACGGATCGATGATCATCGGAAAGCGCCTCTCCTCAATTCCCCTTGCCCCTGTCCGGCCACTGAAACTCGAGCCTCGCCACCCGGATATCGGCGAAACGGACATTATAGATTCTGCGGTTTTCCTCATCAACGACGCGGAGCGCGTCCCCCTCGACGCGGTCGAGGGTTCCCGCAAAGCTGCGGGCCGCCGTGAGGGGCGCTCGGCCCGGCTCGCCGAGCGGCTCGGGCATCACGGGGGTCTCGGTCTTGACCTTCATGCGCCGGCCCGTGAAGCGCTCGGCGTCCTCGATGGAATAGAGCCGGCGCTCGAGCCCGGCCGAGGAGACCTCGAGCGTGTAGCGGTGCGCCGCTTGCGCCGTGGAATCGAGCAGCGCCGAGACCTCCCGCGAGACCGTTTCGCAGTCCTCGATCGTCACCGGGTCGCCGGTCGAGCGCTCGAGAACGAGGCGCAGGACCGAATACCGCCCCGCTCCCGCGCTCTCGACCGCGAGGAGGCGGCACCCCTTCTCGGCCGCGATCGCCCTGATCTCCCCGGTGGTCTCGTCGCTCAGCTTCATCTCCTGTTCCCGGCGAATAAAAAAGCGGGCCGCGGCCCGCTCGTCCGGATCCACAGATCGCCGGACGTTTTTTATCAGAACCGGCGCGGAAAGTCGAGCGGCCGGGGAGTGATCCTGGACTCCAGGTTGGAGAAATGGGGGCCGAAGACCGCCTGGAATCCGGAATCGGCAACCGGGTATCCGCAAATAATCGGGGCATCTCGAAATCGCCGGAGGGCTTTGCGCGTTTAGTGAGGCGGGATACCCTTTGGGCCAAAAACTGCGTGTTTGATCTCAGTCCCAGGGCGGAGCAGGACGACCGACCGGCACGGCCGACCCGGTGGTCGCTGCTCGATCTGGACGAAAGCGCGGCCGCCCCTCCGGAGACCCCGGACAAGGACCTCTTCGATCTGGAGAGGAAGCCCGACCGCGCTTTTCCGATCGAACGGGCGATCCTCTTCTCGATCGCCGCGCACATTCTGATCCTCGTTTTCGTCCTCAACGCTCCCGGTTTTTCCTCCGCCGGTCCGCACACGGGCCTGCTCGCGCCGTTTGTCGAATCGGAAAGGGAGAGGGAGCTGGAGCGCAAGATCCCGATCGTCTTCCGCTCCGCGCCCGGGCCTTCGCGGGAGAGCGCCCGCAAGTCCGACCTCTCCGACGCGACTCGCCGGGCGGGCGGCGGCGACCCTTCCCGTGCCCGCTCCCAGACCCCCTTCATCGCGCCGCGCCCCGGCAAGGAGGGCCTGCGGCCGGGACAGGCCGCCTCGGCGCCCGCCCCGCGAGCGCCGAGGGCCACGGGAACGGGGGCCGACTCCTCCTCGCTCGCGGCGCCGGGCGAAAAGGAAGCCGGCGGGCCGGACAGCTTTCAGGTGCCGCCGGCCGGCAAGCCCTCCTCCGGCCGGGAGGGCCCGAGGCTCCAGGACCTCCAGAGCAAAATGGAGGAAGCGGCCAAGGGGGTCGTCGGAGCGCCGGGGGAGGCGGGCGCGGGGTTCCCGAATCCCGAGGGGGGCTTCGTCGATTCCGGCCCGATCTCCTTCGATACGACCTGGTACGACTGGGGCGCCTATGCCGAGGAGATGGTCCGGCGCATCAAGCTGCACTGGGAGATCCCCGAGCTGGCGCGGCTGGGCTGGAAGGGCAGGCTGTCGGTCCGCTTCTACATCCGCGGCGACGGCCGCGTCGAAGGCGCGAAGATCGTCAGCTTTTCCGGAACGCCCCCGTTCGACAACGCCGCGCTCCAGGCGATCCTGACCTCTTCGCCGTTCCGGCCGCTCCCCCGGGACCTGGGGTCCGACCGGGAAGGCGTGACCGTAACCTTCTTCTACAATATTCGTCCCGAGAAGGAGGAGGCCGGCAAGGGTGGGAGCGGGAGAAGGCGCTGAACGACTCCGGGCAGATCCGGCGCGCGCTCGAGAGAGCGCGGACCGTGGCGGTCGTGGGCTGCTCTCCTGACCCGGCGCGGCCGTCCCACGTCATCGCGCGCTATTTGAAAAGCAACGGCTATCGAGTGATTCCCGTCAACCCGGGACACGACGAGATCCTCGGAGAGAGGTGCTACGGGGCGCTCTCGGAAATCCCCGCGGACGTGCGGATCGACATCGTGGACGTCTTCCGGCGCTCGAGCGAGGTCGGGCGGCTGGCCGACGAAGCGATTGTCCGGGGCGCCGGGTTCTTCTTCATGCAGCAGGGCGTCGTGGACCCGGACGCCGCGCGGCGGCTGGAAGAGGCCGGGATCCCGGTCGCGATGGACCGGTGCATCCTCGTCGAGAGGGAGCGGCTGGCGCTTCCCGCGGAGCAGGAATGAGAAAGCGGTGGAGGCTGTTGCTTTTGTGACGCCGGCGCTGTTGGCCGGCGGTGAGGAGAAGATAACCGTCATGCACAAGTCTACCAAGCGAGCGCTCTCCTTTTCGGCGTTGATCGGGGCGGCCGTCATCTTCGGGATGGTCGTGGCCGGGTCCGTGAACGTCACGCCGCGAACGGAGGCCCAGAAGGAAGCCCCGGCGCGGGCCCGAACGAGCTCCGTCGTCCTGCCTTCCTTCGCCGACATCGCCGACGAAGCGATGCCCGCCGTCGTGTCCATCACGTCGACCAACATCGTCAAGGGCTCCCGCCGCCAGCTTTCTCCCTTCGGGGGAGGCGGCGACGGCCAGGATCCCTTCGAGTTCTTCTTCGGCCCGCGCCGCAACCAGCAGCGCGACGACCAGGAGGAGCACAAGGACGTTCAGGGAGGCACGGGCTTCGTCGTCTCCGAGAGCGGCGAGATCGTGACCAACTACCACGTCGTCGAGAACGCCGACAGGGTGGAGGTGCGCGTCAACAAGGAGCGCTTCACGGCCAGGGTCATCGGCAAGGATCCCGCGACGGACCTGGCGCTCCTGAAGATCGACGCCAAGCGCCCGCTCCAGAAGCTCCCGCTCGGCGATTCCGACAGGCTCCGCGTCGGAGAGTGGGTCATGGCCGTGGGAGATCCGCTGAACTTCGACAAGACGGTCACCGTGGGCGTCGTCTCGGCCAAGGACCGGTCGGGCCTGACCGCCGATCTCTCCACGCGCTCCTTCGAGAGCTTCATCCAGACCGACGCGGCCATCAACTTCGGCAACTCCGGCGGGCCGCTCATCAACGTCAACGGAGAGGTCATCGGCATCAACACCGCGATGTACCGGCCGGCCCAGAACATCGGCTTCGCCGTGCCGGTCAACGTGTTGAGGAACATCCTTCCCCAGCTCCGCGAGAAGGGAAAAGTCGTCCGCGGCTACCTCGGGATCAACATCAATCCCGTGGACCAGGACGTGATGGGGGCCTTCAAGCTGAAGTCCACCGATGGAGCCTTCGTCGAGTCCGTCGTTCCGGGGGACCCGGCGGACAAGGCGGGCGTGAAGCCCGGCGACACGGTCGTCCGGGTGGACAGCGTGCCGGTCAAGACGACGCGCGACCTCATCGGCTACGTTTCGAGCAAGGCGCCCGGAAGCAAGGTCCACCTGACCGTCATGCGGGACGGCAAGGAGACCGGCTTCACCGTGACGCTGGCCGAGAGGGGAGCCGAGGGCTCCGCCGAGGGAGAGAAGGGCGCGAAGGGCTCCGAGGACTCCCACGGGAAGCTCGGCGTGTCGGTGCGGACGATCACGCCCCAGCTGCGGCAGATGCTCGGCCTGGATGCCAAGATCGAGGGGATCTACGTGGAGCACGTCCGGGAGGTTTCGCCCGCGGCCGACGCGAACCTGAGAGACGGAGACATCATCACGCAGGTGAACGGACGCGCGGTCACCTCGACCGAAGAGTTCGCGAACATCGTCAAGAACACCTCCAAGGGGGACTACCTGAGGATCTACTACTACAGGCCGCAGGCGAAGGTCTCCCTCTTCGCCCTGATCAAGATCGAGGACTAGCGCGCTTGAGCGCCCTGGTCCTCCCATGAGCGTGCACGCCCCGGGCGGGCGCGCGCATTGCTAGAAATGTCGGCCGTGGCCCGAAGAATACTGGTGGTGGACGACGATCCGGGCATCCGGGACGCTCTCCGGATGATCCTGGAATACGAGGGATACCAGGTGGCGACAGCCTCGGAGGGGAAGACCGCCCTGGCCGCTCTCGACACCGACCGCATCGACGCCGTTCTGCTCGACATCAAGATGCCCGGCATGGACGGGCTCGAGATCCTCGACCGCGTCGTGGAACGGGAAGGGGCTCCCCCGGTGCTCATGATCTCCGGCCACGGCGACATCGCCACGGCGGTCGAGGCGACGCGCCGCGGAGCCGTGGACTTTCTCGAGAAGCCTCCCGAGCGCGAGCGGATCCTGATCTCTCTCCAGAACGCCCTCTCCCGCAATTCGCTCGTGGCCGAGAACGAGCGCCTGCGCCGCAAGCTCGAGGAGGAGTCGATCCTCGTCGGCAGGAGCGCCCCGATGCAGCGTCTCCGCGCGGAGGTCGCGCGCGCGGCGCCCACGTCCGCCACGGTCCTGATCGGGGGGGAGAGCGGGACGGGCAAGGAGCTCGTGGCCCGCGAGATCCACAAGGGCTCGAAGGTCGCCGGCGGCCCCTTCATCCAGGTCAACTGCGCCGCGATTCCGGAGGAGCTCATCGAGTCGGAGCTCTTCGGCCACGAGAAGGGCTCCTTCACGGGAGCGGTGCGCCGGCAGACCGGGAAGTTCGTCGAGGCCGACGGCGGCACGATCTTCCTGGACGAGGTCGGCGACATGTCCGCGCGGGCGCAGGCGAAGGTCCTCCGCGTGCTCGAGGCGGGAGAGGTGGAGCCGGTCGGGGCGGCGCGGGTCCGGCGGGTCAACGTGCGGGTCATCGCCGCGACCAACCGCGATCTGGCCGAATCGATCAAGGAAGGCCGTTTCCGAGAGGACCTCTACTTCCGCTTGAACGTGCTCCCCGTCCGGACTCCGCCGCTGCGGGAGCGGACCGACGACATCCCGGAGCTCGTCGAGCACTTCACGCGCCTCTTTTCGCAGCGCGACAACCGCAGGCCGCGACGGTTCGCTCCGGGCGCGCTCTCCGTGCTCAAGGCCCGCTCCTGGGCGGGCAACGTCCGGGAGCTGAAGAACCTGGTCGAGCGGGTCCTGATCATGGCCGACAGCGACCCGATCGAGGCCAGGGACCTGCCCGCCGAGGCGCGGGTCTCCCCGACGGAGATCTCGGAGCGGGGTCTCGAGCTCGGGACCCTCTCGGCGTTCAAGGAATACGCGGAGCGCGAGTTCCTCGTCGCGAAGCTCCGCGAGAACGGCTGGAACATCAGCCGCACCGCCGAAGTCATCGCCACCCCCCGCTCCAACCTCTACAAGAAGATCGAGCACCACAAGATCTCCCGCGACGCCGACGCATAACCGTCGCTCCGCGCCTGCGCGGGAAATGCGCCCTTCGGTCGCACCGGCGGGATGGCTCGGCCGGATGCGGCCTTCGACCGCTCGCCTTTTCCCGCGCAAACGCTCCGCTCCCGCGGCGCGCGCTTCCTCCCTTGGTTGCTTCGGGAGACTTCGCGCGCCGCGAGCGCCGGCAGCAGCCCGGTGGTGTATTGGATGCATCGCGGCGGAGGCGTCGGGCACTGCTGTTCCGTTGCTCCGCCGCTTGCTCAAGAGTGAATTGGCGACGGGCGGCGAGGGAGCCAACTCCCTCTCCCGGCGGGTGAGGGAGGGGTGGGGGGCCGTCCCCGCGAGACCGCGGCGATTGATTTCGGGAGGAGAGGCGCGGAGACTGTCGGCACGCGGCCATGCCTGAAAGCGATCGGTTCGAACTCGTCGTCATCGGCTCCGGCCCGGCGGGGGAGAAGGGGGCGGCGCAGGCCGCTTACTTCGGCAGGAGGGTGGCCGTGGTCGAGAGGGCGCCGGCGGTCGGGGGAGCCTGCGTGCACACGGGCACGCTTCCTTCCAAGACCCTGCGCGAGACGGCCCTGTACCTGACCGGCTTCCGGCGCCGCGAGCTGTACGGGATGAGCCTGCGCCTGGACCGCAAGAAGAGCCTGCGGCAGCTCGTCGGCCGGCTCCACAGCGTCACCGAGCGGCAGACGGACCAGGTCTCGCGCAACCTGAGGCGGCACGGCATCGAGCTCGTCGAGGGCTCCGCGCGTTTCGAGGACGCGCACACGCTCCGCGTGCTCGGCCCGCCGGGGAGCCCGGAACGGCGGCTGTCGGCGGATTTCTTCCTGGTCGCGACTGGCTCCTCGCCGATCCCGCCGCGGGGCATCGGGATGACGGACTCCGACGTGGTGGACAGCGACCGGATCCTGGACCTGGACCGGGTCCCCTCCTCCATGACCGTCGTGGGCGGCGGCGTCATCGGGACCGAGTACGCCTGCATCTTCGCGGCCCTGGGAACGCGCATCACGCTCGTGGAGGGGAGGGAGCGCCTCCTGGCGGGCGTGGACGAGGAGCTCTCCTCCTCTCTCCAGCTCTCGCTCGAAAGGATGGGTGCCGAGATCCTCTTCGGCGACGCGGTCGAGTCCGTCGAGCGCCTTCCCGGTCGCCGGACCAACGCCCTGACCCTGAGGCTCAAGTCGGGGCGCCGGCTCCAGGCGGACAAGGTGCTCTTCTCCACCGGCCGCTCCGGCAACACGAAAGGACTGGCACTCGAAGAGGTGGGCGTGGCCCTGACGGAGCGCGGCCACGTCCGCGTCAACGAGCATTTCCAGACGGCCGTGCCGAACATCTACGCGGCCGGAGACGTCGTCGGCTTTCCCGCGCTCGCGGCGACCTCTATGGAGCAGGGGCGGGTCGCCGCGTGCCACGCCTTCGGGATCGCCTACAAGACCGGCGTCTCGCCCTTCCAGCCGTACGGCATCTACTCGATCCCCGAGATCTCCACGATCGGACCGTCCGAGCAGGAGCTGAAGGAGAAGGGGATCGCGTACGAGATCGGGCACGCCCGCTTCGAGAACAACCCGCGCGGCCAGATCATCGGCGACGCGGACGGGTTCATCAAGCTCCTCTTCGATCCGGAGAGCCGCCGGCTCCTCTCGGCCCACATCCTCGGAGAGCACGCGACGGAGCTCATCCACATCCCGATGCACGTGCTCTCCTCGGGAGGCTCGATCGATGTCTTCATCGACGCGGTCTACAACTACCCGACCCTGGCGGAGAGCTTCAAGTACGCCGCCTACGACGGCCTGCAGAGGCTCGCCGGCAGGGCCCTCGCGGCTTCGGCCGGGACCGGCGCCGGGCGCCCGCGCTCGGCGCCCGCGACGCGCCCGTGGTTCCTGGGTCTCGCGCTCTCCGGTCCGCCGTCGGGCGGGAGTCCCGCGGTGATCTGCGTGATGGACCGATTTCGCCGCTGCCGGTTCGTCACCTGGGACTGGAATCCGGACGCCGACGGACTTCTGCCCGAAGAAGCGGTGCGGGAGGGATTCGTGCTGGCGGTCGGGGCGGCGGACTCGGCGGCCAGAAAGCTCCTGGAATCGCTCGAGCGCCGCGGGTTCGTCCTCTTCGGCGAGGGCGTGGAGCGGGCCGAGGTCCTTCACGTCCATCCCGACTCGCTCTGGAGGGCCCGGGGGATCGAGCCTCCGCCGCGCGGGAAGGGCCCTTCTCCGGCGCGGCGGCAATACGAAATCCTGCGCGCGGAAGGGCTCGAGCTGCCCGTCTCCGGGCCGGGCAGCCGCCGCGATGAGCTCGACGCGGCCGCCGCGGCCTATGCCGCCTACCTCTGGGCGACCGGCCAGTTCCATCCCTCCTGACAGCCCGCGCCGCGGGGAATCAGCGCGGGACGGCGCCGAGGAGCGGGAGGTGCCGCGCGAACGCGACGGCGAGGAGAATCACGCCGAGCGCGCCGAGGTAGGCGGCGAAGGGGCGGAGGGTGTGGGTCTTCAGAAACCGCAGGAGAAAGCGCACCGCGAGGAAACCCACGACCGCTGAGGCCAGGAACCCGGCGGCGAGCGCCGCGGAGGTGACGGCGGGCTGCGGCGTCCGGCGCAGGTCGAGGAGGGCCTTTCCCCCCGCGCCGAGGATGATCGGCAGGGCGAGCAGGAAGGAGAAGCGGGCCGCCTCGCTCCGGTCGAGGCCGCGCACGCGTCCCGTGCTGATGGTGAAGCCGGAGCGCGAGAACCCGGCCAAGAGCCCCGCCGCCCCCTGCGCCATGCCGATCCAGAGGGCGTCGGCGAGCGTCAGCGTCTTGAGATCCCTCTCCCGGACCCCGCGCGTCCCCAGACGTTCGGCCAGCAGGAAATAGACGGAGGCGACGAGCATCGAGCATCCGATCAGGCCGAGCGTCCGGATGCTCTCGAACCTCTTCAGGAGGAAGAGGCCCGCGAGCACGCCCGGGACGGTCCCGACGATGAGCGGGAGAATGAGCGCGCGCGCGGCCGGGCGCCGGGCGGGGCGCCGCGCCAGAAGCAGCAGGAGCTCGTCCGCGATCTCCCGGATCTCGCCTCCCAGGGCGAGGACCAGGGCGGCCGCCGTGCCCAGGTGGAGGACGACGTCGAAGGAGAGCGCGACCGCGTCGTTCTCGATTCCCAGCAGCGCCTGTGCGATGTAGAGGTGGGCCGTCGAGGAGACCGGGATGAACTCGGTCAGCCCCTGGATCACGCCGAGCAGCAGAGCCACCGCCACGCTCATCGGAACGCGCGCAATCTAGCACGCGCCGAACCTGAAACCTGAAACTTGAAACCGGTTACTCCGGGCCGAGCACCAGGATCGTGAAGGAACCCGGCACCATCGGTGCCCTTGGGCGGGGCTGTTCGGCGGTGGCCGGCGGCGCGGGTCCGAACTCGGCCGCGGCCAGGAAGACCCGGTGCGTCTTCTCATCGAGCGCCATCGTCCGCGCGCTTCGCTGGGTCGCGGCGTTCTCCACCACGCGGTAGGAATCGGGGCCCTCCTCCTTGACGATGGTGAGCGTGCCGTCCCCGTTCGAGGCGAAGACGAGCGACGTCGCCGGGTCGAACGCGGCCGCGTCGACGCCTCCTCCGATCGGAAGCGACGCGACCGCGCGGCCGCTGTCGGCGTCCAGAACGGCCATCGTGCGGTTGTGGCAGACGGAGAAGAGGCGGCGGCGCTCCCGGTCCATCGCGAGGCCGGTCGGCTCTTCGCAAGAGGGGAGCGGCCAGGTGGTCTCGACGCGGAGGGCGCGGGAATCGATCACCGTCAGCTCGTTCTTGTCCTCGATGTTCACGAAGACGCGTCCCCGGCCGTCGGCCGCGCCGGACTCCGGCTTGCCGTCGAGCGCGACCGTGCCGGCGACGGTCCCGGCCTCCGCGTCGATCGCGGTGGCGTTCCGGCCGCGGCCGTTGAACGTGAAGACGCGCCGCGAGGCGGGATCGTAGAGGATCGCGTCGGGGTTCTCGCCGGTCGTCTTGACCTCCGACAGCACCGCCAGCGTCGAGGGATCGAAGATCGTGACGGTGGAGGCGCGCCCGTTGCTCGTGAAGCCGCGCCTCGCTTCGGGCGCGAGCGCGACTCCGTGAACGCCCTGCGTGCCCGGGATCTCGCCGACGGCCGCGCCGGTGTCGGCGTCGAGAACGAGGACCCGGGTCCCGCGGGAAACGTAGAGCCGGCGCGCGGCGCCGTCGATCGTCAGATAGTCCCATCCGCCCTCCCCGCCGACTGGCAGCCTGCGCAGAAGGTGGTAGTGGGAAGGCGGGGATGCGGCCGCCGACGAGGCCGCGGGCGGGGCCGGTGAGGCGCAGGCGCCCATCGCGAGCGCCAGCGAGACGGAGAACGCGAAACGGCTCCAACGATTTCCTGGATTCATTCGAGTGTCTCCCACGCTGATAAGAGATTCATGAAACTCGTCCGCCGCGCGAGTCGCCACAATACCCTTCTCGCATGATCACTTCTACAACCGCCGTCTTCAAGACCCTGGCCGTGCTCGCGCTCTCTCTCCTGGCCGCGATGAGCGACCCCTCCTCCCCGCCCACGGCCGCCTTTGCGATGGCCCCGGCCGCGCCCGCCGCCCGCTCCGCCGTCCGGTTCGCGGACTCGTATTCGGCCGGCCCGGCGTCCCGGCTCTGGGATTTCGGAGACGGGACGACGTCGACCTCGCGCAACCCCGTGCACGCCTACGCGAATCCCGGCTACTACCCGGTGACGCTGACCGTGAAGACGCCCCAGGGCTCCGCGTCCGCCAGCCGGCTCGTCAAAGTCACCGCCAGCGAGACGCTGCGGCTGATGTCCTCGCACCCGTTCGACATCACGCTCTCGGCGACGGACCCGCGGACGGGGACCACGGGACAGGGGCAGGTCATCGCGCAGAACGACATCTCCGGGATCTTCAGCATCCCCGCCATCACGGGCAACGCGGGCAACCCCGAGGTCATCGTCAAGATGGTGGACGCGACCGGGATCGGGCAGAACTACTGGGTCTTTTACGGGGCGCTGACGGACTTGAACTACACGCTCTCCGTCCAGGAGGTCGCGACGGGAACGACCAAGGTCTACAACGACACCCGGGTCGGGACGACCGTCTGCGGCAAGTTCGACACGTCCGGCTTCGGCTCCTCGATCGTTGCCGAGCCCGCCGATTGGTCCGCGTCGGCGGTTGCCGGCCCGGCGCTCGCGCCCGGCGAGGACACGCTGAGACTCATCACCGCCCATCCGTTCGACATCAACCTGTCGGCGACCGACCCGAGGACGGGGACCGAGGGGGAGGGGCTGGTGATCGCGCACAACGACATCTACGGCATCTTCAGCATCCCGGCGATCACGGGCAACGCGGAGAACCCCGAGGTCATCGTCAAGATGGTGGACGCCTCCGGCATCGGCCAGAACTACTGGGTGTTCTACGCGGCCCTGACGGACCTGCACTACTCCCTCGCCGTCAAGGAATCGGCGACGGGGAGGACCAAGACCTACAACGACGCCAAGGTCGGCACGACCGTCTGCGGGAAGTTCGACACCTCCGGCTTCGAGTTCCCGCCGATTCCGACGGCGACGCCGACGGGCCCGGACGCCACGGAGACTCCGACGCCGACTCTGACGCCCACGCCGACCCCGACGCTGACGCCGACGCCGACGAATTCCGGGAGCACCGTCGTCGTCAATGTCGGCCAGGGGGGCGCGATGACCTTCTCGCCGAGCACCGCGGTGATCCACGTCGGCGACACGGTTCGGTGGGATTTCAAGGACGCCTTCAGCTACCACTCGACGAGCTCCGGAACGTGTGTGCCCGACCCCTCCGGCTACGGGGGATACGTCTGCGGCCCGTTGCCATCCGGCTTTTTCTGGGATTCCGGAGAGAGGGCGTTCGGAGACTCGTTCTCGCAGCTCTTCCCGACCGCCGGCTCGTACCAGTATTACTGCAGCGTGCACGGGTACACGATGACCGGGACCGTCCAGGTCAATCCCTAGCCGTTGTCCCGCGCAAGCGCTCCGCTCCCGCGGCGCGAGGCTCCTCCCTGCGGTTACTTGGGAGACTCCTCGCGCCGCGAGCGCCGGCGGCATCCGGGTGGTTTAGGGGAGTGCGGCGGAGGGTGTCGAGGAACCCCCTGCCTCCGTTTCGTCTCGAGCCCTCGCCCGTCTTTGTCATCCCGAGTGCAGCGAGGGATCTGCTCTCGTCGCTCGGCGATCGAGGCGGGATTGGGCCAACGCGCTGCCGGCGTTGCCGAGAGGGGGCGCGACAGATACCCTTGGAGCTGGAGGTGGGAGATCGCCACGAAGGAGAAGAGCAGGGTTACGCCGCGCCGCCGGGTTCGCGGTCCCTCCGATGCGCCGGCCGAGTCCTTCACGCTCCTGACCGACGAGGACCTGCACCTCTACAACGAGGGGAGCCACTTCCGCGCCTATGAAAAGCTCGGCGCGCATCCGGTCACCGCGGCCGGCGCCGACGGCTGTTTCTTCGCGGTCTTCGCGCCGAACGCCCGGACGGTCTCCGTCATGGGAGAGTGGAACGGATGGGACAAGGAGAGCCATCCGCTCCGGCCCCGGGGCAGCTCCGGGATCTGGGAGGGTTTCGTCGCCGGCGTCGGGGCCGGAGCGGTCTACAAGTACCACGTCGTCTCGCGCCACGGCGGCTACCGCGCGGACAAGGCGGACCCGTTCGCCTTCGCGGCCGAGCTGCCCCCGCGGACGGGATCGGTCGTCGCCGAGCTCGACTTCGCGTGGGGGGACGCGGAGTGGATGAAGGAGCGGGGCGAACGGCAACGCGCCTCCGCGCCGATCTCGATCTACGAGCTGCACCTGGGGTCGTGGAGGCGGCCGTGGGACGGCGACCGTTTTCTGACGTACCGGGAGATCGCGCCGCAGCTCGCCGCCTACGCGCTCGAGATGGGGTACACGCACGTCGAGCTCCTCCCGGTCATGGAGCACCCCTTCTACGCGTCGTGGGGATACCAGGTGACGGGCTACTTCGCGCCGACGGCCCGCTACGGCGGTCCGGCGGATTTTCAGTTCCTCGTGGACCACCTCCACCGCGAAGGCATCGGCGTGATCCTCGACTGGGTCCCGTCCCACTTCCCTTCGGACGAACATGGCCTGGGCTATTTCGACGGGACGCACCTCTACGAGCACGCGGACCCGCGCCAGGGATTCCACCCGGACTGGAAGAGCGCGATCTTCAACTACGGGCGGGCCGAGGTCCGGAGCTTCCTCTTCTCGAGCGCCGAGTTCTGGCTCGAGAAGTACCACGCCGACGGCCTGCGCGTGGACGCCGTCGCCTCGATGCTCCACTGGAGCTACTCGCGCAGGGAAGGGGAGTGGGTCGCCAACGTCTACGGCGGATCCGAAAATCTCGAAGCGATCTCGCTCCTCCGGCGGTTGAACGACTTCGTGCACGAGACCCATCCCGGCGTCCTCGCGATGGCCGAGGAGTCCACCGCCTGGCCGATGGTCTCGCGCCCGACGCGCGTCGGCGGCCTCGGCTTCGACATGAAGTGGGACATGGGCTGGATGAACGACACGCTGAAGTACTTCCAGCGCGACCCGATCCACCGCAAGTACCACCACACCGAGCTGACCTTCCGGCCGATGTACGCGTCCTCCGAGAACTTCCTCCTGCCGCTCTCGCACGACGAGGTCGTGCACCTGAAGGGCTCGCTCCTCTCGCGGATGCCCGGGGACAAATGGAGGAAGCTCGGCAACCTCCGGCTGTTGCTCGCCTACCAGTGCGCGGTTCCGGGCAAGAAGCTCCTCTTCATGGGGGGCGAATTCGGGCAGTGGGCGGAATGGAACCATGACTCCGCGCTCCAGTGGCAACTGCTCGACGACCCCGCGCACGCCGGCGTGAAGCGGCTGGCGGCGGACCTGAACCGCCTCTACACGGGAGAGCCCGCGCTCCACGCGCGCGACTTCGATCCCTCCGGCTTCGAGTGGATCGATTGCCACGACTGGGAAGGTTCGACGCTCACGCTCCTGCGCCGCGGAGGGGCGCCGGAGGAGATCGTCCTGGTCGCGCTGAATTTCACCCCGGTCCCGCGTTCCGGATACCGCGTCGGCGCTCCCGCGCCCGGCTTCTGGCGCGAGATCGCCAACACCGACGCGAAGGAGTACGGCGGCGGCGGCCTCGGGAACCTGGGCGGCGTTCAAACCGAAGAGTTCCCGGCGCACGGCCGTCCCTGGAGCCTCTCGCTGACGCTGCCGCCGCTCGCCGCCGTGTTCCTCAAGGCGGCCCCTCACCCCAACCCTCTCCAGGAGGGAGAGGGAGAAGAGCTCACAACGCACAATTCACAACTCACAACTTCCCCATGACCCGCTTTGTCTGCGTGCACGGCCACTTCTACCAGCCGCCGCGGGAAAACCCGTGGACGGGTCGTGTCGAGCGGGAGGCCACGGCCGCCCCCTTCCACGACTGGAACGAGAGGATCACGGCGGAGTGCTACGGACCCAACGAGGACAACTACCCGCGGATGTCTTTCAACTTCGGCCCGACGCTCCTCTCCTGGCTCGAGAGGAAAGCGCGGCCCGTCGCCGAGGCGATCGTGGCCGCGGACCGCGACAGCCGCGAGCGCTTCTCCGGGCACGGGTCCGCCCTCGCACAGGCGTACGGGCACATGATCCTGCCGCTCGCCCGACCGCGCGACAAGCGAACGCAGGTCTATTGGGGGATCCGGGACTTCGAGCACCGCTTCGGCCGGTCGCCCGAGGGGATGTGGCTGCCGGAGACCGCCGTGGACTCCGAGACCCTCGAGGTCCTTGCGGAGCTCGGCGTGCGATTCACGATCCTCGCGCCCCATCAGGCTCTCGAGTGGCGCGAGAATCCGGACGCCGGCTGGCAGCCGGCCGGGGACGGACTCGACACGCGTCGGCCCTACGAGCTGCGGCTTCCCTCCGGCGCCCGCATCGCTCTCTTCTTCTACGACGGCGCCGCGTCGCACGCGATCGCGTTCGGCGGGATGGCCGGAGGCGCCGAGGACCTCGCGCGGATCCTGCTCGACCGGTTCACCGGCGAGGGCGGCCCGCAGATCGTCTCCGTCGCGACCGACGGCGAGACGTACGGGCACCACTTCCGCGGAGGCGACCGCGTCCTCTCCGGCCTCCTCGACCGGATCGAGAAGGAGAGCGGCGTCCGGCTGACGAATTACGCGGAATACCTGGCGAAGCATCCTCCCCGCCACGAGGTCCGGATCCGCGAGGCGACCTCCTGGAGCTGCACCCACGGAGTCGGCCGATGGAAGGAGGAATGCGGCTGCACGACGAACGAGCATCCCGGCTGGAGACAGGCGTGGCGGGCGTCTCTGAAAGAAGCGCTCGACTCTCTCCGCGAGACGCTCGACTCTCTGTTCGAGGAGCGGGGCCGCCGGCTCCTGCGCGACCCCTGGGCCGCGCGCGACGATGCGATCGCGCTCGTCCTCTCCGGCGCGGACGGCGCGGACGGCGCGGACGGCGCGGAGGCTTTCCTCGCGCGCCACGCGGGCCGGCCTCTCGACGCGGAAGAGACCGCCAGGGCGCTGGACCTTTTCGAGATGGAGCGGTGCGCGATGAGCATGTTCACCAGCTGCGGGTGGTTCTTCGAAGACCCCTCGGGGCTGGAGACCCGGCAGGTCCTGCGGTACGCGGCGCGGGCCATCGAGCTTGCCGAGGGCGCGCCGGGCGGGCGCCTGGAGGAGGACTTCCTTCGCCGGCTCGAAGGGGTCGTCAGCAACGATCCCGCCGTCGGCAGCGCCCGGCGCCTCTACGAGGATTTCTCGAGGTCCTGATCCCCATCATCCCGAGCGAAGCGAAGGGGTGACAGTGGAATTGGGATTTCTTCGGTTATTATCGGAGCACACTTGATCCAAGTAGTCGACTCTCCGCCTGCCCGAATCCCGTCTGCTCTCCACCCGCTGTGGAGGCTCGCGCGGGATCTGCGCTGGACGTGGCGGCCGACGATGCGCGCCCTCTTCGCCTCGCTCGATCGGGCGGCCTGGGAGGAGAACGGCGGGAACCCCGTCGCGCTCCTCGTCTCGCTCCCGCCCGAGAGGCTCGAGGCGGCGGCCGGCGATCCGGCGTTCCTCGCGCAGATGTCGGCGGTCCAGGCGGAGGCGGCGATGGAAGACGCCTCCCCGTCGTGGCATCCCGCGGTCCGTGTCTTTCGGGAGCGCGGATACCGCATCGCCTATTTCTCGGCGGAATTCGGCCTGACCGAGCACCTCCCGATCTACGCGGGAGGCCTCGGCATCCTCGCCGGCGACGTCCTGAAATCCTCGAGCGACCGGGGACTGCCGGTCGTCGGGGTGGGTCTCTTCTACCGCGAGGACTACTTCCGGCAGGTCCTCGACAAGGACGGCTGGCAGCGCGAAGCCAATCCGCCCCTGGACCTCGAGCGGCTGCCGATGGCCGTGCCGCTCGTGCCCGGGGGAGGGCGGCCCGTCATCCAGTTGACGGTCGGAGACCGGGAAGTGTCCGTCCTCATCCGCTTCGTGCGCGTGGGACGGGTGCCGCTGCTGCTGCTCGACACCAACGTGCCGGAGAACGCTCCCGAAGACCGGGACATCACGGCGCGGCTCTACGGCGGAGACCAGGAGACGCGCATCCGCCAGGAGCTCGTGCTCGGGATCGGAGGGCTGCGCGCCCTGGAGCTGCTCGCGATGCGTCCCACGATCCGCCACATCAACGAGGGGCACGCCGCCTTCGCCGGCCTGGAGAAGATCCGCCTGCTCGTCTCGCTCGGCGGCCTGACCTTTCCGGAGGCCCGCGAGAGGGCGGCCGCGACCAACGTGTTCACGACGCACACGCCGGTGCCCGCGGGGATCGACCATTTCCCGCCCGAGCTGGTCGAGAAGTACCTGTCGTCCTACGTGGCGGGCGCCGGGCTCTCCTGGGAGGAGTTCCGCAAGCTCGGGCAAGACGGCCCTCCGAACCCGTCCCAGCCGTTTTCGATGGCCGTGCTGGCCCTGCGCCTGTGCGGCCACGTCAACGCGGTCTCGCAGCTCCATGCCAGGGTGTCGCGGCGGCTGTGGCTCGGGCTGCTGCCGGAGCTCGCGGACGAGGACATCCGCATCCGCGCGATCACCAACGGCGTGCATCGGATGACCTGGACCGACCCGGAGGTGGCGAAGCTGCCGCTCGTGGACGATCCTGACGTCGCGGACCGCGCCGCCCTGTGGGGCGTCCACGAGAAGCTCAGGGCGCGGCTCGTCGAGATCGCCCGCAGGAACCTCACGAAACTGCGAAGGGAGCAGGGCGCCTCCCCCGAGGAGATCGAGGAGGCCTCGCGCGTTCTCGACCCCGCGGCGATGACGATCGGCTTCGCCAAGCGCTTCACGACCTACAAGCGGCCGGGCCTGATCTTCCGCGACCCCGAGCGGCTCGCGCGCATTCTCGAGAGCCGGCCCGTTCAGATCCTCTTCGCCGGCAAGGCTCATCCGCACGACGACCCCGGCAAGCAGGTCCTGCGCGAGGTCGAGCAGTTTTCCCGGCGCGCCGGGTTTCGCGGCCGCGTCGTGCTCCTCTCCGACTACGACATGGGACTCGCCCGGGCCATGGTATCGGGCTGCGACGTCTGGCTGAACAACCCGATCCGGCCGCGCGAAGCCTGCGGCACCTCGGGGATGAAGGCCGCGATGAACGGCGTCCTGAACCTCTCGGTCCTCGACGGCTGGTGGGACGAGGCGCCCTACGAGGAGACCGGCTTCGCGATCGGCCCGGCCACCGAGGACCTGCCCGACGACCAGACCGCCGCGGCGCTCTACGAGGTTCTCGAGCAGCAGGTCCTTCCTCTCTTCTTCGACCGGAACGAGCAGGGCCTCCCGATCGCCTGGATCGAGAAGATGATTCAGAGCGCGTCGCGCATCTCGCGGCTCTTCTCCGCGGATCGGATGATGATCGACTACCTCGAAGGGTGCTATCTCCCGGGCGCCGAGTGGCGCTTCTCGATGCTCGGCCAGGGAGGCGAGCGCCTTCGCGCGGGGGACTACCTGCCCTAGCCTTGCCCTGTCATCCCGAGGTCGCCGACGCGACAAAGCCGCTATGGCGACGGCGCGAGCGAAACGACGAGGGACCTGCCCCGGAGAGGAAGAGAGCAGATCCTCCGCTACGCTCCGGATGACAAGGGAGGGCGCAAAGGGATGACAGAGCAACGAGACGTCCAAGCGATGAACGGGAAGAGAGAGCCGAGGAACGCTCGTGAAGGGTAGACGGGTCGCGGGGATCCTGCTCCATCCCACGTCGCTTCCCGGCCCGTTCGGGATCGGAGACTTCGGCCCGGAGGCGGAGCGGTTCCTGGAATGGGCGCGGTCGGCGGGGCAGGGGGTGTGGCAGGTGCTGCCGCTCCACCCCGCGCCGCACGAATCGCCCTACGGCGCCTCCTCGGCGTTCGCCGGCAACCCGCTCCTGATCTCTCCCGAGCGCCTTCACGAGGAGGGGCTTCTCCCGGCGGCCGCGCTCGAGGACCCTCCGAGTTTCGCGCCCGAGCGCGTGGACTACGGCCGGGCGGCCGCCTGGAAGGAGAAGATCCTGCGATCGTCCTGGGAGAACTCGCGCGCCTCGGCTCGAGTGCTCGAAGAGCTCGAGGCCTTCCGCGGCGCGCCCGGGCGGACCGGGTGGCTGCCGGACTGGTCCCTCTTCGCGGCGTTGAAAGAGAAGAGTCCGGCCGGGTGGATCTCCTGGCCTGAGGAGCTGCGGCGGCGCGTCCCGGACGCTCTCGCCGCCGCGCGACGGGACCTGTCCGGGGAGATCGCCTACCAGGAGTTCGTGCAGTGGGTTTTCTTCCGGCAGTGGGGGCGCGTGAAGTCCGAAGCGAACCGCCGCGGCATCGCGATCCTCGGCGACCTGCCGATCTACGTCGCCCACGACAGCGCGGACGTCTGGGCGAGGCAGGACCTGTTCCTCCTCGATGACGCCGGGATGCCGGAGCTCGTCGCCGGCGTGCCGCCGGACGCGTTTTCCGAGACGGGCCAGCTCTGGGGCTATCCGCTCTACCGCTGGGACGCGATGGAGCGGGACGGGTTCTCCTGGTGGATCGCGCGCCTGCGCCAGGCGCTCCTGCTGGCCGACGCGGTTCGCATCGACCACTTCCGTGGATTCGCCGCCGGCTGGAGTGTCCCGGCCGCGGCCGCCTCCGCGATCGAAGGCCGCTGGATCCCGGCCCCGGGGTTGAAGCTCTTCGAAGCGGCGCGCCGGGCCCTCGGGCAGGTCTCTCTCGTCGCCGAGGACCTCGGGGTGATCACCGACGACGTGCGGGAACTCCTCTCGGCGCTCGGCATTCCCGGGATGGTGATCCTCCAGTTCGGCTTCTCCGGGGACGACAGCGAGCATCTCCCGCACCGGCACGTTCCCAACGCCGTCGTCTACACGGGCACGCACGACAACGACACGGCGCGCGGCTGGTTCGCATCCCTCTCCGAAGAGGAGAGCCGCCGGGCGCTCGATTACCTGGGCGGCGACGGGAGCGAGATCGCGTGGGACCTGATCCGCGCCGCGTACGAGTCGGTCGCGACGACGGCGGTCGTCCCGCTCCAGGACGTCCTCGGCCTCGGGAGCGAGGCCCGCATGAACACCCCGGCCGTGGCGGCGGGCAACTGGTCATGGCGGGCCTCCGCCTCCGGCTTCACCGCCGCGCGCGCCGCGCGCCTGCGCCGCCTCGCCGGCCTGACGGGACGGAGAGAGGGTCGAGACTCCGCTTCCTCGCTCCTCGAGTCCCGAGTCCCGAGTCCCGAGTCCGGAAAAAGCCCTTGACATGGAGGTCGGGTTGCCCCAAGTTATCGATTCCATGACGGCCGCGATTCCCGACCCGCGGAACGCCTCGCCCGCGAGGATCGCGCGACGCGCTTCCACCGCCAGGAGGAAGACCTCCATGGCGGCGGCGCGTTGATCCCGTAAACACTCCCCCAAACCGCCGCACCATGAAACGCCGCATGCCGGCCGTGTGCCTCGCTTTTTCCGGTGGTCTCGACACCACCTACTGCGCGCTCCTCCTGCGCGAGGAGGGGTACCGGGTCCACGCGGTCACCGTGGACACAGGAGGCTTCTCGCCGCGGGAGAGGCGGACGATCGTCGCGCGCGCGAAGGCCGCGGGAGTCGAGCGGCACGTCTTCTTCGACGGCCGGGCGGAGGTCTTCAAGCGCTACGCGCTGCCGCTCATCTTCGGAAACGTCCTGCGCGGCGGCGTCTATCCTCTCTCCGTGGCCGCCGAGAGGGCCGTGCAGGTCGCGGCGGCGGCGCGCCATGCGCGGCGGATCGGGGCCCGCGCGATCGCGCACGGATCGACGGCCGCCGGCAACGACCAGTTCCGCTTCGACGCCGGCCTGCGCGTCCTCGCGCCGGGGATCGAGGTGCGGGCGCCCGTGCGCGACTCCGGAATCTCGCGCGAAGAGGAGACTGCCTACTGCGCCGCCCGCGGCGTCCGGATCCCTCCGAAAACGTCCCGCTACTCGATCAACGAGGGGCTCTGGGGCACGACGATCGGCGGCGGCGAGACGCACGACCCGTGGGAGCTTCCTCCCGAGTCGCTCTATCCGGGCAGCACCCTGGCCGGAGCGCCCCGAAAGCCGCTTCTCGCGGTCGTCGGCTTCCGCGCGGGCCGCCCCGTCTCCCTGGGCGGCCGGCGGCTCGGCGGGATCGAGCTCGTCGAGAGGTTGAACGCCCTGGGGCGGCGCTACTCGGCGGGACGCGCCGTCCATCTGGGCGATACGATTCTGGGGTCCAAGGGCCGCATCGTCTTCGAGGCGCCCGCGGCGCTCGCGCTGATCGCGGCCCACGCGGAACTGGAGAAGCTCGTGATGACGAAGGAACAACGGCAGTTGAAGGCGCTCGTGGCGGAGACCTACGGCCGGCTGCTGCACGAGGGGCTCGCGTTCGAGCCCGCGCTCTCCGACGCCGACGCCTACCTGCGCGCGACGCAGGCTCGCGTGACGGGGGAGGCGAAGCTGCGCTTTCTGCCCGGGCGCTTCGAGGTCGTCGGCGTGCGCAGCCCCCACTCCCTCCTTCGCCCCTCCCTCGTACGCTACGGAGAGTCGAACGCGTACCTCTCGCCGGCGGAGGCGAAGGGGGTCGGCAAGACCCTCGCCCTGCCGGGCAGGCTCTGGAGGATGGCCGGGCCGAGGCCAAAGGCAGGGGGGGCCCGATGACGATCACGCTGGACAAGATCGCCTCCTCGACCGCCCGCCTCGAGCTTCCGCGGGAAGTCGAAATCTCCCCGCACATCGAGGCCAGGGAAGGCAACGTCATCGCCGTCCGAGCGCTCATGGAGAAGAGCGTGTACGACCGGCTGGAGCTGACGAGCGGACGCATGGCCAAGATCAACCGGGGGGACGTCATCGCCGGCACGCTCGGCTTCCGGCGCGCGCTCAAGGGCTTCGTCGGCGTCGTGCCCGAGTCCCTGCACGTCGGCGACACGATCCACGTCCTGAACCTGGGAGGCGTGCTCGGCATCTGCGTCGGCCGCAACCCGGACGTGGGGTCGCCGCTCGAGGTGGAGGTCCTCGGGGCCGTGCTCCTCGACGGGAAGCCCGCCAACATCTCGAAGAACGCGCTGCCCCCCCGGGATGCGCTCCCGGACGGCCCGCCTCTCATCGTCGTGGCGGGCACCTGCATGAGCGCGGGCAAGACGGCCGCCGCCTCCGAGATCGTCAAGCGCTTCGCCAACGCGGGTCTGAAGGTCGCCGCGGCCAAGCTCTCCGGCGTCGCGTGCCTGAAGGACACGCTCGACATGGAGGACCACGGCGCCTTCGCCACGCTGTCGTTTCTCGACTGCGGGCTGCCGTCGACCGCGCACGTCAAGGACCTCGCCCCCTACGCGCGGGCGATCCTGGCGGACCTCGGGGCGAAGAACCCGGACGTCATCGTCGTCGAGCTGGGGGACGGGATCCTCGGCGACTACCGCGTGGGGACCTTCTTTTCCCACCCCGACCTCGTGCGCGCGACCCGGGCCGTCGTCATGTGCGCCAACGACCTCGTGGCCGCCTGGGGTGCGCAGAAGCTCATGGAACAGTGGCACATTCCGATCACCGTCATGTCGGGTCCGGTGACGGACAACCAGACCGGCACGGAGTACATCAGCCAGGAGATGAAGCTGCCGGCCGCCAACGCGATGACCGACGGGCGCGCCCTCTTCGGCATCGTCTACGAGGAGATCCGCAAGTGAGGGGGAGCCATGGCCATTAAGGCGGCGATCTTCGGGGGAAGCGGCTACGCGGGGGGCGAGCTCCTGCGCCTCCTGCTGGACCACCCGAAGGCGGAACCGGTCGCCGTGATCTCCCGCTCGCAGGCGGGGCACCCGGTGTCGAGCGTCCACACGCACCTTTCGCGCCTGACCGACCTGGTCTTCACTTCCGAGCTCCCGCGGGGCTCCAGCGAGCCGGACGTCGCGTTCCTCGCGGGCGGCGGCGGCTACGCGGCGGAGATCGCGCCGGCGCTTCTGGACATGGGCATCCCCGTCGTGGACCTCTCGGCGGACTTCCGGCTGAAGGATCCCGCCTCCTTCGAAAAGTTCTACGGGCCCCCACCCCCCTCGTTCGCGCGGCGCGGCGAGTTCGCGTACGGGCTGCCGGAGCTCTTCCGCGCGGAGATCGCGTCCGCGCGGGCCGTGGCTTCCCCCGGCTGCTTCGCCACGGCCTCGATCCTCGCTCTGGCGCCCCTCTGGAAGGAAGGGCTCGTCGCGGAGACCGGCACCGTCTCGGTCTTCGCCATCACCGGATCCTCCGGCGCCGGCGTGACCCCGTCTCCGACGACCCACCATCCCCGGCGGGCCTCCGGGTTCTTCGCGTACGGCATCGACGGCCACCGCCACGTTCCGGAGATCGAGGAATCGCTCTCCGCGATCGGGAAGCCCGCCGCCGGGCGGATCGTGTTCCAGACGCACTCGGCGCCCCTCGTGCGCGGGATCTTCGCGACGGCCATGGTGCCGCTCGCGCGCCCGATGGACCGGGCGGCGCTCGAGGACCTCTTCCACGAAGCCTACGACTCGGAGTTCTTCATCCGGCTCGTCGAAGGTTCTCCCGACGTCGCCGCCGTCAAGGGCACGAACTTCGCGGACATCGGCCTGGCGCTGCGGGGATCCGTCGCGCTGGTCTTCATCGCGATCGACAATCTCGTCAAGGGGGCGGCCGGCCAGGCGATCCAGACCATGAACATCCTGTTCGACCTGCCCGAGACCGCGGGGCTCAAGAGGGCCGGCGTCTTCCCATGAGCGCGCTCTCGCTCTCGCCGGCGGAGCTTCCGACCTACGCGCGCTGGCCGGTGGAGCTGGTCAGGGGGGAAGGCTCGACGGTCTGGGACGCCGCCGGCAGGAGCTACCTCGACCTCTACGGCGGGCACGCGGTCGCCGCGACGGGGCACTGCCATCCGGAGATCGTCCGCGCGATCCGGGAGCAGGCGGGCAAGCTCCTCTTCTATTCGAACGTCGTGGCGCTGCCGGTGCGGGCCCGCGCGGCCGAGGCCATCGCGGCGCAGGCGCCGGCGCCGCTCTCGAAGGTCTTCTTCGTCAATTCGGGGACGGAGGCGAACGAGAACGCCATGCGGCTCGCGCGCCGGGCGACCGGGCGCTCCGACGTCCTCTCCTTCGGCGGCGGCTTCCACGGCCGGACGGCGGACGCGATCTCGGCCGCGGGGCTCGCAAAGTACCGGGAGCTCGCCAGGCCCAACGTGCCGGGCCACCGCTTCGCGCCGTTCGGCGACCTCGCGGCGGCGGAGGCGGCCCTGGACGAGGACGTCGCGGCGGTCCTCGTCGAGCCGATCCAGAGCCTGGCGGGAGTCCTCACGGCGCCCGCGTCGTACTTCCAGGGGCTGCGCACGCTCTGCGACGAGCGCGGGGTGAAGCTCATCTACGACGAGGTGCAGACCGGCTTCGGGCGGACCGGCACGTTCTTCTTCGCCGGGCGCCACGGGGTCGTGCCGGATCTCGTCGCGCTCGCCAAGGGGATCGCGAGCGGGTTCCCGATGGGAGCGGTCCTCGTTTCCGAGGAGATCGCGGCGACCGTCAAGCCCGAGGAATACGGCACGACGTTCGGCGGAGGCCCCCTGGCCTGCGCGGCGGCCGAGGCGACGGCGCGGGTCATCCTGGAGGAGGGCCTCCTCGGCAACGTCCGCGAGGGATCGCGGCGCTTGAAGCAGGGACTCGCGGAGCTCCCCGGAGTCCGCGAGGTGCGGGGCGAGGGGTTTCTCCTGGGCGTGGCGCTCGACAGGCCGGGCAAGCCCGTGCGCGACGCGCTGCGGGAGCGCGGGTTCCTCGTCGGAGGGAGCGATCTTCCCGACGTGCTCCGTCTCCTTCCTCCCCTCGTTCTCACGTCGGAGGAGATCGGCCGCTTCCTCGACGCGGCGCGGGAGATCCTCTGAAGCACTTTCTGACGACGCAGGGGCTTTCGCGGGAGCGGTTCGAGGCGCTCCTGTCGCGGGGGGGAGAATTCCGCGCGGGCGCTTCGAGCCGCGCGCTCGAGGGGCGGCACGTCGGCCTCGTCTTCTTCAATCCCTCCCTGCGGACACGGGTCTCGATGGAGGTGGCGGTCTCGAGCCTCGGCGGCACGCCCGTCACCCTCTCGGTCGGCGGCGAAGCCTGGGCGATGGAATACGAGGACGGGACCGTCATGGACGGCGCCGCCGCCGAGCACGTCCGCGAAGGCGCCGGGGTCCTGGGACGCTACTGCGACATGCTGGGCGTGCGCGCCTTCCCGCCGGGCAACGACTACGCGAAGGACCGCGCCGAGCCGGTGCTCCTCGCGTTCGCCGAGCATTCGGGAGTGCCGGTCGTCAATCTCGAATCGACCCTCTCCCATCCGTGCCAGGCGATGGCCGACGCGATGACGCTCCAGCAGAGGCTCGGCCTGACCCACGGTCGGCGGGTCCTCCTGACCTGGGCCTACCACCCGAAGGCCCTTCCGATGGCCGTGCCGAACTCCTTCCTGCTGTCGGCGGCGCGCCTGGGCGCGGACCTGGTCCTGGCGCGCCCCGAGGGATACGGCCTCGATCCCGAGGTCCTCCGCGAGGCCGAGGAGAACGCGCGCGAATCCGGAGGTTCGCTGCGGGTGACGGAGGACCGGGACGCGGCCTACAACGGCGTCGAGGCGGTGTATGCGAAGTCCTGGGGATCTCTCCTGGACTACGGAGAGCCGGAGGCGGAGGCGGCCCGCCGGAGGAGATTGAAGGAGTGGCGCGTGACCGAGGCGAGGATGGCGCGCGGGAGGAACGCCTTCTTCATGCACTGCCTCCCCGTCCGACGCAACGTCGTCGTGGACGACGAAGTCCTCGACGGTCCCCGCTCCGCCGTGCTGGACGAGGCGGAGAATCGCCTCCATGCCCAGCGGGCGATCCTGGAATGGCTCGCGAAGGAGAATTTCTGAGCCCCTGTCATTCCGAGGAGCCCCTCCGCTCCGCTTGTCATTCCGAGCGCCTCGCCCTCTGTTGTCATCCCGAGCCCCTCGCCCTCCCCTGTCATCCCGAGCGCAGCGAGGGATCTACTCCCGTCGCTTCGAAGAGCCGCGTCCGCTCGGGACAGGCTCCGCGAGGGATCTGCTCCGGTCGCTTCGAAGAGCCGCGTCCGCTCGGGACAGGCTCCGCGAGGGATCTACTCGCGTCAGTCGGCGCGGACTCGCGTCCCGAGGCGGTGGCGGGGATGAAGGAACGAGGGCAGATCCCTCGCTGCGCTCGGGATGACAGGGGAGGGCGAGGGGCTCGGGATGACAAGAAAGGCGAGGAGATTGGGATGACAGGGAGGAGCGAGAGGATTGGGATGACAGGGAGGAGCGAGAGGATTGGGATGACAGGGACTGAGATGCGATGACGCCCAGGAAACCCTCTGCGCCTCGCCCCACGATCGACGCGGAGATCCTCCGCGAGGCGCTCCCCTACATCCGCCGGTTCAAGGGGAAGACGTTCGTCGTCAAGGTCTCGGGAAAGGTGACGGAGGACCCGGGGAACCTGAACTCGCTGGCGGAAGAGATCGCGCTGCTTCACCAGGTCGGGATCCGCGTGACCGCGGTCCACGGCGGCGGCGCGCAGGCGACGCGGCTCGCGGAGCGGCTCGGGATGGAGACGCGGCTCGTCAATGGCCGCCGCGTCACCGACGACGACACGCTCGAGGTCGTCAAGATGGTCTTCGCCGGCAAGATCTCCGTCGAGATTCTCTCGGCGCTGCGCGCCCACGGGGTCCATGCCGTCGGCGTCTCCGGCATCGACGGGAACGTCGTGCTCGCCCGCCGCCGCTCGAAGAAGCGGATGATCAACCGCGAAACGGGCAAGCGGGAGACCGTGGACTTCGGCAACGTGGGGGACGTCGTGGACGTGGACCCGCGCCTGCTGACGACGCTCCTCGACGCCGGATACCTGCCGGTCGTCTCTCCGCTCGCCGCGGACGAGGAGGGCCGGGTCTTCAACGTCAACGCGGACGCGATCGCGTCGGCGCTCGCCATCGAGCTCGCCGCGGAGAAGCTGATCCTTCTCTCCGACGTGCCGGGCGTGCTCGCCAGGCCCGGCGAGCCCGGGAGCCTCGTCTCGCGCCTGACGGCGACCGAGGCGCGCCGGCTCGCCAGGAACCCGGCCGTGACGGGCGGAATGGTGGCCAAGCTCGAGGAGATCTCGCGGGTCGCGGAGTCGGGCGTGGGCGCCGTCCACGTCGTCAACGGCAACCAGAGAAACGCCCTCCTGTCGGAGATCTTCGGCGACCGCGGCAGCGGCACGATGGTGGTCGGCGCGTGAGCCCCGGCGCGACCGCCCGCGCCGTCGGGATCGTCCAGCGCCTGGCGGAGTTCGTCGCGATTCCGAGCGTCTCCGGGCAGGAGGGCCCGCTCGCCGACCGCATCGCCCGGATCTGCGAGGACGCGGGGGTCCCGGCCGAGCGGCGCGGGCGCAACGTGACGGCGTCGCGCGGCGAGGGAGAACAGTGCCTGCTCGTCAACTCCCATCTCGACACGGTGCCGCCGGTCGAGGGATGGTCCGCCGATCCCTGGACGCCGCGCGTGGAAGGGGAGCGCCTCATCGGCCTCGGCGCGAACGACGCGAAGGCGTCGGTGGCCGCGATGCTCGAGGCCTTCCTGGCCGCGCCGCTCCCGGGCCGGGGCCGTCTTCTCTTCGCGGCCACCTGCGACGAGGAGACCGGGGGCGAGGGGCTGGAGAAGCTCGCGCCGGACCTCGAGTTCGACGCGGCGATCATCGGCGAGCCCAACGGCTTCGCCGTCGCGGTCTCCCAGAAGGGGCTCGTGAAGCTGAAGCTGACGGCGCGCGGGCGCGCGGGGCACGCGGCGCGGCCGCACCTCTCGGACAACGCGATCTCCCGCGCCGCCCGGGACGCCCTCGCGATCGAGGGCCTGGAGTTTCCCGTCGAGGACCCCTGGCTCGGAAAGCCGACGGCGGCCGTCACGATGATCGCCGGCGGAATCAAATCGAACGTCGTTCCGGACCGCTGCGAGCTGACGGTGGACGCGCGGACGATCGGCGGCTTCGACAACGACGCGATGATCGCGGCCGTGCGCGCCGCCGTGTCCTCCGAGGTCGCGGTCCTCTCGGCGCGCCTCGCGCCCGTCTCCGGAGACCCGGCTTCCCGCATCGCGCGCGCCGCTCTCGCCGCGACCGGGGCGGCCGGGGTCACGGGTTTCCCGAGCGTGAGCGACCTCGCCCACGTCGGCGGGAAGCCGGCCATCGTCTTCGGGCCCGGCAGCCCCGCGCAGTCGCACCGCGCCGACGAGTCCATCGCGATCGAGGCGCTGCTCGCGGCGCCGGGCATCTACGCGCGGACGATCGAGAAGTACTTCTCGTGAAAGGCCGCGGGCGCGGGCGGGCCCTCTGGGGCGCGGGCTTCGGCGGGGCGACCGGCGAGGCGCTGTCGAGGCTCTCCGTCTCGCACCCCTTCGACCGGCGCCTCGCCGCGGAGGACATCGCCGGGACGCGCGCCCACGCCCGCGGCCTCGCGCGGGCCGGACTCCTCACGGCCGGCGCGCTCGCGCGGATCCAGAGGGGATTGACGACGATCGAGAAGGAGATCACGCAGGGGCGCTTCCGCTTCGAGGACAGGGACGAGGACATTCACTTGAATATCGAGCGGCGCTTGATCGAGCTCGCCGGCGAGGCGGGCCGGCGCGTCCACGCCGGCCGCTCCCGCAACGACCAGGTGGCGCTCGACCTGCGCCTCTGGACGCTCGGGGCGATCGCGCGGGCGGATCGTGGGTTGAGGCGCCTCGGGCTGGCGCTGCTCGACCGCGCGGACGCACTCCTCCGCGACGGGGTCGTCGTGGCCGCCCGGACGCACACGCGCCCCGCGCAGCCGGTCCTCCTCGCGCACGCCTTCCACGCCTTCGTCGAGACGCTCTTGCGCGACCGCGACCGCCTTGGCGACTGCCGCCGCCGCGCGGCCGTCTCGCCGCTCGGCTCCGGCGCCTGCGCCGGGACGACGCTGCCGCTCGACCGCGTCCGGGTCGCGCGCGATCTCGGGCTGCCGGAGATCACGGCCAACAGCCTCGACGCCGTCTCCGACCGCGATTTCGCCGTCGAGTTCGAGGCCGCCGCCGCTCTCGCCATGACCCACCTCTCGCGCCTCGCGGAAGACCTGACCCTGTGGACCGGCGACGAGTACCGCCTCCTGACTCTCTCGGAGGCGACGACGACCGGCTCCTCGATGATGCCGCAGAAGAAGAACCCCGACGGCCTCGAGCTCGCGCGCGGGAAGACGGGCCGCGTGGCCGGGAACCTGATGGGCACGCTCCTCGTCCTCAAGGGCCTGCCCCTCTCCTACAACCGCGACCTGCAGGAAACGCAGGAGGCCCTCTTCGATTCGGCCGACACGCTGGAGGCTTGCCTCGCCGCGATGGCCGAGACCGTGTCGGGCTTGAAGCTCCGCCCCGCCGAAGAGCGTCCCCCGCTTGACCCCTCGATCCTCGCGACCGACATCGCCGAGGAGCTCGTCCGCCGCGGCGTCCCCTTCCGCACGGCCCACGAGCGCGTGGCGCGTTGGGCCCGCAAGGCCGCGGAGTCCTCGAAGGACCTGCGCGAAACCGCCGCCCGCGAGACCCCGGAGCTGCGCCCCTTCCTCCGGCGCCTGACCTTCGAAGCCTCCGTGGCGCGCCGCGACCTGCCCGGCGGCACCGCCCCGCGCCGCGTCCGCTCCGCCCTCGCGCGATCCCGCAGGCGTCTGCGCGAACCGGGGGCCTGAGCTCCGCGCTCAGAGGGTTCGGCGCAAGAGGGCGAGGGTTTCTTCCCAGGAGAGCTTCGAGGCGTGGATGCGGTAGCTGTCGCGCTCCTCGAGGAAGAAGTCTCCTCCGGCGTCGTGGTAGACCTCCATGCGGAAGTCTTTTCCGAGCGCCGTCAACCGGTCTCGGATCGCGTCCCGTTCCCGCCGCGGGATCGTCGTGTCGAGCTCTCCGTAGAAGAGGAGGAGCGACGCGCGGAGATTCCCCGCGAGGTCGAGCGGCGCCGGGCGGGCGTGCGGCAGGTTCGGTGAGCCGGCGATCCCTTTTCCGTAGAAGGCCACGCAGGCGCGGACCTCTTCGGGGTACCTGCAGGCGGCGACGAACGCGAGCCTCGCGCCCATCGAGAAGCCCAGGATCCCCACGCCCGAAGGGGCGCGGACCTTCGCCCGGCTGATCGCGTAACCGAAGGCCTGTCCGAGGACCGCCTCGGCGCGCTCGTCGGAGAGCGCGTCCGCCGCGTCCGCCGCCCGGTCTTCGTCGTCGTACCCGAAGTGGATGGTCCGCGACGGGCGCATGAATTCGGGAGCCACGTCCGCGACGCTCGTCGGCACCGCGTAGAGGCTCGGCGCGAGGGCGTAGAAGCCGGCGTGCGCGAGGCGGTTGGCGACCCCCCGGATGTGCGGGTCGAGGCCGAAGCGGTCGTGCACGACGACGACCGCTGGGAACGGTCCCTGGCCGTCGGGGACCGCCTCGTGCGCCGGGTAGCACTGCACGAGCGTCGTGTTGCTCTCCATGTCGATCATGCCCGAGCGCAAGGCGTTCCCTCCACGAAAGGAGCTTTCGGGGTTCAGTCTAACCGCGGTGCGCGCGGCCGCGAGCGAGGTAGAGTCTCCCGCGAAAGGAGAAAGCCATGCCGCATTTCCTGGTTCAGGGTTCCTACACCGCCGAAGCCTGGGCAAAGATGTGCCACACCCCGGAGGATCGCGAGAAGCTCTACAGCGTGTTGATCGAAAAGGCCGGCGGCAAGCTCAAGGCGTTCTACTTCGCGTTCGGGGAGGACGACGTCGTCGCGATCTACGAGGCGCCGGACGCGACGACCGCGGCCGCGCTGGCGCTCGCCGTCGGATCGATCGGCCACCTCCGCTCCTTCAAGACGACGCCGCTCGTGACGAACCAGGAAGGGATGGAGGCGATGAAGAAGGCGGGCGGCTGGAAATACCGGGGGCCGAAGGGGTAGCCGGGCGCCTCGCCTTCCGCGCGGACCGGGCCTTTCGCTCCTCCCGATCGGGACCGAATGGACGATTTCCTCCGAGGCCTCCCGAAGGCCGAGCTGCATCTCCACATCGAGGGGACGCTCGAGCCGGAGATGATGTTCGCCCTCGCGCGGAAGAACGGCGTGCCGCTGCAGTTCGATTCGGTCGAGGACGTCCGGCGGGCCTACCGGTTCCGCGACCTCCAGTCCTTCCTCGACATCTACTACCGGGGAGCGCGCGTCCTCGTCGAGGAGAGGGACTTCTTCGGGCTGACGGCGGCCTACCTCGACCGCGCCGCCGCCGACGGCGTGCGGCACGCGGAGATCTTCTTCGATCCGCAGACCCACACGGCGCGGGGAATCCCGTTCGCGACCGTCGTCCGCGGCATCCATGGCGCGCTCGCGGAGGGGGAGTCGAGGCTCGGCATCACGTCCGGGCTCATCCTCTGCTTTCTCCGGCACCTCCCGGAATCGGAGGCGCAGGCGACGCTCGACGAGGCGCTCCCGTTCAAGGACTGGATCCGCGGCGTCGGGCTCGACTCCGGCGAGGCGGGCAATCCCCCGTCGAAGTTCGAAGCGGTCTTCGCCCGGGCGCGCGCCGAGGGGTTCCTGCCGGTCGCGCACGCCGGCGAGGAGGGGCCGCCGGCTTACATCCGAGAGGCGCTCGACAAGCTGGCTGTCCTGCGGATCGACCATGGCGTTCGCTGTGCCGAGGATCCCGCGCTCGTTGACGAGCTCGCGGCCCGGCGCGTCCCGCTGACGGTGTGCCCCCTCTCCAACGTCCGGCTCGGCGTCTTCCCCTCGCTCGCGGGCCACAACCTCAAGGAGCTTCTCGCGCGGGGGCTCTGCGTGACGATCAACTCCGACGATCCGGCGTATTTCGGCGGGCACGTCGTGGAGAACTACCGCGCCGCGCGGGAGGCGCTCGATCTCTCGCGCGGAGAGATCGTTCAACTCGCGAAGAACTCGTTCGAGGCGAGCTTCCTTCCTCCGGAGGAGAAGCGCCGGTGGATGCACGAGGTGGATGCGTTCGCGGCGCGCGTGTCCTGAGAGGGCGCGGTCGTGGGGGTCACATCGTGACGCGTGCCCTTGTCGGTCCCGACGCCGCGGCCGTTCCGGCGGGGGCGGGAGGGGCGTTGCCCCTCCCCTGCGGCGCCGGGCGGGCGGGAATCCCGCCCGATATCCCCTACGATCGGTTCGGTGGGCCGTAGGGGCGGCCCTTGCGGCCGCCCGCCTCTCTCGGATTCGCCGCGCGTGCGAGACGGCCAGGAATGGCGGATCGTCATGGCGCCCACGATCGTTCGCGAAGAGCGATGACGCTCCTTTGCTAGAGTCTTTCGCGCGATGCGGGTAATGACTGGAACGAGCGGGTACAGCTACAAGGAGTGGAAGGGGAGCTTCTACCCGGAGGACCTGCCGGCCGAGGAGATGCTGCGCTACTACGCGTCCCGGCTCTCCGCGGTCGAGATCAACAACACGTTCTACAGGATGCCGAAGTCCGACGTGCTCGCACGGTGGGCCGAGCAGGTCCCGGACGGCTTCCGGTTCGCGCTGAAGGCCTCGCAGCAGATCACCCACCGCAGGAGGCTCAAGGACGCGGCGGACCCCGTGGCCTATTTCTTCAAGATCGCGGTGACCCTGGGCGACCGGATGGGACCGGTGCTCATCCAGCTCCCGCCGAACCTGAAGAAGGACCTGCCCCGCCTGTCGGATTTCCTGGGAATCCTCCCCCCGGCCTCCCGATGCGCCTTCGAGTTCCGCCACGAGTCGTGGTTCGAGGACGATGTCTACGAGGCGCTCCGGGGAAGGGGATGCGCGCTCTGCCTCGCGGAAGACGAGGAGCTGGCCACTCCGTGGGTGGCCACCGCGGGTTGGGGGTACCTGCGCCTGCGGCGCCAGGACTATGGAGAGGCGGACCTTCGCGACCGCGCCGCCAGGCTCCTCGCGCAACCGTGGAGCGAGGCGTACGTATTCTTCAAACATGAAGAAGGAGGAACGGGTCCGAAGCTGGCGGAGGGGCTGACGGAGATTCTCTCCAACTCTTAACCCTCGCGCCTGCTAGACTTTGACATTATGAGCGCACGCGCAATCGGCACCGCGACCATCTCGTTCGGCCTCGTGTCCATCCCCGTCAAGCTCTTCTCGGCGGCCAACAGCTCCTCGGGGATCTCGTTCAACATGCTCCACGCCAAATGCGGCTCCCGCGTCAAGCAGCAGTACATCTGCCCGAAGGAAGAGAACGTCGTCGTCCCGCGGGAGGAGATCAGCAAGGGGTACGAGTTCGCCAGGGACCAGTACGTCCTCTTCTCCACCGAGGAGCTGAAGGCCCTCGAGGAGGAATCCACGCAGACGGTCGAGGTGACCGAGTTCGTGCCGGTCTCCGAGGTGGAGCCGGTCTTCTACGACAGGCCGTACTACCTCGGGCCGGACAAGGGGGGCTCCAAGGCCTACTGGCTCTTAAACGAGGCGCTGAAGACGACCGGACGCGCGGCCCTGGCCAAGTACGCCGCGCGCGGCAAGCAATATCTCGTGATGCTGCGCCCGATGGACGGGGGGCTCGTCATGCAGCAGCTGCTGTACGCCGACGAGGTGCGCCCCATCTCCGAGATCGGCCTGGATCGCGAGAAGGTCCCGGAGGCGGAGTTGAAGCTCGCCACGATGCTCATCGAGCAGCGGGCGGCCGATCATTTCCGCCCCGAGGCGTACGAGGACGAGGTCAAGAAGCGGATCCAGGCGCAGTTGAAGCGCAAGATCGAGACGGGCGAGGAGATCTCGAACGCGCCGCCCCCGGAGAAGGGGGAGGTCATCGACCTGATGGAGGCCCTGCGGCGAAGCCTCGGCAAGCAGGTCCCGGCCTCGCGCAAGGCGGCGGGCGCCCCGGCCGCTTCCGAGCGCAAGCCGGCCAAACGGGCCGCGCGCGCGTCCAACGAGAAGAGAGCGGCGGCCCGGAGATAGCTCCCCGTTTCACGACCCTCCGACCGTGATGCGACGTTTTCCGTCCGAAGACGCTTAGACTGTTCCCGGTGAAGGGGTACACGACCGCGGAGGTCGCGCAGATCCTGGATTTGTCGGTGGGGCAGGTGCGCCGGTCCGTGAGGTCGGGCCTGATCGCTCCGGATCAACATCCGGGAGGAGCCTTCCGCTTTTCTTTTCAGGACGTGGTCTTCCTCAAGGCGGCCCGGGGTCTCTTCGCCGCGCGGCTCCCGTCCCGGCGGGTGCGCAAGGCCCTGGAGAAGCTGCGGGAGCAGCTGCCGGCGGGACGCCCGATGTCGGGGTTCCAGATCACCGTCGAGGGGAAGAGGATCGTCGCGACCAACGGCGAGGAGCGCTGGCAGCCGGAGTCGGGACAGATCCTCTTCGATTTCGGGATCGCCGATCTCGCGCGCCGGGTCGCTCCCCTGGCGCGGAAGGCGTTTCGCAAGGCCACGCGCGAACCGGTCGAGCCGCTCTCGGCCCAGGAGTGGTACGAGTGGGGGTGCGAGCTCGAAGCGGCCGCGCCGGAAGAGGCCCGGGAGGCCTACCGGAGCGCGCTCGGGCTCGACCCGTCGCACCCCGACGCGCACGTCAACCTCGGCCGGCTGCTGCACGAGGGGGGAGATGCGCCCGGCGCCCTGGAGCATTACGGGAAGGCGCTCGCTTCGCGCCCCGGGGACGCGACCGCCGCGTTCAACCTGGGCGTGGCGCTCGAGGACCTCGGCCGCGAGAAGGACGCGCTCGCGTCCTACGAGACGGCGGTTGCGCTCGACCCGGAAAATGCCGACGCGCACTACAACGCGGCCAGCCTCTGTGAGAGGCTCGGCCGGCCCGCGGCCGCGTTGCGCCACTTGAAGGACTACCGCGCCCTGGTCCGTGGGCGGGCCCGGTGAGGTGGTAGGTGGTAGGTGGTAGGTGGTAGGTGGTAGGTGGTAGGTGGTAGGTGGTAGGTGGTAGGTGGTAGAAGACCCTCGACGAAGAAAGGTGAGGTAGGGGCATGACTTTTCGCCGCGTTGTCCTGATCCTGGCCGGCGGCTCTCTCCTTTCCGGCCCGGTCGCCGCGCAGAGCTTCAACTTGAGGGACTTGCTGACCGACTTCTTCCGGCAAGGCATCACCCTCGCCGAGCCTCCTCCCGGCTCTCCCTTCCCGAGCCACGCGCACCACTTCGTCGGAGACGCGTCCCTCGTTCCTCTCGAGCAGTTGAACAGCGAGCTGGCGACCCAGCTTTCGACGTTCCCGCTGGCGTCCTCGGCCGGCGGCTTCACCTACCGGCTCGACCCCGCGCTCGGCGTCTTCACGCGCGCGACCGACAGCTTCGGCCCGATCTACGCCGACCGCGCCGACACGATCGGAAAGGGGAAGTTCGCGATCGGAGTCAACTTCAGCCACTTCTCCTTCAACCGGATCGACGACATCGGCCTGCGCAGCGAGGGGGTCGCGATCGTCCTGACGCACCAGGACATCCCTCCGGCAGGGTGCTGCCTGCGCCCGTTCGTCGAGGGGGACGTCATCACGACGAAGACCTTTCTCAAGATCCAGACCGACATCACGGCCTTCGCGGTCAGCTACGGCGTAACCGACCGCCTCGACGTCGGGGCGGCGATCCCGGTCGTCAAAGTGCAGATCGAGGCTCGGACGGACGCGACCATCGACAAGCTCGCGACGGGCGCCAATTCCTCGACCGTCGGGATCCACCTCTTTCCCAGCGGCGAGGACAGCGAGACGTTCCAGCAGTCGGGGAGCGCCTCGGGAGTGGGGGACGTCGTCCTGCGCGCCAAGTACCGGGCGGTTTCCGACGCACGGGCCGGGCTGGCGTTCGGGCTGGACGTGAGACTCCCGAGCGGCGAGGAGCGCGACCTGCTCGGCACGGGAGCCACGGAGATCAAGGGGTTCCTGATCGGGTCCGCGCACCTGGGGACGTTCTCCCCCCACGTCAACGGCGGCTACACCTGGTCGAGCCGGAACGGCACGATCCCCGACGAGATCGACTACGCGGCCGGGTTCGATTGGGCCTTGAGCCCGCGCCTGACCTTCGTCGTGGACGCGCTTGGGCGGACCCTCCGCAACAGCCAGGTGCTGCGGGAGGTGGACACGGTTTTCCAGTACAACGTGAACCCGAACACGGACCCGGTGGACCTGCATTCGACGACCCTCAGGCAACTGGTCGCGACGCAGCAGGACGCGACCAGCCTCCTCGGCTCGGTCGGCTTCAAGATCAACCCGGTGGGGAATCTCCTCGTCACGGTCAACGGGCTCTTCAACCTGAACAACCGGGGCCTCCAGGCCCGGTTCTCTCCGCTCGTCGGCCTGGACTACAGCTTCTGACCTCGACCGGATTCCAGATTCCAAATTCCAGAGCTGGGAGGGTCGGCGCTCCCTGGAATCTGGAATCTATCCGCTCAGTCTGGTAATCACCCAACTGTCGCCGCGCTTCTCCAGGGTGATGACGCGATTGCTGACGGCATGCTGTTCGCTCCCGACCAGGGGCACGGCCGCGCGCTTCTCCAGACCGTGCACGACGGCCGTCCTCCCTCCCGGCGCCAGCTCGATCTTCTGGATCTCGAGCTCGAGCGTCTGCGAGCGAAGCTGCGCGAAGGCGGCGCGGACGAGGGCCTTGTCCACGACGGGGTAGACGCGGGCATAGAGATCGGCGTCGAGCGTGGATTGCGCCTTCTCGTAGCCTCGGATGGTCTCGCGGATCCTGTCTTCATCGGTGGCGCGCTCGCCGCGCGGCGCCTCCGCGGGCGGCGGAAGGGCCGTGGCCGCCCGGGCCGGCGCCGGCGCGACCGTGGGTGGAGCGACCGACGCGGGTGGCTGGGTGTGGACCGTCGGGGCAGGGAGGGCGGCGATCTTTTCCGGGGTCGGCTTCTCGGCCGGATGCACGCGCGTCCACTCCTCGGCGTTCGCGAACAGGTCCCGGCAGGCGCCGAAGGCCGCCGCGGCGCCGGCGAAGTCGCCGGCGGCGAAGAGGTCGCGCGCTTCCCTCTCCTTGCTCGAGGCGAGGTCGAAGAGCGCGGCGGCCCGCCGGGGCGCGCTCGCCCGTTCGGCGAGCCGGCGGGCGGCCGCGGCGCGCGAGCGGGCCTGTTCCGCCTCTGCGCGCTGGTGCCGCGGTGAGACCTCCGGAGCGGCGGGGCGGCTTGGCTCCTGCGCCGCGGCCGTGGGCGCGGGAAGAGCCGCCGGCGCCTCCGCGGCGGCGGTCGGCCGGGCGGCGGGCGCGGTGGGGGGAGGCGGAGCCGTTTCCACGGCGACCCTCTCCGGCGTCGGCGCCGGCGCCGGCGCCGCAGGACGGGACGCGGAGCGGGGCAGAACGACGAAGCGCAGGAGCGCCAGCGCAGCCAGCAGGACGACCGCGGCCACGGCGCCGGCCAGAAGCCGGTTCTTTTTCGGCGGTCGCTCCAGAGGCTGCGTGTCGATCTGAGTGGTGCCCGGAGAGGAGATGCGCGCCGCGTCCCCGGCTCCGGCGGTCCCTCCGCCGGCCGTGCGCAGCGTGTCGCGCGAGGGATGGGGAGTGGAGGCTGCCACGAACTGCCGGTCGAGCAGGTCCTGGGCGCTCGGCGTGACCGTCGGCTCCGCCGCCAGGGGAGCGATCACGCGGAGATTCGAGATCATCCGTCCCGTCTCGTCCAGGTCGGCGGCGAGGGAAAAGCGCTGCTGGAGGAGAACGACCTCGCGGTCGAACTCCTCGGCCGATGCGAAACGGTCGTCCCTCTTCTTCTCGAGCGCTTTCAGAACGGCCGTCCGCAGTTCGGGCGGAATCCTGGCGTCCGGGTCGGTCCGCGAGAAGGCGAGCGGCGCGTCGAAGAGGTGCGCGCGCAGGAGCTCGCTCGGGCTCTCGCCCACGAACGGGTGGACTCCCGTCAGGAGCTCGTAGAGAACGACTCCGAGCGCGTAGAGGTCGCATCTCCCGTCCAGCTTCTCTCCGGCGGGGAGCGAGCCGAACTGCTCCGGAGAGGCGTACTTGAGCTTCCCCAGGAAGACTCCCGTCGTGGTCATTTCCCCCGGCCGGTCGAGCGCCTTGGCGATGCCGAGGTCGATCAGCTTGACCAGGGGCTTCCCCTCCTCGTCCTGGGTGAGCATCAGGTTGTCCGGGGCGATGTCCCGGTGCACGACGTTCTTGCGGTGCAGGTAGCCCAGGGCGAGGAGCGTCTGGTGGGCGATCTCGAGCGAGAGCGCGATCCCGGGGGAGCCCTGCCGCTTCAGGAGGTCGGCGAGGTTGATGCCGTCGATGAACTCCATGACGAGGTAGGCCTTCCCCTCCTCGTCCAGGGCGAAGTCGTGGATCGTGCCGATGTTCGCGTGCTTCAACCGCGTCGCCGTTCGCGCCTCCTCGACGAAGCGCCGCTTCATCTCCTCGCTGGACAGCGCCTGGGGCTTCAGGACCTTGACGACGCGGATCTCGTCCAGGAGCCGGTGGCGGACCCGGTAGATGGTCCCCATGCCGCCCTCGCGGAGTTTGCCGAGGATCTCGTACTTCCCCTCGATCAACGTTCCTGGCAGCTGCAAGATCGGCCGGACGACCTCCGCCGCGATTGTAAGCTGGCCCGCCGGCGCCGGCCCCGGAGGATCCGGGCCCGGTCTTGGCCGACCCGGTTACAATGTCCGAAATGGAAGCGACATCCTCCAGCGAGACGGCGGCGGGCGGCGGACTCTCCGCGATGCGCACGGTCTCCGGCATCTTCCTGTCGATGCGCCCCGGGCAGTGGGTCAAGAACCTGGTCCTGCCGCTCCCTTTCCTGTTCGGCCTGGCGCTCTCGGAGGTACGGGGCTGGGTCCTTGCCGCGGCCGGCTTCGCCGTTTTCTGCGCCGTGTCGAGCGCGATCTACCTGATCAACGACATCAAGGACCGGGAGCGTGACCGCGCGCACCCCGTCAAGCGGCTGCGGCCGCTCGCGACGGGGGAGCTCGGAGTCGGCGCGGCCCTGGCGGCGGCGGTCGCGCTCCTGGCGATCGCCCTTCCCGCCGCCTTTCTCCTGAGGCCCGCGTTCGGAGAGTGGTGCCTCTTCTACGCGGCGCTGATGATCGCCTACTCCCTCTGGTTGAAGCACGTCCCCTTCCTGGAGGCCCTGATCGTGGCCGCGGGGCTTCCTCTGAGGGCGCTCGCGGGGGCGGCGCTCGCGGACGTGCCGGCCTCGCTGTTCCTCATGGGGTGCGCGTACCTCCTCGCCCTCTGCCTCGTCGCCGGCAAGCGGCAGTGGGAGCTCCAGAACGCGGGCACCCTCTCCTCGGCCGAGCACCGCTCCGTGCTCGCGGCCTACGGCGTCGAGGGGCTCGACTTCCTGTTTTTGACCTCCGCCCTCACCGTCGTGGCGGGGTACGCGGTGTACAGCGTCATTCCCTCGACGCTCGAACGCCATGGCGGCCGCTCCTTCGCCCCGACGATCCCGTTCGTCATCCTCGGCGTGGCGCGTTACGTCCGCCTGGTCTACCGGCACGGGGGAGGGGGCAACCCCACGCGGGCTCTCCTGATCGACGATCCGTGGCTGCTCTTGATTGTCGTGGGATGGGTGCTCACGGCGGGAGGAATCATTTATGGTCGATGAGAGGCCCCGGTTCGGCGTCGGGTTTCTGGCCTACAACGAGGAGGAGCTGATCGCCAGGACGGTCGAGGAGGCCGTTTCCGCGCTGTCGGCGATCCCGGGCCTGACCTGGCACGTCCTCGTCGTGAACGACGGCAGCCGCGACAGGACCGGGCAGATCGCCGACGAGCTGGCGAAAAAGGACCCGCGAATCTCCGTCGTGCACCACCAGGGCAACAAGGGCTATGCCGTGGCGACCGAGACCGCGCTGCGCAACACGCCGGGAGAGGTCGTCATGGTCGTGGACGGGGACGGCCAGCACACGATGGCCGATGCCCCTCGGTTCCTGGCGGCGATCGACGAGGGCGCCGACGTCGTCTTCGGCTGGAAGAAGGAGCGGCACGACCCGCTGCCTCGCCTCGTCCTGTCCAAGGGGCTGAACACTTTGTCCCGCTGGATCATCGGCTCGCCCCTCCATGACATCAACGGGGGCTGCCGCGCCTTCCGCAGCGACGTCGCGCGCAAGCTCGAGATCCGCCACCGGATCAACTTCGTGGGGGACGAGATCTTCGCGCGCTGCCGGATCGCGGGGTGGAAGGTCTCGGAGGTCGTCGTGCGTCACTTTCCACGCGAGGCGGGGCAGAGCATCCACCGCCCGTGGAAGATGCTCGGCACCATCACGCGCGTCCTGCGATATCTCTTCGAGCTGCGCGAGGAAATCAAGCGCTCGGACGCGTTGAAGCGCGTCGTGACGGAGCGATGAGAGGGACCGTCATCCTGGGCGCGGGGCCGACGGGCCTCGGCGCCGCCTGGCGCCTGCGCGAGCGAGGCGAGAGCGATTTCCAGATCTTCGAGCGCTCGGACCGGGTCGGCGGGCTGGCCACGAGCTTCCGCGACGGGAAGGGGTACACGTGGGACGTCTCGGGCCACATCATCTTCTCGGGCTACCCCTATTTCAACGCGTTCCTCGAAAAAGTCCTCGGCAAGGACGGGATGCGCCGGATCGACCGGGAGAGCTGGATCAAGTTCGAGGACCGGTACGTCCGCTACCCTTTCCAGAACCATCTCTCCTCCCTGCCGGAGGAGGCGATGCTCGAGTGCCTCGTCGGCCTGATCGAGTCGCAGACGATCGACAAGGACCGGGCCTTCCACAACTTCGAGGAGTGGGTGCTGGCGAAGTTCGGCGCCGGCGTCTCGAAGCACTTCATGTTCCCCTACAACCTGAAGGTGTGGTCCACGCCCTTGAACCGCATGGGCTTCTACTGGATCGCCGAGAGGGTCAGCGTCGTGGACTGGAAGAAGGCCCTCGACACGACCCTGCGCCCGAAGTTGACCGACTGGGGCCCGAACGCGACGTTCGGGTACCCGGCCACCCAGGGCACGCTCGGGCTCTGGATCGCGACGCTCCCCTTCATCGGGGAGGAGAGGATCCACTACCACAAGCGCGCCGCCTGCGTGGACGAGGAGAAGCGCGAGATCGAGTTCTCCGACGGTTCGAAGGCGGGCTACGAGCGTCTCCTGACGACGCTGCCCCTCGATGCCCTCGTCTCCCGGCTGAAGCACGCGCCCGAGACCGTCCGCAAGGCCGCGAAGAGGCTCCTCTTCAACCGGCTCTTCTCCGTCGGGATCGGGCTGAAGCGCCCCTCCCCCTCGCCGAAGAACTGGATCTATTTCCCCAACCCCGCGACCCCGTTCTACCGGATCACGTACCTCTCCAACTACTCGCCCGACGTCGTGCCGGGAGGAGACACCTCCCGCTACTGCTCGATCCTGACCGAGACGACCTACTCGGGGTTCCGGCCGCTCCCGAAGGGAGACTTCGCGAAGGCGGTGCTCGACGGCCTCGTGGCGGAGGGGATCCTGGAGCCCTCGGACCTGCCGCTCGTCGAGTCCACGTACCTGATCCACGCGGGGCACGCCTATCCGATCCCGAGCGTGGACCGGGACGAAGCGCTCGACGTGATCCACGCCTACCTCGAGCCGCGGCAGATCTTCTCGCGCGGCCGTTTCGGCGCCTGGAAGTACGAAGTCGGCAACCAGGACCACTCGCTCATGCAGGGCGTGGAGCTCGCGGACCGCTGGCTCGACGGCACCGAAGAAAAAGTCTTTCGAAGCTAGTGCCGGCGGCATCCCTGCGGATTATCGCGTTGCGTCATTGGGGTGACTCGTCTGGGAGACTTCTCGCGCTGCGACCGGGCTCCGGCCAGTAAGCGGACGCTCCTCCCGGCGCCGCCATTCCGATGGGCGGGCACTCCTCCCGCCCATGTCATCCCGAGGAGCCAGGCGACGAGGGATCTGCTCGGGGGGGAATTCGGGATCCCTCGCAGAGCCTGTCCGGAGGGGAGTGGCCATGATGAAGGAACGAGAGCAGATCCCTCGCTGCGCTCGGGATGACAAGGAGGGTGAAGGGCTCGGGATGACAAGGAGGGTGAAGGGCTCGGGATGACAAGGAGGGTGAAGGGCTCGGGATGACAAGGAGGGTGAAGGGCTCGGGATGACAAGGAGGGGCGTCATCCTGAGCTCCTCGAAGCGAGGAACCGAATCACTTTGCGATCGCGGAACGCTCCCAGGTGAAGAGGCGGCTCGTGCCGCGGTCCGAGACGGTCAGGCGGCCGAAGGCGTCGAGCACAATGCCGGTCGGCTGCTTGGTGTCCTTCTCCGGTTTCCAGGAGTGCTTGAAGGTCCCCGCGGAGTCGTACTGCGCGATGCGGCCCGCCACCGAGTCGGTGACGAAGACGTTGCCGGCCGGGTCGATCGTGATGTAGGGCTCGGTGTAGAAGTCCTTCCAGCCCGAGACGGGGAACTGCCGCACGAATTTTCCCTCGGCGTCGAAGACCTCCAGGCGGTGGTTTCCAGTGTCGCAGACGAAGATGTTCCCGGACGGATCCGCGGCGATGCCCACCGGCTCGACGAACTGTCCGGGACCGATGCCGTTGCCGCCCCACTCGGAGAGCTTGTTGCCCTCCCGGTCGAACCGGACGATCCGCTTGTTGCCGGTGTCGACCACGTAGATGGCGTCCTTGAAGGCGAGGACGGCGCGGGGCCCGAAGAAGCCCCTCTCGGTGTCCAGGAAGGAGCCGATGAACTTTCCGTCGGAGCCGAAGTGCACGATCCGGTGGTTCCACGTGTCGGCGACCCAGACCTCGCCCCGGGAGTCGACGGTCAGGCCGCACGGCTCGTTCAACTGCCCGTTCTCCTGCCCCTTGCTCCCGAATTCCCGCACGAACTGGCCGTTGCCGTCGAAGACCTGGATGCGGGAGTTCTTCGTGTCCGCGACGTACAGGTTCCCGCGCGCGTCGGTCGCGAGGCCCCGCGGCTCCGCGAACTGGCCCTGCCCCGAGCCCGCTCCGCCCCATTCCCGGACGGCCGGGATGACCGCGGCGTCGGAGGGGTAGTCGCGCGCCGTCGTGTCCTGCACCTTGACCGAGATCGGCGCGAGCGGTCCGGTCCCCTCGTCCAGGTCCTTGCGGACGTAGAAGACGGAGTCCTGTGACCCGATCGGGCTCCAGATCTCGTGGAAGATCCACCACTGAAAGAAATCCGAGAGCGTCGGCCGCGCGATGGCGTTCGGGCCGCTCGGCTGCGTCTTCTCGGGAAACCACCAGGCGCGGATCGGCACGCGCTTGGCGTTGTACCGGTCCGCGAGCTGCTTCTCGAGGGCGCCCTGGGGGTCCCAGTCGGCCACGATAATCGGCGTCGAGGCGTCTTCGACGCGTCCGACCCAGCGGGTCAACGTGTCGCGCAGGTACCAGGTCAGCGGCCACGTCGCCTCGCCCGCGACCGTGATGACCTGCTGTCCCGCCGGGACCCGCAGCTTCGCCTTCTCCACGGACTCGAGCGCGCGCGTCAGGTCCCAGGTCGTCTGGACGTAGGCGAGCATCTCGGCGTGGCGGGGCTCCCTTTCGAGGTCGTAGGCGCCGTAGCGGAAACACGCGAGGAGCATTCCCCCCGTGTTGATGGTCAGGAGCACCCCCGCGATCGCGAGCGCGAGGCGCGAACGCCTGTTGCCGCGGTCCTGCCAGAGGTCGGCCAGGCCGATCGCGGCGAGGATCGTGAGCGGAAGGAGGGGATGAACCGTCAGCCAGGGAACCTTCTCGCGGGCCCAGCCGTAGATCGTCAGCGACCCGATGGTCCAGAACACGAGAAAGCCGAAGAACGGGTCGCGACGCCGGACCCGGAAGGCGAAGAGGGCGGCGAAGAAAATGCCGGTCTCGTAATAGAAGAGCTGCGGGAAGTAGTAGTACCAAGGGCCCGGGATGCGGGCGATCGCATGCTGGCCCATCCAGTACTTGACCGCCTTGGGGATCGCCAGCCAGTCGCCCGGGTACTTGCCGAACGCCGAGTACATCAGCGCCCAGATGAGGAGGAAGACGACGCCGGCCGTGATGAGTGGAACGAAGTGCCGGCGGATCCATCCGATCGTCGCGCCCGCCGCGGACCGGACGGCTCCGGCGCTGCCCTTGCCGGCCAGGACACGCTCGAGGAAGGCCCAGGCGCCGAAGAGGACGAACAGCACGCCGGTCATGTAGGCGTTTTCCTTGGTCACGCCCGCGAACGCGAAGAGGACCGCGGCGGTCGTCAGCCAGCGGGCATGGTCCGTCTCCAGGAAGTAGCGGAAGGCGAGGATCGTCCCCAGCGTGAAGACGAGCGAATAGAGGTCTTCCCGGATGAACCGGGAGAAATAGGCCAGGTGAGGGGAGATCAGGACGAGCGCGGCGTAGACGGCCCCGGCCGGCTTGCCGATCCACCGCGAGAGGGGCCAGGCGAAGCCGATCAGGATGAGACCGAACACGGCGGGCAGGAAGCGCGCCGTGATGTTGGTCACGTGGGGCAGGCCGACGATTTTGTAGATGAGGGCGTTGGCGTAATAGAGGAAGGGCCCGTGGTAGGCGGGGTCGTACCGCCAGGTGCCCTCCTTGGCCAGCGTGTAGGACTGGAAGGCGTGAATGGACTCGTCGTGGTGGAGCGGCCGTTCGCCCAGCCTGTAGAACCGGGTGAACAGGGCGAGGACGAGGACGGTCAGGATGAGAGGAAGACGGCCGGACGCGCGCGCCGGCACGGGCTTCGGCGCCGCGCCGGCCGGCGCAGCTTCGGCCTGGGTCTCCGAGTCGCTCACGGGTGTCTTCCTCCTGGGAGTTCGAATTTCGAAACTCTATTGTTTCCGGAGTTGATCACGTATAGCAAACGGTTCTTTCGGTCAATCGCGACACCCGTGGGCCTGGAAAGGGCCTGTCCCGCATCGTCCTGGGTGAAGGTTTTCTTCAGGGCGCCCGAGGGATCCATCTGGAGAAGCGCGTTGCGGGGCGGATCGGACACGTAGAGCGACCCGTCCTCGTCCACGTCGAGCTGCGGCTCGACTCCCATCTTCCAGTCGTCCATCGGGATCTGCCGCGCGAAATGCCCGCTCGGGTCCAGGACCTGGATCCGCCGGTTGCCGGCGTCGGCGACGTAGAGGGAGCCGTCGCCGCCGGCCGCGATCCCCACGGGGTCCGAGAACTCGAGGGGGCCCGAGCCCAGACGGCCCAGGATCCGGAGCAGCTTGAGATCGCCGTCGTAGGCCACGAGGCGTTTGTTGCCGGTGTCGCTGACCCAGACGGTGCCGTCGGGGGCCACCGTGATGCCACGCGGGCCGAAGAGGTCGCGGGCCGCCGCTTTCCACGTTCCGTCGAGCGTGAACGCCTGGACGCGCCCGTTCCAGGTGTCCGCGATGTAGACCGTGTCGTCCCGGATCGCGACCGCGCAGGGCTCCCGGAGGCCGAAGACGCCGCTGCCGCGCCCGCCCCAGCCGCCCAGGGTCCCCCCCTGGGGGTCGAAAACGCGCAGCCGCGAGTTGCCGAAATCGGACACCCAGATCCGGCCGCGGCCGTCGACGGCTGCGCCCCGGGGCTCTTTCATCCCCGCGAACGGGACCAGTCCCTCCACGGCCTTGTCGCGGATGACCGGCTTTTCCTCCGGCTCGTCGCCGGTGTGGGCGGGCGCCTGCGGGGCGGCGATCGCTTCGCGGACCGGGGCGGTGATGACGTCCTGGGAATCTCCGCCGACGACGCGATAGACCTGGGTTTCCGGGTTGGAGTAGACGACCTGGAAGAGGCCGGGGTTGTTCTCGAACTTGCGCAGGCCCGCCGCCGGGTAGGTCTGCCGCTCGAGCCATCCGACATAGACGTAGCCGACGTGGTAGCGGCGCAGGAAGCGCTCGGCTCTCGCGGCGTCCGTCCCCGAGTAGATGTCCTGGACCGCTTCGCGGCGCGCGACGACTTCCGTCTCGGGATTCCCGCGCTGCTTGACGTGGTGTTCCCAGCCGAGGACCGTCGGGAACCCGGTCAGCATCGAGATCCGCGAGAACTCCTGATAGGAGGCCCCCTGGGCCTCCAGGACGACGGGCGTCCCCGGGAGCGTCCGGCGCATCCACGCGACCGCGGCGTATTCGCCCGGGCGCAGTTTTTCGAGGTACCGCAGCCCGTCCAGGGAGGGCGCCCCCGGGCCCCCCTCCGGGCGCGAGGGGTTCCCCTCGGCGAAGATGCCGCCCCGGGCCGCGGTGACCGTCGTGAAGGCGCAGCAGGCCAGCAGGACGAAGAACACTCCCTTGAAGGCCCGCGGCCACTTCTCGAAGGAGCCCGCGCGGCTGGAGGAGCCGAAGACGAGGACGGCCGTGGAGAGGGCCAGGAGCGGCCAGGCCTCGGCGTACAGCTTGAAGAAGGTGTTCATCCGGTCGTAGATGAACATCCGCTGCGTGAAGAGCACGAGGAAGAACGCGGTGGCGAGGAACCCGAAGGCGAGCCGGTCCTCCGGCCGCTCGACCGGCCGCGTGATCGCGAAGAGAAAGAGGAGGATGCCGCCGGCGCAGAGGGCCTCCGCGGAGAAGAATCCCGCCGCCAGCACGAGCGCCGGCACCAGGAAGGCGAACCGCCGGGGCCACGGACCGGAGCCCTCGCGGGAGAGGCGCGCCGACTCGGTCACCGCCCACCAGGCCAGGCAGAGAAAGAAGAAAAAACCGAAGTGGGTCAGGACGTCCACGCCGCGCGCGCCGTGCTCGGCGTTCCAGCCGAATCCGGGGGCGCCTCCTCCCCGGACCCAGAGCGGGCGCACCAGGACGAAGGCCGCCCCGGCGGCCGCCACGAAGGAAACGGCCGAGCGCAGGAAGGCGCCGGGGCCGAGCCGGGACTCCGCGAGGGCGGTCAACGCGAAGAGGAGGACGAAGAGCCCCAGCAGGAGCGGAGCGTCCCAGGCGTTGGTGAGGACCTGTGCGGCCGCCGCGAAGGCCAGGACCAGAGCGCAGAGCACTCTCCGCGACGCGCGCGAGGCCGGGTCCGCGTGCGCCCGAACGAGCTGGAGCGCGCACGCCGCGACGAGGAGGAAGAGAGGGAGAGCCAGAACGTGGGCATGGAGGTCCGCGAACGTCAGGCTCCAGAGCGGGTACTCGTTGATCGTGTCGGGCACGACCCGGGAGGTGGCCCAGAAGTAGTGCCAGTCCAGGTGTCTCGGGCCTCCCCGCTGGGGCTGGTTGATCAGCCATTCCCGCAGTCCCGAGAGGTTGCCGAGAATCAGGGTGAATCCGGCGCCCGCGAGGCCGGCTCGCAGCCGTCCGCCCCAGTCCCGCGCGAGAGTGAACGCGCCCTGCGCGATCGTCCCCCCGAGGAGGCCGATCGCGAGGTTGAAGGTGAATCGCGTGGACAGCGTGGTCAGGAGCGTCAGGAAGGCCACCATCTCCTGGCCGAAGACGTAGTAGCCCAGGGGCGCTCCCGCGAACCAGGGATCCGAGGAAGGGAGAGCGCGGCTGCGCACCAGGATGTTCAGGATCGAGAAGTCCATCGGCTTTTCGCCCCAGTAGATCTCCGGGTTGAAGGAGCGCAGGCCGAGGAAGAGAACGAACCCGAGGCCGAAGACGATTTCTCCCGCCAGGAGCGTCCGCCGGCGCCTCCGCCAGAACTCCATCATCCTCTCGCGGCGCAGCAGGAGGCAGAGCGTGCTCGCGGCCGCTACCAGGAGGAGGCTCGTCCAGCACACGAGGCTCCCCTGCGGGAGCACGCGGTATCGCACCAGGAGGACCGACAGGAAGGTGCAGAGCGCGATTCCGAGCACCTTCGCGAATCCCGCGCCGCGATCGTCCAGATAGGGGAAGAGCGCGTAGCCGAGAGGGAGCGTGACGATCCCGACGGCGAAGATCGCGAGGAGCCAGATCACGGCGGCCGAGAAGGAGTTGCCCGGCAGCTCCCGGAGGGGGCGCGGCGCCGGCGCCGTGCTCGCCGCGGCGCCCGGGTGTTGAGGGGCGTGTCCGTCCGCCCGGGTCGTGCGGGCCGACGGCGAGGGAGCCGCCTGGACGTCCGGCGTCGAGGCTTCGCCGACGGAGGCGGAGAGAACGAAAAGAAGCAGCGCGCCTGTCAGGGTCAGGCGCATGCGTGTCGCGGGGGTTTCAAGCGTTTCCTGGTGGGTTCCAACAGGTTCTCAGCCGTCGACGAGCGAACTTGGCCGGAGATGACTCGGGCAACGCGGAAGCGGTCACCTTGGCACCTCTTCAGTATAAGGGAGGACGCCTCTTCGCGGAAGGCCTTCTCCGCCGTCCGGCGCCACGGGCTCCGGTACGCCGAAAGGCGATCCCGTTTCTGGTACCCTCCCGCGGAGAAACCGATGGAAACAAACAGAAACCGCTGGTGGTGGGGGCTTCTGTTCCTCTTCGCCGTGTCCGTCCGCCTCTACAAGGTGGACTGGGACCAGCACCATTTCTTCCATCCGGACGAACGGGCCATCGGCTTCGCCGTCGACCGGCTCTCCTTTTCTCCGCTGCAGTTGAACCCGCATTTCTTCGCCTACGGGTCCCTCCCGCTGTACCTGATCAAGGTCGTGACCTCGCTGGCGGGGAACTTCCGGGCATCGCTCCGCGGCTACGATTCCAGCATCTTCGTTGGACGGGAGATCTCGGCGGTCCTCGGGGCGTTGACCGCCCTGCTTCTCGCGATGCTCGGGACCCGTCTGTACGGACGGCGGGTCGGCCTGCTGGCCGGCGTCCTGATGGCCGCCGCCGTGCTTCACGTGCAGAACTCGCACTTCGCGACGAGCGACGTCCCGCTGACGTTCCTCGTCCTGCTCGCGCTCTTCTTCCTGGTCCGCGTCGCCGAAGAGGGGAGGTTCCGCCACTACCTCGCGGCCGGGCTCGCGGCGGGGCTCGCGGTCGCGACGAAATTCAGCGCCCTCCCCATCTTCCTCGCGATCGGGATCGCCATCCTCTACCGGTGGGCCGTCGAGGGGCGGCGGTCGCGCGCTCTCCTGCGCGGCGCCGCGCTCCTCCTCTTCATCGGCGTCGGCTTCGTCGTCGGCCAGCCGTACGCGATCCTCGACTTTCCCGCTTTCCGCAACGACATCCTCGAGCAGAGCCGGATGGTGCGCCACGCGGGGATGCTCCCGTACACGAACCAGTACATCGGCGTCCCGAAGTACCTCTACGACCTCGAGCAGATGGTCCTCTGGGGGATGGGACCGCTGCTCGGCCTGGCGGCGGTGGCCGGGACGCTCCGGTGTTGCGTGGACACGATCCGGAAGCGGCGGATGGCCGAGGTCCTCCTCCTCGCGTGGGTCCTGCCGTTCTTCGCCATCACCGGCTCGTTCGACGTGAAATTCCCGCGGTACCTGCTGCCGATCTACCCGATGCTGATCCTCTGGGGCGCCGCGGCGCTGGCGGCCTGGGCCTCGCGGAGCCGGATCGGAAAACTGGCGGTCGCCGCCGTCCTCGTGGCGACCCTCGCGTGGCTGGCGGCCTTCATGCGGATCTACACGCGGCCCCACACCGTGGTCACGGCGTCGGAGTGGTTCTACAGGAACGTCCCGGCGGGGACGAAGGTCGTCAGCCAGCACTGGGACGAGGGGTTTCCGTTCCCCTTGCCCGGGGACCGCAATCCGGACCGCTATCCCATGGTGAACCTGGGTTACTACGAGCCGGACACGCCGCGGAAGATGTCGGAGATCTGCCGGGACCTGGCCGCGGCCGAGTATGCCGTTTTCCAGACGAAGCGGATCTACGGTTCGGTCACGCGGGCGCCGGAGAAGTTTCCGCTGACGACGCGGTACTTCTACCGGTTGTTCGCCGGTGATCTCGGGTTCACCCTGACGAACGAGTTCGCCTCCCGCCCCGGGCTCTTCGGAATCGAGATCTCCGACGAGCTCGCGGACGAATCCTTCACGGTCTACGACCACCCTAAGGTGATCGTGTTTCGCAACACGGCCCACCTGTCGTCCGCCGTCATCGACGGGCGGGTCCTCTCCGGAGAGCCCTCCCGCCGGTTGACGCGGCGGGACCTCCTGCTCGCGAAGCCGGGGCGGGCGCCCGCGGCGGAAGCGGCTTCCGGGGGAACGGAGGGGAAGGCGGCTCCCGCGGCCGCGGCGGCCGAGACCGCTCCCGCCGCGCCTCCTCCGGAGACGAGGGCTCCCGGGAAGCTCGACCAGCCGCGCGGGATCGCCATCGACCGCGCCGGCCGCATCTTCGTCTGCGACTTCGGCCAGAACCGGATCCAGGAATTCGACGAGTCTCTCAAGCCCGTTTTGGCATGGGGCCGTCCGGGAAAGGGACCGGGCGAGTTCAATCAACTCGGCGCGGTCGCCGTCGGGCCGGAGGGGAACGTGTACGTGGCCGACACGTGGAACAGCCGGGTCCAGGAATTCGACTCCGCCGGGAAGTTCCAGCGGGAGTGGAAGAGCGATTTTTACGCCCCGCGAGGCATCGCCGTGGGACCGGCCGGCGAGGTCTTCGTGGCCGACACGGGGAATCAGAGGATCGTCCGTTTTTCTGGGGACGGGGCGAAGGAGCGGGAGTGGGGAGGACGCGGCTCCGGCGCCGGCCAGCTCTTCGATCCGATCGGCCTGGCGGTGTCGGGCGATGGAAGGGTGTTCGTCTGCGACAACGGCAACGAGCGGATGCAGGTCTTCGACCGGGATGGCCGGCTGCTGACGACCTTCAAGGTCCCCGGCTGGAGACGGGAGGTCTTCTCGGAACCGCAGGTCGCTCTCGACAAGGACGGGACTCCGTGGGTCACCGTGCCTCTCGAGAAGGAAGTGCGCCACTACTCCGCGCAGGGAGCGCTCCTGAAGACGATCCGGAGCCGGGATCTCGGACAGGCGAGCCTCGAGAGGCCCATGGGCATCGCCGTGGCGCCCGGCGGCGCCGTGTTCGTGTCTGATCTGGCGGGCCGGCTCGTGCGTCTGCCCGTTTCCGCTCGCTGAACCGGGCCCCTCACTCCCCCTTGCTGGGACGGGGGAGGCCGTTTCGCAGCCGCATGTACTCCGGCACGGAGAGGGGGGTCAGCACGTTCAACGGAATCACCTCGCTCTTGCCGTGCGGCGGCTGCCAAGCGAGCGTGATGGTCCCTCGGAAGCTCTTCTCCCAGTAGCCGACGGCGAGCAGGTGCCGGCCGCGCGACAGCGCGACCGTAGCCTGCTGCGGATCCGAGCTGTCGATCGCCGTGTCGAGGACCTTCTGGCCGTCGAGCGAGAGGACCGTCGGCCCGCTCGTAGCGAGATCGAACGCGTACTCTCCGGGCTCGTCAATCTGGAGGGAGGCTGTCCACTCGGCGGTGAAAGGGTGCGGCAGCGGATCCTCGTACCAGTGACTGTGAAACCAGATCGCCGGCTCCCTTCGCAGGATCGTCGGCTGCCCGGCCCAGGCCTCGTTCTGCCAGTAGGCGCCGAGGAACCCCATCCGGGAGATCCGGGGGTCGGGCGGCTTGCCCAGGTCCTCTCGAGGGACCCGGATTTCGACGAACATCGTCCGACCGTACGGGTCCCGGTGCGCCTCCATCCTCGAATGCGGATAGAGATCGTGGAAAAGCGGAAAGAGGCCTTCCTGGAAAGGCTCGAGGACGTAGAGGAGTCCATCCCGGTCCCCGTGAATGCGACCGGGCGAGATCGGGAGGTGTTCGAAGAGGCGGAAGGGTTCACACGGGAAATCCGGGCCCAGGTAGAACCTCTCGATGTTGTATTTGAAATAGAGAGGGCTGACGAAGATGTCGAACCGGTTGCCAAAGGGCTTGAGGAATCGGCCGATGGCGTGATGGTCAGCCTGGAACTCCCGCCACGCGAGCGATGTGTGGACCTGGGGTCCGAAATAGAGAGTCAGGTCTCTCGAGGTGGCGGCGAGGCTCGCTGCGAAGAGGACAACCGCGACGGCGGCGCGGCGGATCCTGCCGGCGGAGTGCGTCGCGTAGGCGAAGAGCGGCTGCAGGCCCTGGCCGATCAGGAGATAGACGGCCGGGACGGCGCCGAGCGCGCGGTGGGCCTGCGGCGCCTCGATCGTCAGGATCGCCGGAAGGAGCATCGCGAAGAACCAGACGAGCCACGTCGCCTGCGGCCACTTCCATCCCCGCGAGAGCGCCGCGCCGAGTCCTAAGACGAGCAGCGCCCCTTCGGCCGGGTTCAGCATCGGCACTTCGGGAATGTTGTGCCGCGGGTTGGCGTCTCCTCGGTAGTTGAACATCAGCAGGTTCGTGGCGGAGTTCGTCCAGAGAACGCCGGGCCAGGGCAGATGGTGCTCGGGGTTCCAGATCGCCACGCGGTTGGACCGCTCGAAGAACACCTTCGGATGACGCACGGCGAATCGCGCGAGCGGGAGGAGGAGGATGACGGCCATCAGAACCGACCAGGCCAGGCCTCGCAGGATCGGGCGGAGCTCCGAGCCGAAAGACTTCCAGCCTTGCCGCGCGGAAAAGGCCGTGACGGCAGCGGCGAGGACCGCCGGAAAGACGTTGAACGAGTAGTAGGCCTGCAGGCCGACCCCCACGACGGCGCCGAAGAGCAGGAAGAAAACACGCCTTCGGGTCTCCATGGCTTTCCAGAGGCAGAGGACCGCCAGGACCTCGAGGAGGGGGCCGAGGATCGTCGCCAATCCGAAGCGGGAGAACGTGACGTGCCATCGGGAGCCCGCCAGGAGAATTGTGGTCGCCGCGGCGACGGGCCAGGAAAACGCCCTGCGGGCGAGGAAGTAGAACCCCGGGACGGTCAGCGTCCCGAGGAGGGCCGAGAGGCCGCGGACGGTGGCGAGACCCTTCCCCGCGATCGCGATCGCGCCGGCCAGCACGTAGAAGAAGAGCGCCGGCATCTGTGTCATCTCCGCGATGAAAACCGGACGGTCTCCCTTGAGGATGCCCTCGGCTACCTGGTAGTTCTGAATCTCGTCGAAGAAGCCGCCGGGGGGAATGTGATCGAGCCCGATGAAACGAACGCACGCCGCGGCCGCGACGACGGCGATGAGAAAACACGCCTCGGCGAATGGAGGAGGTCGGCGCGGGACGCCGTCCGCGGCGACCGGGTCCAGGGGCGCCCGGGAGAACGCCACGGCGGCGATCCCGAGAAGCATGGGGACGAGTCCCTGCGCCAGATGCAGGCCGGTCCAGCGCCATTGTGCGTAGGCGATCGCGCAGACTCCGGCCAGAAAGACGAGGAGGCGGACCAGGCCCCGGGAAGCCGTCGGGAGGCCGGCCTTCACGCGAGCTCGCGCGGAAGCGGCCGGCGCGCGTTCATCTTCCCCGGTTCCGGACTCGCACTTGTCCGCCCATAGCCGCTAGGAAAACGCGTCGGGCATGGGTCTGGCCGTCCGGCGGATCCGAGGTTTACTTCGCTTGCGATTCGACGACGGAGAAGTCCGCGCTGCCGAGCGAGCGAACGCCGCGGACGCCGGACTCGACGACCCACGTCTCGACCATGTAGGTCCCCGGCTCCCAGTTCTTCGTCTCGGCCGTGAAACCGACGACGCCGTCGCCGGAAGGCAGCGGCTTGGTCTCTTCGCCCATCTTCGCGCCAGCCTTCGTGACCCAGACGGCGCGCGCCTGGGCGCCGTGCTGCGCGTCCACGATGGCGAAAGAGACGCAGACCTTGTCCCCCTTCTGGAACGATCTCCCCTCGCGGACCGTCTCTCCGTCTTTGTCAAAGGCGTGGCCGAGCTTGAACTTCGTGACATGCGTATCCTTCGGACCGCTCGTCGACGCGCCGCGTTCGGGCGCCTTGCCGCCGCAGCCCGCGGCCACCACGGAGAGGACGCACGCCAGTGGAAGGAGAAGAAACCTCAAACGCTTCATATCAGTTACCCCAGGCGCCGCACGCCTCCGGCCGGAGAGTGTCGGGCCGGCCGTTTCTTGCGACGCAAAACCAGAGGATCATAGCAAACCGCGACACCTGGCGCTCCTCAAGGCGCGAACATCAGGGGAGACCGGCCGCTCCACCGCGCCGCGGCGAGCTGCCGCTCCAGCAGAGGGGGACCGGGGCCCGCCTCCGGCGGGGGGCGCAGGGCGGAGGGAGGCACGATCGACTCCGGCTGTCCGGGCGGGGTCCAGAACCACTCGATTCCCCCCGGGCTGTGCACGACGCGGTAGGCAATCGCGACCTCGTGCGGGCCCCTGCGAAGGGTCACCCCGCCGCCGCGCTCGGTCTTCTCCTGGTCTCCCCGTGTCCTCCAGAGAGGCGTGCCGTCGAGGTGCATCTCGACGGTGCCTCCGTGGGTGCGGAACCCGAACTGGTAATACCCGTCGGCCGGAGCCAGGAGCGTCCCTCGCCACGACGCGGTCCAATCGGTGCCGAAGCCGGTTTCTTCGTTGAGAGACATCGAGGCGATCGTCGCCTCCAGGCGGCTGCGGTCTGTCCCCGTCGAGCCCGAATAGACGCCGAGGAGCCCTTGCACGGGACCGTCCACGGCCCAGAGCTCGGAATCGCGCGTCCGGCGCCAGGCGTCGCCGGGGCCGGGCGCGTCCCCCTTCCACTCGAAGACCGCGGGGCGCCCCGGCGCGTCCAGGGTGCCCTCGAAGACGACGCGGTGGTCGCCGGCCTTCAGGCCCACGGTCGTCTCGGCGAAGGGCCGTCCGGCCTCGGGCCGGAGGATCTCGATCCCGTCCACGCTCACGCTCCCGGCGGCGCGGAAGGAGACGTTGCCGGAGCCCGGCACGCGCAGCGCGGCGCTCCAGCGCATCGGGGCCGGAAATCGGGTCCAGCCCGCCGGCGCCTCCCCGAGGGACGGTGCGCGTCCGGCGCTCTTCCCGTCCGCGGTGACGAGCGCTCCGCGGTACGGCGCCCACGCCGCGAGGGGGACGCGGTACACGGTGACGACGGGCTGGAGATCCGGAGTCACCGCCTTGCGGGCGCTGCCGCCCGGATAGATCTGCTCGAGGTAGGGGAGGTAATAGCCCTGTCCGGAGTAGAGGAGGAAGGAGAGGTCGCGGTCGGCCGGGATGGCGAGCGGCAGATCGAAGCCCGGCGTCTGGACGCTCGCGCGGCGGGCGCGCGGCGCCAGCAGCTTGACCCAACCGGAGTTCACCATGTGGGCGTCCCCTGCGAGCGTGATCGCCCACCCCTGCGCGCCTTCGGCGGCGACGGTCTCCCCCTCGACGCGGGTCCAGGCCCAGCGGTCCGACGACGCGTAGGGACCGAAGTAGAAGCGAAGGTCTCCGGCGGCGAGGAGCAGAGCGACGGCGCCGGCGAGCGCCGGACCGACGAAACGGGCCGGGGTCCTCGCTCCCTCCGGGGCCAGGGCGCCGCCGATGCGCCGCGCCGTCTCGTCCAGGACGAGCCCCGCGCAGAGGCCGAGGACAGGGATCGCGGTCGCCATGCGGTGCAGGTTCGGTGTTTCGACCGTCACCATCACGCCGACGAACCCGATCCAGAACCACAGCGCGAGGAGGAGGAGACGGGCGTCGCCGGCCTTCGCCATCGCCGCGAAGAGCCCCAGCAGCGTGAGTGCGGCGAGCGCCGGCGGGAAGATCGGCTGGTCCGTCGGCCACGTCAGATTCTGGTCCGCGTAGCGGTTGAAGATGCCGAGGCTGTGCTCGAGCTGCGCGGCGAGCAGGCGCCCGGTGCTCCATTCCGGCCGCACGTATTGGAGCCGGCGCGTGTTGTCCCTGAGGAAGATCGTCGTCTCCCTGGCGCGCAGGGTCAGCTCCCCCGGAACCCGCAGGAAGACCAGGAGAAACGGGGCGACGGCGAGAAGCGACGCCAGCGCCGCGATCGCGAGACCGCCGGCCGTGCGGGCGCGCGCGCCCCGCGGGCCCTTCAGGAGCAGCCAGAGGCCGAACGGGAGCGCGATGAGGCACCAGAGCCGCCCGGTCGGGTAGAAGTAGATCGAGAGGCCCCCGGCCAGGCCCGCCACGGCCCAGGCCCACGCGCGGCCCCGGCGAGCGGCCTCGAGGAACGCCGCGGCGCTGATCGCCCACAATGTCTGGGTGGGTTGGGCCTCGGTCGTGATGCGCGAGAACTGGATCGCGACGCCCATCGTGGAGAGCAATCCCCCCGACAGGAGGCCCGCGCGCCAGCCGAAATGCCTGATTCCGAACGCGGTGACCAGGGCGACCGTCGCGAAGCCGCACAGCGCTCCGAAGACGCGCGCGCCGCCGACGTTGAGGCCCGAGACGGCCATCACGGCGGCGAGCAGTCGGAAATACACCATGCTGATGTGGTACCAGCCGAACCCGAAGAGCCCGACGGGGTTGAGACCTCGGACGATCGCCATCGCGGGGGCGGCCCGGTCCCCCTCGTCCGGGTTGATGCCGTAGGGCACGTGCGCCAGGTCCACGAGCCGCGTGGCCGCGGCGACGCCGAGGATGACGACGATGGCGGCGATCGCGGCGAAGCGGCCCGCCCGCGTCGCCGGGAAACACGCCCGGCCCCACCGCGCGGGAATGTCGAAGCGCCGGCCCGCGAGGACCGCCGCGAGGAGCACGAGGATCCCGCTCGCGATCCACCAGCGTCCCGCCACCGCCTGACGCTCTCCTCGCAGCGCCCAGAGGCCGAGGCCGCTGGCGGCGAGCGAGGCCGTGAGACACAGGGCGAACGCAATGGGCCGTTGAGAGCCGCTCGCCACGGGCTCTCCCGCGGCGGCGGGCGGTGGGAAGGCCCCCGGCGCGAACACCGCCGCGGCGGCGATGAGGAGCGCGAGGCTCAACCAGAAGGAGCCGCCGGAGCGGATCACCGCCTCCGCCGCGCCGGCCAGGAGCAGCGCGAGCACACACGCGACCAGAGGCCGGAAGCGGCGCGCCGCAGGCGATGACGTCACGGCGCGGCTAAGGTAGCACAGCTCATTTCGAGGAAGAGTCCGCCGCCCGTGCGCCGGCCGGCTCTTCTCCCGACGGCGCGCGCCAGGCCTCGACGATGTAGATGGGGCGGCCCTTCAACTCCTCGAACATCGAGGCGATGTACTCGCCGATGATCCCGAGAAAGAGGAGGTTGGCGCCGCCGAGGAACGTGCCGACCAGGATCGTCGAGGCCCATCCCGCCACGAGCGCCCTGTGGAAGAACAGGAACGCCACGACCGCGTAGAGGCCGTAGAGACCGCTCAGGGCGCTCAACGCGAGTCCGAGGACGACCGCGATCTTCAGGGGGACCCGGGAGAAGGAGACGAGCCCGGCGCGCGCCAGGTTCGTCATCTTCCCGAAGGAGTACTTGGTCTGTCCCGCAAACCGCGGCGGCGCGTCGAATCGCACGAGGGAGACGCGGAAGCCGACCCACGAGACGAGGCCCCGGAGGAACCGGTCTCTCTCGCGCAGATCCTTCCGGAAGAGCTCGAGAACGCGGCGGCTCAGGAGACGGTAGTCGGCGGCGTTCGGCTCGATGCGCGTTCCGGAGAATCGGTTGATGATCCTGTAGAAGGTCCGGGCGGCGAAGGTCTTGAGCCACCCCGCCTCGGCGGTGGACTTGCGGATCGTCTGGACGATCTCGGCGCCCTCTTCCCAGCGTGTCAGGATCTCCGGGATGAGCTCCGGGGGGTGTTGCATGTCGGCGTCGATCGTGATCACCGCGTCTCCCGGCGCATAGTCCATCCCCGCCGTCAGGGCGGCCTGATGCCCGAAGTTTCTCGAGAGCCGGAGAATGGCGACACGGTCCGGATCTTCGCTCCGGATCGCGTCCAGACGCTCCCGCGTGCCGTCGGTGCTGCCGTCGTCCACCAGCAGAATCGTCGTGTCATAGGGGAGCGGCGCGAGGACCCGAGAGAGCGTCGAGACGAAATGGCCGATCCCCTCGACTTCGTTGTAGACCGGCGCCACGACCGTGATCCGCTTGCGCGTCATCGGAGCTTCAGCGTACTCCCTCCGTTGCTCATGGTCTGGCGATCCGAATCACGGAGGAAGGGTAGGAGTCGAGCACGTAGAGCGCCTCGGGCGTGGCGCAGAAACCGCGCGGCTCCTTCAGCCCCTTCGCCGAGAGATCGTTCTCGGGGTCGGACGCCATGAGGGGCCTCCCTTGCAGGTCGTAGGCGAGCGGCGCCGTGAGGGAGCGGTGCGGGAAGAGGAGCCGTTTCGTGCCGTCGAAGCCGGAGGAGGCGAGGTCCGGCACGAAGGGGGTCTCGGGGTATCCGACCTGGAATGATGCCAGCGGGACCGGTTCCCGCCCCGCCGCGGGGATCCGGAAGAGATGGGCGCGGCCCGACTCCTCCATGATGAGAATGGTCCCGTCGGCGGCGACCGCCACGCCGGTCGGGGCGACGAGACGCTCTCCGGGAGGCGTGAATCGCCCTTCCAGGCGCCCGTCGGAAGAGAAGATCTCGACGGCGTCGCGGTTGGGGAAGCAGAAAAGCAGCCGCCCGTCGGGAAGCCAGGCCACGTCCGTGGGGGGGCGCTCGGTCGGGACTCTCCAGGCTTTGAGGAGCGCGCCCGAGCGGTCGCGGATCTCGACGGAACGGAGGCTGCAAAGCACGCTCTTCCCGTCGGCGGCGACAGAGAGTGAGGCGTATCCCGCGCGCGGCAGATCTGTCCGGGTGACCCCCTCCTCCGCGCCGTCAGGCGCGAATCGATGGAGATTCCATCCGTCCCCCCTCACCTGCACGAGAATGAAGACGCGTCCCGATCGGTCGGCCCCGGCATCCAGAGGGTTGTCCCGAAGCCGCGCGAACATTCCGGGCTTCCCGTAACCCGGGAAGGCGACGACCGGCGCGGCCTTCGTTTCGGAGACGACGCGCGGCGCCAGGAACGTCGTGCGGATGGGCTTGCCGGGCCGCCGCGGGCTCTCGATGTGGAGCCGGAGCGGCCGTCCGCACCCTTGCGGCGACGCGAACCGAATCACGAAGGGGTGGACCCCGGCGAGGAAGGGGCGCGCCTCCGGCGAATCGGAGGGAGGATCTCCGACCGCGAGCTTCGCCGCCGCGCAATCGGGCTCGAGCCGGAACCGATACCAGTCCCGCTCCGGCAGGAGCAGGCCGCCCCGGACGGTGAGGCCCGGCGCCGTGGAGCTCGCGACCGACAGATCGACGCCGTCGATCAGGCCCCGTTTCCAACGGGCCGCGGCCTCCGGACGCCCGGCGGCCAGCTCGGGCCTCCGCAGGGCCGCGATCATCGACAGGGGAACCTCCATCGCGACGAGGTCCTCCTTCAGGTCCGGGTCGGGAAGCTCTCTGGTTTCGACCGACGGGAACAGCCGATGGAGGAGATCGACGTCGGGCCGGCCGACTCGCGTTTTCCGCAGGAGGTACCCGACGCGGGTCGGATGGTAGCTGCTCCGCCGCCGCTCGGCCTCCTCGGGGGAGATCGTGAGCGTGAAGACGAGGTCGGTGAAGTCGCAGCGGGGGAGAAGCGCGGCTCCCGGCCAGTCTTTTTCGTGCAGGAGCTGGCTGCAGCTGCCGGGGCGTTTGCGGATCAGCGGGTCGAGCGCGCCGATTTCGACGACCTCGTGACTGCGCTCCTCGAGGTTGTGGAGCACCATGTCGCAGCTGTCAAACAGGGGCCGGGCAAAGCGCATCTGCTTGTCGAGCTCCAGAGGCTCGGTCGGGAGGAGCAGGTTCGAGGCGAGGCCCGTGTAGGCGGTCAGGAGAAGGGCCGCCGCGGCCAGGACCGCCGTGCCTCCGGCGACCCAGCGCGGGGCGGCTTCCCTGGCCAGCCGCACCGCCGCCGTGACGAGGATTGCCGCGACGATCGGGAACGCGGGAAAGATGATGGAGATCCGGCGCGCCTCCGGCTCGCCGCTCAGGCAGCCGGGCAGCAGGCCGACCGCGATCCACACGAGGAGCAGCGCGGCCCGGCGCGAGGCCGGCTGGCCGAGCAGGTAGCCGATTCCCAGCGCGCAGAGAACGGCGAGCCCGGCGCCGATCATGGCGTCGCGGTTCGGGTCGACGAAATACCTCTGGTACCAGTGAGTCGAGTACCGGGAATGGTAGGTCATGCCGGCCAGGACGATCCCCGCGTTGCTCGCGACCCGGACGCTCTGCTGGCGAAGGACTTCGAGCGGGCCGGCACCCTTCCGGACGTCGTGCCTCCACGCGGCCTCGCCCTTCACGGTCGCGGGGTTGATGAAACGCCAGCCGTTGTCCGGCTGCGCCGCGTGCTCCACGACGGAGAGGCTGATCACCCAGACGAGCAGGCCGCCCGCGAGGATCGGCGCGGCGTACCGGAGCCGCCGGAAGGCGCCGCGCACGAAGAGCGCCGCATGCGCGGCCAGGAGGAGCGGGATCGTGAAGAGAACCCACGAGGGGGTGTAGAAGTAGCGGCTGAACGGCATCCAGGCGGCCGCCGCGAGCACCGCCCTCGGCGTGAACCGCTCCTGCAGCGTGAGGCCCAGGTGGGCCGTCACGAGCGTCGCCACGGCGACCGGCGCGAAGAAGTTGTTGTCGGTCCGCGACCAGAAGAGCTGCTCGGGCGCCGCGACGAAGAGGAGGGTCGCCACGATCGCGGCGCTTCGTCCGGCGATCCTCCGGGCGAGCCAGTAGAGGAGCGGGATCGCGAGGACTCCCCAGAAGAGCGCCACCAGCCGGATCGTGAAAATCGAGACGCCGAAGAGCCGGTAGAAACCGTAGAGGGTCACGGCATGGAAGATTCCGTTCCCGGTGCCTAGGAACTCCGTCGTCATGTAGTAGCGCAGCCCGTATGCCGTGTAGCTGCCCATCATCAGGGGAGTCGTCTCGCCGTCGAAGGCCGCGGGATGCTGGTTCAGCGCGTAGCCCCGGAAGAGAAGGCCGAGCAGGGTCACGACGGCGAGGAAGGCCCATTCGGCGGCGGCCATCGGCTGCGGGACGGGGCGAACGGGCGTCGCGGATCCGGCGGATTCGGAAAGCGGCTTCAGGGGAGGGGCGTCCGGCAGGCTGCGGAGCGGCCTGAGAATTCCCACGGCCGCGGCGCAGGCGATCGCTCCCGCGTACAGCCAGATGCCCGGCATCAGGCGGCCTCTCCAGAGCAGCACCTGTCCCAGGGTGGCGAGGCAGGCTCCGGCGAGCAGGAGCGCGAGCGGCAGGGCTCGTCGGCGCCCCGACCGGAGGGCGAAGATCCCGAGCGCGAGGGCCGCCGCGGTCACGCCCGCCCCGACGGCGCCGGCTCTCCGCCAGAGCAGGTCGAGCAGAAGGCGTCCGCTTTTCGTCACGAGCCGGGCCTCCGGGTCGAGACTCGACAGGACGCGGACCCCTCGGGAGGCCGTCTCGCTCCCGGTCCGCGCGTAGAGCAGGAAGGCCGCGGCGAGAAGGGCGGCAAAGAGGAGGGGCGGCGCCAGTCGGAGAAGAATCGTCCTCACGAAGCGGGTTTTCCGGGCGAAGGCGTGATGCTCGCGCATGCGCTCGGGCTCGTCCTCTTCTCTCAGCGCTTGCGGGCGATGACGTACATGATGTCGAACAGGTTCAGGTACAGGTCCCACCGCAGCAGGCCCACGCGCTGAAGCGACCGATGGAGGGAGGGCATCCCCGCGCGGAGCCCGAGGACTCCCCACGCCATCCCGTCGACGCTCCGGTAGAAGCCGCAGTGACGATTGTAGAGAACGTCGAATCCGTACTTGTCGAGCATCGCGGCGATCGTGGAGCGCGAAAAATAGTGGAGATGCGTGGGGGGATGAAGGAGGCGCCATCTCCGGCCGCGAACGCGGGCGTTGACGCTTCCGACGTCGCCGGTGGTCAGCGCCACGAGGCCTCCGGGGGAGACCTCGGCGGCGATCCTCTCCAGGTAGAGATGGGGCTCGCGGAGGTGCTCGAGGACGTCCCAGAGACACACGACGTCGGGACGGGGGGCCGGCAGCGCCGCGGCCAGGAAGTCCAGGCCGGGGTCGAGGACGTCGAGGCCGCGCGCGCGGGCGAACGCGGTCCCCTCGACGCTGACGTCGAGCCCGCGAACGGTCTCGAAGCGCTCGCGCGCGACCTCGAGGAAGAAGCCGAACGCGCTCCCGATCTCGAGCAAGTGGCGGTGCCGGGCGGGGTCGAGGAACCGGTCCAGGACCTCGAGCCGGAGCCGGAAGTTCCGCTGGTGCACACGCTGGTCGGCCACGTAGTCGCGGTATTCGCTCCCGAAGAAGTACTCGCGGGCGTACAGCGCGCGGTACTCGTCGTCGGGGACGCGGAAGTCGGCCGACACGAAACCGCATCCGCGGCAGCGCCGGACGGCGGGGCTGTAGTCGTCGAAGCTCGCTCCCGAGCAGAGGATGCAGACCCCCGGCTCGGGAGAGATCGCCCTTCGGACTGACACGCCGCTATTTAAGCACACGCCTAACGCGCGGACGGAGCGAGGCGGCGGATTCTCCAGGAGCGGAGGATCTTCTCGCCATTCGCGTCGCCGTACGCTTCCTCCCGCGCGTCCGCGTATTCCGCGCGAATCGCTTCCCGGACGTTGACGGTGTCCCGAGCGGGCCGGACGAGCGCCTCCTCCGCGAGGAAGCGCGTCGCGCCGCCGATGCTTCGCGGATCACGCAGGACCCGGAGCAACTCGTCCGGAACGATCACCCGGTAGCAGTCCTCGGCGGCGCCGCCGCGGCCCTTGAGCTCCCGCTCCTCTTCGTAGGTCGCGAAGCGGATGAACGAGAAGATGTCGCTCCGCACGTATTCGGGCCCGGGCAGGCCGCAGACGTAGACGTATTCCTTCCCGAACGATTCCTTCATCTGCTTCGCGATTTCCGTGAAGAGGGCCGACGAATCCTCCTCGAAGATCCTCGCTTTCCTGTCGAAGTAGATGTCGGTGTTGACCGCGGCAAGCGCGGCGAGAAGGGCCAGCCCGGCGGCGAAGATCGCGCGGCGCGGCAGGCCGATCCGGCGGGCGGCCTCGATCGAGCGGCTGAGCACCCGGGCGGCGACCAGCAGCGCCAGTGTCGCGGTGGGATAGAAACGGCGGAAACTCCCGTCGACCGCCAGCACTCCGGGGATGAGCGAAATGGGGAGCGCGAGGAGAAGCAGGGCCGAGGTCCAGCGCCTCGCGGGGCGAAGGAGACCGCCCCCGCAGAGCAGCAGCCCGGGGAGAAGGAGGGTGGCCTCGGTGAGGCTGAACCCGCCGCCCGGCTTCCCGAACCAGGGGTCCTCGACCCGCACGAAGAACTGGCGCGCGGCCGCGAGGAGCATCCGCCCGTGTCGCGGGAGATCCGCAAACGGGATCGCCGACGCCTGGTATCCGGTCTGAGCGGTCCCGAAGAAGTGGCTGCGAAGGAGGCTCCAGATCGGCGCGCCGGCGACGGCCGCGAAGAGAAGCGCGAAGAGCGCGAGCTTGCGGACGTCCCGGCGGAGGAAACCGCGGCGGAAGAGGACCATCGCGCCCAGGTGGAGCGCGACGACCAGGGGCAGCACCTGGTTGGCCGGGTAGACGAACGGCGAGAGCCCGAGCGCCACGCCCGCGAGCGCGTAGAAGCCGGTCCGGCCGCTCCGGACGGCGAGGCCGTAGAGGCCGAGGGCCAGCGCGAGCTGGAGGGGACAGAGGACGTGCTCCAGGTCGGAATACCGCGAGACCGTGAGGTGCCACGGCGAAACCGCCAGCAGGAACGCGAACAAGAGCCCCGTGCGCTCGTCCACCAGCGCCTTCCCCATGAAGTAGGCCGCCAGGAGCGTGAGCGTGCCGGCGAGGGCCGTCAGGAGCCGGGCGGAAAGAAACCCCACGCCGAGTCCCTCGAAGCCGAGCGCGGCGAGGATGGACATGAGGCCGAAATGGTCTGTCATCAGGATCGTCCCGGTCAGCCTGGCGGCGGAGAGCCAGGACCCCGATCGGAAGAGGGGGAGGAGCGTCTCTTTGTAGCGGAGAGAGGAATTGAGGTGATGCACGACGGCGTGCTCGCTGAACGCGCCAGGCACCTGCGCGAGAGCGTAGAAGCGCAGGACCGCTCCGAGAGCGACAGGGACGAGCAGGAGAGCGCGGGGAGCGGGCGGCGCGTCCGGAAGCTCCAGCCAGCCGCCGCGCAGGAGCGCGGCCGCGGCCGCGCTCCCGGCCAGGCAGGCGAACAGGACCCGACCGCTCACGAAGAGAGCCGCCGACAGGGCCAGAAGCGTCAGCCCGGCCAGGAGGAGGCGCGATTCGATCGGCGTCTTCCGCTGACGGACGAGCGCCGCGAGGAGGAAGAGGAGCGACACGATGACCAGCACGTCGGCGGGACGCCACCGGGCGAGCCGGCTCAGGAGGTCTCCCGCCCGGGAGAGGGCGGCGATGACGTCCGAGACCTGGTAGAGCGTGCGCTTCCCCTCGCGGTCGCAGGCGAGAAGGTACTTGAGGAAGAGCGGGACGCCCGCGGTCAGCGCCAGCGCGAGCGCCGCGGGGACCATCCACGTCCGGGCGAGCCCGGCACGCCCCGCGCCGGAGCCGTTGGGCGGGGCGCCGCCGTTCATCGGTTGCGGTGCCATCCGCCGCGCCGGCGCTCCTCTCCGATGCGTCCCAACATTACCCTCTTCGCGCCTCCCCGTGTCCGTCCACACGGCGCTCGCAACGCCGCCTCCTCCCCTCCTTCCACCGGCTGCCAGGAGCTCTCAGTTGGGGAGGAGCTTCTCCCGGTCCAGCCCTTCGAGAATCGCGCGGGCGACGACGGTGTAGCCGTACGGCGTGTAGTGGCAGTGGTCGTAGAAGAGCTTCTGCCTCCTCGCCTGCCAGTCTGCGCGCAGCGAGGGGAGCAGGTCGAGGTACGGGATGCCGCGGTTTGCGCACATCTCGCGGCAGCGGTCCTGCGGCCGGTGGTCTTCGTAGCTCCCCATCACCTGGATGTGCACGGGGAAGAGCGCGATCGCCAGGCGGCTCCCCTTCTCGGCGACCTCCCGCTGCAGCGAGGCCGTGACGCCGTCCAGGATCTCCCAGGAGCGCGGATTCCAGGCGAGACCGAAGTCCGTGTAGGCGTTGTAGATCTCGAAGTCGAAGCCGTCCTTCGTGTCGAACATGTACCCGGACTTCAGGGCGCGCCCCGCCCGGAACTCTTCCCGCCATTTCGGGTCGATCTTGCCGCCCCCCTCGCGGAAGAAGGTCTTGCCGAGAATCTGTACCCGGTTGGCCGCCCACGTGAGAAATCGGCTCCTCGAGAAGGGAGCCGGGATCGCCTTCACATAGAACTGTCCCGCCGTCTGCGCGTCGTTCAGGTACATCCCGACGAGCACGAGATCGGCCTGGACGCGGTCGCGCAGCTCCTCGTAGAGGTAGAGCTCCTCCATCGTTCCCACGCCGGGCAGCCCCGCGTTGAGGAACCGGATCTTCTTGCTTCGCCCGGCGGTCAGCTTCTCGAGCTGGCGCGTGAACGTCTCCTCCTCCAGGACGAAGTCGCCGAGCGTGATCGAGTCCCCCAGAACGAGCACCCGGAACTCGTCCGCCGCCTTGGGCCCGAGCTCGGAGTAGCGCAGGCCCATCGAGTTCACCTCGATGAGCACGTCTCGGTGCGAGAGGGAATGCTTCAGGATCTGCGCCCGGGTGTTGGGGCGCAGGCGAGAGCCCCGCGGGCTCCCCACGATCACCGATTGGATCGTGTTCTCCTCGCTCGTGTCGAGCCTGGCATACGACTCGCCCGGCTCCGGCCGCGTCGCGGTTACCCGGACGGTCTGCTGCCTCGGCAGGAGGATCCGCGCGCCGACCTCGCAGAGGAGGAACGCGAAGAGAAGGGATCCGAGGAGGAGGAGGAGGTTCGCGCCGGCTCCCGGCCGGCGGCGCTCACCCGCCGGGGACTCGGCCACCTAGCCGCCGCCGACGACTTTGAAATCGTGGCTCCCCAGGTCCTGCCAACCCTCCCCCCGCAGCTTCTTGCAATACATGTTGACGCGATAGCTCCCGGCGGGGAGCGGTTTCGCCTGACGGAACGTCACGAAGCCTTCATTGCCGACGGCCTTGACTTCCTCGCCGACGGACACGCCCTTGCCCACGTTGTTCCACACGACGCGCATCGGGGTGCCGGCCGGGGCGTTGCGCAGGATGAGGGACATGGCCGCGATCGAACCGGGCGGCAAGGCGCTGGTCTCCCGGACGACGACCCCCGGCGTCGGTCGCGTCGCCGAACTGAAAGCGATCCACGTGCGGGCCCGGGTCGCCGGAACCGAGGTCTGGGGTCTTCTCGGCGGCCTTGGCGGCTGTGGCGGCCGTGGCGGCCTTCCCGCCGGCCGGCGCCGCGCCTTTCTCGCTCCGGCCGCAGGCGATGAACGCGGCGGCGAGCAGGAGCGCGGAGAGAAGCCCCGGGAGCCTCATGATCTTGAACCTCGTCGTCAATGGAAGCTCTTCTTCTCGCACAGTCGAATTTTCGAGTCCAACGCGGCGGCGGATGTCCGGCCCGCTCAGAAGATCGTGTAGATGAAGGGGCCCAGGGCCGAGGTCTGGGCCAGGATCAGCAGGATTCCGACGAGCAGCATCGTGACGATGATCGGAAGCAGCCACCACTTCTTGCGCTCCCGCATGAAGGCCCACAGCTCGCTGGCGATGTTTGAACTCATGGAATGAAACTCTAGAATTGATGTTCCATTGTACCGCGCTTTGCGTCCGAGGCCGGGCGCCGGACCCAGAAGCTCCCTTCCGCGGCCGGCCGCCGGATCGGGTTCTTCCCGAAGAGGCGCATCAGGAGCCCGATCGGCGTGAGGACGACGAAGTAGACGATCCCCATGAAGATCGGCGTCGTCACGCGGGACATCAGCCGGGCGAGGCCCATCCATGCCCGAGAGACCGGCCCCAGCCGGGCCGGAAGCAGGAGGCCGGCCAGGATGAGGGCGCCGCCGAGCGCCGCGCAGACGAGAACTCCCGCCGCGCGCCCGCGCCACCACAGGACGCCCGCGAGCGCCAGGAACGCGCCGCCGACGGTCAGGCCGAACCGGCGCCCCTCCTCCGGAGTCAGTCGAGCTGGAATTCTTTCTGCCACGCCTCGCTCTCCTTCCACTCGGGCTGGTCCGCCTTGTCCAGCAGGAACGGCCCGAGCACGAGATGGTCGATGTGGGTCCGCATGAAACACTGGTAGGCGTCCGCCGGAGTGCAGACGATCGGCTCTCCCCGGACGTTGAAGGACGTGTTGATGACGACCGCGCACCCGGTCAGCCGCTCGAACTCCCGGATCAGGGCGTAGTAGTTCGGGTTGGTGTCCTCGGCGACCGTCTGGACGCGCGCCGAGTAGTCGATGTGCGTGATCGCCGGCAGGTCGGAGCGGGGGAGGTTCAGCTTGTCGATGCCCCAGAGCCGTTCCTGCTCCGCGGTCATCGGGATCCGGCGCTCCCGCCGGACCGGCGCGACGAGCAGCATGTACGGCGACTCGACGTCCATCTCGAAGTAGTCGCCGACGCGTTCTCGCAGCACGCTCGGAGCGAAGGGACGGAACCCCTCGCGAAACTTGATCTTGAGGTTCATCTGGGCCTGCATCTTCGGGCTGCGCGGGTCGCCGAGGATGCTGCGCGAGCCCAGGGCCCGCGGCCCGAACTCCATCCGGCCGTCGAACCAGCCGATCACCTTCCCGGCGGCGATCTCCCGCGCGACCCGCCGGTGGAGCTCGTCCCGCTCGAGCCGGCGGTACGCGACTCCCCGCGACTTCAGGAACGCCTCGATCTCCTCCGGGGAGAACTCCGGGCCGAGGTACGCGCCCTGCATCGAGTCCTTCCCGGCCGTGACCGCCCGCGGCTTCCCGAGGTGCCGGTGCCAGATCAGCTGGGCGACGCCGAGCGCCCCGCCCGCGTCCCCGGCCGCCGGCTGGATCCAGAGGCGCCGGAACGGCCCCTCCCGCAGGATCCGCCCGTTCCCCACGCAGTTCAAGGCGACGCCCCCCGCGAGGCACAGGTTCTCCATCCCGGTCTCGCGGTGGACCGTCCGGGTCATTCGCAACATCACCTCTTCGCAGACCACCTGGATGGAGCGCGCGAGATCCATCTCCCGCTGCGTCAGCTTCGATTCCGGCTCGCGGGGAGGCCCGCCGAAGAGCCGCGAGAAGGCCTCGTTGGTCATGGTGAGGCCGGAGAGATAGTTGAAGTACCTCTGGTTCAGGGTGAACGAACCGTCCTCCTTCAGGTCGATCAGCTCGCGGTAGATGAGGTCCACGTACTTCGGCTCCCCGTACGGCGCCAGCCCCATCACCTTGTACTCGCCGGAGTTGACCTTGAACCCGGTGTGGTAGGTGAAGGCGGAGTAGAGCAGGCCGAGCGAGTCGGGCCAGTGCAGCTCGCGGACGAGCCGCAGGTCGCTGCCGCGCCCCACGCCGATCGACGCGGTCGCCCACTCGCCGACGCCGTCCATCGTCAGGACGGCGGCCTCCTCGAAGGGAGAGGGGAAGAAGGCGCTCGCCGCGTGCGACTCGTGGTGCTCGGCATAGAGGACGTCTCCGTCGTAGCGCAGCGCCTCGCGGACCTGCCGGTCGAGGAAGAGCTTCTCCTTGATCCAGAGCGGGCCCGCCTTGAGAAAGGAGCGGAAGCCCTTCGGGGCCACGCCGAGGTAGGTCTCCAGGATCCGCTCGAACTTGAGGAGCGGCTTGTCGTAGAAGCCGACGTGCGTCAGGTCCGCGACCGTGATCCCGGCCGAGCGGAGGCAATACTCGACCGCGCGCTCCGGGAAGCGGGCGTCCCCCTTCTTCCGCGTGAAGCGCTCCTCCTGGGCCGCGGCGACGATCCGGCCGTCCGACAGGAGACAGGCGGCGCTGTCGTGGTAGAAGGCGGAGATGCCGAGGATGTGCACCATGACGCGTCGGGCCGCTCAGTCGCGGCGGGCGTAGACCTCGACGGTCCCGCCGCGCCGAAGAAGGACCTCGAGAAGGGTCAGCGCGAAGCCGACCGGCACGACCACGGGCAGGAGGGCGAGGGTCGCCAGGAGCTGGAACGGCGCCGCGCCGAACGGGCTCCGGACGGAACGCGCGCTCCGGTTCTTCAGGAGATCGTAGAGAAGGTTGAATCGGAATCCGAGCATGTTGAGAAGGCTCTGGATCCAGCCGTAGGGGTTGTATTCGAGCGACAGGTGGCTGACGTCGAGGACGGAGAACCCGTTGCCGGCGAGCAGGCGCCGCAGCACCTCGAGGCCGAAGTGATGATAGTGGCGCGGGATGTCCAGGTGAAACCAGTGGCGTCCGGTCCAGCGCGCCTGCAGGCTCTCGAAGTTCGGCACCGCGACAATCAGGAGTCCGCCGGGTCTCAGAATCTCCCGGGCCCTGCGGATCGTCGCCACCGGGTCCGGGACGTGCTCCAGGACGTGCCAGAGAACGACCGTGTCGAAGAACCCGTCGGCATAGGGGCTCCGGAGGAAATCTCCCACGAAGACCGGGATCCCGAGCTCGTCGCGGGCGTGGCGGGCGGCCGTCTCGGAGAACTCGAGCCCGTGGGCCTCCCAGCCGCGCTCGCGCAGGAGGGCCGGGAGGATCCCGCGGCCGCAGCCGACGTCGAGCATCCGCCCCTTCGGGACGAATCTCTCGATCGCCAGCGCACGGCGGTTGCGGAAATAGGGGATCAACCCCTCGAGGAGGGCGTTGAAGCGGCGGTTGTTGTCGCCGTAGTAGCTCGCCGGATAGTAGCGGCCGATCTCGGCCGCCGGCACGGGTGGGAAGGTCTCGACGAGCCCGCATTCTCCGCACCGGACGAGACAGAAGGCGTCGTCGATCTCGAGCGCCTTCCGCGGCGAGAACGCTCCGCAGGACGGGCAGCGTCTCGCGGCGGAGGCGGACGAAGCGGCCTCTCCCGGCTCCTCGGTCGTCATGTGTCAGAGCCGCAGTCTCTTGAAGATCTTCTCCGGGATCAGCCGGATCACGAGCATCACGAGCCGCCAGAATCGGGGGAGGTAGACCTGGTCCTTGCCCTTGAGGATGGCGCGCACGATGCCCCTGGCCACGGCTTGCGGCGAGGCGACCAGGAAGAGGCCCGGCATGCCGAAAGTCATCTGCGTGTCCACGAAGCCCGGCTTGATCGTGATGACGCGCACGCCCGCCGGGAGGAGCCGGTTGCGGAGTCCCTGGAGAAAGACGGTGAGCCCCGCCTTGGCCGCCCCGTACATGTAGTTGCTCTGCCGGCCGCGGTCGCCGGCGACCGAGGAGATCGCGCAGAGGAAGCCGCCCCGCTTCTCCTCGAAGTGGTTCGCCAGGAGGCCCAGGATCGAGACGGCGCCGAGCAGGTTCGTGTCGAAGACCCGCATGGCCTCCGCCGGGTCCTTCTCCGCGGCCGACTGGTCGCCGAGGTAGCCGAAGCAGAGCACGGCGCCGCCGAGCGAGTCGCCCGAGGCCTCGCGGCAGGCCTCGACGAACGCGCCATGCGTGTCGAACGCGAGCGCGTCGAATGGCCGCCCTTCCGCCTGGACGCCGTGGCGCAGCCGCAGGTCGGCGGCGAGGGCGTCGAGCTCCGCGGAATCGCGCCCGGCCAGCAGGAGATCGTAGCCCCGGCGGGCGAACTGTCCCGCCACGGCCCGCGCGATCGCCGAGGCGGCCCCGAGGACGAGGACCGTCCGGCCTGAAGCGGCGCGGGCTCCCGGCGCGGCGGTCATGACGGGAGGATCCCCACGCGGCGGGCCTGAGAGGAGGAGAACCTGTTCTCCGGGTCGAGCGCCGCCTTCACTCTGCGGAATTCTTCCAGTCCCGGGTACATGGCGGCAAAGGTCTCGCTGCTCATGGCGGCGTCCTTGGCGAGGTAGAGGCGGCCGCCGTGGCGCAGGACGAGCGCGTCGAGGCCGGCCAGGAACGGGACCAGGCCTTTACTGACCGGCAGGTCGAGGGCGAGCGTGTAGCCCGGGAACGGAAAGGAGAGGAGCCCGGCCGTGGCGCCGCCGAAGCGCTTCAGGACTCCCAGGAACGAGCCGCGTCCCGACGCGCTGACGTGCTCGAGTACTTCCGTCAGGCCCGCCCGGCCGCTCTCCGGCGGGAACGCGAGCTGGTACTGGACGAAGCCGCGGCGCCCGTACATCCGGTTCCAGCCGCGGATCGAGTCGAGCGGGTAGAAGAAGCTGTCGATGTCGGCGAGGCGGCCCGAGACCGTCCGGTGCATCCGGTAGAAGAGGGCGTTGAACGCGCCGACCGTGATCGGATTCAGGAGGCCGGAAGGGAAATCAAACGGGACGGTGAGCTCGGAGCGGCGCCGCGGCGAAAGCGGATCCGCGGAGCTCTTCGGCAGATCGCTCCGCTTCGCGGGGTTGGCGCGCATGAGGACCGATCGGCCGAGCGCCTTCCCCCGGGCCAGGCAGTCGATCCAGGCGACCGAGAACTCGTAGAGGTGATCGGACTCCTCCATCGCGTCGATCGCTTCTTCCAGGCGCGGGACCTTCAGGTAGTCCACGAGGACATGCGCCGTCTCGACGCGCTGAAGGCGCAGCCGCGCGCTGACGATCAGGCCCGTCAGGCCCGCGCCGCCGACGGTCGCCCGGAACGCCTCGCTGTTCTCCCGGGGGGAACAGGTGAGGATCTCCCCCCGCGCCGTCATCAGGCGAAAGTCCGGCACGAAGTTGGAGAGGGACCCCACCTTGTGGTGGTTCTTGCCGTGGACGTCGTGGGCGATCGCACCCCCGAGCGTGACGAACTTGGTCCCGGGCGTCACCGGCAGGAAGAAACCGCGGGGCAGGAAGCAATCGAGGATCTCCGCGAGAGTGACGCCCGCTTCGCACTCCAGGACGCCGGTCTCAGGGTCGAACGCGATCATGCGGTTCAGGCGCTCGAATCCGATGACTCCGCCGCCGCCGTTCACGGCGGCATCGCCGTAGCTTCGCCCCAGGCCCCGGGCGATGTAGGAGGGCTCTCCGCCGGAGTCGAGAATGGCCGGCAGGCTCGATCCCTTCTCGGGACGGAAGATCCGGCAGCTCTCCACCGGGAATCGGCCCCAACCGGAAAGCGGGCGAACCGCCGACGGCTCCATGGCTTTTCGGGCCGCTAGCGGCGGGCCTGCGGATCGCGGCTCATGGACCGCCGGTGACCCGGTAGATCTCGGTCGAGCCCGTGAGCGCCGGGCTCAAGAACGGAAGCGCCCCGACGTTCTCGGCGCCGGGATAGGTTCGGCGTTCCATGTCTCCGACGACGACGAAATTGACCCGGTACTTCCGGACCAGCGCGGCGGCGGTCCTCGGGTCGCTCGTGGTGTAGAACGCCTTCACGGCGGCGGAGCGCTGCGCGACCTCCGGGTCGTTGGACCGCCAGAGCCCTTCGTGGTTGGCCCAGCCGAGCACCGTCGGGATTCCCGTGTGCGAGGAGATCCGCGAGAACTCCGAGTAGGGATCTCGGGTGGCCTCGAGGATCACCGAGCCCTCCGGGGCGTGCCGGATCAGCCACGCGATCGCCGCGGCGTCCCCGGAATTGCGGCGGGCGAGCGCCGCGCGCAGATCGAGCGAGAACGGTCCCTCGCGCTGACGGAGCCGGGAGGCGGCGGCCTCCACGGGGTAGAAGAGGGAGAGCGCCATCGCGGCCGCCAGCGCGAGCCGGACCGGCGAGGGGCCGGGAGCCGACCTGTGCCACGCGCGCTCCGCCAGGACCGCGGCGCCGACGGCCAGCAGGGGCCAGGCCTGGTGGTAGAACTTGAAGACCGTGTTCATGCGCTGAAGAGCCTGTCCGTAGGAATCCTTGAAGTAGACGAACTCGCACCCGGCAATCATGCCGACCGCCAGGAAGACGAGGAAACCGGTGAACAGGTCTTCCGGGTTTCCCTCCGGAGACTTCACGGCCCGCAGCGCCAGGCGCAGGCCGAGGAACCCGAGCGGGACGATCGCGACGAGGGCCGGGGCCTTCAGGACGAAGGCGGCGACGAGGCACGCGCCGGCGAGAAGCGCCATCACGAGATCTCCCCGGCGGCGGGACTTCTCGTCTCTGTCCGGGCCGGGCGCCGCGAGGAACCCCACGTAGCCCGCCGCGAGCAGGATGGCCCAGACGCCCAGGAATTCCGGCAGCTCCGATTTGAGGGTCGCCCGGCCGAGCCCCTGGGTCTGGAGCATGTAGGAGCGCGAATAGGGGAAGAAAAGGAGGAGCGAAAGGAGTAGGAGCCCGACCCCCGGCATCGCGCCCCAGAACATGTCCGCCATCGAAGGGAGGCGCCGGCCCTGCGTCGTCCGGAAGACGCAGGTGAAGACGAGGAGAAGGCCCACGGCCGGCAGGTTCCAGTTGTTGGCCGCGCGGGCCGTGCCCGCGAGGAGCGCGAGGAGAAGGGGGGGCCACCACTTGCGCAGCAGGTCCGAGATTTTCCAGGGCGACGGCAGGGGCTCCGGCGGGATCTGCAGATATCGGTGCGCCGCCACGAAGGCCGCGATGTAGAACGGGAACGCGGTCAGGTGCGGATGCAGGTCCGCGTGAAAGAACGTGAAGAACGGGAACTCGTTGATCGTGTTTCCCGCGGCGATGACGCGGGAGGCGTGCCAGTAGTCGAACTCGCGAGCGAACGGGGCGTGCCAGGCGTCCAGGGCGCCGGCCAGGTTCCCCGCGAAGACCGTGCCGATCCCGGCCCAGACTCCGGCGGCCCGCCGGCCGCCGGAGAGGCGCAGCGCCAGGCAGGCCGCGGCCGTGAAGGAGTACCCGGCGAAGGTCGCGATCGAGAGGTTGTAGGCCACGAACGTCGGGACCTCGGAGAGCTTCGCGAGCACCGACGCGAGGAGGTAACCCCAGTAGTAGTAGTTGATCGTGAGGCCGGACATCCAGGGATCGGCGGGAGGCATCGCCCCGAAGCGCGTGAGGGAATTCAGGAAGGCGAGGTCCATGAACTTCTCGGCCCCCAGCACCTCGGCCTGCGCCGCGCGGATCACGATGAAGACGGCCGCCGGAATCCAGAAATAGAGGGCCGCGCGCTTTTCCTCGGCCCCGAAGAAGGGCCGGGCCGAGCCTCCGGCGCGCCGAGCCGCGCGGGCGACGAAGAAGGAAGCCGTCCCGACGAGAACGAGGGCGAGGAGAAGCGTGCCCCGCTCGAACCCGATGCTCTTCGAGAGCGACAGGGCCCACCCCACGTAGGCCACCAGCGCGAGCCCCACGGGACGCGAGAGCAGGGCCGCGTCGCGCCGGTCCTCGAAGAAGGCCCGGAGCAGCGGAAGGCATGCCAGGCCCAGCACCTCGACGGTGAGGACCCAAATCAGGATGTCGCGCACGGAATGAGTTTACAGTCTACTCGCGTGCGAGGCCCGGCGCGAGGGGGCGCGGGAGGAGGTTTCTGATGGGACTGACGGAATACCGGAAGAAGCGGCGTTTCGACGTGACCTCGGAGCCGTCCGGGAAGCGGAAGGAGAGCCCGAAGGTCCGCCGCAAGCTCGGCTACGTCATCCAGAAGCACCGCGCCACCGTGCTCCACTACGACTTCCGCCTGGAGTGGAACGGAGTGCTCCTTTCGTGGGCCGTGCCGAAGGGGCCCTCGCTCGACCCTTCCGTCAAGCGCCTGGCGATGCAGGTCGAGGACCATCCGATCGAGTACGCGAAGTTCGAGGGGATCATCCCGGAAGGGGAGTACGGCGGCGGCACCGTCATGATCTGGGACTCCGGCGCCTGGGAACCCGAATCGCCCGACGTGGACGCGGCGCTCAAGAGAGGGGATCTGAAGTTTCGCCTCAAGGGAAAGAAGCTCCAGGGCTCCTGGGTCCTCGTCCGCACGCGCGGCCGCTACCAGGAGGGCAAGCCCTCCTGGCTCCTGATCAAGCACCGCGACGAGTTCGCGACGACAAACGAGATCGCGGAGACGGAGCCGCGTTCGGTCGTGTCGAACCGGCTCTTGATCGAGATCGCGCGAGACGAGGGGGGCAACATGGAGAAGGCCGCGACCGGAGACCCGCCGGCTCTCCTCGCGGAGATGCTCAAGAACCCGAAGCTCGTCACCCCGCCGAAGAAGTCGAAGAAGAAAGCGGTCTGGCATTCGAAAGGAGTTGGATGAGAGGTGATAGGTGGTAGGTGATAGGGAAGGAAGCGGGCCTATCCCTACCACCTTCCACCGACCACCGACCACCTCATGAAGAGTCGCATCCCCTTCCGCGTCCAGCCGATGCTGGCGACGCTGGTGGACGAGGCGTTCCACAGGCCGGGATGGGTGTACGAGGAGAAGTACGACGGCTACAGGATCCTGGCGTACAAGGAGGGGAAGAAGGTCACGCTCCTCTCGCGCAACGCCAGGGACCGCACGGAGTCCTTCTCCGCCGTGGCGTCCGCGATCGGGACGCTTCGGGACAGGACGCTCCTCCTCGATGGCGAAGTCGTCGCCTTCGACAAGAAGCTCGTCTCCCGGTTCCAGCTCCTCCAGCAGGGCGAGGTCCCGTACGTCTACATGGTCTTCGACTGTCTCTACCGCAACGGGAAGGACTTGCGCGGCTCTCCTCTGCCGGTCCGGCGCGCGGCGCTCGAGGAGGCGATCGGCGAAACCGAGAGGCTCTTCGCCTCCCGGCGGCTCGCCGACAACGGGCTCGAGGCGTTCCAGGAAGCGAGGAAGCGAGGCTACGAGGGCATCGTCGCCAAGGATGCCGCCGCTGCCTACATCGAGGGGCGCTCGACGAAGTGGCTGAAGGTCAAGGTCCATCAGGAGGAGGAATTCCTCATCGTCGGATTCACGGCGCCGGCCGGCGCCCGCACGCACTTCGGCGCGCTGCTGCTCGGCGCCCACAGCGGAAAGGACCTGGTCTATGTCGGCAAGGTCGGCACCGGGTTCTCCAACAAGACTCTCAACGAGCTCCACGCGAAGCTGCGGCCGCTCGTCGTCAACACCCCGCCCGTGAAAGAGCCTCCGCGCGAGAAGGGGGCGGTCTGGGTCGCCCCGAAGCTCGTCGCGCAGATCGCGTACCACGAGCTGACGGCCGACCGGCGCCTGCGCCAGCCCGTGTACCTCGGCCTGCGCGACGACAAGAAGCCGTCCGAAGTCTTCCTCCCCGGAGGCAAGCGATGAGTCCAAAGTCCAAAGTCCAGGGTCCAAAGTCCAAATCACCAATCACAAATCACAAATCACCAATCCTTCTATCCAATCCCAAGAAGGTCTTCTGGCCCGAGGAGGGGTACACGAAATTCGATCTGGCCCGGTTCTATGACCAGGTCTTTCCCAAGTTGAAACCGTACGTGAAGGACCGCCTGCTGTCGCTCGAGCGCTGCCCGGACGGGCTCGAAGGGAGCTGTTTCGTTCAGAAAGACAAGCCGCCGGGGATGCCGGAGGACACGCCGACGCGGGCGGTCAAGCACGCGAAGGGAACCACGAACTACGTCGTCGGCGGGAGGCTCGAGACGCAGCTCGCCCTCGTCAACCTCGGCTGTATCGCGGTGCACGTCTGGGGCTCCCGCGCCGCCGACCCGCGCAAGCCCGACTGGGTCTGCTTCGACCTGGACCCGGACTCGGGCGCCTTCGCCGACGCGGCGCGGGCCGGCTTGAAGGTGAAGGAGGCGCTCGACGCCCTCGGCCTCGCCTCCTTCGCGAAGACCTCCGGCAAGAAGGGGATGCACATCTTCGTCCCGATCCGCGTCGGGCCGGATACCGACGACGTCCTCGGCTTCGCGCAGGGGCTCGGCGCGCGCCTGGCGGCGGCGTACCCGAAGGAGCTGACGGTCGAGGGGCGCATCGCGGCGCGCAAGGGGCGCGTCTATCTCGACCCCTTCCGCAACGGCTTCGCCCAGACCGTCGTCTCTCCTTACTGCGCGCGCCACTCGCCGCACGCTCCCGTCTCGACGCCGCTCTCCTGGAAGGAGGTCTCGCCCGACCTCGTGCCGTCGGACTTCAACCTCGGCAATTTCGGTGAGCGCCTCGAAAAGAGGGATCCCTGGGCGGACTTCTTCGAAAGCCGGCAGGATCTGAAGCCGGCCATCAAGGCGCTGAAGAGCCTGTAGGAGCCGCCAGGGTCCAGAGTCCAAGGTCCAAGGTCCAAGGTCCAAGGTCCAAAGTAGCCGGGAAAAAGATCACATCACGAGGTTTTCCGGATGTGGATCGTCTTTTCGACGGCGGCGTGCACGACTCCGGCGGCGTCCTTCAGGTCCACGTGGTAGACGCGGTCAATGGAGGGAGCCGTCTCGAGGAGGCGGTGGATGTTCCGGATCTCGTCCTCCTCGATGACGAAGCGGGCGGACCGGGTCGAGCGGCTACGGCCCGGGCACGACGAGTCGCGCGTCGTAGAGGCCGAACGCGATCCGTCGGGCTCCGGGGGCGGCGCTCTCCGGCACGGCGGGCGTGTCGGTCCAGAATTCGATCGTCGCCCGGCCGCCTGTCAGCCGCGCGCGCGCCGAGCCCCGCGGCGTGGTCCCGGCGCCGACGTTTCCACGCCAGAGCTCCCGGTCGGCCTGGCGGACGATGACGGCCGCCGGCGCGAGGCCGTGCGCTTCGAAGTCCAGCCGCAGCTCTTGCGAATCCTTCGGCCAGGCCTCCAGGACGACCGTGCAACGGTCCCGGCACCAGGCCCAGGTCCGGCGCCGATCGCGCTCGAGGCCGTACCACCCCTTGCCCAGGGTGGCGACGCCTGCCATGCCGCGGGCGCGGGTGGCGGCGATCTCGCCGGGGTCGCGCGGGACGTCCTTGAGCGCCAGCAATCCCGCTCCCACGGTGAGGTTGCCGGCGAGCAGCCACCAGACCGGCGCGCGGGCGCGATGGACCAGCACGTTGAAGGCGAGGTTCAGCGGCAGGAGCACCCGCGTCGCGGCGCCCGGGAGCCCTTCCCAGACGGCGGGTCCGAGGCAGACGAGAAGCGCGGCAAACGGCGCGCCGGCGCGCCACCAGCGGTCCTCCCAGCGCGGGCGGGCGAGGAAGAACGCCGCCTGGACCGTCAGGGCGAGCGTCGCCAGCAGGGTCGTCCAGACGAGAAGGAGGTCGCCCTCGGTCCGCATCGCGGCGAAGGTGGCGGTCCATTTTCCGATCCAGGCCACCGCCGGCCAGGCGAAGTTGCGCACCCCGGCGCCGCCCGGCCCGACGCGCCAGTGGACGTAGCCGATCCACGCCGCGAGCGGCCCCGCGGCGAGGAGCGTGGCCGCGGCGTTTCGCCGCGAGAGCCAGGGGCGCTCCCAGAGACCGGGGAGTGCGGCGAGCGAGGTCTCCCGCGCGAGGCCGGCCGCGGCGAGCGCGCCGACCGCCAGCCCGCGCCGACCGCGCTCGAGGGCGAGCATCGCTGCGGCGAGGATCGTGAGCGCGACGAGGTCGGGAAGCGCAAGGCGGACGCTCGAAAGCGCGCCCGCGGAGAAGAGCACCCCCGCCCAGGCCAGCCAGCCGCGCGCGTTCCGGACGGCGAGCAGGCGCCAGAGCCACGCGGCGAGCAGGAGCCACGCGGCGACGTTGACGAGCGAGTAGACGTGGAAGATCCACACCGGGTTGCCCAGGGCGATCACCCACGAAAGCAGCGGCGCCAGAATGCGCCGCGCCCGATAGGCGAGGCTGTCCACCGCCCGCCGCAGCTCCGCCGCCGTCAGCGACGGGTGGTAGGCGATCTGCGCATAGTAGAGACCGTCGTAGGCGCCGGTCCCGCGATGGACGAAGACCGGCATCTCGCGGAACGCGGCAATCTTCGCGTCGTCGTTGGAGGAGTCGAGCTGGAGGAACGCGGTGAACCCGTACACCGGGTGCCAGAACCGCGCGACGAGCCAGAGAAACAGCAGGACCGCCGTCAGCCCGGCCGCCCGCACGGGCCAGCGGCCCCGAGTCTCGGGCGATCCCGCCGCGGATTCCGCCATGGAGCCGCAAGATACGCCATGCCGCGGCCCCGGGTTATCCTTCTGTCATGAGTCCGGCGCCCGGTTACCTGGAGCTGCTCGCGTCGGGGGAGCTCGAGCGGCGCGTCGAGCGGCTCTACGCCCTCCTCGCCTCGTGCACCGTCTGCCCGCGCGATTGCGGCAACAACCGGCTGGAGAACGTGCTCGCTTCCTGCGCCTCGGGCCTCCATCCGGTCGTCTCCACTTACACGGCGCATTTCGGGGAGGAGCCGGGGCTCTCGGGAACGGGGGGAGCCGGGAACATCTTCTTCGGCAACTGCAACCTGCGGTGCGTCTACTGCCAGAACTACCAGATCAGCCAGGATTTCGCCGCCCAGAGGAGGAACGAGGTCACCGTCGAGCGGCTGGCGGAGATGATGCTGGAGCTCCAGGCTCGCGGCTGTCACAACATCGGCCTCGTCTCGCCGACGCACTACGCGCCGCAGGCGGCGAAGGCGGTCCTGCTCGCGGCACGCGCCGGGCTGCGCCTTCCGATCGTGTACAACACCAACGCCTACGATTCCGTCGAGGTCCTGAGACTCCTCGACGGCATCGTGGACGTCTACCAGCCGGACTTCAAGTACGCCGACTCGGCTTCGGGCTGGCTCTACTCGAAGGTGCCGGATTATGCCGAGCGATCCCGGGCGGCCCTGATCGAGATGTACCGGCAGAAGGGATCGGCCCTGGTCCTGGACGAGGACGGACTGCTCCGGAGCGGCCTCCTCGTCCGCATGCTCGTCCTCCCCGAGAACGCGGCCGGCATTGCCGAGTCGCTGGCCTGGATCGCGGAGACGCTCTCTCCCCGCGTCGCCATCTCCCTCATGGCGCAGTACTACCCGATCCACCGCGCGGCGACAAACGAGAAGTACTCGGTTCTCTCGCGATCCATCACGGCGGCGGAATGGGAGGAAACCCTCGCGGCGCTCGAATCCAACGGCATGGAGAACGGCTACCAGCAGGAGTTCGAGACCGCGAACAAGTACTACCGCCCCGACTTCCGCGACCGGGAAACCCCGTTCCGCGACATCCGCGATTTCCGGGAGTCGAAGGAATCCGTCGGCTGAGACTCTCCAACCAGATGCCCCCTTGCCAGAGGAGCAGGAAATGAAACCGACGAACGTGCTCCGGCCGCTCACCGCCGCTCTTTTTTCCCTGGCGCTGGCCTGCGCCGCGGCCATGGCCCAGACCGCGGAGCCCGCCCGCCCGCAGAACCTCGTCGCGCACTGGCGAAACACGCGAATCGTGTTCGAGAGCCCCCGCGACGAGCACCTGGTCCTGCGAGGCGACGGCTCGGCCGAGACGTGGACCGTCACGGCGTCCGGGAAGTCGGCCCCCGTCAAGGGACGCTGGGACGCTCAGGCCAGGACGCTCAGCATCGATTGGGAAGACGGCGCGAAGTGGTCCCGCCCCTTCACCTTCTACCAACGCCAGCTCGTCTTCCCCAACGTCCAGAACCGACGCAAGTTCTGGGACCGCCTCGAATCGCCGTCCGGCCCTGTCATCCCGAGGTCGCCGACGCGCCAAAGCCGCTATGGCGACGGCGCGAGCGAAGCGACGAGGGATCTACTCCGGAAATCCCACGGAGCGGGCAGATCCTTCGCTGCTCTCAGGATGACAGGAAAAAGGGACGAACCCGGGATGACGGAGAGTCCGACGGGCTCCGGATGACGGAAAGAGGGAAAGAGCTCGGAATGACGACGAGCAAGCTCTAGAAGAGACGCCTCTGCGGCTCGGGTGCGCGGGCAGAGGTGAGCGGAACGAGCGCCGGATAGGTTTCCCGAAGCGTCTCGGGGACGTCGCGGGTCTCGCCGATGAGCGTCGTCTGGAGCTGGATCGCGTTGGCGACGGCCTGGCCGCGAAAGTGGTTGTTCAGGATGACGTACACGCCGCGCGCCGCGGCGTCTTCGTCTCGCGTTGAGGCCACGGCGTCGGCCGCCTGCCGGATCCGGCTGATCCAGGGGGAGAGCTCCGCCTCGGAGTAGAGATAGTTGTAGCGCTCCTCGTTGGAGGTGTCCGGGCCGAACCACCTGGCGCCGTTTTGCCCGTGGAAGCGGAAGTAGGCAAGGGGCGCGGTGACGTGGCTCGTCGGGGAGAGGTTGCCGTCGAGGCGCGGCTGGTCGATGTTGGCGAAGGCGGCGCGATGGCGGGCGAGCAGGTCGCGGGTCTCCTCCGTGTCCCAGGAGGCGTGGCGGAACTCCACTGCCAGGGGAAACTCCGAGAACTTCGTGAGCAGGCCCTCGAGCCATTGCCGATTCTCGCCCGACGCGTGGAACGAGAACGGGAACTGGGCGAGGAGACAGCCCAGCCGGCCGGCCCGCGCGAGCGGCTCGGCCGCCTGCCCGAAGGCCTTCGCGTCCTCCGCGTCGGACTTGCGCTCGTGGGTGAATCCACGGAAGAGCTTGGCGGTGAAGGCGAAGCGGCGGTTGTGCGCGACGCGCCGCGCCCAGTCGGCGGTCTGGCTCGGCGAGGGGATGCGGTAGAAGCTCGAGTTGATCTCGTTGGTGTCGAAGAGGGAGGCCATCAATCTGAGCCGGTCGAAGCCGCGCGCCGGCCGCGACGGATAGACGATGGAGTTCCAGTCCTCGTAGGACCAACCCGCCGTGCCCACGCGGATCGGGATCGCGGGAGGCGTCTCCATCCCGCTACTTCTTGGTCTTTGCCGCCGGTGTCGCGGCGCGCCTGGGCGCCTTGGGCTTCAGGCTCGGGGGCGCCGCCGCCTGGCTCGTCGGTGGCGGCGGTCCCTTGCCCGGCAGGACGAACTTGAAATGCTCCGGGTCGCCCGCGAGCCAGAACTGCCCGCCTCCGGCGTCTTTCCCGTCCACCTGGAACCGGAGCAGCCAGACCCCGTCCTCCCAGTCCGCTCCGACCGCCGGCGTGAACGGGATCTTGACCTCCGCGGCCTTGGGATTGACCGACACGAGCTCCTCGTGGATCAGGAGGCGCCTTCCCTTGGGCGAGATCGCCTCGACCACGACGTTGACCTTGCGCGGCTTCGGGTCGGGCGAGACGTCGAGCACGGCCTCGACCCGGAGACGCGGGTCCGCTCCGCGCCGGATCGGGAACCCTTCCGGCGCCTTGCTCCGGCCCGACGCGTCGGCGGGAAAGACGGCGAGGTCTCCGAGAATGGGGCTCGGGATCTCTCCCTTGTTCTTCAGGTCGAGCCGGAAGCGCACCGCGATGTTGGCCGCGATCTCGAACGGCTTGCCGCCGCGGCTGGCCGGGCGGAACTCCCAGGAGTTGACGGCGGCCACCGCCGGCTCGACGAAGACATCGAGCGTTGCGTCCACGTAGCGGATGTCCTGCACCTTCCCCTTCGTGTCGATCCGGCCGATCAGGTTGACGTTGCCCTGCCGCTGTCCCTTGCTCGCGTTCTCGGGATAGACCGGCTTGGGCTGCTTCACGACCTGGGCGCCCGTCGTCTGGGCGGGGGAGGAGACCGCGAGGAGGAGAAATCCCCCCGCAAGAAGCGCCGCTGTCAATCTCATTGCAATGCCCGCCGGGCATGGTAGGAGGAGCGGACGAGCGGGCCCGATTCGACGAGCTGAAAACCCATGCCTTCACCCTCTCTCCGGAGGAACTCGAACTCCTCCGGCGTGTAGTACTTCTCGACCGGCAGCCGGTGCTCGTGGGGCTGGAGGTACTGGCCGACCGTGGCGATGTCGCATCCGGCTCCGCGCAGGTCGGCGAGCGTCGCGAGGAGCTCTGCGGTCGTCTCGCCCAGGCCCGCCATGAGGCCGGACTTGGTCTTCATCGGCGCGCCGGTCTCGCGCCGGAAGGCGTCGGCGCGCGCGAGGACCTCGAGCGACCGCTCGTAGCGGGCCTGGGGACGCACGCGGTGGTAGAGGCGCGGAACGGTCTCGGTGTTGTGGTTCAGGATCTCCGGGCGCGCGGCGAGCACGGAATCGAGGGCGTCCCGGTTCCCGCAGAAGTCGGGGATCAGGACTTCGACGGTGCAGCCGGGCACGCGCCGGCGGATCGCGCGGATCGTCGCGACGAAATGCGCGGCGCCCCCGTCCTCGAGGTCGTCGCGGTTGACGGATGTCACGACCGCGTGAGAGAGCGACAGCTCCACCGCCGCCTGCGCGACGCGCTCCGGCTCCTCCGGGTCGAGCGAGCCGGGCCTCCCCTTGCTCACGGCGCAGAACCCGCAGGTCCGCGTGCAGATGTCCCCCAACAGCATGAAGGTCGCCGTGCGCTCGCGCGCCCAGCATTCGTGGATGTTCGGGCAGCGCGCCTCCTCGCAGACGGTCACGAGCGACAGCCGCCGCATCATGCCGCGGACCTCCTCGTACTCTCCGGTTGTCGAGAGGCGTACTTTCAGCCAGGGCGGCCGCGAAAGGCGCGTCGGGCGACTGGAGGCCGGAGCGAGGACGGGCAAACTGCTCACGGACCGATTATCTCCCGGCCGAAGACCTCTCCGAAGTTCGCGGCGAGCGGCGGCGCGACTTCGATGAGCGCCGCCCGCCGGGCCGCCGCCCGCTCCATCGACGTGACCCCTCCGTCCGCGATTCCGCACGGCACGATGCCGGCGAAGTTCCCGAGCGCCTCCTCGCGGACATTCAACGCGAAGCCGTGCGTGGTGATCCAGCGCGAGAGGTGGACGCCGATCGCTGCGATCTTGTCGTTTCCGACCCAGACCGACGTCACGCGCTCCGGGCGCGGGGAGCGCTCCGCGGCGATCCCGAAGTCCGCGAGGGTGCGGATCAGGACCTCCTCCAGGTCGGTGACGTAGCGCTTGACGTCCCGGCGGTCGGGCAAGAGGTCCAGGATCGGATACCCGACGAGCTGCCCCGGGCCGTGGTAGGTCACCTTCCCTCCGCGGTCGGTCTCGCGGATTTCGATGCCGAGCTCCCGGCACTGCTCGGGAGTGAAGAGGATGTCGGAAGAGGACGCGTTGCGGCCGAGCGTGAAGACCGGCTCGTGCTCGAGCAGGAAGAGGGTCTCCTCGCCGCCGTCGGCGACCCGCCCCGCCGCGTCCTCTTGCAGGGCGAGCGCCTCGTCGTACCCGATCCGCCCGAGCCACTCCACCCGGACCGTCCGCCGCTCCGGAATCGCCTCCATCGGAGCCAGTCTACCCGGGGATCGGAGCCCGGGGACCGACCCGGGAGAAGGCGCCGGAGACTCCGTACAGGAGGAGCACGGGATCCCAGTAGGGGATCCTGTAGCGCCAGACGACGAGGATCGCGACATGCGAGGCCATGGCCAGGAAGAGGAGGGCGAGCGAGAAGGCCCGGACGCCCGCTCGGGGAGAGTCCGCGATCCCGATCGCGGCGAGAAGAGTGAGGGCGGCATAGAAGACTCCGACCGTCCAGACGGCCCAGGCCGGCCAGAAGAGCGGGTTGGGATAGGGACGCGTCCAGTCCCACGCCTTGCGCAGGAGGAGTCTCGCCCATCCCGCGGGATCGCCGCGGCGCTCCTCGATCGTCTTCCGGAAGAAGTATCGTGACTTCGCGGCCGGGGAGCGCGGCGCGGCCGCTTCGATGGCCCGGGTCTGGCGCTCGAGGTCCGCGAACATCGCGGCGCTCCAGGCCCGGTACTCCTCGGCGCTCTTCAACCGGTAGAAGCGGACCATCCAGTCGGAGTTGCCCTGGTAGAACGCGCTGCCGCCGGCGTCGTTGACCGGCACGAGCTCCCGGTAGACGGCGGCGTTGCGCAGCGTCCAGGGCGCGAGCGTGAAGAGGAACCCGAGAAACGCGGCCGCTGCGAGGTGCGATCGGATCCGCAGCGGGTAGCGGCGGTCGAACATCGGCGCGGCCAGGAGCGGGGCGAGAACGAGCGCGGAGGGACGGGTCAGGGCCGCGAGGGCGGCGGTGCCGCCGGCGAGGAGCGCGAGGCTCGACGAGGGCCGATCGGTCGAGACGAGCAGCAGCCAGCCCGCGGCGAGCAGCAGGAGGAGGAACAGCGGCTCGCTCTGGATGTCCGTCGAGAGAAAGACGAACCCGGGATGGAGCGCGGCCGCGGCGCCCGTCGCCAGCGCCACGTTCCGCCGGCGGAAGATCCTCGCCGACAGGGCAGCGAGCACGACCGCCGCGAGGGCGCCGAGAACGGCGTTCGCGATCTTTTCGAGCGCGATCCAATCGGGATGGCCGAGAGTGGCGGCGACCAGGAACACGGGATACCCCGGCGCCCGGAAATAGAATGGCTCCGTCGCCGGCGGGTAGTGACCGGTCCGGACCAGCTCCCCTGCCGCGAAGAGGTAGGCCCGGGCGTCTCCGAAGTGAAGCGTCTGGAATCCCACGACCTCGATCGCCGCGAGGCGCACGACAAGCGAGATCAGGAATATGAGGAGCCAGGCCCGGCGTCCGAGCTGGAGAGTCATCATTGGGGGCAGGTCCTCTTCTGTCATTCTGAGGAGCCCTCCGCTTCTCATGTCATTCCGAGCGCAGCCAGGAATCTGCCCTGTAAGGTCAACCGGGGCGTTACCCAAACTCGGGGCAGGCTCCGCGACGAAGAATCTGCTTCGGGCGAATCGGCTGACCGCGACCGGGGCAGATCCTTCGCTGCGCTCAGGATGACAGGGGAGTCGAGGGCTACCCTAAATCAAACTCCCCCTTCTCCAGCGTCTTCTTCACAACGGCCAGGAACTTGTCGGCATCGGCGCCGTCGATCAGGCGGTGGTCGAAGGAGAGGGCGAGGTAGCCGACGGTGCGGATGCCGAGCGCGTCGTTGCCCGCCTCGTCGGCGACGACGACGGGGCGCTTCTCGATCGTGCCGACGCCCAGGATCGCGACCTGCGGCTGCGGGATGATGGGCGTGCCGAAGAGGGAGCCGAAGACCCCCGGGTTCGTGATCGTGAAGGTCCCGCCGTGGATCTCCTCCGGCTTCAGCTTCTTCGCGCGCGCGCGCTCCGCGAGGTCCTGCGCCGCCCGCGCGAGGCCGAGGATCGACTTCTCGTCGGCGTTCTTGATGACAGGCACGATCAGTCCCCAGTCGAGAGCGACCGCCATGCCGAGGTGGACGTCCTTGTGGTAGACGATGTTCTCCCCGTCGATCGAGGCGTTGACCTGCGGGAACTCCTTGAGCGCCTGGACGCAGGCGCGGAAGATGAAGGGGAGATACGTCAGCTTGACGCCGTTCTTCTGGAGGAACGCGTCCTTGTGCTCTGCCCGCAGGCGCGCGAGCGTCGAGTAGTCCACCTGGAAGACCGTCGTGACGTGCGCCGAGGTGCGCTTGGAGAGCGTCATGTTCTCGGCGGTGATCCGGCGGATCTTCGACATCGCCACGACTTCGTCGCGGTCCGTGACCGCCATCGCCGGGCGCGGCGGAGCGGGCGCCGGCGCGGCGGCCGGCTCGACCCGTCCCACCTCGAGGGCCGCGGCGGCGGTTGCGGCGCGCGAGGGCGCGGCCGCGACCTTGCGGTTCTCGATGTAGGAGAGGATGTCGTTCTTCGTGACGCGGCTGTGGATCCCCGTCCCCTCGAGCTGCGTGATGTCCACCGCGTGCTCGGACGCGATCTTGCGCACCAGCGGCGAGGACCTCCGCCTGATCCGCTCCTCGATGGATTCGACGCGGCCCCCTTCCTTCGCCGGAGCTTCCGAGGGCCTCGCCTCGGCCGCGGCCGCGGGAGGAGCCGGCGGCGCGGGAGCCGCTGGCGCGGGTTTCTCCGCCGGTCTTTCGGCGGCCTTCGCCGGAGCTTCCACGGGAGCCGGAGGAGGCGGCGCCGGAGCCGCGGGCTTGGGCGGCGGGGCCGCCGGCGCGGGAGCCGAGGCCGCCGGAGCTTCGGCGGAAGCGGAGGCCGAGGCAGCGGGCTGTTCCGCGGACTCGCCGATCGAGGCCACGACCGTATTGATGGCGACCGTCTGTCCCTCCGGCACCTTGATTTCGAGCAGCGTGCCGGCGATCGGGGAAGGAATCTCGGCATCCACCTTGTCGGTGGAGATCTCGAAGATCGGCTCGTCCCTCTTGACGGTCTCTCCGACCTTCTTCAACCACTTCGTGATCGTCCCCTCGGCGATCGACTCGCCCATCTGCGGCATGATGACGTCGGTTGCCATGAGCCTCCTCTCGACCACTTCAGACGCGCCTTGTACAGAATAGCATCCGGATCAATTGTGAATTGTGAATTGTGAATTGTGAGTTGTGAATTGTGAATCGGGGCGCAAGGCTGCCGCTGGTTTTCCACCGTTCACCGGCGCGGCGCCACCGTTGGCCGAAAGGAGCGGGACACGACGCCGCGCCCCGCGTACCTTCATGGCGAGGAGGTGGAGACAACATGACTTACGTCAGTGAAAGACGGCGGATCTCGAGGCTGATCGCCGGAGGGCTTCTGCTTTTTGTCGGCGCTCTCTTCGTCCTGCAGAATCTCGGGCTCGTGCGGGCGGGCGACTTCGGAGACTACTGGCCGCTGTTCCTCGTCTGGATCGGTCTCTCCCGGATGCTCGGGCCCGCGCGGGCGCGGCACTTCGCGTCGGGGCTCGTCCTCTTTCTTCTCGGCGTCTTCTTCCAGCTCGACCGGCTGGACGTGATCTGGGTCCCGATGCGCCAGTTCTGGCCCCTCCTCCTGATCGCGATCGGCTTCGGGTTGATCGCCGACTCGCTGATCGGGCGCCGGAGCGCCCGGACCGGCGTCGAGCCCTCCTCGCAGTCCGGCCCCGGAGGTGGGGCGTGAACAGGCAGCGGGGCTATCACGGCGACGGGCGGATCGTCTGGGGCGGGATCCTGATCCTGCTCGGCGTCGTCTACGCGCTCGACGCCTTCGGCGTGCTCACCGCGGGCGACATCCTCCGCTTCTGGCCGCTCATCCTCATCGGCATCGGCGCCACGAAGATCTCGCAGGCCCGTTTCTCCTCGCAGCGGACGGCGGGCTTCATCCTGGTCGCGATCGGCGGGGTCTTCCTGCTCCGGACTCTCCACCTCGTCTGGTTCCACTCGCGGGACGTGTGGCCGGCCGTGTTTCTCTTAGTCGGCGGGTTCCTCGTCTGGCAGGCGGTGACGCGCCGCCAGGCGCCCGTCGGCGGCGGCGGCGAAACGAGCCCGGGTGAGCGCGTCCTGGACGGCGCCCGGGAAGGGCTCGCGTCCTCGCGGAATGGACGGGTGGAGCTCGGCTCGGTCCTGAACGAGTTCGCCTTCATGGGGGGCGGAGACCGCGTCGTGCGGGCCCAGGACTTCCAGGGCGGGGAGATCACCGCCATCATGGGAGGCTTCGGCATCGACCTGCGCGGCGCCGCGATCGCCGGCGACTCCGCGACGATCAACATCTTCACTCTCTGGGGCGGCGTGGACCTGAAGGTCCCGGAGGAATGGAACATCGTGATGTCCGGCGCTCCGATCCTCGGCGTCTTCACCAACTCCGCGAAGACCTTCCGCCAGGGGGACGCGGCCGCGAAGACCCTTTTCGTCAAGGGCGCCGCGATCATGGGCGGCGTCGAAGTGAAGAACTAGCCGGGCGGGAGGCGGGAGGGGGGAGGCGAGAGTCCAGGCCGATGCATCCGATCTTCGCGCGCAAGGGGAGGCTGCTGCCGTATCTGGCAGCGACGGCGCCGCTCGGCGCGCTCCTGACGGCGCTCCTCGCGCGACCCGGCGCCTACACGCTCGCGCAGGCGGCCGCGGTCGCGTTCCCGCTCGGGGTCGTCTACGCGTTCCTGGGTCTCTCGGCCTGGTATCCGTGCCGCAGCCTTCCGCTGACGCGCGCGAAGACGCCGCTCCTTCTGGCGTCCCACGGCGGGGCCGCGTTCGTCACGAGCGCCGCGTGGGTCCTGATCGGAGCGGGAATCGTCCGCCTCCTCGACGACGTCACGGCGCTCTCGGGCATCGGGGACGGCTATGCCGCCCAGGCGCTTCCGCTCTTCGCCGTCGGCGTCCTCCTCTATCTCCTGTCGGTCGCCCTGCATTACGCGCTTCTCGCCTTCGAGGCGGCGAGGGAAGCGGAGCGGAGGGAGGCCCAGGCGCGCCTGCTCGCGCGGGAAGCGGAGTTGAAGGCGTTGAAGTCCCAGGTGCAGCCTCACTTCCTCTTCAACTGCTTGAACTCGATCAGCGCCCTGACCGGAAGCGATCCGGCCCGGGCGAGGGAGATGTGCCTGTGCCTCGCGGGCTTCCTGCGCCGGAGCCTCGCCGTGGGCGAGAGGGAGAGCATCCCCGTCGAGGAGGAGCTGTCGCTCGCGCGGAGCTATCTGGACGTCGAGCGGATTCGCTTCGGGAAGAAGCTCGCCGTCGAGGAGACGCTCGATCCCTCTGGGGAGGAGTGCCTGGTGCCGCCGCTCATCCTTCAGCCGCTCGTCGAGAACGCGGTCGTCCACGGAATCGCGACCCTCGCCGAAGGCGGCGCCGTGCGCCTGGAAGCGAGCCGCGCCGGCAACCGCCTCCGAATCGTGATCGAGAACCCCTTCGATCCCGACGCCCCGCCTCGCGCCTCGAGCGGCCTCGGCCTGAAGATGGTGCGCGACCGTTTGGCCGCCCTGTATGGGCCGGACGCGATGTTCGCGGCGAGGAGGTTGGAGGGCCGTCATCTGGCGGTGATCTCGATTCCGGTCAGGGCTTAGGTGTCAGGTTGAAGGTGTCAGGGTGAAGGCAGGTGTCAGGTGCCAGGTGTCAGGTGTCAGGGACCGGAGCCTGGCGCCCAACCCGACGCCTGGCCGCTATTCCTCGATCCTCTCCTGCTTCCAGATCTCGTTGCGCAGCTTTTTCTCCTGGAGAGACCAGCCGACGTGGCCCGCGTAGAGAAAGAGCGCCGTCCCTTTGAAGGCGGCGTTTTCGAACGGCCCCCCGTTCCAGCGCCACAGGAACCCGACTTTCCCGACGGCGGTCGCGCCCGAGCCTCGAACCTCGACCCCCCTCACGTTGATGATCTCCCGGTGCCACGAAGGATCAGGACTCAGGGGCGCGCCGTCGAACCGCAATCCCGGATCCCAGGGACCCTTGAATGCGTCGGAGTTTTCAATCGCCGAGCGCGCGAAGGCTCGCTCCAGTGTCGGCGGCGTCTCGCAGGCGAGCAGGAGGAACAAGGATGCCAGGGCGCCGAGCCCAGGGACTGATGGCTTCATGAATTCTGTGGATTATTTCAAAGAGTGGAAGGTTTCAGGTTTGAAGGTGTCAGGGGAAACTCAGGTGTCAGGTATCAGGGGCCAGGTGTCAGGTTGGGCGCCAGGCTCCGGTCCCTGTCACCTGATACCTGGCACCTGACACCTGCATTTGACCTGACACCTGTTCCCTGACACCTAAGCCCTCATACGCTCTACCATTCCCACATGACCTCAGCCACGCGCGTCCTCATCGTGGACGACGAGGAACCGGCTCGGGCGATCCTCCGGGAGATGCTCGGCCGCATTCCGGGCGTCTCCATCGTGGGGGAGTGCGGCGATGGGATGGAAGCCGTCAAGGCCGCCGGGCAGCTCAAGCCGGACGCGGTCTTTCTCGACATCCAGATGCCGAGGCTCGACGGGTTCGAGGCGATGGAGCTCCTGGATCCGGCGATCGCCGTCGTCTTCGTCACCGCCTACGACAACTACGCCGTGAAGGCCTTTGAAGTCCGCGCCGTGGACTATGTCCTGAAACCCTTCAGCGAGGCTCGGCTCGCCGAGGCGCTCGGGCGGGCGCGCGAGCGCGTGCGCGAGAAGGGGAGGCCGGACGCGGGCGCGCTGGCGGCGGCCTCCCGGCCGCCGGGCCAGTTTCTTTCCCGCATCGTCGTCCGGGACGGCCCCAACATCCGCGTCATCCCCGTCGAGAAGCTCGAATTTGCCGAAGCGCAGGACGACGACGTCCTCTTCAGGACCGAAGGAAAGAAATACCGGAAGCCCCAGACCCTCGCAAGCCTTGCCGAATCGCTCGATCCCGCGCGTTTCCCGCGCGTCCACCGCTCCTATGTGATCAATCTCGACCGCCTCCAGCGCGTCGAGCTCTACGCCAAGAACAGCCACATCGCGATCCTCTCCGACGGCTCCCGAGTCCCCGTGAGCCGCGAAGGCCACGCCCGCCTCCTCCACCTCTTGGATGGCCGCACCCCCGGCGTGCCGTAGGGGCGGGCCTTGCGCCCGCCCGCCCCTCTTCTTGTCGCCGACCCGTTGAGACGGCCGATGTCCTGTCCTCGCCACCGTAGGCCCCTCTCTACTTGGAGGAGAGCCCGTACTGCTCGTTTGCCCGGGCCGCCGCCTCCTGAAGGACCCTCGCGTCGTCCGCGGGCACCTCGACCGTCGCGCCCGACCGCGGCGTCAGACGAGCCGGGAGGCCGACGGGCGACCGTCCGAAGAGCCGCGCGTAGATCACCGCGCCCGCGAGGTACGAGCCCGCGACGCTGGGATGCAGTCCGTCCGAGGAGTAGAGCTTGATCCCGGGCGCCTTCTTCTCGACGATCCGCCACGCTTCTCCCGCGGGCAGCAGCGCGGCGCCGATGTCCCTGGCCGCCATCCGGTACGAATCGCTCACGCCGCCGAAGTCCTGCCGCCGCGCCGCCGACGGCCACACCATGTTCATCGCGGGTTTCGCGCCGGCCCGCCGGATGAAGGGATCGAACCGCCGCGCGAAACGGACCAGGACCTCGCGCCCCTCCGGCGAAGCCGAGGGTCCCTGCTGGAGCACGACGAAGTCCCACTTCTCCTGTTCCAGCGCTTTCGCCGCTTCCCCCCGATCCCAGTGATCCTCCAGGTTGAATCCCCCACCCACGATCGCCCGGCAGATCGGAGCCGTTCCCCCCGCAGCCTCCGCCATTGCCGCCACGATCCCCGGCAAGTCGTTGACGTACGTGAGGCTGTTTCCGATGAAGAGAACGCGGACCGCCCGCGGCGGCGTCTCGGCGGGAGCGCCCTGCCACGGAGCGAGCAGGCCGGTTCCGCCGAGAAGAAGAACGACGGCAAGGAGCCGGACGGGAGGCTTCATCGGGTCAGGCCAGGAATCCCTACTTCTTCCACATACGGGAGTCGAGGGAGAGGGGCTCGGGTCTTCCGATACGGATTTCGGCGAAGAGGGGATGAGCGGGGTTGAGGACGTAGTTCTTTTCCTGGGGGACGACGGCGGAGGGGACGGCCAGGATCGCGGTCTTTCGGTCTTCGGCCCAGCGGGTTCCGATCTCGGCGAGGGCTTCGGGGGCGGGGTACTTTCGCCAGTTGCGAGGCAAGGCGTCCTCCTCGATGGATGTCATCGGAAGGTCCCCGGGCACTTCGGCGGAGATCGCGACGAGGTCCCGGGGCGCGGCGGCACGGGGGAGGTTGACGAAGTACTCGAGGACGGCGAGCGAGAGGGTGGCGGAGGTGTAGACGACAGCGGTTCCGTGGCGGTTCCATCGGCCGCCGGCTAGACGTGAGCCTTCGCCGTCGAAGGCGATGTGCTTTTTTCGGCAGAGACGCCAGAGCTTCATGAGGTGGTAGGTGGTAGGTCGTAGGTGGTAGGGACGAGAGCCAGATCGTCCGGCTCCCTTCCACCTACCACCCTCCACCTACCACCTTCTCGGCACCTACCACCTTCTCAGCTGTAGACGCCGTGGGAGATTCGGACGAGGACGTCCTCGACCTGGCGGGCTCCGAGGTCGCTGTCGAGGTGGCGGAGGGGAGGCTCGTTGCCGAGGGCGGCGATGGGCTCGTGGAGCCAGTGACTGGCCTTTTCGCGGGTGCCGAGGGTCTCTTCCGCGAGGGCGGCCACGCGGCCGAGCCTCAGGAGGCGGTCGGATTCGTCGGCGTGCAGGCGGCGCTCCTTCTTGCGGCGCGCGAGGGTGCGGGGCGGGAGGTCGAGGATCTTGCCGAGGTCCTTCGCGCTGATGCCGTACGCGGCCGAGACCGCGTCGAGGGACGCGTAGGGGAGGCCGGACTTGCGGCGGGCCTGCAGGTCTTCGAGCGTCGCGGCCTTCAGGACCTTCGGGCCTCCCAGGGTCTGGACGATGCGGCGGGCTGTCATCATGGCGGTTCGAGGGCCTCCTCAAAGATGGCACTCATTATAGTGCCATTTGGCACGGATTGGCAAAGAGCCCCCTCACCCCGACCCTCTCCCGCCGGGAGAGGGAGGTCTTGAGACGGGGTAATCTTCGGGGCCAAAGCGATGCGGGGAACGAGACGCGAGCTGACGGTCCATAAGTTTGGAGGGGCTTCGCTCGCGGATGCACGGGCGATGAAGAATGCCGTCGCGCTTGCCGTGCGGAAGGATGGACCGATCGTCGTCGTGGTGTCGGCGCTGGCGCGGGTGACCGACGCGCTCCTCGAGGCCGCGGCGGCGGTCGGGAGGAACGCCGGCCGGATCGAGGAGATCGCGGCGGATCTGGCGCACCGGCACCGGGCTGCGATCCGGGCGGTCGTTCCGGCGGGGGCCTCGCGGCAGCAGCTCCTCGCGGCGGCCGACCGCGCGTTCGACGAGCTGGCGCTCCTCTCGCGAGCGCCGGTCTTCGTCCGGGACCTCTCCGCGGGCGTCCAGGATGCGCTCCTCTCCCGCGGAGAGGAGATGTCGGCGCGGATTTTCGCGGCGGGTCTTGCCTCGGCGGGACGGCCGGCGGTGTTCGTGGATCCGCTTGGGTTGATCGCGACCGACGGACGCTTCGGAGGAGCCTCGCCGCGGCTGGCGGAAACGGACCGGAATATCAGGCGGATCCTCGGGCCGATTCTGAAGAAGGGCGTCGTGCCGGTCGTGGCGGGGTTCTACGGCGCGGCGCCGGACGGGCGGGTCGTCACGCTCGGGCGCGGAGGCTCGGACCTGACGGCGACGCTCCTGGCGCGCGCCCTCTCGGCGCGGGCGGTCTTCCTCTGGAAGGACGTGGAGGGAATCCTCACGGCCGATCCCCGCGTCGTGCCCGACGCGCGCGTCGTCCCGCAGCTGAACATCCGCGAGGCGGCGGAGCTGGCGTACTACGGCGCCAAGGTCCTCCAGCCGCGCGCGCTCATCCCGGTCGGCCGGCGCGCCATCCCGGTCTTCGTGAGGCCATTCGAGCAGCCGGACCGGCCGGGCACGGAGGTCTCGCGGCGAAGCACGCTGAAGCGCTACCCGGTCAAGGCCCTGTCGGCGATCTCCGGCCAGGCGCTCCTGACCGTGACCGGCAACGGGATGCTCGGCGTGCCGGGCATCGCCGCGCGCACGTTCGCCGCGCTCCACCGTGACGGGATCTCCGTGTCGCTCATCTCACAGGCTTCCTCCGAGCACTCGATCTGCCTGTCCGTGCCGGAGGCGAGCGCGAAGGAGGCGCACCGCAGCCTCCTCGAGGCCTTCGCCGAGGAGATCGCGCGGCGGGAGATCGACGGCGTCGAGTTGCTCGCCGGGCTCTCGACGATCTCCGTCGTCGGCCTCGGAATGGCGGGGACGCCCGGCATCGCGGCGCGCGTCTTCTCGGCGCTCGCGGCGGGAGGCATCAACGTCGTCGCGATCGCGCAGGGCTCCTCGGAGTTGAACATCTCCTTCGTCGTCTCGGACGCGCAGGCGCCGGAGGCGCAGCGGCGCATCCACGAGGCCTTCCAGCTCTCGAAGATCGGCGGCGGGGCGGCGATGGCGAAGCAGCCGGCCGACGTCGTCCTGCTCGGATTCGGGCAGGTGGGCCGCACGCTCGCGGGGCTCCTGCGCGCGTCGCGCGGGAAGTTGCGCCTCTGCGCTGTCATCGACCGCGGCGGGTTCTCCTTCCGGCCGGGCGGCTTCTCCCCGGCGGATGTCGCGGAGCTCGCCGCCGTCAAGAAGAAGCCGGGACGCTCGGTGGCGAAGACGCGCCGCGGCCGCAAGGCCAATCCGTCCGACGCCATCGCGTTCCTCGCCGAGCACGCGCTCTCCCGCCCGATCCTGGTGGACGTGACGGCCGAAAGCACCACTCCGTTGCTCGAGAAGGCGGCGTCGTCGGGATTCGACCTCGTGCTCGCCAACAAGCGCCCGCTGTCGGGGCCTCGCGAGGAGACGCGGAGCCTCGAGAGGACGGTCGCCGGAAAGGGGCGGCGGCTGCGGTTCGAGGCGACGGTCGGAGCGGGCCTGCCGATCCTGGACACCCACCGCAAGCTCGTCGAGTCGGGGGACAGGATCCTGAAGATCGAGGGGTGCCTGTCGGGGACTCTCGGCTTCCTGCTCTCCGAGATCGAGCGCGGCGCGAGTTTTTCCGCGAGCCTCGAGCGCGCGATCGCGAGCGGCTACACGGAGCCGGATCCGCGCGACGATCTTTCCGGCGCCGACGTCGGGAGGAAGGCCTTGATCCTCGGCCGCCTGCTCGGTTTTTCCGGGGAGCCGTCGGAGGTGGAGGTCGAATCCCTCGTGCCCGCGCGCGCCGTGAAGCTCGACCTGACGCGGTTTCTCGAGCGTCTCTCCGACTTCGACCGGGAATGGGCAGAGCGCGCCGCCGGGGCGCGTTCGCGCGGCAGGATCCTGCGCTACGTGGCCTCCGTCACGCGGCGGAAGATCCGCGTCGTGCTCGCCGAGGTGGCGCCGGGCTCCCCCTTCTACGGCCTGAAGGGCACGGACAACCAGGTCGCCTTCACGACCGTGCGTTATCGCGCCAACCCGCTCGTGATCCAGGGCCCGGGCGCGGGGCTCGCGGTGACGGCGGGAGGCATCTTCAACGACATCGCGGAGCTGGCCGGGCAATGAGCAGGAGCGCCGTCCGCGCGTTCGCGCCGGGCTCGGTGGCGAACCTGGGGCCGGGTCTCGACATCCTGGGACTGGCCGTCGAGGGCGCCGGCGACACCGTGCGGGTCGAGGCAACGCCGGGCCCGGGCGTCGTCATTCGCGACTCCGGCCATCCCGACATCCCGCTCGACGCGGTGAGGAACACGGCGGGCATCGCCGCCGCGAGAGTCCTGGAGCGCGCGGGAGAGTCGGCGACCGGTCTCGCGATCGACGTCGTCAAGGGCCTGCCGGTCTCCGGAGGGCAGGGGGGGAGCGCCGCTTCCGCCGCGGCGGCGGCCGTGGCGGTCAACGCGCTTCTCGGCTCGCCGCTGCCGAAGGCGGATCTGCTCGGCGCGTGCCTGGCGGCGGAGGAAGCCGTGGCGGGGCGCCACGCCGACAACGTGGCGGCGGCGCTTTTCGGCGGCGTGATCCTGGTGCGCTCGCTCGACCCGCTGGACGTCGTCGCGCTCTCCTATCCCGACGATCTGCTCGTCGTGCTCGTCGCGCCCGAGCAGCGCCTGCGCACGGAGGACGCACGCGCCGCCCTGCCCTCCACGGTCGAGCGCGGCCTCGCTCTCGAACAGGCGGCGCAGGTCGGGGCCATCGTCGCGGCCCTCGCCTCCCGCAACTACGCCCTGCTGGCGCGCTCGATCGAGGACCGGATCGCGGAGCCCGTGCGCGCGGCGCTCCTCCCGGGCTTCGCGGAGGCGAAGGCGGCGGCGCTCGAGGCCGGAGCGCTCGGCTCCTCGATCTCGGGAGCCGGCCCGGCCGCGTTCGCCTTCGCCCTGGGGAAGGAGAGCGCCGGCCGCATCGGCGAGGCGATGATCGCCGCCTACGAGAGCCGCGGCGTGGCCGCCCGGGCCCGCGCGTGCCGGATCGATTCGCGCGGCGCCCGCGTTCTGGGCGAGAAGCCGTGAGCGGGGGAGCGCTGCCCGAGAGGCCGCTCACCTGGCAGACCTGCGCCCGCTGCGAGCGGGAGCTCGCGGCGTCGTCGCCCGCGAGCCAGTGCCCCGATTGCGGAGGCCTGCTCGAAGTCCGGCACCGGCCGCCGCTGCCGCACGAGCGGGGAGAGGTGCTGCGGGCCCTCTTCGCGGGCCGCCGCGGCCCCGATCCTCTCGACGCCTCCGGGGTCTGGAAGTATCGCGAGCTCGTGCTCCCGGACGTTCGGCGTGAAGAAGTCGTGACCTACCCGGAGGGGAACACGCCGCTCCTTTCGCGCGAGGCGGTCTCGCGGTTCGCCGGAGTCGAGCCGCTGCTCCTGAAACACGAGGGGATGAACCCGACCGGCTCCTTCAAGGACCGCGGCATGACGGTCGGGATGACGCAGGCGCGCCGGATCGGGGCCCGCGCGGTCGCCTGTGCCTCGACGGGCAACACGTCGGCATCGCTCGCGGCGTACGCGTCGAGCGCCGGACTGCCCGCCCTGGTGTTCGTCCCCGCGGGGCAGGTGGCCCTCGGCAAGCTCGCGCAGACGCTCGCCTACGGGGCCCGGACCCTTCTCGTGCGCGGGGACTTCGACGCCTGCTTCGCGCTCGTCTGCGAGGCGTCCGAGAAGCTGAACGTCTATCTCCTGAACTCCGTCAATCCCTTCCGGATCGAGGGGCAGAAGACGATCGTGTTCGAGACGCTCGAGCAGCTTCTCTTCGATCCGCCCGACTGGATCGCCCTTCCCGCCGGGAACCTCGGCAACACCTCCGCCTTCGGCAAGGCGCTCAAGGAGGCGCGCGAGCTCGGCCTGATCGCGAGGATGCCGCGGCTCGCCTGCATCCAGGCCGTCGGGGCCAATCCCTTCGCGCGCGGCTTCCGGGAGGGATTCGCGAGAGCGCTCCGGGTGAAGGCGGACACGGTCGCGACCGCGATCAAGATCGGCGACCCCGCGTCGTGGGATCGGGCCGCCGCCGCCGTCCGCCTGACCGACGGCGTCGTCACCGACGTGACGGACGAGGAGATCCTGGAGGCGAAGGCCGTCGTGGACGCCTCGGGCGTCGGCTGCGAGCCGGCGAGCGCCGCGAGCGTGGCCGGCGTGAAGAAGCTCGCGGCGGAGGGAGTGATCCGGCCGGGAGACCGGGTGGTGGCGGTCCTGACGGGCCACATCCTGAAGGACCCGGGGCTGCTGCTGCGCTATCACCAGGAGTCGGACCCGCCGCCTCCCCGCGCCAACCGGCCGATCGAGATCGAGGCGAGCCTCTCGGCGGTCGAGAAGGTCCTCGGTCCGCGATCGCAATGAAGGGCTCGCTCGCGCGGCTCCTCGAGAGGCTCGACGCCGCGAAGAGACGCCGGCCCGGGGCGGGCGAGGCCGCGCGGGTGCTCCGATCGCTGCGGAACCGCAACTTTCCCGACGCCGCGAGCCTCATCGGCTTCCACGACGCCGTCCTCTTCCTGCGCGCCTATCCGCACTCGCCCACGGTGCTGCGCCTCTCCGAGTCCATCCTCGCGACGTTTCCCGCGCGGGTCGGGCGGCTCGCGGACTCCGGAGCGGACCTCTCGGCGTTCGATCACCCGGAGGTCTCGGGAATCGCCGGCACGACGATCACGACCGACTACTCCTACGACGTCGTGCGGTGGTTGAAGAGGCGCTTCGGCCGAAGCGTCACGATCGACTGGGAGGGGTACGAGGGGGACGATCGCCTGCGCGCCCTGCTGCCGGTCTTTCTCCCGCTCCTCGAGGAGGAAGCGCTCGAGGACGCGAACGTTCCGTACCGGGACTACATGAGCGCGGTCCTCCTTCGCCGGGGCTCCGGCGCCCAGGACGAGCTCTCCTGGCTTCTCGGCCGGATCGGGTCGCTCGGCGTGCCGGCCGCCGAGGAGGCGGAGCGCTACGACGCCCTCGACCTTTCCGTGGCCTGGAGGGTCGGCAACGGCCGCGCGTCCCGCACGCGGATGCGGCGCCCGGCCCGGAGCGTCGTCTTCCATGACGAGCCGCTCATCTCCCGCCGCGACGTCTCGCTCGCCGAGCAGTTCGCCTCGCCGCCCCTCCCGATCCGTCGGCTCCCGCGGCGCGAGGGGAGCGCGATGATCGAGACCGCCCGCGAAGCGACGGCGCTCCGGTATCGCGAGTACTACGCCTTCACGTACGGCGATCCCGGCTCGGTCCTGCAGGCCCGGGTGGGGCGCGGTCTCGAGATCACCCTCGTCGGCGTCGAGGCGGACCGCCGCCTGCCGCTGCGCTCGAGCTACGGAGGTTTCCTCGTCAAGAACGGCGTTCCCATCGGGTACTTCGAGGCCCTCGCTTTTTTCGAGCGGATGGAGGTCGGCTTCAATCTCTACTACGCGTTCCGAGACGGCGAGTCCGCCTGGATCTTCGGCCGCTCCATGAAGTTCCTCCGGCAGGCGCTCGGCGTGACCTCGTTCTCGCTCGATCCCTACCAGATCGGCTACGAAAACGAGGAGGCGATTGCCTCGGGCGCCTTCTGGTTCTACCGGAAGCTCGGCTTCCGGTCGACCGACCCGGAGCTGCGCGCCCTGACCTCGCGGGAGGAAGCGAAGATCGCCGCCGATCCCGCCTACCGGACGTCCTCCGCGGTCCTGCGGCGCCTGGCGGCGCACAACCTCCTCTACGACGGGCGTCGTCATCCCGGGGAGCGAAGCGTGCCTTGTCATCCCGAGGTCGCCGACGCGCCAAAGCCGCTATGGCGACGGCGCGAGCGAAGCGACGAGGGATCTGCTCTCGCCTCGAATTCACAATTCACAATTCACAATTCGCAACTCAGCTGGGACCGCTTCCACGTCCGCAACGTCGCCCGGGCCGTCGCGGCGCGGATGGCGAAGGAATTCGGGGGAGACGCCGCGAGGATCCGGGCAGCCGCCGAGAGGCGCATCGCGGGTCTCCTCGGGATCGCTCCGCGGCGGATGAAGGGATCGGCGCGCCGGGCATTCGAGAACTGGGCTCTCGTCCTCGACTCGATCCGGGATCTTCCGCGATGGCCGAAGGCGGAACGCCGAGCGGCCGCCGAGATCCTCGAAGCCAAGGCCGGCCGGCGAGAGTCGCGTTACCTGCGCCTCCTGCAGCGGCACGCGCGCCTGCGCGCCGCGGTTCTCGATCTCGGTTCCCGCTGATTCGCAGCAGACATTCCTTCTCTCATCCTGAGCCCTTCGCTTTCCCTGTCATCCTGAGCGCAGCGAAGGATCTTCTCCGGTCTCGTGCGCGCGGGGAGCGGAGTTCTCGTCACTCTGCTCCTGGAGATCTCAAGGGAGATGCGGGCTCGCGACAATAGAGATTTAGGCGGCCCGAAAAGCCGCCGAATCGATCCGGCGCGGGTCGTTCCTCGACCGGGGCGCCAGGGAAAGGACAAAGCGGAGACAGAGATCCTCCAGATCGCCACCGGCCGGTTCGCAACGGTTGATCCCTCGGCTTTTCGTCGCGTCGCGCGACAGGGTGAGTGAAAATGATGAGACACAAGATCGCGCTGGGCTTCCTCGTTCTGTCTCTCTGCGCCGCCGGTGGGCGCGCGCAAAGCGGCCCCGACAACGATCCGGACGGGGCGCCGGGATACGTCAACAGCGTCTTCCATCACGGTGAGGTGGACTCGATCAATCTGTACAACGGGCAGTTGACGATTCCGATCTCGCTCGGGCCGACGTACCCCGTCGGCCCGAAGCTCAAGTTCGAGGCGGTCCTGACGTACAACTCGCGCAAGTTCGATTACGGGCACCCCGCGATCCAGCCTCCCGATTTCGTCTATCAGCCCTTCGCCGGAAACCCGGCGCTCGGGCAGGGATGGGAGTTCACGCTGGGCGCGATCAAGCCGTGCAAGCAGGGGAGCACGATCGGCGTCTGTTACTTCGGCGCCGACGGCGGCCAGCACATGTTCAACCAGGGCTCGAAGACGGGCGACGGGTCTCAACTCTTCCTCACGGGCTTCGGGCCCTACGAGATGTGGGACGGGGACGGGAATCATTACGTCTTCGGCTGGCAGGTCTCGGGCCTGGACGACGGAGTGTCGCCGGGATACATCCACGACTTCGGGATGGGGCGCGACGGCTGGTACCTGACCTCCGTGACGGATCCGTTCGGCAACTCCTACTCGGCCGGCTACTACACGGCGATCCCGCCCTGCTGGAGTTACGGAAGCCCGACAGGTCCGTGCACGCTCACGCCCGCGATGAACTGTCCCGCGAGTCCCGTGCGCACGTGGATCCCGCAGACGATCACTCTCCCGACGGGGACCGTCCGGATCAACCTGCAGGCCCAGGGTCCGACTTCGAACATGATCAGCGACTTCGTCTTTCCCGTCGCGGGGGGAGCGTCCGCTGTGTGGTCTCTCTCCTACGAGCAGATCTGGGACAGCTTCCATACCTGCGGGTCGTTCACGACGCACATTCCGGTGCTCGTGCAGCGGATCACGGCGATGGCTCTTCCTCCGGACGCCGGCGGCTCGCCGTCCTACCGATTCTCGAACTCGTGCCCGTTCACGATGACATTGCCGACGGGCGCGAGCATCGCCTACACATTCGGCATATACACCTTCTTCCACGGCCGGGCCGGCGCGGTGGTGTCCAATTGCCAGGGGCTCACGCCGCAGAACGTCGCGTACGCGGAGACCTCGTTTCCGGGGGCGTGTTCCCCCTCGCAGCCGGGCGAGGACCCGCCGCTGCCGGCGTCGGCCGGCAGCGCGGTCTGTTCAGGAGACAACGACGCGCGGTGGATGGACGCGGTCAGCGGCGTCCTCCGGCGGACCGAGACGATTCCCGGCGGAGCGACCGCGACGACGGACTATACGCAGTACAGCTTCCCGTACGGAGAGCAGGGCACGGCAAGCGCCAAGCAGCGCGCCCAGACGCTGACGGTCGTGCTCTTCCCGCCGGACGTGGACAGCCGCCGGCGGGCGAAGGCGGTCCTGTTCCACAGCTCGCCGGCGCCGCTCGGTCCCGCGGGAACCGTCTACAACGAGCCGGGCGATCGCGTGGGCGCCGATATCGAGGAGCGCGTCTTCGACGCCGACCCGAACACGGGAGCCGCCATCACGACGAGCGTTCCCGCCTGCGCCGGCACGGCGGCCGATCAGCCCTTCTGCTCGTCGAAGGCGGTGCGGGTGACGCAGCGGACCCACGAATATGACGACGCGATCCGCGAGATCGGCAACCGGCGGTTGAGGGTCGAGACTGTCTGCGACGGCCCGAGCGCCCCCGGCGGGACCTGTCAGTCGAGCCTGTCGCACACCGTCACGTTTTCGAACCCGCCGGGAGTCAACTGGGACGCCAACGGCCGCCATTACAACATCGAGCAGCACTCCGGCACTCTCGGCAACGACAGCCGAACGGTCACAACGACCTGGGCGCCGTCGGTTTCTCCCTGGTTCCCCAACATCTTCACGCGGCGAACGGAGACGCAGGGCTCGAGCGCCGTGGACCACTACTTCGAGTTCACTCCATCCAACGGGTTCCCTCGCGGCGATTTCGTCCATGACGCCGCCCGGCAGATCGTCTTCCTGATCTGCCGCTACGGAGACGGGGCCGGAAACGTCGCTCAGGATTTTTCGGCGACGTATGTCCAGTGGCCCGGCTGGCCCAGCCCTCCTCCATTCAATGCCTGCTCGCAGTTCTACCCGACCTACCCGACAGGCGCGATCGGGGTCAACGGCGACTCGTTCGGCAAGACCTACACGCATCGCTACGGGCAGTTACTCACGGCTCGATGGATGGTCAATTCGACGACGCCCGCGAGCTGGTACCTGAAGAACATCTTCCGCGACCCGGCGACCGGCTGGATCACGTACTCCGTGGACCCGTCGGGATTGGGAACGGGATACTCCTATGACGGACTGGGCCGGGTGACGGGCATCTTCCCTCCCGCCGACGCGCCGACGATCGTCAGCTATGACTCGACGACCCAGACGACGGCATCCCGGGACGGGGGCCCTGGTCTCTTCACCCTGCAGCGATACCTCTACGATGGCCTCGGCCGGGGGAGCCGCGAGGTCCGCCTGATGCCGGCCGGTTCCGCCTCCCCCTATGCGGTGCGGCTGACGCAGTACGATCCGGCCGGCCACACTTCCTTCGTCTCCGAGTGGGCGGGGTGTTCCGGCCTCTCGACCTGCGCGGTGGCTTCGCCCTCCGCGGGGACCCGGTCGTCCGACTTCGATCCCCTGGGACGGCCCCGGACGATCCGCAACGCCGACGGAGCGACCACCACGATCTCCTACGCCGACGCCTTCTCCCAGGATTCCGACACGCTGAAGACCGTCACCGTCGGCAATATCAATGGCGTCTGTTCGGGCACCTGTTCCGGAGGGATCTCAGCGGCCACGGCCTATCGCTACGACGCCTTCGGGCGGCTCACCTCCGTGACCGAGCCGGGCGGGGATGTCACGAGCTACGCCTACGACGCCAATGGTAAGCTCACACAAGTATCGCAGGGGGTTCAGACGAGGACCTTCGCCTACGACTCGGCGGGCTTCCTTCGCTCTGAGACGACGCCGGAGAAGGGCGCCGTCGCTTACGACACGTACGGCAGCCTGGGCAACCTCCTCTCGGAGACCGAGCCCGGCAGTCTCGCCATCAGCCGGAGCTACGACTTCGCGGGCCGGGTGACCGGGATCGTTTCCGGCGGCCTGCGCTACTTAACCAACTGTTACGACGGCCAGACCTGCGTTGATGGCAATCCCGGTTACTCAGGCGGTCTCCACCCGGCCGGAAGGTTGACCCGGCGCATCTCTTTCAATCCGCTGGCTCCCTCGGCTCCAACCGTGACGGACGACCTCGCCTTCTCGGACCCGGCCGGCCGCCTCTCCAGCCAGACGACCTCCATCGCCGGCGGCGACAATCTTCAGACGACGCAGCAGTGGCAGTACAACGGCCTGGGCCTGGTCGCGCACCACGCGCATCCCAGGCCGCCGGGCGCGACGCCCTTCATCGTCTCGACCGACTATGACGCCGGCCTCCCGGCAACCGAGTACGTCAACGGCCTTCCGGTCGTCACCGGCATCACCCATCAGGCCTCCGGAGCCCTCGCCTCCTACAAGACAGGGCTCGGTGTCGGCCACGACGTGACGACCACGATCGCCGAGGACGCGTCCACGCTGCTCGAGCGCCCCAGCCGCATTTCCGCGACGGCGGAAGGGTCTCCGTCGCCCGCTTTCGACACGCTGGCCTACAAGTACGATGGCGCCGGCAACATCGCCGCGATGGGGCCAGACGCCTTCGTCTATGACCAGCGTAGCCGGCTGACGTCGGCTGCGCTCTCCGGCGTCGGAAGCCAGGGCTTCGGCTACGACAGATACGGCAACCTTCTGTCCAAGGGGGGCGTGAGCTACTCGGTCTCACCCTCGACCAACCGGATCACCACGGCCATCTACGACGCTCGCGGCAACCTGACAGGCAATGCCGGCGAAACCTACGATTACGATGGCCTCGACCGCCAGTTGCGTCACACCGCCGGCTCCAATGTCTGGAACTACCTCTTCGACGGCGCCGACGAACGTCTCGTCAAGATCCCGCCGGCGCCCGGGAGCTGGACGTACACGCTCCGCGACGAGTCCAAGCGCGTCATCTCGGAATTCGCGGGACCGGGCCAGTCGCGCGACAACGTTTTCCTCGGCAACCTCCTGGTCGCCTCCTACGCCAACGGCTCCGTGGGCGCCAACGACCGGGTCTGGACCTTCTACTCCTCCGACCACCTCGCCACCCCCCGACTCGTGACCGACATCACGGCCTCGACGGTAGAGACCCCCCGAAACTGGCCCTACGGCGAAACCGCCACCCCCACCGGCCTCTTCCAGCGAATCCGCTTCGCCGGCATGGAACGCGACAACGAAGCCGACCGCTACTACGACCACGCCCGAAACCACGACTTCACCCTCGGCCGCTTCCTGTCCCCGGACAAAGGTCATGAGCAGATCAGTTCGCCGGTCTGGAATCGGTACACTTATTCGTTGAGCAATCCCATCGCGTACTTGGATCCGAATGGGCGATCGGCCCGGGTACCAGAGGCTACCAAGCGCATTCTCCGCGCAGACGCCCGCATCAGATCTGAGGTAGCGGCGACTCTCGAAAGAACGGGTAATGGTCTCTTCCGCGCACCTGCTGAGCTGCTTCTTTCCTTCTTCCTTCCGTCCAATGTACAGGACATCGCTCTCGCCGCTATCCCTCAGGGTGGCGACGCTGTAGCTCTACCCATTGCGTCCGCTCTCGCCAGCCGCGAGGTCACCGTCTTGGGCCACTTTCCGCGGTACATTCAACTGGCTGACAGGCTCGAGGCCCATCGGTTCAATATTCCTACAGCAGTCTGGGAACGGATGTCTCCTGAGATGCAAAGGGCCGCCAACCTTCGATTCCTTGACAACGTTGCTGCTCGCGGGGATCGTATCGTTCTCTCGGATAACATTAGGAAGGTCAAGATTGGAAGCACTCTAGAGGACGAGATCGTATACATGGTAGAGCGAAAAGGCTATAAGATCTCGAGCGACGGCTGGAAACTCATTCCTCCCACCGAGGTGCCAGTTGACTCCAAGCCTTGACGCTGCGCGTGAGCGGTTTCAGAGATTGTTCCCCTCGACTAGTGCGGACGCTGCGACTTCCTGGCAATACGTACAGTCACCATACTTTGGCAACTACGCTCTCACAGCCAAGGTCGCTGAGATGGAAATTAGGCTGACTTCTGAGGGGGGGCGCGAAGCGATTGAAGTGCGACCGGCCAATTCTGAGGACGAGTGGTTCGATCTGGCGCTTGTCGAGATGCTTATTACCGGACAGGACAGACTGCTCGGCACCTCGCCTGAGCTGCTGGGTCGTTTTGTGGAAGAACATCGTGATGAGGTCGCCACAGCTCTCAGCGGGAACCGGTGGAGCTTAACAAGACGTCAACTTAAACACCTAGAAGAGAAGAGGGCGCACCTTAGATTCGGGCGGCACTGGGATAGGCACTAGGCGGCCATAACAAGGACTGCGGTAGGGTGGCTGGTACTAGGCGAATGATCCAGTTGGTCGACGTCGAAGCGTGGCTATTGTGAACGGCGCGATCACCTCTCCTTAGCGGCTCCTGGCGTCCCCGTCCTCCAGCCGGGTCCTCATCTGCTGTGGCACTCGGGGTGTGTTTGTGTGAGCAGAGTGTTAGTGGGGTCATATGTGTAACGGAGGAGCGATGAAGGCTGAGCGTTCCTGGATGAGGGTTATGGCGGGAGTGGCGGGGATGGCAGCACTGTTGGGGTGGGCAGAGTCGGTTAGGGATCTATCGGTGGTTGTATCTGTCGTGCAGAGCGCCGCGGTTGGGAGCGAATTGCCTTTCACAGTCGAGGTCGGGGGATCGAGCGGGGCGACGAGCGTTACGGTGACGGCGGTGTTTCTGCCGAGGGTTACGCTGGACTCCTCGGTGCCGGCGGGAGTCTGTTCGGCGAACACAGCGTCGGCGGAGTTGTCCACGACGGTGACGTGCTCGGCGACGGGGCTGAGTAGCCTGGTGATGCGGGTGGTGCCGTTGTCTCAGGGGATGCTGACGGCGGTTGTGGGGGTCATCGGGAGTGACCCTGATCCCTACATGGGGAACAACAGTGCTTCGGCGGTCGTGTCGGTCACGTCCGGAGGGACACCGACCCCGACTCCGACGGGGCCGCCGACGTTCACCGCGACGCCGACGAGCACGCGGACGAGGACGCCTACGGCGACTCCGGTCGGGCCGACGGCGACCCGGACGCCGACTGCCACGATCACGAGGACGCCGACTCCCTCGAGCACGGCGACTCGCACTCCTTCGGTGACGGCCACGGCGACGCCGGCGGCGGCTCCGGCGCCACGTGTGGATTCGATCGTTCCGGGTTCCGGGCCGGTCACGGGGGGCGCCCAGGTCACCGTGTCGGGCGCGAACTTCGTGGCAAGCGACGGCAAAGGGCAGATACAGGTGACGCTGGGCGGTGTTGCGGTGAGCATCCTTACGGGAGGGGTCAGCTCGACTCAGATCCTTGGCTTCACGGGAGCGCACGCGGCGGGGTTCGTGGATGTCGTCGTGACGAACCCCGACGGACAGAGCGGGTCTCTTCCCGCCGGCTATCAATATGTGAATCCGACCGGAACACCGACGAACACGGCGACGGCCACCGCGACGAAGACGGCCACCCCGAAGGCGACAAAGACACCGACATCGCCGCCCAACCCGACACAGACGCCGACCAGGACGCCGACGGCCCCGCCGACGGCGACCCCGACACGGACGCCGACGATGACGCCGACACGCACGCCGACTTCCCAGCCGGCGACCAGCACGCCCACGGGCACGCCGGCCTTCTCGCCGACGCCGACGCTGACTCCGGGAGGCAGGGGCTTTTTCGACTCCTTCGACCGCGCGGATTCGACGGTCCTCGGCAACGGCTGGACGGAGGTGGCGGGGGACCTGAACATCGCCAATATGCAGCTTCACAATGCCTCTTCGGCTGGGGATCACCTGGCGGTCCAGGCCGGCCTCGTCGGCTCGACGCAGACGGTGTCGGCGGACTTTGCCTCGGCCGGCAACAACTCCGCGCCGAGTTTCGGCCTCGTCCTGAGGTACGAGGGACCCGGCGAGTACTACCTGATCTATCGAAACACCGGTGGATCGAGCGTTCTGAGGATCGCGAGAGTGGTCAAGGGTGTCGAGACCGTTCTGAAGTCGGTCGGCGTGACGAACCCCAAGGCGAACGTTTTCTTTCACCTGGAGGGGAGGGCGAGCGGTACGACGCTGACGGTGGCGCTCGACGGCGTGGACAAGGGCTCCGTCGCCGACGCGACATACGTGTCGGGAGCCGTCGGGATCGTGATCCATTCCGGCGGCGGCGCTACGCCGGTGCACACGGCCGACAATTTCCGAGCGACCGTGCAGTGACGATGCCCTGTCCGCCTGAGCCTGTCTTGTCATCCTGAGCGCAGCGAAGGATCTGCTCCGGTGTCTCCGGGCTGTGCGGGGCAGATCCTTCGTCGCTTCGCGATTCGGCGATGACAGAGCCGCGGCGGGGTCCGCCCGGCCCGAACGGACCTTTCTACGACCCGGCGGACGCCGATTCGTGGCGGTCGAAGGAGGCGGGGAAGTGGTCCTCGGCGACGGAGGCCGCGGCGGCGGAAACGCCGATCTTTTCCAGGTCCGCCTGGTTGCGCACGTCGCTCATCTCCCAGAGCTCGTGCACGCGCGTCTCCTCGTAGTTGAGGCCGACCTGCGCCAGCGACTGCTTCAAGAGAGGGATGTCGTAGCGCAGGTAATGGAGGAGCGTCGCCGCGCCGGGCCGGTCGCCGGTCAGGGTTCCGATCTGCATGTCGATCGGCTGGGCGTTGGGCGAAGTCGAGAGCCACTGCAGGATCGTCTGGTTCAGCTCCGACGCGTCGTTCATGAGCTGGGAGATGAGGAGCCCCGCCCACTGGAGGTTGTTGTACTCGGCGAGCTCCTCGCGCCTGGGGAGCTTGAAGAACGAGCCCGTCCCGACCGAGCAGAGCAGGATGTTCCGCTCGCCCAGGGGCCAGCGCAGGCCGTACCCCTCGAGCGTCGCGACGAGCAGGAGCTGCAGCGCGGGGTTGTTGTGCATGCTCACGCCGCCGTCGACGAAGACGGCCTGTTCACCCCCGCCGACGTTGGCGATCTGTCGAGGGTTGAAGTACGTCGGCGCGGCGGTGGAAGAGCGCACGACCTCCCAAAGGAGAAGGTCCTTGTTCATCTCGTAGAACCTCTGGTCCGGCAGGTTCACGAGGCTCCAGACCGAGCCGGTGTCGGCGCGCTTGGCGACGATCATCAGGCCGGAGCGCAGGTCGGGGCTCGACAGTGTTCTGTCGCCGAGGAATTTCTTCAGGAGGTCCTCGAGAGGCGCTTCCTGGAACCGCGCCTTGAGCATCCGGCCGATCGCTCCCAGCCAGGACTTCCGGGGCTGGAACGCGTCGTGCCCGACGGAGCGGTAGAGCTCGAGGATCTCGCCGACGGGGAAGCCGAGCGCCAGGAGCGTCGCGATGATCGCGCCCGTGGAAGTGCCGCCGACGAGATCGAAGTAGTCCGCCAGGACGAGATCGCTCTTTTCGTAGCGCCGCCGCAGCATCTCCTCGATCCGCGCGAGGTAGCCGAGCGTGATGAGGCCACGGATCCCGCCCCCGTCCAGCGCGAGCAGGCGCTTGGGCCCCGGCTCCCGGAGCCTCTCCGCGAGAGGCGTCGTCGCCCGGTGCTCGGCCCCGGTCCCTAACACCTGACGCCCAACACCTGACACCTGCCTGTCTCAGCCATGGCAATCCGGAGAGACACTATACTTTTTGGGATCTCAATGGCGCACGACGTCTTCGTCAGCTACTCGACGCGGGACAAGCCCACGGCCGACGCCGTCGTGGCGAGGCTCGAGGCGGCGCGGCTGCGCTGCTGGGTCGCCCCGCGCGACATCGTGCCGGGCATGGAGTGGGGGGAGGGGATCATCGACGGGATCAACCGCTCCCGCGTCATGGTGCTCGTCTTCTCCTCGAGCGCCAACGCCTCTCCGCAGATCCGGCGCGAGGTCGAGCGGGCGGTCAACAAGGGTCTCCCGATCATCCCGTTCCGCATCGAGGACATCCTGCCGTCGCGCTCGCTCGAGTACTTCCTCTCCTCGCCGCACTGGCTCGACGCCCTGACGCCCCCCGTCGACGCGCACATCCAGCGCCTGGCGGAAGCGGTGACGACCCTCCTGTCGCGTCTCGACGGGACGGCGACGGAGGTCGCGCCCCCCTCCCCGGTACGGCGGGGGGTCAGGAAAGTCGTGGACACGGTGCTCGGCCGGCCGCGGCGCGTCGTCTCTCCCGGACCCGTGGCCGGACTGGCCGCCGCTCCCGGCGTCCACCGCAGGCCCGGCGCGCGTCCGCCGCGGCCTCCGACCGCTCCGGTCCCGCGCGCTCTCCTCATCGTCGTCGGCGTGCTGTTCGTCATCGCGGTGTATGTCCTCGTCCTGAACCGCGGCCCCGCCGCCGCGAAACCCGCGCCGTCGCGAGTCGCGGCGCCGGCCGCGACCGGCGCGCCGGGTGCGCCGCCACCGGTTCAACCGAGCGCTCAGTCTCCCGGCGCCGGCGCCGCGCCTCCCCAGGCGGCGGCCGCCGCGCTCGAAGCGAAACCCGCCAGACAGCCGCAGCCCCCGCGCGTCTTCGCGACCTACGAATGCCGCCGCGGCGCCAAGTTCCGCATCGACCCGGACAAGGCGATGGTGACTGTGGATGGCCGCCGCATCGGGATCTCCGACGACTGGGACGACCGCGGCGGCGGCAAGGTCTGGTACTTCTCGCGCTCCGGCACCCACTACGCAAAGCTCTCTCTGAGCGGCTACCGCTCCGAACTCGTCAAGATCGTCGTCCGCGCCAGCGCCGAAGAAGAGGTCGCCGACGTCCAACTGGACCTGCGCCGCTCCAACTGACTCAAAGGGCCGTGTCACGATCTTCTTCAGGGCGCCGTTGCCGCTTCAAGACGTGACCCCTGGTCTGCCTCGGCTGTCGGGAGGCCCCCTTCCTGCCGGCAGTTGAGTCGGCACGGGTTCCAGGGTTCGCTGTGCTTCAACCCGCCCGACAACCGGTATATCTGCATCATTGCGGGGGTTGGCGCTCGAAACCCATAGTTCGAGCCGTTTCAAAAGGTAGGATCACTGCCTCAATCAAACAAGCCGACATGACCGGGCCGAACGCGGTGGTGACTCTCCGCAAGCTGGCCGCCAATGCGCGGCAGGCCGGGCAGCGCATCGTCATTGCCGCGTCATGGACGGCGGCGGCCCTGCTCCTCGGGGGCTCGCCTCCGGCCTCCGCGGTCTGCACTGGTTGCGCCAACGGAAGCTTCGGGCCCGCGACCGCCGTGTACTCGTCCGTCTCGCATGACGGGCTCCCGGCCGCGTTAGAGGACTTCGACGGCGACGGCCACTTGGACCTCGTCATCCGGGGCCGCCTGAACGTCCGCCTCCGGCGAGGAACCGGAACCGGGCTGTTGGGGTCGGAGTCGGTCGTCCTGGAACCGAGCCTGGGAATCGGTGACGAAATCAGCAGCGTCTCGGTGGGCGATTTCAATGGAGATGGCCGCCTTGATCTGGCCGTCACCCATCAAGGCTACGACTCGATCACGGTGGGGGGAGTCTGGATCCTCCTCGGCAACGGCGCGGGAGGATTTGCGCCTCCGATCGAGACTCCGGGAGGTTATCCCTACGGCCTGACCGTGGCCGATTTCGACGGCGACGGAAAGCTCGACCTCGCGATGGCGGGGTGGAGTGCCGGCGGCGCCACGATTCTCTTCGGCAATGGCGACGGGACCTTTAGTTCTACGGTCTTCCTTCCGGTGGTCAATCCCGGCAGGATACTCGTCGCCGCCGATTTCGACGGGGACGGCAAGCCCGATCTCTCCGTAGGGCGCGACGCTTACATCGAGCCGGCAGGCGCCTTTGTCTTTCTTCACACCGCTCCTCGGGTCTTCGGCGCTCCGACGTTTCTTCCGGCGCCGGGCGGGACGCAGGCCGTCGCGGATTTCGACAACGACGGACGTCCGGACCTCTTCATCCAGGGCGTCATGTATCTGAACCGCGGCGTAGGGACCTTCGAGGCGCCTTTCGGGCCGAACGTCTTCCCGGTGAATGTCATCGTCCCCGGCGACTTCAACGGGGACGGCCGCGTGGATCTCGGCGGCGCAGTCGTTTATCCGGGCGACGGTCTGGGCTCGTTTGGAGAGCCGATCGTTTCCTCCGGGCTCCCCACCGGGATGAGTCTTGCGGCCGACGTGAACGAAGATGGGATCCTCGACTTGATCGGAGGCGGAGACTTCGGTGAAATCTCGGTGACGCTCGGCCGGGGGGACGGGGCCTTCGCTCTGACTCCCGGGTTCGTGCTTACCCAGGGCGCTGCGTCCATGGAGCGGGCCGAGTTCACTGGAGACGGAATCCCGGATCTGGTGATGGCCTCCAATTTCTCCGGAGTCAACATCCTCCCGGGTCTGCCCGGCGGAGGCTTCGGGCCTGTGATCAACCTGTCCTCCGCCATCGCGTACGAACTCGTCGTCGCCGACTTCAACCACGACGGAAGGAAAGACGTCGCCGTGGTGACCACCACCGGGATCGATATCCGGCTCGGCCTTCCCGGAGGAGGTCTCGGTCCTCCGTCCTCCCTGAACGTCGGTTTCGTTTCGAGCCTCTCGACGGGCGACGTCAACGGCGACGGGCACGCCGACCTCGCGTTTGTCCAGAACCAGGCGTCCCGCTTCGTCCTTGGCAACGGAGACGGAACTTTCGGGCCCGTCATCGCGCCCTCCACGACGTTCGAGGCGGACCATCTCCACCTCGCCGACTTGAACGGAGACGGGAAGGCGGATCTCGTCGTCTATGGCTTTCCGGGAGTCTCGACGTACATCGGCGACGGGACGGGTAACTTCACTCTCAAGACGACTCAACTCGTGTCCGTGGATCGAGTCCTTGTCGTCGACGTGAACGGCGATTCGAGACCGGACGTCATCGCCTCGCCGACCTTCCTTCCTCTGAAGGTTTTCCTCAACGACGGCTCCGGAGGTCTGGCGCCGCCGATCGATGTGCTGCCCGCCGGTAACTTCGCGGGTCCGGCCGCCGCGGCCGATTTCAACGGTGACGGCTTGATCGATCTCGCTCTGTGGGTGGACAGTCACGTGGCGATCCTGATCGGCGACGGCGCGGGACACTTCGTCGAGTCATCGGGATATCAGGTCTTTGGGTCTTGGCCGCTCACTGGTCCGATCCTGACGGGCGACCTCGACGGCGACGGAAGACCGGATCTCATCGGAGTTGGAGGTCAGTCGCCTTCGTCCATGCTCTGGACTCTTTACAACACCAATTGCGTTGCGAGGCGCCTCACTCTGACAACGAATGTCGGATCGTGTGGCCCGGCCGGAACCGACTTCTCGCCGCAGCCGTCCCTGCGCGTTTCCGACGACGGAGGCAACCTCGTCTCGTGCGCCACGGGCTCGGTTTCCGCGGCGCTCGTCCCGGGAACGGGCACGCCGGGTGGCACGCTTTCGGGAACCACGACGGTCCCGGTCGCCGCCGGGGTCGCCACCTTCACGAATCTCAAGCTCGATCTGCCGGGGAGCGGGTATCGCCTCCGTTTCACCCACACAGGGGGAAGCGCCGTGCGGAGCCGAAGCGTCACCGTGGGGCCAGCGCCCCCCTCGATCACGGTGTCCAACGCCTGCACCTTCGGAGCCGTGCGTCTGGAGACGCCCGCGGGAGCCGAAACATACCGCTGGACGATCGACGGCGTCATCGCCGGAACTCTCCCGGCCATCGCCGTCTCGGGCCTGGGCGCCGGTCCTCACGCCCTGTCTCTCTTCGTCACGCGCGACGGATGCATGACGTCAACCTCCCAGACTCTCATGGTGTCGGCGTCCCCTTCCGCGCCGGCCGCATCGAGCAACAGCCCGGTGTCCTTCGGACAGACGCTCCAGGTCACGGCGGCGATGGTGCCCGAGGCGGCCTACCAGTGGACAGGCCCGGGCGGTTTCTCCTCGACGCTGCAGAATCCGTCCATTCCTGCGGCGACGCCCGCTCATTCCGGCGTCTATCGCGTGGCGGTGCACGTCGGCGCATGTTCCTCGGCTGAGACCTCCGTGCCGGTCACCGTGCTGCCGGCGCCGCCCTGTTCCGGCTGCGCGGCCGCCTCGTTCGGCCCGGCGCCGAGGACCTATCCGGCGCTCGGCGCTTCCGGAATCGTCGTTGGCGATTTCAACGGTGACGGGATCTCCGACTTTGCCGTGGGCGGCGTCCGCGTGTTTCCGGGCACAGGCAACGGAGACTTCGGCGCGCCGACAACGACCCTCGGAGCGACATTCGCCGACGTGATCCATGCGGCGGATTTCGACCGGGATGGGGCGCTCGATATCGTCTATTTTCAGTACGCATCGAGCATGTTCACCGTGCAACTGGGGCACGGCGACGGTTCCTTCGAGCCTCCGGTCTCTTACTCGATCGGGGCGGGATCGCTGTTTGATCTGGCCATCGGCGACTTCAACGAGGACGGGTGGCTGGATGTGGCAGCCGCGGCCAGGGACACAAACAGGGTCTTGATCTTTCTGGGTACGGGAACAGGCAGCCTGGCCGCTCCAACGACGATCCCACTCGCCGGCTATCCGACTTCCATCGTCACCGGAGTCCTTCGTCCCGGCGTCCACAAAGACCTCATCGTCAGCCTCGGCGGCCCCAACTCCGTCGCGGTCCTCCTCGGCGCCGGGAACGGGACTTTCGCGCCGGCGCCGTCGGTGGTGCTCTCCGACTTTCCGAGCCTCCTCGCGATTGGTGATTTGGACGGAGACGGCGTGCAGGACCTTGCCGTCGCGGAAGGGGGGCTCGTATCCGTGCCAGAGCTCCTTCTCTACCATGGAAACTCCGACGGGACGTTCTCGCTCCAGCGGACGCTTCCCATGAGCTCCGCCAACCGGCTGCGAATCGCCGACCTCGACGGCGACGGCCATGCCGACGTCGTGTTCTTCGGATGGGCCGGCTTGAACGTGCTGTCGGGAAAGGGAGGATGGGAGTTCAACCCGGTGCGAGCCTTCGGCACGAGCGACTACTCGCACGACTTCGACCTTGCGGATTTCGACGGCGACGGTCTCCTGGACGCGGCAGTGTCGAGCACGGGGAGCGACGAGGCCTTTGTTGCCGTCCTGCGAGGCGCGCCCCGGGGATTCGAGGTGGCGCCGACCGCGCCCGGGTATCCGCAGGGGAGCGGCGCGGTCAAGGGCGACTTCAACGGCGACGGACTGCCCGACCTGGCGTTCCTCAATTCCACCGACTCCCAGTCGGAGCCTGTCTCGATTCTCTTCAACGACGGGCTCGGCGGCTTCCTGCCTCCTGTCTTCCTGCCGGGCACGGAAGGGGCCCATGTCGCCGCGGTGGATTACCTCGACGGCGACAGTCGCGCGGATCTCGTCCTGCCTCACGCCGGCGACATCCTCGTCTACCACGGGGCCGCCTCCGGGCCGCCGGTTCTTTATCAGACGATTCCCGGCGTCGCCGCAGTCAGCTTGGCCATCGCGGACTTCAACAGCGATTCGAGACGCGACCTCGCCGTCGCGACGTCGGCGGGCGTCCTCTTACTGCCCGGGAACGGCGCCGGCGGGTTCGGAGGCGGAAATCCGGTCATCACTCTGTCGAACATCAGCTCTCTGCAGGTCGGAGACTTCAACGGCGATGGGAAGCCGGACCTCTTGCTGATCCAGAGCTTCTTCTCACAGGAATTCGTTGCGATCGGAAAAGGGGACGGAACGTTCCTCCCGCCAACGAATGTCTCCCTTCCCGCGACGGTTTCCATCGTCGCGGGGGACGTCAACGGGGACGGCCAGGACGATCTCGTCGGCGCAACGCCCCCGAGCGGGATCGTCGTGGCGCTTTCCAACGGAGCCGGTTTTGATCCCCCGGTCACGGTCGCCTCGCCGAGCATCCATTACCAATCCAGGATCGCGATTGCCGATTTGAATGGCGACGGTCACGCGGATCTCATCGTGAGCCGGGAAGAAAAGGATCTCGTCACCATTTACCTTGCGGACGGGACCGGCGCATTCCTGCCCGGAAAGAGTTACCTGGTTGGGAGATACGCGCGGGATCTGGTCGTCGGGGACTTCGACGCCGACGGGAGATCCGAGATCATCGTCTTCAACTTCTACGACGGCAACTTCTCGATCCTCCACAACACCCGCTGCGTCCCGCGGCGGCTCGGTCTCGTGGCCCCGGTTCTGACCTGCACGCCCCCGGCGTTGCCGCTCGCCCCGCAGCCGGTCGTGCAGATCCAGGACGATGGCGGCAACGTGGTGTCGTGCGCGGAGGGGCAGGTTACCGCCTCGATCGCCGCCGGGACCGGAATGCCGGGAGCGGTCCTCGGCGGAACGAAGACGGTCGCCGTCGTCAACGGCTCGGCGACGTTCTCGAACCTTTCGATCGACACGGCGGGCGCGGCGTATCGGCTTGAGTTCCATCACGCCGTGGCCTCGGTGACGGGTACAGCCCCGTTCTCCGTCGGCACTCCTCCGGCCCCGCCGGTAGCGGGAAACGGCGGCCCCGTCTGCGTGGGCGGCACCCTTTCACTGACGGCGTCGCTCGTTCCGGGCGCGATCTATCGATGGACCGGACCCAACGGCTTCGCGTCCCGCCATCGGAATCCGGTGATTTCCAACGTGACGGCCCTCGCGGCCGGGACCTACAGCGTGACCGTGACAGTGAGCGGCTGCACGTCCGACGCCGCGACGACCTTGGCGACGGTCAACGCGACGCCGGCCCCGGCGGCCTCCAACAACGGGCCGATCTGCGCCGGGCAGACGCTGCAGTTGAGCGCGTCGACGGTTGCGGGGGCGACCTACGCCTGGACGGGTCCGAACGGGTTTGCGTCCACCGAACAGAACCCGCAGATCCTCTCGGCGCCGACCTCGGCGGCGGGCCAGTACCGCGTCACGGCGACAGCCAATGGGTGCGCCTCGCCCTTCGCGGCGACGAACGTGACCGTTCGGTCATTGCCGTCGGCGACGGTCACGGCGCCGTCCTCGCTCTCTCCGCACTCCCCCGGAACTGCCTCGGTGCCATCCGCGGGCTTTGGGTCTGCCTATGCCTGGACGATCACGAACGGCACGATCACGGCAGGGCAGGGAACCCTCTCCATCGCGTTCTCGGCGGGAGCCTTCGGTCCGGTGGAGCTCGCGGTCACGGTTCAGAACGGCTTTGGCTGCATGGCGAAGGGGTCCGCGACAATCCCTGTGGTGCAGCCCAACCGTGTGTTCGCGTCGGCGCGGACGGGCAACGATCTGAACAATTGCGGGTCGGTGCTGACGCCGTGCCAGACGCTGGCGGGAGCGGCGGCGGAGGTGGCGGCGGGGGGAGAGGTGATCGTCCTGGACTCGGGGGGGTACGGTCCGGTGACGGTCACGCGGGCGGTGACGATCGAGGCGCCGGCGGGAGCGACCGCGTTCATTCATCCTCCGTCCGGGGACGCGGTGACGATCAACGCGGGGTCGTCGGACACGGTGGTGCTGCGAGGCCTGACGTTGAACGGGGGAGCGTCGAACGGGATCGCGGCCAACATGGTCGGGGCGCTGCATGTGGAGAACTGCGTGATCAGCGGGTTTGCGACCGGGCTGGCGATGACCGGTGCGGGGCAGATCTTCGTGAAGGACACGGTCGTGCGGGGCAACTCGGTGGCCGGCGTGAGCCTGGCGGTGTCGTCGGGTGAGGCGGCGGCGTCGATCGACCGGACGCGGTTGGAGAGCAACGGGGCGGGGCTCGTCGTCGGGAACGGGTCGAAGGCCTCGATCCGGCGCAGCGTGGCGTCGGGCAACGGGAGCGGCGTCGTGGCGGACGGCGCGGGAGCGGAGCTGGACGCCGACGCCTGCCTGGTGGCCAACAACGCCGCGGCGGGGATCGCCGCGGGCCCCTCGGGCGGGACCGTGCGGGTCTCCCGCTCGACGGTGACGGGCAATGCGGCCGGCCTGCAGCAGTCCGGGTCGGGCGTGCTGCTTTCACGGACGGACAACACGGTCGAAGGAAACACGGCCGACACCGTGGGAACGATCGGGAGCTATTCACCAAAGTAACGAGACCTTGATAGGAAACGCGATGAAAGACAATCGGCTGATCTGGACGGCATTCATGACGCTTTTCTGGTGGATCGGCATGTCGGGAGAGGCCTGGGCGCTGGCCAACCGTGTCTTCGTCTCGGCCAGGACCGGCAACGACGCCAACGCGTGCGCCAGCATCCTGACGCCGTGCCAGACGTTCGCGGGAGCGGTCCTGCAGCTCAATCCGGGTGCGGAAGCAATCGTGCTGGACTCGGGCGGGTACGGGGCGGTGACGATCACGCAGGCGGTCACGATCGAGGCGCCTCCGGGCGTCCTGGCGTTCATTCACCCCTCATCGGGCGACGGGATCACGATCAACGCCGGTGCGAGCGACACGGTGGTGCTGCGCGGCCTCGTCCTGAACGTCGGCGCCGGAAACGGCATCACGGTCAACGCGGTAGGCGTGTTGCACGTGGAGAACTGCGTGATCAGCGGATTCGTGAACGGTCTCCAGTTTCAGGCCGGTGGCCAGCTCTTCGTCAAGGACACGATCGCGCGCAACAACGGCCTCGACGGAATCGCGATCGTCTCGTTGGCGGGCACTCCGAAGGCGTCGCTGGATCGCTGCCGCCTGGAAGGCAATGGGTCCGGTCTCGCCGTCGCGCGGGGTTCGGCGACAATCCGGGACAGCGTGGCCTCGGGAAATCTGGTCGGGCTCGTCGCGGACAGTTCCGGCTCCTCGGTGGATCTCAACATCGAGAACTGCCTGGTGGCCAACAACACGGGGGCCAGCGGCGGGATCGTGAGCAGCCATGCGACGACGACCGTGAGGGTCTCCGACACGACGGTCACGGACAACGTGGTCGGAGTCGCCCAGTTGAGCGGCGGCGCGATGCTCTCGCGAAGCAACAACACCGTCGAAGGCAACGGGACCGACGGGACCTTCACCGGCACCTACATTCCGAAATAGCGGAGGTGGAAGAATTTCGACGCAGTCGTGCTCCCAGGCCACCGGCCACGGCGCGACGAGAGCAGATCCTTCGCTTCCTCCTTCGCTGACGCTTCGGAGGACGGGTCGCTCAGGGGAACAGGGAGACTGGGCTGCGTCGATACGTCCTCGGCGAGACTGCCACTAGACCAGCGAGCTGCTACCGGCACTCGCGGCGCGCGTAGTCTCCCGAAGTAACCGAGGGAGGAGGCGCGTGCCGCGGGAGCGAAGCGTTTGCGCGGGATCAGGCGGGCGGTCGAGGACGCATCCGGCCGAGCCGCCCGCCGGTGCGACCCGCAGGGCGCAGATCCCGCGCAAACGTGGAGCGACGGTTCAGTAGCCCGCGAGGGCCCTGGCGGCGCGGCAGACTTTCTCGGCGCTCGGGAGGAAGGCCTCTTCGAGAGGAGGGGAATAGGGGACCGGGGTGTCGGGGGCGGTGACGCGGACGAGCGGGGCGTCGAGGTACTCGAAGCACCGCTCCGAGAGGACCGCCGCGATCTCGGCGCCGATGCCGCCCGTCCTCGTCGCCTCGTGGAGGATGATCGCCCGGTTCGTCTTGGAGACCGAGTTGACGATCGTCTCCTCGTCGAGGGGGAAGAGCGTGCGCAGGTCCACGACCTCGGTGTCGATGCCTTCCCTCTCGAGAGTCGCCGCGGCGTCGAGGGCGGTCCAGAGCATGGCGCCGTAGGTCAGGATCGAGAGGTCGCGGCCTTCCCGGCGCACGGCCGCCTTTCCGATCGGGACGACGTAGTCCTCCCGCGGCAGCTCCTCCTTGATGCGGCGGTAGAGATACTTGTGCTCGAAGTAGAGGACCGGGTCGTCGTCGCGGATCGCGGCCTTGATCAATCCCTTCGCGTCGTAGGCGGTGGCGGGCTGCACGATCTTCAATCCCGGCGTGTGGGCGAAGTAGGCCTCGGGGTTCTGGGAATGGAAGGGGCCGCCGTGGACGCCCCCGCCGGAAGGGCCGCGCACGACGAGCGGGACGCCGACGCCGGTGCGGTAGCGGGACTTCGCGGCGAAGTTCGTGATCATGTCGAAGGCGCAGGATATGAAGTCGGCGAACTGCATCTCCGCGACGGGGCGCAGGCCCATCATCGCGGCGCCCACGGCCGCTCCGACGATCGCGGTCTCGGAGATCGGCGAGTCGATGACGCGGTCCTCGCCGAACCGGGCGAGCAGCCCGTCGGTCACCTTGAACGCGCCGCCGTAGACGCCGATGTCCTCGCCGAGGAGAAAGACACGGCCGTCGCGCTCCATCTCCTCGAGGATCCCCTCGCGGATCGCCTCGACGTAGGTCGTCATCGGCTTCGACGCGGCCCGGGCGGCCGCCGCGATGCCGATCTCGGACTCGCTCATCGTAGCCTCCGCAGGATCGGGATCTCGGCCAGCCTCGGTCCTCCGGCGTAGACGTTCTCGAGAAGGAGCTCGGGGGAGGGGAACGGGCTCTTCTCGGCGAACTCGAGGTCGCGGTCGAGCTCTTCGGCGACCGAGCGGTCCACGGCCGCCAGATCCTCGACGGTGGCGGTCCCCGACTCCACGAGCGTCCGCGTGTAGCGCTCGATCGGATCGCGGCGCTTCCAGTCCTCCAGCTCCCCCTTCGGGACGTACGCCTGCGAATCGTGCTCCGCGTGCCCTTTCATGCGGTACGTGACCGACTCGATGAGCGTCGGACCGTCCCCCTGCCGCGCCCGGTCGGCGGCTTGCCGCGTGGCCGTGTAGACGGCGAGCGCGTCGTTGCCGTCGACGCTCACTCCCGGCACGCCGTACGCCTGCGCCTTGTCGGCGAGGCAGCGCGCCGCCGTCTGCTTGCGCATCGGCGTGGAGTAGGCCCAGCCGTTGTTCTCCGCGATGAGGATGAGCGGGAGCTTCTGCACCGCGGCGAAGTTGAACCCTTCGTGGAACGCGCCCGTGGACATGCCGCCGTCGCCGATGTACGTGAGCGCGACGACGCTCTTCTTCTGGAGCCTCGCGCCGAGCGCGATTCCGGCCATGACGGCGACGAGGGCGCCCAGCATGGAGATCGGCGAAACGAGGCCGCGCTCGGGCGTTCCGAAATGCAGGTTCGCGTCGCGGCCGCCGGAGGGAGAGGTCGCGCGCGCCATGCACTGCGTGAAGACGTCGCGCGGGGAATAGCCCATCACGAAGACGGAGCCGAGGTTGCGGATCAGGGGCCCGACGATGTCCCCCTTCTCCAGCGCGTAGGCGCTCCCGACCGACGTCGCCTCCTGGCCGAGGGAGCGGTAGAGGCCGCCGACGACCTTGCCCTGGCGGTAGAGGTTGACGAGCCGGTCCTCCGCGCCACGGTTCAATCGCATGAACCGGTAAATCTCGATCCTCTGCTCCCGCGTGAGATCGGGCATCGCTCGTCCGCGGCCGGGATTATACGGGGGCGCGGGGCGCGGTGTGCGGGACGCGGCGTGCGGCGTGCGATGGACGGCCTGTGGGAGAGGCATGGCGGCTACAATCCCGTGTGTGAAAGGGTCGCGCGTCTCCGTGGTGATCGCGTCGGACCGGGTGAAGGGCTCTCTGGAAGATTGCCTGCGGTCGCTCTCGGCGCAGGAGGATCCGCCGGACTTCGAAGTCCTCGTCGCCTCGGCCGTCGAGCCGGCGGCGCCCGCGGGCCGGCCGGTTCCGCTCGCCTGGGTGGCGGTCGAGGACAGGAACCCGGCCCTGCGGCGAAACCGCGCCGCCCGCCAGTCCCGCGGCGCTCTCCTCGCCTTTCTCGACGACGACGCACAGGCGGAGCCGGACTGGCTCGCGGCCGGCACCCGCGCGCTGGAGCGGTGCGCGATCGCCGGGGGGCCGGACCTCCTGGCGCCCGGCTCTCCCTACGCGGAGCGCCTCTCGGATCTCCTGCTCGCGACTCCCGGGATCGGCAGCGGCATTCCCGCGCACGAGCGCGCCCCTCGCGGCGGGCCGGTCCGGTCGGCGCACGACGTGGCGCTCTGCAACCTCTTCGTCCGGCGGGAGGTCTTCGAATCGCTCGGCGGCTTCGACGAAACGCTCGGCTACATCTCGGAAGACACCGACTTCGTGCGCCGCGCGCTCGAATCGGGCCTGCGCGTCGAGCTCGATCCCTCCGTGCGCGTGCGTCACCGCCGCCGGCGGTTTCCCCGCGAATACCTCGCGCAGCGCTGGCGCTACCGGGTCAAGACGGGCCGGATGCTCCTGGAGAGGCCGGGCGTGCACGCGCGCGGCCGCATCGCCATCTTCCTCGGCGGCGGATTCCTCTTCGCCGCCGGGGCCGCGCTCTTCGGACCGGCCTTCGCGGCGCCGGCGCTCCTGCTTTACGCCGCGGCGACGTGGGCGTTCTCCTTTCCGATCTGGCGGCGCGACCCGCTCCTCTTTCCCGCGGTCCCGTTCGCCTTCGCCCTGCATCACGCGACTTACTTCGCTGGCCTGCTCGTCGGGATGGCGCGCGGGGCGGCGTCCCTCCTCCGGGCTCCGCGTCCCCGGGCGGCCTCGACGCGGGGCGGCCCGTGAGGACGCTCGACCTCGCGGCGCACTGGGTGCGCGGGCGCGAGACGCTGCCGCGGTATCTGATCCTCGGGATGACCAACCTCTGCAACTCCCGGTGCGTGACGTGCTTCTACTGGGATCACCTGAACGTCAACCGCCACCTCGAGATGAACCTCGAGGAGTACGGCCGCGCCCTCGCGGACCTGCCGTCGCTCTACTCCGTCGTCCTGACCGGCGGAGAGCCGACCCTGAACCGCGACCTGCCGGAGATCACCCGCCTCCTCTACGGGCGGCACGACGCCTCCAACGTCACCATGCCGACGAACGCCCTGATCCCCGACCAGGTCGAGGAGACCGTGGCGCGCGTCCTCGAATCGCGCAAGGACCATCGGCAGACCTTCACCGTCGGCCTCTCGATGGATCACCTGGGGGAGCGGCACGACGCGATCCGCGGGGCGCCCGGCAACTTCGCGAGGCTCGTGGAGGTGTACAAGCGGCTCGCGGCCATGAAGGGCCGCGTGCGCGGCATGACCTTGAACGTCCAGACGGTCCTCGCGTCCTTCAACCGCGACGACCTGCCGGAGATCACCGAATGGGTCGCCGGCAACTTCCCTGGGATCGACTTTCACTCCTTCGAGCTGCTGCGCCCCCCGTTTCCCGACCCCACGATCGCCCCGCTGACGCCGCGGGAATACGCCGCGGCGCTGGCGTTTCTTCGTCCCTATTGGAGCCGCTTCGACCGCTACCGGCCCCTCCTGCGCAACTTGAAGGTCGCGGCGCGCGAGGCGGAGCTGACGACGCTCGAGGAGGAGCGGATGGTCTTCCCGTGCTACGCGGGCACGATCTCCGGCGTCCTCAACCCCGAGGGGACCGTCTCGCTCTGCGAGGTCCAGTGGGAGATCGGCAACATCCGGGACTTCGACTACTCCTTCGCGAAGGCCTGGTTCTCGGAGAAGGCGCGGGCCATGCGCCGGCGGATCGCCGCCCGCGAATGCTGGTGCACCCACTCCTGCTTCATGACCTCATCCCTGCCCTTCTCGGTGAAAGGGGCGGCGCACCTGGCGAAGACCGCGCTGCTCCCCGCGCGCTGAACGCCCGCGGGGATTCCAGATTCCAGATTCCAGGTTTCAGATGCCAGAGAGGGCCACCTGGAATGTGGAACGTGGAATCTGGAATCCCGGCGTTTACGAGGTCGCCACCGTCAGCCTGACCTCCACCTTCTGGACGCCTTCGGTGGCGCGGGCGATCTGGACGACCTGTTCCTTTTCCTGAGGCGACTTCACCTGCCCGGAGAGCGTCACGACGCCCTGGCGCGTGTCCACGTCGATCTTCTCGGCGGACGTCCCGGGCTGCGACAGGAGTTTTTCCCTGACCGCTTGGGTGATCGCGGCGTCGTCCGGCGTTGCCCCGGTCGCCCCCGGCGCCGGCATGGCGGCGACGGACGTGGAAACCGTGAGGTTGTCCACGACGTCCTCCACGCCCTCGGCGCGCCGTGCGACCTCGACCGCCCGTTCCTTCGCCGCCGGACTCTCGACGGCTCCGGAGAGCGTCACGACGTTGTTCTGTGTCGAAACCTGAACCTGCGAGGCGTTGATGTTTCTGTCGGTATCGAGTCTCGTCTTGACCTTTGTCGTGATCCCCAGGTCCGACTCGCCGCAGGCGACCGTGACCAGCGCCAGGGCGAGAACGCCGAGAATCGCGAACGCGGGTTTCCTGTATCTGCGCATGAAACCTCCTTTTCGGGTCTCCGGCGCGCCATCGCGGTTTCGGCGGTGCGCCTCCTGACCTGGTCTCCTTCCAGTGCAGCATTCGTGCCGCGCGCGCGGCGAGTCGGGGGTGTGGCAAAGGTCAAGAGTTCCAGGCTCCAGAGAAACCCCTGGAACCTGAAACTCGAACCGAAGCCCTCTGCCTATCCGTTCTGGACGACGAGGTTGTCACGGACGTCTTTGACGCCGCTCGTCTCGCGGGCGATCCGAAGGGCGGTGTCTTTCTCGGCCTGGCTTCTGACGGGGCCGTTCAACGAGACGACGCCGTTCTTGGTGTCCACGTCGATCTTCAGCGCGCCGACGACGGTGTCCGCCATGAGCTTCGTCTTGACGGCTGCGGTGATGGCCGCGTCGTCCACGACCTCGCCGATGGACCGGCCCGCCTCGGCCGACTGGGGCGGAGTCAGAGTCAAATTGTCCACGACGTCCGTGACCCCCTCGGTCCCGCGCGCGAGCGCCACGGCCTGGGCTTTGGCCTCCGGGCTGTCCACGTTGCCGGAGAGCGTCACGATCTTGTCCTTGGTCTCAACGTTGATCCGTGAAGCCTTCACGGCGCCGTCGGCCGCCAGCTTGGCCTTGACCTTGACCGTGATGCCGGCATCGGACTGCGAACATCCGATGATCATCGCGACAGCCGCAACGGCGGCGAGCATCGCGAAGAGCCTTGAGTTTCTCCTCGACATGACATTCCTCCTTGCGGCTGTTGCCGCATTGTGGGGATTTGCATTTTTCGTGCCCCCCGGGGCGCCGGGGGGCAAGTCGTTTCGCCGGAGGGAGAAGGAAGGGCGTTTGGCGATCGGACCGACAGCGGCTATCCTGTCGGGCGGAGGATCGGGATGGCTGAACAGAGGCAGGACGACCCGACGGTTCCCGGGGAGACCCGGAAGGGACGGGAGCGGTGGGAGAAGGCCGCCGCCGCGAACTTTCAGAAGAAGTCGGCCTGGAAGTCCGATTTCACGACGGTGTCCGGCGCGAGCGTCAACCCGCTGGCCGCGCCCGACACGGTGGCGGGGTTCGACCCGGAGCGCGATCTCGGATGGCCGGGCGAATACCCGTTCACCCGCGGCGTCCAGCCCACCATGTACCGTGGCAAGCTCTGGACGATGCGCCAGTTCGCCGGCTACGGCACGGCGAAACAGACGAACGAGCGCTTCCGCTACCTCCTCGACCGCGGCCAGACGGGCCTCTCGACGGCGTTCCATCTCCCCACGCTCTACGGTTACGACTCCGACCACGAGATGGCGCGCGGGGAGGTCGGCAAGTGCGGGGTCGCGATCGACTCGCTCGCGGACATGGAGGTTCTCTTCGACGGGATCGATCTGGGCCGCGTGACGACGTCCATGACGATCAACTCCACGGCGCCGATCGCGCTCGCCATGTACCTCGCGGTGGCGGAGAAGCACGGCACGCCGTGGGAGAAGGTCGGCGGGACGCTCCAGAACGACATCCTCAAGGAGTACATCGCGCAGAAGGAGTACATCTTTCCGCCGCGCCCGTCGATGCGCCTGATCACGGACCAGTTCGCCTTCTGCATGAAGCACGTGCCGAGGTGGAACACGATCTCGATCTCCGGGTACCACATCCGCGAGGCGGGCTCGACCGCCCTGCAGGAGCTGGCGTTCACGCTGCGCGACGGCGTCGAGTACGTGGAGTACGCGCTCGAAGCAGGCCTGCCGCTGGACGAGTTCGCGCCGCGGCTCTCCTTCTTCTTCAACTCGCACAACGATTTTTTCGAGGAGATCGCCAAGTTCCGGGCGGCGCGCCGCGTGTGGTCCAAGACGATGCGGGAGCGCTTCGGCGCGAAGGACCCGCGCTCGTGGATGTGCCGTTTCCACACCCAGACAGCGGGATGCTCGCTGACCGCGGAGCAGCCCTACAACAACGTCGTGCGCACGGCGCTCCAGGCGCTGGCCGGCGTTCTCGGCGGGACCAACTCCCTCCACACCAACTCGCTGGACGAGGCGCTCGCGCTGCCCACGGACTTCGCCGTCAAACTTGCGTTGCGCACGCAGCAAGTGATCGCCTACGAGTCGGGTGTCGCCAACACCATCGACCCGCTCGGCGGCTCCTATTTCGTCGAGGAAGCGACGACGAAGATGGTGCGCGGCTGCTTCGACTACTTCCGGAGAATCGACGCCATGGGCGGAATGGTCGAGGCGATCGAGGCGGGCTTCCCCCAGCGCGAGATCATGGACGCCGCGTACGCGTACCAGCGCGCGGTGGATTCGAAGGAGAAGATCATCGTCGGCGTCAACGACTTCACCGATGCCGAGGAGGCGCCGCTCGAGATCCTCTACATCGACGACTCCGTCGAGGACCTCCAGAAGAAGGCGGTCCGGGAGCTTCGGCGCGCGCGCGACGGCAAGGCCGTGTCGTCCGCGCTCCACGCGCTGCGCCAGGCCTGCGCCGAAGGGCGCAACGTGATGCCCCCGCTCGTCGACGCCGTCAAGACCTACGCCACCGTCGGCGAGATCTCCGACGTGATGCGCGAGGTCTTCGCGACCTACGAGGAACCGGCCGTCTACTAGATCGTTTTCGCCGTCGAACAGAAAGTGCATGACCGGCGATCGGAAGCCGGCGGAAAGGGAGCGCGGATGAAGACGCCGGACGCCATGAGTGTCGAGCACCAGGAGCTCCACAAGGAGCTCAATGCCGCGGCGGAGGCCGGAGGCGAGACGGCCGAGGCCGCGAAGGAGGTCATGACGGTCCTGTTCCCTCACATGCTTCTCGAGGAGGAGCTGTCGATCCCCGCGTTGAGGTTCCTGCCCGCCCTCGCGCGCGGCGAGATCGATGCCGAGGTCAAGCAGGTCCTGAGGACGACCGAACGGCTCAAGGCCGAGCTTCCCGCGATGCTGTCCCAGCACAAGGTCATCGTCCGGGCGCTGCGGAAGCTGCTCCAGGCTGCCATGGCCGAGCAGCACCCTCCCCACGCGCGATTGGCCCAGAAGCTGATCCGGCACGCGCAGACGGAGGAGGAAGTCCTCTACCCCGCCTCGATCCTCGTGGGCGAGTACATCAAGCTGCGCCTCGGCAAGTCCTGAACCCCGGAGCGTCCCGGACCGCGAGGTTGCGACTACACCTTTCTGGTAGAATTACACCATGGCGCTGAACATCAAGGATCCGGAGACGGAGCGGCTGGCCCGGGAAGTCGCGGCGATGACGGGGGAGAGCAAGACGAAGGCCATCCGGTCCTCGCTCGCGGAGAGGAAGGATCGCCTTTCCTACCGCGTCTCGCGCCGAAACCGGCGCGACGAACTTCTCCGGGTCCTGGAAGAGGAGATCTGGCCGATCATCCCCCCGGCCCTGCTGGGAACGAAGCTCTCGCGGCGGGAGAAGGAGCGCATCCTCGGTTACGGCAAGGATGGAGTGTGATCCTCGACTCGTCAGGGATCCTCGCGATCCTGTTTCGGGAGCCGGGGTTCGATGCGTTCGTGGAGAAACTGGCTTCCGCTCCGACCGCCGGCGTCGGCGCTCCGACGCTGGCCGAGACAGGCATCGTCCTGAGCGCCCGGCTCGGCGCGGACTCGAAGAGAGCGCTTTCGTTGTTCCTCATCGAGACGGACCTGACGATCATTCCTTTCGGCGAGGCCCACTGGCGAAGCGCCATGGCTGCTTACGAGCGGTATGGGAAGGGCCATCACCGTGCCGGCCTGAATTTCGGGGACTGCCTGACTTACGCTGTGGCAAAGCTCGCCCAGCAACCGCTGCTGTGCGCCGGCTCCGGCTTCGCGAAGACCGATCTGCCGCTGGCGTAGCGCGGATCGCGCGGGTCGCCCCTCGGGCGTCTGATTCGTTCGCATCATGCGGGCGGACCCGCGCTGGAACACACTCGTGTAACGCGTGGAGGTAGGCCATGGGCACACTCTTCCTGATCCTCGCCGCCGTCTTCGTCGTGTCCTGCGTTCCTCTGGCTTTCGTGCTTGCCGGCAACTACAGGCGCTTCCGCGGGCCCCGGGTCGTCTTGTGTCCCGAGACGATCACGCCCGAGGCCGTGGAGGTCGGAGCGGGTCGGGCCGCCTGGACCGCGGCGCGCGGTGACCTGCAGTTCCGGCTGGCGTCCTGCTCCCGGTGGCCGGATCGCCGGACCTGCTCGCAGCGGTGCCTGACCCAGATCGAGGCCGCGCCGGACGGATGCCTCGTGAAGGACCGCGTGGCCCGCTGGTACCACGATGCCCGGTGCGTGCTCTGCGGGAGCGCGATCGGCGACATCCGGTCGTCCCGCCGCGGCCCCGGCCTCGTCGGCCCCGACGGAAAGATCCGGAGATGGCGCGACATGGCCGTGGAGGATCTCGCCGAAGCCTTCGCGACCCACCACCCGATCTGCGCCTCCTGCTGCGCGAAGGCGAAGCAGCCCCCCGTCGCCCACTCCGGCTCCGCCGCGTAAAAGCCGTCGCTCCGCGCTTGCGCGTGAAATGCGCCCCTCGGTTGCTCGGGAGACTCCTCGCGCCGCGACCGGGCCCGAAGCGAGTCCTGTCATCCTGCGCGAAGCGGGGGATCTGCTCTCGTCGTAGTGCTCCCGCGACCCGGGTCTCCTCCTCGCGGCTACTCCGGCGGAACTGGTAGACGCGCAGGCCGGGGCGCGGGGGAGTCCCCCGCATCAGTCCAGCCGAACCTGTGGCCCACAGGTTCCCTTGACGGGTACGGACCCGAAGACTAGGATTCCGACCCCTGCGAAAGTGGCGGAACTGGTAGACGCGCAGTGGGGGGCACGGGGGTCTCCCCCGAACACTTCAGCCGAACCTGTGGCCCACAGGTTCCCTTGACGGGTACGTAACCCGCCGTTCCCCTTCGAGAGGCGCTCTCACGGCCGCTCCTCCGGTCCCGACTCGCGGAGATCCTCCGCGTCTCCAGAGGAGGCCGTCTCCGGCTCGGCGCACCGAGGCGCAGCGGGAACGCGGCCCGGAAGCGCCTCCGCCTCGATCGTCGGAGCCGGCGCCGGGAGAAGCCCGCGCCGCTGGAGGAACACCCTCGCGACGCGGACCGCCGTTTCCTCGTCGAGGACGTTGACGGAGACTTCCGCCTTCTCGCGCACCGCGCCGACGATGCGCGCAACCGAATCGACGACTCGCAGGCCGGCGTCAGCGGCCGAAGCGGCGGCCGAACGATATTCCCGGATCGCCGCCACGGCCGCGGGGAGGTTCTGAGCCGCCTCCGCCGCCGTCAAGAGGCGGAGCGCATCGGCCTTAGCCTTTTCGAGATCGCGCCGACTCTCCGCCTCGATCCGTTCGAGCTTCGCCAGGAGCCCTTCGGCGTAGGAGTCCGGACGGTCGATCAGGGCCTCGGTGTACCGGCTCTCCTCCGCCTCGCGGGCCGCGCGCTCGCGGGCCTGTTGCGCCCTGGCGACTCGCGGCGCGACGTGAACCGCGAAGTGCCGCGAGAGGGAGCGGCGGCCGACGCCGAAGCGCCGGGCAAGGGCCATGTAGCTCTCCCCCGCGAGGAGTGCCTCGTCGGCCTTTTTCCGGTCAGGAAGCGAGCAGATCGAGCAGGCTTTAGGCATCAGTTTTCCCGAGTGCGGTGAGTGCGGTGCGAGTGCGGTAAAACGTCGTAGCACCGCACCGGAAAGTGGAAGTGCGGTGTGCGGTGTGTGCCTATAGGCACACCGCACTTTTTCCACCGCACTTTTACCGCATGAAAAACCCGCGGTGCGGTGAACCGTGCGGTGCGGTTCATTCGTCCACCTCCAAAAACCCAGGCCGCCCGGAATCGTCCACTGTGGACGGTTGGCGGATACGTTGGAGGGCGGCCCGGAGATCCTTGTCGTTGAAGGTGTGGCCGGCGGCCCGGAGGCCCCCCGCGACTTGGCGCTCGGAAGCCTTGGGATTGGAGCGAAGGAAGTCTCCGGCCAGCTCGGCCAGCTCATCGATTTTCTTCCGCTGGCGGGCCTTCTGCTCTTCCTTTGCTCTTGCGCGGGCCGCCTCTTCGCCGCAGATAGTCCAGGCGTTACCTTCGAGTCGGGCCTCGGTCTTCTCCCCTCCAGGCCCGAGGTAGTCGCGGGCCTTGGTGAATTCGACCTCGAACCACGCGCCATCTGTGGGTTTGCGGCCTTTCGCCTCCGAGACCTTGATCGAGATTTCGATCAGATCCTCAATCGCCGACGTGCTGCGCGGTCCCCTCGTCTCGTCCTTGCCGGAATGAACAGCGGTCAACGTCGCGACGCCGCGCGCCCGGAAGCCCAGGAGCCAGGTCTGGAAGGGCTCCCACCACTCGGCCAGGTTCGAGGTGAGTTTCGGGGAGTCGGTGCGGTAGAGCGCCGCGATGTTGTCGAAGACGATCACCTGCACGTCGAGTTCCGCGGCCAGGCGCTCGACGGCCGCGCGGTCCTCCGCCTTCCAGAGATTCAGGATTCGCCCGAGGAGATCCGGCGTCAAGATGAAGAGGTTCGCGCCGAGCTTCTCCGGATCGAGCCCGCAAGACTCGTGAAGTATGCGGAGGCGCTCCTGGAGGCGCCGGCTCATCATCTCGCCATCGACAAACAGGACGCGCAGAGGAGCGGGCGCTTTCCACCCGAGAAACGAGCCTGCGGCCGCTATCGTGCCGGCGCATCCGAGCGTGATCCAGGATTTCCCGACGCCACGCCATCCCCACACGACCGGCTGCTCTCCGTCGCCCCACCAGGGCACGAGGATCAAGCGCCGCGGTGGAATACTCAGCTCGCCGAGCGCGGCGGCGGTGATTGGCTTCAGAGGCGGCCGGGCATCCCCTACAACTGCGAGCTGTTCGATTTCGGCTTGAGCCTCGGCGATCAGAGCGGAGATTTCCTTGTCCTCAGAAGGTCCGGCGCGAGCGATCCTCAGGCCGGCGTCGATGAGACGGCGCCGCGTCGCCTTCCCCTTGACGATCCGCGCGTAGTGCTCGATGTTGCCTATGTCCGGCGTCGCGCTCATCAGGCTGGAGATGTAGGCCGCGCTCGCGCCTTCGGCTCCGTTCAAGCTCTGCCTGAGCGTGATGAGATCAATCCCCACTGAGCGCGCGGAGAGATCCAACATGACGCCGTAGATGTTGCGGTTCACGATGGAGCAGAAGTCGGCGGCCGACAGGATCGGCTTGACGCGATCGAGCGCGGCCGGATCGAGCAAGATCGAGCCGAGCACGGCTCGTTCCGCCTCCGGGCTCTGCGGCTCGCGTCCGTCCTCGATCATCGGGTTTCCCCGCCGCGTGCTCTTGAGAGCCGCTCGACTGCGGAGCGGAGCGCCTCAAGCTCGCCGGGCTTCGCGCGGTCCGGGTGACGCTCCGCCAGACTCGCGCGAAACAGTGTCAGACCGGCCTCGATGGAGACTTCTTCGAGGGTGAGCCCTTCCCGAAGTCTCCGCTCTCGCTCGTCCGTGAGCTTCGGAAACTCCCGAAGCCGATTTCGTCTTGTGCTCAAGTTCGTTTCGCCTTAGCGCGCCCTCACGCCGCGCACTCCGCTCGTTCGCGCTTGCCGTGGGCGGCCAGTTCGTCGAGTGCGAAGGCGGCGAGGAGCGCCTCACGCTGCGCGCGCGCGGAGAGGATCGAAGAGGCTTCGGGCCGCTCGTCCGCCTCGTCCAGGAACATCAGAGCGAGGGTCAGGCGCGCTCGCGCGTGCCGGGCTTCTCGTGGGATCTGTGCTAGAGTGTTTCTGTCGTTCATGTTCCTCTTTCGGCCCGCCCTCGTCCGGCGGGCCTTCGGCTTTTCAGGTCGGTTCTTTCATGGCCTCGGGTAGTAGTCCGCTGAGATCACCTGCTCGCTTGTCGGCGCGGGGATCGAGTCGCCTAATTCGAGCCGACCGTTTTTGATCACGAAATCCGGAATTGGAACGCCGTCGATGGTCACGCTGTACGCCTTCAGAATCGGAGGCGTGAAGGCGAAGACCTTGGTCACGCCGTCCGGCGTGGTATCGCTCGTGCCCGAAACTTCTGCACTCGGCCCCTGAACGGAAATGAACTTGTCCTCGTCGCCGGGCCGGGGCGCGTCGCCGAAACACATGAAGCCGTCCTTCGTCTTGATGATGAGCTGTCCGACGACCACGGTTCGGCCCAGGACCGTCACTCGCTCCGTGTCAACCGGCGGCAACGGGCCGTAGGGGTTCTCGCCGACAATCGGAAATGGGAAATCGTTCGGGTCCCTCATCGTGGGTCACTCCTTAACTTTCGCGGGCGGAAAAGAGGAGCGGGCGGCCGGACCCGGCGCACAGGAACGACACCGGGCCAGCCGCCGCTCCAGGGACAAAACCGCCGCTCCACGGCAGAAAACGCGGAGCAGTGGTCGAAGGTCACGGCAACACCTGGACCGAGCCGGCCGGCGCTTTCAAGGTTTCGGTCTCCTCGTAGATCGCGCGGCCGCCTTCGACAGGAAGAGTCGGCGCGACATGAAGTACCGGAGCGGTCCCGCCTGCGCCATGTAGCAGGACGCGCCGTAATCCGCGAGCACGGACAAGCGAATCGAGATCCCTCTGGAAATCGTGCAAGTCGTTCGCCACACCGGCGCGATGGACATCAACCCACAGTTGCGAAAACGCCGGTGCGAAGTCGGCGAGCCGGTCCAGGAGAGCCTGCCGCCTTCTCGCAATCGACGCGGCGAGACCGCGCCTCTCTGCTTCGACCTTCGTTTTCGAGAGCGCGTCCGCCGCTCCCGATGCGCTCTCCCGCGCGAGCTGCTCGGCCTCCTGCGCGCGCTTGAGCTGGTCCAGCAGCTCCGCGCGCTGGTCCTCGCGGGCGCCGCGCCGGAGGTCCGCAAGGCTCCCCGCCCGAGCGTGATCCAGGGCGCTCTCGTCGCCCGCGAGCGCCTTGCGTTTCGCCTCCCCGTTCTCGCGGGCGCTCGTGTCCCGTTCGCCGGAGATGCGGCGATCGACTTCCTCCAGCGCGGCCGCGATCCGCTCGCGCTCGGCAGCTTTCTCTTCGACGACTGAGCGCCCCGCCGCCAGGTCCGCCTCGCATTGCGCGACTTCGGAGACCGGCTCGGCGTCCTGCTCCTTCACGGACTCGCGCCGCAAGAGACCAAGACCTTTCATTCCTTCTCCTCCTCCTTGATCTCGACGCTGAATCCGCCGTCGCGAATCGGCTCCTCGTCGTCTGCCAGACGACAGGCGCCGGTCGAAAACTCGATCACGTCGTCTTCGTCGGGGAGCTGTACGCGGTGGCCGGCGAGATCCGGCCGCGCCGGCGGACGCGCCTTTGAGACGGACACCGCCGGCCGCGCCTTCTCCAGGGCACGCCGAGCCGCGCGGAAAGTCTTCGCGAGCCGAAAATCTTCCGATTTCGTGAACGTGTCCCTGAATACTTCGCGAGCGGCCTCGCGAGCGATTGCGCGAGCTTCCTCCGGTTGCCGCCCCCGCGAGACAAGGTCAGCCTCCACGAACCGCGCGTATTGACGACGCGCAAGTCTAGGTGCGGCCGGCTCCTCGTCCTCCTCGCGAAGGCCGCACCCGTTCAAGACTTTTTGCTCGTCGATCGCCGGCGCCTCGCGCGCGCGAAGGCCTCGCTCGAAACCCTTCTCGACGGCTTCCTCGATCGGAAGATCGAGCCCGCCGACGTTCTGCAATCCGGCGAGGGTCAGGACATGGAGCAGGTGCGCCCGCCCGTCCAAAGTAAAGACGCTCTTGTTTTTCACGCGCGCCCTCTCCTCTTTTGAAGGCTGAGCGCGCGGGTCGCGTCGGTTTCGATGCGCCTCAGCTCGGCATCGAGCGCTCGCTTGACCAAAGCTGAGATGGACACGCCGCGCGCCGCGGCGGCCACTCGCACGACTCGTGCGAAATCCGGGTCAACATGAGCGACGAGCCGCACCGTCTCCAGCACAGCACCATCTGACCAAAGGTGCCGCGCGGCATCTACTACGAAACGCGCACGATTTTTGACGCGGCGGCGATCCGCTCTAACGTCTCTCGCCGAGCAACTCGGCCGCCAGATCGCGCCAGCGGCGCGCCAAGCGCGCTCTCACGGCCCACTCGTCGTCATCGAGGCCCGCTAGCTCGCTTGGCCCCACGTGGCGAGCGATCGCGTTCTCGATCGCTCTCGCACGGCCTTCGTGTTCCCGATAGCGCGGGATCAGCCACTTCAGGAAGGTGCCCGCTCGACGCAGCTCCTCCGCGATCTCGTGGCGTTCCCCAGGTGTCGCCTTGCCCGCCTCCAAGTCATGCGCCAAGGCACGCAGCACCGCCCAGAGCGGCTCTCCGTTCAGGGACGGCAGGAGAGGCCCGAATTCCGCTTCAAGCCGAGTCGCGAACCGATAGAGGCGAGCCGGCAGACGCGGGAGGCGCCGTCCCGCGGCCGTCTCGACCGCGTCAGCCAGCTTGATGAGGGCCTCCGGCAGCCGCGCGAGCCGGCTGCGCCTTGCGTGTTCTTCTCGCTTCCCCGCCGGCCTCTTGCGTTCCCGCTCGCGTTCGGCAAGCAAGGCGTCGATCACGGGTCGAAGCCCAGGCCTCTCCAGGCCGCCGGCTTTTCTCGTTCGTCGCAACAGCTGCCGGAGCAGAGCGTCGCGTCTGGCGCCGAGAATCGCATGGATGCGTTCTGATTCGCGCGATCGCTTCGCGGAGGCTTTCGGCCTTCGCGTCGGTCGCTCGGATTTCGTCGCCAGGATCTCCCGCCTCCCTTCCCGCGAAGAAGACGAAGGGCCGGAACGCGGGAGCGGGAATCCCACGGATTCAGCGAAGAACCGTCGCCCGCCTATCCGGCCTTCTGGATACTAGCGCAGGGGCAGCCCTTCTTGAGTTGGCTTGAAAGGCCGGTCAGTCTGGGCCGAGAGTAGAATGCGCATCAGTTTCAAGGGGAAAAGTGAGAGGTTCGCAGCGGCGCGCGGTGCCAGCGCGGCTACGAATCACAAAGGAGAGCATGTGAGCGAGCGAAAACCGTTCTGCACATTCCCTGTCGGATTACTCCTAGTGTTGGCCTCCGTCGTTGCTTCGCTGGCCGATGCACAGGTGAGTCCCGAAAGAGAAGTGAGCCCACCTCGAGCCGGGATAGTGCTCGTTTCGGGACACACGATAACCGGTGGCCAGACGATCATCTGTCCCGGCGAGACGATTCCAAAATCCGGCTACTGCTGGCAGCGTGTCAACGACCCATCGATACACGTCGGAAGCAACGTCCAGACTACCTATGACAACCTTGCTAGCAATTTCGTGATCCTCGGAGGCACCGGCTGGGTACAGCTCGGCTACCTCACACTGACTGTTTACGACGTGCACGAGGGAGGCTTCATCGTGGCCGGCCAAGGCGGGGCCAGCATTCACTGGCTGGCATTTAACCCGCCCGCGACGGTCCAGAATTGCGGCGATTTGGTTGGCGAATGGAACGTGGATTGGAGGACGGCCGACGGGCGGTCTGGGCTCACCGGCTCGGGCTCGGTAGGGCGGAAGGGCCTCTGTACGTTCCTGATGGATCTTGAGACGATCGTAGTGACCTTTACAGCGCAGGACCGCGTAAACACATCGTTCATACTCAGTATTTCGGGCGACCCAACGGCAGCAACCGGAACCGCTTCAATTACAAACAACGGCGCAGGCGAGCCGATCTCGCTGCAAGGAACGTGGAGTCAGCCCTCGCCAACCGGACTCACTGGAAGCCTCACGATGCAGCGGATCAAGTAGGAAGCGGATTCGACGGGAAACCTCCTCTTCTACCTCTCCCTTCACTCAAAACCTCGGGTCCGAGCCATCGGGCCGACTCGTGGCCGTTGACCAGGTCCGGGTCTCCGTCTTGCTCGACGCCGTCGCCGTCGCGGCCTCTTCCGACGCCTGCTCCCGGACCGCCGCGGCCCATTTCTGCAGGTCGAATTTCCGCCCGCGCAAGCGCGAGAGGCAATGCACGAACGCGTCGCACATATCGTCATGCGCTGCGGCAGGGAACCTAAGCAGCTCTTCGAGGAAAGCACCCTTCCACGGTGCCGATTCAGGAAGTAAAACCTTCCCGGCCTCGCAGAGCGGGGAGACGAGCTGCGCCCGAAGTTCCTTTGATCCTTCGGCCTTCACGGCGAGGAACGGGAGAGACGTTTCGCCTCGAATAGCCTGGAGCGCACTCGTCCCCGCTCCCGCATCTTCGACCACAACCGCCGAAGGATGGAAGCGCTCGGCCAGATCGACCATGCGACGGCGCAACTCCGGGAACGGCCAGCGCCCGCGGGTCACGTCGAGCACGTAGAAGCCTTCCTTCGTCTCGCCGATCGTGACGGCGGCGGAGTAGTCGTCGCTGTTCCCGCCCTTCCCGTAGGCCGTATCCCATGCCGTCACGATTCGCAAGAAGGCCGGCGTTTCGCGGTAGGAGGCGAACCACTCGGCCCGGAAGATCGCGCCCCCTTCCGGAACCGGGCGGCCCTGGTACAGCGCGAGCCATGCTTGGGAGCCGAGCTGTGCGCGGATCTGCTCCAGCGCTTCGACCGGATACTGCGACGGCCACAGGGCGGCCCCCTCAGCGCGTCCGAGCGGATCTCCCGGCTCCGCGAGCGCGGGAAGCGAGATCACTTTCCAATTCTCGCCCGCGTGTTCGCGCAGAAGCCAACCCGTCAAATCGTCCAGATGCCATCGCGTCGAGACGATCACCACGGCGCCACCCGGTTGCAAGCGCGTGTAGATCACCGCCCCGTACCACTCGCGGAGCTGCTGTCGAATCGCCGGCGAGGATGCTTCCTGCGCGTCCTTGAGAGGATCGTCGATCAAGATGAAGTCGGCGCCGCGGCCGGTAACGCTTCCGCGGCCAACTGCAAAATAGGAGCCGTCGCGAGTCGTATCGAAGCGGGAGGCCGCCGCGGAGTCTTCAGATAATCGACAGTCGGGGAAGACCGCGGCGAAACGACCATCCAAGAGGAGATTTCTCACCCGCCGGCCGAAGACGTCGGCCAATTCCTGCGAATGGGAAGCGCCGATCACGAGGCGCCGGGGATCACGGCCGAGAGCCCAGGCAGGAAAGAGCGTCGAGCAGAGCAGACTCTTTCCGTGCCGCGGCGGCATCGCGACGAGAAGGCGCTTGATCTCACCTCGTTCCACTTGTTCGAGCGCCGAGACGAGCGGCTCGACATGCGCCGCCAGCTCGAAGCCCGGCGAAACACTCGCCGCGAAGGCGGAGAGATCCATCCGAGCGAGCGCGAGCGCGTCCCGGCCCGCGGCGCTCATCGGGAGCCCCCGGCCGATTGTGCGCGGATTGTGCGCGGCCAGCCGGCCGAAGCCTGCAAAATCGCTTGCCGGGAAGGCCCGGCAATCCCCGGATTTCCTCGGAAATTGCAGGAGTTTTTGCAGGACGTTGCTAGGAGATTGGTGCGAAAGGAGGGACTCGAACCCTCACGGTTTTACCCACAGGTTCCTGAAACCTGCGCGTCTACCAGTTCCGCCACTTTCGCAGGGCTGCTGATGCTAGCGGTCGATCTCGTTGGCGTCAAGGGAACCTGTGGGCCACAGGTTCGGCTGAAGTGTTCGGGGGAGACCCCCGTGCCCCCCGCTGCGCGTCTACCAGTTCCGCCACTTTCGCAGGGGTCGGAATCCTAGTCTTCGGGTCCGTACCCTCCTTTCGCCTCTAAGCCTCGTCGCTGCAAGAGCCTGGCGGGCCTGTGCGCGGATTGTGCGCGCGGCGGGAGTCGCGGATAGCGCCATGAGCGCCCTTCCCTTGCCCGAATCGCGGGCTCGCGCGGCCCAGCTCGTCGAAGAGCTGGAGGCGCTCGTCCCGACGCTGGAGCCGGAGGCGGCGCTTGAGATTCGCGCCGGCGTCGCGCGGATCGGAGAGGGAATCGTCTCGCGGACGCTCGCCGCGGCTCTGGAGGCCGCTCGCAGGCCCGCGCCGGCGCCTCCAGGGCGCTTGACGCTCGATGAGGCGGCCCGGCGGATGGGGAAGTCGCGATCGTGGCTCTACCACAACCGCAAGCGGCTCGGCATGGGATTCAAGGTTGGAGGCTCGCTCCGGTTCCTGGAGGCCGACGTGGAGCGGTTCCTCCGCGTGTCGGCGAAGAGGCATCGGAGTTGACGCTCTACCGCTTGACGCTCGCCCCGCTTCCCGGTGATCGGCCCGCGGAGATCCGGTTGCGCCGCGGCCTCAAGATGCTCTTGAGAACCTATGGCTTCCGGTGCATCGGACTCGAGGAGCTTCCCGCGCCCGCGGCATCGGGACGGCGCCGGCGATCGCCGCTCCTCGGCCCGGAGGTTGCGCGGCTGCGAATCGTCCGCGACAGCGAGCCATGAGGCCGCTCTGTCTCCTGCTCGCCTGCTTCTTCGTGATGCCGAGATCGGAGAGGGTCGGGGCATTCCCCCGCGGTTCCTTCTCAGAACCACGGCGGAGCTGTCCCTTCGCCTTCTCCATCGCGAGCAGGATTTCTCCGGCCCGGCGGGCGGGCATGAGGACCGCGATCCTGGAGGCGCCCTCCGGGCGGTCAGTGGAGGCTTCCGAGGAGCATCAGCGCCGCGACGAGGAGCCCGAGGACCGCGAGCGCGAGGAAGCATCCGAGCGCCGGGCTCCCACGTTTGCCGAGCCGCTCGCGCCAATAGAGACCTGGAAGGACGCGCCCGAAGATGTACGGCTTGCCTCGAGCGTCCTGCCCGACGCGGAGGCCCTTGACTCCGGCCGAGACGCCGACTCCCGATTTCGAGAAGTTGAAACGAATCGGTCCCAGGCGGACCGCGCGGCGAATGAAGAACCCCATGCTATGCCTCGTCCGTCACGTTGCCGGAGCCGGGCGCGGCGATCCGGTTTCTCTCCGTCTCCTGATACTCGCCGCCCGGCGTTTGGCCCTTGTGGCGCATCCTATGCGAAGGAATCTTCCCACCGGCGGCCGGGACGAGCGATCCGGCCTTCCGCCGCACGTTCAGCGCCCGGGAGGTCTCGCCGGCGTCTGATCAGGCTGTACCGGCCCGATGTTTTCCTGAATACCCTTGAAGATCTCTCGCTCAATCGCTCCGTTGGAATAGCAGGTGATCGCTCGGCCCTCCCGCATGGCGTGAAAGGTGGCGTTGACCTTCACGCGGGTCCCGCCGGGTGTCTCCTTCACGAAGACGTTCAGCCACACCGTGTTTCCCTGGTCAAACTGTGTGGGGCAAGCCATTGTCGAGCCGCCCTTATCGGATGCGGGTTTCGTCGTGATGAGCCCGGAGTCTCTGTCGATGCTCTCTATCTGCCACTTCTGATCAGAGAATGTTTCGATGAGAGCCGACCATGTTCTTCGGAAGTCCGCGGTGAAGACTTCTTGATTCCTGATCTCCGGTGGCTTGAAGTCCGCGTTTCGCAGGCTATCGAGCTTGAGGTCAGCTGCATGCTGAATCACAAGAAGGTTCTCAGCGGCACTCTGCTCATGGACGAGACCCTCTCTCGGGAACTCGTACTTTACGGGAATCAGATCCTTCTCAGGTATCCACATCTCAAAGGGTTCAGCGCCGCCTTCGTTTCGTATCCACGCCCGAATCCGGCTCGAGTCTTTGCTTTTCTTGAAATCCTCGGGCAAACAGGCCGCTCTGACCGGAATAGGCGCCCTCTCGGCAATCTTCACCAAGGCGACAGGCTTCCACACTGGCTTGCAAGAAGGAAACGCGAGTGTGTAACCCTTTCGCACTACCGGATAGAGGTTTGTCTTGGTCTCGTCAGAGTACACCGGCACGTCGGGCGGGACAAGGAAGACGACACACTGCGCCGACGCGAGGCCGGCCGCCGCGAAGAGGAGGGCGAAGGCAAGGATAACTCTCATGATCCTCCTTTCTCGGCGCACCAAACCGGACCGGCGGGATCTCTCTTCCTCCTGGAGCTGCTTCAGCATGAACCCAATGATACGCGCCTCTCACGTCTCCTGTTCGGTCAGGGCTTGAGCGGATAGGCGAGAATCGACCCAAAGATGCAGTTCAGCGAGAGCCAGCTCGCCTTCCTTGACCGATTGGGACTTCTCTCTGTCTCCCGTGAAGATCCACAACTCGGAAGCGGATTTGACGCGATTCTGAGGAGTCGAGTTAAGAGGCTCCTCCCCAAGTTTCGCCGAGGCGGGCCTCGTTCACGTCACAAGCATCTCTGGATTCGCGGGGATTCGGCAGTCAGGAGCGATCCTTCCGAATGACGGCCGATTTCCAGATACGTTTCCTCAATCCGCGACGAGCTCTTCGCGTCGGCTCGGAGCCGTTGCACTTTTCGATTTCGCGACCCCGACGCCGTTGCAATTCGTGCAGCAGTTCTACAAATGTGAGGACCACTTCTGGATACATCATCCCGCCCTCGCGCTCGTCATTCAGAGTGAGCGCATCGCTTCGAGCCTCATCAGATACGAGGAGGCAACCGCGAGGCTTCCCGACGCTACCAAGATCCCACACTTAGAGGTCTGGTCCGAGAGCCCGGTCCCGTTTGCTCTGGTAGAACAGGTAATCCTTCTCCGCGAGGGCTCGGAAGATGTACGGCGACCGTTTCGCGTTAGGGCTTTCTCGCCCCGAAATCCCGGCCTCGAGGATGTTGATAGGTTGATACGCCGGACATGGCCGTTGCTCGCCTCGCCCAGGACGCCGGAAGAGCGCCGGGTTGGGCGCGTGCTCAAGGCAGTGCTCAAGAAGAGGGGCTAGGAGCCATGAGCCGCACTTTCCGCTCTATGGATTTCCTTCCCTCCTGAAATATGGTAGTCTGTATTTACAGAAGGAGGAAGGATGCCGAAAGAGGGACAGAAGATGTTGACCGTAGAGGTTCCGATCGAGTTGCACCGGCGGGCGAAGGTTCGGGCCGCGGAGCTGGGGAGCGATCTCCGGTCAATGGTGATCGACGGCCTCGAGCGCGTGCTCGCCGATAGGAAGGCGAAGAAGGGAGGACGTGATGGCCGCTGAGAAGGAAGGGCTCTATCTGCGGGGCTCTACGTGGTGGATTCGTTATCGCGATCCCTGGGGGCGGGAAGTCCGGGAGTCGGCGAAGACGGCGAACGCGAAAGAGGCGAAGAGCCTCCGCGATGCGCGGCTGCGAGGCGTGGCGAATCATCGGGAGGGAATTCGGCGCTTTACCGGGCCGGCCTCGGAGCGGTTGACGGTCGGGGCGCTGCTCGCAAACCTTCAACAGGACTACGAAACGCGGCGCTTGAAGAGTCTGCGGCAGATGAAGAATCATCTCCGGCCGGTCAAGACGGCCTTCGGCACGTTGCGCGCGGTGCGTGTGACGCGGAGGACGATCGAGGAATACATCGCGGCGCGGCGGAAGGAGAAGATTTCCGATACCACGATCGACCGCGAGACGGAGCTTCTCCGCCGGGCCTTCAAGCTCGCGGCCGAGTCCGAGCCGCCGCTCGTCGCCTGGGTTCCGAAGGTTCCCCGGCTCGTGAAGAAGGGGGCGAACGCGCGGGAGGGATTCGTCGAGCGCGCCGACTTCGAGGCGCTCGTGGCCGAGCTACCCTCCGAAGTCTTGCAGGACATGACGCGGTGGGGATACTTCACGGGGATGCGGTTGGGGGAAATCAAGGCGCTAACGTGGGACGGGTACGACCACGAGACACGGACGATGCGGCTCCCGAGCCGGAGCGCGAAGACGGGCCGCGCGCGGATGATCGTGCTCGACGGCTGGCCGGAGCTGGCCGAAGTGATCGAGCGGCGGCTCGCGGCGCGGCGCCTCGATTGCCCGCTCGTCTTTCACAACGGCCACGGCCGGCACGTCGGCGAGTTTTATACCTCTTGGGCGCGCGCACTCGATCGGACGAACGAGAACGCGGCCGAGCGGCGGAAACAAGCCGTGCGACACTTCACCTTCCACGATCTGAGAAGGACCGCGGTTCGCAACATGATCCGGGCCGGAGTCGATCGGGACGTGGCGAAGCGGATCTCCGGCCACGAGACGGACGAGATTTTCACGAGGTACAACATCGTGAACGAGAAGGATCTGGCCGAGGCGATGGAGAAGCGGGCGGCCTACGAGGCGACGCTTCCGAGGGAGCGGGCGAGCGGAGGGATCGCGGCGTTTGCCCGCAAGCCCGCGCACAATCCGCGCACAGGAGAGTAAGAACATGAGGTTTTCCGGCGGCCTTTCGCGAGAAGGTACGGGTTCGAGTCCCTCCTTTCGCACCATCCTTCCGGCCCTGCGGTGCAGGGCTTTTCCGGAAAATGCAGTAGATTCGGGACTTTCCTCTGCACGATCCTGCAACATCCGGCACGGCGGGTTATCACAGTCTCATCACAGGAGTGTGCATGAGCGAGAAGACCGACCGCTGCATCGTCTGCCGGCACCCCGAGCACGTCGCAATCGACGAGGCGCTCCTTCGCGGGGAGCCTGTCCGAGCGATCGCCACGCGGTGCGAGTTGTCGAAGTCAACGGTGCACGATCACTTGAAGAAGGGACACATCCCGAGGGTCCTTGTGAAGGCTGCCGATGCCACAGCCGTGGCAGAACCTCCGCTACGAGTGCGACCTTGTTCGGCGTCAGCGATTTCGACACCTCGTCGACGCCGACGCGGGCGGTGTCGATATCGTAGAACGCACCGAACGTCAGGCCTGAGAGGGCGTCGACGGCCAGCCCCACCGGTCCACCCAGCAGCCCGATCAGGCCGCCGACGGCCGTCCCAGACAGCGTGCCCCGAGGCCCGGCCTCGTTCGTTTCCTTGAAGGTGACGGTGCCGTCCGCGTGCTTGATGATCATTGCGTCCGCGTACACCGTCACCCCGCCTTCCCGCTGGAGCTCGGCCAGCGCGGACTTGCCTTGATGCGCCTTCTTCTCGTTATCGAAAACCACCACTAACATCCGTTCCATGCTCCGATCCTCGTTTTCTGTGTTCTCGGGCTACTCGAAAGCGGCGCCTCACTCGAGTTCGCCCAGCCTCGGTTTCTCCAGGTTGACCCACTCGCGGACGTACGGCGGAAGGTGTCGGAGCTCGATTCCTCTTCGTTCGGCCGCCGCCAGAAAGCGGGCCGCATCGAGATCGACGAGCAGCACTTGCTGGAGGTCGAGTGCGACGGGCCCCGGCACTTCGGCGATCTGCTCCTTCAACCGCTGCACATCCGGCGAGGTGATCCTCCCGATGAGCATGACAATCGTCTGCGAGTCGCTTGGCATGGGTTCCATCCTCAGCACCATCGGCGATCCAAGATCGCAACGGGAGTGCCACAGTCCGATCACAGAGAAAGAAGGAGTTAGCGGCTGCGGGACGTGGCGAAGCTCGACAAGTGTCGAGTCTCGACAGCGGCGTTCGTCAGCGCCGGGCTATTGGGCCCGGAAGCGGTTCTTGTCGATTTTGAGCGAGCGGATCTTGGACTCGAGCGTCGAGCGCGGAATTCCGAGCGTTGCTGCGGCGCCGTCTTTCCCGGAGACGCGGCCGCGCGAGTCCGCCAGCGCCTTCTCGATCCACTCCTTCTCTTCCCGGCTGTTCGGGCGAGCCAGGCGCGCGTCTGCCATCCGCGGGGCCGAACCTCTCTGCAGCCACCTGTCGTCGATCTCGAGCGTGCTCTCGGAGAGGATCACGGCCCGCTGGATGACGTTCTGCAGCTCCCGGACGTTGCCTGGCCAGTCGTACGCGTTAAGCAGCTCCATCGTCCGGCGACCGACGCTCGTGATCCTCTTGCCCAATTTCGCCGCATACCTCTGCGTCAGGTACTTGACGAGCAGGGGGACGTCTTCGGCGCGCTCGCGCAGCGGCGGCACGTGGATCGGGAAGACGCTCAGGCGGTAGTAGAGGTCCTGCCGGAATCTCCCGTCGGCCATGGCGCCGTCGAGGTCACGATTCGTCGCGGAGATGACTCGCACGTCGACCGGGACCGACCGGTTGCCGCCGACGCGTTCGAACGACCGCTCCTGAAGCACCCGGAGGAGCGCTATCTGCGTCTCCGAGGGCAGATCGCCCACTTCGTCGAGGAAGATGGTCCCCCGGTTCGCCAACTCGAACCGGCCCAGGTGGCGCTGCATGGCTCCCGTGAACGCTCCCTTCTCGTGTCCGAACAGCTCCGAGTTGATGAGCGATTGGGGGATGGCGCCGCAGTTGACCGACACGAAGGGCCCAGCCGCACGCGGCGATCGCTTGTGGATGGCCCGGGCGATGAGCTCCTTGCCGGTGCCCGTTTCCCCCGTGATCAGCACTGTCGAATCGGTCGGCGCCACCTTCCCGACGAGTCCCAGAACCCGCCGCAGCGGCTCGGAGGAGCCGACGATCTCCTCGTACATCGAAGTCTGGCTGACCTCGTCCCGCAGGGCGATGTTCTCCTTCTGGAGCTGATCCTTGAGGTCGTTCAGTTCCTGCTCCGCGCGTTTACGGTCGTGGATGTCCGTGAGCGTTCCGTACCAGCGGAGGACCGCGCCGGCGTCGTCGCGGAGAGGAACCGCCCGCGCCAGGAGCCATCGATAATTCCCGTGGGAGTCGGGAAGGCGAATCTCCTGTTCGAAGAGACGTCCGGCGGCGACCGCCTCTCTCCAGTTCCGAACGGCGCGGTCGCGGTCCTCGGGGTGAACCGAGTTCGACCATCCCCAGCCGAGGAGATCTTCCGGAACCTGGCCCATCCGCTCGAACGCACTTCGGGTAGTGAATTCGATCGCGCCGTCGGGCCGGGCCGTCCAGACGAGGGCGGGGATCGTCTCGAGAATCGTCCGGAGGTCCTGCTCCGCGTTCTGGATCGCCTCGCGGGCACGCCTGGATTCCTCAATGTCGACGCTCGAGCCGAACCACCGAACGATCCGGCCGAGTTCGTCGCGCAGCGGCAGCGTCCGGAAGAGCATCCACCGATACTCGCCGCTGACGCGGCGGACGCGAGCCTCGGAGATCGCCGGGTCGCCGCTCGTGAGCGCGGCCTCCCAGATTCGCAGGTGCTCCTCCAGATCGTCGGGGTGGATGAAGTTCATCCAGCCCCTGCCCTCGACCGCCTCGTGCGGTGCGCCGACCTCATCGAGCCAGCGCTGGTTGACGTAGTCGATGTAGCCGTCCGGACGCCCGCTGAAGAGCAACGCCGGCGCCTGATCCAGGACCAGCTGTGGATCGAGATCTTGCTTCTTCATCGCACGCGGCGGCTGTCTCCGCCGGCCCCAAGCGTCGAATTCTGTCACCAAACGAAGAGGCTCGAAAGCGCGGAGGCCTTCGACGCTTATGGGCTCATTCTTCGGATCGGCGATTTCGATGCGCTCGCGAGGCTGGAGACCAGGCCAGGCGGCCCGGCGCAGTCCCGATGAAAACGAATCAATTGCGAACCGGAAGGACCCGCCGGACCGGGAGCTCGCGACACTAGACCGACATCACTCCAGGCCAGCGGCGCATCCACTCGCGACGTTTCGAGAGATTTTGCCATTCGGGGTCATTCGGATCGACCCGCTGCGACTGGGCGAGCAGCCGGTCGACGCGCGCCTCGAGCGCGGCGGCGGTTGGAGGATCTTCGACGATCAGAACCAGCTCGTTCTCCCAGTACCCGGCCGTGACGTCGAGGTTCGCGCTACCCACGGAGCAGACCCGGCCATCGACGCTCGTCAGCTTCGCGTGCACGTGAGGATGGATGGCGCCGAGACCGCGTTCCCATGACGATTGCTGCGGCACGACGAACTCATGCGCCTCGGCACCCGCCGCGACCAGGGCATCCATCCGCGAATGGACGAGCTCGGTAGCCTGGGTTCGCGCCGACGACCATGGGCCGTGAAACGGCGTTCCATCGTGCGTCGGGGTGAGATTGCCGAAGAGTGTCCGGACGCGTACGCCGCGGCGAAGCGCCCGAAGGAGCGCGTGCTGGATCTCCAGGATCAGCGGAAAACCGTTCACGGTGTAGACGTGCGACTCGGCCGTCTCGATCATGGCGATGTACGCGTCCAGCGTGCGCGCGTCGCGAAGGCCGTGATGGAGGACAACACGGGCCGCGACGGCTCCGGCCGCAGGACGCTCCGCGATCTGGAAAGGGGCGCCGCCGGCCGCCGTCCAGGCATCGAGAAACGAGCGATCGAGCGCCGCCACGGCCGGACCTTCCACTTTCGCCCCCGCGTCGAGCCACGGCACTTCGCGCCACAGCGAGCGCGCCGTCAGCCGCACCTCCTCGAAACCGGCGTAGTACTCATGCGACAGGTTGCGCCCGCCCAGAAGCGCCAATTCGCCGTCGATCACGGCGATCTTCCGGTGATCCCTCTGTTTCAATTCGTCGAGCGACGGCGGGGAGGTGATGCGATCCAGAACGCGAAGGTCTACACCCGGGCGTCCGCCGAGTCGCTCCAGCAGGGGGTTGCGGGCGCCGAGCGAGCCGTGAAACCCGTGAAGCGAATCGACCACGATTCGCACGGTCACCCCCCGGGCGGCGGCCGCGCCCAGGGCAGCCTCGACCGCGCTTCCGACGTCGTCGTCGAGCGCCATGTAGATCTGCAGGTGCATGCGGCTTCTTGCCCCGGCGATGGCCTCCAGCAACCAGCCGCGCGCTGTGGAGTTGTCCAGCTCGAGTTCGATTCGGTTTCCGGCGATCAACGGCGCACCGGTCGTGGCGTCGAGCCGCTGCCCGAGCGAAGAAATTCCCCGAGAGGGAAGCTGGAGCGGCAGGTTCGAGGGGAGTTGTTCCGGGCGGATCGCGGCGAAGCCGATCGTGGAGGGGGTAAATGCTCCCTGATAAACGATCGCCGCGATCGGGAACCCGGCCGCACGCATCCGTGTGGCCACGCGGGCAAGACGCACCGAGTCGAGATCGTTGCCCACATCGAGAGCCGATCCTTCATCGAGGACCGCCCGGGCGTCGACGACGGAGTCCCGGAGTCCCGCTTTCCGGAGCCGAGCGCGAATCGCCCGGGAACTTTCGGTCACGCGCATCCGGACGGCGAGCAGGTCCGCGCCTTCGACCCGGGACAAGAGACGGAGCTCGGACTCGACCAGGTTGGAATTGAACAAGACGAGCGGGCGGGAGGCCGGTCGGATCAAGGCGATGTCTTCCTCGATGCACGTCAGAGGATCCGCGCTCTCCCGGCCAGCGAGACGGTAGATTCCGAGTGCGTCCGCGTCCGGCACGGAAGTCAGCTCGGCGGCACCATCCTCGCTCGCGGCGGTCGCGACGACGCGCCCTCCGGAGACGATCGCCAGCGTCTGGTCGGGAATGGGTTCGAGCCGGCCGACGCCCAGCGCGTAATGAGCGCGCAGCCGGATGACGCCGTTCTCGTCGATCACGTCAGGCACGTCCATTGCCGACCGGGTCGCCGGTCCGCGGTTCTCGAGCGGAGGAAGGATCAGGACCGGTGCTCGCCATTTCCGCGCCGCCAGCAGGGCGCCTGGAAAGTGCGCCACCGCGACGAGGTCGAGCGGTCCGGAGGGGAAACGGGTCGCCTGCTCCACGCGCGCCGTGATCCCGGCGACCTGCAGGGCCGAGGCAATGTCGCTCGACAGGCGGTGAACGAGCGCCGTTACGCGGGGACCGGAAGGGACGTGGTCGCGGAGAAACCGCCCGACGGCGCGCCGGGCGCGTTCGCCGACGGCGAGACAGAGAATGTTCTCGATCGGACCACTGCCGCGCGGTTCGTCCGCCGCCCAGAGGACCGCCAGCGGCCGCCGCTTCCGCACTTCGGCGATCTCGGGCAGGGAACGGGTGACGAGAAGATCGATGTCGGCGGCCTCCGCAAGCTCGACGAGGCGGCTGGCATGGATCTCGGGCTCCACGCGAACCTCGACCGATCTGGCGGCCCCGGACGCCGCGCTTCGGACGGCATCCAGCCAGGTGGTTGCGGCGGCGTTCAAATCGCCTGGAGCCTGCGAAGAGAACCACGCGACCCGTCGCGCGGGAAGGCGCGCCACGATCCACAGGAGATCCGCATCCGGAGCCAGGCGCCGGATCAGCTCGATCGCCGGGCCGACGCCGGATTCGACGTCGATGAGCAGAAGCACGCGCCGGAAGTTCATTGACAGGTCGGCCGCATCGGGATCTCGGTTCGGCGCAGCGAGCCGTTCGCCGAATCGAGGACGTGCGCTTCAATCCTGGCCACGTCCCCGTCCTCGAGCTCGTACAGGTTGTAGCCGGCGCGGACCGAATCGTTCGGGTGCTCCAGCGACGCGCCGCTCGCGCACACGACGTCGAGAGCGCCGAAACGGCAGCAGACGCGAACGTGGAGATGGCCGAACAGCACAAGACCGCGCGGGACCGTGGCGAGGACGTCTCGGAGGGAAGCCGCGTCGGTCAGCCCGTCCCGAAGCTGCAGAAGGCGATGGCGCGAGTCCAACGGCGGGTGGTGAACCAGGATCACCGGGACTCGTTTGGCGATCTCCGGGTGGGCGAGGACGGCCTTCAGGGCCGCGATCTGTTCATGGCCGAGGTAGCCGGCGGCGATGAACGGAGGGCGTGGAACGGCGCTCGAGAGCCCGATGATCGCCGCCGGCCCCCGGAGTTTGACGAACGGGTACGCGCCCGCCGCCACCTCGACACCGAGTTCCGGAAGGTCGCTCCGGACGAACGGACCCAGGTAGTGCTGGAACCTGCGTTCCCGGCGGATCGACGGCAGATAGAGGTCGTGGTTGCCGGGAACGATGGTGACTTCCGCGGCGCCGGCACGGCGCTCAAGAAGCCGCACGGCCTCGCGATATTCGCCGTCGAGGGCCAGGTTTGTGACGTCGCCGGTGATGACGACATGATCGGCCCGCGACGCGGCGTCGAGGACCGCCTCGAGATAGCGGCGGCGAAACACGCGCCCGCGCCGCAGCCTCGTGTTTGCCCACCCGGTCACGCGCTTGTTGAAGAGCATCTCGCGCCAGTGCACGCCCTCGGGAGAGAAGACATGGAGGTCGGAGATGTGGGCCAGGCGAAACATCACGCGTCAACCCTGTCGCCGAACTCCGTGACTCTTCCCGCCGGACGGAGCGCGGCGATGTAGTGATGCGGTCCGTGGTCCGCGATCGTGTACGCTGATTTGTCGCGCTTCCTGGCCGGCGCGAGCACGGCCAGCACGGACCGCGAGACGTCGCGGAAGTTCGAGAGCTGTGCCGCCGGATCGCGACGACGCCAGTGTCCGTTTGCATAGTGGAACTCGTGTCCGAAGTGTTCGAGGGCGCCCCACGCAGCGGGTGGCAGCGACGGAACGACGTCGCGGGCATGGACGTGCCGGAACAGTCTCCGTGCGACCGCGAGAGCGCCTTCTGGCAGCGGACCGCCCGTCGCCAGCGGCTGACCGAACGTGTAGATCGCTCGCAATCGGCCGTCCAATCCCCGGCCGTCTTCGCTGCCAACGAGACGCAATGCGAAGAGCACCGCCATCGCTCCTCCCAGGCTGTGTCCCGCCAGATACAGCGCCTCCAGCGGGTGATCGACCCGGGCGCCGGGGCGATCGATCGATTCTCCTCGCGCCGCGGCCTGCAGCAGTTCGAGGATCGGCCACCGCGTCGCGCTCACGTTGCGGTCGAAACCGGAGTGGACGATCAGTCGGCCGCCCCCAACGTCGATCGTGTGGGAGCCGACGTCGGCATCGCCGAGCCAGTTGCCGAGGTTCGCCGACTCCGTGCCTCGGTAGCAGAGGATGACGACACGTCCGCAGCGGCTCTGCAGAAGGTATCCGGTCGAGAAGATGGTCATGGCGTCCACCGCCTGGGCGATCCGGACGCAGGCGCTCCCCGCCATTCCGAGCCGGCCGGCCATCATGGCGACGGTCGCGGTGTCGGAATAGGCATAACCCGAGAGGACCGCGAGCACGTGCGCGACGGCCGCATCGCGGTCTGCCATGTCTCCGACATGTGCGCGGAGAAGGTCTCCGACAGGATCGGCGTAGATCGGAAAGGGTTCCGACGGCGATTCGACCGTCAAGCGCTCGATCTGCATCACGCGGACTCCTTTCTTAGGAGGTTACTTCCGGACCGGCTCGGAAAGAAAATGAGGGCCGCGAAATCGCGGCCCTCGTCGATGATTTCCATCCGGCCGTGCCGGTGCTATGCAGCCGCGGCGGACCGGCCGAGTGCACGGACGTCGTGGCGGATCTGGCCGGAGACCACCGCGCGCGTGACCCCGTTGACGAGGACGGCGACGCCGACCATCGTGCCGATCGCCCAGACCGAGCTGAGGGGCCATTGCGCGAGAATCATCACGCCGAGCATCAGGCTGAACAGCGCGTTGACCAGGAACCCGCCGCGGCCGGCGCCCGCCGGCAGTGCGAAGGCCATGAACGTTTCGGAAACGGCCTCGGCGATGAGCATCACACCGAGCACGGCGGTGAGCGTCACGAGGCCGATGCCCGGGGACGCCACCAGGGAAATTCCAGCGATGCCGTAGAGAAGGCCGAGCAGGATGTTCAAAAAGAACTTCCCTGCCGTCCCCGAGGCGAAAGCGAAGATCGACTGCGCGACGCCGGCTACGATGAGAGCCGACCCGACGAACACGGTGGAAGCGGTGGCGGTCGCTAGCGGGTAAATGACCATCACCGCGCCGACGGCCGCTGTGAGGATACCCATGAAGACGCTCCAGCCGGCGCGCTTCGAGACTTCCTGAGAGAGAGTGACGGTAGCCATTTTGAATTCCTCCTCCTTATCAAATTGAGTTGCGTCAGACTGATGTGTTCGCCAGGTCCTTGAGCGCGCGGCCGGCGGCTGCGGCGTTCTTTTGGAGAATCGCCTTCTTCGCCTTCTGGCGCGCCTCGAACGCTCCAAGCTTCTCGGTCAGCTTCTTGTCTTGAGCGTCGATCTTCCCTGCGAGCTGCTCGATCTTCTTCTGGAGCTTCGCCTTCCGTTCCACGTTGGCGTTCGAGACCTCGCTCTTGAGCTCGGCGAGGTCCGCCTTCATGGCGTCGATCTCCTCGCGGCGGACCTGCTCCTGCACCGCCCACAGCGCACGGCGGAAGACGATGCCACCGAGGGCCTCCATCCGGGCGTCCACCGGCGTCGTCCAGGCTTCGTCGACTTCCGCGACCACCGCGACTTTGTTCGGCGCGAGCGACTTCGAGACGTCCTCGACGAAATCCTCGCCAACCTGGAGGGTGTCGGCGTCGAAGAACAAGCCGATCCCCGCGCCGGAGGCGGCGCCGAGGGCCATCCCCACCGGTCCGCCCAGCACTCCGATCAGGCCGCCGACGGCCGTGCCGGTGAGCGTGCCGACCGGCGCGGAGTCGTCGATCTGCTTCACGCTGACCGTGCCATCCGCATGCTTCAAGATCACCGCTTCCTGATAAATCGTGAGGCTGCCTTCCGCCTGCAGCTGCCCAAGGGCCGTCTTGCCTTCGTAGGCCTTCTTCTCGTTGTCGAAAACCACCACTAACATCCGTTCCATAATCCGTTCCTCCTTCTGGTTTCGTTAATCGTCGTAACCTTCGGCGCCTTTAAGAAAGGCAATCGAAGTGCCACATCCAAGTAGTTGGTTTTGTTAGGGTTATACGATCGGTGGGGTGGCGAAGCCCGACAAATGGTGAGTTTCGACACGCCGATTCGTCTACGCCGGGACCAGGTCTGAACTCCGCTAGTTCCCGGAACGGGGAGTATAACGGTGACCTCCCTGGTCGTCCGGGATTCGGGCATGAAACGGATCGTCGCCCGTGTCCGGAGGGCAGGCGGAGGGATTCCTCGGTGCACGCTTCTGCGGCGGCCCGGTCGCCGAACCAGCGACTATCGCCGACGTCCTCGAGAAGATGCTCCGATCACGAGGCAGAGGCAACACGACGGCGGTCGTGCTCCCTTCTCTTGCCAAGGTGGTTGTCGCACGTTCGACCCCCGTTTCCCGCTCCAACTGACCTAAATTCACATGGCGCGCGAAAATAGCATGGGCGGATAGGATCACTCCCGAGTCCGCGGGTCCTCCGCAACGCGTCTCCGCCCGGTTTTCTTCTGCGGGGAGAGAGGCTAGGGTCTCCCCCTCGCGGAGCTGACTCCGGACATCTCCGGACTCCTCGGCTATGGCCAAGTAGGGCAGCGGAATGGTGTCAGCGTAGGCGATCCCGGGGCCCGGCCTGACCGGACAGAGACCGGACTTGTTCGGGCGCCAGCTGACTGGACACGATCAGAGGGTTCGAGTCCCTCCTTTTCGCACCATTCGCTAGAAATCCTTCGTGGCGCTTGTGCATTCGAAGAGATCTGAGGCGAACGCGAAATGGCTAACGACGCCTACGATAGCGGCACAAGAACCCTAACGGGAGACTGTTCGTAGACTGTGAGAGTCCATTCTTCGGATCCCGATGTCGTCTGACTACCGGTGGTAAAATCCGGAATCATGCAAGCCACTCCCGTTCCGACGATGCTTCGGATTCCCAACTTTCTGGCAACGTTCAACGCGGACGGCACGATCCTGTCGACGGGTCCGGCAGCGAAGGACACCCTCGTGAGGGTCAGCAACGAGTCCTCGACTCCGAGAATCGCGCACGTCTCCTTCTGGAACGAGCATGAGGATCTCGCCTTCGATCTCAATATTGCGCTGAAGGGCCGTGACAGTCAGTCGTATTCCGTCGCTTCGCTGCTGCGTGGCGTCGATTCGCGTGCGCTTCCGTGTCCCCATGCCCCTGATCAGCCTAGGTATTGCGGTGGAGCACCTTACCCGGCGGCTTACTTGTTTCAGCATCTCTGTTGGCTTTCACACGGCTATCGCTCGAGGACCCCCGTCGATGGCGTGATCAGGAACCCGATTCACGGCTATATCATCATCGACGACCTTCACAGCAATGGAACGGAGAGCACCCTCCGCGCAGAGTACTTCATCGGGAGGCTCGACTCTCTGCCCAAGTTCGACGCCCGGCTGGTGGAGGAGACCCTCGTTGATTCCGTCCCGGTCGTTTATAGCCGAGCTTCTCGGCGAGGCCTCGGGGTGGTGATCGAGGAAAGTCAAATGAAAGTGCGCGAGGCGATCCGTCTGATTGAGTCTGACGGGTGGATCTGGGTTGCGACCAGGGGAAGCCACCGGCAGTACAAGCATCCTGAGAAGCCAGGTCGGGTCACGATTCCAGGGAATCTGAATGACGACCTCGCGCCCGGGACCTTCAACAGCATTCTCAAACAAGCCGGCCTGAAGCCGTAAGCGATGCAAAACCGATATCTCATCGTCATCGAAAACGCGGGGTCGAACTACTCCGCCTATTCGCCAGATTTGCCTGGATGCGTCACGACCGGGGAAAGCCAGGAAGCAGTCAGGCGCAACATGGCCGAGGCAATCGAGTTCCACCTCGAAGGGATGACCGCGGATGGCCTCCCGATCCCGGAGCCGTCGGCGCGTGGAGAGTACCTGGAGGTCGGAACGCCGGACTAAGCCGAGCCGGTCAGGGGCGCGGGCTCCGAAAGTCACGATGAACATCTGGACCGGGACTTGGTTCATGCCAGCCGGTTCGGTTTTGGCAAAGTGCCAGATCCATCTACTCCGGGATCTCCTCGAAGACGCCGAGGGATTTGTTTTTTCGGACCCGATCCCAGGCGAAGCAGCGGCCGTTCATGGCGATGGAGACTCCGGGGGGGAGGACCTGGACGAAGGAGAGGGCGCTGCCGAGGTTGAAGAGGCCGTCGGAGCTTCCGAAGGCGTAGGGGACCATCGCGCCGGTCAGGACGATCGTCTTGTCCGGGACTCCCGACGCGAGGACGCGGGCCGTCTCGACCATCGTGTCCGTGCCGTGGGTGATGACGATGCGCGCCTCGCGCGCCTGGCGGCAGTTGGCCAGGATCGTCTCGCGGTCCGCGTCGGTCATCTCGAGGCTGTCCACCATCATGACGGTCCGCACGGCGACGTCGAGCCGGCAGCGGCCGAGCCGGAGCATCTCCTGGACGTGCGTGTCCTTGAAGTACAGGGCGCCGGAGAGCTCGTCGTATTCCTTGTCGAACGTCCCGCCGGTGATCAGAAGCCGGATCGTCACGGTCACTCCTCCTTTCGCCGCCGGAAAGAGACGCGCCGGCAAACGGTGCCGAGTCGCCCCGGGGATCTCATGGCAACAGGCGGACCTCGAAACGGTGGGTGACCTCGTCGCAGCGGGGGCAGGCAATGACCATCTGGGTCTCGGAGGTGCCTCGGGAGGGGATCGGGTCGCGGAACTGACCGACGGCGCGCACGATCGTGCCCTCCCCGTGCACGGGAAGGGCGCGGACCTCGACGGACACGTCCGGGCCTTCGAACGAGAAGGAGCACGCGTTCGAAGCCGTCACTTTCACCGGCGAGATGAGAGGGGAATAGCCGCCGTAGTGGATCTCGTCGTTCTCGACCTTGAAGGTGAGGCAGCGCGCCATCTTGTCGCGCGGTGTTTCGGGAGAAACGGTGACTTCGGGATGGGCAGGTTGGGCCGCGGTGGGGGAGTCCGGGCGCGGCACCATCACCCGCATCTCGGACTGCTCTTCTCGCGGCGACGGGCGCGCGCGCTCGAACGCGGCGAGGAGCTCGTCGGTCGACGGCGCGACGGGAGTCGCTCTCACGGCGGCCCGCGTCGGCCGGGCCCATGCCGCCGGCGCGGCCGCCTCGGGGGACGCGGCGCGCGGGGGAGGCGCGGACGCCCCTCTGCCGAGCTCGTAGAAGGCAATCGCGATGGCGAGCGCCGCCGCTATCCCGAGGAGGACCTTCGCCCGCCCGCCGGGACCGCGCGGCGGCGAGTGCCGCGCCGGATCGATTCTTCCCACCGGGTGAGTCTATTCCCTCGCCCCGCGGAGGCCGGAGCGGTCGCGAACTCCGCGAGGCGATCGAATGCGGACCGGGCTGAAGCCGCGCCGGGGGGAAACACAGGGAGAGAGTCGAGACGCGAAACTCAGGAATCGGAGTGGTCGCCGCAATACCGCGCGGCGATCCGGAGCAGGTCCTCTTCTTTGAAGGGCTCCTTCAGGGCGCAGACGGAGCCCAGGGTCTCGGCCTCGCTCCGGGTTTCGGGCTCGCTGCTCAAGAGCACCAGGGGAGCCCCGGACAGGTTGGGGTTCTGGAGCTGCCGGCGCCGGAACTCGAGGCCGTCCATCGACGGCAAGTGCGGATCGAGCAGGATGAGGGAGATCCTGCGCCGCGCCGGAACAGCGTCCAGGGCCTCCTGCCCGTCGGCGGCGAGGATCACGTCGAACCCCGCGCCTTCGAGGATATCGAGGATCGTCTCCCTCAAGTCGAGATCGCCCTCGACGACGAGAATCATTTTTCGCATTCTTTGTCGCTTGAAGGATGTCCCGGGCGGGCGAGGGAAAGCGATGAAGCGAATGCCTCATTCCGGCGCACCCTCAGACCCCATCGGGCAACGGCCAGCCGGGACACCCTCGGGGTAGACTTCGCCGCGTGTTGCCGCGCGACTCGGAAATCCTGGATCGTCTTCGCCAGAAGGGCTCGAGAACCGCTTCTTTCAAGGACCTCGTCCGCGTCTTCCGCGTTGGGGACGATGAGGAAGAAGACTTCCGCGAGCGCCTCGACGCCCTGGAGAGAACGGGGCAGGTCGCCCGTATCCGCGGCGAGAAATACTCCGCCATCGAGTTCTCGAGCCTGACGGCGGGACGCCTCACCGTTCGGCCCGAGGGGTACGGGTTCGTCCTCGTGGACGGGGGGCCGGACCTCTTCGTGCCGCGCACCGGCATGCACGGAGCCATGGACGGAGACACCGTGCTCGCCCGGGAGGAGCGCGCACGCGCGGCCGGGCGCCGGCGCGATCCGGAAAAAATATCCGGAAGCGTCGTCAAGGTGCTGGCGCGCGCCCGGGAACTGGTCGTCGGCCGCTTCGAGACGGAAGCGGGGCAGAAGGTCGTGCTCCCGTACGACCCGAAGATCGACGCGGTCGTCCACATCGCGGAAGGGAAGGCCCGCGGCGCCCGCGCCGGCGAGATCGTCGAGGCCCGGCTGACGTCGTTTCCCGACACGCGCCGGATCGCCCACGGCGTCGTCGAGGAGCGGATCGGGTTTCTCGGGGAGCCGGGCGTGGACATCGAGATCGTGCTCCGGTCCCACGGATTGCCGCCGCGATTTCCGGAGCAGGTCATCGAGGAGTCGGAGGCATTTCCCGAGGAGGTCGCGCAGGACGATCTCCTGGGGCGCCGGGACTTCCGCGATCACCGCATCGTCACGATCGACGGAGAGACCGCCAAGGACTTTGACGACGCGGTGGAAGTGGAGCGGACGGCCCACGGCTTCCGCCTGGGCGTGCACATCGCGGACGTCTCGCACTACGTCGCGCCGGGCACCGCCCTGGACGATGAGGCACTCTCGCGCGGGACGTCGGTCTATTTCCCGGGGCGCGTGCTGCCGATGCTGCCGGAGCGCCTCTCCAACGGGCTCTGCTCGCTGAATCCGCGCGTGGACCGGCTCGTCCTCTCCGCGATCCTCGAGACCGACCGGAAGGGCCGCGTGACCCGGTCCGAGTTCGTCCAGGGAGTCATCCGCAGCGTGCACCGGATGACGTACACGGAGGTCGCGCGCCTGCTCGAGACGAAGCCGAGCCCCGCGGACCAGAGCCGGTACGGCGCGCTCCTCGACGATTTCCGGGCGATGGGCGAGCTCGCGGCTCTCCTGCGGGAACGCCGCTTCGCCCGCGGCTCGATCGATTTCGACCTGCCGGACGCCGACGTGGTCCTGGACGACGAGGGGCTCGTCGTGGGAATCGTTCCGGAGTCGCGCAACGTCGCCCACCGCCTGATCGAGGAGTTCATGCTCGCGGCCAACGAGGCCGTCGCGAAGAAGCTGCTCTTCTCCAAGCAGCCGGCGATCTACCGCGTGCACGACAAGCCCGATCCGGACCGGCTCGTGGACCTGCGCGAGGTGCTCGAGAGCTTCGGGTACGAGCTGAAGGGCGACCTCGAGGAAGTCCCCCCCTCCGCGTTCCAGCGGCTCCTCGACGAGATCGAGGGAAAGCCCGAGGAGCGGCTGCTCTCCGACCTGCTCCTGCGGGCCCAGCGCAAGGCGCTCTACAGCCCGGAGTGCCGGGGACACTACGCGCTCGCCGCGCCCTACTACTGTCACTTCACGTCTCCCATCCGCCGCTACCCGGACCTGATCGTCCACCGCCAGCTGACGAGGCTGCTCGAGGACGGGCGGCCGGTGCCGGCCGCGGACTTCGACTCGGAGAACGAGAGCCTGGTCGGCGTGGCGAAGCTCTCCTCCGAACGCGAGCGGCGCGCCGAGCAGGCGGAGCGCGAGAGTCTCCTCTGGAAGAAGATCGTTTTCATGAAAGACAAGGTCGGCCGCGAATTCGACGCGTTCGTGACCGGTGTGACATCATTCGGCCTCTTCGTGATGCTCAAAGACTTCTTCGTCGAAGGGCTCGTCCCCGTCTCCGCGCTCGGCGAGGATTTCTTCGTGTACGAGGAGAAACAGCACCGCCTGCGGGGCCGCTCGAGCGGGAAGTCGTACCGCCTGGGAGACAGCGTGCGCGTCCGGCTCTCCGCGATCGACGAAGCGCGCCGCCGGCTCGACTTCCGGCTTCCCGGGCCGGCCGCGCCGGCTCCCGCCCCCTCCCGGCGGCCGCGGAGGACCACCCGATGAGATCCTCGCTCGGGGTGACCGGCGCCTGTCTGCTGGTGGCTCTCGCCGGCGTCGCCTGCCGGGAGAGGGGCCGGCCGGAGCCCGGAGTCCTGATGGCCGTTTCCCACGAGCAGGAGGCGCCCGAGAGCGCCGCCGGCACGGGGACGGAGAGCGGCGCGGGGAGCGCCACGGCACCGAAGGTCCCGACGCGGCTCGTGGTGCCGCCCGAAGTCGCGAAGACGTATGCCGCGGTCCGCGTGAGCTGGAAGGACACCGGCAGCGGCAAGGAAGGCACCGTGGACGTGCCGCTCGGCGGCTCGACGCGCGTGCCGGATTCGGAGCTGGAGGTCCGCTGCGACGTCTTCCTGCCGGCGTTCACGATGGCCGGCGACGAGATCACGTCCAACGGCGTCGAGGCGACCAACCCGGCGGCGCGCATCACCGTCGCCGAGAAGGGGAGCGAGATTTTCAGCGGATGGATCTTCACGAATTTTCCGGACGTCCATCCTTTCCAGCATCCGCGCTTCTCCCTCCGGCTCGCCGGAGGAGTGAAGAAGGCGGCCTGAGCCGGTCCCCCTCTCCCCCCGGGAGTGGGTCGGGGTGAGGGCGTTCGAGGCGCCGGCAGATCAATGCGCGAATTCACCGTCGTTGTCGCGGGGCGCCCGAACGTGGGAAAGTCCGTGCTCTTCAACCGCCTGCTCGGACGTCGCCGCTCGCTGGTGCACGATCTGCCGGGAATGACCCGCGACGTCCTCGAGGCCGAGGCGAGGCTTCCCGACGAGCGCGTCTACCGGCTCGTGGACACGGGCGGCTTCGATCCCGAGGGGAGCGAGGCGATTCCGAGGGCGGTGCGGCAGAAGGCGCTCGAAGCGATCCGCGGCGCCGACCTGGTCGTGCTCGTCATGGACGCGTCGGCCGGCGTCCTGCCGGGCGACCGGGCCGCAGCGCGGGCGGCGCGCGAGGCCGGGGCCGACACGATCGTGGCGGCGAACAAGATCGACCGCAAGGAGGGGAGCGAAGGAGAGGTCGAGGCCTGGGAGCTCGGGTTCCCGGAGGTGTACGGCATCTCCGCCGAGCACGCCATCGGCGTGGACGACATCCAGGCGGCGATCGCGGCGAGGATGCCGGCGTCCGCCTCCGCTGAAGCTACGGCGGACTGGTCCGCCGAAGCGTCTTCGCAAGAAGACGCGAAGGCGGAGATCGCGCTCGCCGTCGTCGGGCGGCCCAACGTCGGGAAATCCTCCCTCGTCAACGCCCTCCTCGGCAGAGAGCAGGCGATCGTCTCGGAGACACCCGGCACGACGCGCGATTCCGTGGACGCGGTGCTCGTCCATGCCGGCCGCCGCTTCCGGCTCGTGGATACGGCCGGCATCCGCCGCAAGGCGCGCACCGAACGGGGTCCGGAGGTTCTCTCGGTCGTTTCCGCGCGCAAGAGGATCGAGGAATCCGACGTCGTGCTTCTCGTCCTGGACGCCAACGAAGGAGTGGCGGCGCAGGACTCGGCGGTCGCCTCCGCGGCCTACGAGACGGGCAAGGGGCTGGTCCTGATCGGAAACAAGTGGGATCTGGCGGGGCGGCCCGGCGAGAAAGCCGCGAAGGCGTTCGCGGAGGCGGTCGGGGAGCGCCTCCCCTTCGCGCCGCACGCGCCTCTGCTCCTCGTCTCGGCGAAGACCGGGCGCGGGATCTCCCGCGTTCTCGACACCGCCTCCCGGGTCGCCGAGAACCGACGGCGCCGGATCACGACGGGAGAGTTGAACCGCGTGCTCGGCCGGCCGCTGCGGGACAAACCGCCGCGGACCGCCTCGGGCAAGAGGCTCAAGGTCTTCTACGTCGCGCAGACCGGCGCGGCGCCCCCGACCTTCACGCTCGTGTCCAACCGCGTCGAGGCGCTCCATTTCTCGGAGACCCGCCGCATCGAGAACATCGTCCGGGAAGCGGCGGACTTCGGAGGCAGCCCGATCCGGATCTCCATCCGGGGCCGGGCGCAGACCCGCGTGGAAGGCCGCAGAAAAAAGTCCAAAGTCCAAAATCCAAGGTCCAAAGTAGCGGGACAGCGGAAGACGTCGAGGAAGGGTGTCGGGAAGAAGAAATGAAAAGAGGAGCACGCGATCGGGGAGACCGGAGTAGAGTATTTCTGTCGTGAAAACAGAGCAGGAGTTCTACAAGCCGGCCGAGGCGTGCCGGATCGCCGAGGTCGCGCCTTACGTCCTGCGCTACTGGGAAACCGAGTTTCCCGCCCTCGCGGAAGGGAAGGAGAAGGGCGCCGCGAAGCTCTACTCCTCGCGCGAAGTCAAAATCATCGCGCGGATCCGCGAGCTCCTCTACGACGAGGGCTTCACCGTCGCCGGAGCGAAGAAGCGCCTCGAGGCCGAGATCGCCGAAGGCCGCTTCGAAGACGGCCTGAAGGCCGCGCCGCCTCCCGCCGAACAGAAGCCGGCGCCGAGATCCGCCCCGCCCCCCCGGCAGCCCCCCGCGCCCGCGCGGCAGCCCGCCGCCCCCCGCGGGCCCGAGCCTGCCGAGCCGGCGTTCCTGATCGAACCGCCCGCCGCGCGCGGCGCCTCGCCCGAGTTTCCGGAGCGCAAGAAGGTCGTCCGGGAGCTCAAGGAGATCGTCAAGCTCCTCGACCGCGGAAGGACGCGGTAGCCGCCAGACCCGCCGAGAGATGAGCCTGGTGTCCGGCGCGGGAGGAGAACGAACTCGAGGGTCTTCGCGCGCCGCCGCAGCGCATGAGAGAGACCTGACCCCGCTCGTGAGGGGAGCCCTGGTTCTTCTGGCGCTTCTTCTTCCGCCCCCGGCCGGCGCGGTGGGGACGAGCAGGGAGGTCCGCTTCGGCGCGATGGAAAACGCGGGGCTCGTAACTACAACGAGACGATTCTCCTCGCGACGCCCGATCGCCAAACGCCCGGGTTCCAGCGCGAGTGGGCGAGCATCTGCGCGCACGATACGGCCCACCGGTGGTTCGGAGACCTCGTGACGCTTGCGCGAATCCCTCGGGCCGGCCACCGGGAGAGGTGCGGAGGTCACATCCTCGCGAACCGGGCGTTGCGGGGCTGGCTCAGGAAAGCTTCCGGCGCGGCGGCCTTGTTCTGCGCCGTCTCGAGCTTCCGGGCGAGGTCGTCGAGAGCGTCGTTCAGCTCCCGGAGAGATATCCGCTCCCCCTGAAACGTCAGCGTCTCGCTCGCCGGGTCGTAGTCGCGGAGCCTGTTCCTCATGTCCGCGACCTGCGTCGTCGGTCCCATGTCGGCGTCGGTGAGCTTCTTTCTCTCGCGCTCGGCCCACAGATCGAGTCCCTTGTCGAAATGCTCGAAGTGATTCCGGACGGCCCGGTCCGTGAGCGGCGACCGCGCGGGCAGGCCCAGGTGTTTTCGAAGCTCGATCCCTCCCGAAACCGAGACGTTTCTCCCCGTCTTCTGATCGCGCTCGGCGGGCCAGAGCGTCCGGGAGATGTTCGCCACCGCCAGCAGGAACCCCTGAGCCGAGTACCAGAACCGCCGCTCGGCGCCGGTTCGCCGACGGTTGAATTCTCCGAGGAGCGTCGTCCAGGAGCCGACGTCGAACCACTCGCGCTGCGACCGGAAGTCGCGCGCCGCCTGGTCCATCTCGGTCAGGGCCGCTCGCAGGTCCTTCATCGCGATCCGGGCAAAAGACACCTGCCATTCGAGCTCCCGGCAGCAGTTGGTCCGAAGGATCTCGTCCATTCGATTCTCCCCCTCGCGGCGCGATCGAGCGCCCCCACCGCCCTCGCGGGCTCCGAATCAGGTCCGGACTTGCCAGTATCTTGAGAAGTTGTCGTTGGGTTGGGACCCTGGATCCCACCGGGCGAAATCCTTAGAGCCGCCGGGTAATTTACCACGTCCGGCAAGACCCGCGTCGGCCGCCGCCTTCCCGCCTCCCCGGGTGGACGGCGGTCACTTCCTCACGGGCCCGACGTACTTGTCCAGCCAGTCGAGGCTTCCCCGGATGAACTCCTTGCGCGGGACGGCGTAGCCGGTCTCGTCGACGACGTGACGCGCAAGAGCGGGAGCTCCGAGCAGCCCGTGGAAAAAAGAGTGTGAGGCGGCGTTGCGAGCGCCGTGGAGCCGCGCCGCCGCAACTCCCTGGGGCGGACGGCCTCTTGCTCTCAGCGTGTGGAGAGGAAGAGAAGCAGACCGTGGAACGAATTGTGATCGCGTTGAAATGCAAAAGGCCGGCCGCGACGCCCGCATCCATTTTTCCACGGGCTGCCAGGACCCGACCGGAAAGAAGTGGTCGTACCGGCCGAACGGAGCTCGATTCCTATGCGCCGGACTTCATGTAGTCGATCCCCGAACGAAAGGCTTCACGCCACACCCTGGCAACTTCCGCGTCGAAGTGCTCGGTGCATTGCTCGACGGCGGAAAGCAGGCTCTGCATCCAGAGTTCGTAATGATGGGGCTTGATGCGGAGCGCGCGGTGGCGTTGCGCGAGTTCCGCGAGCGTCGAGAGATCCGCCTGGCGTCGAGCGGAGGCGGCGACCATGACATACAGGGAGGCCCGCAGCGCCCGGCGCTGCAATGCGAAATCGGTCTGCGCAAACAGGGGTGGGATCTCCGCGGAGGAGCTCAGGAAGGCGTCGTAGAAGACACGAATGAAGCGGTCGTTCTGGAGGCATTGCTCGAAGCTGTCGAGAAACAGGGCCAGATCGGGTTCGTTCATGGACGTGGGGCAGTGTACCGCGAGTGGCACGGAAGCTTTCCCTTGACGGCGACGGCGCGCTCGAGACTCGTGTCCCGGGCCTTCTGCACTTGCCCCAAACCCGCGCGCGGAGCAGCTATTTTTTCGGCGTGACGACGACGAGATCGGAGAGGTTGGCGCGACCGGAGTGGCCGAGGAAGACGGTGCCGTCGGTCGTGACGACACCATTGCGCGCGCCCACGCGAGTCGGGACTTTCGCAACGAGGGAGAGCTTGCCGCCGGCGTCGAGGCGAGCGGCCGTCATTGCACCGGCTCTGGCGGCTCCGACGTAGACCAGGCGCGTCGCCGGCGCGTAGTCGAGGTCGTCGACCCCATCCCCGGTCTCGACGGCGGAGAGCACGGCGCCCGAATGGCCGGCATCGAGAACCTCCGTCTTCGTGCTGCAGGCGACGAGCAGGTATCCGTCCTTCTCCTCGATCCTGAGTCCGTGCGGTCCGTCCTCGCCGCATGCCGGCTTCCAGGTGGCGACGGTCTTGTGCGATTTCAAGTCGATCGCGAGAGTCAGGTCTTTATCCTCCATGTTCGTGTAGAAGCGCCCGCGCGTCAGGTCGACGGCGAAGCCCTCCGGATTGCCGTCGAAGGTCAGCTTCTCTTTCTGCGCGAGCGTCGAGGCGTCGAGGATCCGGATCGTCTTGTCCCGCGGGGTCGTCACCCAGACCTCGTTGGTCGACGCGACATAGGCGAGCCCGTCCGGCATCGAGTCGAGCTTCACGGACGCGCCGCGCTGGTGCGTTCGGGTATCGAGCGCCGTGACACTGGAGTCGAACCGGTCGCCGATGTAAGCCGTGCCCTTGCCGAACGTCACCGAGCTTGGACCGACGATCCGCTTGCGGTTCCCCGAGCCCATCTCTCCGGCAGGAAACCCGGAGAGTTGGGTGACCTTCTTCGTCGCGGCGTCGACGACGTCCACCGAGCCGGTGTTGCCCGCGGGCACCCACACGGCGTTGGTGGCGGGCTCGTAGCCGAGGTAATCCATGCCGATTCCGGCGGGCCCGGCGCCGGGAAGCGGCAGCGTCGTCACGGTGAACCGGGCAGGATCCGCGGCTTGAAGCGCGGCGGCGGCGGCGAGACCCGCGGCGAGGACGACGGCACGACGGAGTATTCGAGCAAATCGCATCAGCCGATTCTAACTCCTCGGGGGCCTGGCCGAGGATGTCGTTCAACGTCCAGCCCGAGACCTTGGAAGAGGAAGCGCCGTCGGTCACGGCGTGGGAGGCAATCGCCCGACGCCGATGAAATCGCCCGCGGCCTGTGTGAGAGCCGCCAGCCTGGACCGCTCGAAGTTGTTCCCGACCACGATGCCGAGCCGCTCCAACTCGGACAGGAAGGATTGCGGATGCGGCGGTCTCATCCGGGCGAACCCTTCCATGACCAGCGGGTACGCCAAACGGAGCAGCGGACTCGTGACCAGCTCGAAGAAGAAGCGGCCGCCGGGCTTGAGCACCCGGCGCACCTCGGACAGCGCCGCCGCCCATTCCGGAACCAGATGGATGGCGCCGAAGTCAAAGACGCCGTCGAAAGTCGCATCTCCCGCGTCGATCGCCGTCACGTCGCCGATCCCAAGCTGCACTTGCCCGCCGGGCCGATTCGCGAGGCGCCTCCGAGCGCTCTCCACCATTCTCGGATCGACGTCGAACGCGCAGACCTCCGCCGCCCCGAATCGGTCCAGGATGATCTCGACGCCCCGTCCTCCTCCACACCCCACTTCCAAAACCCGGCCACCCGGCACCCGGCCTCCGAGACGCTCCAGGACCGGCGCGACGAATCGCCGCTGCATCACGCCCCGCAGCGAGCCGTTCATCGCCGCCCGCCCCACCCGGTTCAACTTCACGGATGGACGATCGCCCGCAGCCGGACTCCGTTCGCCGCTTGCACCGCAGCAGCATCCTACCGAATGGTCCCGAGGATCGTGAGGAGGAGGACCAGCAGCCCGACGGCGCCGAGCGCCACGGCGCAGCCCGCGCCCGACTTGCCGCCCTTCCCGAGGCTCTCGCGGAAGTAGAGCCCGCCGCGGCCGCCGGAGACGTAGCCGCGCCCGCGCGCGTCCTGCCCGACCCGAAGCCCCCGCACGCCGATCGAGGCCCCGATGCCGCTCTTGGCCAGGTTGAACCGGACCGGCCCGAGCCGAACCGACTTGCGGATGAAGAATCCCATGACGTCCTGGCGGAAGAGTATCTCGTCCCGTGTCGCGGGAGGTGAGACGCGGGCAATCGCCACGGGCTCTTGATTTGTCTGAAGGGTATGCGCCCGACGGCAGGACGGCGGACGAACGTCGCGTCCTTTCGGCCGAGTCGATTCCGCCGCGTTCCAATGCCTTCCATCCAGATTCCGATCGGCAACCCTGACCTGGCCGGGCGCGCAATACCACAATACAAGACTGACCCCGTCCAATCCCCCCCGCAAGGCGGGACTACTTCCCGGCGGCGACGAGCTTCTGGAACCTGGGGTTCTTGCGCAACGGGTCGAAGTTGGGATCTATCTTGAGCCAGCCGGGCGAGAGAAAGTAGGGCATCTTCAGGAGCGGCTCGAGCCGGTCGAGCGCCTTCTCCGGTTCGCCGACGAGCATGTAGATCCGCACGAGCTGATGCTGGATGTAGAGGCCACCTCGGGCATCCTTCGACACCGGAAGGAGCGCGAGGCCGCGCTCGCCCTCCTGGATCGCCGCCTCCTTCCGCCCGAGGTACGCCAGCGAGAGGCCGAGGAAGACGTGGCGCTGCGCATCATTGGGCGCCGCCCGACGCTGCTCCTCGAGAGCCTTCCTGGCTTCCTCGGCATGGGTGCGAACTTTGGCGGCGTCGCCCTTCAAGGCGTAGGCCTGAGTGAGGCAAAGGCCCCAGGTGCCCCGGTCGTCGTCGAACGCGCTCGGAGTCAGCCGGAGCAGAATCTCTCGCTGCTCTTGGTCGAGGACCCAGACAAGATCGTTGAAGGCCGCAACGTAGGCCACGAGCGCGGTGGGCTCGACTTCCTTGGGCGCGGCCTTGAGCATGGCCCGGGCACCGGCGAGGTCTCCTTCGCCGAGGTAGATCATGGCCTTGTTCTCGATCAGGAATAGGTTGGCCGGCGCGAGGGCGAGACCATGGTCCATAGCTTCCCGCGCCCCGGGATAGCGCCGCAGAAAAAGAAACGTTTCGCCGAGGCGCCGCATGGTCTCGACCGACCGCGGATCGAGGCGCTCCGACTGTTTGAGGTGTTCCAGCGCCGCATCCCAGCGTCCGAGGCCAAGCTCAGCAAGGGCCGTCGCACTGACAATCGACGCATCGCCGGGCGCAATGCGCAGCCCCTTCTGGCACTGCTGCAGGGCGCGGTCGGAGTCCCGACCAACCACCCGCTGGTAGAGACCGAGTGCCAGGTAACCTTCCGGGCGGTTCGGTGCGAGTGCGACGGCCTTCTCCCCCGCCTGCCGCGCCCGGTCCGCGAGCGGGGGCGTGGGGATGCTGTTGCCATAAAGAAGCGAATTGGCGCTCGAGACTTTCGCCCATGCCTGAGCAAAGCCGGGATCGAGCGCCACGGCCTGCTCGTAAAAGCCGAGCGCCTTGCGCAGGCTGGGGGGGTCGGCTGCAGCCAGGCCGTTCGCCGCTTCCTCGCCCTTCAAGAAGGCGTCGTAGGCGGCGAGGTTCTGCGTGGGCTGCTCATAGAGCCGCTTCCCTTGGCCCGCCCCGAGCGCGCCACCCAACGCCTGCGCCACTTTCGTCGCGATCTCCGACTGCACCTGGAACACGTCCGTTAGCGCCGCGTCGAACGGCTGCTGCCACTTCGAGGCAGGCGCTCCGGACTCCCGGATCTCGACCAGCTCGGGCGTCACGTGCACGCGGCTCGCGCCCGCCCCCTTCTGCCAGCGCACGGTCGCCGCCAGCAGGTACTTCACGTCCAGCTCCTGGGCGATCTGCTTCGGTGTCTTGGTCGTCTTCTTGTAGGATGTCGAGCTGCCCCGCGCGATCACCTGGAGATTCGGAAGTGATGTCAGCTTTCTCTGACTTCGTCCGCCATTCCGTCGGCGAAGTAGTCGTCCTCGGGACCCCCCAGGTTCTCAAACGGCAACACCGCCACCCGCTTGACGCCGCCGGCCTCACCCACACCCCGGTGCGGCCGCCGCAGAAGAAGGACACCCGCGACGGCGAGAACGACGATAGCGGCAAAGGCGATGAGAACCTTTCTCTTGCCGGACGGCGGCGCAGTGAACTGCACCCCGCTTGTCGTCGTCGGACCCGACGCCTCGGAGAGCGCAAAGGCGATGTCGTGGGCGGAGTGAAATCGCCGATCTCGGTCCTTCTCTAGGCAATGCTTGACGATGTGGTCAAGGGCCGGCGATGTGTTCCGCCCCGACTGCGTCAGCTCGGGTGGTTCCTCCTTCAGGATCGCCGCGATCGTGTCGCTCGCCGTGTCCTTCTTGAATGCCTTCTTGCCCGAGAGCAACTCGTACAGGATCGCCCCGAAGGAGAAAAGATCCGAGCGGTGATCGACCGGCAGGCCCCGAAGCTGCTCCGGCGACATGTAGCCCATCGTCCCCATCACCGTCCCGGGTTCCGTGTGGCCCGAGCCCGTCGGCGCGCTGGTCTCCTTCCCGGGGGCGGCGGCCTCGACCTTCTTCGCCAGCCCGAAGTCGAGGATCTTGAGGTGCCCGTCTTTCGTGACGAAGAGGTTTTCGGGCTTCAAGTCGCGGTGAACGACCCCTCGCTCGTGAGCGGCGGAAAGGCCTTTGGCGATCTGGATGGCGTAGTCCACAGCCTGCTTCTGAGGGATGCGACCCGCATCGAGCTTCCCGCGTAGCGTCTCGCCCTCCAGAAGCTCCATGACGGCGTAGGCGATGCCGTCCTGGGTTCCGAAGTCGAAGATCGAAAGGATATTGGGGTGGGAAAGCGCCGCGACCGCCTTCGCCTCGCGCTCGAATCGGGCGAGCGTTTCAGGATCTGCGGCGACGGACTCGGGCAGGACCTTGATCGCGACGTCCCGGTCCAGCTTCTTATCCCGCGCCCGGTACACTTCTCCCATCCCGCCAGCGCCGATCGCGGAGACGATCTCGTAGGGGCCGAGGTGTGTCCCGGACGTGAGGGCCATCCGAATCGCGGAAGTCTACGCCTCCCGCCGACCGTAGTCGGGTCGAGGGTTCAAGGCATGGGTGCGAAAATGTGTCCGAATGCGGAGCCAATAAAACGGCAAAGAACAGCAAAGAGGCTCGGAAGGCCGGACGAGCGAAATCTGCGAAAAACCTAGGAAAACGCGAGGGTTAGGCACTAGTCGATTGGAATTCGCGAGGGTTTTATTGGTCGGGACGCCGGGATTCGAACCCCCCGGAAACCCGCATTTTCCCTGGGAAATCCACCACGTGTCCGAAAACGTGTCCGATGGGTGCGGAGACTCGCGGTGCACGACCCCGGGCTCCTCGTTCGGACCCTGGTCACTGCGACGAGGCGCCCCGCGAGGTCTGAGAATGACGTCAGGGGTTTCCTAATCGCCGGTATTCAAGCTGACGCCGTCGTCGTCCATGGATCAATGACCGGGACCTTCAGGTCTGAGAAGTGCCGCACGTTTCGCGTGGCCAGCGTGGCATGCCGCGAGACGGCAATGCCGGCGATCTGAGTATCGCGCATATCGGTGGGGCGTCCCGCCCGCCGTCTTTCGGCCGCGAGCACCGCCGCGGAGTTAGCGGCGCCGAGATCGAAATCCAGCACGCGGTTCTCCAGGTCTTCCTCGAGCAATCGCGAAAACGCTGTCTCGAGAGCGCGGCGGCGGCGGCCTGCAGGGAGCAGGGCCAGACCGAGGCGAGCCTCGAAGACGGTGATGCTCGTGATCCAGATCGAGTCGGCAGGCTGCCGGTCAAGCCATGCCACGACCGGTGGGTCCGGCTCTGCTCGCATCAACGCGGACAGCACGTTCGTATCGAGGATGATCAAGGATCGAACTCTGCAGAGCGCGCGGGGAGGCCGCGCAATTCCGGGAGATCCGTCGTCAAGCCTGTGGTCCGGAAACGAGCCGCCATGCGTGACCCAAGCCTGCGTACAGCTCGCCTCTCATCCTTTGCCGCATCGCGCAAAATGTGACGGACCTCATCCTCCATGCTCCGACCATGGCGCTTGGCGCGCCGTTTGAGTCCTTCCTTCACGTCGTCTTCCAAGTGCCGAACCACAACTTGCGCCATTGGACCCTCGCTCGATGATATCACGATATCACAAGGCTTCCCATCCTTGTCATCTCGCCGTCCAGCCTGACCGACCCGGGTTTCCCCCCTTAACCGGAAAGACGCGGCGGGCTTCAACCATCATCTTGTCCGTGCTCGCGGCGCGCGAAGTGTCCCAGAGGGCGGAATCCAAGCGAAGCGGGCGTAGCGACGGTAGTGGGCGTAGCGACGGAGTATCCCTCACCCCGCCCCTCTCCCGCCGGGAGAGGGGGAAGATCTGGGCGCGAAGCGCAAAGGCTCTGGTTCGCGGCGCGCGAAGTCTCCCAGAGGGGAGGAGGCGCGCGCCGCGGGAGCGAAGCCCCGGAGCTGATGAGCCGAAGGGCGGAATCCAACTCTACGCTCCCGCCGCCGCGGGCGGGCCTGCGCAAGGGGATTCCATGAGCCGAATGTGAGAATGCCCGACTCCTGGCTCCGGGCTGGAGCGGGCAGATCCGCGCGACTTACTTCTTCGCCGGGGCGGAAGGCGCGTTTGGCGGGGGGAGATAGGCCGCTGCCCGAGTTGCCATCGCCCACCAGTGCCCCGCTTTTTTCTCGAAGACGATGGCGACGTGGTGCTTGAAGGGGGCCTCCGGACTGCCGTTGGCGTCGAGAATCCCCGTGACTTCGCCGTCGTAGTCCGCGACGGCGATCGCCGGGGACAGGAACCGCACCTTGTAGCTGCCGATGGAGTACGCCGAGCTCTTCATGAATGTCGTCTGCTCGTCGGTGAAGAGCTTCTCGATGTCGGCCCGCCCGCTGGCCCAGCGCCCGAAGGGATTGATCAGGTCGCCGTCCGGCGCCCAAACGGCTGCCATGGCCTTCGGGTCGTGCTTGTTCCACGCCGCCACGAACGCGTCGGTTGCCGCCCGGACCTCCTTCTCACGCGCGTCCTGTGCGATGGCCGTCCCGATTCCCGCCAGAGCGCAAACCGTCACCGCAATGCAAAGTCGTCTCATGTTGCTCTCCTCTCTCCGCGATTCTATTCCCCTCAGGAAGCGGCCCCCGCCGAGCCGGTCGCCCGCGTCCTAAGTCCAGGATCAGCTCTCCGGCGCCGACGTGGGCATGCGGGAAGGAGGTAGAATCGCGCGAATGGCGGGTGAGGCCGGGCTGGCTGCCTACAAGATTGTCCTGTACGCCCAGGAGGGCGGCGGGTGGGTCGCGGAAATCCCCGCGATCGGAGGATGCTACGCGCTCATGGATACCCGCGACGAGGCGCTCCAGGAACTCGAGAGGGTCTTCCGGATGATCCAGGAGGAGTACGCCGAGAGCGGGAAACCGCTGCCGGTGGATCGGACCGAACTCCTGGTGCATGCCTAGCGCGACCGCGCGCCAGTTCCAGGCCGTCGCGGCCCGCCTCGGATTCCGGAAGACTCGAACCACGGGAAGCCACGAACGGTGGAACCATGCCGCCGGTCGCGCCGTCACGATCCCGATCCACGGAGGCCGGGAAATCGGGCCACCGCTTTTCCACAAGATCCTCCGGCAACTCGGGATCACTCTCGATGAATTCGACAAGCTGAAGTAGATCAGCCTCTCTTGGCGTCTCTCCGACAACTCGGATCTGTGCCCGGTTGCCAGCAGGATAGGAAGACGTTGTCCGAGGATTCTGAAAGGCGCATCAGGCGATGCTCTTGGCGGTTCCCCGGCGACAAATGAAAGTGTCCCGGTCCGGGAACTCTCGATCGTGCAGGGGACAGCGCACTTTGCACGCTGACTGTGGAGTCGCGCTCTCGTAATACCACAATCCACGACTGACCCTCATCAGCCCCCATCGCATCGACTCATTCCAAAACACACGCGCATGTGCATTTGTCGATTAGTTTTTCGGCGGGTTGGCCTTCTCCCTCGCTTTCTCATCAGCCTCCGCCTTCGGGCTCTCGTGCACGCTCGAGAGAACCTTGCCGTTGCCGGCGTCGATCTGAACTTCCTGGACCCCGGTCTTTCCCGTGACCTCGATGTCGAAGGAGTAGATCAGACAACCGTGCTCGGCCTCAAGCTCAGCCTCTTTCACGGTTGCTTTCGACGGGTCTTTGAAGGACGCCAGAGCTGCCTTTTGCGCGTCAGCCTGAGTGATCTTCGCCATCGGGGCGAGTTCTTCCTTGGTGGCTCCCTTCTTCGGGTGAATGGTGCAGGGCGCCGTGGTGGCAAGTGCCGTTGCAGCGCCTACCAGGAGCAGTGTCGCCGCGAGACCAGTGTTCATCATCGACCCCTCCCTGGACCGGTAGCATAAGCCTTCGAGGGGCTGGCGACGGGACGAGGCCTCACCCGCGCGGATCAGCTCAAGTTATGGACCGACAACCTCTTCAACGATCGACTCACCTGCGTCGAAGGGCGCACGCGGGGCACCCTCGATGTGGTGCCGCTCGGCCAGGAACTCCGGTGCGTTGTAACTCGCGGCAACCGCTCCCTTCCTGTCCTCCCAACCCAGCACCTTGAGCGGGAGATCCAAACCCGCGAGCGGCGCCGCGAGCATTACCGCCGCGCCCACAGTCGGCTTCCCAAACATGACGAGTTTCGAATCGGGCATCTGCACACCAACTCGTTCGGCTGTTCCGCTGTGATCAATGACCCTGAACAGCGTGAAGCCTCGATCCGCGATGACACGCGTCAGTCGGTCGACGGTCTGTGCGACGGACTTGCTGCTGTGCTTGGTGATGATCCCGGCCAAAGATTGCGGGTTGTCCAGCATCAGGACTCCTATTCTCTAGGCCTTCGTTTCGCGCGCATGATTCTTGCTCGGGGCCTCGCCACCTCGTGAGCGCGCCAGCGGATAGCCCGCACAAACGGGGCAGTTGACGTAACGAGAGCGTTTGATCCGCTATCCGGCCCCACGGCCGCAGCATCGTGGCACAAATGGCCGCGGCCGTGACATCCAGGCCGACGGGTGCGAAAATGTGTCCGAATGCGGAGCCAATAAAACAGCAAAAAACAGCAAAGAGGCTCGGAAGGCCGAACGAGCGAAATCTGCGAAAAACCCAGGAAAACGTGGGGTTAGGTTTCGGTCGATTGGAATTCGCGAGGTTTTTGTTGGTCGGGACGCCGGGATTCGAACCCGGGACCCCCTGAACCCCATTCAGGTACGCTACCAGACTGCGCCACGTCCCGACCGGAGGGCGCATTTGAGCAGGGCGGCGGCGGGAAGTCAAACGAGCGTCTGCCGGCTTGGGGATGAGACGGGGGGAGATTCCTCGTCGCTGCGCTCGCGCCGTCGCCATAGCGGCTTTGGCGCGTCGGCGACCTCGGAATGACAAGGAGGGGCGCTCCTCGGAATGACAGACAGGGGCTCTCCTCGGAATGACAGGCAGGGGCGCTCCTCGGAATGACACGGCGTCGACCTGAGAATGACAACGGGGAGGCTAGAATCCGGTTCGTGAGGGTTCGGCTCGTATCGTCCACGCACTTCTCGGCTGCACACCGGCTGCACCGGGAGGATTGGGACGCGGAGAAGAATCGCCGAGTTTTCGACAAGTGCAACAATCCCAACGGGCACGGGCACACCTACATGCTCGAGGTGACGGTGGACGGGGAGATCGACCCGGAGACCGGGTACCTGATGGACTTCGGAGACCTGAAGCGCGCGATCCAGGAGAACGTCGTCCGGCACCTGGACCACCGGCACCTGAACTTCGACGTGGAATTCCTGCGCGGGAAGAACCCGACCGCCGAGAACATCGCGGTCGGCATCTGGGGGCAGCTCGAGTCGAAGGTGGCCCCGGCACGGCTCGTGCGGATCGCGCTGGACGAGACGGAGAAGAACCGCGTCGTGTACGAAGGAGGAAGGACATGAGCAGCGTCCCGCCGCCGCGCCGGCTGACCCGGTCGAGCCGGCACAAGATGATCGCCGGGGTCTGCGGCGGCCTGGCCGAGTATTTCCAGCTCGATCCGACCGTCGTCCGCGTCGCCTACGTTCTGATCTCGATCGTCTCGGTCGCCTTTCCGGGGATCCTCGCCTACATCATCCTGATGTTCGTCATGCCGCCTCCCGATCCGAGCTCCGCTCCGTGACCCGTCCCCGAATTCTCGCGACGAATGACGACGGCATCTTCTCGGAGGGAATCGAGAGGCTGGCCGCCGCCCTGTCGGAAGTCGGAGAGGTGTTCACGGTCGCCCCGGACCAGGAGAGGAGCGCCGCCGGCCATTCCCTGACGCTCCAGAGCCCCCTGCGGGCGAAGCTCGTGGGTCCCAACCGCTGGTCGGTGGACGGCACCCCGACCGACTGCGTCAACTGGGGAGTGCTGCACCTGCTGAAGGACCAGAGGCCGGCGCTCATTTTCTCCGGCATCAACCTGGGCTTGAACCTCGGGGACGATGTGACCTACTCGGGCACGGTCTCCGCCGCGTTCGAGGGGACGCTCATCGGGATTCCCTCCGTCGCGATCTCGCAGGAGATCGAGACCGGGTTCACCTTCGACGCCGCGGCCGATTTCGTGCGGCGGCTCGCGCTCCGGCTGCTGGAGGAGCCGCTGCCTGCCGGGACTCTCGTCAACGTCAACATTCCCGCGGGAGAGCCGCAGGGCGTCCGGGTCGCCCGCCTGGGCAAGCGGCGCTACGGCGAAACGGTGATCGAGAAGACGGACCCGCGAGGCCGCCCGTACTACTGGATCGGCTCGACGATTCCCGCCGGGGAAGCCGAGGAAGGGACCGACATCAGCGCGATCGCGGAGAAGTTCATCTCGATGACGCCGCTGCACCTCGACCTGACCGACTACCGCTCGATGCAGGTCCTGGTCGAGATCGCCGACGGGATGCTGCAGACGGCCGCGCCGGCCGCGCAACCGAAACCCTGACCTGAGAAGAGAGTCCGCGGTGCTAGTGGAGGCGGCCTCTCCGGGGCGGCTGCTGCTTCGACACGGCGAGGCATTCCTCAACCCTGGTCTTCTGTTCGACGGCCAACCGCGCAATGACCTGGTCCCTGACCGAGTCGAGCAACGCCTGCACGGCCTTCATGTCGTTGTTCAGGTCGAGCACGTCCTGTCCCAGGACGCTCGTGTCGGCTCCGGCCTCGAGGTCATCGTGGAGCTTTACGCGGTCGGCGTAGACCTTCCGGCGAGCCTCCTCAAGCTGCGGCCGGGCGGCTTCCACGATTGCTTTGATGTCGGCCCTCTGGGCGTCGGTGAGGTCGGCTGCGCGCAGGCAACGCAGGATGGGGAAGGCCAGTCCTTCCGTCTGCGCGATCGCCATGCGGTCCTGAGCCAGGCCGGGAAGGGCCAGCAGGGACAGGACGGCTGCGAGAGTCAGGGTGCGGCGAAAGGGTTTCATTCCGACCTCCTTTTGGCGGGACGCTGCCTTTATTCTGTACGAAAAGGTGACGCGGGAGCAAGTCCGCTGTTGATGTTCCCTCCGAAAACAGTGGGGACGCCGCCGCTCGGACTTCGTCTTCGCGGCGGCTCCCGTCCGGCTAGAACTCGGGTCCCCCGCGCGGACCCCTCCGCCCGCCGCGCGAATCGAGGCAGGACTGCACCCTGGCCTTCTGGTCCCCGCTCAGCGTGCCGAGGATCCGGTCCCGGAGGGCCGCGTGGTCGTCGCGGAGCTTTTTGGAGGCGGCTTGAGTGTCCAGGAAGTCCTGGCCGATGACGGACTTGTCGGCTCCGGCGTCGGTGTCGGTACGGAGCTTCGTGCGGGCCGACCGGATCGCGGCAACGTCCGCGTCGAAACCGGGCCGGGCCGCGTCGAAGAAAGCCTTGACGTTCGCCTTCTGGGCGTCCGTCAGGTCTGCCGATCGAAGGCAGCGCATCGCGCTGCCGTGTCCTCGTCCGTGTCCTCTTCCGGCGAATCCCGCCGCGGGGCGGTCTCCAGCCAGGACCGGGAGCGCGAGGAGCGCGGCGAAAGACGCCGCGAGAGCAATCGTCTTGGAAAGTTGGCTCATGGGAATTTCAGGTCTCCTTTCGTTGGCCGGCCCTGTGCCGGCCCACGCTAAAGAGACGACGGAGGGGGACGGGGGATTACGAGTCGGACGGTCCGGACTCTAATAGGCGAGCGTCTTGCGGACGGCCGCGAGGACCTTCTCGGTGCTGGGGAGGATGGCGCGTTCCAGGATCCGGTTGAACCCGACGGCTGTGAATTCGGAGCCGACGCGCGCGATCGGAGCGTCGAGCCACGGGAAGGCGGTCTCCTGGATCTGCGAGGCGATCTCCCCGCCGAACCCGCCGTGCACCTTGTCCTCGTGCGCGACGACGACCCGGCCGGTCTTCTGGACCGATCGCCGGATCGCTTCGATGTCCATCGGCACGAGCGACCGCAGGTCGAGCACCTCGACGCTCTTTCCTTCGGCCTCGAGCTTCTTCGCCGCTTCGAGGGCGAAGTGCACGGGAGTGCCGTAGGCGACGATCGTCAGGTCCGTTCCCTCGCGGCGCAGCCGCGCCTTTCCGAAGGGAACGGCGAACTCCGCCGGCACGTTCGCCTTCGCCATCGGGTTGTTGTAGAGAAACTTCGGCTCGAGGTAGAGCGTCAGCCCGCGCGAGCGGATCGCCGTCCGCAGCAACCCGGCCGCGTCGTCCGCGAAGGCGGGACAGACGATCCGGATGCCCGGCAGCGTCGTGAGCCACCCTTCGATGTTCTGCGAATGATAGAGGCCGCCGCCGATGTAACCGCCGGAGGCCAGCCGCACGGTGACGTTCGGCACGTACTTCCCGTTGGTCCGCCAGTACTCGTGCGACATCTCGACCATCTGCTCCGCGGCCGGCCAGAAGTAGTCGGCGAACTCCGCGCCTTCGACGACGACACGGATCTTGTCGTTCAGGCGCGAGAACCCATCCGAGGTGCCGAGGATGAAGTCCTCCGCCAGCGGGCCGTTGAAGACGCGCTTTGGCCCGAACTCCTGCTGCATCCCCTTCGTGACGTTGAAGACGCCCCCCTTGTCGCGGTAGGCGACGTCCTGGCCCCAGATGTAGGTGTCGGGGTTCGCGCGGAACTCCGCCTTCAGCGTCGCGTTGATCGCCTGCACCATGGTCTCCGGGTCGCCCGACCCGTCCGGCAGCCCTTCCGGCCAGTCCTTCGGGACCCAGGGCTCGGGCTCGACGAAGTCGTGGATCGAGGCGGGGTCGGGATCGGGCGCGGTCCGGGTGCGGTCGGCCGCCTCCTCGTAGATCCGCTGGTTGCGCACCTCGATGGCGGCGATCTCCTCCTCGTTGACGAGGCCGTTGTCGATCAGCGTGCGGCGAAAGCGGGGAAGGGGATCTGCAGCGCGGGCCGCCTCCAGCTCCTCGGGCGTCCGGTAGAGCTCGTGCCGGTCCGAATTGGAATGAGAGTGGATGCGCACACAGGTCGCGTGCACGATCGCGCATCCGGCGCCGGTGCGGACGTACTCGACCGCCTCCCGCATGGCTCGGAAGGAGTCGAAGACGTCGAGGCCATCGCAATGGACGATCTTCAGGTTCAAGAAGCCGGAGAAGTTGTCGGAGGCGTACGGGTTGGCGGTCTGGTCGTTCTTCGGGACCGAGATGCCGTAGCCGTTGTCCTGGACGACGAACACGACCGGCAGCTTCTCGCGCGAGGCGCCGTTGACCGCCTCGTAGAAGTAGCCCTCCGAGACCGAGGACTCGCCGACCGAGCAGAAGACGATCGAGTCCCTGCCGTACGTCTTGATCGCGCGGCCGAGGCCCGCGGCGTGCTGGGCGTGGTTGGCTACGCAGGAGGAGACGTTCTGGATGCCGATCTCGGGCTTGGCGAAGTGGTTGGACATGTGCCGGCCGCCGGAGGCGACGTCGGTCGCCTTCGACATGCCGTTCAAGAGGATCTCCTCGGCCGTCAGGCCCGCCGCGACGCAGGTCGCCAGGTCCCGGTAGTAGGGAAAGAGGTAGTCCCGGTTGGGGCGGAACGTCATCCCGAGGGCGAGCTGGATCGCGTCGTGGCCGGCGCATGGGGCGTGATAGCTCCACCCGAGCCCCTGCTTCAGGTAGTTCGGCGCCTTGTCGTCGAGCACCCGGGACAGGTGCATGAGGCCGTACCATTTCTTCAATTCCTCCCGCGAAATATCGGGATGTCCCGACACACGGGTCAGCTCTGCGGTCTCTTGGGGCGTCAAATCTCCTCCGCTTGGAAAAGAACGCCATTCTAACCCGCGCGATTTCAGCGGGCCCCGCCGCGCGGAAATCCCTTAGGATAGAGACACATGCCATTGAGAGCCGAGCGGCCGGCGTCGGCGGAGCGGGAGGCCGCCCTGCGGCGCGAGATGGTGGACCGTTTCGTCGAGCCGCGGGGGGTGGACGACCCCCGGGTGCTGGACGCCCTTCGCCGGGTTCCCCGGCACCGTTTCGTTCCGGAGCCCCTCCGGGCCAAGGCCTACGGCGACCACTCGCTTCCCATCGGGCACGGGCAGACGATCTCGCAACCTTACGTCGTGGGGCTGATGACGCAGCGCCTGGCGCTCGAGCCCGGGCACAAGGTCCTCGAGATCGGCACCGGCTCGGGGTACCAGGCCGCCGTCCTTTCGCTCCTGGCGCGATCGGTCTATTCGCTCGAGCGGATCGACGATCTCGCCCGCGCCGCGGCGGCGACGCTGCGCTCGATCGGCTGCGACAACGTGTCGGTGAAGGCCTTCGACGGGACGTACGGGTATCCGGCCGCGGCTCCCTACGACAGGATCCTCGTGACCGCGGGAAGCGACGAAGTGCCCGAGCCGTTGCTCAAGCAACTCAAGGTCGGCGGAAAACTGGTCGTCCCGATCGGTCCTCCGCACCGGCAGCGCCTGCGCGTGGTCCGGCGGCGCAAGGACCACTTCGGCCAGGAGGACGGCGAAGAGGTTGTCTTCGTGCCTCTCCTGGGCCGATTCGGCCGGGATGGGGCCTAGCCGACTGCTGAGCAGGCCGGTCGTGATCGCGCGGCGCGCCGTCGTCTCGGGCCGGGTCCAGGGGGTCGGGTTTCGCTTCTTCGCCGAGCGGGCCGCCCGCGACTCGGGTGTGAAGGGATGGGTCCGCAACCGCGCCGACGGGACTGTCGAGACATTCGTGGAGGGCGAACCCGGAGCGGTCGCCCGGTACCTCGAGCGCCTGCGAGCGGGACCGGGCGGGAGCCGGGTCGCGTCGCTCGTCGAGGAGGAAGCGGACCTGGAAGGGCACGCCACCTTCGAGATCACGGGATAATGGCTCCATGACCGACCTGCGCGCCTTCGTCCGCGACATCCCCGATTTCCCCTCGCCGGGGATTCTGTTTCGCGACATCACGCCGCTGCTCGCCTCTCCGGAGGCCTTCCAGCAGGCGGTCGCCGCGATGGCGGAGCCCTTCCGAGCCGATCCTCCCGACAAGGTCCTGGGGATCGAGGCCCGCGGGTTCATGTTCGGGGCCGCGCTCGCGCGGTACCTCGACGTCGGGTTCGTCCCCGTCCGGAAGCCGGGGAAGCTCCCGCGGGAGACCTACAGCGTCAGTTACGGGCTCGAATACGGCCGGGACTGCCTGGAGATCCACACCGACGCCTGCCGGTCGGGGGAGAGAGTCCTCGTCGCCGACGACGTGCTCGCGACCGGCGGCACCGCCCGGGCGGCAGCGGAGCTCGTCGACCGGCTCGGAGCCGTGGTCGCCGGCATGACGTTTTTCATAGAGCTGGAAGGCCTCAAGGGCCGCGCCCAGCTCGCCGCGCGAAGGCTGCATTCCGTTCTTCTGCTCTGATCCCCCTCCTGCTACAATGACGCCTCCTTCGAAGACATCTCCGGAATCACAACCTTCAGAGCCTGACGCCTGATGTCCGCAGAGAAGATCCTGATCGTTGACGACGATGACGACATCCTGCTGATCGTCCAGACGATCCTCACCTCGGCGGGCTACTCGACCTTCGCGGCGCGCAACGGCCGGGAGGGCGTGGACATGGCGCTGCAGCTCCAGCCCGACCTGATCCTCCTGGACGTCATGATGCCGGAGCTCTCGGGGTGGGAGGTCTGCACGACGCTGAAGAATGCCCCGGAAACGCGGCAGATCCCGGTCGCCATGTTGACGGTCAAGAGCGAGATCCGGGACCTCATCACGGGCATGCAGGTCGGAGCGGACGACTACGTGACGAAGCCGTTCACGCGGCGGCGGCTCCTCTCCACCGTTCGCAAGCTCCTCGACGAGCGGGGCGAGGCCGCGTCCTCGGCCTACCTGCCGACGGAGAACGAGGACGTCCGCTTCCGCAACCTGCTCTTCGACCCGATCACCGAGCTTCCGACGGTTCCCGTCATCATCGATGCCCTGAGGGACCGTCTCCTGGACAGCCGCGACCTGGGGGTCCTCGTCGTGGACGTCGAGCAGTACAGCCACATCGAGGACGCCTACGGCTGGGAGGTCTTCGACAGTCTCCTGCGGGCCGCGGCCAAGGCCCTTCGCCGGATGCTCGGGACCGTCTTCGCGACGGAGGACTTCGTCGCCGTGAACCGGGCGGGCGGATCGGACTTCTACGTTTTCACGACGCTCGAGGCGGCCGAGGATTCGCTGAGCCGCCTCCAGCGCAAGGCGCGGCAGGTGGAGGAGTCCCTGCGCGGCACGCTCGACGAGGCCTTCGGGCCCCGCATCCACAAGCGGATCGGCGTCTTCGTCGGGCACACGGTCATCCAGTCCAACCCCCAGATGAGGATCGAGCGCCTCGTGTACCGCGCGCTGCGCCAGGCGATCGCCATCGCGACGACCAAGGAAGGGGAGCGGCAGGCGCGCCTGCGCGAGACCTTCAAGGAGATCCTGCGCAAGCGCCGCATCCGGACCGTCTACCAGCCGATCTTCGACCTGAGCACGATGGAGGTCTTCGGCCACGAGGCGCTGACGAGGGGTCCCGTGGACACGGCCTTCGAGAGCCCCGAGCTCCTTTTCGAGTTCGCCGGCGACCACGAGGCCACCTGGGACCTCGAGCAGCTCTGCATCGAGTCCTCGGCCGGTCATTACGACGGCTCGGGATCCGGGCTGCTCTTCCTCAACGTGGAAGCGGATTCGGTCGCCTCGCTCGCCGCCCGGCCGGGGGCGCTCGCGCCCCTCGAGCACCTGCGCCACAAGGTCGTCCTGGAAGTGACGGAGCGTTCCGCCATCCGCGACGTGCCGGTCTTCCGCGAGGCCCTCGAGTCGCTCCGGCGCCAGGGGTTCCGGATCGCCATCGACGACGCGGGATCGGGCTATGCCTCGCTCCAGTCGATCGCCGAGCTGCGCCCGAACTTCCTGAAGGTCGCCAACACCCTCGTCACCGGCCTCCACGGCGACACGATCAAGCGGGACGTCGTGGAGATGCTCGTGAACCTCTCCCGCCGCATCGACGCCGCCTGCGTGGCCGAGGGGATCGAAACGCCCGAAGACCTCGAGGAATGCCGGCGACTCGGGATCCCGTTGGGCCAGGGCTTCTACCTCGGGGTCCCGGAAGAGATCGCCGCCTCCACCCCCGCGCGGGAATTCGGCCGGCGCCTCAAGCAGCACAACGCGTAGGCGTCCTCCGCGGAGGACGAACCGACCCTTCTCCAGGTCCCGAACGAGATGTCGTCGCCGGGCCGGTCCTTCCAAATGACGTTGCAGCAACCACTTGGCGTTATCGCTCGGTGGATCGTCCCTGGCTCCGAACTTGCTCTGACCTCAGGCGGAGGAATCAGATGAAAGTGTCAATCGCACGAATCCTCGGTTCTGTTCTCGGCCTGCTGGCTGTCTTCGCGTTCACGGCCCTCGGCGCGGACCAGCCGTATGTGGGCCTCGGGAAGCAGCTCGCCGGGCACTATCAGGGAATCGCCGGCCCCGCGAACAAGCTCCGGGTCATCATTCAGCCCTCGCGACCGGTCCTCCAGGAGCAGCGCTTCAGCGTCACGGTCCAGGGAACCTACAACGGCAACAACGTCCGCTTCCACGGACTCCTGTCGCTCGAGCCGCAGGGCGAAACGGCGCGCTTGATCTGGGCGACCCGGCGCTCCGACTGCCAGGTCGACATCCATCCCAAGGGCGACGGCTTTGTCGGCGTGACTCTTCCGGGCGCCTGCGAGACCGCGTTCCAGAACCCGATCACCGGAAAGTGGGAGTTCCAGACCGAGCCCGGCTCCTTCCGCTTGAAGAGCGTCGACACCGGCGAGACCCTTCGCTTCCGAAAGGTGAAGTCCGTGACGTCGAAGTGACTCTCCCGGGCGGCGCCACCCGCGAGCAGGCCTGCTAGAGTGTTCCGCCGCGGGGCCGTAGCTCAGGTGGATAGAGCAAGAGTTTCCTAAACTCTAGGTCGGCGGTTCGAGTCCGCCCGGCCCCACCACCGACCGGGGCTGGAGCGACGAGCTGGAACGAGGAAGACCGGGTTAGTGGGCGGAAGGAGCGGGGGGAGGGGTCGCCGGGCTCGGAGGGACTGATTCCGGCACCTTGCGCAGCGCCCGGATAGAGAGGATGACTTCGTCGATCTGCCGGCCCGAGAGGGTGTGTCCCCAGGGAGGCATCAGGGCGGATAGCCCGACGCCGGCGCCGCCGCGGCGGATCGTGTCGGCCAGCTCCGCATCGCTCTTCTTCTTCTGAAACGCGGGATCGGAGAGGTCGCGGGGGCGGGGATCCAGGTTGAACGCGTTGAATCCGTCTCCGGCGCCGGTCTCGCCGTGACATGTCTGGCAGTAGTGGCGGTAGGTGCCCTTGCCGAGGCGCAGCTCGTAGGAGTCCAGGGGCGCCTTCGCCGCCGCGGTTTTCGGCGCGGGCCGTTTCGTCGAGCAGGCCGCGATCCCCAGGAGCAGAGCGAGGCCGACCCGGCTCCACAGGCGGAGCATCCTCATCGCGGTCCTCCCGCCGCCGCCGGGGCGGGAGTCTCGCGGAGTGTCCCGAGATATGCGGTCAACCGCAGGGCGTCGGTGTCCGTCAGGCCGTAGTTGGGACAGCGCACGTCCCCCCGCCAGCGCTGCGGCCCCTTCAGCCACGTAAAGATCCAGCCGCTCTTCAATCTCCTGCCCGTGTCCGTGAGCGGCGGTCCGTAATAACCGCCCGAGGAGCCGAGGATGTGGCAGGCGCGGCACCCGAGGGTCGCGTAGAGTCGCTGACCCTCCGCCGGATCGGCGTCGGAGGTCGGCCTCCCTTCGAAGGGGTTCCGAGGAATCTTCGGATCCAGATAGAAGCTCTCGAAGGCGTCGGCGAGAGCCGTCGCTTCCTCTTTCGGCATGCGCAGGACCGGCATCCTCTCCTCGAGAATCGGGCGCAGCGAATACGAGAGCGTCAGATAGTCGATCAGCCAGTCGCGCTGGACCTTGCTCCCCTCGTAGGTCAGGGGAGCGGTCGAGATGTCTCCTCCCGCTTCTCCGATGTGGTGGCAGGAGAGACACCGGTACCGGTCGATGAGCGCGCCGACGGGACCGCCCGGCAGCAGGGAGGCGACGCGGGGGGGGGCCCACCGGTAGGGCTCGGGGACCGGTTGCGAGGCGAGCGAGAGAAGGGCGGTAACCACGGCCCGCCTCTCCTCCGGATTGAACTCGTACGAGGGCATCCGCAGTCCCTGGGCGAACGAGCGGGGGGAGTCGATCTTGGCGGCGAGCCAGGCGGGGAGTGTGCGCTCGAGGTCGGTCCGCCGGCCGAAGTCGAGCGACGAGGCCTTCTTGTCGCCGATGCCGTTCAGCTCCGGGCCGAACTTCTCCTCCGAGCCGCTCGGCTCCGAGTGGCAGGCGAAGCAGCCGGCGACCCGGAAGAGCTTCTCCCCCTTTTCGGCCAGGGTCTGGTTGACACGGACCGGCGCGAGCATGTCCTTGGGAGCGTCGAAGTCGCGCAGCTCGTCTTCGATGTAGGCCACGACGTCGCGCGATTCGGTTTCCGAGAAGTGATAGCGGGGCATCTTGGTCCGCGGATAGAAAGACTGCGGGTCGCGCAGAAAAGCGAGCAGCCAGCCGCGCGTCGCCCAGGAGGCGACCTTCGAGAGCTCGGGCGCCGAGCCGTTGCCCTTCCCTTCCACCGTGTGGCACGAGATGCAGCGCGACTCCGAGAACAGCTTCTTTCCGTTCGCGGCGTCGCCGGCGGGCTCCTCGCCGGCGGATTGGATCCGGTTCGCCACGTCCCAGGGAACCGGCTGGTTGAAGAGGTAGTGCGAAAGCTCCTCGATCTCCTGGTCCGTCAGATGGAAATTCGGCATCGTGGCGTTGGGGTCCACGGTCCGCGGGCCGCGCAGCCAGAGCTTCAGCCACGTCCCGCCCGTCTTCATGGAGACCGTTGTCAGGGGAGGCGCCGGAGAACGGAAGCTCTCCTGGCCGCGGACGGCGTGGCAGGCGAAGCAGCCGGACCGGTCCATGAGAGCCCGGCCGCGCGAGAGGAGGGGAGCCTCCGGGACGGTCTGGGCGGAGTGACAGCGGCCGCATCCCGCTTCCAGATAGGCCGCGGGCGTCATGGGCGGGCCGGCGTCGGCCGCCGTTCCGTGAGCCTCCTCGGTCGAGGTCGCCGGCCCTTGCCCGCCGTGGCACGAGGTGCAGCCGAAGCGGTCGAACGCGTCGGGCGTGTGCGCGGTCTCCACGTGAGAGCGCAGAGGCTCCGCGACCCCCTTCATGAGGGTGTCCGCCACGCCCAGGTGGCAGGTGGTGCAGCGGTCCACCCGGTCCTCAAAGTCCCGGAGCCACACCTGCTGGATGGCGACCGGGCGCCGCTCGTACTCCTGGGCGGCCTTGAGGCTCCTGGCGCGGGACATGCCGAGCACGCGATACCTCCGCTGCACCGACCGGTACGATGAGAGAGCGCTCTTGGCGGGGGAGACGGCGAGGACCGCCAGAAAGAGGAGGCTCGTCGCGGCGAAGAGGCGGCGCAGAGGCAAGGGTCTCTCCTTCCCGCCCTATCCGAACACCGCCGCGTTCCACGGCCAGACGAGAGACCAGCCGGGACCCCGGAAGAAAGTGCCGATGACGGTCAGGATCGTGGCGATCACCACGAACCAGGTCATGATCCATTCCGGCAGCGTCACCCGCGCGAGGCGCTGTCGCAGTCGTCCTCCGTTCTCCCCTCCGCGAGCGGCGAAGGTCGCCGCCGCGATGAGGAGCGTGGGAACCACGATCGGCCAGCACGCGAAGGCGGCGAAGAGCGCGGACAGAAGAAGCGTGACGGCGCCGAGCGCGGCCGCGGTTGGTCCCGGCCGCGAGGCCCAGAGCGGGCCGGCCTTCAGGTTGACCCGCGCATACGGGATCACGGCGAGCGCGATCACGACGACCAACGGCATGAGGACGCCGGCCACGACGGGGGGGAAGTAGTGGAGCAGCTCCTGCAGCCCCAGGAAGTACCAGGGGGCCTTGGCGGGGTTGGGCGTCTCCAGAGGGTTCGCGATGCCCTGCAGGGGAGCGTCGAAGAGGATCGCGGCGAGGGCGAGCCCGATGACGACGATCTGGAAGAGGATCACCTCGCGCACGATCAAGTGCGGGAAGGTCATCACCCAGCGTTCCTCCCGACGGCGGACGGCCGGCCGGATGTCCGGGCGCACGAGCGCGACGCGGCGCGGGGTTTCGAGGGGATCCGCCGACTCGACGACGTGGAGGGGCGGCAGGGTGCTCATGGGATCTCTCCTCGCTCCGGGATCTCCGGCTCTTCGGGCGGTCCCTGGACCCCACCGTCCTTGCGGATCCTCCAGATGTGAACGGAAAGGAGCAGCAGCAGCGCGACGGGCAGCACGACGCAGTGGAGGACGTAGAAGCGCAGCAGCGCGTTTTCCGAGACAGCATGCCCGCCGAGCAGGAGGAACCGGATCTGCTCGCCGATCAGGGGCGCTTCCTTGGCCATGTTCGTCCCGACCGAGACGCCCCAGAAGGCGAGCTGGTCCCACGGGAGCAGGTACCCGGTGTAGGAGAGGAGCAGCGTCACGAGCAGCAGGATCACGCCGACGACCCAGTTGAACTGCCGGGGCGGGCGGTAAGCGTGGTGATAGAAGACGCGCAGCATGTGGAGAAAGGCCGCGAAGACCATCAGGTGCGCCGCCCAGCGATGAAGGTTGCGCAGGAACAGGCCGTTCTCGACGACGAACGCGAGTTCCTTCATGTCGCGGTACGCCTGCGGCACGGAAGGGTGGTAGTAGAACATCAGGAGGATCCCGGTCGCGATGAGCACGAGCGCGCAGGCGAGCGTGATCCCTCCCAGCCAGTAGGTGTGGGCGAAGCGCAGCGTCTTCTTCCGGACCTTGACCGGGTGGACATGCAGGAAGAGGTTCTCGAAGATGATGAGCGAGCGGTTGCGATTGGTGTCGGCGACGCCATGCCGCACGATCGAGCGGTACAGAGCCGTGTTCCGCATGCGGCTTCCGAGCGAGGCCAGCAACAGCTCTCTCATGCCTTGAAGATCCTGCCGTGCGCGATCGTCACGCTCGTGTCGACGAGGAGGGTGCCTTTCGCGTCCACCTGCATTTCCAGCCACGGGAGAGGGCGAGGGGCCGGTCCATGAATGACGTTGCCTTCGAGATCGAACCGGCTCCCGTGGCAAGGGCAGGCGATGCACTTCTCGTCGGACAGGTAGCGGGTGATGCATCCCAGGTGGGTGCACACAGCCGACAGGGCATAGACGCCCCCGGGCGCGCCGATGACGTAGGCCCTCTGCTGCTTGTTGAAGCGCACCACGCCCTCGGGGTAGTCGAGCGGGCTGCCCGCGCGGAAGCGGGTCGGCGGCTCGAACAGGACCTTGGGCTTCAGGTAGTCCAGGGTCACGACCCCGGAGCCGGCCGCCGCCACGGCGCAGGCGGCCAGGCCGACGCGGCTGAAAAGATCGCGCCGGCTCGGACCGGTCTCCTCGACCCCCGTCAGATCCTCGGGATCTTCAGGCAACGGCGTCCTCCTTCGTGTGGAAGCTCTGCATGGTGATCGTGCCTACCGGGCAGCGCCGGGCGCAGAGCCCGCAGCGGATACAGGTCTCCTCGTCTTTGATGAAGATCGAACCGACGCGTTTTCCGTTCTCGAGGATCGGCGCGAGCTCCCACACTTCGGGGGGCGGATCGCTCACCAGGGCGACGGGCAGGATCTCGATGCAGTCTTCCGGGCAGATGTCCTGGCAGCCCCCGCAGAGAATGCACTCGGTTCCGGCCCGCGGGTCCTCCTCGAAGATCGTGTTGGTCCAGCAGTGCAGGCACCGTTTGCCTTCCAGGCGCGCCTCCCGTTCGCCGAAGCATTCCTCGACCTCGGCGATCCCGATGCGGCGGGAGATCGGCCGTGTCGGGAGCTTCTGCCGGGGAATGCCCTCGAAGTCCAGTTCCCGCATGTAGCGGGAGTGGAGATCGATCTCGACGGCGACGTCCCTCTCGGGCCGCGGCGAGCCGCGGAAGTGCTCGTCGATCGACCTGGCTCCCTTCTTTCCGTCGGCGATCGCGTTGATGGCGATTCGCGGCCCGAATGCCGCGTCGCCGCCGGCCCAGACTCCGGGAGCGGTCGTGGCGAGCGTGTCGGGGTCGATCACGATGCGCCCTCCGCGCGATTCGATTCCGTCTTCGGGCCGCAGGAACGAGAAGTCTCCCGTCTGGCCGATGGCGATGATGACGGTGTCGGTTTCGAAAATCGTCTCGGAGCCCTCGATGAACTGCGGAGAGAAGCGGCCAGTCTCGTCGAAGACCCGCGACACCTTGAGGAACTCGATCCCGGTCACCGTTCCCTTCTCACCCACCAGCCGCTTCGGGCCCACGCGGTGGAGGAAGTGAATGCCTTCCTTCCCGGCCTCTTCCATCTCCTCTCTGGCGGCGGGCATCTCGCTTTCCGATTCGAGAGAGCAGACGGTGACTTTCCGGGCGCCGAACCGGATGGCGCTGCGCGCCACGTCGAGCGCCTGCACGATGGAAAGATTGCGCTGGAGGTTCGCCTGCTCGCCGCCACGCGCCGCCGTGCGCGCGACGTCCAGGGCCACGTTGCCGCCTCCGATGACGACGACGTGCTGACCCATCTCGACCTTGTAGCCGAGGTTGATGTTGAGCAGGTAGTCGATCCCGCGCAGCACGCCGTCGAGCTCGACTCCCGGGATCGTGAGTTCGCGGCTGCGCATCGCGCCCACTCCGAGGAAGATCGCCGAGAATCCCTGCTCTTTCAGGTTCGCCAGCGTGAAGTCACGGCCGAGTCGAGCGTTCGTCTTCAGATCGACGCCCAGCGAGAGAATGGCGTTGACTTCGAGCTGGATCAAGGCGCGCGGGAGGCGGTACTCCGGGACTCCGAGGCGGAGCATTCCCCCCGCGACCGGCGAGCCTTCGAAGATCGTGACGGAGTACCCGATGAGGGCCAGGTCGTGCGCGCAGGCGAGGCCCGCGGGCCCGGAGCCGATCACGGCGACGCGCTCGGAATAGCGGCCACGCCGCTCCCCGTAGACTTCGGTCAGGACCGAGAAGTCCATCATGCTTTCGACTCCGAACCTTTCCGTCACGAACCGCTTCAAGGCCCGGATGGCGATCGGCGCGTCGAGCTCTCCCCGGCGGCAGACGGTCTCGCACGGCGCGGCGCAGATGCGCCCGCAGATCGAGGCGAGCGGATTGGGACGCCGGGCCACGGCGTAGGCTTCGCGATACCGCCCCTCCGCGACGAGCGTGACGTACTTTCCCGCTTCCGTGTGAACGGGGCACGCCTGCTTGCAGGGGAAGTTGCGCTCGAGCCACTCGGCGTTGAACTCGCCCAAGGTCCGCCTACTTCGAGATCTCGAAGTCCGCGGCGGTGGCTCCGGCAACGGTCACGGACTTCTGCGTTGCCTTGAGCTTCGGATGCCAGACCTTGACGGTGTACGTCCCGTCCGGCACATTGGCAATGGTGTACGTGCCGTCGGCCTTCGTCACGGCGAAGTACGGGGTCGGGACGGCCACGACGAAGGCTTCCATCTCCGGGTGAACCTTGCAGAGGAGCGCGGCGACGCACTCTTTCTTGAACTCGTAGCTCTTGGCTTGCCCCTTGGGCCACGTCCCGAGATTGAACTTTTCGGCGCAGGCGTCCGGGGTGAAGACGTTGTGCAGGACGGCGTCGGAGTTCAGGAAATCCACCGTCGTGCCGACGAGCACGGGGAGAACGTGCGGATGGAAGACGAGGTTCGCCTGGTCCATCTTGGCGTGCTCCTTGGGCGCCGGGAACGTCTTTCCCGGGATGGCCGCGATGGAAACGACGGCGTCGGAACTGTCCCGCACGCCCTTGCAGGCGACCTTCCCGTGGAGGTCTCCCGCCAGGACCGGAAGCGCAAGCAGGAGGAAGAGAACCGGGCAGAGGATCCTTTTCATTTTTTCGACTCCTTTTAGAGCGCGAACCGCAGCACGGTCGCGAGCGTGTAGTTCTGCGACTCTCGCAGGTCGCGGTGATACTCGAGCATCGCCTTGATGTTGGCGCGGATGAGGACGCTCAGGTTCGCGTTCAACGAGCGGATGGACGGGACCGTCGGGTCAGCGACGCGCAGGTTCTCGTAGCGGACGGAGACCTGGAAGGGAGGCCGGATGACGTAGTCCGCCTGGGCGAACCAGGCGTCGTAGCTGCGCCGGGTCTCCTCGACCTGAGCCAGCGTCTCGCTGTCCAGGAGCGCCAGCCTGTCGGTCCCGTGCAGGGCGACGCCGAAGACGTTCAGGTCGCCGAAATACCAGGAGGCGAAGAGGCCGATCCGGTTGTAGCGGCGGTCCTGCATCTTGAACGCGTTGCCCTCCTCGTCGGCAACGTCGAAATTGACGTCCTTGCCGTTGCCCGTGTAGCCGAGAACGCCGATGCGGAGGGACTTCTCGCGCCAGTTCTCCGGGGGGAGCTGGACGCCCGTCGTGTCGCCGTCCAGCCCCATCCCTCCGATCTTGTAGTCCACGCGGGCGTAGAAGTCCTTCTGGCTGTTGCTGCCGAAGGTCCCGTTGGGGCCGCCGGGGCCGATGGGGCTGTCCACGCCGATCGTGTAGAAGAGGCGGTGGGCGGCGACGCCGTACATCTCGATCGCGCGGGCGCGCTGCGGAAGGCTGACCCCGGCGTCCTCCTCGGAAAGGCTGTTGCCCCCGTGAAAGCCGATCGGGTTGTACGTGAAGATCGTGTCCACGCCGTTGTCGGTCATGAGCCACATCTCCTGGAAGCCGTCGTAGAGGTTGGGCGAGAGCTTGCCGATCCGGAAGTTCACCAGGTGCTCGGGACCGAAGGGTGAGATCACGTCGATCCGGGCATGCTCGATCTCGGTGTCGCTGCCGCCGTCGGGCCGCTCGCCCCAGGTGAACTCCCCGAAGAAACTGAAGTTCTTCCCGAGGGTCCCGGCGGCGAAGACGTTGGCTTCCTGGGGAAACTGGAAGTCGTTGTGGACGACCTGGTGCCCGGTGTCGTCCACGCTGGACGCGTAGACGTTGGCCATCTTCGTGTTCAACGCGAACGGGACGTTGCCGGGGAGATCGCCCGGCCAGACCATCTCGGGCCACATCCGCTTGTAGGCCTCCGCGCCGAGCGAGACCGGCTTCTGCTTGACCTGCTCCTCGGTCTCGAGCGGCATGCGGTAGCCGTTCAGGCGGAACGCCTGCCCGAAGGGATTCAGCTTCGGGAAGATCGCGTGACACGTCTGGCAGGAGGTCTGGTACTTGCGGGAAAAGGCGGGGACCGCGGCCGCGGGTTGCGCGTCGAGCAGAACCAGTCCGAGAGCCAGGCCAAAGAGAGCCCATGGGAAGCGGCGGATCTTCATCACGGAGGACGCTCCTTTCATCACGTTGCGCGAATCCTCCGGCGAGGCGTGCGCAAGCGCGATCCCGCAGCCGCACCAATTCGCCTGGTGAGCCCGCATCTCCGCGAAGGCGAGGGGGCCCGGTTAGATGAGCCGCTTCTGGAACGCGAAGGCGACGGCTTCCGCCTTGGAGTGGACTTCGAGCTTCTCGAGGATGTTCTGGATGTGGTTGCGGGCCGTCAGCGTGGAGATGTGGAGACGGGAGGCGATCTCGGGAGTGGCGTGTCCGGCGGCGAGCATTCCGATGACCTCGACTTCGCGCCCCGTGAGCTTCCGCGCGCGCGCGTCCGGGGATTCCCGGACCGCCGTCAACGGGGAGCGCGGAGGAGAGACGGGCTCCTCCGCCGGCCGTGCGGGCGCCTCGGGTCTCTCCGACGGCCTCAGGACGTGCACGAGGAGAAAGTGATCCGGGGCTCGGACGGCCAGGTTCAGGATGCTCACGTCCACCATGATCGTGCGCCGGTCCTTGGAGCGAAGCCGCAGGTCGAAATGCCGCACCGTCTCGTTGCGAACGGCCATCTGCGTCACCGGGCAGCTCTCCGAGCAGTACCGGTTGCCGTACACGTCGCACCCCTGGAGCGCGCCGGCGCAGGGAAAGCCCACCACCTCCTCCGCGGCGTAGCCAAGAAGACGCTCGGCGCTGCGGTTCCAGAAAACGATGTGGTTGTGGCGGTCCGTGACGAAGGCCGGATCGGGCGAGTTGACCAGAGCGGCGAGGAACGGAAGAGCCTCTTCCGGCACCCGAGCCAAAAGGCTCATGATCTCGGCTCGGCGCGTCGAGAGAACCGCGGCCGGATCGGCTGCCCCGGAACACCAGAAGAATGCGGCGTAGATGCGGATGCTAGCACAGACCCGAGGGCGTCCGAAGTCCGCCGGACGGCTAGAGGGATTGGGACCAGCCGTCGGCGCGGGCGGCGATGGGAGCACAGAGCGTCTTCCAGCCGGAGGGGGCGTAGAAGCGGTGGAGCCACTGGCGCGGATCGGGGGCGCGCCGCAGGGCGCGCATGAGCCACCGGTAACCGGGGTGGCCCATGCGGGAGAAGAAGTACCGGTTGACGACGGAGGTCTTTTGAAGGCCGCCGAAGCGCTGCTTCCAGAGGCGGTCGTAGTCGGCGCCCGAGAGCAGGGAGCGCGCCGCGAGGCAGCCCGAGAGGAGCGCGTAGCGAATGCCGAAGCCCCAGAGGGCGTCCTGGAAACCGGCCGCCTCGCCGGCGAGCAGGACGCCGTTGTTGCAGGCGCTGCGGGTCAGGCGGAATTGCCCCGTGCCCCCGAAGTGGCGAGGTCCTCTCATCCGGAGCCCGACCCGCCGATCGAAGAACTCCAGCGTGCGGTCCAGGCAGCGCTTCTCTTCGTCGAACTCGTCGAAGAGGCAGGCGGCGATCGTCCCGTGCCCGTGGTGGATGAGCAGATAGGCGTAACCCTTGGGAGCCAGGCGGTCGGAGAGGACGCCGAAGACGCCGTCGGGCATGTCCGTGTCGAAGACGTAACCGACGGCGACCGTGCCGGAGCCCCTCGGTCCGTGAGCACGGATCGCCGCCTCGCAAGGGAATTGCCCTCCTCTTTCTCCGAAACGAAGATCCACGCCGCACTCGATGGCCGCGGCTTTCATTCCCGAGTCGAGCGTGCCGGGCTCGGGGCCTCGCCGCACGAGGTAGAAGAGCGGATCGGGGGATCGCAGCACCGACTCTCGTTCCTGCGGTCCGTAGAAGATCCCCTCCCGGCACGGGACGAGCTCGAACCGCGTCTCGATACCGAGCTCGCCGAGCTCCTCGAGCACGTCTCCGGGCGTCGTCCAGTTCTCGATCCCCTGGAAATCGCCGTGGAAACGCGCGCCCACCTCGTGCCGGAACTCGTGGACGACCGTTGGCACGCCCGCGCGCGCGAGAGTCATCGCGGCGGCCAGGCCCGCGGGCCCCGCCCCGGAGATCAAGACAGGAGCCGCGCCCGGGTTTCTGGATCCGGCCGTTCCGCGGGCGGGCGACGCTTGCGCTCCTCCGTGTTCTTCCCGTTTCGCGCGCCCGGAGGGTGATGGGTCTGGCTCGAAAGCCATCGTTCTTATCCCCGCTCCGCGGGAGTCTAGCAGGCTGCTATTGAGGCGGGGGGAGGGTCCGGATCCTGAGGACGAGAGCGCCGATGGCGACCAGGATGACGGCGAGAGAAACGAAGAGGCCCTTGCGCCGGTAGTCCCGCTCGGCCAGCGCACGGTCCGCCGCCTTCCTGGCGGCTCGGGCCACGACGAAACCGGCGGACGCAGTGGTGTGGACGGCGGCGACCTGGAAGCGGTGCACGTCGGTCCTTGCGGTCGTCAGGGCGTCGTCGGCCTTGGAGAGCTCGAACCGGGTCTTCGAGACCTCCATGCCGGCCTCCGCCGCCCGATCGAGCCCCTCCCGTGCCGCGCGGATCTCGCCGGAGAGAGAGACGAGGTCGGCGTGCATCGCGGCGGCGGCCTTCCCGCCAGCCGAGGCCGCGTCGTGACAGCTCGAGCACTTGCTCTGGTCCCCGTCGGCCAGGAAGGACTCGGACGGCCGGACGATCTGGTGATTCTCGTGGCACGTCACGCAGCCGGGGAGGCCCATCTCCTTGAACGCCTCCCAGTGGGGGCTGACCTTGAACTTATCGGCGAAGACCGAATGGCAGGTGCCGCAGACGTTGGCGACCGATCCGACCTCCGGAGGCGCCGCTCCGTGATTCCCGTGGCAGGTGTTGCAGGTCGGGGCGGAGAGGTCCCCCTTCTCGCGAGCCTGGTAGTGAACGCTCTTCCTCCACTTCGCATAGACGTCGGCGGGGAGCTTGTAGTTGGCCATGAGGGCCTTGTCGCCATGGCAGCCGTTGCACGTCTCGGCGATCCTGCGCGGCGAGACGGGAGAGCGCGAGTCCTTGACCGGCTGGATGCCGTGGGCGCCGTGGCAGCTCGCGCACTGCGCCACGTGCGTGTCCCCTTCCGCGAGCTTCTTGCCGTGCATGCTCGTCTTGTACTCGGAGAGCTGGTCCACCCGGAGCGACGGGTTGAACTGCTTCATCAGGGCGGCGTCGGAGTGGCACTTCGCGCAGATGCCGGGGATGTCGCGGGGCGAAGGCTTCCCGATGAACCCCTTCTTCTTGTCGTGCGCCAGCTCCTGGTCGGTCGCGGTCGCGTCGCCGCCGTGGCAGAACGCGCAGGTGAACCCGGACTTCGCGTGGATGTCGTCCGCGAACGCCTTGGCCGGCGGCGTGATCCGGGCGTCGTCCAGCGCGAGGTGGCAGTCCACGCATCCGATCGAGGCCGGGGGCGCCGCCTTCCGGACCGCGGGAGGAGTCGCGGCCGGTCTCGCCATGCCGGCCGCGGCCAGGAGGAGAGCCGCCGCGGCGAGGGTCCCCGGCTTCACGGGGCCCCTTTCGCGGGAAGGAGCGACAAGACGGTCAGGATCGCGGCGCCGATCAGGACGAGGATCGCGGCGACGTTCCAGAGTCGGGAGCGGTTGCGGTCGATCAGGGGGAGGATCGCCAGGACGCCGGCGAGCCCGCCGATCCCGAAAACGCCCAGCGTTTCGCCCGGGATGCCGGCGACCTTGGCGGGGAGATATTTCAACGCCTGGAACATCCAGAGGAAGTACCACTCGGGGCGGATCCCCGCGGGAGCCGAGGCGAAGGGATCGGCCTTGACGCCGAGCTCCCACGGGAGGAACGCCGCGAGCGCCGCGAGCAGCGCGACGGCGACGAGCCAGCCGACCATGTCGCGCAGGAGAAAGTCGGGGAGGAAGCGCATCGTCTTCGGCTTCCCCTTGCGCTCGACCGCGGGAGGCACGCTCATCCCGTGCCGCTGGACGAGATAGAGGTGAATGCCCAGGAGCACCGTCGTGATCGCCGGGAGGATCGCGACGTGGATCCCGTAGAACCGCGACAAGGTCGCGCCGGTGACGTCGGAGCCTCCCCGCAGGATCCGCGAGAGCATGTGGCCGATGGCGGGGATCTGCGCCGGCACGTCGGTCCCGACCTTCGTCGCGAAGTAGGCGAGGGTGTTCCAGGGGAGCAGGTAACCGGAGAAACCGAAACCCATCGCCAGGAAGAGGAGCACGGCCCCGGTGATCCAGGTCGCCTCGCGGGGAGGGCGGTACGCCTTCAGGAAGAAGACCGAGATCATGTGGAAGAAGACGACTCCGACGAAGAGGTTCGCTCCCCAGGAGTGGATCGAGCGGATGAGCCACCCGAACGGAACGTCCGCCATCATGTACTGGACGCTCTCGAATGCCTCCGCGGAGCTCGGGCGGTAGTAGAGGAGGAGAAGGATGCCCGTGGCCACCTGCACGGAAAAGAGGAAGAGCGCCATGCCGCCCAGGTAGTAGAAGATCGTCCACCGGTGGATCGGGACTTCCTTCTTCTCCGCCAGGTGGGCGATGTCGTCCCAGCCGAGGCGCTCCTCGGCCCAGGTCTTCAGCCTCGTGACCATCCCGGGCGCTTCAGACGCGCTTGAGGACAATCTTGTCTCCGCGGGTGAGCACCTCCAGAGGCGTCAGCGGCCGCGGCGGCGGGCCGGAGACGTTGGCTCCCTTCAGGTCGTAGGTGCCGTTATGGCAGGCGCACCAGATGTCCGTGCGCTCGGCGCGGTACTGCACCGTGCAGTCGAGGTGAGTGCACTTGGCCGTCAAGGCCCTGAGATCGCCCGAGGGGGTGCGGAAGAGCAGGACGGGCTTCCCCCCCATCGGGACGATCCGGCCGGTGTTGGGGGCGATGTCGGAAGCCTTGAAGTCCAGCTCGAACTCCGTGAGGGAAGGCTCCGAGGCCTCCGGCGGGACCAGGTAGCGCAGGATGGGGTAGAGAAAGGAGAGCGCCGCGGCGACGAAACTCGTCCCCAGCAGGTAGGAGATCCATCGCCGACGAGAATGGCCCGGCTCGCTCGCTGCTACGTGCAAAGTTTCCTCACCGCTTTCCGGCGCGACGCTACTCTCCCGCTGAGCCTTGACCGTGATGTGACTGCATCAATGAGCTTTGGAGCCAAACTTACCACAGGACGCGGGTGTCGATTCTCGGGGCCGGCGGAGCCGTGCGGGCGGGCCGGTTCACCAGCCGAGGCCCAGGACCGCGATGCCGACGGCGGCGATGACGGCTCCGGCCGCCGTGTCGCCGTAGAGGTCCAACCAGGGAAGCCGGACCCGCCGGACGCCGGCCCGCGCCGCCGCCACCAGGCCGGCCATCGTCGCGAGCGTCGCCACCTCGTAGAGGGCGACGATCCCCGCCGTCGGGACGGCGCCGAGCGGCGCCGCCGCGAAGAGAAGAGGAATCACCGCCACGCACGGGTCGGCCGAGAAGAGAAGGAAGAGGGTCCAGGCCGTCGATCGCTCCGAGTCGTGGACGTGGTCGTAGTGGGAATGGGCATGGCCGTGAAGCCGGCGGCCGGCCGTGCGCCGCAGCCCCCAAAGGCCATAGGCGATTCCGAACGCGACGAGGAGCAAGCCCGCCAGGCTTTCCATCCGCCGGCCAAACGCCTCGATCATCCGCAGTCCGAAGAGAAGGCCGAGGAGCCCGAGGATCGCGGAGACCGTGACGTGCCCGAAGCCGCAAAGCAGAGTCACCGAAAGCGTCCGGCCAAGGGACCATCTCCGCGCGCGGGAGAGCGCGGCGAAGGGGACCCAGTGATCGGGCGCGAGCGTGTGGAGGCCGCCGACGGTCACGGCGGCGACCGCCAGCGCGGCGAGGAGCCCGCTATTCATCGCGCCTCTTCTCTTCAAACCGCGCGGGGCGGCGCTCGAAGAAGGCCTCCAGTCCCTCGGCGAAGTCGGCTCCGTCGGCGATCCTCGCCAGCTCTGCGAGCTCGCGGTCGAGGTGGTGGTCGAGGCGGTCCACGCCGGCGGCCTGGTTGACCAGGCCGCGGGCGACGGCGAGGGCTTCGGCCGGACCGGCGACGATGCGCCGCGCGATCGCGAGGACCTCCGCGTCGAGCGACTCGGCGGGGAACACCGCGTTGATGAGGCCGAGCTCCAGCGCGCGGGCCGCGGGCAGCCGCGGGTTGACCAGGACGAGCTCCATCGCGCGCCGCAGGCCGAGCAGGCGCGGCAGGAAGAACGTGGAGCTCTCCGCCCCGGTCAGGCCTGTCTTGCCGTAGGCCCACTCGAAGAAGGCCCGGTCCGAGGCGTAGACGAGATCGCACGCCATCGCGATGCCGAAGCCGCCCGCCGCCGCGACGCCGTCCACGCAGGCCAGGAACGGCTTGGGCGCGCGTTTGATCTCGGAAATCGTCGAGTGTATGTACTCGAGGATCTGCTTGAAGACCTCGCCGTAACCGCCGGGCGCCGGGCGGCTGGCCTGGAGGTAACCGAGGTCCGCGCCGTCGCCCCCCGCGCGGATGTACTTCAGGTCGGCGCCGCTGCAGAAGACGCCTCCCTCGCCGCGCAGAATGACGGCGCGCACTCTCTGGTCGCGGGCGAGCTGCAGTCCGGCCTTGCGGAAGTCCCGGGCCGTGGCGACGTCGAGGGAGTTGAAACGTTCGCGGCGGTCGATTGTCAGGATGCCGACGGCGCCGTCCCGCTCGACGCGGATGGGCGTCGCCCGCGTCCCGGGGATGTCGGGAGTCCGCGTCAGCATATTCTCGGAAGAGGCTCGCCTTCGGGCTCGGCCAGCAGGCGGCGGCCGAACCCGGTGTCGAGGATCACGTTTCCGGGACGCTCGGCCAGACATGTCCCGACGATGGCGGCGTCGCGCCCCAGGGGGTGCCCGCGCAGGGCCTCGAGCACCGCGTCGGCCGCTTGCGACGAGACTCCGAGGACCGCCTTCCCCTCGTTGGCGACGTTCAACGGGTCGATGCCGAGGAGATCTCCCGCGGCTCGAACGGCGTCCGTGACGGGGACCTTCGTCTCTTCGAGAAGGATCCCGACGCCGCTCTTTCCCGCCATCTCGTGGAGGGCGGACGAGAGCCCGCCGCGCGTCGGGTCCTTCATGGCGACGACGGCCGGCCCCCCGGCTTCGAGCGCGGCGCGGATCAATCCGTTGATCGGAGCCACGTCGGATCGGAGGTCCCCCTCGAGCTTGAGCGCGTGGCGCGCCGCCATGATGGCCAGGCCGTGATCGCCGACGGAGCCGGTCACGAGGATGCGGTCTCCGGGGCGCAGGCCGCAGTCGCGGACGATGCGGCCGGTCACCGCGACGCCGGTCGTGTTGAACACCACCCCGTCGATCTCTCCGCGCCCCATCACCTTGGTGTCCCCGGTCATGATCCGCGCGCCGGCCTCGCGGCAGGCGGCGGCCATCGAGGCCTGCACGCGCTCGAGATCCGCGCGCGGGAATCCCTCCTCCAGGATCGCGCCGCAGGTCAGGGCGAGCACTTCGGTCGCACCCATCATGGCGAGGTCGTTGACCGTGCCGCAGACGGAGAGCCGGCCGATGTCTCCGCCGGGAAAGAAGATCGGATGGACGACGTGGGAGTCCGTCGTCACGACGAGCCAGCGGTCCCCGATCCACAGGGCCGCGCCGTCGTCCATCGCGCGCGGACCGACTTCGGCGGAGGAGACGTCGGGCGCGTCCTGGAGGAAGACGTCTTCGATCAGGGCCCGCATGGCGCGGCCGCCGGCTCCCTGCTTCAGCGTGATCCGCTGCTCGAGAAGAGCCAGTCCCGTCGTCATAACGTCGCGAGGTCCGGGTGGCCGCCGTACTGGTGCCAGATCTTGCAGCTCCCTTCCGAGGAGACCATGCAGGCGCCGACGGGCGTGTCGGGCACGCACTCCTTGCCGAAGAGCTTGCAGTCGGTGGGAGAAGAGATCCCGGACATGATGTCGCCGCAGATGCAGTCGGCGACGAGGGCGGCCGGCGCGCCGTCCCAGAGCGCCGCGAGGTCGATCACGAAGCGCCGGCGCGCGTCCAGATGCGCCCATTCGTCGCGCAGGCGCAGGTTCCCGTTGGGGATGTGGGCGATGCCCCGCCAGCGGCCCCCGACCGGCCGGAAGACGCTCCAGAGCTCCTCCTGGGCGCGCTGGTTGCCCCGCTTCGTGACGCAGCGCGGGAACATGTTGACGACGGCGGGTTTCCCGTCCCGCACGAGCTCGACCAACCGGGCGATCCCCGCGAGGATGTCGAGCGGCTCGAAGCCGGCGACGACCACCGGGATCCGATGCCGCTCGACGAAGGGCTCGAAGATTCCCCAGCCCGTGATGGTCGCGGCATGCCCGGCGGCGAGGAAGCCCTCGACGCGCGTCTCGGGCATCTCCGCCACGATCTCCATGACCGGAGGGATGTACTTGTGCGCCGAGAGGACCGAGAAGTTCCTCGGAGGATCGGACCGGACCACGGCGGCTGTCGCGACCGCGGTCGTTTCGAAGCCGGTCGCGAAGAAGACGACCTCGCGGTCGGTCCGGCGGGCGAGCTCGACGGCCTGCGTCGCGCTGTAGACGACCTCGATCGCCGCGCCTTCCGCCTGGGCGTCGGAGAGGGAGTGGACGGTCCCGCGCACCTTGAGCATGTCGCCGTAGGAGGCGATGACGTGGCCCTGACGCGCCAGGGCCACGCCCTCGTCCACCTCGGGCAGGTCGGTGATGCAAACGGGGCAGCCCGGGCCCATGATGACGTTCAAGTCTTTCGGGAAGGTGGCGCGCAGGCCGAACTTCGCGATCGCCTGCTCGTGGCTGCCGCACACGTGCATGATCGAGACGGGGGAGCGTCCGATCTCCGCCGTCACGCGGGCGATCGTCTCCGCCAGGCGGCGCGCCAGCGCCGGGTCGCGGAACTTCAGCTGGCGGATCGCGGCGGTGAGCCGGTTCTCCGTGGCCGCGTCCAGAGACAGGCTATCCATCGCCGTCCCGCGTCCCCGCGATCTCGCCCCGCACGTCGGCGGCCATGAGATCGTCTTCCGGCGCCTGCGCGAGGAGCGTCTCGTAGAGCGCCAGCGTTTCGCCGATGTCCTCCTGCGGGATCCGCCGGATCGCGAAACCGACGTGGTTCAGGATGTAGTCGCCCGGGGCGACGGGCTCGTCCACGATGTCGAGGGAGACCTCGCGGCGCACACCGAAGAAGTCCACGAGGGCGAAACCCTCCCGGATCGAGACGACTCTGCCGGGAACTCCGAGGCACATCAGAGACCTCCTGCTGCGGCGAGCGCCCCCGCGACCGCCGCCTGTCCGAGCGCGAGACCGCCGTCGCCGGGCGGCACGCGCCGGTGAACGAAGACGCGCAGATCCCGGATCTCGCCCAGGACCCGTTCCGCCAGGAGCGCGTTCTGGAAGCACCCGCCCGTGAGAACGACCGGCAGGCGGCCGCACCGCTCGACGGCGGCGCGAACGAGCGCGCCGGTCGCTTTCGCGAGCGTATTGTGGAAGCGGCCGGAGATCGCCGCCGCGGAGACGCCCGAGAGGAACTCCGCCACGGCTGCCCGCAGCGACGGCCGCAGGTCCAGCTCCGGCGTCGGCGGCGCCGGATCCACGGCGAAGGGATACGAGGCCGTCTCGGCCGCGTCGGCCGCCGCGTTCCATGCGAAGGCGACCTGGCCTTCGTGGCGCGAGACGGGGCGGGACAGGAAGAGGGCGCCGAACCCGTCGAAGTAACGCCCGACGCCGCGCGCCGGGAAGATCTGGAAACGCTGCCGGAGCATCTGCCGCGAAACATCGAGCGCCTGTCCGTCCACGCCAGCGAAGAGAGGGAAACGGTCGAGCGGCGGGCCCTCCGGAAAGGAGTCCTCGAGGAGAGCGAGCGCGATCCGCCACGGCTCCCGGATGGCGGTGTCGCCGCCGGCAAGCGCGATGGGCCGGAAGGTCGCCAGGCGTTCGTACTCCTCGAGCCGGCAGAGGAGGATCTCCCCGCCCCACGCGGTGCCGTCGGTCCCGTAGCCCGTCCCGTCGAAGGCGACGCCGATGACCGGGCCGTCGAGGCCGTGCTCCGCCATCGCGCTCGCGACGTGGGCGTGGTGGTGCTGCACGGCGATCCTCCGGCCCGTCCGCGACTGCCTCGCGTAGACCGTCGAGACGTACCGGGGATGGAGGTCGTGCGCGATGATGCGCGGTTCCACGCGCAGGAAGCGCTCCATGCGCGCGACCGCCTCCTCGAAGGCGGCGAGCGTCTCCAGGTTCTCCAGGTCGCCGATGTGGGGTCCGAGGTAGGCGGCCGAGCCGAGTCCGATGCAGAAGGTGTTCTTCAGATGTCCGCCGCAGGCGAGGACCGGCTCGGGAAACGGAGCCCGCACGGAGATCGGCCTCGGCACCCAGCCGCGCGACCGGCGCAGGAGCACCGGGCCCCCCGCGATGACGCGGGCGACGGAATCGTCGCAGCGCGACTCGATCCGCCGGTCGTGGAGCAGGAAACCGTCGGCGATCCCGCCCAGCCGGGCGACGGCCTCGTCGTTGCCGCAGGCGATCGGCTCCTCCGACAGGTTCGCCGAGGTCATCACGAGCGGCCGCCCGGCGTCGGAGAGAAGCAGATGGTGGAGCGGCGTGTACGCGAGCAGCAGGCCGACGAGAGGGTTCCCGTCGGGAGAGACTTCCGGCGCCAGGAGGCCGGGGGTCTCGCGGCGGGGCGCGAGGACGATCGGGCGCTCGGAGGAGAGCAGGAGCGCCCGTTCCTCCGCGCGGAGGAGCGCAAGCGTCTCGGCCTCTTCGATTCCGCGCACCATCACGGCGAAGGGCTTCTCCTCCCGGCGCTTCCGGCGCCGCAGGCGCTCGACCGCGATCGGAGAGGTCGCGTCGCAGGCCAGATGGAAGCCTCCCAGGCCCTTGACCGCGACGATCAGGTCCGCGCGGAGGGCGAGGGCCGCTCCGCGAATCGGGTCCTCCCAGAGGAGCGGCTCCCCGGCCGCGGAGACGGCCCGCAGGCGCGGCCCGCACGCGGGGCAGGCGTTGGGCTGGGCGTGGAAGCGGCGGTCGGCGGGATCCTCGTACTCCGACTGGCAGAGCGCGCACATGACAAACGGCGCCATTGTCGTGGCCGGGCGGTCGTACGGGACTTCCCGCGCGATCGTGAAGCGGGGGCCGCAGTCGGTGCAATTGGTGAAGGGGTAGCGGTAGCGCCGGTTGGCCGGGTCGAAGATCTCCGCGAGACAGTTGCCGCAGGTCGCGAGGTCGGGCGGGATCGAGACCTGCAGTCCTTCGGCCTGTCGGCTGGGTTCGATGACAAAGCCGCGAGCGGGTTCGGGAGGGATCGGGCGGCACACGAACTCGCGGATCTCGGCGGCCGGCGGAGGCGAACGGCGAATCTCGCGAAGGAAATTCTCGAGAGCCTCATCTCCCCCGAAGGCCTCGATCGTCACCCCGCACGAGTCGTTGGAGACTCGTCCTCCGATGCCGTTCTCGCGGGCCAGGCGCCAGATCCAGGGGCGGAACCCGACTCCCTGGACCGTCCCGCGAATCTCGATTCGCCGGCCGGCGTCGTTCACGATGGCCATGAACTTAGGCGCCGCCGGAGACGCCCGACTTGGTGCAGATGCATCAATTTGGGAGCTGGAGGATCGGAGCGCCCAGGTGCTTTCGCGGAACCTGCTCCTTGGCTGGTCAATCCGCCCCGGCGTCGGGCCCGCCTCCGGCTTTCGGCCGAGGCGGTCGCTTCGCGACCAGGCGGCCGTGTGCTCCTTCGCTCATCGCCTCCTCCGGGAGGCGTCCCGCCGCCGGGGCTTCACCCGGACATAGCCGAGCCGAGAGCCCCGGAGCCGGCGGCGTTTCCCGGAGTCGGTGATGGGTGACGAGCATGGAAGGTTGCGACCGGCACCTCGGTGAAACTGCGAGGAACCCTCAGCGCAGGCCGGTTCCAACAGTTGCGGCGGGCCGGCGCGTGCCGACGCAGGGAAACGACGCCGGCTCCGGGGCAGCCTTTTCGCGATCAATTAGTCCTTGGAACCAGCGAGCCGGTCGAGGCCGCGAGCCGGCGCGACCGCTTGCCGGACAGCTCCTCGGCCAGAAGCGCGAACCACGCCTCCATTCCCTCGCCGCTGCGGGCGGAGGTGACGAGCCAGCGCGCCGCCGGGTTGAGCGTCGCGATCTGACACCGGACCGCCTCGAGGTCGAAGTCCACGTGAGGCAGCAGGTCGGCCTTCGTGATCACCGTCACGGCGGCGCGCGAGAAGATCGCGGGATACTTGAACGGCTTGTCGTCCCCCTCGACGACGGAGAGGAGCGCGACCTTGAAGTCCTCTCCGAGATCGTAGGAGGTCGGGCAGATCAGGTTGCCGACGTTCTCGATGAAGAGGATGTCGAGGCCGGAGAGGCGCGCCTCCTGCCCGAGCGCCTTCGCGACCTGCCGGGCATCCAGGTGGCACGCGCCGCCGGTCAGGATCTGGCGCGACGGGATCCCCGCGCGCTCGAGGCGCTCGGCGTCGCGCTCGGTGGCGATGTCTCCGTCGAGCGCGCCGAGGCGCCGGCGCTCCTTGAGAGCCCGGGCCGTCGCCTCGAGAAGCGTCGTCTTGCCAGAGCCGGGCGACGAGATCAGGTTGACGACGAGCGTCCCGGAGGACTGGAACGACTCCCGCAGCGCCTGCGCCGCCGCGGCGTTGGCGGCCAGCACCTTCTGGCGCACGTCGATCTCGGTCATCGGCTGGCCTCCCTTGCGGCGGGCTCTCCGGAGAAGGAGACCGTCCGCACCTCGAGCTCGTCGCCGCCCGAAACGGCGAGCGTTCCGTGGCACCGCGGACAGAGGCGAAGCCAGGACCCCGGGGCGCGTTCGGGAACCTCGCCGCACGCGTCGCAGGTCTGCCGCACGGGCCGCCATTCCACCAGCAGCCGCGCCTCCCGGTCCGACGTGCCTTCCACGATCGCCTGCCACGCGAATTCCAGAAGGTCGGGCTCGACGGCCGCGAGCTCTCCGACGATGACGGTCACCGACTCGAGGCAACCGCCTCCGCGCTCATCCGCCGCGCCGCGGGCGATCCGGTAGATCTCGGCGGAGAGCCCCATCTCATGCATCGGCGCTCGCGCCCCAGGCTCTTCCCGGCTGTCCCACACGGCGACTATGGCTCCCGGGCGAAGCCGGCGGCATGATGCAGACGCTTCAGGCTCGGCGCGATCCCGGGGACCGCTCCCTCTCACGGCCGGTCTCCCGCGACGGAGCGGAGGTACGCGACGAGGGCCCAGACGTCCGGATCGCTCAGGGCGGCCCACCCGGGCATCGCGGTGCCGCGCACTCCTTCGCGGATCGTGTAGAAGACCCGCCGCGGCGAAGTGCGGAGACGCCAGGCCGGGTCGGTGAAGTCGCGCGGTGGGCTCGTCAGGCCTTCGCGCCGCACGCCGCGGCCATCGGCGCCCTCGCCATGGCAGAGGGCGCAGTGCTCCAGAAACAGGGCACGTCCCCGGGCGCGCGCCTCCTTCGACGCGAGCGTCGCCTCGGGCACGGCGACATCGCCGTAGCGCCCCGGAAGGCCCTCATCGCGGCCTCTACAGGCCGAAAACGCGAGCGACAGAGCCGCGATCCCGAGAATTCGTCTGGTCGTCGGATCTTCGAACAAACAGATGGCCCATGCGACGCGCCTCGGCGACGATTTCGTCGACGAGTCGCGGCAGGCCGCTCTCCACGTCCGGCGAGCGTTCGATGCCGAGGCGGAAGGTGAGCGGGACGAGACCCAGCAGGACGACGCGTTTCGGCCATCGGCCGTGGAGCCGGGCGCCGTCCAGGATGTCCGCCACTCCGATCTGGTGAGGGGAGAGCCTGTGGAGAACCGCCGGCGCGACCTCTTCGCCCGTCAACCGCACGAGAGCGCCGACCGGCTCGTCGGCGCGCACCGCGTCGACGAGAAGGACATCGCGCGCGTCCTCGAAGTACGGAAGGAGCGCCAGCCCGAGCGTTCCGCCATCGAGGACGAGCGTCCCGTCCGGCGCCTCCCATTCCCGGTCGAGCCGCGCGACCGCGGCCGCTCCCAACCCATCGTCCGCGCAGAGCAGGTTCCCCAGCCCCAGAACCAGAAGCGAGATCGACCGGGATTCGTCGGTCATCCCAGCCGACGTTTCATCCATGCTGCTCGTCCTTGTGGGGGAGGAAGCGGTAGCCGGAGTAGATGACGTCGTCGCGGTGCACGAACTTGTAGCCCGAGAAGATGGACTCGATCGTCGCGTTCGCCTCGACCTGGGACATCAGGATGGCGCTGTAGACGTGGTGGACCGCGAACCCCCAGAGGAGCCACATGCCGACGTGGTGGACCCAGCGCGCCCCCTGCGGTCCTCCGTAGAGCGGCACGAGAAAGGCGAAGATCTTGAGCGGCGAGTGGATGCTCGCGCCGACCGTTCGCAGCGCGATCCCCGATCCGATCATCGTGAAGAAGAGGAGGAACACGACGCTGTAGGTGAGGCCGGCGAGCGGGTTGTGGCCGACGAACCCGGGGGGCTTGCGGAGCATGAAGAGGTAGTACTTGAGCACGGGAAGGAGCGCGCGCCGGCGCCGGCGCGTGACGGGGATGAACTTGTTCCAGCGGGAAAAGCGGTTCCCCGAGAACATCCAGATGACCCTGACGAGGACCGCCATGGCGAAGACGATCGCGGCATAGGCGTGAATCGCCTTGGCCGTGCCCATGAGGAATTCCTGCCGCGCCTCCCCGGCGGAGATCAGGAACGGGTGGCCGATGTAGAGGCCCGTCCAGGAGAGAAAGAAGATCGAGATGACGATGAGCCAGTGGGCCAGCCTCACCGGCCATTCCCAGACGTAGACGCGGACGAGGTTCGTGTCGGCCTTGGGCGGAATGGACCCGGGATCGATGAGCGGCCGCGCGGCGCTCACAGGACCCTCACCCGCGCGAGCACGCGCCGTTCGACGTCCACGACGTGGACCCCGCAGGCGATGCACGGATCGAAGGAGTGCACCGTGCGCAGGATCTCGATCGGCTGGGTGGGATCGTGGACCGGCGTTCCCAGCAGCGCCTCCTCGTACGGCCCGCGTTTGCCCGCGGCGTCGCGCGGCCCCGCGTTCCACGTGCTCGGCACGACGCACTGGTAGTTGGCGATCTGGCCGTCCACGATGTGCACCCAGTGGCCGAGCGCCCCGCGCGGCGCCTCGTGGAACCCGGCTCCCGAGGCCTCGCGGGGCCACGTGCTCGGCTCCCATTTCGAGTTGTCGTGGATGCGCAGCTCCCGCCGTCCCATGTTGTCGGCGAGCTCGGTGAGCCAGTCGTCCATCTTCTCGGCCAGGACCTGGGTCTCGATCCCGCGGGCGGCCACGCGGCCGAGCGTCGAGAAGAGCGCCTCCGGCCCCACGCCGAGCCGGGTCAGGACGGCCCCGACCAGTTCCTTGACTCTCGCGTGCCCGGAGCCGTACGCCACGAGCATGCGGGCGAGAGGCCCGACCTCCATCGGCTCGCCGTCGTACCGCGGCGACTTCAACCAGCTGTACTTGCCGCCGGTCTCCAGGCGCTCGTAGGGAGGCTTTGGGCCCGTGTAATTGGGTTTCGTTTCTCCCTTGAACGGATGGAGCGCCTGGTCGTCTCCGCCGCCGTACTCGTACCAGGAATGCTTGACGTGCTCGGTGATCTTGGAGGGATCGAACCGCTCGACCTTCGAGAGGTCGCGCTTGCGGATCACCCCCGAGGGGAAGAAGAGGCGCGCGTTCGTGCCCTCCTCCTCGGGGTATTCGCCGTAGACGAGGTAATTGCCCACGCCGCCGCCGTAACCCGCCCAGTCCTTGTAGAAAGAGGCGACGGCGAGGAGATCCGGGATGTAGACGCGGGTGACGAAGTCGCGCGCCTTCGCGATCAGGCCGCGCAGCTGGGCGATCGTCCCCGCATTGAGCGAAGCCTGGCGGTCGGGATCGATCGGCGTCGCCATGCCCCCCACGAGGAAGCTCTGGAGGTGCGGGTTCTTTCCGCCCAGGACCGCGTGCATCTTGATGAATTCCCGCTGCCAGTCGAGGGCCTCGAGGTAGTGGGCCACGGCCATCAGGTTCGCCTCGGCGGGCAGCCGGTAGGCGGGATGGCCCCAGTAGGCGTTGGCGAAGGGGCCGAGCTGCCCGCGGCCGACGAAGGCCTTGACGCGTTGCTGGACACCGGTGAAGTACGTCGCACTCGAGAGCGGCCAGTCGGAGATGGACTGCGCCAGGGCCGAAGTCTTCGCGGGGTCGGCCGAAAGAGCGGAGACGATGTCCACCCAGTCGAGCGCGTGCAGGTGGTAGAAGTGGATCACGTGATCCTGCACGCACTGCGACGCGATGATCAGGTTGCGCAGCAGGCGGGCGTTGGGCGGCGGGACCGCTCCCACGGCGTTCTCAACGGCGCGGATGGACGCGATCGCGTGCACCGTCGTGCACACGCCGCAGATGCGCTGGGTGAACGCCCAGGCGTCGCGCGGATCCCGACCCTTCAGGATCAACTCGACTCCCCGGAACATCGTCGCGGAGGACCAGGCGTCCCTGACCTTTCCCTGGTCGACCTCCGCCTCGATCCGCAGATGCCCTTCGATCCGGGTGACGGGATCGACGACGACGTGCGTCATGGCCGGTCTCCTTTCTCCGGCATCTCCTTGCCGGTCTCCTCCGGCAGGTGCCGGGCCGGCTGCCCCTCCTTCCACCGTTTCGCGAGCGAGACGAGGCCGTGCGCCGCGAAGGCCGCGCCGACGCCGACGGTGGCCCAGACCCCGACGCGGTCGATGTTGGAGTTCACGCCGAAGCCCGGAATCCCGGAGAGGTGCCGGTAGAAGGGGGTCATCTTGTCCCAGAAATCCGGCTCCGCGCAGCCGATGCAGGGGTGCCCGCAGCCGATCGGCCAGTTCGTGTTCTCGTTCCAGCCGACGCTGGGGCAGTTCTGGTACGTGACCGGGCCCTTGCATCCCATCTTGTAGAGGCAGTAGCCGGTGCGGTGGCCGTCATCGCCCCAGGCCTCGACGTACTGCCCGGCGTCGTAGTGCGCGCGCCGCTCGCAGTTGTCGTGGATCGCCTTGCCGTAAGCGAAGAGCGGCCGGCGGTAGCGGTCCACCGGCGGCAAGGCCTTGAAGGTGAGGTAGTACACGACGAGCGCCGTCAGGTTCTCGACGTTGGCCGGACAGGCCGAGAGGTTGATCAGGTTCTTGATGCCGGGGACGGCGTCCGAGACTCCGAGCGCGCCCGTCGGGTTCGGAGACGCCGCGGGAAGCCCGCCGAAGGTGGCGCAGGTCCCCATGGCGATGGTCGCCAGGGCGTCGCCGCAGACCTCGCGGGCGATCTGGAGAGCCGATCGGCCGCCGATCGTGCAGTACGCGCCGTCGAGGCCCGTGGGGATCGACCCCTCCACGACGGCGATGTACTTGCCCTTGTGCTCCTGGACCGTCTTTTTCAAGGCGTCCTCGGCCTGGTGTCCGGCGGCGGCCATGATCGTCTCGTGGTAGTCGATCGAAAGGGTATCGAGCACGATCTCGGCGACCGTCGGCCGGCTCGCTCGCAGGAGCGACTCGGTGTTGCCGGCGCAGTCCTGGAACTCGAGCCAGACGAGGACGGGCTTCTCGGTCTTCTTGATCTCCGCCAGGATCCGGGCGCCGGCGGTCCTGGGAAGGGCGAGGGCCGAGGCCATCACTCCGCAGAATCCCATGAACTCGCGTCGCGAGACGCCGCGCCGCTCGAGCTCGTCAAGGAACCAGTTGTTCGACTCCTTCATCGGCGATGCCTCCTTCCGATCGGACGGCGATCTTCGAGCATGCGTGAATCCGGGACGAGGATTGAGCCACCGGGGGTGGCGCCGGCGCGGGGTGCCGGGCTGGAAGGGGTGAATCTCGAATCCAATGAGCCCTCCGCGACCGCACGATAGTGTTGGCTCCGTGCCCCATTCCATGATGCAGGTGCACCAATTCTGCGGGTCCCTGGAAAGGGCCCGCCCCGGCGGGCTCAGAGGATGTTGTGCTGGTAGGCGAAGACGAGGGCGCCGAGCTTGTTGTGCACCTCGAACTTCTCGAGGATGTGCTGGACGTGGTTGCGCACGGTCACGGTCGAAATGAAGAGCTTCTGGCCGATGGCCGCCGTGGCCATGCCCCGGGCGAGGCAGCGCAGGATCTCCGTTTCGCGCTCGGTGAGGTCGACGGAGCGCTCTGCCCCCGTGGCCATCGGCCAGAGGGGCTCGCGGACGTCGGACTCTCGCGCGAGCCGCCGCTCGAGGGACGACTCCGTCTTTCTCTCGCGCAGGATGTGGACCAGAGCCGAGAGGGCGGGGTGATAGGACGGGATCGTGAAGAGCGAATATTCGAATTTCCGGAGACCGTTGCCGCCGACCGGGATCGAGAGGGTGAATCGTCGGACGGGGCGATCCGGTCTCTCGCGGGCCTGGAACGCGACGGGGCAGCCGCGATGGCAATAGACGTTGCCGAAGACGTCGAGGCCGCCGATCACCTCGTAACACCTTTTTCCGAGCACGCTGCGGGCCGGCCGGTCGAGGAGCGCCACGCACCTCCTGTTCCAGAGGATGATCCGGTCTGCGGAGTCGGTCACGAAGGCCGCCTCGCGGCTCCGCGCGATCCGGTCGAAAGTTTCCGAGCCGTACGCGAGCGCGGGGCGGCGCGGGCTCCTGCGGCCACCCTCGGCCTCTTGTTGGGATTTGGACATTCGGGTCCCACTCCGGGTTGGTGGACCTTTCAAGCGAGAAACGACTCCAAAATCATGCGCCGGGAGCGGGAAAGCGTCAAGTCCCCGTTTGGGCCCTCCCGGCGAGTCGTTTAGCGGCGCAGTCCGGGCACCAGGACGCGCCTTTGACGTCCACGTCCTCGACCGAGTTCGAGTAGTGCATGACGCAGGCGTAGAGGGGGCAGTGGACGAGGCCCAGGGTGTGACCCAGCTCGTGCAGGGCCTCCTTCTCGCATCTCTCGTAGAAGAGGATCTCGTCTTCCGGCAGGCCGTAATACTGCTGCCTCAGGCGGGTGGCCGAGAAGAGGGCGGCCCGCCCCCCGAGCTGCGCCTCGCCGAACACGAATGTCAGGATCGGGATGAAGAGGTCCACGTCGGCCACGCCGAGGGTCCGGCCGCCGTCCGGAACGGGGACCGCGGCCAGGCGGGTCAGGAGGAGGGTCGAGCTGTACTGCTGGCGCCGGGCGTCGAACGCGTCGCGGGGGTCGATCGGTTTCGCCGCCACGGCGCACGGGCCTCCGACGGCGGTTGGAAGCACCAGGGAGAGGTAATCGAGCAGCGCCGGAGCGACCTTCCCGATCGGGACGATCTCGATGCGCGGCACCGGCACGGTCCGCTGCACCCCGCTACCCCTCCGGTTCCCGCTTCTCTCTTTCGAGTCCGTATTTCTTGATCTTGTTGTAGAGCGTGACGCGGTCGATCTCGAGCAGGCGCGCCGCCTGCGTGATGTTCCAGGCCGATTCGTGCAGGACCCTCTTCACGTGCGCCCGCTCCATGTCGGAGAGCGACTTGCCCGCGGGGGCGTCCTTCGTCACGTTGACGTGGAAGGGGAGATCGCCCGGCGCCACCTCGCGCCCGCGCGAGACGAGCACCGCGCGCTCGAGCGCGTTCTGAAGCTCCCGCACGTTGCCGGGCCAGTCGTAGGCGGTCAGCAGCGCCATCGCCCCCGGGGAGATGCCCGTGACAGGCTTGTTCATGCTCCGCGCGAAGCGCTCCAGGAAGTTCCGGGCGAGCGGGGCGATGTCCTCGCGCCGCTCGCGCAGGGGAGGGATCGCGATCGAGAAGACGTTCAGGCGGTAATAGAGGTCCTCGCGGAACTTCCCCTCGGCCACCATCGCCTCGAGGTTGCGGTTGGTGGCCGCCACGAGGCGGAAGTCGACCGGGATCTCCATGTTGCCGCCGACCCGGACGATCTTCTTCTCTTCCAACACGCGCAGCAGGTCGACCTGCGTCTTCAACCCGATGTCCCCGATCTCGTCGAGGAAGAGGGTCCCGCCGTCGGCCATCTCGAACTTCCCCTTGCGGCGGTACTGGGCGCCGGTGAAGGCCCCCTTCTCGTGCCCGAAGAGCTCGCTCTCGATGATCCCTTCCGACAGCGCGCCGCAATTGACCACGACGATGGGCAGGAAGCGCCGCCCGGAGCCGGCGTGCAGCGCGCGCGCGACGAGCTCCTTGCCCGTGCCGCTCTCCCCCCGGATCAGGACGTTGGTGTCGGCCCGCGCGACCATCGTGACCTGCTCGAGGACCCGGCGCATCGCCGGGCTCTCGCCGACGATCTCGGAGAAGGGGGACATCTCCTCGATCCGCGCCTTCAGCTCCTGGTTCTCGGCGACGAGATGGCGGCGCTCCAGGGCGTTGCGCACGAGGTGCTCGAGCTCGTCCGGGTCGAACGGCTTGATGATGTAGTCGTACGCCCCCTGCTTCATGGCGGCGACGGCCGTGTCCACCGAGGCGTAGGCGGTCATGACGATGATCGTGGCGTCGGGCTTCGCCTCGCGGATCTTTCGCTGCAGCTCGATGCCGTCCATGCCGGGCATCTTGATGTCGAGGAGGAAGATGTCCGCGTCGGTCGCCGAGAGGCGGTCGAGCGCCTGTTTGCCCGAGTCGGCCAGCTCGACGCCGTATCCCTCGGCCTTGAACCAGCTCCCGAGGGATTCCCTCACGATGAGCTCGTCGTCCACGATGAAGATCCGGACCGGGGCCTTCTCCTGCGTCGGCATGGTCATGACGTTTTCTCCTCTGTCGCGGGCTCCGGGGGCGGGGCGCCGGAGGGGGCCGCCGGGTCCGCGCCGGGTCGCTCGAAGAACCGCAACACGAAGGTCGTTCCCTTCCCCGGAGCGGACTCGACCTCGATCTCGCCGCCGTGCCGGGTCACGATGCTCATGACGACGGCGAGCCCGACGCCCAGGCTCTTGTCGCCTTCTTTCGTCGTGAAGAAGGGCTCGAAGATGTGGGCCTTCGTCTCGGCGTCCATCCCGGACCCGTTGTCCCGGATCGTGATCTCGGCGCCGCCGCGCCCCGCCGGGAGGAGGAAGGGGCGCGTCGTCACGGCCAGCTCCCCCTCGCCGGGCGCCGTGGCCTCGCAGGCGTTGATGAGAAGCGCGACGAGGGCTTGGACCACCTGCTGCGGATCGCACGCGACGAGCGGCAGGTCCGGAGCGAGCTCGACCCTCGTCTTCAACGCCGAGAGCTTGATCTTGTGCTCGACGAGCCGGAGCGAGTGGCGCACCGCCTCGTTCATGTCGCTTGACCGCAACTCGGTCCGGGGGTTCGGCCGCGAGAACTGGAGAAGTCCCTTCACGATCTCGCCGCACCGGGCGGACTCGGACGCGATCATCGAGAGATTTTCCCTCGCCCGCTTTGGGTCGAGGTCGCCCCGGTCGGACTGCTTGATCAGGAGGCGCGCGTAGGTGTGGATCCCCGCCAGGGGATTGTTGATCTCGTGGGCGACGATGGCGGCCAGCTTGCCGATCGAGGTCATCCGCTCCGCGTGGATCATCTGCTGATGGACCTTCTTCAGCTCCGCCGTCTTCTCATCGACCCGGGTCTCGAGCTGGCGGGTCCAGCCGCTCACCTCTTCCCGGGCGTGGCGGAGGTCTTCGGTCATCCGATTGAAGGACCGGGCCAGGACGCCCAGCTCATCGCGGGACTCCACCGGAATCTTCGTCTCGAGATCGCCCGCGGCCACCCGCTGCGTGCCGCGGACGAGGCGCCGGACCGGCTTCTGGACCACGAGCCACGTCAGGACTCCGGCCAGAAGCGACACGGCGCTGATGCCGGCGACCGTGTCTCCCACCATGCGCCTGGCGCCGCGGTCGATGGTCTCGTCGAGGCTGGCGAGGGGGACCGTGACGTCGAGGACGCCCAGGACCTGCTGGTTGGCGGGATGCGCGTGGCACTCGGCGTTCCAGCAGCCGGGCTCGTTCTCGATCGGGTTGATCAGGCCGGCCAGCCGCTCCCCTCTCTCGTTGCGGAAGATCCGGAGCCGGTCGGGCCGGTCGAGCCGCGTCAGGGGCTGCGACTGGGCGTGGCAGGAGACGCACGCCTCGACCTTCTTGTCCACGAACGCGCCGACCTCCCGCTCGTCGGTCGAGAAGCTGATCCTTCCCTGTTCGTTGTAGATCCGGATGCGGCCGATCCCGGGCTGGGCGCCGATCGTGGTGATGATGTGGTAGACCTCGTCCCGGTGGTTGTTCAGCATGCTGTACCGGGCGCTCCTCTTGATCGTTTCGCTGATGCGCTCGGTCGAGGCGAACGTCCGCTCCTCCAGGTCACGGCGGTGCAGCCGCGTGTGCTGCCATCCGATCAACCCGAAGACGATCCCGAGTCCCGCGACGAGGTAAACGACGAGCTTGACGCTCAGGCTGCCGGGCAGGAGAAAGCGGGCGCCGGAGGACGGGCGCCCTCCGGCCGGCCGAGCGCCGCTCGCGGATGACTGGTTCGTGGCCATTGCTGCTCGAAAAAGGTTTCCCGGCCCCAGGCCGTCCTGGCGCCGGGATCCGGGGGAGCCTTCCCCCGGCGCGTTCAGTGTTCCATGCCGGGCCGGATCCCCGCCTGAGTCATATGCACTTGTTTCACTTCGCGGCGGTCTCCTGGTGGCACTTCTCGCAGTCGGCCTCGACGGAGAAGGCGGACGTGCCGTCGTGGCACTGGCCGCATTGCTTGTGCATCGCGCCCGCGGCGACCGGTTTGCGCGGCAGCGCCGTCGTCACCATCGAGAACCCGGCGCCGTGGCACGAAACGCACTCCGGCGAGGCGGCATCCACGTGCACCGCATGCCGGAACGTGACGGGCGCCGGGCTGTCGGGGGACAGCCGGAAGACGACGTCGGGCGGCATCCGGAAGCTCGCCAGCGCCGTGGCCTTCCGGACGTCGGAGACCTTCACCGGGGCGGGTCTGGGCGGTGCCGGCTGCCGGCGCAGGACGCCGTCGTAGGTCAGGCCGATCGCGCTCGCGAAGAGGAACACGGCGACGCCGGAGACCCCGGCCGTGAGCGCCGAGAGCGGCCGGCGGGCGGGCTCGGCCTCCGGCCAGGAGGCCTCGGGCTCTTCCGTGGCGTGCTCGAAGACCGGGAGGTACTTGGCGGCGAGCGTGAAGAGCAGGAATCCCGCTCCCACGATCATCAGCGTGACGGAGACCTCCGTCAGGCTCGGCACATACGAGACGCCCGAGGAGCGTTCCATTCCCGTGATGGACACGTTCAGGCGGTTCATGACGATGCCCATCACGACCAGGATCGCCGCGGAGAAGAGGCCGCGCTGGCTCTTCCGGATCGCCGGGAACGCGAGGAGGAGAGCGGGCGCGACGAGGCCGATGAGCATTTCGGCAAGGAAGAGGCGCCCCTCGTAGGTCCGCTCGAAGGCCAGGCGCAGGACCCCGCGGCTCGCGAGGTCCTGGTACTTCGCGACCAGGTTCACGCAGAGCAGGATGAAGAGGACCTTGCCGATGTCGGTGAGGAGGCTCATCTCGATCTCCTTCTTGAACGCGCGGGAGCTCAGGAAGGACTCGACGATGGTCATCGCGCAGCCGAGCGTCAGCGCGGTCATGAAGAAGAAGACCGGCAGCCACGGCGTGTACCAGAGCGGATAGAGCTTGGAGGGGATGATCAGGTAGAAGGAGCCGAGAGAGCTCTGGTGAAGGGTCGAGAGCAGGACGCCCAGCAGGACGAGCGGCGGCATCACGTAGTGGAGGACCTTCAGGACCCGCTTCATCTTGAAACGCTCGAAGACGATCGGGGAGAATTCCAGCGCGAGCACGGTCGAGTAGAGGGTCACGCACCAGCCGACCTCGAACATGACCGAGTGCGGGTTCCACATGACCAGGGGGTGCCACACGCGGTAGGGGCGGCCGAGGTCGAACATGAGCGCGCCGATGACGAGCATGTAGCCAGAGGAAGGCCGTGAGGATGGCGGGCCGGACGATCGGCCGGAAGCGCTCGAGATGGAAGATGTAGACGATGGAGCTGACGGTGAACCCGCCGGCGGCCAGCGCCACACCGCAGAGGATGTCGAAGCCGACCCAGAGGCCCCACGGGAACTGGTCCGACAGGTTCGTCGCCGCGCCGAGGCCGTGGAAGAAGCGGACGAACGTGCTGTAGAGCCCGGCGGCGAAGAGGAGAAGGAGGACGACCCTCCAGAAGGTCAAGCGCGGAAGTGCGGCCAGACGGTTCATTGTCGTGCTCCTCTCAGTTCTCGCGCGGTCCGCGGTCGCCCCTGGGACTCGGGGGCTCTTTGCCGGGACCGGGCTCGCCGCCGCCGTGCCCTTCGGACCTGGCGACCTCTTCGCGCCGTTTCGTGACCCAGTAGATGCCGCCCAGAACGAGACCGCCGATCGTCACGACGTTCGGGATCTTGTTCAGGACCCGCCATGTCAGCATGGCCGGGGGCTCGTTGACGAGGTCGGTGCGGAAGCCCAGTTCCTCGGGACGCGCGTCGGAGATGACGAGCACCGAGGTGCCGCCCACTTCCTCCGCGCCGTAGATGTGGTTGAAGTACCTGTTCGGCTCCGCGGCGATGCGCGCCCGCGCCTCGGCCAGAAGCTCGGAGCGCGTGCCGAATTTCGTGGCTCCGGTCGGGCAGGCCGCGGCGCACGCGGTGGCCAGGCCCTGCGCGATCCGGTCGGCGCACATGTCGCACTTCCGGACCCGGGGGAGGGTCTTGCCCCACTCGTACTTGGGCACGTTGAACGGGCAGGCGACCATGCAGTACCGGCAGCCCATGCACTTGTTCTCGTCGTACACGACCGGGCCGGCGGCCGTCTTCTGAAACGCGCCCACCGGGCAGGCCGAGACGCAGCTCGGGACGTCGCAGTGCATGCACATCTTCCGCACGTAGCGCGGCCCCCGCCGGTTGACGACGGAGAACGTCTTGTCGGAAAGAGTGTCCGAGAGGACGTCCTCGGAGGTGCGGGGGAGCCGGTTGCGTTCCTTGCACGCGAGGGCGCAGGCCCCGCAACCGATGCAGCGCGTCGTGTCGAGGAGGATGCCCTTTTTCTCTCTGGTGCTGATCATGGCTCTTGCGCTCCTGACTCGTTCTTCTTCCCGCTACTCGGCGGGCGCCGCTTCGCGCGGCGCGAGGAACTCGCGGCCGAACGTCGCCCAGGCTTCGTCATCGAGGTGATTGAGGATCCCGTCGGCCGGCTTTCCGCCGTCCGCGATCGCGGTCCCGGGCACCGCGTTGCGCCAGATGCGCGCGGCGGCGAACTCGTCGAAGCGCTCGCGCTCGTTCCGGAGCCACTCGACCGCTTCCTCGGCGACCTTCAGCCTGCGCAGGGAAGCGCTGAGGTTCTTCGGGGCGAGAGCGCAGATCCATCCCCGTCGGTAGGGGTCCCGCGCGAGCGACCCGCCGTCCTCGGCGAGCGCGGGATTGATCGAGCGCACGACTCCGTCGACGGGCGACGCGACGACAGCGCGGCGGCTTCCCGTGACGAGCGTGAAGAGCGGCTGCCCCTGCTTGACCTCCATCCCCGGCTCGGGCAGCTCGACCCTGTCCGCGTGGCCGATCGCGGCGCGCACGAGGTCGTCCGCCCCGACACGGATCCGTCCGGACGGCTCGAGAGCCGACCAGGTGTGGCCGGTGTCGAGGAAGAGACCGCCCGGAAGCGGGATCTCGCGGCGGGCGGCGATCAGAACGGACGCCGGCGCCTTTCTGCGGATGAGAGCGTCGATCGTCATGGCGAGGACGATGAAAAGAACCACAAATATGGCGACCATGATGTTCATCTCCCTTCTCTTTCTTCTTTCTCGCCGGCCGGCGCGGCCTCCGGGTGGCCGGACGGGCGGCTCGTGTTGGCGGACAGAAAAAGGTCGAGGACTCGGGCCCGGAGGTCCGAGGGGATCGCTTCGTGAAGGTCTTCGATCATCCGGCCTCCATCCGGCAGCGTCCAGTGCGAGCCGCCGGCGCGCGCGAGATGGCGGGAGAGTCTCTCGGACTCGGCCGCGATCCACGCCGCGGTCTCGGCTCCGGGGCGGAGGCGCTTGACGTCGTTGGCGAGGTCGAGCGGCTCGAGCGAGACCGCCCAGCCATCGCCGTACGGATCCCGGTTGACGAGCGCGGGGTTGTGCCGGAGCTTCTCGTTCACCTTTTCGACGACGCCCGCGATCGGGGCCGCCAGGGAAACCTCGCCTTCGTGATGGACGATCGTCCAGGCCGCGTCGCCCGCGGCGATCCGCGTTCCGACGGTCGGAAGCTGAACGCAGTAGACGCGCCCCGCCAGCCGCCGTCCGAAGTCATCCAGTCCCGTGGTCACCCGGCCGTCGCCTTCGACGCGCGCCCAGACGTGCCGGTCGTGGAAGAGGAGCGAGTCGGCGGCGGCTCTGTCCGACGGCCCGGGCGCGCCGAGCAGGGAGGAGAAGTGCGGCCGCCGTCCCATCGCCTCGTCGAAGGGGCAGTTCTCGCATTCGTAGCCCCGGTCGCAGAGCTTGTAGGCGACGACTCCGGCGAGCATCCAGCAGCACTTCAGCGACGATTTCTCCCCGCTGCCTGCCTGAAAAACGTCGCCTTCTCGGGTGTTCATGGTGTGTTGTCCGCCGGGTTAGAGAGCAACGGAGGTGCCATCCGTCGTGAATGAGATAAATAGTTGGAAGAATTGGCTTTACGAGTGGCCTATCGTCTGCTGGTGGAACCTGTGTGCTGAAATTCTCTACAGCGAAAGAAGCCTCGAACGGGATGAACCGCTAATTCCCTTGCCAATGGGCTCTTTTGTGCGCGTCCAGGAATTCAACAGGGGTCGTTGAGTTTCTCGGCGACCCGGCCGAATCCCTGCTCGATTACCGATACACGAACAACATCGCGTAAAGCATCAGCACGATCAGGGAGAGCCCGATGGCCAGCGCCGTGAATCCGAACCGCCGCCACTTCCGGCGGATGTGCGGCAAGGGCGCCGGCATGATGAGGTTCTCCAGTTGCCCGCTCTCCACGAGCTGCTGGTACTCGCGCGGGCGGTCGTGCTTGAGCTCCTCCAGCGGCACGCCCTCGGTGAAGATCACCGTGTCGATCGGGAACTTCTCCGGGCGGAAGTGGGTGTTGAAGAAGTGAATGCTGAAGATGAAGCAGACCGCAAGCAGCGCCTCATCGCTGTGGATCGTGGTCGCCACGTTGACCATCCAGCCGGGCATGACGAGGGTGAACACGGTCGGGAACCACAGGATCAGTCCGGTCATGCCGATGACCGCGACGCCCCAGAACACGGCGAAGTAGTCGAACTTCTCCCAATACGTCCAGCGGCCGTACTGCGGCCGCGGCCCTTTCCGGATGAACCACTTCACTGACCCGACGAACTCCTTCCAGTCGCGGCGTCCGAACATCATGCTTTCCGGGCCGAAGATGAACTTGAGCCAGCTCTGGCCGGCAGCCTTCTTCTTCCGGAACAGGTCGAAGATGTGCAGGCCGAAATAAGTGAAGGTCGCCACGGCGCAGAAGCGGTGAATCAGGCCGGCGGCCTGGAAACCGCCGAGGAGCCTCGCCAGGACCTTCGCCCACGGCGCATAGGAGAACTTCAGCAGCATGCCGGTCAGCGCCAGGCCCAGGAAACTCGTGATCACCGTCAGGTGGAGATTGCGCTGGTACGTGGAAAAGCGGCGGACATAGACCTGACCCCCTTCGGGGCTCGCCGGGAAGGACGGCCGGCGCTCCGCCAGGGAACGGCTGAGCCAGAGCGCCGTGTGCGTGCCCGCCACCGCCAGCGTCCCGACCAGAAGCGTCGTCATGCCCCAGAAGGTGTAGAAGAGGAACGGGTACCGCTTCGGATCGTGGTGGGTGGCGTGCGTCAGATATCCCGCGAACTGCCGGTTCGATCCGCTGTGGCACTTGGCGCAGGTCTTGACGATGTTCGTCCGGGAGAGGCGGGAACGCTGATCGGTCACAGGCAGGATGTCGTGCGAACCGTGACAGTCGTAGCACTTCGCGGTCGTCAGGTATCCGAGCTTGGAGACCTTTCCGTGGAAGGTGTCGAAATAGGTTTCGGCGATCTTCTCGTGACACCGGCCGCACTGGTCCATGATGTGAAGGCGGAAGTTGGAGAGGTCCGTCCGCTGGATGCTGTGGGCCGAGTGACAGTCGCTGCAAACGGGCAGCGTCTTGCCGGTGTGGGTCACGGCCGGTGAATGGACGCTCGCGGTGAACAGCTCGTAGATTCCGCGGTGGCACTTCGCGCACGTGCGGGCGACGTTGCCGCGGTTCACGCTCGATCGCGGATCGGCGGCCGCGAGCTCGCGGTGGGCGGTGTGGCAGTCGGCGCAATTGGCCGTGACGGTGAGACCCGACTGCATGAGCCCCTTGCCATGGATGCTCTCCAGGTAGTTCTCGACGATGTTTCGCTGCGCGCCCCTGTACCGGACCGCCGCCTTCTGCCCGGTCCGGTGACAGTTGGCGCACAGGGCCGGCACGTTGCGAGAGAAGGTCGGCGAGGCCGAGTCGTTCTTCGACAGCGTCCCGTGCGGACTGTGGCAGTCCTGGCACGCGGGCGCGTCCGGGCTGCCCTGCGCGAAGAGCTGTCCGTGCCGGCTCTCCCGGTACTGATCAACGACTTCGGCGTGGCAGATCGAGCAATCGACCTTGGGCGCGATCGTGCGGCACGCCCGCGTGGAGTCGGCCGGGTCGCCGCCGGTGTGGCACTGGACGCAGGCGACCTTCGCGTGGCGCGAGCGCGCGAGCTCGTCCTTGTTCGCGTAGAGCGAGACGGTCTGCCCGTTGTGCGTGCCCTTGAGATTCGGGTCGGCGTGGCAGCGCAGGCAGTCCTGGTCGGCCATGCCCTGCGTGTAGAACACCTTCCGCACCTTGTGCGGCGAGTGGCAATCCACGCAGGCCGGGATCATGTGCGGCTGCTTCTCCCAGAGCTCGCCGCGGATCACCTTGCGGTGCACGGTCTCAATCTGCCCGTGGCAGTGCGTGCACGTTTTCGAAATGTTCTGCTTGGCGATCGAGGAGCGGGGGTCCGTGTGCGGCAGGACGAAGTGCGCCGTGTGGCAGCTGGTGCAGACCGCGGTCACGGTCAGGCCCTTCTTGAAGAGGCCCTCTCCGTGGATCGAGTCCATGTAGTTGCCGAGAATGTTGGTCTGGGGGATCTGCCGCGTCAGGCTGACGGTCGTGCCTTCGCGGTGGCAGCCGCCGCACAAGCGCGGAATCTCCATCGTGGACGTCGGCGAGCCGGGGCTCCCCGGGCGCAGGATGTTGTGGGTGCCGTGGCACGTCTTGCAGCCGGGTGCGGAGGAGTCGCCGACGGCCGCCTTCCGGCCGTGGACGCTCGCGGCGTATTGCTTCTGCTCGTCGCCGTGGCAGGAGCCGCACTCGACGGGAGCGAGTTTCTCGGGATGAGGGACCTCCTTGATGTCGCCGTGGCAGGAGACGCAGTCGAGGGAGGCGTGAGGCGACGCCTTCAGCGCCGCAGCATTGAAGGGCGGGGGCTCGCCGCTCTTGCGTTTTCCCAGGCGCGCCCCGGGCTCGTGGCAGGCGGCGCAGTCCTCGGACGTCGGCGCCGGCGCCGGCGTGGGCTGCTGACCCGAGAGGCCGGCCGCCAGGGCCAGGGCCAGGATCGCCGGCGCCGTCCGAAAGGGATTCGGGGCGCGTTTCACTTCAGACCGAGATCGGCCAGCACCTTCGGGTCTTTCTCCTCCATCGCGAGGATCTGGTGGCAGGCGGAGCAGTCGTCGTTGATGAGGCGGCCGTCGGCGGCCTTGTGCTTGCCGTCGTGGCAGCGGAAGCAGCCGAGAAAGTCGTCGTGGCCGAGGTTGTTGGGGTGCGTCCCCCACGTCAGCCTCATCTCGGGGAAGACGTTGCGCAGGTAGATCGCCGTGACCTGCTGGGCGGCCGTCTCGATGCTGGGGCGCCTGTTCTGATAGACCTGCGGGTATTTCGCCTTGTAGAAGTCGGTGATCGCCTGGGGGATCCTCTCGGATGCGGTCGCGCGGTCGGGGTATTCGACGCGCAGCGCGGCGACGGCCTGCTTCTTGACGAACGGGAGCTGCTTGTCGATGCGCCCCGCGGTGAGGGCCTCGTCCACGGCGCGCTCGGGCATCTCGAAGGCATGGGTCGGGCGGTTGTGGCAGTCCACGCAGTCCATCTGGCGGACCTCGGCCCGGGCGAGCTGCTCCGGCGTCGTCTTGACCTCGTCGGAGACGTACTCGACCTTCTTGCCGTCGTCGTCCGTGTACGTCACCCGCGGGATGACCTGCCGCCGGCCGTCGGTCGAGACGTAGGTGATCCGCTCCGGGTTGTCCAGGTGGCGGCCGTGGATGCCGACCAATCCCTGGGTGGTCCGGCCGCCGATCTTCATGAGGAGCACCGTCGTCGCGGGCGTGTTCTGCTCGTCGTCGGCGTACTTCGTCTTGACGAGGAACTTGTCGCCCGTGAACCGCTCGGGCCAGTGGCAGTGCTCACACGTGTCCCGCGCGGGGCGAAGGTTGTGGACGGGCGACGGGATGGGGCGGTCGTAGGTCTTGAGCGCGACGGCGAAGAGCTGCCGCACCCCGGAGATCTTCGCGCGGACGAACCAGGGCGCGCCGGATCCGATGTGGCAGTCCACGCAGGCCACGCGGGAATGCGGGGAATTCCGGTACGCCGTGAACTCGGGAGCCATGACGGAATGGCACGTCTGGCCGCAGAACTCCACGGAGTCCATGTGCTCGACGGCCTTGTAGCTGGCGGTCCCCATGAGCGCGACGTTGACGAACGTCATCACGGTCACGAGGATGAAGGCGCGCTGGAGAATCGGCTGCCGCAGGTCGATCGTGGGATAGACGTGGGGGAGCGTCCCCTGCTGCTTCAACCGGTACCGCCGCAGGAGCCCGCCCACGGGCATCAGCAGGAGACCCAGCACGAAGATGCCCGGCAGGATGAAGAAGAAGACGATGCCGGTGTACGGGTGGGTCGGTCCGGCCTGGACGAGCTCGTAGAACCAGAAGCCGATCATCGTGATCGCGGCGCTCGTCGTGAGGACCGCTCCGATCAGGCTGATCGGGTTCTGCCCGAGGTAAACGGCCGGCCGGAGCCAGTCCTTGACGCGGCTCATCGAGAGTCCCCCTTCTTCGGTTTGTCGTCGAGTCTAGCGCTCTTGCCGGCCCTCGAGTCCGGGACTTCTGCCGGAGCCTCCGATCGGGCCTCGAGGAGCCGTTCGAGCTCCAGGGGGTGCTCTTCCTCCATTTCCCGCTCGGTCAACTTTCCGTTCAACCAGGACATGTTCATCGGATAGACGTCGGGATTGAAGATCACGAAATAGAAGTGCCAGACGAGGATCGCGAGCGTGGCAAGCCACGCCTCCCAGAAGTGAATCGTCCGGCTGACGTCGTAGCCGAGCTTTCCGAGGAGCCGGATGAACGTGTTGTCGAACCACATGACGATCCCGGTCGCCGCCATGACGAACGTGCCCCAGACGAGCGCCCAGTACTCGCTTTTCTCGATGTAGCTGAAGCGGTCGTACTCCGGACGCCGCCGGGAGAGGCCGGCGTTGTACTTGAGCGTCGCGATCGCGTCGCGCAGGTCCTTGCCCCGCCACCAGAGGTCCTTGAGGAGCTTCCTGCCGCGGATGGTCAGGAGCAGATAGCCGGCGTGGTAGACGCTGGCCGCGACCATGACGACGGCCGAGAACCGGTGGATCAGGCTGCGCGCCGTGAAGACCCCGGCCCCCGGCCTGACCCGCCGGATGGCCAGGACCCACCAGGCCTCGGGATAGCGCAGCATGAAGCCCGTCAGGACGAGCAGGGTGAAGGAGAGCGCCAGGGCGCCGTGCTGGATCCGCTCGGAGACCGTCATGCGCAGGTAGAGCGCGTGGCCGGAGGGCTCCTCCTCGATCTCCCCGCGCCGGATCTTCAGCTGTCTCCCGGATTTGCGCACGAAATCGAGGAGGTTGTGCAGGAGCATCCCGCCGACGACCGACACGATCAGGATCACGTAGATCGTCGCGATCCAGTAGACCAGGGGAGAGTCCTTTTCCGTGCCGGTGACGTGCACCTTGCCCACCGCGAAGCGCGCGTTCGCCCGGGGATGGCATCCGGAGGCGCCGCACGTCGTCGCGAGGTTGGCCTTGTTGACCCGCGAGGCCGGGTTCGAGGAGGGGAGGATGTCGTGGGCGCCGTGGCAGCTCGCGCAGTTGGCGACCGCGACCGATCCGCCGCGCGCCGCCAGGCCGTGGTAGCTGTCGGCGAAGGTCTTGGCGCGGTCGCGCGGCAGGTTCCACTTCTCCGTCAGCTGCAGCGAGGCGTGGCACGGCGAGCAGACCCGGGTCGAGACGTTGGCCGCGGCGACGGGGGATTGGGGGTCCCGCGGGGAGAGGATCGTGTGCTCGCCGTGGCAATCCGTGCACGAGGGCGCGTCCTTGATCCCCTTGCGCAGGGCGGCGCCGTGCACGCCGGCGGAGAAGAGGCGGTTCTCAGCGTCGTGGCACCGCGCGCAGACCTGCTGGACCTGCATCTTGTTGACGAAGGAGGAGGGATCGAATCCATGACGCTCGTCGTGGGCGCCGTGGCAGTCCACGCAGTTGGGCGCCCGCACGTCCCCGCGCCGCAGGGCGGCGCCGTGAACGCTGTGCTCGAAGGAGGCGATGAATCCCGTGGTGGGCGTGGCGCGGGACGTGACCGACTCGTCGTAAAGATGACAGTTCAGGCAGAGGCGCTCCTGGGCCCTCTTCAGGTCCAGGGGGGAGAGGCCCGAGTCCGCCGTGATCTGATTGCGGTGGCACGTGACGCAGCCGGGAGCGGGGCTCGCGCCGCTCGTGAAGGCCTTTCCGTGCTCGGAAGCGAGATAGTGCTGGCTGGTCTCGGAGTGACAATCTCCGCAGGCCTGGGGCTGTCGGGCCGGCGCAAAGCGGAATCCCGCATCCCGGACCGGCGTGATTTCATGGGTGCCGTGGCAGTCGGCGCAGCCGACCTGCGGTTCCTGTTTTCCGCGGGCCGCCCGGGCGATTTCCGGGTGAAAGGGGTGCGCCGCGCCCGCCCCGTCGTGGCAGGAGGCGCAGTCGACCTTGCGCAGGCGCGCCTTGTGGGGGAAGTTCGACGTCTTCGCCAGGTCCGCATGGCAGTCCACGCAGGCCACCCCGGCCTGGCCGTGGACGGAGGATTCGAACTTCTGTTTCGCGACGAAGACGGACCGGCCGCCGAAACCCTTCGCGTCCTTGTCCGAATGGCAGGTCAGGCAGTCGTCATTGGCCGGCGCGTTGGCCGGTTTCGCCGCGTTCAGACTGGAACCGAACGCGAACAGGGCTATCCCAATGACGAGGGGCGTGAGCTTCATCGAAACGCTTCCTTCGAAGAGGCGCCGGGGGGGAGCGTGGCCGACACACCAGGCCGCCGACCCCCCGCCGCCATCCCCCCCTCAGGCCGCGTTTGCCCGGAGGAGAGTCCCGGGGAACCCGGAGCTACTTCTTGTCGCCGGGGTATTCCTTCAGCCAGGCGACGTCCACTTCCTTGGCGTTGCGCTTTTCCTTCTCCGTGACCAGCCACTTCCCGCGGTCGTTGTTGGTGACGGCGCCCTTCTTGGGGAGCTTCTCGTTGTGGCAATACATGCAGTTCTCGACCGCGAAGCCCGCTTCCTTCGCCTTCTTCTGCAGCGCCATCGTGCCCGAAGAGGTGTCCGAGAAGAGCATCCAGCCGCTCCACGCGAGAAGGACCGCGCCGAGTCCCAGGCGCCAGCTTGTCTTCCTCATGGAATACCCTCCATCTTGAAGAATCGCCTTACTTCTTGTCGCCCGCGTAGTCCTTCAACCACGCCGGGTCCACTTCCTTCGCCTTCCTCTTGTCCTTTTCGGCCATGAGCCATTTGCCCCGTTCGTTGTGGGTCACGGCGCCTTTCTTCGGGAGCTTCTCGTTGTGGCAGTACATGCAGTTGGTCGCCGGGAAGCCCGCCGCCTTCGCCTTCTTCTGGATGTCGAGCGTCGCCGAGGAGACCCCGGAGAGGAGCATGCCGCCGCACCAGACGAGAAGGACGATCGCAAGACCGAGACCCGATCCCGTTTTCTTCATGAAAGCTTCCTCCTGTTTCACGGGCTCCTGGCCTGGAGTCCGTTCGCCAAGCTTACTTCTTCTTGTCTCCCGGGTAGTCCTTCAACCACGCCGGATCGACTTCCTTGGCCTGGCGCTTCTCCTTCTCGGCGCGGAGCCAGGCGCCCCGTTCGTTGGGCGCGGAAGCGCCTTTCTTGGGAAGCTTCTCGATGTGGCAGTACTGGCAGTTCTCGACCTTGAATCCGAGCTCCTTCGCCTTCTTGCTGATCGGAAGGGTCGCCGTGGAGGTGCCGCCGACGAGCATTCCGGCCGCCCAGGCCAGGAGGACGGCCGCGGCTCCGAGCGACCTCGGGGCAACGGCAAGGCTTCTTCCGGGGGTGGTCGCTTTTTTCATGGCTCTCCTCCGGGACCTCGCTACTGCCGCCACCGGACGTAGAAGCCGTACCGGTTCGCGTCGAACTTGCCGAGGTTGCCCGTGTTCTGGGCGACGTCATTGTACTTGTCGCGCGTCCATTCGGCCACGAAGCCGAGGCTCTCGTTGACGGGGATGTCGCCGCTCACGCGGGCGCGGTCGATGGTGAAGGGGTAGGAGCCCTTGTTCACGAAGCGCAGGTAGGAGCCGTCCACGGTCAGGTACGGGAACACGAGGCCGATCCCTCCCTCCAGGGAGAGGCCCCGCTCGCGGTGAGCCGAGACGGCCGTGTCGAAGGTCTCGGGAAGCCTGTACGGGATCGTGCTGTCGGCCTGGTACTTCCCGGCGGAAAAGCGCAGGTGGAGCGGCTTGAGCGGGGTGATCTCGAGATCGCCTCCGTATTCCCGCAGGCGCCCGTCGTAGCCGATGCCGGGCCGGTCGTTGGAGGAGTCGGTCTGCGTGCCGTTCAAGGCGACGTGGAGCAGGTCGCCCGAAGTCCAGGCGAGGCGCAGGCGGTAGCGGTCGCGGTCGATGAAGTCCGTGCGGACGATCGGGCTCGACGCGCGGTCGCGCTGGTAGTCGGCGCCGAACGTGAATCCCGCGCGGCTGTAGGTCGCGCCGCCGGTGAACGCGTCGATGCGGCGCCCGAAGCGGCCTCCCTGATCGCCCGCGACGACGATCTCCGAGAGGTCCGGCGTCACGGTCACGTCCTGCGTCGTCTCCGACCAACCGGCGCGCAGGGCCAAGGGCCCCAGCCCGCGGGCGGACAGCGCCACGTCGAAGACGTCGTCGGTGCGGTCCATGGCGTTCTGCGCCTGCAGGAGGACCAGGACATCCGGCGGGTCCAGGCCCGCGAATGTGACGGTGTTCATGTAGAGATCCGAGACGAGGGCGAAGCCGTCGAGGTAGCGGTGGCGGCGCGAGTACCCGACCGTCAGGTCGACGGCGTCGGTGATCGCGAACTCCGCCCGGCCGCTGCCGCGCCAGAACGTCGCCTTGGACTTCGTCGAGGCGGTCTCGGAGAGGCCCGCGAAGAACCGGCTGATCTCGAACGAGATGAGGTTGCCCGTCAGCCCCTCGGCCTCGTTGGTGTCGGCCTCGGCGCTCGCGCGCTGATAGGAGCCGATGAGCTTCACGCGCGGGCCCAGGCGCCCGGTGAGGAGCGCGAAGGTCGAGGGCGTGTTGGTCTTCGTCGAGCTCGTGCGGTTGAAGTCGGAGAGGTTCACCGGAACGCCGAGCACCGGGCCGGGGTTGTTCCCGTTCCTCTCGCCGGGGGCGAGGGTGAGCTTCTCGCTCTCGCGGAACTGGCGCCACCCCTGCACGAAGCGCCCGGTGACGGGCCCGGCGTCGAACGCCACGCCCGCCCGGACCTCCTGGTCGACGTCATCCAGATCGGAGGCCAGCCGGAACTCGTCCTGGCCGACGAACGTGGTCGTCCGCCCGGGCCCCGTGTAGGTGTTGCGGGTGTATCCGAGGATCGGCGTGACGATGCGGCCCGGGAGCAGCTCGATCTCGGCGTCGAACAGATTGCGGACCCGATTGATCGTGTGCTCTCCTGGGATGACCGCGGGGAAGAGCGGATTGGCGAAGTCCTGCAGCGCGCTGAAGACCTCGGCGCGCCGGTAGGAGAAGTGAAGGTTGTAGATCCCGGCGCGGCCCGCCTCCAGGCGCAGCGATCCCGCGGGCCCCGCCCCGAGATCGGAAGCGTCGAAGCGGAAGTGGTCCACGAAACCCGCCTTCCCGTCGAAGTCCGACGTCGCGAACGTCACGTTGCGGAGGATCAGTCCCTCCCGCTCGTTGATCTGCGTGCGGTATTCGTCGCTGTTCCCGTCGAGCTTCAGGAATCGGTATCCGAAGGTGACTTCCAGGGGGACGGTCTGAGCGGCCGCCATCCCTGCGGCGGAGAAGAGGAGGAGAGCCAGCGGGAGAAGGCGTCTTGTCGTTCTCATCGGCGGCTCCTACTTGAACAAGTGCGGCGACACGTTGGATCCGTGCACCGCGACGTGACAGGTCGTGCAGTTCTGCCAGCGAGGCAGCGTCAGGTTGTGGACCGACGGCGGCTGCGAGCCGAGCGTCGCCGTCGTGAGCGTCGAGTGGCACTCGATGCAGAGACGGTCCACGCGGGCCCGGATCAACCGCTTGTTGTTGGAAGAGCCGTGCGGCTCGTGGCACGTCGTGCAGGTGCCGACGACGCCGTTGACGTGCTCGAAGACGAAGGGTCCCCGCTTCTCGGCGTGGCACTCGAGACAGGGCATCTCCCCGACGCGGGTCAGCTTCAGGGCCTTCTGGAGCGCGCGTCCGTGCGGGTCGTGGCAGGACGTGCACTCCATCCCGCCCCGGCCGAGGCGGTGAGCGAACGGCTTGTCGCGGAACGAGGCCATCTGCGAGGGGTGGCAGGAGGCGCAGAGCTCCGACGGCTTCTTCACGAGCAGGTGCGGCGTCTTCGCCTCCGAGGAATGGACGGAATGGCAGGAGAGGCAGTTCACGGTCTCCGTGGAGGCATGAACTCCCGTCTGGAAGGAGGCGTGCTCCTTGTTGCTCGTGTGGCAGCTGACGCAGAACTCCGCCCCCTGGCGCCCGTGGAACACGCGGATGTCCGACTTGTCCTCGCCGCTCGATTCCATGTGCTTGACGCCCGGGCCGTGGCAGGAGTTGCAGGCCGCGCTGCCGGAGCCCGCCTTGCCCCAGGCGACGCCCGGGATGCGCGTGTGGGGATTTCCGGCAAACGTCTTGGCCTGGTCGTGGCAGTCGGCGCAGACCGGGGCATCGGTTTTCGCGGCCTTGGCGGCGGGTGTCGGTTCGGGCGCCGCCTGTCGCGCGAGGGCCGGGCCGGCGGAGAGCCCGGCGAGGACCAGGGCGCCGATTCCGCCGAGAGCCCAAGGTTTCATCGACATTGGATCCCTTCCCTTCGTCTGGAGAGCCCCCGGGACGGCCGCGCGAACGGCCGCCCCGGGGACGGAAACTCCTTTACTGGGCGTGGACCTTGACGACGTCCCAGTCCTTGCCGACGCCGTGGCAGGACGCGCAGGCTTCCCCGAAGAAGGGGGAGGTCACGGTGTTCAGATACGCGTGCGCGGCGGCGTCGATGTTGTCGTGGCAGCCGAGACACGCGGCTGTGGCCGGGCCCTGCGGCGAGAAGTAGTCGCGCATCGTGATCGTGGGAATCGTCCCCGGGTTGAGAGGCAGGCTGTACGTCGAGGTCGCCGTATGGCACTGCAGGCAGTTCTGGGTGTTCCCTGGATAGGCGACGTCGTTGAAGGACGCGGCGCCGCTGAAGCCGAAGATCGAGTAGTCCTGAGTCAGGTTCTCGCCTGTGTGGATGCGGTGGATCATCCGCTTGAAGTTGATCGACTCCGGAGCGCCCGCGGAGGCCGGACGCCGACCCCCGTCGTCCGCGTTGGGGTTGTGGCAGAAGACGCAGAACTCGATCGCGATGCGCTGGCCGCCGTGCGAGAAGGTGTTGGCCAGCTGGTCGTGGCACTTGTCGCAGGTGGCCAGGGAGACCACGGTACGCCGCGGGACGGCCACGCCGTCGGTCACGGCGATGTAGGTGACCGGGTTCACCGCCCCCTCGTTGTAGGTCGCCGGGCCGTTCCTCGGCGCCGGGTTGAACGTGATCGTCCGCCGCGTCTGGACCGAGACCGCCCAGGTGCCGGTGGCTGTGGCGGGAATGGCGTTGGTGAAGGTGTAGGTGGCGATGCTGCCGTTGAAGGACGCGTTGACCGCGCTCTCGCTGATCGGCTGCGCCGGGGCCGCCTTGCCGGCGCCGTAGTCGGTCGTCGGGCCGGCCAGCAGGAGGCTCAGGCTGGCGCTGGTGCCGATGGCCTTCGGATCCACGATCGAGCCGTCGCCGTTGGTCAGCTTGAACGTGACCGTCGGCTTCTTGCCCGGCCCGACGTTGGTGACGCCGAGGATCGCGGCGTTCAGGCCTTTCAACTGGGTGGAGCGGTACGGGACCGTGTGCGCGGTCTTGATCCCGGCGTCCCACTCCTTGTCGCCCTGCGGGACGTGGCACGAGGCGCACTGGGTGTCGTCGGCCTGAGCGCCCCCCGCGTGGTTGGCGCCGGTCTCGAAGTTAATGTCGTCATGGCAGGAGCCGCAGGCGGCGCGGGACGGCTTCGTGTACCAGGTATCCGATTGCGTCGGCTTCGCGGTCGCGACGCGGCCCTCGTGACAGTTGGCGCAGTTGCGGATGTCCTGCGGCAAGACGACGTCCGAGTAGTCGTTGACGGACTGGCCGAACCCGATGATCTCGTAGGGAGTTCCCGCCTGCACGCTCGGCAGGCTCGATCCCCTGTGGATCTTGTGGATGAAGACCTTCATGTCCACCGTGTTGCCGGTATCCGGGTCGCTTGTTTGCGGCGAATGACAGAGGACGCAGAGCTTCACGTCCTGGCGGGATCCGCCGTGCAAGGCGAGAGGAGAGTGGCACTGGTTGCAGGCGTTGGCTGTCGAGATCTGGTCCCACTTGTCGATGATCGCCAGGCCGTCGGGCCGGAAGTCGAACTCGGTGTTGGAGACGTAGGACTTTCCGCCCAGCCCGGGAAGGTCGGCGGGCATCGTGCGCGTGCCGTAGACGCCCAGCGTATGCGTCCTGGTCTGGTCGAAGCCCGCGGGAAGGACGGTCGAAGCGTTGTACTTGAAGTGCCCGGTCTCCAGGTCCACCACGGTTCCGGAGAGGCCCGTGGCCTGGACGGCCGTCTTCCCGATCCTGTCCGGCGGCGCGGGGGGAGCCGCCGTCACGGTGCGGGTGGCATAGGAGGTGTAGTTGCGCGTGGCCGGGTCGTACCAGGACAGGACGAAGCTCGCCGAGCAGGCGCCCGGAGTCTGGATACCGCGCCGGTCGACCGGCGCGCCGAGGTCGTCGGTCAGGGTGACGTCCACGACCGGCTTGCGGTCGGCGCCGATCGTCACGCTGTTGACCATGATGTGGTAGCCGGGGCGCGCGAAGTCGAACTGGTCCTGCGTGAGGTAGTACTCCTTCGAGGTGGCCGTGTAGAGGGAGTGCTGCGGCGGCCCGCCGTCGCCTCCCCGCGGTGCGACGACCCGCGTCGCTGTCGGCTGGCCGCTCGTCAGGACGAGAGAGCCAGCGGTGATCGCCAGGGCAATGCCACGCCTCAACATACGCCGACCTCCATAGCGTCCTCGCGGGACGCAATACCACCATCAATGGCGCAAGCGGCGCACAAGGCCGCCGGCGCATCGGGAAGAGACGCGGCTGGCCGCGTCGCTCGTTTCAACGGGTTTTCGTTCATCGACTCGCCTCCGTCATTGCTTTGGGAACCGACGTGGGATATTCGAAAGGAAGGCGCGGTTTGCCCCATGATGCGTGTTCATCATTCTCACTTCCCGGCGCCCCGGCTTACGGCCGGCCCGGCGCCGCAAGTCTTGGAAAGGAGTCCGGCCATCGGGGGAGAGGCTACGGCCGGCGCCCCGTCGGGCCCGTGATGCAATTGCATCAGGTCGGGCAACGGGCGGGGAAACGCCGAGAGAGGAGGAAACGGCGCTCTTCCAGCCTCTTCGGAGGCCCTGGGCGAAAATTGATCCAATCGGGTCATGACACGGGGGCGAGCCGGGTGACAGAGTTCCTCCGTTGCGAAAGGAGGATTCATGAACCTGATTCGTCGCGAGCCCAACGTCCCTCTTTTCACCCGTTTCGAGACGCCGTTCTACCGGGAGATGGAAGAGATGTCCGAGCGTCTCGGGAAGCTCTTCGGCACCTGGACCCGCCCCTTCGAGATCAAGGAGTCGCTGAAAGTCGCCGACTTCACGCCGGCGGTGGACATCCAGGAGACCGAGAAGGAGTACCTCCTGAAGGTGGAGATTCCCGAGGTCAAGAAGGAAGACGTCTCGGTGACCGTCTCCGAGGGCGTGCTCATGATCACCGGGGAGCGCAAGCTCGAGAAGGAGGAGAAGGGAAAGAAGTTCCATCGGATCGAGCGCGCGTACGGCACTTTCGTGCGGACGTTCGCCCTCCCGATGGACGCGGATGAGACCAAGATCGCCGCCGAGTACAAGGACGGTCTGCTGCAGCTCCATCTGCCCAAACTCGCCAGGCCGCTGCCGAAGACCATCGAGGTGAAGGTGTCCTGAAGGTCTCATCCCCGGATGCCGCCCCGCGCACGGGCGGCACGCTTTCCGCGGCCGGCCTTTCGCCGGCCGCTTTTCTTATGCGATTCCAATCCGGGGGTCCGGCTATTCGACGACTTCGATGCTCTTGCCGAGGATGTCGCTGCAGAAGCGGGAGAGGTCGGCGTTGGAGAACTCGTCCCAGCCCCGGCAGGTCCCTCGCTCGGCGACCCGGGCGTCGCAGGCGAGCGTGACGCCGTGGCGGATCTGCTCGGCGAGCTGCCAGAGGTTGGCGAACTCTTCCATCTGCGCCCGGGAGAGGTGCGTGCTCCTTCCGATGGCGTTCCTCCACCGGTCGTCAAACTCCCGGGCGTTCCACCGGCGGAACCCGTGGCAGAAGATGCCGCGATCGCCCGCGACCTGGCAGAGGGAGTGTTCGTCGTCGGTCAGCTTGAGGAGGGCCTCGCGCAGCCTCGCGATCGCATGGCCGCGAGGCCAGGTTTCCGCCTCCGAGGTCACGGAGCCGCGTTCGCGCGCTTCTCGGACTCGACGGGGGCCGGTCGAGGGTCCTTCACGACGCGATCGGGATAGCGGCGAAGGAAGCTCTCGGCGACCTGGCAGTTCCAACAGATCGGCTTGTGCGTGAGGAGGATCGCGGGGAGATCTTCGGGAACGATCTCGCTCCAATCGAGCGTCCTCAGTTCGGGCGTGAGGAAACCCGGCTTGCGGTCCGTCCAGCGGATCTCGCTGATCCCCCGGCCGCAGAGAGCGCAACGGGTGTCCCGAAACCAGGCCGCGAGCCGCTCCCGGACCAGGCAGCCGTCGGGAGACGACTCGATCTGCGCCACGCACTCCTGGCCGCAGTCCCCGCGTTCCGGCCAGCGGGAGCAGGAGGAGAGGCGCAGCTGCGGATCATCGAAGGCGCCGCTGAGGGCCGCCTTGGCGGCTTTCAATTCAACGGCGACCGGCTTCTTCGTCTCCGGGCACGTGACGACGCGCGCCCCCCGGTAACGCCGGTAGGACCTGAGGATGAAGTAAAGGGCCGGAACGAACGACAGGACGAAGAGGATCCCGACGACGAAAGCGAGTGTGACCATGCTGCACCTCCGTGCCTGCCGGCACTGTAGTCCCGGCGCGAAGGCTGTTTCCATGATCCATTTGAATCAGATGAGACGGCGGGAAACCGGGGGGAGAGGCCTATCTCGCCGCGAGCAGGTTCCTCTCGTCCATCCCGCCGCAACCGTCGCCCGCGAACGAGCGGCCGCAGCCTCCGGCCGCGTCGCAGATGTCCCCCGTGAAGCCCTTCGGGTTGACGAACTTCAGCCAGCCGCGGGCGGCCGCCTGGACCTCGGCGGCGTTCGCATGCCGGCGGGCGATCAGGTAATTGGAGAGCCCCCAGACCGTCTTGGCCAGGTTGCAGGGGCAGCAGCAGGTCGCCTGCGAGAACTTGTCGCAGCAGGCGGCGGGCAGGGCCGCGAGGGCCTTGTCGCGGAGCTTTCGCTGCTCCGGTGTCAGCGTGATCGACCGGTTGTAGCCGATGAACTCGGCCGCCTGCGAGGGGGCGTCGAAGAAGCGGATCGGCTCCGCGGAGCGGCTCGAAGCGGCGCGCTCGAGCGCGAGGGCGGCGCACAGGGGAGCCCCGAGGATGAGGAGCGAGACGCCGAGGCGGCGGGGAAGAGAGGGCATCGGGTTCTCCTTGTCGCCGGCAGAATAGGTTCTCCCGGAGCCTGCCTCTATGATGCAGTTGCATCAGGAGACCGACCCCCCGGCGGCCGGAGACTGACAGGCGTTCATGGCGGACGCTCTGGACCTGACGGCGGCGCTCCTCGACGCGCGCTGGCGGCGCACCGTGGATCTGCTCTGGCGGGAGGCGGTGCGCCGCCGCCGGTCCGACATGGCCGAGCGGGAGCGGGTGCGGTCCGCGAGACGCGTGAAGAACCTCCAGAAGATCGTCCGCAAGGCGCTCGCCGATTATCACCGGATCGAGCTGGAGAGGCAGCGGGAGAAGACGAGTCCAAGGTCCAGGGTCCAGGGTCCAAAGTAGCGCCGCATGACGGCCGTCATGGACGGCGGCTTTCGTTCGCTTCATCTTTCCGGCATGAACAGCCCCGTTTTCGATCCGAAGTGGCCGGTCAAGGACATCCTGGCGCGTTTTCCGGATGTGCGTTCCGTCCTCGCGGCGCATGGAGTGGATACCTGCTGCGGAGGCGAGCATCCGCTCGAGCAGGCCTGCGCGGCCAGGTCGGTTCCCCTCGCCGAGGTCCTGTTCGATCTCGAGTCGGCCCACCGCGTCGCGGAGGCGCAGAACCTCCTTCCGCCCACGATGTCGGTGCGCGAGGCCCGGCGGAGGTTCCCGGCGACGATCCCCGTCTTGACCCGCTACGGGCTCGGGGACTGCGGGGGAGAGGAGGGCCCCGACGAGCCGCTGGCCTGGTTCGCGACGGTCCACCGCCTGCCGCTCGAGGAGTTTCTCTCCGACCTGCGCGAAGCCGCGATCGCCGACGCGGCCGCGGCGCCGGCGCCGCCCCGGTCCGCCGCCGCGCCGTTCTCGCCGCACTTCATCCTGGGCTCTCTCGTCCTGACGCTGACCCTGGGCGCGACGACCGGCATGATCAACCTGCTCCGGATCGCCGCCGGCGCCGAGGTCCCGATCTCGCACCGGCAGATCCACGGCCACGCGCAGATCCTCGGGTTCGCGGCGCTCTTCCTCATGGGGATCGCGTACCACGCGTTGCCGCGGATCCTCGGAATCGGCGCCGTGCGCGCCCGGTCCGCCCGGCCCGCCTTCTGGCTGATGTTCACCGGCGTGATCGCCCGCAACATCGGTCAGCCGCTCGGGTTCTATCCGATCGGACGCCTGCTTTCGCTCGTCTCCGCCGGTCTCGAAGTCGCCGCCGTGTTTCTCTTCGCCCGCTTCGTTTTCGGGCTGCTCGCCCGTGTGCGAAGCGGCAAGTACGATCCCGGCGACCCGATCCTCCGGTTCGTCGCGTGGGGGACGGTCTTCTTCCTGGCCGCCGTCGTGTTCGTCGGCGCGCAGGGTGTCTGGCTGGCGGGGCACGTCGAGACGGCGGCGCCCGTCTCGTTGACCGAGCCTTTCTATTTCGCGGCGCTCTACGGATTTCTGCTCGCCTGGATCTACGGCTTCGGCAACCGGGTGGTCTCGATGTTCCTCGGCGTCGGCCCGGCTCGGCGCGGAACGCCGCAGGCGACTCTCCTCCTGCAGATCGGCGCCGTACCGGTCTTCCTCGTCTCCTATCTGCCGTGGCTTTCCTTGCGGCCGGCGCTTCTCCTGCGCGACGCGGGCCTCGGGCTCGCGGCGCTCTCGTCATTGGTGTATCTGGCGGGAAACGGATTCCTCTGGAGGCGGGCGGCGTTCCCGGCGCTGCGCGGCCCGGGATCTCCGACCGTCGCGATCCGGTGCGCGTTCGGCTGCCTGGCGCTCTGGGCCCTGCTCGAGCTCGCGGCGATCGCGCTCTCGCGGGCGACGGCGATCCCCGCTCAAAACCTCTGGTGGTCCGACGCGGCGCGGCACCTGTTCTCCGTCGGCTTTCTGACGCTCTTGATCGTCGGGATGAGCCTGCGCATCCTTCCGGTCTTCTCCGGGAAGCCGCTCTGGTCGCCCCGCCTGGCGCACGCGACGTACGCGCTGCTCCTCGCCGGCGCCGGCATGCGCCTGCTGCAGTATCCCGCCGCGTTCGCGCCGGTCTTCTACCGGATCGGCTCCTGGATGGGAGTCCCGGTGGTCCTGGCGATCCTTCTCTTCACCTTCAACCTCCTGCGGACGATGAAGGCGCGAGCGCCGAATCCCCCCGCGCGCCCGGCGAAGCCGCGGCCGCCGGCGTTCGTTTCGACTCTGCCGGTGCGCTGACCGGCGCTGATGTGTTTGGATCTGGAATCGGCGAGCCGAAAGCGTATGCTGGACGCGGAGTCAAGGAGAAGGGAAGCCTTCCGAACATGAGATCGATGACGACGTTCAGAGGTCTCGGCGCTTTTGCGACACGGCAGTCGGCTCGTCTCTTCTCCGATCCGGGTCCGCGTCCCGCTCCCCCCGAGTCCCGGAGAGAATCTGGCCGCTCTCTCGCCTCGGGCCGCGAGCCGCTTCTTTCGGTGTTCGCCAAAACCTGACCGCGAACCCGGCGCTCCCTCAGCGCGAGGCCGGCCGTAACGGGCGACACGAGATCGCCGGGCGGCCGGCCCGCTTTCTTTTCGGCGACTTCGCGGCGAGGCCGCGGGGGTGACCGGGCGCGCGAATCCGCGGGGCCCCTCACTCTCGGAATGATCCGTCCGCATCTGGCGGAGGGCCTTCCCGGGTTGTGAGATTCGGGCGTCCCGCGCCCGCTGCGTGAAGAGAAAGGGGAATTCCCGCCGCCGGATGATCCTCGTCATAGGTCTCCGGCAACTCGCCGTCCAATGCTTCGGCTCGAACCGATGGGAATAGCCGTCCGTTTTCCGGATCTCTCCCACTGGAAGGCGCAGGTCAAGTGCCAGATGGGCTGCCCGGTCGCGACCGACGCGGGCCGTTACGTGCAGCTCATCGCGGAGGAGCGGGACGAGGAGGCGTATCTCGTCGCCCGCGCGCCCAATCCCTTCGCCTCGGTCTGCGGGCGCGTCTGCGCCGCGCCGTGCGAGGACGCGTGCCGCCGCGGTTCGATCGACGCGCCGATCTCGATCCGCGCCCTGAAGCGCTTCGTCACCGAGAAGTTCGGCGTCGAGTCGGTCCATCCCGACACGCAGGACCGGCTGCGGCAGGAGCTCGTCTCCGAGGGGAACCGTTATGCCGGGCACTTGCCCGTCCATCCGGTCTCGGCGGCCACCGGCGCCGGAGCGGGGGCGAAACGGAGAGTCGCCGTAATCGGCGCGGGACCGGCCGGCTTGTCCGCCGCGCACGACCTCGCGCTGCTCGGCTATTCCGTGACCGTCTTCGAGGCGGCCGAGGAGCCGGGAGGCATGATGCGCTTCGGCATCCCCGAGTACCGCCTCTCCAGGACGCTCATCCGCTCCGAGATCGATCGGATCGCCGGGCTCGGCGTGGACATCCGTCTCGGCCACCCGCTCGCCGAGGGCTTCGGATTGAAGGACCTGCGCGCCGACGGGTATGAGTCCGTCTTCCTCTCCGTCGGTGTCTCGAGGGGGCGGGACCTGCGGGTGCCGGGCGTGGACCTGGACGGCGTCGTCAAGGCCGTGGACTACCTCCTGAACGTCAACCGCGGCTACCGCATGGACCTCGGGCGGCGGGTCGTCGTCATCGGCGGCGGCTTCGTCGCCTTCGACGCAGCGCGCACGGCGCTGCGCGTCACGCGCGAGGAGGAGGCGACCCCTCTCCAGCCGGAAGCCGACGCGCGCCTGAACGAAGCGTTCGATTCCGCCCGCGCGGCCCTTCGCGGCGGGGCGAGCGAGGTGACGATCGTCTCCCTCGAGACGTTCGACGAGATGCCCGTCTTGAAGACGACGCAGGGACACGAGGAGTTCGAGCAGGCGAAGAAAGAAGGAGTCTCGTTTGCGACCCGCCTCGGGCCGAAGGCCTTCCTGGGAAACGGGCGGCTGTCGGCGATCGAGTTGAAGCGCGTCCTCTCTGTTTTCGACGAGAACGGGCGCTTTGCCCCCGCCTACGACGAAAACGAGGTCACGACGCTCGCGGCGGACGGATGCATCCTGGCCATCGGGCAGAGCGCGGACCTCGGCTTCCTGAGATCCGAGGATGGCGTCGCCCTGACTCCCGGAGGGACGATCCGCGTGGACCCCGAGACGCTCGCGACCTCCGCGCCCGGCGTCTACGCCGGCGGCGACGTCGCCTTCGGGCCGCGGAGCCTGATCGAGGCGGTGGCCAACGGCAAACGGGCGGCGCGCTCGATGCACCGCTACCTCTCGGGAGAGGCCGCGACCGTCTCGGCGCGGCTCTCGATCGAGAAGATTCCGACGGCGCTCTACCGGATGATCGCCGGCTTCGAGGTCTTCGACCGGGAGGCGCCCCCGACGCTCGACGTCGGGCGCCGCACGGGGATCGCCGAGGTCGAGACGGGCTACGGCGAAGAAGAAGCCCGGCGGCAGGCCGCCCGCTGCCTGATCTGCCACGTCCAGACAATCTACGACCCGGAGAAGTGCGTCCTCTGCAGCCGGTGCGTGGACATCTGTCCCGAGTACTGCCTGGCGATCGTCCCGTTCGAGGATCTCGATCTGCCGGAAGAGGAGCGGCGGGAGCTGGCCGCGCGGGCGGAGGGGAACGGACTGCCCCTCTCGGCGATGGTGAAGGACGACGAGCGGTGCATCCGCTGCGGGCTCTGCGCGATCCGCTGCCCGACCGACGCCATGACGATGGAGAAGTTCTCGATCACGGAGCGCTTCGCCGCGGCCGCGGCCCCGGCTTCGAACTGAAGGGAAGAACATGGAAGACAAACCGAAGGCGAACCGGCGGGAGTTGCTCGTCAAGCTCGGGATCGGAGGCGGCATCGCCGCCCTGGCGGGCCAGGCGGTGGCGTCGCTGCGGTCGCTCGTCCCCAACGTCTCCTACGACGCGCCGACGACGGTCAAGGTCGGGATGCCCGGCGACTTCCCCGACGGGATGAAGTTCCTCCCCGATCAGCGCCTCTTCGTCTTCCGCGAGGGCAACGTCTTTCACGCCGTGTCGGCCGTCTGCACGCACCTGGGGTGCACGGTGCGCGCGGAGGCGTTGTCGCAGCCGGAGACCCGGACAGTCGAGGGGCAGCCGCTGCGCCTGACGCACCGGTTTCTCTGCCCCTGCCACGGTTCGAAGTACAACGGCGACGGGACGAACGTCTCGGGACCGGCCCCGAAACCGCTCGCCTGGTACCACCTCTCGGTCGCCCCCGAGGACGGGCAGCTCGTCGTGGACCTGGCCCGCGCGGTGGATCGCAACTTCCGCCTGAGTCTCGTGTGAAGGAGAGTGCATGAGTCAACCCGCGACGGCGCCGGGTGTTCGTCCGAAGCGCTTCTGGAGTCTGCGCCCCGCCTCCGACCGGGAATCGGGAGACGCGGTCGTCTCGAACTTCCTGCTCCACTGGTTCCCGGCCAAGAGCTACAAGCCGTCTCTCTCCTGGAGCTACTCGTTCTGGCTCGGGACCGTCTCGGCCGCGCTCCTGCTCCTCCTGACGGTATCGGGGCTGCCGCTCCTCTTTCTCTACATCCCCTCGGTCGAGCGCGCCTACGCGTCGGTCAAGGACATCGAGTACGTCATCACGTTCGGCTTCTGGATCCGCGCGGTGCACCGCATCTCGGCGCACCTGATGGTCGCCGTCGTGTTCCTCCACATGGCTCGCGTGTTCGTGACCGGCGCCTACAAGAACGGCGCGGGCGGCGGCCAGAAGCGGGAATGGAACTGGGTGCTCGGCGTCGCGATGTTCCTCGCGACGCTCTTCCTGTCGTTCACGGGGTATCTCCTTCCGTGGGACCAGCTCGCCTTCTGGGCGGTCACCGTGGGGACCAACATCGCCTCCTCGATTCCCGCGATCGGTCCGAAGATCCGCGAGCTCCTGATCGGCGGCCGCACGATCGAGCAGTCAACGCTCATCCGTTTCTACGTCCTCCACGTCCTGCTCCTGCCGGGCGGCCTCGCGGGACTCTTCCTGTACCACATGTGGCGCATCCGCAAGGATGGAGGCCTCGCGCGCGCCGACGGAGCGGCCACTCTGCCGCAGCCGGCCGAGGCCGCGCCCTCGAAGACCAAGACCTACACGCTGCTCGGCGTCGCCAGGGGGACGTCGCCCGTGATCCGCGCGTCGACGCTCGAGGCCCCGGACACCACCGTCAACTCCGTGCCGGACCTGACGCGCCGGGCTGCGATCGTGGTGCTCGGAACGATCGCCGTCGTCAGCATCCTCTCCGTTTTCCTCCGCTCGCCGCTGGAGGAGCCGGCCAATGCCCTCGTGACGCCGAATCCGGCGAAGGCTCCCTGGTACTTCCTCTGGCTCCAGGAGATCGTCACCGACACGACGTTCCGGATCGGCTCGCTGACTATCAACGGCGCGTTCCTGGGAGGAGTGCTCCTGCCGGGAGCTCTCGTCCTGCTGCTGACCCTCTGGCCGTGGCTGGACCGGAGCCCCGCCGCCGCGGCCGGCCTCTGGTTCCCGAGGAGCCGCAGGGCGCAGAACGCCGTCTTCCTGGTCCTTGTCCTGGCCGTCGTCGCCCTGACCGTGGTCGGAACTTTCCTGCGCGGCCCCTACTGGCACTTCTACTGGCCGTGGCAGCCATGGCCGGAGCTGCCGGGGAGGATCTGAGATGGAAAAGCGCACCGATTCCCCCTATCCGAAGAAGGACCGGCCGGTCCTCGCCGTCATCGGCGTTCTCCTGATCGTCTCGACGGTCCTTTTCGCCTGGAGCGACCGCAGGCACGACTGGCGCTACTACCAGTACGCGTTCAAGATCCAGGTCGCGGAGAAGTACGGCGCCGAGAAGGCCGCGACGGTGACCTCCGGCGTCCAGCAGATCTGGGTGCCGGACCTGCGCCGCGCCGACCGGTGCGTGACCTGCCACCAGGCGGTTTACTGGAAGGGCTTCGAGGCGGCCGAGGAGCCGTACCGCTCGCACCCGGCCGCGCCGCTGAAGAACCATCCCCTCGAGCGCTTCGGCTGCACGGCGTGCCACGGCGGACAGGGCTACGCGGTGGATGCCGAGGAGGCGCACGGCCCGGTCGAGCACTGGGAGGAGCCACTCCTCGGATCCGCCCTCGGCGAGGCGTACACGATCGCGGAAAACAAGAAGGCCCTCATCCAGATGAACTGCAACACCTGTCACCGCTACGACCGCGAGACGCCGGGCGCCGACTTCATCAACCTGGCCAAGAAGATCGTCCGGGACAAGGGGTGCCGCGCCTGCCACGTCGTCAACGGGCGCGGCGGCACGATCGGGCCGGACCTGACCTACGTCGGCGACAAGGCGGCCGAGCAGTACGACTACAGCCATCTCTCCGGCCAGAAGACGACGTTCGCCTGGCACGTCGCCCACTTCAAGGACCCGCGGGCCCTGGTGGAAGAGACCGTCATGCCCAACTTCCACCTGTCGACCAAGGAAGCGCAGTCGCTCGCGATGCTCGCTCTCTCCTGGCGCAAGGCGCCCCTGCCCGCCGACTACCGCCCCGGCACTCCGCACACGGACCCGCAGACGCCCGAGGAGATCGCCGACGAGGCGCGGATGAAGAACGGGCCGGGAGCCTGGTTCGTCAAGACCGGCTGCTTCGTCTGCCATTCGATCCAGGCGCTCGGCGTCAAGAGCCCCGCGCAGATCGGCCCGGACCTCTCGACGGCGGTGGAGGACGTCCAGTCCCGCTTCGGCCGCACGGTGGACGACTTCCTGAAGGCGCCCACGGGCACGATGGCGGTCGTCCTCTCGCGCCAGATCATCCTGTCTCCCGAGGAGAAAGCGGTGGCGGTGTCGAAGCTCCGCGAGGCGTTCGGGGAATACCAGAAACAGAAGCAGCAGCCGGACCGCAAGGAATCCGGCGGGCACTGAAGTGAAGGAGAAGGAGGAGTATCCATGAAAAAGGCACTCATCATCTTGATCGGCATCGCCGCCGGTATCGCCTTCTATTGCGCCCCGTCGGCCCCGAAGGGGAGCAGGAAGGCGCCGGTCGGCGCGTCGGACCTGGCGGTCGCGGCGCAGAAGACGTACGTCGCGCCGGGAGATCTCGACGAGTTCTACCTGTTCTCCTCGGGCGGGCACTCGGGGCAGATCTACGTCTACGGCGTCCCTTCGATGCGCCACCTGACGACGATCCCGGTCTTCACCCCGTATCCGGGGACGGGCTACGGCTTCGACGACGAGTCCCGGAAGATGCTCGGCAATCTCACCTGGGGCGACGCGCACCACCCGGCGCTGTCGGAGACCAACGGCGACTACGATGGCCGCTGGCTCTTCATCAACGACATGAACGGCCGGCTGGCGCGGATCGACCTGCGCGACTTCAAGACGAAACAGATCTTCGGCCCGGTGGCCAACGTCTCCGGGAACCACGCATCCTCGTTCGTGACCCCCAACACCGAGTACGCTCTGATGGGCACTCGTTTTTCGATCCCGATCCCGAAGGGGACGTCGGCCGCCATCGAGAAGTACGCGACCGAGTACAAGGGCGTCGTGGCGGCGATGAAGATCGACCCGAAGAGCGGCGAGATCTCCTACGGCTTCGAGATCCTGATGCCCCCGTTCGACTACGACCTCGGTGACGCGGGCAAGAAGCTGTCGGACGGATGGGTCTTCTTCACCTGCTACAACTCCGAGCGCGCCACCGGCAAGCTCGAGGTGACGGCGTCGCAGCGCGACCGGGACTACATCGCCGCGGTGAACTGGCGCGCCGCCGAGAAGGCCCTCGCAGAGGGGAAGGGGGACCTCGTCGGCGGCGTCAAGGTCCTCGACCCGAAGAAGGTCCCGGATGTCGTCTATCTCCTCCCGTGCGGCAAGTCTCCCCACGGCGTGGACGTCTCGCCCGACGGCAAGTACATCATCGGGTCCGGCAAGCTCCAGGGGGTCACGACCGCCTTCAACTTCGAGAAGGTCCAGACGGCCATCCGCAACAAGGACTTCACCGGGGACGAGGACGGCATCCCCGTCCTGAAGTACGAAGACATCAAGGACGCCGAGATCCCGGTCGGCCTGGGGCCTCTCCACACGCAGTTCGGACCGGACGGCTACGCCTACACCTCGCTCTTCCTGGATTCCGCGATCGCCAAGTGGAAGCTCGGGACCTGGGAGGTCCTGGACAAGGTCCCCATGTCCTACAACATCGGACACCTCTGCGCCGCCGAAGGGGACACGGTCTCGCCCAAGGGAAAGTACCTCGTCGGGCTGAACAAGCTCTCGCACGGACGGCACCTTTCCGTCGGCCCGTCGCAGCCGGAATCCTCCCAGCTCGTGGACATCTCCGAGGAGAAGATGAAGCTGATCTACGACGCGTTCACGGAGCCCGAGCCTCACTACGCGCAGATGATCGAGGCGAAGAAGCTCCACCCGATCGAGGTCTATCCGAAGGAGGAGAACAAGAATCCGCTGGCGATCTGGGACGTCAAGGACGCCGGCGTGACGCGCAGCGGCGGCAATGTCCTGGCCAAGGTCGTTCTCGTGCGGTCGACGATCACGCCGGCGGCGATCGAGGTCAACCAGGGGGACACGGTCAAGATCGCCATGACGAACATCGAGCAGACGACCGACGAGCTCCACGGCTTCGGCCTGCTCGACTACAACATCAACATCGTGTGCGACCCCGGGGAGACGAAGGTGGTCACGTTCAAGGCGGACAAGGCCGGCGTCTTCCCGTACTACTGCACGAACTTCTGCTCCGCCCTGCACCAGGAGATGCAGGGGTACCTCATCGTCAAGGGAAAGGGGTAGTCCCGGGCGACCGGGACAATCCATGAAGGCGCTCTTCGAGCGAGCCAACCATCTTCTCGCGGCCCCGCTGGGCCTCGGCCCGCGGGGTCTCCTGGTCCTGGCGGCCCTCTTCCTGCTCCCGGCGTACCTGACGCCGCTCTGGAAGCTGACGATGTTCGCGCCGCAGTACCCCGAGGGGCTGCGCCTCTCGATCTACAGCTACAAGCTCGACGGGGGGCACGGAGGGCAGGACATCAAGGAGATCAACGTCCTGAACCACTACATCGGTATGCGGGATCTCGCGGCCGCGGATTTCGCGGAGTTCAAGTGGATTCCGTTCGTCGTCGGGGCCCTCGGCCTGCTTCTCCTGCGCTGCGCCGCCCTCGGCAACCTGAGCACGGTCGTCGACCTGCTCGTCCTCTATCTCTACTTCGGCCTGTTCTCTCTCTGGTCCTTCGGGTACAAGCTTTTCCGATACGGTCACGAGCTGGCTCCGACGGCGGCCGTGAAGGTTCCCCCCTTCATGCCGCCGCTCTTCGGACACAAGACGCTCGCCAACTTCGAGGTGTACTCCTACCCGGGCGTCGGGTCGTACGCGCTGGCGGCGGCCGTCGTGTTCCTGGCCGGGGCGGCGCTTCTGGCGTGGCGAGAGGCCGCGGCAGCCGACAAGGCCGATTCCCTCGTGGCGGGATGATCCGGGCCCTGGTTCTTCTGGTGACGCTCTCCGGCGGGGACGTCCGGACCCCGGCCGCCCGGGCCTCGCCGCTCCAGGCGCGGGTGGACGCGGCGGCGCCGGGAGCCGTGATCGAGGTCTCGGCCGGCGCCTATCCGGGCGACCTGGTCGTCGACAAGCCGCTTCACCTGATCGGACGCGGGCGGCCACGACTGGTGGGCTCCGGGAACGGGAGCGTCGTGCGCGTCCGCGCCGACGGCGTCATGATCGAGGGCTTCGACATCGACGGCCGGGACGGGGGCGATCTCGGCCGCGACTCCTCCGGCATCCACGTGGCGGCGCGGCGGGTCACGGTCCGGGACTGCCGAATCACGCGGTCGCTCTTCGGCGTCTACCTGCGCGAGGCCGACGACTCCCGGGTCGAGCGCTGCCGGATCGAGGGGATCCCGGGGAAGGACCCGGGCGAGAAGGGGAGCGGGATCCACGTCTGGAACACGGCGGGCTTCACGCTCACCGGGAACGAGATCGCGCGCGTGCGTGACGGCTTCTACATCCAGTCCTCCACGCGCGGCGTCATCCGGGGCAATGTCGCCCGCGACCTGCGCTACGGACTCCACTACATGTTCTCCGACGACAACCTCTTCGAGGACAACCTCTTCGAGAACGGCGCCGCCGGTGCCGCGCTGATGTATTCGAAGCGGATCGTCTTCCGGCGCAACCGGTTCCTTCGCAACCGCGGCTTCGCCTCGGTCGGACTCCTGCTCAAGACCTGCGACGACGTGCTCGCCGAGGGGAATCTCGTCGCCGACAACGCCCGCGGGATCTTCCTCGAAGGCTCCTACAACAACGTCTTTCGCGGTAATGTCGTGGCGCAGTCGGACGCGGCCATCGTGCTCTACGACTCCTGCGCCGGCAACCGATTCGAGGGCAACTCGTTCGTCGCGAACCAGTCGCCGCTCACACTCGTGGGGCGTCGCACCGACACCCGGTTCGACGGGAACTACTGGTCCGACAACGGCGAGCCGGACCTGGACGGCGACGGCCGGTCCGACCGGCCGTATCGCCTCTCCTCCGTCTTCGATCACTTCCGCGGTAACCTGACCGCGGCGGACCTCTTCACGCAGGGGTTCGCGGCGGCCGCTCTCGGGGCGGCCGAGCGGGCATTCCCGGTGCTCGACCCCGTTCCTGTCGAGGATCACGCGCCGCTCGCGCGGCCGCCGCGGCTTCCGATGGTGCCGCGGCCGGAGCGGCGGTCGGCGCGCCCGGATGCCGCCGGGATCGCGGGCTCGGCCCTGGGGCTCGCCGGAGGGCTCGCGGCTCTCCTGGCCGGACGCCGGTGATCCGTTTCGAGGCCTTCACCAAGAGCTACGGCGGCCGGGCGGCGGTCGAGGCGCTGACGTTTGCCGTCGAGCCGGGCGAAGCGGTCGCCCTTCTGGGCCCCAACGGTTCCGGCAAGACGACGACGCTCAAGGGAGCGGCCGGCCTCGTGCGCCCGACCTCGGGAAGGGTCTTCGTCGGTGAGCCCGAGCGGGACGCCTCCGGGCCCGACGCGCGGAGAGCGATCTCCTATCTCCCGCAAAGGGTCTCCTTCCCCGAGGCGCTGACCGGGATTGAGGTCGTCGAGTTCTACCGGCGGATTCGCGGAGCGCCGGCCGGACGGAGCGGCGAGGTCCTGCGCCTCGCGTCCTTGAACGGCGCCTCGTCCCGGCCGGTCTCGACTTACTCCGGAGGGATGATCCAGAGGCTGGGGCTGGCGGTCGCGGCGCTGCCGGATGCCCCCGTCCTGCTCCTGGACGAGCCGACGGCGGCGCTCGATCCGGACGGTCTCTGCGCCTTCTACGGTCTCGTCGAGCGCCGCCGCCGCGAAGGGCGCACGCTTCTCTTCACCTCCCACCAGCTGGGAGACGTCGAGCGCCTGGCCGACCGGTTCCTGCTCCTCGTCGAGGGGCGGCTCGCGGCCGTCCTGTCCCGCGCGGAGCTCTCGCAGCGCCTCTCTTCCCGCGGCGTGATGCGTCTGTGGCTCGCCGCGCGGGTCCCGGGCCTGCTCTCCGCCGTGCGGGCCGTGGCGCCGCAGGCGCTGTGGTCCGGGGAGGAGCTCGTCGTGCCCGGTCCGGCCGCCGACCGGCCGCGCGTGCTCGACGTTGTGCGTTCCGCCGGGGGCCAGGTCATGAACCTGGTCGCCGAGGAGGCTCGTCTCGACTCGCTGTATCGGGAGCTGGTGGGATCGGGAGACGCGGGGGCCAGGGGATGGGAAGCCGGGGAAACGGCGTGAGACGCCTCCTGGCTCTGCTGGCGGCCGCGGCCGCGTTGTCCTGCGCCGGCGGAGTCCCCGGGCCGGCGGCGCTGGACACGAAGACCGAGACGTGCCGTTTCTGCCGCATGCCGGTTTCCGACGCGAGCCTCGCCTCCCAGCTCGTCGCCCCGGGCGAGGAGCCGAAGTTCTTCGACGACATCGGCTGCTTGAAGGACTTTCTCGCCGGATCGCCCGCCGGGCCGGGGAGCGTCGCCTATGTCGCGGACCATCGGACGAAGCGGTGGGTTCGGGCCTCCGCGGCCCTCTACACGCTCTCGAAGCTGGAGACCCCGATGGGTTCGCACTGGATCGCGCACGCCGACGCCGCGTCCCGCGACGCGGACCCGGCCGCCGCGGGCGGCACGCCCGTGACGGCGCGCCGGATCTTCGGAGCGTCCGGTCCCCCGGACGCCCGCTCGAGGAGAGGGGAACCGTGATCGGGAGGGACACCCTCGAGTCGCCTCTCCTTCTCTGCGCCCGGCAGGAACTGACGCTCGCGGTGCGGTCGCGGTGGATGCAGATCTTCGCCGCCGTCTTCGCGGGGCTCTCGCTCGCGGTCGCGTCCTCGGGCTACATCGTCTCGGGCGGAAGCGGCGTGCAGGACTTCGCCCGCACGGCGGCGTCTCTCGTCGGGCTCGTTCTGCTTCTGGTCCCCCTGACGTCGCTCGTGATCGGCGTCCTGGCTCTCTCGCCGGATCGGGGCGCCGCGGAGATCCTCTTCTCCCAGCCTGTCTCTCGAACGGCGATCCTCTTCGGCCGCCTTCTGGGCCTTTTCGCCGCCCTCGCCGCGGCCCAGGCCGTCGGCCTCGGGGGCGCCGGGATCGTGATCTTCTGGCGTTCCGGCCAGATCGGCGCCGGCGCCTACGGCCTCCTCTTCGCGGCCTCTCTGACCCTCACGGCGGTCTTCCTCTCCCTGGCCGGCGCGCTCGCCTGCGGGGGCGTCGGCCGCAGAACGCGGACGCTGGCCCTCGCCCTGATCCTCTGGTTCGCCGCGGTGGTGCTGTTCGACGTGGGGGCCCTGGGCGCCGCCATGCTCCTCTCCTCCGGAAACGCGTCGCGATTGCTGATCGCCGCGACCCTCGTGAACCCGGTGGACGCCGTCAGGACCGGAACGCTCCTGGGCATCGAGGGGACCACGGCCTTCGGCGCGGCGTCGCTCGCTCTGCTTCGGGCGACCCGGGGCCCCGCGGGGGCCGCCGCGCTGCTGGTTCTTTCTGTCCTCTTCTGGATCGTCGCTCCGGCCACGCTCGCCTCCCGGCGCCTCGGCAAGGCGGACCTCTAACTCGACGAGGCCTCTCCGGCGGTCGGGGTTTCGGGAAGGGGCCGGCGGCCGAGGCGGCTACTTCGAGGGGTCCTCGGGAGCGTCCTCCGGGAGGCGCTCGCGCAGCTCCTCGGGAAGAAGGTCGGGACGCGGGGGGAGGATCCCGCCTCCTTCCGGGACGCCGACGCCGGCGAAACCCTGTCCCCAGTGGATGGCGCCGGTATGCTCATGGCGAAGCGGCGATCCGTAGCCGCGGTAGCCATGGCGGTGGCGCTTGACTCTCGTCGCGTTCACGATGCCCACCCTGAAACCCATGGGTCCCTCCTCCTGTTCATACCCTATTCAAACGGCGGGGGCGGGCAGAAGGTTTCGCGATCCGCTGCCTATAATCGGCCGGTCGTGGAAAGACCGCCGATCCCGTTCGACGCCATACCGGTCCTCGCGATGCTCAAGGCGGAAGACCGCGCCGCGCTCTCCCCCCTCTGCGAGCTTCAGGCCCACGAGAAGGGGGCGAGAATCTTCGAGGAAGGGGAGCCGGCGGAGAAGATCCACTTTCTCTTCGTCGGCCGGGTCAAGATCGTCAAGTCCACGCCGGATCGGGACCTCATTCTCGAGATCCTCGGGCCCGGCGAGCCGGTGGGAACGGTGGCCGCTTTCGAGCGGCGTCCCTTTCCGGCGACGGCGGTCGCGATCGAGCCGTGCGGCGTGGTCTCGATCCCGGAACGCGAGTTCTTCGCCCTGATCGAGCGGCGGCCGGAGATCACGCGCCGCCTCCTCGCGGGACTGACCCTGCGCCTCATGACGCTGAACAAGAGGCTCGCGGACATGACGGGCTCCGTCGAATTCCGGATGGCCCGGCTCTTTTCGACGCTCGCGGAGCGGACCGGCCAGAAACGGGGGGAACAGATCTTCATCCCGCTCGCCCTCTCCCGCCAGGAGATTGCCGATCTGGCCGGGACGACCATCGAGACGGCCATCCGCGTCATGAGCCGCTGGCAGAAGGACGGCATCATCGAGACCGACAAGAAGGGTTTCCTCATCCGCGACCTCGCGGCGATCCGGGAAGTCGCTCCGGCCGAATAGCCGGCGCGAATGATGAAAACGGCTCTCGCGGGCCGGGACTCGGAGCGGTCTCATCAGGGGAGAGACGGGAGCCTCGCCGATCCCGGACCCGAGGCCCGGCTCTCCGGCACGCGACGTGCCGAAGAAAGGAGACGAATCATGGGATCCGTGCTGCTGGAAGCCGAGCGCCTCTTTCCGACGAAGAACGACCTCACGCACAAAATTCGCTCGCAGCTCGTCGTGCTCTTGAACCAGCTGCTCGCCGACGCGGTGGATCTCCAGACCCAGGCGAAGGCCGCGCACTGGAACGTCAAGGGTCCGAACTTCATCGCGCTCCACAAACTCTTCGACGAGGTCCACGCGTCTGTCGCCGAATACGTGGACCTGCTCGCCGAACGCGCGGTGCAGCTCGGGGGCTTCGCGGAGGGGACGTTGAGGGTCGCGGCAAGCCGGTCGGACCTGGAGGAGTATCCGGCGGGCATCGCCGACAGCGGCCGGCACGTGGAAGCCCTTTCGAATGCCCTGGCGGCGTTCGGGGCCGGCGTCCGCCGCGCCATCGACGAGGCGGCGGGGCTCGGTGATGCCGGCACGGCCGACCTCTTCACGGAGGTCTCGCGCGGCATCGACAAGTGGCTCTGGTTCGTGGAGGCTCACCTCCCGGCGATGGCCTAAAGTTCCGCGCCCTCCGCTCCCGTCTCACCCGGCGCCGCCGCCGTCGCGCCCGACCCTCGCTTCGCGGCGGTTCGGTCCGGGCCTGTCTGAATGTGTCTCCTGCCTCGGGGCCACGGCTGAATGATGAAAACGGATCTGCACAAACGGAGGCGGGCGGAGTCTCATGAGAGGGTCTCGCAGCCGCTGAAAACATGGACGTGAACATCGTGTCCGGCTGGTCGCAACTCGAAACGCGACGGAGTCTCTCGCGCGGAGACAGCATCGCGGCACGACGCTTTCTTTCCCGGCGCGCCGCTTTCTAGAAAGGAGCCGTTCGATGAACACCCTCTGGATCGTCCTCCTCGCCGCCACGGTTATCTATCTCGCCTACAACTTCTATGCCCGCAAGATCGACCGGAACGTCATCAAGGCCGACGCGAAGAGGGCGACGCCGGCCAGGATGTACATGGACGGCGTGGACTTCATGCCGACGAGCAAGAACGTCCTCTACGGTTATCACTTCAAGTCGATCGCCGCGGCGGGACCGATCGTCGGGGTCATCACGGCCGCCAACATCTGGGGGTGGCTCCCCTCCCTCATCTGGCTCGTCGTCGGAGTCAGCTTCATCGGATGGGCGAGCGACTACTCCGCGATCATGGTCGCGGTCCGCAACGACGGCAACAGCCTGAGCGCGATCTCGCACAAGCTGATCGCCCCGCGGACGCGAAGCATCCTCTTCGTCTTCATCTTCTTCTACCTGATGCTGCTCGCGGGGGCCTTCGTCGGCATTCTGGCGGCGATCCTGTCGGCTCGCCCCGACGTCCCCTTCGGCATCATCGTGCTGGCGCTCATGGGCCTGCTCGCCGGGCAGATGATGTATCGCTGGAAGATGGACCTCATCCTCGTCACCGTGATCGTGGTGGCGGTGACGCTCGGAGCGATGGCGCTCGGGCCCTGGGGCCAGCACAAGAACGAGGCGGGCAAGCTCGTGCAGGGCCCCGTCGGCGCGGCCATCGTGTCGATGAACAAGGCCGTCGACGGCCTCGCGAGCGGCGGTGCGCTCCTGAGCGTCGCGGACCCGACGATGGCCGACCCGCGCATCCCCGCTCCCGGACCGGACGGCAAGCGCCCGACGACGCCCGCCTATGATGCCGCCGCGGGAGTCGTCCGCACGCTTCCGAACTATCTCGTCTGGATGGCGTTCCTGTTCGTCTTCTCCTACATGGGGGCGAACATGCCGATCTGGCGCTTCGCCCAGCCGGTCAACTACATCGGCTTCTGGGTGATGCTCATCACGATCGTGCTCTCCGCCGTGGGCGCGTTCGTGGCGCCGCTGACCGGAGTGAAGGACGCCGCCGGCAACGTCATCGGGTCCTTCGCCCTCGCCGCGGTCAAGATCAAGGACCTCGGTTTTGTCGCGCAGGCCGGCAAGGCCTGGCAGCCGCTCTGGCCGATGCTCTTCGTCACGATCGCGTGCGGCGCGATCTCCGGCTGGCACGCGCTCGTCGGGTCGGTCGGAACGGCGCGCCAGCTCGAGTACGAGACTGACGGGCTCCCTGTCGGCGGCGGATCCATGTTCGGCGAGTACACGCTGGCGCTCCTCTCCCTGGTGGCCGTCTCCATCGCGGGAGTCGGCGGCGGCGGCGGCCGCTTCGCGGCCGGAGTCGGCAAGCTCATCTACGCGGGCACCTTCGGCGCCGTGCCCGAGGTCCTCGGGACCGCGCTCGGGTTCGGAGCCTTCGTCATGATCGTGCTCACGGTGACGCAGCTCGTCTTCCGCGTCATGCGGGTGACCCTGGCCGAGTGGCTCGGCGACCGGGTCCCGCTCGTGCGCAACATGCACGTCTCGAGCATCATTTCGATGGCGCTCACCCTGGCGCTCGTCCTGACGGGCACCTGGGTCTATCTCTGGCAGATGTTCGGAGCCTCGAACCAGCTCATGGCCGCGCTGTCGCTTCTCGTCGTCACCGTGTGGCTCAAGTCCGAGAAGCGCAACCCGACCTACGCGCTCGTCCCGATGGTCTTCATGTACGTCACGACGCTCTTCGCGACCGCGGTCACGGCGCGCAACCTCTACGTGACGATCGCCTCCAACCCGACGATGAGCGGGCTGCCGGTTGCGGGGGCCTGGGCGATGATCATCGTCGCCGCGCTCCTGATCGTCGCCGCGCTCATCATCGGCTGGGACGGGCTCAAGGCGTACCGGAAGTACAGCAAGATGCCGGCGGCGCCGAAGATCGCTTCGGCGGCTGCCTAGCCGTGTTCCGCCCGCTGTCCGACCGCGCGGAGCGCCCGGAAGAGCTCCGCGGCGGAAACGGAGCGGGCGGGGAGATCCATGTGCAACTGCAGGTGAGGCTCGGCGCGGCGGACGGACAGGCGGCGCACCGTGACGCCCGCGCCGCGGGCGAGCTCGAGGAGCGCGTCGCCCAGGGCCGCCGCGCCTTCGGACCGGGAGTACGAGGTCAATCGACCCAGATCGGCCGGCTCCCGCACCGACCATTGCTCAGACGACATCCGGCGGAGCGCGTCGCGCCCCGACCAGCTCTCTCTGTCCAGGACCTCGACCTCGTGAACCGGCGGACGGGCGAGCCGCGCCCGGAGGATGAGGGAGTCGCGCCGGCCCCGAGCGCGGGCGAAGCCCCAGATCCACGGCACGTCCCGGGGCTCCAGGAAGACCACGAGGGTCACGTGCTCGAAGGGCGCCTTCGCCTTCTGAATGACCAGCTCGACCGAGTTGGTGCCGAGCCAGCGCACCGTCGTGCGCTCGCCCACGCGCGGCAGCCCGTCCTGCATCCAGCGCATGGCGGCCTTCCCCTTGCGGACGTTCCAGACGCTGCCGGCCGCGAACCAGACCATGATGACCGCGGCGAGCGCGGTCAGAGTTCCGATCAGGACGAACCTCCTCGGCTGCCCGTCGCGAAAACGGCGGTCCCCTCGGTTTCCGGGGACGATACCAGAGCCCCCGAAAGGATCGCTCGCGCACGGCTCGCCGGGCTTCGTTCGGAAAGGACCAGCGTGGGACAGCGCGGCGGCGCGGCGAAGGCCCTCCGGGAGTTCCTGTACGGGATGTTCGGCTACGAGACCGCCCAGCAGGCCCTGGAGATCCGGGCTTCCCTGGAGGCCCTCTTCATGCTGGTCACCTTCGGCGACATGATCGGCGTGCCGGTCATGCCCCCGTACTACGCCCTGCGCCTGCTGCCGTACGTGGCGGGCTCGGTCGAGGGGTGGAAGCGCCGCACGCTGCGCGACCGCCAGTTCGGCGACGACCACGGACACCATCTGCACGGAGTGTGAGAGACGGCGAGTTCCAGTCCTCGGAAGGAGGAGACATGCTGAACAAGAACCAAGAACCCAGGCCGGGCGGCGTGAAGGGGCTCTGGAAGGGATTCCGGGAGACCATCTACGGCATGTCCGCGCACGACATGAGCCGCGCGGCGCTGAGGACCCGGGCCTCCATGGAGCACCTCTTCATCCTCATCACGATGGGGGACCTGCTCGGCGTCCCCATCCTCCCGCCGTACTACAGCCTGCGCCTGCTGCCCTACGTCGTGCCGTCGATCGCGACGTGGAAGCGGCGGATGCTGCGGGAGAAGGACGTGTCCGATGCCATGTTCTAGTCCGGCGCCCCCTTTCGCAGGCGCCATGACGTCAGGAGTTGCAGAATGGGAATGAAACAGGTCTTCGAACAGAACCCGAACCGGCGCTACATCATGTTCGGCGGCAAGGGGGGACTCGGCAAGACGACGTTCTCGGCGGCCACGGCCTACTGGCTCGCCTCGCAGGGGAAGAAGGTCCTGGTCTTCTCTGTCGACCCCCAGGCCTCTCTGACAGACATCTTCCAGCGCGACATCTTCGGCAAGGGGCCGGTGAAGATCATGGAGAACCTGTGGGCGCAGGAGATCGACGCCGACAGCCATATCAAGACCTACCAGGGGGAGATCCGGCAGAAGATCCTCGACCGGTACGGCCTCGAGGCGGTGCCCGAGGAGATCGAGAACTACATCCAGGCGGCGAGCGCCGAGCCGGCCATGGAGGAGAGCGCGATCTTCGACGCCGTGGTCGACGTCGTCATCAAGGGAGACTACGACTACTACATCTACGACCTCGTCCCGCTCGGACACGCGCTCTACTACCTCTCGATGGCCAAGGTCTACGACGAGTGGATCAACAAGGTGACGAAGCTGCGGGAGGACATGCGCGAGTACGAGGAGATGGTCAGCCGCCTGAAGAGGGAGAAAGACACGGAGCAGGACGAGATCCTGAAGGAGCTCCTCTACATCAAGGAGCGCATCAACGCCTCCTCCTCCATCCTGACCGACAAGAACAAGACCGCCTTCTTCTTCGTCGTGACCCCGGAGGACATGATCATCACCGACACGCAGAAGGCCGCGACGCTCTTCTCGCAGTTCGACGTGCCGATCGGCGGCTACGTCGTCAACCGGGTCATCCCGCACCAGCTCCTCGAGCAGGAGATCCCCGACTACCTGCGCAACCGGATCCAGATGCAGGACAAGTACCTCGGCAGCATCCGCACCGCGTTCGGGGAGCAGGTCCTCGCCCACGTCCCGGAGCTCGAGCGCGACGTGACGGGCCTCGCGATGATCGAGAAGCTCGCGGGAATCATGTATGGCGACGGTAACGGCAACGGCCAGCGCGGCTGAGCGCCTCTCGGAGGGAAACGACATGCCCAACGTCCAGGAATCCATGCGGGACTACCTGAAGGACCACGCCGGCCTGAAGTACATCTTCTTCGGGGGAAAGGGAGGCGTGGGGAAGACGGTCTTCGCCGCCGCCACCGCGATCTGGCACGCGAAGCAGGGGCGCCGGACGATGCTGGCGTCCACGAACCCGGTCCACAGCCTGTCGAGCCTGCTCGGCCAGAACGTCCTCGGCAAGCACACGCCGGTCGACGGCGTGCCCAACCTCTGGGCCTACGAGATCGAGACGAAGGACACGATCGAGCGGAGCAAGGTCGAGATCCGCGAGAAGATCCAGTGGTTCCTGAAGTTCGCCGACATCGCGACCAAGGCCGAGGACTTCGTGGAATCCGCCACGATGAACCCGGCCTTCGAAGAGTCGGCCATGTTCGAGAACATGATCGACCTCATGTTCCAGGACGAGTACGACGTCTACATCTTCGACACGGCCCCCACCGCCAACGCGCGCCGCCTGCTCGGGATGTCGAAGGTTTACTCGCTCTGGGTCAACAAAATGTTGAAGAGCCGCGAGGAAGCCAAGAGCCTGCGGGAGATGCTCTCCTTCTCGAAGAAGAAGGAAGCGGACCCGCTCATGGAGTACCTCCTGAAGTTCCGCGACCGGATGGAGCACGGCCGCGTGCTCCTGACGGACCCGGGCAAGACGTCGTTCTTCTTCGTGACGCTCCCCGAGGCGCTGCCGATCGCCGTCATCACGCGCTTCATCCAATGGTTCCACGACTTCGGCATCCCGGTCGGCGGCGTCCTCGTCAACATGCTGATCGACAAGTCCTCCGTCGGCCCCGAGGCCGCCGACTTCGTGAAGAACCGGGTGGCGATGCAGGACGAGCACATGCGGACCGTCTGGCAGAAGTTCGACGGGAGCGTGCGCGCGATCGTGCCGCTCTTCGAGACGGAGATCCGGGGGCTCCCGATGCTGACGCGCCTCTCCGAGGCGATGTTCGATTTCTCGGCCCGGCCGGAGCTCCAGTCGAGCGAGGTCCTGGTTTCATCCTAGCGAGATCCGTCGGGGAACGCGGGGCGGGCCCCGTGGGATGATCCCGGCCGCCGTGAGAAACGACTTCTGGGAGTCGGCCGAGAACGTCGCGCGCTTCGCGGCGCGCGAGCCAGACGTGCGCCTGACGCAACTCGTCCCCGGCTTCCCGGAGCCGGGCGCCGTGCGCGTCCTCGACATCGGGTGCGCCGGCGGGCGCAACGCCGCCTACCTCGCCCGGCTCGGCTTCGACGTCCGCGCCGTGGACACCTCCGAGGCGATGGTCGCCGAGACGCGCCGCCGCCTCGCGGCGATCCTGGGGGACGCCGAGGCGGCGCGCCGCGTGCGGGTCGGGCGCATGGACGATCTCGCCTGGGCTCCCGCCGGGAGCTTCGATCTCGTCGTCGCCCTCGGCATCTACCACTGCGCGCAGAGCGGCGCCGAGTGGGACCGCGCGCTCTCGGAGACCGCCCGCGTCCTGGTTCCGGAAGGCCGGCTCCTCGTCTCCGTGTTCACGCCCGAGACGGACCTGACGGGCCGCGGCGTCGCGCCCGTCCTCGGCGAGCCGCACGTTTACGAAGGGTTCGAGAGCGGCCGCTCCGTCCTCATGGACGCCGCGACGCTCGACGCGGAGCTCGCCCGGCACGGCTTCTCCTGCGTCGTCCCGACCTCCGTCGCCCGGCCGAGGGTCGAGACCGGCCGCCGCGTCTCCGCCAACGGCCTCTATCGGAAGGCGTAGGCTCCGGGATCAGGCCTCGATTCCGGCTTCCCGCATCATCCGCCAGAGCGTCGTGCGGGAGACGCCGAGAGCGCGGGCTGTCTCCGAGCGTCTCCAGCGGTGCTCCGCGAGAGCGACCCTGAGCCGCTCCGACTCCGACGGGGATTCCCCGGCGAACAGGACGGCCCCGTCGGAGACCGTCGGCTCCGCTTCCGCCGCGCGAAGAACGAGCAGGAACGCGCCGCGCGAGTCGCCGGCCGGCGCGGGGGGAGGGATCGGTGCGGCCGTGACCGTGACCGGTCTCTGCGGGCCGCGGCCGCTCTTCAGGATCGCGCGCAACCCCTCGCGCCGCTCGCCGGCCAGGAGAGCCCGCCGAAGCGGGGCGGTCGGGCCGAAGAGTCGGGAGCCGAGGAGATCCTCCGCGGAGCACCCCTCGGCGCCGCTCGCCGCGCCCGGTCCGAGCAGCTCGTCGAGCACGGGGGAGGAGTGAAGAACGCGGAGATCTCCGTCCAGACAGAGGAACGCGAAGCCGAGCGCGCCGAACGCGGCGCTGACCGCGACCCAGGGGTCGGACCGCTCGTCGGTCATCCGAATCTCCTAGGCGGCGCGCGGGCGCCGCTTCCAGGCGATGTAGGGGCGCGCGAGCTGGCGCAGAGCCGCGAGCTTCCACTGGTAGAGGCGGGAAGAGAAGCTCGGCCGGGCGAGCCCCGCGGCCTCCTCGGGCTGCACGACGAGCGAGACCTCGATCGGGAGGATCCCCACCGGAAGTCCCGCGCCGCGGCAGGCTTCGTAGAGATGGGCGAAGACGTCCTTCATGGCCTCGGGATCGGGCGGAGACTCGTTCTCGAGCTCGCTCCCGACCGTCGGCCGGAAGATGCAGACGGTCGGGAAGGCGCCGGCCGCGACGATCCGGTCGATTCCGCGCTTGGTCGCTTCGATCGGCTCGAGGCCCGCGATGATCTCGCCCGAGACGCGTCCCCGGCCGAGCTTCTTCGAGGCGTACTCCATCGCCTCGAAGAACCCCTCCTGCCCGAGCGTCTCCGCCTTGCCCGGGCAGAGGCGCGCGAAGTAGGCGGGGTCCTCGAACTCGTAGCAGAACGAGAAGTGGTCCGTGCCCGCTTCGATCAGGGCGTCATATTCGTGGAACATCCGGCTCGGGACCGGCATGGCCTGCACGCCGATGAATCCGCCGACCCTCTCTCTGACCGCCTTCACGAACGGCTCGCTCTGCCGCAGGCCGTGGATCGGCTCGAGCTTGTCCACCTCTTCGAAGTGATAGCCGGTGTTCAGGTGCGTGAAGACGCAGCCGGATTCGTCGCGGGCGGCCCGGGCCACCTCGACGACGTCCTCGACCGACTTGCGGGCCTGCTCGGCGAGCCCGACGTTCTTTCCGGTCGTGCAGAACTTGCAGGCGCGGGAGGGCTTGGACGCCCAGTAGAGGCATGCGTTGGAGACGTAGACGCCCACGTAGTTCCCCTGGAGGACTCCGACCCGGCTCATCTCGACGCCCGAGGATGTGCGCCGCGAATACCAGGCCGGCTCCTCCGGGACCCGGACGGGATAGGCGTCCGCTCCGCGTTCGTCGAGGATGTGGTAGCCGCCGCGCTCCTTGATGAGGCGGAGGGGGGAGGCGGCGACGAAGCTCTCGACGACCGGGACGTTGACCCAGATCGGCTTGCGGGGCGCGGGCAGGACGATCTCCAGTCCCGACCCGAGGCCGGCGCGGGTGCGCGAGACGCGGCGCCCGTCCTCGTCGAGATTGCATGACTCGTCGATGCGCATCCCGCGGCAGAAGAGCTCGATTTCAAGCTCGATCGGTGAGAACATCCTGACTCTCGACGCACACCCTAGGCGCTTTGCTCGTAGCCGTACATGATGCAAATCATTCAGAGGGCCTTCTTGACGCGAATGAGCAGAATGATCTGTTTGCATCAGCGCTGGACGCCCCTCTTCCGCCAGAATCATGGACATGATTCAAACCAGAGAGGACCACTCCAGGGTCCCGCCTGCTCCGTTGCCCAGGCCCGAGTTCCTGTCGCGGAGCGAGGTCTCGCGTCTCTTCGGCGTCTCCACTTCGACCGTGACCCGGTGGGCGCGGCAGGGCTTGCTCAAGACCCTCCGCACTCCGGGGGGACACTACCGTTTTCCGGCCGAGGAGACCCGGCGCGCCGCCGGCTGCGGGGTCCCCGTCGAGGAGAAGCGTCCGGCCGATTGAAGAACGGGTCCGGCGACACAAAAGGAGCCCCATGACGAATGCTCAACTCCCGCCTGTCCTGACGATGGAGCACGAGGCCATCCGCGAGGAGCTCGGCCGCGCGACCCAGGCGGGGGGCAAGACCGGAGAGGCCGCCTGGCGGGTCACGCGGGTTCTCTTCCCGCACGTCTATCGCGAGGAGCTGTTCGCGATCCCGCCGCTGCTGCTCCTCCCGCGGCTTGCCGCCGGAGAGTTCACGCCCGACATGGAAGACATCCTGGCGCAGACGGAGGTCATGAAGGCGGAGCTCCCCCGGATGCTGGAGGAGCACAAGGCGATCGTCTCGGCCCTCCAGAAGCTCCTCCAGTCCGCGACCGCGGAGCGGCTCATCGGATACGCACGCCTCGCGCAGAAGCTGATCCTCCACGCCCAGACCGAGGAGGAACTGCTTTATCCCGCCTCCATACTGGTCGGCGAGTACGTGAAGCTCCGGCTCGCGAAGGCGTGACCGGGATCGGGAACGGACGACTCATGGCGCCGGGTCAGACGAGCTCCGCGATCGCGGCGCCGGTCCGGGCGATCCTGGAGGTCGTCGGCGCCGACGTCCGGGTCCCCGTGCTCGGCGGAAAGACCCGGCGCTACGTCAACTGCGACAGCGCGGCCTCGACGCCCGCCTTCGCCTGCGTGCGGGACACGGTCGGGGAGTTCCTGACCTGGTACAGCAACGTTCATCGGGGGGTCGGTTACAAGTCGCGTCTCTCCTCGTGGGCCTTCGAAGAGGCGCGCGGACGCGTGGCCCGCTTCGTGGGCGCGGACCCGGCCGATTCCGTCGTCCTCTTCTGCCGCAACACGACGGAGGCGATCAACAGGCTGGCCCACCGTTTCCCCTTCCGGAAGGGGGACGTCGTCCTGACGACCCTGATGGAGCACCACTCCAACGAGCTTCCATGGCGCCGCGTCGCCGAGGTCGTCCACGTCGGCGTCGAGAGCGACGGCCGGGTGGACGAGAAGGACCTCGCGGGCAAGCTCGACGCCCATCGCGGGCGCGCGCGCCTTCTCGCCGTGACGGGCGCGTCCAACGTCACCGGGTACATCAATCCGATCCACGACTGGGCCCGCATGGCCCATGCCGCGGGAGCGGAGATCGTCGTGGACGCCGCGCAGCTGGCTCCGCACCGGCCGATCGCCATGGGGACGCAGGGAGACCCGGAGCGCCTCGATTACGTCGCCTTCTCCGCCCACAAGATGTATGCGCCGTTCGGCGCGGGCGTCCTCGTGACGAGGCGCGGAGCGTTCGAGACGGGCGATCCGGACATCGTCGGCGGGGGAGCCGTGGACATCGTCAGCCTGGAGAGCGCCTACTGGACCGACCTGCCGGACCGCGAGGAAGCGGGGACGCCCGACATCGTCGGCGTCGTCGCGCTCGCCCGCGCCATCCGCGCCCTGCAAGAGATCGGCTGGGAGGAGATCATCCGGCACGAGTCCGAGCTGACCGCGGCCGCGCTCGAGCGCCTGGCTGCGATCCCCGGCGTCACGGTCTACGGTGACGCCGATCCGGCCGGCGCCCGCTCCCGCCTGGGAGTGGTCCCGTTCAACGTCGCCGGCCTCCCGCACGCGCTCACCGCGGCCGTGCTCTCCTGCGAGTGGGGCATCGGCGTGCGCAACGGCTGCTTCTGCGCGCACCCCTACGTGAAGGCGATCCTGCACGTGACGGAGGAGGAGGGCCGGGCCGTCGAGAAGTCGATTCTCGCCCGCGACCGCTCCGCGATACCGGGCGCCGTCCGCGCGAGCTTCGGCCTCTTCAACACGCTCGCGGACGTCGACGCCCTCGCCGAAGCCCTCGAAGCGATCGCGCGCGGCGACTTCGACCCCGGGTACGTTCTGGACCGCGAGCGCGGCGAATACACCCACCCCGCCTTCTCCCCCGATTTCGCGTCCCGCTTCGCCTTCTGATGCCGCGCCGGGTCGCCGGGTTCGCGCCATGGGCGATGGCCGCGCGCTGGTACATTTGCATCATGCGCCCCCGACCCGGATTCCCGAAGACTGTCGGCGGACCTCGCGGAGGGGCGAGCGCCGGGAAGGAGACTGGATACCGATGCCGACGAAAGACCTGACGATCGCGCTGGTGGGCTCCGGCGGGGACGGCGTGGTGACGGCGGGAGACCTGATCGCCCAGGTCGCCGCGCGGGAAGGCCTTCACGCGATCAAGACCGAGGCTTACGGGCCGCAGATCCGCGGGGGAGAGGCCTCCTGCACCGTTCGGCTCGCCTCGAAAGACATCTTCGCGCAGGGAGACACGGTGGACGTGCTGGTCGTCTTCCGGCGGGCCGACTTCGCGCGGTTCCGCGGCGAGCTCTCCGTCGCGGACGACGCCATCATCCTCGCCGAGGCCGACGATCCGACTCCCGAAGGCGAGGTGGATCTGACAGGGCAGGGGGGCGCCCGTTTGATCCAGGTGCCATTCAGCGAGCTCGCCCGCGACTCCGCCGGCACGCCCGCCTCGAAGAACGTCGTGGCGCTGGGAATCCTCTCGGGGCTCTTCGGACTCCCGGAGGAGGGCCTGCGCCTGGCCGTCGCCCACAAGTTCGGGCGCAAGAAGGAGTCGGTCCGGGAAGCGAACACGAAGGCCTTCGAGGCCGGCGTCGCGTTCGCGCGCTCGCTGACCGAGGACTTCGACGCGAAACGTCTCGAGTACGTCCCCGGCGAGCCACTGCTCCTGATGTCGGGCAACGAGGCTTCGGCGGTGGGAGCGATGCACGCCGGGTGCCGCTTCTTTGCCGGATACCCGATCACCCCCTCCTCCGAGATCCTGCACTTCCTCGCGGAATGGCTGCCGCGCGCGGGCGGCTCCTTCATCCAGACCGAGGACGAGCTCGCCGCGATCGGGGCCGTGATCGGCGCGTCCTTCGCGGGAGTGAAGTCCATGACGGCGACGTCGGGGCCGGGTCTTTCCTTGATGACCGAGATGCTGGGGCTCTCCTCGATGTCGGAGGTCCCGGCGGTGATCGTGAACGTGCAGCGGGGCGGCCCCTCGACCGGGAACCCGACGAAGGGGGAGCAATCGGACCTCTTCCAGGCCCTCTACGGAACGCACGGCGACGCGCCCCGCGTGGTCCTCTCCTGCGGCGACGTCGAGGACTGCTTCCATGCCACGGTCGAGGCGTTCAACATCTCCGAGGAATACCAGCTCCCGGTGCTCGTCCTCTCCGACCAGGCCGTCGGCCAGCGCAAGGAGACGCTTCCGGCTTCGAGGCTCCAGCACGACGTGCGCGATCGCGCCCGGCCCACGGAGGCGGAGCTGTCCGATTACCACCGGTACGCGGACACGCCCAACGGCGTCTCCCCGATGAGCGTGCCGGGAATGAAGAGCGGCATGTACCAGACCAACGGCCTCGAGCACGACGCGTCCGGCGGGCCGTCGTCGGCCTATCTCACGCACGAGAAGATGAACGCGAAGCGCTACCGTAAGCTCTGGCCGATCCGGGAGCAATACCAGAGCTTCCGGCGGTACGGCCCGGAGGAAGCGGAGGTCGGCATCGTCTGCTGGGGCGCCTCCGACGGACCGGTCCGGGAAGCCGTCGCCGCGGCCAACGAGCGGGGGGAGAAGGTCTCCGCCTTCGTGCCGCAGATCCTCTACCCCTTTCCGAAGCGGGAGTTCCAGCGGTTCCTGGCGAGCTCCAAAGACATCCTCGTCGTCGAGCTCTCCTACACGGCGCAGTTCTACAAGTACCTGCGGACGTTCCTGACTCTCCCCGAGGGGCGGACGCACGTGTTCAAGCGCTCCGGCGGCAAGAACCTCGGCGTCGCCGAGGTGACGCGGGAAATCCGGAGGGTGCAGACGATCGCATCCGCGAGGAAGGAGGAGGTGGCATGAGCACATCCGTGACGGAGATTCCGACCTTCCAGCCGGCCGACTACAAGTCGGACCTGAAGCCCGTCTGGTGCGCGGGCTGCGGGGACTTCGGGGCGCTCGCCGCGCTCCACCGCGCCATGGCGAAATTGCAGCTCGAGCCGTGGAACACGGTCGTCCTGTCCGGGATCGGCTGCTCCTCGCGGCTGCCCGGCTACGTCGAGACCTTCGGGTTCAACGGCGTCCACGGGCGCGCGTTGACGCTCGCAACGGGAGTGAAAGCCGCGCGGCCGGAGCTGAACGTCATCGCCGTCGGCGGCGACGGAGACGGGATCGCGATCGGCGGAAACCACTTCCTCCACGCCGCCCGGCGCAACCTCGACATCGCGTACTTCCTCATGGACAACGAGATCTACGGCCTGACGAAGGGCCAGGCCGCGCCCACGACGCCCACCGGCGACAAGACCAAGTCCACGCACTGGGGCAACCCGGAGCCCGCGGTGGATCCGTGCGAGCTCGCGATCTCCTTCGGCGCGACGTGGGTCGGGCGCGGCTTCTCGGGAGACCCGAAGACGCTCGTCGAGCTGATGACGCTCGCGATGCAGCACAAGGGGTTCGCGTTCTTAAACGTCATGTCCCCGTGCGTGACCTGGCGCGGCGACGACCAGTTCAAGATCCTCAAGGCGAAATTGAAGCTCCTCCCTCCCGATCACGACCGCGGCAGCCGCACGGCGGCCCTCGCCTACACGCGCGAGACCAACACCCTGACGACGGGAGTGCTCTACGACGTTCGGGAGCCCTCGCTCGTCGAGAGAATCGAGGAAATGAGGACCAGGGCGTTGAAGGCCGGCCCGGTGACGAGCACCGCCCAGGTCCTGCGAGCCTTCGCCCCCGCGTTCTGATCGACCAAACAGAGCGATCCGCTGCGACTCCGTGACGCGGTCGCCGGCTTGCTCACGCTCGCCCCGAAATAATGCGTCCTCACCATGACTTTCGTGCCGGTTCACGAGCATCCTCAAAGACGGGCGTGGTGGGGTCAAGGCCGTTACTCGCTCGGGATTGGCTCATCTGGCCGGACCTCGATCGTATCGTCGCTCTGATCGCCTATCGCCATCGCGTGAACCCAGACGACGTTCCGGATCTCGTGCAGGAAGTCAGGCTCACGATCTTAAAGGCCGGCGAGAATCGCGCCGTCAACGCGACCTGGATCTTCAAAGTCGCGCTCTGGTATTCGAATATCTTTAACTTTCATGGCTACTCAAGTTCGAACTCCCCGAACCACGACAGCGTCAACAACGTTGAGCAGATCATCATTGCGCCAAGCAGCCTCTCAACAGGTGCGCCGCTCAATCTGGGGGTCTCCGCAGTAAGCCTGCCCGGGGGAAATCAAGACTTTGCCGTTATGGTGGACAACGCCCATGAGTAATCGGTGGAGGGGGTTTCCAATGGACAGCATGGAAAAACGAAGAGTCGCTGATAGTAGTCGCCGTTGCAGCGTTGTGGCCAGATTCAGGTGGCTACTTCCCTGGTTGCTCGTTCTGATGCCTCCCGTGTTCCCACGTGACGCCATTGCGGTGACCGGCATATTTACCGAGACGCGCATTCCGTCAGCGGCGGCCGGCGCTAGCGGGATCGTGGTCGGCAACGATGGTGGCTGGTGGTTTACCGAGTTCTCGGCGAACAAGATCGGGCGATTCTCAGTGAGTGGCGAAATAGTGGAGTTCCCGATCCCGACCCCAAACAGCGGCCCGCTTGGAATTGCCGCCGATTGGGGGACCTCCGCAGTGTGGTTTACAGAGTTCAATGCCAACAAAATCGGCCGCATTACACCGGACGGTGTGGTGACCGAGTTCTCGATTCCCTCGCCCTCGAGCGGCCCGGTCGGGATCGTGTCCCTTCCGGGCACGCTTCAGGGCGATGGGTCCTTCGGTAGCTGGGTCTGGTTTTCGGAATCCAATGCCAATCAGATCGGGCGTCTCATGCAGGATGGGAGCTTTATCGAGATCGCGATACCGACCCCGGGCAGTGTGCCGATGGGAGTCTGGGGCAGCGGGACTACTGTATGGTTCACGGAATTTCAGGGGAACAAGATCGGCAAGATCTCCGTCGGAGCGGAAATGTCTCTCAGCGAGGTGTCGATTCCGACAGCCAGCGCCGGCCCTCTCTCCCTGACTGGTGGCGACACCTTCGTCGGAGTCTGGTTCACGGAGGCGAACGCCAACAAAATCGGGCTTCTGAGCGAGGGTGCGATCACCGAGTTCTCCGTCCCATCCGCGAACGCTGGTCTCTCGGGGATCGTCACAGCGGCGGGTCTGGCATGGTTTACTGAAAGGTCTGCGAACAAGATCGCTTCGGTGACGAGGGATGGCCGATTTGCGGAGTACACGGTTCCAAGGTCGGCCAGTGAACCGTTTGGGATCGCGCGATTCGCGCTCGAGGGACTGATAGTCTTTACCGAGCGCTCCGGCAATGCGATAACTCGTTTTCAGCCCGACGCGGCCGTTGTGCTGGCAGCTCAGAACGTCGGCGGCTGGACAACCGAGTTTGACTTCGCCAACGTTGAGGACCAGGCGGTCACGCTCTTCGGCTTCCCAGCCTTTTTGCCACAGACCGCGTGCGGGATCTGTTCTCCGGAGCTTCGTCTATCCATTCCCCCACATGGCTCGGGAAGGGGAACGGCGGGCCAGTTGGTCTCCGGTCCGTTTTTCGCAGCTCTCTTCTTTCGCTCGCTCGAGGATGGGATCCTCCCGAGCGTTAAGGCCCGGCTCGTGAATTCTGCGTCACCTTCTAAGACGATCGACATTCCCACCATCAGGCTGTCGACGCTGGCCGCGCTCGATCCGGCCGTTCTCGTCTTTCCGTCAGCCCTGAGGACTGGCGGCGGCGGCCACAGCAATCTGCTGATATCCGAAGTCTCGGCCGGGTCTTATTTGAGACTTTCAATCGGACAGGACATCCAAGTGTTGGTGGAGGGCTTCTCCGCCGCAGGCCAGTCGGTGGGGAGCCTGAACGCTACGATTCCCGGTGGCGACTCTCTTTACCTCGTTGACGTGCTCGCGAAGCTCGGGGTTGACGAGCTCTCCGGCGGCTCTATCAGGCTGACACGTGTCGGAGGCAGGGGAATCATGTGGGGGTATTTAATCACGGTCACGGATGACGGAGCCATCGGAGTCGGCCTGGGGGCCACTCCCTGACAGCGGTGGACTCGAAACCGCCAGGCGGCCGAGCAGCCCGGCGTCAGCCACGTGATCTCGCCAAAACGACGTGCTGCCGAAGGTCTGAGAGTCCGCACTGATCACGCAGACAGCGATGGCGTCGTGCTGCCACTTGGCGCCTGTGGGCGGCGGCACAAAGAGAGCCTCATTTCGATTGTCCGGGACTCCCGGTCCGGCTTCGGCACGGTCACTCTGGGATCTGGCTCTGAGTCATTTAAATCATGCGATAGGTCCAGAGGGCGCGAAAACTGGAAGACGGGGTACGTCGTCAAGATCCGAGTGACAGGAAGCGCCGTGAGTCCTCGATTCTCGTCCGCCTGCCCGAAGAGCCGGCGGAGGAGGGCCGAGGGTATGCTCGGGGCAACCGCTCGATGGTGAAACCGTCCGAATTCCCCCTTCCTCCCGAGCGCCTCGACTTTCTCGAGGCTCGGGTGGAGGAGATTTCCGAGACCCTGCGGCGGGTCGAAAAACGGCTCTCCGCGCTGGAGGGGGCGGTACCGGCGCCGGATTCGATCTCGCCTGTCCCCGACGCGCAGGAAGAACTGCCCGCAACCCCGGCCCTTCCGGCGCAGGGAGACGTGCTCAATGTCCTGACGCAGGTCGGAAGGAGCTGTCTCGTTCTCGGCGGGGCCTTCCTCGTGCGCGCTCTGACGGATTCGGGGACCCTGCCGCGCCCGCTCGGCGCCGCGCTCGGCCTGGCCTACGCGGTCCTCTGGATTCTGTTCGCGGAGCGGGCGGCCGCCCGCGGGCGGACCGTCTCCGGCGGATTCCTCGGCATCACCGCGGTCGTCATCGCCTACCCGCTCATCGTGGAGACGAGCACCCGGATGGCGATCTTCTCGCCCGCCGGCGCGGCCCTGATCCTCGGCGTCCTGACCGCGCTCTGCGTCGCCGTCGCGTATCTGCGGGGACTCGCGGTCCTGGCCTGGGCCGCCCTCGCCGCGGCCGTCGGTTCGGCCTTCGTCCTCGCCCTGGTGACCCGGGCCGTCGAGCCCTTCGCGGCGGCCTTCCTGGCGATCGGCCTCGCGTCCGCCTGGCTCGCCTACACGCCGCGTCCCTGGTACGGCCTTCGCTGGCCGGCGGCCATCGCGGCCGACCTCCTGCTTCTCTGGGCCGCGCTGCGGCTGGCGCCTTCCGAGCCCCCGGCGGCCGGGGCGGCGCCCTCCTCCTCCTTCTTTCTCCTCCTTGCCTTCGCGCTCCCGTTTCTCTACCTCGGCACGTCTGCCGTCAGCACTCTCGTGCGGCGGCGCGCGGTGACCGCGTTCGACGTCGTGCAGTCAATCGGCTCGCTCGCGGTCGGGTTCGGAGGCGCCGCCCTGGTCGTGCGCTACGTGAAGGACGCGCACCCCACGCTCGGCGCCTCGGCGCTGCTCATCGCCGCGGGCTGCTACGGGGTCGCCTTCGTCTTCGTCGAGAAGCGGCAGGGGCACGGCCGCAACTTCTTCTTCTACGCCACGCTCGCCCTCGTCCTGACGGTGTGGGGGAGCGTCCTCGTGGGGGCGGAGGCCTTCCGCGGGTACTTCTGGTGCGTCCTGGCGCTCGTGTCGGCGGTCCTGGCGACGCGGTTCGCGCGCACGACTCTGGCGGCCCACAGCGCCGTCTATGCCCTCGCCGCGGCGTGGCAGACGGGACTCGCCGCCGCCTCGCTCGACGCGTTTGTCGCGCCCGCCGCGCGGCCGTGGACGCCGTGGACGGCAGCCGGGTTCAGCGCGGTCGCCGCTTCCGCGGCGGCGTACGTGCTCTTTGCCCGCGAGAAGTCCAGGGCCGGCCGCGCCCGGGACCGGATCGCCCGGGTCGTGCTCGCGGTCATCATCGCCTTCGGAGGCGGGGGCTTCGTCGTCGCGGTCCTTCGCTTCATCTCGAGCCCGTGGGGCGCCGCTCCCGACCCGGGAGAGGTCGCCGTGATCCGCACGGCGGTCCTCGCGGCCGCCGCGCTGCTGCTCGCCGCGGCGAGCCGGCGCGCCGATCTGCCGGAGCTGGCGTGGCTCGCCTACGCCGTCCTGATCCTCGGCGCCGGCAAGCTCCTCATCGAAGACCTCCCCGGCGGACGCCCGGCGACGCTCTTCCTCGCCTTCGCCTTCTACGGAACGGCGCTCATCCTCGCCCCGCGCCTGCTGCGCCGCGCGCCGCCGCTCCCGCCGCGGGAAGCCGGGCCTTCTCTCGACCCATGACCGGCTCCCGCCTCGGAGCCCGCCGCGACCGCGAGCGGCGCACGGTCGCCGCCATGATCGCGATCTTCTGCCGCGAGCGGCATGCGAGCGGGGCGTCGCTTTGCGCCGAGTGCTCGGAGCTCGAGGCCTACACGCGCCTGCGGCTCACCAAATGCCCCTACGGAGAGGAGAAGCCGACCTGCGCCGACTGCCCGATCCACTGCTACCAGCCGCGGCGGCGCGTTGAGATCCGCGGCGTCATGGCGTTCGCGGGGCCGAGGATGCTCCTCTCCCATCCGGTGCTCGCCATCCGGCACGTGATCGACGGCCGGCGCAAGGCACCGCCACCGCCGGCCCGGAATTCCGCCCCGATGACGCGATCAGCCCGCTGACGGGCCGCCGCCCGCGCTCGCGCCTGGCAGGAGAGGGATTTCGTTGTTCGGATGGAGACATCCCTGTCCGCATTCGGCCCGCTCCGGCCAGCGCGCGCACTGGCGCACCGCCAGGCGCTCGAGACCGAAGACCGCGCCGCGCGCCGCGCGTCCCGCGTCCACCTGGACCGTCGTCGCCAGTCCCGTCTCCGGGCAGACGAGGGACCTGGGCTCCCGGTGGTCCGACAGAGTCGTCAGGACCATCGGGAGGACGACGGTCACGAGGCCGATGGCGAGGACCCCGAGAATCACCAGCACCGGGTATTCCATGTGGCCTCCCTTCTCACCTTCTATGCGGACCCGTTCAGACTTCGCTCGAGGACAAGCCGCCTGGCGGGGGCGAACCCGCTCTTGCTGAGAAAGCCGACCAGCTCCCGATCGTTCCAGGCCACCTCCGTGCGGACGTGCTCGATGCCGAGGGCCTCGAGGTTCTTGACGAGCTGCTCGAGCATCGCCGTGGCGATTCCCTGGCCGCGAAAGTCGCCGTCGACGAGGATCGTGTCGAGGACGGCGACCGGCTCCGGCAAGCCGAACTCCCCGTAATGGAGCGTTCCGAGGACGGCCCCGACGAGCGTTCCGTCCACCTCCGCTCCCAGGGAGATCCTCAGGTCCGATTCCTCGAGCGCCCGCTTCAACTTCCCCTCGTACCAGATCGTCCGGTTGCGGCCCGTTGCCCGCTCGTCCATCCGGACCAGGCGGGCGACGTCTTCGCGCGCGAGGGTTCGGATCGTCAGGCTGTTGTCGTTGCCGTTGCGGTTTTCGTTGTCGTTGCCGTCCATGCGGCACCTCCCATCGCGAGTCGGGCATGACGAAAGGCCCCCCAGAGGGCCGCGCCGATGGCGCCGGCGTAGGCCGAGAGGGGATGCCGGACGATTTCCGGCGCGGCGTCCGACGGGCGCGCCGTGTTCCGGAACGCGTCTTCCAGCGCGGCGCGGAGTCCCTCGTCGGCCGCGAGACCGCCGCTGACGAAGACGACGCCGCCGGCGCCGATCGATTGCAGGAGCCGCGCGAAACGCCCGGCCATGCTGACGTGGATCCCGCGGAGGATGTCGGCCGTCGCGATCCCCCGGGACACCATGTTGATGACGTCCGTCTCGGCGAGGACCGCGCAGATCGAGCTGACAGGCTCCGGGTGGGCCGACGCGAGCGAGAGGGGGCCGATCTCCTCCTGCGAGACGCCGAGGTAGCGCGCGATGTTCTCGAGGAACTGCCCGGAGCCGGAGGCGCACTGGCTCGTCATCTTGTAGCTGGTGACCCGGCCGCGCGCGTCCATCGCGACGGCCCGCGCGTGCAGGGCGCCCACGTCGAGCACGGCCCGGGCCCGGGGCTCCAGATGGAGGGCCCCGCGCGCGTGGGCCGTCATGCCGTAGAAGTGCCCCGTCGCGAGCGGCGAGTCCTCCGCGTCCCCGGTCGTCGCGACGTAGTCGATCGAGGCAACGCCGGCCTGCGAGCAGGCCGCGGCGAAGGTCTCTTCGACGACGGAGGCGACGGCGCGGCGGCGGATCCGCCCCGAGGCGTGGGACAGGATCGTCTCGTCGCCGTTGGCGACGCGCATCACGACCGCCTTGACGGCGGCGGTGCCGACGTCGATGCCGGCGGTGATCCTCACGAAGCCGCCCTCCGGGCGAAGAGCGCCGCGCCGAGAGCCCCGGTGTAGATCGAATCGGGCGAGATGTTGAGCCGGCGCCGCCCGTAGTTCTCGGCGACGAGCGCCTCGAGCGCCTGGACGGCCGCCGCGTTGCGCGCGACGCCGCCCGTGAACGTGAATTCCTCCTCGATGCCGCCCGACCGCGCCAGCAGGCTCATCGCGCGGAGGATGACGGCGCGGTGGAGGCCCGCCAGGATGTCCTCCCTCTTCTCGCCGAGGGAGAGCCGCTCCCGCAGCTCCGCGCCGGCGAAGACCGTGCAGGTCGAGGTGATCCGGACCGGCCGGCGGCTCGCCAGGGCGAGCGGGGCGAGCTCGTGAAGCCCCATGTTCATCTCGTCGGCGATGTACCCGAGGTACCGGCCGCAGCCGGCGGCGCAACGGTCGTTCATCTGGAAGCTCGTGACGATCCCGGCCGCGTCCACCTGGATCGCCTTGGTGTCCTGCCCCCCGATGTCGAGCACGGTGCGGGTGCCGGGGAAGAGGGCGTGGGCGCCGAGGCCGTGGCAGAGGATCTCCGACCGGATCTGCTCCTTCGGAAACGGGAGGCGCGCGCGCCCGTAGCCCGTGCCGACGCTGCCGGCGACAGCCAGCGGCGCCGCGGCGGCGCTCTCGACTCCCGCGCGGACTTCCGGGGATTCGCCCGCCCGGCGGAGGGCCTTCCCGATGTGCTCGCGGAAGCCGAGCTCGAGCGGCTCGTTCTCGACCTTCACGATGCACTTGTCGTAGAGGCCCGCGAGCAGGTCGAAGGAGACCGCCGGGGGATCGGCCAGCTCCTGGGCGATCCGCGCGAACGCCGACCCGGCCGCGTCCCGGAAGAAATCCGACCGCTCGGAGGGGGTGTCGTCGTCGAAGCGCTCTTCCTCTTCGCGGACGAGGCGCGCGAAGAGTGTCTGGAGCGTCCGGGCGAGCGGGGCGCGCTGGTCGGACCGGACGCTTTTCTCCGCTTCCTCCTCGATCCGGCGGCGCAGGCTCTCGAGCTGGACGAGCGTCTGCTCCAGGCGGAAGGCCCGGAGCAGTCTCGCGAGGACGGCCGTGCCCGCGGCGCGCTCGACCTCCTGACGCAGCAGCGCGAACCGCGCCGAGACGAACGCCTCGGTGCGCGCGAGCTCCGCCGCCAGGTCGTAATTCGATCGCGAGTTCGTGATCCCGCGGCCGAGCGTCTCCCCCCGCTCGTCCAGGACGACGGCCTTCGTCGTCGTCGAGCCGAGGTCGATGCCGACGAAACAGTTCACGCCGTCGCCTGCCCGGCGCCGGAACGCCGCGCGTCGAGCATCTGGAAGTAGCTCTCCAGCCGGTTCTTCAGGTTGGCGGGGGAGAAGTACCGGGGGTCCACCAGATCCGACTCGAGGAAGCCTCCAGGGATTCCCGTCCGCTTCTCGACCTCGCGCAGGATCGTGAGCTGGCCGGCGGAGAAGGAGTTGCAGGACTTGACCGAGTGGATGAGGAACCCGTCGGCGCGGTAGTCGCGCGCGTACTCGGTCAGCATCGCCACGCGCTTGGGGAGGGAGAGGTTCGTGTAGCAGCCGCTGCAGTAGTCCGCCATGGTCCCGATCGGGTCCGCCGGGTCGTGCCGGAACCCGAAGTCGTAGGTCCCGCCGACCTTCGAATAGGTCGAGGCTACGGCGACGGCCCCCTCGTCGGAGAACATCCGCCAGAAGTCCCGGAAATGCGTCCAATTGGGCGGTCCCTCGACGACGAGGCGATACTTCTGGCGATCCAGCCGCCCCGACGGGGTCTCCGGCCCCCGCCCCAGGCTCGCGCGTTCTTCCACTTCCGCGCGCAGCGCCCGGTAGTAGGCGGCCCCTTCCGGCGTCCCGCGGAACGCCGAGAAGATCGGCCCGACGTAGTAGACGGCGCCGAAGTACGCGTCGATGGGGGAAGGATCGAGGCGCGCCGACTCCAGGACCGCGACGAGGTCCTCCTCGGACGCGGCGCTCCTCGCGAGGTTTTCCCTGAGCCGCTCCTCGTCGTAGCGCTGGCCGCTCACTTTTTCGAGGGCGGGGATGAGCACCTCCCGGATCTGCCGGGCCATGTAGGCTCTCTGCTCGGGGGTCTGGCGGCCGTCGCCCCGGTAGGGAACGTGGAGGAAGACGGTCGGGCAGCCGTACTCCTCGCGGAGGATCTCGAACCACTTCATGAAGGTGTAGCAGCCGGTATAGGAGAGGAGAAGCAGGTCCGGCTTCGGCAGGCGCGTCCCGGTGGGCCCGACGTTGCCGCTCTTGACCATCCCGAGATCGCACTTCACGTAGGAGCAGACATCCTCGGAGTGCCCGGCGCGCTCGGCCGCGGCGATGTAGGCCTGGCTCTTTCCGCGCATCGCCGACTGCAGCGCGTTGATCTCCGGCAGGACCGGGAGCGCGTCGAAGGAGCGGATCAGCTCCGTCAGGTTTCCCGGGACGAACGTGTAGACGACCGGCTCGCCGGTCTCGGGCGCGGCCTCGAGGCGGCGGTAATGCCCCGCGAGCATCTCCTTCTGCAGCTCCATGGAGCGGTCCTTCCCGGCCTGCGTCATGGCTCGCCTCCCCACAGCTTGATCGAATCGGCAAACGTCCCCGTCTGCTCGCGGAACTGCTGGAACTGGCCGGTGTTCTCGGCGAACTTGAAGGCCATGCACGGGAGGCCGGCGGCCTCCGCGCCGGCGCGCAGCATCGGGCGGTCGAGCAGAGCCGGGTCGCAGAAGCTCGCGGAGGCGAAGAGGACCCCGTCGGCCCGCGCGGCGGCCGCGCGCTCGGCGAGGAGCCGGCGCTTCCCGTCCGGATCGGGCTCGTACATCGTCGAGGTCTTTGCGCAGCCGCGGACGAACGCTTCGGCGAGGTTTCGCAGGAGGTCCCCCTCGGTCGGGACGTCGGCTGTCAGCAGGCGATTGCCGAGCACGAAATCGTCGTCCACGATGAAGCAGCCCGACCGCTCGATCGTCTTGATGAGGCCGAGCGGAGGCTGTTCGCAGAAGGCCCCGATCACGAGGACCCGCGACTTGTCGCGCACGCGCCCGGGCTCCTCTTCGATGGCCACGAGGTACTCCCGCATCTTCTCGAGGAACGGCTCGACCGGCGCGACCTCTCCCGCCCGCATCAGGACGTACAGCTCCTCGGTCGGGACGCTCCACGGCGTCTCGCGCCGCGCCCGGTAGAGCTCGCGGATGAGCGCCCGCGCGGCGTTGTCCGTCGCGATCGCTTCGCGCAGAGTCGTTTCGGTGGCCGGCATTCCCGACACCTCGGAAAGGTCGGCGAGGAGCGTCGCCAGCTCGCCTCGCCAGAAGTCCGCGCCGATCTCCGGATCGGCCACCTGCGGCAGATCGAGATAACGCACGTAGATCTCCGGGGAGAGGAGCTGCCAGACGCCCGAGAGATTGCGGATGACGTCGCAGGTCGAAGGGAAGAGGACCGCTGAGAGCATGGACAGGCGTCCGGACTGCGCGAGCTCGATCACCGAGCGGGGGAGGTGGCAGATGTAGGACTGGTAGAAGGCGTCCCCCTTGATGATCTCGAGCCGGTCGCCCCCGCCGTGGATGCCAACCGGCAGCATGCCGGCCGCCCGGATCACCTCGCGCGGCGCGTAGACGGGGAGATACCCCGCGGCCTTCCTTCCGGGACGGGCCTCGAGCCACGCGCGCGCGGCGCTGAAGTCGAGGTCTTCGGAGATCTCGAACGCCCAGTCCAGGACGCTCTTCCGCGTCAAGGGACGTTCTTTCTTGTCACTGGTGGGTCCAGACCGGCGTCCGCCGCTCCAGGAACGCCGAGAGCCCCTCGACCGGATCGTGGTGCGACATCAGGTCGGTCAGGTAGTACTTCTCGAGCGACCAGATGTCGTTCTTGAGCGTGTCGGCGAGCAGGCGCCGCGAGGCCCGCCAGGCCGCGCGCAGGGCGACCGCCGACTTGGGCGCCAGGCGCGCCGTGAACCACTCCTGGAGCGCCGCCTCGGCGTCCTCGGCGCAGACGTCCGCGATCCCGCAGCGCGCCGCGTCCTCGCCGGAGACCGATTCGCCCGAGAGGATCAACTGCGTGGAGCGCGCTCCGGTCACTCTCCAGGGGAGCGCCAGGGCGGCCATCGGCGGGAAGACGCCGAGCTTCGTCTCCGGCACGCCGAAGCGGGCGGAAGACTCGCAGACGACATAGCCGCACCAGAGGGCGAGCTCGAAGGCCCCGCCCAGGCACTGTCCCCGCACGACCGCGGCGGTGGGAATGGAGAGCCGCTCCAGGTCGAGGAAGAGGCGGTGGAACTCGCGCAGGAGAACCGCCACCCTGTCGGGCATGTGCTCTTCGACGGAAGCGCCGAAGCTGAAGTTGCCGCCGGCGCCCTCGAAGACGAGGAGTTTCGCGGAGCCCGGCGTCTCGGCGAGCTGCGCGATCCGCTCCCGGATCGCTCCGAGCATCTCGCAGTCCAGGATGTTCGCCTTGGGGCGGTCGAGCACGATCCGCTCGAGCTGACCCGAATGCTCGGTGGTCCATCGGATGGGAGACGTCATGAGACCTCCTCGCCCGAATCGGGCGTCAAGACGAGCCGTCCTCCGGCCCGGTGGTTTCGAACCTCTTCCAGCGCGGTCTCGATCTGCGCGAGGGGCCGCAATTCCGTGCTCGAGACGACGTCGATCTTCCCGGCCAGCACCTTTTCGAGGATCTCGGGGTACAGCTCCGGCGCGCACCCCCAGTTGCCGAGCGCGCGGGCGTCGAAGGCCATGAGGTTCGCGAGCCGGATCTCGACGCTCTCGAGCGTGAAGCCCACGACGACGAGCGTCGCGCCGGGCACGAGCAGGCCGAAGGCCGTCTTCTCGCCCGGCGCCGTCCCCGAGCACTCGAGGATCGTCCAGCCTGTCTCGGGCGCCCCCGAATGGCGCGCGAACTCCGCGATCCGCGCCTTCAGCTCGCGGCCCGGCAGGGCGCCGGGATCGAGAGCGAGGCCGACGCCCGCGGCCGCCGCCCCCTCCCGCCGCCTCGGATCCGGATCGAGGCCGGCGACGGCGGCTCCCCGATCGGCGGCGATCTGAGCGGCGTAGCCCCCGACGCCTCCCAACCCGACCACGACCGCGAGATCGCCGGAGGCGAGGCCCGAACGCGCGACCGCCTGGTAGGCCGTCGAGACGGCGTCGGCGACGACCGCCAGGTGGCGAAGGGTCAATCCCGGAACCGTTCCGAGGGCGGAGTCGGGGTCTTCCCCGGCGCCGGGGACGCGGCAGAGGTCCCGCGCCGGCAGGATCACGTGCGTCGCGAACCCTCCATCGCAGTCGTTGCCCGGCATCACCTGGCGGCGGCAGATCGTCGGACGGCCGGAGAGGCACAGGGCGCACGCGCGGCAGGGGAGCACCGCCGGCACGACGACGGCGTCCCCGATCCGGGCCGCGGCGCCGCTGCCGGCGTCCTGGATGTGCCCGCTGATCTCGTGGCCGAGAATGAGAGGGGGAGCGTGCCTGGTCCGCACGCCGCCGTAGAGAAACCCGATGTCGGTGTGGCAGACGCCGCACCCCGCGACGCGCACGAGAACCTCGTCCGGCTCGAGACGGCGCAGCGGCCTCGCGACTCGCCGGACCGGCTGTCCGGCCGTCTCCATCTCATACCCGACGAATTGGGACACGACCCTCACGCTCCCATCGCCTGGCCGCCGGCTCTCGGCCGCGGGCGTTCGCTTCGCGAACGGCGGCCGAGAGAGTTCAAATGGGGGCTCGCATCTCTGCTTCTCACGTCTTATGCCCCCATTCCCTGTCCCCCGTCGACGGCGAGGGATTGGCCGGTGATGTGGGCGGCGCCGGGGCCGGCAAAGAACGCGACGGCGGACGCCACGTCCTCGGGGCGTCCCGCGCGGCCGAGCGGCGTCTCGGCGAGCGCGCGCCGCCGGACGCGGGAGGGGAGGCCTTCGGTCATGGGCGTCGTCGTGAAGCCCGGCTCGACGACGTTGACGGTGACGCCGCTCCCGGCGAGCTCCCGCGCCGCGGACCGCGCGAGACCGACGAGTCCCGCCTTGGCGGCCGCGTAGTTGGACTGCCCGAACTTGCCGCGGCGGCCGTTGATGGAAGAGATGAGCACGACGCGCCCGCCCCGCCGCCGCAGGGCCGTCGCCGCCGCCCGGAGGACGTGCGCGGCGCCCGAGAGATCCACGTCGATGACCCGTGACCACGCTTCGTCCGTCATCTTCCAGAGCACGGCGTCGCGGCAGATTCCCGCCGCCAGGACCAGGATGTCGAGCCGTCCCACCCGACGCGTCAGGTCCGCGACCGCGCCGCGCACCGCGGCCGCGTCGGAGACGTCGACCGCGAAGAGGTTCTCCGGGCCGAAGCGGCGTCCGAGACGGGAGAGACGCCGCGCGTCGGCGTCGGCGATCGCGACCCGCGCTCCCCGGCGGGCCAGTTCGCGGGCGCAGGCGAGGCCGATGCCGCTCGCGCCGCCGGTGACGAGCGCGACCTGCCCCGAGAGCTCCCCGCGCCGGTTCATGCGGGGGAAGACTCCGTTTCCGCGGGCACCTTCGCGCCGCAGAGCCCGCAGTGGGTGAAGGAGGCGGGCAGGCCGCCGGCCCCGCAGGCGGCGCACGTCAGGACATGCGCGCCCCACGGGGTCTCCGGCGATCCGCCGGGCTCGACCGCGCGGCGGCGGACGGCCTCGAAGTCCACGGCGCGCTTTTCCGCGAACGCGTTCATCCCCTCGAGCGGCTCGTAGTCGGTGTAGTGAAGGGCCAGCCAGTCCTGGGCGTGCCGCACGGTCATGGCCCAGGAGAAGTCCTTCCAGAAGTTCGTCTGCTGCTTCGTGTAGCGCAGGCACTCCGGGAACGTCGCGAGCAGCTCGCGCGCGAGGCGGTCCACCTCCTCGTCGAGCCGGGAGAGATCGAGAACGTGCCCGTCGAGCCCCTTCTGGGCCTTCCGGATCTCCTCGGGCGATGCCTGCTCGATGAACTCGCCCTCGCGGCGCACCGTCGGGGCGACGCGGTTGACCAGCCCCCAGTCGAGCGCCATCCGCGCCGGGATCTGGCGGTTGGTGAAGAGCATCTCGCGCGCCCGCTTGTCTCCCACGACGAGGGGCAGCCACTGTGTCGCGCCCCCGCAGGCGACCGACCCGACCCGCACGCCGACCTGGCCGACGTACGCGTGGTCGGCCATCACGGCCAGGTCGCAGGCGAGGACGCTCTCGTTGCCTCCGCCGACGGCGATCCCGTTGATGCGCGCGATGACCGGCTTTCCCGTCGAGAGGATCGAGTCGATGTAGGCGCGGAAGAGGGTCATGTACTTCCAGTAGTCGCGGGGCGTGGCGACGTAGGTCTCCGCGTACTCCTTGACGTCGCCGCCGGTGCAGAAGGCCCGGTCGCCGGCGCCGGTCAGGACGACGACGCCGACCGCGTCGTCGAAGGCGGCGTCCCGGAACGCTCGGGCCAGCTCCTCGAGGCAGGCCGTCGAGTACGCGTTGTAGCGGCCCGGGCGGTTGATCGTGATGCGGGCGACGCCGCCCTCCTTCCCGTAGAGGATCTCTTTGAAGGAAAAGGCGGAAGCGGGTTGGGACGGAAAGGCGCGCATGCCCCATGTTCGGCCGGGCGCGCGGGGCCGGCAATGGTTCAAACGCATCAGTGGGACGGCGTTGACCCGCTCCGGCGCCGGTGCCACAATTGGTTCGTTTGGATCAGGTGCGCCGTTTGCGCCGACGAACAGAATCGCTCATGGACACGCCGCAAAAGCAGACACTTCCCCAGGTGGACCGTTTGACCCGCCCCCAGGCGATCGACGAGATCCGGCGGATCGTGAACGCGCTGCCACAGGATGACGAGTGCGCCTGCGCGATCGCCGGGCGCTACGGCATCTTCTGCAAGGGCTTCGCGCGCTATTCCGACGAGGAGTTGAGGAAGCGGTTCGCCTGGATCGCCCGCCCGCGCCCGGGCGTGTCGCGCTCGGAGCTCGAGCGGCTCGCGAGCGCCTACCACCGGGGGCGCCAGGAGGTCACGGGCGCCGAGATCTGCTGCGACGTGGAGACGCGCGAGCACTGCGGCTGCGACGGCTGGAACACCTTCGACAACGCCGCCCTGGAAGACTTCTATTCGAGCCTGACCGGACGCCAGATCCGAATCGGCTAAGAGACAGGTTTCAAGTTTCAGGTTTCAGTCGCCAGGTCCAGAATCTCCGCTGAAACTTGAAACCTGAAACCTGAAACCTGAAACCTCTCCCTCAGACCAGCCCGTGCCGGTAGGCCAGCACCACGGCGGCGACCTTGGTGTGGACGTCGAGCTTGTGGAGGATGCTCTGGACGTGGTTGCGCACCGTCACGGTGGCGATGAAGAGCTTCTTCGCGATGGCTCCCGTCCCCATTCCCTCGGCGAGGCATTTGAGGATCTCCTTTTCGCGCCCGGTCAGCACGACCGTCTCGCCGCCGGAGAGCGTCACGGGAGAGAGGGGCTCGGAATCCGCCGGGGGCGCCGCCGGCTCTGGCCGGGAGGCCTCTCTGGGAGCCGTGGCGCCGTTGGCCTCCCGTAGCACGTGGACCAGCGTGTTCAGGGCGGGATGGTAGGAGGGGATCGCGAACATCGATGTGGATATCCGCTTTTTTCTGCCGTCGCCCGTCTTCGCGGCCAGCGTGAAGTTGCGCACGGGGTCGTCCTTCATCTCGCGGGCCTGGAAGGCCACCGCGCAGTTGCGGTGGCAGTAGATGTTCCCGTTGACGTCGCGGCCGCAGAGGATGTCGTAACAGGCCTTGCCGACGGCGCTTCGCGCCGGGCGGCCGAGAAGTCTCTCGCACGCCTTGTTCCACAGGATGATGCGCTGCGCGGAATCCACCGCGAAGACCGCTTCGCCGCTCCTCGAGATCCGCTCCAGAGTCTCGTCAAAGCCTCGCATGGGCCGTTCCTCCAAGAAGCCGTCGCGGCTAATCTTGGTCGGAGCGGAAAGCGAAGGGATGATGTGTTTGCATTATTTGATGTGAACGCATCAGAAGAGCCGTGAGTTGTGAGTTGTGAATTGGGAGAGGAGTGGCCTGTTCACCACTCACAGCCCCGGCGTCGTGCCGCCTCCCTCGGCGGCACGCTCCGGCAGGCCGTTTACGGGAGGACCGGCCGTCGCTCTAGCGCGAAGGCGCATTGCAGAGGAGGCGAAAGAGGGTCCTGGGTGGTGCGCCTTCGCTCACGGCCGCCACCGGGAGGCGTCCCGCCGCCGTGGCTGACACACGGCTCATAAGGCACTGTGCAGCCCGGAGGCGACGGCGTTGCCCGGCAGCGGCCCTGTCCGAGGGCACACACCACGAACCTCGTTTCACGATCAGTCCTCTGTGCCCTCGGACCGGAGCGGCGGCCAGAGGTTTCTCCGTGCGGCCCGGCCGCCGCGTGCCGCAGAGGGCAACGACGGCGTCTCGGGGCGGTTGTCGGTGACGAAGGCCCCGGAGTGGGAACAACGTCTTGAGAACTAAAACCTAGCAGGGTGCTGAAAAATGGATGCGGGCGTCGTGTCTGGCCTTTTGCAACCGGCGAGGCCTGAAAGTCTCCTCGCAGAAGAAGCTCCGGGCTTGGAACGTGTCGCGAGCAAAAGGCCAGCCACCGCAAGCGGTTGCGGCGGCGCGGGACCGTCTGCGGCGTCGCCGCTCCTCCCCGATGCGCCCAGGCATCGCCTTCGTCGCGGCTCCTTGCATCCGGCCCCGCGGCGCTCGCAACTCCGCCCACACCCTTTTTCAGCAACCTGCTAGATGAGGTTGTGGCGGTAGGCGAACACGACGGCCGCGAGCTTGGTGTGAACGTCGAGCTTGTGCAGGAGGTTCTGGATGTGGTTTCGGACCGTGACCGGCGAGATGAACAGGGTCTTGCCGATCGCGCTCGTGGAGAGGCCCTGGGCCAGGCAGCGCAGGATCTCCTTCTCCCGGGCGGTCAGGTCCACCGGCTGCCCCTCCCGGGTCGTCATCGGCCACAGGGGCTCTGCGATCGGGGCGGTGTCCTGCTCCAGCCGGCGCTCCAGCGCCGAGGGCTTCTGGTTCTCCGGCCGCAGGACGTGGACGACCGTCGAGAGGGCCGGGTGGTAGGAGGGGATCGCGAAGAGGGAGACCTCGAACCACTGGCGCGACTTGCCGACCTCGACGGAGAGCGGAAAGCGCTGAACCGGCTCCTTGGGTCTCTCCCGCGCCTGGTGGGCGACCGGGCAGTTGCGGTAGCAGTAGACGTTCCCGTTCGCGTCGCGGCCGCCCATGACGTCGTAGCAGCGCTTTCCGAGGACGCTGCGCGCGGACTTGCCCAGCAGCTCCTCGCATTTCTTGTTCCAGAGGATGACCTTGTCAGCCGAGTCGATCGCGAAGACGGCCTCCCCGCTGCGGGCGATCTTGTCGAGCGTTTCGGACGTGTGAGGCATAGAGGGCGGCGGATAAGGTACCACCGACGCACCCTCTCCAGCCAGTCCCGAGGCGTCTTCCGGGCTGGCCGGGCGGGTTTCGGCGGCCGCCGTCAGCTGGCCTTGCGGCGCCGCGGGGGGCGCACGACGGTCACCGGCCGGCGCGCGACGTAGATGAGGCGCAGGGCGACCCCGCCGACGACCCATTCGTTCAGAGTGTCCCGGCCCTCGCTCCCGACCACGACGAGGTCCGCCTTGAGGCGGTCCGCCTCGCGGGAGATCGCCTCCGGAACGGGGGTCCGTTTGTCGGCGGACACGAAGCGGAACCGGGCGTGCAGTCCGCAGCGCTCGAGGTCGCGAGCGGCGTCGTCCAGGATCTTCTGGGCCGTCTGTTTCTCGAGCGCCTTCTCGAAGGCGGATCCCAGATCGGCGACGGGCTCGTCGAGCAAGGGGCCGGAGTTCCCGTTGCGCGGTTTTCCGATCGTCAGGATGACGAGATCGCTTCCGGCGTCGCGTGAGGCAAGCCGGGCGGCGAACTTGAGCGCGGCCGCGCCGCCTCGCGATCCGTCCGTTGCGACGAGAATTCTCATGGACGCTCCTTTGCTCCTCCGGCCTGCCGATGGGCTGCGCGATGGTCGTTCCAACTTGGATCGAATGTGTACCAGCCTCCGGTTCCCGAGGGCGTGATGTGTTCGCATCAAAAAACTCGGGGGTCCGCTCCGGAAGAGTCTGCCGGCTTTCCGCGCCGCCCGAACTGATGCAAGAACATCATTTGCCCTCCGCCCCGCGAGCCTTACCGTTGCCCCCGATGAATACCATCAAGAACACGGTCATGATCGACGGGAACGAGGCGGCGGCGTCGGTCGCTCATCGCGCGAGCGAGGTCATCGCGATCTACCCGATCACTCCCTCCTCGACGATGGGGGAGCTGGCCGACGAGTGGTCCGCGGAGGGCCGCAAGAACCTCTGGGGGATGGTCCCGAACGTCGTCGAGATGCAATCGGAAGGGGGCGCCGCGGGCGCGGTGCATGGCGCCCTGCAGGCCGGCGCGCTCTGCACGACCTTCACGGCGTCCCAGGGCCTCCTGCTGATGATTCCGAACATGTACAAGATCGCCGGGGAGCTGACCCCGTTCTGCATGCACGTGGCCGCGCGCACGATCGCGACCCACGCGCTGTCGATCTTCGGCGACCATTCCGACGTGATGGCATGCCGGCAGACCGGCTTCGCCCTGCTCGCCTCCGGCTCCGTTCAGGAAGCCCAGGACTTCGCCGCCATCGCGCACGCCGCGACGCTGCGCGCGCGCATCCCGTTCCTCCACTTCTTCGACGGGTTCCGCACCTCCCACGAGGTCGCGAAGATCGAGGCGCTCCCCGACGAGCACCTGCGGGCCCTCCTGGACGAGGAGGCGATCGCCGCGCACCGGCGCCGCGCCCTGACGCCCGACCGCCCCGTCCTGCGGGGAACCGCCCAGAACCCCGACGTCTTCTTCCAGGCGCGCGAGGCGTGCAACCGTTTCTACCTCATCTGCCCCGACATCGTGCGGGAGACGATGGAGCGCTTCGCGGAGCTGACCGGGCGCTCCTACGGCCTCTTCGATTACGTCGGCCACCCCGAGGCCGAGCGCGTGATCGTGATGATGGGCTCGGGCGCCGAGGCGGCGCACGAGGCCGTGAACTGGCTCGTCGCGCGCGGCGAGAAGGTGGGGCTCGTCAAGGTCCGCCTCTACCGCCCCTTCGACGTGGAGGGCTTCGCCGCGGCTCTCCCCGCGAGCGTCCGCGCGATCTCCGTGCTCGACCGGACGAAGGAGCCGGGCGCGGTCGGGGAGCCCCTCTACCAGGACGTCGTCACCGCTCTGGCGGAGGCCGGGACCGACGGCCGGATCTCCTCCGCCCCGCGCGTCGTCGGCGGGCGCTACGGGCTCTCTTCCAAGGAGTTCAACCCGGCGATGGTCAAGGCGGTGTTCGACAATCTGTCCGCCGCCGCGCCGCGCAACCATTTCACCGTCGGCATCGTGGACGACGTGACGCACACGTCGCTTCCCGTGGCCGCCGACTTCGACATCGAGCCGGACGCGATGGTCCGGGCCGTCTTCTTCGGGCTCGGGTCCGACGGGACGGTCGGCGCCAACAAGAACACGATCAAGATCATCGGCGAAACGACGGCGAACGACGCGCAGGGCTATTTCGTCTACGACTCGAAGAAGTCGGGCGCCGTCACCATCTCGCACCTGCGCTTCGGGCCCGGGCCGATCCGCTCCTCCTACCTCGTCGGCAAGGCGAGCTTCGTCGCGTGCCACCAGTTCGAGTTCGTCAACCGCTACGACATGCTCGAGCACGCGGGGGACGGCGCCGACTTCCTCCTCAACTCCCCCTACGGCCCCGACGACGTCTGGGACAAGCTGCCCCGCGAGGTCCAGGAGCAGGTCCTCTCCCGGCGGATCAAGCTCCATGTCATCGACGCCTACCGCCTCGCGCGCGAGATCGGCCTGAAGGGGCGCATCAACACGATCATGCAGACCTGTTTCTTCAAGATCACCGGTGTGCTCCCGGTCGAGACCGCGATCGTGAAGATCAAGGAGACGATCGAAGACACTTACGGAAAGAAGGGCGGAGACGTCCTCAGGCGCAACTTCGAGGCGGTGGACCGGGCGCTGGCGGCGCTCTCCAGCGTCCCGGTGCCCGCGGAAGTCACGGCGCAGCGCCGGCGGCCCGATGTCGTCTCGCCGGCGTCTCCCGACTTCGTCCAGGGCGTCACGGCCGTGATGATCGCCAACAAGGGAGACCTCCTGCCCGTCAGCGCGTTTCCGGTGGACGGCACGTGGCCGGTGGGCACGAGCCAGTGGGAGAAGCGCAACATCGCCGCCGAGATCCCGGTGTGGGACCCGGCGATCTGCATCCAGTGCAACAAGTGCGCGCTCGTCTGCCCGCACGCGGCCATCCGCGTCAAGGTCTACGAGCCGGGACTCCTCGACAAGGCGCCCGCCACGTTCAAGTCCATCGATTTCCGGGCGGCCGACTATCCCGGAGCGAAGTACACCGTCCAGGTCGCGCCGGAGGATTGCACCGGCTGTACGCTCTGCGTGATGTTCTGCCCCGCCAAGGACAAGTCGAACCCCAAGCACAAGTCGATCGACATGCGCCCCCAGGAGCCGCTGCGCGAGGCGGAGCGGGAGAACTACGCGTTCTTCCTCGACCTGCCCGAGCCCGACCGGACGAAGCCGCGCGTCCTGGACGTGAAGTCCACGCAGTTCTTCCAGCCTCTTTTCGAGTACTCCGGGGCGTGCGCGGGGTGCGGCGAGACGCCGTACATCAAGCTCCTGACGCAGCTCTTCGGAGACCGGATCCTGATGGCCAACGCCACCGGATGCAGCTCGATCTACGGCGGGAACCTCCCGACGACTCCCTACGCCTCCAACCGGGACGGGCGCGGCCCCGCCTGGTCGAACTCCCTCTTCGAGGACAACGCGGAGTTCGGAATGGGCATGCGGCTGGGCCTCGACAGCCACCGCGACTCGGCGCGCGAGCTCCTGAGGCGCCAGGTGCCGGGACTCCCCGGGGACCTCGTCACCGCGCTCCTCAACACGGACCAGTCGGGCGAGGCCGGCATCGCCGCGCAGCGGGCGAGAGTCGCGGACTTGAAATTCCTGCTCGCGGGCCGGACCGATCCCGAGGCGGTGAGGTTGAACCTGCTGGCGGATTACCTCGTCAAGAAGGGCGTCTGGGTCGTCGGCGGCGACGGCTGGGCCTACGACATCGGCTACGGCGGCCTCGACCACGTCCTGGCATCGGGCCGCGACGTCAACGTCCTCGTCCTCGACACCGAGGTCTACTCCAACACGGGAGGCCAGGCGTCCAAGGCCACGCCGCTCGGCGCTTCCGCCAAGTTCGCGGCCGCCGGCAAGGAGATGCCGAAGAAGGACCTGGGCCTGATCGCGATGAGCTACGGCAACATCTACGTCGCCCGCATCGCCTTCGGCGCCAAGGACGCCCAGACAGTGAAGGCGTTCCTCGAAGCCGAGGCGTACCCCGGCCCCTCGCTCATCATCGCCTACAGTCACTGCATCGCCCACGGATACGACATGGCCTTCGGCGCGGAGCAGCAGCGGCTCGCCGTGGACAGCGGAGTGTGGCCGCTCTACCGGTTCGACCCGCGGCGCATCGAAGCGGGGCAGCCCCCGCTCCAGCTCGACTCGGCCGCGCCGAAGATCCGCGTCGAGCAGTACATGAGGAATGAGAACCGCTTTCGCATCCTCGAGAGGCTCGGAACGGACCGGGCCCGCGGACTCGCGTCCGCGGCGCAACGCGAGGCCGAGCGCCGCTTCCAGCTCTATCAACAGCTCTCCGGGCTCTCCGCCGTCAAGCCGCCGGCGGCGGAGCCGGTGAAGGCCTGATCATGGATCTCTCGACGAAGTATCTCGGCTTCGAGTTGCCGCATCCCCTGATGCCCGGCGCCTCGCCGCTGGTGGACGACATGGACATGGTCCGGCGGCTCGAGGACGCGGGCGCCTCCGCGATCGTGATGCACTCCCTCTTCGAGGAGCAGATCGCGGCCGAGCGCCGCGAAGCCCGCCTCCTCGAGAGCCACGAGGAGTCCTTCGCCGAAGCGGTCTCCTACACCCCCGACACGGGGATCTTCGCGCTCGGCCCCGACGAGTACCTGGAGCAGGTCCAGCGCATCCGCCGCGCCGTCTCGGTTCCCGTCATCGCCTCCTTGAACGGCACGACGCCGGAGTCGTGGATCGAGTACGCGCGGCTGATCGAGCAGGCCGGCGCGCACGCGCTCGAGATCAACGTCTACTACCTCGCGACCGATCCGCTCGAGAACGGCGACGACGTCGAGACCCGCACGCTCCAGACGGCCTCCGCCGTCAAGAGCGCCGTCTCGATTCCCGTCGCGGTCAAGCTCTCTCCGTTCTTCTCCTCGTTCTCGAACCTGGCCGGCAAGCTCCAGGACGCCGGCGCCGACGGTCTCGTGATCTTCAATCGCTTCTACCAGCCCGACATCGACATCGAGGCGCTGGACGTCGTCCCGACGGTCCGGCTCTCGGATTCCGGAGACCTGCTCCTGCGCCTGCGCTGGCTTGCGATTCTCTCCGGCCGCGTCCGCTGCTCTCTCGCCGTCACCGGGGGCGTGCACACGGCGGCCGACGCGATCAAGGCGGTCATGGCGGGCGCCCACGCGATCCAGATGGTCTCGGCCCTCCTGCGCCGGGGACCGGAGCACCTGCGCCGGGTCCGCGAGGAGATGTCCCAGTGGATGGAGGAACACGGCTACGAGTCGCTCCGCCAGATGCAGGGGAGCATGAGCCTGGCGAGAAGCGGCAACCCGGGCGCGCTCGAGCGCGCCAACTACATGCGCGTCCTGCAGAGCTGGCGCGCGTAGCCGTCCGTCGCTCCGCGCCGCCGCGGGAAATGCGCCTGCGGGCGCACCGGCGAGCGGCTCGGCCGGATGCGGCCTCGACCGCCCGCCTTTTCCCGCGCCGCCGCTTCGCTCCCGCGGCGCGAGGCTCCTCCGCTCGGTGACTTCGCGGAGACTCCTCGCGCCGCGAGCGACGGCGATATGCCGGTGGGGTATTGGATGGCTCGCTGGAGATGGATCGAGGACGGGTTCGCCGTTTCCGCTGGCAGCGAATTCGGGGTTCCGCTCGCGGCGAATTATTGGGTCATTTTGATCAAGCTCTGGAGCGCGCGAACCGTTACTGTTGACGAAGGCCAATGCTCAACGTCGAGGACTTCACCTTGCTGCGACGCGGAATCGAGGTTCCTCTCGAAGGCCGCGTCGAGACCTGCCCGCGGTGCGGGCGCAACGGCATCGAGGAGCGCCCCGAGTGTGGGTTCCCCTACTTCCTGCACGTTCAGACCTCCGAGGTCCAGGGGGACGGCATGCGCGTCGAGCCGCTGGACGCCTGCGCCCTGCCCGTGAACTAGAGCGCGGAACGGCTCGGACCGCTCAGCCGGCCGCGGCCTTGCGGCGCGGACCGCGGCCCTTCATCACCCAGCGCTTTGCCTTCGAGACCGGGCGCTCGGAGCCGCGGCCGATGAGATCGAGCAGGTCGGTCGTGGTCAGGATCCCGACGAGTTTCCCCTCTTCCAGGACCGGGAGACAGCCGATGGTCCGTCCGCGGAGCAGGTTGGCCGCCTCCCGAACCGTCGTGCGAGGTTGACCCGTCACTGCCGGAGCGCTCATCACGTCGGCGACGGTGCAGACCGTCCGGTCGCCCGGGAAGGAGTCGCAGTCGCGGATCGACACGACGCCCACGGCGCCGCCGCCGAGCTCCACGACCAGATGGCGAATCCGCCGCGCGCGCATCCGGCGGAGCGCGTTCTCGACCGACTCGCCGGCCGTCACGGTCTCCGCGCGGGTCGTCATCACCTCACCGATTCGCATGCGACCTCCTGTCCGCCGCGGCCCGTCGCCGGAAGACTCAGGCCGCTCGAACCGTCATCACCGGGCAGGGGGCCGTCGAGACCACGCGCGCCGCGACGCTCCCCAGGAAGAAGCGCGCGACCCCCTTGCGGCCGTGCGTTCCCAGGACGACGAGGTCGGCGCCGTTCTGTTTCGCGGCTTCGACAATCGCCTCGTAGGGCTGCCCGGCGAGAACGAGCGCCTGGGCCTTCACGCCGTCCTTCGCGGCGCTCTCGACGAGCGCGGCGAGCTTCTTCTCCACCTTCGATCGGATGCTCCGGTCCCACTCCTCGTAGACGCCGCCAGCCACCGGTTGCGCCTCGAAGACGGCGGGCGGCTGGTAGACGTGGGCGATGAACAGGGCCGCCCCGTTTTCCTTCGCCAGGAGGGACGCCTCGGCAACCGCCGGTTCCGAGGCCGGAGTCAGGTCCGTGGCCACGAGGATGCGTTTGAAGGGAGTCATGGCGTCCTCTTTTCTGCCTTTGTCACCAGGAGCGAGCGTCTCTCCGGTGGCCGGGAGTCACAAGATGCGTTTGAATCGCCGGAGGGGGCCCGCCCGGTCGGGGCTGATTCGTTTGCATCAGGAAGCCGACTCCCCTCGGACGCTAGGCTTGGCGCATGAGATCGAGTCTCAATCGCGCGGGCTCGGAACCGGACCCGGCGGGCCCTCCTCCCGCCGGCGTCGTCCTCGTCGGAAATCCCAACGTCGGCAAGAGCGCGATCTTCGGGGCGCTGACCGGGACCTACGTGACCGTCTCGAACTACCCCGGCACGACCGTCGAGGTCTCGACGGGACACGCGGCCCTGTGGGGCCGGCGGGTGGCGATCGTGGACACCCCCGGCGCCGCGTCGTTCGTCCCCTCCTCCGAGGACGAGCGCGTGACGCGGGACATCCTGCTCGAAGGCCCTGCCCGGAGCGTCGTCGTGGTCGGCGACGCGAAGAACCTGGAGCGCACTCTCCTCCTCGCCGTCCAGGTGGCGGAGATGGAGATCCCGTTCGTGCTCTGCCTGAACATGATGGACGAGGCGCGCGCGAGGGGGATGGCGGTGGACGAGGAGGGGCTCGGGGAGAGGCTCGGGGTACCGGTCGTCGCCACCGTGGCCGTGCGCCGGGAAGGGATCGCGCGCCTCGTCGCGGCCCTGGAGCGGCCCCGTCCCGGACAGGTCCGGATCGTCTACCCGGAGCCGATCGAGAGAGCCGTCGAGTCGGTGGTCCCGCTCCTGCCGGAATCCCGCCTGTCCGCTCGCTCGCTCGCCCTCATGGCTCTCTCGGGAGACGACACGCTTTCCCCGTGGCTCTCGCAACGGATGTCTCCCGCGTCGCTCGAGCGCCTGGAACAGGTCCGGCAAGGCCTGCGCCGCGCGTTTCCCGAGCCGGTGGCCTACGTCGTCAACCGCGCGCGGCTGGCGCAGGCGTCCCGCGTCGGGCGATCCTCGGCGCCGCGGCCGGCGCGGGTCGAGCGTCCTCGCCGCCGCCTCGGCAGGCTCCTCGACACGGCGACGACCCACCGGATCTGGGGCCTCCCGATTCTCGCGGCCGTGCTGTACCTTTCCTATCTCTTCGTCGGCGTCTTCGGCGCGAAGACGCTCGTGGACCTGCTCGAGAACGGCCTCTTCGGGAAGATTCTCTCGCCGGCCGCCACGGCCGCGGCCAACCGCTGGATTCCCTGGGCGATCATCCGGGATCTCCTGGTCGGCCCCTACGGCCTGATCACGATGGCCCTGGCCTACTCGCTCGCGCTGGTGTTGCCGATCGTCGGCACGTTCTTCCTCGCGTTCGGGGCGCTGGAGGACTCGGGCTACCTCCCGCGCCTGGCCGTCATGGTCAACCGCCTCTTCAAGAAGATGGGGTTGAACGGCAAGGCCGTCCTGCCGATGGTGCTCGGGCTCGGATGCGACACGATGGCGACGATGACGACCCGCATCCTGGAGACGCCCAAGGAACGGCTGATCGTGATCCTGCTTCTCGCCCTGGGAGTTCCGTGCTCGGCGCAGCTGACGGTCGTCATGGCGATGCTCTCCGGCCTCTCCCTCTGGGCGGTCCTCATCTGGGCCGGAGTGGTCCTCGGGGTCATCGTCCTCGTCGGGACCCTCGCGGCGAAAGTCCTGCCGGGCCGTGGCAGCGACTTCGTGCTGGAGCTGCCGCCGCTGCGCCTGCCTCGGATCGGGAACATCCTCGTCAAGACCCTTGCCCGCATCGAGTGGTACCTGAAGGAAGCCGTGCCGCTCTTCATCCTCGGCACGCTCCTCCTGTTCGCGGCGGACCGGCTCCGAATCCTGGGCTTCATCGAGCGGGCGGCCGAGCCCGTCCTGACGGGTTTGCTCGGCCTGCCGCGGGAAACCGCCGGGGCCTTCGTCGTGGGATTCCTCCGCCGCGACTTCGGCGCCGCCGGCCTCTTCGAGCTCGCCCGCCACGGAAGACTCTCCCCGGAGCAGGTCGTCGTTTCCATGGTGACGATCACCCTCTTCATCCCGTGCATCGCGAACTTCTTCATGATCGTCAAGGAGCGCGGCTGGAAAACCGCGCTCGCGATCGCCGCCTTCATCACGCCCTTCGCTCTCGCCGCCGGGGCCGCCGTCCACCGGGTCCTGACCGCGTTCCCGGTGCCGCTGCGATGAGCGCTCCCGCTGTCCGGCCGCCGGAGGACTCCTTCAGGGCGATTCCCGTCCTCGGAGCCGCCGGCACCGCGTTCACCTGCTCGCTCTGCGGATCGCGTTTCGATCACGGGGGCCGCGTCTGCGGCGCCTGCCCGATCTCGAAAGGGTGCGATCTGGTCAAGTGCCCAAACTGCGGTTTTCAGTTTCCCCGTTCGTCGCGGATCGCGGACGGAGTTACGAGACTCTGGAAACGATGGAGAGGAAGCCGATGAGCCATGAGCGGGACCTGGCGGATCAGGACGTCGAAGAGGTCGCCGAGGAGCTCTGGACTCTCGGCGAGCAGGGGCGCGACCGCCTCGCCGACCTGCGCGAGACGACGCAGGTCGCCCTGCTCGACGCCGCGCTCGAGAAGCTCGCCGCGCGCGACCTCGCGCGGATCTCGGGCGACCGGGTCGTGCTCACGCCGAACGGGCGCGAGCTGGCGGAGCTGCAGGTGCGCCGCCACAGGCTGGGGGAAAGCCTCTTCACGACGGTCCTCGAGGTCAAGAACGAGAAGGAGGTCAACCGGACCGCGTGCGTGCTCGAGCACGTGCTCGGCGACGGCCTGACCGATTCGATCTGTGCCTTCCTCGGGCATCCGAAATTCTGTCCGCACGGCAAGCCGATCCCTCCGGGGCCGTGCTGCGAGTCGCTGACCAGGACCGTCGAGCCGCTCGTGCAGCCTCTCGACAGGCTCGGAATCGGGCAGAGCGGCCGGATCGTCTACATCGTGCCGCGCGAGCCCGAGCGGCTCGTCAAGCTCTCGAACCTCGGCATCGTCCCGGGCGCCACGGTGAGCCTGCGGCAGCGAAGACCCTCCGCCGTCCTCTCGATCGGCGAGACGACCCTGGCCATGGATCCCGCGATCGCCGCCGAGATCTACGTTCGAAAAGTCGGCTGACGGGAACGGCTATTTGACCAGGAGAACGGGGCAGCGCGACAGGATCCCGACCTTGTAACTGACGGTTCCCCAGCTCTCTCCGCTGTGGCGCAGCGGGAGCTTGTGCGAGCTCATGACGATCAGGTCGATGCGATGGGCCTGCGCGAACCGGAGGATCTCCGGGACGGGCTTGCCGTAGAGGATCTCGGCGCGCACGGAGAGGCCCTTGCCGGCGAAGGGCGCGAGGAGCCCCTTCATCTTCTCCCTCGCGGCCGACTCGATCTTCCGGTAGAAGGATTCGAACGCCCTGGACTCATCGTCGGCGATCCGCTCGATGACGTGCAGCAGCGTCGTCCGGGCGCGGGTCGTGGCGGCGACCTTCGCCGCGGCCCGGACGGCGCGGAGACTGCGGGGCGTGAAATCGACCGGAACGAGGATCCGCCGGAACACCGGCCTACTTCGCCGCGTGGTCGTGGATGTAGGCGAGGGCGAACTCCTTGAAGGCCTCGCTCTTCAGGCCTCCGACCTTCGCTTCCCTCTCGGCATCCTCAAGGTCCCACTTGTCAACGAGCACCCGCCGGATCATCCAGAACGCCGCGACCCGGTTGGCGGTGGCGCAGTGGATGAAGACGGGAGGACGGGCCTCCTTCATCAGCTTCAAGAAGGCCTCCACCTGCTCCGCCTTCGGAGCGTCCTTCTGGACCGGGATGTTCATATAATCGAGGCCGTTTTCCCTCGCCGCCGCCTCTTCCGCGGCCGCGTCGTACTCGGAGGGGTCGCGGAGGTTCACGATCGTGCGGAACCCCGAGCGCTTCAGGGTGGCGATCTGCGCCACCGTCGGCTGGCCGCCGGTGGCCGTCCGATCGCTGACCCAGTTGAACTTCTCGATGTCGGTGATCGAAGTGCGGGCGGCGAGCACGAAACTCGAGACGAGCATGGCCAGAAAGATCCCGATTATCTTGGTCTTCATGACTACCCCCTTTCCAGAAAATCGCGGACGAAATCCGCCTCGGTGAGAATCCCGACGAGGTGCAGCCCCTCGACGACAGGCAGGCATCCGACCTTGTTCTCGAGGAGGATCTCCGCCGCTTCCTTGAGCGTGGCGTCCGGCTCGATCGTGTCCGGCTCGGTCGCCATGATGTCGCGAATCCTCCGGCGCCGCAGGATGTCGCGCTCGACGGAGAGCGGCAACTCCTCGACCGCGCCCAGCGCGCTGCGCGAGAGGTCGCGGTCGGTGACGAGACCGACCAGCTCCCCGTCGCTGTCCACGATCGGCACATGGCGGACGTGGCGGGAGTCCATCAGGTCGTAGAGCGCGGCGAGGTCGTCCTTGGGCTTGAGCGTGAAGACCCTCTCGGTCATCAGGTCCCGCACGAGCCGTTCGCGCGTGACCCGGACGGTCTTCTTTTCGGCGGGCGCGGGAGGACGCGCCGTGCTCTTCGGCTTGGGGGGAGTCGTCGTTCCTCGGCCGCCCCGGGTCCGGACGCCCCCATTCGCCGCCGACATTCCGGATTGCAACATGGGCAGCCTCCTTTTCAGTTTCGATGTTGTACGAGACGAGGGGCGCGGGGAATGACTCAAATACATCAGATGGGTCCGAGTCCTGGCCGGCGTGCGGAGGAGCCTCGGTTCGCGCCGCGGATTGGGTCGTCCGAATCTTGCGAGAACGCCCGCTCCGGCGTCAGCATGGAACGGCGGAGGAGGTAACCGATCATGCTCGCAGCAACCGTCAAGAGCGACCGGCAGATCCAGCGGGATGTCCTGCGCGAGCTGCGCTGGGATTCCCGCGTGGACGAGACGGAAGTCGGCGTGGAAGTGGACAAGGGAGTGGTGACGCTGACCGGAACCGTCTCCAGCTACGCGAAGAAGCTCGCGGCCCGGGAAGCGGCACACCGCGTCGTCGGCGTCCTCGACGTGGCCGACGACATCCAGGTCAAGTCGCCGGGCGGCCGCGACAGGACCGACACCGAGATCGCGCAGGCCGTCCGCACGACCCTCGAGTGGGATGCCTTCGTTCCGGATCAGAAGATCCGGTCCACCGTCGCGGAGGGATTCGTGACGCTCGAAGGGGAGGTCGCGACCCTGCGCGAGAAGGAAGACGCCGAGGCCGCGGTCCGCAATCTCGCGGGAGTCAGAGGGGTCCGCAACCGCCTCTTCGTCGCCGCCGTCAAGGCCGACCCGGTCCAGCTCCGGGAATCGATCGAGGAGGCGCTCGAGCGCCGGGCCGAACGGGAGGCGGAGCGCATCCGCGTCCGCGTCGAGGACGGCACCGTCGTCCTCGAAGGACGGGTGCGGACCTGGCCCGGGAAACAGGCGATCCTCGGAACGGTCAGCCACGCCCCCGGCGTAAAGGACGTCAGCGACAGGCTGACCGTGAATCCCTGGGACTGACGCCGCGCGCCGCGAGGATCGGGCGGGAGCATCCCTCCCGGATGCGTTTGGATGATCCGGCGCGGCCCTGGCACGCAAGAGACTTCGGTCATGTCAAAGTCGAATTCGGCCAGGGGGGCCGGACCGTCTTGAACGCGGGAGAGCCCAGGGGCTTTGGGCCATCGTTCTCGCGGGCCGGGTGTTTCGTCTGCGGCCGGATCTCGTGGCCGAGGCCCGGCAGCCGAGGAGGACCGCCATCCGCGCATTGGCCGGCGGGGACTTCCGAGGGGAATTCCTGAAGCGCCAGAAGAACAGCCAATGGCACTGAGCGGCCGCCCGGCCGGAATGCGCGGCGTCCCTCAGCGAGCCGTGTATCCGCCGTCGATCACCAGCTCCGAACCGGTCACGAACTTCGATTCGTCGGAGGCGAGGTAGAGGATCCCGTAGGCGACCTCCTCCGGTTCGCCGACGCGTCCCAGCGGATGGAGCGCGTCGAGAGCCTGCCGCAGTTTCGCCACGTCGCCCTGGGCCTTCAGGAATTTCTCCACCATGGGCGTCCAGATGAAACCGGGGTGCACGGAATTGACGCGGATTCCCTGCTTCGCGTAGAGGAGCGCGTCGGTCTTGCTCATCAGCCGGACGGCGCCCTTGGACGCGTGGTACGGGGGCGCGTCGGGCGCGCCGACGAGGCCGTAGATCGAGGAGAGGTTGACGATGCTTCCCGCTCCGGCCCGGAGCATCCAGGGGATCGCGTGCTTCGTGCAGAAGAACACTCCCTTGACGTTGACCGCCTGAACCCTGTCCCATTCTTCTTCCGTCAGCTCATGGGTCGGCTTGCTCGCCCCGGAGATGCCGGCGTTGTTGACCAGGACATCGATCCCTCCGAGCGCCTCGCCGATCTCCCGAAAGACGCGCTCGATGTCGGACTCACTGGCGACGTCGGCCCGCCAGTACCGGGCCGATCCCCCTATCCGGCCGATCTCGTCGGCAAGCTCTCTGCCTTCCTCGTCCTTGAGATCCACGATGGCCACCCTCGCGCCCTCCCGCGCGAGGAGCTCGCAGGTGGCGCGGCCGATCCCGAGCGCGCCTCCCGTCACGATCGCCGCCTTCCCTTGCATCCGTGCCATCGGATTCTCCTTTCACGCCACGGCTGCCGGAGAATAGCGCCCGCCCGGAAGCCGGGCCTTCAAGCCGCGAAGTCCTTCAAGCGGACCGGGAGCCGCCGCGCTCCCCACTGGCCCGGACGCTCCTCGAAGAGGCCCGGGCACGGCTCGCCGCAGAACACGCACTGGCCGTTTTCGAGGGCCCACGCGGTGATCTCGTACCCTTCGCGGCCGATGAGCTCCGCGGCGCAAGCGTGGCAGAAGGTGCTCCCTCCCTCCAGGTCGTGGACGTTTCCCGTGTACGCGTACCGGACGCCGGCCTTGAGCGCGATCGCGCGAGCGCGCGCGAGCGTCGCCGGGGGAGTCGGGGCGATGTCCCTCATCTTCCAGTCAGGATGAAAGGCCGTGAAATGCATCGGGACGTCCGGGCCCAGATTCTCGACGACCCACCGCGTCATTTCGCCCAACTCCCTGTCGGAGTCGTTGTGCCCCGGGATGACGAGGTTCGTGATCTCGAGCCAGACGCTCGTCTCCTTCTTCAGGTACACCAGGGTGTCAAGAACCGGCTGGAGATGGGCGCCGGTGATCTCCCGGTAGAACTTCTCGGTGAAGGCCTTCAGGTCCACGTTGGCCGCGTCGATGTGGCGATAGAAATCGCCCCGCGGCTTCTCGCAGATGTAACCGGCGGTGACCGCCACCGAGGCGATGCCGGATTCGCGGCAGGCGTCCGCGACGTCGCTCGCGTACTCGAGGAAGATCGTCGGGTCGTTGTAGGTGAAGGCGACGCTCCGGCAGCCGAGCGTCTTCGCCGCCCGCGCGATCCGCTCCGGCGACGCCTCGTCCGCAAGCTTCGCGATCTCGCGCGACTTGCTGATGTCCCAGTTCTGGCAGAACCGGCAGGAGAGGTTGCACCCCTCCGTGCCGAAGGAGAGGACCGCCGTGCCAGGAAGGAAGTGGTTGAGCGGCTTCTTCTCGATCGGGTCCACGCAGAACCCGCTCGATCTCCCGTAGGTCGTCAGGACGACGCGATCGTCCTTCCGGGCGCGCACGAAGCAGAGGCCGCGCTGCCCCTCCCGCAGCGTGCAGAAGTGCGGGCAAACGTCGCACTGGATCCGCCCGTCCTCGAGCCGGCGCCAGTACGCGGTCGGCACGACGGGGCCCCGGGCCGGTTGCGGCATGTCGCCCTCCTGCGCCACCGGCTCCGATCCTCTCCCTTTGGGCCGCGTTTCGCATGGTCCGTCTGGATCACCCCTCCGCTGGATTCCATCGGACCATGCGGAGGAGCGTCACCGGTGGCAGGCTGAGGGAGGGTGGCGGCCCTTGCGCCGCCCGGAACGTTCAGAGCGTGGTCTCGCGGTCCTGCCGCGGAGGGACTTGCCGGCGGCGGGAGGCATCGCCGCGGGCGCGGGGGTGGGCCTTTACCTGGCCGCGGCGCCGGCGCTCGTAGTCCTGGAGCCTGCGCCGCGCGGCGTCGAACGCCTTCCTGATGGAGAGATGCACATCCCCTTCGCCCGGCTGAAGGTCGACGGCGAGCTCCTCTCCCGGCACCGTCAGGCGGATGCGGACGGCGTACAGGTCTCCGTTGCGATGGTGCCCGCGAGGAGACTCGACCCACACCTGGCAGTTCTGGATGTCCCTTGAATAGCGCGACAGCCGGTCGGCCCATCGCCGGATCCGGTCTTCAACCGCCGGCGATGGCGCCATGTCGAGCAGGTGGATCGTCAGCATCGAATCTCCTTCGGAATCGGCGGTCCGCCCGGACACGGCCGACCCTTCCCCGGATGATGGGCGGGATTCAGCCCGGAGTCATGAGCCAAACACACCGGCCGGAGGCGTTCCTGTCAGGGCGAGTTTCGGCATGGCCCTTCTCCGGCGGGACGCGTTTGCAGGATGCGACGGACGCGGAAGGGTGATCTGCTTCCCGTCATGGGTTTGGCGGGACTTCCGGATCCTCGCCGGTTGAAAGGCCTCTCTTCGGCGGAGGCCTCGGCGCGAATGCGGACCGAGGGGCCCAACGAGATCCCCTCCGCCCGGCGCCGGAGTCTCCTGGTTCTGGCGCGGGGCGTGCTGCTGGAGCCGATGATCCTGCTCCTCGTTTCCTGCGCCGCGATCTACATCGCGCTCGGAGACCTTCGCGAGGCCATCGTCCTCTCCCTGTCGGTCCTCGTCGTCATCGGCATCACGCTCTTCCAGAACCGCAAGACGGAGCGGGCGCTCGAGGCCCTGCGAGACCTCTCCAGCCCCCGCGCGCTCGTCATCCGGGACGGCGAGGCCCGTCGGATCCCGGGCCGGGAGGTCGTGCGGGAAGACCTGTTCGTGGTCGCCGAGGGAGACCGTGTTCCCGCCGATGGAATGGTCCTCTGGGCTTCCAACCTGAGCGTCGACGAGTCGCTCCTGACCGGGGAGTCCGTCCCGGTCTCGAAGCGGGCGGTCGCGCAAGAGGCGATCCAGGAGCCCGCGAAGCCGGAGGCAGGCGTGTTCTCCGGCACGCTCGTGGTCGCGGGGCAGGGTCTCGCGCGCGTGTCGGCGACGGGAGGGGACACCGAGATGGGCCGGATCGGGAAGTCTCTCGCGACGATCGAGCCGGAGGCCACGCCGCTCCAGCGCCAGATGGGGCGGATCGTGGTGCGCCTGGCGTTGGCCGGGGCCGGGCTCTGCCTTCTCGTCGCCGTCCTCTACGGACGATCGCGCGGCAGTCTCTTCGACGGGTTGCTCGCCGGCCTGGCGCTCGCGATGGCGATCCTGCCGGAGGAGTTCCCGGTGGTGCTGACGATCTTCTTCGCTCTCGGAGCGTGGCGGCTCTCGCGCAAGCGCGTGCTGACGCGGCGGGTCGCCGCCATCGAGGCGCTCGGCTCCGCCACCGTTCTGTGCGTGGACAAGACCGGCACCCTGACGGTCAACCGGATGAGCGTGACGCGCCTCGTCGCCGGCGGGCGGAGCCTGGACGTGGCCGGGCGGAAAACGCTCCCCGAGGAGTTTCACGAGCTCGTGGAGTACTCGGTCCTGGCGAGCCGGACCTCCCCCTTCGATCCGATGGAGCTGGCGATTCGGGAGGTCGGCCTGCGGACGCTCGCCCGGACCGAGCACCTTCACGAGGATTGGGAGCTCCTTCGCGAGTACCCCCTCTCTCCCGAGAGACTCGCCGTCACCCACGCCTGGAAGGCTCGGGGGAGAGAGGAGGCCGTGATCGCGGCCAAGGGGGCGCCGGAAGCGATCGCGGATCTGTGCCACCTCGCCGCCCGGGAGACCGAGCGGCTCTTCGAGTCCGTCGAGGAGCTGGCGGGAGAAGGGCTGCGGGTTCTCGCGGTGGCCCGGGCCCGTTTTCGCGACGCGGTCCTGCCCGAGGACGTCCACGACTATCCCTTCGAGCTGATGGGACTCGTGGGTCTCGAGGATCCGCTGCGGGAGTCGGTGCCCGAGGCCATCCGCGACTGCAAGTCGGCGGGAATCCGGGTCGTCATGATCACGGGGGACTACCCGGTCACCGCCGCGAAGATCGCGCGGGAGATCGGCCTGCCGGACGATCCGGTGATGACGGGGGCGGAGCTCGAGGCGCTCGACGACGCCGCTCTCGAGGAGAGGATCTCCTCCGTCTCCGTCTTCGCTCGGGTCGTGCCCGAGCAGAAGCTCCGGCTGGTCCAGGCGCTCAAGGCCAACGGAGAGATCGTGGCGATGACGGGCGACGGCGTCAACGACGCCCCCGCGCTGAAGGCGGCGCACATCGGCATCGCCATGGGAGGGCGCGGCACCGATGTCGCGAGAGAAGCGGCGGCCCTCGTCCTTCTCGACGACGATTTCTCCTCGATCGTGGAGGCGGTCCGCCTCGGGCGGAGGATCTTCGACAACCTGAGGAAGGTGATCGCGTACCTCCTGGCCATCCACGTCGCGATCGCGGGGATGGCTCTCCTCCCGGCGCTCGCCGGCTGGCCGCTTCTGCTTCTGCCCGTCCAGATCGTCTTCCTCGAGCTGATCATCGATCCCGCCAGCTCGATCGCGTTCGAGGCGGAGCCCGCGGAGAAGGACCTCATGCTCCGGCCTCCGCGGAGCGCCGCGGAGCCGCTCCTGTCCCGTCGGATCCTGACTCTCTCCGCGCTCCAGGGGGCGGCGGTGCTCGCCGTCGCGCTCGCCCTCTTCGCCGGCATGCGCGCGCGCGGCGGGCTGGAGGGGGCCGGGCGGGCCGTGGCGTTCACAGCCCTCATCACCGGGAACCTCGGCCTGATCCTGACGAACCGGTCCTGGTCGAGGACGATTCTGGGCTCCTTCCGGGCGGGCAATGCGGCCTTGTGGCTCGTGGTGGGAGCGGCGGCCGGGACGCTCGCGCTCGTCCTCTCCGTCCCGGGCCTGCGGGAGCTCTTCCGGTTCGCCGAGTTGTCTCCGGTGGAAGCCCTCCTGGGCGCGGCGGCGGGAGCGGCGAGCATCCTCTGGTTCGAGCTCTTCAAGCTGCGCCGTCACAGGCCCGGTTGATGGGGCCGCCGCGGCAACGGCCTCCGGGGTCGGGACCGGAGCCCGCGGGTCGCCGGGATCAGGCGCGGGCCACGACGACCGGTATGGGCGAGCGGGCGATCGCTTCCTGGACCGTGCTGCCGAGCAGGAAGCTCGCCACGCGGCCGCGCCCCCGCTCTCCGAGGACGAGCAGGTCGTAGCCGTGGCGCGCCTCGCGGCAGAGGGCCGGGCTCGCGATGCCGCTGAGCAGCAGAACCGCTTCGTCCGACCGCGGACGCCGCAGCCGGCCGAGCCGGCGCTCGTAGTGCTCCGCGAGCGCTGCGGAGAGCCCGGCCGCCGGCCGGCGGAGCAGGTCTCCGCGATCCTCGACGACGGCCGCCCTCATATTGGACGCCGGGCGCACGTGAGCCAGGGTGACGCGGCCGCCCACCGTCGCCGCGAGGGCGCGGGCGGCGCGGAGAGCCCCGAGCGATTCGCGGGAGAAGTCCACGCCGACGAGGATCCGGATCCGGGCGCGAGCCACGCGCCGATCCTATCGCTTGCCGCGGGCGAAGGGGAGGACCCGACGGCGTTGCGAGGAATGATGTGGCCGAATCATGCGGACGACCCCGTTTGCTCTCATCATGGAGTCGGGAAGTGTCGCCGCTCCCGGCCGGTTGGTGGCGGCGCGGGCTGCGACGGAGAGGAGGATGTTCATGCTTGTTGCAGCGGCCAGGTCCGACGGAGAGATCCGGCAGGAAGTCCTTCGCGAGATCCAGTGGGACTCGCGGATGGACCGCGTGGAGATCGGCGTCGAGGTGAACAACGGCGTCGTGACGTTGACCGGGACGGTGGACGTGGATCGCGAGAGGCTCGCCGCCCGGGAGGCGGCATCTCGCGTGATCGGCGTTGTCGACGTGACCGACGAGATCGAGGTTCCGTCGCCGGAAGGCTTGAAGCGGACTGACGACGACATCGCGCGGACCGTCCGCCTGACACTCGAATGGGATCCGTTCCTGCCCGACCGGAATATCCGCTCGGCGGTCTCCGAGGGGTGGGTCACGCTCGCGGGGGAGGTTGCGACGCCTCGGGAGAAGGAGGACGCGGAGCGTGTCGTGCGGGTCCTGGCGGGCGTCCAGGGCGTTCACAACCATCTCACGGTCGCGGCGACCCGGGTCGATCCGCTGTTTCTCCGCCAGTCCATCGAAGACGCGCTCGAGCTGCAGGCGGAGCGGGAGGCGGAGAGGATCAGCGTCAACGTGGAGGGAGACACCGTCACGCTCGAAGGGAAAGTTCGAACGTGGCCGGAGAAGAACTCGGTCCTGGGCACCGTCAGCCACGCTCCCGGAGTTCACGAGGTGAAGGACCGTCTGTCTGTCGATCCCTGGTCCTGACCCGGGTGGGGACGGCGGAGCCGCGGGAGGCTCCAATGACGACTGGAAGGAGCATCAATGATCCGGGCCGCTCTCTTGGCGCAGGCCAGGAGGCGGCCGGGGAGAGGCTATCCTTCGAGCCGGGGCAGGAGCGCCAGGCCGTCGAGAGGCTCGCGTCCTCTTCGGACAGGCACCCCGCCCAGAGCGTGCGCGACATCATGACGCGCAGCGTCCGGTCCTGCCGTCCGGAAGACACCATGGCCGCGGCGGCGATCGCGATGTTCGAGGCGGACTGCCGCTTCCTTCCCGTCCTGGACGACGACGGCCGCCCGGTCGGCGTCGTGACGGACGGCGACATCTGCCTGCTCGGCTCCACCAGTCACCGCCTGTTGAGAGACATGTTCGTGCGCGACGCGATGAGCGGCCCGCCGGCCACGTGCCGGACCGGGGATGAGGTCCTCGACGCGCTGAGGCTCATGCGGGCGCGACGCGTCCGGCACCTCCCTGTCGTCGGCGAGCGGGGTCAGCTCGTTGGGGTCGTCTCGCTGACGGACGTCGTCCTGTGCGCCGAGGAGGAGAGCTCTCCTTCTCTCCGGCAGGAAGTGGCCAGGGCCCTGCGGGAGATCTGCCAGAAGCAGAGCGGCCAGCGGGTCATCGTCCACAACCCGTTCGTCGAGGACTGACGGAGGAAACGGAGCTCCGAAGTGAACGGCGGGTTCTCGATCGGGACGGCGCGGCGCGGGAACCCGGGTGCAACGCGAGAGCGGCGGGGCCGGGCGATCCCGCTCCCCGCGAACGAGCGCTCCCTCGCCGTCGTGTACCTCGCCGCGGCGGGAGATCCGGGGCAGTGCCTGTTCCGGCGCCGGGACGGTCCTTACTGCGCCCGGCACCAGCGGGAGCGTATCGCCGCCTCCTGAAGGGAGAGCGGGCGGTTCAGACCGCCGCCGGGCCCATCTGCTCGAAAAGCCGTTCGGCGTCTTCCCTCCGGCAGAGCTGGGTCCCCGGGTTCATCACGGCCGCCGCTCCGGCCGCGACGCCGAAGCGGACTGCCTCCGGCAGCGGCCTGCCGCGAGCCAGGGCGAGGATAATCCCGGCGACCATCGAGTCCCCCGCACCCACACTGCTCGCGACCGGCACGGCGGGCGCCCCCAGACGCTCTTCCTGAGCCGCCGTGACCCAGAGAACGCCCCCCTCTCCCAGCGAGAGGACCACCGCTTTGCAGCGCCCCTTCGCGATGAGACGGCGGGCCGCGTGGGCAAGCTCGGTCTCGGTCGAGGCGCCGCCGCCGATCAGGTGCCGGAACTCACGGAGGCTCGGCTTGACGAGGAAGACGCCTTCCTCGACGGCGAGCCGGAGCGGCTCTCCCGAGGTGTCCAGCACGAGGCGGATCTCGAGCGCCCGGGCGCGCGCGGCGAGGCGGGCGTAGAAATCCACCGGAACACCGGGCGGCAGGCTCCCGCTCGCGACGAGGAATCCGGGACCGGGACGGACGGCCTCCAGGGCATCGAGACAGGAGCGCCATTCGCCCTCGGTCAGCGAAGGGCCGGGGAACACGAACCGGTACTGGCGTCCGGTCGCGTCCTCGCGCACGTTGACGTTGCGCCGCGTCCAGCCGCCGATCGGGATCCGCCGCTGCGGCACCCCTTCGCCGTCGAGCAGCCGCTCGAGCAGATCTCCCGACGGCCCTCCGGCCGCGTAGACCGCCAGCGCCTCGCCTCCCAGACGCACGACGGCCCGCGCCACGTTGATGCCGCCGCCTCCCGGCTCCTGCAGGGGCGTCCGGCACCGCAGCTTCGCGTCCGAGAAGACGTACTCGACGGAGCTGTTCTCGTCGAGCGCCGGGTTCATGGTCATCGTCACGATGGGAGGCATTTCAGGAGTCCAGTCCAAAGTCCAGGTCCAGGCGTGCAACGCGCGGATTCCGGGAAGGCTACGGCTGGAGAAGGCCGTCCACTTCCCGGGGGAGAGGAGCGGAGCGGAACTCGAGGATGGTCTTCGTCCCGTCCTCCGACTCGATCTCGACCGCTTCTTCGGCGCCCTCGGCGGAAAGCTCGACCCACACCTGTCGCGGGTCCTCCACCTCGTGCTCGACGTGCCGTTGCGCGGAGCGGCCCACGTGGATCGCGATCGGGCCGTGCCCGGCGGGATCGGCGATGATCCCCTCGAGAGGGAGGTCGCTCGATTCCACCTGCGACCCGAGCCCGGGGCTCAGGATCCGCACGGTGACCAGCCAATCCGCGTGGCGCCGGGAGAAATCCCGGAAGAACCGGGGCCACTCCGTTCGCGAGACCAGACGGTTGCGCATGACTTCTCCTTGTCAGGAGGCTCCCCGCGCCGCGGTCGCGGGAGCCAGGAGGTCGCGAACCTTTTCGTCGCTGATCTGCTCGAAGTCCTCGTAGAACATGCCGACGGCGAGGAAGGGCTCCGGCGTCGCCAGGCAAACGACGTCGTCCGCGGCGCGCTCGAGGGAGAGGACGGCCGAGCGCGGCGCGACGGGGACCGCGACGACGACGCGGGACGGCGAGAGCGGCTCCAGGGCCGCCAGCGCGGCCCGCATCGAGGATCCGGTGGCGAGCCCGTCATCGACCAGGATGACGGTCCGGCCCTTCAAGTCGAGCTGCGGGAGGCCCGCGCGGTAAGCGGCCTCGCGCCGGGCAAGCTCGCGCCGCTCCTGCGCGATGACCCGGGCGACCTCCTCCTCGGACACCCGGTAGACCCGTACCATCTCGGAGTCGAGGACCCCCGATCCGCCGGAGGCGATCGCTCCCATGGCAAGCTCCTCGTGGCCGGGAAGGCCGAGCTTGCGCACGAGGAAGACGTCGAGCGGCGCTTTCAGGGCCTGCGCGATCTCGGAGGCGACCGGCACCCCGCCCCGGGGAAGGGCGAGGACGATGACGTCGGCCCGGCCGGCGTAGAAGTTCAGCCGCCGCGCCAGCGCCCGCCCGGCTTCGCGGCGGTCGCGGAACGGGATCACCGTCTGCCTCTCGAAGGAGCGCGCACGAGGAGGACCGGGCGGCGGGAGAGATCGAGGACGCGCTGCGCGACGCTGCCGAGGACGAGGTCGTTGACCGCGCTCCTGCCCGCGTTGCCGAGCACGATGAGGTCCGACGCCTGGAGAGCGGCCTCCCGGACGATGGACCGGGCCGCGGGCGCGGGCCGGCGCGGGGTCCGATGGACGAACCGGACGCGCTTTCCGAGACCGCGCGTGAGGCGCGCCGCCGCGCGAAGGACCCTGTCTCCGGCCTCCCGCTCCGCGCTGCCGAGGTCGGGCAGGATTCCGAGCGCCCGGACGAACGCCGTCCCCGTGAGCGCGAGGTCGGCCGCGAGCGTCGAGACGGTCAGGACGACGAGCCGAGCGCGCGGGATCTCCGCGGCCAGGCGCGCCGCGAAACGGACCGCCGCCCGGGAGGGCTTCGAGCCGTCCGTCGCGGCAAGGATGCGCAGCGGGCTCCGGCCGGACGCCGCGCCGGCGCGGACGACCGCGACGGGGAGCCGGGAGACGTGCACGAGGCGGTGCGTGATACTGCCGAGAGTGTAGCGGAGGAGCTCCTTCGCTCCGCCGCTGCCGACGACCACGAGGTCGGCCCGCTCGCGGGCACCGGCCCGGGCGATTGTCTCGGCCACGGGCTCGGGCTGATTCGAACCGACGTACGCGGTGCGGACCCGCGCCCCCAGCCGCTCCGCGCCGCGGCGGCCCCGGTCGAGGACCCTCTCGCACCAGACGCGCTCCCGCTCTTCGAACGAAGATTTCAGGCTGCCCGAACGGAAACCCGCCAGCCACCGCCGCGAGGGCAGTCTGCCGACGGTGATCAGGGTGAGGCTTCCCCTCCTCGATTTCGCGGCCAGCGTCGCGGCGAAACGGACAGCGGCCCCGGATGTCCTGGACCCGTCCGTCGCGGCCAGGATCCTCACGAGCCGAGCCTATGTGAGGGAACACCTGGCCGACAAGATCCGTTCGCACCAGTCGAGGCTTCGGGTGATCGGGACGCGCTTGCGGGCTATCATCGCTGAGGCCGCCTCGCAGCGCGCCCGAACGAAAGGAGAGCCGACGATCGGAATTTTCGGCCGGATCCTCGCCGCCACGGACTTCTCTCCGGCCTCCGCTCCCGCGATGGCGCAGGCCGTGAAGCTCGCCCGGGCGTCCGGCGCGGAGCTCCTTCTCCTGAACGTCTACGAGCCCCCGGGCGCCGCCTCCTTCGGGAGCTACGTCGCTTCTCCCGGCCTCTACGACGAGATCGAGAAGGCCCTGCGGTCCGGCGCGGAGAAGAGCCTCGCTCCGCTCGTGGAATCCGCCCGCAAGCAGGGGGTCCAGGTCAACGCCCGGGTTGTGCGCGGTTTTCCCCCCTCCGGGATCGTCGAGACGGCGGCAGCAACTCGCGCCGACTTGATCGTCATCGGCACTCATGGCCGCAGCGGGTTCTTCCGGTTCTTCCTGGGCAGCGTGGCGCAGAAGGTCATCGCGTCGGCGCCTTGCCCCGTGATGACGGTCCGTCCCGCGCCCGAGAAGAAGCGGTCACCGGCGGCGGGAAAGACCGCTCGCCGCAAGCCGGCCGGCCGCGGTTGAACGCCCGGCGATCCCCGTCTAGTCGAGGAGGAGTCCGATCCCCGATCCGAGCGCCAGGAGGAGGAACGCGAGGAGCGCCTGGCCCTGGGCCGGAACGAGGAGCGCGGTTGCCTCGAAGTTTCGCGCGAGAGTCCGGGCGGCCAGGAACGCGGGCACGAAGCCGACCGCGCCGAGCCAGACGCCTCGCGGCAACCCGAGCAGGGGCCCGGCCAGGAGCAGAAAGGACGCGGCGGCGACGAGGCCGGCGAAGGCGAGGCTCGCCGCCCGGCGGCCGAGCCGGACGACGAGAGTTCGCTTGCCGGCCGCGCTGTCCGCCCGGAAGTCCGGGAACTCATTGATCCAGAGGAACCCGGCAATCAGCATCCCCAGGGGGACCGAGAGCGCCACGATCCCCGCCGGGATGGACCCGCGCTGGACGAGGTAGGTTCCCGAGCAGATCAACGGGCCGTAGCAGATCCCGACGGCCGTTTCCCCCAGCCCTCGATAAGAGAGGGAGAGCGGCGGCGCGTGGTAGAAGTAGGCGCACGCCATCCCGGCGACTCCCAGCCAGAAAACCCCGGGCTCCCGGAACAACACGATCGCGAGACCGCAGGCCGCGCCGATCAAGTAGAAGAGCACGGCGATCGCGGCGGTCTCTCGCCGGGTCAAGAGCCCGTCCACCAGCACGCGCTTTCCGCCCGAGAAGGGGGAGCGGTCCTCGGGAGCCACCGCGAGATCCGTGCCGGAATCGAAATCGAAGATCTCGCCCGAGGCATTCTTGGCGACTTCGATCGCGAAGATCCCGGCGACGGTCAGGGCGAGCCACCCCCAGGCGAGCGGGCCCTCGCGCACGGCCGCGCAGGCGCCGAGGAGCATCGACGCCATGGACGCCAGTGAGATCTTCGGGTCCGCGAGCCGCCAGATCCCGTCGAGGGTCGAATGCGTGGGGTCCTCCCCCGTGACGCTTTGCTCCGCGGGTTGCTTCGCGGCGGAGGACACCCGGGTTCCTTCGATCAGGCCTCGAGTCGGACGGCGGGGTCCTTCCGGGCGACGGGGCGCTTGTAGATGGCCTTGAGCGTCCGCACCGTCTCTCCGAAGTCCTCCTCCGCGCGGAGGACGACGTCGTCCATCGAGAGGATGCCGACGAGCAGCCCGTCGGCGTCGAGAACCGGCAGGCGGCGGACTCTCCTCTGGCGCATCGTCTGAAGAGCGGCCGAGACCTCCTCTTCGGGGGAGCAGGCGTAGACCTTCTTCGACATGATCTCCGTGATGGGGATCCCCGCGGCCGGGATCGGCCGGAACCCGAGGCCGAGGCAGATGTCCCGATCCGTGACGATGCCCACGAGCTTGTTCGCCTTGTTCAGGATCGGGACCGTTCCGCAGTCGTACTTCTCCATGATCAGGACGACGTCGGCCACGGAGGCGTCCGTCCCCGCGGACTTGACCCGCGGACTCATCAGCGCTTCGACCTTCATGCGTTCATCCTCCCGCACAAGAGCATCGTCCGTGGCGCGCCCGATCGCCAGATCCAGCTGCATCAAACGATTCTGTCGCGAACGGGGCCGCCGCCGGGGAGGAGAGTTCAAGGACGCGGCACCTCCCGCCTGCCGTATGATCCGTTCGGATCAACGCGCGAGCAAGGAGTTGCGCGACCCTCATCCGCGGGAGGTCCTCATGTCAGCCAGCGTTCCGAGCGGCGCCGCCGCGGAAGCTCCCGCCGGTTATCCGGCGCAGGAAGAGTCCGACGTCGTCCTGAAATCCGGGTCCACTCTGCGTCTTCGCCCGATCCGGCCGGAAGACGCTCCGGCCCTTCTCGCTTTCTACAAGCGGATGTCGCCCGACAGCCTCTACTTCCGCTTCTTCTCCGTCCCCCAGTTGAACGTCAAGAAAGCGGAGAGCGTCTGCCAGGTGGACTACCAGAACACGTTCGCGCTGGTCGGCGAGACCGCCGGCCGCATCGTCGCCGTCGCCCACTTCTTCCGCAACGACAAGCGCCCCGAGCGCGCGGAGGCCGCCTTCACCGTCGAGGACTCGCTCCAGGGGCAGGGGATCGGGACGCGCCTCCTGGAACGGCTGGCCGACATCGCCCGCGCCCGCGGGATCCGGATCTTCGAGGCGGAGGTCCTCGCCCAGAACCGCCGGATGATCGGCGTCTTCCGCAACTGCGGCTTCGAGTTGAAGCAGACGTTCGAAGGGGGAGTCGGGAAGATGGTGTTCTCCCTGACGCCCACCCCCCGTTTCGAGGAGAGCTACGCGGAGCGCTCGGAGCGCGCGGCCGCGGCTTCGATGAAGTTGCTCTTCGAGCCGAAGGTCGTCGCCGTCCTCGGGGCGAGCCGCGAGCGGGGGAAGATCGGGGCCGAGCTCTTCTTCAACCTCGTCTCCAACGGCTTTCGGGGCACGCTCGTGCCGATCAATCCGAATGCGAAGGAGATCCTCGGCATCCGGTGCTATCCGCGGCTGGCGGACTACCCGGACCCGGTGGATCTCGCCATCATCGTGATCCCCGCCGCGATGGCGGAGGCCGCGGTGGACGAGTGCGCCGCCAAGGGCGTCCGGGCGATCATCATGATCACCGCGGGTTTCTCGGAGACCGGCGTCGAGGGGCGGCAGCGGGAGGCGGCGCTCGTCGAGAAGATCCGGGCCGCCGGAATTCGGATGGTGGGGCCCAACTGCATGGGGCTGATCAACACGGATCCGAAGGTCCGGCTGGACGCGCAGTTTGGTCCCGTCTACCCTCCGGCGGGGCGCGTGGCCCTCTCTTCCCAGAGCGGAGCGCTCGGGCTGGCGCTGCTCGACTACGCCTCCAAGCTGAACCTCGGGATCTCGACGTTCGTCTCCGTCGGCAACAAGGCGGACGTGTCCGGCAACGATCTGATCCAGTACTGGAGCGAAGATCCGCGCACGGACGTGATCCTGCTGTACCTGGAGAGCTTCGGCAATCCCGTCCGCTTTTCCCGCATCGCGCGCCGCGTCGCGCGCAAGAAGCCGATCGTCGCGGTCAAGGCGGGCCGCTCGAGCGCGGGCTCGCGCGCCGCCTCGTCCCACACCGGGGCGCTCGCCGAGTCCGATCCGGTCGTGGACGCGCTCTTCCGGCAGGCGGGAGTCATCCGGACCGGCACGCTCGAAGAGCTCTTCGACGTCGCGACGCTCCTTTCGCACCAGCCCATTCCTCGGGGCCGGCGGGTCGGGATCCTGACCAATGCCGGCGGCCCGGGCATCCTCGCGGCGGACGCGTGCGACGCGCGGGGGCTGGAGCTGCCGCCGCTGTCGCCCGCCACCGTCGCCAGGCTGCGTTCCTTCCTCCCGGCGGCGGCGAGCGTCGGCAACCCGGTGGACATGATCGCCTCGGCGACGGGGGAGCACTACCGGAAGGCGTTGAGGATCCTGCTGGACGACGAGAACCTCGACAGCGTCCTCACGATCTTCATTCCGCCGATCGCGACCCAGGCGGAGGCCGTGGCCACGGCCATCGTCGAGGGGACGAAGGGGGCGCGCAAGCCTGTCCTCGCAACCTTCATGAGCGCCAAGGGAACTCCCCCCGTCCTGTCGGCGATCCCCTGTTACCCCTTTCCCGAGTCCGCCGCGATCGCGCTCGCCCGCGCCGCCGACTACGGGCAATGGCGCCGGCAGCCGCCGGGGAAGGTCCCGGCCCTGGACGGAATTGACGTCGAGCGGGCCCGGGGCGTCATCGCGCGGGCGCTCGCGGGCGGCGGCGGGTGGATCGAGCCGCTCGAGGCGGCGGAGCTTCTGACGGCGTTCCAGATTCCGGTCGCCGCGATGCGCGTGGCCCGCGACGAAGCCGCCGCGGCCGCTGCCGCGAAGGACCTCGGGTTCCCGGTCGCCGTGAAGGCCGTCGGCCCCACGATCCTGCACAAGACAGAAGTGGGCGGCGTGCGTTTGAATCTGACCGACGAGGCCGCCGTCCTCTCGGCCTGCCGGGACTTGAAGAAGCGGCTCGGCGCAAGCCTGACCGACTTCCTCGTCCAGTCCATGGTGCCGGGCGGGGTCGAGGTCCTTGTCGGCATCACGCAGGATCCCACGTTCGGACCGCTCGTCGTCTACGGGAGCGGCGGGACGCTGGTCGAGCTCGTCGCCGACGTGGCGTTCCGGCTCCATCCGCTGACCGACAGGGACGTCGCCGCCATGCTCGACGAAGTGAAGGGCACGGCCCTCCTGCGAGGCTACCGCGGGGCTCCGCGCGGGGATGAGAGCGCCCTGAAGGAGATGTTGCTGCGCGTCTCCGCCCTCGTCGAGAATTGCCCCGAGGTCCGCGAGATGGATCTGAACCCGGTCAAGGTGCTTCCCAGGGGCGTGCGCGTCGTGGACGCCCGGATCCGCGTGGGTCGCCCGCCGGCACTCACCCCGTCTCGCCGTATTGCCTACTAGTTGCCTGTAACAGTTGAAACGCTATCAGGGAGGATTCGCCGGGCGGTGTTGGTGTAGGTCCATTTGATGGGGCGTGGGTCTTTGTTGTAGTGGCGGATGAAGCGCATCAGCTTGCGGGAGAGGTCAGCGACCGAGGTAAAGACGCCTCGGGCGATGACTTGGCGTTCGATCTTCGAGAACCAGATTTCTACTTGGTTGAGCCAGGAGGAATAGGTCGGCGTGAAGTGGAGATGGACGTTGGGAAAGTCGGCCAGGAATTGGGCGACCCGCTTGCTCTTATGAGCGGAGTGGTTGTCGGCGATGATGTGGATCTGGCGGCCTCGAGGCTGGGTTGCGACCAGTTCTGCCAGGAAGGCGACGAACTCTTCCGAGGTACTGCGCGCGGCGGGGTGGCCCAGGACTCGACCGCTCTTGACGTCCAGCGCGGCGTAGAGCGAGAGCGTGCCGTGCCTGAGGTACTCGAACCCGTGCCGCTCCAGCCGGCCCGGAGACAGGGGCAGAACCGGGACGAGCCGATCCAGAGCCTGGATGGCTGTCTTCTCGTCCAGGCAGAAGACCGCGGCATGCTGGGGCGGATTGATATAGAGACCAATGACGTCGGCAGCCTTCTCTTCGAAGGCGGGATCGTTGGAAGCCATGTACCGCTTCATTCGGTGCGGCTTGAGCCCTGCCCGAGCCCAAGCCCGAGCGATCAGCATGTGGTTGATCCCGAGCTTCTTGGCCAGACGCCGCGTGCTCCAGTGCGTCGTTCCATCGCTGGGCTTCTTCTGCGTCCAGGCGAGAATCCGAGCCTCGACGGGTGTCGTCAGAGCCCGCCGCTTGGAACCCTGGTGCCGCGCGTAGAGTCCCGCCAAGCGATCCGTCTCGAACCTCTTCTTCCACCGACTCACGTAGCCGGCATCGCACCTCAAAGCGCTACGGATCGTCAGGTAGGACTCACCCGCCGCCAACATCAGGATCAACCGCGCCCGCCGCACGTCTTCCACTCGCAACCTGCGCGACCGCGTCCGTCGCTCCAGCTCCCTGCGCTCCTGCGTCGTCAGTTCAATCGTTCCTTCCATGACCAGCACAACGAATCATGAACGATATTAATTTCACTGTTACAGAGAACTAGCCCGCATTATTCATGAACGACTCCGGCCGCCGCTCCGATCTTTTTCGCCGATGCGGCGTCAGCGCTCCTCTGCGATGCGCTTTGGCATCGCCGTCGTCGCGCTTCCTGGCCTCGACGAAGAATCTCTGTCGCGGACAACGTGTTCCCGGCGGTTCCATCGAGGAAGTGTGACAAGAAGACTTCCTCTCAACGAGATGCACGTGTTTCGGCCGGGTGTCCATGAATAATCCGGGCTTGAGTTCCTCGTCATCCCGAGCGCAGCGAGGGATCTGCTCTCGGGCTTCTCACCGTCCGGAGCCGATTCCTCGTCGCCTTCGCTCCTCGGGATGACTGAGTCGGGGCTTTCTCCTGGTGCGTCTGGATCATGCGCGGGGAACCGGCAGGACGCACGATGGAGATCCAGAGGAGGCCGAGCCATGCGAGTTCAGGACGTGATGACTTCTCCCGCTCATTCGTGCACGCCGGACGCGAGCCTCGCCGCTGCCGCGTCGGCCATGCGGGAGTACGACTGCGGAGCTCTTCCCGTGCTCGACAACGCCGGCAGGCCCGTCGGGATCCTCACAGATCGAGACGTTTGCATGGCCGTTGCCCGCAAGAACCGGTTTCCCGCGGCGATTTCCGTGCGGGAGGTCATGACCGTGAATCCCTTCACCTGCGGTCCGGGAACGGACCTCGGGTACGCCCTGAACGTGATGGCGGACGGACACATCCGCCGGCTGCCCGTCGTGGACGTCGATGGAAGGCTGGTCGGGATCGTGTCCTTGAGCGACGTCCTCACCACCGTTCAGGAAGCCCGGACCGTGGATCCTCCGCTCCTGCGCCAGCTCGTCGCGGCGTCGCGGCCGATGGGCCGCCACCGCTCCTGGCGCCAGGGTTCCACCGTCGCGCCGAACTGAGTTTCGTTTCGGGCGCGGCGATCCCGCTCGCCGCGATCGTCCCGGCCTCCCCGTTTCGCGCGACCCGGCCGCTCAGATCCGGTCGGGGAGCTTCAGGGCCTTCTTCATCCGCCAGTCGAAGAAGCGGTCGGGCAGGAGGCGCTTCAAGAGGATCAGGGCGCGGGCCATCCGCGTGATCCGGTAGCGGGTCTTCGGAGCGTCCGATTCGATCGCTTCCACGACGACGCGCGCCACGGCCTCTGCCGGGAGCTTTCCCGCCTGGAACTCGGTGTCCATCGCGCGCTCGGCGTTGCCGTAGAACGGGGAGTAGGGTCCGGAGCCGGCGAGCATCCGCGCGACGCCGGCCCGGGCCCGGTCGCCGAACCGGGTCTCGATCGGGCCCGCCTCGATGACGGCGACGCGGATGCCGAAGGGCGCGACCTCGACGCGGAGCGCGTCGGAGAACGCCTCGAGCGCGTGCTTGGAGGCGCAGTAGGGCGCGGCGAACGGGATCGCGATCTTGCCGGCGACCGAGGAGACGTTGACGATGGTGCCGTTCCTCTTCTCGCGCATCGCGGGGAGCACCGCCCGCGCGGCCTCGATCGCGCCGAAGAGGTTCACGTCGAACTGGCGCCTCCATTCCTCGGCCGTGACGTCCTCGGCGGCCCCGTACTGGCCGTACCCCGCGTTGTTGACGAGGGCGTCCACGCGCCCGGCCTCGGCGAGGACGGACGCGACGGCGCCGCGGATCGAAGCCGCATCGGTGACATCCAGGGCGAGGCAACGGATGGCGCCGCCCTCCTCGAGTTCCCGCAGGCCCTCCCTGTCGCGGGCGCTGGCGAAGACCCGGTGGCCTCGGGCGGCGGCCTCGAGGGCCGTGGCCCTCCCGATGCCGCTCGAGCAGCCGGTGATCAGGATCACGAGTGGGGAGGGCATTCCCGTGATGTTACCCTTGCGCCGGCAGACCATGGGCTATGCGGAGAACAACCTGGCGCCGGGCGAGACGATCCTCTACCGCGCGCGCTACCACTGGGTCTTCTACCGTTTCTCGATCGTCGTTCTCTTTCTCGCGGCCGGCCTGGGAATCGGCGCCCTGCGCGCTCGCAACGCTCAGGCGGGGAACGAAGTGGGAATGCCGCTCGTGTGGATCGCGGCGGCATTCGCCGTCATCGGCCTCGTCGCGTTTCTGGCCCGCCGGGTCCGCGCGGACGTGGACGAGTTCGTCGTGACGAACCGCCGGGTCATCCGGAAGGTCGGCCTCTTCGCGCGCGAGGTCCAGCACGCGCCTCTGGAGAAGATCCAGGACATCACGATCGAGCAGGGGTTCGTCGCGAGGATGCTCGGCTACGGAACCGTCATCGTGGAAACGGCGTCTGAGAATGGGATGCTCGTCTTCCCGTCGATCGCCTCTCCGGAGGGACTGCGGACCCACGTCTGGGGCCAGGCGCCCGTCGCCGGCCAGGCTCCTGCCGCCCCGGAACCCGTCCCACTGTCACTGCCTCCCGCGTCGCCGCCGCCCCGCGCGCGCCTGGAGGAGCTGGAGAATCTGAAGCAGCGGGGCCTCGTCACCCAGGACGAGTACGCCGCGAAACGGCGGGAGATCCTTTCGCGTCTATGACTTGCCATTGGTCCGCCCCGTGTCGTCGGCGTAAACCGGCATGCGGCCGGCTCGTCTATCTCCTGTGCCCGCGCTCGCGATGATTCCCCGCCAGACCGATCCCGGAATCGACGAGGCCCGTCTGATCGAGGAAGTGCGCGCCGGGAAGACCGAGTCCTTCGAGTATTTCGTGCGGCGCTACCAGCAGCGGATCACCCGCATCGCCTACCGGCTGCTGCGCGACACAGGGGAAGCCGACTGCGCGGCGCAGGAGAGCTTTCTCCGGGCGTATCAGAACCTGAAGGACTTTCGGGAGGGCTCGACCTTCGAGACCTGGCTGACGCGGATCTGCATCAACTGGTGCAAGGACCGCTTGAAGCGCCGCCGCCTCGTTCTCTACTTCCACCAGGCGCCTTCCGACCCGGCGGAAGACTCGGGTCCGCGGGAGATCGCGGCGCACCCGGATCCTTCGCCCGAGCGCCGGGCGCTCTCCCGCGAGATCCGCGAGCGGCTGAGCCGGGCCCTGGAATGCCTCTCGCCGCGGCAGAGATCGGTTTTCGTCCTGAAGCACTTCGAGGAGCTCTCGATCCCGGAGATCGCGGATCTGACGGGATTGGACTCCGGCACGATCAAGTCGCACCTCTTCCGGGCCGCCCAGAAGATCCGGGAGCGGCTCGCCGATTTCCAGAGGCCGGTCTGAGCATGGAACCCAAGCCCGTCCCGCCGCATCTGACCGACGCGGAGCTCTTCAACCTCGCGGTTCCGCCCGTGGGAGAGCCCGAGGCGCTGCCGCGGCACCTGTCGGACTGCCTCGGCTGCAGCCGGGCCCTGCAGGAGTGGAAGAGCGCCGTGCGCGACCTCGCCGACGAAGAGACCGAAGAGCTCGATCGGCGGTCGGCCGGGCAGTGGGAGGCCCTCGAAGAGAGGACGATCGAGGCCTTGCGGCGCTCCGGCCGCAGCCGGCGCGCTCCCGCCGTCAGGTGGGTCGTCTCCATCGCCGCGTCCCTGCTGCTGGCGGCCCTCCTGATCCCGGTTCGCCGGTCCGGGCGCGCCGACCTCGGGCGGCCGGACGGGGACACCGCGACGCTCTCGGCGCAGGACCAGAAGGACGACGCGTTGCTGCGCGACGTGGCGCGGCTTTCGAGCGGAGAGGACAACGGCTCCTGGAGCACCCTCGCGCCGGAGCCCGCGGGCGCCGAGGAGGAGCAGCTGTGAGGAAAACCCTTCTTGTCGCGGCGCTGGCGGCGGTTCTCCTCGCGCCGGCAGTCCGAGCCGCCGGCATGCCGGACGGGAAGTGGTGGAAGAACCCGGGCGTGGCCGCCGAACTGGAGCTGACCCCGGAGCAGTCCGCCGAGATCGAGAAGGTCTTCGTCCGTTCGCGCTCGAAGCTGATCGACCTGAAGGCGGACCTGGAGAAGAGGCAGCTCGATCTCCAGGGCGCGATGGAGGACAAGACGGCCGACCGCGCCGCCGTCGAGAAGAAGATCGAGTCGGTCGAGAACGCACGGGCGGCCCTCCAGAAGACGCGTGCCCTGATGATCCTCGACATGAAGCAGATCCTGAAGCCCGCCCAATGGGAGCGCCTTCTCCAGAAGCAGCGGGAGCGGCGGGAGCAGATGCAGGATCGCCGCCGGAGATTCCGCGACGAAGGCGGCCCCGGCGACCGGCCCGGCCCGCGGGGCCGCCGACCCAACTGAGAGAAGTCCGATTGGTGATTGGTGATTGGTGATTGGTAATTTGTGATCGGGCGAAGAGCCTGTTCACAATTCACAACTCACGATTCACAATTCCCCTGATGGACGACGCGACGCGCCGGCGCATCGAGGAGTACGTCCGGCCGCTGGCGGCGGGCCTGGACGGCGTCACCCGCTTCGGCGACACGCGTCGCATCGTGTCGGCCTGCGAGAAGATCGCCGGAGGGCGAACCGACCTCGACCGCGATCTTCTCTATCTCCTGGCCGTGTTTTCGGGACAGGAGCGGTGGGTCTCCCGGATGGGGCACCGAAGCCGCACGGAGATGTTCCTCGCGACGCTGGGAGTTCCCGGGCGGAGAATCCAGGCGCTCTTTCGGGGCTTGACTCGCCTGGAGGCGCGCCCCAGGACGCCCGAGGAAGAGATCGCCTCCGACGCCGTGAAGATCGACGAGATGGGCGCCCGCGGCATCGCGCGCAAGGTGGAAGAAGGGAGACGCGAGGGACTGAGCTTCCGGGAAATGAGCGCCGCGATCGCGGAGGCGGCCCGCGTCCCTCTCCGGACGGAGGCGGGTGAGGCGCTCGTCGGCGACCGCCGGAGGCTCATGCTCGACTTCGCGCGAAGCCTCGCGGAGGAGGAGGCGGAGCTCGGCTGAGAAGCCGCCTTTCAGGTGACGGACCGGCCTCCATCCACGGCGATGACCTGGCCGGTGATGAAGGAGGGGCCGGCGCAGAGGAACAGGACCGCGCGGGCGACGTCGTCGGGGTCGCCGTTGCGGCGCAGGGGGACGCGCCTCGCGAGCTTCTCGGCTTCTTCGGGACTCGTCCCGTCGGGGACGAGGACGGTGCCCGGCGCGACGCCGTTGACGGAGACCTCGGGGGCAAGCTCGACGGCCAGAGCGCGCACGAGACCCTCGACGGCGGCCTTCGAGACCGCGTGGGCCAGGAAGTGGCGCGCCGGGGCGCGCGCGAGGAAATCGGAGATCAGCACGACACGGCCGCGGCGCTCCCGGAGCATCGGCGCGGCTTCCCGGGCGAGGAGGAAGGCCGCGCGGGCATTGACGTTCATCGCGGAGTCCCAGAGCCGCTCGTCGGTCTCGGCGATCGGGGCGCGGTGGAAGTTCGCGGCCGAATGGACGAGGAGATCGAGCGCCCCGAGCCCCTCTGCGGTTTCCTTCACGGCGCGGCGGCATTCCTCGGGCTCGCCGAGGTCGGCGCGGATCGCGAGCGCCCGCCGGCCGAGTCCGCGGATCGCTTCGGCGGTCTCCTCCGCCCGCGCCCCGGAGGAAAAATGATGGACGGCGATGTCGGCGCCGCAACGGGCCAGCGTCAGGGCGATCGCCCGTCCGACGCGAACCGCCGCCCCCGTCACGAGCGCGACCCTGCCGGAGAGCGCCGGTTCACCCATGCGTCATCGTAACCTTTTGAAGCGACGGGGCGTAATCTGTTGTGGACAGATCGCGCAGGACGCGCAGGAGGAGACCATGAAGAAATCATCGGCCTTGCGCTGGAGCGCGCTCGCCCCGGCATTGCTGTTTTTTCTCGCGGCGGAGGCCCGGGGGGGATCGGTCACCGGCCGGGTCCTGGACGCTTCCGGAAAGCCGGTCGCCGGAGCGAAGGTGCAATGGACGGCCTACCGCTCCGACGCGGAGGTCCTCCTCGATGAGACGCTCGGAAGGGACCCGGCGGTCCTCGGCGAGACTTCGGCGGACGCGGAGGGGAGATTCCGCATCGTCCTCGACAAGCCGGGAGTCTCCGTGGCGCTCCGCGTGCAGGCGCAGGGACACACGCCGGCGCGATTCGCGGGCCCCTTCGATTCCTCGGAGGAGAACGCCCTCTTCGACGTCCCGTTGACGGCGGCGCAGCCGATGTCCGGGAAGGTCGTGGACGAGGCGGGCAAACCCGTCGGCGGAGCCAGGGTCTTCGTGGTGTCGACCGAAGGCGCCCTCGAGGGCGACAGCCGCTCGATCGCGGTGGCGCGCGCAGGGGCCGACGGCGCCTTCGCGGTCCCGGACGCCCCGGAGGGGGCGAGGGTCGTCGTGGCGCGAGCTCCGGATTTCAATCCGGCCAACCGGATCCAGCTCGAGGCGAAATCCGAAGAGAGGATCTCCCTCCAGCACGGCGGCTCCGTGCGGGGTCTCGTCACCGACACGGCGGGCAAGCCGGCCGCCGGCGTCATCGTGACGACGGACGACGCGGCCGCTCAGACCGGCGCGGATGGGAAGTTCCGCCTGACGGGTCTGCCGGCCGGCGGCATTCACCTGCAGGCGCTCTGGAAAGACGACTCCGCGGCCCGCAAGGACGGGGTGCGCGTGCGCAAGGGGGAAGAGGTCGAGGCAAACCTGAAGTTGAAGCCCGGCGCCGCGATCTCCGGTACCGTGATCGAGGAGGGCTCGCGCCGTCCCGTCGCCGGGGCGCGCGTCTCCGCGTACGCCGCGACGCGGTCCGGGCGCTTCGGCCGCCGCCGCGCCGAACGCGCCGCCCGGACCGACGCGCGCGGCCGCTTCCGGCTGCCGGGTCTTGCCCCGGCCCGCTATGGGGTCGAGGCCGTGCGCGACGGGTACCTCACCGCGTCGATCGCCGGGATCAACGCCGCCGCCGCGTCGGTTCCCGCCGCCAACCTCGCGCTGCGAAAGGCCGCGAGCATCTCGGGAAGAGTGACGGACGAGAAGGGGCAGGCCGTCGGCGCCGCCCGCGTGCGGATCATGCGGGAGATGGGGATTCGCCGGCTCCTGCGCGGCGCCGCTTCCAATCCCGCTTCGATCCTGGGGGGGCGGGGCGTCCTGACCGCCGCCGACGGCAGGTTCCGCATCCGGGGGCTGGAGCCGGAGAGAAACCTCTCCCTGGAAGCGACCAAGACCGGGTACGCCGCGGCCCGCAAGCCCGGCGTCTCTCTCAGGGCGGGGGACGCGATCAAGGACGTCGCGCTCGTCGTGCGGAGAGGGCTGGAAGCCCGCGGCAAGGTGGTGGACGCGAAGGGGCAGCCGGTGGCGGGGGCGGAGATCCACGCGATCCATCGCGAGGAGGGAATGACCGGAGCGGCGAGGGTCCAGATGCGCGTCATGGGCATGGTCCAGGACAAGCCGGACGCCGTGACGGCCGGGGACGGCGCCTACGCTCTCAAGGGCCTCGAAGAGGGAGAGTACACGCTGACCGTGTATCGGGAAGGCTTTGCCCGCAAGTCGGTCCCGTCCGTGGAGGTGAAGGCGAACGGGGAGAACGTCTGGCCTCCGGTCACGCTCACCGCGGGCGCCCCGATCGCGGGCGCCGTGCACGACGCCGGCGGCGCGCCGGTCGCCGGAGCGCAGATCTTCGGCATCGACGTGGGGGGAGGGGGAGGGCGCCCGCAGAACGCGACATCGGACGCCGAGGGCAAGTTCCTCCTGGACGGGTTCGTCGCCGAGCGCGCGATCTTCCTCAATGTCTCCGCGCCGGGTTACGCCACGCTCCAGAAGAGCGTGACGCCTCCGGCCGAGGACCTCGCGCTCGTGTTGAAGACCGCCGGCACGGTGCGCGGGCGCGTCGAGGACAGCGACACGAAGAAGCCGATCACCGACTTCTCGATCTCCCGCAGCGGCCCCCGCGGGGGCGGAGGCATCCAGTTCCGCATCGGGCGCGGGGAGGGCGACCAGACGTTCCAGTCCGACGACGGGACCTTCGAGCTGACCGACGTGCCTCCGGGCAAGTGGACGATCCGCGGCACGGCCGGCGGCTATCGTTCCGCCGAGGCCTCCGGCGTCGAAGTGGGCGAGGGAGAGACGAAGGAAGGCGTCGTCCTCTCTCTGAAGAAGGGGAGCGGTCTCTCCGGGCGCGTGACCGATCCGCGCGGCACCGCGGTGGCCAACGCCTCCGTCACCTGGCACCCGGCCGAGACGGGCGGCGGCCCGATGGGCGGCGCGATGGCGCGGATGATGGGCGGAGGCGGCGGCTCCACGACCTCGGATGCCGACGGGCACTTCGAGTTCGACGGACTTCCGGACTCCCGGATCACCGTGACGGCCTCGCATCCCGATTATCTCGACGCCTCCCGCGACATCGATCCCTCCAGGGAGACGTCGGTGGACCTCTCGCTCGGCACCGGGGCGAGCGTCGCGGGAACGGTCGTCGGAAGCGACGGCCGGTCCGCCGTCCCGGGGGCGCTCGTCCAGCTGAACGAGGAGGGCTCGAGCGGGGGCGGCCTCGGCGGCTTCGGCATCGGAGGAGACTCCACGCGCACCGACGCCTCGGGCAACTTCCTCTTCGAGCACCTGAACGGGGGCCGCTTCAAGCTCATCGCGTCGGGCAACACCGGCAAGTCCGCGGCGAAGGAGGTCGTTGTCGCGGAGAACCAGCGGCTCGACGGCGTGCTCGTCCCGATCGCGACCGGCACGACGGTGCACGGGACCGTCAGCGGACTGCCGCAGGGGCAGCTCGGCGGCGTGCGCATCTTCGCCTCGGCGAAGGATTACAGCGACAGCGCGCAGACGGACGACAGCGGCGCGTACCTCCTCCACGACGTCCCGGCGGGCGCCGTCCGCCTGCAGGCCACGACGTCCTTTCTCCAGGGCCGATCGACCGGCAAGACGGTCGAGGTCCCCGAAGGAGGAGACTTCCAGGCCGACATCGTCTTCGAGGGCCTCTCGCGCCTGGCGGGCCGGGTGACCCGCGGCGACCGCCCGCTGTCCGGTCTCTTCGTCTTCGCGTCTCCCGATCCTCCCCGCGGGGCGGCCGGGCGCTCCTCCGCGCAGACGGACGAGAACGGGAGCTACGCGCTGGAAGGCCTGGACGACGGAAACTACCAGGTCGTGGTCACCGGCCAGGGGGTCTCCTACCGCCGCGCGATCGCGGTTTCGGGGGACACGTCTGGCGACATCGTCCTGCCGTCAATCTCGCTCACGGGCACGGTGACGGAGTCGGGCTCGGGCGATCCGCTGGAAGGGGCGACCGTCCAGGCTCAAACGGGACAGGAGACCCAGACGGGCGCGATGAAGCAGGGCGTGACGGATTCCTCCGGCCATTACTTCATCGACGACGTGGATTCCGGGGCCTACCAGGTCACGGCCCGCAAGCCCGGCTACCAGATGAAGAACCAGAGCGTGACGGTCGCCGCCGACAGCGCACAGGCGGATTTCGCGCTCGAACGGGGGACGGGACTCGGGATCCGGGCCAACGACGGCCTGACGGGTCTGCCCTTGCGGGGAGTCTCCGTGATCGCGTACGGGGCCGGCGGCTCCATCGCCTTCTCAGGCGCGATCAGCCTGGACTCGACCGGCCGCGGCGAGATCGCATCCCTCGGGCCGGGCGCCTACGCGCTCTACATCTTCTCGAGCGGCTACTCGCCGCGCTCGTTCCAATCGGTCATCGTGCCCTCGGCGACTCTCGGCGTGGTGTTGACGCCCGGCGGGCGCGTCGAGGTGCGTCCGGCCGTTCCCGTGACGGGGCGGATCGTGGACGCCTCTGGAGCGATCTATCTCCTCTCCCCGTTCCGCCTGGACGGCAGCGTGCACCCGAGCCCGCCGGTGACGGTCTGGGACAACTTCACCCCGGGCTCCTACAAGCTCGTCGTCACCGGCTCGAGCGGCGAAGCGTCCTATCCGTTCACCGTAGTCGAAGGCCGGACCACGACAGTCGAGGTGAAGTAGACACCGGGTTCCCGGTTCCCGGTTCGGGCTCAACCCGAGCACCGAGGACCTCAGCCCCTCCGGAGACTGTAGGCGCGGGGATCGTCCATCAGCCTGTGATTCTCGCCGAAGGTTTTCCACTCGGCGGCGAGGGCCCAGGCGTGGGTCGCGACGGCGGCGAGAGAAGCGGTCAGGTGCGTCCAGGTCGGGAGCGCGCTCGTGTGGACGGCTCCGCCCAGGACGAAGACGGCGATCGCGGAGAGGAGACCGAACGTCGCCGGAGGCGACGTCTTCGCCTTGAAACGGCGCAGGGCCGCGAGGACGGCGCGGCGCTCGGCCTCGGGATAGCCGGCGATCTCCTCCTTCACGAGCTTGCCGGTGCCGATGAAATAGAAGATGACCATGGACTGCGAGAAGAGGGAGATGAGCACGGTCGGGATCGCGAAACCCACGTGACGGGTGACGAGATGCCCGGCCAGGGGCGCCGCGGAGTGGAGGGCGGACGCGACGAGGAAGCCCTGCGCCGCGGTCGCGAGAAAGCCCGCGAGGGCCAGGACAGTCGTCAGGAGGAGCGCGATCGCCATCGGCGCGATTATGCGCGATCCGTCCGCCCCTTCGCGGCGGGTGGACGCCAGACAGCGGCCGGACGCGGTTACCGGACGATCCGCCTCGCCAGGAGAAGGCCCGCCGCCGCGAGGAGGGCCGCGAGGATCGCCAGCGACCGCCCGTCGAGCGTCGGGATGTTGGACGGAATCGCGCCCGGAACCGGCGTCGCGGATGGGACGGAAGTCGGTGTCACGGTCGGCGTCACGGTGGCAACCGGCGTGTTCGTCGGCGTGCTCGTCGCGGTGCCGGTCGGCGTGTTTGTCGGCGTGTTCGTGGAGGTCGGCGGCAGCGTCCCTGTCGGCGTGATTGTCGGCGTGAAGGTCGCGGTGATCGTCGGGGTAATGGTGGGTGTATTGGTCGATGTGAATGTCGGCGTGTTTGTCGGCGTGTTCGTGGGCGTGCTGGTCGGCGTGCTCGTCGGCGTGTCGGTCGGGGGCACGACGTTGATCGCTCCGTTGACGACCACGAGGCTCCCGTTGCCGGAGGTCTCGGTCGCGGCGCTGTCGGAGCTGAGCAGGGCTTCCGCAGGGCCCGCGACCGTGACGGTCAGGTTGATCGGGCCGGCGGGGCAGCCGGTCAGATCGAAGACCAACTGTCCCATCAGGTCGCCGGGGATCGCGGCCGCCGTGAAGGGGATGAGCCCGTTCGACTCCGCCGAGGAGTAGAACCAGGTCTGCGACGTGTTGGCCACCTTGACGCGGCTGTCGAGGTCCGCGCTCTGGCTGGCGAGGATGCCGCCGGTCAGGTCGATGCGCGCGCTCGCCGAAGCCGGCGTGTCGATGCAGGCGTTGGGCCCATAGACCACCTGCGCCGCGAAGATCGTGATCCGCAGGCCGGCGCCCTTGTCGCGGCCGATCAGGGTGCCGGTGTTGTCCTGTATGGAGAAAGGGACCTTGACCTGGCCGGTGCCCGAGGAGACGTTCACCGTCCCGATGGTCAGGACGTCCACCGGGCCGCCCCGAGTGGCGCCGAGGACAAGGACGCCCGCCGTCAGCACCGCCGCGGCGACTCCGATTCGCGCTCCTCTCATCTCGACCTCTTCTCTCTTCCTGCAGGCTGCAATCGAGGATTCCTCTCCTTCAACGGGCACCCGGGCCGGTCTCGGGGAAGTAGGCGAGGAGCACGCCGGGAACGGCTCCCCGGGCCGCCGTCGCGGCGGCGAGGAGGAGCGGCCTGACCCGGGCGTCGTTGGCGAGGGGCGCCGTCCAGGAGAAGTCGCGCGATTGCCGGGCCTCCCCGGCGCGCGGCACCCACTCGAGCCGGACTCTTCTCTGGCCGAAGTCGAAGGCCTTTCCGGGCGACTCGCGCGGTTGGAAGGCCGCCAGGCGATTGTCCTCGACGACCCTCCACAGGTCCTTCAGGCTCTTCTCGCCGACGCCCGACTCCCCCTCGGCGAGGATCTCTCCGCCGGAGGCCCGCCGCTCGCAGCGCAGCGATCCCTTTCCGTCGCGCCAGGAAACCGCGACGGTCTCCGTCGGGGCGTCGGGCTTGCCGGGAGTGATCGAAACGAGGACGCGCCCCTCCGGAGGGAGCGCGGCGCTCGCGAGCGAACAGCTCGCCAGGAAAACAGTCCCGACGGCACCGGCCGCCAGCATTCGCGGGCGGCGGGCCGGGAGTTCGCTCCGCGTCATACCGGCGGGGGCCCTCCCGCGAAGATGTAGTTGATGAGGTAGACGATGTCGAGCCCGTTCACGGCCATGTCCCCGTTCACGTCCGCCGGCCCCAGGGGGGCGGGCCCTCCCGCGAAGATGTAGTTGATGAGGTAGACGATGTCGAGGCCGTTGATGCCACCATCCCCGTTCACGTCGCCGACGGCGAGGTCGCTGACGAAGAAACCGTTCAAGAGCACCGCCGACTCGGCCCCCGTGGTGAGAACGACATCCCGGTAGCCGACCGAGGCGGCCGCGTCGATCGAGACGTTGGCCGTCGCGTGGGTGTCGTCGCCGACCGTGATCGAGTTGACCGTGATCCCGGCGCCGAAGGACCCGGTCGTGATGCCGTCGATGAAGTGCGTGGCGGCGCCGACGAGCGCCACGTCGAGGGTCTGGCCTCGGGCCCCCTGCGTCGGACTCAGGCTGTCGAGGACGGGGACGACGACGCCTCCGATCTCGACGAAGACGCTGCGTCCCTGGCTCTCGAGGCTCGCCGGGGCGCTCGTGGTGCTGACGGCGGCCGTGCGATAGCCGATCTCGGCGTCGGCGTCCACGGTGACGTTTGCCTCCAGGATCGTCGGCGAGGTCGCGGTCACAGGGCCCACGGAGACGCCGGCCCCGAGCGAGAGGGAAGAGGTTCCGTCCCACGCCGTGTTCACGCCGCGGACGATCACGTGCGTCATCTCCCCCTGGCTGAGCGTCGCGGGCTCCACCGAGAGGATCGCCGGGATCGTGATGGGCACCACGACCTCGACGACGCTCGTCCCGGTGGCCATTTCGGTCGTCCCGCCTCCGAGATCGGTGGCCACCGCGACATCGCGCAGTCCCAGCGCGGCGCCCGCGTCCACCGTGACGAGCGCGGTGAGCGAGGTGGCGGAATGCACCGTCACCGAGTTCACCGTGATGCCGCTGCCGGAGAAGGCGACCATGGAATTGCTGCGGAAGTTGGTGCTGCGCCCCTGCAGGGCGACCGCCAGCGTCGTGGACTGGGGCAGGCTGTCCGGATTCGCGGCCAGGACCGTGGGCTGGATCGTGCTCACCAGGAGGTTGAAGAGCGCCGCCTGGTACCTGGCGGTGGCGCCCAGGTTGACGTCGTCGCGGACGAGGAAGGCCCCGTTGGTGAGCTTCGACGCGGCGGAGAATTGCCCGACGGCCGTCGTCAACTGGGTCAGCGTGTCGTCGAGAACCGACACGCGGTACGCGGTGCCCGGCGTGCCGGCCGGCCGCTGGACCTTCAGGAAGAGGGTCGCGAAACCGGTCCCGGTCACGGTGATCTGCGTGTCGGCCGGGATCAGGTTCGTCGTCGCGAAGTTGTTGCCGAGGAACGTCACGCCGTCGCTGTCGTAGAAGCCGAGCGTCAGGAAGAAGTAGTTGTCCTCCTCTAAGACCCGGACCGTGGAGACCCGACCCGCCGGCGAAGCCGGCAGGCTGAAGACGAAGACGTCCACGATGTCTCCGTTCGCGCCGACGACGCCGCGAACGGGCGGCGCGTTCATCACGATGTTCGTGGCGGTCTCGGGCGTGTCCCCGTGGTCGTCCGGGGGCGTCTGGCCCGGGTCGATGACCGGAGGCTGCGGCGGATCGTCATCGCCCGGCTTCCCGGCTCCGGCCGGCGTGACGCTGGCAGGACCGCGGGCCCCCCGTCCGGACGAAGCGTGCACGGTCAGGTTGAGGGTCGCCGCCCTCGCGGGTTTGGCCGGCACGCGGGCGGCCGGAGGGGCCTGGACGGAGCCCCCGGTCTGCGGCCCGGAGGGCAGGAGACGATCGGGAAGGTCCCGCGCCGACGCCGGGCGCGTGTCGATCCCTACGCAGTCGCCTGAGAGGATGGTATTCAGAGACACGCCCTTCGCCAGGAGGTTGGAGACGACCGCTCCCATGTCCACGCCCGGCTGCGGCGCGGCGTCGGTGGCGAGCAGGATCGTGCCGCCCGGGGAAACGGTGGTGGAGGCGTACTGGACCGCGTAGTCGGAGAACTCGGGACAGTCGTCGCCGCCGCTCGCGAAGAGCGACCCGACGACCGTCCTCACGGCGTCCAGGTCGTTGGAGGTGATGCGGTCCTGGACGAAGTCCTTGAAGGTGATGACCTGGATGGTCGGCGCCTCGGCGCCCGGCGGCAGCACGCCGGCCACGAAGTCGATGAATGTCTGTATCGCCCCGACCACTCCCCCGATCTCCTCGCTCATGCTCCCCGTGTCGTCGATGACGAGGGCGAGGTCGATCCCCCCGATCGTGCGCGCGCCGCTCCAGTAGTGGGCGAGGGCCCCTCCGGGCGTTGCCGGCGCCGAGGTATTCTGCCCCTCCACGACCCACCGGACCGGCTTTCGCTTGCTGAAGATCTGGGTCCACTCGGGGCCCGTGGGCGTGAACGTGTCGGTGTCGCCGAGCTCCTTCTCGAAGGCGATCATCGAGAAGTCCGCGTTGTAGAAGCGGATCCGGAAGTCGTTCAACGGGTTCGGCGTCCCGCCTCCGTTCTTCTTCCATTTGAATTCCACGGGCGGGTCGGACGCCTTGAGCATCGCGTTGTCGGCGGGCATCAGGAGGACCGGGGCGATGTTGGCCTGTCCGAGAACGGCCCCCGCTTTTGTCTTGCCCTTGGTGTCGAAGGTCGCGGCGACGGCTTCCCAGGCCGCGCCCATCGTCGTGGCGCCGGCGCCCTTGACGGCGTTGAAGAGCGCCTTGTCTCCCATGCTGACCTCGTCGTCGCCGTCTTTCGCGCTGTCGAACAGGTCCCAGAGAGAGGAGAACACCGAGACCTCGTTGTCCTCCCCCTTGCCGGTGGAGGTCTCGAGGTCCACGTTGTTGGTCGAGTCCTCGGTGTCGGTGTAGCGCGTGTCGCCGGCGTTGGGCACGCCCAGCGCCGCCGCTCCCATCACGCTCTGCCCCGAGGTCCCGAAGAAGGTGGGCCACCCTTCGCCCCACCCCAGCCGGATGCCGGCGTCCTTGCCGTAGAGGGACGCGAGGTTGTTGCCGAAGCCGTGCATGCCGCCCGGGTTCGCCTGGAAGTTCTGGATCGCCATGAAGTAGTGGCCGTACTCGTGGTGGACGACGTCCCAGTCCCAGCGGTCGAGCTTCAGGATGAAGAGCTGGGGATTGACGAAGCACGACGTGGACTGAGTGGTGGTCGGGAAACGGGTATCGACCTGCGAGGGGGTCACGCCGGCGAGCGTGCCGGCGTAGGCGCCGATCATCACCAGGGCATGGTGAACGGAAAAGACCGTCTCGCCGTCGGCGACGTTGCCCGCGGTGAAATTGACGGTCAGGGTGGTGCCGTCCGGCACGTTGTTGGTCGTGGGAGACTGAAGGAAATAGGTCGTCCCGGCGGGGGTGTCGGGCTTGATGTCCGCCACGGGCGAGCGGGCGTAGATCTTCACGAAGATGTCCGGGAGGCCCCCGAGAATCCCGTCGTCGTAGGTGAACGTGGAGGTGTAGTCGCCGACGGCGTCGGTCGAGAGGGTGACGATGAGGTTGTTGCTCAACAGGTCCTCGTCGTAGATCTCGACCGTCGCCATGGGGATGCCGTGCTTGCTTCCCATGCTGTCGGTCCACTCGGCGTGCCCCTTGACGGTGAGGGTGGCGGAGGTCCGGGTGGCGGCGGGCCGCACAGACATCACCTGGGCGTTGGGCGAATAGCCGAGGACGCGCTCGATCTCGAGGTCGGCGGCGGTCTTGGCGGCCGCGGGCCGCGGCGTGTGGTCGGCGGCGACGCGCGTGCCGACGATCCCCTCCATGGCGGCCGCGTAAGCCGTCGCCGAGAGGCGCCCCTCGGACCGCTCCCGGTTCGCGCGGCGGATTCGGAGGTCCGTCTCGCTCGAGCCCGAGAGCCAGACCCGCCCCGACTCGGCGAGCCCGTAGAGCACGGCGCGGCGCAGGCGGAGCTGCGTCCCGTTGGCGTCCCGCGTGACCGCCGTCACGCTCACTTCCCCGGCGCCTTCGCCGAGGGCCGAGACCTCCATCGGGAGCGAGACCGTCTGTCCCGCCTTGAAGGGTCCCGCCAGGTCGAGGTTGCCCGTGCGGCTGGAGAGTGCCCCCTTGCTCACGAAACTGACGCCGATCCGCGCCGCGGGTTCCATGACCTCGACGGCGATCTTCGCCGTGACGGGCTCGCCGGCCGCGACGACGTCGGCGTCCGGGGCGATGGCCAGCCCGAGGTTCTTCGCGGTGCACAGGGCAGGCGTTCCAGAGGAGTTCGCGTGAGCGGCGAGCAACCATGCGGCGACCAGCAGGTTCATGGGGACCTCCGTGCTTGCGTGGCGGCAGGTATATTGTCGCGGCCACCTCAAAGTCAAGCTTCCCAACGCTTGACTCCCGGGACTTTGGTCGTAACATGCTCCCTGTTACCAGCGCAAGTTCCGCGAGGAGGGCCCATGAGATACGGATTCCAACGCTTCGCGTTCCTCTTGCTCGGTGCGCTGTCGAGCCTTCTGCCTTCCGCGCTCCGGGCTCAGGACGCGCTCGCGCTCGGCCGCGTGAGCAGCGGCCCGGGCGTCGTCCGCGTTCCGGTCTACTTGAGGATGGTCGGAGAGACGGCCTTCAATTCCACGGCGGGCGTCGCCCTGCAGGGTATCGCGTTTCGCGTCAACTTCGCCCCCTCCGCGCGCGTCTCGAGCGTGCGGGTCGATCGGACCGGTGCGGCCGGCCTGCTCTCGGACCTCTCGCCGATCTTCGAGTCGTCTCCGCGGACCGCCGCGTCGGTTTCCTACATCGGCGTCTTCGAACAGAAGATCCCCGCCGCGATCGACGCCGCGGAGCCGGGTCAGAAGATCCTCGACCTGGTGTTCACCGTCGAGCCGGGCGGCGGCTCCGGCGCCATCCTCCTCGAGCTCGACCGCGAGGTCACGACGCTCTCCAACCAGGGAGGCACGGTCGGGGAGAGCGTCAAGGGGGGAAGCCTCCGACTGGCGAGCGGGTCGATCGAGATCCAGGACGAACGGCGGGTGGGTCCTCGCGTCGACCGACAATCCAGGCCGCGCTGAAGTCGGGGCGCGCAGGGGCGAGGCCGCCGGCGACGCTCTCTCGCGGTTCTTGACCGGGTGGGGCGCGGGACAGAATGCGAACGCGCCCCGGAGGGAACAATGAGCGACCAGGTCCGCACTCTCTGCGACATCTTCCTCAAGGCGGCCGCTTGCGGGAAGCCGGACCTGCTCCTCGCCAAGTCCGGCGGCCAGTGGAAGCCCGTCTCCGCGGCGGACTTCGGGTACACGGTCCGCGCGCTCTCCCTGGGGTTGAACGCGCTCGGCCTCCAGCCGGGCGACCGTGTGGCGATCCTGTCGGAGAACCGGCCGGAGTGGGCCATGGCCGACTACGCGATCCTCTGCGCCGGCGGATGGTCCGTCCCGATCTACCCGACGCTCCCCGCGCCCCAGATCGCTCCGCTGCTCCAGGACTCCGGCGCCCGGGCGATCTTCGTCTCCTCGCTCGAGCAGCTCGGAAAGATCCTGACGATCCGCGCTCAGTGTCCGGCCCTCGAGTACGTCGTCACGTTCGACGCCAGCCCGCCGCCGGAGCCGGGGTTCCTGACCTTCGGGCAGGCGGTCGACCGGGGGCGGCCGCTGCTCGACATGAGCCCGGGCGCGTTCGAGCAGCGCGCGCGGCGGGTGAAGGCCGAAGACGTCGCGACGATCATCTACACCTCGGGAACGACGGGGGAGCCCAAGGGCTCGATGCTCACCCACGACAACTTCGTCTCCAACGTGCTCGGCGCCTGCGAGGTCGTGCCGATCACGGGCGACGCCACGGCGATGTGCTTCCTGCCGCTCTCGCACGTCTTCGAGCGGATGCTCGACTACGCGTACCTCTACCGCGGCGCGACGATCGTCTACGCGGAATCGATCGAGAAGCTGAAGGACAACTTCCTCGAGGTCAACCCTCACTCCTTCGGGGCCGTGCCCCGCGTCTACGAGAAGGTCCTGGCCCGGATCCTGGACAAGGTCGAAGCGGGCGGCGGCGTCAAGAAGAAGCTCTTCCACTGGGCGGTCGCCGCGGGCAAGGAGAAGCTCTCCTACGACCAGAAGGCGGCGCCGGTCCCCGCCGGGGTGGCCCTCAAGGCGAAGATCGCCGACAAGCTCGTGCTCGGGAAGATCCGCCATGCCCTCGGCTCCCGCTTCCGCTACGCCGTCTCCGGCGGCGCGCCCCTCTCGCGCGAGCTCGCCGAGTTCTTCTGGGGAGCGGGCGTGACGATCTACGAGGGGTACGGCCTGACGGAGACCTCTCCGGTCATCTGCGTGAACGGGCCGCACGCGTGGCGCCTCGGCAGCGTCGGGCGCCCGATCCCCGGGGTCGAGGTCCGCATCGCCGAGGACGGCGAGATCCTGACGCGCGGCCGGCACGTCATGAAGGGGTATCTGAACAAGCCGGAGGCCACGGCCGAGGCGATCGACCCGGAGGGGTGGTTCCACACCGGGGACATCGGGAGGTTCGATTCCGACGGGTTCCTCATGATCACCGACCGCAAGAAGGACCTGATCGTGCTCGCGGGAGGGAAGAAGGCGGCGCCCCAGCCGATCGAGACGGAGCTGAAGAAGTCCTCGTACATCAGCCTCCCGATCGTGCTCGGGGACCGGCACAAATTCCTGGCGGCCCTGATCGTCCCCAACTTCGAGAGGCTCCGTGAGGCGGCGGCGCAGAAAGGAATCGCGTTCCAGCCGGAGACGATCGACGCGAACGCGGAAATCCGCGCCCTGTTCCAGAAGGAGATCGACGACTACAACGCGGACAAGCCCCATCACGAGCAGATCCGCGCCTTCGCCCTGCTTCCGGCGGACCTGACGGTCGAGGACGGCACGATCACTCCGACGCTCAAGGTGAAGCGGCGGATCCTGGAAACCCGATACCAGAACCTGATCGAGCGGATGTACCAGGCCGCGGAAAAGCCGCATGTCGCGTGATGTCGTCGTGGTGGACGGCCTGCGGACTCCCTACGCGAAGGCCAACACCGAGTTAAGAGACGTCCCGGCCCAGGACCTGGGCCGCATCGTGACGGTCGAGCTGCTGGCCCGCACGGCATTCGATCCCGCGGCCCTCGACCAGGTCATCTTCGGCAACATCGCCGAGCCTCCCGACGCGGTCAACGTCGCCCGGGTCGCCTCGCTCCTCGCGGGCGTCCCCGCGAGCGTTCCCGCCTTCACGGTCAACCGCCTCTGCGGATCGGGGCTCGAGGCGATCGTCGAGGCCGCGTACCGGATCGCGGCCGGGGACGCCGACGCGATCGTGGCGGGAGGCGTCGAGTCGATGTCGAACATCCCGCTCCTCTATTCGAAGGAGAGCCGGGCAGTCTTCACGGAGGTCTTCATGGCGCGGGCCGCGGGCGGGAAGATCGCCGCGGCGGCGAAGTTCCGGCCGAAGCACTTCAAGCCGGACATCGGGCTGCTGATGGGATTGACCGACGCGGTCTGCGGCCTGAACATGGGCGAGACGGCGGAGGTCCTGGCCAAGGAGCACGGCATCGGCCGGGAGGAGCAGGACGCGTTCGCGCTGCGCTCCCACCAGAGGGCGACGGTGGCGCGGGAGAAGCTCGCCGAGGAGATCGTGCCCGTGCCGATCCCGCCGGACTACAAGGCGATGTCGGTCCGGGACAACGGCGTGCGGGAGAACCAGACGTTCGAGGCGCTCGCGAAGCTGCGCCCCTTCTTCGACCGGAAGTTCGGGACCGTGACGGCGGGCAACTCCTCGCAGATCACCGACGGGGGGGCGGCCACGCTCGTCATGAGCGCCGCGGCGGCGAAGGCGCTGGGATACAGGCCTCTCGCGAAGATCCGCGGCTTCGCGTTCTGCGCGCTGGAGCCGGAGCGCATGGGCCTCGGCCCGGCCGTCGCCACGCCGCTTGCCCTGAAGAAGGCCGGGATCGAGTGGAAAGACATCGGCCTGGTCGAGATCAACGAGGCCTTCGCCGCCCAGGTGCTTGCCTGCGCCCGCGTCTTCCCCTCCGCCGCCTGGCACGCGAAGTACTCGACCGGCGGACCCATCGGGGAGATCGACTGGGACAGGACGAACGTCAACGGCGGCGCGATCGCGCTCGGCCACCCCGTCGGCTCTTCGGGAACCCGCCTCGTCACGACGCTCGCCAGGGAGATGCGCCGGCGAGGAACAGAATTCGGCCTCGCGACGATGTGCATCGGCGGAGGCCAGGGCGGCGCGATTGTTCTGGAGGCGATGTGAGCACGGGATGCACGGGTCCAAGGTCCAAAGTCCAAAGTCCAAAGTAGCCCGATATGAGCTCCTTTCAGTTGAACATCGAAGAGGACGGGTTGGGCATCCTCACGTTCGACCGGCCGGGGGAGAAGGTCAACACGTTCTCGCGGGAGGTGTTCGAGGAGTTCTCCGACGTGCTCGTCCGTCTCGCGCGCGAGACCCGCCTGAAGGGCCTCCTCGTCCGCAGCGGCAAGCCCGACACCTTCATCGCGGGCGCCGACGTGAAGGAGTTCGTGGATCTCCCGGCCGCCCGGATCCGCGAGGGCTCGGCCCGCGGCCAGGCCCTCTTCGAGCAGCTGGCGCGCCTTCCCATTCCGACGGTCGCGGCGATCAACGGGACCTGCCTCGGCGGGGGCACGGAGCTGGCGCTGGCCTGCGACTACCGGCTGATGTCGGACGCGCCGAGGGCGAAGATCGGTCTGCCCGAGGTGCGCCTGGGGATCATCCCGGCCTGGGGCGGCTGCGCCCGCCTGCCGCGCCTCGTCGGCCTGGCGGCGGCCCTCGACCTGATCCTGACGGGCAAGCAGCTCGACGCGAGGCGCGCCCGGAAGATCGGCCTCGTCGACGAGGCCGTGCCGGCCGCGATCTTCGAGGACTGGACCCGGCGTTTCGCGCGCGAGAAGCGCGGCGGCGGCAAGCCGCGGCCCGGGCGCCGCGGTCCCGCGGGAGTGCGGGACTGGGTCCTGGAGAAGACGCCGCTCGGGCGGCGCCTCATCTTCAAGACCGCGCGCGAGAAGATCGTCGCGACGACCGGATTCCACTATCCGGCGCCGCTCGAGGCCCTCTCCGTCCTCGACGAGTCGTACGGGCTGCCGATCGAGGCGGCGCTCGAGGTCGAGAACGCACACATCGCCAACATCTTCGGAGGCGAGGTGCAGCGCAACCTCCTCTCGATCTTCTTCTGGACGGAGGAGGTCAAGAAGGAGACGGGCGTCGCGGATTCCTCGGTCCGTCCGCTCCCGGTCGCGCGGGTCGGCGTGCTCGGCGCCGGCGTGATGGGGGGCGGCATCGCGCAGCTCGCGGCGGACAAGGGGATCCCGGCGCGGATGAAGGACATCGCGCCGGAGGCCCTCGCGCACGGATACGCGGCGGCCGCCGCGGTCTGGAAGAAGGCGGTCGAGCGGCGGAGACTGAAGCCGCGGCAGATGGCGGCGAAGATGGCGCTGCTCTCCGGCACGCTCGACTACAGCGGGTTCTCCCGCTGCGAGGTGACGATCGAGGCGGTCGTCGAGAAGCTCGGCGTCAAGCGCGCGGTCCTGAAGGAGTGGGAAGCCGTCGTGCCGGAGACGGCGATCTTCGCCTCCAACACGTCGACGCTTCCGATCGGAGAGATCGCGGCGGGAGCGCTGGTGCCGCAGCGCGTCGTCGGGATGCACTTCTTCAACCCGGTGGACAGGATGCCGCTCATCGAGGTCATCCGCGGCCCGCGCTCGGACGACGCGAGCGTCGCGACCGTCTTCGCGCTCGCGAAGACGCTCGCGAAGACTCCGGTCGTCGTGAAGGACTCGCCGGGTTTCCTGGTCAACAGGATCCTCGCCCCGTACCTCTCCGAGGGGGTCCGGCTCGTGAAGGAGGGGTGCGCGATCGAGGACGTGGACCGCGCGATGACGGATTTCGGCATGCCGGTCGGGCCGCTCGCCCTCTTGGACGACGTCGGCCTGGACGTCGCCGTGAAGGCCGGCGAAGTGCTCGAGAAGGCCTTCCCCGACCGGATGCGGAGGGCCGGAGACGACGCGCTGGCGGCGGCCGGGCGGCTCGGAAGGAAGTCCGGCGGGGGCTTCTACGATTACCGGGGAGGCAAGCGCGCGGGCCCGTCGCCGCGGGCGTACGAGATCCTCGGCGCGACGCCGGGGAAGACTCCGCCGGTCGAAGCGGACGAGATCGAATCGAGGCTCGTCCTCTCGATGGTCAACGAGGCGGCGTACTGCCTGGCCGAGGAGGTCGTCGCGTCGGCCCGGAAGCTCGACCTCGCGATGATCTTCGGCACGGGCTTTCCCCCCTTCCGCGGCGGCCTCCTCCGCCATGCCGACTCGCTCGGCGCGCCCCGGGTCGTCTCGGCGCTCGAGGAGCTGGCCTCGCGGCTGGGCACACGCTTCCAGCCGGCGCCCCTGCTGCGCGACATGGCGAGGGCGGGAGCATCCTTTCATCCGGAACGATCCGTGAGTTGATCCAATGAGGAGAGTCCCATGAGCGATGCCAGTCCGCTCCCCGAGTCGCAGCTCCAGTCGCCGATGCGCGCGTTGATGGCGGGCCAGGTCCCGGAGGACGCCGTCTTCCCGTTCCCCGAGGTCCCGGCCGAGGAGCGCGAGACGGTCTCGGCGTTCCTGGAGTCCTTCCGGGGGTTTGCCCGGGATCACATCGACCCGGCGAGAATCGAGAGGGAGCACACGATCGACGACGCCGCGGTTCGGGGCCTCGCCGACCTCGGCGTCTTCGGGATGACGATCCCGGAGGCGTACGGAGGCTACGGTTTCTCCGCGTCCGCCTACTGCCGCGCGATGGAAGAGGTCGGAACGATCGACGCGTCGCTCGCGATCCTGATCGGCGGCCACCAGTCGATCGGCATGAAGGCGCTCCTCCTCTACGGAACCGAGGAGCAGAAGAAGAAGTGGCTTCCTGGTCTCGCCTCGGGGGAGCTCATCGCCGCCTTCGCGCTGACCGAGCCGGAAGCGGGCTCGGACGCCGCCTCGATCAAGACAACGGCCGATTACGACGCGGCCACCGACACCTTCGTCTTGAACGGGAACAAGCACTGGATCTCCAACGGCGGGTTCGCCCGGTTCTTCACGGTCTTCGCCAAGGACGTCCGGCTCGAGGCAAAGGACGAGCACCGGCGGATCACCGCGTTCGCCGTGACGAAGGACCTCGAGGGGGTCGTCCCGGGCAAGGAGGAGCGCAAGCTGGGCCTCAAGGGCTCCTCGACCGTTCCCGTCGAGCTGAAGAACGTCCGCGTCCCGGCGGGGAACGTCCTGGGCGAGCGCGGCCAGGGCTTCAAGATTGCCGTCGAGATCCTGAACACCGGGCGCACGTCGCTCGCGGCCGGATGCGTCGGCGGTTCGAAGGTCATGATCCGCCTCGCGGCCGAGCACGCGACCCAGCGCCGCCAGTTCTCGACGCGGATCGCCGACTTCGAGATGATCCGCGGCAAGTTCGCGCGGATGATGGCCAACACGTATGCCCTCGAGTCCCTCGTCTACCTCACGGCGGGGCTGGTGGACCGGGGGCTGCCCGACTACGCGCTCGAGGGGGCGTGCTGCAAGGTCTTCGGCACGGAGGCCGTCTGGCAGACGATCAACGACGCGCTCCAGATCGCGGGAGGGAACGGCTTCATGGAGGAGTACCCGTACGAGCGGGCGCTGCGCGACTCCCGCATCAACATGATCTTCGAGGGGACGAACGAGATCCTCCGCGTCCTCGTCGCGCTCTCGGGGATGCGGGACGCGGGGGAAGACCTGAAGGAGGTCGGGCGGGCCCTGAAGGCGCCCCTCACCTCGCTCGGCATCCTCTCCGACTACGCCGCTCGGAAGATCCGCTCGGTGAAGCCGGCCAGGGTGACGAAGGCCGCTCCGGAGTTGGCCGGGGAAGCGGCGATCGTGGCGAAGTACGCCGGAGCGGCCTCGAACATCCTCGAGCGGGTCCTGAGGAAGCACGGCAAGAAGGTCATCGAAAGGGAGTACCAGCAGGAGCGCCTGGCCAACGTCGTCATGGACCTCTACGCCTGCCTCGCCGTTCTCTCGCGCTCCACAGCGGCGCTCGAGAAGCGCGGGCGCGAGAAGGCGCGGGAGGAAGTCGATCTCGCCCGCGCGTTCGTCCAGTCCGCGAAATACCGGATCGTCGGCCAGTTGAAGGAGATGGACAGGAACCTGGACGGCGCCGGCGAGAGCCGCGACGCGCTCCACACCGGCATCTCCGAGGGCGCCTATTCGCGCCTCGGCTACGGCTTCCACTACTGGGAGTGACCGTCGCTCCGGGCGCTCCGCGGGATCTGCGCCTGACGGCGCGATTCCGCTCCGGCCCTCCGCTCCCGCGGCGCGAGGCTCCTCCCCTCTGGGAGACTCCTCGCGCCGCGAACCGGGGCTTGCGTCGCTTCGCGACGCGCTGAGAGGCTGCGATCGGAGAGGGGTGAAGGCTCTGGATCCGCCTTCTCTTTCTGTAGACTCGCCGGCATGAACAGAAGAGATCTCCTGAAGGGCGCCGCGGCGGGCGCCGCGACACTGGCCTGGCCGTCGCGCTCGCCAGGCTCCCCGGCCGCCTCGAGGGACCTCGCGCCCGTGCTCGCGCAGGTCGAGAAACAACACGGCGAGGCGGTCCGCAGGCTCCAGGAGTGGATCCGCCAGCCTTCCATCGCTGCGGAGAACCGCGGGATGAACGAGGGGTGCGAGCTGATGATCCGGATGCTCAAGGACGCGGGGTTTGACCGCGCCGAGAAGGTGCCGACCGACGGCCAGCCCGGCGTCTTCGCCACGCTCGACGCGGGCGCGCCGAAGACGCTCGGCCTCTACTTCATGTACGACGTCAAGCAGGTGGATCCCGCCGAGTGGTCGTCTCCGCCGTTCGAGGCGGCGATCGTGGAGAAGCCGGGGCTCGGCAGGTGCGTCGTCGGCCGGGGCGCCGTCAACCAGAAGGGGCCGGAGGCCGCCTTTCTCGCGTCCCTGCACGCCTACCGCGCTGCGGGGCGCAAGCCGCCGGTCAACTTCGTGTTCGTCGCCGAGGGGGAGGAGGAGATCGGCTCGCCGCACTTCCCGCAGGTCGTGCGCAAGCCGGAGATCCGGGCCGCGCTGTCGAAGTGCATTGGCGTCTTCATGCCGAGCGCGTCGCAGGGGCTGGACGGCAACGTGACGATCACTCTCGGCGCCAAGGGAGTCATCGAGCTCGAGCTGACCTCCTCGGGAGAAAAATGGGGACGCGGACCGCGCCTGGACATCCACTCGTCGAACAAGGCGCGCGTGGACAGCCCCGCCTGGCACCTGGTGCAGGCGCTCCACACGCTCGTCTCGCCCGACGGCAACACGCCGGCGATCGATGGGTACCTCGAGCACGTCCGGCCGATCTCGGCGGCGGAGAAGGCGATGATCGCGGAGGGAGCGCGGCGGATAGACGAGACAATCCTCAAGAAGCAGCTCGGCGTGCAGCACTGGATCGACGACGACCCTTTCCTCGAGTCGCTCGAGAGGCTCGTCTCGCGGCCGACGGTCAACATCGAGGGGCTGGTCGGAGGCTACACCGGGCCCGGAGGCAAGACCATCCTGCCGCACAAGGCGGTCGCGAAGCTCGACCTGCGCCTGGTGCCCGACATGAAGGCCTCCGAGGCGCTCGGGCTCCTGAAGAAGCACCTCGCCGCGAAGGGCTTCGGCGACATCGACGTGAACATGACCGGAGGCTACGACCCGACGAGCACTCCGGGAGACGCCGCGGTGATCCAGGCGCAGCTCGCCGTCTACCGCCGCTCCGGGATCGAGCCGATCCTCTGGCCGCGCAACGCCGGCTCCTGGCCGGGGTACGTCTTCACGGAAGAGCCGCTGCGCCTTCCGGCCGGCCACTTCGGCCTCGGCCACGGCTCCGGCGCCCACGCCCCAGACGAGTACTACGTCATCGAGTCGTCGAACCCGAAGATCCAGGGCTTGGACGGAGCAACCCGATCCTTCGTGGAGTATCTCGCCGAGGTCGCCGTCGTTCCGCGCTAGCGCGGGATCTGCGCCCTGTGGGCGCACCGGCGGGCGGCCCGGCCGGATGCGGCCTCGATCGCCCGCCTGATTCCGCGCCAGCGCTCCGCTCCCGCGGCGCGAGGCTCCTCCGCTCGGTTACTTCGCGGAGACTCTTCGCGCCGCGAGCGCCGGTTGCACCCCGGTGCTCTCTTGGGCCGTGTTGCTGCGGGAGGGAGTGGGAGTCGGGGAGGGGCGCGGCGCTGCCTGCGGGGTCGGAACGGGCGTGGGAGGAAGCAGGGAGACATTCAGGTGGAAGAGCTCGCGATGCAGGGAGGGCGCCGGCCGCCCCACCAGGGACGCGGCATCGCGGGGGGAGACGAGATAGACAGTGGTGCCGGGGGTGAAATTCATGCCGACCCCGAAGAACACGCCGCTGACTCCGGGGCTCGTCACGAGGCTCGCCGACCCGAGCGGCCGGCAGGACGGGGCCGCGTTGCATCCGTGCACCGGTCCCTGCTGCGCCGCGATCCGGATGGGAGTCAGTGTCATCGAGCAGGCGAGCAGGAGGGCAAGGGCGCTGGCGCGTATTGTCGCGGCGTTCTCCATTACGGGTGAATGGTGAAGTTCGCGACGCTCGAGTTGACGGCGGTGCTGGCGGCCGAAGCCGCCATGCCGACCTCGCCGGCCGCGTCGATGCCCGCGGGCCGGGCGCCGCCGAAGGTCAGCGTGCCGCCCAGCTGCGAACCGATCGGGCTGTTCGGGTCGGATGCGGTCGTGTGCCGGAAGACCCTTCCCGTCACCGTGACGTTGGCGCCGCTGACCGCCACGTCCACCGTCACGCGATACCACGTGTTTTCCGTGACGTTGCCGGACAGGGCGGCGGTCGCGAGCGCCGTGGTCAGGCCGGTGGCGGGATCGACTACGCCGAGGGCCAGGCTGTCCGAGTTGCCGCTGTCGGAGAGAAGGAGAGAGAGGCCTTTCTGCCCCGTTCCTTCGTTGAAGAGCGCCAGCAGGCCGGCCCCCTTCTTGTTGTTGTAGGTCTGGATCAGGACGTCGGCGGTGAGACTCACGCTTCCGTAGAGGGGCCCCTCGTCCGGGATTGACGGTGTCGCGTCGTAGACGGTGATCCAGGCGTCGCCGCCGGCGCCGGCCGTCCCGGTGAAGTTCATCGCGTCGTGTCCGGTTCCTCCGAGATCGGACCCGGGCTCGATGTCGCCGTCGCGCCGCACACCGCGGAAGTCCGTCAGGGGCGGCACGATCACGCCGGCCGGCGTCGGGGTGGCGGTCGGCGTGCGGGTCGGCGTGCCGGTGGTGCTGCTCGTCGGGATATCGGTCGGCGTCCGGGTCGGCGTGGCGGTCTCCGTCGCTGTCTTCGTCGGGGTCCGCGTCGGCGTGTCGGTTCTCGTGTTCGTCGGCGTCCTCGTGGCCGTGCGCGTGGGAGTTGCCGTTCGGCTCTTCGTCGGCGTGCCGGTCGGCGTGATGGTCCTTGTCTTCGTCGGAGTGCGGGTGGGCGTGTCCGTCCGAGTCGTCGTCGGCGTCCGGGTCGGCGTGAGCGTCGTCGCCGCGTTCGTCGGCGTCCGGGTGGGAGTGCGTGTCGGCGTCCGCGTGGGGGTCCCGGTCGGGGTCCTCGTGGCGGTGCTCGTCGGCGCGCCGGTGGGAGTCTGCGTCGGTGTCCCGCCGCCGGCCGGCAGCGCCCACGCGGTCAGGTGCCCCGAGTCGTCAGTGATGTAGAGCGTCGCGTTGAAGACGATGGGGCTCTGCCAGTGATTCCCGGCGACGTGCGAGGTGTCGCTCCAGAGCTGGGTGCCGGTCAGGGGATCGAGCGCCCGGATCGTGTTGCCGTTGGAGAAATAGAGAACGTTGTTGGCCACGAGCGGCGAGGAGCCGTTGAACGATTTCTGCCACTGGAGCGCCAGCGAGGGCGTGCCGGCGGGGAACGCGAGCCTGTAGGCCGCGCAGCCGGAGTGGTTCGTCACGAAGACCCAGGTGCTGCCGTCCACGGGATTGATCCAGACCGCCGGCACCGTCAGGACCACTCCTCCCTGAGCGAGCAGCTGGAGTTCGATCTCTCCGCCCGCGTGGCCGGGTCCCCCCTGGGCGCTCATGTTCGTCAGGTCGATGAGCCGCAGCATCTTGTCCTTGCCCGACTGGACGGCCAGGCGTCCCGCGTAGCCCGCGGCCGGCAGGATCGCCGGTCCGGTGGACCCGAGGTCCTGGTCGCCCCCCTCGAGCGCGCCGTAGTTGGTCGGCGTGTAGCTGTCCACCGGGCTGCCGCCGCCGCTGCCGGTGCCGTCGGGATTGAGCGCCAGTACGCTGTCGCCCCAGTTGTGCCCGCCGGCGTTGGCGTTGAAGGGTCCATTGCCCGTCGCCATGTAGATCCGGTCGGTCACGTCGTCGTAGAGGATCCCGTCCTTGGGCCAGATGGCCGCCCGCCGCGACGCGCAATCGGGCGAGGACGAGGTGAAATGGACGAACTGGTCGCTGCAGAGCACATTGAAGACGTTCTGCGTCCCGGTCGCGAGGTTGATCGCGGTCACGTGCCCCTGGTAGTCCCCGCCGTCCCCGTTGTATCCGCCGTGGGGCACGTAGAGGTAGCTCGCGCCGTTGGACGCCGTCGCGGTCGAGAGGGCCCCGGCGACCTTCTCGACGTTCGGCTTGAGGGTGGCCACCTGCGGCCAGCCGCCGGTCGTGATCTCGACGCCGTCGCCCACCTGGTGCTTGTGCGCCTTTCCGTCCAGCCCGTAGCTGTAGACGAACAGGCGGTTCGGGTCGATCGCCGGAGAGGAATTCGTGACGCTCCCCGCCCCGGTGTGCGGCTGGGACCAGACCTGCGCCCCCGTCGCCGCATCCACGGCGACGAGGGTGCCGGACTTCGTCGTCGAGAAGAGGAGGTCGCGGGTGCCGCTCGGAGTCGCGACCGCGGAGAGGGCGACGGGCGCCCCGTCGGCCGCGGAGGGGAGCGCGACCTGGTAGAGGAACTGGAGGCTCGTCACGTTCCCCGGTCCCAGGACCGTTTCCATCGTGTTGTTCCCGCTGTGCTGGGGGTCCCCGTTCATCTGGGGCCAGTCGTAGGGCGCTGCCTGAGCCGCCGCCGCGACGGCTCCCGCGGGCTCCACCTGTCGCGCGGAGGAAGGCGAGCGGTTTGCCGGCACCCGGACGAGGCCCAGGCCGGCGCCGAGGACGACCGCGATGAGGAGGGCGCGCGCCTGGTCCAGGAGGGTCATGCTCCCGCTACGGGCTGATCGTGAGGTTGGTGACGCTCGAGTTGACGGAGGTGCTCGTAGCCGAGGCGACGATGCCGACTTCTCCGGTCGCCTCGACGCCCGCGGGCAGGGCGCCGCTGAAGCTGAGCGTGCCGCCCACCTGCGCGTCGGCTGGACTGTTCGGGTCCGCCGGGATCGTGTGCCGGAAGACCCGTCCCGTCACCGTCACTCCGCCGCCGCTGACGGCCACGTCCATGGTCAGGCGATACCACTCGTTTTCGGTGATGTTGGCGCCGACCGAAACGGTCGCGAGCGCCTGGAACTGGCCGGTGGCCGGGTTCACCACGCCGAGAACCACGCTGTCCGAGTTGCCGCTGTCATAGAGGACGAGCGTGAGTCCCTTCTCTCCCGTCCCCTCGTTGAAGAGCGCCAGGAGTCCCGCCCCTTTCTTGTTGTTGTGTGTGTGAATCAGGACATCGGCGGACAGGCTCACGGTTCCATAGACGGGTCCCTCGTCGCGGGCCTCGGGCGTCGTGTCGTAGACAGTGATCCAGGCGTCTCCCCCGGCGCCGGTCGAGCCGGTGAAGTCGATCGCCGGGTGCCCCGTCCCGCCCAGGTCCTGATCGGCGTTGATGTCGCCCGCGCGCCGCACGCCGCGGAAATCACCGAACGGAGGGATGACGACGCCCGGCGGTGTCGGCGTCAAGGTCGGCGTGCCGGTCGGCGTCGGCGTCGCCGTGGCCTCCTCCGTCGGGGTGCTTGTCGGGGTGCTTGTCGGAGTGCCTGTCGGAGTCCGCGAGGGAGAGGGGGTGTTGGTCGGGGTCACCGTGGGCGTCGCCGTGGCGGTCTCCGTCGGAGTGTTCGTCGGCGCGCTGGTCGGGGTCTGAGACGGGGTGCTGGTCGCGGTCACGGTGGGGCTGGCCGTGGCGGTCTCTGTCGGAGTGTTCGTCGGCGCGCTCGTCGGGGTCTGAGACGGGGTGCTGGTCGCGGTCACGGTGGGGCTGGCCGTGGCGGTCTCCGTCGGAGTTCTCGTCGGCGCGTTGGTCGGGGTCTGAGACGGGGTGCTGGTCGGCGTCGCCGTGAAGGTCGGCGTGGCGGTCTCGGTCGGTGTGTTGGTCGCGGCGATCGGGGTCCGAGACGGGGTGCTGGTCGGCGTCGCGGTCGGGGTCCTCGTCGGCGTCCTGGTCGGCGTGCTCGTTCGGGTGTTCGTCGGGGTTCGCGTCGCCGTCCTGGTCGGCGTGCTTGTCCGGGTCTTCGTCGGCGTCCTGGTCGGCGTGCTCGTTCGGGTGTTCGTCGGGGTTCGCGTCGCCGTCCTGGTCGGCGTGTTCGTCGGTGTGTTCGTCGGGGTCCTCGCCGCCGTCCCGGTCGGCGTGTTCGTCGGCGTGTTCGCCGGGGTGTTCGTCGCGGTCCCGGTCGGCGTGCTCGTCGGTGTGTTCGTGGGCGAATTGGTCGCTGTCCCGGTCGGCGTGTCAGCGGGGATGTTCGTAGGGGTGTTCGTCGGCGTCCCGGTCGGCGTGTTCGTGGAGGTATTCGGGGGGGTGTTCGTCGGCGTCCCGGTCGGTGTGCTGCTCGAGGTGATTGTGGGCGTGCTCGTCGCCGTGCTGACCTGCGTGGGCGTGGCCGTTCTTGTCGGCGTCCTCGTGGGTGTGCTGGTCCGCGTATTCGTTGGGGTGCTCGTCGGCGTGAGCGTCGGCGTCGGGGTGGCGCCCGCGGGGAGCGTCCAGGCGGTCAGATGCCCCGATTCGTCGGTGATGTAGAGAGTCCCGTTGAACACGATGGGGCTCTGCCAGTGATTTCCGGAGACATGACTGCTGTCGCTCCAGAGCTGGTTGCCGGTCACGGGGTCGAGCGCGCGGATGGTGCTGCCGCTGGAGAAGTAGAGGACGTTGTTCGCCACGAGCGGCGAGCTTCCGGAGAACGACTTCTGCCACTGCAACGCGAGCGAGGGAGCGCCTCCGGGAAACGCCAGCTTGTAGGCGTCGCTGCCGGAGCCGTTCGTGATGAAGACCCAGGTGGCGCCGTCGGCCGGATTGATCCAGACCGCCGGCACCGTCAGGACCACTCCGCCCTGCGGGAGGGAGAGGAGCTGGAGCTCTCCGCCGACGTGCCCTGGTCCTGCCTGGCCGCTCATGTTGGTCAGATCGATGAGCCGGACCATGTGGTCCTTGCCCGACTGGACAGCGAGACGGCCGGCGTATCCCGCGGCCGGGAGAATGGCCGGACCGGTCGACCCGAGGTCCGCGTCGCTGCTGTCGAGAGTGGCGAAGGTCGTCGGCGTGTAGCTGTCGAGGGGATTCGCTCCGCTGCCCGTGCCGTCCGGAGCGAGGGCGAGAATGCTGTCGCCCCAGTTGCGCCCGCCGGTGTTGGCGTTGAAGTTGCCGTTGCCTGTCGCCATGTAGATCCGGTCCGTCGCGCTGTCGTAGATGATCCCGTCTTTGGCCCAGATCGCCGCTTTCCTCGAAGCGCAATCGGGCGTGCCCGGCGCCGCGACGAAGTGCACGGCCTGATCGCTGCAGAGCATGTTGAAGACTTTCTGCGAGCCGTTTCCCAGGTTGATCGCCGTCACGTGTCCCTGGTAGTCGCCGCCGTCTCCGATGTATCCGTCCTGGGCCACGTAGAGGTACGTCGTGCCGCCGCCCGACGTGGCGATCGCGAGCGCTCCGGCGACCTTCTCGACGTTCCCCTTGAGCGTCGTGAGCTCCGGCCACCCGCCCGACGTGACCTCTGTTCCGTCGCCCACGAGGTGCTTGTGGACGAACCCGTCGAGGCCGTAGCTGTAAACGGAGAGGCGGCTCGGATCGATCGCCGGGGAGGAGTTCGTGACGCTGCTCGAGCCGGTATGGGGCTTGGACCAGACCTGGGCCCCGGTCGCGGCGTCGAGGGCGACGATCTGGCCCGCCTTGGTCGTCGAGAAGAGCAGGTCGCGGGTGCCGCCGGGCGTCGCGACCGAAGAGAGCGCGACGGGAGCACCGTCCGCGGCCGCCGGGAGCGAGACCTGGTAGAGGAACTGGAGGCTCGCGACATTGGAAGGGCCGAGGACCGTCTCCTGCGTGTTGTTCCCGCTGTGCTGCGGGTCCCCGTTCATCTGGAGCCAGTCGTACGGGGCGGCCGCCGCGGCGTCGGCGGCGGCCGGATGCTCCTCGAGCGCGTGCGGCGATCGGAACCCGAGAATCGCCGGGCTGAATGTTCCGAGAGCGATCAGAAAAGCGACCGGAATCAGGTACCTTCCGGCGCGGGCACGCATTGACACATTGTACAGGCAATCTCCATGTCCCGCCGAACCGCTGTGCGAGAATGAACCGGATGATCGAAACCGGGGGACCGTTCGCCGAGATCGGCCGGGCGGTCGAGGAGCTCAAGGCCGGGCGGTTCGTCGTCGTCGTGGACGACGAGGACCGGGAGAACGAAGGAGACCTCGTGCTCGCCGCCGAGAAGGCGACACCGGAAGCGATCAACTTCATGGCCCGCGAGGGGCGAGGCCTCATCTGCCTGGCGCTCACCGAGGAGCGATGCCGGCAGCTCGACCTCCCGCCGATGGTGGACGAGAACACCTCGAACTTCGGCACCGCATTCACGGTCTCCATCGAGGCGCGGGGTCGAACGACGACCGGCATCTCCGCCGCCGATCGCGCGGCGACCGTCCTGACGGCCATCGATCCGGCCACGAAGCCCACGGACCTCCTGCGGCCGGGCCACATGTTTCCCCTGCGCGCGCAGCCCGGAGGTGTGCTGAAACGGGCGGGGCAGACAGAGGCCTCGGTGGACCTGGCCCGGATCGCCGGGCTCGACCCCTCGGCCGTCCTCTGCGAGATCATGAATGAAGACGGCACGATGGCGCGGGTGCCGGACCTGACGAAGTTCTGCGCGAAACACGGGCTCGCGATGGTCACGGTCGCCGACCTGATCGGCCACCGGATGAAGACCGAGCGCCTCGTCCAGAGGATCGCCTCGCCGCACCTGCCGACCCGGTTCGGAGATTTCCGGGTCTACGCGTACCGGAGCGACGTCACCAACGAGGAGCACATCGCGCTCGTGCACGGCGAAGTGCGTGAAGACGAGCCGGTGCTCGTGCGCGTCCACTCCCAGTGCCTGACCGGCGACATCTTCGGCTCGGCCCGGTGCGACTGCGGCGAGCAGCTTGCCCTCGCGATGGAGAAGATCGTCCTGGCGGGGCGCGGCGTGTTCCTCTACCTCCTCCAGGAGGGCCGTGGGATCGGCCTCTTCAACAAGTTGAAGGCGTACGAGCTGCAGGACGAGGGGCACGACACGGTCTCGGCCAACGAGAAGCTCGGCTTTCCCCCCGACATCCGCAATTACGGCGTCGGGTGCCAGATCCTGCGCGACCTCGGGGTCCGCAAGATGCGCCTGATGACGAACAATCCCTCCAAGTACGTCGCGATCAACGGCTACGGGCTCGAGATCGTCGAGCGCGTCGCGCTCGAGATCGACCCCACCGAGCGCTCCCGCAAGTACCTGGAGACGAAGAAGAACAAGATGGGGCACCTGCTCAAGATGGTCTGACAGAAGTTGTGAGTTGTGAATTGTGAGTTGTGAATAAGGCGGTTTTCCGGTCATTCACAATTGACAAATCACAATTCACAATTCGTTTCTTTTGACCGCCCCGCCATAGACTAGGCGCCGACATCTCTCAACAACAAGGAGGAGCCATGTCACCACGTCTGATTGACGTCAGCGGTACGCCCGGAGGCGGGCGGAGCCTCAAGAGCCTCGTCATCGTCGTCGCGGTCGTTCTCGTCTTCCTGCTCGGCAATCCCGTCCGGGTCATCCCGGCGGGGCACGTCGGGGTCAAGGACTTCTTCGGGAACGTCTCCTCGAGCGTCCTGATGCCGGGCGTCCGGGTCGTCTTCCCCTTCACGCGCGTCGTGAACATGTCCATCAAGACCCAGGAGGTCAAGGAGACCGCGGAGGTCCCCTCCAAGGAGGGGCTCACGATGGACCTGGAAGGCTCTCTCCTCTTCCGCCTGGACCCGACGAGAGCGGCCGAGATCTACAAGACGATCGGCCCGAATTATCAGGAGATCGCCGTCATTCCGCAGGTCCGATCCGCCATCCGCGAGATCACGGCCACCTACGAGGCCAAGGTGCTCTATTCGGCGGAGCGCGACAAGATCTCCCACGAGACCCTCGAGCTCTTCCGGAAGATGTCGGAGGGGCGCGGGATCGTCGCCGAGGCGATCCTGCTGCGCAAGATCGGCCTCCCGCCGATCGTGGCCAACGCCATCCAGGAGAAGCTGCGCCGGGAGCAGGAGGCCGAGCAGATGAAGTTCGTCCTGCAGAAGGAGGAGCAGGAGGCCCAGAGGAAGCGGATCGAAGCGCAGGGAATCTCCGACTTCCAGAAGATCGTCGCCGCCGGGATCAGCCAGCAGCTGCTCGAGTGGAAGGGAATCGAGGCGACCGAGAAGCTCGCCCTGTCCCAGAACACCAAGGTCGTCGTCATCGGGAACCAGAAGTCGGGCCTGCCGATCATCCTGGGAGGGGACGGGAAGTGATGGGAGTTTCAGGTTTCAGGTTTCAAGTTTCAGGAAGGGAACAGGGAAGCCGCTGGAACCGGGAACCTGGAACCTGAAACTTGGAACCGGCTAACGGTTGTACCAGCGCTCGAGCGTCTCCGTGGAAATCCCCGCGAAGAAGCCGGCCAGCACCTTCCAGTTCCTCAACACCTGGCGCAGGGCGCCGCGCTCGCGGTAGCGGCGCGGCGACGTGACGGTCTTCTCGCGCAGGACCCTGAACCGGCCGGCTCGCTTCAACCGGCGCACGAGGTCCACGTCGTCGCAGATGGCGAGGTCGCGGTAGCCGCCGCAGCGCTCGTAGGCCTCGCGCCGGCAGAAGAGGCCCTGGTCGCCGAAGGGGAGCCCGAGAAGCCGCGAGCGCCGGTTCGCCCACCACGCGATCCATTTCAGGGCCGGGGTCGCGTTCTCGTAGGCCAGGCAGAAGGCTCCCGCGGCGGCTCCGCCCTCCAGGCAGTCGCGGATGGCCTCGAGCGCGTTGCCGGGCGGCCGGGAATCGGCGTGCACGAAGAAGAAGACGTCGCCCCGCGCCCGTCCGGCCGCGCGGTGGAGCCGAAGTCCCCGGCTCCCTTCGCCCGGGAAGACGACCGCTCCGATCGCCTCGAAGGCGCGGGAGGTCTCGGGACACTCCCTACCGCCCGCGACCAGGATCTCCGTCCGGCCGGGGACGAGGAGCGGGCGGAATCGCTCGGCCGCTTCCGGAGCCTCGTTTCGGACCGGGATAATCAGGGAGATCAAGCCTGGCCCGGATGCTAGCATCCTCGTCTCAATGAGGATTGCGATGCCGGCGGCGGTTCTGGCGGGCGGGGGCTCCCGGCGAATGGGAGCTCCCAAGGCGTCGCTTCCCTACGGCAGGACGACTCTGCTCGCGCACCAGACCGAGCGCCTCTCGCGGATCTTCGAAGAGGTCCTGGTCGTGGCCAAGCAAGCGCCGGGCTTCGACGCCGGGCCGTCGCGCCTCGTGCTCGACAGGACCGCCGATCCGGCTCCGATTCACGGCCTCGCGCGGGCGCTCGAGGAGGCCGCCGACAGGATCTTCGTGCTCGCCGTGGATCTGCCCGTGATGGCGGAGGACGTCATCCGGGTCGTCGCGGAGGAGAGCCTCGCGTCGCCGGCTCCGGCCGTCGTGCCCCTGGCCGACGGGCGGCTGCAGCCCCTCGCGGCGGTCTGGCGCCGCGGAGTCCTTCCGGCCGCGCTCGCGCGGATCGCGCGGGGGGAGCTGTCCCTCCATGGTCTGGCGCGGGAGATCGGAGCGTTGGAGCTTCCCGAAGAGGCGTGGCGGTCGGCCGACCCCTCCGGCAACTCCTTCGCCAACATCAACACGGTCGAGCAGTACAACGCCGCGCGGGAGCGGGCATGACGGAAGAGGAGAAGCCTCCCAAGGGGCCGCGGCGGCCCCGCTCGACGGGCAGGCTGCGAGGGAGCCTCCTGCACCTGGATTCGCGCGGCCGGGCCCGCATGGTGGACGTGGGCGCGAAGGCCTCCACGCGCCGGCGCGCCGTGGCCCGCGGGAGGGTGCGCCTGAACGAAGCGGCCTTCGGCGCGCTCGCCGGGGGGAAACTGTCGAAGGGGGATGCCCTCGCGGTCGCGCGCCTGGCCGGCATCCTCGCGGCCAAGAAGACCTCCGAGATCGTGCCCCTCGCTCATCCCATCGGGCTCGACGCCGTCTCGGTGGAATGCGAGCTCGCCGCGAAGAGCCGCGAGGTCATCGTCACCGCGACCGCCTCGACGGCCGCGCGCACCGGCGTCGAGATGGAGGCGCTCACCGCCGTCGCCGGCGCCTGCCTCGCGCTGTACGACATGGCCAAGTCGCTCGACCGCTCGATCGAGATCCGCGAGATCGTCCTCGTCGAAAAGACCGGCGGCCGCTCCGGGACCTACCGGCGGAAACCCGCGTGACGATCCGGGTCGTGATCATGACGGTGTCCGACGGCGTCGCCGCCGGAAAGCGCGAGGACCTCGGAGGGCCGGCCTGCGAGGAAGCTCTGCGCGAGTCGGGCATCGCCCACGAGATCGTCTCGCGGGAGATCCTGCCGGACGACCGGCAGCAGATCGCGCGCGCCATCCGGCTGACGGCATACTCCCGGCACGTCGACCTGATCGTCCTGACGGGGGGAACGGGCGTGGCGCCGAGGGACCGGACCCCCGAGGCGGTGCGGGAGTCCGTCGAGTTCGAGATCCCCGGCCTGGCCGAGAAGATGCGCTCCGAAACGGGCGGGGGCTTCCCGGCCGCCTACCTCTCGCGGCAGGTCGCGGGGGTGCGGGACCGGACTCTCGTCGTCGCGCTGCCCGGGTCTCCCCGGGGCGCGGCCGATTGCCTGCGCTCGATCGCGGGCCTGCTGCCCCACGCGATCGCCCTCGTGCGCGGCGAGGCGACCGGACACCCGGGCGCGCCGTGAGAAGAGTCCTCTGCGGGATCGACAATCTCATCGCCGATCCGTCGCCGATCGCGGGGAAGCGCTTCGGTCTCATAACGAACCCTTCCGGCGTGACGTCCGAGGGCCTGCCGGGCTGGAAGGCGCTGGCCGGGTCGAGGGACGCGAAGCTCGTCCGCCTCTTCGGACCCGAGCACGGCGTGGACGGCGGCGCGGTCTACATGGAGGCGGTCGGCAACGCGGTCCACGCTCCGACCGGTCTTCCTTCGGTCTCGCTCTACGGCGCGACGCGCGAGTCCCTGAAACCCCGCTCCGAGGACCTCGCGGACCTGGACGTCCTCGTCTTCGACGTGGCGGACGTCGGCGCGCGCTACTACACGTACATCTGGACGATGATGCTGGCGATGGAGGCGTGCGCCGAGGCGGGCAAGAGGCTCGTCGTCTGCGATCGCCCGAACCCGATCGGAGGGGAGACCGAAGGCGCGCCGCAGGAAGAGGAGTACCTCTCCTTCGTCGGGATGCATCCGGTCCCGGTCCGCCACGGGATGACGGCAGGGGAGATGGCGGGATTCCTCGCGGCCGAGAAGAACCTGGACGTGGACGTCGCCGTCTGCACGATGTCGGGTTGGGCCCGGGACATGGACTTTTCCGCGACGGGGCTCCCCTGGGTCTCCCCGTCGCCCAACATCCCCTCCCCGGCGACGGCGCTCGTCTACCCGGGAATGTGCCTTCTGGAAGGGACGAACCTTTCGGAGGGGAGGGGCACGGCCCGCCCGTTCGAGATCTTCGGCGCGCCCTGGCTCGACGCGCTGGCGTTCGCGGAGGAGTTGAACGCGTTGAGTCTTCCCGGCGTCTCGTTCGTGCCCGTGCATTTCCGGCCGATGTTCGACAAGCACGCCGGAGAGACCGTCGGCGGCGCCCTGATGCACGTGACGGGGCGCGACCGGCGCTCGGACCGGCAGGCCGCGGCGCGCCGGGGGCCGATCACGAGCCGCCGCGGCTTTCGTTCCTTCGAGACCGGCATGAGGGTGATCGAGACCGCGCGCCGGCTCGACCCGGGCCGGTTCCGGTGGCGGACCGAGCCCTACGAGTTCGACCCGCGTCCCGCGATCGACCTGCTGACCGGCTCACCCCGATACCGGGATCTCGTCGACGAGGCGGCCGACCTGACTCCGGAGATCGCGAGGCACGACGCCGGCGCCAGGGAATTCCTCTCGCGCCGTGAGCCCCATCTGCTCTATCCGGACCGCAAGCCGGCCGCCGTGGCCTTCGTCGGAGGACACGATTCGGGAAAGACGACGCTGATCGTGGAACTCGTCCCGTGGCTGACCGCGAGAGGGCTCCGGGTCGGCACCATCAAGCACAGCTCGAAAGACGCCGACGACGACGTCGTCGGGAAGGACTCGCACCGCCACGCCACCTCCGGCGCCGCCGTCTCCGCGTTCGTCACGCCGGCCCGGGAGACCGCCCGGCGCTTCGGGCAGGAGGAGCGGCTGGACGACCTCCTCGCGCGCGAATTCTCCGACTGTGACCTCGTCCTCATCGAAGGGTTCAAGTTCCTGCCGATGCCGAAGATCGAGGTGACCCGGGCCCGCGCCTCCCGGCCCCGCATCGAGGGAGTCCGCGCGCGCGTCTCCGATCAGCCGCCCGAGGACGACCTCCCGACCCACGCGTTCGGGGACCTCCAGGGGATCGTGAATACCGTGCTGCGGCTCGCCGGCCTCGACCGGGGCCGCAAGACGTAAGACACTGGACGAAGTGTGACGCCTGGATCCTTCGTCTCCCGCCCTCCGCCTCCCGCGTCCCGCGAATGACGAAGTCATTCGTGGTCTTCGACCTGGACGGGACGCTCATCGACGGGTACGACGCGATCGGGGACGCGCTCGCTTACGCGATGGCGCGCCTGGGCGAGCGGCCGCTCCCGCCCGAGGCGGTGCGCGTCCTGGTCGGGCACGGGATCGAGAGGCTCCTGGAGAAGGCGGTCGGCGCGGAGCGGGCTCTCGAGGGGGTCCGGCTCTTCCGCGAGCGCTATCCCGAGGTGGCCGTCGAGAAGACGCGCCTCCTCCCCGGCGTGCGCGAGGTCGTGGCGGAGCTGGAAGGGCGGGGCCACCCGATGGCCGTCGCCTCGAACAAGCCGGCGCGGTTCTCGCGGATGATCCTCGAGGCGAACGGTGTGGCGCGGTATTTCGCGGAGATTGCCGGTCCGGACGAGAAGACGCCCACGAAGCCCGACCCGGCGATGCTCCGGGGCCTGATGCGCGCGGCCGGGGTCTCGCCCGGCGGGACCGTCGTGGTCGGAGACATGGAAGTGGACTTCGAGTTCGGGCGCGCCGCCGGCTGCCGCGTCATCCTGGTTCCCGGAGGTTCGCGATCGCGCGAGGACCTGGAGAGCGTCCACGCGGACGCCCTGCTCGATCGCCTGTCGGACCTCCCGGAATGGCTGGAGAAGCACCCGCCAGCGAGGTAGGGGCGCGCACTACAATCGCTTCGTGAAGAGCCGGGGGAGGAAGTGAGCCGGATCGTCGTCGCGGACCAGGTCGCGCGGGCGGGGCTGGACGTCCTCCGCGAGGCCGGGCACGAGGTCGTGGAGCTGGACGGGCAGCCGCGCGAGCGGCTGCTGGAAGAGCTGCGGGACGCCGACGCCTTGCTCGTGCGCAGCGGCACGAAGGTGGATCGGGAGCTGCTCGAGGCCGCCCCGCGGCTGACGGTCGTGGGGCGGGCGGGAGTCGGCGTGGACAACGTGGACGTCCCCGCCGCCACCGCGAGGGGCATCCTCGTCATCAACGCCCCGACCGCCAACGTGACCTCCGCCGTCGAGCACACCTTCGCTCTCCTGCTCGCTCTCCTTCGCCGCGTTCCCGCCGCGGCCGCCTCGATGGAAGCCGGCCGGTGGGACAAGTCGAAGTTCGTCGGGACCGAGCTCGCGGGCAAGACGCTCGGAATCGTGGGTCTGGGCCAGGTCGGCTCGCGCGTGGCCGCGCGCGCCCGCGCCTTCGAGGCGAAGGTGGTCGGGTACGATCCGTACCTTCCGGCCGAGCGGGCGAAGGAGCTGGGAGTGCCGCTCCTGCCGTTGCCGGAATTCCTCGCCTCCTCCGACATCGTCACGATTCACGCGACCGCCGGAGAAAAGGGAAATCCGATCCTCGGGCGGGAGGAGCTCGCCCGGATGCGCCCGGGGAGCATCCTCTTAAACGTAGCCCGCGGCAATCTCGTGGATCGCGAGGCGCTCGTTGAGGCGCTCCAGTCGGGCCGGCTCGGCGGGGCGGCCCTCGACGTCTTCGATCCGGAGCCTCCCGACGCCGACGATCCGCTGCGCCGGCTCCCCAACGTCGTGACGACGCCGCACCTGGGCGCTTCGACGGTCGAAGCGCAGGAGCGCGTCTCCCTGCAGACGGTCGAGGCCGTGGCCGAGGCGCTCGCCGGCGCGACCTACGTGCCCGCGGTCAACCTTCCGTTCCGCGGGCCGGCCGACCCGACGGGCGCGGCAGCCTGGATGCGCCTGGCCGAGCGCGCCGCCCACTTTCTCTGCTCGATGGGGCCGCGGGGGCTCGCCTCGCTTTCGGTCGAAACCTGGGGGCTCCCCGAGGACCTGCTGCGCCCCATCACCGTCGCGGCGGTCAAGGGAGTGCTCGAGGGGCACACGCCGGGGACCGTCAACTTCGTCAATGCCCTCGTCGTGGCGCAGGAACGGGGCGTCAAAGTCGCGCAGACCCGGCACGAACACCCGGGCAACTACGTCCGCTCGATCCGCGTTTCGCTCGCGGGGGGCGGATTCCCGGCGAGCGCCGACGCGACCCTCTTCTCGGGACGCGACGCCCGGATCGTCGAGGTGGACGGCCTGCCCCTGGAATTCCGCCCGGAGGGGACGATCGTGTTCCTGAAGAACCGCGACGTGCCCGGCGTCGTCGGCAACGTCGGGACGATCCTCGGTGAGGCGGGAATCAACATCGCGGACTTCTCGCTCGCCCGCGGCGAAGGCTCGAAGGCCGCGGCCGTGATCGCCGTGGATTCCGCGCCTCCGGCGGACGTCCTCGAGCGCCTGCGGCGCGCGCCGGCCATCGAAGACGTCCGCGTCGTGAGCTGGTGAGCGGATGAGCCGCCTCCGCGTGGTGGTCCTCTTCGGCGGCCGTTCCGTCGAGCGGGAGGTCTCGCGCATCTCGGCGCGCACGATCGCCGGGGCGCTCGACCCTTCGCGCTACGACGTCATCCCGCTGGCGGTCGGACCGGACGGGCGTTTCCTTCCGGCGGGGGAGTCGCGGCGGCTGCTCTCCGCGGGCGCGGTCCCCGAGAAGTTCCGCCTTCCTCGCTCGGGCGAGGAGACGGCGCCGGCCGAACAGGCGCTGGTGCCGGTGGAGATCACCCCCGCGAAGGCCGACGTCGTCATCCCGATCATCCACGGCACGACCGGAGAGGACGGCATCCTCCAGGGCTTCCTCGAGTTCCTCGGGGTCCCTTACGTCGGCGCCGGCGTCGCGGGCTCCGCCATCGGCATGGACAAGGCGGTCTTCAAGTCCCTCCTGCGCGACGCCGGCATTCCCGCCACGCGCTTTCTCTCCCTCTCCCCGCGGGAGAGGGGAGGGGTGAGGGGACGCCTTTTCTCTTCGACCCCGGCTTTCTCGCTCCCCCTCTTCGTCAAGCCTTCCAACGGCGGCTCCTCCGTCGGCGTGACCAAAGTGAAGGACTGGCCCGACCTCGACGCCGCCCTGGACGTCGCCTTCCGCTACGACGACCGGGTCCTCATCGAGGAGGGCGTGGACGCGCGTGAGCTCGAGTGCGCCGTCCTCGGCAACGACGACCCGCGCGCCTCGCTCGTCGGCGAGGTCGTGCCGGGCCGCGAGTTCTACGACTACGACGACAAGTACCGCGAGGACAACGCGAAGCTCCTGATCCCCGCGCCCCTTCCGGAAGCGCTCTCGGAGAAGATCCGCTCACTCGCCGTGAAGGCCTTCGTCGCGGCCGGGATCTCCGGCATGGCCCGCGTGGACTTCTTCCTCGAGCGCGGCACGGACCGCGTCCTCGTCAACGAGCTGAACTCGCTCCCCGGATTCACGGCGATCTCGATGTACCCGAAGCTCTGGGAGGCGAGCGGCCTGCCGCTCGGCCAGCTCCTGGACGAGCTCATCCGCCTCGCGATCGAGCGCAAGGAGAAGCGCGGCCGCCTCTCCCACGAGCCGCCGGCCGAGCTGGCGTGAGCCCCGACCGCGCCCCTCTGGCATCCGTTGGCTTTCTCCCGGTCCTGAACGAAGCGCAGGATCTGCTCGGAGGCCGTCCCGATCTCGGCGCGATGGTCCCGGTGGCCGGCCCAGAGGCATGACTTCGCAAGATCTTTCTCTTCGCGCAGCCGTTCCGTCGGACGTCGAGGACCTGCGCAGGCTCATCCGCGAGTCGGTTCTCGGTCTCGGCGGCGCGGACTATTCTCCCGGACAACTCGAGAGCGCGCTCACGCATCTCTTCGGCGTGGACACCCGATTGATCGCGGATGGGACCTATTACGCGGTCGAGGCCGCCGGGGGGCCGGTCGCCTGCGGAGGATGGAGCCGTCGGCGGACCCTCTTCGGCGGCGACCAGTATGCGGATCGGTCGGACGACCGGCTCGATCCAGGAACCGAAGCCGCGCGCATCCGCGCCTTCTTCGTCCATCCCGACTGGGCCCGCCGCGGAGTCGCGCGCCGGCTCCTCCGCGAATGCGAGCGCGCGGCCGGCGCGGACGGCTTCGGTCGGCTGGAGCTCATGGCGACCCTGACCGGGATCCCGTTCTACGAACGGGAGGGCTTCGTTCTCCTGGAACGGCAGGAGCTCGAGCTCCCCGACGCAACGCGTTTCCCGCTGGCCCGCATGGCTCGCGATCTCCGTCTCCCTCGCCCGCGGGGAGAGGACCGGGGCGAGGGGTAAGAACCTGGACTTTCGTCTACTTGCCGGGCCGATTTGGCCGGGCGTAGACTCCAACCGCTCAAGTCTAGAAAACTCACGCCATCGAGGCCACTTGCGAAAGGAGCCGCCGTGAAGAGCCGTGTTTCGCTCCGTGTCGCCAGTTTCGGAATTGGGCTCGGGGCCCTTGCCGTGATCGCGATGAGCCCTCCCTCCTCTCCCGACTTCGGAGATTCGCTGCCGGGGTTGACGGCGCAGCAGCGGGCGCGATTTCAGGACGGGAAGGAAGAGTTCATGTCGGTCGAGTCCGTCGAGGACGGCCTCGGGCCGGTGTTCAACGACGTGTCGTGCGTGAGCTGCCACGCCCTGCCGGCCGTCGGCGGAGGCAGCACGCGCGTGGAGACCCGCTTCGGCAAGATGACGAACGGGAAGTTCGATCCGCTGTCGCAGTTCGGGGGATCGCTGATCCAGTCGCAGGGGATCGGTTCCTACGCGGGGTGCAGCTACCTCGCGGAGGTCGTTCCGCCGCAGGCCACGATCGTCGCCGGACGGCGGTCCGCGCCGCTCTTCGGCCTGGGGCTCGTCGACGCCGTTCCGGACGACGCCTTCCGCCTGCTCGCCCTCCTCGAAAGGCTCGATCCGGACAGGGCCGGCGGAGTGGTCAGCGTCGTCACGAACGTGACGACCGGCCGGCCCGCCGTCGGAAAGTTCGGCTGGAAGGCGCAGGTCCCCACGCTCCACCAGTTCGCCGGAGACGCATACCTGAACGAGATGGGGATCACGACCCCGGAGTTCCCCAACGAGAGCTGCCCGCAGGGCAACTGCGCCGCCCTCTCCTGCAACCCCGCGCCCGGGTTGAATGACGGCGACGACGCGGTGCAGGCGCTCGCCGATTTCATGATGATGCTGGCGCCGCCGCCGCGCGGCCCGGACTCGAGCGGCGGGATCCCCTCCGGTGAGATCCTCTTCGTGCTGACCGGGTGCACTTCCTGCCATACCCCGGCTCTCCGGACGGGCCCGCATGCCGTCCGGGCGCTCGACCGGGTGACCTTCCACCCGTATTCCGACTTCCTCCTCCACGACATGGGGTCGCTCGGCGACGGCATCGCGCAGAACCAGGCTTCCGGGCGCCAGATGCGCACGCAGCCGCTCTGGGGCCTGCGCAAGCAGGCGACGCTCCTCCACGACGGCCGCGCGACGACGATCGAGGGGGCGATCCTCGCTCACGACGGTCAGGGGAAGAAGGCGCGCGACCGCTTCGCCGCCCTCCCGTCCGGCGCGAAGGCGCGCGTCCTCGCGTTCCTCAACTCACTCTAGTCGGAGGTCTCTTCTTACGGGGCGACGGCGCCGGCGACCGCCGCCCTCAGGTGCCCCGCCGGGAATCGATGCCCCGGGCCGGGCGGATGCGCCGGCGATAGCGCTGGTAGCGGCGGAGCATCAATCCGGGGATCGGCCAGCGATCGGCGCCCCAGCTCCGGATCAGGGCGTTGCCGGCGAGCCGGAGCGTGCGCCTCAGGGGGCGGATCCAGGATTCCTCGCCGCCGTAGCGTTCCCGCGCGAACTCGATAGAGAGCTCTCGAAGGACCCGTCGTTCGAGCTTCCCCGGATCGGATTCGAGGGCCTCGACGTATGGCCGCTGCGGCCTGTCCGCCGTTGTCCCGTAGTGGCCCCACCACATCGACGGGAACTTGAGAACGGTGAGCTCCGGAAGAAAGACGATGCGTTTGCCGGCCCGGTGCACCCGGCGCAAGTACTCGCGGTCCACGGCGAGGGGCAGCCGATCCGAGTCTCCCCAGTACCCGCATTCGTCGCGGAGCGCCGTTCTGTGGAGCCACGTGGACGGAGGAACGAAATGGCTCTCGTAGGTGACGCCGGCCTTCGGCGGCCCGGCCGCTTCGCCCGCTCCCTCCGGACCGATGACCGCGCAGAAGGGGTGCGCCAGGTCGGCGCCGGTGTCTTCGATCGCCCGGACGAGCTTCGAGAGATGCCAGGGGAACCAGAGATCGTCGTGGCCGAGGTAGGCGACGTACTTTCCCCTGGCCAGGCGAAGCCCTTCGTTGTTCGGCGCGGCCTGCGATCCGGAGTTGCGGTCGAGATTTCGCCACCGAAAGCGGGAATCGCCGAGCGCGGACACGACCGCTTCGCTGTCGTCCGAGCACGCATCCCCCACGACCCACGCCTCGAAGCTCTGGAGGTCCTGGCCGCGGACGCTCCGGAGCGCCCAGCGGAGCATCCCGCTGCAGTTGTAGGTCGCGATGATGACGGTGACCAGGGGCGCCGGGCCACGATCCGTCACGTCTACCAACCGGGGGGATCTTCGAAGGCGAAGGGGATCCGGTCGTTCTTGATCGGAAGCCGGTACTTGTCCGGGTTCGCGTGGTCGTAGGGATTCGTCGGCATGTTCACGAACAGGGCTTCCGTCTCGCCGACGTTCTGCAGCGCGTGGTAGACGCCGCGGGGAATGATCACGAGCCCGCGGTTGCGCTCGCTGAGCGTGAAGAGATTCAGCAGCTCGTGGGTCGGCGAGGACGCGCGGTCGTCGAACAACCCGAACCGGATCGCGCCCCGCAGCAGGAAGATGCGGTCCTCCTGCGACCTGTGCTGGACCCACCCCTTGATCTTCCTCGGCCGGATCGTGATGGCGTAGACGTAGACGAGAGGGTCCGGGTTGAGCCCCCAGGACGGGCGATAGACCTCGCAGATCTCCCCGCGCTCGTCTTCCACCGGAGGCACGTGCTTGATCACGACGCCCTCGATCCGGGGCGAGAGACTCTTCCAGTCCGGTGTCACGGTCGGCGAATCCTTGCGCGGCCCCATGCTCGACATGGCGGTCCTTTCGTTGGTCGGGACAGATTCTCGACGAGCGGCCCCCCGGCGTCAACGCCGGTCCGACGCCGGAGTAAGCTCGCCCGCGTGCCGGAGCTGCCGGACATCCTCGCGTACCTGGAGGCCCTCGGGCGCCGGATCGCGGGGGGGCGTCTCGAGGCGATCCGGATCGCGAGCCCGTTCCTGCTGCGCTCGGTCTCGCCGCCGATCTCCGAAGCCGCGGGAAAGAGAGTCGTCGCGCTTCGCCGGATGGGCAAGCGGATCGTCTTCGAGCTGGAGGACGGCCTCTTCCTCGTCCTGCACCTGATGGTGGCCGGCCGTCTCCACTGGAAGCCGCGCGGGGCGAAGGTCGCGGGAAGGACGGGGCTCGCGGCGTTCGACTTCGAGGACGGGACCCTGCTCCTGACGGAGGCGAGCACGAAGAAGCGCGCCTCGCTCCACCTGGCGCGCGGGGAGAAGGCGCTGTCGGAGTTCGACCGGGGAGGAATCGAGCCGCTCGCGGCTGGCCTCTCCGAGTTTCGAGAGGCCCTGACCCGCGAGAGCCACACGGTCAAGCGCGCCCTGACCGATCCGCGCCTCTTCTCGGGGATCGGCAACGCGTACTCCGACGAGATCCTCCACCGGGCGCGGATGTCCCCTGCGAAGCTCACGAAGCGGATGACCGGAGAGGAGATCGACAGGCTCCACCGCGCCGCGCGGGAGACTCTCGAGACATGGAGCGGCCTCCTCCGCGCCGAGGCGGTGAAGGGCTTTCCCGAGAAGGTCACGGCCTTCCGCGAGGGGATGGCCGTGCACGGCCGCTACCGAAAGCCCTGCCCCGACTGCGGCTCTCCAGTCCAGCGGATCGTCTACGCCGAGAACGAGTCGAACTATTGCGCCGTCTGCCAGACCGGCGGCAAGCTCCTCGCTGACCGCGCGCTGTCGCAGCTGCTGAGAGGCGACTGGCCGAAGACGCTCGAGGAGCTGGAGGAACGGAAGGGAAGCGGCCGCGCCTGAACAGGTTGTTCGCTCGAGGGAGAGGCAGGCCGCCTTACCGGCTCGCGACGCTCGAAGAGCCGGTCGATGTATAACGTGCCGTTGAGGCGGCAAGTTGGAAAACTCGATTCAAGATCGTCTGTCCGCGCACCGGCTGCTTGTCGGCGCGCCTCCCGACCAGCTGGCCTGGCTCGCGGCCCGCGGCCGCCTCGTCCGGGTGGAGACGGGAAAAGTGCTCACGCCGAAGGACGGACCGGTGCATGGTCTGTACATCGTCCTTTCCGGCCACCTGTCCATTCACATCGACCGGGGAGCCGGACCGCACAAGGTTATGGAGTGGCATGGGGGCGATGTGACGGGGCTCCTGCCGTATTCGCGTCTCGTGGCGCCGCCGGGCGACGTGAAGGCCGAGGAGCCGTCCGAGCTCCTGCTGATTCCCCGCGAGGAGATGCCGGCGCTGATTCGCGACTGCTACGAGCTCACCTCGATTTTCGTGCACGTCATGATCGACCGCGCCCGCATTTTCACGTCGAGCGACCTTCAGGAAGAAAAGATGATGTCCCTCGGCAAGCTGGCTGCAGGGCTTGCCCACGAGCTGAATAACCCTGCTTCGGCAGTCGCGCGCAGCGCCCAGGGACTCAAGCTTCGGTTGTCGGAGGTCGAAACGGCGTCCCGCGCGCTCGGCGCCGCGCGATTGTCGCCGGCCGAGCAGGCGGCCGTCGACAGAGCGCGCGCACTCTGCCTTGCCGCGGCGGGCGCCACGTTCGGGCGCTCCCCCATCGAGCAGGCGGACCGCGAGGACGCGATCGCCGACTGGCTGACGCGGCACCGCGCCGACGCCGCCTCCGCGGAAGCGCTGGCGGAGTCCGCGGTGACGCTCGAGGCGCTCGACCAGCTCGCGGAATCGCTCGACGGCGAAGCGCTCCCGGTGATCCTTCCGTGGCTCGTTGCCGGCTGCGCGACGTATCAGCTGGCATCGGAAATCGAGGCGGCCGCGTCCAAGATCCACAACCTCGTGACGGCGGTGAAGGGCTTCACCTACATGGACCAGGCGACCATGCCCAAGCCCGTGGATGTGGGTCAGGGGCTGGCCGATACGCTCGCGGTCTTGAACGCCAAGGCCCGCGGGAAGCAGGTGCGCGTGAGCCTCGACGTGGAGGCCGATCTTCCGCGGATCCAGGGGTTCGGCGGCGAGTTGAACCAGGTGTGGGCGAACCTGGTCGACAACGCGCTGGACGCGGCGAAGGGCCGCGTCGGCGTCGCGGCGGTCCGTCAGGGCCCTTCCGTTGTCGTGCGGGTCGTGGACGACGGACCGGGGCTGCCGCCGGAGATCCGCGAGCGCATCTTCGATCCTTTCTTCACGACGAAGCCGGTCGGCCAGGGCACCGGTCTCGGCCTGGACATCGCGCGGCGCATCGTGCTCCGCCACCGCGGAGAGATCGAGGTCGATTCCCGCCCCGGGCACACGCAGTTCAACGTGACGCTGCCGATCGACGCCGGCAGGGGCTGACGTGGCCCGACCGGCAATTCTGGCCGTCGACGACGACCCGGAGGTGTTGAGGGCGGTCGAGCGCGACCTGCGGCAGCACTACCGCATCGACTACCGCATCCTGAAGGCCGGCTCCGGCCCCGAAGCTCTCGACGCCGCCCGGCAATTGAAGCAGCGCGGCACTCCCGTCGCCCTCTTCCTCGTGGACGAGCGGATGCCCGAGATGTCCGGCACGGAGTTCCTGCGCGAGGTGCTCAAGCTCTTCCCGGAGTCGCGCCGGGTCCTCCTGACGGCGTATGCCGACACGCAGGCCGCGATCTCCGGCATCAACGACGTGGGCCTCGATCACTACCTCCTGAAGCCCTGGGATCCTCCGGAAGAGCGCCTCTATCCGGTCCTGGACGACCTGTTGTCGGACTGGACGGCGAAGGCGCGCCTTCCCTACGACGGCATCCGGGTCGCCGGCGCGCGCTCGTCTCCGAGGAGCTACGCCGTCAAGGAGTTCCTCTCGAACAACCAGATTCCCTACCAGTGGATCGACGTGGACCAGGACGCGCCGACCAGGGAGCTGATCGCTTCTCTCGGAGACGCGAACCGGCTGCCGGTCCTCCTCTTCCCTGACGGCAGCCGCCTCGTCGCGCCGAGCGATCGCGATCTGGCCGAAAAATGCGGGATGCGGACGCGGGCGAGCCGGCCCTTCTACGATCTGGCCATCGTCGGCGCGGGTCCGGCGGGACTGGCTGCCGCGGTGTACGGAGCCTCCGAAGGGCTCCGGACGCTCCTCATCGAGCAGAGGGCTCCGGGAGGCCAGGCCGGCACGAGCTCCCTGATCGAGAACTATCTCGGGTTCCCTTCGGGCGTGTCCGGGGCCGACCTCGCGCGCCGCGCCGCGACGCAGGCGCGCCGCTTCGGCGCCGAGATCCTCACGCAGGAAACGGTCGCGGTGCGGCGCGAGGATCCCTACCGCATCGTCCGGCTCGCGGACGGGACGGACATCTCCTGCTACGCGGTCATCCTGGCGACGGGCGTCTCCGTGCGGACGCTGGACGTGCCCGGCATGAGCCCGCTCCTGGGCATCGGCGTCTACTACGGCGCCGCCATGACCGAGGCCGCGACCTACCGCGGGCAGGGCGTGTGCATCGTGGGCGCGGGAAACTCGGCCGGCCAGGGCGCCCTCTTCTTTTCCCGTTACGCGCGGCGCGTGACCCTGCTCGTCCGCGGCGAATCGCTGGGCAAGTCGATGTCGCGCTACCTGCAGGACCGGATCGCGGCGACGCAGAACATCGAGATCGTGACGAGGGTCGAAGTCACTCAGGTCGCCGGATCGGGAAGGCTCGAGCGCGTGTCGGTCCGCCACGTCGAGACCGGGGAAGAGCGCGCGCTCGACGCGGCGGCGATGTTCATTTTCATCGGAGCGAAGCCGCGAACCGAGATGGTCGCGGGATCCCTCGAGCTCGACGAGAAGGGCTACGTCCTGACGGGTCCGGATCTGCCGCGGGTCGACCGGAGGCCGCGCGGCTGGACGCTCGACCGCGACCCGTACATCTTCGAGACCAGCGTCCCCGGGGTCTTCGCCGCCGGCGACGTGCGCGGCGGATCGGGCAAGCGCGTCGCGGCGGCCGTCGGCGAAGGCTCCGGCACCGTCAGCATGGTCCACCGCTACCTGGAGACCGTGTGAGGCGGATTGGACAACTTCCTGACCCTCTCCCCCCGCTCGCGGGTGGAGAGGGGAACGACTCGGGGATCTCTCCGTTCAGGATCTTGGCGAGCTTGGCGGGTTCGATGTTGCCGCCGGAGATGACACACACGACGTTGCCCGTGCCGGCCTTGCCGGCGAGGGCGGCGGCGACCGACGTGGCGCCGGCGCCTTCGGCGATGACGCGGTTCCTCTCGGTGAGGAGGCGGACGGCGGCGGCGGCCTGGGCGACGGAGACGACGAGGGATCCGGAAAGGAACTGACTGGCGAGAGGCCACATCTCGGGGAGCATGGACTTGCCGCCGATGCCGTCCACGAAGCTCGGCGTGTGATCGACGGCTACGGGTCGGCCCGCGGCGAGGGACCCGGCGAAGGGCGCGGCCGTCTCGACCTCGGAGGCGAAGACGCGCGCTGCCGGACGAAGCGCCCGCAGCGCCGCGGCGATGCCGCAGGAGAGGCCGCCTCCTCCGAAGGGCACGACGACGGCGTCCACGTCGGGCAGGTCCTCCAGGATCTCGAGGCCAATCGTTCCGTTTCCGGCGATGACAGCCGGATCGCTGACGGGATGGATGAAGAAGCCTTCGATGCCGGGATAGCCGTGTTCCTCGAGGACCTGCCACCAGCGCGCGTAGGGGAGCTTGACGGCCTTCGCGCCCAGCCGCTCGATCGCGGCGAGCTTGGTCTGCGGGGCGTTGTCGGGAACGACGACGGTGCATGAGATCCCGAGGCGGCGCGCGTTCCACGCGACTCCCTGAGCCATGTTGCCGGCGCTCGCGGTGGAGACGCCTTTCGCGAGGGCTTCGCGCGGCGCGAGGCTCATCGCGTTGCCCGCGCCCCGGACCTTGAAGGAGCCGATCGGCTGGAGGTTCTCGAGCTTCAGCCAGATCTCCGCCGGGGCATCCTCGACGTTGAGCCGGACGAGAGGAGTCCGGAGGGCGAGCCCCCTCGCGAAGAGTCGCTCGCGCGCGGCGCGGATGTCCCCGATCGACGGAGGCTCAATCGTTCGCGTGGCGCTCTCCTCCGAAGTCGAGGAAGTGACCGGTCCCGGACGCCTTCGCCTTCTCGTAGATGTGGCGGGCCGACGCGACGTCCTCGACGGCGAGGCCGAGAGACTTGAAGAGCGTGATCTCGCCGGGGGAACGCCGTCCCTGCAGCCGGCCGAGGAGGACCTCGCCGATCTCGCCGACGATGTGGTCGTCGTCGATCGCGCCCTCCTTCTTCGGGATGAGGAAGTCTCCCGCCTCGTTGACGGTCGACTCGCGCCGGTCCACGTAGAGGCGCGACCGGACGACGGCCGCCGTGTCGAGCTCGCGGGCGAACGGGACGCTCGATCCGACCGCGTTGATGTGGGCGCCCGGCGAGATCCACTCTCCGAGGAGGACCGGCTCGCGCGAGGAGGTCGCGGTGCAGATGATGTCCGCGCCGGCCACCGCCTCGCGGACCGAGGCGACGGGCTCGATCGCGATGCCGTGCTTGCCGGACTCGCGCGCGGCAAAAGACCTGGCCCTCTCCAGGCCCTTGCTCGCGACGCGGACGCGCCGGATCCGGCGGGCGGCCCGCATCGCTTCCAGATGCGTGCGCGCCTGGGTGCCGGAGCCGAGGAGGGCGAGGTCGCCGGCGTCCTCGCGGGCGAGGAGCCGCGTGGCCACCCCGCTGACGGCGGCCGTGCGGATCGCGGTGATCGAAGTGGCGTCGACGACGGCGAGGAGCCGGCCCCGCTCCGCCTCGAAGAGGAGGACGGCCCCCTGGTGGGTGTCGAGCTCCGTCCCTTCGTTTCCCGGGAAGAACGTGATCACCTTGACGCCCGTGACCCGCCCCGGCAGGAGCGCCGCCGGCATCAGGCCGAGGCCCCCCACCTTCTCCGGCAGCCACAGGATCGAGCGCAGGGGGAGAATCGCCTCCCCGCGCGCCAGGGTCGCCAGGACCTCCGCCATGGCGTCCATGCACTCGGCCATCGGCAAGAGCCGCGGGACCTCTTCCTGGTTCACGACGAGGACTTGCATCGCTCTCCTCCTACTGCCAGCGGAAGATCTTCAACGCGACGGCGTAGCAGACAACACCCCACACCGCGAGGATCAGCAGCTGCGACGGGAGCGCGTCGAGACTTCTCCCTTCCAGCATGACGGCGCGGAGCGCTTCATTGGCAGCGGTCAGGGGCAGCGCCTCGATCGCGGGTTGCATGACTTTCGGGAAACGCTCCGGAGAGAAGAAGACGCCGGAGAAGAGCCACATCGGGACGAGGATCAGGTTGATCAGGCCGTTGACGCCTTCGAGCGTCTGCACCCGCGATCCGCAGAGGAGGCCGAGGCCAGCGAAGGAGAGCCCGCTGAACGCGCAGAGCACGACGAGCGCCGCCGGCGAGCCGCGCAGGGGGACCTGGAAAACGAGGATGCCGAACGCGACGATGATGGCCGCCTCCACGGCGAGGAGCACGAAACGCGCGAGCATCTGCGCCAGGAGGTAATCGGACCGCTTCATCGGGGTTGCCGTCATGAGCTTCAGGGTCTTCTTGATCCGGGCGTTGACGATCGAGTAGCCGATGCCCCACACGCTCGTCGAGAGGAGGTTCAGGCCGAGGAGGCCCGGCAGCAGGAAGTCGATGTAGCGCGACCCCTTTTCCGAGACGAGCTCGTCGCGGACCGGCGCCGCGTCCCTCCGGCCGGCCGCCCCCTGCACGGCCTTGTCCACCTCGAAACGGGCCAGGCGCGAATCGGGCCGGGTCGGGTCGTACCAGTAGACGATGGGGGAGCCGTTCTCGACGAGGAGCGCGATCTTCCCGATCCGCAGGGCGGCTCTTCCTTCGGACACGGAGGAGAAGAGCCGGGGCTTCAAGAGCGCGGAGCGCGTCAGGGCATCGCGCAGCACGCTCGTCCGGGCCGTTCCGGTGATGCCCACGGCGACCGGCTCGGGCGCCTTGTCGCGGAAGGCGAATCCCAGGGCGAGCGCCATCCCGATCGGGAAGACGAAGACCCAGAAGATCGCCTCCGGTTCGCGGACGACTTCCAGCAGACGCGTCCGCACCAGCTCCGTCAAGGGATGGAGTCTCCGACGCCGGTTCCCCTCACTCATCGCGCAGCTCCCGCCCGGTCAGCGCGAGGAACACGTCTTCGAGCGTGGCCCGGCGCGTCGAAAGCTCCTCGAGTTTCGAGCCGGAGCGATCGAGCGCCAGAAGAAGGGCCGGAACCGCTGCGACGAGGGAGTTGACGCAGACCGACCAGTGGCTGCCGCGCTGCCGCGGGTCGAACGCGCCCGGAATGGAAGCGACGAGGTCGGGGCCGGCCGGCGGATCGGAGGAGAACTCCAGGATGTTCGGCGCGTGGAGCCGGCCGATGAGCTCCGCCGGCGTTCCTTCGCCGATCGTCCGACCGTGGTCCACCACGGCCACGCGGTCGCAGAGCTGCTCCGCCTCCTCCATGTAGTGCGTCGTCAGGAGGACGGTCCCGCCGCGCGCGCGGAAGGCGCGGATGTGCTCCCAGAGCTGGCGGCGGCTCTGCGGGTCCAGGCCCGTCGTCGGCTCGTCGAGGAAGAGGATCTCCGGGTTCCCTGTCAGCGCGCAGGCGACCGCAAGCCTCTGGCGCTGGCCGCCCGAGAGCTTCCCGACGCGCGCGTCGCGCTTCTCCTCGAGCGACATGTCGCGCAGGGCTTCCTCGGGATCGCGGCCGTCGCGGTAGAAGGAGCGGAAGAGGCGAAGCGTCTCGAAGACGGTGAGCTTGTCGTGGAAACGGCTTTCCTGGAGCGACACCCCGAGGCGCTCGCGCAGATCCCTTTCGTGCGTTCCCCAGCGCCGTCCGAGCACGGTGACCTCGCCCGCGTCCGGCTTGTTCAAGCCCTCCAGGATCTCGATCGTTGTCGTCTTTCCCGCGCCGTTGGGCCCGAGGAGCCCGAAGCACTCCGCGGCGCGCACGGACAGATCGAGGCCGTCCACCGCCGTGACGGGGCCGTATCGTTTGACGAGCCCGCGGCTCTCGATCGCGAAGACGTTCGGAGTCTCCATGAGGATCGCGATTCTCTCAGACCTCCTCCCTCTCCCGCGCGGGGAGAGGGGGAAGCTATTTCAGCCGACCGTGCCACAGCCGCTCGGCGCCGACGATGTGCGCGAGCAGCCTGACCGACCGGGGCGGCGGAGAGTCGAGCGCCGCGAGCGACCGCAGCGTCTCGCGGTTAGCCCAATGGTTGTAGGCGAACAGCCTCTCGAAACTCGGTCCACTCACAATTCACACTTCACAAGCGACAATTCTCTTCTCACCTCGCCGGAACCAGCACCCCCTCGAACCCCTGTTGCTCGAGAGCGGCGAGGACTTCCCGCGCCTCCTGTCGTGAGCCGTACGCTCCGACCTTGACGCGCGTCAAGCCGTCATGCGGCTCGAGCGAGACGGCGCGCCCGGTCGCGCGGGCCCTGTCGGCCTGGCGGTGCGCATTGCCGGGGTCGGCGAAGGACCCGATCTGGACTGCCCAGAGGCCCGACGGCGAAACCGGCGGCGGCTCCATTCCCCGCTGGAGCACCGACAGGCGCACGCGGCCGGTTCCGGGACCGATCAGGTCGAGCCTCCCGGCCGCCGCGCGCGAGAGGTCGATGATGCGCCCCTTGATGAAGGGGCCGCGATCGTTGATTCTCACCCGGACGCTCTTTCCATTCTCGACACTCCAGACTTCGACGAGGGTTCCGAGCGGCAGCTCCCGGTGGGCCGCGGTCAGGCGCGAGGAGTCGTAGATCTCACCGGAGGCTGTGGGTTTCCCCTCGAAGCCGTCGTCGCCGCCGTACCAGGAGGCGATGCCCTCCTCGGACCATTGGGAGGGGAGGACGGGTGGAGCCTTCGAAGCCCCCGGGGAGGGCGCCGACGGGGGGCGGGAGGAAGCGCAGGCCACCGAGACGCCGAGAAGAAACGCGAGGAGGAGCCGCCGCGCGAGGGCTTCGTTTCGCGACCGGCGTCTCAAACGCGGATCGCCGCCGGCTCGAGATGGACGGCGCCTTCCAGCGCGGGATCGAGCTCCTCCCGGACGAAGATCTCGACCTGCTCGGGGGCGCGTCCGACGAGCCTCCCGGGACTCGAGGCCGCCGCGATCTCTTCCCGCGTCAATCCGAACACGGGATCGCTCGCGATCCGTTCGAGGAGGTCGGCCGGCTCGCCGTCCCGGGCCCGCTTCTCCGAGGAGGCGAGCGCCAGCAGGCGCAGCCGCTCGTGCAGTTGCTGCCGGTCCCCTCCGCGGCGCACCGCTTCCATCAGGATCTGTTCGGTCGCCAGGAACGGCAGCTCCGCCTCGAGGCGCCGCCGGCAGACCTCGGGGCGCACGACGAGACCGCCCAGGACGTTGCCGAGCAGCACGAGGATCGCGTCGGCCGCGAGGAACGCCTCCGGCACGGCGATGCGCTTGTTGGCGGAATCGTCGAGACTCCGCTCGAGCCATTGCGTGGAGGCGGTCATGGCGGTGTCGAGCGAGAGCGCGATGACGTGCCGCGCCAGGGCGCAGATCCGCTCGGCGCGCATCGGGTTCTTCTTGTGCGGCATGGCGGAGGAGCCCACCTGGGAGGCCTCCGAGGGCTCCTCGATCTCGCCGTCGTGCTGGAGCAGGCGCAGATCCGTCGCGATCTTGTGGGCCGACTGGGCGAGGCCCGAGAGGGCGTGGAGAACCATGTCGTCCTGCTTGCGGGAGTACGTCTGGCCCGAGACGGCGACGCGCTTCTGGAACCCCGCCCGGGCCGCGATCGCGCGGTCGAGCTCTTCGACCCGGCCGGAATCCCCGTCGAAGAGCGACAGGAAGGAAGACTGCGTGCCCGTGGCTCCCTTGGCCCCCAGGAACCGGAGGTTCGAGCGCGCTGCGCGGATCGCCTCCAGGTCGAAGAGAAGGTCCGCGCCCCACATCGCCGCCCGTTTCCCGGCCGTCGTGGGCTGCGCGGGCTGAAAGTGCGTGTAGGCGAGGACCGGCAGGTCCCGGTGGGAGAGCGCGAACGCGCGCAGGCGTTTCAAGACTTCCACGAGCCGCTTCTCCGAGAGGGAGAGCGCCTCGCGCATCTGGATCAGGTCGCCGTTGTCCGAGACGAAGGCGGAGGTGGCTCCCCAGTGGATGATCCCGCTCGCCGCGGGAGCCGCGCGCCCGAAGACCCGGACGTGCGCCATCACGTCGTGGCGTGTCTTCTCCTCCTCCCGGGCCGCCGCCTCGAAGTCGATCCTCCCGAGGGCCCCGCGCATCTCGACGAGGGCCTTCTCCGGGATCGGGAGGCCCAGGCGCTTCTCCTCCTCCGCCAGCCAGAGCCAGAGGCGGCGCCAGGTCTCGAATTTGAAACGCGCCGAGAAGATCCGCGCCATCTCCGCCGAGGCGTACCGCTCCAGGAGCGGGTTCGAGTAGGTCTCGACGTCACTCATGCTCTTCCTCGGCCAGGCTGAAGAAGAGAATGTCGTCGTTGCCGCACATCTCACACGCCGCTTCCTTGATCCGGCCCTTGTCCAGCTCGAAGACGTAGCACGGACTGTTGCACTGCCGGCAGATCAGGTAATCGATTTCCTCGCGCTCGTCGTCCTTCTGGGGCTTGCGGGGCGGAAGGTCTGGCACTGCGGTTGCGTCTCCGACGTATTCTCGCACAAACGTCGCTCCGCACTTGCGTGGGATCTGCGCCCTTCGGGCGCACCGGCGAGCGGCTCGGCCGGATGCGGCCTCGACCGCTTGCCTGATCCCGCGCAAGCGCTACGCTCCCGCGGCGCGAGGCTCCTCCCCTCCGGGAGACTCCTCGCGCCGCGAGCACCGGCGGCAGCACGGTGGTCTATTGGACGTGCCTCTGCGAATGGATCGAGCGACTCCCTCCGCCTGGTCATCCTGAGCGAAGCGAGGGATCTGCTCTCGTCGCCGTGACCGGGACTAATGGGAAACCGGCCGCAGCAGGCTCGGACGTGGTTTGTCCGTCAGACGCTGCTATTCTGATCATGGATGTCCTCATCGGTGGCCCTCGCGCTGATTGCCGCGGCTCTCGTCGCGGGCGCGCTCGTGGTGCTCGTGCGCGGGCGGCAGTCGGGCCGGTTCGACCGGCTGCTTGCCGAGGCGGCCCGTGCCCGCGAGGCTTCCGAATCCGTGGACCGGCGTTTCGACGAGTTTCGCCGGTCCGTCGAGGAGCGTGTCCGGGGCGTCGAGAAGAGCCTCTCGGACGGGCAGAAGGGCCTGGCCGAGCACCTGGGGGAGTCGGGCAGGCTGATGAAGGACGTCGGTGAGCAGATGGGCCGGGTCTTCAGCGCCTCCCAGAAGATCGAGGAGCTCGCGGGAAACGTGACTCGCCTCGAGGATCTTCTCAAGCCCCCGAAAATCCGCGGGACACTCGGGGAAGCGTTCCTGGAGCAGGCTCTCCGCCAGGCCCTTCCGCCCGGCTCCTGGCAGATGCAATACCGCTTCGCGGACGGGGTGACGGTCGACGCGGTGATACGCCTGAAGGACCGCTGGGTGTCCGTGGACAGCAAGTTCCCGCTGGAGAACTTCCGGCGAGCCCGCGAGACCGAGAACGAGGATGAGCGCCGCCGGGCTCGCGCCGCCTTCGCGAGCGACGTGCGCAAGCATGCCGACGCGATCCGCCGCAAGTACATCCGTCCCGACGAGGGGACCTGCGATTACGCCTTCATGTATGTTCCCGCCGAGGCCGTCTACGCCGAGATGGCGGCCGACGGCGAGGAGAAGGCGCTCGCCGACGCGTGCATCGAGATGCGCGTCTTCCCGGTTTCGCCGCGGCTCTTCTACGCGTACGTCTCGACGGTCGCGATGGTCCTTCGGGGCGAGGAGCTGCAGAAGAACGCCCGTGAGGTCCAGGAGCGGCTGGCCGACCTCGAGCGTCTGTGGGAGCGAGCCGAGGAGCCGTTCCTCAAGGTGCGCGGGCACATGAACAACGCGCAGAAACAGTACGAAGAGGCCGCCGTGGCGCTGAACCGCTTCGGCGCGAAGCTCTCCGGCGTCACGGAAGTCGCCCAGGAGAAGCTGGAAGGAGCCGAGGCGGCCGGGAGCGAGGGCGTCCCGCTGCTGCCTCCCTCGTGATGGGATTCCGGTGTCAGGTTGAAACCTGTTCCCCGACACCTGGTCCCTCGCTCCTCGCCCCCGGTTGGTAGAATCCGCGCTCCTCATGACTTTGCGCGTCAACTCCGAGGTGGGGAAACTTTCCTCGATCCTCGTGCACCTGCCGGGGCCGGAGATCGATCGGATGATCCCCGCCATGATGGAGGAGTCGCTCTTCGACGACATCCTCTTCGGCGCCCGGGCGCGTGAGGAGCACCGCCGCTTCCAGCAGGTCCTGGGCTACGTCGCGGACGAAGTGCTGGAAGCGCAGCAGCTGCTCGGAGAGGTCCTCGCCGTCCCTGAGAATCGGGTCGCCGTTCTGGAGGACCTGGCCGCGTGTCTCCGCTGGGGACAGGACCTGGGCGCGCGGCTTCGCGGTCTCCCGGTGGAAGACCTCGCGTCGGCCCTCATCACCGGCATCGAGAAGCCCGCGCGGGAGGAGGCGAAGTCCTCCTCCGAGCTGTACTGGCTCCCGCCCGCTTCAAACTACGTCTTCCAGCGGGACCCCCTCGTCGTCGTCGGGGACCGCGCCATCCGCTGCTCGATGGCGACCCAGGCGCGGGCCCGGGAGCCGCTGCTGTCCGGCTACATCTTCCAGTACCACCCTCGCTTCGCCCGTCCCGACGGGGCCTTCTGGTTCGACGAGTTCTCCGCGGAGTACGGCCCCCAGACCTCCTACGCGCGGATGCGCCCGACTCTGGAAGGGGGCGACGTGCTGGTGCTGCGTTCCGACCTCCTCGCGATCGGGTATTCCGAGAGGACAGAGAAAACCACGATCGAGAGGTTGGCGGAGAGACTCAAGGCGGAGCGCTCGCCGATCAAGCGCATTGTCGTCGTGGCCATTCCGCCGGCGCGCTCGACGATGCACCTGGATACCGTGTTCACCGCGATCTCCCGGGAGGAGTGTCTTGTCTACGCGCCGATGATCCTCGCGGGGGGAGAAGAGGAGGCGGACGTCTACGAGTGCGACCTGACCCGGAGGGAAATCAACTGGAGGTCGCAGGAGGATCTCCTGACCGTGCTCAAGGCCCAGGGTCTCGACCTCGCTCCGGTCCGCTGCGGAGGAGACGATCCGATCTCGGAGCGCCGGGAGCAGTGGACCGACGGGGCGAACGCCTTCGCCCTCGCGCCCGGCGTCATCCTCCTCTACGACCGCAATGTCCGGACGACCGAAGAGCTCTCCCGCGCCGGCTACAGGATCGTGGACGAGGCCGACCTGCTCCTGGGGCGCGAGGAGCTGGACGTGCGCAAGGGCAAGTGCGTCATCAGCCTCGCCGCCCACGAGCTGTCCCGCGCGCGCGGCGGTCCCCGCTGCATGGCGATGCCCCTCGTGCGGGAGGACCCATGAACACTCCCTTCTTCTCGTTCGTGCGGCCCCTGGCGGTCGTGGCCTTCGGGGGCAACGCCCTGCTGCGGCCGGGAGACTCGGGCACCACGGCGCAGCAGCTCGAGAGGGCGCGCGAGGCGGTCCGGCACCTGCTCCCCATTCTCGCGCGGGGCTACGAGCTCGTCGTCGTGCACGGCAACGGTCCCCAGGTCGGGAACCTGCTGATCCAGGCCGAGATGGCGTCCTCGGAGCTCCCGCCGCAGACACTGGACTTCTGCGTGGCGCTGACCCAGGGATCGCTCGGGTTCCTTCTCGAGCTCGCCTTCGCCAACGAGCTGCCGCGGGCCGGCTTCCGCAAGGAGGTCGCGACGTTCATCACGCAGGTGATGGTGGACGCCGCGGACCCGGCCTTCCTGAACCCCACCAAGCCGGTCGGCCCCTTCTTCTCGCGGGAGCGCGCCGCGACGCTCGAGGAGAGTGTCGGATGGCGGATGGTCGAGGACGCGGGGCGCGGCTGGCGCAAGGTGGTCGCCTCTCCGCGGCCGCGCGCGATCCTCGGCGTGGCCGTGGCCGCCTCTCTCATCAACCGCGGCCACATCGTCATCGCCGGCGGGGGCGGGGGAATCCCCGTGGTCACGAGCGAAGAGGGGGAGGTGAGGGGAGTCGAGGCGGTCATCGACAAGGACTACACGGCGTCCATGCTGGCGGCGTCCCTTTCCGCCGATCTCTTCATCATCCTGACGGGTGTCGAGAGGGTCTCGCGGGACTACGGGCGGCCCACCGAGACGCCGCTGCCGGAGATGACGGTGGCGACGGCCCGCGAGCTGCTGGCCCAGGGCCAGTTCCCCGCGGGGAGCATGGGACCGAAGATCGATGCCGCGGCGAGGTTTGTCGAAGCGGGAGGCCGGGAGGTCCTGATCACGCGCGCGGAGTCGCTGTCGGAGGCTCTCGAGGGGAAGACGGGGACGCTCATCAGGGAATCGGGTGATCGGGTGATCGGGTGATGGAGGATCGGGTGATCGGGCGATCGGGTGATCGGGTGATTGACCCGGGGACCTTGGACCTTCGACCTTAGACCTTAGACTCTCGCCATGAAACGCGACTACGTCAACGAGAACGACTGGCGGCCGGAGGAGATTCGAGGCGTGCTCGACCTGGCCGGGCGCGTCAAGAAGGACCCGGACCGTTTCCGATCGGGGCTCGCGGGCAAGACCCTCGCGATGATCTTCGAGAAGTCCTCGACGCGCACGCGCGTCTCCTTCGAGGCCGGCATGTTCCAGCTCGGCGGTCTCGCGATGTTCCTCTCCTCCCGGGATTTGCAGCTCGGGCGTGGGGAGACGGTGGCGGACACCGCCCGCGTCCTCTCGCGGTTCGCCGACGGGATCATGGCCCGCACGTACGCCCACGCGACCGTCGAGGACCTGGCCCGGTGGAGCCGGGTCCCGGTCGTGAACGGCCTGTCGGACCTTCTCCATCCCTGCCAGGCGCTCGCGGATTTTCTGACGGTCCGCGAGCGTTTCGGTACCGAGAGTGGGTTCCCGCTCTGTTACGTCGGAGACGGCAATAACGTGGCGAACAGTCTCCTGGTCACCGGCGCCAAGCTCGGCGCCCGCGTGGCGGTCGTGACTCCGGCCGGCTTCGAGCCGCCGGCGCAGGTCATGGCGTGGGCCCGGGAGGCGGCGCGGGAGACCGGGGGCTCCGTCCTCGCGACCCACTCGCTGGAGGAAGGCCTCGCCGGAGCGCGCGCCGTCTATACGGACGTCTGGGCCTCCATGGGGCAGGAGGCGGAGGCCGCGGAACGGGCCGCGAAGTTCGAGAAGTACCGCGTCACGCGCGAGGTCTTCGGGATGGCCGCGCCCGACGCCATTTTCCTGCATTGCCTGCCCGCCCACCGCGGCGAGGAAGTGGAGGGGTCGGTCATCGATTCGCCGGCCTCAGCGGTCTTCGATCAGGCGGAGAACCGGCTCCATGCGCAGAAGGCGCTGCTCCTGACGCTCCTGCGCGAGGCGGACGGGACGCCGCTCTGAGCGGTCCGCCGGACACGCCGGCCTTCCGGGCTCGCGCGGCGTTGCCCCGCTGGGCAGCCTTCTCCGCGGCGAGCATGGCCCTCGTCCTCGCCCTCGGAGTCCTCGTTCTGGTGGCGCGGCCTCGCAGGGCCCGCGTGTCCCGTCCGGCCGTCTCCGACTCCGCCGCGACCGTCACGGCGGAGATCGCGGACCTGCGCCGGGAGCCTTCGGCGACGGCGTCCCTGACGGGAGCCATCCCGAAGGGGGCGCGCCTGACCGTCGTCTCGGACAGGGGCAGGTGGGTGGAGGTCCGCACCGCCAAGGGAGAAACCGGATTCGTGCCGTCGGAAGCGATCGAGACGGACACGGAGCGGCAGACGAGAGAGGAGCGCGCGAAACGGATCCTGTCCTTCACTCCCGTCCCCGGCGTCGTGGCGGAGGAGACCGACCTGCTCCTCGCTCCCTTTCCATCGGCTCCGCGCGCGGGACGCCTGCGCCGGGGAGCGACCATCTCGATCTACGGCGTGGACCACGCCTACTACGCGGTGCGCGCCGACGACGGCGCCGTCGCCTTCATCCACTCGAGCGATGTGGACCTGGTGCCGCCCGATCCCAGGCGCCCGGCGATCGTCCCCGATGGAGGCAAGACCATCAACGACGTGACCGTGACGAACCTCTCTCCGACGCCGCCCGAGCCCCCGCCCTCCGGCCTGCCCGCGGAGGGCTCCCCCCCGACCGGGGAAGCGGAAGCGCCGGCGGTCGAGGAGCCGCTGGAACCTGCCGTCCTGGCTTCCAAGGTGGACCCCGAATATCCGGAACGGGCCCGCCGCGCCGGGGTCGAAGGGAGCGTGATCCTCGACGCCACGATCGACGAGACCGGCCAGGTCACCCAGGTCGTCGTCGAGCGGGGGCTGCCGCTCGGGGTCTCGGAGGCCGCCGTCGCCGCCGTGAGCCGCTGGAAATACCATCCCGCGCGAGGCCGGTCGGGGCCCGTCGCCTCGCACAAGAAGATCCGGATCGCCTTCTCCCTCGGCGAGTGAGATTCAGGTTTCAGGTTTCAAGTTTCAAGACGGAAGTGCTGGTTGCCTTTCTGGAACCTGAAACATGAAACCTGAAATCCGATCGGGCGGTCTATAATTTTTGCCTCCATGCTTCAGGTTCTCTACGAGACCGATGGCCGGCCCCAGGTGTTCAACCTGGCGAAGGACGAGGCAACGATCGGGCGCTCGAACGAGAACGACATCGTCCTGAACGACTTCTCCGTCTCGCGCCGGCACGCCACGCTGCGCAAGGAGGGCGACGGCTGGTTCATCCACGACAACCAGTCCACCAACGGCGTCCGCGTCAAGGAGAAGCTCGTCCAGAGCTCCCGCGTCGGGGACGGCGACCAGGCGGTGGTCGGGACCTTTCTTCTGCGGTTCCGGGAGGAAGCCGAGGCGCCGGCCCCGGCCCCGTCGCGCAAGCACGATTCGACGTCCACCTGCATCCGGCCCATCGCGGAATTCAACATGGACTTCGGCCTGGAGAAGGGGGCCGACGCGGCCGCCAGCGAGTCCACCCGGGGGAAGAAGCGCGCTGTCCTGGATGTGGCCTACAAGAACAAGGTGTTCGAGATCCTCGTTCAGGTCGCCAAGACCCTGATCTCGGTGGACGACGTCGAGACCGTGCTCGGAACCGTCATGGACCTCATCTTCGAGTACCTCCCGGTCGACCGCGGGTTCCTCCTGCTCGAGGAGGAGGACGGCCTGAAGCTGAGAATCAGCCGCCTGAAGTCCTCCTCGCGGATGACGACGGACGGCGCCCCCTACTCGCGCACGATCGTGGACATGGTCGTCCGCCAGAAGGTCGCGGTCCTGACCTCGGACGCCCAGACGGACGAGCGGTTCGAGGCGGGGATGTCCATCCGCATGCAGCAGATCCGGTCCGCGATGTGCGCTCCCCTCTGGAGCCGCGACGCCGTGATCGGCGTCATCCACGTCGACTCTCCCATGCACGTGGGGTCCTTCACGGAAAAGGACCTCGACCTGCTGACGGCGCTCGCCAACTTCGCCGCGGTCGCGATTGAGCGGGCGCGCCTGCGCGAGCGGTTCGAGAAGGAGCGGCGCATCCGCGGCCGGCTCGAGCGCTATCACTCGCCGCAGGTCGTGGACGAGATCATCGCGCACGCGGAGGCCACCGGGGACCGGGAGGTCGCCCTGACCAAGTCGGTCACGGTCCTCTTCGCCGACCTCGTCGGGTTCACGAGCTGGTCGGAGAAGATGGGCGCGGGCGAGCTGGCGAGCCTCCTGACGCGCTTCTTCACGCTCGCCTCCGACGCGATTTTTTCGCAGGACGGAACGATCGACAAGTTCATCGGCGACGCCGTCATGGCCTTCTTCGGCGCGCCGATCGAACAGCCGGACCACGCCGTGCGCGCGGTCACCGCCGCCCTGAAGGTCCAGGAGGAGATGACCGCTTGGAACGCCGAGCGCGCGGCCCGCGGCGAGCCTCCCGTCGCGGTGCGCATCGCGCTCAACACCGGCGAGGCGATCGTCGGCGAGATCGGCTCGGAGCGGCGCGTGGACTACACGGTGCTCGGCAATGCCGTCAACGTCGCCGCGCGCATGGAAGAGTTCGTCGCGGGCGCCGGCGACGTCGTGATCGGCCCCGACACCTACGAGGGGGTCAAGAGCCGCTTCTCGGTGGCGCAGATGGGGCAGTTCGCATTGAAGGGGCTCTCGACCCAGGTGCCGATGTACAAGGTCCTCGGCTCCCTGTCGCAGGACGAGACCCTGTACTCGGCCCGCGCCGCCGGCCCCGGCAAGAAGCGCGCGAACTGACACCCCCGGCCCAATCCTGAAACCTGAAACCTGAAACCCGTCCTCTCAGGGCCCCGCCTGCCGGACCCTCCGGGCCAGGTCCGGATCGGGCGGCGAGAACTTCAACTGCCGGTAGGCGCGATAGAAGAGCCGCGCAAGCGCCGGCTGGCGGTTCGCGAGGGCCGCCTCCGCGTCGGATTTCAGGGTGCGCGGCAGCCAGCGTTTGAGCTCCGGCGTGTAGGAGTTCTGCGGATGGGTGAGCGTCCAGAAGTTTGCCGCGCCGGCGACCTCCATCGCCCGCCTGGCCCGCCGCTCCACGGGACGCTCGGACCACGCCTGGAGGAAACCCTTCAACTTCGCGGCGGTGACGACGCCCTCGAGGGGCGCGTCGGCGGCGTCCCCGGGCGCGGCGGTCGCGGGCGGGGAAGGGGGGGGCGCGGTCACCGGAACCGGCGTCTGCGCCTGCGGCGGACGAGTGGGGGGCTCGCTTCGCTCCTCGGGTTCCGTCGGCGTCCTCTGCTCGATGATCCGCGGCGCGATCACCACTTCGTCGGGACCGGTTGTCGGCGCGGTTGTCGGAATGAAGGATGCCGCGAAGGTCGGCACGGCGGATGGCGCGCGCCTCGGGGACGCCGACCGGTGCAGGATCGCGAAGGCCGCGGCCCCCGCGGCGGCGAGCAAGACCGCCGCCACCCAGAGCTGGGGCGCCCGGCTTCCCGCGCCGCCCGCCGCATCGGCCGCGGGCGTCCCGGACGGCTGCGCCGGCACGGGGCCGAGGCGCTCCAGGGCGGCGGCAAACTCGGCCGCGGAAGAGAAGCGCCGGTCCCGTTTCTTCTCGAGCGCCCGCATGACGAGGGAGGCGAGGGCGGGGCCCGTCCTCGCGGGAAGCCTCGCCGTGTCGAGCGGCGGCGGTGCGCTGTGGAGGTGCTTGCCCAGGTAGCCTTCGGGAGTCTGCGACTCGAACGGGGCCCGCCCCGCCAGCATCTCGTAGAGGACGACGCCGAAGGAGTAGAGGTCGCTCCTCGCGTCCACCGCTTCTCCCTCGGAGAGCGCTCCCGCCTGCTCCGGCGAGCAGTACTTGAGCTTGCCCAGGAAGAGGCCGGTGCCCGTCATCGCGAGCGACTCGGCCGCGACCCGCTTGGCGATGCCGAGGTCGATGATCTTGGCGACGAGCCGCCCCTCCCGGGTCTCGCGAATGAGGATGTTGTCGGGCGAGAGGTCCCGGTGAACGATCCCCTGCGCGTGGATCTCGGCCAGCCCCGCCAGGACCTGCCGCGCGACGTCCAGGGCGCGCGGGAGGGGCATGGGGCCGTCCCGCAGCATCCAGTCCTCCAGCGTGACGCCGTCGATGAACTCCCACACCATGTAATAGGAGCCGTCCGGCAGGCGCGAGAAGTCGTAGAGGGCCGCGACATTGGGATGGCGCACGAGGGTCGCCATGCGCGCCTCCTCGTGGAATCGCCGCGGGTCCGGGCCCTCGCCCAGGGCGTCGGGCTTGGTGACCTTGATGATGCGGATCTCGTCCAGGTGGATGTGGCGGGCCTTGTAGACCTCCCCCATCCCCCCCTCGCCGATCTTCTCGAGGATCTCGTACTTGCCGTCGAGGGTCTGTCCCGGCACCAGGCGGGCGGCCGCGTACCCGCACGCGGGGCAGAACCGCGCGGGAGACGGGATCCCGGCGCCGCAGCGGGGGCACGACGGGCTCTCGATGGCCATTTCCATCATTCTAGCGGGACACCCCGCGCGGGCTTCGAGTTGCAGGGCTGGTGTTCGGTACCCGGTCCTCGGGGTTCGGTTGGGACCGGGCACCAAGAACCGGGAACCGAAACTCCCATGTCACAATCCTTCGAATGGACGCGCCGGTCTTCGTCACGGGACGGCCCGAGAAGGCTCGGGAGGCGGAGCGACTGGGATTCTGTCTCGAACGGGTGAACCTCGACCTCGTCGAGCCGCAGGCGCTCGATCCCGGGGAAATCGTGGAGGCGAAGGCGCGCGCCGCGTACGCGAAGCTCGAGCGTCCGGTCGTCGTCGAGGACTCGGGACTCGCGGTCGGAACGTGGAACGGCTTCCCGGGAGCCCTGGTCAAGTGGCTCGAAAAGAGCGCCGGCCTCGAGGCGCTTGCCCGGATGCTCGACCGGTTCCCTGACCGGTCGGCCACCGCCACGTGCGCCGTCGCCTACTTCGACGGAGAGCGCGTCGTCCAGGGACGCGGAGAGATCCGCGGCGCGATCGCCGGGACGCCGCGCGGGAACGGGGGATTCGGATGGGACGCGCTCTTCATCCCGGAGGGGAGCGATCGGACCTTCGCCGAGATGTCAGGCGAAGAGAAGGACCGGATCTCCCATCGCCGAAAAGCCTGGGAGGATCTGGCGCGTCATCTGAATGGAATCCTCGAGCGGCAGACGTGAGACCGATGAGATGAGAGGCGGAGGCGCGATGCGAACCGCGTTTCGCCTGATGTTCAACCCCCTTGGCCTCGCGGTCTTGTTCGCTCTCCTTTCGGCGATCGCCGGAGCCCGTTCGGACGCCCGGACCGTCCGGACGAAGGACGGCGTCACACTGAGAGTCGAGACCTTCGTGGACGGGCTGGAGGTTCCGTGGTCGCTGGCGTTCACCTCGCCGACGCGGATGCTCGTGACGGAGCGGCCGGGACGCGTGCGCGCCGTCGAGAACGGCGTGCTCGTCAAGGCGCCCCTGGCCGCCATCGCCGACGTCGAATCGAGGGGCGAGACGGGGCTCATGGGACTCGCCCTCGCTCCGGACTACGCGGCAAGCCGTCTGATCTACGTATCGTATGCGTACACCGTGAGCGGAGGGATCCGGGTGCGCGTCGTCCGGTTTCACGACGACGGCTCCAGGCTCTCGGACCGGAAGGTCATCCTCGAGGGGCTGCCGGCGGCGCAGTTCCACGCGGGCTGCCGCCTCCGCTTCGGGCCGGACAGGAAGCTCTACGTGACGACGGGCGACGCGACGACGCGCGAGATCGCGCAGAAGATGGATTCTCTCGGGGGGAAGACGCTCCGCCTGAACCCCGACGGCTCGATCCCGGCCGACAATCCGTTTCCGGGGTCGCCGATCTACTCGTTCGGACACAGGAACTCCCAGGGCCTCGACTGGCAGCCGGGGACGGGCCTCCAGTTCCAGACCGAGCACGGCCCCTCCGGCTTCGACGGCCCGGGGGGCGGCGACGAGGTCAACATCGTCGAGGCCGGCAGGAACTACGGCTGGCCGGTCGTCCACCACAGGGCATCGAAGGAGGGGATGGTCTCCCCGCTCCTCGAGTACACGCCCGCGATCGCGCCCTCCGGCGCCTCCTTCGTGACCGGCTCGAAGCTCCCTGCGCTCAAGGGCGACTTCCTCTTCGCCTGCCTGCGCGGGGAGCGCCTGATGCGCGTGCGCCTGGATCCTAAGGACCCGCGCCGTGTCCTCGCCACCGAAGCTCTCTTCGAGGACTCGTTCGGCCGCCTGCGCGAGGTCCAGAACGGCCCCGACGGCGCGCTCTACTTCACGACCAGCAACCGCGACGGCCGCGGCTCCGTCCGAAAGGGCGACGACCGCATCCTCCGCCTCACACAGGAATCCGATTAGAGATTTCTCCGAGCAGGTGACGTCCTCTGCTATGCAATCGCGAGCTGGTTCCTCTGCAATACAAGACGAAGGTCTCAGCCATTGGACCAAGGTCTAATAGATAGCGTGGAGAGGACTGGCGCCGTCTTACACAGATCGCGTCAGTAGCTTGGACGCTTGACACTCGCGAGCGAGGAGAAGGCTGCTCATTGCGCGCGGATCTTGGATCACGAGAGGCCAGGGTCAGCGCGCCCGCTCCGCGGGACGCTAAATGGAAATGGGCCACTTCAGTGACTTTGCATCATTGACACCCCGGTGGACGGGTCTTAGATTCGCCGCAGAAACGTAGCTTAAAGAGAAGAGCGAGGCTCTCGACGAGAGCACTTGGCTTCCAAGGGCTCCACTCTCCTCAAGGAGGACTGCTGTGAGTCTTAGAGTTATCTCTCGCCTACTAACGGTAATCTTGTTGTCGGTCGGTTCTTATGTGGCTCTGGCGAACGCCGCGGGACATGTGTCGCTTCTGACAAGGGAGACGAAGCTGACGGCGAGCGACGCCGCGGCATTTGCCCTCTTCGGGGACGCCGTGGCTGTCAGCGGGGACACGGCGCTCGTGGGGGCTCCTGATTACAGCCAGGCGTATGTCTTCGTGCGGAGCGCGGGTGTCTGGAGTCAGCAGCAGATTTTGAGGGCGACCGGGCCGGGGGGATGTCACCTGTTCGGAGACTCCGTGGCGGTCAGCGGAGATACAGCGGTGGTCGGGTGCCCTGATGAATCTGACGTGGGCGTCTCTTCGGGCGCGGCGTATGTCTTTGTGCGGAACGAGGGCGTCTGGAGTCAGCAACAGAGGCTTACGGCGAGCGACGCCGCTGAGCGGGACTATTTCGGCTGGTCTGTGTCTGTGAGCGGGGACACGGCGGTGGTGGGCGCTCGTGACGCGGGCCAATTCTCCGGCTCGGCGTATGTCTTTGTGCGAAGCGAGGGCGTCTGGAGCCAGCAGCAGAGGCTGATTTCGAACGACGACCCGGAGCCTTACCAGTTCGGCTTGTCCGTAGCTGTCAGCGGGGACACGGCGGTGGTCGGGGCTACTTGGAAGGCGCATGTCTTCGTGCGGAGCGAGGGTGTCTGGGTTGAGCAGCAGACGCTGACGGCGAACGGCTACTTTGTCCCCAATTCCGTAGCTTTGAGCGGGGACACGGCGGTGGTCGGGAATCCCTATGACTATGAACCAGCGGGCGCCACTTCCGGCTCGGCATATGTCTTTGTGCGGAACCTGGGTGTCTGGAGTCAGCAACAGAAGCTGACGGCAAGCGACGCCGCGGAAAGTGACCAGTTCGGCTGGTCCGTGGGGGTCAGCGGCGACAGAGTTGTGGTAGGAGCTCGTCTTGACGATGACGCCGGCGGCGATTGCGGCTCGGGATATGTCTTTGTGCGGAGCGCGGGGGTCTGGAGTCAGCAGCAGAAGCTGACGGCGAGCGACGCCGCGGAACGCGACCAGTTCGGCTTCTCCGTGGCGGTCAGCGGGGACACGGCGGTGGTCGGGGCTCGTTGGGACAGTGACGCGGGACAATTCTCCGGCTCGGCGTACGTCTACGAGCCGGCCTCCATGCTCTTGTCGGCCCTCTCCCCGGCTAAAATCTGGGTCGGCCTGAAGAACAGCGACGGTGTGGGCCTGAGACTCGACCTCCTGGCCGAGGTTTTCATCGACGGGACGACGGTAGGGCAGGGAGAGCTGGACAACGTCGGCGGCGGCAGCAGCGGCTTCAATAACGCTTTTCTGCAGACGTTCCCTCTGACCTTGACAGGAGGATCGGTTGAGGCGCCCTCGGGCGCTCAATTGAGCATCAGGGTCTCGGCGCGGCGGACCTGCTTCGGCGGGGGGAACAACTCGGGGACGGCGAGGCTCTGGTACGACGGGCAGCTTACGGACAGCGGCGCCAGCCGGGATGCCGCCAGCCGTTTCGACGCCACCATCGGGGGGACGATGAGCGACTATTTCTTGAGAAGCGGCTCGGCTCTGAGCACGACGGCCGGCTCCTCCCGGACATCCGCAGACGCCTCCGTCAACAGCTCCGCGCCCTGCCCGGCCCGCCCGTTCACCGCCTTCGGCACCTGGAGCCGGACGCTGCCGTAGACGCCCAAGACTTCCTCGACGCGCGGCTGCTCGGCGCCGGTAGCGGCGCGATAGACTCGCGCGCGAGGAAAGCCGCATGAGCGAAAGACCGATCCGGGTCCTGATCGCCAAGCCCGGGCTGGACGGGCACGACCGCGGGGCGAAGGTCATCGCGCGGGCGCTGCGCGACGCGGGGATGGAGGTCATCTATTCCGGGCTGCGCCAGTCGCCCGAGCAGATCGCGGCGGCGGCGATCCAGGAGGACGTGGACGTGGTCGGGCTCTCGATCCTCTCCGGCGCTCACAACGTGCTCTTCCCGGAGATCCTGAAGCTCTTGAAGGAGAAGGGGGGCGAGGACATCGTCGTCCTCGCCGGCGGAATCATCCCCGACAAGGACATCGCTTCGCTCAAGGCGCTCGGCATCCGGGAGATCTTCCTGCCGGGCACTTCCACGCAGACCCTGGTGGACTTCGTCCGCAAGGAAGCGGGCCGGCGGGTGGGAAGCTGAAAACCCGCGGAAGAAGGAAGGGGGCGCCGGCCGAGAGCGCCCCGCCGGCCGAGCGTCCGTTGGCGGTCTCCCACCCGGGCGAGCCGCTCGAGAGCGGCGTGAACACGGGCTCCCCCGAGTTTCGCGAGCGCGCCGCCGCGATGGAGCACTCAGTCGGCGAGCTCAAGGCCGAGCTCGCCCGCGCGCGCGAAGGGGGCGCGGGCCGGCAGCGCCAGGCCGAGCAGAAGAAGATGTTCGTCCGGGAGAGAGTGGACGCGCTGCTGGATCCGGGGTCCCCGTTCCTGGAGCTCTCGCCCCTGGCGGCAAACGGGATGTACGACGGAGAGGCTCCGGGCGCCGGCCTCGTGACGGGCATCGGGCGCGTCTCCCGCCGCGAGGTGATGGTCATCGCCAACGACGCCACGGTCAAGGGCGGGACCTACTACCCGATGACCGTCAAGAAGCACCTGCGGGCGCAGGAGATCGCGGAGCAGAACCGCCTTCCCTGCGTCTATCTCGTGGACTCCGGCGGAGCGTTCCTGCCTTTGCAGGCGGACGTCTTCCCGGACCGCGACCACTTCGGCCGGATCTTCTACAACCAGGCGCGCATGTCCGCGAAGCGAATTCCCCAGGTGGCGATCGTCATGGGCTCGTGCACCGCCGGGGGAGCGTACGTGCCCGCGATGTCGGACGAGGCGGTGATCGTCCGGGGGACGGGCACGATCTTCCTCGCCGGCCCGCCGCTGGTGAAGGCCGCCACGGGCGAGGAGGTGACGGCGGAGGAGCTCGGGGGCGCCGACGTGCACACGCGGATCTCCGGCGTCGCGGACCACCTCGCCGAGGACGACGCCCACGCGCTCGAGATCGCCCGCTCGATCGTGGCGAATCTCCACGGGGGGAAGTCCCTGCCGGCGGACCGGACCGAGCCGGAAGAGCCGGCCTACGATCCGAAGGAGATCTACGGCCTGCTCCCCGTGGACGTGCGGCAGACCTACGACGTGCGCGAGGTCATCGCGCGCCTGGTGGACGGCTCGCGCTTCCACGAGTTCAAGGCACGGTACGCGACGACGCTCGTCTGCGGCTTCGCGCGGCTCTCCGGGTTTCTCGTCGGGATCGTCGCCAACAACGGGATCCTCTTCTCCGAGTCGGCCCTGAAGGCGACGCATTTCATAGAGATGTGCGCGCGCCGGAAGATCCCGCTCCTCTTCCTGCAGAACATCACCGGCTTCATGGTCGGAAAGAAGTACGAGCAGGGGGGCATCGCCAAAGACGGCGCGAAGATGGTCCACGCCGTCGCGAACGCGGCGGTCCCCAAGTTCACCGTCATCATCGGCGGGTCGTTCGGGGCGGGCAATTACGGCATGTGCGGCCGCGCCTACGGGCCGCGGTTTCTCTGGATGTGGCCGAACGCGCGCATCTCCGTGATGGGAGGAGCGCAGGCCGCCTCCGTCCTGTCGACCGTCAAGCAGGAGCAGCTCGTCCGGGCGGGCAAGCGCCGGATGACCTCCGCGCAGGTCGCCGAGTTCGAGCGCCCGACGCTCGAGAAGTACGAGGTGGAGGGGAATCCCTACTACTCGACGGCACGCCTCTGGGACGATGGCGTCCTCGATCCCGCCGAGACGAGGACGGCGCTCTCCCTCGCGATCTCCGCGGCCTACAACGCGCCGGTGGAGGAGACGGAATTCGGCGTCTTCCGGATGTAGCCTTGCGGGGGAACCGATGATCCTCGGACTGATCCTGCCGGCCGCGAGCCTCTCGGGCAACGCGCCTTCGGGCCCGGCGGCGTCCGTGAAGCTCGTCTCCTTCGAGCGGACGTCCCCGCAGCGATGAGCGCGGGCGGGGGAGCCGGCCGCCTCCGGCGCCTGCAGGAGGGGCCCGTCGCGCGCGTGACCCTCGCCCGCCCGGAGGTGCGCAACGCTTTCGACGACGGGCTCATCGCCGAGCTGACGGCCGCCTTCTCCGACGCCGCGGCCGACCCGGGCACCCGCGTCGTGGTCCTGTCGGGAGACGGTCCGGTCTTCTGCGCGGGCGCCGACGTCGCCTGGATGCGCAAGGCGGGAAGCTCCTCGCGCGAGGAGAACGAGGCGGACGCCATGCGGATGGCGCGCATGCTGCGCGCGATCGACGTGTGCCCGAAGCCGGTCGTCGTCCTCGCGCACGGCGCGGCGATCGGAGGCGGCGTCGGGCTCGTGGCCGCCGCGGACATCGCGCTCGCGGCGGAGGGGACCGTGTTCTCGCTCGCCGAGGTCCGGCTCGGGATCCTCCCGTCCGTGATCTCCCCTTACGTTCTGCGCGCCATCGGTCCCCGCCAGGCGCGCGACTTCTTTCTGACCGGCGACCGCTTCGACGCGCGGGAAGCGCACCGGATCGGCCTCGTGCACGCCGTCGTCCCGGCGGCGGAGCTCGAGACCGCCGGTCGGAAGAAAGTCGAGTCGCTCCTCTCCGCCGGACCGGAAGCCGTCGGCGTGGCGAAGCGACTCATCGAGGAGGTCGCGGGAAAGAGCCCCGAGGAGGTCATCGGTCTCACTGCCCGCACGATCGCCGAGCGGCGCTCCTCCGCGGAGGCGAAGGAAGGGCTGACCGCGTTCCTGGAGAAACACCCGCCGTCCTGGGCGGTGAGAGGGAAGTCGAAGGTCTAAGGTCGAAGGTCAGGAAGCGGAAGCCGGCTCCTTTGGACTTTGGACGTTGGACTTTGGACCTTCCGCGGGCGCGGGAGCGGCCGCGGAAGTCGTGGTCGCCGGAGCCGGCTCCGGCCGCGGCCGTTTCGCCACGTCGTCCTCCATCTCCTTCTTGCAGAAGTAGCACTTGATCTTGGCCCCGGGGGCGGTGTCCGGCCGCCAGGCGAAGAAGACCTTGCCGCAGTTGACGCAGACGATGCGCCGCTGCATTCCGCTCATCCCGCCTTCAACGGACACGCGCGGACTCCTCGAAGACCATGGACGAGAAGCATAACGCAGGCGGCGAACTACAATGCGCCGGGAAGGAAGGAGACAGGATGAAACGCGCCTCGTCCCGATGTCTCGTGCTCGCGCTGTGGTTTCTCGCGTCGTTCGGGGCGCGCTCGCGCGTCTGCGGGCAGGCATCCGCGGCGAGTCGGGCCGACGGCGGCCCGGCCGTCCTGATCGGCGAAGTCCTGTCGCCGCGCGACCGGATGGAGGAAGACTTGCGGGTGCTGACCGACGAGATCGGCGGGCGCGTCACCGGAAGTCCCTCCTACGAGGCCGCGCTGCAGTGGGGGATGGAGGCCTTCCGGCGGGCCGGCGTGGACTCGGTGCGGCGGGAGTCGTACGACGCGCCCGCCCGGTGGGAGGCCGAGTCCGCGTCGGCGGCCGTCGTCTCGCCGTATCGCTTCCCCCTGCGCGTCGTCTCCTTCGCTCTCGCTCCTTCGACCCCCGCCGGATTGACCGCGCCGCTGGTGGACGCGGGGACCGGCCGCCGCGCCGACTTCGAGAAGCTCGGCGGGAAGGGGAAGGGGGCGATTGCCCTGGTGCGGACAAAGCCGATGAAGTCGCTGGAAGATCTCTTCGGCGAGTACTTCATGGGACCCGAGATGGTGGAGGCCGCGCGGAAGACCGGCGTCTCGGCGATCCTGCTTCTCTCCAGCCGCCCGCGAGGCCTGCTCTACCGTCACCAGGTCAGCCTGGATGGAACGGTCTCTGCGCTCCCGATGGCACTTGTCTCGCGCGAGGACGGGTTGCGCCTGGCGCGCCTGCTCGAGAAGGGAAGGGATCTGCGCGTCTCCCTGGAGCTCAAGAACCGGATCGGAGGAGCCTGGCGGCCCGAGAACGTCGTCGCGGAAATCCGCGGCGGCGAAAAGCCGGAGGAGATCGTGCTCCTGGGCGCGCACCTGGATTCCTGGGAGCTCGGCACGGGCGCCCAGGACAACGGCGTCAATTGCGCCCTCGTCGTGGAGGCGGCCAGGGCGATCGCCGCGGGGCCGAGGCCCCGTCGGACGATCCGCTTCGCGCTCTTCACCGGGGAAGAGTTCGGTCTCCTCGGCTCGCGAGGCTACGTCGCCGCGCACCGGGGCGAGATGGACCGTCACGTCGCCGCGATCGTCCACGACATCGGCGACGGGCGGATCAACGGCTACTACGACAACGGGAGGCCGGAACTGGCCCCCTTCCTGTCCAGGATGCTCGAGCCGGTGGCCGCCTGGGGATCCAACCGGCTCTCCGACGAGGCCCTGCTCGGCACCGACAACTTCGATTTCCTCCTCGAGGGAGTGCCCAACCTCGTCGCCGACCAGGACGCCGAGAAGTACCTGCCCGACTACCACGCCGAGTCGGACACGTACGACAAGGTGGACTTCCGCGAGGCGCGTCTGAACGCTGCCATCGCGGCCGTGACCGTGGCCGGCATCGCGAACGCATCCGCGCGGCCGGGACCGCGCCAGTCGCGGGAGGAGATCGCGAGGGTCCTGGAGAAGAGCGGCATCGCCGATCAGATGAAGGCCTACGGCCTCTGGAAAGACTGGGAGAGCGGAAAGCGGGGACGGAAGAATTGATCCGATCTCTCCTGATCGCCAACCGCGGCGAGATCGCGGTCCGCGTGGCCCGGACGGCGCTCGAGATGGGGATCGAGCCGGTCGGCGTCTACGCCGAGGCGGATGCCGGCGCCTTCCACGTCGGCCGGATGGCTCGCGCGGTTTCGCTGGGGGCGGGAACGCCGCTCGAGACGTACCTCTCGATTCCCCGGATTCTCGAGGCCGCCCGTGAGGCCCGGGCGGATGCGGTGCATCCCGGCTACGGGTTCCTCTCGGAGAGCGCCGCCTTCGCGAGAGCGGTCGAGAAGGCCGGCCTGACCTGGGTCGGGCCGCCCGCGTCGGCGATGGAGCAGATGGGCGACAAGCTCTCCGCCCGGCGCCGGGCCCGCCGGGCCGGCGTGCCGATCGTGCCCGGCACGGACAAGTCCGAGACGGACGACGCCGTGATCGCGAAGAAAGCGGCGGAGATCGGGTACCCGCTCCTCGTCAAGCCGAGCGCCGGCGGCGGCGGAAAGGGAATGACCCTCGTCGAGAAGCCGGCGAGCCTGGCGGCGGCGCTGGAGGAGGCCCGGCACCTGGCGCAGGCGGCCTTCGGGGACTCGCGCGTTTACCTGGAGAAGTTCCTGGAGCGGCCGCGGCACATCGAGTTCCAGGTCTTCGGGGACCGGCAGGGCAACGTCCTGAACCTCTTCGAGCGCGAATGCAGCGTCCAGCGGCGGCATCAGAAGATCGTCGAGGAGACCCCGAGCTGCGCCCTGGACGCGCGGCTGCGCAACGCCATGGGGCGGGCCGCCGTGGACATCTCCCGAGCCGTCGGATACGTCGGCGCCGGGACCGTGGAGTTCCTGCTCGACGAGCAAAGAAACTTCTACTTCCTCGAGATGAACACGCGCCTGCAGGTGGAGCATCCGATCACCGAGGAAACCCTCGGCCTCGACCTCGTCCGGACCCAGCTCGACGTCGCCGCGGGCGCGCCGTTGCCGGCCGGATGGCGGGAAGGCCGGCTCCTCCCCCAGGGACACGCGATCGAGCTTCGCCTCTACGCGGAGGACCCGGCGACCTTCCTGCCGCGCTCGGGCCGCGTGCTCGCCTTCGAGCTCCCGACCGGACCCGGGGTGCGCGTGGACGCGGGAGTGGAGGAGGGCTCGTCGGTCGGACTCGATTACGACCCTCTCCTCGCCAAGATGATCGTCTCGGCGCCCGACAGGGGCGCCTGCATCGCCCGCGCCCACCGGGCGCTCGAGGACTGGGTCGTGCTCGGCGTCGAGACGAACAAGGCTCTCCTCTCCGCGGTCATCGACTCGAAGGAGTTCGTCTCGGGCCGCTACGCGACGGACTTCCTCCCGCGGCTGACGCTGGCGTCGCCCAGGATTCCCGACGCGGCGTGGATCGCCGCGGCCCTCTCGTTTTCCGACTCGAAGAGGGGCGCCGAACCGGTCTCTTCGCAAGAGCCGTGGGACGCCGCCACGGGCTGGCGGTCCGGCCGATGAAGCTCTCCTCCGGCGACGAAGCGGCGCAAGTGCGGATCGAGGGGGAGAACGCGCACCTGGACGGGCGGCCGGTGACCTTCGAGGCCTCGCGCCGGGACGGGAGGATCGAGGCGATCCGGATCGGCGAGGACGTGTTCCGTGTGCGCGTCGCGCGGGAAAGGGACCGCGTCTTCGTCTGGTGCTCCGGCGAGGTCCGGGAGTTTCTCCGCTCGGGCTCGCGCGGGGCCCGGATCACGCAAGCCGCGGGAGGCCTGGCCGCCCCGATGCCGGGAGTCGTGCGCCGCATCGTGGCGAAGGCCGGGTCGAGCGTCGCTCCGGGGGATGTCCTCCTGATCCTGGAAGCCATGAAGATGGAGCACGCGATCCGCGCGCCGCGAGCCGGAACCGTGACGAAGATCTTCCCCCGCGAGGGAGACCTCGTTGAAGCCGGGACGGTGCTCGCCGCAATGGAGTGAAGTTTCAAGTTTCGAGTTTCACGGGCCACCTGAAACCTGAAACCTGAAACCTGAAACCTGGAACTCAACCAGGGAACACAACAGGCGATAATCTCTCCTCATGGAGCCTTGGGAAGAGCACGCGATCAAACGTCCTCACCTGCCCGCGCGCGTGACCGTCTACGAGGTGGGGCCGCGGGACGGGCTGCAGAACGAGTCGAAGGCGCTTTCCGCTGACGCGCGCGTCGAGTACGTGGACCGCTTGACCGATGCGGGCCTGCCGGCGATCGAGGTCGGCTCCTTCGTGTCCGCCAGGGCGATCCCGCAGCTCGCCGACACCGAGGAGGTCTTCGAGCGGATCCACCGCGCGAGCGGCACGCGCTACCCGGCCCTCGTGCCGAACCTGAAGGGGCTCGAGCGCGCCATCGCGGTCGGGGTGCGGGAGGTCGCCGTCTTCACGGCCGCCTCCGAGACGTTCAACCGCCACAACATCAATGCCGGCGTGGATGAGTCGATCGAGCGGTTCCGGCCGGTCGTCGCGCGCGCGCGGGAGGAGAAGATCCGCGTGCGCGGCTACGTCTCGACCGCGTTCGGCTGTCCCTACGAGGGCCCGGTTTCGCCCGACGCCGTGCGCGAGGTCGTTCACAAGCTGCTCGACCTGCCGGTGGACGAGATCTCGATCGGCGACACGATCGGCGTGGCGACTCCGGCGGGCGTCTACGACGTCGTCGAGGCGCTGTACGACTCGGGGGTCACGAGGGCGGTGCTGGCGCTCCATTTCCACGACACCCGGGGCACGGGCCTGGCCAACGTCTACGCGGGACTGGAATGCGGGATCGCCACCTACGATTCCTCCTCGGGCGGCCTGGGGGGCTGCCCCTACGCGCCCGGAGCGGCGGGAAACCTGGCGACCGAGGACCTCGTCTACATGCTGGAGGGCCTGGGAATCGAGACCGGGATCAGCCTCACCAAGGTCGTGGAGGCGTCCCGGTTTCTTGCCGGGGCGATGGGGCGGCGGCCGCCCGGCCGCTACCTCGCCGCCGTGTGGGAAGAAGAAAGTGGAAGGTGAGAGGTTCCACCGACCGCCTTTCCTGATTTGACACGGCGGAGTGACCCGAGTAGCGTCATGGCCCGTCGCACAACATGACCCTCAACATGGGCAAGAAGATACTGCTGGCCGACGATAGCCTCACGATCCAGAAGGTGGTCGAGCTGACCCTCGCCGGCACGGACTACGAGCTCACGTGCGTGTCCAACGGTCAGAAGGCCCTGGAGTCTCTCCGGCACCGGCGGCCGGACCTGATCCTCGCCGACGTCGTCATGCCCGAAAAAAACGGCTACGAGGTGTGCGAGGCGGTCAAGAGCGATCCGGACACGGCGGGGATCCCGGTCCTCCTTCTCTCCGGGACGTTCGAGCCGTTCGACCGCGAGCGGGCCGACCGCGTCGGGGCCGACAGGGTCGTGTCGAAGCCGTTCGACGCGCAGCAACTGCTCGATCAGATCGAGAACCTCCTGAGCGGGAAGGCCGGCGGTCCGGCCCGGGAATCCGCGGCGTCCGAGGAGGGTCCCTTCGAGACGGCCTTCCTGGACGACACGATTCCGACGGCGAGAGCCGCTGTCCGAAGCGAAGCGGCCGCGTCCGAGGACGCCTTCGGGACGTCCCGGCCTCTCGCGTCGGAAGGGGGTCGCGGCCTGTCGGGCGGCTCGGGGTCCGGCGAGGACTCCTCCGTCGTCGTGCGGGAATCGTCGAGCCCGGAGGACTTTTCCGGCGGCCCGGTCTTCCTCCCTGTCCCGGAGAGCGGAGAGGCGACGGGGGAGGCGCGGGGCCGGCATCCCGTCGATGGAGCCCCCGCGCCCGGACGCCCGCCGGCCGGGCCTCTCGAGGCGGGAGCCGGGATCGAAGACATCTCCGTCGAGGAAGCCGAAGCCTTCTTCGACGACCCGGCCGCCGCCCCGGCGCCCCCACCCGCATCGCCTCCGCCGGCCGTGGCCGACCTGACCCCGGAGCAGATCGAGCGGATCGCGGCCCTCGTGGTCGCGAAGCTCTCGGACCGCGTGCTGCGGGAGATCGTCTGGGAGGTTGTTCCGGATGTCGCGGAGGCGGTCGTGAAGCGGCGCATCGAGGAGCTGGAGAGCGGCGTGGAATAGGACCGTTGCGGTTTTCTGATATTTTCAAAGGGGCAATCGCCCTTTTTTTTATGTCCGAGAACCCGATTTCCGCGGCCTCGGAAGATCCCAGGAAACTTCCGAAGACCTTCGAGCCCTCCTCCTTCGAGGAGCGCTGGTACCGTCTCTGGGAGGAGGAGGGGCGTTTCCGCCCCTCGGGTCCCGCCGGATCGCCCCGGTACGTCATGGTCATCCCGCCCCCGAACGTGACCGGGAAGCTCCACATCGGGCACGCCTACGGCCGCACGATCGAGGACATCCTCGCGCGCTGGATGCGGATGCGGGGCAACCGCGTGCTCTGGGTCCCCGGAACGGACCACGCGGGCATCGCGACCCAGATGGTGATGGAGAGGGCCCTCGCCAGGCAGGGGATCGACAAGCGCGACCTGGGGCGCGAGAAGTTCATCGAGCGCGTGTGGGCCTGGAAGCGCGAGGCCAAGGACACGATCCAGTCGCAGTTGAAGAAGCTCGGCTGCTCCCTCGACTGGAGCCGCGAGCGGTTCACGCTCGACCCGGATCTCTCCCGCGCCGTGCGCCGCGCCTTCGTGCAACTCCATCGGGAGGGGCTCATCTACCGCGGACGGTACGTCGTCAACTGGTGCCCGCGCTGCGGGACGGCCGTCTCGGACCTGGAGGTCGTGCACAAGGACGAGGAGGGAACCCTCTACCGGATCCGCTACGACGTGCCGGGCGTGCCTTCGGGCGCCGTCGTCGCGACGACGCGGCCCGAGACGATGCTGGGCGACACGGCGCTCGCCGTCCACCCGGAGGATCCTCGGACAGCGAGGCTCCGTGGCAAGACCGCCGTTCTCCCGATCGTGGGACGGGAGATCCCCGTCATCGAGGACGGGATCCTCGTGGACAGGGAATTCGGCACCGGCATCGTGAAGGTGACGCCGGCCCACGACGCCAACGACTTCGCCTCCGCCCGGAGGCACGACCTGCCCGCGGTCATCGTCATCGGCCCGGACGGGAAGATGACGGCCGAGGCGGGGGAGTACGCGGGCCTCGACCGTTTCGAGGCGCGCAAGCAGGTGCTCGCTCGCCTGACCGCCGAGAACCGGCTCGTCGGAAGCGAGCCGCACAAGATGACGCTCGGCACCTGCCAGAGGTGCGAGACCGTCATCGAGCCGTACCTCTCGACCCAGTGGTTCGTGAAGATCGGGCCGCTCGCGGCGCCGGCCATCGCGGCGGTGCAAGACGGCACCGTGCGGTTCTCGCCGCCGAACTGGTCGAAGACCTACTTCGAGTGGATGCGCAACATCCGGGACTGGTGCATCTCGCGCCAGCTCTGGTGGGGCCACCGGATCCCCGCGTTCACGTGCGCCAACAGCCACCTGACCGTCTCGGAGACCGACCCGAAGGCCTGCGAGGTCTGCGGCTCGCGGGAGTTCGAGCAGGACTCCGACGTGCTCGACACCTGGTTCTCCTCGCAGCTCTGGCCGTTCTCGGTCTTCGGGTGGCCGGAGGAGACGGAGGACTTCAAGGATTTCTACCCGACGGACACGCTCGTGACCGGCTACGACATCCTCTTCTTCTGGGTCGCCCGGATGATCATGGCGGGGATCCACTTCACGGGGCGGGCCCCGTTTTCCGTCGTGCACCTGCACGGGCTCGTCCGCGTCGGCGGCGAGAAGATGTCCAAGACGCGCGGCAACGTGATCGACCCGCTGGAGGCGATCGCCGAGTTCGGCGCCGACGCCGTCCGGTTCACGCTCGCCTCGGCGGCGGCCTCGGGCCCGACCGTGTCGGTCGAGAGGGGCCGCATGGCCGGTTCCCGCAACTTCGCGACCAAGCTCTGGAACGCGGCGCGCTTCACCCTCGGGCAGATCGAGGGGAAGGGCGCCCCGGCTTCCCTGGAAGGGCACGAGAGGAGCCTCCCCGATCGCTGGATCCTCTCGCGCCTGACCGCGGCGGCGCGGGACGCGAACCGGCACCTGGCCGCCTTCCGGTTCGACGAGGCGGCGCAGGCCGTCTACGCGTTCCTCTGGCACGAGCTCTGCGACGGGTACCTGGAGATGGTCAAGCCTCTGCTGGGATCGCGAGGAGACGACGAGCCGGCCAAAGAGACGGCCCGCGCCGTGCTCGCGCGCTGCCTCTCCGACTCGCTCGCCCTGCTCCATCCCTTCATGCCGTTCGTGACGGAGGAGATCTGGGAGAAGATGACCGGGCAGGCGGGCACGCTGATCGTCGCGCCCTACCCGCAGGAGGACGGTGCCCTGCGGGACGACGAGGCGGAGCGGGTCGTCGAGGCGCTGCGGGCCGTCGTCACGCGCGTGCGCAACTTCCGGACCGAGCGGGGCTTCTCCCCGACGGAGCCGGTGAGCCTGGCGGTCGATCCCGACTCGCCCGAGCGGGACCTCCCCGGCCGCCTCGCGACGCTCGCCCCGCTGTTGCGGCATCTCGCGAGGCTCTCGGACCTGACGTTCGCCGCGCCGGCCGCCGAGATGGCCAGGGACGTCACGGCCGGCCTCGCGATCGGCCTCTCGGTCGGGAAGACCGCCGCGGGCTCGGACGGCGAGCGGATCGGCCGCACGCTCGCGGCCCTCGACGAGGAGATCGCGGAGCTCTCGGCGAAGCTGCAGAATACTTCCTTCCTGGACAAGGCCCCGCCGGCGGTCGTGGAGAAGACGCGGAAGCGGCTCGTCGAGCTCGAAGGGCGCCGCTCGGCGCTGTCCACGGGAGGCGCGTGATTCCGTTCGCGGGCGGGGAGCTCGAGGCCCGGCGGTGGCGCGTCTTCGAGAACCTGACGTTCGTCGCCGTGATGGAGTCCTCCAACAGGCTCGCCCGGGAACTGATCGACATGTACTTCGAGGAGGCGGAACGGTTTCCGCCGACCGTTCTCGTCGCCGACGCGCAGCCCGGCGCGCGCGGGCGCAAGGGGCGCTGGGAGGCTCCCGTCGGACGGGGCCTCTACTTCACCTTCATCCGCCAGGCGCGGACGGCCGAGCCGATCTCCCTCATGCCGATCGCCGTCGCGCGCTGGCTGCGCGACGTGATCAAGGACGCGTGCGGCGTGAAGGTCGAGCTCAAGTGGCCCAACGACCTGTACGTCGGGCGGAGGAAGATCGGGGGGATCCTGACCGAGGCGTGCACGCAGGGGGAGGACACGTACGTCGCCGTCGGCGTCGGCTTGAACGTCCTCGGGTCCCCGGAAAGCCTCGGCGTCCCGGGAGCGACGACCCTCGAAGAGGAGACGGGCCGCGCCTTCGCGCTCGCTCCGCTGCTCCAGGCCATCCTCGACGGCCTCGACGCCGAGATGGCGGCGCCGCGCTGGGAGGTCGAGGTCGCGGCGTGGGAGAAGGTCTCCGTGCACCGCCCCGGCGACCGGATGAAGATCCGGCACGACGGCAAGGAGATCGTCGGCCGGTACCTCGGCCTGACGGCCGAGGGCTTCCTGAAGCTCGAGACCGGCTCGGGCGAGGCCGTGCTCTCCCACGGAGAGGTCGCGGAATGGTGACGAAGCCGGCGCGGGCCCCGGCGCTCCTGGCGGTGGACGTCGGCAACACCAACACGGTGCTCGGCCTGTACGAGGGGAGAGAACTCCGGCACCACTGGAGGCTCACGACGCGGCGGGAGGCGACGGCCGACGAGATCGTGCTGTCGGTGCGCGGTTTGCTCGAGGCCTCCGGCGCCAGGGAGGCGCCCCGGGAAATCATCGTCGCGAGCGTCGTGCCGTCGCTCAAGTTCCCGCTGCGCCAGGCCCTGCGGCAGATCTCCGGCCAGGAGCCGCTCTTCGTCGAGCCGGGAGTCAAGACGGGCATGCCGATTCTCTACGAGGTGCCGCAGGAGGTCGGCGCGGACCGCATCGTCAACGCGGTCGCGGCGCACGCGCGGCTGGGCGGGCCCTGCATCGTGGTGGACTTCGGAACGGCGACGACCTTCGACGTCGTGACGGAGAAGGGCGAGTACGCGGGCGGCGTCATCGTCCCGGGCATCTCGGTGTCGGCGGACGCTCTCTTCGAGAAGGCGGCGCGTCTCTGGCGCGTCGAGATCCGGCGCCCGGAGCGCGTCATCGGGAAGACGACGGCGGCCTCGGTCCAGTCCGGGCTCTATTTCGGCTACCTCTCGCTCGTGGATGGCCTCGTGGACCGCATCGCCCGGGAGCTCGGCGCCAGGCCGCGCGTCATCGCGACGGGAGGGCTGGCGGACCTCTTCGGGGCGGGATCGGCGCGGATCGAGGAAGTGGATCCTCTCCTGACGTTGACGGGCCTCCTCCTGATCCATGAGCGAAACCGAGGAGGATAGGGGCTACTACCAGGCGGCGGAGGCGGCCTTCATCCGCCGCCGAGGGACCCCCTTCCTCCTGTCGCCCACGGATTTCGCGCTGCTCAAGGAATGGCGGGCCCTGGGCGTGCCCATCGAGGCGATCGAGCAGGGAATCGACGAGGCCTTCTCCCGGAGGGAGGATCGCTCCGCGACCGGACGCGTCAACTCGCTCTCCTACTGCCGGGACGCGGTGCTCGAGGCGTGGGAGCGGCGGCTCCAGACCTCCGTCGGACGCGGGAGCCGGGTCCGGTCGGCGGAGCCGGACGTGCCGAGAGGGCTCGCGGAGCTGGCCGAGCGGCTGCGGGCGGTCGCGGACCGCCGGCCGGACCTCGCCGCTCCTCTCGAATCGGCGCTCCGATCCCTCGAGCGGCTGGAGAAGGCGCGCAAGGGCGCCGAGGAGACCGAGACCTCTCTGGCGAGACTGGACAAGCGCCTGGCCGGTGCGCTTCACGACGCGCTCTCCGAGGAGGAGCGAAAGCGCCTCGACGCGGAGGTCGGGGCCTCCCTCGCGCGGGCGCGGATCCGGATGGATGCCGAAGCGGCCGAGAGGACCGCGCGCGCCCTGACCCGCCGCACCCTCCGCGAGCTCCTGGAGCTCCCCCGCCTGACACTCCTCTGAGGCACCGAGGGGGCCAGGGCTGAACGGGGGATCGGGGCTTAGCATTCGTCGCATGTTGCGCCGTGTCCCGATTGCCAGTCTCGCGCCCACGGGGGAGGGCGTTTCGAAGACGGCCGACGGGATCGGCTTCGTCGCCGGTGCCCTCCCCGGCGAGGAGGTCGAAGCGGAAGTCCTGGAGGTCCGGAAGAAATTCTGGAAGGGGCGCGCCGCGGCGATCCTGTCGCGCTCGGCGCTGCGCCGCACGGGGCCGCACGCGGACGGCTGCGCCGGCTGCGACTGGTCGTACTTCGATCTCGTTGCGGCCTTGCGGGCCAAGCGGGATCTCTTCCTGGAAACGATGGAGCGGATCGGCGAACTGCCGGCAAGCCTGTTTGGCCTTCTGCCGATCGCGCCTTCTCCTCTCGCCTACCGCCTGCGCGCGAGGCTGCACGCCGCCGGACGCGGCGAAACCGCGAGCCTCGGCTACTTCCTGCCTCGAACCCACCGCGTGGAGCCGGCCGAGCATTGCGAGGCTCTCTCCGAGCCGATGCGCGCGCTCCTCCCTCGTCTGCGCGAGGGGATCGCCGCGAGCGGCGCCGCTGTCGCCGAAATGGCGATGGTCGAGAATCCCGAAGCCTCGCGGCGCCTCGCGCGCGTCGCGCTCCCGCCGGACGCCGACCGGCGCGACGCCAACGCGGTCCTCGAGTCCCTCTCCGGCCTCTTCGACGGGATCGCGGTCGCCGCCGCCGGGGGCCCCATCCTGGCGCGAGCGGGGGAGCGGCGTCTCTGGATCCGCGTCGGGGATCGGGAGTTCCCGCTGACGGCCGGGACCTTCTTCCAGGGGAACCGGCATCTCCTCGGGTCCCTCTCCGCCGCCGTGGCGAGAGAGGCTGCCTCGGCACCCGCCGGCCGCGCCCTCGATCTCTTCGGCGGCGTCGGGTTCTTCGCCGGCGCGCTGCTGGATGGCGGACGCGAGGTCGTGACGGTCGAGGCCGATCACGCCGCCGTCGAGCAGGCTCTCGCCGCGAGGAAGCGCTGGCGCTCCGGGCCCTGGACAGTCCGGCATTCCGACGCTCTGGCGTTCCTCGGCCGGGACCGGGATCCCTTCGCGGTCATCGTGGCGGATCCGCCGCGCGCGGGGCTGCCCGCCGCCCTGACCCGGTCGCTCTCTCGACGCGTCGGGGGCCTCCTCGTGTACGTCTCCTGCGAGCCGGCGACCCTGGCGCGCGATCTCGCGGCTCTCCTGGCCGGCGGCCTTCACATCCGGAGCGCCTCACTGTACGATCTCTTTCCCCTCACTCATCGGGTCGAAGCCGTCGTGGCGCTTTCTCCTCCCGGCTTAGCGTGAGGCAACCCGTATCCGCGCCCCTCGTCGTCGGGCAGCGCCCGGCTCCGGCGGCGGTGGCGGCGGTGTTCTTCACCGCCGGCATCCTGCTCGGCGCCCGCTCGGTCTCGGGAACCCGGAGCGCCGCGGCTCTGGCCCTGGCCTGTCTTCTCCTGCTCACGATCAAGGCGGGCCGCGGCGAAAGAGGGCTCGACCGCGTCGCCGCCCTCGGCCTGCTCTGGACGAGCCTCGGATTCTTCGAGGCGCGGATTCTCATCCGCGCTCCCGCGGACGAGACCCGGCGCACGTTCCGCGAATTGCCGCCGCTGCCGGAGCGGTCCGACCGCGTCGAAGGGGTGCTGACGGATTTCTGGTCCGGGTCTCCTCCCCGCGTTCGCGGCCGGATGCGCGCCGAGCGCGTCTGGACGCGGGGCGGCTGGCGCCCCTTTCCGGCCGATGTCTTCGTCTTCCTTTCGGGAGAGCGTCCCGCCGAGCGCGTCGCGGACCGCGGCGACCGGGTGACCGCCGTCGGTCATCTGAGCGCCCAGGGGGTCTCGGTGTCGGAGCGCGATCTCTCCCTTCCCTGGCCGGCCTATCGCCTTTCGATCAAGAGCGCGTTTCTCCTGAAGCGCCGGGGAGCGACCGCGATGTCGCTGCTGACCCTTCCGAACCGATGGCTTCATTCCCGGCTGCCGCCGGGATCGCTCGACCCCGGGTTCGACCGCGACGTCCGCGGCCCGCTGTCCGCGCTGCTTCTGGGCCGCACGTCCGACCTCGACCGCGGAATGGTGGCCCGCTACCGGCGCGGAGGGCTCTACCATCTGCTCGTGGTGTCGGGCCTTCACGTCGCGCTTGCCTCGGGCATCGTCCTCTTCGCCCTGCGCTCCCTCGGCATGCGGGGGAAGCCCCGGGACGCGGTATTCCTCGCCGTGCTCGCCGTCCTGGTGCTCGTCGGCGGAGGCAATCCGCCCGCGGTCCGCGCCGGGACGGTCTTCGGCATTCACCGCGCGGCGCGCCTGCTGGAGCGGCCGATCCCGGAATTGCAGGCGATCGGGCTCTCGGCCCTGATTCTCTTCGGGGCGCAGCCTTCGCAGATCTACTCGATCGGCACCGTTCTGACGTTCGCGGCCGTCTGCGGGATCGCCCTCTTCACGGCGCCCATTCGCTCCCGGCTTCCGGCGAGGCCCCGGGATCTCTTCTCGGGTCTCGCGGCGTCGCTCGCCGCCCAGGCCGCGACCGCCCCGGTCGTGCTGTGGCGTTTCAATCTCGTGTCGGCGGGCGCGTGGCTCACGGCGCCGCTGGCGCTGCCGCTGCTCGGAGGATTGATCGCCCTCGGCGCCGCGCTCCTTCTCTTCTTCGCGGCGGGATTGCTGCCGTGGCCCCTGATTCACCTCTTCGCGCTGGGCTCGCGGGCCCTCGAGCTCGTGGCGGAGAGGGTCTCGGGCGCCGCGTTCCTCAGGCCCACGCCGCCCCTCGTTCTTGTCCTGGCCGTTTCGGGACTTCTCCTCGCGGCGGTCTTCGTGCCCCGTCCCCTGCGGATTCCGGCGGCGCTCTCCTCGGCGGCGCTCTTTCTCTTCCTGGCGCTGCGAGCGGGCCCCGCCGGACCGGCGCGGGGGTTCTCGCTCGAGGCCCTGGACGTCGGACAGGGGGACTCGCTGCTCCTGCGATGGGAGCGCCGCGCGATCCTCGTGGACGGCGGCGGCCCCTTCGACCTGGAGCAGCGCGACTTCGGGCGGACCCGTCTCCTGCCGAAGCTGCTGGACCGCGGCGTGACGCGGCTGGACGCCGTCGTCCTGACCCACCCGCATCCGGACCACGCCCTCGGCCTCTTCGCCGTGCTCGAGGAGCTGCCAGTCGGCGCCTTCTGGCGCTCCCGCGGCGACGACGAAGGGAACTTCTTCCGCGACCTCGATCTGGCCGCGCGCGGAAGGGGAGTGGCGGTCCAGGCGCTGTCGGCCGGTCAGAGCGTGTCGTGGCCCGACGCGGGACTGCAAGTGCTGCATTCGGGAGGGCCGCGGCGGAAGAAGGACGGCATCAACAACCAGTCTCTCGTTTTCGTCTTCGAGCGGGACGGCCGGAGCGCCCTCCTGACCGGCGACGCGGGAGCGGCCACCGAGGACGCGCTCCTCGACGCGGGGAGCGTTCCCCGGGCCGACGTGCTCAAGGTCGGGCACCACGGCAGCCGCGGCTCGACGACGCCGGCCTTTCTCGACGCCGTCTGTCCGAAGGCGGCCCTCCTCTCCTGCGGGCGCGAGAACCGCTTTGGACATCCGGCGGAGGAGACCCTCCGGACCCTCGGTCGGGCCCGGGTCCCGGTCTTCCGGACGGACCTTCTCTCCGATGTCCGGATCGATCTTCTCCCCGAGGTGACGCGCCTGCGGTGGCGGGGGCTGTGGCTGTGGTGACGGCCGGCGGCCGGTCTCTCCCGCCGATCCTCTTCGTCCTCGGGCCCACGGGCGCGGGCAAGAGCGCGGCGGCGCATCGGATCGCGCTCGCGCGCGGAGGCGAGATCGTCTCGGCCGACGCGTTCGCCGTCTATCGCGGCTTCGACATCGGGACGGCCAAGCCGGGGCCGCGGGAGCGGAGTGAAGTCCCCTACCACCTGATCGACGTCGCCGAGCCCGATGAGACGTTCTCGGCGGGGCGATGGGCGGGGGAAGCCCGGCAGGCGATCGAGGAGATCGACCGCCGCGGCCGGCTGCCCATCGTGTGCGGCGGAAGCGGCTTCTACGTTGAGGCGCTCCTGAAAGGGCTCCCGCCCGGCGCCGCGGCGGACCCGCGCAGGCGCGCGGGCCTCGACGCGTGGGGCAAGGCGAATCCTTCGGCTGCCCGCCGTTTCCTCGAGATCAACGACCCCGTCTCCTCGGAGAGGATCTCCCCCTCGAACATGCGGTACATCCTCCGGGCGATCGAGATCGTTCTGGAGACCGGCGCTGCCGCGTCGGCGAGAGCGCGCCCCGGCGGAGGGCTGTTCGAAACCCGCCGCGTGATCCAGCTCGGCCTCCGGCCTTCGCGGGAGGATCTCTATGCTAGGATCGCCGCACGTGCCCGGGAAATGTTGAGCGCGGGGTGGGACGCCGAGGTACGACGCCTTCTCGCGAGCGGAGTCTCGCCGGACGCGAACGGGTTTGCCGCCATCGGGTATCGCGAAGTGGCCGAGTGGGTCTCCGGACGCTCGGACCGGGAGGAGACGGAACGGAAGATCGTGGCGGCCACGCGCGCGCTTTCGAAGAGGCAACGGACGTGGTTCGCGCGGGAGCCGGGAATCCAGTGGGTCCAGCCAGGCGAGGCGGTCGGGATCGCGCTCGTGAGGCTCGGCGAAGGCCAGACCGGAAGGGAAGCGGGCGAAAATGAATAAAGTCCCCATCAATGTCCAGGACTCTTTCTTCTACAACCTCCGCAAGGACAACGTCGTCATCTCGGTGCGTCTGACCTCGGGAGAAGAGCGCATGGGCAGGCTGCGCCGCTTCGACAAGTTCGCTCTCGTCCTGGAGGTGGAGGGGCGGGAAGAGATGATCTACAAGCACGCGATCGCCACGATCCGCTCGGAGAATCTCCCGCCAGGCGCGTGACTCCCGGAAGAGTCGAGAGCCGAGAGTCCGGAGTTCCGAGTCGAGCCAGAGCCTCCCAACTCACGCCGCCAGGTTCGTTCCCCGCGCGGCGCATCCTCGCTCCCGTTGCCCACGGGCTCGCGGTCGTCCTCGCGGCGGCCTCTCTGGCGATCGGCTGCGCCACCGCTTCGCGCCGTGTCACTCCGCGAGACCGGTTTCCGCTCGATCCGCGGGAGGAGCTGATGGGTCCCTTCGCCTCCGAGACGGTCCGCGGATGCGAGGCGCTGGCGCGGGGGGACGCGCGCGCGGCCGAGGCGTCTTTCACCGCGGCGCGATCGGAAGGGAGCCAGCAGCTCGCGGCGGAGATCGGGTGGATCGAGGCCGTCGTCCTCCAGGGCCGGTCCGAGGCGGGCCTCGCGGCGTGCGAGAAGCAGCTCGCCGCGGGAGATCCGACCGCGCCGCTCCTCGTGGCCTGCGGGGAGGCGCGCGCGCGGGCGGGCGACGCCGTCGAAGGGCATGCCCTCTACCGGAGGGCACTCGCCCGCGCCGGGGACCGGCCGGGGCTCGACGCCCGGACGGAGGAGCTGCGGCTGGCCGCGCGGGACGAGCTCGCGGCGCGCGCCCGGGCGAGCGCCGCGAAGAAGGAATGGGGGGCCGGGCGCGCCGCCATCGCCCGGGCCATCGCGCTGGCGCCCGAGTCCTCCCCGCTGCGGGCGGAGGCCGGAGACATCGAAGCGGAAACGGGGGACAAGTCCGCCGCCCTCCGGCGTTACCGTGAGGCGATGGAGATCGAGCCTCGAAACACGGCGGTCCTCGAGAAGACGGGCGCTCTCGCGCTCGCGCTGGGAGACCACGCCCTGGCCGTCACGGTCTTCGAGCGGCTGGCGCGCACCGACCCGCGGTTCGCCGACCGCGCCGAGGACGCGAGGCTCGCATTCCGCGTGGCGAACTGGCCGCCGGCCGAGCGCGAGGCCGCGCGGGCGGCCCGCCTGACGCGGGCGCAGGCGGCCGAGCTCGTCTGGTGGATGGTCCCCGAGGTGCGGGAGATGAGGGGGACAGTCGGGGTCATCGCGAGCGACGCGGTCTCCCGCCGCGACAGCCGTCCGCTGACACGCGCGGCGGCGCTCGGCCTGCTCGAGGTGGACCAGGAGACTCACCGCGTGAGCCCCGACTCCCACCTGTCGCTTCCGGCGGCCGCGAAGCTGCTCGTGAGGCTCGTCGCGATCTTGAAGCCGCCGTCGGCCGGGGTGCCGTGCCTTCCCGGGCCGGCCCGGGGCGCTCTTTCCAATTCCGAGGCGCTGCGCCTGGCCCAGGGGTGCGGCCTGATTTCCGGGCGCGAGGGGGGGAACGTCGGCGGCTCGGTGTTCCTCCGGGGCCTGGATCGGGCGCGCTCCGTTGCCGGAGGAGAGATGCGGCGATGACGGCACTGGAGCGCCTGAGAGGCCCGTTCACTCTCCCCAACTTCATCACCCTCTCGCGCCTGGCCGCTCTCCCTTTCTTTCTTTTCGCCATCGCCGACGGCCGGCTCGGCATCGCGCTCGTCATCTTCGTCGTCGCCGGCATCTCCGACGGCATCGACGGCTACCTCGCCCGGCGTTTCGACATGAAGTCCGCGCTCGGCGCGTATCTCGACCCGATCGCCGACAAGCTCCTGATGATGGGCTCCTATTTGTTCCTCGCGGTCCCCTCCTTCCCGGCGGCGGTGAAAGTTCCGGTGTGGCTGGCCGTGATGGTGATCTCGCGGGACATCCTGTTGATGACCGTCGGACTCCTGATGATTCTCTCCTCGGGCGTGCGCCAGTTCCCTCCGACGTGGCTCGGCAAAGTCACGACCGTGACGCTCATCGTGACCGTTCTCTTCGTCCTCTGCGCGAACTTGTGGGGATGGCCGATGCCCGTGGTCCAGGTCGCCTTCGGCGCCGCGGCGACGACCACGGTTCTCTCCGGCTTCCACTACGTCTACCTCGTCTCGAAGTCCCAGGCGCAGCGTTGACACGCCTCAAGCTGCTGTCCCGCCCGGGCTGTCACCTCTGCGAAGAGATGCACCGGCAGGTGGATGAGATCCTCGCGGATTGCCCGAGGAGCTGGGAGGAATTGGACGTGGACTCCGACCCCAAGCTCGCCCGGCGCTATGGCGAGGCGATCCCGGTCCTCTTCGTCAACGGCCGGCTCTTCGCGAAGCTCCGGCTCCCGCGCCTCGCCGCGGCGCTGCGCCTGCGGCGCGCCGCCGGGGCTGAAAGCCCAAGGTCCAAGGTCCAAGGTCCAAAGTAGCCGGGCCGCTGTTGCCGCGGGGCCGCGCTTTCGCTATATTGCGGGCTCGCCCGAGCGGGCATAGCTCAGCTGGTAGAGCGTCAGCTTCCCAAGCTGGATGTCGCGGGTTCGAACCCCGTTGCCCGCTCCAAACGGCACGCCGAACGGGGTTCTTGCTCTTCGTGACTCCGAGCCGACAGCAAGGAGAGAGCGATGACCGAATCGGGATCCTCCACGCGCGAGCGGACGGGTCTCCCGAAAAGGAGAGGCGCATGAACGGCCGGCGCCACTGGATGCCTGCTCTCCTGGCCGCTTCGGCGTGGGTGTTTCTTCGTTCGACAACGGTCTTCGCGCAGGGCGATCCGATCGAGATTCAGAAACGGGCGATCCAGCGGATCGACGGGTTCATCGACACCTTCCGCAGGACGGGGGACATGACGTCGCGGCGGCCCGACCTCGAACGAGCGGAAGGGGAACTGGAGGAGAGCAACCGCATGCTCGCCGCGAGCGGCGATTGGCCGGCGCTCGCGCTCGGGTTGATCAAGCGGGGGCACGTCCACCGGATGCAGGGGCGCTGGCAGCAGGCGATCCCGTTCTACCGGCAGGCGGAAGACGCGGCGAAGAGAGGGCAGGACGTCTCGCGCCGGAGCGAGGCGCTCGCCTGGCGCGCCCTCTCCGAGTCGTCGCTGCGCCAGGGGGGAGAGGCCCTGGCCGACGCGACGGAGGCCGTCCGCCTCGCGGATTCGATCCACGACAAGGACGCCCAGGCCAGGGCGCTCGACGTCCTCGGCACCGTGCAGCTCGCCCAGCTCGATCTCGCGGGCGCGGCCGACAGCCTGAACCGCGAGGTCGCGGTGGCCGCCGGCGCGAAGGACCCGATGACGGCGTACTTCGCGTACCTGAGCCGGTCGGACGTGTACCTGAAGACGGGCGAGAAATGCGATTACCAGCGCAACTTCGAGCAGTGCTTCGAGGCGCTGGACCGAGCGGGGGCGGATCTTGAGCAGGCCCTCGCGATCGCGCAGAAGCTGGGGTACGGCGCGCTGGCGCGCCAGACGCGGCAGTTCATCAACAACATCGAGTTGCGGCGCGGAATGATCCGGTCGCAGCAGGGCATGGACCGCGTGGTGGAGAAGACCGCCCTTTTTCACCCGAAAAAGCCGGGCGACGTCCTCGTGAGCGAGAAGTTCGTGCCGCCTCCGGCGGAGCTTCCACCCCTCTTCCGGGAGATCTCCGAGGCGTCGAAGAGGTCGGATGCGGCGGCGGGTCCCTTCGCGAGCACGAGCGAGGCGCGCATTCATTTCGTCGACGGGATGATGAACGAGTATCGCGGCGACAACGACGCCGCCCTCGCGTCCTACCGGAAGGCCGTCGCCAGCCTCGAGGCGGACCGCCGCGCCCTGAGCGACGAGCGGAGCCGCGGGACCTTCCTGGGGGATCGCATCAACTTCTACTACGCGGCCGTGCAGCAGCTCCTCGACCGGCGCCGGTACGGCGAAGCCTTCGAGATCTTCGAGCGCTCCCGCTCGCGCGGTCTCGCGGATCTGCTGGCGAGCCGGACGCCGAGCCTGTCGACGCCGGCGGAGCAGAAGCTGTACGCGGAATCGGCGACGCTCCGGACGCAGATCGCCGACGCCCAGGGCCGGCTGTTCGAGCTGGAGAGCCGGACCGGCGCGAAGACGAGCGGGTCACAGATCGGCGCTCTTCGAACGATGATCCGCTCGCTCGACGATCAGTATCAGAGAGTCGTCGCGCGGATGGGGGTCGAGGCGCCGCGGCTCCGGAATCTCGTGGTCTCGACGCCGGCGACTCTCGACGCCCTGCAGGCGTCCATGCGAAAGGAGCGGTACGAGCTGCTCCAGTACCTGGTCACCGGCACGGGCGTCGTCGTCTGGCACATCGCTCCCGACGCCGTGACGGTCCGCAACGTCTTTCTGCCGGCATCGGAGCTGTCGAACAAGGTCTCGGCGCTCCGCAAGAGCCTGGGCGATCGCAACGCCCGGTTCGACGAGGCCACGGCGCGCGAGCTCTTCCTGTACCTGATCCAGCCCGTTCTGTCTCGCATCGGGACCGAGCGGCTCGTGATCGTCCCGCACGAGGACCTCCAGTCCGTGCCGTTCCAGGTCTTCCAGGATCCCGCCGACGGACGCTTCCTCGGCGAGCGCTTTCAGATCACCTACGCGCCGAGCGCGTCGGTCCTGCTTGGCCTCAGGCGATCGGCCGGCCTTTCGGGGGGGAGACTCCTCGCGGTCGCGGATCCGGGCATTCCCGCCGCCGGCCGAGAGGTGACGGCGATCGCGAGGCTCTTCCCGGCGCCGGCCAGAGTGGTGACGGAGACTCTCGCTCGCGAGAGCGACGTGAAGGCCTGGGTGGGGGATTACGACGTGATCCATCTCTCCGTGCACGGCAAGTTCGACGCCGCCGAGCCGATGCTGTCGTATCTCTCGTTCGCCCGCGCCGGCGCCGACGACGGCCGGCTCACCGCGGCCGAGATGTTCGGCCTGCCGCTGGCGAGGAGCCGCGTCGTCGTCCTCTCCGCCTGCGAAAGCGGCCGGGTCGAGGCGACGCACGGCAACGAAGTCCTGGGAATGGTCCGGGCGCTGCTCTACGCGGGCGCCGGCACGCTCGTGCTTTCGTACTGGGAAGTGGACTCGGAGGCGACGGCCCTCTGGATGAAGACCTTCTACGAATCGGCGCTCACGCGTCCGCCGGAGGAAGCCGCGCGCGCCGCGCTCCTCAAGGTCAAGAGCACGCCGGCGTATAGTCACCCGTACTATTGGGCCGCCTTCGGAATGATCGGGCGTTAGTTTGACCGACCTGCTGCAGGAATTGAACGAGCGCGTCAAGGCGCTCGCCGGCGAATGGACCAAGTACACCGTGGTCGGCAGCTTTCTCCTGTACGTCGCCGGGTACCTCGCGCTCCGGTTTCACCTGACGGCGATCGGCATCGGCACCGACCTGGCGGTCCTCGACGAGCGGTATCTCTTCACGGGGGCCCGCTTCCTCGTCTACCTGGTCTCCTCGGTGCCGAACATCCTGATCGTCGCCCTGCCGCTGGCGGCGATCGTCTGGGGCATCGGCCGGGCGGTGCCCGCCGCCACCCGCGCGAGCCTGCGGGCGTGGGCCCTGCAGCCGAAGCGGCTCGCGATGGCCGGAATCGTCTTCGCCGTGATCGTGATCCAGTTCGTGATGCGGCAGTGCTTCGCTTTCAGCAACCTGCTCCTCGCTCCCGAGCTTCCGTCGCGGCCGGCCTGGCTCGTCGGGCTGCTCCTCGACGACGACTCCGTGCCTCTTTTCTTCAGCGCGCTCGTCGCCTCGTGCGCGGTCCCGCTCGCGATCGCCGTCCTGTTGCGGCACGCGGACCCGCAAGCCCTCCCGGCGTTCCTGAAAGGGCTCCTCGTCTTTCTCGCCGCGGTCCAGGTGCTGCTCCTGCCCGTCAACTACGGCGTGCTCATCGTGGACAAGTCCCTGCCGCGAGTCGCGTCGCTCGGAGGCCAGGCCCTCGGCGCGGGCGAGGAGGCATGGCTCGTGTGGGAAGGGAAGGAAGGCGTCACGTATCTCGTCCGGGATCAGGGACACGGCCGCCGCCTCGTGACGCTCCGGCTTGCCGAGGTCAAACGGACCGAGATCGTCGGCTTCGATCGGATCGTCCCGAGGCTCTTCGGCGGGCGATAGGGAGCCGAGGGAGCGATGCTCGTCTCGCGCGGGATCACGCTCGCGGGCGGCCTCTTCGTCGCCGCCGCGTTGACCGTGCAGCCGACCCCGCACCGGGCGACGACCCCGCGCCGCGAACCGCTCCTGAAGAGGCTCCTTCGGATCGCCGGACTGACCGCCGCGCCGTCGCAGATGAAGGGCCCCGGCGACGAGGTCGAGCCGGGGAACATCTGGATCGCGACCATCGGGCAGCAGGGGTCTCGAGCGCTCACCCGCGACGGCGGTTATCGCTCTCCGGTCTTCGGCGCCGATGGAAGCCTCTATGCGCTCCGGGGCGAGACGATCGTGCGCGTCCCTTCCGACGGCTCCCGGGCGCGTCCGGCGGGGAAGGTCTCCGGCGCCGCGAAGCTCGTCGGGCTCGAGGCCGCGGGAAGCGACGAGGTCGTCGTCCTGCTCGACACGCCGGCCGCGGGCTCGCCCCTGGCTTCGGTCTCCCTGAAGGGCGGCGGCACGAGGCCTCTGCCGTACGACGCGGGGTCCGAGGAGGAGCGGCGGATGCTCGCGCAGATCCGGGGACAGGTCCGCGTCTACGGCGAAACGACTGTTTACACGAAGACCGAGACCCGCAGCGGACTCGCTCGTCCGGTCGAGTGGGTCGACGTCTATGTCCAGCGCGGCGGCGGCGATCCCGAGAACGTCAGCGCCTGCGATGGCGTCAACTGTCTTCAGCCAGCGCTCTCGCCCGACGGCCGGAGCGTGGTGTTCGTCAAGGCGGGTGATTGACGAGCGCGGGCCAGCCGCCTTGCCGGGTGCCTTGATCGCTCCGTCGAGGAAGAGGCGCGCCCGGAGCTTCGGAGCGGCGGCGGCCGGTGCGCTGTTCGCGCTCCTCGCGTGCGCCACGGGTCATGGGGCGGCGCGCGGGGCTTCCGCGTCCTCCCGAGCGGTGCTGATCTCCTTCGACGGAGTCGGGGGCGTCCGGTTGAACGAGTTCCTGGCCGAAGGGAAGCTGCGCGCCGGAGGGTTCGCCGCCTTTGCCGAGCGCGGCCTTCTCGCCGGGCGCGCGATCGACGTGACGCCGTCGCTGACACCGTCCGCGCACATCTCGGCGATCACGGGCGCGCCCCCTTCGCGAACCGGGATCGTCGGACACTATTTTCACGAACCGGGGACTCCCTTCGGCCGGACCACCGACGGCTTCGCCGCCACGATCGAGACGGAGACGCTGTGGGAGGCCGCGAAGAGGCAGGGCAAGCGCGTCGGCGTCGTGCTCTATCCGGGCGCGGACGGAAAGAGCGGGAGGAGGAGGGGAGCTTTCGGGGTCGTGTGGCCGGAGCATCCGCTCCAACCGTCCTCCTTCGTGCCGCTGGGACCCGACCGTTGGGCGGAGACGTCCACTAACGCATCGAAAACCTTCTCGCCCGCGCGGGAAGCGCGCCTCACCCTCGCGGCGCCAGGGAAGAGGGCGATGCGGCTCCGCCTCGTGGCCCTCGACACGACCGACGACGGCGCCGTGGACTACGACCTCGTCCGGATCGAGAGCGAGGACGGCGGGAGAGTCGTGGCGTCCGCGCGCAGGAAGGGGTGGTTCCGGCTGGAGATCCCCGGAGCCGAAGGGACCTTGACGGCGTGGTGCCGCGTGACCGAGCTTGATCCGGATCTGAAGCGCGTCGCCCTCTACGTCGGCCCCTTCTACGCGCTCATCGCGTATCCGGAGGAGTACCGCCGGCGGCTCGAGGCGGAGGCGGGGGGATGGCCCGGCCCGCCCGACAGCGCCCTTCTCCGAGCGGGACACGGCCCCGAGGACGAGGACGCCTACGAGGAACAGGCGGTACGGCTCGCCGACTACATGGCGAGGGTCCTCGTCTTCACGATCCGCAGCGAACATTGGGACCTCCTCCTCGGCTACGAGCCGCTCGTGGACGAGATGGAGCATGCCTTCGAGCCGGTCCCGGCGGGCGGGTCGCGGGAACGCGTCGAGCGCGCCTTCGAGGCGGCGGACCGCTCCGTGGCCGCGATCCTCGCGGCGGTCCGTCCGAGCGATGCGCTCTTCGTCCACAGCGACCACGGCATGGTCCCTCTCCTGAAGGCCGTCAACATGGAGAAGCTTCTGGAGGAGAAGGGGTGGACGATCGCGCGCGAGAATGCCGCCTTGCCGGCCGGAGCGCGGCGGGTCCAGGTCGCGGCGTCGAGCGGCATCGCGCATCTCTACGTGGACACGGCGCTGCCGGAAGCGGAGCGAGCGGCGCAGATCGAGACCCTCCGGAAGGACGCGGCGAGTCTCGCCCGTCTCGGCGACGGCCTCGTCGACGAGGTCCTGGTGCGGGCGGACCTCCCGCGCGTCGACCTCGACAACGCGCGATCGGGCGACGTCGTCGTCCTGCTCGCGCCCGGTTTCGAGTTCTCGAGGTCCGGAACGGAGGTCGTCGGCCCGGCGCGAGAGAGAGGCGGGCACGGCTACCGGGTCGGCCCGCCCCTCCTCGATGCGTGTTTCATGGCGCTGGGGCCGGGGATCAAGCCCGGACACACAGCGAGCGTCTCGCTCCTCGACGTCGCGCCGTCCGTGGCGCGGGCCCTCGGGATCGCCCCCCCCGGCCCGAAGCCCCGACGAAGATGAAGAACTCCTGAACGGGCAAACTGGCGCGGGTCTTGCTCCGTATGCTCCAGTAGGAAGCAGCCCACCGATCCGGACCTACCAAACTCTCCGCTTCAGGCGGAGCCTCGCCCGCCGTTTCCGGCTCTTTCTCCCCGGCCCAGCGGCGAATATCATTCGTGCAGCCCGACCTCCCGGGCGGGGCTCGCACAATCGGTCGAAGGGGGTCGCCATGCGTCGCACCGTTCTCGCGGGTGTCCGTCGTGGTTTCGACGATTCTGTCCTTGTCTCGACAAAAGGGATCGAGGCCCTCCGATCCGGTTCTTCGAGGACCGAGGGCCGCGTCCGGCGCGCCCGCGCGCGCTTGTCGCGTTGGAGCGCCATCGGTCTCGGCGCCGGGATCGTCCAGCTTCTGGCCCTGTGTCCCAACGCCGGGGCCGTCATCGTCAGCGACCACCGCGACCCGAGCCGCGGGGGAGGCGCCTACAGGCTCGACGCGCCGCCGGTCTTCGAGCTGCGAGTCCAGCTCGCCGCGGGAGTTCCCATCACTTTCGAGACGCGCAACGCCTCGCGGGGAGCGGATCCGGTGCTTCATCTGCTCGCTCCTGTCGTCAGGGATGGACGGGTCTCGGAGGTCGCATGGGACGACGACAGCGCCGAAAACCGCAACGCCCGGTTCTCCTACACGCCGGCGGCCGGCGGGGCGTACATGCTGGTCATGAGGGCAACCTGGAACGGGCGCGGCGGCTCCGCCGAGCTGTACAAGGATGGGCGGCGGATCTGGAGCCGGTTGCCGGCGGGCGGGGCCTTCAAGCGTATCCAGGGGCTTCGCACCGGGGAATCGCTCACGACGCTGGCGCTTCCGCGCGGGCCCCGGCTTCACGTCGCCTACGTGCTCGACGATCGAGGCCACCTGTTGGAGCGTTACACGAGCGGCGCCGGCGAGGTCATCTCCCGATCCGTCTCCGCGCGTCCGCTCGAGATCCTCCTCGTCGCGCCGGTGTGGCCGGATGTCCCCGGGCCGATCCGCCTCGTGCGAAACGATGTCGCCCTGGCCGGCCACGACCCGGACGGAGACGGCCTGGGAACCGAGCTCGAAACGAACATCGGCACCTGCTCGTCGTTGAGCGGCAGCGCGGGGAACTGGGAGTGCTCGCGCTCGACCGACGCGCGGGACACGGACGGCGACGGCCTGACGGACGGCGTCGAGCTGCTCGGGCAATTCGACCGCCCTCCGTATCAGTGGCTGGCGCGGTGGGGAGCCGACCCGCGGCACAAGGACCTCTTCATCGAGGTGGACTTCATGATGCGCAGCCGAGGCGAACGGCCGCAGCGGCTGTCGCGCGACGCGGCGATGGAGATGGCGCGGATCTACGGCGACGCGGAGACCGATCCGCTGCTCCGCCTCTCTCACGCGCAGTCGCTCGGCAACCCCGACCGGGAGCCCGGCATCCGTCTGCATCTCGATACCGGCGTCACGCCGGCCGCCGGCGCGCCGGAGGAGGAGCACGCGACCTACGGCGACTGGGGCGGCGTCAACGTCGTCCAGCCGGTCTGCGACGGAGACGACTGCAAAGGCGCCGACGCCCGAGATGTGTGGCGGCAGCAGATGCACGAGTGCCGCCGAGGCCTCTTCCACTATGCCCTGGCCTACGCCGCCGGCGGGGGGCAGTCGTCGTACCACTCGGTGGCTTTCAACCTGCCGATGGAGAGCGCCGGCGTTGCCGCGCACGAGCTCGGTCACACCTTCGGCCTCGACCACAACGGGCCGTACGGCTCGAGGCTGGATGCGAACTGCAAACCCAACTACCCGAGCATCATGAGCTACGCGTACCTCGACCGCGGGTGGGGGCGCTTCTCCGATGGCTACGGCAGAGACCCGATGAACAACGCCGGTCTCGTCGAGCAGGGGGCGGTCCGCAATCACGCGAGCCCGGCGGGAAGGCGCTACCTGGAGGCTCTCCGGGACATCTTCGACCTCAACGTGGACCTGGAGACGGGAGACGTCGACTGGAACCGGGACGGAGTCTTCTCGGCCGGCTCGATCCCGGCGTACTCGAACAACAACGGCAGCGGCTGCGAGATGACGCGCAACAACGTCGTCCACCTCGCCGGGGCCCGGTCGCAGCGCGCGTCCGCCGTGACCCGCATGGGCAACATGACGCTGGCGTTCTTCATCGACGAGAGGGGCTCTCTCGAGTACGAGTACACGCTCGACTCGCTCGCGTGCCCGCAGGGAGCGGCCGAAGGGTGCGGCCCGCCCATGAACCTCCGGTATGTCGATCGACAATGGAACCAGGGCCTCGAGGCCTTCGACGCGCATCCCATTCCGCGGGGAGGCGGGCGGGCCGTCCTCGTCGTCTTCCGGGACAATCAGGGGCGCCTCTTCGAGACGATCTTCACCCGCGCCGACCTCGGGTGGACCGAGCCCCGGCGGATCCCAACCGCCTATCCGGCGGTCGAGGACCTGTCGCTCGCGGGAGACGATTCGATCACGCACCTCGCGTACCGCAACGCCGACGGCATCGTCGTCCTGAAGACGCGGTCGGTGGCGACGGGCGCCTGGGCGGGCGACGCGATCGTGCGCGACGCGTCGGATGCCCCGATCCCGCGGCTCGGCCCGGACAGTTCACCCGGCCTGCTCTTCGCACCGATGCCAGCCGGCTCACGCACCCTTTTCGGAGTCTTCCCCGTCGGAGACCAGGGCAACCTCCGCCTCTATTCCTACGACCCGGCGACGCTGCGGTGGTCCCGGAGTCCGTGGAGTCTCGATGAGGAGCCGTCGGTCGGCCGGCCCGCGCTGGCTTTCGTACCGGTCTCGTCCGAGTCGCCGCTGCCGGGTCGGCTCTATCTCCTGTCCATGAGGCGCAACGCGGACGGGAAGACGATCGTGCGGGACCGGATGCTCACCGCCCGCAGGACGCCGACGGGCCTCGCCGCCGAATTCGGCTCCGGCTCCGACCACGACAACTCCTGGTTCTTCGGATACGGCGTCGATCTGCTCTTTGAGCCGGGAGTGGACTCGAACCTGCGGTCTCTGATCGCCGTCAAGTCCTACAAGGAGGGGGTGCTGCAGCCCCCGTCCCTCGAGCTCCGTCCGAAGGCGGACGGCATCGTCAACATCCTCCTGCGCGACTGGAATGACTGGGAGGTCCTCCGGGTGGATCTGTGCCGGACCCTCGTGGATTCCGCCTCGTCGGGCATTCGGTGTCCCGCGTGGGAATGGTGACGAGGCCTCTGCCGGAGAGAAGGAGTCGGCGGTTGCCGTGTCCTGGAGCGGGTTTGGACGGTAGAATCCGGGGGACATGACGCCTTCCATCTCGAAGAGGGCCAGGGCCATGCCGGCCTCGCCGATCCGCAGGCTCATGCCGGTCGCGGAGGAGGCGAAGCGGCGAGGTGTGCACGTCTATCACCTGAACATCGGGCAGCCGGATCTTGAGACGCCGGCGCCGATGCGGGAGCGGCTGCGCCTCCTCGAGAAGGAGAAGATCTACGCCTACACTCCTTCCGGCGGGACCCCGGAGTACCTGGCGTCGCTCCAGAAGTATCACGCGGGGTTCGGCATCCCGCTCGCGCTCGACGAGATCCTGGCGACGACCGGGGGAAGCGAGGCGATCCTCTTCGCCATGATGGCGTGCGCCGGCGATGGGGAAGAGGCGCTCGTCGTCGAGCCCTTCTACACCAACTACCTGGCGTTCGCGGCGATGGCCGGGGTAAGGCTCGTGCCGCTGACGAGCCGCGTCGAGAACGGTTTCCATCTCCCCCCGCGCGAGGCCTTCGGGCGGGCGGTGACGCCCCGGACCAGGCTCGTCCTTCTCTGCAATCCCAACAACCCGACCGGGACTGTCTACAGCCGGGAGGAGCTCGAGACCGTGGCCGCGTTCTGCCGCGAGCGCGGGTTGTTTCTCGTCGCCGACGAGGTCTACCGCGAATTCGTCTACGACGGACGGCAATCGCTTTCCGCGCTGCAGCTGCCCGGGTTCGAAGACCTGGTGATCGTCGTGGACAGCCTGTCCAAGCGTTACAGCGCCTGCGGCATCCGCCTGGGGAGCCTCGCGACGCGCAACCGCGACGTCTACCAGGCTTGCCTCCGCATGGCGCAGGGCCGGCTCTCGCCGCCGGGGCTCGCGCAGTTCGTCGCCGTCGGCGCGTCCGAGCTCGGTCCCGATTACACGCGCGGCATCGTCGAAGAGTACGAGCGGCGGCGCGATGTCCTCTACAGCGGCCTGAAGGAGATCCCCGGAGTCTTTCTGACGAAGCCGGAGGGCGCCTTCTACTTCGTCGCTCGGCTGCCGATCCGCGACTGCGACGACTTCGCGAGCTGGATGCTCTCGGATTTCTCCCTCGACCGCGCGACCGTCATGGTGGCTCCGGCGCGGGGCTTCTACGCGACGCCGGGGCCGGGGGCCGACGAGGTCCGGATCGCCTACGTCCTGAAGGAGGCGGACCTGGAGGCGTCGGTGCGCATCCTGGCCGCCGGCCTCGAGCGCTACGCGAGCGTCCGGGACCTCGAACCCGCCGGGACGACCGTCTCCTCTCCCTCCTCCGGTCCCGACTTCACTCCCGTCGGCACCTGAGCGAACTGGAAGTGTCGCGCTCCGGCGCGGAATGCATATACTTTGACCTTTTCCGGAGGAGGTTCCCCTGACCATGTTTGGAAAACCTCAGCCTCAGGGCTCGCCGTTCTCGGCCGACACCCCGCCGGCGCGGCCGGTCGCGCCGTCGGCCGCTTCGAAAACCGTCATCGGATCGGGCTCCCGCGTCGTGGGCGATCTGATCTCCGACGAGGACGTGCTGGTCGAGGGACAGATCGAGGGAAAAGTCCGCGGGGAGCGCGCCGTCCTGATCGGACCGGGCGGCGACCTGCAGGGGGACATCGCGGCCAAGTCGGTCGTGGTCGGCGGAAAGGTCCGCGGACAGATCGTCGCGACCGAACGGGCCGAGCTCGCCAGCACCGCGGTCGTGCACGGGAGCGTGCAGGCCCCCAAGATCATCATCGCGGAGGGGGCGCATCTTCAGGGCAACGTGGCCATGTCGGCCGCCGGGGAAGCCGCCGCGCCCTCGCGCCGATCGGAGGAGCCATGACCCCGACGGAGCTGGCGCTGGAGCCGCAAACCAACTTCATCGCCGGAGAGTGGGTGCCGGCCGCCTCGGGGGCGACCTTCGAGAATCGGAACCCGGCGGACGGGGACGATCTCGTCGGAGTCTTTCCGAAGAGCGGCCGAGAGGACGTCGAGAAGGCGGTCGCCGCCGCGAAGCGGGCCTTCCCCGCGTGGCGCGACACTCCGGCGCCGGGCCGGGCCGAGGTCCTCGCCGCCGCGGGAGAGATCCTGAAGCGCGACAAGGAGAAACTCGCCCGCCTCATGACGCGCGAGATGGGCAAGGTGCTCGCCGAGACGCGCGGGGACGTGCAGGAGGCGATCGACATGGCCTTCCTCGCGGCGGGCGAGGGGAGGCGGCTCTTCGGATTCACGACTCCTTCGGAGCTGCGGAACAAGTTCGCCATGTGCGTCCGCCAGCCGGTGGGAGTCTGCGCCTTCGTGACCCCCTGGAACTTCCCGATGGCGATCCCCGCCTGGAAGTCCATGGCCGCCCTGATCGCCGGCAACACGATCGTGATCAAGCCGGCGACCGACACGCCGGCCTCGGTCGTCGCGCTCGCGCGCGTCTTCGAGGAGGCGGGCCTTCCCGCCGGCGCCTTCAACGCCGTCTGTGGCTCGGGCGGAGAGGTCGGCGATCCCCTGGTCGAGCATCCGGACGTGAAGGTCGTGTCCTTCACCGGCTCGACGGAGGTCGGCCGGCGCATCTCGATCGCCTGCGCTCCGACGTTCAAGCGGCTGCACCTGGAGATGGGGGGAAAGAACGCGATCCTCGTCATGGACGACGCCGACCTCGACCTGGCCGTGGACGGCGCGGTCTGGGGCGCCTTCGGCACGACCGGCCAGCGCTGCACCGCCTCCTCGCGGCTTCTCGTGCACCGGGCGGTCTACGGCGAGTTCCTCCAGAGGCTCGTGCCCCGCGTGAAGGCGCTCCGGGTCGGCAACGGTATCGACCCGGGAGTGGAGATGGGGCCCTGCGTCTCGGAGAAGCAGCGGGAGAGCGTCCTCAAGTACGTCGAGATCGGGAAGAAGGAGGGCGCGAAGCTTCTGTGCGGAGGCGAGCAGCTTTCCCAGGGCAAGCTCGCGAAGGGGTGGTTCCTGTCGCCGGCGGTCTTCGCCGACGCGGACGCCCGGATGCGCGTGGCTTGCGAGGAGATCTTCGGGCCCGTCACGACGGTCGTCCCGATCTCGTCGCTCGAGGAGGGGATCCGCGTCGCCAACTCGGTGCCCTACGGCCTCTCCGGCTCGATCTACACGCGCGACGTGAACAAGGCCTTCACCGCGATGCGCGATTTCGAGACGGGGATCTTCTACGTCAACTCCTCGACCATCGGCGCCGAGGTCCATCTGCCGTTCGGAGGGGTGAAAGACACCGGCAACGGACACCGGGAGGCCGGCATCGCGGGGCTGGACGTCTTCACCGAGTGGAAGTCCATCTACGTGGACTTCTCCGGCCGCCTCCAGAAGGCCCAGATCGACACCCACGAATAGCCGAGTGATTCACCGGGCCTGCGGTCGGCGTTCGTGCCGTAGGGGCGGCCCTTGCGGCCGCCCGCCTCTCGTCGTCGCCGGCTGAACGTTGTCGCGGGCGGGGGCGAGCCCCCCCCCACGGCACGAAAACCACCGATAGAATCCTCCGGCGGATACCGATAGTCATAGGAGGATGCCTTGAAGAAAATGCGCAGGCTTTCGCTCGTCGTCTGTGCGCTCACGTCGACGTTGCTTCTCGGGGCTGAGAAATACGAGAAGAAGGACGGCGCCGCCGCGGCCACGATCGCGAAGGCGTACGAGGGGCTGGAGTTCCGCAACATCGGGCCCTTCCGAGGAGGGCGCGTCACCGCGGTCTCGGGCGTGCGGTGGAAGCCGCTCGTCTACTACTTCGGAGGAACGGGCGGCGGCGTCTGGAAGACGGTGGACGGCGGGTCCAACTGGGCGCCGATGTCGGACAAGGACTTCAAGACCGGCTCGGTCGGCGCGATCGGCGTCGCCGAGTCGGATCCCAACGTGATCTACGCCGGGATGGGGGAGGCGCCCATCCGCGGCAACGTCTCCAACGGCGACGGCGTCTACAAGTCCACCGACGGCGGCAGGAGCTGGAAGAACGTCGGCTTGAAAAACACCTACCAGATCTCGCGCGTCCGGGTCCATCCAAAGGACCCGGACCTGGTCTACGTCGCGGCCCTCGGCCACGTCTGGGGATCGAACGCCGACCGCGGCATTTTCCGGTCCAGGGACGGCGGCAAGACGTGGGAGAAGGTCCTCTTCGTCAGCGACAAGACCGGCGCGTCGGACCTCTGCATGGACCCGGGCAATCCGCGGATCCTCTATGCCGCTTTCTGGCAGGTGTACCGCAAGCCCTGGACCCTCGAATCGGGGGGCGCGGAGGGGGGGGTCTGGCGCTCCACCGACGGCGGCGACACGTGGAAGAAGCTCGCCGGCGGTCTCCCCGAGGGGATCGTCGGCAACATCGGAGTGGCCGTCTCGCCCGCGCGGCCGGAGCGCGTGTGGGCGATCGTCGAGTCGAAGGAGAAGGGGGGCGTCTACCGCTCCGACGACGGCGGCGAGAAATGGACGAAGGTCAATTCCGAGAACAAGCTGCGCCAGCGCGCCTGGTACTACACGAAGATCTACGCCGATCCGAAGAACGCGGAGAGCGTCTACGTCCTGAACACGGCCTTCTTCCGCTCCAACGACGGCGGGAAGACCTACAACCCGATCCGCGTCCCGCACGGCGACAACCACGACCTGTGGATCGACCCCGACGACCCGGACCGGATGATCGAGTCCAACGACGGCGGAGCCAACGTCTCCTTCAACGGCGGAAAGACCTGGTCCTCGATCATGAACCAGCCGACCGCTCAGTTCTACCGCGTCGCGACCGACGACCGGTTCCCCTACCGGGTGTACGGCGCGCAGCAGGACAATTCCACCGTCGCGATCGCGTCGCGCGGGCGCGGCCGCGGGATCGACACCAGCGACTGGTACGCGGTCGGCGGAGGCGAGAGCGGCTGGATCGCGCCCAAGCCGAAGAACCCCGACATCGTCTTCGCCGGGTCCTACGGCGGCAACATCACCCGCTACGACCACAAGTCGGGCCAGGCGCGCGACGTGGTCGCGTGGCCTCAGCTCGCGATCGGACGCGGCGCGAAGGACCTGAAGTACCGATTCCAGTGGAACGCACCGATCGTGATCTCGCCGCACGATCCCGACACTCTCTTCCACGGGGCGCAGATGCTCCTGCGCAGCCGCGACGAGGGACAGAGCTGGGAGGAGATCAGTCCCGACCTGACGCGCAACGACAGTGCGAAGCAGGGAAAGTCCGGCGGCCCGATCACCCACGACGACACGGGGATCGAGGTGTACGACACGATCTTCACCGTCATGGAATCTCCCCTCGAGAAGGACGTGATCTGGGTCGGGACGGATGACGGACTCGTGCAGCTGACGCGCGACGGCGGCAGGAACTGGCAGAACGTGACCCCGAAGGGAATCCCGGAATGGATCCGGATCAACTCTCTCGACGTCTCGGCTCGCGACAAGGGCACCTGCTACGTCGCCGCGACGATGTATCAGTACGACGACTTCCGCCCCTTCCTCTACAAGACCGCCGACTATGGCAAGACCTGGACGAAGATCGTCGCCGGAATACCGGAGAACGCCTTCACGCGCGTGATCCGGGAAGACCCGGAGCGGCGCGGGCTGCTCTACGCCGGGACGGAATTCGGCCTCTTCGTCTCCTTCGACGACGGCGCGGGCTGGCAGCCCTTCCAGTTCAACCTGCCGGTCGTGCCGGTCACCGACCTGGCAGTCAAGGAGGGCGACCTCGTCGTCGCGACGCAGGGGCGCGCCTTCTGGATCCTCGACGACCTGACGCCGGTGCGCCAGTACAAGGACTCGCTCGCGTCCGAGCGCGTCCACCTCTTCAAGCCGCGCCCCGCCGTGCGGTTTCCAGGCAGCGGCTTCGGCGGTGGAGACGAGGAGGGATCGGCCGGCGCGCTCGGGAAGAACCCGCCCAACGGCGTGCTCGTCAACTACTCCCTGAAGGAGAAGCCCGGCGAGAAGGAGTTCCTGACCGTCGAGTTCCTCGAGGGGGACCGGGTGCTGCGGAGCTTCACGAGCGAGAAGAAGACGAAGGAAGGGGAGGAGGCCGGCGCGCCCCGAGGCGGAGCCGGAGGGCCCGGCGACGAGGAAGGCGAGAAGCCGATCGAGCCGAAGGCGGGCTTGAACCGGCTCGTCTGGGACATGCGGATCGTCAAGCCCTCGCTCCTGCCGAAGGCGATCATCTGGGGCAACAGGCAGGGACCGAAGGTCGCGCCGGGGACGTACACCGTGCGGCTGAAATATGCCGGGCAGACGCTGACCGAGCCGTTCGAGGTCCGTCCGAACCCCAACGCCGGGGCGACGGCCGAGGACCTGACGAAGCAGTACGACCTCCTGCGGCAGGCGCGCGAGGGGCTCTCCGCCTGCCATGACGGCGTCCAGGAGATCCGCGACGTCAAGAGCCAGGTCAGGGAGATCGGCGACCGCGCCGAGAAGCTCGGAAAGGGAAAGACCCTCAAGGAGAAAGGCAAGGCCCTCTCCGAGAAGCTGACGGCGATCGAGAAGAAGCTCGTCAATCCCGACATCAAGGCGAACCAGGACGTCCTGAACTTCGAGCCGGCCCTCGACCACCAGTTCGCCGGGCTCGCCTCCGTCGTCGCCTCCGCCGACGCGAAGCCGACAGATTCCTCCCCTGTCTACCTGAAGCAGATCCAGGCGGAGCTCGCCGCCGCCCAGGCCGAGCTGAAGGCCGTCCTGGAAAAGGACCTCGCCGATTTCAACGAGGAAGTCCGCAAGGAGGAGATCCCCCCCGTCACCGTCATCCTGAAAAAGAAGGAGGGGGATTAGAGGCCGACGACGGCGGATTCTTCGCCTCGTCTAGGACAACAGGCGGCGGCTCGCCGTTTCGACGGACTCGATCAGGTCGGTCATGTCGGAGGGAAGCGGAGCGACGATCTGCATGAGCTCGTTGGAGGCCGGGTGCCGGAAAGCGATCTTCTCGGCATGCAGGGCCTGGCGCGGGAACTCTGTCAGCTTCTTTTTCAGGGCGGGGTCCTTGACGCGGTCGTAGCGGGGGCGGCCGTAGACGGGGTCGCCGACGACAGGGAGGCCCGCCGCCGCCAGATGGACGCGGATCTGGTGCGTGCGGCCGGTGATGAGGCGGCAGCGCAGGAGCGTCAGGCCGAGAGAGAACCACTCGCGCTCGATCTCGTAGAGGGTGCGGGCCTCGCGGGCGGAGACGGGAGACTCCGTGGTGGGACGGAAGGCCTTCATCTTCTTGCGGTCGCGAGGGTCGCGGCCGATCGGCAGGTCGACTTCCCCTTTTCGGACCCTCGGAACGCCGGCGGCGAGCGCCAGGTATTCCTTTCGCATCGCCCGCTTCTTCATCTGGCGGGAGAGGGAAGCGTGGGCGAGGTCGCTCTTGGCGACGAGGAGGACTCCCGACGTGTCGCGGTCCAGCCGGTGGACGATGCCGGGACGCAGCTCGCCGCCCACTCCTGAGAGATCCCGCACGTGATGGAGAAGCGCGTTGACGAGGGTCCCGGAGCCGTGGCCGGGAGAAGGGTGCACGACGATGCCCGGAGGCTTGTCGATCGCGAGCAGGTGCTCGTCCTCGTAGAGGACCGAGAGGGGGATCTCCTCCGCCGCGATCGCGACGGGGCGCGGCTCGGGCACATCGATCTCGACGTCCTCGCCCGCGTGCACCAGGCGGGATCGCCGCGCCGGCTTTCCCGCGACCCTCGCCGCGTCCTCTTCGATGAGCTTCTGGATGCGCGACCGCGAAAGGTCCGAGCACGCCGAGGCAAGGAACACGTCGAGGCGGGTCCCGGCGGAGGGGTGGCCGACTTTGAAGCGCCGAATCATCCTGGTTTCAGGTTTCAGGTTTCAAGTTTCAAGAAGGCGCTCGTCCTGAAACCTGAAACCTGAAACCGGAAACTCGGCCTTTCTACGCTTCCGCGCGGCTCTTCCGCGAGAGGTAGAAGAGCATCCCGAGAGAGGCGAGCGCGGTCACGATGCCGATGAACTGGGAGGTCGAGAGGATCCCGGGGATGACGAACCCCCGCACCAGGTCGCCGCGCCAGATCTCGATGATGCCGCGCGTGATCGAGTAGAGGAGGACGTAGAGCCAGAAGACCTCCCCGTCGAAGGTACGGCGGCGGTACGCCCACTGGAGCACGAGGAAGATCAGGAACGCATTCAACGAGAGGTAGATCTGCGTCGGGTGGAGCGGGACGTTCAGCGGCGTCCCGACCGCGTCGTGGGCGAACGGGTCCGTGAACGTCACGGCGAAGGGGCCGGAGGAGGGCTTGCCGTAGCAGCAGCCGGCCGCGAAGCAGCCCCAGCGCCCGATCGCTTCGCCGAGCGCGATCGACGGCGCGCCCATGTCGGCGATCTGCCAGGCGGGGAGCCGGTGCTTTCGGAGGTACCAGATCCCGACGACGGACGCGCAGATCAAACCGCCGTAGAAGACTCCCCCGGAGCGAAGGACCTCGACGAGGTCCGCGGGGTGCGCCGCGTAACGGCGCCACTCGACGAGAATGAGCATCAGCTTGGCGCCGAGGATCGCCGAGGCCAGGATGTAGAGCGAGAGGTCGAGGATCTTCTGGTCCGGCAGCCCCGCCTCGATCGCCTTGCGCCGCAGGAGCCAGATTCCCGTCAGGTAGGCGATCGCGAGGATGACGCCGTACGTCGGCAGATAGAAAGACCCGATGTGAATGAGGCGCGGAAACATCTGCCGGGCTAGCTCACGACGCCTGGCGGCGCAGCGGCGGGAGGCGACGGGCGCGGCGCCTCCTCTTCGCTGCCGAGCATGTCGAGAAAGAGGAGCCCCACGCCGACGCAGATCGCCGAGTCGGCGACGTTGAAGGCCGGCCAGTGGTGCCCCGAGACGGAGAAATCGAGGAAATCCACGACGTAGCCGAAGCGGACGCGGTCGAGGAGGTTCCCGACCGCGCCTCCCAGGATGAGCGCGAAGCCGACCTGCAGCCGCACGCTCTTGTGCGAGGAGCGCAGGGCATACGCCGAGACCACGATGAAGACCAGGACCGCCACGCTGTTCAGGATGATCGCCTTGATCGAGGAGTCCACGGAGGCGAAGAGGCCGAAGGCCGCGCCGCTGTTGCGCACGTAGGTCAGGTCGAAGAGATTGTCGATGACCGTGCGCGACTGGTGCACGTCGAAGGTGCGGGTGACGATCCCCTTGGTCCACTGGTCCACCAGCAGCACCGAGAGAGAGACGATGAAATACGCGGCCCGGTAGAGCGCGCTCTCCTTGATGCGCGGGAAGTCGCTCACGCGGTCGTCCCCAGGGGGCTCGCGGCGAGCTCCGCCAGGACCTGGCGGCAGCGGACGCAGAGGCCGGTGTCCTGCGCCTCGGGTGTCACTTTCCAGCATCGGTCGCACCGGCGTCCGGGGGCTTTCTCGAAACGCAGCGAGAGGCCGGGATAGGCGGAGGAGTCCCTCCAGCCGCCGGCGCCGTCCTGCTCCGGAGCGAGGGACACGGCCGACACGATGAACAGATCGGCCAGCCCCGGGCCTTCCGTGCCGGTCGCCGCCCGGTCCGCTTCCAGGGCCTCGTGGCGCGTCAGGACCACGGCCCCCTCCAGGGAGGAGCCGATCACCTTCTCCCGTCTGGCTTCCTCGAGCACGCCGGCCACTTCCTCCCGTAGTCTCGTCAATCGTTCCCACGCCGGGGCGCAGGCGGAATCCCGCTCCGCGTCGTCCAGCGTCACGAAACGCGCCAGGTGGACGGATTCTTCCTTCGGCGCCGGGAGCCAGGCCCAGATCTCCTCGGAAGTGAAGGGGAGCACCGGGGCCGCGAGCGTCGCGAGGGCGCGGGCGATCCGGTCCATGACCGTCTGGGCCGAACGCCGCTCCGGCGACGCGGGGGCCGAGGCGTACAGGCGGTCCTTCACGATGTCGAGGTAGAAGGCGGAGAGCGTCGTGGCGCAGAAGTTGACGAGGGAGTGGTAGACGACGTGGAACTGGTAGGTCTCGTAGGCTTCCCGGATCCGCGCCGCCAGGTCCCGGGCCTCCCCCAGGATCCAGCGGTCGAGCGGCAGGAGATCGGCCACCGCGACCGAGTCCCGGGAGGGGTCGAAGTCGTACAGGTTCGAGAGGAGGTAGCGGGCCGTGTTGCGGACCTTACGGTAGGCCTCCGCGCAGCGGGCCAGGATCTCGTCGGAGATCGGGTCGTCGTCGCGGTAATCGAGACTCGCGACCCAGAGGCGCAGGATGTCGGCGCCGTATTTCGAGATGAGGTCCTGGGGCGCCAGGATGTTGCCGAGAGACTTCGACATCTTCCGCGCCTGGACGTCGAGGACGAAACCGTGAGTGATGATCCCGCGGTAGGGCGCCTCTCCGAAGAGCGCCACCGACGTCAGGAGGGAGGACTGGAACCATCCGCGGTGCTGGTCGTGCCCCTCGATGTACAGATCGGCGGGAGGCCCGCCGTCCCGGCGCGTCAATTCCGGCCACTCTCCCGACCGCAGGACCGCCAGGTGCGAGACCCCGGAATCGAACCAGACGTCCAGGATGTCGGTCTCCTTCTGGAATTGCGCGAAGCCGCGGAGGTCCGCGCCTTCCGGGAGGAAATCCTCCGCAGGCCGGGCGTACCAGGCGTCGCCCCCCTCGCGCCGGAAGATCGCGGCGACGTTGTCGAAGAACTTCCGCTGCTCCTGCGGCGAGTCGGCCCACGGGTAGGTCGCCGCGCGCTCCCCGTCGCGGACCGCGTAGAGGAGCGTGATCGGCGAGCCCCAGCGCCGCTGCCGGGAGATGACCCACTCGCGGCGGCTCTCGACCATCCCCGAGATGCGCTGCTCTCCCCACGCCGGGAGCCAGCGCACGCGGCGGATCGCGTCGAGGGCGGCCGACCGGACGTCCGTCACGGGGTCGTCCAGGCGCACGAACCACTGGACCGTGGCGCGGAAGATGACCGGCTTCTTGCACCGCCAGCAGTGCGGGTACTCGTGACGGAAGTTCTGGTCGAGGCCGGCGAGCGCGCCCGCTTCGCGCAGGTCTTCGACGATCTCGGCGTTGGCATCGAGGACCTTCTTGCCCCGGTATTTCGCGGCGGACGTGAATCGCCCCGCCTCGTCGACGGGGGAGAGGATGGGGAGGCCCTCGCGCGATCCCGTGAGGAAGTCGTCCTCTCCGTGTCCGGGCGCCGTGTGAACGAGGCCGGTGCCCGCGTCCATCGTCACGTAATCCGCCGCCACCAGCCGGAAGGAGGCGGCTTCCTCCTCCGGCGTGAGCTCCCCGCGCATCGGGCCGGAGAGGGGATGCCGGTAGCGAAGGCCCACGAGGTCGGAGCCCTTCACCCGGCCGGTGACGGCGGGCTCCCACTGGAGGGCCGCCGCCACGGAGGCGGCGAGCGGCTGCGCCACGAGGTAGAAGCGTCCGGCATGCTCCAGGAGCGTGTACTCGGTCTCGGGGTGAATCGCGATCGCGACGTTCGAAGGGATCGTCCAGGGAGTCGTCGTCCAGACGAGCGCCGAGACGGGCGTGCCGAGCCTGCCCGGAGCGATTCCCTGGAACCGGTCGAGAACGGCGCGCGAATCCTCGAAAGGCATCGCGACCGTGATCGCCGGGTCGGTCCGCTCCTCGTATTCGAGCTCCGCTTCGGCGAGCGCGGTCTGGTCCGTGAAACACCAGCGCACGGACTTCAGGGCCTGGTAGACGAGCTTCTTCCCGTAGAACTCTCCGAAGGCCCGGGCGATCGTGGCCTCGTAGGCGAAATCCATCGTCGCGTAGCGCCGGTCCCACAGGCCTCCGACCCCGAGCCGCCGGAACTCCGCGCTCTGGATCCTGATGAAGTCGGCCGCGTATTCCCGGCAGGCCCTGCGGATCGCGACCGTGTCCATTTCCCGCTTCTTCGAGCCGAGTTTCTTGTCCACCTGCTTCTCGATGGGAAGGCCGTGGCAGTCGAAGCCGGGGACGTAGGGCGCATCGAATCCCATCATCGTCCGGCTCCGGACGACGAGGTCCTTCAGGACCTTGTTCATGACGTGGCCGATGTGGATGTTGCCGTTGGCGTAGGGGGGACCGTCGTGCATGATGAACCGGGGCCGCCCCGCTCGGGCCTCGCGGATCGCTCGCTCGAGGTCCATGGCGTCCCAGGCGGCGAGCTGCGCGGGCTCTCTGCGCGGCAGATCGGCTTTCATGGGAAAGCCGGTCTTGGGCAGGTTCAACGTCGCCTTGTAATCGCCGGGAGTGCTCATCGCGCCGGAGGGAGATTACAGAGTCCAAAGTCCAAAGTCCAAAGTCCAACGGAGGACGACCATGTGCCCGGGCCTCGGCTACTTTGGACCTTGGACCTTGGAGCTTGGACCCTCCTGCGTGAGCAGAACGACGACCGCGGCGGCCATGGTCCCCGTGTGCGTGATGGAGACCTCGGCGGCGCGGACATGGAGCGCGCGGGCGCGCGCCAGCGCCCGGCCGCGGAATTCGAGTGTCGGCTTGCCGCTTCCTTCGCGGCCCACGAGGATCTCCTTGAAGGCCACGCCGCGAAAGCCGGTGCCGAGCGCCTTCATCGCCGCTTCCTTGGCGGCGAACCGTCCCGCCACGTGCTCGGCGAAGGCGCGGGGATGGCGGCGCCGACGCAGGACCTCGCCCGGAAGGAAGACGCGGCCGAGGAAGCGCTCGCCCCACCGCTCCAGGATCTCCGCGACGCGGGACACCTCCGTCAGGTCGAGCCCCAGGAGGAGGGCCTTCACAGGCCGAAGAAACGGGCGATGCGCTCGGCGAGCGGCAGAGGCTCCTCCGTTCTTCCCTGGTCCCCGCGGCTCGCGTCGAACTCCCCCGCGGCATGGCGCCGGCGCTCTTCCATGGTGGCCTCGAGCTCCTGAACGAGTTGGGGGTACTCCCGCAGGATCGGGGCGAGCGATCCCTTCTCGATCTCGACGAGCGTCGTCTCGCTGACGGCCCGGACCGTCGCCGTCCTCGGCTCGCCTGTCAGGAGGCTGATCTCTCCGAACGCGGCGCCCGCGTCGAGAACCGTCAGGTCGCGGTTGGCTCCCGTGGCCCCGTGGATCGAGACGGCGACACGCCCGGTCTCGATCAGGAACATAGAGGAGCTGCGCTCGCCTTCCCGCACGATCGTCTCGCCAGGCGCATAGCGCCGCTCGCGGGAGTTGTCGACGAGGCGCTGGCGCTGATCGGGCGGAAGCCTGGCGAAGAGCGCCGCCCCTTCGATCGCGGTCGTGATGGCGGGGCGGCGGTCGGGGATCTCGAGGCTCGGCGCCCTGTACTGGTGCTGGCGGATGACCGGATAGGCGATGGGAAGGCCGGCCCGGGAGAGCGCGTACCAGACCCGCTCGTGCACCTCGGAATCCACCTCCAGATAGCGCGCATAGTCCTCCAGCCAGTAGCGCAGCTCGTAGGTGACCGCGTAGGCATCGAAGCTCTTGACGTAGGCGACGGGCTGGGGCTGCGCGGCCAGGCCGGCGACCCCCGCGGCGGCGCCGCGCAGCACCTCTCGGGCCCGCTCCGGCGACGCGTCGTACTCCAGGCCCACGGTCAGGATCCGGGCGATCGGGCTCCCGGGGCGCGGGTAGATCTCCAGTTTCTCCCGCCCCGCCACGCTGTTGGGAAGCAGGAGCAGATTCCCCTCGACGGTGCGCAGCTTGATCGCCCTCCAGGAAAGCTCCTCGACGGTCCCGTAGGTCTCGCCGTAGCGGATCATGTCGCCGACCTGGACCGTCTTCTCCAGGTGCAGGGCCAGGCCGGCGAAGAGGTTCCCGAGGGTGTCCTGGAGGGCGAGCCCGATGACGGCCGTGATGATCGCCGAGGTCGTGAGCACCGCGCCGAGACTCACGCCGGGGAGGATCAGCTTGAAGAGAGCCGCGACGCAGATGCCCAGGACGAGGAGCCCGACGAGCTGCCGCAGGAGCGCCGGGGCCGCCGCCCTTCGGCGGAGGCGGAACGCGACGTCGAAGAGGAGATAGTCGATGAGGCGCGTGACGACCAGGGCCCAGGCAATCCCGACCGCGAGCGCCCCGTAGTTCCTGTTCTGACGGACGTCGATCGTGGGGATTCCCAGCGCGGAGAGGAGGGCGACGCCGCCGAGCACGAGGAAGGCCAGGAGAACCGGTCCGGCCAGGCGCCGCAGGACGAGGGGGAGGCGCTCCTCGAAAGTCGCCATCGGTTTCATCGGCGAACGATCCTCTCGAGAACCGCGCGCGGGTCCGGCGCGTCCTGGAAGAGGCGAACGCCGGCGACGCCCGCGATGCGGTCCCTGTACGGGTCGAGCCTCTCGAGGTTCGCCTCGCTGATCCCTCCGATCGCGAAGACCTCGCAGGCATGGGTGCCGAGCGGCGGAAGCTCGCCGAGCGACTCTTCCCCGAGCGGCGGACCGTAGGCGCGCTTGGAAGGAGTGTCGAAGACGGGCCCGATGAGGACGAGATCGGCGCCCTCCCCGATGCGGGCGGCGGCTTCTCCCGGGGAGTGAGTCGAGACTCCGACCCGGAATCCCCGGGGCGTCGCGGCCCGGACCCGCGGGACCGGCAGGCCGGACGCCGGCAGGTGAACCCCGTCGGCGCCGGCGGCGAGCGCGATGTCGAAGCGGCGATTGACGAAGAGACCAACTCCGGCTCCCAGGGCGGCGCGCGCGAGCCGGGCCCATCCGAGGCATTCCCGGTCCGCCGTGTCTTTTTCGCGGAGCTCCACCGTGAGGTTCGGCGCGTCCGAGAGCGCCGCCAGCGTGTCCTTCAGACGCGAGTCGCCCGCTGAGCCGCGGTCCGTCACGTAGAGCGCCTTCATCCCGGTTCCGAGGGAGGAGGGCCGAGCTCGCGCGAGAGCACCCGCAGGTCGCTCCAGCCGGCCGCCAGGTGGACGAGCCCGAGCCCCGAGACGAAACCGCGGAAGAAACCGGATGAGGGGAACCCGATGTGCCGCGACGACCAGGGACGCAAGAGAAGGTAAACGCCCACCGCGGTGCAATAGAAGACGAACAGGGCGTTGCCCGCGAGGGCCAGCGTTCTCCGACTCATGGCTTGGCGGGCATTGTAACCACGTTAAAAAAAAGGCCGCGCCCGTGGGCGCGGCAGAAGGAGGAGTAAGGAGATCTCGGACTGGGCGCTGGATCAGTGGGGACGTTCCCGCTCGGCGCGCGGAGCCGGCGCCGGGCGCTCGCGGGGCGACTCGCGCCGGACCTCGGAACGGGGTGCCGGCGGCGGAGCCTGGGGCGCGGGAGCGCGCTCGACCCGGGCGGGGGGAGGCAAGGAGACCGCGGGACGCTCGATTCTCGGCGGAGGAGGCGACGAGACCGGCGGTCGCTCGATCCGCTCCCGCGGGATCGGTTCCGTGCGCAGTTCGTGGCCGCGCGGGATCTCCCGGGTCCGCCAATCCCGACCCGAGGGGACCTCCGCGCCCCGTGGCGGCGTTTGCACACGGCCTTCGGGCGCCCGGCGCTCCGGGACGGCGCCTTCGATCACGCGGCGCGCGGGGGGGACTTCCGGCCGCGAACGCCAGGATTCGCGCGGAGCGACCGGCTGCGGCGCCGCCGAGCGGTCGGTGCGCGACATCTCGGTCTGCCGTTCCGGAGCGACGCCCCGCTCTCGGGATCCGATTTCCCTGGTCTCGCCGGCGCCCGCGTTGCCGCGAGCCCGCCAGGAGTCTTCCGGTCCGGAACGCGGAACGACCCGCGCCTCGGACTGCCCGGCGCCGGCGACCGGGGCCCGCTCGCGGGCGATCGCGCCGCCGCTGCCGCCGCGCTCGAGTGTCCGCCAGCGATCCGCGACGGCCGGCTCCCGGCCCGCGACCGCCGGCGGGAGGGCACGCGAACGCTCGACCCGCGGCACGATCTCCGCCGCCGTCGGCCCCGCCAGACGCCCGCGCTCCGCGACAACGGCGCGCTCGCGCAAGGCCGCCACGGTATCGGCCGGAAGCGCGCGTTCGCGCGCCAGCACCGGCGCCAGACGATTCGAATCGGGGCCCGACGTCCGCTCGATCGTGCGAGGAGCTTCCCGGACGTAGGTGCGGATCGCCTCGCGCACGCCCCCCTCCCGAGGGTTGACCACGATCGGCCGCGACGAGATGGCGACCTGCGAGCCCAGCCGAGCCGCTATCCGCGAGCCCGGGACCACGTTCATCCGAGCCCGGGGCGCGCCGAACGTTCCAGCGCCGGTGAAGTTCCACCCGCGGAAGTCCACGTGGCGGGTCGCGAACGTGCCGTGGAGCGAGAAGTAGAGGTTCGTCCGGGACGGGAAGCCCCAGTGCCGGTAATAGGTGTCCCACCACGGGGAGAAGAAGGAGTAATAGCCGGTCGGGCACCACCCCACGTAGCCGGGCGCGTAGGCCCAGTAGACCCAGGCCGGCGAGTAGACCTGCGCGGGAGCCCAGCACCAGCGGTTGCGCGCAAAGAACCAGTTGCCGTAGTGGAAGGGGTACCAGCCCCACGGATCGGAGGACCACCAAGTGAGTCCGGCCGGCGTGTAGTACCAGGAGCCGTACGAATAGGGGCTCCATCCGGTGTCGACCCTGGGAGACCAGACGTCCCCGCCGTAAGAAGAGTCATATTGCCAGTCTCCGTATCCGTCGAGCGCGGAGACGTCGCCGGCGTACTGGTCGCCGACGTACCGGGCCGACGCGCTGCGCGATTCGTCCGCGGTCTCGAGACGGTCCGCCACCCAGAGATCGAAGCGGTCGCGGGAGTAGGTGCCGCGTCCCGTCTCGGCCTCCTCGCCGGGATGCACCAGCAGGAATTGCCCGGCCTTGACAGTGTAGGTGCCGATGCGCGTCTTGACCTGCGCCGTTCCGGCGCGGCCGACGACCACGGTGCCGCGCCGCGGGTCGCTGTTGACCCTGACGCGAGCGCCGGCCGAAAGGTAGACTGTCGCGTCGTCGGTGTCGATGCGGGGGATCTCCCCTTCGTTCGAGCCCATCGCCGCGAGGACCGCGTCGCCGTCGGAGAGCCGGATCGCGGAGAACGAATCGTCCTCCCCCTCCTGGTCGGAGAGAGAATCGAAAGAGGCGCGGCTGCCGCCTCCGAGGTAGAGGGCGTTGCCGTCGGCCATTCCGATCTCGACCCTTCCTCCCTGCGAAACGGAGATCTCGTCGCCCACGGAGATGGGCATGTTGCGGCGAGCCTCGACGTCGCCGTTCCACCGAGTGGCGACCGTGGCTTCGCCTGTCATCGTCCGGATGTAGGAGTAGGCGCCGCGGGGCGCGGCCTCCTCGCCCGAGGCCGTCGCCGCGGCGAACAGCAGGCCGATCGCGGCCGCCAGGCCTCCGAAGCCTCGTTTGATCTTCATCTCCGTCTTCCTCCGAGTCGAACAGGGAGCGAGCCCCGTGCCACGCAGATGCCTTGCGCGCGAGGAAAGAATGTGTTCTAAGTAAAGGACTTATGATTTCGCCCGGCGCGTCCTTCGAAGCCGCCCTGTCCCATCCGGGAGACACTCTGAAGAGTGTCGAGGACATGGCCCAACGCCCGATTCTCGATTCTCGAATTCCGGCTCAGAACATCCTTCCAGGATGATCCGCGACGTCATCCGGTACGGGGACGAGCGTCTGCTCGCCGAGAACGTCCCGGCGGATCCGGCCGCTCCGGATTTCGCCGCGCTTCTCTACGACATGATCGAGACGTGTCACGCGGCTCCCGGCATCGGCCTGGCCGCGCCGCAGATCGGAGTGAATCTCCGCCTCGCGATCGTCGACCTTTCGGTGGGAGCGGATCCCAACGGCGTCCTCGTCCTCGTCAACCCCGAGGTGATCGGGTCCTCGGGCGAGCAGAAGGAGGAAGAGGGCTGCCTCTCGATCCCGGACGTCTGCGAGCGGGTGATCCGCCCGCACCGTGTCCGCGTGCGCGCGGCCGACGCCTCCGGAGTTGTGCGGGAAATCGAGGGAACGGACCTCCTGGCCCGCGCGCTCTCCCACGAGATCGATCACTTGAACGCCCTTCTCTTTCCCCATCGCCTGAGGGGCTTGAAGCGCGAGCTGACCTGGAAGAAGATCGAGCGCTCCAGGCGCAAGGCGGGATGGTGACCGCGGTGAAGCTCTACAACACGCTTGGCCGGCGGCAGAGCGACCTCGCGCCGCTCGAGACGGGGCATGTCCGCCTCTACACGTGCGGACCCACGGTCTACAACGTGGCCCACATCGGGAACCTGCGCACGTTCCTCTTCGAGGACGTCCTGCGCCGGCACCTGCTCGCGAAGGGGTACCGCGTGACGCAGATCATGAACCTGACCGACGTGGACGACAAGACGATCCGCGGCGCGCACGAAGAAGGGGTCTCCCTCCCGCAGTTCACGGCGAAATACGAGGAAGCCTTCTTCCGCGACATCCGCCGGCTGAACGTCCGGCCGGCCGAGAAATATCCGAAGGCGACCGACCACGTGCCCGAGATGATCGCCCTGATCGAGAAGCTGCGGGAGAGGGGACACACCTACGACTCGGAAGGTTCGGTCTACTTCCGCATCGCGACGTTTCCGGACTACGGCAAGCTCTCGCGGATCGATCTGACGCAGACGCGCCGCGGCGAGCGCGTCGCGGAGGACGAGTACGAGAAAGAGGATGTCAAGGATTTCGCGCTCTGGAAGGGCGCAAAGCCGGGCGAGCCCTCGTGGCCTTCCCCCTTCGGCGCCGGCCGCCCCGGATGGCACATCGAGTGCTCGGCGATGAGCATGAAGTACCTCGGGCCGCATTTCGACATCCACACCGGCGCCGTGGACAACATCTTCCCGCACCACGAGAACGAGATCGCGCAGAGCGAAGCCGCGACGGGGGAGCCCTTCGTCGAGATCTGGCTCCACGCCGAGCACCTGGTCGTGGACGGGGAGAAGATGTCGAAATCGAAGGGGAACTTCTACACGCTCGACAACGTCCTCGCGCGGCGCGACGATCCGGCGGCGGTGCGGTATCTCTTCCTCTCTGTCCCGTACCGCCGGAAGCTGAACTTCACCTGGGAAGCGCTGGCGGGAGCCGCGGCCGCCGTGGAGCGGATCCGCTCCGCCGCCGCCCGCATCGGCGAGGTGTCCGCCTCGGGCGCGAAGAAGCCGGGCGCCTTCGACGCGAAGGGGCGCGGCGAGAAATTCCTGACGGATTTCACCGCCGCCATGGACGACGATCTGAACACCTCCGAGGCCCTCGGCGCTCTCTTCCCCTACCTGCGCGACGTCAACGTCGCCCTGGATGAGGGCTCGCTCGACGCCGAGGGCGCGGGCTCCGCCCTCGACGCGATCCGTTCGGCGGACAGGGTGCTCGGCGTCCTGCCGGCCGCTCCGGAGGTTCTTCCGGCCGAGATCGAGGCGAGGATCGAGGCCCGCAACGCCGCGCGCAAGCGCCGCGATTTCGCCGAGGCGGACCGCATCCGCGTGGAGCTGGCGGCCTCCGGCATCCTTCTCGAGGACGGTCCCTCCGGCACACGCTGGAAGAAGGCGTGAACTTCCTGCTGGCATTCTGAGGAGCGAAGCGACTTGTTGTCATTCTGAGGAGCCCCTCCGTTTCGCATGTCATTCCGAGCCCCTCGCCCCTCCCTGTCATCCCGAGCGAAGCGAGGGATCTACTCTCGCTGCTTCGAGTCGCACCGTCCGCTCGGGACAGGCTCCGCGAGGAATCTGCTTTCGTTCCGGGAGGAGTAGGCAACATCGATGATCGGGACAGGCTCCGCGACGAAGAATCTGCTCCCGGCCGGCCTCCCCGACTACCACGTCCACACGTACCGCTGCGGACATGCGGGAGGCGATTCGCGGGACTTCGTCCTGCGGGCGATCGAGCGGGGGCTCTCGGAAATCGGTTTCACGGATCACATCCCGCTCTACTTTCTCCCGCCGGAGAACCGCGACCCGAAGCTCGCCATGCTCGAGGAGCAGTTCGACGAGTACATCGCCGAGGTCCTCGCGCTGCGCGAGGAATTCCGCGGGAGGATCGCCGTGAGGCTCGGCCTCGAAGCGGACTACGCGGAAGGGCACGAGGCGGCCCTGGCCGACTGGCTCGCGCGCGCGCCCTGGGACCTCGTCCTGGGCTCCGTCCACTTCGTCGCGGGGGATTGGATCGACGCACCGGGCTCGGCCGCGCGGTTCGAGAAGGAAGGGACGGACTACCTCTACGACGAGTACTACCGTCTCCTCGCGAAGGCCGCGCGCAGCGGCCACTTCGACGTGCTGACGCACTTCGACCTCCCCAAGAAGTTCGGCAGGCGCCCCGCCTCTCCCCGGGAGGCGGCCGAGAACGAAGCGATCGCGGCGGCGGCCGAGGGCGGCTGCGCCGTCGAGATCTCCTCGGCGGGCCTGCGCAAGCCGGTCGCTGAGGCATATCCCGAGGATCGGCTTCTCGAGCGGATCGTCGCCGCGGGAATCCCGGTGACGTTCTCCTCCGATTCCCACGCCCCGGCCGAAGTGGGCTGGGGCTACGAGAAGACGGTGGCGCTCGCCCGCCGATGCGGGGTCAGGACTTTCGTGACATTCGACAAGCGCCGCAAGATCGTCCACACTCTTCCGGAGTCCGGCTGAACGATGACCGCTGCGCGCACCCTGGCCCTTCTCTCCCCGGGCATCGCGGCGATGCTCGTCTGCACCGCTGCGCCCGCGAGGCAGGAGAAACCGGCCGAGAATCTCGAGAGCCGCATCGCTCTTTCGAAAAAGAACGCGGCCGCCGAGGAGCTGGAATCGCTCGTCCTGGCGCTCGGCCTCGATCCCCATCGCAAGGATCCCTCGGCGGAGCACCCCACGCGGGAAGACCGCGAGGCCTACGAGCTGGCGGGATTCGCGTCGTGGCTGGACGCGCAGCTCCGGGGCGCCGACGACACGATCGCTCCGGCCCCGGCGAATTTTCGGAGCTTCCTTGAGAAACGCCAGCCGACCCTCTGGCGCGTGGTCGCGCTCCTCGAACGGGACGTCCCCGAGTGGGATTGGGGGCGGCGACCCGATCTGGACGTGCTATTGCCGGTGGTGAAGCTCGCCAAGATCCTCACGGCCTCCGCGCTCGTGGAGGAGCGCGGAGGCCGGCACGTCCAGGCGGGGGAGCTGCTGGACGCCTCGTGGTCGCTCTCCCGTGCCTTCTTCGATCGCGGCGATTTGACGTCCCAATTGATCGCCGTCTCCATGAGCCGGTACCACGCGGGCGCGGTTCGGAAGTTGAGCGAACCTCCGGTCCAATGGATCGACCGCATGACGGATGTCGGCCCCTGGCTTGGAATGCTGGATACCTTCGAGGCAGATCATCGCGCCGCGCGGCATGGCGATGAAGAAGAGGGCAGTCGGAAAGCCTACGACCGCGCCTGGTTCGCGGTGATCGAGCCGCTGCGGAAACTCTCGCCCTGCGAAGTGTCGAAGCTGTCCTACGAGGAGATCTGGCAGCCGGCGCGGGCGGAGTTGGATCGGGGGCAGGAAGAGAAACGGGACCCGGGACCGAAGAGGATGTTCGCCGCCGCCTTGCCGACCCTGACCAGCGCGATTCGGCGGACGGGACGCTTGCTCGTGGACCGCGAACTGACGGCGAAGATCCTGGAAATCCGGCAGGAGAAAGCCGCGTCGCGGGAAGGGCGATGGCCGGAGAAGTTCTCCGATCTCGACTCCAGAGTCTGTCCGGGATCGTCCTACGAGTATCAGGCGCGCGGTGCCGCCATGATCGTCAGGTTCAAGGGCCCGATCGACGATGGAGGCTCTCCCCCCATGGTGCTGCCGCTCTCCTTCGAGGTGCGGGCTCCGCGGCCGACGCCGACTCCCGCCAAGGCGCGCCCGACGGTCGCTCCGCGGCCCCGCTCTTGACACCGCGGCAATGCCGGCATAGGGTTTTGCCCTCATGACGATGGCGCGCCGCACCGCGGGGAATGGATGGCGTAACGAGGTGAACCGGTAGGGCAACGCTTGCCCTGCCGATGAACGTGGGCGGGGCGGACCAGGCAACTCGGAATGGGAACCCCCGACCCGGAGAGGGCTCGGGGGTTTTGTTTTGGACGAGAGAGTTCTTCGAATTCCGGCTCAGGTGGCCTCGCTCGCTCCGCGCGACCTGGCGGATGCCCGGCGTCTCGTGTCGCTCGTTCCCGCGGGCGCGACGGCGATTGAGTACCGCGTGGACCTGGCGCGGGAGGCCCTTCCGGCGCCGGCGCTGCTTGCCCTCGACGCGCGGACGGCGATCGTGACGTGCCGGACCGCGCGGGAGGGAGGAGGCTTCGAGGGCTCCGCGGAGGAATACCGCCGGATCGTCGCCGCGGCTTATGATGCCGGCGCGACGGTGGACGTCGAGCACTCGAGCGGCCTGCTCGCGCGAGCGGAGGGCTTTTCCGAGAGGCGACGCGTCGTCGTCTCCCGCCACTCTCCCTTCGGCCTGCCGGAGGACTGGGAGGCCCTGCTCGACTCCATGCGCGCGACCGGATCAGGCGCCGTCAAGCTCGTGGCCGGCGCCGCCGACCTGCCGGCGAGCCTCGCGATCGCGGCGATACAGAAGCGGCAAGCCGGTTCGTTGGTGTCCGTGTTCCCGATGGGGCTTGCGAGCGCCCCGGGCCGCGTCCTCTCGGCTCTCTTCGGGGCGTCGCTCGTCTACGGCTCGGTCGAGCGAGGGACGGCGTCCGGGCAGGTTGCCCTGGCCGATCTCCTGGAGATCTATGGGACCGCCCGGCCTCGTCCGATCGAGGCGCTTTTCGGCATCGTCGGGGCGGACGTCTCGGAATCGCTCTCTCCGTTTCTCCACAACGCACTCTTTCGGGCGCGGGGTCTGCCGTACCTCTACCTGCCGCTGCCCGTCGCGGACTTCGACCGCGCGAAGCCCCAGGAGCTCGAATTCGATCCCCCCTTCCGCGGCTTCTCCGTGACGCGGCCCTGGAAGCAGGGGGCCGCCGCGACGGCCGTTCCGTCGGCGGACGCGCGGGCGACTGGCGCGGCGAACACGCTCCTGCTTTCCCGCGGGCGGTGGCGAGCGGAGAATACCGACGTGGACGGGATCTTCGATCCGCTCGCCGATCACGACACGGGCGAGGGGCGCAGCGCCGTAATCCTCGGCGCCGGCGGCGCGGCCCGGGCCGCCGTCGTCGCGGCGAGAAAGCTCGGCTACGAGGTGCTGGTCGCGAGCCGCCGGGACGAGAGCGCGGACGCGCTCGCCGCGGAGCTGGGCGTCGATTCCCTGGGTTGGAGTGACGTCGCCAGGAGCGAAGCCGACCTGTACTTCAACGGCACGCCGATCGGATCGCGGGAGGTAGACCCTCCGGCGGTGCCCGCGGAGGTCCTGGCAAGCCGGCCGCTCGTCTTCGACTCCGTGTACCGGCGCGACGGCTCGCCGACGTCCACGGTCCGCGCGGCCCGCGCCGCCGGCTGCCCGGTCATCGAAGGGATCCGGATGTTTGCGGCCCAGGCGGTCCGGCAGGCGCGCCTCTTCGGCGTCGAGGACGCGACCCTGGAAGAGGTGGAGCGCCTCCTCGCCGGCCCCGGGAGCGCCTCGTGAAGCGGCGGACCGGAGCGGGGACGCGAGCCCTGAGCCCGCGCGAGCGGGAGCGCTCGGAGTTTCTCTCTCTCGCCTCGGCGAGGCGCGTCGTGCCGGTCGCCCGGGTCTTTCCCTCCGACTCTCTGACGCCGGTCGCGCTCTTTCGCCGGATGCGCCGGTCGGGCCAGGAGTGTTTCCTCCTCGAGAGCGTCGAGGGGGGCGAGGCGATCGCCCGCTACACGTTCCTGGGGTGCGGGCCGGCGGCGCGCCTGACGATCCGCGGCGGCGACGTGGAAGAAGAGCGCGGCGGATCGCGCCGGGCGGTTCGCGGCAACCCTCTCGAGGCGCTCTCCCGGCTCGCCGTCCGCCCGGGGTTCGAACCGAGTCCGGACCTGCCGCCTCTCTCAGCCGGAGCCGTGGGCTATCTCTCCTACGACGCGATGCGCCTCTTCGAGGAGATCCCCGACAGGCACTCCCGCGAGGGCGCGATTCCCGACGGCCTCTTCCTCCTCTTCGACGCGGCCGTCGCCTTCGATCATCCGCGCCAGCGCCTTCTGCTCCTGACCAACATCGGCGCCGTCCGGGCCGCCGCGAGGGAGAAGGAAGTGGACGCGGCGATCCGGCGCCTCGACGCGCTCGAACGGCTCGTGCGGAAAGATCCGGCGGAGCCGGTTGCGAAGAGGAAGCAAGCGGCCCGGCGCCCGGCCGGCGGCGCGGCCGATCCCGGCTTCGCGCCGCTCCTCCGCCGGGAGGAATTCCTGGAGGCGGTGTGCCGCGCCAAGGAGGCCATCCTGGCCGGCGACATCTACCAGGTCGTGCTTTCGCAGCGCTGGTCGGGGCGGCTCGACGTGGACCCGTTCGACGTGTACCGGGCGCTGCGCATGCTCAATCCCTCGCCGTACCTCTTCTACCTCGAGACGCGCGAGGCGGCGATCTTCGGCGCGTCGCCGGAGATGCTCGTGCGCTGCCGCGGCCGCGACGCGGAGACGCGCCCGATCGCCGGAACCGCGGGGAGGGGCGCGACGGCCGCGGAGGACCGCGCGCTCGCCGCGCAGATGCTCGCCGATCCGAAGGAGCGGGCCGAGCACGTCATGCTCGTGGATCTCGCCCGCAACGACCTCGGGCGCGTCTGCGAGATCGGCTCGGTTTCGGTCCCGCGCTACGCGGCGGTTGAGAAGTACTCGCACGTCCAGCACCTCGTCTCCGAGGTGCGTGGCACTCTCGCCAGAAGAAAGAACGCCTGTGACGCCCTGGCGGCCTGCTTTCCGGCCGGGACCCTGACGGGCGCTCCCAAGATCCGGGCGATGGAGATCATCGACGAGCTCGAAAAGGCGCGCCGCGGAGTTTACGGAGGGGCGGTCGGGTATCTCGACGCCGCTGGCAACCTCGACATGGCCATCGCGATCCGCATGGCCGTCGTCGAGCGGGGCCTCTGCCGGATCCAGGCGGGCGCCGGGATCGTCTCCGATTCGATCCCCGAACGCGAGTATCGGGAAGCGGAGGCGAAGGCCGCCGTCCTCTTCCGCGCGGTAGAAACCGCCCGCGACTGGGTGGATTCACAACTCACGACTCACAATTCACAATTCACAACTGACCATTCACAACTTCCTAGATGATCTTCCTCGTCGACAACTACGACTCCTTCACCTACAACCTCGTGCAGGCGGTGGGGAAGCTCGATCCGGACGTCGTCGTCGCGCGCAACGACCGGTTCGACCCGAAGAAGGTCGTCGCTCGGCGCCCCGACGCGATCCTGATCTCGCCCGGCCCGGGCAGACCGGAGAACGCCGGGCGGACGATGGAGATGATCGCCGCCGCCGAGGCGAAGGCCATCCCGCTGCTCGGCGTCTGCCTCGGCCACCAGGCCATCGCCGCCTACCACGGCGGGGTCGTCGAGCGGGCCCCGGCGCCGCGACACGGGAAGGCTTCCCGCGTCACGCACCACGGGGCCGGTCTCTTCGCGGGCCTGCCCAATCCGTTCGAGGCGGCGCGCTACCATTCCCTGGCGGTGAGGGAGGAGGGACTGCCGGCGGAGCTGATCGTGACGGCGAAGAGCGATGATGGAGTCGTGATGGCCCTCTCCCACCGTTCGCTCCCGGTCTTCGGCGTCCAGTTCCACCCCGAGTCGGTGCTGACACCGGATGGAGAAAGACTGCTGGCGAACTTCCTGGGGCGAAGGGCGCCGCGATGACTCCCACGGTGGCCGAGGCCCTGAAGGTCGTGGCGGCGAGGAGGTCTCTGCCGCGCGACCTGGCCGAGCGGACCTTCCTCGACCTGATGGACGGAAAGGCGACCGAGGCGCAGAAGGGGGCGCTTCTGCTCGGGATCGCCACGAGGGGAGAGACGGCGGAGGAGATCGCCGGAGCCGTCGCGGCCCTCCGGATGCGGATGCGCCGCGTCGAGACTGTCCGCTCGCCGCTGCTCGACACGTGCGGTCCGGGGGGCATCGGCCGGGATCTCTTCAATCTCTCGACCGCGGCAGCGATCGTGGCGGCCGGAGCGGGCGCCTCCGTCGCGAAGCACGGCAACCGCTCGATCTCCTCCAGGGTGGGCTCGGCGGATGTCCTCTCGGCCTGCGGCGTTGCGATCGACCTCGATCCCGAGACGGCCGGGCGGGTGCTGGACGACGTCGGCCTCGTCTTTCTCTTCGCGCCGGCCTTTCACCCCGCCATGAAGGAGCTCGGCACGGTCCGGCGGGAGCTCGGCGTGCGCACGATCTTCAACGCGCTCGGGCCGCTGGCGAATCCGGCGGGGGCGGCGCGGCAATTGATCGGGGTCGGCCGGCCGGAGCTCGTCCGGCTGCTCGCGGATGCCCTCGCGTCGCTCGGGGCCGAGCGCGCCGTGGTGTTCCACGCCGCCAATGGCCTGGACGAGCTCGTTCCGGGGGTGCCCGCCTCCGGCGTCGAGGTCCGGGACGGGTGGACACGCCCCTGGCAATACGATCCCGCGACGCTCTCGCAGCGCGGCGTCGAGATGCCGGAGCTCGCCGGAGAGGACGCCCACGGCAACGCCGGAATGCTCGAGAGGCTCCTGGACGGGGAGGCCGGTCCGCGCCGCGAGGCCGTGCTCTTGAACGTCGCCGTGGCGCTGACGGTCGAAGGGAGCGCGTCGGATGTGGCGGACGGTTATGAAAGAGGCCGCGCCGCGATCGACGGCGGAGGGGCGCGCGCCACGTTCGACCGGATGCGCGAGAAGAGCCGCCGGCGGACGGCGGCCGCCCCGGCGCCATGACGGCGATCCTCGACCGAATCCTGGCGGACAAGAGAGCGCGGCTCGAGCGCGGAGATTATTCCGCGGTTTCTGCCGCGACGGTCACGGCGGCGGACGGGTCCCGCTTCGTGGCGTCCCTGCGCGAGCCCGGAGTCCGCGTGATCGCCGAGATCAAGCACCGTTCCCCTTCCGCCGGCGAGATCCTCCAGGGGGCCGACGGCAAGATCGAGAGTTTCGCGCTCGCCTACCGGCGCGGCCACGCGGCCGCCATCTCGGTCGTGACGGAGGAAGACCATTTCGGCGGGAGGCCCGAATGGGTGACGCGCGCCAGGCGCATCTCGGGTTTACCGGTCCTGATGAAGGACTTCGTGATCGAGGAGCGGCAGCTCGACTTCGCCGTCTCTCTCGGAGCGGACGCCGTCCTGCTGATCGCCCGCGCCCTGACTCCCGAGAATCTGGCCGCGTTGGGCAACGGGGCCCGCGCGCGGGGCCTGGCGACGGTCGTCGAAGTCCACGAGGCGGGCGAGATCGAGTCGGCCATGGCGGCGCGGCCCGACGTCCTCGGAGTCAACGCCCGCGACCTTGCGACCTTCGCGACGGATCTCGACGCGGTGGAGCGGATGGCCGCGAGCATCCCCCCCGGGCCGGTCCGCCTCGCCGAGAGCGGAATCCGGCACCGGGAGGACGTGGCTCGCCTCCAGGCCGCCGGCTACGAGGCGTTCCTCGTCGGCGAGGTCCTCCTCCGCGACGAGGACCCCGAACAGGCGCTGCGGGACCTGAAGGGATGACCGACGTCAAGATCTGCGGCCTGACGCGTCCTCGGGACGTGGAGCTGGCGTGTGTCCTCGGCGCCGCGTACGTCGGATTCAACTTCGCGGCCGAATCGCCTCGCCGCGTGACGGCCGCCGCGTCCCGCGAGCTCGCGGGGGCCACCCGGCCCGGCGTCGTCCGGGTCGGCGTCTTCGTTCATGAGAGCCCGGCGGAAATCTGCTCGGCGGTCTCGGCCGCGCGGCTCGACCTCGTTCAGATCCATCGTCCGCTCACAGTGGAGGATCTGCGGCAGTCGCCCCTGCCGGTGATCGCCGTGGTCGGCGTGTCGGGCAACGGCGCCGACGCGGCTCCGCCGGATCTCCTGGCGCGCTGCCGGTCGGTCCTCTGCGACACGGCTCTGCCGGGCCGGACCGGCGGCACCGGAAAGACCTTCGACTGGGCTGTTCTCGAAGGAAAGACCTGGCCCGTCCCGGTCATCCTTGCCGGCGGCCTCGACGCCGGGAACGTCGCGGAAGCGATCGCGCGCGTTCACCCCTCCGCCGTCGACGTCGCCTCCGGCGTCGAGTCCGCCCCCGGAATCAAGGACGAGGCGAAGATGCGGCTCTTTTTCGACGCCGTCCACGGCGCCGACGCTCTCACTCCCCCTCCCCGCGGGAGAGGAGAAGGCTGAGGGGCCTCGCTTGAAGACTCCTCGCTCTCGCCGAGGCTACTTCGGCCCCTACGGCGGCCGGTTCGCGCCGGAGACCCTCATGGCGCCGCTCGAGGAGCTGGAACGCGCCTTCGAACGCTTCCGCCGCGATCGGACCTTCCGGGCCGAACTGAAAGGGCTCCTCAAGACGTACGCCGGCCGCCCGACGCCGCTGACCTTCGCCGACCGGCTGACCGCGCACGGCGGAGGCGCGCGCTTCGCGTTGAAGCGCGAGGACCTTCTCCACACCGGCGCTCACAAGCTCAACAACTCGCTCGGCCAGGTCCTCCTCGCGCTCCGGATGGGGAAGACCCGGGTCGTGGCCGAGACGGGTGCCGGACAACATGGGGTCGCCACGGCGGCGGCCGCGGCGAAACTCGGCCTGCCGTGCCGCGTCTACATGGGCGTCGTGGACATGGCTCGGCAGGCGCCGAACGTCTCGCGCATGCGCCTCTTCGGCGCCGAAGTCATCGGCGTGGACTCCGGCTCCCGGACCTTGAAGGACGCGATCAACGAGGCGATGCGCGACTGGACGGAAAACGTCCGCACCACGCACTACGTCCTCGGCTCCGCGCTCGGACCGCATCCCTACCCGACGATGGTCAGGGAATTTCAGTCCGTCATCGGACGCGAGGCCCGAGCCCAGTTCCTCCGGCTCGCGGGGCGCGATCCCCACGCCGTCGTCGCCTGCGTGGGCGGAGGGTCCAACGCGATCGGTCTCTTCTCCGCGTACCTCTCGACCCGGGCGCGGCTCTTCGGAGTGGAGGCCGGAGGCCGCGGCCGGGGTCCGGGAGATCACGCGGCCCGCTTCTCCGGAGGGTCGGTCGGCGTCCTGCACGGCACGCGCACGATGCTCCTGCAGGACGAGGCGGGCCAGGTTCTCCCGACCCATTCCGTCTCGGCGGGTCTCGACTATCCCGCTGTCGGGCCCGAGCACGCGCGGCTCCGGGATCTCGAGCGCGTCGAATACACACGCGTGTCGGACGAAGCGGCCCTGGACGCCTTCGAGGTCCTCTCTTCGACGGAGGGCATCTTGCCGGCTCTGGAGAGCGCTCATGCCGTCGCCTACGCTCTCAAGCTGGCGAAGCGAATGCCGAAGAAGACCTGGATCCTGGTGAACCTCTCCGGCCGCGGAGACAAGGATATGGCCGAATACGAGAGACTCCGCCCGATGAAGAAGTCGTGAATTGTGAATTGTGAGTTGTAAACATGCTGAAGCGAAGGACGATTCACATTTCACAATTCACCACTCACAATTGCTCATGACCCGCCTCGCCGCCGCCTTCGAGAGGGCTCGACTCGAGAACCGCGCGGCGTTCATCGCCTATCTGACCGCCGGCGATCCGGACGCGGACTCGACCGTCTCCCTGGCGCTGGCCCTCGAACGGGCGGGGGCGGACGTCCTGGAGCTGGGTGTCCCGTTCTCCGATCCGATTGCCGACGGGCCGGTGCTTCAGCGATCGGCCGGGCGCGCTCTTTCTTCCGGCATGACGCTGACAGGAGTTTTCGAGATCGCCCGCCGCGTCGCGAATTCCACACGGATGGCGCTCGTCCTGTTCTCGTATCTCAATCCTCTGCTGCGCCCCGGCATCGAGCGCGCGGCCCGGGAGGCGCGCGAGGCGGGCTTCGACGCGGCGCTCGTCACCGATCTGCCGCCCGAGGAGGCCGGACAGATCCAACCCGCCCTCAGGTCCGCGGGGCTCGACACGATCTTTCTCGTTTCCCCAACCTCTCCCGGTTCGCGGATGAACGCGGCGGCCAGGTTGTCGAGCGGGTTTCTCTATGTCGTCTCCCGGCCGGGCACGACCGGCGCCCGCAGAGACCTGCCCGCGGACCTCGCCGGGACGGTGCGGCGGGCCCGCCGCGCGGCGCGATCCCTGCCGATCGCCGTCGGATTCGGGATCGCGACCCCGGCGTCGGCGCGCCACGCGGCCGCGCTGGCGGACGGCGTGATCGTGGGCTCCGCCCTCGTCCGCGCCGCCGAGCAGGCCGGCGAGGGCCGCGCGGCCGCCGTCGAAACTCTGGCCCGCTCACTGCGCGAGGCCTGCCAGCGGGGGAGGTGATCGGGTGGAAGGTGTGAGGTGTTAGGGACGGGGACTGAGTCCCCCGCGACCACCGACGACCGATCACCGGCCACCTGCATTTCGATGTCTTCCGAAGGCGACCTCCTCAAGCTCCTCGCGCGGCCCGACCTGCCGGCGGCCCTCCTCGAGGAGATCCTGGGCAACCGCAATGCCCGAAAGCTCCACACGGTCCGGCGCGCCCTCGCCTCCCACCCGCGCACTCCCCGCCATGCCGCGCTCTCTCTCGTGACGACCCTCTACTGGAGAGACCTGGCACGAATCTCGGCGGACGCCCGGGTCCACCCCGAGGTGCGCCGCGCCGCCGACCGCGATCTCGCCCGCCGGCTGCCCGAGATGGCGCTTTCGGAAAGAGTGGATCTGGCCCGTTGCGCGGGACGCGGGACGATCCTGTCCCTCCGTTTCGACAGGGATGCCCGGGTCCTCGAGTCGGTGCTGAACAACAGGTTCGCGACCGAGCTCGACATCGTCCATGTGGCGGCCCGCCCACAGACGCCCCCGGCCGCCCTGGAGGCGATCGCTTCCCACCCCCGCTGGGGTCTCCGCCCGCTCCTTCGAAGCGCCCTCCTTCGAAACCCGGCCCTTCCTCTGGCCGTGGCCCTGTCCCTCCTGTCTCGGGCCAGCGCGGCCGACCTCGCCGGGATCCTCGAGACCCCCGGTATTTCCCGTCTGGTAAAGGCCTGCGCCGAAAGACATCTTGCGCTGCGGAGCAAGCGGGTTTAGCATTTCGTTTTCGTTACAACCCGCGGAGAATCGCAATGAATCACGGGACCATTCTCCGTTTCGGTGAAGAGCTTCGCAGGGAAAGGCTCGTGCGGGAGATCACGCTCGAGGAAATCTCGGCGGCGACGAAGATCTCCATCCGGCTCCTGAAGGCCCTCGAAGACAGCGACATCTCCCGGCTTCCCGCTCCCGCGTTCACTCGCGGGTTCATCCGCTCGTACGCGATCCACATCGGGATCGAGCCTGAGGAAAAAGTCTGCGCGTACCTGACCGACCTGGCGGAAGCGTCGGCGGGAGATTCTCCTTCCGTCGCGCGGGCGCGGCCGCGGTTCTGGCGGAGGCGCGGCGCCACCGCGGGAACGATCGTCGGAGGCGTGGCCGCGGTCCTGCTGCTGCTCGGGCTGATCGCGCGGCCCGAGCGCCGGCCGGCCGCGCGGCCCGACAAGCCGGCGGCGCGCGCGGCCCGGGTCGAGCTGAAGAACGTCGCCGCCTCGAGCGAGCCCACGCCCGCCGTCCAGCAGGCGGAGCCCCCCGCCGCGCCCCCGTCCGCACCCGACGATCGGCTCGTCTCTCTTCTGCTCGAATTCGACGCCGACTCGTGGACGAAGCTCGACGCGTCCGGAGGAACGCTCCTGGAGGGATTGGTTCGCAGAGGCGAGACCCGGCGCTTCGAGGCGCGGGGAGGCTTTCGCCTGACTCTCGGCAACGCCGGCGGCGTCCGCGTCACGATCGACGGACACGCCCTCGAGTCCCTGGGACGGACAGGCCAGGTGATCCGCGACCTCCGTCTGCCCGCAGCAACCGCGCGCGGCTAGATTCCGGGCCATTCCTTGGCAAGCCCCGGCCCGACCCGTCCCGACGATCTGCTTTCCCTCCTCCGATCCCGGCAGGCGCCGATCGACATCCGCGGGTTCGCCGCGAGGGGTGCTCTGCCCCTGGACGCGGCGGATCGGCTGCGCGCGCTCGTCCTCGTCCTGCGCGACCCCGATCCGGAGATCGCCGGGGCGGCCGGCGAGACGTTCGCCCGGATCCCGCCCGACGATCTGGCCGCCTTCCTCCTGCTCTCCGAAGCCATGCCCGCGGAGATCGACGCCATCGCGAGCCGGACCGACGACCCCCTGGTGCTCGAGCGCGTGGTGCGGCACCGCAGCGTGTCCGACCTCACGCTCGCGACCCTGGCGCGCACCGTGTGCGGAACGGCGCAAGAGGCGTTCGTCGTCAACCAGGCCCGGCTGCTGCGCAACCCGGCGCTGATCGTCGCGCTGTTCGAGAACCCGGAGCTGACGGCGGACAGCCGGCGCGTCTTGAACGAGCTCAAGGAGGAGTTCTTCGAAAAGGAGACGCGCAGACAGGAGGCGCGGAGGGGAAGGGAGAAGCCGGCTCCTCCCGAGCCTCCGGTCGAAGACGTTTCTCCTTCTCCTTCCCCTTCTCCTGTGCAGGACGCCGAGGAGCTCGAGGAAGAACCGGCCGCTGCGCCCTCGCCGGCCGCCACGGAGCCGGAGGTTCCGCCCGGTGCCGAAGAGCTCTACATCCGGATCATGGGGATGACGGTGCCCGAAAGAGTCAAGCTCGCGCTGACGGGTGGACGCGAGGAACGGCGCCTCCTGATCGCCGACGGGGCCCGGATGGTCGGCCTCGCGGTCCTGCGAGCCCGCGGCCTGACGATCAGCGAAGTCGAGGGATTCTGCGGGATGCGGCACCTGGAGCCCGAGATCTTCAACAAGATCGCGATGACCAGGGACTGGGTCCGCCGCCCCCTGATCGCCCTGGCCCTCGTAAAGAACCCGAAGGTGCCGCTGAATGTCACCCTGCCGCTGATCCGGCGCCTCCAGATGCGAGACCTGCGCAATACCTATCGGGACCGCAACCTCCCGGAGGCGGTCCGCGCGATGGCGAGAAAAACCTACATGGAGCGCCGAAGATAGGCATCGGAGCCCCGAAACCACGGCGGCCGGGTTGCCGGCCGGGGCCCTCTTTCCTATGCTAGTCTTCTGGGCCAGCTCTCGAGACCTGACGAATTCGGAGATCATGCCCCGAGACATCGACTATTACGCGCTCCTGGGCATTAGCCGAGAAGCGACGGAAGCGGAAATCCGTGAGCGATTTCGCTCACTGGCGCGAGAGGCCCACCCGGACCGGGCCCCGGCGCAGCACCGCGGAGAGGCGGAGTCGAAGTTCCAGGAGCTGGCTCACGCCGTCAACGTCCTGACGGACCCCGAGCGCCGGAAGGTCTACGACTTCGAGCTCTCGATGACGCACGTTCCCGGGGTGCCGGGTGACGGCGACGCTGTCGCGCAGGATTACATCTCGCAGGGCATCGCCGCTTTCCGGGAGAAACGCTACGCGGACGCCGCCGGCAACTTCCGCCTGGCCGTCCACCGGGACCCGCGGGACGCGCGCGCCCGCCACTACCTCGGACTGGCCTCGGCCCGCTCGGGGGACATGCGGTCGGCGGTGCGGGCGCTCGAGGGTGCCCTGGCGCTCGACCCGCAGAACTCCCGGCTCCTGGCCGACGCCGGCTCGATCTTTCGTCAGGCGGGCCTGCTCTTCAAGGCCGAGAAGGCCTACCAGGAAGCCGAGCGCTGGGACCCGTCGGCGTCCGAAGTCCGCAAGGCGCTCGAGGAAATCCGCGCGCAGCGGGCGGACAAGGAGCGGACGCACTGATGGCCGCGGCGGCGATCAAGGCCTACGGTCTGACAGACGTGGGCCGCAAGCGAAAGCACAACGAGGATGCGTTCGCCTCCGACGTCAACGAGGGGCTCTTCATCGTGGCCGACGGCATGGGCGGCCATGCGGCCGGAGAAGTCGCCTCAAAGATCACCGTCGAGACGATCGGCGAGTTCATCGCGGCGACCCGCCAGAAGGAAGAGGCCACGTGGCCCTTCAAGTACAACCACGAGCTCGACTTCAACAGCAACCGTCTCGCGGTGGCGATCGAGAAGGCCAACGAGCGAGTGATGGCGGCGGTCGCGGCGCAGCCGTGGCTGAAGGGGATGGGGACGACCGTGGTCGCCGGTCTCCTGAACGAAAAGATCCTCTCGCTGGCCCACGTCGGCGACAGCAGGGCCTACCTCTTTCGCGACGGCCAGCTCTCGCGCCTGACGGACGACCACTCCTGGGTCCACGAGCAGGTGACGGCCGGCATTCTGACGGAAGAGGAAGCCAAGACTCACCCGCTGAAGAACGTCGTCACGCGGGCGCTCGGAGGCGGCCCGTCGGTTTCTCCGGACCTCCAGGAACTCATCTTCTCTCCCGGCGATCGCTATCTCTTCTGCTCCGACGGGCTGACCACCATGGTCAGCGACGAGGAGATCCTCGACAGCGCCGCGGCGGTCAAAGATCCGCAGGGCCTCTGTCAGAGGCTCGTGGACATGGCGAACCAGAAGGGGGGAGTGGACAACATCACGGTCGTCGTCGTCGACATCGTGGACCCCGCCTCCGCGCGCGCCGAAGCGGCCGAGGCCGTGGCCGAAGCCGCCGTCGCGGCCGGCGAAAAGGCCTGATCCGGGCTTTTTTTCGACGACGCCGGCATTTCCTGATCCGTAAAACGGTTGACGAAGGAGTGTCCGGCGTTTATCCTGTTTCAAAATGCGCCGGCAAAAGAGGGAAGGAATCGCTTCTAAGCTACTGATCTGCAGCGTCTTCTGCGCTTCGGCGGCAGCGCTCTGCCTGGCCGCCGATCAGAGGTCCGAGATTCTTTCCGGGCGTCGGGCCTGGACGGACAGCCCTTATCGCAACTTTCACTCCCCGCAGGCGGTCCTGGGCGGGAGGATCCTGGTTTCCGATGAAGCGGAAGACCCGGCCCTGGCGGGCGCCCTCGCGCGGGAGATCAGGGCGCTCCAGACCGAGCTTCACGACCGGGATGGCTGGCGGCCACCGTTCGCCGACGGAGATCCGCTTCGGATTTTCGTGGCTCGCAAGGACGCGGGAGGCGTTCGGCGTCTTTCGGCGCGGTCGGTGGAACGCGGGCGTCTCATCGAGCCGGCGATTCAGATCGACGGCTCGGCAATGATTGACGGCGAGATCGTGTCCGAGGCGGCGCGGCTCTACGCGCTGGCAACGCTTTCGGCCTACGGCGCGCCGGACCGGACGTTCCTCACCGCCGCGGCGGCGGACTACCTGTCGGCCGGACTGCGCCCGGAGCAGGACCGCGAAGAGGCCTTTCTCGCGGCCGCGGCACCCACGCTGGATCTGGCCGGGCAATCCACGGCGCTGGGACGCCTCTACGTCGAGGAATTCGCTCGGGAGGCGGGAGGAGTCTTCGCGCTGCGGGCGGTCTGGGAGAGGGCCGCGGAGACGGGGCAGGAGGTGCTCCCGCTGCTCCTCGCGACCTACGCGGAGTCCACAGGCAGGACAGAGGATCAACTCCTGCTGCGCTTCGCCGCGCGGCTCTATACGTCCGTCGAGGCGGAGGCCGGTCCTTCGCGGATCGGGCTTCTCGATCTTCAGACCGGAGCCCTCGACGGTTCGAGTCCTTCCGCCTTCGTCCTGCGCCACCGGAGCTATCTCCCCGGCCTGGAGGCGCCCTCCGCCCTCCGGATGACCTGGCCGGAAGCCGGCGCGCCGGCGGCCGCGGTCGTGCGGTATCGCGACACGGCTCTGCCTCCGGACGTCGTCTTCCTCGCTCCGGGCGCCGTTCACACGGTGGCGTTGGCCGGGGTGGCGCGGATCGACTGGCTCGTCGCCGGCTCCACCGGCCCGGCCGCGTTGACCGCGATGCCGGTCACCTTCGAGAGCCTCTCGGGCTTCCCGTACAGCGGGCTCGTGGCGCATGCCTCCGGTGGCGCCGACGGCCCGCGCGTCTGGTGGACGACGGCGTCGCACGAACGCCTCGCCGGCTGGGCGATCTTCCGCGAGGAGGTCCAGCCGGACGGCCGCATCGCGCGGACCGGTCCCGAGATCCTCCCGGCGTCCGACCGCGGAGGGGAACCGCTCCAATACGTTTTCGTGGATCCGACGTCCAGTCCCGGGACCTTCTACCGCTACACGGTCTGGGCCGTGACCGAGGACGGCACGCTGGCCAGGGCCTTCGCCGCGACCCTGCGCACGGCCGACTGACGGGGGAGTTGAGAATCGAGAGAAGGTCCGTCTCTCGGAACCGGCTTCAGGGACCCCGACTGGCGATCTGAAACTCATAACGCTCATGGGCAACGACTCGAAGCCTGAGAAGAAGGTCCGCCGCGAGCCGGACGTCGGGAAGATCATCGATCGGACGATCGTCCGTCTCTGGGACACGATCGAGGAGCTCGAGGCCCTGACTCCGGCCGAGCTTCGCTTCTACCGCGTCTCCGTCTTCGGGAGCGCGAGGCTGAAGCAGGGCGACCAGGAGTACGTCGAGGTCCGCGAGCTCGCCTCCCGCTTGACCGAGATGGGCTGCGACATCGTGACCGGAGGCGGGCCGGGTCTGATGGAGGCGGCCAACGAAGGGGCGGCAATCTCGCGCGGAACCCGCAAGACGCGCTCCTTCGGCCTCACGATCGCCATTCCCTACGAGAAGGCCAACCCGTACCTGGACAGCGTCACGGCGCACCGGACGTTCTTCTCGCGCCTCCACCACTTCGTCCGGATGTCGCAGGCCTTCGTGATCTTCCCGGGAGGGATCGGCACCGCGCTCGAGCTCTTCATGGTGTGGCAGCTCCTGCAGGTCGGATTCCTGACGGAGCGCCCCGTTGTCCTCGTCGGCGATCTCTGGAAGGGACTCCTCGACTGGCTCCGGCGCGACGTCGTGCCTCGCCGCCTGATCAACGAGCCGGACCTCGACCTGGTTCAGCCGGTCGAGACGATCGCCCAGGCCACCGCGTTGATCGAACGGCACAAGCGGACCTTCGACGAGGCCCGGGAGCGTTTCATTCTCGAGAAGCGCCGCGCCGAGCGCGCCGAGAAGGACCCGCCTCCGGTCATCGCGCCCGTTGGCCGCGAATGATCGTTCCGTGATCGAAGGCGAACCGGAGGCCGCGGAGCTCTCTCCTGGAGAACCATCGGGCCTCCGCCGCGTCGTCTGATCCCTTCGCCTCGCCGCGCAGGGGCCGCGCCGCGTAAAGCACGGTCACCGTGTGCCAGCGCGGGTCCCGCTTCGGATCCGAATAGACCCCGAGCAGCCGGCCGATTTTGATCGTGACGCCGGTCTCTTCCAGGGTCTCCCTCGCCCCGCATTCCTCCGTCGTCTCCCCGTATTCGCAGAACCCGCCCGGCAGTGCCCATCTTCCCCGGAACGGCGGCCTCCCTCGCCGCACGAGGAGCAGCCTCCCGCTCCGGTCCCGCACCAGCGTGTCCACCGTGACCCGCGGCAGTTTCTTGTCCTTGAAGAAGTCTTTCAAACCGGCTCCTTGCGCGTCATTCCCCGCGCCCCTCGACCCTTCCCGGGAGGAGGAGAGGAGGAGCCGTAGTCTGCGAAGAACTCTCGGATCTCCTCGGCGGGGCGGTTGGTGACGAGCTCCTCCGGCGTGTCGCCGTACCAGTCTCGCGGCAGGTATCGGGCGTAGGGGGTCTCGAGGAAGCGGCGGCAGATGAGCGCGATCACGCCGCGGTCCGTCTCGCTCCGGATCAGTCGCCCCGCGGCCTGGACGACGCGCGTCATGCCGGGCTGGAGATACGCGTAGTCGAAGCCGGCCTCTTCCCGCTCGTCGAAGTAGCGCCGCAGGAGCTCCCGCTCGAAGGAGACCTGCGGCAGGGCCGGAGAGACGACGAAGACGCCGGAGAGGAGCTCGCCCGGGTAGTCCACTCCCTCCGCGTACATCCCTCCCGAGACGGCGAAAAGGAGGATTCCCTCCGCGGGAGGCGAGGCGAGCGCCAGCAGGACCTGCTGCCGCTCGAAGTCGGAAAAGTCCGAGCGCTGGACGATCAGGCGCGCCCGCGTCTGCGGCATGACGGCGGCGACCTGCGCGAGGAACTTGTAGGAGGGGAAGAGGACGAGATCGTTGCCCGAGTGGGCGTCGGACATCTCGGCGACGACCTTCGCGATCCGCCCGTAGTTCTTCTCCCGCGCGGCGTAGGTCGTCCGCACGTGCGGGAGGATCATGACCTTGCGGTTCTCGGGAGGGAACGGCGGAGGAAGCGAGATGGACGACGTGCGGTCGCGCTCCAGGCCGAGCACCCGCTCGATCGCCTCCGGTGGCGTCAGCGTGGCCGAGAGGAGGATCGTCGAGGAGGCCTCGCGGAAGAGCGGGGCGAGAGCGCGCGCCGGATCGAGGCAGACGAGCGCCAGGCGGATGCCCGCGGATCGCCGCTCGACGACGCAGGTGAAGTCCGGCCCCCACATGTTCAGGACGGCCGCGAAGCGGTGGAGCGCGAAGTGCGCGTCCATGACCGGGTCGTCGGGGAGCGCGATCTTCATCTCCCGTTTCCAGGCGAGGTAGCGCAGGAGCTTCGGCTCCCACTCGGCCCGCAGCGCGTGGAGATCGTCGGCCGGGGCCTGGGTCTCCGCGATCGCGTCCCCCTCCGGCAGCTCGTCCGCTGCGGCCTCGAGGAGCCCCAGGACGTCCTCGACGGAGGAGGCCAGGTCGGCGAAGAGGTCTCCGGCCTGGAGGACGAGCCTGTTCTGCAGCGCCCGCCAGTCCTCCTCGACGAGCTCCGGCGAGAAGATCTTCCGCGCGCGGTCCGGCAGGTTGTGCGCCTCGTCCACGAGCAGGATGGCGTCCTTCAGCTCCTCGCCGGTCAGGTGCCGCATCGCGACACCCGGCTCGAAGACGTAGTTGTAGTCGGCCACGATGGCGTCGGCCCGCTGCGCCAGCTCGAGCTGGACCTCGAAGGGGCAGACCTCCTCGCGCCTCGCCTCCTCGAACACGGTGTCCGGGTCGTGATGGGGATAGCTCTCGCGCAGGCGTCCGAGGATGTTCGAGCGGGCCATCTTCTCCGGGTAGTTCTTGCGCGAAGCGGCAGAACTCTTCGTGGCAGAGGATCCTGTCGTTGGCGCACATCTTCTCCTTCGTGCGGACCTGGAGGGTCGAGAAGGCGCGCTCGTTCATCGCCTGAAGGGCGGAAACCGCCATCTTCTGCTGGAGGGTCTTGGACGTCAGGAACACGACCTGCTTGCCGGAGGTCAAGCCCTCGCGCAGGGCCGGGTAGAGGACCGCGGCGGTCTTGCCGGAGCCCGTGGGGGCCTCGGCGATCAGGTTTTCCCCGGAGGAAACGGCCTGGCCGACCGCGGCGATCAGCTTCTCCTGGATCGGGCGAGGCGCGGTGTGCGGGAAGGGGAGCCGCTCGGCGGCCCGGGCCTTGCGCGCCCGCGAGGCGGCCTGCGCCTTCCAGACCCGCAGGAGCACCGCGAGCCGCCGCTCGATGTCGCGGCCGGCCGACTCCTCGTCGTAGGGGACCGCGACGGAGACCTCCTCGCCCGTGCCGATGTCCACGTAAACGAGGGCCGCCGAGACACGCGGGTGTCCCAGGCGCTTCCAGAGATAGCAATAGGCCAGCAATTGCCGGCGGTCGCGCTCGAAGGCGTAGCCCGCCGGCCGGATTCCCTCCGACGGGAGGTCGGTGGACTTGAACTCCTCGATCAGCCAGTGGCCCGCGTCCCGCTCGAGGCACCCGTCGAGCCGTCCCGTCAGGACCGCCGTCCACTCCTCGACCGGGACTCGGGCCTGGAGATGGACCTCGCACCGGTACGAAGCGAAGGTCTCGCGGCGCGCGGCGAGCACCCGGGAATGGACCTGCGTGCCCAGCCCCAGGCGCCGCCATCCCTCGCCCCGGTCGAAACCGACCCGTCGAAACCCCTCCTCCTCGGCGAGCTCCCGGACGTTCACTTCGAAAACCCGGGTGCCTTCGTCGAATCTCATGGGAAGAGTCGATTATAATTTCGTGGTGCGGCTCCGCCCCCAATTCCTTGTCGCCCTGACTGCAATCGCCAGCCTTCTGGTTACGCTCCCCGCGCAGGCCGCGGCCAGGCGCGTCCGATCGGCGCGCGGCGCCAAAGCGGCCGAGGCGCCGCCCCGCTCGCTCGACGAGGCCCTCGACCGCGCCGCCCGGCGCCCGCCGGCTCGCTCCAGCGGGCTCTCGATCGAGATCGTGGACCTCGAGACGGGCGACCGGGTCTTCACGCGCAATCCGCGACGCCCCCGAGACGATCGCCTCGGTGACGAAGCTCTTCTCGACCGCCGCGGCGCTTCACTTCCTGGGGCCCGATTACAAGTTCAAGACGACCTTCTGGCGCCAGGGCGAGATCCGGGACGGGGTGCTCTCCGGGTCGCTGCTCGTCGTGGGCGGCGGAGATCCCAACATCTCCGGCCGCTTCTACAACGACGACTACAACGCCGTTTTCGACAAATGGGCCGCGGGGTTGAAGGCCGCCGGGGTCACGCGGGTCACCGGGGACCTGATCCTGAACGACTCCTTCTTCGACTCGGAGTTCCGGCACCCCGAGTGGCCGGCCGGGCAGGAGGCGAAGTGGTACCAGGCGCCCGTGTCCGCGCTCGCCTACAACGACGGGGTCGTCCTGGTCGAGATCCGCCCGGGAGCGCGCCCCGGCCGGCCCGCGGCGATCTCGATCGAGCCGGCGTCCGGGACACTGCGCGCGCTCTCCTCGGCGCGCACGGTGGGGAGGCGGGGAAGCGTGCGCGTGGCGGTCGGACGGGCCGCCGGCTCCAACGCCGTGACGGTGTCGGGAACGGTGCCCATGCGTGGAGCCTGGTGGTCCACGCCGATCGCCGTGGACGATCCCGCCGGCTTCTTCGGAGGGGCATTGAAGAACCGGCTGAAGGCGGCCGGGATCGAGCTCTCCGGCCCGATCGTGGACAGGGACGTGAAGCCGGACGCCTCCTGGTCGCTCGTCGCCGAGACGGACTCGGACCTGATGGCCACCCTCGCCGTCATCAACAAGCGCAGCCAGGGCTTCTACGCGGAGCAGACCTTCAAGACCCTGGCCGCCGAGAAGGCGGGGAAGGGGACGTGGGAAAACGCCGTCTCGCTCGAGAAACAGTTCCTCGCGTCCCTCGCGCCTCGATCCGACCCGATTCAATCTCCGAGACGGTTCGGGTCTTTCGCCGCAGAACCGCGTCTCCGCCGCCGACGTCGTCCGGTTTCTGCGCGCCATGAACACGCACCCCAACGCGGCGGCCTGGAAGGCCACCCTCGCCACTCCGGGCGACCCCGAGGGCACTCTTCGCCATCGCCTCCGCGACGTCGCCGACCGGGTCTCCGCCAAGACCGGCTCGATCCGAGGCGTCTCCACCCTCGCCGGCTACGCGACCGCCGTCTCCGGAAAGACCTACGCCTTCGCCATCCTCTTGAACGGCCCCGGCGTCTGGGACAGCGGCGGCCACGCCTACCAGGACCGCCTCCTCCGAGCCCTGATCAAGAACGGGTAGTCACTCCGTCGGGACAGGGCTGGGTGAGGGAGAGCTTCGAGGCTCTTGCGCCGAGGAGAACTTCCGCGAATACCAACGGCTGCGGCGATCTCCCTTTCGTGAGCTGAGCTTAGCTTACAGACGCAGAGCGTCGCCTTCTGTCTCGCTCCGAATCAGAGTCGGGATGAGAATGCAAGATCAGAATTGCTCACTCTTGTGCGGGCAGCTCCGTCCGAGGGGATCGCAAATTCCATTGGACCCTCTTCGCGGGAGCAGGGTAGAAGAGGATTCCTCCAGAGGCGGGCAAGGCCCGAAACCTCCTAACAAGCTGATCTTCAAGTCCTTAGCGCCCGAAGATCCACATATCGTCCACCCTGTACTTTCGGCCAGTGTAATAGAAATTCTTCTTGACACCGGCGTGATTCTGTCGTCCAATACTGTTGATACAAATACAGCCCTAGGTGGTTCCCAGACAATCTGAAAAGGGCTCGTGGTGCGCCCGGTTTTTCAAGGGCGCGTCGTCTGGTGGTCTCTGCCTGAACAGCGAGAAAATACCGGCCGGCATTGATTATTTTGGCCCGGGCATGCGGCCCGCGCCTTTGGCGGAAGGAGGGCTAACATGAACAGCCTCGGCACCTCGATCCCCACTTAAGGGGCTCGGCAGCTGCGCTTAGCAGCTAAACAACTTAAATAGCGGTACTTACTCGACGCCTCTTCGTCTGATTAAAAGTACTTGACTACTCGCAGGGACATCTGTACTCTGTGTGCACAACTCCCAGAAAGGATTTGGCCATGGAGACAGCGGGTCCTGTCGCTAGCGAGGAGCAAGAACTCTATGAAGACAAGGTCAGGGCGACCTTTCAGGAGACGCTTGGCCTGATCCACATCGCCCTCGTCACCCACTATGGGCTCCAGGAGGGCGAGGCGGTGGAGATGGAGAAGGACCTCTACATCTGGTTCCTTCGATTCTGCATCCGGCGGGATAGAGCCTCCGCGCGAATCGAGATCGTTTCTGTCTGGTTGCCTGCTGCCAGTTCGCGCAGGAATACCAGAAGTACGTCATTGGCGCCGGGGTCCGGGAATCCGACGAAAAGTTGAGTAAGTTGCTGGATCGTGAACCGGCAGACGTGGCGCGCGGCTTCTCTCCGAGCCTGGAGCTTCTTAACTTCAGGCATCAGAATGTCTGATAGCGCTAGGATTTTGCAGTTTCCGCTGCGTCGACGCCCGGCGTCGTTGTCGCCGGCTGATGCGTTGGAAATGGCACGGAGGTATCTTTCGACGGCGGAGTGCAGATCGTTCGGAGGAGATGAAGGAACAGCTTTCACGCGGCGGTGTTTTGGTGGCCGTTTGCAGGCTTCTTCGAGACCGTGTCGAGAGTTCACCTGCGATCGCCTTGACTGAGGCCTCCTCCGTGTACGGTTGGGCTGGGAATCCTCTGAGTCCGGTCGGCCTTTTCGATGAGCGGGAGTATTTCCTCGGAGAATCTGCTCTCATTGCGGCAAAGGCCTCCCGTGTCCTGGGCAAGCCTGTCCGAGGCCGAGCGTTGGTTGGATCGGTCGGATGCCGCCTTCCGCCACGTCGTCGATTCCGCCTCCTGTCTTTCCGGCGTCGCCTTCGAGCGCCTGGCTCTCAAGTTTGCGGCGGGCCGATATGAAGAGGTCCTGGAGCTGGTGCCTTCTTGAAGTCGAGTTTCAAGACCCTCGACATGGGCCTCGAGAAGGCGAAGACAGGATTCCTGGAGGCGGTAACGCTCCGCGCGGTAGGAAGAGGACAGGAGCATTTCGCCCTTCTCCAGGATCTCGATCAGTCCCCCGAAGTTCAGGCATGTCCTTCCCTTCACGGCCAGGTGCTCGTGCACATCGGGCATCATCACGCGACAGCCGGAGAGTTCGAAACCGCGGCGCGCACCTATGAAAAGGCTCTTCCGGTCGTCATGCGAGGAAACCGGCCCGTCGCATTGTGCGAGCTGAAATGGTCCATCGCCGATGCCTATCGCAACCAGGGCAGCCTTCAGAGGGCCGTCGAATCGTATCGAGTCGCAAGAAGCGACTATCAGGAACTGGGATTTCGCGCCTTCGTGACCCAGATCAGCCTCGTGATCGCGGAGACTCTTCTGGCCCTCGGCAGGGACAGGGAAGCCGAATGGGAGATCCTCTCGGTCCTGCCCACGATCGAGGAAGAGAAGATGGTGCCGGAAGGTTTGGCCGCCGTCGCCCTTCTCCGCGAGTCTGTCTGTCGCCGCAAGACGGATCCCAAGGCTCTCCGCGAACTGCGCGAGCACCTCCAGGCCAAGTCCTAGTCAACCTCCTTTACCGGCGAGCCAGAGGGCTAGACTTCCCCCGACGGTTGATCCTCGCCCGCGTCGCAGGACCGTGAGTACCCTGACGGGGTGCTAGAGAGATCAGACGCCTCTCGCAGGGTCTTGGCGCGGAAGTGCCGTCCCGTCCGGACTGGTGCCGGTGCTGCGACAACTCGGTGCTGCGAAGGGACGTTCGCGGAGGCCTCCCGTGAGTCCCGGCTCGCGTTCGACAAAACTTGCTCATGCTCCCCGGAGCGAGGGTTCCCGACGCCGGAACGCACTTAAGGAGAGAAAGCAAGATCAAAATTGATCACAATTTGAGCGTTCCAGCGTGCGGCGGCGTAGGTCCGACCTGTACCACCTTCCACCGGACAGGGTGTTGGAATGCCAGGTCGACCGAAGGCACAAAGACTCCACACAGCTTACAGGCTGATTTAAGTACCCTTATCTGATTCGGCGGCGCAGGATCCGACCTGTCCCAACGGACAGGGTAATAGAAAAAAGTCTTGACACGACTTGACTTCTCGTGTTCAATACTTTCTTGATTCAATTCAAGCCCTAGGTGGGAAATCCAATATCTGAACAGGGCAGGGAGCGCCCGGTTTTTCAGGGGCGCTGTCGTCTGGTGGTTTCTCAGGAAACCAGTGAAAACCCCGGTCGGCATTGACTTTTTTGGCGCGCGCACATGGCTCGCGTCCCGTTGGCGAAAGGGGTAGTTCTGTGAACCGGACTGTCGAACCGATCCCCGCTTAACAAGGCGAACATTCCCGCCCTCAGGCTAACTCCATAAGCCTGAACATCTTGTCAGAGGTTTCTTAGCTCTGAAAAATAGGGCTTGACTGGGTGTCGAACCGGCTGCATACTCCTCTCCAACTCCCAGAAAGGAACTTGGAATGGAGAGGGAAGAGGCAGATTCCCGCGACAGGGAAGATCCCTTCGAAAAAGAGGTCAAGGGTGTTTTCCAGGACACACTCGGCCTGATCCATATCGCGCTCGTCACTCACTATGGTTTACAGGAGTGCGAGGCTTCTGAGCTCGAAAAGGACTTGTATCTCTGGTTTCTTCGCTTCTGTATGAGGCCTGGGAACAACAAGGCGCTTGACTCGAGACCGTTCCTTCTGGTCGCGTGCTGTCAGTTCGCCCGCGAGTATCAAAGATACGTGATCGGCGCAGGGGTTCGGGAGTCGGACGAGAAGCTCAACCGCCTTCTAGACCGCGAACCGGCGGATGTCGCGCGAGACTTCTCTCGAAGCTTGGAATTGTTGACTTTCAGGCAGCGAGCCGATGCATAAGGACGCCCGAATTCTCCGGTTTCCCGAACGGGGAAACAGGCCGGTCCTGCCGGCGAAGAACCCTTCGGCAGCAGCAAGAACGTATCTGGAAACGCCGGTCGAGCAGCGCTCCGAGGAGTTTGTCGCAGAGCATCTGACGGATTCCGACGTCATTCTCTCGCTCTGCGAAATGCTTGACAGGCAAAAGGAAGTCTCTCCTCGGACGGTTTCCGAAGAGGCTTCGCGTCTGTACAGGTGGATTTCCTCCGAGGCTCGAGGCGTGGGAATCTTCGACGAGCGGCATTACTTTCTAGGGGAGACTGCCCATTTGGCTGGGGTCGCTTGTCGATTCTTGGGTCACCGAGACGATGCTGAGCGATGGTTCGATAGGGCCGACGCAAACTTCCGGCAGACCCTGAATCCGGCTCCATCGCTCGCGAGCGTTGCCTATGCAAGGCTGGGCCTGCGCTACACGATGGGTCAGTACGAACATGTTCTCGAGCTTCTGCCTTCTCTCATCTCAACATTCGATAGGTTGAACATGACGAGCGAGGTTCTGAAGTGTCGTTTTCTCGAGGCAGTCTGCCTGAAAGAAACGGGACGACTCGAAGAAGCGCAGTCCCGGCTTGAGACTCTTCGGATCGACCGAGCGCTGGCGAGCGACCAGAGACTTTTCGCAAGGGTTCTCATGAGCTTGGCCGACCTGCCGTCGATCCAGGTTCAACCGGCCCAGGCATTTGGGTTGCTCTCGGAAGCGCTGCCGCTTCTCGAGAAATGCAACCAGCCGATATCGGTGGCCCATCTCAAGACCGTGCTTGCCCAGAATCTGCGGAACCAGGGCCAGCTGGATGGCGCCGTTAAGTGGTTCCGAGCCGCATGCGGCGATTACGACGAACTGCGCATGTCGGGGTTCGTGGTTTATCTGCGGATTCTGATGGCGGAAACTCTGATAGCGCTGTCGCGGCATCGCGAAGCCGAATGGGAAATCCTGGCTGCTCTTCCAACGATCGAGGAACAGAAAATGGTTCCAGAGGGCTTTGCCGCCGTCGCACTTCTGAAGGAGTCGGTCCGACGCCGGCAGGTCGATCCGAAGGCACTTCGGGAGCTCGGGGAACACCTCACGGCGAAGCCCTAGGCGGGCGCCTCCGCTGTATCGTCGCCGGGCCCTCCAAGCTCGGCTTTCCATCGGGATGCTGAGATGGCAGGCGTGAACGCCTACCCTTGGCGACTCTGGTGTTATCCTTTTCGAACGCCCCATGAAGCGTTGGTTCGTGGCTCTGACTGTCGCTACAGCATGCCTCGGCTTGTTCTGTGCCCGAACCCACCCCAGCCCAGGCATTACAGGCGATGTTCTCAACCGGCATCTGTCCAGCGATCCGGCCACCCTCGATCCGACCACGACGAACGAGGAACTTGGCCTTCGTGTAGAGGATCTGATCTTCCGACCGATGATTGGCATCGATGCGCGGCGGCATTCGGCGCCGGGCCTCGCGCTGTCGTGGCTGGTATCGCCGGATGGACTCCGCTACGAGTTGCACCTGGATCCGAAGGCGAGGTGGGAAGACGGGTCCCCGGTGACTTCCAAGGACGTCGCCTTCACCATAGGCCGCGTCCGCGACCCGAAGGTTCCGGCGGTCAACTGGCGTCCCTGGTTTGACGACGTCTTATCCGTCGAGACACCGAGTGCGTTAACGGCGATCGTGCTGTTCCGGCGCCCCTACGCCGCTCGGCTTCTCGGATTTAGCATGCCCGTTGTTTCGGCAGCCGCCTACGTCCGGGCGGCCGACGTGGACCGCAAGCCCATCGGGACGGGGCCGTACCGCCTGGAGAAGTGGGTATCGAAGCAGGCAATCACCCTCCGGCGGAGGGCAGATGCTTCAGCCACCGTCCATCCTTTCGCTACGATTGCCTTCCGAATCGTCCCCGACAACGCTGTGCGATTTCAGGCTGGCACCCGCGGGGACCTTGATGAGTTCTTCGTAACGCGGGACCAGGTTCCTGCAGCGCAAAGCTCGCCTGAGTTCCAATCCAGGAACCGACTAATAAGGGTCCCGCAGTTCCTGGTGGTGATGGTGGTATGGAATTGCCGCAATCCGGTGCTTGCAGATGTGCGTGTCCGGCGCGCTCTCGCGATGGCCTTGCCGCGAGCAGATATCGCGAAGCGGCTCTATCCGCCCGAAGGTGCCGCCCTGGTGTCGGGACCATACCCGCCAGGCGCTCCGGAGAATGCTCCAGATGTCCAGCCGCCTCGGTACGATCCGCAGGCGAGCAGGCAACTCCTCGAGGAGGCGGGCTTCAAGATGGGCCCGGGCGGGTTCCGTCGAAGGGGCGACAGAGCAGCGTCGTTGGAACTTCTTTACACGACACTGTCGCCCATCTACCGTAATATGGCCGAGATCCTGCAAGACTCCTACAGAAAGGTTGGAGTCGAATTGGTGCTGCGGCCTCTCGATTGGGCGGCCTACGTGCAACGCCTTGCCGCGGGGGAATATGATGCCGCTCCCACGGCGGACAGCTCCCGTCCTCCAAACGTTGATCCCTATGCTCGATACCACTCGAGCCAGACGCCACCCAATGGCGATAATACTGGCTCCTACAAGAACTCTGAAGCGGACCGACTGATGGAGGCCGCGCAGCGCGAGATGGATGATGGCAAGAGGCTTAAGCTGCTTCGCCAGGTGCATCGTTTACTCGCGGCGGACCCTCCGGCAGATTTCTTGTGGGACGCGGACCAATACTGGGGGATCTCGAAACGAATCGAAGGCGTCGAGACTTCGCCATTCGGACTCTTCCACTTCCTCCCTGGGCCCTTGGGGTGGCGTCTTTCCCTCCAGTAGACGCCCCGGATTCCTCAGATTCACATGCCGAGAATGCTGGCTCACGGAAGCCATGCGATTGAAAGCTGAGCGCTCCCGATTGCGGTCACCTGGTCGTAACTGATTGTTCTGCATTGTGTTAGGGGATGATGACAATATGTAGGCAAGGGGTAACAGCAGAGTGCAGCGCGGGGGGGCGGTTGGTGGCGGAGCCGTCGGGGCGGCCAAGGGGGCGACCGTGCGGCAGCTACGGTTGGCGGCGGAGTTGGAGGGGTTCTACCGACAGCTGTTCCTTCCGCTCGTCCGGCGGGCGACTTGGAGGCATGGCCTTTCGAAGGAAGACGCTCGGGACATCGTCCAGGATGCCTTCGTGCTCGCCGTGGTCAAACTGAAGGCCGGAGGCAATGGGCCGGCCTGGCTGGCTAGCACCGTGGACTACCTCGCTGTCAACTTCCGTCGGAAGGGCGCAAGGCGGGCTCGGCTAGAAGCCCACTTTCTTGAGGTGCCGGATTTTCCCGACGTCTCGGGTGAATGGTTCGATCAGGATTCGCGGAGGCAACCCGAATGAAAAGCGAACTAGAACACTGCTCCGTTCCTGCGATTTGCGACTGGCTAAGAGAAACGTCCGATCTCGAAATCCCTGTGGGCCAATCCAGGGAGGATGCCCTTCGACGGGCTCGAGAGTTGCTCGCTATGCTTGCAACCCGCGGCGATATTCCGGCGCAGCTTGAGCTTGATGACGACTTCAGGGATGTCCTCTGGGCTTCCGTTGAAGAGCTGGACCAGAGGCCCCGCTGTCAGGCCACATTTAAGGAGTGCGACCATTTCTATCAGTCTGTTGCGGCACTTGCCACCGACGATGACCCGTTTCAAGAGTGCGACGAAGTTCTCCATCGGACGGCCCAGATCGGATGGCGTTCAGCACCAGGCGGCCTTGAGGATCTCGTCGAGGCTCGAGCAAGAATCTACGAACACGGCGACGCCGATCAGCACCGCTCCATCTGCGCGACCGCAGATCAGCTTCCTGCGCAGATTCAGGCCATTTCGCTGGGACAGTACTCGGTGTCAGAGGTTCGCGACCTGTGTGCCGGACTGATGAAGGCCATCGGGCTTCGGCCACGTCACGCCTCAGCCTGCTTGGTGGCCCTAGAGGATGCTCTGGCCGGCAATCGAATTGGTCATTTGGACGATACGGAGCACTCTCGGGGCGTAGCCAGCCTAGCAGCCGGGACGGTGGCGCGTCTCCTGTGTGACTGGGACGACGTTAGTCGGAAGCTCGATGCCGCCGCCGCGAGGTTTAACCGGTGCGCGGCGCGGTCGGATATTGAGCGCGTGAACGTCGAGAGGATCAATCTTGAATTCGCGAAAGGCAATTTCCATCGCGTATGCACATCTGCACCGTCCTTGCTCTCAGCATTGACCATACCGAGAGAGAGAGTGAAGACGCAGTTGATTCATGGTTGGGCACTACTCAATTTGGGCCAGTGTCGCGCAGCGTGCGACGTGCTTAGCATAGCCCGAGCATCTCCTACCATCGACAGTGAGCCGGCCCTACGAGCCAGTGTGCTAACGGTGCTGGGCAATTCGCTCGACCATCTGAACAGGGACGCCGATGCGATGGCAGCGTTTAAGGAGGCGGACAGCATTCTCGCCAGATTCAACCATCCTCAGCAGTTGGCCTTTCTAACTGGGGCAATGGGTGAATTCCTTAATAGGAGGGGAAGAGTTCAGGAGGCCGCCCTACTTTACGAGGGAAGTCGTCAGATGTATCGAGAGAGTGGCCAGGGACGTTGGGTAGGATACATGGGTTTGTTGATCGCCGAGCTGCTGGTACAGATTGGCAGGACCAAGGAGGCAGAGAGGGAGCTGGGTGCCGCAATTCCGTTGCTGAAAAGGGCGGGTGTGTGGATTGAATCCGCTGCGGGGGAAGCTCTTCTTCGGGACCTGTTGACGAAGCGTGGCGGGCAAGTTAGGAGGATACGAGATCTTCGGGATCAGCTTGGAAAGCAGTGGCAATGATCAGGCTGCTCAGGTTGAGTCTGAAAGGTGGAAACCGCGTAAGAGACCGACGCCAGGATAGCGTCGAGCGGGTTCGGCGCCAACGCGAAACTGACGAGGAACGCCTTAAGCGAAGGCGCGAACGTCGGGCAGATCTCGGCCCCCTCTTTTCATGGTAGACGCTTTCAGTGTTGGCTGTCTGCATTCGGGGTGCGTTGATTGTGCGCTCTTCTTGGCGCTTGTAGAGGCCCGTGGCGCTCGGAGTTCCGCCGCACTAATACACTCTGTTCGGCTGTAGAAGCAGGGTAAAATGGCTGGCTCTTTATGGGTTCGCATCCTCGGAAGTCGCTGTTCCGGAAGGTGGAGAAGACGATCGAGGCGATCGAGAGGTCGGCCGACGTGGGGTCGACGATCGCCCAGACGGCGAACGCGATCGTCGAGAACTTCCGGGAGGACATGGGGGTTCGGGGGGGGCGGCTCTACGAGAGGCGGGACGGGGGGTACGAGGTCACCCGGACCTTCGGCGGGGTGAGCTCGGCGCCGATCGGGCTGTTCGTTTCGGACGAGTATCCGCCGGTGCAGAGGGTCGTGGACGACGGGGTCGTCGTCATGGACCTGACGGCGCCGGGGGTGGACCCGGAGCTGGAGAAACGGCTGGACGCGGACCGGTTCGCGGCGATCGCGGTGGGCGAAGACCAGTACATCCTGTCGTTCTCGGTGGACCCGGGGGCGCCGGACGAGGACCTGATGGCCTCGCTCGGGATCCTGCGGTACGCGGTGGACCAGAAGCTTCGGCAGGACAGGTTCGTTTCGGCGCTGAACGAGGCGAGGCAGATCCAGATGTCGATCCTCCCCAAGCGGGCGCCGCGGGCGGGGCCGTTCGAGATGTCGGGATTCACGGCGCCGGCGGAAATCGTCGGAGGCGACTTCTTCGATTTCATCACCGTCTCCGAGCGGATCTGGGGCGTCGCGATCGCGGACGCGTCGGGGCACGGGCTGCCGGCGGCTCTCCAGGTGCGGGACGTGTACACGGGCCTGCGGATGGGCGTCGCGCGGGACTTCAAGATCGTCCGGACGATCGAGAGGCTGAACCGCATCATCCACCAGTCCCGCATGACGACGAAGTTCGTCTCCCTCTTCTACGGCGAGATCGAGGAGGAGGGCAACTTCATCTACGTCAACGCGGGGCATCCGCCGCCGCTCCACTTCCACGCGAAGGGCTCAACGCCGCTCAGGCAGACGGGGATGGTGCTCGGGCCCTCCGGCAGCGCTGCGTACAGCCGCGGCTTCCTCTCCTTCGAGAAGGGGGACGCGCTGCTCCTCTACACAGACGGAATGATCGAGGCGACCGACGGGAAGGGGAAGGAGTTCGGCCTCGAGCGGCTCAAGAAGGCCTTCCTCGCGATACGCGACAGGCCGGCGGCGGAGATCACGCGGGCGCTCATCGACCGGTTGAGCGAGTTCACACAGGGGCGGCCTCCGGAGGACGACCGGACGGTGGTCGTGGTCAAGTACCTGACTGAGGGGACGCCGGTTCCTTCCGCGCCGCGCTCGACCGATGGACTCCCGAAGGCGCCGCCCGGCCTGTAAAGGAGTTTAGGGATTGATCCGCGCCCTCAGACCGGCCCTCTCCCGGGAGGAGGGGGAGTCGCCTTGCGGAAGAAGTCGGCGGTGATCTCGAGGCCCTGCTTCAGGGGGGTCCAGGGGGGCAGATCGAACTCGCGCCGGGCGGCCGAGCCGTCGAGGACGCTGCGGCGCTGCTCTCCGGGAGGAAGGGCGACATGCTCGGGAGGCTCGCGGTAGTCGAGCTCGCCCGCGATCAGCTCGAAGAGTTGGTTGACAGAGGTCTCGACGCCGGTCCCGAGGTTCCAGGTCCCGCTCCCTCCGGCCGCCGCGGCGCGGGCCGCGGTCTCGACCAGATCGCCGACATAGACGTAGTCGCGCGTTTGCCCGCCGTCGCCCCGGATCTTCGGCCTGCGGCCGTGGAGGATCGCCTCGGCGAAGATCGCGACGACGCCGGCTTCGCCCGTCCCGTTCTGCCCCGGTCCGTAGACGTTCGCGTAGCGGAAGACCTGGGTGTCGAAGCCGTGGATGACGCGGTAGTAGTGGAGGTACTTCTCGATCGAGAGCTTGGCGCACCCGTAGGGGGAGACGGGGTTGGTCGGATGGTCCTCCCGGGCCGGCCGACCCCCCTCCGGCTCGCCGTAGAGTGCCCCGCCGGTCGAGGAGAAGAGGACCCGGCGCACGCCCGACCGCCGGCAGGCCTCGAGAAGCTTCAGCGATCCGAGGATGTTGGCTCGCGCGTCGTGAAGCGGGTCCGACACGCTGTGGCGAAGGTCGATCTGCGCCGCGTGGTGGGAGACGAACTCGATCTTCTCCTCGCGCAGGAGCGGCTCGAGGTCCGTCTCCGCGATGTCGGCCTGGACGAACCGGGCCTTTTCCGGGACCTTCTCCCGCCGGCCGGCGGAGAGGTCGTCCACGACCAAGACGCGGTGGCCGTCGTCCGAATGGCGCCTGGCCATGTGCGACCCGATGAATCCCGCGCCGCCCGTTACGAGGATGTTCATAATTCGCCGCACGCATGATACCCGCTCCCGACAGGCGCCTGCGATTCGACCCGCGGGCGCTCGACCTCAAGGAGGCTCCGCGCTCCTTCTACCGGCGGGATACGGTCCTCGTGGCCAGAGACCTGATCGGGGCGTGGTTCGCCCGGCGTTACCGGGGCGCCTGGTACGGGGGCCGGATCGTCGAGACCGAGGCGTATCTGGGAACGGGAGACGCCGCCGCCCACTCCCGGAATGGGAGGAGGACGCCGCGCGTCGAGCCGATGTACGGCGACGGCGGCCTCCTGTACGTCTTCTTCGTCTACGGGATGCACTCTTGCGCGAACGTCGTCACGCGGGTCGTTGGCGATCCGCAGGCGGTCCTGCTGCGGGCCGCGGAAGGTCCCGAGCCCGAGGGAGCCCCCGAGCGGCTCCTCTCGGGCCCCGCGAAGCTCTGCGATGCCCTCGGCGTGACGCGCTCGGCGAGCGGCCTCGACCTGGTCGGCCATGAGCGCTTCCGCATCTTCCTTCCGCCGAAACGGAAGATCAGGATCGGCGTCTCGCCGCGGATCGGCGTGGATTACGCGGGCGAGGCGGCGTCATGGCCGCTCCGATTCTTCGACCGCGGCTCCGCCGCGGTTTCGAAGAGTCCAAGGTCCAAGGCCCAGGGTCCAAGGTAGCGCCCTTCGACCTCAGACCTTGGACTTCTTCTTCCAGCGGATCACGCGGTCCTTCCAGAGGCGCTGGAAGATCATGAGGACCTCCAGCTCCTTGATGGGGGAGATCTTCGTGATGGATTTGACGTCCCATTGGCCGTTGATGCGGGAGAGGACGAATCCCTCGTGAGGGGAGAAAGTGCGCTCGGTCAGCTCCGGGACCGAGATGGCGAGCTCGGGGATCTTGTCGCCGGTCACCCCCTCCCGTTCGAGCGACGAGCGGATCTCGCGCTCGGCGCCGCGCACCGCTTCCGAGGCGCGGCCGTCGGCGGGATCGAGGTCCGAGGCCACCTTGAACATCCGGTAGGCGGCCTGAGGGTCCTCCTTCAGGGAGGCCTGTCCGCGCTTCAGGAAGTGCTCGACGTCCGTGTCGGCCTGTCCGCCGCCGGCGGCCGCCGCCTTCTTCTTTCGCGGGGCCTGGGCCAGAACCATCGTGCCCTCGGAGAGACATTCGAAAACGAAACGGGACACGGGGAACTCGGCGTTGTGCGTCTGCAGGGCGATCTCCTCGATCGACCGCTGGCCGTCGACCTGGGGGACGATCAGCCGCTCGCGCTCCGCGAGGGTGTCCAGGTTGATCGGGCGGGTCAGGATCGGGACGACCGTGGCATCGGGCACGCGATCGCGGATGCGCTTCCACTCGTCGTAGCGGTGGAGCCCTTCCAGGATGACGCTCGTCAGGTCGAGCGACAGCGGGACCATCTTCATGTCCGGCTGCTCTCCGTCGTGGAACTCGAAGGTCCCGTCCTCCCAGAGGAAGACGTCGTAGATCGATTCTTCTGCCTTTCGCCGCATCAGCCGGATGAGGTCCGTCTCGGAGATCGCGTTGATCATGAGAAGGATCCGGCCGAGGAGAATCTTGGACTCCTCCTGGACCTCCATCGCCTTCTTGAGCTCCTCCTCCGTGATGTAGCCGTGCGAGACGAGAAACTGGCCGAGGTACTCGCGCTGGTCCGAGGAGGAGGTGAAGTTGATGCGTCCGTTCTGGAAGAAGAGGCGCTTCTGGACGCCGTGGCCGTCGATCTGCAGGGTGCCGGTCTTCTGGCTCAGGGCCAGCCATTGCAGCAGCTCCGAGAGCTGCATCGTCTTGAGATTGCCTGAGATTCCCACCTGCTGCGCCTATTTTAGACCGGGATCGCAGTCGATCGGCCCTTGAGGCGGGTCCCGGCTACTTTGGACCTTGGACTTTGGACCTTGGACTGTCCTAATCCATCGGCGGATTGTAGGCGGCCACGCCGGTCACGGCCTGGCCGATGACGAGGGTGTGGATGTCATGGGTGCCCTCGTAGGTGTAGACGCTCTCGATGTTGGCGAGGTGCCGGAAGACCGGATACTCGTTGACCACGCCGTTGGCGCCGAGTGTCTCGCGCGCGAGCTTCGCGCACTCGCGGGCCACCCAGACGTTGTTGCGCTTGGCCATCGAGACGTGGTGCGGGCGCATCGTCCCGGCGTCCTTCATCCGGCCGAGCCGCCACGCCAGGAGCTGTCCCTTCGTGATCTCGGTGATCATCCACGCCAGGCGCTCCTGCACGAGCTGGTGGGAGGCGATGGGGCGGTCCATCCACTGCTTGCGGCTCTTCGCATAATCGAGCGCTGCCTGGTACGTCGCCATGGCGCTGCCGAGGGCTCCCCACGCGATGCCGTAGCGGGCCTGGGTGAGGCAGGAGAGGGGCCCCTTCAGGCCCTCGACGCCCGCCAGGATGCTCTCGGCCGGCACGCGGCAGTCTTCGAACGCGAGCTGCGAAGTCACCGAGGCCCGGAGCGACATCTTCCCCTTGTGCTCGAAGGTCGAGAATCCCTTCGTGCCCTTCTCCACGAGAAAGCCGCGGATGACGCCGTCGAGCTTCGCCCACACGACCGCCACGTCGGCGATCGAGCCGTTGGTGATCCAGGCCTTGGCGCCGTTCAAGACGAAGGAGTCGCCGTCGCGGCGGGCCGTGGTGCGCATGCCGCCGGGGTTGGACCCGAAGTCGGGCTCTGTCAGGCCAAAGCAGCCGATGGCCGAAGCCGCGGCGAGCCTCGGAATCCACCTGTCCTTCTGCTCCTTCGATCCGTAGCTGAAGATCGGATACATCACGAGGGCGGACTGGACGGAGACGAAGGAGCGCAGGCCCGAGTCGCCCCTTTCGAGCTCCTGCATGATGAGGCCGTAGGAGACGTTGTCGAGCCCCGGGAGGCCGTAATCGGAGATCGTCGAGCCGAAGAGGGCCATGGCCGCCATCTCGGGGATGAGCTCTTTCGGGAACCGGCCCTCCCAGGCGGCGTCCTCGATGATCGGCAGCACCTTGTTGTCGACCCAGTCCCCCACGGTGTCGCGAACGAGGCGCTGGTCCTCGGTCAAGAGCGAATCGAAGTCCATGTAATCCACGCCTGCAAATGCCATAAGAGCCCTTTCGCGGAAGGCGGCGATCGTAGCTCAATTCGGGAGAGGGCGCGCCGGAGGAGGCGGGCCGCTGCAATAGACTTCACCCCCGGATGAGCGTTTTCATCGGCGGCTCGGCCTACAACATGGTTCGAGACGTCGCCGACGGCTACATCATCATCAGCGAACGGACGTTTCGCAACTACGCGCCCGGCCAGTTCGCGGAGTTCTCCCAGGAGGCGAACCGCCTCCTGACGGAGATCCGCTCAGACCAGCCGGCGCTGACGGAGGTCGAAGCGACCCAGAAGAGGCAGCGCCGGATGCGTCGCCTCCAGCAGGCGCTGACGATCGCCGCCTCCATCCAGCAGAGGAAGCGGTAGGCGATGTCCGTCCGGGCCTGGCGCAAGGAAATCGGCGCCTCCCTTCGACATCTCGTCCCGCGGCTCTGGATGCGTTCCGACTGGGATCGGCGTGCCCGGGAGAACGCGCGGCACTTCATCGCCTGCGGCCACTCCGAGTCAGACGAGGTCTTCTGGGCCTCGGGAAGGCGGGACCTGGAGCAGCTGATTCTCCACGACGTGGTCCTCGACCCGGCGGCGCGGGCGCTGGAGATCGGCTGCGGCATGGGGCGGATCCTGAAACCGCTCTCGGAGCGGATCGAAAGGGCCTTCGGCGTGGACATCTCGGCCGAGATGGTCGCGCGCGCCCGGCAGGGACTGGCCGGCCGCGCCAACGTCGAGGTCTTCGTCACGCGCGGGCGGCTGGGCAACTTCGAGCGCGCGTCGCTCGACTTCGTCTATTCCTTCATCGTCTTCCAGCACATCCCGACCAAGAAGGCCGTGACGCGGTACCTGCGCGAGGCGGCGCGGGTTCTCAAGGGCAAGGGCGTGTTCCGGTTCCAGGTGGACGGACGCCCGCGGCCGAAAGACGCCCCGGCCGCCGATACCTGGGTGGGAGTCTGGTACGAGCCTGGGGAGCTCGAACGGGAGCTCGCCCGCTTCGGCTTCTCGGTTGCCGATCTCTGGGGCGAGGGAACGCACTATCTCTGGGTGACGGCGGTCCGCGAGAGCCGTCCCGGCCGGCCCGACTCACGCGCCGTCCGGTTGCGCCGCCGCGGCTGGCGGCCCGAGGCGCTCGGGGCGCTCCTCTCACGAATGAATCTCGACCCGCGCGCCGGTGTCGAGGAGATCCTCTCCGGGCGGCGGACCCTTCGGCAGGTCGCTGCCCGTTTCCTCGAAGACAACGAACGCCTGGAGCCCGAGGCGTTCGTGCGGCGGGCCTACGAGGTCATCCTGGGCCGGGAGCCGGATGAGGAAGGTCTCGCCTTCTATTCGAGGGAGATCGCGAGCGGGATCCCCCCCCAGAACACCGTGGACTGTCTGCTCTCCTCCCCGGAGCTCGAGGACCGCCTCCGCCCCGCGGACGCCGGTTGATGCGGCTGATGCGCCGCGGCGCCCTCCGGGACGCGGCCCTCGCCTCCCTCTTCTTCCTCGCCGCGACCGCCGTCTTTACCTGGCCGATCGCGGCGCACGTGACCAACGGGCTGGGAGATATCTGGGACGCCAAGCTGAACGCCTGGATTCTGAATTGGGACTATCACCAGGCGTTTCGCGATCCCCTCCGCCTCTACGACGCCAACATCTTCTACCCGGCGCGCTATGCGCTGGCGTTCTCGGAGAACCTCTTCGGCGCCGCCCTCTTCGCCTTTCCCCTCTATGCCGCCGGAGTCTCGACTCTCGCGGCTTACAACGTCGTCTTCCTGCTCGGCATGTTCCTCTCCGCGATGGCCGCGTGGGCGCTGGCCCGCGACGTCACGGGAGACCCGCTCGCCGCGTCGGTCGCCGGCATCGTGTACGCGTTCTGCCCGTGGCGCATCGCGCAGATCCCGCACATCCAGTTCCAGTGGGGCGCTTTCCTCGCGCTCTCGCTCCTCTTCCTGCTTCGCTACCTCGACGGCGGCCGGCGGCGCGTCCTTTTCGGCTTCGCCGTCTGCTTCGCCTGGAACGCTCTCTGCAACGTGCACTACGCCCTCTTCTCCGGGTTCCTCGTCGCGCTCGTGCTCCTCTTCGAGGGACTCGTGGCGGGCTGGAGCGCCTTCCGGCCCCGTCTCTTCGGGGCCCTGGCCGCGATGGCGATCGCCGCCGTCGCCGTGCTGCCGCTGCTGGCGCCGTACGCGATCGCCTCGAGGCTCTACGGAATGCAGAGAGGCACGGAGGAGATCGGCGTCTTTTCCGGTGTCTGGACGGACTTCCTGACAGCCGGCGGCCAGAACAAGCTCTACGCCCCTTTGACGAGGCAGTGGGCCAAGGCGGAAGGGGAGCTCTTCCCTGGAGTCGCGGCCTTCGCGCTGGCAATCGTCGCCCTCGCCCGGCGACGGAGTGCCGTGAAGGTCGGCGAGCCGGGACCCCTCTCGACGCGCCGCCGGAGCCTCGCGCGGGTCGTTGACGTCCTGTTGTTCGCCTCGCTCGCCGTCTGGGCCGCGTCCTTCGCCGGAGTCCATGCGATCGGACCGCTCAAGGTGCGGGAACCGAGCCGGGTCGTCGTCCCCATCACCTTACTTGCGCTCCTCCGGCTTTCTGTCGCGTTCCCTCGACGCTCGCGGTTTGTCGACCTCGGAGACTTTCTCCGGAGGACGCGGATCGGGAGGCGACAGGCGCTCTTCCTGGCGATCGCCGTGGCCGGAGTCGTGATCGCGCTCGGCACGCACACCCCTTACTACCGCTTCCTGGTCCAGTCGTTCGGACCGGTCTTCCACGTCATCCGCGCGCCGGTGCGCGGCGTCGTCCTCTTCGACCTTGGCCTCGCGGTCCTGGCGGCGTGGGGACTGTCGGAAGTGACCCGGTTCCGGGGCGCGGGTGCGCGGTTCGCCTTCGTCGCGGCCGCGGTGGCCGTGATCGGCTTCGAATACCGGGCTTTCCCCCTCGAGGTCGCCCGCGTGGATCCTGAGCCGGCGCCGGTGTATCGGTGGCTTGCGGGAGTCTCCTTTCCGGGGGGGGTCGTCGAGTGGCCGCTCGGGAACTGGTACGACCAGGAGTACGAGTTTCGCTCCACGGCGCACTGGAAGCCGCTCGTCAACGGCGCCTCGGGGTTTTCGCCCAGGGACTACGACGAGCTGGCGGCGACGCTCGATCGAAGGAAGATCCCCGACGATGTCTGGCCTCTCCTCGCGCGGGCGCGGGCGAGCCTGCTCGTCTACCATCCCGAAGCGATGAACCCCGAAACAACCGTGGCGTATGCCGATGCCGTGGACCGAGGAGTGCGCAACGGACGAATCCGCCTCCTCGGGTCTTTCCCCCGCGGCGATTCGCGCGACTTCGTCTTCTGGCTCGCCTCGGGGCCCGCCGCCGCCGCGCCGGTGGCGCAGGCTCCGGACAGTGTCCGCCGCGATCGAGACCTCCTCGGGAGAGCGCTCCACCCACCCTTCGGCTATCTCGACACTCCGGCGGAAGGGGAGACCGTCGAGGCCGGGGCTATCGCGTTCGGATGGGCGCTGGACGATTCGGGCATCGCGCGAGTCGACGTGTCCGTGGATGGCGGCGTGTCCATTCCCGCCTTGTTCGGCCAGGCGCACCCGGGAGTTTCCGACGTTCATCCCGGTTTCCCCGACTCGGCCCATGCCGGATATGGTTTCGCCATCCCGGCGCTGCCGCCCGGTCCCCATACGGTGACGGTCACGTTCGTCGGACGGGACGGCGGAAAGACTGCTCTGCGCCGGAGCATCCAGGTTCGAATGGCCGCGGCCAGGACCCCGCCAGCCTCCCGGCGCTGAACGCGTCGTTGTCCGGTTCTAAACCGCTCAGTCGATCCACTGGAAATGGACCGGGCCGAGGCGGCGAACGTGTCCATCGGGGGCGCGCAGTTCCAGGAGCAGGATGTGCTCGAGCGCTCCGGACACCGGTTTCTCGACCCCGATGCGCCAGCCCGCCTCCGAGCAGTCGCCGAGTTCCGGCAGCGCCTGCTGGATGTCGGGGCGGGGGAACCTCTCGACGAGCGGCACCAGTCCCTCGGGCGATATCGCGGCGCGGACTTCCACGGGTCCCCGGGGAGACCGGGCCCAACCCGACGCCTCGAGCCGGCCGGAGACCCTCTGGCCCTCGATGGGAACGTCGATCCAGCCCGGGATCGAATCGTCATCGAGGTCCTTCCTCCACCAGGCGGCCGCAGGAATCGGGATGGCCTTCGCCGTATCGAACCGGGAAGCCAGGCCGGAGGAGGTCAGGGTGATGCGGACGAGCTTCCGCGTGGACAAATCCAGCTCCGAGTCACGGACGTCCCAGAGCCGCTCGGGATGCTGGTCGAGACCATTGTTGAATCCGCTCGGGAAGACCATCGCTCCGAGAAAATGGACGTAAAGGGAGAGGACGATGGCGAGCCCAAGGGCGGCGGTGGCGGCCCGGCTCCTGGCGACGGCCGGCCAGTACGACGCGACCAGGATCGTCAGGAGCGGCGCGACCTCCGTGATGAGGCGATAGCCGAAGGTATGGCCGCCCCACCACATGGTCCAGAAAGAGTAGAGACCGATCGTGGTCAGCACGCCGGCGACAAGGTAGCGGGGGAGGCGTCTGGAACCGGGAGGAGCGGTTCGAAACGCCGCGGCGCCGGCGGGCAGCGCGAAGAGGAAGACCGGCGTGAAGACGAAGAGGCCTCTCGACGGGCTGACGAGGAGGCCGGCCAGTCCCTTCCCGAAGGCACCGGCGAAGTTGGCTCGGGAGACGTCCTGCGCGGAAGAGAACGGCGAGCCCCAGTAGGCGTTGGCATACCAGACATGGAAGAGGGCGGCCGGCAGCGCGAGCGCCAGGAAGGCGGCGAAGCGCCGTCGCTCGTATCGAAGAACGTAGAGGGCGAGCGGCAGCGCGATGAGGACGTTCGTGGGCCGGTTGATGACTGCGAGCGACAGCGCCAACCCGGCGATCGGGATCGATCCGCCTCCCCGGTAGAGAGCCCAGAGGGCGATCGAGAGAAAGAGAACCGACGGGCCGTGCTGGAAGAGACCGCGGCTCGCGACGCTCCAGACAGTCGTGCCGAACGCATAGATGAGGGCGAAGAGGAGCGCCTCCTTCTCGGAGCGGCAGACACGTTTCAACGCGAGATAGAGAAAGAGGACGGAGAGAGCGGCGATCCCGGAGGCCGTCAGCATCGAGAAGAAGAAGCGGTGGCGGTAGAGATCCACGTGGGCGAGGCGAGCGGCCGCGTACACGGGCACGTTCAGGATTCCGGGCAGCACGGGGTAGTTCGACACGACGCGGCCGTGGACGAGCCGGAACCAGTAGGGGAGGTCGCCGGCGACGAACTCGCGGAAATCGAAGTCGTGGTCGTTGAGCAGCGAGATCGGGAGAAGCTCGGCCGGGACCGTGTCTCCGCTCCCCACGTACCGGAAGCCGATGGTATAGACGAAGAGCGGGAGAAAGAGCGCGATCCAGGGGGCGATCGCCCGCAACGGGACGGGCCGGCGCAGGAGCGGGACGCCATTCCCTTTGACAGCGGTCAAGCTTCTCCCATTTCCGTCTCGGTCCAAGATCCAGGATCCGGAATTCGTTCCCCCTTATAATTCACGCCCCTTTATGGACGCGACCCCGCTCTCCCGGATCGGCGAGAAAAACGGCCAGACCGCGACGGTGCGCGGCTGGCTGTACAACCGGCGGTCATCGGGCCGGATCCAGTTCCTGATCGTGCGGGACGGAACGGGATACCTCCAGGCGGTCGTCGCGAAGGCGGACGTCCCGGACGAGGTCTGGGATACGGCGGAGCGCGCGACCCAGGAATGCTCGCTCTCCGTGACCGGAGCCGTGCGAGAGGAGAACCGGGCTCCCGGCGGCTACGAGATGTCGGCGTCGAGCGTCTCGATCCTGGGACCTTCGGAGAACTATCCGATCTCGCCCAAGGACCACGGCGTGGATTTCCTGATGGGGCTGCGCCATCTCTGGATGCGCTCGTCGCAGCAGCACGCGGTCCTGCGCGTGCGGTCGGAGATCGAGCAGGCGATCCGCGACTTCTTCTACGAGCGGGACTTCGTCCTCATCGACTCCCCGATCCTGACCGGCTCCTCCGTCGAGGGGACCTCCACGCTCTTCGAGACCGATTATTTCGGCGAGAAGGCGTACCTCTCGCAGTCGGGGCAGCTCTATCTGGAGCCCGCGGCCGCCGCCTTCGGCAAGGTCTACTGTTTCGGGCCGACCTTCCGGGCGGAGAAGTCGAAGACGCGACGCCACCTGACCGAGTTCTGGATGATCGAGCCGGAGGTGGCGTTCCTCGAGTTCGACGGCCTCTGCGAGCTGGCCGAGGACTTCATCGTGGCCCTCCTCTCTCGCGCCCTCGACCGGTGCCAGGAAGACCTGAAGCGCCTGGAGAGGGACACGTCGAAGCTGACCGGGATCCACAAGCCCTTCCCGCGGATCAGCTACCGGCAGGGGATCGACAAGCTCCGCAAGAAGGGGTTCGAGGTCAAGTTCGGCGACGACCTGGGCGCCGACGAGGAGACGGCGCTCGGCTCGGAGACCGATCAGCCGCTGATCGTCACGCGGTTCCCGGCCGCCATCAAGTCGTTCTACATGCAGCCAGACCCGGAGGACGCGGAGGTCGTCCTGGGCCTCGACATGCTCGCTCCGGAGGGGTACGGCGAGATCATCGGAGGCTCGCAGCGCATCCACGACCTCGCGCTGCTGGAGCGGCGGCTCAAGGAGCACAAGCTGCCGAAGGAGGCGTACGAGTGGTATCTCGACGTCCGCCGCTACGGGACCTTCCCCCACTCCGGGTTCGGGATGGGCCTCGAGCGCTTCGTCACGTGGGTCTGCGGCATCCACCACCTGCGCGAGGCGATCCCCTACCCGAGGACCCTCAAGCGGATCTACCCGTAGCAGTTGTGAATTGTGAGTTGTGAATTGTGAACAAGACGCTTCCTTCCGTTGGGGTCGTGTCGCTCGGGTGTCCGAAGAACCTGGTGGACACCGAGGTGATGCTGGGGCACCTGGCGCGGGCTGGGCACGCGATCGTGCCGGACTCGGCGGCGCGGGTCGTGATGGTCAATACCTGCGGATTCATCGATCGGGCCAAGGAGGAGTCCGTCGAGGCGATCCTGGAGCAGGTCGAGAGGAAGAAGCGGGGGGAGATCGACCGCATCGTCGTCGCGGGGTGCATGGTCCAGAAGTACGGGCGGGAGCTGGCCGAGGAGATCCCCGAGGTGGACGCCTTCCTCGGGCTGGACGAGCTGGAGCTCGCGCCGGCGGCGGTCTCCGGACTTTCCGGACTGCCCCGATTCACCGAGAAGCCTCTGGCGACCCGGCTCTACGACGAGGCCGCGCCGCGGGTCCTCTCCCGCCGCCGCGGTTACGCGTACCTGAAGGTCGGCGAGGGATGCGATAACCCCTGCACGTTCTGCACGATTCCGCAGATGCGAGGCCGCCAGAGGAGCCGGGCCATCGAGTCGCTCGTGGCGGAGGCGAAGGCGATCGAGGCGCAGGGCGTCTCGGAGCTGGTCCTGATCTCGCAGGACACGACGCGCTACGGCGAGGACCTGGGCTTCGAGCGCAAGGGCCTCGCGCTCCTCATCGAGCGCCTCCTCTTCGAGACCGGGTTCCCCTGGATCCGGTTTCTCTACGCCTATCCGAAGACACTGGACGACTCGGTTCTGGAGCTCATGGCGAGCGAGCCGCGCTTCGTCTCCTACGTGGACATCCCGCTGCAGCACGTCTCGCGAACGATCCTGTCGGGGATGCGGCGGGGAGGGGATCCAGCCTCCTATCTGGCCCTGCTCGGGCGGATGCGGGGAAAGGTGCCCGACATCGCCATCCGGACGACGTTCATCGTGGGCTTTCCGGGAGAAGAGGAGGCCGAATTCCGCGAGCTCTGCGAGTTTGTCCGGTCGGCCGAGTTCGAGAATCTCGGCGCCTTCACCTACTCGCCCGAGCCCGCCTCGAAGTCCGAACCGCTGGGCGACCCGGTGCGGCCGGAAGAGAAGGAGCGGCGCAAGGACTTCCTCCTGTCGCTCCAGCGGCCGATCGCCCGCGCGAAGAACCGCGCTCTGCGCGGCCGCGAGCTGGAAGCGATCGTCGAAGGCCCGTGCGAGGAAACCGAGCACCTGCTGGAAGGCCGCCTCCGGTCCCAGGCGCCCGAGATCGACGGCCGCCTCCTCATCAACGACACCGCCGGCCGAGAGGTGAGCCCCGGCGACATCGTGCGCGTGAAGATCACCGAGACCCACGACTACGACCTCGTCGGCGGATTAGTCTCCTGACGGCCACCTTGGACCTTGGACCTTGGACCTTGGACTGGAGCGAGGCGTAAGCCTCGCGACATCTCCATGCGCGTCGTCCGCGATCCCCTCCGAGCCTCCGATCTGCCGCGCGGCGGCATCGTCACGATCGGGAACTTCGACGGCGTGCACCGGGGGCACCGGAAGATTCTGGAAGAGGTCGCTAACCGCGGGAGGGAGACCGGCCTCCCCTCCGTAGCCATCACCTTCGAACCGCATCCTCTGGCCGTCCTGAGACCGGACCACACTCCGCGCCAGATCCAGACGCTGCGCCAGAAGGAAGAGGCGATCGAGGCGCTGGGAATCGAAACGCTGCTCATCATCCCGTTCACCCGCGATTTCTCGCTGACCGAACCGGAGGACTTCGTCCGCGAGTTTCTGGCTGAACGGCTGGGCGCCTCGGAGATGCGCCTGGGACAGCATTTCGCCTTCGGCCGGGGCAAACGCGGCGATCTCGCGCTCCTGGAACGCATGGGCCCTGAGTGCGGGTTCACCGCGTCGGGCATCGACGAAGTCATCCACGAGGGGGAGCCGATCTCCTCCACCCGGATCCGCAACGCCCTGGAGCGCGGCGACGTTGCCGACGCCAACGCGATGCTCGGGCGGGAGTACGAGCTGGACGGGATCGTCTCGAAAGGGGAGAAGGTCGGGCACAAGATCGGCTATCCGACGATCAACCTGGCCCCCGAGAACGACTTCCACCCGGCCGACGGCGTCTACGTGACGCGCATCGAGATCCGCTCCTTCGGAGGGCGCTTCGGCGGGGTGACGAACGTCGGCACCCGCCCGACTCTCTACGAGGACAAGAAGACGACGATCGAGACGTTCGTCTTCGACTTCGCGGCGAATGTCTACGGGGAGCGGGTGCGCCTCTTCTTTCTCGAGCGGCTGCGCGAGGAGCGAAAGTTCCCCTCTCTCGAGGCCCTGACGGAGCAGATCTCGCGCGACATCGAGGCCGCGAAGGCCTTCCTGACCCGAGACCCGCCGGCGGGGTCCTGATAGACTCGCACCCCGGTTGAGATGCCCCGTTCCGCCAGGCTTCTGATCGGAGCCTTCCTCCCGCTGCTTTCGCTGCTTTGCGACGGTTCGCGGTCCCGATTGTCGTCCTGCCCGCTGAATGTCCTCGTCAACGCGAGCTTCGACTTCGATCTTGCCGGCTGGAGCCCGGTCCAGGGGTTCGGGAGTTCTCGCTGGGACAGCCTCGACGCCGCCGGCGCGCGGCTCTCCGGTTCGGCACTGCTCATCAACACCGCGAAGGTGGCAGGCCAGACCGCCGAGATCTTCCAGTGCCGCCAGGTCTCGCCGGCCATCTCCTACGACCTGAGCGCCTGGGCGCAGCCTCATTTCCTTTCGCCGGAGAGCGTGCGGCAGCCGCGCCACGACGCCTACGGTTACTTCTACGTCCTGGTCAACTTCTATGCGCGCCCGTCCTGCGCGGGGGCGCCGCTGGACGACTACGTGGTCCTCGATTTCAACAACTACACCACGTGGGCGCCGCTCTCGCACTCCTTCTACACTCCGAAAACCGCCGTCAGTGCGAGCGTCACGCTCGGGGTCTTCAAGAACCTCGCGATCGGCGACCTCTCCTGCTCCTTCGACGACGTTTCCCTCGCCGTTTCGGGGACCTCCTCGCCGCAGGACTCTGAGACGCTCTGCTTCGGCCGGGGCCGGTTCGCCGCGCAGGCCCGCTGGACGACGCCGGACGGGGCTGCCGGCCCGGCTCGGGCGGTCCGGCTGAGCTCCGACACCGGGTACTTCTGGTTCTTCAACCCGAACAACATCGAGATGCTCGTCAAGGTCCTCGACGGCTGCGGGACGAACTCGAGCTACTGGGTCTTCGCGGGCGGCCTGACCGACGTCGATGTCGTTCTCACCGTGACCGACGCTTTGACAGGAGCGGTGCGATCGTACAGGAACCCCCAGGGGACGGCCTTTCTCCCGATCCAGGACACCTCCGCGTTCGGCGCCTGCGCTTCGTCTCCGGCGGCGTCGGTGCACGCGGCCGACCGGACAAGCAGTGGTCCTGCGCGTCCGTGGCCGGCGACTGTCGCGAGCGGTTGCTCTCCGGATTCCGAGACCCTCTGCCTCGGCGGCGGCCGCTTCGCCGTCTCGACCCGGTGGACCACGTCCGACGGCCGGAGCGGATTCGGAACGCCGGTCTCGCTGACTTCCGACACGGGCGCCTTCTGGTTCTTCAGTCCGACCAACGTCGAGTCGGTCGTCAAGGTGCTGGACGGCTGCGGGGTCGATTCCAGCTTCTGGGTCTTCGCCGGAGGACTGACCGACGTCAACGTGGCGATGACCGTCACCGACATGCGGACCGGCGCGGTCCGGACCTACACGAATCCCCAGGGCACCGCCTTCCTGCCGATCCAGGACACCGCGGCCTTCCCCGCCTGTCAGTAGAACCGGGCGGCGAGGTCGCCGGGAGCGCGTCGAAGTCGGACGTTTCTTGCACTCGGCTTGACAGGGCCGGTGATCGGATGGACACTCACGCGCGAACGAAATGCGGCGTCAGTACTCCTCGGCCACGGTTTTCGTTCTGGTCGCCGTCCTGACGGCCGGGTTCATCGCCTCCGACCTTCACGATCATCCGCTGGGCGACGCCCGGCACGATCGGGACTGCTCGATCTGCAAGGCGACCCGCTCGGTGGGCGCGGCACTCGTCGCGTCTTCCCCGGCGTTCTCCGCTCCGGGCCCCGCTCTCCCGGCTCCGCCTTTCGTCCCGAGTCCCATCGGCGAGCCCAAGCGTCTCCGGGCCGCCGGCACCCGCGCGCCCCCCCGGACGAATTCCTAGCGTCGCTCCTCGATTCGCGAGTGGCCCGGAATCGGCGTCGAGAGCTCGCGGCGTCCGACCCGGCTCGCGGACCCCCGGCCGCGGAATTCGATCTGTCAGAAAGCGGGTGCCGATCGTGTTTCTTCTCGGCGTGCTGGTCGCTGTCATCGCCGCCACGTGGCGTGTTCTGCGAGAGGGGAGCCCCTATCTGCTCGCCGGGCTGGCACTCGCCGGCTTGCTCCACGAGTTCGTCGATACGCGCCGAATCGGGGCCGCGATGGGGAGGAAGGGGTGGCGATCGATCCTGGCCGGCACGCTGCTGGGAGCGCCTCTGCCGCTCTGCTCCTGCGGGGTCATTCCCGCCGCGGTGTCTCTCCGCCGCAAGGGGGCGAGCAGAGAGGCGAGCCTCGCCTTCCTGGTTTCGACCCCCGAGACCGGGATCGATTCGCTCGCGCTGACGTGGGGGTTGCTCGGGCCGCTCTTCGCCCTCGTTCGCGCCGGCGTCGGGATCCTCATGGGCATTCTCGTCGGGGCCGTCACCCTGCTGCGCGGCGGCGCCGACCCGTCCGAATCTCCGGAGCGCGGGCCGGCTCTGCCCGAAGACGCGCACGACCACTCCGAGGGTCTCGGCGATCCGCTCCTCGTCCGGCTGCGCCGCGCCGCGCAGTACGGGTTCGTCGAGCTGTTCGGCGACCTCGCCTTCTGGCTGGCGCTCGGCTTCCTGGCGTCCGGGATCCTGACGGCGTTGCTCCCGGAGCAATTCTTCGTGCGTTTTCTGTCGAACGAGATTCTCTCCTTCCTCGTGATGGGGCTCGCGGGAACCTTAACCTACGTGTGCGCGAGCGCCTCGACCCCCGTCGCCGCGGCGATGATCGGGGCCGGGCTGAGCCCCGGGGCGGCGCTCGTTTTTCTTCTCGCCGGCGCCGCGACGAACCCGACCACGCTCCTCGTGGTCGGGCGCCTCTTCGGCCGCCGGCTCGTCGCCCTCTATCTCGGGACGGTCTTCGCGGCGTCCGTGGCCGCGGGTCTCCTGGTCAACCGGATCCTGACAGCTTCTCAAGTCGTCCTGGCGCCGCCGTCTCCCGCCGGCTTGCCGTGGATTTTCCTCGAGGTGCTTTCGGCCATGGCCCTGTTGTTCCTGACGGCCGTCGTCCTGCACCGGCGCGGGCTCCGTCGGGACTGGAAGGAACTGATCGATCCGCTGCGCGCCGCCCTACTCTCCCTCGCAGGGCTGCCCTGGAGGCGGATCGCGCGGGCCGCGGCCTGGAGCGGAGCGGGACTCCTCGCGGCGGGCTGGCTCTCGACGTCCCTTTTCCGCGTGAGGCCGGGAGAGCGCGCCATCGTACGGTTCCTGGGGAAGATCGATCCGGAGCAAGCCGGCCCCGGACTGCACCTGGCGGCGCCCGTTCCATTCGGAGGGGTCGAGATCGTCGCGGCCAATGCCGTTCGGACTGCCGAAATCGGGTTTCTCTCCCCTCCAATTCAGTCGGTCTCCGAACAGGCCGGCCGGGCTCCGGTCTTTCCGCGGGCGTCCCCATCCTTCACGCGGGAGACGGCTCGAATCCCCTTCGAGTCTCAGTTCGTGACCGGGGACGAGAACGTCATCGAGGTGACGGCCGTCGTGCAATACCGGATTCGGGACGCTGCCCTGTTTCGCGTCTCCTCCGAGAGGGCCGAGGCCTCCGTGGGGTCCTTCGCGCGGGCCATCCTCGTCGAAGAGATCGGGAAGCTTCCGGTGGACGCCGTCTATTCGAGCGCCCGAGGGCAGATCGAGGTCGGAGTGCTCCGGAGGCTTCGCGAGGATCTCGACGGCGCAAAGACCGGATTGGAAACCCTCGGCGTCCGTCTCCTCTACGTCCACGCCCCGGACGACGTGCATCAGGCTTTCCGGGACGTCGCTTCCGCGGCCGAAGACAGCGCCACCTCGCGCAACACGGCGCTCGTCGAGACCGAGGGGTCCGTCCGGCAAGCGCGCGCCGAGGCGGCCCGTTCCGTTCTGGAGGCGGACGCGGCGCGCGTCGAAGCCGTCGAGCGCGCCCGGGGCGCCGTCGCCGCGTTCGTTCAGATCCGGCGCGAATACGAGCGGGCTCCGGACGCGACCCGGCTGCGCCTCTATCTCGAGACGGCCGAGAGAGCCCTCGCTCCGCTCAACAAGTGGATCAAGCCAGCGGGAATCCGGAGCCTCGAGCTCTGGATCAGTCGAAGCGCGGCGCCGGGAGTCTCCTCGCCCTTGATCGACCGGTACGGCCTGCCGGAATCCCTGATCCCCGAGCTGCCGCGCCTTCCGCAGAAATGAGGTCCTCGTGAAGAGATCGCTCAAGTCTCGCGCCGCCGCCGCGCTTCTGGCCGTGTTCATCCTCGCCGTCCTCCTCGGTTCCTGGTTCGTCGTCGATGCGTCCGAGTACGCCGTCCGGACGCGGCTCGGCCGTCCGGTGGAAGAGATCCGCCGGCCGGGCCTCTACTGGAAAATGCCGTTCGCGGATGCCGTCCTCCGCCTCGATTCGCGAGTCCTGCAGTTTGACTCGCCGACCGCGGAGTACCTGACCCAGGACAAGAAGAACGTCATCGTCTCGTCGTTCGTGCTCTGGAGGGTCGGCAGCCCCCTCGCTTTCCTGAGGGCGATCGCGACGCGGGAGGGAGCCCAGGCCCGGCTCGCGGACCTCGTCTCCTCCGAGATCGGCACGGCGCTCGGCAATACTCCCTTCTCGTATCTTATTTCGGCGACGCCCGGCGAGGCGCGCCTGCGAGAGGTCATTCGCTCCGTGGCGGAGCGGGTCGGGCGGCGCGCGCGGCAGGACTACGGAATCGACCTGGTGGATCTGCGCGTCTCCCGCCTGACCTATCCGGATCAGAACCTCGCGAGCGTCTTCAACCGGATGCGATCGGAGCGCGAGCGGATCGCGAAGCGGTTCCGGTCTGAAGGGGAGGAGCAGGCCACGAAGATCCGGGCCGAGGCCGACAAGGAGCGGTCCCGGCTGCTCGCGGAGGCGTCGCGGATCGCCGCCGAGACCCGGGGGAACGGGGAGGCAGAGGCCGCGCGGATCTATGCGGACGCCATCCGCACGGACCCCTCCCTCTACCGGTTCCTCCGCACTCTCGAGGCCTACGACAAGATCCTGGATTCCCGCACCACGATGATTCTGCCGTCGGATTCGGAGCTGCTGCGGCTCTTGACCGAGGGGACTCCGATGCGGGCGGGGGGAGGCACATCCGCGCGCAAGAACGGGGCGAGCCATTGAGGGCGAGAGCTCTCGGCGCCGCCGCGCTCGCGGCCGCCGCCGTCATCGTCGGGATGGGCTTCTACACCGTCCGGCCCTCCGAGGCGGCGCTCGTACTGCGGTTCGGATCTCCGGTCCAGCCGGTCCGCAGGTCCGGGATTCACTGGCGCTGGCCGTGGGTCGAGCGCGTGCGGAAGGTCGAGATCACCCGGACGTACACGATGCCGGTCGGTTTTCGAATGGCCGGAGAATCGGGAGCGACCGTGTCCGGGGCGGACGAGAGCATGTGGCTGACGGGGGACACCAACAGTCTCGCCGTCCAGCTCACCCTCCAGTTTCAGGTCGCCGACCCGGCGGCGTTTCTTCTCGGGTCGGAAGATCCCCCGGCGGCCGTCCGGCGCGGCGCGGAGGCGGCGGTGACGGAAGCCCTGGGAAGCCTCCCGGTGGACGACGTGCTGACCACCGGAAGAGTCGTCCTCCTCGACCGGGTCCGCAAAGAGACGCAGGCGTTCCTGAACGGTTCCGGATCCGGCATTCAGATTCTCTCTGTGGCGCTTCGCTCGGTCGAGCCGCCCGAACAGGTCCGCGCCGCCTTCCAGGACGTCCAGAACGCCCGGAGCGACCGCGAGAAATTGATCAACGATGCGACCGGCTACGCCAACGAGACGCTTCCGCGCTCCCGCGGAGAGGCGGAGACGCTTACGCAGCTGGCCCTCGCGGACCGGAACCGCCGCGTCGAACAGGCGTTGGGCGACGTCCATCGTTTCGAGGCCATTCGCAAGGAGGCCGCACGCGATCCCGGCCTGCTCCGGGAGCGCGTCTATCTCGAGACCATGCAGCGGCTTCTTCCGCGCACGCGGCTCTTCGTGATCGAGGGGAAAGGAAGCGATACCCGGATCCGCGTCCTGGACCCGTCCGTTCCGGTTCCCCCGGCGGCGTCCGCGCCGGCCAAGGCCCCAGGCGAGTGAAGATCCCGGCTCGAACGTTCGCCGCGGCCCTGACGGCCGCGATCCTCGCGGCCGGTCCTGCCGTTTGCTGTCGAAGGACACCCGCGACGCCCGCCTCCCAGCTTCGAGCCGCTGCGACGGTCTTCCCGCTCTACGACATCGTCCGGGAACTCGCCGGAGAAGACGTTCGTGTTTCGCCGATCCTGCCGCCGGGAGCGAACCCGCACACGTTCGATCCGTCCCCCGCGACCGCGGCCGCCCTGGCCGGCTCGGAGGTCGTGTTTCAAATCGGGCATGGACTCGACGACTGGGGCGCCTCGATGGCGCGATCCGCGGGGGTGGCGACTGTCGTGACCGTGGACCACGGAATCACGCTGCACGAGTTCGTCGCCATCGACGGGGACCCCGCACATCCGCCGCGGGGCGACGATCCCCACTACTTCCTGACGACCGCCAACGCCGATAAGATCGCGGCCACCGTCGAGCTGGCGCTGTCCCGGATCGCTCCGCAGGCGGCACCCCGGTTCCGCCAGCGGCTGTCGGACTATCGCCGGCGCCTGCAGAGAACCGATCTCGAGATCCGGGGTCTCCCGGCGAACCTGCCCCTTCGAGAGATCGCGACCTCTCACAACGCGTTCGGGTATTTCGCGGCGGCGTACAACTTGAAGGTCGTGGCCGTTTTCGAGCCGTTCCCGGGGGTCGAGCCCGGCCCGCGGGACGTCGTGGCCTTCGAGCGGCGGGTGCGCCAGAGCCGGTTGAAAGTGATCTTCGGCGAGCCGCAGATGTCCAACGAAGGAATCGGAGCGATCGCGCGGGACCTCGGAGTCCGCCTCTCGATGCTGGACGATATGGGAGGCGTCCCCGGCCGCGAGAGCTACGTGGACATCATGCTCTTCAACGCCCGCCAGATCGCCGAAGCCTCGAGAAGAGGGAAGACGTGAGCGGGACCGACGCGATCGACGTGGAGAACCTGACCGTCCGGTACCCGGGACACGATCTTCCCTCTCTCCAGGACATCTCCCTTCGCGTCCGGCGGGGGGAGATGGCGATCGTGATCGGCCCGAACGGCTCCGGAAAGAGCACTCTCCTGCGGGCGATCCTGGGTCTCGTCGCTTCGGAAGGGAGGATCCGGATCTTCGGCTGCCCGATTCGGGCGGCGCTCGACCGGATCGGTTACGTGCCGCAGCGGCTCCTCTTCGACGCGACGCTGCCTCTGACGGCCCGCGAGGTCCTGGAGATGCCCCGGCGCCGCCCCGGCCGCGATGGTCTCTCCTTCGCCGTCTCCACGATGCGCCTGGAGCCACTGCTCGACCGCCCGATCGGCCATCTCTCCGGCGGTCAGTTTCAGCGGGTCCTGATCGGCCGGGCTCTCGTTACCCGGCCCGAGGTTCTTCTCCTGGACGAGCCGGAGGCGGGAGTCGACGTGACGGGGGAGACACGGCTGTACGACGAGATCGCGTCACTGGCGAAAGAGACCGGCCTGACGGCCTTGATCTGCTCGCATGAGCTGGAGCTCGTCGCCCGCTACGCCGATCTCGTGATCTGCGTCAACCGGCGCCTGATCTGCCACGGCAGCCCGGCGGCCGTGCTGACGGAAGAGAACCTGCGCCAGCTCTACAAGGGAGCCGTCGCCATCCACCGCCACGACGCTCGCGACTGAAAGCATGACGGAGGCGCTCGGGCTACCCTTCTTTCAACGGGCGCTGGCCGGAGGACTCGTCGTCGGCCTGATCGCAAGCCTCCTCGGCGTCTTCGTCGTCCTTCGCCGGTCTTCTTTTTTCGGAGACGCGATCGCCCATGCCTCGCTCGCCGGCGTGGCGGCGGGAGTCGTGACGGGAGTCCCTCCGCTGCTGGCCGCGGGCGCGGTCGCGATCGGGATCGCCGTCGTCCTGAACCGGTTCGAGCGGACGAGCCGCCTCTCGATCGACACGATCCTGGGCTTCGTCCTTGCCTTCTTCATGGCGCTCGGGGTCCTCTTCCTTTCCCTGCGCCCGGGGTATCAGCCCGACCTGCTCTCCTACCTGTTCGGGAACATCCTGTCGGTGAGCGCGGGAAGCCTCGTCGCCGTCGGGGCGATCGGTGTCGTCGTGGCGGGCGTCATGCTGGCGCTTCGACGATCCCTCGCCTTCGCGACGTTCGATGCGGACGGCGCGAGGGTCGCCGGGATACCGGTGGACCGGGTGTTGACGGTCTACAACGTGCTGCTCGCTCTGGTCGTCATCGCGAGCATCCGGGTCGTCGGGGTCATCCTCGTCAACGCTCTGCTGGTTCTGCCTGCCGCGACCGCCAAGCGGCTCGCGAGGTCGGTCGGCGGGATGTTCCTGCTGGCCCCGGTCTTCGGCGTCGGAAGCGTCGTCCTCGGTCTCTTCCTCTCGCTGTACTGGAACGCGCCCTCCGGTCCTACGATCACGCTCGTCTCGGGCGCGGCCTTCCTGACGGTGGGTCTGGTCCGGAGGAAAGCGGCCTGATCTGAGGCGAGCGCCGCGCCCCGCCATCAGGGCTGGTTATATTGACGCATGCGCCGATGAATCGCCTCCGCGCTCTGCATCTCGGCGATGTGCATCGCGGCGGGCGTTTCGGCCTTCCTCCTCGACTCTTGTTGCGGTGCCGGCGCGGACTGCGCCCCTTGCGCGTCCGTGCTATCCGTCCTCCTCTCCGGATATCGGGAATCTCACTCTCGTCTCTCAAGCGACGCTCTCCTCCTGTCTCCCCGGTATCGGCCGGGCGATCAGGAACGGTCCAGGCTGCCGGCGAAGGGATCGGACCTCCGCCGAAGTTTAGAAGCTGATCTGCGCTCGGACAGCGAAGCGGCGCGGCGGGATCACGTGGGTTCCGCCGTTGACCGAGAGGATGTTGTAGAGGCCCTGCTTGTCGAACGCGTTCAAGACCATCGCCTGGATCGAAACGGGAATGTGGTACTTCGACAGGTCGGCCCCCATCGAGAAGTCCCAGGTCGTGCGGGACTTGACCCGGAAGGGGTCGAGCTCGGACCCGTCATGGTTGGCGTCGAGGTAGGGGAGGGCGAACGAGTTGTCGGGATCGCCGACGAGGTCCTCGGGCGCCGCGCCGCTGACGAGTCCCGAGTCGTACCGGACGTTCGTGCCGATCCAGAAGCCAGTGTCCGCGATGTCGTAGAAGAGGCCGGACTGGAGTTGGAGCTTCTGGTCATGGTCGATCAGGAAGGGCCCTCCCGTGACGTCGTCGACCGCGCCCTGATCGAGGAAGAGCCCGCCCGCCGGCGGCGGTATGTAAATGACGTGGGTGTGTCCGGCGGACACGAAGCCTCGGAATCCGGCCACCGGCGCGATATCCAGACGGGCATCCCAGCCGCTGTAGTCTCCCTTCGCGAAGGCGAGCGGAAAGAGCACGCCGGTGTTCTCGAACTGGTCCTGGTCTCCGGCGTTCCGGGTGCGGCGTTCCCAGTAGTCCGCGTCGAGCCGGACCCGGCTGCCCAGCGCCTGCTGGACTCCGATCGTCCAGTAGTTCTGCCTTTCCGACCGGACGATGAGGACGCCGCCGCCGAGCGCCCGGGAGTCCTGGACCGCGGGAGGCACGATCCTGGCCGCCGCCTCGGAGGAGGAGAGCAGGATGTTCTCGTATTCCGGCGTGTAAAGAACTCGGTTGTAGGCCGCCCGGAAGACGGTGCCGGTCGAAGGGATGTAGTACGCCGCTCCGACGCGCGGCTCGAGCTGTGAGTCGGTGGCCGGCAGATTGTTATGGTCGTAACGCAGCCCGATGTTCGCCGTCAGGTTTCCCAGCCGGAGGTTGTCTTGGATGTATCCGGCAAAATAGGTCCCCGTCCGGGAATCCCGGAACTCGAAGGGAGACCCTCCCCGGGTCAGATCGAAGGCCGCGATATTGGGGTTGTAGGAATCCGAGTCGGGGTCGTTGAAACCGGGATCGGTGATGCCGAAGCGGAAGAACTCGCGGATGGGGAACCTCTTGTAGACGACGCCGACCTTGACCTCGTGGATGCCGCTCGCCCAAGTGAAGGATGGTGCGACGCCGTAGTTGTCGATGGAACGGTTCGACTCGGACAGGATCGGCGTGTCGCCGGCGGACGGGTACAGCGTGAATCTCGTCAGTCGCCCGAAGGCCGTGACGTCGAAGACGGCGGTGCTTGAAAAGACGCTCTGCCAGCCGAGGCTGTAGTTCTGGTCGTAGGTCGCGACCTGTTTGTTCTCTCCGTTCTCCTCCTGGCTGAAGGTGTTCGTGACGTGGCGGGCCGTCCGCCCCAGGATCGCCGAGAAACGAAACGCGTTCGAGAAATCGGCGGTGTTGGAATCCAGCCGCAGAAAACCCCGCTGGCTGTTTCCCGTGTTGTTCAGGTTGTCGAAATTGACCGGGTCGGTAAAGTAGTCGGAGCCGGACGCGCTCAGCGAGAGGAGCGCCCCGAAATGCTCGGACCCGGTTCCGATGGTCGTTCCCCCCTCGTAGGTGGAGAACCGCGAGTAACCGCCGGAGACCTCGCCCTTGAAGGGGGAGCCCAGCGCGGATTTCGTCGTCATGTTGATGACGGCGCCGATCTTCTCGCCGTATTCGGCCGGCACGTTGCCATAGATGACCTCCAGGGACTGCGCGATGCCGGGGTCGAGAGAATTCGAGAACGTCACGCCCGTCTGATCCGAGACCGTCTGTCCGTCGATGACGAACTCTGCCTGGCTGTGGGCGCCCTGGAAGTGGAACCGGCCGTTTTCGTCCTTGGCGAAGCCCGGAGTGGACGTCAGGATCTCCTCCATGGCTCGGGACGCGACCGGGGCCGCCGCCCTCTGGATGTAGGACTTGTCGATGTCGATGTGGGACATCGAGGTGTCGGTTTCGAGGGCGGTGCTTGGCTCGGCCTCAACCGTCACGGATTCGGTCACGCTGGAGAGTTGCAGTGCGACGTCGACCTGCCTGGCAACGGCGCTCCGGACGTCGACGGTCTGATGCGCCGGCTTGAAACCCTGAACCTCGATGTGAACCTCATAGGGATTAAAGGGAACGTTGAAGAACTGGTACCGGCCGTCCTTGTCGGTTCGCGTCTCGTCGTGGAACCCGGTGATTTCGTTTCGAAGAATCACCGGGACGCCGCCCAGGGGCTTGCCGTCCGGCCCCGTGACGGTCCCATGTACGGCCCCGGCGGAGACGGCCGCGCGGGCGGGTCCCGCGAGAGCCAGGAGGCTGATCAACCCTGCCGTGGCGAACCGCGGGAGGAATCGCAATCGAGTATCGGTCATGTCGAGCTCTCCTAAAGCGTGACAGGCCGGCGGAAAACGCCGGCGCCTCCCCGGAGGGAGGTGAGGTTGAGACTCGGGTCAGGCTAGAGGAGCGTCGGAGGGGCCCGCGAGGATGGCTGCCCGAGGGAAGCGGAGCGGAGGCTCGCCGGAGGGGCTAGGCTCGCAGGCAGGACGGAATGGCCCGGAGCGGAAAGCGCCGCGGCCGGGCGGGCGGAGGCGAGTCGCTGCCACTGGCAGGCGAGGCACGGGTCCTCCTTGACGAAACGGATGACCGCGTGCCAGTGGGAGGCCCGGGAATGCGGGTCGTGGGTCGTGACGGCCTGCTCCGCGCCGGTGAGCCGTCCTCCGGTGATCTCGTCGAGCGGATGGTTGTGCGGCGCCGCCGAGCTCGCGGCGACGACCGCGATCAACGCGGCGCCGAGGAGCCGCCGGGCGAGCGTCACGATCCGCACGGCATCGAGGGTACGGGTCGACGCGGGCGAAGTCAATTTCGGAGTTTCATCCGGCCGCCACCGGGCGGAAGGCGCGGCGGTATCCGGCCACGACCAGGAGCACCGCGCCGAACGTTCCGACGATCGTGGCGCCGGTCGGCAGGTCCCAGAGGTAGGAGAAATAAACGCCGAGGGCCGAGACGACGGCCCCCATGGTCCAGCCGATCGCCAGGCGCGGTCCGAGCCGTTCGGTGAAGAGCATCGCCGTCACGGACGGAACGATGAGAAAACAGAAGACCAGAAGGACTCCGGCGATGGCCACCGAAGAGGTCACGACGAAGCCGAACGACATGTAGAAGAGGAAGTCCCAGAACCGGATGTTCAGTCCCTGCCGCTGCGCCTCCGACTCGTCCATCGAGATGAGGAGGAAGCGCCGGCGGAAGAAGTAGTGAAAGAGTCCGACGAGCGCGTAGAGAACGGCCGTCTTGAAGAGCTCTTTCCAGGACACGGAGAGAATGTTGCCGACGAGCATCTCCTTCAGGTGCTCCGTCTCCTGCGTTGCCTTCGACATTACGAGGATCGCCACGGCGGCCGACACCGCGTAGACGATGCCGATGATGGCCTCCTGGGGAATGCGCGTCTTGCGTGAGTGCGAGCGGGACATCGCGAAGATCGCGGCTCCGAGGAACGTGAAGCCGAGCGAGAAGAGGTAGGCGGTGTCGGAGTGGAGGTCGTAGCCGGCCAGGTAGGCCACCGTCGTGCCGAGCGCCGCGATCTGCGCGAGCGACAGGTCCACGAAAATCACTCCCCGCTCGACGACGTGGACGCCCAGGTAGGCGTGGATGCCGGTCAGGATGAGGCTCGCCACGAACGCCGGGAGGAGGATCTGGAAGATCGTCATTTCTTCCCCTTCATCGCATTGACGAACGCGTTCAGATCGTAGTCGAAGAGCGAGAAGTAATCCTTGATCGCGGGAACCCCGCCCACCGACGGATAGAACGTCACGACCGCCGCTTCCGTCTGGGCGCCGATGAACTTGGGGGTCTTCAGGTCGAAATAGGGCTCGACCAGGATCACCGGGATCTTCTGGGCCTTCATCAAGTTGATGATCTCCAGGGTGTGCGACGGGGTCGGGGGAATGCCGGGCTTCGGCTCCACGTGCCCGACGATTTCCAGCTTGAAGTGCTTCGCGAAGTTCGGCCAGGAGTCGTGGAAGGTCACGATCTTCGTGCCCGCGTACGGAGCCATCATCCCGGACCACTCCTTCTCCTTCTCCGAGAGGCGGGACTCGAAGGCCGTGAGGTTCTTCTCGTAGACCGCCTTGCCGGACGGGTCGAGTTCCGACAGCTTCGCCGCGACGGCGCGGGCGATCACGCGGCCGTTCTCGGGGTCGGTCCAGTAGTGCGGGTTGCCGTACGGGTGCACGTCTCCCATGGCCCGCGTCACCTGCGTCGTGGGCCGCTGCAGGATGTCGCATCCGATCGAGGCGTCCAGGTAGCCGGGGCTGCCGGGATGGATCTTGTCGTTGCGGCTCTGGTCGATCAAGGGCGGCAGGTAGCCGATCTCCAGCTCCAGGCCCGCGACGATGAGAAGGTCGGCGCGCGAGAGCTTCAGGATGAAGGACGGCTTCGCGTCCACGAAGTGCGGATCCTGGTAGCCCTTCGCGAGTGCGGTCGTCTCGACACGGTCGCCTCCGATCGCGTCGGTGATCGAGGCGAAGTCCTGGAGGCTCGACACCACGCGAACCCTGGCCAGCGCGGGAGAAGTCAGAACGAGAAGAGAGAGGAGGGCGGCGAGAGGGGTCTTTTTCATTTGCGGTCCTCAGAAAGGATGGGCGCCGTGCGCGCCGATCGCGAATTGCAGTTGAAGGAGCGCCTCGTTGGCGGTGATGCCTTCGGCGTATTTTCGACGACGGGCCTCCGCGCGGACCTGGGAGAACTCGCTCGGCCAGAACGTCAGGAGGAGAGCCTGGCCCGAGTCGCGCCGGGAGCCATCGCCGGCCCGGTCGGAGGCCTCGACCCGGCCGCCGACGAACCAGCGCTTGGCGAGCTGGTACTCGGCCGAGAGGAACCAGCCCCGGGACGTCTGCTCTCCGCCCGCGGACCCCGGCTGGTCGCGCCGGCTCTCGAAGAGCTCGCCCCGAAGGGAGGCCGACCGGTATGTTCCGGTACGGAGCGGCTTCCATCGAAGAGTGAAATCGATGGCCCCGAGCTTCGTCCATTTCTTCGTGTCGTCCGTGGACGTGTCGTTGGGGCCCGCCGCGTAGGAGGCGCCGAGGTCCAGGTTCACCGCCTCCGAGAGGTCCTGGAAGACCCGGTAGTGGCCGTTGTAGGCGAGATCGCCGCGATGGCGGGCCTCGAACAGCCCCTCGGACTGGCCGCGGAAGACCTGGACCGTCAGCTCGGAGAAGACGTCGCCCGGGAGCGGGATGAGCCGCGCCAGAGAAGCGCCGGTTCCGATCCACCCCTCTTCGCCGCCGAGCAGGTTGACGAGCGGAAGGGGCTCGTCGGGCCAGGGGAGGACGTGGAGGTGCAGGCTGTTGATCTTTCCGAAGGCGACGCGCATCCGCCCGACCTTGCCGAGGAGCTGGCCGGGGAGAGACGTGAAGGTCATGAAGCCTTCTTCCACGCTCACCCCCTCCTCGCCGAAGGAGAGAAAGAAATCCGCGCGCGCATACGGATCCACGATGGCCTGGAGTCCCAGTTCCGACTCCCGCAGGTTGGCGCTCGGGAGATTCTCGACGGGGTTCTTGCCGGCCACGGCAAGGAAGTTTCCGATGACGGAGATCGACGGATTGAAGTAGTTGGATGTCTGAGAGGACCCTCCGGTCGGCGCGGGGGGAGGAGGCGGCGGGGTCGGCTGTGGCACAGGGGGAGCGGGTTCCGCTGTCGGGACCGCGGCCGGCCCCGGCGCCGAGGTCGCCTCCTGCCCGAGAGATGTTTGCGCGACGATCGCGAGAGCTCCGAGGCCGAGTGCGAGAGATTTCCAGATCCTCATTTCCTCCTCCCGCCGGAAAGACCCGGCGCGGTTTGGTGCTCCCGGAGCGGGAGCAACAGGGCCCCTAACTCAGGGCAGGAGGAGCGCGGCCGTCGCGGGGATGGGCATCGAGCCTCGCGAGGAGGGCGGGCGCCCCGACAGGCGCGGCGTGGACGGTCGAGTCTGGCTGGAGAACGACCGCCGAGAGGCGAGGAAGCGAGATCGACTTGTGCGCGAGGCAGAGGAGACAATCGTGCGGCGCGGATGTCCCGGATCGATCGAGGGATTTCCAGCCGTCTCCGATCGTGACTTGAGCGGGGGCGGGCCCTTCGGGTTCCGGATGCAGCCCGAAGGAGCCCGTGACCGTGAGAAAGCCCGCGGCCAGCAGGAGGATTCGTGCGGTCCGGGCATTTCTCAGGGCGCGTAACATCTTCGAGCCCAACGGGCTCGACCGGCATTGTATTCCGCTCGGGCCGCCCCGGGGATCGCGCCACCATGCGTAGAATGGCCCGATGTCCGATGCGACGACAGCGACTCCCGCCGCGGAGCACTCCGCCAGACAGACCCAGGCGCGGCTTCGTCGGCGGATGTCGTGGCTGTTGGGGCTCACGTTCCTGCACGTCGTGGGGGAGGGGGGGATCGCCCTCTTCGAGGCGATCCGCACCGGCAGCCTGGCGCTTCTGGCCTTCGGGCTGGAGAGCGTGATCGAGGGGGGCGCGGCGGTGCTCGCGGCCCGCCACCTCCATCACCTGGCCGACGAGGAAGAGGACCACGCCCGCCGGGACCAGATCCTGGCTCGCTGGATCGGGGTCTCCTTCCTGTTTCTCGCGGTGTACACGCTGTCGCGGGGAGTCGCCGAAATCGCCGGAGGAAACGCCCACCAGGAGAAGAGCGTGATCGGCCTGCTCCTCACGGTCTTCGCCTCCTTCGGCATGCCTTTCATCGGGTACTTCAAGTACAAGACGGGCCGGCAGCTCGGCAGCAAGGGCCTCGCGGCGGAGGCGAAGGAATCGATCGCCTGTTCCTTCGACTCCTGGACGACCCTCGTCGCGATGGCGGGCGGCCTCCTCGGGGCCCCCGGCTGGCTCGACCCCGCTCTGTCGCTGCTCATGGTCCCGTGGTTCCTGCGCGAAGGGCTGGCGCACGTCCGCGGACGGGTGCATGCCCACGGAGGACAACTGTGAATGGTGAATTGTGAATGGCGAACAGGACCCGTCGCGCCCAATTCAAGATTCACAACTCACAATTCACAATTCCCTTGGGTTAAAATGGGTTGAACCTCTAGACGGCAAGGCCGCATATTTCAGAACTCGGAGGCATAAAGCGACATGTCGGACAACCCTAACGTGCAAGCGGTCTCGGACTCGAGCTTCGACGGAGACATCCTGAAGAGCGACAAGCCCGTGCTCGTGGATTTCTGGGCGCCCTGGTGCGGCCCGTGCCGGTCGGTGGCGCCGATCGTGGACGATCTGGCGACGCAGTACGTCGGCAAGCTGAAGGTCGCCAAGATCAACGTGGACGAGTCCTCGGCCGTGGCGATGAAGTACATGGTCACGTCCATCCCGACATTCATCCTGTTCAAGAACGGGGAGGTCGCGGACCGGGTCCTGGGAGCGTTGCCCCGGAGCGAGTTCGTCAAGTTCATCGACCGGAACCTCTGAGCCTCCCGGAGCCGCTCGGCGGGATCGGCCGCGTCTGCCTGACGTAAGATTCCGCGGATGAACCGCCACCTGGTCCTCTTCGCCCGGGAGCCGGCCCGCCAGGCGCGCGAAAAGGGTCTGGACCCGTCCGACGCGGCCGCGCTGTTTCAGGGCTTCGCGGCGGGGTGGCTGGAAAACGCCGGCCGGGTGCGCGCCCGGCTCATCGTGGCGACGCCCCCCGAGGACCTGGCGCGCTGGCGCCGGGCGCTCGCGGGCCGCGGAAATCTCGGATGGATCCTCCAGCGCGGGAACACCCTCGGCGAACGGCTGGAGGACGCCGCCCGCCGGGCCGCGGCCTTCGCGGGCCACGCGGTCCTGGTTGGAGGCGACGTGGCTCCTTCGGAAATCAGTCTGAAGCGGGCCTTCGAGGCGCTCGAGGCCGGCGCCGAGGCGGCCGTGTCGCCCGCGCTCGACGGGGGCGTGTCGCTCCTGGCGCTTGCCGCCGCCGATCTGGATCTCCTGCGGGGAATCCGGTGGAAGCGCCGGACCGTGTTGCGGGACCTGCTGCGAGCTCTCCGGGAGAGGGGCCGCCGTGTCGCGATCGTCGCTCCCGCGGCGGACGTGGATGGCCCGCGCTCCCTGCGGGCGCTCCTGCGGCGCATCCCCGCGGGCGCCCCGCTGCGTTCGCTCGTCCGGTCGCTCCTGAGTCTTCGATCCGGGATCGACCGCTCTCCGGTGCCGCCCGCCCGTCCGCGCGCTCTGGCCTGTCCCTCGGGCCTGCGAGCCCCTCCCGCCGCCTCTCCGGCCTGATCCGTTCCGTTCTCCCGTCTCGACGATCTGCCGGCGGACGCCGGCGAGGAGGTTTTCCGTTGGACACGAATGTCCTTCCAGGCCCGGCCCCTTCCGGAAAGCAGGGAAGCGGCTATCCGTTCGTGCCATCGGTCTCTCTCGACACGCTCTGGTTTCAGGTCGCGGGGACGCTCTGCAACCTGAAATGCACGCATTGCTTCATCTCCTGCTCGCCCACCAACCACAACCACGAGATGTTGACGCTCGAAGAGGTGCGCGAACGCCTGCGCGAGGCGGCTCGCCTCGGCGTGCGCGAGTACTACTTCACCGGCGGAGAGCCGTTCCTGAACCCGGAGATGATGGCGATCCTCGAAGAGACGCTCGCCCAGGGCCCCGCCTCGGTCCTGACCAACGGGCTCCCGCTGACTCCGGAGAGATGCCGCGAGTTGAAGCGCCTCTCCGACGGGAGCGAGTATTCGCTCGACATCCGCATCTCGATCGACGGATACACCGAGGAGGTCAACGACCCGATCCGGGGAGCCGGCACCTATCGCCGGATCCTGGACGGGATCCGGAACCTCGCGGAAGCCGGGTTGAATCCCGTCGTCACCGTGACGGAAGCCTGCGGCGAGGCGGCGAGCGCGCAGGGACGGGCGCGGTTGCTGGAATGGATGAGGAGGATCGGCCTGGACAAGCCGCGGCTGAAGATCCTGTCGCTCTTCCGGATCGGCGCCGAGGAGCGCCGCCTGCGGGCCTATGAGTCTTGGGAATCCTTGCGCGGCCGTCGCCTGACGGGAGAGGAAGCGGAGCGGCTCCAGTGTTCCTCCTGCCGCATGGTCACGTCGAAGGGCGTCTACGTCTGCCCGATCCTGATCGATGAGCCCAGGGCCCGGATGGGCGATCGCCTCGCGGAGACGCTGCGGCCGTTCGAGCTCGCCTCCTCCTCCTGCTTCACGTGCCACGAGTACGGCGTGACGTGCCGGACATGAACGGGGCGGGAAGCGGGAGGCGGGAGGCGGGAGGCGCGCCGTGAAAGACACGGCCCGCGTCGCGTTCCTCGGAGGCATCTACAGCAACGCGCCCGCGCTGCAGGCGGCCGTGGCCGATGTCCGGAGGTGGAGCGCCGATGGGCTCTACGCGCTCGGGGACTTCGGCGCGTTCGGGCCGCACCCCGACCGGGTCTTCCCGATCCTGCTCGACGCTCGGGCGCAGCCGATTCAGGGAAACTACGAGGAGTCGCTCTCGACGGGAGCGACGGATTGCCATTGCGGATACACGGACCCGAGGGACAACCATTTCGCGCAACTCTCCTACGACTACACCTTCGAGCACACGGGCGAGGAGTGGAAGAGGTGGATGGGGGCTCTCCCGCGGACGCGGCGCTTCGAGGCGGGCGGCCGCCGGGTCCTGCTCGTCCACGGCTCTCCGAGGAAGGTCAACGAGTTCCTCTGGGAGAGCACGTCCCCGGTCGTCTTCCTGGAGAAGATGCTGGAGGACTTCGAGGCGGACGTCCTCGTCTGCACGCACACCGGCCTGCACTGGAAACGGGAGCTTCCTTCCGGACGGCTCGTGGTCAACGCGGGCGTTCTCGGCCGGCCGGCCAACGACGGGAACACCTGCGTCTGGTACGCGAGGCTGATGTTCGGCCGCGGGGTGGACGTGGAGTTCGTGCCCATCGCCTACGACCACGAGGCGCTCGCGCGAGAGATGGAGGCGGAGAGCCTGCCGCCGGAGTTCATCGAGACGATTCGGACCGGCTGGTGGACGACCTGCCTGGAGGTCCTGCCGGCCAAGGAGAGGCAGAAAGGGAAGTATTGAAGAAGTTGTGGATTGTGAATTGTGAGTTGTGATCGGGATTTTGAGGAGGATGCCGGCTCATGCCCAGCTACTACCTTTCCGAGGACCTGGCCCGGTTCGGGGAGATGGCGAAGACCAACCCGAAGCTGTTCGACCTTTTCCTGAAGTGGTATTCCGCAACGATGGAGAAAGGGGCCCTCGACGAGAAGACGAAGAAGCTGATCGCGCTCGCGGTCGCCTTCGCCATCCAGGAGCCGTACTGCATCGATTCCTACGCGTCCGCGTGCGCGGATGCCGGTGTGACGCCGGAGGAGATGGCGGAAGCCGTCAGCGTCGCGGCCGTGATCCGGGGCGGCGGGACGGTCGCCCACTGGGTCCAGGCCTGCAATACGATGACGCGCAAGGGGTGACGCCGTCGTGAGCGGGCGGCTCCTCGTCATCGGCGCCGGCCCGATGGGTCTCTTCGCGGCCCTCGAGGGACTCGAGCGGGGTTTCGACGTCACGATCCTCGAGAAGGACGAGGTCGGGAGCGCCCTGCTCGGGTGGGGCCCTACGCGATTCTTCTCGCCTTTCGGAATGAACGTGCCGCCGGCCGCGCGGCGGGCGTTTCCGAGCGCCCTGCCTCCCGAAGACGCTCTCCTGACGGGGCCCGAGATGGTCCGCCTCGTCCTCGTGCCTCTGGCCTGCTCGAAGGCGCTCGCGGGGCGCGTGCTCACGGCACACCGCGTCGTGGGAGTCGCGCGCGCCGGAATGACGCGCATGGACTTCGCGGGTCACCCGCTCCGGGCGGAGCGTCCGTTCCGGGTCCTGGCCGACACCCCGGGAGGCGAGCGCTCCTTCGAGGCGGACATCGTCCTGGACGCCTCGGGCGTCACGGGCCAGCCCTGCTGGATGGGGGAGGGCGGGCTGCCGGCGCTCGGCGAGCGGGACCTCGGCAACCGCGTCGTGCGCGACCTGGGCTCCCTCGACCGGCGCCTCACGCGGCTCTCCGGCAGGAGCATTCTGCTGGTGGGTCATGGCCATTCGGCGGCCACGGCCCTCCTGGGGCTGGCCGACTCGTGGCGCGAGGACCCGGCGACGCGCGTGACGTGGGCCGTCCGGACAGCCAATCGGCGCCCGTGCGCCGAGGTGGCGGAAGATCCGCTGCCCGAACGCCAGCGGGTGGCCTCCCTCGCGAACGACCTCGCGCAGGCCCCTCCCGCCTTTCTCGCGGTCGAGCGCCGGGCCGCGGTCGAATCCGTCGCGCGGGACGGCGACCGCCTCGCCGTCGATTTTTCCGGAGGCCGGGTCGGCGTCTTCGACGAGATCGTTTCGATGACCGGCTACCGGCCCGACTTCTCCTTCCTCTCGGAGCTGGGGCTCGAGATCGCGCCGGCGACCGAAGGCGCCGCGAGGCTCTCGCGAGCCCTGGCCGGCGTCACCGACTGCCTCTCTGTTCCTCGAGTCCGGAGCGAGGATCTCGCCTCGGGCGAGCCGGGCTTCTTCTTGATCGGGGCCAAGAGCTACGGGCGGTCGCGCAGCTTCCTGATCCGAACAGGCCTCGGGCAGGTCGAGTCCCTCTTCGACGGCGTCGCGCCGCGCCGGGAGGCGGCGTACCGGATCTGACGTAACCTTGACGCCGCGGATCCCGTTATCGAGGCGCGGAGCGCGCCGGGGACACCGGGAAGATCGGCCGCGATCGGGAGGTTTTCATAAGGCTATGACGAAGAAGACAGTGGTCTGGCTCCTGGTCGTGGCGGCGGCGGCCGTGGGTCTCTTCTTCCTGATCGGGAGCCGTGGAAAGCCGGAAGCCAAGTACCGCACCGCGGCGGTGGACAAGGGAGACATCACGCAGACGGTCACCGCGACGGGCGCCCTGTCGGCGGTGACCACCGTCCAGGTCGGCAGCCAGGTCTCCGGGATCATCGCGAAGCTGTACGCGGACTTCAACAGCAAGGTGAAGAAAGGAGACCTGCTGGCGGAGCTCGACCCGACGCCTTTCCAGGCCCTGGTGGAGCAGCAACAGGCCAACGTCACGAAGGCGGTCGTGGACGCGCGCAACACGGAGATCATGTTCAACCGCCAGAAGCGGCTCCTCGCCGACGGGCTGGCCGCCCAGTCCGATTTCGATTCGGCCAAGGCAGCCTACGACGCGGCGAACGCGCAGGTCAACCAGGCCAAGGCGTCCCTTTCGCAGGCGCTGACGAACTTGAAGTACACGAAGATCGCCTCGCCGATCGACGGGATCGTCGTCGCCCGCCAGTTCGACGTCGGACAGACGGTCGCGGCGTCGTTCCAGGCGCCGACGCTCTTCACGATCGCGCAGGACCTGACGAAGATGCAGGTTGCCGCGGACGTCTCGGAGTCGGACATCGGCCGGGTCCAGGTCGGCCAGCCGGTGCGCTTCACCGTGGACGCCTATCCGGAGCGGCAGTTCCGGGGCAACGTGTCCCAGATGCGCCTGAACGCCACCGTCAACCAGAACGTCGTGACGTATCCGGTCATCGTCGAAGTCTCGAATCCCGATCTGATGCTGCGCCCCACGATGACCGCGAACGTCACGATCGACGTCGCGGTCGTGCACGACGTCCTGAGGATTCCCAATGCCGCCCTGCGCTGGAAGCCCGAGGTCACGGCCGCGCCCCAGGCGACTTCGCCAGAAGAGCGCGCGGCCAAGAGCGGCGGGCAGGGGGGCACGGAGGCGATGGCGCGCCAGTTCGGACAGACGGGAGGCGGAGGAAGGCGTCCGGCGGGAGGAGGCCGCGGCGGTTCCCGGCCGACGACGATCTACGAGTTCCAGGGGCCCAAGACTGAACCCAGGCCGGTCGAGGTTCGCACGGGGATCACCGACGGGCGCTTCACCCAGATCGTCTCGGGAGAGATCAAGCCGGGAGATCCGGTGATCGTGGGTCTCGCGACCGCGAAGGCGAGTCCGGGCGCGAATCCTCCCGGCGCCGGCCCCGGAGGACGTCGGGGCTTCTGACAAGGCCGTAGGTGGAAGGTGGAAGGTGGTAGGTGGTAGGGAAGGCACGATGACGGAGCCAGGCCGCCTGCCTCCTGGTCAGGCCGACGTCATCCGGATCGAGGACCTGACCCGCATCTACCAGATGGGTGAGGTCGAGGTCCGGGCCCTCGATGGGATCTCCCTCAGGATCGCGCCGGGCGAGTTCGTGGCCGTCATGGGCCCATCCGGCTCGGGAAAGAGCACGTTCATGAACATCGTCGGGTGCCTCGACCGCCCCACCGCCGGCCGGTACTTCCTCGACGGCGTGGACGTGTCGAGCCTCGACCGCGACGAGCGGGCCGAGATTCGCAACGGGAAGATCGGTTTCGTCTTCCAGTCGTTCAACCTCCTGGCGCGCACCTCGGCGCTGGAGAACGTGGAGCTCCCGCTGATCTACTCCTCCAACGGCCACCGCTCGAAGGAGCGCGTGGAGAAGGCGCGCCGCTGCCTCGAGACCGTCGGGCTGGCCGGGCGCGAAGAGCACCTTCCGAGCCAGCTCTCCGGCGGCCAGCAGCAGCGCGTCGCGATCGCGCGGGCGCTGATCAACGAACCGAAGCTGATGCTGGCCGACGAGCCGACCGGGAACCTCGACACGAAGACGTCCGAGGAGGTCATGGCCGTCTTCCAGAAGTTGAACGACGCCGGCAAGACCGTCGTCCTCATCACGCACGAGCAGGACATCGCGGGGTTCGCGAAGCGGATCGTGGTCTTCCGCGACGGGAGGGTCGTGGAAGACCGGCCGGTGCCGGACCAGCGCCGGGCCTCGACCGTCCTGGCGGAGGAGCGCCATGCTTAAGTTCCTGACGATCCTGAAGGTCGGCATGAAGGCGATCGCGCGCAACAAGCTGCGCTCGACGCTGACCGCTCTCGGCATCATCATCGGAGTGGCCTGCGTCATCGCGATGATCGCGGTCGGAGGGGGCGCGCAGGCGGCCGTGCAGGCCCGGATCAACTCTCTCGGCTCCAACTTCCTGATGATCTTCCCGGGCGTCGCGACGCAGTCCGGGGCCCACATCTTCACGGGGCAGTCCTCGATCACGGAGGAGGACGTCGCCGCCGTCCGGGCCGAATGCCCGGCGGTGGCCTACGTCTCGCCGATGGTCCGGACCGGCGCGCAGGTCGTCGCGGGAAACACGAACTGGGGCTCCTCCATCCAGGGCGTGGGCGTGGACTGGCCGTTCGTCCGATCCTGGAACCCCGAGAAGGGAGCCTTCTTCGGCGATTCCGAAGTCCGCTCGGCGGCCAAGGTCGTGATCCTCGGCGCCACCGTCGCCAACGCCCTCTTCCCCGACGGAAACGCCGTGGACCAGATGGTCCGGATCAAGAACATTCCGTTCAAAGTCATCGGGGTCCTGGAGACCAAGGGGGGGAGCACGATGGGGCAGGACCAGGACGACCTCGCCGTCGCTCCCTACACCGCGGTCATGAAGCTCTTGAAGCGCACGACGAAGATCGACATGTTCATGGCGTCGGCCGTCTCCCGCGACTCGGTGGGTGAGGCGCAGACCGAGATCGAAGCGCTCCTGCGCCAGCGCCACCGCATCCAGCCAGGGCAGGACTCGGACTTCATGATCCGCTCGCAGCAGGAGATCGCCCAGACGGCCGACGAGACCTCCCGGCAGATGTCGGCGCTGTTGGCGGCGATCGCGTCGATCTCGCTTCTCGTCGGCGGCATCGGGATCATGAACATCATGCTCGTCTCGGTGACCGAGCGGACGCGCGAGATCGGCATCCGCATGGCGATCGGCGCGAAGGGGCGCGACATCCTGACGCAATTCCTGATCGAGGCGCTCGCCCTCTCGATCGCGGGCGGGGCCATCGGCATCGCTCTCGGCGTCGGCACCTCCCGGCTCCTCGCCTGGAAGCAGAAGTGGCCGATCGTCCTCTCGCCGACGGCCGTTCTCCTCGCGTTCGGGTTCTCCGCCGCGATCGGGATCTTCTTCGGGTTCTATCCGGCCCGGAAGGCTTCGCGCCTGGATCCCATCGAGGCCCTCCGCTACGAGTAGCGTCCGGCGAGGACTCGCCGGTCGGCGCTCCCCGAGTCCGGCGGAAGAGAACGACGGCGGCCCGGCGGCGTTAAGATGAGAAGCACAGACTCTATGCAAAAGTCGCCGAACGCGGACGCGGCGTCCCGTCCATGAGCGTTGTCTCGCGTCTCGGGCGCGCCCTGGATCCGAGGCGGAGTCTGGGGGCGAAGCTCCTCCTGGCGTTGTCGCTGACGTTCCTGATCCCCGGCGCGTTCGCCGTCCTCCTCCTCTCGAGGAAGCTGACGGACCTGCAGGACCAGTCGGTCCAGCGCCTCGCCGGGGTCCGGCGCAGCCAGGCGCTTGCCCAGGTCCGGCAGGACGCGAGCTTTCGCGCCGTCTGGATGGACCGCCGTGCGGCCGCCGTGACCGAGGCCGCATGGGAGGTGGCCGACGCCGCCCGCCTCGCCCTGGCCGGCAGGATGACGGTGCCGGACCGATCCATCGAGAAGGACGAGCACGGCCACATCTGGACGAAGAGGCCGCAGGACGACAGCGTCGCCTTCATCACGGCGAGCCGCACCGAGAGTCCCGAGGCCCGCCGCGACTTCGTCCGGACCGGCGCCCTCGCGCCGATGCTCTTGCAGCTGCGAGAGCGGCATCCCACGCTGCGCAGCGTCAGCCTGTGGACGGCGTCCGGCGTCCTGCGGCTGTCCCCGTGGGTGGAGCTGCACGAGGCGATCCGCCAATCTGGCGGCGCGCTGGAGACGTTCGAATTCAACCGCACGGCCCGGTTTCCGGAGAGCCATCCGGCCCGCGGCGACGCGCCGATCTGGACCGCCGCCTGGGGAGGGCCCCGGCTCACCCCCGACGGGCGGCTCGTGTCGCTGCTGGTCCCTGTCCGCAACGAGCAGGGGACCCTGATCGCGGGGCTCTCCCTGAGCGTCGATGCCCGGCGGTACGTTTCGGAGGCGCTCGTGCCAGGAGGCCTTCCCGGAGATCTCTGGTTCGCGGCGGACTCCCTCGGCCACGCGCTCCTCGTCAGCGACGCGGCGGCCCGTCTCCTGGAGTGGAACCCGGAGGGTCCGGAGACCCTCGCGGCCGGCTCCGGGGCGGAACGGAGGAGGCTCGCGCGCGCCGTTCGATCGTCTCCGGACTCGGTCGGCGAATACGAGTTCGGCGGACAGACCTGCCGCTTCGCTTCGGCCCGGGTGCCTTCGACCGGCTGGATCTTCGCCGAGGGGTTGTCGGGAAACGCGCTCGCCCGGATCGCGGCGGACGCCGCGCAGGAGATCGCCCCGAAGTCGTATTCGGAGTTCCGGAAGTTCCTCGTTCTGACTTTCCTCTACCTCCTCGCGGCGATGCTCACGGCGGTCTTCCTCATCACGCGGCGTTTCACGGCGCCGATCGCGGGCCTCGTGCGCGCGGCCGAGAAGATCGGGCAGGGCCGCCCCGGTTCCTTCTCGCGGCCCCCAGGAGAGGACGAGCTCGGTCGGCTCGCCGTCGCGCTCAACCGGACGGGCCACCGCGTCGAGCGCCGCGTGGAGACGCTGCGCCGGCTGCACCTGCTCCTGCGGCAAGAATTCCGCGCGGCGCCGCTGCCGGAGATTCTGGCCCGCTCGAGCGAGGCCATCGCGGCGTTCACGCGCGCCGAACGGGTCTGGTTCTTCCTGCACGAACCCAACATGAACCGTCTCCAGGCCGCCTGGCCCGGCTGGAATCTGAGCGAGGACGTCGCGGCGAGACTCCAGATTCCCGTCGGATCGCGCTCCGCCGCGAGCCGGGCGTTTCGCAGCGGGGAGGTCGTGATCGTCAACGATCTCGGCCGGGATCCCGCGGCGGACCGGGCGCTGCTCGACGCCGTGCCGGCGTCCAATGCCCTCTTCTGCCCGCTCAAGACGGAGGAGGAGACGCTCGGGGTCGCCGTCGCGACCGACCGGCCGGGGGGATTCGGACAGGAGGAGGCGGACGCCGTGACGTCCTTCGCGGACGCGGCGTCGCTCCTGATTCGCAATGCGCGCCTCTACTCCCGACTGACCGGAACGGTCGAGGAGCTGCGGCGCGCCAGCCGCCTGAAGGACTATTTCCTCCAGAACGTCAACCACGAGCTGCGCACGCCCCTGACGTCGATCGTCGCGTGGACGGACCTCCTCGAGGAGCAGGCGGTGGACGAGACGACCCTGCGGCGAGGCCTGAAGCAGGCGCGCCAGTCCGCGCGGGTGCTGCTCGCCCTGATCGACGACCTGCTCGACCTCGCGCGCCTGGACCGCGGAACGCTCTCCCTCGATCTCTCGGCGGTCTCCCTCGCGGACGTCGTCGCCCGTTCCATCGAGACCGTGCGCTTGATGGCGGAAGGGAGGGGCGTGGCCCTGATCCTCGCGCCGCTGCCCGAATCGATGTCCGCGGTGCGCGCGGATCCCCTGCGGCTCCAGCAGATCCTCTGGAACCTGCTCGCCAACGCGATCAAGTTCACGCCGCGGCACGGGCGGGTCATCGTCCGCGTCGAGCGGGATCCGCGGCGCTATCTCGTGAGCGTCGAGGACGACGGGATCGGGATCCCGGAGAAGGAGTTGACGCACGTCTTCGAGCGGTTCCGCCAGGCGGACGGATCGGCGACGCGGAGGCATTCCGGGATGGGCATCGGGCTGGCTCTCTCAAGGTCCCTGGTCGAGCTGCACGGCGGCGCGATCTGGGCCGACAGCGAGTCCGGACGCGGAAGCCGCTTCACGTTTTCACTGCCCATCCCTCCCGGCACGAAGCCCGCCGGCGAGAGCACGGAGACGGTCGCGGCGGAAACGGTGTCGGAGTAGGGGACGGGGAGACCGGGAGAGCGCCCTCAGGCGCTGGCGGCGGGCAGCCCCGTGCCCTTGAGGAGGTCCTTCACCACTCTGGCGGTCTCTTCCTTGCCCGGCACGCAGAGGTTCGGATCCTTCTCCGTCCCGGCGGCGATCGCGGCGGCGTAGCCCTCGCAGTCGTAGCCGCAGGCCGTGCAGTCGGTCTGCGCCATCGCCGCGTAGAGCTTCGTCTTCAGGTCCCCCTCCTTCGCCATCTCCATCCGCTTGGGAAGCGGGATCGTCTCGTCGTGGAAGGCGGGCGCCTCCTTCTTGACGACGGGAGCGGCCTTGACGTCCTCCTCGGGCCGCCCCGTGTCCACCCACCGGCCGTAGGAAAGGCAGCTCGGGCAGACGAACGTGAAGTCCCAGCCGACGGGCACGAACACCGCCGGCGTCCGGTACACGACGAGCGGAGTGAAGTCCTGCGGGCAGGCCGGGAACTCGCTCTCCTGCGCGTCGAGCGCCATTGTCTTCAGGTGCGGGCGGGAGAACTCGATCTGCTTGGGCTTCTGGTCGAAGCGGAACGTGTCTCCCTTCGGGCAGACCATTACGACCTGCGGCTTGTAGACGCGCTCCACGAAGAAGGTCCTCATCGGGATATCGTGTTTCGGGCAGGGAGAGGGACGGTCTCTCCAGAAGGAGGAGACGAGCCGCGACTTGACGGTCAGAGAGAGAGCCATCGGCGGCGATTATAAACACGTTGTGAGTTGTGAATTGTGAGTTGTGAATGAAGCGACGCTCTCTCGTGCCTGTTCACAATTCACCATTCGCAATCTTCTCAGAGGGCCGCGAAGGGATTGAGCCGGCGCTCCTGGTCGATCGTGGTGCCGGGACCGTGGCCGCAGACGACCTGCGTGGCGCCCGGAAGGGAAAACAGTCTTCCGCGGATGGAGGCGAGGATGGCGTCGGTGTCCCCTCCCCAGAGGTCGGTGCGGCCGATCGACCGGTGGAAGAGCGTGTCCCCGGAAAAGAGGACGGGCTCGGTCCCCTCCAGCAGGAAGCACGTGGAACCGGGCGTGTGCCCCGGCGTGTGGATGGCGCGCAAACGGGCGTCACCGAACCGGATCACCTCGCCGTCGGAGATCGGAGCGTCCGGAGGAAGCGGAGGGCCCGCCGGAATCCCGAAGAAAGACGCCTGTTCTTCCAGCTTCTCGTAGAGAGGGAAGTCGGCCGCGTGGAGGCGGATCGGCGCGCCCGTGAGCGCGGCCAACTCCGCGGTGCCGCTGATGTGGTCGAAATGGGCGTGGGTGTGGAGAAGGGCGACCGCCGTGGCGCCCGTCCGGGCGAGCGCCCTGGCGATCCGGTCCGCCTCGTCCCCCGGGTCCACGATGACGGCCTGCCCCCCTTCGTCCGAGAGGATCGAGCAGTTGGTCTGCAGCGGTCCCACCACGATCGTCTGGATCCGGGGGCGAGTCACGGATTGACCGCGACGACGGTGTCCACGTCGTGGCGTTCCTTTCGATCGGGAGACGCCCAGACCTTGACGGGGGAGGAGAGATTCAGCTGGACGGCCCATTCGTCGTTGTCCGGGCGCCGGTGCTCCGAGGCGAAGAGCTTGCGGCGGCTCGTCGGGGTGAAGATCTCCCACCGGATGTACCCGAAGTCCGCCACATCGTCGTGGAGATGGAAGGCGGGGATCCTTTCGCCCGGCTCGATCGGCGCCTCCCGAACCGTCATCGGGCGGAAACCATTGGCCAGGAGCCGCTCCTCGAGCTCCGCGCGCGCCGGCCTTGCGCGGTAGCTCAGGGAGTGCCTGCCCCGAGCCACCCCGCGCCCCAGGATCAGGTCGTCGAGCGCGCCGGAGAGTTCCGTGTCCACGGAGCGATCTTAGCGCTCAGCGCGGGCGGCGCGGGACGCCATAGACTCCGCCGATGCTCCTGGCGGCCGGAATCGTCATTCGCCTCTGTCTGGCCCTCTGGGTCGGAGGAACCCTCGTCGTCGTCCTCGCCGCCCCAGTCCTCTTTCGCCGGATTCCTTCACGCGACCTCGCGGGGGAGGTCTTCGGCGAAATTCTGCGGCGTTTCGAGGGGGTCAAGCAGGTCCTCTCCCTTCTCCTCGTCCTCGCGGTCTTCATCGAACTCGAGCAGACACGCGGGTTCGCCGGCCAGTCCTTCGTCGCCGGCGTCGCCATCTTCCTCGCCGTGGCGACGAACGTCTATCTCGCGATGGTCTTGCGCCCGCGCATCAGCTACCTCCGGATGAAGGTCGGCTCCTTCGACACGGCGCCGCCGGACGACCCGTGGCGGCTCCGATTCGACCGCCTCCACAAGCGCTCGACGCGAGTCCTGGTCTTGGGCTGGATCGCCGCGGCCGTGGCCCTCGTCTTCGGGCCGTAAGAAGCGCCTTCACGTTTGACGGCTTCGTCAGGGCCGTAAGAGCGTGAACGTGAAACGTGAAACCAAGCCCTCGGGCTTCGTCCTACCTCTTACGTCTTCACGTTCTTACGGTCTCGTCCGGGCGATCAGGTCGATTTCGACAATCGCGCCCTTCGGGAGTGCCGCGACGATGATCGTCGAGCGAGCGGGGCGGTGGTCTCCGAAGCGGCGGGCATAGACGGCGTTCATCGGCGGAAAGTCCTCGGCTCGGACGAGGAAGACCGTCGTCTTGACGACGTCGGGCCAGGCGAGGCCGGCGGACTTCAAGACTGCCTCCAGGTTGTCGAGCACCCGCTCCGTCGCGGCGTCGATGCTTCCGGGGACGAGGTCCCCGCTGGCCGGGTCGAGCGGGATCTGTCCCGAGCAGAAAAGGAATCCCCCTTCGACGACCCCCTGCGAATAGGGCCCGATCGCCTTCGGCGCGTCCGGTGTGGCGAGGAACTTCATACGTGAGGTGGTGGGTGGAAGGCAGTAGGTGGTAGGGAAAAGACGGTCATCGCGTTTCTTACCCTAACACCTACCACCTACCACCTACCACCTACGAACTCCCACCTTCCCCGTCGGGCTCCAGGATCCCAATGAAGGGGAGGTTCCGGTAGGACTCGGCGTAGTCGAGCCCGTAGCCGACGACGAAATGGTCGCCGATGGTGAAGCCCAGGTAGTCCACGGGGATGTTGTCGTTTCCCGGAATCCGCTTCTTCAGGAGGGCGCAGATCTTGACGGACTTGGGGTTGCGGGTGCCGAGGATCTCGATGATCTTGTGGAGGGTCCGGCCGGTGTCCACGATGTCCTCAACGATGACGACCTCCCGGCCGGCGATGTCGGTCGAGAGGTCCCGCACGAGCTGGACATTGCCCGAGGACTTCGTCCCGGACCCGTACGAGGAAACCTGGAGGAAGTCGAGGGAGACGGGGGTCTTCAGTCTCTTGGCGAGATCGCAGAGGAAGAAGACGGAGCCCTTGAGTATCCCGACCAGGAGGACGGGGCGGCCGTCCTGGTCCCGGTCCACCTCGGAGGCGATCCGGGAAATCCCCTCCTCCAGGGCCGCGGTATCAATGAGTGTGCGGCCGAGCTTCATGGACGCCGCGGGGTGAGAGGGACGGGGGCGCGGGTCCGGAGATACAATCGAGGGAGCGGTCATTTCGATGTCATCGGATTCTCAAACTCTCCAGCGAGACTATATCCGCCTCACGGAGCGGTTCAAGGCGCTTTCGACGTTCGACCACTTTCTCCAGGGGATTCACCGCGCGTTCCTTCCGGTCCGGAGCGGACCCGCGGCGGATCTCGAACCGCTCTTCAACGAATTGAAGCGTCTCTCCGGGTCGGGACGGTCGGGATCGGACGGGGACAGGCCGACGGCGTCGACGTTGCGCGAGCTGGAAGCGAAACTCGACGCCGCCGCAGCGCAGCTCCGCACGGCGGACATCTCGCTTTCGCCCTCCCTGACCCGCCGCTACTTCGAGAAGGTCCGGCCCTCCGACCCGAGGATTCCGTTCTACCTTCTTCGCTTCTACGCGTCCCATTCGCAAACCGACGAGGACATGCTGGACAAGGTCGATTACCTCGCGACGGTGCTGGCCGCGGGAACGCCCGATCCCGTGGGGGCTCCTCCGCGGCCCCGCGCCGAGGTTCGGAAGCTCTTCGACGCGGTGTTGATGGGCTCGGCCTGGCCGCGCATCGACGATGACACCGCCGCCGAGATCGCGCGGGCCTTCGACGAGCTTTCCGCGCAGATCGCGTCCGCGTCCGGGTTCGGGAACCTCGCCGAGGAGGGGTGGATCGAGAGCCTGCGGAACTTCAAGCGGCAGGTCAGCCGGGGCCTCGCGCACCCGGAGATCCTCACGGCCTCGGCCCTGTGCAACCTGACGGCCCGGTTCGCCTTTCACCGCCTCTACGAGAGGGAGGAGCGCATCCTCCGGGGAGCGGCGCACCGGATCGGAGGCCTCGAACGCCGATCCTCCTCCGGCGAGACGGAGGACGTGACGGCGCTTCGCGTGTTTGAAGAATCGCGCCGGGAGTTCGAGCGGCAGGTCTCGGAGGGCTCGGTCCGCTGGCGGCAGCTCCTCGAAGCCCGCCAGGCGGCGTCGGAGGCGCTGAAGATGCTCGGCTTGCCCGAGCCCGGGGCCGACGAGGAGGCCCGCTCGGACACGGAAGCGGCGCTCGGCGGGCTGGAGGACCCGTTCTGGGGTCCGTGCCTTCGCCGGGTCCTCTCGACCCTCGGCGACGGGGGCGCTGTCTCGGTGGAAGGGTTGAGGGTCGTGACGCAGTGGAATCTCGAAACATGGGAGACGGAGGCCGCGCGGCGGCTGATCGGCGGCCAGGAGCTCTCGAGGGGGGACCACGCGGTCCTCTCCGCCGCGGCGCTGCGGATCAAGGCGGAGGGGGAGACGGAGTCGACCCGGAAATACGCCGGCTCTCCGATCCCGGCCGATCTGCTGCGGGAGGCGCGCGGGACGCTGGCCCACGTGCTGGAGCTCGACCGCGCGTTCGCCTCGCTCGCCGGTGGCGTCCAATCCGCCGGCGAATCGGCCGAGCAGGTTCGCTACTGGACGCGAACGCGGATGCGCCTGCTTCACGCGACCTCGGGCCTCTGGCTCGCGCTCGACGGAAGTTAGCGCGCTGCAACGCCCTGTCCAAGATCCAAGGTCCAAGGTCCAAGGTCCAAAATCAAAGGAGGACGTTGACCCTGGGACCGGGACGGGGGCCTCGGTCCCGGGCGCCGGAAAGCCAGTCTGATGCATACTTCCCGACGCGATGGACGAACGGTCTGAGGCCCTGGAAGGGCAATCGGGATCGGCGGAGGCGGACCTCGTTCAGAACCGGTTGAACAATCTCGGGCGGATCCGCGCGCTCGCGGACATCTACCCGTTCGGTTATGCGCTGACGGATTCGGTCTCGGAGATCGTCGGGCGGCACCGGGAAATGGCCGCGGAAGACCTCGAGAAGCTCGCGGCAACCGTCAGGACCGCCGGCCGGATCCTGGCCCAGCGCAACCAGGGGAAGGCGGGCTTCCTCGACCTCTCCGACGGATCCGCGAGGCTCCAGGTCTATGTGCGCAAGGACGCGGTGGGCGAGGCGGCATGGGATCTCTACCGCGCCCTGGACCTGGGCGACTGGATCGGAGTCGAGGGAGAGGTCTTCCGCACCCGCACGGGAGAGCTGTCGGTCAAGGCGCGTCGGTTGACCTTCCTGGCGAAGTGCCTCCGTCCGCTCCCGGAGAAGTGGCACGGCTTGAAGGATGTCGAGCGGCGTTACCGCGAAAGGCACCTGGACCTGGCCGTCAACCCGGAGTCGCGGGCCGTGTTCGAGAAACGCGCGGCGATGATCCGTTTCCTCCGCAACTTCCTCGATGCGCGCGGGTACCTGGAAGTCGAAACGCCGATGATGCAGCCGATCCCGGGAGGCGCGCTCGCCCGCCCCTTCGTGACGCACCACAACGCGCTGGATCTCGAGCTGTACCTGCGGATCGCGCCCGAGCTCTACCTGAAGCGGCTCGTCGTGGGGGGCGTGCCCCGCGTCTACGAGATCAACCGCAATTTCAGAAACGAAGGCATCTCGACGCAACACAACCCCGAGTTCACGATGCTCGAGTTCTACCAGGCCTACTCCCGGGCGGACGACCTGATGACCCTGACGGAGGAGATGCTCTCCTCGCTCGTGCGGGAAGTGACCGGCGCCTCCCGGACGGCCTGGGGCGGCGAGACGATCTCCTGGGAACCCCCGTACCGGCGCGTCACGATGCGGCGGGCGGTCCTGGAGGCGACGCGGACGGATCCGCGCGGAGCGGTCACGGAAGGGGAGCTCTCCGACGCGGCGGGACTCCTCGCGGCCGCGCGGCGGTTCGGCGTGGAAAAGCCCGACCGGTTCGCCGGCAAGAAGGGGAAGCTCCTGGCGGAGCTGTTCGAGGCCGTGGCCGAGTCCCGGTTCGTGCAGCCGACTTTTCTGCACGAGTTCCCGACGGAGATCTCGCCGCTCTCGAAGCAGGACCCGAAGGACCCGGAGTGGGTGGACCGCTTCGAGCTCTACACGGCCGGGATGGAGATCGCCAACGGGTTCTCCGAGCTGAACGACCCGGTCGAACAGGAGGCGCGCTTCCGCGGGCAGGCCCGCGAGCGAGAAGAGGGAGACCTCGAGGCGCCCCCCTTCGACAGCGATTACGTCGAGGCCCTGCGCTACGGCATGCCCCCGACGGCGGGGGAGGGCCTCGGGATCGACCGCCTGACGATGCTCCTGACCGACAAGCACTCGATCCGCGACGTGATCCTGTTTCCCCTCCTCCGTCCGAAAGGAAGGGAGCCGTAGGACGTAAGACGTGAAACGCAAGACGAAGCCGGAGACAGGGCCCGTCTACGATTCACGTCCGACGTCTCACGACTCGCCATGAGATACGAGACCTTCGTCGCGTTTCGATACCTCGCCTCTTCGCGCAAGCGGGCTCATGTCGCGCTCATCTCCGCGATCTCGACCCTCGGCCTCGCCGTGGGCGTGGCCGCGCTGATCATCTCCCTCGCCCTCCTCTCGGGATTCCAGGACAGGATCCGCGCGCAGATGGCCCTGCGCTCGCCGCATCTCGTCGTCTCGCCCGCTCGCGGCGACCGCCTCGAGGACCCGCGGCTGGTCGCCCGGACCCTCGCCGCCCTGCCGGGCGTCGTCTCCACCGGTCCGGTCATCGAGGGAAGGGGATGGCTCTGCGACGCCTCGGGGAGGAACGCCGTGCCGGTGCGGTACCGCAACGTCTCCGCGGGGCCGTTGCGGCTCTCCGGCGAAGGGGCCCCGCCGGCGCGCCTGTCGAGCGCCGCCGCGTCGCGCCTCGGCGCGGAGACGGGGGGACTGCTCCGCGTGCTCTCGTCGCGGTCGCGGCTCTCGCCCATCGGTCCGGTCCCGATCGCGGTCCTGGTCCGCGTGGCGGAGGTCCGCCGCGGCAGCGCTCTGGAGAAGGCGCCGGATCTCGAGCTTCCCGAGCCGACCGCGCGCCTCCTGGCCGGCCTGGCTACCGGCGCCCAGGCCTTCGAGGCCCGGCTCTCGAACCCGAACGCCGCGGACGATGCGGCGCGCGCCGCTTCGGCCCGGCTCCCGGCGGCGTACCGCGTCCGGACCTGGCGGGAATTGAACGCGCCCCTCTCCTTCGCGCTGCGGCTGGAGAAGTCCGTCATCTTCGCGACGGTCGCTCTCGTCATCGTCGTCGCGGCCTTGAACGTCGTCGCGAACATCGCCCTCCTCGTCGTCGAGAAGAAACGGGACCTCGGGGTCCTCGTCTCGCTCGGCGCGCTCCCCGGGTCGATGGCGAGGATCTACCTGACGCTCGGCGGGCTGATCGGAGGAATCGGGACGTCCGCCGGAATCCTCGTGGGAGTCGTGTCGTCCGTCCTCCTCGACCGGTTCCACGCGGTCCCGCTGCCGGCCGACGTGTACCTGCTTTCGCACGTCCCCTTCGCGGTGCATCCGCGCGAGGTCTTCCTCGTCACCCTGTTCGCGCTGGCGACGGCGGTCGCCGCCGCGGTCCTGCCGGCGCGCGCCGCGGCCCGGATCGCCCCCGGCGAGGCGATCCGCCTCTCCCGATGAAGAAGGTGGTAGGTGTTAGGTGGTAGGTGTTAGGGACCAGGGCTTGAGCCCCCACCACCGACCACCTACCACCGACCACCTCTGAGCGCGATGCTCGCAATAAGGGCGGAGAATTTGTCCAAGACTTACGCCGGCGAGGGGGCGCCGGTCACGGTCTTCGCGAACCTCTCGTTTGAGTTGCAGGAGGGGGTCTTCGCGGCGGTGATGGGACCCTCCGGAGTGGGAAAGTCCACGCTGTTGCACCTGCTCGGGGGAATCGACAGCCCCGACGCGGGCAAGGTGGAAGTCTTCGGGCAGGCGCTCGAGGAGCTCCCGCCCCGCGACCGCGCGCGGTTCCGCAACGACCGCATCGGCTTCGTCTTCCAATTCCATCACCTCCTGCCGGAGTTCACGGCCGAGGAGAACGTCGCGTTCCCTCACCGGATCGCGGGCGAGTCCGCCGGCGAGGCGCGACGGCGAGCCGCCGCGATGCTCGAGCGCGTCGGCCTCTTCGATCGGCGCGACCACCGTCCGCGCGCGCTCTCGGGCGGAGAACAGCAGCGCGTCGCGATCGCGCGGGCGCTCGCTCGCGCGCCGAGCCTCCTGCTGGCCGACGAGCCGACCGGCAACCTCGACGCCGATTCCTCCGGCGCCGTGTTCGATCTGCTCGAGGAGCTCCACCGGGAGCGAGGGATGACGACCGTTCTCGTCACCCATAACCCCGATCTCGCAAGTCGCTGTGATACCATCTACTTGATGTCGCGGGAAGGAATCTCGCCCGCGCCGGGTTCTTCCGGCGGGATATAAGCCGAACAATGGATCGGACCCGGGACGCCTGCCATGTTTGAGAAATACAACGAGAAAGCGCGGCGGGCTCTCTTCTTTGCGCGTTACGAGGCCTCCAAGCTCGGTTCCAAGGTGATCGAATCCGAGCACCTGCTGCTCGGCATCCTCCGCGAGGGAGAGGACATCATCAAGGAGATCTTCTCCCGCTTCAACGTCAAGCCGGAGGAGGTCCGCCGCGAGATCGAGGGGGACCGCATTTTCGTGGAGCGGATCTCCTCGACGGCCGAGCTGCCCCTCTCGGAGGAGTCCAAGAAGATCCTCGCCTACGCCTCGCACGAGGCGGAGTCGATGATGCACCCGTACGTCGGCACCGAGCACCTGTTGATCGGCCTCCTCCGCGTGGACGGCTGCGTGGCGGGACGCCTCCTGACCGCGCGCGGGTTCAACCTCTACGGCGTGCGGGAGGAGACGATCTCGCTCATCAAGGAGCGGGAGGTCTCCAAGCAGAAGAAGGAGCTCCCGTTCCTCGCCGAGTACAGCCGCGACCTGACGCAGCTCGCCGTCTCGGGGTCCTTCGATCCGCTCATCGGCCGCGAGAAGGAAGTCGAGCGGATCATCCAGATTCTCTCGCGCCGCACGAAGAACAACCCGATCCTGCTCGGCGAGCCGGGCGTCGGCAAGACTGCGATCATCGAAGGCCTCGCGACGCGGATCGTGGAAGGCGCGGTGCCGATTTTCCTGGCCCAGAAGAAGATCCTGGCGCTCGACCTGTCCCTGATCGTGGCCGGCACAAAGTACCGCGGCCAGTTCGAGGAGAGGCTGAAGGGGATCATCCGCGAGCTGCGGGAGAACCCCGACCTGATCATCTTCATCGACGAGATCCACTCGTTGATCGGCGCGGGCTCGGCCGAGGGTTCGCTCGACGCCGCCAATATCCTCAAGCCGGCGCTTTCCCGCGGCGAGGTCTCCTGCATCGGGGCGACGACGTTGAAGGAGTACCGCAAGTACATCGAGAAGGACCGAAGCCTGCTGCGCCGCTTCCAGGCGATCCAGGTGACCGCCCCGACGGAGCTGGAGACGTTCGAGATCCTGGAAGGGGTCAAGGACCGCTACGAGCAGTTCCACAAGGTGCGGTACCTGCCCGAGGCGATCCGGACCGCCGTGTACCAGTCCAACCGCTACATCACCGACCGCTTCTTCCCGGACAAGGCGATCGACCTCCTGGACGAGGCCGGCGCGAAGGTGAAGTTGAAACGGGTGGCCGACACGCAGAACCTGCGCAAGCTCGAGATCGAGACGCGTCAGATCGTCAAGGAGATGAAGAAGGCGATCTCCGACAAGGACTTTGAGAAGGCGGTCTTCCTGCGCGAGCGCGAGATCGAGCTGAAGGAGGAGATCGAGCGCACCAAGGCCCAGACGGCCGAGAGGAGCGAGGCCACGCAGGAGGTCACGCGCCGGGACATCGAGGAGATCATCTCCTCCTGGACGGGGATCCCGGTCGCCTCGCTCGCCATGGAAGAGGCGGAGAAGCTCCTCCACATGGAGGACGCGCTGCGCCGGCGCATCGTCGGCCAGGAGGCGGCCATCATCAGCGTCTCGAAGGCCATCCGCCGGTCGCGCCTCGGCGTCAACAACCCCAACCGCCCGATGGGCTCGTTCATTTTCCTCGGTCCCTCCGGCGTGGGGAAGACCGAGGTCGCGCGGCGCCTCGCCGAGTTCCTCTTCGAGGCCCAGAAGGCGCTCGTGCGTTTCGACATGTCGGAGTACATGGAGAAGCACGCGGTCTCCAAGCTCATCGGCTCGCCCCCCGGCTACGTGGGGCACGAGGACGGCGGGCAGCTGACCGAGCGGATCCGGCGCAATCCCTACAGCGTCATCCTCTTCGACGAGATTGAAAAGGCGCACCCGGACATCGCGAACCTGCTGCTCCAGATCCTGGAGGACGGAATCCTGACGGACGCCTACGGCAACCTCGTGGACTTCAAGAACACCTTGATCATCATGACGTCGAACATCGGGACGAAGCACCTGGTGAACCGCTCCCGGATGGGCTTCGGCGGATCGCGCGAGGTCCAGAGCAACAAGGAGCTGGAGGACCTCGTCCTGAGGGAGCTGAAGAAGGACTTCTCGCCCGAGTTCATCAACCGCATCGACGAGACGATCGTGTTCCATCCCCTCGGACGCGTAGAGCTCGCCAAGATCTGCCGGCTCCTGATCGACGACGTGAACACCACTCTCGCGCCGAAGGGGGCGGTCGTGGACGTGGACGACGCCGCCATCGAGTGGCTCCTCCAGCAGAGCGGCGACGACCCCAACATGGGTGCCCGCCCGCTGCGCCGCGCCATCCAGAAGCATGTCGAAGACCCGGTCTCCGAGATCCTGATCGCCTCTCGCGACGAGAAGCTCGAGGCGATCGAAGTCCGGGTCGGGCCGGAAGGGCTCACGGTCATCGCGCGTGAGCCCGAGCCGATCGTTCATTAAGCCGCCTGCCCTTGCGGCTCCCGTGGGAACAACCGAGGCCCGCGCCGCGTTCGGGACCGCAGTTGCATGAGCTCTCCCCAAGGAAACATCCCCCCGGGACTCCCTCCCGGCCGCCGGAAAGACCGCGGTCGGCGGCCATGAGATCCCGTCTCGGGCGGGCGGCGGCCCTGGCGGCGTTCACCTTCGGCGCCTCCTTCGCCGCCGGCCAGACGCCCGCCGTCTCGCCTCCGTCTCCCGCCGCGCCGACCCCGGTCCCTTCGCCCGCTCCCCCCGCTCCGTCCGCTCCCGCCCCCGCGTCCGCTCCCCGGGAGAAGATCGTCGGGATCCGGGTCGTCGGATACCAGACCGTCTCTCCCGACACGATCGCGCACTATCTCGGAGTCAAGGCCGGCGACCCCTATGACCCCGACAAGATCCGCGACAACTTCCAGGCGCTCTGGGACGTGGGACTCCTCGAGAATGTGTCGATCGAGGCGGAGCGCGAGGCCGGTGGCGTCACCCTCATTGTGACCATCGAGGAGCGCCCGACGATCAAGGACGTGGAATTCACCGGGAACAAGAAGTTCTCCAACACGCAGATCAAGGATCGCCTGAGGGAAGCGAAGATCGAGATCCGCGTGGGGGCCCCTCTGTCCCTGCGCGAGATCGCGAAGGTCCGCTCGTCGATCGCCGACTACTACAGCGAGAACGGCTACCGCAGCGCCACCGTGGATTTCCGCGTCGAGGACGTCTCGAAAACCGAGAAGAAGCTCGTGTTCGTCATCGACGAGGGGGACAAGATCAAGATCGCCGGGATCCGGTTCGAGGGCAACCACGTCTTCTCCCAGTTCCGCCTGCGCAACGCGATGAGCAAGACGAAGATCAACACGTGGTGGCGGTTTCTCTCCGAGACGAGCACGGTCTACAGCCAGGCGAACTACGACGCGGACGTCGAGAGCATCAAGGGCCTCTACCATTCCAGGGGGTACAAGGACGTGGTCGTCAAGGACCCGATCCTGGACATCTTCGTCAAGAACCCGAAGGCCCCGGCCAAGAAGCAGAAAAAGAACGTGCGGATCACGATTCCCCTCGTCGAGGGGGACGAGTTCTTCACGGGGGAGATCCAGATCCAGAAGGTGGACCAGAGCGGGCAGCCGGAAGAGGCCGCGGCGCTCGTCTTCCCGCGCGAGACCCTGATGAAGGAGTTCCGGGACCTCCCGCCGGGCTCCGTGCTCAACCGCGACCGTCTGGTCGAGGCGCTCTCGAAGATCGAGGCGATGTACAAGTCGCTCGGGTACATCTACTGGTTCGCCGACCCGGCGTATCGCGACGTCGGAAACCACCGGGTGGACGTGGACCTGAAGCTCTACGAGGGGGACAAGTTCTATCTCGGCCGCCTGGAGGTCACGGGCAACACGACGACCCGCGACAAGGTGATCCGGCGCGAGTTCGCGCTGGACGAAGGGGACGTGATGAACATGGAGGCGGTCAAGAAGAGCCTCCAGAAGCTGCAGCAGCTCGGCTACTTCAAGGTCAACGAGGAGCCCGAATTCTCGGTGCGCCCGGCCGACAAGAAGGTCGACCTGACGCTCAAGGGCACGGAGACTTCGCGCAACGAGATCCAGTTCGGCGCGGGCTACTCGGCCCTGGACGGGTTCTTCGGACAGTTCTCGTTTCAGACCCGCAACTTCCTGGGACGGGGCGAGACCCTCGGCCTCTCGGCGCAGGTGGGGAAGATCTCCAACTACTACAACCTCTCCTACACGATCCCCTGGTTCATGGACCGCAACCAGACGGTCGGAGCGTCCCTCTACAGCAACGACGTCACCTACCTGAACATCGACGAGAGGCGCAAGGGCGGAAACACGTTCTTCGGCAAGGGCCTCGGCCTCTTCGACAGCTGGTCCGTGCTCTACCAATACGAGGACGTGAAGGCGAACTTCCCCGTGCGCGGCGCCCAGATTCCTCCGGGCCAGCCCGTTCCGCCCACCAAGTTCACGGAGGTCCTGGGGAGGACGTCGTCCTTCACTCCGGGGTACAGGTACGACAGCCGCAACGATCCCTTCGATCCGAACCAGGGCTTCCGATTCTTCTCGTCGGCGCAGTTCGCCGGCACGGTCCTCGGGGGGACGGACAACTTCATCAAGCCGCTCGTGGGGACATCGGGCTACATCGGCCTGCGTTTCCCGCGCCACACCTACCTCGCCTTCAACCTGGAGGGCGGCTACGTGACCGCGTACGGAAGCAAGGACATCCCGATCTTCGAGCGGTTCCAGATCGGAGGCGAGCAGAGCCTGCGGGGGTTCCGCGCGGGCGCCGTGCTGCCGCTGGACAAGAACAACGTGGTCTTCACGGACGATTCGGGGCGCATCCTCGGAGGGAACAAGTACTTCGTCTTCAATCTCGAGTACGTGTTCCTCACCGTCGGCCCGGCAAAGCTCCTCGCGTTTTCCGACATCGGGAACGTCTACCACGAGAGCCAGAAGTTCGACCTGACGCGCGTCCGATCGTCGGTGGGGCTGGAGATGCGGATCTTCCTGCCGATCTTCCAGGCGCCGCTGCGTTTCATCTACTCCTGGAACCTCAACCCCATCACGCCGATCGACCAGTTCGGATTCCCGATCAACAGCCTGAGCGAGCGGCGCTCGGGGTTCGACTTCTCAATCGGCCGGACCTTCTGAGGAGAGCCGGGAGCCGAGGGTCGAGGTCGAGAGAGGCTCCGGCCCCTTTCCCGGGCGGAATGCACCCGCTTTTGCCCCGGTTCTTCTTCACCGGAGATTTTGCTAGTATTGGCGGCTTCGCAACAAAGGAGACGGAATGAAACGCTTCGTGCTTTCGATCCTGGCGGCCAGTGTCGCGGCGGCCATGGCGGCTCAGACATCGGCTCCTCCATCGTCCTCGCCGGCGTCGCCCTCGGGGCCGGCCGCGTCGGGGATCGCCATCATCGACGCCCAGAAGCTGGCGCTGGAGTCCGCCCCGGGCAAGGAGGCCTACGGCCGCCTTCAGAAGCTCTCGGCCCAGAAGAAAGAGGAGCTCGACAAGGTGGAGAAGGAGGCGCGGGATCTCGTCCAGAAGCTCTCCGATCAGGGGTCCTCGATGCCGGCGGACAAGCTCGAGGCGCTCCAGAAGCAGGCCGACGACAAGCAGAAGACCTGGAAGCGGATGCAGGAAGACGCCCAGAAGGACCTGCAGGAGGCCGAGCGCAAGGAGATGTCCGCCCTGGAGACCCGCATCGGCCCGATCGTGAAGGAGTACTTCAAGGAGAGGCGCTTCGCGCTCGTGCTCGATTCCCGCGCCGGCATCATGTATGCGGACGACGCGATCAACGTGACCGATGAGGTCCTGAAGCGGATCAACACGAGCGTGGCCCTTCCGCAGGCGAAGAACGCCGAGGCCCCGAAAGCGCCGTCGGGAGCGCCGGCGCAGAAGCCGGCGGCACCGTCCGCCAGGCCGTCCCCCGTCCCGAAGAAGCCGGCATAGCCGGCATAGCCGGACGCCCGGCGACGGCCGCCGCCGCGCCGCCGGCCGGCTCGGGTACTATCCGTCCCCGGTGAAAGCGACAAGAGCTCTCCGCGCCGCCCCCGGGCGCCGCGGATCGCGAAAGGCGGCCCCGGGCGGCTCCTTCACCCTCGCCCAGCTGGCCAGGGCCGTCGGCGGCCGCGCCTGCGGCGACGTCTCGCTTCGCCTCTCCGGCATCCAGACCCTGGATCGGGCGGGGCCCCGGGACCTGTCCTGGGTGGCCGACCGCCGCCGCGCCCGCGACGCGGGCAAGAGCCGCGCCGGCGCGCTCCTCGTCGCTTCGGAAAAGGAATCCGCCGGCAAGCCGGCGGTGGTCGTCGCCTCGCCGACGCTCGCGCTCGCCGTGTGGATGGATCTCTTCCTGCCCGGTCCGCCGGCCCGGCGGGGGGTCTCGAAGAGAGCGCACGTTCACTCCGCGGCCTCTCTCGGTCGGGGCGTCTCCGTGGCCGCGGGCGCGACGGTCGAGTCGGGAGCGGTCGTCGGCGCACGCACGGTTCTTTCCCCGGGGTCGTTCGTCGGGCGGGACGCCGTCCTCGGAGAGGACTGTTATCTCCATCCCAACGCCGCCGTCCTCGAGCGGTGCTCGATCGGCGACCGCTGCGTCCTGCAGGCCGGCGCCATCGTGGGATCGGACGGTTTCGGCTACGTCTGGGACGGGTCGCGGCATCGCAAGATCCCTCAGAAGGGGATCGTGCGGGTGGAGGACGACGTCGAGATCGGCGCCAACAGCGCGATCGATCGCGCGACGCTCGGGGAGACGGTCATCGGCCGCGGGACCAAGATCGACAACCTGGTCCAGGTGGGGCACAACGTCGTCCTGGGCGAGGACTCGATCCTCTGCGGGCAGGTGGGGATCGCCGGCTCGTCGCGCCTGGGTCGCCGGGTGACGCTGGCCGGCCAGGTGGGCGTCGGCGACCACATCACGATCGGCGACGGGACGACCGTGACGGGCCAGGCCGGAGTGACCGGAGACCTGCCGGCGGGGGGGGTCTTCTCGGGGATGCCGGCGGCCCCCCACCGGGAGTTCCTGCGGAGGGCCGCGCTCGTCGCGCGCCTGCCGGAGCTCGCGCGCCGCATGGAAGACGTCGAGAGAGATCTCGCGGGCCGCCGCGAAGGAGAGAAGCCGTGGAAATCCGAATCGCCGAAATCCTGAAGATCCTCCCGCACCGCTACCCGTTCCTCCTCGTGGATCGGATCCTCGAGATCGAGAAGGGGAAGCGCATCGTGGGAATCAAGAACGTGACGTTCAACGAGGAGTTCTTCCAGGGACACTTCCCCGGCAACCCGGTCATGCCGGGAGTCCTCATCGTGGAAGCGATGGCCCAGGTCGCCGCGATCGGCCTCCTCGGCGTGGTCCCGGAACACGAGAAGAAGCTCCTGTACCTGTCGGCGGTGGACCGATGCAAGTTTCGCCGGCCCGTCCTTCCGGGCGACCAGCTCCGCATCGAGGCGCAGATTCTCAACTTGAAGACGCGGGTCTGCAAGTGCCGGGCGGTCGCGACGGTCGAGGGCGCGGTCTGCGCCGAGGCGGAGCTGCTCTCGACTCTCGTGGATCGGCCATGACGGCGTCGGTTCATCCCACGGCGGTCGTCTCGCCGGAGGCGCGCCTCTCCGAGGGGGTCGAGATCGGCCCCTACGCGGTCGTCGGAGCCGGCGTCGCGATCGGCGCGGGGACCCGGATCGGCGCGCACGCCTCGATCGAGGGACCGACGGTCCTGGGCGAGGAGAACCGGGTCTTCCCGCACGCGGTCCTCGGCTTCGACCCCCAGGACCTCAAGTACCACGGCGAGAAGACGCGACTGACTGTCGGCTCCCGCAACGTGTTCCGGGAGTTCTCGACGGTCCACCGCGGGACGGTCACGGGGCACAGCGAGACGGTGATCGGCGACAACAACTACTTCATGTCGTACAGCCACGTGGCCCACGACTGCCGTATCGGGTCGTTCACGGTTTTCGCCAACTCCGCCTCGCTCGCGGGGCACGTGGACGTGGGGGACCGCGTCGTGCTGGGGGCGTTCGTGGGAGCCCACCAGTTCACGCGGATCGGGCGGTACGCGTTCGCCGGCGCCTACGCGCAGCTGCGCCAGGACGTGCTGCCGTTCTGCAAGACCGACGGCATCGAGGCCAGGACCTACGGATTGAACCGCATCGGCCTCCAGCGCCTCGGATTCTCGGAGGAGAGGCTCAAGGGGCTGGAGCGCGCCTACCGCCTGTTGATCAAGTCGAAGCTCAACACGACGCAGGCCCTCGAGCGGATCGAAGCCGAGCTGCCCGGCCAGGAAGACGTCGCCTATCTCGTCCGGTTCATCAGGGAGAGCAAGCGGGGCTTCCACCGGTGAAATCGGGTGATCTGCGATCGGGTGATCGGGCGATGGAAGAACCGGGTGATCTGCGATCGGAGGATCGAGTGTTTGATCCGATCACCCGATGGCCCGATCACCCGATCACCCGATTCCCATGACCCGATCACCGGATCACCCGATTCGTCTGGCCGTGGTGGGAGTCGGCCACCTCGGGCGGCACCACGCGCGGGTCGCGGCGTCGCTCCCGGGCGTGACCCTGGTGGGGATCCACGACCACAATCCCGAGCGCGCGAGGGAGGTTGCGGGGGAGTTCGGCCTGCGGATCCTGCCGGGCCTCGAGGCGGTGGCAGGGGAGGCGGAGGCGGCGATCGTCGCGACGCCGACGGTGAGCCACGCGGAGGTCTCCTCCTTCCTCCTGGAGCGGGGCCTGGACGTCCTGGTCGAGAAGCCCATCACGGCGACCCTCCGGGAGGCGGACGCTCTGCTGGCGCTTGCCCGGGAGAAGGGGCGCATCGTGCAGGTGGGCCACATCGAGCGCTACAACCCCGCCGTCGAGGCGGCGCTCTCCGTCGTCCGCTCGCCGCTTTTCATCGAGGTCCACCGTCTCGGCACCTTCACCCGCCGGAGCCTGGACGTGGACGTCGTGCTCGATCTGATGATCCACGACCTCCAGATCGTGCAGTCTCTGGTGGGCGGCCGGCCGGTGGAAATCCGGGCCGCGGGGCTCCCCGTGCTGACTCCCCGGCTGGACATCGCCAACGCGCGGATCGCCTTCGAAGGAGGGTGCGTGGCGAACCTGACCGCTTCGCGGGTCTCCACCCAGAAAGTCCGGAAGCTGCGGGTGTTCGCGCCCGCCCTCTACGTCTCCGTGGACATGCAGAGCCGCACGGTCAAGGCCTTCCGGCTCTCGCGGGAGAACGGGGAGCCGGAGATCGTCGCGGCCGAGCTGGCCGTCGCGCCGGAGGAGCCGCTCGCCCGCGAGATCGCCGACTTCGCGCGGGCCTCGCGGCTGCGCCAGGCTCCGCTGGTTCCGGGCGAGGCGGGCCGCGAGGCGCTCGCCCTCGCGCAGGAGGTCCTGGAGGCGGTCGACCGCCACCGTCTCACGGCCGAAGGAGCCCGGGCATGACGGCGGGACGGGCGCGCGTCGGCCTGATCGGAGGCAGCGGCGTCTACGACCTGGCGGCTCTCGAAGAGCCGCGGGAAGAAAGGCTCGAGACCCCTTTCGGCCCTCCGTCCGATTCCTATTTCACCGGGACTCTCGCGGGCGTTCCGGTGGCGTTCTTCTCGCGCCACGCCCGAGGACACCGCTACGGACCGTCGGAGATCAACTATCGCGCCAACGTCTGCGGCTTCAAGATGCTCGGCTGCGACGCGATCCTGTCGGTGTCGGCGGTCGGGAGCCTGAAGGAGGAGTACGCGCCGCGTCACGCGGTGGTTCCCGATCAGTTCATCGATCGCACGAGGCATCGCCGAGACACCTTCTTCGGGGAGGGCGTTGCGGCCCACGTCGCCTTCGCGGAGCCGGTGTGCCCGGCCCTTTCCGCCATTCTCGAAACGAGCGCGCGGGAATGCGGCCTGACCGTTCACCGGGGCGGGATCTACGTCTGCATGGAGGGGCCGCAGTTCTCCACGCGCGCGGAGGCCCTCCTCTACCGCGGCTGGGGGGCGGACGTCGTCGGGATGACGAACCTCACGGAGGCGAAGCTCTCCCGCGAGGCGGAGATGTGTTACGCGTCGCTCGCGCTCGTGACCGACTACGACTGCTGGCGGGATGCGACGGGCGCGGTCTCGGTCGAGACCATCCTCGAGATCCTCGCGGAGAACGCGCAGGCCGCGCGGCGCAGCCTGCGGCAAGCCGTCCCCCGCGTGGAGCCCTCCCGGGCCTGCTCCTGCCGCGACGCCCTTCGCCACGCCATTCTGACCGACCCGAAGGCGATCCCCGAAGCGACGAGGGAACGGCTGCGTCCCATCGCCGGACGGTACCTGTGAAAGAGGGAGCCGCTCGGGTCGTGGTCACGGGGTCCGTGGCCTTCGACTACCTGATGCGGTTTCCCGGGCGGTTCGTCGATCACCTGATTCCCGACAGCCTCTCGCGCCTCTCCGTCTCCTTTCTGGTGGACGACATGCGCCGCGTGCCGGGGGGATGCGGCCCGAACATCGCCTACAGCCTGGCCCTCCTGGGCGAGACGCCGCTGCTCCTCGCGACGGCGGGGAGCGACGCCGCCGCTTACCGCGACCGCCTCGCCGGCGAGGGCGTGGACGTTTCCGGTCTTGTGCTCCACGAGGACGTCTTCACGGCGTCCTTCTTCGTTTCGACCGACCAGGACCAGAACCAGATCGCGTCCTTCTACACGGGCGCCATGGCCCGCGCGCGCGACCTCTCGATCGAAGATCTGGATCGCGCCCGGATCGCGCTCGTCGTGGTCTCGCCCAACGACCCGGCCGCCATGGCCCGCTACACGGCTGAGTGCCGGCTGTCGGGGATCCCGTTCCTCTACGACCCGAGCCAGCAGGTCGCTCGACTCTCGGGCGAGGAATTGCGCGAGGGGCTCGCCGGGGCGGCGATCCTCGTCGTCAACGACTACGAGTTCGGCATCCTGGCCCACAAGACGCAGTTGTCGCGCGAGGAGCTGGAGGACCGGATCCCGGTGGTCGTCGTGACGCACGGCGCGCAGGGGTCCACGATCTCCGTCTGCGGAGAGGCGGGCCAGACGGTCCGGCAGACGGTCCCGGCCGCCCGTCCGGAGAAGGAGGAGGTCGATCCGACCGGCGTCGGAGACGCCTTTCGCGCGGGTCTCATCCGCGGAGTCCGGATCGGGGCTGCCTGGGGCGTGGCCGGACGCATGGGAAGCGTCGCCGCGGTCTACGGGCTGGAATCCGTCGGCCCCCAGCCGCGCCGCTACACGCGGGACCAGTTCCGCGAAAGGTACGTCCGCAACTTCGGCGACGACCCCGTGTTGGAGAACTTGTGATCTGTGATTGGTGATTGGGGCCGAAAGTCCGCCCGGTCATCCCAATCACCAATCACAAGTCGCCAATCACAAATCTTGAGTGTTAAGATTCCCCTCCTCTTTACGTGAGGGACCGATCCTTGAGCAGTCGCCGTGTTCCCCGCCGCGTGGCCCCGGCCTTTGAACCGAAGGCGGTCGAAGGAGATTGCGACGCGTCCGGTCTGCGGTTCACGGTGATCTGCGCGCGGTGGAATCCGACGATCACGGACGCTCTTCTGCGGAGCGCTCTCCAGGCGCTCGAGCGCCGCGGAGCCGCGGGAGCCTCCGTCCGGGTCGTGCGCGTGCCCGGCGCGTTCGAGCTCCCGGCCGCGGCGCGCGCCGCTCTTTCCTCGCGCCCTCCGCGCCCCGACGCTCTCATCGTCCTCGGCGCGATCGTCCGGGGAGAGACCACCCATCACGAGGTTCTCGGCCACGCGGTCGCGGCGGCGCTCGCTTCCCTCTCCGCGGAGACCGGCCACCCGATCGGATTCGGCCTGCTGACCTGCGAGACGATGGATCAGGCGCGCGCGCGCACCGGCAAGGGCGCCGAGGCGGCCGAGTCCGCCATCGAGATGGCGAATCTGAGGCGCCTCCTGGCGGCTCGCTGATGGGGGCCCGGCGCAAGGCGAGGGAGCTCGCCCTTCAGATGCTCTTCGAGAACGACATCGCGGGGACGCGGCCCGACGAGATGTTCCTTCGTTCCCCCGACCTGCAGAAGGCGCCGGCCGCGCTGCGCGACTTCACGCGGCGGCTCGTCTCCGGGACCCTCGCCAACCGCGACGACCTGGACGCCATCATCTCGAAGCAGGCGGCCCACTGGAGACTGGCGCGGATGCCGATCGTGGACCGCAACATCCTCCGCCTCGCCCTCTTCGAGCTCCTGCACGAGCCCTCGACGCCCCGCCCCGTCGTCATCGACGAGGCGCTGGAGATCGCGAAGCGGTTCTCCACGCCGCGCTCCTCCCAGTTCATCAACGGGATCCTGGACGGGGTCCTGAAGGCGCGCAGGGAGGAGGCGCCGCGGGCGTGAGGCCGGCCGTCCTGGTTCTGCTGGCGGCCCTCGCGGCTGGCGCTGCCCGCGGACAGCAGACGGGCGTCTACCGCGCCGCGGGAGGCGACGCGCGGCTCTTCGACCAGTACGACAACGACGGGTTTTCGCTGGAGGTCGCGGCCGGCGCGCCGGGATCGACGGAGCTTCGCGTCCGCGTTTCCGATTCCCCCCTGGCGAGCGCCGCTCCTTTTCCGCCGGTGTCGCGCATCGAGCCCGCTCCGCCGGCCGCGCCGGACCGGGACGCCTTCGCGCGCCGGCTCGCGGCCGGCAGCGTGCGGCAATCCGACGCCGTCCGGCGCATTCTGCTCGGCCTCCTCTCCCGGGTCTCCTACGACCCGGACAGGCTGCGCCGCCAGGATCCGGCGGCCGTCTTCGCTTCGGGGCGCGCCTATTGCGTGGGGTTCGCGGAGCTCGCCGTGGACCTCCTGAGGCGGGCCGGGATCTCCGCGAGGACGGTGCAGGGAATCCTCCGGACCGGGCCGGACGCCGACGGCTACGAGGCCGCGATCGGAGGGGTCTATCACCGGTGGATCGAGGTCTACTACCCGGACCGCGGCTACGTCTTTTCCGATCCCTGCTCCTCCGTCAACGGCGTGGACGCGCGCTACGTCCCTTTCGCCAGGCGCGCGTTCGCCCGCCCGCGCGACCTCAAGCTGAAGTCCATGTCGCTCGAGGGGTCGCTCCACTACGAGCCGGTTTCCATCGGGGCCACGACCGTCCGCGTCCGCGTATCCGCTCGGTGAGGAGAGATCGGCGAAGGCCGATTCCCGATCGGGTATATTGCCGGGCTCGATGACCGAGCGATTCGACCATGCTGCGATCGACGAGAAGTGGCAGCGCCGCTGGGAAGAGGAGGGCGTGGCCTTCGTGGACACGGCCGCCGCCGGCGAGAAGTTCTACATGCTCAACATGTTTCCCTATCCTTCGGCCAGCCGTCTCCACGTCGGCCACGGGCGCAACTACATCCTCGGGGACGCCCTCTACCGGCGGGAGCGGATGGCGGGACGCACGGTCTTGAACCCGATGGGATGGGACGCATTCGGGCTCCCCGCGGAGAACGCGGCGATCGCGAGCGGCGTGCATCCGCGCGAATACACGCTGGCCAACATCGCCCGGATGAAGGAGCAGCTGAAGGCGCTCGGGCTCCTCTACGACTGGTCCAAGGAGCTTGCCTCGTGCGACCCGGCCTACTACCGCTGGAACCAGTGGCTCTTCCTGCGCATGTGGGAGCGGGGCCTCGCCTACCGCAAGACGGCGCCCGTCAACTGGTGCCCGGGCTGCCGGACCGTGCTCGCCAACGAGCAGGTGGTCGAAGGGCGCTGCGAGCGCTCCGACGACCCGGTCGAGATCCGCGACCTGACGCAGTGGTTCTTGCGGATCACCGGGTACGCCGAGCGCCTGCTCGCGGGCCTGGACGATCTCGACTGGTCCGAGCGCGTCAAGACGATGCAGCGCAACTGGATCGGCCGGTCCGAGGGGGCGGAGATCCTGTTCCGGGTGGAAGGCCTGCCCGATCCCGTGCCCGTCTTCACGACGCGCCCCGACACCCTCTACGGGGCGACCTTTCTGGCGCTCGCGCCGGAGCATCCAGCCGCCGGGGCGCTGAGGCGCCTGTCCCCGAAGAAGGGGGAGATCGAGGCCTTCATCGAGCGGGTCCGCCGCGAGTCGCGCCTGGAGCGCGAGGCGGAAGGCGGCGTAAAGGAAGGCTTCGACACGGGGTTCGAGTCCGTGAACCCGGCCACCGGCGAGAGGATCCCCGTCTGGCTCGCGAACTTCGTCCTGCCCGAGTACGGGACCGGCGCGATCATGGGAGTTCCCGCCCACGACCAGCGCGACTTCGAGTTTGCGCGCCGGTTCGGCCTCGAGATCCGGCCGGTCTACCGCTCGGAGGAGGGGGAGCTCGACCCCGCCGCCATGACGGCCGCGGTGCCGGACACGGGCTACCTCTACCGCTCCGGCGATTGGGACGGGACGCCCAACGGCCCGCAGGCCGTGCGCAAGGCGATCGCCTGGCTGGAGGCGAAGGGGGTCGGAAAGGGGACCGTCGGCTACCGGCTCCGGGACTGGTTGATCTCCCGCCAGCGCTACTGGGGCACGCCGATCCCCGCGATTCACTGCGAAGGGTGCGGCGTGGTCCCGGTGCCCGACGAGGACCTGCCCGTGCTCCTTCCCGAGGACGTGGCGTTCCAGGGCGCCGAGGGGAACCCGCTGGAAAAATCCGAGGCCTTCCTGCGCGTGGACTGCCCGCGCTGCGGGAAACCGGCGCGGCGCGAGACCGACACGATGGACACGTTCGTGGACTCCTCCTGGTACTACCTGCGCTTCCTGAACCCCGCCGACGCCTCCCGGATTCTCGACTCCTCGCGGGCGGCTCGCTGGATGCCCGTGGACCAGTACGTCGGAGGGATCGAGCACGCGATCCTCCACCTCCTCTACGCGCGCTTCATCTGCCGGGTCCTGAAGGACATGGGACTCGTCGCGATCGAGGAGCCCTTCGCGCGGCTCTTCAATCAGGGAATGATCACGAGGTTGAACGCGGCGACCGGCAAGGTCGAGAAGATGTCGAAGTCCCGCGGCAACACCGTCTCCCCCGACGAGTTGATCGAGCGCTACGGGGCGGACACCGTCCGGCTCTCCACGCTCTTCATCGGGCCGCCGGAGAAGGAGTCGGAGTGGTCGGAAGAGGGAGTCGTCGGCGCCTACCGGTTCCTGAACCGGGTCCATGAGCTGTGCGCCCGCGTCGCGGAGAAGCCGGGAGGATCCGCCGCGACCCGCGACACGCCCCTGGCCCGCCTCGAGCACCGCACGATCCGGCGGGTGACCGCGGACGCGGCCCGATTCCACTTTCACACGGCGGTCGCCGCGCTCATGGAATTCCAGCGGGGTCTCTCCGAGGCCGTGGAAGAGGGGAAGGAGGAGGACGCCGCGGTCAAGCGCGCCACGCTGACTCTCCTGAAGCTCCTCCACCCCATCGCCCCGCACCTGACCGACGAATGGTGGGAGCGGTTCGGCGGGGAGAAGCTCCTGGCGGAAAACCGCTGGCCGGAGTTCGACGAGGATCTCGCGACGCCGCCCCGCGTGACGCTCGTCGTGCAGGTCAACGGGAAGGTCCGCGGGCGCCTCGACGTCGAACGGGGCACCTCCGAGCAGGAGGCCCTGACGCTGGCCCGCTCGGACCAGCACATCGTCCCGTGGCTCGCGGGAAAGCGGCTCGACCGGGCCGTCTTCGTTCCCGACCGCCTGCTGAATCTCGTCGTCCGCTGAGGGGCGTCCCGGCTCCCCTCCAGGGCCGGCCGCCCATCCCCGATGTCCGCGAGTTGATAGACTGCGGCCGTCATCTGCGCAATCCGGGTTCACTTTCTGAAAGGGGGTAGTGCATGTTCTCCCGAAAGGCCTCGGTCCTCTCTCCGATCCTGTTCGTCTTCACGACGATGGCCCTCGCCGGCGACGCCATTCCGAACTGGGCCGCGCCCGCATGGTGGACACCGTCCCGATCCGGCTCCTCCTCGGGGGTCAAGGTTCTGGGAGAGACGAATCCGCTTCCCTTCATCGCGATCACTCCTCCCTGCCGTGGCGCCGACACTCGCGGCAACGGCTTTACCGGGCAATACGGCCCGCCCTTCCTCGCGGGCGGATCCGTCCGCAGCTTCACGATCGTCGGGACCTGCGGGATCCCGGCGTCCGCGGCCGCCGTGTCTTTCAACTTCACGGTGACCAACGACCCGACTTTCGGCGACCTCCGCATTTTCCCGGCCGGAGCCTCCGCGGTCGTCTCGACTCTGAATTGGGGACCCGGCACGGGCAATCTCGCAAACGCCGCGGTCGTGCAACTCGGCACCGGCGGCGCGATCACGATCCAGGTGGACGGTCCCGGTCCGGTCGATCTCATCTACGACATCAACGGCTACTACGCCTCGACCTCGGCCTCGAATCCCCTTGCTTCCGGCGAGCAGTTCAATCTCTTCGGGAGCGTCTCGGGAACAGGCACGGGGGTGCTCCACGTCCGCAACCTTGAGGCGGCGTCGCCGGCGCGCGCGGCCTACATCACCGCGGACTCCGCGGGAACCGGCTCGTCGGCGATCGGGGCGTTCGAGACCGCCACCACGGGCCTGACGACGGGGATCTTCAGCCGGGCGAATTCCTCGACGGACTCCTCTTCGGGCCTCTCGGCCTTCGAGGGCGCGACGAGCGGGAAGGTCTTCGGAGTTCTCGCGCAGACCGGCTCGACCTCCAACGGCGCAGCCGGCGTGAAGGCCATTGGCGGAAGCGGCGAGTCGGCCGGCTCGGGGCTGCAGGGGTCTCCGGGGGTCATTGGCACGGCGAAGACCGCGGCCGGCGTCGGCGGCCTCTCTCAAACGCGGGCCGTCGTCGGAATCCTCTGGGACGCCAGCGGCAGCTTCCTGGCGGAGGGCGACCTGGCCAGCAACCTCGGAGGGAGCAGCTTCTACGGGGTGTACTCCATCGGAAACATGGGAGCGAGCGGCACGAAGCCGTTCGTCGAGGTGCATCCCACCGACCCGTCCAAGACAATCCGCTACGTGGCCCTCGAGGGCCCCGAGGCCGGAACCTATTTCCGGGGCCGCGGGCGGTTCCTGGATGGCTGGGCCAGGATTCCCGTTCCGGAGTCTTTCCGCCTGGTGACGGACGGGGATGGCCTGACTGTCCAGATCACTCCGATCGGGGAGATGGCGAGCTACGCCGTGACACAGGTCGGACTGGACGAGATCATCGTCCGGGGGTCGAAGGACGTGGAGTTCTTCTATACCGTCAACGGGGTTCGCCAGACATTCAAGGACTGGGAGGTCATCGCCGACACGGGGGAATACACTCCCCGTTCCGCCGACGCGAGGATGCCTCAGGCCTTCAGCCCGGAGCAGAGGCGGCGCCTGATCGCCAACGGCACGTACAACCCGGACGGGACCGTCAATCGGGAGACAGCCGCGCGCCTGGGGTGGGAAAGAGCCTGGGCCGAACGGGAACGCGCCGCGGCGGAGGTCGGGAAAATCCCGAACTGAGCCCGATTTTCTGCGAGAATCCGGACCGCGGCGAGGGCCGCGGTCTTTTTTTCAGGAGACCGATGATTCGAAAGGCAACCCTGATCGGCCTGGCCGCTGCCGCGTCCGCGCTCGGGCTCTTTGGATGCGGCTACACGCTCGTGGGGAAGACCTCGACGCTCCCTCCCTCGGTTCGCGTGATCCACTTCCAGACGCTCGTGAACCGGACGGCGCGGGTCGGCCTCGAGCAGCGCCTGTCGAGCGAGATCGCCAAGGAGCTCGCGAGCCGCGGGCGCTTCTCCGTCAAGGCGGACGCGGCCGGAGCGGACGCCGAGCTGACCGGCGTGGTCAAGTCTTTCGACCTCTTCGCCGTCGCGTTCGACGACGCCGGCCGGGCCAAGGAGTACCAGGTCCGCGTGACGGCCAGCGTGGCCCTGAAGACCCTTCCCGACGAGAAGGTGCTCTGGGAAAACGAGTCCTTCACTTTCCAGGACAACTACGCGCTGGCGACGAGCGCGGCGTCCTACGTGGACCGCGAGAACGAAGTCATCGACAGCGTCGGCGAAAAGTTCGCCGCAAGCCTCGTGTCGAGCCTGCTGGAAGGATTCTAGAGGCGCGGCTTGCGGGCCGCGCGGTTTCAGGTTTCAAGTTTCAGGTTTCAGCCGGGAAATCGAGAGGCCACTTGAAACGTGAAACCTGAAACCTGGAACCTACGTCTTGGCGGCGGCCCTGGCGAGGCGCGACTTGTACCGTGAGGCCGCGTTCTTGTGGATCACGCCCTTCTTCCAGGCCCGGTCGATTTCCGCGTAGGCCGCGGGAAGAGCCTCGGCCTTCTTCGGCGCCTCGGTCTGCCGGTAACCCTTGACCTTCGTCCGCAGATGGGCACGCACGCCCCGGTTGCGCAGCTGGCGCTTCGCCGTCTGCTTCATTCGCTTCTTGGCCGACTTGATGTTCGCCATTCTCTTGTCCTGATCCTTTCTAGTATTCGAGTCCCGAGTCCCGAGTCCCGGTTTATCTGGTGTCGATGCCCAGCGAGCGCAGTCGCGCGCGCGCCAGGCGCGCCTCCTCGGCCGCCGGAAACTCGTGAATGACGTACTGAAGCTCGACCACGGCCTCCGCCTTCTGGCCGAGCTCCATCAGGGCATACCCCTTCTTCAGCAGCCCGGCCGCGGACTTGTCGCTCCGGGGCCAGCTCTTCAGGAGCTTGTCGAAGTCCGCGATGGCGTCCTGGTATTTCTTCTGGGCGTAATGGCACTCGCCGATCCAGTACTGCGCGTTGTCGGAGAGGTCCGTGCTCGGATAGGCGGTCAGGTAGTCCTGGAAGCCCTGGATCGCCAGCGCGTAGCGCCCCTTGTTGTAGTCGCCGTACGCCGTGTCGTACAGCTCAGACGGCGAGGGGTGGCCGCCGTCCGGCGGGCGCACGGCGGCGTCCGGTGGCTCCTCCGGTCCCCCCGCGGGCGGCGCGGCGCCGCCGGGCGCGCCGGCGGCGGAGGAACGCAGGCGGGAGAGCTCGCCCTGCGTCTCGGCAATCTGCTGGGAGAGCTGGGCGAGCCGCCGGTTCGTGTCCTCGAGCTTGGACTCCAGCTGCTCCATCTTGGCCGTCAGCTCGCCGAGCTTGATTCCCGTGTCCGCGTTGGACTTCAGGAGCTGCTCGGTCTGCTGGGAGACGTTCGCGTTGAGACGGGAGACCTCCTCCTTGCTCGACGACTTGCGTTCGAGCGACTGGATCTCCTTCTCGATGTCGTTCATCTGACGGTGCAGGCCGTCGATGTCGCTGGAGCCCACGCAGCCGGCGGCGCAAAGCGCCGCACCGAGAGCCAGCGGCCCGAGGACGGCTCGTCGATGGCGCCTTTGCACGAGTTTCAAGAAGTGCCTCGGTCCCTGGATCCGGTCTTGACTCTCTCGGCCGCCGTTGCCGAAGCGAACGCCTTCGGCCGACGGTCCACTACCGGGCCGTGACCAGGAAGTGGGCGCGACGGTTCTGCTGCCAGCACTCTTCCGTCGATTCGCTGCAGAAGGGGCGCTCCTTCCCGTAGGACACGGTCCGGATCCGCGAGGCGTCCACGCCGAGCGAGACGAGGTACTCCTTGGCCGCGTTGGCGCGGCGGTCTCCGAGGGCGAGGTTGTACTCGGAGGTCCCGCGCTCGTCGCAGTGGCCTTCGATCAGGAACTGGATCGTCCGGTTCTTCTTCAGCCAGTCCCCGTCCGCCGCGAGCGTCGAGCGCGCTTCGTCGCGCAGGTCTGACTTGTCGTAATCGAAGAAGGCATCCTTCAAGTATCCGCGCGCGTTGATCTCGCGCACGTCCGCCGGCAACTCCGTGCTTTCGACGGATCCGGGAGTGGAAGTGGAGGGAGGCGGGACCGCCGTTTCCGGCGCCTTGCTCGGCTCTTCGGCCGGAGGCTTGGCGCCCGCGGCGGTGGTCGGAGGGTTCTTCTTGCACGCCGCCACGAAACCGAGCGTTCCGGCGAGCAAGAACGCGAGAACCGTCGTGCCTGTCCGTTTCGTCATGATCGCATCTCCTTGTCCGTTAGCGTTCCGCGCGATTTCCGTTGCGCGCGAGAAGCGGTGAATATAACAGATCCCCGCGGATCTTCCGCGGAGCGGCCAAGCGGAGCGAAGGACGCGAAGAGATCATTCATGGCGTCCAGATCGGCTGAATGTTGTTGGACCCCTGGGTCAGCAGGCGCTTGTTCTGTCCGTCGGCGTCCATCGTGTAGATCTGGATCCGGCCGCCGCGGCGGCACTGGTACGCGATCTTGTCGCCGTCGGGAGACCAGGCCGGGTGGCCGTTGGAACCCTCGGAGGTCATCTGCACCGTGTTGCCGCTCGCGAGGTCCATCACGCAGATGTTGAAGTCCCCCTCGTTTCGGCAGGCGAACGCGATCTTCGATCCGTCCGGCGACCAGGTCCCCTCGTCGTTCCAGTTTCCCGCGTAGGTGACGCGGCGCGCCCCGGTTCCCTCCGCGTCCATGACCCAGATCTGCGGGGTGCCGGACTGGTCGGAGGTGTAGAGGATCTGCCTCCCCGTGGGAGACCAGTCGGGCGAGGCCTCGAGCGCGTGCGTCATCGTGAGCCGATGGAGGCCGCTCCCGCTCGTGCCGGTCACGTAGATGTCCGGGTTGCCCCTGGCCGATCCGCAGAAGGCGATCTGCGACCCGTCGGGCGAGAGGGCCGGGGAGGCGTTCAACTCGACGCCGGTCGGGATTTCGCGCTGGCCGCTCCCGTCGGCGTTCATCATCCAGACCTGCGGGAATCGCTTGACGTAGCTCGTGAAGACGATCTTGCCGCCGCGCGCGTCCGGGTTCATCGCCAGGGAGTGATGCAGCGTCAGTCGGCGGACGTTCCTTCCGTCGAAATCCATTGCGTAGATGTCCTTGGCGCCGTCGCGGTCGGAGACGAACACGATTGTCGAGAGGAAGAGGCCGGTCTTCCCGAACATCTCCTTGACGAGGTCGTTGGCCAGCGTGTGGGCGATCCGCTCGACGTACGAGACTCCGCCGGTGTAGCGCCGGCCGAGGATGAGCTGATGGGCCTTCAGGTCCCAGATCCGCGCCTCGACGCTCACCTTGTCGCCGGTGACGTCGGCCTGCGTGTCGACCAGGTACTCCGCTCCGCTGCCGCGCCACCGGTCCGCGGTCTCGGGAGACTTCGCGTCGCGCGAGCCGGACGGGTAGTGGGCCGGGTCCGCGACGACGAAGAGGCCGGTGTACTCCAGGTCCGACCGCAGCGTCGCCGTGAAGGGGTCCACGATCTTCGACTGGACCGCTGGGAGCCCGGACGCCGACAGGGGCGGGATGGCGACCGGGATCTTCCGGCCGGCGGCCTGCTTCCGGATCGTGAGGACCATCTCCTGGCCCGGAGAGGGAAGAGGCGTGGGCTGGGGGGCCTGCGCGGATAGCGCGGTCGCGACGAGGAGGAACACGAGCGTGTGGACGAGGAATTGCGCCCTCACCCCTTCCCTCTCCCGGCAGGAGAGGGAGGAAGACGTGCGATCGGCGATGCTTGCTCTCATTCGAAGATCAGGTGGACGCCGAGATAGCGTCCTCCGAACTCCTGCGGGAGAGGCGGCAGGGGCGACGAGGCGATCACGGCCCGCAGCGCGGCCCGGTCCACGAAGGGGAGGCCGCTCGATCTCTCGACCTGCGGGTCGCTCACCGTTCCGTCGCGCTCGATCCGGAAACGGATCATGGGGGAGATCGGAACGGACTCGGCCGGCTTGAACCAGTTCATTCCGATCGTGACGAGCATCCGATCGACGTAGTAGGAGTAGTTGAAGTCCGGCTGATCAAACGTCGCGCCCCCGACGCCGACGTTGCCGCCCGTTCCCACCGGCCCGCCCGTGCCCGGGCGGGCGTCGGCGGGCGCCGGAGGGGGCGCAGGCAGGGCCGGCGAGGCCGTCTTCGACGGCGATCCGGGCAAGGGCGCCTTCTTCTTCTCCTTCTCCGGCTTTTCCCTGGCCGGGAGGAGCTTGGCCTTCGACGACGGGGGAGGGGGCTCCTCCTCGGGAGGAGAGGGTTTCAGGATCTTCGGCTTCTCCGGGGGCTTTTCCGGAACCTCGATGGGCGCGCCCCCCGTCAGCGTCCCGGCCTGGACCAGGCGGACGGCGACGGCGCGGGGCGCGACAAAGCGCGCGGGCGAGTGGAGCGCCGAGAAGAGGAGCATCGCCGCGACGGCCGCGTGGAGCAGGACGGCCAGCGAAGTCCCCATCGCCCAGGGGACATCGCCGCTCTCCCGGGCAGCCAGCACATCTCCGACGGCGTCCATTCTGAAGGCTCCTCCGTTTTCAGCTCTCGGCTCTCGGCCGGAAAGGGCCAACCCCGTCTGGCGGCTGAGAACTGACAGCGGACGGCTGATGGCTCATTTCTTCCTGGAGCCCGACGTGTCGGTGATGAACCCGAGGTTCTCGATTCCCATCCGGTTCAGGACGTCGAGCGTCTCGACGACCGTTCCGACCGACAGGGAGCGATCCGCTTTGAGAAACACCGTCCGGTCCTTTCGGGTCCGCAGGAACGCATGCAGACGATCCCGCAGCAAACCCCGCGCCACCGGCGTCTCGTTGATGTAGTAGCGGCCGTCGCTTGTGATGGAGAGGATGATCGGGTCCTCCACGCTCGAGGGGAGATTGGTCGTCTCCGTCTTCGGGAGCGAGACGGAGACCCCCTGGTGGAGCATGGGCGCCGTGACCATGAAGATGATCAGGAGCACGAGCATGACGTCCACGAGGGGAGTGACGTTGATGTCCGCCAGATGGTCGTAGGGGTCCCCGGTGGTGCGCTGGAACGCCATTACGAGGGGCTCAAGTGAAGTTCCTCTCGGCCAGATTGATGAACTCCAGCGCGAAGTCCTCCATTCCCGCCCTCTGCGCCCGCACCTTCCCCATGAAGTAGTTGTAGAAGATGAGGGCGGGAATCGCCGCGGCGAGGCCCGCGGCGGTGTTGACGAGGGCCTCGGAGATGCCGGGGGCCACCGCCGCGATCGACGTGGACCCGGTCTGGCCGATGGCGCGGAAGGACTGCATGATGCCCCAGACCGTTCCGAAGAGGCCGATGAAGGGGCACGCGGAGGCCGTCGTGGCGAGGAAAGTCATGTGGCTCGTCAGGCGGGAGACCTCGACGCCGATCGCCCGCTCCAGTGCCCGTTCGACGCCGGAGATGTTCTTGATCAGGAGCTTCCCGGCCTGCGCGGCGGGCGGTTGCATGGCGATCGTCGTCACGGGCGATTCCTCGGGCCTCACGGCCTTGATCTGCGCGTCGAGCTCCGCGTACCCTGCCTTGAAGAGGGTCGTCAGGGGAGTATCGGTGAGCTGGCCCGCGATCGTGTTGACCTCGGAGAAGCGCTTGGACTTGCGGAAGAACGTCACGAACTTTTCCGACTGCCGGGAGACCCGCGAGAGCTTCAGGTACTTTGCGAAGATGATGATCCAGGAGATGAGCGAGAAGAGGAGCAGCACCGCGAGGACGACCTTGGCGGTGGCGCTCGTTTCGCGGAAGAACACGACGAAGGGGTCTTGGCCGCCGGGCAGGTTTTCCGCCCGGACGGGCTGGAGCAAGGCCGCCAACATCGTTTTGCACCGTAACATACAGATTCGGAAGCGTCAAAGGGAATGGAGAGGAGAGGAGGCCGCGTTCTGCTCCGCATGAGGAACCCGTCCCGCGGACTCGCGGCGTCGTGTCTCGTGCTCGCGCTCGGCGCCGGGCGGGTCTCCGCCCAGTCCTTCGACATCCTGCCCGAGGAGAAGATCGTCGCCGGGATGAAGGGGTACGGGGTCACCGACATGGGAGACGGCAAGGGGATCCAGCGGTTCGACGTCGAGATCCTCGGCCTGCTGAAACGCTACGCGCCCGGCCAGGACCTGATCCTCGGCCGCGTCTCCGGCATCGGCCTCGAGAAGGCCGGGATCATCGCCGGTATGAGCGGAAGCCCGATCTACGTCGAAGGGAAGCTCGTGGGCGCGCTCGCCTACGGCTGGCCCTTCTCCAAGGACCCGATCTGCGGCATCACGCCGATCCAGAGCATGCTCGACATCCGCCACGCGCCCGCGGCGCCGCCCGTCCCGATCGCCGGCTCGGCCGCGTCCACCGGGGCGCTCCTCTCCGCCTTCGGCACCGGACACTTCATGGACCGGATGGAGGACCTCGTCAAGCCCTTCGCGGCCGGCTCCCCGGGCACGCTCGCCGCCCTGCCGCTGCCGGTCTCCTTCGGAGGGGCCCTGACTCCCGGCCCGCTCTTTCAGCGCATCGCCGAGGCCTCGAACTGGATGACCGTGCCTTCGGGCACGGCCGCCACGATGCCCGCCGGGGAACCGGCTCCGTTGAGCCCGGGGTCCGCGGTCGCGACGCAGCTCCTCTCGGGAGACATGGACCTGTCGGCCACCGGCACGGTCACCTGGGTCGAGGGGAATTCGGTCCTGGCCTTCGGCCATCCGTTCCTCTCGATGGGTCCGGTCTCCATGCCGATGTCGCGGGCGGAGGTCCTGACGGTGCTCCCGTCACTCTTCCGCTCCTTCAAGTTCGCGGCCACGGGACCGGTGCTGGGGTCGATCACGCAGGACCGCTCCACCGGCATCCTCGGGACCTTCGGAACGCACGCGCCCATGGTGCCGATCACCGTGCGGATCTCCTCCGACCAGATCCCGACTCAGGTCTATCACTTCGCGGCCGTGCACAACTCGATGCTGACGCCCATCCTGACGGCCATCGCGATCGACAACGTCCTGACGACCCTGGAGAAGAGGAGCGGCGAGCGCACGCTCGTCTGGAAATCGGCGATCCGGACGCCGGGGCGCAATGTCCACTGGGACTCCGTCTTCTCGGGATTGAACGCGCGCGAGGAGGCCGTGGCATCGCTCGCGCTCCTGACGAATTACCTGATGGCCAATGAATTCCACGACCTGACGATCCTCGGCGTGGACGTCGAGATCACCCATTCGGACCGACTGAAGGGCGCCCGCATCGTCCACGTCGAAGCGCAGAAGGAGCGGGTCCATCCGGGCGACGAGGTGCCCATCTGGGTGGACGTCGTGGATTTCCGAGGGAGCCCTCGCCGGGTGGTCCTGAACCTGAAGGTCGCGCCCGACACCCCGCCGGGTCCGCTCACGGTCTTCGTCGGAGACGGCTCGGCCGCCACGGCCTACGACCTCGCCCTCGTGCCGCCGGATCCGCAGTCGCTCGATCAGGTCCTGGATTTTCTGGCGCGGGTGCGCCCGCCCAACAGCCTGAACCTGCTCTCCTATCGCTCGGCGCCGGGCGCCGTCGTGGCGGGCGACGCGCTGCAGGCCCTGCCGCCGAGCGTCGCGTCGATCCTGCGCGACCGGGGCCCGGGCGAAGTCTCGACCCCCCCCTTGTCGCACGTGAGGCTCCAATCCGTCTCCATCGAGCAGCCCACCCCCGTGAGCGGCTCTGCCCGCCTCCGGATCGACGTCAAGCCGAGAATGTGGTGAAGCGGGTCTTTCGGGCCCTCGGGGCCGCGCTCTTCACGGTCGCGGCCGGGACATCGGCCGTGCGGGCCGCGGCCACGCGAATCTGGGTCTGCGATTCGTCGTCGGATTTTTCCTCGGGAGAGGCGCGGGGGGTCTCGGTCGCCATGGACGGGACTCTCGTGCTCTCGCGGGAGTCCCACCGCGTGGACGGGATCTCCGAGGCCACGCTCTTTTCCGCGGTCCGCGACCGGGAGGGGGACATTCTGATCGGCACCGGGAACGAGGGAAAGATCCTGCGTGTCCTCCCTTCCGGCAAGGTCGAGGTCCTCGCGACGCTGCCGGAGAAGGAGGTCACGGCGATCGGCCTGTCCCCGGACGGAACCCTCTACGCGGGCAGCTCGCCGGGAGGAAAGGTCTACCGGGTCGAGAAGGGCAAGGCCACCGTCTCTTACGAGACCAAGGCGCAATACGTCTGGGCGCTCGCCTTCGCGGGCAAGGCCCTCTACGTGGCGACGGGACTTCCCGGAGAGATCCATCGCGTCGGCGCGGACGGGAAGGGGGAGCGCGTGCACGCGACGCGCGACCCGCACGTGCGCTCGCTCTACGTGGATTCGAAGGGGAGGCTCTGGGCCGGAACGTCCGGTTCCGGCCTCGTCCTGCGCGTCGATCCGTCGGGGAGCGTGGCGACGGTCTACGACTCGTCGAAGTCGGAGATCACCTCCATCACCGGGAGCGGCGACGGCCGTGTCTGGGTGGCCGCGTCTTCGGCCGAAGCGCCTTCCACAAGCGCGGAACCGATCTCCGCGCCGCAGCCCCAGCCGCCGACCAAGCCCACCCATCCGGCCAACGCCCGGGAAGAGGAGAAGGCCCAGGTCAAGCCCGAGGTGACGGTCACCGTCGGCCAGCCGCGCCTCGCGCCCGCCCACCCGCCCGGCAACCGGCAGGGAGGATACTCGTCGGAGGTCCTTCTCTTCGACGAGGGGGAGCCGCCGCGCCAGGTCTGGTCGAGCCCGGATGAAATCGTCTTCGACCTCGCGCCGGAGACGAAGTCCTCCTCGGTGCTGGCGGCGACGGGTCCCAACGGAAAGCTGTACCGCGTCGGCGCGAACGTGTGGTCGCTCGACCGGACGTTCGACGAGAAGCAGGTGACCGCTCTGGCCGGAAACGCCGTGGCGACCAACTCGGCGAGCGCGCTCTACCGGTTCAGCGACGGTGCGCGCCGCGGGGAATACGTTTCGGCGGTGAAGGACACGGGGCGCACCAGCCGCTTCGGCGCGTTCCGCTTCGACGGGGACGTGCCCGCGGGAACCCGGCTCGAGTTCGCGTTCCGCTCGGGGGAAGCCGCGCTCCCCGATTCGACCTGGAGCGACTGGTCCGCGTACGCGCCGGCGGCGCCCGCGGCCGTGATCACGGCCCCCCCCGCGCGCTACCTCCAGTGGAAGGTCCGCATGGCCTCCGACGGCGAGAAACTGCCGGTGGTGCGGCGGGTCGAAGCGGCCTACCGCAACCGCAACGCCGCTCCCGTGATCGAGAGCTTTGTCACTCTCGGCCCCTCCGAAGTCCTCGCGCGGTCGGCCTCCGGCGGATCCAATGTCTTCGAAACCTCGGCGCCCGACGAGAAGGGGATCTTCACGAGCCTCGACGAGTCCAAGTCGGAGCCGCCGCCGCGCCGCCTTCTGCGAAAGGGGTACCGCACGCTCACCTGGAAGGCGACGGACGCCGACAACGACACGCTGGCGTACGACCTCGAGTTCAAACCGGCGGAGTCGGGACACTGGATCCCGTTGAAGAAGGGGGTGCGGGAGCCGTTCTACTCCTTCGACACCGCGGCGCTTCCCGACGGCGAGTATGTCTTCCGGCTCACGGCGTCCGACGCCGAATCGAACCCGGAGGAGGGGAAGACGTTTTCCCGCGAGTCCTCGCCGGTGATCGTGGACAACACGCCCCCCGTCATTGCCCGGATTCCGGGCGCGCCGGGAGTGTTCGAGTTCGAGGCCAGGGACGGCGCCTCGCCGATCCTCGAGGCCGAGTACAGCGTGGACGCCAGGGAATGGGTGCGCGTCGAGCCGAAGGACGGACTCTCCGACTCCCCGCTCGAGGCCTACCGGATCACGCTTGACCCGATGTGGAAGGGCGCGTTCCTGCTCATCCGCGTGACCGACGCCGCGCGCAACGTCGCGGCGGCGAGCTTCGTCCTGCCGTAGCGCGGAAAGTCCAAGGTCCAGGGTCCAGGGTCCGAAGTAGACGTCCGCCTCTCGGGGACCGGGCGGCGACGGCGGACGGGCTTTCGCCGGCGAAGGGAAGGTCGTCGATCGAAATCCGTTCATAATGTCCGGCGCGTGACAAGACTCCGGTGCCTGCTGGCCTTGCTTTGCCTGGTCCTGGCGTGCCGGGCGAAGGAACAGGCGGCGCTCCTCCCGCCGCCCCACCCGACCCCGGCTCCGACGGCGGTCCCCGAGCCTGTCCTCGGGTACATCGACGAGACCAACAGCGGGAGGCCGGTGGACGGGGGCGTCTTGCATCGCCGCCTCGTCGGCGAGCCGTCGACGTTGAACGCCGTCCTGCAGACGGGACTCCCCGAGCAGCAGATCCTCCAGTACGTCTCGCGCAATCTCCTCGACTTCGACTCCCGGATGAACCTGGAGCCCGGACTGGCCGAGAGCTACCAGGTCTCGGCCGATGGACGCGAAGTCCGCCTGACTCTGCGCGCCGACGCCGTGTGGGAGGACGGCTCGCCGGTCACCGCGCGGGACGCCGTCTACACGATCCGCCGCATCGTGGACCCGGCGGTGCCGTCGCCCGTGTTCAAGCCGGTCTTCGAGGATCTCGTCTCCATCGAGGCCCTCGATGAACGCTCCTTTGTCGCGAAATTCCGGGAGCCGTACGCCTACCACGACATGGCGTTCGTGCTGCCCCTCCTCCCCGAGAAACGCTACGGCCGGCAGGATTTCCTGAAGGCCCGGGAGAACCGCGCGCCCTTCTCCGACGGCCCGTATCGGTTCGTCTCCTGGAAGGCGCAGGAGGCGATCGTCCTGGAGCGCAACCCCGACTACTTCGGGCCCCGCGGCCATTTCGAGCGGGTGGTCTTCCGCGTCATCCCCGACAACTCGGTGGCCTACCGCGCCTTGCTCGCCGGAGATCTCGACGAGACGGCGATCGAAGAAGCGCTGAAGCTGAGAGCCGCGGCGGACCCGGAGTTCTCGCGATGCTGCCGCCTCGTCGAGTTCTACAACCTCGATTACAACTCGATCGCGCTCAACAGCAGGACCTCGTACTTCTCCGACGCGCGCGTGCGCCGCGCGATGACGATGCTGCTCGACCGGCCTTCGATCGTGCGCAACCTCTTCCGGGGGTCGGCGCGGATCATCTCCGGCCCGTGGGCTCCCGACTCTCCGGCCTACGACGCGAGCGTCCGCCCGCTGCCGTTCGATCCGGCCGCCGCCGCGAAGCTCCTCGACGAGGCCGGCTGGCGCGACACCAACGGCAACGGCATCCGGGACCGCGCGGGGCGGGAGTTCGAATTCGAAATCCTGGCGTCGGCGGGCTCCAACGTCGGGAGGCAGATCGACGAGATGCTCGCGACCGAGCTTGCCCGCGTCGGCGTCAAGGCGACGGTGCGGCCCCTGGAGTGGGCCGCGTTCCTCGATCGGGTCGAAACGGGCAACTTCGAGGCGGCGTCCCTCGCGTCCTCCGCCTCGGACCCCAATCCGGATCCGTTTCCGTTCTGGCACTCCTCGCAGTGGCCGCCCCGCGGATTGAACAGCGGTTTCTACCGCAACCCGGAGGCGGACCGCCTGATGGAACAGGCGCGCCGGGAGATGAACGAGGGCGCGCGCCTGAAGATCTATCACCGGCTCCACGCGCTTTTTCGTGACGACGCCCCCGCGATTTTCGTGACGAACGCCTCGGCGAAGTACGCCTTCGCCGGGGGAATCCGGGGACTCGCGACCTCGCCGCTCGGATTTGCGGGGATCTGGCCGGGCCCCGCCGCGTGGTGGCGGATCCCGGATCGCGCCCCATGATCCGCTACGTCGCGCGGCGCCTGGCCCTGGCCGTGCCCACGCTGGCGGGGATCGTCGTTCTCGTCTTCCTGCTGCTCCACCTGGCGCCCGGGAGCCCGGTCTCGGCGCTCGGGGCGGAGTCCGGCCGGCGGGTCTCGGGGCGGGCCGCGGCCGAGATGCGCCGCCTCTACGGGCTCGACCGCCCTCTGCCGGAGCGCTTCCTCCGCTGGATCGGGCGGGTGGTCCGCCTCGACCTCGGGGAGTCCTTCGTGGACCGGCGGCCCGTGGCGACCCGCATCCGCGAGGCACTGCCGTACACGCTGACGCTGAACGGGCTGGCCCTCCTGCTGACCCTCGGCCTCGCGATCCCGCTGGGCGTCGAGGCGGGAGGCCATCCCGAGAGCGCGTTCGACAGGATTTCGGGCGCCGCGCTCTTCGCGCTCTACTCGACCCCTTCCTTCTGGGCCGCGCTGCTCCTGCAGACGCTCTTCTCGGTCAAGCTCCGGTGGCTGCCCCTCTACGGCGTCGTCTCGGACGCCGAGCCTTCGGGGCTCGCGGGCCTGGCCGACCGGATCGCGCACCTGGCCCTTCCGGTCGTCTGCCTGACCTACGGGTCTCTCGCCTTCTACGCGCGGCTCGTGCGCGCCGGGGTCGCCGAGGCGAGGACGGCGGACTACGTCCTGGCCGCCCGGGCGCGGGGACTGTCCCGGCGGGAGGCCCTCTGGAAGCACGCGTTTCGCAACGCGTTGCTCCCGCTCATCACGCTGCTCGGCCTGGTCCTTCCGGGGCTCCTCTCCGGCAGCGTCATCATCGAGCGGATCTTCGCCTGGCCGGGGCTCGGCCGGCTCTACTTCGACTCGATCCTGTCGCGGGATTACCCCGTCGTGCTCGCGCTGTCGCTCCTGGGCGCGGTCGCGACGCTCGCGGTGACGCTCGCCGCCGACATCGGCTACGCGGTGGCGGACCCCCGCGTCCGGGACGGGACGTCGGCGTGAGGCGCCTCTTCCTGCGTCTGCCGGGGAGCGGGAGGGTCGCGCTCGCGATCGTCGTCGGACTGTGGATCGTCGCGGCGCTCTCTCCCGCGGCATCGCGCTCGGCCTCGGCGATCAAGCTGGAGGACCGGCTCCTTCCCCCCTCGGCGGAGCACCTCTTCGGCACCGACGACCTGGGGAGGGACCTCTTCGCGCGCGTCGTCGTCGCCACGCCGATCTCCCTGGCGATCGGCCTGACGGCGGCGGCGGTGTCGCTCCTCGTCGGCTTCACCGTCGGAGGAATTTCCGGGTACTTCGGAGGACTCGCGGATCTCCTCCTCTCCCGGCTCGTGGAGATCGTGCTCTGCTTCCCCGTGCTCTTCCTCCTTCTCGCGCTCGCGGCCTTCCTTCCTCCGTCCCCCACGGCGCTCGTCCTGGCAATCGGCCTGACGACATGGCCCGGAGACGCCCGCTACGCGCGGGCCGAGATCCTCAAGGCCCGGAGCCTCGATTACGTGCGCGCGGCGAGGTCCGCGGGGGCCTCGACGCGGCGCATCCTGTTGCGGCACCTGCTTCCCAACGTGCTCGCCCCGCTGCTCGTCTCGGCGGCGTTCGGCGTGGCCTGGGCGATTCTCGCGGAGGCGGCCCTCTCGTTTCTGGGCGTGGGCCTGCCACCTCCGGCGACCTCCTGGGGAGGAATCCTCTCGGCGGCGCCGGCCTACATCGAGGAGGCGTGGTGGATAGCGCTCTTCCCCGGCCTGGCGCTCTTCCTGACCGTGTCCGCCTATAATCTTCTGGCCGAAGGGGTGCGCCGGGCGAGCACGAGCTGACCTGACTCGAGGAATCGAAGCGGGGGACGTCTCGGTCCCCGGGCCCCCAGGAGAAGCGGCTACCGATGACCGAACGCATCGCTCTCTATCCCGGCTCCTTCGATCCCCTGACCAACGGGCACTTGGACATCCTGTCCCGCGCCCGCCGGCTGGCCGACCGCGTCGTCGTTGCCATCCTCGAGAACGACGTGAAGACGCCGCTCTTTTCGGTCGCCGAGAGGATCGAGATGATCCGCGAGATCACGGGCGACGACGGCTCGACGCCCGTGCGCTCCTTCTCCGGCCTGCTCGTGGACTTCGCGCGGGAGGCCGGTGCGACCCTGATCGTGCGCGGGCTTCGCGCCGTGTCCGACTACGAGTACGAGCTGCAGATGGCGCTCATGAACCGCCGCCTGAATCCCTCCATCGAGACCGTGTTCCTCATGGCCAAGGAGGAGTACTCCTACGTTTCGAGCCGCCTCGTGAAGGAGGTCGCGAAGCTGGGAGGAGACATCTCCGGTCTGGTACCGCCGCTTGTGGGGAAGCGTCTTCTGGCAAGACTGTGATTGACCAATTGTGAATTGCGAATCGTGAGTTGTGAATGAGGCAGGTTAACGCGCCGTCTCACAATTCACAATTCACAACTCACAACTCTTCCTCATGAGGATCGTCGAAACGCCGCTGCGCGTCCGCTATTCCGAGACGGATCGGATGGGGATCGTCTACCACGGCCACTACATCGTCTGGTTCGAGATCGGCCGGACCGAGTACTGCCGGGCGGCCGGTATGCCGTACCGCGCCATGGAAGACTCGGGGCTCCTGATCCTCGTGACAGGCGTCGAGTGCAAGTACCGGCGCTCGGCCCGTTACGACGACGCCGTGCGCGTCCGGTCCCGACTCTCGGAGCTCGGATCGCGTGGCCTCTCCTTCGGATACGAGATCGCGGATGCGGAGGATCGCCTGCTGGCCGAGGGCAGCACGCGCCACGTCTTCGCGGACACCCACGGCAAGCCGCGCCGAGCCCCCGCGGCCATCCTCGAGAGGCTCGAGGATTTCCGGACCACGTAAAACGCAAGACGTAGAACGTGAGACGCAGCTCGCCCGAAGCCGCGTCTTACCTTCACGTTTTACGTTTTACGTCTCCCGACGTCTCACGACTCCGTATCGCGCGATGGTCCACAGGATCTTCCACCCGGCCCGCACCGTGCCGGACACCGTCCCGGTGATCTTCGAGACGCCGACGCGGCGGCGATAGGAGACGGGGACCTCCGCGACGCGCAGGCCTTCCCCCAGCGCCTTGACCTGCATCTCACACGTCCAACCGAAGTCGCGATCGCGCATGCGAAGGCGCCGGCAGGCCTCCCACCGGATGGCGCGGAAGGGGCCGAGGTCGGTGTAGCGGTGCCCGAAGAGAAGGCGGATCAGGAAACAGGCGAGGAGGTTGCCGAGACGGGCCTGTGGCAGGAGCGCTCCCGGCTCGCGCGTCCCGAGAGCCCGGGAGCCGATGACGAGGTCGGCGCCGCCGGCGATCGCCTCGAGGAGCCGCGGCATCTCTTCCGGGTGATCGGAGTAGTCGCCGTCCAGGAAGACCACGACGTCCGGAGGCGACGCTTCGAGCGCCGCGAGTCCCGCCAGGCAAGCGCTCCCGTACCCGCGGCGCGGCTCGCGCACGAGGCGCACCGCCGATATCCCGTCCGCGCCCAGGTTCATCGCCACCAGGCCCGTCCCGTCGGTTGAGCCGTTGTCCACGACGACGACCTCTTCCACGAGGCCGCGGGGGATGTCGCCCACCACGAGGGGAAGGGAGTCCCGCTCGTTGAACACCGGGATGATCACCGAGGCCTTCAAAGGACTTCCTCAGCGGCCAGCCGCGGCCTCGCGACGGACACGGCCAGGCCGGCGAGAATCAGGATCCCCGCGGCGACCGTCCGCATCGTCAGGGCCTCCTTGAGGACCAGCATCGCCAAGGCCGAAGCGAGCAAGGGCTGGAGGAAGACGTAGACCGCGACTCTCGAAGCACCGGTCCGCGCGAGAGCCCAGGAGCTCAGGGCATACGGGACGACGGTGCAGAGCACGACGATGCCGGAGAGACTCGCCCAGGAGAGCGGCGTCACGGTCGCCGGAGAAAAGCGCAGGAGGGACGGCAGGGCGAAGATCAGGATGGGGGGAGCGCCGTAGACGAAGATTCGGGACACGATCGTCAGGACCCGGTAATGCGCGAGGATCGGCCGGGAAAGCACCAGGTAGAGGGAATAGGCGAGTGCGTTGCCGAGGAGCAGCAGGTCGCCGCGAACGTAACGGCTGTGCCAGTTGAAGTCCTGGACGTTGACGAGGACGAGCGCGCCGGCGCCCGCGAGCACGACGCCGGCCGCGGCCGACAGCGTCAGGGACTCCCGTTTCAGGAGCACGGCGACGCCGAGCGTGAAGACCGGAATCGTGGCGGTCAGGATCGTTGCGTTGATCGCCGTCGTCATGGAAAGACCGAGGATGAAGAGCACCTGGTTGAGGGAGATCCCGAGGAGCCCGTAGAGAAAGACCCGCTTGTGGTCGCCGGGCTCGAGGTCCCGCGCCCGCGACAGCCGGCGGACGAGCTCCAGCATCAGGGCGGCGCACGTCACGCGCAGCGCCGAGAGCGGCAGCGGGGGAATGCTCGCGAGGGCGAGCTTGCCGAGAGTCGGAAAGAGGGCGAATCCCGTCTGCGCCGCGCCGAGCGCCAGGTGCAGCGGCCAGGGGCCGGTCGAGGGCCGGGACAGGGTCGCCCGGCGGGACGTCACGGAAGGAAGGGGAGAGAGGCGACGACTGCGGCGAGCGCGGGCCCGGCGGCGCAGACGAGGCGCTCGCCGACCCCAACGTCCCGGAACGCGTAGCCGAGTCCGATCGGCCCGAGAGCGGGGGAGAGGACCGCGCTCGTCACGCGCCCCTGCTCGATCTTGCCGGCTTCGGGCTCCTCGGGCCGTTTCAGAATCGTGCCCGGAGCGATCGCGCCCTCCGGGAGCCGAAACCCCACGAGCCGCCGGTTGACGCGGCCGTATGTGCGCATCCTTGCCACGACCTCCTGGCCGACGTAACATCCCTTCGTCGTCGAGATCGCCGCGTCGAGCCCGACCTCGTCGGGCAGGTTGGATCCGTCCGCGTCCTGACCGAACCGCGGCCGCCCCGCCTCCACCCGCAGGATCTCCGCCGTTGCCTCGGTCAGCGCGACGGCGCCGGCGCGCTCAAGAGCCCGCTCGACGTCGCGCACCGCTTCGACGGCGACGAGGATCTCGGCGGCCATCTCCCCCTCTCCCGGAAGCCGGATCGCGGGCTCACCGCCCGGAACCTCTCCGGCCCGAGATCCGTAGAGCCCGATCCGGACGAACTCGTCGGACCGGTCCGCGATCTCCACCTTCTGAAAGATCACGAACCTCTTCAAGTGCGCCAGGGCGGCGTCCCTCTCCGATCGGGGGAGGAGGAGACGTCTCCCCTCCGGCAGGCCGATCAGCCGAGCCAGGAAGAGGAGCTTGCCTTTCGGGGTCAACGCGGCCGCGGGCCTCGTCTGTCCCGGCGCGAGCGACCGCGCCTCCTGCGTCAACTGCCCCTGCAGAAACGCGACGCCGTCCGGGCCGCCGACGTCGAGCACTCCGGCCGGCCGGACCCGGTACGCCAGGGATTCCCGGGCCGCCCGGTAGTCCGGGGGGGCAATTGCTGTGACAGGCAGAACGGTCACTCTGCGATTGTACGGGTACCTGAGGGGCGCGAAGGTGTCAGGTTAGAGGTGTCAGGTCAAATGCAGGTGCCAGGTTTCAGGTGTCAGGTTTCAGGTTGGGCCCGCCCTCGTCCCTGACACCTGGCACCTGACACCTGACACCTGTCTTCAACCTGGCACCTTCCCCCTGGCACCTTCCCCCTACTTCGGACCGATCTCCGCGCGAACCGTCGCCTTCGGCGCGTCCGCGATTTCGAGCGTGCGCATGCGGGTCGAGATCCGGATGTTGTCGTCGAGCTTCCCCGCGTCCACGGTGTCGCTCCGGTCGCTCGATTTCACGGCGCGGCCGTCCTTGTCGAAGATGTCCACCCAGAGCCGGATCCGGCACTGGACGCTGCCGCGGTTCTCGACGTGAAAGTCCCACCAGACCCAGGACTTGTCGTCCGGCTTCTCGCGCCGCGCCGTGTCGATGTCCTCGCGGCTCGGAAAGTTGCGGAGCGTGACGGCGAGGACCGAGCAGCCGTCGCGCGTGAATCCGATCTTCGCGTCGCCTCCGTGGGGGATCGACAGGGACTTCTCGAATTTTCCCTCCGCGCCCGCGAGCGCGGCGAGCGATCCGAGCAACAGGACCAGGAACTTCCATCTCATGATGACTCACTCCTCCCGTCGTATTATGACCAAATGAGCTCCGCCGGGGACCACCCCGAGAGGCACGTCATCGACATCTTCATGATGTCGGTCAGGTGCGGTAACTGCGACACCTACCAGACGATCGTGGGGTTCCGCAAACACCCGGACAAGAACGTCTACACCTACGAATGCGACAACGACGTCTGCGACCCGAACGTCACGCGCACGATCGTGGAGGTCCCGAAGGACTTCGACAACTCGACCAAGCGCGCCGAGGAGTTGCCCTACTACGCCGGCGAGGACGCGGCGCCGGAGTTTCCCTAGCGGACTCCGGGAGTCTCCGTCTTTTCGCGTAGAATCAAGCCTTTGATGAGCGCGACCGTTCGGGCGGCCACGGGGCTCGCCCCCGATCTCCTGGAGAGGCTGCGCGGGAGGCTGTCGGCTTCCCCGGCTCTCGCCTGGCTCGAGGCCAGACTCGAGGAGCTGGAGCTCGACCGGGCGGTCTTCCATCTCCCGTACCGGGAGCAGATCTCCAACGGATCGGGGACCGTGCACGGGGGGATCCTCGCGACGCTGGCCGACACGGCGGTTGCCTTCGCCCTCTCCACGAACTTCGACGGCAAGATGGGCTTCGCGACGTCGGACATGACGATTCACTTTCTCCGCCGTGCCCGGGGGGACGTCTGGGCCCGCGCCCGGATCGTCAAGAAGGGGCGGCGCGTCAACGTCGGCGAAGTGGAGATCGTGGACGCGGAAGACCGGGAGGTCGCCCGCGTGCTGGCGAGCTTCCTGCTGACGACATCCTCCTTCGACTACGCGCCGGAAAGGACTCCATGACAGACGATGCCGCTTCGTTTCCCGCCGAGGAAGGGGGCAAGAAATCGCGACGCCGCCGGGGAGGCGCGCGCCACCGGAAGGCGCGCCCGGGGACCGCCAAGGAAGAGGCCCGCTCCGCGGTCGAGCCCGCTCCCGCTCCCGCTCCCGTCGTGATGCTCGCTCCGGCGCCTCCCGCCGCTCCTCCGGCGGCCGTGTCGGTGACTTCGGGCCCCCCCCTGCGCACCTCCGTCGAGCAGCGCCTGGCGGTCTTCATCGACTTCGAGAACATCGCGCTCGGCGTCCGGGACGCCCAGTACAAGAAATTCGACATCAACCTCGTCCTCCAGCGCCTGATCGAGAAGGGGAGGATCGTTTTCAAGAAGGCGTACGCGGACTGGACCCGCTACTCCGAGTACAAGCGGGAATTCCACGAGGCGGCGATCGAGCTGATCGACATCCCCCAGCGCGCCTACTCGGGGAAGAACTCGGCCGACATCCGCATGGTCGTGGACGCGATGGACCTGGCGAGCTCCAAGGGGCACATCACGACCTTCGTGATCTGCTCGGGGGACTCGGACTTCTCGCCGCTCGTCTCGAAGCTGAAGGAGGACGACAAGAGCGTCATCGGCGTCGGGGTCAAGAACTCCACCTCCGACCTGCTCATCTCCAACTGCGACGAGTTCATCTTCTACGAGGACCTCGTGCGCGAGACGCGGGCGCTTCCGTCGATCGAGAACCTGCCGGAAAAGAAGCGGGAGCTCTTCCGCCTGATGCTCGACTCGCTCCAGGCGCTGGTGCGCGAGAACTACGACGTCATCTGGGGCTCGATGATCAAGCAGACGATGCAGCGCAAGCAGCCGTACTTCAACGAGTCGTACTACGGCTACAAGTCCTTCTCGGAGCTCCTCGAGGACGCCCAGCGCCTGGGCCTCCTCTCGATGAAGAAGGACGCCAAGAGTGGCGGATACATCATCGCCCCGTAGGGAGACGTTTCAGGTTTCAGCCGCTTCTCCGGTGCCTCCTGAAACCTGGAACCTGAAACCTGAAACTGCCGTGGCCTAGATTTCGCTAAAAAAGAAGCGGTCGAGGACCGAGAGGCGCTCGCGCCGGTCGAAGTCCGGCTCCATCAGCCAGAGGGCCGCGCTGATCGACGAGGCCAGCGAGTTGCCGTCCTGCGGGGTGAAGCAGAACCCGACGAGCTCGTTGTCTCCGCTGACCGCCACCGTGGGCACGGCGACGACCCCCTGCGACAGGATCCGGCCGTAGTAGCCGTGGTCCCGGCCGAAGGAGAAGATCTGGTTGGCGGAGCGTTTCTCCGTCAACGCGATCCGGCGGTTGGCGCGGAGCAGGTCCAGCGCCCCCTGCCGCGTCACGGGCCGGGTGAACTCCATGTCGAACCAGAGGGTGTGCATGTACTGGGTGTTGAGCTTCATGGAGGAGGAGAAGAGCCGCGGCTTCCAGCCGAGCGTCGCCAGCAGTGCCGCGGCGTCGCGGGCGTGATGCGTGCCGAACTGCGGGTCGTCGTGCTTTCCGGCCGAGGGAGCGGGGGAGAAGCCCGAGTCCTGCGACACGTCGTTGGCCCGGCGCATGCACACGAAGCGCCCGCGCTCGAGCAGGACGCCCCCCTCGCCGTCGTCCCCGAGCGTCTTGACGAGAGCCGCGATGTTGTGCGTGTTGCAGGAGACGATCTGGAGGAACCGGTCCTTGCCGGGCACCAGGGCCTCGTCGTTGATTCCCATCGCGTACATCTTTCCGAACCCGAACTCGCTTCCCTGCGCCAGGAAACCGAGCGGGCCGGAGAGGGTCTCGTAGAGCTTCTTGTTCTCGTTGCCAGCGGGGGTGCAATCAATGATGACGGTGGCCCGCTCGAGCGCCTCGAGCGCCTCGTAGGAGACGGTGTGTCCCAGGGCCTCGAAGTCCGCGACCTTGTCCGCGTCCACCGCGAGCCGGGCGCCCCGCCGGAGCAGGTGATTGACCTTGGCCCGCTCGGTCGTCATCGGCGTCCGCTTGTGGAACGTGATCTCGTCGATGCCGAGGTATTTCTTGAAGTCGGCGAACAGACCGATGAGGGGCTCTCCGATGGTCCCGGTCCCGACGACGTGTAGGATCTTCTTCATGGTTCTTGCGCCTTTCGCCGGCCGCACCGTCCCGGGCGGCGCGCGGCCCGAATCGGATCTCCCCGGGGCGGGCAAGAGAATACGATGAGAGCGGAGTTTATCCAATCATCGCGTCCGACGTGACTTCCAGGGTGAGGTCCGTGACCTTCGCGGGTCCGGCCGGGCTCCTCGAGGGCCTCTGGAAAGAGCCCGCCGGCGAGCGCCTGGGCAGCGCCGTCTTCGCCCATCCGCATCCGCTCCACGGAGGGACCCTTCACAACAAGGTCGTCTTCCGCGCGGCGCGGGCCCTGACGGCCGCCGGATACGGGACGCTGCGTTTCAACTTCCGCGGCGTGGGGCACTCCGAGGGTCGCGGCGGCGCTGGCCGGGGGGAAGTGGAGGATTTCCACGCGGCCCTGGACGAGACGCAGCGTCTCGGAGGGCTTCCGATCGTGGCGGGAGGTTTCTCCTTCGGGGCGGCGGCGGCGCTGCGCGCGAGCGCCGCGGATGGGCGTGTCGCCGCGCTCGTCGCGGCCGGCCTTCCCGCCGCGACGGAATCGGCCGCGGATCTCCCGAAGCCGAGGGTCCCGGCGCTCTTCATCGCGGGTGAGCGGGACGCGTTCGGGCCTCCGGCTCTTCTCCCGGACCTGGCCGGCGACACGACGGAGATCGTCGTGGTGCCGGGCACCGATCATTTCTTCGACGGGCGGCTCGACGAGCTGGAGAGCGCGATCGCCCGGTTTCTCGCGGCGCTGCCCGCGCCGGTGCGGCCGTGACCTCCGCGCCTCTTTCGGAGGCGGCGCGGCTCGACCTCCTCGCGCTCGCGCGCCGCGCGCTCGAAGCCCATTTCCGGGGCGACCCTCCGCCCCGCCTCGGATCGGACCGCGCGGAGTCCTTCGGACAGGTCCGCGCCCTCTTCGTGACGCTGCGCCGGCGCGGAAATCTGCGCGGGTGCATCGGGACCCTCTCGCCGGAAGGGGACCTGACGCGGACGGTCCCCCGGTTCGCTCTCCGGGCCGCCTTCGAAGACCCCCGGTTTCCACCCCTCACCGCCGACGAGCTGCCGGAATGCGATATCGAGATCTCGGTCCTGACCCCTCCGGTTCCCGTCGAGGACCCGGAGATGATCGAGATCGGCCGCGACGGGTTGATCCTCGAGGCGAGAGGGCAGAGCGGCCTGCTCCTGCCCCAGGTCGCCACGGAGTGGGGCTTCGACCGGGAGCGTTTTCTCGCCGAGGTCTGCCGGAAGGCCGGCGTCTCTCCCGCGGCCTGGCGCGAGCCGGGCGCCCGACTCTGGGCGTTCCAGGCGGAAGTTTTCGGCGAGGAAGGGGAGAGCTGACATGGCGCGAGGCATCGGAAACCGGCAGAAGAAGGTCGTGACGCCCAGGCGGCAGCCGCCGCCGTCGCCGCCGCGCACCAGGCCGCAGGTATCGGATTCCAGGAAACCCGCCGGGAAGAAGCCTTGACGGAACCGGGAATCTGGAATCAGGAGTCCGAGATCCCGTCGCCGCCGAGCGCGGCCGAGTAGAGAAGCAGCGCCGCCGCGACGGCGGCGTTCAGCGAGTCCACCGGCGGGCGCATCGGAATGGTGTAGCGCCTGTCGAGGCAGCGGTAGGCCCCGGCGGGGAGGCCGCTTCCCTCCGATCCGATGACGAGGACGGACGACGCCGGGGGGCGGGACTCGAAAGGGCTCTCTCCTCCCGAGGCGACGGCGCCGCAGACGGTGCGCCCCGCCTCTTTCGCATCGGTCGCGAAGGGCTCGAAGGAGACCCGCCCCGACACGGGAATCCGCAGGACGCTCCCGGCGCTCGCCCTCACGGCGCGCGGATGAAAGAAATCCGCCGTGCCAGGAGCCGCCACGATCCCCGAGCAGCCGGCCGCCTCTCCGACCCGGACGATGGCGCCGAGGTTGCCGGGGTCCTGGATGCCGAAGACGAAGACGGCCGGCCCCGGCCGTCCGAGGATCTCGGAAACGGGAACGTCGCGGCGGCGGGCCACGGCGAGCAGGTGCTGGGGCGTCTTCGAGTCGGCCAGTCTCTCGAGGACCGCGCGGGAGACGATCCGCGGCCGCGCCGGAGTCAGGGCGGAGAGCCTCCCGGCGCGCACGCTCGCGTCGTGAAAGACGTGCTCGAGGGGGAGCCCGGCGGCCACGGCTTCGAGGATGGCCTTCTCCCCCTCGAGGAGAAAGTGGGTCCGCGCCTCGAGGCTACGGCCGACGTCCCGGATGAGCGGATTCGAAGGGGATTCGATGGCCGCCACGGCTCGCATGCTATAACCGGCGCGGATGAAATCGCTTCGCGGCAGGCTCGACCTGGGCGCGACTGCCCCGGAGGCGATCTCGGCCTCGCCCCTCTCGGCCCTCTGGACCTTCCCGGCCATGATCCTCTCCGCGTTCCTCGTCGCCTGGGGCGCCGAAGCGGCGGAATTCCTGATCTCCCAGGGGCTCGCCCTCGCGGTCCTCGCCCTCGTCCAGACGTTTCCGGAGTTCGCGGTCGAGGCGGTCATCGCCTGGAGGGCGGGGAAGGACCCGCCGATGGTCCACCTCGCGATCGCGAATTTCACCGGGAGCCTGCGCCTCCTCACGGGTCTCGGCTGGCCGATGATCTACGGCGTCGCGGCCTTCTATTCGGTCCGGAAGATGGGCAGGCGCCTCGGCTCGATCCGCCTCCACGACGAGCACTCCGTGGAGGTGGTCGGACTGCTGCCGCCCCTCCTCTATTTCGTCGTCATCTGGGCGAAGGGGAGCCTCTCGCTCGTCGACTCCGCCGTTCTCGCCGCGACGTACGCGGGCTATCTCTGGATCCTGCTCCGGCTGCCGCCGCGGGCCGAGCCGCCCGAGGAGGACGAGGAGGTGCCGGCCGTTTCCCGATGGGCCCTCTCGTTCACCGGGGCGAGACGCTGGGCCGCCGTGGGCGCGCTCCTCCTGGGGGGCGGTGCCGTCATCTTCTTCGTGGCGGAGCCCTTCCTGAACTCCATGCTGGCTCTGGCCGTGAGCCTCGGCATGTCGCAGTTCGTCTTCATCCAGTGGGTCGCCCCGTTTCTCTCGGAATTCCCGGAGAAGACGTCGGCGTTCGCCTGGGCCCGGCGGGTGACGCGCGCTCCCGTCGCCCTGATGAACATGGTGTCCTCCAACATCAACCAATGGGGGATTCTCTCGGGGCTGCTCGCCGTGATCTATTGCTGGAGCCATGGCTCGACGGAGCCCCTCCCCTTCGACGCGTTTCAGCGCCAGGAGATCCTGTTGACGATCCTGCAGGCGTTTCTCGGCTGGCTCTTCCTCGCCTCGATGGACCTGGAGTCCTACGAGGCGGGGGGCCTCTTCGCCCTGTGGCTCGTCCAGTTCCTCGCGCCGTCCACGCGCCACGCGATGTTGTACGTTTACGGGGGATGGATCGCGATCGAGATCGGGCTGGTCGTCCTGGGAAGGAAGTCGCTCGAGGCGTTTCCCGCCTTCGCGAGGGTCTGGAGGAGGCACCTGTGACGCCGCCGAGGCTGTCCGGGCGGGTCGCGCACCTGGCGCCTTCGCCGACGGCGGCCGTCGCGCGGACCGCGCAGGCCATGGCGGCCCGCGGGGTGGATGTCGTGGACTTCGGATTGGGGGAGCCCGATTTTCCGACGCCGGACTTCGTGGCCCGGGCCGGCATCGCGGCGATCGAAGCCGGCCGGACGAAGTACACCGACTCCGCCGGGGACCCGGGACTGCGGGACGCCATCGCCGAGAAGTACCGTCGGGAGCAGTCCGCCCCCTGCGCCCGCGAGAACGTCCTGGTGACGGCGGGAGCCAAGCAGGCGGTGTTCAACGCCTGCCAGGCGCTTTTCCAGGAGGGGGACGCCGTCGCGATTTTCGTCCCGTACTGGGTCTCCTTCCCCGAGATCGTGCGTCTCTGCGGCGCGAGGCCGCTCTACGTCCCGACCGACATCCGTTCCGGGTGGAAGCCGACCGCCGCGGCCCTCGAGCGCGCCGCGACGGAAGAGACGCGCGGAGTCATCCTGAACTCTCCCTGCAACCCGAGCGGCGCCGTCGTGGAGCCGGAGGAGCTCGCGGGCATACTCGCCTGGTGCGCCTCCCACAGCGCCGCGCTCCTCTTCGACGAGACCTACGACCACTTTCTCTACGAGGGAAGGCGGCACGTCTCGGCCGCTTCTCTCTGGAAGGAGCACGAGGACCGCATCGTCGTCACCGGCGCGGCGTCGAAGACCTACGCGATGACGGGCTGGCGCCTGGGATGGGCGCTCGCCCGCAGGGACCTGATCTCCTCGATGGCGTCGTACCAGAGCCACTCCACGTCCAACGCCTCCTCGATCTCGCAGGAAGCCGCCCGGGCCGCGCTCGCCGATCTCCCGCGTTCGGAGGCCTCGGTGGCGGAGATGTTCGCGCAATACGCGCGTCGGCGGGAGCTCATGACGCGAAGGCTCTCGGCCCTGCCCGGAGTCGATTGCGCGGAGCCGGAAGGCGCCTTCTACGTGTTCCCGCGGGTCGAGGCCCTCTACCCGAAGAAAGGGGTCACAGGTTCGGTCGAGTTCTGCCGCCGCCTCCTGGACGAGGCGCATGTCGCGGCCGTGCCCGGAGAGGCATTCGGCATCGACTCCTGCGTCCGTTTCTCTTTCGCCACGTCCGAGGACCGCATCGAAGAAGGCCTGCGCCGGTTCGAGACCTGGCTCCGGGCCTAGCAGGCTAGCTGAGCGTGGTCTCGTCGAGCGTCCAGAGCGGAGACTGAGGCCCGGGCGGCGGCGCCACGACAGCCGCGGGCGGGGCGAGGGTCGGCCCAACGCGGTCATAGAGCGCGAGGTAGGAGCCCCAGGCCGCGATCCGGATGGCGGGACGGATCGTCAGGACGGCGATCTGAAGAAGGATGTGCAGCGCGATCGCGAGCGCGGAAATCGCGGGCGCGATCCACTCGATGCCGATCCCGAGGAGAAGGAGAGCGCCGCCGAAGAGGAACCAGAAGAGGAAGATGCCCAGGGCCCGCGGCCAGCGTCCTGCCAGCATCCGGCGGGCATGGCCATAGGCTCTCCAGGCGCCGATCGCGGAATCGGAGCGGCGCGCCGCGCGGGCGAAGTCGTGGAGCAGCGAGAAGACCGCGTAGAGCAGGAGAGTGCCGAGGACAATCGCCACGCGGAAGAGGAAAGTGGACGAGGCGCCCGGAGGCAGATTCTCGAAGAACCTCCTGGAGATGGCGTGTTGAGCGGCAAACCACACGCCGATCGTGGCTCCGGCGCCAATCAGGAAGATCAGGAAGCACTTCACGTTGTGCCAGGCGTTCCTCCGGATCCCGGCGACGAAGTCCGGGACCGTGAAGGGGGCGGGCTTTCCCAGGACCGACACGATTCCTCCCGCCAACAGGATCTGCTGGAGGATCACGATCAGGACGGCCCAGTTCGCCGCGGCCCGCGATCCGGCGACGGCGGCGCTCTTCTCTCGAAGGAAATCGAAGACATCCGTCGGGGCGAAGAGCGGGTCGTTCTTCAGGATGTGGTCTCCGGCGAGCGTGCCGGCGAAGGAATCGCGAAGGGCCGGGAAAAGCGGGGCCGCCGCGAGCACGGAGAGGACGACGGTGACCGCCGTCAGCAGAAGGACGAGCCCCTTCGTCCGCCCCAGGACGGCGAATCCCGCCCCGATGCTGCTCCTCTTCCCCGACGGGCTCATGCCGCCGCCCACGCCGCCTGGAGGAGGAGACCGATCCAGTAGGCGGCCTTGGCAAAGTATTTCGCCGCCGCCCGATTGCCCGCCGTCGCCGCCGCGCCCTTTCCCTGTCCCAGCACGATCGAGTCGTTCAACCGGTTCCAATCCCAGGCATTGGCCCGATCCGGGTCGGCGGCGGCCCACGCGAGCTTCGAGGAGTAGCGGACGCGCAGCCGGACCCACCGCGCGTCCGCCGGGAGTTCGCGGTCCAGGACGCGCCCGTCCTCGAAGACGAGCCGCGCCCGCGCCGCGTGCGGCCACTCCCCCCGATTGCCGAAGACGACGACGCTCTCGTACGTCTCCCTCTCCCCGGATGGCGAACCGTCTTTCTCCTTCGACGGGAGGACCCGGCGCCCCTTCTCGTACGTGGCCCGCCCGCCGGCGCGGTCGAAGACGCCGGAGTCCTCGGCTTCCTCTTGGGTCTTCGCGGAGACGACGCTCCAGTCCAGCCGCGAGGCCCCCTCGACGAGATTGCGGCGGTAGGTCGAGAGATCGCGTCCCGACACGCGCTCGAAGACGTCGAAGAAGTCGGAGGTCGAAGGGTGCCGGAAGGACCACTCCTCGAAGTAGGCCCTCTCCGCCCGCGCGTAGGTCTCGACGCCCAGGTCGGCGCGCAGCTGCGCGAGGAAGAGGCCGACCTTCGGGTAGGAGTTGACGCTGTAGGCGCCTCCGGAGAAGTATCCCCAGGCGACCCGGCGGATCGGATCGAGGTTAGGGAGCCGAGAGTAGCTGCCGTGGGCGAAGGATTCCATGTCGAAGCCGATCCCGCCGGGCAGCCGCGCCGGCCTCGGGCCGTAGGCGAGCTGCAGCGCGCGGAACTCCGAATCCGTGTTGATCCCTTCGTCGAGCCACGACTCCTCGAACTCGTTGGACCCGACCATCCCGTACCAGTACTGGTGCCCGAATTCGTGGATCGTGACGTCCTCGACGAGACGGATTCCGTCGAGCGGCCAGCGCAGGAAGACCTTCGGCGCGTCGCCGGTGATGAACGTCGGATACTCCATCCCTCCCGCGCCGAGGCCGTCCTCCGGCGGATCCACGACGGTCAGGGTCTCGTAGGGATAGGCGCCGAACCAGAGCCCGTAGAAGGAGAGCCCGACCTTCGTCGAGCCGATGTACCGGTCGAGCGCCCGCGCGTGGTCCGGCTGGAGCAGGAGCCGCACGGAGACGGGTCTCAAGGCGAGCCGGCCCTCGGGAAGCCCGAGCTGCCGGGCGGCCAGCGCAGTCCATCCGGACGGAACGTCGGCGGACGGATCGAACCGGAATTCATGGACCTCGAATCTCGGATCGGCGGTCCAGGCGAAATCATGGACGTTGTCGGCGACGTACCGGTAGACCGCCCGGCCGCCCGCCTTCGATTCGGAGACGCGCTTGCCCGTGGCGCCCACGACGAAGGAGGCCGGCACCGTCAGGGTCACGTCGTAGAGTCCGTAGTCGGCGTAGAACTCGGAGTTGGCGTGGAAGGAGTGGCAGTTCCATCCTCCGGCCGCGCGGCCCCGCATTCCGGCGGGCTCGTAGACGCCGATCTTCGGGAACCACTGCCCGACGAGGTGGAAATCCCGGACGAAGCCGGTCCGAGCATAGACCCGCGGCAGCCTCGCGCGGAAGGCGATCGCGAGAACGATCTCGCCGTGCGGGGCAACGGGGGACGGGAGCGGGACGGAGAGCACGGTCTCGTCCGAGGGGCCCCGCTCCTCCTTCGCGCCGGGAAAGGGATAGCCGTCCGGCTGGATGAGCCGCGCCGAAGATTTCAGGTCGGCGCCCGAGGAGGTCTTCATCGACAGCACGTCGATCCATCCCCAGTCCTCCGGCTTCGTTCCGGCCTTGTCGCCTCGAAGCTGGCCTCCCGATTCGCGGGCGAAGATCGAGTGGTTGTTCTTGAAGGCGTTCAGGTACAGGTGGAATCGCAGCTCGGAGACCGGGTCGCCGGAGGGGTTTCTCCAGAGGAGGCGCTCCTGCCCCTCGATCGTGTGCGTCGCGGGATCCAGCGTCGCTTCGAGCGTGTACTCGACGACCGGAGGCGACACCGGCGCGGCCGCGGAGAGCGTGTCAGCGCAGAAACAGAGCGAAAGGACCGCCGCCAGCCGCGACGCGGCCCGCTTCGGAGTGCAGAAGGGGAGTTGCTTCAAGTGACCTCGATCCGAGAAAACGCGGGAATGGCGGTTGAGGTTCCGTCGCGAGTCTACTTTGACATCTCGCCTTTCCGGCAAGAAATGCGGATGGCGAGCCCGTCCAGTCAATAGAATCCCGCCGTGTCCCTCCGCTTCGCGTTCCTCACGGGAGGCACCGGTTTCGTCGGTGGCCGCGTCGCCCGGGCCCTCTGCGCGCAGGGGTGGGGGGTGCGGGCGCTCTCCCGGCGCGCGAACGGCTTTCCCCGGGACCTCCCGGTCGAAGCCGTCGCGGGAGACCTGTCGGAGGGCTCTCAGGAGGCGCTCGGCGCCGCGCTGCGCGGGTGCGAGGCGATCGTGCACGTGGCGGGGCTCCTCAAGGCGCGTACCCTCGAGGAGTACCGGGAGGTCAACGTCGCCGGGACCGAGCGCCTGGTCGCGGCCGGCAGAAAGTGCGCTCCGGAGGCCCTCTTCCTGCTGGTCTCCAGCCAGGCCGCCGCGGGCCCGGCCGGGGAGGCGGGGCCGGTGCGCGAAGATGACGCGGCGCATCCGGTCTCCTGGTACGGGCGTTCCAAGCTCGAAGGCGAAGAGGTGGTCGCGCGGGAATGGAAAGGACCCTGGCTGGTTCTCCGCCCGAGCGTGGTCTTCGGACCCGGCGATCGGGGTCTCTTGAGGCTTTTCACGGCGGCCGCCCGTGGCTGGGTCCCGGCGCCCGCGGCGAGCCGCCGGATCCAGATTATTCCTGTCTCCCTCGCGGCCCTGGGAATCGCGCGGGCGGCGGCTCGGCCCGACCTCTCCGGGAAGAGAGCCTTTCTCTGCGACCCGGACCCCATCCGGGTCCGCGATCTGGCCGCGCAGATCGCGCGATTGCCGCCGCGTCCTGCCCGCGTCGTGTCGATTCCCGATACGCTGGTCCGGCTTGCCGGAGCGGCGGAGACGTTGCGTGAAGCCGTCACGGGACGCTCCCGCCCCTTCAACGCCGACAAGGCGCGGGAGATCCTGGCCGGAGACTGGCTTTGCGAGCCGGCACTGATGCGGAAGCATCTTGATTTGCCTCCCCCGTCTCCTCTGGAGTACACGCTGCGGGAGACCTGGGACTGGTACGCGCGGCACGGGTGGCTCCGATTGTAAAATTTGCTAAGATCACGCGGACGGGACTCGAGAAAACTGCTGGGAGGCAAGATGAGCAAACCTGCTCCGGCGGAAAAAATCCCGGTCGAGAGCGGTTCCCCTTTCTTCGACAAGTGCTACCGGTACGACGTGGCGCAGCGCGTCCGCGAGGCCGGGGTTTACTCCTTCTTCCGGGTCGTCGAGTCGGCGCAGGACCCCGAGGTCACGATCGGCGGCCGCCGGCTCATCATGCTCGGGTCCAACAATTACCTCGGTCTGACCAACGACCCCCGGGTCAAGGAAGCGGCCATCCAGGCGATCCGCCGCTACGGCTCCGGGTGCGCGGGGTCCCGGTTCCTGAACGGGACGCTGGACCTTCACATCCTCCTGGAGGAGCGCCTTGCCGAGTTCACCCGGCAGGAGGCCGCCGTGACGTTCGCGACCGGGTTCCAGGTCAACCTGGGGGCGATTTCCTGCCTCGTCGGCAAGGGGGATTCGGTCTACCTCGACAAGCAGGACCATGCCTGCATCATCGACGGGGCGCGCCTCTCCTTCGGCCAGGTCCGCAAGTTCCGCCACAACGATCTGTCCGACCTGAGGCGGCAGATGCAGCAGGACACCGGCGCCCGGGGGCGCTTCATCGTGGTGGACGGCGTCTTCTCGATGGAAGGGGACATCGCGCCTCTTCCGGCGATCCTGGCGGCGGCGCGGGATTTTGGCGCCGGCGTCATGGTGGACGACGCCCACGGCTTGGGCGTGCTCGGCCCGACCGGCCGCGGGACGTGCGAGCACTTCGGCCTGGAGGAGGACGTTGACCTCATCATGGGGACCTTCTCCAAGTCCCTGGCTTCGGTCGGAGGGTTCATCGCCGGCAACGCGACCGTCATCGACTACATCAAGCACACGGCGCGCACGATGATCTTCTCCGCGGCGCCGCCCCCCGCGTCCGTGGCGGCGGCTCTGGCGACTCTCGACATCATCGACCGGGAGCCGGAGCGCCGGGCGCGGCTCTGGCAGAACACGCTCTTCTTCCGCGAAGGGTTGAAGTCGCTGGGCCTGGACACCGGCAACTCGGAGACGCCCGTCGTTCCCATCGTGGTGGGGGAGGACGCCGTGGCACTCGAGATGGTACAGCGCCTCCACGAGGCCGGCCTCTTCGTCAACTGCGTCATCTCGCCGGCCACTCCGCCCGGCCGGGCGCTCATCCGCACGTCGCTCATGGCGACGCACACGCGGGAGCAGCTCGCGCGAGCCCTCGAGACGATCGGACGGATCGGCCGCGAGGTCGGCCTGATCCGCGCCGTCGAAGTGTGAGGCGCCCGCGACCAGGTGTCAGGGAACAGGTTTCAGGGGAAATGCAGGTTTCCGGTTTCAGGTGCCAGGTGTCAGGTGAGGCTAGGTCCCCGTCCCTGAAACCTGATACCTGGCACCTGACACCTGCCTTTTCCCTGACCCCTTTCACTGACACCTGGCCACCATGAGCGTCTCCATCGAACCGATCTCGCGGTCTAAGCGGGACCTCCACCGGTTCTTCGACGTCGCGGACAGGATCTACCGCGGCGATCCCAACTGGGTCCCGCCTCTGCGCGACGACGTCGCGAAAGTCTTCGCCGCGAAGAACCCGTTCTTCCAGCATGCGGAGATCGAGCTCTTCGTCGCGCGCCGCGGCGGCGAGGACGTCGGAAGGATCGCGGCCATCCTGGATCGGAACCACAACGATTTCCATGGCGAGAAGACCGGCTTCTTCGGGTTTTTCGAATCGGCGAACGACCGCGCCGTCTCCGACGCCCTGCTCGAGACCGCGGCGGGCTGGGCGCGGCGTCGGGGCATGGAGGTCCTGCGCGGGCCTGCCAACCCGAGCCTGAACGACGAGGCCGGCCTGCTCGTGGAGGGATTCGACAAGCCGCCGGTCCTGATGATGACCTACAACCCGCGCTACTACGTGGACCTGATCGAGGGCGCCGGCTTCCGGAAAGCGAAGGACCTCCTCGCCTACTGGTTCGAGATCGGACCGGAGCCGCTCGCCCGCTTCGCGCGGATCAACCAACGGTTCCGCGCACGCAACCGGGACATCGAGGTCCGCAAGGTCTCCAAGGGGAGCTTGAAGGCGGACCTGCCGAAGATCCGGGATGTCTACAACGAAGCGTGGGAGAAGAACTGGGGCTTCGTGCCGATGACTCCCGAGGAGATGGATTTCATGGCCGCCCGGTTGAAGCCGCTTCTCGACGAGAACTTCCTCTTCCTCGGGGAGGCGAGAAGGCCCGACGGATCCGTCGAGCCGGTCGCGTTCATGCTTTCTCTGCCCGACTACAACACCGCGATGCAGCCGCTCGGCGGGAGGCTCCTGCCGTTCGGATGGCTGAAGTTCCTCCTGGGGCTGAAGAAGATCAAGACGCTGCGCGTCCTCACCCTCGGCCTCAAGAAGGACTACCGCATGCGGGGACTCCAGTCCATCATGTTCGAAGAAGGGCTGAAGGCCTGCCTCCGGCGCGGGTTGACCGGATGCGAAGTCTCCTGGATGCTCGAAGACAACGACCTCATCCTGCGGTCGCTCCGCCTCTGGGGCGGGAAGCACTACAAGACCTACCGGATGTACGACCGCGCTCTCTAGGTTTCAAGTTTCAAGTTTCAGGAGCGAAGGCTCTGGAGCCTACTTGAAACCTGAAACCTGAAACCTGAAACGCTCTCGTCGCGCGAGGCGGTCGTAGATCCCGTCGCCCACGGGCACGGTGATCACGGCGAGGATCGTTCCCGCGATCACGTCGACGACATAGTGGTATCGGCAGTAGACGGTCGAGATCACGAGGCAGACGGCGACGGGGAGAAGCCACCAGAAGGCGTCGCGCGCGCGCTGGAAGGCGGTGATCATGACCACCACCGCGATCATCGTGTGTCCGGAGGGGAAGACGTCGAACTTCGTCTTCTCGAGCTCGTCGAGCGTGGAGGAGATCGTTCGCGACAGGGCAGTCGTCTCGAGCGCCACGGTGTGGCGGGAGGCGAGGGAAGCGCGCGGACCGAGCGCGGGAAGGGCGAAATACCCGGCGTAGGAAACGACGTAGGCGAGGGTGAGCGTGAAAATGAAACGCCGGGCGATCGGCGGGTTTCGCCGCCAGAGGACGGCGCCGAGCGCGATCGCGATGAAGTAGTACGTCAGGTAGGCCACGGAGAAGAGGTTCGTCAGGGCGGGACGAACGAAGCGCTGCAGCCACACCGTCGGGTCCGTCCCGAAGAGCCATCGGTCCGCCGCGATGAGGAGATCGTCGCGGGCGACGGGTCGGGCCGCGACGATCAGGGGCCCGAGGCTCTCGTAGAGGATCGGCACGAACGCGATCGGATAGAAGTTGACGAGCACGCGCGCCGCCGGCGGGAGCCGGTCTTCCCTTCGGACGGCGGCCGCGACGATCAGGACGCCGGTCGCCATGAGTCCGTAGCGCGTGAGAATGCCCGCCCGATCCGCGACACGGCCGCCGAGCCAGAGCGTGAGCGCCGAGAGCGCGGCCAGAGTGATCAGATTCAACGCTTCGAGGGGGCGCGGCCTCACGGCGGCATTTATAGCGCGTTTCGGCGGCGGGCCCGGACCGCTTCACCTTCCGCGATAGAATTCCCGAGTCCATGAAGGCTCCGGCGGCGTCTCTTGCTCTTCCGGCGCTCGCGGCCTTTCTCCTGGGCGCCGGCTCCGCCGCGGGGGCAACGGGCGCCGCGCGCCCGCCCCTGGTCGTCGTCGGCCGCATCGATACCCCGATCCACCCCGCCGCCGCCAACTACCTGAACAAGCTCGTCAAGGGGGCCGAGCGCGACGGCGCGGACCTGATCGTGCTCGGTCTCTCCACGCCCGGCGGTCTCCTGACCTCGACGCGCGAGATGGCCTCCGCGATCCTCCTCTCGAGAGTCCCGGTCGCGACGTTCGTGTCGCCGTCGGGGGCCTCCGCCGCGTCCGCGGGCTTCTTCCTGCTGCTCGCGGGAGACGTCGCGGCGATGGCCCCCGGCACCAACGCGGGCGCCGCGCATCCGGTGGCCGGGGAAGGACAGGACCTGCCGAAGACGCTGAACGAAAAAGCGGAGCAGGACGCGCGGGCCTTCATCCGCAGCCTCGCGCGCCAGAGGGGACGCAACGCCGACAAAGCGGAGTCCGCGGTGACGACGAGCGCGTCCTTCACCGAGACGGAGGCGAAGGAGGCGGGCCTCATCGAGATCGTCGCGCGCGACGTGCCGGACCTGCTCGCCCAGCTGGACGGGCGGGTGATCAAGCGGGTCGGCGAGAAGGAAGAGACGCTTCGCCTGAAGGGATACCGGCTCCGGAGCCAGGAGATGAGCGGGCTCGAGAAGGTCCTCGGGGTCGTCTCGCACCCGAACGTCGCCTACATCCTCTTCCTCCTCGGTCTCGTGGGCCTCTACTTCGAGATGTCGAGCCCGGGCGCGGTACTGCCGGGCGTCGTGGGCGGGATCGCCCTGCTCCTGGCCCTCTACGCGTTCTCCGTGCTCCCGGTCAATTTCGCGGGGGTTGCCCTGATTCTCTTTGCCGTCCTCCTCTTCGTCGCGGAGGTCAAGGCGGCGAGCCACGGCGTCCTGGCCGTCGGCGGGGCGATCGCGCTCCTGGCCGGGTCGCTGCTGCTCTTCTCGGGAAGCGGGGACAAGGGGTACCGTGTGGACCTCTCGATCGTCCTGCCGGCCGTCGCGATGACGCTCGGCGTCGTCGGCTTCCTGACGTTCCGGACGATCTCGCTCCGGCGCATGCCCGTGAGGACCGGCGCCTCCAACCTGCTTGGAAAGAACGCGCGGGTGGTGCGCCCCTTCGGAGAGCCCGACGCCCCGGGCACGGTCCTGCTCGACGGCGAGTACTGGGACGCCTACGGAGCTCCCGGCGCGGCCCCGGGCGATACGGTCCGCGTGGTCGGGATGGAGGGATTGAAACTTCGAGTCGAACGGAGGACGTGATGCCGCAGGCCTTTTCCCTTCCCGGGTTCGCCTTTGCCGGATTCATCCTGCTTCTCTTCGTGTTCAAGTGGATCAACATCCTGAAGGAATACGAGCGGGCCGTGACGTTCTGGCTGGGCCGGCTGGCGCGGCAGCCCAAGGGCCCCGGCCTCGTCCTGATCTTCTGGCCCGTCGAGACGATGGTCCGGATGTCGCTCCGCACGATCGTCCACGACGTGCCGTCGCAGGACATCATCACGAAGGACAACGTCTCGGTGAAGGTGAACGCGGTCGTCTATTTCCGCGTGGTGCAGCCGGACAAGGCGGTCGTGCAGGTGGAGAACTACCTGTACGCGACCTCGCAGCTGGCCCAGACGACGCTCCGGAGCGTGCTCGGCCAGGCCACGCTCGACGAGCTCCTGTCGGAGCGGGACAAGCTGAACATCTCCCTCCAGAGGGTCATCGACGAGCACACGGAACCGTGGGGCATCAAGGTCTCTCTCGTCGAGGTCAAGCAGGTGGACCTGCCCCCGGAGATGCAGCGCGCCATGGCCAGGCAGGCGGAGGCGGAGCGCGAGAAGCGGGCCAAGATCATCCACGCGGAGGGGGAAGCGCAGGCGGCCGAGAAGCTCTCGGAGGCGGCCGCGATCATCGGCCGGGAGCCGGCGACCCTGCAGCTGCGGTATCTCCAGACATTGACCGAGCTCGCGAGCGAGAAGAACTCGACCATCGTCTTCCCGCTGCCGATCGACCTTCTGAAGGCGTTTCTCCCGAAGGAGAAGTAGACTGCCGGCGTGGCCGAGCCCCGCACGCACTACCAGATCTCCTTCACATCGCGGCAGGCCGTCCTGCTCTTCGTGGTGGTCCTTGCTTCTCTGACGGGCGCGTACTTTCTCGGCGTCGCGACGGGGCTCTCCGGACGGCAGCCGCCGGAAAGCGGGTCGGTCCCGGCGGCGCCGGCCGTGACGGCGGCGCCCGCCGCAAGCGAAGTTCCATCCGGCGGACCGGCGGCGAACGCCGCTCCCGCCTCGACGCCTCCGGCGGCACCGGAGCGGACCGCGCCGCCCGAGACGGCGGCCAGGGAGCCCGGGAAGGCCGAAGGGCTCGTTTTCTTCGAGGACCGTCCGGCCGAGCCGATCCCGCCCGCACGAACCCCCTCCGGCCTCGCCGCGGCCCCCTCCAGGGCCTCCGGGAGCTTCTGGGTCCAGGTCCTCTCGACGACGTCGGAGCACGAGGCCAGGGCCCGCCGGACTCGTCTGTCCGGGCACGGCTACCGGGCCGTCGTCGAGCCGACCCGCGGGCCGAAGAGGCCGGTCCTTTACCGGGTCCGCGTGGGACCCTACGCCTCCCGCGACCTGGCGTCGAAGGCGGCGGAGGGGATCGAGCGCCGGGAAAAGGCGAAGACGTGGATCGTTCCGCCGGGGGAGTGAGCGCGCTTCCCGTCCGCGCTCCGGAGTGGATCCGGGCGAAGCGGCTGCGCCTGCGCGACCTCCACGAGGTCAAGCGCGTGATGCGCGCCGGCTCCCTGCACACGGTTTGCGAGGAGGCCCGCTGTCCCAACCGGGGGGAGTGTTTCGCCCGGGGAACCGCGACGTTCCTCCTGCTCGGAGACGTCTGCACGCGGGCCTGCGGGTTCTGCGACATCGCCAACGGACGCCCCCTCCCCGTGGACCCTCTGGAGCCGGCCCGCGTGGCGGCGGCCGCGCGGCGGATGAACTTGAAGTTCGTCGTCGTGACGTCCGTGGACCGCGACGACCTGCCCGACGGGGGGGCCGCCCATTTCGCCGCGACGATCCAGGCTCTCCGGAAGCTCACCCCGGTTCCGGGAATCGAGGTGCTCACCCCGGACTTTCGCGGCCGGCTCGAGTCCGTCCGCGCCGTCGTCGAAGCGAATCCCGACGTCTTCAACCACAACGTCGAGACAGTCCCCCGCCTCTATCCCCGCGCCCGCCGCGGCTCGAAGATCGAGCGCTCCCTCACCGTCCTCGCGGAAGCCAAGCGGCTCGATCCGGCAATGACGACGAAGTCGGGCCTGATGCTCGGCCTCGGAGAAACGCGGGAGGAAGTCGTGGAGCTGCTGGCGAGGATGCGAGCCTCCGACGTGGACATCGTGACGATCGGCCAGTACCTGCGACCGTCGCGCGAGTGCCTCCCCGTCGAGGAATACGTGCGCCCCGAGATCTTCGACAGCTACCGCGAGGAGGGGAAGGCCATGGGCTTCCGCCACGTCTTCTCCGGACCCTTCGTGCGCTCTTCCTACCGCGCCGAAGAGGCGCTCGCGCAAGCCGGACGCCAGGCCGATTGAACGGGCGAGGATCCCGCTGGGCCACGCCCGCGGCCGCGATCATCTCGGGCCTCCTCTTTGCGCTCGCGTTTCCCCCTCTCGAATGGGCGCTCCTGCTGCCGGTCGCCCCGGTGCCGTGGCTCGTGGCGCTGGCGCGCGAGGAGAGCCGGGGCCGGGCGCTCTTCTCCGGTTTCCTCTTCGGGATGGCGTTCTGGTGCGCTTCGATCCCTTGGATCGTGTTCGTCGTCACGCATTACGGCGGGCAGGGGGCCGTCATGGGAGTCGTCTGCCTCGTCCTGCTCTCGGCCATCCTCGCGGAGTGGCCGGCCGTCGTGGCGTGGGGCGCGGCGGCGTTCGCGCCAGCCGGCTCCGGAGCGAGGCTGGCCGTCTTTCCGCTCCTGTGGATGGCCTCCGAGCACGCCCGGTCCTACGTGTACAAGGGATTCCCGTGGAACCTGACGGCGCACGCGCTCTATAAGCACACGATCTGGACCCAGACAGCCTCGATCTGGGGAGCGTACGGAGTGGGGTTCCTCGTCCTCTCGGCGTCGAGCCTCATCGCGGCGGCGGTCGTCCGGAAGAAGATCGTCCTTCTTCTGGCCGCGGCGATCCTCGCGCTCGCGACGGCCACGGCAGGGATCGTTCGCCTCCGCCTCCCGGCGGCGCCCGGCCGCGACATTTCTGTCGCGCTCCTGCAGCCCGACATCCACGAGGAAGAGCGCCGGGCCACGGGAGGGAGCGCGGAGACGTACCGCCGGGTGATCGACCAGGCGTTGCGCGCCGCCGCGCGCAAGCCGGACCTGATCGTCGTCCCCGAGTCCGCGTTTCCGATTTACTGGCAGCGCAGCGACCGCCTCCGAACGGACCTGGTCGAAGTCGCGTCCCGATCGGGGGGCCTCATTCTCTTCAACGACGTCGAGGAGATGCCTGACGGCAGTTACTTCAACATCGCTCGGCTCTCGAGCGCCGCAGGCCTGGTCGGCTCTCCCTATCGGAAGGTTCACCTCGTCCCCTTCGGCGAATACGTTCCGCTTCCGAAGCTCTTCTTCTTCGCCCGGCAGGTCTCCTCGGAGATCGGCGCCTTCACGGCGGCCGCCGCGCCCTCCGTTCTCGAGAGCGGAGACCTGCGGATCGGGGTGGGCGTCTGCTACGAGGTTCTCTACCCCTCGCTCGCGCGGGAGGAGGTGGATCGACTGGGCGCGAATCTTCTCGTCACGATCTCGAACGATTCCTGGTACGGGCGGGCGGGTGCGCAGGCGCAACACTTCGCGGGCGCGGTGCTGCGGTCGGTCGAGACGGACCGCTACCTCCTGAGGGCGGCGATCACCGGGATCTCGGGCATCGTGGACGACCGGGGGCGTCCGCGGGCGTGGTTGCCGGCGGACGTGGACGGGATTCTCCCGGGAACGGCCCGGCTCCTCGAGACCCGCACCGCCTGGACACGATGGGGCTTCTGGGTGCCGCGCTTCGCGGAGGGCGCGGCGTTCGCCGTGCTACTCTTCGGCCTGGTCCGGCTGCGGCGTTCCCGCTTTCCGGGTGACTCTTGACTGTTGGCTGTCGACTGTCGATTTCACAATGACCGAACGCGACGACCTGATCGCCCACTTGAAGAACGCCTCGGAGCGACTCCACTCGCTTCGGGGCTACCTTTGATCAGGACGCCGCGCGGAGCGCGCTCGAAGAGCTGAGGCGGAAGGCCGCCGCCCCCGATTTCTGGACCCGGCAGGAGGAGGCCCAGGAGGTTCTCCGCCAGAGCCGCGCACACGAGAGGAAGCTCGGGACGGTCGACCGCCTGGACGAGCTCGCCGGAGAGCTCGACACGCTGGCCGAGCTGCTCCGGGAAGGGGAGCCCGCGGAGACGGACGCCCGCGAGTCGCTCGCCCGGGCCGCCGCCTTCGCCGACGAGCTGGAGCTCTCGGTCAAGATGGGAGCGCCCGAGGACTCCAAGAACGCCTGGGTCATGATCCACGCGGGCGCCGGGGGCACGGAGTCCCAGGACTGGGCGGAGATGCTCCTGCGCATGTACCTGCGCTTCTGCGAGGGGCGCGGCTGGAAGGCCGAGCTCATCGACCGGCAGGACGGCGAGGAAGCGGGGTTGAAGAGCGCGACGCTCCACGTCATCGGGGACCACGCCTACGGGTATCTCAAGAGCGAGATGGGGGTCCACCGCCTCGTGCGGATCTCCCCCTTCGACGCGGCGCAGCGCCGCCACACCTCCTTCGCGTCGGTCTCGGTCTCGCCGGAGGTGGACGAGGACATCCAGATCGAGATCGCGGACAAGGACCTGCGCGTCGACACCTACCGCTCGAGCGGCGCCGGAGGGCAGCACGTCAATGTCACGGACTCGGCCGTGCGCCTCACGCACCTTCCGACCGGGATCGTGGTGACCTGCCAGAACGAGCGCAGCCAGGGGCGCAACCGCGACACGGCGATGAAGGTCCTGCGGGCGCGCCTCTACCAGCGGGCCCTGGAGGAGCGCCGGGCGGAGGAAGAGAAGATCGTCGGCGACAAGAAATCGATCGAGTGGGGGAGCCAGATCCGGTCCTACGTGCTCCACCCTTACCGGATGGTCAAGGACCACCGCACCGGGTACGAGACCGGCGACACGGACAAGGTGCTCGACGGCGGCCTGACGCCCTTCATCGAGGCGTACCTGAAATCGCGGGCCGACTCGGGACGCGCCGTCGGCGCCTGATGAGGCCCGGTCCCGCGGCGCCCCGCGGCTGGATAGAGGAGGTTCGGCTGCGCCTGGACGGCCGGGCGCCCCGCGAGCCCGCCGAAGCGTCCGCGGACCTGCGGCGGGCCGGAGTGCTCGTGCCCCTCTTCGTCCGCGACGCGAAGCTCTGGATCCTCTTCACGCGCCGGACGGAGAGCGTCGAGCATCATCGCGGACAGATTTCCTTCCCGGGGGGAGCGGAAGAGGCCGGCGACGGGGACCTCCTCGCCACAGCGGTGCGGGAGACCGGAGAGGAGCTCGCGGTGGCCGCGTCCGACATCATCGCGCTGGGAACGCTCTCGCCGATCGTGACGGTCACGAACTTCTATGTCGAGCCGTACGTGGCGGCCGTTCCGCAGCCCTACGTCTGGCGGCCGGCGGAGGCGGAGATCGCCGAGGTCATCGAGGCGCCGATCGCGGCGCTGATGGACCCGAAGATCCTCGAGACGAAGCCGATGCCGGGGCGCGACGAGCCGATCCTCTTCTACCACTACGGGAACCACGTCATCTGGGGGGCGACGGCCAAGATCCTCGCGGAGCTTCTCGAAGCGCTCCGGTGATCAGTGGGTTCCGAACTTCTTCTCGCCGGCCTCGACGCGGATTCCGAGCCGGTTCTGTCTGGGCGGCAGGGGGCACGTCGCGTAGGGGGTGAAGACGCAGGGCGGGTTGTAGGCCTTGTTGAAGTCCAGCACGACGCGGCCGCTCTCGTCCGGCGGGGCGGCATACAGGAAACGCCCGCCGCCGTACGTCTCGACGCCGTTTGTCTGGTCGCCGAAGATCAGGAAGAGATCGTCGGTCCCCGGTTCCGTGACGGCGTCGATCCGGTACGGCGTCCCTCCGACTTCGAAGACGACAGCGCCCGGGGACTTCTCCTGCTCGATGGAGCCGAGGATGTTCGGGACGGCGATCGTCTTGCCGGCCGGAGACGCCTCGAAGCGCGCGTCGAAACGCCAACGGAGATCGATCGGGTAGCTTTCGATGCCGTGGAAGGCCAGGAGCGCCGGGCTGTGACTGTCCTTGACCCGGACGCCCAGGCGTTTCCCCCGCTGGATGACGTAGAAGCGGACGCTGCCGCGCTTGACGATCGTCGGCTCGCCCTCGGCATCCGAGCGGAGCGTCATGGTCGTGGCGGGGCGTCTCCCCGACGTGAGACCGGCGTCCGGCTCCGCATGGAGAGTGACGATCCCTTTCGAGACGTCGAGCGAACCCAGGGTCTCTCCTTTCGACTCGGGGAAGACAATGTGGCCGCTCTTCGGGTCGATCCCGAAGCGGTTCGGGCCTTCCCGCAGCCAGGAGAGGCCGACGAGCGTCAACCACCCGTCCTCCTTCTTCAGACTCGCGATCCTCTTCGCCCGCCACGCTTCGATCTGCGCCCGATGAGACGCGGCGTCCGGAAGATTCGCGGCCGTGAAGACAGCGAGGAAGAGGAGGGCGTGTCCGCGGAATCGGATCATGGCCGGCGATTCAGGTTGTCGTTGCGCGGAGCCGATCCCCATCGGCGATCTACGACGCGGCTCTCTCGATTGCGGCGAGCTGTTCGGCGCGGGCGAGATTTGTCCGCGCGGCTTCGAAGTTGCCGTCCAGGCCGATGGCCTTTTCGAAGGCGTCCACGGCGTCCGCGAACTCTCCGCGGTTCGTGCGGGCGACGCCCAGGTTGTTCCAGAGCGAGGACCCCTTGGGACTGACCTCGAGAGCCTTGACCAGGGCCGCTTCGGCTTCCGCCGGCTTCCCGGCTTCGATCAGCGCCGCGCCGAGCCCGCTCGCGGCCTCCTCGCTTTCGGGCTCGAAGTCGCAGGCCGCCCGGAAGGCCGACGCCGCCTCCTCGTAGCGCTTCTCGTCGGCGCGCAGGTGGCCGATCGCGATCCAGACCCCCGCGTCGTTGGGCGAGAGGCGCGAGGCCTCGACGAGCTCCCTCTCCGCTTCCCGCGCCATTGCCTTCTTCCGGTAGGCGCGCCCGAGGTTCTCGTGGAAGACCGCGTTCTGGGGGGCCATGCGGACGGCCTCGGAGAGCTGCTCGATCGCCTGGTCGGTCTCGTCGGAGCGCGCGAGGAACACGCCATATTCGTTCCGGGCGACCGGATCGGTCGGATCCGTCTCGACCGCGCGCCCGAAGGCGATGCGGGCCGCCGTCTTCTCCTTCAGCTCTTCCATCGTCCGGCCCAGGCCGAGCCCCGCGGTCACGCTCCTGGCGTTCAATTCCAGGGCGCGGCGGTAGTGGCTCGCGGCCGTGTTCCACTTCCTCTGCATCTCGGACAGCTGGGCGAGCCCCAGCTCCGCCCGGGCGTTGCTCGTGTCCAGCCGGACGGCCGCCGCGTATTCGCGCTCCGCGTCGGCTTCCTTGCCGAGCGCGAAGGCCGCGTCCGCGATGAGGCGGTGGGCCTCGGCGTTCTTCGGGTCCACGTCGAGGGCGCGGCTGGCGATGACCTGGGCGTTGCGGAAGTCGCCGCGCTTGAAGGCCGCTTCGGAGGATTCGAGCAGCGGCGCCACGCTGACTCCGGCCGCGGGGACCGCCCCGGGGGTGGCCGACGGAGCGGTTCCGGCCAGCGGGATGGCGGTGACGACGTTGCGCTCCAGGTCGGAGGCCTTGCGCCTTTCCGTGTCCGCCTCGCTCGTCTTTCCGAGCCGGTCGTAGATCTCCGCCAGGAGGCGGTGAATCTGCGGGTCGTTCGAGCCCTCGGCCCTCTTCACGTCGTACAGCGCTTCTTCCGCCTTTCCGTCGGCCAGCTTCTCCCGCGCCATCCGCTTCAACTCGCCCAGGTCGGGCGGCGGGACCGAGGGGCCGGCCACCTCGGCGCGGACGGCTTGAGCGAGACGCACGAAGTCCGGGCTGTAGAAGTCGGCGGCGATGTCCATGGTCGGCCGGGCGGTGAACGCCGCCTTCAGGTTCTCGCGGGCGGTCTTGGAGTTGCCCCCGATGAAGTAGGCCCAGGCGCTCTGGAAGTAGAGGTCGGACTTGTGATCCGCCGTGACCTCCGGCTCCTCGGCCGCCTTCGCGTACTTCTCTCCGGCCTCCTGGAAACGGCCGGAATCGAAGGCCCGCTTGCCTTCCGTCTCGAGCTTGCCCGGTTCCTGCGCGAGGCAGAGAGCGGTGACGAGGAAGAGGACGGCGGCCGCGGCTCGTTTGATCAAGAGTGCTCCTGACTGGACGTGGGCGGGGGAGGCGACAGCGTCTTCTTTTCGCCGTCCGCCACCGTCACGTCGCCGGTGTACGGATTGACGCCTTCCCGGGAAAGGGTGACCCGGTGCGAGCCGGCCGGAACCGGGAAGCTCTTCTCGCCGATGAGGATCCCCTTGAACTTCGAGTCGATGAGGATGTTGGCGCCCGCCCAGGCCGGCGAGTTGATGACGACGACTCCCACCGGGAAGCGGTAGGCGATCGGAGGCGAGCCCTCGGCTCCGACGGTGATCTGCTTTTCGTAGGCCGGGAGGTCCCCGCTCTCGAAGCGCACCTTGTGCTTTCCCTCGGAAAGCTCGACGTTCTGCGCGGGAATGGACGGGCCGATCCGCTTTCCGTCCACGAACAGGGTCGCGAGAGGGATGGAGCTGAACTGCACTTTGAAGGAGCGGGGCTTCGCCGGCTCCGCCTTCTTTGCGGAACGCTCCTCCGCCTTCGGCGGGGGCGCCGGAGGCGGCGGCACGGCTTCCTTCGGGGCGGGACTGGCGGCGTGCGGCTCCTTGGCGGTGTCCTGGCCCACCTGCGGGGCCGGAAACACGATCGGCGCCGTGGCGACCGGGGCCGGGGCTTCCCGCGGCCTCTCCGGCACGGCGGCCGGATGACTCCGCATCAGGAAGAAGACGCCGGCTCCGATGACGGCGGCGGCCGCGAGGCCCGCGCCGATCCAGGATCCTCTCCCGGGACCCGCCGATGCGGGGGGAGCCGCCTCCGGTCCCTTGATCTCGCCCGCGGCCTGCGAAGGATCGCGGAAGTTGACGAGCTCCAGTCCACCCGGCGCGCGGCTCGGGGGCGGCGTCATCACGCTGACGGTCTCGTCGTCCTGGGCGGGATCGCGCGCCACCGCGCCGGACGGCGGCGTGATGTGGGTCGAGGTCGCCATCCCCTTGCTCGGCGTCTTGATCGTCTCGTCGGGGTCGAACGGCACCGGGGGACCGCCGGCTCCCTGCGCGGCCGCCTGAGCGGTGGAGAAGCCCCCGCTCCCGCCGACGATCTGGCGATAGACGGAGATCAGGTCCTGGCGCATCACCTCCATCGAGGGGTAGCGGTTCTCGATGTTCTTCTCCATCGCCCGGTTGACGATCGCCGCCAATCCCGGAGGGACGTCCGGCGCGACGGTCTGGATCGGCTCCGGGGCCTCGTTCAAGATCCTGTAGAGGATCGTGGAGAGGTGCTCTCCCCGGAACGGCTTCTGATACGCCAGCAGCTCGTACGCGAGCACGCCGACCGCGAAGACGTCCGTCCTCCGGTCCAGCGTCTCTCCCCGGATCTGCTCGGGCGCGAGGTAAGCCGAGGTCCCGAGCGTGATCCCGGTCTGCGTCAGGCTGGACTCCGACTGGAGCGACTTGGCGATGCCGAAGTCCATGATCTTGACGTTGCCGTTCTCGAGGATCCGGATGTTCGCGGGCTTGATGTCGCGATGAATGACGTGCGCCTCGTGGGCGAAGTGGAGTCCCTCGGAGATCGCGATCAGGATCTCCACCTTGCGCTGGAGCGGAACCGGCAGTCCGCGCTTGATCACCCTGTCGAGGTCCTCTCCGGTCAGGAACTCCTGGACGATGTAGGGAATGTCGTTCTCGACGCCGAAGTCGTAGATCGTGGTGATGTTGCGGTGGTGGAGGTTGCCGGCCAGCTCCGCCTCGCGGAAGAAGCGGCTCTTGATCTCCGGATCGTTCAACTGGCAGGTCTTCACCGCGACCGTCCGCTTGATGAACGGGTCTCTCCCCTTGAAGACAGCGCCGAAGCCGCCCGTGCCGATCTGCTCGGAGATCTCGTACTTCCCGATCTTTTCCGGTACGCCCACAGAGCCCGTCCTGCCGCGGATTCTAGCAGGCCGCCCGCCGGCGCGTGCGGCGCCGGCGAGGCAACCGATGCCGGTAGACTCCCCCTGTGCGTCGCCTCGCGAGGATCACCCTCCGGATCGCGGTCTGCCTGTCGCTGTCGGCCGGCGCCTGCGGGCGCAACACGCCGCGCAAGGGGGTCCGCGCGGCCGGACTTCCCCGCGTCCGGGTCGTCGTCCGGTTCCAGCCGCCGGCGGACGGGCTCCTGACGGACGCGCAGATCGACCGCTACATCCGGGTGCGGCGGGCCGCGCGCGGCCGCTCGGACCAGGAGGCCGCCCGCGCCGTCGGGGTGGATCCGGAAGAGTTCGGCTGGGTGCGCGCTCGCATCGTCGAAGCGCTGGTCGCGCTGGACACGTCCCAGCTGCGAAGCGCCGCGGAGGCGACCTACGCGCGCACCATCGCGTCGCTCAAGGAAGCGTCCAGGAGCGTCAAGGACCGGGAGACCCTGCGCCGCATGGAGGAGCAGATTGCGGTCCTGGAACGGGAGCGGGGAGGCCTGAAAGCGGGTGACAAGCCTCCGGCGTCGGTGGCCGCCAACGCCCGCCGCGTCGGGGCCCGGCGGGCGGAAATCGAAGCCGCGAAACCGTGACGGACTGCGGAGGCTTCCTCCGAGCCGAGATCGCGAGGGGCTCCTTTCCGGGCGCGGCCGCCCTCACGGGCGCCCGCGAAGACGTGACGGACGCCGCGCACACCGGGAGCGCCGCCGTCGAGCCGGAGGCGGTTCCCGTGTCGCCCGAGACCCTCTGGGACCTGGCGAGCCTGACCAAGCCGCTCTGCTGCGGCGCCCTCGCGCGGATCGCGGCCGGAGGGGGTCTGTCTCTCGATCTCCCGCCGGGCTTCTTCTTTCCCGCCTGGAAGAAGACGCGTTACGACGGGATCACCCTCCGGACGCTCCTGGCGCACACGTCGGGCCTCCCGGCCTGGTTTCCGCTCTACGCCCGCGGCGAAGGGGCCGGCGCCTACCGAAGGACTCTCGCCGAGATGGAGCCCGAGACGGCGCCCGGCTCCGCCGTCCTCTACAGCGATCTGAATTTCCTCCTTCTCGGGGACATCCTCGAGGCGCACTTCTCGGCGCCGCTGGACCGGGCCTTCGCCGAGCTGGTGGCCGGCCCTGCCGGATCGGGAGCGCGTTTCCTGCCGGCCGAGCCGCGCGCCACGGCCGCAACCGAAAAGGGAGACGTCACCGAGAGGAACATGGTCGCGGCTCTCGGGCTCTCCTACTCCCGGTTCCGGGCGGGGGTCGTCTGGGGAGAGGTCCACGACGGGAACGCGTTCCGGCGGGGAGGAGTCGCCGGCAACGCGGGGCTCTTCGGCTCGACGCGGGATGTCTGGGCGCTCGCGCGCCAATGGCTCGAGGATTCCCCCGAGGAGTTCTGCGGCGACGCGACGCCGCTTCTCCCGGAAGCGCGCGGGCTTTCCTGGCAGGGAAAACGGGGAGCCGGATCCTCCGTTGCCGGGATGTCGCCGCGCTCCTACGGCCACACCGGATTCACGGGCACCTCTCTCTGGATCGATCCGCAGGCCCGGCGCATCGCCGTCCTGCTGACCAACCGGGTGCACCCCGAGGTCAAACCGGGGGATTTCAACGAGGTGCGGCGGCGCTTTCACGAGACGGTGTGGCGTGAATGATTTCGTCCGGAAAGCCTGATAAATTTGCGTTTTGGGAGCCGCAATGGAAGACATCGTCATTCTGGACGGCGTTCGGACTCCGATGGCGGAGTACAACGGCGTCTTCTCGGACATCTCGGCGATCGACCTCGCGGTCCACGCCTCGCGCGAGGCCCTCTCCCGCTCGGGCACGGAGCCGGGAGAGATCGACCACGTCATCTTCGGCAACGCCCTGCAGACGTCGGGCGACGCGATCTACGGAGCGCGCCACGTGGCCCTCAAGGCGGGCATTCCCAAGGAAGTGCCCGCCTTGACCGTCAACCGGCTGTGCGGGTCGGGTTTCGAATCGATCATCCAGGCTTCCCACCGGATCCTCCTGGGGGAGGCCCGGACCGTCCTGGCCGGCGGCATGGAGAACATGTCGCAGGCTCCGCACGTCATCCGCGGCGCGCGCCGGGGGCTGCGCCTCGGCCAGGGGAAGCTCGAGGATTCCCTGATGGTGGCGCTTCTCGACTCCTACAGCGGCCTCTACATGGCCCAGACCTCCGACCGCGTGGCGGCGAAGTACGGAGTCACCCGCCAGGAACAGGACGCCTACGCCCTCTCCTCCCAGCGGCGCGCTTCGGACGCGCAGGCCTCGTGCCGCCTCTCCGAGGAGATCGTTCCCGTCGAGATCAAGGCCGGCCGGAAGACCGTGCGCGTCGAGAAGGACGACCACGTCCGGCCGGACACGACCCTGGAGGGCCTCGCCGCGCTCCCCCCTCCTTCGGCGAGGGGAGCCAGGTCACGGCCGGCAACGCCTCGGGGATCGTGGACGCGGCCGCCGCCGTCGTCGTGACCTCCGCCGCCCAAGCGCGCGCGAAGGGGAGGAAGCCCCTCGGACGCCTGGTGGCGTCGGCCGTCGTGGGGTGCGAGCCCGAGCTGATGGGCCTGGGTCCCGCTCCCGCCGCCCGCGCCGCGCTGGCCCGGGCCGGCCTCAGGATGGAGGACATCGCTCTCTGGGAGATCAACGAGGCCTTCGCGGGGCAGATCCTGGGCGTCGTCCGCGAGCTCGGCCTCGATCCGGAGAAGTTGAACGTCAACGGGGGAGCGATCGCTCTCGGGCACCCGCTGGCCGCGACCGGCACGCGGTGCACGCTGACGCTTCTGAAGGAACTCAGGCGCCGCGGATCGCGCTACGGCGTCGCCGGCGCCTGCATCGGCGGAGGCCAGGGCATCGCCCTCGTCGTCGAAGCGCTCGGATAGCTTGTCGCTGTCGGCTTTCGGCTCTCAGCTTCAGTCAGGAGTGAAGTAGCGATGAAGATCTCCAGGGTCGGTGTTCTCGGGGCGGGCCTCATGGGATCGGGGATCGCGGAGGCGTCGGCGAAAGCCGGATACGAGACGGTCATTCGCGAAGTGTCCGACGAGCTCGTGCGAAAGGGGCTCTCCCGCATCGAGCGGTCGCTCGGCAAGGCGGTCGAGAAGGGGAAGCTCGAGGCGGGAGCGCGCGACGCGGCGCGGGCGCGCGTCCGGACGACGACGCTCCTCGAGGACCTCGCGGACTGCGACATTGTCATCGAGGCGATCGTCGAGAACCTGGAGACCAAGAAGGGGACGTTCTCCGCGCTCGACCGCATCTGCAAGCCGGAAACGATCTTCTGCTCCAACACCTCCTCGCTGACGATCACGGAGATGTCGGCCGCGACGTCGCGTCCCGACCGCTTCGCCGGGCTCCACTTCTTCAATCCTGTGCCGGTCATGAAGCTGGTCGAGGTCGTGCGGACGATCGCGACCTCGGACGAGACGGAGAAGACCGTCTACGACTTCGCAAAATCGCTCGGCAAGGAGCCGATCCGCGCCCACGACAACTCGGGCTTCGTCGTCAACCGGCTCCTCGTGCCGTACCTGCTCGACGCGGTGCGCGCGCTGGAAGAGGGAGTGGGAACGAGGGAAGACATCGACCGGGGGATGGAGCTCGGCTGCGGGCATCCGATGGGCCCGCTGCGCCTGCTCGATTTCGTCGGCCTCGACACGACCTACGCCATCGCCGAGATCATGTTCGACGAGTACCGAGAGAAGCGGTTCGCGCCGCCGCCGCTTCTGAAGCGCATGGTCCTGGCCGGCCGCTTCGGCAGAAAGTCGGGACGCGGATTCTACGAATACGGAGAGACGAAATGACGGGGGAGCTGGTCCGGGCCGAGACGCAGGAGGGGATCCGCACGCTGACGGTGGACCGGCCCGAGAAAATGAACGCGTTGAACGCCGCGGTCCTGGAGGCGTTTGACGCCCGGCTCGCGGAGGCACACGAGGACCCGGACCTGCGATGCCTCATCATCACGGGCGCGGGGGAGAAGGCGTTCATCGCCGGGGCGGACATCGGCGAGCTTTCACGGCTGACGCCTCTCGTCGGCCGGGAGCACGCCCGGCGCGGCCAGGCGATCCTCGGCCGGATCGAGAACCTGCCGTTCCCGTCGATCGCCGCCATCAACGGCTTCGCGTACGGGGGAGGGTTGGAGATGGCGCTGGCCTGCACGCTGCGCGTCGCTTCCGAGAACGCGAAGATGGGCCTTCCGGAGACGTCTCTTGGGATCATCCCCGGGTACGGCGGCACGCAGCGCCTGGCGCGCCTGCTCGGTAAGGCGAAGGCCGCGGAGCTCGTCCTGACGGCCGAGAAGGGCGTGACGGCGGCCGAGGCGGGAAGGCTCGGCCTCGTCAACCGCGTCGTCCCTCCCGGCCAGGCCCTCTCCGCGGCGATGGAGCTGGCGCGGGCGATCGCGAGGAACGGCCCGATCGCCTGCCGCTACGCGCTCGAGGCGATCCGCGGCGGCGCCGAGATGCCGCTGCCGGAGGCGCTCTCGTACGAGGCCACGCTCTTCGGGCTCTGCGCCTCGACCGTAGACATGAAAGAAGGGATGACCGCCTTCCTGGAGAAGCGGACCGCCCGGTTCACCGGCCGCTGAATCGGCGAGTCGAGAGTCGGTGTGAGATGCCGGCCGTGATTCGGTGACCGGCGGCCTTTCGCGCGGCGTCCTCGGTCTGCTCGTCCGCGCGGCCGGGGGACGCCGGCCCGGGCCGGCAGCGGGCGTCCCTGGGCCTCGTGGCGCTCCTGGCCTCCACTGCGGCCGCACCGGCAGCGATGCCGTCAGAACGGAAGCCGCGCGACGCGGCCATCGCCGTCAGCGCAGTGGCGGGACAGGGCTTCCACCAGGAGTACGGATGGGGTCAGGGCTTCTCGGAGTTCAGGACGATGTCGGTCGAGCCGCCCGCTCCGTCAGCGCAGTCGCAGGTCGAACGGAGCGTGCACGACGAGGCGGTAGGAGTACTCGACGCGCCCCTCGATGCGGTGAAGACGCACTTCCCCGTCGAAGGCGACTTTCTTCTCGATCTCGAACTTCTTGACCGCGCCGAACTCCTGGTAGCGGCGGTCGGAGCGGTAGAAGGAATTGTCGAGCCCGGGGGAGCCGTAGTTGTGGTCCCCTTCGTTCGTGATGAAGTCCCGGCCCGTCCACCAGATTGCGAAGAGCTCGAAGCGATGCGCCGGGGAGACCGAGCCCCGAACGTAGGTGCCGTGGCCGCTGATCGTGGGGGTGTCCACGAAGGGGTCGGGCTTCCCCTTGCTGAAGAGCTCGAACGCCGCGAGGCTCGCCTCTCCGAGAAGGGCCGTCTCGCGGTGAAGGCGCCCTCCCACAGCCAAGACAACGTTGTTCGTCACCGGACCGACGTCGAAGAGCTGGCCGCCGTGGTGGAGGCCGTGCACCTGCCCCTCCAGCCTCGCCCCGCCGGTGACGTCTCCGGAGACGACCCCGCCGTAGTCGAAGATCTCGCGGCTCTTCGATGTGTTCAGGTGCTGCCAGTTCAGGTACAGATCGGCATGGAAGCGAGGTCGCGATTCGATCCACTGCAGGCCGTACTCGATCGGCCGCGTGAATTCGAGGGTCGTGACCTCGAGGGGCTCGAGGTATCCGTGGCGGTCCCTTGTCTCCAGCGTGCCCAGGACTCCGAGCGAGGTGCCGGTGTGGTAGCGGAAGGAGAGGATCGGCTTGACTGGATCGAGGAACTTCTCGCCGCCGTCCCGGTGATCGGCGAACGCCCCCGCGTCCACGCTCGTGCGAGGCCCGAGGTCGAGGCGCGCGAACGTCTTGAACTGCGCCCCGAGGATCGTCTCCCCGACGCGGTAGAGATGGGTGAACTCCGTGTTGTCGCCATAGAAGACGAATTCCGTCCTCCAGCGGATCTCCTGTGCCCGCGAGGGCGCGGGGGAGACGAGCGCGCCGAGGAGGACGAGCCATCGCAGGCGGCCCCGACGCATCAGCGCCCTCCAAAGGAGAAGAAGATCCCGCCGAGGACCTCCTCGTCCGCGAACCAGCGGCCGGAGTCGTGCCAGCCGCGGTTCCCCTGCGCCCGCTTGCCCAGGTAGGTCGCGCGGCCGCGCAGGTCGAAGCGAAATCCCGCCCAGCGGACGGCATAGAACCGCGCCCCGGCGGCGAGCGAGAGAGCCGCCCGGTTCGTGTCGAGCACGGAGGGGTCGTCCACGTCCGGATCCAGGTTCGTGAGGCCGAGCCCCATCCCGACGTAGGGAACGAAGTTCCCGCGCCGCCAGCAGCGCACCCCGAGAAGCTCGATCGACGCCACGTCCAGGATGGCCAGCGTGGCCTTCGTCGGAAAGACCCCGCCGCGGGACTGGACGAGTTTCGTGGCGGTGCGCCGAACGGCGACCTCGACTCCCCAGTCGCGCGAGAGCTGCGCCGCGAGCCAGAAGCCGCGCAGGATGTCGTCGTCCGCGTCCGCCTTCTGGTCGGTGATGCGGGTGCTTCCCGCGGCGAACGCGCCCCCGAAGAAGCGCCCCCCTCCGCCGCCGATCTCGATCGAGCCGGGCTCCGCCTGCGCCAGGAGGGAGACGGGCCGGAGGAGAAGGACACACGCCGCCGCGATCAGGACGAGTCTTTCGATCACGCTGGCCTCCGGCGATGGGATTCTCGCGATGGGTCCGACGACAAGAGAGCGGCTATGATACGGCCTCTCTTCCGCGGTAAAAGAGGCCCATCTGAAGCCCATTCGCGTTCTTTCCGTGTTCCTGGCGGCTCTCTGTCTGTTCTGCGAGCCCCGCCGCGCGTCGTCCCAGGCTTCCGAGGATTCTGCCTGGAGTCCCGCGTTCGGGCAGAGGAGTCTCTACGTCCTGCACGTCCCCTTCTTCTTCTTCGGGCCCGCCCGGCTGCGCTCGATGGAGCGCGGAGAATCGGAATGGACGCTCTCGACTGCCTATGCGAATTCGTTTTCGCACAGCTGGCACGCCCCCAAGGTCCACGAGGAACTGGGTCCCCCTGGGACCCCCTTCCGCTCCGACGAGGCCGACGCGATCCACCAGAGCTTCCCACAGGAGACTGTCTGGTTCGTGGACGGAGAAGTGCTCCGCACTTCCCTCCAGGGGAGCATCGGCCTGGCTCCGGGTCTCGGCGTGGAGGTCGAGATCCCCTATGTCTCCCACGATGCTTTCACTCTGGACAGCTTCGTCTCGTCGTTTCACAGCACGTTCGGGTTGGGCCAGGCGGGGCGGACGGTGTTTCCCGACGGCAGTTTCGTTCTGATGTTCCAGCCGTCCGACGGGGACATGACGTTTGACGGCCGAAGGTCGCGTGCCGGGGTGGGAGATCTTTCCGCGACCTTCTCGTGGCGTCCCGGAGCGGCTCGGGGCGCGGCGCGCTACGGTCTCGACCTCGCGCTCAAGGCTCCGACCGGCTCCGCGAGGGACTACAACGGCTCGGGGAGCTGGGATGGAGGCGTCCGCCTCTTTCTGGCCCGCGCCGCCAGGCGGTGGCTCCTGGAAGCGGAGGCCGGCGTCGTCTTTCTCGGGAGATGGAAGGCGCCCCTGGGCATCTCTCCGTCACCGGTCGGCCGGGCCTTCCTTTCCGCCTCGTACCGGTTGAGCCCCGCGATGCGCATGGGAGCCTCGGTGACGTACGAGCAGAGCCCGTTTCGCAAGGCCGGCCTGGGCGAAGTCTCCCGGGCCGGGATGGAGGCCGCTCTCGGCCTCGAGCGCGACGTTTCGGCCCGCCTCGCCGCCCGGGCGACCGTTACCGAGCACCTGTCCGCGCTCGGCGACCGCGCCGACATCGGGTTCTCGGTCGGGCTGCGATACCGCGTCCCGACCCAGGCCGGCGACGGCGAGCGTCCGAGCCGTTGATCTCACGCGCGGCGAGGATTAGACTGATCGCCAAAGAAGAGGTGGCGTTGCACCCCCCGGAATCCGACCTGATCTACGACTGGAACCGAGCCGGCGGGGCGGTGTCTCCCGCCCGCGGAAGGGTCGAGCTGGACGACGAGACCCTCCGCGACGGCCTGCAGTCCCCCTCCGTCAAGAGCCCTCCGGTCGAGCGGAAGCTCGAGATCCTCCACCTGATGGAAGCCCTGGGCATCGACTCCGCGGACATCGGCCTGCCGGGAGCGGGACCCCACGTCGCGCGAACGGTCGCGCGGCTCGCCCGCGAGATCGTGGACGCCCGGATGAAGCTGCGGCCCAACTGCGCGGCGCGCACCGTCGCGGCCGACATCCTCCCGATCATCGAGATCTCGCAGAAGGTGGGGATCGCGATCGAGGTAGCCTGCTTCATCGGCTCGTCGCCGATCCGCCAGTACGCCGAAGACTGGGATCTCGGCCGGATGCTGCGGATGACGGAAGAAGCGGTGGCCTTGGCCGTCCGCGAAGGGCTTCCGGTGATGTACGTGACCGAGGACACGATCCGCGCTCATCCGGACCACATCCGCCAGATGTACACGACGGCCATCCGGGCGGGCGCCGGCCGCGTCTGTGTCTGCGACACGGTCGGACACGCCACGCCCAACGGCGTCCAGAACCTGATCCGGTTCGTCTCGGATCTGGTCCGCGAGACCAACCCCGACGTCAAGGTGGACTGGCACGGCCACCAGGACCGCGGCCTCGGAGTCACCAACGCCATCTGGGCGCTCGAGGCGGGCGCCCACCGGGTCCACGCCTGCGCCCTCGGGATCGGCGAACGGGTCGGCAACACGCCGATGGACCAGTTGCTCGTCAACCTGCAGCTTCTGGGTTGGATCGACCGCGACCTGACGCGCTTGAACGACTACTGCTCGGCGGTCTCCGAGGCGACCGGCATCCGCATCCCGGACAACTATCCCGTCGTCGGGCGCGACGCCTTCCGCACCGGCACGGGCGTCCACGCTGCCGCGATCATCAAGGCCCGCAAGAAGGGGGACGCCTGGCTGGCCGACCGGGTCTACTCGGGTGTTCCCGCCGGGATGATCGGGCGCACCCAGGTGATCGAGGTCGGCCCGATGTGCGGGCTCTCCAATGTGCAGTGCTGGCTGGAGAACCACGGCATCGAGCCGCGGCCCGACCTCGAGGAGGCCATCTTCCGCCGGGCGAAGGAGAGCGACCGCGTCCTCTCCGACGAGGAGATCTGGAGCGTCCTGTCGAGCCTGGCTCCCGCCGCCGCGGCGCATTGAAAAAAGCAGGTTCCAGGTTTCAGGTTCCAGGTTCCAGGGATTTTCTTCAGAGGCAGCTGCCGACCTACCTGGATCACCTCGCGGTCGAGAGGGGATTGTCGCCGGCGAGCCTGAGCGCGTATCGGAGCGACTTGCGGGCCTTCGGGAACTGGCTCGAGAAATCGAAGATTTCCGCCGCCCGAGCTCGGCGCGAGGACCTTTCGCGATACATGAGGGAACTGAAAACCCGCGGCCTTTCGGCCCGCTCCTCGGCCCGGGCGCTGTCGGCCGTCAGGGGATTCTACGGATTCGCCGGCGCCTACCTGGGGTTCGAGCGGGACCCGACGGGCGAGATCGTCAACCCCCGGGCGGGCCTCTCCCTGCCGAAGGCCTTGAGCGAGGAGGAGGTCGAGGCGTTGCTCGAGGCGCCCGACTGCGCGCGCCCACTGGGCCTGCGGGACCGGGCGATGCTGGAATTGATCTACGCGTCGGGGCTGCGCGTCTCGGAGGTCGTCACTCTCGCGCGCGACCGCGTGGACCTGGCGGACGGCATCCTGAGAGTCACGGGCAAAGGGGGGCGCGAGAGGCTGGTCCCTTTCGGCAAGTCGGCAGCCAGGTGGCTGGCGCTCTACCTCTCGCGGGTGCGGCCGGGCCTCGACCGGAAGGGGTCCTCGTCTCTTTTCCTGACGCCCCGCGGGAGCGCGATGACGCGGCAGCGGTTCTGGCAGCTCATCGAGGGGTACGGGCGCGCGGCGGGCATCCGCTCGCGCCTGACACCCCACCGGCTGAGACACAGCTTCGCGACGCACCTCCTCGAGCACGGGGCGGACCTCCGGGCGCTCCAGATGATGCTCGGACACGCCGACATCGCGACGACGCAGGTGTACACGCAGGTGACCCGTTCACGCCTGCGCCGCGTCTACGACGAGTTCCATCCCCGGGCGCGCCGCGCCCGTGGCAAAATGACGACGTGAAAGGCCTCGGGAATGCCCGCCTGCGGGACACCGCTGTCCGGGCAAATATGGTACGGCCGGCATGGATCGCTCTTCTCGCGCTCGCCGGGGCCGCGGCTCCGGCCCTCGCGGAGCTCGTGATCTTGCAGGAGGGGCGCGTCGTCAAGGCCGCCACCTACCGCGTCGTGGGCGACGAGCTGGAGATCGGCCTGCCGGGAGGGGGCAGCTACCTCGTGGACCTCTCCCGCGTCGAACGCATCGTGGACGACGAGGTCGTCGTTCCCGACGTCACGGTCGAGTCGGACAAGGGCGAACCGGTCGCGTACGATCTTTCCTTTTGCGAAGACCGGAAGCCGCTGTTCCACACCCCGTACGACAAGCTCATCACCGTGGAAGCGAGGCGCTATGGCGTGGACGCGTCGCTCGTCTCCGCGCTGATCCGAGCCGAATCCAACTATCAGCCGCGCGCCGTGTCGCGAAAGGGGGCGCGCGGGCTCATGCAACTGATGCCCGCGACGGCCAACCGCCTCTCCCTCTCACACCCCTTCGACCCCGTCGCGAACGTGCGAGCCGGCGTCCGATACTTGAAAGAGCTCCTCGATCGGTTCGATCAGCGGCCGGAGCTCGTCCTCGCGGCCTACAACGCCGGGGAGAACGCCGTCGAGACCTACGGCGGCGTGCCGCCCTACCGGGAGACCGTCGGATACGTGAAGCGGATCCTGTCCTGGTGGACTCCGGCGGTCGCCGCGACCGTGGTGGGGCCCGTCGCCTCCAGCGGCACCCGGTCGAAGCCGTAGCCGCGTCGCCGGCCGATAGGTCCGGTGCGCGGTGCGCGGTATTCAGTGCGCGGGAGGGCCCTCTTCCCGCACACCGCTCACCCCACAGCGGTCAAGGCACGAACGCCACGGCGCGCAGCGGGCCCCCGGAGCCGCCGGAGATCTTCATCGGAAGAGCGGCGATCCAGGCGCCCGTCTCCGGGACCTGCTCGAGGTTCGTCAGGTTTTCCAGGCCCGGCACATTGGCGCCGCCGACGATCTGGTGCACGATGAAGTCCTTCGACGGGCCGTAGTCGATCGACGCCGTGTCGAGGCCGATCGCCGCCACGCGCCGCTGCCGGACGAGCAGCTCCGCCGACTCCTTTCCGTAGGACGGGAAGTGAAGGTGGGACGTCTCGCCGGGCGTGTCGTCGCCCAGGTAGGTCTTCCGGTCGGGCCAGCGGGAACTCCAGCCCGTGCGCAGGAGCACGATCGCGCCGGCGGGAATGGCGCCGTGGATCTTCTCGAAGGCGAGAACGTCCGCCGCGGTCAGGCGGTAGTCGGGATCGGAGGAGGCCTGCTTCGTGACGTCGAGAACGATCCCGGGCGCGACGAGGCTCGACAGCGGAATCCGCTCGGCCGTCCAGCCGTCCTTCGCGAAGTGCGACGGGGCATCCATGTGCGTTCCGCCGTGCTCGGGCGCGCAGAAGGAATTCATCCGGTAGTAGTAACCCCCTTCCGTCGCTCCGTCCGCGAGCTTCGTCAGCTTGAACGTCGTCGGAGAGTTGGGCCAGTAGATCGTCTTCTCGTCGAAGGAATGGGTCAGGTCGACCAACTTCGCCTTCGCGAGATCGAGCCCGGGGCGGCTCGGCCGCACGGCCATGACGGCGAGGGCGGCGATGGAAATCGCCGCGAGGACGATCGGACGCGTCGGGTGTCTCATGAGGCTCTCCCTTCGATACTGGTTTCAGGTTTCAAGTTTCAGGTTTCAAGTGTCGGGAAGGAGATCGAACCGCCTCCTGAAACCTGGAACTCACTCTTCGGGCGGCCCGCCGGTTCTGGCGAGCTGGTCCGCCTTGACCGATTCCGGCTTGAACTTCCTGGCCGAAGCGAGCATCTTCTCGATCGTCGGTTCGAAGGAGGCCTTCGCCCCCTTCTGGAAGCGGAGGGGGTTGATCCGCGCCACGACGAACGCCCGCAGGTAGGGACTCTGGAAACCCTTCGCCTGGAGCCCCTGGATCGCCGCGGAGACGGCCTCCTCGAGCTCGATCACGGCGGCGGCGCGCTTCTCGCGCTTCTCCAGCGCCTTCGGGAGCTTCTCCTCGAAGAACTCGTCCACGCGCTTCAAGACGGGATGGTAGGCGCCGCCGGGGAAGCGGCCATTCTTCTCGTATGCGACCCCGAGCGTCAGGAGAGCCGCCTCTTCGAAATCGAGCGCGTAGTCCTTCTCGGGCAGGGGCGCGTGGAGCGCGAGGTCGCGCGCCATTCGGATGACTTCGAGAGCCCTCTCGCGCAGGTTGTGCGCCTTCTCCGTGTTCAGGGCCAGGATCTTGTACGCGATCTCGGCCTCGGGGAGGACGAGCGCCACGATCGATCGCGCGCCGAGCCTGCGCATCGCCGAGAGTCGGTGATGGCCGTTGGGCGTCCAGTAGCCCCCCTCCTTGGCCCGCACCGCGATGATCGGGTCGAGAAACCGGCCGAGGCCGTCGATCACGTTGGTCAGGCGCTTGGCGTGCGCCTCGGACAGGTCGCGCTGGAAGGGGGTCGGCGCGACGCGGTCCAGCGGAAGGGCCGCGAGGAGCTGCCAGTGGCCGCCGAGCGGATCGCGGAAGGCGCTCAGGACGGATCCGCCGTCCTTCTCGATCTCCCTCCGCAGCGGCTCGAGGGACTCGGGAGGCGCGGTCCCGCCGAGCTCCGTTGCCGTGAGGCCTCGCGAGGCTTCTTTCGCTTTCTTCCGGCGCGGCGGCATCGTCGTCTGTCGTCGCGGCCATAGTGTCACGGCCGAGGGAAGCGGGGAAGCCGCGATGGCGCAAGCCGTGCGACTCCTGCTGTGCGACGCACAACCTGGCCGAGGGAGCCGGGGCGGCCGGCCTCGCCGGGCCGCAACCACGTCTGGCCCGGCTCACCCGAGAGTCAGGACGACAAGGGTTCGATCGTCTGCGGGAGGGGTGCCCCGGGTGTGCGCCGCGACGGCGGCGAGGATCGCGTCCCGAAGACGCGCCGCGTCGGCGGAGGCCTCGGATCGCAGGAGCGCCTCCAGCCTCTCGAAGCCGAAGGGCTCGCCTTCCGGGCTGGCCGCCTCGACGAACCCGTCCGTGATCAAGAGCAGACGGTCGCCGGGTTCGAAGGGAAACGCCCGGGTGGGGAAGTCGGAGCGCTCCGAGACGCCGAGCGGGAAGGAGGGGAGCGAGAGGCTCTGGAGACCGGCGGCCGAGAGCCGGTAGGGCGCGAGCTGCCCCGCGTTGGTCAGCTCTCCGCGCCGGGACGCGGGCTCGTAGGCGAGGAGCGCCAGCGTCATGTAGTTGCGCGAGTCGGTCGAGCGGTGAATGAGGTCGTTCAAGCGCGTGAAGAGCGCCGTGCCGGCCAGACCCGATTCGACGAGCGTGGACAGGCCCGCCTTGGCCATGGCGACGAGAAGGCCCGTCGGAAGGCCGTGCCCCGAGACGTCTCCGACGGCGACGGCCGATCTCCCGTCGGGCATCGTGAAGTAGTCGTAGTAGTCCCCGCCGAGCGCCGCCAGCGGCTGGAACTCCGCGAGGACGGAAAACCCGGGCAGCTCGGCCTCGGTCGGCGGGAGGAGCTTCTGCTGGATCGTGCGGGCGACGGCGATCTCTCCCTCCAGACGCTCCTTCTCGGCGGTCTCGATCAGGAGGCCTTCGATCGAAGCGGCCATGCCGTCGAAGGAGCGGGCCAGGTCTCCGATCTGATCGCGGGACCGGGACTGGACGCGCACGGAGAAATCGCCGCGGGAGATGGCCTGGCTCGCCCGCGTGAGCCGGTTGACGCTGCGAGCGATCGACCCGACCAGACCGAAGGCGATCGTGAGGGCGACGAGATAGACGAGGAGGAGGATCACGGAGAGGCCCATCAGGACCGCGCGAAAGACGTTGGCGAGGCGGGGGACGCCCTGCTTGAAGAGCTGCGCGAAGAGCAGCCGCGGGGACGCGGTCGCCAGGTAGAGAACCGCGTTGCGCTCGCTCGCTTCCCGGCCGATCTCCGCGACCGCGGATTCGAGATAGATGGCGCCGATCCACTCGTTGTCGAGAACGCCTGTCCCGCCCGCGGGCCTCGCCGCGGGACGGACGAATCCCTCCTTGCGGGTTGACCGCTTGCCGTCGAAACTGAACCCCTGCCCGCGCGTCCTCGCATTTCCAGCCTCGACGCGAACCGCGTAGCCGGTGCGATCCGCGAGCTGCTGGAGCCACGGCTTCGAGCGGTCGGTCAGATGCAGGAGGGCGAGACCGTCCGCCGCCGGCGCCGCGATCCAGACGTCGTTGCCGGAGATGATCGGCTTGGGCGAATCGACATCGGCGGCCCACAGGGCCTTGTCGCCCGGAGTCAGCCACGGGACCTCCGAGGAAACGACGTGGCCGTCCGCGACATGGACGCGGGGGAGGGGGACTCTCCGGGCGATCTCCTGCTCGGCGATCACGGACAGCTCCCGCCGGACCCGAGTCGCGATGAACTGGTTGGCCGTCACGTAGGCGAGGCAGAAGAAGAGCATCGCCAGAAGGGGGATCGGCACGATGCCGATCAGGAAATAGGAGAAGGCGAGCCTCAGCGTCAGGCCCCGGACGATCGCGCGGAACGCGGCGGCGATCCCGAAAGCGAGGAGGACGGCGGCGGAGCAGAGCGCGACGACCGTGGTCAGGACCCCGAGGCAGCCGAGGTCTCCCCGGACCGACCTGATGACGGCCGTGACGGCTACGGACACCGCGAAGACGAGAAGCCAGACCTTCGAGGATCTCTTCAGGGACACGGCGCGCAAGACGATAGCATCGGCGCGGGGGAGGCGGACGCGACTCCCGTTCGCATACAATCGCGGCGGACGTGACGTTTTTGCGACAGGCGGCTCTGCTGCTCCCCTCCGCGTTCCTCCTGGGGGTTCTCCTCTTCCTGCTGACTCACCCGCACGACGACCCCGGCTTCGCCAACTACCCCTTCTTCGAGCAATGGTCGGGCGGGAAGCTCGCCGCGGGGTCGCCCGAGGTCCGATTCGTCGAGCAATCGCTCCTCTTCTTCCTCCCGGCCTACGGCGTCGGTCTTCTCTTCATCTTCGCCATCTCCCTGGCCGAGAAGGCCCTCTTCGGCCCGCGCGAGCCCGGCCGTCGGTCGGGATTCGGAAGGGTCTTCGGACCGGCCTTCGCACTGCTCTTTCTGGCCGCGAGCGCGCTTCTCGTCGTCGCGGGAGAGCGCCTCGCGGGCCGGGTCGCGCCGGGGGCGCTTGTGGCTCCCGTTCTCGTCGGCCTCGCGCCGTTTCTCGCCGCGGCGACCGCCGTGGTGCCGGCGGCCCTCCTGGCCGCTCCGCTGGCGGCCGTTCGAAAGCGGAGCGGCGCGTGAGCACAGGTTCGAACTGTGTCGTCGTTCTCGATTTCGGGTCGCAGTACACGCAGTTGATCGCACGCCGGATCCGGGAGGCGCGCGTCTTCTCGATCGTCCTCCCCCCCTCCGCTTCGCCGGAGGAGATCCGGAAATGGAATCCCGCGGGAATCATTCTGTCGGGAGGACCGCAGAGCGTTTACGAGGAGGGCGCGCCGCGGCCCGCGGCGGACCCCTTCAGCTTCGGCGTGCCCGTGCTCGGCGTCTGCTACGGGATGCAGTGGATGGCCCGCGCGGCCGGCGGCGAGGTGGCCGGCGGGAAGGGGCGGGAGTACGGGCGCGCGGTCGCGAACCTCTCGGGCGACTCGCGGCTCTTCGCCGGGCTCGAGGAGCAGCAGACCGTCTGGATGAGCCACGGCGACACGATCGTGTCGCCGCCGGCCGGATTCCGCGTGACCGGCGAAACTCCGGAGAGCCCGATCGCGGCCTTCGAGGACGCGGCGCGGGGCCTCTACGGCGTCTGCTTCCATCCGGAGGTCCGGCACACCGAGCACGGCTCCGAGATCCTCCAGAACTTCCTCTTCCGCGTGTGCGGCGTGGCGCCGGAATGGACGATGGACTCCTTCCGCCGGGACAAGGTCGAGGCCATCCGCAGCCAGGCCCCCTCGGGAGCCGTCATCTGCGCCCTCTCCGGCGGCGTGGATTCCTCCGTCACGGCGCTCCTCCTGCGGGAGGCGCTCGGCGAGCGTCTCCATCCGGTGCTCGTGGATCACGGCCTTCTGCGCGCCCACGAGCGCCTCCAGGTCGAAGAAGCCTTCCGGCGGTTCGGCCTCGCGATCCGTTCGGTGGACGCGTCCGACCTGTTCCTCGCGCGGCTTTCGGGAGTCGTGGACCCGGAGGAGAAGCGCCGGATCATCGGCCGGAGTTTCATCGAGGTCTTCGAGTGGGAGGCAAAGAGCATCCCGGACGCACGCTACCTTGCGCAGGGGACGCTCTATCCCGACGTCATCGAGTCGGTCTCGATCAAGGGGCCCTCGCAGGTCATCAAGACGCATCACAACGTCGGAGGCCTGCCGGAGAAGCTCGGGCTCGAACTGATCGAGCCGCTGCGCGAGCTCTTCAAGGACGAGGTGCGCCTGCTCGGAGCCGAGCTCGGCCTGCCCCGGGAATTCCTGTCGCGCCACCCGTTCCCGGGGCCGGGTCTTGCGGTGAGGATTCCCGGAGAAGTCACGCGGGAGAAAGTCGAGATCCTCCAGCGCGCCGACGAGATCGTCCTCGAGGAGATCCGCGCCGCGGGCCTGTACGACGCCATCTCGCAGGCCTTCGCCGTCCTGCTCCCCGTGCGCTCCGTCGGCGTCATGGGAGACAACCGCACGCACGAGTTCGTCCTCGCCGTGCGGGCCGTCCAGACCACCGACTTCATGACCGCCGACTGGTTCCGCATGCCCCACGAGGTCCTGGATGTGATCGCCCGCCGGGTCGTGCAGGGCGTCCGCGGCGTCAACCGCGTCGTCTACGACGTCACGAGCAAGCCCCCCGCCACGATCGAGTGGGAGTGACTTCAGCTCCGTTCAAAGCGCGTTGAGGCACGACCCGATCGCGTCGAGACCGCGGCGGAGGTCCCCGCCGGCACCGCCCAGGGAGACTCGGAAATGGGCGGGGGAGTCGAAGAAGCGGCCGGGCGCGACGGCGACGCCGTGGACCTCGAGGAGGCGACGGATGAACGGCTCCGCGTCGCGTCCGTCTCGAAACCGGGGGAAGGCAACGGTCGCGCGGGACGGGACGCACTCGAGCTCCGGACGGCCGGCGAGGAAATCCGAGACGAGCGCGGAGTTGGGCTCGACGAGTGCCCGTGCCCGCGCCGCCAGGCGCTCGAAGTTCTGAAACGCGAGGACCGAGAGGCGGTCCGCGGGGATCGGCCCCCAGACGTCAACGACGTCTCTCGCGCGGCGGACGCGGTCGGCGATCTCCGGGGAGGCCAGGATCCATCCGCATCGGAGCGAGGCGAGACCCCACGATTTGGTCAGGCTGTTGGACGAGAGGAGGGCGGGCGAGAGGGTTGCGGCCGGTGGATGCTTTTCGCCGAAGGCCGCGTCCAGATAGACCTCGTCCACGAGGACGTGGATGCCGGCCTTCTCGGCGATGCGGCCCAGGGCTTCGAGCGACTCGCGCGAGGCGAGGACGCCGGAGGGATTGTGCGGGCTCGAGAGAATGACGAGGCGCGTCCCGGCGCCCAGAGCGGCGGCGATGCGCTCCGGATCGACGGCATACCCCTCCTCGAAGCGCCTTTCGAAGGAGCGCACGCTCGCTCCGAGCATCCGCGCCGCGGCGGCGAGGGGATCGTAGGCGGGATGCTCCATGAGGACCTCGTCGCCGGTCTCGAGGAGCGCCGCGCAGGCGAGGAAGTTCGCGCCGGAGCACCCTCCGGCCGTCGCGACCCGGGCCGGCGTGACTCCGTAACGGCGCGCGATCGCCTCGACGAGCGGCGCGTAGCCGTCGGGGCTCTCGCCGGCGATGTCCAGGGCCTCGCGGGCCCCGGGGAGATCCTCGAGCGTGCAGGGGAGGAGGTTCGATCCGGCGAGGTCCACCTCGGGGCGCGGGCGGTGGCGGGCCCATTCCATGTAGGGGGCGCGGGATACGGTCATGGCGCTCGGTTCTCAGCCATCAGCTGCCAGCCGCTTCCCGGGTTGCGCGGCGGCGCCGCGCGTAGAAGAGATAGACCGGCACTCCGGTCCCGAGCAGCGCCGTGCCGATCAGAGAACGCCTCGGATTGGAGGCGATGGCGCTCGCCACGGCGGCCACGCCCGTCACGACGAAGAAGGCCGGGAACCAGGGGTAGCCGGGAGTCTGGAAGGAGCCGGAGGGGCGAGCCCCGACCGGATAGCGCCGCCGGAAAAGGAAGATCGCCGCGACGGTGAGGGTAAAGAAGATCCAGTCGCCGAAGACGACGGAGTCCACCAGGTCCGCATACGTCCCCGTGAGCACGAGGACGACGCCCCAGCCGGCCTGCAGGACGATGGCGAGAGACGGAGTCTGAAACCGCGGGTGGAGACGTCCGAGCGCCGGGAAGAAGAGCCCGTCCGCTCCCATCGCGTAGTAGATCCGCGTCTGGGCGAGGAGCGTCAGGTCGAGGAACCCGAAGGCGGAGATCGTGATGGCGGCCGAGATCATCCGATCGGCGCCCGGGCCGAAGATCCGGCGCACGGCGTCCGCCGCCGGTGTCGTCGTCGCCGCGAGCCCCTCGCGCGTGAGCGCGGAGAGGTACACGGTATTGGCCAGCAGATAGACGAGGATCACGATGAGCGTCCCGGCGACGAGCGCCCGGGGAAGTGTGCGGCGCGGCTCGCGCATTTCTTCGGCGATGATGTTGGCGCTCTGCCAGCCGCCGTACGTGAAGAGAATCGGAATCAGAGCGGCTCCGAAAGCGACGAGACCCGATCCCCCCGGGAACGCGGAGGCGGGGACGGGCGCGGCGCCCGCCCTTCGCGCGAGAAAGAGACCGCCGCCGATCAGGACGGCCAGCGCCGCGATCTTCGCGACCACCAGGACGTTCAGGAGCCGGCTCCCCGGCTTGACGCCAAGGTAGTTGACCGCCGCGACCAGCACGATCGCCGCGACCGCGAGCGGACCGGCAGCCGCCGGGCTGCCTCCGACGAAACGCAGCGTGTATTGGGAGAACGCGATCGCGACCGCCGCGAGCCCGCCCCCCTGGATCATGAGGAGAGAGGCCCAGCCGAAGAGGAACGCGACCCCCGGATGGTAGGCCTCGCGCAGATAGACATACTCCCCGCCCGCCTTCGGGAAGAGCGCGCCGAGCTCCGCGAACGCGAACGCTCCCGAAAGGGCAATCGCGCCGCCGACGACCCAGGCCGCGAGCACGAGCCCGCCCGACGAGAGTCTCTGCGCCACGATGTACGGGTTGATGAAGATCCCGCTCCCGATGATCCCGCCGACGACGACCATCGTCGCGTCGAAGGGTCCCAGCGCCCGGCGGAAGCTCATCCGGAGAATCGTAAAGCGTAAGACACGAAACGTAAAACGCGGCCCGCTTTCCGGCGGCTTCGTTCTCCGTCTTACGCTTCACGTTTAACGCTACAATCGGTCGGTGCCCGGCGACTTCGTCCATCTTCACCTCCACAGCCAGTACTCCCTTCTCGACGGCGCGAACCGTTTGCCGGAGCTGTGCAAGCGGATCGCGGAGCTCGGGATGCCGGCGGTCGCCGTCACCGACCACGGCAACATGTTCGGAGCGTTCGCCTTCTACCAGGAGGCCTGGAAGAACGGCGTCCGGCCGATTCTCGGCGTCGAGGCCTACATCGCGCCCGCCGATCGGACGGATCGGGAGGCCATGGCCGCGAGCGAATCGGGGGAAGGGTACGCCTATCACCTGACGATCCTCGCGGCGACGCAGACCGGCTACCACAACCTCGTGAAGCTCGTGTCGGAGGCGTACCTGACCGGCTTCTATCACCGCCCGCGCATGGACAAGGCCCTCCTGCGAAAGCACGCCGAGGGCCTGATCGGGCTCTCCGGCTGCCTGAAGGGGGAGGTCGCCGGCGCGCTCGTGCGGGGCAACTTCGACGCGGCGAAGAGGGCCTTCCTCGAATACGAGGAGATCTTCGGCAAGGGGAACTTCTTTATCGAGGTCATGGACCACGGCCTGCCGCAGCAGACCGCGATCATCCCGGACCTCCTGAAGCTCTCCAAGGAGACGAAGGCGGCCGCGGTGGCGACCAACGACAGCCACTACCTGAACAGGGACGACGCGTCCGCGCACGAGGTGCTCCTCTGCATCGGCATGGGCAAGACGCTCGAGGACGAGCGGAGGATGCGGTTCTACAACGACGAGTTCTACGTCAAGACCCCGGACGAGATGAAGGAGCGATTCCTGCCGTGGAGCAAGGAGCTCGTGGGCAACTCGGTCGCGATCGCCGCGCGTTGCGCCGTCACGTTCGAGAAGGACCAGCACCACCTGCCGAGGTTCACCCCCCCCGAAGGCAAGTCGCCGGCCGAGCATTTCCGCGAGCTCGCCGGGGAGGGGCTGGAGAGGCGACTCGCCCTGGGCGAAGGAGACCCGGCGATCCCGGCCGAGAAGTACCGGGACCGCCTCGCCTACGAAATCGCCGTCGTCGAGAAGATGAAGTTTCCCTCCTACTTCCTGATCGTCTCCGACTTCATCCGGTTCGCCCGGGAGAACGGCATCTCCGTCGGTCCGGGGCGGGGGAGCGCCGCGGGCTCGATCGTCTCCTGGTCGCTGCGGATCACGGAGATCGATCCCCTCAAGTACGACCTCCTCTTCGAGCGGTTCCTGAACCTTGAGCGGATCTCGATGCCGGACATCGACATCGACTTCTGCCAGGCCCGGCGCGGGGAGGTCATCGAGTATGTGACCCGCAAATACGGCCGGGAAAACGTGGCGCAGATCGTGACCTTCTCGCAGTTGAAGCCGAAGCTCGCGGTCCGGGACGTGGCCCGGGTGCTCTCGCTCCCGATCGCGCTGGGGGACCGGATCGCGAAGCTCATCCCGGACGGCCCCGACGTCACCTTCAAGAAGGCGATGGAGGAGTCTTCCGCCCTGGCCGAGCTCGTCGAATCCGACGAGTCGGTAAGGAAGATCGTGAAGATCGCCGGGCGTCTGGAAGGCCTGTCGCGCCACGCCGGGATGCACGCGGCGGGCGTCGTCATCGCGCCGCGGCCCATCATCGAGTACCTCCCCCTCTACCGCACGAACAAGGACGAGATCACGACGCAGTTCGACATGCACGCCGTCGAGGGGATGGGGCTTCTGAAGATCGACTTCCTGGGTCTCATCACGCTCGACATCATCGACGATACCCTCGCCGCGATCCGCGAGAGGACGGGAGGGGCCCCGGACCTCGACCACCTCCCGCTCGACGACGAGAAGACCTACGAGCTCTTCCGGGACGGCCGGACCGCCTGCGTCTTCCAGTTCGATTCGTCCGGGATGCGGGACCTGCTGCGCCGCGCCAAGCCGCGCGTCTTCGCGGATCTGGCCGCCCTGAACGCCCTCTACCGGCCCGGGGCGCTCGACGCCGGGACCGTCGAGGAGTACGTGCGGCGCAGGAGCGGCACGAGCAGGGTCACGTACCCCCTGCCGGAGATCGAGGACGTCCTGAAGGAGACGCTCGGCATCCTCGTCTACCAGGAGCAGGTCATGCAGATCGCCCGGCGGATCGCGGGCTACTCGCTGGCGGAGGCCGACAAGCTGCGCCAGGTGATCGGCAAGAAGAAACGGGAAGCAATGGCCACGGAGGGCAAGATGTTCGCCGACCGGGCCAGGGAGCACGGCACGCCGGACAGCAAGGTCGAGGAGCTCTGGGGCCTGATCGAGCCGTTCGCCCGTTACGGGTTCCCGAAGGCGCACGCGGTCGCCTATGCCCTCGTGGCCTACAAGACCGCGTATCTGAAGGCCCACTATCCGGTGGATTTCCTGGCGGCCACCCTCTCGGCGGAGATCGGTTCGACCGACGGCATTGTGAAAGTCATCGGAGACTGCGTGGAGTCGGGGATCCCGGTTCTCCCCCCGGACATCAACGAGTCGAAGCAGAAGTTCGCGGGCGTGGGGCCGGCGATCCGCTTCGGGCTGGCGGCCATCAAGGGCGTCGGGGAGGCGGCGGCGGCGGCGATCCTGGACGAGCGGCGCCAGACGCCGTTTCGATCCTTCACGGACTTTGCCCTGCGCCTCGACTCGCACCTCGTCAACAAGCGCACGCTCGACGCGTTGATCTGCGCCGGGGCGTTCGACTCCCTCGGGAAGAACCGGGCGACTCTGTCGGCGGCCGCGGAGCGGGTCGTCGCCCGCGCGGCGCGGATGCGCGAGGAAGCCCTGACGGGACAGACGAATCTCTTCGGCGGAGGCTCGGCGGAGCCGGAGTCGGGGGCCGAGGAGTTCCCCGACCAGCCGGAGTGGTCGGTCGAAGAGAGGCTGAAAGGGGAGAAGGACGTCCTCGGCTTCTACGTCACGGGGCATCCGCTGACGCGGTACTCCGAGGCGATCGAGCGGTTCGCCGACGCGAGGGTCTCGGAGCTTCCGTCGCACGCCGACCAGACGGTCCGGGTCGGCGGAGTCCTCGTCGGCCTGAAGAAACAGAAGATCAAGAAGGGGATCAACGAAGGCAAGACCATGCTCAAGGCCGTCCTGGAGGACATGACCGGGAGCGTGCCGGTGGCGATCTTCGCGAGCCTCTACGAGAAGGTCGCGTCCTGGGTCACGACGGACCTGCCGGTCCTCGTCACGGGCACGGTCCGGGAGTCCGGGCCGGCGTGCGAGCTGACCGTGCAGGGGATCGCTCCGCTCGAGGGGATCTCCGAGCGGCTGGCCAGCGGCCTCCAGATCCGCGTGAACCTGGCGTTCGCCGACGAGCGGATCCTCGCGCGGCTGAAGGACCGCCTGAAGTCCCATCCCGGCACGACGCCCGTTTCGATCCGCCTCTTCCGGCCGGGCGAGTTCGAGGCGACCCTGAAGGCGGCGGACTCGATGAGGATCGCGCCCTCCCCGATCCTGACCAGCGAGATCCGCGCGCTCGCGGGCGAGGACTCGGTGGAATACGTGTTTGAGTAGAAAGAAGCCGAGGGTCGAGAATCCAGGGTCCAGCGTCTTCCTGCCGGGACTGCGGTCCCTTCCGGCTCCCTTGCGGGACAGGCTCGCCGCGGCTCGGCGGCTCGCGGTGAAGAAACGGCTGCCGCTCTACCTTGTGGGGGGCGCCGTGCGGGATCTTCTCCTCGGCAGATCCGTGACGGACCTGGACCTGGCGGTGGAGGGAGACGGCCTCGCCTTCGGCCGAGGCCTCGCCCGGGAGCTCGGAGCGCGGGCGCGCCCGCACGAGCGCTTCGGCACCGTAGCGCTCGAATTCCCGGACGGATCGCGGCTCGACGTCGCCTCCGCGCGCTCCGAGACCTACGAAGGCCGGGGCGCGCTGCCGCGCGTCGCGGCGGCTTCGCTCGAGCGGGACCTGGCCCGGAGGGATTTCACGATCAACGCGATGGCGCTCCGGATCGCGCCGCGGCGCCGCCCGGCCCTGGTCGATCCCTTCGGCGGGGCGCGGGATCTCGAGCGACGGACGATACGGATGCTGCACGAAGCCTCGCCGCTGGACGACCCGACGAGGGCATTCCGCGCCGTCCGGTATGCCAACCGCCTCGGGTTCCGGATCGACTCGAACACGCGGCGCTGGATCGAACGGGCCGCGCGGCTGGGCGCCGTCGAGTCGGTATCGGGAGACCGGATCCGCCGCGAGTTGCGTCTTCTCCTCTCCGAACCCGGGCGCGCCGGGGCCGTGCGTCTCATGGGAAGACTCGGGATCGGGCGGTGGGTGGATCCGGCCCTGCGCCACGATGCGCCGACTCTGGCGAGCCTGCGGCGCGCCGAAGGCGTCGCGCGGCGTCATCCGGGACGGACGAGCTGGTTCCTCTTCCTCCTCGTCTGGTCCGCCGATCTCGATGCTGCCTCCCGGGAGCGGCTGTCGCGCCGGCTCTCCCTGGCGGGAGAAGAGAGCGAGAGGCTGCGCTCGTTCCCCTCGCTCCTGAGCGACCTGCGGAAGCGTTCTTCCCGCGCCACGCCGTCGGCTCTGCTCGCCCGAGGACCTTCTCCGGACGAGATCGCCGCCGCGGCGGCGCGCCTGGGCGGTCCGGCCGGCCGGCGCATCGAGCGGGCCCTTCCGGTCTTCTCGACGCGCCTGGAGATCGGCGGCCGGGACCTCATCGCCGCCGGGGTCGCCGCCGGACCGCGCATCGGCCGCGCGTTGAAAGTCACGCTGGCCGCCCGCCGGGACGGCAAGATCTCGCGCCGCGAAGAGCTGGCGTTCGCGGTCGGAGAAGCGCGCCGGACGGTGCCGTGACGGGGGTCCCGATCCTGGCACTCGCCCTGCTCTGGCCCGCGCCGCAGGCGCCGAAGGGTCCTCCTCCCACGTTCTGCGTGGAGTGGATCCGCCAGTCCCGGGAAGGGTACGAGCGGTTCACGGTCTTCAAGGACCGGACACTCGTCTGGAAGACGGTTCGGGGCAGGGACGAGCAGGTGCGCCGCAAGCAGCTCGAGCCGGAGGAGCTGGCCTTCTACTGCGCCTATTTCGCCCGCCCCGAGGTCTGGGAGCTTTCCGAGGACCTGCGCACCGGCCTGACGGGCGAGTTCGCGGCTCAGTCGAGCGTGACGATCACGAGAGACGATGGATCCCGAAAGCGGGTCCGCTTCGACGATCTCGCGGCGCTGCCGGCCGACGCCGCGTCGCTGCTGGCCGCCCTCGAGGGGTTGAAGCGCGCCTTCAACAGCCCCCTCGCCCCGGCATCGCGATTCACGCCGGAGACGCTCCCGCCCGGAACGTATCTGAAGAGGTTCGACGGCGTGGTGTTCCGGGTCCTCCAGGTCGTCAAGGAGAAGGGGGTTGTCGAGCTCGAAGGGGCGCGCGAGCCCTACAGCGAGTTCAAGAAGATCGAGGATCTGCGGTTCCAATTCTCGCCGCCCGAATGAAACACGGGTTTCAAGTTTCAGGTTTCAAGTTTCAAGTTTCAAAGGGGCGATGGAGTCTTCCTGGAACCTGAAACTTGAAACCTGCAGTCTTGCAAGTCCGATGAAGCGACACCGTGGGCCGACCGTCCGCATCTTCGCGGGGGTGTGGAAGCGGCGGCATCTCGAGGTGCCGGAGGGGGCCCGGCCCACTTCCGGAAGGGCCCGCGAGGCGCTCTTCAGCATCCTGCAGAAGAGAATCCCGGGCGCGCGCGTCCTCGATCTCCACGCGGGCAGCGGCGCCGTGGGGATGGAAGCGGTCTCGCGGGGCGCGGCGCGCGCGCTGCTCGTCGACCGAGACGCCGCCGTCCTGCGCAGGAACGTCGCGAAGCTGCCTCCGGTGGAAGGGGAGATCGAGATCCTGGAGGAAGACGCGGACGGGGCCCTGGACCGGCTCGCCAGTCGGGGGGTGCGGTTCGACCTCGTGTTCTCCGATCCGCCGTACGCCCGGCAGAGCCCGGCCGCGGATCCGCGAGTGAAGGTCGCGAGGGTGCTGGCGCCGGATGGGATCTTCGTTCTTCAGAGCGATCGCTTCGAGGACGGACCTTCCGATCCGCGGGGCCTGCACCTGCTCGAACGCCGGGAATACGGCCGCAACGTCTTCTTCTTCTTCGCCCGGGACCCCGGGATCCGCGTCTCCGGCCGGGACCCCGCGCTTTGACCGGCCGGGCCGCGGGATGTTAGGCTGCAACGCCTTGAACCGCCCGCCCGCGAGGCCCAAAGGAGTCGCCTGATGCTTCAAAACGGTCGCCACTCTTTCACGTCCGAGTCCGTGACCGAGGGTCACCCGGACAAGATCGCGGATCAGATCTCCGACGCGATCCTGGACGCCGTCCTGCGCGACGACCCGATGGGGCGCGTGGCGTGCGAGACGCTCGTCACGACGGGTCTCGCCTTCATCGCCGGGGAGATCTCGACGAAGACGTATGTGGACTTCCCGTCGGTCGTCCGCCACACGATCAAGGAGATCGGGTACACGCGGGCCAAGTTCGGCTTCGACTACGAGACGTGCGCGGTCATCTCCTCGATCGATCCGCAGTCTTCCGATATCGCCCAGGGCGTGGACACCGGGGGAGCGGGGGATCAGGGCATGATGTTCGGGTTCGCGGTGCGGGAGACCGAGGAGCTGATGCCGCTGCCGCTGACGCTGGCCCACCGGCTCGTCATGCGGCTCTCGCAGGCGAGGCGGAAGGGGCAGATGGATTTCCTCCGGCCGGACGGGAAGTCCCAGGTCACCGTCGAGTACGAGGGGACTCGGCCGATCGCGGTCGAGGCCGTCGTCGTCTCGACGCAGCACGCCGAGGCGATCAAGCATTCGGCTCTGCGGGAAGCCATCATCGAGGAGATCATCAAGCCGGCGATCCCCGACGGGCTCCTCACCAAGAACACGAAGTTCCACGTCAACCCGACCGGCCGGTTCGTCATCGGCGGGCCGCAGGGGGACACCGGCGTCACGGGGCGCAAGATCATCGTGGACACCTACGGCGGGAGCGCTCCCCACGGGGGGGGCGCCTTCTCCGGCAAGGACCCGACGAAGGTGGACCGCTCGGCCGCCTACATGGCGCGGTACGTCGCGAAGAACATCGTCGCGGCCGGGCTGGCCGACAGGGCCCTGATCCAGCTCGCCTACGCGATCGGCGTGGCGGACCCGGTCTCGGTCCACGTCGAGACCTACCGCACCGGAAAACTGCCGGAGGAGAAGCTGGTCGCGCTCATCCGCGAGCATTTCCCCCTGACTCCCCGCGGGATCATTGAGAAACTGGACCTGCGCCGCCCGATCTACAAGACGACCGCCGCGTTCGGACACTTCGGGCGCGACCTGCCGGAGTTCACCTGGGAGAGGACCGACGCGGCCGCGGCCCTTTCGCGCGCCACGGGGGTCGAGCCGGCCCTCGCGGCGGGTCGGTAGGAGGCGGACGATGGGGAACTCCGTCGCGACGGCCCCGCGCTTCGACGTCAAGGACCCGTCGCTCGCCGGGCGCGGGCGGCTGCGGATCGAGTGGGCCGAAAAGAGCATGCCGGTCCTGGGGCAGATCCGCGAGCGCTTCGCGAAGGAGAAGCCGCTCTCGGGCGTGCGGCTGTCGGCCTGCCTCCACGTCACGAGCGAGACCGCGAGCCTCGCCCGCACGCTCGTCGCCGGAGGGGCGGATCTCGTCCTCTGCGCGTCCAACCCCCTCTCCACCCAGGACGACGTGGCGGCCGCCCTCGTCGCCGACGGCATCGCCGTCTTCGCGATCAAGGGGGAGGACCACGCGACGTACTACGAGCACATCCGCGCGGCGCTCGCCCACCGCCCCAACGTGACGATGGACGACGGGGCGGACCTGGTGTCCTCGCTCCTCTTTCTCGCCCTCGGCAAGGACGCGGACGTGGACCCCGTGATCCGGGAGTGGGCGCAGGGGCTCTCGCCCGACGAGAGGCGGGATCTCCTCGCCGGCGTCGTCGGCGGCACCGAGGAAACGACGACCGGGGTCATCCGCCTGCGCGCCATGGAGAAAGCGGGGGTCCTGAAGTTCCCGGTGGTGGCGGTCAACGAGGCGCGGACCAAGCACCTCTTCGACAACCGTTACGGGACTGGGCAGTCCACCCTGGACGGGATCGTGCGCGCGACCAACCTGCTCGTGGCCGGCCTGAACGTCGTCGTGGCGGGCTACGGCTGGTGCGGCCGGGGCGTCGCGATGCGTGCCCGCGGCCTGGGCGCCCAGGTCATCGTCACCGAGATCGATCCGACCAAGGCGATCGAGGCGGTGCTCGACGGCTACCGCGTGATGCCGATGGCGGAAGCGGCCACGGTCGGCGACATCTTTGTCACCGTCACGGGCAACAAGGGGGTCCTGCGCGAGGAGCACTTCCGGAAGATGAAGGACGGCGCGGTCGTCTGCAACTCCGGGCACTTCAACGTCGAGATCGACATCCCGGCGCTCGAGGCGCAGTCGTCAGCGAAGCGTCCGATCAGGGAGTTCGTCGAGGAGTTTGCCCTGGGCGACGGCCGCCGGATCTACCTGCTCGCCGACGGGCGCTTGATCAACCTCTCGGCGGCCGAGGGGCATCCCGCCTCGGTCATGGACATGTCCTTCGCGAACCAGGCCCTCGCGGCCGAGTTCATGGTCGCCAACCACGAGACGCTGGAGCCCCGGGTCCACGCGGTCCCCGACGCGATCGACCGGGAGATCGCCCGCCTGAAGCTCGCCGCCATGGACGTCGCGATCGACGCCCCGACCCGCGAGCAGCTGCGTTACATGACCTCCTGGGAAGAAGGGACTTAGGCGGCAGACGCGGAGCCGCCAGGAGGCCGGCCACCGGGGAGCTCTTGTCCTGTAACGCCGATCTCCGCCCGACGCCCCGGCCGCGACGCCGGCCGGCCCGAGCCGCGTGGGCGATCGCGGCTCTCCTCCTTGCGCTGCCGGCCGCCGGGCAGGACGGCCTTCGCGTCGGACGGATCACGATCCGCTCGGTCGACGTCTTCTCTCCCGAGGAGGCGGCGCGCGGCTGGCTCTACCGGGCGGCCAACGCCGTTCACTTCCGGACCCGGGAGTCCGTCATCCGGAAGTTCCTCCTCTTCCGGGAAGGGGACGCCTACGACGCCACGCGCCTCGAGGAAACCGAGCGCAATCTTCGCGCCCTGCCGTTCCTGAAGGCCGCGTCGGTCGTGCCCGGCCCCGCGCGCGACGGCCTCGTGGACGTGGAGGTGATGACACAGGACGCCTGGACCACGCAGCCGGGGATCTCCTACGGCAAGAAAGGGGGAGTCACGACGTACTCGTTCTCTTTCGAGGAGAAGGACCTGCTGGGCACCGGGCGGTCGGGCCAGGTCTCGTACGACAGGGACGTGGACAGGATCAACCGGTTCGTCCAGTACAAGGACCCGTATTTCTTCGGTCCCTACTGGAACGCCGATTTCCTCTACTCGGCCAACTCCGATGGGTCGGAGGAGGCGGCGCGGATCGGACGGCCGTTCTTCTCGTTCGTGAGCCCCTGGGCCGCGGACTTCCTCCTGGCGCACCTCCTCCAGGACGACAGGGTCTACGCGGACGGGGAGGAGTCGGGCCGGTTTCGCCAGAGCCACAGGGAGTTCCACCTCCGCTACGGGCGGGCGATCACGGCGAGCGACGCGCGCGCCCGCCGCCTGACCGCGGGATTCGAGCTGCTCAAGGACGAGTTCGAGCACGCCCGGGACCATCCCGACGAGGTCCTCCCCGACAACCGGAATTTCCGCTACCTCTTTCTCCGGTACGAGGACGTCTCGAACGATTTCATCAAGTTGAACTACGTGAACCGCGACTCCCGGTTCGAGGACTTTAACCTCGGGAGGTCCTTCATCGCGACGGCCGCGATCTCGCCCGCCGCGCTCGGACTCGACCGCACGACCGGGTTCCTCGCGATCCAGGGGGACGACGGCTGGAGGATCTCGCCGACGAGCTTCCTGCAGGCCCACGTCGCCTTTCAGACGCGCCTGGATCACGGACCGCGGAACGCGATCCTCTCGGCGGCCGTCAGCTACGTCCGGAGGTTCGACACCCTTCAATTGCAGACGCTGGTCTCCCATCTCCGGTACGACGAGGGGTGGAACCTCGATGGGGAGAACCAGTTCTTCGCCGACGGCGCGAACGGGCTCCGCGGCTATCGCCTTCATTCCTTCGAGGGGAACAAGCGCCTCGTGTGGAATCTCGAGCACCGGCTGTTCACCGGCCGGGAGATTCTGCAACTGGCCTCCTTCGGCGCCGCCGCCTTCTTCGATACCGGAGCCGTGACGCCCGAGGGGCGGCCGCTCACGCTCTCGGAATTCAAGAGCGACATCGGCGTGGGCCTGCGGATCGCGATCTCCCGCGCCTCCACCAACAGCATCCTGCGGATCGACGCTGCCTATCCCTTGAATGCCGATCCTCAGGGGCGCAAGGGCTGGCTCTTCTCCTTCTCGAGCGGCCAGGTGTTTTGAGCACTTGTTTCAGGTTTCAGGTTCCAGGTTTCAGGTAGCGATCTCTTCGACCTCTTGAAACTTGAAACCTGAAACTTGAAACCCGGTCAGGTGCGCAGGCGCAGGAGGAGATAGATCGCGCCGGTCGTCGCGAGCACGTTCGGCGACCAGGCGGCGAGGACCGCCGGCAACGCCCCCACTTCGCCGAGCTTCGTGAAGAACGCGGTCGCGATCAGGAAGCCCATGCCGAGGGCGAGGCCGACGCCGATGCCGGCGAGCGCCCCCCGCCGCCCGATCCGGAAGGCAAACGGGACCGCCAGCAAGGCCATGAGCGGAACGAGGGCCGGCCCGGCGAACTTCGCCTGGAGGGCCGTTTCGAGCTGGCCGGTGGGATAGCCGCTCGCTTTCAGGCGGCGGGCGTACCGCTGGAGCTCGCGCCAGCGCATCTGCTCTGGCGTGCGCCGGTCCCGCGCGAAGGATGGGGGGGGATCTCCGGGCACAGGCTTCTCGAGGTACGTCCGGTAGGCGGTCTCGGCGGCGTCTCCGAAGGTCCGGGTCCAGCCCTGCCGGAAGATCCATTCCTTCCCGTTCCAGGAAGCCTCCCTCGCGCCGTCGCGCCGGACGAGATCGAAGTCCTTGTTGAACTCGAAAACGGAAGGGGAGATCAGCAGTCCCCTCGCCGGATCGCTTTCCTCCTGGTGCCAGACGCGCCCGTCGGCTGCGACGCGCCAGTTGCGCTCGGCCGGCGTGCGCGCGACGCCGTAATCCACAGGGCGGCCGTAGATGATGTTGCGGTAGCGGGCTTCTCTCTGCTCCGAGAAGGGGAGCACGTATTCGCCGAGCGCGAAGAAGAGGATGGCTCCGACGCCCGTGGCCGCGAGGATCGGCGCGGCCAGGCGATGGAGCGACACGCCGCTCGCCCGGAACGCCGTGTCCTCGTTGTGCTTCGACAGGACCCCGAGGGAGATGAGCGTCGCGATCAGCGCGACGAACGGAGCGATCTGCGTCCCGATCGAGAGGAGGAAGCAGCGGTAGTAGCCGAGGACGACGGAGGCCGGCGGGTGATTCTTCGCGATCTTGTCGATGTGGTCCGCGTAGTCCACGATCACGGCCAGGAGCAGGACCGACACGGCGGCGAAGAAGAGGATCGTCAGGAAACGCGCCAGGACGTAGCGGTCGAGGATGCCGGGAAAGCGCAGAAGGCTGCCGAAACGGGGACGGGTACCGCCCGCGGAGGCGCCGCGCTCCGCCTCCCGGGCGGCGCGCCGCGACGGCCAGCGCCATCGGGCCCGCTCCCGCCCCGAGCGGGCGATCGCGATGACCCCGCCGGCGAGCAGGAGGGCGTTGGGAATCCAAATCGCGATTCCCGGAGGGAGCCGGTCCTGCTGCGCCCAGGTCTCGCCCGAGGAGAGCAGGACGTAGTACAGGATGATGATCGCGAGCGAGATGGCGAACGCGCTGCCTTTTCCTCCGCGCCGGGAGCTCTCCGCCAGCGGGATTCCGATCACGGCGAAGGCCAGGCAGGCGAAGGGGATCGAGAGCTTCTTGTGGATCTCGACCCAGGCCAGCCGGAAGTTCTCCGGAGACTGCCGGCGGACCCGCCGAGCCGTCGCGGCGAGCTCGGAGAGGGACTGGGCTCGGAGCGACTTCTCGTAGGAGACCTTCGCGGCCGCCGAGTTCCAGATGTCGCCCGCGATCAGGATGCGCTGCGTCTGGCTGCGATTGGTCCTGTAGCGGGAGGGATCGCTGGCGTCGTACTCGTGAACCTCGGAGTTGAAGAGGTCGAGCCAGAGCCGGTCGCCTTCGAGGGTCAGGACGCCGCGCCGGGCCACGATCACGCGCAGGTCCTTCTCGTATTCCTCGCCGAGCTTGACGAAGACGCCTTCGAGTGTCCGGCCATCCGGCGCCGCCCGGTCGAAGAAGAGGGTCACGCCGCTCCGGACCTCGCGGAAGGTGCGGGGCTGAACGACATTCACGACAGATGTCGCGGCGACCCGGGCGAGCGACCGGGAGAGGACCTCGTTGGCGCCGGGAAGCACGAGGTTGTACAGGAGAAACACCCCGATCGAGAGGACCGCCGCGGCCGCCAGAGCCGGCCGGTAGATCGACGAAGGCCCGACGCCGCAGGAGCGCAGGGCGACGATCTCGCTGTCCCCGGCGAGCCTCCCGACCCCGATCAACACCCCGAGCAGGAACGCCATCGGCAGCGTCAGAACGACGATCCAGGGGAGCGAAAGCACCGCGAGCCAGGCCACCTCTCCGAAGGTCGCGCTGCGCCGGACGAAGAAGTCCGCCAGGAAGTACACCGTCCGAATCAGCAGGATGAACGTGTACGCCGCGAACCCGAGCAGAAACGGAGGCCAGATCTCGCGGAGGACGGACCGGGAGACGAGCCGCATCCGGAGAAAGCTATCAGCTGTCAGCTGTCAGCTCTCAGCCCTCGGCGCCGTGGCGAGCCTGGGGCCGCCCCGCGTTATGTGAAGTCCGGCCCGCCAGAGATCTCAATCGGCAGCACGGCCCAACAGGGTGGACTTCGCATGACGGCGGGGAATATTATGTAAAGTCGCCTGGGACCCCTCGCACAGCGAGAGGAATCCTGTAGCAGCGCCTCGTCGGCTTGCCGGACAGCCTTTATTGCGACTTTACATAATATATCTTATCGGACGCTAAGGCGGAGCCTCGTCCTGCCTGAAAGGAGCCACCCTACCGCTTCGGGACCCTGATCTCGCCGGCTTCGAGCTGCTTGATGATGTGGCGGAGCGTGTCGATGAGCTCGCCCTTGTCGACACGGGACTTCTGGAACGAGAGATTGAGCTTGAACGGCCCGCCCTTGGGTTTGTAGACAAAAGCGAAGCGAGCGGGCCGCTTTCCTCCGGGCGCTCCCTTCTTTCGGCGCAGGTCGTCCCGCGTGGACCCGGCGGCCGCCGCGGCGATCGCCTCGCGCATCGTGTCCGGGTCTTTGAGCCGGGCGATCGCCAGGAGGACCGAGCGGGCGGCGATGTCGGCGCGCCGACATTCCTCCCGGACATCCTCGGGGATGTCAAGAAGGGACATCGCTTCGGTGACCGAGACCCGGGACTTGCCGACGGCGTCGGCGATCCGCTGCTGCGTGTAGCCGTGGCGGTTGGCCAGACCCGCGTAGCCTTCCGCCTCCTCGAACGGATGGAGGTCCCTTCTGTGGAGATTCTCGACGAGCGCGATCTCGACGACCTCGTTTTCCGGCACGTCGAACTCGATGCACGGCACCTCTGTCAGGCCGGCTTCCATTGCCGCTCGGAAGCGCCGCTCCCCCGCGATGATCCGAAAGCGCCCGTCGCCGGTCGGCCGGACCAGAAGCGGTTCCAGCACGCCCTTGGATTCGATCGACCGGACGAGCTCCTTCAGGTCCCCGACGTTGGTTCGCGGCTGGTCGGGATTGGTCTCGATCTCCTCCAGCGGGATCCAGCGGCCGAGCGACGCGCCGAAGCGGGTCGAGAGGGCCTCGACGAAATGCGAGTCGTGGCGCATCCGCGCCTCCTGCGGCAGTCCCCTTCGTTTAGACACGGGAGAGAACCTCCTCGGAAAGTGAGTAGTACTCCGCGGCGCCGCCCGAGCGCGGAGCGAACGTGAAGATGGATTCCCGGTGCGCCGGGCTCTCTTCGAGTCGGACGCTCTTGGAGATCGTGGTCTTGAAGACCTTGTCGCCGAAGACCGAGCGAATCTGCTCGTAGACGTCCCGGCCGATGACCGTTCGCTTGTCGTGGAGTGTCACGACGACCCCCAGGATCTGGAGGCCCGGGTTCGGCCGCGCCTTGATCTTGTCGATCGTCTCCAGCAGGTCGTCGGTCCCCTCCAGCGCGAAGTAGGAGGACTGGATCGGGATCAGGATGTGCGTCGAAGCGACCATCGCGTTGACGGTGATCATGCCGAGCGTGGGGGGCGTGTCGATCAGGATCGCGTCGTAGCGCTTGCGCGCGCCGTCGATCTTGTCCCGCAGGCGGAAATGGCCGTCGATCTCCCCCAGGAGCTTCGACTCGATCTTGGCGAGCGCGATCCGGGCCGGCGCGACGTCCAGGTTCGGGAGACCCGAGGGCCGGACGATCTCCCGGAACCAGACCGCGGGGTCCGTCAGGACGTCGAACATCGACTTCTCGACGGAGCGCCGGTCCAGATACGACATCGTGCTGTTGGCCTGGGGGTCCAGGTCCACCAGCAGCGTCTTCATCCCCTTCTGAGCCAGGGCCGCCGCCAGGTTGATCGCGGTGGTCGTCTTTCCGACGCCCCCCTTCTGGTTCGTGATGGAGATGATCACCGGGTCGAGTGTAACGAGTTTTCCGTTCCGGGTGATCAGTTTTCAGATCCCCGACACCGAGATCGGAAGACCGGGAACCGGGATCTCGGAACTACATCCGATACTTGCCGAGGTCTTCGGGGTTGACTTCCTCCAGCCACTTCTTCAGACGCTCGGGGTCCGGCTCGGCCCCTTCGGCGCGGAGAGTCTTGCTCTTTTCCAGGACCTCCTCCTCGACGAAGATCTCCGACTGGCTGCGCAGGGCGAGCGCGATCGCGTCGCTCGGGCGGCTGTCCACGATCCAGTTCGAGTCGGCGCGCGAGAGATGGATCCGGGCGAAGAACGTGTTGTCCTTCAGGTCGTTGATGACGACGCGCTCGACCCGCGTATCGAGCTCCTTCAACAGGTTGTTCAAGAGGTCGTGGGTCATGGGTCGGGGCGTCGCGATTCTCTCCATCGCGATCGCGATCGCGTTCGCCTCGAAGATCCCCACCCAGATGGGCAGGAAGATCCCGTCCCCGGCGTCGCGGAGGATCACGACGGGCATGTTCGAAACCGGATCCATGAGGAGGCCCTTGATTTCCATCTTGACCATGGCGTGATTCCTTCCGGTTACGGCGCGAGCGACCCGATCAGCGAATTCGGCAGCCCTCTCGTGATCCTGACGGAGACGTAACGGCCGGGCGAGAGGTCTCGGGCGTCATCCGGGACATGAACGATGCGGTTGCAGGGCGTGCGCCCGCGCGCCTGACCCTGGCGGTCGTGCCCCTCGACGAGGACCTCGAAGCGGCTGCCGACGAGACCGCGGTTCATCTGCAGCTGCAGCTCCTCCTGGAGCGCCAGGAGCCGCTGCAGGCGCTCGGACGCGGTCTCCGGCGGAACGGCGGTCTCGCTCCCCCACCGCGCGGACGCCGTGCCCGGCCGCGGGGAATAGAGAAAGGCGAAGACGTTGGCGAAGCGGGCCCGGCGGACGAGCTCCAGCGTCCCGGCGAAATCCTCCTCGGACTCTCCCGGGAAGCCGACGATGAAGTCCGACGAGATCGCGGCGTCGGGAACTGCCTGGCGGATGCGCTCCAGGGTGTCCAGGTAATACCGGCTGTCGTAACGCCTCTTCATCCTGGAGAGAACCCGATCGGACCCGGACTGGGCCGGGAGGTGAAGGTACGGCGCGATCGGGTCCCCGGCGGCGAGGGCTTCGATCAGGGGATCGTCCACGAGGCGGGGATGCGAGGTCAGGAACCGCAGGCGCCGGAGCCCCGCCACGCCGGCCGCGCGCGTCAGAAGTGCTCCCAGCGCCGACCCGTCTTCAGGATCCCGGTACGCGTTGACCGTCTGGCCGAGGAGCGTGATCTCGGTGTAACCGCTCTGAACGAGCCAGGCGACTTCCTCGAGGATCTCCGCGGAGCGCCGGCACCGCTCCCGGCCCCGAGTGAACGGCACGATGCAGAAGGTGCAGAACTGGTCGCACCCCTCGATCACCGTGACGTAGGCCTGGAAGAGGGAGCCGCGGGAGATCTGCCGGAACTGGTAGACGGGGGATTCCTGCGGCAGCTCGAGGGCGGTCACCTGGCGGCGCTCTTCCCGCACGCGCCGGACGATCTCGCCGACCCTCTCGACGTTGCCCGTTCCGACGACGAAATCCACCCAGGGGGCGCGCTCCAGGATCTCGTCTCCCGACACCTGGGCCATGCAGCCCGTGACGCCGATGACGAGGTCGGGGTTCTCCCGTTTCTTCTCCGCCAGGACTCCGAGCGCGCTGTAGACCTTCGAATCCGCCTTTTCCCGAACCGAGCAGGTATTGAGGACCACCACATCGGCCGCCTCGCCTTCGCCCGCGGCGGCAAGGCCCAGACCTCGAAGCTGCCCGGCCATGCGTTCGCCGTCCAGGACGTTCATCTGGCAGCCCCACGTCTCGACGCGATATCCGCTCATTCGCGCAGCCATCCCGGCAGGGCCCCCGCCTTCCGGCCCGTCTCCGGCAGCTCGGAGAGCTCCTTCTCCGCCTGCTCCAGGTCTCTTCTGGCCGTCTCCAGCTCCTCGCGTTTCTGGTCCCAGGCCGGCTTGATCACGCTGTCCCGATACTGGCCATCGTCCCACGAATAGAAGTCGTTTTCGAGCTTCTTGGACTCCAGCTCGAAGCGGCGGACCTGCTCGCGAAGCTCTTCCACCCGGGCCCGCGCGCTGTGCATTCGCTCCCGCCAGTACGCCTCCGCGCTCGCATCCACGGATTCGGCGGGAGTCGGTCGCGCCGCCTGACCGGGAGTTGGCGCCGGGGACGTCGGCCGGGGCGACGACGTTGTCAGCCTCCCCTTTCTCGGGTCGGTCACGAGCGTCTCGTTGGTTATGGACACGGGAGGCTTCGAATCCTTGCGCTTCCTGCTCTTCTCCGCGGCGCGCACCCTTTCGGCGAGCGATTCTCCCGGCGCGGGAGTCGTCTCCGCGGTTTCGGGCGTGACCACGGCATCCGGCGCCCCCCGGCCGAATCCTCCCGTGAGTCTCGGAGGCCGCGGAGTCGGAGTCGGAGTCGCCTTGACCGCCGCCGAAGCGATGCCGCCGGAGGAGATCAGCAGGAGCGCCAGGAAGAATTGCGAATTATGAATTGTGAGTTGTGAATAACGGGCTGGCTCTCGTTCGCCGCCCCCGGGGCGCAATTCACAATTCTCCATTCTCGATTTCTTCATGGCTCCGTCGTCCCGGCGCGCCCGTACCGATCTTCCAGGCGCACGACGTCGTCGAGCTCCGGGGAAGACACCTCCACCAGATCCACCGGGGCATCCGCCGACAGGCGGTGGCGGACGCCGGGCAGGATGCGGTGCGATTGCCCCTGAAGGAGCCGCAGCTCCTTCATCACGCCCTCGACCTCCACCAGCAGCGTCACCTCTCCGTTGAGAACAAAGAGGGTCTCGTCCTTTCTTTCATGGTACTGAAGCGAGAGGGAGTGCCCCGGCTCGAGGTGGAGGATCTTCCCGGCGTACTTCTCGTTTTCCGCGAAGATGAGCTCGTGCCCCCAGGGCTTGGCGATCCGTCTCACCGGGCGGGCTCGCTTTCCGGGATCCGGACCGCCCGCGGCTTCTCCGCGGTGGCGGGGGCGCCCGCGTGCGGGAGGGTCCGGAACATCCTCTCCACCTCCGAGGTCTCGGATGCGTTCAGGGCCTTGACCGCCAGCGTCCGGGCCCGCCTCGAGTCGATCGCCAGCAGGCTGTCTTTCACGCCGGCGATGGCGACCGGGGTCACCGACAGCTCCCGGATCTGGAGTCCGACGAGCACGCCGATCCCCATCGGATCGGCGGCCATCTCGCCGCAGACCGCCACGGGCCGCCCGCAGGCGGCTCCCGCCTCCACGACGAACCGGATCATCCGCAGGATCGCCGGATGGAGCGGGCGGTAGAGGGCCGAGACGTCCGGGTTCGAGCGGTCCACGGCCAGGGCGTACTGAGCCAGGTCGTTGGTCCCGATCGAGAAGAAATCCGCTTCCAGGGCGAGCCGGTCGGCGAGCAGGGCCGCGGACGGGACCTCGATCATCACGCCCAGCGGCGGCGGTGCCGAGAGGCCCACGCGCTTCACGACCTTCTCCAGGTGGGCCCGCGCGGCCCGCAGCTCGCGCAGGCCGGCGACCATCGGAAGCAGGATCCGGAGCTCTCCCTTGCGGGACGCGAGGCAGAGGGCCGTCAGCTGCTCTTCGAAGAGCTCGGGGTGGGCGAGGCAGTAGCGCAGGCCGCGCAACCCGAGGGCGGGGTTCTCCCCGGGCGCCGGGCCGATTCCCTTCTCGCCGCCGAGGTCGTACGTCCGCACCACGACGGGGTGAGGGCTCGAGGCCGCGATCAGCCTCTCGTACGCCGCGCGCTGCTCCTCCACCCCCGGGGATTTCGGCGCCGCCGCCAGGTACAGGAATTCCGAGCGGAACAGCCCGATGCCCTCGGCGTGGCATCGCTCGATGGACGGGATCTCTTCGGTCAGCTCGAGGTTGGCCCGGACGACGATCCGGACCCCGTCGGCCGTGGCCGCGGCGCCCGCCGTCCTGGCGCGAAGACGCCGGGACTTCTCCCGCGCTTCGCGGACCCTCACGAGGCTCTTGCGGATCTTCTCCTTCGACGGGGAGGGATCGACGACCCCGCGGTCGCCGTCGACGACGATCGGCCGCTCGGGCGAGACGGCGTCGCAGAGCCCGGCCACTCCGGCAACGGCGGGCAGGCCGAAGGACCGCGCGATGATGCTGGCGTGCGAGGTCGGGCCTCCCCGCTCCAGGGCGATCGCGCGCACGCGCCGAGGATCCAGGCGCGCCGCGTCGGCGGGAGACAGCTCGTCGGCGACGAGGATGGATCCCCGCGGCAGATCGCGGTCGGGCTGAGGGTTGCCGCCGGAGAGCTGCCGGGCGATCTCCCGGGCCACATCCGTGATGTCCGCCGCCCGCTCGCGCATCGCGGAGGCGTCCGCCCTCTCCAGCCGCTCCGCCATCTCGCGCGCCACGGCCGCCAGCGCCCACTCGCAGTTGACGCGCTCCTTGCGCATGCGGTCGACGATGGCCGAGAGGAGCGTCTCGTCGGAGGCGATCAGGCCGTGCGCTTCCAGGATCGTCGCGAGCTCCGAACCGATGGCGCCGCTGGATTCCCGGGAATGCTTGAGGAAGTCCTCCGTCGCCGCCTTCGCGGCGCGCCGCAGCCTCCGCTCCTCCTCAGCGAGCTCCTCGGGAGGCAGCGCCCTGCGGAAGGCGGGAGTGCCCCCAAAGCGCACGATGACCGCGCGCCCGACCGCGATGCCCGGAGAAACGGGAAGACCCTGCAACATAAATTGATCGGGTGATCTGCGATCGGGTGATCGGGTGATTAGAGCTTCAATCACCCGATGGCACGATCATCCGATCATCCGATTCCTCTCATTCCTCCTCGTCGAAACTGCGGGCGATCAGGTCCTGGACCGCGGCGAAGGCGGCGGCCTCGTCCTCGCCGTTGATGGTCAGTACGATCCGCGTCCCCTGCGAAGCGGCGAGCAGCAGGATCCCCAGAATGCTCTTGCCGTCCACCTCCTCGCCGTTCTTTCGGATCTTGACGGAGGACTTGAAGCGGCTGGCCGTCTGGACAAACTTCGCCGCGGCGCGGGCATGGAGGCCCAGGCGGTTCTTGATCGAGACCTCCTCCTGGATCATGGCTCCCGCGACTCCGACGCGGCGGCCGCCGCGGACTCCTCGCTGGCCAGGAGGTCCGAAGCCACGCAGATCGAGCGCTGGCCCCGGTCCCGAGCCAGACGCGCGACCTCGCCGACCGGCTTTCCGCTTCCCTGCAGCGAGGCGCACTTCAGGACCATCGGGAGGTTGACTCCCGTGACGATCTCGACCCGGTCCTTCGCCAGGAACGGAAGGGCCAGGTTGGTCGGGGTGCCGCCGAACATGTCCGTCAGGATGACGGCCCCGTCTCCCCTGTCGGCCTCCGCCAGCCCGGCGGCGATGCGCTCGCGCGCGTCCTCACCGATCTCGCTCCACTCCAGGGCCACGGCGACCATCGAGGAAATGTCGGGCTGGATGATCAGCGCCGCCGCCTTGAGCTCCTCCGCGAGCCTTCCGTGAGTGACCAGCAGTATTCCGATCATGGGCCTGGATTCACATTCTACCGGGCCGGAAATCGCGAATCGGCAATCGGGAATCGAAAAGACAACGGTTCATCGCGATTTCCGATTTCCCGACTCATTCGCGGGTGGCATCCCGATGGGAGACGCGCACCGGGTAGCCCTTCTCCTTGAGCATGGCCGCCAGCCGCTCCGCCACGAAGACCGAGCGGTGCCTCCCTCCGGTGCATCCCACTCCGATCGAGAGGTAGCTCTTGTGCTCCTTCTCGTAGAGCGGCAGCAGATAGTCGAGAAACTCCCGGACCCGGGCGAGGAACCTCCCCGTCTCGGGGTCCTTCTCGATGTAGGCCGCCACGGTGGGGTCCAGGCCAGTCTTGAGCTTGAGCTCCGGAACGAAGTGAGGATTGGCGAGGAACCGCACGTCGAAGAGGAGATCCACATCGTGCGGAACTCCGAACTTGTATCCGAAGGAGGTCGCCGACAGCAGCATCCGCGCCCGAGAGGGATCGCTCACGAAGGTCTTCTGGATGAACGAGCGCAGCTCGTGCACCGTCATCTCGGAGGTGTCCACGACGACGTCCGCCACCGAGCGGACCTCCTCGAGCATCCGGCGCTCGCGGCGCAGCGACTGGAGGAGCGACCGGTTTCCCGACAGCGGGTGCGGGCGGCGGGTCTCGGAGAAGCGGCGAATAAGCGATTCCTCCGAAGCGTCCAGGAAGAGCAGGCGCGTTGCCGGCACCATCGCGCGCAGGCGCGAGAGGATCTTCGGGAAGCGGCCGGCGAAGTCCGGGTTGCGCACGTCCAGGATCACTCCCACGCGGGGAGCGGAGACGCGGGAGAGCAGCGGCTCGACGAGCTCGAGGGGGAGATTGTCCACGCAGAAATACCCCATGTCCTCGAGGCACTTGTTCACGTAGCTCTTTCCCGATCCGGAGAGCCCGGTCACGACCACGAGGCTCTCGGGAAGAGTGCACGTCCCGGCGCCTTCGCCGGCCCCCTTCGCGTTCACATCGGCCGCGGTCTCCCTCGCGGGACGGGAGGACGCGGTTCGGCTCCGGGGGGAGCGGCGGCGGGCCTTGACCACGCTAGCGGCGGCGCACGGGCGACCGCGCGTTCTTCGCTATCTGCTCGTCCACCTTGAGGGCGAACTCCTTAGCGGCGTCGTACCCCTGCATCTTCAGCAGCTCGTTGCGGGCGCCGATCTCGATCAGAAGGGCGAGGTTGCGCCCCGAGGCGACGGGCAGGCGCAGGAGGGGAAGGGCTTTTCCGAGGATCGAATAGGTCTCGCCGTCCAGGCCCAGCCGGTCGTACTTCTTCGCTGGGTCCCAGCGCTCGAGCTCGATGACGAGCTCGATCGACTTGGAAGTGCGGACGGAGGAGACGCCGAAGAGGTTCTTGATGTTGATGATGCCGATGCCCCGCAGCTCCATGTGGTAGCGGATCATCTCCGCCGCGCGGCCGACGAGGGCCCCGTTGGGGTACTTGCGGATCTCCACGACGTCGTCGGCGACCAGCCTGTGGCCCCGCTGGATGAGGTCGAGCGCGCACTCGCTCTTCCCGATCCCGGAGTCGCCCAGGAGCAGGACCCCCATGCCGTAGACGTCCACCAGGACTCCGTGAACAGTGGCCGAGGGGGCGAGCTCGTCCTCCAACACTCTCGTGATGGACTGGATGACGACCGAGGTCGTCTGATCGGAAACGAGAAGGGGAACGGAGCGCAGGCGGCACTCGCGGGCGAGGTCCTCGGGGACCTCCTGCCCCTTGGTGATCACGAACGCGGCGACCGGCAGCGCGCAGATCGACTGGATCCGGTCGCGGCGCACGTCGGGCGGCATCGTGTCGAGATAGTTCAGCTCGCTCTCACCAAGGATCTGAATCCGTCCCGGCTTGATGAAGGCCAGGAACCCGGCGAAGGCGAGGCCGGGTCTCTGGATGCGGCCCCAGGAAATGACGCGGGAGAAGCCGGGCTCTCCCGCGACCGTGCGCATCTTCAGGTCCGCCAGGATCGGCGAGCGGAGGATCTCGGCCGTCAGGTCGACGGTGTGGCCCGGCTCCTCGGGCACGCTCACGCCCCTGCCGCCGTCGGTGTCGTCTGCGCCTCGCGGAGGGCTTCCACCATACCTTCGCGCGTCGTCACCGCCCGCAGGCTCTCGACGACTCCGGGCGTCTTCAGGAGCCGAGAGATCCGGGCCAGAGCCTGGAGGTGGACGGCCGGCTGGTCCGCCGGCGAAAGGATCAGGAAAATGAGAGTCACCCGGATTCCGTCCGGAGCGTGGAAGTCGATCCCCTCCGGCGCCAGGCCGATCGCGAGCACGACGTCTCCCACGTCCCGGCATTTCGAATGGGGAATGGCCACCCCTCCCCCGAGGCCCGTGCATCCTAACTTCTCCCGCTCGACGAGCCGCCGGGTCAGCTCCGCGGCGTCGTGGATGACTCCCGCCGCCGCGAGGCGCCGGGACATCTCCGCGAGGACGTCTTCCAGGCCCGGTCCCCGGAGGCCGGTGAAGATGAAACGCGAATCGACGAGTCCCAGGAGAGGCCCTTCCGCTCCGGCGGTCAAGCGCCCTCCCCCGTGCCCGGACGAGCGGCTCCTCCGGGGCGCTTCAGCATTCCGGCACGATCAGGCCGAAGTCCCCGTCGCGGCGCTTGTAGAGGATGGAGATCCTCTCGCTCGCGGAGTCCCGGAACACGAGGAACTCCTGGCGCGAGCCTTCGAGCCGCAGCCCCGCCTCTTCGGCGCTCATCGGCTTGACGGGAAGGCGCTGCTGTCCGCTCCGGACGATCCTCGCCGCCGCCGGAGAAGCCGGCTCGCCCCCTCTCCCCGCTTCGGCGCCCGCTTCGACCGCGGCCCTGGCCCCTCGAATCGATCCGCCGGGCGCCGCGCCCCGATGCTTGCGGTCGCGCCGCCGGCCGAGGTCCCTCTTCGCCTGGGCGTCGATCTTCTCGAACGCCAGCGTCACCGCCGCCCGCGGATCGCCGGCCGTTTCTTCCTGCGCCTTCCAGTGCCGGCGGCGATGGCTCGCGATGACCTCCGCGCCGAACCGGTGCTTTTCCTGAGACAGCACGACGCGCACGGTCGCCGGGCCCCCGAGCCGCCTCTCGAGCCGCTGCGTCTGCCGGCGCGCCAGCTCCCTGAGCGACGGGGTGACCTCGATGTTGCGCCCGGTGCATTCGAAACCCATGTCCCCTCCTGATCTAGAAAGCCTGTTTGCGCTGCGAGGAGGACGGGATCCGGAGCTCTTCGCGGTACTTCGCGACGGTCCGTCTCGCGATCTGGATTCCCTCCGCTCGCAGGCGCTGCATGATGCGGGCGTCCGAATGGGGGCGGCGCGCATCTTCATCGGCGATGTACCGCGCGATCTTGCTCTTGATGGAGAGAGACGAGACGTCGGCCCCGTTGGCCGAATCGATGCCGCTGTGGAAGAAGTACTTCATCGGGTAGAGCCCGCGCGGCGTGTGAATGTACTTGTTCGAGACGACGCGCGAAACGGTCGATTCGTGCATCCCGATGTCGTTGGCCACGTCGCGCAGGACGAGGGGCCGCAGGTGCTCGATCCCCTTGTCCAGGAACTCGCGCTGGTAGCGGACGATGGAGTCGGCCACCTTGTAGATGGTCCTCTGGCGCTGGTCGAGGCTCTTGATGAGCCAGACGGCGGAGCGCATCTTGTCCTTCAGGTACGCGGCCGCCTCCTGGCCGATCGCGCCGTTGCCTCCGCGGAGCATCCTGCGGTACGCCGCGGAGATGCGCAATTTCGGCAGCCCGTCCTCGTTCAACTGGATGACGTACTCGTCGCCGATCTTGCGCACGGCCACGTCCGGCTCGACGTAGATGGTCCGCTCCTTGGAATACTTCCGGCCCGGCTTGGGCTCCAGGTTCTTGATGATCTCGACAACCGCCTGGAGCTCCGCCATCCCCACGCCGAGAGTCCGCGAGAGCTGCGGGAACTGGCGATTCAGGAATTCCGGCCAGTGCTCGAGGACGATCTTCTCGATCAGGGGGTTGTCGATGTGGAGCGCCCGGATCTGCAGCATCAGGCAATCGGGAAGGTCGAAGGCGCAGATTCCCGTCGGGTCGAAGGAGCGGACGAGGGCCAGGGCTTTCTCGACGTCCGCCTCGTCCTCGTAGCCCGCGCCGCGGATCTCCTCGCGCGCGACCCGCAGGTATCCGTCCTCGTCGACGTTGCCGATCAGATAGTTCGCGATCTCGCGGACCGGCGGCGGGGTGTCCGACATCGAGAGCTGCCAGGTCAGGTATTCCTGGAGGCCCGGCGTGCTCGACAGCGTGTTCTCGAGTGGAGTTTGCTCGGTCTCCTCGTACTGGCGCGGGTTGTAGGCCGTGTCGAAGTAGTCTTCGAAATAGGCGTCGAAGTCGATCTCGTCGAAGGAGTCCCTTTCCCGCTCTGGAGCGGCTTCGACCTCGGCGGGCGTCTCGCCCGGGGCCGGCGCCGTGGCCGCCGGGACCGCCTCGGCGTCGGCCTCCTCTTTGGCGGCCGGCTCGGGGGCATCCGGGGATGCCTCGGCCGACTCCGCCTCCTGCGCGGCCTCCTCCTGCTCCTCTTCGAGAACCGGATTCTCCACCATCTCCTGGGTCAGCACCTCTTCCAGCTCGAGCTTCGACATCTGCAGGAGCTTGATGGCCTGCTGCAGCGACGGCGTCATGACCAGCCGCTGAGAGAGTCTGAGATTGAGCTTCTGTTCCAGCGGCATTAGTTCAGCTGAAAGGCCTCCCCGAGATAGATCTTCTTGACAACGGCGTCGCTCGAGAGCGCAAGGGGCGTGCCAGCTCTCAAGATCTCTCCGGCGTTGATTATATAGGCGCGGTCCACGATGGACAAAGTTTCCCGGACGTTGTGGTCCGTGACGAGGACGCCGATGCCCGCGGAGGCGAGTCGCCGCGCAATCGCCTGGATCTCCAGCACGGCGAGCGGATCGATCCCCGCGAAGGGCTCGTCCAGGAGAAGGAAATCGGGCGAGACGACCAGGCTCCTCGCGATCTCCACGCGCCGGCGTTCTCCCCCGGAGAGGGTGTAGGCGCGATGGGAGCGCAGCGCCTCGAGGCCGAAGTCGGCGAGGAGGCGCTCCGCCCGCTCCTGGCGCTCGCCGCGGGAGATCTCGAGCGTTTCCAGGATCGCGAGCAGGTTCTCCTCCACCGTCATCTTGCGGAAGACCGAGGGCTCCTGAGGCAGGTAGCTGATTCCGGCCCTCGCCCTCTTGTACATCGGGAGGTCGGTCAGGTCCCGGTCCCCCAGGCGAACGACGCCGGCATCCGGCCGCACGAGGCCGACGACGATCGAGAAGGTCGTCGTCTTGCCGGCCCCGTTGGGGCCGAGCAGACCCACGATCTCCCCCGCCGCGACCTGGAGGTTGACTCCCTTCACTACGGCCCTCCCCGCGTAGGTCTTGATCAGACCTTCCGCGGTCAGCAGAGAGCGGGCGACCGGAGCTTCGGCATTCTGGCTCACGGCGCAAGTCTAACGGGAGTCCTTGCGGTCCCCCGACGCGGCCGGGCGCGTCTTGTGAATCGTCTCGGTCTTCCCGCCGTCCGGAGCGGTGACTTCGACGGTGCGCCCCCCGTCGGTGATCGTCAGTGTCGCCCCGGAGACCCGGTTGCCCTCGGCGTCCGTCACCGCGGCGGGAGAGCCCGAGAGAACGGTCTTGTCCTCCTCGGGCCAGTCGACGGCCTTGTCCGCCTTCCCCGCGCGTCCCGCGGCGGCGTCGGCGAGCGAAACGCCTCCGGTCATCTCGACGCGCTCGATCTTCCGGTCCGCGCCGAAGAACGCCGTCGCCTTCTGGGCCGTGCCTCGCCAGGGTCCCCGCGTCACGGTCACGCCTCCTTCGAACAGGGCCGTCGCCTCTGCCTCACGGTAGATCACCCTGTGGGCCGCGATCACGGAAGGGCCCCGATCGGGCCCCTTCCGGGAGGGCGCCGCCTCCGGAGACACCACGGTGCGAGTGTGGCCCACGGCAACCAGGGTCCGCTCCGTGTCGTTCAACGTCACGTCGTCGCCGAAGAGCGAGGAGGCTCCCTGCCACAGCGTGGCGCCGCCGGAGAGCGTGGCGACGCGGCCCGCGTCGTCGAAGACCATGCGGGCGGCCTTGCCGAAGGTGGGGTGGGAGGAGTCTCCGACCAGCGCCGGGACCCTCGCCTTCCCCTTCGCCTTCGGGTCACCCGGAATGAAGACGGCGCGCGCGTTGCCCTCGGCGTCGAGGGTGCGGCGCGTCCGGTCCATTTCGATGCGGGCGGCCGAGACGCGCGAGCCCTCGCTCTCCGCGGCGGCCGATCCGCCCTCGCCCCCCGTCAGGATCCAGATGCCGCGCGAGGGAAGCTCGACCGCCTTCTCCGCGCGGGCGGATCGGCCCTCCCCCTGCATCCGCACGCCGCCGGAGAGCTCGAGGGTTTCGATCTCGCCGGAGGAGGCGAAGGTGAGGCTCGCGTTGGAGCACTCGGCGCGGTTCTGCGGAGACTCCAGGCGCACGTTGCCGCGCGCGAGGGCCGAGGTCGCCCGTCCCCTCTCGAACCCGACGTCGATCGTCTCGGCGTCCACCTTCCGGTCGGCCTCCTCCACGCGGGCAGGGGTCCCGGTCAGGGAGAGAGATCGCACGGCGCCGTCCGGCGCGAAGAGCAGGGCCGCGCGCTCCCCGGCGTAGCGGCGCTCCCGCGCCGGCCCCGGCACGCCCGGCCCCGCGGAGACGAGAACTCCGCGGACGTTGCCTTCCGCCCTCGCCCACTCGAACCGGTTCCCCTCCTGCTCGGTCTTCAGGACCATGCGATCGGAGGCGACGCGATCTCCCGAGCGGGAAGCACCGGAGACTTTCCCGAGGAGCTCGATGAGCCCTTCGTCGCGGCGGTAGACCGCGCCGTCCGCCGAGATCCGGGTGAGTCCCTCGCTCCCCTCTCCGGTTCCGGAGCCCTCGACCGGGCCGGCCAGCGTCAGCTCACGCCGGCGCAGGTCGTAGCGACCCGAACGCGCCTGGACGTCGAAGGTGCCGCGCGTGAAGTGGATCGCGGACGGGGCGATGAGCTCGTGCGCGGACGGATGGAACTCGATCCTCGCGGTCTCGCCGATGGCGCCCTTCTCGTCGGCCCAGCGCACGTTGCCGGTGAGCACCGATTGGTTGGTCCGGTGGTCGTACTGCGCCTTCTCCGCCCGCACCGTGACCGGCGCGCCCCTCTCCGGGTAGAGGGTGAGAGAGACCTGCTCGAGGACGTAGGCGTTCGGCACGAGGCCCGCGGCCGGGCCGAACCCCACGGTCCGCTCCGATTGAATGCGAAAGAGCGGTTTTCCTCCGACTGTTTCCGTGTAGTCGAAGCCTTTCGAGACCGTCATCGCCTGCCCGGCGTCCTGCGCCGCCGGGGTGCCGGGCACCGCGTCGGCCGGCCGGGAGGAGGGGCGGCGTCCGGGACGGAACGAGTACACGACGATGCCCAGAAACACCGCGCCGAACGCCAGCACGGCGATCTCCAGGCGCCGCCGGCCGGTCATGACCCGGTCACGGGCGGGCGGTCGACTCGATCGCGCCGAGCCCCCGGAACTTCCGGTAGCGCCGCTCGCGCCTCTCCTCGGCGGTCAGCTCGAGGACCTCGCGCAGGTGGCGCTCGATCGCCTCGCCCACCGCGGCGATGGCTCCCGCCGGGTCCGCGTGTGCCCCGCCCGGCGGCTCCGGGATGATCTCGTCGATGACTCCGAGGTCCTTCATGTCGCGCGCCGTGATCCTCATGGCCTCGGCCGCTTCCTTCTTGCGCGAGGCGTCCTTCCAGAGGATCGCGGCGCACCCCTCGGGAGAAATGACCGAGTAGACGGCGTGCTCCATCATCAGCACGCGGTCTCCGATCGCGAGTCCCAGGGCGCCTCCCGATCCTCCTTCTCCGGTGACGGTCACGACGATCGGCACCCGGAACCCGGCCATCGCCTTCAGGTTGACGGCGATCGCCTCGGCCTGGCCGCGCTCCTCCGCGTCGATGCCCGGGTAGGCGCCGGCCGTGTCCACGAACGAGAGGATCGGCTTCCCGAACTTCTCGGAGAGCTCCATAACGCGGAGCGCCTTGCGAAAGCCTTCCGGCCGCGGCATTCCGAAGTTGCGGCGGATCTTCTCCCGCGTGTCGCGTCCCTTCTGGTGCCCCACGACGGCCACGGCGTGCCCGCGGAAAAAGGCGAACCCGGCGATGATCGCGGCATCGTCGGCGAACTTCCGGTCGCCGTGCAGCTCGACGAAATCGGTGGTCAACGCCTGGACGTAGTCGAGGGTGTAAGGCCGGGAAGGATGCCGGGCCACCAGCGTCTTCTGCCAGGGGGTCAGGCCCGCGTAGATCTCGCGCGACAGGCGATCCAGCTTCTCGTGGAGCTTCTCCAGCTCCCGCCGGTGCGCGGCGTCGTCGGGCAGCGCCGACAGCTCTTCGATGCGCTGCCGGAGCTTCTGGATTGGCTCTTCGAAATTGCGGTCCTCGTCCATCTGATGCGATTGTAATGGTTTGGCGATGCAGAGAGGTTTCAGGTTCCAAGTTTCCAGAAGCCTCCTGAAACCTGAAACTTGCAACCTGAAACGGCGGCGCGCAGCGCCGCTACATCAGGTCCTGCGGGTCCACGTCCACGGCGATCTGGACGCCGGAAGGCGGACGCTCCGGAATCGACGACTCGAGGGCGTCCAGGACGGCGAGCCGTTGCGCCGCCCGGATCAGGATCTGGAAGCGCCAGCGCCCCTGCAGCCGTTCGAGCGGGGCGGGGGCCGGGCCGGAAATCCGGAGACCCGAGGTCCCGCCGGCGAGGGACTCGCCGACGCCCTTCGCCGCCCCCTCGGCCTTCTCCCGGTCCGGCGACGAGATCAGGACGGACGCGAGCTGCGCGAAGGGCGGATAGAAGAAGGAGCGCCGGAACGCCAGCTCCTCCGCCGCGAACCCGTCCACGTCGTGTCCGGCCGCGCGCCGGATCGCCGGGTGCTGCGGGTGAAACGTCTGAACGTGGACGGTGCCGGGCGCGTCTCCCCGCCCGGCCCGCCCCGCGACCTGCGCCACGAGCTGGAAGGTCTTCTCGGCCGCGCGGAAGTCCGGGAAGTTCAGGAGCGTGTCTGCCGACAGGACCCCGACCGCCGTGACGCCCGGGAAGTCGTGCCCCTTGGCCACCATCTGCGTGCCGATCAGGCAGGAGGCCCGCCCGCAGATCACGTCGTCCAGGACCGCTCCCGCCCCGCGGCGCCGCGCCGAGTCGCGGTCGAGCACCACGTGGGAGACGCCGGGGAAGAGCTCGGCGAATCGCTCCGCGACGCGCTCGGTGCCCGCGCCGATCGCCTCCAGGATGGCGCCGCCGCAATCGGGGCACCGGATCGGCCTCGAGACCCTCTCCCCGCAGTAGTGGCAGATGAGGGCGCGTCCCTTCTCGTGGACCGTCCGCGAAACGCTGCACCGGCCGCACCGGAAGTCATGGCCGCACTGGCGGCAGAGGAGAAACGGCGCGAATCCCCGTCTCGGCTGGAGCAGGATCGCCTGCTCTCCCCGCGAAAAAACCTCCGAGAGCCGCGCGACGAGGGGAGCGGAGAAAAGAGGAACTCCCTTCTCGTCGGGGCGCGCCCGCTCGCGCTTGAGGTCCACCAGGGTGACTTGCGGGAGAGGGCGGTCATCCACGCGGGCCGTCAGGAGCAGGAGCCGGAGCCTCCCGTCGCGAGCCGCCTGGTACGCCTCCATGGACGGCGTGGCGGAGCCGAACAGGAGGGCCGAGCCGGCCGCGAGCGCGCGGATCGCCGCGACGTCGCGCGCGTCGTAGCGCGGCGACTCTCTCTGCTTGTAGGAGCCGTCGTGCTCCTCGTCCACGACGAAGAGGCCCGGGTCGGCCACCGGGGCGAACGCCGCCGACCGCGGCCCGATCACGGCGCGCGCCTCTCCCGACCGCACGCGGTCCCACTCCCGCGCGCGCTCCCGCTCCGACTGCGCCGAATGCAGAACAGCGGCCCGGGCGCCGAACTGTCGGCGAAGCTCCCGGGAGAAGACAGGCGTCAACGCGATTTCCGGCACGAGCCAGACGGCGCCGCGGCCCGCGGCGAGGGCGAGCGAGATCGCGCGCAGGTAGACCTCGGTCTTGCCGCTCCCCGTCACGCCCTGCAGGAGGGCGGGGAAATAGCGCCGGGCCGCGATCGCCCGGCGGATCTCTTCGAGAACCGTCTCCTGCTCGGCCGTGAGCCGGAAGGCCGGGCGGGCGGCCGGAGGCGGCGCCGGCTTCTCCGGCTTTCGCGCCTGCTCGAAGCTCCGGAGCGCACCGCGGGCGACGAGCGTTCGCAGAACGCCCGGCCCCACGCCTGTCTCCATCCGAATCTCGGCCGCGACGGCCGGGCGGCCGAGAGCTTCGAGATAGGCGAGGACATCCTTGCCGCGCCGGCTCCCCTTCAAGCTCCGGGCCCGATCCTCGGGCGTCCCGGCGCCGGGGGCGTAGGCGACCTCCGAACGGGGCCTTCTCTCCTTCGCGGAGGACACGGCGCGCACGAAGCCGCGCTCCTCGAGCGACCGCAGCGCCTCCTGGCGGCCGGCCACGGGCAGCCCGCTCAAGGCCACCGCCTCGCCGGCGCGAAGTCTGCCGAGAATCTCCTCTTCGGCGCCGCCGGCGCGCGCGAGCGCGCCCTTCTCGGTGATGCGGTACCGGACGGCGCCCGCCGCGGGAAGCCGGGCGGGGAGCGCGGCCTTGAGCACCTCGCCGGTCGAGGCGAAGGATCGGCGCGCCACGCGGTCGGCGGTCGCGAGGAGCTCCGGCGGACAGACCGGTTCCGCGTCGAGGACCTCGACGATCTCCCGGATCCCGGAGGTCTGCTCCCCTGCCTGCGCGAGCACGACGCCCGTCAGGACGCGCTCGCCGAACGGCACGCGAACGCGGGAGCCCGGATCCGGCATCGGCAAGGAGGCCGGCACGCCATAGGAGAAACTCTTGCGGATCGGCAGCGGGAGCGCGACGGACACGACGCGGGATCGGGCGATCGGGTGATCGGGCGATCGGACGATCGAAGGGCCGCGGTCAGTCACCCGATGGCTCGATCACCCGCTCATCCGATCCCTAGGTCCTCGAGGGGATCGGCGTGTCGTCGTCCTCGTCGGCGTCGTCCCGGACGAAGACGTAGGAGCGCCGCAGGGGATCCCATCGGTATCGGCGAACGGCCTCGTCGTCCAGATCGGGAGTGATCACCACCGCGTCGCGATCGATCGAGAGGTCCCCTCGGGCCAGCGTGACGTCGCGTTCGAGGAATCTCCCCGGCGAAAACGCCGGCCCAACCGAGTCGTCTCGGCCGGTGAACACGACGACGGAGAACCAGGGGCTGTCGCGGCTGGAATCCCGCCGCAGGAACGCCAGCACGAAGTCGAGGCTGCCGTCGTCGTTGACGTCTCCGCGGACGAAGAACGGGTGATAGACGCCGTACAGGCGGCGGATGTCGCTGTCTCCGTCCCGGGTGTGCTGGCGGTCCGCGTCGGTCGCGAGGCGAAGGTCCGTGTGCTGCCGGAGGAACTCGTCCACGGCGGCCCTTTCGGCGGGCTTGAAGGGATACGCGTCCGGGTCTGGATGCGTCGCGGGCATCCGCGCAGGGCGCTCGGAATTCTGCGCCGGGGCAGGAGGGGAAGCGGCCGCCGCGGCGGGAGCGCCCACCTTGCGGCAGGCGAGGATCACGGCCGCGCAGGCAACCGCGGTGGCGAGTCTCTTCCGGTCCTTGAAAAGGCCGATCATTTGTCCTTCCTCGCGCGACGCCCGGCGCGCCTGGCGGGGGACGCATTTTAACCCGCGATCTGCCGGCCGGTCCCGCCGCCGGTGCCCCGAGTCTCCGCGAGGAGATCCGACTCTGCTACTGTTTAAGAGGGCGGGAGAAAGAGGGAACACGCCTTGAGAGAAGAGCGCGACAGCCTCGGTGTCCGACAGATTCCGGACGAGGCGTACTGGGGCGCGCAGACCTCGCGCGCCGTCGAGAACTTTCCGATCTCCGGCGAGACGGCCCATCCCGAGATGGTCCGCGCGTACGCCCGGATCAAGCGGGCGTGCGCCGAGACCAACGGCGAGACGGGCCGGCTCGACGCGAGAAAGGTCGCGGCGATCATGCAGGCCTGCGACGAGGTCCTGGCGGGACGGCTCCGGGAACAGTTCGTCGTGGACGTCTACCAGGCGGGGGCCGGCACCTCCTTTCACATGAACGTCAACGAGGTCCTCGCGGGCCGGGCGGCGGAGATCCTCGGTGCGCCGCGGGCAGACCGCGCGGCCGTCAACCCCAACGACGACGTGAACCTCGGTCAGTCCACCAACGACACCTACCCGACCGCGCTCCACATGGCGGCGATCGCCGTCGGCAGAACTCTCGCGGAAGAGGTCCGGAGGCTCGCCGATTCGTTCGACCGCAAGAGCCTGGAGTTCGCCTCCATCGTCAAGTCCGCGCGCACGCACCTGATGGACGCCGTCCCGGTCACGCTCGGACAGGAGTTCCGCGCGTTCGGCTCCGCGGTCGCCCACCGGCGGGAGGCGCTCTCCCGCGCGCTCGACGCGCTGCGCGAGCTGCCGCTCGGCGGCACGGCGGCCGGAACCGGCCTCAACACGCCGGCGGGTTTCCGGGAGCGCGCGATCGAGAAGCTCTCGAGGCTCGCGGGCGAGGACTTCCGCCCCTCCTCCGACGCCCGCGAGGGGCTCCAGAGCCGCGCGTCCTCCGGCGACTACTCGTCGGCGCTCCGGGGGCTCGCCGTCGAGCTCGGCCGCATTGCAAACGACTTGCGCCTCCTCGCGTCCGGCCCGGCGACGGGGCTGGACGAGATCCGCCTTCCCGCCGTCCAGCCGGGCTCCTCCATCATGCCGGGCAAGGTCAACCCCTCGCTCCTCGAGTGCCTGAACATGCTCTGCTTCCAGCTCGTCGGGTTCGACACCGCCAATAGCCTCGCAGTCGGCGCCGGCCAGCTCGACCTGAACGTGATGATGCCGCTGATCGCCCGCAACCTGACGCGCGGCCCGCAGCTCCTGATCAACTTCCTCCCGATCCTGCGAACGAGGTGCGTGGACGGGATCACGGCGAACCCCGAGAAGTGTCGCCACTACCTGGAGGAGTCTCCCGCGGTCATCACGGCCCTGACTCCGAGGATCGGCTACGCGAAGGCCGCCGAGATCTTCAAGGAAGCGGTCGCGCGCGGGGTGCGCGTCCGGCAGGTCCTCCTCGAGAAGAAGGTCCTGACGGAGGAGGAGCTCGAAGCGTCCATGACCCCGGGGAACCTCCTCGGTCCCCTGGAGTGACCGGAGCCGGGAATCGGGAGATATAGGATAGCGCCCTCGTTTCGATTCCCGTTTCCGTTTCCCGATAGACGGCTAAGGAGGGATGGACCATGACCTGGCCCCAAGACTTCGCCACCAATCTCCAGTTCCTTCTGCGTTGGTTCCACTTCCTGGCCGGAATCACCTGGATCGGGCTGCTCTACTTCTTCAACGTGGTCAACGTGAAGGTCCAGAAAGAGCTGGACGGGCCCACGAAGCTCAAGGCCAACCCTTCTCTGCTGACCCACACTCTCTGGTGGTTCCGGTGGGGCGCGATCGGCACGTGGGTCTCGGGGTTCCTCTACCTCGGCTACTTCGTGGAGGCCGGAAAGGAGGTCACCCGGAATCCCCATCTGACCCTCCTGCTCTTCCTCGTCATCTGGTCGGTCGCCTTCGTGATCCTGTCCATGGTCTATCGGATCTCGATCCAGGGGGGCACCTTGAAGGACGGGCGAGTCGTCGCGCTGGCCGTGATCGTCGTCACGACGGCGGCCTCGGTTCTGATCGCCTGGCTCGCCCGCAACTGGGGCGCCAGCAACCGCGCGATCTCGATCCTCGTCGGCGGAGGCCTGGGGACAGTCATGCTGATGAACGTGTGGATGATCATCTGGCCGCTGCAGCAGAAGATCATCGCCGCCACCAGGGCCGCCGCCGAGTCCGGTGCCTCGGCGCCGGCGGATCAGCCGAAGTGGGCCCGGCGGGCCTTTCTGGCGTCGCGGACCAACGCGTGGCTCTCGATTCCCCTGCTCTTCTTCATGGGGGCGGCCAGCCACTTTCCGATCTTCAGCACGATCGGCCGCTGATCGCCCGGCGCAGGCGCCGGGCCGGCTACGTTCGGGACGCGAGATGGTCGCGGACGAGCTTCATGTCCTCCCAGACGTCCTTCTTCCGCTCGGGGGAGCGGAGCAGAAAGGCGGGGTGGAACGTCGGCATCACGCGCACGCCGCGCGCCGAGCGCCAGCGGCCGCGCATCCGGCCGATCGGCTCATCGGTCTCCAGGAGGGCCTGCGCGGCGAAGGTCCCGAGAGTCACGATGACCTTCGGGGAGATCAGCCGGATCTGCTCCTCGAGAAAGGGGCGGCAGGAGGCGACCTCGTCCGGCTCCGGATTGCGATTGTTGGGAGGCCTGCATTTCAGGACGTTCGCGATGAAGACGTCCTCGCGCTTCTTTCCCATCGCCTCGATGATCTTGGTCAGGAGCTGGCCGGCGCGGCCGACGAAGGCGAGGCCCTGCTCGTCCTCGTCCCGGCCCGGAGCCTCGCCGACGAACATCAGGTCGGCCCTCGGGTTGCCCTGGCCGAACACGATGTGGGTGCGCCCCTTCGAGAGCTTGCAGCGAGGGCAGCCGGCGAGAAACGTCTGGAGCGACGGGAGGTCCGGCATCGAGCCCGGGACCATGGCGGCGGCGCCGCGAGGCGCTTCCAAAAAGAGGTCGGTGACGCCGAGGTCGCGGAAGAAGCGGAGCTGATCCCGGAGAGAGTCGGGCGGCGGGTCAGCGGGCACGCAGAGAGTCTATCGCCGGCGAAGAGGGATCCGCGGGACCCGACGACCGCACTTCCCGGAACGCGTCCCAGATTTTCTCGGCCGCCTCCCGCTTCGAGCGGCGCGAGACGAGCTCCCGGGCGCCGTCCCGGCGGAGAATCAGGACTTCGTTTTCGGTGGCGTCGAACCCGATGTCGCCGCGCCCGACGTCGTTGACGACGACGAGATCCGCTCCCTTGGCCTCCATCTTCCGGCGGCCACGCTCCTCCAGCTCTTCCGTCTCGGCCGCGAACGCCACGACCGTCTGGCCACGGCGCAGAGGCTTCAGGCTCGCCAGGATGTCGGACCCGGCCTTCAACCTCACCGACCGGTCGCCCTCCTCCCTGTGCAGCCGACCGGGACTCCTCTCGGGAATGAAGTCCGCGACGGCGGCCGCCATCGCGAGACCGTCGCATTCCGGGAACTCGCGGACGAGAAGCCCGTGCAGGTCCGCCGCCGTCTCGAAGGAGAGGAACCGGACGCCTTCCGGCCGCGGGAGCTCCGTCGGTCCGGAGGCCAGCGTCACCGTGGCTCCCCGGTCCCGGGCCGCCTCCGCCAGCGCGTATCCCATCCGCCCGCTCGAGCGGTTCGAGACGAAACGGATCGGGTCGAGCGGCTCGCGGGTCGGGCCCGCCGTGACGAGCAGGCGCAGGTCCGCCAGGTCTCCACGCGAGCGGGACAGAAGTCTCCATGCCTGATCCACGATCGTCTCCGACTCCGCCATTCGTCCCACGCCCTCGCGGCCGGAGGCGAGGGGCCCTTTCCCGGGGCCGGCCACACGCGCGCCGCGCGCCGTCAGCGTCTCGACGTTGCGCCGCACGGCCGGGTTCTCCCACATGGCCGTCTCCATCGCCGGCGCGAGGAGGACCGGTCCGCGATGGGCGAGGAAATAGGTCGAGAGAAAATCGTCGGCCAGGCCGCCGGCGAGCTTCGCGAGGGTGTGCGCCGTCGCCGGCGCGACGATCAACAGGTCGGCCCAGGCGGCCAGTTCCACGTGGTCCACGGCCGGCGTGTTGCCGTCGCCCCAGACTTCCGTGTGAACCGAGCGCCCCGACAGCGTCGCAAACGTGAGCGGCGCGACAAACTCGCGCGCGCCCCGCGTCATGACGACCTGGATTTCCGCGCCGCGCTCGCCGAGCCGCCGCAGGACCTCCACGGTCTTGTAGGCGGCGATCCCGCCGCTGACGCCCAGAACGATGTGAGGACTCATCCTCGGTGCTCGGTCCTCGGTTCCCGGTGCTCGGTCAAGCCCAACTGAAAACCGGAAACCGGCTCTCTCAGACCCTGGCTTCTTCCTCCGCGGCGGCCTCTTCCGCCGTTTCCGGGACGCCTTCCTCGAGCACGCCGCCCTCCGGGCCGTAGTCCCACCGGATCAGGTTCTGATCGAACTCCTGCGCGGCGAGGCGCGTGGGTTTGACGGGGCGGTCGGTCTCGATCTTCGGCCGGGCGCCCCGCATCAGTTGTTCGGCACGGCGGGCGATCAGCAGGGCCAGACGGAACTTGCTGTCCACACCTTCGGGCATTCTCTGAATCATCTGGTAAACCTCTCTAATGAAACTCTTTGCGGATGCGCTCCAGGCGCATTGCCTGTCGGGCCGGTGTCAGTCTCCTCGCTCGAACCGCTGATTGTAACTCAAGGGAGGCCCGATCCAAGTCGTCATTCACGATAACATATTGAAACTCCTCGGCTTGTTGCACTTCCTTGGCGGCGTTGATGAGCCGTTTCCGGACCGCCTCCTCTCCATCCAGCCCTCTGGCCAGGAGCCGCCGCTCCAGTTCCCCGGGGGAGGAGGGGACGATGAAGATGGCGACCGCCTCCGGGTACGCGAGGCGTATGTCGCGCGCTCCCTGGACGTCGATGTCGAGCACCACGTCCTCTCCGGCGGCCAGGCGCGGCAGGACCTCCCCCCGCGACGTGCCGTAGATGTGCCCGTGGACCTCGTTGTGCTCGAGGAACTCGTCGCGCTGGACCATCCGCTGGAACACCTCCGCGCTCACGAAGTGGTACTCGCGCCCTTCCTGCTCCCCCTTCCGCATCGCGCGCGTCGTATGCGACACCGAGAAGTGGAGCGGCTCGCCCGGCGGGTTCTCCAGCAGCCGGCGGATGAGGGTCGTCTTGCCGCCCCCCGACGGAGAGGACACGATGAAGAGGTCGCCTCGGCCCGGAACGGTCATTCGACGTTCTGGACCTGCTCGCGGACCTTCTCGGTCTCGGATTTCATCTCGAGGACGTCCCGGGTCAGCTCGAGGTCGCGCGCCTTGGACCCCAGCGTGTTGAGCTCCCGCAGGATCTCCTGCGAGAGGAAGTCGAGCCTCTTGCCGACGGGCCCGTCGGCCGAATCGAGGAGATGGCCGAACTGCTCGAGATGCCCCTGCAGCCTCTGCAGCTCCTCGGCGATGTCGGAGCGGTCGGCGACGAGGGCCGCCTCCTGCTCGAGCCGGGCGGCGTCGAAGGCGACCTGCGGAAAGAGAGCCTGGAGGCGCTCGCGGAGCGTCGCGTGGATCGTGCGCGTGATCTCCTCGCGCCGCGCCGCGAGAAGCGCGACCTTCCCCCGCAGGAATCCGATGCGCCCGGCGAGGTCCGCTCCGACGAGCCTGCCTTCCGCTTCGCGCATCCCGACGAGCCCGGCGGCGGCTTCCTCCGCCACGCCGGCCACGGCGGAGACCTCTTCGACCGTGAACCCTTCCGCCGCGGCCTCGACAGAGAAGATCTGCGGGATCGTCAGCAGGTCGCGCGCCTCCAGGCTTCCTGCGACCGGGTACTTCGCCGACAGGGACGCGAAGCGGGCGAGCACGGCCTCGAGGAGCCCCTCGTCGATCGCGACTTCTCGCGCGGCGCCGGCGCCCCGTTTGACACGAAGGGTGACCTCGACCTTGCCGCGGGCGAGATGGCGGGCAAAGACGCGCCGGAGAACCGGTTCGAGCTCGTTGTCCGTCTCGCGCACCTTGACCGTCAGATCGAAAAAACGGTGATTGACGCTGCGCGCGACGATGTCCGCCGAGGCGTCCGGTCCCATCGGGCCATGCGCCCTCCCGAAGCCCGTCATGCTCCGGATCATGGGGCCGCGCCCCCCCGCTCCCGGCCGGGGACCTCCTCCTCCACGGCGAAGAACTGCATGTCGTGAAGCCTGCGGTAGAGGCCCGGCCGAGTCAAGAGCTCGCGGTGGGTCCCCTGCTCCACGATCCGCCCTCCGTCGAGCACGACGATCCGGTCGGCGCGGCGCACGGTCGAGAGGCGGTGCGCGATGACGAGCGTCGTCCGGTCCTGCATGAGGTTCGCGAACGCGCGGGCCACGAGGGCCTCCGACTCGGAGTCCAGCTGCGACGTCGCCTCGTCCAGGATCAGGATCGGGGCGTTCTTGTAGAGGGCGCGCGCGATGGCCAAGCGCTGTCTCTGCCCTCCCGAGAGCCGCCCCGCGTCCTGGCCGAGACGTGTGTCGTATCCCGCGGGCAGGGCCTCCACGAACTCCTCCGCGTACGCCGCGCGCGAGGCTTCGCGGACCCGCTTCTCGGGAGGAGAAGACTGCCCGTAGGCGATGTTGTCGCGGGCGGTCGAGTCGAAGAGGATGGTCTCCTGCGTCACGACCGCGATCTGCCGGCGCAGGGACGCGAGCGCCGCGTCGCGCAGGTCCATTCCGTCCACGGTGATCGCTCCCGCTGTCGGGTCGTAGAGCCTCGGGAGGAGGTTGACGAGCGTGGTCTTTCCCGCCCCGGACGGGCCCACGATCGCGATCGTCTCTCCCCGCCGGATGGTGAGGGTGACGTCCCGGAGAACGGGCTCCCCCGCGTAGGCGAAGGTGACCTTCTCGTACCGGATCGCGTCGGCGAACGGGGGGAGTTCCCGCGCGCCCGGCTTCTCGACGATCTCGCTGCGGCTGTCCATCAGATCGAAGATCCTCCGGGCGGAGGAGAGCGCGAACTGCACGGCCATGTTGATCCGCGTGATGTCCTTCAACGGCTTGTACATCATCATCAGGGCCGCCAGGAACGTCAGCAGGTCTCCCGGCGTCATCGCTCCGGCGTGGATCCGGGCGGCCGCGTAGACGAAGAGCGACGCCAGCCCGACGCCGGCCAGCGTCTCCATGAGCGGCGAGTTGAGCGCCTGGATCCGAACGGTCTTCCGATTGGCCCGGAAGTAGGCCTCGTTGACTTCCTCGAAACGCCGCTCCTCGAACGGCTCCATCGCGTAGGTCTTGATCACCGGGTTGGCGCGGAGGGTCTCCGAGAGCAGCGCCCCCATCTCGCCGATCCGCTCCCTCGTGGCGGTCGCGGCGCGTCCGAGGCGCCGCGTGTTGTTGACGATCGGGAGCAGGACGAAGGGCGCGAGGGCGAAGACGAGGAGCGCGAGCCGGGCGTCGAGCGAGAAGACATAGACGAGCAGGAGCAGGAGAGTCAGGAACCCCTGCACGAGGTCGGTCAGATTGTGTCCGAACGCGTGCTGGATCTGCTCCACGTCCGAGAGCATCCGGCTCATCAGGTCTCCCGTCGAGCCCTGGGAGTAGAAGCGCGTGGACTGGTGGAGGAGCCGGCGGTAGGCCTCCCGTCGCAGGTCGCGCACCATCGCGACGCCGATCCCGTTCAACTCGAACTCGGAGAGATAGGAGAAGAGGTTTTTCGAGAAGAGCGCGACGAAGAGCAGCACCGGGACGGCGTACCGGACCGAGATCCCCCGGGCCTCGGCGGCCCGGCGCGCCGCCGCGTACCCCTCGTCGAGCCACCGCAGCAGCGGACCGCTCTTGGAAGCCGCGGCGCCGCGCAGGCCGCCGAAGGACTGGGCGGCGCCCGGCCCGAGCGCGTCATCGAAGACCCGGCCGACCAGATACAGCATGGCCACGGCGGACAGCGACACGATCGCCATCGCGCCGATCGCCGCCAGGGCGCGGCCGCGATAGCGCGCGAAATAGCGGAGAAGCCGGCGGAATGTCCTCATCGCCGCCCTCCCGAGAGACCGTGGTGTCGGCTCAAGACAGGGACATTAAACACTAGCGGGATGGTGAACGGGACGCGGAACCCGCTCACAGCGCGGCCGGGCCGGCTCCCTCCCGGCGGTCCGCTACGGTGCGGAGGCGGCCTCCCGCGCGAAGACCCCCTCGTCCGGCGCCGCCTCCATGGCGCTCATCCCCGAGGGCCGCGCGATCCACCTCGTGTACCAGGCCTCGAGGCTCAGCAGAAGCCACAGCTTGTTGTAGCGGCGCTGGGCCGCTCCCTCGACCAGGGTGCGGACGGCCGACGCGTCGATCACGCCGTCGCGCGCCAGGAGGCCTCGCTCGAGCCGCGCGAGGGCCGCATCCCGCTCCGGCCCCTTGACCCAGCGCTTGAAGGGGGGAGAGAACCCTGACTTGGGGCGCGTCCGGATGGCCTCGGGCACGAGAGACTCGGCCGCTTCCCGGAAGGCGACTTTCGTGGCGCCCGGCCGGAGCAGCCGATCCGGCGGCAGGGAGAACGCGTACTCGACCAGCCTGTGGTCGAGCAGCGGGACCCTCGCTTCGAGTCCGACGGCCATCGTCGAGCGATCCACGAGCGCGAGACCGTTGTCGGGCAGGTAGGTGTGAAGGTCGAGCCACAGGAGGCGATGCGTGATCGGAAGATCGGGCCTGTCGAACCTCCGGAAGAGGCCGGCGACGTCGCCGGGAGGGCGGCGCAGGACGCGCCGCTGCTCGGAGTCCGAGAAGAACCCGCGCACCGCGAAGTAGCGCTCGGCGAACTCCGGAGCCAGCAGGCGCGCCGTCCCCGCCAGGCGGCCCGCCTGCGGATGCTCCGAAAGCGGACGGACGATGCCGCTCCAGACGGACGAGAAGACCGGTCCGAGGGCTCCCCACCTCCGGCGCCGCGACTCGTAGCGCATAACCGTCTCGTGCCAGCCGTACCCTCCAAAGACTTCGTCTCCCCCATCGCCGCTCAGGACGACCTTGACGCTCTGGCGCGACAGCCGCGAGAGATCGAGCATGGCGAGGGCCCGCGGGTCGTAGATCGGCTCGTCGTAGACCTCCGCGCACCGCGCGAGCGCCGGGACGAGGCCCTCCATCCGCAGCAGTTCCTCATGGTGCCGGGTCGTGAGCGACTGCGCCGCCATACGCGCGTAGCGGAGGTCGTCCTGGTCTCCGTCGGCGTAACCGACGGCGAAGGTCTCCAGCGCCGGGCTCTCCCGGGAGGCCAGGGCCACGATCGTCGTGGAGTCGAGCCCGCCCGACAGAAAGGCGCCCACGGGGACGTCGGAAACCATGTGGGACGAAACGGCCTGCCGCAGCCGCTCCAGAAGCTCCTCCGGCCCGTCGCGGACCGCGCGGGGTTCGAGACTCCAGTAGGGCCGCGCCTCGAGCCGCTCCCCGTCCGGTTCGTAGAGCAGCGCGTGGGCCGGCGGCAGCTTTCGGATGCCCGCGAAGATGCAACGATCGAACGGGACGTAGCCGTAGGCGAGGTAATCGGAGAGCGCGTCGGGGTCCAGTCGAGCGCCGACCGGGCCGAGCGCCAGAAGGGCCTTCGGCTGGGACGCGAACGCGAGACCCCCGGGCAGTCGCGCGTAGTAGAGCGGTTTGATCCCGAGCCGATCGCGGGCGAGGAGAAGCCTCCCCTCGCGTTCCGACCAGAGAGCGAGCGCGAACATTCCTTCGAGACGCTCGAGCCCCTCCGGGCCTTCGCGGTCGAGCAATCGTTGAGCGACCTCGGCGTCGCCGTCGGAGGCGAAGCGCTCGCCCTTCGACTCCAGCCGGGCCCGCAGCTCCCGGAAGTTGTAGATCTCGCCGTTATGAAGGAAGACGGAGCCTCCGCCGGAGGCGACGGAGGGCTGCGCGCTCCGAGGCGAGGGATCGAGAATCGCCAGGCGCCTGTGACCGAAAAGCGCCCGTCCGGACGGGGAGCGCCAGGTTCCGGAACCGTCGGGACCGCGCCGGGCCAGACGCTCCAGAGCGGAGTCGAGCGCGTTCGCGGGGAGCGGCTCGCGGCCGACCCAGCCGACGATGCCGCACACTAGGGATCGGTCTCCGAGGACAGCACCGGTCCATGGCCTCGCCCCGATACCGTCCCGCAGCGAAATCTCAAGACGGTGGTCATGGCGGCAAGGATCGGGCCTTGAAACCGGCCCAGCAGATAGTACGACGAGGGTCGCTCGGAGGTTGCACGCGAGCGAGAGGCGGAGGGGAGAGTCCCCGTTCTCGACGGGTCTGCTCGATTCAACGGGATGGATCCAGGACCCGCAGGACGGCGTCGGCGGCCCGCTCGCTGCCGCCCGGCGGACCCAGGCGCTCCGACACGCGAGCGAGGCCGTCTCGCATCCGGCGAAGGCGCTCGGGAGATTCGAGGAGCGCCGCTCCCTCCCTCTCCAGCCGCTGCGCGTTGACCTCCTCCTGGAGCAGCTCCGGCACGACTTCCTCCCCCGCCACGATGTTGACGAGGGAGATCCAGGGGACGCGGACGAGGAGCTTTCCGACGGCGAAGCTCGCGCGAGAGGTCCGGTAGACGACGATCATGGGCGTTCCGCAGAGGGCGGCTTCGAGCGTCGCGGTTCCGGACGCGACGAAGGCGAGGTCGGCGGTCGCGAGGATCGCGTGCATTCCCGAGACGGCCAGCGTGATCCCGTTCTCCGCGGCCCCCGGAAAGAGGTCCTCCGGTAGTCCGGCCGCGCGGACCGCGATGATGTCGAGGTCGAGGCGCCGTGCCAGGGCCACGGCCGCTCTCGACATCGGCCGCCAGTGCCGGCGCAGCTCCGCGCTGCGGCTGCCGGGCAGGAGCAGGAGCCGCCGGCGCGTCGCGGGGGGAAGAGGGGAAGGCCTCTCCAGCCCCTCGCGCACGTCGTCCACGATCGGATGCCCGGCGCACACGGCATCGGCGCCGAGCCTCCGATAGATCTCGGCTTCGAAGGGGAAGAGCGTGATGATGCGGCGCGCCCGGAGGGCGATGGCGCGCGCCCTCCCGCGCCGCCAGGCCCAGACCTGCGGGCTGACGTAGTAGATGAGCGGGATGCCGAGGCGGGCGAGCCGCCGAGCGAGGAATCCGTGAAAGTCCGGGAAGTCGATCAGGACCGCGGCATCGGGACGCTCGCGCCGCGCGCCGGCCACGAGCGCGCCCAGGGCTCGCACCAGGGACGGCAGCTTCTCGAGCACTTCGGAGATGCCGACAACGGAAAGGCTCTCCGAGGGCACGAGCGCCGAGAGCCCTTCCGCCCGCAGCCGCGGCCCCCCCATGCCGAAGGCGAGGAGATCCGGCCGCTTCTTCCGGAGGGCGGACAGCAGCCGCGCCCCGTGCTGGTCCCCCGAGGCTTCGCCGGCGGAGATCAGGAGTTTCAAGGGGAGCAGACTAATTCAAGTTATGAGATAACCGCGCGGGATGAGCCGGACTCGGGACCCGGGGACGCGGTTGCGGGCCGCCCTCCTGGGCTGCGGGCGAATCGGGGATCGCCACGCGCGCATTCTCGCGTCGAGCCCGGAGTCGGAGCTCGTCGGCATGGCGGACGCCGATCCGTCCAAGGCGGAGACCTATGCCCGCAGGCACGGGGGGCGCGCGTACGCCGACTTCTCCGCGATGATCGCTGCGGAATCCCCGGACCTCCTCGCCGTGTGCACCCCGTCCGGGATGCACGCCGAGGGCGTGATCGCCGCCAGCCGCCTGGGCGTTCCCAACATCGTCGTCGAGAAGCCGATGGCGCTGCGTCTCCCGGACGCCGACGCCATGATCGCGGCGTGCGAAGAGAGCGGAAGCCGGCTCTTCGTGGTCAAGCAGAACCGCTACAACCTTCCGATCAAGAAGCTGAGAGAGGCGCTGCGGGAGGGACGGTTCGGCAGGCTCGTCCTCGGCGCCGTGCGCGTGCGCTGGTGCCGGCGCCAGGACTACTACGACCAGGCTCCCTGGCGCGGGACGTGGGCCATGGACGGCGGCGTCTTCTCCAACCAGGCTTCCCATCACGTGGACATGCTCGTCTCCATGATGGGCGAGGTCGCCTCGGTGAAGGCGATGGCGGCGACGCGTCTCGCCTCGATCGAGGCCGAGGACACCGGGCTCGCCCTGCTGCGTTTCACGAGCGGCGCGCTCGGCGTCATCGAGGCCACGACGGCCGCGCGGCCGGTGGACCTGGAGGGTTCCATCTCGATCCTGGGCGAGAACGGGACGGTCGAGGTGGGAGGCTTCGCGATGAACGAGATGACCGTCTGGAAGTTCGCCGACGAGACCGCCGAGGACGCCGGGGTGCTGGAGCGTTACAGGACGAACCCTCCGGATGTCTACGGCTTCGGGCACCACGAATACTACCGCGACGTCTTTCACGCGATCGAAAGGGACGAGCGGCCCTTCGTGGACGGCCACGAAGGGCGCAGGTCTCTCGAGGTCATCACGGCGATCTACGAGTCGATCGAGAGCCGGCGGGAGGTCCGGTTCCCGTTTGCGCCGGAGCGGTCGAAGCTCGGAAGGCGGGAGGCGGAGGGCGAGAGGCGAGCCGCAACATGATCCCCCTCTCCCGCGTCACGGTCACTCCGGAGATGAAGCAGGCGATCCTCGACGTCGTGGATTCCGGGCGGTTCATCCTCGGCCCGGAGGTCAAGGCCTTCGAGACGGAGTTTGCCGGCTACATCGGCGTCTCTCACGCCGTTGCCGTGTCGCAGGGCACCGCGGCCATCCAGCTCGCCGTGCAGGCGGTGGGCGTCGTCCCGGGCGACGAGGTGCTCGTGCCGTCCATGACGGCCTTCCCGACCGTCGAGGGAGTTGTCCACGCCGGGGCGATCCCCGTCTTCGTGGACAGCGACGCCTCGGGCTGCATGGATCCCGCGGACGCGCGCCGCCGCGTGACGGGAAAGACCGTCGGCATCGTCCCCGTTCACCTCTACGGGGGGGCGGCGGACATGGAGGGCCTGCACTCTCTCGCCCACGACCGCGGTCTCTGGATCATCGAGGATTGCTGCCAGGCCCACGGCGCCCTGCACGCGTCCCGAAAAGCCGGCTCCATCGGCACGGCCGGCTGCTTCTCCTTCTATCCCTCCAAGAACCTGACGGTCTTCGGAGACGGCGGGATGGTCACGACCGACGATCCCCGGATCGCGGACCGCGTGCGGCTCCTGCGGGACCACGGACGCAGCGAAAAGTCCCGGCACATCGAGATCGGCTACAACCTCCGTTTCAACGACATCCAGGCGGCCATCGGCCGCCGCCAGCTCGCTCTCCTCGAAGACTTCATCGCGAAGCGCCGCGCAATCGCCGCGCGATACGACGCGGCGTTTTCCGGGACCGCGGGCCTGACCGTCCCGGGCGAGCGGCCCGGCACGCGGAGGGTCTATCACCTCTACGCCTTGCGCTGCCGCGACGCGGCCGCGCGCGGCGCGCTTCGCGAACACCTGAAGGCGCGCGGAGTCGAGACGGGCATCCATTACCCGATTCCGTGCCACCTGCAGCCGGCGATGGCCCCGCGCGGCGCGCCTCCTTTCCTCCCGGAGGCGGAAGCCATCGCGCGCACCACCCTCTCGCTTCCGATGTTCCCGACCCTGTCGGACCCGGACGTCGCGACCGTGATCGCGGCCGTCAGGGACTTCTTCTGAATCGAGAGGGTTCCGCCCTCAGGCGCGAACGGCGGCCAGCCCGATCGCCGCGCTCGGAGCGCGTCCCCGGATCCAGCGGCGGTACCAGACCTCCAGGTTCAGGAGGAGCCACAGCTTCCCGTGGCGGCGCTGCGTGCCCGCCTCGACGAGGGTCCGAACGCCTCGCGGGTCGATGACGCCGTCGGCGGCAAGATCGCTCCCCTCGAGGATCCGGAAGGCGGCTTCGCGGCCCTCGCCCCCCACCCAGCGCTTGAACGGAGGGGAGAAGCCGGACTTGGGCCGCCTCAGGATCGGCTCGGGAATCCACGGGCGGATCGCCTCGCGAAACGCGATCTTCGTCGCTCCCGGGCGCACGATGCGCCCGGGCGGGAGCGAGAAGGCGTGCTCGACGAGCCGCCGGTCCAGGAGGGGAACGCGGGCCTCGAGGCCCGCGGCCATCGTGGAGCGGTCCACGAGCATCAGGTTGTTGTCGGGGAGATAGGTGTGGATGTCCAGGTAGAGGAGCCTCCGGGGCAGCGGCAGGTCCGGCCGGTCGAACTTCCGGAAGAGCCAGGCCGCGTCGTCGGGGGCCCGGCCCAGGACGCGCCGCTGCTCCGCCGCGTTGAAGAAACCGCGGACCGGAAAGTAGCGGTCGGGAAACTCTCCCGCGAGGAGCCGCGCCGATCCTGCCGCCCGGCTCGCGGCCGGGAGCGCCGAGAGAGGCCCGGCGACGGCGCGGTGGGCGGCGGAGAGGACCGGACCCAGGAACGCGAGCCTCTCCCGGATCGCCTCGTACCGCATCACCGTTTCGTGCCAGCCATACCCGCCGAAGATCTCGTCCCCTCCGTCTCCCGTCAGAACGACCTTGACGGAGCGCCGCGCGAGGCGGGACAGCTCCAGGACGGCGAGCGCCGTCGAGTCGTACAGCGGCTCGTCGTAGATCTCGGCCGCGCGGTTCAGGGTCGTGGAGAGATCGCCAACGTCGAGGATCTCTTCCCGGTGCTCCGTCCCGAACGCCTCCGCCGCGACGCGGGCGTATCGGATGTCGTCGAGGTTGCCGTCCCCGTAGGCGGCCGTGAACGTCGGGAAGGCGCCCCGGATCCGCGGAGCCGCGAGGGAGACGACCGTCGTCGAGTCGAGGCCTCCGGACAGAAACGCTCCGACCGGAACATCCGACACGAGGTGAGAGGCCACGGCCTCCTCCAGGCGGCAGCGCAGCTCATCGACGTCGTCGCGGACCCGGCCGGGCTCGAGCCTCCAGAATGGCGTCACTTCGAGACGGCCCGTGCCCGCGTCGTACGTCAGGCGGTGCGCCGGCGGGAGCTTCCGGATTCCACGGAAGATCGAGCGGTCGAAGGGGACGTAGCCGTACGCGAGAAAGTCCGAGAGCGCGTCCGGGTCGAGGCGCGCGCCGACTCCGGGCATCTGGAGAAGGGCCTTCGGCTCGGAAGCGAACGCGAGCCCCCCGGGAAGGGGGGCGTAGTAGAGAGGCTTGATCCCGATGCGGTCTCGCGCGAGCAGAAGCGTCCGCTCCCCCTCGTTCCAGAGCGCCAGGGCGAACATCCCCTCGAGGCGCCCGACGGCGTCCGGGCCCTCCTTGCGCAGCAGGCGGTGCGCGACCTCCCCGTCGCTCTCCGAGACGAAGACCTCTCCGCGAAATTCGAGGTCCTCCCGCAACGAGCGGAAGTTGTAGATCTCGCCGTTGTGGATGAAGGCCGAGCGCCCATCGGGCGAGACCGACGGCTCCTCGCCCCGAAAGGACGGATCCAGGATTGCGAGCCTCCGGTGTCCCAGGATGACCGTGCGGTCCGGACTGGTCCAGGTTCCGCTGCCGTCCGGTCCCCGCCGGTTCAGGGCCGCGAGCGCGCGGTCCAGCGCCGCCGGATCGACCCCTTCCCGGTCAATACACCCGGCAATTCCGCACACGTCCTAGCCGGGAGGCGGCACTCGGTGGGCGGTGGGCGAGCCCGAACCCGGTCGGGAGCGTCGCCTCCCGCCTTCCGCCTCCCGCCTCCCGTCCTTCACGAAGGGAACGGATACATGAGCCAGGCCACGGCGAGCGCTCCCACGACGAGAGCCAGGAACAGCTTGACGAAGAGCGCCACCCGCTCCCGCCTTTCGTTGCGCCACAGGAGCGCGAAGAAGAGGGAGATGAGCAGCGCGTAGATCGTCATGATCACAAAGTGATCGGCCGGGACGAGCAGGGCGAGCGCCGTCACGGCTTTCTCCCGACCGCGATGTCGTAGGCGTCGAGCATCAGCAGGAGGTTCATGAGACCGGCCGTCAGGAGATAGGCGCAGCCGTACTCGTAGGTCACCGCGAGGATCGATCCGTTGGGGTTCGTCGAAAGGAAGCGGGCCGCGAGATTCAGGAGGCCGGCGCCGTACACCGCGAACGTGGCGAGGATCGTGAGGGGCTGTCCGGGCTCGGGCGAATAGAGGCGCCCCTGGAAAGAGAGGCCGAGCAGGAACGTCGCGGTGACGATCGCGGCATAGAGCACCGCCGTCCGCGTCCGCCTGAGATAAAGGTGACCGAGCCCCGGGAAGACCCAGGCCAGGGCCGCGGCCGCCAGGGCCTTCGCCGTGCTCCCCGTCGCCGGCGGCGGCTCCGGCGCGGGGGCCGGCGGCATGCCGGCGAACTCGCTCATGGGTTGACCTCGGCGAAGAGAGGGCGGAGCCGTGCGAGCGTCGCCGGCAGCTCCTCGGGCACGATCCGCATTCCCGCGGTGACGGTCATGAAATTCGTATCTCCCTTCCAGCGCGGAACGACGTGGACGTGGTAGTGGCCGGCGACGCCGGCGCCGGCCGCCGCGCCGAAGTTGATGCCGACGTTCAGGCCGTCGGTATGGTAGGTGGAGACGAGGATCCGCTCCGCGCGGGCGATCGTCTCGATGAGCTCCCGCAGGGTCTCCGCGTCCGAGCTCGACAGCCAGGCGTCGTGGCGATACGGCGCCACCATCACGTGGCCGTTGGTATAGGGGTAGCGGTTCAGGAGCACGAAGACCCTCTCGCCGCGGAAGACGACGAGCGATTCGCCTTCGTCGGCCGACGCCGCGGCCTCGCAGAAGATGCAGCCGCCCGTTTTGTCAGCCACCAGGTACTCGTAGCGCCAGGGAGCGAAGAGGACGTCCGGCATGTCCGGATTTGCGGCCCTAGCGATTGATGAGCTCCTTCAGTTCCTTGCCCGGCTTGAAATAGGGGATCTTCTTGGCGGGCACCGCCACCTTGACTCCCGTCTTGGGGTTGCGTCCCATCCGCGCACCCCGATCCCGGAGGCGGAACGAGCCGAACCCGCGCAGCTCGATCTTCTCCCCTTCCCTCAGGGAGCGCACGATCGCGTCGAAAACGGTGTCCACGATGGCCTCGGCCTGCTTCTTCGTGACGTCCGTCGCCGCCGCGACCCGCTCGATCAACTCGGCTTTCGTCATCGCACCCATCTCCACGCCCCGCGAGGCGGGGACTCGATCACTGCCCGAGGGATTACGTTTCGGAGCCCGCGCTCTTGGCCTTCTTGCGCGTCCGCTTCTTCTTCGCGGCGGGCTCCGCTGCCGGTTCCGACGGTTCCGCCGGCGCCTCGGCCGGAGCAGCCGCGGACACAGCCGGCGCCTCCGGCGGTGCCGTCTCGGGCTCGGGGGCGGAGGCCTCCGCCACGGGTTCCGGCTCGGGGCTCGCCTCGAGGTTCGACGCGGACAGCCCGACCTTCATCTCGGCGTCGTCGATGCGGAGGATGCGGGCGCGAACCGGATCCCCTTCCTTGAAGTGATCCTGCGGTTTCTCGCCGCGCGGCAGCCCCGTCTCCGAGACGTGCATCAGACCCTCGACGAGACCCTCGATCTGGACGAAGACTCCGAAGTCAGCCAGGCGCGTCACGGTCCCGTCGACGAGGTCTCCCGGCTGGTGCTTCTGCTTGAACGTCTGCCAGTCGTTGGGTTGGAATTCCTTGATCGAGAGAGAGATCCGGCGGTTCTCCTGGTCGATCGACGTGATGATCGCCTGGACGTCGTCGCCCTTCTTCAGAACTTCGGAAGGATGCTTGATGCGCCGAGTCCACGACATATCGGAAACGTGGACAAGGCCGTCCACGCCCTCCTCGATCTCGACGAACGCGCCGAAGTCCGTCAGGTTTCGGACCTTGCCGGAAACCGAGTCGCCGACCTTGTATTTCGCCAGGACGCCTTCCCACGGATCGGGCAGCGTGTCCTTGAGCGACAGGGAGATCCGGCGGGAATCGCGATTCACATCCGACACGATCGCCTCGACCGTGTCCCCGGGCGAGACGACCTTCGCGGGATTCTTGACCTTCTTCGACCAGGACATCTCCGACACGTGGACGAGCCCCTCGACGCCCTCCTCGAGCTCGACGAACGCGCCGTAATCGGTGACATTGGTGATGCGGCCGGTGACCCGCGACCCGGGCGGATACCGGTCGGGCACGTGCGTCCACGGGTCCTCTGTCAGCTGCTTGGTGCCGAGCGACACGCGCTCGGTCTCGCGGTCGAACTTCAGAACGACGACGTCGATCTCGTCTCCGACCTTCACGATGTCGGAGGGGTGGTTGACGCGGCCCCACGACATGTCGGTAACGTGGAGGAGGCCGTCGAGACCGCCGAGGTCCACGAAGGCGCCGTAGTCGGTCAGGTTCTTGACGGTGCCCCGCAGGACGCGTCCCTCTTCCAGCAGCTGCAGCGTCTCCCGCTTCTTCGCTTCCTGCTCGATCTCGACGACGGCCTTGCGCGACAGGACGATGTTGCCGCGCTTCTTGTCGACCGAGATCACCTTGAAATCGAGGTCCCGGCCGCGCAGCGACTCCAGGTTCTTCACCGGCTTGACGTCCACGAGCGAGCCGGGCAGGAAGGCCTTGACGCCGATGTCCACGGCGAGGCCCCCCTTGATCCGATCGATCACGCGGCCCCGCACGGTCGAGCCGGAACGGTAGGACTTCTCCACTTCGTCCCACACCTTCATCTTCTCGGCCTTGTCCTTGGAGAGGACGACGTAGCCGTTCTGATCTTCGGTGCGTTCCAGAAGCACGTCCACCGCGTCTCCGGGCTTGACCAGGACGTGCCCGGCGAAGTCCGTGAACTCGGCGACGGGGATGATTCCCTCCGACTTGTATCCGATGTCCACGATCACCTCGGACGGCGTGACCGTCAGGACGCGCCCGCGGATGATCTGGCCTTCCTGGAGATTCTTGAAGGAGTTCTCGTATTGGGCAAGCAGGTGCTCGTACTCCTGGGCCGTCAGCTCCTGCTCTTCGGTTTCGGTCTGCATCGGTTCGGCTCGCCGGCCTCCTTTGTCGTTTTCTCCCGTCATGAAAAAGGGACTACCCCCTCATAAGTATTTGATACCGAAAAATATAGTGTATGTTGACGCTCGGCTTTGAGTCAACTCGCGCCGAGCACGCGGCGCTCGATATCGGAGGCAACCTCGGAGGCCTCGAGCCCCGTCGAGTCCACGACGACATAGGTCTCGTCGTGGGTCAGGGGGGAGTCCCGGCGGGTCCGATCGTCCCTGTCGCGCCGCTCCATTTCGGCCAGGACCTCCTCATAGGGCTGGGGGGAGCCCCGATCGGCGAGCTCGGCGGCGCGGCGTCGGGCGCGGATCTCCGGGGAGGCCGTCAGAAAGAATTTGTGGGGCGTGTCCGGGAAGACCTTGGTCCCGATGTCCCTCCCCTCCATGACCCCTCCCCGCTCGGCCGCGAGGCGGCGCTGCAGGGTAACGAGGCGCCGTCGGACCCCGGGGATCGCGGAGACGGCCGAGGCGTATCGCGAGATCTCCGGCTCCCGGATCGAGCCGGTGACCTCCCGGCCGTTGACGAAGACCCGCACCTCTCCCCCGGAGGTCTCGATTTCGATCGAGAGCGATTCCGCGAGGCGCTCGACCTCGCCGGCGTCGGCGATCGGGAGGCCGATGCCCTTCTCCCGCGCGGCGACCCCGACCGCCCGGTACATGGCGCCGGTGTCGATGTACGGAACACCGAGCCGCGCGGCGAGCATCCTCGCGACGGTCGACTTCCCCGCCGCGGACGGACCGTCGATCGCGACGATCACCGGCGAGCTCAGGACCCGCTCTCCCCGCGCCGGGCAACCGCCGATTCCCCCGGCCGCACGCTCCTTTTCAGGAGATCCACCTCGTGCGGCGACAGGCTTCGATAGGCTCCGGCCGGCAGCCGCTCGTCACGGACGGGCCCGATGGCGATCCGCTTGAGCTTCGAGACCGGGTGCCCGATCAGCTCGAACATGCGGCGGATCTGCCGGTTTCGGCCCTCCGTGAGAACCACGCGGAACCACGAGTTCCCCTCCGCGCCGCGGCCCGTCGTCGCGACGCGCTCGATCGTGGACGGGCGCGTGCGGCGTCCCTCGAGCGAGATCCCTCGCCGCAGCCGATCGAGGTCCTTCTCGTCGGGTCGTCCCGAGACCTTGACCCGGTATTCCTTGGGGCAGCCGGCCGAGGGGCTCGTCAGGTCCCGCGCGAGGTCGCCGTCGTCGGTCAGCAGGAGCAGGCCCTCGGTCTGCACGTCCAACCGACCGACCGGCTTGATCCCCCGCCGCAGGCCGCCCGGCAGGAGATCCAGGACCGTATCGCGGCTCTGAGGGTCCGAGACGGTCGTGACATAGCCCCGCGGCTTGTTCAAGAGGATGTAGGTCTTGGGACCCGCCGGCGGGCGAACGCGCTTCTCGTCCAGGCGCACGGCGTCCTTGACCGGGTCCGCCCGGTCTCCCAGCTTCGCGACGCGCCCGTTGATGAAGACCCGGCCCTCCCGGATCCATTCCTCCGCCTCCCGGCGGGACCCGAGCCCGGCCTGCGCCAGGATCTTCTGCACCCGCACGGGAACCGGCGTCGGTCTCACGAATCCTCGTCCTCGTCGTCGCTGTCTTCGCCGTTCTCGCGGCCTTCGTCGTCCTCGTCGTCCTCGTCCGGCTCCAGGGCCCTCACCGGGTCCGGCATCGGCTCCGGCGGCAGCGGGTCCGCAACGGTCGCGGCCATGTCCTCGGCCAGCTCCTCCGGACGCGGGAGCTCCTCGATCTCCTTCAGACCGAACCGCACCAGGAACTCCGGCGTCGTGCGATAGAGGAACGGAGTCCCCACGACGGCCTTGCGACCGGCCGTGGTGATGAGCTTCTTCTCGAAGAGGGTGTTGACCACGCTCGCGGAGTTGACTCCGCGCACCTCCTGGATCTCCGGCAGCGTGATCGGCTGCCGGTAGGCGATGATCGCGAGCGTCTCCAGGGCGGCCAGAGAGAGGCGGCTGCGTTCGCTGACCTCGTGGTACTTGCGCAGCATCGAGTCGAACTCCGGCCGCGTGACGTAGCGCCATCCTCCGGCCACGAGCTCCATCCGGATCCCGCGCTCGGGCGCCTCCGCGTCCTGCCGCAGCGCTTCGAGAGCCTCCGAGACCGCCTCGCGCGTCGCCTCGAGGGCGTCCTCGATCTCCCTCTCCGGGACCGGCCGCGGCGAGGAGAAGAGCAGGGCCTCGAGTCCCGCGCGGATCTTCGTCCAGCGCGTCTCGCGAGGGCGCGGCGGTTGAGTCTCGCCCGCGGGGTTCGTCGGTTCTTCGGTCATCGTCCCTGTTCTTGTTTCCGGTTTCCGGTTTCAGGTTTCAGGAGGCTGTCCCTGGGGCTTCCTGAACCCTGGAACCTGAAACTTGAAACCTACCTATAAGTATCCCGCACCTGCTCGGTGGAGAACGGCACGTCCGTGCGGGTCGCGTGGATCTCCCCGAAGGGCGCCGGCTGGAACACCCGCACCACACCGAGCCGGATGAGCTCCAGGGTCGCGAGAAACGCGGTCACCGCCTCGGCCCGGTAGCGCATCGTCCCCAGGAAATCGAGGAGGGAGAGGGTGCGCTCCGAGTCCAGCCTTCCGAGCAGCTCCTCCATCTTCTCGCGGACGGAGAAGCGAAGATGGTGGATCTCCATGGCCGCCGGGTGGCCGAGCCTGTACCGCTCGGTGACCTTGCGGAAGCCTTCGATCAGGTCGAAGAGCGAGACTTCCATCGTGACGTTCTCGCCGTCCTTGGGGAGCTGCATCTCCGGACGGGGCCAGAGCCCGGCGCGGAGGGAGTCGATCTCGTGGAGCGACTCGGCCATCCTCTTGAAGCGCTCGTACTCGAGCAGGCGCCGCGCGAGGTCGTGGCGCGGATCTTCCTCCGGCGCCCCCGGGGGACGCGGCAGGAGCATCCGCGACTTGATGTAGATCAACTCGGCCGCGAGCGCGACGTACTCCGACGCGACGTCGAGGTCGAGCTCCTGCATCGCGTCCAGATACGCCGTGTACTGTTCCGTGATCTTCGCGATCGGGATGTCGGTGATCGACACCTGGTTGACGCGGATCAGGTGCAGCAGGAGGTCGAGCGGCCCGGAGAACGCCGCCGTCGCGACCGGGGGAAGGGCGCTCGGCTCCGCCTCGTTGTCGGCCATCAGAGGTCGCAACTCACGGTTCGCGAAGCCTCAGGCTCCGAAGATCAGCCAGACGACGATCCCCTGGATCGGCCGGAAGATCTTCCCGAGGACGGGCGTCGAGATGAGGAGGATCAGGATGAAGAATCCGAAGGGCGCGATCACCGAATAGACTCTCTGAATTCCGGGCCCCACGAGCGAGAGCAGGACCCCGCTTCCATCCAGCGGGGGGATCGGGATCAGGTTGAACACGGCGAGGCTGACGTTGACCATCGCGAAGAAGAAGAGGAGGTAGGCGATCGGCGCCAGAATGCCGGGGGTGAAGGCGTTGCCCTGGAGAGTCCCGAGGAGGTCGATCATGGCCTGGGGCTCCAGGCGGCGGATGAGGACGAGCAGGGCGACCCCGACTCCGGCGAGCAGGAGGTTCGAGACCGGGCCGGCCGCGGAGACGACGAGGTTCGCGAGGCGGGGATTGCGGGTGTTGCGCAGGTCGACCGGCGTCGGCTTGGCCGCGCCGAAGATCATGCCGGAGAAGATGTACAGGATGAGAGGGAGGAGGATGCTTCCGAACGGATCGATGTGCCGGATCGGGTTCAAGCTGATCCGCCCCTGATCGCGCGCCGTCGTGTCGCCGAACTGGAGCGCGGACCAGGCGTGCGCCGACTCGTGGAACGAGATGGCGAAGAGGATGACCGCGAGCTGGATCCCGAAATCAATGGCTTTGTGCGTCAAGTTCTCCAATATACCGGAAGCGACGCCGACGCCCCGGCGGAGCAGGACGCCGCGCCATCGTCACCGGAGGGATCGGCTTCTTCGCGGAGCCCCGGCCGGAGACGCCGCTTTTCGGAGATCATGAGAGAAGGGAGCGCGGGAGGATGTCTGGTCGTTCCGGCTCAGGGCCCAGGACCTGAGAAGGCCGCGAAACCTTCGCCGGCTTCCGGCGTCTCCAACAGTGTCGTGCCGGTCGGAAGATGAAGAGCGCCGATTTCGGGGGGGCGACCGACCGGAACCTGCTCGAGCGGGTTGCCCGCGGCGACACGGGCGGCGCGGGCGAGCTCTTCGAACGCTACGCGCCGGCTCTCCTCCGATTTGCCGCCCGGCTCCTGTCGGACCGGAACACGGCCGAAGAGGTGACACAGGAGGTGTTCGTCAAGGTGATCTCACGAGCGCATCAATACGACGGGAGAGCCGAGGTCTCCTCCTGGCTCTTCGCCATCGCGGCCAACGCCTGCCGCGACCGCCGCCGGCGGGACCGGCGGGCGACCGTCGTGCCGCTCGACGCCGTGCCGGAGCCCGTCCACAAGGGAGAAGGCATCGAGTCCATCCTCGGGGACCGGCAGCGCCGGGAAGCCGTGCGCCGAGCCCTCTCCACCCTCTCGGAGGAGCAGCGCGAGGCGCTGGTCCTCGCGCGCTACCACGGCCTGGCCTACGCCGAGATCGCCGCCGTCCTCGGGATCTCGGTCGGCGCCGTGAAGACGCGGATTTTCCGGGCCGTCGAAGCCTTGAAGATCCAGTTTTTGGAAGGAGAAGCCTCATGGAATGCAGCGAACTGAGCGCGCTCGCGCTCGACGAACTTCTCGGGCAGGCGCCGGAGCCGGCGCGCCGCGAGCTGGCGGCGCACCGGGAGAGCTGCGCGGACTGCCGCCGCGGGATGGAGGAAATCGAGCGGACCTGGCAGGCGCTCGGAGACGACCCGGATTTCCCCGTCACTCCCGAGTTCCGCGATCGGTCGCTCGCTCTCCTGGAGGACGAGATGCTCCGCCAGCGGATCCGGACCTTCCGGCCCCGGCCGCGCTGGACGCGTCCCCTCGCCTATGCCGCCGGCCTGGCGCTGGCCGTTTTCGGCGGCGCATGGGCGGCCCGGCAGATCGGCGCCCCGACCGGCGGGGCCGCAGCGGTCTCGAAGGCGGCCACCGCTCCCCCCGTGGAGCCGGACAGCCGCCTTTCCAACGTCTCCTACACTCCGCCCGATCCGCAGGGACGCATCGGGGTGTCCTTCGACGTCGAGGCCCGTCGCACCGTCCTCGGGCGCCCCGACGACCCGGAGATGGCGAAGCTCCTCGCCTACCTCGTGTCGCGTTCGGCGCAGACCGCCGGCGAGAAATCGCAGGCGATCGAGCAGGTTTCCTCCCACTACGGATCCCGCGTCGCCCCGACATCGCCCGACATCGTGCGGGCCCTGACGTCGACGCTTCGCCGGGACCCCAACCCGGGCGTGCGCAAGAAGGCGGCCGACGCGCTCGCGAGCTTCGCGATGACCCCCGAGATTCGGAGCGCCTTCCTCGACGCCCTGAACGCCGACAAGAACCCGGCGGTGCGCCTGGTGGCGGTGGACGCTCTCGCCTCCGCGGCGAAGGAATCGCCCGACGCCCGGACGATCGAATCCCTGCGGGCGAAGGCCTTCGATCCGGCCGAGAACGGCTTCGTCCGGACCAAGGCCGCCTCGGCGCTGAAGGCGATGGAGTTCTGAGTTGCGTAACCGGAAGGCCTCCGGAGCGTCTCTCCGGATGATGAAATCAGACAGGCGATCCCCGTTGTTCGATCCGCGCAAGGAGCGCCCCGACTGGCCCGGCCTCTGGATCCTCCTCGCGCTCGGGATCCTCCTGCTGTCCGCCGCCTCCCTCGCCCGCGCCGACGAGGCGGCCTTCTCCGCGAAGCGGACGGAACGATTCAACGCCACCCTGGCCGCGGGCGCGTCGCTCCGGATCGAGAATGTCTCGGGCGACATCGTGGCGAAGCCGGGACGCGAGCTCTCGGCGGTCGTGACCATCACGGCGTCGGCCGCGACCCAGGAGAAGGCGAACGAAGCGCTCGGCGGAACGCGGATCCTGCAGTTTCGCAACGACGACGAATACACGCTGAGCACGGAATGGCCCTCCTCCTTCCGGCGCCGGGCGGACCACGGCGGCGTCACGACCTTCGACATGCGCAGGCGTCGGGCCGAGATGCGGTGCCAGGATTGCAAGATCACGGCCCAGTACGAGATCACGGTTCCGAAGGGGGTGCGCGCGCTCCTGCACACGGTCAACGGGGACGTGCGGGCCGAAGGCGGCGTGGACGCGGACCTCGACCTGCAGACCGTCAACGGCGCCGTCACGGCGCTTGGGGCGGTCGGGTCGGTCACCGCGCAGAGCGTCAACGGAAAGGTGAACGTCGCCGCCCAGAGCTTCCCCTCCGACGCCGAGATGAACCTGAAGACGATCAACGGCCCGATCACCCTCACACTCGCCGGCAACGCTCGCTTCGATCTGGACGCCTCGACGATGAACGGAACGATCGTCTCGACTTTTCCGCTGCCCGTCCGGGGCGAGACGCCGGAAGCGACGGAGGCCCCGCCTCGGCCGCCGGGCCCTCCGGACGCGCGGCCGCGCGCGTCCCGGAGGGTGATCGTGCGCGACGACGGCGAAGACGTGGTCGTGGACGTGGAGGCTCTCCGCAAGGAGATCGAGGAGTCCATGAAAGAGGTGGAAGTGGAAGTGCGGGACTCCCTCCGCGAGGCGAAACGGGAGCTCAAGCGCCTGAGGGTCTTCGAGAGCCCGCGCACCTACAGCGGATCCGTCGGGCAGGGCGGCGGGAAGATGCGCCTCTCGACCCTCAACGGCACGATCGCCGTCCTCGCGAGCGGCACGAAGGAATCCGAGGCCCGGGCCCTGGTGCCCGAGCGGCAACGCTTCGCAATGGCGGTCCCGGAACTCCATGTCCGGACGGCGAGGCCGGTCGTGCGCGCCTCGCCTCGGGCCGTCATCGCGCTGGAACCGGGAGAGTGGGAAAAGCCGATCGTCCGCGGAGACGTCTCCGGCGACTTCCTGGCCACGACGGGCGGCGGCTCCTACCGGATCGGGCGGGTGACCGGGACCGTGAAGATCCTGACGAACTCGGGAGAGATCCATGTCGAGTCGGCCGGGGCCGGCGCCGACCTGAAGACCTCCGGCGGCGACATCCAGATCGGCCCGGTCGGCGGGGACCTGAAGGCGCAGACGCTGGCCGGTGACATCCGCGCGGGGACCGTCGGAGGGTCGATCTCCGTGGAGACCTCCGGCGGCGACATCCGCGTCGAGCGCGTCGGCGCCTCGGTGGGCGCCCGCACCGGGGGGGGAGACATCATCCTGCCGTCGGTCCGGGGAGGCGTCGAGGCGCACACCGGTGGAGGGGACGTTCGCGTGGCGATCGTGGCGCGGGAGGCCCGGGGCGGCGTCTCGATCCGAGATTCGGGCGGCGACGTGACCCTGACACTCCCCTCCGACTTTCGCGGCGAAGTGTCGCTCGAGGTCCGGGACGGTGATCCGCAGGAAACGATGATCCGTTCCGACTTCCCCGAGATCGGCGTGACCCGCCGGCACGACTCGCAGCGGGCCTCCGGTGCCCTGAACGGCGGCGGTCCGAAGGTCGTCGTGCAGACCCACTCCGGCACGATTCACCTGCGCAAGGGCCCGCCCGCCGGCGGCGCCTGACCCGGCCCCGCGCCGGGCAAAGCCCCCCCCTAGCGGATCCTGAGCACGCGGACTGCCTCCAGGTCCGCTTCGGATCCCAGGCCGAACTTCGGGTCGTGCCTGCGGGAACCGGCAAGGTACTCGCGGATCCCGGAACGGAACTCGCGCCAGTCGCCGCCGAAGACGGCGACGGTCCGGGAGGTCTCTCCCACGTTGTCGCGCTCGAGGCTCTTCAACTGGTCGCGGGTCAGCGGAGGGGCGTCGATCCAGCCCTTGCGCGCGAGCCACTCGAACCGCCCGGCCAGGAATCTCCCCCACCAGAGCGGAAGGTGAACGAGGGGCTTGCGGGGCCTTCCGACGGCCGACGCGACCTCGCGATAGATCTCGTTCAACGTGAAGGTCTCCGGGCCGCCCACCTCGAAGACGCCCCCGACCGTTTCCGGCTTCTCCAGCGAATCGGCGAAGAGGCGCGCCACGTCGTAGACGGACACCGGCATGAATCGGGTCGTCCCCGGTCCGACGACCGGAATGAAGACGGGATTGGCGCGGACGATCCCCGCGAGGAGGGAGACGAAGCCGTCTCCCGGCCCGAAGATGATCGACGGGCGCAAGACCGTCCAATCCAGGCCGGAGTCGCGGACGGCCTTTTCCCCCGCGGCCTTGGAGCGCCCGTACGCCGACGGCGAGTCCGCCGCCGACCCCATCGCGCTCATGTGCAGGAGGCGCCGGACACCGGACGCGCTCGCCGCGCCGAGGACGGTCTCCACCGCCTGGCGATGCATCCGGTCGAAGGTCTGTTCCCCTCTCTCAGCGATGATCCCGACCAGGTGAGCGACCGCGTCCCGCCCGGCGAGGGCCCGCGCGAGGCTCGTGGGGTCGAGGACGTTCCCCGCCGCGATCTCCACCGGCTTGTTGTAGCGGTTGTGCGCCCGAGCCGGCTCCCGCGCCAGGACCGCGACGGCGTGGCCGCGCCGGAGAAGAGCGTTGACGACGTGAGTTCCGACAAACCCCGTCCCGCCCGTGACCAGGACCTTCAATTTGAGTCTCCTCTTTCCCTATTCAATATCACGGCGGCAACCTGGAATCGGGTGATCTGCGATCCTGTGATCGGGTGATTGAAGCCCCGGGGAGATCACCCGATGGCTCGATCACCCGATCACCCGATCACCCGATTCTTCACGGGTATCCGAACAGGTCGCTGGCGATCGTCTCTCCTCTGGCGAGGCGCTCCGAGACCTCGCGACGCGCTTCGCCGAGCCGTCCCAGGTCCTTGACGGGATCGGCCACGCGCATGGCGGGGAGGCCGGATTGCCGGCTGCCGAGCAGGTCTCCCGGCCCGCGGGATTCGAGGTCCTTCTCGGCGATCAGAAACCCGTCCGAGGTGCTCTCCAGGATGGAGAGACGGTTTCTGGCCTCCTCTCCCGCTCGCGATCCCACGATCAGGGCGCACCAGGAAGGCAGGGCGCTGCGACCGACGCGGCCCCGGAGCTGGTGGAGCTGCGCCAGGCCGAAGACCTCGGCATTCTCGACCACCATGAGGGTCGCCTGCGGAACGTCCACGCCGACCTCCACGACGGTCGTCGCGACCAGGATGCCGACCCGGCCGGCCGCGAAATCCGCGAGGACGCGCGTCCGCTCCTCCGGCCGCATGCGGCCGTGCAGCGTCCCGATGGCGACCCCGGGCGCGGCGGCGGCGATCCGCTCCGCGGTCTCCCGCGTCGCCGCGACCTCGCGGGGCCCCTCCGTGATCGCCGGCACGACGACGTAGACGCGCTCCCCCGCCCGCACCCGTTCCGCGGCGAACCGGTAGACGCGATCCCGTTTCCCCTCCTCCCGCACCCGGGTCACGACGGCCGACCGCCCCGGCGGCTTCTCGTCCAGGACCGAGACGTCCAGCTCGCCGTAGATCGCCCAGGCGAGGGACCGCGGGATGGGCGTCGCGGTCATGACGAGCACGTGCGGAGATTCCCCCTTGCGGAAGAGCCGCGCGCGGTGCGCGACGCCGAAGCGGTGCTGCTCGTCCACGACGACGAGGCCCAGCCGCCGGAATTTCACGGGGTTCTCGATCAGGGCATGCGTCCCGACGAGCAGGTCCAGCTCTCCCGAGGCGAGGGCGTCGAGGAGGGCCCGGCGCGCGCGGCCGCGGGCGCGGCCTGTCAGGAGTCCCAGGCGAACTCCGGCCCCTTCCAGCCAGGAAGCGAGACTCGCCGCGTGCTGCTCCGCCAGGATCTCCGTGGGGGCCATGAGAGCGCCCTGCACGCCGTTCTTCGCGGCCAGCAGAAAAGCGAGGCCGGCCACGACCGTCTTCCCGCTGCCGACGTCGCCCTGGAGCAGGCGGGCCATCGCCCGTCCGGAGGAGAGGTCGGCCGAGATCTCACGCAGCGCGCGCTTCTGGGCTCCCGTCAGCCGGAAGGGCAGCGCCTTCTTCGCCGCCTCGCGCACCGTCCTGTCGGCGGCGAGGACGATCCCGGGGCGCTCGCGCAGGCGGGCGCGCTTCTGCTCGATCGCGGCCGCGAGCACGAGGAGCTCCTCCCGCGCGAGGAGGAGGCGCGAGGCCTCCGCTTCCCGCGAGCTCGCCGGGAAGTGCGCTCCGTCCAGGGCGCGCAGGAGCCGGTCCGCCGGGAGGCTCGCCGCCTGGAACGCCGGCGAGATCCGGTCCAGCGCCGCCCGCGCGAGGACGCGCCAGGCCCTCGGCGCGATCCCCGCGATGCGGTGGTAGATCCCGACGATTCTCCCGGAGTGGAGGGGATCGGCCTCTTCGCCCGAGTCGAAGAACTCCGTTTCCGGGTTCTCCAGGCGCAGCGCTCCGCCCGGCGTCCCGACCGAAGTCCCGTAGAGCACGAGCGCCTTTCCCGACTGAGCCGCCTGGACAAACGAGGGATACCGGTTGTGCCAGACAACGCGCACCGCCCCGGTGCCGTCGTCGGCGATCCCTTCGATGCGAAGGCTTCCCCGCCGCATCCGGGCCGATCGGACGCCGCGAAGGCGCACCAGGAGCGTGGACGCCCGCCCCTCCGCGAGCGTGGCGACGCTGCCGTACTGCCGCCGGTCCTCATACCGGAAGGGAAGCGCGAGCAGGAAGTCTCCGACCGTCCGGATTCCCTCCTCGGCGAGCCGCGCGGCCCGCGCCGGCCCGAGACGGGGGATCCGCGCGACGGGATCGCGCGGCGACAGCGCCGCCCGCCCCCCTCCGGACAGGGCGGCGGAAGGTTCCTCTATGCCGATGGGTTCCAAAACGTGAGGGTCACCCTGCCGAGCTTCAGGACGTCTCCGTGGTGGATCGCCGCCGGGACGCCCGTCGCCAGCCGCGTGTCGTTCACGAACGTCCCGTGGGCGGCGCCGAGCTCTTCCATCACGTAGAAGGCCGTCCCGATCCGGTAGAGGCGCGCGTGGCACGGCGAAACGGAGTGCTCGGAATCGAGGAGTGTCAGGTCCACGTCAGGCAGCGTCTGGGCGAACCGATCGGCCCGTCCCACCGCCGTGTCCCCGTCGCGATTGAGGGGAAAGCGTCTCTCGCCGTCGGAAGAGACGAGATGGCAGAGACGCGAATCCGCGTCGAAAGCGGCCTCCGAAGCCCGGCGGCGGAGGCCGCTATTGGCCGGGCCGGGGACCCGCCGCGCCAGCGCTCCCTCGTAGGCGGCGGACGTTTCCCGGAGCCGGCGCGACAGATCGCGCATCATCCGGATCGCGATCTCGGGGCTGTTGCGGAGCATCGATTCGAGCTCCGCGCCGTTGACGCGGATGAGCTCGACGTCGGTGCGCGCGCGGGCCGTGGACCGGCGCGGCCGGTTCTCGAGGACGCTCCCCTCGCCGAAGAAGTCCCCCTTCCCGAGCCGCGCGAGCACCCTCTTCTTCCCGGCGATCATCCGCGTCAGCTGCACCTCGCCCGAGCGGACGGCATACATCTCCGTTCCCACCCCGCCTTCCGCGTAGATCTTCGAGCCCGCCGGGAAGGAAACGAGATGGCGCGAGAGCACATCCCTTTCGGCCGCCGGCCGCGACACCACGCTCATCGGAGGGCCGTTCCGGTGAAGAAGAGGCCGGGCGTCTTCTCGAGGTCGAGCCGCGCGGAGACTCCGAGCGGCAGCGTTCGGGGATTCGCGAGATGGCCGGCCGCGAGGCCCAGGGCGACGGGAAACGGTGATCCGGAAAACCGCTGGACGAGATACGAGCGCGCCGTTTCGGACGACTCTCCATCCCGCCGCGGCACGACCGAGCCGATCACCATGCCTCGCAGTCGGTCGAATGTACCGGAGCGCTCGAGTTGGGTCAACATCCGGTCGATCCGGTACGCGTCTTCTCCCGTGTCCTCCCAGAAGAGGATCGCGCCGTCGCCGCGAACGGCCTCCGGCGTTCCGCACAGGGAGGCGAGGAGCGACAGGCACCCTCCGACGACGACCCCCTCGGCGCCGCCGGGAGTGACGACATCCTCGGCGGCGATCGCATGAGGCGCGAGCGGATCGCCGCGCAGCACCGCCTCCCAGCCAAAATCCGCACGCTCTGACCCCATCTCGACTGCGACCATGGGCCCGTAGAATGTCACGAGTCCCGAGTGGCGATGGATCCAGGCAAAGAGCGCCGTCAGATCCGAGCCACCCAGGTGGATCTTCGGGTTCGCGCGCGTCTCTTCCACGTCGAGGAGCCGCAGGATGCGCGACGCGCCGTACCCTCCCCGCGCGAAGAAGATCGCGTCCACCGAGGCATCGCAGAGCAATTCCCGGTAGCCGGCAGCCCGCTGTCGGTCGCTGCCGGCGAGAAACCCCCGCATCGCGCGGAGGTTGGAGGCCTCCGCGACTTTGTATCCGCGCGCTCGAAGGCTCGCCACTCCCCGTTCGAGCCTCTCCGGTTCCACCGGACCCGACACGGCCGCGACGCCGATCGTCGCGCCGGGCCGAAGGCGCCGCGGGCAGTTCACGTCATCCAATGTTCAGAAGTGTAGCCCCCGGCGAGCCGGACCTGAAACCTGAAACCGCCCTTCTTTCGCAAGGCGAAAGAAGGGCCCCGAGCGGGCCGATAAGCCGAATTCTGTCCCGGTTGCCCGGGTCGCGATCATTCCTCTGGGCCCGGAGTCACCCCCGGGCTCGAGCAGCCGACCCGGAGATGTCCCGCGCGAGGCGGGGCGGGACGGGCGCCCTCCATCTCCCTATTTGGCCTTGCTCCGCATGGGGTTTGCCGTGCCCCCTCCGTTGCCGTCGGGGCGGTGCGCTCTTACCGCACCGTTTCACCCTTGCCGTCCGGTCCCGGAGGGAGTCGGAAGGCGGTTTGTTTTCTGTGGCACTTTCCTTCGCGTTGCCGCGACCGGGTGTTACCCGGCATGCCGCCCGTTCGGAGTTCGGACTTTCCTCCCCGATTGCTCGGGGCGATCGCGTGGCCCGCTCGGAGCCGCGAAGACTCTAGCACACGGCCAGCAGGAGAGAACGGTGAGGCACGGAGAGCAGGACACCTCATGAACTGCCGGTGCTCGGTTCTCACCGCATACCGAAGTCACTGACGGTTCTTCTCGTCTCCAAAGAACTTGAGCCAGTCCTCGACGTCCACCTTCCCGGCCTCGTCCCGGGACGAGGCGCTCCGTCCGACTCCGAAGCGCTTCCAGAAGTCGTCGGGCGATAACGTCGCCGCGCCGCTGTCGCGCGCGCGCCGGGCAAGTTCGCGGTCTTCTGTCACAACCGTGATCTCGGCGGGAGCTCGCGCCCGTCCGATTTCCCGGAGGATAGCCTCGTCGGCGCCGGCAGCTCCGGCCTCGCGGATCGTCAGGCTTCCGAGCGACGTGCGCTTCTCACCCGGACCGTCGAAGAAGAGAACGGCCCGGGCGCGCGTTGTCCGCAGCCTGTCCGCAATCTCGGAAACCAGGGATTGTCGGTCCTCCTCCGAAGGCCGAGCGGTCCCCCGTGCCTTGCCGATCAGGTTGTTCCCATCCAGGAAGTAGGGCATCGGAAGAGATTGGGGATTGGTGATTGGTGATCTTGGGGCTCCGGACAATCACAAATCACAAATCACGAATCACAAATTCCTTCTTCTGGGGTGCTGGAGGCGAAAGAAGAGAACCGCGAGGGCGTGCTGGACCCGCGGTCCGTGCGTCAGGAGGAGGACGAGGAGCGCCGAGAGGACCAGCGCCGTGAACCAGGGTTGGAAGAAAAGGAGAATCGCCAGCGCCACGGCGATGATGTCCTCTGCCAGCGAGAGCGCGAACTGCGTGAATCCGCGGGTGGCGGCTGTCGAGGTCAACCGCGTGGTGGACTTGGCGGCGTGCGTTCCGAGGGTGACGACGGCCGCGGCGAGCGCGACCCCGGCTCGCGCGGGCCAGGACGGGAGGGCCACGGCGGCGAGCGCCAGGAGGGCGCCCACGATCGGCCTCAGGAGTGTGTGAACGGCCTCCCAGACCCGGTCCGCCAGCGGGATCTTGGCGATGATGAACTCGGCGAGAAAGAGGACGAGGGCGAGCTGGAAGACGAACGGGCTCGCCAGGAACGCCGTCACGGGCCCGGGAAAATCCTGGGGCAGCAGACGCACCAGGCCGTGGAAGAGGAGAAGGACCGCCCAGGCGTTCAAGCCGGCGGCCGCCGCGAGTCCGAGGCCGGTCAGGACCGCCGTCACGAGCGGTGCCGGAAGAATCGGGACAGGATTCCGGTCTGCTCCTTCTTCTCCTCCGGCGGGGGCTTCGGCTCGGCCGCGGGCGCGGAGGGGGCGGGGCGCGGGGGGGCCACGCCGGTTTTCTCCGCCTGATCCAGGACCAGATTCAGGAGCGCCTGGTTCTGGGGCGAGGGGTCCAGATGGACGGCCCGCCGCGCGAAGAGAAGAGCGTCCGAGCCTCGTCCGTGCTCGTGCAGGGCATGAGCCGCCTCCCGCAGATACTGCTGCCGCTTCGGGTCGAGCCGGGCGGCCTCCATCAGGTTGTCCAGCCCCCTGTCGATCCAGTTCGAGTTCTGAAGCTCGACCTGGCCCAGGCAGAAGCGGTATTCCGCGTTGTCGGGAACGAAGTGAATGGCTTCCTGCAGCATCTCGATCGCGGGATGAAAGTCCTTCTCCTCGATCAGCTGGCGCGCGCGCGCGTAGTTGCGCTTGGCCATCTCGACGCGCACCTGCGGATCCGAGGCGGTGTCGATCGCGAGATCGGTGGGGGCGACGAGGCTGGCGTCGTACTCGGCCCGGGTCTTCGGGTCCGAAAGCGCGTCGTGTGCCGTCTTCAGGCGCTGGAAAACGGTGGACAGCTCCTTCTCGCAGTCGGTCAGATCCGCGCGATGGCGCAGGTCGGGGTGGAACGACCGGCTCCTCTCGAAGTACGCCTGTTGGATCTCCTCCGGGCTCGCCCCGCCGCCGACGCCGAGCAGCTCGTAGTGGGTGAGCCAATCGATCCTACGGTAGGTGTTGCGGACCATCTCGGAATGGCCCGGCGGGATCGCGGCGCCCTCCGGTTGCGACTGGACCTCGACGTTCAAGCGCTCGAGTCCCGCGGCCGCCGGAAGGATGGAATGCTCGCTCCTCCACTCCACGATGCCGCACGACACCAGAGCGTAGAGCGTCTTCGCGGCGGCGGCCCGGGAAGCCCCGCCGAGCTTGAGCAGCGAGTCGAGATCGAGAGTTCCATCCACGCGGGAAAGAAGGAAGGCCTCCTGGGGAGTCAACGGAAGGTACTGGTAGCGCGACATGGGGTCTTCGGCCAGAACCAGAATCCGCTTTCCGTCGGGCAGGCGGTCGCGGAAGGTGTCGCTTTCGGGGAGACGCCGGATCCCCTCGACGATGATGGACGCCGTGGAGAGACTCAGGGCGACGTCCGGATCCAATCTTCCCGACGACGGCTCGAAGCGGTACTCCCCGTGCTCCCACTCGAAGGTCGAGAAAACGATCTCCTCCACCAGCCGCTTCATCTCGGTCAGGAGCACCGAGCGAGAGACGAGGCCGCGCTCGATGAGGATTCTCCCGAGGCGGGCCCTCCCCTGCCGCGCGACGGTCTCGAGGGCCCAGGCGAGATCCCGGTCCGTCACCCAGCCGCGGCGCTTCAGGAACGCCCCGATCTTCTGGACTTCCTTCGAGGAAGTCGCGGTCCGAAGCTCTCCGTTCTCGAAGAAGAGGTTTCGGGTCTCCTCGCGCCGGACGAGCCGCAGCGTCCCCTTCATCCGGCGGAGAAAGATCCGCCGCAGGACTTGCGGCAACGGCGTCGCCGCCAGCGATCCCTGAAATTCGGCTTCCCGCGCTTCCATGGCTTCTGGAGTCCTTTTCAGATTAGCAGAGGTCGGCGGCGGCCCCGCTCTCTTCCAGCAGGCTGCTGAAAAAGGGTGTGGGCGGCGTCGCGAGCGCCGCGGGGCCGGATGCAAGGAGCCGCGAAGCCGCAACCGCCTGCGGTGGCTGGCCTTTTGCTCGCGATGCCATTCCAGAAGGAGACTCCCCTAAGTCAGAAGCCATCTTCAGCATCGCCCGTTGCAAAAGGCCAGACACGACGCCCGCATCCATTTTTCAGCAAGCCTGCTAGCGGACGGAGACGACCATCGGGCGGTTTCCGGGAGCCACGAAGAAGCCGGGAACCCGCCCCTTCGCGTCCCTCGCCTCGGACAGGGAGGCGAACCTGCCCCAGAGCACACGGAAACAGGTCCGCCCGCGAAAAGAGGTGGTCAGAAGCCAGAGGGTGCCGGAAGGCTTGTCCCAGTCCCAGGCCTTCGCGAGCGTCGGGAGCTCGCAGGCAAGCTCCAGCTGCACCGCGTAGCGGACGTTGCGATGCCGCGACAGAGTCCTGCGGTCCCGCTCGGCCCGAGCCAACCAATCGGCCCGCGTCGCCTCCCCCCCGGCCGCGGCCACGGTGGTCGGCACGGCCGTCGGGCGGGCTCGGGGAGGCGGCGCCGTCGGCTCGGGCTTCGTCGGGACCCTGGTGGGCGGCCGGGTCGGTCGCGACTTCGTCGGGACCGGACTCGGCGCGGCCCGCGTCGGGATCCGCGTCGGCGGCTTCGTGGGCTCGGCACGAGTCGGAACGCGTGTGGGTGGCTGCGTCGGCGGCCTGGTCGGCGGCAGCGTCGGGACCCGGGTTGGCGGGGATGTCGGCCTGGGAACGGCGGTCGGAGCAAGGGTGGGCATGGCGGCCGGCCGGGTCACGGCGGGAGACGGGAGCGCGGCCTGCGTGCGGCGCGCGGACAGGGGCACGGCGGTCTCGGCGGGTGGGAAGACGAGACTCTCCTGCGCCGTCGGCTGAGCGGTCGGCAGCGGCGTCGCGGCCAGGGACCGCGCGCGGGAGGGTCCGCGGGACCGCGCGATCACCAGGGCCGCCACCGCGACGACGAGAAGGGCCAGAAGTCCCGCGAGCGGAACTCCCATGCGCCGCTTCTCGTCGCCGAGGGGAGGCGCCTCGGCAGGCGGAATTCGGGGTTCGAAGATCACGTCCACCGGTTCCAGGGAGATGGAGAGCACAGGGCTCTCGGGCAGGATGTCCTCCGGGACAGGCGGCTGCGGTGCCGCCCCATCGGATGCCGGCTCGGGTCCCGACACGGGCGTCCCCGCCGCGGTCTCCTCAAACTTCGCGGGTGAAATCTCCTCTTCCCGCTCGGGGGGAGCCGGCTTCTTCTCGGGCTCTTTCGCCGGTTCTTCGACGGGCGGGGCCGGAGTTTCCTCCTCTTTTTCCTCCTCCTTCGCCTTTCCCTTCTCCTCCTCCTTCTCCGGCTCGAGTTTCTCTTCGGGCTCGGAAAGGACTGACTCGCCCGGTCCCGGCTCGACCACCGGCTCCGGGGCTGCCGGCGGGGTCGGGGACTCTGTCGGGCGTTCCGGTTCGGGCGCGGCCTCCGCCGGGTGAGCGAGTCCGAGCGTCGTCAGCGCGGCCAGGAGCTTCAACACCGCGAACTCCTCGGCCGGGGCCCGTTCCGCGATCTCCTCCGCGCTCGCCCGCCCGTCGATCAGCGCGACGACCGAGCCGGCGTCGGCAGTCAGGCCGAAGGTCTCGAACTCCGCGTCGAACGCCGCGGCGCGCAGCAGGGGGAGGTCGGAGGGGCCGAGGTAATGCTCGACGAGCGTGCGGTCGCGCGAGCGCAGGAAGAGCTCCAGCACGAGACGCGGGACGGAGAGAGTCCAGTCTCCGGGAGCCGGCCTCGACTCCGGGTCGTAGGAGTATTCCCCCTCCAGCCACCCGAGCAGGTCCGACAGGATCTCGATCGCGCGGATCTTCCGTCCCCAACGCAGTTCCCGGACGGAGATCAATCCCGCCTGCAGGGCGGCTATCGCCTCGTCGCCTCCGGCGGGTCCCTTCAGTTTTTCGAGCGCCACGGCGTCGAGCTTGCCGGCGCGCGACAGGATGGCCGCCGTCTCGAACTGGGGCTGGGAGGAGATCGACAGGACGAGCTCGCCGCCGCGCAACCCGAAGCCGGCCGTCGCTCCGGGCCGTGAGAATTCCAGCGAACCGTCGGCCTTCGAGCGCCAGAGGGCGACGAGGGCCGCGAGGAGATCCACGCTCCGGATGTCCCCGGCGCTCTCGAACGCTCCTCTCATGCGTTGCGGTGTCTGGAAACCTGTTCGGACGACTCGGGCGGGGGGCCTTGCGGTTCGCGGAAACCCCCGGCCTGTACCAGGTATTCGGCGACGGCGCGGGCCGTCGAGGGGCCGACGGCTTCCGCGATCTGCGCGCGATCGGCCGCCGCCAGCGCCGCGAGCGATCCGAATCGCCTCAGGAGGATCCGCGCCCGCGTCGGGCCCACGCCGGGGATGTCCGTCAGGCTCGTCTCACGCATGCGCTTGCCGCGCCGTCCGCGGTGGCGCGTGATGGCGAAGCGGTGCGCCTCGTCGCGCAGGCGCTGGACGAGCTTCAGGGCCGGGTCGTTGCCGGAGAGGCGGACCGGTTCCGGGTGATCCGGCAGCCAGATCTCCTCCTCCCGCTTGGCCAGTCCGATGGCCGGGAGCTCGACGCCCAGCCGGTCCAGGGCGGTCAGCGCGGCCTGGAGCTGCCCGCGGCCGCCGTCCACGACGACGAGGTCCGGCATCGCCCCGCCCTCGTCGCGAATGCGGCGGTAGCGGCGCTCCACCGCTTCCGCCATGCTGCGAAAATCGTCGGGCGCGAGCAGGCTCTGCGATGCGATCCCGAAGAGCCGGTAGTCGGATTTCCTGGGCTTCCCGTCCTCGAACACGACGACCGAGGCGATGCTGTCGGTCCCCTGCAAGTGCGAGATGTCGAAGGCTTCGATTCTCCGGGGCGGCACGGGCAGGTCCACGACGCGCGCCAGGCGCTCCAGGGCGAGCTGGCCCTCTCCCCCGGCCCGGCGGAACCGCACCCGGTGCCGCTGCTGTGCGTTCGTATTCGCCAGCTCCACCCGTTCGCGGGCCGCGCCACGCCGGGGCGCGCGCACGACGACGCGGGCGCCGCGGCGCGAGAGGAGGAACTCCTCCAGGAGCCCGCCGCCGGGAATCGCGACCGGGAGGTGGATCTCGGAGGGGAGAAAAGGGTTGACGTCGTAGAACTGCGTCAGGAAGGCCTCGAGGAAGCGGGCCGGCTCCACCTCCTCGGACTTCTCGAAGAAGAATTCCCGCCGATCCTGGAGAACTCCGGCCCGCACGACGAGCGCGCAGACCGAGACGTCGCCCCCCGCGTCGAAGAAGCCGAAGGCGTCCACGCTCTCCCCCTTCAGCGACTGCACGAGCTGCCGCTCGGCCACGTCCTGGACCGTCCGGATCGCGTCGCGGTACGCCGCGGCCATCTCGAAGTTCTCCCGGCCGGAGGCGGCGAGCATCTTCTCTTCCAGCCGCGGCAGCAACTCGTGATTCCTCCCCTGGAGGAAGAGGACCACGTCGGCCACCGCCTCGTCGTAGGCGGACTTCGTCGTCAGGCCGGCCACGCACGGTCCCAGGCAGGCATGCAGGTCGTAATAGAGGCAGGGGCGCGGGAGCTTGCCGTCGATCTCGATCGCGCAGGTGCGGATCTGGAAGTGGCGGGTGATCATCCGCATGATCCGCCGCGCGAGCCCTCCCCAGAACGGCCCGAAGTAGGAGTGGCCGTCCTCCAGCACGCGCCGCGTCACCAGGGCGCGGGGCCACGGCTCCCCCGTCGTGATCTTCACGTACGGGTAGGTCTTGTCGTCCCGGAGGCAGACGTTGTACCGCGGGCGGTGCTTCTTGATGAGAGCGTTCTCCAGCAGCAGGGCCTCCAGCTCCGTGTTCGTCCCGATCGTCTCGATGTCCCGGTAGGCGCCGAGCAGCGCCTCCGTCTTGGAGTCCCTGGCGTCGTGCGAGAAATAGGACGCGACGCGTTTCTTCAGGGAGAGGGCCTTGCCGACGTAGAGGACCCGGCCTCGGGCTCCCTTGAAGAGATAGACGCCCGGCGCGTCCGGGAGACCCTCGGGCGGCTTGCGGGCGGATGCCATGGCGATCAGTGTAACGCGCCGCACAAATCCGGAATCCGGCCCTTGGACTCCGCGGCGCCGCCCGGCACGGCATCTCGTCCGAAATGTGAAATCCCAAAATCGAAATGTGAGTATGATCAGCGCCGCTGGAGCGTCAATGAAGGAATGTCCGTACTGTTACGCGGCCGTCGGCGCGAACGATTCCGTCTGCCCCAAGTGCGGAAAGGAAATCGAACGATGGCAGACGGGCTTCTACACCCGACAGCCTCTGCCCAAGCGAAAGAGCGCGGCGGTGCTGGCCGTCGCGGCGGTCGCCTTCCTCCTCATCGTGGCCGGCTTCGCCCGCGCCTGTCACTGGATCTAGGCGCGGCCTGCGGGCCGCGCGGTTTCAGGTTCCAGGTTCCAGGTTTCAGGAGGCTTCTCCCGCAGGCTCCTTGAAACCTGAAACTGGTCTTCGTCCCTACCGGAAGATTTGCAGCTCGCGCAGGGTCCGCAGCTCGTCGCGCAGCCGGGCGGCGCGCTCGAAGTCGAGCTCCTTCGCCGCGGCCTTCATCGCCTTCTCGAGGTCGGCGATCCGGCGGCGCAGGGACTCGCCGTCGGGCAGGTCGGGCGGCGGCGGCGCGATCAGCGCGTCGTGATAATCGAGGCTCGAGAGGCGCATCAACGGAGAATTGATCTGCTTGACGATCGAAGCGGGCTCGATGCCGTGCTCCCGGTTGTAGGTCTCCTGGATCTTCCGGCGGCGCTGCGTCTCCTCGATCGCCCGCCGCATCGAATCGGTGACGGCGTCGGCGTAGAAGAGGACGCGCCCGCGCAGGTTCCTCGCGGCGCGGCCCGAGGTCTGGATGAGCGAGGTCTCGCTGCGCAGGAAGCCTTCCTTGTCCGCGTCGAGGATCGCGACGACCGCGACCTCCGGGAGGTCGAGCCCCTCCCGCAGCAGGTTGATCCCGATCAGGCAGTCGAAGACGCCCCGGCGGAAGTCCGTCAGAATGTTGACGCGGTCGAGCGTCTCGATGTCCGAGTGGAGGTATCGGCAGCGGACCCCCACTTCCGAAAAGTACGTCGTCAGCTCCTCCGCCATCCTCTTGGTCAGCGTCGTCACGAGGACGCGCTCCCCGCGCTCGGCGGCTTCGCGGACGACGGCGAGCAGGTCGTCCACCTGCCCCTTGACGGGGCGCACCTCGATTCCCGGGTCGAGAAGACCCGTCGGCCGGATCACCTGCTCGACGACCTCTCCGCCGGTCTTGGCGAGCTCCTCCGCCGCGGGCGTCGCGCTGACGTAGAGGATCTGGTTCAGCCGTTGCTCGAACTCCGGGTACGTCAGGGGTCGGTTGTCCAGGGCCGAGGGGAGGCGGAACCCGTACTCGACGAGGACCTGCTTGCGGGAGCGATCGCCGTGGTACATCCCCCGCACCTGCGGCAGGGTCACGTGCGACTCGTCCACGACGAGGAGGAAGTCCTTCGGGAAGTAATCGATGAGCGTCGGCGGCGGCTCTCCCGGCCGGCGCCCCGAGAGGTGGCGGGAATAGTTCTCGATGCCGTTGCAGTACCCCAGCTCCTTGATCATCTCGAGATCGAACATCGTGCGCTGGTGGAGGCGCTGCGCCTCGAGCAGGCGCCCGGCGGCCGTCAGCTCCGCGAGCCGCTCGTCGAGCTCCAGGCGGATCGTCCCGACGGCCCGGTCCAGGGTCTCGCGCGGCGTCGCGTAGAACGTGCGGGGATAGAGCGCGACGCGGTCCAGGCGCTCGAGCGCGGTCCCCCGCAGAGGATCCGTCCGCGTGATCTTTTCGATCTCGTCTCCGAAATACTCGACCCGCACCCCCATGTCTTCGTAGGCGGGGTGGATCTCGACGACGTCTCCCCGGACCCGGAAGTTCCCGCGCGCCAGGTCGAGGTTCGTCCGCTCGTACTGCATCTCGACGAGCTGGGACAGGAGGGCCGGCATCCCGGAGCGGTCCCCGATCGTCAGGTACGCCAGCATGTCGTAGTACGCCTCGGGAGAACCCAGCCCGTAGATGCACGAGACCGACGCCACGACGATCACGTCGCGCCTCTCGAAGAGCGCCTTGGAGGCGGCCAGGCGCAGCTTGTCGATCTCCTCGTTCCTCGAGGTCTCCTTCTCGATGTAGGTATCGGACTGGGGGATGTACGCCTCGGGCTGGTAGTAGTCGTAGTACGACACGAAATACTCGACCGCGTTGCCCGGGAAGAAGGAGCGAAACTCCTGGTACAGCTGCGCCGCGAGCGTCTTGTTGTGCGACAGGACGAGTGTCGGGCGGTTGACGGCCTCGATGACCTTGGCGACGGTGAACGTCTTGCCCGACCCCGTCACGCCGAGCAGCACCTGGTCGCGGCGCCCCTCGTTCAACCCTTCCACGAGCCGGCCGATGGCCTGTTGCTGGTCTCCCTGAGGAGAGAACTCCGTCTGCAGCCGGAACCGGCCGGCCGCGCCGGATTGGGCTTCCTTGTAAGAGACGGGTTTGGAGACCGGCGAAGGCCGCGCCGGCTTTTCCTTCGATCCGGGACGCGGACTCACGGGGAAGGACTGGGAGAAGGGACCGGCGAGATGGAAGTCCCGGGCTCCGTTCGTGAGCTCACGGACCGGCGGAAGAGATCGGTGAGCTCGCGGACCTGTTCCCGCGTGAATTCCTTCTGCGAGCCGTTCACCATGAGAGTCGCCCGCATCCGTTCGAGCGGCTCCCGCGAGACCCGGTGCTCCTTGAGAGCCGCGCGGAAGTCCACATAGGCCGCGTGGAGATCCTGCTTCTCTCGGGCGGTGACGTCCGGGGCGTAATGCGACTCGATCTGGTTCATGACCACGTCCGTGATGGTCTCCGGGCGATGGCGCACGTACAGAATGAGGGCGAGCAGGCAGGCCGCCACCACGAGCACGACCACGCCGCAGCCGATGAGGAGCTTCTTCCCCCAGCCGGAGCCTCCGCCTGCCGGTTCGATGGGAGGCGGGACCGCCGGCGGAATCGGGGAGCTCACAAGGACACGGCTTATAGCACGGGAAGCGCGTTTCAGGTTTCATGTTTGAGGTTTCAAGAGGGGCCTGGAACCTGGAACCTGGAACCTGAAACCTTCTCCCTGGGCGGACGCGTACAATCGGAGCGTGGGCCGCCGGACGCTCTTCGTCGTGATACCGCTCCTCCTGGCGGGCGCCCTGGGCGGCCTCGTGGGCTCGGCGGCCACGGGCCTGGTTCGCGTGCCGCGCGTCTCGGAGCTGGAGACGTACCGGCCCGACATCATCACGGAGATCCGGGCCACCGACGGCTCGACGATCGCCCGCTACGCCATCGAGCGGCGGATCCTGATCTCGCGCGGCGACATTCCCGTCGTGGTCCGCAACGCGATCGTCGCGACCGAAGACAAGAGCTTCTATCGGCACAGCGGCGTGGATCTCCTCCGCACGGTTTCGGCCGTCGTCTCCGACGTGAGGCGCCAGCGATACGCGCAGGGCGGCTCCACCCTGACGCAGCAGCTCGCGCGCCGGATCTTCCTCTCGCCGCGCAAGACGATCTCGCGGAAGATCAACGAGTACTTCGTGACCTTCGAGATCGAGCGACGCTACTCGAAGGACCAGATCCTGACGATGTACGCGAACGAGATCTACCTCGGGCACGGCAACTACGGGTTCGAGGCCGCCTCCCGCTACTACTTCGGAAAGAGCCTGAAGAACGTGAGCCTCGCCGAGGCCGCGCTGCTGGCGGGCATCGTCCAGCGCCCGGAGGACCTGTCCCCCTTCCGCAATCCCGCGCTCGCCCGGAGCCGGCGCTCGACGGCGCTGCGCCGGATGCGCGCCGAGGGGTACATCACCGAGGCCCAGCGGGAGGCCGCGGACGCGGAGCCCCTCCCCTCCGCGCCTTCGCTGAAGGAGACGGTCGTCGCTCCCTATTTCTGCGAGGAGATCCGGCAGTACCTGGAGAAGACGTACGGGGAGAAGGACCTCTACCGCCGCGGCCTGCGTGTGGAGTCGACGCTCGACCCGGAGCTCCAGGCTTTTTCCGAGGAGGCGCTGGGTTGGGGGCTCCGGCGGCTCGCGCGGCGGCACGGGTTCCACCACCCCCGCAACCTCCGCGCCGAGGGATATTCGGACCTGACGAGCTACGTCGACCCGTCGTGGGAGAACGCGCGCTTCACCGAGGGGGACACGACGCGCGGCGTCGTGATGGACGTCTCCCCGGCCCTGGCGGAGATCCGGATCGCCGGCAAGACTCTTCCTCTCCGGGCGTCGGGCTTCTCCTGGACCGGAGCGGCACAGGCCACGCGGATCCTGAAGGCCGGGGACCTGGTGACCGTCACGCTGCAGAAGGGGAAGGACGGCGGCGCATTGCTCCTGGAGGAGGAGCCGCGAGAACAGGGCTCCGTCATGATCCTCGAGAATTCGAGCGGCGCGATCCGGGCCATGGTGGGCGGCTACGACTGGACGCAGTCGAAGTTCAACCGGGCCGTCCAGGCCCTGCGGCAGGCCGGCTCGACGTTCAAGCCGTTCGTCTATCTGGCCGCCCTGGAAGCCGGCTACACTCCGTCCGACACGATCTTCGACGGGCCGATCTCGATCGTCATCGACCCGCGGCAGCCCCCCTACCGCCCGGGCAACTACGACAAGAAATTTCGCGGCATCATCACGCTGCGCCGGGCCCTGGAGCACTCCATCAACGTCCCGACCGTGCGCCTGGCGCAGCTCGTCGGCCTGTCCCACGTCATCGAGGCGGCGCAGCGGCTGGGCATCCACGAGAAGCTCCGGGCCTACCCCTCCCTGGCGCTCGGCGCCTTCGAGGTCACGCTCGAAGAAATGACCGCGGCCTACTCCGTCTTCGCCAACCAGGGGCTCGCCTTCACGCCGTACGCGTTCGAGCGGATCACCGACGCCAACGGCGACCTCCTGGAGAAGACTCATCCCGACGCGCGCGAGGTCGCCAGCCCGCAGGCCTGTTTCCAGCTCCTCCAGATGCTCAAGGGGGTGACCCAGCGCGGCACGGGCGCGTCCGCGGCGAAGCTGCAGTTGAACATCGCCGGAAAGACCGGCACGACGAGCGACTTCACCGACGCGTGGTTCGTCGGGATGACGCCCCGCTACACCATCGGCGTCTGGATCGGCAACGACATGAAGACCGTGAGCATCGGTCCCGGCATGGAAGGCGCGAAAGTCGCGCTTCCGGTCTGGATGCGCATCCTGGAGAAAATGAAGGAGAAGGGGAGGATCGACCCGAAGGCGGATTTCGACCCTCCTCCCAACATCGTCTTCACCGCCGTGGACTACGACACGGGTTTGAAGGCGACGTCGTCGAGCCCGAATCCGATCCTGGAGGCGTTCGTCTCCGGCTCACAGCCGACCGAGGAATGGAACTCGCGCTCGGAGGAGATCACGAGGCTCCCCTGGTCCCTCCAGAAGGCCTTCTACCTTCCGAAGAAGGGAGAGAAGACCGAGGACGCCCAGGAGGCGGAGCCGGCATCACCGCCGGCGACACCCGTCCCCGCGAAACCGAACTGACCGGAATCAAGCCTGTCATCCTGAGCGAAGCGAAGGGACGGGGCCGCAGGCGCTCGCTGCGCGAGCGGCGGCCAGAAGATTTCAAACCGGGGCTTGGACCTGGGTGCCGGTTACGCTGTTACCGGCGCGATGGGCTGGACGTCGACCACGAGCTCCGTCGTGACGTCGCGGTGGAGGCGGACATGCACCCGGTGCTCGCCCAGGCGCTTGATCGGCTCGGCCAGCTCGATCCGGCGGCGGTCCACCTGAATGCCCCGCCCGGCCAGGGCATCGGCGATTTCCAAAGGTGTCACCGAGCCGTAGAGCGTGTCGCCCTCCCCCGCCTTCTTGGTGATCACGACGGTCATCCCTCCGATTCGGCTGGCGACCGCCTCCGCGCCGACTTTCTCATGGAGGGTCTTCTCGTCGTATTTCTTCTTCTCCTCCCCGAGCCGCCGGACGTTGGCCGGAGTGGCCTCGTACGCGAAACCCTGCGGAAAGAGGTAGTTGCGGGCATAACCCGGCTTGACGGCGACCGTATCGCCCCGGTTGCCCAACCCGCGCACGTCGTCGGCCAGGATCACTTTCATGACGTCTCTACGCTTTCTCGCCTCGATGGCGAAAATCCGCGTACCAGTCGAACAGGCCGAGAAGCCCCACCCCGACGTTGATCGGAAAGTAGAGAGCCAGGCCGTACAGGCCGACGCGGAGAATTCTTGCTCGGAACCACTTCCGGGCGAAGTGGCAGATGATAGAGAGACCGGCCAGGAAATACAAGGCCGACAGGGGCAGCAGAGCGTTCCCGGCGATCTCCCGGAGCGGATCCGGGGCAAGCGCCGCGCCCGCGCCCGCCGCCACGAAGAGCACCACGACCGCCGGAGGGACGGAGAGCCCGTCGAACCGGGCTCCTTCGGCCGAAGGATCCGGACGGGCAAGCCGGGCCCCGAGATAGAAGCCGATCGCCGAGGAGAGGATCCAGGAGATCCCGAGCAGGCCCGCCCAGTACCTGGTGGAGAAGTCGCGCGCGGCGGAAAGAGTCGCCTTGAGCCTCGCAACCGCCTCCGGCTCCATCCCGCCCTTCGTGTAGGACTGAACGGCCGCCGGGGCCATCTCGTCGAACGCGGCCGAGATCTCCTGGCGCATCGTCTTTCCACCGGCCGCCGAGCGAACGCCCAGGCCGGCCGCCAGGAGAACGAGCCCCGCCGCGCAGAGGCCGAGGTACGCCCGGGAAGATCCCGCTCCGCGCCGGACCGCGGAGGCGAAAAGCACGGGAAGAGCGGTCGCGAGGCCGGCGAAGAGGACGACACCGACGGCCGCGGCCGCGCTGCCGGTCGCCAATCCCATGCCGAGCAGGAGGCTCGAGGACAGGAGAACCGCGGCAAGGCCCGAGCCTCCTCCCCGGCGAAACGCCAGGCGAACCGCCGGGACGGGCAGGAGAGGGAGCGCCAGCGCCCCCACCACCGGCAGCACCAGGAACGCCGCGAAGAGAAGTGCCGTGGCGAACGCCGCCGCGAGCATCTCCCGGGCGCCGCCGTGGCCCGCGGAAAGGGAAGCTCCCGTTCCCTGCGCCTCGGGTTCTGTGACCATCACTGTCGACCTGCGCTCGAAGTCGAGAACGGGAGTTCTATCGGTTCCCGAGTCCGGAGTCCCGAGTCCTGTCCGCCTAGTCGGTCGCGTACGGCAGAAGGGCGATCGATCTCGCCCGTTTGATCGCCGTCTGGAGCTTGCGCTGGTGAAGGGCGCAGGTCCCGGAGATGCGCCGGGGCAGGATCTTGCCCCGCTCGGGAATGAACGACTGGAGAAGCTTGATGTCCTTCCAGTCCACGTACTCGAGCTTCTCCGCGCAGAACTTGCAGACCTTCCGGCGCCGGACGAAGAACTTCTTCCGGGTCGTGGGCTTCCCGTCGCGGTCGCGCGAAGATCCTCTCCCACCCCCGGAACGGGTCGGCACGCTCCTCATGACTCACTCCTCTCCGGCTCGCCGGTCCCGGCCGGCGGCGCCACGGCGGACGGGGCCGCCGCCGGCGCCAGCGCGGGGGCAGGGCGCGGCGGCCTCTTCAACGCCTTCTTGCGGATCCGTTCGGCCATCTTGGCCGACCGCTTCTGCTCCTCGTCGGCCCGGACGGCCAGGTGCCGCAATACCTGGTCGGAAAGCCTCAACCGCCGCTCGGTTTCCGCGATCAGGGCCGGCTCCGCCGTGACCTGGAAATGATGGTAGTAGGCCTCGCGCTTGCGCTGGATCGGGAAGGCGAGGCGCCGGCGGCCCCACGACTCGTCCTTGACGAGCGTGGCGCCGCCGTCGGCGAGGATCTTCCGATGGTCGGCCGTCACCTTGACGGCCTCTTCTTCGCTCAAATCGGGAGTGACCAGGACGACGATGTCGTAAAGCCTCATTGTTTCCTCCTCGTGGATTTCAATCCGGACTCGAGGCGGAGCCCGGAGAGGAAGGTCAGGGTCTGGAGGACCGCGGGGTCCCCCGCTACGATTCTTCCAAAGAACTTTTCGTATTCGCGTTTTTCATCGCGGCATCGATCCCGTCGGAGAGCCAGACGTGAAGGACCTCGACGGCCCGCTCCACGGCCTGCTCGAAGGGCTCCCGGTCCTCCTTCGCGAACGGCTCGAGGACGTAGTCGGCCAGGTCGCGCCGCCGCGAGTAGCGCTCGCCGCGAACGCCCAGCCGGAGCCGCGGGATCTCGGCCGTGCCCAGAAGCGAGAGGACCGAAGCCATCCCGTTGTGGCCGCCGGAGGAGCCCCGCGCCCTCAGGCGCAGGGTGCCGACCGGGAGCGCAACCTCGTCCAGGACGACGCAGACGTCCTTCGGATCGATGCCATTGGAATTGCAAAGAGCGGAAACCGCCTCGCCGGAGGCGTTCATCAGGGTCTGGGGAAGAACGAGGAGAACCCGGACACCCTCGATCGTCCCCCGCCCGACCCGCGAGAACGACTCCCGCGAGCGGAGCTTGATGCCTTCCTGCGCCGCCAACTTCTCCACCACGCGGAACCCCGCGTTGTGGCGTGTGTTTTCGTAGCGGTCCCCCGGGTTGCCGAGACCGACGATGGCGCGCAGGCTCTTACTTCTCCTTCTCCTTTTCTTCCTCCTCCTCCTCGGTCGCGGCCTTCCCCTTCTTCAGGACTTCGGGCTCGGTAATCTCGGGGGCCGCCTCGGCCGCCGCGACCTCCGGCTCCTTCTCCGCCGTCGGATGCGTGACGTGCACGACGACCTTCTCCGGATCATCCACGACCATCACGCCCTCGGGGACGAGCAGCTGGGAGACGCGCAGGGCGTCGCCGATCGAGAGCGCGGTCACGTCCACGGGCATGTGCTTGGGGATGTTCCCGGGCAGGCATTCGATCTCGACGTCGCGCGTGACGATATCGAGGATGCCCCCCTCGGTCTTGACGCCGACCGCCACGCCGACGATCTCGATGGAGACCTTCACCCGGATCTTCGAGGTCATCTCGATCCGGACGAAGTCGATGTGAAGCGGCTTTCGGGACACGGGGTCCTGCTGGAGCTGCTTGATCATCACGTGCCGGGCCTGGTCGGTTCCGGCGAGCTTCAGCAGGAAGATGGCGTTCTCCTGCCCGCCCCCGCGGAAGGCGTCGGTCAAGGCCTTCCGGTCCACGCTGATCGGGATGGTGGGCTTCTTGGACCCGTACAGCACTGCCGGAATCTTCCCCTTCGCCCGTTCGCGGCGGGCCTCGTTCTTTCCGATCGTCGAGCGTTTCTCGACGTGCAACTCGATCGTTTTCATACTGTCGTTCCCCGCGCCGGTCCGCCGGAGCCCGCCCAATTCGGGCTGGCGAAGGCGGACGCAAAACGGGGCATTCTACACGAAAAGGGAGGAAACGGAAGTGCCCTGGTGGATGCGCTGGATGGCCTCTCCGAGCAGAGGCGCGATCGTGAAGGAGCGGATCTTCGGGCAGCGCGCGAGAGCGGCGTCCAGGGGGATCGTGTTCGTCACGAGCAGGGACTCGATCCCCGAGGCCTCGATCCGCTCGAGGGCCGGCCCGGAGAGGACGGGGTGGACGGCCGCCGCATAGGTCTTCCGGGCCCCCTGGCCCCGCAGGGCCTCTTCGGCCTGGACGAGCGTGCCGGCCGTGTCGATGATGTCGTCCAGGATCAGGACGTTCCTGCCTTCCACGTCGCCGATGACGTTCAGGACCTCGGTCTCGTTCTTGCCGGTGCGCCGCTTGTCGATGATGGCGAGCGAGGCCCCGAGACGCTTCGCGATCGCCCGCGCGCGGGCGACGCCGCCCACGTCGGGCGAGACGATGACGAGGTCGTCCAGGTTCAATTCCCGGATCGCGTCGAGCAGGACCGGCGCCGCGAAGAGGTGATCTACCGGGATGTTGAAGAAGCCCTGGATCTGGGCCGTGTGGAGATCCATCGTCAGGATCCGGTCCGCGCCCGAGGCCGTGAGCAGGTCCGCCATCAGCTTGGCGGCGATCGGGACCCGAGGCTTGTCCTTCTTGTCCTGGCGCGCGTAGCCGAAGTACGGCATGACGGCCGTGATCCGCGACGCCGAGGAGCGCCGGAACGCGTCGAGGAGAATCAGGAGCTCCATGACGTGATCGTTGACCGGGCTCGACGTGGGCTGGACGACGAAGACATCCGCCCCGCGCACGTTCTCGTCGATCTGGCAGTAGTTCTCGCCGTCGGAGAAGTTGTAAAGCGTGAGCTCTCCGAGAGGAATGCGAAGGTACTCGCAGATCTCCTGCGCGAGCGCCGGGTGCGCCCGCCCCGAGAAGATCTTCAGTTCGCCGTAGGAGAAGTTCGAAGTCAAGCGAGCGCGATTCTATCCAATCACTCCTTCGAAAGCGTCGTGCTCGCCGGACCGGAGGGACCCCGGAACACGGTGACGTTTGGTGAAAAGCGGTATTCTGATCCCGCCGAAAGCGCTTGGGGCGTCGCCAAATTGGTAAGGCACCGGCCTTTGGAGCCGGCATCTGGAGGTTCGAGTCCTCCCGCCCCAGCCAACACGTCGCTCACGCTCCGTTCGGGACCTGCGCCGGCGGCGCACCGGCTCGCGGCTCGGCCGGTCGCGGCCTCGGCCGCGAGCCTGGTCCCTCTCTGCGCGCGAGCTCCCGGGGGCTGGAAGGAACCGGGTGACCGACGCCGGGGGTTCAAGCGACTTCGGAGGGCTCGGCGGTGGGCTCGGAAGGCGGCGGCGCGGGGGCCTGCGCCCGGGTGCGCTCGTATTCCTGGAGGATTCGTTTCTCCATCTGTTCGCGGGTCTCGCGGTTCAATGGGTGGGCGATGTCCTTGAATTCGCCGTTCTTCTTCCTCTTCGAGGGCATCGAGATGAAGAGCCCATTCGGACCATGGATGACCTTCAAGTCCGACACCAGGAAGCAGTCGTCCAGGACGATCGAGACGTAGGCCTTCAGTTTCTCCTCGTCGACCGGAAACACCTTGACCTGGGTGATTTCCACGGGAGCCTCCTCAATCGGATGTTCGGCGTCTGTACTCTTCGCGGCTCAAGGTCAGGACCCGCCGTAGCGTTGCTTCGGGACGAATCCGCTCGAGCCACGCTTCCCGTTCCGGGCTCAGACCGACGAGAAGCAGGGTGGATCCGGAGCCGGTGATCCCGGACTCCGGAGCCGCCTGCCGGGCCAGCCGCAAGTAATCCTCCATCCGCCTCTCTGTTTCTAGCACGGCGGATGCCAAGTCATTGGGGCCCAGGAAATTCGGCGTCGATTCGACCTCCAGCCGGTCGGGCATGGCGGCCGACGCTCCGCTCCGCCGATCGTGGGCTGCGTAGACCTGGGCCGTCGAAACGGAGAACGGGGGAATCCAGAGGTGAAGCCGCGCCGCGGGCGAATCCTCGAGCGGCGTCACGCGCTCTCCCCTGCCGGACACGTCGGCCTCTCCTCCGTGCAGGAAGAACGGGACGTCGCTGCCGAGGCGGGCGGCGACGTCCAAGAGTTCCTCCCGCGGCAGGGGCGACCTCCAGAGCTTCGACAGCAAGAGGAGGGTGACCGCGGCGTCCGCGCTTCCGCCGCCGAGTCCCGCGCCCGCCGGGACCCTCTTCTCCAGGCGGATCCGGGCGCCGGTCGCGACGCCGAGCCGATCCGCGAGCGCCCGCGCCGCGCGCGCGACGAGGTTCGTCTCGTCGCAAGGAACCGGAATCCCCGAGCAGGAGAGCTCGAGACGGTCCGACTCCTCCACCTCGAGCCGGTCCGAGAAGTCGATCGAGCAGAGACGCGATCGGATCTCGTGATAGCCGTCCGTCCGCAGCGGACCCACCCGCAACTCGCGGTTGATCTTGGACGGGGCTTCGGCGATGAAAACCATCTCAGGTTTCGGGAGTCGAGACGCTCGAGGTCAACGCCGGCCCCGGACCTTCGACTCTCGACACTCGGCTAATCATTGATCGGTTCGGCTGCGATCAGGGTGAGGCGCAGGGTGTTGCCGGATCTCAAGTCCTCGAGGTCGATCCTCCGCGGCCAGGCGGAAGCCTCGCCGGCGTACGTGGCCGCGATCGCCCCCTCGGAGCGCTTGATCCTGAGAGACTTGAATCGCGCTCGGGGGACGTCGATGACTCCCTCGACCTCCTGCGCGCCGCTCCAGCGCAGAAGCGCATCCTCGCCGTCGACGCCGGCCACTTCGGGAATCCCGGAGCCTTTCCAGACCCCGGCGAGAAGCCACCGCAGCTCATCGGGCTCGATCGCGATCGGCTTCACGCCGTTGCCGCGGAGCGCGCCGTCCGCATAGCGGGCGACGGGATCTCCAAACGCTCCCGCCAGCGTCGCGTCGAGAGAGCGCGGTCCCTCCCGAACGGCCAGCGTGCCCGACATGCGCATCGGTCCCTGCGAGACACGGGCCTCATAGAGGAGACGAGCGGGGCCGCGGGCATCCGCTCCGGCGACCGAGTCCCTCCAGGCCGCGATCGCGCGCTCGGCGTCTTCTCTCGCGGCCGGCGCAAACGCCGGGCGCCGGCGTCCGGCGCAGGCGGGACTCAGCGCGGCGACGAGCGTGAGAAGCAGGAGAAAGGATGTTGGACCGGGGCTTCTGGATCCGGGAACGCAAGAGCGGCTCTTCGCGACAATCGTGTATTGCCGAGCACGAATCAAAGCGGCTTTCCCGGACTCAGCGAACGCCGGAGGTCCGCGAAGCGTACCGCGCGAGCTTCTTGCGAACCTTCTCCGGCTCTTCGGGCTTCAGGCTGAGCGCGCGCTCCCAGTGCGTCACCGCTCGCGTGACGTTGCCCTGCCGTTCCGAGAGATCCCCCAGGTGCTCCTCGATCGTCGGGTCGTCGGGCTCCCGGCGGTGGGCCTCGAGCAGGTTCAGCTGCGCCGCCTCGAGCTTCCCCAACCGGAAATAGACCCAACCGAGCGAGTCCAGATACGCGCCGTTGCGGGGCTCGCGGCCCACGGCCTTCTCGAGGAGCACGTGCGCCTTTTCCAGATTTTCCCCGCGGTCGGCCCACATGTAGCCCAGGTAGTTCTGAGCGGCGGAGTCGTTGGGCCTCATCTCCAGGAGCCTGGAGAAGACCTTCTCCGCTTCGGCGGAGTTCCCCGCCCGTTCGAGGCTCGAACCCAGGCGGAAGAGCGCCTCCGGATTCTCCGGGAACCGCGCGACGGCGTCCCGCGCCAGGCGAGCCGCCGAGGCATGTTCCTTCAGGCGCGCGTACACGTCCGCCGCGGCAAGCACGCGGTCCACCTCCTTCGAGGAACCCAGGCGGTCGAGCGCTTCCGTCGCCGTCCGCCGGTCGCCGGCGCGGAACTGGAACTCGGCGATGGCACCGATCCACTCGGCGCTCTCCTTGTCCGCCGCCGCGGCCGCTCGAGCCTGGGCGAGGCCATAGGCAAAATCCTCCGTGTCGCGCGCGATCAGGAGGAGGATGCGCACCGCGCGGGGATTCACGGCCGATCCGGAAACGGCCGCCGGCTCGAGCACCTTCCTGGCCGACGCGTAGTCCTTCTGAAGGTAGAAGAGATAGGCGAGCTCGACCTGCGCCCACTGCCGGTCCCCGGCGTTCTTCGGGTCGGTTCCCGCCCGGCGCAGGGACTCCTCCAGGAGCGGCCGCGCCTGCGCGAAGCGGCGCTCCCGCAACAGCTCTCCCGCGAGAGCCCGCCGGGCGGCCTCGTCCTCCGGGTCGCTCTTCAAGAGGTCCTGCAGGATCTTCTCGCCGCCGGCGACGTCCGCCTTCTCGAAGAGGACGGAGGCGAGAAGGCGCCGGATCGACCGGTTTTCCGGGCGCTGGGCGGCCTGGTCCCGCGCGCGCTTCTCCGCCTCCCCGAAGCGGCCGGCGCGCGCGAAATCGAGCGTGATCCGCTCCCCGATGGCGGCGTTCTCCGGGTCCCGCTTCTCCATCTCCTGGAGCTGGGCCACGGCGTCATCGAGGCGGTCCTGGTCCTCGTAGAGGTCCACGAGGGCCGCCTGGGATTCCCGGTCGCCCGGATCCAGCTCGAGGAGCTCTCGATACGTCGCCTCCGCCTCGCGGAACCGGCCGCTCTTCCCGCGGGCCTCGGCCGTCAGCCGCATGAGGCCGGGCTGACTGCGCCCCTCCGGGAGCCCATCCAGGAGGGTCGCGGCCTCGCCTGGACGCCCGCGCTCGAGGAGGGCCCTCGCCAGCGAGGCCGTCGTCGCCACGTCGGTGGGCGCGAGCTTGTGGGCCTCTCTCAATTCCTCGATCGCTCTGTCGAGGCGAACGGGGTCGGCGCCCGCACCGGAGAGCTCGATGGACCCGAGCAACCGCCGCGCCTCCGAGAAGGACGGATCCAGCCGCACCGCTTCGCGGGCTTGCTTTCCGGCCTCGTCGGCGACGTTTAAGTCCCGCAGGAGCTGGGCGTATTCGAATCGCACGACGGGGTCGTCGGGAAGCTGCTCGATGACACGCCGGTACAGATCGAGGGCTTCGCGGTATCGGCCGTCTCCGACCGCGCCGCGGGCGCGCAGATAGACCTTCCGCGCCTCCAGGATCGGGTCCGAGGCGAGGACGACCGGCACGCACAACGCGGCCAGCAGGGCTGCAAGGAGGCGCGATTTCACTTTTTTCAATCTAGCACGCCCGTCCGTTCCAGGGCGTCCGGGCATGTTCCTCCGAGGACAACCGCGTCGACGTTGCGCTTGTTCCTGCCCCGGAGGTCCCGGGTGGAAAGGCGCCGCCACCCGAATCTCCCGAGTGCGCGATAAACTCACTCCCAGTTTGAAGACGCGCATCGGCCACCTTCTCGTCCGGGCGGATCTTGTCACGGAAGCGCAACTCTCCCGGGCGCTCGAGGTCCAGAACTTTGCCGGTGGACGGATCGGAACTCTGCTGCTCGAGCGGGCGGCCCTCGGAGAGGACGATCTCGGCAAGACGCTGGCTCTCCAGCAAGGCTGCGGGTACGTCCCCTGGAACGCCCTTGCCGCTCTGCCGCCGGAGACGCTTGCCGTTCTCCCGGCGCGGCTTGCGCTCAAGCACAACGCGGTTCCGTACGAGTGCGGCGAAGGCTACGTCAGGATGGCGCTGCGCGACCCGAACGACCTGCGGGCGTTGGATGAGCTCGTCTTCGTCACCGGCCGCAAGGTCTTCGCCGGCGTCGCGCCGGAGGCCCGAATCTACCAGGCGCTCGAGAAGTACTACGGCAAGCTCCGGACGCCCCGCTATGCGATCCTGGCGGAGAAACTCTCGCGCCTTTCGAAGGTCGCTCCACCGGGCGCGTCCGCCCCGTCTCCGGCCCCCGGATTCTTTGCGAAGACCGGGGAAGCTCCGGCCACGACGGGTTCCTCTCCGGCTCCGGCAGCTGAGACGACTCCGTCCGCGGTCCGCGAGTTCCCCGCTTCCAACCCCGCTGAGCGCCCAGCCCGGCCACCCGGGAACTCCTCAGGATTCCCTCCCGCCGTCTGGTCTCCCTTCATCGCTCCTCCACCCGAACCGGAGCGCTCCGGAGAGCCGGAGGAGATCCCCTGGGAGGACACGACGGGCAGCCGATCCCGCTCCAAAGCCGAGATTTCGAGTCCTCCACCGGCGCCGGTCGGGGACAGCGAGGATTCCGACGCCGCCGTCTTCGAGACGGAGCGGGAGGAGCCGCCGGCCGAGCCGTTCCCGCCTTGGACCGGGCCGGGTTTCGCTCGGGTGCTCGCGGCGACGGAACGGGACTCGATCGCCGATGCCGTCCTGGCGTCCCTCGTGCCTCGCTTTCCGATTGCCGCAGTCTTTTCTTCCCGCTCGAGCGGGGTCACAGGCTGGGCCGCTGTCGGGACCGGTGCCGACACGCCGGCCCTCCGGTCGTTTTCGGTGTCGTGGACGGAGCCGTCGGTCTTCCTGAACGCGCGCCTGGCTCACGGTTATTACATGGGCCCGTTGCAATCGCTTCGATGCCACCAACGGCTGGCCGCCGCCCTGGGCGGGTGGCCGGAGGAGTGCCTCGTGCAGGCGGTTTTTCTCGGACAGAGGCCTGTGGCCTTTCTCTACGTTTCCTCTCCGACCTCCGGCGCCTTTTCCACCTCGGATATGACTTTTGTCCAAGGGCTCAGCGAGGTGGCCTCGAAAGCGCTAGCCAATGCTATCCGATTGAAGAAGGGGGAGATATAATCATCTCCAGCGATTCGGAGGGGAGATGATCAAAGCCGACATCGTCGACCTCGTTGTCGATCTTGCAGCAATACCGCGCGCCAAGGCCGCGACGGCCGTCGAAACGGTCATCGAGTCGATGCGATCGGCGCTCGGCGCCGGCGACCGGATCGAGCTGCGAGGGTTCGGTGTCTTTCAGGTCAAGCGTCGCAAGCGCGGCATCGGCCGCAATCCCAAGACGGGCGTCGAGGTCACGATCCCGCCCGGCAACACGATCCGATTCAAGCCCGGGAAGGATCTGCGCGACCTGGCCTGAATCGGCGGAGGAGTCAGAATGGACAGACCTCAGATTGGACAAATTCTCGTGGCCGACGGCGCGGTCTCGGAGGCGGTGCTGGCCCGCGCCCTCGGATACCAGCGCGCCACGAGTCAGACGTTCCGGCTGGGAAGCATCCTCTTCAACTGGGACCTTCTCGGGGAAGACACGCTGCTCGCCGCTCTCTCGAAAATACATCGCTGCGTGCCCGTGACCTGGGAGGAACTCTCCAAGGCGAGCCCCGAGGCCTTGAGGACCTTTTCCTCCGCCTACGCCATGCGACTGGGAGCGGTCCCCTATGCCATTGACGGCTCGGGACTCCGGGTCGCTTTCCGAAACCCATCCGATCTCGCGACGATCGACGAGGTCTCCAGTGTCTCCCGCAAGCGGCTGATACCCGGCGTCGCGACCGAAGCCGCCCTTGTCCTCGCGTTTCACAGATTCTACGGACGCCCCGTCCCGGCACCCTTTCGGGAGGTGATACAGAAATTCGATCGCGGCAGGATCTCTCCGGCGCCCGATCGGCAGCGGGCAAGACGCCCCGCCCCGGTCGGCTCGGCCTCGTCGGTTTCGAGCGCGGGGCCGAAATCGCTTTCACCTTCGACGGTCGTGATGCCGGAGAGGCGCGCGGCATCCAGGGTCGCCGTACCGCAGGGTCCGTCCGAGACGGATCGAGTTTCCCTCGCGGCCGCGGCCCGTCCCGCGCCTGCGCCCCCGTCCGCGCCGCGGCCGGAGCCGGCGCGTCCGCAGGCGGTTCCGCGCGACGAGCCCGGAGAGGCACGCAATCGGGCGCGGATCGCTGTCTCCGTCGTGGACAAGCTGGTCGCGACGTTCCCTCGGGTGCTTGTCCTCGGTGTGGGAAGGAGCGCGATCAGCGGTTGGACGGGGCGCGGTCCGGGGCTGACTCCGGAGATCGCCGCCTCCATCCGCGTTCCGACGGCCGAAGAGACCGTCCTGCCCGAAGTGGCGCGCTCCGGAGTGCCGCATTTCGGACCTCTTCGGTCCGAACGCCTCTCCCTCGCGCTGCGTGGGATGCTCGACCGGGAAGCTCCCTCTTGCGGAGTGTTTCCGATCCGCGTCCTCGACGCCGTCGCCGGGGTCCTGTACGCGGACCGTCTCGGGGAGCCGATGCCCGAGGAGGATTTTGCGGTCCTCGCCGACGCGGCCGAGACCGCGGCGAAGCTGCTCTCGAAGTTCCTTCTCCCCGACGGCGAAAAGGCATAACGGCTCGAGACCCTCGTCCATGAGATAACTCCCCCGTCATGGAGAACGGGTGGAGCCCAGCCCCTCTGCCGCCGAGGCCGCCTCCCCGCTGGAGCCCGCGGCGGTTTCGTTTCGCCGAGCATCCCCTCTTCCATCTCGCGCTCCTGGCGGCCACGTTCTTCACCACGACGGTCGCGGGAGGAACCTTTTCCGAAGGGGGAGGAATGCTCGGAAAGGGAGCCTTCGCCGACGGCCTGCCTTTCTCGATTCCGCTCCTGCTCATCCTCGGCATGCACGAGCTCGGGCACTACGCGATGTGCCGCCACTACGGATTGGCTGCGACCCTCCCCTACTTCATCCCCTCCCCGCTTCTGAACCTGATCGGAACCTTCGGAGCTCTGATCCGCATCAAGGAGCCGATCCGCCGCAAGAAAGAGCTGATCGACATCGGCGCCGCGGGGCCGCTAACCGGCTTTCTCGTCTCGCTCCCTTTCCTCTTGTACGGGGTTACGCGCGCCAAGCCGACCTCGGGATCCGCGGAGAGCGGAACCATCCTCTTCGATTACCCCATGATGGTCCGCCTGGCGCAAAAATGGACCGGGTCCGGGCTCTACACCAGCCTCCGGGTGCACGAGCATCCCGTCTTCATGGCGGCCTGGTTCGGCCTGCTCGTCACGGCCCTGAATCTTCTCCCGATCGGGCAACTCGATGGCGGGCACGTGCTTCGGGCGGCGGTCGGCCGCCGTCAGCCTTTGATCTCCCTGATCGTGATCGGACTCGCCGCCTTGAGCGCCTTCCGCGGCCTGACGTGGGCGGTCTTCGCGCTGATCACGGCGCTCCTCGTCGGGATCCGGCATCCTCCGGTCGAGGACGACGACGAGCCGCTCGACTACGGCCGCACCCTGCTCGCGCTCGCCTGTCTGGGAGTGTTCCTCCTCTGCTTCTCGCTCGTCCCGATCACGATCACGTAGGAGTGGTTTCAAGTTTCAGTTTTCAAGTCTCAGCACGTTCCTCGACCTGAAACCTGGAACTTGAAATCTGAAACTCACTCCCTCTCTCCGGGCGGCACTTCGAGCAGGAACGTCGCGGGGCCTTCGTTGACGAGCTCGACTTCCATCATCGCGCCGAAAACGCCGGTCGCGAGCGGGACGCCGAGCAGCTCGAGCGTCCGGCAGAAGAGGTCGTAGAGAGGCCGGGCCTCCGCGGAGGGGAGCGCCCTCTCGAAGCCGGGTCGCCGGCCCCGCGACAGATCCGCCGACAGCGTGAACTGCGAAACGGCGAGCACGCCGCCGGCGACGTCCGAGAGCCCGAGATTCATCTTGCCCGCGGCGTCTTCGAAGACACGGAGCCCCGCGACCTTGCGCGCGCCTTCTTCCGCCTGCGGCGCGCCGTCTCCCTTCTCGGCCCCCAAGAAGACGAGAAGACCGCGGCCGATCCGGCCGACCGTTTCGCCGTTGACTCGGACCTGCGCGCTCGACACGCGTTGGACGACGAGCCTCATGCGCGCCGCCGGAGCGCGACCGCCCGGAGCTCGGACGGCTCGGGCGCTCCGGCCAGGAAGGCCGCCGCCCAGTAGATTCCCACCGCGCCGAGGATCACGCCGAGGAGCAGCATCGCCCCGGTCCATCCCCGCGCGTTCTCCAGGGCGAGCCAGCGATTGGCCGCCGCGAGCGCGATGCCCATGACGGCGGCCGCCGCGGCAACGCGCAACAGCGACACGAAGATCTCCTTCCCGTGCAGCCGCCCCTCGCGCCGGCGCAGGATGAGGAGAAGAAAGCCAAGGTTGACTCCGGCGGCCGCCGAAGCCGCGAGACCGATTCCGGCCAATCCCATAGGCCGGGTCAGGAGGAGGCAGAGGAGGATGAACGTCGCGCAGTCCGCCAGCGCGGCGACGACCGGCATCCGCGTGTCCTTCAGGGCGTAGAAGGCCGGGACGACGACGCGGACGCCCGCGAAGAAGAGAAGGCCGACGGCCAGGGTCGCCAGGGCCGCCGCGGTGGCCCGCGTGTCGGCCGCGGCGAACCGGCCCCCCTCGAACAGGACCCGCACGATCGGAGTCTTCAGCACGATCAGCCCGACGCTCGCGGGGATCGTCACGAAGACGAGCAGGCGCAGCGCGAACGCCAGGTTGTCCTTGAACGGCCCGCGGTCTTCCGACAGGGCCTGCCGGGAGAGAAGCGGGAGGATCGCCGTCGCGAGCGAGACGGCGAACCCGCCGAGGACGAGCTCCTTCAGGCGATTCGCGTAGTAGAAGTGCGAGACGTTCGCGTTGCCGAGGCTCGCCGCGAAGCGGGTGGAGATGACCGTGTTGATCGTGTTGATGCCGTACGCGAAGAGGCGCGGCGTCATGAGCAGGAGGACCGACCGCACGGCCGGGTCACGCCAGCCCAGCGCCGGGCGTCCCACGGCCCGCAGCCGCGCGAGCTGGGGGACCTGCACGGCGATCTGCAGGACTCCCCCGAGGAGCACCCCGGCGGCCAGGCCGTACGTCGGTTCCGCCAGGCGCGGCGCCAGGACCGCCGCGCCCAGGATCATCGCGAGGTTCAGGAAGATCGGCGCGGCCGCCGCGACGGCGAAGCGGTGCCGGGAGTTGAGAATGGCCTGACAGAAAGCCGCGAGGCTGACGAGGAACACGTACGGAAAGATCCAGCGGTTGAGCGTCACGGTCAGCGCGAACTTCCCTGGATCCTCCCGGAACTGCCGGGCGAGCAGATCCACGAGGAGCGGCGAGCAGAGGATCCCCGCGACCGTGAGGAGAGCGAGGATCAGGGCGAACGTTCCGAGGGCCCTCCCGACGAAGGCCCGCGCTTCCTCCTCGCTCCTCTCGTGAGAGACCTCGGCATAAACGGGGATGAAGGCCGAGGACATCGCCCCCTCACCCACGATTTCCCGGAGCATGTTGGGGATGCGCCAGGCCACCAGGAGCGCGTCCGAACGGGTCCCGGCGCCGAGGATGAGGGCGATCGCCTTGTCCCGGATGTAGCCGGTGACCCGCGAGAGCAGAGTCAGGGGCGTGATGACGGAAGCGGAACGGACAAGCCGTGACCGGGTTTCCTGCTCCTCGTGCGACGCCATGAGTGACGGAATTCTATTTGTGATTCGCGATTTGTGATTTGTGATTGAAGGCAACGGCACGCCCGAGCCCCAATCCCCAATCACGAACCGCAAATCCCTCCTGGTTCGGACGTCATTTGTCCGTTATAGAGTTTCATCATTCTCCCGATCACGTGAAAGGAGGCGGAAACACATGGGAAGCGTCAACAAGGTCATCCTGATCGGTAACCTCGGGAAAGACCCCGAGCTGCGGACGACGCCGCAGGGCACGTCGCTCGCCCGGTTCTCGGTCGCGACCAAGACGGTCTGGAAGGACAGCTCGGGGGCCAAGCAGGAACGCACGGAATGGCACGACGTGGTCGCGTGGGAGAGGCTCGCGCAGATCTGCGGCGAATACCTGCACAAGGGGAAACAGGTCTACGTGGAAGGAAGCCTCCAGACCCGGAGCTGGGAGGACCAGACCGGCCAGAAGCGATACAGGACGGAGATCAAGGCGAACAACGTCGTCATGCTCGGCTCGCGCGGCGATTCGGCACCGCGAAGCGAAGAAGCTCCCGCACCGGGCCCGCGCGAAGTCAGCGAGGTCGCGGAGTCACCGGCCTACGACGACGAAGTGCCGTTCTAGCGCGGCGATGCCGCGCCGCGCGGTCCAAGGTCCAAGGTCCAAGGTGGCCCCGCGAGCGAGTGCGACCCCGTCTACTTTGGACCTTGGACCTTGGATTTTGGACTCTACCCGCGGAGGGCGGCGACGTCGGCGATGAGATCGGCGAGCGGGCGCTCCGGGATGGCGGCGGCGCGGCGGATGTCCTCGAGGTGCCGCGCGTAAACTTCCAGGCGTCCCGCGGCCTCGGCGAGTCTCGCGGGCGGGATCGCGCGGCCGACTTCCTCGACGCAATCCGGGTACTCGGCGATGCGGCTGCACACGAAGAGGAGATCGCAGCCGGCCAGCGCCGAGGCGGCGCAGCGCTCGGGAAGGGGCCCGAACGCCGACAGCGCGCCCATCTCGAGGTCGTCGGAGAAGGACGCTCCCGGGAAGCCGAGGACGTCCCGAAGAAGACCGGTCGCGATCGCTCTCGAGAGTGACGCGGGCCCTCGCTCCGGCCCGGCCGCGTGCGAAATCATGACGGCGCGCGCGGACGGCATCGTGTCCGAGAAGGGAGCCAGGTCGCGCCCCTGCTCTTCCGGATCGTCAGGGATCCGCGGCAGGTCCGCGTGCGTGTCCAGATCCGCGCGCCCCAGTCCCGGGAAGTGCTTCACGCACCCTCCGATTCCGCGCGCGTGAATCCCCGCCAGGAAGTCTCCGGCCACGCGGGCGACCTTCGCCGGATCGCTCGAGGCGCAGCGGTCGCGCAACACTCTTTCCGAGGCTCCCGGCAGGAGCCGGTCCACGACGGGAGCCAGGTCCACGTCGAATCCGAGTCTCGCGCAGGCCTCGCCGGCGAGCTCCCCCGCCCGTCGGGCGACGCCGGCCTCCGCCGCCTCACGCAAGGAGATCGAAGGGCCGAGAAGATCCCGGAACCGATCCACCGGCCCTCCCTCCTGGTCCACGCAGATCCGCGGGCTCCCCGGCAGCTCGCGGATCCGCGCCGTCAGATCCAGGATCTGCTCCACGCTTTCGATGTTGCGGCGGAAGAGGATGACGGCCCACGGGGGTTGCGCGTTGAGGATGTCCCGCTCCTCCGCCGTGATTGCGGTCCCGCTGATGCCCACGCCGAACAGGCGCGACGCTCTCATCGCGATGGGCATGCCGCTCTCTAGGGCCTCTTCAGACGGTCCTGCAGCGCGGCGAGGAGGGACAGCGCCGAGACGGGCGTCAGGTTGTTCACGTCCACCTGGCGCAGCTTGTCGAGGACGAGCTCCTCGGCAGCGGAGAAGAGAAGCATCTGCCCCTCCCCGGCGCTCTCTCCCTCGTGGCGCGCGAGGACGGGAGCCCCCTGGACGTCCAGCTCCTGCTTCTCGAGGTTCGAGAGGATCTCCCGGGCGCGCTCGATCACGGATCGCGGCAGGCCGGCCAGCTCCGCCACGTGGATGCCGTAGCTCCTGTCCGCCGAGCCGGCGATCACCTTGCGGAGGAACACGACCTTCCCGTTGGACTCCTTGACGGCCATCGTGGCGTTGGCCACACCCGGCCGCACGAGGGCGATCTCGGTCAGCTCGTGATAGTGCGTCGCGAAGAGGACGAAGGCCCCCTTCTCGGGCGTGTCGTGGAGGTGCTCGACCAGGGCCCAGGCAATGGACAGCCCGTCGAACGTGGACGTCCCGCGCCCGACCTCGTCGAGGATCACGAGGCTTCGCTCCGTCGCCTCGCGCAGGATCGCGGCCGCCTCGAGCATCTCGACCATGAACGTGGACTCGCCCCGGGAGAGGTGATCGGCGGCGCCCACGCGCGTGAAGATCCGATCCACGATCGGCATCTCCGCGCGGGCAGCCGGCACGAAGGATCCCGCCTGCGCCAGGAGCACGCAGGTCGCGACCTGCCGCAGATAGGTGGACTTCCCGCCCATGTTGGGCCCGGTCACCAGGAGGATTCGCTTCTCGGCGGAGAGCTCGCAGTCGTTGGGCACGAAGGGCTCCTCGCGCCGGAGGGCCTCCACGATCGGATGCCGCCCTTCGACGATTGCCAGCCGGCGTTGTCCGGAGAGCTTCGGGCGCGTCCAGCGGCTCGAGGCGGCCACCTCGGCGAAGGTCGCGTGAAGGTCGAGCTCCGCGACCGCGGCCGCCGTCCTCGCGGAACGGTCGGCCGCGAGGCCAAGCTCCTTGAGCAGATCCGCGTAGATCCTTCCCTCGATCTCCCCGATGCGCTCCTCCGCCCCGAGGATTTTCTCCTCCAGCTCTTTCAACGCCGGTGTCACGAAGCGTTCGGCGTTGGCGAGCGACTGCCTCCGGATCCAGTCGGCCGGGACGCCTTCGCGGTGCGCCTTCCCGACTTCGAGCGAATAGCCGAACACGCGGTTGTAACGGACGCGCAGGTTCGAGATCCCGGAGCGCTTGCGCTCTTCCGCTTCGATCGCGAGGAGAGCCCCCTGCCCGTCCCGTCGGAGGCTCCGGAGCGACGCGAGCTCCGCGTCCGCGTCGTCCCGGATGACCCCGCCCGCCGAAGCGAGGACCGGCGGCTCGGGCGCGAGCGTCGCTTCGACCCTCCGCACGAGATCGCTCGAGTCGGGCATGCCCTCCAGGATCGTCCGGAGACGGGACGAGGCGAACGACGCTCCCGCCGCGAGGACGGCCGGCACCGCGCGAAGGCCGGCCGCCCATGCCGCGACCTCCCTGGGTCCCGCCGTCGCCGTCGCGATCCGTCCGAAACGCCGTTCCAGGTCGCCGACGTCCACGAGAGCGCGCTGGAGCCTTTCGCGCTCCGCGGCACGGCGTGACAGCTCTTCGACCGCGTCCCAGCGCGCCTCGAGCTCGATCGGATCGGTCGAAGGACGCGTCAGGGCGTCCTTGAGCGCGCGCGCTCCCAGGGGAGTGCGCGTCCGATCGAGCAGGGCGCAGAGGCTTCTGTCCGCCGACCCGTCCGAGGACTCGAAGATCTCCAGTGTCGCGATCGCCGACGCGTCGAGCCCCATTCGCTCTCCGAACCTCAGGGGAATCGGAGCGGCCACGTGCGCGAGGGCGCCGGGCCGCATCTCCTCGGCATAGACGCGCGCCGCCGCCGCGGCCTCTCCGGCGAGGGCCGGGATCGCCTCCCCTCGCGGCGCGTCGCGGAGAGCGGCGCGGGCGAACCACTCAGCCGCGCGGCGCGTTACCGGGAGTCCCGGCGGGAGGGACAGTTCGGACCCCTCGGGAAGAAGCACTTCCCTCGGCCGAAAGAGCGCCAGCGCATCCGTCAGGCGGTGCAGGGGGACCGTCCCCGCGTGGAACTGGCCGGTCGAATAATCGAGGAAGGCGACGCCGGCGCGGTCCGCGTCCGCCGGCACGACCGCGGCAAGATAGGAGGCGGCGCCGGGCAGCAGCGACTCCGGGTCCAGGACCGTGCCCGGCGTCACGATGCGCGTGATGTCGCGGCGGACGAGCCCCTTGGCCGCGCGGGGATCCTCAACCTGATCGCAGACGGCGACCTTGCGGCCGGCCGAGATGAGCCGGGCGATGTGATGGTCGGCGCTGTGCCACGGCACGCCGCACATCGGCGCCTCGATGTCGGAGTCGCGGTTTCGCGCGGTCAGCGCGATGCCGAGCAGCGGCGCCGCCTCCTTCGCGTCCTCGAAGAACATCTCGTAGAAGTCGCCCATCCGATAGAAGAGGATCGCGTCCGGGACACGGCTCTTCATTTCGAAATACTGCTTGAGCATCGGCGTGGTGCGGGACGAGGCAGGGTCCGCGGCCGGCGTCTCGCCGGCATGTTTCGGTATCGTGGCCATGGCCGATGAGCTAGCATAAATCCGGATGAACCGGCCGCCGCCATGAACGTTCTGGCACTCGACACCGCCAGTCCCGCGCCGGGCGTCTGCCTGCTCGCGCGCGGCGAGATCTTCGAGGAGCCCCTGCCGGCCGACCGGCACGCGTCCGAACGGCTGCTCTCCGCGATTTCGCGCTGCCTCGACCGCGCGGGGATCACTCTGGCCGAATGCGAGCGCATCGCGGTCTGCTCCGGTCCCGGCTCGTTCACGGGCCTGCGCGTCGGCCTTTCGACGGCGTGGGGCCTCGGCCGCGCTCTCTCGCTCCCGGTCGAGGGCGTGTCCACCCTGGAAGGGATGGCGGAGGCGGCGCGCGCGGACTCGGCCGGCCCCGTCACCGCCGTTCTGGATGCCGGACGCGGAGAGGTCGTCGCCGCGTCCTTTTCCCTGGATGGCGCCCGGGCCCGGCCGCTCCTGCCCGCCCGCCGAATGTCGCGCGAGCAGGCGTCGGCCGGCGCGGGGTCGCTCCTCTGTCTGCCGGGGGACCTCCTCGGTCCCCTCGGTCGGGCTCCCGGCACGTCCGTGTCCCGGGCCGTCGGGCTCGCCGTGGCCGCGGATCCCCGGGAGAGCGCGGCCGGCGGCGGCCCGCTCCAGGCCATCTACTCGCGCCCGAGCGCCGCGGAGGAGAAACGTGGCGCTCCGTGAGCCCGCCCTCGCTCCGTATCTCGTGATCGACGCGCGGGGGGAGCACCTGGACGAGATCGCGCGGATCGAGCGGGAATCCTTTCTCGTCCCGTGGAAGCGGGAGTTCTTCGCGAGCGAGATCTCCGAGCCGTACCGCTACTCCCGCGTTCTCGCCGGCCAGGACGGATCGGTTCCCCGCGTCGGCGGATACCTCTTCGCGGTGTCTCTCTACGAAGAGTTCCACATCAACAAGATCGCCACCGACCCCCGCGTCCGCAACCGCGGACTCGGGCGCCTGCTGCTGGAAGACGCTCTGGCGCGGGCGCGGTCCGTTTCCGCCACGGCGGTCACCCTCGAGGTCCGGATCTCCAACCTCCCCGCGCGGGAGTTCTACGCCTCCTACGGATTCCGCGAGGCCTACCGGCGCCGGTTCTACTACCAGGACGGCGAGGACGCCTTCGCGATGGTCCTTCCCCTCCGCGCGTAAAGCGTTAAACGTCAAACGTTAAACGCGGCGCCGCCGGGCTTCGTCTCGCGTTTCACGTTTTGCGTCTCACGCGCTTGAAAGGCCCCTCTCCCGCCGGTAGACTTGAAATGTGGTTTTGTCTCTTGCCTCCCCACTCCCCCAACAGAAAAAACACAGGAGGTCCGAAACGATGGAGAATCAAAACCCCGAGTCTCTGACAGAGATCGATCCCGAATACCGCCGCCTCCATGCGGAGCACCGCGACCACGAGGAACGTCTCGAGTCTCTGGCCGGCAAGCCGCGGCTGTCCGAGGAAGAAGAGCTCGAAGAGAAGCGATTGAAGAAGGAGAAGCTCTTGATCAAGGACCGCATGGAGGCGATCGCGCGCACCCACCGCGTGGGGGTCGCGAGCTGAGGGTTCCCCTCGCCCGGGAGGGTTGGATCTTCTTCCTCCCGCCTTTCCTTCTCGCGGCGGCGGCCGGGGCGACCGGACACGGAATCCTGGCGGCGGTTTTCGGGGCTCTCGGGATCTTCCTGCTGTCGTTCTTTCGCGATCCGGAGCGCTCCTTCGCCGGGAGCGAGGAGGCGATCCTCTCTCCCGCGGACGGGACCGTGTTGTCGATCGCGGACGCCCTCGAGTCCCCGCCCGGGGCCTCCCGCCGCATCTCGATCTTCATGTCCGTCTTCAACTGCCACGTCAACCGGGCCCCGGTGTCGGGAGTGTTGACCGGCTCCGTCCACACGCCGGGCCGGAAGCTGGCCGCCTTCGACGAGAAATCCTCGATCCAGAACGAGCAGAACCGGATCACCCTCCAGTCGCCGCGGTCGCCCGTCGTCTTCAAGCAGATCGCCGGACTCCTCGCCCGGCGAATCGTCTTCTATCCCCGGCCGGGAGACCGGCTGGACCGGGGTCAGCGGATCGGGATCATCCTCTTCGGGTCCCGCGTCGATCTCTTCGCTCCGGACGGGGTGGAAGTGCTCGTGAAGCCCGGCGACAAAGTCCGGGCGGGACGGACGGAGTTGGCCAGATGGACATGACCGTGGGCCCAGCCCCGGTTCTCACTCTCTCGGCCGCCGTTCGCGAAGCGAATGCCTGCGGCCGAAGGCACGGATGAGGCGCCTCTCGCGCGAGCGGCTCTCCCGGGGACTCTTCGTCCTCCCCACCCTGTTCACGGTCGGGAACCTCTTCTGCGGATACCTCTCGATCTGGTGCTCGATCCGCGGCACCTTCGAAGTCGCGGCGTACCTCATCATCGCCGCCGCCGTGCTCGACGCCCTCGACGGGCGCATCGCGCGCCTGACCAACTCGGCCTCGGAGTTCGGAGAGGAATACGACTCCCTCGCGGACCTCGTGTCCTTCGGCGTCGCTCCGGCGGTGCTCGCGTACTCCTGGGGACTGTCGGATTTCTCGCGCCTGGGCTGGCTCGCCTCGTTCCTCTTCGTGGTGTGCGGATCGATGCGCCTGGCCCGCTTCAATATCCAGACGCACATCGTGGACAAGAAGTACTTCATCGGTCTCCCGATTCCGGCGGCCGCGGGGACCGTCTCGACGCTCGTCCTCGCGACACCGGAGCCGCTGGTGGACCGGGTCTGGATGACGGGCCTGCTCGCCCTGACGGTCGTCCTCTCGTATCTGATGATCTCGACGATCCGCTACCGCTCCTTCAAGGACCTCGACCTGAAGCGGCGCCGGCCCCTCTGGGTCCTCCCGCTGATCGCGGTCGTCTTCGTGGTGATCGCGTTCCGCCCGACCCTGTCGCTGCTCGCCCTCACGCTCGCCTTCGCCGCGTCGGGCCCGGTGGCCAAGCTCGCCGGCTTCTTCCGCCGCAAGCACGCGGGAACGCAAGAGGCGGCGCCGCGCCCGGAAGCCGGCCCTCTCAACCCGTAGCCGTTTTCCCTGCTCACTCCCCCTTCCGCGGCTCGCGATTCTCCGTCCAGTCGGTCGCGAACTCGGCCCCGGCGGCGGCGAGGAGATGGACGCGGAAGCGGCAGCAGCCGGCGGGGGGAGGACGCCGCAGCAGGATGAGCGCCGGCTCGATCTTCTCGGACGGCCCGATCAGCATTTCGTAGAAGCGAACGCTCTCTGCGCGTCCCAGCGACACGCGGCGTCCGCGGGGCCCGTAGACCTCGAACCGGTCGAAGCCTCCCGGACGGACGTCCCGGATGCCGGGACGCGTCAGGTCCACCTCGATCCAGTTGCTGGTCCGCGACACGACCGAGGGGAGAGGCGAGAGGTTCTCCGCGGAAACCGCGACCGCGTTCTTGCCCCGCTCGACCGACACCCGCAGGTTGGGAACGAGGGAGCGGCCGAGCAGGATCTCGTCGAAGGCGGCGAGCGTGAAGACGCGCTCCGACTCCGAGGCGCCCGCCAGCCGGACGACGCGCCCCCGCGCGAATCTCCTTCCAGCCACGTCCGTCTCCATCAGCCGGACCATGTCGGCGATCGAGGGCTGGCGGAAACTGATCTCGTCCCCCGGAGCGAATCGGCGGGAAAGCGCCGTGAACGGGCGGCTTCCCTTGAAGACGTACCCGAGGCCGGAGCGCTCCCCGATCCCGAGGTCGTGGTGGAACTCGAGCCGAGGATCGTCCGACAGGGCGGCGAGGTAGCTCTCGGGAAGGGAGCCCTTGTCTTCCCCGCTTCCGCTCGTCCATCGCCCCTCCGACCCCGGCGCGTAACCGGCCCACCACGGCTTGCCCAGCGCGTCGGCCGACGCCGGATCGGCCCTCTCGTGCTCCCCGAAGACCATGGCGATGAAGCCGTCCGCGGCCGCGGAGAGGGGCCGGAGCTGTTCTTCACTCCCGGCGGTGGGCGCAGACCGCAGCGACACGGTGAGGAAGAGCTCCGTCGGGATCCTCCGCCGGAGATGCTGCGCGATCTCGCCATAGGCCGGCGCTGTCTCCGCGGTGAACGGGAGATCCAGGTGGATCCCGATCACCCGGCCGAATCGCGCCGCGTCGGAGATCACGCTCCGAGCGGCGACGGCGAGCGTCTCCTCGAGGGAGCGGCGGACGGCGGCAGTCTTGCTCGCGAGCGCGAGCGCCGCGTCCGGGCCCCCGGCAATCACCAGCGACACCGGCAAGCGCGCGAGGGGTCCGGGCGGCGGCGCCAGCTTCACGACGAGCCAGGCGCCCTCCCGCCGTTCGATCCGGGCGGCCGGGAGGAGCGCCCACGAGAAGCCTCCGCGCGCCAGGGACGACTCGGCCTCGGCCTGAGCCTCGCGCCCGGCAAGCCCGTTCGCGAACCAGACGGCGTTGCCGGCCGGCGAGGCGCGCGCCCGCGGAGGCTTCTTTCCGCCAGAGCACGCGGACAACGCCGCGAGGAGGATGAGGGCGGCGGCGATCCGTTCCTTCTTCACGCGGGGGCCGCGACCGCCTTCTCGAGCGGGAGGTCGAAGCGCACGCGGAAGCCCCCCTTCTCGCGGTTCTCCGCCGAGATCGAGCCTCCGTGCTCTTCCACGATTTTCTTCGCGATCGCCAGTCCGAGCCCGGTCCCGCCGCTCTTCGCCGAGAAATACGGATCGAAGAGACGCGCCAGATTCTTCTTCTCCACGCCCGGGCCGGTGTCCTCGACGCTGACGAAGGCGCGGGAGTCCTGTCGCCGCGCCGTGATGCGGATCTCTCCGTTCGCTCCGGAGAGCGCCTCCACCGCGTTGACGATGAGGTTGGAGAAGACGCGCGCCAGCAGGCGCCCGTCCGCCTGCGCCTGCAGGCCGGGCTCGATGTCGAGAGACCAGGCGATTCCGCGCACCCCGGCGTAGGCGGCCGCCGACTCCGCCAGCAGCCGGCTCACGTCGGTCGGACCGACCTCGGGAGCGGGCAGCCGCGCGTAGTCGGAGAACTCCGAGGCCGCCTGGCGCAGCTCCTCGGTCTGCTTGAGCACCCGCGACACGCATTCCTCCAGGACGCGGCTGAAATCGGGATCGCCCCGTCTCCAGACCTCGCGCAGGTGCTCCACCGCCAGGCGGATCGGTGTCAGCGGGTTCTTGATCTCGTGGGCGATGATCCGCGCCATCTCCGCCCAGGCCGCCAGCCGGTTGGAACGGACGACGTCCGAGACGTCCTCGATCACCGCCATCCGCGCGCCCTCTCCGCCGAGCGGAAGCGGCACCGTGACGACGCGCCACCGCTCTCCCGGCCGGGGCTCGACCTCGACGGCGAGATAGGTCGCGTCCGGGTCCACCAGGATCCGGCGGAGCCTCGCCATGTTCTCTCCCGGAAAGACCTCGTCGATCGTCGCGGCCTCCGCGCTGCCGCCTCCGAGCGCCGCCGCCGCGGGGTTCGCGAGCAGGACGCGCCCCTCCTCGCGGAACGCGACGACTCCGGCAGTCAGGTGGGCGAGGAGCGTCGCGATCCGCTCCTTCTCCTCCAGGAGGGCCTCCGTCTGCGCCTTCAGGCTGCGCGACATGGAGAGGAAGGCGCGCACCAGCTCCTTCAATTCTTCGTCCGGCGGCTCGGCCAGGCGCGGGGAGAAGTCGCCCCGGGCCACCGCCCGGGTCCCTTCGACGAGGTCCGCGACCGGGCGAGCGACCCGCAGGGCGAGCCGGCCGGCGACGAGAGCGGAGAAGAAGAACACGAGGAGGCTGAAGGCGGAGACGGCCGCCGTCAGTTGAGAGGCCTCCGCTTCCGCCACCCGGCGCTGCGGCAGGAGGAGCAGCGAGAGGAGCCCCGGGCTTCGCACGCCCGGCACTCCGGGAATCGCCGAGAGGGCCGTCGTGACCTCTTCGAAGCCGCCCTCGGAGACGACGCGGGAGCCGACGAACTGGCCTCCTCCTCCGAGTCCGATCGTCACGTATGCGGCCGCGGGAACGCGGTCCGGCACGAGACCGGCGGCGTAGAGATCCCGGCGGGAGGTCGCCGCGAGCGTCGAGTCCGGCGCGTAGACGGAGAGGTCGTAACCCACGGAGTTGGCGAGCCAGGCGATCACGTCGTCCAGGGCGCGCAGGTTCCCCCGCCCCCCGGTCTCCGAAGGCAGGTAGTCGTCGAGAACGCGCCGCGCCGTGTCGAGTCCCGTTCGCGCGTGTTCGAGGGTGTCCTGCTCGGAGTGGGTCAGGATCGTGGAGCGCAGGAAGAACGTGACCGCGACGAGCGGCACCATCACCCCGGCGACGAAGAGGGCAACGAGGCGGCCGCGGAACGTCCTGGCCAGCCGGGGAAGGGCGACCAGTCTCCGCCCGGACCCGGTCGCGAGGATCCGCCAGAGCAGGAGCAGGCCCGCGATGCCGTAGAGGAGGACGATGCCGGGAATGAGGAGCGCGGCGGTCAGGAGCCGCCCCAGGAAATCGGGGCCGGGAATCGCGATCAACCGGTACCCCTCGGGCGCAGGCCGGATCTCTCCCCACAGCTCCTCGCCCCGGAAGGCGAGGCGCACCGGGACCGGCCTGGCGGACCGGCGCAACCGCTCGCGCATCGCGGCCGAGAGCGTGGGCCCTTCGTCCCGCTTCTCGCCGTCTCGCGCGTAGGAGGCCAGCACCGGCCGCGGCGGCGAAGAGGCAGGCGGCCGCCCGCTCTCTCCGAGGACCAGCCGGCGATAGACGTCGATCCGCGGCGGCAGGGGATCCCACCGCGGCCAGTCCGCGACGGTGATCGCGGCGCTCCCCCACCGCTGCGACCCCTCGAGCAGGAGCGGCACCATGCGCCGCACGACGGCCACGTCGTGCCGGTCGATGACCAGGTGCCCCTCGCGCGCCTGCCGTCCGCTCCATTCCGGGATCAGCGAGAAGCTGCTCCGCTCCGCTCCCGAGGAGTCGAAGACCTGGTAGGCCACGAGCGCCGGAACCGGCGACCGCTTCTCGCCGTCCTTCCAGACCCGGTAGGCGAGGTCGGACAGGTCGCACTGATCCAGGGCGGCCGGGAGATCCACGCCGAGACGGAAGCCGTTGACCCGTTCCGCCGCCTTCTCGGCGGCGAACACCGCGTCGGCGGACGCGCGGCCCGGATCGGGCAGAACGATCGAGTGGGAAACCGTCAGAGACCGGAGCGCGCGCTGATGCTCCGACAGGGGCGCGACGAGGAGCATCACGAGGAGGGCCGCTCCGGTCAGGAGCCGGGGCACGGCGAGATCCCGCGTCTGCGGGGTCGACGCGACCGCCCGCGACCAGAGCTCGAACGCGCCCGCGAAGAGCAGGACGAGAACCGCCGGAGAGAAACGCGAAGGAGTGACGAACGCGAGGGTCCCGACGATCGCGAGCACGGTGAAGAGAAGCGCCCACGTCATGCGCTGGCCCGAGCCGCCGCGCCGTCTCGAGGACGCCAGGGCCAGGGCGTCAATGACGAGGGCCGACAGAGCGGCCAACCGGGCGAGGGAGAAAAAACTCGGCGGGCTTCCGAGCTCGGGGGGCGAGATGCCAGCGGCCGCGAGAACGGCGAGGAGAGCGAGGCCGTAGCCCCATCCGTTGCCGGGACGGCCGGACCGAACCGGTGGCCCGTCCCGCAGACGCCCGAGCAGGTACGGCAGCAGCAGCAGGCCGAGGGCGAGGAGCAGGAGGAGGCCGGAGGCGAGCGCGTGCGAGCCTCCCCTCGCCTGGATCGCGAGGAAGGCGAGCGCGAGCGCGACCCCGACGCCCACCGGGTTGCGGGCGCGGCCGACCAGCAGGAGCGCGATGAGCAGGATCGCGACGAAGATGGGCGCCTGCCACGGTTGCCCGGCCGGGGAAGCCGCGGTGTGCCTCACTCCCGCCACGACCCGGCCCGAGGAGTCGCGAAGCAGCACCGCTGCCCCCGCGTGCGCCACGGGCTCCCAGTACAGGGCCTCGCCGGACAGATCGAGCGCGCGGCCGAAGTCGGGCGCCTCGACGGGAAAGGAGCGAGCCGAGTAGACGATCCCGGCGGAACGGCCTTCCCCGATCGAGCGTCGGTAGACGAGAGTGAGCGCTGTCGCGGACCAGCGCGCCCCGAACCCGTCGGCGCTGACGAGCCCCGCCAGCGAAGCCGGGGCGTCGCCCCACCAGGCGTGGACGGTCCCGAGGGGGTCGGCGAGGGCGATCCAGCTCGCGGGCGCGGCCCCTTCCATCGTCTGGCGCGCGGCGGAGAAGAGCACGAGCCGGTTGACCGCGATGCCCCCTCCCTGCAACGACCGCTCGACCTCCGGCTTGCGGGAGAGGGCCTCGGCCCGGCTGGACAGATCCTGCGCGGCCCGGCGCACGGCCTCGACGAGCGCCGGAGGGGGAGAAGCCGTCGCCGGGGCCTGGCGGCCGACCGGGACCCATCCATCCAGGACGATGAGGAGGAGGACACCGAGGAGCGCGGCCGCAAAGGGCGCGCGGGCTTTCGGGTTCACGGGAGGCCGGGATCTCTCACGAGAATCCGCGCGCTACTCCCGCCCGGGCAGCATGGGGAGATCCACGCCCCGCTCGCGGGCCGCCGCGATCGCCTCCGGGTATCCCGCGTCCGCGTGGCGCATCACGGCCGTGCCGGGATCCGCGGTCAGGACTCTCTCCAGACGCCGCGCGGCCGCGTCGGTGCCGTCGGCCACGACGACCATTCCGGCGTGGATCGAGTAGCCGATGCCCACCCCGCCTCCGTGGTGGACCGAGACCCAGCTCGCGCCGCAGGCGGTGTTGACGAGAGCGTTCAGGATCGGCCAGTCCGCGATGGCATCGGAGCCGTCCCGCATCCCTTCGGTCTCCCGGTTGGGCGACGCGACGGATCCGCCGTCCAGGTGATCGCGGCCGATGACGATCGGGGCACGCACCTCCTTGCGGCGCACGAGCTCGTTGAAGAGGAGTCCCGCCCGCGCCCTCTCGCCGTACCCCAGCCAGCAGATGCGCGCGGGGAGGCCCTGAAACGCCACACGCTCGCCGGCCAGGCGAAGCCACCGCGAGAGCTGCGCGTTCTCCGGGAAGAGGCCCGTGAGCGCCCGGTCCGTCGTCCGGATGTCCTCCGGGTCCCCGGAGAGGGCGGCCCACCGGAACGGTCCCTTCCCCTCGCAGAAGAGCGGCCGGATGTAGAGCGGCACGAAGCCGCCGATGTCGAAGGCATTCTCGACTCCCGCCTTCTTCGCCTGGCCGCGCAGGTTGTTTCCGTAGTCGAACACGACGGCCCCGCGCCGCTGGAGCTCGAGGAGCGACCGCACGTGGTCGGCCATCGTCTCGTAGGACCGCGCGATGTACCGCTGCGGGTCGAGCCGCCTGAGCTTCGCCAGGTCCTCCCCGGGAGAGGCGCGCGGCACATATCCGTCGAGCTCGTCGTGGGCCGAGGTCTGGTCGGTCACGAGGTCGGGCACCACCGCGCGAGCGATCAGCCTCTCGAGCAGATCCACGGCGTTGGCCGCGACGCCGATCGAAACGGCCTCGCGCCGGCCCCTGGCCTCGAGCGCGCGGTCGATCGCGCGGTCCAGAACGTCTTCCCGGGCGTCGAGATACCGCGTGCGCAGGCGGCGCTCGATCCTGTCGGGATCCACCTCGGCGATGAGGGCCGTGGCGCCGTTCATCGTGGCCGCGAGGGGCTGCGCCCCCCCCATGCCCCCGAGGCCGGCCGACACCACGAGACGCCCTTCCAGGTGCCCGTCGAAATGTCGGGCCGCGGCGGCCGCGAAGGTCTCGAAGGTCCCCTGCACGATGCCCTGGCTTCCGATGTAGATCCAGGAGCCCGCGGTCATCTGACCGTACATCGTCAGGCCCATCCCCTCCAGGCGCCGGAACTCGTCCGCCGTCGCCCAGGCGGGCACGAGCAGGGCGTTGGCGATCAGGACTCGCGGCGCGTCCTCGTGCGTGCGGAACACCCCGACCGGCTTGCCCGACTGCACGAGGAGAGTCTCGTCGGAGCGGAGGCGCTCGAGGGACGAGACGATCGCCTCGAAGCACTCCCAGTTGCGCGCCGCCTTCCCCGTTCCGCCGTAGACGATGAGGCTCTCCGGTTTTTCGGCCACGTCCGGGTCCAGGTTGTTCTCGAGCATCCGCAGGGCGGCTTCCTGCGCCCAGCCCCGGCAGCGCAACCCGGTGCCGGTCGCGGCGCGGACCACGCGAGGGGGAGACTCGACCGCCACGGGAGAAGTATAGCGATCCATTCCGAGCTTCGCCCTCCTCCTCGCCGTCCCCGACGTCCTTCCTGTCATCCCGAGCGAAGCGAGGGATCTGCCCTGGTCCGCGGCTGTCCTGACCGGAGCAGATCCTCCGCAGCGCTCGCGCCCTCGCCATAGCGGTTTTGCCGCGTCGGCGACCTCGGGATGTCAGGGATCGAGATCCTTCGCCTCGGGATGAGCGGGATCGAGCTACTCCATCTCCGCCGCGAGGCTCCGGACCGCGGCGCCGTCCAGGAACTGCCGGGCAGCCTCCAGGTCCTCCGACAGGACCCGGTCCTTCCGCCAGGGCGCGACGGAGCGGCGCAGCGCCCGGCGGACGCGCTCGAGCGGCGCGGAGGTCGCGAGGGGGCGCAGGAACTCCATCGCCTGGAAGGCGACGACGAGTTCGATCGCCAGCACCCGGTCCATGTTCGCGACGATCGCCGCGAACTTGCGCGCGGCGATGGGCGACATCGAGACATGGTCTTCCTTGTCGGCCGAGGTCGGGATCGAATCCACGGAGGCCGGGTGCGCCAGGATCTTGCACTCCGAGACGAGGGCCGCCGCCGTCACCTGCGCCATCATGAGTCCCGATTGGACGCCCCCCTCCTCGACGAGGAACGCGGGCAGCTCCGAGAGGGCCGGGTTCAGGAGCTTCTCGATCCGTCGCTCGGAGATCGAGGCGAGGTCCGTCGCGGCGATGGCCGCGTAGTCGAGAACGAAGCCGACGGGCGCGCCGTGGAAGTTGCCGCCCGAGATGATGCGGCCGCCGCGCGCGAAGACGAGCGGGTTATCCGTCGCGCTGTTCATCTCGCGCTCGAGGACCGCGCGCGCGTGCTCGAAGGCGTCCCGGGCGGCGCCGTGGACCTGGGGCATGCAGCGCAGCGCGTAATTGTCCTGGACCTTCCCGCAGCCGCGATGAGACTCGCGGATGGCGCTGCCCGAAAGGAGCCGTCTCAAGTTCTTCGCCGAGGCCACCGCGCCCGGATGCGGGCGGGCCGACAGGACGCGCGGATCGAACGCCGCGTCGGATCCGCGGGCCGCGTCGAGCGAGGCGGCCCCGGCGACATCGGCCACGCGGCCGAGAAAGAGGGCGCGCGCCAGGGCGAGCCCGCCCACCGCCACGGACATCTGGACGCCGTTGACGAGCGCGAGCCCCTCCTTCGCGGCCAGCGCCACCGGCCGGAGGCCCGCGTCGCGCAGCGCGCGGCCGGCCGGCACCGAGCGCCCCCGACGCCGCACGCGCCCTTCCCCTATCAGGGCCAGGGCCAGGTGCGCCAGCGGCGCGAGGTCTCCGGAGGCGCCGACGGAACCCTGCTCCGGCACGACCGGCAGGATGTCGGCGGCCAGCATGTCGAGAAGCGCCTGAACGGTCCGGACCCGGATGCCCGAGAACCCCTTGGCGAGGGCGTTCGCCCGCAGGAGCATCATCGCCCTCACGGCGCGGTCCGGCAGCGGCTCTCCGACGCCGGCCGCGTGGCTGCGCACCAGGTTCCTCTGGAGCTCCTCGATCCGGTCCGCGGGGATCGCCACGTCCGCGAACTTTCCGAATCCGGTCGTGACGCCGTACACGCTTTCGCCCCGCGCGATGGCGCGCTCCACGACCCGGCGCGACGCCGACATCCCGCGCCGAGCGGCGGGAGCGAGGACGACGCGCGCGCGCCGGTCCGCGACCTCCGCGAGGTCGTCGAGCGTGAGGCCCGCACCCGTCAAAACGATCCGTTTCATCTTGCGCTCGGTTTCCCGTTGCGCGATTGTACAGAAGGCTCGAGGCCTGCTATCGTGCGCTGTTTCGTCGGGTTCGAAAGAGGGGTCAAACCGTGAAAGTCGTGGCGGTCCTGGGAGGACAGTGGGGAGACGAAGGCAAGGGGAAGGTCGTGGACCTTCTCTCGGACCGCTTCGACATCGTCGCGCGGTACCACGGAGGCCACAACGCCGGGCACACGGTGAAGTTCGGCGACCGCCACTTCGCCCTGCACCTGCTCCCCTCGGGGATCGTGAGCGGCCGCAAGGGGGTCATCGGCCCGGGAGTCGTCGTGGATCCGGAGGCGCTTCTCTCCGAGATGGACGCGCTCCGCGCGGCCGGGATCGCCATCGACGACCACCTGCTCCTCTCCGACCGCGCGCAGGTGATCCTCCCCTATCACCGGCTCCTGGACGGCGCCCGGGAGCGCGCCGCCGGGGAGGCGAAGCTCGGGACGACGCTGCGCGGCATCGGTCCGGCCTACGAATCCGCCGCGGCGCGCCGGGGCATCCGGGTCGCGGAGCTGCTCCGGCCCGAGATCCTCAGGCGCCGTGTCGAGTCCTTCGCCGACGAGACGGCGCCGCTACTCATCGCGCTCGGTGAGCGGGACGTCCCTTCGCCTTCCGAGGTCGTCGAAGCGCTCGAGAAGTCCGCGGCCCGTCTCGCGCCCTACGTGACGGACACGGGCCGATACCTGCGCAATCACCTCGCGTCGGGAGGAACGCTCCTCGGAGAGGGAGCGCACGGAGCGATGCTCGACCTCTCCGCCGGGACCTATCCGTTCGTCACCTCTTCGACATGCACGTCGGCCGGCCTCGCCGCGGGCCTGCAGATTTCCCCCCGGGCGCTCGACGGCTCCCTCGTCGTCCTGAAGGCGTACACGACCCGCGTGGGATCGGGCCCCTTTCCCACCGAGCTGAAGGACGCGACCGGAGAATTTCTCCGGGCGCGCGGCAACGAGTACGGCACCTCGACGGGGCGCCCCCGCCGCACCGGCTGGTTCGACGCCGTCGTCGCGCGGACCTCCGTCGCTCTCTCCGGCGCCGAGGCGATCGCCATCACGAAGCTCGACGTCCTCGACGATCTCGACGAGATCCCCGTCTGCGTCGGCTACCGTCTCGACGGCCGGCCGATGGACTCACTCCCGAGTGTCGTTGAAGAGGTCGCCCGCCTGGAGCCCGTGTACGAGACGATGCCCGGCTGGCAGTCGAGGACGACGGCGGTGACCCGCTTCGAGGACCTTCCGCCCGCCGCGAGCCGCTACGTCCGCTTCCTCGAGGAGATCGCCGGAGCCCCCGCCGCCTTCATCGCGACCGGCCCCCGCCGCGAAGAAACCATCCGCCGCCCCGACTCCCCGTTCCTCGCCGCCCTGCCTCCCCCCGCCCGCCGCGGAAAAGGCAGGCGCTGAAAAGCTCCCGGACCCCTCTCCGGCCGCGGCTATACTTCACGCACGCGGGCCGCTAGCTCAGCTGGTTAGAGCATCGGCCTTTTAAGCCGGTGGTCGTGGGTTCGAGTCCCACGCGGCCCACCAACTCTTCGCGCGACGGCCGATCTCGTTCGACGAGCGGGATTAGAATCGTTTTCGCGGAAATTCGATTCTGAAAATGAAGCATCCGGCGCTGCCCGATGTGTCCTCCTGGCTCGAGGCCCCGGTGCGTGGCCAAGAGGTGAACACGTGAAGAGCAGGCTCCCCTCCCGTCGGGGCCGGGGCGGGAGTCGCGACTCGACTCCCCTTTCGCGCACCCCTTTCTCTGAGAGTTATCGGGAGGTCGTGGAGCTGGCTCCGATCGGGATCTACACCTCGACGCTCGAGGGGAGGTTCCTCGCGGCCAACGCGGCGTTCGCGCGGATGCTCGGCTACGACTCCGGCGAAGAGCTCCTTCGGATCGACATTCCCAGGGACCTCTATTTCGACCGGGACGATCGGTCGCGCGTTCTCTCGGAGTACGAGCAGGGCTCCGGCATCGTCCGGGTCGAGACCGTCCTGAAGAGGAAGGACGGCTCGCCTGTCGCGATCCAGTTCGATTCGCGCGTGGTGCGCGAAGCCGAGGGCCGGACTCTCGGCTTCGAAGGGTTCGCCTACGACATCACCGAGAGGAAGCGCGCGGAGGAGGCTCTCCGCCGGAGCGAGGAGCGGTTCCGGGCACTCGTGGAGAACAGCTCCGAGGTCATCGGACTCTTCGACCGCGAGGGACGCTGGCTCTACGCGAGCCCCTCGGTGAAGCGTCTCTGGGGCTATTCCGCCGAGGAGATGCTCGCCACGAAGACGTTCGGGGAGAGGGCCCACCCCGAGGACCTCGAGGAACTCCGGGAGAAGTTCCGAAGCCTCGTTTCGAGACCCAATGGCGTCGAGACGATGGAGTTCCGCGCCCGCCACAAGGACGGATCCTGGCACGCGTTCGAGGCCGTCGGAGTCAACCGCCTGGAAACACCGGGGATCGGCGCCGTCGTCGCGAATCTCCGCGACGTCACCCGCCGCAAGGAGGCGGAGCGGGCCCTCAAGCAGAGCGAGGAGCGGTTCCGGACTCTCATCGAGCGGGCGCCGGTCGCGATCGCCACGGGACGGGGCGGGAGGATCATCTACGCCAACGAGAAATACCTCGAGATGTACGGATTCCAGAGCGTCGAAGAGCTTCGCGGCCAGCGCGTCGCCGAGCAGTGGGCGGCGGAGTGTCGCCCGGCAATCGAGGAGCGCTCCCGGCGGCGCGGTCTCGGACTCCCGGTGGCGACGGAATATGAGGGGGTCGGCCAGCGCAGGGACGGCTCCCGGTTCCCCGTGCACTCCTCGGCGACCCTGGTCGAGCTCGCGGACGGTCCGGCGACAATCGGGTTCCTGTCGGACATCACCGATCGGAAGCGGGCGGAGGCGGCGCTGAAGGAGAGCGAATCGCGCTTCCGGCAGCTCTTCGAGAAGAGCATCGTTGGAATCCTGCTCGCCGACACGAACGGCGCGATCCTCGAGGCCAACGACGCCTTCCTGCGGACCGTCGGCTACCCGAGGGACAGCCTCCGATCGGGAGATCTCCACTGGGACCGAATGACGCCTCCGGAGTTTCGCAAGCGGGATCTCCGGGCGCTCGGACAGCTTCGGTCCTCAGGCAACTGCCAGGCGTACGAGAAGGAGTACCTCCGCAAGGACGGCAGCCGGGTGCCGGTCCTCGTGGGCGCGGCGATGCTCCAGGGGAACTCCGAGTGCGTCGCGTTCGTTCTCGACATGACGGAGATCAAGCGAGCGGAGGAGCAACGGGCGAGCATCCTGGAGCGGGTCAGCGACGCCTTCGTGGCGCTCGACACGGGTTGGCGCTACACCTACCTGAACACGAAGGCGGCCCAGATCTTCGGGAGGCGGCGGGAGGATCTCGTCGGCAAGCACATCTGGACGGAGTTTCCCGAGGGGATCGGACAGCCCTTCTACGACGCCTATCACCGGGCGGCGCGGGAGCAGATCTCCATCGAGCTCGAGGAGTACTACCCGCCCTACGGCCGCTGGTTCGAGAACCGAATCTATCCGTCGCAGGACGGGCTGTCGATCTTCTTCCGCGACATCACGGAGCGCAAACTGGGCGAGGAGCGGCTGCGCCGCTCCTACGAGGAGCTCCGCGCGCTGGCGGCGAGGATGGAGACGGTCCGCGAGGAGGAGTCGTCCCGGATCGCCCGGGAGCTGCATGACGAGATCGGCCAGGCGCTGACGGCGATCAAGATCCACTTGCAGACGCTGCAGCGGCGCGCCGACGCTTCGCCGATCGCCGCGGATCTGTCCGAGAGCATCGGCATGTCGGAGCGGGCTCTGGAGCAGGTCCGGAATCTCTCCCTGGACCTTCGCCCCTCGGTGCTGGACGACCTCGGCCTCGCGGCGGCCCTGCGCTGGTACCTGGACCGGCAGGCCCTGCTCTCGGGATTCACGGCCGGCTTCTCGGCGGATCTGCCGCCGGGGCGCCTCCCCCGGGAGCTCGAGACGGCCTGTTTCCGAGTGGCGCAGCAGGCCCTGACGAACGTAGCCCAGCACGCGCGCGCCCGACGGGTGAGCGTCGACCTGCGCCGGGAGGAGGCGGGCCTCTCGATCGCGATCCGGGACGACGGGGTGGGATTCGACGTGGCCGCGGCCCGCGCGCTCGCCCGCGGGGGCCGGAGCCTCGGCATCCTCGGAATGGAGGAGCGCGTCTCTCTGCTCGGAGGCTCCTTCGAGGTCCGATCGGGTCCCTCCGGCGGCACGGAGGTCCGCGCCCGCTTTCCTCTGGCTCCGCCGTCTCCCGCCGGGATCTCGTGATGGCCGCCGTTCGCATCCTGATCGCCGAGGACCACGCGCTCGTGCGCGCCGGCCTGCGAAAGCTCCTCGAGGACGTCTCCGGCGTCGAGGTCGTCGGCGAGGCCGGCGACGGGCGCGACGCGCTCGAGCAGGTCGGGTCGAAGAGCCCGGACATCGCGCTGCTCGACATCGCCATGCCCGGCCTGAACGGACTGGAGGCCGCCGCGCGGATCGTCGCCGAGCACCCGGCCACCCGCGTCATCCTGCTGTCCATGCACGCCAACGAGGAGTACGTCCTCCAGGCCCTCCGCGCCGGAGTGGCCGGGTACATCCTGAAGGACTCGGCCCTCGCGGAACTCGAGCTCGCGATCGGAGCCGTGCGGCGCGGAGACACGTATCTTTCCCCCGCCGTGTCGCGGCACGTGGGCGAGTACGTGCGGCGCACCGGGGCGGGGCCGACCCCCCGGGAGAGCCTGACGCCGCGCCAGCGCGAGATCCTCCAGCTCATCGCCGAGGGCTACTCGACCAAGCGGATCGCCGGAACCCTCGGCGTCAGCGTCAAGACGGTCGAGACGCACCGCGCCCAGCTCATGGAGAAGCTCGACATCCACGACGTCGCGGGCCTCGTGCGTTACGCGATCCGGATCGGTCTCGTCACGCCGGAAACGTAGCCGCCTTCGCCCCGCGGTTCGGACCGCCTCGCCCGCGTCCCGGCGAACGGCTCAGGCTTTTCCTCCCCCGGGTTTCCGGTTCCCCTGATTGCGGCTTCACCCGCGGTGGGCGACGCTGTGCCCCATGAAGCTCGAAGACGACGACACGGTCCCGCTGAGATTGCCGCGGGGTCCCGCCCGGCCGAGAGTCCGCATCCTCCTCGTGGACGACAACGACGATTTTCGCCGGCAGGCGGCGCGTTTCCTCGCCGCCGAGGAGAGCTGCGAGGTCGTGGCGTTCGCCGCGTCGGGAGCGGAGGCGATCGGACTGGCCGCGCGGATCGGCCCGGACCTGGTCCTGATGGACCTCTCGATGCCGGGGATGAACGGCTTCGAGGCCGCCCGCAGGATCAAGGCGGCCGCGGGAGCTCCCCGCGTGGTGATCGTCACGCTCGACGGCAGCGCGCCCTACAGGACCGCCTCGGAGGGGGCCTTCGTCGATGGGTTCCTTTCCAAGTCGGATTTCATCCAGGAGATCGGCCCTCTGGTGGACACGCTCTTTCCCTTCTCCTCCAAGGAATTCGGAGTCGAGGCGACATGACGGGCCCGCGAGACAGGGAAGAGGAGATGTCCGAGAGCAAGGGGGCGGAGGAGGCGCTCGAGACGAACAAGCGCCTTCGAGCCCTGATCGAGGCCTCCCGGGACGTCATCACGATCGTCGATCCGGAGGGGACGATTCTCTATGCGAGCCCCTCCGCCGAACGCACCGCCGGCTATCGTCCCGAGGAGATGGTCGGCACGAACGCGTACGACTACGTCCATCCGGCCGACGTGGTCCGCGCCAGGGCCGGGCTGTCCGAGCTCCTGTCCCGGGCGAGCCCGGCCGTGGCGACGACGCTTCGCTTCCGGCACCAGGACGGCTCCTGGCGGGTCTTCGAGGTCGTCGGGACAAACCGGGTGGCCGATCCCGCCGTGGGCGGCATCGTCCTGAATGCCCGCGACGTCACCGACCTGCGGACCGCGGAAGAAGCCGTGCAGAAACTGATGCGTGCCGTCGAGCAGGCCGAGAACACGATCTTCATGACCGACCCCCAGGGCACGATCACCTACGTGAATCCTGCCTTCGGGAGGCTCTACGGGTACACACGGGAAGAGTCGCTCGGCCGGACGCCCCGGATCCTGAAGAGCGGCCGGTACGAGAGCGGCTTCTACGAGCGCTTCTGGCAGCGGCTGCTGGCGGGCGAGTCGGTCACCGGCGAGTTCGTGAACCGGACGCGGGACGGCCGCCTCGTCACCGTCGAGGCCGCGGCCAGCCCCGTGCTCGGAGGGGATGGCGAGCGACTCGGCTTCATCGCCGTGCAGAACGACATCACCGGGCGCAAGCTCCTGGAGGAACGGTTCCGCCAGACGCAGAAGATGGAGGCCATCGGCCACCTCGCCGCGGGCGTCGCGCACGACTTCAACAATCTCCTGACAGCGATCCTCGGCTACTCCGGACTGCTGGCGGCCAGGCTTCCCGAAGGGAGCGCCCTGATGGAGGACGTGGACGAGATCCGCAAGGCGGCCGAGTCGGCGGCCTCGCTCACGCGCCAGCTCCTCGCCTTCGGCCGGAAGCAGGTGCTCGAGCCGAGGCGCGTGAACTTGAACGAGATCGTCGAGGGGATGCGAAAGATGCTCCAGCGGGTCGTCGGAGAGGGCGTCGACCTGATCACCGTCCTCGACGACGTGATCGGTTCCGTCCACGCGGACGTGGGGCAGATCGAGCAGGTGATCCTGAATCTGGCGGTCAACGCCCGCGACGCGATGCCCCGGGGAGGAACGCTCACCATCGAAACGACGGACGTCGAGCTGGACGGGGACTCCACGCGGGAGCGAGTGCCGATCCGTCCCGGCCCGTATGTCCTGCTCGCCGTCACGGACACGGGCAACGGCATGGACGCTGAGACGCGGTCCCGCGTCTTCGAGCCGTTCTTCACGACGAAGGCGAAGGGGAAGGGCACCGGACTCGGGCTCGCGACGGTGTACGGGATCGTCAAGCAGAGCGGCGGCTACGTCTGGGTCTACAGCGAACCGGGACGCGGCGCCACCTTCAAGATCTACCTGCCGTGCGTGGAGGGAGCCTCCGAGGGCGCCGGAGCGCGCAAGCCCGCGGCGGCGAGCCTCCGCGGGACCGAGACCGTGCTCCTCGCCGAAGACGAGGCGTCCCTGAGAACGCTCACCCGCACGATCCTCGAGTCCTTTGGTTACACCGTCCTCGAAGCGTCCGGCGGCAAGGAGGCCCTCGAGCTCGCGAGGCGCCACGAGGGACCGATCCACATCCTCCTGACCGACGTCGTCCTGCCGGAGATGGACGCCTCCGCCCTGGCCTCGCGCATCGCGATGCTCCGGCCGGAGACGAAGGTGATCTGCACGTCGGGCTACACCGACGACACCGTCGTCCGCCGGGGCCTCCTCGCCGAGGGGGCGCGTTTCCTCCAGAAGCCATTCGCTCCGGAAGGCCTCGGCGCCATGGTGCGGGAAGTCCTGGACCGCTGACCGCCGACGGAGAGCGGGTCCGGGTTCAACGCGGCAGGCCGAGCCAGGTCTTCATCCCGGCGGCCAGCGGGCGCCCGATGGCGTCGGCGTTGACGACGAGCCAGACCATGCCGACGAGAGCCGCCGCCGCGGCATATCCGGCGATCCGGCGGCGTATCCGGTCGATCCGGGAGCGCCCCGGGTCTCGCGGCGGCATCATCGCGCGGAAGAGGAGGACCAGCGCCGCGGCGGATCCGAACACCCAGGCCGTCTTGACCGGCCGGTTCTCATCGGACCACGCGAAGGCGGGAATGTAGTCCCGCAGGTCGAGCCTTCCGGGAAGCCATTCCGAGACCCAGGCCCAGAAGAACCCCTGGCGGGCCGGCCACATCAGGTGGAGATCCGTGCTCAGGAGCACGATGTAGGAGTAGCCGAGGACCGCGAACAGGAGGAACACGATCCGATAAGTCCGGCTGCGCATCAGGGCGCGGAGCGAATGCGCCAACGGCAGGGCCGACAGCGGGACGAGCGGAGTCAGATACCTCCCCGGCGGGCACCAGAGCCCTCCCCAGTGCTGGAAGGCCGAGATCACGACGAGATAGGGGACCGCGAGCAACGCGAGCCAGGCCAGTTGCCGGCGCTCGGCGTTCCCGCCCGCCCGCAGCATCGCCGCGAGCCCCACGAACGCGAGCAGGTAGACGGGTGAATGCACGAGGAGGCCCCATTGCTGGTCGAAGAGGAGGGCCGCGGCACCGCTGAAGAAGAGGCTCAAGTCCTGTCCGCCGTGCCAGGGCCAGTGGAAGATGTTGGTCGTCTCCCCTCCGGCGCGATACCGGATGTCGGGCAGCCACCTTCCGGTCAGGAAATGGCCGTAGGCGGCGACGGCCAGCGCGGAGAGGAGCACCGGGACGGCGAGGAACGCCGCCGTGGCCGCGCGGCGCCTTCGCGCGCTCTCCGACAGTCGGTGGAATCGCCACCAGCGAACGGCCCCGAAGACGCCCAGCGCCGCGGCAATCAGTCCGCAGCGCCAGGAGAGCCAGGGAATGTACCCCACGCACAGCCCGGCCAGAGCAAGCTGCCGGGGACGGTTGGCTCCCCAACCGACCGAGTAGCGCCGAAACGCGTAGAGGATCAGGAGACTCGCCGGCAGCTCGGTGAAGATCAGGATCGAGTAGCACATCAGCGGGGCGCTGAAGGTCATCGCGGCCCAGACCACCCACGCGACGCGGATGTCGCCGGCGGCCTGGAAGGCCAGGAGAAACACGTTCACGCCGACGAGCGCGCCGACCAGACACATGAAGACGACCGTGGCCGGCCACCAGAGATGAAACCACGAGCCCACGATCCAGGCCGGCACGATCAGGATTCCCAATCCGGGAGCGTGGTAGTCGTAAGCCTCCGACCGGGGGCGCGCCGGCGAGACGATCAAATGGGGCGGAAGCGGATAGGGCGCGCTCTGGCCCCTGAAGCCCCGTGGTCGCGGCGCGAGAAAATAGAAGGCGTTTTCATCCCGGTGGGCGTAGTTGTTGGACACGTCCAGGTCGCCGTCCCTGACGAGGCTGATCGCGTCCATCAGGTAATAGGGCTGATCCCCCGTGGGCGGGCTGCTCGTCCTGAGAAGCGCCGGGACGAGCGACAGAGAGACCACGAACGCGAAGGCAGCCAGGAGCAGGAGAAACTGAAGCCGGACTCGCGTGTCCGGCAAGTCCCCTTCCGAGGAGGGGACGAGGTCGGCGGGAGTCGGCCAGAGGGCGCGGGGCACCTCGGCGGCCTCTAGCTCCTCATCCCGGAGTTGCTCGCTGGCGTGGGCCGAACGTCCACGGATCCTCCCGCGCGAAGACGCCGGGCATTCTATCCGCGCGTTCCGGCGGCTCCCGGCCTGCGGACTTCCGCTTGAGACAATGCTACGTTCCTGTCAGACGAAGGGGCCGCGCTTGCCTCCCGAACACCGAGCACCGAACACCGGACACCGGCCCTTCGGGAATGACCGGGTTGAAACCGGACCCGAGGGGACCTGGATCGTCTGCCGGGCGCCCAAGGGGTGGCATCCCCGTCGCGGCAGGTCCGACACGTCGAGCGAATTCCCGGGGACGGCGGTCCGCTGGGAGGCGGAGCTGTTCGAGGTCGTGGAGGCGATCTCTCATCCCGACGGGAACGTGCGCTACCGCCTGGAGCCCTGGCCGGGACCGCCACGCCGTCCGCTCCATCGAGACCTACGACGCCGCGAGCGAGACGGCGCGCCCTCTCATCGAGGCGAGCCACAGAAGAAACGTCTTGCTCCGCCGTCTCGCGATCCTCTTCTCTCCGGTGCTGGGCCATCTTCCGGGTCCGGTGCAGGAGCGGATGGAGAGCGAGTTCGGCGCCCCGGCTCGCGCGATGACGATCGTTTCCGCGCTCCCGTTGTTCGCCCTGGGAGCCGTGAGCGGCCTCTTCTCTTTGGCCGGGATGGCGGGACTGGCATTCGAGGGCGGGGACTCCGCGAGCGCGATCCCCCGTCTCCTCCCGTTTCCGGTCGCGGTCTATCTCGCGTTCGAATCGGGCCTTCGCCTTGGCGTGGCCTTCCTGCAGGCGCGGCCGATCGGATCGCTCGCCGGCGCGCTGTTCTTTTCGATCTTCAGCGCTTTTCGGGGCGGCGCCGGCATTCCCGCTCTCTCCACGAAGGGCTCCCCGCCGAGCTCCGAACGCGCCCTGTCGGACCGATTCCGAATGATCGAGCCGCTGCTCGCGCTGCTTCCAGCCGAGGAGCAGGAGGGCTACGAGCGGAGGTTCGGGATGGAAGCCCTGCGCTGGGGAAAGGTGACGGCCGTCCTTCTGCTCATCATCGGATTGGCAAACGCGTTGACGTCGCTGGCACTCTTCGGGGCGGGAGGCGGAGGATTGGGCGACCTCCTCTGGCTCCTCGCCGGAGTGGGACTCTCCCTCGAGCAGGTGGGCCGCCTCCGACGAATCTCCCGCGGACAGCCCGCCGGGAGCTTTCTCGGAGCCCTCGTCCGGCCGCTGGCAAGAAGGCTCCTCAAAAAGGCGGGCTGAAGTCAGGGTGGCCGAGATCGGGGCTGACTCGTCGCGGAGTCCCGATCCCCGGCCAAAAAGGAAAGGGGGCTGCGTTCGCAGCCCCCGATGAATCGCAAGCCCTCGGAACTATCTCGGGCAGGCCGGCGCGCAGGCGCAGCTCGGCAACGCCAGGTATCCCGGGAAGGACGCCGCTCCGCAGCCGCTTCCGGGGACGAACGCCGGGATCGTCCCGCCGCGCTGGTGGCCGCCGCCGGAAGTTGCGCCCCTGGCCTGCAAGGAAGCGCCCGGCCCGAAGCCGAGCGCGTCGTTGGACTCGATGTCCACCGAACCGCCGCGGCCTCCGGCCACCGTCGCGTTCGCCTGGACCGCGAGGCCCTGGAGGGAAGCCTGACCCTTGGCCTTGATCGTGATCAGGCCGCCGTCGCAGTTGGTCAGGAACTCGTTGGCATGGACCGCGTAGGGACCGGACGTGCCTCCCGCGATCCCGATGTTGAAGTTCGCGAAGATGTCGATCCAGGCGATCTGGTGTCCGCCCGACTGCGCCGTGTCCGCGTTGACCTCGCCGTTGTGGGGAGGATTGCTGTCGATGATCAGGCCGCCTCCGGAGACGATCTGGATGCACGCGGTCGAGTTCGCCGGTTTGTTGCCGGCGTAGTTGCCGGTGGCGCAGTGGTTCGGCGGATTGTTGGGAACGCCGTGGCCCGGCCCGGTGGACTCGACGAGACCGTCGATCGTGACGGAGCAGCCGCCGGTCAGGGAAACGAGATTCGCTCAGGGGTCCTGGCCCCGGCTGCTCACGACTCCCGTGTCGCTCACCATCAGGTCGCAGCCGGCCGTCACCGTGATCGGCCCGCCGCCGGGAGCCTGCTTGGCGCCGGTACCGGACAGGCTGCTCTGAGAAAGGACCTTGCCGTCCAGGTCGATCGATCCGTGCCCCGCCGAGAGCAGGACCTGGCCGCCAGAGCAATGGGGACCGACGCCGCTCCCCTTGGCCAGGCTTAAGTCGCCGGAGGAGATCACCGAGCCGCCCTGCGTGGTGACGTTCCCGCCGGAGGTGATCGTGATGTCGCCGCTCTTGCCGCCCGAGCAGGAGCCGGCGTTCGTGTTGGAAGTGATCCGGGCGCCGCCCGCGCCGCTCCCGAGGAGCGTCACGTCGCCCGTCGCGTTGATCGTGATGTTGGCCGCGATGCCGCTTGCCGTACTGGTGTCCCCAACGATCGCAGAGCCGTCGTCCATGATGAGGGCCCCGCTGATGTTCAGCGTGAGGCTGTTGCCCCCTGCGCCAGCGGAACGGCGATCGTGCCGGCCGTCGGAACGGCGCAGGTTCCCGCCGGGCCGCAGAGGTGCAGCGACTGAGCGAGGTTGTAGACGCCCTGTGCCGTCACGGCGCTCCGGACCTGGCATTCCGCCCCGACGACGGTGCCGCCGAGGCCGGCCGGCGCCGGGTCGGTGCAGGCATCGCCCCGGACAGTGTCCGGACTGCCCAGGAACAACACGATGCAAGACAGGATGAGACCCGCAAGCGAGAATCCGGCCAAGCTTCTGCGTTGAGTGGACATGATTGTTTGCCTCCTGATATGTCTCCGGCACAAGCCGGATGTCTGTTGAGCAACCATTAGACACGTCGGAAGGCTCCAAGCAAATTGGACGATGGTCTCGATTGGACTTTGGTCTCGTGGACCTTCGTCTCGTTGGACTTTGGTCCAAGAGCCGAAGAAGACGAAAGGAACGCCCTTTCTATCGAAGGGGCAGGGACCGCAAAGCCGCGCAAAGAAAAGAGCCGGGCGCCGCGTGAGCGACGCCCGGCCCGTTATGAGAGTTCCGTTGTCCCTAGAGAATCACTTGCAGCCCGCCGCGAAGGTCTTGGGGCTACCGGCCCCGGCGATCGCGACGTTGTTGGACTTGTTGCCTGTCAGGTCCAGGTTGCCCGCGACGTCGAACTTGTACTGACAGAGTCCGTTCGCGTAGCCGCTGCCGCTGTTTCCGCTGACGTTCTTCTTCAATGAGAAGCCGCTCGTCGTCAGGCGGAAGCCGTTGCCCAGGTTCCCGACAGCCTTGTTCTCGGTCAGGGTCGAGCCGCCTCCGAGCAGGAAGCCCTCGCCTCCGTTGGCTTTGTCTGCCCGATCTCCCGAGTCGTTCTTGTTCAGCGTGTTCCCGGCGCCGACCGCGGACATGCCGTTGCCGACGTTGGCGTAGGCGCTGTTTTCCTGAATCAGGTTGCTCGCGCCGGTCAGGTGGATCCCTTCGAGCAGGTTGCCCTTGCCCTTGTCTCCGGCGTTGTTCTTGAGCAGCTGGTTGCTGCTACCGCTCACCCAGATCCCATTGCCGCCGTTGGCGAAGGCATCCACCTCCGAGATGACGTTGCTGTTACCCGTCGCGCGGACACCGTCTCCGTTGTTGCCCTTGCCCTTGTCGCCGGCGTCAACCTTCATGACCGTGTTGCTCGCGCCGACCACGTTGACGCCGTCGCCGCCGTTGCCGAACGCGTCGGAGCTGTCAATGAGATTTCCGTTGCCCTGAACCAGGATGCCGGTGCCGGTGTTGTTGTTCCCGTTGCCGTTGTGCATCGTGTTGCCGTTGCCGAGGAACCACAGGCCGACCGCGCTGTTGCTGGTCGCGACGTTCCTCATGTAGCGGCCGTCCCCGACGACCTTCCAACCCGCCACCTCGCTGTTGGCGCCGTGGAGATCCATCACGAAGATGTTGCCGGGGCTCCCGGCGCCGAACTCGATCAGGCCGGCCGGAAGGCCGTCTGCCTTGTTGGGATCGTTCAACGTCACGCTGCAACCCAGCAGAGCGAAGGTGCTCGAGTAGTTCTGACTGATGTCCACACCCTGCGTGGTGCTGCCGCCCAGAACCCCGGTGCCGTCCTTGACGACGAGGAGGATGATGTACCCATCGCCGTTCCTGTCGAACGCGTCGGTGACCATCGACTGGATCGACGTGTGCCCGAGCTCATCCTGGCCCAGATCGAGCCGGAAGGTCAGGTCGGGCCCGGCATTTCCCGGGAAGCGGCCCGTGATGGGATCCAGCACCGACTGCACCGTGCTCTTGAGGCAGGGCGGAGGCGTGCTCTGACAGGTCTGCGTGCACGTGCCAGGAGGGACGCCGAGCGGAATGTCCGGGTTGCCCGTGCACATGAGCGGCAGAGTCGTCTTCGTGCCAGTCACTGTTCCGAGATAGGTCAAGGCAGGATCCATCAGGCAGGCTCTCAGGTCAACGGTCCCACCCGGACCAAACGCATTCAGCGTTCCCGGCATGGCGCCCGTGACGTTGGCGTTAAACGAGCGAGCCATGATGTGGCCACCCGCCTGGGCGCCGCCGCCGGTGCTGGCTCCCCTGGCGTTGATGTTGGCCGTTCCGAACGCGACGGCGAGGTTGGCCTGGACGATGACACTGCCGCCCTTGCTGCCGCTGCTGACGGCGTCCGCCTGGATGGCGTTGCCGGTCGTGGACACGCTTCCATTGGAAGTCTTGACGGTGATCAGCCCACCATCGTCGGTGTTTTGGCCGAGGCCGCCGTTGGAGTGCACCGCGAAAGTCGAGGTGAGGCCCGTGATCGAGATGTCGCCGCGCGCGAACAGATCGATCCAACCTCTCCCCTGGGTTCCTCCCGGGCCGCCGACATCGGCATTGACCTCGCCGTTGTTCCCGGCGTTGTCGTCGACGACCGTAATAGTGGTACCCGACCAGACCTCCACGCAGCCGGCGAAGAACGTGGACGGGCCGCCGCCGATCGGGTGAGCGATCGGGTCGAGATTGCAGTGGTTCGGCGGGCTGGTGGGCATGGCGTGGCCATGGCCCGTGGACTCGACCAGACCGTCGATGAAGACGACACACGCCTGAAGGTGCACCAGATCGGCGCCTGGATCCAGGCCTCGGCTGCTGACCACGCCGGTATCGCTGATGTCCAGATTGCACCCCGCGATGATGCTGATCTGCCCTCCGCCCGGCCGCTGGTTGATGCCGGTCCCGGTCAGGGTGCTCTGCGACAGCACGTCGCCGTCGATGTCGATCTTGCCCGCCGGAAGGGCGGTGATGAAGATATCGCCCGCCGGGCACGGCGTACCGTTCACGGAGATCACGCTGCCGTCCTGGGTGGCGACGTTCCCGCCCGAATTCACGTTGATGACGCCGCCCTTGCCGCCGGTGGTGCAGGATCCCGCCGCCTGCGTCGAGGTAATCGAGGCTCCGCTGGTTCCGTTACCCGCGAGCAGGATGTCGCTTCCCGCGTTGATCGTGATCGTCGCCCCGACTCCGGTGGCGGTCCCCGTCCCCGTGACATTCCCGGAGATACTGGAGTCGACCTCCATGATGACCTTGCCGGTCGTCATGATGGTCAGGTTGTTGCCGCCCGATACCACGGGCACGGTGATCTTGCCCGGGCCGGCGCCGATCGCGCACGCCGTGTTACCTGCCGATCCGCAGATACGGAGGCTCTCGCCGAGAAGGTCGTGGAGCCCGGATTGGTTATTCGGCGAGGCCTTGATCTCGCACTCGCCCGTTCCCGCGTTGCTGATCCCGCCCAGGGCGGTGCACGCGGCCGTCGCCAGAACGGGGCGCGAAGCCAGACAGAGACCTGCCGCCAGAATCGCAATCGACAGTAGATTGAGCCGCCTCATGATTGCCTCCTCTCCTTTTCGCAAAAACGATTTCGCGAGACTCATTCAAAGAACCGTGCTTCCCGGGCAGAGGTTTCCCCTTGCTACGCCCCGAGACAACGTGATGTGTTGCATTGAGAAACCTCTTTGTTTCAACCGGGCGTGGGGGGCCCGCGTCCGGGCCCCCCCACCCGATTACTACCTGCCCTGGATCATTCGCAGACCGTTCCGGCGGCCGGGAACGTCGGGCACTTCCCGGCGCTCGGGACGTTGGTGCCGTCCGCTCTGTTGCTTCCCCCGTTGACGCCCGCGGTGATGAAACGGTACTCGGCTCCGCCGTTCTCCTTGCCGCCGGTGTTGCTCGAGTTGCCGCTGTAGTTGTTGCTCGTGCCGGCGGCGTTCTTGTAGCCGTCGAGGGTGTTGAGGCTGGCCCTGTTGCCCTTGATCGTGTTGCTGTTGCCGGACGCGACGATCCCGTTGGCCGTGTTGCTGTCGGCGGTCGCCCCGGACAGGTTGTTGCTGTTGCCGGCCAGCTGAATGCCGTCGCCGTTGTTGGGTCCGGTGTCTCCTCCCTTGAGCGTGTTCGAGTTGCCGGTCGCGCGGACGCCGGCGTCGGTCGCCGCGCCGGACCCGTTGCCGCTGGCATCGTTCCAGGTCACCGAATTGCCGTTCGAGGCGACCAGGATGCCGTCCTGGCTCGCCCCGTTGGCCCGGACACTCTTCAAGGTGTGGGGGCCGCCGGAGGCATTGTGGATCCACCATCCGATCGTGCCGCCCACGGAGTCCGGCCCCTGGATCGTGAGCTTGCCGGTGCTCGTGATGTTCCAGACCGGCAGCGCGTTGTTCGCCGCCGTGATGCTCGCCAACGTGCATTGCGTGATCTTCATGCTCTTGGTGCCACCGAGATTCACGTTTTCGACCGTGTTCCCGAACATGCCGATGATCTCGCCCGTGTTGGCGGCCGCGTCATAGGCGGCCTGAAGCGTCTGGTAGTTCTTGCCGGCCTGCGGCTGCGACGGGTCCACGGTCTTTGTCGGGGTGACGCTCGAATCCTCCGGGCATTGGCTCAAGTGGTTTCCGAAGTCATCCCCCGTGAAGCTTTCGTTGGAGGTGACGGTGAACTGGTAGCCCCAGACCCTGGGTCCGGGACAGGTGTTGATGACGGTCTCGCCGGGGTGGACGACGCCCGATTTAGGAAAGGTCTGAACATAGCCGGAGAAGCCGGCCGGGGGAGGGCCCTCGCAGACCCGGTAGGTGCCGGGCTGCAGCGTCGGGAAGCAGTAGGTGCCGTCCGGGTTGGTGGTGATGGTCGTCAGAATGACGTTGCCGGTGGTGAGCAGGTTGATCGGCCAGTTGCCGATGCCGGGCTCGCCCCCATCCTCCATGCCGTTGCCGTTCAAGTCGTCGAACTTCTTCCCGCACTTGCTGCCGGTGCTGGAGCAGAAGTCCGCGAGGCAGGTGGCCATAGGAAGCGCCCCCGGGGTGTCCTTGACCGGCCCGCCGCCGCAGACCGGGGCCGTTTTTGTCGGGAACGGCGGCCCAACCGCCCCGTTGGTCGGGAAGGTGGCGCCGGCCGTGTTAATTGGAGAAGTGCAGGCCTCGAGGTTGATCTGGCCGTAGTTGGCGAGCGGGACAGCACCCCCAATAGGCCGGACGTCGCCGATGCCGCTGGTCCAGCTGACCGCACCAGTGTAAGCGCGGATGGGACGCGCGACCGTTCCCTCAAAGCCGCCATCGCCAAAGCCGCCCGTCGCAACGAAATCGCCTCGAGCGTAGATTCTCGCGGTGGTAAGGGTGACGTCGTTAAACGCCTCGACGTAGATATTGCCCCCGTTGCTGCCGGCGCTGAGGGCGTCTGCCTGGATCGCGTCGCCGAGCGTCGAGGGGAGGATGCCTTGGGCGACGACATTGCCGAAGAGAGACTTGATCGTGATGAGCCCGCCGTCGTCGGTGTTCTGGAGGATCCCACCGTTCGAGTGCACGGCGAACGTTGTGGCGTACGTGCCAGGGCCGTTGGGGGGAACCTGCGCGTTGCGATTGTTGCCCGTGCCGTCCTTGATGGTGATGTCGCCGTTGGCGTAGATATCAATCCAGCCTCGCCCCGCGGTACCGCCGGTGAAGCCGATGTTGGCGTTGACTTCGCCCTTGTGCGTTCCCGTGGAGTCGATCAGGACGGTCGTGCCCGACCAGATCTCGACGCAGCCGGTGAAGAACTGGGAATGTCCAGCGCTAGTCGGGTCGTGAGCGGCCGGTGTCAGGTTGCAATGGTTCGCTGGGTTACTGGGGTTCACGTGCCCGGCGCCCGTCGATTCGACAAGACCGTCGATGATCACCGTGCAGGCCTCGAGGTGCACGAGGTCCGCGCCGGGATCCGCGCCGCGGCTGCTGATCTTGCCCGTATCGCTCACCGTGAGGGAACAGCCGGCGATGATCGTTATCGTACCGCCGCCGGGAGGCTGGTTTCCGCCGACGCCGGAGATCGTGCCAACGGACTCGATCAGGCCGTCGAGGTTGGCGGTATGCGATGGGGTGGTCGTGATCTTGATCGCCCCACCCGAGCTTCCGTTCGATCGGATGATCGACCCGGTCGCGAGGTCGACGTTCCCGTTATCGAGCGTCACGGTGATCTTGCCGCCGGGGCTGCCGGCGACACCGGCATCGATCAGCGCGCCGCCATCCATCAGGAAGTCGCCCGACGGCGTAATGGTGATGTCGATGTCCGCCCCGCCGGTGATGAGTTTCCCGGTGGGGAAGATGTGCAGCGTCCGGTCGATGGTGTAGGAGCCAGACAACCCGGCATGGCTCGCCGTGACCTGGCACTCGCTCGCCGTCAAGAAATCGCAGAAGTCGTTCACGGCGCTCGCCTGTTGCGCCGCCAGGAACAAGAGGCCGACAGTCGCAAGGCCGGTCCAGAAAGATTTAGGCCTTCTCACTTTTCCTCGTCCTTCATTCTTCGCCCACTTCCATAACTCACAACTCCCCACCGACCGAAACGTCGGGCTCCTTTGCGGGACCGCACCACGGATGCTTCGATGATTCATCTGAGCCTCCTTGCAAAGCGCGGCTGTCGACCGCAAGAAAAATTATCGAAACTTCAACCCGTTTTTCGCGCAGAGATCTCACGGGTGTTACGCCGCGAGACAATCTGATCTGTCTGCATTGGATGCCTTCTGTTTCGCCCCTGGTGCGAATTCAATAACAGGACGGGATTCAAGTCCATTGGACCTTGGTCCAAGGACACCACGCCCCGTGCCAGGGAGTGCTGGCAGAAGGAGGGCGAAAAGCGAGAACCTAGAGGCTCAGACGATCGATCGTTTGCCCTGAGCGGGCGCCGGGGGGGCGTCCGCGGTGGCGGTTTGGCGCCTCGTTGCGAAGTTCGGACTGGCCAGATATAGGCCGAGCTGGAGCCGGTCGGAGAAGCCGAGTTTGCGGAAAGTCGCTGTCAGGTGCGCCTTGACGGTCCCCTCACCGACCCGAAGACGGCTGGCGATCTCCTTGTTGCTCGCTCCGCTTCCGATCAGGAAGGCGATCTCCCTCTCCCGGGGGGTCAGGAGATCCAGGCGCCCGTCGGGCTTCCGCAGGTCTTCCGGACGCTCCTCGGGGTGCGTGGTGTATTCCTCGAGCAGGCGAGGGATGAGCTTGCGCTCGGCCCAGATCTCACCGTCATGCACCCGGTCCACGATCTTGCGAAGGACCTGCGGATCGACGTTCTTGTTGCAGTAGCCCTTGGCGCCCGCCTTGAGAACACAGAGCCCCTCCTGCTCGTTCGGCGACGCCGACAGGATGACGACTCTCGTCTCCCGGGAGAGGCGGTAAATGATCGACGCGCCTCCGGTTTCCACCGCGGCGAGGAGGTCGATATCGAGCAGAAGGACGTCGGGTACGAGCGCCACCATCGTTCTTTCCAGCGCGCCGGCATCGGAGACGTCGCGAAGAGGGTAGTCTCCCTGGAGGCCTTCCTTCCATCGGCCGCGCAGCGCGGTGTCGGCCGTGGCGATGAGCACCCCGGGGACCTTCGGGCTTTCGCGTCTGGCGGCGCGGCTCCTCGCGCCGACATAGTTCCATCCGAACCTTGTGACCCGTGGTGGACCGGCCAGGCTGCTCATCTTCGGGATCCTCCTTTGCAATTGCGAACCAGGAAGAACGCTGGCCCCCTCCGCCGATGAACCGCATACGCTCCAACACACAGACCTCCCCCTGGGAGGTACCCGCCGATGTCTCTTTGCTGTCTCATTCGCTTCCAGATAGACTTTAGTAGCAACCCTTGTGCCCGACCGTCGCACAATCTCCCGTGAGGAGCCCCGGGCTTGCCTCTGCCCGAGCTAAGCCTCCCTTCCTGAGCGGGATAACGCTCCATCGGAGGTATCGCGTCCTCCGGACGCGGACGACACGTGCCGTCGGGAGCGTGACACGGATTGCGCGTTCTCGAGTCTTCAGAGGCCGAATTCTGCCGGGGGGTTGACGAATTCTTCGCGGGCCCGGTGTGAAGAGAATTCGAAGTCGGGGTCAGCGACGCGTTTGCACGCGCGCCGCGATTCCTTTCAGATTCCAGGGCTTCAGGAGACGGGACCCTCTTCGCGCGTCGCGACCTCGGACCCCACCGGCATCATCGGAACCGGCTCGCCCCGCTCCGCGCCCATGAGGCGCCGGAGCGGCCTGGAGAAGAGCAGGAGGATCAGTCCCGCGGCCCCGGTGACTTTCGCGACGGCGGCGAACATCTCCCCGACTGACATTCCCTCCATTCCCCCTCCGGCGAGTCCCGCGATCAGGTTGCCGAGCGCGGTCCCCATGAACCACGTCCCCATCATCTGCCCCACCAGGCGCCGGGGCGAGAGCTTGGTGACGCTGGAGAGACCGACGGGGCTCAGGCACAGCTCGCCAAAGGTGTGCAGCAGGTACGTCCCGACGAGCCACATCGGGCTGACCTTCCCACCCCCCACGGTGAAGGTCGCGCCCCAGGCGAGCAGGAGGAACCCCAGGGCGAGGAGGATGAGTCCGTATCCCATCTTCGCCGCAGTGGACGGCTCGCGAGAACGCAGCTTCACCCACAGCATCCCGAAGAAGGGGGCGAAGAGGATGATGAAAATCGAGTTGACCGACTGGAGGAAGGAAGCGGGCATCTCCCAGGAGCCGATCATGCGGTCGGTCAGGCGCGAGGCGAAGAGGTTCATCGAGGAGCCCGCCTGCTCGAATCCCGCCCAGAAGAGCACGGCGGCGAGAAAGAAGACGAAGATCAGCACGACGCGCTTGCGCTCGGCGGAAGTCAGGCCTCCGAAGAGAAGGACCGAGCCGAAGTAGACGAGCGCGAGGGCCAGCATGAAGTAACCGGCGCCCTGCGCCACGCCGAAGAGCGTCACGGGGAGGACTCCCGTGACGGCGAGGGCCGCGAGCAGCGCCGCGACGCCGACGACCACGAGGGCCCCGACGCCGAGCTGCCGCCTCGCCCGCGCGGCTCCCGCGGCGTCGGCCGTCTCCGTGCCGCGCAGCCCGGCGTTGCCGAGATACTTGCCCCCCAGCTTGTACTGCACCAGACCCAGGACCATCCCGACTCCGGCCGCTCCGAACCCCAGATGCCAGTTGATCTTCTCGCCGAGGAACCCGCACACGAGCGGACCGAGCAGGGCGCCCACGTTGATGCCGGAATAGAAGACCGAGAACCCCGCGTCGCGGCGCGCGCCCCCTTCCGGATAGAGCTCGCCGACGATCGCGCTCACGTTCGGCTTGAGGAGGCCGGTGCCGCAGGAGATGAGGCAGAGCCCCAGGTAGAAGGTCGCCACGGTCGGGATCGCCATGCTGAAGTGGCCGGCCGCGATGACGCACCCCCCGAGGAAGACCGCTCTCCTCTGCCCGAGGATGCGGTCCGCGATCCACCCTCCCGGCAGGGCCAGGAGATAGACCGCGGCGACGTACAGGCCATAGATCGCGGAAGCCGTCTTGTCCGTGAGGCCGAAGCCGCCCGTCTGGACGGACGCGACGAGAAAGAGAAAGAGAAGCCCGCGCATCCCGTAGTAGCTGAAGCGTTCCCACATCTCCGTGAAGAAGAGCGTGGAGAGGCCCCGCGGGTGTCCGAGCCACTGCTTGTCGCTCGCCCTCGTCTGGCTCGTTATGGTCGGCATCGGCTCCTTCGTTCGGTCGGGTGGGCGACAGGCTACCAGAGATGCCCGCACGGGCGCGGCGCGCGGAGGCGACCGGGGACCGGACAGGAGGTATTCTCTTCGCGACCTTGCTGCACACGACACTCGAGTCGAGGGAGCGGTGACCGTCCCGGGCTTCCTCGCCCCGCTCGCGCTGGTGTTTTTGGCGGCCCTCGTGGCCGGGTACATCCTGAACCGGCTGCGCCAGCCGCCTCTCATCGGCTACCTGCTGGCGGGCGTCCTCCTGGGGCCGCACGGCCTGGCGTTCGTCCAGGACGTGGACACGGTCGAATCCCTCGCGCAGGTCGGCGTCGTGCTCCTCCTCTTCACGGTCGGCCTCGAGCTCCCTCTCTCGAGCCTGCGCCGCCTGGGCTCGGCCGTCTGGATCGCGGGACCGATCCAGTTCTGCGGCGTCATCGCGCTCGCGGCGACCGTCGCGATGGTGCGCGGCTATCCCTGGAACCAGAGCATCTTCTTCGGCTTCCTCGTCGTGACGTGCTCGACGGTCATCATCCTGCAGCTGCTCGCCGAACGCCGCGAGCTCGACTCGCCTCATGGGAAGTTCCTCGTCGGGATCAACGTCTTCGAAGACCTGATGGTCGTCCCGATGATGCTGCTCATCGCTCCCCTCTCGGGGCAGCACGGGATCACCGCCGCCCAGACCTTCCTCGCGCTCGGAAAGGCCGCCGCCGCGGTGGTCCTGGTGTTCTTCGCCGCGCGATTCCTGGTCCCTCGAGCCCTCCACGCGGTCGCCGCGACCCGGCGCAAGGAGCTCTTCCTCCTGGCGGTTCTCCTCCTCGTCCTCGGCACGGCGCTCGCGACCGCGAAGGCGGGTCTCTCGCTCGCCATCGGAGCGTTCCTCGCCGGACTCGTGGTCTCGGATTCCGACTTCGGGCACCAGGCCATGGCGGACATCGCTCCTTTCCGCGACGCCTTCAACGCGCTCTTCTTCGTCTCGGTCGGGATGCTGTTCGACTCGCGCATCCTGGCCGCGCGGCCGGCGATCGTCGTGACCGCGCTCGCCCTGGTGCTCGTCGGCAAGGCCGTCGTGGCCGCGGTCCCGGTCCTCCTGCTGGGATACGGGCCGCGGGTCGCCGCGATCGTCGGCATCTCCCTCGCGCAGATCGGAGAGTTCGCCTTCGTGATCCTGGCGCAGGGACGCGCGGCGAGCCTCGTCTCGGACGACGTCTACCAGGTCGTCCTGGCGGCGACGATCATCTCGATGATCGCGACGCCCTTCCTCTTCAGGCTCGGGCTCGCCGTGGGCGACCGGGTCTCGGCGCTCCCCGTCGGACGCCCGCGCGACCTGATGCGCGCCTCCGCGGCCGCGCCGCGGCTCGCCGACGAGGGCCACGTCCTGATTTTCGGATTCGGGCACATGGGCGAGACCCTCTCCCGCGTGCTCGCGCGGGCCAAGGTCCCGTTCCGCGTCCTCGACCTGAACCCCGAACGGGTCCGCGCGGGCCGGGCCAGGGGCGTGCCGATCGAGTACGGCGACACGACGGCTGCGTCGGTCTTGAAGCACTCCGGCATCGAACGGGCGCGGGCCGTGATCGTGCTCCTGTCCGACCCCCGGGCGACCCGGAGCACCCTCTCGCTCTGCCGCGACCTCGCGCCGAACATCTTCCTCCTCGCCCGCACCCGCTACCTCTCGGAGATCCCGGACCTCTCCGCGCTCGGCGCCGACGAGGTCGTGGCCGAGGAGTTCGAGACCTCCCTGGAGATTTCCGGGCGGACTCTGCGGCGGCTCGGCTTCCCCCTCCCGTGGGTCGAGTCGGAGACCGACGAGATCCGTCGCACGCGCGAGGACAGCTTCCGCCGCTTCCGCGCTCCCGACGTCGCCGCGGAGAGGCTCGAGCACGCGCTCGGCGGCACCCGGATCGAATTCGTGACCGTCGGCCCGCAGTGGCATGCCAGCGGGCGGACGCTGCGGGACCTCGAGCTTCGGGCCTCCGGAGGAGCGACCCTGCTCGCCGCCGTGCGGGAAGGGAAGGCCGTCGTGACGCCCGGCGCGGAGTTCGTCCTCGCGGAGCACGACCATCTCCTTCTGCTCGGAACCGACGCCGCTCTCGAGAAGAGCCTCGACGTCCTGCGCGGAGCCAGTTCTCTGTAACGATTGAACTGAGAGTGCGAAAAGGCCGCCCCGGAGCCGGACCCGTTTCCCTGCGTCGGCACGCGCCGGCCTGCCGTGATGGGAAAGACCGGCCGGCGCTGAGGGTTCCTCGCAGTCTCACCGAGGTGCCGGCGGCGCTCTTCCATGCTCGTCACCCATCACCTCCTGCGGGAAACGTCGCCGGCTCCGGGGCTCTCAGCTCGGCTTATCTGAGTGCAGCCCCGGTGGCGGGACCGCCTCCCGGAGGAGGCCTGAGAGCAGGAGCACGCCGGGGAACAACAATCGCCTCGCTGCCAATGCGACCGAACGACGAGCGACGGCCCGGACCTCCTATCGCGGCAAGGCCGTCGCGTGCCGACGAGGGAGGCGGGCCCGACGCCGGGGCGGATTGAGGAGGCATACGCTGGTCCCGCGCATTTGTAATCCGAATGACCGGGCAACTACTTGAACGCGGCGGCCAGGCTCTCGCCGACGGCCTTCGCGGTGCGCCGCAAGTCCGCCTCGGAATGGGCCGTGGATATGAACCAGGCCTCGAACTGGGCCGGAGGCAGGGAGATGCCGCGCCGGAGCATCGCGTGGAAAAACCGCGAATAGGCGGACGTGTCGCATCGCCTGACCGAAGCGAAATCCGAGAACGGCCCCGGAGCGAAGAAGAGAGTCGAGAGGGATCCGATCCGCTCGTAGCTCACGCGGTCCGCGGCGCCGGCTTCCGCGATCGCCTTGCGGACGCCGGTCTCGAGAAGGGCTCCCTTGCGCTCGAGCTCCTCGTACGGCGAAAGCCGCGCGATCTGCGAGAGCATGGCGATGCCGGCGGTCATCGCCAGCGGATTGCCGGAGAGAGTGCCGGCCTGGTACACCGGACCGGAGGGCGCCATTCGCTCCATCAGATCCCGCCGCCCTCCGTAGGCGCCGACCGGCAGGCCGCCCCCGAGGATCTTCCCCAGGGTGGTCAGATCCGGCGAGACGCCGGAGAGCTGCTGTGCTCCTCCCGCCGCGACCCGGAAACCGCTGATGACTTCGTCGAAGATGAGGAGAGCTCCCTGCCGGCGGGTGATCTCTGCCACGGATTCCAGATACCCCGGCCGGGGCAGCACGAGCCCCATGTTGGCCGCGATCGGCTCGACGATGAAGGCCGCGATCTGTCCCGGGAAACGCTCGAAGGCCTTCTCGAGGGCCGCCGCGTCGTTGTAGGGAATCACCACCGTCAGCCGGGCGATGTCTTCCGGCACCCCGGGGCTGCCGGCGATCGCCAGCGTCGCGACCCCCGAGCCGGCGGACACCAGGAACCCGTCGGCGTGGCCGTGGTATCCCCCCTCCGTCTTGATGATCCTCGAGCGCCCGGTGGCCGCCCGCGCCAGGCGGATCGCGCTCATCGTCGCCTCGGTCCCGGAATTGACGAACCGCACCATCTCCACGGAAGGCACCATCGCGACGACGCGCTCGGCCAGCCGGACCTCGAGCGCCGTCGGGGCGCCGAACGACGTCCCCCGCCGCAGCGCTCCCGACAGCGCGCGCTTCACGAAGGGAGGCTGGTGCCCGAAGAGGTGCGGCCCGTAGGACTGGACGTAGTCGATGTAAGACCGTCCGTCCGCGTCGCGCACGCGAGCGCCGCGCCCCGACTGGATGAAGAACGGCTCTCCTCCCACCGAAGCGAACGACCGCACGGGAGAAGACACGCCGCCCGGCATCAGTTGCTTCGCTCGCTTGAACAGCGCGGACGATCTCTTGGTGATCATCGCCGATGTCCAGGGTCCAAGGTCCAAAGTCCAAAGTCCAAAGCAGCGGGTTTGGATACCTTGGACCTTGGACCTGGGACCTTCATCCTTCTTTGAGCCAGCGCGCGGCGTCCTTCGCGTGGTACGTCAGGATGAAGTCCGCGCCGGCTCGCACGATGCCTGTCAGGATCTCGAGCACGATTCTGTTCTCGTCGATCCATCCGTTGGCGGCGGCCGCCTTGACCATCGCGTACTCGCCGGACACGTTGTAGGCTGCGAGCGGGGCGTCGAATCGCTCCCGCGCTTCCCGGATCACGTCGAGATAGGCCAGGGCCGGCTTGACCATGACCGCGTCCGCGCCTTCTTCCAGGTCCAGGGCGATCTCGCGCATCGCCTCCCGCCGGTTCGCGGCGTCCATCTGGTACCCGCGCCGGTCGCCGAACTTCGGCGCCGAGTCGGCCGCCTCGCGGAAGGGGCCGTAGAAGGCCGAGGCGCTCTTGGCCGAGTAGGCCAGGATGGCGGTCTGATCGAAGCCGTTCTCGTCCAGGGCGCGGCGGATCGCGGCAACGCGTCCATCCATCATGTCGGAGGGCGCGACGACGTCCGCTCCGGCCCGAGCCTGCGCCAGGGCGACCTTCGCCAGGAGCGGCAGAGTCGCGTCGTTGTCCACTTCGCCGTCGCGGATCACGCCGCAATGTCCGTGCGAGGTGTACTCGTCCAGGCAGACGTCCGTCACGACCAGGATCTCCGGGACCTCCTTCTTCAGGCGGCGCACGGTCTCCTGGACCGCCGCGCCGTCGTCCCAGGCCTCGCTTCCCGTGTCGTCCTTCCTCTCGGGGATCCCGAACAGGATGACCGCCGGCACACCGAGCGACCGGAGCTCCTGCGCCTCCGCGACCGCCTCGTCGGGAGAGAGGCGCGAGACGCCGGGAAGCGAAGAGATCGCCTGCCGCAGCCCCTTTCCATGACGCACGAAGAACCCCGCGACGAAGCGGTCGGCCGAGAGACGCGTTTCCCGCACGAGGGACCGCAGCGCCGGAGACCGGCGCAGCCGCCGCAGGCGAAGGGTCGGAAAGCCAGCCATGTCGGGAATCTATGTCCGCGCCGTCCCGGTCGCAAGAGCTTCGAGGAGAGCGACGGCCCTGGTGAAGCGCGCCTCCTCGGTGACCTCGATGCGCGAAACGCCGCGGGATTCGAGGAATCGCCGCGTGAAACGGCCCAGGACGACGGCCGGAGTCGCCCGCAGGCGCCGGGTCGCGGGCTCCCCGAGACCCGCGAAGAGCCATCGCGCGGCGGAGGGGGATGTCGTGCAGAACGCCGCGAAGGGCCTCTCCAGGATTTCGCTCTCGAGATCGCGGTCGCGCGGCCTGGCGACCTTGCGGTAGAGGAGCAGGCGGTCCACGAGCGCCCCGCGGGAGTGGAGCAGCTCGGGCAGCTCGGGCGAGCCGTCTTCGCCGCAGGGCAGCAGGACCCGCCTCCGGGAAAGGTCTTCCGGGAGGCGCTCGAGAACACTCTCACCGGAACCTGCGGCCACGAGGCCCACCGCGACTCCCCTGGCCGCGAGGGCATCCTTCGTGACGGGCCCGACGGCCACCACGACGCCGCCCGCCATCGCCTCGCGGAAGAGGAGGGCCCGGCGCTCGTCCCCGAACAGGTTCTCGACGGCGACCTGGCTGGTGAAGATAGCGAAGTCGGCCCGGGATTCCAGAAGAGCCGGGTCCGGTTCGAGCGCCTCGATGGAATGGCTCGACTTCTCGACGATCTCAACGCGGGAGCTGCGCGAGAAAGTGACGAAGGGATTCGCCCCCGAACGAACGACGAGCGCCCTCGGAAGGCTCACCGGCCCGCGGCTTCGATCATCGCCGCCGCCCCCCGGTCGAGAAGCCTCTCCCCCGTGGCCCGGCCGATCGCGATCGCCTCCGCGGCCGGACCCGACGACTCCTCCCGCAGCGCGCTCGATCCGTCGGGCGAGAAGGCTCCGGCGCGCAGCGTGAGGATCCCGTCGCGGACCCGGGCGAGGCCGGCAACCGGGGCCTTGCACCCCGCCTCGAGCGTCGAGAGCAGGCTCCGCTCCGCCTCCGCCTCGGCGCGCGAGGCGGGATCGCCGAGCGCCTCGAGGAGCGAGTGCGTCGCCCGGTCCTCCCGCCGCGCATAGATCGCGAGCGCGCCCTGCCCGATCGCCGGCAGGATCAGGCTCGCCGGCAGGACCTCCGAAGCCTCCTCCAGGCGCCCGAGGCGCGCGAGTCCCGCGCGCGCCAGCACGATCGCGTCGAAACGCCCCTCGGCCAGGCGCGCGATCCGGGTGTCCACGTTTCCGCGCGCCTCGAGCACTTCCAGGTCGGGCCGCGCCGCGAGGAGCTGGGCCTTTCGCCGGGGGCTTGCCGTGCCGACGCGCGCTCCCGGCGGGAGCTCCGCGAAACCGCGGCGCGGGCGCGCGATCAGGACGTCGCTCGGGTCTTCGCGGATGGGAACCGCCGCGAGGGCCAGCCCGAGCGGGACCTGCGTCGGCACGTCCTTCATGCTGTGAACGGCGAAGTCGATCCGCCCGTCGAGCAGCGCTTCGTCCAACTCGCGCGTGAAGTCACCCTTCCACTCGATCGGAGACCCGGCGGCGGAGAGCCGGTCCCCCGTCGTCTTGACGACGACGAGCTCGATCTCGGCCCGGCCCTCGAGTGAGCGAGTGACGAGATTCGCCTGGGCCAGCGATAACTGGCTCCCTCGCGCCCCCAGTCGGAGTTTCATGGCCGGGCCAGGCAGGTGTCAGGGAAAAGGTGCCAGGGAACGATGCAGGTGTCAGGTGCCAGGTTCCAGGTGTCAGGGACCGGGGCCCAACCTGACACCTGATACCTGATACCTGACACCTTCAACCTGACACCTACTCCCTGTCCAGGTCGAAGAGATGCCGCACCGCCTCGACGCGGTCCAGTTTCCGGGCGGGATCGCTCTCCCCCTTCAAACGCCGCATCGGTTCGTGCAGGATCCTCGCGGCAAAAGCATCCAGCAATCCCCGCAGCTTCTCGCGCTCGGCGGCGGGCGCGCGCTCGAGCTCGAGATCGCGCAGCGCTTCCATCCGACGGCGCCACTGCGTCACGGTCGGCACGACCGAGAGGTTGCCGAGCCAGGCCAGATACTCCTCCAGCTCCTCCTCCACGATCTTCTCGGCCACCGGGACCTCCTTGGCCCGGCGGGCGCGGTTCTCGTTGGCGACCTCCTCGAGGTCGTCGATCGAGTAGGAGAAGACGTTGTAGACCTCCGCGACGTCGGGAGCGATGTCGCGCGGGACCGCGAGATCGAGAAACAGCATCGGGCGGCCCCGCCGCTCCCGCATCGCCGACTCGACCTGCGCCCGCGTGACGAGCGGCTCGGGGCTCGACGTCGCGCTGACCACGACGTCGGCCAGGGGGACCTCATCGGGAAGGCGTTCCCAGTCCACGGCGCTCCCGTTGACGCTCGAGGCCAGCTCCCTCGCGCGGGAGGCCGTCCGGTTCACGATGACCGGCGCGCGCACTCCGGCCTCGACCGCGTGGCGGGCGAAGAGCGAGCCGGTCTCCCCCGCTCCAATGACGAGCACCCGGCGCTCCGACAGGTCGCCGAAGACCTTCATCGCCAGCTCGAACCCGATCGAGGAGACCGACAGCGGATGCCTCGCGATCTCTGTCTCGGCCCGCACGCGCTTGCCGGCCGCGACGGCGCTCTCGAAGAGCCGGTGCATCACGGCCCGCGTGGTCCCCGACTCCCGCGCGAGGCTCAGGGCCTGCCGCACCTGCCCGAGGACCTCGCTCTCGCCGAGCGCGAGCGAGTCGAGCCCCGCGGCCACGCGGAAGAGGTGGCGCGCGGCGTCGCCGCCGACGCGGTAGAAGCAGGAGCCCTCGAGCTCCGCCTGGTCCAGGCCGCGCCACTCCGAGAGATACCGCGTCAGGCCGTCGCGGGAGCGCTCGTCGGAGGCGAAGCTATAGATCTCGCTGCGGTGGCAGGTGGAGACGATGACGCCCTCGGAGATCACGCCCTGCTTGAGCAGGCTCGTCAGCGCCTCGCGGACCTCGTCGGCGGTGAAGGCGACGCGATCGCGCACCGACACGCCCGCCCCGCGAAAGCTCCATCCCAGCAGGGCGAGCCGGGCCTCCTGGGAGATGCTCATCGGAAAACGTGCTGCGTCGAGAGATAGAGGTTGACGAACGTGTACGAGAACAGGATCATCGCGAACCCGAGGATCGAGAGGAGCGCCACGCGCTCTCCCCCCCATCCGCGCCGGTCCTTCCAGAGGAGGAACCCGTAGACGACGAGGGTCAGGATCGCGGACCCGAACTTGGCGTCCGGGAGCCGGCTCCAGACGTGCTCGGCCCAGATCGAGCCGAGAAGCACGGAGACGCCGAGGACCGAGAGCCCGATCGTGACGCTCGTCCGGTTCATCCGACCGATGACGTCGAGCGCCGGCAGGCGCGCGAACAGGAGCCCCGTCTGGACGCGCCGGAGCTGCCGCTTCTGGATGAGGTACAGCACCGACAGCACGAAGGAGAAGGTGAAGGCGGCGTAGGCCAGGATCGCGAAGGTCACGTGCAGGGCGAAGAGCGGACCCCGCGTATCGGACCGGGCGGCGAGGGCGGGCTGCGGCAGCAGCAGGCCGAGAATCGAAAAGACGATCACGAACGGGATGAGGAACGGCCCCACGGCCCGCTCCCGGTGGCGGAACAGCAGCGCGAGATAGGAGAGACCGAGCATCCAGCCGAAGAGCGAGAGGGAGCCGCCGATCGTCCGGTAGGGGACGGAGTGGAGAGCGCGCGCCCGGGCCTCGAGGTCCGCGAACTGGAGAAGGAGGCCGCCCGCGATCAGCAGATGGCCGGGCAGGGCCGGCACCCGCGGCCGGACGAGCGAGACGATTGAATAAGCCTCGGCGCCGAGGTACAGGGCGACGGCGACCCAGCCGAGAGCGTGCGACTCCATGGACGCGAATGAGTCTACCAAGCCGGCAGGCGGAAGGCGGGAGGGGGAAGGCGAACCAGGGCCCTGCTTACCGCCTCCCGGCGGCTCAGCTCTTCGAGGGGGTCGGCGCGGGCGGGGCCGGTGGTGCCGCCTCCGGCATCTGCTTGTTCGCCTCGACCAGGACATTGATGTCCACGTCGTCGGAGAGCATGAAGCCTCCCGAATCGAGAGGTCGGTTCCAGGTGATCCCGAAGTCCTTCCGGTTGAGAGGAAAGCTGATCTCGAACCCGGTCTTCTCCCCCATGCCGTTGCGTCCCTTGACCTTGAGGAAACCGCCGTTCTTGACCGGAATGGTGATCGTCTTCGTCACGCCGTGCATCGTGAACTCTCCCGTGACCTCGTAGGAGTCATTCCCTTTCGGCGCGACCTTCGTGCTCTTGAACGTGATCGTCGGGTATTTGGCCGCGTCGAAGAAGTTCTCGGAACGCAGGTCCTTGTCGCGATTCTCGTTGGCGGTGTCGATCGAGGCGGTTTGGATCGTCAACTCGACCCTCGAGGCGGCCGGGTTCGCGCGGTCGATCCAGATCGTCCCCTCGAAGTCCTTGAATCGGCCCTCCACCTTCGAGACGAAGTGACGGATGCGAAAGCCCACCAGCGTGTGCGCCTTGTCGAAGGTGAAGGTCTCGGTGTCCGCGAGAACCGGCAGGGCCCCTGCCGCGAGCAGAGCGAGAAGCGCCACGAAACGGGAGTTCCTTTTCATTCTTTTCTCCTTCAATTCCTGCACAACTTATGATGCTTTCGGGGCGCGGGATTCCGGATTCAGGCTCTCCTCATGCATCTTGACCTGCTTCGGGGAGCCCCATAGACTCGGCCCTTGACAACTCCGCCGGGGGTTCCTCTCTTCCCGCGGTGACACGATGAACGATTCCGCCAACGATCCCTTCCACGCCCGCCAGACGTTCCGGACCGGGGCCGGCGGCGAGGGGACCTTCTACTCTCTTTCCGCCCTCGAGAAAAGCGGGGTGGGCCGGATCTCGCGCCTGCCGGTCAGTCTCCGGATCGTCCTCGAATCGGTCCTGCGCAACCTGGACGGCCGGAAGATCAAGGAGGAGGACGTTCGGCGGCTCGCGGAGTGGAAGCCGAAGGAGGAACGGACGGCGGAGGTCCCGTTCGTCGTCGCGCGGATCATCCTCCAGGACTTCACCGGAGTCCCTCTCCTCGTGGACCTCGCCGCGATGCGCTCGGCCGTCGAGCGGATGCGCAAGGACCCGGCCGTCATCGAGCCGCTCGTCCCCGTCGCGCTCGTCGTGGACCATTCCGTCCAGGTGGACGTCTGGTCCACGGCCGACGCCCTCGCCCGGAACATGGAGATGGAGTTCAAGAGGAACCGCGCGCGCTACGAGTTCCTGAAGTGGGGCATGCAGGCGTTCCACGGCTTCGACGTCGTCCCGCCGGGGATCGGCATCGTCCACCAGGTCAACCTCGAGTACCTGGCCCGCGGCGTCCTCGAGAAGAACGGCGTGTTCTATCCCGACACGCTCGTCGGGACCGATTCCCACACGACGATGATCAACGGCCTCGGGATCGTCGGATGGGGCGTGGGCGGGATCGAGGCGGAGGCGGGGATGCTCGGTCAGCCGGTCTACTTCCTGACGCCCGACATCGTGGGCGTCCACATGACGGGCCGGCTCGCCGACGGAGTCACGGCCACCGACCTCGCCCTCCACTGCACGGAGATGCTGCGCGCCGCGAAGGTCGTCGGAAAGTTCGTCGAGTACCACGGCGAGGGGGCCTCGTCGCTCCCGCTGACCGACCGCGCCACGATCGCCAACATGTCTCCCGAGTACGGCGCCACGATGGGCTTCTTCCCGATCGACGAGGAGTCGTGCAATTACCTGCTCGCGACCGGGAGGTCCCGGGAGCACGTGGACACCTTCCGGAGCTATTTTCAGGCCCAGGGCCTCTTCGGGATCCCCCGGGGGGGCGAATGCGACTACTCGCAGGTGATCGAGCTCGACCTCGGCTCCGTCCGGCCGAGCGTCTCCGGCCCGAAGCGGCCGCAGGACCGCATCGCGCTGCCGGACCTGAAGAAGCGCTTCCTCGAACTGCTCGAGAAGCCGGTCGCCGAGAACGGCTACGGCAAGAAGAACGGGAGCCGGCGGCGCCGCTTCCCGACGACGCTCGGCCTGCCGCAAGGCGCGCCGGAGAAGCCGCTCGCCGGGGGCGGCCGACAGAATTCCGAGCCCGTTCTCCCGCGGGCCGCGGCCCGCGACACCAACGCCTGGACCGAGACGGAGATGGTCAACAACCGCCCGACTCCGGACCGCGTCGAGGAGGTCCCGGAGGAGCACGTCTCTCCGGGAGTCGTGGACGTGGGCGACGGCGACGTCCTGATCGCCGCGATCACCTCCTGCACGAACACCTCCAACCCGAGCGTCATGCTCGGGGCCGGGATCCTTGCCAGGAAAGCGGTCGAGCGCGGCCTCTCCGTCTCGCCGCGGGTGAAGGCCTCCCTCGCGCCGGGATCGCGCGTCGTTTCCGAATACCTCGCGCGCACGGGGCTCCAGCCGTACCTCGACCGGCTCGGCTTCAGCCTGGTCGGCTATGGCTGCACGACCTGCATCGGCAACTCCGGGCCGCTCGATCCGCGGATCGAGGAGGTCGTGACCGGCAACGACATCGTCGCCGCGAGCGTCCTCTCGGGAAACCGCAACTTCGAGGCGCGGATCCAGCAGAACATCAAGGCGAATTTCCTGATGAGCCCGCCGCTCGTCGTGGCCTTCGCGCTGGCGGGACGGGTGGACATCGACATGACGAGGGACTCGCTCGGGCGCGACCCGGAGGGACGCGACGTCTACCTGCGCGACATCTGGCCGAGCCCCGCGGAGATCCGCGACGCCCTCCTCTCCTCCACCGACCCGGACACGTACCGGAGGCTCTACTCGGACTTCGAGGCCGGCAATCCCCTCTGGAACGAGATTCCGGCGACCGTCGGGAACGTGTATCGCTGGGACGACTCCTCGACCTACATCCAGGAGCCTCCCTTCTTCGAGAACTTCTCGATGGAGACGGAGGCGATCCGCGACATCCGCGGCGCGCGGCCGCTCGCCATCTTCGGGGACTCGGTCACGACGGACCACATCAGCCCGGCCGGCGCCATCAAGCCGACCTCCCCCGCGGGCCTCTATCTGCAGGGGAAAGGCGTCGCGCCGCAGGACTTCAACAGCTACGGCTCGCGGCGCGGCAACGACCGCGTCATGACCCGCGGGACGTTCGCCAACGTGCGGATCAAGAACCTCATGGCGCCCGGCATCGAAGGGGGCGTGACGCTCCACCATCCCGGCGGGGAGAAGCTCTCGATCTACGACGCGGCCATGAAGTACCAGGCGGAACGGATCCCGCTCGTCGTCCTCGCCGGCCAGGAGTACGGCTCCGGCAGCTCGCGCGACTGGGCCGCGAAGGGAACGCGGCTGCTCGGCGTGAAGGCGGTCGTGGCCCAGAGCTTCGAGCGCATTCACCGATCGAACCTCGTCGGCATGGGAGTCCTCCCCTGCCAGTTCCGGGAGGGGCAGAACGCGAAGACGCTCGGGCTCGATGGCAGCGAAGTCTTCGACCTGACCGGCCTCGAGGCGGGCCTGCGTCCCCGCCAGGAAGTCACGCTGACGATCCACCGGGCGGACGGCCGGCGGGAAGACGTCCCCGTCGTCGTCCGCATCGACACGCCGATCGAGGTGGACTACTACCGCCACGGCGGCATCCTCCCCTTCGTCCTGCGCCAGCTCGTCGCGTAGGCGGACTCGCCGAGCTCTCGTCGGTCCGCGCCGGAGAGCGCCCGCCGACTGAGGCAAACGCATCACCGGCCGCGCCTCCGGGACTTGGACAATGCCGGGGCGAGAGATATTGTGTTTCCTGTGACTTCGACTTCGTCCGCCGCGCGTTTTCTGGACGCCTCTTTCGGGCGGCCGGTGGATCGTCCGCCGGTGTGGATGATGCGCCAGGCCGGGCGGTACCTGCCGGAATACCGGGACGTCCGCCGCAAAGTCTCGTTCCTGGAGCTGTGCCGGACGCCGGACCTGGCGGCCGAGGTCTCGCTCCAGCCCTTCCGGCGCTTCGCGCCGGACGGCGTCATCTTCTTCTCGGACATCCTGGTGCCGATCGCCGCGATGGGCGCCCGCGTCGAGTTCGGCGACGCCGGCCCGGACCTCCCGGAACCGGTGCGGAGCGCGGAGGACGTCCGGCGCCTCCACGCGTTCGATCCCTCGGAGGCGATCGGCTTCAGCGGAGAAATCCTCGCGACGCTGTCCCGGGAAGTCGGCGACCGTGCGGCCGTGCTCGGCTTCGCCGGGGCGCCGTGGACCCTCGCCTCGTACCTCATCGAAGGGGGAGGTTCCCGCTCTTTCGCCGTGATCAAGCAGATGATGGGGCGCGACCCGCAGACTCTCCGGCTCCTCCTCGATCTCCTGGCCGACGTCGTCGGGGAGGTCCTCTCCTTCCAGATCGCCTCGGGAGCCCGCGCCGTGCAGCTCTTCGACACCTGGGCGGGAGAGCTGACGGCCCGCGACTACCGGGAGTGGGCCCTTCCGGCGGCCGCGCGCGCGATCGCCCGCATCCGCCGCGCCGGGTCTCCGGTGATCCTCTTCGTCAACGGCTGCGGGCACCTGCTCGAGGCGATGGCGGAGTCCGGCGCCGACATGCTGTCCGTGGACTGGCGAGTCTCGCTCTCCGAGGCGCGGCGCCGGGTCCCGCGCCTCTCGCTCCAGGGCAACCTCGACCCGGGCATCCTGCTCGGTCCGGCCGGCGAGGTCGCCCGGCGGACCCGCGACATCGTGGCCGAGACGGGCGGCCGCGCCCACGTGGTCAACCTCGGGCACGGCGTGCTGCCGCCGACCCCGATCGAATCCGCCCAGGCGTTCTTCGACGCGGCCCGGGAGCCGCTGGCGCAGCCGGCCGTGACGGCCGCGGAGGGGCGGGCGTGAACGCCAGCGAAGTCTCCCTCGACCTGCTGAAGAGGTACAACGTGCCCGGTCCCCGTTACACGTCTTACCCCACGGCGCCCGTCTGGACGGAGGACTTCACTCCGGCGGACTACGCGCGCGTGCTCGAAGAGAGCTCGGCGGGAGAGAGCCCGGCTCCCCTGTCGCTCTACGTGCATCTCCCCTTCTGCGAGAAGCTCTGCTACTTCTGCGGCTGCACGGTCGTCATCACCGGCACGCAGCACGCGCTCGAAGAGACGTACCTCGACACGCTCGAGCGCGAGATCGACTGGGTGGCCGACCGCGTCGGCGGGCAGAGGCCGGTCAGCCAGTTCCACCTCGGCGGCGGAACGCCGACCTACTTCACGCCGGAGCGCCTGCGGCGGCTGGGCCGGAAGTTCCGGAGCCGCTTCCGGTTTGCCTCCGACGTCGAGATGGGCGTCGAGGTGGACCCGCGCGTGACGACGCGCGAGCACCTCCTGGAGCTCGCCCGGCTCGGCTTCAACCGGCTCTCCATGGGCGTCCAGGATTTCGAGCCGCGCGTGCAGGTGGCGATCAACCGCGTCCAGCCGTACGAGGACACGCGGCGCCTCGTCGAGCAGGCCCGCGCGCTCGGATTCCCGAGCGTGAACATGGACCTGATCTTCGGGCTCCCCTTCCAGACGGCCGAGAGCTTCTCCGAGACGATCGACAAGGTCGTCGCGATCGCGCCCGACCGGCTCGCCGTCTATTCCTACGCCAACGTCCCGTGGATGAAGAAGCACCAGAGCGTCCTCGAGCCGCACCTGCCCGACGAGCGCACGAAGTTCGAGATCTTCCGCACGGCGCTCGAGCGGTTCACCGCCGCCGGCTTCGAATACATCGGGATGGATCACTTCGCGCGCCCCACGGACGAGCTCGCGCGGGCGCGAACAGAGAGGACGCTCCACCGCAATTTCCAGGGCTACACGACCAAGGCCGGGACCGACCTCGTCGGCTTCGGGATGAGCGCAATCGGCGGCATCGGAAGCACGTACGTCCAGAACCGCCGCGACCTCGGGCCCTACCAGCAGGACGTCGGGGCGCACGGCGCGGCGACCTTCCGCGGGTTCCGGCTCTCGGAGGACGACCGCCTGCGCCGGACCGTCATCCAGAACCTCCTCTGCCACGGGGTCATCGTCAAGGCCGAGATCGAAGCGGCGCATGGGATCGCCTTCGACGAGCACTTCGCCGACGCCCTGGAGAGACTGAAGCCGTGCGCGGCCGACGGCCTGGTCGTCCTCGGACGAGACGAGATCCGGGCGACGACAGCGGGCCGGGTCTTCCTCCGCAACCTCGCGATGCCATTCGACGCCTACCTGGCCGCCGCGCCGGAAAAACCGGTGTTCTCCAGGACCCTGTGAGCCGGTAGGCGGAAGGCGGTAGGCGATGGCCGAGGAAAGCTCCGTTCGCCTCCCCCCTTCCCCCTCCCGCCTCCCCACCAAAAGGGCGATCCTCTTCCTGCAGCTCGGGGGTCCGGAGAACCTGGACGAGGTGCCCGGCTTTCTCTACCGGCTCTTCTCCGACCCCGACGTCATCCGGGTGCGCCCCGCGTTCCTGCGCAAGGCGATCGCCGCCGCCATCGCGTTGACGCGCAAAGGTACGTCGCGCAAGCTCTACGCCTCGATCGGCGGAGGATCTCCGATCCGCAGGCTCACCGAGGAGCAGGCGGCGGGGGTCGAGCGCCTCCTGCAGGAGATCGGAAAGGACGTCGCGGCGCGGGCCGCGATGAACTGCTCCAACCCGTTCGTCGAGGACGTCGTGCGGGAGCTCGCCGGCGCCGGAGTGAGCCGGTTTCTTGCGCTCCCCCTTTACCCGCACTACTCGCTGACGACGACCAAGGGAGCGCTCGAGCGGGCTCGCGAGGCGGTCCGCCGCTACGCCCCCGGCGCGCGTCTCGCGGAGATCGGCTCCTGGCCGACGCACCCGCTCTTCGTCGAGGCGCACGCCGAGGGGATCCGCGAGGAGATCGCGAAGTTCCCCGACCCGCGCCCCGAAGCGGTGCGGTTGCTCTTCTCCGCTCACTCGATCCCGAAGAAGCTCGTCACCCAGGAAGGCGACCCCTACGCGGCGGAAATCGAGGCGAGCGTTCGCGCCATCCAGGAGCGCGCCGGAGGGCGGAGCCCCTGGACGCTCGCCTACCAATCGAAGCTGGGTCCCGTCGAGTGGCTCGGCCCGGCCACACTCGACGTGATCGGCGAGCTCGGGCGCCAGAACGAGAAGCAGGTCCTCGCCGTCCCGATCGCCTTCGTCACCGATCACGTCGAGACCCTCTACGAGATCGACCAGCTCTTCGGCGAGGCGGCGAAGAAGGCCGGGATCGCGCACTTCCGCCGGACTGCGGGCCTCAACAGCCGCCCGACCTTCCTGAGGGCGCTCGAGGACATCATCCTGTCGAAGACCGAGTTCTGGAGCGAATGAGCCCGGCCCGCACGATCGTCATCGGCGCCGGGATGTCGGGGCTCGTGCGGGCCCGGGCGCTCGCGGAGCGCGGGGAAGACGTCGTCCTGCTGGAATCCTCGTCGAGACCGGGCGGCGCCGTCCGCACCGAGCGGAAGGACGGCTACCTTCTGGAGCTCGGTCCCAACACGGTCCGTCCGGCGCCGGAGCTCTGGGCCCTCGTAAGAGAGCTCGGCCTTCGCGACGAGGCCCTGCTCGCCGACCCGCGGCTGCCGCGGTACGTGGAGTGGAAGGGCGGGCTCCATGCCCTGCCGATGTCCCCGGGAAGCCTCGTCGGGACGCCTCTCCTCTCGGCGCGCGGGAAGCTGCGTCTCCTTGCCGAGCCGTTCGCCGAGCCGGGCCCGGCCGGGGAGGAGAGCGTTCACGCCTTTTTCGCTCGGCGCCTGGGCGCCGAGATCGCGGACCGGTTCATCGAGCCGTTCGTCGGCGGCATCTTCGCGGGCTCTTCCCGGGCCCTCTCGATCTCCGCAGCGTTTCCCACGCTCGCGCGCTGGGACCGGGAGCACGGAAGCCTCCTGCGCGGTGCGCTCGCGGACCGCAGGAAGACGCCGCGGGACCGCGCCGCTCCGCGCGGTCTTCTCTCGTTCCGCGAGGGGCTCGAGGCCCTTCCGAAGGCGCTCGCCGCGAGTCTCGGCGGCCGGCTCGAGACGGGAACCCGTGTCGAAGGCGTCACGCCGCTCCCGGGAGAACGATGGAAGGTCTCCACATCCCGAGGCGACAGGGAGGCCGATCGCGTCGTCATCGCGTCTCCCGCCTGGGAAGCGGCGCGCCTCGTCCGTTCCTTCGCCCCGGAGGCCGCGGAGGCGTTGGCGGGCATCCCGCATCCCTTCCTCGCCGTGGTCCACGTGAGCATCCCCCTCGCCTCGCTTCCCCGGCCGTTCCACGGGTTCGGTCATCTCGTGGTGCCTCAGGAGGGCCGCCGCATCCTGGGGGCGGTCTGGAGCTCGAGCCTCTTCTCCGGCCGAGCGCCCGACGGTCAGGCGCTCGCGACCATCTTCCTCGGAGGCGCCCGCGATCCGGAGGCCGAAGGCCTCTCCGACGAGGATCTCTCGGAGATCGCCGCGCGCGACACCTCCGCGGCCCTTGGAGCCGGAGAGGGCCCCAAACCGGTGTCGGTCACCCGCTACGCGCGCTCCATTCCGCAATACGTTGCCGGTCACCTGGGTCGCATCGACTCCGTGGCGCGCGCCGAGTCACGCTGGCCAGGCCTCGGCTTCATCGGCAACTACCGCGGCGGGGTCTCCGTCGGAGACGTGGTGAAGCAGGCCGGGCTGCAAGCCAGTTCCCATTGACTTGAAGATATATCTTACGATATAGCTCCAGCACCAATGGAGGATATATCATGCGAGCCTATGGTTGCAGCACGGGGATGCCCTTCGGGAACTGGAGACCCTTCGTGACACGCGGCTGGAGCTCTTTTTCGAACTGGGGGGGCTGGGCCGCGTTCGGGCCGCTCGGCGGACGCCGGCGCTTCTTCGAATCCGGTCAGGTGCGACTGGCGGTGCTCTCCCTCCTGAAGGAAGGCCCGAAGCACGGCTACGAGGTGATCAAGCAGTTCGAGGTTCGGTCGGGCGGCCTGTACCGAGCGAGCGCCGGGACCGTGTATCCCACACTCCAGCTGCTGGAAGACGAGGGCCTCATCGTCTCGGAGACCGTCGATGGAAAGCGCGTCTACCGCATCACGCCGGAAGGGCTCGCGGAGCTCGAGCGCGAGGCGGACGAGGTGGACGAGATCTGGGGTCGCGCGGAACGCTGGGAGGAGTGGTCCCGGTGCATGGGGCCTCAGGCCTTCGTCATCGCCGGTCCTCTCGGCCATCTCGTCAAGGCGGCTCTCCAGGCGGCGCAGGCGGCGGGAGAGTCGGCCGACCGCCAGCAGCGCATCCGCGAGATCCTGGACCGCGCCCGCCAGGACCTCGAAAAGATCGGCAAGGAATCCCGGAAGAACCCGCCAGGATAGGTCCATGCCGCTCGCGATCCGCACCGAGGACCTGCGCAAGGTGTACTCGTCGCCGCCGCCGGCGGCGGCGCTCGGCCGCGGGATCGTCCCCGCGGGGAAGGCCGACAAGAAGTCCCGGGCGGAGATCGTCGCCCTCGCGGGGCTCACACTCGAGGTCCGGCCCGGAGAGGTCTTCGGCCTGCTCGGCCCCAACGGCGCGGGAAAGTCCACGACGGTCGGCATCCTGACGACGCGCATCCGTCCCTCGGGAGGCCGCGCGTGGATCGGCGACCGCGACGTCTGGGCGAAGCCGGTCGCCGTCAAGCCGCTCATCGGCGTCGTGCCCCAGCGCCAGAATCTCGACTTCGCGCTCACGGCGCGCGAGATCCTGACGTTCCACGGCGCCTACTTCGGAATGCCCGCGGCCGAACGGACCGAGCGGGCCACGGCTCTGCTCGTCCGTTTCCAGCTCACCGACCGGGCCGACCAGCTTCCCCGCGGATTCTCTGGCGGAATGATGCAGCGGCTCTCGATCGCCCGGGCGATGATGCACGACCCCGAGGTCCTCTTCCTCGACGAGCCGTCGGTGGGCCTCGACCCGCAGACGCGCCTGCTCCTCTGGGAGATCATCCGCGAGTACAACGCGCGCGGGCGCACGATCGTCCTGACCACGCACAACATGGAGGAGGCGGACGAGCTCTGTCAACGGCTCGCGATCGTGGATCACGGCAAGGTCATCGCGCTCGGGACGCCGAAGGAGTTGAAGACCTCCATCCCCGGCGGGTTCGTCATCCGCATGCAGTTCCACCCGCGGTCGGCGGACCTCATGGAGAGGCTCGCCCGCCTGCCCGGCGTCACGGAAGTCCGCCCCGTCGGCGACACCGGAGCCGATCTCTACGCGGACCGCGGCGGCCCACTCGTCCCGGCGGCCGTCGCCGCCGCCACCGATTCCGGAGTCGACATCTCCGACGTCCACATCTCCGAGCCCTCCCTCGAGAACCTGTTCCTGCACCACACCGGGCGGAGCCTGAGAGATTGAGCCACGACTCCCGCCTGTCATCCCGAGGAGCGGAGCGACGAGGGATCTGCCCCGTCGACACGGGGACCCCGGGAGCAGGTCCTTCGCTGCGCTCAGGATGACAAAAGGGGCTGCATGAACACAAAGACCTTCATCGCGCTTCTCATGCGCGACGGACGGGTCGCCCGGCGCAACTTCCTGCCGGTGATCCTGCAGACGCTGCTGCAGCCGATGCTCCTCGTCTTCATCTTCGGGCGCGTCATGACGACGAGCGGCTACATGCCCCTGCAGTACAAAAGCCTCCTGCTCCCAGGAATCATGGCGCTCTCGATGCTGCTCGCCGGCGTCTGGTCCGTCGCCATGCCGCTCGTCTCCGAGTTCCAGTTCAGCAAGGAGATCGAGGACCGGCTGCTCGCCCCGATCGAGATCGAGTGGGTGGCCGTCGAGAAGATCCTGTCAGGGATGATCCAGGCGCTCGTCGCGGGGCTCGTCGTCCTCCCCTCCGCCTGGCTCGTCATGGGAAAGGGGGTGGACGTGCGGCTCGCCCGTCCTCTCCTTTTTGCCGCTCTCTGCCTCCTGATCGCGTTTCTGGCGTCGTCGATCGGGCTGGTGCTCGGCTGCTCGATCGGACAGACGCAGATCGGCCTGATGTTCTCGCTTGTGATCGCCCCGATGATCTTCTTCGGATGCACCTACTACCCGTGGAGCGCCCTGGCGCGGTTCCCGGTGCTCCAGAAGCTCGTCCTGATCAACCCGGTCGTCTACTCGAGCGAGGGGCTGCGCAGCGCGCTCGTGCCCCAGTTCCCGCACCTCTCCGTCACCGCGATCCTGGTCGCCCTGATCGGTTTCGACGCGGTGTTCCTGACCGTGGGCCTGCGGCAATTCCGCAAGAAAGCCGTACACTAACCACCCGAACTGAAAGGGGCCTGGTCATGAAGAGGACAGATCGACGTCTCATCCTGGTTTCCGCCTTCGGCGCGGTGTCCTGGCTCATCGGCAGCTCGTTCCTCCGGGCCGAGCGTCCTGGCGAGAGCCTCACCGAACCGGCGTACCGGGAGCTGCGCGTCCTTTCCCGGAGCGTGGACGAACGCGCGCAACACGCCAACGACGAGGCGCGGCGCCGCGAATCGTGGATCTCCCGGCGCGACCACGGTCTCCAGAGTTCCATCGCCGATTTCGCTCGCAGCGCGCGGCGGTTCGAGGAGCGCCTGGCCAACTACAGGGCGGCGCCCTGGCCGGTGGACGACGACCTGCGGACGCTGTTGCAGGGCGCTCGAGACGTGCAGGACCGGGTCAGCCATTCCCGCTTCGCCGACGGCCAGACCCAGAGCGACTGGAACGAGATCGTGGAGATGCTCGGCCGAATGGTGAAAGTGAGTCAATCCAGGGACGGGCTGACCGGCGCTCCCCCGGCCGAACCGCGCCGCGATGAATACGGCGAGAGACGCGGTCCGCCGGGTCCCCGCGATTCGGGCGAGTTCGCCGCGCTCGCCCGCGAGCTCGACGAGCGCGCGGATCGCGCCTACGGGCTGGCGCAACGCGTCGCCGCCCGCGGGCCCTACCGCCGGGAGTTTTTCCAGTCCATCCGCGACTTCCGCGACCAGGCCGCGGCCTTCCGCCGGTCGATCGAGTCAGGGGCCGGCGGCCGCCGGGAGACCCGGGCGGAGGCCCGCCGCCTCCTCGACTTCGCCCGCCGGACCGACGAGCGCATGCGCCGGAGCAACGCCTTCCGAGAAGTGTGGCGGGACTGGCATCGGGCGATGGAAATCCTCGAGAAGATCCTCAACGTCGCCGGAGGTTGAGAAGCGACGGACTCCCGTCTCTCCCACCGACCACCTGACTGGAAGAAGGTCGGTAAGTTCTCCGATGACGTTGGACGGGAGCGCCATGATGACAATGATGGGAGGGCCGGAGCGCCTGCTTGCCTGGCCCGGATAATTCACGGACACCCGGCCGAAACGCGTGCATCACATCGCGAGATAAGCGGGCAGCGGCGCCGAGACCCCGTTCTTGCCCGGGTACACTTTGTTCCCGCGAGAGATTTTTCGTCGGGACGAGGAAGGCCGACGACGGCGATGCCGGGGGCATCGCAGAGGAGGCCTGACGAAGTCTCCGGCGGAAAAGATCCGCGGGACGGCCGGAGTCGTTCGTGAATTATTCGGGCTAGAGGGCTCCAAGGCTGCTCAGCGCGGCCTGCAGCCGCCGCCGGGCCTCCTCGGGAAGACCGGCGAGGTCGGCCTGGGTCCGAGTGTCGGCGACTTCGAACATCGTCCGGGGGTCCAGAATGGAGACACGGACCTCCCCTCCTTCCTGACGCACAACGACGTTGCAGGGGAGCAGGAGGCCGATCGACCGGTCCGCGTCGAGCGCCTGGCGGGCGAGCTGCGGATTACACGCGCCCAGGATGATGTAGGGCTCCATCTCGGCGCCAAGCTTCTCTTTCAGCGTCTTCTGGACGTCGATTTCCGTGAGGACTCCAAAACCTTGCGCCTTCAGGGCGTCGACAACTCGAGTCTTGACCTCCGCGAAAGCCCCCTTGACGCTGGTCGCCATCTCGTAACGCGCGGGCATCTCTCCCTCCGTTTCTCTCTCCCCCCTTCATCAAGCTTCAGGATTCCTCCTAGGAGGAGCCGCCCGGTGGCGTTCGGCGGCCGAAACTCTTGAAGACAAGCCAGAGAACGCCGGCCACGACCACGATCCCGAGAATCCACCAGACGTTCCAGCCCATGCCCATGCCCATGCCGTTACCCCAGTGCATCACATACCTCCATCAGCTTTCGCGCTGCCGGTTCAGTCGCAGCCGCGCTCCGAATGAAAGAAGAACGGCCGGCCCGCGTATTCGGCGCTTGCCTTGCGAGGGATCGACCCCCATCCCGCAGACCGGATCGGTCTCCTGGCCCGCCGCTGCGGCTGGCCCGGACGGAGTGGAGGTCCTCGCGGAATTGAGGGTCCGTTCGTCTGTCATCGATAACCCCCGGTCACCGGAGCGACGTCATCGCTTCGCGCGCGACTTCGATTCTCCATGGAAATGAGCCGGCACTCTTGCCGGCTCTGGTTCGCCGCACGGCCCTCGGGCACGGAGGCCATCTACAAGATCTATGCGGAGAGCTTTCGCGAGAAGGATCACCTGCGTCGCATCGTGAAGGAGGCGCAAGCGATCGTGGACGACGCGCTTGGGGCGGTTGCGCCCGGGACGCAACCTTGACCAGCGCCCATGATCCCGCGCGTCGCGCCCCCGCGCGCCGAGGCCTGGATCCGCCGCCAATGTCCATGCCCTGGGACCTCCTGGAGTCCATGACATGAACTTCGAGTTCCTTGGATTTCTCACTCAGCCCGTGTTCGTCATCCCGTGGTTTGCGGCCGGCGCGATCGCCGCCGTCTGGGTTCTGTATGACACGTTTACCGCCAACAGGCACGTCACGCCGGCGCTGAAAGCGGCGTGGCCGGTCATCGTGCTGTTCTTTTCGGTGCTCGGCCTGGCCTTGTACATCGGGAGCTGTCGTCCCAGGCACATCGGTTCGATACAGGCGCAATCGGGAGATGAGCAAGCCAAGCGGGTGCACCACGAGTTCACCGACGACACATGGAAGAAGGTCGTCGGCTCCGACATCCACTGTGTCGGCGGAGACGGATTAGGGATCATGAGCGCGATGGTCGTCACGCGGCTGCTCGGCTTCGCGTTCTGGCCGGAGTTCTGGACGGAGTACGCCGTGGGTTTCGCTTTCGGCTGGTTCCTGTTTCAGGCGCCCGCCATGCGTCACATGGGTCATTCCTGGCCGGCGGCGATCTGGAAGGGCGGCCGGGCCGAGTTCTTCTCGATGGCAACAGTGATGCTGGGAATGGCCCTGGTCATGCGATTCGTGACGCCCGGCCTCGTCGGGCGCCCGCCCGGGCCGGACACGGCCGCGTTCTGGGGTTTCGGCGCGCTGGGCCTGCTGGCCGGGTTCATCGTCACGTATCCGATGAACTGGTGGCTGGTGAAGATCGGGTGGAAGCACGGCATGGCATGACGACGGGCGGGCGTCAAGGAAGGAGGCTCGGATGCAGATCGGCATGATCGGATTGGGACGGATGGGCACCAACATGGTGCGGCGCCTCATGAAAGCCGGCCATCAGTGCGTCGTTTACGATCTCAAGCCGGAAGCCGTAAAGGCACTCGTCAAGGAGAGCGCGGTCGGGACGACCTCGCTCGAAGACTTCGCGAACAAGCTGAAAAAGCCTCGCGCCGCCTGGATGATGGTGCCGGCGGCTGTGGTCGATCCGACGCTGAAGACCCTCATCCCGCTCCTCGAACGCGACGACGTGGTCATCGATGGCGGCAACTCCTACTACCACGATGACCTCTGCCGCGCCGCCGAGCTGAAACCGAAGGGCATCCACTACGTGGATGTCGGGACCAGCGGCGGGGTCTGGGGGTCGGAGCGAGGCTACTGCCTGATGATTGGCGGCGATGAAGCCGTTGTCCGGCGCCTTGACCCGGTCTTCGCCGCGCTGGGCCCGGGTGTCGAGGAGGCGCCGCGCACGCCCGGCCGGGACAAGGTCGGCGGCACCGCCGAACACGGCTACCTGCACTGCGGTCCGAGCGGCGCGGGCCACTTCGTCAAGATGGTGCACAATGGCATCGAGTACGGCATCATGGCCGCCTACGCGGAGGGACTGAACATTCTCCGCCACGCCAACGCGGGCAGAGAGCGGCGCACGGTCGACGCTGAAACAACGCCGCTGCGCCACCCCGAGCTCTACGCCTACGACCTGAAACTGGCCGACATCGCCGAGGTCTGGCGCCGCGGCAGCGTCATCTCCTCCTGGCTCCTGGACCTGGCGGCGGTCGCCCTCCTCGAGAGTCCCGACCTGGCGAAGTTCGCCGGCCGGGTGTCGGATTCGGGGGAGGGGCGCTGGACGATCATGGCGGCCATCGACGAGTCGGTTCCCGCCCCCGTCTTGAGCGCCGCGCTGTACGAGCGCTTCGACTCGCGCGGCGAGGCCGGATTCGCCGACAGGGTCCTGTCCGCCCTGCGTTACGAATTCGGAGGCCACGAAGAAAAGGCCGCCCCCGGGAAGGGAGGCGCCGGATGACCGCGTCCCGTTCGGACGCGCTGGTGCTCTTCGGTGTGACGGGCGATCTCGCCCACAAGATGATCTTCCCCGCACTCTATGCGATGGCGAAACGAGGCGCCCTCGAGGTCCCGGTCATCGGCGTCGCCTTCCCGAAGTGGAGTCTGGCGCGCCTGCGCAAGCGGGTGACGGACAGCGTCAAGCGATCGGGCGGGATCGATAACCAGCGTGCGCTCCGCCATCTTCTGTCCATGGTCAGGTACGTGAGCGGGGATTACAACGACCGCGGCACGTTCACGGCGATCAAGGAGGCGCTGGGCGGCGCCCGGCGCCCGGCGCACTACCTCGCCATCCCGCCCTCGCTCTTCGGGACGGTGATCAAAGGGCTCGGTGCCGCGAAGCTGGCCGAGCATGCGCGCGTCATCGTCGAAAAGCCGTTCGGACGCGACCTGGCCTCCGCGCGGGAGCTCAATCGCGTCGCGCGGTCGGTCTTTCCAGAGAATGCGATCTTCCGCATCGATCACTTCCTCGGGAAGGAAGCGATCATGAACATCCTCTATTTCCGCTTTGCCAATTCCTTTTTGGAGCCGATCTGGAACCGCAACTACGTGGCCAGCGTCCAGGTCACCCTGTCCGAGGATTTCGGAGTAGAAGACCGCGGCGCGTTTTACGAAACCGCCGGCTGTCTGCGCGACGTGATCGAGAACCACCTCTTCCAGATCGTCGCGCTGCTTGCGATGGAGCCGCCGGCCACCAGGGACTTTGGAGCCGTGCACAGTGAGAAAGCCTCGGTCTTTCAGGCCATGCGCCCCCTCAAGCCGGGCGACCTGGTGCGCGGCCAGTATGCCGGCTACCGGAAGGAGCCGGACGTGGCGAAGCGCTCCGACGTCGAGACTTTCTGCGCCCTGCGCCTCTTCATCGACTCGTGGCGCTGGGCCGGGGTGCCGTGGTACCTGCGCTCCGGCAAGTACCTGGCGGAAACGGCGACCGAGGTCCTGGTGGAGTTGAAGCCCCCGCCGCAGAGGCTTTTCGCCGACTCGGACCCGGCGACCGGACGGCCCAACTATCTGCGCTTCCGGCTCTCCCCCAGCTCGGCCGTCGCCCTCGCCGCTCGCGTCAAGGTCGCGGGGAAGGAGTTCGTCGGCGACCAGCGAGAGCTCTACCTGCTCGAAGAAGAGCCGGGAGAGGAAGCACCCTACGAGCGGCTCCTGGCCGACGCCATGGCCGGCGACGGAGCCCTCTTCACCCGTGAGGACGCCGTCGAAGCGGCCTGGGCGGCGGTCGATCCCATTCTCAAGACCCATCCCCGGGCTCTCCCATACAAACGCGGCAGTTGGGGACCCAAACAGGCCGATGCGCTCATCGCGCCGGACGGCCGCTGGCACAACCCCACGTCCGATGGTCCGGACGCCAAACCGAAGCCCGAGCCGGAGACTCAACGCGGGCCCGGAGCGAAACCCAAGGAGAAGTCATGACGACTTTGCTCACTACCGAATCCCTGGCCGAATTGGCATCGGCTCACGAGCCGCCCTTTCTCTCGCTATACCAGCCGACGCATCGGCGTCGTCCCGAGAACCAGCAGGATCCGATCCGGTTTCGCAACCTCCTCAAGGATCTCGAGGCATCGCTGCGGCAGCAGCATCCGGCCGTCGAGACCCGGCTCCTTCTGGAACCGTTTGAAGCCCTCGCTCGCGATCACGACTTCTGGGACCATACGCTGGACGGATTGGCCGTGCTGGGCGGGCCGACCCTGTTTCGAGTGTTCCGGCTTCCGCGGCCGGTCAACGAATTGGTCGTCGTGGCGAACAGCTTTCACACAAAGCCGTTGCGGCGTTTTCTTCAATCGGTCGATCGCTACCAGGTCCTCGGGCTGAGCCTCCACGAGATCCGGCTCTTTGAGGGAAACCGCGATGCGCTTGACGAGGTCGATCTTGTTTCGGGGGTCCCGCGGACGCTCACGGAAGCGCTGGGCGGGGAGCTGACGGAGCCGCATCAGACCGTCGCCTCCTACGGCGGCGTTGGCGGGGCGAGCAGGCCCATGCACCACGGCCAGGGCGCGAAGATGGACGAGGTTGACATCGACGCGGAGCGGTTCTTCCGCGCCGTCGACCGCGCGGTGCTGGAGCATTATTCCCGGCCCTCGGGCCTGCCGCTGATCCTGGCGGCGTTGCCGGAGCATCATCATCTCTTCCGCCAGGTCAGCGAGAACCGGCTTCTGGTGGCGGAGGGGATCAGATTCAACCCCGATTCCCTGTCGGCCGAAGAACTCCGAGCCCTCGCCTGGCAGGTCATGGAGCCTCAGTACCAGGCCCGGCTCGCTTCGCTGGGCGAGCAGTTCGAGCGCGCCCGGTCCGGGGGGATTGCCAGCGATGACCTGGCGGAGGTTGCCCGGGCGGCTGCATCCGGGCGGGTCGCGAACCTGCTGATCGAGGCGGACCGCCAGATCGCCGGCCAACTCGACGGTGCGACGGGTCGGGTTGCGTTTGCCGACTTGAGCGATCCGCAGGTCGACGACCTCCTCGACGATCTGGGCGAACTGGTCGCGAAGATGGGCGGACGGGTGCTTGTGATCCCGGCCGAACGGATGCCGACGCGGACCGGGCTGGCCGCGACCTATCGGTATTGAGCAGACGTTACGGAGAGCGCCCTGAGCCGATTCCGCGATCGGATCGCACGGCTGGAAGTCTCTTACCGACAGGAGTAGAAGAGTGATCGATGAATAGGGTCAAACGGTTCTGGAGCAATCTGAGGGGAAGCTTCTGGTTCGTGCCGTCACTGATTGTCGCGGTCAGCATCGTGCTCGCGGTCGCGTTGATCGGGATGGATTCCACCGGGAGCCAGCAATGGATGGACCGCTGGCCGCGCCTGTTCGGCGCCAGTGCGGCGGGCGCGCGCGGGATGTTGTCCACGATAGCCGGCTCAATGATGACCGTAGTGGGGGTCACGTTTTCGATGACTCTGGTGACGCTGGCCCTGGCCTCGAGCCAGTACACCTCGCGCATCCTGCGGAACTTCATGCGGGACCGCGTCACGCAGGTCGTCCTCGGAATCTTCGCCGGCATTTTCACTTATTGCCTGATCGTGTTGCGCACCATTCGCGGCGGCGACGAGGGCAGCTTTGTTCCGAGTCTGGCCGTGTCGTTCGGCGTCGTCCTGGCGATCGGCGGCATCGCCGTCCTCATTTTCTTCATTCATCACATCGCGTCCGCGATCCAGGCCTCGAACATCATTGCCTCGGTTGCCGCGGAAACCATCGTGGCCGTTGACCGGCTCTTCCCGGGGAAGCTTGGCCTGGGGCCGGCTGATGACGGTGAGGGTCCGTCATCGCTCCTTCCGCCGGAGCGGAACTGGCAGGCGGTCCCGGCGCGGGAGAATGGCTACATCCAAGGCGTGGACAGCGCGGCGCTCCTGCGTTTGGCGCGGGAGTACAAGACGATCGTGTGGATGAAACGCGGCATCGGCGAGTTTGTGGTTCGTGACACCGCGCTTGCCTCGATCGCGCTGGAGGCCCCGCCGGCAGAGGAGATCATCGCCGGCGTGCAGGCGGCATACAGCATCGACCGGCACCGCACGGTGGAACAAGACTCCGCGTTCGGCATCCGGCAGATCGTGGATATGGCGTTGCGAGCGCTCTCACCCGGCATCAACGACACCACGACGGCCGTGATGTGCGTGGATTATCTGACCGCGATTCTGGCGCGCCTGGCCTCCCGACCGGTCCCTTCATCGCACCGCCATGAGGAAGGGGAGCTGAGGGTGATCACCATCGGGCCGACGTTCGCCAGCCTGGTGGCCGAATCGTTCGATCAAATCCGAGGCAGCGCCAGCGGCAATGTCGCCGTCCTGTTGCGAATGCTCGCCTCGATTGAAATCATCGCCGGTCTGACGGACAGTCCGAGCCGGCGGCGGGTGCTCCTGGAACATGTCCAGGGGATTGCCGAATTGGCGGATCGCACCATCGGGTCACCTCACGACCGGTCACAGTTCGAGAACCGGCTGGCTCATGCGCGTGAGGCAGTCGAAACGGAGTAGATCTCGTTCGGAGGGGCAAGAGAGATGCTCGCCGTGAGTTGAAGTCCGCAATATCAACCGACCGTGCCCCCGAGGTTGGTCGTTTCGCGTCAAGGTTGCATGCCGAGAGATCAGGCGCGCGGCGTCTTCTTGCGCAGCAGGCGGCGCGCCAGGGGCGTTATCGTCAGGCCCTGCACGACGAGGGAAAACACGACGACTCCGTAAGTGGCCACGAGGAGCGTATTTCGCCCCGGGAAGGCGCCGAGCGAGAGCGCCATGGCCACGGAGATTCCTCCTCGGAGCCCGCCCCAGGTCAAGAGCGAAAGAGACCCCGGTGGGAAGGCATAGCGCCGGCGGAGCAGGGCCATCCCGGTTCCGACGGAAATCCAGCGGGCGGCGAGAACCACCGGGACCAGCAGCAGGAGCGAGAACACGTGCCCGGCCGACCAGAGGACGAGCGCCTCCAGGCCGAGCAGCAGAAAGAGCATCGCGTTCAGGAGCGAGTCGACGAAAGACCAGACTTGATCGAGTGCCTGCCGTGTCGCGTCTTCCATGGCGAAGCGTCGTCCGTGGTTTCCGATGAAGAGGCCGGCAACCACGCAGGCCAGGGGCGCCGAGGTGTGAACCTTCTCCGCGGTCAGGCTCATGCCGACGACGAGACCGAAGCTCAAGAGCACTTCGACATTGGGCTCATTGATCCGTTTCATCGCCTGATACGTGATCTGACCCGCGATCAGACCGAGCGCGACCCCACCGACCACCTCGCGGAGAAAGAGCAAGCCCGCCGAAGACCACAACCCTTCCCCGATCCCGCGGCCGCCCGATCCCGCGACCGCGAGCAGGATCGAGAAGATGACGACTCCGAATCCGTCATTGAAGAGGCTCTCGCCGCCGATCCGGACCTCCAGCGACTTGGGAGCGTGGAGTCTCCTGAGAATCCCGAGCACGGCGACCGGGTCGGTGGGCGAAATGAGCGCTCCAAAGATGAGGCAGTACGAGAACGGGACCTCGGCGCCCACCAGTCGGAACACCGCATGACTCGAGAAACCGATCACCGCGGTCGACAACACGACGCCCAGAGATGCCAGCACGAGAATGGGAACTCTTTCCCGGTCGATGTCCTGAAAATCGAGGCGCAGGGCTCCGGAAAAAAGGAGAAAACCCAGGACGCCGCCGAAGAGAAAACGGGTGAAATCGAGCCGTCCGATCAGCGCGCGCGCCTCCTCCGTGATCGCGAGCGAGGGGAAAAGCTTGTTCGCGGCGAGGATCACGGCGGATGCCACGAGGCCGCCGAGGAGGAGTCCGATCGTGGGGGGAAGTCGGAAGACGTAACTGTTGATGAAGCTGAAAGCCGCCGCGGCAAGGATCAGAAAAGCAAGAGTCTCCAGCACGCGCATACGGCACCTGGGAGCAGGATACGTCAGCAGGACGGCCGGGCCCTGTTCTCCTGGAAAATCCTCGAATTTCTCGAACGGACGGGTCGGCGCTCGGACCTGCCTGCCCAAAGAGGCCGACGGACTCGTCGGCTGTATCCCGGGGCGCTCAATTGATCCTGACGATCAACGGTGGCTCATCGAGCGTCCGGTTCGCGGTGTATGAGGTGGGCGACACACCGCGGCGACGGCTCGACGGGAAGATCGATCGTATCGGTTTGAGCGGCACGAATCTGATCGTCAGCGGTCCGGCGGGAAAACCGCTGGCTCGCCGCCGCCTTGCCGCCGCCGGCCATCGCACGGCGGCGGGCTTTCTCCTGGACTGGCTCGAGGCGCAGCCGGTCTTCGCGTCGGTCAAGGCCGCGGGGCACCGCGTCGTGCACGGCATGAAGCATTCGGAACCGGAGCGGGTCACGCCGAAGCTGCTCGCGGAGCTGCGCCGCATCGCGCCCTACGACCCCGATCACCTGTGGCGCGAAATCGGAATGATCGAGGCGCTCCACGAGCGGCATCCCAAACTGCCCCAGGTCGCCTGCTTCGACACCGCGTTTCACCGCACCATGCCGCCGGTTGCCAGGCGACTGCCGATCCCGCGGCGCTATGGGGCAAAAGGCGTTGAGCGCTACGGCTTCCACGGACTGTCCTATGCCTATTTGATGGAGGAGCTCGGCCGCCTCGATCCTGCGTCGGCAAAGGGCCGCGTGATTCTCGCCCACCTCGGCAATGGCGCCAGCCTGGCCGCCGTGCGCCGGGGCAAGAGCATCGACACCAGCATGGCTTTCACGCCCACGTCGGGGTTGGTGATGAGCACCCGAACCGGGGATCTCGATCCCGGCCTGGTTTACTACCTGGCGCGTACCGAGCGGATGACCGCGGCGCAATTTCAGCGGATGGTGACCCACGAGTCGGGACTCCTCGGCGTCTCCGGGACCAGTTCCGATCTGCGCGATCTGCTCGCCCGGGAAGCCGGCGACGTGCGGGCGGCGGAAGCCGTGGCGCTCTTCTGTTATCAGGCGAAGAAGTGGATCGGCTCCTTCGCCGCTGCCCTTGGCGGTTTAGATACCCTCGTCTTCGCTGGCGGGATCGGCGAAAATGCGCCGCTCATCCGGGAGCGGATCTGCGACGGACTCGCCTTTCTCGGCATCGAACTCGACCAGAAACGCAATGGGCAGAACGCACCCGTGATTTCGACGGTCGCCGGTCGTGCCCAGGTCCGGGTCATACGCACCGACGAGGATCTCATGATCGCCAGATCCGTCATACGCGTCCTCGACCTCGGTTCAATTCGGAGCACCTAGACCATGAAAGCCACACTCTCACACCGGAACTACTCCAGAAGATGAATGCCTACTGGCGTGCCGCCAACTACCTCTCGGTCTGCCAGATCTATCTCTACGACAACCCGCTGCTGAAGGAGCCGCTGAAGCTGTCCCCGCCGACGACAAGGAGAATGCCCGGGTGATCGTTTCCGAGGTGGTTCTCGATGCGCTCGGTCAACTCAAGATGGCTTATCCGAAGCCGACCCCGAAACGCCGGCGAGAATTGGCGGCTGTCTCCAAGTCGTTGGCGAAGTGTCATGGGCACTCATGGCGTCGGCTTCGGCGCGCGCACGAGGAAGGCCCTCCGGCCTATGGACGACGGCAGAGCTTCACCACAGGAGGAACCATGAAATCCACCCAACAGCTGCACGATCCCGGTCAGAGCCTCTGGCTCGACAACATCACCCGCGGCATCCTGAACGACGGCACCTTGCTGCGCCACATCAACGAGCTGTCGGTGACCGGACAGGCGTCGTTCGACGCGTCCTGGAAGGATCTCCTCGGGCGCGTGGCCGCGAAGCGCGCGATGCTGGCGCAACACGCCGCGGCGAGCAAGCCATGACCGCGAAGGAGGTGGGGGCGGCACGGCGGCTCACCGAGCGCCCGGCGTGGAAGGCGTTGGAGGAGCACTACGGCAAGATCCGCGATCTGCATTTGCGGGAGATCTTCGCCGACGACCCCCTGCGGGGGGAGCGCCTGACCGCCGAGGCCGCCGGCCTTTATCTCGACTACTCCAAGCACCGCGTCACAGACGAGACGCTCCGGCTCCTCCTGCGGCTCGCCGACGACCGACGTCTGGCCGAGCGGATCGAAGCCATGTTCAGCGGCGTGAAGATCAACGCGACCGAGCAGCGAGCCGTCCTTCACGTCGCCCTGCGCGCGCCCGCCACCGAGCGGATCCTGGTGGACGGCGTGGACGTCGTGCCCGAGGTGCACGCGGTGCTTGACCGCATGGCGGCCTTCTCCGAAGAGATCCGGAGCGGGCGCTGGCTTGGGCACACGGGGCGGCCCATCCGCAACGTCGTCAACATCGGCATCGGCGGCTCCGATCTCGGCCCGGTGATGGCGTACGAGACCCTGCGTTATTACAGCCGGCGGGAGATGACCTTTCGGTTCGTTTCCAACATCGACGGCACGGACTTCGTGGAGGCCACGCGCGACCTCGATCCTCGGGAGACGCTGTTCATCGTCTGTTCCAAGACGTTCACGACGCTCGAGACCCTGACCAACGCGCACACGGCTCGCGCCTGGAGCCTTCGCGCGCTCGGGGACGAGCGGGCGGTGCGCCGTCACTTCGTCGCCGTTTCGACCAACACTGAGAGCGTGGCGAAGTTCGGCATCGACCCGGCCAACATGTTCGAGTTCTGGGACTGGGTGGGGGGACGCTATTCCATGGATTCGGCGATTGGGCTCTCCACCATGCTGGCGGTGGGTCCGGAAAACTTCCGCGAAATGCTCGCCGGATTCCACGCGATGGACCGGCATTTCCGCACGGCGCCGTTCGACCGCAACCTGCCGGTGATCATGGGGCTGCTCGCGGTCTGGTACGCCAACTTCTTCGACGCGCGGACGGTCGCGGTCCTGCCTTACGACCAGTACCTCAAACGCTTTTCGGCCTACCTTCAGCAGCTGACCATGGAAAGCAACGGGAAGCACGTCACTCTCGAAGGCACGCGAGTCAACTTCCAGACGAGCCCCATCGTCTGGGGGGAGCCGGGCACCAATGGGCAGCATTCGTTCTACCAGCTGATCCATCAGGGAACGAAGCTCATTCCGTGCGATTTCATCGCCTTCTGCCGGTCGCTCAATCCTCTGGACGGCCACCACGACCTCCTGATGGCCAACGTGTTCGCGCAGACCGAGGCGCTCGCCTTCGGCAAGACCGCGCCCGAAGTCGAGGCGGAAGGGACGCCGGCAGGACTCGTGCCGCACCGCGTCTTCGAGGGGAACCGGCCGACGACCACCATTCTCGCCGACCGGCTCACGCCGGAGACGCTGGGGTCGCTCGTCGCGCTCTACGAGCACAGCGTCTTCACCCAGGGAGTGATCTGGGGCATCGACTCGTTCGATCAATGGGGCGTCGAGCTCGGGAAGGTCCTTGCCCAGCGCATCGGAGGAGAGCTCCAGGGCGAAAGCCCGCCGGCCGGCGGCCACGACAGCTCGACCGCCGCGCTGATGCGCCGGTACATGGAGTCGCGGAACGGGACCGCGAAATGACGCCGGCAGGCGGCACCCTCGACGATCTCTGCATTGACACCATCCGCACGCTCAGCTTCGAAGCGGTCGAAAAGGCGGCATCGGGACATCCGGGCTTGCCGATGGGCGCGGCGTCCATGGCCTCCAGGCGCCATAGCGATCGCGGAACGCGTGCATGATCGAGATCCTCTCCGGCTTCAAAGACGCCCAGCCCGGCGTCGGAAACGGGGAAGCGAGCGAGACATCCGATGTGAGGGTCCGCCGCGTGTCGTCCCTGAAGACCGGATCCCAGGCCGACTTGATGTGCCTTCTTGCGTGAACGAGCTCCTTGCCGCGAGAGGTCGTACGTGCGGCTCGGCGTGCCCCGCGTTTCATACATTTCGGGTCGCTTCCCGCAGAACCGCCGGTCCCGTCTCTCCGGTGCGGATCTTGAGTGCCTGCTCGACCGGGGTGACGAACACGACTCCGTCGCGTTCGGGCCGCGGCCGCCAGCACGGCCAGCAGCCGGTCCAGATCCTCATCACGACACACGACCTCGATCTTGGAGACTTCCGGGCTCCTTCGCGTTTCGCTCGGCGCGAGCGTGAAGACGAGCGGCTCGTATCCATAACCCACGCCGTGGACGCGCGAGACGGTGATGCCCGGAGCCCTCGCCTCCTCGAGGGCCCGAACGACCTCGTCGACCCCGTGGATCCGTATGAATGCTTTCAGAACCTTCATGAGTGCCTCCCTGCCTCGGCGGGAAAGAGGGGTGATTTCCTCAACTTCAGCGCGCGCCAGATGAAGTAGATCGACGGATAGGCGATCAGCTCGCCGATGAACGAGGTGACGACTCCACCCACCATCGGGGCGGCGATGCGCCGCATCACGTCCGCTCCGGTTCCCCGGCTCCAGAGGATCGGAACCAGGGAAAGGAGGATCGCCATGATCGTCATCATCTTCGGGCGGATGCGCTGGACGGCCCCGTGATCGACCGCCTGGGCCAGCTCCGCGTAAGTGCCCATGCGTCCTCCCCGTTTCCACTGCTCGAAGGCGATGTCGAGGTACAGAAGCATGACAACTCCGGTCTCCGCGTCGAGCCCCGCGAGGGCAATCAGACCCACCCAGACGGCGATCGACCAGTTGTAGTGGAGCAGGAAGATCATCCAGATCGCTCCGACCGCCGAGAACGGGACGGCGAGGAGCACGATCCCCGTCTTGATCAGGGACTTCGTATTCGCGTAGAGGATCAGGAAAATCAGAAACAGAGTAATCGGGATGATCACCCGCAGCCGGGCCTTGGCGTGCTCCATGTACTCGTACTGGCCCGACCAGAAGATGCTGTACCCGGCCGGGAGGGCGACCTTCTCGGCGACGATCCTCTTCGCCCGCGCGACCCACGTTCCCACGTCGATGCCCCGCAGATCGACGTAGACCCAGGCGTTCGGGCGGGCGTTCTCGGTCTTGATGGAGGGCGGGCCCTGGTGAACGCGGACGGTCGTGAGCTGGGAAAGCGGAATCTGGGCGCCGGCCGGGGTGGCCACCAGGGTGTCCGCGAGCTCCTGCGGATCGTCGCGCAGCTCGCGCGGGTAGCGCACGTTGATCGGGTAGCGTTCGAGCCCTTCGACCGTCCACGACACGTTCATGCCGCCGATGGCCGACTGGATGACGTCCTCGACGTCTCCGACCGTCAGGCCGTACCGGGCGACGGCGTCCCGGTCGATCTGGAAGTCGAAGTAGCTGCCTCCCATCACGCGCTCACCGTAGGCCGAGAGCGTGCCGGGCAGAGGCTTGACGACCGTCTCGACCTCGCCGCTCAGGCGTTCGAGCTCGGCCAGGTCGGGGCCGGCGATCTTGATGCCGACCGGCGTCTTGATGCCGGTCGAGAGCATGTCGATACGGGTCTTGATCGGCATGGTCCAGGCGTTCGTGACGCCCGGGAAACGGACGGCCCGGTCCATCTCGGCGAGGAGCGCGTCCTTGGTCATGCCGGGCCGCCATTGCGAGGGGTCCTTCAGCAGGATCGTCGCCTCGATCATGGCCAGGGGCGCCGGATCCGTGGGCGTATCGGCCCGCCCGACCTTGCCGAAGACGGACTTCACTTCCGGGAAGGTCATGATGATCTTGTCGGCCTGCTGGAGAAGCTGCCTGGCATCGGTGATGGAGACCCCCGGAAACGTGGTCGGCATGTACAGCAGGTCTCCCTCCCAGAGAGGCGGCATGAACTCGGATCCGACCCCGCGAAGCGGGATCAACGCGGAGGCGACGACCAGGCCGCCTCCCACCACGACCAGCCAGCGATAGCGCAGGGCGAGATGGAGCAGGGGCGTGTAGGCGGCCCGCAGGATGCGGGAGATGGGATGCTGCTTTTCACTGCGGATGTGGCCGCGGACGAACCAGAACATGAGGACCGGAATCACCGTGATGGCGACCACCGACGCCATGGCGATCGAATACGACTTCGTGAAGGCGAGCGGCTTGAAGAGGCGCCCCTCCTGCGCCTGAAGAGTGAAAACCGGCATGAAGGAAACGGTGATCACGAGCAGGCTGAAGAAGAGCGTCGGGCCCACTTCCTGCGCGGACCGGAGAATGATCTCGAAATGGGAGCGCTTCCCCCGCCATTCTTCGTAGTGCTTGTGGGCGTTCTCGACCATGATGATCGCCGCGTCCACCAGCACGCCGATGGAAATCGCGATGCCTCCGAGCGACATGATGTTGGCGCCGAGCCCCTGGATCTTCATCACGATGAAGGCGAGCAGGATGGACAGGGGAATCGAGAGGATCGCCACGAAGGCGGACCGGAAATGGAAAAGGAAGACGAGGCAGACGAGAGCGACAATGATCGATTCCTCGATCAGGGTGTGGGTGAGCGTCTCGACGGAGCGCCGGATCAACCCGGTGCGGTCGTAGGCGACCGAGATCGCGACGTCTTTCGGCAGCCCGGCCTTCAGCTCCTCGAGCCGTTGTCTGACCCGCGCGATCGTGGACAGCGTGTCCGCCCCGGCGCGGACGATGACGATCCCGCCGACCGTCTCTCCCTGGCCGTTCCAGTCGGCGAGGCCCCGCCGAATCTCGGGACCGACTCCGACGTGAGCCACGTTGCCCAGCAGAACGGGCGTGCCCCCCGGCCCGATGCCGAGGGCGATCTTCTCGAGATCGCGGACGTCCTTCACGTATCCGAGGCCGCGGACCATGAACTCGTGCTCGCCCATTTCGACGAGGCGCCCGCCCACGTCGTTGTTGGACCGCTGGATGGCCGTCTTGATCCGGGCGAGCGAAATGTCGTAGGCCCGGAGCTTGACCGGATCGACCTCGACCTGGTACTGGCGCACGAAGCCCCCGATCGACGCCACCTCGGAGACGCCGTCGACCGACGTGAGCCCGTACTTCAGGTACCAGTCCTGGTAAGAACGCAGGTCGGCGAGGGATCGGGTTGGAGAGTTCAGGACGTACATGAAGGCCCAGCCCACTCCGGTCGCGTCGGGGCCGAGCTGGGGAGAGACGCCTCGCGGAAGCTGCGACGTCAAGCCGGAGAGGTACTCGAGAACCCGCGACCGCGCCCAGTAGAGATCGGTGCCGTCCTCGAACAGGACGTACACGAAGGAGAAGCCGAAGAAGGAGTAGCCGCGCACGACCTTCGCGTACGGGACTGCCAGCATCTTGGCCTCGATGGGGTAGGTCACCTGGTCTTCCACGACCTGGGGTCCCTGGCCGGGATACTCGGTGTAGACGATCACCTGGACGTCGGAGAGGTCCGGGATGGCGTCGATGCGGCTCTCGCGGATGGCCCAGACGCCTCCCAGGACGCCCAGGAGGACGGCCACGACCACGAAAAACTGATTCTTGAGCGACCACTCGATGACCCTGTTGAGCATGGCCGCTCCTTACTTTCCGTTCCGGCTGGCCGCGATCATCTTCTGGATCGCAGCCTGGAGGTTCGATTCCGAATCGATGAAGAACTGCGCGGAGGTGACCACGCGCTCCCCGTCGCGAAGTCCCTCCTTCACCTGCACGAGGCCGTTTCCCTGCGAGCCGACCTGGACGTCGCGGGCTTCGAAGCGCCCTTCTCCCAGGGCGACCACGACGACATTGCGCTGGCCGGTCCGGATGACGGCCTGGGAGGGGATCGTCAGCGCGTTCTTCGCGACGATCGGCGAGAACTCCACCGTCGCGTACATGCCGGCGCGCAGCCGCTGGTCCGGATTCGGGACCTCGAGTGTCAAGCCGACCGTGCGCGTCTTTTCGGAAACCTGCGGCTCGATGTACCGGACGCGGCCCTTGAAGGTCTCTCCGGGGAAGTACGTGATCTGGATCGTCGCGGGGCTGCCGACGTTCAACCAGGGAAACTGGTCTTCGTAGACCTGCACGTTCAACCAGAGAGTCGAGATGTCGGCGATGTGGAGCAGTTCCATCCCCGGCTTGACCGCCATTCCCTCGGATCCCTCCATCCGCTTCATCACGATTCCGCTTGCCGGGGAGACGAGCGTCATCGCCCGGAAGACCTCGCCTGTTTTCTCGAGGCGGGCGACCTGCGCCGGCGCGATGTCCCAGTAGCCGAGCCGGGTCCTGGCGGCCTCGACCAGGTCCTGCGCCCGAGCGCGGGCCTCGCCCGAGGCCTTGTCCATCCGTTTCACGTACTCGAGGGCGGAGAGCAGTTCCTGCTCCGTCTGGACGAGCTCCGGCGAGTAGATGGAGAAGAGGGGCCGACCCTTGCGCACGGGCTGCCCGAGATAGTTGACGAAAGCCTTCTCGATGTAGCCGTTGTACTTCGTCGTGACGGAGACCATTCGTTCCTGGTCGTAATCGAGAGACCCGACCGTGCGGATCTGGCGCGTGAGGTCGTGCCGCTCGGCCGGAGCGGTTGTGACGTTCATGTTCTGAACCACCCTGGGGTCCACCGAAACGGCGGCCGATCCGGCCTCGGACGGCTTCCCCTCGTCCGCGTACACGGGCACGAAATCCATCCCCATCTCGTCCTTGGCGGGGACGGGAGAGGTGATGGAGGGATTCATCGGGTTCCGGTAGAAGAGAATCTTTCGCCCGGCCGTCTCCGGCCCGCCCTTCGCCGCCGACGCCTCGGGATGCCCGACCAGCCCGTGAATCCACCGATCCAGCGGATGCAGGCGCAGCGGTCTCGCGAGGAGAACGAGCGCGATGATGGCCACGCCGATCCAGAACAGAAGCCACCGAATCCGCCGGCTCGGCGGCTCGGTCGGTTGCCGTGGCGGTTCCGGTTCCAGACCCGGGCCGGGCGTCTCTTTGTCGTCGGTCACGGCTTGGCCTCCTCGATTTTCTCTGACGGGACGGGGGCGCCAACAGCGCCCTCGAGCTCCGCCAGCGCGATGTCGTAGTCCGCGCGGGTGCGGCTCGTCTGAATGCGAACCTCGAGCAGGGTCCGCTCCGCGTCGAGCAGGTCGAGGGCATGGAGTGTTCCCGCCGAATAGCCCGACTCCGCGGAGCGCAGCGACTGATCGGCCTGGACCACCAGCACGTCCTCGAACAGCCGCAGCCGCTGCCAGGTCAGCGGGATTTTCGCGAGAAGGTCTCCGAGCGGCCGGTCGATTCCGGCCATGACGGCGCGCTTGCTCTCTTCTGCCTGTTGCTCGTTCTGGAGAGCTTCCTCGATGCCCGCCGCGATCCTCCGATTCCAGATGGGAAGGTTGACGCCCCCCGAAAGCGCCAGGATGTCCTTTCCGTTGTCGGGCGGAGGGCTGAGCCGGCCCGCCGCGTCCGTGCGGTCTCCCACCGAGGTGTAGCTCAGCCCCAGCGTGACGTCGGGAGCGCGCTCCTTCCTGGCGAGCCCGAGCAGCGCCCGGGCGCGCGCGATCGAGGCTTCGGCCCCGACCAGCTCGGGGCGCTGAGCGAGCGCCCGGCTTCGCGTCCGCTCGAGATCGAGCGGCGTTTCCCGAGGCTCGGGCAGCGGCGAGACCGCGACCGGCATCCCGGCGGGCCGATCCCGCAGGGCGTTGACGGAGGCGCGCAGCGAGGCGCGGCGCGTGGCGATGTCGAGCAGTCGCGCATCGTCCCGGGTGATCTCCGCCTGGATCTTGACGATCGACTGCTCGAGCCCGAAGCCGGAGGCGTAACGCGCCCGGGCGAGCTCCTCGTAGTGGACGAGCGTTGAGCGATCCTCGCGAACGACCCGTTCGAAGTCCTGCAGGAAGGCGAGCTCGTCGCAGAGTTTCCTCCCCTCCGTGACGAGCCGGAGCCGCGCCGCCTCGACCCGCGCGCCCGCGGCGGCGGCCTCGGCCAGCGCCGCCTGTTCGCGGAGACGGAGCTTGCCGAACCAGGGAAAGCGCTCCGAGAGGCTCCCCGTGAAGCGCTGCGGCCCCACGCGGGTTTCCGGCCGCCAGAGGTAGGCGGTGACGGCCGCCATCGGGTCCGGCAGAGCGCTCGCCTGCGGAGCTCGCTCGGCGGCCGCGCGCTGCGCCGCCGACAGCGCGCCGACCTCGGGATTCCTGTCGAGGATTTCCGCCAGGACCTCATGCTCCGGCCGTCCGCGCAGACGCTCGAGAACGGCGTCCGTCGGCGCGGATGCGCCGGAGCGGAGGTCGGCCGCGTTGACGCCGCTCTGGCCCTCCGAAGCGGCCGCGACGGCGAACCACGCGGCGGCGAATGCCAACACTCTCGGTCCGATTCGGATTCTGATCATCGGTCCTGCCTCCAGACGCCCGGGCAGTGCCCCCGGGCCGACGGGCGGAGAAAGCTCCGCCGCTGCCTGCCTTGGAAGGAGACCGATCCTAAATCAGGAGCTGGGCGTGGAGGCGGTAGAGAGGAGGCTTGTGGACGACGGCGGCGGCGGATGCCGGCGCCACGGCCACGCGGTTTGAATCAGGGAGGACTCCGGCGGAGAAGACAATTGCCGGAGCCGCCGCCCTCTCGACCGAAACGAGGGCGGCGCTGCCGGCTTCCGGAGCCGCCGGGCAGTCCACCATCGAGTCGCAGCAGTCTGCGGCCCGCATGGTCCGGTCCATTCCCCTCTTCGGAGCGCAACAATTGGCCGGCGCCACGGGGGCGCCGGCCGCGAGGAGGACAATGGCGAGGATGAGAGAGGTGCCGCTGTTTTTCATCAGGCTCCACTGACAGCCTAGGAGGCGCCTCGACCGGTACCCTGATGTAAACGCACCATTCTGAAGGGGCGCTCTAGAGAGATCGGCGCCGTCCCGGGCGATCCGAATTGGAGACGTCAGAACGCTTCAGTCCTTGCGCGGGGTCGTCCCGGGCGGGGGCGTCTGTCCCGGGTTTTCCCCTCCGGCCGGCTCTTTTCCCGCCTCCGGTTTCCCGGTCTCTTCCGCTTCGCGGTGATGCTCCTCTCCTTCCTGCCCGGCCTTGAGCGTCTGTTGCTCCTCCTTCGTGATCTCGGGCAGGTGGCGGACGAACGCGACGATCTTCCAGATCTCGTCTTCCTTGTGCGTGGGAGAAAAGGCGGGCATGCCGGTCATCCGGATGCCGTTGGACACGACCCAGTACAGCTCTCCGTCGCGCATCCGCTGCACCGACGGCAGCGTCAGGTCCGGCGCCGGCGGGTTCAGTCCCTGGCCGAACTCCGACTCCTCGACGCCGGGAGCGCCGTGGCAGTCGAGGCAATTCTCCTTGTAGTGCGCGAGTCCCGCCCGGACGTCTTCCGGCTTCGCGAACGGATTCGACCGAGCCGGCGCCCGCTTCTGGATCGCGCGATCCAGGGCGAGCGCGGCGAACTTCTTCTCCAGTCTTCCGGGAGGATTGGTCGCTCCCACGTCGTACGACCCGGACCAGACGACGATCCCGATCAAGGCCGCCAGGAGAACCCAGCCGACCAGGATTCCGACGATGACCTTCATGCTCTCTCCAGTCTCAATTCACGACTCACAACTCACAATTCACAATTTCCTCTATGCGTGCCCCCGGCTCGAGGCGTGGCACGTCATCTCCGATCCCCACTCCAGCTGGATCGTCGCATGGTCCACCCCGGCCTCCTCCTTGAGCAATTTCTGGACCGCCGTCAGCACCTCGGCGCGGCCGCTCTCGGCCGAGGCGCGGATGTGGACGCTCGCCGAGTGGAGGCCCGACGTCAGGGTCCAGCAGTGCAGGTCGTGAAGCTCTTCCACGCCGGGGAGTCCCAGGATCTCCTGGCGCAGAAGGGGAAGGTCGATCTCCCGGGGCGCGCCTTCGAGAAGGATGTGGGCGGATTGCCGGAGAAGGCCGGCCGCCCGCGGCAGGATGAAGAGGGCGACGCCCCCGGAGACCGCGGCATCCAGCCAGCGCCACCCCGTCAGCGGGATCGCGACCGCGGCCGCGAGCACGGCCAGCGAGCCGAGCATGTCCGTGACGACCTCCAGATACGCGGCGCGCATGTTCAGGCTCGAGGCGCTCGCCTTCGACAGCAGCCTTGCCGAGAGCACGTTGCCGCCGAGCGCCGCCACCGCGATCCAGAACATGATTCCGGTGTGGATCTCGACAGGCTCCCGGAAGCGGCGGACCGCCTCGTACCCGATGGAGAGCGCCACGAGGAAGAGGACTTGCGCGTTGACGAAGGCCGCCAGGATCTCCGCGCGGTACAGACCGAACGTGTGCCGGCCCGTCGGCGCCCTTCCGGCGAGAGTCAGCGCGGCGTAGGCCAGCAGGAGGGAGGCGATGTCGGCGAACATATGCGCCGCGTCGGCGAGGAGCGCGAGGCTGTGCGACGCGATCCCGCCGGCGACCTCGAGGAGCAGGATCGCGAGCGTGACGGCGACCACGCCCCGCAGCCGCCGCCTGCGCGTCTCCCTCCCCCGCTCCGAATTGTCCGCGGCGGGATCGGCGGCGCCGGCCGCCCGGGCGGCCGTCATGGCTCGGGCAGGCGCTCCACTTCGACCCGGGCGTCGTTGAAGCAGGCGCCCCCGCCGAGATCCGTCAGCGTGTCCGGCGCGAGCGCGGTGGCGCCGGTGCCCGACAGCGTGTTATGGCTCCAGAGGCCCTTGGGGAGCAGCACGACCCCCTCCCGCAGCGACGCGCTGCGGAGGCTGAGGCACCGGACCTCCCCCAGCTCGTTGAAGACGCGCACGCGGTCCCCGTCGGCGATGCCCCGCGACGCCGCGTCCGCCGGAGACATCTCGAGGGGAACCTGCTCCTCGTGCAGCTCCCCGAGAGTCGAGCTGATCGTCCGGTCGGTCGCCGGCGAGAGGAGAGCGAGCGGGTATCGCGGGCTCCCCGCAACGGTGAGATAGCCGTAGAGACCGGCCGGCGCCTCGCGGTCGAGGTCCTCGGGCACGAGGTGGATCTTCCGGTCGGGCGTGAGCGGAAACGTGTCCACGAACGGGACGGGCGCGGGATTGCCGCCGGGAAACGCGATCCCGTCCGATGCGAGCGCCCGCCGGATCGCTTCGCCGGAGCGGCTGGCCCGCAGGATCGCCTCCTTCATTTCTCCCGCGGATCCGGGATCGCCCGGCCTCGCGAGGCCCACCCGCCGGGTCAGCTCGGTGAACACTTCGTGGTTCGGCCGCGACTCGCCGACGGGCGGGATGACCGCTCTCCCCTCCTGGATCACCATCGCGCCGTAGCCCCGCGACATCTCGTCCCTTTCGAGGAAGGTCGTCGCGGGGAGCACGACATCGGCGTAAAGCGCCGTATCCGTCATCACGGGATCGAACACGACGGTGAAGAGGTCCTCGCGGAAGAGCCCCGCGCGCACCTTCTCCTGGTCCGGGACCGTCGCGAGGGGGTTGCAGTTGTAGACGAAGAGCAGCTCGACCGGCGCACCGCCCCGCCCGGCGAGCGTCTCTCCGAGCAGGTTCATGTTGACCTCGCGCGTGGAGGGGGGCCGCAGCTCCCCGGCGGCCGAGTGCGCGTCGAGGTCCCAGGCCTTCGAGTTGGTCATTGTGTATCCGCCGCCGCGCACTCCGAATTTCCCGGCCACCGCGGGGAGGGCCAGGACGGCCGCGACGGCCGATCCGCCGTTGCGGTTGCGTTCGAGCCCCCACCCGCACCGGATCGCCGCGGGGCTCGATTGCGCGTACATGCTCGCGAGCTTCTCGATGTCCCCGGCCGGCACGCGGGTCGCGCGGGACGCGGCGTCGAGCGTCCAGGGGGAGGCTCGCCGGCGCAGCTCGCCGGCGCCGAGGGCGTGGGCCGAGAGGAACTCCTCGTCGGCGTGCCCGTTCTCGAAGAGCCACCGGATGACCGCGAGAGCGAGCGGAAGGTCCGTTCCCGGGTACGGGGCGAGGTGCAGGTCCGCTCGCTCCGCCAGGCGCGTCCGGCGCGGGTCGACGACAGCGAGAAACGCTCCCCGGCTCTGCGCCTCCAGGAGATAGGGGACCAGATGGATGCCGGAGACGGAGGGGTTCACGCCCCAGAGAATGACGAGCTTCGCCTGCCGGTAGTCCGGCAGGGCGACCCCCGGCATGTTGCCGTAGAGTCCCGTCACGGCGCGTCCCGACGGGGCGGCGCAGAGGGTTCGTGCCAGGCGGGAAGCGCCGAGCCGGTTGAAGAGGCGCGCGTCCGCGGTGTTCTGGGAAAGATACCCGTTCGATCCTCCGTAGAAGAAAGGAAGGATGCGCTCCGCCTCCCCCCGGGCCGCCAGCGCCTTCATGCGGGAGGCGATGAGGTCCAGGGCGTCGTCCCAGGAAACACGCCGGAACCGGCCCTCCCCTTTCCGGCCCTCCCGCACTCCGGGATGGCGGACGCGGCGCGCTCCGTGCACGTGCTCCGGAAACCGCCGCACCTTCGCGCAGATGAACCCCGCCGTCACCGGATTGACGCGGCTTCCTCCGACCTCGACGACGCGCCCGCCCTCGACGCCCACGTCGAGACTGCAAGCGTCCGGACAGTCGAGGGGGCAGACGGAGGGGTGAACAGATGTCGGCGTTATGGCAACCATGCCGTCATTCTAGACCGTGGCTTCTTGACGGGTTCGGTGTTCGGCGCTCGGTGCCCGGTGTTCGGGAAGGCGCGGGGAATGAGAACCGGGCACCGGGCATCGGGCACCAGTGCCTGCTCTCGACCGGAATGTGTCGCGGAAGATCCGGAGGCGTCCCCTCTTCGGATCGCAGGCGAAGACGTTCCCATCCCCATCCATCGCTCCGGAGAGCAGGAGGGCCGCCGCCGGGAGCCTCATCGAACGAGTGTAAAGCAATTGCTCTACGCGCTGTTCAAGTGCTATAGGAACGCCGTGCGCCGCGCGCCGAGCCGGAAGAGACCCCCCGCGGGCGGGCGCCAGGCAGCGCGCTCCTGGTACCTCCTCATTCACCAGATCCCCCCCAGGCCCCTCTACCTGCGCGCGAAGATCCGCCAGCGTCTGGCCCGGGTGGGAGCAGTGGCCCTGAAGAACACGGTCTACGTCCTGCCGCGGCTCCCCGACTGCCTGGAGGATTTCCAATGGCTGGCGGAGGAGACGATCGCCGGCGGCGGCGAGGCCCACGTCTGCGAGGCCCGTTTCCTCGGGAAAGACACCGACGCCGCGCTCGTCGAGCGTTTCCGGAGGGAACGCGCCGCGGACTACGCGGCGCTCGCCGGATCGATCCGCGACGGGAGCCGCAAGGCGGCTCGGGCGAGCGGCGCGAGGCCGCCGGCGGAAGACCTCCCGGCGCGGCTGGCGCGCTCCCGCAGGCGCCTGGAAGAGATCGCGCGGATTGACTACTTCCGGGCCGCGGGGCGCGAGGAGGTCGGGCGCCTGATCGAGGCCCTGGAGCGCCGGGTCGAGCCGCGCGAGTCACCTTCCCGCTCTTCCCGCCAGCCGCGCGCGGCGGGACTCTCCCATCGGACCTGGGTGACGCGCAAGGGCATCCAGGTGGATCGGATCGCCTCCGCCTGGCTCATCCGCCGGTTCGTGGACGCCGGGGCCCGCTTCCGGTTCCTGGATCCGGAGCGCGAGGCGGCCCGACCCGGGGAAATCACCTTCGACATGGTCGGCGGCGACTTCACCCACGAGGCCGACCGCTGCACGTTCGAGACGCTCGTCCGCCGCGCCGGCGTCAAAGACGCGGCGCTGACACCGCTCGCGCAGATCGTCCACGAGATCGACCTGAAGGACGGGAAATACGGCCGGCCGGAGACGCGCGGCATCGAGCGGATCCTCGCGGGAATCTCCCGCCCCGGCTCCCGCGACGACGAGCGTCTGGACCGGGGATTCGCCCTCTTCGACGAGCTCTACGAGTCCTTCCACCGGACTCCTTCCGCGCGGAAGGGCGCCCCTATTCGTACCGGAGCGCCTCGATCGGATCGAGAAGCGCGGCCTTCCTCGCCGGGTAGAAGCCGAAGAACACGCCGATGAGGGCCGCGAACGCGATGGCGATCACGACCCACTGGGGCGGGATGATCGTCGGCCAGGAGAGGGCGCGGGAGAAAACGGAGGACGCCACGACGCCGACGACGGCCCCCGCCATGCCCGAGAGCGAGCTCAAGACGAGAGCCTCGATCAGGAATTGTGCCTGGATGTTCTTCTTCGTCGCGCCGATCGCCATGCGGACGCCGATCTCCCGCGTGCGCTCGGTGACGGTCACGAACATGATGTTCATGATCCCGATGCCTCCGACGAGGAGCGACACGGACGCGATCGAAAGCAGAAGGACGGTGAACGTCCTGCTCGTCTCTTCCTGAGCCTGGAGCATCTCTTCCGGGGCGCGGATGTTGAAGTCGTCGGGGGCGTCGGCGCGCAGGTGGTGCCGCTGGCGCAGGAGCGCGGTGATCTGCGTCCGCGCCGGGCGGATCGCCTCGGGCGAGACGGCGGAGCAGAGGATGTCGTCGAACCAGGAGATCCCCTTGATCTTGTGCTGCGCCGCCGTCCAGGGAATCATCAGGAAGTCGTCCTGGTCCTGCCCGGTGGCGCTCTCCCCCTTGGATTTCAGGACGCCGAGCACCCGGAACGGCTGGTCCCGCAGCCGGATGGACTTCCCGATCGGGTCCTCGTCTCCGAAGAGCTGCTCGACGAGGCTCCGGCCGAGAACGCAGACGTTGGCCAGGGTCGCGACGTCCTGTGCCGTAAAACACGACCCGCGCTCCATCGCCCAGCGGCGGATGGACAGGTACTCGGGAGAAACGCCCCGGTACGTCGTGTTCCAGTTGGTATTGCCGTAGATCACCTGGATGCGCCCGTCCACCTGGGGCGACGCGCTCTTGATCAGCGGAACGGCCTCGAGGATCGCCTTCGCGTCGCGCGCCGTCAGCGTCTTGGTCGTGCCGGTGCCCGTCCTCACTCCCTTGAAGTTCCGGCTGCCGGCCTCGACCCAGACGAAATTGTCGCCCAGGTTCTGGAGCTGCTCGCGGATCCGGCTGGAGCCACCCTCTCCGATCGCGACCGTGCAGATGACCGCGGCGATCCCGATCGTGATGCCGAGCATCGTGAGGGCCGTTCGCAGCTTGTTGCGCGCCAGAGCCGACAGGGCGACGGGAAGGACCGAAGAGAGATCCATGACAGCGTCCAGCCTAACAGCTCGGAATTCGTATAATCGTCCGTTCTGTTCCCATGAACGCATGTCCTTGACCGGCCCAGCTCCTCGGCGCCGACTTTTCGCCTTCGCGGCCGCCGCCGTCGTCCTCCTGGCGAGCGCGGGCCTCGTCCTGCGAAGCCGGTCCGGAAAGCCGCGGTACGTGACGGTGCCGGTCAAGCGCGGCCCGCTGACGGCGACGGTCGAGGCCACCGGAACGATCAATCCGCTGACGACCGTTCCGGTCGGCTCGTCCGTCTCCGGCACCGTGAAGTACATCTTCGCCGACTTCAACTCCCGGGTTCGCGACGGCCAGGTCCTGGCCCAGCTCGATCCGCAGATCTTCGAAGCGCAGGTCGTCACGGCGCGCGGCAACCTGAAGAACCTCGAGGCCGGGCTCGACGTTGCGAAGGCCGCCATCCAGGTCGGCGAGGCCAACGTGTCCAAGCTCCGGGCCGACCTGGGCTACGCCCGCGCGAACGCCCAACGGATTGCCGACCTCAATGCGCAGGGGCTGGTTCCCGTGGACCAGAAGGACCTGTCGCAATCGAGCCTGGCCCAGTCCGAGGCGGCCGTGCGCGCGGCGCAGGCGCAGGTCGTGCAGGCGCGCGCCCAGCTCCAGCAGAGCATGGCGCAGGTCGAAGCCATGAAGGGGGCGCTCGAGGAGGCCGAGACCAACCTTCGCTACACGACGATCCTCTCCCCGACCGAAGGCGTCGTCGTCGCGCGCAACATCACCGTGGGCCAATCCGTCGCGGCGTCTCTTCAGGCGCCCAACGTCTTCACCATCGCGCAGGATCTCAAGCGCATGCAGGTCTACGCCAAGACGGACGAATCGGACACGGGCTTCATCCGGGTCGGGGCGGAGGCCTCCTTCCAGGTGGACGCCCTTCCCAATGAGACTTTCCGCGGACGCGTGAGCGCCGTGCGCTTGAACGCCTACGCGGTGCAGAATGTCGTGACCTACGACACGATCATCGACTTCGAGAACCCCCGGGAGCAACTGCTGCCCGGCGAGACCGCGTACGTCTCGATCCCCACCGGTCACGCCGACGACGCCCTGCTGATCCCGAATGCCGCGATGACGGTCAGCCCGCCCGTGGCCCCGGCGGATCTCGAGAAGATCTACAAGGAGCGTCGCATTCCGCCGGTCGCATACACATCCCATGCCGGCGGCCAGCAGGTCGCCTGGCGTCTCGCCTCCGGAGATCGGGTCGAGCCCGTCGCCCTCAAGGTCGGGATCTCCGACTACGCCTCCTCGCAGGTCCTCGAAGGAGACCTGAAGGAGGGCGACCTCCTGATCACCGGGATCGCCGGGGACTCGGGCTCCTCGCAGGGAAGGGCTCCCATTCCCGGGCGGGGGCCGGCGGGGAAGCGGTAACCGAAAATGAGAGCTCCTCGCTCCGTCAGGCGCCGCGGGACACTTACCCTCGCGGCCTTCGCCGTCCTGGCCGCGACGGCCGCGATCGCCGGCGCCGTTCCCACACAGGTGCCCCCTTCGAGCGAGGAGTTCTTCATCGTCTCCTCCGTGGACGCCGGCAAAAGCACGATGGTCTTGAAGAGGCCGACCGAGGTCACCCTGATCATGCGGGTCACCGAGAAGACCCGGTGCCGCGACGAGGATGGCAAGCCGGTCCGCTTCACCGACCTGCGCGCCGGCGACACCCTCTTCATCGCGTCGGAGCGGGACGGGGCCGGGCAGCTCGTCGCCTCCACGATCCGCAAGGGCCCGATGACGGTGCGGGAGCTCCACCGGCGCTATCTCCGCTTCTGATCTCTCTCCCAATTGACAGAGGAATCTAGCAGTTGATATGAAGGCTGGCGGAGCCTCCCGATGAAGTGGGCCACGCGCAAACAGATCCACGTGAATCGCACGGCGACCGGGTGGCTGATCCGGCGCTTCCTGGACCCCGGGGCCGAGATCCTCTTTCTCGAGCCGGAGGACGTGGCGGGCGTGCAGGAAGCCGAGGGCGCGACCGGTTTCGACGCGCCGGGAGCGGCCTACCCGCACCGCGACGAGCGGGGCCGGTGCTCCTTCGAAGCGCTCGTCGAGGAGAGGCTCCCGGAGAACGAGGCGCTCGGGAGGCTCGGACGGATCGTCCACGGGGCGGACTTTCCCGCGGAGATGGCCGTCGCGCCGGAATCGGCCGGCCTCTGGGCCATCAGCCAGGGATTCACCGACGTCGGCAAGGACGACGCCGACATCCTGGCCCGGGCGTCCTTCCTGTACGACGCGCTCTATGCGCACCTGAAACGCGCGGCGCGGAAGTAGTCGGAGAGCTCCGTTCGACCCGCCGCCGGACGGGATCCCTGGTGGGGCGCGCTTCTGCGCAGAGCCGCCGCCATGAGACGAGCCGGGGGACCGTCGGGTTGGCGGCTTCCCACTCGCCGGAGCGGCGGGCGCGTTCGTCGCTCTCTTCCTCTTCGAGCTCGACGCGGCGTGGGTCGTCCTCGCCGGCGGCGCGCTCGGTCCTGCCCGCACACCGCTGAACCAGCGACTTACAATGCGCGCCGTGAGAAAAACGGGCTGGCCGGCCCTGTCCGCCGCGCTCCTCCTGGCGCTTCCGTCCCTGGCCGCCGCGCAGGCGACGGTGACGCTCGACGACGCGCTGGCGGAGGCGCGGGCCGCCAACGCGCGGCTGCCTCTGCCGGCCTTCGACGTCGCGGTCGCCCGGGAAAAGCGGACCGAGACGCGGGCCGAGCGGTGGCTCAAGGTCGCCGTCGAGGGCGACTTCGTCTACGCGCCTCCCTCCGGGTACGATCCGGTCGTGACGAATCTGGGCGAGTTTCGCCTGCAGGCCGTCGGGCGCCAGCCTCTCTACGACGGCGGGGCCCGCCGGGCCGCGGTGGCGAGAGCCGATGCCGAGCTCGACGCGGCCCGGCGACGGTACCGCATCGAGGAGAAGGACCTGGAGCTCGAGGTGATCAGCCGCTACAACGAGCTCCTCTCCGCCCGCGAGGAGATCGCGGCGCGGCGCGAGGGGATCGCGCGGCTGGAGAGCTACCGCTCGTCGCTCAAGAGCCGCCAGGCTTCGGGGCAGGCCGTGGCCCCGGACCTCCTGCGAACCGACGTTCGCTTCGCGTCGGAGCAGGCGAGCATCCTCGAGGCCGAGCGGCGGGCGGACGAGGCGCGCCTCGATCTGAACGACCTGATGGGGAGAGAGCCCCGGGCTCCCCTCGGGATCGCGCCGCTCCCCGCTCCGGCCGCCGCCCCGGCGGAGCCGGCCGCGGCGTTCGAGGAGGCTCCCGAGGTCTCGGCCGCGCGCGCCGAGGCGAGCGCGGCGGACGCGAGCCTCTCGGGCGCCCGCGCGGAGAGGCGGCCGCACCTCGATCTCTCGGCGGACTTCGGCTTCTGGGGATCGGACACGTCGCGCCTCGTTCCGCTCGACCTGAAGCAGCGCGACCCTCACGCGACGTTCTTCGACCGCATCCGGCGAGACGCGGGCTATTCCTTCACGCTCTCCCTCTCCTGGCCGGTCTTCGACTTCGGGGCGGTGCGCGCGCGCGTCGCCCAGGCGGACCTCGCCCTGAGGCAGGCGCGTCAGAAGGTCGAGGTCGCGCGCCGGGAGGCGCGGCTGAAATGGGCGCAGGCCCGATCCGCGGCCGAGACCCTCGGGAAGGAGGTCGACCTCCTTTCCCGCGCCGGGCCGGCGGCGCGCGACGCGTTCCTGGAGGCGGAGAGCCGGTACCGCGGCGGCGCGGCGACGTCCCTCGAGGTTCTCGACGCTTATTCTTCCGCCGTGGATGCCGTCGTGCGCCTCTCCGACGCGGCCGCGCGCTACCGGATCGCCCTCGCGATCGCCGACCGGTGGGGATCGCCATGAGGCGCGGAGCGATCGCCTTCCTTCTCGTCTCGCTCTGCGCGTGCCGCGAGCGGACCGCGTCCGGGGACGTCTCCCGCGCGGAAGCCACGCCCTCGCTCCCCACTCCCGTCCGCGTCGCCGCGGCCGAGAAGGCGTCGCTGTCCCTGTTCGTGTCGGGACCGGGAAAGACGGCTGCTCTCGCGCAGCAGAAGCTGCGCGCTCCGTTCTCCGGAACCGTGACGGAACTGTCGGCCTTCGACGGGGACCGCGTGCGGCGCGGGCAGCGGGTCGGGACGATCGTCGCCCGCGACAGCGAGGCCGCTCTCTCGGGGGCGCGGGAAATGCTGCGCCAGGCGGCCACGGACGCGCAGCGGAGCGACGCCGAGCGGGCCGTCGCGCTGGCCGAGAAGAACCTGGTCCGTAAGCCGCTGACCGTGTCGTCGGACGGCACGGTCATTTCCCGGGCCGCGAGCTCCGGCGACCGCGTCTCCGAGGACCAGGAGATCCTCACGATCAGCGAGGCCGGCTCGACCGTCTTCCTGGCCGACATCGCCCAGTCCGACCTTCCCAGGATCCGGCCGGGGCAGAAGGCCTCCATCCAGATCGCGGGAGAAACGCGTCCGGTCTCCGGGATCGTCCGGTCGGCGCTCCCCGCAGCGAACCCGAATGACTCCACGGCGCCCGTCCGGCTCGACCTGGCCGGGCCGGCTCGACGGCTCCCTCCGGGGATCGTCGGCACCGCGCGGCTCCTCGTCGGAGAGCGTCCCGACGCGACCGTCGTGCCCGACGCGGCCGTGCTCCGCGACGACGTGACCGGCGTCGCGCGGCTCGCGCTCGTCGCGGGGAACCGGGCGCACTGGGTCGAAGTGCAGACGGGTCTCACGCAGGGAGGAAGGACGGAGATCCTCTCTCCGGCGCTCCCGCCGGGCCAGAGCGTGATCGTCTCGGGCCTCGTGGGGCTTCCCGAAGGCAAGCTCGTCGCGTCCCGGCCGTGATCGCGTGACCCTCCTGCGCCTCTCCCGCGACCGCCCCGCCGCGGTCCTTCTCCTGATCGCGATCCTCGTCGCCGGCGGCGTCTTCACGGCGCTGCGCCTCCCCTCGTCGATCTTCCCCTCGGTGACGTTTCCGCTCGTGAAAGTGATCGCGGACGCCGGCGAAGAGCCGGCGGCCTGGATGATGCCGACGGTGACGCGCCCGCTCGAGGAGGCGATCCTGCGGGTGCCCGGCATCCGCCGTGTCCTCTCGACGACGGCCCGGGGATCGACGGAGATCTCCGCCAACTTCGCCTGGGGGACCGACATGCAGGCGGCCCTGCAGCGGGTCCAGGCGGAAGTCACGCGAATCCGCCCGGACCTCCCCGCCGACGCGAAGGTGGACGTGGAGTGGATGAACACCGCCATCTTCCCGATCCTGGGCTACGCGCTCTCCTCCCCCACCCTCAGCCAGGCGGAGTTGCGCGTTCTCGCCGAGTTCACGCTGAAGCCCGAGCTCATCCGCATCCCCGGCGTCTCCGAGGTCCAGATCCAGGGAGGGCGGCAGCGAGAGTTCCAGGTTCGCCTCGACCCGCAGGCGCTCGCCGGCCGGCGCCTCTCGCCCGCGGACGTCGTCGGCGCGATCCGGAAGAACAACCAGACCCTCTCCAACGGGCTGACGGAGGCCAACCACGAGCTCTACCTCTCCCTCCTGGACGGGCGCGCAACGGGGACGGAGGCGCTGGCGCGGATCCCGGTCCCGGTCCCGGGCGGCGGCGTCCCCGCGCGCGTCGGCGACCTCGGGACCGTCGCGGCCGGCGACGCCCTCTCCTACATCCGGACGACGGCCAACGGACGACCGGCCGTCCTCATCAATCTGATCCGCCAGCCGGCGGCCAACACCGTGGAGATCGCGCGGGGAGTGGCGGCGATCCTCCGGGACAAGCCGGGGCTCATTCCGCGCGGCGTCTCCTGGACCCCCTTCTACGATCAGGCGGAGTTCGTCTCCCGCTCGGTTGACGGAGTCCGCGACGCGATCCTGATCGGGGTCGCGCTGGCCGCGATCGTGCTCCTCTTCTTTCTCCGCAGCCTGCGGCTGACCCTGGTCGCCGCCTCCGCCATTCCCGTGAGCGTCGCGATCGTGCTGCTCCTGCTCGGAGCCATGGGGCAGACGATCAACCTCATGACGCTCGGCGGAATCGCCGCCGCCCTCGGCCTGATCGCCGACGACGCGATCGTCGTTGTCGAGAACATCCACAGGAAACGGGAAGAGGGCGCGGACGACCCGGCCGGGCGCGGCGTGGCCGACCTCCTTCCCGCACTCGTCGGATCCAGCCTCTCGACGGTCATCATCTTCCTCCCCTTCGCCCTGCTGACCGGCGTCGCCGGCGCGTTCTTCAAACCCCTCGCGCTCACGATGGCCCTCGCCCTCGTCGTGTCGTTCTTCCTGGCGGTCTTCGCCGTCCCGCTCGTGGCCGGCTCCCCGCGCTCCTCCCGGGTCAAGCCCGGGACGCCTCGCGGCCGCCGCCTCAACCGCGTCCTCAGCCTGCTCCTGCGGCGTCCCGTTCTCCCGATCGCGGCGGCGGTCCTTCTCTGCGCCGGCGGATACGTCCTCTCCCGGAGGATCGGCAGCGACTTTCTCCCTTCCATGGACGAGGGATCGATCATCCTCGACTACTGGACTCCGCCGGGAACCTCGCTGACCGATACCGACGCGATCCTCTCGGAGTCGGAGAAGGTCATCCAATCGCTGCCCGACGTCGAGAGCTACTCCCGCCGAACCGGCACGCAGCTCGGCTTCTTCATCACGGAGCCGAACCGCGGCGACTACGTCATCCGGCTCAAGCCGCGGAGGACGCGGCGCCCCTCCGACGAGGTCGTCGACGACCTGCGCGCGCGGCTCGCGGCCGTGGAGCCCGCGCTCCGCACCGATTTCGGCCAGCTCATCGAGGACAACATCGGAGACCTGACGGGCGGCGCGCCGCAGCCGATCGACGTCAAGATCTTCGGAGAGGACCAGGCACTCCTGCAGCGCAAGGCCCGGGAAGCCGCCGGGATCATCTCCTCGGTGCGGGGTGTCGAGGACGTCTTCGACGGAGTCGTCATCGCCGGGCCGGCGTTGAACGTCCGCCCTCGCTTCCGTGACGCGGCGGCCGGCGTCTCGGCGGGAGAGGAGCCGGCGCGGTTCGGGCTCACGACGGAGGACCTGCACGAGGTCGTCGAGCCGGCCATCACGGGGACGGTCGCCGGTGCTCTCCGCATCGGCGAGCGCGTCTACGACATCCGCGTCTTCGAGAACGCGGCGGCGGGCCTGGACGCACTGAAGATCCGGACCCCCTCCGGCGCGCTCGTGCCGCTTTCGACCGTCGCGACCGTCTCGACCGGCCCTCCCGAGGCGGAGATCGACCGCGAGAACCTCAAGACGTTCGTCGGCGTCACCGCCCGTCTTTCCGGCCGCGACCTGGGCGGCGCCGTCGCGGAGATCCGCGACGCGCTCCAGGCGCGGCTCGACCTGCCTCCGGGGATGGAGATCCAGTTCGGGGGGGCATACGAACAGCAGCAGTCCTCGTTCAAGGGCCTCCTGCTCGTGCTGATCGCGGGGCTCGTTCTGGTCTCCGTCGTGCTCCTCTTCGAATTCGGGGACTGGAGGGCCCCGCTCGTCACCGGCATCATCGCGCTGGCGGTCCTGGCCGGAGTCTTCGGCGTTCTCCTCCTGACCGGCATGACGCTGAACATCTCGAGCTTCGTCGGCGCGATCATGATGGTCGGCATCGTGGGCGAGAACGCCATCTTCGTCATCCACGAGGCTCGCAATTCCCTGCGGGAGGGCCTGCTTCCGGAGCAGGCGTGGAGGGCCGCTGCCCGACGGCGACTGCGCCCGGTCGCCATGACGGTGCTGGCGAGCGTCTTCGCCCTCGCTCCCCTGGCGTTCGCGCTGGGGGAAGGCGCCCAGCTGCAGCAGCCGCTGGCGATCGCCGTCATCGGCGGATTCCTCCTCTCCGGTCCTCTCGTCCTTCTCCTGCTGCCCGCGCTGTATTCGTTCCTGGATCCCCGCGGCAGGCTCGGCGGTCCCGACGGCCAAACCTCGGGCGCGCGCCGGCACAACGCCACGTGAAATTCTCTCTTCACCCGTTCGGTTCTGAGCGTCATAAGACCAGCAGTATCAACGAATTAGAGCCGACTCGCGAAACGATGATCGCGTTCATGCTGGGTTCACGCGCCGGCATCTAGAGTCTCGGCCGTGTGAGTGACGCGGTGCGTAGTGCCCCGCGCCGAAAAAGGAGAAAAAGATGAAGAAGTCCCTGTTGAAGTTGGCGGCTCTGGCGGTGGTGCTGGCTTTCCCGACCGGCATGTTCGCGCAGACCGCCGAGACGAAGTCCTCGGCCACTCAGACGACGACCACCACGGAGACCAAGGCGACCACCGAGACCAAGACCCCCGCGAAGAAGACCATGAAGAAGAAGACCACCAAGAAGAAGACCACCAAGAAGTCCACCTCGAAGAGCACCGAGCCGAAGATGGAGCCCACGAAGGCCCCCGCGAACTAAGACTTTCCATCCCGAGGGATCCTCGCGCCGGGGCAGACGCCCCGGCGTTTTGTTTTGTTCGAGTCCCTCCCGGCTCGGCGGAGCCGAAACGGCTGGCTGATCTGAACGGGAGGCGCGTGGCGCCCCCGAACCCCCCGGAGGCCGCGGCACTCCGCGCCGCTCATCGCCGTGCTACATTCTGAACGGCTTCTCTGAAGGCCCCATCGTCTAGTGGTTAGGACACGGCTCTTTCAAGGCCGCGGCACGGGTTCGAGTCCCGTTGGGGCCACCAACCTCACACTGTTCGAGAGCCTCGTCCCGGCTTCTTGACGGGATGGGCAGGAAATGTAAGAGTAAGAGTGGTAGGAGTCTTACTGGAGCGGGCATGCGCATCACTTCCAAGGGGCAGGTCACGATCCCGCAGAGGATCCGGGAGAAGCTCGGGTTGCATCCGGACACGGAGGTGCTGTTCGAGATCGACGGGAACACGGCCAGGATCAGGAAGGCCCGCGGCGCGGGTGGTCGGGGAAAAGCCGTGGTTTCCCGGCTCAAGGGACGAGGGACGGTCCGGATGAGCACTGACCAGATCCTGGCGCTGACGCGCAGATGAATGGGGACGCCGTCCTCGTGGACAGCAACGTCCTCCTCGACGTCCTGACGGAGCACCCGCATTGGTTTCCGTGGTCGGGAGAAGCGCTCGCGCGCGTCGCCGACGAGGCTGTTCTCGCGATCAACCCGATCATCTACGCGGAAGTCTCGATCCGCTTTGCGAGCATCGAGGAGCTGGAGGAAGCGATGCCGCCGCAGCACTTCGAGCGCCGGCGTCTTCCCTGGGAGGCCGCTTTCCTCGCCGGCAAGTGCTTTCTGAAATATCGGCGGCGGGGCGGCCAGAGGGGCTCCCCTCTCCCAGATTTCTACATTGGCGCACACGCCGCCGTAGCCGGAATGCGGCTCCTGACACGGGATGCGGCCCGCTACCGCACGTATTTCCCCGCGCTCCGTCTGATCGCTCCATGAAATTGATCCCGCTCCGACGTAGCGGCGTAAAATGCGGAGCTGGAGACACACGACCATGAAAAAGACCTTGGGCTTCATCGTTCTGTCGTTGGCGGTCGCCCTGCCGGTTTCGGCGGCGGGGCTGGGCGAGCTGTTTCAGAAGGCGAAGGAAGAGGTCAAGAGCGCGCACTGGCAGGACGCGCTGAAGACGCTCGACGCGCTCGACGCCGCGAGCAAGCAGCCGGGACTGGAGCCGCAGCGCAAGCAGCTCGCGCCGGCGCTGGACTTCTACCGGGCCGTCTGCTTCGCCAACACGGACAAGCCGGCCGACGCGCAGGCGCACTTCGAGACCTATCTCGCCGCCCACCCCAACGCCTCCCTCGACCGTGGCATGTACTCGAAGAAGGCCGTGGAGGCGTTCGAACGAGCACAGAAGAAGCTGGGCACGACGGGAGGGTCCTCGGGACCGACCTCGCTCGCCGAGGCCTATCGCGAGTTTCAGATGACCGACCAGGCCAAGGCGGAGCCGCCCAACGAGAGGTGGACGGAGGGACCGGTCAAGGTCCTCCTGACGCCGGAGGAAAAGAGGGAATGGGCGGGGCTCTCCGATTCGGTCTCCCGCTCGGAGTTCGTGACGAAGTTCTGGGCGGCGCGAGATCCGAAGCCGGAGACACCCGAGAACGAGTTCCGCCAGGACTTCGAGAAGAAGATCGCGTTCGCCGACCAGTTCCTGACCCAGGACGAGACGCGAGGAAGCCTGACGGACCGGGGCGTCGTCTTCCTCCTGCTCGGCCCTCCCACCTACGCGGGACGGAGCCCGCTCGGGACGGGAGACGACACGTCGGACTCGCAGGGCATGTCCTCGGTCGGACGGCACGACGCGGAGCTCGCCATCGCCAATGCCCGGGGCGCTTCCGGCACCGGCAAGTTGAGCACCGGCACGGAGAACTCGATCGCCCAAGGCGCGAGCGGGAGCTCCGTCCGGGACGCCTCCGCCAACTGGCGCGAGATCTGGCATTACCGGCGCGAGATCCTCCCCTCGGGAGTCCCTTATCAACAGGTGGATTTCGAGTTCATCACCCGGAAGGGCTACGGGAAGAACGTTCTCCAGCGTGACTCCGCCGCGCTGGCCACCCTGGACGCCGCGCGCGACAAACTGCGAGCCATCGGCAAGTCTTCCTGAAAGGAAATCGGGGCGCTCGCGCGCCCCGATGAGAATCCCGGAACGGGAAGCGTCACATCTTTTTCTTCATCATCTTCATTTCGCCGACGTGGACCTTGGTCGCCCACATCTTGCCGTCCTTCTCCATCCCCGCCCATTGGACCATGGATCCCTCTTTCATCTCGTCGCCCGAGACCTTCGTGGCGTCGTTCCAGTAGACCGACGTTTCCTTGCCCGTGGCGTCCTTGACCATCATCATCTTGCCGGCCATGTCCATCTTCGTGATGGTGCCTTCGTTCATCTTTCCCATCGGTTTCTTCTCGACCATCTTCTCGCCGGCCAGGCCCACGACGGCGCACAGGACCGCAACCACCGATAACGCCAGGATCTTCTTTGTCATGTCCCCTCCTCATTCCGGACGGAGGCACGATCGCCCCTCGCCGGATTGTCGAACCTCGTTGAGCTCCGCTTGCTCCGCCGCGGAACCACTCCGACCCCGCTGTCGAAACGCGGAACCGCGGTTGGCGCAAAACGCCGCGAGATTACCACGAAACGGCCCCAATTGACGGATCGGACAGCGCCCAACATAATGCCGGCGGCCGTTCTGGGACGGCCCGACACTTGCCCAATACTCTAAAGGTCCTCCTCGTCGGGAAGGCGCGGGATCCGATGGATCCGCGCATCTTCCATCACGTCACGCTCGTGGCCTTTCTCGCCTGGGTCGGCCTCGGCGCCGACGGCCTCTCCTCTTCGGCCTACGGCCCCGAGGCGGCGTTCAAGGCTCTCGGCGAGCACGCGTACCTCGCCGTCATCCTCGCCGTGATGATGGCTGGCACGGTCATGCTCATCTCGCTCGCCTACAGCAAGATGATCGAGCTCTTCCCGGGGGGAGGTGGCGGCTACCTCGTCGCGACCAAGCTGCTCGGTTCGGGTTTCGGAGTCGTTTCCGGATGCGCCCTGATCGTCGACTACATCCTGACGATCTCCATCTCCGTAGCGTCCGGGGTGGACCAGATCTTCAGCGTCCTCCCGGAGGACTGGCATGGCTACCGCTTCGTGATCAAGGGCGTCGTGCTCGCGGTCCTGATCGTGCTCAATCTGAGAGGGATCAAGGAGAGCGTCACCGTCCTCGTGCCGATCTTCCTCACGTTCGTGGCCACGCATTTCCTGATGATCGTCGCCGCGATCCTGGGGCATCTCTCCGAGCTTCCCGTCGTCTTCTCGAGCGCCGTCCGGGACGCGGACACCACGGTTTCCACTCTCGGATTCCTGCCGGCGGCGTTCATCATCCTGCGAGCCTATTCCCTGGGCGGCGGGACCTTTACCGGCATCGAGGCCGTCTCCAACTCCGTTCCGATCATCCGGGAGCCTCGAGTGGCCAATGCCAAGCGGACCATGCTCTACATGGCCATCTCCCTCGCCTTCACGGCCTCGGGAATCATCCTGGGATACCTCGTGACGGGAGCGCGGCCCCATCCCACCAAGGTCATGAACGCCATCCTCGCGGAAAGGGCGTTCGGAAGCTGGGCCATCGGCGGATTCAACCTCGGCGGCGCCCTCGTCATCCTCACTCTCGTGGCGGCGGGATGTCTGCTCTTCGTCGCGGCGCAGACCGGTTTCCTGGGCGGCCCGCGGATCCTGGCCAACATGGCCACCGATTCCTGGGTCCCCCGCCGCTTCGCGCAGCTCTCCGACCGCCTGGTGACGAGCAACGGAGTCTGGCTGATGGGTTTCGCCGCCTTCGCGACCCTCGCCTACACGCGAGGCTCGGTGGACCGGCTCGTCGTCATGTACGCCATCAACGTCTTCGTGACATTCAGCCTCACGATGCTCGGAATGTCGCGGCACTGGATCCAGGTCCGCCGGCAGGGCCCTCAGTGGAAGGGGAACCTCCTGTTGCATGGAACCGGGCTGCTCGTGTGCGTCTCGATCCTCATCATCACGATCTACGAGAAATTCGAGGAGGGCGCCTGGCTCACTCTCCTCGTCACTTCCTTCCTCGTCGTCTCCGCCCTCCTCGTGCGCCGCCACTACCAGCGCGTGCGGGAGCAGCTGCGCCGGCTGGACGAGACGCTCCTGAACATCCCCCTCCGTCCGCACCCCGAGCCGCAGACCGCGATCCCCCGCGAGGAGCCGGTCGCCGTGATGCTCGTCAACGGATTCTCGGGACTGGGAGTGCACACGGTGCTCTCGGTGCAGAACCTCTTTCCGCACCAGTACAAGAACTACCTGTTCCTGCAGGTTGGCGTCATCGACTCCTCGCACTTCAAAGGAGCGGGCGAGATCGAGGAGTTGAAGAAGCAGACGATCGAGGACCTGCAGAAGTACGTCGCGTTCGCCCACCGCCTCGGCTTCCGCGCCGAGGACCGCTACGCCGTCGGGACCGAGGCCGTCGAGCAGGTCGTCGCGCTCTGCGAAAAGGTCCGCCAGGAATTCCCGCGATCGATCTTCTACCTCGGCCAGCTCGTCTTCGAGAACGACCGCTTCTACTACCGCATCCTGCACAACGAGACCGCGTTCGCGATCCAGCGGCGCCTGCAATTCGCCGGCCTTCAGGCGATCGTACTGCCGATCCGGGTCCTGGAGCCGAAGCAGAAGTTGAAGCGCGCCGGCTGACCGGCAACCAGGCGTCCTGATTTCCGCCGGGCCCGGCGGAGCGAGCGGGCGCTCAGACGGTCGTCTCGACCTCGTACACGTCCACGCCCGTGCCGAGCCTCGCGAAGACCTCGATCGGGCTCTTCCGGACGAGGCGGCGGGCCTTCGAGAGCCGGCTCTTGCCGAAGATCGCGAGCGTGACGCCCTGCTCGCGGGCGAAGCGGAGAAGCTCGCCGGCGATGTCCTCGCTCGCGAGCCAGACGACCTTCGCGCCGAGCTCCATCGCGAGGGTGACGTTCTCGGAGAGAAGCCGGTGGTCGCGGGAGGAGATCCTCTCCGGGCTCTCCTTCCGGGTACGCACGTACACGGCAAACCAGTTCGTGTTGAGCCGCCCCGCGATCGCCGAGGCTCGCCGCAGCAGCAGCCGGGTCGTCTCCGGGTTCGACGACATGGCGACCATGACTTTGGCCCCCACCGGCTCGGCCGCGGTGGACCTGTCTGCGCCGCGGCGCTCCGCCTCGAGGCGGTCGGCGATCTGCCGCATCGCCAGCTCCCGCAGCGAGGCGAGGTTCTCCTCCTTGAAGAAGTTCTCGAGCGCGGCCGGAACGCGGTCGGCCGGGTAGATCTTTCCGGCGCGCAGGCGCGCCCGCAGCTCGTCGGAGGGGAGGTCCACGTTGACGATCGCGTCCGCCTGCCGCAGCAGCCGGTCGGGAACACGCTCGCGCACGTCCACGCCCGTGACGCGCGAGACGATCTCCTGCACCGACTCAAAGTGCTGGATGTTCACGGTCGTCATGACCGAGATGCCCGCCTCCAGGATGTCCTCGACATCCTGGTACCGCTTCTCGTTCTCGACCCCCGGGACATTCGTGTGCGCCAGCTCGTCCACCAGGACGATCTCCGGCTTCCTCTTCAGGATCGCCGGGAGATCCATCTCCTCGAGCTCCCGGTCCTTGTAGACGACCCGCCGGCGAGGGAGGACCTCGAGACCCTCCGTCTTCGCCGCGGTCTCGGCCCGCCCGTGCGTCTCGATGACGCCCGCGACGATGTCGGCCCTCTGGGCCTTCAGCGCGTGGGCGTCCTCCAGCATCTGGTAGGTCTTCCCGACCCCGGCGGCATGGCCGATGTAGATCTTGAGCTTCCCGCGGCGGGATTTCTCGATCAGCCGCAGGAAGACATCGGGCGAGGTTCGGCGAGGCCCTTCCTGCGGCACAGGGAGATCCTACGGGTGAACCGGTCCGCCGTCGAGGTCCAGGTTGGTCAGGAGCACGTTGACGCGCGGCTCCCCCAGAAAACCGAGGGTCCGCGGCTCTGTGTGCCGCCGGATGACCGCGAGCACCTGCTCCTCCGTCATGCCGCGCGCCCGGGCGATCCGGGCCGCCTGCCACTGCGCGGCGTCGGGAGAGAGGTGGGGATCGAGGCCGGAGGCGGAGGAGGTCACGAGGTCGGCCGGGACCGGGCGCGGATCGCCGGGCCGGCCCCTGCGCGCCTCCTCGACCGCCGAACGGATGGACGTCGCGAGGTCGGCGTCCGTCGCGCCCTTGTTTGTCCCGCCCGAGGCCGTCGCGTCGTAGCCCTCCTTCCCAGCCGCGGAGGGGCGCGGGTGGAGGTATTTCGCTCCCCGGAAATTCTGTCCGATCAGCTCCGAGCCGACGACGCGGCCCCCGCTCTCGACGAAGGATCCGTCGGCGCGCTGGCGCCAGAAGGCCCTCGCCAGGAGCGTGACCACGCCGGGATAGACGCCCCCGAGAAGGACGGTCAGGACGACGACGTAGAGGGTCGAGCGCAGGACGAGCTTCATGGTCACCTCAGGCCAGGTGCATGGCGACGACGATCCAGTCGATCAGCTTGATCCCGAGGAACGGGACGAGGATCCCGCCGACCCCGTAGATCCAGAGGTTGCGGGTGAGGATCCGCGCGGCGCCGAGAGGACGGTAGCGGACCCCGCGCAGCGCGAGCGGAACCAGGGCGATGATGATGAGCGCGTTGAAGATCACGGCCGCGAGGATCGCGGACTTCGGGTTGGCGAGGCGCATCACGTTCAGCGCGTTTAGGGCCGGATACGTCGCCGCGAACATGGCCGGCAGGATCGCGAAGTACTTCGCCACGTCGTTGGCGATCGAGAACGTCGTCAGCGCCCCGCGCGTCATCAGGAGCTGCTTTCCGATCTCGACGACCTCGATCAGCTTCGTCGGGTTGGAGTCCAGGTCCACCATGTTGCCGGCCTCGCGCGCCGCCTGCGTGCCGGTGTTCATCGCGACGCCGACGTCCGCCTGGGCCAGCGCGGGAGCGTCGTTGGTCCCGTCTCCCGTCATCGCGACGAGGTTGCCCCCCTCCTGCTCCTTGCGGATCAAGGCCAGCTTCTGCTCCGGCGTCGCCTGGGCGAGGAAGTCGTCCACGCCCGCCTCGCGCGCGATCGCGGAGGCCGTCAGCGGGTTGTCGCCGGTGATCATGATCGTGCGGATCCCCATCGCGCGCAGGCGGTCGAAGCGGTCTCGCATCCCGGCCTTCACGACGTCGCGCAGCGCGACGAGCCCGAGGACACGCGTGCCGTCGGCCACGAGCAGCGGCGTCGCGCCCTCCGCGGAGATGCGGTTCAGCTGGTCCGACACGGCGGAGGAGATCTCCCCTCCCTGCCGGCGCACCCACTCCATGACCGAGTCCCCGGCTCCCTTCCGGATCCGGCGCCCGTTGAAATCCACGCCCGACATCCGGGTCGTCGCGGAGAAGGGAATGAAGCTCATCCCCTCCACGCGACGAGCGCGCAGGCCGAACCTCTCCTTGGCGAGCACGACGATGGACCGGCCCTCCGGCGTCTCGTCGGCGAGAGAGGAGAGCTGCGCCCCTTCGGCGAGGTCGCCCGGGGGCACGCCGGGCGCCGGGAAGAAGTCGCTCGCCTGGCGGTTGCCGAGCGTGATCGTCCCCGTCTTGTCGAGGAGAAGTACGTTGACGTCGCCCGCCGCCTCGACCGCGCGCCCGGACATGGCGAGGACGTTGTGCTGCAGGACCCTGTCCATTCCCGCAATTCCGATGGCGGAGAGCAGCCCTCCGATCGTCGTCGGGATCAGGCAGACCAGGAGAGCGATCAGGACGGCCGTGGAGGCGTTTCCTTTCGCGTAGATCGCGAAAGGCCGCAGCGTGACGGTCGCGATCAGGAAGACGATCGTCAAGCCCGCAAGGAGGATCGAGAGCGCGATCTCGTTGGGCGTCTTCTGCCGCGAGGCGCCCTCGACGAGCGCGATCATCCGGTCCAAGAACGTCTCGCCCGGGTTCGAGGTGATCTCGACGACGATCCGATCGGAGAGGACGCGCGTCCCGCCCGTCACGGCGGAACGGTCGCCGCCCGACTCCCGGATGACGGGAGCCGATTCGCCGGTGATCGCGGACTCATCCACCGAGGCGATCCCCTCGACAACGGTGCCGTCGCCCGGGATGACCTCCCCGGCCTCGACGATGACCCTGTCTCCCTTGCGCAGGGTCGGCGCCGGCACCCGCTCCTCCCCCTTACGAGTCACCCTTCGCGCGACCGTCTCCGTGCGCCCGCGACGGAGCGTCTCCGCCTGCGCCTTGCCCCGCCCCTCCGCCATAGCCTCCGCGAAGTTCGCGAAGAGGAGCGTGAACCAGAGCCAGAGCGCGATCTGCAGGTCGAAGAGGACGTCCCTGGCGGCGGCGATGTCCCGGACGAGCAGCAGGGTGACGAGGACCGCTCCCACCAGGACCACGAACATCACCGGGTTCTTCGCCTGGAGGCGGGGATCGAGCTTCCCGAAGGAATCCCGGATCGCGGCCGCCACGATGGCTCGATCGAAGAGGCCGCGGCGTTTGGTTTGAGTCACGTCCAACTCCTCAGAAGAGCGTCCCGGCCTTCATCAGCAAGTGCTCGACGACAGGCCCGAGCGAGAAGGCGGGGAAGAACGTCAATGCGCCGACGATCCCGATGACGCCGATCAGCAGGATCGTGAAGATCGGCCCGGTCACGGGAAACGTCCCCGCCGAGACCGGCACCTTTTTCTTCGCCGCGAGGGAGCCCGCGATCCCCAGGATCGGGATCAGCATGAAGAATCGCCCGAAGAACATGTCGAAGCCGAGAGTCACGTTGTAGAAGAGCGTGTTGGCGTTCAAACCCGCGAACGCCGACCCGTTGTTCCCCGCTCCGGACTCGAAGGCGTACAGGATCTCGGAAAATCCGTGAGGCCCCTTGTTGTTCAGCGACGAAAGCCCCGCCGGCAGGACCGACGCCGCCGCCGAGAACCCGAGGATGCAGAGCGTCAGGATGAGAACCGACAGCATCGCGAGCTTGACGTCGTGCGACTCGATCTTCTTCCCGAGGTACTCGGGAGTCCGGCCGACCATCAGGCCGGCGATGAAGACCGTCAGGACGATGAAGACGAACATTCCGTAGAGCCCGGCCCCGACTCCGCCGAAGATCACCTCTCCCGTCGCGATGTTGGCGAGCGGCACGAGGCCGCCGAGCGGCGTGAAGGAATCGTGCCAAGAGTTGACCGCGCCGCACGAGGCGTCGGTCGTGATCGCGGCGAAGAGGGCGGAGTCCCCGATTCCGAACCGGACCTCCTTGCCTTCCATGTTGCCGCCGGTCCCGCCGGCCGTCGGCTCCGCGGCCACCCCGGCCCTCTGATGAATCGGGTTGCCCTGCTGCTCGAAGACGGTCGCGGCGACCGCCCCGCCCAGGAACATCAGAGCCATCGCGGCGAAGACGGCCCACCCGTGGCGGACCGACCCGGTCATCCGGCCGAGCGTGTTCGTCAGCCCGGCGCCGAGCGCGAAGATCAGGACGATCTCCAGGAAATTCGAGCCCGGCGTCGGGTTCTCATAGGGGTGCGAAGAATTCGCGTTGAAGAAGCCTCCGCCGTTGGTACCGAGCTCCTTGATCGCCTCCTGCGAGGCGACCGGCCCCTGCGGGATCCTCTGCTCCCGCCCCTCGACGGTCTGGACGACGACGTCCGCCCTGAAATTCTGGACGACGCCGCGCGAGACGAGGAAGAGCGCGGCGGCGAAGGAGACCGGGAGGAGGATCCAGAGGACCGCCCGCGTGCAGTCGAACCAGAAGTTTCCGATTCCGCTCGCCTTCTCCCGCGCGACTCCGCGGATCACCGCGACCGCGATTGCGATCCCGGTCGCCGCCGAGAGAAAGTTGTGGAGGGCGAGGCCGAACATCTGGGTGAAGTGGGACATCGTCGTCTCGCCCGAGTATCCCTGCCAGTTCGTGTTCGTCGTGAAGGACATGGCCGTGTTCCAGGCAGAGTCCGCGGAGACCGGCCCGAAGTGGTTCGGGTTCAACGGCAGCAGGTGCTGGAGGCGCTGGAGCAGGTAGAGGATGACGAGGGAGGCGCCGTTGACGACGAGCATCACGGTGGTCCACTCGACCCATCCCTGGTCCCTGCGCGCGTCCACGCCGCAGACCCTGTAGATCAGCCGCTCCACCGGCTCGAGGAGCGGGTCGAGGAAGGTCTTCTCTCCCGCGAAGACCCTCTTCATGTACAGGCCGAGGACCGGCGTCAGGGCGACGATCACGCCCATGTACAGGAGGAGCTTGAAGATGCCGATGCCGGTCACGACTTCAGACCTCCTCCGCCTTCAGCATGGCGCGCAGCAGGTAATAGAGGAGTCCGAGCGTCACGACGAGGCCCAGGACGTCTTCCCATCCCATGATTTCCTCCCTCCCCGTTCAGACCCGGTCCGACCACTTCGTGTAGCGGATCGCGGCGTAGAAGAGAACCAGAGACAGCAGGAGGAAGACGACATCCTTCATGGCAGTCTCCTCAGAAGGCGAAGCCGAGCTCGATCAGGAGGGCATTCCCCTTCGAGTCGCCGTTCTTGAAGGAATAGCCCGCGTAGACCGTCCAGGGGCCGAGGGCGGACACGATCCCCGGCGTGAGGTAGCCGATTCCGTTTCTGCCGGTAAACCAGTCCGCGCAGACACTCAGATGGTCGTTCACCTTCTGCTCGAGGGCAAACAGCCCGCCGCGGGCGCCCCTGGCCGCGGCATAGCCCGCAGTCGCGAGCCAGCCCCCGGCCGTCACGCGCGTGTTGGTGCGGAGGGCGTAGGACGCGAGGGCGTAGAACTGCCCCGCCGGATCCCCGTCTTCGGTACCAGGCAGGAAGAAGAGACCCTGCGCTCCTGTCGTCAAGGCGAAGCTCCCGACCTTGACCGGCTGCCACTTGAGTGCGGCCGTCGCGGTCGGGGTCGACCGGCCCCGGGTCGAGAATCCGCCGACATTGACTCCTCCCTCGACGCGGGCTCCGAACCCCCAGACGCCCCGAACGGTAAACACCGCGAAACGCGGGTCCCGAGGACGCCAGAGGCTGTCCTCCTCGAGATACGTCTTGCCCTTCTCCAGCACGTCGGCGGAGGGAACGTTGAAGATCGTCTGCTGCGCCAGCGCGCCCGCGGCGACGAGGGTGAGGAGAAAAGCCGCCGCCGCGAGGCGGGGCCGCTCGGCGCCCTCCGGCTCGGGATTCTCCGGACGATCGAACACGATCTCGTCGACCCGCAGGAACGCGAGTGCATGGCGGACGCCGAAGACGAAGGCCAGGAAACCCGCGATGACGAAACCCGCTTCCCAGGGGGGCCCGGCGCGGGCGCCGAGAAGGAGGGCCGCGAACAGGGCCGACGCCCCGGAGAGGACCCACCGGAGCGGGCGGGGCCGACGAACCGGCTTCAACATGGCGCGAGGATCGCCCACGCCCCCGAAAGAAGTCCGTAACGGGACCGAAAGAATCTCTAAAGAAGCGCGGGCTCTCCGGTTCGGCCTCGAGAAAGACGACGGAAGAGAGCCGGCCGGCGCCTCATTCCTCCGGCGCGAAGCGGTAGCCGACCCACGGCTCGGTGCGGACGAAGCGGGGACGGTTTGGGTCGTCCTCGAGCTTGCGCCGCAGGCTCCCCATGTGGACCCGGAGGGTGTCGTTGGTCACGCCGGCCGTCGTGCCCCAGACCGCGGCGAGGAGCTGGCGGTGCGTCCAGACGGCCCCCGGCTTGGTCAGGAGCGTCGTCAGCAGCGCGTATTCGGTCGGCGTCAGGTGGAGAGGATGTCCCGCCTTCCGAACGGTTCGCGCCTCCAGATCCACCTCGACGTCCCCGAATCGGGAAACGGGCGGCGGCGCGCCGGCGCGCCCTTCGCCGCGGCGGAGCAGGGCGCGCGCCCGCGCGACCAGCTCCGCGACGCCGAAGGGCTTGGTCACGTAGTCGTCCGCGCCCTCGTCCAGGAGCCGGACTTTTTCCCGTTCCTCCTGGCGAACGGTCAGCACGAGAATCGGGATCTTCGAGATTTCCCGGATGCGGCGGACGAGCGCCCGGCCGTCCAGGCGCGGCATGTTCAGGTCGGTGACGACGAGGGCGAAATCCTTCTCCTCCAGGATGTCGAGCGCCTCCTCCCCGTCCACGGCCGTCTCGACCTCGTGCCCCGCGCGCTCGAGAGCGTCCCTGGCGACCTTGCGGATGCCGGCTTCGTCGTCCACGACGAGGATGCGGCTCATCGCGCCGCCGCGGGGAGCTCGATCTCGAAGAGCGTGCCCCCCTTCTCGTCTCCCGCCAGGCGCACCCGGCCGCCGTTCATCTCGACCAGGCTGCGGGCGATGGCGAGCCCCAGGCCTGTCCCGGGCACTCCGGAAGCCGACGGGAGCCGCACGAACCGTTCGAGCACCTTCTCCCGCTCCGCGGGCGGGATTCCGGACCCGCGGTCGGCGACGCGCAGGAAGACGGACGGCTCCTCGGCCGCCGCGGAGACCCGGATCTCGCTGCCGGCGGGAGAGTAGCGGGCAGCGTTCTCGAGGCCCTGGCCGAGCGCCTCGGTCAGCTGTCCCGGATCCACCTCGACGCGGATCTCCGCGCGAGGCAGGTCGACGAAGAGCGAGTGGCCCGCGAGCGCGTCGCCGAACCGGGCGACGGCGGCCTCGACGATCTCGGCGCAGGTCACGAGCTCGCGCCTCGGCCTGGCGAGGCCCGAGTCGAGCCGGACGACGTCCATGAGCTGCTCGATTCGGCGCGTCAGCAGCGCGACCTGCTCGAGAGCGAGCTTCGCGCTCTCCGAATCCCCGGCCTGCGCGGACCAGTTCTCGATCGCCCCCCGCGCGGTCGCGACGGGCGTCTTCAGGTCATGCGCGAGCGAGGCGAGCAGCGTGGACTTCATCTGGTCGCTCGTCTTGGTTTCCTCCGCCTCGCGCGCCAGACGCAGGAAGCGCTCCCGCTCGAGGGCGAGCCCCAACAGGACCGCGCACCCTTCCGCGAGCCCTTCGCTCCCCCGCATCCCGATCGCGACGAGGACGCCCGCCCGCTGGAGACCGACGGGGATCGGGAGATAGATGTCGATCCCTCCGTGCCGCGAAGGGAACGCGGCCGAGTTGCCCTGGCGGTAAGCGAGCTCCGCGAGGTCCCGCCGGTAGTCGTCCCCGGCCGTCGTCGCGGCCGCCGCGAGTTTCTGCTCTGAGTCGGCGAGGAGCAGCGTCACCTGCCCGGCGCCGAGGGCCTCGCGCAGCCGGTTGGCCGCAACCCCCAGGAGCGACTCTCGGTTCGTGTCGGAGAGAAAGGCCTGCGACAGCCGGGTGAGCGCCGCCAGGTCGGCGCGCTCGGCCTCCACCAGGCGGAGGCGGCGCCGGGCAAGCGCCGAGAGCCGTCCGATGAGCAGGCCCGAGAGCAGGAAGACGGCAAGGGCGATGACGTTGCGGGAATCTTCGACCGTGAACGTATGCAGAGGAGGGATGAAGAAGAAGTTGAAGCCGAGTGTCGCGAGGACCGCGGCGAGCGCCCCCGGCCCGCTCTCCCAGATCCAGGCGGCGAGGAAGACCGCGAGCAGAAGGAGGAGGGCGACCGAAGAGTCCGCGAGCCCCGGAAAGGACCGCAGGATGCCGATCGTCGCGAGAACGAGAAGCAGCGCCGCCGGGTAGCCGACACGGCGCGCGCGGAGGGACTCGAGCACGACAGGATTGTAGTGACATTCCTGAGCGGGTTTCGGTATGAGGTTTCAGGTTTCAGGTTTCAAGTTTCAAGGGACACAGCGGAAGAGCGTCTGAAACCTGAAACTTGAAACTTGAAACTACTCCGGTTTCAACTCTCGGGTCATCAATCGCTCGACGGCCTCCTTCGGAGAGACGCCTTCGTAGAGGACCCCCTTGACCGCTTCCGCGATCGGCGCCTCGACTCCGGCGGCGGCGGCGATCTTCGGCATCGCGAGGCACGTGCGGACCCCCTCGGCAACCTCGGGCATGTCGCCCAGGATCCGCGACAGGGTTCCGCCGCGGCCGATCTCCTCGCCGACACGGCGGTTGCGCGACTCGCGGCCGGTGCAGGTCAGCATCAGGTCTCCGATTCCGGCGAGCCCCGCGATCGTGCGCTCCTGGCCGCCGCTCGCGCGGACGATCCGGCCGATCTCGGCCAGCCCCCGCGTCACGAGCGCGGCCAGCGTGTTGTGGCCGTAGCCGAGGCCCGAGACGATACCGGCGGCGATCGCGACGACGTTCTTCAACGCCCCGGCGAGCTCGACGCCGACGAGGTCCTCCGAGCTGTAGAGGCGAAAGAGCGGACTCGAGAATTCCCTCTGGAGATCGCGCGCCAGGCCGCCCCCGGCCACGACCGCCGCCGTGGGGTCCCCGCGCGCCAGTCCCTCCGCGAACGTCGGTCCGGAGAGCGCGGCGACCTCGGCCGTCGGATGGAACTCCAGGAGGATCTCCGACATCCGCATCAGCGTCTCCGGCTCAACCCCCTTGGCCGCCGAGAGGAAGCGCCGGTTCGCGAGGTTCGCGGGGACCGCGGCGAGGAGCGCGCGAAAGGAGGCGCAGGGCACCGCCACGATGGCCGTCTCCGAGTGGGCCGCGGCCCGTTCGAGAAGGGGCGTGACGCGGACTCCGGCCGGGATCCGGATGCCCTTGAGCCGTCTCGGGTGGTAACGGCTTTCCTCGATCGCCGCGCAGACCCGCTCGTCGCGGCCCCAGAGCAGGACGTCGTGCCCGCCGCGCGCCAGGTGGATCGCGAGGGCGGTGCCCCAGGAGCCGGCGCCCAGGACCGCGACTCTCACCCGCGGCCGAGCTTTCGCTCGTCTCCGCGCGCGAGGCGTTTCAAGTTCTCGATGTGCTTGAAGACCACGAGGATCGCCGTCGCCGCCGCGGCCACGACGGCCGCGCGGGGGGCGTGGGAGAGAAGCCGCGCCGCGGGAGGGAGCAGGACGATCGCGACGACCGAGCCGAGCGAGACGTAGCGGGTGACGGCGACAATCGCGAGGAAGACGGCGACGCAGGCCGCCGTCGCCAGCGGGACGAGCGCGAGAAACGCGCCGACGGCCGTCGCAACCCCCTTGCCTCCGCGGAATCCCGAATAGAGCGGGAAGACGTGGCCGAGGACGGCGGCAAATGCCGCGGCCGCCGCGTAGCGCGGATCGGCCGTGACGAGGCGCACGAGGAGCACCGCGGCCGACCCCTTCGCGATATCCAGAAGGGCCACCACGGCGGCGAGCCCCTTGCCGTGGGCGCGCAGGACGTTCGTCGCCCCGGCGTTTCCCGAGCCCTCCGTCCGGATGTCGGAGCCCGTGCGCCAGCGGACGAGCCAGAGCGCGAAGGAGACGGACCCCAGGAGATACCCGGCGACGACGACGAAAGCGGCCGGCCAGTTCAAGCCCGAACCCCTCGGGGCCCGCCGATGAAGGACCATTCCTCCATGGGCGTGTGCGACGCTCCTTCCCGCAGGAGCCGGCTCTCGTAGAAGACGCACGACCGCGCCTGCCAGGCGGGAAAGCTCCACGCCGCGATCTCGCTCCGGAAAGCCTCGACCGCGCCGGGCGGCCAGGGGTGGCGCAGGCGCGCGAGCGTGACGTGAGGATGAAACGGGCGCCTTTCCTCCTGGAGCCCGAGCTCCCGCGCGCGGGTTTCCACTTCCCGCGCCAGCCGCGACACTTCCTCCAGGGCGGGCGTGGATTCGAATCCGACCCCCAGGACGCGCGCCGGACCCCGAGGAGGGAAGACGACCGGCCCGGCGGCCAGCATCTCTCCCGGAACCGCGCCGGCGGCCAGCGGAGCGACCGCCTCGGCCAGGGCGCGCGCGGCCTCCGGGGAGATCCGCTCGAAGAACTTCAAGGTCAGGTGCCAGCTCTCCGGCCTCGTCCAGGAGGCGCGCGGCAGGGACTCCTTCAGGCGAGCGACCAGGTCGCGGGCGCTCTCGACCCAGAGCCCGTCGCTCGGGACCGCGAGGAACGCCCGGATCTTCCCCTCCCCGCTCATCGGCCGGGGCTTCCCGGAGAGCGGAGGGTCTCCGGCTCCTCTTCGATGCTTCGCCGGACGAGCTCCAATCCGTAGAGCGACGCCGCGAGACGGACGGCCGCGCGGTCGCCGATGAACTCGCGTTTCTTCGCGGTCTCGGGCCGGCGCCGCGCCGCGAGAGCGAAATGGACGGTTCCGACCGGTTTCTCGGGAGTGCCTCCATCCGGCCCCGCGATCCCCGTCACGGCCAGGGCGATGCCGGACCCGAAGCGCTCGAGGGCCCCCCGCGCCATCTCGCGCGCGGCCTCCTCCGAGACGGCCCCGCGCGCCGCGAGCGTCTCCTCGCGCACCGCGAGGAATTCGCTCTTGGAGGCGTTGCCGTAGGAGACGACTCCGCCGAGAAAGTAGTCGCTCGAGCCGGGGATGTCCGTCACGAGCTTCGCGATCATCCCGCCGGTGCACGACTCCGCCAGGGAGAGCGTCTCCCCCCGCTCGCGCAGGAGGCTCCCGACGCTCGCGGCCAGATCCTCACCGGCCCGGCTGAAAATGCGCGATCCGAGGGCCGCCCGGAAGTCCGCCTCCATCTCGTTCAACCTCCGCTCGACCTGCTCCGGTTCCCCGACGATCCGCAGGTGGAGCTGGACCTCCCCGGGAGACGCGAGGATCGTGACCGGGTCGTCCTTCCACTTCGCGTAGACCGGCGTGACGAGCTCCTCGACGGCCGACTCTCCCATCCCGGAGACGCGCAGGACCCGCCGGCCGGCGACCGTGCGGCCCGCCCGCTCGCGCAGAACGGGAAGGACGTGCGTCTCCATGATCTCGCGCATCTCCGAAGGAACGCCGGGGAGGATCACGTACTCCCTCCCGTCCCGCTCGATCCAGAATCCGGGCGCCGTCCCCCGGGGGTTCTCCAGCACGCGGGCGCCCACGATGAAGTCCGCCTGTTTCTCGTTCGTCGCGGCCATCCTCATCCCGCGGCGCGCGAACCGCTCGCGCATCCGGGCGACGTAGTCCTCGTCCCGCCGGAGCGCCATCCCGAGCCGCCGGGCCACGGCCGGGACGGTCAGATCGTCCGCGGTCGGTCCGAGGCCTCCCGTCGTGATGAGGATCTCCGCGGCCGCGGAGGCGAAGGCGATCTCCTCGCCGATCGCCTCGGGATCGTCGGGGACGATGGACTTGCGGACGACCGGGATCCCGACCTCCTCCAGCCGCGCCGTCAGCCAGAGGGAGTTGGTGTCCTGCCGCAGCGGCGAGAGCATCTCGCTGCCGATCGCGATGATCGCCGCGCGCCGGGCTTGCGGTCCGCTCAAGAATGACGCTCCGCCGTCGCCCGGTTCTCCTCCTCGGAGAGGGCGGCCCACTCCTCGACGAGCGCGTCGAGCTCCGCGCTCTTCTCCCCCTTTTTCGCGGCGAGGTCGCGCGAGGCCACCGGCCCGAGCGTCAGCGCCTCCTCCCAGAGGCGCGTCTCCAGCCCCTCGACCTCCCCCTCGATCGCCGCGATCTTCTCTTCGAGCGCGGCGATCCGCTTGCGCCGGCGCGCGGCCTCCTTCCGGGCCGGCGATTCGGTTCTCCGGGCGACCCGCGCGGCCGGCGCCGGACGCGGGGGCTTCTCCGGCCCGCCGGCGGCCTCCCCGGGCTGCCGGGGCGGCTCGGGCCGCCGCCGCCTCTGCTCGCGGACATCGGCCGTTTCGGTGTAGTTGCCGTCGAAGAGGAGCGCCCGGCCTCCCCGCAGGTCGAGGATCCGCGTGGCCAGCCGGTCGATGAAGGCGCGGTCGTGCGACACGAAGACGATCGAGCCCGGAAACTCCTCGAGCGACTCCTCCAGCGCCTCTCGCGAATCCAGGTCCAGATGGTTCGTCGGCTCGTCCAGAAGCAGCAGGTTGTGCCGCTGGCGCATCACCACGGCGAGCGTCAGCCGTCCCTTTTCGCCGCCGGACAGGCCGGAGATCCCCGCGAAGACCTCGTCGCCGCGGAAGGCGAAGCGGGCGAGATAGGAGCGCATCGCTTCCTCGCTCTCCTGCGGGTGCTCGTCCCAGACGGCGTCGATCGCCCGGCGCGCCGGGTCGAGGTCCCTCAGCTCCTGGTCGTAGTACCCGATCGAGACGTCGTGCCCCGTCTGCGCGCACCCCGCGAGCGGCGGGAGCCGCCCCGCGAGCGTCTTGAGCAGCGTCGTCTTGCCGGTGCCGTTCTCTCCCAGGATCGCGAGGCGCTCCCCCCGCAGGAGCTCGAAGGAGGCGTCGCGCACGATCGGCACGCCGGCTACGTATCCCGCGTCGAGATGTTTCGCCCTCAGGAAACTGCGCCCCCCGATGCGCGCGGCGTCGAACTCGAACGCCACGGACGTCGCGTCTTCCGTCGGCTTCTCGATCCTCTCGACCCGCGCGAGCCTCGTGCGCCGTCCCTTCGCCTGCCGGGAGTTGACGCCCGCGATGTTCCGGCGGATGTACTCCTTCTCTTTCTCGATGAAGTCCTGCTGCTTCTCGAACGCGCGCGTCGCGGAGAGGACCCGCTCCGCCTTCTGCCGCCGGTAGGCCGTGTAGCCCCCGGAGTAGGCGGTGAGTTTCCCGTTCTCCAAGTCCACGATCTCCTCCGCCACCCGGTCGAGGAACCGCCGGTCGTGCGTGACGACGAGGTAAGCCCGGCGCGAGCGCGCGAGGTATTCCTCGAGGAATTCGACGGCGTTGAAGTCCAGGTGGTTCGTGGGCTCGTCGAGAAGCAGGACATCCGGGGAGGAGAGGATGGCTCTCGCGAGCATCGCGCGGTTCTTCTGGCCCCCCGAGAGCTCCGAGAGGGGCCTGCCGAAGTCCGCCTTGTCGAAACCGAGCCCGGACAGGGCCTTCTCGACCTCCGCGACCATCTCGTAGCCCCCCTCGTTCTCGAAGCGGTGGGAGAGCGCGTCGTACCGGTCGTGGACCGCGGAGGAGTTGTCGCCGTCGGCCATCGCGTGCTCGAGTCGCCGCATCTCGGCCTCGATCCGGTGGAGATCCGCGAAGGCCCCGGCCGCGTAGTCGTGGAGTGATTCGGACAGGTCCCCCGGCAGCTCCTGGTCCACCGTCGCAATACGGACGGCGTTGGCCTTGACGATCTCCCCCGCGTCCGGCTCCTCCCGCCCGAGGACCATCCGCAGGAGCGTCGTCTTCCCCGCCCCGTTGCGCCCCACGAGCCCGACCTTCTCGCCCGGGTTGTGCTGCCAGGTCACATCCCGCAGCACCTCCCTGGGCCCGTAAGCCTTGCGCACGTGGTCGAACCGGTACAACACGGCAGGGATTTTAAGCTGTCATGCCGCCTTGTCATCCCGAGCGAAGCGAGGGATCTGCTCCGGCGGTCTCAAGCCGCGGGGACAGATCCTTCGTCACTCGACTGGGTGACAACCGGTGACGGCGCGGCGCGGCTGTTTACAGCTTCTCGATGGCGAGGGGGGGCGGGGTCGCGGGGGCGTCTCCGATCTCGAACAGGGCGGCAAGCTCCTGCTCCATATTCGGGCGCGGGGCGGGACGGCCGCCCAGGCAGAGGATCGCCAGCGGCTCCCCCTTCTCGACCCGGTCGCCGACGGTCTTCTCGACGAGGAAGCCGGCGGCGAAATCGATCGTGTCCTCGCGCTTCCTCCGGCCGCAGCCGATGTCGATCGAGAGGAAGCCCATCTTCTCGGTCTGGATCGAGCGGACGTAGCCCGAGCGGGGCGCGACGGCGGGGATTTTCTTCTTCGGCTGCGGGAGGAGAGAGACATCTTGAACGACCCGCGGATCGCCCCCCTGGAACTCGATCAGCTCGCCGAACTTCGCCGCGGCGGCCCCCGAGTCGAAAGCCTTCTCCAGCCGGGAGCGCGCCTCGCCATCCGAGATCTTCGGCTCCGCAAAGGCAAGCATCTCCGCGCCGAGAACCAGGCACAGCTCCCGAAGAAGCGGCGGCCCCTCGCCTCGCAGACAGAGGATGGATTCCTCCGCCTCGAGAGCGTTGCCGACGGCCCGGCCCAGAGGGCGGCTCATGTCAGTGATCCACCCAGTTGCTTCCCGCCCCGCAGCCCGTGAGGTATCTACTAGCGCGCGCCCCAGGGCGCGCGCTTCTTCGACGGTCTTCAAGAACGCCCCGTTGCCGGTCTTCACGTCGAACACGATGCCGGTCGTCCCGGAGGCAAGCTTCTTCGAGAGGATCGAGGCCACGATCAGGCCGAGCGACTCGACCGTCCCCGTCACGTCGCGCAGCGCATAGAGGGTGCGATCCGCCGGGGCGATGGCGTCCGTCTGGGCGAAGAGGGCGGCGCCGACTTTGGTCAGCGCCTCCCGCACCCGCGGCAGGTCGAGGTCCGTCCGGAAGCCCGGGATCGCGGCGAGCTTGTCCAGGGTCCCTCCCGTATGCCCGAGCCCGCGGCCCGACATCATCCCGACGCGCGCCCCCGCGGCGGCCACGAGAGGCGCCAGGACGAGCGACACCTTGTCTCCGACTCCTCCCGTCGAGTGCTTGTCCACGACCGGAGCGAGATCTGAAAGGTCCCAGCAGTCACCCGAGTCGCGCATCGCTTCCGTCAGAGCCGCCGTCTCCGCGGTCGAGAGACCGAGGATCACCGCCGCCATCAGGAACGCGGCGGCCTGATACTCGGGGACTTCTCCGGAGACGACGCCGGCGACGAGGTAGGCGATCTCCTCTTTCGGCAGCTCCTGGCCTTCTCTCTTCGCCCGCAGGATCTCGTAGACGGTTCTCATCGGCTTGAATTCGGCCTCACGAGGGGACGACCCGCGTCTCCAGGCGGCCTTTGCCGCCCGCCTTGGCAGAATACATCAGCCCATCCACGAGCTCGACCATCTGCTCGACGGAGGCCGGAGGCTTCTCGAACGTCGCGGCGCCGATGGACACGGTCACCGGCCACTGTCCCTGGCGCATCACGTCGGAGAGTTGCGCCTCGAGCTTCCGCAGGACCGTGTCCGCGTCGGACAGCTCGGTCTGGGGGAGCAGGACCATGAACTCGTCGCCTCCCAGGCGGGCCACGATGTCGTTGACGCGAAGGCTCTTCCGAATGGCCTGCGCCGTCTGGATGAGGACCCGGTCCCCGGTCTCGTGTCCGAACCGGTCGTTGACCTGCTTGAAGTTGTCCAGGTCCAGATAGGCCACGGTGAACCGGCCCCCGTAACGCGCCACGCGCTCGATCTCGGCCTCGGCCAGCTCGGCGAAAGCGCGCCGATTGGGGATCTGGGTGAGCGCATCGACACGGGCGGCGGCCTTCTCGCGCCAGAGCGCCGCCCGCAGCGCGGACAGGAGCGCCGCGAACAGGAGAAAGAACCCGACAAGCAGCACGGCATTGGAATACGTCACCGCGGAGTCCGCCAAACCGTCCTTCCCCTCGAGAAAGGACTCCAGGAGCCAGACGCCGGCGCCCAGCACGGAGAAGAACACTCCCGCCTGCGGGCCCACGAACCAGGCGGCCAGGGCGACCGGGGCCAGGTAAAAGAAGGAGAAGCGGATATCAACGGGAGTCAGATAGGTCGCCAGCGCGATGGCGCAAACGAGCAGCCCGGCAATCGCGACCACGAAGGCGGGCCGGAGGTGTTCGAGCGATTCCAGAACGGCGCCGAGGGCTCGGCGCGCCAATCCCCTACTGTGCGAGCGATTCACGCACTCTTTCCCGCCAGCGCCGGGCCTTCTCGAGAATGCCCGCCTCATTGAGAGTGGTCGGGCGGCGATGCCGCAACAGCCGTTTGCCTTCCACCCAGACATCCGTCACGTCGGAGGCCTTGGCGGAGTAGACGAGGGCCGAGTACGGGTCGTCGAATGGCTGGACGTGCGCGTTGTGGACGTCCACCACGATGAAGTCCGCCTGCTTGCCCGGCTCGAGAGAGCCGATCTTCGCGGCGAGCCCGAGCGCCTGCGCTCCCCCTCGCGTCGCCGCAGCGACGAGGACGCGGGCTGGCAGGACCGTCGGGTCTTCCTTCGAGACCTTGGCGAGCTTGCCGGCGAAATCCATCGCCTCGAACATGTTGAGATCGTTGTTGGAGCCGGCGGGACCGTCGGTGCCGAGTCCCCAGACGAGGCCTTCGCTCTGCCAGGCCGTGACGTCGGCGATGCCCGAGCCGAGCTTCATGTTGGATTCGGGGTTGTGCGACAGGGCCACTCCGTACTGCTTGACGAGAGCGCGGTCCTTCTCGTCCATCCACACGCCGTGAGCGGCCACGATCGGAACGCGCAGGCCCTGCGCGGAGGGATCGAAGAACCCGATCGCGGCGAGGTGGAGGACCGGGCTCTCCCCGGCGCTCCCCTCCGGCTCCGCGAGCTCCTTCTTCGTCTCCCGCAGGTGGATCAGGATCGGGATTCCCTCGGCGAGGGCGAAGGCGCGCGCCGCGAGCAGGGTCTCCTTCGAGCAGGTGTAGGTCGAGTGCGGGGCGACGGCCGGCGTGATCCGCGGGTGTCCCTTCCAGCGCTTGACGTAGTCCGTCATGAAGGCGAGCGTCGCCGGGAGGTCCTTGTGATCGGGCACCGGGAAATCGATGAAGGTCTCCCCCATGACGCCCCGCAGCCCCGCCTTCTCGACGGCGCGCGCGGCGTCGGACTCGAAGTAGTACATGTCGGCGAACGTGGTCGTCCCTCCCTCGATCATCTCGAGGGCCGCCAGGAGCGTTCCGTCGTACACGAATTCGGGGGACACGTTTCTCTTCTCCGCCGGGAAGATGTGTTCGGTCAGCCACTTCTCGAGCGGCAGGTCGTCGGCGATCCCCCGAAGCAGGGTCATGGCGGCATGGGTGTGCGTGTTGACGAGGCCGGGCATGACGATGTCGCCGCGGGCGTCGTCGGTGGCGCGGGCGGAGAAACGCTTCGCGATCTCGGCGGAGGGCCCGACGGCGACAATCTTCCCGTCCTTGACCGCGAGGGCGCCCGGGTCGAAGAGCGAGAACTTCCCGTCCATCGTCACGACGCGCGCGTTGACGACGAGGAGGTCCGCGGGCTCCTTCTTCGCCGGGGCCGCGGCGAGAAGAACGAGGCAGACGAGCGCGACGGGAAGAACCCGGCGCCATCGGGTGAGAGAGCGCCCCTCACCCCGCCCCTCTCCCGCCGGGAGAGGGGGAATTCGTCTCATTGCCCTACGACCTATCACCTACCACCTACCATCTAAAAATCGAACGGCTCGGGAAACAGCTCCCGCAGCTCGAACCGCTTCCTCTTGCCGGCGACGGTCGCCATGATGATCGGGACGTCGCCGGCGAACTCCCAGAGGATCTGGCGGCAGGCTCCGCAGGGAGGCGTCGGCTCGTCGGCGCCCGTCACGACGGCGACCGCTCGGAACTTTCGGACCCCTTCCGAGAGCGCCTTCCAGATCGCGACCCGCTCCGCGCAGACCGTCAGGCCATACGTCGAGTTCTCGACGTTGCAGCCGCCCCAGATTCTCCCGCTCTCGTCCTCGATCGCGGCGCCGACGGAAAACCCGCTTCTCCTCGAAACCGCGTTGTTCCGGTACCGAGTCGCGGCTTCGATCAGCTTCTCTTCTCCCTCTCCCATTCACCCTCTCTCGACCGCCGCCGCGATCCTCGGCACCGCCGCCTCCAGCAGCTTCACGAAGCGCGCGCCCACGCGCTTTGTCGTCTCGAGCACCTCGACGTGGTTCAGGGGCTTCTTCAGGATCCCCGCCGCCATGTTGGTGATCGTCGAGATTCCCGCGACGCGCACGCCGGCATGGCGCAGGGCGATCGCCTCGGGAACGGTGGACATGCCGACCGCGTCCACGCCGAGCTTGCGCCACATCCGGATCTCCGCCGGGGTCTCGTAGGAGGGACCCGTGAGGCTGACGTAGATCCCCTGCCGCAGGGGGATTCGAAGCCTCCGCGCCGCGGCCCGGATCACGCTCCGGAGCTTCGCGTCGTAGACCACGCTCATGTCCGGAAAGCGGGGTCCGAGCTTCTCCTCGTTGGTTCCGACGAGCGGGTTCGTGCCGAGGGCGTTGATGTGGTCGCGGATGAGCATCAGGTCGCCGGGGCGGAAGGAGAGCCGCACGCCTCCGGCCGCGTTGGTCAGCACGACGGCCTTCACGCCCAGCCTCGCGAGCACGCGGGCCGGGAAGACGACGTCCGACATCGGCCGCCCCTCGTAGTAATGGATCCGCCCCGCGAGGACGACCACGGGCGTCGAGCCGACGCTCCCCAGGACGAGCTCCCCGGCGTGGCCGACGACGCCGCTCGGAACGGGGAAGTTCGGGATCCTCTCGTAGGAGATCGCCGTGCGCCCCGAAAGACTCTCCGCGAAGGCGCCCAGCCCGGAGCCCAGGACCAGGCCGACGAGAGGCGGCGACTTCGCCTTCTTCCGGATGGCCTCGGCGGCGGCGTCGAGGCGGCCGAGGAGGCCCGAATCGCTCACTGGACCACTCCGAGCTCGAAGATGAGCCCCGCGATCGCGGCCGTCATGAAGCTGACGAGCGAGCCCGCGAGGAGCGCGCGGAACCCCAGGCGCGCCAGGTCTGACTTGCGCGTGGGCGCGAGGCCGCCGATCCCGCCGATCTGGATGCCGATCGAGGAGAAGTTCGCGAACCCGCAGAGGGCGAAGGTCGCGATCAGCTTCCCCTTCTCGGAGAGCTGGCCGACGACGTCCTTCATCATCGAGAACGCGAAGAACTCGTTGATCACCGTCTTGTTCGCGATCAGGTTCCCGACGAGCGCCGCGTCCTGCTTCGGGGCCCCGAGCAGGATCGCCAGCGGTCCGAGCACCCACCCGAAGACCGTCTGGAGCGAGAACTCCGGGTTCCCCCAGAAGTGGCCGACCCATCCGAGGAACCCGTTCAGCATCGCGATCAGGGCGACGAACGCGATCAGCATCGCCGAGATGTTGAGCACGAGCGTCATCCCCTGCGTGGCGCCGGTCGCCGTCGCGTCGATGAAGTTGGCGCTCGTCTTCTCGACCTGCATCTTGACGGTGCCCATCGTGACGGGCGACTCCGTCTCGGGCCAGAGGATCTTGGCGATCAGGAAGGTCCCCGGCGCGGCCATGACCGACGCCGTGATCAGGTACTTCAGGGGCGCTCCCATCGTCACGTAGGCGAGCATGACCGCCCCGGAGACGTGCGCCATGCCTCCCGTCATCATCGTCAGCAGCTCCGAGGTGGTCATGGCCGGGATGTAGGGGGCGATCAGGACCGGCGCCTCGGTCTGGCCGATGAAGACGTTGGCGGCCACGCAGAGGGCCTCCGCGCCCGACACTTTCATGGTCTTCTGCATGACCCACGCCATCGCCTTGACGAGGACCTGGATGATCCCGAAGTAGTAGAGGAGCGAGAAGAAGGCGCAGATGAAGATGATGATGGGGAGAACCTTGAAAGCGAAGATGAAGCCCCGCAGCGGCATCCCCAGCTTGGCGCCGATCTCGTCCATCGGGCCGGCCATCCAGCCGAAGAGGAACGCGGAGCCCTTGTCCGCGTAGCCGATGGCGCTCGAGACCTTGTTCGAGAACGCCTCCAGCCCCTCCTTCCCCCTCTCCCAGTAGAGGACGATGGCCGCGAACGTGAGCTGCAGCGCGAAGGCCCACCCGATCGTCCGCCAGCGGATCGCGCGGCGATTCTTGGACAGGGCGAGCGCGACCCCGACGATGACCGCCATTCCAACAAGGCCGATCCAACGCATCTCTCCTCCGGCTCAAAAGCGCGCCGCGCGCGCGTCGAACTCCCGCCCCCGCCAGGTCAGGCGCCTCCGGACGACCCGTTGAAACAAGGATCGGCAGGTTATTCCTGCCCAAACCGCCGCCATTATAGGGTGACTGAAGGAAGGCCAGAGCGGATCGCCCATCGCCGCCGCGAGCACCAGGCGAGCCGCGATCGGCAGCGCGGTGCCGAGGGCCGCGAGAGGAGGGTCGATCCCCCGGACACCCATGAGCGCGGCGAGAAGGAGCAGAGGGGGCACGGTGTTGACCGCGAACCAGAACGCGGTCAGCAGGAGCAGCGCCGCGCCCGTCATTCCCTGGAAAACGTAGGCGACGTTCTTCCCGAATCCGTCCCAGATTTCGCGGAATCCCCGGTACATCCGCACGGCGACGCGGTCCTCGGCGCGCACGGTGCGCGCCCGGAATCCCGACCTCTTCACACGGAGAGCCAGGGCGACGTCGTCGACGACGGAGGCCTTCAGCGCCTCGTGACCGCCGATCGCGTCGTAGGCGGCGCGCCGGATCACGTTGCCCGCGCCCCCGCCCGCGGCGAACCAGCGGAGCCGGTCGAAGTTCGCCAGGATCCCGGGTCCGGCGAAATACGCGCCGAGGATATAAGGCATGAGCACGTTCTCCCAGAAACCCTCCGCCTCCATCCGGGGAAGGAGGGCCAGGAAGTCGGCTCCCCGCTCATCCAGAAACGCCACGGCCTCCCTCAGGCAGCGCGGGTGATACACGACGTCCGCGTCGGCGAAGAGCAGGACCTCGCCGCCCGCCTCCCGGGCCCCGAGCCACAGGGCGTGGGGCTTGCCCAGCCAGCCCGGCGGCGGGTCGCTCCCCGCGACGATCCTCAACCGCGGGTTCTCGAGCGCGATCGCGTGGAGGATTGCCCCCGTCCCGTCCGTCGAGCGGTCGTCAACGACGAGAACCTCGAAGTCCTGATACTCCTGCGCGAGCTGCGACCGGACCGCGGCGGCGATCGCCCGCTCCTCGTTGCGCGCCGGGACGATGATCGAGACCTTCGGCGCGGCGCCCGCCGGAGCGGGCGTGCGGGAGAGGCGCGGCGTCACGGCGAGGTTCACGATCACGAGGAGGAGCAGGAGGCCGCCGTACACGGCCGCCGCCGCGAGGATCGCGTGGACCACTATCGCAGCAGCCCGGCGAGCGCGCTCTCCCCCCGCGGCGCCGCGACGCCGAGCCACTCCCCCGCGGTCGCGGCGAGATCGCAGAAGCCCCGCCGCACCCCCAGGTCCACGTCGGGGCGGACGGCCCCGCCGGCCGCGAGGAGCGGCACGAACTCCCGCGTGTGGTCCGTCGAGACGTCCGTCGTCTCGCAGCCGTGGTCGGCCGTCACGAAGAGCAGGTCCTCCGGGCCGAGGTCCGCGAGGAGGTCCGGCAGCTGCGAGTCGAGCGACGCGAGGTTCTTCGCGTAGCCGGCCGGGTCGTTGCGGTGCCCGTACTTGCTGTCGAAGTCCACGAGGTTGGTGAAGACGACATCGGCTCGCCGCCGGCGCAGCGCCTCCGAGGTCACGCGCATCCCCTCCGAATCGGAGGCGGTGTGCACCGAATCGGTGATGCCGCGCCCGGAGAAGATGTCCACGATCTTCCCGACGCCGAAGACCGATTTCCCCGCCGCCACGAGCCGGTCGAGCCACGTCTCCCCGGTCGGCTCAACGGTGAAGTCGCGGCGGTTGGCGGTGCGTGTGAAGGCGCCGGGCGTTCCGAGGAAGGGGCGCGCGATGACGCGGCCGACCAGGTGCTCCCCCACGAGAATCCCGCGGGCGAAGCGGCACAGATCCCAGAGCTTCTCCGGCGGCCAGATCTCCTCATGCGCCGCGACCTGGAAGACGGAATCCCCCGACGTGTAGAGGATGGGGCGGCCCGTTGCCATGTGCTCCGGCCCCAGCTCCTTCAGGATCTCCGTCCCCGACGCCGCCCTGTTGCCCAGGACCCTCTTCCCCGCGAACTCCTCGAAGGGTCCGACGATCTCGGGAGGAAACCCGCCCGGATAGAGCGGAAACGGGCGCTCGACGACGAGGCCCATCATTTCCCAGTGCCCCGTCGTCGTGTCCTTCCCGGCCGAGAGCTCCATCGCCTTTCCCCGCGCGCCGGTCTGCCGCCCGCGGCCGTCGACGGCGAGGAGACCCAGCCGCTCGAGATTCGGGAGCGCGGTGGGACACCGGTCGAGCACGTGGCCGAGCGTGTCGCTCCCGGCGTCTCCGTAGATCTCCGCGTCGGGCGCCGCGCCGACGCCCAGCCCGTCGCACACGAGGATGACGGCGCGGCGGGTCATGAAGGGCGGGAGGCGAGAGGCGGGAGGCGGGAGGCGGAGAGCCAGCAGAGCGCGTTCGTCACGGCAGCCGCTGCCATACAGCGACCCACGGGCTCACGATCCCGGGATCTTCTGCCGGGCGTCGTTGCGGTAGGGGGAATTCGGGTAGTCGGTGACCAGCCGCTGGAACGTGGCGCGGGCGTCGGCGGCGGAGCCGGAATCCTCGTAGACCTGTCCCAGCGCGAAGAGCAGGGCATCCTTGGGCGCCGCGGACGCGGGCGACTCGATGGCCCTCTTCAACCGGTCGATCGCCTCGGTCCTCTTTCCCTGGGCGGCGAGGAATCGCGCCGCGTCGAGCTCCGCCGAAGCGGCGACCTCGGCCTTGGCCACGCGCGCGGTCCGGGCGAAGGTTTCGGCGGCGGTGGCCGGCTTGTCGCGCGCCGCGAGGATCAGGGCGGCCGCCCGTCCCGCCGAAGTCCCCGGGTGGTCCGCCGCCTTGCGCAGGTGCAAGTCCACTTCCTTGTTCCTCGCGTCCGCGCTCGCGAACGTCTTCGGCGCCCCCACGGCCGCGGGCTGGCCGGCCAGCGGAGTGTCCAGGGCGGCCAGCGCCGCCGACAGCTCCTTGCCCGCCTGGTTCTCGCGGTAGGTCCGGAGGAGCACGAAGCCTCCGATGAGCAGCGCCACGACCGCCGCCGCGACGATGCCTTCCGTGACCCCCCGCCGGTGCAGGCTGACGTAGTCGACCGTCCGGCCCATCGTCTCGACAAGGTCGTTGCGCTTCATCTGCTTCCGGGTGATCTTTTTTCCCATTTGGCCGATTATCCGCGAGACAGGGAGAAACGGTCAAGGAAGGGCGCCGTGCGGTAGTGGGTCATTTTGAACATGAGCCACTGAACATCCCATCCGCCCCGGCGTCGGGCCCGCCTCCCTCGTCGGCACGCGACGGCCCCTGCCGCGATTGAAGAACCGGGCCGTCGCTCGTCGTTCGGTCGCATTGGCAGCGAGGCGATTGTTGATTCTTGGTGTGCTCCCTCTCTCAGGCCTCCTCCGGGAGGCGGCCCCGCCGCCGGGGCTTCACCTCGGCCCAAGGGAGACGCCGCACTCCGGAGCCCCCGTTTAGAACCTCTCGGCCGCCTGGTCGCGCAGCGACCGCCCGCGGCCGAAAGTGATGGGTGACGAGCATGGAAGAGCGCGACCGGTGCCACGATGAGACTGCGAGGAACCCTCAGCGCCGGCCGGTTCTTCCCCTTGCGGCAGGCCGGCGCGTGCCTCCGAGGGAAATGCCGACGGCTCCGGGGCGACCTTCTCGCCTCACACCAAATTGACCCACTACCCGCCGTGCGGTCGTGTCCCGGTTTGGGTCCATGGTGTTTGAACCGCCGCTCCGTCGGGGCCGCGAATTCCGATGGAATCTCAAACCAGGTCCTATCCGCCGTGCGGCGAGCGGATTTCCGAACCGAACGAAGAGCCGCTCAGTCTTCGGGCTCTTTCCGGCGCCCCGGCATCCGGCCCGCGCGGCCGAGACTCACGCCCGCGGCGACCTCGAGGGGGAGTACCACGAGGTACCAGCCGATCACGAGGATCGGCAGCTCCGCCGGGAACCCGGCGGAGTGGCCGGCGGCGAGCCATCGGAGGACGCCCGCGAGCGCGATGTTGATCCCGGCGGCCGCGACCGAAAACCGCAGGCCGGCGGTGCGCGGACGTTCGATCCGGGGCCGCTCGGGGATCGGACGGTACCGGCCGGAAAACCACGCGCCCAGGAGGAAGACGAGGGCGAGCACGCAGGTCCCCACCGCGACCCGGATCTCGGAAGGAGCCAGCAGCTCCAACGTCGCCGTTTCGCCGAGCAGGAGCTCCATCCACGGGATCACGTTGGTCGCCGCCACGAGGGAGAGGAGCGCGACCCCCGTCCGGCGGTCGTACCGCCGACGCTCCTGCAATCAGTCCACCCACTTCCACGGAGGAGGCACGAAGTTGTTCTCTCCGGGATTGCCCCCCTCCGAAGGCGGCAGCCACTTGAGGATCGAGACGCGGCCGGTCGGCCCGAAATCGCCGACGCTCACCCGGAACGTGTTGGGTTCGACCGGAGCGCCCGTCCGGGGCTGGTCGGAGATGTAGACCCCGCGGCAGATGTCGTTGGGATTGCAGTTGATCGAACCGTAGGGAACCGCCGCCGTGTGGGCCGCGGGCCTCCTGGGCGGCCTGCTGTTGGCGGCCTGCGGTACGAGGAGGGTCCCGTCCGGGCGGAAGACGAGCCGGTCCACGATCTCCGGGTTGCCGCCGTAGGTGTCGAAGGCGACCGCGTCGGGGCCGTTGACCTCGTCGCCGTCGGGAGACTGAAAGAAGACGCCGGTCCGGAGCCGCAGATGCAGGACGCTGGGCTCACCCGGATCCTGCACGAAGTTGAGCGGATCGGCGTCGGTCCAGCCCACGAGGAGGCGCGTCGGCGGGTTGACCCACAGTACGATCCGTTCGTTGAGCCTCACGGCTTTCAGTCGCACCGCGAGGATCGTTGTGTAGACCTCCTGCACCGCCATCCGGAGCCGCTCGCGCCGCCAGAGCCTGTACAGGTACGGTCCGGCCAGCAGGCAGAAGATGCTCGCCACGGTGATGGCGACCATCACCTCGACGACGCGGCGCGAAAGACGGCGCTCCGGCAGTTGAGCGGTTCTCCGACGAAAGCGAGAATAACGGGTCCGGGGTCCCCGCCATCATCTCAGGATTTCGCGAGCCGGTCGCGGCGATTTCAGATCAGTCGGACCACTTCCAGGGAGGAGGCACGAAGTCGGTTTCGCCCTTGTTTCCCCCCTGGTCGTCCGGAAGCCATTTCAGAAGCGAGGCGTGGCCCGAGGGGCCGAAGTCGTCGACGCTGATGCGGAAGATGTTCTGGTCTTCATCCCCGCCGGCCGCCTTGTCCGAAATGTAGATCCCGCGGCAGTTCTTCTTGCAGTCCACGGACCCTGGTGGCACTTTCGTCGTGTACGGGGTCGGCCGCTTGGGCTGCTGGCTCGACTTGTTCTCCGGTTGGAGCAGAGTTCCGTCGCCGCGGAACACGATCATGTCCACGAGTTTCTTCTTCCCCTCGTACGTGTCGAAGGCGACGGACTGGGCGCTGTTGGCGTCGTTTCCCAGCGCCCGGAAGGATATGGACCCGGGGATGCTGTAGCTGTTGATCGTCGGCTCTTTGGCGTCCTGCTTGTAGTTGTAGGGCGTCCTGTCCGCCCAGCTCACGATGCGCCGATTGTCCAGGTCCACGAGCAGGATGACCTGGGAGTTTCTCTTGACCGCCTGCATGCGCGTCGCCAGGACGAGGGAATAGATCTCCTGGACCGAGCTGCGCAGCTTCGCGTGCCGCACCGCCCGCGCCATCTGGGGCATGGTCACAGACGAGATGATCGCCGCCAGTGCCAGAGCCACGGCCACTTCGATGGTTGTGAATCCCCGGTTTCCAGAGCGTGTTACGTGCATGTCACTTCCTCTGTCTGTTCCCGTGTAGGAGCGAAGGCCATGCCGACCCTTGAAGGTCCGCCAAGCTTCGTGTGGTCAGCGAGTTACGTAGTTCCCGGGAATCCGGATCGCCACTGGATGGCAGTCGGCTCGGCCGCGCCGGCGCAAAAAACGGTACGCGCCCGAGCGACGGAGCGCGAGGCTATACTGATCCGGACATGGACGAAATCAAGATCACAGGCGAGCCCTCGACCGCGGGCGATCGGTGCAAGTTCACCGTGGATCGCCCGCTCGCGCCCGGCGAATCGGCGTTCTTCGCCAACCCCGACGACGCCCGCCTGTCGCCGCTCGCGGCCGACCTGCTGGCGCTTCCGGGCATCGCGTCCGTCCTGATCGCCGACAACACCGTGACGGTGGATGCCGCTCACTCCGTGGACTGGCCCGCCCTCGGGATCGGCCACGTCATCCGCAAGCACATCCGCGGCGGAGCGCCGATCGTCTCGCCCGGCTACTTCGAGAGCCTCCCCTCGGAGGGAGATCTCAAGTGGGCCATCGGCGACCTCCTCGACCGGGAGATCAACCCAGCCGTAGCGGCGCATGGAGGGTTCGTCGAGCTGATCGACGTCCGGAAGAACAACGTCTACATCCGGCTGGGCGGCGGTTGCCAGGGGTGCGGCGCCGCCGACGTGACCCTGAAGATGGGAATCGAGAAGGCGATCCGCGATCTGGTCCCCCGCGTGGGAGAGATCCTCGACACGACCGATCACGCCGCGGGTCGGAATCCGTACTATTCGCCGGCGAAGTAGGGCGGGGACAGGTCTCAGGGAACAGGTGTCGGGGGAAATGCAGGTGTCAGGTGCCAGGTTGGCTCAGGTCCGGTCCCTATTACCTGACGCCTGCGTGGTCTCGTATTCGGAACTCGAGACATCGGTGCGCTTCTCGTAGGGCCGCCTCCGCGCGCTCGGGCGTGGCGGCGCGGCTGAAGATGAAGCCCAGGTAGCGGGATCCCTCCGGAAGCGGTACGAGCCTCTGCCCGAGGTGGATCGAGATCGTGACGTTCTCGATGTCCGGCACGGCCCGGGCCTCCTCGAGACCCCGGACCTCCTCGAGGATCCCGGCTCTCGGGATCGGGATCATCATGACGCCCGCGGCCCGGCGCTCCCGCTCCGGCTCCGGCATCTCCATCCGCAGCGCGTGGCGCAGGATCAGCTCTTCGAGCGACATGCCCGTCCCGAACCGGAGCGTGCGCGAGCAAAGCCCTCCGATCGACCGCGCCGCGATCTCGATCAACCACGGCCCGGCCCCGTTGACGCGCAGCTCCGCGTGGACCGGCCCGTCGCGAAGCCCGAGCGCCAGCGCTCCCTGCGCGGCGACCCGGGCGATCCGCGACTGCGTCTGGCCAGGCAGCCGCGACGGCGTGACGTAGATCGTCTCCTCGAAGAAAGGCCCGTCGAGCGGGTCCGGCTTGTCGAAGAGCGCCAGGACCTTGAGCTCCCCGTCCCGCAACAGGCCTTCCAGTGCGACCTCGCTTCCCGGGATGAAGTCCTCGACCAGGATCTCGCGGGCCGCGTCGCTCCCCTTCGCCTTGACCTCGGGATCGTCCAGGATCCTTTCGATTCTCCTCCAGGCCGCGACGAACTCTGAGGCGTCGTCGGCCCGGATCACCCCGCGGCTCGCCGCCAGGAACGTTGGCTTGAGGACGCACGGAAATCGAGCCCGTTTCGACGCGCCGTGCGGGTCCTCGCCGCGGTCAAACACGTGGTGGCCCGGCGACGGCACGGCCGCCTCCGCCAGAAGCCTCCGCATCGTCGGCTTGTGCCGGGCGGCGACCACGGCTTGAACCGGGCTGTGCGCCAGGCCAAGCGCCTCCGAGATGGCGGCCGCGACGACCACCGTGTCCTCATCCACTCCGACGACCGCCGCGAACGGGTTCCTGCCGGCGAACTCGGCCGCCCGCCGTGCCGAATCCGCCGGATCCCGAAAATCCAGCGTCAGCAGCCCCTCCGGATTCAACCCCTCAAGCGTGCTCGCCCTTTCCGAAGCAACCGTGACCTCTGCCCCGACCCGCCGAGCCGCCGCCAGAAAATCCGGAGTCCGGTAAGTCGTTGTGGGCAGAAGCATTAGAAGGCGCGCCACGCCGACATCTTAATCGCCGAGGCATACCTAGGCTATCGAACAGCCCTCGGCGTTCCGAACCCACCCTATCGAGGCGCCTTTTCGACGTAACGATGAAGATCGCGCAACGCCTCGCGATTGATTTCTTGCTGGCGCAGTGATTGGCGAAGGAGCGATAGCGCAGCAATCCCTTCTGGCACCATATTCAACTCGTCAATAATCGGCAGCGCTCCGAGAAGTTCGTGGGTCGCCTCTCGGTCCAAGCCTCTTTCAAGATAAATGTCAGCCACGACCAAGCTCAAGGCTGCCACGTCGGCTCGCATCCCAAGGTCGGCAAGCGCCGTTTGAGCCAGTTGGAATGCCTCGGTAGCGGAAGCCAGGTCATTTTGCCCTCTCATTAGAATCCCAACCCCCCACTGGACCTTCGCCATGCCAATCCGGTCGCCGACCTCTGACAGGAGGACGATCGCTTTTCTGGAGGCCTGAAACGCCTTGTCACAATTACCCAGGGCAGCGTACGGTTGGACCAAGTTGGTGTGTCCCAAAGCAAGGAGTCTTACGTTTCCTTGTCTTTCGGCTTCTCTGCAGATTCCCTCGAAAGCGTCGATGGCTTCTTGGTAGCGACCTATCTCGACGAGAGCCGAACCGTGCAGAAAGCCGCATCTTAAGGCCTCGTCCATCATCAACAGCTCCTGGAAGGCCCCAATCAGCGCCGGCACTTCGCGAAGAACTACGTCGGCCTGTCGCTTCTCCAAAGTAACCGCGAGTCGCTGATAGGCCACGCGGTACATCTCTGCAGTCGAGTTCATCGTCTGGGCAAATGCGGCTTCCGAGCGCAAGAACCAGTCGCCCGCATCGTCCCAGCGTGAGATGTGGCGACAAGCTGTCCCGGCGATGAGTGCGAGTTCTCCCAGGAAAAACATCCCTTCATCAAACCAACCAATCTCTCCTGCCCGTGTCTGAAGCAGCGAGTAGAAGTACCCGGCCTCTCGATGCACGCTGGCAGGCACGGCATCGAGCCTGCAACGCAATTGGTTACAAAGGCAAATCAAGAGCTCCACTCTCTCGAGCTCCGTGAACCAATCGGGCCCTCCTTGCGAGGGAGACCTGGCTAGAAGTTCGTCCAGCTCGACAACACCAGGGAACGGATATCCGCCGAGGTTGTTCAGTTCTCTCATCCATTCGGCTGCTACGCCGGGCTTGCCACCGATGCGGGCGCTACGCCATCCAGCGAGCGAGCAGTTGAAAAGCAATTCTGCCCGCTCATCAAAGTCCGGTTCCCGCCAGTCCGCCTGCGAGATCGCTGCGTGAAGGACTTTCGCGTCTCCCGGCGAACTGTGGCTCGTGCTTCCTGGCCGAGGTCCGATCAGGTGACAGGCGGCGTGGAGGACATCGATCGAGGGCTCTTCCAGTGTCCCGATACCTGACAAAGCTTCCCCGGAGCGCAACCGCGCCAAGAGCTCCCTTCCTCGACGCAATGCCTCCTTGGTTGAGATCCCCGTGTCAATAGCGCCGATGTCGCTCTTCGCTACCCAGCCCGCGGTCAGCCGAATGAGGCTGCCATGGTCAAGAGTCATGGCTCTCCTCCTTCCGAAGGCACCGCGTCAATCTGTTCCTCGCCGAGAACACTCGAGTCAGGCCTCTCCCGACCAGGCCCCCATTCCTCCATCAGCCGCGAACGGCGGATTGCTTTTCGCCTCCAGTTTGCCGCCAGACGGTCGACGACGCCGTAGATCCAGGCGCGAGGATTTCCGTCGACGTTCAGCTTCACCAGCGCCAGCAAGAACGCGTCGTGGACGACCTCCCGGGCATCCTCCTTGGAGAGCCCGTATCGCCAGCAGGCCCGGCGGACAAGACGGACAAAGAATGCCCGGTAGAGATCCTCTAACACAGGCGCAACGGCTTGCCCAGGCTGCCGCACCGCACGCCCTGGCGTCGGCCGCCCAGTCGCAGCTGTCACCCGAACTCTTGTCTCAGATCCACACTGGAGTTCCTCTAGACGAACATATTGTCACGAGCGATAAGCCGCTCATGAACAGACAGTTAGAGGATTGAAGGGCTGGAAGGAGGCCTACGGCTTGAGGTCTTCGAAGTATCCGTGCAGATCGCGAAGTGCTTGGCGATTGACCTTCCGCAGGCGCACGGATTCGCGGAGGAGAGAAAGGGCGGCTATGCCCTCTGGGACCATCTCCTCCTCTTCGATAATCGGCAGCGCCGCCAGAATGTGGATCCTGGCTCTTGCCTCTTTTCCGGTCTCAAGGAGCAGGTCGGCGATGATTAATCGGACCGCCGCAACATCGGATCGCATACCAATGTCTCGAAACTCTTCGAGCGCCGCTTGATACGCTTCGATCGCGGCACGAACCTCTCCTTGGCCTCGCAGGACGGAGCCGATACCCCACTGGAGTTTGGCAATGCCAACACGATTGTTCAGCCGACGGAAAATCGCGAGCGTTTCGATTGCCTGCGTCAGGGCTTGGCGCGACTCGCCAAGCAGTCCGTGGATTTGGATAAGGTTATTTGAAGCGATCGCGAGCAGCTTCTCATTCTTGTCGAGCCGCGCCTGTTTACAGATCGCGCGAAACAGCTCAGCAGCCTCGGTGAGTTGGTCGGTATTGATCAGCGCCACGCCCTCGAGGCAACGGCACTTAAGAGCATCCTCCGACATGCTCAGCTTTTCAAAGTTCGCCGTGAGAGATGGGGCCAGTTCAAGAACCTCTTGGAACTCCCGCTCCTCTACCTTGAGTGCGAGCCGCTGATAGGTCACCCTCGACCACTCGGCGACCGCATCAACCGTGTGCCGAAAGGCCGCTTCTGCTCGATCAAACCATCGCCTTGCCTCTTCCCTTTTGAAAAGCATCCGGCAGGCGGCACCCGCCAAGAGGGCGGATTCACCCAAGAAGTACTCTCGCTCGTCAAACAGACCTATTCGACGCTCGGGTCTGACCAGGAAGTTGTACAGAAACTCGGCCTCGTCGTGCACCATCAGGGGGCAACTTTCACCCTGCTCTCTCAAGACGGAACAGACGGAAAGGAGCGTCTCCGGCTCCTCAAGCCTGAGGTCTGACGCTCTCGCGGCACGGTCAGCCATCGGCGTGTTGAACACCCTCGAAGCCACGGCGCGATTCTCCGGCGAGTACATCGAAGAATGACGAAAATGAAGGACTCGTCCTGTCATTTTCGGACCTTATTTCTGTACATCAGAATGCGATCACGAGGTTGCAAGACCCTACTCCTAGTCTAGAAGGGCACCTGTCCGATGACCTTGATGACAAACTTCGCGGGCTTCTTGGCTGGGTGTGGCCAATTTGGGCGGGGAGATGAATTCCGTTCGGGTTGGCGGTCCGGAGATCGGACGGGGAGTTGGGACGCGGCCATGGGGGAGCTCCTTTCGCAAAAAAAAAGCTCGGGTACCCCGAGCAAAAGAAAAACTGAGAACATTCTGGGCGTTCTGCGGGGAAAGTCAAGATGTCTTTGAACCGGCTTCGGAGCGAGCCTCCGACGGCCCCTGCGGGTGGGTAGAATGGCGGTTCCGACTCAACCGAGAGGAGAATTCATGAAACGATTTCGGAGCCTTGCCGCTATCCTTCTGGCCTTCGTGCCCGTGAGTGCGATGGCCCAGAAGAAGACCTCGACGAAACCCGCCGCCCAGCCCGCCGCCGCGACGAAGGCCCGCGCCGGCGACATCCTGCCGTTCAAGGCCACGGAGAAGACGCTTGCGAACGGCCTGACGGTCATCGTCGTGCCGACCGGGTTTCCCAACATCGTCTCGCTCCAGATCCCGGTCCAGACGGGGTCGCGCAACGAGGTCGAGCCCGGGAAGTCCGGTTTCGCCCACTTCTTCGAGCACATGATGTTCCGGGGCACGAAGGCCTGGCCCCCCGAGAAGTACCAGGAGGTCCTGACCCAGATGGGGGCCCGCCAGAACGCCTACACGACCGACGACTACACCAACTACCACACGACTTTCTCGAAGGAGGACCTCGAGAAGATGCTCCAGGTCGAGGCGGACCGGTTCATGAACCTGGACTACTCGCCGGAGGGGTTCAAGACCGAGGCGCGCGCCGTGCTCGGGGAGTACAACAAGAACAGCGCCAACCCGCTCTTCAAGCTCGAGGAGGTCCAGCACGAGAAGGCCTTCACGACCCACACCTACCGGCACACGACGATGGGCTTCCTCAAGGACATCGAGGACATGCCGAACCAGCTCGAGTACTCGAAGACGTTCTTCTCCCGCTGGTACCGCCCCGAGCACACGACCGTCATCGTGGCCGGGGACGTGGACCCGGCCCGGGTCGTCCGGCTGGTCGAGAAGTACTGGGGCGGCTGGAAACGCGGCTCCTACAGGGTGGAGATCCCGCAGGAGCCCCCGCAGAAGGCGCCCGTCTACGCGCACCTGGCCTGGACGAGCCCGACCCTCCCCTGGGTGACGGTCGCCTTCCACGGCCCCGCCTTCTCCGACACGAAGAAGGACTTCGCGGCGATGGACCTCCTCTTCGACCTCGAGTTCGGCGAGACCTCCGACATCTACAAGAACCTCGTCGAGCGGGAGCAGAAGGTGGACCAGATGTTCGCCGACAGCGGCGGGACCCAGGACCCTGGCCTCTCCACCGTCTTCGCGCGGGTCAAGAAGATCGGGGACTCGGTTTCCGTTCGCGACGAGATCCTGAAGGTCTTCGGGAAGGCCGCCGCCGAGCCGATCGACGCCAGGCGGCTGGAGGAGGCGAAATCGAACGCCCGCTACTCCTTCGCGCGGCGGCTCGACAACACCGAGACGATCGCGGCGACGCTCGCGCGGTTCGTTCGGTTCGAGCGGTCCTACGCCACGCTCAACCGCCTCTACCGGATGTACGCCTCCCTGACGCCGGCCGACCTGCAAGCCGTCGCGAAGAAGTACTTCACCGACGCGAACCTCGTGGTCGCGACCGTCTCGCAGCAGCCGATGCCGGACGCGATCGCGAACCTCCCGACCCTCGCCTCGCTCGCGCCGGCCGCGCCCGGAGCCGGCGGCCCGGACGTGGACTTCGTCATCCAGAAGACGGCGCTTCCGCAGCTGAACGTCAAGCTCCTCTTCAAGGTCGGGTCCGCTGACGACCCCCCGGGCAAGGAGGGTCTCTCCGCGCTCGCCGCCGCGATGGTGGCCGAGGCGGGATCGAAGGAGCGACGCATCGACGAGATCAACAAGGCCTTCTTCCCGATGGCCGGCGTCTTCCGCGGCCGCGCGGACAAGGAGATGACGACCTTCACCGGCTTCATCCACCGCGACAACTGGAAGACCTTCTTCGACATCGCGCTGCCGATGCTGACCGATCCGGGCCTGCGCGAGGAGGACTTCAAGAGGTTGAAGGACGCCCAGTCAAACGCGCTGAAGGAGGACCTGCGCTCGAACAACGAGGAGGAGCTCGGCAAGGAGCGGCTCCAGGCAAAGATCTTCGCCGGCACCCCCTACGGCCACCCCGTCCTCGGAACGGTGGCCGGGATCGAGGCCATCACCCTCGATGACGTCCGGGGCTTCATCCAGGGCGCTTACACCCGGGCCGCGCTGACGGTCGGCGTCGCCGGCGACGCCCCTGAGGAGATGATCACGGCGCTCAGGAAGGAGATCGCGAAGCTGCCCGCCGGTCCCGCGCTCGCCGCCCCGCAGGGGATCGCCGGAAAGCGGCCGCAGGGGATCGAAGTCGAGATCATCGAGAAGGAGACCCGGGCGACGGCCATCTCCTTCGGCCTGCCGATTGCCGTGACGCGCTCCCATCCCGACTACCCCGCCCTGTATCTCGCGCGCACGTGGCTGGGCGAGCACCGCTCCTCCGTCTCCCACCTCTACCAGAGGATCCGCGAGGTCCGCGGGATGAACTACGGCGACTACGCCTACATCGAGGCGTTCCCGCGCGGGATGTTCCAGTTCTTCCCCGACCCCAACATCGCCCGCCGGGCGCAGATCTTCGAGGTCTGGATCCGCCCGGTCGTCCCCGTCAACGCGCACATGGCTCTCCGGATTGCCGTGTACGAGCTCGACAAGCTCCTCCGCGACGGCCTCTCGAAGGAAGACTTCGAGCGGACGCGCGACTACTTGATGAAGAACGTGTTCGTGATGACGGCGACCCAGAACCAGCAGATCGGCTACGCCCTCGATTCGAAGTGGTATGGCACCGGCGAGTACACGGCGATGATGCGCGACCGCCTGAAGGTGCTCACGCTCGAAGACGTCAACGCGGCGGTCCGCAAGCACCTCTCCGCCAGCGACCTCTCCGTCGTGATCGTCGCGAAGGACGCGAAAGGACTCAAGGACGCGCTCGTCTCCGACGAGTTCTCCCCCATCAAGTACGACGCCGAGAAGCCGAAGGAACTGCTGGACGAGGACAAGGTGATCGGGGCGCTCAAGCTCGCGATCAAACCGGAGAACGTGAAGATCACGCCCGTGGACGACGTCTTCGCAAAGTGACAGGGCGCGCGATGCCGCGCGCCCTGTCATCCCGAGCGCAGCGAGGGATCTCCCCCTCACCCCTTCCCTCTCCCGCCGGGAGAAGGGGGAGGACGCCGTAGCGCCGTGGATGCCCGGCACTCCTCGTGCATGGCGTTGTCTCCGATGGGCAAACCGCGCGTCGTCATCGTCGGGGCAGGATTCGGAGGGCTCTCGGCGGCGCGCACGCTGCGCCACGCGCCGGTGGAAGTCACCGTCGTGGACCGCCGCAACCACCACCTCTTCCAGCCGCTGCTCTACCAGGTGGCGACCGCGGCTCTCTCGCCGGGCGACATCGCCTATCCGATCCGCTCGATCCTGCGCCGCCAGAAGAACGCGCGCGTCCTGCTGGCGGAGGTCGTCGCCGTGGACGAAGCCTCGCGCGAGCTCGTGCTCGCCGACAGCGGCCGCATCGGCTACGACTTCCTCATCCTCGCGACCGGCGCGACCCATTCCTATTTCGGGCACGGGGAGTGGGAGAAGAGTGCGCCGGGACTGAAGAGCCTGGAGGACGCGGTCGCGATCCGGAGCCGGATCCTCCTCGCCTTCGAGAAGGCGGAACGGGAGCCCGATCTCGGGAAGAGAAGGGTCCTGCTGACCTTCGCCCTCGTCGGCGGGGGCCCGACCGGCGCCGAGCTTGCGGGCGCGATCGGCGAGATCTCCCGGCACGTCCTGGCGAGCGACTTCCGTGAGATCGATCCGCGAGAGGCGCGCATCGTCCTACTCGAGGCCGGTCCGCGCATCCTCCCGGCCTTCCCGGAGGCGCTGGCGGCGAAGGCGGTCGGGAAGCTGGAGCGGCTGGGTGTCGAGGTGAGGGTCGGCTCCGCCGTGACGGAGATCGGCGAGGGTTACGTCCGGATCGGCGCGGAGCGCCTCGACGCGGGCACGATCCTGTGGACCGCGGGCGTCGCGGCCTCTCCCCTCGCGCGATCGCTCGGCGTCCCGCTCGACAGGGCCGGGCGCGCCGTCATCGAGCCCGACCTGACCGTCGCGGGGCATCCGGAGATCTCCCTGATCGGAGACCTCGCAACGCTCTCCGACGCCGCCGGCAAGCCCCTGCCCGGCGTGGCCCAGGTGGCGATCCAGCAAGGACGGCACGCCGCCCGCAACATCGAGGCCGCCCGCCGCGGCGAGCCTCTTCGGGCCTTTCGGTATCGGGACCCGGGGAACCTCGCCGTTCTCGGACGCGATGCCGCCATCGCGGACATGGGACGGATCCGTCTGTCCGGATACCCCGCATGGCTCGTCTGGTGCTTCGTCCACATCCTCTACCTCATCGGCTTCCGCAACCGGTTCATCGTCCTGTTCGAATGGGCGTGGGCCTACCTGACCTGGCAGCGCGGAGCCCGCCTCATCACCGGCCCGGCCGGGACGCCGCCCGGAGAGCCGCCTTCGGAAGGGTAGTCGTCTTTCGCGTTCGCTTCAGCGGCGGCGCGAGAGACGCCGGCGGAGAGCCTCCAGGAGGGGAGCGAGATGCGCCTTGGCTCCTTCCCGGACTTCGCGCAGAGCGCTGCTCACCCGCGCTTCCCCGACGCCGAAGGCCCGCCCGATTTCGAGGTTCGAGAGGGGAGTCAGTTTTCTCGCCAGGTAGATGCCCGCGACTTTTCCTTCTCCGCCGTGCCCGCGGCGCAGTCTCGCGGTGGAGATGTCCCATTCCCTCGCGACGGCCCGCTGGATCTCTCCGATGCTGAGGTCGTGCGGAGCGCGGAACCGCCGCCGGACACGCTTGCGGACGGCCGGCAGCGAGAGGAGGTGCTTCGCGTTGAGCAGGAAGCGCTGGTCTCCCAGATACCCCTGTTTCGGCATCTCGTCGAGCGGAGAGGGCGCGCGCCGGCCCTGTTCGACGAATCGCCGATACGCCCTGAGCGCGGCCGAGCGACCGCGCCCGAGCCGGGCCAGAGTCCAGTCGACTTCCAGCCACTCCGGGGGCGTCTCCCTTCCGGCGGTCGCCCGGTAATTGCTCCAGGGCCACCCTCCCGGCTGACGCGAAAGCCCTTCCCGCACGGGACTCCACACCACGTAGCGGCACATATCGAGCAGGTACAGCTCCTTCTGCACGAGAACCGACCGGAATCTCCCCTCCAGGAGGGTCCCCTCACGCCGGTGGCGCCGGTTGAACCACTGCGTGTAGCGCCCGTTCAAGGAGCGCATGCCGTGCGACAGCCCGCCCGCGGGCATCTCGATCAGGAGATCGAACCGGTCCTCGAGGAGGCAGTACGCGTGGATCTTCCAGTGCTCGTCCGGGCCGATCGTCCCGAGCAGCTCGAGGAACCTCTTGCTGTCCTTCGCGTCGCGGAAGATCTTGCGTCCGCTCCGCGCCCTGCCCGTGACGTAAACCACCGCTCCCGGGTACTCCAGCCTCAGTGCTCTTGCCATGGCCGGAGTATAGCCGCAAGACATGACCCTGACCCCCGACCTTTGGCCAGATCGATTCGGGAACCGATACCCGGGGCCGGTGTCCCACGAGCCCAGGAGGTCACCGATGTCGCGACTCGCAAAGATCCTTCCTTGGGCCCTGGGACTCCTCCTCGGAGCGCCGCTCGGGGCGGCCGAGTGCGGACGTTTCGAGCTGTCCGTCATCGTGGACGGTTCTCCCTCCGCCGAATACCCCTTTCGGGACCGGACGTACATCGAGGCCGTGCGCGGCCGGAGCTTCTCGCTGCGTCTTCACAATCCCACTTCCGAACGCGTCGCCGTGGCTCTCTCGGTGGACGGCCTGAACGTCGTGGACGCGAAACGCACGACGGCCGCGGGCGCCACGAAGTGGATCCTGGCGCCGGGGCAGACGGTGGAGATCCCGGGCTGGCAAATCTCCGGCCAGATGGCCCGGCGCTTCTTCTTCACCGACACGGCGCGGTCCTACGCGAAGTGGATCGGCGATACCCGCAACGTTGGCGTCATCGAGGCGGTGTTCTTCCGGGAGAAGGCGCGGCCCGTCGAGTTGCTCCCGGTGGCGCCGTTCGCGCAGGGGAAGCCGATGTCCCGCGACTCGGCGGCCCGCGCGCCCGCAGCCGAGGGACAGGTCAGGGCGGACTCCCCGGAGAGCGGCATCGCCGGCCGCGGCGAATCCCCGGAGCCCAATCCCCCGGCCGCGGCGAATCGCAGGGAGTCGGACCGATTCGCCGCGACGGGCATCGGCGACCGGACGAGCTTCCCCGTCCAGTGGGTGAGCTTCGACGAGGACCCGGTGCCGGCCGCCCGGATCGCGCTGCGCTACGAGTACCGCAAGGAGTTGGTTCGCCTGGGCGTGATCGCTCGCGAGGATGAGCTGTATGCCAGAGACCGGGGACGCGGCTTCGAGCACGAGTACGCTCCCGAGCCGCGGCGCTAGTCCGGGCCTCGGTACAATCGCGCCGCCGGCGGCCAGGCGGCGCGATCTGCATTTGAGCCTGACGGAGTTGCCCGACGAGGAGCTCATCGCCCTCTCGAAAGAGGGGGAAGAGACAGCTTTCGGCGAATTCGTCCGGCGACACGCCCCGACCGTGCACCGCTGGATGGCGCGGGCGGTCGGCGAGCAGGAAGCGGACGACATGGCGCAGGAAGTCTTCCTGAAGGCGTACCGCGGCCTCTCGCGCTTCCGGGGGGAGGCTCCGCCGCGCGCCTGGCTCGCCTCGATCGCGGACAACGCCGTCAAGAACCGGTACCGCGCGCGGGGAAGGTTCCGGCGCATCTTCGCGAGCGTGGGAGAGGAGTCTCCCCTCCTCGATCCCGCGGAGACGGCGAGAGGTCCGGAGGAAAACGCCCGGGCCGGAGAGTCGCGGCGCTACGTGGCCGAGGCGCTGAAGCTCCTGCCGGCGGAGTTTCGCATGCCTGTGGTGTTGAGAGACCTGGAGGAATGGAGTTACGAGGAGATCTCGGCGTCGCTCTCCTTGCCCGTCGGGACCGTCAAATCGAGAATCTCGCGGGGACGGGGACAACTGAAGGTCCTCCTGCGCCCGCTCATGGATTCCGGAAAGATCTGAAGAAATGAAGAACGACAACGTCCACCCGGCGCGCTCGGCCGACTTCCTCTCGCGTCTTCACGACGCCGAGCTGACGGCCGCCGAGCGCGCGCACTTCGAGTCCCACCGCGCCCACTGCGCCGACTGCCGCAAGGCGGCCCTGGAGTTCGAGGCTGCTCTCTCGCTCTTTCGGGCGAGCACGACCTCTCCCCCGCCCCCGGATCTCTCGGCGCGGATCCTGCGCAAGCTCCAGGCGGCGAGCCCGCGCCGGTCTCTCTTCGGGGTCGTCTTCGGGATCAACCTGAGGTGGGCCGCCGCGTTCGCCGCGGCGATCCTCGCGACCGTCGTCGGCTCCGTCGTCGTGATCCAGCGAGAGTCCCTGCGAAAGGACGCGGAGCGTCCGGAGCCGATCCCCGTGCTCCTGCAGGGCGAGCGGAAACCGGCCGAGCCGCCGGATCTCCCGGCCCCCGACACCGCCGCGGCCGCGCGGGCAAAGGCGAACAACGCTCCTCTCCGAAAGGAGCCTGCCCCGAGCCCCGTTCCCGCTCCCGAACGGTACGCCGCGGCGCCGGCCCGGTCGGCGGACATGGCTTACGAAGGGAAGGTCCGGGCGCCGGCGAGCCGCGCCGAGGCGCAGGCGCCGCGCGGCGCGCGAGCGATGCAGGAAACGGGCTCGCCGCTCCTCCGGATCGAGGGCGCCGGAGGAGAGGGAGCGGCCGCCGCCTCGGCGGCCTCGGCCGAGCCGGGCTCGCCGGCTCTCCCCGTCCTCGTCCCCCTCGACGGGGAGGGGCGCGCTCCCGAGATCATCACGCCCCGCGCGGCGGAGCTCCTGGCCGACCTGCGGGGACGCCAGTTTGTCCTCCTGGTCGAGGCCGGCGGACGCGTCCTCGAGGCGAGGCCGGATGGCAGGAAGCTCGCGAAGACGCGGGCCGCGCAGCAGGTCGTGCCGCAGGCCGTCCGGGACCTCCGATTTGAGCCGACAGACCGCCCGCGCCGCATCCTTCTGCGAATCGACTGAGCGGCCGGGCACCTCCCGGGAGCGGATCCTCCGCGGAGCCTGCCCTGAGCGAAGTCGAAGGGCTCAGGATGACACGGGCCGCGGAATCTCGAGGACGGCGGCCCCGCGGACTTCCCCACGCTTGATTCGCAGGAGCGCCTCGTTCGCCTCTTCGAGCGGAAACGACTCGGTCCGGGCGCGGATCGGGATCCGCGCAGCCAGCTCCAGGAACTCCTCGGCGTCGCGGCGCGTGTAGTTCGTGACGCCGACGACGCCGCGCTCTTCGTAGAGCGACTCGTAGAAGAAGGACGGGATCGGGCTCATGTGTATCGCGTTGATCGCGAGCCGGCCGCCCCGGTCGAGCCGCGACAACGCGACGGGAACGAGCTCTCCCGCCGGCGCGAAGGTGACCGCGGCGTCCAGCGGCGCGCCGGGATCGTCCGACGAGCCGCCCGCCCACGCCGCTCCCATCTCGAGCGCGAGTCGGCGGTGATGCTCCTCCCGCGTGAAGGCGAAGACCTCGCACCTCCAGTGGAGAGCGGCCTGGATCGCCAGGTGCGCCGACGCCCCGAACCCGAAGAGACCCAGCTTCCCGCCCGGTTGGATCCCGGAGAGGCGCAGGGACCGGTACCCGATGATCCCGGCGCACAGGAGCGGCGCGGCTTCCCGCGCGCCGAACCCGGCCGGCAGGCGGTAGACCCACTCGGCGCGCGCCACGGTTCTCTCCGCGTAGCCGCCGTCCCGGTCGCGTCCCGTGAAGGTGGCGGCCTCGCAGAGGTTCTCGCGCCCCGAGCGGCAGAAGCGGCAGACACCGTCGGTCGAGGCCAGCCATCCCACGCCGACGGAATCACCGATCGCGAATCCCGCGACTCCCGGCCCGAGGGCCACGATCTTCCCCGCGGCCTGGTGCCCGGGAATGAGCGGCAGGCGGGCCGGGACTTCGCCTTCCAGGATGTGCAGGTCCGTCCGGCACACGCCGCACGCCTCGACGGAGATCGCGACTTCGCCCGGTTCCGGCGCCCGCTCCGCCGCGTCCACCGCTTCGAGCAGCTTCTCTTCCGCGGGACCGGTTCGCCGGAGAAGCATCGCCCTCATGCGGCCATTCTCTCCCCGCGGGATGTTGCGGGTTTCAGGTTTCAGGTTTCAAGTTTCAAGAGAAAGCCAAGGCGCCACCTGAAACCGGAAACTTGAAACCCCTCTCCTACTCACGGATGCATAATCGCCCCAACGTGGACTCCGGAACTCATAGAGTGGACGCGCTCCTGGCCGACTACTCTTCCTACCATCGCGCGCGCGGCAACCTCGTCTGCCACGCCTTCGGGATCACGCTGATCGTTTTCGGCAGCGCGTCCCTGCTCCTTCTGATGCGTTTGCCGGGCGCACTCCGGGTGACGGCCGCCGAGATCCTGATCGGGGCGGCGCTCCTCTTCTACCTGACGCTCGACGCCTCGCTCGCCCTCGTGATGCTCGCGGAGTTCGCGCTCCTCGACGCGGCCGCCCGCGCCGTCGGGGACTGGCGCGTGGGACTGGCCGCGTTCCTTCTCGGGTGGGTGTTCCAGGGGGTGGGGCACGCCCGCTTCGAGCGCAACTCGCCCGCGTTCTTCAAGAATCTTGCTCACCTTCTCGTCGGCCCGCTGTTTCTCGCCAACGAGCTCCTGCGCATACGCCCTGTCGCGAGCGCTTCGCCGGCGGAGAAGTAGGCGGACGGAGCTTGGCGGGAGCTGACTTCATCGCTCCGCGGCGCGGAGGGGGTTTCCCCGAATGATTCCGATCCGCGACACGATCCCCCGCCAGCACTTTCCCTTCGCCGTCCTGGCGTTGATCGCCGCCAACGTCGTCGTCTTCCTCTACGAGCTCGAGGTCCCCCCGGACCTGACGGAGCAGTTCATCTATCTCTTCGGGCTCGTGCCCGCGAGGTTCACGGAGCCGGGCTGGGCCGCGAGCGTCGGCCTGCCGCACACCTACTGGCCCTTCTTCACGACGATGTTCCTGCACGGCGGGTGGCTCCACATCATCGGCAACATGTGGTTCCTCTGGATCTTCGGGGACAACGTGGAGGACCGGATGGGTCCGCTGCGATTCCTCGTCTTCTATCTGCTGTGCGGGCTCTCGGCCGGGCTGATCCATGTCGTGACCAACCCGGGCTCGACGGTCCCCGCCGTGGGCGCGTCGGGAGCGATCGCCGGCGTGATGGCGGCCTACATGGCCCTCTACCCCCGGGGGCGGATCATCGCGATGTTCCCGATTTTCTTCTACCCCGTCTTCTTCCAGTTGCCGGCCTTCCTCTACATCGGCTTCTGGTTCCTGATGCAGTTCTTCAGCGGGACGCTCGCGGTCGCGCATCGGGAAGTCAACGGGATCGCCTGGTGGGCGCACGTCGGCGGCTTCGGGGCGGGGATCCTCACGTTCTCCCTGTTCCTGCGCCCGCGCCGGCCCCCTCCGGCCGTCCCGATCGGCCTCGCGTGACGCTCGCGGGACGTCCTCTTCTCCTCGCCGTTTCCTGGGCCATGTTCGCCGGAGGCGCCGTGCCCGCGGCGCCGGCGCCAACGCCGACGCCGGTTGTCCTGCGCTGGGGCGGGGACGCGGAAGGAGGCGCTCCCTTTGTCGAGGCCGACCCGACGGACCCGGCGAAGGTCCGCGGCTTCGACGTCGAGGTCGCCGAGGCGATCGCGCGCGGCCTCGGCCGCGAGCCGCGGTTCGTGCAGGTCGCCTTTTCGTCGATCGATGCCTCGGTCGCGCGCGGCGATTTCGACATCGGCATGAGCGGCGTCGAGGACACGCCGGCGCGGCGCGCGATGCTCGCGGAGACCGTGCCCTACTTCGAGTTCCGCGAGGTCCTGACGGTGCGGGCGGGCGATCGGGGCCGCTCTGCGCGGCTGGACGACCTTCGCGGCAAGCGCGTGGGGACCCTCGCCGCGACGATCGCCTACGACATCCTCCTGGCGGGGCGCGCCCGGCACGGCTACGTCCCGGTCTCCTACGACGACGACGTGCACCCGTACACGGACCTGGCGGAGGGAAGGCTCGACGCGGTCCTTCTCGACAACATCATCGCGGCGCGCTCGGTGAAAAGGGTCGCGGGCCTCGCCATCGAGCCCGAGGCCGTCGCGACGGGCCGCTACGTCGGCGTTCTCGCCAGGGGCAACGCGGCCTTGCGCGACAGGATCAACGGGATTCTCGAGGACCGGATGCGCGACGGGACACTCGAGAGGATCTACAGGAAATGGGGGATCTGGGACGACTCCCAGGCGGAATTCTTCCGGACCGTTCGCGCGGGACGTCCTGCCGCGATGGCGGCGGTCGCGGCGCCGTCCGGTGGTTCCGCCCCGCCCTCGCCGTGGGACGCGGCGATCCGTTACATCCCGTCGCTTCTGCGGGCGGCTCTCATCACGCTGGCGCTCTCCTGCGCCGCGATGGCGCTCGCCGTCTTGCTGGGGATCGGCATCGCCGCGGGGCGCATCTACGGAGGGCTCTTCGTCCGAAGCGTCCTGACCGGGTACGTCGAGCTCGTGCGCGGCACGCCGGTGCTCCTCCAGCTCTTCGTCCTCTACTACGGCCTCTCCGCCGTCGTCCGGCTCCCCGCCTTCGCCGCGGCGCTCCTCGGCCTGGGATTGAACTACGCCGCCTACGAGAGCGAGATCTACCGGGGAGCCCTCGAGGCCGTTCCGCGCGTGCAGCTCGAAGCCGCGCGAACCCTCGGCCTGACCGAGTGGCTGATCCTGAGACTCGTCCGAGGCCCGCAGGCCTTCCGCCTGGCGCTCGCTCCGATGACCAACGACTTCGTGGCGCTGCTCAAGGACTCCTCCCTCGTCTCGGTCATCACGGTCGTGGAGCTGACCAAGCAGACCGCCATCTTCGCGACGAACATCGGGAGCTGGGTCGTGCCCGGCGCGCTGTGCGCCGCGATCTACCTGGCGATGTCCCTCCCCCTGTCGCGGCTGGCCCGGCGGCTCGAGCGCCGGTGGAGCGCGGCCTCGTGAGCGGGCTGCTGCGGATCGAGGGGCTCCGGCTCTCGCGATCCGCGCGCGACGTGCTGCGCGGGGTCTCGCTCCGCGTCGAGCGGGGGGAGTTCTGCGCGCTCATGGGCCTCTCCGGGTCCGGCAAGACGACCGCGCTCCGGGCGACCGCCGCCCTCGAAAGCTTCCAGGCGGGGAGCATCGAGGTGGACGGATTCGCGCTGGCGCCGGGGCCCGTCCCTCCCGAGTCGCGGTTGCAGCCGCTGAGGCGAAGGGTCGGCATGGTCTTCCAGGCGCATGCCCTCTTCGAGCACCTGACCGCCGTGGAGAATGTCGTCCTGGCCCCGATCCGGGTTCTCGGCCACTCTCCCGGGGAAGCGGCGGAGCGCGCCCGCGTTCTTCTCGACTCTCTCGGCGTCGGAGGCCGCGCCGGCGCCTACCCGAGGGAGCTCTCCGGCGGAGAGGCCCAGCGCGTCGCGATCGCGCGCGCCCTCGCCATGGACCCTCCGCTCCTCCTGATGGACGAGCCGACCGCGGCGCTCGACCCGGCGCGGCGCGGCTCGCTCGGCGACGCGCTGAAGATGCTCGCCGGGCAGGGGCGCGGGCTCCTCGTCGCGACGCACGACACCGACTTCGCGCGCGATTTCGCCGAGCGCGTCGTCATCCTCGCGGAAGGGGTCGTCGCGGAGGAAGGACCGCCGGCCATCCTGGAGAACCCGTCCCATCCCGCGACCCGGGCGCTCCTGGAACATCCCCGGAAGAGCCATCCCGCATTTTAGATTTTCGATTTCGGATTTTCGATTCCGAAGGGTGCCTCAATCCAAACTCTAAAAATCCAAAATCTGAAATCCAAAATCACTTGCCCTTCGTGGCGAAGATCTCCCTCAGCCGGTCGATCGGGATCGCTTCGACGGTGTGGCCGTTCCCTGTCACCGTCGTGGCCTTGAGGAGGGAATTGTCGATCGCCTCCTCCACCGCCTCGACGGTCGCGAGAAACAGCGGGCCCATGAAATCGTTCTGCAGTTCCTCGACCTGCCTCGTCGGCCTCGCGGGAGCGTGCTCCTCCAGATTCTTCGTCGAAAACGCGATCACGAAGTCTCCCGAACCGTTGCCCATGTACGAGCCGGCCCGCGCGAGGCCGAGGACGGCGCGGCGCGCGACCCGGTCGAGGTTCCTGGCGGACAGCGGGGCGTCCGTCGCGATCACGACCATGCAAGACCCGTCGCCCGGCGGCATCTTCGCGAGGTCATCCTTGAAATCGAAGCGCCCCAGAAGCTCGCCGACCCTCGCGCCGTCGATCGTCAGGATCCCGCCGAAGTTGGACTGGACGAGCGCGCCGACCGTGTAGCCGCCGAGCCTCCCCGGCAGAACGCGCGAAGAGGTGCCGATGCCCCCCTTCCATCCGAGCGCGCTCGTGCCGGTCCCCGCCCCGACGCTCCCCTCGAGGACGGCGCCCGGCGGAGCGGCCAGCGCGGCCTCGATCGCCGCCACGACGTCCTTGCCGGCGACCCGGCGCGCTCGGATGTCGTTCAGGTAGCCGTCGTTCGTCTCGCCGACGACCGCGTTGACCGATCGGACCTGCTCATTGCCGGGTTGGGCGAGCGTCCATCCCACGACGGCGTCCAAGGCCGCCCCGACCGCGAGCGTGTTGGTCAGGACGATCGGCGTTTCGAGGTTGCCGAGCTCCCGCACCTGGAGGAAGCCCGCCGCCTTCCCGAAACCGTTTCCGACGAACACCGCCGCCGGGACCTTCTTCTGGAAGAGGTTCCCGCCATGCGGCAGGATCGCTGTGACGCCCGTCCGGATCGACTCCCCTTCCACGATGGTCCTGTGCCCCACCCGCACGCCCTCGACGTCCGTGATCGCATTCCACTTCCCGGTCGCCAGCACTCCCGGCTTGACCCCCAGCTCCCGGATCCGCGGCCGCTCTTCTGCAAGCGCGAGCGAAGCGACGACAAGAAGCGACGCGACCGCCAGAGAACCTCGAAGCTCGATGCGCATCTCCCAGTCCCCCAGTCCCCCCAGTCTCAACTAGTGCCCCGCCTCCTCGTACCCGATCTCGTAAGGCGGCGGCTCCCCTCCCGGCCCCTTCAGGTAATGCTCCATCCAGCGGATCGCCCTCAGGTTGTAGTCGAGGCGGTGCGCCGCGAAACGGTTGCCGTGCCCTTCGCCGGGATAGAGCACCAGGCGCACGGGAGCCTTCCCCTCCTGCTTCAGGTAACGGTAGAGGACGAGCGACTGGCTCGGATGGACGCGCGGGTCTTCCTTGCCGTCCAGGATCAGCAGGGGCGTGCGGGACCTGTCGGCATAGGTGATCGGGCTGCGCTCGAGCATGAGCTTCCAGTCTTCCCAGGGCCAGCGGAGCGCGTGAACGAGGAACTCCTCCATCGGGATGTCGGTCGTGCCCGCCTTACTGACGAGGTCGCTGATGCCGACGAACATCACTCCCGCGGCGAAACGGTCGGAGTAGCGCGTCGAGCACCAGGCCGTCGCGTACCCGCCATAGGAGCCGCCGGTGACGCCGACCTTCGCGCGGTCCGCGACGCCGGCCGCCACGAGATGATCCACGGCGTCCACGAGGTCGTCGAACTCCTTGCCGGCCGGGTCCCCCTGCCCCATCTTCGAGAACGCGACGCCGCGCCCGGTCGAGCCGCGGTAGTTGGGATAGAAGACCGCGAAACCGCGCGCCGCCGCGACCTGGCCCGGCTCCGAGTAGCTCGTCAGCCAGCCGTTGCGGTAGTGGCCCTCCGGCCCGCCGTGCACGGCCAGGATCAACGGGGCGCGCTCCCCCTTCTTCGCGTCCAGCGGGTGAATCAGGAGCCCCTCGAGGGCGAGTCCGTCGCGCGCCTTGAACTTCACGACTTCCTGCGCCGCCAGGCGCATGGCGGAGAGCCAGGGGTTGCTCGTCGTCAGGCGCCGCGGCGCGCGCTCGGACAGCGCCCACATGAAGACCTCGGAGGGATGCGCCGGGGTCTGCGCGGCCATCGCGACGACTTTTCCGTCGCGGGAGAGATCGAAGGCCCCGAGCGCGACGCTCATGGCGCGCTTGCTCGCGCGGCCCGGGTGGTCCATCGAGACCTCGCCCAGGACCGTCTCGACGCCTTCGTCGCCGTGGAAGAGGAGCGTTCCGGCGTCGCGCCAGGCGGCCTGAGCGACATGGCCTTCGTAGCCGGGAAGCAGATCCCGCGGCGTGCCTCCCCCCGACGGCGCGACCATCAGCCGGCCCGCGGAGGGATCGTTCTTGTCCGCGCCGGCGATGTACGCCAGGTTCTTCCCGTCCGGGCTCCACGCGATCCGGCCGAGCTTGCCCGGGTTCTCGATCCGCGCGACGAGCTTGCCGGAGTCCGGGTCCACGATCGCGATCCGGCGGTTCATGTAGCCGTCGTCCACGAGCGACGTCGGCGCGAGCGCCACGGCCAGGAGGTTTCCAGCGGGACTCCAATGCAGCTCCGAGGCCGAGCCCGGGACCTCGAGCGCAACGGGCTTCGCGCCGCCCGGCTCGAGGCTTCCCACCCAGATCCGGACTGGCCGCGCGCTCTCCTCGTACACCTGCTGGTTGAAGCCCTCCTTCTCCAGCTCCCTCTGTTTCCGCGTCGGCGCGTCGCTCGCGAGGAAGGCGAGGCGCTTCCCGTCGGGCGAAAAACTGGAGGAGGTGATGTCGGAGTCGTGGCAGAGGATCCGCCGCGCCTCGCCGCCGTCGGCCGGGATGGCGTAGAGGCAGCGGTGCTCGTCCTTCCCGCGCCTGGCGAGGAACGTGATCTCCCTCCCGTCCTTCGACCAGGCGACGCCGGACACGTCGACCGCCCCGGTGACGAAGGGGCGCGACGTCCCGTCCCGTTCGACGACGTGCAGCTCCGCCCGGGCGGGGCCGTCCTCCTCGTCGAAGGGGCGCCGCGGCACCGAGAGCGTGTAGGCGACCCGCGAGCCGTCCGGCGAGGCGGCGACGGCCGCCACGCTTCGGATCCTCGCGACGTCGAAGGGCGTCAGCGTGTCCGACGCTGCGAGCGGCCACGCGGCCAGGGAGAGAAGCAGCGTGAAACGGACGAGGCGCAACCAGGAGAGGTGCATGTCGAGTCCTCCGGAGAAATGTTCGCCTATTCTTTCATGCGGTTCCCGGGAAGGACCGCCTCCCCTCCCGTCTCGGGAGCGATCCGAGTCCGGGCAAAGCCGGAGGAGCCTCAGGGCTTCTCCTCCGGCGAACCGGCGCCGATCGCGTCCCACCACTCGCAGCCCTGCGGCTCATCCTGTGTCTCTGACGTCTTCCCGCCGAACACGAAACGGACTCCCGTCCGCTGAAAGCGGGGCTATCCTTCCCAGCTGTCCCATGAGCGAGCGCCGCGTGCGTCCTGTCTGCGCCGTCACCATCGCGATGTCCGACTCCGGCGGCGGCGCCGGCATCCAGGCCGACCTGCTGACTTTCGCCGCGCACGGCGTCTACGGCGCAACGGTCCTCGTCGGCGCGACCGCGCAGGACACGCGGCGGATCTCCGGCATCGAGCCGCTCTCCCCCGCGTTCATCCGGAGACAGATGGACGCGGTCTTTCCGGACCTCGCGCCGTCGGCCGTCAAGATCGGAGCGCTTCCGGACGAGAAACGCGTCCGCGCGGTGGCGAAGGGGCTGCGCCGCCACCGCGCGAGCAACGTCGTTCTCGATCCGGTCATGGTCGCGACGTCGGGAACGCGCCTGCTTTCCGCGGCGGCCGTGAAGGCTCTCGCCGCGGAGCTCCTGCCGCTCTGCGATCTCGTCACGCCGAACCTCCCCGAAGCGGAGGTCCTCTGCGGATTCCCGATCCGCGACGACCGGGAGCGGCGGGAAGCCGCCCTTGCCATCGCCGATTCGGGCGCCGGAGCGGTTCTCATCAAGGGAGGGCACGCCCGCGGCCGACGGGTGAGCGACCTCCTCTACGACGGCCGACGGTTCCGCGAGTTCGTCAATCCGAGAATTCCGACGCGCGCCACGCACGGAACCGGTTGCACGCTCTCTTCCGCCGTCGCGGCCAACCTCGCGCTCGGCCGCGGTCTCGAGGACTCCGTCCGCCGCGCGATCGCCTTCCTGCGCTCGGGCCTGAAACGCGGCCTGTTTCCGGGACGGGGGCGCGGCGTCCCGGGCCACTTCGGCGGCCCTTCAGCCTTCGACTTCCGTCGCGACTCGGGTATAACCTCGGTCCCCTGATGGCAAGGACCCGCGGAGACAGACACGCGACGGGCGCCTGGGCTCGCAGGGCAATCCTGGCGAGCCTCTGCGCGATCGCGGCCGCGTGCGCGACCTCGGAAGCGGACTCCTTCGCGCGGATGGACGCCCGGGGGCGCAATCTCATCGACCGGCAGCGGTGGGAGGAGGCCCTGGCCGTCTCGCAGGCCGCCCTCGCGAAGTGCGACCAGACGGAATCCTGCCGCAAGGACCCGCGGTACCAGGGTTCGTTCCACAACACGATCGGGGAGGCGGAGGAGCACCTGGGCCGGCGCGCCGAGGCGATGCAGAGCTACCGCGCCGCCTTCTACTCCTACCCGCTCTACTTCACCGAGAACTACTTCCGGATGCTCCGGGACGCCGGGATGTACCGGCAGCTCCGCCGCGAGATCGACGTCAAGCTCGCGAGCAACGACGACGCCTACCGCAGCGCGACCGCGCTCTGGCTTCCCAACGAGTCCTCCGCCTGCGGCGGACGATGGGTCCCCGGCAACTACGGCTGGCTTCTCCGACCGAAATCCGGCGGCGTCCTCTCCGGAAGAGTGGTCGTGTCGCAGTCGGGATGCGTGGTGACCGCCGACTTCGTGCCGCCGGAAGGACACCCCACCGCAAGCCCGCTGCGCCTGCGCGCGGACGTCGGCACCGGGGTCGCCATTCTCCAGTACGGCCTGCCGTGCATGACCTCCGACCGCGGGAAGCTCGTCCTGGACAAGAACGGCTTTTCCATCAGTCCCGACCGGACGGCCGCGATCGCCGGCTGTCCCCAGGTGCCCTACGCGATCCAGTTCGTGAGGGACTGAGCCGAGAGGCCGTACCCGAGGCCTCGCCTCCGGATGTTAGAATGCCCCCTTCGGAACGGAACCCGGATCTGTCAAACCGTGGGACAAGATGAGATGAAAAGAGCGAAAAAAAGGGCCGCATGAGAAGAGGTCTGCCTTTCGCGCTGCTCCTCCTTCTCCCCGCGGTCCTGGCGGCGCAGAGCGTTACGGTCGACACCGGCGGAATCGTGGGGATCACCGGAGTCCCGCCGATCTACAGCGGACCCTACGTTCTGCAACAGACGGAGTTCGGGTTCTTCTGGCTCGACAGCGCCGCGCTCGCGGGCGGGCACATCCAGGCCGTTTCCAAGTGCTCCGGCGGCCTTCCCCCCTCCGACACCGGATACTACGTCCTGGCCGACTGCAATACGATCACGAACATCTCGGCATCGGGCAGCCACGCGCTGGTTCGAATGGTCTCGGGGCAGTGCATCGCCCAGAGCTACGGCTGCGGGGGACTCCGGGACGACGGCCACTCGCGGTTCACTTTCGGCCTCGGGACCTGGGAGTACGAGGGCGACCTCGGCGAGATCCCCGATTCGACGCAGACGACCGACCCGCTGGGCAGGACATGGAGCATCCAGCCGACCGACTCCACCCTGCGCCATTTCGTCTGGCAATCGAGCGGCATCCCGAGCTCGCCCCCGTTTGCCGACGCCCTCGGCACGAACCTCTCGGCCGGCGCGCGCGGTGACGGCGCCAATTACTACGGTGACCGCTGGCAGCTCAAGGACATTTCCTCGGGCGCGACATCGGTCTTCTGGGATTTCAACTATGTGAGCTCCTTCGCCGCGGACGAAACCGGGACCAAGGCCGAGGAGGGAACGGTGACCGGTTACTTCCCCTGCGACCCCAACGGCGTCGTGGCCGGGAACATCCGCTCGGGAGCGAACTGCCGCCAGAGCCTCGGACTGGCCAGTCCGCCCGCCTCCGGGAGCTACCGTTTCGCGCTCCGGAGCGCGAACTCTTTCGGCACGAGCACGAACACCTACATCTCCGCCGCTCTCCCGGTCTCCTGCCCGCAGGCCGCGATCGCGGGGTACTCGGGCTTCGCCGGAACCTGCTCGAAGGCCGGCGGCACGCTGACCCTCCCCACGGGAGCCAACGCGGACGCCAGCGGTTCGAAGGGGAACGTCTCCGAGGCGTCGTTCGGCTGGTCGTTCAACCTTCCCTCCGGGCCGCCGGCGAACACGTCGGGGGTGATCGTCCCGGTGCCCAACGGCGCCGTCGGATTCACGCTGGTGATCACGTTCCCCGGCGGCTATCAGGCGACCGCCTCGGGAGCCGTCTCGCTCACTTCGAGTCTCGTCGCGGCCTTTTCGACGCCGAACCCCGTCGTCCGGTCGAGCCCGTTCCTCGTGTCCAACGAGATGGTGAAAGCGCCGACGACGACGCTCGGTTCGGTCGACTCCCTGATCGTTCCCGGAGCATGCGGAGCGCCGCCGGCGGTGCCGCCCAACCCTCTGGCGGCTTCCTTCCTGGCGGCCGGGGGCCTCGCCTCCGTGACGGCCCCGAGCCTGGCGGGCAGTTATTGCATCTCCCTCAAGTACAACTACACCGAGGGCGGCGCTCCCGCCTCGCAGACCGTCTCGCATCCGCTGACCGTGATCGACTGGATCGCGAACCCGTCCATCGGCGTCTACCTCGACGCCTCCCGGACGCAGGCGGCGGCTTTCTTCGCCGGGACCTACTACCTGTCGGCGGGAACGACGTACTACCTCTTCGATGAAGAACCGGCGCCGCCGCCGGGCACGCCCTTCCCCGGCGCGCAATGGTCCCTCGGCTCCCCCTCCGGAGACACGACGCTCGGAAGCACGGCGACGCAGGTCCTGGGCCCCATGCATTTCTCGCTGGGGTGCTCTACCGGCTGCTTGTTGAAGCTCGCCGTCGGCGCCGCGACACGGCAGGTCGCGGTCAATGTCGCGACCTGCACGCCGAGCGCGACGACGCTCTGCTTGAACGGCGGGCGCTTCAACGTCGGCGTGACCTGGATGACGTCGGACGGCAGCTCGGGAGCGGGCCGCGCGGTCGCCGTGACGGGCGACACCGGCTACTTCTGGTTCTTCACCTCCGGCAATGTCGAGATGATCGTGAAGGTCGTGGACGGCCGCGCGGTCAACTCGCGTTTCTGGGTCTTCGCCGGGGGACTGACGGACGTGGATGTCGCGATGACGGTCCTGGACGCCCAGACCGGACTCTCCAAGACCTACCACAACCCTCAGGGCCACCCGTTCCAGCCGATTCAGGACACGGGCACGTTCCTCGCGTCCGCCGTCTTCGATCCAGGGGCAGAGGCGGCGAATCTCCCCTCAGCCGCCGCGCGGCCGGCGCAGTCCGAACACCCGGGACCGGGGCTCCCACTCGCCCGTCCCTCCGCGGTTGACGCCCCCTGCGTCGTCAACGCGACGACGCTCTGCTTGAACAGCGGCCGTTTCAAGGTGCAGACCCAATGGACGACAGCGGCGGGCGCCACGGGCTCGGGCCAGGCCGCTTCCCTGACGGGCGATACCGGCTACTTCTGGTTCTTCAGCCCCAACAACGTGGAGATGGTCATCAAGGTCGTCAACGGATGCGCCGTGAACGCCAGCTACTGGACCTTCGCCGGCGGGCTGACCGACGTCCGCGTCGTCACGTCCGTCACCGATACCCAGACCGGCGCGACGACGACCTACACCAATCCACTCGGCACCGCTTTCCAGCCCATCCAGGACACTTCCGCCTTCCCGTCCTGCCCCTAACCCGGGGGTTCGTGGTCCCGAGACTCCTCCGGTCAGAGGCGTCGAGCTCTTTCGCCGACGTCCGACGGCAACGCCGCGGACATCAACCCCTCGTTTACCTCTGCGGCCGACCGCGTCGGAGAAGGACCCTTCGCCGCCAGGTCAGCACGGAAGTGCAATCCCGCGAATCGCAGACCCGCAGGCGCAGAGCGGAGCCTCCGCGAACCACCGTCCGGGGGATCGGACTCGGGAAGACCGGGCGTTGGACGGTCAGGTGCCTCGTTGCCGTCGAACCCGCGTAGTTGGCCGTGATCGTGACCGGGGTGTCGCTCTCGACGAAGACCGAAACGACGAGGAAGGTCGTCGTCACCGACCCCTGTCCGATCCCGACCCAGAGAGGATCGACGCGGCCAAAATGCGCCGGGTCCGGTATGGGCCACGCGGCCGAGCTGTCGCTGTAAAGCGCGACCATCGCACCGCCCGGAGGAGCCGGCGCCGTCAGAGTGACGCTCCCCAGTGAGGTGCTGCCGCCCGAAATGACGGTCGGAGACAGCGTGACCACGGAAACGGATATGCCGGACGGTGTCAGGCCCACCGTACAGGTCTTCGTCACGGCGACGTAGTGGGCGGAGATGTTCCCGAACACGCCGGCCGAGACGGCCGCGGTGCCGAAGCTGAACGCCGCCGAGACGGCGTTGGCCGGCACGGTCACGCTCGGAGGAAAGGGAAGGAGGACACTGGGACTGTCGGTGGTCAACGCGACGACGATGTTCGATGGCGCGGGAGACGTCAACGTGACGGTTCCGTGCCCCGTCGAGCCGCCGATGATGCTCGGCAGGTCGAGGGTAATCCTCGCCAGGTCGGGCGGAGGCAGGGCCCCCTTGAGGACCGTGAGGTCGGCGTCCCGCCAGTCGGAATCGCCGTCTTCGGCTTCGATCGTCACGACCGAGTCCGAGAGGACGAGGTTCGTCGTCACCGTGAAGGGCCTCGAGACCTCGTTGTGAGCGAACGTGATGCTGGAAGGCGAGACGTTGGCGACCGCCTCGTCGAAGCTGGTCAGGGTCACCGTGACGCCGCCGGCCGGAGCCGGACCGGTCAGCGTGACGGTTCCCGACGTGCTCGATCCGGCCACGACGGTCGTCGAGCTCAGACTCACGCTGGAGAGGAGTGCGGAGCCGTCGGCGGACGCCTTCCCGGAGTGATCGAACCAGGCGCGGCCATCGTAAAGCGTGAAGGTCATTCCCCAGGCCACGTGCCAGTCCATGCCGATCGCGATCGGGTCGACTTCCAGCCGGGACCAGACGCCCGCGGGGGGAATTGGACCGACTTTCACGGCGGGACGCCCGACCAGGTCTCCAGCCCCGTCGGTCCTCCAGAAGGCGCGGTGTTCCGACCCGTCCCAGATCCTCCAGGTGAGCATGATCTCGCGAGGGAGATCGCAGGGGTCGAGCAGGACGTAGGTGACGAGCCTGTCGGTCTCGGTGATGTAGATCCCGCCGGTGTAGTAGTAAGGCCCGTGAGGATCGATGTCGAATCCGTGTTCGTGGACGCCCGCCGCCGAAGGCTCGATGTGCGACTGCGAGCCGCTGGCCCATTGCGCTGAGCTCCAGGTCCACACGGGACCGGTGGGCGTGCCTCCCAACGGGATCCCGTCTTCGACCCAGACCAGGTCCGGCGGGATCGAAGGCGGAGCCGGAACGCGGGTCACGATGCACGAGGGCGGGGTCCCATTGGGAGTCGGCGTCCTCGTCGGTGTCGGGGTGGGCGTCCCGGACCCGGGCGTGCCCGTCGGGGTTCTCGTCGGAGTGGGAGTGCTCGTCCTCGTCGGCGTGGGCGTGCCGGGAGCGCCCGTGGGGGTCCTGGTGGCCGTTGCCGCCGGCGTCGGCGTCCTCGTGCTGGTCACGGTTCGCGTACTGGTGAGCGTCGTCGTCGGCGTGCGCGTCGCGGTCGGTCCGGGCGGCGTCTTCGTCGGCGTCGGCGTCCTGGTCGGGGTGATGGTCGGCGTCGGCGTCCTCGTCCTGGTGATCGTCGGCGTGCGCGTGGGCGTTCTCGGCGGGGTGATCGTCGGTGTGTTCGTCGGCGGCGTGCCCCCGGCGACCTTGTACGTGGCGATGGCCGCCGCCCACTGGTTGGCGCTCGACAGGGTCCCCTCTGCGTGGTACGAGCCGGTCGAGGTGACGGCGTTGTACTGCGAGACCAGGCCCTTGCCCGTCGTGATGACAGGGTTGGTGAGGGCGTAGCCGGGACCGGGCGCGCCGAGCGCCGCCGAGTTCGACCCGCTGAACCAGATCGCCCCGAAGAGCAGCTCGTCGGCCTGGGAGGTCGTCGGGGTCTTCCCCGAATTCGGCGCAGCCGTGTTTCCGGTGGCCGTCGCCTTCCGGTCGAGAGGGGCCGCTGTCAACCCGGAGAACTCGTTGGCGCTCGCGGCCGCCCCGCTGGAGCTGGACGGGAAGGCGACAGTGATGGTGTCGGTATTGGCCAGGGATTTGACGTTGTGCGCCGAGCAGATGACGACGCGACCACCGTTGTCATTGCTCTGGTCCGCATCGACGCCGTAGGCGTTGCCCGCGGTATCGGCGCAACTCACCGCCCCGGCCGCGGGCGAGGCCACGAAGGCCACGAGAATGCTGTCGCCGGCCGCGACGCCGCCGGTTGCGGGGATTGCGAGGTTCGAGATCGCTCCGGCGCCGTGGCTCGCCATGCCGATGTTCTTGACGAAGGCCGCGCCGATGACCGAGACGATCGAGGGATCCCGGAACCTGACTCTCGGGTTGATCGAGGGGCGAAGAGAACCGACAGGCCCGCCGCTGAACGCCATCGAGAAGGCGGCGGTCAGACCCACGCCGAGGGCAAAGACCCCGATCAGGAAGTGTTTCGCACCGGGACGAGCGCTTGCGCGCCCTGCGCCCGCCGCGTGCCGCGAGTTCTTTTGCATATGTTTGTTAAGGGCTCCGAGAGGCAAATGCCATCTTCCGTCTGTCGCGGCCCTCGTCTCCCGGTCAAGATCGGATGCGAGTCGGACCTGTGTCTCTGGCTTTCGCGCGGTTTCGTGTCTTCTTTCATGGAACCATCGCCGGCGCGCTTTGTCAATTAGACGTTCGTCTCAAATTGGTCCCGCCCGTACTCCTCCAGGGCCACGTCGATGGCTATCCGTTGGGGGAAAAGGGGATATGACCACTCATTTCGACGCTGACGGGTAACGGGAGAAATTTCTCGACTCGGATTCTCCCACGACTCTTCCGCGGCCGAGAGGCTCGACCGCCCCGTCCCTGCCGGGGACTTCCAGAGCCCGCGTGGGACGGACGGCGAGGCCCGTGGAGGGGGCGAATTCAAGCGGCGACCAACGCCTGAGCAGCGCCCACGGGATGTCCGGAAACAATACAGGAAGAGGGCGTCGAGCTCGCCTTCCCAGCCTGCCGGCAACCGAGGCGGCCAGCCGGTCCAGGGGAGCCCGCGGAGGCGAGCGCGACGGGGTGGACGAGATGGGTCAAGAACTCCAGCGCCGAACTCCCCGGCTCTGTCACGAAGGCGCCCGACGGGAGCGAGCCGCCGACGGCCCCGGACGTGATCGAAAACATGTCTCGACATCTCGACCGACATTGGGAGGGGACGAAGGCGGCGACGGCGATTCCCGATCGATACGCCGATCGTGACTGTCTCAGGCATGCTGTTCCCCGGCCTCGCCGGTCCGAAAAACTGAAGACTTGGCACCCGTTGGCTTCGCATGCGGGGGCTCGGCGACAGGAACCGGCGCGGGTCTCCGTGAAGAGGGGAGACCGACGCCCAATCCGGCCCTGAGGCTGCCGGGGACGACGGGGCAGGAACGGAGACGGGCGGACCTGATATACTGTCTTTGTCCTCGTTCGCTCGCCTTTTGTCGGACCCGGTCTGCCAAAATCCGAACGGTCCAGAAAACGGGGTGGCGTGACCGTTCCGCCGGCGGCCGTTCACGTGTTCTTGTCAGGCCGGAGGATGTGCCGGCCGCGCCGGCGCGAAGGGCGGGTCCGATGAAACTCTACGTGGGCAACCTCTCCTACGACACCAACGAAGCCGAGCTGCGCGAGCTCTTTACCCCGTTCGGGGAGCCCGACTCGGCCAAGGTCATCACCGACCGCGACACGGGCCGATCTAAGGGGTTCGGGTTCGTGGAGTTCTCCGACAATGCCCAGGCCACCGCGGCGATGAGCGCCTTGAACGGCAAGGAAATCAATGGGCGCGCCCTGACCGTCAACGAGGCGCGTCCGCGAAATGAGTCTTCCGGCAACCGCGGCGGCGGGGGCGGCGGATTCCGGGGCGGCCGTGGCAGTTACTGAGCTTCCCCGCCCGCGCCGAGGATCTTCCATGAACGCCAAGAAAGGAGCCCGCGTGAACTCCAAGAACGTCGCCGCGACGAGCGTCGCTCCCCCCTCGGAGACCGTTTACAGCGCCCGCCTGACTCTCAAGGAATGGCTGACGCACCTGGAGAACGCGGGCCTGCTCAAGCCGGGCGCCACGCTCCGGATCCTGACCAACAGGAAGTTGAAGAGGATTTCCCTGCCCGGCCCCGCGACCTAGCGGGACGCCTCGGGAGGGCCCGGGCCCGCGGCAGTTTCCGGCCGATACGGGCTGGAAGCGGTCACGAGCTTCAGCGCCGCGCGGCAGATGGCGAGGGGACGCGTCGGGGCGCTCGACGAGACGAGCTTCGCGTAGCGGGCGGCCGTGGAATCATCCGCGAGGACCCCGACAGCGGGGCTGCGCCAGTGAAAGGTCCACGCATCGCCGTCTCTCAGGCTCATCCACCGCAGCGGCGGACGGTTCAGGCGGGCGATGACGAGCTCCGCGGCGCTCTCGTCTGTCGAATAAGCGGGCACGACGGAGATGGGTTTTCGCCCGAAGACGCGCAATTCCACGAGGCGATCCAGGTAGGGACCCGCCTCCGGTTCCGACTCGGCTCCCGGCATCATTCTGTTGTTCCCCTTCGGGAGCGCGCCATCATAGCACCCACTCCTCCCTGAAACCTGAAACTTGAAACTTGAAACCTGACCCGCCCGCGTGCCCGAGCTCACGCGGGCGGCAGGCCGGCCTCGAGATCGGCCTTGGGAAGGGCGATCGCGTTCTCCTTCTTCCCCTGATCCACGCAGACGTAGCAGGACTTGAACACATCGTCGTAACCCATCTTCATCTCGCGGTTCGTGATGAAGATCTGGCGTGGCGGATAGGGGGCGTCCAGCCGGCGGAGCGTCGCGAGGATCCCGTTTGCGTTGCGCAGCCGCTCGCCGAGCGCGAAGCGGTGCGGCGGCTCGTTCGTGCACGCGTAGCTCGCTCCGATCTCGGTCGCCATGGGGCGCCACGATCCTTTCGCTACGCGGGGGCGGCGCCCTGCCGCACGAGGACGCTCCCCCGCGCGAGGGATTCCGCCCCGCAGAAGACCTCGCCGTCGAATTTCACGACCGCGCCGAAGCGGGCCGCCAGGCGCACCCGCACCTCGAGCGTCTCCCCGGCGCGCGGCGCCCGGGCGACCTCGAAGCCGTCGATTCCCGCGAGAAATCCGGTTCGGCCGATCTCCGGATCGCCCCCCTCGAGCAGGAGCGCCGACTGCGCGATCGCCTCCGCCAGCAGGAGCGGGGACTGCCACTCTTCCCCCGCCGCCGCCCGTCCGTTGGCCGACACGGCGACGCGCGCCGTGCCGCGTGAGAAGTTCTCGTTGCGCGGCTCGAGGACCGTCTCGACAAACCGGAACGGGTAGGCGTGCGGAAGCTCGGGCGGCCTCAAGCGCTCTTCTTCTGCTCGATGAAGTCGCAGAGGGCGTCCACGGAGGCGAAGGCCTTGACTCCGACTTCCTCGTCTTCGACCTTGATGCCGAACTCCTGTTCGAGGCCGAGCACGAGCTCCAGCGCGTCGATCGAATCGAGGCCGAGCCCCTCGCCGAAGAGAGGGACGTCGTTCTGGATCGTGGCCGGGTCGATGTCGAGCTTCAGGCGGCGCACGATCAGGTCCTTCACGCGCGGCGCCAGATCTTCGCGACTCATGGAGTCTCCTTCATTCCGATTATAAGGTGGTAGGTGGAAGGTGGTAGGTGGTAGGGATTAGGTCGTGCTTCCCCTACCACCTGCGACCTAACACCTACCACCTACCACATCTTCACGCCATCCCCCCGTCCACCCTCCAGACCTGCCCGGTGACATAGGACGCCTTCTCGGAGGCCAGGAACGCGACGACGGCGGCGACTTCCTCGGGCCTGCCGAAGCGGGCCAGCGGAATGCGGCGCAGGAACTCCCGGCGCGGCTCCTCCTTCAGATGCGCGATGATCTCCGTGTCCACGAGGCCGGGCGCGACGGCGTTGACGGTGATGCCGTGCGTCGCCATCTCGAGAGCGAGCGCCTTGGTGAAGGCGATCAGGCCCCCCTTCGCGGCGGAGTAGTTCGTCTGGCCGACGTGCCCCGAGATGCCGCTGACCGAGACGATGTTGACGATCCTCCCCCACTTCTTGTGCAGCATCCCGCGCACGACCGACTTGGTCATCCGGAAGGCCCCCTTCAGGTCGATGTCCATGACAGCGTCCCAGTCCTCCTCCCTCAGGAACGGGAAGAGGGCGTCCTTGATGATGCCGGCGTTGTTGATCAGGATGTCCGCGCCGCCGAAGTCCTTCGCGACGCGTTCCGCCAGGGCCTTGACGGCCGCCGGGTCCCGGACATCGGCGCGGACCGCGTGCGCGTCGCCGCCGCCGCCGCGGATCTCCCCGGCCGCCGCCTCCGCGCGCGCGAGGTCCTTCTGGCACGTGAGAACGATCCGGTTTCCCGCGGCGGCGAGCTCCCGCGAAATCGCCAGGCCGATTCCCCGCGAGCCGCCGGTGACGACCGCCGTTCTCACGGCGCGAGTCCAAAGTCCAAAGCCCAAAGTCCAAGGTCAACGCCCCCCTGGACCTTGGACCTTGGACCTTGGACGGCTTTCGACATCATGAGTCTCGGGGCAATATACGCGACAGATCCCCGATGGCCTCGAGGGTCCCGGCGGGGCGGCACGTCACGCTCCGGTCGATCCACCTCGCGAACTTCGACAACATCTGCCCCGGGCCGGCCTCGAGGAACACGCGGTGCCCGTCCCGGACCATCGCGCCGACGGTCGCGTTCCACAGGGTCGGATGGCAGAACTCTGTGCCGAGGAGCCGGGCGACCCCCGCCGCCGTCGATTCCCTGTTCCCGTCCGGTCCGTAGTAGGGGACGACCGGATCCCGGATCGAGCGGCAGGCGACGACGACCGGCGCGACGGCCGCCGCGACCGGCTCCATCAGCTCGCTGTGGATCGGCCAGCTCATCGTCAGCGCGAGGACGCTCAAGGCTCGCGGCGCGAGGGTCTCCAGCGCGGCCGCCACGGCCGGCTCCGTTCCGGTCAGGACGAACTGGGTGCTCGAGTTGACGTTGCCGATCCAGACCGGCAGACCCCAGCCGCGCAGCTCCTGGCAGACGGCGTCCACGGCTTCTCTCCGCGCGCCCACGACGGCGCCCATCGCGCCCCGGATTCCGAGCCGCTCGGTTTCCCGCCAGACGGCGATCAGGACGTCCAGCCCCTCCGAGTAGGAGATCGCTCCGGCCGCGGAGAGGGCCGCGTAATTGCCGAGACTGTAGCCCGCGGTCGCCGCCGGCGTGATTCCCTCTCGGGCGAGCGCCCGGGCGGCGAGCGTCGAAACGAGGTAGACGCCCGCCTGCGCGGCGAGGTTCTCGCCCAGGGTCCGCTCCGGCCCGGAGAGGAGGATCTTCTCGAGATCGAGGCCGCACTTCTCCGACGTCAGGGCGAAGAGCTCGCGGGCCTCCCGGTCCGAGTCGTGGAAGTCCCGGCCCATCCCCACGAATTCCGCGAGCTGACCCGGGAAGAGGAAGGCGGGAGATCGGCTCGGCTCGCTCATCTCGGGCTTCGGAGAACGGACGCTCAAGCGTCGAGCCGCGGCAGCACGTCCGCGAGCGCGACGCAGCGGTCCGCCGTGAGCCAGCGCTCGAAGCGCTCCGGCAGCCCGCGCAGGTTGTAGAAGTGGACGAGCCGCACGAGCGGATCCAGCGCCTCCATCGCCGGGTGTTCCGCGTCGAACTCCCAGGGATGGAACGTGAAGACGGCGGGGAGCCCGGCGTCGCGGAACCTGTCCTCTTCGCGCCGAAGCCTCGCGGCGGAAAACATGCGGAAGGGCCATCCTCCTCCCATCGGGATCGTGCGGCCAAAACCGCGCCCCGTCAGCGGCGGCACCTCGACGAGCGATCCGCCGCCGATCTCGATCCGGTGCGCTCCCGGCGGGTTCTCCGCCCGCCCGAGCGGGGGGACCGCCGTCATGGACGCGTCGCAGTGGAACCCTTCCTCGACGAGCACTCCCAGAGCGTCCTGGCCGGCATGGCGAATGGACCATTCCGCGGCCCGGTACGAGAGGGCCCGCTTTCCCGAAGCTCCCTCGATCCGGTCCCGCGCCCGCAGCAGGTCTCGCCGGAACTCCGCGCGGCTCATCTCGTCGGCCCGCCGGTGGAGATCGCCGTGCACGCCGATCTCATGCCCGCGCCGCGCCGCCTCCCGCGCGAGATCCGGGTACCGCCCGGCGATCCACCCCAGGAAGAAGAGAGTCGCCCGGTGCCCGCCCCGCTCCAGCCGGTCGAGCACCGCGAGGAGAGTCCTCTCGATCCGCGGCGGGAATCCGCTCCAGCGCCTCGGGTCGGAGTAGTAATCGTCTCCGCAGACGTGGAACCAATCCTCCACGTCGATGGTGAGGACCCGCGGCGCCCGGCCGAGAACTCGGAGTGGCGTGATCTTCGGCAACATGAAGAGCGCATTGTAGCGAGGGAGATCAGTCGCTCCTCTGGAGTCAAGACCATTTCAGTCGCACTCGAACACCTTGTAGTACACCGCCCCCCACGAAATGATCCAGGTGTCCACGAACGGCCGGTAATGCGAGGGCCCCCCGTAGATCGCGCTCACCGGGACGTGGCGGAACCGCGGCACGTGGCGCGCGGCCTTGAGCAGGATCTCGGTCTCGATCATGTAGCCGCGCGAGTTGAGATCGAGCCGGCGCAGCAGATCGGCCGAGATCACGCGGTAGCCGGACTGGCCGTCCTCGACGTCGTGGCCCGTCATCCGGGAAAGGATGCGGCTCCCGATCTCGTTGGTCCGGTAGCGCACCGCGGGAGTCTCTTCGGGCCGCGCCATTCGGGATCCGATGACGAAGTCGTCTCCGTCTCTGGCGGCCTCCAGGAGCGCGGCCAGGTCTCCCGGGTCGTGCTGCCCGTCGCTGTCCACGAAGGCCACGTGCGTGGCGTCGGTCGAGAGCAGGCGCGCGAGGCCGGCGCGGATCGCGCTCCCTTTCCCGCCGTTCTCGGGAAGGCGCAGGACTTCTCCGCCCACCTCCACCGCGCGCTCTCCGGTCGCGTCCGTCGAGCCATCGTCGACGACCAGGACCCGCGGCACGTGACACAGCAGGCCTCCAACGACCGGCCCGACCGTTTCCGCGGCCTGGTACGCGGGCACCAGCGCCACCGGCCGGAACGGAACCGCCGCAGTCACTCGCGCCATGTCTCTGCGATCCTAACCGTCTCCCTGATTTGTCTTCACGTTGACTGCCCTCGATCCTTGTGAAAAAGTCCACAGGAGCCATGGCAGAGAGCTTCCTGCCCGTTCTCCTCCTCATGGTCGTTGCCGCCGGGATCGCCGGCGTGATTCTGCTTCTCTCCTACCTGCTCGGCCCGAGGCTTTCGACGCGCCGCAAGCTCGACACCTACGAGAGCGGCGTTCCCCTGATCGACGCCTCCCACAAGCGCCTCTCCATCCGCTACTTCGTCGTGGCCATGGTCTTCATCCTGTTCGACGTCGAGATCGCGTTCCTCTACCCGTGGGCTGTCGTCTTTCGCACGGCGGCCGCGGCGCTCTTCGTCGAGATGCTCGTCTTCCTCGCGGTGCTCGCCGTCGGGTACGCGTACCTCTGGAGGAAGGGAGCGTTCGACTGGTGAGCGGCCGACGCTACGGCGTTCAGGGATCCGGACAGCCGGCCAGGTTCCCGCCGGAGGCCCTCGCCCGGATCGAGGAGATCCTGAAGCGCTACCCCACCCGGCAGGCCGCGCTCCTTTCCGTCCTCTGGGTCGCCCAGGAGACGTTCGGCTGGATCTCGAAGGAGGCGGCCGAGGAGGTCTCGCGCCTCCTCGAGCTGTCCCCGGCGCACGTGGACGGGGTGCTGACCTTCTACACGATGTACAACCTGCGCCCGGTCGGAAGGAACCTGCTCCAGTTCTGCACCTCCATCTCCTGCCACCTCGCCGGGGCGGGACGCCTGATGGAGCGGTGCACGAAGCGGCTGGGTGTGGAGCTGGAGCAGACGACCCCGGACGGGAAATTCACGGTCGTCGAGGTCGAGTGCATCGCCGGCTGCGACCGCGCGCCGTCCATGATGGTCAACGACACGTACCACGAGCCGATGGACGAGGAGAAGCTCGACGCTCTCCTCGACAGGCTCTCGGCGGACGCCTGAGATGAGCGAGAAGGTCCTGCTCGCGCGCGTCGGGAGGAAGGACTCGCGCTCGATCGAGAGGTACATCGCGGACGGGGGCTACGCGGCCCTGCGCACCGTCCTGACCGGCGGCTGGACCCCGGAGAGGCTGACCGACGAGGTCAAGAAGTCGGGGCTGCGCGGGCGCGGCGGCGCGGGGTTCCCGACGGGAGTCAAGTGGGGATTCGTCCCGAAGGACACGAAGGGGAAGCCGGTCTATCTCCTCTGCAACGCGGACGAATCGGAGCCCGGCACGTTCAAGGACCGGCTGCTGATGGAAGAGGACCCGCACCAGGTCATCGAGGGGATCATCCTCTCCTCCTACGCGATCAAGTGCCGCAGCGCCTACATCTACATCCGCGGCGAGTTCTACCTGGGCGCGCGGATCCTGGTGAAGGCGATCGAGGAGGCGTACGCGAAGGGCTTCCTGGGAGAGAACATCCTGGGCTCCGGCTATGCCCTCGACGTCACGGTCCACCGCGGCGCGGGCGCCTACATCTGCGGCGAGGAGACCGGGCTGATCGAGAGCCTCGAGGGGAAGCGCGGACAGCCGCGCATCAAGCCGCCGTTTCCCGCCGTCTGGGGCGTCTTCGGATGCCCGACGATCGTGAACAACGTCGAGACGCTCGCCTGCGTCGTCCACATCGTCAACCGCGGCGCCGAGTGGTTCGTGAAGATCGGCCGCAACGAAAAGAACAGCGGCCCCAAGCTCTACTGCCTCTCCGGGCACGTCAACCGTCCTGGCGTCTACGAGGCCGCGATGGGGCTGCAGATGAAGGATCTCCTCTTCGGCGCGGACTTCGGCCAGGGGATGAAGGACGGGAAGAAGGTCAAGGCCGTGATCCCGGGGGGCGCCTCGGCCGCGATGCTCACGCCGGAGGAGATCGAGGACTGCCCGCTCGATTTCGACGGCCTCGCCGCCAAGAAGTCGATGCTCGGCTCAGCCGCCATCATCGTGATGAACGAGGACACCTGCATCGTCAACGCCGCGCAGAACCTCGCCAAGTTCTTCTCCCACGAATCGTGCGGGCAGTGCACGCCATGCCGCGAGGGAACTCCCTGGCTCCATAAAGTCCTGACGCGGATCGAGAGCGGCGAGGGGCGCCTCCAGGACATCGACCTGCTCGAGAGGATCTCCAACCAGATGGCCAACGGCATGACGATCTGCGTCTTCGCGGACGCCGCGATCGCGCCGGTCCTCTCCTCCGTCGGCAAGTTCCGCGACGAGTTTCGCTACCACGTCGAGCAGAAGCGCTGCCTCGTCGGACCGGGGGCCTCGCGGCCGGAGCTCGTGACGGCATGAGCGCGAGCCCTCCGCAGCCCCCGGCCGCGCCCGCGGCGCCGGCCGCGCCGCCCAAGGACACCTTCACGGTCCTTTTCGACGGCAAGCCGATCGAGGTGCCGAAGAACATCAACCTGATCGAGGCGGCCAAGCTCGCCGGGATCGAGATCCCCCACTTCTGCTTCCACCCGCGCCTCTCGGTCGTCGGCCAGTGCCGGATGTGCCTCGTCGAGATCGAGGGGATCCCGAAGATCCAGGCCGCCTGCACGACGCCGTTGAAGGACGGACTCTCCGTCAAGACGAAGACGGAGAAGGTCGTCGAGTCGCGCGCGGCGAACATGGAGTTCCTCCTCATCAACCATCCGCTCGACTGCCCGATCTGCGACCAGGCGGGCGAGTGCAGGCTCCAGGACAACTCCTTCGGCTACGGCGACCAGCGCTCGCGCTACGACGAGAAGAAGCGCCAGTACGCCGGGTTCGACCGCACGATGATCGGCCCGCACGTCATCGCCGACATGACGCGCTGCATCCAGTGCACGCGCTGCATCCGCTTCTGCCAGGAGATCGCCGGCACCGGGGAGCTGACCTTCCTCGACCGCGGCGGGCGAACCCTCGTCTGGACCCACGACGGCCAGCCGCTCGCCAACGACTGGTCCGGCTGCGCCGCCGACGTCTGCCCGGTCGGGGCGCTGACGGTCAGGGAGTTCCGGTTCCGCAGCCGCGTCTGGTACCTGGAGAAGGCGCGCTCGGTCTGCCCCGGCTGCAACATCGGCTGCAACATCTCGATCGAGAACCGGGACTCGATCGTCTACCGCTTCCTGCCGCGCCTGAACCCGCAGGTCAACGACTACTGGATCTGCGACTACGGGCGCTTCCTCTCCGAGAGCCTGAACCTGCGCGAGGTCGAGAAGGCCTCCGTGCGCGAGGGAGACGCGGTCGTGGAAACTCACGTCCCCGCCGCGGTCGAGAAGATCGCCGCGAGGATCCGGCGGACCGCGGCCTCCACGGGGCCGGCCGGCCTCTTCTTCCTCGGCTCGGCGAACCTCTCCAACGAGGAGAACTATCTCCTCCGGAAGATCGCGGACCACCTCTCCTGCGGCAACCGCGACGCGGTCGTGGACACGTCGCGGCTTCGCCGGATGAAGTCGAAGACCGCCTGGGTCGAGGGGGATCACGCGGGCCCCAACTTCTCCGGGGCGAAGGACATGGGCCTCTCGCCTCTGCCGGGCGGCTACGGCCTGGAAGACGTCCTGTCGGGCAGGGCGCGGCCGGAGGTCATCCTCGTCGCGGACGCTTCGTTCTCCAGCATGGCGGACGATCCGCAGAAAGTGGCCGTCCTGCGCCAGGCCTCCTTGCTGGCCACCGCGGCGCGGACCGCAAACGCGTTGACGCGCGCCGCCGACGTCGTTCTTCCCGCGGCGTCTCTCGCGGAGAAGGAAGGGACGTTCACCAACGTCCAGGGACGCGTGCAGAAGTTCGATCGCGCGTTCCTGCCGAAGCCGCCGGCGCGGGCGCACTGGGAGCTTCTCCTGCTTCTCGCCGTCGCGCTCGGCTGGGGGGACCGCAACTGGACGCCGGAAGACCTGCGCCGGCAGATACAGGCGGAAGTGAACGGGTACGCGGGCGTGACCGAGGAGGAGCTGAAGGGCGGCATCCTGATGAAGAAGGGCGACTTCGTCTCCTTCGGGGCGATCTAGCTTCAGGATGAGCGCAGTCGACTGGCTGATCCTCGCGCTCCGGGTCCTGATCCCGCTCGGCGTGATCCTGACGGTCGTTCCGATGCTCGGCTGGGCGGAGCGGCGCGGAGCCGGTCTCATCCAGGACCGGCCCGGGCCCAACCGCGTGGGGCCTTTCGGGCTCCTCCAGCTCCCGGTGGACGCCGTCAAGTTCTTCTTCAAGGAAGACGTCATTCCCACGAACGCGGACAAGGTTCTCTACGTCCTCGCTCCGGGGATCGCGGTCTTCTCCGCGCTGACGACGTTCGCCGTGATTCCCTACGGCGCCACCCTGCCGGCCGGCGGGCGGGATATCCCCCTGATCGGGGCTGACCTCTCGATCGGCGTCCTCTATGTCTTCGCGCTGACCTCTCTCTCGGTGTACGGCATCGTGCTGGCCGGCTGGGCGTCGAACAACAAGTTCTCGCTGATCGGAGGCCTGCGGTCGAGCGCGCAGATCATCTCCTACGAGCTCGCGATGACGACCGCGGCCGCGGGAGCGATCCTCGTCTCGGGGTCCCTGAGGCTGCCCGACATCGTCGCGAGCCAGGAACGGCTGTGGCTCGGGTTCCTCCCGCGCTGGAACGTCGCGCCGCAGTTTCTCGGCTTCCTCGTCTTCTTCATCTCGACCTTCGCGGAAACCAACCGGACCCCGTTCGACCTGCCGGAGGCGGACGCCGAGCTTGTCGGCGGCTACCACACCGAGTACTCCGCGATGAAGTTCGCGATGTTCATGATGGCGGAGTACGTCAACATCGTGGTCGCCTGCGCGCTCACGGTGACGCTCTACTTCGGGGGGTGGAGCCTCCCCGGGTTCCATCCGCACGGCCTCCTCGGGGCGATCGCATCCATCCTGATCTTCTCGGTCAAGACCCTGTTCTTCGTCCTCGTCTTCATCTGGGTGCGCTGGACGCTCCCCCGCTTCCGCTACGACCAGCTGATGCGCATCGGCTGGAAGGCGCTCCTGCCGCTCGCGCTTCTGAACCTCTTCTGGGTGGCGGGGCTCGTCGCGCTGGGATGGATGTGATGGGAAGGAGCGCGCGATGACTGCACGTGTCGTTTTCGACGCGGCCGCGGCGATGGCGATCCTGTTCGCCGCGCTGATGGTCGTCCACCCCCACCCGGTCAAGAGCGTGCTCGCCGTGGTCGTCTCCTTCTTCGGGCTCGCGGTCTGCTACGTGATGCTCTCCGCCCCCTTCATCGCGGCGATCCAGGTCATCGTCTACGCGGGGGCGATCCTCGTCCTCTTCCTCTTCGTCCTGATGCTCTTGAACGTCGGCCCGGAGCCGCGGGAGCGGGACCCGCGCCCGATCCAGCGGTGGCTCTCCGCCATCGCGCTCCTCCTCTTCGCCGCCCTGCTGCTCGGCCTGCTCCGGGCGCACGGCTCGGCAACGGGCACCCCGGCCGCGTCCGGGGCGGTTTCCGGCGACGTCGCTCCGCTCGCGCGCCTCCTCTTCTCGCAGTACCTCCTCCCCTTCGAGGCCCTCTCGATCCTGCTCCTCGCCGCGCTCGTCGGGGCCTTCGTCCTGGCGCAGAGGGAGAAGCGCTCGTGATCGGCTCGATCCCCCTCGGGGACGTGCTCCTGGCCTCGGGAGCGCTCTTCACCATCGGCCTCGCGGGGGCTCTCCTGCGCCGCAGCGCGATCTCGATCTTCCTCTCGATCGAGGTGATGATGAACGCCGCGAATCTCGCCGCGATCGGCTACGGGGCGGCCATGGGCACCCGCGAGGGGCAGATCGTCGTCTTCTTCATCATCGCGATCGCCGCGGCGGAGGCTTCGGTCGGGCTCGCCATCTTCGTCGCCCTCTTCCGCCACAAGGAGACGATCGACGTGAACAAGATCAACCTGCTGAAGTGGTGAGCGGCGCATGACCCTTCCGCTCTGGCTCATCCCGGCGCTGCCGCTGGCCGGCTTTCTCGTCAACGGGCTCGCCGGCAAGAGGATGGGGAAGAGCTTCGTGTCGGCCGTCGGCGTCGGGTCTGTCGGCCTCGCGACGGCCGCGGCCTACGCGCGGCTCATCCCCTATTTCATGGGGGACCACGCCGCCGCCGTGGAGAGGATCGCGCCCTGGTTCTCGGCCGGCGGCTTCTCGGCCGACCTCGCGATGCGCCTGGACCCTCTCTCCGCCCTGATGACCTCCTTCGTGACGTTCGTCGGCTTCTGGATCCACGTCTATTCGGTCGGCTACATGCGCCACGACGAGACGGAGGCCGGCTACGCGCGCTATTTCGCGTACCTGAACCTCTTCATGTTCGCGATGCTCGTCCTCGTGCTCGCCCAGAACTTCGTGATGATGTTCGTCGGCTGGGAAGGCGTCGGCCTCTGCTCCTACCTCCTGATCGGCTACTACTACGAGAGGCAGTACGCCGCGGACGCGGGCAAGAAGGCCTTCGTCGTCAATCGCATCGGCGACTTCGGGTTCCTGCTTGGCATGTTCGGGCTCTTCTCCCTCTTCTCCTCGCTCGACTTCGACCGCGTCTTCACGGCCGCCGCCGCCGACCCCGGCCGGTACGCTCCGGCCCTGACGCTCGTCTGCCTCTGTCTCTTCCTCGGGGCGGTCGGCAAGTCGGCGCAGGTGCCGCTCTTCGTCTGGCTCCCCGACGCGATGGCGGGGCCGACCCCCGTGTCGGCCCTCATCCACGCCGCCACCATGGTGACGGCGGGCGTCTACATGGTCGCGCGCTGCAACGTCCTCTTCCGCCTGGCGCCGGAGGCGATGGGCGTCGTGGCCGTCGTCGGCGCGGTCACGGCGATCTTCGCGGGCATCATCGCGGTGGCGCAGAACGACATCAAGAAGGTGCTCGCCTACTCGACGGTCTCGCAGCTCGGCTACATGTTCCTCGCGTGCGGCGTCGGAGCCTACGCGGCGGGAATGTTCCACGTCCTGACCCACGCGTTCTTCAAGGCCTGCCTCTTCCTCGGGTCGGGCTCCGTCATCCACGCCATGGCGGGTGAGCAGGACATGCGGAAGATGGGGGGCTTGAAGTCGAAGCTCCCGACGACCTATTGGACGTTCCTCGTCGCGACGCTCGCCATCGCCGGCATCCCGCCGCTCGCGGGGTTCTTCTCCAAGGACGCGATCCTCGGGAGCGTCTTCGAGCACGGGCGGTACGTCCTCTGGGGCGTCGCCCTCTTCACGGCCGGGCTGACGGCCTTCTACATGTTCCGGCTCGTGTCGCTGACGTTCGAGGGGAATTTCCGCGGCACGCGCGAGCAGGAACATCACCTGCACGAGTCCCCCCCGTCGATGACCGTCCCGCTCGTGGTCCTCGCCATCCTGTCGTTCATCGGCGGTTGGATCGGCCTTCCGAAGGTCCTCGGAGAGAACGCCGACCGGTTCTCGGCATTCCTCTCGCCCATCCTCCTTCCGCTGGCTTCGAGCGAGATCGCCGAGCACGGCCTCTCCGCCGGCGTCGAATGGCTGCTGATGGGCGTCTCGGTCGCCGCCGCCGTGGCGGGCCTCTCCCTCGCCAGGAGCTGGTACGTGAAACAGCAGGGTCGTCCGGCGGAGCGGATCGCGGAGTCGTTCCCGGGGGCCTACGCGCTCGTCGCCGACAAGTTCCGCATCGACGAGCTCTATGCCCTGCTCTTTGTCCGTCCCTTCGACTGGCTGGCGCGCATGCTCTGGAAGGTTGTGGACGTCCTGATCATCGACGGGATCCTGAACGCGGGAGCGTTCCTCGTCGAGCTCGCCGGAGACCTGCTGCGGTTCCTCCAGACGGGAAACGTCCGCAATTACGCGTTGACGCTGTTTCTGGGTCTCGTCGCCCTGATGATCTTCGTGATCGGAGCCTTCTAGGATGAGCGGACTCCTCGACCAGCACCTCCTCTCGCTGTTGATCTTCCTGCCGACGGCGGGCGCGGCATTGCTGCTTCTCTTTCCCGAGTCGCAGGGGAAGGCGGCGAAGTGGTTCGCGCTCGCCGTGTCGATCCTGGAATTCGCGCTTTCCGTGCCCCTCTGGACCCGGTTCGCCATTTCGCATGGCGGGTTCCAGTTCACGGAAGTCCTGAGGTGGGTTCCGGCCCTCGGCATCTCCTATTCGGTCGGGATCGACGGGATCTCGCTCGTGCTGATCCTGCTGACGACGCTGCTCACTCCGGTGTCGCTCCTCTTCTCGGTGTCCCACGTCGAGAAGAGCGTCCGCGCCTTCTCGATCGCGTTCCTCCTGCTCGAGACGGGGATGCTCGGAAGCCTCGCCGCCCTCGACCTCGCGCTCTTCTACGTCTTCTGGGAAGTGATGCTCGTCCCGATGTATTTCATCATCGGGATCTGGGGCGGCTCGCGGCGCATCTACGCTGCGATGAAATTCTTTCTGTTCACGATGGCGGGGAGTCTCCTGATGTTCCTCGCGATCCTGTATCTCGCGGTGCGCCACCGCGCCGCGACGGGGGAATGGTCGTTCCTGCTCGCCGACCTGACGCGCCTGGATCTGGCCGCTTCGACACAGGCGCTCCTCTTCTTCGCCTTCGCCCTCGCCTTCGCGATCAAGGTCCCGGTCTTCCCGCTCCACACGTGGCTCCCGGACGCGCACACGGAGGCGCCGACGGCCGGGTCCATCATCCTCGCCGGCGTGCTCCTGAAGCTCGGCGTCTACGGCTACCTGCGCTTCGCGCTGCCGCTCTTCCCGGAGGCCGCGATGCGGTACGCGCCGTGGCTCGGCGTCCTCGGCGTCATCGGCGTTGTCTACGGGGCGCTCGTCGCCTACGCCCAGAAGGACATGAAGCGCCTCGTCGCGTACTCCTCCGTCTCGCACCTGGGGCTCGTCGTCGTCGGCATCGGGGCCTTCACGGCGACCGCCCTCTCCGGCGCGGTCCTCCAGATGGTCAACCACGGCCTCTCGACGGGCGCGCTCTTCCTCCTCGTCGGCGTCCTCTACGAGCGCCGCCACACGCGCGAGATTTCGGCCTACGGCGGGATCGCCGGCATCGTCCCGGTCACGACCGCGCTCTTTCTCGTCGCGACGCTCTCCTCCATCGGCCTGCCGGGATTGAACGGGTTCGTGGGCGAGTTCCTGATCCTCGTCGGCACCTGGACCTCGCCGCACCGGTGGTGGGCGGTCGCGGCGGCGACCGGCGTCATCCTCTCGGCGGTCTACATGCTCTCCCTCGTCCAGCGGGTCTTCTGGAACCCGCTCGTGCACGAGGAGAACCGCGCGATCCCGGAGATCCGCAGAAGCGAGCTCCTCGCCGCCTCCGTGCTGGTCCTCCTGATGATCTGGATCGGCGTCCGGCCCAACGACGTCCTCTCCCGACTCGGCCCCTCCATCGAAGCCGTCCGCGCATCCGCGAGTCAGCGGCGCGAAGCGGCGGACCGGGGGACCGGGCGACGGGGCTGGGTGAGGAGCGCCCGATCCCATTCCTCACACCTCCCAGTCTCCCAGTCCCCCATTCTCCCAGTCAGCCAGCGCGAGGCGCAGGCCCGATGACAGAGACGTTCCTCCAGTTCGGCCCGGCCGACCTCGCGGCGATTGCGCCGGAAATCGCGCTGGCGGCCGCGGGTTCACTCATCGTCCTGCTGGACGCCTTCGCGCCTTCGACGCGGCGGTGGTTCGCGACGCTCTCGCTGGCCGGGATCGCCGCCTCTCTCTCCTTCCTCATGAGCGCGCCGCTCGGGACGACGTTCGCGGGCCGCCTGGAGACCTCGGCGCTGACGCAGACCGTCGGGCTCTTCCTGGGGGCGACGGCCGCCGTCGCGGTCCTCGTGGCCAAGCCGTATCTCGTTCGCACGGGAGAGGAGAAGGGCGAGTTCTACGCGCTGCTTCTCTGGGGCCACCTCGGCGTCTCTCTCATGACGCGCGGGCTCGACCTGCTCGTCGTCTTCATCGGATTGGAGACGCTCTCGCTCTGCTTCTACGTCCTCGCCGCCTTCTTCCGCACGATCGAGGCCTCCTCCGAGGCCGGCCTGAAATACTTCCTGACGGGCGCCCTCGGCTCGGCGTTCACGGTCTACGGGATCGTCTTCCTCTTCGGCAAGAGCGGCAGCGTCAAGATCGAGGCGCTGGCCCGGCCCGGGCTCGCGGGAGATCCCCTGGTGATCTTCGCCCTCCTTCTCCTGCTCGTCGGGTTCGGGTTCAAGATGTCGCTCGCCCCCTTTCATGGATGGGCCCCCGACGTGTACCAGGGGATGCCCACGCCGGCGGTGGCGTACCTCTCGGTGGCGCCGAAGGGAGCGAGCCTGCTCGTTCTCTACCGCGTCCTGACGGCCGTCTTCCAGGAGGGGATGCCCGACCGCTTTCGGGCGGGCATCGCGGCGCTCGCGATCCTCTCGATGACTCTCGGCAACGTCGTCGCGCTCGCCCAGCGCGACGTCAAGAGGCTCCTCGCCTACTCGGGGATCGCGCACATGGGCTACGTCACGATCGCGCTCGCCGTCTTCGGCACAGACTCTCTCGCCGCCGTCATCGTCTACTTCTTCGCTTACCTCGTCTCCAACGCCGGCGCGTTCGCCGCGGTCGCGGCGCTGTACCGCGACGAGACGAAGCCGCACCCGATCGGGCTCCTCGCCGGCGAGGGGCGGCGCTCCCCTTTCCCCGCCGCCGTGTTCGCCCTCTGCCTCTTCTCTCTGGCCGGAATTCCGGCCACCGCCGGGTTCATCGGAAAGTTCTTCGTCTTCGAGGCCGCCATCGAGAAGGGCCTCTACGCGCTGGCGATCATTGGCGTGATCAACAGCCTGATCTCGATCGGCTACTACCTGAAGGTCGTCTACCTGATGTACATGCGGGAGACCGTGGAGCCGGAAGGGCCTCCGTCAATGGCGGTCGCCGACCGCCTCGCGCTCTCTCTCTGCGCCGCCGGGATCCTCGTCCTCGGCATCTTCCCGGCCCCGCTCTGGGACCTGGCGCGCCAGGCGGCCCGGACTCTGCCGTTCGGCTCGCCGTGAGGACCGTCCCGGGTACGGACCCGGTGCCCGGTGCTCGCTGCTCGGTGCTCGGTTGAGCAACGCGAGAAGGATCGCAGTGAAACTTCTGAGCGACCTTTCCCTGGTGTTTCTCCTGGCGGCGGTCCCGCTCTTCGCCGTGGACGCCTCGACGCCGGCGCGCGATCCGGCACAGAAGATCGACGAGGAGTACACGAAGAAGATCAGGGAATACACGACGGAGACGTTCTTCCTTTCGCCGCTCGTGGATTACCTGCCGCTGTCGGAGGGCGTTCCGACACCGAAGGCCGTGCTGGGGGACGTGGCGGGAGCGCCGGGCAAGCTCCCCTATTCCGCGGACGTGCACCGCTACATGCGGATGCTCGAAGCGGCCACGCCGCGAGTGCGGGTCCGCTCGATCGGCACGAGCGAGGAGGGGCGGGAGATGATCGCCGTCGCGGTGGCGTCGGAAGAGCTCCTCGACGCGATGGAGGAGAACCGGCGGCGCCTCGCGAAGCTCGCCGATCCCCGCGCGATCGGGATGGATGACGCCGAGGCGGAGAAGCTCGCCGGGCAGTCCGTTCCCGTCTACTACATCACCGGCGCGATTCACTCCCCGGAGACCGGGGCCCCGACCGCGCTCATGGAGCTCGCCTACCGCCTTGCCGTGGACGAGAGCCCGTACGTGCGGTTCATCCGGGAGCACGTCATCACGCTCATCACGCCCGTCGTCGAGGTGGACGGCCGCGACCGGCAGGTGGACGTCTACAACTGGCACCTCGCTCACCCCGGGAAGAACTGGCCGCCCCTCGTCTATTGGGGCAAGTACGTCGCGCACGACAACAACCGCGACGCCATGGGGCTCTCCCTCTGGCTGACCCGCAACGTCCTCCGGGAATTCCTCGAGGAGAAGGCGACGCTGCTCCACGACCTCCACGAATCGGTCCCATTCCTCTACGACAACACCGTCGGCGACGGGCCCTACAACGCGTGGCTCGATCCGATCCTGACCAACGAGTGGCAGATGCTCGGCTGGAACAACGTCGCCGAGATGACGCGGTTCGGGATGCCGGGGGTCTTCACGCACGGCACCTTCGACACGTGGAGCCCAAGCTACCTCATGTTCATCGGCGCCACGCACAACGGCATCTCCCGCCTCTACGAGACCTTCGGCAACGCCGGCGCGGACACGCTCGAGCGAACGCTGCGCCCCGAGGAGTACGCGAGGACCTGGTACCGCCAGAACCCGCCGCTGCCGAAGGTGAAGTGGTCGCAGCGGGACAACAACAACTACGAGGAGACGGGGCTCCTGACCTCGCTCCACTACTTCGCCGAGAACGGCAGGCAGTTCCTGCGCAATTTCTCCGCGAAGAGCAAGCGCTCGATCGAGAAGCCGAAGGCGGAGGGGCCGGCGGCCTACGTCTTAGCGGCCGACGACCCGCGGCCCGGCGCCCAGGCCGAGCTGCTGCGGCTCCTCCAGACGCAGGGATGCGAGATCTCGCGCGCGAGCGGCCCCTTCACGGCGCCGGAGGAGAAGAAGAGAAAGCCGAAAAAGAAAGAGGAGGCCGAGGACGGGGAGAAGGAACCGGGCGCGGCATCCCGCAAGGGCGCGGAAAAGGAGAAGCCCGCCGGCCCCGTGACGCGCTCCTTCCCGGCCGGCAGCTACGTGGTCCGGATGGACCAGCCCTACAGCCGGATCGCCGACATGATGCTCGACCACCAGTACTGGAGCCCGGAGGACCCGCAGAAGCGCCCGTACGACGACACCGGCTGGACGTTCGGCGAGACCTTCGGCGTGAAGGTCTCGCGCGTGATGGACACGAAGATCCTGGACGTCCCGATGACGCGCGTCGAGGGGGACGTCCGCGCGCCGGGCGGCGTCCGGGGCGAGGGGCCCATCTTCGCCCTCTCCCACAACGCGGACACGGCGTTGATGACGCTGCGCTACCGCTTCCGCGACGCGTCGTTCGAAGCCGCGGAAGAGCCGTTCGAGGCCGCCGGGCACACGTTCGGCCGCGGGACGTTCCTCGTCCGCGGGGCCGCCGCGGAGCAGATGCGGCGCGCGGCCTCGGAGCTGGGTCTCCGGGTCCAGGCGCTCTCCTCCGCGCCGCCGGTCCGGACGCACCCGCTGCGGGCTCCGCGGATCGCGCTCCTCCACACGTGGCTCTCGACGCAGGACGAAGGGTGGTGGCGGCTCGCCCTGGACGGCCTGAACGTTCCCTACGATTCCATCAGCACGCAGACTCTCACGGCCTCGGGCGACCTTTCCTCCCGATACGACGTCCTCCTCTTCCCGCCGGTCGGGCGCGGGGCGCAGGCGATCGTGGCGGGGATGCCGCTCTGGGGCAATCCGCTCCCCTGGAAGACCACGCCGCTGACGCCCAACCTCGGCCGGAACGACGCGACCGACGACATGCGGCCGGGGCTCGGCTTCGCGGGGCTGCAGGCCCTCGAGGACTTCGTCCGCCGCGGAGGACTCGTCGTCGGCGTCATGGACACGGCGGAGCTCGCCGTCAGCTTCGGCCTGACGCCCGGTGTTTCGATCGCCCGGCCGGAAAAGCTGAAACTGACCGGCAGCATCGTCCATTCGAAGCTCGTGGACCGCGCGAGCCCGATCCTCTACGGCTACGCGCAGGCGCCGGCCGTGTACTCCTTCGATGGACCGATCTTCAACGTCAGCAATCTCGCGGGCGGGCGCGGCGGACGCCGGCGCGATCCCGACGAGAAGAAGCGGCCGACCGGCCGCGGCACGTCCGAGGACCCCGACCGGCCGACCGGCCGCGCGTTCGCGGAGCCCCCGGAGGAACCGGAGGCCGAGGCCTGGGAGGCCCTGCCGCTGACGGACGAGCAGAAGCGCAACAACCCCTTCGTGATTCCGGCGGCCGAGCGTCCGCGCGTCGTGCTCCGCTACGGCGACAACAAGGACCTGCTCGTCTCCGGTCTCCTCGAAGGGGGCAAGGAGATCGCGCAGCACCCCGCCGTCATCGACGTCCCGGCCGGGAAGGGGCACTGGGTCCTTTTCTCCAACAACCCGATCTGGCGAGGCCAGACCCGCGCCACCTACTTCCTCGTCTTCAACGCGATCCTGAACTTCGACCACCTCGACGCCGGACGGAAACTCCCCGAGGAGTGATCGGAGCAACGCATGGCGCTGGTCGTGTTTCTGCGGGGAGCCAACGTGGGCGGGCACCGGAAATTCCGGCCGGCGGCTCTCGCCAGGGAGATGGCGGACCTCGGCGTCGTCAACGTCGGGGCGGCGGGGACGTTTGTCGCGAAAAAGGCGGCCGGCGCCGCGGAGTTCCGGGAAGAGCTGGGCAAGCGGCTCCCGTTCGAGACGGAGATCCTGATCTGCTCCGCCGCGGAGATTCTCTCTCTGGCGGCGAGCGATCCGTTCGCGCGGCGCCCGGCCGGCGAGGACGTGCGTGAGCTCGTCACCGTCCTCGCGAAGAAGCCGAAGACCGTTCCGAAGCTCCCGGTCCGCCGGCCGGAAGGAGCCGATTGGCAGGTCCACCTCTTCCGCGTCGTCGGACGGTTCGCCCTCTCCTTCTGGCGGCGGCGGCCCGACCAGAAACAGCTGATCTACCCCAACGAGGTCGCCGAGAGGTCTCTCGCGGTCACGGGCACCTCGCGGAGCTGGAGCACGATCGAGACGGTCTGCGGGATCCTCGGCGCTCCGGGCCCGGAGGACGCTACCGCGCCCCGCCGGGCGCGGGTGTCGCGACGAAGTCGGCGAACTCGGTGACGCTGTCCGTCTTGGTCCAGAGGCCGATCTTTCCGGAGATCGGCGATGGCAGCTCGTACTCGAGCAGCGGCTCTCCGTCCAGGAACCCGCGGACCGCGGCGCCCTTCGTCGCGATCTTGATCGCGTGCCAGTCCTTCATCGGGAGCGGTCGCGTCTCCGGCGGGCATCAGAAAGGGACGCGAGCCCGGAACCGAAATTCAGTAGGCAGGCCGGACGGCGAAGGCGATGGGGCCGTGAGCGAACGCGCCGCTGCGGGAACGGCCGTCGAGGCTTCCAGCAAACAGGGAGATTCCCGCGAAGCCGATCAAGAGACGCATTTTTCGCGCGGCGAGACTAGCCGGGGGTGGAAGACAAGCCAAACCGGCACTCCGTCGCTACCGGAATTAAATAAGTAATTCTATCTATTATTCCTTAATTAATATGGCCCTAACAGGCGAAGCGTCTAATTCTGTAAAGAACAGTGGGAGCGCCACGAGACGGTAATCCCCGGGCGCCGCGCTGGAGAGATCGAGGTTCTCCAGGACGGCGACGGCCCGCGACAGGAGAGTCCGATGCACGGGCAGGTCCGCCGCGTCTTCCGGATCGAGCGACAGCGCGTCGGTCCCGACGAGGAGCGCGCCCTTCTCGCAGAGACGCACGGCGGCCAGCGGCGAGAGAAAGGCCCTTCCGCCGGTTCGGAAGAGCACGCGGGGGGTCCCGAGGCTCCGTCGCGGGAGCGCGTCCGGGCCCACCTCGCCGCGCAGCGGCAAGTCCACGACGCGCGCGGGCCCGATGAACGCGTCGAGAGAGAGCCGCCCGATCGGCGCGCCGTCCGGCATCACATGGGAGGGGGCGTCCACGTGCGTTCCGACGTGCGCGCTCATCGTGAAGCAGGTGGACTCGAAGAGCGAGCCGTCGACGAGCCGCGCCGTCGAGCGCCAGCGGAAAGGGACGTCCCCCGGCCAGACGGAAGTCTTCTCGTCGATCCGCCGCGAGACGTCGAGGATCCTCAACGCATCCGTCGGACGGTTTTCCTCTCCGCGTACCGTTCGGCCACGTGCGGGTCGTACCCTCGGTGCCGCGGGTTTGTCGTGGCGTCCCTGTACTCGGCGTCGCATCGGTAGCAGATCGTAACCGGACGGACCCTCGCGGCGACGATCCAATCCACAAGCACCGTCGCGAGGAGCACCGGCGTGAACCAGATCCAGCCCGCCTTCCAGCCGACGAAGAGGGCGGCGCCGAGCGAGATCGCCATGAACAGGCATCCGAGCCGCTGATCGAAATCCTTCTGCAAGAAGAACGCGCGGTTGCCGCAGAACGCGCACCGCTCGATTCCATCCGCTCCGAGAACCCCCTCGAATCGGGCGGTGTAGGAGCGGCCGCACTTGCCGCAGGCGAACGCGCCGGTTTCTTCGTGCTCCCGGTTCTCCATGCAATCCGGACAGTAGTGGCGCGCCTTCACGCGCCTGAATCTATCCGAACCCCTCCGGCCCTGCCGCGGCCGGGACCGGACCTCCTCCATTTCCTCGACGCATCTCAGGAGGCATCCGATAGACCGCCGCCCTGCCGCCGGCGCTCGCGGCGCGAGGAGTCTCCCGAGCGGAAGCGAGGGAGGAGCCTTGCGCCGCGGGAGCGGAGCGCTGGCGCGGGATCAGGAGGGCGGTCGAGGCCGCATCCGGCCGAGACGCCCGCCGGTGCGCCCGAGAGGGCGCAGATCCCGCGCCAGCGCGGAGCGACGTTAGGCCGGGAACCCCGTTGCCACGGTCAGGTAGGAGGAGAGCAGTTCGCCGATCAGAACGAAAACGAGGGCGACGTAGAGCAGTCCCGTGGCAGCCTGATTGGACTTCATGTCGGCCGTCTTCCAGATGAAATAGGAGAGCGCGAGCGGTCCCACGATCCCCCAGAGGATCCGGAAGAGGAAGAAGAGAGCGTCCCTCTCCAGGGACAGGAGCGAGGCGAGCCCTTCCCTGCTGGGCGCGGCCACGACCGCTGCCGCGAGGAGCCCCGCCCGGCCGGCGGCGAGCGCCGCGAACAGGGCCGCTCCCCTGGCGAGCAGCCGAAAAGGGAGCGATCGGGAGATCAGGTACCAGTGGCCCAGATTCATGGTCAGGAGAACGGCGCCGAAGAAGAACCCTCCGAGCAGCGCCCCCGCGGCGGTCCAGGCGTCCCCCCCGGGGCGCGGGGCATGAATCGCGACGAGCAACAGAGACCGGGCGGCGAGGAGGCCGCCGGCAGCCAGGATCGGCCGCGCCGGAAGGGGCTTGCCGGCGTGACACGCCGCCGTATAGAGGAGAAGCAGGGCCGCGGCGATCCCCGTGCCGATCGGGGGAAGCCCGTCGGGGCGGATGAGCTCCGGGAGGAGAACGAAGAGAAACGCGATCGCACCGTGAAGCGTGAAGAATCCCTTTCCGAGAATCCGCGGCGGGAAAAAGAGAAGCAGCAGGGCGGTCCCCGCTCCCGCTTCGAGGAAGAAGAGTCCCATTCCGGAGAGCGCCATCGAGACGATACTAGTTGAGAGCCGCGATCATCGGGCGATCTGAGATCCCGCGATCGGGCGGTTGACATTCGCCCGATCATCCGGTCACGTGATCATCCGATCACACGATTCCCAGCTGCGCCGCGGCGAGAATCTCCTCCGCGATGCGGTCCACGTGGGCGGTCAGGCCGTGGTCGCCTTCGGGAATCTCCACGAAGCGGGATCCTTCGCAAAGTTCGCCGGACGCCCGCCAGCGGCTCCAGACTCCGCGGACGAGCTCGATCGGGACGCTCTCGTCTTTCCCTCCCATGATCACGATCACCGGCGTCGCGGGCGGGTGGAGATCCGCATCGACGCGCGTCATGTCCTCGAAGAAGCGGCGGTGAATCTCGAGTTCTCGGTCCTCTCCGTGATGGAAGAACGGCAGCGTGTTTCCCGGCGGCAGCTTCTCGATCCACCGATCGCCGAATCCCAGCGCCGGCGCGATCAGCACGAGCGGCGCCGCGAGCGCGGCCCGCCCGGCCTCGAGCGCGACGAGCGCGCCGAGGGAACTGCCGACGACGACGGCGGGGAGATGCTTCCTCAATTCCCAGGTGGAAATCCGCGACATTGCACGAAAGTCCAACCTCTCGAAGGACGGGATGTTCAGATCCGGCGCGACGATCCTGTAGCCACGGGGCCGGAGAATCGTCCTCAGGGCCTCGACTTTTCGCCCGCGAGGCGACGAAGCAAATCCGTGAAGATAAAGAACATTTTTCAGATTCGCTCTCCCGGTCTTCTCGCAGAGTCTAGACGGACTGGGGCCGAAAAGACCGTCGAAGACACACTCCGAACGTCGTCCGGACGAACACCCAGCACCTAAGTCCAATGGAATCTGACGCAAGGGCTGTTCATTATGAGCGCAGGCACCGTGATCACGATGAACCCGCAAGACACTCGTTCCGTCTCATCCGTCGATGCCGACGGCGGCGGAGGCAACCCCGGAGGAGAGCTGACCGTCCTCCTGGCGAGCCCGGGGGCCGAGGTGCGGGGCCTCCTGCGGGAGCGGCTCCAGGACGCCTATCAGACCCGGGAAGTTTCGCAGTGGGATGCCCTGGACAAGACGATTTCGAGCGTGGATTCCGCGGTCGTGCTGATGGACCTGGACCTGCTCCGGGCCGCCGGCGTCGGCGACGTGTCCGTCATCCGGCGGATGAGCCGGAAGGCTCGCATCATTCTCCTCTCTGAATCTCCGAACGACGCCGAGGGAATCGAGTGCCTCAGGGCCGGCGCCCGAGGCTATTGCCAGACGCGAATCGAAGGACCCCAGCTGCGAAAGGCCGTGGAACGCGTCTTCGAAGGGGAAATCTGGGCCGAGAGGCGCCTCATCCCTCTGCTCGTCGAGCAATATGCGCTTCCCGCCGAAGAGCCTCTCCCGATGCTGGCGAACTCCGACAGGCGTCTTGCCCTGCTGACGCGGCGCGAGCGCGAAATCGCCCGCCTGATCGGAGCGGGCGCGAACAACAGGGATATTGCCGGCCGCCTTCTCGTCAGCGAAGGGACGGTCAAGGCCCATCTGACTGCGATCTTCAGGAAGCTCGGGTTCTCCGACCGGCTGCAATTGGGGCTCTTTCTCGCCAATCCGGATCCAAAGAACCGAGGCCGGAATTGACGCCCCGTGGATGCCCTCCCCGTTTCCGGGAAAGCTCCGGCAGCGGTGCTCCGGCGGCGTGTCACCGGCTGACCCCGGGGGCACGCGTTGCGGACAAAAAATATGCCCCCTTCCATGACAGGCATATGACGCTCGGCGGTTTTTCATTGGCTTCTTGGTTCGTTTTTTCTTGGTTTGTTTTTTAACGCTCCTGCAGCGCCAGGACTTAATTGGAGGTCAGGGACGTGCAACAAGGTAGAGCGAAATGGCAGCTTGCCGCGGCCCTGGCCATGGTGGCGGGAGGGGTCTCGATCCTCTTCGGCTTCCCGGCGTCTTTTCCGACGATCTGGAGTAGCGCCGTTCGGATCGCGACAGAGACTGTGCCCCAGATCAGCGCGTCGAAGCCCTCCGGGGCGAAGGCGACCGCGCGAACGGTCAAGCCGAGCAAGAAGCTCGTCGGAGACGTGACGATCAGCGCTCCCACGACCTTCGCGGCGGCGGACGCCTCCGACGGATCGGCCGACGGCGTTTTCAACGTGGTCGGCAACCTCACGATCACCGGCACCGGCAACATCACCTGCAACGATCCCGCTTCTCCCTCCGGCGCCTCGGCCTGCCCGATGGTCATCCACGTCACAGGCGACATCGAGATCCAGACGGGCGGTTCGCTCCTCGCCGAGAACAACAACGCCGGCGGCAGCGGCGGCGACATCACGATCACCGTGGACGGCAGCATGGTCCTGCGCGGTACCGGCGCCGCCGGCGCGACCATCTCCAGCGGCAACACCGGCTCGAGCACCGGGAAGGCCGGCGCCATCTCGATCACGGTGGGCAACTTCGGCGCGCTCCCCCCCACCGGCGATTTGACGACCGAGAACGGGAGCACGATCAAGGCCAACGGCACCGGCTCGGCCGGCGCGATCGTCATCAACGTGGCGCACATCGTGGACATCGACGGCCTGGTGCAGTCCCGGAGCACGCTGAGCGGCGTCGGCGCCAACCAGCCCCCCGGCGGCGGCCCGATCACGATCAACGCGATCTGCACGCTGCTCGTCAGCGACACGGGGGTTGTGAGCAGCCAGGGGAGCGACCCCGGAGCCGACCTCGTCCACCTGCAGGCTTGCAACGTGACCATCGACGGGATCGTGCAGTCCTTCGGCCCCGGACACGCGACGCCGAACAACCCGCCGAACCACTGCGACGACAACGGCGGCGCGGGAGGCGGCCTGCGTCCCGACAAGCCGTCCAACTCGACGGCTTGCGTCGAGATCTGGGCCGGCGACAGCCTGACGATCGACGCTACCTCGCCCCATACCGGCCAGGTCAACGCGGACATCGGCCAGTCGGGCGGCGCGTCGGGGCACTCCTGGATCGACATCTTCGCGCGCGGGAACATCAATGTCCTCGGCAATTCCGCCGCGCCGTTCGCGATCCACGCGAATAAGAACCTGGGCAATAACTCCGCCGGCACGATCTCCCTGGCCTCCCTGGCCGGAGCGGTCACGACGAGCGGACTCGCGATCCAGGCCAACGACACCGCCGGCGGCGGGGCCGGCGGCAGCGTGGACGTCGAGGCCGGAGGCGCGGGGAGCCCGGGCGGCGACGTGAACTTCGGCGGCGCGACCGTCGAGGCTCGTGGCTCGGCCACGGGCGGCGGCCCCCAGTCGGGCGGCCAGATTTCGGGCCGCTCGTTCAACGGCAAGGTGCTCGGGACGGTTTCCGGCATCCTCAACGCGAGCGGCGACTCGACGACCCACCCCGGCTCGATCACATTGCAGGCCTGCCTGGGAACCGCCTATTCCGGAACCGCGACGCCTGCCGCCACGACCCTGGCGCCGGCCTGCGGCGGCGCGCCGACGTTCCAGGCCTACGTGGCGCTGCCCGCGGCGGACTGTCAGACCACCTGCAACCAGCCGCTGATCACGCCGACGGACACGCCGACGGACACGCCGACGAATACGCCCACGAACACGCCGACCAACACGCCCACGAATACGCCTACGCCCACGAACACGCCGACCAATACGCCGACGAACACGCCGACCAACACGCCCACGAATACGCCTACGCCCACGGACACGCCGACCAATACGCCGACCAACACGCCCACGGACACGCCGACGAATACGCCCACGAACACGCCCACGAACACGCCCACGAACACGCCGACCAACACGCCCACGAACACGCCCACGAACACTCCGACCAATACGCCGACGAACACGCCGACCAACACGCCCACGAGTACGACGACGAACACGAATACACCGACGAACACGCCGACAAATACGCCGACGAATACGCCGACAAGAACTCCGACGAACACGTCGACGAACACGCCGACGAATACGCCCACGAACACGCCGACAAGAACTCCGACGAACACGCCCACGAACACGCCGACAAGAACTCCGACGAACACGCCCACGAACACGCCCACGAACACGCCGCCGACCAGCTTCACGCCGTCGCCGGGAGTGTTCACGCCGACGCCGCCAAGCGTCGTCGTGCCGACGCTGTCTGAATCGGGGTTGCTGGTTCTGGGGCTTCTGCTCGCCGGACTGGGTTACCTCATTCTGCGGAAGGGTGCCGGGGCCTAGGAAGGTATCGACGCCCGGGTTCGTGGGCCGAGCTTCGGCTCGGCCCACGAACCCCTCTCCTCCGGCTCTCCCTGGCCGTTCCGGGCTCCGGCCCGGCCGCTTTCAGCGCCCCCCATGGCTGGCGTCGCCGGGCGGCTCTGTTCACGGCATCGCGCCCCGCCGAGCTTATGATTTCGGCTTGCGTTTCTTTGCTTTCAGTTTCTCTTGACATCGCCGGGATCGCCGGAACGTCGTCGCGGAAGGAGCTCATGTGAAAACAGAGATCGCGAGATGGTGCGTCGTCGGCACCGCGGCGGTCGCGGCCAGCGGGTTTTCCCTTCTCCTGGGGCTCCCCGGGGTCTTCGCGCCGATTCGAAGGGCGCGATCCGTCCACTGACCGAGGGGGCCCTGCGAGCCGCCGGGCAGGCCTCGCGGACGGAAAGAGTCAAGAGGAAGCTCGCGGACGTGACGGTCTCGAGCCCGACGGCGTTCTCCGTTCTGGACGCGTCGGACGGAACGGCGGACGGAGTCTTCAACGTGTCCGGCAATCTCACCGTCACCGGCACCGGCAGCATCATCTGCAACGACCCGACTTCTCCGACCGGCGCCTCCGCCTGTCCCATCGTCATCGTCGTGACCGGCGGCATGGAAATTCAGGACGGGGGCTCGATCGTCGCCGAGAACACCGTCGGAGCCGGCGACGGAGGGGACATCACGATCACCGTGGACGGCAGCCTCATCCTGCGCGAAGGCGGCGCGACCGGCGCGATCATCTCGGCCACGAACGTCGGCGCGAGCAGCGGCAAAGCGGGGAACATCACGCTCACGGTGGGGACTCTCGGGACGCCGCCCACGGGCGACTTCACGATGGAGCCGGGGAGCGCGATCTTCGCCAACAGCCACGGCTCCGCGGGAGCGATCGCCATCGCCGTCGCCCACGACGCCGACATTGACGGGCTGGTGCAATCCGACAGCACGATCACGGGCGTGGGCAGCAACCAGCCGCCCGGCGGCGGTCCCATCACGATCAACGCCGGCTGCAGTCTGCTCGTGAGCGACACCGGAGTCGTCAGCAGCTCGGGGCGCGACCCCGGCGCCGATCTCGTCCACCTCCAGGCCTGCATCGTGGACATCTTCGGGCTCGTCGAGTCCACCGGCCCGGGGCACGCGGTCCCCACGAATCCTCCAAACCATTGCGACAACAACAACGGAACGGGCGGCGGGCTCCGCCCCGACAAGCCGGAGAACTCGACGGCCTGCGTCGAGATCTGGGCGGGAGACAGCGTGACGATCGACTCGAGGCCGGCCCACGCCGGCCAGGTCAATGCGGACATCGGCCAGTCGGGCGGCGTCGCGGGACATTCCTGGATCGACGTCTTCGCCGGCGGGAACATCAACATTCACGGGAAATCCGTCGCGCCGTTCTCGATCCATGCGAACAAGACACTGGGCAGCAGCGCCGCGGGCACGATCCAGGTGGCGTCTCTCGCCGGAGCCGTCATGACGGGCGCCCTGGCGATCCAGGCCGACGACACCACCGGAGGCGGCGCGGGCGGCAGCGTGGACGTCGAGGCCGGAGGCGCCGGGAGCCCCGGCGGCGACGTGAACTTCGGCTCGGCGACGATCGAGGCCGTGGGCGCCAATTCCGGCGGCGGCCCCCAGTCGGGCGGCCTGATCTCGGCCCGGTCCTTCAACGGCGTCGTCCTCGGCACCGCGCCCGGCCAATTGAATGCGGACGGAGGAGGCGGCGGCGGAGCGGGACCCGGGATCGTGACGCTGACGGGGTGCGGAACCGGGGCACCGGGCGACGGTGTCACCTACACCGGGACCGTGACACCCGCCGCGCCCTCGCCGGTCCAGCCGGATGCCTGCGGAGGCGCGCCAACGTTCCAGGGCTACGTCTCGCTGCCCCCGGCCGACTGCCAGACCACCTGCAACGCGGAGCTGCCCTCCCCGACGCCGACAAACACGCCGACGAATACACCGACCAACACGCCGACGAATACCCCGACGAACACGCCGACCAACACTCCTCCCGCGAGCTTCACCCCGTCGCCCGGAGGCTTCACGCCAACACCTCCGGGAGCCGTCGTGCCCACGCTGTCCGAATCCGGCTTGCTCGCGCTCGGGCTGCTGCTGGCGGGGCTCGGCTATGTTCTGCTGAGAAGGAGCCAGGGCTAGTTCCGATCGATCGCGCTTGACCGACAGGACGGCGGAGGCCGTCCGGCAACACGGACACCCGAGGGCCGGCTTCAACGCCGGCCCTCGTTCTTGACGCCGCGCTGCGCGAATCGGGGATCACTTGGGCTAAGCTGCCGGATCGGGAGACCGACAAGCATGAGATCGCCCTCGCGTCTCGCGGCAGCCGCGTCCTTGTTTCTGCTGACCGCCGCTCTGCGGGCGGCAGCGAACCGCCCGGTGATCCTCGAGGTGGACGCGCGCGAAGCGCCCCGGAAGATCTTCCACGCGAAGCTCGTCATTCCGGCGGCGCCGGGGCCCCTGACCCTTGCCTATCCGAAGTGGATCCCCGGCGAGCACGGGCCGACGGGACCGATCGCGGACCTGGTCGGGATCCGGTTCTCGGCCAACGGCAAGGCGATTGCCTGGAAGCGGGACCCCGCGGACATGTACCTCTTCCGCCTGGAGGTCCCTCCCGGAGCGGCTGCGGTCGAGGCGTCCCTCGACTACGCCTCCCCCGTCGAGACGGGCGGCTTTTCCTCGGGCGCCTCCGCGACGGCGAACCTCACGTTGATCTCCTGGAACCAGCTGCTGCTGTATCCGGCGGATGGAAAGCCGGACGAGATCGCGTTCGAAGCCTCTCTGCGGCTGCCGGACGGGTGGAAATGGGCGGGCGCGCTCGACGCCGAGGGTCCATCGGCGCAAGCCATCCGGTTCGCTCCCGTCCCGCTCACGACGCTGGTGGATTCGCCCATTCTGACCGGAGCGCATTTCCGCGTGATCGATCTGACCCGGGAGCCCCTTGTCCACCGGCTCGACATCGCGGCCGACAGCGAGGCCGCCCTCGAGATGAGCCCGGAGCTCGAGGCGCAATACCGTTCGCTCGTCGGCGAGACCGGAGCGCTCTTCGGGGCCAGGCACTACCGACATTACGATTTCCTCCTCACCCTGTCGGACCACACGGCCCATTTCGGGCTCGAGCATCACGAATCGAGCGACGACCGCGTGGACGAGAGGTCGCTCATCGACGCGGACCGCCGCCAGCTGATGGCGGGTCTGCTTCCGCACGAGATGACGCACTCCTGGAACGGGAAGTACCGGCGCCCGGCGGACCTCGCGATCGGAACCTTCCAGGAGCCGATGCACGGAGACCTCCTCTGGGTCTACGAGGGGTTGACCGAGTACCTCGGACAGGTCCTGGCCGCGCGCAGCGGCCTCCTGACCCCGGAGCAATATCGGGAGGACCTGGCCCTGACCGCGGCGGAGATGGACCACCAGAAGGGGCGCGCCTGGCGGCCCCTCCAGGACACGGCCGTGGCCGCCCAGATCCTCTACGGGGCGCGCTCGGATTGGTCGGCCTGGCGGCGGGGAGTGGACTTCTATTCGGAAGGGGAGCTTCTCTGGCTGGAAGCCGACACGATCCTCCGCCGTGAGAGCCGCGGCAGCAAGAGCCTGGACGATTTCTGCCGCCTCTTCCTCGGCGGCGCGAGCGGCGCTCCGAAGGTCGTCCCGTACACGTTCGACGACGTCCTCGCGGCGCTCAACATGATCCTCCCCTACGACTGGAAGAGCTTCTGGAGAACGCGCCTCGATTCGACCGCTCCCGGGGCGCCGCTGGCCGGCATCGCCGGGAGCGGCTGGAAGGTCGTCTACACGCAGGAGATTCCGGACATGCAGAGGGCGGCCGAGGACGTCCACCGGGTCACCGACGTGCGGTATTCGCTCGGCATCTCCGTGCGCGAGGACGGCGTGATACCCGACGTCCTTCCCAAATCGCCGGCCGCCGCCGCCGGAGTCGGACCCGGAATGCGGCTCGTGGCCGTCAACGCCCGCCGCTGGAGCCCCGCGGTCCTGCGCGACGCGATCAAGCGGTCCGGTTCGAGCGCGATCGAGCTGCTCGTGGAGAACGGCGAATTCTTCAAGACGTTCCGGCTCGATGACGCCGGCCCCGAGCGCTATCCGCATCTGGAGCGCGACAACGCGCGCCCGGACGTTCTCTCCTCGATCATCCACCCGACGGCCTCCCGCGCCGCCGAGACGAAGAAGGAGAAGCCGGCGCGCTAGCGTGCGGCCGACCTGGTGCGCGCCGCGCTCCTGACCCTGGCGGCGCTCGCCGCAGCCGGGGTGATCCTCTGCGCCGCGGCCGTCCGCTCCACCTTCCCGAGGGAAGCAGGCACGCGGCGCGTCGCCGGAATCGCCGGCCCCGTCCGGATCGAGACCGACGCTATGGGAATCGTGACGATCCGCGCCGGGAGTCCCCTCGACGCGCTCTTCGGCATCGGCTATGCCCACGCCCGGGACCGCCTGTGGCAAATGGAATTCCAGCGGCGCATCGGCTCGGGCCGGCTCTCAGAGATCCTGGGGAAGAGGCTCGTTCCGACGGACCGCTTCCTGCGCACGATCGGCTTCCGGCGCGCGGCGGAGGAGTCCCTCCGGAGCCTCGCTCCCGGCGTCCGGGCCGGGCTCGACGCTTACGCCGCGGGCGTCAATCAGTACCTCGGGGCCTCCCCCGCCCTCCCGATCGAATTCCGCCTGCTCCGGACCGTGCCGGAGCCGTTCTCCGCCGTCGATTGCCTGGTGTGGGCCAAGATGATGGCGTGGGACCTCGCTTCCGCCAACGCTTCCAACGAGATCCGGCGCGCCCGCTTCGCGGCGGCCGTCGGCGCCTCGCGCGCGGCGGAGTTGTTTCCGCCGGTCCCCGTCGAGCCGACGATTCTGCTGGACCAGGAGTGGCAACCGCTTCGGGACTCGCCCGGCTCCTCTCCCGCCTCCCGCCTCCCCTCTCCCGGCCCGTGGCCGGCTCTCGAGTCGCAATTCGCGCTCCTCGGCGATCTCGGGTTCGGTGCGGAGACAGCGGGCAGCAACTCCTGGGTGCTCGCCGGCTCGCGCACGCGGTCGGGGCTTCCGATCCTGGCCAACGATCCCCATCTCGGCCTGCGAACGCCCTCCCTCTGGTACGTGGCGCGCCTGGAGGCGCCGGGCCTCTCGGTCGCCGGGGCGACGCTGCCGGGCATCCCCGACGTCATCATCGGGCACAACGATCGGATCGCCTGGGGGCTGACGAGCCTCGAGCCCGACGTCCAGGACCTCTACCTGGAAGAGACCGATCCGAAGGACGGCCGGCGCTACCTTCACCGGGGCGAGTGGCGGACGTTCGAGACCCGCACGGAGACGATCCGCGTGCGCGGAGACCGCGACGTCGCCTTCGACGTGCGCTCCTCCGTGCACGGGCCGCTCGTGACGGACGCGCTCGAAGGCGCGCGGACCCTCGGCAGCCCGGCCGTGGCGCTGCGCTGGACCGGCCTCGATCCGGCGGACACGACGGCGGAGGCGCTGGCGGCGATCGACGTCGCCGGCAGCTGGGACGAGTTCCTGGCGGCGGTCGCCCGCTTCCGCTGCCCCGCGCAGAACTTCGTCTACGCGGACGTGGAGGGACACATCGGCTACACCGCCTCGGGAACGATCCCGATCCGACCCCGCGCCGACGGGCTCCTTCCCGTTTCCGGCGCGGGGGCCGACGATTGGTCCGGCTCCGTCCCCTTCGAGAAGCTCCCGCGCGTTCTCGATCCTCCGCGCGGGCTCCTCGTCACGGCCAATAACCGCGTCGCCTCGGAGCGCTATCCCTATTCGATCACCGCCGACTGGCCCGAGCCGTACCGGGCCCGGCGCATCACCGACCTGCTCCTCTCCCACGCCGCGTGGACGCCGGAAGATCTCCGAGCGGTCCAGCTCGACCGCGTCTCATACCAGGCGGCCGACCTGATGCCGCTCCTGCGCGACACGCGCCCGGCCGACGCCGCGTCGGGGCGGGCGCTCGCGCGCCTCCGGGCGTGGGACGGGAAATTCTCGCCGGATTCCGTGCCCGCTTCCATCTACGCGGCGTGGTACGCGAAGCTTTCGGAGATGCCGCAGGACGAGCTCAAGGGCACGCCGGCCGGCAACGTCCGCTCGCGGTTCCTCCTCAACGCGCTCGAGCACGATTCGGCGTGGTGCGACGACGTCAACACGCCCCGAAAGGAAACCTGCGCGGACTTCAGGTCCGCGGCGCTCTCCCGGGCCGTCGCGGCGCTTCGCCGGCGGCTCGGCTCGGATCCCTCGGGGTGGAAATGGTCACGGCTCCACCGCGCCCGATTCCCGCACGGGGTCTTCGACCGCGTCCCGGTGCTGCGCGGTCTTTTCAGTCTCGAGACGGGCGCCGGCGGAGACGCGTCAACGGTGAACGTGGGCGCCTACCGCCGGGACGGCACCTTCCTGATGACGGACGGGCCGAGCTATCGCCAGATCCTGGATCTCGCGGACCTCTCGCGCAGCCTCTACGTCCACACGACGGGCCAGTCCGGGAATGTCTTCGACCACCGCTACCGCAACCTTATCCCCCTCTGGCGCGACGGCCGCTACTTCCGAATCGGTGAACCTCCGGTACACACTCTCACCCTCGTACCCTGGAACCTGAAACCTGAAACTCGCCTCAGGGCGCCGCCGCGCCCACGCGCGGGGCCGGGCGCTCGTTGGGGCCATCGTCGCGGATCTTTCCGTCCAGGAGCCGGACGATCCGGTGGGCGTGCGCGGCGATGTCCTCCTCGTGCGTGACGAGGACGATCGTGTTCCCGCGGGAGTTCAGGTCGTCGAAGAGCGCCATGATCTCGTTGCCCGTCTGCGAGTCGAGATTGCCCGTCGGCTCATCGGCCAGGAGGATCGAAGGGTCGTTGACGAGGGCGCGGGCAACCGCGACGCGCTGGCGCTGGCCGCCGGAGAGCTCGTTGGGGTGGTGGTTCATCCGGTCGGCGAGCCCCACGGCCTGCAGGGCGCGGGCGGCGCGCTCGCGGCGCTCCCGCCGCGGAAGGCCCGAATAGACGAGCGGCAATTCCACTTGCTGCAGGGCGCTCGTGCGCGGGAGCAGGTTGAACGTCTGGAAGACGAAGCCGATCTCCTGGTTGCGGATCGCCGCGAGCTCGTCGTCCGTCATGCGGGCGACCTCGCTGCCGTTCAAGACGTAGGAACCGGACGTCGGCGTGTCGAGGCAGCCGATCAGGTTCATGAGAGTGGACTTGCCGGAGCCGGAGGGTCCCATGATGCCGAGATACTCGCCCCGCTCGACGCCCAGCGTGACGCCCGAGAGGGCATGGACCTTCTCCTCCCCCATCTCGTAGACCTTCGTGATGTCGCGGATGTCGATCAGCATGACCGCCTCAGAAGATCGCGTTCCAGGCCACACCGAGCCCGACGACGACGAGCCAGAGCGTCACGATGACGCCGGCCGCGGCCCCGCGCTTGACCCTGGCCGCCGCGGCGAAGCCGATGACGAAAAGGAAGAGCGACCAGAGCGAAAAGATGTCGAAGGACTGGAGGAGAGAGTGGAGGGGCTTCGAGGTGTCGCGCGGCACCAGGAAGCCGAGGTTGGAGGTGAGAAGATCCCCCAGCGCTTGCGGATTGACGGTCTCCTGGCGTGAAATCAGGAACAGGAGCAGCGCCGCCTTCAGGCACCCGGGCAGGTAGGCGTGGGTCGTCACGCCGAAGGCTTGGGAAAACCGGGAGTCCCAGCCGAAGGCCTTGAAGGCGCCCCAGATCACGACGGCGACGAGAAGGCTGACGACCGCCGGAGAAGCGGCGCCGAACACCCACCCGAAGATCGTGCCGATCTTCTTCTGCTGTTCGACGATCGAGGTGATCCTGTCTTCCGGGACGGTCTGCCCCCGTTTCTGGATGGCCTGCCGCGTCAGCTGCTCGTAGTCGATCTTGGGCAGGAGAACCGCCGTGATGGCGACCGACAGCACCGTCCAGAGGAGCAGGGGCGCGACCCAGGTCGGCCTCCGCGCGATCGCGTCGAAGGTCGCGCCGGGCGCGAAGAACACGCCCGGGATCCGAGCCGCGCTCGAAACGTCGGGCCCCGCGTCCGGGGGTGGCGGGACCGGAGTCTCGTTGGCGCCCATCAGCGCCGCTCCGCCGAGAGCCCGCTCGAGGGGGGCGGAGTCGTCTCGGGGAGACCCTCGACCTGAACTCCCTTCCAGTCGAGGATGTCGGCGGTCGCGAAGTGATACGCGGCCAGGGCCTTGCGGTAGACCGTGAGGGCCTGCAGCTCGGTCGTCCGCGCCGCGGAGAGGTCCCGCTGGATCTGCGTCACCTCGAAGGAGGTGGACATCCCGTTGTCGTATTTCTTCTTGACCGCGTCGAGGTTCTTCTCAGCGAGCTCCCGTCCCTTCGAGGCCGCGCTGATGGAGCGGCGGGCCGTGTCGATCGCCCGGGCGGCCGCCCGCACCTCCACGACGACGTTCTGTTCGGTCGTGGTCAGGCGGGCCTTGTCGGACTCCCAGGTGTATCTCGCGGCGCCGTAGGCTCCCCGGGCCGCCCGGTTCAGGATCGGGTAGGAGAAGTTCAGGCCGACCGACCAGTTCTTGAAATTGCGGTCGATGACCTGCTGGATCGAGTCTCCGAAGTCGCCCGTCGAGAGGATCGCGCCGGTATCCGGATCGTGCGTCGTCCCGCCAATGCCCGGGTTTCCATAGCTCGCGGTCAGGTTCAGCCCCGGCCGCACCTGGTTCTTGTAGTAGTTGTACCGTACCCTGTCTGAGTCCACGAAGTAGGCGAGCGACAGGATCTCCGGGCGCCGGGCAAGGGCCGTCTTCGTCCCCTCTTCGACCTGGATCTGGACGTCTTCTCCACGCACCTGGTCGGTCGGGACGATCGGGGTGGCCGACCAGTGGACAGGGTCCACGTTCAGGAGCCGCGTCAGGCGGTCCTGCGCGTCGCCGATGAGGCCCTCGGCCGTGATGATGTCCTGCTCGGCCGTCGCGATCCCGACTTCTGTCTGCGTGATCTCGATGGGAGCCAGAGAGCCCACGTCGATCTTGATCTTGGTGATCCGGTTCAGGTCCTGGGCGATCCGCAGGGACTCCTTCTTCACCTCGAGGTTCTGCAGCGAGTACACGAGGTCCCAGTACGCCTGCTCGACCGCGTTGACCGTCGTCTGCACGCTGCGGACGAAGTCCTGGTACGAGGAGTCGCGCGAGTTGCGCGCGATGCGAATCAACCACGTCGTCGTCTTCGGGCCGAAGTTCCGCAGCAGGGGCTGGTTCATCGAGAGCGTCAGGCCGCTCTTGTAGGAAGGGTTGACGATGTTGAACGAAGAGTTGTTCGTCGTCTTGTTCGCGGTGAAGCCGAGGGTGAACACGCCCCCCGTCGGGGCGAGCTGGCTCACCTGCGCGCGGCCGTCCGTGGAATCGGTCGTGTTCACGGCCGCCCCGGAGAGCGCCGACGTGGCCGGATCCTCCGTGTGGGAGCGGGAGACCGAGGCGCTCACCAGCGGATCGAAGATGCCCGTGGTCTGAAAGAGAGAGAACCGGGTCGCCTCGGAGGCGTTGACCGAGACGTTCAGGTCCTGGTTGTTCGACAGCGCGAGACCGATCGCCTGGTTCAGGGACAGGGGGATTCCCCCCTGCACGGCGGGAGGCAGTTCCCTCACGTGTTGCTGACCGGAGCGGGCCGAAACGACGGGCCGTTCCTGTCCCGCGGCAGCCGGGGAGAGCGCCGCGAGGCCGATCGCCGCCGCGGCGGGCAGAGCCGTCCACCGATTCGGGAACCTCTTCATTCCTTTACTCCTTCGTCAAGCTTCTTACGCAACCGAGGGGGTAAATGTTTCTCCCGGCTGGCCTGCCCGGAGCTCTTCGAGGAACCGCCCGCATCATAAACCAAGCTCGGTATGTGACATGCGGCATGCGGTCTGCGGTGTGCGGTTTGCGGGCCGCGAGTCCGGGGCCAGGACCGCACACCGCGCCCCATGCATCGCTCACCGGCTCTCGATTCGCAATTCGCCCGGAAAGAAGCAGGCCGCCGACCGTCCCGGGGCGAGCGAAAAGAGCGACGGCGTTTCCTCCCGGCACCGCGGGCGCGCGATCGGACAGCGGGGATGAAAAGCGCAGCCGGAGGGAGGCTCCGACGGCGAAGGAGGCTCCCCCGGCAGAACGACACGGGCGCGCCCCGAGAGAGGGTCCGGCTCCGGCACCGCGGACAGGAGCGCCGCCGTGTAGGGATGAAGCGGCCGCGACGTGATCTCTCCGGCCGGACCCTCCTCGACGATCCGCCCCAGATACATCACGGCGATGCGGTGGGAGATGCGCTCGACGGCCGCGAGATCGTGCGAGATGAAGAGATAGGAGAGTCCGTTCTTTTCTCGCAAGTCGAGCAACAGGTTCATCACCTGAGCCGCAACGGAAACGTCGAGCGAGGAGATCGGCTCGTCGCAGACGAGGAACTTCGGGCGGGTGGCCAGGGCCCGCGCGATCGCGATCCGCTGCCGCTGCCCACCGGAGAATTCCGACGGGAAGCGGGAAGCCGCCCCGGCGGAAAGGCCGACCTCGGCCAGGAGCTCCTCGACGCGCCCGCGCAGCGCGCGGCGCGGCGCGAGCCTCTGCACCTTGAGCGGCTCGGCGATCTGGTCCCCCGCGGACATCCGGGGATTGAGCGAGGTCTGGGGATCCTGGAAGACGACCTGGAGGTCGCGGCGGCGCCGGCGCAGCGACTCGCCCGAGAGCGCCAGCCAGTCTTCTCCGTCGAACCAGATGCGCCCGGAATCCGCGTCCTCCAGCCGCGCGATCAGGCGGCCGCAGGTCGTCTTGCCGCTCCCGGACTCCCCGACGAGGCCCAGCGTCTCGCCCCGTTGCACGGTGAGGCTCACGCGGTCCACGGCCGTCAGCCGCTTCTTCGAGGTCCCGAAGACGCCTCGCCGGACCGGGTATGTCCTCGAGATCTCTTCGACGCGGAGCAGATCGTCCGCCGCGCTCACGTGGCTCCCTCCGGCCGGTACAGGAAGCAGCGGGCCGTCCCGCCGCCCACGGCGTAGAGCGCGGGCTCGGAGAGCTCGCACGGCGCGAACCTCTCCGGGCAGCGCGGCGCGAAGGAGCAAAGGCCGGCCGGACGGAAGGCGAGGTCCGGGACCGCTCCGGGGATCGCGCGGAACCGCCGCGTCCCCGGGGGGCCCGTGCTCCCGAGCCGCGGAAGGCACTCGAGCAGGCCTCGGGTGTAGGGGTGGCGGGGAGACCGGAACAGGTCCGCCGTCGCGGCCTCTTCCGCCACCCGGCCGGCATACAGGACGAGCGTGCGGTCGCTGTGGCGGGCGACGGAGCCGAGATCGTGCGTGATGAGCAGGAGAGAGAGCCCGCGGTCCCGCCGAAGCCGGTCGAGCAGCTCGAGAACTTCCGCGGAGACCGTGGCGTCCAGGGCCGTGGTCGGTTCGTCGGCGACGAGAATCGCGGGATTCCCCGCCAGCGCGATCGCCAGTAGCGCTCGCTGCTTGAGCCCCCCGGAGAGGCGGTGCGGGTACTCGTCGAGCCCGCGATCCGGATCGGGGAAGGAGACCTCGGCGAGAAGGCCCCGGGCGATCTCCCGCGCTTCTCGCGAGCCGTTCGCCCGGCGCGGGCGGATGGCCTCGTGGATCTGCGCCCCGATGCGCTGCACGGGATCGAGGGCCGCCGACGGCTCCTGGAAAACGAACGCGATTTCGCCCCCGCGGACACTCTCCCATTCGGCTTCCGCCAGCCGGAGGAGGTCGCGTCCCCGGTAGACCACCGCTCCCGAAACGCGGGCTCCCTCCGGCGCGAGGTTGATCAGCGCCCGGCCGAGCAGCGTCTTCCCGCATCCCGTCTCGCCGACCACGGCGAGCGACTCCCCTTCGCGCAGGTCGAAGCTCACGCCGTCGACCGCGGGCCGCCACTGCCCCCCGATGGGAAGTTCCACCGTCAGGTCGCGCACCGAGAGGATCGGCTCAGTCATGGGAACCGGCAATCGGGTGATCGGGAGATCGGGTCATCGGGTGATTGGGGGATCGGGGGTTCCGGTCGATCGCAGATCACCCGATCACCCGATCGTCAATTCTTCTTGACGGCCTCCAGCTCCCGCACCTTCTCCGCGACGGCGCGGAACCCGGCATCGAGCCCGTACACGTCGAGAAACGTCCGGTAGGCGTTGTCCATGTCGCCGGTCGACTGGTAGACGCCCGCGAGGTCGTAGAGGAGCCCAATCGTCTCCGTCTCCTTGATGTCGCGGGCCTCGAGCCCCTTGCGGTACCACTTGATGGCGAGCTGCGGCATCCCCTTCTCGAGGAAGCAGAGGCCGAGCATGCTGCAGCATTCGACGGCCCGTCCCGGGTCCTTGCTGGCGAGCTGGAATTCTCCGATTGCCTCATCGATCAGGCCCATCTCCTTGTAGGCGATGCCGAGGTTGGAGTGCGTCTCGTAGTCCTCGGCGGAGAGCTGCTGCTCCACCCCCTTCTTGAACTCGCGGAAGATCTCCTCGAGAGACGCCTCGCCTTCCGGCCCCGCCATCGCCGGCGCGGTCGCGCCGGGCGCCTGCTCCGCGAGCTCCTTCTCCAGCTCGTCGGCCAGGTTGAAGAAGTGCTGCTCGTCGGCGAAGAGACTCTGCTCGTCCAGCGAGGGAGCGAGCGCGGAGGGGGGCGAGGGGGCGCCTCCCGCCTTGCGCATCTCCTCCTGGAGGAGCGAGTCGAGTCCTTCGTAGGAGATGGACTCGGATTCGGAACCCCGGAGAGAAGAGTGAGACGACTGCGCGGGGGAAGCCGGGAGCGGAGGCGGGGCCGAGATCGCCTCGGGCTCGAAGGCGAGAGATTCGGATCCGAAGTCATCGAGGAATTCCGCGGCGGGAGCCGGGCGCGGATCGACCGGGAATTCCTCGAAGGATTCCGCCGGCGCCGGGGTGCCGGCCGCGGCGTCGGGGGCGGAGAACCCGAACCGGGAGAGCGTCGCTTCGGCGCGGCCATTCTCGCCCCGGCTGCGATAGAAGTCGGCGAAGGACTCGGCCTCCTGCGCGAGAGCCGGGTTGCTCGAGGCCTGCATCAACTCGAGCAGGCGCTCGCGCGCGTTGACCAGGTCCGGACGCTTGCGGACGACGACCCGCAGCCTCTCCACCGCCTTGTCCGTCAGCCCGTAGCGGGCGAAGATCTCGGCCTCGACGATGAGCGCCTCCAGTTCCCTCTCCTCGGCAGACCCCGACGAGACGAAGACCTGCGCGGGGCCGGCCGGGGACGGGGCGGCGGCCGGAGGCCCGATCAGGGACTCCTCCAGGTCCACGATCATCTCCGGCGGCAATTCCGCCGGGGACGCGGGACCGGGGGCTCCCGAGGGTGTCGAAAGCTCTGCCAGCCGCGCGGCGGCCTCCGGATGGCCGGGAGCGGCCGACGCGGCGCGCCGGTAGTTGTCGGCCGCGGCCTCCAGGTTCCCCCGGCGCTCGTCCTCCCTCGCCAGCGCCAGGCGCAGGCGCGCGGCCTCGGCCGCGTTGCCCTCGGCCTCCCGGACCTCCGCCATCTTCTGGAGGGAGTCGCGGTGAGCCTCCTCGATCTGGAGAATCGTCGAGAGGTAACTCGCGGCCCGCGTGAAGTCCCCCTCGGCGGTGGCGGCATCCACCAGCGGCGACACGTCCGCGAGGGCGGCCTCGAAATTCGATTCCGCCAGGTGCGCCCGGCACAAAGCCAGCCGGGCGCCCTGGTGCGATTCGTCCAGCGCGACGGCCTGCTCGGCGGTCTGCGCGGCGTCCTGCTTCTGTCCGAGCTCGAGCTGCGCCTCGGCCATCAGGGCGAGACTGTCGGCGGTGCGCGGGGCGGCCTTCAGGATCGCCTGGGCCGCGGCGGGGTTCTTCTGGGCCAGAAGCGAGCGCACGAGGGTATTGCGCGCGGTGGCGTCCTGCGGCGAGAGCTCGAGGGCCTTCTGGAAGACCGCGCCCGCCTCGTCCTGGGCGCCGCGCCGCAGGAGCATCGAGCCCACGAGTCCGTACTGCATCACCGCGTCTTCGAGCTGGTTCACGCTCCGGTAGAGGTCCGCGAGACGGACCTGGATCTTCAGGTCGTTCGGGTCGACGGCCGCCATCTTCTTGTAGGCCAAGATGGCGTCCTGCGGCTGGTCGTTCTTCTGATAATGGTCCGCCAGGACCTGATACTGCGTGCGCGCGTCCTGAGAGAGGCCCTGCTTCGTGTACAGGTCGGCGAGGCGCTCGTACACCTCGAGGCGGGCCGGGTCGATCTTGTTGATCTTCTTGTAGATCGCGATCGCCTTGAGGAAGAACCCGTCCAGGGAGCAGACCTCCGCGATCCGCTTGAAGAAGGGGATCGACTCGGCCGCGCGGTTCATGCGCACGTACAGGTCGCCCACCTTGTTCAGAGTCGAGATGTCTCTCGGGTTGTCGTCGAGAACGCGCAGGTAGTCCTTCAGGGCATGGTCGAACTTGCCCCGGGCCACTTGCTTCTCAGCGGAACGAAGGAACTGGTCGCGCGTCGGCACTGGGGAAATTCTAACTCGGATGTCTCCGAGATCGAGGAGTCAAGGCCTGTACGTGACTGCGGGCAGGAGACTTATGTCCAGAACGGCTCGGAGCGGCGGACGCGCCAGTCTCGTTGGAGATCCTCCGGCTCGCGCTGTTCCATCCTCACGCGAGGCAGTCCCGACGCGTCCGGGACGACTCCGCGGTACGTCAGACGGTGCTCCGGGCACGGTCCCGCCAGGCGCAGGGCTTCCCAGTGCTCCGGCGTTCCGTACCCCTTGTGCTGCTCGAACCCGTAGGCCGGATAGCGCGCGGCGAGCTTGTCGAGCAGCCCGTCCCGGTAGACCTTCGCGATGATCGACGCGGCCGCGATCGAGGAGCAGAGCGCGTCGCCGTGGACGACCGGCAGCTGCGGGCGCCGCACGCCCGGGACCGAGACCGCGTCCACGAGGATCGCGTCCGGCTCGGGACGAAGTGCCGCGATCGCGATCCGCATGGCCTCGAGGCTCGCCCTCAGGATATCCCGGTGATCGATCTCCTGAGCGCTCACGACCCCCACACCCACGGCGAGCGCGCAGCGGCGCAGCTCCAGGTCCAGCCGTTGGCGACAGGCGGCGTCCACCTTCTTGGAGTCGTCCAGCCCGGGGAAGACACAGCCCGCGGGCAGGATGACCCCGGCGGCCACGACCGGACCCGCGAGCGCGCCCCGGCCGACCTCGTCCACGCCGGCCACCAGGACATAGCCGCGCCGGTGCAGCTCCTTCTCGAGGCGGTCGAGCTCGCGAAGGCGGCCGAGCTCGGCGAACAGCGCGCCGAGAGGATCGGCGTTCACCGGTCGCGCGGGGAACGGGAGTTATTCGGTTCGCTTCTCGTCAATGCGCGCGGCCTTTCCTTTGCGGCCGCGCAAATAGTAAAGCTTGGCGCGACGCACCGAGCCCTTTTTTTCGACCTCGATGCGGTCGATAACGGGGGAATGGAGGGGGAAGACCCGCTCGACCCCGATCCCGCTCGAGACCTTGCGGACAGCGAAGGTCTCGCGGGCGCCTCCGCCCCGCCGCGCGATCACGACGCCGGCGAAGACCTGGATGCGCTCCTTCTCTCCCTCGCGGACCTTCACGTGCACCCGGACCGAGTCTCCCGGGGAGAACACGGGCAGATCGGCGCGCAGCGCCGGCTTTTCGACTTCGAGCAAGACATCGGACATGGGACTCTCCTTCAGGCCAGTGCTGGCGGAACCGCGGAGTATAGCCAAGAGAGCCCTGATCTGGCAAATAAGGAGGGACCAGGTGTCAGGTGTCAGGTGCCAGGTGTCAGGGACCGGAATGGCACGACCTGAAACCTGACACCTGAAACCTGGCACCTGCATTCCCCCTGACACCTTTCCCCTGGCACCTCATTCTTCTGATTCACCGGGCTCCTCGGGTCGCTCCAGCAGCAGGTCGGGCCGGCGCTTCCTCGTCGCGTCCAGGGCGCGGGCCCGCCTCCAGCGCTCGATCCGGGCGTGGTCGCCGGACAGGAGCACGTCCGGGACCGCGAGCCCGCGGAACTCGCGGGGACGCGTGTAGTGGGGGTAGTCGAGGCGCTCGCGCATGAAGGATTCGCGTCGGACCGATTCCGTCTTCGCCACGACCCCCGGGACAAGCCGCGACAGGGCCTCCACCAGCGCGAGCGCCGCGGCCTCTCCGCCGGGCAGGACGAAATCTCCCAGGGAGATCTCCTGGTCGAAGAGGCGCAGGTCCCGGCAACGCTCGTCGATCCCTTCGTACCGGCCGCAGAAGAGGAGCAGGCGGCCCCGTTCCGAGAGATCCGCGAGCATCGCCTGATCGAGGCGGCGACCGTCGGGAGTCAGGAGCACCGACCAGGCGGGAGGGCTCCCGCGGCGCACCTCCACGGCCGCCGCCACGACCGGAACGGTCATGACCATTCCGGGCCCTCCTCCGAAGGCCTCATCGTCCACCTTGCGATGCTTGTCGCCCGCGAACTGCCGCAGGTCGGTCACCGCCACCTCGAGGAGCCCGGAAGCGATCCCCTTGCCGAGGAGGCTCTCCGCGAGCGGAGACCGGAAGTACTCCGGGAAGATCGTCAGGATCTCGATCTGCATACAGCAGGTGTCAGGTGTTCGGTGGTAGGTGTCAGGGACTCAAACGCTCTTCCCCTACCGCCTATCACCTACCACCTATCACCTCTTGCTTACAAGTCCAGCAGGCCTTCGGGCAGATCCAGCACGAGACGTTTTCCGTCGTGATCGATCTCCACGACCATGGGCCGGACGAACGGGACGAGGACCTCCTTGCCGCCGGGGGTCCGGAGGGTCAGTTGGGGTCCCGCCGGGGTCTCCTCGAGAAGACCGACGACTCCGAGGATCCCGCCCGCGGGGTCCTCGCACCGCCAGTCCTTCAGCTCGTGAGTCCAGTAAAAATCGGATGCGACCGGCGGCAGCCGCTCGCGCTCGACGCACAGCGCCCCGCCCGTCAGCGCCCGAGCCGATTCCGGGTCATCGATCCCCTCGAAGGAGAGAAGGAGCCGCTTCCCGTGCCTCCGGACCGCGGCCAGTGTCAGCTCCCGGACTCGCTCCGCGTCCCTCCAGGTCAGGCGGGCGCCCGGCTCAAAGAGGCCGGAGGTGTTCTCCAGGGGCTCGACGGAAACCTCGCCGTCCAGGCCGTGCCGGCGGCCGACGACGCCGACGGCGACAAGGTCTGATCCCGAATCTTCCTGTCTAGTCGTATCGAACTGCCGGCGAGAGCCCGGCGGTCAGGTCGCAAATCGTGAATCGCGAATTGTGAATTGTGATCAGCGGAAACAAGGGGTTCCTGCCCTATTCACAATTCACGAATCACAATTCACAAATCTCTTCAGTCCCGGATGCGGATGTTCACTTTCTTCCCGCGCGCGGCCGCGGCGGCGCCGACGAAGGCGCGAAGGGCGCGGACCGTGCGGCCCTCGCGCCCGATCAGGCGCCCGCGATCGGCTTCCGGGACGGAGATCTCGTAGAGCGTTCCGCGCCCTTCGGGCACCTCGGTTACGCGCGTTTCCTCGGGTCGATCCGAAAGCCTGCGGACGACCGATTCGATGAGGCGCTTCAGGGGAGCGCCCTCGGGGACATGTCCGGCCGTCATGCAGGTTTCGCGACGGCGGGGGCCGCCGGCCGGGCCAGCAGAGAGCGGACCGTCGTCGAGGCGGAGGCGCCACGGCCGATCCAGTAGTTCGCCCGTTCGCGGTTCACGGAAAACGAATCGGGGCCCGCGACGGGGTCATAAGACCCCAGCTCCTCGAGCACCTCGGCCCTGGCCGTCAGGCGCGAATCGGAGACGACGATCCGGTAATAGGGGCGATTGCGAGCGCCCATGCGTCGGAGTCGGACCTTCAGCATTGTTCGAGTTTCCTTTCCCAAAAAGAGCGCGCCATTCTAACAGCAGGAATTGTGAATTGCGAATTCACGACTCATTTGGGTGCGGGGAGAGGGAGTCGCGACAGATCGAGCTTCCTGGCTCCCTTCCCCGCCACCTTCATCAGTTTTCGCATCTGCTGGTACTGCTTGATCAGGCGGTTGATCTCCGATACGGCCGTTCCCGAGCCGGAGGCGATGCGCTTCTTGCGCGATCCGTTCAGGATCTGAGGATACTGGCGCTCCTCGCGGGTCATCGAGTCGATGATCGCGGTCACCCGAACGAGCGATTTCTCGTCCACTGTCCCGGGGTCCGAGAGGCCGCGGAAGGCCCCGCCCTTGGGCAGCATGTCGATGAGGCTCGAGAGCGGCCCCATTTTCTTGACGGACGCGAGCTGGTCGCGCAGGTCCTCCAGCGTGAAATCGCCCGCGCTCGACCGCTCCGCCAGGCGGCGCGCGGCGGACTCGTCCACCTGCGCCTCGACTTTTTCGATCAGCGTCATGACGTCGCCGAGCCCCAGGATGCGCGAGGCCATCCGATCGGGGTGGAAAGGCTCGAAGTCCTCGGGCTTCTCCCCGACGCCGACGAACTTGATCGGCGACCGGACCGTGGAAACGACCGTGAGCGCCGCGCCGCCGCGCGCGTCCCCATCGGTCTTCGTCAGGATGATGCCGGTCAATGGCAGGACCGCGGCGAAGCCGGCCGCGGATCTCACGGCATCCTGCCCGGTCATCGCGTCGGCGACGAAGAGGGTCTCCTGAGGGGAGATCGCCTCCGCGACCGCGCGGATCTCGCGCATCAGCTCCTCGTCGATGTGAAGCCGGCCGGCCGTGTCCACGAGGACCGTGTCGCGTCCGGTCAACCGGGCTTCCCTGATGCCTTCGCGCGCGAGCGCCACCGGGTCGCGGGCGTCCTCGGGAGAGAAGACGGGAACGCCGATCTGGCGCCCGAGCGTTCTGAGCTGCGAGACCGCCGCCGGGCGGGAAAGGTCGGCCGCCACGAGCAGGGGGTAGCGGCCGCGGGACTTCAGATGCAGAGCGAGCTTGGCGGCCGACGTCGTCTTTCCCGAGCCCTGCAGGCCCACCAAGACCAGGACCGCCGGCTTCCCGGAGAGGTCCAGGTCGGCCCTCTGACCGCCGAGCAGCCCGATGAGCTCGTCCCGGACGATCCGCGTGACCTCCTGGGCCGGAGACAGCTTCTGCATCACCCGGGAGCCGACGGCCTGCTCCTTGACGCGCTCGGTAAACCGCTTGACGACCGGGAGCGCGACGTCGGCTTCGAGCAGCGAAAGGCGGATCTGCCGGAGGGCTGATTCGAGGTGGTAATCGGTCAGATGCCCCTCGCCGCGGAGCTCCTTGAAGACCCCCTGGATCCGCTCTCCCAGCCCCTCGAACATGTCCGATCGCCTCCGTTGGAAGTCGCGCTCTCAGGGCGCCTCCAGCCGCAACAATAGCCGCCCGGGAGACGCGCGTCGAGGCCTGTTGACAGGCCGGCCGGTTGGGATATGATGCGACCTCGTTTTTTCTCTTGGCAGGATTCATTTTCGCGTGTCGGGAACGCTCAGAAATAAAAAGGAGATGAGGGATATGAAGAAGCTCGTGACCCTGGGCCTCGCTGCCGTAATGGGTACGGCGCTCGTCACCGGTTGCCAGAAGAAGGAGACCACGGAGTCCACTACCACCACGACGGAGACGCAGCCCGCGGTCGTTCAGGAGACCGGGACCACGGCAACGACGACGACGACGACCACCACTGAGACGGGCTCGACCGGCACGGCAATGACCGGAACCGAGACCACCTCGACGATGTCGGCGCCCTCGACCACGACCACCTCCACGGTCACACCCGAAGCCCCGAAGAAGATGTAACTCGTCCCGCCCCGGTCATGAGAAGGCCCCACCCGGGGCCTTTTTGTTTGGGAGCGGGGAGCCCGGAGGGCGCGCCTCGCGGGACTCGGCTATATTTGATCGCGCGATGAGTCCCGACGCCGCACCGGTCGAGGAGCTCCTTCAGGAGATGATCGAAGCGCAGAGGCGGCGCCTCCGGGAACTGGCCGCGCGGATCCTGCCGGGCGTCACCGGGGACGACCTCTTCCAGCCGCACGATTACCCGGCGCTCGCCGCCAGTCCCGAGTTCAATTTCGAAGACGGGATTCTCGCCGGCTATCTCGCCATCCGGGCGGCCCTCCGGGCCACCCGGTAGAGGAAGCCGGCGCCCCATCGGCGACGACGCCCGCCGGCGAGGCTCGCGATCGTGTCGGCATGCTCCCGGATCCACTCCTCGTCCCCGGGGCGCACGCCGAGATCCGCGAGCGCGCGTCCGCTCTCCCGGGCCAGGATCCGGAGCGTCTCGTCCAGTGAAGAGGTCATGCGAGCCCCGCGGCCGACAGCAGCGCCGAGATCGCCGCGTCCCAGCTCAAGGAGGCGACCCTCCGGCGCCCTCTCTCGCCCATCTCCGCGAGCACCTCGGGCTTCTCCCACGCCAGCCGGAGGGCCGCGCCCAGGGTCTCGGCCCGCGCGGGGACGACGAGCCCGGTCTCGCCGTCGCGGACGAATTCCAGCGGACCGCCCGCGTCATCGGTCGTCAGCACGGCCTTTCCCGACAGGAAGGCCTCGAGCGGGACATATCCCAGGTCCTCGTCCGCAGGCGTGACGAGCACCAGCCGCGCCCCTGCGTACAGTTCGAGCAGTCCCTCCTCGTCGACGCCCGGCACGAACCGCACGCGCTCCTCCACGGAGAGCTCCCTGGCGAGCCGGCGCAGCCGCTCCTCCTCGGGGCCCCGACCCACGAGGACCAGGCGCGCCCTCGGAGCGTGAACCAGGGCCGCGATCGGCAGCTCGGCGCGCTTCCAGGCGTCCAGGCGGCCGACGGTCAGCGCGTAGTCTCCGGCGGGTCCCGAGCGGTAGCGGCCGACCAGGGGGGGCGGATGGTAGAGGGCCTGGCTCGCGATCCCGTTGAACCTCCGGAGACGCCCGGCGACGTTCTCGGAGTTGGAGAAGACGCGCCTTGCCTCCGTCAGGCCCACCCGGTCGATCTCGGCGATCGCCTCGCGCGCCCGCCGGTCCTCGCCCGACGCCGTGAAGTCGCTGTAGCGCGTCCCGAACTGGTCATAGGCCTGGCGGTACTGGTGGATGAGCCACACGATCTTGTTGTCGTGCCTGACCGCGTAGCTCGGGAACCGGGTCGCGATCACGGCGTCCACGGGGCGCCCCGCGACCTCGGAGAGATCGAGCCCCCGCCACGCGAGCGCGCTTCGGATCAGGTCGAATCGCCGGCGCTCCACGAGCGGCATCGTCACCAGATCCGCCTCGACTCCCCTCTTGCGCAGCTCCTCGGTCAGCCGCCGCACGTGGCGCTCCGCGCCCCCATCGGAGAAGGGAGTCTGCACGCCCAGGACGAGGACCCGAGCCGATCGGGTCATCGGGTGATGGAGCGATCGGGTGATTTGCCCGAGGTCGGATCTGAGCCCACGTCGCCTAGCTCGATCGCCCGATCTCTCGATGCTCGTGGCGTGTACGCCACGAGCGCATAGTCCTGTGGGCCAAAGAGCAGGCGATTGAGCTTGGCGTCGTTGGAAGACAACTCTTCGAGCTGATCGGACTCGTCGAGCGGAGCACGGTACTCGATTCGCGCTTCGACGAAGCCCGCTGCCTCGGCCAGAAAGCGAAGGGCTTCCGGGGGCACCGGGCGCACGTGCGAGGGGTCCAGGAAGAAAGCCCTCAAGGAGGAAAAAGAATCGGTGTTGATCGTCTCGATCACGATGGCTCCGCTCGGAGCCAGAGCGCGCCGGGACTCGCGCAGGAAGGCGAAAATCGTCTCGGGGCTCCAGTGCTCGACGACTTGAAAGGCAACGACGGCGCCGAGGCTCTTTTCCGGTCTTTTCGCAAGCGCTGCCAGACCATCTACCTGCTCAACCTTCAAGTTCAATTTGTGGCATGTGGCAACCGCGATCGGGTTTATTTCGACTCCTGAGGCCGCGATCCCTCGCTCCCTCAGCAACACCAGGAACTCCCCTCGCCCGCAACCGACGTCTAGGACAGGGCCGGGGATGCTATCCAGAAGTGGGAGGTAGAACCTTTGCTTATCGGCGACCTCCTCGGGGCTGCCGCGGAAACGTTCCTCGAAGAGGCTGTAGACGCCGGGCGGAAGGTGTTGCGTGGCGGCCGGCCGAGGGCCTTCGGAGGAAGCCGCGGGTCCACCGGCCTCGAGCATCGCAAGTCGGCCCTCTTCGATCGCGATGCGCCTCTCCCAGCTCGCGGTTAAGTCCCGGATTTCTGCTTCGATGACGGCCTGGAGATCGCTCTGCCCGCGCTCCAGGATCACGAGCCGACCGTCCTGAATGGCGCCGCGGCGCTCCCAGCCGGCGCTCCACTTCCCGATACGCTCGTCCAGCGCCGCGCGCAGCTCAGCGAGGGCCATACGGGCGCTATCCAATTCGCGTCGAACGCCCTGCAGCCCTTGCGTTGCCTCTTTCAACCTCACGGCGAGTGCGTTTCCGGCCTCGAGGATGAGCGCGTTGAAGGACGCCTGGTCCCTCCAGAGGAACCGCAACGCCCGCAGCAGGAACCTCTTGGAGCGAGAAAGCCGAACAGCGGTCGGGATCGTGGGGGTGACGTACTGGAGAGCGCGGGTCAGGATGACGCGGACATCGTCGCTATCTTCGAGAGGAGCATCGGCAGCCGGGGACAGGGCCGCCGGCGAGGCCTCCGCGACCGCGGCGCGGATCTCGTCCACGAGTTGGCCGGTCAGGTCGCCTTGGGACGCCACTGGAGGCGAGAATAATGAGGCTGGCACTCTTGATGCAAGAGGAAGGCGGGTACAGAGGCGTCCGAGGAACCCGAGCCGGGGACCGAGCGGTCCCCCCGAGCGCCCGGTCTTGTAGACTCGAACCCTCCGGAAGGAGTCGTGATGAAGAAGACGATCGCTCTCCTCTGCGCTCCGATGCTTCTCGTTCTGGGCTGCGCCTCGAGCGGGCCGCCGGTCGCCTCTTCGCAGTTGACGGAGACCGAGGTCTCGATCCGGAGCGCCGAGAACGCCGGCGCCGCCGAGAGCGCGGCGGAGCTCCTGGACCGGGCGCAGAAGGCGCTCGCGGCCGCCCGGCAGGCCTCCACGAAGGGAGAGAACGACGAGTCCCGGCGCCTGCTCGAGGAGGCGAGGGCCTACGCGGCGGCGGCGGAGGCGCGATCCAACGCGGAGAAACTCAAGAAGCAGGCGGCGGAGCTGCGTCAACAGGCCGACGAGCTCGAATCGAAAGCCAGGCAGCTCCAGGAAAGGGCGCGCCCATGAAGAGACTTGGAATCCTGCGAGTCGTTCTTCCCGCGGCGGCTCTCGCCGCGATCCTCTCCTGCGCCGCGGGTCCGCCGCCTCGGGACATCGCCGAGGCGCGCCTGGCCCTTCAGGACGCCAAGAACGCCGGCGCCGATCAGCGTGCCCCGCGTGAGTACGACGAGGCCGTCGCGCATTTCAACGTGGCGCAGAGCTCCTGGGCCAGCCAGAAGGACGCCGCCGCGGCGGCCCACTGGGCCCGCCTGGCGCAGGCCGAGGCGCGCCGGGCGCAATACGTGGCGGAAGCCGCCGCCGCGCAGGACGCGGTCATTCGCGAGACCGAGCGCCGCCATCGGGCGGAGCTCTCCGTGCGGGAGGCCGAGATCGCCATGCTCCAGGCCCGCGCGCGCACGGAGGCGGAGAAACGCGCCGCGGAGATCGAAGCGCAGGCCGCCGAGGAGAGGCGCCGCACGGAAGCGGAGCTGGCGCGGCGCGAGGCCGAGGCGCGCGACCGGGAGCGGGAGCGCGCGGAGAGCGAGGCGAAGCTCGCGGCCGAGCGGGCGAAGAGCGAACAGGAAGCGGCCGCCCGCACGGAAGCGGAGAAGCAGCGGATCGCCGCCGAGATCGAAAAGATGAAGACGGAGCTCGAGGCCACGCGCAAGGCCGCCGAGGAGGCTCAGAAGGCGGCGGCTCTCGAGCGGGAGCGGCTGGTGGAGCAGAAGAAGGCCGAGGAGGCGCGAGCCGCCGAGCTGGCGAAGGCGCGCGAGAGCCAGCAGAAGGCGGAGGACGAGCTGAAGGCCACCCTTTCGCAGCTCGCCCAGGTCCGTCAGGAGGCGCGGGGCCTCATCGTCACGCTTCCGGGCAGCATCTACTTCGACGTCAACAAGTCGGAGGTCAAGCCGGCCATGCGGGACCGTCTGTCGCAGATCGCGAAGGCCTTGGCGACCGTGCCGGATCGCCACGTCGTGGTCGAGGGGCACACCGATTCGACGGGCTCCGACGAGTACAACCTGAAGTTGTCGCGGCTGAGGGCGGAGTCCGTCCGTTCGATCCTCCTGGCCGGAGGGATCCCGCCCGACCGGATCGAGAGCCAGGGATACGGCGAGACCAGGCCTGTCGCGTCCAACGCCACGGCCTCGGGCAAGGCCCAGAACCGGCGCGTGGAGATCGTGCTCCAGGGCGGCGCGGCCACGCCGCCCAGGTAGGACAAGACCGCTGAGAGCGACTTCGCGGCTCGCGCCGCTCTTCTGCTGTCTCGCCGCGGCGGCCTGCGCCCCGGCGGCAAAGCCGTCGGCACCGGCGGCCGCGCCGTCAACCGCCGCGCCAGAGACGGCTACAGCGGCCACCCTGGTCTTTCCCGGCGAGGAGAAGTTCCTCGCCCACGTGCGGCAGCTGACCTTCGGAGGCCAGAACGCCGAGGCCTACTGGTCGGCCGACGACAAGCAGATCATCTTCCAGTCCAACGACGAGGGGCGCCTCCCGTGCGATCAGATCTTCGTGATGAACGCCGACGGATCGGGCAAGCGGATGGTCTCCAACGGGAAAGGGAAGACGACCTGTTCCTACTTCTTCCCCTCGGGCGACCGGATCCTCTACGGCTCGACCTTCCGCGCCGGGGACGCCTGCCCGCCGCCGCCCGACCGCTCGCGCGGCTACGTCTGGGCGCTGGACGACTACGACATCTACACGGCGAAACCGGACGGCTCCGACATCCGGACGCTCTTCTCCTCTCCGGTCTACGACGCCGAGGCCACGGTCTCGCGCGACGGCCGGAAGATCGTCTTCACGTCGGCCCGCGACGGCGACCTCGAGGTCTATTCCATGAACGCCGACGGCTCCGGCGTGACGCGCCTGACGCATGCCCCCGGCTACGACGGCGGGCCGTTCTATTCCTCCGACGGGAAGAAGATCGTGTACCGCGCCGATCATCCGAAGAGCCCTGAAGACCTGGCCCTCTACCGCGAGAACCTGGCGCGCGGGACCTACGCGCCGAAGGGGCTCGAGATCCGCGTCATGAACGCCGACGGGTCCGGCGACCGCGCCGTGACCGCCAACGGCGCGGCGAACTTTGCCCCCTACTTCTTCCCGGACGGACGGCGCATCATCTTCTCCTCAAACGCCGGCGATCCGAAGGGACGCGACTTCGAGCTCTACGTCGTGGACGCCGACGGCGCGAACCCGACGCGCGTGACCTTCTCCCCCGACTTCGACGGCTTCCCGATGTTCAACTCCGACGGCAAGCGGCTCGTCTTCGCCTCCAACCGCAACGGCAAGAAGCCGCGGGAGACCAACATCTTCGTCGCCGATTGGGTCGGCCCCCGATAGAGCGTCGGCTTCCGGCACCGGGGCACCCGGCTACTAGGGATCCGGGAGCGATTCCGATCCTCTCGTCTCCTCGGCGAAGGCGAGGAGGGCGAGAGCGAGGGCGATGATGAGCGGGCCGACAAACATTCCGATCGGGCCGAATGCCGCCAAGCCGCCCATCACGCCGAAGAAGACAGGCAGCGTCGAGATCTGCGCGCGCCCGGAGATGAGACGGGGGCGGAGGAAGTTGTCGGCCGAGCCGACGAGCACCGCCCCCCAGAGGAGCATGAAGAGAGCCCAGCCCGGGCGCCCCTGCGAGTAGAGCGCGATCGTCGCGGGGGCCCAGACGAGGGCCGTGCCGGCGACCGGAAGCAGCGCCGCGAGCGCGGTCAGGAAGCCGAAGACGACGGGCGAAGGGAGCCCGGCGATCTCGAAGGCCAGGCCCACGAGAGCTCCCTGGATGAGCGCGGTCGCCAGGGCGCCGAAGACGACCGCGCGCATCACGCCGGAGAGCTGCGCGATGAGCCGTGTCTTGCGTGACCCCTCGAGGGGTACCAGGCGCACCAGCCGCCCCGCCATTTCGTCGCCGTCGCGGAAGAAGAAGTAGAGGATGAAGAGCATGAGCAGGAGCCCGACGACCGCTCCCAGCGCTCCCATCAGGACCTGCCGCCCGCCCGAGATCGCGAACTCGAGGACGCTCCGCGCAGCGTTGACGAGCCATTGCTGCAGCTCCGCGGCCGAGAGCGGGGTCTTCGCGTCGATCCACTCCACGATCCGGCCGAGCGCCGGGATGTTCAAGAGATCCTGCGGCCGCTCGATCTGGTAGCGGCCCGCGAGATCGGACACGCGGGCGAGAAGCTCCGTGGCCTGCCGCACGAAGACGAGCATCAGGAGGGTCGACGGGATCACGATGCCGAGCGTCACCGCGAACGTCAGGAGAAGCGATGCCGCGCCCCGGTGGCCGCGGAGCCTGCCGCGCAGCCACCGGTTCACGGGGAAGAGCAGGAACGCCAGGAGCACCGCCCAGAGAATCGGGCCGAAGAACGGGCGCAGAATCCGGGCGAGCAGAGAGAAGAGAACGGCCGCCGCCGCAACCCCGAAGACGCGGGCCGAGAAGCGGCTCTCAGGCGTGACTGCCGGTCTCTCCACAGCTTGGCCCGATGCTAGCATGGCGCGCAGATGGGCTCTCTCTCCGCGCGCCGCGGCGACACGGAGGCGGCCTCCCGCGGGAGCGCGCCGGACCGCCTGCTCGGGGCCCGTGTGTTTCGCGAAGAGGCGGAGCGGCACGCCTTCGTCCGCGTCGGGATCGCTCGGGCCGGCCCGCCCCGGAGGTTCGACCGTTTCCGCGGCTGGATCGCCTCCGGCCACAACGCCGGAATGCGGTACCTGGAAACGACGCGCGAGACCCGCGCCGACCCGGACCGCCTTCTCGCCGGCGCGCGCTCGATCGTCTGCCTCGCGGCCCGCCAGGGCGACCGCCCTCTCGTCGCTTCCGACGGCGCCGGGATCGCGCGCTACGCGTCCGGCCCCGACTACCACGGCACCCTGCGCCAGCGCGCGACCCGCGTCGCCCGGGCCGCCGCGGCGAGGCTCGGAGAATTCCGCTACCGCGTCTGCGTGGACTCGACGCCGCTGGCCGAACGGTCCTTCGCGGCCGCCGCCGGCCTGGGCTGGATCGGCAAGAACGGCTGCCTCATCGATTCCGAGCACGGCTCCTTCCTGCTCCTCGCGGAGATCCTGACCGACCTCGACCTGGCGCCCGACGATCCGGTGCCCGAACGCTGCGGCTCCTGCGCGCGCTGCCTGGAGGCGTGCCCGACCGGGGCCTTTCTCGAGCCCGGCCTTCTCGACGCCGGGCGGTGCCTCGCCTACTGGACGATCGAGCACCGGGGGCCGATCCCCGGCGAAATCAAGGAGAAGATCGGGTCCAGCGTCTTCGGCTGCGACATCTGCCAGGACGTCTGCCCGTGGAACAAGCCGCTTCCGCTCGCCGAAGCGGCGCCGTCCGCCGGAGCCCTCCATGGCGTTGGCGAAGGAGGCGCAGAGGCGGACTCCCCCCCGACCCGCCGGCAGTGGCTCGAGATGGGCCCCGGGGAGTGGCGGCGCCGCTACGGCGCGACCGCGCTGAACCGCGCGGGAAGGCGAGGGCTCCAGAGGAACGCCGCGGCGTCCGCGGGGGCCTGCGGGGACCGGTCGAGCCTCCCGGTCCTCGCGCGCACGGCCGGAGTGTCCGAGCGGGGTCTGTCCGACGCCTCGGCGTGGGCGCTCTCCCGCTTCGCGGCGAGCGTCCCGGCCGCCGACCGCCCGGATCAGAGAAAGGACCTCTAGAAATGGATTTCCAGACGGGCGTCTTCATCTTCCTCTTCCTGCTGTCCCTCGTCCTGTCCGCGTTCTTCGCCGGCGCGGAGACGGCGCTCGTCTCCCTCGGGCGGATCGACATGCAGCGTTTCCGCGAGAAGGGGGACAGGCGCGGGGCCGTCATCCGGAACCTGAAGTCCAACAAGAACCGCCTGCTCGCCACGATCCTGATCGGACAGAACTTCTTCGTCAGCTCGGCCTCGGCTCTGGCGACGGTCATCGCGACCACCTGGCTGGGAGAGAACTACGGCGTCCCGGCGGCGATCCTCTTCTCGACTCTGACCCTGTTCGTCTTCGCGGAGATGACGCCCAAGGCGATCGGCGCCGCCTCGCCCGTCGCGATCTCGCGGGCGGTCGCGATCCCCCTCTCCTGGATGATGCGCCTGCTCTCGCCGATCGCGACGCTCTGCGTGAAGGTCGCCACCGGCGCGTTGCGGCTCCTGCGGATCCCCGAGAGGACCCCGGCGCTCACCGAGGAAGAGATGAAGAGCGTGATCAATCTCGGGGCGGACGAAGGGGTGATCCACGGCGAGGAGCGCAAGCTCCTCCACAAGGTCCTCGAGTTCGGCGACAAGACCGCCCGGGACATCATGACCCCGCGGACGCGCGTCGTCGCGCTCCCGGAGACCGCGAAGTACTCCGACGTCAAGCTCGTGCTGCGGGAGCACAAGGTCTCCCGCCTCCCGATCTACCGCGGCTCCCTCGACAACATCGTCGGGATACTCAATGCCAAGGACCTCTTCGCCCTGACCGACGAGGAGGAAGGGAGCTTCCGGATCGACCAGTACATGGACCAGCCGTTCCTCGTGCCGGAGTCCAAGCGGGCCGAGGAGGTCTTCCGCGAGATGCGCCGCCGCCGGACCCACATCGCGATCGTCGTGGACGAGTTCGGCGGGACGGCCGGCATCGTCACGATCGAAGACGCGATCGAGGAGATGCTCGGGCCGATCCAGGACGAGTTCGACGAGGAGGAGACCCCCGGCTTCGTCCCGGCCGGCGACCGCGCCTACCTGCTGGAGGGGAGCTTTCGCCTCGACGACCTCGAAGAGCAGTTCGGGCTCGCCCTCCCCCGCGAGGAGGCCGAGACCGTCGCCGGCCACCTGATGCTCCGGTTCGGCCGTATCCCGCGCAAGGGAGAGCGGTGGAAGGGACGGAAGGCCGATTTCGTGATCGAGGAGGCCACGCCCACGGCGATCAAGCGGGTGAAGATGATCCTCCCCGAGAAGAAAGAGTGAGGAATCGAGCGATCGGGTGATCGAGCCATCGGGCGATCGACCCCGGGGCGATCACCCGATCACCCGATCGCAGATCACCCGATAGGAGGGGACTTGGAGACTCGCACCGTAACTCTGATCAAGGGAGATGGCATCGGCCCCGAGGTCGCGGACGCCGTCGTCTCGATTCTCGAGGCGGCGGGGGCTCCCGTCCGGTTCGAGGAGGTGCTCGTCGGAATCGAGGCCGAGCGGCGGGAGGGGGACCTGCTTCCGCCCCGCGCGCTCGAATCCATCCGGGGCAACGGCGTGGCCCTCAAGGGCCCGGTGACGACGCCCGTCGGAAAGGGGTTCGCCTCGATCAACGTGCGCCTGCGCAAGACCCTCGATCTCTACGCGAACCTGCGGCCCGTCATGAACCTCCCCGGAATCGCCTGCCGCTTCCAGGACGTGGACCTCGTCGTCGTCCGCGAGAACACAGAAGACCTCTACAGCGGGCTCGAGCACACGGTCGTGCCGGGAGTCGTCGAGTCGCTGAAGATCATCACGGAGTACGCCTCCACGCGCATCGCGCGCTTCGCCTTCGACTACGCCCGCCGCAACGGGCGAAAGCGCGTCACGGCCATCCACAAGGCCAACATCATGAAGCTCTCCGACGGCCTCTTCCTCGACTGCTTCCGCCGCGTCGCCCTCGACTACCCGGAGATCGCGGCCGACGACCGCATCGTGGACGCGGCCTGCATGCGCCTCGTCATGGTCCCGGAGACCTTCGACGTGATGCTGATGGAGAACCTCTACGGCGACATCCTCTCCGACCTGGCGGCAGGGCTCGTCGGGGGGCTCGGCCTCGTCCCGGGCGCGAACCTCGGACCCACGGCGGCCGTCTTCGAGGCGGTCCACGGCTCGGCACCCGACATCGCGGGAGAAGACCGCGCCAACCCCGCGGCCCTCCTTCTCTCGGCCATCCTGATGCTGCGGCACCTCGAGCTCCCGGCGCACGCGGACTCCGTCGAGCGGGCCCTCCTCGCGACCTTCGCCGCCGGCATCCGGACGCCCGACATCGGCGGCACGGCCGGGACGAAGGAGTTCGCGCGGGCCGTCGCGGACCGGCTCCGATGAGACGTTTCGGGTTTCAAGTTTCAGGTTTCAGGTTTCAGGAGATGAGATCCGCGTCTTGATCCTGAAACCTGAAACCTGGAACCTGGAACCCGGTGAGGCCCTCTGGTTCGGCGAGACATTCGATCCGAACGCCTTGTTCGGACGGAAAGCGCCGCTGGAAGTCGAAATCGGCAGCGGACGGGCGCTCTTTCTCGTCGCCGCGGCGCGGGCCAATCCGGCGCACGATTTCCTCGGGCTGGAGCGGTCACTCTCCTACTACCGCGTCTGCCGGGAACGGGTCGAGCGGGCCGCTCTCGCCAACGCGCGCGTCCTGAGGGCCGACGGGAGGCTCCTGGCCGAGGGACTCAAGCCGCGTTCCGTCCATGCTTTCCACATCTATTTCCCGGACCCCTGGCCGAAGAAGAAGCAGCGGAAGCGGCGCCTCCTCGACGCGGTGACGCTGGATCTCTTCGCTTCGCGTCTCGAGGCTGGCGGAATGCTCCGGATCGCGACCGACCATGCCGGCTACGGGCAGGCCATCGGCGCTCTCCTCCAAACAGTCGGCGAGCTCGAGCGGCTCGAATGGGACGCGCTCCCCCTGCCGCCCCCGACCAACTACGAGAAGAAATACAAGATCGAAGGCCGCCCCATTTGGCGCTTCCTCTTCGTGCGCAAGTGACTCCGTTCCCTGAAACCTGAAACCTGAAACCCGTCTTATTCGGGCGGCGCCGACGCCCCCCCGAAGGAGACCACGCGCTGCAGGAAGAGGCGGAAGTATTGCGCTCCCGAGATGATCGCGACGGCGACGACGATCCAGAGCGCGATCTTCCCGGGCAGGAGGAGCCACTCGTACCGCTCCGAGAGGATGAGGAGAGAGACCGCCGTGATCTGGGACGTCATCTTGGCCTTGCCCCAGCCGGAGGCCGAGATGACGATCCCCTGCCCGGCGGCGATCGAGCGCAGGCCCGTCACGGCGAACTCGCGCCCGACGACGACGACGACCATCCAGGCGGGCACCAGGTTCAGCTCGACTAAGGAAATGAACGCCGCCGAGATCAGGAGCTTGTCGGCGATCGGATCGAGCAGCGTCCCGAGCGTCGTGATCTCTCCGCGCCGCCGCGCGAGCCAGCCGTCGAAGAAATCCGTCGCCGTCGCGAGCAGGAAGATCGAGAGCGCCACGACCTCCCGCCCCTCGAACTTCGTCAGGAGAACGACGACGAGGAAGGGAACCAGGAAGATGCGAAGGAGGGTGAGGCCGTTGGGAAGGTTGATGTTCCAGGGGGAGACGCGGGGCGTCAGGCGCAGGGCGTCGCCGCGATCCGGCGCTCCCTGGGGGATCTTCGCCTCACGACTCACGCCGGACGTCCTCGCGGGCTCCACGCGAAGATAATAGCCCCATGAGCCTCTCCGGAACGGGCCCGAGTTGACGGACCGGTTTCCCCTGGGGACCGACGGCTGGCGCGGCATCATCGCCGACGGCTGCACGTTCGAGGCGGTGCGGCGGATCTGCGCGGCGGCCGCCTCCGTCTATTCGGGCTTGACCGAGGGGGACGCGCGGCGGATCGTCATCGGACACGACACGCGCTTCTGCTCGCCGGAGCTCGCCCGGGCCGCGGCGGAGGTCTTCGCGCGGAGTGGGATCTCCGTCCTGCTCGCCGACCGGCCGATCCCGACTCCCGCCGTCTCCTACCACGCGCGGCGGCTCGGCCTCGCCGGCGGCATCGCCGTTACCGCGAGCCACAACCCCGCCCATTACAACGGCGTCAAGATCAAGACCCGGTTCGGCTCGAGCGCTCCCCCCGAGCTCTACGAGGCCGTCGCGCGCGCGGTGGACGGGCCGCCGGCCGAGGCCGCCCGGGCGGGATTGATCGAATCCCTGGACCTGCTCTCCCCCTACCGCGACCATCTGGCCTCGAAGGTCCGCCTGGACGCGATCGCCGCGGCCGGCCTCTCGCTCGTCGCCGACTCGATGCACGGAGCGGCCGGCACGCTCCTCGCCGACATCCTCTCCGGCGGATCGACGCGCGTCGTCTCCCTGCGCGCCGGGCGGGACGCGCTCTTCGGCGGCGTCAACCCGGAGCCGATCGCGTCGAACCTCGCGGCTGCGGCCGAGGCCGTCGTCCGGGAGAAATGCGACCTCGCGGTGGCGCAGGACGGCGACGCCGACCGCCTCGGCGTGCTCGACCGGCGCGGCGCGTTCGTCTCTCCCCACCGGGTGCTCGCGCTGCTCCTCCTCCACGCCTTCCGCCGGCGCGGCCTCTCCGGCGGCATCGCCCGGACCTTCTCGACGTCTCTCCTGATCGACCGGGTCGCCTCCGCTCTCGGCGCGAGGCTCTTCGAGACGCCGATCGGGTTCAAGTACGTCGCGGAACTGATGAACCGCGGGGACGTGGCCGCCGGGGGAGAGGAGAGCGGCGGCTACGCCTTCGCCTTTCACCTCCCCGAACGCGACGGGGTCTTCAACGCCCTTCTCCTGATCGAGAGCCTCGCGTTGACCGGCGGCTCCCTCGATCGCGCTCTGGACGACCTCGCCGCCGAGTTCGGATCTTTCGCCTACGCCCGGCGGGACGTCGCTCTGCCGGTCGCCGTCGTCCGCGATTTCCTGGCCGCGGTCGAGAGCGATCCCCCGACCCGCATCGCCGGAGAACCCGTCACGCAGGTCCGGGACCTGGACGGCGTGAAATACCAGCTCGCTGAACGCGGCTGGCTACTCCACCGCCTCTCCGGCACCGAGCCGATGATCCGACTCTACTGCGAGCACGAGAACGAAGGCGTCATGGAGAGAGTGCTGGACGAAGCCGAATCGCGGCTGAGAGAGTTCGCCGGCCGCAGAGAGAAGTTGTGAGTTGTGAGTTGTGAGTTGTGAGTTGTGAGTTGTGAATAAGATGAACCGATTCACAATTCACAATTCACAACTTCCTGAGGCCCCGCGGCGGAGAGAAATCGGTCGTGATCAGAGGCCGATTTGTCCTCGGGTCCCGTGTGATCCGGACGGGCCGGCCCTTCACGCTTCCCCAGGTCTTGCCGGCGGGGAGGCCGAAGCCTCCACCGAGCGAAGACTTGCCGTAATACGCGGCGAGCCCCTTGCTCACATAGATGCGTGTTTCGTCGTACGGCGGCACGCCGCCGTAGCGGGAGACGGCCGCCTCTCCCGCGTTGTAGGCCGCGAGGGCGCGCGGAAGGTCTCCGCCGTAGATCCCGAGCAGATAGGCCAGATGCCGCGCTCCCGCGGAGAGGTTCTCGCCGGGATCGAAGGTGTCGCGCACGCCGTAGCGTTGCGCCGTCTCCGGCATGAGCTGCATCAGGCCCCGCGCCCCCTTGCGGGACACGGCCGCCGGGTTGAAGGCCGATTCGATGAGGACGACGGACTTCACGAGCCTCGGGTCGAGAGAGTTTTCGCGGGCGGCGTCCGCGATCAGGCCGTCGTAAAGCGAAGGAGTCGCGATGCGGGCAGCCAGCCACGCGTCGCTCCTGCCGAGGGCCTCGCGGGAGGACGAGCCCTTGCCGTCGTTGTAGATGACCCGCTTGCCGTCCCTCATCCCGATCCGCACGGCTCCCGACGCGGCGCCGGCGCCGCAGAGAAAGATCCCGAGCATGCAGAGGGCTTTGAGTCTCATGGGATGTCTCAGATTATAGCCCGGCGCGGGCCTCCGCTCCAACTGGCCTGACGGTCAGGAGTGACCCGGTCAAGGCTAACGCGAATTCGCCGCCCCGGGGTCGGTCCGCCTCCCTCGTCGGCACGCGACGGCCCGGCCGTGACAGAGAGCTCCGGTCCGTCGCTGGTCGCTCAGTCGCAGTCGCAGTGAGGCGACGGACGATTTGTGGTGTGCTCCTTCGCTCATCGCCTCTTCCGGGAGGCGTCCCGCCCCCGGGGCTCGGAGTCCGGCTCAGGCCCAGATGCGAGGGCCGACGGGTGGCGCCGGACGGAGACCTCGCGCGCGGGCGGAGGAACCCTCCCTTTGTCCGACTCGATCCGGCGGCCGGAGTCCGCGCGCGAGGTGGACGGCGACAGGACCCGTCGGCCCGACCTCTTCGACGGGCTCCACTGCAGGGTCCTACTTCGTCGTTCGCTCTTGAAAGCCATCGCGGACTAGTTGCTCGGCTTCCTCAGCCGTGACACCGCTACTGAAGCTCTTCACGTCGTCCGACTGGGCAGCGGCGCTGGACGAGTTGGCGGCCAGCATCTCGCGGACGATGGCTTCCGCTTCCTTCAGGGCGCCGGGGAGGAGGCTCTCGTTGCGGCCGCCGGCCTGGGCGAGGTCCGCCTTGCCGCCGCCGCTGCCGCCGAGGGCCTTGCCGATGCGAGCCGCAATCTTCGACGCGGGAAGGCGCTGCGTCAGGTCCGGCGTGACGGCCGCGACGACGGAAGTCTTCCCCTCTCCCGCTGTCCCGACCACGACGACGCCGCTCGAGAGCTTCGCGCGCAGGGTGTCGGAGAGGTTGCGCAGCTCGGGGATCGAGAGGCCGGCCGCGATCCTCGTCACGATCCGGACGCCGTCCACGTCCACGGTCGCTCCGGAGGCGCCCGCATCGCCCGACGCGAGCTTCAGCTTGAGAGACGCGAGCTCGCGCTCGAGTGCCCGGAGCCGCTCCTCGCGCTCCTGCCAGCGCTCGACGAGCTTCTCCCGGGGAGCCTGGGCGGCGCCCGAAAGCGCGTTGAGCGTCGCCTCGTCGTCGCGGAGGAGGTCCACCGCCCCGAGCGACGTGACCGCCTCCAGCCGGCGCACTCCCGCGGCGAGGCCGCGGTCCGAGACGATCTTGAAGGCGCCGATCTCCCCCGTGCGCGGCACGTGGCAGCCGCCGCAGAGCTCGGTGGAGAAGCCGGGGACGTCCACGACGCGCACCCTTTCGCCGTACTTCTCCCCGAAGAAGGCGATGGCGCCTCTCTGGCGCGACTCCTCCATCGTCATGTGCACCTTGGTGACCTCGCGGTCGCGGAGGACCTCTTCGTTGACGAGGCGCTCGATCTCGGCGATCTGCTCCGGCGTCGGGGGCGCCGAGGCGGCGTAGTCGAACCGCAGCCGGTCGGGAGCGACGAGGGAACCCATCTGACGCGCCGACTCCCCGAGCACCTTGCGGAGCGCGGCATGGACAAGATGCGTGCCCGTGTGATTGGCCTGCGTGCGCCGGCGCACCCACTCCGGGACCTCCATGTCCACCTTCGCGCCGACGGAGAGGACTCCCGATCCGACCATGACGCGGTGAGAGATCAGTCCCGGCACCGGTTTCCGGGTGTCTGTGACGCGCGCCTCTCCTCCCGGCCAGCGCCACACGCCCGTGTCGGCGACCTGGCCGCCCCCCTCGGGATAGAAGACGGTCACGTCCGTGACGGCCTCCCCTGTCTCCCCGGCGGTCAATTCCGTCGCGGGCGCCCCGTCCCGGACGATCCCGAGAACCCTCGCGCCCGAGAGCCTGCAGAAGTCGAGCTCCGGATAGCCCCGGAACTCCGAGTGCCTCGCCGGCAGTCCCAGGCCCTCGTAGACCGAGTCGTCGGCGGCCTGGAACTTCGCCGAGGCCCGCGAGGTCTCGCGCTGCCTCTCCAGGTTCTTCTCGAACCCGGCGCGGTCCACGGCCAGGCCCTCGTCGGACGCGATCTCCTCGATGACCTCCAGAGGAATGCCGTAGGTGTCGTAGAGGCGGAAGACCGTCTCGCCGGCCAGGATCTTCTCGCCGCGCCGGCGCAGGTCCTCGACGGCCTCGCCCACGCGGTCGGCGCCGACCGACATGGTCCTGCCGAACCGCTCCTCCTCGGCGCGAAGGGTCTCGCCGAAGAGCCTCCCGGCGTCGATCGCGTGTCCCCGGTCCGTCGCGTACCCGCCGCCGGGACGCTTCTGGAAATAGACCCCGTCGAAGAGGCCGAGGACGGCCGGAGCCAGCTCGTGGAGGATCGGCCCCTCGACGCCGAGGTGCCTCGCGTACCGCAGGGCCCGGCGGATGATCCGCCGCAGGACATATCCGCGCCCGTCGTTGGAAGGCAGGACGCCGTCGGCCATGAGCATCGTCGTGGCCCGGGCGTGGTCCGCGATGACCCGGAACGGCGCGTCCTCGACGGCCATGTTCCCGGCGTAGCGCCGCCCGGAGATCTCCTCGATCCTCGCCAGGAGCGGACGGAAGAGGTCCGTGTCGAAATTGTTGTTGGCTCCCTGCAGGATCGCCGCCAGGCGCTCGAGGCCCATCCCGGTGTCCACCGACGGTTTCGGAAGCGGCGTCATCTTCCCCGACGCGTCGCGCTCGAACTGCATGAAGACGAGGTTCCAGACCTCGACGTTGTCGTCTCCCGGTCCGTTGACGAGCTCCGGGGTGTTGCGCGAGAGATCGTCCGGGCGGAAATAGTGGATCTCCGAGCAGGGGCCGCAGGGCCCCGTCTCCCCCATGGCCCAGAAGTTCTCCGATTCCCCGAACCGCAGGATCCGGCCCTTCGGGAGATACCGTTCCCAGAGGCGGGCGGCCTCGTCATCGTCGGTGAAGACAGTCGCCCAGAGACGCTCCGGCTCGAGGCCGTACCCCTTTCCGGGATCCGTCAGCAGCTCCCAGGCGAAGGCGATCGCCTCGTCCTTGAAATAGTCGCCGAAGGAGAAGTTGCCGAGCATCTCGAAGAAGGTGTGGTGCCGCCCCGTGTATCCGACGTTGTCGAGGTCGTTGTGCTTCCCCCCGGCGCGCACGCACTTCTGCGCGCTCGCGGCGCGGCTGTTGTCGCGCTTCTCCCGGCCGGTGAAGACGTCCTTGAACTGGTTCATCCCGGCGTTGGTGAAGAGGAGCGTCGGGTCCTGCGCCGGGATGAGGGAGGAGGAGGGCACGCGTCGGTGCCCGCGCGCTTCGAAGTACGCGAGGAACCGCTCGCGGATCTGTCCCGATGTCATCACGCCTCTTTTTCCTCCAGCTTCTTCATCTTCGCAGATATCGCCGCGGCGGGGAAACCCCGGTGAATCAACGCATTCCAGACGCGGCGCCGCCTCTTCTCCGGACCCTGGCCGGCGCTCGCGCGCCGGAGCTTCTCAAACATCCGGGACAGGGCTCTTTCTTCCCCTTCCGGATCGACCTCGGACAGCGCCGCCCCGATCGTGTCGGAGGAGAAGCCGCGGGACGAGAGCTCCTTCTCGATCCGCGCTCGGCCGTAGCGCCCGGCGCGGGCGCGCGCGGCGCTCCTCGCCGCGGCGAGGTCGTCCAGCCATCCCTCGTTCTCCAGCCTCCCGATCGCCTCACGGACAGCGCCCGCCTCGAATCCCCGTTCCTCCAGGGCGCGCGCCAGCTCGGCGCGCCCTCGCGCCCGCACGGTCAGGAGCCGGAGCGCGCGCTCCCGCGCCTCCGAAGCCGAGTCAGACTGCGATGGTTTTCGAATGCGGCGAGGCGTCGGCCTTTCCAGTCCCGTGTCCCGTGTCCCGATTCACCGACGCCCGGCCATCACCGCGCGCCGGGCGGCTGGCGGGAAAAATCGTAGGGGGATTCCTCCTCGGGCACCGTGCCGAAATCCGACGGGGCCTCCAGCTCCGCGTCCATCTCCTCGCTCGCGACGTCGGAGGTGGACTGGATCCCCTGGATCTTCAGGCGGAACTCGTTGGGATTCGTGGCGCGGCGCATCGCCTCGTCGAACGTGATGAGGCCGGACTTGTAGAGCTGGTACAGGGACTGATCGAAGGTCTGCATCCCGTACTGGGACGTCCCCTGCTTGATCGCGTCCTTGATGTACTTGGTCTTCTCCTTGTTCTCGATGCACTCGCGGATGTAGTCGGTGCGCACGAGCACCTCCACCGCGGGCACGCGCCCCAGCCCGTCCGCCCGCGGCATCAGCCGGAGCGAGATGACCGCCTGGATGACGGCGCCGAGCTGGAGCCGGATCTGCCGGTGCTGGTGCGGCGGGAAGACGCTGATGATGCGGTTGATCGTCTCGGTCGCGTCCAGCGTGTGGAGCGTCGAGAGGACGAGGTGCCCCGTCTCGGCGGCGGTCAGGGCCGTGCCGATCGTCTCGGCGTCGCGCATTTCCCCCACGAGGATCACGTCGGGGTCCTGGCGCAGAGCGCTGCGGAGGGCGACCGAAAAGCCCTTCGTGTCCACGTCGAGCTCCCGCTGGTTGACGATCGACTTCTTGTCGCGGTGCAGGTACTCGATCGGGTCTTCGATCGTCATGATGTGCTCGTTGCGGAGGGTGTTGACGTGGTCCACCATCGACGCGAGCGTGGTCGTCTTGCCCGACCCGGTCGTGCCGGTGCAGAGCACGAGGCCGCGCTGCTCCATGCAGATCTTCTCGAGCACCGGCGGGAGGAGCAGCTCGCGGATCGTCAGGATCCGCGTCGGGATGACGCGCAGCACGAGTCCCACCGTCCCCCGCTGCTGGAAGACGCTGCAGCGGAACCGTCCGAGGTTGGGCACCTGGTAGGAGGCGTCGATCTCGAAGTCGGTCTTGAACCTCTCCTTCTGGCGCGCCGACATGATCGAGAACGCCATCGCCATGGTGTCTTCCTGGACGATGCGCCGCATCTCGGTCATGGGCCTCAGGACGCCGTCCACGCGGAGAACGGGGAAGGCGCCGACCTTCAGGTGGAGGTCCGAGGCCCGGCGCTCGACCGCCATCTTGAGGAGGTCGTTGATATGCATGGGTTCAGCTTACGCCCGTCGCTTCCCGTTGGGAAGAGGCGGTGGGTGGTAGGCGGTAGGTGGTAGGTGGTAGGTGGTAGGGATTGGGAAGGCTCGAGCCCTAACACCTATGACCTACGACCTACCACCTGGCTAGACCCGGGCTTCGACGGGCACGGGGGTCAACCAGCCGTAGCTGTCCTCGAAGTCTCCGGCCAGCAGGCCGAAGAATTCCTTCTGCAGCCGCGCCGTGACCGGGCCGCGGCGGCCCGGACCGACGGGAATCCTGTCCACGGAGCGGATCGGCGTGATCTCCGCCGCCGTTCCGGTGAAGAAGATCTCATCGGCGATGTAGAGCATCTCGCGCGCGATCTGCTGCTCGGCGACCGTGTAGCCGGCGTCGCGCGCGATCGTGATGACCGTGTCCCGGGTGATCCCGGGGAGGATCGTGCCGGCGAGCGGCGGCGTGAGGATCCTTCCGCCATACACGAGGAAGAGATTCTCGCCGCTCCCTTCGGAGACGCGTCCGCTGCTGTCCAGGGCGATCCCTTCCGTGTAGCCGTTGGTGATCGCCTCCATCTTGATCAGTGCCGAGTTGACGTAGTTCCCGGTCGCCTTCGCCATGGCCGGAAAGGTGTTGGGCGCCATGCGGTTCCACGAGGAGACGCAGACGTCCACGCCCCCCTCGATCGCCTCGTCGCCGAGGTATTTCCCCCATTTCCAGACGGCGATGAGGACGTCGATCGGGCTCTTGAGCGGATTGACCCCGAGCGCGCCCAGGCCGCGGTACACGACGGGCCGGATGTAGCACTCCTCGAATCCGTTGGCGCGGACGGTGTCGAGGATCGCGGCCTTGAACTCGTCGGGAGAAAAAGGGATCTCCATGCGGTAGACCTTGCAGGAGTCGTACAGCCTCTTGACGTGCTCGTCCAGGCGGAAGGCGGCCGGGCCGTTCTTCGTCTTGTAGACGCGAATCCCCTCGAACATGGCCGACCCGTAATGAAACACGTGCGAGAAAGCGTGGATCTTCGCGTCCGCGAAGTCCACGAGCCGCCCGTTCATCCAGACCTTCTTGACGTCTTTGTAAGGCATGCGACCTCCGCAGCGGTGAGACTGTTCGCGGTACAGCGCAGTATCTCGCCGTCTTCGTCGCGGTGTCAATCCGTAAGAATCTGTGATTTGTGATTTGTGATTTGTGAATGAGGCCCGAGCGCGGCCGATTCACAATTCATTTCATCATTCAGGGTTTGCCTCGCACGAGGAGAGCGCGCGCGAGCACGAGAGCGGCGATCGCCGCGGTCTCGGCGCGCAGCTTGCCGGCGGGAAGGGAGACGACGGACCAGCCGCGCGCGCGCGCCGTCTCGCGCTCCTCCGCCGTCCATCCGCCTTCGGGACCGACGAGCAGGGTGATGGCCCGATCGGAGGGCCCGGGCGGGAACGCCTCTCCCTCCGGGTCGAGGAGAATCCGGTGAGAGTCGGGGCGCTCCGACAGGACGCGGTCGAGCGGGATCGGCCCGGCGATCCGGGGCCAGCGCGGAGACTCGCATTGCTTCGCCGCCTCGCGCGCCACGCGTTCGAGCCTCGCGAGCATCGCCGCGGACCCTCGGAACGGCTGCGTCCGGGCGCTCGCGACGAGCGTCACGCTCTCGGCCGAGAGCTCCGTGGCCTTCTCCACCAGCCACGCCAGCCGTTCCGCGCGCAGCCCCGCCACGAAGAGCGCGGCCGGCGCGACCGTTTCGGTCCGTTCGCTCGCGGGGAAGATTCGCTCGACAACGACTTCGCCTCCCCCGCGGTCCAAACGCGTCAGGAGCGCCTCCGCCTCCCGGCCGCTTCCGTCGAAGAGGACGACGGAGTCTCCCGCGCGGAGTCTCCGGGCGCGCGCGTGCGCGGCTTCCTCGCGAGAGAGGCTCGCGGTCTCTCCGGGCGAAGGCAGCGGCGACGCTACGAGACGCGCCCGAGGCGGACGCATGCCCACTCCCCTTCCGCGCGGCGGCCCGAGAGCACCCAGCGCGGCGAACGCAGGCGGGCCATCACGCGCTCCTCCCTGTCGATCGGGATTCCCGAAAGGACCAGCCGGCCCCCCGGGGCGACTCGGCCCATCACGGCGGCGCGCATCGGCAGGAACTCTTCCGGCAGCAGGTTCGCGACGACGAGTGGAAATATTCCGGCGACGGCCTCCACGGCCCCGGCGAGGAGCGAGACGCGCGAGCCGAACGGGTGAAGGCGGAGGTTGTCGCGCGCCACGAAGACGGCCTCGGAATCCGTGTCGAGCGCGACCGCGCGGCAAGCCCCGAGAGCCGCCGCGGCGAGCGCGAGGACGCCGGAGCCGGTGCCGACGTCGAGGACCGCGAGGCCGTCGGGCGGCTCTTCCTCCAGGCAGAGGAGCGCGAGACGCGTGGACTCGTGGCCGCCCGTTCCGAAAGCCGTGGAGGCCGGCAGCCGCAGGGCGATCCGTCCGGACGGAGGGCGCGAATCGGAAGGATCGCCCGGGTCGATCCAGAACCGCTCGCCCACGGCGAAGGGGCGCGAAGCCGCCCGGAAGTCTTCGAGAGGGTCGCCCTCCGGGATGTCCGTGACCAGATCGTTACGGACCCGGGAGTCCGACAGCGCCCGGCTCGCCCGCCGGGCGGCTTCCGCCTCGCGAAAGCACGCGACGAGGTCGCGCCCCTCCTCCACGAAACCGAGCGGCCCGTGGAGCCACACGGTCCCGAGGACGGCGTCGTCCTTTGCCTTCCTCGGGATGAGGAGCCGCGAGTACTTCCGCCGAGCCATAGGTGTCAGGTGGTAGGTGGTAGGGAGCAGACCCGGACCCTACCACCGACGACCTAACACCCACCACCTCTCAGGAGAAGATCTTCTTCGCCTTGTCCACGACGCTCCGGCCGGCGACGGGCGCGCCGACGAGCTCGGCGTAGCGGCGAAGGAGGTCCTTTTCCTTTTCGGAGGGGGCGTCGGGGACGATCACGCCGATGCGGACGACGAAGTCGCCGCGGCCGCGATGCCCCAGACGGCCGAAGCCGCGCCCGCGAAGTCGGATCTCCGATCCGGCCCTCGTGCCGCGATGGACCGTGATCTTCTCTTCCTCTTCGAGGGTGGGGACGGCGACCTCTCCCCCCAGGACGAGCGTCGGAAAGGGGAGGTCGAGTCCGAGCACCACGTCGTCTCCTTCGCGCTGGAAGACTTCGTGCTCCGCGACCGTCAACACGACGTAGAGGTCGCCGGACGGACCACCGCCGGCCCCGGCATCCCCCTCGCCCGCGAGTCTCAGGCGGGAGCCGGTCTCGACGCCGGCCGGGATGCGGATGCCGAGCTTGCGGCTGCCGCGCCGCCGCCCTTCGCCCCGGCACTGGCGGCACGGCTTGTCCACGATCTTTCCGTCGCCCCCGCAGGTGGTGCAGGGGCGTGTGACGGTCAGAAACCCCTGGGAGAAACGTTGGCGCCCGCGGCCGCCGCAGGCCGGGCAGGTGCGGGGAGCCGAGCCCGGCTCGGCGCCGGAGCCGGCGCACGCCTCGCACGGTTCGAGGCGCGAGAGGACGAGGGGAGCTTCGACGCCGAAGGCCGCGTCACGGAAGGACACCTCCATCCGGTAGACCACGTCGCTCCCCGAGGGGGGCGAAGGGGCCGCCGACCCGAACCCGGAAAAGCCGAAGAGACTCTCGAAGAGTCCCGAAAACTCGCCGAAAACGGAGGGGTCGAAGGTCTGGCCGAAGCCGGCGCCCGCGCCCGACAGTCCCGCGTGGCCGAACCGGTCGTAGCGCGCGCGTTTGTCCGGGTCGGAAAGGACGGCGTAGGCCTCCGACGCCTCCTTGAATTTCTCCGCGGCCTCGGAATTTCCCGAGTTCCGATCCGGGTGATGGAGGAGAGCGAGCTTTCGATAAGCGGACTTGAGCTCGCCGTTCTCGGCAGTGCGAGAAACGCCCAGGACCTCGTAGTAGTCACGCTTTGACATCGGTGACCGGTCAGAGGGGGCTGGACGCCGTCACGGCTGGCCGGCCTCGGCGGAGCCCTTGGCCGCGGAACGCTGCAGCATCACGCGGGTCAGCAGCTTGGAGACCCCCTGCATGTCGAAGATCGCCTCCTTCAGCGCCTCCCGCGAGTCCGCGGCCGCGATGTCCCGGGAGCGCCTCAGGGTCTCCTCGATCCGCTCCCGTTCGTCCGGCGCGAACGCGGTGATGAACTCCGCGAAGACACGCTCGTTGGAGGCGAGCATCCCTTCCAGCCGGTTCCGGATCTGCGAGAGCTCCCGCCGCTGGCGGTCCGCCTCCGCGAAGGCGGACGCCTCGTTGATGATCCTGTCGATCTCGTCCTGGGAGAGGCCGCCCGCCGGGCTGATCTGGATCCCCTGGGCCTTGCCGGTCGCCAGGTCGCGCGCCGAGACGTTGACGATCCCGTTGGAATCGATCGCGAAACTGACCTCGATCTGCGGGACCCCGCGCGGCGCGGCCGGAATGCCCACGAGCTCGAAGCGTCCGAGCGACTTGTTCTCGGCCGCCACCTCCCGCTCGCCCTGGAGGACGTGGATCTCCACGACCGACTGGTTGTCGCCGACCGTTGTGAAGACCTTCGTGTTCTTCGTCGGGATCGTGGAATTGCGCTCGATCAACTTCTCGAAGACGCCCCCGTGCACCTCGATGCCGAGCGAGAGGGGCGTGACGTCCAGGAGCACGACGTCCTTGATCTCCCCCTTGAGCACGCCCCCCTGGATCGCGGCGCCGATCGCGACGACCTCGTCCGGGTTGATCTCCCGGTTGGGCTCCCGGCCGAAGAGTTCCGCCACGATCTGCTGCACGCGCGGCGTGCGCGTCTGTCCTCCCACGACGATCACCTGGTCCACGTCGGAGGCCTTCAACCCGGCCGCCTTCAGGGCGTCGAGGCAAGGCGCCGCCGTGCGGTCGATCAGGTCCGCCACGAGCGACTCGAAACGGGCGCGCGACAGGGTCCGGTTGATGTGCTTGGGGCCCGCGGAGTCCGCGGAGATGAACGGCAGGGTGATCGTGGACTCCATCGCCGTCGAGAGCTCGCACTTGGCCTTCTCCGCGGCCTCCTTCAATCTCTGGAGCGCCATCCGGTCCTGGCGCAGATCGATGCCGGTCGAGCGCTCGAAGTCGGAGAGGAGCCAGTCCATGACCTTCTTGTCGAAATCCTCCCCGCCGAGGTAGGTGTCGCCAGCCGTCGCCTTGACCTCGTAGATGCCGTCGCCCAGCTCGAGGATCGAGATGTCGAAGGTCCCGCCGCCAAGGTCGTAGACGGCGACGATCTCGCTCCCCTTCCGGTCCAGGCCGTACGCGAGGGAGGCGGCCGTCGGCTCGTTGAAGATGCGCAGGACCTCCAGCCCCGCGATCCGGCCGGCGTCCCTCGTGGCCTGCCGCTGGGCGTCGTCGAAGTAGGCCGGAACGGTGATGATCGCTTCCGTGATTTCCTCGCCGAGTGCCTCCTCCGAGAATTCCTTGATCTCCCGCAGGATGAAGGCCGAGATCTCCTCGGGGCTGTAGTCCCGCGAGCGCGCGCGGATCTTGATGTCGCCGTTGGTCGCCTGGACGATCTCGTACGGCAGGACCTCGCGGGCGTGGCGCGTCTCCTCCGATTCGAACTTGCGCCCGACGAGCCGCTTGACGGCAAAGACCGTGTTCATCGGGTTCGTGATCGCCTGCCGCTTGGCGATCTGCCCGACCAGCCTCTCGTTGTCCTCGGTGAAGCCCACGATCGACGGCGTCGTGCGGCTTCCCTCCCGGTTGCAGATCACCTGCGGGGTCGCGCCCTCCACGACGGCGACGCAGCAGTTGGTGGTGCCCAGGTCGATTCCGAGGATCTTGCTCATGCGACCGCCTCGGGGCCGGAAAGCGAAAGTCGAAAATCGGGAATCGGAATGAAGGCGCCGGCGCTCATTCCGATTCCCGATTTCCGGTTTCCGATTCCCGATCCTCGTCTTCTTTCGGGACGGCGACCTTGACCAGGGCGGGGCGCAGCAGCTTGTCGTTCAGGAAGTACCCCTTGCGGAGGACATCCAGGATCGCGTCCTTGGGCGCCTTGTCCGTCGCCTCGGTGGAGACGGCCTCATGGACGTTGGGATCGAAGGCGCCGGACGTGTCCACCTCGGTGACCCCGTATCTTCGCCACAGCTCGTCGATCTGCCGCCGGATCATCGCGACGCCCTGACCGAGATCCTCCTCCAGCGCTTCCGCGGGCGCGTGCGCCAGGGCCCGGTCGAAGCTGTCGGAGATCGGGAACAGGTCGAGGAGGAAGTTCCCGAGGGCGAACCGGAAGTACTCGCTCTTCTCCCGCTCCGCGCGCTTGCGCATGTTCTCGAACTCGGCGAGCTTGCGCAGGTGGCGGTCCTTCAGATCGCTCAGGTCCTTCTGGGCCGAGCGGAGCTTCTCCTCGGCCGACGCGATCGCGGAGCGCTCCTCTTCTTCGAGCACCGCTTCCAGCGTGTCTCCGGGGTCGCTCATGTCGATCGTGTCCGGGTCCGCCGGCCCGTCGGAAACAGGACCGCCGCCGGGTTCCCTCTTGCGGCTCATCGCGAGGGAATCTCCCTTTCGCGCCCGTCGCGCCTCTCGAGCCTCTCCGACAGCGCCTTCCCGAGCAGCTCGACGACCGGGATGACCCGCGGGTACTCCCGGCGCGCCGGGCCGAGAACGCCGAGAGTTCCGGAAAGCGCTTCGCCGGCGCCGTAGGAGGTCAGGACCGCGGAGAGCCGCGGATCGGCCGTCAGCGCCTGCTCGGAACCGAGCACCACGCAGGTCCGCCCGGAATCCAGGTAGCGGGTCATCAGGTCGAGCAGGCGGGCCTTCTCTTCGAAGGCCCAGAAGACTCTCTTCAGGGAATCGACGTCGGCGAACTCCGGCTTGTTCAGGAGCCGCGCCGTCCCGTCCACGTAGATCTGTTCCTGCGTTTCCGAGCCCTCGAGCGCCTGCCGGCCGAGCGCGAGCGTCCGGGCAAGGATCTTGTCGTAGGTGGCCTTCTCCTGCGCCAACGCCTCGACCAGGAGGCGGCGGGCCTCGTAGAGCGTCCGGCCGCAGAACTCCCGGGTGATGCGCTCGCTCATGGCCTCCAGCTCCCGGGCCGTGTAGTCGACCCCGGTCTCGACGACCCGGGAGAGCACCTCGGGTCCGCTGATCTGGACGACCAGGATCTTCCCGGGCGCGACCGGCAGGAACTTGAAGCCGTCCACGACCGTGTGGAGAGCGTCCGGGGCCACGACGAAGCCCACTTCGCCCGACAGCCGGGAGAGGAGGCGGGAAGCCGCCTGGAAGAGGCGCGGGACGTCGGCCCCCGCGGAGGAGAGGTCGGAATCCACCTGCTCCCGCACGTCGCCGGCGATCTGACGGTGGCGCATCAGCTCGTCGATGTAGAGGCGGTAGGCCTGATCCGTCGGCACGCGCCCGGCGGAGGTGTGAGGCTGCGTCAGGAACCCCAGGTCGGTCAGGTCCGCCATGATGTTCCGAATCGAGGCGGGAGAGAGATGGAATCGGCTCGACTTGAACAGCGTCCGGGAAGACACCGGCCGGCCCGTGTCCACATGGACGCGGATGATTTCCTTCAGGATCGTCCGGCTGCGAACATCCAAGGTCTTCATGGCTCCCGAATGAGACCAGCACTCGGGTCAATCAAGTGCTAAGTCGCTCGCCCGGCGTTCAGTCGCCGGCGCGCCTCAGTGTAGCGCGAAAACAGGCCGGATCCACGAGCCTTCCGGAGGAAGAGATCCGGCCCTGTAGACTTCCCGCGTGTCCGACGTTCTGGCGTTTTCCGTGAGCCTCGTCGGGCCCGGCCGCGCCGGAAGGGCGTTCGCACGCGCCTGGATCTCGGCCGGCGGCACCCTCGGCGAAGTGGTCGGGCGCGATCCCTCCCGCGCCCGCGACGGGGTTCGAGACATCGGCGGCGGGACTCCGAGGGGATTGGACGAGTCGCACGCCGACTGCGACATTCTGGTGCTCGCGGTTCCCGACGACGCGATCGCGCCGGCCGCGGGCGCCCTGGCGGGAAGGCTCCGGTGCCGAGCCGCCTTTCACGTCAGCGGCGCTCTCGCCGCCGCCGCTCTCGATCCGCTCCGGGCCTCCGGAGCGGCGGTCGGATCGCTCCACCCGTTGAAGGTCTTCACGGGAGCCTCCGCGGAGACCTGGAGCGGCGCCTTCGTCGCGGTCGAAGGAGACGACGAGGCCGTGCGCATCGGCGAGAACCTGGTGCGTGTCATCGGTGGGCGGGCCCGACGGATCGCGGCGGAGGCGAAGCCCCTCTACCACGCGGCCGCGACGCTGGCCGCCGGGGGAACGGCCGCGGTGGTGTCGCTCGCGACGCGCGCCTGGGAGAGGGTCGGGATCCCGGAGGGGGAGGCCCGCCCGGCTCTGGCCGACCTGGCCTCGCGCGCCGCGCAGGCCGCGGCCTCGCGGGGATTCGAAGACGCCTTCACCGGCCCGATTGCCCGCCGCGACGTCGGGACGGTCAGAGCCCACTGGCAGGCGCTCGCCGCGGCCCCGGATGCCGCGCGGCTCTACGCCCTGCTCGCCGCGGAAACTCTCCAGCGCACGCCCGGAAGGGGAAAGGAAGAGGAGATCCTGACTTTGGTCGAGGGTCCGAAGCCATGACGGGATTCCCGCCGGCCGGGATCGTCGCTCTCGGCGACGGGTCCCTCGCGGCGCTTGGAGCGGCGGCAGCAACGGGAAAGGAGCAATGGTAGAATTGATCAGCGCCCCTCTTCCGGGGCCGTAATCAGTTCATGGTGTTTTTCAACTACGCCACCATGCAGATGGCGGCCAAGATCGTTTACTACGGCCCCGGTCTGTGCGGGAAGACCACGAACCTCCACCACATCTACGGGCGGACCTCTCCGGGCTCGCGCGGGGAGATGGTTTCGCTCGAAACGGAGACGGACCGCACGCTCTTCTTCGACCTCCTCCCGCTCGACGTCGGCGTGATCGGAGGCTTCAAGACGCGGGTCCAGCTCTACACGGTTCCGGGGCAGGTCTTCTACAACACGACGCGCAAGCTGGTCTTGAAGGGCGTCGACGGAATCGTCTTCGTGGGCGACTCGCAGCGCGCGATGAAGGACGCCAACGTCGAGAGCATGGTCAATCTCCGCTCGAACCTGGCGGAGATCGGGATCAAGCTGGAAGAGCTGCCCCTCGTCTTCCAGTACAACAAACGGGACCTGGCCAACCTCCTCTCGCTCCAGGAGCTCGAGGACAGCCTCAATCCCGATCGCAAGCACGAGAGCTACGAAGCCTGCGCGGTCCTCGGCCAGGGCGTCTTCGAGACCCTCAAGGCGATTTCCAAGCTCACCCTGCGGGCCGTGAAGAAGAGGATGCTCGGCGACGAGCGGACGTCGAGGCCCGCGCCCCTTGCGGGAACGAGCGGTTCCTCCATCTGGCCCGCCGCGCCGGAGGACACCGGCGAGGCCGCGATCGAGCCGCCGGCCGACGAGCCCGCCGCCGGGATGGCTCCGGAGAACGCGCCCGAGGCCGCGGCGGGGCCCGAACGGGTAGAGGCCGGCCCGTCTCCCGAGGCCACACCCGAGGCTTCGTCGGCGGACCCGGTCGAGATCGGGGACGTCTCGTTCGCCCAGGCGGCTCCGCCCGACGTCAAACACGTTCGCGTCCGGTCCAACATCGACATCCTCTCCGAGCTCGACAAGCTGCGGCGCAACGCGACATCGCTTCCGCCGCCCGAGCGGGGCGGACGCCGGCAGGTCGCGGAGATCTCCATTGACGATCTGCTGGCGAACAGCCTGAATCATCGCAAGGAGATCAACCGGGTCTTCGAGATCAACGTGCCGCAAAGCGAGCTGGCGCGCGGGCAGATCGTCACGGTCGGCCTGTCGCTGGAAGACAAGCACAAGAAGCCGATCGGCGAGAGCAAGACCTTCTCCATCGAGCTGCATTCGAAGTCGGACGTGGAGAAGCTCCTGCTGTCGCTGAAGTTCCACATCTCCGGCAAGTAGGCGAGCCGGAAGCCTGTCCGCGGTGGAGGACGGACTTTGGTCGAAGAGAGCGCGCGATCCGGAGGAGCGCGTTGTCGTTTCGGCGAAAAAACTTTTGCAATCATGACGGGGCAGGTTTAACCTTTTCCCATGCTTCCGTCTCAGGCCCCGGCGAAGAGGAAAAACTGTATCCTCGCGGTCCTCTCGGCGGCGCTCCTTCTCGGGACGGGCTGCTCGGCTTCAACGGCTTCCCGGAAGGCGCGGGTCGCCGCCGCGCCGCCGGAACCGCCCGCCGTCTCGAAGGCCCGGGAGGAATTCGCCAAGGGCCGGGAGGCGGCTCTCTCGGGCGACGTCCAGTGCGCCGAGGACGCCTTCGGGCGGGCCGTCGAGTCGGTCCGGCCGGCCGGTGCGGACGCCCCCGCCGACGCCGCGACGATCGCGTTCTCGACCGAGCTGTACGAGGGCATCCTGCGCTACGAAGCGATGGCACCTCCCCTCGAAGCCGAGGCCCAGGAGATGGCCGCCCGGACGCCGATGCTCGCTCTCCCGGAGCCGCCCGACGCGACGCCCGACGCGATGATCAAGGCCCGCGAGGCGGTCTCCAGCGACAACGGCAACCTGACGTACGACATCCCCATCGTCGTCAACGACACCGTCCTGAAGATCCTCGCGGTCTATCAGAACGACCTTCACGACGTCATCGCCCGCGGCCTCGCGCGGTCCGGCCGGTTCATCCCGATGATCGAGCGGGTCTTCCAGGAAGAGGGGCTCCCCAGGGACCTGGCGCAGGTGGCGATGGTCGAGTCCTCCTTCATCCCGCGCGCCCGCTCTCCCAAGGCGGCCTGCGGAATCTGGCAGTTCATTCCCGAGACGGGCCGCAACTACGGCTTGAGCTCCAACGGGTTCATCGACGAGAGGAACGACCCGGAGAAGGCGACGCGCGCCGCGGCGCGGTACCTCCGGTTCCTCCACGACCTCTTCCACGACTGGTTTCTCGCCATGGCCGCCTACAACGCGGGCGAAGGGAAGATCCTCCGGACGATGGAGAAGACGGGGTTGGCCGACTTCTGGCAGCTCGCCGCCTCGGGCCTCCTGAAACCCCAGACGCAGAACTACGTACCGGCGGTGATCGCCTCGACGCTCATCGCGAAGAACCCGGCCCATTACGGCTTCGATGTCGAGTACGAGAAGCCGCTCTCCTACGAGACTCTTCACCTGGACCGCCCCGTCAGCCTCCGGCATCTCGAGGCCGAGAACGGGGCGACGATCGAGGAGCTTCAAAAGTTGAACCCCGAGCTGCGCGGCGAGGTCACGCCGTCCGGGCCGGACGGCTACGATCTGAAGGTTCCCGTCGGGAGCCGGGAGTCGGTTCTCGTGGCCTTCGCGCAGGCCCCGACGGCGAAGCCGCCCCGGTTCCGGCGCCATGTCGTCCAGCGGGGCGAGTCGCTGGCCTCGATCGCCCGCAAGTTCCATGTGACGCTCGCGAGCCTCGCGTCGGCAAACTCTCTCCGAGAGCGCGCCAGGGTCTCTCGCGGAAAGGTCGTGCTCATCCCGCGGCCCGAGCCGCCCGTCCGCGTCGCGTCCGGCTCCAGGAAGTCCGGCACGGCCCGGGCCGCCAAACAGGCGAGATCGGCGGCTCCCCCGGCCGTGGCTCGCGCCTACAAGGTCCGGGGCGGCGACACGCTCTACCGGATCGCCCTCAAGCACGGCACCACCGTCGCCCAGCTTCTCGCCTTCAACGGCCTGATCGGCCCGGCCTTGATCAGGCCGGGAGATACGCTGAAGATCCCTGCGAAGGTAAGGTGATCGCCGGTAGTGTCCTAGTTTCAAAGCAGGACACTACCTGATCGCCGAGTCCGTGGTGTACGGCCCCGATCCCTGTTAAGCTGCGCGCGTCCTCATCTCCCGCCAGGCGTCTCCTCGCACCGGGGAGGTCTCATGCTTGCGCGTGTTCACTCCGCAGCTCTTCTGGGGATCGACGCCCGCGTCCTGGACGTGGAGGTGGACGTCTCCGGAGGGCTCCCCTGCTTCACCATCGTGGGACTGCCGGACACGAGCGTCCGCGAAGCCCGGGAACGGGTCCGCTCGGCGCTCCGAAACGCGGGCTTCCCGTTCCCCGGCGGCGCGATCACGGTCAACCTGGCGCCCGCCGGATTCAAGAAGGTCGGAGCCTCGCTCGACCTTCCCGTCGCCCTGGCGATCCTCGAGATCTGCGGCCTCGCGTCGCGCGCGGCCGTGCGCCGTCTCTTCGTGGGAGAGCTCGGGTTGAACGCCGAGGTGCGGCCGGTCCGAGGCGCGCTCTGCCTGACGCTCGCGGCGCGCGAGGCGGGATTCGACGAGATCGTCCTTCCCTGCGCCAACACCGCCGAGGCCGCCGCGGTGGACGGGATCGCGGTCATCCCCGTCGGCAACCTCGCCTCGACCGTGGCCCACGTCAACGGGCAGGCGACGATCGCGCCGTTCGCCGCGCCCGTGATCGCTCCCGCGCCCGCCAGAGGAGCGGATTTCGCCGATGTCCGCGGCCAGAGTGTCGCGCGGCGCGCGCTCGAGATCGCCGCCGCCGGCGGACATCACGTCCTGCTCATGGGTCCCCCGGGCGCCGGCAAGACGATGCTGGCCCGGCGCCTCCCGACCGTCCTTCCGGCATTGACGCGCGTCGAATCGATCGAGGTCACGAAAATCCACTCCGTCGCCGGCGCCCTTCCCGCTTCCGGAGGGCTCATCGAGACTTCCCCCTTCCGCGCCCCGCATCACGGAATCTCCGCGCCCGGTCTCGTCGGCGGCGGCGCGCGCCCCGGCCCGGGCGAGATCTCCCTCGCGCACCGCGGAGTGCTCTTCCTGGACGAGCTCCCCGAGTTTCGGCGGGACGTCCTGGAGGCGATTCGCCAGCCCCTGGAAGAGAAGCGCGTCCATCTGGTCCGCGTCGGCGGCGCCAGCACCTTCCCGTGCGATTTCCTGCTCGTCGCCGCGATGAACCCGTGCCCCTGCGGGTTCGTGGGAGATCCGCGCCGGGTGTGCACGTGCGATTACCGGGAGCGCCTGCGCTACACGAAGAAGATTTCCGGGCCTCTGCTCGACAGGATCGATTTGCACGTTTCGGTCCCTCCCGTCTCCTGGGCCGACATCCAGAAGAGCGCGGCGGAGGAAACCTCCGCGACGATCAAGGAGAGGGTCGCGGGGGCACGCCGCCTCGCCGTCGCCCGTTTTCCCGGCCGGCCGGCGTTTCGGAACGCCGATCTCGCGCCGGGCGACTTCGAGCGCTTTCTCTGCCTGGACGCCCCGGTGCGCCGCGTGGCGGCAAAGGCTGTCGAGCGGCTGTCGTTATCCGTCCGGGCGCTCCACCGCGCGCTGCGCGTGGCCCGCACGATTGCCGACCTCGCGCAGAGCGAACGGGTCACCGCGGCGCACCTGGCCGAGGCCATTTCTTACCGCCCGCGCCTCGGCGCCGAGGAGGCGAATCGTCTTGACAGCGGAACCCTGACGCCCGTACGATCGTCCCCAAAAGCGAGTTAAAGGTTTCGTCCCGGCCCCGGTCATTTTGAAAGCTCGGCTCCGCCGCGCGGGTGGTTCGAAGTGGGGCGCGGCCCGCCGTAATCAGCGCGCGAGGAGAGTCGGTGAAGAAATACAACACGATCATCTTCGTTCCGAATGCCCGTTCTCCCTTCAAGAAATTCAGCATCTCCACCCGGCTCCTCGCCGCGGGCGCCGGCGCGGTGGCGCTCCTGCTGGTCGCCGCCGTCCTCTTCGGGTGGGCCTACTTCGCCTCCGCGCGCCGGGACCGCCAGTACCTGCGCGAGGTCGCGGAGAACGCCCGCCTGAAATCGGCCACGGCGCGGCTCACGACCCGCCTGAACGGCCTCGTCCGGCAGCTGGATGACTTCGACGCCCGAACCCGCAGGCTCGCGATCGTCGCGGGGCTGACCGGCGGGCTCCGCGGTGGCGTGGGCGGCCCGGAGATCAAGGACAATCCCGATATCTCGGAGAAGGGCGCGCTGCTCGACTCCCGCCTGACGTCGCTCGAATCCCAGTTCGCGAAGCGCTCTGCCATCGTGTCATCGACCCCGTCGGTCGCGCCGGTGCGCGGCGTGGTCAATTCGGGCTTCGGGCCGCGTCTGGATCCCTTCACGGGCGACCACGCCTTCCACCAGGGGCTGGACATCTCGACGCGGCCCGACGAGCCGATCCTCGCCACCGCCTCCGGGGTCGTGGTCAAGTGCGGCCCTTCGGGAGAGTACGGCAAGGCGGTGGAAATCGCCCACCGGGCCGGCTACACGACCATCTACGGTCACCTCGACGTCGTTCTGGTCAAGGAGGGCCAGCGGGTCCGCCGCGGAGAGCGGGTGGGCCTGGCCGGATCCACGGGCCGTTCCACCGGCACGCACCTCCATTACGAGGTGCGCCGCGGCGACAAGCCCGTCAATCCCCTCGAGTACATTCTCGACACCAGGTAGGCGGTAGGAGGTAGGTAATAGGGACCGGATCCCTCCCTACCACCTTCCACCTACCACCTTCCACCTACCACCTTGCTGGACCCGCCTCGCTCCCCTCAGGAACCTCGAATAAACTAAAGCCGTGAAACTGTTTACGACTTAATCGTGATCGACCGCGTCCTCACCAAGATCTTCGGGACCCAGCATGAGCGGGACATCAAGAAGCTCATGCCGCGGGTCCACGCCATCAACGCGCTCGAGCCGTCCATCAAGGCCCTGTCCGACGAGGCGCTGCGCGGCAAGACGGCCGAGTTCCGGGCCCGCCTGGCCTCAGCGCTCGACGGCGTGGCCGAGGAGGAGCAGAAGGAGGCGCGGGCCCGGGCCCTGGACGGGCTCCTGGAGGAGGCCTTCGCGGTCGCGCGCGAGGCTTCGGTCCGCACGCTCGGCATGCGCCCCTTCGACGTCCAGTTGATCGGCGGCATGGTCCTGCACCAGGGGAAGATCTCCGAGATGAAGACAGGCGAAGGAAAGACGCTCGTCGCCACGATGCCGGTCTACCTGAACGCCCTGGCCGGCCGCGGCGTGCACGTCGTGACCGTCAACGACTACCTGGCCCGCCGCGATGCCGACTGGATGGGGAAGATCTACCGGTTCCTGGGCCTGACTGTCGGCTGCATCCAGAACTCCCTGACGGACGAGGAGCGGCAGAAGGCCTACGCCTGCGACGTGACGTACGGGACCAACAACGAATTCGGGTTCGACTACCTGCGCGACAACATGAAGTTCGAGATCGAGTCCATGGTCCAGCGCGGGCACGAGTACGCCATCGTGGACGAGGTGGACTCGATCCTGATCGACGAGGCCCGCACGCCGCTCATCATCTCCGGTCCCTCGGAAGAGAACACCGACATCTACTACCAGTGCAACCGCGTCATCCCCTATCTCAAGGTCGGAAAAGAGGAGAAGGACAAGTACGGGAACAAGACGACGACCGGGGACTACCTGGTGGACGAGAAGTCCCGGACGGCCGTGATGACGGAGGAAGGGGTCTCCCGGGCCGAGAAGCTGCTGAAGGTCGAAAACCTCTACGACCTGACGAACATCGACCTCCTCCACGGGACCGAGCAGGCGCTGCGCGCCCACACCCTCTACAAGAAGGACGTGGACTACATGATCAAGGACGGCCAGGTCCTGATCGTGGACGAGTTCACCGGGCGCGTGCTCCCCGGCCGCCGCTGGTCCGACGGCCTGCACCAGGCGGTCGAGGCCAAGGAGGGGGTCCGCATCGAGCGCGAGAACCAGACGCTCGCGACGATCACGCTCCAGAACTACTTCCGCATGTACGCGAAGCTCGCGGGCATGACGGGCACGGCCGATACGGAAGCATCCGAGTTCCACCAGATCTACAAGCTCGATGTCGTCGTCATCCCGACCAACGTCCCCATGATCCGACTGGACAATCAGGACGTCGTCTACGCCTCCGAGCGCGAGAAGTACGAGGCGGTCTCCGAGGAGATCGTCCATCTCCGGGAGAAGGGGCAGCCGGTCCTGGTCGGCACCGTCTCGATCGAGAAGTCGGAGCTCCTCTCGGCGCTGCTCAAGGCCCGGAAGGTCCCGCACGTCGTCTTGAACGCCAAGTTCCACGAGAGGGAGGCCGAGATCGTGGCGCAGGCCGGCAAGTCGGGCTCGGTCACGATCGCGACCAACATGGCCGGCCGCGGGACCGACATCGTGCTGGGCGGGAATCCCGATGCCTTTGCCGAGCACCGCCGCAAGGAGGTCGAGAGCGAGGAGGACTTCGGCAAGCTCCTGGCGGAGCTCAAGGCCGCCTCGGCGAAGGACCGGGAGAAGGTGCTCGCGGCGGGCGGCCTCTTCATCGTCGGGACCGAGCGCCACGAGTCGCGGCGGGTGGACAACCAGCTGCGCGGCCGCAGCGGCCGGCAGGGGGACCCGGGAGAGTCCCGCTTCTACCTGTCGCTCGAGGACGACCTGATGCGCATCTTCGGCTCCGACCGCCTCCAGAAGATCATGCGGCGGCTCGGCATGGAGGAGGGGGTCCCCATCGAGCACCGCATGGTCTCCCGCGCGATCGAGCGCGCCCAGAGGCAGGTGGAGGAGCGCAACTTCGAGACGCGCAAGCACCTGCTCGAGTACGACGACGTCATGAACCGCCAGCGCAGCGAGATCTACGCGCTGCGCCTCGAGATACTGAAGGGGCGGCAGGGGAGGGAGAAGATCCTCGAGCTCGCCGAGATGATCGTCGATTACCTTCTGAACCGCCACCTGAACGAGGACAAGGGCCCGGACGAGTGGGACCTCCCCGCCCTCCAGATCGATCTGAAGGAGTACTACGGCCTGGAGGGAGAGGCCGTCCTCTTCGAAGGGAAGACGCGCGAGCAGATCCGGGAGGAGGTCCTCGCGGAGCTCCACCGCCGCTACGAGGCGAAGGAGAAGGTGCTCGGCCCCGAGACGATGCGGCTCCACGAGAAGTTCGTGATGCTGCAGGTCGTGGACCAGCAGTGGAAGGACCACCTGCTGGCGCTCGATCACCTGAAGGAGGGGATCGGCCTGCGGGGCTACGGCCAGCGCGACCCGCTCGTCGAGTACAAGAAGGAGTCCTTCGAGCTCTTCACCCTGATGAAGGAGCGGATCGAGGACCAGTTCGTGCAGTATCTCTTCCGCCTCCAGCCGGTGGCGCGGGAGGCTGAGGGAGAGGTCACGGAGGCCGGCCCGCGACGCGCGCCGGCGGCGATGCCCTCGCGCCGCGCCCGCAACGTCAACTATTCCTACGGCGCCGCGGCGTCGGGAGGCCAGGACGCGAAGGTCGAGACCTTCCATCGCAACCAGCCGAAGGTCGGGCGCAACGATCCCTGCCCCTGCGGTTCCGGCAGGAAGTACAAGAAATGCCACGGAACGGAAGGCGGGCAGCCGTCGGCGAAGGGCGGCGGCGGGAAAAACCACCGCGCCGCGGGAGCGTGACCGGCACGACGGGGGCCTGGACCGGGGCAGGCGCCGATGGGACGAGTTAGGTTAATATCAGTAATGGCAGCGCGAAAAGAATCTCGATCGACGGACTTCCCCCTCGCCCTGACGTTCGACGACGTCCTGCTCCTGCCCGCGCGGTCGAAAGTCCACCCGCGCGACGTGAACCTCGCGACCCGCTTGACGGCCGGGATCCCGCTCAACATCCCGATCGTCTCGGCCGCGATGGACACGGTCACCGAGTCGCGCCTGGCCATCGCCATGGCGCAGCAGGGCGGGATGGGCGTCGTGCACAAGAACCTCACGATCGAGGCGCAGGCGGCCGAGGTGGACAAGCTGAAGCGCTCCGAGTCCGGCATGATCGTGGACCCGGTGACCTGCCGCCCCGAGCAGACGATCGCCGACGCCCAGGCCGTGATGTCACGCTACAAGATCTCGGGCGTCCCCGTCGTGGACGATCAGGGCAAGCTCGTCGGCATCCTGACCAACCGCGATCTGAGGTTCGAGACGCGGACCGACCGGCCGATCTCCTCCCGGATGACGCGGAAGAACCTCATCACGACGCCCGTCGGCACGACCCTCCAGCAGGCCAAGAGCCTCCTGCACGAGCATCGCATCGAGAAGCTCCTCGTCGTGGATCGGGCGGGAAATCTCAAGGGCCTCATCACCGTCAAGGACATCCAGAAGGCCATCAAGTACCCGGACGCCGCCAAGGACCGGCTCGGCCGCCTCCGCGTCGGCGCCGCCATCGGCGTCTCGCGGGACATGCTCGACCGCGCGCGGGAGCTCGTCCGCGCCGGCGTCGACGTGCTCGTGCTCGACTCTTCGCACGGGCACAGCGAAGGGGTGCTCGACGCCCTGGCCCTCGTGAAGAAGAAGCTGATGTCGACCCCCGTCGTGGCCGGCAACGTCGCGACCGAGGAGGGCGCGCGGGACCTCGTGAAGAGGGGCGCCGACGCCATCAAGGTCGGCATCGGGCCCGGCTCGATCTGCACGACGCGCGTCGTCACCGGCGCCGGCGTGCCGCAGATCCACGCGATCCGCGAGTGCGCGAAGGCGGTCCGCGGCACGAAGATCCCGATCATCGCGGACGGCGGGATCAAGTTCTCGGGCGACATCGTCAAGGCGATTGCCGCCGGCGCCCATCTCGTCATGATTGGATCGCTTCTCGCGGGCACCGAAGAGTCCCCGGGCGAGACGATCCTCTACCAGGGCCGGACCTTCAAGGCGTACCGGGGCATGGGGTCCCTGGCGGCAATGAAATCCGGCTCCTCGGACCGGTACTTCCAGGAATCCATGGAAGTCGAGGCCTCCTCCAACGGCTCGCTCTCCAAGCTCGTCCCCGAAGGGATCGAGGGGATGGTCCCCTACAAGGGGAGCGTCGAGGGCCTCGTCCTCCAGTTGACCGGCGGCATCCGCAGCGGCATGGGCCTGACCGGATGCGCCACGATCGAGGAGCTCCGGACAAAGTCGAAGATGATCCGCGTGACCGCCTCGGGCCTGAAGGAATCCCACCCCCACGACGTCATCATCACCAAGGAAGCCCCGAACTACCGGCGGGAGGAAGTCTAGGGGATCGGGTGATCTGCGATCGGAGTTACTCCGTCTTTGTTACTCCGTCTTTCGATCACCCGATGACCCGATCACCCGATCACCCGATTTTTTCCGGGCCGCCTTCTCGGATTCCTCCCTGGCCCACTTCTCCTGCCGCTTCTTCAGAGTCGCCTCGAGGCGCTGGGAGAGCTCGGCTTCCTCGCCGGAGGCTCGCGGACGGTAGTAGCGGCGGCCGCGGAGGGACTCGGGGAGGCACTCGATGCCGCCGACGCCCTCGGGCTCGGCGTGAGCGTAGCGGTAGCCGCGGCCGTACCCGACTTCCTTCATGAGGCGCGTGACCGCGTTGCGGATGACGGCGGGGACCGGCTCGGCCGGCTTCTCGGAGACGTCGGACTTGGCTTCCATCTCCGCCACGTAGAGGGAGTTGGACTTCGGCGCCATGGCGCAGTACACGGCCGCCTCCGCGAGCGCGAGGGAACCCTCCGGCAGGCCGAGCAGCTCGAAGGCCTCCTTGGCGTCGATCGCGATGCGCAGCGCCCGCGGATCGGCCAGGCCGATGTCCTCGGAGGCGAAGCGCACGATCCTCCGCGCGAGATAGAGCGGCTCCTCCCCCGCCTCGAGCATCCGCACCAGCCAGTAGATCGTCGCGTCGGGATCGGACTCCCGCATCGACTTGTGGAGCGCCGAGATCAGGTTGTAATGCTCCTCCCCCGCCTTGTCATAGAGGAGGACCTTCCGCTGGAGGAGGTCCCGCAGGCGCGAGACCTCGATCCGCTTCGTCTTGCCCGCCTCGGCATCGGAGGCGGCGGACTCGAGCAGGTTGAGCGCCCGTCGCGCGTCTCCCCCCGAAGTCTGTGCGATGAAGGAGAGCGCCTCGTCGTCCAGCCGGAAGTCGCGTGCGCCGAGGCCGCGCGGGATGTCCCGCAGCGCTCGCCGGACGATCCGCGCGATGGCCTCCGGCTTCAAAGAGTCGAGGACCACGACTTTGCAGCGCGAGAGCAAGGCGCCATTCAATTCGAACGACGGGTTCTCAGTCGTGGCCCCGATCAGGACGATCTCACCCGTTTCCATGAAGGGAAGAAAGACGTCCTGCTGGGCGCGGTTGAACCGGTGGATCTCGTCCAGGAAGAGGATCGTGCGCTGCTTCGTGCCCGCGCGCCGGCGCCGGGCTTCTTCGAGGACTTCCCGCATCTCCTTCACGCCCGTGGCGACGGCCGAGTACGACACGAAGCGGGAGGCGGTCTGCGCGGCGATCAGGCGCGCCAGAGTCGTCTTTCCGACGCCCGGCGGCCCCCAGAGCACCAGGGACGGGACACGGTCCTCGGCGATCGCCCGGCGCAGAAAGCCGTTGGCGCCCACCACCTCATCGGGCCCCTCGACTTCATCGAGCGACCGGGGCCGCATGCGGTCGGCCAGAGGCGTGTCCGGCGAGACCGCCACCTCCCCCGTCGGGCGGGGTGGAGGCTCGAATTCGAAGAGATCGCTCACGGCCCCTTCGACCCTCCCCGGCCCGCTTGCGTCGCCGCGGACGCGCTCGGAGGCGCGGCCACCTTCGCGCGGCATTCCTCGGAGCAGACCGGCACCCACTCCTCGCCGCTCCGCGCGGCCAGGGCGAGACGCCGGTCGATCCAGGTCCCGCAGACGGGATCGCGCACCATCTCTCCCTCGATCGACGCGGCGCGGCCGCTCTGCCGCGGTCGCGCCGGGAGAAAGGGGGCCAGCAGGAGGCGCAGCGCGCGCAACGCGAAGAGGACCGCCAGCACCAGGATGAGGAGCAGAACGACGCGTCCCATAACGAGGCTCCTACCCCTTCAGGCTCGCGATCTGCTTCTCGATCCGGTCGAGATTGGGGATCTCCGGATAGCGGCGCTTCAACTCTGCGAAGTGGCGCCTGGCCGCCGCGGCATCGCGCGTGTCGAACGCGTCGACCAGAACGAGGTTCAGAAGGGATTGCCAGTGGTCCGGGTCGGCGGCCCGCGCCTTCTCGAAACAGGCGATCGCCCGCTTGAACTCGCCCTGGTTGCGGTAAGCGGACCCCAGGTCCGACAGCAGGTTCGGGTCGGAGGGCGCCTTGCGGCGCGCCTTCTCGTAGGCCTTCACGGCGCCGTCCCAATCCTCCCGGTCGTAGAACGCGTTTCCGAGAGCCGTCAGGAGGCTCGGATTCTCCGGGTCCTTCTGGAGCGCCGTCTGGATCTCGCCGATCCGGCCCTGCTCGCCGGCACCCGGACTCTGCGCGGCGGCCGAAACCGGGCGGCCGCCCCCTCCGGCGAAGTAGCCCCCGATGAAGCCGAGGAGAATCCCTACCAGGAGCGGGATCGCCGCCCGGCGCACGCCCTGTCCCGCTCCGCTCACGGACTCTCCTCCTTCTCCTCTTCCCGGACGGCCTTCCAGATGCCGGCGCCCGCGGCGCCCGTGCCGAATGTCGTCGCCTCCCAGGTGCCGGCGATCGAGGTCGCATCACGCGCGACCCGGCCGTAGAAGATCGCCGAGAAGCCGAGCCGCGAGTCCACGCGCTCGAGTCTCAGGCGGTCGTTGACGAGCGTGCCGCGCAGAGACCCCGAGAACCCTCCGTCCAGCGTGTACTCCCCGGACACGATCGTGCCGTCGAGCGTCATGCGGAAGACGCCGCGCTGCGCGCCCGGGTCCAGCAGAACGCTCCACCGCCCCGACACGGCGTCCGACGGCTTCCTCGTCTGCAGCTCCGCTTCCAGTCCGACGATCGAACGCCGCCGCTCGACGATCCGGTCCGCCAGGAGCCGGCGCTTTTCCAGCAAGGCGCGGACTTCCTGTTCGCTCTCGGAGACGGCGTCCTCCCGGTGCGCGATCTCGTCGGGTCCGGCGTCGTTCTTCGCGGCGGCCTCCGAGACGGCGCGGCTGGCGGAGGCGAGCTGGTTGAGCGCGATCTCCAGCCTCCGCGACACGTCCGCGAGCGCCTTCGAGTCGGAGGTCATCCTCTTGCGCTCGCGCGCCAGCTCCGCCTTGACCGCGTCGGACGCGTCCGCCGCCGGGAGGGTCGCGCTCAGGAATCCCAACAGGACGCCGGCGGCCAGTGCCCTACGCATCGACGCGATTCTAGCTTGGAATGGCGCGGCGGCCACGGACGGCCAGGGACGTTCCCCGAAAGAGGACAAGAAGAAAGGGAGGCGCGAGCCTCCCTCCTGATACCGCGTCGAATCCGATCAGTGCGTGGCTCGACCCTGCGCGGACTTGAGGAGCGCCCGGTCCACCTGCCGCTCCACCTCCTGCTCGTCCAGCCCGTTGATGACGGCGATCTCGGAGACGATCAGATACTTCGCCCGCTCGTACATCTTCTTCTCGCGGAAAGAGAGCGTCTTTCGCGACATGATGTAGTTCAGGCTCTTCAGGACGTCGGCGATGTCGTGCAGTCGGCCGCTCTTCATCTTGTCGAGGTTCTGCTTGTACCGCCCCTTCCAGTCCCCCGATGCCGAGAACCGGTAGTCCGCCAGGCGCTTCATGAGTCCGGTGATGTCCTTGCGCTGGGTCAGCCGGCGCAAGCCGATCAGGTCGGTATTCCCTATCGGGACCATGACCTTGGAGTTGTTGGACAGGAGACGCAGGTGATAGAAGCTGCGGGGTCGGGCCGGCTCCGTCGCGAATCCCTCACCGATCTTCTCGACCACGGAAACCCCATGGTTGGGATAGACAACCTTCTCTCCCACTCGGAAACCCACCACTATGTCCTCCTCAAGCGTATTGGGACCGCTCCCGATTGTTGTGAAACAACGTCGCGGAAGGCCGATTATAGGGAAAAAGGGGGAAATACTCAACCCGGCAAGGACTTGGAGCGTCTCAACGGGGCCGCGAAAGCCTTTGTTCCAAGAGACTTGACCCCCCGGCGAGAGAACCGGAGCGCGGGACGCCGGTCGTTGGAGCCACGGGGCCGAGCGGCTATGATCGCGGATCGTTTCCCGCTGCCGGAGTGGCGGAATGGCAGACGCAGGGGACTCAAAATCCCCCGCTCCTTGCGGGCTTGAGGGTTCGACTCCCTCCTCCGGCACCATCCGCGCCCGGGGAATGGATCAGGCCGTCGTCGATCTCACGGCGGGCGGCGTCTCGTCCGACGCCGGGATCGAGGCGCGCCCCTTGAAGAACCCGGCGGCGGCCTGGGCCGGCAGCACCAGGACAAACCAGAGGACCCCGAACCACGTCAGCTCACCGTGAAAGGACGCAGAGATCCCCGCCGTTCGCCAATGGATGATCGCGGCGAGGGTCATGTTCAATCCGGCGGCGAAAAGGGCGAGGGCCAGGCCGGCGTCGCGCGGACTGAAGACGCGAGGCCCGCGGCCGGGCGGCAGGCGGCGGCCCAGGAGCCAGGTCGAGACCACCAGGCCCGCCGCGAGAAAACAGCTCGCGATCACGAGGGACGACTCCATCGGCGAGAGCGGCTGCGCGGAATCCGTCGCCCGCTCCGCGAGCTGGATCCACGGAACGAAATTCGTGGCCAGAACCAGACCCAAGAACGCCACACCAGTCCGTCTCTCCGCTCCGGGCGAGCGCGTTCCTCCGGCACCTCCAGGACCCTCAGCGGATGGCGTCATTGATCCTCCTCTTGTCCGTCCTGTCGAACCGATTGTCCGCGCGATCCGCCCTTGCGAACGGTCCCGTGGCACCGTGATAGTCTCCCGCCCGTTCTGGAACGAAAGGCGAGACCGAAGTCATGCTGAGCGTTGCGGTCGTTCTTCTCATTCTCTGGCTGCTCGGATACTTCGCGTTCCACGTCGCGAGCCCGCTGGTCCACGCGCTGCTCGCCGCGGCGCTGATCGCCTTCCTCGTCGGCATGCTCCGCCGGCGACGCTAGATCCGCCCCGGACGATTCCGGGCCGGCGGCCCGCCGCGGAGATCCCTCGGCCTTTCCTCGAGCTCATCGCCGGCCTAGTGCTCCTTCCAGTCGCGGATGGTGCTCGTGACGGAGAGCCCGAAGGCTTCGCCCAACAGGCCCGAGCCCTGCTCCTGGATGATGGCGAGAATCTCCCCCTTCAGGTTGATCGAGCTCGACATGCCCAGGGCGACCCCGGGGTTGCTGATCTCCTCGTAGCGCGCCCTTCCGGACACCGGCGAGCCGTCCGAGAATTTCATCGCATAGATCCGCGAAAAGCCGGAGGGCTTGCAAGGGTCGCTCAGGTCGGTTTGCAGCCGAAAAGTCGTGAAAACGAGGTAGCCCGCCTGGGCCAGGGCCAGGGTCGTCGTCTTCTCGTTATCGGTGGGATACCGGAGGAACCATCCGTTGGGCATCCCGCCTCCGGGGGCGCCGTCGCCCGCGTCAAACCCGACCAGATCGCTTTCCGATCGCGTCAGGCCGGCGTCCACGACGAAGTAGAAACGCTGCGTGTTGGAGCTCTTGTCGAGCAGGTCCGCCCGCTGACCGCTTCCGATGGCGACCGCCAGAGTCTTGACCCCGCTGCCACTGACGGCGGTCAGGACCACCGTGGGCTCCATGTAGAAGGGGCGCCAGCACGGAGTGGCGCATCCGGAGCGGGAGCCCGCGTCGAAGAGGAGCATCGGGAAGTAGGACGCTTTTCCGGAAGCGAGCTTTCCCCTCGTGGTCGATCCCGACAGGTCCGGGGTCAGGTCGACCTTCCAGAGCTGCCCCTTCACGTCCCCCACGTACAACACGTCGAAGTAGGCATCGTCATTGATGTCGGCCACTCCCGGCTGGCCGGGAACCGCCCCGAAAGACACGGTGATGCCGTTGCTGTCCTTGCCGGAGGTTCCCCTGTAGATTGTGGTTCCCGTCTCCGCGTCCAGGATGTACAGGGATGTCCCGGCCGTGTTGCCGTTGGTCGGGTCGTAACCGCCTCCGAAAATCGCCACGTACTTGTCCTCGCACCCCTTGGACCCGTCGTTCGTGCAGGGGTGGAAGTTGTTGGCCCCGGCGGGCGCCGGTCCGGTGGCCGTCGTTCCCGACCAGAACTCCATCCTCCCGAGGACCGGGCGGGACCAGGTCTCCCCCATCGCCGGAGCCGTGCCGTCGGTGAACTCCCAGAGCAGCCGAGGATACTCGGTGTGCTTGCCCGTTCCGCCGCAGCCCGCGGCGCCGTTCAGGCAGGCCGGCGCGACATCGCGGTTGCCCGCGATCGTGCCGTCCGCGTTCAACAGGTCCGGCTGGGTCACGTCGAGCGCGAAAACGGAATGGCCGCCCTGCCGCAGCCCGCCGACGAGGAGGGTGCGCCAGGCGCGATTGGCCACGCTCGGCGTGCTGGAAAACTCGTTGTCGGTGAAGACATCCTCCTGTGACAGCGCGCCGTCCGCCAGGTAAGCCACGGGCGCCTCCGTCTCGAACGAGACGAAGAGGCCCTTGAGATTGCCCAGCACGGCCCTGGGAGCGAAGCCGAAGATCTCCCGGCCGGTGCCCGCGTCCCAGGTCCCCGGGAAATTCGCGGGATCCCGGCCCCACACACCGCCGTCGAAGGCGTGAACGAACCCGTCGTTGGCCCCGACGACGACGACGCGCCGGCGCCTGGCGTTCGCCGTGACGAAGCTCTGGTATCCCGCGATGCCCCGCCTCAGGTACGAGAAGTTCAGCGGGTTCGCGACGACGATCGGATCCGAGTGGAAGATGTCCCCGAGCCTGTGGTTATAGGCCGGGATCGGGGCCGCGCCCGCGTAGTCGGCCTTGTCCACGAAGAGATAGGACCGCTTGTCACTGCCCGGGACGAGGTCCGGGAACATGTTGCTCTTGAGCTGGTTGTCCCGGTCCCCGCGGAAGAACCGGATGAGCGACTGCGTCGGCGCGTTGTCGGTCTCGGACAGGAGCCCCTTCAGGACGCTCCACTGCGGATCCGGGAGGCTCGGGTCGAAGTCGTATCGGATATTGGGAACCTGGGCGCCGCTCTGGGAGCCCCAGACGAGCTTGCGGCCCGGCCAGACCGTCACCGCCGGAGACCCCATCTGAGTGGCCGCGTCTCCGGGGTTCAGCGACGAAAGCGGATTCGTCGCCCCGAGGACCCGTCCCGCGTCCCAGAGCGGCCGGCGACTCAGGACCGAGACGTCATCGGGCATGTCCTGGAGCGGGATCCCCGAGACCGGATCCACGGGCGGCAGACCCGACAGCGGATCGATCGCATAGGCCCGCAGGTGCCCGGTCCAGACCGCCCTCAGCTGATGCGGAACGAACGACGCCAGGTAGGCAGTCGAGCCGTGCTCGATCTGCACGCTCGGAACCGAGGCGGCCGAGAACGCCGAGGTGGTTTCGACGCGCGTGAAGATGTCGGCCAGCGCTCCGATCAGGCCCTCCTCGTCCGTGGCCGCGTACGCCCTGCCGCCGCTGTTGGTCGCGATGCACTGGTTGGTGGCGGGGTTGGCGCCGCTGCCGAAGGAGACGACGAACACGGGGATCTTCGCGGTGCCGAGCGAGGTCGCGACCGTGCAGGGATTCCCGCCGCCCGTCTCGAACCCGTCGGTGATCAGGATGACGAAATTCTTGCGGCACGCCTTGAGCGTATCGTCCGTGAACTGGTTGTCGTGGGTGAAGTAGGAGAGCGACGCGGCGAGCGAAGCCGCGATCGGCGTGTTGCCGAAAGCGGTGAGCGACTGGAGGGGGTCCTCCACCAGCTTGTAGACGCCGGTGGTCTTCTCATAGGAGATGAGTTTCTCCGCGGGCCGGAGCAGGTGCAGGATCGAGGGCCGGTTGTCGCCGCAGGTGTCGCATCGAACCGGGATCCTCGGCTTGACGGTGCTCCCGGGAAAGTACTCCCACTGGGCGGAGTTGCCCGGGTTGTTGAAGGAATTCTGCTGGTACTGCTCCAGCTGGTACGAGGTGGAGCTCGAGGCGTCGCAGTTGACGGCGTAGGTGTGCTCGATGAAGGAGCCGTCCCATCCGATGTCCGGGTCAGTCATCGGATAGCGGGGATCGCTTGCCAGGGCATACTGGATCGTGTAGACGGTCGCGGTGTCGCTCCAGGTCGAGCCCGACTTGGATTGGACGGTTTCCGTCACGCGCAGCGCGGGATCGCCATACGACCCGGACCCGGACACGAGTTGCATCTTGAGGCGGCGGCTCGAAACGCCCTGGAACCCCCCGCTCGGGTGGTAGTACACGATCCACCGGTCACTCGCGTTGGTGCCGAAACCCTTTGTCACGGAGGACGGGGTCGCGCCGGTGGAGATCGTGGAGGGAGACTGCCCCGAGCCGAACAGAGGGTAGTAGGTGTTGCAACCGTGGCGGCCGAACGGGACGTAGGCCCCGAACTGAAGCGGCGCGCCCGCCTGGACCTCGCTCGTCGCCGTTCCGGACCACGGGTTCGCCGCGCCGGAGCTCTGGGCCCCGGCGATGTAGAGCCACTGCTTGACGACGTTTGTGTTGTTGACGGCGGTCTGCCCGTTGATCGTGAGGGGCGATCCGGAGAAGTTCTGCTTGAAATGGGCGAAGCCGAAGTTGACCGTGTCCTCGTGGTTGAGCAGGTCCCGGAGGGACCGCTTCGCGATCGCGATCTTCGACTCCGGCGCGTCGATGGAGGCCGGATCGGAGACCAGGTCCACGTCCGTCGTTCCCACCATCGAACCGGAGGTGTCGAGGATCATCAGGACGTTCGGCCTCGCCGGGTTGACGGTCAGGAGCTGCCGGTCGTCGCCGGCCCGCCCGAGAGCCGCAACGGCCAGCAGAACGACGGCGAGCGCGGTCTTGCGGAGAATCGGCATGGCGTCCCTCCTCCCGGCGCTCAAGGCCTGTACCCCGGCGGGGTCGACGAGAGCGGCCCGATCTCGACGTCCGCCTGCAGGGTCTTGATCGCCGTCACGGCCCTGTCGCGCGACTGGCTGACGACCTGATAGTCGTATGTGTACTCGCTCCGCTCCACATTGAGAGAGCCGCCGACGTGGACGCGGCGCCCCAGGAGCGTCGGCTCCTGGACACGCACGATGATGTTCGGCGCGCCGGGATCCTCGGAGACGAGGTGGTCCGGCATGCGGAACTCCGTGAATCCCTGCGCCGTGAAATCCGGCTTCGTGAAGAAGGAGCCGACGGCGATCATCTGGGTCGCCGTCCACTGGACTCCCGAGTCCGCCGAGTACAGGCTCTTGCTGACCGTGCTGCTCGAGGCCGCCATCCGCCCCTCCGTGCTGGTGACGTACATCAGGGCGAGGCCCAGCAGAGTCATGATCGCGATGGCGATCAGCGCCAGGATCATGACCGACCCCTTCTCCGCTGTCCGCCGAGGGTTCCGAGGGATGCTCACTTAGCCTCCTCCGTTGAAATTCCGCAAGTTGATGCGCATCGTGATGACTTTCCGGTTGGCCGCCCTCGATGAGACCGCCGATGCCGACGAATCGAGGGGGAAGATCCCCTCGGCTCCGGGGCGCCCCAGGTACGCCACGTCGGACTGCGCCGCCCTGGAGACGACGGCCAGCATGACGGCCCGCAGGCGCGGCCCGCCCGCGGCGTAGAAGCTCGCGTACGTGACGCCCGGCTCGCTCGCCACGTTTCTCGCCCATTCGTCCTTCCCGGGCAACGCGGAGTAGGCCGCCTGCACCGAGCCGTCGATCGCGGTCCCGTCGAGGCCGTCGATCCCGTAGGCGAACTGCAGGTCCTCGATGTCCTCGGAGATGGGAAAGAACTGGAACGCGCGGGGGCTCACGCCCTTCAAGAGACCCATGCAGAGCGCGGGATGACCCGTTCGGGTGTCGTCGATGAAATAGACGACGTCGTCGAGGATCCCCCCCCGGATGTTGGTGTCGAGCGCGATCGCGGCGCTGCCGGCATAGGGAATCGTCCCGTTGAACTTACGGGCCATGGGGTCCGCGAAGCTCACCGTCAGGCGTGCCTGGGGAGGCACGGCGTCGACGGCGACGGCGCTCGCCATGCCGACGTTGTGCAACGTCCCCCCGAGACTGTCGTCGGGATGCTGGGACGACACGATGAAGAGGTGCTGGCCGCCCGCGCTCAGAATCCCCTGAAGGGTCTGAAACTCCCCCGCGCTGTTGTTGGCCGCGCCGTAGGCGGTCACCGCCGGCACGGTGACGGTGTCCGCCGCGCCCACGCAGGGGAAGCAGCCGGCCGACGTCAGCGCGAAGAGCGGAGACCGGATCACTCCCCGGATCTCGAGGACATCCGTCCCCGGCCGAACCGGGTGGGCGGGACCGCCGCTCCAGTCGGTGAAGGTGAACCCGGCCGGCACGTTGTTGTAGCTCGTGCCGGTCACCGGGTCCGCGACGAGAATCGCCTGAGTCACCGGCAGGTCGCCGACCCCGGCCATGCGCACGTTTCGTTCGATCTCGAGCAGCGCGGTTCGCAACGACTGCTGCATCTCCGCCGCGAGGAGCTCGCTCTTGTTGAACTTGCCGGCTCTGTCGAACAGGTTCAACAGCGCCAACACGACGATGGAGAAGATGAGGGTGGCGACTCCCAGCTCGAGAACGGAGAAGCCCGAGGACTTCCTGGCCCGGATACGCGTGTTCATTGGAGATTCGTCGCCGGACTCGGGTTGCGCCTCAAACTGCTGACCGTCGCCAGCCGGATCCCCGGCAGGTTCTGCCGCGAGGAGGAGACGGTGACGGAAATCCGCTTGACCCGGTACGGGGTCCCCGAACTGACGGGCAGCAGGCTGTTCGCGTCGTCCACGTCCAGGAGCTCGACGACCCAGGTTCGAAGGTACGGGTAGACCGGATCGGCCGGCTTCGTGCTGGGCGCCCCCGTGCGCGGATCGATGTGGGCCGGCAGGTCGTTGGGAAAGGAGGCGCTCGTCTGGCCGGCCGGAACCTGGAGCATCGGGTCCGAGATCGCGACGTTCATGAGCTGCTCGAGCTTGTCCCGCGCCATCTCGTTGACGCTCGTGTAGTCATAGGCGGACGCATTGGTCCGGAGGGAGCGAATGAAGAGCGGCAAGATCGACAGGAGCGCGACGAGAAGGAGCACCATCGAGACGAGAACGTCGATGAGCACCAGGCCCCGCTGTCGCTTCAATTCCATTGCCACGGTTGCGGTCCGTATTTCGCCGTGAAGCCCGAGGAACTCAGGTGTTTGAGGATGTTCACCTTCCCGCCGAGTCCCGTGTCGTCCACGGAGACGCGGAAGAAGTCCCGGGCGCCGTTGTCCGTCAGGTAGATCCCCTTGCAGCTCACGCAGGTGTAGGTGCCGTCGGCGAGCGCCACGGGCGCCTGGCTGTTCGCGGCGGCCGGCGCGACGCTCGTGCCGTCCGGCAGGAAGATGACCCGGTCATGGACGGGGGCCGCGCCGAACCTGGGAACGCAGCCGTCGAACGCGATCGCGTCCGCGTCTCCCGGAGCGCCGCCCGGCCGGCGAAAGACCACCGGCGGCGGCAGGGAGAAGGTGTGAAGCGTCGGTTCGTTGTCCGAGGCGGGGCTATAGGTGTCCTGGACGCCGTTGCCGTCTCCCGCCGCCAGGGCGCCCGTGTGGGGGAAGCTCGGATTCGCCGAGTAGTCGCGAAAGACGACGATCGTGTTGGTCGAGACGTCGAATTTCGCGACGACGGGCTGCCCGGAGCTGATCGCCTCGGCCCGCGCCTGCCAGAGCAACGACCGGATCTCGCGCGCGGCACCGGTCAGCCGGACCCGGCGGGCCTGGATTCCCCGGAAGCCGGCTGAAAACAGCACCAGGATGCTCACGAGGGTCATGACGACGAGGGCCTCGATGACCGTGAACCCGGAAACAGAGCCCGCGCGTGGCCGCGCCGGAAGGGCTCGTGGGACGCCAACGGGCGGCCACGGCGCTGTCCGGACGCTTCCAAAACCACTGCTGGGGCGAATTCTGGCCATCACGCTTGGCCGCCTTTTTTCCTTGCGCTTTCCGCCACCGCCGCCGGATCGCTCCGAACGGCCCGACCGAAATGCCGGAGGGCCTTACCTCCCTGAACTCCCATGATGGAGCCCTTAGAGGATAGTGAGGCTCGCCGCCCCTTCCTACTGGCAGGGGGACCAAAGAAAGGACAGGGGGAAACCCGGCCGCGCAGCTGGCCGAACGGACAGGAAGCGCCCGACGGGGTGTTGCCCGGGAACCCGGCGCTCCACCCTCAGTGCTCGAGGCCGTATTCCTTGATCTTGTTGTAGATGGTCTTCAGGGAGAGTTTCAGGAGCTCGGCCGTCTTCCTCTTGTTGCCACGCGCGAATTTCAGCGTCTTCAGGATGAGCCGTCGCTCCACTTCCGCCAGCGAGTCTCCGACGGCGATCCGCACGACCGGAGCCTTCTGGCGGCGCTGGCGCCGGGCGGCCGGGGGCCGGCCGAGCACGGAGGTCACGATCGTCGCGCCGATCGTGGGACCGTCGGCGACGGACGCGGCCCGCTCGACCGCGCTCTTGAGCTCCTCCACGTTCCCCGGCCAGGCGTGAGCGAGCAGGGAGTCCATCGCCTCGGCGTCGAAGGCGAGGGCGCCATCGATGTCATGGAGGAATCGGCAGGCGAGCAGCTCCACGTCCCCTCCCCGCTCGCGCAGGGGCGGGAGGTGAATCACGTGTTCTCCGACGGCATCGATGAGCGCGGGCAGAAGCCGCCCCGATTCCCGGGCCTGTCGGGGATCCTGATCCGTCGAGAGGACGAGCCGGCGCCCTCGGGGGCGCTCCAGCTCGGCCGCGAGCTCGTTCTGCTGTTGCAGGGACACGCTCTCGATGCCGGCCACGAAGAGCGTTCCCAGGCCGTTCGCGTCCGGCGGCAACGGCTGCCCGGGCGGCACGGTCCGGAACGGCTCGGATCCCCGCCGGGACAGTCGGTGCAGCGCGCGCGCCGCCGCCTCCTTTTCGGTCCCCGCCTCCCCCGTCAGCAACACGGGCGCCTCGGCCGACGACTCTCTCTCGATCACCGCGAGCGCGGCCATCCACCGGGGCGACTGGCCGGCGAGGGACGTCGCCATCTCCGACCGCGCCAGGCGCTGGCGCAGCTTCTCCAGCCAACCCTCCCTCTCCCGGCGGGCCTGCAGTCTCGCGCGCAGGAGGGCGACGCGGGCGGAAGAGACGGGCCTCCAGAGAAAATCGTGCGCGCCCCGGGTCATCGCGCGCACCCCCTCTTCCAGCCTCGCGGAGTCGACCAGCGCGTAGAGCGCGCGACGGGGATCGAGCCTCAGCGCCTCGTCGAAGTAACGCGAGACCTCGTCCTCGGGGAAGTCGGCCGCGACGACAATGGCATCGGGGAGAAACCCGGCGAGCTGCCGGCCGGCGTCCTCGAGCGTCGTCACGCCGCGGACCTGATCGCCGGCGCCCGCGAAGGCGCGGCGCAAAGCGTCGCGCGATTCGGAGTCAGGATCGACCAGGAGAACCTTCATGGCAGCAAGGGAAGAATTCTAGCACCGCCTCATTGCGACCAGGCGATGCGCGGTAACAGTTCAAATTTGTGAATTGTGATTTGTGATCCGTGATCTGCGATCCGCGGGAGCAAGCGAGCATTCGCCCTGATCACGAATCAGGCCTTCTGCCGAGTCGTATCCCGAGGCTCGGCCACAGCTCGTCGATCCGCTTCTTCACTTCCGGCGACATCACGATCTCGTCGGGCCAGCGTCGCTCGAAGCCTTCTTCCTTCCACTTGCGGGTCGCGTCGATCCCCATCTTGCTTCCGTAGCACGGGAGGCGCGCGGAGAAGTCGAGCTCATCCACGGGCCCGTGCACGAACTCGATGTCCCGCTCCGGATCGATCGCCGTCAGCACGCGCCAGAGAAGCTCCGGCCCGCCGCGCGGATCCACGTCCCTGTCCACGACGACGATCGTCTTGGAGAACATCATCTGTCCCGTCCCCCAGATCGCGTGCATCGTCTTGCGCGCGTGTCCGGGGAACCGCTTGTCGATCGAGACGATCATCAGGTTATGGAAGATGCCTTCGACCGGCAGGAACATGTCCACGATCTCCGGGATGGTCTTCTTGACCAGCGGCAGGAAGAGGCGCTCGACGGCCTCCCCGAGGAATCCGTCCTCCATGGGCGGGCGGCCGACGATCGTCGTCAGGTACACGGGAGAGCGGCGGCGCGTGACCCCCGTCACGTGGAAGACGGGGAAGTCGTCGTCGAGCGAATAGAACCCGGTGTGATCTCCGAACGGACCCTCCCGCCGCCTCTCCCCCGGCGAAACGTACCCTTCGAGCACGATCTCGGCCTCGGCCGGCACGAGGAGGTCCACGGTTCTCGCGGGAACCAGAGGCACCGCCTCCCCCCGGAGGAACCCCGCAAAGAGAAACTCCGAGAGCCCCGGCGGCAGCGGAGCGATCCCGGAGAAGACAGTGGCAGGGTCGCAGCCGATGGCGGCGGCGACTTCCATGCGGCGTCCCTCCCTCTCGTAGCCCCTGGCCTGGCCGGCGCCGTCCTTGTGCTTCTGCCAGTGCATGCCCGTCGTCCTGCGATCGTAGACCTGCATGCGGTAGACGCCGACGTTCGTCTTGCCGGAGGCGGCGTCGCGCGTCACGACGAGCGGCAGCGTGATGAACGGCCCGCCGTCCTGGGGCCAGCAGGTCAGGATGGGGAGGGTGGAAAGATCCACCGCGTCGCCCGTCTCCACGACTTCCTGGCAGGGCGCCGACCGGACCGTCTTCGGAAACACCGACGCCAGCTCCGTGACCCTGGGAATCGCCTTCAACTTGTCGAGCAGGCCTTCCGGAGGCTTGGGATCCAGGAAGAAATCGAGCCTCTCGTTCCATTCCTCGTAGGAAGAGATCTGGAGCGCGGCCAGCATGCGCCGTCGCGAGGCGAAGAGGTTGATGGCCACCGGCATCGTCGAGCCCGACACGTTCTCGAAGAGGAGCGCCGGCCCCTCCCCCTTGACGGCGCGGTCGGCGATCTCGGCGATCTCCAGGACCGGCGAGACCTCGCGTTTGACGCGAACGAGCTCACCCTGAGACTCCAGCAGAGCGATGAATTCGGACAGGTTCTTGAAAGCCATGACTTGTCTTCGCGAGCGGTCTTCCAGTCTAGAGCAATTTGTGATTGGTGATTGGTGATTTGTGATTGAGGTGGTGAACGGGCTCGCCCCTGATCCAATCACGAATCACAGATCACAAGTTCTTCAAGGGGACTTCCGTGATGATGCGCCCGACGTCGAGACCGCGCGCGTTGCGCACGACGGGAGAGAGATACCGCGCCAGGGCCCGGCGGGCGGAGCCGGGGAGCCGGCCGAGTCTCGACAGGATGTCGAGCGCGACCGCGTCCCGGGCTCGGGCAGAGCCGTCGTCCAGCTTGAACGCGATGCCGAGAGCCTTCTCCCCCTGGCGCCGGGAGGAGATCCCGATCGCGTAGACCCCCTCGGCGCCTTCCTTGCCGATCCAGCGGCGGGGCCCCGCCTCGAGGAAGTCTGTCGTGAATCGGCCGCGCCCCGCGACCATGCCGGGGCTCTCCCACATCGCGCGGCAGATCCGCCGGCGCACGTCCGAGGTCCCCGTCCCGTTGTCGCCCCTCGGCGACACGAGGCGCGCGTAGGCGAGAGCCAGCCGGAAAAGGGGCGTGTGGAAGACCGGAAGGCTGCAGCCGTCGACCGCGATCCCGATCCGGGACATCGGAAAGCCGCAGAACGCGGCCAGGCGCTCCTTGATAATTCGCTGGATCGGATGGTCCGGGTTCCAGTACCCGTCCGCGTCGAAGCCCCGGAGGCGACAGGCGAGAAGGACGCCGCCATGTTTGCCGGAGCAGTTGTTATGGAGCGCCGATGGGCGCTTCCCGGTCGCCAGAAGGGCCCGGGCGGAAGGCTCGTGCATCGGCGGATGCGCGCCGCAGGCGAGGTCCTCCAGCCGGAATCCCCCCCGCTCGAGAAGCCGCCGCGCCACGGCCACGTGCCGCGGTTCTCCTCCGTGCGACGCGCAGAGCAGCGCGACCTCGTCGTTTCCCAGGTGAAAGGCCTCTTCGCCTCCCGCGTCCAGCAGCGCCATCGCCTGGAACGGCTTCGCGGCGGAGCGCCAGAAGATCCCGGCTCGGGGGACGCCGGCGGACGCCAGGAGGCGTCCCTCTTCATCCACGACCGCCACGCTGCCGCGATGGACCGACTCCACCCTGTCTCCCCGCGTCACCCGGGCGAGGACCGGCGGCGGACTCACGGCGAGCCTTCTATCATGGACGGGAGCAAGGGATGGCGCGGGCGCCGGGCTCTTGATCGGAATCGTCGAATGGCGGAATATTTGATTTGGGAGGGTCGTTTGCGCCCGGTGATGCGTTCCTTTCTTCTGGCTCTCGCTCTGCTCGTCGCCGCGGGCGCGCCGACCCATGCCGAGAACCCGCCTCCCCTCTTCCCGGACCTGGAAATGGCGGGCGCCGACGGCGGCTCGATCCGCCTCTCCCAGTTGAAGGGGAACGTCATCCTCCTGAACGTCTGGGCGACCTGGTGCGGCCCGTGCCGGCTGGAGCTGCCGATCGTCCAGCGCATGTACGACAAGTACAGCGACCGCAACTTCGTCGTGCTCGCGGTCAACGTGGACGCGGACCGCAAGCGGATCGATCCCTTCATGAAGCGCAACAACATCTCGCTGCCGGTCTACTACGCCTCCCCCGAGGACGCCGGGCAGATGACGGCGGCGGGGATCCCGTCGACCTTCATCATCGGACCGGACAGGACGCTGATCGATCACATGGTGGGGTATTCGGCCCAGGCCGAGGACCGCTGGAAACAGATCATCGAGAAGCGCCTCAAGACCAGAAAGGCCCACTGAGGGTCGGGAGAGCCGCGACAGTTTTTCTTCCCCCATGACCAGACCTCGGATTGCCCTCCCCGCCGGCCTCTTCCTCGTCTCTCTTCTGCTCGCGCCGGTCTGCCTGGCGCAGGTCCGCTCCGGCACGGTCGAGATCGCGCCGTTCGCCGGTTATCTCTTCGGGGGCCGGTTCCAGCGCGGGACCCTGGCCATCTTCGATTCCAACGTGGACGTGGACGACCATGCGACCTACGGCGCCCGATTGGGCTGGAACCTGACGAGCAAGTGGGAGGTCGAGGCGCAGGTCTCCCGCACGCAGACCGCGTTCGCGACCCCCGGCAGCCGCGAGCTCTTCGGAACTTCCGGCGGGCGCCTGGGAGACCTGACGATCGACTATCTGCTCGGATACGGAACGTTCAACTTCGGGCACGGACGCGCCGTTCCATACGTCACGGTGGGGATGGGCGCGGCGCGGTTCGACGCCGACATCTGCCGGGGCCGCGTCACCATCCCGGAGAGCCCGTGCGTCAACCCGGACCGGGACACGCGCTTCACGGCGAGCGCCGGCGCGGGCGTGAAGATCTTCGCGACGCCCCACTTCGGATTCCGGCTCGACGGCCGCTACTACGGGACTCTGCTCCTCCGCGCTCGCGGGAGCGCGTGCGACCATTCTCGCTGCGACGACAACCGCTCCGACTGGCTGAGCAACGGGGACGTCAGCGGCGGATTGCTCGTCGCCTTCTAGAGTCCTCCCGCCGTCAACCCCGCCTGATTCTCCGGGCGCCGTCGGGCAATGTCTCGATGGTCACCTCCATGGTCGGCGGAAGGAGCTGACGGACCGCCCGGCCGGGCCACTCCACGACGACCGGCGCGCCGGCGACCGACCCGGGAAGGCCCAGCACCTCGAGTTGCTCCAGGCGATCCTCGAGGCGATAGAGGTCCAGATGGCGCAGGCGGATCTCTCCGTCCGCGCCGGCGTATTCGTGGAGGATCGCGAAGGTCGGGGAGGCCACCTCGCGCGCCGCGGCGCCCATGCCGCGCGCCACGCCGCGCGCGAGACACGTCTTGCCCGCTCCGAGGTTCCCGACGAGGTACACGACGTCGCCCGGCGCCAGGTCCGCCGCGAGACTCTCGCCGAACGCTTCGGTTTCCTCCTCGCCGCGCGTCACCGCATGGCGTTCAATCGTCGTCCTCCCTCTCCCCGCCCGCTTCCGCCGGCTCGCGACGCAGTTGCCTGCGGGCGCGCGGCAGCTCTTCGGCGAGCTCGCCGGCGAGAAGCCCCGCGTCACCGAGCTCCTCCTCGAGCCGCTCCCCCGACAAGCCGTGCAGGTAGGCGGCGGCAATGGCGGCACGCTCCGCTTTCAATCCTCCGGCCAGGAGGGCGCCGATCGCGCCGGCGAGAACGTCGCCGGATCCGGCGGTGGACATCAGCGGAGTCCCGGTCGGATTGAGAGTCGCGCGCCCCGAAGGCGAGCATGTCAGGCTTCCGGCCCCCTTCAGGAGCACCACCGCGCGGGTCGTCCGCGACAGCTTTCGTGCGGCGGCGAGGCGGTCCCGCTGCACGTCCTGTCCGGTCGTCGCCAGCAGGCGGGCAGCCTCTCCGGGGTGCGGAGTGAGGACGGTCGGCCCGCGCCGCCGGGAGAAGGCGCGGGGCCGCCCGGCGAAGGCATTCAGCGCGTCCGCGTCGCAGACGAGAGGGCACCTCACGGAGAGGAGCTTCTCCAGCAGCGCGATAGTCCCCTTCCCCGTTCCGAGGCCGGGACCGGCGACACCCGCGTCGAAACCCCGCAGGGCCTCGAGCAGAGGCCCCGCGGCCTCCGCCGCGAGCGCCCCGTCCTTCTCCGGGAGCCCCCGGGTCATCGACTCAGGAAGAGCGGAGACGACGACCGATTCGAGGGAAGCGGGACAGAAGACCGTCACGAGCCCAGCTCCGCTCCGCAGCGCGCCCCGGGCCGCCAGGACGGCCGCTCCCGCTTTCCCGCGGGAGCCGGCGATGACGGCCAGCCGACCGAAGTCGGCCTTGTGCGAATCGGCCCCGCGGGGCGGGAGCCAGTCGCGCACGTCCGCCGCTTCCACGACCGCGAGAGACTTCCGCGGCGGCAGGAGCACCCGCCGCGGGATCCCGATGTCGCGGACGACGACCCGGCCGCAGTAACCCCGCGCCGGCCAGAAGACGTGGGCGTGCTTGAGCGCCGCGAAGGCCACCGTCGCCGACGCCTTCACGCAGGGCCCGAGCAGCTGCCCCGTGTCGGCGGACAGGCCCGACGGAAGGTCCGCCGCCACGACGGGCCGGCCGGCGGTGTTGATCAAGGACACGGCCCGCGCGGCGCTCCCCGACAGGGCCCGCGTCAACCCCGTCCCGAAGAGGGCGTCCACCACGGCGTCGGCCGCGCCGAGCCGCCGCGCGCAGGCGGCCATTCCGCCCCGGCGCGAGAGGGGCGCGAGCTCCAGCCCGACCTCGCGCGCCCGCGCGGCGTTGCCCGCGGCGTCCCCCCGGTAGGAATCCGGGTCCCCGAGCGTGAAGACCGAGACCGAGAGGCCGCGGCCGGAGAGAAGCCGCGCCGCCGCGAGACCGTCCCCACCGTTGTTGCCGGGGCCGCAAACGACCACGATGTTCCTCGCATCCGGAACGGAGGTCAGAACTTCGGCCACCAGGCCCTGCGCCGCGTTCTCCATGAGCCGGTCCGAGGCGACTCCGCCGCGAATCGCCGCCGCGTCGGCCGCCCGCATCCGGCGCGCGTCCAGGACCGGGATCACGACGCCTCCCCCAGAGACCCGAGCAGACGGGCCGTCGCCCGAGGATAGTCGGGGCCCTCGGGGTCCCGCCGCGCGAGATCGCGACGCAGCCGATCCAGGTCTTCCGGACGGTCCACGTCGTAGGCCGGCTCCAGGACGGCCGTCTCGAGCCCGAGCGCGCCCAGCCGCTTCCGGGTCGCGGCAAGAAGGGAGGACGTCGACCAGGGCATCTCGAAAAACACCTCGCGGACCGCGACGCCGGCGGCCAGTCCGATCGCACAGTAGCCCCCGTCCTCCGCGGGGATGATGACGGCGTCGCTCCCGAGCGAGAGCCGGGAGAAGGCCTCTTCGAGCAGCCGACGCTCCATCGCCGGGTGGTCCGAACCGACGGCGAGGGCGGCCGGGGCGCCGGCCGAGAACTCCCGCTCGAACGCCGCGGCAAGCCGCCCCCCGAGGTCTCCCGCCGCCTGCTTCCGGCGCCGCCACGGGGAGGGAAAGAGCGCGGCCAGGGCCGCGTCGTCCGGGTCGGGCTCGGCCTCGAGCACGGAGCTCCAGCGCCCGGGCGCGGCGGAGATCGCCGCCGCGTCTTCGAGGAAGGCGAGATAGAGGCGCTGCGCTTCCGGCTCCGAGAGCGGCGGCACGAGCCGGGTCTTGACCCTTCCGCGCAGCGGCGTCCGCGCGAACAAAAGAAGGCATGGAAGCCGGCTCATGGCCGGGATTATGCCCCCGAGAGGAATTGGCGATCGGTGATTCGTCGGCCCCCAATCACAAATCACCAATCTCAGATCACAAATCAGCCTTTGGCCTTGGTCTCCTTCGGAAGGAGCGAGACGAAGAGGCTCTTCTGGTAGTAGGAGACGAGGTTGGAGATGCCGTCCCGCACGGCGAAGGAGATCCGCTGGGCGCCCGGCGACACCGTCATGGTGAAGTCGTAATACCAGTCCTTGTGCTGCGCCTTGTCGAGATCCTTGGTCGGGACCGTGACCACCTGCCGCTGCACGGCCATTTCCGATTGCTTCTCGGCGGAGTCCCGGGCCACGACGTAGACGAAGAATGTCGCCTCGTAGTGATCGCCGACGGGGACGAGCCCGAGCTTGCCGATCGGAACGGAGATGCGGACCGGGATCGCGAAATTCTCCCGGTCGTACGGCCGCTGCGCCCCGATCGACACGTTGACGCCGAGAGGGTTGTCGTCCCGCGGGTAGAAGAGGTTCGCGAGGACCGATTCCGCGGTCCGGGTCTCGATCGTCTTCTCCAGGAACCCCCTGCGGGAGCGGACCGTCAGGCCCTTGCGCTTGACGCGCACCTCGACCGAATGCGGCTTGTCCACGGCGGACCGGGTCGAGCGGTAGCCGATCGAATAGAAGTTCGAGAAGTCCCTGGAGAGCTCCTCCAGGTTCTTCTTCCAGTCGTTGGTGTTGACCGCCGCCACGCCCCCCGTCTCCTCGGCCATGAGTCGGAGGGGCGCCTGCGTGTTCTGACGCATCCCGAAGTCGCTCGGCCGGGTATCGAAGCCCCGGTTCTCCGCCGACATGAACGACTCGGTCGTCAGCCCGGAGGCGTCGAGCGGCCAGATCGTCACTCCGTTCGCGTTGGCGGCCCGGATGATCCCCGCGTACTTGGGGTTCATGTCGAATTCGAACTGCTCGAGCGTGGAGCCGCCCGCCTGGTCGCTGAACTTGCGCTGGATCTGATCGTAGAGCTCCGCCCCCGCCGTCGCGGGCAGGCCTTCGGAGACGTAGACGAAGACCTTTCGCCCGTCGATGCCCGCGAGGCTGTTCATCGTGTTCTTCAGGGCGTCCACGGTGAACTCGAGGTCGTTGCGCAGCGAGCGCGCGTAGGTCCTGGCGATGATCAGCGCCTGGTCGGAGGACTGGGACTCGTCGATCTGATGGAGGGCGTCGCGGCGCTCCCCGGCCAGGGTCGTGCCGCCGCCCGTGTCGTGCTCGATCTCGTCGAGCGTCGCGATGATCTCGCTCGCCTCGGAGGTGAATTTGCGCCGGACCTTCAGGGATCGGTTGTAGGACACGACCATCCCCTCCGCGCGCAGCCCGATCGTCTGCCTCACGAACTCTTCCAGGCTCTTGAACATCCGGTTGCGGTTCTGAGGCTGGATGTTCAGGTTGTCGATGAAGAGGACGTACCGCGCCTTCAGCTCGACCGGGATCTCATCTTTCGCCTCGGCCGAATCGAGCGCGACGACCTTGCCGTCGTCCAGGAGCACCTTGCCGCCGGACACCGCGTAGAAATTCGAGATCGGCTGCGGCAGTCCGTCCTGGAAGACCTCGAAGTCGTCCCGCGTCAGTCCGGCCACGCGGTCTCCTCTCTTGTCGGTGACCACGACGTCGACGTTCGTCACGGAGACTTCGACCTTTTCGGAAACAGGCGGGAACGGCTTCTGGTCCGGCGCGGTCGCCTTCTGGGCCACCAGGGGAACGGCCGCGAGCAGGGCGGCGGCGGCGAGTCCGAGTCTCTTCAAAGGGTCCTCCTTCAGGCAGCCAAGCCTCCGGGCCGGCGAAATATTCCCCCGCGGCCCGTTCCGCTCGGAGTGAGACACCCCGAGCGGGCTGTCTCAAAAAACACTGTTGCTTTGTCGGAGAGAATTCAACAGAATTCCGCACTCCGGGATGGCCTCCCGGTCAAACGAAAGAAGGAGCTTCAGAAGAATGCGGAGTCCGCGCGCGGCCGTGGCGGCCCTGGTCCTGCTGGTGGCGGGTCTCTCGGGCTGCGACAAGATCAAGGCTCGCCAGGAAATCAAGAAAGGCAACGAGTTCTTCAAGGCCACACAGTACCAGGCCGCCCTCGCCAACTACATGGAGGCTCAGCGTCTGGACCCGGGCGAGAAGAGGCTCGACAAGTTCATCGGCGAGACCTACATGGCCCTGTACCAGCCGGGCTCCAAGCATCCCAAGGACCTGGAGTTCGCCAACAACGCCATCCAGCGCCTGCAGAGCTACCTCGCCGCGTACCCCAACGACAAGAAGGTCCGGGAGTACCTCGTCTCCATGTACCTCGCCCTCGACCGGTACGACGACGCGATCGGGTTCTACCAGGACCTCTTGAAGAGCGACCCCAACGACATCAAGGCGATGACGTCGCTCGCCGCGATGTACTTCCGGAAGGGGGACTTCCAGACCGGCCTCGAGTGGGAAAAGAAGCGGGCGGCCCTCGAGCCCGATAACCCGGAGCCCTACGTCATGATCGGCGTGCAGGCCTGGGACCGGTCGTATCACTACCCGGACATCCCCCCGGACGTCCGCGCGAAGATCATCGCCGACGGCATGGACGCCTTGCAGACGGCGCTCAAGAAGAAGCCGGACAACTTCGACGCGCTGACCTACATGAACCTGCTCTACCGGGAAAAGGCTAAGATCGAGACCGAGGATGCGAAGAAGCAGGAGTACATCGCCGAGGCCGACAAGTACCGGCAGCAAGCGCTCGACCTGCGCAAGAAGAGTCTGGCAGCCACCCCGACTGAGGAACCGGCCAAGTAGAGGTGGTGTCCTAGGGGGTCGGGAGGACAGAGCATGTTCGAAGAGGATCTGATCGAATCGTCACGCCGCAAGGGAGACTCGCGGACGGCCACGACCCTGCCCGTCTCCATCGCCATCCACGGCATCGTCATCGGAATCGCGCTCGGCGCCTCGATCTGGTTCGTCGAGGACGTGCCCGAGCCCCCGATCCCGGTGACCTTCTACGCGGCCGCGCCGCCGCCCCCGCCGCCCCCCCCCCGGCCGCCCCGGCCAAGGCACAACCAAAGGCGCAGGAGGTCCAGAAGGTGGTCCCCGTCAAGCCGATGGAAATGGTCGCGCCGACCATCATTCCCGAGAACATCCCCAAGCCTCTGGCGGCTCCCGAGCCCGAGGCGCCGGCCGGAGTCGAGGGCGGGGTCGAGGGAGGGGTCGAAGGGGGCGTTCCGGGAGGCGTGCTCGGGGGAGTCCCCGGAGGAACGGGACCCGGCACGGGAGAGGGCGAGCCCCTGCGGGTCGGGGGCGAGGTCAAGGCGCCCGTGCTCACCAACCGCGTCGAGCCGAGCTATCCCGAGGCGGCCCGCAAGGCCCGCATGGAAGGCGTGGTCATTCTCGAGGCCATCATCACCGCGTCGGGCAACGTCGAGGACGTCAAGGTCTTGAAATCCGTCAACCCGCTGCTCGACGCCTCGGCGACCCGGGCCGTGAACCAGTGGAGATACAAGCCCGCCACGTTGAACGGGCGGGCCGTGCGCGTCTACCTGACCGTGACCGTGACGTTCAACTTGCACTAGACTTGGCGGGCGACTTGGCGGTCCCCCCCGAACCCCCCGGGATCGCGGGGTGCGGGGAGGCCGGAGCGGAGAGCATGAGAAAAAGGATAAGGAGCGCTTCATGAGTTTTAACCCTGTTGACCTGTGGAACACGATGACGCCTCTCGCGAAAGGCGTGGCCATCCTTCTCATCCTGATGTCCATCTACTCGCTGACGGTGGCGGTCGAGCGGTTCATCTACTACAACAAGGCGAAGAAGCAGTCGCTCGCCTTCGCGACGCTCGTCACGGGTTACCTGAAGAAGGACCAGCTCCAGGAGGCGATCGACTCCTCCAAGAAGTTCAGGAACAGCCACCTGGCGCGCGTCGTCTCGGCGGGGCTCTACGAGTTCGTGCACGACCTGACGACAGGCACCGCGGATGTCCCCGGGCACGACCCGATCGAGGCCGCCGAAAGGGCGATCGAGCGGGAGGCGCTCATCACGACGGCGGACATGAAGAAGGGGCTCTCGGGGCTCGCCACGATCGGAACGACCGCGCCCTTCATCGGCCTCTTCGGGACGGTCATCGGCATCATCAACGCCTTCCGCGGCATGGCGCTGACGGGCTCGGGCGGCATCGCGGCCGTTTCGACGGGCATCGCGGAGGCCCTGATCACGACGGCCCTGGGCCTCTTCGTGGCGATCCCGGCGGTGTGGCTCTTCAACATCTTCATGAACAAGATCGAGCGCTTCCAGGTCGAGATGTCCAACTCGGCCTCGACCCTTCTCGACTACTTCATCAAGCGGCGCGGGGCCGGCGTCAAGATCGGCGCGCGGGCTTCCTAGGCCGAAGGAGGAGGACCAGACCATGTCGATGGGAGGCGCGAGCAGCCGGGACAAGCTCCAGAGCGACATCAACGTCACGCCCCTCGTGGACGTCTGTTTGGTGCTTCTGATCATTTTCATGGTCGTCACTCCCCTCCTTCAGAAGGGGATCGCCGTTCAGCTCCCGACGACCGACAACCCCGACAAGAAGCCCGAGAACGCCAGCCAGAAGCTCCTCACGGTGGGCTGGGCGACGCCCCCGGTGTACTACTTCGAGGCGGACTTGCTCTCCAAGGCGGATATCCAGAAGCGTTTGGACGAGCTCTACCAGCGGTCGCCGAACTCGGAAATCATCATCAAGGCCGACCAGCGCCTGAAGTATGGCGACGTCAAGGAAGTCATGAAGATGGCCAAGGACGCCGGCTTCCAGAACGTCGGCCTGATCGCGGACAAGAAGCAGAAGGGCGCAGCGAAGAGCTGACCCGCCCGACTGGGATAACAGGAGATATTTGCTATGGTTCCCGGCGGTGGACCCGGCGACTACAAGAGCGACATCAACATCACGCCGCTCGTCGACATCGTGCTCGTGCTGTTGATCATCTTCATGGTGATCACTCCCCTGCTGCAGATGGGCTACGACGTCAAGGTGCCGCCCAAGGCCACGGTGGACCAGCCGCAGTCGCTGGTCGACCAGGTGATCGTCTCTCTCACGCCGCAGAACCAGATCTACCTGAACAAGCAGCAGGTCAACGGCCCCCAGCTCGCCCAGCAATTGGGCGACATCCTGAAGAACCGCCGCGACAAGACGGTCTTCTTTTCCGGAGACGACGGTTCCGGCTACGGCGAAGTGATCAAGGTCATGGACATCGTCCGCAACTCCGGCGCGAAGAACATCGGGATCGTGCTCGAGACCGTCCCCATCCAATAACAGCAGGTTTCAGGTTTCAGGTTCCGGGAGGGCCGAGAAGAGCCCCATGAAACCTGAAACTTGAAACCTGAAACCCGAGACCTGAATCCCCGATGGTTTGATATTCTCCTCTCCCTCACGAATCAACAAGGTGTGTAAAGAGGAGTCTCCATGCCCTACGCCAATGCCCTGCCCCTCGTCCTGATCTTCTCGGTCGGCTCGCTTTTCGTGGCCTGGTGGCTGGCGCGGTGGGTCCTGAGGAAAGACACGGGCACCGCGGCCATGCGGGAGATCTCCAACGCCATCAAGGAGGGGGCGGAGGCCTTCCTCCGGCGCCAGAACGGCACGATCGCCATACTGGCATTGCTGCTCGCGGCCCTGATCTTCCTGCTCTACGGGTTCGTCCGGTCGCACCAGAGCTTCGACCCGGTGCCGACCGCGCTCCGGCTGGCGTTCTGGACCACGCTCTCGTTCGTCCTCGGCGCCGGCTGCTCGGTCTTCGCCGGCTACGTCGGGATGTGGATCTCGATCCGCTCGAACATCCGGACGGCCTCGGCCGCCCGGACGTCCTTGAACGACGCGCTCCGCATCGCGCTGCGGGGGGGCGCCGTTTCGGGCCTTCTCGTCGTGTCCATGTCGCTGTTCGGCGTCGGCGGCCTCTACTGGCTGGTGCGGCGCTTCACCGAGGTCCCTCCCGACAGGATCCCGCTGCTCATCGTCGGGTACGGCTTCGGCGCCTCCTTCGTCGCCCTCTTCGCGCAGCTGGGAGGCGGCATCTATACGAAGGCGGCCGATGTCGGCGCGGACCTGGTGGGGAAGGTCGAGGCCGGGATCCCGGAGGACGACCCGCGCAACCCGGCCGTCATCGCGGACCTCGTCGGAGACAACGTCGGCGACTGCGCCGGCCGCGGCGCCGACCTCTTCGAATCGACGGCCGCCGAGAACATCGGGGCGATGATCCTCGGGGCGACGCTCGCGGCCTCGCTCGGGGACAAGGGGATGGGGTTCTCGGCCGGCGTCGTGGGAGTGATGCTCTTCCCCCTGGTCGCCCGCGCCTTCGGTCTCCTCGCGGCGATCGTCGGCATCCTGATGGTCAGGACCCGCGAGGACCAGGACCCGATGCAGGCCTTGAACCGGGGGTATTACATCGCCGCCGCCCTCGCCATCGGGGGTTTCTTCGTGGCGACGCGGTGGCTGCTCGCCAACGACGCGCACCCCGACGCCTGGTGGAAGTACTTCCTCTGCGGGGTCATCGGAGTCCTGACTTCGGTCGCCTTCGTCTACATCACGCAGTACTACACCGAGTACCGGTACCGCCCGGTCCGCGAGATCGCGGAGGCCTCCCAGACGGGGCCGGCGACGAACATCATCACCGGCATCGCGGTCGGCTTCGAATGCACCCTGATGCCGGTCGTGGCGATCTCGTTCGCCATCCTCGCCTCCTACAAGATCGGCGTCTGGGCGCTTCCCGGCGGCGGCCTCTTCGGCACGGCCGTCGCGACGATGGGAATGCTCGGCACGGCGGCCTACATCCTGGCCATGGATACGTTCGGCCCGATCACGGACAACGCCGGCGGCATCGTCGAGATGTCGCGCCAGCCCGAGGAGATCCGGAAGAAGACCGACCGGCTGGACGCGGTCGGCAACACGACCAAGGCGCTGACCAAGGGGTACGCCATCGGATCGGCGGCGCTGGCGGCGTTCCTCCTCTTCTCCGCGTACCTGGACGAGCTGAAGAACTACGGCGCCGCCCTGGAATCGGTCAACCTGGCCAAGCCCGAGGTCTTCCTCGGGGGCCTGCTCGGAGCGATGCTCGTCTTCTTCTTCTCGGGCCTCGCGATCAAGGCCGTGGGCAAGGCGGCGGGGGTCGTCATCCAGGACGTGCGTGCCCAGTTCAAGGAGCACCCGGGCATCATGCAGGGAACGGAGAAGCCCGACTACGGCCGCACGGTGGACATCGTCACGCGGGGGGCGCTCCGGCAGATGATCGCGCCCGGCCTCGTCGCCGTCGGCACCCCCATCGCCGTCGGCCTCGTCTTCAAGCTCTTCGGCGTGGGCGCCGAGGCCGTGGCAGCTCTGCTCATGGTCGGAACGATCGCCGGGATCGTGGTCGCGACGTTCCTGAACAACGCCGGCGGCGCCTGGGACAACGCCAAGAAATTCATCGAGATGGGGCAATACGGCGGTAAGGGATCTCCGACCCACAAGGCCGCCGTCGTGGGCGACACGGTCGGCGATCCCTTCAAGGACACGGCCGGGCCCTCGCTCCACGTGCTCATCAAGCTGCTCGCGACGATCACGCTCGTGCTCGCGCCGCTCTTCATATAGGACGGGACTCGGGACTCGAGACTCGGAAAAGCGCCGGTAGAACAGAAGGCCCGGCGCAGGCCGGGCCTTCCGTTTCGCCGGCGATCCCCTACGACAATCGGAGAGGAAGTCTCGGCTCTCCGCTCACTTCGTCCGGCGCCTGTCCTTCATCATCTCGGACATGTCGCGGAACTGGACGTTCTCCGGGGGCTTGACCATCGAATCGGACACGGAGGCGCCGAGCTCGATGTCGCTGTTGAACGTCGTCATCCTTGCCACGCCGAGGTCCGACACGAGCTTGACCGGGAAGTTCTTCAGGTCCTTTGCCAGCCAGTAGGTCTGCTTGGTCGTTCGCCCGTTCTCGGACGTCTCCCTGTATTCGTAGACGTCGCACGGGTGCCCGGCCACCGTTTCCGCCCTGATCTTCTTCCCCTTGGCGCGCACATCGTCGATCCTGTTGACGTAATCGCCGGTGGCGCTGCCCGGCTGCCGCGCGCTGGTGGGCATCTTCATGCCGGTCGTCTGCCCGTCCTGCCACTGGTAGACGAAGTCTCCGGCCTTGACGACGTTCATCTTCAGTCCCATCGCCGTCGTCACGATCCGAAGCTTCCCATTCTTCATCCACATCTCGGATTCGGTCGCCATGGCCCCTTGCGCCGCGCCCTCGATCTCCGACTTGGACTTCCAGTGGGCCGACCCGAACCCCTCGGCCCGAAGGGATCCACCGAGAGAGGCTCCCACGACGAGCCCGAGGAACGCGATGCCCGCCCGATTCCACGATCGCAATGTCACTGCTCTCCTCCTTTCGACTCTTCCGACACCCTCCGCGTCAAACAAACCGGCAGAGAACTTCATTCGACACGAGGAATCCCCGCTCGGAGAACCGGATCCGCCCGGGAACGTCCTCGACGAGAAGGCGAGCCTCTCTCCAGGACTCGTAGTCCTTCGTCAGGACCGGGTCGGGCGAGCTGCGAACCCGGTCTTCCAGATCTCCCGCGGGAACCCCGTCGGCCAGGCGAAGTCCGAGGATGATCCGCTCCCGCTCCGCCTCTTCCTCCGCGATGGGGGCATCCATCGCGACCGGCCGGCGCCCGGCCGCCATCTCCTCGATGTAACGCGGAAGAGACGACACGTTGGCGCGGCGGCGGCCGTCCCAGAACTCGTGGGCGGAGACTCCGAGGCCGAGTGTCGGAACCCGCTTCCAATACTTGACGTTGTGGCGGCTCTCCCGCCCGGGCAGCGCCCAGTTGGAGATCTCGTAGTGGGAAAAGCCCACGGCGGCCAACGTCTCCCCCATCTCCAGCCACGCGTCGGCCTGGGCATCGTCGGAGAGGTAGCGCGAGGGGTGGAGGAGCCGATCCTCCTGGATCGCCTTCGACTTTTCGGCCTCCAGCAGGTAGACCGAGACGTGGCCGACGCCGGACTCGCGCAGCCGCGCGAGGCTCGACCGGAAGGAGCCGGGAGTCTGTCCGGGAAGCCCGAGGATCAGGTCGCCCGACAACGCGAGCCCCGTCCTCCCGAGCGATTCGAGGGCCCCGCGCGCGCGCGCGGAGTCGTGGCGCCTTCCGACGGCCGAGAGCTCCCGGTCCTCGAACGACTGCACGCCGACGGAAACGCGCGTGATCCCCGCCGCGAGCCAGCCGCGAGCCGCTTCCGCCGTGACGTCCTCGGGGTTCGCCTCGAGCGTGACCTCCGAGGAGTCGAGGACGTCGAAACGCCCGCGGATGTCTTGGAGAAGGGCGGCCAGATCCGCCGCCGGAGTCAGCGAGGGAGTCCCTCCTCCCAGGTAGACCGAGTCGAACGCCACGCCTCGGGCCTCCCCCGCGAGCAGCGCCGTCTCCCGCGCCAGCGCCGCGCGATAGGCGCGCGCCGAGGACTCGTCTGTCGAGACGACGAAGGCGCAGTAGCCGCAGCGGGACCGGCAGTACGGGAGGTGAACGTAGAGGCCGGAGGGAATCGTGTGATCGGGCGATCGGATGATCGGGCGATCGTCCCGCAGGTTCCGCACCTGACTGTTCATCGCGCCCCCGCGAGGAAGGCCTCTTCGGCCTCGCGGGCGAGGTCGGCGCCGAACGGGAAGACCTTGGGGAGATTGCCTTCGCGAGCGACGGGCGCCAGATCGCGCCCCCACTCGTCGATCCAGCGCGCCGCCGCGTGGAGAAGGGCCGCGCGGTGCTCGTTCTCGGAGGACTCCTGCGCCTTCTCCTCGAGGCGCGCCGCCGCCGCCGCGTTCGACGCCGGCTCGTGGAGCCCGACGGGACGCGGCGGAAAGAGGCCCAGACCCTCCCGCGCGCACGCCGCCCGAAGGAGATCCCGTGCTTCGCGCAGCTCCCGCGCGGACGCGCCGTGATGAACGCGCTCGAAGAGGCCGTCCGTCCCCTCCGGGGCCGCGGCGCTCGCGGCTTCGACCGCGAGGCGCCGGCTGTGGCCGTCGTCGGCGAGCGGCAGCGGGGACAGGAACCGCGAACCCGCCGCGGCGGCGCTCGCGACCAGCTCCTCCAGGACATCGGGGCGGGCGGTCCAGCCCGGCACGAACGGGAAGATCCACCCGGACGGAATCCCCCGGCTGAGAGCAGCCGCGAAAGCTCCCTGGGAAGCCTGGAGTCCGGGAAACCGGACAAAGAGCGCCGTAAAGACCGCGCCCGGTTCCTCCGGCAAGCCGGAGGGCTCGGGATCGAGCAGATAGACGGCCCGTCCGGACGAGCGCGCGCCCTCGGCCGCGGCGAGGTACGCGCCCTGGACTTCCTCGCCGGCGCTGCAGGGACCGACCAGGACCGGGCCGGAGGGCCCGCGCAGGAGCGCCGTCCGCCATGGGTCGGCCTCGTCGGGCCCGGCGAGGACCGTTCCATCCGGCGAGCGTTGGAGGAAGCGCTGTTCGGCCGGATCGAAGCGGAAGCGCGAGACACCGACCTCCCCGGCGTAGGGGAAGGCTCTCGCGGCGATGCGCCGCGAAGCGACCTCGAACTCCCCGGAGCGGACGGCCGGAGCGGCGGACCTCTCGAAGAGGATCAGGAGGCTCTCCTCGGACGCCGGACGCGCCGCCGCCACCCCTTCACGCCGTACCGCGCAAAGACGTCCACCTCGAAGTTGAATCGCGTTCCCGCCCGCGCGTTGCCGAGAGTCGTGACCCGGCGGGTCTGCGGGATGACGGCCACGTCGAAATCCCGCGCCCGCCGGGAGGCCACGGTCAGGCTGACGCCGTCCAGGGCGATGGAGCCCTTCTCCACGACGAACCGGTCGAGGCCGGCGGGGATCCAGAAACGGTAGGTCCAGGAGTTCTTCGCCGGCTTCGCCGCGCGGAGCCGCGACACGCCGTCGACATGGCCGAGAACGAAGTGGCCCGAGAGCCTGTCCCCCCAGGCGAGGGCCCGCTCGAGATTGACGGCGTCGCCGGCGGCCAGGCTTCCCAGGGTCGAACGGCGCAGGGTCTCCCCCGAAAGGTCCGCGGCGAAACTCCGCCCCTTCCGAATCGCTGTCAGGCAGACGCCCGACACGCAGACGCTCTCCCCCTCCCCGAACCGCCCGAATCCCGCGGGCGGCGCGACCGTGAGAAGGGCGCCGCCCCGGCGCCGCTCGAGCGAGAGCACTCTTCCCAATCCGGTGACGATGCCGGTAAACATGCGGGTCAGTACAAAGTCCGATGTCCAAGGTCCAAGGTAGCCCGGATGGAGACTGGAAAGCCAGAATGCATTTTCAGCATCACGCTACTTTGGACTTTGGACCCTGGACTTTGGACCCCTGGAGACGCCGCGCAGGACTCTGCCCGTCACCAGGATGTCCTCTCCGAGCCGCTCGATCTCGATGTCATCGAGGCGCGGCGTCGCCGGGAGGTTGAAGCCGTCGCCGCCGACGCCGGCCGGAGCCCGGTCTCCTCCCAGGATGCGCGGCGCGAGGAAGACCGCCACCCGGTCCACGCGCCTCGCCCGGAAGAATTCCCACAGCGTGGCCGACCCGCCTTCCACGAGAAGACTCGCGATCCCCGCGCGAGCGAGCTTCGCGAGGAGCGCCGGAACACTCACGCGCCCCGGGCGCGCGCCGGGCAGGCTCCACACGGAAACGCCGCGCGCGGCGAGCCGGCGGACGGCCGGATTCTCCGGCGATCGGGCGGTGACGAGGATCACGCCTTCGGGATCGCGGAAGAGCCGGGCGCTCTCCGGGACCCGGAGACGGCCGTCCAGCACGATCCGCCGGTGCGGCGTGGTCCCGTTCTTTCCGAGGCGCCGGGTCAGGCGCGGGTTGTCGGCGATGACCGTGCCGGCCCCGACGAGGACGGCGTCGAACTCCTCGCGCAGGAGGAGGGCCCTCTGCCGCGCCTGCGGGCCGGTAATCCAGCGGCTCTTGCCCCGCGCGGTCGCGATCCTTCCGTCCAGGGTGCCGGCCCACTTGGCGAGAACGAACGGGCGCCGCTGTACGATCCAGGCCCGGAACTTCTCGTTCTGGAGCTCGGCGCGGCGCCGCTGCGCCGCTGTCGCCGGAAGGATTCGGAGACCGCCCTTTCTGAGGACGGCGAACCCGCGCCCGCCGACGAGAGGGTTCGGGTCGCCCGCCGCGACGACGATGCGCCGGATCCCCGCCGCGAGGATCGCGTCCGTGCAGGGGGGGGTCCGGCCCCGATGCGCGCACGGCTCGAGCGTCACGTAGAGATCTGCCCCCGCCGCCCGCTCCCCCGCCCGCGCGAGCGCCGCTGCCTCTGCATGGGGGCCGCCCGCGCGGCGATGAAATCCCGTTCCCACGGCGTGGCCTCCGCGCACGACCACCGCCCCGACCATCGGGTTGGGCGAGACCGTGAAACGCCCGCGCTCCGCCAGCTCCAGGGCGCGGTCCATCCATCTCATGTCGATAGGAGAATCGCTGCGACTCATTGTCTTCGGTTCCAGGTTTGAGGTTTCAGGTTTCAGCGTAACCGAAGCCCGACATGGAACCTGGAACCTGAAACTTGAAACCCATTAGTCTTCTCCAAGGAGGGCGCGCGCGTAATCGGCGGGATCGAACGGGACCAGGTCGCCCATCCCTTCCCCGACGCCCACGAACAGCACGGGCAGCTTGAGCTCGCGCGCGATCGCCAGGACGATGCCTCCCTTCGCGCTGCCGTCGAGCTTCGTGAGGACGACGCCCGTCGCGCCCGCGGCCTCCACGAACCGCCGCGCCTGGGCGAGTCCGTTGGAGCCCGTGGTCGCGTCGAGCACGAGGAGAGTCCGGTGGGGCGCGCCGGGAACCTCCCGGGCGGCGATCCGCCGCATCTTCGCGAGCTCCTCCATCAGGTTCTGTTTCGTGTGGAGACGGCCCGCCGTGTCCACGAGGAGCGTCCGGACGCCGCGCGCCTTCGCGGCCGCGATCGCGTCGAAGAGAACCGCCGAGGGATCGGCGCCCTCGCGGTGGCGCACGATCGGCACCTTCAGGCGGTCGGCCCAGACCGCGAGCTGCTCGATCGCCCCCGCTCGGAACGTGTCCGCCGCGGCCAGGAGGACCGACCGCCCTTCCTCGAGCCGCCGCGCGGCGAGCTTGGCCGCGGTCGTCGTCTTCCCGGAGCCGTTGACGCCCACCAGGAAGACGACCTCGAGCGGCACATCGGGAGAGACGGCGGGCGCGGGCGCCGCCGCGATCAAACGCTCGATCTCCTCGGTCAGGACCCGGCGCAGGCCCTCGAGATCCGCGAGCTCTGCGGCGCCGGAGCGCGCTCGAACCGCGTCCGCCAGCGCGCTGGCCGTTTCCGCTCCCACGTCCGCCTCGATCAGCGCCTCCTCGAGCGATTCCAGGACCGATTCGTCGAAACCCATGCCCTTCTTGACCGCCGAACCGAGCTTCTCGAGGATCTCCGTGTGCGTCATGAACAACCCGCGCTTGACCTTCGCGAAGAAGCCGGACGGCTTCTTTCCGGGCGCGGGTGTCGGTTCGCTCATGGGTAGAGTTTCAGGTTTCAGGTTCCAGGTTTCAAGTTGAGGTTTGGTTCCTGAAGCCTGAAACCTGGAACTTGAAACCCAACCTCGAAGCGCCGGCTGTGGCTCAACTCGCCGGCGTCCCCTCCAGCAGCAGGCGGGCCTTCGCGCCGGCCTCGCCCGAAGGATCGACCTCCACGGTCCGCTCGAGGTAGCGGCGGCCGAGGGCCGTCTTCTTCATCGTCACGAGCACCAATCCGAGGCGCAGGTTCGCCTCGGGGTTTTTCGGCTGGATGCGCACAGCTTCCAGGTAGTCCTCGGCCGCCGCGGCGAATTCCTGTCGCGACTCGCGGGCGACGCCGCGCCCCAGCAGCGCGTCGAAGGACTTCGGATCCAGGCCGATCGCCGCCGTGAACTCCACCTCCGCCCCGGCGAAGTCACCCATGCGCTGGCGCATCCGTCCCCGGTTGACGGCCACGTCCAGCCTGTCGTCCGGAGAGGCGGAGACGTCGGCCGCGCGGAAATCCTCCTCGGCCTCGCCGTAGCGGCCGGCCTGCGCCCGGGCCATCCCGCGGTGGATCCGATAGAGGGCCTTGTCCGGGTCGAGCTTCACGGCACGGTCGAACTCCTCCAGAGCCCCGCGAAGCTCCCCCTGGATCAGGAGAGCGGCGCCGAGCCCGTCGCGCAGATCGGCGTTTTTCGGGTCCGACCGGACAACGTCGCGGTAAGCGACCTCCGCCTCGTGCGCCCGCCCCTCCCGGAGCAGGACGGCGGCCATCCTCTCGTTCAAGAGGACCTCGGCCGAGGTCTTGTTCTTGCCGGCCCCCGACGCGCACCCCGCGATCGGCGACAGGATCGCTCCGACAGCCAGCAGGGCCATCACCAGGCGCCTCCCGCTCACAACGCCTCGACCAATTGGAACTCCTCCGGCTCCTCGAGGGCTGGCCGCACGGGGATCAGGACAAGGTCCCCCTTCCCGTAGGCCCGCACGAACGCCTCGACGACCACCGAGTCGTAGCGCGCGCCCGCGTACTGCCGGATCCTCCCGACCACGTAGTCGGTCTCCATCGCCTGCTGGTAGGGGCGCGTCGTCGTCATCGCGTCGAAGGTGTCGGCGACCGTCACGATCCGGGCCTGCAGAGGGATCTCCTCCCCGACGAGGCCCTCCGGGTACCCGCCGCCGCTGTATTTCTCATGGTGGTACTTCATTCCGGGGATGACGTCGGCGAGCTGCGGAATGGCCGACATGATGGCGGCCCCCTTGATCGGGTGCGTTTTCATGATCTCGAACTCTTCTTCCGTCAGGGCCGTGGGCTTGCGAATGATCCGGTCGTCCACGCCGATCTTGCCGACGTCATGGAGCAGCGCCGACAGGCGGACGCGCTCGACCTCCGGCGCGGGGAGTCCCATCTCCGCCGCGATCGCCGCGGCATAGGCCGCCACCCGCTCCGAGTGGCCGCGCGTGTACGGGTCCTTGGCGTCGATCGCTTCCGCGAGCGCGCGGACCGAGGCGAGGAACAGCTCCCGGTTCTCCCGGGCGGCCCGCTGCACCTGGTCGAACGCGGTCTGGATCGAGGCGCTCATGCGGTTGAAGCTCTCCGAGAGGTCAGCGATCTCGGCCGTGCCTCCGACCTTGACGGTCGCGCCGTACTCCCCTTCGCTGATGGCATGGGTGGATTGCGCCAGGCGGGCGATCGGGGCGGACAGCCCCCGCGCGAAGAAGAGGCCCAGCAGGAGCGCCGCCGCCAGGGCGATCGCGCTCCAGATCACCGTGTCGCGCACCATCAGGTCCACCGAGGCGAAGGCCAGGTCCCGGTCCCGCTCGACCAGCACGCCCCAATCCGGCTGCCGGACGGGCGCGATGGAGGCGAGGACCGCGCCCCGGGGTCTCATCTCCGACCGCGTCCACGGGGCCGGGAAACGCATGAAGTCCGAGACGAGCAGCGAGTCGCTCCGGTGCTGAACGCGGGGCTGGATGGGGAAGATCACTTCTCCTCCGCGGTCCACGAGGCTGACGTCCACTCCCTGGTGCGCCTGGTCCCGGAACTTACCGTTGATCGCGCCCCAGGAGACGAGCGCTTCGACGACGCCGGAGCGGGCACGGCGCTCGTCCAGCACCGGGAACGCGAGAACGGCGACGGGCCCGAGCTCCGCCACGAAGAACGGCTTGCCCTGGTACAGAACGCCGTCGCGCGCCGACTCGAAGCCCTTGCGGAACTCGTAGTCGATCTCGGGAGAGCGCATGTCGGGACCGACGAACCGGCCCGCGCCTCTCGCGTTGAAGCCGCGCAGCGCCACCAGGGGGGTCGGCCGGCTCAGGACAGACCCCAGGATGCGGGAGCCGTCCTCCGACGTGAACGGATCCGTGCCCGTGAGCTGTCCGGCGAGCGACAGGGAGGCGGCCGCGCTCTTCAACCTCTCGCTCGCGGACGCGTAGTACGAAAAGACGTAATCGGCCAGGGCGGAGGAGGACCGCGTCAGGTATTTCTCCTCGAGAGTCTCGAGGGTGCGCTGGTTCCGGCGGATGAGGACCGCGCCGGTGAGCAGCAGCGGAACCAGCGAAGCCATGACGAACGCGCCCGAGAGAAGCACAAAGAGGCGAATCCGACGCCTCGCGGAACGCCCGGTCACTGTCGCCGGATTATACCGCCGGCCCCCGCCGGACTCCTCAGGAGGGCCCGGCCCGGCGCGCCTCTCCGGGGCCCGCGCGGGCGGCCTCCAGCCACTCCTCCAGGGGGATCGCCTCGTCGATCCGGGCCCGGCCGATCTCCGGGAGGACCACTCCCGCGATGCCGCGGGCGCTCCCCTTCTTGTCGCGCGAGAGAAACGGCGCGAGCACCCTCGGGTCGCGAACCGGCTCGGGAAAGGGCCCGAGCAGCCGCAGGACGCCGCGGACCCGGCGGGCCTCTTCCTCGCGAAGGTCCGCGCGGCCGCGCGAGACGTCGAGCGCCGCCTCGATCCCCCACGCCACCGCCTCCCCGTGGCGCAGATCCCGGTACCCTCCGGCCGCCTCGAACGCGTGGCCGAGCGTGTGACCGAAATTGAGAAGCCGGCGCCGATCCCCCTCCTTCGGGTCCTCGGACACGATCGCCGCCTTGACGGCGGCCGCGCCGGCCAGCAGATCGAGCAGCGGCTCCGGGTCTCGGCGAAGGATCGCTCCGATCGCGTCCTCGGCGGTCTTCGCGAGCCCGGCGTCCGCGATCCAGGCCGCCTTGAACGCCTCCACGAGCCCGGCCCGGTAATCGCGGTCGGGCAGCGTCGCAGCCGCCTCCGGGTCGATCAGGACGGTCGCCGGCGGATGGAAGGCGCCGAGCAGGTTCTTGCCGGCGGCGTGGTCCACGCCGGTCTTCCCTCCGATCGACGCGTCGGCCATCGCGCCCGTCGTCGTCGGCACGGCGCTCCACGCGATGCCGCGCAAGAGAATCGCCGCCGCGAATCCCGCGACGTCGCAGATGACGCCTCCTCCGACGGCGACGAGCGCGTCGTCGCGCCGCACGCCGGCCGCCAGGGCCGCGTCGGCGATGCGCGAGACGGCGGCGAGCGTCTTCTCGCTCTCGCGGTCGTCGATCTCGATGTCCGCCAGGATCCGGCCCGAGAGCGCCTCCCGGATCCTCCGCGCCGGCTCCCGAGCGCCGGCGCAGGTCACGATCAGGAACCGGCCGGAGGGGGACGCGAGGCGCCGCCCGGCGGTGGAGAGGAGGCCGGGCCCGATCCAGACGACGCTCTCCGTCGCTCCCGAGCCGATCGCGATCCGGCGCGGCTCTCTCACGAGCGTGGAGTTCGCGAAGGCTCGATGCCCAGCTCCTTCAACTGATCCGGCGCCACGTCCGACGGCGCCTTCATCATGATGTCCAGGCCGGAGGTCGTCTTGGGAAACGCGATGACGTCCCGGATCGAGCCGGCGCCGGCCGCGATCGCGCAGATGCGGTCGAGACCGAGCGCGATGCCGCCGTGCGGCGGCGCCCCGTACCGCAAGGCGTCGAGGAGAAAGCCGAACCGGTGGCGTCCCTCCTCCGGGGAGATGCCGAGCAGGCGGAAGACGCGCTCCTGGACGTCCGCCCGGTGGATGCGGAGCGAGCCGGAGCCGAGCTCCCATCCGTTGACGACCACGTCGTAGGCCGACGCGCGGACGCCGCCCGGATCGGACTCCAGGCGCGCCAGGTCCTCCTCCCGCGGGGCGGTGAAGGGGTGGTTCATCGGGAACCAGGATTTCGTCTCCTCGTCGAAGCCGAAGAGCGGGAATTCCGTGACCCAGCAGAAGGCGTACTTCGACTCGTCGATGAGCTTCAGCTCCCGCGCCGCCGCGGCGCGCAGGGCCGCGAGGGCCGAGAAGACCGCGTTGGGCCTGTCGGCCACGATCAGGAGGAGGTCCCCGTCGCCGATTCCTCCCGCGCCGGCGATCACCTCGAGCATTCCCGCCGGAAGGTGTTTCGCCGCGGGGGAGGTGAGACCCGTCTCACGCTTCACCCACAGGAGCCCCCCGGCGCCGTGCTCCCGGGCGAGCTGCGTGAGCTCGTCCAGCTTCTTGCGGGAAAAGCCCGCCCCGCCCGGGACCGGGACCGCCCGCACCGCTCCCCCCTCCGAGAGGGCCTTCTCGAACGGGGCGAACCCGCTTCCGGCGCAGACCCCCGAGAGGTCCGCCAGCCGGAGGTCGTAGCGCAGGTCGGGCCGGTCGGTGCCGTAGCGCTCCATCGCCTCGCGATAGGTCAGGCGGCGGAACGGGCGCTCGCACGGGATGGCGGCGGCGGCGAAGGCCTCGGCGAGAAAGGCCTCGACGGCGTCGAAGACATCCTCCTCGGTCGGGAAGGACATCTCCAGGTCGATCTGCGTGAACTCGAACTGCCGGTCCGCCCGCAGGTCCTCGTCGCGGAAGCAGCGCGCGATCTGGAAGTACTTCTCGAAGCCGGAGATCATGAGGAGTTGCTTGAAGAGCTGGGGCGACTGCGGCAAGGCGTAGAACTGACCGCGGTGCACGCGCGACGGGACGAGGAAGTCCCGCGCCCCTTCCGGCGTCGAGCGCGTCAGCATCGGCGTCTCGATCTCGAGGAAGCCCCGCTCGTGGAGGACGCGGCGCACGCGGAACGCGATCTCGTCGCGGAGCATCAGGTTCTTCTGCATCGTGGGGCGGCGCAGGTCGAGGTACCGGTACTCGAGGCGCAGCTCCTCGGTCGCGTTGGTGCGGTCCTCGACTACGAACGGGGGAGTCTCAGACCGCGAGAGGAACTCGAGCCGCGAGGCGACGACCTCGATGTCCCCGGTTGCCATGTCGCCGCGGCGCTGCCCCTCGGCGCGCGGGACGACCTCCCCTTCGATCTCGACGACGTCCTCGCCGCGCGCCTGGCCGGCGGCCGCCACGGCCTCCGCCGGGCAGCGGGCCTTGTCGAAGACGACCTGGACCGTCCCGCTCCTGTCGCGCAGCGTCAGGAAGACGAGCTCCCCCATGTCGCGGCGCCTTCCGACCCACCCCTGGAGACGGACCTTGTCCCCCGCGTCGGAGGCGGTGAGCGTCCCCGCCGGGTGCCGGCGGAGGCTCACGGTTTTTCCCCGCGGGCGGCGTTGACGAGCGGCCCGAGCCACCGGACAATCTCGCCTCGCGGCAGGGTCTGCTGGTCGCCCGAAGCGAGCTTCTTGACCGTCACCGTGCCCTCCTCTCTCTCGCGCGGACCGAGGAAGACCGCGAAGACCTTCTCCCGGTCGAGGCCGCGCGCCGCGGATTCCTCGAAGAGCGCGCTCGCCCGCGCCATCCCCTTCTTGAAGCCGCGCGCGAGCAGGTCCACCTCCACGGCGCCGGAGACCCCCGGGCGCAGCTCGCCCGCCAGGGCGAGGGCATCGCGCAAGTCGTCGGGACCCTGGGGAAAGAGGAGGACGAGCCCCCTCGCCCCCTCGGGACGGGGCGCGGCCTGCAGGAGGCGGTCCTCTCCGATCGCGAACCCGATGGCCGGCAGGTCGGGCCCTCCGAGGGCCTGCACGAGGTTGTCGTAGCGGCCGCCTCCCAGAATCGCGTCCTGCGCTCCCAGGTCCGCGGAGACGACTTCGAAGACGGTGCGCGTGTAGTAGTCGAGTCCGCGCACCAGGGACGGCTCGTCGCGGAAGAGGACCGGCGCGTCGGCGAGCAGCCGGCGAACCTCGTCATGGTGCCGCAGGGAATCCCCCTCCAGGAAATCGAGGGGGCGCGGCGAGCCCTCGAGCGCGGCACGGACGGCCGCGTCCCGGGAATCGAAGAGGCGCAGCGGATTCTCGGCGAGCTTCCGTCGGTCGTCCTCTCCGAAGTCGGCAGACCGCGGCTCCAGATAGGCGCGCAGCGCCCTTCCGAAGGCCTCGCGCGATCCGGCCGTCCCGACGGAGTTGATCAGGACGGAGAGGGACCGGAAGCCGAGGGCCTCGAGGAAGTCGCGGAGCATCGTCAGGATCTCGATCTCCGCCGCCGGCCCCGGGACTCCGAACAGCTCCGCGCCGATCTGCCGGAACTCCCGGTAGCGGCCCGCCTGCGGCCGCTCGTAACGGAACTGCGGGCCCGCGTACCAGAGCCGCAGCGGCATCGGCCCGGCCCCGAGGCCGTTCTCGATGACGGCCCGCACGACGCCCGCGGTGTTCTCCGGCCGGAGCGTGAGCGAGCGCCCCTTGCGGTCGAGAAACGTGTACATCTCCTTGTGCACGATGTCGGTCGTCTCGCCCACGGAGCGCGCGAAGAGCTCCGTCGCCTCCAGGCAGGGCGTGCGGATCTCGCAATAGCCGTAGGAGCCGAAGACGCGGCGGGCCGTCGCCTCCGCGTCCGCGAACCTCCCGCTCTCCGGCGGCAGGAGGTCCCGGGTCCCCTTGACGGCCCGGTACTTCACCTGTCCGCCCACTTCCCGTCGACGCGGAAGTACTCCTTCTTGTATTCGAGGTAGTGGAGGTGGAAGTGTTTCAGGTCCTCGACCTCGGCCTGCGAGAGGACCCGGACCTGCCGCGCCGGCGAGCCGAGCCAGAGCGTCCGCGCGGGCACCACGGTGCGCGGGGTGACGAGGGCCCCCGCGCCGACGAAGGCGTTCTCGCCGACTTCGGCCCCGTCCAGGACGGTCGCCCGGATGCCGATGAGCGCGCCCGCCCGGACGACCGCGCCATGCACGATCGCGCCGTGGCCGAGCGTCACCTCCTCCTCGAGGACCGTCGGGTGCTTCTCCTGCGTGACGTGGATGGCGCAGTTGTCCTGGATGTTCGAGCGCGCGCCGACGCGGATCCAGTGGCAGTCCCCGCGCAGGACGGTGTTGTACCAGACCGACACGTCGTCCCCGAGGATCACGTCCCCGATGACCGCCGCGGTCTCCGCCAGATAGACCCGCTCGCCGATGCGCGGCCTCTTGCCTCCGTACTCTCTTATCACCGCCATGACGACGCCGAATCTAGCATGGGGCAACTTTGGACTTTGGACCTTGGACCTTGGACTTCCGTCACTTCCCCGTCCACGGGAACGCTCCGGGGCGGAGCACGACGGGACGCTCGCGCGTCGCGTCGAGCAGGGTCGAGGGCTTGCCTCCCGGAGTCCTCCCGCCGTCCACCAGCAGGTCGATTTCCCGCCGGAAAGCGAACTCCACCGATTCGGCCGCGTCGAGCGGCGCCGCTCCCGACCGGTTGATGCTCGTTCCCGTCACCGGCCCGATGAGGGAAAGCAGATCCCGCAGCTTCTTGGAGGCCGGAAGGCGGACGGCGAGAGTCGAGAGGCCCCGCGAAGCCGCGATCGGCGTCCGGATCGGCAGGATGACGGTCAGCGGGGCCGGCCAGATCCAGAAGAACGCGTCGAGCGCGGGCGAATCCGCCTCGATACCCAACCGTCCAAGATCGGACCGGCGGGCGAAGAGGACCGGCAGCGGCTTGCCGTCTTCCCGCCGCTTGATCTCGAGGATGCGCTGGACGGCGGAGGCCTCCAGCGGGTCGCCGGCCAGGGCGTAAAAGGTCTCGGTCGGAACGGCCACGACTCCCCCGTGGCGCAGGAGCGCGCGCAGGTTCGAGACGTCCTTCGCGGAAGAGAGAAGTGTGTCGATCGGGATCCGACGCAAGGGATCACCTCCCCACGTAGCGTTCGTAGAGCGCCCGCGCCCGGTTCGGGTCGCTCGTTCCCCGCACGACGCAGCGGCCGTCGGAAAAAACCGACAGGCTGACTCCCTCGAGGTCGGCCGAGAGGAGCTGCGCCGACCGGCGGACCCGGGCGACGCGCGCGAGCCGCTCTTCCAGCGCCTCGAAGTCCGGCCGCTCCCTCCCCGACGGCGCGACCTGCACGGAATTGCGTCCGCAGAGCTTCACGATCTCCGAGGCCCCCTCCCCCTCGAGGGCCGGGAAACGCCGCCCGGAGCAGACCGGGCAGGAGGCGGAGGACCCGGCGCTCTCGAAGATCCGCCGGGAGACGAGACCCCCGTCCCAGACCTGGAGTGACAAGAGCCCCCGCGCGGGCGACTCGCCGACCGCGAGACGGAGCGCTTCCGTCATGGCCACGGACGCCACGAGCGAGGGGAGCGTCGGAACGACGCCGGCGGTGTCGCACGTCGGCCCGGACCCCGCCGGTGGCAGGACCTCCAGGTAACACCGGAGGCAGGGGCCGCCGGGCAGGTTCGCGGCGATGAGGCCCTCGTCTCCCACGCAGGCCGCGTAGAGGGAGGGGATCTCCAGCGCCCGGGCCGCGTCGGAGACGAGCAGGCGCGTCTCGAAGTTGTCCGATCCGTCGAAGACGAGGGCGTGGCCGGAGAGGATCTCGCGGGCGTTGCCGTGATCGAGGTCCGCGACGACGCCGCGCACGTCGAGCCCGGGCTCGATCTCGAGAAGTCTCTCCGCCGCGGCCGCGGCCTTGGGCGCGACCCGGGCCGCGTCGTCCGCGTCGAAGAGGAACTGGCGCGCGAGGTTCGACTCCTCGACGACATCGCGGTCCACGAGCGTGATCCGGCCGACCCCCGCCCGCGCCGCCGATTCCGCCGCCGCCGCTCCGACCGCTCCCACCCCGACGAACGCGATGGAGAACTCCCGGATGCGCCGCTGCCCCTCCTCGCCGATCCCCGGAAACAGAACGGAACGCGAGTGACGAGATTGGCTCATTGGCTCATTGGCTCATTGCTCAATGACAAATGAGTCCATGGATCAAACTCAGGAGTCAACGGATCAATCCTTCCCCGCTTCCAGGAGAGCGCGCGCGTGTTTGATCGCGGTCTCCGGCACCCTCTCTCCCGCGAGCATCCGCGCGATCTCCGCGACCCGTTCCTTGCCTTCGAGCTTCCGCACGGCCGCGATGGTCCTCCCCCGCACCTGCGTCTTCTCCGCGAGGAAGTGCCGGTCGGCGACCGCGGCGATCTGGGGCACGTGCGTGACGCAGAGGACCTGTCCGCGCCCGGCCAGGGCCCGGAGCTTCCGGCCGACGACCTCCGCCGTCCGCCCGCCGATTCCGGAATCGACCTCGTCGAACACGAGCGTGCGCCCGCCGCCCGCCCGCCCCGCCGCCACGGACTGGATGGCGAGGTGGAGGCGCGACAGCTCGCCACCCGAGGCGATCTTCTCCATCGGCTTTTCCGGCTCTCCCGGGTTGGGCGCGAAGAGAAAAACCGCCGTCTCGAGCCCCGCCGCCCTCGGCGCGTCTTCGGGCGTCCCGATGAGCGCCACGCGAAAGCGCGCCTTCTCCATCGCGAGCGCCTGGAGCTCCTTCTCGACCGCCGGCGAGAACCGGACGGCCGCCGTCCGGCGCCTGGCGGAAAGAGCCTGCGCCGCGTCGTGGTACCGGGTCCGCGCGTCCTCGTCCTCCTTCTGGCGGCGCTCGAGCGCGTCCTCGATGTGCGAGAGCTCGTCCCGCTCCCGTTCGAGCCGGCCGAGGAGCGCTCGCACGTCGGTGAGCGTCGAGCCGTACTTGCGCTTCAAGCGCGAGAACTTCTCCAGGCGCGACTCGATCGAGGTCAGCCGCTCCGGATCGCTCTCGATCTGCCCCGCCGCGTCCCGGGCCGCCGCGGCGAGGTCCGCGATGCGGCGCTTGACGTCTTCCGCTTCTTCCAGGTGGACCCTCTCCCGCGAGTCGATCGCCGCGAGCTCCGCGAAGGCCCTGACCGCTTCTCCCAGCCGGTTGGCCGCAGACTCCTCTCCTTCCGAGAGCGCGGAGAGCGCCGTCTCCCCCGCGAGCCGGACGCGGTCCGCGTGGAGGAGCCTCTCGCGCTCGCGCAACAGTGCCTCCTCCTCCTTCTCGTCGGGCCCGGCCTCGGCGATCTCGCGGATCTGGTATTCGATCGTTTCGAGCCTCGCCCCCCGGTCCTTCCGCGACGCTCGCAGCGCTTCGAGGGCGTCCCGGGCCGCGCTCCAGGCCCGAGCCGCATCGGCCGTCGCCTGCCGCTCCTTCTCCGATCGGGCGAAGGCGTCAAGCAGCTCGAGCGGGGCTTCGGGGTCGACGAGGTCCCGCTCGGAGTTCTGGCCGTGGATCGTGACGAGCCGGTCGCCGATCTTCGCCAGGGTCCGGACCGAGGCGGGCTCGTCCTCGACGAAGACCCGGCCCTTCCCGTCCGGCGAGAATTCCCGCCGCAGGAGGAGCGTCTCCCCCGCCGGCAACCCCGCCTCCGAGAGAACGCGCCGGACGGCCTCGTCCGGCTCGAATTCCCCGCTGACGGAGAGGCGCTCGGCGCCCTTGCGAACGAGCTCCACCGAGCCGCGCCCGCCGGCGAGCAGCGAGAGAGCGTCCACGAGGATGGACTTGCCCGCTCCGGTCTCCCCCGTGATGACGGTCAGCCCCGGCTCGAGCTCCATCTCGAGGTCTTCGACGATCGCCAGGTTCTTCACCGCCAGCCGCCGCAGCATTCCCCGGAATTATCTCAGGGCTTCCGGCGCCCTGTCGTGCGCGAACCGGCGGCTCGGGACCCTACGGGGAAATGGTGATCGGCTTGTTCGTCATGTTGTTGCCTTCGTTGGACTCGGCGACGGCGCCGTCCGCGTCGGCCCGGGCCAGGACATACCACTTGCCTGGGGCGGCGCCGGCCGGGATGGTCAGCGAGGCGCCGCCGGCGTTCGACGTTCCGGAAGCGAGAAGCCCGACCCCGCGGCTGCCGATCTCGGCGTCCGTCGACGGCTCGAAAGAAGTGTTGCTCGAAAGGTAGAACCGGGTCGTCGTGGGCGCGGCGGTCCCCTGCCCCTGGTTCTTGGAGGTGTCGCTGGCCGCGATGACCGAGCCGGCCGCGGCGGACGCCGGGACCGTCAGGGCCGACACGATGAGGTCGGGGGACAGGTGGATGAGGACCGCCCGGGTGTTGTTGGTTTCGTCGCGCTCGGGGACGGCGCCCCCGTCGTCGGCCAGGGCCACGATGTAGTAGCTGCCCGGAAGGGTCGAGACCGGGATCGTGAACGTCGTCGAGGCGGAGCTCAGAGCGTTGGGAGCGAGGATCCCGACGGTCCGGCTGCCGAGCAGGACGTCGCCGGCTCCGTACGTGGAGTTGCTCGACAGGTAGAAGCTCGTCCTCGAGGGGACGGCGGTCGACCCGCTCCCCTGGTTCTTCGTGGTGTCGGTCACTGTGACCGGGAAGCCGGCCCCGCCGGTGGCGGGAGCCGAGAGGGCGGACACGGCCAGATCCGGACCGATCGTGATCTTGCTCGTGCGCGTGTTGTTGGCTTCGTTGGTTTCCGGGATCAGCGCGCCCGCGTCCGCGCTGGCGATGATGTAGTAGATCCCGGGCCCGGTTCCGGGAGGGATCGTCAGGGGGGTGGAGGCGGCGCTGGATTGTCCGGGCGCGAGCGCCGGCACTCCGCGAGAGCCGAGCGGGACGTCGGCCGCGTCCAGCGTCGTGTCGCTCGAGAGGGAGAAGCGGGTCACGGACGCGGCCGCCGGTCCCGTGCCGCTCTGGTTCCGGGTCGTGTCGGTCACGGTGATCGCCAGGCCGGCCCCGCTCGCCGTGGGAGCGGAAAGCGCGGAGACGACGAGGTCGGGCGGGCCGACGTGGATCGAGGCCGATTTGACGTTGTTGGCCTCGTTGGACTCGTTGGCCTGACCGTCGGCATCCGCGCGGGCGAGGACGTAATAGGTCCCCGCCGCCTTGCCGGCCGGGATCGTGAGGAGGAGCGTCGCGGAGCTCGAGGCGCCGGCGGCGAGGCCCGGCACGGACCGGCTTCCGATGGGCGTATCCGCGGCGTCCCAGGTCGAGTTGGCCGAGAGGTAATAGCGGGTGGTCGAGGCGCCGGCCGGGCCTCCCTGGTTCTTCGTCGTCTCCGAGACCGAGATCGCCGAGCCGGCCGTCGCGGCGGATGGGACGGCGAGCGAGGAGACGAGCAGGTCGGGCAGGAGCTCGAAGGTGGCCGTGCAGCTCCTCGCGGCGCTCATCGTCAGGGAGCCGTCGGAGCAGTCCGCGTCGCCGCTCCAGCCGGCGAACGCCGAGTTGGAGGCGGGAGCAGCCGTGAGCGCCACGACGGCCCCGCTCGCGAACGAGAAGGAGCAGGCCGTCCCGCAGGAGATCCCCGCGGGCGCGCTCGACACGGTCCCCGATCCCGGGCCGCTCTTCGTCACGGTCAGCACCGGGCCTCCGCCGCCGCAGGAGTTGCCGCCGTCGCCGTAGAGCCAGCGCACGGCGTCGCTGTCATCTGACCCCAGACTCAACCGGTGCTGGACGTAAGAGCGCATCGTCGCGAGGTCCTCGTCCCCCCGGCACGCGTCGTGCGGCGAAGCGCCCTGGTCGGAGTGTCCCAGGCCGAGAGTGTGTCCGAGCTCGTGCGTCAGGACCGACTGCGTGGTGATCGAGTCCCAGAGATTCAGCGTGCAGTAGGAGCGCAGCCACACCTCTCCGCCGGTGATGGTCGCGTAGCTCTCCCCGCGCCACGAGTTCGACCCTCCGCCGCCGGGCCCGCCGCAGCCGATGACGCCGCCGCCCGACATGCAGGTGCTCCAGCCGCAGGGAGAAGAGAGCGCGTCCAGGTGGATCGGGTTCGCGCCGCCGGTTCCGATCGTGTAGTTGATCGTCGAATCGGGCTCGTCGTTCCAGGTCCGCGCGGCCGCGGCCGCCTCGGCCGATCCGCCCCCGGTCACGTTGGCCTCCCCCTGAAGGGTCCAGACCGCGCTCGCTCCATTGTTGTAGCGCCAGAGGCTCCCGATGTTGGCCCAGAGGGGATCGGTGCCCGACGAGGCGTACTCGGGATGCACGACCGCCCGGAGCTCCCCGACCGGCGCGGCGGACCTGCCCGCGGCCGGAGCCGCCGTGGGGCGCAGGGACTGGAGGAACTCCGAGAGCTCCCGCGGAGCGGCCTCGTCGAGCACCGCGCCCGCGTCCTCGCCGCGGTCCCCCTCCATCCCCTGGCGCGGAGCGACGACGGTGACGCCGTCCGCCGCGGCGTCGGCGAGGGACGGCACGGCGTAGAGGACGCCGGCCTCGTCCCGCCGCACCTCGAACCTGCCGAGCATCAGCTCCGCCGTCTGATAGTCCCCTTCCGGGCGCGCGATCGCGAACACGACGACCTCGCTGCCGCGCCGGTACTCGGGGCGTCCCCAGAGCTTGAAGAACCGGCCGTCGGGCAGCTCGCCGCCGAGCTGATGCAGGACGAGGTCTCCGGCGATCCGCCCCTTCACGACGGCCAGCGGGTGGACGACGCTCACCGTCTCGGGGCGCCCGAGCGGGTCTTCCATGACATGGCTGGAGGCCACGACGCCGTGGACGATCACGTCTGCGCGGCCGGCCAGCTCCCGGTCCGTGATCGGAACGACTGTCGTCGCCGAGAGCGCCGCCGTGGAGAGTGTCCCGAAAATAAGCAAAATGGACAGCAGGGCTCCCACCGGCGCATGCCTCCGTCCGCGCGCGATGCGTTTCTCCATGAGTCGGTTCCTCCGGGCGTTTCGAATTTGGTTGCGGGAAGCGGATGATACCCGACACCGCCCCGGGACGCCAGGCCGATTCAGGATCCGGCGGGTCGGGTCTTCTTCTGGCCGATGGGCCTGGCGGGGATGCCGGCGGCGATCACGCCGGCGGGGACGGGTTTCGAGGCGACTCCCATGGAACCGACCATGGCGTCCGCCTCGATCGTGACGCCGGAGAGGACGACCGCATGGTAGGTGATCCGCACGCGGTCCCCGATGACCGTCTTGCCAAGCGAGATGTCGTGGATGTCCTCGACGGCGTGGGAGTGGGAGTAGATGTTGGCGTAGTCGGAGATCGAGACCTCGTCGCCGACGGTCACCTCGCCGCGGTCGTCGATCAGGACGTTCCTGTGGATCGTCACGTCGTCGCCCACCGAGAGGTTGTAGCCGAAGGAGAACTCCACCTCGTGGAAGATGCGGACGCCCCGGCCGCAGCGCTTGAAGACCCTCTGCGCCAGCATCGCCCGCACCTGCGTGCCCAGCCGCACGTTGCGCCCCACCGGTGAGTGATCGAACATCTTCCAGAACCAGAGGAGCGGCTTGATGCGCGCCCATTTCTCCAGGTCGATCTCCCGGTAGTACTCCGCCTCCAGCGTCGCGTTGCTGGGATCGAACGAGGCGAGCAGCGCCTTCACCCCGACCGGGAGGCGCCGGTCCGTGAAGGCCCCCTCGTCGAAGGAGCGGCCGAGGTAGAGCTGCGAGAGAGTGTCGCGGACGATGAGGTTGCGGTCGAGGGCCGGGTCGTCCAGGCGCTCGGCCAGCTCCTCGACAAAGCGGGGATAAACTTCTTCCCCGACCGGACCGATCTCAAACTGACGGAGTGGCATATGAGCGCGAACCTAACAAAGCGGTTCCCGGCAGTCAAACTCATCGGCGCGGCGGCGGCGCTCCTCGTGGGAGCGCTGTCGGGACCCGCCGCGCTCCCCGGACAGGATCCGGCCGAGCCTCCCGGGGGCAAGCCGGCGTCGAAGAGCATTCCTCCGCCGGGCGGCGCGATCCCGCGCCGGACGGTGGACGAAAAGGCGCTCCGCGCGACGGTCGAGGAGCTGGCGGCCTGCGGCACGCGGCACTCGCTCTCCTCCTGGGAGGACTCCCGGCGCGGCATCGGATGCGGGCGCGACCGGATCGTGGCCCGCCTGACCGCGATCGCCGCGGGATCCGGCGGGAAGCTGTCTGTCGTAGTAGACCGCTTCGAGGCGACCGCGCCGCGCACGAAAGACAAGCCGGCCCGCCTCGAAAACGTGCTCGCGTTCCTGCCCGGAAGCGACCCGCAGCTCGCGAAGACCGTCTTCCTCGTCTCGGGGCACTTCGACTCGATGCCTTCTTCCGTCATGGACCCGGAGGCCGACGCGCCCGGCGCGGACGACGACGCGTCGGGCGTGGCCGTATCCATCGAGTGCGCACGGCTCCTGTCGAAGGGGACCTACCGCTCGACTCTCCTCTTCGCGGCCGTCTCCGGGGAGGAGCAGGGGCTGCTGGGAGGCAAGCGCCTCCTGGAGTTCCTGAAAGAGAAGGGGTATCGGATCGGGGGCTTCCTCGACAACGACATCGTCGGCGCGGACTTCGCGCCGGGCGCGCCGCACCGCGTCCGCGTCTTCTCGGGCGGCGGCCCGGACGGCGTCGACTCCCCCTCGCGCGACCTCGCGCGCGCGGCCGAGGAGGCCGCCGGGCGCGACGCCGTCCGCATGGTCTTCCGCCTCGATCGCCTCGGACGCGGCGGAGACCATCGCCCCTTCGTGGAGGCGGGACTCCCGGCCGTGCGCTTCACCGAGCCGCTCGAGAACTACGATCACGAGCACCAGACGCCGCGCGTGGAGAACGGGAGGGAGTACGGAGATCTCGTCAAGTTCCTCGACTTCGAGTTCCTCGGCAATGTCGCGCGGGCCAACGCCGAGACTCTGCGCCAGCTCGCGCTCGCGCCGGCGGCGCCCGGGGACGTGACGATCTCCGGAGGCGTGACGCCGGACGCGAAGATCGCCTGGTCGGCCCCGGAAGACGGCGAGCGCGAGGGATTCGAGATCCTCTGGCGCGAGACGACCGATCCGCGCTGGTCCCTCTACGGCGTCGTCCCCTCGGCGGGGGAAAACGTCCTGAAGGGAGTCTCGACGGACAACCGCTTCTTCGCCGTCCGCTCGGTCGGCAAGAACGGCGCCCGCTCGATCCCGGTCGCCGCCGTGTTGAAGCCTCCGGCCCCCCGGAGCCAGTGAAAGGGAAGGCGCTTCGGGCAGGCTCGGCGATCCTGGCCGTGGCCGCCGCCGGGATTCTTCTCCCCTCCTTCGGGGTCGTCTCGCCGCGGCCCAATCCCTGGGCGACTTCCGGCCGCCATCTCTGGGCCGGGGCCCTCGCCGGTGCTTCCCTCGCGCTGCTTCTCGTCGCGATCGCCGCCATCCCGCTGCGCCGCGGCGAGAAATGGGCGTTCTGGGCGTACCTCGTCCCGATCGCGGTGTACGGTCTGCCGGTCGCCATCCTCGACACCCTCTTCGCGCCGAGGGGATATCTCGTCAGGACGCTGGCGCCGCAACTCCTGGGCCTCGCCGCCGTCGCCGTGGGACTCGCGCTCTGCGCGATGGACCTCTTCGACGAGACGCCGCGCTGACGCGCGGCTTCGTTTCAGAAGTGGCGGCGCAGGAACTCCATCGTCAGCGCCACGCCGAAACCGGTGGCGCCGGGATCGTAGCCCGCGTGCTCCTGATCCAGATGCGCGACGCCCGCGATGTCGAGGTGGGCCCAGGCCACGCCGGGCGGGACGAACTCCTTGAGGAACACGGCGGCGTTGACCGTGCCCGCAGCGCGCCCCGCGGTGTTCTTCATGTCGGCCCACTCGGATTTCAGGTTCTCGCGGTAGTCCTGCCACACGGGGAGGCGCCACACCCGCTCGCACGTCGCTTCGCCCGCCTCCAGGAACTCGCGGGCGAGGTCCTCCTCGGGCGTCATGAGGCCGGCGCATTCGTGGCCGAGCGCGATCAGGACCGCGCCCGTGAGCGTGGCGTAGTCGATCAGCACGTCCGGCCGGAACTTCGCCGAGTAGGAGAGCGCGTCGGCCAGGACCAGGCGCCCCTCGGCATCCGTGTTGTCCACCTCGACGGTCTTCCCGTTGCGCATCCGGAGGATGTCGCCCGGGCGGCAGGCGGAGCCGCTCGGAAGGTTCTCGGTCACGGGCGCGATCGCCACGACCCTCACCGGGAGCTTCAGACGCTTCGCGGCGAAGGCGCAGGCGAAGGCGGTCGCCGCGCCCATCATGTCGTATTTCATCTCGCCCATCGCGGGAGCCGGCTTGATCGAGATGCCGCCCGAGTCGAAGGTGATCCCCTTCCCGACCAGGACCGCCGTCCCCCGGGCGCGCGCCGGCCGGTATTCGCCGATCAGAAAGACCGGAGGACGGACGCTGCCGGAATTGACGGCGAGGAGCCCCGCCATCTTCTCGCGCTCGATCTGCTTCTTCGAGAGCACCGTCAGGCGCACGCCCTCGCGGCGCGCCATGGCCCGCGCCTCGCGCGCGAGCTCGGCCGGGCCGAGGTCGTTGCCCGGCGTGTTGCCGAGGTCGCGCGCCCAGGCGACCACCGGCGCGAGAATCGGGGCCTCCCGCGCCGCGTCCGCCAGGTCCGCGGCGCGCAGCGACGGGGGGGGAGAACGACCGCGCGGGCTTCCCGCGCGGGCCGTCGCGGCTCTTCCTCGGACTTGTAGCGCTCGAACCGGTACTCACCCTGGGCGATTTCCCTGACGAGCGCCCGCATCGCCGGAGCTCCGATCCCCTCCCCGAAGGCGATCAGGAGATCGCGGTGGCCCCGCCGGAGCGCGTCGCGCAGGGCGCGCCGCAGCGCCCGGCGCGCCGTCCCGAACGGGCCGCCCGCGGGCCCCAGGCCCACGAGCACCCAGCCGCCCCGGGAGGTCAACGCCCCCGCGACCTCTTTCTTGCGGCCACCGAAGGAGGCGGCGCGGCCGGCCTCGCGCAGTTCCTCGCGCACGGCCCCGGGCGCGCCCCTGGAAGGATCGGCGCCCTGGTGGAGGAAGGCGATGCGCCCGTCGTGCCTGGACCGCGGAACGGAATCCCTGACTTCCAATCGCATGACCCGAAACAATAGCAGAGACAGGATTTGGGACTCGCCGTTCGCGAATCGGGCACGCCGCGTCGAGGGCCGCCGCGACGGGACCGCCGCTTCTCCGTGCTAATGTCTGCGCCCGATGCCAGCCGTCGTGGAGACCCATCTTTCCGGCGCGCGCCTGTCCCGGCGCGGCAAGGTCCGCGAGCTCTACGACCTCGGCGACACGCTCCTGCTCGTCGCGAGCGACCGCATCTCCGCTTTCGACTGCGTTCTCTCCCCGGGCGTGCCCGACAAGGGAAAGATCCTCACTCAACTCTCGAACTTCTGGTTCCAGAAGTACTCCGACATCGAGAACCACCTCGTCGAGACCGAGGTCGAGCGCTTCCCGGAACCTCTTCAGGCGGACCGGTCCACGCTCGCGGGACGCTCGGTGATCGTGAAGAAGGCCGAGGTGATTCCGTTCGAGTGCGTGGCCCGCGGGTACATCGCCGGCTCCGGCTGGGCGGAATACAGGAAGACGAAGCAGGTCTGCGGCGTCCGGCTTCCCGGAGGCCTCGTCGAGGCCGACCGCCTCTCGGAGCCAATCTTCACCCCCGCGACCAAGAGCGAGAAGGGGCACGACGAGAACGTCTCCCTCGGAACGATGGCCAACCGCATCGGCGCGGAGGAGGCGGAGAGGCTGCGCGACCTGACGCTCGACCTGTATGGCCGGGCGAGCGCGTACGCGGCTTCCCGCGGACTGCTGCTGGCCGACACGAAGCTCGAGTTCGGCCGGATCGACGGGCGCCTGGTCTGGATCGACGAAGCCTTCACGCCCGACTCTTCCCGCTACTGGGACATGGCGGCCTACAAGCCGGGCCAGAGCCCCCATTCCCTCGACAAGCAGTTCGTACGGGACTGGCTCGACTCGACCGGCTGGGACCGGCGCCCGCCGGCTCCCCGCCTCCCGGAAGGCGTCGTCCGAACCACCCGCGTGAAATATCTCGAGGCCTTCAAGACGTTAACAGGCGGGACGCCCGCCTACCTCGAATAACGAGTTCCTCCGCGCTGGCTCGCGGCAGGGCGCGCCGGAAGCTGGCGCGGCCCTTGCTTCTGACACCTGCGGCGGCGCTTGTCATGGCGCCACCACTACGGAAAGGAGAGAGAAACATGCTCAAGAAGACATCGGGCTTCATCGTCGCGCTCGCTTGTTTCACGGTCGCCGCCGTGGCCCTCGCGCAGAACGCGGACCAGAACACCGGCGGCCCGACCAGGAACACCCTTCAGCTGCGTCTGATCGAGCCCGCCGAGGGGGCGACGATCACCGGCAACAGCGTCCGGGTAACGGTCGGCTACAACGACCGGGCTTTCGGTGCCGGGGAAGGAACCCGCTTCGGCGACGCCAACTTCCCACAGCCGCGCTTCGACGTCTACCTCGACAACAGCCTGAAGGCCACGCTGAAGGGGACCGAATCCAATAGCGCGACGATCGACAACGTCTCTCCCGGCAGCCACAAGATCGCTGTCCTCGCCTTGAACGTGAGCGGAGAGGTCATTGATCGCAAGGAGATCGGATTCACGGCGACCCCCGAGACGACGATGGCCAGCGCCTCCACCATGTCGGCCGCGCCGGCCCCCGCGGCCGCGCCGCCTCCGGTTCCGGCCCCCGGCTACCAGACCGCGCCGGCCCCGCCGGCCCCCATGGAGACCACTCTTCCCCAAACGGCGTCCTCGGCGCCGCGCTTCGCGCTCGCGGGCCTCTTTCTCGTCGCCGGCGGACTCCTGCTCAGCCGGAAGACCCGGTAAATCGGAGAACTTCCGCGCCCGGTTCCCGCCCAGAAGCGGAGCCGGGCGCGGGTTTGTCCGGCACAACGAAAAATGCTCACTCACCGGCTGGTTTCCGCCCTCGCATCCGTCGGCCTCGGATGCGGGATCCTCTTCACGGCGCCTCTGGCTCGCGAGCTCTCCTCCTCGGACGCCGCGAGCGTGGAGATACCCGTCGCCGCCGCCGCGGCACGGCCGGAGCGGGGCGAGCTCGTCGCCCGCCTGACAGTTTCTCGGCTCTCGCTCGACTCTCCGGTGTACGAAGGGGTCGAGGCCTCGACTCTCGCCCGAGGGGCCGGACATCTGCCGGGAACGGCGCTCCCCGGCGAAGAAGCCAAGAGCAATCCCTCCGTCATCGCGGTCGCCCGCGGTTTGAACGGGGCGGCCGTCGCGGGACTGCGTCCCGGTGACCGCGTGGGTCTGACGACGTTCGTCGGGCCGAAGCGCTACCGGGTGATCGAAAGGAGAGTCCTGGAGCCCGCGCAGCTGCGGTTCGGATCGGCGCCGAGCGCCCGCATCACGCTCATCGCCCCCTACCCTTCCGATTACCCGGGCCCCGCTCCCATGCGCGTCGCCGTCGCCCTGGAGTCCCTGCCGGAATAGAGAATCGGATGATTTGCGATCGGGTGATCTGCGATTGATGTCCCGATCAGCCGATCATCTTCAGGAAGTCCGCCACCCGGTCCACGGGTCGGACCCTCAGGTCGGAAAAGGGGATGGCCTCGCCGGCGTCGCCGGCCGGGAGATAGACCGTCGTGAAACCCATCGCGGCGGCCTCCTTCAGCCGTGAGCCCGCCGTCGGGACCCGGCGGACCTCCCCGAGGAGGCCGATCTCTCCGAAGCAAACGGCCTCGCCGGGAATCGGCCGGCCACGCGCGGAGGAGACCAGGGCGGCCACGACCGCGAGGTCGGACGCCGGCTCGGCCGTCTCGAGGCCTCCGGCGCACGAGACGAAGACCTCGCGCGAAGAGAGCGACAGCCCGGCGCCCTCGAGCACGGCGAGCAGCAGGGCGAGCCGGCCCCCGTCCACGCCGATCGCCACGCGCCGCGGCGAGCCGGCAGCGGAAGGGCCGACGAGGGCCTGAATCTCGACGAGGAGGCATCGCGATCCCTCGCGGGCGGCCGTCACGGCGCTGCCCGGAAGGCCCTGGCGCCGCTCGGACAGGAGGGCGGCCGAAGGGTTCGCGATCTCGGCCAGGCCTTCGCCGGTCATGTCGTAGAGGGCGAGCTCGTCCACCGGCCCGAACCGGTTCTTCGTGGCCCGGAGCATGCGACGCAGCGAGGTGCGGTCCCCTTCGAGCGTCACGACCGTATCGACGAGGTGCTCGAGCGACTTCGGGCCGGCGAGGCTCCCGTCCTTCGTGACGTGCCCGATCAGCACCACCGGAACGCCACGGGTCTTCGCGTAGCGGAGGAGAGCAGAAGCGCATTCCCGCACCTGCGAGACCGTGCCGGCGGCGGAAGAGAGCGCCGGGTCGCGCACCGCCTGGATCGAATCCACGATGAGGAGAGCCGGCGCGCGCCGCTCCGCCCCGGCGACGATGCGGTCCACGCCCGTCTCCGCCATCAGGAGGAGTCCCCCCTCGCGAACGCGCAGCCGCTCCCCGCGCATCCGGACCTGGGCGGCGGACTCCTCCGCTGTCGCGTAGAGGACTTCTCCGCCCTGCGCCGCGACCGCGCGGGCCACCTGCAGGAGAAACGTGGACTTGCCGATCCCGGGCTCTCCGCCGATGAGGATTGCGGAGCCCGCCACGATCCCGCCCCCGAGGACGCGGTCGAAACCCGGCATTCCGGTCTCGAAGCGGACCTCCATCGCCTCGGTCTCGCCCGCCATCGGAGCGATGGCCGCCGCCGCGCTCTCCACCTCGGTGGAAGTCCTCGGACCGCGAATCTCCTCGACGTAGCTGTTCCATTCCCCGCACTCCGGGCAGCGGCCCAGCCACTTCGGCGATGCGGAGCCGCACGACTGGCAGGCGAAGACCGTCGTGACGCGGGACGGCATCTATCCCCCGGCTCCGCGTGCCGGGTCCCGAGCCCTGAGTCCCGGGTCCCGCTTCACGGCTTGATCGGCAGCGAGCCGAGCAGGTACTTGATGTCGTCGTCGCTCCAGCGCAGGCCCGCCCCGAAGAAGAGCGAATCCGCGCTGCGGGAGTGGTTCAGGAAGTCATCCCATCCTCCCGTGACGTAGACCGACGGAGAGAAGAAATAGCGGCCGGAAATCTTCGCGTGGGCGGAGAAATCGGGCCGGTTGAAGTCCCAGAGGTCCGCCGAGAAACGGAGCCGGTCCTTGAGCAGCTTGTAGTCGAGGCCGGCGCCGCCCCGCGACTCGATGACGCCCGCCCGCAGGCCGAAGTCCCTCCATCTCCAGCCGAAGAGCGCCGAGATCGCGAAGTCGTCCTTCAGCTCCTGCGTGTCGGTCGTCTTGACCTCGACGTGCCCGTCGGGGAACGTGGTGCGATCGATGGTCGTGGAGGAGACCCGCCGCCCGAACGGCTGCGTCGAGAGCTCGACGCGGTAGTAGCGCGGGGTGTCGGGCGGATCGATGTCGAGCGTGAAGTACCCCTTCCCCTTCGAGAACTTCGTGAGGAGCTCCGAGCGCACCCCCAGATCGATCTTCGTCCTGCCGATCGCGCCGAAGGCCTTGTTCAGGCTGGCGACCCCTTCCTTGACCGAGACGAGCGCGTCGTTCAGGTTCTTGTGCGTCTCCTCGCTCTCGATGAGCTTGCCGACGGTCCCCTCCCCCGACTTGATCTTGCCGGTGATCTGGTTCAGGTTGTCCGCGGTCGTCTCGAGCTTGCCCGCCACATCCTTGATGTTCGCGATCCCCTGCGTCACGTTCGCCTGGTTCGCCGCGATCAGCTTGTCCACGCGGTCCACGAGCTGCGTCATCCCCTCGGTGAAGCTGCGCAGGTTCGCGAGCGTCGCGTCGACGTTGCCGCGGTTGGACGCGACCATCACGCGCAGGTCCTCGGTGATGATCCGGATGTTCTCGACGATCGTGCGGAGCCTCTCTTCTCCCTGCGCGCCGCCGAGCGACGAGTTCAGGTTCCTCGTGATGTCCTTGACGTCCACCTCGATGTCGCGGGCGAGCCTCGTGATCTGGTCGAAGCTGACGGGCACGTCCCCCTTGATCGTCGTTCCCTCGGGCAGCCCCGGAGCGCCGACCGGGCCGGGAACGAGCTCGACGTACTTCTCGCCGAGCAACCCCAGGTTCGCGACCGCGGCCGACGCCCCCTGGCGCAGCTCCACGTCCTTGTCGAGGTCCATCTCGACGATCGCCTTCCCGTCGGGCGTCAGCCGGATCCGGGCGACCTTGCCCACCCGCACGCCCGCCAGGCGCACCGTGGACTTGGCATCCAGGCCCGCCACGTCCTTGAACTCGACCGAGATCTTCTTGGCGGGCCCCCTTCCGAGGCGCAGGTCCTCGATCCTCCAGATGAGGAGTCCCGCCAGAACCAGGACCACCAGGAAAAACCCTCCGACTTTCGCCGCCGTGCTCATGCGTCCCTCCCCAAGAACCGGACCGCCGTCCGCGTCTCCGACCCGATGGGCTCTAACCGGCCGCCATCTCGTAATCCCGAGTCAGCGGGCCCTGCGCGTTTCCCTCCACGAACTGCCGGACCGCGGGGTCGCTCGCCCGCAGGAACTCCTCCGGCGGCGCATCGTAGAGGATCTTTCCGCCGAAGAGGAGCGCGACCCGGTCTCCGATCTTCTTCGCGCTCTCCATGTGGTGCGTGATCGTCACGATCGTGGGCTTCATCTTCTCGCGCATCTCCAGGATCACCTCGTCGATGATGTCGGTCATGATCGGATCCAGGCCCGTGTTCGGCTCGTCGAAGAGCAGGATCTCCGGCTCGTGCGCGATGGCCCGGGCGAACCCGACCCGGCGGCGCATGCCTCCGGAGAGCTCCGACGGGCGCTTCTCTTCGACGTTGGGCAGGTGGACGATCTCCAGGCACTCGCGCACCCGGTCCCGAACCTCTCCCGGCGGCCGGCCCGAGCGGCGCAGCGGGAACGCGATGTTGTCGAAGACCGACATGGAATCGAAGAGCGCCCCCTCCTGGAACGACATCCCGAATTTCTTGCGCACCCGGGTTCGCTCGACGTGCGAAAGGGCCCAGAGGTCTTCCCCCGCCACGAAGACCTTGCCGGAGTCGGGCTTGATCAGGCCGATCAGGTGCTTGAGCAACACGCTCTTGCCGGTGCCGGACGGGCCCACGATCACGAGCGATTCCCCGGTCGCGACCGAGAAGGACAGCCCGTCCAGGACGACCTTTTCGCCGAAGGACTTGCGGAGCTCCTGCGCCCGCAGCTTCGGCGCCGGGCTGCCGGTGGTCGCGGTCGGAGCGGAAGGGGCCATCATCGTCAGTAGAGGAGCTTCGTCAGGAAGAAGTCCACCACGAGCACCGAGAGGCTGCCGGAGACGACGGCCCGGGTCGTCGAGCGCCCGACTCCTTCCGCGCCGCCGGCCGTGTAGTAGCCGCGCACGCAGGCGATCAGCGAGAAGATCAGGCCGAAGACCCCCGCCTTGATGATCCCGGAGACGATGTCGTCGCCGACGTGGAGGAACTGAAAGGAGTTGTCGAGGTAGGCGACCGGGTTCGCTCCCAGAAGCTGCACGGCGACGAGGTAGCCGCCGTAGATGCCGACGGCGTCCCCCAGGACGACGAGGAGCGGCATCATGAGGATCGAGGCGGTGACCCGCGGCACCATCAGGTACTGGACCGGCTCGGTGCCGAGCGAGGTCAGCGCGTCGATCTGCTCGGTCACGCGCATCGTGCCGAGCTCGGCCGCCATCGCGCTGCCGACGCGCCCCGTGACCATGAGAGCGGTCAGGACGGGAGCCAGCTCCCGGGTCAGCGAGAGCGCGACGACGCTCCCGACCAGGTTCTCGGCATGGAAGCGGGCGAAGCCGTTGAAGGTCTGGAGCGCGAGGACCATCCCCGTGAAGAGGGTCGTGACGAAGACGACCGGGATCGAGTCGTATCCGACGCGCACCATCTGCCGCATGAGCTCGGTGATGTCGTACGGGGGGCGCACGGACCAGATTGCCACGCGCCCGAGCATCGAGAAGAAGCGGCCGACCTCCTCGAGGACCCGCAGGACGAGACGGCCGATGGCGTCGAGGAGGCGCATCTCTACCCGACGTGCCTCCGCGGCACCCGGGAGCCGATCCCGCAGACGATTTCGTAAGGGATCGTGCCCGCCGCGCGCGCGAGATCCCAGGCGGTGACCGCACGCCCGGAGTCGGCGCCGAGGCACACCACCCGGTCCCCGGGGGACGCGCCGCAGCCGGTCGCGTCCACCATCGTCAAGTCCATGCTCACCGCACCGACGATCGGGACCTCCCTGCCTTTCAACAAAAAGGAAACGCGGCCGGAGAAGGATCTTCGAAGGCCGTCATGATAGCCGATCGGAAGAACCGCGACCGTCGAGGGGCGGTCCGTGACGAACGCCCCGCCGTACCCGAGCGGCGTGCCGGCCGGGACGCTCCGAACCGACATGACCCGCGTCGCGAGGGTCATGGCCGGCTCGAGCCCCTCCGCGTCGTGGGAGTCCCACGGCGGCACGCCGTAGAGCGCGATCCCCGGCCGCACGGCGTCGAAGTGAGAGTCCGGGTGCGCGAGGACGCCCGCGGAGTTGGCGAGGTGGATGAGGCCCACCGGGATCCCGGCGGCGGCCAGGGCGGCGACGGCCTCCCGGAAGATCCGGATCTGCGGGGCGGTCTCGGCGGCCGACCGCTTCTCGGCGGAGGCGAGGTGAGAGAAAATCCCTTCCACCCGGAGCCCCGGCGCGGCGCGGAGCAGCCGCGCGACCTCCGAAACCTGCTCGGGGCGGAACCCGATCCGCCCGAGCCCCGTGTCGAGCTTGACCTGGACCGGCAGCGGCGCCGCCACCCCGGCGCACGCCTGCGCGAAGCCGCGCGCCTGCGCCACGTCGTAGAGCGTCGGCGTCAGCCCGTAGCCGCGGCAGAGCGGGAGGTCCGCCGCCTCGCAGAAGTTCAGCAGGAAGATCTCTCCGGAGATCCCGGCGCGCCGCAGCCCCGCTCCTTCCCCGGCGTCGGCGACGGCGAAGCGGCGCGCGCCTTCGGCGAAGAGCCTCCGGGCCACGGCCGCCGCCCCGTGCCCGTAGGCATCCGCCTTGAGCACCGGGACGACGGCGACACCGTCGCCGACGCGCCGTCGCAGCGTCCCGTAGTTGCGGGCGATCGCGCCGAGATCGACGATCGCCTCGGTCGGGCGGGAGAGCGGCCGGGTGTCGTCCGCCGGGAGTCTTGGGCTCAAGCGGGCAAGGCTAGCAGGTCGGCCGCGCGCGGCGCCTCAGAAGGGCTGATCGGCGCCGGGTGGCGGGGCTTCTCGCGTGTAGTTGCGGAAGGCCACATGATCGGGGAGGAATACCAGCTCGAAGTCGCCGATCGGGCCGTTTCTCTGCTTGGCGATGATCACGTCGGCCAGCCCCTTGCGCTCGGTTTTGCGCTCGTAGAGCTCCTCGCGGTAAAGCATGACGACGACGTCGGCGTCCTGCTCGAGCGAGCCGGAGTCGCGCAGGTCGGCCAGCTGCGGCTTGCGCTGGTCTCCCGTGCGTTTTTCCGGCTGGCGAGAGAGCTGGGAGAGCGCGACGACGGGGATCTTCAGCTCCTTGGCGAGGAGCTTCAGGCCACGCGAGATCTGCGAGACTTCCTGCGTGCGGTTGTCGAACCGTCCGTGCCCGGCCATCAGCTGCAGGTAGTCCACGAAGATCAGGTCGAGCCCCTTCTCCCGCTGCAATCGCTGCGCCTTGGCGCGCATCAGCGGCACGGTCACCGCCGCGCTGTCGTCGATGTAGAAGTTCGCGCCCTTCATCTTCACCTGGGCGAGCACGAGCCGGTTGATCGCCTCCCTGGAGGCGAAACCGTCGCGAACCTTCTTCGCGTCCACGTCCGCCTCCGAGCAGAGCACGCGGAAGCCGAGCTGCTCCATGGACATCTCCAGCGAGAAGAAGCCCACCGACTTCCCCTCCCGGAGCGCCACGTGCTGCGCGATGTTCAGGGCGAACGAGGTCTTGCCGACCGACGGCCGCGCGGCGATGATGATCAGGTCCGAGGCCTGGAGTCCCGAGGTGATGCGGTCGAGCTCCGTGAAGCCGGTCGCGAGGCCGGAGAGCATCCCCTGCCGCAGGCGGGCGTCCTCGATCACCTCCAGGTTGTGCGTGACGATCTTGCTGATGGGCGTGAAGGCCTCGCGCACGGTGTCGTCGGCGATCTCGAAGATCTCGCCGGTGACGTCGCTTAAAAGCTGCTCGGCCGTCTTGTCCTGCGTGAGGCCGTCGCGCACGATCCGCTGGCCGGCCCGGATCAGGCGCCGCAGCGTCGCCTTCTCCTTGACGATGCGCGCGTAGTGCTCGACGTTGCCGATGTCCGGCACGCCGTCGAGAAGCCAGGAGAGGTACGCCGCGTCCACCGTCTCCGCCGAGGCCGCGTTCAACTCCTCCTTGAGCGTCAACAGGTCGACCTGGGTGGACCGGTCGTAGAGATCCAGCATCCCGCGATAGATCCGCTGGTGCTTGTCGCTGAAGAAGTCCTCCGCCGACAGGACCGGCACCACGAACGCGATCGCGGCCGGGTCGAGCAGGATCGAGCCGAGGACGGCTCGCTCCGCCTCCGCGTTCTGCGGCAGGCCTTTCTCGGTGACGGTTTCTTCGAACATCATTTCCCGGAACGCGGTGACCCGATTCTTTTACCCGCCGCGAAGCGGAGTCAACGCCCGATTTCGATTTCCACAGGCGCGATCGCGGCATCGACCCGGGCGCGACGGATCAAAAAATATTTCGCCCCCGTTATCCACAGTTACATTGAAGTCGAAGGAACGGACAAGTGATGTCCGAGGGAGGTCGTGGGTCAGGCCGCCCTGGAGCCGTCGGCATTTCCCTCAGAGGCACGCGCCGGCCTGTCGCAAGGGGAAGAACCGGCCGGCGCTGAGGGTTCCTCGCACTCTCATGGTGGCGCCGGTCGCACTCTTCCATGCTCGTCACCCATCACCTCTGAGTGAAACGCCGCCAGCTCCGGGGCTCTCAGCCCCGCTTGAGCCGAGGTGAAGCCCCGGCGGCGGGGCCGCCTCCCGAAGGAGGCCGTGAGCGAAAGCGCACCACGGCAGACTCACCTCGCCTCGCTGCCGCTGCGCCTTCGCGACAGAGCGACGGCCGATTGCTCTGTCGCGGCCGGGCCGTCGCGTGCCGACGAGGGAGGCGGGCCCGACGCCGGGGCGGATGGGACGGTCAGCGGCTCATGTTCAAAATGACCCACGCCCCCGAGGGAAATCAGGTGATCGGGTGATCGGGTGATCGGGTGATCGAATCAGGAGACGACCGATGAAACGCTCACCAGATGAAGGAGCGCTCGGCGGAGCGGATGAGGGAGATCGCCGTCGGCCATCCGACGACGCCGTCCACGCAGGCCGCGATCCGGTCGCGGTCCAGGCGGCGGTTGACCATCGAGGCGGAGCAGGCGAGGGACCGCACGCCGCCGGCTTCCCGGGCCTCGCGCAGGAGAAGGCCGGCGCCGCCCGCATCCGCCCGCTCCTCCGAGAGACGCCCGGAGACCAGGGCCTCGAGGGCCGCGTCGAACCAGATGAGCGTCACCGGAATGCCGAGCGACACAGCGGCGGCCGTCATCGCGGCGGCTTCGTAGAGGACGTCCTCCGCGTCACGCTGGAGGAGAAGCACCCAGAACGGAGGCGCCGGGGTCTTCTCCGTCGGGGTCATCGCGAGCGGGCGCGGGCGCGCAGGAGGCCCAGCATCTCCGCCGTGCCGACGACTCCCCCCGGGTGCTTGCGCCCTTCGGGGGTGCCGTGGAAGTCGCTTCCGGCCGTCACGAGGAGGTTCTCGTCCCGCGCGATGGCGCCGAAGAGGGCCTCCTCCTCCGGTCCGTGATCGGGATGAAAGACCTCGACCGCGTCGAGCCCCGCCGCCGCGAGGGCCCGGATGAGCCCGGCCGGGTCCTTGTACCAGATTCCGTGGGCGAGCGAGGAGACGCCTCCCGCTTCGCGGATCGCCTCGAGCACGTCGGGGGCCTGCCACTTCGTCGAGGGGACGTACCAGGGATGCTCGCGGCCGAGGAACCGGCTGAAGGCGTCGTCGTTGGACGACGCGTGCCCGGCCAGCATGAGGGCGCGCGCCAGATGCGGCCGGCCCCAGACGCCGTCGCCGACGTCCCGCCGGATGGCGTCCAGGTCGAGCGCGTAACCGGCCGCGATCAGCTTCTCGGCCATGAGCTCTCCGCGGCGGCGCCGGTTCTTCTGCCGCTCCCCGAGGCGGGAGTTGAACCGGTCGCTCCTCTCGTCCACGAAGAGCGCGAGGATGTGGACGTCGTCCGCGCCCTGGAAGTCGGCCGAGACCTCGGCTCCGGGAATCAGTTCCATGCCGAGCCTCTCCGCCTCCGCCCGGGCCTCCGGAAGACCCTGCAGCGTGTCGTGGTCCGTCAGGGCGAAGGCCTCGATCCCCGCGTCCTTCATCTTCCGGACCAGCTCGGCCGGGGAATCGAGGCCGTCGGACTCGCTGGAGTGAGTGTGGAGGTCGATGCGCATGGAAAGGGATATTACCCGTGAGAAGGTGTCAGGGAACAGGTCAACCTGACACCTACAATCCCCCGACATGGACCGGAAACAAATAGCGCGGATCCTCGAGGAGATCGCCGCCATGCTCGAACTGGCCGGCGAGAGCGTCTTCAAGGTGCGCGCCTACGAGGGAGGCGCCAGGGCCATCCTCTCGTTTTCGGGGGACTTCGAGAAGGCGGTGCGCAGCCGGGAGCTGCTCGAGGTCCCGGGAATCGGAAGGGGCCTCTTCGACAACATCGAGACCCTCGCGCGGACTGGGTCGCTCCCCTATTACGACGAGCTGCGCGCACGTTTTCCGCCGGGGCTCCGCGACTGTCTCAAGGTCCCGGGCCTTGGCGCCCGCAAGGTGAGGCGGCTCCGGGAAGCCCTCGGCATCGACTCCCTCGAGTCGCTGGAGAAGGCGTGCCGGGACGGCCGGCTCGCGGGGATCAAGGGATTCGGCCCGGCGACCGTCGAGAGGATCGTCCGGGGAATCGCCCTCCTGCGCTCGAGCGCCGGCTTTCACCGTTACCCCCGGGCCCTGCGGCGGGGCGAGGAGATCCTCCAGGCGCTCCGGGGGACGGGTCTCGCCTCGCGCCTCGCGATCGCCGGGAGCCTGCGCCGCCGCAAGGAGATCATTCGCGACATCGACATCGTCGCGGCGTCCCGGGAGCCGGACCTTCTCTGCGCCGCCTTCCGGTCCCTGCCCGGCGCGGTCGAAGTGACGGCGGAAGGTCCGACGAAGACATCCCTGCGGTTCGCCGACGGGCCCGCCGCCGATCTCCGGGTCGTCTCCGAGGAGGAGTTTCCGGCGGCCCTCCTTTATTTCACGGGGTCCCAGGAGCACAACACGCAGCTCCGGATGCGGGCAGTGAAGCGGGGAATGAAGCTGAACGAGTACGCCCTCTTCGCGGCGGAGGCCCCGGGCCGGCCCAGGCCGTGCGCCAGCGAAGAGGCGATCTATGCCGCGCTCGGCCTCGCGTACATCGAGCCGGAGCTTCGGGAGGCGTGGGGGGAGATCGAGGCGGCCGAGCGCGGAACGCTCCCGGTCCTGGTCGAAGAGCGGGACCTGCGCGGATTGATTCACCTGCACACGACCGCGTCCGACGGCCGCGACACGCTCGCGGACATGGTCGCGGCCGCCCGGGCCGCCGGCTACTCCTACGCCGCGATCACGGACCACAGCCAGTCGGCCGCCTATGCCGGCGGACTCGACACGCAGCGCGTCCTCGCCCAGCGGGAGGAGATCCGCGCTCTGCGGCGCGCGTTCCCGGGCTTCCGGATCTTCCACGGCTCGGAGGCCGACATCCTCGCGGACGGCTCCATCGATTACGGCGACGAGTTCCTGAAGGGCTTCGACCTCGTCGTGGCGTCCGTTCACTCGCGCTTCGGCCTCTCCCGTGAGGAGCAGACGCGCCGCCTGGTCCGCGCGGTGCGCAATCCCCTCGTCTCGGTCCTCGGGCACCCGAGCGGCCGGCTCCTGCTCTCCCGCGAGGGACTCGAGGCCGACTGGGAAGCGGTGCTCGAAGCCGCGGCCGAGAGCGGCTGCGCCCTTGAGATCAACTGCAACCCGGAGCGCCTGGACCTCGACTGGCGCCTCTGCCGCCGCGCGGCCGACGCGGGCATCCTCCTCTCGATCGGCCCGGACGCGCATTCCGCCGCGGAGCTCGGGCTCGTCACCTTCGGGCTCGGCATCGCCCGCAAGGGGTGGGTCACGAAAGAAGAGACCCTCAACGCGAAATCGGCCGCCGAACTGGAAGGCTGGCTGGAACGGCGTCGCGGAGAGCCATTGCCCGATTTGTGATTGGTGATTGGTGATTGGTGATTGGCGGGAGTGGAGCTTCGTTCCCTCGATCACAAATCACCAATCGCTCTTGACTTTTAGTAAATAACTGTATAGTTATTTACTCCATGGGCCGTCCGGCGCGGGTCACGCGCGAGCAGGTCCTCGTCGAGGCGCGCCGCGCCTTCGCCGAGAGGGGATTCGAGGGGACCACGCTCGCCGACATCGGCGCGCGCCTGGGCGTCTCGCCGGCGGCGCTCCTGCGCCACGCCCCTTCGAAGAAGGCTCTCTTCGCGGTGGCGATGGAATCGGAGCCGGCCAGCCAATCGCTCCCGACGGATTTTCTCGCCTCGGTCCCCCTCTCGCACGACCCGGCGCGCGTGCTGCGCCGCCTCGCGCTGGCGTTCATCCCGTTCATCGAGCAGAAGATGGGTGAGAACATCGCCCGTTTTCTCCGAGCCCGGACGGAGGAGGAGGCGTGGACGATCCGCCTCCCCTTCGATCCCCGGAGCAAGAGCTCTCCCCCGGTCCGGGCGATCCGGGCGCTCGAAACGTATTTTCGCCGGGCGCGGGCGGCGGGGAAGATCTCGCTCCGCCAGCCGCGGGCCGGCGCGCTGGCGTTCCTGGGAACGCTCCAGTCCTATGTTTTTTTCCATCGGGTGTTGCGGGTCGACCCCCCGATCCCCCTCGACACCTACCTCGATACCGTCCTGGAGGTCTGGAGGCGAGGGGCACTCCGGCACGGGAGGACCGAATGAAACGGAAGATCCTGCTCGCTCTCGTCGTGGTCGTCGTGGCGGCGGGCGCCGTCGCGTGGTGGCTGGCGTCGCGGCGCGGAGAGAAGCCTCTCCTGCTCTCGGGCGCGATCGAGGCGCGCGACGTCGAGGTCGGATCGCTCCTCGGCGGCCGGATCGCGAAGGTCCTGGTCGAAGAGGGCACGGTCGTCATCGCCGGACAGCCGATCGTCCAGTTCGAGACCGACCTGATCGACCTCCAGATCCAGCAGCAGCGCTCGAGGATCGCGCAGGCGCAGGCGAACCTGACCAAGGCGCTGCGCGGGCCGCGGGTCGAGGTGATCGGAAGCGCGCGCGCGTCGGCGGAGAACGCCGAACGGGAGCGGCTCCGCCAGAAGGGGCTCCTCGAGAAAGGCGTGACCTCCCAGCAGCAGTACGACGCGGCCGCCACGCAGGCGAAGACCACGCGGGAAGCGCTCCTGGAGCTCGAGCGCGGCAACAGGCCGGAGGACATCGCCGCCGCCCGCGCGGCCCTCGGCATGGAGGAGAGGCAGCTCGCGTATCTCGAACGCCAGCGGGCCGAGTCGGTGGTCGCCGCGCCCGCTCCGGGACTGATCGAGTCCATGGACCTCCGGCCCGGGGACCTCGTCGGCGGCAACCAGCCGGTCGCCCGGATGCTCGAGCCGTCGCAGATCTGGGTCCGCGTCTACGTGCCGGAGCCGGAGCTGGGCCGCGTGCGCGTGGGCCAGAAGGCCCTCCTGACAGTCGATACCTTCCCGAACACGGAGTTCTCCGGGCATGTCGTGGAGATCCGCACGCAGGCCGAGTACACACCGCGAAACGTCCAGACGCTCGACCAGCGCATGGACCAGGTCTTCGGCGTCAAGGTGGCGATCGATCCGACGCCGCGGCTGAAGCCGGGGATGGCGGCCATGGTGAGGCTCGTGGAATGACGTCGAGAGTCGAGGGTCGAGAGTCGAGCGTGGACCCCGCCGGCGAGAATCCACCGGGCGCGCGCGACTACGGGATCGTCGTGGAAGGCGTCTCCCGCGACTTCGGCCCGATCCGGGCCCTCGACAAGGTCTCGCTGCACGTCCCCCGCGGCGAGATCTACGGACTGCTCGGCCCCAACGGGTCGGGCAAGTCCACGCTCATCCGGATCCTCTGCGGCCTCCTCGTCCCGACGGAAGGGCACGCCTCGGTGGACGGCCTGGACGTCGTGACGCAGGGGGAGGAGGTCCGCCGCCGGATCGGCTACGTGCCCCAGAGGTTCTCGCTCTACGAGGACCTCACGGTTCTCGAGAACCTGAACTTCTTCGCCTCCGTGTACGGCCTGAAGGGAGCGGAGCTCAAGGAGCGGCGCGAGTGGGCGATCAAGCTGACCGCGATCGGCCCGTATCGCGGCCGCCTCGCCGGCCAGCTCTCCGGAGGATGGAAGCAGCGCCTCGCGCTCGCCGCCTCGCTGATGCACCGGCCCCGCGTCCTCTTCCTGGACGAGCCGACCGCGGGAATCGATCCCGTCGCCCGGCGCGAGCTGTGGAATCTCCTCTTCACGCTCGCCGGCGAAGGCGTCACGCTCCTGGTCTCCACCCACTACATGGACGAGGCGGAGCGCTGCGGCCGCGTGGCGTACCTGTACCTCTCGAAGATGCTGGTCGAGGGGGATCCGGCCGGCCTCACGAAACTGCCCGGCATCACGCCCGAGGGAACCCGGCGCGTCCAGGCCGACTGCGAACGGGGCGCCGCCGCCGTCATGACCCAGGCCCGAACGCTGCCGTACGTCGAGGACGTCACGATCTTCGGCAACGCCCTGCACCTGCTCGTGCGCGCCGACGTGGCCGACGCGCGGATCGCGCGGGATCTCGAGGAGACGTCCCACGCCAGGGTCACGATCCAGCCGATCGAGGCCTCGCTCGAAGACGTCTTCGTCCGGTTGACGCGCCTCCAGATCGAGCAGCGCGGCGAAGTCCCGGCCGCGGCGGAGGCGCGATGAGGGGATTCCTCCCGGTCCTGAAGAAAGAGGCGGTCCAGATGATCCGGGACCGCGGCACACTCCAGTTCGCGCTGCTCGTCCCCGCGTTCCAGCTCGTGCTTTTCGGCCTGATCGACACGAACGTCAAGCACGTCCGCACCGCCGTCTTCGACCAGAGCCGCACGCAGGAGAGCCGTCGGCTCCTGAACGATTTCGTCAACACGAGCTACTTCGACATCGTGTCCTACGTCCCTTCGAAGGCGGCCCTGAAGGAGTCCATCGTGGCGGGCCGGGCTTCGACGGGCATCGAGATCCCGCCCGATTACGCACGGCGGCGCGTCAAAGGCGAGCCGGCCGACGTGCTCGTCCTGATCGACGGCTCGGACTCCACGATCTCCGCGGCGGCGCTCGCCGCGGCGAACGGCGTTGCCTTCGCGCGGTCGTTCACCGAGCTCGCGGAGCGGGCGGGCGCGAAGGATCTCCCGATCCGCGTGCACCCTCTCCTTCTGTTCAACCCCGACTCGCGCAGCGCGAACCTGCTCATCCCGGGGCTCGTCGCGATCCTGCTGACGTTTTCCGGCACGCTCCTCGCGGCGTTCGCGATCGTCCGCGAGCGGGAGCGCGGCACCCTCGAGCAGCTCATGGTGACGCCCGCCTCCCCCGTCGCCGTCGTGCTCGGCAAGCTCCTCCCCTATCTCGCCCTCGCCTTCGCGCAGCTGCTCTTCGTCCTGTTCCTCATGACGGTCGTCTTCCGCGTGCCGATCCACGGGAATCTCCCGCTCCTGCTGGCTCTCTCGGTCATCTACATCTTCGCCCTCCTCTCGCTCGGCCTGCTCGTCTCCTCGCGCGCGGGCTCGCAGATGGAGGCGATCCAGCTCGCGCAGATGTTCCTGCTCCCGTCGATCATGTTGTCGGGCTACATCTTCCCGCTCTCCTCCCTCCCGACCCCTCTGCGGCTCCTCGCCCAGCTGCTTCCGGCCACCCACTTCATCGCGATCGCCCGCGGGATCATCATCCGCGGCGCCGTCTTCGGCGACCTCTGGCGCGACGTGGCGGCGCTCGTGGTGATCGCCGCCGTCCTCGTCGCCGCGAGCACCCGGGCGTTCCGGAAGACGATCAGCTGATCGGGTGATCGGGTGATCGGGCCATCGGGTGATCGACCGGGGCTTTCAATCACCCGATCACCCGATCGCAGATCACCCGATAACGATAGAATCGCGGCGCGCGGCCAGCGCGCAGACGCCGCAAGGAGCCGCATCATGACTCACCTGGAGCCCGGCGACACGGCCCCGGATTTCACGCTCTCCTCGACGATCGGGGACAAGGTCACGCTCTCCGACTACCGGGGGAAGAAGAACGTGCTGCTGCTCTTCTATCCGCTCGACTTCTCGCCGACGTGCTCGAAGGAGACGAAGCAGTGCGCGGAGATGCTGCCGGAGGCGGGAAATGACGACGTCGCGGTGCTCGGGATCTTCGTGGACTCGCTCTGGGCGCACAAGGCGTTTGCTCCGCAGAACGGGATCACCTATCCCCTGCTGGCGGATTTTCACCCCAAGGGGGAGGTCTCGCGCCGGTACGGCGTGTACCTGGACGACAAGGGGTTCTCGGCGCGGACCGCCTTCATCGTCGGGAAGGACGGCAGGATCAAGGACGTCGTCGAGAGCGACATCCCCGTCGCCCGGGACGTCGGCCGGCTCCTCGAGAGGGCCCGCGCCGCCGCATGAGCGAGACCCTCGCCGCCCTCCCCTCCGTCGAAGACGAGGAAAAAGTCCGCGCGATCGCGGCGCAGATGCGGCGCGTCCTCGAGCTGCTCGGCCTCGACGTCACCGATCCCAATCTGACCGAGACGCCGGAGCGGGTCGCCAGGATGTACCTGGAGATGTTCGGCGGCCTGGCCGAGGGGGCGGAGCCGAACATCACCTTCTTCCCCAATGACGAGCGCTACACGGCCATGGTCATCGAGAAGGACATCCCGTTCTACTCGCTCTGCTCGCACCACTTCGTCCCTTTCTACGGCCACGCGCACATCGCCTACATCCCCAACGACAAGATCGCCGGGCTCTCCAAGATGCCGCGGATCCTGGAGTTCTACGCCCGCCGGCCGCAGCTCCAGGAGCGCCTGACCGAGCAGGTTGCCGCCTTCCTCGCCGAGAAGCTCTCGCCGCAGGGCGTCATGGTGGTCATCGAGGCGCGGCACCTCTGCGTCGAGATGCGGGGAGTCAAGAAGCCGGGCGCCCTGACGGTCACCTCCGCCATCCGCGGCATCTTCAATAACCGGGCGGTCCGGGAGGAGTTCCTGGACCTGCTGAACCGCAGAGGGTAGTTGTGAATTGTGAATTGTGAGTGGTGAATATCTTAGGATGATCAAGGAAACCGCTTTACCAGCCTGTTCACAATTCACAATTCACAACTCACAACTCATAACTCCCCCAGCCTCCGCCTCAGTTCGCGCATCGCTTTCAGGCCGTCGAGCGTCCTCACGCCGTGCCAGCAGTAGTCGTCTCCTTCGACAAAGAGGCGCGCGCGTTCCGCGCCGAAGAGCTGCGCGGTCAGGGCCTCGTGCTTCTCCCGGCGAAACGGGAAGGGCTCGCTCGGGAAAAAATGCACGTCGGCGCCGCGCGACAGCGCATCCTCCGGCGTGGAGGTCGGATAGCGGTCCGCCTCGCGGCCGAAGACGTTGACTCCCCCGGCCAGCCGCAGGAGGTCCGCGACGTATGTGTCGTCGGAGATCGTCATCCACGGGTCCTTCCAGATCCAGTACACATAGAGAAACGGCGGCGCCGGCGGCTCGGCCTGGAGCGCCGAGAGCTCCTCCTCGATGCGGGAAGCCAGCGCCTCGGCCTCTCCCTCCGCGCCCTCTTCCAGGCGCTCTCCCCAGTGCCGGATCGCGCCCGGGACGTCGGACACCGTTTTCGAGAACGTCACGTCGACGTTGATCCCCGCCTCTTGAAGCGCCCGGACGTCCTCGATCCGGTTCTCCTCCTCGTTGGCGAAGACGAGATCGGGCTTCAGCGCCAGGATCCGGCCGATGTCCGGGTCCTTCGTCCCTCCGATCCGCGGCAGTCCCCAGAGCATCCCCTTGGGCCGGACGCAGAAGCGCGTGGCGGCGGCGAGACGCTTCAATCCCCCGATCGCCACCAGAGTCTCCGTGATCGACGGACAGAGCGAGACGACCCGGCGCGGCGGCATCACTCTTCCTTGCCTCCCCGGGGAGCTGTTACCTCGTGACGCTGTAGGCGGTCTCGAGGGCCTTCGGGTCGGCTTCGGCGCCGCCGAGGTAGCGGTGGAGCCAGTCCATCACCGTCGCGTGCCAGAGGCGGGAGTTGCCGGGCTTCAGGACCCAGTGGCCTTCGTCGGGAAAGGTGAGCAGCTTCGAAGGGACGTCTCGGAGCTGGAGGGCGGTGAAGAACTGGAGGCCCTGGCCAAACGGGACGCGGTAGTCGCGTTCGCTCGTGATGACGAGAGTCGGGGTCTTGAAGTTCTCCGCGGACAGCATCGGGTTCCATTTCCGGTACTGGTCGGAATTCCACGGCATCCCCTTGAACTCCCAGTTGGGGAACCAGAGCTCCTCGGTCTCCAGGTTCGCGGAGGCGAGGTCGAACGGACCGTCATGCGAGACGAGGGCCGCAAAGCGTTGGGTGTGACCTGCGATCCAGTCGATCATGTATCCGCCATAGGAGGCGCCGGCGGCTCCGATGCGCGACTTGTCCACGAAGGGGAGCGACTCCAGGTCGTCGGCCTGGCGCATGAGGTCGTCGTAGACCTTGCCTCCCCAGTCGCCGGAGATCTCGTCCACGAACTTCTGGCCGAAGCCGGTCGAGCCGCGAGGGTTGGGCGCGTAGACGACGTAGCCGTAGGCCGCCCAGACCTGCGGGTTCCAGCGCGTGGACCAGGAGTCGGTCCAGGCGCCCTGCGGACCGCCGTGGATGAGAAACACCGCGGGGTACTTCTTCGAGGGGTCGAAGCCCGGAGGCTTGACGAGCCAGGCCTGGAGGTCCCGTCCATCGGCCGAGCGCGTCGTGCGCTCGGAGACATTCCCCATCTCGACCTCTTTCCAGAACGCGTCGTTGACGTGCGTGACCGGCACCGCGCCCTTCCCGTCGGAGCCGGCGCTCCAGATCTCGGGAGCGCGGGAGAGGGAGCTCGAGGAGAAGACGAGGCGCCGCCCGTCGCGCGAGACCGTGAGGCCCGAGGCGGAGCCCCCGCGCCAGATCTCGGCCGGCTTCCCTTCGAGGCCGACGCGGGAGATCGCTCCGCGGGCGGCGGCGTGCGACGTGAAGTAGAGGGAGCGGGAGTCGGGCGCCCACGCGAAGCCTTCCACCCACTGGTCGAAGTCGTCGGTGAGCGGGCGGGCCTTCCCGGTCGCGCGCTCGGAGACGACGAGCGTGAACCTGTCCGACTCGAAACCGGGACGCTTCTGCGAGCGCCAGGCGATCCACTTTCCGTCGGGAGAGAACTTCGGCGCGCCGTCGTACGCCTTGTTGGCCGCCGTCAGGTCCGCGGGCTTCCCTTTCCCGTCGAAGGAGACGGCCCAGATGTCGCCGTTGGTCGAGAGGGCCTCGACCCTGTCCGGGTTCGACGCGTAGACGAGGTCCTTTTCGTCCGGCGAGACGTCGTAGTCGTCGCCGCCGCCGATGGAGAAGGGGGGCGCGTCCCGGTCTCCCGGGGTCAGGTCCACCGCGGCGGAAGCGGGCCCCGAGACCGGCGCCTTCCAGATGTGGGTCCGCAGTCCGTCCTTCCAGCTGACCCAGTGCCGGTAGAGGAGCCGCTCGGCCACCCGCGCCTTCGTCTTCGATTTCTCACGCTCCCGGAATCTCCTCTCGTCGCACGCGGCATCGGGGCAGTCGGGGAAGACATCCGCGGTGAAGACGAACCACTTCCCGTCGGGGGACCACCGGAAACCGCCGATGTCCGCGGGAAAGGAAGAGGCCTTCGCCGGCTCGCCGCCGGAGAGATCCAGGACGAAGATCTGCGACCCGCCGTCGCGGTTGGACAGGAACGCGATCCGGGCGCCGTCGGGCGAGAACTTCGGGTCGGAATCGCGTTTCTCGCCGGAGGTGAGCCGGCGCGCCTGCGAGCCCGAGACAGACTGGAGCCAGAGAGCCGTCGGAGTCCGGTTCTCCTCCACGTCGGGCGTCCCGACGGAATAGACCACCCATTGCCCGTCCGGCGAGAGCGAGAACCCTCCGACGCGCCCCGCTCTGGCCAGCTCGTCGAACCGGAACGGGCGTCCCGGCGCGGCCGGCAGGGCGGCGCAAGCGGCGAGGATCAGAAAGGCGGCGAGAGGCAGACGAAGACGGAAATGCATCGGCGCGACCTCCGGTTGGATTCTAAGCGCGGATTCCGAGAGAAACGGCTGCGTTTGGTATCATTCCGAGTTCGCGCGGTCCCTGTCCGAAAGAGGGGAAAGGAGTCACCGGTGAGCACGGTTCTCGAAGAAAAAGAGGTGTCGGAGGCGGGCGGCGCCGCCGTCGTCAACGACTTTTCGATCCACGTGGCCACGGCCAACGGGTCGGGCAGCATGTCCTCGAACAACATCCTGATGCGGGCGATCTTCCAGATGGGGATCCCCGTTTCGGGCAAGAACCTCTTTCCTTCCAACATCCAGGGCCTTCCGACCTGGTTCACGATCCGGGCGTCGAAGGAGGGGTACATCGCCCGCCGGCGCGACATCGGCGTCCTGATCTGCATGAACCCCGAGACCGTCCACGAGGACGTCCGGACGGTCCACCCGGGCGCCGCGGTGATCTACGAGGAAAGCCTGAACCTGGCGTCGGCGCGGGAGGACGTGCACTTCTACCCGGTCCCGTTCTCGAAGCTCGTCCTGGAGCTCGTCCACGACGGAAAACTGCGCCGCCTCGCCGTCAACATGATCTACGTCGGGGTGGCGGCGTGGCTCCTCGACATCGACATGGAGGAGATCCACAGGGCCGTCGTCAAGCAGTTCAAGTCGAAGCAGAAGGCGGTCGAGATCAACTGGAACGCGATCCAGGGCGGCTACGAATGGGCGCGGAAGAACCTGACGAAGACCGATCCGTACCGCCTCGAGCGGATGAACGCCACCGCCGGCAAGATCATCATTGAAGGCAACGCCGCGACGGCGATCGGCTGCGTCATGGCGGGCGTCAACGTGCTCGCGTGGTATCCCATCACCCCCTCCTCGTCCCTCGCGGAAGCGGTCATCGACTACTGCCACCGGTTCCGCATGGACCCGGTGACCGGAAAGCCGACCTGCGCGATCGTCCAGGCCGAGGACGAGCTCGCCGCCGCGGGGATGGTCATGGGGGCGGGGTGGGCGGGCGCGCGTTCCATGACGACGACCTCCGGCCCCGGCATCTCGCTCATGGCGGAGTTCGTCGGCCTCGGCTATTACGCGGAGGTCCCGGCGGTCATCGTGGACGTCCAGCGCGTCGGCCCCTCCACGGGGCTCCCCACCCGCACCATGCAGGGCGACATCATCTCGACATACTTCCTCTCCCACGGAGACGCCAAGCACGTCCTCCTGATGCCCGGTTCCGTCGAGGAGTGCTACTCGCTCGCGATCGAGGCCTTCGACCTGGCCGAGCGGCTCCAGACGCCGGTGTTCCTCATGACCGACCTCGACCTGGGAATGAACAACTGGATGGCCGACCCCTTCCCGTATCCCGAGAAGGGGATCGACCGCGGCAAGGTGATCCGGACCGAGGGCGAGTTGAAGGAGCACATCCGGAACTTCAAGGAGTTCGCCCGCTACAGGGACGTGGACGGGGACGGGATACCGTACCGGACCCTCCCCGGGCTGATCGACAACCCCGCCGCGATGTACTTCTGCCGCGGCTCCGGCCACTCGGAGCGGGCGACGTACACCGAGAAGCCGGAGGACTACCAGGGGAACATGGACCGCCTGGCCCGCAAGTTCGACACGGCCCGCCGGCTCGTCCCGAAGCCGGTCGTCTCGGAGGGATCCCGTTCGAGGATCGGCGTCATCGCCTACGGCTCCTCCGATTTCGCGGTCGAGGAGGCCCGACACCTGCTCGCCGAGCGGGGCGTCCCGACCGACTACCTGCGCCTCCGGGCTCTTCCCATCGGAGAGGAGGTCACCCGGTTCATCGCCTCGCACGACCGCGTCTACGTCGTGGACCAGAACCGGGACGGGCAGATGTACGACCTCCTCCGCCTCGAGCTCCCGCCCGACGCCCTCAAGCTGCGGTCCCTCCGCCATTACGACGGCTTCCCCATCGACGCCGAGACCGTCGTCGAAGGGATCGAAGCCGGGGAGAAGAAGTGATGTCCTCCACCGCCGAGCCCAAGGCTCTTCCGACCAACCGCATCGGCCTGACCGTCAAGGACTACGGCGGTTTGAAGTCCACGCTCTGCACCGGGTGCGGGCACGACGTCATCACGCGCCAGATCACTCAGGCGTTCTACGACATGGGCGTGGCGCCCTACAGGACGGCGAAGATGTCCGGCATCGGCTGCTCGTCCAAGACGACCGCCTACTTTGCCGACCGGGGCCACGGCTTCAACGCCGTGCACGGCCGCATGCCCGCGGTCGCGACGGGAGCGGTTCTCGCCAACCAGACACTCCTCGCGATCGGCGTCTCGGGAGACGGGGACACCGCCTCGATCGGCGCCGGCCAGTTCGTCCACCTGCTGCGCCGCAACGTCCCGATGATCTACATCGTCGAGAACAACGGCGTCTACGGCCTGACGAAGGGGCAGTTCTCCGCCACGGCCGACATCGGATCGAAGCTGAAGACGGGCGCCGTCAACGACCTGCCGGCGATCGACCTCTGCGCGATGGCGATCGAGCTCGGCTGCGCCTACGTCGCCCGCTCCTTCTCGGGCGACATGAAGCAGCTGCTGGCGCTGCTCAAGGGGGCGATCGCGCACCGCGGGACGGCGCTGCTCGACGTCATCTCCCCCTGCGTGACCTTCAACAACCACGAGGACTCCACCAAGTCCTACAAGTGGGCGAAGGACCACGAGGTCGCGATCCAGGAGATCGGCTTCGTGCCGTTCTTCGACGAGATCATCGTGGACTACGACCCCGGCACGACGCAGGACGTGGCCCTTCACGACGGGTCCCACATCCGGTTGAAGAAGCTCCGGGAAGACTACGACCCGACCGACAAGCACGCGGCGTTCGACCTCCTGCACGAGGCGCAGGAGAAGCGCGAGTTCCTGACCGGCCTGATCTACGTCGAGCCCGAGAAGAAGGACTTCCTTTCGCTGCTCGGCCTGCCCGAAGAGCCGCTGGCCACGCTCCCGCTCGAGAGAGTCCGGCCAGGCCGGGAGGCCCTCACTCAGATGATGGAGGAGCTCAGGTAGAGAGACGCTCTCGCCGAATGGCTCTCCGCCGGTCGCACTGGGCCTCGCTCTCCCCTTTCGGGCTCTCCGAGATGGGGCCGCGGCACTTCCGGGAGATGGCGCGGGTCGCGTGGGAAAACAAGAGCCAGCTCCCCTTCGCGTGGCGGATCCTGACGCGCGGCGTCTGCGACGGGTGCGCGCTTGGAACGGACGGCCTCTCTGACTGGACGATCGAGGGAACGCACCTCTGCATGGTGCGGCTGGAGCTCCTGCGATTGAACACGATGCCCGCTCTCGACCCGGAGAGGCTGGAGGACGCCGGCCCTCTGGAGAAGCTCTCTTCCAGGGAACTCCGCGAGCTGGGACGGCTGCCGGAACCCATGCTCCGCCTCCGGGGCGAAAAAGGATTCCGCGTGATCGACTGGGAGGAGGCGCAGAATCTCGCCGCCGCGCGCCTCGCGGCCGCCGACCCGAACCGCGTCGCGTTCTACCTGACTTCGCGCGGGATCCCGAACGAGACCTACTACGCCGCGCAGAAGGCCGCCCGGTTCCTCGGGACCAATCACGTGGACAACTCCGCGCGGCTCTGCCACGCCGCCTCGACGGTCGCGATGAAGGAGACGCTCGGCTACGGGGCCGCGACCGCCCCGTACCGCGACTGGCTCACCGCCGATCTCGTCGTCTTCTTCGGCTCCAACACGCCGAACAACCAGCCGGTCACGACCAAGTACCTCCACCAGGCGAAGAAGAACGGCGCGGCGATCGCGGTCGTCAACCCGTTCCGGGAGCCCGGACTCGAGCGCTACTGGATCCCGTCGGTCTTCGAGAGCGCTCTCTTCGGGACCCGCCTGGCCGACCACTGGTTCGAGGTGGACACGGGCGGGGACCTCGCGTTCTTGAACGGCGTCTTCAAGGCGCTGCTCGAGGTCCCGGGGGGCCTGGATGAGGAATTCGTCCGGACCCGCACGGAGGGATTCGAAGAGGCCGCCGACGCCGTCCGCGCGCAGGCGTGGCCCGACCTCGCCCGGGCGAGCGGCTCCACGCCGGAGCAGATGCGCGCTTTCGCCCGGCTGCTCGCCTCGAAGCCGAAGGCGAACTTCGTCTGGGGGATGGGACTCACGCAGCACGCGCACGGCGTGGACACGATCCGGGCGCTCGTCAACGTGGCGCTCGCCCGCGGGCTGCCGGGACGCGCGGGCAGCGGGCTGACGCCGATCCGGGGCCACTCGGGAGTGCAGGGAGGGGCGGAGGTCGGATGCGTCCCGGGCGCGGACGAGAAGACTTTCGACCGCTGGACGCTCGTCTGGGGCTTCCCGCCTCCGAGATCTCCGGGGATGACCGCGGTCGAGCAGGTCGAGGCCGCGGCGGCCGGCCGCCTGGACGTCTTCTGGATCGTCGGGGGAAATTTCCGCGAGACGGTGCCGGACCCCGCCCGCAGCCTGGCGGCGCTCTCCCGTCCCGGGCTCCTGATTCATCAGGACATCGTTTTCTCGAGCGCCATGCTCGTCGAGCCGTCCGACACCGTCCTGCTCCTGCCCGCCGCGACGCGCTACGAGACGCTCGGCGGCGTGACCGAGACCTCGACGGAACGGCGCGTCATCTTCTCTCCCGAGATCCCCGGGCGCCGAATTTCCGGCGCCCGCCCCGAATGGCAGGTCTTCTGCGAGGTCGCCGCCCGGGCGCGCCCGGCGGAGGCCGCCCGGATCCGCTTCGCCTCCACCCGGGAGATCCGCGAGGAGATCGCGCGGGCCGTCCCGCTCTACGAGGGAATCGAGACTCTCTCGAAGCAGGGGGACCAATTCCAGTGGGGCGGCCAGAGGCTCTATGCCGACGGGCGCTTCGCCGTCCCCGGGGGCAAGGCGCGCTTCTCCGTAGTCGATCTGCCGCGCCGCCCCGACCGCGGCGGTCGCTTTCACGTCTCGACCCGGCGGGGCAAACAATTCAACTCGATGATCCAGCGTGAGACGGACCCTTTGACCGGCGCCGGCCGCCGCGATGTGCTGATGAGCGCGGAGGACGCCCGCAGGCTCTCACTCGCCGGCGGCGAGGCGATCCGCCTCGTCTCCGACAGCGGCGAGTTCCGGGGCCAGGTCTTCATCGCGCCGATCAAGCCGGGCAACCTCGAAGTCCACTGGCCCGAAGGGATGGCGCTGCTCTCGGGGAGCGCGGTGGACCCGGAATCCCGCGAGCCCGACTACAACGCGCTCGCCCGGGTGGAGAAGGTCACCTGATCGTGGAGGGGCGGAAGACGGGGAGGAGGCCCGACTCGCGCAGCTTCGCCCGCTCTCCGTCGCCCGGCGTGACGGGCGCGGCCGAAGCGTCGGTCGGCGGGACGGTTCCGTCTCCGGGATAGTACGGACGGTAGCCGTACCCTCCCTTGACGGGAATGCCCGGTTTCTCGATCAGCTTGTCGATGCCGAAGACCGCCTCCTGCCGCGAGAAGAAGGCCAGCTCGTAGTCGCGCGTCATCCAGATCGCGTCCTTCGGGCACGCGTCCACGCAGAAGCCGCAGAAGACGCAGCGCAGCATGTCGATGTCGAAGACGACGGGGTATTTCTCGTAGGCGATCGTGGGGTGCTCCCCCGCCACGATCGAGATGCACTCGGCCGGGCAGGCCTGCTGGCACATGTAACACGCCACGCACTTCAGGGTCCCGTCGCCGCGGGTCTTCAGGATGTGCTTGCCGCGGAACCGCCCGGAGTAGTCGCGCTTGCGCTCGGGGTAGAGGATCGTCGGCAGGCGGCGCATCGCGACGATATTGCGAAGGAGATGCCCGATCGTGACTCGCATCCCTCCCAGGATCTCGGGAAGGTAGAGCCGCTGGGCGAGCGTCAGCTTCTTCGGAGTCCGCGCGCTGACCTGCACGACGCCGCTCATCGGTCGAGCTCCCCGGCGATGACGTTCAGAGTCCCGAGCGTCGCGATGGCATCGGAGATTGTCCCGCCGACGATCATCTTCTCGAAGGCCGCCATCATCGGGAAGCAGGGGGGGCGCACCTTCAGGCGGTACGGGCCTCCGGCCCCCTCGGAGACCGCGTAGAAGCCGAGCTCTCCGTTGGCCCCCTCGATCCACTCGTACCGCTCTCCGCGCGGCACGCGGATTCCCTCCATGACGAGCTTGAAGTGATAGATGAGCGATTCCATGTCGTGGTAGACGGCGTCCTTGGGGGGGAGCACGACGTGCCAGTCGCTGGAGTTGACAGGCCCCTTCTCCGGGAAGATCTCCAGCGCCTGCCGGATGATCTTCAACGACTGGCGCATCTCCTCCATGCGGACGAGGTAGCGCGCGAAGTTGTCCCCTTCCGCCGAGACCGGGACGTCCCAGTCGAACCGGTCGTAGAAATCGTAGGGACGCGACCGGCGCACGTCATACGGGACCCCCGACGCGCGCAGCATCGGCCCCGTGAAGCCCCAGGCGATCGCCTGGTCCTTCGAGACGACGCCGGTGCCCTGGAGCCTCTTGCGCACGATCCGGTTGTTCGTCACCAGCCGGTCCACGTCGTCCAGGAACTTCGGGATCGACTCGAGGACGGCCCGGCAGCGCGGCACGAAGTCCTCCGGCACGTCGATCGCGAGCCCCCCGACGCGCACGTAGGAGACCGTCAGGCGCGCCCCGCAGCAGGCCTCCAGGAGGCCGTAGATCGTCTCGCGCGGCTGATACAGGTACCAGAAGTTCGTCAGCGCGCCGATGTCCACGAGGTTCGCTCCGAGGTTGACGCAGTGGTCCATGATCCGCGAAAACTCGGAGAGGATCGTCCGCGCGAGGACGCCGCGCTCCGGGACCTCGACGCCGAGCATCTTCTCGACGGTCCTCACGTACCCGACGCCGTTGATCATCGCGGAGACGTAGTTCAACCGGTCGGTGTACGGGATCACGCCGTTCCAGGGGTGCGTCTCCGACATCTTCTCGAAGCAGCGGTGCAGGTACCCGATCTGCGTCTCGGCGCGCGTGATCCGCTCCCCGTCGAGCCGCGCGATCAGGTGGATGATGCCGTGGGTCGTCGGGTGGGACGGCCCGATCGAGATCGTCTGGGTCTCGAAGTGCCCGGCCTTCTCGCCGGTCTCCAGCGCCCACGCAGGCATCTTCAGGTCCTCCTCGGCGGCGAACCAGCGCTGCCCCGGCGCATAGTCCTTGCGGAGCGCGTGCCCGACGAAGGCCTCGTGGCAGAGGATGCGCCTCAGGTTCGGATGGCCCGGGACATCGAAGCCGAAGAGGTCGAAGGCCTCCCGCTCGAACCAGTTGGAAGCCGGCCAGACGTCCTGGACGGAAGGGAGCGCGGGTGGCGCCGCGTCGGGGAGGAGGACCTTGACGCGCACGTGCTCGTTGCGCGGGAGCGAGTGGAGGTGGGCGACCGCCTCGAACCGCGTCTTCTGTCCCGCGCGCCGCAGGTTGTCCACGCCCGCGAGATCCAGGAACAGGTCGTATCGGCACTCGGGATCGTCGCGGAGCCACCGGGCGAGCGCCGGCCAGTCCGACGGAGAGACTTCCAGCGTCGGAAGATCCAGATCCCGAACCTCGACTCTCTCCGCGAGGGAAGAGCCCGCGAGGCGCTCGCGGATCCTCTCGGCCGCGGCGGACAGAGGAGGTGCGGCGACGGCGCTCAAGCCGGTCTTTCCGCCGCCAGCTTCGCCGAGCGGCTGTCGCGCGACAGCTCGCCCGACTTGATCTTCCGCTGCAGCTCGAGGATTCCGAACATGAGCTCCTCGGGCGTCGGAGGACAGCCGGGCACATAGACGTCCACGGGGATGATCTCGTCGATCCCCTGGGTGACGTGGTAGGCGCGGTAGAACCCTCCCGAGGACGCGCAGACCCCCATCGAGATCACCCACTTGGGCTCGGGCATCTGGTCGTAGATCCTCCGCAGCACCGGGGCCATCTTGTCCGTGACCGTGCCGGCGACGATCAGGAGGTCCGCCTGCCGCGGGGAGAAACGCACGACCTCGGCTCCGAAGCGCGCGAGATCGTAGTGCGAGGACACGACCGACATGAACTCGATGCCGCAGCAGGCCGTCGCGAACGGAAGCGGCCAGAGGGAGTTGGACCGCGCCCAGGCGACCATCTTTTCCAGCCGAGTGGTCAGAAAATCCGACGCTCCCCCGCTCTCGGATTTCGCGTCGTACGACGGAAGCGGCTGGCTCTTACCCAATTTCACTTCTCCAGGTCGATTCTAGCGGATCGCGGCGTCTATCCGAAGTTCACCGTGTAGGCGAGCGACCTCATGTCCCGCATGCGGTCGAGGTAGACCAGCCCGTCCAGGTGATCGATCTCGTGCTGGAGAACGCGCGCGTGAAAACCGGCCGCCTCGAAGTCCACCGGCTTTCCGGAGCGGTCGATCGCGCGCACCCGGATGGTCTGAAAGCGCGGGACGACGCCGCCCCAGAGGAAAGGCACCGAGAGGCATCCCTCCGAGTCCTCCTCGATGTCCTTGTCGACCGCCTCGTAGGAGGCGTTGAAGTAGGCCGTCAGGGGAACCTGGCTCTCCTTGCGCTTGCGCTTCTCCGGATGCACCTCGTAGAGAAAGACGCGCAGCGGCGTAAAGACCTGGGGCGCGGCAATCCCGGTCCCCTCGTACTCCCGCATCGTCTCCTCCAGGTCCGAGAGAAACGGTTCGTAGTCCCCCCGCGCGACGGCGTGCGCATCCACTTCGCGCGAGCGCACCCGCAGGGCCTTTACTCCGAGCTTCGCCACCTTCAAGATCACGAACGAATGCTACCTTGGACCTTGGACATTGGACTTTGGACGCGCCGCGCCGCGGCGCTGTGTTTGGTGCCCAGGGACGGAATTGAACCGCCGACACACGGATTTTCAGTCCGTTGCTCTACCGACTGAGCTACCTGGGCATTTCCGGGCGCTGACCGGGACGGGCAACTCTAGTGAAATCCGCGCGGCGCCGCAACACCGTAGCCGGGCTGCCGCGTCAACGCGGCGGGACCGTCCGGGGAATCCTCGCGCCTCCGGGCGACCGCGGTTGCGAGCGGAACGGATTGCCCAGCACGAAGAGATGCCCGTCGTTCTGCGCGTAGATCAGGCCGTCGGAGGAGAGGGAGAGCGGCGTGTACGCCGCTCCGACCGCGAGGTTCAGGAAGATCCTGCCCAGCGGGACCCCGCCCTGTCCGATCGCGTAGAGGAACCCGTCCTCGCTGTTGGCGTAGGCCACGCCGTTGGCGTCCACGGCCGGCTGGTTGACGCACCATTCGAACCCATCGGGGTGGTCCGAGACGCAGGTCACCGCCCCGTCCGCGTCGCGCTGGCAGGAGAGGGTGTTCGTGGCGGTGAACCTCCATTCGACGGAGAGGTTCGCATCGAGCGACGTGATGTCGTAGCGGGGGGCCACCGGCGGACAGAAGCTCGGGTTGCCGCAGTAGGAGCCCACAGGGTAGTGGTTGTCCTTCAGGAGGATCGAATACGTCCCGGCGTGCCGGAAGACGGCGGGCGTGATGTCCCAACCGAAGTCGTACGTCGCGAGCGACTGGCCGGCCGAACCGAACTTGAAGAGGTGGCCCCGCGCGTGGTTGTAGGAGGTGACGGCGCCGTAGAGCACGCTGCCGTCGGGGAGCACGACGGGAGACGACGACGACTGGTCGCTCACGCGCCCGGCGGGGAGGTCGTTGGTCGCGGGATCCACCCCGCGCCTCGAGCCGGCCCGGCACCCCCCGGGGGTTCCGCTCGGCGGCAGGCCGACGTCGCAGCCGTCGCTCAACAGGTTTCGGAGGGACGAGCTCCAGGCGGGCGTCAGGTCCGGATGGACGGCGACGAGATAGGCGTACCGCCCGTTGAAATGCGCTCGGGAGACCGTGTAGATCGTCCCATCCGGAGCGATCGCGGGGATCACGTTGATGCCGGGCCGCTGCGAGCCGCAGGCGAACGCGCCGGGCACCGCGTTGGCCGAAGGCGGCCAGGGGAGCTGGCCCGCGGCGAAGGTCCCCTGGCACGGGGCGAGGGCGGCCGGGGCGCCGGCCACGAGCGACGAGAACGGCGCCGTCGCAGCCGTCCCGTCCGGCGCGACCTTCACCAGCCAGGCGCCCAGGACATCGGAGGCCCAGGGGTTTGCCGGATCCAGGCGGACCGCGTTGTAGAAAACGTCGCCGGCGCCATCGGCGGCGAGGCCTCCGGCAACAAAGAGTCCGGGCTCGGGCGTCTCCCCGAAGGGACGAATTCGCGCCACGAGATCCCCCGTCGCTATGGAGACCTTGAAAACCGTCCCGGCGAAACCGGGCACGTAGAGAAAGTCGCCGGCGATGGCGGGCTGAAAGACCGGCTCCCAGTTCGCCACGGCACCCCCCGCCGGCTCGGGCTTCCAATCGCTCGCGAAGGTCCATTCCGTCGAGAGCGCGCCGTTCTTCCAGGCGAGCTTCCGGACGTTCCAGACCTGGAGCGCCCACGCGTCGGGGCCGCAGGGAAAAGGGAGGCCGGAGCCGGGGGGATCGCAGGCGACGTACGTCCCCGACTTGAACGCCAGATAGACGGCCCCGGCGTCGAGCAAGGGCACCGCGTAATGGACGAGGAGATCCCCGCCGCTCTCGCCCTTCTCGAGGCCGACGAAGGGATCGTAGACGACATCGGCCAGCAGCGACACGAGCGGCTGTCCTGCCGCGGCGCTCGACCCCTCGTGAGAAGGGCCGCCTCCCCATTGCGGCCAGTCGCGGGCGCTGGCCGTGCCGGGAACGCCTCCCGCCAGGAGGGCGGAAACGAAGAGAGGGACTCCCAGTCGTCTCGCGTGCACGATCAAGCTCCGCTGGCCCATCCTACCGGCATTCGGATGCCAGAACAGGCCGGGACCTTCACCCCTTCCGAGCCTCTTGCGCCCGGAGCCTCTTCGTTCGATCATGTGGCCTCTCAGGGGGAATTCCCCTTCGTCGGAAAGGGTTTCCGCAACGCATGCTGTCCAGGAACCGCGCTCTCGGGCCGCTGCTTGCCCTCCTCCTGGGCGCGGCGACGGCTCCGGCGCAGACGCCCACGCCGATCTCCAGCCGTCCCGTGCTCTCCCCGGGCAACGCCGACTGGGCCCCGAACGTGAACGAGGCGAGGCACCGCGCCGCGTCGCAGAACAAGTTCGTCTTCATCGAGTTCGACCGGACCGGGTGCGGCGGCTGCCGGCGCATGGACACGCTTCTCTACCCGGCCTTCGACTTCGAGGCGCTCCTGATTCCGATGGTCCCGGTGAAGGTCCTGATCGACTCCCCGGAAGGCAAGGAGCTGGCGGAGCGGAGCGGCATCACGGATGTTCCCGCCGTCCTGATCGAGTCGCCGGAGGGGCGCCAGGTCCTCTTGGTGCAGGGATTCATGTCCGCGCCTGATTTCTACTCGCATGTGAAGAGCGAGCTCGACGTGTACCGGGACTTCGCGAGGAAGGTGGAGGCGCAGGACATCTCCACGATCTCCGCGCGCGAGGCCTACGAGACCGGCAAGGAGCTCTACGGGCGGGGCGATTCGGCCTCCGCGCTCCCGCGGCTCCAGCGCGCGATCGCGGCCCCCGGCGCAACGACGCCTCTCCGCGAGGACGCGCGGGAGCTCCTGGCCGCGGTGCAGCTCGACGGGGGCGACGCCGCCGGTTCCCGCCAGACGATCAACCGCCTGATCGAAACCACCAGGGACGCGCAGCAGCGGGAGAGGGGGGAGCTCTTTCGCGCGCAGATCCCGCTCTCCGAGAACAAGCCGGAGGAGGCCTACGCCCTGTTCCTGAAGTTCGAGAAGGACCACCCGAAATCCCGGTATCTCGACCAGGTGCGGACGCTCATCGCGCGAATGAAAGGCCAGCCGCCAAAGCCATGAGAGCCTTTCTCCCGCGGCCGGCCGCGCTCGCGGCCTGCGGCGCCTTCCTGCTGTACGGGGCGGCCGCGGCCACTCCCGCCCCGCCGCCGGCGACTCTCCTCGAAGTGAAAGCCCGGGTCCGGAAGGCGGAGGCGGGCTCCCCCGTTCTTCGGATCGAGGCGACGCTCGCCGCCGGCTGGCACGTCAACAGCCACACTCCTTCCGAGGATTACCTGATCGCGACGTCCGTCCGCCTGGACCCCGCTTCCGGCGTCCGGTTCGGAGAGCCGCGGTACCCCGACGGCAAGATGAAGAAGTTCGCCTTCGCCGAAAGACCCCTCTCCGTCTACGAGGGGGCGTTCGCCGTCGAGGTTCCCCTGACCCTGACAGGCTCCCCCGCCCCCGAGGCATCCGGAGCCGTGGAGTTCCAGGCGTGCAGCGACACGCAATGCCTGGCGCCCGCGACCGTCGCCTTTCGCGCCCCGATCCCGGAGGCCGCCGCGCCGCTCTCCGGAGGCGCGGTCCCACTCTCGGAGGCCCCCGGCGCGGGCGCCGCGTCCACGACGTCGGCGGCCGGCTCCTCGCAGGATTTCGGCCAGCTGCTCGAGCGTCGCGGATTGGCCGTCGTTCTGCTGCTGCTCTTCGCCGGCGGGCTCGCGCTGAATCTGACCCCCTGCGTCTATCCCGTCATCCCGCTGACCGTCAGCTTCTTCGGAGGCCAGGCCAAGGGGGAATCGGGCCGCGTCTTTGGTCTCGCCTCCCTGTACGTGCTCGGGATGGCGACGACCTACTCGGCCCTCGGCGTCGCGGCCGGACTCTCCGGCAAGCTCTTTGGGGCGGCGCTCCAATCGCCCTGGGTGCTCGCCGGCGTCGCGGCCGTCCTCGTTGCGCTCGCGCTCTCGATGTTCGGGCTCTACGACATCCGGATGCCGACCTCCTGGATGCAGAAGACCGGCGCGCGTTCGGGAAGGGCCGGGGCCTACGCGATGGGGCTGCTCGTCGGCGTCGTCGCGGCCCCCTGCGTGGGCCCCTTCGTCCTCGGCCTCCTCGCCTTCGTCGCCGCGCGCCAGAACGCTGCCCTCGGGTTTCTCTTCTTCTTCGTGCTTTCGCTCGGCCTCGGACTTCCCTACCTTTTCCTGGCCGCCTTCTCCGGGAGCCTCACGCGCCTCCCCCGGGCGGGGGAGTGGATGGAGGGGGTCAAGTCTGTCTTCGGCTGGATCCTCCTCGCCATGGCTGCTTACTTTCTCCGGACGGCCCTTCCCCGCCCCGCCGGAGACTGGCTCCTGCCCGCCGTGCTCGTGGCCGGGGCGCTTGCTCTCGCGATCCGCGGAACCCGCCTCCGGCCGGCGGCGCGGGCCGTTGCGGCAATCGCCTTTCTCGGGGCCGCCGGCTTCTTTCTGCCTCGCCAGGTCCCCGCGTCCGCCGCTCCAGACTGGAGGCCTTACGCCGCGGAGCAGGTCATGCGCGCCGGCCGCCCGACGGTCATCGACTTCTCCGCTTCGTGGTGCCTGCCGTGCCGGGAGCTCGACGAGAAGACCTTCTCCCATCCGGGAGTCCGCCAGGCGCTGGAGAAACGCGCCCTCTTCAAGGCCGACATGACCCGCTCGGCGTCCCCCGAGGTCGTGGCGCTTTCGGAGAAGTACGCCATCCTGGGCGTTCCGACGATCATCTTCCTGGACGCCGCCGGCCGGGAGCGCCAGGACCTGCGCCTCGTGGGGTTCGAGGACCCCGCGAGCTTCCTGAAACGGCTGGAGAAGGCGCCGTAGGCGCGCGCTCGCAAGCGCAGTTTCAAGTTTCAGGTTTCAAGTTTCAAGGAGCGTCGTTCGTCCTCCTGAAACCTGGAACCTGAAACCTGAAACCTCTCCTCAACCCGGCAGCTGGCCGAGCTTCTTCAACGCCTCCTTGGCGGCCTTTCGCTGCGCTTCCCTCTTCGAAGGGCCGCGTCCGTAGGCGAAGGCCTCTCCATCCCAGAAGACCTGGATCACGAAGATCTTCTCGTGGTCGGGGCCGTACTCGTCCACGATGCGGTACTCGGGGAGCGGAAGCCCCAGAGCCTGTGCCGACTCCTGGAGGGCGGTCTTGTAGTCCTGGAAGGAGAGGTCGCCGATGTCGATGCCCGTGACATCGGGCCCGAAGACGCGTTTCAGGAACGCATCCGCGGCGGGAAGCCCGCCATCGAGGTAGATGGCCGCCACGACCGCCTCGAATCCGTCGGCGAGAAGCGAGAGCTTCTCGGCGCCTCCCGACCGCTCCTCCCCGGCTCCCATCCGCAGGAACCGGCCAATGCCGAGGGCCCGTCCCTTGGAGGCGAGCGTGGACGCCGAGACCAGGTGCGCCTTGATCTTCGAGAGGGCCCCCTCCTGCAGGTTGGGGAAGGAGCGGTAGATCGTTTCGCCGATGACGAAGCCGAGCACCGTGTCGCCGAGAAACTCCAGCCGCTCGTTGTGCGACGAGGCAGTCTCCCGCCGCTCGTTGGCGTACGACTTGTGGGTGAGCGCCCGCGTCAACAGTTCGCCATCCCGGAACGTGTAGCCCAGGGCCTGCTCGAAGTCGGACAGCGTTTCTCCGGCGGCGTCGCTCATCAATTCTTCCTGTTCTCTGGTGCCGGAGGCCGGAGTCGAACCGGCACGGGCCTTTCAGCCCTCGGGATTTTAAGTCCCGTGCGTCTACCAATTTCGCCACTCCGGCGAGCACGGCAGATCGTAGCGCAGTTCCGTCCGCGGGAACGGCGGGAGGACCGTTGGGGTGGAAAGCAGGAGCGGAGCACGTCGCGGCCCCGCTCCCGATCAACTCAGTCGACAGTGAGACACCACGTCCCGGACGGCTTCCACGGATTGCCGTCAGTCGACTCTTGTCACGGAAAGACGGACGGGGCGGGAGGGGTAAGCCGCTCCCCTACAGCTGCAGAGAGGCCGCCGCCTTCAAACCACAATGTTGACTGTGCTCGCGGCGCGCGAAGTCTCCCAGAGGGGAGGAGGCGCGCGCCGCGGGAGCGAAGCCCCGGAGCGGGCGGAGCGACGTTTGGAGGCGACGGGGGGATTCGAACCCCCGCATAAAGGTTTTGCAGACCTCTCCCTTAACCACTTGGGTACGTCGCCACCGGGCGCGCATTCTAGCAGGCGGGCGGGCCCCGCTCACGCGCTGGCGTAGTCGCGGATGAGGCCGGTCACGACCCCCTGGACCAGGACGTCCCGGGCGTCCACCAGGAGGGGTTTCATCGCCGCGTTGGCGGGCTGCAGGCGGATGCGGGAGCCCTCGGCGTAGTACCTCTTGAGTGTGGCCTCCCCGCGCACCAGGGCGACGACCGTCTGCCCGTTCTGGGCGGTCGGGCGGCGCGCGACGACGACGTAGTCCCCATCGCGGATCCCGTCTTCCACCATCGAGTCGCCGCGCACGCGCAGGACAAAGTGCTCCCCCTTGCCGAGAAGCGACGCCGGGACCTCGATCGTCTCCTCGTCGGGGAAGGGCTCGATCGGTCCTCCGGCGGCCACGTAACCGAGCAGGCCGACCTCCCTCGAAGACGAGCGCTCGACGGCGGGAGTGATCCCCCGGCTCCGGTTCCACTCGCGCGCCAGGGCCCCCTTCTCTTCCAGTCTCTTCAGGTGCTTCTGGATGGTCCCGAACGAGGAAAGCCCGAAGTGCTCCCGGATCTCCCTCTGTGTGGGCGAAATCCCGTTCTCCGAGCGATAGCTCCGGATGAAATCCAGCAGCTCTTTCTGGCGTTTTGTGAGATTCATGTTTTTCCTTATTTAGTAAGGATGAATCGATATTTATCGAAACTAAAGTAGGCCGAGGGACCACCGCGGCCGTTCCCGGGCCCGGGGAACGACCCATCGGCCTTGGACAAATCTAGGCGTAACACGGGCGTAAGTCAAGCGAAAACGGGGAGGGCCGAACCCCAGGCGCCGGGATGACGATGACGCTCCTGAATCTTGCGTACGACATTGACACGGCCGACGATCGGTCACGTCGCGAATCTCCCCGCGTCGGAGCGGAGGAGCCGCTCGTCAATTCGCCCTGAATCGGTGAGGGATAATGAAGATCTCGGGAATGCAAAGAAGAAACACAACACCGGCTGTCCTCGTCCTTCTCTGCCTCACGGGCGCAGTTGCGCGCGGCCAGGGGATGGGCTCGGAGGGCCCATCCTCCGAGGACTCGCGCGCACGGAACCTGTTCCAGTCGGACATGACGATCATGACGGGCATGACGACCCGGGACCCGATGGGGGGCATGGCGATGCCGGGCTGGCATGTCATGGACATGGGCGTCATTCGGTTCGTGTACAACCGGCAGGGCGGCCCGTCCGGGGGCGAGGCGTACGAGTCGTCAAACTGGAACATGCTCCACGCGCAGCACGATCTCTGGGGGGGCCGTCTGACGCTGATGTTGATGAACTCCTTCGAGCCGGCGACCATGAGCCGGCGCGGCAGTCCGGAGCTCTTCCAGGAGGGCGAGACCTATCGGAGCCAGCCTCTCGTGGATCGCCAGCATCCCCATGACTTCTTCATGAACGTCTCCGCGACCTATCGCCACCCCGTCGGGTCCGACGGCGCGATCTGGTTCCAGGCGGCTCCCGTCGGAGAGCCGGCCCTGGGTCCGACCACGTTCATGCATCGCGCCTCCTCGGGAGAGAACCCCACGGCGCCGCTGAGCCACCACGGCCAGGATTCGACGCACGTCACGTTTGGAGTCGTCACGCTCGGCGGCGGCTGGCGCTGGATCTCCATCGAGGGCTCCGCGTTCCACGGAGGGGAACCGGACGAGAACCGGTGGAACTTCGAGCACGGCCGGCTGGACTCCGCTTCGGGCCGCCTCCGGATCCGCTTTCCGTCCGGCTGGTCCGGCCAGGTCTCCTACGCCTCGCGCCGCAACCCCGAGGCCCTCTTTCCCGGGAACATCCACCGGACAACCGCGTCGCTGCACTACGGCGCCGACGGCGACCGCCCGCTGGCGGCATCCCTGATCTGGGGCCGCGACAACGACGAACACCGCGGCTCTCCTTCCACCGCGGGCGGGTTCGACGCCACTCCTCTGGCCGTCCGCCACCCCAATGCGCCTCGCGGATTCACCGATTACTGGCTCCTCGAGGCGGCCTACCAGGCGACCTCGAGGGACCAGTTGTACACCCGCGGCGAATATGTCGATCGCAACTTCCAGTTGCTCTTCACCAAGAAGGGAGCGCTCCCGGGAAGGCCGGTGACAACCCGGATCGTCCGCGTGAAGGCGCTGACCCTCGGCTACCTTCGAGACGTCAACCTCGTCCCGGGATTGAAGACCGGCGTTGGAGCCGACGTAACGGCCTATCGCTACCCGGAAGACCTGGAGTTCGTCTATGGGAGCCACCCGCTTTCCACCCATTTCTTCGTTCGGCTCCGCTGGGGAACCCCGCACGGCATGGAGCACGAGATGTAGTCGGCTCCCGGCTGCGGCCGGCGATCGCCAGACGCGGGGCCCCTCGAACCGGACCCTGCGAGCGCGAGAGGGGCGGCGAATCCCCGGGGAATCAGCGGAAAGGGACGACGCGCGGCAGCCGGCGGGCGATGGGAGTCGGCGTCGGCGTCGGGATGCCGGTCGGCGTCGCGCTCGGGCTCCGCGTCGGCGTGATGGTGGGGACCGGAGTGTCCGTCGGAATCGGAGTGTCGGTGGGAACAGGGGTCTCGGTGGGAGTCGGAGTGGCCGTGCGGGTCGGTGTCGCGGTGCGAGTCGGAGTCGGCGTGAGGGTCGGAGTATCCGTGGGGGCCGCGACCGGGACCAGGGAGATGTTGTCGAAATGCCCGCTGATGTTGCCGTTCGCCTGCGACTTGAGGATCGAGAGGGTGACGAGCCCGCTGACCGCGGAAGCGGGAGACTTGAATGTCTGTTCCCGCGAGACCCATTCGTTCATGCCATCGTCCCCGAGGAAGACATACATGCTCGAGGGAGGACCTCCACAGGACGGGCTCGCGTAGAAGTTGAGCAGCGCGTAGACGAGCCCGGTGTGCTCGGGCTGGCGCGCGCGGGATGGCCGGAAAGGAGTGACGTTGTCCGGGTGGAAATCGCCGGCGAAACTGTAGAAGGTCCCGCCGTTGACGGACACGCACTGGTCGACGGAGGTGTCCAGGCCCGGCGGAACCGAATCGTTGCTGATCAGGAGTGCGCCGGAACCGGGAGAGCCATTGGCATCGAACGAATCCCAGTGGGCGAACCCCATCCCCGACACGCCGCTCCAGGATGAGAGGTCCCCGTCGAACCGGCCATTGGCCACGGCCTCCTGGCCGAAGAGTCGGCTCTGCGCCCCCCCGGCAATCACCAGGAACAGCACTACCGCCGGAAGGAACAGGATTATTCGAGAGGAGCGCATCGAGCTACGGAGGCGCCGATATTACCACGCGGGCGGCGACCGATCAGCGGATGACCGATCGGCACCGGCGGGAAGGAACCTGCTCTTATTGGTCGGGGCGAGAGGATTTGAACCTCCGACCACTCGGTCCCGAACCGAGTGCGCTACCAGGCTGCGCTACGCCCCGAGGGGTGTGGGTTATACGCGATTCGACCCGATTCTGCAAAGACGAATCCGTGTTTCGGATTCCAGGTCCCGTTTCAGCATGGGCTCAACCGGCATCCTGAAACCTGAAACCTGGGACCTGAAACTCTACTGGATCCGCGCCGTCAAGCGGCCCTTCGAAAATTCGAGACGCAGAACGCGGCTCCCGCCGCCGGACATTTGCGTCGAAGCGGTCGCGAAGGTCGAGGCGGGAATGTCCGGACCCGAGAGCCAGACCTTCACGTTCAACGCCCCGGTCTGCACGGGGATGGAGACATCAACGGTCCCGGTCCCCTTGACCGTCTTGAAGAGGCCTTCCTTGCGCGTGAAGGAGAAGGGATGGCGCAGGAGGATCTGGTCGTTGACCGCGACCATCACGTGGCCTTCCGAGATGGGCGAATCGAAGAGCAGGCGCAGGACCGGAACGCTGGATCCGGCGGAAGGGCGCGCCGGCACCGGAGTGGGGACCGTGTCGGCTGCCCGGCCCCTTGCGATGACCGTCGTCGGCCGCTCCGGCTTGGCGGCGGAACGCGCCGCTTTCCTCTTCGCGGCCTCGGCGGACTGCGCCATCTTCGACGCGTTCTCGCGGAGCTCCTGCGCGTCCGCGCGGTCCGCGTCGAGGGTGAGGACCTCCTCCGCGCGTTTCACCGCCTCCTCGAAGTTGCCTTCGTTGAAGGCGGCCTGCGCGGCCTGCATGACCTTCTCGGCGTCCGCGGCCTTGCGCGCTTCCTGCTCCTTTCCCTGGAGGGAGGCCTCGGCCTTCTGCGCGTATTCCCGCGCGGGGCGGCTGTTGGGATCCTGGTCCAGGACCTTGCGGAACAGGACGAGGCTCTCCTCGAACCGGCCGGCCGCATACAGCTTCTTGCCTTCCTCGAGGTCCTGCCGCCGCTGCGTCACTTCCTGAGCCAGCGTGCTGTCGAACGCGACCGTCGGGCGGGCGGCCGAGACCCGGCGCACGACCAGGGCGCCCACGACGACCAGCAGGAGAGCGGCGGCCGCGATGGTGATCCTCCAGAACCACGGCGCTTCGACCTTGCCGGTCGCGACTCTTCGCCAATCGATCTTCCGCCACTCGACGGCGGAGATTCCCGCGGCCCACTTCTTCAGGGCGGCGGCCGCTTGCAAGCGCGGCATCGCCGGCAGCTTCAGGGTCCCGCGACCGGGTCCCCTTCCGGCCGGAGGTCCGGGCGCTTTGGAAACCGAAGTGGGGGGAGGCGGCGCCGGAGGAGAAACCGCCGATGGAGGTTCCTCCGGCGGGGGACGCTCCGTCCCGGTCGGCACGGCTCCGGAGGGCTCGGGACCGGGCCTCAAGGCGATCTCCGCCGTCGCCCGGCGCGACGCGGAGGTCTCCGCGGCCTCCCGCGCCCCCTCGGCCGCGATCGCCGCGAGGTTCTCGAGCTTCTGCGTGGGCACGTTGCCGGGGGAGGAAACGATCGTGCCGAGGTCGGCCATCGCCCGCTGCTCCTCCAGGTTCGCGCGCAGCTGCTGGAGCGCCAGGGCGAAGTCCTTGCCCCGCTGATACCGGTTCCAGGGATCCTTGGCCATCGCCCGGGCCACGATCGGATTGAACTCGGGGGGGACCTCGCTCGACAGGTCGGCCGGCGGAATGAAGTCCTCGTGCACGATCTTGTAGGAAATCGCCGTCAGGTTGTCGCCGGAGAAAGGCTTGCGCCGGGTCAGCAGCTCATAGAGCACCACGCCGAGCGAGAAGATGTCGCTCCTCCCGTCCACCGGCGAGCCGGAGACCTGCTCCGGCGACATGTAGTTGGGAGTCCCGAGAAACTGGCCCGTCGTCGTCAGGTTGGAGGAGGCGATCTTCGCGATGCCGAAATCGGTGATCTTCACCTTTTCGTCCGCGGTCGTCACGATGATGTTGGCCGGCTTGATGTCGCGATGGATGATCCCCTTGCGGTGGGCGTAGTCCATCGCCTCGGCCACCTGGGCAACCATGCCCGCGATCTGGTCCCAGGAGAAGGCGGCCTTCTCCATCAGGAGCCCCTTCAGGGTCTTGCCTTCGATGTACTCCATGGCGATGAAGGAGATCCGGGTTTCCGGGTCTTCGCCGATGTCGTGGATCGTGACGATGTTCGGGTGGGAGAGGATGCCGGCCGTCTGGGCCTCGCGGACGAAGCGTTCCCGGAACTCTCGTGACTCGGAGTCGTCGTCCCCCATGGTGGAGGCCCGGATCGTCTTGACCGCGACCATGCGGCCGATGACGGGGTCCTTGGCGAGATACACGACACCCATGGCTCCCTTGCCGAGCTCGCTCAAGACCTCGTAGCGGCCGAGCTTTGTCAGCCGCGTCCCGGCAGCGTCTCTGTCCGCCATGGAAAGAAGAATGTCTCCTTCTGCGCCCGGGAACGCGGTGCTCGGAAAGAACGGGCCTTTGACATCGGGGCAGCCGATTCTATTCTCCGCCCTCCGAGCGGTCAATGACGGCGCCCGAGAACGGCGGGAGTTTCAACGGTCCCCGCGGGGCGGCCGGCGCCGATCGGGGATGATCCAGCCGATGACGACGCCCGCGAAGACAAGCAGGCCGACGGCGATGGCGAAACCGAGCCCGAGGGCGAGGCAGGAGAGAGCCGTCATGGAACCGGGAACGGGGAATCGGCAATCGGGAACCGCAGTCCACGCATCCCTTCTGACCCTTTCACACGGTTTCCGGTTTCCGACTTCCCGTTTCCGGCCCCGAATATAATCCCGGGCCATGAAAATCCTTTCGGCTCCGGAATTGAGGAACATCGCCGTCGTCGGCCACAACACGGTCGGCAAGACCACGCTCGTCGCCGCGCTGCTCTACGCTGCGGGCTCGACCACGCGGCCGGGCCGGATCGAGGATGGCACCTGTCCCACCGACTTCGACACCGAGGAAATCGAACGGAAGATCTCGATCAACCTCGCCTGCGCCCACGCGATCCACCGGGACACGCGGATCACCTTTCTGGACGCCCCCGGCTACGGCATCTTCGCTCCCGAGGCGCGGGCGGCCGTCTCAGCGGCCGACTCCGTCCTGATCGTGTGCGACGCCGTTTCGGGCGTGGAAGTCCAGACCGAGAAGATGTGGAAGTTCGCGAAGGAATTCCAGCGGCCGGTCCTGTTCGTTGTGAACCGCATGGACCGCGAGCGAGCCTCCTTCGACAGGTCGATGGAGTCGCTTCAGAAGAAGTTCGGGCGTGAGGTGGTCGCGCTGCAGATCCCGATCGGCGAAGAGAAGGACTTCAAGGGGACCGTGGACCTCGTCCGCATGGAGGGACACATCAACGAAGGCGGAAAGCGCGCGGACGGGCCGATTCCGGCGAACCTCTCCGAAAGGGCGCACGGCGAGCACGAGAAGCTCGTCGAGATGGTCGCGGAGGGGGAAGACGAGCTCATGGAGAAGTTCTTCGCCCAGGGGACGCTCGAGGCCGCCGACATCCTTCCGGGATTGAGGAAGGAGATCGCGGCGCGGAAGATCTTTCCGGTGCTCTGCACCTCCTCCAACCTCGGGGTCGGAGCCCTCCGGATCCTCGACGCCTGCGTGGGTCTGCTCCCCTCGCCCGAGGGCTCGACGGTCGAAGGAACGGGAAAAGACGAGAAGCCGGTCAAGGTCTTCACCAACGAGAAGGACCACGCCGTGGCGCAGGTCTTCAAGACGGTCTCCGACCCGTTTGCCGGCCGCATCACCTACATGCGCGTGCGCTCCGGGCACTTCCAGTCCGACGGCAACTACTGGAACGCCTCCCGCGGCATGCCCGAGCGGTTCTCCGGGCTCTTCCTGCCGCAGGGGAAGGAGCACGTCAACGTCCCTGAGGCGAAGGCCGGCGACATCGTCGCCGTGGCGAAGTTGAAGGAGACGATGACCGGCGACACGCTGACGACCAAGGACTACCCCGTCGTCCTGCCGAGGCTCGTCGTCCCCGAGGCCTCCATCGCCTACGCCATTGAGCCGAAGGCGAAGGGGGACGAGGACAAGATCTCGACGGCCCTGCACAAGCTGATCGAGGAGGACCCCTCGCTCCACTTCCAGCGGGACGAGGAGACCAAGGAGTTCCACCTGGCCGGCGCCTCGCAGCTCCACGTCGAGATCGCGGTGGCGAGACTGAGGAAACGCTACGCGGTCGAAGTGATCCTGCACCCTCCGAAGGTCCCGTACCGCGAGACGATCACCCGCAAGGCCGAGGCGCACGGCCGCCACAAGAAGCAGACGGGGGGACACGGCCAGTTCGCCGACTGCAAGATCCGCGTCGAGCCTCTGCCGCGCGGCTCCGACTTCGAGTTCGTGGACGACATCTACGGCGGCTCGATCCCGCGAAACTTCATCCCGGCCGTCGAGAAGGGGATCCAGGAGGTGCGGCGCAAGGGGTACCTCGCCGGCTACCCGATGGTGGACTTCCGCGTGATCCTCTACGACGGCCAGTACCACGACGTGGACTCCTCGGAGCTGGCGTTCAAGCTCGCCGGCGCCCTCGCCTACAAGGAAGCGATGGAGAAGGCGAAGCCGACGCTTCTCGAGCCGATCATGAACGTGGAGGTCTCCGCGCCCAATGAGTACGTCGGAGACCTCATGGGGGACCTCTCCTCGCGGCGCGGACACGTCCAGGGGATGGAGACCGGAGTGGACGACACGATCATCCGCGCTCAGGCGCCGATGGGGGAAATGCTGACCTACGGCGCCCAGCTCCGGTCCATCACGCAGGGTCGCGGCTCCTTTCACCTGGAGTTCTCGCATTACGCCGAGGTCCCGCACGCGAGCCAGGAGAAGATCATCGCCCAGTCCAAGGCGGGCAAGGCCGCCGCGGAGGGCGGCTAGAGCCGAGTTTCAGGTTTCAGGTTTCAAGTTTCAAGAGGCGACCTTGGTATCTGGACCTGAAACCTGAAACTTGAAACCTGAGACTACAATCTCGAAGCGGCGGCCTCTTCGAGCAGCCACAGCAGCGTCCCGCGCCGGGGTGAGACGCTCGACGCCGGCAGGTCCCGCCAGCCACGACGCCTCTGCAGGATCTTCGCGAGAGGCGCGGCCTTCTCGACGCCCGATACGAGGAAGACGACCCTCCGGGCCGCGTTGATCGCACGGTACGTCAGCGTGAGGCGCCATTCCGCGAACTTCTCGACAGAATTGGCAACAACAAGGCGCCGGCCCTCGCCGAGGGCTGACGTGCCGGGGAAGAGCGATGCCACGTGCCCGTCCGGGCCGAGGCCAAGGAGGACCAGGTCCAGCCGGGCCGGGCGACCCCGGAACTCCCTGCGCAGGACGCTCTCGTAATCGCCCGCCGCCGGCCCCGGCTCCAGCTCCCCTTTCATCCGGAAGATCCGCCGGGGCGCGATCCCGAGCGGCTCGAGCAGGGCCTCCCGGGCCATCCGGTAGTTCGACCTCTCGTTGTCTGGCGGCACGCACCGCTCGTCCCCGAAGAAGAAACGGACCCGTTCCCACCGGACCGACCTCCGGTAGGGAGAACGCGTCAGTCGCCGGTACGTCTCGCGCGGCGTCGCCCCTCCCGCCAGAGCCACCCGGAACACTCCGTGATCCGCCACCGCGTCGGCCGCGGCCCGGGCAAACTCGCGGGCTCCGGCCTCTGCGAGGGCCCTCGCGTCCGGAAGAACGGCAACCTCAAGAATCGCGGCGGCCCGATCGGCGCTCTTCACGAGAGCAGACAGGCGTCAGGTTGAAGGTGCCAGGGGAGATGCAGGTGTCAGGGGCCAGGTCTCAGGTGTCAGAGGCGGGCGCCCGCTTCCGGCCTCAACCTGGCACCCGACACCTGACACCTGACACCTGCCTTTCACCCGACACCTCTTCCCTGACACCTCTCCCCCTCCTACAACGTTCTCCAGCGGCGCCCCTCCCTCTCGAGGAACTTGTCGGCGGCCTCCGGCCCCCACGTCCCGGCGGAATAGTTGGGGAAGAAGTCCGTCGCCGGCTTCTTCTCCCATGCGTTCAGGATCGGCATCACGACGCGCCAGGCGTTCTCGACCTCGTCGCCCCGCGTGAAGAGCGTCTGGTCGCCGTGGGTGACGTCGAGCAGGAGCCGCTCGTATCCTCCCTGGATGGGCGCGCCGAGCTTCGAATACGGGAAGTCCATGTAGACCGATTGGACCTGGAGCTTCGTACCGGGAATCTTCGCGTCGAATTTCAGGGACACGCCCTCGTCGGGCTGGATGCGCAGGCGCAGGACGTTTGGGTTGAGCATGCCGGCCGCGCGCGAGAAGAGAGGGTGCGGCACTCTCTTGAACTCGATCGCGATCTCGGAGACCCTCTCCGCCAGCCTCTTGCCAGACCGGACGTAGAAAGGGACCCCCGCCCATCTCCAGTTGTCGATCGAGAAGCGGACCGCCGCGTACGTGGCCGTCCCGGAATCCGGCTTCACCTTCTGCTCGGAGCGGTAGCCGGGCACGGTCTTGCCTCCGACGACGCCGGGCCCGTACTGGCCCCGCACCGCCCAATCGTCGATCTCCTCCCCGCGAAACGGCCGGATCGACTGGAGAACCTTGACCTTCTCCGCGCGCACGGCATCCGCCTCGAAGGCGACGGGAGGCTCCATCGCGGTCAGGCAGAGCAACTGGAGAAGATGATTCTGGAACATATCGCGAATGACGCCCGCCCCCTCGTAGAACCCGGCGCGGTGCTCCACGCCGACCGACTCCGCGACGGCGATCTGCACGTGGTCCACGTAGCGGTTGTTCCAGAGGGGCTCGAAGACCCCGTTGGCGAAGCGCAGCACGAAGATGTTCTGGACGGTCTCCTTCCCGAGGTAGTGGTCGATGCGATAGATCTGTCGCTCGACAAAGACCGTCGCCAGATCGGCGTTCAGGCGCCGTCCCGATTCGAGGTCGTGCCCGAACGGCTTTTCCACGACGACGCGCGCCCACCCCTTCTCCGGACGTGCGAGCCCGCTGTCGCCGAGAGCCTTCACGATCATGGGGTCGGCTTCCGGAGGCGTCGCCAGATAGAAGATCCGGTTGCGCTGATTCCCGCGCTTGTTCTCGATCTTCTCGATCGCGGACTTCAACCTCTCGTACAGGGCGGCATCGCCGAAGTCCCCGGCGATGTATTGAATGGTCGCCGGGAGGTCGCCCGGCCTCCCCTGCGCGGGAGGCGTGAACTCCCTCGCGCCGCCCTCCAGGTACTTGCGGAATTCCTGGTCCTCGTAGTAAGTCCGGGCAAGTCCGATGATGGCGAACTCCGGCGAGATCGCGCCGTCGCGCGAGAGATGCGCGATGGCCGGCGCGAGCAGACGGCGCGTCAGGTCTCCCGAGGCGCCGAAGATGACGAGAGTGCACGGGGGCCGGATCTTCTCTTCGGCTTCGCTCACGGCCTCCGGGGCCGGCGGCTCCGGAGCCGCGTCGGCAGTCTCTCTCATTCGGGCTTGACCGCGTGGCCGCCGAACTGGTTCCGCAGCGCCGCGATGATCTTCGCGGCGAAGGACTCCTTCTGGCGGGACGAGAAGCGCGCGAAGAGCGCGTCGGCGAGCGCCGGCATCGGGACGGCGCGCTCGATCGCCTCGTGCAGCGTCCACCGCCCCTCCCCCGAGTCGTCGACGTAGCCGCGGATGTCCGCAAGCTTCGGGTCCTGCTCGAGAGCGCGCACGAGCAGATCGAGGAGCCACGAGCGGACGACGGAGGCGTGGGTCCAGAGCCGCGCGACCTGGAACAGATCGAGGTCGTATCCGGAGGCCTGGAGCATCTCGAATCCTTCCCCGTACCCCTGGAGCATCGCGTATTCGACCGCGTTGTGCACCATCTTGACGTAGTGCCCGGCTCCCGCGGGACCGACGTGCGCGTAGCCGTCCGGGGGCGCCAGGGTCGCCAGGGCGGGCTCGGCCATCCGGAAGTGTTCCGCCTTGCCTCCCACCATGAGGCAATAGCCGTTCTTCAATCCCCACACGCCGCCGGAGGTCCCCGCATCCAGGAACCCGATCCCCCGGGCCGCGAGGTCCGAGGCGCGGCGCGCGGAATCCGAGAAACGGGAGTTTCCGCCGTCCACGACGACATCGTTGGGAGAGAGCAGCCCTGCCAGCCGCGTGATCGAGTCTTCGACCGGCTTGCCGGCGGGGATCATGAGCCACACGACCCTCGGCGGCGGGAGCTTCCCGACCAGCTCCTCCAGGGAGCGCGCGCCAACGGCCCCCCGCGATTCGGCCTGGCGGATCGAGTCCTCGCCGCGCGCGTAGGCGACGATCGCGTGCCCCCCCGCGAGCAGGCGCGCGACCATGTTTCCGCCCATCTTCCCGAGTCCGACGAATCCGAGTCTCATGCCGACCTCCCGCTGGAGTCGAGGATCGAGGGGCGCGGGTCGAGAGTCCCCAGTGCCTTTGCGACGGCGGCCTCGAGCGCTTCGAGGCCCGCGGCCGACTCCGGAAGATGGACCCGAAGGGCGCGGCGGCCGCGCGAACGCAGGGCCGCGAGGTCGCCGGCCGCCTGCGCGGCGACGACATCCTCGAATCCGTAGGGTCTTCCGGGGATCGGCACCGCCGCCTCGGCTCCGGCCGTGATCTGAAGGAAGACCCCCGTGTCCGGCCCCCCCTTGTGGAGCTGCCCGGTCGAATCAAGGAAGCGCGGCCCGAATCCGACCATCGTTGCCACTCTCTTCGCGTCCCGGACCCTCAGACGGACCCGGTTCAAGGCCCTCTCGTTCTCGCGCGTCGCCGCGATGTACGCCGTGATCGCGAAGTAGTCTCCAGGCTTCAGCGAACCGAGCAATCCTGGCAGGGCATCGGCGTTCATCGGCGCCGCGTCCCGCCGGGCGCTTTCCGCCTCCCGTCCCTCGAGGATCTCGTTGGTGCGGTCCTTGGCCTCCTGCACGTTGGGTTGATCGAACGGTTTGATGCCGAGGAGCTTCCCCGCCACCGCGGTCGCGAATTCCCGGCGGAACATCTCCGCACCGAGGTCCAGCGCGTCTTCGATCTCGAAATGCGCCGCCGGGTGGCCCGCCCGCGAGAGGGGCTCGAGCGCGCCGCGGTAGGAGGTCCGGCCGCCGGCAAGCTCGAGTCTCAGGCGACCCTCACGGCCTTCTCTTTTTCCTCGAGCGCTTTCAAGAGCGCGTCGAAGGAGTCCGAGAACTTCTTGACCCCTTCCTCCTCCAGCTCCCGGAAGATCCGGTCCTCGTCGATGCCGAGGCGGGCGAGGCCCCGGAAGACCTCCCGGGCCCCCGCCAGGTCTTCGCGGATCCGCACTTTCGGATCGCCGTGGTCGCGATAGGCCTCCAGGGTCTCCGGAGGAATCGTATCCACCGAGTCGGGGGCCACGAGCGCTTCGACGTAATAGAGGTCGGGATAGACCGGGTCCTTCGTGGAGGTGGAGGCCCAGAGCGGCCGCTGGAGAGCGACGCCGCTCTTCGCGAGCCGCGCGAAGCGCGGCGCACGAAACGTCTCCTCGAAGGCGGCATAGGCGACCCGGGCGTTGGCGATCCCGAGCTTCCCCCGGATCCCGCGCGCGAGCTCGCGGTCCGCCGGCGAGGACCCCTCGTCCTTCGCCTTCGCGTCGAGCTTCCTGTCGGCGTTGGTGTCCACGCGGCTCACGAAGAAGCTCGCGACCGAGCGGAGCGACTCGACCGGCTTGCCCGCCGTGACGCGCTCCTCCATCGCGGACAGGTACGCCTCCATCACCTCGCGGTAGCGGGAAACAGAGAAGAGGAGCGTGATGTTGATGTTGATTCCCTCCGCCAGGCACTGCCGGATCGCCGGGATGCCGGGCCCCGTCCCCGGGATCTTCACCATGACGTTGGGACGGCCGCACTCCTTCCAGAGGCGGCGCGCTTCGAGGATGGTGCCCTGCGTATCGAGCGCCAGGCGCGGCCCCACCTCGATCGAGACGAATCCGTCGTTCCCGTTGTTCTCGTCGTAGACCGGCCGGAAGATGTCGGCCGCGCGCTGGACGTCGGCCACGGCCAGGCCCTCGAAGACCGCGGCGGTGGCCTTCCCCTCCCCCGCGAGGCGGCGGATGTCGTCGTCGTACAGCTCCGTCTCGGCGATCGCCTTCTGGAAGATCGTCGGGTTCGAAGTCATCCCCGAGACCCCGTCCTCGCGGATGAGCTTCTCGAGCCCTCCGCCCGTCAACAGGTCGCGCCGGATGTAGTCGTACCAGACGCTCTGGCCGAGATCCTTCAGTCTCCGGACCGGGTTGTCGCTCATACGGGCCTCCCTTGTTCGCGATCGAAGGCTCCCCGGCGGGCCTCCTCCTCGATCGCCCTGATCTTGCCGACGCGGCGGACGTGCCGCTCGGCGCCGGAGAACCGCGCGGCGAGGAACGCGCGCAGGACCTCTTGCGCGAGCTCCGGGCCGATGACCCGGGCTCCGAGGCAGAGGACGTTCATGTCGTCGTCCTCGACCCCCTGGCGGGCCGAGAACGTGTCGTGGCAGAGGGCGGCCCGGATCCCCGGGATCTTGTTCGCCGCGATGGAGGCCCCGACGCCGCTGCCGCAGACGAGGATCCCCCGCTCGCACCCCCCCGAAACCACGGCCACCCCGACACGCAGCGCGAAATCGGGATAGTCCGACGGGCTCGCGTCGTACGCGCCGACGTCCTCGACGCGGTGGCCCGCCGCCGCAAGCTGAGCCGCGATCTCGCCCTTCAAGGCGAAACCGGCGTGATCGCAGCCGACCGCGATCTTCACAGCAGGGCCTTCGCCCGTTTCACCACGTTCTCCACGCTGAAGCCGAGCTCCTTCAAGACCGTCTCCCCCGGGGCGGACGCCCCGTACCGGTCGAGGCTGACCGAGTCCCCGCCGTCTCCGACATATCTCTTCCAGCCCAGGGAGACTCCGGCCTCCACCGCGAGGCGGGCCGGGACCGCGGCGGGCAGCACCCGCTCACGGTATTCCGTCGGCTCGCGGTCGAAGAGCTCCCAGGAGGGCATGGACACGACACGCGTCGGGATGCCGTCGGCCTCGAGGCTCTCCCGCGCCTGGAGTGCCAGGGCAACTTCCGAGCCGGTCCCGATCAGGACGATCCGGGCGGGGATCGCCGACGCCTCCGCGAGGACATACGCTCCCCGCGAGACTCCCTCGGCCGAAGCGAGCTTCTCGCGGTCGAAGACGGGGAGCTTCTGGCGCGAGAGGACCAGCCCGACGGGGCCGTCGCCGCGCCGGACCGCCGCCCGCCACGCTTCCCGCGCCTCGTTGGCGTCGGCGGGACGGATGAGAGTGAACCCCGGCATCGCCCGGAGTGACATGAGGTGCTCGACCGGCTGGTGGGTGGGACCATCCTCGCCGAGGCCGATGGAGTCGTGCGTCCAGACGAAGATGACCGGCAGCTCGTTCAAGGCCGCCAGGCGAATGGAAGGGCGCATGTAGTCGGAGAAACAGAAGAACGTCGCGACGAACGGCCGGACGCCGCCGTGATACGCCATGCCGTTGGCGATCCCCGCCATGGCAAGCTCCCGCACTCCGAAATGGAAGTTGCGCCCGGACCCCGTCTGCCCGTCGAAGTCGCCGTCCTTCTTCAACGGCGTGTTCGTCGAGACTCCCAGGTCCGCGTCCCCGCCGAGGAGCTCCGGCAGCCTCGCCGCGATCGCGTTCTCGACCTTGCCGGCGGCGGTGCGGGTGGCCTCTTTCTCGCCGGCCTGGAAGACCGGCAGGTCGGCATCCCACCCATCCGGAAGGGCGCCCGCGGCGCGCCGCCGCCACTCGGACGCGAGCTCGGGAAACGCCTTCTCGTACTCGGAGAAGCGCCGCTCCCACTCCTGCTGCTCCTTCTTTCCGCGCGCGACCGCCTCGCGGAAATGCTCGAGGGCCTCCGAAGGCACGAAGAACGGCTCCGTCCACTCCCAGCCGAGGGCCTTCTTGGTCAGGGCGACCTCTTCCGCGCCGAGCGGGCTCCCGTGCGCCTCCGACATGCCCGCCTTGTGCGGCGACCCGAAGCCGAGCGTCGTGCGGACGATGATGATCGTCGGGCGGCTCCGCTCGAGCTTCGCCTTCTCCAGAGCCGCGTCGATCCCGTCGAGGTCCGCGTCGCCGTCCTCCACGCGCAGGACCTGCCAGCCATAGGCCTCGTACCGGCGACCGACGTCCTCCGTGAACGCCATGGAGGTGGGGCCGTCGAGCGTGACGTGGTTGCAGTCGTAGAGGAACGTCAGCTTGGAAAGACCGAGGTGCCCGGCCAGCGACGACGCCTCGGCGGAGATGCCTTCCATCAGGTCGCCGTCGGAGACGATGGCGAAGGTCCGGTGGTCGACGATGTCGTGGCCGGAGCGGTTGAACCGCGCGGCGAGCGCCCGTTCGGCGATCGCCATGCCGATCGCGTTGGCCGTCCCCTGGCCAAGGGGACCGGTCGTGGCTTCGACTCCCGGCGTCAGGAGCCATTCGGGATGGCCGGGCGTCCGGCTCCCCCACTGGCGGAATGATTTCAGGTCCTCCGTCGTCAGGTCGTAGCCGGTCAGATGCAGGAGGCAGTAGAGAAGCATGCAGCCGTGGCCGGCCGAAAGCACGAACCGGTCCCGGTCCGGCCAGCCGGGGTCGCGAGGGTTGTGCTTCAGATGTCTCTGCCAGAGCACGTAGGCCATCGGAGCGGCGCCCAACGGAAGTCCGGGATGTCCGGACTCGGCCTTCTGGACGGCGTCGATCGCGAGCGTCCGGATCGTGTCCACGCACAACTCGTCGACGGACTTGCGGACGGTGCTCAACGGCTCCCTCACTTTCGCAACCTTCCCGATCTTATTACGCGCGGCGAAGGAGATGGAGCGGTTCGATTCTTCTCGTTTCAGTTTCAAGTTTCAGGTTCCAGGAAACGTGGCGAGGCCCATCAGCGTGAAAACGGGAAACACCCTCCGAGACCTCCCGAGCCGGCAATCTGAGAGAATGGCGCGCCGTGGAAGCCGGGTCGGAGAGAGCGACGCTGGTGTCTCAGGATCCGCTCGCATGGGCGGGCGAGGCCCTCGACGCGGGCGGCCTCGGTTTCTCCCTGGAGTGGTTGGAGACGGACGGGCTCGGCGGATTCGCCTGCGGAACCGCGGGAGGGCCGAGCCTGCGGCGTTACCACGGCTGGTACGCGCCCCCCTCTCCGTCACCGGACTTCTACCCCCTCGTCGCGGGGTGCGATGAGCTCGTCGCGTCCGACGGGGAGGCGATGGTGATCTCCGGCCGCTGTCTGGCGCGCTTCTCCCTCGAGCCATTTCCGACCTGGCGGTACGAGACGGAGAGGTTCTCGATCGAGCGGACCCTTGGCCTCGTGCGCGGGCGCTCCATCGCCATCGCGCGGTACGCCAACCGGGGACCCGGCCCTGTCGAGATGCGGTCGCGCCCGCTCCTGCGCGTCAGCGGGCGCTCGACCTCGGGGGCACTGGACGGCTCCGTCGAGGTCCGGGGAGACGCCGCCTGGATCGGCTCGCTTTCCTCGCTTTCCCGCGTCTATGTCCGCGGTGCCGGCGCCCGGACAGTGGACGTCTCCCGGTTCGTTCCGGCCGCGCGGCCCTCCCAGCGCGTGGCCGACGACGAGACCTGGGGGCCGGTCGCGTGGGACTGGACCCTGGCCCCGGGAAAGGAGGCCTACCTCGTCTTCTCGTGCGAGGAGGTCTCGACGGACCCGTCCCAGCTTCTCGAAGCCGAGCGCCGGCGCCGGCAGGCGTTCCGGGCAACGGACGATCCGCTGTTTGACGAGCTCGCGAGCCGCGCCGAGGTCTTTCTCGTGGACGGCGACAGCCTCGACGGCTCGATCGTGCGCGGCTACCCGGAGCCGATGGCGCGGGGGCGGGACAACATGGTCTCGGTCCCCGGGCTCACCCTCGCCACGGCGCGTTACGCGGGAGCCGCCCGGGTCGTCAACGCCGCGGCGGCCCGGCTCGTTGCCGGGCTACGCGCTCCGACAATGCCGGCGGAGTTCGCGTCGAGCGACGGCCCTCTCTGGTTCATCCTCGCCGTCGAGTGGTTCACGCGCCAGCGGCGCGACCCGAGCCGCCCGACGCCGCTGCTCGGCGCGGTCCGGTCCGTTCTCTCCTCCTACCGCAGAGGAGAGCGGCCCGGGATCTCCGTCGGACCGGACGGGCTGATGAGCGGAGTCCTGCCGGGCCAGCCCCTGACCTGGATGAACGCGATCGCAGATGGAGAGCCCGTCACGCCGCGCTACGGCCGCGCCGTGGAGGTCAACGCGCTCTGGCACGCGGCGCTCAAGGCCGCCGCGCGGCTGGAGAGGATCGCGGAGGAGAACACGCGCGCGCGGGAGCTCGAGTCGCAGGCCTGGCACGTGGCCAGGCGCTTCAACGACGTCTTCTGGTCGGTCGACGACGAGCGGCTCTACGACGTGGTCGGCCCGGACGGCTCCGATCCGAGCATCCGGCCCAACCAGATCTTCGCCGTGTCGCTGTCGGAGGACCTCCTCCCGCCCCACCGCGCCCGCTCGGTCTACTGGACCGTGCGCAAGCGTCTTCTGACCCCATTCGGGCTGCGCACACTCGATCCGGCCGACCCCCGCTATCGCGGGCGCGGCGCCGCGTCGCCCGGCGAGAATGCCCGCGCGCTGCACCAGGGAGCGGCATGGCCCTGGCTCCTGGGGGCCTTCGCCGACGCGCACTTCCGGGTCCTCGGTCAGACGGCCGAGACCCGCCAGGACCTGTGGGGCTGGCTCGAGAGGCTCCGGCTGCACGTGCGGGAGGCGGGCATGGGTTCCATCTCCGAGGTCTTCGACGGGGATGAGCCGCACACGCCCCGCGGATCCTTCGCGGAGGCTCGAAACGTCGGCGAGGTCCTGCGAGTCCTTTCGACGTACCCGAACCGGGGCCACTGAGCCGCGGCGCGGCCGACCCTCCAACCGGCATCCCCGAAGCGGATCAGGGCTTTACGACCTCGAACGCGTCCGACGCCTCGGCGGTCTTCTGGGCGCGATCCGTGACGCGCACGCGCAGAGCGTAGCGGCCCGGCTCGAGTCCCTCCGGCTTGAAGGAGAGCAGCACGGTTCGCGCGCCTCCTCGCTCCCGGTCCGAGCGGCGCACGACCTGGATGTCGGCCTTGCGCGGCTTGCCGTCCGGACCCAGGATCTCGGGAACGACCTGAAGCGGGTCGGATCCCGGAGAGAAGTTGTATGTCACGACGGCAACTTGCGCGGCCGACCCTCCGGGTACCACGGGCCGCGCCGAGGGAATGAAGGCCTCCCCCGCGATGGCGAAGGGATACTCGAGCGCGGGCGCGGACGCGTTGGGCCGGGGGTTCGTCTTGACCATCGCCCAGGGGGCCGCGGGATCCTGGAGGAAAAAGGGAAGAACGGTGGGATCCCCTCCGGGCGTCGCGGGAACCGTCAGGGCAGCGGTGGAGAGGGCGGAGCGCCCGGTAAACGCGTTGCGCACGAGCGTGCGCAGCGTGTACTGGCCCGGAGGAAGGAAGAGCGTCCCGTAGTACTTGATCCCTCCGGATTCGAGCTTCGCACGGGCGAGCTTCAAATCGAGCGTGATCTCCTGCGTCAGGTAATCCGTCAGGACTCCGCGGGAATCGCTCGCGTAGACGTAGACGAGGACCCCCGTCACCGGGCTCGTGTCCCCCTCGAGAAGCGCCTTGCCGGGGATCTCCAGGATCACGGGGACCTGGGCCACCTTCCCGGCCGTGGCGAACGGCGCCGCGAGCATGCTGACGGGCAGCTGGGAGACTCCGCCGCCGCTCGAGAGGAGATCCCCGGAAGCGAGCACCCGCTCCATGGGCGTGAGGTTCCGGTAGGGCTTGGGCTCGTAATAGCCGGAGCGCGCCGAGATCTTCGACGACGGCACCCGGACCTTGACCTTCAGTTCGTGGAACGCGCCCGGCTTGGAAAGCTCCTTCGGCTGGAAGGCCAGGACGTACACGACGTCCGTGCGCTCGATCAACTGCTTGAGGTCGCCGGAGAGCTGGTTCGCGTTGCGGATGAAATCCCCGTTGGTCTCCTTCGCCATCGTGAAGAGCGCGTCGGCCCCGCTCCCGGCGCGCCGGGTGACCTCCCCCTCGGCGCGCAGCCCGCTGATGTCGATCGTGTCAAGAACGACGTCCGCGCGCCGGAAGCCGGACAGGGCGTTCTCGAGGACCCCCCGCGTCGCCGAGCTGCCGAACCGCGCGTCGCTGTCGATCTTCCAGGTCTGCCCGGAGATCGAGGACTCGGCGGAGGAGTCCTGCGTCGCGTCGATCTGGCCCAGGGGCTTCGCGGTCTGGCCCGCGTTGCCCATCAGCATCCGGTTCTCGAACCCCTCGGAGAAGAGGAGGACGTACTTGCGGCCGCGCACGGAGTCCAGGACCCGCGCGATCTGGCCGAGCGAGGAGAGGTGCGTCGCGATCCGCCCCCGCTCGCGCTGGTCGTTGGCGCTCTGCTGCATCCGCGCCGCGTCGGCGAAGTACTCCTTGATGGCCGCCTCCTTCTCCGACTGCGGGGCCGCCTCCTGCAGCTCGCCGGGCTGCACGAAGGCGAAGGAGAGCGGGTCGCTGGTCCGAATCCCCTCCTTGACCAGCCCGAGGTTGTCGATGGCATGGCGCAGCTGCACGCGATCGCTCGTGAAGTTCTCCACGAGCTTCCATCCCTTCTCGATCGAGAGGGTCGCGACCCCGGCGAGGTCGCTCGGGCCCATCTCCTTCTCGACGAGAGCGGCTGCTCCCTCCCGGGCGCGGATGAGGGCCGACGGGCTCGCGTAGGAAAGATCGAAAACGAGGAACCAGTGCCGGCGCGCCGCCGCCGGAGGCGGCTCCGGAAACAGGTTGGCGCCTTCGGCCGCGGGAGGACGGAGATTGGCGACCTCGAAGCCGGTGATCTCCTGTTTCTTGCCGTTGTCGTAGAGCTCGAAGTCCGCCGCCGTCAGTCCCGCGAGCGGCTTGCCGTCCTTCCCGAGGACGTTGACCGGGACCTCGATGACCGTGACGGACGCCTTCTCCTGGACGACGCCACCGTCCTTCTGGGCCGGGGCGGGAGCGGAGGAACCCAGGGCGAGGGCGAGACACAGGGCGAGCCGGGAACCGTGGTGAACGTAACGCATGGGATTAGCTTAACCCCGATCGTTCCGTCGCGGCGACCGGCTCCGGCGACAACGATGGGCCGGCCACGCACTTGAGGTAGCGTTCCCTCGTGCGACCCAGGACCGTGATCCTGCTGATCTGCGACGGATGGGGGGAAGCGCCTCCTTCGCCGGGCAACGCCATCACGCTCGCCGACACTCCGACGTTCGATCGGTGGCGCCGGCGGTACCCGCGGACGACCCTGGAAGCCTCGGGAGAGGCGGTCGGACTCCCGCCGGGGCTGATGGGCAACTCGGAAGTCGGCCACCTCAACCTGGGAGCGGGCAGGATCGTTCCCCAGGACCTGCTGCGGATCGATCGGGCGCTCGCCGACGGTTCCTTCTCCCGGAACCCGGCGCTGCTCGAAGCGATGGAGCGGGCGATCCGGCCGGGCGCGGCGCTGCACCTGCTGGGCCTCCTCTCCGACGGCGGCGTGCACTCGCACGAGCGTCACCTCTTCGGCCTGCTCGACATGGCGCGGAGGCAGCGAGTCCCCCGCGTCGTGGTGCACGTCTTCACCGACGGGCGCGACACCCCGCCCCGGTCCGCCCTTCGCTACATCGGGAACCTTGAGGATGTCCTGGCCAGGACCGGCGGAGAGATCGGAACGGTGACCGGCCGCTACTACGCGATGGACCGGGACGCACGCTGGGACCGCGTCGCGGCGGCCTACGCGGCGCTCGTCGCCGGGAGCGGCGAGAGAGCGTCGAGCGCGCGGGAAGCGGTCGAGAACGCCTATTCCCGAGGGGAGAGCGATGAGTTCCTCCGGCCGACCGTCATCGGCCGAACGGGGAGTCCGCCGCGCGCGATGGCCGGCGGGGACGCGGCGATTTTCTTCAATTTCCGGGCCGACCGCGCGAGGCAGTTGACGCGGGCGCTGACCGAGCCGGAGTTTTCCGAATTCAAGCGGGGCGACCGCCTCTCCCTCGCGTTCGTCTGCTTCACGCGATACAAGAAGGAATTCACGCTCCCGGTCGCCTTTCCTCCGCTCGTTCTCGACGGAATCCTGGCCTCGGCCTGGGCGGACCACGGCGTCCGGAACCTGAGGCTGGCGGAAACGGAGAAGTACGCCCACGTGACCTACTTCTTCAACGGCGGAGTCGAAAAGGCGTTCCCCGGCGAGGCGCGCGTGCTCGTCCCCTCCTGGCGCGGAGCGACCTACGACCTCCATCCGGAGATGAGCGCCGGAGAGATCACGCGGGAGGCCGTCGCCGCCATCGAGAGGCGCTCGTTCGACGCGCTCGTCGTGAACTTCGCCAACGCCGACATGGTCGGGCACACCGGGAAGATCCCCGAGACGGTGAAGGCGATCGAGACTCTCGACGGGTGCTTCGCCAGGCTCGAGGACGCCTGCGCGCAGGCGGGCGCCGTCCTCCTCATGACGGCGGACCACGGCAACGCCGAGCAGATGCTCGATCCCGAAACGGGCCAGCCCCATACCGCCCACACCACGAATCCCGTCCCGCTCATCCTCGTCAACGACGGCGCGGCCGATTTGCGCCCCGGCGGCGCGCTGGCGGATGTCGCGCCGACGATCCTCGGCCTTCAGGGATTGCCGGTTCCCGGGGAGATGACCGGGCGCGACCTCCGAGAGCTGTGAGACGGCCGGTCCCGCGAGAGATTTTTTCGCCAGACAAGGAAGCCCGACCGAAGGCGTGTCCGGAGCGACACGTCGAGGGAGGGATGACGCAGTATGGCGGAAAAAGATCCGCGGGACCTAGGGGACGTCGAAGGTGGCGGAGGACTCGGTGCTCTTGCCCGTCCGGGCGTCCTGGAGCTTGACGATCAGCGCGTATCGGCCCGGATCGAGTCCGGAAGGGCGGAACTCCAGCAGGAGCTTGCGCGCGTTCTGGCGCTCCGCGTCCGAGGCCTCCAGCAGCTTCAGGTCGAGCTTGCCGTGCGGCTGGCCGTCCACGCCCAGGATCCGTCCGCTGTACCCGATGGCGTCGTCGGTCGGGGAGAAGTTGTAGGCAATCAGGCAGACCCGGGTCTTCTCGCCGTTCTTGATTCCCGCGAGCGCCGACGGAACGAAGGAATCTCCGCCGATGGCGAAGGGATACTCGGCCGACGCGTCCGCCTCGTTGCGAGGCTTTCCCTTGATCATGATCCACTGCCGCCCCTCCTCGAGAAAGAGCGGGGGGAGCGACAGGGGCTCGGTTCCGGACGGCACTCTGACCGGAGTCACGCTCACACCGAAGCGTCCCGTCTCGTTGTCGCGCACGAGCGTCCGCAGCGTGTAATCGCCCGGCGCCAGGTTGAGCAGCCCGTAGTACTTGATGCCTCCGTGAGAGAGCGTCGCCGCCGCCTTGGAGAGCTCGATCCCGACGGGCTGCACCAGGTAGTCGTGGGTCCTCCCCTGCTTGTCGATGGCGTAGACGAAGATGTCCACGTTCATGTTGGGAGAATCGTGCCTGGCGAGCAAGCGGTCGCCGGGGATCTCCACGATCACCGGCACGCGCGAGAGCCCGTCCCGCGGCGGCAGCGGCGTCGCGAGAACCCAGGTCGGGATGTCGGTCTTCGGAAGGGCCGCGGTGATCGCTTCGGATTGCGCCAGCGTCTTCTCGATCGGGCTCAGGGTCTTCTGCGATTTCGGCTCGTAGTAGCCGGTTCGGTGCGAGAGGCGGTAACTCGCGTTCTTCACCTTCACCTTGATCGGATGGAACTTCCCGTTCTCCGGGACCCGCACCGGCTGGAAGGCGAGGATGTAGATCAGCCCCGTGCGCTCCAGCAGCTTGTCGAAGGAGCTCGCGAGGTCGTTCCCATTCCTCAGGAACTCGCCGCCGGTCTGGTCCGAGAAGTAGAAAAGGGCCTCCTGCCCGTTGACCGTGTTGTAGACGCCCCCGGCGGGATCGGATCCGGCGCGCAGCCCCCCGATGTCGATCGCGTGGATGATGCAATCGGAGCGGTTGAAGAGCTCCAGGGCCCCCTTCATTTTCTCCTGGAGCCCGGAGTTGCCGAACCGGGTGTCCGAGTCCACCTTCCAGGACTGGCCGCGGAGGACCCATTCGGCCTCCGTGGCGCCTCCCCCTTCGGCGGTCGAACCGGAGAGCTCCCGGCTGTCGAATCCCTCCGAGAGGTAGAGGATGTGCTTGCGCCCCGGGACCGCGTCGAGCGCCCGCGCCATCTTGGCGAAGGAATCGAGCAGCCGGATCACGCGGTCCCGATAGATCGCGCGCTGGCTCCGGGCGCGCATCACCTGCATGTTCTCCAGGGCGTCCTGAAGGACGCTGTCGGCCTGCGAGAGCTCGGTCCCCGCGGAGTTGGCGCTCGTCATGTAGGCGAAGCCGGTCGAGTTGCTCTGGGACGGCTCGGTGATGACGAGGCTCAACGGGTCGGGTCTCCTCTCCGCCAGCGTCGGAAAGCCGAGCGTGTCGATGGCCGAGGCGAGCTGGGCACGGTCGCCGGAGAACGTCACGAGCAGGCGCAGGCCGTGCTCGACCGAATAGGTCGCGACGGCCGCCCGATCCAGGTCTTTCATGCGGTTCACGACGAAGTCCCGAGCGGCCCGTCGCGCGTTCACGATCCCTCTCGGAGACCCGAAGGAGAGATCGAAGAGGATCAGGAAATGACGCCGCGCCGCGGGGTTGATCGGCTCTTCCTCCGCCGCCGGCGGGATCACCGTTCCGCGCTCGTCGAGCACCTCGAAGCCCGTGATGGCCTGCTTCTTGCCGTCGTCGTAGACCTCGAAGTCCTCGGCCTTCAGGTTCTCGACGGGGCGCCCGTCCTTGTCGGTGACGTTGACGGGGACTTCGATCAGCGTGGCGGTCGCCTCTTCCCGCACGGTCGTCTCCGGCGTCTCCTTCTTCGGCTTCGGCTTGTCGGCGCCCGAGAGGAAGGGGCACAGCGCGAGCAGAGAAAGAACGAGCGGAAGAGACCGGGACCGGCCGCGCATCGGGGTATCTTGCTCCCGCGCCGGCCGGCGCGCAACCGTTTATCGGGATGGGAGGCTCGCGGGACCGCGAGCTTCCCCGCAGGCGGAGACGGCCCCGCTTACCCGGAGGCCTGCGGCCGCTCCCGGGCCTCCGGAAAGGCCTTCCGGAGCTCACGCCGCAGGCGTGCCGCGGTGTCGTGATCCCCCAGGATTTCGTAGGTGCGGGCGGCCGCGGAGAGCGCCTCGGGCGTCTTGAGTCTCGCGAGACCGCCGAGTGTCTCGAGCGCCTGATCCCCCTTCCCCTGACTCGCGTAGAGCATGGCCAGTCCCGTCCAGGCGGGCGGCGAGGCCGGAAAGTCCCGGATCTCCTGGCGGAAAGCCGCTTCCGCTTCCGCCGAGCGGCCCAGGCGCGCCAGGACGTCCCCGCGCAAGTAGCTCGAGCCGAAGAGCGGCGGCTGTTTCCCTTTCTCTGAGAGGTCCCGGACGGCCTCCAGCTCCGCGAGTGCCCCCGCCAGATCGCCATGCGCTCTCCGGACGCGGGCCACGATGAGCCGGGAGCCTCGCCGGTCGGGGGACTCCTTGAGCGCCGCCGCGGCCTCGCTCTCGGCCGTCGTCCAGTCCCCCGCGGCGGCTGCGATTCGCGCCAGCGACTCGTGCGTGTCGGCTCCGCCTTCTCCCGCCAGGAGGACGTGCTGGCGCGCGAGGTCGTATTGACCGGTCTCCAGGTAGAACTCCGCCAGGGCCATGAGAGCCTCGGGGCTCGGAGAAAGCCGGGCCGATTGCTGCAGGGCCTTCAGGGCCTCCCGCTCGTCGCCGAGTTTCAGGTCCGCCTGCGCGAGCATCCCCCACACGTCCGTCATCCCCGGGTCCTCCGCCAGCAGCTCCCGGAAGATCAGAGCGGCTTGCGCGTAGCGGCCCGCCTGGAGGTGCCCGTAGCCGGTCTTCAACTTCTCGACGGCTCCGACGCGGTCCTTGGGATCGGGGAGGCTCGCGCTCGCGCCGGCGAGACCCGCGGATGTCGCGCTGATGTACCCGAGCGCCGCGAGCTTCTTGACCCGCTCCGGGTCCGAGGCGCCCGGCGCCTGCAGGGCGCGGGGGAGACGCGAAAGCTCCAGTCGCATGGAGCGGAACGCGGGGGGCAGCCCGGCCGCGAGGTCCTTCTTCTCCCGCGGGTCGGCGACCATGTCGTACAGCTCCGGACGGGGAGCCTCGATGTACTGATACCGGTCGTCTTCGAGCGACGCGAGATCGCTCCAGCCCAGATGCAGCCGCGGGTAGAGCGTTTCGCTGTAGACGCGTCGCGAGCCGGCGGCTCCGCGGCCGGCGAGCAGGGAAACACCGTGAAGCGCCGCTGGCGCTTTCAGCCCGAGGGCCGCGGCGACAGTTGGAAAAACATCGACCAACGCCACGGGAGAGGCGACGCTTTCGCCGGCGCGGAGCGATCCCGGGAGCTTGACGAGGAGCGGGACACGGATGGCCTCGCGGTAGAGCAGGACGCCGTGCTCCTCCTCGCCGTGGTCGTTCAAGCCCTCGCCGTGATCGGAGAGAAAGACGATGACGGTCTTCTCGTACAGCCCCTGGCTCTTCAGGTACTCGAGAAAATCTCCCACGATCTCGTCCGCCCGCGCGATCTCTCCGTCATAGGCGGACGGGTAGCGGCTCTTGTACGGCTCCGGCGGCTCGTAGGGCGTGTGCGGCTCGAAGAGATGAAGGAACGCGAAGAGCTTCCCGTGCGTCTTCCCGATCCAGCCGCGCAGCCGCTCCAGGGTCCGCGCGCCGTCGCGCTGCACCCGGCCGAGCGACTGGCCGGGCGCCGTCGGCTCGATCTCGTCCTCGTAGAAGTCGAAGCCGCGGCCGATCCCGGTGGCGCGGGCCAGGAGGATGCTCGACACCGCGCCTCCGGTGGCATACCCCGCCTTCTTCAGGTACGAAGCCAGGGTCTCGATCCGGGGCGAGAGGGAATAGCCGATGTTGTCGCGCACGCCGTTCTGCGGAGGCAGCAACCCCGTGAAGAGGGCGGCGTGCGAGGGAAGCGTCAGGGGGACATGGGAGTAGGCGTTGGCGAAGAGGATCGAGTCCCGGCGGAGCGCGTCGATGTGAGGCGTCGCCACGCCGGCGTAGCCATAGGCCGGCAGGTGATCCGCCCGCAGCGTGTCGACCGAGATCAGGACGACCGGGGCGGAGGGAAAAACCCCGCCTCCATTTCGCCGGCATCCCGGAAGAAGGAGGAGCGCCAGGAGCAGGCCGAAGCGTCGCGCGCCTTTCAAGCGCCTCCCATCTCCTTCAACATGCGGCGCGCCCGCTGGAGGTCCTTCGCGTAGAGGGCCGGCGGGGCGGTGGCGACGAAACGGCGCAGCGCGTCGCGCGCGACGTTCATCTCCCCTCGCTCCGCCGCGACGACGCCGAGGTTCAGGAGCGCGTCGTACTGCCGCGGGTCGAGCTCCGCCGCGCGGCTCCAGGACGCGATCGCGCCGGCGGGGTCGCCGAGCTCCATCTGCGCGACCCCTTTCGTATTGAGCGAGCGCGGAAGCTTCTCGTTGATCGCGAGGGCGTGATTGAGCTTCTCCAGGGCTCCCGCGGCGTCGCGGCTCTTGAGCAGCGCGATCCCCATGTTCTCGAACGCGATCGGATTGGTCGGGTGCCTGCGCGCGACCTCTCCGAAGACGCGCAGGGCCTCCGGGGTGCGCCCGAGATCGGTGAGCGCGATCCCGATCGTGTTCTGCGTGTCCGGGTCGTCGCTCTGCGCGACGGGCTTCAGCGCCTCGAGCGCCTCCGCGGGGCGCCCCCGCTCGCAGAGGATCAGGGCGAGCTTCTGGCGCATCTCCTCGGAGGCCAGTCCCTTGCGGACGGCGGATAGCAGGACGTCCGCGGCCTCGGCGTCGCGCCCCTCCTGCTGCAGGAGGAACGAGAGGAAGTCGTAGCCGACGGACATGGAAGGGCGCTCCCGGAGGATCTCCTTCGCCAGTGCTTGCGCGGCCGGGCGATCTCCGCGCTGGTAGAGGTCGATGACGCGGTGGATCTTCGCGTCGAGGCCGACGAGCCTCTTGGGATCATCGGCCTCGGTGTAAGGGCCGTGATGATCGGCCGACCCCGAGAGGTATCCGAGGGCGAGAAGGCGGCGTGCCTCCTCGCTCGTGGCCCGGGGCGCGGCCGCCCGAGCGGCGGCCGGGAGCATCGCCTTGAGCCGCCGGACGGCGTCGGGCCGCTCGGCGACGAGGTTGCGCGTCTCCCGCGGATCGGCCTTCAGGTCGTAGAGCTCGGGGATCGGCAGGTCCACGTACTTCAGCCCGTCCGCGATCACCCCGGTCAACGGGGCCCAGCCCCGGTTCAGAGAGGCCGAGAGCGACTCGAAATAGATGGTCTCGCTTTCTGCGGCGTGGAGAAGCGAACGGCCGGGCAAGTCCGCCGGCGGTGGCGCTCCGGCGAGCTCCAGGACGGTCGGGAGGATATCCACGTGACCGACCTCCAGGGCGCTTCTTCCAGCCTTGACGCGGCCCGGGCACCACACGACGAGCGGGATCCTGAGAGTGGCTTCGTATGCGAAGAGGCCGTGCGTCAGCTCGCCGTGGTCGCCCAGTGCCTCTCCGTGGTCTCCCGTGACGACGACCAGGGTCGGGGAATCTCCCCCCTTCTCCTTCCCTTCGACGAGCTCGATCAGCGGCCCGAGCGCCGCGTCGGTCGCCGCCACCTCTCCGAGGTACGGGTTGCCCGGGTAGCGCTCCCGGAAGGGAGCGGGAGGACGGTAGGGGGCGTGGGGATCGTACAGGTGAACCCAGAGGAATCGTTTTCGCCCCTCGTTCTTCCGGTACCAGTCGAGGGCGAGATTGACCACCTCCGTCCCGGGACGCTCCGGCACGGCGAAGTCGTAGGCCGTGACGCCGGGGGGATAACGGTCATCGTAGACGTCGAAACCCCGGTTCAAGCCGTAACGCGAATCCAGCGGAAACGCCCCGACGAAGGCCGCCGTCGCGAATCCGCTCCGAGACAGCAGCGTCGCCATCGTCGGGAAGCGGGAATCCAGGTGAAAGCCGGAGTTCTCCCGGACGCCATGCTGGTACGGGTAGAGCCCCGTCAGGATGTTCGTGTGCGACGCCAGCGTGACGACGTTGGAGGCGTGGGCGAACTCGAAGACCAGTCCCTCGCCGGCCAGACGGTCCAGGTTCGGCGTTGCGACCTTGGTGTTTCCGGAAAAGCCCGCCGCGTCGGCGCGCAGCGTGTCGATCGTGACGAGGACGACGTCCCGCAGTTCGCGCTTCGCCGTGGCTCGTCCTCGGGAGCTCGGGGTGCGAAGGAAGAACCGGAAGAGGAATGCCGCTCCCCCGGCGAGGAGGAGCGCGGCCAGCAGGACGGCAAGTTTTCGGCCCACCGGGAGACGCTTCATTTGAGGGCTTGCAGCATCTCCTTGACCTCCTTCGCCTGAGACCCGTTGGGAGCGAGCTCCAGGTATTTCGTGAAATCCGCTTTCGCTTGCGCCGTCTTCTTGGCCTGAACCCAGGCGAGCCCGCGGTAGTAGTAACTGTCGGCGAGCGTCGGATCGAGATCGATCGCCTTGGTCATGTAGCCGCTCGCCTCCTCCGGCTTCGACTTGTTCATGAAGACAATGGCCAGATTCGTGTACACGGCCGGATCCTTCACCGCTCCCGGGGCCAGACCGTCCAGGATCGCCTTGCCCTCGGCCGTCTTGCCCTGGTTCACGAGGTTGTCCGCGAGGAGAATCTGGGCCTCCGTATCCCCCGGCTCGAGCTGCACGACCTTCCTCAGGGACTCCTCGGCCTTGGCGGTGTTCCCCTCGGCATGGTACGTCTGGGCGATTCCCTTCCAGAGGGGACCGCTGTCGGGCAGGATCGCGAGCGCCTTCTCGTACTCCGCGCGCGCCTCCGCGTACTTCTTTTCGCCGATCAGCCGGTTTCCCGCCTCGACGGCGGCCGTCACTTCCGCCCGGACGTCCTTTCCTCCCGCCTGCACGGCCTCCGGGGCGGGAGCCGCGGCCTTCGGGAGCTGGACCTCCAGGGGCGGAGTCCGCCCGGCTTCCTGGACTCCCATGACGGTCTTGCGGGTCTCGTAGCCCTCGGCGGCGACGTCCACGTTCCACTTGCCGCCGATCAGGCCCATCACCGCCCAGTGCCCCTTCTTGTCGGTCTTCGCCGAGGTCCCGCCGCCATTGTCGCGCGTCAGCTCGACCTTCGCGTCCGCGATCGGCTGGCCTTCGGCATCCCTGACGTAGCCCTCCGCGCGCCCCCTCCCCCGCCAGTCCTGCCCGGAGAGCGCCGCAGCGGCGAGCAGGCTGACCGCGAGGAACGAGAGAACCGAGCGTGCGCGCATGGATTCCTCCAAAAAAGAAAAAACCCGGCGGGTCCCATGACCCGCCGGGATACGACTCTATCGCGAGACTAGAAGGAAACTCGAGCGCCCGCCCGCACGACCCGGGGACTCTGGAAGTCCGTGATCAGGTTGTAGGACGAATTCGGCGTGAGGCTCGTGCACCCCGCGGCCGAGCAGTCGGCGATGCGGCCCTGCCGCTGCAGGACGGTCGCGCTGTTGGTCACGTTGAAGACGTCGATCGAGAGGGCGACCGACAGAGGCCTCAGCTCGATCACCTTCTCCAGCCGCACGTCCAGGTCGTAGATGTTCGGATTGCGCTCCTGGTCGAGGGGCGGAACGATGATGCTCTTGGTCCCGAACCCGTCGCCGGTGTTGATCCGGACCCACTGGACGAAGGGATAGCCCTGCCGGCCGAAGAAGTTCGCCCCGACGTTGAAGCCGAGGGGGAGCTGGTAGAGGCCGGCGATGTTGAAGTTCCATTTCGAGTTGACGAAGATGTTGCCCGTGGCGCCGCTGCCGGTCCCGGAAGGGCCGACCATGATGTCGCTGCCCGTGCATTCCCCGCCGAAGCTCCCGGAGAGGAGGTCCGTCGGATCGAAGCAGCCGCCGGAACCGTTGTGCTGCTTCCAGTTCTGGAACCCGAAGTTGCCCCGAACCATCCACTTGTTGGAGAGGCGCTTCTGCATCGTCAGCTCGACGCCGTTGTAGGTCGTGTTGTAGTCGGATCGGTTCGTCGTAAGAACGGATGCCGGGAGCGATGTTCCCGGGGCCAGGGCATAGACCGGCACGCTGAAGCTCTTGCCGGAGGCGGTGGTCCCGTTGATCATGCCGTTGACCGGGCAGCGCGCCCGCAGCGCCGTGGTGCAGAGCACGAAGTCGGAGGAAGAGCGCCCCAATCGTGGGGCCTGACTCTGGGGAGAGAAGATCGGATCCGTGTACTTGCGATACGTGTAGCTCGCGCCGACGACGACCTCCGGCAGGACCTCGTAGTCGACGCCCGCCACGACCTCATCGGTCTTCCCCGCCTTCAGGTTGGGATCGATGATGTTCGCCGAGGTGGGCGAAGCGGGATGGGCGGGATCGAAGCCGTAGGTGCTCTGCACGCCGGGCGGACAGCCGGGGCACCCGGCGGCCTTGGTGAAGTCGAGCTCGCTGCGCTGGATCACCTTGTCGCCGTTCGCGTCGGTCCAGTAGTAGCGGGCTCCGGCGATCTGGGTGGCATTGACGTTGAAGAGCGTCCCGATGCCGAGCTGATCCGCGAAGCGCGCGTAGCTCGCCTTGAGAATGATCTTCCGCGCGGGCCCGAGGGCGTAGGTCGCGCCGACGCGCGGCGACCAGTTCTTCCACTTGAACGGCTGCTCCTGGTCCGCCGCGGCAATCTCCGGGAGGACCTCCGGGATGACGGGGTTGGCCGCCGAGGAGCCGCCCTGGTTGTAGCCGGTCTGCACGTCATACCGGATGCCCGCGTTGACCGTCAGGTCGCCAAACGTGATCGTGTCGCCCAGATACCCGTTCCAGTACTTGAGCGTCCCCTTCACGCTGGCCGCGCGGGTCATGATGGCCTCGTCCTTTCCGACGCCGAAGCCGTTCAGGACTCCGTAGTTGCCGTTGCCCGGCCACGCGGTGATCGAAACGACGCCCCCCTTGCGGTAGCTGAAGCCGAACTTCAACTCGTGACCCGCCGGGCCGGTGTTGAAGAAGTAGGAGCCGCTGCCGCCGACGTTATTGAGGGGCCGCTGCGTATGGTAGACGTAGTAGCCGTTGTGCCAGATGCCGCCCGCGTCCTGGTAGACGTTGTTGATGGACTCTCCGGAGCCGGGAACGAGCTGGAAGCCCCCCCGGAAATAGGCGTAGGAACCCGTCAGGAAAAGATTGGATGACACGACCTGGGAAAGCTCGATCTTGTCCAGGGCCGAGGGATTTCCGTTGATCCCCGCCTGGTTCCATCCTTCCGCCGACGTGGGACGCGTCAGGCCGACGTTTCGTCCCAGCTTGGCTTTTTCGCCCTGCGTGTAGCCGAGAGTGACGGCGGTGGACTCGGTGGCCTGGATGTTCAGCTTCAAGTTGGCGTCCTCGAGCGTCGTCTTGTCCGTGGCGCCCGTCGAGGTGATCAGATCGATCTGGTTGCGCCCGTAGGCGCCCCATGCCCACACGTGGTCTCTCCAGAGAGGCCCGCCGACCTCGAGGCCGTAGTCCTGGATCGTGTCGGTCCGCGGCGGGATGTTGGTCCCCGCGGGCTGGGCCAGGAAGGCGGCCGATGCGTTGCTGGACTGCCACTTCTCGCGCGTCAGGAGGTCCCGCGCCGAGCCGTGGACATCGTTGGTGCCGCGCTTGGTCACGAGGTTCAACTGAACCCCCGGCGTGAAGGCGGTGATGTCCGTCCCGCCGGTCGTCGCCTGGATCTCCTCGAAGGAGTCGAAGTCGTAGTACGTCCCCGAGGATCCGAGGGCGGCCATGTCGGTGATGTTGACGCCGTCCAGATTGAAAGTGCTCTGGGCGCCCATCGCCCCCTTCGCGTAGAAGAGGGACTGCTGGCCGCTGTAGTTGCCGCCGACGTTCAGGCGGTCAACCATGACGCCGGGAACGGTCTGCAGGACGACCCACGGGTCGCGCGCCGTCGGGATGTCCCTCAGCTGTGCCTGATCCACGACCGCGCCCGTCACGACCTTGCGCGTCTCGAGAAGCGGAGCCTCAGCACGGACAGTCACGGCGGCCTCGACCTTGGCGAGCTTCAGTGAGACATCGGCCTGGGAGTTCCGGCCGATGGAGACGGCCACGTTGGTCTTCGTGGTCTTGACGAATCCCTGCAGCTCGTAGGTCACGGTGTACCGATCGCCCGGCGCCAGGTTCAGGAACCGGAATTCGCCGCGGGAATCGGTCGTGTAGGTCTGGGGCGCGCCGCCTCCCGTGAGGGTCACCGAGACGCCGGGCAACCGCGCGCCCGACTCATCCGTGACGCTTCCGTAGATGTTGCCCGTCAGCTGTTGCGCGAAGAGCGCTCCGCTGACGGCGAGGAACGCCAAAGCGACGATAGCGATCGTCGCCCGGCTCCTCCAGGAGCCTGTTCGATTTGCCATCTTTCTCCCTCGCTTCGTTGTGTCCCTGTGGGACGGTTCAAGAACGAATCAGAGACCCCCGGTTGAAGATGAGTTTTCCCCCCTTTCCTTTCTCGACACGCGATTCAAACTCAGAGAGCACGCTCTAGTCCTCGACTTGATCTCGTCGCGTAGCGAAAATTGTTCCAGCACCCCTCCTCAGTTTTTTGTCGGAAAACGCTGTGTTAAGCATACATGAAGTCAAGAACTTAACAAGAATGATTTATTTGCCTCTTGAATCCAGCATTCAGTATTCAGAATCTGAATCCAGATTTCTGAATCCCGGGCGAGCCCACACGGCCGTCTGCTAGGATCGGAAAATGACGATAGACAGGCGAATCTACGAACGCCGCCTCGCGACAGTCCGGGAGCGACTCGTCGCGTCCGGAGCCGACGGCCTCTATGCGACCCCGTCCTCCAACCTCTTCTATCTCACGGGCATCCGCTTCGATCGGAGCGAGCGGCTGACGGCCCTCTTCCTCTTCAGGGACTGCGCGCCCTTCGTCGTGTGCCCGTCGTTCGAGGCGAATCGCCTGCGGACGATGTCCGCCGTCGAAGAGGTTCACGCCTGGGAGGAGACGGAGGATCCGTTCGCGATGGCGGCCTCTCTCTTTCCCGCGGGAACCGGACGTCTCGCGGTCGAGCCTTCGACCGCCTACGACGACGTCGAGCGCCTGATCGGAGAGCGCTCGGGCTGGAAGCCGTTTTCGGCGGCGGCCCTGTTCACGGCGCTGCGGATGGTGAAGACCAGCGAGGAGATCCAGTCCATCCGCGACGCCATCGCGGTCGCGCTCCCCCGTTTTCAGAAGGCCTTCGCGTCGCTGCGGGCCGGGAGCGTCGAGGCGGAGATCTCCCACGACTTCGGCGGGGACAACGTCGTCCAGTTCGGGTCCTCCTCGGCGCTGCCTCACGGCGCCTCGAGCCCGCGCGCCTTGCGCAAAGGCGAGGCCGTCTTGATCGACGCGTGGGACAAGCCGGAGGGCTACTACTACGACATCACTCGCTCGACCTGGTTCGGGACTCCCACGGACGAGTACCGGAAGATCTGGTCGGTCGTCCTGGAGGCCCAGACCGCCGCGATCGAGAAAGCGGCTCCGGGAGTCCCGTGCTCCGAAGTGGACGCGGCGGCGCGGCGCGTGATCGAGAAGGCGGGCTACGGCGAATACTTCACCCACCGCCTCGGGCATGGCCTGGGGATCGACGTCCACGAGCCGCCGTACATGGTCGCCCACAACCCGACGGTCCTCGAGCCCGGCATGACCTTCACGTCCGAGCCCGGCATCTACCTCCCCGGCCGCTTCGGCGTTCGGATCGAGGACGACGTGCTCGTGACCGAGAGGGGCGCGGAGTCCCTCTCTCCCCGGGTGGAACGGCTGGAGCCGATCGGAGCCTAGCCCGCGTCTACTTCGCGGAAGCGCTGCCCGCGATCCCCCGCAGAAGTTTCTGAGCCTCCGCGCGCTGTTGCGCGTACGGCGGGCCCGACGCCGAGGAGAGGAATCGCTCGAGCTTCGTCCGCGCTTCCCCCGTCTTCCCGGCGCGCAGCTCCGACACGGCGAGGTTGTAGAGAGAGTTGTACTGGCGCGGATCGAGCGCAATCGCCTTTCTCCACGACTCTTCCGCGCCGTCGACATCGCCGAGCTGCGCCTGGGCGAAACCGAGCTGCGACCAGGCCGGGGCGGAGGCGGAGTCGGACTGGAGCGACTTCTGGAGCCACTCCCGGGCGCCCGCCGCGTCGCCGGCGTCCAGTAGAAGGGTCCCGAGATTGAAGGCGATGCGCCCGTTCGAAGGCTCCATTGCCAGAGCGGCCAGCAGGGCCTGCTTCGCCTCCGCCCCCTTTCCAGCGCCGGCCAGCGCGACCCCCAGGGTCTCGAGCGACTCCGCCTCGGTGACGGGCGGACCGGATCGCAGCAGGGCGACCGCCTCGGCGCTGCGTCCCGACGCGACGTAGAGCCGGGCGAGATCGCGCTTCATCGGTTCGGAAGCCACTCCGCGCGCGACAGCCTCGCGGAGCGTCCGCTCGCGTCCCGCCGTGTCGCCCGCCCGCTGGGAGAGCAGCGCGAGGGTCTCGTACGCCTGCGCGAGCTGCTCCACCGAGGAAGTCCCCTCCCGCACTCGGCCGATCCCGCTCCGGAGAGCCCCGATCGCCTGGTCGAGCCTCCCGGTGCGTGCGAGAGAGTCCGAAAGCATCTTCCAGGCGGAAAGGATCTGGGGTTCCCGCGCGGTGAGAGCCCGGGCCGCCGGAATCGCCTCGGGGTACCGTCCCGCGTAATACAGCTCGAAGAGCTTCTTGAGACCCGCGAGGGCCTCGATCTTGTCCTTGGGATCGGGAAGGGGACCGCCCGGCGGCGTCGCCGGCGAGACGCTGATGTAACCCAGGGCCGCCAGCTTCTTGAGCTCTTCCGGCGAAGATGCCTCCGGCATCGAGAAAGGCCGGCTCATCGCTTCGAGCGCGGCGCGGAGGGAGCGGAAGGGAGGGGGCAGTCCGGGCGCCAGATCGTTCCGCTCTCCCGGATCGGCCGTGAGATCGTACAGCTCCGGGCGCGGAGCGTGGATGTAGTGGTAGCGCGCGTCGGCCAGCGAGGCCAGATCGCTCCAGCCCAGGCCCAGGCGCGGATAGAGTGTCTCCGAGTAGATCCGGCGATCGCGCGCGGCGCTCCCGCCGGGCGGCGACGTCAACGGCAATCCGTGCAGGCCGCTCGGGATCGGGATCGAGAGAAGCGTCAGAACGGTCGGCACGACATCCGTCAGGGAGACCGGGGCCGAGATCCTCTCCCCCGCGCCGGCCGAGCCGGGGCGTTTGAGCAGGAGCGGCACGCGCAGCGCTTCGCGGTAGAGGAAGACTCCGTGCTCCTCCTCGCCGTGGTCCCCCAGCCCTTCCCCGTGATCGGAGAGAAAGACCAGGATCGCCCGGTCGTAGAGGCCCGCGCGCTTGAGGTATTCGACGAACGACCCGACCGCCGCGTCAGCGGCGGCGATTTCTCCGTCGTAGGGAGAGGAGGCGTACCGGCTCGCGAAGGGCTCGGGCGGCGTGTAGGGCGCGTGGGGCTCGTAGAGATGGAGGAAGAGAAGGAGCGGCCGGCCCCTCACGGTTCCGCCCCACTTCGCGAGGACCGCGGCCGATTCCATTCCGGCGCGCTCCCGCGTCGGGTTGTCCGGCAGGGAGTCGTCGTACGAGTCGAACCCGGCGGCGAGTCCCCGGTCCGCACGCAGCACGTAGGAGGACACCGCCGCTCCGGTCGCGTAGCCGGCGGAGCGCAGAAGGGTCGCGAGCGTCTGGCGTTCCGGGGCCAGCCGGAAGCCGATGTTGTCGCGGACTCCGTTCTCGAACGGGAGCAGCCCGGTCAGGAGCGCGGCGTGCGAGGGCAGCGTCAGGGGGACGTTGCTGTAGGCGTTCTCGAAGACGGTGGAGTCCCGCGCGATCGCGTCGATGGCCGGCGTCCGGACTCCCCGGTAGCCGTAGACGGGCAGGTGATCCGCCCGCAGCGTGTCGACAGAGATCACGACGACGGGACTCCGATCGGCAGCGCGCGGGGAACGCGCGCACGCACCGCAGACGGCGGCCACGAGCGCGAGGAGAATCCGAGTCCGCTGCGCCGGAGCCCTGCGAGCGAGACCCTCCCGCGGTTTCCTTCTCCGCTTCACCGCGCATCCTTACCGCTTCGATCCCCGCGAAAGCAAATCGCGATGGACCGATGGACCGATCGAGGAACCGATGATTCAATGGACCGATGTCCCGGTGCCTCCTGATCGCCGCGCTGTTCGCCGCGGGCGCGCTCTCGCTCGCGGCCCAGACCGGCCCCCTCGAATTGGAGGAGGCCTCCGAGGCGGCGCGCCGCGCGGCGACGTCGGCGATGCGCGGGCCGCGCGGGCCCTTCCTGGAAGCGCTCGACGTGGAGGGACTCCTCGAGGAGCGTATCGGAGCGGCCGCCTGGAGAGGCCTGGCGCCCGCGGATCGCGAGCGTCTTCGGACGGCCGTCCGGGAGCGCTTCCTCGGAATGCTCGCACCGCCGCGGCCGGGGGCGGGCGAGGTCGCCTGGTCCGCCGCGTTCCCGGCCGCCTCCGCCGGCGTCGACGTGCTCCTCGGACTGAGCATGGAAGGAAGAATCTTGAAGACCCGGTGGGCGATGCGGCGCTCCGGCCCGCTCTGGCGAGTCCGCGACGTGGTCCTTTCCGATCCGGGCATCTCGCTCGCCGGCGCGGCGCTCGCGACGCTCGGATCGCAGCCCGTTCGCGTCCGGCGGCCGACGGCGGTGGTTCGCATGGAGATCCTCCCGCTTTTTTCCGGGGTCCTGTTGATCCTGCTCGTCGTCGGGCTCGCCGCTCCGAGACTGGCCGCGGCTCGCCGGAAGTCCCTCTATGTCGCCGCGGCGGTTGCCGCGCTCGTCTTCCTGGCCGGCGGCGCCGCCGCGGTCGTCCGAGCCGCGCGGCAGCGCTCCGTCATCGGGATGATCCCGGCCGGGCAGCCGTGGCGAGTGTCCGAACAGCTCGCCCTCAACGCGGAGCGCGAAGGCCGGACAGAAGAGGCACGGCGGCTCTGGGAGCGGGCGCTTGCCGCCGGCGAGCTCTCGGGGCCGGTCGATTACGAGCGGGGTCTCGCGGCAAGACGGCGCGGCGACACCGAGGCGGCCCGGACGTTCTTTCAACGCGCGCTCGCGGCTCCAGCGCCCGCCCCGGGCGCCGCCCGGGAGCTGGCGGCCCTGGACGCGGAGCAGGGACGTCTTCCGGAAGCCGAGCAGGAGATCGCCGGCTACCTCGCCGCCGCCGGACCGGACCCGGAGTCGCTCGCGCTCGAGGCCGTCGTCAAGACAGACCTCGGAAAGACGGCGGAGGCCCTCCAGGCCATCAGCGAAGCCCGCCGCCTGGCGGGCTCAGGACCCCGCGGCGCGGAGCTCGAGGCACGGATCCGGGCGCGGGCGGGAGACGCCGCGGGCGCGGTCGCCGCCCTGCGCCCGCTCGCGCGGGAAGGACTGCTCGACCGCTCCGCGCTGCGGGCGGACCCGGAGTACCTCCCGATCGCCACGGACCCCGTCTGGGTGAGCTTTCTCAACGAGAAGTGAAGAAGAAATTGTGAATTGTGAATTGTGAATTGTGAAAGGAGGAAATACGAGTATTTCGTTTGTTCACAACTCGCAATTCGCAACTCACAATTACTTCAACGAAGCCTGGATGGTCTTGTCGCCACTTCCGCCGTAGAAGGCCACCAGCGCCGAGACGAGCGCCCGCGCCACCCTGTCGCGGTAGCTCCGCGTCACGAGGAGCCTGCGGTCTTCGGGGTTGTTCAGGTTGCAGACCTCGATCAGCACGCGCGCCGGGATCCGGTTGTAGCGGAGGATCGCAGGGACCCACTCCCGACCGCCCCGGATCACGTTGCGCCGCACCGGCTGGAAGTCGTGCAGCGGGAGGGCCTCGGCGCGGAACGCGCGCACGATGTTCTCGGCGAGGTCGCGCGAGACGCCCTCCGCCTTGATCCGCTCGCGCCGCGAGAAGGAGACCCGGGGCGCTTCTCGCACTTCCCTCCGGGACGTGTAGACCGCCCCCCTCTTCTGGAAGGAGTCGCGCAGGAAGCGTTCGCCCGGGATGTAGACCATGAGGCCCCGGACGGCCGGATGGAGCGAATCGGCGTGGAGCGAGACGAAGACCGTCCGGTCTTCCGAACCTCCCCGCTTCTCGACGTTTCTCAGGACGGCGTTGGCAAGGTACCAGCGCAGATTGACTCCGGCAATCGGGTCCTCCAGGGGATAGGGGGGATGCGTGAGAACCCGCGCCATCCTGGCGTCGGCCACGGCATCCGAGGAGCGCCGCCGGCAGGGAGCCTTCCTCTCCACGGTCGCGACGACCTGCGCCTTCGTGTGCTCGCGCAGGAGCGTTTCCACGCGGCAGGCGATGTCGTACACGTAGCGCGCCTCCTCGACGCCGTCCACCGCCGCGCCGATGTCGCGCCCCCCGTGGCCGGCGTCCAGCACGAACGTCACCCCCGAGAGATCGGCCGCGCGCACGCGGTTGACGAACTGCTCCGCCTCGAGTCTCGCCTTCTCCTCCTCGATCCGGGCCGGATCGTCCGGCGACCGGAACTCCGGGGCGAGGTCCTCGATCGGGATCTTGACGGCGTAGTCGGCCGGGATCGCCCGAACATCCTCGATGCCGCTCCTCGCGGCGATCTCCGCCGCCTTGGCCCGGACGTCCTCGGCGTGGAGGCGCCCGGTGAAACGGATGACGACCGAGGTGTAGAGGGCCTCTCCCCGCTTCAGGCGATAGACGGCGTACCGGCCCTTCTCGTCCCGGCCGTACTCGAGCGGCGCCTCGGCCGCGGAGGCGGCCTCCTCGGTGCGGAAGGCGGGCAGGAGCAGCCGGGACGGGATCCGCACGACCTGCCCCGGCTCGGTCGGAAGCGAAGCGATCCGCGTCGCCTCGCGGATGGACTGGTAGTTCGAGCCGTCTCCCGTAAACCACTCGGCGATCCGCCACAGGCTCTCCGGATGGCCCGCGGGAGACGTCACGACGTGCGTCCATTCCTTCGCGTCGCCGTGGTCCCGCGGAAAGAGCGCCTCCATGGCGATGCGGCGGTAGTTGTCGGAGAGCAGCCGGTAGGGAACGCGCACGAAGACGTCCTTGCGCAGCAGGCTCATGCCGCCGTTGCCGGCGAGGATCTCCTTCTTCGTCGCCGGATCCTCCGTAAACCGCCGCACGAAGGCGTCCAGCGCCTCTCCCGGGAGGGGCCGCGCCGAGAGGAAGACCTGCTCGTCGTCCTGGATCGCGACGCGCAGCTCCTCGCTCACCTTCACCGTCTTCGCGGTATCGGCGGCCGAGGCCGCCGCCGGGATGCCGAGAGTGATCGGAAGAACCAGGGCTCGAAAAACGTCAAACGTGAAACGTGAAACGGAGCCTCGAAAAAAATGAGGCCGGCCACTTTTCACGTTTGACGTCTTCCGTCTCACGGCTCAGCGCGCACGCCGCGCGGCAATTCCTTGGGAAAATCTATAGCCCGCTCGAAGGCCCTGGCCGCGGCGAAGAGAGCCTCTTCGCCGAACCGGCGCGCCATGATCTGGATGCCGAGCGGCAGACCGCCGCGGGAGAGCCCCGAGGGAACCGAGATGGCGGGCAGCCCCGCCAGGGACGCCGGGACCGTGAAGACATCCGACAGGTACATCGTCAGCGGGTCGTCCACCTTCTCCCCCAGCCGGAAGGCCGGCGCGGGGATCGTCGGGCACACGATCACGTCCACCTCTTCGAAGGCCCGCTCGAAGTCCTCGAGCAGGAGCTGCCTCGCGCGCATGGCCCGGCCGTAATAAGCGTCGTAATACCCGGCGGAGAGGGCGAAGGTCCCGAGCAGGATGCGCCTCTTGACCTCCGGGCCGAAACCGAGCGTCCGGTTCTCGACGTAGAGCGAGAGGAGGCTTGAATCGTCCCGCCGCGGCCCGTAACGCACGCCGTCGAAGCGCGCCAGGTTCGAGGACGCCTCGGCGCTCGCCACGACGTAGTAGATGGCGATCGCGGCCGGGGCGCGCGCCACGGACACGTCGGTCACCCGCGCGCCGGCGTCCCGGAAGGCGCGGCGGGCCTCGCCGAGATTGGCGGCGACCTCGGCGTCGAGGCCTTCGACCTCCGCCTCGGCGAGGAATCCGACTCTCAGTTGCGCGACACCCCGCTCGAGCGCCGCTTCCGGGTCGCCCGGAGGCTCCGCCGACGTCGTCGAATCGAGCGGGTCCCGGCCGGCGAGCACGCGGTAGATCCGGGCGGCGTCGGAGACGTTCGCCGTCAGCGGACCGATCTGGTCGAGCGAGGAGGCGAACGCCACCAAGCCGTAGCGCGACACCCGGCCGTAGGTCGGCTTGAACCCGACGATCCCGCAACAGGCCGCGGGCTGCCGGATGGAGCCGCCCGTGTCGGAGCCGAGGGCCCCGGGGACCATGCGCGAAGCGACCGCGGCCGCGCTCCCCCCGGAGGAGCCTCCGGGGATGCGTTCCCTGTCCCAGGGATTGCGCGTCGGGTGCGAGGAGCTGTTCTCCGTCGAGGAGCCCATCGCGAACTCGTCCATGTTCGTCCGGCCGACGAAGACCGCCCCCTCGCCCCGGAGCCGGGAGATCGCCGTCGCATCGCCCGGAGGGCGGAATCCCTCGAGGATCTTCGAGGCGCAGGTCGCGGTCCTCCCCGCCACCCACATGTTGTCCTTGATGGCCATCGGCACGCCGGCCAGGGCCAGGCTCTCCCCCGTCGCGACGCGCTCGTCGGTCCGGCGCGCCTCCTCGAGCGCCTGGTCGGCCGTGACCTCCAGGAAGGCCCGGATGCCCGCGTCCGTCTCTTCGATCCGGGAAATCGCCTCCCGCGCGATCTCCACCGCCGAGCGGCGCCGCGAGGACACATCCCCCGCGATCGAGACGAGGCTTCCGGGAGCCGGCTTCAAGACCGGCGGCTCCGGCGGCTCATGGCTTGGCTCCCCCGACGACACGGGGCACGGCCCCGTAGCCGTGCAGGAGGCGAGGCGAGTTCTCTTCCAGCGCCTTCTGTCCGGAACAGGCTGCCGGCACATCGTCCCGAAGCGGTGTCGCGAGCAGCTCCGGCGGGCGGCGCGGCTCCTCACGGATCTCCTTCAGCTGGTCGATGTAGGAGAGAATGCGGGCGAGCTGATGGGTCAGGGCGGGAAGCTCCTCCGCCGAGACGCGCAGCCGGGCGAGCGCCGCGACGTGACGCACCACTTCCGGGCTGACGGGAGAGGATTCCGAAGACATGCCGACAATTGTAAGGCTTTTTGATTCTCTTTCCGAATAGGAACAAGCTTTCTGGCCAGAAACCCGAAGAAAGAACGCGACTCCGCTCGCCGGGCCGGCATCGCCTCGATCGCGCGCCGCGCCGAGATCCGGGCTCTCGCGGCCATCGCCTCCCGCCTCGGACAGCGGGTCTGGATCGTCGGCGGCGCCGCCCGCGATCTCCTGCTGCGCCGCGCCGTGCCCGAAGTGGACGCCGCCGTGTCGGGAGACGCGCAGATCCTGGCCCGCGAAATGGAGAGAGCCGGCCTGGGCCGCGCCGTGCCTCTCTCGCTCGACCCTCCCCGCGTGTTCCGCGTCGCGGGCCGGCGCGAGGTGGACCTGGCGGAGATTTCGGGCGGCTCGATCGAGGCAGACCTGAAGCGGCGCGACTTCACCGTCAACGCGATGGCGTTCGAGCTCGCGACGCGGCGATGGCTCGACCCGTTCGGCGGCCGGGAGGACCTCGCCGCGCGGCGGTTGAGGGTCGTCTCGGCGCGGAACCTGGCGGAGGATCCTCTGCGCGTTCTGCGGGCCGCGCGCTTCCTCGCCACGCACGGGCTCGTTCCCGACGCGGAGACGTCGAGGGCCTGCCGACGCGTCGCCCCGCGGCTCGCGGATGTCGCTCGCGAGCGGATCCGCGCCGAGTGGACAAGGATGCTCGAGGCGAGACGCGCCGCTCCCGCCCTGCGCTGGGCGTCCCGGGCACGCGTTCTCCGCCCGGCTCTGGGCATCGGCGAATCGCAGTCGCGGAGCCTCGCCCGCGCCGCCGCCCTTTTCGACGCGCCGTCGCTCGCTCGGAGGCCGCCGGAGAGCCGCCGTCGGCTCCGCCTCGCGCTGATGTGCGCGCGGCTCGGGCTGGCGCCCTCCGCGGCGGCGGCCTGGCTCGCCGCGCGCCGCTACGGCGGCTCCGAGGCCGGCGACGTCGCGGCGCTTCTCACGCTCGCCTCCGCCGCGCTCACGGCCGATTCGCCGCGCGGCCAGTGGGCCTGGATTCGCGACGCCGGACCTCTCGCTTCCGAGGCCCTCGTTCTCCTGCGCCTGCTCTCCCCGGCGTCCCGGCCGCGCGCGCGGGCGCTCTCCCGGCGCGCCGCGCAAGCCCGCCGGCGCGGCCCCGAGGTCTCCGGCTCCGACGTCCTGGAATGGCTGCGGATCCCGCCCGGTCCCGGCGTCGGAAGTCTCCTCGCCGGCCTGCGGGTCGAGATCCTGAGCGGGGCCGTGCGCACCCGCCGGGAGGCCCGCTCCTGGCTTGCCTCGCGTCCCGAGGCCCCTCCACCGCTATAATCCGATGCGCTTGACCCTCACCGACCTGCTCAGTTTCTCCGCGAAGAAGGAGGCCTCCGACCTTCATCTGAAGCCGATGCGGCCTCCGATCCTGCGGATCAAGGGGCGGCTGATCCCGATCAACACCGAGGCCTTCCAGCCCGCGGACCTGGAGAGGATGCTGCTGGAGATCCTGACCCCGGCCCAGAAGCAGCGGCTCGATCAGAACCAGTCCGTGGACATCGGTTACGGGCTCCCGGGCGTCGCCCGCTTCCGGGCGAATTTCTACAGGCAGCGCGGGGCCCTGGCCGCCGCCTTCCGGCGGATCCCGTTTCAAATCCGGCGGACGACCGACCTCGGCCTTCCCGAGATCGTCGAGACCTTCTCGCGCATCCCGGCGGGGCTCGTGCTCATCACCGGACCGACCGGCTCGGGGAAATCGACGACGCTGGCGGCGATCATCCAGGCGGTGGTCGATACCCGTCCCGTCCACGTCGTGACGATCGAGGATCCGATCGAGTATCTCTTCCCCGCCGGCAAGGCCGCGGTCTCGCAGCGCGAGGTCGGCACCGACACGCCGAGCTTCCCGGAAGCCTTGAAGAACCTGATGCGGCAGGACCCGGACGTGATCATGGTCGGCGAGATGCGCGAATGGCAGACGATCCAGACGGCGGTCACGGCCGCGGAGACCGGCCACCTCGTCTTCTCGACGCTCCACACCAACAGCGCCGGCCAGTCCATCGATCGGATGATCGACAGCTGTCCCGCGACCCAGCAGCAGCAGCTGCGCTCGCAGCTCGGGCTCGTCCTGAAAGCCATCGTCTCGATGAAGCTGATCGAGAAATCCGACGGGTCGGGTCTGACGCCTGTCTGCGAGATCATGCTCAACTCTCCGAAGATCGCCAAGCACATCGAAGCGGGCGAGACGAAGGAGATCCTGCTGGAGATCGAGTCCTCCGTCGCCTACTACCGCATGCAGTCGATGAACCAGTCGCTCCTGGCGCTGCTCGTCAACGGCAAGATCACCTACCGGCGGGCGATGGAGCTCACGACCGACCCGGAAGACCTGTCGCTGAAGCTACGCAAGCTCTTTCCCCAGATCGAGGATTCCCAACGAGGAGGCGCTATGCCGTCGGACAACGATTATTCGGCGATCGTCCAGCTCATGGACGTCAAGCATCTCTACGAGGAGCAGGAAGAGAAGTGGAAGCTCCGCATCGCCGAGAAAGACGCCGAGATCGCCCGGTACGCCGATCAATTGAGGGGCGCGTACGAGCACGGCGAGGGGCGCGGCCAGGCCATCGCGGACCTCGAAGAGGAGATCGCGCGGCTCAAGGCCGAGAACGAGAGGCTCTCGCGGGACTATCAGGGGAAGATCGGCCTGTTGAACGAGCGCATCAAGGAGCTGAATCAGCGGGTCCTGTCCGCCGAAGGGCCCCGCGTCGCTCAGGGCGGCTTCTTCAAGAAGTGAATCGGCGCGCGATGCCGCGCGCCGATTCATCCCGAGCGAAGCGAGGGATCTGACCTCACGCGCGATGCCGCGCGCCGATTCATCCCGAGCGAAGCGAGGGATCTGACCTCACGCGCGATGCCGCGCGCCGATTCATCCCGAGCGAAGCGAGGGATCTGACCTCACGCGCGATGCCGCGCGCCGATTCATCCCGAGCGAAGCGAGGGATCTGACCTCACGCGCGATGCCGCGTGCCGGTTCATCCCGAGCGAAGCGAGGGATCTGACCTCACGCGCGATGCCGCGCGCCGATTCATCCCGGGCGAAGCGAGGGTCCCACTTCCGGTCGTGGCCGGCGATTCTCTCGCGTCATCCCGGACGCGGCGGCGGCCCCGACCGCCGCCCCCGCCACATCCGCTAAGACGTCCCGTCCTTCCACCGACCGCCCGGGAATCCACGCCTGGTGCACCTCGTCGGCGATGCCCCAGACGGCCATCGCCCCCGCGATGGCCAGGGCCCGCGCCGCGGAGAAACGAGAGCGCCCCGGCCAGTTCACGCAGCGGTAGAGAAGCCAGGCCTCCACGGCATAGAGCGTGAAATGGACGAACTTGTCGAAGTTCGGGATCCCCGAAACGACCGGCACCCGAGGAGGACTCGGCCAGGACGTCAGAGCGAGCATGAAGAGGCCCCACGCGAGGGCCCCGCGCCGGGCTCTCTCGGGACTCGATCTGACGGACTGGGGGACCGGGAGACTCGGAGACTGGGAGAGACCTTTCACCCAGTCACCCCGTCCCCCGCTCCCCCAGTCCCAGCTAGGCGCCGCGCTTGGACGGCCCGGTGCGGCTCGGGCCCTTCGCGGGCGCCTGCCTGGACGGCTTCGCGGCCTTTCCGGCCCTCGGCGCCTTGCCGGCCCTCAGGGGCTTCTTCGGAGCGGCCTCCGCCTCCCCGGCCCCCTCCGGCGCCTCCGCCTTCTGCTTGCGGACCGTCTCGACCCGCCCGCCGGCGGCCCGCCGGGCGCGGTCCGAGAGCGATTCCTTCTTCGGCGCTTTGTCCCTCGGCTCGAAGCGGTAGTCCACGAACTCGAGGATGGCCGCCTCCGCGCTGTCTCCGGCGCGCGCGCCGAGCCGCAGGATCCGCGTGTATCCTCCCGGACGGTCCACGAAACGCGGCGCGATCTTCTCGAAGACCTTCTTGACCGTGGTCCGATCGGGGATCCACTGCGCCACCTTCCGCCGCGCGGCCACGCCGTCGTTCTTGGCGGCGGTGATCAGCCGCTCGGCGAGCGGCCGCAGTTCCTTGGCCTTGGTCAGCGTCGTCTGGATGCGCTCGTGCGTCATGAGCGAAGCGAGCTGGTTGGAGAACATGGCCAGGCGATGGGACGTCGTGCGCCGGAGCTTGCGCCCCGCTCGGTTGTGCATCATGGCGTTCTACTCGCTCCGGGTTTCGGCCGGCTCGAGCTGCATGCCGAGCGAGAGTCCCATCGGCCGCAAGATGTCCCGGATCTCGTTCAGGGACTTGCGCCCGAAGTTCTTCGTCTCGAGCATGTCCCGCTCGCTCCGGCGCACCAGGTCCCGGATCGTCCGGATGCCCGCGTTCTTCAGGCAGTTGGCGCTGCGCACGGAGAGCTCGAGCTCGTCCACGCTGCGGTTCAAGTACTCCGCGAGGTTTTCCGGCAGCTCTCCCTCGGCCGCCCCCTCGAGGGCGGTCTCGTGCTCGGCGTTGACGAAGATGGTCAGGTGGTCGCGCAGGAGCGTGGCCGCGAGCCCCACCGCGTCGACCGGCGAGACGGTGCCGTTCGACCAGACCTCCAGCACGAGACGGTCATAGTCGGTCGCCTGGCCGATGCGCGCCGCCTCGACATGGTAGTTGCAGCGGCGCACCGGCGAGTGGACCGAGTCGATCGGGATGTAGCCGATCCCCATGTCCTCGTCGAAGTTCTTGTCCGCCGAAACGTAGCCGCGCCCGATCGAAACCCGCATCTCCATCTGGAGCTTGCCGTTCTCCGAGAGCGTCGCGATCGGCGCGTCCGGCTCCAGGATCTCGATCGACGAGTCCCCCTGCAGATCGGCCGCCGTCACCTTCCCCTTGCGCTCCACGTCGAGCGTCAGGATCTTCTCCTCGGTCGTGTGCATCTTGATCGGGATCTGCTTCAAATTCAGGATGATGTCGGTCACGTCCTCGACGACGCCCGGCAGCGAGGAGAACTCGTGCAGGACCCCTTCGATCTTGACCGCGGTGATGGCGGCGCCCTCGATCGAGGAGAGCAGCACCCGCCGCAGGGCGTTGCCGACAGTCGTCCCGAAGCCGCGCTCGAACGGCTGAGCATAGAACTTCCCGTACGTCGCCGACAGCGTCTCGCTCTCCACCTCGAGCCGCTTCGGTTTCTGAAAACCTTTCCAGAGTGTCATGGTTCCTCTTCCTCCGTCCTGCCGGACGATTTGTTACTTCGAATACAGCTCGACGATCAACTGCTCCTGGATCGGGAGCTTGATGTCCTCGCGCTTGGGCAGCTCCACGACCGTGCCGGAGAACGTCTCCGGGGAGAGGTCCAGCCAGCCCGGGACTCCTCGCGCCCGGGCGGTCTCGACCGAGGCCTTGATCTGCTCGTTGACCCGGCTCTTCTCCTTGATCGCCACGACATGGCCCTTCCCCACCCGGTACGATGGGATTGAGACCTTCCGGCCGTTGACCGTCACGTGGCCGTGGCGGACGAGCTGGCGCGACTGCGCCCGCGACGCCGCGAACCCGAGGGCATAGACGACGTTGTCCAGGCGCCTCTCGAGCTCCTCGAGGAGGTTCGCTCCCGTGATCCCCTTGCGGCGCTCGGCGCGCCCGAAGGTCAGCCGGAATTGCCCCTCGAGGAGTCCGTAGATCCGCTTGACCTTCTGCTTCTCGCGGAGCTGGATTCCGTAGCCCAGGAGCTTGCTGCGCCGGCGGCCGTGCTGCCCCGGCGGGTAGTTGCGCCGCTCGATCGCGCACTTGTCCTTGAAACAGCGGTCCCCTTTCAGGAACAGCTTCATTCCCTCGCGCCGGCAGAGCCGACAGACCGATTCGGTATATCGAGCCACTCGGTTTCTCCTCCAGGTCCCTCGTTTGTTTGCGTCCTTCTTCCCGGCCAGGACCTGGGAGCCGGTTTACAGACAAGGTGGTAGGTGGAAAGTGGTGGGTGTTAGGGCCCTACCACCCACGACCTATCACCGACCACCTACTCAGACTCTCCTCCGCTTCCTCGGGCGGCATCCGTTATGCGGAATCGGCGTCGTGTCCTTGATGGACTTGATGTCGAGACCGTTGGCCTGGAGCGCCCGGATGGCCGACTCCCGGCCCGCTCCGGGGCCCGTGACGCGCACGTCCACCGACCTCACGCCGTGCTCCTTGGCCCCTTCGGCGCAGTTGGCCGCGGCGAGCTGGGCGGCGAAGGGCGTTCCCTTGCGCGAGCCCTTGAAGCCGATGCGGCCGGCCGACGACCAGGCCAGCACGCCCCCCTCCTGGTCCGCCACCGTGATGACGGTGTTGTTGAAGGAAGCCTGCACCGTCGCGATCGCGTGCGGGATGTTCTTCTTTTCCTTCTTCGCCGCGCGCGGGCGCTTCCCCTTGGCTCCCTTGACGGGTTTTTCCGGCGTCGCGCTGGTTGGAGTGGCTTCAGCCATTTGTTCCTCTCAAATGAAATCGTGCGATCGGGTGATCGGGTGATCGGGTGATCGCGTCTTTCACATCACCCGATCGCAAATCACCCGATCATCCGATTCTTTCTCACTTCTTGGTGGCCTTCTTCTTGCCGGCGATCGTCTGCTTGCGCGGTCCCTTGCGGGTCCGGGCGTTGGTGTGCGTGCGCTGCCCCCGCACCGGCAGGTTGCGGCGGTGCCGCATCCCCCGGTAGCACCCGATGTCCATCAGCCGCTTGATGTCCATCGAGGTGTCCTTGCGCAGGTCCCCTTCGACCTTCACGTCGTCGGTGATGACCTTGCGGATGCGGACGACCTCCTCCTCCGACAGGTCCTTGACCCGGGTGTCGGGCCGGACATCCGCCTTCTCGAGGATGAAGTTCGACTTCGGCCGGCCGATCCCGTAGATGTAGGTCAGCCCGATTTCGACTCTCTTGTTCAGCGGAAGGTCCACGCCTGCTATGCGAGCCATCTCATCTCCTCAGGTGGTAGGTGGTAGGTGGTAGGTGGTAGGGACCGGGGTCTTCCCTGGCACCTGATGCCTGACACCTGATACCTATCTCTTATCCCTGCCTCTGCTTGTGCTTGGGGATCGGGCAGATCACGCGGACGACCCCCTTGCGGTGGACGATCTTGCACTTGACGCAGATTTTCTTGACCGACGCCCTGACTTTCACGACGAACTCCTACTTGTACCTGTAAATGATGCGCCCCCGCGTCAGGTCGTATGGCGACAGCTCGACGAGCACCTTGTCGCCGGGAAGGATCCGGATGAAGTTCTTCCGCATCTTTCCCGAGATGTGCGCCAGGACCTGATGTTTGTTCTCCAGCTCCACCTTGAACATAGCATTGGGCAGCGGCTCCACCACCGTGGCCATGACCTCGATCGCCTCTTCCTTCGACACCGCGCCTACTCCCCGACCGCCGCGGCACGGCCCGCGGAGGGATCGGCGAGCCGTCCGAGTCCCAGGATGACGGCGCCCTGCGGCCCGATCGTGACGGTGAACTCGAAGTGCGCCGACGCGCTGCCGTCTCTCGTCCGCACCGTCCAACCGTCGCCGCCCACCGCGACGTCCGCCCCGCCCAGGTTGAACATCGGCTCGATGGCGATGACCATGCCGCTCTTCAGGACGCCGCCCCGCCCTCCCGGACCGTAGTTGGGGATCTGGGGCTCCTCGTGGAGGGCCGTCCCGACGCCGTGTCCGACGAAGTCGCGCACGACGCCGTAGCCGCTGGCCAGGGCCAGGGACTCCACCGCCGCCCCGATGTCGGAGACCCGGTTGCCCGGGCGGGCCGCGGCGATCCCCGCCTCGAGGGCCCGGCGGGTCGTTTCGAGCAGCTGGGCGCGCTCCGCGGTGATGCGGCCGACCGGCATGGTCCGCGCGGCGTCGCCGTAGTAGCCGTCCACAATCGCGCCGCAATCGACGCCGACGATGTCTCCTTCTTTCAAAGACCGTTTCCCGGGGATGCCGTGCACGACCTCGTCGTTGATGGACGTGCAGAGGGTCTTCGGGTAACCCCTGTACCCCACGAACGCCGGACGGGCGCCCTGCCGGCGGATCTCCGCCTCGGCGATCCGGTCGAGCTCCTCGGTCGTGACTCCGGGAGCCACCGCCTTTTCAACGGCGTCGAGCGTCTCCAGGACGACCCGCGACGCCTCTTCCAGCTTGACGAGCTCTTCGAAGCTCCGGATGGTGATCACGCGAGGGCGCCCCGCTTCTGATCGAGGGCGCCGCCGATCCGGTCGGCGACCTCCGCGATCCCGCCCATGCCATCCACGTCTGTCAATGAGCCGCGCCGGCGGTAGAACTCGACGAGAGGCTCCGTCTTCTCGTGGTAGACGCGAAGCCGCTCGAGCACCGTCTCCCGGCGGTCGTCGGCGCGATTCTCCTGGCCCGACCGCCCCGCCAGCCGGTCGATCAGCGCCGTTTCGGGCACGGAGAGATTGAGAACCGCGGAGATCTCCTTTTCATTTCCGGAGAGGAGCCGGTCCAGCGCCGCCGCCTGGTCCACCGTGCGCGGGAAGCCGTCCAGGACGAACCCGGCGCGGGCGTCCGGGGCGGCGATCCTCTCGCGGATCAGGGCGATCATCAGGTCGTCGGAAACGAGGTCCCCCGCCTCCATGACGGCCTTCACCCGCCGGCCGAGCGGCGTCCCCTCGCGCACGGCCGCCCGCAGCATCTCGCCCGTGGAGATCGCGGGGATTCGCAGGCGCTCCGCCAGCAGTTTCGCCTGAGTCCCCTTCCCGCTGCCGGGAGGTCCCAGAAGGACCACGTGCACCGGCTTACCCGCGCCGTCCACGGATCCGGCTCTTCTTCAGGAAGCCCGTGTAGTGGTGCTCGACGAGCTTCGATTCGACCTGCTGGACGGTGTCCATGGCCACGCCGACCACGATCAGGAGCGACGTCCCGCCGAAGTAGAAGTTGAAGCCGAAGCCCTGCGTGACGAAGCGCGGCAGGATCGCGTCGAGCGTCGGCCCGATCCAGGGAAGGCTCTGCACCTTGAAGCCGCTCGAGAGGAACTCGGGCAGGAGCGCGACGAAACTCAGGTAAACCGCGCCGACGATCGTCAGGCGCGACAGGACCGTGTCGATGTAGTCGGCCGTCTTCTTGCCCGGCCGGATTCCCGGGATGAAGCCGCCGTACTTGCGCATGTTGTCGGCGGTGTCGACGGGGTTGAAGACGATCGAGGTGTAGAAATAGCAGAAGAAGAGGATGCCCACGCCGTAGAGGAGAACGTAGAGGGGCTGCCCCTGCGAGAGAGAGCTCGCCACCTTCTTCATCCAGTCCGCCCCCACGAAATTGGAGAAGTAGTAGGGGATCTGCAGGATCGAGATCGCGAAGATGATCGGGATGACGCCTCCCGTGTTGACGCGGAGCGGGAGATAGGTGTTCTGCCCGCCGTAGACCCGCCGTCCCACGACCCGCTTGGCGTACTGGACGGGGATGCGCCTCTGCGCCCTCTCGACGAACACGATCAGGGCGACGATGCCCGTCATGAAGACGAGCACCATGATGAGCGTCAGGATCGAGAGGTTGCCCGTCCGGATCGAATCGAAGAGGCTGAAGATCGCGGAGGGGAGACGCACCACGATCCCCGCGAAGATGATGAGCGAGATCCCGTTGCCGATGCCCCGCTCGGTGATCTGCTCGCCCAGCCACATGATGAAGATCGTCCCGGTCGTGAGCGTCAAGACCGTCAGCAGGCGGAAGCTCCAGCCGCCGTGGGGGATCAGGTGCGCGCCGCCCGGGGTGCTCTGCTTCTCGAGCCAGAGGGCGATGCCCGTCGCCTGGATGAGGGAGAGGAGGACCGTTCCGTAGCGCGTGTACTGTGTGATCTTCTTGCGCCCCATCTCCCCTTCCTTGGAGAGCTTCTCCAGATACGGCCAGACGACCGTCAGGAGCTGCAGGATGATCGACGCGGAGATGTACGGCATGATCCCCAGGGCAAAAACCGAGAGGCGGCGCAGCGCGCCTCCGGAGAAAATGTCGAGGAAGCCGAAGAGGGACCCGGCCGTGGACCGGAAGAAATCGTTCATCGCGGCCGGATCGATGCCGGGCGTCGGGATGTGCGCTCCCAGGCGATAGACGGCCAGCAGCAGGAACGTGAAGATGACCCGCTTGCGCAGGTCGGGCACGCTGAAGATGTTGGCGAAGCTCTGGAAAGCACTCACCGGGGAACCACCTCGCAACGGCCTCCGGCGGCCTCGATCGAGGCCCGGGCCGCCGCCGAGAACTTGTGCGCCGAGACGGTCAGGGCCTTGGTGATCGCGCCGTCGCCGAGGATCTTGACCGGGCGGCTGCGGCGCGCGAGTCTCCTCTCGGCCAGGGCCTCCAGCGTCACCGCGGCGCCCGCCTCGAAACGGTCGAGATCGGAGATGTTGACGATGTCGTATTCCACCCGGAAGATGTTGGTGAAGCCGCGCTTGGGCACCCGCCGGTGGAGAGGCATCTGCCCCCCCTCGAAGCCGCGCTGATGGCGGTAGCCGGTGCGCGATTTCTGCCCCTTGTTACCGCGTCCGGCGGTCTTCCCGTGGCCGCTGCCGGGCCCGCGGCCGACGCGCTTGCGCGCATGGGTCGCGCCGGGCGACGGGCGCAGGTCGTGGATGCCGGTGAAGACCGACGCCCGGACCGGCATCGCCGGAGCCTCCGCGGAGGGCTCCGCCGCGACCGGTTCCGGTCTCTGCTTCTTCGGCTTCGCGTAGGTCCGCGCGGGCCGGCGCGCCGGGCGCGGGGCCGCAGCCTTCTTCTTCGGCGGCGGCGCCTTGGGTTTGGCGGCCTTTGCCTTGTGGGCGGGCTTGTCGGCCGCAGCCTTGGCGGAGGCGGACGGCTTCTTCGTGTCTTTCTTTTCGGCCATGGACTAGTCCTTCACGATCTCGACCAGGTGCCGCACATGCCGGACCATTCCCCGGATCGCCGGGTCGTCGGGCCGGACGATCCGCTGGCCGAGGCGGCGGAACCCGAGTCCGTGGAGCGTCGCCTTCTGCTTCCGGGGCGCGCAGATCCCGCTCCGGACCCAGTGCAGGGTCACGGTCCCCTTCGCCCCCTTCTTCGCCCGTTCCGGCGCCTTCGCCTCGGGCGGATTCGGATTCTCCATCTCGGTCACGCCTTCGTCTCCGTCTCGACCGCGCCCATGCCGCGGCGTTTGCGCATTTCGTCCTCGTTCTTGAGTCTGAGGAGCCCCTCGAACGTCGCCTTGATCACGTTGTGCGGGTTGGTCGTCCGCAGCGACTTGGTCAGGATGTCCGCGACTCCGACCGACTCGAGAACCGCGCGCACCGGTCCGCCGGCGATGACGCCGGTCCCCGCCGCCGCGGGCTTCAACAACACGCGTCCCGCGCCGTACCGGCCGATGACCGTGTGCGGGATCGTCGTCCCCTTCAGGCTGATCGCCTGCATGTTCTTCTTGGCCATCTCGATCCCCTTCTTGATGGCCATCGGCACTTCCTTGGCCTTCCCGGAGCCGTAGCCGACCCGCCCCTGCCCGTCGCCGACGACGACCAGGGCCGAGAAGGAGAAGTTCTTGCCTCCCTTGACGACCTTGGTCACGCGGTTGATATGAACGACGCGGTCGATCAGCTCGCGTCCCTGCGCGTCCCGCTCTTTTTCCCTTTCGCGCGGAGCGCGGGAGGGTCCCCGGTTGCTGTTCATCGGTTCTCCATGGCTCTCAGAACTCCAGTCCGCCTTCGCGGGCGGCGTCGGCGAGCGCTTTCACCTTGCCGTGATAGATGTAGCCGCCGCGGTCAAAAACGACTCTCCCGATCCCTTTTTCCTTCGCGCGGTCGGCGACCAGCTTCCCGACCCGTTTCGCGGTGCCGACGTTGGCCCCGGCCTTGCCTTCCTTCTTCAAGTTCTCGTCGAGCGAGGAGGCGTGCGCGAGCGTGCGTCCGCTGGCGTCGTCGATGACCTGCGCGTAGATGTGCTTGCCGCTCTTGAAGACGGCCAGGCGCGGCCGGTCGACCGATCCCCGGACTTTCTGCTGGATCCGGATGCGGACGCGGCGGCGCGCCTCGACTCTCTTTTCGGTTTTCATGGCTTACTTCCCGCCCGCCTTTCCGACCTTGCGCCGGATGACCTCGTTCGCGTACTTGATCCCCTTCGCCTTGTACGGATCGGGAATGCGCAGCTTCCGGATCTCGGCCGCGGTCTGGCCGACCACCTGCCGGTCGGCGCCGGAGATGGAGAGCTTGCCCGCCTTGGCGTCGAGCGCGACCGTGATCCCCTCCGGGATCGGGAAGTTGACGGGATGCGAGTAGCCGATCGAGAAGACGATCGTCTTCCCCTTGACTTCGGCCTTGTACCCGACGCCGACGATCTCCAGGTCCCGGGAGAACCCCTTCGTGACGCCCTCGACGGAGTTGGCGACGAGACTGCGCAGGAGGCCGTGGAACGCCCTCTCGCGCGGCTGGTCGCCGGAGCGGGCGATCCGGATCTCGCCGCCGTCGATCGAGACCGTCAGGCCCGGCAGGATCCGGTTGGACAGCTCCCCCTTGGGCCCCTTGACCCTCAGGACGTTGCCGTCCCTGTTCACCTCGACCCCCTTGGGGATCGCGACCGGCATTTTCCCTATTCGTGACACGTGTGTGTTCTCCTACCCAAACCGCCGCTCACCAGACGTTGCAGAGGATCTCGCCGCCGAGCCTGGCGTCGCGCGCCTGGCGGCCGGTGAGAATCCCGCGGGAGGTCGAGACGATCGAGATTCCGAGCCCCCCCAGGACCTCGGGAATGGCCTTCGCGGGCGAGTAGACCCTGCGGCCCGGACGGGAGACCCGCTCCAGGCCGTTGACGATCGGCTCGCCGTCCGCGTCGTATTTCAGGCCGACCCGCAGGAGCGGGCGCCCCTTCTCCTCGACGCGGCGGTAGGAGACGACATACCCCTCCTCCGCGAGGACCTTGACGAGACTCTCCTTGACGCGCGACGCGGGGATGTCCACGCGGTCGTGGCCCGCCCGCATGCCGTTGCGGAGGCGGTTCAGGAGATCGGTGATCGGATCGCCGGTTGCGTTCATGGCGTCACCACGAGGCCTTGAGCACCCCGGGCAGGTATCCCGCCGAGGCGTTCTGACGGAAGCAGATCCGGCAGAGCTGGAACTTGCGGTACACGCTGCGCGCCCGGCCGCAGATGCGGCAGCGGCGCACCTTGCGCGTCATGAATTTCGGCTTCCTCGCCGCCTTGATGATCATTGCTCTTCTGGCCATCTTTGGTCCTCAGTCCTTAATCCCTGGTCCCTGATTCCTGGTCCCGGTCACTTGCCGAACGGCATGCCGAGTTGCTGGAGCAGCACCCGGGCGCGGTCGTCTCTTCCGGCCGTCGTGACGATCGTGACGTTCAGTCCCTTGGACTTGTCCGTCCTCGCGTAATCGATCTCCGGGAAGATGAAGTGGTCCCGCACGCCGAGCGTGTAATTCCCCCGTCCGTCGAAGGCCTTCGTCGAGACGCCGCGGAAGTCGCGCACGCGCGGCAACGCGATGTTGATCAGCCGGTCGAGGAACTCGTACATCCGGTCGCCCCGCAGCGTGACCCGCGCCCCGATCGGCATCCCGGTGCGCAGCTTGTACGTGGCGATCGATTTCTTCGCCTTCGTCACGACGGCCTTCTGGCCGGCGATCGCGGACAGCTCCTCGACCGCCCCGTCGAGGATCTTCGGGTTGGCGACCGCCTCGCCCAGGCCCATGTTCAGGACGATCTTCTCCACGCGGGGGATCGCCATCCGGTTGTCGATCCCGAGCTCCTTGCCGAGAGTCGCAACCACCTCTTTCATGTACCGGTCTTTCAGTCTCGCTGCCATTTTCTCCACGTTTCAAGTTTCAAGTTTCAGGTTCCAGCCTCGTTAAGCGAGGGCCGCTCCGCTCTTCTTGGCGAAACGCTCGGGGTGTCCTTCGGCGTCTCTCCTCAATCCGATCCGCGTGCGCGTGTTCCGGTCGGGGTCCACGAGCATGACGTTGGAGATGTGGATCGGGGCTTCCTTCTCGGAGATCCCTCCCGCGATGTTCTTGGAAGGGTTGGGCCGCGTGTGCCGCTTGATCATGTTGACCCGCTCGACGATCACGCGCTGCTTGCCCGCCATGATCCTCAGGATCTTCCCCTGCCGCCCCCGGTCCTTGCCCGCGATGACGACCACGGTGTCGTTCCTCCTCAGTCTCGCGTTCCTCATCACAGCACCTCCGGCGCGAGCGAAATGATCTTCATGAATTTCTTTTCCCGGAGCTCGCGGGCCACCGGGCCGAAGACGCGCGTGCCGACGGGCTCTCCCTCGTTGGAAATCAGGACGGCGGCGTTGTCGTCGAACCGGATGTAGGAGCCGTCCCGGCGCCGGTGGTTGCGCCGCGTGCGCACGATGACGGCGCGCACGACGCGCTTGCCGTGCTTCTCGACGAACGGAGAATCGGGTGCGGCCTCTTTGACCGACGCCGTGATGACGTCCCCCAGCCCGGCGTAGCGGCCGGCCGAGCCTCCGCGCATGCGGATGCAGGCGATCCTCCGCGCCCCGGAGTTGTCCGCCACCTCGAGGATGGTGCCCATCTGGATCATGTCGCTGCGCTCCCGGTACGCGGGACGCGGGACGCGGCAGGCGAGCGAAAGCCCTCATGCGGCTTCGCCTCCCGCCTCCCGCCTCCCGCCTCCCGAATCTCCGTCGTCATGCTCCCGCCTTCACGAGGATCTCCCGCAGCATCCAGCGCTTGCGCTTGGAGAGCGGGCGGGTCTCCTCGATGCGGACCCGGTCGCCGACCTTCGCGGTATTGGCCTCGTCGTGGGCCATGAAGCGGCTCGTCCTCTTGATGGTCCTCCGGTAGCGGGCCTCCTGGACCCGGCGCTCCACCTCGACCACGATCGACTTGTTCATCCCGTCCGACACGACCCGGCCGACCTTCGTCTGCCTGCGGCCGCTGGACTTTCCCGGCTCTGAGGTCACTTCCATCATCCCTTCTCCGCCCGCTCCAGCGCCCGGCGATAGGTCTTGACCCTGGCGATGTCGCGCCGCAGCACTCTCAACCGGCTCGGGTTTTCCAATTGGCCGGTCGACTGCTGAAGGCGCAGCTTCCAGGAGGCCTCCTTCAGCTGCTTCTCCTTCTCCGCCAGCTCGTCGAACCCCTGTTGGGCGAGCGTCTCTCTCTCTTTCTTCTTCATCCCATCTCCTGCTGGGACCGGCGTGTGATGAAGCGGGTCTTCAACCCGATCTTGTCGGCGGCGAGATCCAGCGCCTCGCGCGCCTGCGCCACGTCGAGTCCCTCCATTTCGTAGAGGATCCGTCCCGGCTTGACCACCGCGACCCACCCCTCGGGCGCCCCCTTCCCCTTCCCCATTCGGGTCTCGGCGGGCTTCTTGGTGATCGGCTTGTCGGGGAAGATGCGGATCCAGATCTTCCCGCCCCTCTTGACCGCGCGGGTCATCGCGATCCGGGCCGCCTCGATCTGGCGCGCGCTGATCCAGCCCGGCTCCAGGATCTGGAGTCCCATGTCCCCGAACGCGAGCGTCGAGCCGCGGAAGGCCTTCCCCTTCATGCGGCCGCGCTGCTGCTTCCTGTACTTGACCTTCGACGGCATCAACATTGGTTACGCTCGCTTCACTCGCTCGTAAAACGTAAAACGTGAAACGTGAAACGAAGCCGTTTCGCGCCTCCCGGTTTCCGCTCTGTCGCTTGCTACTCGCCTCCTCGTCTTACGTTCTTACGTCTCACGTCTTACGTTTTCACGGCCTAGGCGGTCTTTCGCCGGGTCTTGGCCTTGTGCTGTTCGCCCCGATAGATCCAGGTCTTGACTCCGATCTTTCCGTAGGTTGTGTTGGACTCGGCGAAGCCGTAGTCGATGTCGGCCTTCAGCGTGTGGAGCGGCAGGCGCCCCTCCTGGTACCACTCGGCGCGCGCGATCTCGGCGCCGTTCAACCGTCCGGCGCACCGGATCTTGATCCCCTGGGCGCCGAACCGCAGGGCCGACTCGATCCCCTTCTTCATCGCGCGGCGGAAGGCGACGCGGCGCTCCAGCTGCAGGGCGATCGACTCCGCCACGAGCTGCGCGTCGGTCTCCGGGCGCTGGATCTCGATGATGTTGATGTGGACCTCGGATTTCGTCCGCTTCTGGAGCTCGTCGCGGAGCTTGTCCACCTCGGCGCCGCGCTTGCCGATGATGATGCCCGGACGGGAGGTCTGGATGTTGACCTTCAGCCGGTTGGCGAAGCGCTCGATGTCCACTTCGGACACACCCGCGTGCGACAGCCGCCGCTTCAGCTCCTTGCGCAGTTTCAGGTCCTCGTGCAGGAACGTCTGGTATTCCTTCGTCGAGAACCAGCGCGAGTGCCAGGTGCGGTTGAACCCGAGCCGAAAACCGTACGGATGGACCTTCTGCCCCATGCTGCTCCTTACCCCTTCGCTTCCGACGTGCCGTCGGACAGCTCGATCGTCAGATGGCTCTTGCGGTGCAGGACCCGGAAGGCGCGCCCCATCGGCGCCGGCCGGATCCGCTTTTCCTGCGGCCCCTTGTCCACGAAGATCCTGCGGACCACCAGGTCGTCCACGTCGAGCTGCGTCTCTTTCTGCTCGGCGTTGGCGACGGCCGAACGCAGGGTCTTCAGGATGTCGCGGGCGGCGACCTTGGGCGTGTGCTGCAGGATCGCCACGGCGTCGTTGACCGACTTGCCGCGCACCAGGTCCGCGACCAGGCGGACCTTCTGGGCCGAGCCCTTCATGTACCGGAGCGTTGCGGTCGCTTTCATCTCGTTCGTCCTACGTCTTGGCCGGGGCCGCCGGGGCCGTCGGCGGGGAGCGGCGCCGGGCGCGCCCGGAGCGCCGCCCACGCGGGCGCCGGAGGCCGCCGCGACGGCCGCGGCCGCGGCTTCGGCGGCCTTCTTGCCGCTGTGCCCCTTGAAGATCCGCGTCGGGGCGAATTCGCCGAGCTTGTGCCCGACCATGTTCTCCGCGACGTACACGGGAATGAACTTGCGCCCGTTGTGCACCGCGATCGTGTGCCCGACCATGTCGGGAATGACGGTGGAGCGGCGGGACCAGGTCTTGACGACTTTCTTCTCCCGCGTCGCGTTCAAGGCCGCCACCTTCTTCATGAGGTGGTCGTCCACGAAAGCGCCCTTCTTGATCGAACGTGCCATGACTCTTCCCTAGCCCTTCGACTTGCGCCGGCGGACGATGAACCCGTCCGTCCGCTTGTTGTTCCGCGTCTTCATTCCCTTCGTCTTCCACCCCCAGGGAGAGGTCGGATGGCGCCCGCCCGAGGTCTTCCCTTCGCCGCCGCCCATCGGATGGTCCACCGGGTTCATCGCGACGCCTCGGACGTGGGGGCGGAACCCCATCCAGCGGTTCCTTCCCGCCTTGCCGATCGAGACGTTCTCGTGCTCGAGGTTGCCGACCTGGCCGATCGTCGCGTAACACTCGATGTGGACTTCGCGGACCTCGCCGGAGGGGAGGCGCACCTGGGCATAGCCCCCCTCCTTGGCCATCAGCTGGGCGGCCGTCCCGGCCGAGCGCACGAGCTGGCCGCCGCGGCCGCGCTTCAGCTCGATGTTGTGGATCGTCGTGCCGAGCGGGATCCCCCGAAGCGGCAGCGCGTTGCCGGGGAGGATGTCGGCCGAGGGCCCGGACACCACGCGCGCGCCGACTTCCAGGCCGTTGGGCGCCAGGATGTAGCGCTTCTCGCCGTCCACGTAGTGGAGCAGCGCGATCCGCGCGGTCCGGTTCGGGTCGTACTCGATCGAGGCGACGCGCGCCGGGATGTCCATCTTGTCCCGGCGGAAGTCGATGATCCGGTAGAGGCGCTTGTGGCCTCCCCCCATGAAGCGGCTGGTCTGCCGCCCCTGGTTGTTGCGGCCGCCCGTCGAGCGCAGCCCCACGGTGAGGCTCTTCTCCGGGCGCACGGCGGAAAGCTCCACGAAGTCGTGCGCCGTCTGGAAGCGCCGTCCCGCGGAGGTCGGTTTGTATTTCTTTACGGGCATGTCGTCAGACCCCCTCGAAGAACTCGATGGGCTTCTCGCCGGCGGCCAGCCGCACGTACGCCTTCTTCCAGGCTTTGCGCTGCCCGAGGAATTTCCCCATGCGCTTCCACTTCCCCTGCCGGTTGGCCAGCCGCACCTGCGTCACCTTGACGCCGAAGAGCTTCTCGACGGCCTTCTGCACCTCGATCTTGTTGGCGCGGCGGTCCACCTCGAAGCAGATCGTGTTGGTGGTCTCCTTGATCCTCGTGGACTTCTCCGAGATCAGGGGCCGGCGGATCAACTGCAGCGGTTCCATGCTTTACCCCAGTGTTTGAACGACCCGCGACAGCGCGTCCTTCGACAGGACGACGGTCGCGTGGCTCATGACGTCGTACACGTTGACCGCGAGGGCGTCCACGAGCTTCCACTCGGAGACGTTGCGCGAGGCGAGGGCCAGTTTCTCGTTTTCCCGCGAATCCACGAAGAGCGCCTTCCCCTCGACGCCGAGTCCGCCGATGGCGGCCTTCAGGTCCCGTGTGCGGTGGCTCTCCGGGTCCATCGACTCGACGACGAGGAGCCTCTCCTCGCGCAGCCTCTGCGAGAGCACGGCGCGGAGCGCGTTCTTCTTCTCCCCGACCGAGAGGCCTTCCGCGTAGTTGCGCGGCTTCGGGCCGTGGGCGATTCCGCCGTGGCGGTGGATCGGCGGACGGCCGCCCCCCTGGCGCGCGCGCCCCGTCCCCTTCTGCTTGAACGGCTTCTTGCCGGAGCCGGAAACCTCGCTGCGCGTCTTCGTCTTGTGCGTTCCGCGGCGCTGGGCAGCCAGATACGCCTTCACCGCCTGCCACACGAGGTGCTTGCGGTACGGATAGTCGAAGACCCCGGCCGGCAGGTCCACCTCGCCGACCCTCTCCCTCTTCCAGTTCCAGACGGGCAGTGTGGCCATCATCGTTCCTTACTTGCCGTCCGGCCGGGCGCCCGGCGGGAAGAATGTCGAGCGCATGATCTTCACCAGCGAGCGCCGCGCGCCGGGGACCGCGCCGCTGATGTAGAGGAGGTTCTTCTCCAGGTCCACGCGCACGACGATCAGGTTCTTCGCCGTCGCCCGCCGTCCCCCGAGCCTTCCCGAGGAGCGGTTGCCCTTGACGACACGCGACGGAAAGGCCGAGGCCCCGATCGAGCCGGGCGCGCGGTGGAACATCGAGCCGTGCGCGGCCCCGCCCCCCTTGAAGTGGTGCCTCCGGACGACTCCGGCGAACCCCTTTCCCTTGGAGACGCCGATGACGTCCACGTGGTCCTTTTCCTGGAACGTGTCGCAGAGCACCTTGTCGCCGGGCTTCCACTCGTCGCCGGCGTCGAAGCGCACTTCCGCGAGCGTGCGCATGGGAGCGACGCCCGCCTTCTCGAAGCGCCCCTTCGCGGGGGCGTTGGCCCTGCGGTCCGGGCGGGAATCCACGAGCCCGATCTGCACGGACTCGTAGCCGTCCCGGTCGGCGGATTTCTTCTGCACGACGAGGCAGGGCCCGGCCTGGACCACCGTGACCGGCACAACCGTACCGTCGGCGTCGAAGACCTGGGTCATCCCCACTTTCCTTCCGATGATCCCGTGTACTGCCATTGCTTCGCTCGTTTCGCTCGCTCGCAGGTGTTAGGTGTTAGGAGGTAGGTGGTAGGGACCAGAGCCGGCCCCCGTCCCTACCATCCACCACCTTCCACCTAACACCTTGCTTCCTCATTTGCCGAAGGCCTTGATCTCGACGTCCACGCCGACCGGCAGCTCGAGCTTCATGAGCGCGTCCACCGTCTGGGCCGTGGGCTCCAGGATGTCGAGCAACCGCTTGTGCGTTCGCATCTCGAACTGCTCCCGCGACTTCTTGTCGATGTGCGGCGAGCGGTTCACCGTGTAGCGCGCGATCGTCGTCGGCAGCGGGATCGGGCCCGCGATCTTCGCGCCGGTTCGCCTGACGGTGTCCACGATCTCGCTCGCGGACTGGTCGAGAATCCGGTAGTCGTAGGCCTTCAGGCGAATGCGAATTTTGTCGTTTTTCATGGGCTCGCTTCGCTCGGTCGTAAAACGTAAGACGTGAAACGTGAAACGGAGCCCATTCACCCTCCTCGTCTTCTGTTCTACTGTCTCGCTATCCGCCTCCTCGTTTTACGTTTAACGTTTTACGTTTCACGGCTCTCGTTATTCGAGGATCTCTGTGATCGTTCCCGCTCCCACGGTGCGGCCGCCTTCGCGGATGGCGAAGCGCAGGCCCTTCTCCATCGCGATCGGCGTGATCAGGTTGATCTCCAGGGACACCGTGTCCCCAGGCACCACCATCTCCACTCCCGCCGGCAGCTTCGCCGTCCCCGTCACGTCCGTCGTCCGGAAGAAAAACTGAGGACGGTACCCGTTGAAAAACGGCGTGTGCCGGCCTCCCTCCTCCTTCGTCAGGATGTACGCCTGCGCCTGGAACTTCACGTGCGGCGTGATCGAGCCCGGCTTCGCGCACACCTGACCCCGCTCCACGTCCTTCCTCTCCGTCCCCCGCAGGAGCAGACCCACGTTGTCCCCCGCCTGACCCTGGTCCAGCAATTTCCGGAACATCTCCACGCCCGTCACCACCTTCTTCTGCGTCGGGCGGATCCCCACCACTTCCACTTCCTCTCCAACCTTGATCACTCCACGCTCCACTCGACCCGTCACCACCGTCCCGCGTCCCGATATCGAAAACACATCCTCGATCGGCATCAGGAAATCCTTGTCCACCGCTCGCTCCGGAATCGGTATGTAGCTGTCCACGGCGTCCATCAGCTCGAACAGGCACTTCGTGTCCGGGCTCGCCGGGTCCCCGGACTCCATCGCCTTCAACGCCGATCCCTTCACGATCGGAATCTGGTCCCCCGGAAATCCGTACGACGTCAAAAGCTCCCTCACCTCCAGCTCCACCAGCTCCAGAAGCTCCGGGTCGTCCACCATGTCCGTCTTGTTCAAAAACACCACGATGTACGGCACCCCAACCTGACGCGCCAGCAGAATGTGCTCCCGCGTCTGCGGCATCGGGCCGTCCGCAGCCGACACCACCAGGATCGCCCCGTCCATCTGCGCCGCCCCCGTGATCATGTTCTTCACGTAGTCCGCGTGACCGGGACAGTCCACGTGCGCGTAGTGGCGATTCTTCGTCGAATACTCCACGTGCGCCGTGTTGATCGTGATCCCCCGCGCCTTCTCCTCAGGAGCGTTGTCGATCTGATCGTACGCCTTCGCCGTCGCCAGACCCTGCTTCGACAACACCATCGTGATCGCCGACGTCAACGTCGTCTTCCCGTGATCCACGTGACCAATCGTCCCGATATTGACGTGCGGCTTGCTGCGGTCGAATTTCTCTTTGCCCATCGTCTCCTCTAATCGTTCCGGGTCTTTACTTCGAACCCACCTTGGCGATGATTTCCTCGCTGACGCTCCGGGGAACTTCTTCGTAGGCCGCGAACTGCATCGTGTAATTGCCGCGCCCCTGCGTCATCGAGCGCAGGTTCGTCGAGTAGCCGAACATCTCCGAGAGCGGGACCCGCGCGGTGATGACCTGGACCCCGCCGCGCGGCTCCATGTGCTTGATGTGCCCGCGGCGCGAGTTCAGGTCGCCGATGACGTCTCCCATGTAGTCCTCGGGCACGACGACCTCGACGTCCATGATCGGTTCCTTGATGATCGGCTTCGCCTTCTTCGCGGCGTCCTGGTAGGCCATCGAGCCGGCGATCTTGAAGGCCATCTCGGAGGAGTCCACGTCGTGGTAGGAGCCGTCGTACAGCTCGACGAGCACGCCCGTCGTGGGGTAGCCGGCGAGGATGCCGGTCTCCATCGCCTCCTTGATCCCCTGCTCGATCGGCTTGATGAACTCCTTGGGGATCGCCCCGCCCTTGATCTCGTTCTCGAAGACGAAGTGATGCCCCTCTTCCGCCGGCCGGATCCGGATCTTGCAGTCGCCGTACTGGCCGCGGCCGCCGGACTGCCGCACGAACCGGCCATGTCCCTGGGCTTCCTTCGTGATCGCCTCGCGGTAGGCGACCTGCGGCTTGCCGATGTTCGCGCCGACGTTGAACTCGCGGACCATCCGGTCCGTGATGATCTCCAGATGGAGCTCCCCCATCCCGCGGATGATCGTCTGGCCCGTCTCCTTGTCCGTGTGGACCTTGAAGGTCGGGTCCTCCTGCATGAGCTTCCCGAGGGCCATGCCCATCTTTTCCTGGTCGGCCTTCGTCTTCGGCTCGATCGCGACCGCGATGACCGGCTCGGGGAAGTTCATGGCCTCCAGGATGACGGGCGCGTCCTTGTCGCAGATCGTGTCGCCGGTCGAGACGTTGCGCAGGCCGACGGCGGCCGCGATGTCTCCGGCCCAGACCTTCTTGATCTCCTCGCGCTTGTTGGCGTGCATCTTGAGCAGCCGCCCGACGCGCTCGTTGGTGTCCTTGGTCGAGTTGAAGCAGGAGGACCCGGCGTCGAGGTGCCCCGAGTAGACCCGGAAAAAAGCGAGCTGGCCGACGAAGGGATCGGTCATGATCTTGAAGATCAGCGCCGCGAACGGCCCGTCGTCCTTCGGCTCCCGGACGAGCTCCGCCCCGACGTCGTCGTGGCCGACCATCGGCGGAACGTCGAGCGGCGACGGCAGGTAGTCCACGACCGCGTCCAGGAGCTGCTGGACCCCCTTGTTCTTGAAGGCGCTCCCGCAGATGACCGGCTGGGCGTGCCCGGCGATCGTCGCCCGCCGGAGCGCGTCCTTGATCTCGCCCGCTCCGACCTGGCCGCCGTGGAGGTACTTCTCCAGAAGCGCGTCGTCGCTCTCGGCGATCGCCTCGATCAGCTTCTCGCGCCACGCCTCGGCGTCCGCCCGGAACTCCCCGGGGATCTCCACGACGTCGAACGTCGCGCCGAGGTTCTCGTCCTTGAACTCGATCGCCTTCATCGCGACGAGGTCGATCACGCCGCGGTGCTCCGCCTCGCTCCCGAGCGGGATCTGGATCGGCGCGGGGCGGGCGTTCAGCTTGGTCTTCATCATCTCGACGCAGCGGCCGAAGTTCGCCCCGACCCGGTCCATCTTGTTGACGAACGCGATGCGCGGCACGTTGTAGCGGTTGGCCTGGCGCCAGACGGTCTCCGACTGCGGCTCGACCCCCGCGACGGCGTCGAAGACGGCGACGGCGCCGTCCAGGACCCGCAGCGACCGCTCCACTTCCGCGGTGAAGTCCACGTGGCCGGGCGTGTCGATGATGTTGATCCGGACGAGGGGCCCCGGGGGAGCCGAGGGGTCCCCCGGAGGAGGGCCGGGCTTCCAGAAACAGGTCGTCGCGGCGGACGTGATCGTGATGCCGCGCTCCTGCTCCTGGACCATCCAGTCCATCGTCGCCGTCCCCTCGTGGACCTCGCCGATCTTGTAGTTGACCCCCGTGTAATAGAGGATCCGCTCGGTCGTGGTCGTCTTTCCGGCGTCGATGTGCGCCATGATCCCGATGTTCCGGGTGTCTTTGAGGGGATGGGTGCGCGGCATATCTGTTTGGCGAGTTTCAGGTTTCAGGTTCCAGGTTTCAGGTTCTTACCAGCGGTAGTGGGCAAAGGCCTTGTTGGCCTCGGCCATCTTGTGGGTGTCGTCCTTCTTCTTCACGGCGCCGCCCCGCAGGTTCGCGGCGTCGAGGAGCTCGGCGGCGAGCTTCTCCCGCATCGTCTTCTCACCCCGGCCGCCGGCGTAGTCGATGAGCCAGCGGATGGCGAGCGATGTCCGGCGATTGGGCCGCACCTCGACGGGAACCTGGTAGGTCGAGCCGCCGACGCGGCGGGACTTGACCTCGAGAGCCGGCTTGACGTTCTCGATCGCCTTCTTGAACACCTTCATCGGGTCGTCCTGCGTCTTTTCGGCGACGCGGTTCAACGCCCCGTACAGGATCCCCTCGGCCGTGGACTTCTTCCCCTGGCTCATCACCGAGTTGATGAACTTCGTGACGAGCTGCGAGTTGTACATCGGATCCGGGAGGATCTCTCTCTTGGAAACAACGCGACGTCTCGGCATATCTCTTCCTAAGCCTTCGGGCGCTTGGCGCCGTACTTGGAACGGCTCTGGTTGCGGTTGGCGACTCCCACCGCGTCGAGCGTTCCCCGGATGATGTGGTAGCGCACGCCGGGGAGGTCCTTGACGCGCCCCCCGCGGATCATGACGATCGAGTGCTCCTGCAGGTTGTGGCCGACGCCCGGGATGTAGGTCGTCACCTCGATGCCATTGGTCAGGCGCACGCGCGCCACTTTCCGCAGGGCGGAGTTCGGCTTCTTCGGCGTCGTCGTGTACACGCGGGTGCAGACCCCGCGCTTCTGGGGCGAAGAGTTGAGCGCGGGGCTCGCGGTCTTCACGCGCACCCGCTCGCGGCCCATCCGCACCAGTTGAGAAATTGTCGGCATCGACTCTCCTCTGTCTCCCCGAGCCCCCCGGAGCCGTAGGAAGGGCCCGAGATCGACCGTAACTGCTTTGCTCGACCCCGGGCGCGCCAACTCCCACCGGCCCGCCCAAGTCCGAGGGAAAAACCCACGAATGCTACGCGGGCCGGTCCCCCCTGTCAAGCGATTTTCTTCTCGCAACTCCTCTGATTACACCGCTTTATCCATCTTCGGTTCCGGCCCGCGTGATCGGGTGATCGGGTGATCGAGCCATCGGGTGAACGCCCCGGGCCAATCACCCGATCACCCGATCGCAGATCACCCGATTCGTCGTGCGGCCGAGACTGCCGGAAAAAGAAGGGCGGCTCGCGCCGCCCCGAAACCTCTCGAAACAAGATCTTTACTCTTCCTCGGAGGCGTCCACCTCGGCGTCGGCCTCGGCCAGGGCGAGCTCCTCGGCCGGGTCGATCAGGAAGTCTTCCAGGGCCGGCTCCTCGACCTGCGGGATTTCCTCCTTCTCCAGGACGATGTTGCGGTAGTAGTCCATGCCGGTTCCGGCCGGGATCAACCGCCCGACGATGACGTTTTCCTTCAGGCCCCGCAGGTAGTCCACCTTCCCCGAGATCGAGGCTTCCGTCAGGACGCGGGTCGTTTCCTGGAAGGATGCGGCGGAGATGAAGGAGTCCGTCGAGAGGGACGCCTTGGTGATGCCGAGCAGCATCGGCCGCCCGATGGCCGGCTGCCCTCCGGCCGCGCCGACCCGCTCGTTCTCGTCCTCGAACCGGAAGCGGTCCACCTGCTCGTCGATCAGGAACTCCGTGTCTCCGACCTCCTCGATCTTCACGCTGCGCATCATCTGCCGGACGATGACCTCGATGTGCTTGTCGTTGATCGCGACGTTCTGCGACCGGTAGACCTCCTGGATCTTGTCCACGAGGTACCGCTGCATCTCCTTCTCTCCCAGGATCGCCAGGATGTCGTGCGGGTTGATGGGGCCGTCGATCAGCGGATCGCCCGCGTGGACCCGCTCGCTCTCCTGCACGTTGACGTGCGTGTAGCGCGGGATCAGGTACTCGCGGATCTCCCCGTCGTCCCCGGTCACGATGACCTTCCGCATCCCCTTGGCGACCGGGCCGTGCGAGACCGTCCCGTCGATCTCCGTGATGACCGCCGCGTCCTTCGGGCGCCGCGCCTCGAAGAGCTCCACGATCCTCGGGAGACCTCCCGTGATGTCCTTGGTCTTCGTCGTCTCGCGCGGGATCTTGGCCAGCACGTCGCCCGGGTGGACGTCCTGCGCGTCGGAGACCATCAGGTGCGAACCGATGGGAAGGAGGTACTTGCGCTCCGCCTTCCCCTGGATGATGACCTGCGGCGACCGCTTCTCGGCGCCCACCGCCTCGACGATGATCTTCTGCGTCAGGCCGGTGACCCGGTCGGTCTCCTCGCGCAGGTTCTCTCCTTCCACGATGTCGCGGAACGCGATCCGGCCGCCGACCTCCGTCAGGATGGCCGAGGTGAACGGATCCCATTCGACGAGCTCCTGCCCCGGGACGACCTCCTGGCCGTCGGAGACCTTGATCGTCGAGCCGTACACGACGGAGTAGCGCTCCTTCTCGCGCCCCTTGTTGTCCATGATCGTGATCTTGCCGTTGCGGTTGACGACGACGAGGTGGCCGTCCTTCCTCTGGACCGTCGCCACGTTCAGGTATTTCACCGTGCCCGGGTTCTTCGCGGCGTGCTTGGACTGCTCGGTGACGCGGGAGGCCGTGCCGCCGTAGTGGAACGTCCGCATCGTCAGCTGGGTGCCCGGCTCGCCGATCGACTGGGCCGCGATGACGCCGCACGCCTCGCCGATCTCGACCATCTTGCCCGAGGCGAGCATGCGGCCGTAGCAGAGGCGGCAGATGCCCCGCTTGGTCTCGCACGTCAGAACCGAACGGATCTTGACCCGCTCGATGCCGGCCTCCTGGACGGCCGAGGCGAGGTCCTCGGTGATCTCGGTCCCGTAGGAGAGAAGCTTTTCCTCGGAGAGCGGGTCGGAGATGTCCTCCTGCGCCACGCGCCCCACGATGCGGTCGCGCAGCGGCTCGAGCGTGTCGCCCCCTTCCATGATCGCGGAGACCGTGATCCCGTCGGAGGTGCCGCAGTCCTCCTCGATGACGATCACGTCCTGAGCCACGTCCACGAGGCGCCGCGTCAGGTACCCCGAGTCGGCCGTTTTCAACGCCGTGTCGGCGAGGCCCTTGCGGGCGCCGTGCGTCGAGATGAAGTACTGCAGCACCGAGAGCCCCTCGCGGAAGTTCGCCGTGATCGGCGTCTCGATGACCTCTCCGGAGGGCTTGGACATCAACCCGCGCATGCCCGCAAGCTGGCGGACCTGCTCCTTCGATCCTCGCGCTCCGGAGTCCGCCATGATGTAGATCGGGTTGAACTCGCTGCCGACCTGGTCGGACTTCTTCATCTCCTTGAACATCTCGTCGGAGATGTTCTCGGTCGTGCGGTGCCAGATGTCGATGATCTTGTTGTGCCGCTCGCCGGCGGTGATGACGCCGGAGTTGCGCTGCGCGTCCACCTCCAGGACCTCCCTGTGGGCGGCCTGCAGGAACTCTTCCTTCTTGGCCGGGATCACCATGTCGTCCACGCCGATCGAGATGCCGGCCCGGGTCGCGGCCGCGAAGCCGAGGTCCTTCAGGTCGTCGAGCATCAGGACGGTCATCTCCTCGCCGAAGGTCAGGTACACGTAGCTGACGAAGTCGGTGAGCCCCTTCTTCTTCAGGTTGCCGTTGATGAAGGGGACGACGTCCCGCAGCGCGCGGTTGAAGAAGACGCGGCCGACGGTCGTGTCGATGAGCGTCCGCTCCACGTCCTGCACCTCGGCGTGGATGATGTCCTGATCGTTGTACTGGGTCGTCAGGTCGATGTACTTCCCGGAATAGCGCACGCGGATCGGCGTGTGGGTGGCGACCTCCCCCTGCTCGTAGGCCAGCATCACCTCGTCGAAGTCCGCGAAGATGCGTCCCTCCCCCTTCGTGTTCGAGCGGGACTTGGTCAGGTAGTAGATCCCCAGAACCAGGTCCTGCGAGGGGACGGCCAGGGGGCGCCCCGAAGCGGGAGAGAGGATGTTGTTGGAGGAGAGCATCAGCATCTCCGCCTCGATCTGGGCCTTGGGCGACAGCGGCACGTGAACGGCCATCTGGTCGCCGTCGAAGTCGGCGTTGAAGGCCGGGCAGACGAGGGGGTGGATCTTGATCGCCTTGCCCTCGACGAGCACCGGCTGGAACGCCTGGATGCCGAGGCGGTGGAGCGTGGGGGCGCGGTTCAAGAGGACCGGGTGATCCCGGATGACGTCCTCCAGGGCGTCCCAGACCTCCGTCACGCCGGACTCGACCAGCTCCTTGGCGGCTTTGATCGTCTGCGCGAGCCCCTTCTTCTCGAGGCGGTTGTAGATGAAGGGCTTGAAGAGCTCGACCGCCATCTTCTTGGGAAGTCCGCACTGGTTGAGCTTCAGCTCCGGCCCCACCACGACCACGGAGCGGCCCGAATAGTCCACGCGCTTTCCGAGCAGGTTCTGCCGGAAGCGCCCCTGCTTCCCCTTCAACGTGTCGGAGAGAGACTTCAACGGCCGATTGTTCGAGCCCTTCAGCACGCGGCCGCGGCGGCCGTTGTCGAAGAGTGCGTCCACGGCTTCCTGGAGCATCCGCTTCTCGTTGCGCACGATGACCTCGGGCGCGCGCAGCTCGAGGAGCTTCTTCAACCGGTTATTGCGGTTGATCACACGCCGGTAGAGGTCGTTCAAGTCGGAGGTCGCGAAGCGTCCGCCGTCCAGGGGCACGAGCGGGCGCAGCTCCGGCGGGATGACCGGGATGACGTCCAGGATCATCCAGTCCGGCCGGTGGCCCGAGCGGCGGAAGGCGTCGCAGACCTTGAGTCGCTTGGCCGCTTTCTGCCGCTTGATCTGAGAGGTCTCCGTCTTCATGATCATGCGGAGCTCTTCGGCGAGCATCTCGACGTCCACGCGCTCGAGCAGCTCCTTGATCGCTCCGGCGCCCATCCGCGCCACGAAGACATCGCCGTGCTCGGCCCGAAGCGCCCGGTAGCGCTCCTCGGAGAGGAGCTCCTTCTCCTTCAAGTCGGTCTCGCCCGAGTCGATGACGACGTACGACTCGAAGTAGAGGATCCTCTCCAGGTCCCGCAGCGAGATGTCGAGCAGGTGCCCGATCCGCGACGGCAGTCCCTTGAAGAACCAGACGTGGGAAACCGGGGAGGCCAGCTCGATGTGCCCCATCCGCTCGCGGCGCACCTTCGACTTGGTCACCTCGACGCCGCACTTGTCGCAGACGACGCCGCGGTGCTTCATCCGCTTGTACTTGCCGCAGAGGCATTCCCAGTCTGTGATCGGGCCGAAGATCTTCGCGCAGAAGAGGCCGTCCCGCTCCGGCTTGAACGTCCGGTAATTGATCGTCTCGGGCTTGGTGACCTCGCCGTAGGACCAGGAGCGGATCTTCTCCGGCGAGGCCAGAGAGATCTTGATCGCGTTGAAGTCCTTCAGCGTGGTCGGCTTGGTGGCGAAAGCGAGCGATTCCACTATGCGCTCCTTGTGCGCCGTCGGGCGCACGTAAAACGTGAAACGTCAAACGTGAAACGAAGCTCCGCTCCGTCCACGCCGTTCCACGTTCTCGACCTAATGAAATGCATCCTCTGACCGTTCCTCGTTTTACGTTTTACGTTCTTACGTTTCACGGCTACCGTTTCAGAAGCTCGACGTCGAGGCAGAGCGACTGCAATTCACGGACGAGCACGTTGAAGCTCTCGGGCAGCCCCGGAGCGGCCGGGATCTCGCCCTTGACGATGGCCTCGTACACCTGCGAGCGCCCCTCGACGTCGTCGGACTTGACCGTCAAGAGCTCCTGCAGCGTGTAGGACGCGCCGTACGCCTCGAGGGCCCAGACCTCCATCTCGCCGAACCGCTGGCCGCCGAACTGGGCCTTGCCGCCCAGAGGCTGCTGCGTGATGAGCGAGTACGGGCCGATCGAGCGCGCGTGGATCTTGTCGTCCACCAGGTGCGAGAGCTTCAACATGTAGATGAAGCCCACGGTGACCTGCTGCTCGAACGGATCGCCGGTCATCCCGTCGTAGAGGACGGTCTTCCCAGAGGAGGGAAGGTTCGCGTCCTTGAGCAGCTTCTTGATCTCGCCTTCCGTGGCGCCGTCGAAGACCGGCGTCGCGACGTGCAGGCCGAGCGTCCTGGCGGCCCAGCCCAGGTGCGTCTCCAGGATCTGGCCGACGTTCATGCGGGAGGGGACGCCGAGCGGGTTCAGCACGATGTCGATCGGGGTCCCGTCCGGCAGGTACGGCATGTCGCCGTCCGCCAGGATCCGCGAGATGACCCCCTTGTTGCCGTGCCGGCCGGCCATCTTGTCGCCGACGGAAAGCTTCCTCTTCATGGCGACGTAGACCTTGACCATCTTGATGACGCCCGGCGGCAGCTCGTCCCCCTTCTGGAGAAGCTCGATCCGCTCGGCGTTGACGCGGTTCAAGACCTCGATCTGGGAGTCCTGCCTTCGCAGGATGATCTGCACCGCGTCGGCGACTTCTTCGTCCTTCAGCTTCAACCGCTTCAGCTGCTGCGGGGAGAGGCGCCCGACCCCCTCGTCGGTGAACTTCGCCCCCTTCTTGACGATCTCCTCGCCGTCGCGGTCGTTCATCGGCTCGTTGGAGATCTTGCCCACGAGGAGGTCCCGGATCTTCTTGTTGGCTTCCTCCCGGATGATCCGGATCTCGTCCTTGGAGTTCTTCTCGATCTTCGCGATCTGGTCCTGCTCGATGGAGAGAGCCCGGAGGTCCTTCTCGATCCCCTTGCGGGAAAAGATCTTGACGTCCACGATGGTGCCTTCGATGCCCGGCGGGCACTTGAGCGACGCGTCGCGCACGTCGCCGGCCTTCTCGCCGAAGATCGCGCGGAGGAGCTTCTCCTCCGGGGTCAGCTGCGTCTCCCCCTTCGGCGTGACCTTCCCGACGAGGATGTCCCCGGGCTTGACCGTCGCGCCGATGCGGATGATGCCGGACTCGTCCAGGTCCCGCAGCGCGTTCTCCGAGACGTTCGGGATGTCGCGCGTGATCTCCTCCGGCCCGAGCTTGGTGTCGCGGGCCTCGATGTCGAACTCCTGGATGTGGATCGAGGTGAAGAAGTCGTCCTTGACGAGGCGCTCGGAGACGAGGATCGCATCCTCGTAGTTGTAGCCGCGCCACGGCATGAAGGCGACGAGGATGTTGCGGCCGAGGGCGAGCTCCCCCATCTGCGTGCAGGGGCCGTCGGCGAGGACCTGCCCGCGCTCGACGGTCTGCCCCTCGAGCACGATCGGCTTCTGGTTGATGCAGGTGTTCTGGTTGGAGCGGCGGAACTTCGTCAGCGGGTAGATGTCCGCGCCGAACTCCTTGCCGCCGACCTCGCTTCCCTCGACCCGCACGATGATCCGCTCGGAGTCCACCTGGTCCACGACGCCGCCGCGCTTGGCGAGCACGACCGCGCCCGAGTCGCGGGCGACCGTCAGCTCGAGGCCGGTGCCCACGAGCGGCGCCTCGACCTTCAGGAGAGGGACGGCCTGGCGCTGCATGTTGGAGCCCATGAGCGCGCGGTTGGCGTCGTCGTGCTCGAGGAACGGGATGAGCGCCGTCGCGACGGACACGAGCTGCTTGGGCGAAATGTCCTTGTAGTCCACCTTGTCCCGCTCCGCGGTGATGAACTCGCCGTTGAACCGGGCGATGACGCGGTCCTCCTTGATGCGGCCCGAGGCGTCCGTCTCGGCGTTGGCCTGCGCGATGACGAAGTTCTCCTCTTCCCACGCCGAGAGGTAGAAGGAATAGGGCACACTCTCGGCCTGCCGCTTGTGCCCCTTCTTGACGCGCTCGTTCTCTTCCTCGAGCTCCTTCTTCTCCACGATCTGCCCGAGCTTGAAGGAGGTCTCCCCGACGAGCGTGACCTGGAAGTGGTCGATCACGCGCCCCTTCTCGACCCTCTTGTACGGGGTCTCGATGAAGCCGAAGTCGTTGATGCGGGCGTAGCAGGAGAGCGACGAGATCAACCCGATGTTCGGGCCTTCCGGCGTCTCGATCGGGCAGACGCGGCCGTAATGCGTCGGGTGGACGTCGCGCACCTCGAACCCCGCGCGCTCGCGCGAGAGGCCGCCCGGCCCGAGGGCCGAGAGCCGGCGCTTGTGCGTGACCTCGGAGAGCGGGTTCGTCTGGTCCATGAACTGCGAGAGCTGCGAGGACCCGAAGAACTCCTTGATCGAGGCGATGACGGGCTTGCTGTTGATCAGGTCGTGGGGCATCGCCGAGTCGATGTCCTGGTGGACCGACATCTTCTCCTTGATCGCCCGCTCCATGCGGACGAGCCCGATTCGGAACTGGTTCTCGAGCAGCTCTCCGACGGAGCGGACGCGACGGTTTCCGAGGTTGTCGATGTCGTCGGTCCGGCCGACGTCGCGCTTCAACCTCAGGAGGTACGCGACGACGCGGTAGATGTCCTGCGCGGTCAGCGTGCGCGTTCCCTCGGAGGAGTCCGCCTCGAGCTTGATGTTGAACTTGAAGCGGCCGACCCGCGAGAAGTCGTACTTCTTCGCGTCGAAGAACATGCCGTTGAAAAGGTTCTTGGCCGACTCGTACGTCGGGGGGTCGCCGGGGCGAAGCCTCCGGTAGATCTCGAGGATCGCCTCGTTCTTGGTCTTGTGGGTGTCCTTCCGGATCGTGTTGACGAGGATGTCGCCGGAGAGGTCCCAGTCGGGGAAGAAGATCTCGACTTCCTTGATCCCCCGCTCCTTCAACTGCTCAATCGCGTCGGGCCCGACCTCCTGCCCGGCCTCGAACAGGACCTCGCCCGTCGAGAGGTCCACCACGTCGGCGATGAAACAGGCCTTCTCGATCGCCGCGCCGTCCACGGAGCGCTCGATCGAGCCCTTGCGCGCGATCTCCTTCTGCTCGTCGCCGGAGAGCTTGATCCCCGCGAAGATGAGCTTCGTCTCGCGCTTGACGCGGGCGTAGCGCTCCTTGAGCTCCTCCTGCTTCACGACGCCGCGGGTGATCGTCAGATGCGTCCTTCCCCGCTCGAACCGCGCCGCCACCGGGGCATAGAACTCGCGGAGGATGGACTCGTCCGTCTCCAGGCCGAGCGCGCGGAGGAAGATCGTGGCCGGGAACTTGCGCTTGCGGTCGATCCGGACGAAGAGGATCCCCTTCTGGTCGTACTCGAACTCCACCCAGGAGCCGCGGTACGGAATGATCTTGGCGAGGAACCCGTGCGCCGATTCCTTCGTGAAGAAGACGCCGGGCGAGCGGTGGAGCTGCGAGACGATGACGCGCTCCGTGCCGTTGATGACGAACGTGCCGTGCTCGGTCATGAGCGGGATGTCGCCGAAGAAGACCTCCTCCTCCTTGGCGTCCCTCATGGTCTTGACCCCGGTGTCCGGGTCCTTGTCGTACACGAAGAGGCGGAACGTGACCTTCAGCGGGACCGAGTAGGTCATCCCGCGCTCCTGGCACTCGGCCACCGAGTACTTCATCTGCAGGTCCACGGGGTTGCCGCAGACGTCGCAGAGAGTGACCCGGTTGGGGTTCTGGGTGCCGCACTTGCCGCACGACACGGTCTCCTCGTGCGGGTGCGCCGTCACGATCCGCGCCCCGCAGGCCCGGCAGTCCATCCGGAGGTGCTCGAGGCCCTTCAACCTCCCGCACTTGCACTCCCAGTTTCCGATGGCGTACTTGACGAACTGCAGCTCGCACGCGCCGCGGAAGTCCGAGAACGGGAAAACGCTGGTAAAGACCGCCTGCAGGCCCGATTCCTCGCGCTCCTCGGGGAGCAGGTTCATCTGCAGGAACCGCTCGTAGGAGCGGCGCTGCACGTCGATCAGATTCGGAAGATCCATGAAGGAACGGATCTTCGAGAACGTCTTTCGCTCGGGGGACACGCCCACCTCACTACTCATTCGGTAAGACTCCCTTTAGCGCGGCGCGCCCGGCGGGCCCGCCGCAGTTGAGAACCAAGACACCGGGACGACGAGAGGCTCAACGACTACTTGATCTCGACTTTCGCGCCGACATCCTCGAACTTCTTCTTGATGGCCGCCGCCTCGTCCTTGGAGACGCCCTCCTTGAGGACGCCGGGGGCGCCGTCCACGAGGTCCTTGGCCTCCTTCAGGCCGAGGCTCGTGACTTCGCGGACCGACTTGATGGTCTTGATCTTGTCTCCGGCGGCCAGGAGATGGACCGTGAACTCGGTCTGCTCCTCTTCCACCGGGGCCGCCGCCGCGGCCGGACCCGCGGCCGCCGCGGGCGCCGCCATGGCCGCCGCGGACACGCCGAACTTCTCTTCCAGCGCCTTGACCAGGGTATTCAGCTCGAGGACGGTCATGCCCTCGATTTCCTTCACGAAGCTCTCCGCCGTCATCGCCATTTCTCTTCTCTCCTTACTGATAACAGTTCTCTTATTCCCATTACTCCGCGGCAGCGGCTTCGCCCGCTCCCGCCTTCGACTTCTGCTCCGCGATCTGCTGGACGACGCCGGCCAGGTTCCGGACCGGACCGTTCAGCACCATGACCAGGCGCCGCAGCGGGGACTGCATCAGGAAGAGAAGCCTCCCGATGAGCTGCTCGCGCGTCGGCAGGTCCGCGATCGCCTTGATCTGGCTCGCCTCGACCGGCAGGCCCTCGACGAGGGCCGCCTTGAAGACCAGGTTCGGGTTGGTCTTCGCGAAGGCCGTCAGCACCTTCGCCAGCGCGACCGGGCTCTCCCCGTTGAAGGCGACCGCGGTCGCCCCGACGAAATGAGCCGAGAGCGCCTCGAGCGGCGTCCCCTTCGCGGCCCTCATGGCGAGGGTGTTCTTCACGACCACATACCGCGACTTCGTCGCGCGGACCTGCCGGCGCAACTCCGTCACTTCCGGGACTTTCAGGCCGGCGAAGGCGAAGAGGATGGCATTGCCCGCCTTCGCCAGGCCCTCTCCGAGCTCTGCGACCTGTGCGGCTTTCTCGGCTCGGTTCATTTCCTGGCCTCCAGCGCCTCGAGCGCCACTGTGTCGATCGCCACTCCGGGCCCCATCGTCGAGGAGATGGAGACCGTGCGGAAGTACTTCCCCTTGGCCGCGGGGGGCTTGGCCCGCTGCACGGCCCGGATGAATGTCGCCGCGTTCTCTTCCAGCTTGGTCTTGTCGAAGGAGGTCTTGCCGATCGAGGCGTGGATGATCGACGTCTTGTCCACCCGGAACTCGACCTTGCCTCCCTTGATCTCCTTGACGGCCTTGCCGACGTCCATGGTCACCGTGCCCGCCTTCGGGTTCGGCATCAGGCCCTTCGGGCCCAGCACCTTCCCGAGCTTGCCGACGAGCCGCATCATGTCGGGCGTCGCGACGAGCGCCTCGAAGTCGAGGAACCCGTCGGTGATCCTCGCGACGAGGTCCTCGGCGCCGACGTGATCGGCCCCCGCCTCGTGGGCCTCCTTCGCCTTGTCGCCGGCGGCGATCACCGCGACCCTCTTGGACTTGCCCGTTCCGTGAGGAAGGACGACCGTGCCGCGGACCATCTGGTCCGCGTGCTTGGGGTCCACCCCGAGGAGCATCGCGATGTCCACGGACTCGTCGAACTTCGAGTACTTGACCTCGCGCACGAGGGCCATGGCGTCCGCCAGCCCGTAGGCCTTGCTGCCCACCCGGGTCTTTGCCGCCGCGAACTTCTTGCCGATTTTCCCCATCGTCTCCTTTCGTCGTTCAAACGGCTTCGCTTGCGCTCGGCCTCCGACTGAGTAGCTGTCAGCTCTCAGCTTTCAGCTTTCAGCTCTCCGACACCCGCGACCCGTGTCTGGCTGATAGCCGACAGCTGATAGCTGAGAGCTCATTTCTAAACGACCTCGATTCCCATACTGCGAGCGGTGCCTTCGATGATCCGGACGGCCGCGGGCAGGTCCGCGGCGTTCAGGTCGGGGAGCTTCGTCTTGGCGATCTCCTCGACCTGCTGCTTCGTCACCTGCCCGACCTTCTCCTTGTTGGGCGTGCCGGAGCCCTTGGGGACCCCCGCGGCCTTGAGCAGCAGGATCGCCGCGGGCGGCGTCTTGGTGATGAACGAGTAGGACCGGTCGGCGTACACGGTCACCACGACCGGGATGATCAGGCCCTTCTGCGAGCCGGTCCTCGCGTTGAAGTTCTTGCAGAAGTCCATGATGTTGACGCCCTGCTGCCCGAGCGCCGGTCCCACCGGCGGGGCCGGCGTCGCCTCTCCTGCCGGGATCTGGAGCTTCACGTAACCGGTGACCTTCTTTGCCATATCGCTCGCTTCGCTCGCGCGGAAGGCGGAAGGCGGGAGGCGGGAGGCGTTGCCCCCGGTCTTCCGGATCCTTCTACCTTCTTCGCCTCGCTAACTCCTCCCGTCGTTCCTTCGCCTACCGCCTACCGAGTGCCGCCTCCCGGTCAGACCTTCTGCACCTGCAGGAACTCCAACTCCACCGGCGTGGACCTTCCGAAGATCGTGACCATGACCTTCAAGGTCGAGCGGTCGAGGTTGACGTCCTCGACGACACCGGTGAAATTCGTGAAGGGGCCGTCCGTGATCCGGACGTGCTCTCCTTTTTCGAAAGTATGCTTGGGCTTCGGCTTCTCCTTCGTGGAGGTGACCCGGTGGAGGATCTGCTCGACCTCCTCCGCCGTCAGCGGCGTGGGCTCCTTGCCGGAGCCGACGAACCCCGTGACTTTCGGCGTGTTCTTCACCAGGTGCCAGGCCTCGTCGGACATCTCCATTTCGATGATGATGTAGCCGGGAAAGAACTTGCGCTGCACCTCGCGGCGCTTCCCCCCCTTCATCTCGACGAGCGTCTCCGTGGGGATGCGGATCTCCCCGAAGGCGTCGGCCATCCCCATCGCCTCGACGCGCTGCTTCAGGTTCTGGCGCACGCGCTCTTCGAAACCCGAATAGGTGTGCACGATGAACCAGTTCTTCGCCTTCGGGCCCGGCTTCGCCGGAGCATCGGGGGACTCGAGCACGCCCCCGCCCCCCTCGATCGTCGTCACGTGATCACCCCCGATGCGCGGAAGATCCGGTCGATCATCCATGCCAGACCCGAGTCCACGATGAAGAGATAGAACCCGAACAGGAAGCAGGCCACGATCACCACGAGGGTCGTTCCCACAACCTCGCCCCGGCCGGGCCAGCTCACCTTCTTCATCTCGACCCAGACGTCCCGGAGGAAATCCCGGATCGTGGGCCACCACTCTTTTATAGGTAACATCTCGCTCGCTTTGCTCGCGGTCCAAAGTCCAAGGTCCAAGGTCCAAGGTAGGACCCGGGAACCTCGTCGGTGACCGCCCTCTCGTCTTCCTTCTCCGCTACTTTGGACATTGGACTTTTGACTTTGGACTCCTCGTCGTAATGGCAGGGGTGGAGGGATTCGAACCCCCAACCTACGGTTTTGGAGACCGCCGCTCTACCAATTAGAGCTACACCCCTAAATGCAGGTTTCAGGTTCCAGGTTTCAGGTTTCAGCGAGGGCCTGAAAGACCCGGCTCCCGTCCCGGACACCCGACACCTGACACCTGACACCTGCACTTAGACCTTCCCTTCCTTGTGGGCGGTGTGCTTGCGGCAGAAGCGGCAGTACTTCGACAGCTCCAGCTTCTCCGTGTTCGTCTTCTTGTTCTTCATCGTCGTGTAGTTCTTCCGCTTGCACTCGCTGCACGCCAGGCTGATGTTTTCTTGCATATGGTCTCCTTTAGCGGCCGCTCGACGCGGCCGGTAGAGAGCAAGAGGCCGCTTCCAGATATCCCATGGTGTTTGCGTTACACATCGGCTACTCCAGGATCTCCGTGATCGTTCCGGCTCCGACGGTGCGGCCGCCTTCGCGGATGGCGAAGCGCAGGCCCTTCTCCATCGCGATCGGCGTGATCAGGTTGATCTCCAGGGACACCGTGTCCCCAGGCACCACCATCTCCACTCCCGCCGGCAGCTTCGCCGTCCCCGTCACGTCCGTCGTCCGGAAGAAAAACTGAGGACGGTACCCGTTGAAAAACGGCGTGTGCCGGCCTCCCTCCTCCTTCGTCAGGATGTACGCCTGCGCCTGGAACTTCACGTGCGGCGTGATCGAGCCCGGCTTCGCGCACACCTGACCCCGCTCCACGTCCTTCCTCTCCGTCCCCCGCAGGAGCAGACCCACGTTGTCCCCCGCCTGACCCTGGTCCAGCAATTTCCGGAACATCTCCACGCCCGTCACCACCTTCTTCTGCGTCGGGCGGATCCCCACCACTTCCACTTCCTCTCCAACCTTGATCACTCCACGCTCCACTCGACCCGTCACCACCGTCCCGCGTCCCGATATCGAAAACACATCCTCGATCGGCATCAGGAAATCCTTGTCCACCGCTCGCTCCGGAATCGGTATGTAGCTGTCCACGGCGTCCATCAGCTCGAACAGGCACTTCGTGTCCGGGCTCGCCGGGTCCCCGGACTCCATCGCCTTCAACGCCGATCCCTTCACGATCGGAATCTGGTCCCCCGGAAATCCGTACGACGTCAAAAGCTCCCTCACCTCCAGCTCCACCAGCTCCAGAAGCTCCGGGTCGTCCACCATGTCCGTCTTGTTCAAAAACACCACGATGTACGGCACCCCAACCTGACGCGCCAGCAGAATGTGCTCCCGCGTCTGCGGCATCGGGCCGTCCGCAGCCGACACCACCAGGATCGCCCCGTCCATCTGCGCCGCCCCCGTGATCATGTTCTTCACGTAGTCCGCGTGACCGGGACAGTCCACGTGCGCGTAGTGGCGATTCTTCGTCGAATACTCCACGTGCGCCGTGTTGATCGTGATCCCCCGCGCCTTCTCCTCAGGAGCGTTGTCGATCTGATCGTACGCCTTCGCCGTCGCCAGACCCTGCTTCGACAACACCATCGTGATCGCCGACGTCAACGTCGTCTTCCCGTGATCCACGTGACCAATCGTCCCGATGTTCACGTGCGGCTTGCTGCGGTCGAATTTCTCTTTGCCCATATCCTCGCTTCGCTCGCGCGGAAGGCGGGAGGCGGAAGGCGGAAGGCGATGAGCCCCCGTCCCCAATCCCCCTGCGCCTTCTTCGCTTCGCTACTCTCCTCCTGCTCTCGTTCGCCTACCGCCTACCGAGTGCCGCCCACCGGCCCCGGTGCCTCATTGGAGCCCACGACCAGGATTGAACTGGTGACCTCGTCCTTACCAAGGACGTGCTCTACCGACTGAGCTACGTGGGCAGGCGCGCGACCGTGATCTCCTCGTTCTGTCTCCTTCGGCGAGCCTGTCCAATTGGAGCGGGAGACGGGAATCGAACCCGCGACCAACAGCTTGGAAGGCTGTGACTCTACCCCTGAGTTACTCCCGCATTCGCCTTCGGTGCGGAAGGCGGCAGGCGGAACGCGGGAGGCGAATTTCGGATCATCTTTCGCCTTCCGCCTGCCGCCTCCCGCCTCCCGAACTCCTTCATCCGTGGCACTCCTTCTTCCGTAATGGTGGGCAGGGAAGGATTCGAACCTCCGTAGCGCGAAGCGCGGCAGATTTACAGTCTGCTGCCATTAACCACTCGGCCACCTGCCCGAGCTCCGAAACACCGGAGTGGAAAGCCCCCTGCATCCGCCGCACCTGTCCGCGTCCGCGCCCGAGCAATCCGTCTCTGGAGCCGGCGATGGGACTCGAACCCGCAACCTTCCGATTACAAATCGGATGCTCTACCATTGAGCTACGCCGGCGATGTTCTGCTCCGGGACCTGGTCCCCGAGCCCCCGGCCGGCATTCAAAGAGCGGACCCGTCCCCGAGCGCGAATTGCGGAGTCTAGCAGTCCCCGGACAGACGATCAAGACTTTTCCGCAGAGAGAGTTCGCTGCCGGAGCGCCTCGTAGCCGGCTGCGGCGGCCGCGGTCGCGACGTTCAAGGAGGCCAGCGCTCCTTTCATCGGTATCCGTGCCAGAAAGTCACAACCTTCCCGGACCAGACGGCGCATTCCCCGGCCCTCGGCGCCGAAGACGAGCGCCAGATCCCCCCTCAAGTCCAGGCCGTAAAGATCCGAGCCTGCGGCATCGAGTCCTACGACGATAAAACCTTTGTCCTTAATCAGATCCAGAAATCTCCGGAGGTTCACGACCCGGATGACGGGGACCCGTTCGACCGCGCCCGCCGAGGTCCTCTCCACAGTCTCGGAGAGCGGGGCCGACCCCCGTTCCGGCAGGACCACACGCGCCCCGAGCCCCTCCGCCACCCGGAGAACCGCTCCCAGATTCTGGGGATCCTGGATCTCGTCGAGCACCAGGAGGAAGCGGGCCCCCTTCTCACCGTCGAGCGCTTCCTCCTCCGTGAGGTATCCCCGCACCGCCAGCCGGGCCACCGCCCCCTGGTTGGGACGGGCGAGCCGATCGAGGGCTCCCGCCTCGCCGTACCGGATCGAAACGCCGGCTTCGCGGCAGAGTCTCTTCAGCTCGTTGATCCGCCGGTCGTGGCGGTTCGAGTCGAACAGGACCCACTCGATCTGGCGCGGGCGGGACCGGACGGCCTCGGTAAGCGGGTTCAGGCGGGAGAGGATCATGAAAGAGATTTGTGATTTGTGATTGGCGATGGGTGATCGGACCGCGGCGTGAGCAGGATGACGGCCATCACGGCGATGCCTTCGCCGCGACCGGTGAAGCCCAGGCCGTTGGAGCTCGTGCCGCGGACGCTGACGTCGTCGGGCGACACGCCGAGGAGCGCGGCGACTCGCAGCCGGATCTCCCCGACATGCGGCGCGAACCTCGGGGCTTCCGCGATCACGACAGCGTCGAGGTTTTCCACATCGTAGCCGCGCCCCGCGGCGAGGTCGCGCGCGCGCGTCACGAAGAGCGCGCTGTCGGCCCCCTCCCAGGCGGGATCGTCATCCGGGAATTGCTCGCCGAGGGAACCGAGGCCGGCCGCGCCGAGGACGGCGTCCGCGATGGCGTGCAGGAGAGCATCTCCGTCGGAGTGGCCGGCGAGCCCGCGCGGGTGCGGGATCTCGACCCCGCCCAGCTTGAGAACGCGCCCCTGCGCGAACGGATGCGCGTCGAAGCCGAGACCGATTCGCGGTGCCCGGCTCATCGAGCGCGCCCCCTCAGGATGGCCTCGGCGATCTCCAGGTCTTCCGGCGTCGTGATCTTGAAGCCCAGGCGCGAGACCGGCACGGCGGTGACGGGGATGTCGAGCGCCTCGCAGAGGGCGGCCTCGTCGGTCGCCTCATCGCCCGAGTCGATCGCCCGCGCGAGCAGCTCGGCGCGAAAAACCTGCGGAGTCCCGGCGGCCCAGAGGTTCGTGCGGTCGAGCGTGCCGGCGATGCGGCCCTTCTCCACCCTCTTGACCGTATCGGGAATCGGGGTCGCCGCGATCGCCGCGCCCCCCTCTTCCGCGGCTTGAAGGACCGCCGCCACTTCGGTCGCCGTCACGAACGGGCGCGCCGCGTCGTGGATGCAAATCAGGTGGCCGCCGCCGGCGCCGCAAGCCCGGAAGGCTTTGCGCACCGAGGCGGCCCGGGTCTCTCCCCCCTCGACGACCTTGGACCCCTCCCCCGCCAGCGCGCGGATCTCCTCGAGCCTTCCCGAGGGCGCCGCGACGACCGTCCCCGCGAACGAGAGAGGCGAGAGCGCCTCGAGCGTCCAGGAAAGAAGCGGCCTGCCGAAAACAGGAACCAGCGCCTTCGGCTCGGGCCGTCCCAGCCGGCTGCCCGATCCCGCTGCCACGACGATCAGAAAAGCGGCGATTCCGAGTTCCTCAATCCCAAATCCAAAATCGAAAATTGCCTGGGGGCCCGGGGAACCGCGAGGCCCCCGCCCTTTCAGACTGCCAGGATCTCCTTCTCCTTCGCCTCCAGCAGCTCGTCCACCTCGGCGATCTTCTTGTCGGTCAGTTTCTGGGATTCCTCGAGGCCGCGCCGCTCGTCGTCTTCGGAGATCTCCTTGTCCTTGAACATCTTCTTCATCCGGTCGTTGCCCTCGTGGCGGAAGCGCCGGACCTCCACGCGCGCCTCCTCGGCCATGTGGTGGGCCTTCTTCGCGAGGTCCTTGCGGCGTTCCTCCGTCAGGGAAGGGATCGGGATGCGCACGACCTTACCGTCCGACTGCGGGTTCAGGCCGAGGTCCGACTTGCGGATCGCCCGCTCGATCTCTCCCGACATCTTGGGGTCCCAGGGCGCCGCCACGATCAGGGTCGGTTCCGGAACCGAGAGGTTGGCCACCTGGTTGATCGGGACATCGGCGCCGTAGGCCGAGACGAGGATCCCGTCCAGGATGCCGAGGTTCGCGCGGCCCGTCCGGAGCGTCTTGAAGCGGTCCTTCAGATGCGCGATCGCGCCATTCATGTGCTGCTCGATGTCCTTGAGTTCCTGCCGCATGCTTCACGCCTCCGCTGAAACGAGCGAGCCGATGTCCTCTCCCCGGACGACCCGCTCGATGTTGCCACGAACACCCAGATTGAAGACCTTGATCGGAATCCCGTTGTCCATGCAGAGCGCGATGGCGGCCGCGTCCATGACCCGGAGGCCCTGCTCCAGCGCCTGGCGGTAGGAGACCGTCTTCAGGAACTTCGCCTCCCGGTCGGTCTCGGGGTTGGCGTCGTACACGCCGTCCACCCGCGTCGCCTTCAGCAGCACGTCCGCCTTGATCTCGTTGGCGCGCAGAGCCGCCGCCGAATCGGTCGTGAAGAAGGGGTTGCCGGTGCCGCCGGCGAAGAGGACGACGCGCCCCTTCTCCAGGTGGCGGATCGCGCGACGGCGGATGAAGGGCTCCGCGATCTGGCGGACCTCGACGGCCGACATCAGCCGCGTCTTGACGCCCCTCTTCTCCAGGGCGTCCTGCAGCGCCAGGCCGTTGATCACCGTCGAGAGCAGCCCCATGTGGTCCGCCGCGACGCGGTCGATCCCCTGGGCGGCCGCGGAGACGCCGCGGATGATGTTGCCCCCGCCGACGACGACCGCGATGTCGACGCCCATGCCGTGCACGTCACGAATCTCGTCGGCCATGCGGGCGACGACGTCGGGAGCGATGCCGAACTTCTGCTCCCCCATCAAGGCCTCCCCCGAGAGCTTCAGGAGGATGCGCTTGTAGGCGGGGCCCTCGCTCATTCTTTTCTCAACGCTCGCCGGCTCGGGCCCTCAGCTGACCGGCTCGCCAGCCGGACTCCCTTCGGCGCGGCCAAGATTCTCTCCCAGCTTGAAGCGGACGAAACGCACGTCCAGGGCCCCCTTGCCGCCCCGCTCGACGATGACCTGCCCGACCGTCTTCTCCGGGTCCTTCACGAAGGCCTGCTCCGTCAGGACCGTCTCCTGGTAGAACTTCTCGACCTTCCCCTCCGCGATGCGCTCGACGACCTGCGGAGGCTTGCCCGCCGCCACGGCCTGCGCCCGCGCGATTTCCCGCTCGGTCGCGAGCATCTCGGGGGTGACTTCGGCGCGCGAGGCGAAACGCGGGTCGGATGCCGCGACGTGCATCGCCAGGTCCTTGCCGAGGGCGTCGTCCCCGCCGGAGAGGCCGACGAGGACGCCGATGCGGCCGTTGCCGTGGACGTAGCTCGCGAAGCGCTCCCCCGGCCGCGGCGACAGCCGCGCGAACCGCCGGACGCCCATGTTCTCCCCGAGCTTGGCGATCAGGTGGGTCACGGCCTCCGCCACGGTTTCGCCCGGCTTGCCGGGGGCGGGAAGCCCCGCCAGATCCGCCGGATCTCCCGACCGCGCCTCTCCGAAGGCCGCGTGCGCCGCGACGAGGTCGGAGAGCCCCTCGGCGAGGCCGCGGAAGTCGGAGGTCCGCGCGACGAAATCGGTCTCGCAATTGACCTCGACGAGCACGGCGGCCTGGGGCGTCACGCGCGCCACCACGAGCCCTTCCGACGTCGCGCGATCCGCCTTCCGGGCAGCCGTCGCGAGGCCGCGCTTGCGAAGGATCTTGCGGGCCTCTTCGAAGTTGCCGCTCGCCTCCACCAGCGCCTTCTTGCAATCCATCATCCCGACGCCGGTTTCGGCGCGCAAGTCCGCCACCGCTTTGGACGTGATCTCCATGGTTCCCCTATGAGGTTAAGAGTCCAAGGTCCAATGTCCAGGGTCCAAGGTAGCCCCGGACCAGCTTCGCTACTCTGGACTTTGGACCTTGGACTTTGAACTCGTTTCTACGAGGCGACGTCCGAGACGACCGCGGTCGTGGAGAGCTCGGGCGTGCGGGGCCGCGATTCCTCGGATCCCGCCTCGCCGACCGCGCCGCGCTCCTCGTGGGCGTGCAGGCCCTCGAGCACCGCGTCGGACACGCGCGAGGTGAACAGCCGGATCGCCCGGATGGCGTCGTCGTTGCCCGGGATCACGTGGTCGATGACGTCGGGATCGCAGTTGGTGTCCACGACCGCGACGACGGGGATCCCGAGAATGTTCGCCTCCTTGACCGCGATGTACTCCTGTTTCGGGTCGATCACGAAGAGGGCGTCGGGCAGCTCGTCCATCTCCTTGATCCCGGTCAGGTTCTTCTGCAGCTTCTCCTTCTCGCGCTCCAGCCGCAGCCGCTCCTTCTTGGTGAGGTTCTCGTTGTCCTCCTGGGCGAGGATCCCCTCGATCTCCTTCAAGCGGTGAATGGACTTGCGGATCGTCGAGAAGTTGGTGAGGGTGCCGCCGAGCCACCGCGTGTTCACGTAGAACATGCCGCAGCGGTTCGCCTCCTCGTAGATCGCGTCCTGCGCCTGGCGCTTCGTGCCGACGAAGAGAAGGTTCTTCCCCTGCGCGGCCAGCTCCGTGACGAATTTCGAGGCTTCCTTGAACTGCTTGAGCGTCTTCTGAAGGTCGATGATGTAGATCCCGTTGCGCTTTCCGAAGATGAACTTCTTCATCTTCGGGTTCCAGCGCTTGGTCTGATGACCAAAGTGGACGCCAGCCTCGAGCAGTTCCTTCATCGAAATAGATGCCAGATCACACCTCCTTATGTTGAGGTGGTAGGTGGTAGGTGGTAGGTCGTAGGGGGAGCTCGGTGCTCGCCCACGTCCCTACCACCTTCCACCTAACACCTACCACCTAAACTATCTCTTGCTGAACTGGAAGCGGGCGCGCGCGCCGCGCTGCCCGTATTTCTTGCGTTCCTTCATCCGGGGATCGCGCGTCAGGAAGCCTTCCTTCTTCAGCTTCTTGCGCAGCTCCGCGTTGTACTCGGTCAGGGCCCGCGCGATGCCGTGACGGATCGCGCCGGCCTGCCCCGTCGGGCCGCCGCCGGAGACCGTCACGTGGATGTCGAACCGCTCGGCCGTCTCCGTGGAGAGGAGCGGCTGCTTGATGACCATCTTCAGGACGTTGTTGGGGAAGTAGTCGTCGAGGGAGCGCTTGTTGACCGTGATGGAGCCGGAACCGGGAAGGAGCCGCACGCGCGCCATCGCGCTCTTGCGTCTCCCGGTGGAGCGATGCTGGATTTCAACGGCCAATGTTCCTCCTCCGCTTCTCAACTCGCCGGGTGGCGCACGGCCAGCGTCAGCACGCGCGGCTTCTGCGCCTCGTGCGGATGGGAGGCCCCGCGATAGACCTTGAGCTTCTTCAACTGCTTCCGTCCGAGCCGCGACTTGGGCAGCATCCCGCGCACGGCCTCTTCGATAAGCCTCTCGGGATGTTTCGCCGACATCTCCTTCGCGGGAACCGACTTCAGGCCGCCGGGATAGCCCGTATGGCGATGGTAGACCTTCTCCTCGGCCTTGCGGCCCGTCAGCAGGACCTTGTCGGCGTTGGTCACGACGACGAAGTCGCCGGTGTCAAGATACGGGAGGTAGTGAGCGCGATGCTTGCCGCAGAGGACGCGCGCGACGCGCGTGGCGAGGCGGCCCAGGACCTTGTTGGTCGCGTCCACGACCCACCACTCCTGGCGGATCGCGCCCTTGAGAGCCGCAGATGTCCCTGAACTCATGAAACCGGACTCCTTAATTCAACAAAACCGGCGCGCAAGCCTGAGGCAGGCTCGTCCCCGACCCCGTTTGAGGGCGCGTAAGGATACGCAAGCGGCAGTGCGGAGTCAAGGAATCGCATCGCGCCGCGCAGAATGTAACCGGAGGGGGGATGGTCGCGCCATTTGAAAAGGTAACCCGGGGGGAAGATGTGGAAGGGAGGGTTACCGGATGGGCGGGCGATCGAAATGGGAGTATTTCCGGGAGATTTTCGGGCGTTACCGAGGGGCTTCGAGGCAGGAGAAGGGGAAGATTCTGGAGGAGTTTTGTCGAGTCTGCGGGTACAACCGAAAGTACGCGATACGTAAGCTTTCGGGTCCACCGCCTGGCGGGAAGCCGCGGGCGCGGCGCCGGGGGGTGCGTGGGCCGCACTACGGGTCGCAAGTGATTTCGATTCTGCGTGGGGTCTGGGAGGCGGCCGGGTATCCGTGGTCGGTGAGGTTGACGGGGATCGTGCCGGTATGGATGCCGTGGATTCGCCGACGTTTTCGTCCGAGTCCCGAGGTGGAGCGGCAGCTGCTCTCCATCAGCGCCCGGCAGATCGACCGGCGGCTGGCAGGGAGCAAGCGAAGTCTGAAGAGGCGCTTCTACGGACGGACCAAGCCGGGGACGCTTCTGAAGCATCACATTCCGATCCGCACGGATAACTGGGACGTGACCGTGCCAGGATTTGGCGAGGTGGATCTGGTCTCGCACTCTGGCAATAGCGGGGACGGGCGATTCGCCTATTCGCTCAACTTCACCGACATCCACACGGCCTGGGTGGAGACGGAAGCGATCCTGGGCAAGGGTCAGGAGACCGTGCGGGAGGCTCTGGAAGAGATCCGAGGGCGGCTTCCTTTCCCACTCTCCGGCATCGACTCGGACAACGGTTCGGAGTTCATCAACGACTGCCTCTGGAGCTACTGCAAGGACCGCAGGATCCAGTTCACCCGGGGTCGCCCCTACAAGAAGGACGACAACGCCCACATCGAACAGAAGAACTGGACTCATGTGCGAAAGCTCATCGGCTGGGAGCGCTTCGATACCCAGAAGGCCGCCGCCGCGATCAATGGCCTCTACGGCAGAGAGTGGCGGCTGATGATGAATCTCTTCCAGCCCTCCGTGAAGCTGATGCGCAAAGTCCGCGTCGGCTCCCGCCTGACCCGCAAGTACGACAAGCCGCAGACGCCGCTAGATCGCCTGCTGGCTTGCGCCGAAGGCGACGCGGAAAAGCTCAAGACCCTCAGCGGGCTACGACAGTCCCTTGATCCCTTCGAGCTCGCCCGCGGGATCGATCGAAAACTCGAAAGAATCGATCGCCTCGCCAGCAGGTCCACGATCTCTGTGCCGCCGAGTCAAAGAAAACTCGAAAACTTACCAGCCCATCTCCAGATCCGGCTTCCCAAACCAGCCAAACGCGAGAAACCTCTGGGCCCGAGTGAAAAGAAACGAAAACTCCGAATTGCTTAACCTTAACGCGCGGGGTTACCTTTTCCGATGTCTCGACGATCACCGCTCCGGTTACCTTTTGGAATGGCTTGACAGGGGAATCGGGGCTCCGGGAGCGCCCCTCGCGAAAGATCCCTTGTCCGGACCCCTTATGATTCAGGCGGATGGCGACTCTCCCGACGGCGCGCCTCCTCGACGGCGCCTCGCTCGCGCGCGCGCTGCGCGAGAAGATCCGGGCGCAGGCCCTGGAGGTCGCCCGGCGCGGCCGCCCCCCTTCCCTGCGCGTCGTCCTCGTGGGCGAGGACCCGGCCTCGATGACGTACGTCTCCTCCAAGACGCGCGCCGCCGAGGAAGCCGGCTGCCTCGCCGAGACGATCCGGCTGCCGGAAGAGACGGCGCCCCGGCGGCTCCTCGAGGAAGTCGAAAAGGCCAACCGCGACGACGCGGTGGACGGGATCCTCGTCCAGCTCCCGCTTCCTTCCGGCCACGACCCGAGGAGGGTCTTCGATGCGATCGATCCCGGGAAGGACGTCGACGGCCTGCACCCGGAGAACGTCGGCCTGCTTGCCCAGGGGCGCCCGCGTTTCGTGCCGTGCACGGCGGCCGGGATCCTCGCCCTCCTCGACGCCCACGAGGTCCCGATCGCCGGCGCCGACGCGGTCGTGCTCGGACGGAGCGAGATCGTCGGGAAGCCGGCGGCGGCGCTGCTGACCTCGCGCAACGCCACGGTCACTCTCTGCCACTCGAAGACGAAGGAGCTCGCCTCGACCTGCCGCCGCGCCGAGATCCTCGTCGTCGCGATCGGGAGAGCGGGATTCGTCACGCGCGAATTCGTCCGCGAAGGCGCGGCCGTCGTGGACGTCGGCATCCACCGGCTGGAGACGCTCGAGCAGGCGCCGGCGCCCCTGCGGGAGTCCCGCCGCCTCGCCGAGGCCATCGCCCGCAAGGGGCGAGCTCTCGTCGGCGACGTGGACTTCGACGGCGTCCGTGGCGTGGCCTCCTGGATCACTCCCGTCCCGGGAGGCGTCGGCCCGCTCACGATCGCCATGCTCCTGCAGAACACCGTGGACGCGGCCCGCCGCAGGCAAGAAAAGAGAATCGATCCCGGTGACGCTCGAGGAGGCGTTCCATGAGATCCCTGCTTCGCCTTTTCGTCCTGCTCCTGCTCCTCCCCGCGGCGCTCCCGGCCGAGCGCCTCTCCACGAAGTACCGGTCGTGGGACAAATCGCCGGAAGCCTCCTTCCTGACTTTCGCGGAGCGGGCGCAGTGGAAACAGGTTCGAGTGGACGCCGACGCGGAGAGGTTCGTCGCCGATTACTTCGCGCGCCGCGGTCCCGACTTCCCGGCGATGCTCAAGGAACGCATCGCGGCGGCGGACAAGTACTTCTCGTCCGGGAAGATCAAGGGGTCCGAGACGCTGCGGGGAAAGGTCGTCATCCTCTTCGGGCCTCCGACCTCTGTGGATCAGACCCGGTCGAAGGGCAATCTCGGGACCGGCGGAGTCGGCGATGAAGCCAAGTACGCGGGAACCGGCGTGCCGAACCCCTACTCCAACGTCGGCGCGGGAGCGGCCGGCCTGTCCCATTCCGAGCGGGCCGAACAATTCAATTTCGAGTACGACAAGCGGCAGGCTCCCGCCGCGATCGGAAAGCCGTTCCGCGTCGAGATCCTGATCCGTTCCGTCTCCGACCAGCAGGCGCTGGATCCCCAGGGCCTCGAGGAGAAGTTCGAAGCCGTCGCGAAGGCCTCGATCACGCGCGAGGCTCCGGGCCGATAGCGCGGATGCTCCGTCACTTCGCTTCTCCCGCCGGCGGCGCGAAGGGCGGCGGCTCCTTCTCCATGAACTTCGCGAGCTCGCGCCCCGCGACCCGCGCGAGGGGATTGCCCGTCGCCGCGTAGGCCTGCGCGCGCCGCTCCAGGATCGGCCGTCGCCAGGGAACGTCCGGCTCCATTTCCTCCAGGGCGCGCGCGTACCGGGAGGCCTCCAGGCGCGAGGCGAGCTCGAGGCGAATCAGGCAGCGTTCCTCGTCGAGCAGGGCGAGGGCGAAGGGATGGGCGAGAGACTCCTCCAGCCGGGAGGCGAGGGCGGCGTCGCGGGACGCGATGTCGAGCACGACGGCGAAACTGTTCCGGACGAGAACCGTCAGGGGCCACGGGTCCTCGCGATACTTCCGGAACGCGTTCTCCATCGCCTGCGTGGCCTCCTCCAGGCGGCCCTGGCGCCAGCGGAGTCTTGCGACCAGGACGTCGGCTTCCACCTCCCGACGCTGGCGGATCCGCTCGATGTAGGTCAGCGCGATCTCCTCTCCTCCCTGGGCGAGCGCCTCGGCCAGCACGACCTCCTCGACCGACCCGCGCGGCTCCCACGGCTGCGCGCGCCAGTTCGTGAGCACCGCCTCGGGGCGCGCCTCGATGAAGCTCTTCTGGGCGAGCGCCTGCCGGACCTCGTCGAGCGTCATGCCCGCGCTGGCCGACGGCGGCCTCCCCTGGGCGGTCGTCGCCGACACGCGCCACCGGTCGACCGCCGTCCAGTCCACGTCGCCCGCCACCGCCGGCCTGTCCTGCCGCGACGAGCGGGCGGCCTGGGCGAGCTCCGCCACGTCGAAGAACGTGTCGTGCCCGAGGCTGCGGGCGAACGCGAACTCGACGATGTTGGCGTCGTCGGTGTTGATCGCGGCGGATCCGGAGGAGACGAGCGTCCGGGTCAGCGAAGGCCGGGCGACGTAGTGGGAGAGGAACCCTTCCAGGCCGCTCACCCGCCAGGCGTCGCGCAGCGCGGAGACGTAGGGCTCCTGCGCCAGGCGCTCGCGCAGGCGGCCGCCGTCGTAGGCGATCGGATCGGCGGTCGCCGCGAGGATCAAGTCGTTCTGCTTCGTGTGCCAGGTCTCGACTTCCGGGAAGGCCGAGCCGAGCGTCGCGTAGACGGTGCGCACGGTCCCGCTGTCCACTTCGTACGCCTGCAGCCACTGGAGGAAGATCCCGCCGGGCGCCAGCCGCGAGCGCACCGCGCGGTAGAAGTCCGCGGTGAAGAGGCTCGAGATCCCGGCCCGGTACGGGTTGGAGGGCTCGGAGAAGATCACGTCGTATTTCTCGCGCGAGGCGAGCAGCCACTCGCGCGCGTCACCGAGCCAGATCCGCACCCGGGGATTGCCGAGGACGTCGTGGTTGACCGGCGCGCAGTCCCGGGCGACCCGCAGGATCGCCGGCTCCAGCTCGACGACGTCCACGCGCTCCATCGTCGGCACCGCGCCGAGCCAGCCGGCCGTGGAGCCCGTGCCGAGCCCGATCACGAGAGCGCGGCGCGGGTTCGGATGAAGGGCAGCCCCGATGAGCCCGCCCATGACCTGCGTCGCGGCATCGCCGCGCGAGCTTCCATCCGTCTTGCCGGAGATCACGAAGGCGAAACCGTCGCTCGCCTTGAGGAGCGCCACGCTCGATTCCACGCCGTCCTTCTGCCAGGCCAGGATGCGCCGCCGGCCGCGCAGCCAGTCCTCGAGCGCGTTGGGCGAGGGCTTGCCGAGGTCCACGCGCCCGGCGCCGATCGGGCTGTGCCGCCACGCGGCCGTCGGCCCGGGAGCGCGCAGGAGGAAAAGGCATGCGGCGGCCGCGCCGATCGAGAGACCGATCGCCCCGCGGCCCCCGCTCGTCCCCGCCTTCTCCTTCGGGCGCGGTGAGAACGCGGGGAGAAGCGCGAAGAGAGCGAGCGCGCAGAGGAGACCGGCGACGAAGACCCAGGTTCCCGTCGCCGAGAGAAGCGGCAGCAGACCGAACCCCCCGGCGAGCGACCCCGCGATGCCGCCCATCGTGTTCCAGGCGTATGCCATCCCGACGTCCGAGCCGACCCGTTCGCGTCCATGACCGAGCAGCGCGATGAGCAGCGGGAACTGGAGACCGGCGACGAAGGCCGCGGGGAAGACGACGAGGCCCGAGACCAGGGACCATCCCGCGACGTAGCCGCCGAACCCGAAGGCGCCGATCGGGCGCAGCAGCGCCGCGAGAAGCGCCAGCCGGTCGCCGAGGGCATACGGAACAATGAGGCAGAGGGCTTCGAGGGCGCAGGTCGCCGCGAAGCCCGCGAGCGTGGGGACCTTTCCGCGCGCGCTCAGCCAGTAGACCGCCGAGCCGGCGCCGATGCCCGCGAGCGCGACCGCGAGGATGAGACCGAACGTGTAGGTCGAGCCGCCCAGCAGCGGCGCGAGCATCCGGTACCAGACGAGCTCCATCAGGAAGAAGGCGAACCCCACGATTCCCGCCGACGCGAGCACGAAACCGCGGCCCCGTGATCCGCCCGGCGCCGTCCCGGAAGCCGGCGCCGCCGCTTCTTCTTTCGGTTTCGACTTCTTCTTCTTCCTCTCCCGCGGCTCGTCGGCCTCCCTGGAACCTGAAACCTGGAACCTGAAACCCTCGGCCTCTTCGACCGGCACCGGCGCCGCCCTCCTCGCGAGCCGCAAGGCCGCGAGCCCCACGAGCGCGTTGACGGCGCAGGCGAGCCAGAGCGTCAGCCGCGTTCCGAAAGTCTCCAGCAGCAGGAACGTCGAGAGCACGGCCCCCGTGACCGCCCCGATCGTGTTGGAGCCGTAGAGCAGCGCGAGGTACCGCCGCGTCGGATCCTCATCGGTCTCGACGGCGCGGGTCGCCGCGGGCAGCGTCCCTCCCATGAGAAACGTCGGCACGCAGAGCACAACCGCGGACAGGAGGAGACGCAGGAGCGTCCCCCCGGCGAGGCCCAGGCTGAGCGTCCCCCCGAGGGCGATGTAGCCCTGCCGGACGAGGAAGACCAGCAGCGGTGTCACGGCCGCCGAGCCCGCCACCGCCAGCTCCAACCGTCCATAGAAGGCGAGAGGGCGCTCGGTCCGATCGGCCTTCCTCCCGAGCCACCAGCTCCCGGCGCCGAGGCCGCCCATGAAGATGGCCAGGACCGCCGCCGAGGCAGCCGTAGAGAACCCGAAGATCAGCCGCAGCTCCCTCATCCAGGCCACCTGGTAGATGAGGGCGGTCATGCCGGAGCCGAAGAGCAGGAGGGCGACCAATAAGAGGCGTCGTTTCATGGAGATGAAGGAAGGTAACACAGGGACGAGGTGTCAGGTTGAAAGTTTCCCTGAAACCTTTTCCTTGATATACGAAAAACTTCGTACTAGCTTCTTCGTATGAAGCGGACGGAGCACCGATGAAGAGACCCACGACCCCGCGGCCCACCGATGGCGAGCTGGAGATCCTGCGCGTCCTCTGGGAGCGGGGAGCGTCCACGGTCCGCGAGGTCCAGGACACCCTCGAGGCACGGCGGCCGGCCGGCTACACGACGGTCCTGAAGCTCCTGCAGATCATGACCGAGAAGAGGCTCGTCCGGCGGAACGAGACCGAGCGGGCGCACGTGTACGCGGCGCGCGTACCGCGAGAGGAGACGGAGAGGCAGCTCGTCGCCGACCTGCTCGACCGCGCCTTCGCCGGCTCCGCGTCCAACCTCGTCCTGCGCGCTCTCTCCTCGAAGAAGACCTCGCCGGAGGAGCTCGCGCGGATCCGGGAGATGCTCGACGCCCTGGAGGGAGACAAGCGATGAAAGACCTGGCACTTCTCCTAGGGAACCCGGCCATGCGGCGACTCGGCTGGGCGCTGGCTGCCTTTCTCTGGCAGGGCACGCTCGTCGCCGCGATCCTGGCCTGCGCCGACGCGCTGCTCTCCCGCGGGGATCCGCGGGCGCGCTACGCCGCCGGGTGCGCGGCGCTGACGCTCATGCTCCTCCTGCCGGCAGCCACTTATCTGCGACACCGCGAAACCGCGGCGCCTCCTCCGGGGACTCCGGCCGCCCCGACGGTTTCGGCGGCCGGGGAGTCTCCTCGCGGGCTCGCCCCGCCGCGCGCGGCGGCCGCCGAAGCCTCTGAATCCGGAGGGGTCGCGCGCGCCTTCCGGGCGGGTGCCGCGAGGCTGGCGCCGTGGATCGTGCCCGCCTGGATGTGCGGGGTGCTCCTGCTCTCGGCGCGGTTCCTCGCAGGATGGAACGCGGCCCGGAGGCTCCCGCTCAAGGGCGTCCGGCCCGCGCCCGCGGCGCTGAAGGCCCTCCTCGAGCGCCTGCGCGCCCGACTCGGCGTGAATCGCCGGGTGCTCCTCCTCGAATCGGCGAGAGTCGACGTCCCCACGGCGCTCGGCGTCCTGCGCCCGGCGATCCTCCTGCCCGTCTTCGCCGTGACGGGCCTGTCGCCGGAGGCGATCGAGGCGGTGCTCGCCCACGAGCTCGCCCACATCCGCCGGCACGACTACTTCGTCAATCTCCTCCAGACGGCGGCCGAGACGCTGCTCTTCTACCATCCGGCCGTCTGGTGGGTCTCGCGCCGCATCCGGATCGAAAGGGAGAACTGCTGCGACGACCTGGCGGTGGCCGCGACCGGCGACTCCCGGAAATATGTCCGCGCCCTGGTCGTGCTCGAAGAGATCCGGGCCCCGCGGCAAACGGCGACGGGACCGGCGGTGGCCGCCGACGGCGGCTCCCTCTGGCGGCGCATCGCGAGGCTGCTGCCGGCCTCCTCCTCCCCGTCCCTCTCGCTCGCCGAAGACGCTCCGCGGTGGCTCGCCGGTCTCCTCGCGCTGGCGATGCTGGCCATGGTCGGTGCGGCCGCGCGCGCGTCGTTCTTCGAAGAGTCGCCGGCCATCCCGGCCCTGGCGGTCGGCCTGCCGGACCCGCCGGTGGCGGTAACGGGCGTCCCGCCGGTGGCTCGGGCCGCGTCGGCCGCGCCAGTGGCTCCGGCCGAGCCGGTCGCGGCGGCGCCCGCCGCGCGGGCGCCCCGTCCGCCGAAGCCGCCGACGGCTGCCAGGCCGGCCACTCCGGCGTCCGGCGTCGCGGAGAGTGTCGCGGCCGGGACCGCGGGCGCCGTCGAAGAGGGCGTCGCGGGAGGCCTCGATCGAGACGGCGAGGAAGGAAAGACGGCATCCGCTCCGACGGAAGGAGCGCTCGCGCCCGAGGACCTCACCAACCTTCGCCGGCACGGCGTGACTCCCGAGTTCCTCGGCGCGCTCGCCGCCCTCGGATACAAGCGCGCCTCGGTCAGCGATCTGCTCGCTCTCAAGATCCACGGAGTGACTCCGGACTACATCTCGGAGATGACGGCTCTCGTCGGCAAGCCCTCGCTCGACGAGCTCGTCTCGCTCCGGATCCACGGCGTCACGCCCGATTTCGTCCGGCGTTTCCAGCAAGCGGGCTATCCGCGGATCTCCGCCGACGACGCCGTGTCGCTCCGGATTCACGGCGTCGATCCGGAAACGGCCGCTCAGTGGGCGGCGATCACCGGCCGCCGGCCCGGCCTCGACGAGATCGCGTCGGCGAGGATCCACGGCGCCACGCCGGAGTACGCGCGGCAGATGCGGTCGCTCGGGCTCGAGGCGGACCTCGACTCCCTCGTCGGCCTTCGCATCCACGGAGTCACGCCCGAGTTCGTCCGCGACCTGCGCGCGCTCGGCTACACCCGGCTCTCCGCCGACGCCGCCGTCGCGTGCCGCATCCACGGGGTCACGCCCGCGTTCGTCAAGGAAATCCAGTCGCTCGGATACGCCGCGCCTTCGATCGACGAGCTGACGGCCCTGCGCATCCATGGAGCGACGCCGGAATTCATCCGCGAGGCCAACGCCTCCGCCGGCGAGCGGCTCTCGATCGACGAGATCGTCTCCTGGAGGATTCATGGGAGGAATCGATGACGAACCAAAGGAAATCCCCGCCGCGTTCCCTCGGGATCGTCCCCGCGATCCTGCTCTCCCTCCTTCTCGGAACGCCCTCCCGGGCGCCGGGACAGACCTTCGACGGGCGATGGATGCTCGACTTCGACAGGGATGACGGCCGCGTCCAGCTCGAAGTCCGGCGCAGCTCCTCGCGCGGAAGCTGGAACAATTCGTCGTCCTACCTCCTGAGCGACTTTCGCGGCCTCTCGCGCCCGGCCGGGAAGGTCCCGAAGCCCGCCCACTTTGAGATGGTCCGGGATGCCGGGACGATCCGCTTCGACGGGGAGCTGGACGAGTCGGGCGGCTCGGGCCGCTTCCAGTTCGCCGCCAATCCCGAGTTCGACGGGTACTGGAGGGGCCTCGGCCTTTCGAGCCTCGGGCCCGACGAGTCGTATGCCTTCACCGTGCACGACGTCAGCCGCCAGTTCCTCGACGAGCTGCGCTCGCTCGGCTACGAGCGCCTCCCGGCCGAGCGCCTGATCGCGATGCGGATCCATGGAGCGAGCCCGGAGTTCATCCGGGAGTTGAAGACCCTCGGCTACGAGCGGCTCCCCGTCGAGGATCTCATCGCCATGCGCATCCACGGCGCCACCCCGGAGGACATCCGGGAGCTGAAGACGCTCGGCTACGACCGGCTTCCGGTCGAAGGGCTCGTCAGCATGCGCATCCACGGCGCCACCCCGGAGTTCGTCCTGGAATTGAAGGCCCTGGGCTACGACCGGCTTCCCGTGGAGCAGCTCGTCAGCATGCGCATCCACGGCGCCAGCGCCGAGTTCATCCGGGAGTTGAAGGCGCTCGGCTACGAGCGGCTCCCCGTCGAGGGGCTCGTCTCCATGCGCATCCACGGCGCGAACCCGGAGTTCGTCCGGGAGATGAAGGAGCTCGGGTACGAGAAGCTTCCCGTCGACGACCTCGTCGCCATGCGCATCCACGGAGTCTCGCCGGAGTTCGTCCGCAAGCTCCAGGAGCTCGGCTACCGGCGCGTGCCCGTCGAGGAGCTCGTCTCGATGCGCATTCACGGGGTCACGATCGACTACGTCAAGAGGATGAAGGAGCGCTACGACGGCGTCACCGTGGACGAGCTCGTCAACATGAGGATCCACGGGAGGTAGCTGTCGGCCGCCAGCCATACTGTTCGCTTCCGGACAGGGGATTCCCGAAAGCGCGCAACGGCCTCCGCTGACACTTCGTCTGGCCCTTTCGTATCAGTGTGTTGGACGAGAACGCGGGTGGCACGGTTCTCGCCCTTCCTAGCCCGGATAATTCATGAACACCCGGCCGAAACACGTGGAAGTGACTGCGACGACGGCCTTCATCGAAGGACGAGGCGATCCGAGACCGGGTGCACGTTGTTCCCGCGAGAGATTTTTTCGTCAGGCAAGGAAGCCCGACGACGGCGATGCCGGGGCGCATCGCAGAGGAGGGCTGACGCCGCATGGCGGAAGAAGATCCGCGGGACGGCCGGAGTCGTTCATGAATTATTCGGGCTAGCCTCGGAACCATGGATATTCTCAGGGAAGACATCGCGCAGAAGAAGCGCCGCCGCCGCATCCTCATCGGCGTGGGGGGCGTGGCCGCGATCCTCCTCATCACGCTCGGGCTCTCGCGCCTGAAGCCCGCGGCGCCGACGGTGGACAAGAGCACCGTCTGGATCGACACCGTCAAGCGCGGGCCGATGGAGCGCCAGGTGCGCGGACCCGGCTCGCTCGTCCCCGAGACGGAGGGGATCCGCCAGATCTCCTCCGCGACGGACGCCCGGGTCGAGCGGCTGCTCGTCCAGGCGGGCGCCCCCGTCCAGCCGGACACCGTCCTGCTCGAGATGTCCAACCCCGAGCTGGAGCGGGACTCGCTCGACGCGGACTGGCAGTTGAAGGCCGGGCAGGCCGACCTCGTCAACGCGCGCGTCCGGCTCCAGAAGGAGCTGCTCGATCAGGAGGCCGCCGCCGCGACCGTCGAATCCGACTTTCACCAGGCGCAGCTCCAGGCGGAGGCCAACGAGGGCCTCTTCAAGGAAGGCCTCGTCGCCAACCTGACGCTCAAGCTCTCGCAAACGCGCGCCCGCGAGCTCGCCACCCGCAACGAGATCGAGAAGAAGCGCCTGGCCGTCTACTCCCAGTCGGAGAAGGCGCAGATGGACGCCCAGGGCGCGCGGGTCGAGCAGCTCCGCGCCCTCGCGCACCTGAAGCGCTCCCAGCTGGAAGCGATGCGGGTGCGGGCCGGCATCCGCGGAGTTCTGCAGGAGATCCCCGTGCAGCCGGGACAGCGCGTCGTCGCCGGCACGACGCTCGCGAGGGTCGTCCAGCCCGAGAAGCTGAAGGCGCAGCTGAAGATCGCCGAGACGCAGGCTCGCGACGTCCAGATCGGCGAGCGCGCGTCCATCGACACGCGCAACGGCGTCGTCGAAGGGCACGTCTCGCGGATCGACCCGTCGGTCCAGGGGGGCACGGTGACGGTGGACGTCGCCCTGGAAGGCCTGCTCCCCAAGGGGGCCCGCCCCGATCTCTCCGTGGACGGCACGATCGAGCTCGAGCACCTGGCGGACGTCGTCTTCGTCGGCCGCCCCGCGTTCGGGTCCGAGCAGGGCGCGATCACGCTCTTCCGCCTCCAGCCGGGGAGCGACGAGGCCCTGCGCGTGAAGGTCCGCCTGGGAAAGAGCTCGGTCAACACCGTCCAGGTCCTGGAGGGGGTCCAGCCGGGCGACAAGGTCGTCCTGTCCGACATGTCCGCGTGGGACGCGTTCGACCGCGTGAGGCTCAAATGAAGAAGTCCGGGTTTCAAGTTTCAGGTTTCAAGTTTCAAGAGGGCGGCCCTGGAATCCTGAAACCTGAAACCTGGAACCTGAAACCAAGAGAGGAGAGGCGATGAGCTCCAATGGAAGAAACGGGCACTCGGTCATCCGGCTGGAAGGCGTGACCAAGGTCTTCTTCACCGACGAGGTCGAGACGCACGCGCTCTCGGGCGTGCACCTGCAGATCCGGCAGGGCGAGTTCATCTCGATCGCGGGCCCCTCCGGCTGCGGCAAGTCCACGCTTCTCTCGATCCTCGGCCTGCTCGACACCCCCACGAGCGGCGCCTACCTCTTAAACGACAAGCCGGCGGAGAAGCTGAAGCTCGCCGAGAGGGCCCGTATCCGCAACCGCGAGATCGGCTTCATCTTCCAGAGCTTCAACCTGATCGGGGACCTCTCCGTCTACGAGAACGTGGAGCTCCCCCTGACGTACCGCGGCATGCCGGCCCAGGAGCGGAGAAAACGAGTGCACGACTCGCTCGAGAAGGTCGGCATGGCCCACCGGACCAACCACTTCCCTTCCCAGCTCTCCGGCGGCCAGCAGCAGCGCGTCGCGGTCGCCCGCGCGATCGCGGGCAACCCGCTCATCCTCCTCGCGGATGAGCCGACCGGGAACCTCGACTCGGTCAACGGCGAGGCGGTCATGTCGCTGCTGCGGGACCTCCACCGGGAAGGCGCCACGATCTGCATGGTCACGCACGACCCCCGGTTCGCCCGCTACGCCGGTCGCACCATCCACCTCTTCGACGGACGGGTCGTCGAGGATGAGAGCGGGCAGGAGCGCGCCGACTCGGAGCAGGAGCTGAAGGAGGCGGGCCTCTTGTGAACCGGGCGAGCGGGGCTTGCGAGGTCTCGTCGTGAGCGCGCTCTGGCGCGACCTCGCGCACGCGGCCCGGGCCCTGCGCCGAAGCCCCGGTTTCACCCTGCTCGCCGTTTCCACGCTCGCCCTCGGGATCGGGGCGACGACCGCGGTCTTCTCGCTCGTGGACGCGGTCCTCTTCCGCCCCCTTCCCGTCCGCGACCCCGACCGTCTCGTGCGGGTCTTTGCTCGCTCGGAGGGGAGCTCGGATTTCTCCAACTCCTCCTATCCCGTCTACACGGACTACCGAGACCAGTCCCAGTCCTTCGCGAGCCTGGCCGCCTACGCGGACTTCCTCCCGATCAACCTCGAGCTTCCCGGCCACCCGGTCGAGCGCGTGAAGGCGGCCGTCGTCACCGGCAACTACTTCGAGACCCTGGGCGTCCGGCCCGCCGCGGGGCGCCTCCTGCGGGCTCCCGACGACGGGCCGCCCGGCCGCGAGCCGGTGGCGGTGATCTCCCGGCGGCTCTGGACAAGCCGCCTGGCGTCGAGCCCCTTGGCCGCCGGCCTTGCCGCCCGCATCAACGGCCACCCCTTCACGATCGTCGGCGTGGCGCCGGCCGGCTTCTTCGGCGCCGGCCTGGACTCCCTGCCGGACGTCTGGGTCCCGATGGCGATGGCGATGCAGGCCGCGCCCGGCTGGAAGGACTCGGTCTGGAAACGGGAGATGTCGTGGCTCGACATCGTCGGGCGCCTGAAGCCCGGAACGGGGATCTCCGCGGCCCGCGCCGAGCTCGACGCGATCGCGCGCCGGCGGGCGCGGGAGGAGACCTCCGACCGCCGCGATCCGCTGCCGCTTCTCGTTCCGGCTTCGGCCGCCGTGATCTCCTCCGACGACGCGCCGCGGGCCGCCCGCCTCTCCTGGCTCCTCCTGGGCGCGGCCGGGCTCGTGCTGGCGATCGCCTGCGCCGATGCGGCCGGGCTCGCCCTGGTGAGAATCGAGAAGAGGCGATTCGAGATCGCCGTGAGGTTCGCGCTCGGCGCTTCCCGGCGCGACGTCATCCGCGCGGTGCTGGCCGAGTCCTTCCTGCTCGCGGCGGGCGCCGCGGCGGCCGGCATCGCCGTCGCCGACGCCGCGTCGGGGCTCCTGCGAAGGATCTCCGCTTCGACCGTCCCGATTCCGGTCGAGGCCGCCTCTCCCGTCGGAGAATCGCGAACGCTCCTCTTCGCGGGACTTCTCGCTTTCGTGTGCACCGCCGCGGCCGGCCTCGTTCCCGCCTGGCGCGCTTCCCGCCGCGGCCACGATCCGGATCCGAAGCGGGCCGCGACGGCGCTCCTGCGCAGCCGCGTGGATCCCGGAGGGATCTTCAGCGCGGCGCAGATGGCCTTCGCATCGCTCCTGCTCGTGGGAGCCGGACTGCTTCTGCGAACGCTCCTCCAGCAGGCGCGAGTCGATCCCGGCTTTCCACAGAAGAACGCCGTGATCGCGAGCCTCGACCTCGCGAGCAGCGGGTACGCCCCTGAAAAACAGAGGCTCTTCGTGGACCAGTTGCTCGCCGGCCTTCGGGCCCGGCCGGAGATCCGGGCGGCAGGGCTCGCGACCGCCGTCCCCGTCCAGTCGTCCGGGATGCGCGTCTCGGTTTCGCTGGCGAGCGGCGAGACCTCGCGGACGGGCCGGCCGAGCGTCGATTTCAACGTCGTCACGCCCGGCTTCTTCGAGGCGCTGGGCGTGCCAGTCCTGCGCGGCCGCGACTTCTCCGCGGGCGACGGCCCTGACGCGCCTCCCGTCGTCGTCGTCAGCGAAGTGATGGCCCGCCGCTTCTGGCCGGGACAGGACCCGGTCGGCCGGCTTCTCCACGACGTCGGCTACTCGAGGAAGGACGCCCGGGTCGTCGGCGTCGTTCGCGACGTCCGCAACCGCAGTCTCCTGGCGGACGCGCCGCCCACCCTCTACGCGCCCTGGGCGCAGGCGCCCTTCCCCTCGACGACGATCCTGGTCCGCGGCGACGGCCGCGCCGGGCCCGGCGTCCTGCTCGCCTCCGTCCGCGACACCGTGCGAGCCCTCGACTCGCAGTTGCCCGTCTTCCGGGCCCGCACGCTGGAAGATCACGTGGCGGAAGCGCTGGCCCCGGCGCGGGTGCTCGCGCTCGCCGTCTCGCTCTTCGGCCTCCTGGCGCTCTCCCTCGCGGGGTTCGGCCTCTACGGGGTCGTGGCGCAGGCGGTCCAGCTTCGCCGGCGCGAGTACGGAGTCCGCATGGCGCTCGGATCGCCCCGAACCGGGATCCTGCGTCTGGTGCTCCGGCGCGCGATCGCGGTCTCGGCGGCGGGACTTGCCGTGGGACTCGGGCTCGCCCTCGCCCTGGCGCCGCTCGCCTCGAGCTTCCTCTTCGGAGTCGCGCCCCGGGACCCGGCCGTCTTCGCGGCGGCCGCCGCCGTCCTCGCCTGTGTGGCGGTCGCCGCCGCGCTCGCGCCCGCTCTCCGCGCGACCCGGGTCGATCCGATGGAGGTCATCCGATGCGACTGAAGCGGAGCCGGGAGGAGGGGGCGATGACGCCCCTCGGCGTGGACCCGCGCTCCGCGCTGCGCGCGATGGCACGCTCCCCGCTCTTGACGGCCGTTGCCGACCGACGCCCTCCGGAGCGGAAACGAATGATGAGGGGCGACTCCGCGCTGATTCCGAGCGCGCCGCACCTCGGGGAGGTCCCATGCCGGCCCTGATCCAGGACGCCAGGTACGCTCTGAGGACCCTGGGGAAGAGTCCCATGTTCACGATCATGGCGGTCGTCACGCTCGCGCTCGGGATCGGCTTCAACACGGCCGTCTTCTCCGTCGTGGACGCGGCCGTCTTCCGGCCGCTCCCCTACTGGAAACCGGAAGAGCTCCTGCGCGTGATCGACACGAACCCGTCCCGCGGCATAGACCGTTTCAGCGCGTCGCCCCCCAACTTCATCGACTGGCGCGCCCAGAACCGAACCCTCGCGGGCATGGCGGCGTATTCCGGCGACGACGTGACGCTCATCGAAGGCGCCGAGCCGGAGCGCCTGCAAGGCGAGGCCGTCTCGCCGGCCCTCTTCCCGCTGGTCGGCGTGCGGCCCCTGCTCGGCCGGGCGTTCGACGCCGAGGACGAGAATCCGGGGCGCGAGCCCGCGATCCTCCTCTCCTGGGAATTCTGGCAGCGTCGCTTCGGCGGCGACCGCTCGATCCTCGGCCGAGCGATCGCCTTCGAAGGGGGGAAGAAGACCGTGATCGGCGTGATGCCGCGCGGCTTCCGCTTCCCCCTTTCCCGCGCCGTGGACCTCTGGACCCCGCTCGTGCTCGACGCGGACGCCACGGAGAACCGCGGCGCGCACTGGCTGGGCGTCGTCGCCCGCCGCAAGCCGGACTCGACGCTTGCCGCGGCCCGGGCCGACCTCTCCGCCATCGCCGCGAGGCTGGAGGCCGCCTACCCGGCGAAAAACAAGGGGTGGGGCATCATCGTGATGCCGCTCTCCGAGGCCGCCACCGGGAACGCGAAGAAGCCGCTGATGCTCCTGCTCGGCGCGGTCGGCTTCGTCCTCCTGATCGCCTGCGTCAACGTCTCGAACCTCCTCGTGGCGCGCAGCGTCGGCCGGCGGCGCGAGGTGGCCATCCGCACGGCCCTCGGCGCGGGACGCGCGCGGCTCCTCCGCCAGCTTCTGACCGAGAGCCTCCTGCTCGCGTTCGCGGGGGGGTGCGTCGGGTCGCTCATCGCCGTCTGGGGGGCCGAGGCGCTCGTCGCGCTGTCCGCGGGGAGTCTCCCGCGCACGGCCGAGGTCGGCGTGGACGGGCGCGTGCTCCTCTTCGCCCTCGCCCTCTCGCTCGTGACGGCCGTCGCCTCCGGACTCTGGCCCGCCCTGCGCGCGACCGGCGACGCGGACGCGGAGGCGCTGCGCGAAGGGCACGGCGCCGCGGGCCTGCCGCGGCGCGCCGCCGCCGCCCGGCGCGTCCTGCTCGTCTGCGAGTTCGCCCTGACCCTCGTCCTCCTGGCCGGAGCCTCCCTGCTTCTGCGGAGCATGGCCGCCGTCCTGCGCGTCAACCCGGGCTTCCAGCCCGAAGGCGCGCTCTCGTTCCGGCTCGACCTGCCGCAGTCCCGCTACCCGGAGCGCGCGCAGCAGGCGGCCTTCTACCGCGACCTCGCCGCGCGCCTCGGCGCCCAGGCCGACGTCGCCGCGGTCGGAACGGCCAACTTCACGCCGCTCTCGGGCAGCCGGTGGACCCTCTCGACGAAGTTCCTCGACCACCCGGTCCCCGAGGGGGACGAGCCCTCGCTCGAATACCGCGTCGTGGGAGGCGACTTCTTCCGCGCCGCCGGCATCCCGCTCAAGAGGGGACGCCTCTTCACGCCGGAGGACCGCGCGGATTCCCAGCCCGTCGCCCTGCTGACGGAAGCGGCGGCGCGACGCCACTTCCCCGGGGAAGACCCGCTCGGCCGCCAGATCGTCATCGGCGACCGCGTGAAGGCCCCGAGGAGGATCGTCGGCATCGTCGGGGACGTGCTCGAAGAGGGCCTGACGTCGCCGGCGGCGCCGGAGCTCTACGTGCCGGCCGAGCAGGTGCCCTGGTCCGGAATGGCGGTCATCGTTCGGGCGCGCGGCGGCGGCGACGCGATGCGCCTGTTCCCGGCCGCGCGCGCGGCGATCGCGGCCCTCGACCGCCGGCTCCCCGTCGAGGACGTGTCCCGGCTCTCGGACCAGGTGGCGGGCTCGCTCAATCAGCGGCGCTTCACGCTCGCGCTCCTCTCCGCCTTCTCGCTCCTCGCGCTGCTGCTCGCCGCCGTCGGCATCTTCGGCGTCGCGTCGTACGCGGCCGCCCAGCGCACCCGCGAGGTCGGCATCCGCATGGCCCTCGGCGCTCGGAAGGGGGACGTCCTGCGGCTCTTCGCACGGGAGGCGGTCGGCCTGGCGGGAGTCGGCGTGGCGGTCGGGCTGGTCCTGGCCGCGGGCGCCGCGCGCCTCCTCTCCGGAATGCTCTTCGGCGTCGCGCCGACCGACCCGCTCTCCTTCGCGGCGGTCTCCCTCGTTCTCACGGCGGTGGCGATGGCGGCGAGCTGGATCCCGGCGCGCCGTGCCGCGCGCACCGATCCGATGACGGCGCTGCGCAACGAATGAGGTGACGCGATGATCGAGCTGAAAAACATCGAGAAGTGCTTCGTGACGAAGGCGGGACAGACCTTCGTCCTGCGGCGCATCAACCTGAAGATCGAGCCGGGCGAGTTCGTCACGGTCATGGGGCCGTCGGGCGCCGGCAAGTCCACGCTCCTCTCGATCCTCGGGATGCTCGACCACGCCTGGACCGGGGAGTACCGGCTCCTCGAGCACGCGGTGCATGCGCTCAAGCCGAAGGAGCGGATCGCGCTGAACAAGAAGTACGTCGGGTTCGTCTTCCAGCAGTACCACCTGCTCGACAACCTGACGGTCGCCGAGAATCTGGACATCCCCCTCTCCTACAGGAACGTCAAGGGCTCCGAGCGGGCGGCGACCGTCGCCGACACGCTCGACCGGTTCCGGATCGTCGCCAAGAAGGACCTCTACCCGAGCCAGCTCTCCGGCGGCCAGCAGCAGCTCGTCGGCGTGGCGCGCGCGCTCGTCGCGAAGCCGAAGCTCCTGCTCGCCGACGAGCCGACCGGCAACCTCCACTCCGACCAGGGGCGCGAGATCATGCGCCTCTTCCAGAAGCTGAACGACGACGGCATGACCATCATCCAGGTGACCCACTCCGAGGAGAACGCGCGCTACGGCGAGCGGATCGTGCGCCTCCACGACGGCTGGATCGCCGGCGACGAGAAGGTCAAGGACCGCATCGGCGCCGAGGCCGGGGCGAGCGCCGGGTGACGCGGTGAGGGACGAGGACCGCGCGGGCCGGATTGACCTGGAACAAACGCCGCGAAGCGAATGAGGTGATGCCATGACCGGACTGCTGCAGGATCTCCGTTACGCCGTCCGCGCGTTCGGCAAGAGCCCGGGGTTCACGCTCGTGGTCGTCGCGACTCTCGCGCTGGGGATCGGGGCGAACACGACGATGTTCTCCGTCGTCAACGCGATTCTCCTCCGCCCCCTTCCGTATCCCGACGCCGCGCGCCTCGTCGGCTTCTCGACCAACCAGTCGGGGCCGGACCTGGAGGACATCGTTCGGCAGAGCCGGTCTCTTTCGCACGCCGCCGGCGCGCAGATCTGGCCGCTCGACTGGTCCAACGGCTCCGAGCCGGAGCGGGTGCAGGCCGCGGTCGTCACCGGCCAGGCCTTCGCGGCCCTCGGCGGCAAAGCGGAGATCGGCCGCGCGATCGGTCCCGCCGACGACCGGCCGGGCGCGGCGCCCGTGATCGTCGTCGGGCACGGCTTCTGGCGGGCGCGGCTCGGAGGGGACCGCGCGATTCTCGGGCGCGCGCTCTTTCTGGGCGGGACACCGTACACGGTCATCGGCGTGATGCCCGCCTCCTTCGACGTCCCCCGAGCGCCGGCGGACCTGTGGCTGCCGTTCCAGGTCGCGGCGGCGGAGGCGGCGCCGGCGCGCGGCGCCCATCTCCTGCGCGCGTTCGGGAAGCTCGCTCCCGGAGTCTCGCTCGCGGCGGCCCAGGCGGAGCTCGACGCGATCGCCGGGGAGTTGAAGCGGGTCCATCCGGAGGAGGACCGGGAGCAGACCTTCCGTCTCGTGCCCCTGGCCGAGCAGGTCGTGGCGAGGTCCCGGCCGACGCTGTTTCTCCTCTTCTCCGCGGTCTTCGTCATCCTCCTCGTCGCCTGCGCCAACTTCGCCAATCTCCTCCTCTCCCGCACCGCCCGCCGCTCCCGCGAGATCGCGATCCGGTCCGCTCTCGGGGCGGGGCGGACGCGCCTCATCCGCCAGCTCGTGACCGAGAGCATCCTGCTCTCCCTCCTGGGGGGCGCGGCCGGCCTCCTCGTCGCCGCCTGGGCGCAGGGAGCCGCGGCAAAGCTGCCGCCGGTGTCGGCCCGGCTGGCAGCCGAGGTCCATCTCGACGCCCGCGTCTTCCTCTTCGCGCTTGCCGTTTCGGCGGCGACGGGAGTGCTCTTCGGCCTCCTTCCCGCCCTGCAGTTGACGCGCGCCGGGGGCGGGAGCGAGAGCCTGACGGGACGGGCCGGCGGACGGCGGGACCGGCGGGTCTCGCGCGCGCTCGTCGTCTGGGAGATCGCCGTCGCGCTCGTCCTCTTGAACGGCGCCGGCCTCCTCTTCAAGAGCCTCTCGCGCCTCGCCTCGGCCGACCCGGGCTTCCGCTCCGAACACTTGCTGACGTTCCGCCTCGACCTGCCGGAGACGCGCTACGCTGAGATCCCGCCCCGGACGCTCTTTCTCCGGTCGCTGCTCGACCGGGTCTCCGCGCTTCCGGGCGTGCGCGGCGCCGCTCTCATCAGCGACCTGCCGGTCGGAGGCTCCCCGCTCGATCACAACGTCGTCGTCGAGGGGGGCCAGGTCTATCCGAAGGGCTCCGAGCCCTCCGCCTACACCCGGACGACGAGCGCGGGGTACTTCCGCACGATGGGAATTCCGATCCTCCGCGGGCGCGGCCTGACCGAGGCGGACCGGGAGGGCGCGCCGCTCGCGGCCGTCGTCAACGAGGCCATGGTCCGGGAGTTCTTTCCCGGCCGCGATCCCATCGGCGCTCGAGTGCGCTGGGCCCGGGGACCCGAGACGGACTGGATGACGGTCGTCGGCGTCGCCCGCGACGTGAAGCACCTCTCGCTCGTGGAGCCGGACGGCCCGGCCGTCTACACGACGTATGCCCACGAGCGGTCGCGGTGGAAGCGCTGGACGAGCGTCGTCGTCCGCACGGAGGGGAATCCCCTGCGGATGACCGCGGCCGTGAAGGCGGCCGTGCGCGCCCTCGACCCGGGCCTCCCCCTGACGGAGGTCGCGACGATGGAAGAGGTCCTCGGCTCCTCGATGGCGGCGTCGTCGAAGAGGAACCTCGTCATCGCGCTCTTCGCCGCGCTCGCGCTCGGCCTCGCGGCGATCGGCGTGTACGGCGTGATCTCCCAGGCCGTGACGCGGCGCTCCCGGGAGATCGGCATCCGCGTCGCCCTCGGCGCGCGCCGGGGGGACGTCGTCCGGCTGGTGCTCCGGCAGGCGCTCGCGCTGGGCGTCCTCGGGGTCGTCCTCGGCAACCTCGGCGGCGCGCTCCTCGCCCGCGCCTTCCTGACGAAGCTCCTCTACGGCGTCAGCCCGATCGATCCCGTCACCCTCACGGCGATGGCCGCGCTTCTGCTGGGAGTCACGCTCCTCGCGAGCGGGCTCCCCGCCCGTCGCGCGACGCGCGTCGATCCGATCGTGGTCCTGCGGAGCGAGTGAAGGCGTGGCGATGGGGAGCGTCCTCCAGGATCTGCGCTGCGCGCTCCGGACTCTCGCGAAGAGTCCGGGATTCACGGCAGTTGCAGTCCTGACCCTGGCGGCTCTCCGCGCGGCGGCGATGGCCGCGAGCGCCCCGCCGGCCCGCAGGGCCATGCGCGTGGATCCCAGCGCGGCGCTGAGGACCGATTGAGTGGAATGAAGTGGAGGTGATCGGATGAGCTCGCTCGCGCAGGACATCACGTACGCGCTCCGGGGACTGGCGAAGGCGCCCGGCTTCACGGCCCTCGCGCTCGTGACGCTGGCGCTCGGCATCGGGGCCAACACGGCGATCTTCTCGGTCGTGCACGCCGTCCTCTGGAAACCGCTCGCCTTCCCGCACCCGGAGAGGCTCGTCACGCTCGAAGAGCGCGGAAGCGACGGCAAGCCGTCGCTGACGGGATTCCCCACGTACCAGGATTGGCGCGCCCGCGCGAAGTCGTTCGCGGACGTCGCGGTGCTCTCCTACTGGAACCCGACGCTCGTCCCCGGCGGCGCGAGCGAGGCGGAGAAGCTCGAGGGTCTGCGCGTCTCGGACGGCTTCTTCCGGATGCTGGGCGTGCGTCCGATGTTGGGACGCGATTTCCAGCGCGAGGAAGACCGCCCCAACGCGAACCGCGTGGCGATCCTCGGCTATGGGCTGTGGAAGCGGCGGTTCGGCGGCGACCCGGGTCTTGCGGGCCGGACGATCCAGCTTGGCGACCGCGCCTATCTCGTGGCTGGAATCCTGCCGCCCGAATTCGAGTCGGTGTTTTCGCCGTTCCCGTCGCGGCCCACCGAGATCTGGTCGCCGCTCGGCTACGACCTGTCGCTCCCCTACGCCTGCCGCGATTGCCGCCACCTGAAGGCCTTCGGGCGGTTGAAGCCCGGCGCGACCCTGGAGTCCGCGCGGGCGGAGATGAACGTCCTCCAGACCGGGATCGTCGGCGCGCATCCGGCGGAGTACGCGAGCGCGGGAACCTTCGTCGAGCCGCTCGACCGCCAATTGACGGGCGCGGCGAGGCCCGTCCTGCTGACGCTCCTCGCCGCGGTCGGCTTCGTGCTTCTCATCGGCTGCGCCAACGTGGCGAGTCTGCTCGTCGCCCGCGCCGCGGGACGGCGGCGCGAGGTGGCGATCCGGTGCGCCCTCGGCGCCGACCGCCGGCGCATCGCGCGCATGTTCCTAACCGAGTCGCTCCTCCTCGCGGCGATCGGCGGCCTGCTCGGCGTCGCCGCCGCCGGGGCGACGCTCCAGACGCTCGTCGCGGCGGCGCCGGCCGGGCTGCCGCGTCTCGCCGGCACGCGGCTGGACCTCGCGGTCCTCGTCTTCGCCGCCGCCGTCTCCCTCGCGAGCGGGATCGTCTTCGGCCTCGCCCCGGCGCTGCGCCTCTCGCGCCTCGACCCGGAGCCGTTCCTTCGCGAGGGCTCCGGCGGTTCCGCGAGCCGGCGCTCGCGCCGGACGGCCGGCCTCCTCGTTGCCTTCGACGCCGCGCTCGCCTTCGTCCTGCTGTTCGGGGCGGGCCTGCTCGTCAAGAGCACGGCGCGCCTGCTCGCCGTGGACCCGGGATTCGTCCCCGCCGGGGTCCTCCAGATGGAAGTCACCGTTTCGGGAGCGGCCTACCGGGGGGACAACAGCGCCGCGGCCCTGGCCCGCTTCTACGAGCAGGCGCTCACCCGCATCGGCGCGCTTCCCGGGGTGATCTCCGCCGGGGCGACGAGCCAGCTCCCGCTCGGCGGCAACTTCGACGGCTACGGCGTCCACATCGAGGGGCGCGCGGAGCCCAACCCCGAGCAGGCGCCGAGCGCCGACCGCTACTCCGTCACGCCCGGCTACCTCGCGACGATGCGCATCCCGATCCTGAGGGGTCGAGGCTTTACCGAGGCCGACCGCCGCGACGCTCCGATGGTCGTCCTGATTAACCAGACTCTCGCGAAGAACGAGTTCTCCGGCGTGGACCCGGTCGGCCGGCGTCTCCGCATGGGCGGAACGGACGGGCCGCTGCGGACGATCGTCGGCATCGTGGGAGACGTGCGCCACGCCGGGCTCGACGCGCCGAAGACCAACCAGCTCTACCTCCCGCACGCGCAGTTCACCGACTCCGACATGGTCGTCGTCCTCCGCGCGCGGGACGATCCGGCGGCCCTGGCCCCGGCTGCGCAGGCCGCGATCCGGGCCGTGGACCCGAACCAGCCGATCACGCGCGTCCTGACGGTCAAGCGCGTCGTCGCGGCTTCCGCCGCCGCCCGCCTCTTCGCGGCCTCGCTGCTGGCCGCGTTCGCCGGCCTCGCGGTCCTGCTCGCGGCCGTCGGCGTCTTCGGCGTCGTCTCCGCGTTCGTGACGCGGCGCGTGCGCGAGATCGGCATCCGCATCGCCCTCGGTGCCCGCCGGGGACGGATCCTCGCGCTCGTGGCGGGGCAGGCCGTCGCCCTGGCCGCGATCGGCGTCGCCGCCGCCATGCCGATCGCTCTCGGGCTCGGCCGCGCGCTGAAGAGCCAGCTCTACGACGTCTCGCCAGGCGACGCCACCCTGCTGGCCGCGGTCGCCGTCCTGGCCATCACGGCAGCGCTCGCCGCGAGCCTGATCCCGGCGCGCCGCGCGACCCGGATCGACCCGATGGCGGCGCTTCGAAGCGAGTGAGGTGACGGCGATGAACGGACTGACCCGGGAACTCCGGCACGCCCTTCGGGGTCTCGCGAGGAGTCCCCGCTTCGCGGCGGCGGCGGCCCTGACGCTCGCGCTCGGGATCGGCGCGAACACCGTGATCTTCAGCCTCGCCGACGCCGTCCTCCTGCGTCCCCTCCCCTACCGCGACCCGGGACGACTCGTCGTCCTCTGGGAAGGGCGGCTCACGCGGCCCGGCGTGCGCAACGTCATCTCCGCCGCGAACTTCCTCGACTGGAAGAGGCAGAGCAGCGTCTTCGAGGACATGGCCATCTCCACCTGGAGCGGGCTGACTCTCGTTGGCTCCGGGCCGCCGGAGCGGATCGCGGGCCGCGCCGTGAGCGCGAACCTCTTCTCCGTCCTCGGCGTGTCGCCGGAAATCGGCCGCACGTTCTCGGCCGACGAGGAGGCGCCGCGCGGACCCGCCGCGATCGTGCTCTCGCAGGGACTCTGGAAGCGCCGCTTCGGCGGCGACCCCGGAATCGTCGGCCGCGCGATCCGCACGAGCGAAGGGACCGCCACCGTCGTTGGCGTGATGCCCCGCGGCTTCCGTCCGCTCGGCACGGAGGAGTACTGGGAGCCGTTTCGATTCAACGAAGACGCGTTGCGGTACTGGGGCCGCTTCGCCGTCGGATGGGCGCGGTTGAAGCCCGGCGTCGCGCTCTCCGCCGCGCAGGCCCAGATGTCGCAGATCGCCCGGCGCCTCGAGGGCCTCCATCCCGACTTCGACGCCGGTTGGGGCGCGCGCGTCGTGCCGATCGCGGAGGACGTCGCGGGAGACGCCCGTCCGCTCCTCCTCGTCCTCGGCGGGGCGGTCGCGCTCCTCTTCCTGCTCGCGTGCGCCAACATCGCGAACCTTCTTCTCGTGAGAGTCCTCGCCCGCGACCGGGAGACGGCCATCCGAAAAGCCCTCGGCGCCACGCGCGCCCGCCTCGCCCGCCAGTGGATGGCGGAAGGCCTCGTCCTCGCGGCGGCCGGCTGCGCGGCGGGGCTCGCGATCGCGTCGTGGGGACTCGATGTCGCCGCCGCCGCCGCGGCCGGGAAGATCCCCCGGATCGAGGAGGCGGCGCTCGGCGTCCGCGGCTTCGCGTTCGCCGCGGCCGTCTCGGCGGCGGTGGGCATCGCCTTCGGGCTCCTGCCCGTCGCGCGGCGGGCGCGCGCAGAGCTGGCCGGGCAGCTCTCCGGAGGCGCCCGCACGACGGAAGGCGGCTCCACCGCGGCCTGGAAGGCCGCGCTTGCCGCCTCCCAGATCGCCATCGCTCTCGTCCTGCTCGTCGGCGCCGGCCTGCTCGCGCGCTCCCTCGAAGCCCTCGGGAGAGTTTCGCCGGGCTTCGACCCGTCGCAAGTCACGACGATGCGCATGACGCTGCCGGAGAGCCGTTATCCCGCACAGCGCCAGCAGGCGGACTTCTTCGACTCGCTGGCCGCCCGCGTCCGGAGCCTTCCGGGCGTCCTCGCCGCGGGCGTCGTCAACGTGCCGCCGCTCGGCGGCATGGGACCCGGAACCACTTTCGCGGTCGTCGGCGCGCCGCCGCCTCCGGCCGCGGACAAGCCGGTCGCGGACATCCGGACGGCCGATCCGGGAGCGCTCGCCGCGCTCGGCGTCCCGCTCGTCGCCGGCAGGGGGTTCGCGGAGGAGGACGGCGCGGGAGCGCCGCCCGTCGTCCTGGTCAACGGCGCGCTTGCCCGGAACTTCTTCGGCGGCGAGAGCCCGATCGGCCGGAGGCTCGACGTCTCCTGGGGACCTCCCGAGGCGAAGGCGCCGGTCGTGATCGTCGGAGTGGTGGGCGATGTCCGTCTCTCCAGCCTCGACGAGCCCGCGCGCTCGACGATCTACTACCCGGCGCGGCAGTCCCCCAATTCGCTCATGACGCTCGTCGTCAAGGGAGCGCCCGGCGCGCCGCCGCTTCTGCCGCTCATCCGGGAGGAACTGAAGCGGCTCGACCCGGACATCCCGATCGAGAGGCCCGCGACGCTCGAGACGCTGCTCGCGCGGTCCTTCGAGGGGCGCCGCCTTCCGATGATCCTGCTCGGGCCGTTCGCGCTCGCGGCCCTCGCGCTCGCCGCCGTGGGCCTCTACGGCGTCCTGGCGCTGGCGGTGCGCGACCGGACGCGGGAGATCGGCATCCGGATCGCGCTCGGCGCGCAGGCGGGCGACGTCCGGCGCCTCGTGCTCGGGCGCGCGGCGCTCCTGACGGGCGCCGGGCTTGCGGCCGGCGCGGGAGCGGCGCTTGGCGCCACGCGGGCGATGAAGAGCCTTCTCTTCGGCGTGGCGCCGACGGACCCGCTGACGTTCACGGCGATCGCCGCCGTCGTCGCAGCCGTCTCTCTCGCGGCAAGCTGGCTCCCCGCGCGCCGCGCGACCCGGATCGACCCGATGGAGGCCCTTCGAAGCGAATGAACCGCTCCGTGAGGTGAACCCATGACCACTTTCCTTCAGGACCTGCGCTACGCGGCCCGGATGCTCAGCAGGAGCCCCGGCTTCACGGCGGTCGCCGTCGCGATGCTCGCGCTCGGGATCGGTGCGAACACGGCGATCTTCTCGTTCGTGGACGCGGTCGTGCTCCGGCCTCTCCCGTACCCGGACGCCGGGCGGATCATCACGCTCGGAGAACTGGCCAGGAACGAGGACCCGGGCCATGGGAGCAGCACCTCCTACGCCAACTTCCTGGACTGGCAGGCAGAGAGCCGCAGCTTCGAGGCGATGACGATCTTCAACGAATGGCACCCGGCCCTGACGGGGCTGGGAGAAGCCGAGCGCCTTTCCGCGGCGTTCGTGACCGCTGAAGTCTTCGACGTCCTGCGGGTCCGGCCGGCGCTCGGCCGCGTGATGCGGCCCGAGGAGAACCGCGCGGGCACGCCGAACGTCGCGGTCGTGAGCCACGGCTTCTGGCAGCGGCGCATGGGCGCCGACCGCGGGGCCGTCGGGAGAACGATCACCCTGAACGACCAGCCCTTCGCGATCGTCGGCGTTCTGCCGGCCGGGTTCCGCGCCGCGCCGCCCGAGATCGACGTGGACGTCTGGGCGAACAACTCCCCGGACCCGAGCGACTCGCGCAGCTCCCGGTACCTGCGGGCCATGGGGCGCCTGAAGCCGGGCGTCAGCCTCGGGCAGGCGCGCGCCGAGATGAAGGCGATCTCCGCGCGGCTCGAGGCGGCCTATCCGAAGGAGGACGGGAACGAGACGGCTGTGCTTCTTCCGCTGCGCCGCGCCCTGACCGCCGACACGCGGACGCCGATCCTCATGCTGATGGGCGCCGCCGCGCTCCTCCTTCTCATCGCGTGCGCGAACCTGGGCAACCTCCTCGTCGCGCGCGGCATCGCCCGGACGCCCGAGTTCGCGATCCGCGTGGCCCTCGGGGCAACGCGCTGGCGCCTGGCCCGGCAGCTCCTGACCGAGAGCCTGGCGCTCGCGGCGGTCGGAGGCGCGGCGGGCCTCCTTCTCGCGCCCTGGGGATCGCAGCTCCTGCTCGCGCTCGCTCCGGAGTCCGTCCGGCGGATGGGGATCCACACCGACGCGCGCGTCCTCCTCTTCGCCCTGGCGGCGAGCGCCGGCGCGGCGCTCCTCGCGGGCGTGCTGCCGGCGATCCGTGTCTCCCCCGAATCTCTCGATCCCGGCTTGAAGGAGAGCGGCCGGTCCGGACGCGCCGGCCGGGGCGTCCGCGTCCGCAACGGGCTCGCCGTCACCCAGCTCGCGCTCGCGCTGACGCTCCTCGCACTCGCCGGCCTCCTCGTCAAGAGCTTCGAGCGCGTCCAGAGCGTCGAGCCGGGAATCCGCGCGGAGAACCTCTGGACGCTCGCCGTCAACGTCCCCGGGTCGCGGTATCCGCCGGCGCGGCAACCGCTCTTCTTCGACGAGCTCGCCCTCCGGGCCGCGGCGCTCCCCGGAGTGCGCTCGGCGGCGGTCTCGAGCGTGATCCCTTTTTCCGGCGACTGGGACCGGATCGGCGTCGAAGTCGAAGGGCGGCCCCGGTCGCGCGAGGCCGACTCGCCGGAAGGAGACCGCTACATCGTCAGTCCCGGCTATTTCGCGACGATGGGCATTCCGCTGAAGGCCGGCCGCCTCCTCGAGGACGCCGATCGCCACGACGCGCCCCTCGTCGCCGTCCTGGACGAGGTCTTCGCGCGCCGCCTGTCCCCCGGAGGCTCGGCTCTCGGGACCCGTATCAAGCTGCCGGCCCGCGACGGGTTCGCGACGGTCGTCGGAATCGTCGGGCACGTGAAGCATTACGGGCTCGACGAAACCTCGCAGGGCCAGATCTACATGTCACACCGGCAGTACCCGTGGAGGTGGATGCACCTCGTCGTGCGCGCCGCCTCCTCGGCGGGGAGCCTGACGGCCCCGCTGCGCGCCGTGGTCCACTCGCTCGACCCCGACGTCCCGGCCTTCGACATCGCCACGATGGAGGACCTCCTGTCCGAGCGTTCGGCCACGCGCCGCTTCGCGACGCTCCTCGCGTCGGTCTTCGCGGGCGCGGCCGTCGCCCTCGCGGCGCTCGGCCTCTTCGGCCTCGTCGCCTACGTCGCCGCCCAGCGGATGCGGGAGCTGGCGATCCGGATGGCTCTCGGCGCGCGCCCCGCCGACATCAGCCGGCTCGTGCTCGGCCAGGGACTCCGCCTGGGACTCGCCGGCACGCTGCTCGGCCTGGCCGGCGCGGCCGCCGGAGGGCGCCTCGCCTCCGGGATGCTGTTCGAGGTGGGCTCCGCCGACCCGGCCGTGCTCTCCGGGGTCGCGGCGCTGCTCCTCGCCGTCACGCTGGCGGCGAGCTGGCTGCCGGCCCGCCGCGCGGCCCGCACCGATCCGATGGCCGCCCTGCGGAGCGAGTGAGTCGGAGAGCCGCCGGATAAACGGGAGCAAGTCATGACCACCTTTCTGCAGGACGTCCGTTACGCCCTCCGCTCCTTTCGCAAGAGCCCCGGCTTCGCGTTCATCGCCGTCGCGACGCTCGCGCTCGGGATCGGGGCCAACGCGGCGATCTTCGCGCTCGTGGACCGCGCGCTCCTCGACCTGCTGCCGGTCCGGTCGCCGCAGGAGCTCGTGCTGCTCACCTCGCCCGGCCCGAAGCAGGGACACGTCTGGAGCGACAGCGATTCCGCGACCTCGTTCTCGTACCCGATGTACCGGGACCTGAGGGACCGTGGCACGGTCTTCCAGGGTCTCCTGGCGGAATACCCCTTCGACGCCAGCGTCGCGACCGAGCGCGAGACGGACCGGGCCCGCGGGGAGCTCGTCACCGGAAACTACTTCAACGTGCTCGGCGTCGTCCCGGAGCTCGGCCGGACGCTCAACCCGGACGATGACCGGGCGCCGGGAGCGCAGCCCGTGGCGGTCCTGTCGCACGGCTACTGGACGCGGCGGTTCGGCGGGAACGTCGCCGTGTTGAACAAGGCGATCACCGTCAACGGCCATTCCCTGACGGTCGTCGGCGTCGCGCGCGCGGCGTTTGCCGGCATTCAGCCGGGACGGCCCGTGGACGTCTTCGTGCCCCTCATGATGAAGGCCGAGATGACTCCGGGCTGGAACGGCCTGGACGATCCGAAGGACTACTGGCTGCAGATGGTCGGCCGCGTCAAGCCCGGCCTCTCCCGGGAGAGGGCGCAGGTCGCGCTCCAACCCCTCTACGCCTCCCTCCTCCTGGACCTCTCGAAGCGGATGACGGGAATGAAGGACACGACGCGCCGGCAGTTCCTGGCCAAGAAGCTCCTGCTCCTGCCGGGCGGGCACGGAAGGCTGGTGCTCCGGCAGAGCCTCGGCCAACCTCTGGTCTCGCTCATGGGCATGGTCGCGCTGGTGCTCCTGATCGCCTGCTCGAACCTCGCCGGCCTCCTGGCCGCGCGGGGGATCTCGCGGCAGCGGGAGTACGGGATCCGCCTGGCGATCGGCGCGAGCCGGACGCAGCTGCTTCGCCAGTCCATCCTGGAGTGCCTGCTCTTCGCCGGAGCGGGCGGGGCCCTGGGAACCGTTCTCGCCGCCGGGATGCTCAACGCCCTCGTCAGCGCGTTCCCGCCCGATGCCGACCTGCGGCAGCTGGCCGCGCGAATCGACCCCCGGGTGTTCGCGTTCGCTGCCGTCCTCTCGCTCGTGACCGGCCTCTTCTTCGGCATCGCTCCGGCCCTGAGGGCGGCGCGGCTGGACCCCTCGCGGACGCTGAAGGGCTCGGGCCGGGGCTCGACCTCGAGCAGCCGGGACGTCCTCCGTTTCCGGCAGTGGCTCGTGACGGCGCAGGTCGCGCTCACGCTCGTCCTTCTCGTCGCGGCGGGGCTCTTCGCCGCGAGCCTGCGGAGCCTGGCGAGCGTCGATCTCGGCCTGAAACCGGACCAGGTCATCGGCTTCTCGATCGAGCCCGACCTGAACGGATACACGCCCCCGCGCACCGCGGCCCTGGCCCGGAACCTGACGGAGAGCCTCGCGGCCCTCCCCGGCGTCCGATCGGTCAGCGCGGCGGAGCAGGCGACGCTGACGGGAGACGACAACGGCTCGAACATCGCGATCGAAGGGGGCGATCCGAACCCGAACGAACCGAACCACGTCCTGATGAACCTGATCGGGCCCGATTACTTCTCGACGATGGGGATCCCGCTCCTCTCGGGGCGGGAAGTCTCGTGGCGCGACGACCTGGCGGCGCCGAGAGTGGCGGTCGTCAACGAGACTTTCGTGCGCCGCTTCGCGGCGGGACGGGACGCGATCGGAGTGCGGTTTCGCTTCGGGCGCGGAGACCGCGAGCGTCCGGTGGTCGAGGTCGTCGGCGTCGTCCGCAACAGCAAGGCCTCGGAGGTCTCCGAGCCGGAACACCCCTTCGTCTATCTTCCCTACCTCCAGGACGACAAGCTGGGAGAGTTGACGTTCTACGTCCGCGCCGAGCGGGAGCCGGCGGCCCTGGCGGCGGCGCTGCGCGCGGAGGTCCGGCGCCTGGACCCGCGGCTTCCCGTCTTCGACGTCCGGACGCTCTCCGAGCAGATCCGCAACTCCCTGGCGACCCAGCGGGTGATCATGTTCCTTTCGGCCGCCTTCGGAATCCTCGCCGCCCTGCTCGCCGCGATCGGGATCTACGGCGTGCTGGCGTTCGCGGTCGCCGAGCGGCGCCAGGAAATCGGCGTGCGGGTCGCGCTCGGCGCCGAGCCGGCCGCGGTCCGCAACCTGATCCTGCGCGACGTCCTCCGCTTTCTCGTGATCGGAGGGGCCGTCGGGCTGCCGGCGGCCTACGCCGTGGGGCGCGCGATCCAATCGATCCTCTTCGGAGTCCGCGCGGGCGACGTCCGCGTCTTCGCCATCGGCGCCGTCGTCCTGCTGGTGGTTTCCCTCGCGGCCGCATACCCGCCCGCCCGGCGCGCCGCCCGCACGAACCCGATGGACGCCCTCCGCAGTGAGTGAGCCGGAAGGAGTGAACCGATGAACGCGTTTTTCCAGGACATCCGCTACGCGGCCCGCTCACTGCGGCAGAACCCGGGATTCGCCGCGATCGCCGTCGCCACGCTCGCGCTCGGGATCGGCGCGAACACGGCCGTGTTCTCCCTGACGCGGGGCGTCCTCCTGCGTCCCCTGCCGTACCGGGACGCGGACCGCCTCCTCTTCGCCGGCCTCTCCCTCCCCGACTTCCGCGACATCCGCGAATCCTGCCGCTCCTTCGACGGGATGGCGGTGTTCGCCTCCAATCGGTACAACCTCGCGCGCGGCGACGACTCGGAGCAGGTCCTCGGCGGCGTCGTTTCCCCCGACTTCTTTCCGCTGCTCGCTCCGCCGCGGCTCGGGCGCGCGTTCGGAGCGTCGGAAGAGCACGAGCGCGTCGTCGTCCTCTCCGACCGCTTCTGGAGGTCCCGCTTCGGGGCCGATCCGTCGGTTCTCGGGCGCGCGATGGACATCGGCGGCGCGCCGTACACGATCCTCGGGGTCGCCGGGCCCGAATTCGAGTTCCCGACCTCCGAGTTCGCCCTCTGGGTGCCGCTGGCCGCGGCCCTCGACGGCACTCCGGCGCAGTGGAACAACCGCTCGCTCCGGATCTTCCGCACCGTCGCGCATTTGAAGCCCGGAGTCCGGCTCGAGGCGGCGCTCGCCCAAGTCCGGGCGGTTTCCCTCCGCCTCCAGAAGGAGTACCCGGACAGCAACGCGGGCGTGGCCGTCGCCTTCGAGCCGCTGCGGGAGGCGCTTCTCGGCAGGATCCGCCCGGCGCTCCTCGTCCTCCTCGCGGCCGTCTCGCTCATCCTCCTCATCGCGTGCGCCAACGTCGCCAACCTCACGCTCGCCCGCGTGTCGGCGCGGGAGCGCGAGATCGCGATCCGGTCGGCCCTCGGCGCCGGACGCGCCCGCCTGATCCGCCAGATCCTGACCGAGAGCGTGTTTCTCTCGGCGGTCGGCGGGGCGCTCGGCCTGGCCGCCGCGGCCTGGGGCGTCTCCATCCTGCCCCGGCTGACACCCGGCGACGTTCCGCGGCTGGGCGCCGTCCGCGTGGACTCGGCCGTGCTCCTGTTCACCTTCTCGGTCGCCGTCGCGACGGGAATTCTCTTCGGCCTCGCGCCGGCGTTGAGCGCCTCCCGGTCCTCGCTCGCCGAGCGGTTGAAGGAATCGGGCCGCGGCACGACCGGGGGCGCGAGGACGCGGCGATTCCGGCACGGCCTCGTCGTCGCGGAAGTCGCGTTCTCCGTGGTGGTCATGGTGGGCGCCGGCCTGCTCCTGCGGAGCTTCCAGAAGCTCCTGAGCGTCCCCGCGGGCTTCGAGGCCTCCCACCTGCTGACGTTCAACCTCGATCTCTCCGACGAGAAATCGCCGGCGCGCCGCGCCGCGCTCGCCCGCGCCGTTCTCGACCGGCTCTCGCTCCTGCCCGGCGTGGCGGCGGCGGGGTCCGGCACCGGGCTTCCACCGGAGACGCCGCAGCGGGGAACCGGGTTCGCGGTGGCCGGGCGCCCGATCGACAACCCGGAGGACGCGCGCGCCTATTTCCTGGCGGTCAGCCCCGACTACTTCCGCGCCCTCGGGACGGCGGTGCGCGAGGGGCGGGTCTTCAACGACGCCGACCGGGACGGCGGGCCGCCCGTCGTCATCGTCAGCCGCGGGCTCGCGCGGAAGATCTTCCCCTCGGGAGGCGCGGTCGGGAGCAGCCTGAAGCTCGTCAATCCGGACTGGCCGGGGCAGTGGCGCACGATCGTGGGAGTCGTGGACGACGTCCGCTACTCCGGGCTCGACGATCCCGGCCGCGCGGCGATCTACACGCCGTTCGAGCAGACGCCGTTCCCGTGGAGCTACGTCCTGCTGCGCACGTCGGTCCCGCCAGAGGGGCTCGCCGACTCCGTGCGATCGCGGGTTCACGCGGTTGCCCCGGGCCTCGTCGCGGCCAACATCCGGCCGATGGAGCGGATCGTGTCGTCCTCGGTGGCCCGGCCGCGATTTCAAGCCCTGCTCCTCTCCGGTTTCGCGCTGCTCGCGCTCCTTCTCTCTTCGATCGGCATCTCCGGCGTGATTTCCCAGGAAGTGGCGCGGCGAACGGGAGAGATCGGGATCCGCGTGGCCCTGGGCGCGAGGTCCTCCGACGTCCTGCGGATGATCGCCGGCCACGGGTTCCGGCTGGTTCTCCTCGGCCTCGCCGCCGGGGTCATTGCCGCGCTCGGCGCGACCCGTGTGCTCGGGACGCTGCTCTTCGAGGTCGGCGCGACGGACCCGCTGACGTTCCTCTCGATCGGCGCCGTGCTCGCGGCGGTCGGGCTCCTCGCGAGCCTCCTGCCCGCCCGAAAGGCGTTGAGGGTGGACCCGATGGTAGCCCTCCGGAACGAGTGAGACCGCGTCACCGCGCGGAGGGGGTTCGATGAAGACATTCGAAGCCTGCAGGCGGCTGGTACCGGAGACGCTGATCCTCGCCATCGGGATCGCGGGCGGCCGCGCCGCGCTCGCGGCCGACGCGAAGACTTACCCGCTCGACGCGATGACCGGCTTGAAACTCGTCAACGTGAAGGGCTCGGCCGGGACCCATCGCGGCCGCAAGGCCGTGCGTCTCTCGGACGAGCCCTCCGAGGGACCGCCGAGCCGGATCGCGGGAGGCGAGGCGCTCGCGATCCTGGAGGGGTCGAACTTCGAGGACGAAATGATCGAGGCCGAGATCGCCGGGGCCCCGCGCGCGGGCGCTTTCGGAGGCGCGCGCGGATTCATCGGGATCGCGTTCCGCGTCCAGGAGGACCCGTCGCGATTCGAGTGCTTCTACCTCCAGCCGACCAACGGCCGCGCCGACGATCAGCTCCGCCGCAACCACGCGACGCAGTACATCTCGGAGCCGGAGTTCCCCTGGAACCGGCTCCGCAAGGAGAGCCCCGGCGTCTACGAGTCGTACGTGGACCTCGAGCCGGGGGCCTGGACCCGCGTCCGGATCGCCGTCTCGGGCACGGAGGCGAAGCTCTTCGTGCACGGGGCCGGAGAGCCGGTCCTGGTCGTCCACGACCTGAAGCACGGGAAGACCCGCGGCCGGATCGCCCTCTGGATCGGCCTGGACACCGAGGGCTACTTCTCCAAACTGACGGTGCGCTGATGCGCCTCCCGGCTTCGATGTGAATGAGGTGACCCCATGAGAACGCTCGCGCAGGATCTGCGGTTCGCTTTCCGGATGCTGGTCAAGAGTCCCGGCTTCACCGCCGTGGCGGTCGCGACGCTCGCCCTCGGAATCGGCGCGAACACCGCGATCTTCTCGGTGGTCCACGCCGTCCTCCTCCGTCCGCTCCCCTATCCGTCGCCCGAACGGCTCGTCGCCGTGGGCGAGGACAATGTCGGGCGCGGGTTTCATCTCGCGACGGCCTCCCCGCCGAACTTCTTCGACTGGCGCCGGCGCGCCTCGCGGTTCGAGGCGATGGCCGCCTACGACCCGGCCACCCTCGAGCTCACGGGCTCGGGAGCGCCCGAGCGCGTGGAGGGGACCGCCTGCTCTCCCGAGCTCTTTACCGTGCTCGCCACGCCGCCGCTCTTGGGCCGCGCGTTCGTGGCGGAAGACGCGCGTCCCGGCGGCGCCCGGGTCGCCGTTCTCTCCCACCGCCTCTGGCGCCAGCGCTTCGGCGCGGACCGCGCCATCCTCGGGCGCTCCGTGATCCTGGACGGCGTGTCCCGGCAGGTCGTGGGCGTCATGCCGTCCGGCTTCGCCTTCCCCGAGCGGCACGCCGACCTCTGGGTGCCGCTCCGATTCGGTCCCGACGTGGACACGCAGCGCGGGGCGCACTACCTGCGCGTCGTCGGCCGTCTCAAGCCCGGCGTCTCGGCGGCGCAGGCGGACGCGCAGGTCCGCGCGATCGCCGGCGCCCTGGCGGCGCAGTATCCCGAGACCAACGCCGGCTGGAGCGCCTCCGTCGAGCCGCTGCGGCTCTCGCTCGTCCGGGACGTGCGGCCGGGCCTGCTCGTGCTCCTCGCGGCGGTGGGCCTCGTCGCCCTGATCGCGTGCGCCAACGTGGCGAACTTGAGCCTCGCGCGCGCGGCCGGCCGGCGGCAGGAGCTCTCGATCCGGTTCGCCCTGGGCGCCGGCAGGGGGAGGATCGTCCGGCAGCTCCTGACGGAGGCGATGGTCCTGGCGCTCGCCGGCGGCGCCGCGGCCGCCGCGATGGCCGCCTGGTGCACGGGCCTCCTCGTGCGGATGGCGCCCGGGTCGCTGCCGCGCGCGAACGAGATCGCGCTCGACGGACCGGTGTTCGCGTTCACCGCCGCGCTCGCCGCCGCCACCGGGCTCCTCTTCGGGCTGCTCCCCGCCTGGAGCGCTTCCCGCGACGCGCGGCGCGACGGGGCGCCGGGCTCCGCGCGGGGAGCGACGGCGGGCAGCGCGGTCAGCCGCTCGCGCTGGAGCCTCGTCGTCGCCGAGACCGGTCTCGCCCTGATGCTGCTCGTCGGCGCGGGCCTGATGCTCAAGAGCTTCGCCCGCCTGCTCGCGGTGGATCCGGGGTTCGACCCGCGCTCCGTGCTCTCCTTCGAGGTTTCGCTGCCGGAGTCGCGGTATCCCACCGGCGAACGCGTCACCGCCTTCTACCGCGACCTCCTGCCGCGCCTCGCGGCTCTGCCCGGGGCGCGCTCCGCCGGCGCGGTCCTCGGCCTCCCCCTGACCGACTTCGGGTTTTCCAGCAGCTTCCGGGAGACCGGCCGTCCCTCCGCCGCGACCGAGGCGGACGAGCTGCACTCCCAGTTGCGGCTCGCGAGCCGAGACTACTTCGCCACGGCGCGGATCCCGCTGCTGCGGGGACGACTCTTCGCCGCCTCCGATCGCCGCGGGACTCCGGGCGTGCTGCTCGCGAGCGAATCGGCGGCCCGGAAGTTCTGGCCGGGAGGCGACGCCATCGGCCGGCGGCTGCGATTCGGCGCACGGCCGAGCGACGACAGGATCGAGGGGGAGATCGTCGGCATCGTCGGCGACGTCCGGGAGTCCGGGCTCGACTCGCCGCCGACTCCCCTCTTCTACGGCTCGCTCGATCAAGTTGCCGCGGACACCGTCAGCGTCCTCGTCCGAACGGGGGGACGGCCGGAGACGCTCGCCGCGGCGGTGACCGCGGCCGTCGCGAAACTCGACCCGTCGCTGCCGGTCGCCAGGCTCGCGCCGCTCGAAGAGGTCGTCGCCGACTCCCTCGCCCGCCCCCGTTTCTACCTTCGCCTTCTCTCGCTCTTCGCCCTGCTGGCCACCGGCCTCGCCGCCGTCGGGATCGCCGGCGTCACCGCCTACACCGTGGCGCAGCGGACGCGTGAGATCGGGGTCCGCGCCGCGCTCGGCGCCGGCCGGAGAGACATCCTGCGGCTGGTGTTCGCCCAGAGTCTCCGGCCCGTCCTCCTCGGCGCGGCGGCGGGAGTCGGCGCCTCGCTCCTCTCGACCCGTTTTCTCGCCGGGCTGCTCTACGGCGTGACCCCGACCGACCCGGCCACGTTCGCGGCGACGCTCGCCGTGCTTCTCGCGACGGCCGCCGCCGCCTGCGTCCTGCCCGCGCTCCGCGCGGCGCGCATCGATCCGATGGAGGCTCTCCGACAGGAGTGAAGAACATCATGACGGCACTCATCCAGGACGTTCGGCATGCGCTCCGCGCTCTCGGCAAGAGCCCCGGCTTCACGGCCGCGGCCGCGGGCACGCTCGCGATCGGGATCGGCGCGGCGGTGGCCATCTTCAGTCTCGTCGAGGCCTCGCTGCTGCGCGGCCTCCCCTACCGGGAGCCGGCGCGGCTCGTGCACCTCTGGGAGACCCAGCCGCGCGGCGGCAGGAGCGAGCTCTCCTATCCCGACTTCCTCGCCCTCCGCGAGGGGGCGCGGGCGTTCGCGTCGGTCGCCGGCTACACGGGAGGCAGCGTCACCCTTTCGCTCCCCGACCACGCCGAGCGGTTCCGGTCCGCGCGCGTGACGGCGGATTTCTTTCCGACCCTCGGTGTGCGGCTCTCGTCCGGCCGCGGCTTCCTCCCCGCGGAGGCCGACGCCGGCTCCGCGCGCGTCGCCGTTCTCTCGCACGCGCTCTGGGCCCGGCTCTTCGGAGCGGGCGCGCCGCTCGGCACGCGGACCGTCACGCTCCAGGATGTGCCGCACACCGTCGTCGGCGTTCTGCCGGAGGGCTTCCACTTCGCGCCGGCGGAAGATGCCGACGTCTGGCTCCCGGTGCGACCGACCCAGCTGCAGAAGGCGCGCGGCTACTGGCACTGGCTGGACGCCGTCGCGCGGCTGGCTCCCGGCGTCACGGCCGCGGGCGCGATGGCCGACGCGAACCGGGTCGCGGCCCGGATCGCGGCGGCCGACCCGCGCTGGCACTCGGGAATGGGCATTCTCGTGCGGCCCCTCTCCGACGAGATCCTCGGGAGCGTGCGGCCGGTGCTCCTCGCGCTGGCGGCGGCGGTCGTCTGCGTCCTCCTCATCGCCTGCGCCAACGTGGCCACGCTGATGCTCGGCCGCTCGGCGCGCCGCCGCAAGGAGATCGCGATCCGGATCGCGCTCGGCGCGACGAAGGTCCGGCTCGCGCGTTTCCTGTTGACCGAGAGCCTGCTGCTCGCCGCGGCGGGCGGCGCCGTCGGCCTGCTCCTGGCCACGTGGGCGCTCCAACTGATCGTCGCCGGGATCCCCGCCGACCGGAGGGCGGTCATGCCGTTCCTCTCCGAACTCTCCCTCGGGGGGCCAGTCCTGGCGTTCGCCGCCGCCGTGACGCTCGCGACCGCGGTCGTCTGCGGCCTGGCTCCCGCCCTGCGCGCGGCCGGCGCGCTCCCGCTCGACGCTCTCAAGGGAGGGCGCCCCGGCGTCTTCCCGGGCCGTCGCCGCGAGGCGGCCGCCTGGGTGGTCGGGGTGGAGATCGCGCTGACGCTCGTCCTCCTGACGGGCGCCGGCCTGCTCGCCCGGAGCACCGCCCGCTTGCTGATGACGGACACTGGCTACGACCGCTTCGGCATCCTGACGACGACGTTCTGGCTTCCCGCTCCGCGCCTGCGCGACCCGGCCTCCCTGCCCGCCTACGAGCGGCAGCTCCTGGCGGACCTCGCCGCGCTGCCGGGCGTCGGGAGCGCCGCGACGGTCAGCAAGCTGCCGATCGGCGGAGGCGAGACGGGCACGCCGCTCGCGGAAGGGCGCGCGCTCGTGCCGGAGGCGAACCTGCGCAGCGTCAGCGCCGGTTACTTCGCCACGATGCGCCTTCCGCTCAAGGCCGGACGGTTCTTCTCGGCCGCGGACACGGCCGCGGCGCCGCCGGTCGTGCTGGTCAATGAGACCTTCGCGAAACAGGCTTTTCCGCTGGGAGACGGCGTCGGCAGGAGCTTCGGCTTCGAGTTCCTCGCCGGCAAGCGGCTGGAGATCGTCGGCGTCGTCGGCGACGAGAACGTGACCGGCCCCGGCGCCCCGATGACGGCGGTCGTCTACTTCCCCTCCTCGCAGGACCCCTCCGGCTCCTTCGTGATCGTCGTCAGGACGCTGGTCGAGCCCGAGTCCCTGGCCGGCGCCTTGCGCGCGCGGCTCGCCGCTTTCGACCGCGCGGCCGTCATCGGTCCGGCCGAGAGCCTGTCGCGCCGGATCTCCGACTCGCCCGCGGTCTTCCTCCGCCGCTACCCCGCCGGCCTGGTCGGCGGCTTCGGCGCGGTCGGCCTCCTCCTCGCCGCGATCGGCGTCTTCGGCGTGGCCGCGCGCGACGTGACCCGCCGCCGGCGCGAGATCGGCATTCGCGTCGCGCTCGGGGCCGCGCCCGCCGACATCGTCGGCCTCATCGTCCGGGGCGGCTCGCTCCCGGTGGCGGCCGGCCTCGCCGCCGGCGCCGGCGGCAGCCTCGCCGCGTCCCGGCTCCTCTCCGCCCTGCTCTTCGGGATTTCCCCGGGCAACATCACGACGCTCCTCGCCGCCGCGGCCGTTCTCGCGGCCGTCGCCGCGGCGGCTTCCCTGGTCCCGGCCGTGCGGGCCTCGCGCGCCGACCCCTCCCATGCCCTGAGGACCGAGTGAACGGCACGGCCGCGATGCGCGACCTCCGTTACGCCCTGCGATCCCTCGGCAAGAACCCGGGGTTCGCGGCCGCCGCGATCGCGACCCTGGCGCTCGGGATCGGCGGCAACTGCGCGATCTTCGGCGTCGTCAACGCCATCTTTCTGCGGCCTCTCCCGTTTCCCGAGCCGCAGCGGCTGGTCCGCCTGCTCGACAAGACGACGACCCCGGGGGGTCAGAGCTACACCGGGAACCTGCTCCCCTCGCGGTTCGAGGCGATCGCGGCGCAGGCCGGAGTCTTCGACCGCGCGACCGCCCAGCGCGTCGAGCGGCTAACGCTCACCGGCTCGGGAGACCCCGTCCGGTTGAACGGAGCGAGCCTCTCGGCCGGATCGCTCTCCCTCTTCGGCGTCCACCCCGAGCTCGGCCGGGTGTTCCGGGCCGAAGAGGAGCGGGCCGGCGAGGCGAGCGGCGTCGCCCTCGTCTCCCACACTCTCTGGCGCGACCGCTTCGGCGCCGACCGGTCTCTGGTCGGCCGCGCGATCCTGCTCGATGGCCGTTCCGTCGTCGTCGTCGGAGTGCTTCCCGCCGGGTTCCATTTCCCGTACCGCGCCGACGTCTGGCTCCCTCTCCGGATCGACCCCTCGGACCGCCGCGACCTGCTCGTGATCGCGCGGCTGGCGCCCGGCCGGAGTCTCGCGGGCGCGCGCGTGGAAGCTCCCGCGATCGCGCGCCGGCTCGAAGAGGAGGACCCCTCCGGCAGCCGGGGCCGCGGGCTCGAGATCGTGTCGCTCCACTCGAACCTCGTGCGGGAGGAGGACCGCGTTCCGCTCCTCCTCTTCGCCGCGATGGGCTCGTTCCTCCTTCTCGCCTGCGCGAACCTGGCCAACCTGATCCTCGCCCGCTCGGCCGCGCGCCGGCGGGAGACGGCCATCCGCGCCGCCCTCGGCGAAGGCCGCTGGCGCCGGGTCCGCCAGGTCCTGACCGAGAGCCTCCTCCTCTCGACGCTCGGGGCCGGCGCGGGCCTGCTCCTCGCGGGATGGATCACCGCGCCTCTGGACTCGCTCATGCCACGCGTCCTGCTCGAGGAGCTCCCCTCCGGGCGCGGCGCCCTCGATTTTCGGCTCCTCGCCTTCGCCGCGGCGGCGGCGCTCGCGACCGGGATCCTGTGCGGCCTGGCCCCGGCGCTCGCCTCGGCGGGAGTCGACGTCGCACCGCTGTTGAAGGCCGGAGGGCGCACGGCCGCCGGCGGCGGGGAAAGCCGGCGCCTCCTCTCCGGCTTCGTCGTGCTCCAGGTCGCGATCTCGACCCTGCTCCTCTCGGGCGCCTTCGCGATGATGCGGGGGCTCCACGAGAAGCGGACGAGAGACCTCGGCGTGGACACGAAGAACCTCCTCCATGCGGAGCTCGAGTTTCCCCTCTCCCGCTATCCCACCGGCGCCGAGCGCGTCCGCGCCCTCGACGAGATCCTGAGGCGGATCTCCTCGGTCTCGGGGGTCTCGCGCGCCGCGGCGTCGAGCGTCAATCCGCTCTGGGGTGGGACCTGGGGCATCGGGATCGCGCCCGGCCCGCTGGCCGCAGATCCGCGCGAGTACCGCTCCGTCAACGTCCGGCTCGCGACGCCGGGACTCCTCGGCACGCTGGGGACGGCTCTCCTCTCGGGGCGCGACTTCGGCGACACGGACCGGGAAGACACGCCTCCGGTCGCGATCGTGAGCCGCCGGATGGCGCGGCGGATCTGGGCAGAGGCCTCCCCTCTCGGCCAGACGATCGCGCGGCGCACGGCGCGCGGCGAGCCGGTCCGGATGCGGGTCGTCGGCGTCGCCCAAGACGTGGCGGACTTCGGAGAGATGGAAGAGACCGTGTACCTCCCGTACCGGCAGCGCTCCGGCTCCGAGGACGCCGAGACGATGCACCTCATGGTGCGGGGCGCCCCGGGGCGGAGCGGCTTCGCCGCGGACGTCGGCCGGGCGGTCCGGGCCGTCGATCCGGCGCTGGCGCTCGCCGAGGTCTCGCCGATGGAGGGGCTCTATGCCGAGTCGCTCTCCCAGGAGCGTCTCGGCGCTCTCGTTCTCGCGGTCTTCGGCGTCTTCGGCCTGGCGCTGGCGGCGATCGGCACGTACGGCGTGACGGCCTTTCGCGCGGGCCGGCGCTCGACGGAGATCGGGATCCGCCTCGCGCTCGGGGCCCGTCCCGCCGGCATCCAGCGGCTCTTCGTCCGGGAGGGCCTCGGCCTCTCGCTCGCCGGAGGGCTCTCCGGCATCGCCGCTCTGGAGCTCGCGCGGCCGCTCCTCGCCCGCGCCCTGGGCGCCGGGTTCGCGGGGAGCCCCTGGCTCGACGCGGCCGTCGTCGGCGTGCTCGTGGCCGCCGGCGCGCTCGCCTCCTGGGTCCCCGCCCGGCGGGCGGCGCGCCTCGATCCGCAGGGCGCCCTGCGCGCGGATTGAGCGCGGTGGTAGATTGAAAAAGGTGGCTGATCGGGGAACCGGAAAGGCGCAGGAGAGCTCCGCCGGGCGGCCGACGCGGTTCCGGCCCCGCCGCCCGGAGCCGGTCGCCCCCGGCCCGTGAAGTCGTCCGACGCCGCCGCGCCCGACCGGGTGCTCGTCGCCGACGACCAGCGCGACGTGCTCGAAGCGCTGCGCCTTCTGCTCAAGGGAGAGGGCCTCGCGATCGAGACGGCGACCTCTCCCGCCGGCGTCCTGGCGTCGCTCGACGCGAGGGACTTCGACGTCGCGCTCATGGACCTGAACTACGCCCGGGACACGACGTCCGGACAGGAAGGGCTCGACCTGCTCGCGCGGATCCGCGAGCTCGACGCGACGCTGCCGGTCATCGTCATGACGGCCTGGGGCAGCGTGGACCTGGCCGTCGAGGCGATGCGCCGCGGGGCGCGCGACTTCGTCCAGAAGCCGTGGGACAACACGCGGCTTCTGACGACGCTCCGGACGCAGATCGCCCTGGGGCGGGCGCTCCGGCGCGGGCAGCGGCTCGAGGCGGAGAACCGGATCCTGCGCCAGGACGGGGAGCCGGAGATGATCGCGGAGTCGGCGGCGATGCGCCCCGTCCTGGAGATGATCGAGCGGGTCGGCCCCTCCGACGCGAACGTGCTCGTCATCGGGGACAACGGCACAGGCAAGGGGATGGTCGCGCGGGCGCTCCATGCCGCGTCGCGCCGCTCCTCCCGGCCGCTCGTGACGCTGAACGCCGGCGGGATCTCCGAGGGGGTCTTCGAGAGCGAGCTCTTCGGGCACGTCAAGGGCGCGTTCACCGACGCGCGCGCGGACCGCGTCGGCCGGTTCGAGCTGGCCGACGGGGGGACGCTCTTCCTCGACGAGATCGCCAATGTCCCCGCGAGCCAGCAGGCCAAGCTCCTGCGGGTCCTCGAGACGGGAGAGTTCGAGCGGCTCGGCTCCTCGCGCACCCGGAAGGTGGACGTGCGGATGCTCTCCGCCACCAACGCCGACATCCACGCGGAGGTCGCCGCGGGGAGGTTCCGGCAGGACCTCCTCTTCCGCCTGAACACGATCGAGATCCGCATCCCGCCGCTGCGCCAGCGCGGGGCGGACATCCCCGCCCTCGCCCTCCATTTCCTCGCGCGGCACTCCCTCAGGTACCGCAAGCACATCCAGAGCTTCGAGCCGGCGGCTCTCCAGGCGATGCTCGACCATCCCTGGCCCGGCAACGTGCGGGAGCTCGATCACGCGGTCGAGCGGGCGACCCTCATGGCCCGCGGCGACGCGATCGCGATGCGCGACCTCGGGCTGCACGCGGGGGGCGACGGGGGCCCGTCGCTCGAGCAGATGAGCCTGGAGGACGTCGAGAGGCTCCTCGTCCAGAAGGCGATGGCCCGCTTCGGGGGGAACGTCAGCCAGGCGGCGCGCGCCCTGGGACTGTCGCGCAGCGCGCTCTACCGCCGCCTGGAGAAGTTGTGAGGAACCCTCTCCCTGTCATCCCGAGGTCGCCGACGCGCCAAAGCCGCTATGGCGACGGCGCGAGCGAAGCGACGAGGGATCTGCCCTCCTCGACCGGAGCAGATCCTTCGCGGAGCCTGTCCTGAGCGAAGTCGAAGGGCTCAGGATGACAACGGAGAGGGGATAACTCAACCCTCCGATGAGGCCTCTCCGGCACGACCGGCGCGTCCTGATGCTCGCGGCGCTCGCCGCTCTGCCGGCCGTCATCGTGGCCCTCCTGCTCCTGTGGCTCGGCGACTTCACGCCGAAGGTCCGCTGGACGCTCACGGCCGTCATCGTCCTCTTCTGGCTCGGGTTCGCTTCCTCGCTGTGGGAGCGCCTCGTGCGCCCCCTGCAGACGATCTCCAACCTGCTCGCCGCGATGCGCGAAGGGGACTTCTCCATCCGCGCGCGCGGGGCCTCGGCCCAGGACCCGCTGGGAGAGGTTCTCTTCGAAGTCAACGCGCTGACCGAGACGCTGCAGCACCAGCGCCTGAAGGCCTTCGAAGCGACCGCGCTCCTGTCGCGCGTCATGGCCGAGATCGATGTCGCCGTCTTCGCGTTCGACGGGGCGGGAAGGTTGAAGCTCACCAACCGGGCCGGCGAGCGCCTGCTCGGACGGCCGGAGCCGCAGCTGCTCGGGGCGAGCGCCGTGGACCTCGGCCTCGAGGACTGCCTGCGGGAGGACGCTCCGCCGATCCTCGACGCGGCGTTCCCGGGAGGCTCCGGCCGCTGGGAGATCCGCACCAGCACATTCCGGCAGGGGGGACTCCCCCACCGGCTTCTCGTGCTCGCCGACGTCAGCCGGCCGCTGCGCGAGGAGGAGCGCCAGGCCTGGCGCCGCCTGATCCGCGTGCTGGGGCACGAGCTCAATAACTCGCTCGCGCCGATCCAGTCGCTCGCCGAGAGCCTGCGCGGGCTCCTCGTCCTCCGGGAGCCGCCGCCCGACTGGCGCGAGGACATGCGCCAGGGACTCGCGGTGATCGCGTCGCGGTCCGAGTCCCTCTCGCGATTCACGACCGCCTACGCGAAGCTGGCGCGCCTCCCGCAGCCGAAGTTCCAGAGAGTGGAAGTGGATCCGTTGATCCGGCGGCTGGTGGGGCTGGAGACGCGGCTCCCCGTGCGCCTCTGCCCGGGCCCGAGGCTCGCGCTCTCGGCCGACCCGGACCAGCTCGAGCAGGTTGTCATCAACCTCGTCCACAACGCGGTGGAGGCGGCGCTCGAGACCTCCGGCGGCGTCGAGGTCGGCTGGCGCCGGGCCGACGGCGCCGCTCCGCGCGTCGAGGTGTGGGTCGCCGACGAGGGACCCGGCCTGACGAGCACGGCGAACCTCTTCGTCCCCTTCTTCACGACGAAGCCTCAGGGCTCGGGCATCGGCCTCGTCCTCTCGCGCCAGATCGCCGAGGCCCACGGCGGCGCGCTCACCCTCGAAAACCGCCCCGACCGCTCAGGCTGCCTCGCCCGTTTGACCCTGCCGCTCGCCGCCCGGTCGGGCTAGCTCTGATTTCTCAACGCGATGTTCCCTTGAAACGCGCCCGGTCGGCGGCTTGAGCGCGTCCGAGTTTCGGCTGACACACCGCCGGGACTGAAGCCCGGCTGGATCGGCGCGGTGCAGCCTGGAGACGCCGGCGTTGCCCGGCAGCGGCCCTGTCCGAGGGCACACACCACGGACTCGGGTCAGCGATGCGTCCTCTGTGCCCTCGACGGCGAGGCGTCTCTGTCGCTGGCGTGTTTCTTGCAATTTTCGGGGTGTCTTGTTCTGGAGGCATCCATGAAGACTGTCGTCGGGATCTTCAGCACTCCGGCCGCGGCGGACCGCGCGGCCAGGGACCTCGTCATCGCCGGCCTGCCGCCGGGAAATGTCCGGCGGCTGACGCCCGATAGCCCCGATCGGGAAATCCACTCCGCCATCCCGACGGAGGAGACCGAACAGCCGGGCGTCGGGAACGCGGTCGGCGCCGTCGTCGGCGGCGTCGTGGGATTCACGGCGGCCCTGGGAGTCTCGGCGGTTCTGCGCGGAGGAACGCTAGCGTTCGGCCAGACGGATTGGATCATCGCGACGCTCTGCGGGATTCTCGGCGTCGTCGTCGGGATCCTCGCCGGCCGGGCGCTGGAGGCGCGGCTGTCCACCGGCCTGCCCAAAGACGAGATCTACTTCTACGAGGAGGCTCTCCGCCGGGGCCGCTCGGTGGTCTTCGCCCTGGTTTCGGGCGGCAAGCAGGAGGAGACAGCCCACCTCATCCTCGAACGCGCGAGAGCGAACAGCCTGGACGCCGGCGACGAGAGTTGGCAAGTCGGTCTCTCGCCCGCGAACGTCCACAACCGGACGACCGGCCGGCGAGCCAGCTGATACGAAGAGGTCCAAGGTCCAAGGTCCAAGGTCCAAGGTCCAAGGTCTAAGGTCTCAATGTCCAAGGTCTAAAGTCCCGGGGCGGGGAACGACCCTGGACCATAGACTCTTGGACCTGAGACCTTGACTACTTACGACGTCCTCATCATCGGAGGCGGGCAGGCGGGCATCCCGTTGGCCCACGCCCTCGCGAAGGCGGGCGAACGTGTCGCGCTCGCGGAGCGCCAGGACCTCGGCGGGTCGTGCGTCAACTTCGGCTGCACTCCGACCAAGGCGGTGATCGCGTCCGCGCGCGCGGCGTTTCAGGCGCGGCGGGGGGCCGTGTTCGGCCTTCGGATCCCCACGGTGGAGGTCGATTTCCCCGCGGTCCTCGCCCGCGCGAAGAGCATCGTCATGGAGTCGCGGGCGGGCCTGCGGCGCGGCTTCGAGAAGGAGGAGAACCCGAGGCTCCTGCGCGGCCACGCGCGCCTGCGCGGGCGGGAGGCCGGCGGCTTCCGGGCGCGCGTGGGAGGGGAAGACGTCCTCGCGGCGCGAGTCGTCCTGAACACCGGCACGCGCGCCCTGCGGCCCCGCATCGCGGGACTCGGGAAGATCCCGTACCTCCACGCCGGCAACTGGCTCGAGCATCACGAGGTGCCGCGCCACCTCGTCTTCGTCGGCGCCGGCTACATCGGGCTCGAGATGAGCCAGTTCTACCGCCGCATGGGGAGCGACGTCACCGTCATCGACGGTGCCCCGCAGATCCTGAAGCGGGAAGACGAGGACGTCGTCTTTCCGCTCCAGCGGCTGCTCGAGGCAGAGGGGATCCAGTTCCGCCTGGACACGCGCGTCACGCGGGCCTCGCCGGCGCGGGGCGGCGTCCTCCTGACGGTCTCCTCGCGGGCCGGCTCCGGCCGGATCCGCGGGTCGCACCTTTTCCTGGCGGCGGGCCGGAAGCCCAACACCGACGACATCGGCCTCGAGACGGTCGGCGTGAAGACGTCGAAGGAGGGATTCGTGGAAGTGGACGAGCGGCTGGCCGCGAGCGTCCCCGGCATCTTCGCGGCGGGAGACATCCGCGGCGGCCCGATGTTCACGCACACCTCCTGGGACGATTACCGCGTGCTCCGGTCGCAGCTCGCGGGAGACGGCTCACGCACGACGCGGCGCGTCGTTCCGTACGCGGTGTACACGGACCCGGAGCTCGGGCGCGTCGGGATGACCGAGCGGGAAGCGAAGGAGTCCGGCGTCCGGTTCAAGGTCGGCCGCTTCGAGATGCGCAACAACGGCAAAGCCAGGGAGCTCTCGGAGACCGAAGGGCTGATCAAGGTCCTCGTGGAGGCGAAGAGCGGGCGCATCCTCGGGGCCGCGGTCCTCGCCGCCGACGCCTCGGAGCTCGTCCACCTCTACGTGGACCTGATGAACGCCGGAGCGCCCTACACGGTGCTGCGGGACGCCGTCCACATCCACCCGACCCTCGCGGAGGCGGTCCAGAGCGCCGTCGCGAACATCCCGTGACGCCGGTCCCGTACACCGAGGAGGACCTGCACCGTCTCCAGAAGAACACCTTCGGCTACTTCCTGCACGAGACGGACGCCGCGACCGGCCTCGTGCGCGACAGCACCCACACCGGCTCCCCGGCCTCGATCGCCGCCGTGGGGCTGGCGCTCGGCTCGTATGTCGTCGCCGCGGAGCGCGGCTTCATGGAGCGCGCGGAGGCCGCGGCCCGCACTCTGACGACCCTCCGGTTCTTCTGGAACAGTCCCCAGGGGAAGGAGCCGGACGCGACCGGCTACAGGGGCTTCTACTACCACTTTCTCCACATGAGGTCGGGCCGGCGCGCGTGGGATTGCGAGCTCTCGACGGTGGACACCGCCCATCTCCTGGCCGGCGCGCTCGCGGCGGCGGCGTATTTTCGCGGCGCGAAGAAAGAGGAGCGCGAGATCCGGGACATCGCCGACCGGCTCTACCGGAGGGTCGAATGGCCGTGGGCGTCGGACCGCGCCCGCACGCTCACCCACGGCTGGAGACCGGAGGGCGGGTTCCTCCCCTACCGGTGGCGCGGGTACAGCGAGGCCCTGATCCTCTACCTCCTCGCGCTCGGGTCTCCGACCCATCCGCTGCCGCCGGAGAGCTACGCCGCGTTCACGTCGGCCTACCGGTGGCGCCGCCTCTACGGAGAGGAGTTCCTCTACGCCGGGCCTCTCTTCATTCACCAGCTCTCGCACCTCTGGGTGGATTTCCGCGGAATCCGGGACGCCTTCATGCGCGCGAAGGGCTGCGACTATTTCGAGAACAGCCGGCGCGCGACCCTCGCCCACCAGCGCTACGGGATCCGCAATCCGAAGCGCTTCAAGGGCTACGGCGAGTTCTGCTGGGGCATCACCGCCAGCGAAGGCCCGGGGCCGGCAACGCTCGTCATCGACGGGGTCGAGCGCCGCTTCTTCGATTACGTCGCGCGGTCGATCCCCCGGGGGCCCGACGACGGGACGCTCGCCCCGTGGGCGGTCGTGGCCTCGCTCCCCTTCGCGCCGGAGATCGTTCTTCCGACGATCCGGTTCATCGAAGATCTGGGCGTGGGCCGGGCGAGCCCCTACGGCTTCGAGGCGACGTTCAACCCCACCTTCCCTTCCGATTCCGGAGAGCCCGCCGGCTGGATCTCGCCGCGCAACTTCGGCTTGAACGACGGACCGATCGTCCTGATGATCGAGAACTACCGCTCCGGCCTTCTCTGGCGCCTCATGCGCCGCTCCCCTTACCTCGCGGCCGGCCTCCGCCGGGCCGGCTTCCGTCGGAGATGACGGCTAAGAAAAACCGCCCCAGCTTCCCCTGGGCCTCGTGCCCCCACGCCCCTCACGCGGAGGGGCTTCTACACTAGACTGCAACCATGAAGAAGACAGTGGTCTCCCTGACACTCCTCCTTTGTGTCTCTCTTCCCCTCCGTGCGGAGGATGCCGTGATCGCCGTGAAGGCGGCGCGGTTGCTCGACGTGAAGACGGGCGCCTACGTCGCCAACCCGGTCGTCGTCGTCAAGGGAGGGATCGTCGAGAGCGTGGGGACGCGCGTCCCGCCGGGCGCTCAGGTCATCGACCTCGGAGACCGGACGCTTCTGCCCGGCCTGATCGACGCGCACACGCACATCCTCCTCCAGGGGGACGCGACGGCGCCCGAGTACACCGAGCAGATCCTCCAGGAGTACCCGGCCCACCGCGTGGCGCGCGCCGTGCGGGCGTTGAAGATCGCGCTCGAGCACGGGTTCACCGCGATGAGGGACCTCGAGACCGAAGGAGCTTCGTACAGCGATGTCGCGCTGCGGGACGCCGTCAACGAAGGGGTGATCCCGGGGCCGCGCCTCCGGGTCGTCGGCCGCGCGCTCTCGACGACCGGAAGCTACCCGATCACGCACTTCCGCCCGGACTGGACCTTCCCCGTCGGCGTGCAGGTCTGCGACGGCGCCGATCAATGCCGCAAGGCGGTGCGCGAGCAGCTCTCCTACGGGACCGACTGGGTGAAGATCTACGCCAACACCGGCGGGATGCGGCTGACCGAGGACGGCTACGTGGACTCGCCGCCCAACTGGACGAAGGAGGAGATCGAGGCGGTCGTCTCCGAGGCCCACGCGCACCGCGTCAAGGTCTCGGCGCACGCCCGCTCGGACACCGGCGTGCGGATCGCCGTCGCCGCCGGAGTGGACTCGATCGAGCACGGCGATTCGATCCGGCCGGAGATGGCGCAGGAGATGGCGCGCAAGGGGATCTTCCTCTCGCCGACGCTCACGGTCGCGGCCTACGTCGCGGGGCCGCGGGCGCAGGCGGGCTGCGCGATCTGCGGCGAGCTGCCGAAGATCCACGCGAAGTCGCTCGCGAACTGCCGCAAGGCGGGCGTCAAGATCGCCTTCGGGACCGACGCCGGAGGTTTCCCCTGGACCGAGATCAACCAGGCGCGGGAGTTCGAGTACGAGGTCAAGCTCGGCATGACGCCGATCGAGGCAATTCGCAGCGCGACGACCGTGGCGGCCGAGCTGCTCGGCTGGCAGGGCAAGGCCGGCGTCGTCGAGAAGGACGCCTTCGCGGACCTCGCCGCCGTCCCCGGTGATCCCTTGAAGGACGTCTCGGTCCTGTCGAAGATCGATTGGGTGATGAAGGGCGGCGTGGTCGTGAGGCCGCTGGCGAAATGAGGCCAAGGTCCAAAGTTCTGGCGGTAGGAGGCTTTGCAGAGAAGAGTCGAGAATCCCGATTCCATTCGGACGAAACGCCCTGCCTTGTCATCCCGAGGAGCGAAGCGACGAGGGATCTGCTCCGGAGATGCTGGAAGCGCGAGACCAGGATTCTCCGCGGAACCCGTCCGCTGGCAGAAGTGCGAATTGAAGCGACGGAAGCAGATCCCTCGCTGCGCTCGGGATGACAGAGGAGGGGAAGAGGCTCACGATGACCGCCCGGCTTGAGAAACACCTCGATCCAGATCGACTCGTCAACGAGGAGCACGGCGCCGGCCACGGTCGGAACGGCTACTTTCCATGCTGCGCGTCGGTCTGACAGGCGGTCTGGCGTCGGGAAAGACGACGGTAGCCGGGTTTCTGAAGGAGTTGGGCGCCATCGTCTTCGACGCGGACGCGATCGTCGCGGCCCTTTACCGGCCGGGCGGCCGGGGGGCGCGCGCGGCGCAGGATCTCTTCGGCAAGGAGGTCGTCGACGCGGAAGGCCGCGTGGACCGGGCCCGCATCGCGGCGATCGTTTTCGCCAGCCCGCGCCGGCGCCACGATCTCGAGGCGCGCATCCACCCGATCGTGAGGCGCGAGATCGAGCGGCGCTTCGCCGACGCGCGCGCGGCGGGCGCGGCCGTGGCCGTCGCGGAGGCGTCCCAGATCCTCGAGGCCCGGACCGAGTCGGAGTACGACCGCGTGCTCCTCGTCGTCGCGCCGGAGGCCGACCGCCTGCGCCGCTGGGAGGACTCCGGAGGCGATTCCGAAGACGCCCGCCGCCGAATCGCGGCGCAGATCCGGCCCGAGGCGGCCGCCGCCCGCGCCGCGGACGTGATTGTCAACGAGGGAACGCTGGAGGAGCTGCGGAAGAAGGTCGAGGCGATCTACGCGTCCTGGCTGCCCGAGGGGACCAAGGTTTCAGGTTGAACCTGACACCTGCCGCCCCTTTTCTCGTGCTAACCTCCCGCGCGAAAAAAAGAGGAGACCCATGGTCGCGACGAAGCAGATCTCGGTCAAGAACGGGGACGTCCTCCTCCTGGTCGGCACGATGAAGGGACTCTTCCTCTTCCGCTCGGGGCGAGCGCGGGGGCGCTGGGAGATGGGAGGCCCGCACTTCCCGGGGCGCTCGGTCTATGCCGCCGCCTACGACGCCCGCAACGGGCGCCGCCGCCTCTGGGCCGCGCCGCAGAGCATGCACTTCGGCGCGGAGCTCTGCGCGAGCGACGACTTCGGCCGGCACTGGGCCCAGCCCGAGATCCCGCTCGTCAAGTTCCCCGAGTCGGCCGGCACCTCGCTCGCCAACATCTGGCAGGTTGCCCCGGGGCCGCCGGAGGAGCCCAACACTCTCTACTGCGGCGTCCAGCCGGCCGCGCTCTTCGAGTCGAAGGACGCCGGAAAGACCTGGCACCTGAACGAAGGGCTCTGGAACCACCCGCACCGCGCCAAATGGATGCCGGGCGGGGGCGGCCTCTGCCTCCACACGATCCTGGCCGACCCCGCCGGCCGCGGCCGCGTCACCGTGGCGGTCTCGACGGGGGGCGTCTACCGCTCGGAGGACCGGGGACAGACCTGGGCCTCCCGCAACTCCGGCGTGCGCGCCCAGTTCCTCCCCGACAAGTATCCCGAGTTCGGGCAGTGCGTCCACAAGATCGTCCATCATCCCGCCCGGCCCGACCGACTCTTCCTGCAGAACCACTGGGGCCTCTACAGGAGCGACGACGCCGGCGACTCCTGGCGCGACATCGCCCGCGGCGTCCCTTCCGACTTCGGGTTCTGCATGGCGATGCATCCGGAGGATCCCGACACCGTCTTCATCCTCCCGATCGAGTCGGACGCGTTCCGCTGCACGCCCGAGGGGAAGCTGCGCGTTTACCGGACGCAGGACGCCGGGAAATCGTGGAAGCCGATGACGCGCGGCCTGCCGCAGAAGAACGCGTTCGAGACGGTGCTCCGCGACGCGATGGCGACGGACAGGCTCGGACCCGCCGGCGTCTACTTCGGGACGCGCAGCGGCAAGCTCTTCGCCTCCCGCGACGGCGGGCGCTCCTGGCGCCTCGTGCAGGAGGGCCTGCCGCCGGTCGTCTCCGTGAAGGCCGTCGTCGTGGAGGCCGCCGCCCGCGCCCGCCGGCCGCGCCGGCGCGCGGCGTGATGCCGATCGAGTTCACGATCCCGGGCCCGCTGCGCCCCTTCGCCGCCAATCGCGGGCGCGTGCGGCTCGACGGCTCCGCGTCCACGCTCGCCGATGCCCTCGAGGCCCTCTGGTCTCTCCACCCCGGCCTGAAGGACCGCGTTCTCACCGAGGAGGGGCACATCCGCCCTCACGTCAACCTCTTCGTGGACGCCGACAATGCGAGGGATCTATCGGGACTTGCGACGCCGTTACCCGCGTCCTGCGAGATCGCGATTCTGCCCGCGGTGAGCGGGGGGTGAGGGGAATCGGGCGATCGGGTGATCGGGTGATCGGGTGATTCGACACGCGACGATGGGCCGGCCACTGATCATTCGGTTGAAGAGCGAGACATCGGCTTCCTGGACCACGGCGGTTCTCCGAGACTTCGACTCCTTCCTACAGGATCACGCCAACTGCGAGCGCAAGGCTTCGGGCAGCGCGATGAACATGGTCTCCCACTACCCCGACCGCAGCGAGCTCGTCGGGGCCATGATCGAGCTCGCGCTCGAGGAGCTGTCGCACTTTCAGCGGGTGTACGAGCACATGGCGGCGCGCGGGCTGACGCTCGGCGCCGACCGGAAGGACCCGTACATCCGGCGCCTCGCGCAGGAATACCGGAAAGGGTCGGAGCCTTACTTTCTTGACCGGCTCCTCGTGGCCGGGATTCTCGAAGCGCGCGGATGCGAGCGCTTCGGCCTGATCGCGTCGGCGCTTCCCGCCGGGCCTCTGAAGGACTTCTATCGCGAGATCGCGCGCTCCGAAGCACGGCACCAGGATCTCTACGTGCGCCTGGCGCTCCTCTACTTCGATCCGGCGGCGGTGGAAGCGCGCCTGGAGGAGCTGCTGGAAGCCGAGGGGCGCATCGTCGCCGACCTTCCGCCTCGCGCCGCCCTGCACTGAAGAAACCGTGCGGGTGACCCCGCGGTCCCCCGCGCTCCCCCTCCTGCCGCCCCGGTACCTCCCCCGGTTTCCACCCCGGTCCGGAGACTGCCGCTTACTCGACGCAGATCTGAAAGGACGTCAGCGCGGGCGTCGCCGCGCCGGTGTAGTCGAGCGTGTTGCAGAAATTCAGGACGACCGTTCCGTTCCCGGGCGCCGGGCCGCCGGCGGCGTTCAGCTCTCCCGGGGCTTCGCCCGTGATGCTCCCAAGGAAGGCGTTGACCGTGATGTGCCCTCCCGCCTGCGGCCCTCCGCCGACGGCCGCTCCGGCCGCCTGAACGAAAGCCGAGCCGAAGTTCACGCTGGAGAAGGTCGCCTCGATCGTGACTCTCCCTCCCTTGCCCCCGGGGGTCCTGTCGTTGGCCTGGATCGCCTTGCCGCTCAGAGTGACGAGGCCGAAGAGCGAGTCGACCTGGATCGCGCCGCCGTGGCCGTTGGTCAGCCCCTGGTTCGCGTGGACGGCATACGGAGCGTCGGCGTCGCCGGCGATCGCGATCTCTCCGTGCTGCGACAGGATGTCGATCCAGCCTGTGCCGGCCACGCCGGCCGAGAATCCGGTGTCGGCGTTGATCTCCCCGGTGTTGCCGCCGCCGGCATCGATCCGGATCGGCCCCTCCGACCAGATCTCGACGCAGGCGGTCGAATTGACGGGCTTGCCGGGGCGCACCGGATCGTTGCAGAGGTTCCTGCCGTTGGCGCGTTCCTGGCCCGGCCCCGTGGACTCGACGAGTCCCCGGACTTCGACCGTGGACCCTTCGAGGTGCACCCGGTCCGCTCCCGGCCCGCCCCCGCGGCTGCTGACCGCGCTCGCGGTCCCCGTCCTGATTCCGCCGCAGCCCGCGATCGTGATCGGTCCCCCGCGTCCCGTCGTGGTCTGGCCGCGCGACCGGACCGTCCCGTCCACGGCGATCTCGAGCCCGGAAAACATCCCGATCGCTCCCGCCTCGCCGTTCGCGTCGGCGGTGATCAGGGCTCCCGCCTGGACGTCGATGTTCCCGGACCCGCACAGGCTGCCCACGATGATCAGGATGTCTCCGCCGTGCCCGCCGGTTTCCGTGCCGGCGTTCTTGCGGCTCGAGATGACCGCGCCCGGCATGCCCCCGGCCACGCCTTCGAGAGTCAGGCCGTCTCCCTCGACCGTGATCGCGATGTTGCCGCCATTGCCTCCTCCCGAGTTGTTCTCGGCCAGGATGGCGCTCCCCGCCTTCATCTCCATGCTCCCCGCGACCACGAGGCTGATCGCGCACGCGCTCGTGATCGAGGGCTTCGGAAGCTCCGTGTCGCTGCACGTCAGGACGGCGCCCGGCGCGAGAACCAGCCGGCCGGCGACCCGGTAAACGCCGTCCATCGCTCCATCGGACGCGTCGAGCGCCGAGAAGCCGTTCGCGCCCGTGAGCGTCACATCAACGGCGCTCGCCCGGCCCTCCGCGCACGCGAAGAGCGCCAGCGACGCCGCCAGCGTCATCATCGGAAAGCTCAACGAAAAACCGCTGTGCCTCTTCACAAGAATCCCCTTCGCGCGCGCTCGGCGCCACCCGTGGGTCATTTGCGGAACAAACCTGGAGACATTTTAGTGCTCCAGATTTGCGCAGTCTATTGGACCTTGGTCCACGCCCCCAGGCGGCTCTCCCCTTTGCCCGATAATGCGGTCGCCATGAAGGATCCGGTCGCGAAGTACCTCGCGCGCCACGCCGAGCCGGAGTCGGCATTGGCCGGGGAGCTGCCCGGAGCCTTCGGCAACGCGCTCGTCATCCCCGCCTACGGCGAGCGGGAGAGCCTCTTCCAGCTCCTGGGCTCCGTTCCGGGAAGCCCCGACGGCCCGGTGCTGATCGTCCTCGTTCTCAACGCCCGGGGGGACTCCTCTCCCGCGGTCCACGAGGCCAACGAAGAGGTCCGCAGGCGTCTCGAGAGGGAGCTGCCGCTCGCCTCCGAGCTCTCCGCCGCGACTCCCGCGCGCGAATACTCGCTCCGGGGCGGGACGCTGCTCCTCGTCGATCGCGCCGTCCCGGGGCACTTCCTTCCGGAGGGGCAGGGCGTCGGTCTCGCGCGCAAGATCGGAAACGACATCGCGCTCGCGCTCCGAGCGGCCGGCCGCGTCGCCTCGCCCTGGATCCACAACACCGACGCGGACACGGTGTTGCCGGCCGATTACTTCGAGCAGACGCGAAGCCTCGAGGCGGAGACGACGGGCGCGGCCATCTACGCGTTCGAGCACCGCTTCGACCCGGACCCGGCGCAGGCGGAAGCGGCGCGCCTGTACGAGATCTCGCTGCGATACAACCTGCTCGGGCTCGCGTGGGCGGGATCGCCCTACGCGTACCACAGCATGGGGAGCTGCCTCGCGATCCCCGCCGCCGCGTACGCCTCGGTCCGCGGCTTTCCCAGGCGCAACGCGCTCGAGGACTTCCACGCGTTGAACAAGCTCGCGAAAGTCGGCGCGATCCTGCGCCTGTCCGGCCTTCCGCTCATCCTCGAAGGCCGAATCTCCGAACGCGTCCCGATCAGCACCGGAGTGGCGATCGGCGGGCTCGTCTCCCGGCGCGGCGCGCTCTCGGGGTTCCAGCTCTATCACCCGCTGGTGTTCGCGCACCTGGCCGCGTGGCTGCGCGTCCTCGCGGCGGTCGCGCGCTCGGGCGGCGACGCGCGGGCGCCCCTGGCGGAGCTCCCCTCGGCGAGCCCCTTCTTCCGGACCGAGCTGCTGACCGGCGCGCTCGAGCGGATGGGCGCGTTTCGCGCCGTTCAGGAGGCCCTCACCCTCTCGAAGGACGAGGAGACTCTCCTTCGCCACCTGCACACCTGGTTCGATGCCCTGCGGACCGTCCAGCTCATCCACGCGCTGAGGGACGGCGGCTTCCCCTCGATCGGCTACCGCCAGGCCCTGACCGAGGCCCCGTTCGCCGGCCTGACCGAATCCGTCGAAGAAGACCCGGAAGACCTCCGAAGAGTCCTGATCGCCGAGGAAAGGAAACTCGGCAAGACTGCCGCGGGACTCTCCGCCATCCCCGAGGGGTCCGGGGTCTGATGTTCAGGGTCTAAGGATTCCGAGCAGGCGCGGAGAGACGGTCAGCACACCCGCATGACTTCTTCGATGGTCGTTTCGCCGTCGCGGGCTCTTTCCCATCCTTCGCGGCGCAGCGTCGGGATCTGGCGGGCGGCGAACAGCTGGCGGAAGAGGCGGGTCGGGCTCTTGGAGCGGATCGCGTCCCGGATCTCGTCGTCCATGGTGACGACCTCGAAGATGGCCGTCCGTCCCCGGTAGCCGCTCCCGCCGCACTTGTCGCACCCCTTCGCCGTGAACAGCTGCGCCGGAAAGTCCGGAGGCGGGAATCCCAGGATCGACGCCGTCGCCTTGTCATCGGCAGGCACGGGCGTCTTGCACAGGTCGCAGAGCCGGCGAACGAGCCGCTGCGCGATGACGACCGAGAGGGCGCTCGACACGGCGAACGGCTCGAGGCCCATGTCCAGGAGCCGCGTGATCGCCTCGACGGTGGACGCCGCGTAGAGCGTCGAGAGCACCAGGCGCCCCGTCAGCGCGCACCGGAGGGCGGTGACCGCGGTCTCGATGTCGCCGAGCTCTCCGACCAGGATCACATCCGGGTCCTGCCCTTCGATCGCGTGCAGCCCGCTCGCGAACGTGAAGCCGGCGCGCGAGTTGGTCTCCCCCTGCGTCAGGCTCGGCATCCGCACTTCGATCCCATCCTCGAGCGTGACGATGCTGCGGCGGACCGGATCGAGAGACTGGATCAACGAATAGAGAGTCGAGGTCTTCCCGGATCCCGAGGGGCCGGTCGTCAGGATCAGCCCCGAGGGCCGGCCGAGGGCCTGGACGAGCGACGGCAGAATGCGCTCCGGCAGGCCGAGCTCATGGAGGTCCTTCAGGGCCATGACGGGGCTGGCGATGTGCAGGACCAGCTTCTCGCCGTAGGTGCTCGGAAACGTGGAGGCGCGCAGGGTCCTCTCGGATCCCGCCAGGACCGTCGAGAATTTGCCGTCCTGCGGAACGCGCCGCTCGGCCATGTCCATCTTCGCCAGCATCTTCAGGCGGCTGACGACGGCGATCCCGAGCGCCAACGGCAGCTCCTTGCGCTCCTGGAGCACGCCTTCGATTCGGAAGCGCACGCGGACGTGGTCTTCCTTCGGCTCGAAGTGGACGTCGCTCGCCCGCTCGGCCGCCGCGGCCCGCAGGTGCTGATCCGTCACGGTGGTCACATGGGCCTGGTCCTCGAGGGGAGCCTGCGCGGCGCGCTTCTCCTGCGAGGGGGGAAGAGGACGTGAAGTCATGAGCAATTGTCGCACGACGCCGCCTCGCCTTCAAAATCGGGCCTGGAAGGGGGTGTCAATGCAAGAAAAAGCCGGCCCGCGGGGGGCCGGCCTGGATCGGACAGGGTCCGGTTCGCTCACGCTCCCTGGCCGGGGAGCCGGATCAGGAATCGCACCTCGGCACGCCGGAGACGTTGCGGTTGATGCGCGCCGTCGGGTCCGCCACGAAGCCGCGCGCGGGGATCGCCCGGGTGCTGCACTTCAAGTCCTGAACGAGCACCGAGCAGTTGCCGGCGGCGAAGTCCCGGTACCCGTTCATGAACGCGACCGCCTGCGGATCCACGCCGCCGCCGTTGGCGCCGTCGTCCACGAGAACCGTGTTCTGGTACCAGATCGGTCCGTCCCCGGGGTACTGCGGCGGGAAGCCCGGGTTGAAGGGAACGTCGTCCGGCTTCAGGGGCAGTCCGCCCTTGAGCGGCGGGTGCGCCAGGACGCTCAGGAAGCCCGTCTTGCCGAAGTCGTCCCGGATCTCGGCGTCCTGCAGGTTGATGTCGAACCCGAGGAAGGGAGGGCCGGCCGGAGGCGCGACGTTGCCGCCGGCGGAATCGCGCGCGTCGGCCGTGATCGTGATGTTCTCGGCGATGTTGACGCAGGCGCCGCTCAGGTCCATGAACTGCTCGGCGAAGAAGAAGGCGTTGCTCTCGATCCCGCCCGAGAACGCGTTGTGCCCGTGGCATCCCTGGCAGAGGGCGCAGAGCGCGGCCGGGGTGAAGGGATCCGGACACGGAAGGAGCGCATCCGGGTCGCAGCCCTCGCCGGCGTACAGGCTCCCGTGATACGAGACGAACGTCTGCTGGTCGCGCGGCCCGATGGTGCTGAAGACGCTGTTCAGCAGCGTCATGTCGCCCTGGGAGTAGAACTCGATCCGGTTGCCGAAGAAGTTCGACGTGTCGGCGCCGACCTTGCAGCCGGAATTCAGGCACTCGGCGCGGATGGTGGCGTCCACCGAGCTCACCGAGGAGCCCGGCTCGACCTTGATGTCCCAGCAGGATTTCAGGTCCACTCCCCCGTTGCTGTTCTGGTCCTCGAGCGACGACCCCTTGATGTCGATGAACGCGCCGGCCGGCGAGGGATCGACGCACTTGTTGTTCTTCGAGTCGAGCCCCGCGTACAGCTTCATGCCTCCGGTGCCGGTCGTCTTGATCGCGCCCAGGGCGTTCGACGTGATCGAATGCGCCTGGATCAGGACCGTGCGCCCCTCGAGCGAGCAGCTCAGGACAACGTCGTCGCCGGGCTGAACGATCTTGATGTCGTTGCCCGGCCCGTTCAAGGCGGCGCAGTTGACCGGGAAGAGCGCGGCCTGCGCGGCCGGGACGAGGGCCAGGAAGGCCGCGAGGCCCGAGAATCCGAGCAGGAGCTTGCGGGTCACCCTTCTGCGCATCGTGTCCTCCCCATTTCCATTCCAGGATCGATCGCCCGCGGCCTCTCCGGCGCCGCTCACGAGTCGCACCTCGCGAGCGCCGCGTTCACGACGTGATGCGAGCCGCGCGACACCGTGTCGGCGATCCACCCGCGGGCGGGGATCGCGCGCACGGTGCAGGTCGGCGTCACGTCCGGGCAGTTGCCCGCGACCGCGTCCCGGAAGCCGTTCATGAACGCGACCGCCTTCGGGTCGGGGCCGCCGCCGATCGCGCCGTCGTCCACGACGATGGCGTTGTCGATGTTGATCGTGCCGTCTCCCGTGAAGCCGGACGGGGGAAGGAAGGGAACGGCGTCCGGCGAGAGCGGGGTTCCGTTCTTCATCAGCGCCGGGTGCGCCGTGACGCTGATGTATCCGGTCTTGCCGAAGTCGTCCCGCAACTCGGCGCCGGTCAGATTGATGGCGCCCCTGGGCGGTTCCGGCAGGCTCGCGTAGGGGGGAACCGAGTCGCGGCCGTCGGCCGTGATCGTGATGTGCTCCGCGATCGTGATGCACGCGCCGCTCAGGTCGACGAACTGCTCCGCGAACGCGAAGAACTGGCTCTCGACGCCGCCCGAGAAGGAGTTGCGGCCGTGGCACTCCTGGCAGAAGTTGCAGGCGTCCGAGGCGCTGATTCCCCCCGGCGGGCAGGCCAGGGGGAGGGTCCCCGTGCAGTCCTCGCCGGCGAACAGGTTCCCGTGGTAGGAGATGTAGGTGTGCTGATCGAAGGGGCCGATCGTCTGGAAGACGCTGTTGCCGAGCGTCATGTCCCCCTGCGAGAAGAACAGGATCCGGTTGCCGAAGAAGAACGAGCCGTTCGCGTTGACCTGGCAGCCGGCGTTCAAGCACTCGGCCCGGACGAACTCTCCGATGGAGGTCATCTTCGATCCCGGGGTGACGTTGACGTTCCAGCACGACTTCAGGTTCTCTCCCCCGTTGGAGTTCTGGTCCTCCAGGGTGGCTCCCAGGATGTTGATCGTCGCGCCGGTCGGGTTGGGGGCGACGCACTTGTTGTTCATCGAGTCGAGCCCCGCGAAGAGCCTCATCCCGGCGATGCCGCTCGTCTGGATCGAGCCTCCGTTGCTTCCGTCCACGGTGATCGAGTGAGCCCGGATGATCACGTCCTGCGCCTGGATCCCGCACTGGAGCACGATGTCGTCGGCGGGCTGGTTGATGTTGACGTGGAGGTTGTAGTTCGGACCGGGCCCGTTCAGAGGCACGCAGTTGGTAATCACCGCTGTCGCGGCCCCCGCCGCCGGAACAAACGCGAAACAAGCCGCGAGACACGTCATCGCGAGGAAGAGCCTTTGGGTCGCTGCCTTTTGCATCTGGGCGTCCTCCCTGTTCTTGGGTCCGAGATCGAGAGATCCGTCGGAGCCGCCATGCTAGACCCCGGCGCCGCGGAAGTCCACTGGACAAAAGTCGCAGCCCGACCCCGGGGACGCCAAGGAATGGACGAAACGGGAATAACCGCCGAGGTTCACGCCCGCGGCGGCTGCGGCCGCCTGCGCCTGGCCGGCGGGCGTGTCAGGTCCGAGATGGCGCAAGACGTCGCCGCGGGGTCGGGCGGGATGGTGTACCAGCCGAAGACGTCTCCCGTCTGCCAGGTCTGGCCACAGGAGTTCTCCAGGTCGAAGCTGCTCGCGCTCGTCGGGCCCGTGAAATCGGGCTCGGACGCGGGGGGAGAAAAGTGCGCCGGCCCTGGCGTGTCAGGGCCGGCGCTGCGGAGGGGTGTCGAAGCGGTCAGAGGCCGACGCGCCGCCGGTCTCGAGCTTCCAATCCGTGACGGGAACCGACGCAAAGATCCTTCCTAACCGGGGAGATCCGCTACCGGCTGCGGCGAGTGTTGCCGCGGCGCCGGCGCTGGGCGAGCCGTCAGTCCGCTCGGGGGAATCCACAACCAAGATCCGGAGCAGCCTGATCATCTGGGGAATCTCCCTCCTCATCACGCTTCTCGTCCGAACGACTCGGCGAGTTGAAGAGAGAGTAAGGGGTTATCGGTCGCCGAACTACTGGTCTCGCGTTCATGAGAAGGACAGGCCCCCGCCTGTCCCCGCACCTGTTCCCCCGATCAGGACTCTCTCCCGAGTCTCTCCAGGAGAACATCTTCGAGGTGGCGACGGCTGTCGTATACGCCAAGAACCACGACCCGGGGCCGGTCGATCCGGTAGATCAGCCTGTAAGGCGAAACGATCAATTCGAGGTACTGCCGCATCTGTAGCCGCTCGAGCTCCGGAATGACACGGCCCCTGCCCGGTATGGCCACAAACGGTACCTATGCCCTTCTCGCGACTCTGGACCTTGGATCGCCTTCGGCCGAACGGGCCGAAGGCTATCGTGTCCCCTTCCTCTCCAGAATCTCGATCGTGATCGCCTGGTGGCGGACCTGGGTCTTGAGCTCCTCGATGTCGTGCTCGAGCTCCAGGATCCGGCTGGCGGGCACGAGCTTCATCGCGGCGCGCTCGACCATCAGGTTCCACTTGCGCACGATGTGGGGAGGAATCCCCAGCTTATCGGTCAGGCCTCCCGCGGCCCCGTCCCTGGTCCCGTTCCGCGGCGAAAACTCTTCGGGCCTCAGCGCATTCTTGACAAGTTCCATGACTCTCACTCCAACCGCGCCCACCTCGCGAAACTCCCGGGGCGCCTGGGCGCCCCGGGTCAATCAATGCCAGTTCGAAACCACTCTCTCGACGACCGCCGCGGGCGCTACTCGCCCGAGCCGGTCAGGGATGCCGTCTGTGGACTGTTGTTCGCGTTGTCGTTGATCGTCACCTTGCCGGTCCTCGCTCCCACGATGGTGGGAGTGAACGTGACGTTGATCGTGCAGCTCCCGCCGCCGGCCAGGACAGCCGGGCAGTTGTTCGTCTGCGCGAAGTCCCCGCTCGCCGTGACGCTGGTGATGGTCAGGGAGACCGCCTGGTTGTTGGTCAGCACGACCGGCATGGACGCGCTCGTCACTCCGACCGTCACGGCCCCGAATCCCAGGCTGCTCGGAGCGACGCTCGCCGGAGCGATCGTCGGGGCGACGCCCGCGACGCCGACCGGGAACCCGGTCCAGCTGGCGCCGCCGCCGCCGGTGCCGCCGTCCGTCAGGGAAGCCTTGTAGCTCGACGGCGTGCCGGCCGGATCCGTTCCGTCCACCGGGACGACGCCGAGGAGGTTGTTGTTCGTGCCGTTTCCATAGACGGCGCTGAAGGACGTGTACTCGGCCGCTCCCCACTGCCACTGGAACGTGACGCCCGGCGAGTCCGTCGAGAACGCCGCCGACCACGTCATGCTCTCGATGCCGTTGGGGAATCCTCCGGCCGGCACCAGGAGCGCGAGGCCGTCGAGGAAGGTGTGGATCGTCGCGCTGCCGTTGACCGTGGCCCGCGGCACGACGGTGCTCCAACGGCTGTTCACCAGATCCCAGGAGGTGGTCGCCGAGGTCGCGGTCGAGGAGAAGTTGACCACGGCGTTGGGCACGCTGATGGGGGCGCCTCCGTTGATCGTGATCGTCGCGTTGGTCACGTAGAGCTTCGCGCCGCTCGACGGGATGTTGGCCACGTTGACCGCCTCGCTGTTGAACCAGAGGTAGTCGCCGGCCGTGATCGAGGGGAGGTGCCGGTCGTAGTGGATGTTCGTGTTGCCGCTCATGTTGATCGTGTTCCCGATGATCGATCCGAAGAAGTCGCTCCCGCCGGAGAGGTTGATCGCCGAGTTGGGCGCGTAGACCACCGAGTAGGTCTGGGCGTTGCCCGACAGCTTCGTGGCCTTGCTCCCGCCGTAGTAGAACTGCATGTTGATCGGGATTCCGGACGGGTTCAGGACGCTCCCGCCGGAGAGGTCGAGCGCCGTGTTGCTCACCGACGTGCCGGCGACGTTCATGACCACCGGTCCCGAGTCCACCCTGAGGACGCTGTTCCCGGAGAGCGTCAGGCTGTTGACGTTGTAGGTCCCCCTGGTGAGATGGGCCGTCGTGTTGCCGCTCAGGCTCAGATTGCCGTACTGCCCCGGCGCCAGGTTGACCGCCTTGCTCCCCGCGCTGGTGCAGCCGGCGATCGAACCGCAGGTTCCCGAGATGCTCTGGTTGGTCGTGGGAGGAGCCGGGCTCGGCGGGACCGGGTTGGCGTAGAAGACCGGGTCGTCGAGATGGACGAGGCCGCCCGTCGCCTTCGCGTTCCCGCTCACCGTGTAGCCCATCATCGAGCTGGCCTTGCAGGCGCCGGTGCCCGACAGGGGCGAAGCCACGGTCCCGTTGATCTTCGCGTTTCCGCTGAGCGTCGCGTTGCCGTTGGTGCCCGCGTTCCCGCCGCTGTTCATATGAGAGGCGTTGTAGCCGAGGGTCGAGTCGAAGCTGTCCAGGGAGCCGTTGCCCGTCGCGGTGATGGCGCCGCAGCCGCTCGCGGTGGCGAAGATGCCGTACGAGTAGAGCGAGCCGCCCGTGATCGAGCTCGTGCCGGCGCCGGTGAGCTGGATGAACTGCTGGCTCCCGGCCACGTTCTTGTCGTTGTCGGTCAGGGTCAGAACCGCCGTCGCGACTCCGCTGGCCGTCGGGCTGAAGGTCACGTTGACCTTGCAATTGGCCCCCGCCGCCAGGCTCGCGCCGCAGGTCGTCGTCTTCGTGAAGAAGGAGGCGTTGGGTCCGGTGATCGTGATCGTGATGGGGGTCAGGGCCGCCGTGCCGATGTTCGTCAGCGTCACGGGCACCGGGCTGCTGGACGTGCCGGCCAGCTGGTTGCCGAAGGAGAGGCTCGTCGGGTTCAGGCTCACGACCGGAGCCGGGGTCACGGTCTGCGCCAGCGTCGCGCTGCTCGAAGCGTAGTTCGCGTCGCCGCTGTAGCAGGCCAGGATCGGGTTGGAGCCGGTCGCCAGGGCCGAGGTGCTCGTCGCGGCCGTTCCGAGGGCGAGAGGCTGCGTGTCGATGAGCGTGCTCGTCCCGAGGGCCGCGCAGCTCGCGCCGCTCGCCTGGTTGTAGAAGCTGACCGTTCCGGTCGGGGTGAGGGCGCCCGCGGTCTCCGTCACCGTGAAGGTGACCGCCTGCCCGTAGTTGGAGGGGTTGGCCGAGGAAGCCAGCGCCGTCGAGGTGACGGCCGGCAGGATGGTGGCCGTGGTCGAGGCCGACGTCGCGGTGAGCGCGTAGTTGCCGGCCGCCGCGCCGGAGAGCGACACCGTGGCCGTCACCGTCTTGCCGGCCCCGGCGTTCGCGTCGGAGAAGGCCGCGCCGCTGGCCGTGCAGGTCACCGGGTCCGCGCCGACCACGCCGGCGAGCGAGCAGGTGGCCGTGGCCGCCGTCGTGCCGTCGTAGCTCTTGTTGGACGCCGTGATGGACGGCGTCACCGGCTTGGGCGTGATCGAGGCCGTCGTCGTCGCCGTCGTCGAGGAGAGCGTGTAGTTGCCGGCCTGCGCTCCGGAGAGCGACACCGTCGCCGTCACGGTCTTGCCCGTGTCGGCGGCGGCGCTCGCGAAGGTCGCGCCGCTGCCGGTGCAGGTGACGTCGTCCGAGCCCAGCACTCCGGTGAGCGTGCAGCCGGTGACCGTCGCCGCCGTGTTTCCGTTATAGACCTTGTTCGCCGCCGTGACGGAAGCCGTCACCGACTGGCCGGTGATGTTCGCCGTGGTCGTGGCCGTCGTCGAGGAGAGAGCGTAGTTGCCCGCCGCCGTTCCGGACAGGGCCACGGTCGCCGTGACCGTCTTGCCGTTTCCGACGCTGGCGCTCGCGAACGTGCCGCCGCTTCCCGCGCAGCTCACGTCGTCCGAGCCCACCACTCCGGAGAGCGTGCAGCCGCTGACCGTCGCCGTCGTCGTGCCGTCGTAGGTCTTATTCGAAGCCGTGATGGACGCCGTCACCGACTTGGCCGTGATGTTGGCCGTCGTCGCCGCCGTCGTCGAGGTCAGCGTGTAGTTGCCGGCCGCGGCCCCGGAGAGCGACACCGTCGCGCTCACCGGCTTGGCCGTCCCGACGTTCGCGTCGGAGAACGCCCCGGCGCTGCCCGTGCAGGTCACCGGGTCCGCGCCGACCACGCCGCTCAGGGAGCAGGTCGCGATCGTCGCCGCCGCCGTCCCGTCGTAAACCTTGTTCGAAGCCGTGATCGAAGCGGTCACCGGCCTGGCCGTGATGTCCGCCGATGCCGTCGCCGTCGTCGAGGAGAGCGCGTAGTTGCCCGAGGCCGTGCCCGAGAGGCTGATGCCCGTCGCCGTCACGGTCTTGCCCGTGCCGGTGTTGGCGTTCGCGAAGCTCGCGCTCGCCGCCGAGCAGGTGACGTTGGAGGAGTCCGCCGCCAGCACGCCGGTGAGGGTGCAGGAGGTGATGCTCGCCGAGGCCGAGCCGTCATAGACCTTGTTCGCCGCCGCCACCGCCGCCGTCACCGACTTCGCCGTGATGTCCGCCGATGCCGTCGCCGTCGTCGAGGAGAGCGCGTAGTTGCCCGAGGCCGTGCCCGAGAGGCTGATGCCCGTTGCCGTCACGGTCTTGCCCGTGCCGGTGTTGGCGTTCGCGAAGCTCGCGGAGGCGGCCGAGCAGCTCACGTTGCCCGCGTCGCCGGCCAGCACGCCCGCCAGGGTGCACGTCGTGCTCGCCGAATTGGTGCCGTCATAGACCTTATTGCTCGCCGTGACGCTTGGCGTCACCGACTTGGCCGTGATGTTGGCCGTGGCAGTCGCCGTCGTCGAGGAGAGCGCGTAGTTGCCCGAGGCCGTGCCCGAGAGAGAGATTCCCGTCGCCGACACCGTCTTCCCGCTGCCCACGTTCGCGTCCGCGAAGCTCGCGGAGGCGGCCGAGCAGCTCACGTTGCCCGCGTCGCCGGCCAGCACGCCCGCCAGGGTGCACGTCGTGCTCGCCGTGGTATTGCCGTCATAGACCTTGTCGCTCGCCGTCACGCTCGGCGTCACAGCCATCTTGGTGATGTTGGCCGTCGTCGAGGCCGTCGTCGAGGAGAGAGAGTAGTTGCCGGCCTCGCTGCCCGAGAGAGAGATCCCCGTCGCCGACACCGTCTTGCCGTTGCCGGCGCTCGCATCCGAGAACGTCGCGCTGGCGGCCGAACAGCTCACGTTGCCCGCGTCGCCGGCCAGCACGCCCGCCAGGGCGCACGTCGTGCTCGCCGAATTGGTGCCGTCATAGACCTTGTCGCTCGCCGTGACGCTCGGCGTCACCGACTTCGCGGTGATGTTAGCCGACGTCGTCGCCGTCGCCGCGACCGAGTAGTTGCCCGAGTCCGCGCCGGAAAGCGCCACGCTCGCCGTCACGGTCTTGCCCGTCCCGACGTTCTTGTCCGAGAAGGACCCGGCGCTGCCCGCGCAGCTCACCGCGTCCGGAGAAATCACGCCGGTCAGCGAGCAGCCCGTGATCGAGGCCGAGGCCGTCCCGTCATAGATCCTGTTGGAAGCCGTGATCGCCGCCGTCAGCGACTTCGGCGTGATCGCCGCCGTCGTCGAGGGCTGCGAGAGGGAGTAGTTGCCGGCGTCCGTCCCCGAGATCGTCAGACCGGAGACGCTGACCGACTTGCCCGACCCGACGTTCTTCGTGTCGAACGTCCCGACCGCGGCACCCGTGTTCAGGCTGACCGAGTCGCTTCCCTGGATGCCAACCAGCGCGGCGCTTCCCGTGTTCAGCGCCGCCGAGGTGCCGCCGTCGTAGATCTTGTCGCTCGCCGTGATCCCGCTGACCGTCAGCGTCCTGGCCGTGATGTCGGCCGTCGCCGTCGGCTGCGTGATTCCGTAGTTGGCCACGTCCGCTCCGCCGATCGTCAGGCCGGACACCTGGACCGTCTTGCCCGTGCCGACCGTCTTGCTCGAGAAGGCGCCCGAAGCGCCGCTCGCGTCGAGCGACACGGTGTCCGGAGAGATGACTCCGTTCAGCGCCGCCAGGCCCGTGTTGAGCGTCGCCGTCGTCGTCGCGTCGTAGATCTTGTTGTCCGCCGTGATGCCCGTCACCGTCAGGTACAGCTTCGTGATCGAAGCCGTCGTCGAGGGCTGGGCCAGCGTGTAGTCCGCCGCCTGCGCGCCCGAAATCGTCAATCCGCTGATCGAGACCGTCTTGCCGGCACCGACGTCCTTCGTGTCGAACGTCCCGACCGCCGAACCCGTGGAGAGCGACACGTCGTCGCTCCCGATCACCCCGACCAGGGAGGCCGAGCCCGTGTTCAGCGCCGCCCCCGTCGTCCGGTCATAGACCTTGTCGTTGGCCGTGATCCCGGAGACCGTCAGCGCCGCCTTCGTGATGTCCGCCAGGGTCGTCGCCGTCGCCGCCACCGAGTAGTTGCCCGCGTCGCCGCCCGACAGAGCCACGTCCGCCGTCACCGTCTTGCCCAGCCCCGCGCTCGCGTCGGAGAACTGCCCGTTCGAGCCCGTGCAGGAGACGTCGTCCGAGCCCACGACACCCGCCAGCGTGCAGCCCGTGATCGAGGCGCTCATTGAGCCGTCATAGGTCTTGTTCGAAGCCGCGATCGTCGCCGTCAGCGACTTCGCCGTGATGTCCGCCGTCGTCGCCGCCGTCGTGTTGTACGTGTAGTTGCCCGCGTCCACACCCGAGATCGAGATCCCGGAGACGCTCACCGCCTTGGCCGTCCCCACGTTCTTGTCCGAGAAGCTCGCGCTCGCGTAGCTGTCCGTGAACACGTCGCCCGGAGACCCGGTTGTCCGTCAGTCCGACCGTCGCCGTCGTCGTCCCGTCATAAACCTTGCCGATGCCAACCGCGCTGATCGTCAGCGGCCGGCCCGTGATGTCCGCAGTCGCCGATGCCGTCGTCGAGGTCAGGCTGTAGTTGCCCGAGTCCGTGCCCGAGATCGAGATCCCGGAGACACTCACCGCGATCCCAGTCCCGACGTTCCTGGTCGCAAAACTGGCGCTCGTGTAGTTGTCCGTCACCACGTCGCCCGAAACCCGGTCGTCCGACAGCGTCACCGTGGCCGACGTCAGACCGTCGTAAACCTTGTTCACGCCCGCCGCCGACACCGTCAGCGACTTGGCCGTGATGTTCGCCGTCGCCGACGCCGTCGTGTTCGCCGTGTAGTTGACCGCATCCGCGCCCGAGATCGAGATCCCGGAGACGCTGACCGACTTGGCCGTCCCCACGTTCTTGTCCGCGAACGACGCGCTCCCGTAGCTCGCCGTGAAGGAATCGCTTCCGATCCGGTCGTCCGACAGCGTCACCGTCGCCGCCGTCGTCCCGTCGTAGGTCCGGCTCACGCCCGTCGCGGTCACCGCCAGGGCCCGCGGCGTGATCGCCGCCGAGGTCGTGATCGGAGCGAAGAGCGTGTAGTTGCCCGCATCAGCACCCGCCAGGCTCACCCCCGTCACCGTCACCGTCCCGCCCGGCACGTTCTTGCTCGCAAACGTCGCCGACGGACTCCCGCTCAGCGTCACGTCGTCGCCGCCGACCACGCCCGTCAGAGCGTGCCGCCGGTCACCGACGCCGAAGCCGATCCGTCGTAAACCTTGTCCACTCCCGTGTAGCTCGCCGTCAACTGCTTCGCCGTGATGTCCGCAGTCGCCGTCGGCTGCGTCAGCCCGTAGTTGGCCACGTCCGCCCCGCCGATCGTCAGACCCGACACCTGGACCGTCTTGCCCGTGCCGACCGTCTTGCTCGCGAACGCTCCCGAAGCGCCGCTCGCGTCGAGCGTCACGGCGTCCGGAGAGATCACCCCGTTCAGCGCCGCCAGGCTCGTGTTCAGCGTCGCCGACGTGTTCCCGTCGTAGATCTTGTTGTCCGCCGTGATGCCCGCTCACCGTGAGGTAGAGCTGCGTGATCGAGGCCGTCGCCGTCGGCTGCGTCAGCATGTAGTCGCCCGCGTTGGCGCCGCCAATCGTCAGACCGCTGACCTGGACCGTCTTCCCGGCCCCGACGTTCTTGTCGGAGAAGGTTCCGACCGCCGCCGACGTGTCCAGCGTGACCGTGTCGCCGCTGACCACACCGACCAGGGCCGCCCCGGCGACGTTCAGCGTCGCCGCCGTCGTCTGGTCATAGACCTTGTCGGAAGCCGTGATCCCCGTGACCGTCAGAGAAGCCTTGGTGATGTCCGCAGTGGACGTCGCCGTCGCCGCCACCGAGTAGTTGCCCGAGTCCGCGCCCGACAGAGCCACGTCCGCCGTCACCGTCTTGCCGGCCCCGACCGACGCGTTGTCGAACTGCCCGTTCGAAGCCGCGCAGCTCACGTCGTCCGGAGAGACCACCCCGGTCAGCGCGCAGCCCGAGACCGCCGCGCTCGTCGAGCCGTCGTAAACCTTGCTCGAAGCCGTGAAGGAGGCCGTCAGCGACTTCGCCGTGACGTCCGCCGTCGTCGAAGCCGTCGTGTTGTACGTGTAGTTGCCCGCGTCCACTCCCGAGATCGAGATCCCGGAAACGCTCACCGCTTTGGCCGTCCCCACGTTCTTGTCCGCGAAGCCGCGCCCGTGTAGCTGTCGGTGAACACGTCGCCCGACACCCGGTTGTCCGTCAGTCCGACCGTCGCCGTCGTCGTCCCGTCATAAACCTTGTCAGCCACCGCGCTGATCGTCAGCGGCCGGCCCGTGATGTCCGCAGTCGCCGATGCCGTCGTCGAGGTCAGGCTGTAGTTGCCCGAGTCCGTGCCCGAGATCGAGATCCCGGAGACGCTCACCGCGATCCCAGTCCCGACGTTCCTGGTCGCGAAACTGGCGCTCGTGTAGTTGTCCGTCACCACGTCGCCCGAAACCCGGTCGTCCGACAGCGTCACCGTGGCCGACGTCAGACCGTCGTAAACCTTGTTCACGCCCGCCGCCGACACCGTCAGCGACTTCGCCGTGATGTCCGCCGTCGCCGACGCCGTCGTGTTGGCCGTGTAGTTGACCGCATCCGCGCCCGAGATCGAAATCCCGGAGACGCTGACCGACTTGGCCGTCCCCACGTTCTTGTCGGAGAACGACGCGCTCCCGTAGCTCGCCGTGAAGGAATCGCTTCCGATCCGGTCGTCCGACAGCGTCACCGTCGCCGTCATCGCCACCGTCGTAGGTCTTGTTCACGCCCGTCGCGGTCACCGCCAGGGCCCGCGGCGTGATCGCCGCCGAGGTCGTGATCGGCGCGAAGAGCGTGTAGTTGCCCGCATCAGCACCCGCCAGGCTCACCCCCGTCACCGTCACCGTCCCGCCCGGCACGTTCTTGCTCGCAAACGTCGCCGACGGACTCCCGCTCAGCGTCACGTCGTCCCCGCCGACCACGCCCGAGAGCGTCCCGCCGGTCACAGACGCCGAAGCCGATCCGTCGTAGACCTTGTCAACGCCCGTGTAGCTTGCCGTCAACTGCTTCGCCGTGATGTCCGCAGTCGCCGTCGGCTGCGTGATCCCGTAGTTCGCAACGTCCGCCCCGCCGATCGTCAGACCCGACACCTGGACCGTCTTGGCCGTGCCGACCGTCTTGGTCGAGAACGCGCCGGCCGCCAGGCTCGCATCCAGAGTCACCGCGTCCGGAGAGATGACCCCGTTCAGCGCCGCCAGGCTCGTGTTCAGCGTCGCCGACGTGTTCCCGTCGTAGATCTTGTTGTCTGCCGTGATGCCCGTCACCGTCAGGTAGAGCTGCGTGATCGAGGCCGTCGCCGTCGGCTGCGTCAGCATGTAGTCGCCCGCGTTGGCGCCGCCAATCGTCAGACCGTTGACCTGGACCGTCTTCCCGGCACCGACGTTCTTGTCGGAGAAGGTCCCGACCGCCGCCGACGTGTCCAGCGTGACCGTGTCGCCGCTGACCACACCGACCAGGGCCGCCCCGGCGACGTTCAGCGTCGCCGACGTCGTCTGGTCATAGACCTTGTCGGAAGCCGTGATCCCCGTGACCGTCAGAGAAGCCTTGGTGATGTCCGCAGTGGACGTCGCCGTCGCCGCCACCGAGTAGTTGCCCGAGTCCGCGCCCGACAGAGCCACGTCCGCCGTCACCGTCTTGCCGGCCCCGACCGACGCGTTGTCGAACTGCCCGTTCGAAGCCGCGCAGCTCACGTCGTCCGGAGAGACCACCCCGGTCAGCGCGCAGCCCGAGACCGCCGCGCTCGTCGAGCCGTCGTAAACCTTGCTCGAAGCCGTGAACGAGGCCGTCAGCGACTTCGCCGTGATGTCCGCCGTCGTCGACGCCGTCGTGTTGTACGTGTAGTTGCCCGCGTCCACACCCGAGATCGAGATCCCGGAGACGCTCACCGCCTTGGCCGTCCCCACGTTCTTGTCCGAGAAGCTCGCGCTCGCGTAGCTGTCCGTGAACACGTCGCCCGACACCCGGTTGTCCGCCAGCGTCACCGCCGCTGTCGTCGAGCCGTCGTAAATCTTGTTCACACCCGTCGCCGAGATCGTCAGCGGCCGGCCCGTGATGTCCGCAGTCGCCGAAGCCGTCGTCGAGGTCAGGCTGTAGTTGCCCGAGTCCGTGCCCGAGATCGAGATCCCGGAGACGCTGACCGCGATCCCCGTCCCGACGTTCCTGGTCGCGAAACTGGCGCTCGTGTAGTTGTCCGTCACCACGTCGCCCGAGATCCGGTCGTCCGACAGCGTCACCGTGGCCGACGTCAGACCGTCGTAAACCTTGTTCACGCCCGCCGCCGACACCGTCAGCGACTTCGCCGTGATGTCCGCCGTCGCCGACGCCGTCGTGTTCGCCGTGTAGTTGACAGCGTCCGCGCCCGAGATCGAAATCCCGGAGACCGAGATCGACTTCCCGGTCCCGACGTTCTTGTCCGAGAACGACGCGCTCGTGTAGCTCGAAGTGAAGACGTCGCTCCCGAGCCGATCGTCCGACAGCGTCACCGTGGCCGTCACGCCACCGTCGTATGTCCGGCTCACGCCCGTCGCGGTCACCGCCAGGGCCCGCGGCGTGATCGCCGCCGAGGTCGTGATCGGAGCGAAGAGCGTGTAGTTGCCCGCATCAGCCCCGCCAGGCTCACCCCCGTCACCGTCACCGTCCCGCCCGGCACGTTCTTGCTCGCAAACGTCGCCGACGGACTCCCGCTCAGCGTCACATCGTCGCCGCCGACCACGCCCGTCAGGCTGCCGCCGGTCACCGACGCCGAGTTGCTTCCGTCGTAAACCTTGTCCACTCCCGTGTAGCTTGCCGTCAACTGCTTCGCCGTGATGTCGGCCGTCGCCGTCGGCTGCGTGATCCCGTAGTTGGCCACGTCCGCCCCGCCGATCGTCAGACCCGACACCTGGACCGTCTTGGCCGTGCCGACCGTCTTGGTCGCGAACGCTCCCGAAGCGCCGCTCGCGTCGAGCGTCACCGCGTCCGGAGAGATCACGCCGTTCAAGCGCCGCCAGGCTCGTGTTCAGCGTCGCCGACGTGTTCCCGTCGTAGATCTTGTTGTCCGCCGTGATCCCCGACACCGTCAGGTACAGCGCCGTGATCGAGGCCGTCGCCGTCGGCTGCGTCAGCATGTAGTCGCCCGCGTTGGCGCCGCCAATCGTCAGACCGCTGACCTGGACCGTCTTCCCGGCCCCGACGTTCTTGTCGGAGAAGGTCCCGACCGCCGCCGACGTGTCCAGCGTGACCGTGTCGCCGCTGACCACACCGACCAGGGCCGCCCCGGCGACGTTCAGCGTCGCCGACGTCGTCTGGTCATAGACCTTGTCGGAAGCCGTGATCCCCGTGACCGTCAGAGAAGCCTTGGTGATGTCCGCAGTGGACGTCGCCGTCGCCGCCACCGAGTAGTTGCCCGAGTCCGCGCCCGACAGAGCCACGTCCGCCGTCACCGTCTTGCCGGCCCCGACCGACGCGTTGTCGAACTGCCCGTTCGAAGCCGCGCAGCTCACGTCGTCCGGAGAGACCACCCCGGTCAGCGCGCAGCCCGAGACCGCCGCGCTCGTCGAGCCGTCGTAAACCTTGCTCGAAGCCGTGAACGAGGCCGTCAGCGACTTCGCCGTGATGTCCGCCGTCGTCGACGCCGTCGTGTTGTACGTGTAGTTGCCCGCGTCCACACCCGAGATCGAGATCCCGGAAACGCTCACCGCCTTGGCCGTCCCCACGTTCTTGTCCGAGAACGACGCGCTCGTGTAGCTGTCGGCGAATACGTCGCCCGACACCCGGTTGTCCGTCAGTCCGACCGTCGCTGTCGTCGAGCCGTCGTAGACCTTGTTCACGCCCGTCGCCGAGATCGTCAGCGGCCGGCCCGTGATGTCCGCGCTCGCCGACGCCGTCGTCGAGGTCAGGCTGTAGTTGCCCGAGTCCGTGCCCGAGATCGAGATCCCGGACACGCTGACCGCGATCCCTGTCCCGACGTTCCTGGTCGCGAAACTGGCGCTCGTGTAGTTGTCCGTCACCACGTCGCCCGAGATCCGGTCGTCCGACAGCGTCACCGTGGCCGACGTCAGACCGTCGTAAACCTTGTTCACGCCCGCCGCCGACACCGTCAGCGACTTGGCCGTGATGTTCGCCGTCGCCGACGCCGTCGTGTTCGCCGTGTAGTTGACCGCATCCGCGCCCGAGATCGAGATCCCACTCACGCTGACCGACTTCCCGGTCCCGACGTTCTTGTCCGCGAACGACGCACTCGTGTAGCTCGAGGTGAAGGAATCGCTTCCGATCCGGTCATCCGACAGCGTCACCGTCGCCGCCGTCGTCGCGTCATAGGTCCGGCTCACGCCCGTCGCGGTCACCGCCAGGGCCCGCGGCGTGATCGCCGCCGAGGTCGTGATCGGAGCGAACAGCGTGTAGTTGCCCGCATCAGCACCCGCCAGACTCACCCCCGTCACCGTCACCGTCCCGCCCGGCACGTTCTTGCTCGCAAACGTCGCCGACGGACTCCCGCTCAGCGTCACGTCGTCCCCGCTCACGACGCCCGTGAGGCTCCCCCCGGTCACCGACGCCGAGTTGCTTCCGTCGTAAACCTTGTCCACTCCCGTGTAGCTCGCCGTCAACTGCTTCGCCGTGATGTCCGCCGTCGCCGTCGGCTGCGTCAACGCGTAGTTGGCGTTTCCGCTGATCGTCAGGCCGGAGATCTGGACCGTCTTGCCGGTCCCGACCGTCTTGGTCGAGAACGCTCCCGAAGCGCCGCTCGCGTCGAGCGTCACGACGTCCGGAGAGATGACGCCGTCGAGGGCCGCGCCGGTCGTGACGATCGTCGCGGTGGTGCCGCCGTCGTAAATCTTGTTGTTCGCCGTGATCCCCGAAACCGTCAGGTAGAGCTCCGTGATGGAGGCCGTCGCCGTCGGCTGCGTCAGCGTGTAGTTGCCGGCCTGCGCTCCGCCGATCGTCAGACCGGAGATCGAGACCGTCTTGCCCGCGCCAACGTTGAAGTCCGCGAACGCGCCGACCGCGCTCCCCGTGTCCAGGGTCACGTCGTCGCTGCCCTGGATGCCGACGAGCGCCGCGCCGCCCATGTTGAGCGTCGCGACCGTCGTCCGGTCATAGACCTTGTCGTTGGCCGTGATGCCCGAAACCGTCAATCCGTACGGCTTGACGTTGATCAGGACGTCCTTGGTCGAGCCGCTGTAGTTGGTCGCGTCGGTCGGCGTGAAGGCCACCGAGAGGGTCTGGCCGTCGGCCGCCGGAAGAACCGTCCCGGCCGCCGGCGTGTACACGAAGCTGCCCGGCACGCTGGCCGTCGCGTTCAACTGCGTCCCGTCGAGGGCCGTGCCGTAGGTGATGTCCGCCGGGTCCGACCAGGTGATCGTCGTCGCCGCCTGGGCGATGCTGTCGTTGACCGAGCCGGAGGCGTCGTTGTAGTTCGTTCCGCCGGAGAAGGTCCAGGGGTCGCCGTTGTAGGTCCCGGCGTCCGTGTGCGTCGTGCCGGTCAGGTTCAGGCCCGCGGAGAGGTCCGCGCCGCCCACGCCCGTCGCCGTCCCCGTCGCCGTGTGCGCGAGACCGTCGTACGTCACGCTGTACGGCGTCACGCTGATCGCGGCGTTCGCCTTCGCGATCACGTCGCTCACCGAGCCGCTCGCGTCGTTGTAGTTGGTCCCGCCAGTGAAGCTCCAGGAGTCGCTGAACGTCCCGGCGCTGGTGTGCGTCGTGCCGGAGAGATTGAGGCCCGCGGAGAGGTCCGCGCCGCCCACGCCCGTCGCCGTCCCCGTCGCCGTGTGCGCGAGACCGTCGTACGTCACGCTGTACGGCGTCACGCTGATCGTGGCCGTCGCCTTCGCGATGGCGTCGTCCACCGTGCCGTTCGCGTCGTTGTAGTTCGTTCCGCCCGTGAAGGTCCACGCGTCGCCGTTGTACGTCCCCGCGTTGGTGTGCGTCGTGCCGGTCAGGTTCAGGCCCGCGGAGAGGTCCGCGCCGCCCACGCCCGTCGCCGTCCCCGTCGCCGTGTGCGCCGCCGCGTTGTAGGTCACGCTGTACGGCGTCACGCTGATCGTGGCGTTCGCCTTCGCGATCGCGTCGTCCACCGTGCCGTTCGCGTCGTTGTAGTTGGTTCCGCCCGCGAAGGTCCAGGCGTCGCCGTTGTACGTCCCGGCGTTGGTGTGCGTCGTGCCGGTCAACGTCAGGCCCGCGGAGAGGTCCGCGCCGCCCACGCCCGTCGCCGTCCCCGTCGCCGTGTGCGCCGCCGCGTCGTAGGTCACGCTGTACGGCGTCACGCTGATCGTGGCGTTCGCCTTCGCGATCGAGAAGGTCTGCGGCACGTCGGGCGCCGCGTTGTAGTTGCTGTCGCCCGCCTGGTGCGCCGTGACCGTGCAGCTCCCCGCACCCGTGATGTGCACGAGCGTCCCGGCGATCGTGCAGTTGCCCGACGCCGTGAACGTCACCGCCAGGCCCGAAGTCGCCGTCGCCGACACGTTGAAGTCCGCGTCGCCGTAGGTCTTCCCCGCCAGCGCGCCGAAGGAGATCGTCTGGTTCGCCATGTTGACCGTCTGGCCGCCCGATAACGTGCCGGAGCTGTCGGTGTATGCGCCCGTGCCGACAAAGTTCGCGGTCACGGGGTGATTGCCGACCGTCAGGCTCGAGGTGGTCCCGCTCGTCGCGGTCCCGCCGCTGACCGGAACAGAAGCTCCGAAGTTGACGCCGTCCACGACGAACTGGACCGAGCCCGTCGCCCCGCTCGGCGTGATGGTGGCCGTGAAGCTCACCGAGCCGCCGTAAGTGGACGGGTTCACGCTCGAGGAGACGGCTGTCGTCGTCGAGACGGACAGGGAAGTCGCCTCGTCGTACCCGACGTCGGTCTGCACGCCGCTCGCGCCTCCGTTGGCCTGCGGGCGCGCCGTCGCGGGGTTGTCCGCGCCGTCGGCTGTCGGAACCCGGTCCGCTCCTCCAGACACGTAGTGATCAAGCCCCTTGTCGATGGCCGGAGACATCGGGCTGGTCGTCTTCAGATGGAGGTCGTTCGTCGCGGTGTCAGTGAAAATCTCGTTAGAGGTGTGCGTACTCAGGCAGTCGGCGAAGGTGCACCCGGCGATCGCGCTGGCCGGTGTCTCCGTCCCGGTCGTCGTACGGTTTCCGCTGTCGGTGGCATCGAGGAAATCCGTCGAAGGACTCGCGAAATCGCCGCCCGTGTTGTTGTAGAACACGTTGTTAACCAGGGTGATGTTCGCAGGAACGGCGGAGTTAGTGTGGTTGATGCCGAAGCGGCCGCTGGTACTCCCCGAGGTCGTTCCATTTCCGGCGATCAGGTTGTTGACCAGAAACGTGGTGTTGCTCGAACCCGAGGTCCAGTTCATGCCGTTGAAGCCGGATCCGTAGATCGTGTTGTTCACGATATAGATGTTGCTCGTGCCGTTGGCCGTCGAGATGCCGTCCCGGCCGTTGTTGCGGACCAGGTTGTTGACGACGACGATGTTCGAATTGTTCGCGTTGATATCGATACCGCCCGGCACGTTGGCGCTGCTGCCGGGATTGTTATCGTGGATCAGGTTGCTGTCGATCGTTACGTTGCTATTGGTTGGCGACCCAACCAGCACGATGCCCTGCCGGTTGCTGCCTCTGATATCGAGACCCTTCAGTGTTATGAACTTCGAGCCGGAGACGCTCACCGTGGCGGTGGTGGCGCCCCCCGCGTCGATGATGACGGAGCCAATCGCGGCGGCCGGGTTGCGTTGAATGACGATCCGAGACGATTCAGCCACAGCGCCGCTGTTCTTGCTGGAGATGCTCACGGTCTCGCCGTACGTGCCGGCCAGAACATTGACCGTGCAGGGGCCGAGGGACGGCAAGGCGTCCACTGCTGCCTGGACGGTCGTGAAGCCGCCGGCGGTCGCCCCGCTCCCGTCAACCGTGTAGGGGCATCCCGTGATGTACTGCGGCAGCACGGGCGACGTCGCGCCCGAGAAATCGTTGTTTCCGCTGTAGACCGCCGTGATCGAGTGCGCCCCGGCGCTCAGCGCGGAAGTGGCGCAGGTGGCAATGCCGCTCGAGTTGACCAAAACTGCCCCGCAGGTGCCGATGGTGGACGCGCCGTCCAGGAAGTTGATGGTTCCCCTGGGGGTGTTCGGCGGGACCGGGGCTACCGTGGCCGTGAGCGTGACGCTCTGGCCGAAACCGGCAGGGTTCCCCGACGACACGAGGGAAACCGAGGGCGTCGCGGGGTTCACCACCTGAGTCAGGGAGTCAGAGGTGCTGCTCGCGTAGGTCGCCGCATTACCGTTGTAATCCGCGGTGATTGGATGGGAGCCGCCCACCAGGGAACTGGTCGTGCACGTCACCGTCGCGGTGCCGATCGCGATGTTGGTGCAGCCCATGGTGCTGCCGTTGTCCCGGAACGTGACGGTGCCGCTGGTCGGGACGCCGCCGGCGTCCGCGGTCACGCTCGTCGTGAACGTCACGGACTGTCCGAACGCCGAGGGGTTCAGCGTGGAGGTCGGGGTTGACGTCGTGGTCGTTCCGACGTTTTGTGTCATGGAGCCGATGCTGCCAAAGTAGTCCGTGGTGTTGCCGCTGTACGTCGCGCTGATCGTGTGCGATCCCGCAGTCAGGCTGCTCGAAGTGCACGTCGCCGTCGCCGGGTTGCCGGTCAGAGCTACGGCCGTGCAGCCGCTGATGTTGTTGGTGCCGTCCTTGAAGAGAACGGTCCCCGTCGCTGGTCCGCCCGAAGCAGGAGTCACCGTCGCGGTGAAAGTGACAGATGCCCCTTTCGCCGCAGGGTTCAGCGAGGACGTCACCATGGTAGTCGTATCAGTCTTGGTCTTGAATGCGGCGATCTGACCGCGCCAGCCTGCGGGAGTCGCGTCCAGCGTAAAACCCGTGAAAGCACTTGCAGGACTGGTCAAGCTGTCCGCGGACTGAGACCCGATCCGCGTCGTACTGTTGCTTCCAGTCCTGATGGTGGCGCTTCCGCCAGTTCCCGTCTCGACCATAAAGCTGGCACCCTGCACCGAGGTGGGAGCCATGTTCGGATTTACGGTTGCCCCCGCCGGGGCTGCGGCGGTAACGCCACCGATGAGCAAATCGGTCGTCGACGTGGCCGTGATCGGTTTTGTGATCGGATTGGTGTCGGACCCGGTGCTGCCGCCGACAGCCGCTTCGAAGGGATTGCTCGACGCGAGGATTCCGCTGTACTCGTAGAGCACCAGGGTGGCGGTCGTGGAAGGGGATAGCGTCGCTGTTAAGGTTTGAGAGGACGTCGACGGCGCAAGCATGTAGAAGATCGCCTGACCTGGCGAGGACACTCCGCTTTCGTTGATCGCCGTGGACCAGCCGGCCGACGGGCTGATCGTGCTGGTTCCGCCCGCGCCCACGATGGCGACGAGCAGGTTGTTCGCCGCGCCCGGCGAAATGGACAGACTCACGGTCGGGGCACCCGAATTCGCAGTATTGTTGACCCTCTTCTGAAGCCATGTGGCCGCGCCGTCCCGGAACATCGTCATCGCCCGAAGGCCCGAGGATTGACCGGTCGCCGTGAGCGACAGCGTCGCATTGAGGTCCTGGTCACCGACGACGAAGTCGCTGTTGACGAAAGCGCCCGAGTCCTCCGCGAGAGCGGTGAAGATCCGGTCCGCCACGCCGCCGGGATAGCGCTGATGCACGAGAAGGGTGATCGCCTCGCCCGGCTGGAACCCGCGGCCGGAGAAGATCGGCGTGTCTCCGGGCTGGTAGTCGCCCTTGTCTGTTATGACGAAGATCCCGCTCGAGAACTGGGCCGTGGCGAGAGCTGTCGCGCCGTCGGTCGTCAGAGCCTGGATCGAGTAGTCGCCCGAGCTGGGGCCGACAGAATAGGTGAAGGAGAAATTGCCCGAGGCGTCGGTCAAAGCCGAAGCGTTCTCCACTGTTCCATCCGGCAGGTTCGCCGCGATGAGGGCTTCGCAGGATGGCGCGAAGCCAGACCCGGTGAGTGTCGCGGTGTCGCCGGGCAGGTAATGCTGCGAGTCCGCCTGAAGCGTCTCGGCGAGCGTCTGCCCGCACGGCCCGTTGTTGGCCTGCGACCAACTTCGGTACGAGGCGAGCATCAGGACGACGGTCACCGCCAACAGTCTCACCGTCCAGGGGAACCTTTTCGCAATCGTCTTCACGGCTTTTCTCCTATCAATTTCTGCTTGTGCCCGGGTGGGCGCAGTCGTCCGCGTCAATACGCATTTCGTCTCTTTAGTTTTCTGTCTGGATCGATTTGAGATTTTGCGGTCTATTCGATGGCTTTTCAATTGGACATTAGTCTGGTGGACTTTGGTCTAGCTCGCGTGATGGGGAGCCAGTGCGAATCGCCTTTGTTCCCAGGGGTTCAGGGACGCAGGCGCCGAACGACGAACGCGGTCGCCGCAGCCCGACCGGAGAGCGGCTGATGCAAACGAATTAGACAGTTTCAGGAGCGGCCGGATCGAGATCTCGTGGATCGGCGCTCCGATAAATCGGACAGCCGTTGCACACAACGATCCCGAAGGTCTTCCCATCAGTGAATCTCCTCGCGTCTCAACTAACTGGATCGAGACACAGCAGAGCAACCCGCGTGCCCGTCCGCCGAACCCGCCGGATCAGTTCGCCGCGATTCTCCCCAACCCTGCCCAAATAGCCAGATATGAACGGATTTCCTGTCCGCGAGGACAGGTCGTCCCGCGAACTCCGAGCGTCCTGATCCGCTTCTTCGCTGACACTTATTTTCCCCGCCGCTGGACGACGCGGACCGAAAAGTGGCCCGGCCGCCGCGCCGGTGCGCGGCATCCGCGGCACGAAGAGCCGCCGAGCGCCGACAGGACCTGGGCGCGCGACAGAGGCGCGAGGAGCCGCACGGACGCCATCGCCCTGTCCAGGGTCGCGCGCCGGGCGCCGAACTCGGGAGGCAGGGGAAGCAGAGAGAGCGGCGCCGCGAACGGCCGTTCGCCCGTCAGGCTGCGCAGGTTGACGTCAAGGTGTTTCAGATGTCTTCAAGAGAATTCGATTGCTCGAATCCGCGATGCTCCCGGAAAGAAGGTTCCTGTTGGTTGCCGAGACGATGACCTGTTTTCGAGTTGAACGGAGCCCGGAGCTTACCCAACGCGACGGCGTGGTGTCAAGGAGAAGTTCGTCTTCCCCGAGCGCGACCTTGGTGCCGGTTCACCCGGCCCAATCAGCCCGTGGGCAAATGGATGCGGGCGTCGCGGCCGGCCTTTTGCATTTCACCGCGATCACGATCCGTTCTACGGTCTGCGTCTCTTCTCTCCATTTGCTGGGAGCAAGAGGCCGTCCACCCCAAGGGGTTGCGGCGGCCCCGCGGCGCTCGGAACGCCGCCTCACACCCTTTTTCCACGGGCTGCTATGAAGTCCATCCAGCTCAAGAGTGCCAACGCAGTCGCGTCGGGGGCCGCCGGAGGCTCAAACGCCGGCACGAAGGCGCTCCCGAACCAACCCGGGAGCACGCCTTCCGTGACGAAGGCGAGGACGATGGCTGCGCCTTCATGCACTCGATGCCAAACGACATAGGGGAATCTCCGCAGCATCATGCGTCGGTTCGCCCGGTATCGCTCAGGGTAAGAGAGCGGGTTGTCACCGATGCGCACGATCGCTACATCTACCGCCTTGCGAAACTCGGCACCGAGACCGCCCTGTTGAGACTCGTACCAGTCCTCGATCGCAGCCAAGTCGAGCTCGGCTGCTCCACGAAGCTGGACGCGAACTTTCAACGGCGACGCTGTTCGAGGCGGGATCTAACCTCTGACCATGGGCTCTGATCACTCGAGCTCCCGCGGATCGAATCCTGCCGCCATTGGGTCATTATACGGGCCTCGAACGCCGGGCCGCGCTCGATGCAAGGCCGGTCAAGTTCGAGATCCCGCGGATACCTGCGGGCGGCCGAGGCGGACCTCTCCCTCGTCCGCAGGTTGGCCCCGAAGGAGGATCCGGCCGGGGAAGCCGACATCGAATCCTATTCTGCTAGAATACGTACGATTCGGTTGAAGGAGTACGTATCATGTCCAAGGTCACTCTCAGCGTTGACGAAGACGTCGTCCGGCAGGCCAAGCGTTATGCGGAGAGGCGAGGGACCTCCGTTTCGCGGCTGGTGCAGAGTTTCCTGAAGCTGGTCTCTTCCCGTCCGGAAGAGATCGAGGAGGCCCCGCCCGCGCTGAAGCGCCTCAGGGGCTCTCTGAAGGGCGCCCGGGCGTCCGGCTATCGCCGGCACTTGAGCGACAAATACCGGTGAGCAGGCGATTCCTGGTCGATTTGAACGTTCTCCTGGATGTCCTGCTCGACCGGCACCCTCACGTTCCCGCGGCGGCGGCTCTCTGGGCTCGCATCGAGACCGGGCAGGCGGAGGGATACCTCGCCGCTCACGGCTTGACCACGATTCACTACCTTGCGCGGCGCTCTCGCGGCGCTCGGTTCGCCCGCGAAGCCATCGAGCTGCTCCTGTCCGTGTTCCGCGTCGTGCCCGTTGACGAAAAGACCCTCCGCCAGGCTCTGACCGTCTCTTCGCCGGATTTCGAGGATGCCGTCTGCGCGGCCTGCGCCGCGGCGGCGGGCTGCGAAGCCATCGTGACACGAGACCCCTCCGGCTTTCGCGACTCTCCGGTCCCGGCGATCGATCCCCCGACGGCGCTGGCCCTGCTCTCGGCCTCCTGACCCGGGACCGTGGGGCCAGGCCTATGTTATACACTCGGGCGATGGCGCGTCCGCTGAGAGCCGAGTATCCCGGGGCGGTGTACCACGTCACGGCGCGCGCCCGCGAGAGGACGAGCCTCTTCCGCGACGACGCCGACCGGGAGAAGTTCCTGGCGCTGCTCGCGGCCGCGGCGCGGGACGAGGCGTGGGAGGTCCACGCCTACTGCCTCCTGGGCAACCGCTATCACCTGCTCGTCGAGACGCCGCTCGGATCGCTGTCGCGCGGGATGCACTCGATCAACGCGCGGTACTCGCAGAGGTTCAACCGGCGGCACGGGCGCCGGGGGCGCGTCCTGGAAGGGCGGTTCAAGGCGGCGCCGCTCCAGAAGCAGAAGCACCTGCTGGAGCTCGTCCGGTACGTCGTCTCGAGTCCCGTGCGGGCCGGCCTGGCGGCGCGGGCCGGCGACTGGCGCTGGAGCAGCTATCCCGCGGCGGCCGGGCGGCAGGCCGCGCCGGGCTGGCTGAACGTGGACTGGACGCTCTCGCAGTTCGCGCGCGGCCGGTCCGCGGCCCGGAAGGCGTACCGGCGGTTCGTGGCGGAGGGAAAGGGCTCCGGCGAGGACGTCGAGGCCCTGCTCCGGCGGCCGTACCTCGGGGACGGCGAGCTGCGCAGACGCGTGCAGGCGACGCTCGAGGGGAAAGCCGCCCGTGACGAGACGCCTCGGCACCGCCGGGCGGCCGGGAAGACCCTGGACGCGATCCGCAGGGCCGTCGCGAAGGAGTGGCGCGTCGGGCCGGAGGCACTGTCGCGCAGCCGCGGGGGCGCGGACAAGAAAGCGGCGATCTACCTGGCGCGCAAGCTCACGCGGCTGACGGGGCGGGAGATCGGCGAGGCCTTCGGCGTCAAGCCGGCGCGGGTGAGCAACGTCGTGACGGAGATCGACTCCGGACAGTCACCCGCGCTCGCGCGCCGCGTCGAGCGCCTGCGCAAGCGGCTGGTAAGAGAAGGGCCTATGTCTAAGGTCGAAGGTCTAAGGTTGCGCGCGGGGACATTCGACCTTAGACATTAGACCTTCGACGTTTCGGTTTCGGCTTGCCTCTCGAGGAGAACCTCATACACGAGAGGCGTGCTCTTCGAGAAAGTCCTCGAGCCTCCGAAATCTGAGCGGTTTCCGAGCCTTAAGGGCCTTGAGGTCCTCGACCTGCTCGAGTTCCTCGAGCATTTCCCTGTATTCCTCGATGTCGAGGATAACGGCTGCGGGTTTCCCCTCCCGGAGAACAACTTCCGGCTTGCGTGGCCTGCTCTGCTTGCTGTTCGATTTCGTGCTTTTCTTCAAGGCGAACCGCCTCCCCCTTCCGATTCTCGCATACCCGATGCTGACGCGGCTCGGAGGGCGTGAGATCGGCGAGGCCTTCGGCGTCAAGCCCGCGCGGGTGAGCAACGTCGTGACCGAGATCGAATCCGGAAAGGCGGCCGCGCTCGCGCGCCGCGTCGCGCGCCTGCGCCCTGGTCCTCGAACCGGCGGCGAAGCCCGGCCGTTACCGACCGCCCCAGAGACGTGCCAGATCGCGGGCGCCGTGAACGACCGCAAGGATCGTGACCTCGTTCTGCCTCGTCAGATAAATCAGCCGATGGCTCTTGATGAAGATCTCCCGTATCGCAGGCTCCCCAACTTCCGGAACGATCCGGCCGCGCTCGGCGAAGGCTCGCAAGGTGCGAGCCGCCACGCACAGCTCTTGAACGAAAGACGCAGCCTAGAAGGGCGAATCTCGCGCAATGAACTCGGCAATCTCGTCGAGATCGTCCAGGGCAGCTTCAGCCCACCTCAGGGCGCGAGCCACTTCGAAAACCGCGCCTCGGCCTGCTCGTCTCCGACGGTCTGACCGGCATCGACCTGGGCCATGGCCCTATCAACCTTCTGACGGACGTAGATGTGGTACTGAATGTCCTCGAGAGACGCATCGTCAGGTACTTCGTCGAGGATGCGCTTCACTTCTTCCTTAGCCGGGTTCATGGTTCCTCCGCCTCTATCCTACGTCCTTCATCCTTCATCCTCGCCGTCGGGCCTGTCTGCCCCTCAGGGGTACGTGTCGCAGTGGGGCGGGGGGTCCACGACGATGGGGGCCGCGCCGGTCAGGGTGACGATGAGGCGCGGCCCGAGCCCGTCGGGCAGGCCGACGCAGCGCGCCTCGCGCGAGAACGCGTGGAACGCGCCGCTGCCCGCCTCGATCGTGCGCTTGATCAGCCAGCTCGGCCGCGAGACGCCGCGCTGGAGCGACGCGAGGACGTCCGCCGTCACGTCCCAGTCGAGCGGGGCCCAGCATTCGAGACTCCCCGAGCCGGAATAGCACGACAGGCTCGCCGAGCACGACGGCGCCTGGCTGTTGAAGAGGGTCGTGGTCGCGGAGGCGGTGGGGAGAAAGCCGGGAAAGCCGCCCGTCCAACCCGCCGGGCAGCCGGTGTTCTTGCCGTCGGCGATGTTGGGATCCGCCGCGCAATTCCACGTCGCGCCCGCCCCGGTCCCGATCAGAGGCGGCGCGTGGTACGTCGTCTGGTCACAGTAGGACATCTGGTCGAACCGGCCGGACCCTTCCGTCCAGTCGAAACCCGCGTCGGCGTCCTGGAGATGCGCGTCGTAGTCGTCGCCGGCCGTGCTCCCGGTGATCGACACGGCGCGCAGCCTCAGCTTGACGGAGACGATGTCGGCCGCCCGGCCGGCGAGCGGCGAAAGGTCGGCCCCGACCAGAAAGCGGTTGCGGCCGTTACCGAGCTTTATCCACAGAAGCCCCCACTCCCCCCAGTTGTTCATCTTGTGGGCCTCGGCGAGCATGAGGTCGCGGTCGGCCGGGATCTCGACCGTGACGATCTGCGGCGTCGGCGTGGCCGTCGGCGTGTCCGTGGGCTGCGGCGTGGACGTCGGCGTGTCGGTGACGGGCGGCGTGATCGTCGGGGTGTTCGTGGGCGCCGGCGTGTCGGTGGGCGTGCTCGTCGGAGTCTCCGTCGGGGTGCTCGTCGCCGTAGGCGTCGGGGTGTTCGTCGGCGTCTGAGTCGGGCTGTTCGTCGGCGTGTCGGTCGGCGGCGGCGTGAGAGTCGGCGTGGCCGTCGGCGTGATCGTGGAGGTATTGGTCGGCGTTTGCGACGGGCTGCTGGTCGGCGTGCCGGTGGGCGTGCTCGTCGCCGCGGACGTCGGCGTGTTGGTTGGAGTCTGCGACGGGGTGCTCGTCGCGGTATTCGTCGCCGTGCTCGTCGGTGTGAGCGTCGGCGTGTCGGTCGGCGTCCGGGTCGGTGAGCTGGTCGGCGTGTCGGTGGGCGTGTTCGCCGGCGTATTCGAGGCCGTCGGCGTCTGAGTCGAGGTGACTGTCGGCGTGTCGGTCGGCGTCTGTGTCGGTGAGTTGGTGGGCGTTTGCGTCGAGGTCATCGTCGCCGTCACCGTCGCCGTGCTCGTCGCCGTAAGCGTCGGGGTGTTGGTCGGTGAGCTGGTCGGCGTCAGCGTCGAGGTGTTCGTCGGGGTGACTGTCGGCGTGTCGGTCGGCGTCTGTGTCGGTGAGTTGGTGGGCGTTTGCGTCGAGGTCATCGTCGCCGTCACCGTCGCCGTGCTCGTCGCCGTAAGCGTCGGGGTGTTGGTCGGTGAGCTGGTCGGCGTCAGCGTCGAGGTGTTCGTCGGGGTGACTGTCGGCGTGTCGGTCGGCGTCTGTGTCGGAGTGTTCGTCACCGCCGGCGTCGGCGTCGGCGTCGCGATCGCGCAGACGGGGAACCGGGCGAAGCGCACGGCCAGCCCCCCGGCCTGCCGCGTGTAGATGAGCGGGATTCCGCACTGGACCAGGTCGCGGCCCGCCTGGAGGCGATCTATGGCGACGCCGCCGCCGTCGTCGAAGCTGTCTTCGGCCGACCAGCCCGTCACCGAGGCCGAGCTCGTCCGCCACCGCACGAGCGTGTCCGTGCCCTTGTGCGCGAAGGCGTAGAGCTGGTTCGGCACGACCGTCCTGTCGATGCTCAGGGCGACCGACCGCGACAGCGAGCCCGTTCCGGGAACCGAGTCGAGGATGGCGGCCGGGCCCCACGCCTGGACGGTGCCGGGCGCGGACGCCTTCTTGTACCGCTCGTCCTTCGTCGGCCCGTTGGTGTTCGCCACGTACACGTAGTGCACGTGCGCCGTCCCCGTGCTGTCCACGATCAGATCGAACGGATGATAGGTGTTGCTGGCGCTGAAGGGCGTGTCCACGGGCGCCGGGGTCCCGAAGACGTAGGACGCGCCGTTGAACGACACGACGTTGAGGCCGTGGATCTCGGTCGAGCTCGAGCTGCCGTTCCTGTACCCGTACACCATGCCCAGGATGTTCCCGGAGGGGAACACGCCGAGCTCCGGCGTCGCGTCGTTCCAGGTGCTGACGCTCGAAATCGTCTCCGCGTCCGCGTTGGCCGACCAGGTCGGGCTGTCGCCGGGGTCCGCCGCCGCGCTGCCGAAGATCCCTGTCCCCTTCTCGTGCCCCTTCGAGTTGTCGACGCCCCACTTCGCGACGTGGACGAAGCCGTTGCGGTCCCGCGCGATGGAGACGTGCGACCCGACCCGCCCCGTGTCCTGCTCGGCCCCGACGGCGGGATCGACGGCGCCGTCGGAGATCAGAAGCCTGCGGTAGAAGATCGGGCCGTTCACGAACGAGGCCTGGTTCTGACCGTAGGCGACGTAAACGACGAGCTGCGTCCCGTCATCGTACGGATAGGCGCTCGCTCCGAAGGTCGTCGCCGCGTTGAGCGTCGCGACGGGAGTCCAGCTCGCGCCGTCGGAGCTCTCGGAAAGCTGCAGCCCGCCCGAGGTCCCGCGCTGGATGATCGCGTAGTAGGCGTGGAGGCCGCGCGGATTCTGCCAGACCGCGCGCTGCGGCTCGAACTGCGTCGCGTCGGCGGCGCTCGTCGTGTCGATGGTCGCCGGCGCCACGGGCGTTCCGCCGACGCCGCCTCTCGTCGAAGCGGTCCGCGCGGCCGGGAGACCCCGCGCCTCGCCGCCGCACGAGAATTGCGTCGCCGCGAGCAGGCCGCCGTCCTGCCGGAGGACGTCCACCAGGTAGGTCCCTTCGAGGGAGCCGAGCGCGTAGGAATGCGCGAAGGTCCCGTCGGCGTCGGACGTGACGGTGTCGCTTCCGGGCGTTTCGCCGTCCGCCTCGACCACGGACCCGTCGGGCCGGGCCACGCGAACAGTCACCGGGCAGGAGGGCTCGTAGCCCGTTCCGATGATCGAGACGATCGAGGAGGGGGGATAGGCCGGGCTATCGGTCCGGACCGTCTCCTGGCCGGTCGGCGCGCAGAAGGAGGTCGCCGCGAGCCGGACCCGCCCGTAGGACGCGCCGAAGAGGATCACGGCGGCCGCCAGGAGCACACCGGCCTTTTGTTCTGAATTGGTCCGCAAGCGAATGCTTTTACCTCCCGGAGCACGCTCGGTCAATTGGACTGAGGTCTAGAGTCTAAGACCTCCGGCTCAGGCCGCGTAGAGGACCTGGGCGCGCGCGAGGTCTTGCCCGGCTCCCCGGAGCGAAGCAGTGTTCTTGCAGATCAGGTCCACCTGCCGGCCGGCGAGCTTGAACAGGTCCTGGCGCAGCCGGAAGTAAGCCGTGTAATCCACTCTGGCACTGGCCTCGAAGTCCACGAGGATCTCGAGATTGGCCTGATCGTGAACGCAGGAGTGGCGCGGGGAGGGGGAGGAGCGAGATCGCCCGAATGCGGTACTCGCGACAGAGCCGCGCCTGAACAACTCGATCGGCCGATAATCCCTCATGCGGCGTGGAGGACGCGCGCGCGGGCGAACCGGTCGCGCTCACCTCCGAGCACCGCGCTGTTCTTGCACACCACGTCCACATGCCGGCCGACGATCACGGCCAGGTCCTGGCGCAGCCCGAAGAGAACCGGGTAGCCCACTTTGGTCAGCGGTTCGAACTCGACGAGAATCTCGAGGCTCGCCTTCGCGGGGTTGCCGGCGTCAGGCGAGGGGGGCAGGAGCGAGATCTCGCGAATCCGGAACTTGCCGCGAAGCCGCTCGAAATCCTCGCGCGAAAGGGACTCGTGGCCCGGCCCCGCCGCCCCGGGCGAGACGCTCCTCCCGGAAACGGGGGCCGGGAGCCCGGCGGCGTGGCGAGCGGGACTCGCCGGCGCCGGGGCCTCGGAACCCGCCGCGGCGGAAGACGACACGGGGCGCGCCGCCTCTCCGGGGAGTGAATTCCGCATCGAGAAGTTGAAACGGCGCGCGAACACCCCGATCGCGGCCAGGAACGCGACGGTGGGAATCAGCCAGAGAACGATGTCCATTCCGATCACTCTTCCCTTCCGCTATGGCGACGACGGCGATGCGCTTGCGGGACCTCTCCCGTCTCTGTCGTCGAGGCAGGTCCGGAAACTCTCAGCCGAAATGGGGTTGGCGTCCATCGTTGTGCCGACGCACTATTGGACAGCGTTGCAACGACGTTGTCTACTGGCCAGGAGTTCAGGTCGTCGGGACAGGGTCCAGCCTCTCGTGGCCTCATCTCCCTCTCCCGGCGGGAGAGGGACGGGGTGAGGGGCGCGGTTACAGGGTGTCTTTCTTTTCGAGGATCCTGATGGTCGTCGCCTGGTGGGTGACGACGCGTCTCAGCTCTTCGAGGTCGTGCTCCAGCTCGAGGATTCGGCTGGCGGGGACGAGCAGCTCATCGGGCCTCCAGCCGTTCGTCTCGGAGCGCTCGACCATCAGGGTCCACTTCTGCATGACCTCGGGCGGGATCCCCAGCTCCTCGGCCAGGTCGCCCAGGGTCTTGTCCATGGTCACGATCTTCTCGACGAACTCCCGCTTGAACTCCGGTGAAAACCCTCTGCGCGATTCCGTCTGCCTTGCGAGTTCCACGGCCATTCACCCTTCCGCGCCCACCTCGCAATTCCCCTCGGAGCGCCGCCCTAACGAGCCGCAACCCCGGGGGTTGGATACCCCTCCGATTACTTCTGAACGATGCTGCCTCCGCCCTGACGCATGGTGTCTTTCGTTTGTCGTAATGAGACCGATTCGATTTTGAGCCCTGTTCTCGCTCCCGTCAATTGGACTTTCGTCTCATGCGGGGGGCTAATGTCACCACCTTCGAAGCACAACCGCCGGGTTTACGTCGCGCGCTCCCGGGCCTGGCCCTGGACTTTCGACCTCAGGCCTTCGACTTCGCTCTTGAGCTCCGCGACTTCCCGCTCGAGCTCATCGACTCTCGCGGGATTCCCATCTCCCGGACGAGGTCGCAGGGAGCCAGCCGGTGCGTATTGACAACGCATATATGCATCCAGTACGCTCTGGTTTCGTTGATGTCGTCCATGTTCTTCAAGACGTTGCCTTCTCCTAGGACTCTCAGAAGGCTCTTTCCAACCTGATGCGGCATGACGTCTCCTTCGAATCGGCATGCGAGATCTTCTTCGACCCGTTCGTACGGGTTTCAGAACCCGAAACTCGAGGAGGCGAAAGCAGGCAGCGCGCGATCGGCCTTACCGCAAACTGGCGTCTCCTGGTCGTCGCATTCGTCTTTCGCGACGAGTCAATTCGCATCATATCGGCGCAAAGGACAACACCCCTTGAAAGGAAGAGATATGAACATCAGTAAGCTACGCAAGCGTCTCCGGTCCAATCGACCGATGGTTACCATCAGCATGCGGATACCCTCCGATGTCGTCGCCGACCTCAAGAAAGTCGCTCCTGCACTCGGGTTTTCGGGCTACCAACCGCTCATTCGCGCGTACGTGGGGCAGGGCCTTCGCGCAGACCTCGTTCGCCTCGAGGAGCAGCCGACACTCGAGCCCCTCCTCAAGAGTCTGCGCAAGCATGGCGTTCCGAAGCGGGTCATCTCCTCAGCTGTAGCGGAAGTCAGGCGCCTGCGGCGGCCAGCCTTGACTCCAGAACACACTGGAAGAGCGTCCAAAGTCTGACCTTTAAGGTCTACTGTTCCGGGGATAGGAGGGCGGGGCTTCGTGCCTGACGTTGGACCTTGGACCTCAGGCCTTCGACCTCGCTCTTGAGTTCCGCGACTTCCCGCTCGAGCTCATCGACTCAGCGGGCGGGGACCGGGGGCTCGTAGGACTGCGACGCCTTGGTCTCCACCAGGGCCCACTTGCGCAGGACGTCACGCGGGATTCCCGTCTCCCGGACGAGGTCGCTCAGGGGCTCTTCCTCGGCGACGATCTTCCGGGCCAAGCTCCGCCAGAACTCGGGGGTGAACTTGATGCCCGCTCCCGATTCGATTTTATCGGCCTACGAAGATTCTTTCAGGCTCGCTTCAATCGCTCGCTTCAGATCCGGCAATTCGCGTTCGACCGCATCCCAAACCAAGTCTTCGTCAATTCCGAAATAGTGGTGGACAAGAACGTTGCGCATGCCGATGATCTTCTTCCAGGGAATTTCGGGATGGGGAAGCCTTGAAACCTTCGGAGACCAGGCTGCAGGCTTCTCCGATTATCTGAACGTGATGCACGATCCAGGTTTGAATCAGCTCATCGTGGGCGAATGCATCGCGCCCGCGCATCGCGTATTTCTCGATACGTTCAATCGCCTCTCTAACGTCCGCTAATCGCTCGAGGTCGGTTCTCAAAGGGAGACCGCATCCCGCAGAACGCGAGAGCGAATGCGGTCGCGTAAACCCTTCTCGGTGACAATATCCACAGGTCGATCCAGGAGTTCCTGGAGATCCATCAGGAGGCCCCCCAGGTCGAAGAGACTTCGGCCTCTTTCCATCTCGACGAGGAAGTCCACGTCGCTGTCCTGGCGAGCCTCGCCTCTCGCGACCGAGCCAAATACGCGGACGTTGTGCGCTCCGTGCGTCGCCGCGATCCGAAGGATCTCCTCCCGCTTTGCCCTGAGAAGCTCGTCCATGCCCACGACCGTATTATGCCACTCCAACCCTCGCTGCCGGCGCAGTCCCTCTAGCTCGGGACCCGTGGACACTAGAAGTCAGACCTTGGACGTCTCCTCGGAGGGCCTTGTCTAATGCTCCGGGGATGGGAGGGCGGGGCTTCGTGCCTGACGTTGGACCTTGGACTCCGCCAGCCCGGATAATTCACGGACACCCAGCCGAAACATGTGCATCTGATTGCGAGATGAACGGATTGCCGCCGAGACTCTGCGGGGTGCCGAAGTACACCTTGTTCCCGCGAGAGATTTTTCGTCGGGACGAGGAAGGCAGCGTCGTTGTCTTCGACGAGATCCCCGACCTTCAAGCCTGACCGTTCGACTCGCAGCTCTCGGCCGCGCCCCTCACTCCGTCCCTCTCCCGCCGGGAGAGGGAGGAGTGGGTTACAGGCGGTCCTTCTTCTCCAGGATCTTGATGGTCGTCGCCTGGTGGGTGACGACGCGTCTCAGCTCTTCGAGGTCGTGCTCCAGCTCGAGGATTCGGCTGGCGGGGACGAGCGGCTCATCGCTCTTCCAGCCGTTCATCTCCGAGCGTTCGACGAGCGTCGTCCACCGGCGTATGACCTCGGGCGGGATCCCCAGCTCCTCGGCCAGGTCGCCCAGGGTCTTGTCCATCACGACGATCTTCTCGACGAACTCCCGCTTGAACTCCGGTGAAAACCCGCCGCGCGCTGCAGGGCGTCTCAAGGGCTCCATAGCCGTCACCTTTCCGCGCCCACCTCGCAAATCCCGTAAGAAAAACAGAGGGGCGCCGCCGTTGAAGGCGGCGCCCCGAATCGAAGAATCCTTGCGACCCTAGCTGATCCTCGTCACTTCGGGAGCCTGATCTGGCCGTTGCCGATCGCCGTCGTCGGGGCGGCGCCGGCGGCCGCGCCCGGCTGGCTGTCGTAAACGACCACGCTTCCCTTCCAGACCTTCACTCGGATCTTGTCGGGTCCCCCGGCAGCCTTGCCGTCGTAGCAGACGATCAGGAAGCTGTACCCGCCCGTGCCGTTGACCTTCCCCTTCCCGCCGATGACGGCCGTCGGGTTCGTGACCACGAGCGAGTCCACAGACGTCGCGTCGAAGCTGAAGCCGGCCGCGTTGAAGTCGAACCCTCCGTCTCCCTTCGGCGTCCCGTTCTTGTTGAACTTCGCACCGAAGTCGAAGGAGAACTTCCCGGCCGCCGTCGCGTTGCCCGGGTAGTTGCCCGCCGCCGAGTTGAACCAGCCCGAGCCACGCACCGCTCCCTTGCGGTCGAACATCTTCACCTTGTGCGTGTGCTTGATCCTCTTCCCCTTGTGCAGGATGTTGTGCGTGACCCCGACCTCCGTCCAAGTGCTGCCGACGTCGGTCAGCGTGAACTGCGTCGCGCTGTCGCCGTCCGCGACGGTCGTCGTGATCTCGGGCTCGTCGGGCACGAAGCCTTCCGGCGGGTTGATCGAAGTCGTCACCTGCCACTCGCCGTCCGCCTCCATGATGAAGGGGTACAACTCGACGGTGTCGTTCCAATCCATGTAGTCCGGCGTCACGATCACCAGGTGGGTCCCCCAGTCCTCGTCGTCGCCGCACGGCACGACGTGGCCGTTGTAGAGGCGCACCTTCCGCAGCTTCACGTCCTTGTCCTGGTTGACCTTCAGGTTGTTGACCTGCTTGCCGGAGTAGAGCGCGTCCGGATCGTCGTCGTCGTTGTCCGGGAAGCCCGGAGGCGTCTTTCCGATGATCACGTAGTCCAGGTTCGGGTTGGTCCCGGTCGGCGGCGCGTCGATCTCGACGTTGCCGTTCTCGTCGGTGATGCCGCTCGCGATGAACGGGCACGTCTCGAAGATCGGGCCCCAGTGCTTGGGCTGCTTCGTCACGAACAGGTTGTCGGCGCACGAGGCTCCCCGGATGAACACCCGGATCGTGGCGCCCTCCACGAACACCTTGTGGTGGTGTGGATGCTTCGAGTCGTCATCCACGTGGTGGACGATGTAAGTCACGTCCAGCGTCCCATGCGGGCCCGGCGTCGGCGTCTTCGTCGCCGTGGGCGTCTTCGTCGGCGTCGGGGTCTTCGTGGCCGTGAACACCGGCGACGGCGTGTTCGTCGGCGTCTTCGTCGGCGTGCTCGTCGGCGGCACCGGGGTGTTCGTCGGCGTCTTTGTCGGCGTGTTCGTCGGCGTGTTCGTCGGCGTCTTCGTCGGCGTGCTCGTCGGCGGCACCGGAGTCGGAGTCTTCGTCGCCGTGGCGACGTTCGTCGGCGTCGGCGACGCCGTCGGCAGACAGCGCACGGTGCAGAACAACCCGGGGCCCTGGTCGCTGTCGAGTATCCGCGCGCCGTAACGGACCCCCCCGGCGAACGAGAAGATGACGTTCCCGAAGTACGCGTCGCTCTGGTACGCGCACGGCGGGTTGTTCACCGTCAACGTCAGGGAGGAGTTCGGCGCGATGACAACCTGCACGTAGTCGAAGATCTCCTGGTTGTCGATGTTGTTGTCGTACTTCTTGTAGGTCGTCAACCCGATCAGGTAGCTGCAGGTCGCCTCGTGGTTCTGGAACGCCGCGCTGCTCGTCGTGGCGGTCGCGCTCATGACCGCGCTCAGGCCGCCTGAAGTGGGCGTGGACGCGCAACCGGCAGCCGGGGTGTAAGCCGGCGTCGGCACCCGCGTCGGCGTTCCCGCCGGACAGAACTCGCCCGTCGGCGTGGGCGTCGGGGTCTGCGTCGGCGTATTCGTCGGCGTCCTGGTCGACGTGCTCGTCGGCGGCACCGGCGTGTTCGTCGGCGTATTCGTCGGCGTGTTCGTGAAGGTATTCGTCGCCGTCGGCGTGTTGGTCGGAGTCTCCGTCGGCGTGTTCGTGAATGTGTTCGTTACCGTCGGCGTGTTCGTCGGCGTGTTCGTGAAGGTATTCGTCGCCGTCGGCGTGCTCGTCGGGGTGTCCGTCGGCGTGTTGGTGGCCGTCGGCGTATTCGATGGGGTATTCGTCGGCGTGTTCGTCGGCGTCACCGTCGGCGTCTCAGTCGGCGTATGGGTGAACGTGTTGGTCACCGTCGGCGTGTGAGTCGGCGTATCCGTCGGGGTGTTCGTCGGCGTATTCGACGGCGTGTTCGAAGGCGTGTACGTGTGCGTCGGCGTATTCGTCGGCGTGTCCGTCGGAGTGCTCGTCGGCGTTTCCGTCGGAGTGTTCGTCGGCGTATTCGTCGGCGTGTTGCTCGGGGTGCTCGTCGCCGTCGGCGTGTGGGTCGGCGTATTCGTCGGCGTGTCCGTCGGCGTATTCGTTGGGGTGTTCGTCGGCGTATTCGTCGGCGTGTTGCTCGGGGTGCTCGTCGCCGTCGGCGTGTGGGTCGGCGTATTCGTCGGCGTATTCGTTGGCGTGTCCGTCGGCGTATTCGTTGGGGTGTTCGTCGGCGTATTCGTCGGCGTGTTGCTCGGGGTGCTCGTCGCCGTCGGCGTGTGGGTCGGCGTGTTCGTCGGCGTATTCGTCGGCGTGTCCGTCGGCGTATTCGTTGGGGTGTTCGTCGGCGTATTCGTCGGCGTGTTGCTCGGGGTGCTCGTCGCCGTCGGCGTGTGGGTCGGCGTATTCGTCGGAGTGTCCGTCGGAGTGCTCGTCGGCGTATTCCGTCGGAGTGTTCGTCGGCGTATTCGTCGGCGTGTTGCTCGGAGTGCTCGTCGCCGTCGGTGTGTTGGTCGGAGTGTTGGTCGGCGTATTCGTTGGCGTGTCCGTCGGCGTATTCGTTGGGGTGTTCGTCGGCGTATTCGTCGGCGTGTCGGTCGGAGTGGCGGTCGGCGTATTCGTCGGAGTATTGGTCGGCGTGTTCGTCGGCGTGTTCGACGGGGTGAACGTGTTCGTCGGCGTGTGCGTCGGCGTATCCGTCGGAGTCGCCGTCGGCGTGTTCGTCGGCGTGTTCGTCGGCGTGTTGGTCGGCGTGTTGCGTCGGCGTGTTGGTCGGCGTATTGGTCGGCGTGTTCGTCGGCGTATCGGTCGGCGTCGCCGTCGGCGTGTTCGTCGGCGTATTGGTCGGAGTGTTCGTCGGCGTATCCGTCGGCGTCGCCGTCGGCGTGTTCGTCGGCGTATTGGTCGGAGTGTTCGTCGGCGTATTGGTCGGCGTGTCCGTCGGCGTCGCCGTCGGCGTGTTGGTAGGAGTATTCGTCGGCGTGCTGGTCGGCGTGTCCGTCGGCGTGTTTGTCGCGGTGTTGGTCGGAGTCGGCGTCGGAGTGGGGCAGACGCCGCCGAAGGTCCAGCCCGTCGTCCGGTTGTACGGGATCTGGATTATCGAGTCCCCCTCGGCGCCAAACGGGCCGTCGTATTCGATGCGGCCGTCGGTGGCCGTTCCCGACGTGACGTCGATCTCGACCGTCGCCTTGAGCTGGTGCCCGACCGGGATCGTGTAGTCCGCCCCGAGACCGGCGCCTGCTCCCGTGCTGACCTTCTGCGGGTTGCTCACGTTGATGGTCGCGCTGTTGGTCCCCGTGGAGAGGAGCGCCGTCTGCGCCCCGGTGTTCGGGTCGTAGTCGAAGAACGTCGCGCTGACGTTGACGATGATGTCCGCGCCCGGCCCGGCCGGGAGGTTGTTGATCCAGACCGCCGCGTTGCCGGTGTCGCCGGTCAGGAGATTCTCGGCGATGCTCAGGGGCGTCGAGTAGAAGTCGAAGCTGTTCGCCGCGCCCGTCAGGCTCTCCGCGGTGGCGCTCGTGCCGTACGTCGTGTCAATGATCCGGCTCGAGCTGCCCGTGAAGGTGCAGGTGCTGCCGGTCCGGAGCACCAGGTTGCTCGGCAGCGGCGTCGGCGTCGCCGTCGGCGTGTTCGTCGGCGTGAACGACGGAGTGTTCGACGGAGTGAACGTCGGAGTGTTCGTCGGCGTGTCCGTCGGGGTGTTCGTCGGGGTATCGGTCGGCGTGTTCGTCGGCGTGTTCGTCGGCGTATTCGTCGGCGTCGCCGTCGGCGTGTCCGTCGGAGTGTGCGTCGGCGTGTCCGTCGGAGTCGCCGTCGGCGTATTGGTCGGCGTGTTCGACGGCGTGAACGTGTTCGTCGGCGTGTGCGTCGGCGTATCGTCGGAGTCGCCGTCGGCGTATTGGTCGGAGTGTTCGTCGGCGTATCCGTCGGCGTGCCGTCGGCGTGTTCGTCGGCGTATTGGTCGGCGTGTTCGTCGGCGTATCCGTCGGGGTCGCCGTCGGCGTCGCCGTCGGCGTGTTGGTAGGAGTATTCGTCGGCGTGTTCGTCGGCGGGCTGGTCGGTGTGTTCGTCGGGGTATCCGTCACCGCCGGCGTCGGGGTCCCGCACGCGGTCTGGAAGTTCCAGTTCGCTCCGTTGTTCCCGGAGTCCGTTCCGCTCTGTACGGTGATGGAAGCTGTCCCGGCTTGATCCTTGACGTCCGCGTCCACGAGATCGAAAGTGCCGCCTCCCGACCAGGACCGCTGCGTGCCCGTGGTCGTCGAGCGAATGAGGCTGTTGTCCGCCTCGCCGCAGGCCGCGGTCGTGCCGTTCAGCGAGAGGGTGCCCGCGTTGGAAACGCCGCCGGCACCGACCGTCAGGGTGAACGCTCCGATCTTCTGGAAGGTCGCGCCGGTGAGGACGCTCAGGATGCCGTTCGTCGTGATGGCGGCGTTCGTCGCGGTGACGGCGCCGGCGGTGTTGCTGATGGTGAGGTTGTTGACGGTTGCCGGCAACCCGTTCCCGGTCGCCTGGGCGGCGATGCCGTTGTAGGTGTAGTTGGCCGCGGTATTGAAGGCCCTCGTTCCGGTGTTCTGGACGTTGCCTGTCGCCCCGGAGGTCGTGATACCGGCGGTCGAGCCGATCTGGAGGTTGCCGCCAGCTAGGAGTTCGAAGTTGTTACCGGCCACCTTCGCACTCGGCCCCAGAATCAAGGTACCGCCCGCAGCATCGACGACGCAGTTTTCCCCGCCGCTATTGGTTACCGCCGCCGAGCCGCAAACGCGCACCGAGCCCGAGCCGAGAGCGCTGATCGCCGAGGTGTCGGCGAGAGTAACGGTGCCGCCACCATTGACGACGATGACCGTCCCGCCGTTTCCACGAGTTCCGGTGACGGTGCCACTTCCCGAAAGGGAAAGGCTGCCGCCCGACTTGACCAAGAGGTCCGAGACGGCCGACAGCGCGATGCTTCCGGACACGTTGACCTGGCCGCCCGAATTGATCGTGAGATCGGTCGTGGACCCGCTGACCGAGCCGTTGACGGTCAGCACGCCGGGCGAATTCACTGTCAGCGAAAGACCTACGGTGTTTGTGCCGACAACCGAGCCGCCGGCGTCAACCGTCAGGGTCCCGGTAATCGTTACGGGCGGAGAGGCCGGCCCATTTCCACCACCGCCGCTCAAGACGCCGCCCGACGCTACGCTACCGGTCCCGGCGACGGAGAGACTCGAGAAGCCGTTCAGCGCAAGGGTGCCATTCACGAGGAAACTGCCGTTGACAACCATGGCGGTGCTGGGGTTTGCTCCTGGTCCAAAGGTCAGCATCCCGCTGCTCCCGACCACGAGGCTGCCTCCGGAATCGACCGTCAGCGCTTTCGACGTCGAGACTGTCGTCACCGTGATCGTGTGAGGGCTCCGGATCTGGATCCCTATCGCGTTGTCCGAGGGCAGAGACGTGGCCGCGCCGTAAACGGTGGCTGTGCAGGCGCCGGCCGGTGCCGGAGTGCCCTCCTGCCAGTTGCTGAACTCGTTCCAGTTGCCGGTTGTGAGGCTTCGGAAGCAGTTGGCCGCGTTCGCGGTCACGTTCTGAACTACGGTGCCAATGCTTCCGATGTAGTTGTCATCCCCGCTGTAGGTCGCGCTGACGGTCGTGTTGCCGGTGGCCAGACTTGAGGTCGTGCAGGTCGCCGAACCCGCCACAACCGGAGCGTTCGTGCAGATCGTTCCGGCGCCATTGTTGCCGGTGAACGTCACTGTCCCCGTCGGGGTTCCGGTTCCAAAGCCGGATCCGGCCACGGGCGACATCGTCGCCGTGAACGTGACGGGTCGCCCCTCCTTGGTCGGACTGCCGTCGGAGGTCACCCCTGCCGTGGTGTTGCTCTTTCCCTTGAACGCGGCGATCTGGCCGCGCCACGGGGGCGTGTTGTTGATCGTCATGCTCGTGGTGAGCTGCGCGCTGTCCTTCCGGTCCATCGATTGCGAGTTGATCCGCTGGTTGTTGTTGGTAGCGGTGCCCCCGCCGTTGATCTGGTTTGTGCTCGTTTCAATAAAGAAACCGTTTGATGGTGACCCGCTGTATGTCGCGGTCACGGATCCACCATTGGCGGCCAGACCGGCGATGAGGAGGTCAGCCGAGGAGCCGGACGTCGGAGCGACTGTCCCGGAAGATACCGCGTTGCTGGTGCCTGTGGCACTCCCGCTCCCATCGAAGGGATCGCCGGTCGGCAGGACCCCGGTGAATTCGTAGATTGTCATCGTCGCCGTGGTCCCGACGCCGGTTACGGTGGTCGTCGCAGCGCCGGCAGTCACTATGTTTTCTGTGACGGTTATTGTCGTCCCACCGCTCCCAGTGATGTTCGAAATGGTGAAGGGCCCCGGGTTGGATGGACTCGTAGTCGTAATCGTCTGCCCCATTCCAAAGCCGGCCGCTGTAAGACCAATGCCAGCCGTGCCGGTGATCGTGTGAGAAGCCGTAAAAGTGAACGACCCCGTCAACGAGAACGTCGCGCCGCTGAAAGCCGCCACGACCGACGTCGGTTCGCTAGGCCCCGCGAGCTTGTAGAAGATCCCCTGGGTCGGCCCACCGGACTGATTGATGGCCGTTGACCAGCCGGAAGAAGTCATGCTCGTCGTATTCGATTGAAAGCTGCCGACGATAGCGACGAGAAGGTTGTTCTGCGTCGGAGCCGAACCATAGGCCGTCGTCAATGACGTCACGTCCGTTTGGAGCGACTGGTTGGACACCTTCTGCACCATGGTGTAGGTGGAGTCCGCGAACACCTGCTCGGCGGAGAGACCCGAAGACTGCCCTGTCGCGGTTATAGACAGAATCGTGCGCAGGTCCTCCGGTCCGGGCGAGAAATCAATGTTGACGAAGGAGCCCGTTGCGTCCGCGACGGCGCTGTAGGAGCGGTCCGCCGCTCCTCCGGGGTAGACCTGCCGGACCAGGAGGCTGATCGTCTCGAGGGGCTGGAAGCCGCGGCCCGAGATCATGACCTCCGCGCCGGGCATGTAGTCCAGCTTGTCGGTCATCACGTAGATGCCGTTGCTGAACGACGTCATTGCCAGGGAGATGCCCTCGGCGGTGACGGCCTGAATGGAGTAGTCGCCGGTGACCGATCCCAACGCGTACGAGTAAGAGAGGTTCCCGGCGCCGTCCGTCGTCGCCGGATTGTTCTCCGAGGTTCCGTCGGGAAGGTTCACGAGCATCGAGACGTCGGTTGACGGCGCGTAGCCGCTCCCGGTCACGGCGACGGATTCGCCGGGCAGGTAGTGCGGCATATCGGTCTGGAGGGTCTCGTAGTGCGTCTGCGAGGCTGACTGCACGCTCGCCACTGAGGCGCTGCTCGCCTGCGAGGAGCTCTGGTACGCGGCCAGCAGAACTGCCACGACGGCGAGCAGTCCCTTCCACGCGGGCGTCCGTTTCAATAGAGCTGTCATGATGCTGACCTGTCCTTCTGCCGCAGGGCGCGCGCAATCAATGAACCAAGGCTGTGATCGCTTTCGGTTTTGTCGGATTTTCCGGGAGTGTGTTGTAGCGTGTTTGGTGAGAATCCGTCAATTGGACAATGGTCTGTCAGACTTTTGTCGGGGTTCGGAACAGATCGATGGGATTCGAGGAGGAGGGCGAGGCGGCGGCGCACGGACGGTCCGTCGAGGATCGGCTTTCGCCGCGATCGGGCCGGGGCGGCCGAGTATTCCCGCGCGACATCCTGCACCTGGAGGATCCGCAACCTCAAACCTCCTCTTGTCTCAGAACCGGGTAACACGCCACTGCGGAGCAACTGCCGTGCCGTGACTCTGAAAATCGGAGGAAGAGGCCGGCCGCGCTCGCTCCAAGCCTGCCCAAGTGGCCAGATGCAGGTCAATTAGCTGTCCGGAAGAACAGGTGCTCCCCCGCCTCCCCGCTCCAGTCTCCGGGCACTCCCTGACACTTTTTCGATTCCGTTCCCGCGCCAGATGCCGAAAAACGGTGCCAGGGAGTGCCTGGTGTCTCAACCCCAACCGGCTCAGAACCTTAGACTAAAGTCGTAGAACGTCCGGTGAGCCGGGATCTCTCCGGGGGACCCGCCTGCCGCGGCCTTCCCGGCTGCCGGCCGAACGCCCCGGAGCCCACCCGCGCGGCACGCGGACTCCCAGCCCGAGCCGCCATTCTGTCTTGGGGCCATGCTTACATTTTACGCCGTGCGAGCCCCTGGCTCGTGGGAGACCCCTCATCCTGTCGGCGGGGAACAACGGCGCTTCGCATGGTATATTTTCCGATGATATCGATATCGGATATCGATATCAGATATCAGAGAGGTGACCCATGGCGGCTATTTCCCTGAAGCTCCCTGACGAGCTGGCCGAGGAGAGCGGACGGTATGCGGACGCACTGAAACTGTCGCGCTCGGAATACATTCGACGGGCCGTCGAGGAGATGAACAGGAAGACACGAGCCCGGCTTCGCGCGAGCCGGCTCGCCGAAGCGTCGCGGAGGGTCCGCAAGGAGAGCATGCGAGTCAACGCGGAGTTTTCCGCGATCGAACGAGATCCCGATGCCTGACCGCGGGGAGGTATGGCTTGCGGACCTGAATCCCCGGCATGGGACCGAGCCCGGCAAGACGCGCCCTGTCCTCGTGATCCAGGCGCAAGCGCTCCTGGAGTGCGGCCACCCCTCGACGATCATCATTCCGCTGACTTCGACTCTCGAGGAGGATGCCGAGCCGCTGCGGGTTCGAGTTCCTGCCTCCGGGCGGCTGCGCCGCCAGTCGGACCTTCTCGTCGATCAGATCCGCGCAATCGACAACCGCCGGCTCATCAAGGGGCCCATGACTCGCCTTCCGAAGGGCCTGATGACGAAAGTGGAAACCGCGATTGCCGAGGTGCTGGATCTCGTGGAGGGCTGACATCCGAGCCGGGGCTCCGGCTGTGGGGCCAAGTCTACATTATACGCTATGGCTCTTCCGGGCGCCGGGCGGGGCGCGGCGGGAGGCGGGAGGGCGCGAGGCCCTCCCCTGCGGCTCGGAGGACCTGGCCGCCCCGGCGCCGGCCCTCACCACTTCCCTCTCCGGCAAAGGAGGGGGAAGGCGAGGGGGCGGCCCGGGCGGAGGTCAGGGGAGACAGGAAATACCGGCGAAGGGAGTCCATGTGATCTTCGTCGAGTTGCCGGCGTCGAACGAGCCGCCGCAGATCACGGCGCCCGTGACCTTCAGGCCGTTGGCCGCGGTGCAGGGACGGCCGGCGCCGTGGGCCGCGAGATAGGTGCCGTAGAGGGTGGTCGTATCGCCTCCCAGGCGGACGTTGTTGCCGAGCACGCCCGGATTGCCGTTGGTGATGTTGAAGAGGACCTTGTCCGCGGTCAGCCCTCCGGCGAGCAGGATGTTCCCGCCGTTGCCGACCGTGAAGTCGCCCGGGATGTTGAACACGACGACCGACGTGGCGTCTCCCGTGATCGTGAGGGTGTGCCCGTTCCCACCCGCGCTCAAGAACGGGAGGCTGACGATGTTCAGGCCCGGCCCGACGCTGATGGCGCCGTCCTGACCGTTGATTTTGCTCAGGTTCATTCCGGGAAGGACGAGCGTCGGCGGCTGGGCCGCGAGGAGCGCCGCGAGCTGCGAGGCGTCGCCGCCCGGGCCGCTGGCCGCCGCGAGATCGGCGAGCTTGCCGTTCTCCGCCGGGCCCCGGACCGAGGGCGGATACTGGCCGCCGTCGCACGAGCCCCCCTGCCCGAAATTGATCGTCCCGCCGCCGGTGATGCACTGGCCGTTGACGGACACGCCGTTGGCGCCGGTGATCGCCTTGCCCGAGGCCGCGCTCGCGAGGACGTCGTCGCCGCCGAAGGTCCCGCTCTGCGCGAGCCCGACCGTGACGCCGCCCACGTCCGCCGTCGCCTTCGACCCGTTGCCGAAGGAGACGGCGCTGTTGGTGCTCAGGACCGCGAAGGCCATCGCCTTGCCGAGGCCGGCCGAGGCGCAGGGCGTCGGAGTGCTGGTCGGCGTGTTGCTCGGAATGGCCGTGGGCGTGTTGCTCGGAGTGTTCGTCGGAGTCGCCGTGGGCACGCTGGTCGGCGTGTTGGTCGGCGTGTTGCTCGGAGTGTTCGTCGGCGTTGCCGAGGGAGTGTTGGTTGGCGTGTTCGTCGGAGTATCGGTCGGAATCGCCGTGGGCGTCTGAGTCGGAGTGCTCGTCGGCGTATCCGTCGGCGTGTTCGTCGGCGTGTTCGTCGGCGTGTTCGTGGGCGTGCTCGTCGGAGTGTCTGTCGGAGTCGGAGTCGGAGTCGGAGTCGGAGTGCTGGTCGGCGTCGCCGTGGGGGTCTGCGTCGGAGTGTCCGTCGGCGTATTCGTCGGGGTCTGGGTCGGCGTGTCTGTCGGCGTGTTCGTCGGCGTGTTCGTCGCCGTGGGTGTATTGGTCGGCGTGTTCGACGGCGTAGGGGTCGGCGTCACGGCGCTCGCCGTCTCGTCGTAACCGGCGTCCGCCGTGGCGGTCGCGTCGCCGTCGCCGTCCACCGGGCGCGGATCCCCCTCGAAGTCCCCCTGAGGCGCGCAGAGGTCGGGGCATCCCCGGGTGTTGGACGTGCCGGGGACCCACTCGAGCCCGCTGTCCACGTAGCTGTTGACGCCGAAGTCCACCGCCGGCGAACGCGGCAACGGCGACGTCGTCGTCTTCAGGTGGAAGTTGTTCGAGCCGGCGGCGACGAAGATCTCGTCGAAGGAGTGCGTGTTCAGGCAGGGAGACGCGTAGGTCGGCGAAGAGAAGGTGCAGCCGGCGATTCCGGTCCCCTCGGTGCCGAGCGTCGTGCGGTTCCCGCTGTCGGTCGCGTCGAGGACGTTGGCGGGCGTCTCGATGTCCGAGAATCCCGCGCTCGCGTTGCCGTTCTTGTAGAACATATTGCTCTTCAGGACGATCGGCGCCGCCGAGCCCGAGCTGGCCTGGCCCAGGCCGCAACTGCAGTTGCCCGTGCCCCCCGCCGTCGTGCCGTTGCCGACGATCAGGTTGTTGACCAGAGTGACGGGCGAGCTCGCCGCTCTGCCCACTCCGCCCCAGCCGTTTCCGTAAATGGTGTTGTTGACGATGTAGAGCTGACCAGTATTGGAGGCGTTGCTGATTCCGTAGCGAGTATTGTCGCGAATCAGGTTGTTGACGATCCATGTGCGGGTGGCGCCGGCGGTGAAGTCTATGCCGTGGCAAGTGCCGGTACCGCATCCGCTGCCATTGGCGTAGATGGAGTTACTGTCAACCGTGATGTCGTGACCGGAGTGAACGGAAGTGCTCGTGCTGTGAAACTCGATTCCATGCCGAGTGCCGCCCGTCACCTGGAAGCCGCTGATCGTGATGTATCCGTTCAAGGTGGCGGCTGAACCCGAGCCGAAGCAGAATCCGTAGGCGCTGTTGCTCAGGCCGCCGCAGGCGCCGGCCGTGCCGCTGAGGCTCGAGGGATTCACCGTGACCGACAGCGGCGCGTCCGCCTTGATCAGGATCCGCTGGGAGTCCGACGCGGCCGAGAAGTTCTTGGAAACGATGTTGACCCGCTCCGCGTACGTCCCCGCCTTGACCGTCACGATGCAGGGCCCCGGGTTGGGCAGGTTGTCCACCGCGTGCTGGATCGTCTGGAAATTGCTCCCCACCTCCGCCATGCCGGGATCCACCGTCAGGTTGCAGGCGACGGCGTCGGTGAAACCGGTCCCCGCCAGGAAGGCGCCGTCCTCGGCGTAGGCCGACGCCTTGTAATAGTCCCGGATGCCGTTGACGAGGGGGTAGTCGTAGGCGAAGTTGCCGGCCGCGTCCGACGCGACCGAGCCGAGACTCGCGGAGCCGTCCGGGCTCGTGACCTTGACGGTGAACCCGCAGGAGGGCGCGAACCCGGCGCCCGCCATGTGGACGACCTCGCCCGGCTCATAGCCCTGCTGGTCGGTTCGGAGCGTCTCGGTGTACCGCTGGCCGCAGGGGACAGGGGCGGCGACGTTGAAGGTCCAGCTGCCGAGCGCGGCGCCGCCGGCCCCGAGGGCCTCGACGGTGTACGCGCCGTCGGCGGCGCCGGCCGCGGAGCCGTAGGACAGGGAGCCGTCCGCGCCCGTCGTGGCGCTGTCGGAAGAGACCGAGCTGTCCGGCGCGGTCATCCGCACCGTGACCTCGCAGGACGGCGAGAAGCCGCTTCCGGAAACGAGCACGCTCTCGCCGGCCGCGTACTCGCCCTTGTCCGTCTGGAAGCTCTCCGCGCCGGTCGCGGCGCAAGGACCCTCGGCCTGCGCCGCCAGCCGGACACCGCCGCGCGAGGAGGCGGCCGAGCGGCCGACGGCGCCCGCGGAATGTCCGCTGAGACCCGCGCCCGCGTCCTGGACTCTCCGGCTCGAAACGGCGACTGGCTTGTCGGCGCGGATTCCCGAGAGGAACGCCGGCAGACGCAGGGAGCTCGCCTCGAGGCGATACACCCCGTAGACCCCCAGCAGGCCTGCCGCTCCCAGGAGCAATCCCCTCCAAGCCCGAGCCCGTCTCAGCATCGCCGTCATGATCTGGACCTGTTCTTTCTGCCGCAATACGCGCGCAATCGGTCAATAGGAGTGTCGCCGGTGGCCTCCATTGAAGCGCCTCCGACGAGCCCCGTCAATTGGACCTTTGTCAAGGTCTACGAGGGCGACGGGAGGCGGGAGGGGCGGGAGGGGACGACCAGTCCAAAGTCCAAGTCCAAGGTGGCCTGGTTCTACTTTGGACGTTGGGACCTTGATGACCTTGGACTCCGGTTCGACCTTGGACTCCGCTTCGACCTTGGACGGTTCGTGATGCGCAGGCATCATTCTCGTTGATGCTATGATGCCTCGATGCGCACGACCACGCGGATCGACGATGACCTCTTCGAGGCGCTGAAGGACCTGGCGAAGAAGGAAGAGGCGCCTCTCACGCGGGTTCTCAACCGCGCCCTGCGGGCCAGCCTGACGGCCTCCCGCGCGCCCGCCCGGCGCCGCCGGCCCTACCGCGAGAAAACATACGCCATGGGCGGGCCGCGGATCGATCTGCGCAAGGCCCTCGCCAGGGCGGTCGAGATCGAAGACGAGGAGATTCTCCGAAAGCTCGCGCTTCGCAAGTGAAGATCGTTGACCTGAACGTCCTTCTCTACGCGGTCAACGAGAGCTCCGTTCACCACTCGGCGGCGCGACGCTGGTGGGAGGAGGCCGTCAACGGAGAAGAGCCGATCGGGATCCCGTGGATCGTGCTGCTCGGTTTCCTTCGCCTCTCCGTCAATTCCGCCGTCTTTCCTCATCCCCTCGACTCCGACGCCGCGCTTGAAAAGGTGGACACGTGGCTCGCGCTCGAGAGCACGCGCCTGGTCAGGGAGAAAGAGGGGCACTGGGACGTTCTCCGGCCTCTCCTGGCGGATTCCGGGACGGCGGGAAACCTGACGACGGACGCCCACCTCGCGGCCCTCGCCATCAGCCACGGGGCCGTCCTCGTCTCCTTCGACAACGACTTCTCCCGCTTCGAGGGCCTGCGCTGGGAGAGCCCGATCGGCTGACGGGTCGCCAGCGTGCGCTCTTCGGGATCTACGATCCAATAGTGCGGGATCCCGGACTTGAGATAGAGATCCGCCTTGGGTCCGCGGGCGAAAGGGCCCGACAGCTCCCCAACCAACAGAGCCCGGGGAGGGCCGCCCCCCTCACCCTGACCCTCACCCCCCTGCGGGGGGCGAGGGGATGGGGGTTGCGCACAGAAAAAAGCGGCGGGCCGAAGCCCGCCGCGCGTGAGCCCTGTCAGAGAGCCGAACCTACGGCGTGCCCTGGCACGCCGTCGGGAAGGCGGAGTTGACGGCGCCCGGGACGAGAGTCCCGTTGGCGTAGTTGCCTCCCGTGTTGAAGTTGCCCGCCACCACCAGGAACTCGCACTTCCCGTTGTCCTGACCGCCCGGGTAGGCCCCCGTGCCGCCGCTGACGTTGTTGCGCAACTGGTGGCCCGTCGTCGCGCCAGTCCCGCCCGTCTTGACGTTGATGCCATTCAACTTGTTGGCCCGGACCGTGTTGGAACCGATCTCGACCGGCGAGGCCGTTCCGTTGGCCGCGTCCGCGGCGGCGCCCACGACGATCCCGTCGCCGAGGTTCCCCTTGTTCCTGTCCCCCACGTTGTTGTTCTGGATCACGTTGGGCGCTGCGGCCGTGCCCCCCGCGATGTCTATCCCGTCCCCGCTGTTGGCGAAGATGTCGCACGAATCAATCATGTTGCCGTAACCGCGCACGTTGATCCCGTCGGCCGTGTTCCCCTTGTCCTTGTCCCCGATGCTCTCGCCGTAGATCAGGTTCCCGTTGCCCGTGATCGTCATCCCGTTGCCCGTGTTCGCGAAGATGTCGTTCTCGTTGAGCGCGTTGCCGAGCGCGTTGCTGTTGCCGGCGACGATGATTCCTCCGCCCCCGTTGCCCTTGCTCTTGTCGCCGACGCTGTTCTTGTAGGCCTGGTTCAAGTCGCCGGTGATCCGGATGCCCGCTCCGGTGTTCCCGAAGATGTTGTTGTCGTGGATGATGTTCCCGGTCCCGGCGGCCTTCACGCCGTCGCCGGTGTTGCCGGTTCCCTTGTCCCCGATCGGGTTGCCGTCCAGCGTGTTGTTGTTCCCCGTGATGTCAATCCCGGGCCCCTTGTTGCTCGCGATCCGGTTGCTTCGCAGCAGGTTCCCGCTCGCCGGAGTCCCCGTGATCCCGACCTGGATCCCGCCCAGCTTGTTCGTCCCCACGCTGTTGGCGCCCCGTACCTCGTTGCCGTCCCCCAGAATCTGGATCCCGAACTTGCTGTTGCCGTCGGACCGGACCGACTTCAACAGCGTGCTCGTGTTGTTCACACCCGGGTTGTCCGTCTCGATCAGGAACCCGTACGAGCCCGAGAGCACGCTCACGTCGGAGATCTGGATGTCCTTCTCCCCCGCTCCCGTGTCCCCGTCGTTGGCGCCCGCCGTGACCTCGACCGTGATCACGGGCTTGTTCTTGTCCGCCGCCGTGATCTTGTGCCCGCACCCGATGATCAGCAGGTCCCTCCCACCCGACCCCGTCGAGCTCCCGATGACCACGTTCTCCGTCGTGTTCGCGTACATCGAGATCACGTAGTTGTCCGCGGAGGCCGTCACCGCCGCCTGCAGCGTGTTGAAGCGGCGCAAGGGGGGCAGGTAGCCCGCCAGAACGCCGCCGGGGTCCACCACCAGGTTGTCGTACTGGTTCGGGTTGCAGTCCAGGGCGTCCGGGATCCCGTCCCCGTCCGCGTCCGGCAGAGGCGTGTTCGTCGGCGTGAACGTCGGCGTGTTCGTGGGCGTTTTCGTCGGCGTGTTGGTCGGAGTGTTCGTCGGCGTATTCGTCGGCGTGTTCGTCGGCGTGTCCGTCGGAGTATTGGTCGGCGTATTCGTCGGCGTCACCGTCGGAGTGTTCGTCGGCGTGTTGGTCGGAGTGTCCGTCGGTGTCGCCGTCGGTGTGTTGGTCGGCGTGTCGGTCGGCGTATTCGTCGGCGTGTCCGTCGGCGTCGCGTGTCGTCGGCGTGTTCGTCGGCGTGTTCGTCGGCGTATTCGTCGGCGTGTCCGTCGGCGTCGCCGTCGGCGTGTTCGTCGGCGTGTTCGTCGGCGTGTTCGTCGGCGTATTCGTCGGCGTGTCCGTCGGCGTCGCCGTCGGCGTGTTCGTGGGTGTATTCGTCGGCGTGTCCGTCGGCGTCGCCGTCGGGGTACGGGTCGGCGTATTCGTGGGTGTATTCGTCGGCGTGTCCGTGGGCGTGTTGGTCGGCGTGTCCGTGGGCGTCGCCGTCGGCGTGTTGGTCGGAGTGTTAGTGGGAGTCGGCGTGACGGCGGTTCCCACCGCTTCGTCCCATCCCGGGTCCACGATCGTGCTCCCGTTGCCGTCGCCGTCCTGCGGCCGGGACGTCGGCGGGTTGTCGGCTCCGTCCACGCCGGGAACCCACTCCTCGAGGGCGCCCCCCGCGGGGTCGTCGTGGGTGAAGCTGTTGGTCCCCTGGTCGATCGCCGGAGAGATCGGAGAGGTCGTCTTCAGGTGGAAGTCCGAGACGCTCGCGAAGATGTCGGTGTTGACGTGGGCCGCGACGGGCGAGACGTCGCACGGCGAGAACGTGCAGCCGGCGACCCCGGTCCCCTCCGTGCCGAAGGTCGTCCGGTTCCCGCTGTCGCCCGCGTCCAGGATCGCCGCGGCGGCATTGTTCATGTCGCCGCCGGCCTGGAGCGTGTTTGTCGGCACCCCCGCGATGTTGTACTTCCCGTTCTTGTAGAAGACGTTGTTGATCAGGACCGACTGCGTGTTGACGGAACCGCTCACCGTTCGGAAGTAGCCGTACCGGTCGCCCGTCTGATTCGTCGCATCCGTGCTGTTGAAGGCGATCAGGTTGTTGACGAGGTAGAGGAAGCGGGGCGAGGCGCACTCGATGCCGTTGTGCGAGTTGCCATAGATCGTGTTGTTGACGACGTAAACCGCGTCCGCGGAGTCGTTGGCGATCTTCATTCCGCTTCCCGCATTGCTGCCGCCGTCCAGGCCGTTGCCGCGGATCAGGTTGTTCACGACGTACAGCCGCGGGTTGTTGGTATTGACCAGGATGCCGTGCCCCCCTCCTCCGCCGAAACCGTCGCCCCGGATGTCGTTTCCCTGGATGACGGTGTCGCTCGTCGAGGCGGCGTGAATGCCGTTGTTCTTGCAGTCGTGGATGACGTTCCCCTTGATGTTATGGAACGACCCGCTCACATTGATCCCCTCGTCGTTGCTCGACGTGACGTCGTTGCCCTGGACCGTGATGTTGGACGTCGCGCCGAGGGTGCCGGTGAACTGGATTGCCGCGGCGCTGACCGACGTGACGTTGAAGCCCTTGAACGTGATGAACTTTCCGTCGGTGAACTTGACGCCGGCCGTGGACGAGGCCCCGGCGATCGTCACGGGGCCGCTCGGGTCCGCCTGGAACACGATCTGCTGGGAGCTCGACGTGGCCCTGGTATTGGCGAACTGGTTCGGCTGATTCTGGACCGTGTTGACCGATCCGAACGGCGTGGCCGTGGTCTTGACGGTGACGGTCCATGGGCCGACGTCGGACATGTCGGCGACGGCCTGGGCGATCGTCGTGTAGGCGCCGCCCGCGCCCGAGGCGTCCACCGTGTAGAGGGGGTCGGCCAGCACCGTGAAGGTCTGGTCCGCGCTCGAGCTGCCGGTCACGTTGATGTTCAGGGTGCCGGAGCTCGTCATGGAGCCGTTCGGGATCAGGGACGTCAGCTCGTTGGCCGCCCAGACCGTCGTCGGCTGCGACACGCCGTTGACCGTGAGCAGGGTCGTGCCGGAAACGAATCCCGTGCCTTTGACAGTGATCCCCACGCCGGGACCGCCCGACGTCTGGACGTTCGCCCGCGTCGGGTAGATCGCGACGACCGTCGGCGCGGCGTCCGTGAAGGTCGCCTGCGCCTGCATCCCGGAGACCTGGCCCGTCGCCGTCAGGGTGAACGCGACGTTGACGTCATGCTCGTCCGGCGCGAAGTCCGTGTTGGTGAAGTTGCCGTTCTCGTCCGCGACGGACGTGAGCGGCGGATGGGTGTCGTAAGGCGGGTCCTCCTGAAGGGTCATGATCACCGTCTCGCCCGGCAGCCAGCCGGTCCCGGTGATCGTCACCACCTGGCCCGGCGAATAGTCGGCCTGGTCCGTCGTGACGCTCGCCGAGCCGGCCGAAGTCCGGCTGAGGAGCTTCGCCGGGCGGGCCCCGAGCAGCGAGGCTTCGATTTCGCGCGCGGCCCGCTCCAGATTGCCGTCCGCCGGCATCGCGCCGGCCGCCCGGAAGGTCCGGGTCGAGGGATCGAAGATCTCCATGGAATCGGCCGGGATCCCCGAGGACGTGCCGCCCGCGATCAGGACGAGCCCCGTCGCGGGGAGGAGGCGCGCGATGTGGTTCCGGCGCGGCATCGAGAGGCTCCCGGTCGTGGCAGCGATGACGCCTGTCTCCGGGTCGAGGATCTCGGCCGAGGCGAGGTCCCGGACGCCGTCACTCCCGCCCGCGAAGAGCACGTCGCCGCCGGCCAGAGTCGTCGCGGACAGTCCCGCGCGGGGCGTCGAGAGAGAGGCGCCCTGCGAGACGCTGCCCGTCGCCGGGTCATACACCTCGACGGAGGAGAGCGCGGCGGCGGATGGGTTCGAGCCGCCCGCGATCAGGACGCGGCCATCCTCCAGCGCCGCGGCGGCGTGCTGCCGTCGCGGAGTCGCGAGAACGCCCGCCGGAGAGAACCGTGCCGAGGCCGGGCTAAAGATCTCCAGCGCGCCGCTCGCGCCGTCGCGTTGATCGCCCCCCGCGACCAGGACGCGCCCGCTCGGCAGCAGCGTGGCCGTCGCGCCGGACCGGGCTTCGGCCATCGAGCCGACGGCCGTCCACGTGTCGGTCGCCGTGTTGTAGACCTCCGCGGAGCGGGTCAGCGCGCCGCCCTCCAGGCCGCCGGCCACCAGGACGCGGCCGTCGCGAAGGACCGCCGCGGCGTACCCGACGCGCGATCCCTCCAGCGAAGCCCCGGCGGACGCCAGCCCGTCGCCCGTGTAGGGCACGTGCATCCGCGCTCGCCCGTTCTGGGCGACCATCAACGCCAGCGTGCCGGCCAGAGCGAGCAGCCTCGCCGCCAGGGGAAATCTCCTCGTCATGGTCTTCATGGTCCTTCTCTCTTCGGGTTTCGACGAACCCGACGAAATCTGTTCAGTGCGGACGATGGAACGATTGCAAGACAGGTCGCGAGACACGTTATCCGAGCGGAAGTATCCGATTCAGCCTCGACATGGACTTCCTCCCTCTTGTCAAAAGGCGGGCTGCGCTTTGCACCGAAAACTACGGCGTTCTATATCACCACGGAGAGGTCAGCTCTATTAGACTAAAGTCCAAACAACCCGTGGAAAAATGGATGCCGGCGTCGCGGCAGGCCCGGGTGCCTTCCGACCTTCGGGTTTGGGGCCAAGTCTAGCAGGCTGCTGAAAAAGGGTGTGGGCGGCGTTGCGAGCGCCGCGGGGCCGGATGCAAGGAGGGCGCGACGAAGGCGATGCCGGGGCGCATCGGGGAGGAGCGGCGACGCCGCAGACGGCACCGCGCCGCCGCAACCGCTTGCGGTGGATGGCCTTTTGCTGGCGATGCCATTCAAGTGAGAGCTTCCTCCCCGATGAGACTCTTGGGCTTCGCGAGTTGCAAAAGGCCAGACACGACGCCCGCATCCATTTTTCAGCAGCCTGCTAGACGCCTCCCGCCGAATCCCGACCTGACGCGCCGGAATCTCCGTTGTCCGCTCTCCGCCCGGGAGGAGAACCGCGCCCCTCACCCTGACCCTCTCCCCCCCCTCTGACCCTCTCCCCCCTGCGGGGTGGCGAGAGATGGGCGCGGCCAGGAACGAGAGCCGATCGGGCCCCGGCGGTATATTCGGCCGGGACATTCAGGTTGGATATCCAGGAGATCACCGATGGCCGCAATCTCTCTGAAGCTCCCCGATTCGTTGGCCGAAGCCAGCGGACGGTACGCGAGCGCCCTCAAGATCTCGCGGTCGGAGTACATCCGGCGGGCCGTCGAGGAGATGAACAGGAAGACTCGAACCCCCGGCTCCGCGCGCGGCGGCTCGCCGAGGTGTCGCGGGGAGTTTGGAAGGAGAGCATGCGAATCAACGCGGAGTTCTCCGCGGTCGAACCAGACCCCGATGCCTGATCGCGGGGAGGTGTGGCTTGCGGACCTGGATCCCGGCACGGAACCGAGCCCGGCAAGACGAGTCGGCGTGACCGGAAGGGGCGGGAGGGGCGTTGCCCCTCCCCTACGGCAACTACGGCAACGAGGGGAACGACCGGGGCGACGGGACGACCGGGGGCGGGAGGGGCGTTGCCCCTCCCCTACGGCACAGGGGGGTGGTGAGGGCAGGGAGGATCAGGGCGTTCCCTTCTCGTAGATGTCCTGGCGGAGACCGATCCGGAGGACCAGGTAGCCTTCCGTGGTTCGGGCGTAGGTCACGCGATAGTCCTTGACTCGCAGGCGATACAGGCCGGCGAACTCTCCGGTCAGGGCCTTGCCTGTCGCCCCCTCCGCGCGAAGGGCCCGCTCGATCTTGTTCACGATTCGCCGCGCCGTTGACGGGTCGATCTCGGCGAGGTCGGCCGCGACCGAGGCCTTGTAGTCAATCCTTGCCGCGGGCAATCCGCTTCCTCAACTCGGCCGCCGAAATGACGGGGTCGTCCTTGTTCCTCAGGCGGTCGAGGGCGACCTGGTAGTCCGCGTGTTCCGCGAGATAGGACTCGAGGGCCTTTTCGATGAAGTAGGTCTTCGGCCGGTCCGTCATCCGGCAAAGCTCTTCGAGAGCTCGGGCGGTGGAATCGTCAAGCCTTAAGGAGATCGAGGTGGACATGGCGCCTCACTTGAAATACATGCATTGCAAGTATAGCAGTGAAGGGGCGCGGGAGACCGGGGAGGACTTGATCGTCGGCGGCGCGGCGGGGTGAGATCCGGCGCGGTCTCGACGCCTCGGAGTAATGAGCGGGGGCGGGAGGGGGCGACCAGTCCAAAGTCCAGAGTCCAAAGTCCAAGGTAGCCCGGTTCTACGTTGGACGTTGGACCTTGGACCTTGGACTCCCGTCTAGCGGTCCACCCTCGGGATGCCGGTCACGTGGTGGTTCGCGGCGCGGTCGGTCTCGTCGGCGCACACAGGGTGGTCCGTCGCGCTGACCGGCTGAGTGTTGCAGCCGGGGTTGGGCGGATTGGGGAAGACCGCCGGGCAGCTTGCCGTCGTGACCTTTCCGCCGTTCAGGTTCGCCACGGCGTTCGGGTCCACCCCGCCGCCCCGGGCGCCGGCGTCCACGAGGACAGCGTCGGTGATGTCGATCCTCCCGAGGTTCGCGCACGCGCTCGCCGTGATGAAGCCCGTCTTGCCGAAGTCGTTGCGCAGCTCCGAACCGGTCAGGTTGACGATCACGTCGCTGCCGCAGGCGTAGCCCGCCCCGGAGGCGGTGACGGTGATGTCCTCTCCCACCTGGACGCACGCGCCCGTCAGGTCCGCGATCCCGTTCGCGGTCACGATCAGGTTGGAGTCCACGCCCCCCTGGAACCTGTTGGGGCAGGCCGCTCCGCCGGCGAAGACGCTGCCGCTGCTGGAGATGAGCTTGATCGCGTCGGCCGGGCCCGGAATCGTCACCGTGGAGCCGTGCATCGTCAGGTCGCCGCTCGCCGTCACCGAGACGGCCCTGCCGGTCAGGGAATCGGACACGGCGCACACCTTCCCGCCGCTCGACGTCACCGCGACGCTCGCGCTCCCGGTCGAGACCGTCGAGTTGTTCAGGACGACGTCCCCGCAGCCGGAGATCTTCACGTCCCCGTTGGGATTGCTCTCGGTCACCGCCGTGGACTCCAGGTACACCGTCGCGCCCGCGTCGCAGACGGAGCCCGAGGCGGAGCCGGCGATCAACTGGATGCCGGCCTTGCCCGTCGAGCTGATGGAACCGCCCGCCGGCCCGTCCACCTTGATCGAATGCGCGATGATCCGCACGCCCGTCGTGCCCGCGCGCTCGAGCAGGGCGCACTGCAGGACGACGTCCTTCGACGGCAGGTTGATCTGCGTCCACGAGCTCGTCGTCGTCACGTTCGGATCCGCCGAGCAGTTGGACACCGTCACCGTGTTGCCGGCCGGAGGCGCGGGCGGAGCCGCGCAGGCGGCGCAGAGAGGCGCGCCCGACGTCGGAGTCGGAGTCGGCGTGGCCGTCGGCGGCATCGGCGTGTTCGTCGGCGTGTTCGTCGGCGGCACCGGCGTATTCGTCGGTGTGTTCGTCGGCGGTACCGGCGTGTTCGTCGGCGTGTCCGTCGGAATCGGCGACGGGGTGCTGGTCGGAGTATTCGTCGGCGGAGGAGTCTGGGTCGCCGTGGGGAGGATGGGAGTCGGGGTGTCCGTCGGAGTCGGCGTGGGCGTGCTGGTCGGCGTGTCCGTGGGAGTACTGCTCGGCGTGTCCGTGGGAGTGTTCGTCGGCGTATCCGTCGGAGTCGCCGTCGGCGTGTTCGTCGGCGTATTGGTCGGAGTGTTCGTCGGCGTATCCGTCGGAGTCGCCGTCGGCGTGTTCGTCGGCGTATTGGTCGGAGTGTTCGTCGGCGTATTGGTCGGCGTGTCCGTCGGCGTCGCCGTCGGCGTGTTCGATGGCGTACTGGTCGGAGTATTCGTCGGAGTGTCCGTCGGCGTCGGTGTCGGCGTCACAGGGCTCGCGACCTCGTCGTAGCCGGCGTCCGTCGTGGCCGTCGAGTCGCCGTCGCCGTCCGCCGGGCGCGGATCCCCCTCGAAGTCCCCCTGCGGCGCGCAGAGGTCCGGGCATCCCCGCGTATTGGTCGTGCCGGGGACCCACTCGAGCCCGCTGTCCACGTAGCTGTTGACGCCGAAGTCAACGGCCGGCGAGCGCGGCAAAGGCGAGGTCGTTGTCTTCAGGTGGAAGTCGCCCGAGCCTGACGCGACGAAAATCTCGTCGAAGGAGTGCGTGTTCGAGCAGGGGGATGCATAGCTGGGCGAATAAAAGGTGCAGCCCACGATTCCGGTCCCCTCGGTGCCGAGCGTCGTGCGGTTCCCGCTGTCGGTCGCGTCGAGGACGTTTGAGGGAGTCTGGATGTCCGTGAAGCCGCCCGCATTGCCGTTCTTGTAGAACATGTTGTTCTTCAGAACGATCGGCGCCGCAGTTCCGCTGCTGTTCTGTCCCAGTCCGCATTCGCAGTTGCCCACCCCGCTCGTCACCGTGCCGTTGCCGACGATCAGGTTGTTGACCAGGGTGACGGGCGAGCTCGCCGCTCTGCCCACTCCGCCCCAGCCGTTTCCGTAAATGGTGTTGTTGACGATGTAGAGCTGACCAGTATTGGAGGCGTTGCTGATTCCGTAGCGAGTATTGTCGCGAATCAGGTTGTTGACGATCCATGTGCGGGTGGCGCCGGCGGTGAAGTCTATGCCGTGGCAAGTGCCGGTACCGCATCCGCTGCCATTGGCGTAGATGGAGTTACTGTCAACCGTGATGTCGTGACCGGAGTGAACGGAAGTGCTCGTGCTGTGAAACTCGATTCCATGCCGAGTGCCGCCCGTCACCTGGAAGCCGCTGATCGTGATGTATCCGTTCAAGGTGGCGGCTGAACCCGAGCCGAAGCAGAATCCGTAGGCGCTGTTGCTCAGGCCGCCGCAGGCGCCGGCCGTGCCGCTGAGGCTCGAGGGATTCACCGTGACCGACAGCGGCGCGTCCGCCTTGATCAGGATCCGCTGGGAGTCCGACGCGGCCGAGAAGTTCTTGGAAACGATGTTGACCCGCTCCGCGTACGTCCCCGCCTTGACCGTCACGATGCAGGGCCCCGGGTTGGGCAGGTTGTCCACCGCGTGCTGGATCGTCTGGAAATTGCTCCCCACCTCCGCCATGCCGGGATCCACCGTCAGGTTGCAGGCGACGGCGTCGGTGAAACCGGTCCCCGCCAGGAAGGCGCCGTCCTCGGCGTAGGCCGACGCCTTGTAATAGTCCCGGATGCCGTTGACGAGGGGGTAGTCGTAGGCGAAGTTGCCGGCCGCGTCCGACGCGACCGAGCCGAGACTCGCGGAGCCGTCCGGGCTCGTGACCTTGACGGTGAACCCGCAGGAGGGCGCGAACCCGGCGCCCGCCATGTGGACGACCTCGCCCGGCTCATAGCCCTGCTGGTCGGTTCGGAGCGTCTCGGTGTACCGCTGGCCGCAGGGGACAGGGGCGGCGACGTTGAAGGTCCAGCTGCCGAGCGCGGCGCCGCCGGCCCCGAGGGCCTCGACGGTGTACGCGCCGTCGGCGGCGCCGGCCGCGGAGCCGTAGGACAGGAAGCCGTCCGCGCCCGTCGTGGCGCTGTCGGAAGAGACCGAGCTGTCCGGCGCGGTCATCCGCACCGTGACCTCGCAGGACGGCGAGAAGCCGCTTCCGGAGACGAGCACGGTTTCGCCGGCCGCGTACTCGGACTTGTCCGTCTGAAGGCTCTCCGAGCCGACAGCGGCGCAGGGACCCTCCGCGAGCGCCGCGAGCCGGACCGACTTGCGCGGGGAGGCGATCGCCGCCCCGGCCGCGCCGGAATGCCCGCCGCGGCTCGCGCTCGCGACCGGGACCTGATCGGCGTGAATTCCAGCCAGGATCGCCGGAAGACGCAGGACACTCGCGTCGAGGCGATACACACCATACAGCCCGAGCAACAGGCTCGCGGCCCCCGCCACAAATGCCTTCCATGCGGGCACTCTCAGAATTGCCTTCATGATGTGGGTCCTTCCGCGCAAAGCGAGCGCGATCCGTGGGTTGAAGTTGTTGGCCTTCTATTGAATCGCTTCGTGGAGAGCAAATCAATTGGACTTTGGTCGAAGACCCTGGTCCGGGATCGGCCTTGGGGCCGCGGCCGCCGGGGGCGGGAGGGCGCAAGGCCCTCGCCTACGGCTCGAGAGGACGAGCGGATTATTCGCGGGTGACGACGGTTCGGATGGCGGTCCGGGCGGGGGCGTCGACCGGGCCGTACAGGTCCGCGAGCCGAAACGAGCGATAGACGGGCCCGAGCAGCTTGATCGAAGAGAGGACCTGGCTTCCCGAGGGATCGACCTGGATCGAAAAGCCCGCCGAGTTGAACAGTCCGTCCGGGTCGGAGACGAGGCCCGCGTCGAAGGAATAGCTGCCGTCCCGCAGCTTCTGCGCCGAGCCGAGCGCCCCGGATAACACGCCCAGGTCCGCGTTCAACGCGAGGCGGGCAGTCCGATTCTCCTCGTCCAGCTGGATGGCCTGCCCGCGGCTCGCCGCCCCGGCGTCCACGCCCAGGCGAGTGTTCCCGTTGTCGAACAGGGTGATCGTCGAGCGGCCGCCGGGCTCATAGGTCGCGTCGTGCTGATGCGAGAACCAGGGGTACGGCTCGGTCGAGTCGTACGCGAAGTCGCCGTCCTTCCCGAGCCGCCAGAGGACATCGCCGGAGCCGGCGCCGTTGCGATAGTCGATCTTGATGAGCCAGTCCTGGTGCCGGCTCGAGTAGAGCAGCGCGCCGTCGGGAGTGTCCACGACCGAGTTCCCGTGCGTCCAATCGTTGGCGTCGACGCTCAGGTAGTGGGTCGCGCAGCCGGGGTTCGCGACGCACGTCTCACCGAGCACCGCCGGCCGGGACGTGTCCAGGTGATCGAACGTGTCCCATGTCCAGACCACCTGCAGATCGGCGTCGAGGACCAGGATCATGTCGCCGATCACGTCCAACGGCCCGGGACCCTGCACGTCCGTCAGGATCTGCTCGACGTCGGCCAGGAGCGCTGTCTTCCCGTCGGCGAGGGACCTCGCTTCGTGGTGGAATCCGCTGATCTGCCGCTTCCCGAGCGCTGCGAGCTGCTCGTTGACGCGGGCGACGTTGGTCTCCTGCACGGTCATCCCGACCAGATCGAATCGGCGCACGACCTCGGTATCGGGACCCGTCCCCGGCGCGGCAAGGCCGAAGAAGGTCCCGCCCGGCGCCGGGCTCGTGACGTAGGCGAGGCCAGCCGGACCGAACCACAACACGGCGCCGTTCAGGTCGGTCGCGACGGCCGGCTGATAGAGAGGCGCCTGGAGCAGGACCCTCTCCGAGCCCGGAGCCGTCGCCGCCTGGATCACGAGCGGAGCCGCGATACCGGAAGGAACGTCGCCGGCCGTGATGGTCACCGACGAGCCCGGGACCGCCTCCCGCCCTCCATCCAGCGTGAGACTGGCCGAATAGGACGCGCCGGCCGCGAGGCCCGCGACATGGAAGTTCAGGCTCTGCCCTGGCACGCACGGCTTGTACGGCGTGTACCGCGCCGAGCCGTCCGCCGCCTCGACCCGGACCCTCGCCTGTCCTCCGTCGCAGCCCGGGGTGCTGTACAGAAACACCAGCGGATGGGAGGTCGGGCTGACGAAGGTCTGCCCGCCTTCGACCCGGCTCTCCATCTGAATCGGAGAGAGCGCCGCCGCGACCTCGAGGCTGGCAAGGTCCCGCACCGACGCCTCGAGCGCGTACTCGCCCTCGTCGATCGAGGTCCAGTCCAGCGTGTTCGAGGGCCCATAGTCGCGGATCACGCGAAAGGCGCCGCCGGGATCGCGGACGCGGAAGCGGTACCAGAGATCGCTCGATCCGGCGCCGGCCACTTCCGCCGTCCACGCGATCATGGTTCCCACCGGCGCTGGTCCGGGCGGGCTGGCGTCGAGGGTGACGGTCATCGCGGCCTCCAACCGCGCGGCTGCGCCGGCGAGCGCCAGGGCGAGAAACAGCGCGGGGAAGGACCGCCCGCACCGCCTGCCGCCGATCCGCGGCCGGGCCATCGCGGTTGCGACATGCATGGTGGCGATCCTCCTCACGGACGCGTGAAGCCTGTTCCTCAGACGATCGTGAGGCCATGCAGGTTACACGATCCCTCCAAGCCGGTCGGGTCAGGGCGTGCAGCGGCCGCGCGGGGCCAGGCCCCTCACCCCCTCCCTCTCCCGCCGGGAGAGGGTGAAGAACGAGATAATGGAAAGGGGGCGGCGGTAGGTGACCGCCCTCTTCCAATCGAGTTTCAGGGAAGGGATGACTAGGAGTCGCACCTCGGGACGCCCGTGGCGTGATGGACCGCGCGCGAGGCCTGATCGGCGACCGAGCCGCGGGCCGGGATCGGCCGCTTGTTGCAGGTCGGGGTCACCGCGCAATTGCCCGCGACGATGTCCTGAGCGCCGTTGATGTTCGCGACCTGCGTGGGATCCACGCCGCCGCCCTGGGCGCCGTCGTCCACGAGGATCGCGTTGTCGATGCTGACCGTTCCGTCGCCCGCGAGTCCGTTGAAGCCGATCTCGTCGTATTTCAGAGGCCGAGAGCAGTTGCTCTTCCACGCCGGGTGAGCAGTGATCGCGATGAACCCGGTCTTGCCGAAGTCGTCGCGGATCTCGGCTCCCGAAACGTTCACGCCCACCGGAGGCTCCGGGAGTTTGTTGTTGCAGATTCCGGCCGGGTTCGTCTCGAGCGCGGCCATCGTGATGTTCTCGGCGATGTCGATGCAGTCTCCGCTGAAATCCATGTACTTCATGGCGAAGGAGAAGAAGTTGCTCTCGATGCCTCCGCTGAAGCTGTTCCTGGTGCATGCCGGTTCGCAGGGATGACACTCGTCGTTCGTGCACACCGCTCCGGCAAGGACGCTCCCGAGGAGCGAGACGAACGTCTGCTGGTCGCGGGGCCCGATCGTCGCGAAGACGGAATCCTTCAACGTGAGGTCGCCCTGCGAGAACATCACGATTCGGTTGCCATGGAATTCGGCCGAGGCGACACTGATCGTGCACGGGAGAGCCGCGTTGTAGCAATCGAATCGGATCTCGGCTCCAACGGAGGTCACCGATGACACGCCGCCGCCCGGAGCGGGATCCACGGCGATGTTGCCGCAGGCCTTCAAGCGAATGCCTCCGTTACTGTTGTCGTCCTGAAGCGTCGCGTTGATGATCCGGATGTCGGCGCCGTCCACGTTCGGCGCGAGGCAGGCCGGGTTCGAGGAGTTGTTCACGTAGGCCTTGAGGTCCATCCCCTCTTTCTGCGCCGTCTGGATCATGCCTCCGTTGAAGCCGTCCACCGTGATCGAATGCGCGGTGATGTTGACCGATCCCTGGATCAACGCGCACTGGAGCACGAAGTCATCGGCGGGGCTGTTGTAGTTGTACACCGCCGACGTCGATGCCACGGGACACGAGCTGAGAATGAATGTCGCCGCGCCCATCGCGGGAACGAACAGGAAACAGATCGCGAGACACGCCAATACAAGCGAAATCCTCTGGAGCGCCGCTCTAAACATATGGTCCCCCTTCATTTGTCACTTCCACCCCTGACTCTGAACACCGATTTGTATCAGCGGAACTCCACCTTTGTCTATTGGACCAAAGTCCAAGCCCCGCAGAGATCGCCAGGATTAGACACTGCTTGAACAGGAGCGCGGCGCGCCGCTGAGGCGTCGGAGCGTATTGCGCGATTCCGTGGCGTCACAGTTCACGGAATGAACAAAGGCGCGCGGTGGGGTCAGGGCGTGTAGCTGCAGTGGCATCGCGCGTAGAAAGGGAAGGGGAAGAGAGCGCGGCGCCGGCTCTCTTCCCCCCTCCACATCCGATCCCGGCCGTCCGGGAAACGACTCCTCTTGTCTACCGATCGACCTTCGGCGTGCCGGTCACGTGATGGTTCGTCTGCCGGTCGGTCTCGTTTGCGCATACAGGGTTGTCCGTCAAGCTGATGGGCTCGCTGTTGCAGCCCGGGTTCGGCGGATTGGGGAAGATCGCCGCGCAGCTTGTTGCAGTGACCTTGCCGCCGTTCAAGCTCGCCACGGCGTTCGGATCGACCCCGCCCCCCTTGGCGCCCGCGTCCACCAGCACCGCGTCGGTGATCTTGATCTTCCCCGAGTTCGAGCAGGCGCTCGCCTTGATGAAGCCCGTCTTGCCGAAGCCATTGCGGATCTCGGAATTGGTCAGGTCGATGATCACGTCGTTCCCGCAGCTGAAGCCCGCGCCGGAGGCCGTGATCGCGATGTTCTCGGCGATGTGGACGCACGCGTTCGTCAGGTCCACGAGCTGCTTCGCTGTCACGGTCATGTTGGATTCGACCCCGGCATGGAAGGAGTTGGGATCGCAGAACGCTCCACCGGCCAGGACGCTCCCGTTGTCGGAGACGAGCTTGACAGAGTCGCGTGGACCGGCCGTCGTCACATTGCAGCCGTGCAGAGTCAGGTTCCCGTTCGCCGTCAAAGAGACGACGTTGCCGGAGAAGGTGTCGCCCGTGGCGCACACGGTCCCGGCGCTCGAATCCACGGAGACGGTCGCGCCGGCCGACGCGATCATGGGCGACGAGTTGATCAGGATGTCCCCGCAGGCCGTGACCTTCACGTCCCCGTTGCCGTTCGCGTCGCTGACCGTGGTGGACTCCAGATCCACCGTGGCGCTCGCGTTGCAGTTGCCCGAGCCCGAGCCGGCGATCAGCTGGATTCCGGCCGTGCCCGCCGAGTCGATCGAGCCGTTGGGCCCTTCCACCCTGATCGAGTGGGCGATGATTCGCACGCCGTTCGTGCCCGACCGCTGAGAGAGACCGCACCGCAGGACGACGTCTTTCGCCGGCAGGTTGATCTGCGTCCACGTGCTCGTCGTCGTGATGTTCGGATCCATTGCGCAGTTTGTCACGGTGACCGGGTTCGGCCCGGCGGCAGGCGTCGAACAGGAGGGACACGTCCCGGGAACCGGAGTCGGCGTCGGCGTGGGAGTCCGAGTCGGAGTGTTCGTCGGCGTACTCGTGGGCGTGAACGTCTTCGTGGGAGTGAACGTCTTCGTGGGCGTGACGGTCTTCGTGTTGGTCGGGGTCTTCGTGTTGGTCGGGGTCTTCGTGTCCGGCGGGGTCTTCGTAGGAGTTCTCGTCGGCGTGTCGGTCCGCGTCACAGTCGGAGTCTTCGTCGGAGTGCCGGTCGCCGTGCTCGTCGGCGTGTTCGTCGGCGTGTCAGACGGCGTATCCGTCGGCGTCACCGTCGGGGTGTCCGTCGGAGCCGGCGGGTTTGGCCCCAACGCGCGCAGGATCGGGTCGTTGTCGTCGTGGCTCGCGTCCTGGTAGAAGACCATGCCTACGAAACCGCTCTCGGCGTCGGTTCGCCCGTAGAGGGACTTCTCGTCGAGAGTCTGGCCGGCCTCGTTGGTCACGTAGAGCTGCCTGCACGGACCAATCACGATGCCGGACAGCCCACCTCCTCCACTCTGTCCATCTTCATCAAGCGCCAGGCTGCTCCACGGCGGAGTCAACTCAGCGACAAAACTCATGTCCGCCTGACTCAGGACCGTAACCTTCCGGTCTGTGTTCCGGCTGACAAAAGCCTGCGTGTCATCGAACGCAATGTCCATGGCCTTCGTCACCGACACCGACGTCAAGCCGGTTCCGTCGCTGTTGACCCGGAACACCTTCCCGGCGGCGACGTCGGCCATCCAGATCGTGCCGTCGGGGGCAACGGCCACTCCACGCAGGTCGCTCGCTCCCGCAATCGAGATCTTGCCGGAACCGCCCAATCCGGCCCTCGTGATGGCTGTGATCGTCACGCCCGCTCCTTCGGTGACCTCGAACCGGCTCAGTGTCTTGTTCGTTCTGTCCGTCACGTACACGGCCAACACCCCGCCCTCTCGAGCCGTGGCCACGCCTTCGGGCTTGGCCAGCTCCGTGGTTACGTTCACTCCGATATCGGCCAACTTGGTGCCCAGGCCTCCATCGTAAACGTGGATTCCCGGCCCATCCAAAGTGTCCGTGTCGGACCCTTCGGCCATGTAAACCCGCCCGAGATCGTCGGTGGCCAGGGCCTTGCCGCGGTTCCCCTGGAGGATGGCGACGGTCGCGTCCGTGTAGTCCGTCTGCGTCGTGTCTATCTTGCGAACCTGCTTGTTGTGCCCGGTTGTCGTGAATGAGCCGTTGGGGTTGTTGTAGCCAGCATAGAGATACCGGCCGTCCGGCGATGACGCCAGACCGCGGTTGTTGCGCGGATCGGCGAACTGCGAGAAACCGCCGACCGTTGGAACCGTCTGGCTCTGATCGATGAGATACTGCACCGACCAACTCAGGCTGCTGACGTCGATGTGGGTGCTCCCGCAGGCCGTCGGGATCGGCCGTCCTCCGCAGCCGTAGTTGACTTGCGACACGTACGGAACGCCGAACGAGCCAAGCGTGGTGCCAAACGCGTCCGTCGTAATGGCATGGTTCGCGGGCGGGCCCTTGACGCCGATCGCCTTGTCGTCGCTGAGAATGCCGCTACCGGCGACGGGAATGGCCGGGGTCAGGTCCGAGCTGGCAAACCCGCACAGGACGTTATTCTCGACGACGATCTGGCCCGCCGTGGGGCACGTCGGATCGCCGAGCGTCGTGCATGCCCCTGCGAAATCGCTGTGATCCAGAATGATGCCCCGTCCCGCGTCATATATGTCATTGCCGGTGATCGTGACGGAAGTCAGTTTCCGATAGTCCGGAGACTCATAAAGCACGATCGCGTTGCTCTGGGTCGCTGATCCGGACTGTGACACGCTGTTGTTGGCGATCGTCAGGCTCACCCTCTTAGGAGGATCCAACGGGTTATCCCAGGCATTGTAAACGACGAAGTTCGTCTTGCCGATGTGAGCGTTGTTCGTGATGGTCACGGTCCCGGAATGCTCGTCGTTGGAATCTTCCCCCTCGATCAGGATGCCCTTTCCCGATCCGGCGACGCCCGAGATCGTGTTTCCATCGATCGTGAGCGCGCCGTGGAACTCGTTGATCTTGATCGTGTGGCTGGGCTGGTTCGTGAATTCGTTGTTCTCTATCGTGATATCGCCGGTCGAATGAGCGTATACGGCACGCCTCCCGCCATCAAGCGTCGAGTTCCGGATGATAAGACCTTTCCAGCATGCCTCCCCCTGGGCTGTCGGGTCTGGCGTAATGGAGCAATCCGGCGCGTCGCCGAAAGCCCCTTCGGCAAGCACAACCAGCGTGCTCTCGTCCGTTGCCGATGGTCCGCGAAAGATGAGATTGTCGAACGTCACGTTGTCCGCCGTCACGCGCGTGCCGAACTCTCCGCTGAACAGGATCGTCGGTTTACAGCTGGTGGAGGTCCCGACAATGGTGACCTCCTTGTTGACGGTCAAGGTCGTCGCCTGCGCGTAGGTCGCGCAATCGGTGATTTCGATGGTGTCCCCATCGGCGGCGGCAACAACGGCTGATTGAATGTCGGGATACGTCCCTGGAACGCTGAGCGTGGCGCCGGAAGCTGGACGCTGCCACCGCCGGCCGGTAAGGGCCCTGGCCCCGGGCCTGGAAGCGACGCCGGCGGCGGAGCCGTTGGCGTTGGCGGACGACGTTCGCCCGAGCGATCCGGATCCGCCGGCGTGGAACCACTTCGACGTATCGAGCTCGAGTGCGCTCACCACGATGACGAGGGCGCCGAGCGCCGCGGCGATTGTCAGGAGCGACCGTGTTCTGGGTTTCATTTGGCAACCTCTCCGCCCCTTCGGAATCAAGATACGGGTTTGATCTGGCCGGGGCCGGTCTTCCGGCCACGTGCGACGTCCCGCCTTGAATACGCGATCGTGGGGCTTTTCTGGGACCGTCTTTATGTCCCGTGTGTTTCCGAGTCAAGGCACAAAGGTGGCCACAGCGGAATGGCCGCCTTTGGCAGGAGTCCGTGTCCCCGGAGTGTCGGGATGTTGGGCAAATATCCGGCCCGTGTGACGCAAGCTATGGCCCCATCTTGGTGCGATCCGGTGGCTCGCCGGTCAGAATCATCCCTCCGCCCGGGATTGAGGGGAATTCCTCATTGACAGCCGGGCGAAAGGGACTTTATCTATGAATCCTAGCGAGGACGAGCGGTCATGAAGTCGGACGACCCACCGTGTTGCCGCCGGAACGGGCAGCCCTATGAGGGCTTCTCCGGGGCAGGTCCCGATGCGCGCCTGGATTCCTGGGAGGACATCGCCGCCTACCTGCGGCGCAGCGTTCGCACCGCCAGGCGCTGGGAGAAGGAGGAAGGGCTGCCGGTCCACCGCGATGTCCACCCCGGAAGCGAATCGGTCCACGCCTACAGGGAAGAACTCGACGACTGGTGGACGAAGGACGCGAGGATGGAGCCCGGCTCGAACGGCCGGCTGGATTCCTGGAAGGAGATCGCGGCGTACCTGGGGTCCAGCGTGCGCAGCGCGAGGCGCTGGGAGAAGGAGAACAGGCTGCCGGTCCGCCGGCACGCCCACGAAACCGGCGACTCGGTCTACGCCTTCAGTACCGACCTCGACATCTGGCTCCGCCGCCGGGGATTGAAAACCGGAGGCTGAAGCTCATTCTTCGCGCCGCTCAGGGTGACGGACGGTCCAAAAAACAAGGGCGGGGATTTCCCCGCCCTCCTCCTTCCCGACCCCCTCGAATCGAAACAAGGCGGGCGGGGACTTGCCCCGCCCGCCGAATCGAACCTTCTATGGAGTGCCCTGGCAGCCAGTCGGGAACGCCGAGTTGACCGCGCCCGGGATCAGCACGCCGTTGGACAGGTTGCCCCCCGCGTTGAAGTTGTTCGCCACGACCGTGTACTCGCAGTCGCCGTTGTCCAGCCCGCTGTTGTTGCCGCCGCTGATGTTGTTCGCCAACTGGTGGCCGGTCCCGCTGACCTTGATGCCGTTCAGCTTGTTGCCTCTGGCGGAGTTCGAGCTGATCTCGATCGGGTTGGATGTCCCGTTGCCGGTGCCCGAGACCACGATGCCGTTGCCGAGGTTGCCCTTGCCATTGTCGCCGACCGTGTTGTTGGAGATCACGTTCGGGCTGGCGGCCGTCCCGCCGGCCGCGTTGATGCCGTCTCCGGTCGAGTTCTTCCCGTTGGCGTAGATGATGTTCTGATCGACCGTGTTGCCCTTTCCGGTCAGGTCGATGCCGTTGCCGGTGTTGCCCTTGTCCTTGTCGCCGACGTTGTTGTTGAAGACGACGTTGGCGTCGCCGGTGACCTTCAGGCCGATTCCGGTGTTCCCGTAGATCAGGTTGGGGCTCGAGCCGGTCCCGACCACGTTGCTGCTCCCGCTCAGGGTGATCCCGCCGGTGCCGTTGCCCTTGTCGCGCTCGCCGACGCTGTTGCCGTAGATCTGCCCGCTCGAGCCGGCCAGGTTCATGCCGATCTTGGAGTTGGCGAAGATCGTGTTGTCGTGAATGATGTTGCCGGCGTCCGCCGCCACTCCGGCCGAGAGGCCGTCGCCGCCGTTGCCCTTGCCCTTGTCGCCGATCGTGTTGCTGGTGATCTGGTTCTGGTTGGACATGGGCGCGGGGGGAACCCCGACCATCGTCGTGCCGGACGCGCTCCCCTGGGTGGCGATGCCGTCGCCGGTGTTGGCGAAGACATTGTTCTGGTCAACCGTGTTGCCCTTCCCCTTGACGTTGATCCCGACGCCCGTGTTGCCCTTGCCCGAATCGCCCACGTTGTTCTTGCTGACGTCGTTGAAGTCGCCGACGACCGAGAGCGCCGGCCCTCCCGTGTTGCCGAACAGGTCGTTCTCCGTGACCGAGCTGCCGAGCGTATTGGCGGTTCCGGTGACAAGGATTCCGCCGGACCCGTTGCCCTTGCCCTTGTCGCCGACATCGTTCTTGTAAACGACGTTCAGGCCGCCCGTGACATTGATGCCGGTCTTCGTGTTGCCGAAGACGTCGTTCTCGGTGATCGTGTTGGAGGCGCCGTTGACCAGGATTCCGTTCATCTTGTTGCCGACGCTCTTCTCGCCGACGCTGTTCCCGTTGATCAGGGTCGACGAGCCCGTCACGTCGATGCCGTCCCCCTTGTTCGACTGGATCTTGTTCGTCTTGAGCGTGTTGTTGTTGCCCGTGACGTTGATGCCGTCGCCGGAGTTGGTGCCCAGGCTGTTGGCGCCGCGGACCTCGTTGCCGTCCCCCTCGATCTTGATGGCGTGACCCGGGTTGGAGACGGTCGGGTTCCCGTTGCCGTTGCTGGGGCCGTTGGTGTCGGACCGGACGGACTTCAAGAGCGTCGAGGTGCCGAGCCCGGTCGAAACCGGCTTCGTCGTCTGGATCAGGAACCCGATCGAGCCGTGCAGGACGCTGATGTCCTCGATCTGGATGTCCGTCTCCGCCCCGAACGCGTTCGCCGCGTCGTTGGCGGCGCCGGCCGTCGAGTCCACCGTGATGACCGGATTGGTCGTCACCGAAGCCGTGACCTTGTGCCCGCATCCGATGATGCGGAGATCCTTGCCGCCTCCGACGACGACGTTCTCCGTCGTGTTGCCGTACATGCTGATGACTTCATCGTCGCCCGCCGCCGTGACCGCCGCCTGCAGCGTCGGATACCGGAGAACCGACGGGTAGGCCGCCAGGACGTTGTTCGGGTCCACGACCCGGTTCTCGGGCACCGTCGGGCTGCAATCCAGGAAGTCCGGGATGCCGTCGCCGTCCGCGTCGTTGACGGTGTTGGTGATCGTGCAGACCGCGTTCTCTCCGACGCCGATCGCAATGCTGAGGCTCGTCCCGCTGCCCGACCCGAACGCTCCGCAGTTCACGCTCGAGGTGTAATTGGCGACGTCGGTCGGAGGAACGGTGCCGTTGCTCTCGTTCACGCTGTGGGAGCCGGCATTGATCCCCACCACGCCGGTCGTATCCCCGTTGCCGGCGTTGGCCTTGTAGGTTGTCGCGTCGATGTTCAGGTTGAATCGGCCCGGATCGGTCGCCGGACTGAGCGACTTGAAGATCGTGATCGTCGGCTGGATGTCGTCGTTGGTGATCGTGCAGTTCTTCGTCTCGCCGTTGGCGATGGACCCGGAGCAGTTCGCGCCGATCGTCTTCGCGTAGCCGAAGAACGCTGCCTCGTCCACGCTGTAGGAGCCGGCGTCCAGGGTCACCGTCGTCCCCGACTCGCTTCCGGGGAACGTCGCGCCCGGCTGGACGTTGGTCCCGGTCACGGTCAGGGAGAAATCGCCGGCGGTGCTCGTGCCGCCATTGTCGTTGATGACGTGCTTCTTGACGACGAGCGTCCCGGGCTTGTCGTCGTTGGTGATCGTGCAGCTCTTCGTCTCGCCGTTGGCGATCGAGCCGGAGCAGTCGGAGCCGAGGCTCTTCGTGTAGCCGGAGTCCGCCGCCTCATCTACGCTGTAGCTGCCGGCGTTCAGGGTCACCGTCGTCCCCGGTGATTCGACGCCGGCGAACGTCGCGCCCGGCTGCACGTTCCCGCCCGTCACCGTCATCGAGAAGTCCGCGGCGGTCTTCGCGCCGCCGTTGTCGTTGATCACGTGCTTGATCACGACGAGCGTCCCGGGCTTGTCGTCGTTGGTGATCGTGCAGCTCTTCGTCTCGCCGTTGGCGATCGAGCCCGAGCAGTCGGAGCCGAGGCTCTTTGTGTAGCCGGAGTCCGCCGCCTCGTCCACGCTGTAGCTGCCGGAGTTCATGGTTACGGTCGTGCCCGGTGATTCGGCGCCGGGGAACGTCGCGCTCGGCAGCACGTTCGTGCCCGTCACCGTCATCGAGAAGTTCGCGGCCGTCTTCGAGCCGCCGTCGTCGTTGATCACGTGCTTGATCACGACGAGCGTCCCGGGCTTGTCGTCGTTGGTGATCGTGCAGCTCTTCGTCTCGCCGTTGGCGATCGTGCCGGAGCAGTCGGAGCCGATGGACTTGGTGTAAGCGGAGTTGGCCGCCTCGTCCACGCTGTAGCTGCCGGCGTTCAGTGTCACGGTCGTCCCCGGTGATTCGGCGCCGGCGAACGTCGCGCTCGGCTGCACGTTCGTGCCCGTCACCGTCATCGAGAAGTCGGACGCGCTCGCCGACCCGCCGTTGTCGTTGATCACGTGCTTGATGACGACGAGCGTCCCCGGCTTGTCGTCGTTGGTGATCGTGCAGGTCGCCTCGTCCCCGTAGGCGAGGGTTCCGGAGCAGCCCGCGCCCAGGGTCTTCGTGTAGCCGGAGTCCGCGGCCTCGTCCACGCTGTAGCTGCCCGGATCCAGGGTCACGGTCGTCCCGGGCGCGTCCGCGCCGGCGAACGTGGCGCTAGGCTGAACGTTCGTGCCGGTCACGGTGATCGAGAAGTCGGGGGCCGCCTTCAGCCCGCCATCGTCGTTGACGACGTGCTTGATCACCGTCAGCTTCGGCCTCCGCTTGTTGGTGATCGTGCAGGTCGCGTTGTCTCCAGGACGAAGCGAGATCGTCCCGTCCGCAGCGCAAGCCCCGCTGATGACCGCCGTGTAGTCCGAGAGAGTCGTCCCCGTGCCCGCGGTCTCGCCGACCGTGTGCGTGGAGACGACCTGGAACGCGATGTCCTGGCTGGCGGAAATCCCGGCGTAATCATCCAGTTTTGTGCCGCCGGGATAGGGATTTGTGTTGGTCCCCGAGATGCCGGCGCCCTGGATGACGAAGGAATACTGGCTGCCGGCCGTGACCGCGAAAGGCGTCGTCAGGACGATCTGGCTGAACCCGAAAGCCGAGCTGTCGCCGCCCGCGTCGGTCAGAGAAACACCGGTCTGCGTATAGTCCGGCGAGCCCACGCTGCCCGGGGTCCCGCTGCCGTCGTTCCCGTTGTACATGTACAGAGTCGCGGAGGAAGTCGCCGTCCGGCTGCGGACGTCGATCTCGGTAACAAAGCCCGTTGTCGTCGCCGTAAATGACTGCCCTGTCGCGAGAGTGTCGCTGAAGGCCGCGATGGCGTCCGGCTGCGAGATGACATCCAGCGTCACCGCGCCAGTGGACCCCCCGTTGCCCTGATTCGCCCCCGTGCCGGCCGTCGCACCGTCTATCTGAAGGTTGAACAGGCCCGTGTCCGTCGTCGGATCGGTCACCTTGTTGACCGTCAGCTTCGGCTTCTTCGTGTTCGTGATCGTGCAGACCTTGTCGTCGCCGGGCCCCAGTGTGACTGTCCCGTCGGAAGCGCAGTCCCCGCTGAACGACGCAGCGTAGTCCGCCAGGACCGTGGCGCCGAACCCGAGCTCGCCGACCGTGTGCGACCCCGCTGTGAGCGGCACCGCGCCCGTCGTTCCGCCGTTGCCCTGGTTCGACCCGTAGGTCGTCCCGTCGATCTGCAAGTCGAAAGTGCCCGTGTCCGTGGACGGGTTGGTCACCTTGTTCACGGTCAGCTTCGGAGCGACGTCGTCGTTGGTGATCGTGCAGGTATAGGTCCCGCCCAGCGCCGCGCTCGGGATCGTGCAATCGGTCGAGTCGGACTCGAAATACCCGCCAGGACCGCCGCTCTCCGCGACGCTGTACTGCTTGCCGCCCTGCAGCGTGTACGCGGTGCCCGGCGACTCGGCGCCGGCCGCGCTCCCGGTCCCGGTGCCGCCGTTGGTCGAGCTGACCGTCAGGGTCCAGTTGCCGGCAGCGGCCGTCCCGCCGTTGTCGTTCACCACGTGCTTGATGACGTTGAGCTGCGGCGCGATGTCGTCGTTGGTGATCGTGCAGGTGTAGGTCGCCGCGAGCGCCGCGCTCGGGATCGAGCACTGCGCCGAATCCGTCTCGGCGTAGCCGCTCGGGCCGCCGCTCTCCGCCACGCTGTACTGCTTGTTCGCGGTCAGCGTGTAGGGAGTGCCCGGCGACTCCACGCCGGCCGCGCTCCCGGTCCCGCTGCCGCCGTTGTTCGAGCTGACCGCCAGCGTCCAGTTGCCGGCAACCGCGCTTCCGCCGTTGTCGTTGATCACGTGCTTGATCACGTTCAGCGTCGGCGCGACGTCGTCATTGGTGATCGTGCAGGTGTAGGTCGTCCCCAGCGCCGCGCTCGGGATGGAGCACTGCGCCGAATCCGTCTCGGCGTACCCGCTCGGGCCGCCGCTCTCCGCCACGCTGTACTGCTTGTTCGCCTGCAGCGTGTACGCGGTGCCCGGCGACTCCGCTCCCGCGGCGCTGCCGGTCCCGCTGCCTCCGTTGTTCGAGCTGACCGCCAGGGTCCAGTTCGCCGCGGTCGCCGTCCCGCCGTTGTCGTTGATCACGTGCTTGATGACGTTCAGGGTCGGCGCGATGTCGTCGTTGGTGATCGTGCAGGTATAGACCGTGTTCAGTGCCGCGCTCGGGATCGTGCACTGCGCCGAATCCGTCTCGGCGTAGCCGCTCGGGCCGCCGCTCTCCGCCACGCTGTACTGCTTGTTCGCCTGCAGCGTGTACGCGGTGCCCGGCGACTCCGCTCCCGCGGCGCTCCCGGTCCCGCCCCCGCCGTTGTTCGAGCTGACCGCCAGCGTCCAGTTGCCCGCCGTCGCCGAACCGCCGTTGTCGTTGATGACGTGCTTGATGACGTTCAGGGTCGGCGCGATGTCGTCGTTGGTGATCGTGCAGGTATAGGTCGTGTTCAGGGCCGCGCTCGGGATCGAGCACTGCGCCGAATCCGTCTCGGCATAGCCGCTCGGGCCGCCGCTCTCCGCCACGCCGTACTGCTTTCCGGCCTGCAGCGTGTAGAGCGTCCCGGGAGACTCGCCGCCCGCCGCGCTCCCCGTCCCGCTCCCCCCGTTGTTCGAGCTGACGGCCAGCGTCCAGTTGCCCGCCGTCGCCGATCCGCCATCGTCGTTGATCACGTGCTTGATCACGTTCAGCTTCGGCGCGACGTCGTCGTTGGTGATCGTGCAGGTGTAGCTCGAGCTCGCGACCGCGCTCGCGATCACGCAATCGGCCGAATCCGTCTCGGCGTAGCCGCTCGGACCGCCGCTCTCCGCCACGCTGTACTGCTTCCCGGCCTGCAGGGTATAGACGGTCCCGGCCTCGCTGCCGGCCGCGCTGCCTGTCCCGCTCCCGCCGTTGTTCGAGCTGACCGCCAGGGTCCAGTTCGCCGCGGTCGCCGTCCCGCCGTTGTCGTTGACCACGTGCTTGATGACCGTCAGCGTCGCGGAAGAAGTAACCCGCGTCTCGTCGTAGCCGATGTCCACCTGGGGACCGCCGGCGCCGTCGCCGTCGGTTGGCCGCGTGTCGCCTTCGAAGTCCACCGACGGGACCCGCTCCACTCCGCTGACGTAGCTGTTGACACCCTTGTCGGTCGCGGGCGAGATCGGAGACGCCGTCTTCAGATGGAAGTTGTTCGTCGTCGTGTCCACGAAGATTTCGTTGAACGTGTGCGTGGCCAGGCAATCGGCGAACGCGCAGCCTGCGACCCCCGTGCCTTCGGTCCCGGCCGTCGTCAGGTTCCCGCTGTCGGTCGCGTCGAGCGTCTGGGAGACGTTCTGGATGTCTCCGCCGCTCGTTCCTTTGCCGACGCCGTTGTTGTAGAACATGTTGTTGACGAGGGTGAGACTGGCCGCGGTGCCGTTGGCCGTCTGGATCAGACCCCAGCGGCTGCCGGTCGTGCCCGAAGCCGTTCCATTCCCGGCGATGAGGTTGTTGACCATGGCGATGGTGGCGGTCGCGCGCGAAATCCCGTTCCAGCCGCTTCCGAAAATCGTGTTGTTGACGAGAACGGTGTTGGTCGCCGCGTTCGCGACGTCGATTCCGTTGCGGGTGGTGTTCAGGATCAGGTTGTTGACGACCAGGGTATTGGAGGCGTTCGCGATCGAGATGCCGCTGCCGTTGCCCCCGATGTCGTGGATCGTGTTGCTGTCGATGATCGCGTTGGCGGCCGACGTTACCGAGATTCCGCCGTTCGAGCCCGACGCTCCCGTGATGTCCAGCCCCTTGATCGTGATGAAGTTGGCGCCGCCCGAGCCGGCCAGGGTGAAGGCGTCCTGCACGGGTGAATTCACGATGACCGACCCGACGGAGGCGGACGCGTCGCGCTGAATGACGGTCCGATTCGCCTCGGTCTTGGCCGGCGACCCGTTGTTGTAGCCCGAAAAGCTGACCGACTCGCTGTAGGTCCCCGCCTTGATGTTGATGACACAGGGACCGGGGTTCGGAAGAGCGCCCACCGCCGCCCCGATCGTCAGGTACGCGCCAGTTCCGGCGCCGGCGCCGTCCACCACGAGGTTGCACCCCGCGCCCGCGACGGGCGCGGCGCCGATGATCTGCGTCATCGACGAAGAGAGCGCGCTCGAATTGTAGTTCGAGTTGCCGTTGTACATGGCAGTGATCGTGTGGGCTCCCGTCGCGAGATTGGCCGGCGTAACGCAGGTCGCGACGCCCGAGACGAGGCTGACGCCGGCGCAACCTGAAATGTTGCTGCCGCCATCCTTGAACGCGACGCTCCCGGCTCCGTCCGTGGGACTGCCCGATCCCGGAGGATCGACCGTCACGGTGACCGTCAGGGTCACGGGCTGGCCGTAGGGAGAGGGATTGTAGTTGGAGACCGGCGTCGAGATCGACGTGTTCGACTTGTTGACCGCCTGCGTGAAGTTCGGCGAAGTGCTGCCGTTGTAGCTGCCGTCGCCGCTGTAGATCGCCGAGATGTTGTGATTGCCGGTCGTCGAGAAGGAGGTCGCGCAGGTCGCCACGCCCGCAGACACCACCGCGTTCGCGCAGATCACCGTGCTGCCTTCCTTGAAGGTCGCCGTTCCGCCGACCGGCAGCGTGCCGGACCCGGTCCCCGCGGTGGGCGACACCGTCGCCGTGAACGTCACGACCTGGTTCGTGACCGACGGGGTCGCCGGATTCGTCACGGCCGTCGTGGTATCGCTCTTCGCCTTGTAGGCCACCATCTGGCCGCGCCAGGGAGAAGAGTTGTTGAGTGTCTGGTCCGTCATGGCGTTCACGGGACTTCCGGACTTCTTGTCAGCGGTCTGCGAAGCCACTCTCTGGGTGCCGGTCTGTCCGCCATTGACGGTGCCCGAACCCTCCAGGGAGAATCCGTTGTTGGGACCGCCGATGCTCACGAGGGATCCTGTCGTGCTGGTGGCGCTGACCCCGACAAACAGAAAGTCGGCGAGAGAGCCGGAAGTCGGCGTCAGAGGCCCCGAGGTCGCCGTCGTGCTCGAGCCCGTCGTGCTCGCGGTACCGTCCAGGGGATCGGTCGCGGAGAGGACGCCGCTGAATTCATAGGTCGTCATCGTGGCCGTTGTCCCGACGCCTGTGATGGTGGTCGTCGCTGAACTGGCGGTGTTGACCGGTTCCAGGACCGTGATCACCGTGTTGGTTTCGGCGCTGATGGTGAAGGGGCCCGGGTTGGTGGGACTAGAAGTCGTTATCGTCTGGCCCTGACCGAAGCCGGCGTTATTAAAACCAGTGCCGGTGATCGTCTTGGCGGGACCGTTGAAGGTATACGAGCCCGTGCTCGTGAACGTGCCGCCGCTGAAATCCACCTGAGCCGACGTCGGCTCGGCCGGGCCGGCGATCCTGTGGAAGATCGCCTGGCTCGGAGCGTCCGCCGCGCCCGTCTCGTTGATGTCCTGCGTCCAGCCGGGGGAGGTCATGCTGATGCTCGCGGGGCCATAGGCGCCGACGACCGCGACCAGGAGGTTCCCTTCGGCCGGAGTCGCGGTGAAGGCCGTCGAGCTGAGCGACGTCACGCGCGTAACGGTCGTCTGGTTGGTCTTCTTCTGCACCTCCGCAAGGTTGGCGTCCGAGAAGACCGCCTCGGCCGAAAGGCCCGAGGACTGGCCGGTCGCCGTCACCGACAGAATCGTGTTGCGGTCCCCGTTCGCGACGACGAAGTCGGCGTTGACGAACGCGCCGGAGCGGTCGGCGACCGTTTTGAATTCGCGGTCCGCGGCTTTGCCGGGCCAGGTCTGCCTCACGAAGAGACGGATCACTTCGCCCGGCCGGAATCCGCGGCCCGAGAATGTCACCCTGTCTCCGGGCCGGTAATCGGACCTGTCGGTCATCACGTAGATGCCGCTCGAGAATTGGGCTGTCGCGAGGGAGATGCCTCCGGCGGTGACCGCCTGGACCGAGTAGTCGCCGGTGGCGGCGCCGAGCTCGTAGGACCAGGCGAGGCCGCCGGCCGGGTCGGTCGTGACCGCGTCCTCCTCGGACGTCCCGTCGGGGAAGTTCACGAGCATGGTGACGTCGCACGACGGCGCGAAGCCGCGCCCGCGCACCGACACCGTCTCGCCGGGCAAGTAGTGCAGCGAGACTGCCTGGATGTTCTCGTAGTTCGTCTGCTCGCAGGGGCCCGTGCTCGACTGCGACCAGGTTTGGTACGCGGCGAGCATCAGGACGGCCGTCACGGCCAGCAGTCTCAACGTCCAAGGAAACCGGTTCGCGATCGTCTTCACAGTCTTCTCCTTTTCCCTACTCCGGCCGAAGCCAAGCCCACAGGCATATGTGTCTCTTTGAGTCTCTTAGGTATGCTTTTCGGTTACAGAATTCGGCTTTTTTATATCTCTGAATCGACCTGAAATAAATGATGCGGCTGCATCCCTGACCTTGGTCGTACAAAAAAAGTCCGCTTCAGAAGAGAATTCATAAACTTTCCCCGGTTCCTTACGCCTGGCCTGAGCCAATGCCTCGCGGCACGCCTTTGTTTTGCTTGTTGGGCTCGCTGAAACTCAGTCGCCTTTTATCACGCGTCTCGGGTTCGCGTCAACAAAAAATCTCGGCAAGAGAAGTGCCCTAGACTTTGGTACAAGATGGGAACAGATTCGATCCTCCATCCACACCCCGGATGTTGATTGCGCAAGTGCGTGAACCGTCCGAATCGCAATCGGAAACCGTGCTGTCCACTCTCAGCCTCTCTTTTGACCCACCCCTCTCGTCCGCCCTCAGGGCGGCGAAGGCGCTCGCCGGCTATCCAGAGCGGCCGATTCACGCCAGGGCCACCGGCAGGGATGTGGACGGCGCACTGGTTCGCCCTGGGACACGGGGAAGGCGGACATGGCCGCGGAGCCGCCGACTCAACGCCCTGAAGAAGGAGCGGGCGGGGGACCGGCCCCCGCCCATTCACGAAACGATCCGGGTCAGCGTGCCTAGCAGGCTGCTGAAAAAGGGTGTGGGCGGCGTTGCGAGCGCCGCGGGGCCGGATGCAAGGAGGCGCGACGAAGGCGATGCCGGGGCGTATCGGGGAGGAGCGGCGACGCCGCAGACGGCACCGCGCCGCCGCAACCGCTTGCGGTGGATGGCCTTTTGCTGGCGATGCCATTCAAGTGAGAGCTTCCTCCCCGATGAGACTCTTGGGCTTCGCGAGTTGCAAAAGGCCAGACACGACGCCCGCATCCATTTTTCAGCAGCCTGTTAGGGCGCTCGGAGCGAGCCGGGCTTCGTCGGGTCGCCGCCGACCCAGTCCAGGCACCTCCAGGGCTGCGTCGTCGAGACCACCAGGGATGCGCCGCCACCGGCCGGGTTGATCGCGTAGGTCGTCGTCAGGTTCGTCTTGTAGGTGTTCCCGCCGCCGGCGCACAGGGCCGGATACGCCGCAAGCACGGCACGGTCCACCTTCAGGTGGGCCGTCCACGTGCCCTTCTGCGGATCCTGGTTCTTCACCGCGAAGCGGTAGGCCGGGTACGCGCCGGAGGGCGAGGAGAAGAAGAAGCCCTCGGCCGGGTCCGTGCCGCCCGCTCCGAGCGTCAGAGGAACGCCCCGCACGAGCTCTCCCGCGCCTCCCGTCTCGAAGAGGAGGCTGCGAACCGTCAACGTGGCCGTGGAGAGATTCATGGTCCCGACGAAGGTGAAGTTCTGCGCCATGTCGATCGCGCTGCCGCCCTCCGCGACTCCGACCTGGCTGGCCGTGCCGCTGAAGGACGTGACGGTCCCTCTCAGCGTGCTGGTCGGCGTGAACGTGGGCGTCCGGGTCGGCGTCCGTGTCGGGGTGTTCGTCGGCGTCTTCGTGGGCGTCACCGACGGCGTGTTCGTCCGAGTGTTCGTCGGCGTGTTGCTCGGGGTGAATGTCCGCGTGCTCGTCGGCGTCCTCGTGGGCGTGTTCGTCGGAACGGACGGCGTATTGGTCGGCGTGTCCGTCGGCGTGCTCGTCGGCGTGTTTGTCGGCGTGTCCGTCGGAGTGTCCGTCGGCGTGTTTGTCGGCGTGTCCGTCGGAGTGTCCGTCGGCGTGCTCGTCGGCGTGTCGGTCGGGGTATTCGTCGGCGTGTCCGTCGGCGTGCTCGTGGGTGTGTTCGTGGGTGTGTTCGTCGGAGTGCTCGTCGGCGTGTTCGTCGGCGTGTCGGTCGGTGTGTTCGTCGGCGTGTCGGTCGGTGTGTTCGTCGGCGTGTCGGTCGGCGTGCTCGTCGGCGTGTTCGTCGGCGTGCTCGTGGGTGTGCTCGTCGGCGTGCTCGTCGGCGTGTCGGTCGGAGTGCTCGTCGGCGTGTTCGTCGGCGTGTTCGTCGCTGTATCGGTCGGCGTGGGGGTGGGCACGGCGGCCGATCGGTACGTGGCGATCTGAGCCTTCCAACCGCCGCTGCCGGTGATCGTGCCGTTGGCCTCGTATTGCCGCGGCCCGTTGCTCACGATCCGGTACATCGGCTTCTGCGTGCCGGCCGCCGTCAGGGACGTGTAGGGCGGGTTGTACGGAGTCTCCGCCGGGCTTCCGCCGGAAGTGGCCGGCGTGAAGGTCTGAGCCGGCGACGCGTTGGGGACGTAAACAAATCCAAACACCAGTTCGTTGGCCTGGGCGGTCGTCGCGGTCAGACCCGAGGAGACCGATCCGCTGCCCGACCCCGAGTTCTGGTTGGTGCCGTCGAGCGTCCCCGTCGCCGCGAGGCCGGAGAACTCGTAGGCGCTGGCCGTCGAGGTGCCGGAGAACCCGGGATAGGTGCAGGTGATGACGGTGCCGCCGGGCAGGGCCAGAGAGCCATGCTTCGACACGATGGCGATGCGCGTGGCTCCCGTTGGCGAAGAGATATCGCTGTTGTAGGTCGCGCCATTGACCGTGTCGGAGCAATCGATCGCGCCGCCGAAGGATCCGGCCTGCAGCGTCACGATGATGCTGTCCGTGGCGGCGACGCCGGCGGCCGGCACGGTCAGCGTGATCGAAGAATTTCCGCTCGTGCTCTTGGTGTTGGTGTCGATCATCTTGACGAAGGCGGCCGCGTCATTGAAGTAGTTGACGGCCGTCGAGCCGGACGTCAAGCCGCTCGCCGTCAGGGCGATGTTCACGTCGAGGTCTTGAGGGGCGGCCGAAAAATCGGTATTGACGAAGGCGCCGTCCGCGTCGGCGATGGCCGAGATCATGCGATCGGGGCCGAGGCTCGGAGTCCCGTGCAGATTCATCGAGACGGTCTCCCCAGGCTGCCAGCCGCGGCCGCTGATGGTGACCGTCTCCCCGACTTTGTAGTCGCCCTTGTCCGTCCAGACGATCGGGCCGGCGCTGAAGAGATCGCCGGCGAGAGTGCCTCCCTGTCCGACGATGTCGAAGTTGTACCAGCGGCCCGCCACGTCGGTCACGACATAAGCGTAGGCGAAGTTGCCGGCGGCGTCGGTGACGACCTCGTCGCTGCCGGGAGCGTTCTGTCCATCGCCCCTCACAACCGAGAGGTCGGGGCGCGTTACGCGCACGACAAGATTGCACGAGGGCGCGAACCCGCTCCCGGTGATCAGCGCCGTCTCGCCCAGAGCGTAGTGCGCCTTGTCCGATTGCACCGACTCGAGAGAGGTCGCTTCGCAGGAGGCGCTCGCCCGCAGCCTGTAGGCGCCGTAGGAGCCGAGCAGCAGGAACGCCGCCGCCACCAGGAATCGAACCGTCCCAGGAAGCCGCATCGCGCTGGTCTTCATGTCCCTGTCTCCCTTGTCACAAATGTCGCAAACGAGACGACGACGTCTCGTGAGACGACAGCCTTTCGCCCTGTCCTACTCCTGGCCGAAGCCAAAGCCCACCGGCGCTTGTCGAGAATGGCTTATCTCTGGTTTTCTGTTCGGTTTGTGAATGACCTGGAGCGGCGTTATATCACCTGGCCTGTATGTTGTCAATTCCAGGTTCTGCGATGCCCGGAGCAGATCCTTCGCTCCGCTCAGGATGACAGGAGCGGGGCTGCCTCGGCGTGGGCGGGACGGCCTCGGCGCACCATCCCGTTGGACGGCCGCGATCCCGCCGGTGCGCCCCACGGGCCCATTTCCCGCGCAAGCGCGGAGCGACGGCTAAAACGGATAACCGATGGAGACGAAGAAGCGGCCCTTCTCGCGGGTCGTGGCGGAGCAGGGGTGGCCGGAGCAATCGAGGATGACCGTGTTGCCGTTGGCGTCCGTCGCGGTGGCGTTGTAGGTGATGGTGCGGGGCGAAGCGGGCCAGCCGTATTCGACGCGCGCGGGGCCGATCGGGGTCATGTAGCGCAGGCCGAGACCGAATCCCTGCCGGAGCCCGTCGTCCCCTTCCAGCGCGAAGTGGATCTGGGAGACGTCCCGCCAGACCTGGGACGCGTCGTAGAAGACCGTGGCGCCGAAACCGTCGAAGATCGGGATGCGCAGCTCCGCGTTGACGGCGAGGAAGCCGTTGCCGCCGACGATGCGCGGCCCGAAGTCGCAGTCCCAGGCCGTCAGCTCCGGGAAGACCATCGCGCCGGTCGCGCACGAGCCCGGGCCGGCGCCCGTGTGCGGCGTGGCCTGGGCGTTGTAGTCCACGGTGGAGCCGGGGATGCCGAGCAGGTCGGTGTCGAAGGCGCGGTTGGTCGAGCGGCCGCCGGCGAAGAAGCGCTCGGCGATCGGGACCTGGATGTCGGAGGGGCCGTAGGGCCAGATCGCCCCGGCCCGGGCCGCCACGGCGACGACCGAACCGCCGACGGACCAGAAACGGGCCGCCTGGCCCGACAGCTTGTGGTAGCGCGCCTTGGCCGAGAGGACCGGAAACGCGTACTTGTACCCGGCGGTCACATAGTAGCCGCCGTGCGGATCCACGATGTCGTCACGCCGGTCGTAGAACATGTTCGGCCCGATCGTGGACTCCTCGATGGGCCGGTCGAACCGTGGGAAGTTCTCCTTCTCGATGTTGGAGAGATCCTGCGAGTTGACCGGCGTGATCCGCTGGTACTCGTAGCGCATCGCCATGCGCAGGGACTTGCCGAAGTAGCGCGAGGACTCGACGACCGTGCCGAGCCGCCGGATGTCGATCTCCTGGATCGGCTCGCGCGTGTAGAAGCTCACGACCGTCAGGGGGACATTCGTGTTGAAGAGGAACGGCTCGCGGAAAGAGAGCTGGATCCGGCCGCGGCCGGAGAGCGGGGCGTACTGGGTCTCGAAGCCGGCCGACTCCATTCTCCCGAAGAGGTTGTTGTAGGAAACCCCGGCGATCGCGAAGGGATCGTTCCTGTTCTCCTGGGCATCGGGCGCGTACTGGTAGCCGAAACCGTAGAGAAGAGAGAGCGGGCGCCCCTCCTGCAGGTCCACGTCCACGTTGCGTGTCTGGGTCTTCGGGTCCGCCGGCTGCGGACGGATGTCCACGCGGCGGAAGACCCCGGTCCGGGTCAGGTTGCGCTGGGTCTCCAGGACGCTCGCCTCCGAGAAGGGCCTCCCCTCCTTCCAGGCGAGCAGGCGCGCCACGCGCTCGCTCCGCGTGCGGGTGTTGCCGCGCACGATCGTCTTGCCGAAGAACGAGCGCTCCCCCTCCTCGACCCGGTACGCGACGTCCACCCGGGACCCGTCGGCGGAAACCTGGACGTTGTCCTTGACGCCGGCCTCGCGCCAGCCATGGTCGTGGTACCAGGTCTGGAGATTGAAGACGTCCTGGCGCACCTGGTTCGGGTTGTAGAACGCGCCGCTCTTGATCAGGAGCTTCTTGTCGGCGCCGGCCTCGGCGGCGTGCTCGGCTCCCTCGACGCGGACGTCCCCGACGACCGCGCGCGGGCCTTCGACGATCGGGATCGTGACCAGGAGGCTCCCGGGCTTCGAGCCGTCCGCGATCCGGGGCTTGTCCACCTTCGCGCTGATCCAGCCGCGCGTCTGGTAATAACCGAGGATCGAGGAGACGTCTCCGGAGAGGTCCGCGTCCACGAGATGGCCGGGGCGCAGGAGCGGGAACCCGCGAACGCGGGTGACCATGAGCGCGAGAAGGTCCTTCGCCTTGACCGACTGGTTTCCGGTGAACGCGATTTTCTCGACCCGATACTTCGTCCCCTGCTCCACGCTGATGGTGACGACGAGGGCGTCCGGCGTCTTCTGCGTCATCGAATAGTCCACCCTGGCGCGGTAGTAGCCCTTCGCCTGCAGGTTCTGGCTCTCCTGCTCGACGTACTGGAGGACGAGGTCCTCGTCGAAGACCTGCCCCTCGAGCAGCGCGAGGAGCTGGCCGCGGACGGTCCTGGCCTTGATGCCTTTGGTCTCGAAGAGGATCTCGGGACCGACGCTGATGCGATAGACGGGCATGACGCGGCCGTCTTCGGTCGGCTGCGCCGCGATGAGCTCGACCGTCCCCTGCAGGCGGGATTGCCTGTGGAGGAATTCGGTCAGCCGCGCGGCGTCCGCCTTCGCCTTCGACTCCCGGTAGCGGTCGCCGGGCTTCAGGCGCATTCTCTTCTCGAGCAGGGCGGCGGTGTACGGCTCGATCTTGCCGTCGAAGAAAGGGGCGGCGGCCCTGGCCGGCTTCCCCGCTTCGATCCGATACAGGACTCGAGCGTCGAAGGTTGCCGGGTCGCGGGAGACCTCGGGCGCGACCCGCGCCTGCAGGTAGCCCTCCTCCGCGAGCCGCCTCCTGATCGCCACCGCGCCCCGCGCGACCGCCTCGGCCTGGAGGACGGACCCCTCCGCGAAGCCCACGACCCGTCGCAGCTCCGCGCGGGGGACCGGGGCGCTGGAGAACGCGATCGGCCACACGCGGTAGGAGCGGAAGAGCTCGACGGTCACCGCGACGCCGCGCGGCGCGTCCCGCGCGTCGATCCGGACGTCGGAGAACTGGCGCGTCGCGAAGAGGTTCCGGATCGTGGCGGCGGTCGCGTTCTCCGTCAGCGGCCGGCCCGCCTGCACCTCGATGAGGCGGGTGACTTCGTCCCTGTCCACGGGGCCGTCGGAGGTGTAGGAGACCGAGACGATGGTCTTGCCGTAGAAAACTCCCTCGCCCTCCGGGAGAGGGGCAGGGTGAGAGATCGTCTGCGCGCCGGCAAGCGAAATCCATGGCCCGAAAACCAGAAGAGCGGAGAACAGGAAACCCGCGCGCGAACCTATGAGTCCTGTCATTCTGAGGCCCGCAGGGCCGAAGAATCTGCTCCGGTCGGAGGACGGGGTCACGGGAGCAGATCCTTCGCCTGCGCTCAGGATGACAGGCCTGCTCAAAACCGTTGCCGCCGGCGGACGTCGATCAGGTAGATCCCGTTCTCGTCGCGGCGTCCCTGCAGGACGATCGTGTCGCTGATCCACCACTCGACCTGGAAGATCGGCTCCTTGCTCGAGTCGAAGGACTGCGAGTACGTCACGAGCAGGTTGGGAGTGATCTGTTTGCCGACGGTCGACCGCACGTCCACGGGCCCGCTGCCCGTGAAGACGGGATCGATCTCGAACCGGTCGAGCTTGAAGAGCCGCTGCGTCGGCCGCGTGACGAGGCCCGTCGCGGCGCCGGCGACGATCCCCCCGGCCGCGGAGACGATGGAGCCGCCCGTGTCGCCCGTCGCGCGGGCGCCGGGGGCGGTCCCGGTCAGGAGCAGGCCGACGATCATCTCGTCGGGCAGGGGCGGGTCCGAAGACAGGCTCGTCTGGATGCGGGGCCATGTGCCGACGAGGCTCACGCCGACGTCGTATCCCTTGACCTCGGCGCGGACCCGGATGTCGATGATCGGCTCGAACCCCTCGGTGTCGGCGAAGGCGATCGTTCCGGACTCGATCTCGTAGCGGACGTCGCGAAACGTGATCCGCCCGCCTTCGTCCAGGAAAATCTGCCCGACGAGGGTCGGCGCGGCAAGAGTGCCGCGCGCCAGCAGGTCCACCGTCGCCGTCAGGCGGGCCACGTTATTGCGCACTTCGAGCGCGGCGGCCGAGACGATGCGGACCTCGAGGGCGGTCTTCTCCTTCCACGGCTCGCTTGCGAGGACGGCGCCGGCGGGGCGGCCGCGCGCGAGCAGGTCCGAGAGCGTGAGCTCGATGTCCTTCGAGTAGGTCCCGCGCTGGAGGACGATCTCGCCGCGCACGACGTTGCCGCCGGCGAGGCCGGTGGCGACGAGGTCCGCGTCCACCACCAGTCTCAGGTCCTGCGGGTAGCGCACCGCGACGTGGCGGGCCTGGAGGGAGAGGCGGAAGTCACCGGGGGCCAGGCCTTTCATCCCGAAATCGCCGGCGAGGAAGACGTCTCCCCCGCCGGTGTGCCCGCGCAGCTCGACGTCGCCCCGGCCGCCGCGGAACGTGACGCCCCCGTCGATGTCGTCCAGGACCTGTCCGAGGGCGGCCATCCGGTACTTCCCGTTCTCCAGGCGCGCGGAGCCGGACAGGACCGGCGCGTCCACGGTTCCGGCCGCGCGGACGTCCAGAGCGAGCCGGCCCGTCACGGCGAGGTCGGGCGACAGCAGCGAGAGGACCGACGCGTCGAGCGCTCCGGAGACGGTCAGGGCCAGGGCGGCGGGCTCGCCGCCGATGCCGATGGACCCGCCGATCTTGACCGCCGTGCCGTCGCCGGCGACTTCGAACTCCTGCGCCGTCAGCTTCCCGCCGGAGAACGACAGGCGGACATCCCCCTTCGTCGCGAGAACGCCGGGCCGGCCCCGGAAATCGAGCCGCGCGCGGGTCACGGTGAAGGAACCGGACGGGAGTTCGCCGCTCCCGGCGGGCAGCGTCACGCCACCGGCGACCGCGAGCGATCCGCCGCCGCCCGAGGGAAGGTCGAGAGGCGTGAAAAGCAGCAGCGCGGACAGATCGCCGGCGTCCAGCCCGACGTCCAGCCTGGCGGGCTTTCCGAACAGGTCCCCCTTCGCCTTGAGGGTCCAGCGCTCCGGCACCGCGACCGACCCTTCGAGGACCCCCCGCGTCACGGTGGCCTCCAGGCGCGGCTCCAGGCTCTCGGGAATGGCATGCCCGTAGAAGGTCGCCTGCGACAGCGAGCCGGAGACCTTCAGGTCCGGATGGTCGAGCGGCCCCTCGCCGGAGAACTGGAAGGAGAGCTTCCCCGCGACGCCGGGAGCCAGCGGTTCGAGGAGGTCCACCGCCTCCAGCGGAACGGCGTCTCCCGCCAGGCGCGCGTCGAAGGTGCGCTCCTTGAACCGGATCGCGCCGCCGCCGCCGATCATCCCGCCGCCCAGCGCCGCGCGCACGTCCTCGAGCGCGAAGCGGCCCGGCTCGAATCGCGCCGTCCCGGTGACGAGGGCGATCTTCTGCCCCCAGACCACCGCGTTGGAGAGCTCGATCGCGCCCCCTCCTGTCACCGCGTCGGGAGGATCCCCCGCCACGCGGAGGTTCCCGGTCACCCTCCCCTCGACGGGAAAGTCGAGGTCCAGGTACTGAAGGACCCGCGAGACCGGGTACCCGTGCGCGGAGACCGCGAGATCGAACCGGGGCTGCCCGCGCGCGGCGCGGTAGCGGGCCGTCCCCTCGAGCGAGAGGCTCGCGTCGCCGTCGTAGGCGTGCAGGGGGTGGAAGAAGAAGGCCCCGTCGCGCATGTCCACGGTGCCGCGAATGCTGCCGAACAGGACTCCGGAATAGCGGGTGTCCTCGGCGGCGATCTGTGCGGTCGCGTCCGGATTGCTCCAGGTGCCCGACAGGTGTCCCCGCACGTCACCGCTGCCGCCGAGTCCCAGGCGCTGCGGCTTCTCGCCCGCGGCGGCCGTGAAGTTCTGGAAGAGCCTGTCCACCTCGGAGAGGTCCCGCGAGCGCAGGTGAAAGTCGAAGTCCGGCTGCCAGACGCCGATCTTCAGTCCCCCGGTGAGTTCCATCGCCGACTGCGGGAAACGGAGCGTGACCGCTTCCAATCCGATCCGCCCGTTGACGATCGAGAGCGCCCCTCCGCCCGACGTCGGCAGGCCGAAGCGGCCGGACACGATCGAAGAGGGGGGGCCGGCGGCGATCGCGATCGTGCCGCCGCCGTCTGACCGCGAGATCCCCGCCTCGCCCCATCGCAACGCCACGGAGAGAGCGGCGGCGCCGGATAGCCCCGTGCCGGCCAGGCCGATGTCGGCGAAGAAGCGCTCGAGCGAGAGGCCCGAGCTCTCGATCGCGAGCGTCATCGGCCGCGGCTTGCCCGCGGGGTTTCCGATGCGCAGGACGCCCGAGGCCTTTCCGCCGGCGTAGTCGGCCCGCTCGATGCGCGCGATCAGGTCGGCGGGGCGCGCCACGACCGTGGCGGAGAGGTTGTCGAAGGTGAACTGGTGCGCCCGGACCCGGGGCGCGGCGACGGAGGCCGCGATGCGGAAGCCTCCCGACGGCGGAACCTCGATCCGCGCGTCGACGCGGGCGCCCCCGGAGAAGCCGAGGCCCGAATGGAAGATTCTCTCGATCTCGTCGATCGAGACGTCGCCGGACGCGTGGAAGACGGCGTTGGCGGCGCGGGAGGTTTCGAGCGCGCCGGAGGCGTGCAGTCGGCCGAAGGCGCCGGAGAGCTCGAGGCCGTCGAAGGTGATGCCGCGGCCCGAGTCGAGCAGGAAGCGGGTCGAGAGCGCCGTCACGAGAGGCTCGGCACCGGGCAGCTTGAGCGTCGCGCGCCGGGCCTCGAACGAGCCCCGGTAGCGATCGGCCCCGGCCGAAACGAGCTCCGCCGCGAAGTCCTCGAGATTCCCGTCGAACCCGAGCTTGCGCCCCTCGAGCTCCAGGACTCCCTCCTGCACGAGCACCGACCCGATCTGGACCTTGACGCCCCCCTTCGAAGGACCGGAGAGGCCGGGCGGAAGGTTCCAGGTCCCGTCGGGCAGCTGCGTCAGCGCGATGCGCGGCCTCAGGGCGCGGATCCTTCCCAGCCGCAGCTCGCGCCCCGCGAGCGACACGCCGCCGCCGATGGAGATCTCTTCGGCGGTCAGCAGAGGACCGGGAAGACGCGGGTCGTTGGCGATCCGGACGTCCGCCAGGCGCACCGACGGCGGAAACACCCGCAGCTCCACCGTTCGGAACGTCACTGCGCGGCCGAGCGCCTCCTGAAGGCGCGACTGGGAGACTCCGTGGATCAGGTTCTGAAACCGGTCGGACTTCCACACCGCGTACGCCGCCGCGACCAGAAAAACGAGGATGATCCCGAAGAGCCGCAGCGGCGGCAGGTGGTGCTCCCGGACCCCGTGGTCCGGCGGCCCGGGCGCGGCGCTCTCACTCACGATTCCCACCGCGGACTCGGTACACTAGACGCCCCAGTTCAGCTTCTCCGCGAGATTGTGGTAGTTGTCCGACTCCGGCGGGCGCAGCAGGGTGACAGGCGTCCCGCTCTCGCGCACTTCGACGGGGCAGCCGGCCGGGATGGCGAATCGAGCCTGCCCGTCCAGAGTCAGCTGGACGCCGTCCTGACGCCTGCGTCCGGTGACCTTCAGACCGACCTTCGTCGAGGCCGGCACCACGAGCGGGCGCTGCGTGAGCGCGTGGGGAGAGATGGGAGTCACGACCACGGCCGCCAGCGCCGGATCCAGGATCGGTCCCCCGGCCGACAGGCTGTAGGCCGTCGAGCCCGTCGGCGTCGCGACGATGACCCCGTCCCCACGGAACCGGGCGATGGACCGCCCTTCGATCGAGATGGTGAAGGTCGCGATGCGGCCGATCGCTTCCCGGTTCAAGACGGCGTCGTTCAAGGCGCGGTAGGTCCCTCGATCCGGGCCCTCCGTGATCGAGACATCCAGCCGCCGCCGCCGGTCCTCCCGGAAGCCGCCGCCGAGCACCTCGTCCAGGCGCGCGAGGGCTTCCTTCTGGGTCAGGCCCGTCAGGTATCCGAGCGCTCCGACGTTGATCCCGAGCACGGGCGTGGTCCGCGGGGCTTCGCGCGCCACCGAGAGGAGAGTCCCGTCGCCCCCGAGGACGATGACGAGATCCGTCTGCCGGGCGATGCGCTCGCGCCGCACCCCCTCCTCCCGGCCGAGCGCCCGAGCGCTCTCGCTGCCGAAGACGACCTCGAGGCCGCGGCGGACGAGCGCGCGCTCGAGCGCCGCCGCCAGGCGCAGGGCCCGGGGCGAGATCTTCGCGACGAGCCCGATCGTCCGGAACCGGCTGCGGCTTCTGGAGCGTGAACCCTTCATGGGACTCAATTTACAGGGGAAAAAGGTGCCAGGGAACAGGTATCAGGGAAAATGCCTTTTTCCCTGACACCTTCAACCCGGCGCCTTTCGGAACACCAGGAGAAACTCCTGATTGCCGCGGGCCCCCTTGATCGGCGACGGAACCACTCCCTCGCACTTCAAGCCGAGGCCGGAGCCGAACTGCTCGATCTCGAGAACGACGCGGCGTTGAACCGCCGCCGACCGGACGACTCCGCCGCGCGGCACCTCGCGCCGCCCGGCCTCGAACTGGGGCTTGGCGAGAACCACGGCGGTCGCGCCGGGAGAGAGGAGCGGCACGACCCGCGGCAGCACCAGCCGGACCGAAATGAAGGAGAGATCCAGCGCCGCGAGCGCGGCCGGCTCGGGCACGTGCTCGCGAGAGAGGTTGCGGGCGTTGACCCTTTCGCGAAGGACGACGCGCGGGTCGGCGCGCAGTTTCGCGTCGAGCTGCCCGTATCCCACGTCGATCGCGTAGACGCGCAGGGCGCCGCGCTGCAGCAGGCAATCCGTGAAGCCGCCGGTGGAAGCCCCGACGTCCAGACAGACGAGCCCCGCGGGATCGATGGCGAAGGCGTCCAGGGCCGCCGCCAGCTTCACGCCCCCGCGCGACACGTAGGGATGCGCCGGCCCGAGGACCTGGACGGCGGCGTCGGAATGCACCGGCGTCCCCGCCTTCTCCGCGCGGCGCCCCTCCACCTCGACGCGGCCGGAGAGGATCATCGCCTGCGCCTTCTCCCGCGTCGGCGCCAGGCCGCGCGCCACGAGGAGAAGGTCGAGGCGAGTCTTCATGGGCAAGAGGTGGTAGGTGGTAGGTCGTAGGTGGTCGGCACCGGGGCCTGGCTCTCGTCCCTACCACCTGCCACCTGACACCTACCACCTTTCTCAGAACGTGACGACAACCTTCACGGAGTCGTTGGGGTCCCTCGCGCGGGCGAAGGCCGCCGGCGCCTCCCCGATCGGGAAGCGGTGCGTGACGAGGTCGACGACGGCGACGCGGCGCGAGGCGAGAAGTTCCAGGGAATCGCGCGTGTCGTCGGGCCCGCAGGAGTAGGAGGGAACGAGGCTGACTTCCCGGAAATAGAGGTCGTGCCCGGGCAGCACGACCTCATCGCCCGGCGGCGTCATGGTGAAGAGGAGAAGAGTCCCGCCCGGCGCGACCGCGTCGAAGGCCGACCGGACGACGCCGCTCTTCCCGGGCCCGACGAACACGAAGTCGAAGCCCTTTCCGCCGGAAAGGCGGCGCGCGCCCTCCGCGATCGTCTCGCGGTCCACGTCGAACGCGTCGCCGGCTCCCGATTCCATCGCCAGCGCGAGGCGGGAGGGGACGCGGTCCGCCCCGGCGATGCGCGAGGCGCCCCGGGCCCGGGCGAGGCGCGCGGCGAGCTGTCCGACCGTGCCGAGGCCCACGGCGAGGAGCGACTGCCCGGGCTCGAAGCGTCCGCGGCGGAACGCCTTCACGACGGTCGCCAGCGGCTCGACGAAGCTCGCCTCCTCGAACGTGAGCCCCTCGGGGACCTTCAACGTGTCGCGCGCGAGGTTGCCGGCGGGAATTCGCACGTATTCCGCCATGCCGCCGGGGTCGAGGCGCGACGACCTCCACGCCGCGCAGTGGACGAACCGCCCCGCGCGGCATTCTCCGCATTCGAGGCACGGCGCGTGGTGGTGGGGCGCGACACGGTCTCCCGCCGCAAAAGCCGTGACCCCTTCCCCGAGCGCGACGATCTCGCCCGACACTTCGTGCCCGATGACCTGCCCGGCCTTCTTCGCGACGTACCAGTCGATCAGGTCCGATCCGCAGATCCCGGCGGCGCGCGTCCGCATCAGCGCCTCGCCCGACCCGATCGCCGGGACCGGAGCCTCGACGACCGAGACCCCGCCGTCCCTCTCGACGCGCACTGCCTTCATGAGGCTCCCCCGATCCCGAGCGGAGAACGCTCTTTCACTTGCTCCCGCTAGTCGGCGCGCTCGACGCGCTGACGAAACCAGATCGCGAGCGACTCCGCGTCGATCTCGCCGCGCGCCACGGAGAGCGTGACTTCCTCGAGATCTCGGTCGGAAGCGGCCACGCGAAAGCCGTTCAACTCCAGGAACAGCTCCGCCGCCGCCGCTCCGACCCGCTTGTTGCCGTCAACGAAGGCATGATTCATGACGAGCGAATGCATGAGCGACGACGCCTTGGCGGCGGCATCCGGATAGAGGTCGTCGCCTCCAAACGTCATCGCCGGCCGTGCGACGGCGGACTCGAGCATTCCACGATCCCGCAGTCCGGACGAGCCGCCGAATCTCTTGATCTCCAGCTCGTGGAGCAGCACGACCTGCTCCACCGAGAGATGGACGATCACTACTTCGCGAGCTCGCGGTAGAGCGCCTCACGGCGCCGAAGCAGGTCCTCTGCTTTCTCGCGGAACCGGCGCGTCACTCTGCCCCCCTCATAGTACCGGACGCCCGCTCGGATCGTCACGGCGCCGGTCAGGGGATGCACCGACACCTCCACCGGTTGCCCTTTCTTCAGCCGAAGCTCCTTGACGACCTCCGCCGGGAGCGTGACGGCGAGGGAGCTGCCGACCTGGACCAGTTTTCGCGTCATGTCAGTATTCTATTCTAATGGAGCGCGGCCAACCATCCTGATGGCGTAGCGGATTCCCTCACCGCGGGCCTGCGCCTCGAGGAATCGGGGAACGTCACCGAATGAGCCCGCTTCCGTGATGAGAGGACGGGGATCGATTCCGCCCGAGGAGAGAAGCGCCATGGCTTCGCGGGCTTCCTCCGGCGTGGAGTGGAAGGAGCCGGCGAGCGAGATCTCCGAGTAGTGGAGGCGCGCCGCGTCGAACGTGACCGAGGCGCCGGGCGCGCAGCCGCCGAAGAGGAGGACGCGGCCGGCCGGGCGCACCAGGGAAGGAAGCAGTTCCCAGACTCGCGGGTCGCCGGTGCAGTCCACGGCGGCGTCGGCGGCGATGCCCGCGACGGGCTCGCGCGAGACGTCCACGACGCGCGCGCCGAGGCTCGCGGCCGCCTCGAGGCGCGGCGTCCCTCGGCCGGCGACGATCGCGGTCACCCTCCGCGCCTGCGCCGCCGCCGCCCACAGGAGCCCGAGCGCTCCCGCGCCGTAGATCAGGAGCGTCTCCGGCGTCGGGGAACCGAGCCGGTTCCACCCGTGCAGGACCGAGGCGAGCGGATCGAGGAACGCCGCCACCTCATCGGGAAGATCGGCGGAAGGACGGTGAAGATTGGACCGCACAACCGCCGCGGGCACGCGCAGGAACTCCGCGAAGGCGCCCCAGGTCCGATCCGCGTGCGCCGATGCGCAGAGGTTCCCGCGCCCTCCGAGGCAGTCGCCGCAGGCACCGCAGGGCCCCGAGACCGCGGGCACGACCCGGTCGCCGGCATGGAAGTCCGCGACCCCGTCGCCGATCTCGACGATCTCTCCGCAGGCCTCGTGCCCCATTGTCACGGGCAGCGAGATCCGCGGGTGTCCCCTCGCCAGCAGCTTGAGATCCGTGCCGCAGGTCAGCGCGGCCCGCACGCGCAGCACGACCTCGCCCGGACCCGGCCGCGGAGCCGGGATATCGCGCTCCGAATAATCGCCGATCGCCGTCTGGACGAAGGCCCTCATGAGGGGAATTGTGAATGGTGAATCGTGAATTGTGAATTCAATATTCCGAGATCTTCACAATCCACAATTCACAACTCACAACTCACAATTCACAATTGCGCCCCGAGCTCTTTCCGGATCAGGACTTCCTTTCGCCGACGAATCTCGCCAGATCCGGCAGACGCCCGCCCCGGTTGGGCAGCGCGTCGGCGGCGGCGATCGCGTCCTCGACTTTCTGGCGCAGCATGGCGCGGGAGTGCTCCACGCCCCAGACGACCGGAAAGGTCGCCTTGCCGGCGGCGGCGTCTTTTCCCGAAGTCTTGCCGAGCGTGGCGGCGTCGGACTCGATGTCCAGCAGGTCGTCCTTGATCTGGAAGGCGAGGCCGATGGCGCGGCCGTAGGCGTCCAGCCGCGCGAGGTCCTCGTCCCCGGCGAAGGAGAGAAGGCCGCCGACCGCGAGGGAGGCGCGGATGAGGCGGCCGGTCTTGCTCTCGTGGATCCTCTCGACGAGCTCCTGCGACGGATGCGCTTCCTTCTCCGCCTCCAGGTCCGCGACCTGGCCGCCGATCATGCCCGCCGTGCCGATCGCCCCGACGACCGCGTTGACGGCCTTGATCTTCGCCTCCGTGTAGATCTCTTCCTCCGGGTATCGCGCGAGGGTCCCGAGCCCGTGGGTCAGGAGGGCGTCGCCCGCGAGGATCGCGATCGCCTCTCCGAAGACGACGTGGCACGTCGGGACGCCGCGCCGCAGATCGTCGTCGTCGAGCGCGGGCAGGTCGTCGTGGATGAGCGAATAGGTGTGGATCATCTCCAGGCCGCACGCCGGAGAGAGGGCCGGATCCGACTCTCCTCCGATCGTCTCGGCGGCCGTCAGGCAGAGGATCGGGCGCAGGCGCTTGCCGCCGGCGAAGAGGGAATGCCGGATCGCGCGGTGGAGCGTCGCCGGCCAGGCGTTTTCGGGAGGGAGCAGGCGGGACAGCTCCCCGTCCACTTCCTCCTTTCGCGCCGCGAGGTACTCCGCGAGGTCAGCCCCCATTATTCCCGGGCACGGTCTTCGTCGTCGGGCCCTTCCCCGGAGATCTCGCCCGATTCGAAGGGCGCGGTCTTCCACTCGGCGGCGGACTCCTTCAAGACGATCTCGACCGACTTCTGCACGTCGGTCAGCTTCCCGTCGCAGAAGCGGGCGAGGCCCATGCCTTCCTGGAAGAGCTCGAACTGTTTCTCCAGTCCCAGCTCGTCGGACTCGATCGCGGCGACGATCGCCTCGAGGCGCTCCATCGCCTCCTCGAAGCTCTTCTCCTTCCGGACTTTCGCGGTCATTCGGGCTTCTCCTCGAAAAGAAAATCGAACAGGGGGAGCGCCGACGCGGGGCGCGATCGGGCCTCGGGACTCGGGAGGGAGGGCCCGCGGGACTCGGGGCCCGAGATTCGGGACGCCTGGCCGACGACCGCCTTCAACTCTCCCTCGTGCAGGCGAACGCGGATCCGCTCGCCGGGCCGGACTCCCGACGCGGAAAGCAGCGGGGCGCGCGCCCCTTCCCGGAACGCGACCGCGTATCCGCGCGCGAGGACCGCGAGCGGGCTCAGGATCTCCAGCTTCGCCGCGTCCTGGGAGAGCCGCTCGCGGCGGCGCTCGACCGAGCGGCGCATCCGCTCCTCGAGGGACGCCGACAGCCCCGCGACGCGCTCGCGCCGGCGGGCGAGTTCGGCGACCCGCGCGAAGTTGCCGAGGAACTTGCGCGCGGCCGCGAGGCTGGCCGCGAACTCCCGCGGGCGCCGCTCGAGCGCGCCCACGAGCGCGTTCAGGCCCTGCCCGACGCGCTCCTTCCACTCACGCAGGTTGTACCGAAAGCGCAGGAGCCCTTCGGCGCGCGCGAGACTCGTCAGGCGCCCGCGCTCGAGGCCCAGCCTCGCGCGCAGGGCGCGGGTCACGCGGCCCCGGCAGTCGGAGAGCCGGCGGACGAGCGCGTCCTTTCTTTCGACGACGAGCTCCGCGGCCGCCGACGGCGTCGGGGCGCGCAGGTCCGCGACGAGGTCGCTGATCGTGACGTCGCTCTCGTGGCCGATGGCGGAGATCGTCGGAATGCGGGACGCCGCGAGCGCCCGCGCCACCCGCTCGTCGTTGAAGGCGGCGAGGTCCTCGGGAGAGCCGCCGCCGCGCGCCACGATCAGGACGTCGAAACCCTCCCGGCGGTTGAGCGCCCGGATCCCCTCGGCCACCTCGGCCGCGGCGCCGTCCCCCTGGACCCGCACCGGGTAGATGGTGATGGAGAGCCCCTCGTGCCGCCGCCGGAGCACGTTCAGGATGTCCCGGATCGCCGCGCCGGAAGGAGACGTCACGACGGCGATCCGCCCGGGCAGCGCGGGGATGCGGCGCTTTCGGGCGGGATCGAAGAGGCCCTCGGCGGCGAGCTTCGCCTTGAGCTGCTCGAAGGCGAGCTGGAGCGCGCCCGCCCCCACGGGCTCGATCGCATATGCCTTGATCTGGAACTTCCCCTGCGGCGCCCAAAGGTCGAGGCTCCCGCGCGCGACGACCTCGAGCCCCGCCGCGACGCGGAACGGGACGCGCGCCAGGTCGGACGCAAAAATGATCGCGTTCAGACAGCCGGTGCGGTCCTTGAGCGTGAAGTAGCCGTGGCCTCCCCGCTGCTCCCACCGGCTGACCTCTCCGACAACCGCGATGTCGCGCCACTGGGTCCGGAGCTTCCCCGCGACCTCCGCGAGCAGCTCGGAAACAGTGTACGGCCGCGGCGGCACCGGAGCCGGAACAGCTCGGGGAAACATGGAGAACATTCTAAGTCGTGTCTGGAGGACATTCTAAGTCGTGTCATCCCGAGCGCAGCGAGGGATCTGCCCTCCCTCCGCCGCAAGCAGATCCTTCGGCAGTGTCCGGCCTCAGGATGACAGAGCGGGTGCCGCGGCCCGCGAGAAGGGAGCCGCCAGAACCAGCAGCGTCGCCATCTCCACTTCCGTGTCGCCGAAGTTGTATTCGAAGAAGCCGGCGACGAACAGGGCGGTGCCGGCGAGGAGAGCGCCTGCCAGGAGGGCGGCGCGTTCCGGCCTCGTCTCGCGGCGCAGGAGCGCGATCGTCCGCGCCAAGAAGAGGACCATGAGAGCGAGGTAGGCTGCGGCGGCGAGGAGGCCGTTGGCCGCGGCGATCTGCAGGGTGTTGTTGTGCAGGTGCGGGACTTCCCACTGGGGCGCGTCCTCGTCGCGGTAGAGCGTGTAGTAGCGCTTGACCATCTCCGGGCCGACGCCGAAGAGCGGCGCCTCGCGGATCATGCGGAGGCCGGCATGGACCATCGCGATGCGGTCCCTGTTCGTGCGCTCGTTCAGGGAAGCGATGGAGTTGATCCGGGCGCGGATGGGCGGAGGGACCAGGAAGAAGAGGACGAGGAGAGCGGGGACGAGGAAGAAAAACCCTTTCGGCTTGCGGACGAGGAAATAGAGAGCGAGGGCCGCGAGCGTCCCCACGTAGGCGTTGCGGGTGAAGGTCAGGATCATGGCGGTGAACGGGATCGCCGCCGCGAGCCCGATCCACCGCCGGCGGCCCCGATCCTCGAACGCGAACCCGAGCAGCAGGCACCCGGCGATCATCGCGAGGCCCGAGAACGTCATCCAGTGCGAGAGTGTCGCCATGATCCGGTTCTGGAGATCGTCGCCGCCGTGGGCGAACTGCCAGAAGCCGATGAACGACAGCACGACCGCGTTCGCGGCGAGCGCGAGGAAGACGATCCGGGCCTTGCGCGGCTCGTCGAAGAGGTCCATGGCGATCGGAAGCAGGAGGAGCAGCGAGACTCCCGGCAGATGCCGCAAGCTCACGGCCGGGTCGCGCGAGAAGACCGTCGAAAGCGCGGTCAGGAGAGCGAGGAGGCCGGCCATCCCGACGATCGGCGAGGACAGCGAGGGCGCCCATCGCCCCCGCCGGCGCATCTCCAGGAGCCAGGCGGCCGCGAGGATCCCGAAGAGGATGTACGCGGGAGAAATCTGGGATGTGAGAAACGCGAAGAGAACGAGCAGGGGGAAGAGGACTCTCCGGAGCGTCACTCCTCCCGATTCCCGATTCTCCATTCCCGGTTCCCGGCCCGGCTCAACTCGCCTCCGATCCGGGCAGGGCCTCCTCCACGAGCATGACGGGAATGTCGGAGACGATCGGATAAACGAGGTCCGCCTGCTTCGAATAGAGGCCCTGCGTCACGACCGGCTCCTCGCCGCGGAACTTCTCCCGGTACTTCTCGACGAGCTGGCGGCGCGTCTCCTCCTTGAGCTCGATGAGCTCGAGCGGCCCCTTCGTCTTGGGGCACACGAGGATGGAGAGAAGCTCGGGGTCGACGGCCATGTTGCCTCCGCGCGAAGTATACGGAAGTCCAAGGTCCAAGGTCCAAAGTCCAAGGTAGCCGTGAAGACGGTCGCTACTTTGGACGTTGGACTTTGGACTTTGGACCGCGCAAACGCTAGCGTTTGCGCGTGCGCATCCTCAACCTCGTGGCGGGCGAGAAGTGGACCGGGCCGGCGGCCGTGGTCTTCGATCAGACCGCGGCCCTCGTCGCCGCGGGCCTGGAAGCGCAGTACGGCTTCGTCGCGGGAAGCCTCCTGGCCGAGAGACTTCTGCCGCTCGGATGGGCGAGGCCGCTCATCACGCATCCCCGCACGCCCGGCAACGCCCTTCGGGATGCCCGGGAACTGCGCGAGACCATCCTGCGAGAGAAGTTCGACGTCCTGCACGCGCACACGACGCACGATCACGCGCTCGCCGTCCTCGCGGCCCGGGGCACGCCGGCCAGGGTGGCCCGCACCCTCCACCACCTGCGATACGCGCGGCCCGGCCCGGCCTCTCTCGCGCTCTTCCGTCGCACACACGGATTCGCCTTCGCCAATCGCGCGATCGCCGACGCGTTCGGCTCGGCGGGAACCGTGCTCCCGCCGGTCCTGGACGCCGAACTGTTCCTCCCCCGGACCGCGTCTTCGGCGGCGCGCCCGGGGGGACTCCTCGTCGCCGGCACCGTCGGCAAGATGGCGGCGCGGCGCGGACACGAGGAAGCGATCCGCGCGGCGGCGGGGATCCCTTCGCTCGCGCTGGAGCACGTCGGGCACGGAGAGCGGATGCCGGAGCTGAAGGCGCTCGCCACCGGGCTCGGAGCCGGCGAGCGGAACGTCTGGCACGGCTATCAGGAAGAAGCGCTGCCGGAGCTCTACCGATCCTGGGACATCTTTCTCTTCACCGCTTCCGGCTCGGACCAGGGACAGCGCGCGATCCTCGAAGCGATGGCGAGCGGCCTCCCGATCGTGACGCTGGACGTTCCCGGCGTGCGCGACCTCGTCAACGACGGCGAGGAGGGGTTCATCGCCGCCGACATCGAAGGCCTCTCGGACGCCCTCGCGAAACTCGCCGCGTCCGAGCAGACGCGCCGCCGGATGGGCGGAAAGGCGCGGCAGCGCGCGCTCGCGTTCACCGCGGAACGTTTCGTCGAGAAAGCGATGCCTTTCTACGCGAGGATCCTGTCCCCCGCGGCCTCCGCGCCGTAGGGGCCGACGGGAGCTCAGCTCGCTTTCTTCTCCGGTTGTTGGAGCTCCCAGAGGCGGGCCCATTTCAGGAAGACGCCGTAGGCCTGCAGGGAGCAGATGATGAAACCGTGGAGGCCGTCGAGGAAGCCGGCCTCGAGGACGAACATCCGGAAGAACCGCCACGCCGGGCGCAGGGCGACCTCCACGAACCCCGCGCGGCGCCCCTGTTGCGCGAGGTCCCGCGCCCCCCACTCCGCGTAGCGGTGGAGCTTCTCGAGGTACTGCGGCATCGAGCGGAACGTGTAGTGGAGGAGCGGCGCGTCGAGCGTCGGCGTCGGCCCGTCCGGATGCATGTCGGCGTGCACGCGCTGCTCGGGATAGCGCGCCGACCCGCGCCGCAAGAGCCGCACGAGCCGGTCCTGTCCCCATCCCGAATGCCGGATGACCCGGTCCGCGAAGACGTTGTCGCGGCGAAGCAGGTAGTGCCCAGCCGAAGGCCCCCTGGCCAGGAGCTCGCCGATTTCTCGCGCGAGCGCCGGTGTCACGCGCTCGTCCGCGTCCACGATCAGGACCCAGGGATGCGACGCCTGGTCCATCGCCCAGTTGCACTGAGGCCCATTGCCCGCGTACTCGTGCCGGAGGAGACGGACCTTCGGGACCGCCGAGGCGATCGAGACTGTCCTGTCCTTCGAGAAGGAGTCCACAACGAGGATTTCGTCGGCGAAGGAAAGCGTCGCGAGACACTCCGCGATGTTCCCCTCCTCATTGAAGGTGGTGACGATCGCGGTCAGGTTTGGGCGGGACATGTTAATCCCCATGTCATCCCGAGCGAAGCGAGGGATCTGCCCCGGGGCCCTCGGGAGCAGATTCTTCGGGCCTGCGGCCCTCAGAATGACAGGGCGGGGTCAATCGACGCGAACCTGCACCCGCTCGATGGCCGTGGCCTTGCCGGTCTCCTCGTCCACGGCGATGACGCAGCCGGAGAGGCGGATGTCGCGCCTGGCGGTCTCGAAGGAGCGCGGCGTCTGGGCGAGGAACTTCTCGATGATCCGGTCGCGCGTGAAGCCGATGATTCCCTCGTACGCTCCGGTCATCCCCGCGTCCGTCAGGTACGCCGTGCCGCCGGGCCGGATCGTCTCGTCGGCGGTCGCCACGTGGGTGTGCGTTCCGACGACGGCCGAGACGCGGCCGTCCAGGTACCAGCCGATGGCCATCTTCTCCGACGTCGCCTCCGCGTGCATGTCCACGAGGATGACCTTGACGTCGCCCGCGCGCGCCAGCTCCTCGTCGGCGACGCGAAACGGGGAATCGGCGTGGGCCGGCATGAAGACCTGGCCCTGGAGGTTCAGGACGCCCACGCGGATGCCGGAGGCGGTGGACTGGACCGTGAAGCCGCGGCCGGGATTGCCGGGAGGATAGTTGGCGGGCCGAAGCAGCCGGTCCGAGGTGTTCAGCGCCTCGTAGATCTCCTTCTTGTCCCAGATGTGGTTTCCGGAGGAGAAGACGTCGATCGGCATCCGCGAGAGCTCCGCGAAGAGCTCGTTGGTCAGCCCGAATCCTCCGGCCGCGTTCTCGATGTTGACGACCGTGAAGTCGATGCGCCGCTTGTCGATCAGCGGGAGCAGGGCGTCCTGCAGGGCGCGGCGCCCCGGAGACCCGACGACGTCGCCGACGAAGAGGATGTTCATGCTCAGGTGGTAGGCCTACCTCGCATACTCGATGGCCCGGGTCTCCCGGATCACCGTGACCTTGATCTGGCCCGGGTACTGCAGCTCCGCCTCGATCTTCTTGGCCACGTCGCGCGAGAGCCAGAGCGCCTCGTCGTCGGTGACGCGGCCCGCCTCGACGACGATGCGCAGCTCGCGGCCGGCCTGGACGGCGAAGGCCTTCTGGACTCCCTTGAACCCGTCGGCGATGTGCTCGAGCTTCTCCAGCCGCTTGACGTAGGTCTCGAGGATCTCGCGCCGCGCCCCGGGCCTTGCGGCCGAGAGGGCGTCGGCGCCGTTGACGAGCACCGCCTCGAGCGAGCGCGGCTCGTAGTCCCCATGGTGGCACTCCATCGCGTGGATGACGTCGCCGGACTCGCCGAACTTCTTCAGGACCTCGCGGCCGAGCTCCAGGTGCGTCCCTTCCATCTCGCGGTCGATCGCCTTGCCGATGTCGTGGAGCAGCCCCGCGCGCTTGGCCACCTCCACGTCCGCGCCGAGCTCGGCCGCCATGTTGGTCGCGAGCCAGGAGACCTCCTTGGAATGCTGGAGCACATTCTGGCCGTAGGAGGTGCGGTACTTCAGTCTCCCGAGGAGCTTGATGAGCTCGGGATGCAGGTCCGGAATCGAGAACTCGAGCGCCGTCGCTTCCCCCTCCTGGCGGATCTTTTCCCACAGGTCCGAGCGCACCTTCTCGACGATCTCCTCGATGCGCGCGGGGTGGATGCGCCCGTCCGCGATGAGCTTCTCGAGCGACAGCCGCGCCACCTCGCGGCGCAGCGGCTCGAAGGCGGAGATGACGATCGCCTCGGGAGTGTCGTCGATGATGAGGTCCACGCCGGTCGCGGCCTCGAGCGCGCGGATGTTGCGCCCCTCGCGGCCGATGATCCTCCCCTTCAGGTCGTCGGAGGGAAGCTCCACCACGGAGACGGTCGCCTCGACGACCGTGTCGGAGGCCAGGCGCTGGATCGCCATGCCGATGAGGCGGCGCGCCTTCTGCGTGGCCTGCTCGGTCGCCTCCTCCTCGATGCGGCGGATGAGTCCCGCCGCCTCCACCCGCGCCTCGTTCTCGATCGACTTGACGAGGTCCCGCTTGGCGTCCACCGCCGTCATGCCGGAGATCTGCTCGAGCCTCTTGCGCTGCTCTTCGACGACCTGCATGGCCTCGGCGTGCGCACCCTCGACCCGCTTCTGCGACTCGGCGAGCGCCTTCTCCTTGCGGCTGTGCTCTTCCTCGCGGCGCTCCTGCTGGGCGAGCTTGCGGTCCAGGTTCTCTTCCTTCTGGACCACCCGGTTCTCCAGGGCGGCGACCTCCTGGCGGCGGGCCTGGATCGTCCTGTCGAACTCCGCGCGGGCGGCGAGGACCTTCTCCTTGGCCTCGATCGAGGCCTCGCGGAGCTTCGCTTCCGCCCCCCGGTTGGCTTCCGCCAGGACCCGGTCGGCCTCGGTCCGGATGTTCTTGCGCTCGGCCTGGAGCTTCTTCCTGAGGAAAACGTATGCGAAGGCCGAGACCACGGCGGCCAGAACGAAGCCCGCCGCGATCGCGATCGCGAGGTCTGTATTCATCTCGGCTCCCCCTACCCGGAGGCGCCGAAGTCACGCGGCCGGCTACACGACGATGCGGAAGTCTCTCTCCCGCCGAGGGTTTGCGATTTCGAATTCGGGGGCTCTCAAACCGTCCACTCGTTTCCTTCGTGTCCGATGTGCTCGGGTAGCCGACGCCACGCCTTCAGGCGCCCAGGGCGTCGTCCAGTTTTCGAATCAGACGCTCCGCCCGCGCCACCGCGTCGGTCGGATTGTCCCTTCGCTGTCTCTCCTTCTGGTGAAGATCGTCCGATATGTTCAGCGCCGCGAGGATGGCAATTTTTGTCGTATCGACTGTCGCCGTTCTCTCGGCCACTTCTTTCATCCGCGAATCGACGAAGCGGGCCAGATCGTGAATGTAGGCGCTCTCACCCTCGGCCCGGACGTTGTAGGTCTGGCCGAAGATCTCCACCTGAGTCACGCTGCCCCTCCGTTCCAATCGAAAAGCAGACTCCTTTCAGGCGAGCAGTGTAGCCGCTGTCCTCTAGAAGAGTCAACACTTTAGGGTAAAGGTGTCCGGGAAGACCTTTAACCTTTTTCGGCGGCTTCCAGGGAGGCGATGAGCTTCTCGAGACGCTCGCGGACGACCTCCTGGTCTTTCTCGAGGCGCTCGACGGTGCCCTTCGACTCGGAAGCGTCCTTTTCCGCCTTGCGGGCGGTGGCGAGGTCGGATTTCAGTTTCGCGTTCTCTCCCTCGAGAGCCGAGAGGCGGGAGAGAAGCTTCTCGATCTTGCGTTCCAGCGTGTCGAAGATTTTCGCGTTGTCCATGTCGCCCTTTCAATCGAAGCGTCAACCGAAGGTTACTCCAAGCCGGGATTTCAGCTCGTTGCCGAGCCGCCGGACCTCGGCGTTCACCGCCTCCTGCTCGAGCGTCCGCTCCGGGGAGCGGAAGACGAGGCGGATCGTCGTCTTGACGAGGCCTTGAGGGACTCCGGGCCCCTCGTAGCGGTCCACGACCCGCGCCGATTCGAGGTCCGCGAGCTTCGCGCCGGAGATCACCCCTTCGATCTCGCTCCAGACCGCGCTCTTCGCGTGCGCGAAGGAGAGATCCGCTTCGATGGGGGGATAAGAAGAGAACGGCTGGAAGCGGGCGGTCGGGGCGGGCGGGATCGCGTCCACGAGCAACTCGCCGGCGAAGACGTCCTCGGCGAGCTTGCGCTTCTCCCGCTCGGCGCGCGCCAGGAGCCCGACCACGCCGAGGGCCTTCCCTTCCGGGCTCTGAACGAGCGCCGCCGCGCCCGCGGCGAAGGCGTCGCAGGAGAAAGGCTTCCAGGCGAGGGTACCGGGGTCGAGCCACGGGGACAGGAGGCGCTCGGCCAGGCCCTTGGCGTCGAAGAAATCGGCGCGCGCCGCGGCGCCCGAGGCGCTCCAGTGGGGACGCGCCTGCCCGGCGAGTGAAAAGGCGAAGCGCCGCGACTCGAACGACGCCGGCTCTCCCGGGTCGCCGGCGCGGTCGAAGACGCGGCCGACCTCGAAGAGAGCGATGTCGCGCTGTCCCCGATGGACGTTGCGCGCGACCGCGTCGAGAAGGCCCGGCAGGAGCGTCGCGCGCAGGTCGCGGCGGGTGTCGTCGAGCGGGTTGGCGAGGGAGAGCGGCTCGGCGGCGCTCCCGGCCGCGGCGAGCCACGCGGAGTAGGCGTTCTCGTCGCTTCGCCGGTCCGCGAAAGGAGCGCTCATCGTCTCGAGCAATCCCGCGGCCACGGCGCCGTCGGACAACCGCTCCTCGATGACCCGCAGCGGCTCCAGGTGGCCGCCCGCCCTCGTTCCCGGAGGCAGGCGCGAGGGGAGGCGGTCGTACCCGTAAATCCGGAGGACCTCCTCGACAAGATCGTCCTCGATCGCTACGTCGGGCCGCCAGGACGGGACCGTCACCGCGAGCCGCTGACGGCTCCGGCGCCCGAGGACAAAACCGAGGCGTACCAGAACGTCCGCCGCGAAGTCGAGGTCCAGGTCCTCCGCCCCCGCGAGGAGCCGCAGCCGCGAGAGGCGGAGCGCGGCCCGCCGGGTCTTCCAGGCGGCGCCGCGGGCGTCCACGAATCCGGGCGCGAGCGTCCCGCCGGCGGACTCGAGGAGGATCGCCGCCGCGCGGTCGAGAGCCTCCGGGATCGCCTCGGGGTCCGCCCCGCGCTCGAAGCGGTGCGAGGCGTCGGTGTGGAGCCCCAGTCGCCGGGACGTCTTCCGGATGGAGGGCGGGTCCCACCACGCGGCCTCGAGAAGGACATTCTTCGTCGCCGAGGTCACGGCGGTGTCGAGCCCCCCCATGACGCCCGCGAGCGAGACGGCGCGCTCCGCGTCCGCGACGACGACGTCGGAGGGATCGAGCGCTCTCTCGATCCCGTCCAGCGTCACGAGCTTCTCGCCGCGCCGCGCCTTGCGCACGACGACGCGCCCGCCCGCGAGCCGGTCGAGATCGAAGGCGTGGAGGGGCTGGCCGATCTCCCACATCACGTAATTCGTCGCGTCCACGGCGGCGCTGATCGGCTTGCCTCCGATCGCCGCGAGCCGGGCGCGAACCCTCTCCGGCGCGGCCGCGGCCGAGACGCCGCGGACGACCCGCGCGCCGAAACGGCGGCAGAGGCGCGGCACCTCGATCGTGACGGACGTGAGGTCGGAAGCCGAAGGACCGCTCGGAGCGGGTTCCACGATTCCAGCTCCCCGGTTCCAGGAAGCCTCCTGAAACCTGAAACCTGAAACCTGAAACCCCCATCGGAAGTGACGCCATCGCGGCGATTTCGCGGGCGAGGCCGCGGTGGCTCATCACGTCGGGGCGGTTCGGGGTGATTTCCACGTCGAGGACCGTCGAAAGATCTTCGCCTTCGGCCGATTCGATGGGGAATCCGGCGCGGTCCAGCGTTGAGCGGACTCCGTCGGGACCACCCGCGGCGGTGACGTCTACGAAATCGGCGACCCATTCGAGCAAGAACTTCATAAGGGGCTCCGGTCCTGAACTCTCTCGGCACCGGTCGCGAAGCGATCGTCCGCGCCGACAGCCAACTTCATGCTTCGTTGACGAACTGGGAGAGGAAGCGCTCGTCGCCGTCCAGGAGCAGGCGCAGGTCCGGAAACCCGTAGAGGAGCATCGCCACGCGGTCGAGCCCCAGGCCGAAGGCGAAACCCGTGTACTGGTCGGGATCCACGCCGCACCCCTTCAGGACGTTGGGATGCACGGCGCCGGCGCCGGCGAGCTCGATCCACCCCGACTGCTTGCACTTGGCGCAGCCGCGCCCATCGCAGAAGATGCAGCTCGCCGCGACGTCCGCGCCCGGCTCGACGAACGGAAAGAAGGTCGGGATGAAGCGCGCGCGCGTCCGCTTCCCGAAGAGCGCGGAGAAGAACTCCTCGATCGTCCCCTTCAGGTCGGCCATGGAGATCCCGCGCTCGACGACGAGGCCCTCGACCTGGTGGAAGACCGCCGCGTGCGTGGCGTCCACGCTCTCGTTGCGATAGACGCGGCCGGGCGCGATGACGCGCAGGGGCGCGCCGCGCCGCGCGAGCTCGCGGATCTGGACGGGGGACGTGTGGGTCCGCAGGAGCAGCGGCGATTTCGCCTTGCGGGCCACGAAGAAGCTGTCCTGCGAGTCCCGCGCCGGGTGCTCTGGCGGAAAGTTCAGGAGCTCGAAGTTGTTCCGGTCGTTCTCGATCTCCGGCCCGTCGGCGATCGAGTAGCCCATGCGCAGGAAGATCTGCTCGATCCGCCTGCGCACGATCGTGACCGGATGGAGGCCGCCGCGCCGCGCGAAGCGCCCGGGCAGCGTGACGTCCACCGCCTGCGCCGCGCGCCGCGCCTCGATCTCCCGCCGCTCGACTTCCTCCGCGAGGCGGTCGATCGCTCCTTCGATCTCCAGCTTCGCGGCGTTGGCTCGCGAGCCGAAGGCGCCGCGCTCGTTGGCCGGCAGGTCCCGGATCCCCGCGAAGAGGCCGGGGACGAGCCCTTTTTCCCGCCCGAGAAACCGCCCCTTGAGCCGCTCGAACTCGGCTCGGGAGCCGACACCTCGGCCCGCCTCCTCACGGAACGCCGCGAGGACCGAGCCGATCGGATCCTCAGGCACTGGCGAGGGCCGCCTTGGCGACGCCGACCAGGTGCGTGAAGGCCGGCGGATCGGAGACGGCCAGGTCCGCGAGCATCTTCCGGTTGATGTCGTTGCCCGCCTTCTTCAGGCCGTCCATCAGCCGGCTGTAGGAGATCTCGTTCTCGCGCGCGGCGGCGTTGATCCGGATGATCCAGAGGCCGCGGAAATCGCGCTTCTTGACCTTCCGGTCGCGGTACGCGTAGACGAGCGACTTCTCGACGGCCAGCTTCGCCATCCGGTACGACTTGGATTTCGTTCCGTAATAGCCCTTCGCGAGCGCGAGGGTCTTCGCCCGCTTGTTCTTCCTCTTGGGTCCTCTCTTGACGCGTGGCATTTCAGTTTCTCCTTGTGGGCCGGGAGGCGGTAGGCGGAACTCGGGAGGCGGACGAAAGCCCGGAACCGGCTTCGCCTCCCGCCTTCCGCCTCCCGCCTCCCGCGCTCATGCGTAGGGAAGCATGTCCCGGACTCGCTTCTGGTCCGACTTGGATGCGAGTGTCGAGTGAGCCAGGCCGCGTTTGCGCCCCGGCGCCTTCTTGGTCAGGATGTGGCTCTTGTACGCCTTGGCGCGCTTGAACTTGCCCGAGGCGGTCTTGCGGAAGCGCTTCGCGGCGCCCCGATGGGTCTTCAGCTTCGGCATGGGCTCCTCCGTTCGTTAGGCCCCCGCCTTCACGGCGGTTTTTTCGTGGTGCTTGACGGGCGCGAGGATCTGGTAGAGCCGGTTCCCGAGCATCTCCGAGCGCGACTCGGCGATGGCATGGCCGGTCAGGTCGATCAGCAGCCGGTCGAGGACCTTCTGGCCGTTCTCGCGGCGCGCCATCTCGCGGCCGCGGAACTGCACGGTCGCCTTGACCTTGTCGCCGTGCGACAGGAACTTCAGGATGTGCTTGATCTTGAAGTCGTAGTCGTGGTCGTCGATGTTGGGCCGGAATTTCACTTCTTTGACCTGCGTCGTCTTCTGTTTCTTCTTCGAGTCCTGCTGCTTCTTCTTCTGCTGGTAGATGAACTTCCCGAAGTTCATGATCCGGCAGACCGGCGGTTTGGCCGTCGGGGCGATCTCGACCAGGTCGAGGCTCGCTTCCTTCGCCTTCTGGAGAGCTTCGGCCATCGGGACGATCCCGAGGGGCTCTCCGGATTCGCCGATCAGGCGGACTTCCTTCCACCGGATCTGTTCGTTGACACGGATGCTTTTCTTATCGATTCTTCACCTCCACAGGCGGCGCTTCGCGCCGCCTAGCAACGGGTCCCGCCGGGATCATCCGGCTGCGCTCTTCAATTCCTGGCGTCTTTCCGCGATGGCTTCTCGCGCGAGCGAGACGAAGTCCTCCACGGGGAGGGTCCCGGCGTCCCCGCCGTGCCGGAGCCGGACCGAGACAGTGCCGGCCGCGGCCTCCTTCTCGCCGATCACGAGCATGGCGGGGATCTTCTGCATCTCGGCCCTCCGGATGCGGGCGCCGAGCTTCTCGTTGCGGTCGTCCAGCTCGACTCGCAGTCCGGCGGCGGAGAGCCGGCCGGCCGCCTCGCGCGCCGGGGCCGCGAACCGGTCGGAGACGGGCAGCACGGCCGCGTGGACCGGGGCGATCCAGAACGGGAAGTTCCCCGCGGTGTGCTCGATCAGGATGCCGAGGAAGCGCTCGAAGGACCCGAGGATCGCGCGGTGCATGACGACCGGACGGTGCTGCTGGCCGTCCTCGCCGATGTAGGTCAGGTCGAAGCTCTCCGCATGCTCGAAGTCGCACTGGATCGTGCCGAGCTGCCAGGGGCGGCCGAGCGCGTCCTTCACGCGGAAGTCGATCTTCGGGCCGTAGAAGGCGCCGTCGCCGGGCGTCACGACGTGGGGCCGCTTCGCCTTCGCGAGCGCCGCGGCCAGCGCGGTCTCGCCGCGGTCCCAGAGCTCGTCGGCCCCGATGCGCTTCTCGGGGCGCAGGCCGAGGGAGATCTCGACGTCGGTGAAGCCGAAGGCGCTATAGACCGCGTCCACGAAGTCGAGGAAACGGAAGATCTCGTCCTCGACCTTCTCGAACGGCGTGAAGATGTGGGCGTCGTCCTGGGAGAACGTCCGCACGCGCGTCAGGCCCGCGGTGACGCCGGAAAGCTCGTAGCGGTGGAGCCGGCCGAAGTCGGCGAACCGCACCGGCAGGTCGCGGTACGACCAGAGCCGCGTCTTGTAGAGGAGGAAATGCCCCGGGCAGTTCATCGGCTTGACGCCGAACTCCCGCTCGTCGATCTCCGTCCAGTACATGTTCTCGTGGTAATTCGCGTAGTGGCCGGAGAGCTTGAAGAGCTCGGCGTCGAAGATCTGCGGGGTCACGACCTCCTGGTAGCCGCGGAGGGCGTACTCGGTCCGGAGGTAGTCGAAGAGGCCGTTGTAGAGCGCCGTCCCCTTCGGATGGAAGAACGGCGACGCGGGCGCCCACGGGTGGAAGGAGAAGAGGTCGAGTTCCCGGCCGAGCTTCCGATGGTCCCGCTCCTTCGCCTCTTCCATCCGCTTCAGGTGCTCGTCGAGCTCCTTCTGCGTGAGGAACGAGGCCCCGTAGATGCGCTGGAGCATCGGGTTGTGCTCGTCCCCCTTCCAGTAGGCGCCCGCCGTGTGCGTCAGCTTGAAGACGCCGAGCTTCCCCGTCGAGGCGACGTGGGGGCCGCGGCAGAGGTCCACGAATTCCCCCTGCCGGTAGCAGGAGACGCGCTCCCCTTCCGGGATGCCGCGCGCGATCTCGACCTTCAGGGCGTCCCCCTGCTTCTCGAAGATCGCGATCGCCTCGGACAGCGGCATGTCCTTCCGCTCGATCGCGAAGTCCTCGCCGACGATCTTGCGCATCTCGGCCTCGATCGCGGCGAGGTCCTCCGGCGTGAAGGGCCGGGCCGGGTTGAAGTCGTAGTAGTAGCCGTTCTCGATCGGAGGACCGATCCCGATCTGGACGTCGGGGAAGAGGCGCTTGACCGCCTGCGCGGTCAGGTGCGCCGTGGAGTGGCGGTAGATCGGCACCGCGTCGGGCGACTTCGCCGTGACGATCTCGAGCGACGCGTCCGATTCGATCGGCGTGACCAGGTCCACGACGGCGCCGTCGAGCTTGCCCGCCCAGGCGTCCTTCGCGAGCCGCGGCCCGATCCCCTGCGCGACCTCGCGGACGGTCGTCCCCCGCGGAACGGATCGCTTGGATCCGTCCGGCAGCGTGACCGTCACCATGTCCGTCCGGCTTTCCATCCGATTCGACTCTCCAAAAAACAAAAACGCGGGTCTCCCCGCGTCGAAACCTGTCATTGGTAGGCGCTAACGGGCTCGAACCGTTGACCTCTACCGTGTGAAGGTAGCGCTCTACCAGCTGAGCTAAGCGCCTTCGTTCCAAGCAAGTTGGTAGGCTCGAGCGGATTTGAACCGCTGACCCCTACCGTGTCAAGGTAGTGCTCTCCCCCTGAGCTACGAGCCTGTTCGAAGGTCCCGGCCGTGCCATCGCCCGGCCGAGGGGCTACGGGCCGGAAGCCCGCGGGGGCATTTTGCTGGGGCTCGGGGAATCCCGAGACCTTCCGTCCGGCCTTCGTCCCTGATTGAAAAAGAGCGTTTCCCGGGCTTCCCGAGCCCGCGAAGCGGCGCAATTTACCACAGAACCGTTGAGACGGGGTTCGGTGTTCGGTGCCCGGTGCTCGGGAAGGCCCGACCGGGCACCGAACAGGAGAATCTGAAAAGCTCGCTAACTCTCGTGTACGGTCGAGCCAAAGTGTCGTATATGGAGATGACGATGCGGACAGAGCCGCGCTTCTCCCGATGAAGCTCGTCATCCAGATCCCCGCGTGGAACGAGGAGGCCTCGCTGCCGGAAGCGCTGGCGGCGGTGCCGCGGACGCTTCCCGGCTTCTCCGAGGTGGCCATTCTCGTCGTGGACGACGGCTCGACCGACGGCACCGCGGAAGCGGCCCGCGCCGGCTTCGCCGACAGGGTGATCAGCTTCTCCAAGCACCGGGGGCTCGCGGCGGCTTTCTCCTCCGGCGTGGACGAATCGCTGGCCATGGGCGCCGACGTGATCGTCAATTTCGACGCCGACCTCCAGTACGACGCCGCCGACATCCCTGCCCTCGTCGCGCCGATCCTCGCGGGACGGGCCGACCTGGTCGTGGGCGACAGGCAGCCGGGCAAGCTGGCCCATTTCTCTCCCGCCAAGCGCCTGTTGCAGCGGCTGGGAAGCTGGATGGTCCGGCAGGCCTCGGGGCTCCAGGTCCAGGACGCCACGTCCGGTCTCCGGGCCTTCACGCGGGAGGCCGCCCGGCGGATGAACGTCTTCTCGAAGATGACCTACACGCTCGAGACGCTGATCCAGGCCGGCTTCAAGGACCTGCGCGTGGTTTCCGTGCCCGTGTCGGCGCGGCCGGTGCGCCGGGCCTCGCGGCTCTTCTCCTCTCCCACGCGGTACGTGCTGATCCAGGGCGCGAACGTCCTGCGCATCACGGCCCTCTACAAGCCCTTGAAGATCTTCTCGGGGGCGGGGGCCATCTTCTTCCTCTTCGGGGCCGCTCTCGGGCTGCGGGTCCTCCTCGCTCACTGGAGGGGCGACACCGCGAACCACGCCGTGTCGCTGACGCTCGCGGCGGTGCTCGTGACGATCGGCGTGCTGACTTTCCTGATCGCGCTGCTCGCCGACATCGTCGCGATCAACCGCGAGCTCCTCGAAGACATGAAGCTGCGCGAAAGCCGCAACCGGGCCGCGGAGGCCAGGTTGCGAAAAGTCGAATTCCGCAGGGATAGCGACGAGGTGCGGATCGAGAGAGTCGAAAGCGAATGAGCGCGGTTCTCGGTGCCCGGTGCCCGGTGCCCGGTGCCCGGATCCGCGGGGGCCTAACCGAACACAGAGCACCGGGCACCGAACACCGGCCCCGGTTTCTTCACGTCCACTCCCCCGCCTTCCTCGTCATGACGGGCGCGCCTTCGAGCATCGTCAGGATCGCCTGCGTGTTGTCCGCCACGGCGTAAAGGATGCGGTCGTCGGGGCGCGCGTATTTTCTCTGGATCGCCACTTCGAACTGGGCGAGCAGGAGGTCGAAATACCCTCCGATGTTCGCGAAAACGATCGGCTTGCCGTGGATGCCCATGCGCTTCCAGGTCACCATCTCGAGCGTCTCCTGGAACGTCCCGAAGCCTCCCGGGAACGCCACGAACGCGTCCGACAGCTCGAACAGAAGCTGCTTGCGCTCGTGCATCGTGCCGACCATCTTCAACTCTGTCAGGCCGCGGTGGGGAGACTCTCTCCCCTCGAGCGCCTTCGGCATGACGCCGATGACTCTCCCGCCGGCGGCGAGCACCTCATCGGCGACGGCCCCCATGAGGCCGGTGGAGGCGCCTCCGTACACCAGGCCGACGCCCCGGCGCGCGATTTCCCGCCCGAACGTCCGGATTTCCCGCTCCACCTCCTGGTCGAGGCGAGAGGCCGAGCTGCAATAGACGCCGACGCGCCGCAACTCCATCGTTCGATCTTACACGGCGAAGCGGCTGCCGGGTGTGTCGAGGGGACGCCCCTCGCGGCAGAGCGGGCACTCGGCTTCCGGCCACGATGGCACGGAGAGGGAGAGCAGTGAGCGCGCCGGCACCGGGAACGCTCCGGGAGGCAGGCCGCGATCCACGATCGAGCCGGCCGCGACGACCCGGCCGCCGGACGCGACGGCCCTGTCGATGACCTCGCGCGTGGACTTGCCCGTCGTGAAGACGTCTTCCACGACGGCGGTCCTCTCCCCCGGCTCCAGCCGGAAACCGCGCCGCAGCGTAAACGTCCCGTCCTGGCGCTCCGCGAAGAGGAAGGGGACGCCCAGAGCGCGCGCCGTCTCGTGCCCGATGATGATGCCCCCGAGCGCCGGCGATACGACCACGCCCGGCGCGAACTCGCGGAGTCTTTCCGCCAGCTCCCGCCCGGCCGCCTCCGCGCGCCGCGGAAACATCAGGAGGCGCGCGCACTGCAGGTAGCGGTCGGAGTGGAGACCGCTCGACAGCCGGAAATGGCCGGTCAGGAGCGCTCCCGTGTCGGTGAAGTCCTGAAGCGTGATCACTCGAAGAGCTTATGGTTTCAAGTTTCAAGTTCCAAGTTTCAAGTTTCAAGTGGCCGACTGAAACCTGAAACTTGAAACCTGAAACTACTCTTTCCCGGCCGGCTTCAGGATGACGCCGCTATGCGACCGGCCGTTGATCGCGATGACGACCGGAGACTCGAAGGAAAGATGGCGCACGAACCCCGTTTCGGCGGCGGCCGGCGCCGCGCGAAGCCACTCCCAGTCGACGAATCCCTCCCCCGCGTCCGGGTTGACCGTGAAGTAACCGATGTTGCCCGCGGCGAGGTTCTGGAAGAAATGGCTCCCCTGGGAGGGTGTCACCTTGAGATCGGCGAAGCCGGCCTCAACGATCGCCCGGGCTCCCGCGATCTGGTCCCAGCCGACCGGGATGCCCAGGAAAGGGTCGGCAGACCCCCACCGGCCCACGCCGATCAGCAGGTACGGCCGCCGCTGCTCCTGGAGCCGGGCGTTGAACCGGGCCACCGTTTGCGCGATCTCCCGGGTGCGGGACCGATCGAAGCCCTTCGCCTCCATGACGATCACGTCGCGCACGCCGTCGATGCTGCCGTGGCCGAGCACGCTCGAGCTCTCGCAGAGAACACGCTCGCGCTCGACCGGCTCGAGCTCCGGCCCGGAGGGCTCCCGGATGCGGCCGAGCGGCCGCAGCTGCAGCACGCCGAACTCGGGCGTCCCGGCGGGCGGGAAATGCACCGCGAACTCGATCTCCACTGGCACGCTCGTGCCCCCGACCGCGACGCCGAGCAGGGCGTCGAGCACTTCCGCCAGGGGAAACAGGCCGTGTTTCAGGATCGGCGCGAACGTGACGAGGCGGACGCCGGCGCGGGAGATCCCGTCGGACACGACGTCGTTTTCCGGCGAGTAGGTCGAGCCGACCCGGGCGAGCGTCCCGTCCTCTTCGGCCGCGGCCAGGTCGAAGCGGGCCAGGGCGAAGCCGTTCGGACTGTCCTGCCCGAGCTCCAACGCGTAGAAGTCGCGCTGCGCGTTGGCCAGGGTGTCCTTGACCGAGGAGAACTGCACGATGTTGCGCGGATAACGGGGGCAGAACCGGAAGCACGGCTGTCCGGAGACGACGATCTCGCCCAGCCCCAGCGCCACGGCGGCGATGCCGTCCTCCGAGCGCATGGGAGCGAGCGGGTAGTAGTTGTAGGAGCGGGCGACGCCGGCCAGGTCGGGATAGAAGCGCCGGCCCCGCGCGCCGCCCACGATGCGCTGGAGCACGACGGCCATCTTCTCCTCCTCGAGCCGGTACGGCCCGCCCGCGAGGTACTGCTTCGCCGCGCGCTTGAAGGTGGACGCGAACACCCGCTTGATGGCCGTCTGGAGCTGCCGCAGGCGGACCTCGGCGCTCGCGTCGTCGTTGCCGAGCATGAACGTGTCGTAGATGCCCGCGAACGGCTGGTAGAGAGAGTCCTCGAGCAGGCTCGACGAGCGGACCGCGAGCGGATACCGGACCGCCTCCACGAGGGCCGTGAGGTCCCGGACGACGGCGGGCGGTAGCTCCGCCTCGACGAAGCGGCGGGCGATCCCGGCTTCGTCGGCGGTGTTCAGCGCGAAGTCCCGAAGCCCGTCCCGCTCCAGAAACTCGTCGAAGACGTCCGTGCCGAGCACGACCGACGGGGGCACGCAAATGCGCACGCCGGGAAACCGGGAGGAAACGCGCGACTCGGCGAGGAGGAGGTCCACGAACGCCAGGCCGCGCGCCTTCCCGCCGAGCGACCCGCGTCCGAGGCGGGAGAAGGTCGTCAGCGGGCTGTACGTCGAACGGTCGAAGTCCACGACGACGCCGCGGCGGGTCTGCTCCCGGTACTCGCGGATCGCGCGGAGGACCTCGCGCCGCAGGTGCTCGACGCTCTCGAAGTCGGAGACCTTGCGGGGACGCAGCTCGTGGGCGAGCGCGAATTCCGTCCGGGCCTTGAACCACCGGGAGAAGTGATTCTTCTCGGCGTGGTAGGCGAGGCTCTCGGCGGGCACGGTCGCGAGCTTCTCCTCGAACTCGCGCAGGTCCCCGGCGCGGGCCACCTCGCGGCGGTCCGGGGTTCGGAACACGAAGTCGCCGAAGCCCAGGTGCTCGATCATGAACCCCCGCAGCTGCTGGAGCAGCGTGGCCGAGCCCTTCTGGAGGAAGGACGCGCCGACCGATCGCGCGAGCTCCTCGTTTCCGGCGCGCGTGGATTGCAGCATCACCGGCACGTCGGGCTGGCGCTCGCGCACGCGGCGCGCGAACTCCACGCCGGCATCAGCGGCGACCCGGCCGTCCTTCGGGAACTGGATGTCCGAGATGACCCCGAGGACGTTCTCCTGGTAGTCCAGGAAGTCCCGCCACGCCTCTTCGTAGGTGGTGCAGAGGAGGATCTTCGGCTGCGCCTGCAGCCGCATGAGCTTGTGGGAGAGGTTGACCCCCTCCGGCACGAGGCTGTGGGCGTGGTGCATCATCTCGGCGTAGATCGTCGGCAGAAACGAGGAGTAGTACCGGACGTTGTCCTCGATGACGAGGATGGCCTGGATGCCGAGCGCCCCGGTGTCGTGGACGACGTTGACGCGGTCCTCGACGGACTTGACGATCGCCGGGAGAAGGCGCACGTCTCCCTGCCACAGGAAGACGCGGTCGAGCGGCGCCGGCCCGCCCGCGGCCGAGATCTCCGCGACCTCGCGCATGTCGTAGGCGAGCGCGACGACCGGAGCCTCGTTGCCGGCCTCCCGGAGCCGCCGGGCGAGCTCCATCGCCGACGTCTCCCCGACGTAGGCCGAGGCGATGACGAGATCGTAGCGGGTCCGGTCCCGCGCCAGGGCGAGCGCCTCCTCCGCCGTCGCCACGTGGTCGACGGCGGGGGTCGAGCTCACGTTCAGGTCGAGGAATTCCTTGAGGATGACCTCCTGCAGCTCGCTGTCCTCGGCGAGGATGAACGAGTCATACAGGCTCGAGACGAGGAGGATGTCGCGGACGCGGAACCGCGCCAGGTCCGAGAAGCGGGGCAGCCGGACCGTCTCCCGGGAAGGGGCGCGCGCGTCGGAGCGGGAATCTGACATCGGAAACGAGAAGTGAACCTCACCCGGCCCGAAGATTCAATGCTCTCTGAGGCGTTTGCCTTCTTCATCCGCCCCGGCTCGGGCCCGCCTCCGGCTTTCGGCCGCGGCAGTCGCTTCGCGACCGGGCGGCCGAGAGAGTTCAAACCACGGACTCGGACTGATGCGACATTGATCCGTGGCGAATACCGAACCCTGGCCGTCGCTTGTCGCTCAGTCGCACAAGACGCGAGGCAATCGTGGTCGCGTGCCGTGCTCCTTCGCTCACGCTCCTCCGGGAGGCGGTCCCGCCGCCGGGGCTTCACTCGGCATGAACCGGGCTGAGAGCCCCGGGGCCGGCGGCGTTTCCCGGAGGAGGTGATGGGTGACGAGCATGGAACGCCACGGCCGGCACCACGGTGTTACTGCGAGGAACCCTCAGCGCCGGCCGGTTCTAACCGTAACGGCCAGCCGGCGCGTGCCGACGCAGGGAAATGCCGACGGCACCAGGGCGAGTCCCTCGCCACTACCGCAATGGGGCAAGACCGCAAATGCGGCGCAAAAAAAAGCCGGGGAACCGAGCGGTTCCCCGGCTCCGGTTTGCCTGCGGACCGTTAGACCAGGCCCTGGTCCATCATCGCGTCGGCGACCTTCAGGAAGCCGGCGATGTTGGCGCCGTTGACGTAATTGCCCGGGGTGTTGAAGGCGTCGGCGGTCTCGCGGCAGTTGCCGTGAATCGCCTTCATGATCTTGTGCAGGCGGTCGTCCACCTCTTCGCGAGTCCAGGAGAGGCGCATGCTGTTCTGCGACATCTCCAGTCCCGAAGTCGCGACGCCTCCGGCGTTGGCGGCCTTGGCCGGCCCATAGAGGATCTTCGCGTCGAGGAACAACCGCACGCCCTCGAGGACCGTGGGCATGTTCGCCCCCTCCGAGACGACGTAGACACCGTTCTTCAGGAGGTTCGCCGCGTCCTTCGCGTTGATCTCGTTTTGCGTCGCGCTGGGGAACGCGCACTGCGCCTTGTGGTCCCAGATCGGGTTGTACTCGAGCATCGGATCGATCGGCGTGTAGACCACGTTCTTGAACTTGTCGGCGTATTCCCGGATCCGGCCCCGGCGGAGGTTCTTCAGCTCCATCACGAACTGCAGCTTCTCCGACGTGATGCCGGCCTCGTCGTAGATGTACCCGTCGGAATCCGACAGGGTCACGGGCTTCGCGCCGAGCTGCAGCAGCTTCTCGACGGTGTACTGGGAGACGTTGCCGCTGCCGGAGACGAGGCAGGTCTTCCCTTTCAGCGTCTCGTTCCTCGTGGCGAGCATCTCGGCCGCGAAATACACGGCGCCGTAACCGGTCGCCTCGGGCCGAATCAGCGAGCCGCCCCAGTTCAGTCCCTTCCCGGTCAGGACGCCGGTGAACTCGTTCTTGAGACGCTTGTACTGGCCGAAGAGATAGCCGATCTCCCGCCCGCCGACGCCGATGTCCCCGGCCGGCACGTCGGTGTCCGGCCCGATGTGGCGGTAGAGCTCCGTCATGAAGCTCTGGCAGAAGCGCATGACCTCGTTGTCGCTCTTCCCCTTCGGATCGAAGTCCGAGCCGCCCTTGCCGCCCCCCATCGGGAGGGTCGTCAGCGAGTTCTTCAACACCTGCTCGAACGCGAGGAACTTCAGGATCCCCAGGTTCACCGACGCATGGAAGCGCAGCCCCCCCTTGTACGGGCCGATGGCGCTGTTCATCTCGATCCGGAAGCCGCGATTGATGTGGACGCGCCCCTGGTCATCCTGCCAGGGCACTCGAAACATCAGGACGCGCTCGGGCTCGACCAGCCGCTCGAGGATCCGCGCGCCGCGGTACTCCGGGCGCCGCTCCAGGACCAGATCGAGCGATTCGACGACCTCCTGCACCGCCTGATGAAACTCCGGCTCGGCCGGATTCTTCGCCTTGAGTTCCCCCATCAGATCGCGGACGAACGGTGATGTTTTCACGGTCGGCTCCACCTCGAGTACATTCATACATCCTCCTCGCGTCACTTTGGGCGCAATTGTGAGTTCAGTCTCCGACAAAGGTCCGGTTTTCCCCGCTTTCGGGACTCAATGAAAAGCGGGTCACCGCATCAAATCTACCGGCCCTCCCCCCGGGCCGTAAGATTCAAATGCCTCAGACGGTCGAAGCCGCCGGCCGGCGCAAAGCCCCCCCCACCCCTCGCCCCGTCGCCTCGACACATCCACAGCGACGCACCCAATAGACCACCGGCACCTCGCCGGCGCTCGCGGCGCGCGAAGTCTCCCGAGTAACCGCAGGGAGGAGGCGCGCGCCGCGGAAGCGGAGTGACGGTCACGCGCCCGCCCCAATGAGCCACTGCTTCATCTGCGGGCTGCCGGCCAGGCCGGCCTGCTGGAAGACGAGCAGGCCCCCCTTCATCACGATGAAGTTGGGGATTCCCTGGACGCCGAACTGCGCCGCGAGCTGCGGGTGCTTCTCGGTGTCCACCTTGAGGACGACGGCCCGGCCGGCCATCTCGGCCGCGGTGCGCTCGACTTCGGGGGCGGCCAGCTTGCAGGGCCCGCACCACTCCGCCCAGAAATCCACGAGGACCGGGACCTTCGCGTCCCGCGTGATCTCCCGGAAGGTCTCCGGGTCGGCCTCGATCGGGCGCTCGACCGGCGAGATCGGCGTCTTGCACGCGCCGCAGCGTCCGGCATCGGCCAGACGCTCCGCCGGGGACCGGTTCTTCCTGCCGCAGGAAGGGCACTCGAGGATCACGCCGCCCTCTCTTGCAACCCGCTTGCCTGACGACATCATTCTTCTCCCTTACAATCGCCGCCGCAACTCTCAAAAGGAGCACTCGATGGTCCTCGCGGCGGCCCTCTTCTCCCTGCTCGCGCCGGCGGTCACGGCGCCTCCGGCGCCGGCGCCCACCACCGCGTTCTTCCAATCGCACCGCGAGAGGTTCCTCGCCGGCCTTCCCGACGGCGCCATGGCCGTCTTCCGCGCCCCCGCCGAGGCGCCGGCCGACACGCGCGCCGAAACGCACCGGCAGGACTCCGACTTCTGGTACCTGACCGGTTTCGAGGAGCCCGACGCGGTCGCCGTCTTCCTCCCGGCCGCCGCGAAGGAAGGGCGCTTCGTCCTGTTCGTGCGGCCCAGGGACTTCGCGGCCGAGCAGTGGACCGGCTGGCGCGCCGGGGTGGAAGGCGCGACGAAGGAGTACGGCGCCGCGCAGGCGCATCCCGTCGCCGGGTTCTGGGACAAGTTCCCCGCTCTCTCGGCGGCGGCGCAGAGCCTCTATTACGGCGCCGCGGGGGACAAGGAGTTCCAGCGGCGACTCCTCGATGCCTGGAACGCCGGCAACGCGAACGCCGTGTCCGCGCGTCCGGCCGCGGAGGCCGCGCCGATCGTCAACGCCCTGCGCCTCGTCAAGGACGCCGTCGAAGAGGACCTCATGAGAGAGGCCGGCCGCATCTCGGCCGACGCGCACATCGCGGCGATGGCACGGGTCGCTCCCGGGCGGCACGAGTACGACCTGAAGGCCGCGATGGTCGGAGTCTGCCTCTCCCGCGGAGCGGCCCGCCTGGCGTATCCGTCCATCGTCGGGTCCGGCAGGAACTCGGTCATCCTGCATTACGAGCGCGACGACAAGACGCTCGAGGACGGGGAGATGATCGTCAACGACACCGGCTGCGAGTACTCCATGTATGCCGCGGACGTGACGAGAAGCTATCCCGTCTCCGGCCGGTTCTCCCCCGAGCAGAGGAAGATCTACGAGATCGTGCTCGCCGCCCAGAAGGCGGGATTCGCCCTTGTCCGTCCCGGGACGCCGTTCAAGGAGGTCTTCAACGCCACGGTCGAGGTCGTCGTGGACGGCCTCCTCGGCCTCGGCATCCTCTCGGGCAAGCGCGAGGAGATCATCAAGACGCGCGCCTACCAGAAGTTCTATCCCCACGGATCGAGCCACTGGATCGGACTGAACGTCCACGACGTCGGCAGCTACGGCCTCCCGGCCGGCGCGGCGCGCGCCGACCGCTACACGAAGGCCGAGATCCGCCTCGTGCCCGGAATGGCGCTCACCGTCGAGCCCGGCATCTACATCCCGGAGCGCTCAACGGCGGACCCGAAGTGGTGGAACATCGGCGCGCGCATCGAGGACACCGTCCTCGTCACTCCCCAGGGAATGGAATGCCTCTCCTGCCGCGCCCCCAAGGAGATCGCCGACGTCGAGAAGGCGATTGCCGAAGGGCGCGCGGCGAATTCACGGTAGATCGTCGTAACAAGAAGATCACAAATCCTCGCTGTCAGGACGCGTGTTCCATCGGAATCCGCCCTGGGGGCGGGCCGCCTCCCTCGTCGCACGCGACGGCCCTGCCGTGATAGGAGAACCGGGCCGTCGCTTGTCGTTCGGTCGCATTCGAAGCGAGGCGATTGTTGTTCTGTGGTGCGCTCCCTCTCTCACGCTCCTCCGGGAGGCGGCCCGCCCCCGGGGCTTCACTCCAGCTTAAGCCAGAAGTGAGAGCCGCGGAGCCGGCGGCGTTTCACGGAGTCGGTGATGGGTGACGAGCATGGAAGGGTTCAACTGGCGCCACGGTGACGCTGCGAGGAACCCTCAGCGCCGGCCGGTTCTCCCCGTAACGGCAGGCCGGCGCGTGCCGACGCAGGGAAATGCCGACGGCTCCGGGGCGAGTTTCCCGCCGCAATCCCTTCGAGGGTTAGGGACTGGTTACTTGATTGCGGCGTCCCACTCGGCGGCGCCGCGGGCGAGAACCGCGGGCAGGTCCTCGGGGAGGAGGAAGCGCTCCTCGACCTGAGAGAGCGCCGCTTCCGTGAAAAGACCGAGGTAACGCTCGCGGGAGCCGTAGCGCTCCTCCAGCGAGAGCCGCGGATCGGAGGTCTTCTCCCGCTCCGCGCGCGTCTTTTCGAAAGGGACGTAGGAGCCGATGAAGCTGACACGCTCGCCGGCGAGGCCCGTCTTCGGGTCGCGCAGGTTCCAGCCCGTGTCCGTCGCGACGGGGACAGCCATCTCGGCGATGCGCACGCCCGAGACGTCGTTGCCGTCGGCGTCCACGCGCGGGACAAGAGTGACGAACGGCTTCCCGACGCGCGGCGGCTCGAGCGAGACGATCCCTTCGTTCCAGCGCGGCCCGTAATCCATCCGGAACGCCTCGTGGGCGCGCGCGGGAGGAGAGAGCCCGGGAATCGCCGGAAACGCGAGCCTCGAAGGGAGAACGAGCGTCCCGTCCGCGACGCGCGGGTACCGGCTCTCCGGCGGCGCGATCCCGTCCCGCACCCACGCTTCCATGTCGTCGAAGAAGGCCCGCCACAGCCACGCGATCGGGTTGGGGTTCTGCGGGTGGGTCCCGAAGAGGCCCCGGGAGGGCCCCGCCGCTGGGGGGAACGGCCCGCTGAAGTGCTGCAGCCCGGCGAGGAAATAGACGCGGACTTCTTCCGGGATCGGGGCGTCGCTCGCGCCGTCCGGCGAGGTCGTGACGAGCGACGCGGCGCGGCCCCAGTACTCGTACGACGTGTTCGTCGTGAAGATCTTCGGCACGACGCGGTCGGCGCGGGCCCGGTCGAGGAGGCCGGCCGCGCGGCCGGTCTCCGGGTCCGTCTCCGGCAGGTCGGTGAACGGAAAGAGGTCGGTCGGATAGAAGAGCGCCGACACCGGCTGCGCGTCCCGTGAGGCCTGGGCGAAGCGGTGATTGAAGCTCCCGACTCCCGCGCCGGCGACGTGGATGAAGAGGCCGTCGAAGACGCGCCGCCCCTCCTCGTCGGCGTTGAACCCCTGCGCGAGGAAGTGCCGCAGGAACCGGCCCGACTGCGAAATTCCGAGGCCGTACACGCGCCGCGCCGGCGCGACGGCCTCGGGGTCCTGTTTGAAATACGAGGCGGCGTCCCGGACCGCGGCGAGCCCGAGCCCCGCCACGACCGGGTCGCGCGCGACATAGGCGACCTCGTAGATCTTCCCGGGCCGGAATCCTCCCGAGAGCCAGACCGAGCGGGCGTCGGGGACCGGGGCGCCCTTCTCTTCGCGCGCGAAGCGCCAGTTCCTGCGCGGCACGACGCGCCGCCGCGCGAGCGGAGATTCCCGCTCGGTCAGGACGTTCTTCGGGCTGTCCGGCTCGGCAGCCGGATAGCCCGTCCCGCCGATGTTGCCGACGATGACGTGGCCGAGCGGATGGGACGCCGCCGGAGCGTCCACGACGAAGTCCGCCCGGACGAGGCCGGTGATCGGCTTCCCGTTCTCCTGCGCGACGGGGGCTTCGAGGCGCAGCCGCCCGGGAAAGTCGCGCACGTCCCACTGCCAGCCGACCCACGCGATCGTCGCGCCGCGGCGCATCAGGAAGCCGTCGCCCAGCTCTTCCGCCGTCGCGGGATCCGTCGAGCCGCGCCCCCGGTTCATCAGCGCGAGGACTCCCTTCCCGCCGCGGTTGGGCACCTCGAGGAGGAGCGTGCCGCTGCCGCGCGCCGGGTCCTTCGGCCGGATCACGAAGAAGTCCGCGGAGAACTCCACCTCCCCCTTCGCGTTGGCCGGCGCGAGCGCGAGGTCCACGATCGCGCGGTCATGCGGGTTCTCCGGCCGGACCGCGAAGAACATCACGCCCGACACCTTCTCGTAGGGACCCGCGAGCCCGAACGCCTTCCCGCCGAGCAGATCCGACCGCGACCGCACCTCCACCCGGACGACCCGTCCAAGCGCCGGCCCTGCCGCCGGCAGCAGCCCGAGAAGAAGCACCGCGCGGAAAAGACGTCTCGTCATCCGCTCAGGCTAACCCAGGTGCCGCGCAGGCGCGGAGCGACGGGAGTAGATCCCTCGCTTCGCTCGGGATGACAGGAGTGGACGCTCGGGATGACAGGAGTGGACGCTCGGAATGACAGGGGGTACAGGTTCCCTCGACGCATCCTGAGCGAGGCATTCTGGAGACCCGCCGGGATCTTGCCGGCGCTCGCGGCGCGAGGAGTCTCCCGAGTAACCGAAGGGAGGAGCCTCGCGCCACGGGACCGGAGCGACGAGAGTAGATCCCTCGCTTCGCTCGGGATGACAGGGAGTGGGCGCTCGGGATGACAGGGAGTGGGCGCTCGGGATGACAGGGAGTGGGCGCTCGGGATGACAGGGAGTGGGCGCTCGGGATGACAGGAGTGGACGCTCGGGATGACAGGAGGGAGAGGTTCCCTCGACGCATCCTGAGCGAGGCATTCTGGAGGCCCGCCGGGATCTTGCCGGCGCTCGCGGCGCGAGGAGTCTCCCGAGTAACCGAAGGGAGGAGCCTCGCGCCGCGGGAGCGGAGCGCTTGCGCGGGAGCAGGCGGGCGGTCGAGGCCGCATCCGGCCGAGCCGCCCGCCGGTGCGCCCGGAGGGCGCAGCTCCCGCGCAAGCGCGGAGCGACGGTGCTATAGGCTTTCGCGCTCATGGCGGCGGCACCCCCTCCCCGCTTCGATCCGGCGCGCCGCCGCGCGGTCACGACGGCGCTCGTGCTCGTGACGGCTCTCGCCTCTTTCGAGTCCACCGTGGTCTCGACCGCGATGCCGACGATCATCGGAGACCTCGGAGGCCTTCCGCTCTACGCCTGGGTCTTCTCGATCTATCTGCTGACCTCGACGGTCGCGATGCCCGTCTATGGGCGCCTCGCGGACATCCACGGGCGCCGCCGCTTGATGCTCGTCGCGATCGCGGTCTTCCTGGCCGGCGCGGTGACCTGCGCCTTCGCCCGATCCATGCCGCAGTTGATCGCCGCGCGCGCGATGCAGGGACTGGGCGCCGCGGGACTGATCCCCGTGGCGCTCACGGTCTCGGCCGACCTGTATTCGCTCGAGGAGCGGGCCCGCATCCAGGGGCTCTTCTCGAGTGTCTGGGGATTCGCCGCGCTCGTCGGGCCTCTGATCGGCGCGTTTCTCACGATGCGCTTCGGCTGGAGGTCCATCTTCTCGATCAACATTCCCCTCGGCGCAATCGCCTTCTACCTCGTCGCGACGCGCATGATCGAGTCGCGCGCCTCGCTGCCGGATCCCGTGGACGTGGCGGGAGCGTCCACCCTGGCCATCGGCGTCTCGCTCGTCCTGTTCGCCGTCCTGAGGGCGCCCGGCTCGGGCGGAACGACCGCGATCGTCCGGGTCGCTCTTCTGTCGGCCGGGGCGGCCTCGCTCGCGGTCTTCGCGCGGCTTCAGACCCGCCGCGCGCACCCGCTCGTGCCTCCGGAGCTCTTCCGCCGCTGGCAGACGGCGTCTCCGTATCTCGCCGGAGTCCTCCTCGGCACGACCATCTTCGGCGTGGACACCTTCGTCCCCCTCTTCGTGCAGGGGGCGCGCGGCGGCACCGCCGGAGCCGCGGGAGCCGTCGTCACGCCGCTCATCTTCTTCTGGGCCACTTCCGTCGCCGTCGCGGGCCGGCTCATCCTGCGGTTCGGCTTCCGCCGCACGGCGCGCCTCGGGGCCGTGCTCGTCCTCGCCGGGCTGGCGGGCCTCGTGGCCGGCGCCCTCGCCAACGCGAGCGTGGCCTGGATCAGCGCGGCCTGCGCGGTCGTGGGCGCGGGGCTCGGCCCCTCCTCGCTCTCCCAGGTGCTCGCGATCCAGCACGTGGCGCCGGAGCACCAGCGGGGCGTCGCGATCAGCCTCGTCCCCTTCTTCCGCGCCGTCGGCGGATCGATCGGCGTCGGCGCCCTGGGAGGGGTCTTCGCCGCGGGCGCCGCGGCGCGCCTGGGAAGCGGGATGGAGGCCGCGAGCCGGTTGCTCGCGGGGCAGCGCGCGGCGGGCGCGGCGGGAACGCCGGCGGTCGCGCCCGGCGCCTTCCGTCACGCGATCGAGAGATCGCTCCTGCCGGTCTTCGCCGTGCTCCTCGCCCTCGCGGCCCTGAACCTCTTCCTCGCCTCCCGGTTCCCGGAAACAACGGACCCTGCCGGGGTTGTTTCCAACCCGGCCGACACCCCGGTCTAGTCGGCGTTCGGCGTTCGGCGTTCGGCGTTCGGCGTTCGGCGTTCGGCGGGAACCGTGAACCGTTATCCTCTCCTCAAGGCCGACGACGGCAATGCCGGGGGCATCGCAGAGGAGGCCTGACGAAGTCTCCGGCGGAAAAGATCCGCAGGACGGCCGGAGTCGTTCGGGAATCATGCGCGCTAGAATACCGCGCAAGAAGTGGAGGACCGTGTGAGACGAAAGACGAAGAACGCCCTGAGACTCTCCGCCCAGCACGCCGGGATGGCGCTGCAGATGCTCGTCGCGGAAGGGAAGATCGCGGCCGGCGACGTGGCCAGAGCCCTGAAGAACCGCGAGAAGATGATCAAGGAGTTGCGCGAGAGGCTCGCCGCGCTGGAGACCGCGGCGCGGCCGGTGGCCCGCAGGCTCGCCTCCGCCGGCCGCAAGGCCGCGCGCCGCGCCGCGCCCCGGGCCCGCAAGGCCATTACCCGGGCCCAGCGTGTCGCGCGCCAGGCGCAGGGCCGCTACATGGCTGCCGTCCGCCGCCTTTCGCAGGACGCCCGGGTCAAGATCCAGGAGATCCGCAAGGAGTCCGGCGTCGACGCGGCCATCAAGGCCGCGCGGAAGATGGCGGCCGGGAAATAGGCGGATCGCCGCGCTTGCGGAGCGGGGCGGCGAAATCCCCCGCGGCCGCCCATCAACGCATCTACTCGGTGGTCCGCCGGATCCCGCGCGGCCGCGTGGCCACCTACGGGCAGGTCGCGCACCTGGCGAACCTGCCCGGCCACGCGCGCCTGGTCGGTTACGCGCTGAGCGCGTTGGACGACGGGAGCCGGATTCCGTGGCACCGCGTGATCAACGCGAGCGGCCGGATCAGTCCCCGCCGGGATGAAGGGCCGGAGGCGATCCTCCAGCGCCTCCGCCTCGAACGGGAGCGGGTCGTGTTCGACGCTCGGGGCGGTATCCCGCTCGACCTTTTCCGCTGGCGCCCCCGGTCCTCGAGCGCCCGGAAGAACCCGGGCCGCGAATAACTCCGTCCCCCCCGAAACAGTCGCCGCGCGCGCCCGTATGTGACGCAGAGCCGGACGGCACATCTCCTGCCGCCGGCCTGGAGGTTTGCGTATGGCACGCCGCGTTCGTCTCGGTCTCCTGTCGCTCGTCCCTCTCTTCGGCCTCTCCGTCCCGGTCCTCGGGGTCACGGGCCTGACACTGCCCCCGAGCGGAGAGAATCCCCAGGCTTCCGTCACGCAGGCGATCGGGCCGGTCCGGGTCACGGTCGATTACTCGAGCCCGCGGGTCGTGCGCGGAAAGAACGACCGCCGGGGCAAGATCTGGGGCGAGCTCGTCCCCTGGGGGATGTCCGACCTCGGCTTCAACGGGTGCGCGAGCTGCCCGTGGCGAGCCGGCGCGAACGAGAACACGACCTTCACCGTGACCCGCGCCGTGAAGGTCCAGGGACAGCCGCTCGCGGCCGGGACGTACGGGCTCCACATGATCCCGGGTCAGGACGAATGGACCGTCATCTTCTCGAAGGACGCGAGCAACTGGGGAAGCTTCTGGTACGACCCGAAGGACGACGCGCTGCGCGTCAAGACGAAGGCGGACAAGAGCGAGTACCACGAGTGGCTGACGTACGAGTTCACCGAGCGCGAGCCCGCAAAGGCGACGCTGGCCCTGAAGTGGGAAGAGCTGCAGGTGCCCCTGTCGATCTCCGTCGACAACGTCAACGAGCTCTGGGTCGACGGCCTGCGCACGGAGCTGCGCGGTTCCGCGGGGTTCAACTGGCAGAACTGGCAGCAGGCAGCGAATTTCTGCGCGCAGAACAACGTCGCTCTGGCCGAGGGGCTGAAGTGGGCCGAAAGAGCGGTGTCGGATCCGACGTGGTCGGGCGGCCAGGAGAATTTCACGACCCTCGCGACGCTTTCGCGCCTTCAGGCCTTGAACGGCAAGATGGAGGAGTCGGCGAAGACGTTCGACAGGGCGCTCAACGACCCGTCCGCCCAGCCGGTGCAGATCCACATGGCCGCGCGGCAGCTCATAGCCTCGGGAGACAAGGAACGGGCGATGCGGGTCTTCCAGTTCAACGCGAAGCGTTTCCCCAACCGGTGGCCCGTCCACGTCGGGCTCATGCGGGGCTATGCGGCGATGGGCGACAGGAAGAAAGCCCTCACCGAAGCGAAGCTCGCCGTCGCGCAGTCGCCGGATGCGGCGAACAGGAAGAACCTCGAGGGACTCATCAAGCAGCTCGAGGAGGGCAAGGACATCAACTGAGGCCCGCGGAGCTCCGGAGGATTTCGCGAGAGGCGGTACACTCGCGCCGCCTCTCGCGATGAAGAAACTCCTCTGGATCGTCGTTCTGGCCGGCGCCGCCGTGCTCGGCTACCGCTGGTTTACCGGCTGGCGCGCCGTCGGCGCCTACAAGAGCTTCGCCGAGGCGTGGACGCACGACGACTGGGTCAAGGCCCGGGAACACGCTTCGGCACCAGCTCGAGGTGAAGCAGACGATCTTCTTCGACCCGGCCGGAGTGACGAGCGCGATCGGCGGCGCGATGGCGACCCACATCCACCATTCGGCGACGGTTCGCGAGACCGGCCAGGGATGGAAGGTCGCGGCGTTCGAGCCGACATACCTCGACATGGGAACGCTCCGCCGCCGCTAGCCTGATCTCTCAACACGTTGTTCCCATGATGTGCGCGATGTCGGCGTGTGGAGGGCGACGGCCTCAGCGCATCCGAGACTTCCGCTGACGACCCCGTCCCGCCGCCGGGGCTGAAGCGCGGCTCGAACAGGCACTGTGCAGCCCGGAGACGACGGCGTTGCCCGGCAGCGGTCCTGTCCGAGGGCACACAACGGACAATTGGGTCAGCGAGGCTGCTTCTGTGCCCTCGGACCGGAGCGGCGGCCAGGAGATTCTTGGTGCGGCACGGCCGCCGCGTGCCGCAGAGGGCAACGACGGTGGCTCCGGGCGGATTCTCCGCGACGATCACCGACGAGGACGCCGGAGTGGGAACAACGTCTCGAGAACAAACAGCGAGACGGGGAGAGAACGCGCGCCTCGCGGGAGGCGCTCACGGTCAGTCGGAGTCGGTGGAGGTCTCGGCGACCTCGTTGCCGACGGCGCGCACGAGAGCCTCGACGGCCGTGTCCTCGAGGCCCTTGGGGCCGAAGCCGCGCCTGGCAAACTCGACCCAATCGCCGTTCGCCTCCACCTGGAGCGCCAGCAGCCGCGCCTTTCCCTTCCAGAAGATCCGCACCGACACGTTCGGCGAGATGAAGACGGCCAGCCGGTCCCCCGTGGAGTCGGGAGGCCTCTCCTCTCCCGAAATCGTGTACCCCTTCTGCTGAAGGGCCGAGCCGATGCGATCAAAGGCGGCGTCGAGGGTCAACATCTCGGACCTCGCTCTCGTTCCCCTGCATTCTATTGTCCCAGGCCGGTGGAAGGCCAACGGCCAGCCCCGTCTCTCTGCGGCCGGGGCGGGACGCGGGCGAGCCGTCAGGACCGGGCGCGGTCGCCGGAGGCCAGGATCAGGACTTCGCCCCGCTCCTCGCGGCGCGCGCGGGCGGCCTCCAGCGCGGCCTCGCCCCGGTCCCGCCACCAGGCGCGCGCGTCGCCCGGCTTCCAGGGCGGCGCGACGTCGCACGCCTCGAGAATCGCGTCGAGCGCCTCCGCCGAGTCCGGCCGGTCCTCCCGGCCGAACGCGAGACAGCGGCCGAGGGCCTGTTCCAGGCTGGCGGGCACGGGATTCGGAGCGGCCAGCGAGAGAGGCGGAGGCGGTCCCTGCCGCTCCGCCTTGAAGACCTCGATGGCGGTGCGTCCGGGAAAGGGCGACTTGCCCGTCAGCAGGAAGTACCCGACGGCGCCGAGCGCGAAGATGTCCGCGCGCGCGTCCACCTGCGACGGCGTGCTCATCCCCTCGGGAGCCATGTAGAGAGGGGTCCCGAGGAGCGACCCGTCCTGCGAGAGCCCGGCATCTCCGGCCTGCCCGGCCGCGTCGGGTTCCCCCGCCCGCTCGACGACGCCCACGTCCTTGACGAGCCCGAAATCCAGGACCTTCAGGAAATCGGGGATGCCGCCGCAGATGCAGATCATCAGGTTGGCCGGCTTGATGTCCCGGTGGATGAGGCCCGCGGCGTGGGCCTCCGCGAGGGCGCCGCAGGCCTGCCGCAGCAGATGCACGACGCGCCCCGGCGGCAGCGGCCCGTCGAACTCCACGAGCTGCAGGAGGTTGATCCCGCGCAGCAGCTCCATCGCGTAGTAGAAGACCCCTTCCGCCGTCCGCCCGTAGTCGTAGATCGCGATCGTGCTCGGGTGAGTCAGGCCGGCCGTCAGCTGGACCTCCCTCTCGAACCGCGCGAGCGAGCGATCTCCCTGCGTGCCGGGCGCGAGCAGCTTGACAGCCGTCGGCCGCCGCAGCAGGGCGTGGCGCGCTTCCCAGACGACCCCCATCGCGCCGCGGCCCAGGCGCGCCACGAGCCGGTAGGGCCCCACCTTCTCGACCTGGCGGCGCAGCCGCAGGATCGTCCGGAGCGAGGTCAGCGTGACGAGGCCGAGCAGCGAGGCGAGCAGGCCGGCCGAGGCGAATCCGACCGCCCCGCGCCGGGACGGGAGGAAGGCGCCGGGAAGCGCGAAGACCGTGAGCGCCCATCGGCGGTCGGCAAACTGCACCGGAAACTCCAGGCGGAAACCGGGCCGCCGCGGCAGGCGGCCCGCCTCGCGCGGGCGTTCCGCCAGCACGGACGCCTGACGCGCCTCCGGATCCTCGAGCGCGAGGCCGAGGCCGGAGGCGTCCACCGCCGCCGCCGCGGTGTCCACCAGAGGCGCGACGCGAAAGATCGCCATTGCGAAGCCGGAGAGCGCGTCGCGGCGCGCCTCGTCCGACGCGGGGTCCCCCTCCCTGTAGAGGGGGGAGTACATGGCGACGACAGGCTGGGCGCCCGGTTTCCCCGCGTCCTCGACGAGCCCGAAGGGGGGGACGCCGCGATCGTCCCCGAGTCGCGCGCCTTCTCGGCGGTGGACCACCGGAGCGGGCTCGCGGCGACGTCGAAGCCGAGCGCGAGCGCGCTCGGCGGCTCCATGAAATGCACCGGGACGTAAAAGGGGCGGACGCCGGCCTCGACCGGCTTCCCGTCGGGACCGATTTCCCAGAAGCGATAGCCGGCCAGGCCCGCGTCGCGCGCCTCCTCCTCGAAGGCCGCGCGCTCGGAGTCGCGAACAAGCGGAAGCCACTCGAACGCGTAGACGAGCCGGTGGCGCAGAAGCAGCGGTTCGGTCAGGAGCCGGAACTGCCGGCGCGTCGTCAGGCCCGAGGTCTCGAGAAAGCTCGAGAGCGCGGTCAGGTCCTCCTGCGGCAGGACCAGGGTCCGCGAAATGGCCGCCTCCAGGCGCTGCGCCCTCTCCGTGAAGGCGAGGTGCGCGGCGGCCTGGGCCCGCGCGAGAAAGAAAGCGCCGAGCCCGAGCGACAGCGCCGCGAAGACGCCCGCCACGAGGATGTCCGTCCCGCGCACGGAAGAGCGCCACAACTTGAACGCCGACTTCAGCCGCAGCCCCGTGAACCAGCCCGACTCCGAAGCGGACCAGCGCGCGCGTTCCCCCGAACTGCTCGTCACGGGGAGGATTATCTTTCGGACAGCCCCGCTCCGCGCCCCGGGAACCGGGATTTCGACGCCGCTCGCCCAGACGAGCGTCGCCCGACTCAGCGGGCGGTAGGGCACGATCGGGGATCTATCCAGGACCCGAACGACCCGTACAGTCAGGGTTCCCGGTCGGCTTCGGCCAGGAGATCGAGATCGCTCAGTTCCTTGGGGCGGCCGAGGCCCTCTTGTTCGCGATGAACTCCTTCTTGCCGAGCACAGGAACCGAGAGATCCTTGTCCAGTCTCCGGTAGCCCGCGGGACGCCGTGAGCCGCGAGGGCGTGAGTGCCGACGACGATGAACTCAGTACCGGTTTCGGAGAGTGCGGACAACATGTTGACGAAGTCGCGTTTCATCGGTTCGGCCCTCTTTGAAGAGCCAGGCCTGGAGTGTCAACTGCCAGACCATGGCGACGCGTTCGCCGGGAGTGAGATTCGCAACCGCTGACCCGCCGCCTTCGTCGGAAAGAGGGAGTTCCCAATAATGTCCGTCCGAGAGGGTATAAAAGCGTCCGGATGCCGCTGCTGGAGCTCGTCGAGATCACCAAGGAGTTTCCCGGCGTGCGGGCGCTCGACCGCGTGTCGTTCGATCTCGAGAAGGGGGAGGTCCACGCGCTGTGCGGGGAGAACGGAGCGGGCAAGAGTACGCTGATCAAGGTGCTCTCGGGGTTCCATCCGCACGGGACGTACGGCGGAGAGATCCGGCTGCGCGGCGAGACCGCGCGGTTCGCCGGCATGCGGGACGGGGAGAGACACGGGATCGCCGTCATCGCGCAGGAGCCGGCGCTCGTGCCGGAGATGAGCGTGGCGGAGAACCTGATGCTCGGACGCGAGCCGGTCCGGCGCGGGCTCATCCAGTGGGAGCGGGTGCGGGCGGCGGCGCGCGCGGCGCTGGCGCTCGTCGGTTCGGATCTCGATCCGGAGACTCCGGTGCGCGCGCTCGGCGTCGGGCAGCGGCAGATGGTCGAGATCGCCCAGGCCCTGGACAAGCGAACGGAGATCCTCGTGCTGGATGAGCCGACGGCGGCGCTGACCGAGACGGACGCGCGGCGGATGCTCGCGCTCCTGCGGGGTCTGCGCGGTCGCGGCGTCTCCTCGATCTACATCAGCCACCGGCTGGACGAGGTCTTCACGATCGCGGACCGGATCACGGTCCTGCGCGACGGCCGCGCCGTCTCCACGGGAGCGTCCGCCGAGTGGACTCCCGACAGCGTCATCGCGGCGATGGTCGGCCGGCGGGTGCGGGAAGTCTCCCCGAGGCCGGAGAGCTCGCCGGGCAGGACCGTGCTTGCCGTCGAGAACTGGCGCGTCGCCGACCCGGACAACCCGGGGCGCTTCGTCCTCGACGGCGTCTCGTTCGAGGCGCACGAAGGCGAAGTTCTCGGCATCGCCGGGCTGATGGGCTCGGGACGGACTGCCCTCGTCAGCTCCCTCTTCGGCATCGCGCGCTCCGCCGTCTCGGGGACGGTCGCCGTCTCCGGGCGCGCGAGCCGCAAGCCGTTTCGCGGCCCCGCCGAGGCGATCGCCGCGGGCCTCGCCCTCGTGGGCGAAGACCGCAAGCGCTACGGCCTCGTCTCCGGCGCCTCGGTCCTGGAGAACCTCACGCTCCCGGCGCTCGGCCGGTTCCGCCGCGGGGCGCTCCTCGACGACGCGGCGCGCGAGCGCGCGTCGCGGGAGCAGGTGGACGCGCTCGCCATCAGGACGCCGTCGCTCCGATCGCGCGTCGAAAACCTCTCGGGCGGGACCCAGCAGAAGGTCGCGCTCGGCAAGTGGCTCCTGACGCGGCCGCGCGCGCTCTTCCTGGACGAGCCGACGCGCGGAATCGACGTCGGGTCGAAGGCGGAGATCCACCGGATCGCCGGGCGGCTCGCGGGAGAGGGCGTCGCGATCGTGCTCGTCTCCTCCGACCTGCCGGAGCTGCTTGCCCTCTCCGACCGCGTGCTCGTGCTCTCGCAGGGGCGCCGGACCGCGCTCCTCCCCCGCTTCCTCGCGACGCCCGAGGCCGTCATGGCGGCCGCGACCGCTTGAGCGCAGCGATGGCCCGGACGGCGAAGGCGGCGATCCCCTGGCGGGCGCTGACGCTCGCCGGCGCGCTCGCCGTCATCGGGATCGTCTTCGTCGTCGCGACGCACGGGATGTTCGCCAGCCCGCGCAACCTGGCGCTTCTCGCGCGGCAGATGTCGGTGACGTCGCTCCTCGCCGTCGGCATGGTCCTCGTCATCGTGACGGGCGAGATCGACCTCTCCGTCGGAGCGATGTCGGGACTCCTGGGCGGCGTCGCGGCGATCGCGTTCGAGAAGGCGGGATGGCCGCTTGCGCTCGCGTTCTTCGCGGCCCTCGGTCTCGGCGCGCTCCTGGGACTTCTTCAGGGGAGCCTCGTGGCGTGGCTGCGCGTCCCATCCTTCATCGTCACGCTCGGCGGGATGCTCGTGTTCGGCGGCACGCTCCTCGGGATCACGGGAGGCGTCTCGATCTCGCCGGGCCGCCCGTTTCTCTTCGTCGGGCAGACCTACGCGCCCGCGGGACTGGGGTGGGCGCTCGCCGGACTGATCGCGGCGCTCCTCGCCGCGGCGGGAATGCGGGCGAGCGGCCCGACCCGGTGGAAGAGGCTCGGCCTCGCCGCCGTCGCGGTCGCCTTCACGGCCGTGATGAACGCCTACGCGGGAATCCCGCTGCCGGTCCTTCTCGTGCTCCTCGTGGCGTCTCTGTTCTCGGTCCTCACGCAACACACGCCGTTCGGCCGGCGGCTCTACGCCATCGGCGGCAACCGCGAGGCGGCGCTCTACTCCGGAGTGCGGATCGGGAGGCACCTGGCGGGCGTGTTCACCCTGATGGGGCTCCTGTGCGGCGCGGCCGGGATCGTGCTGACCGCACGGGTCGGCTCGGCGACTTCCGACGCGGGAAGGTTGATGGAGCTCGACGCGATCGCCGCCGCCGTCATCGGCGGCGCATCGCTGATGGGAGGACGCGGGACCGTGTGGGGCGCGCTCCTCGGCGCGCTCGTGATGGCTTCGCTCGACAACGGCATGAGTCTCATGAACACCGAGCCCTTCTGGCAGCCGATCCTGAAGGGCGCGATCCTGGTCGCCGCCGTCGCGGCGGACATGGCGGGCCGCCGCGGCGCGCGCTGACGCGCGCACGGTCCAAGGTCCAAAGTCCAAAGGAGCCGACGGGCGTGACCACCGTGCCGTAGGGGCGGCCCTTGCGGCCGCCCGCCTCGACCCGATCCGCCGCGCGGGCGAGACGGCCACGCGCCCCGCGCCGCCGTCATCCTCACGACGTGGCCCTCGCGCCGTAGGACATCGTGAGCGGCTTGCTGCCCGGAGACGATTTCCGGTCTCGACGAACCGGCGCGTCGGGGAGAGGCGGGAGGGCGCAAGACCCTCCCCAACGGCGCGGGAAGCACGAGGAGACGGAAAAGACGGGGGGACGCGATAGGCTGCCGAGCGTGCGACGGTGGATCGCGAGCGCGGCAAGTGTGGCGGCGATTCTTGTCGCCGGCTGCTCGCGTCCTGACGCCGAGAAGCCGGCGACCTCCGCGGGGAAGAAGATCCGGATCGGGTTCTCGATGGACACGTTGAAGGAGGAGCGGTGGCATCGGGACCGCGACCTCCTGGTGAAGAGGGCCGGGGAACTCGGGGCGGAGGTCCTCGTCCAGGCGGCCAACGGCAACGACGCGCTGCAGAACTCGCAGGCCGAGAACATGCTGACCGAGGGCGTGGACGTCCTGCTCGTCGCGCCGCACAACGGGAAGACCGCGGCCGTGATCGTCGAGGCCGCCCACCGCTCCGGCGTGCCCGTCATCGCCTACGACCGCCTGATCAACGACGCGGACGTGGACCTCTACATGTCCTTCGACAACGAGCGCGTGGGAGAGATGCAGGCCGAGTACCTCGTCGCCCGCCGGCCCAGAGGCAACTACGTCGTGATCGGGGGCGCGCCGACCGACAACAACGCGCTCCTCTACCACCAGGGGCAGATGAAGGTGCTCGGGCCGTCGGTCGCGCGCGGCGACATCCGCGTCGTCTCCGACCAGTGGGCGCGCGACTGGCTCGCGGTCGAGGCCTTGAAAATCATGGAGAACGCGCTGACGCGGAGCGACAACAGGGTGGATGCCGTGGTGGCCGCCAACGACGGCGTGGCGGGCGGCGCGATCCAGGCGCTGGCGGAACAGAACCTCGCCGGAAAGACGCTCGTGTCGGGCCAGGACGCGGAGTTGTCGGCCTGCCAGCGCATCGCCGCGGGGACTCAGAGCATGACCGTCTACAAGCCGATCGAGCGGCTGGCCTCCAAAGCGGCGGAGGTCGCGGTGAAGATGGCGCGCCGGCAGCCGCACGGCGAAGCGACGCACCCGATTCCCAACGGCAAGACCGACGTGCCGAGCATCCTGCTCGCTCCGGTGGCGGTGGACAGGGACAACCTCGTGTCCACGGTCATCGCCGACGGATACCAGAAGCTCGAGGATGTCTACCGCGACGTCCCTCGGGACCGCTGGCCAAAGTAGGTGTCCTGACTTCTTCGTCCGCCGCCCGGTCACCTGCCTTGAGCTCAGGACCCGGACGAACGCGCTGCTAGGGACCAGGTTCTCCCGAGGCGTGGATCGTCATCACCGGGCAGGGAGAGGCGGAGATGACGCGCGCGGCCACGCTGCCGAGGAAGAGACGGGACACGCCGGTGCGGCCGTGGGTGCCCATGACGACGAGGTCGCAGTCGAGGTCCCGCGCGGCGTCGGTGATGGCCTGATCGGGCGCGCCGGTCAGGACGAGCGGAGTGGCGACGACCCCCGCTCTCCCGGCGTCGTCGACGAGGCGCTGCAGCTTCTTCAGGGTGTCTTCCTCGAGGCCGTGGTCCCACTTCTCGTAGGTCGCGGGAGGAACGTAGCCCTCGAGAACCAGGCTGGGCGGCTGGTAGGCGTGAGCGATCGTCAGCTCCGCGCCGGTCTCCCCGGCGAGCGCGGTGGCCCGCGCGACGGCCGGCGCCGAGGCCGCGGAGAAATCCGTCGCCACGAGGATGTGCCGGAAGTGCTTTCCGGCCCTCTTCTTCTTCGACTCCGCGGCCGGCGGAAGGCCCTGGGCTTTGCGCAGGAAGTCCTCGGCGGCGACGCGGTTGGAAGCGGGGATCACGAGCACGGGGCAGTCGCTCGCGCGGACGACCTTGCGGGTGTTGGAGCCGAGCAGGATGGCCCGGAATGCCGAGACCCCCATCGCCGACAGCACGATCAGATCGCATCCGCGTTCCCTGGCGAAGGCCAGGATCCCCTCCGCCGGCGTCTCCGCCGCCATCACGCGCCCCTCGTTGACGAGGCCGGGAAAGACCGGATCGAGCCGCGCCTTCCAGCGCGCGACCTCCCCCGTCGCGATCTCGAGCAGCTCGTCCTGGTCGATCCCGTGCCGGTTGGCCCGCCGCGCGATCACGTGGAGCAGGAGGGGCTCCGCTCCCCTCAGGGCGGCCAGCGCGAGCGCCCAGTTCGCGCTCTCCCGGGACCCTTCCGAGAAATCCGTGGGGATCAGGATGCGCCGCAGGCGATACCCCTCGGGCACGTCGTGGTGAGTCAGGACGGGACAGTCCCCGTTGTAGAGGAGGGCCGACGCCATCCCGCCGATCCGCCGGTCTTCCGCGGCCAGGCTCCGCGTCCGCACGCCGACGAGATCGGCGCGCCAGGAACCCGACTCCCGCAGGATCTCCTCGGTCGGAGTCCCGCGGATGACGTCCGCGCTGACCTGGAAGCCGTCGGCCGCGAGCGTCGTCATCTTGCGCTCGGTCTCCATGCGCGTGGCGTTCTCGGCGTCGAGCTCGAGCTGGGCGATCTGGTTGAACCGCGGATAGGTCCGCGGAATGGAGAAGTCCGCCCTCACGGGCCGATGGACGTAGAGTCTCCGAACGTGCGTGCGCGGCGCGGGGAGGAACGACCGGAGAACGCGCGCGATGTCTTTCAGGTCGTCCTCCGGCTTGGACGGGAGGAGCACGCGCAGTTGACGCTCCGAGGGGTTCATCGCCGCGTCCATCCTGCTGCTGACGCGACTTTCGGGCATGACGCAAATGAATCAGAAGAGAGCTGTGAGTTGTGAATTGTGAGTTGTCAGAGGGCCCGCCGCGGGCATCCCTCCCCGTTTTCTCATTCACAATTCACAACTCACAATTCACAATTGACCGGCGGAGGCCGTGATGCCGAAGAGAGACTGCGTGTTTTGCGAGATCGTGGACGGTCGCGCGCCGGCCCACCGCGTCGGGGAGAACCCGCGGGCGCTCGCGATTCTCGACATCCATCCGTACGCGCCGGGTCACGCCCTCGTGCTCTCGAAGCGGCACGTCCCGTTCTGGCACGACCTGACGCCGAGGGAGGCCGCGGACGTCTTCGCCCTCGTCCACAGAGTGGCCGGACGGCTCAAGAGGGTCTTCGATCCCGAGTTCGTCTGCCTCATGGCCAGGGGCCGCCGGATCCCGCACACGCACATCTTTCTCGTCCCGACCAGCCCCGGCGACGTGCTCGACCGCTACTTCAACGGACTCGAGAAAGTGCAGGAGGGCTCCGAAGAGCTCGCGCCGCTGCGCGAGCCGGCGGCGCGCGAGGAGGCCTCCGGGCGTCTGCGCGGCGCCTCGTCCCGCCGGCGTCAGCCAGCCTCGCGGAGAACGCGGAAACCGTAGTCGGAGTAACGGTAGCCGGGAGGCAGGCTCGTCCGAGCCGACGGCGAGGACCAGCGGATCCGGTGGCGCCAGGAGCCGCCGCGACTCGCCCGGCGGGAAAGAGCCCCGGCGGCCGGCGCGGCGGCGGCGGAGTCGGGCTCGCGCCAGTTGGCGCACCACTCGTGAACGATCGTCCCGGCGTCGAGGAGCCCGTAGCCGTTGGGTGTGCCTCGCCCCGCCTCCCACGGTCCGGCGATCGGACCCTCGGGGATCTCGCCGTGAGGGATCGCCTCTCCCCACGCGGTGCGCGGCCGCGCGAGACCTCCGCTCGCCGCGAGCTCCCACTCCGCTTCCGTCGGCAGGCGCCAGCGCTCACCCGCCGTCTCCGAGAGCCACTCGCAGAAGGCGGCGGCCTCGTCCCATGTCACGCCGACAACCGGCTGGCGCGGCGCGGAGAAATCGGGATCGGTCCACCACGGCGGAGCGGGCGCGCGCCCGGCGGCGAGAAAGGGCGCGTACTCGCGGTTGGTCACCGGCGTGCGGCCGATCCGGAAGGGAGCGACCCCGATCGTTCGGACCGAGCCGTCCGGTTCTCGAACGTCGATCCGCCCGCCCGGAATCGGGACGGTCTCGGGGACGGCGAGCGCCTGGCGTTCGGCCGCGCTGAAACCGGTGCCCATCGCCGCCGTAGGATACGGCATGGCATCCGCGACCGAGGCTCGCTCGCGAGCGCGCTTCCTGACGGCGAAGAACCTTCGCGAGGCCCTCCTCTCCGGGCTCGTCGGCATCGGAGTCGTCTTTTTGATTTTCTTCGGCCGGGTGGAGCTCTTCGGCTGGCGTCTGGCTTCTTTCGGAGCGCTGACCGGAATCTCGATCCTTGTCTGCTGCAACAGGTTGTTCAGGCTCGTGGGCGAGCCAATCTACCGGCGCGGCATCCTTCCGCGCCCGCTCGTGGCCGCGATCGTCTTCTTCTTCGGAGGCGCGCTTGGCTGGGGGATCGCCTTGCTCATTGCGGAGAGCACGGGCCTCACCCGGATTGTCTTCTCCCCGCGTGATATCGGCATCGCCTTCGCCGTCGCCGGCTCGCTTGGCCTCGTGGTCGGGCTCGCATTTTATTTTTTCGGGGCGCTCGAAACGCGCCTGCGCGACAGCGTCGAGCGCCTGAAGGAAGCGGAGTTCGCGGAGAAGGAGCTCGAGCTTGCCCGGTCCATTCAGCAGCGGCTCCTTCCGCCGGGCGCCATCGAGGCGGAGGGCTACCGCGCGTCGGCCCGCAACCTGCCGGCTCGCTTCGTCGCCGGGGATTTCTACGACGTGTTCCACCAGGCCGGCGGGACCGTCGGGCTCGTCATCGCGGACGTCTCGGGCAAGGGGATCGGGGCATCGCTCATCATGGCTTCCGTCAAGGCGGTCGTGCCCCTCGTCGCGGCGGACAAGACGGCCGCCGAAACCCTGACGCGCTTGAACGTCAAGCTCTCGGCGGAGCTCGCCCCCCGCGATTTCGTCGCCCTCTGTTTCGCGCGCTACGACCCGGCGGACGGAACGCTCGAGATCGCCAACGCGGGACTGCCGGATCCGTACCGCCTCCGCGCGGGAGAGCCCGCCGAGGCGCTGTCCGTGCCCGGTCCCCGCCTCCCGCTGGGCGCGCGCCGCGACGTCGCGTACGAGTCGCTGACGGTCACCCTGGCGCCCGGCGAGCGCGTGCTCTTCGTAACCGACGGCCTGCCCGAGGCGCCGGACGCCGCCGGCGATCCGCTGGGTTACGAAACTCTTTCCCGCCTCATCGGGTCGTCGGCGGGCGCGCCGGGCGACCTTCTCGACCGCCTACTCGAATCCGTCCGCTCCGCGAGCCCGGGGGCGCTCCAGGACGACTGGACGGTTCTCCTGCTCGAGCGGCGGGCCGCCGGTTATCTCGGCCCGAGCTGATAGATCCGAAGCTCGTTGCCGCACTGGACGCCGAACTGGGCCGACGGCATCGTGCCTCCCCCCTGGATCGTGCACTTCTCGATCCAGGCGCCGCAGTCCATCGTGACGAGCGGCCCCCCGTCGGGATGGCGATCCACGAGGAGCCGGGCGTGGTGCGTGTGACCGATGACGGCGAGCCGGCAACCGCGCCCCTCCGGCGTGCGGGCTCGCGCGCGCACATCGCCTCCGAAAGTGATGACTCCGGCGGTCTGGTGGAAGTCGTCCCGCCCGTGCGCGGACGTGACCGGGTCCTCGAACCCGTCGATCGGCAGGAACATGTTCTTGCACGCTTCGACGTCGGCTCTCCCCGCGACCGGCACCGCGCCCGTGGGGCCCGGGACCACGATCGGGAAGGTGCGCGAGGGATCGCTCTTCCTGGCGCGGAGCAGCATCGCGATCTTCCCCTCGTATCCGTCGGGGAACGGGCCCACCTTGTACAGCCCGGCGTGGACGTGCTCGGCGTTGATCACGAGGGCCGCCTTCCACTTCGTCGGGAGGCGCTCGAGCTGGTCCCAGATGTGGCCGTGGGTCAAGAACATCCTGCCGCCGGCGGCCGGCGCGATCTCCAGCCTCTCGTCCTCCGGCGGCGTCGTGACGTCCGCCAGCGGGCTGTCGTGGTTGCCCCGCACGATCGTCGTGCCGAGGTCCTGGAGGCCCCGGTGCATCGGCCGGATCGTCGGGTCGCCCGTGATCGCCGCCAGCACTTCGTCGGCGTTCATGCCGTCCGGCGGGTCCTGCCGCCAGAAATCGAGCCGGTCGCCGCTCTGGAAGACATGGACTCCGGGGGTCCGCTCGAGGACTTCGAGCAGCGCCGGAAAGAGGTCGAGGCCGTTGAAGTGATAGTCCGGGAAGTGGCCCATCCGTTCCGTGCTGATCCAGTGGAGGTCGGGGATGAAGACCCGGAGTGCCGGATCGTTCTCGAAGCCGAGCCCCGGATCGGAGAAACGGTTGACGAGGAAAACGCGGAAGCGCGCCAGCAGGGTCTCCAGGAAGTCGTTCTGGTCCGCCATGCGCGCCCTCCTGCCGGCCGCGTCGCCGCGGTCTTGTCCGAGCGTATCAAACAGCCCCAGCGTTGGTTCTCCCCATCACGGCAGGCCGGCGCGTGCCGACGCAGGGGAACGACGCCGGCTTCGGGGCGGGTCTTTCGCCGTAATCGCGGAGCGGACAATTCCGCACAGCGCGGGGCAGTTGACCGGGCCGGCGCTCGGGGATACGGTGTCGGAAGGTCTGAAGGGCGAATTCAGAAAATGAGCAGGCGGGAGAAACCGACGCGGCGGCGTTTCCTTTCGACGCTCCTGGGCGCGCCCGCGGCGTTGTCCGCCCTCCAGGCGTGCACGAGCGCGCCGTTGGCGCCGGGAGTTCCGGCCGCGCCCGAGACGCCGGGCCCGGCGTTTCCGGATTGCTCGAGGCGCAAGTCCTGGTCGAACTACGTCGGGACGCAGACCGCCGAGCCGCTCGCGCTCTGCGCGCCCGCGAGCCCAGGCGCCGTGCAATCCCTGGTGTCGGAAACGGGATCGCGCCGCCTGACCATGAAGGCGGTCGGCTCCGGACACGCCTGGTCCGACGTCGCGTTGACCGACGGCGTCATGGTGCTGCCGGACAACCTGCGAGCCGTCCTCCCGCTGGAGAGGGACACCCTCAAGGTCTCGGCGCCGAAACTCCTCTTTCGCGTCGAGAGCGGCATCACCATCCGGCAGCTGAACGAGGCGCTCGACGCCGCCGGACTGGCCCTCTTCAACATGGGCGGTTACGACGGCCAGACGATCGCCGGCGCCACCTCGACGGCGACGCACGGCTCCGGCATTGAGTTTCCGCCGCTGTCCGACGCCATCGAGTCGCTCGAGATCGTCCCGGCGGACGGCCGCGTCCACCGGATCGAGCCGGGCAACGGGATCACGGACCCCGCCGCGTTTGCCCGGCGGCACCCCGGCGTGCGGCTTCTCCAGGACGACGCGACTTTTTATTCGGTGATCGTGGGGCTCGGGTGCATGGGCGTCATCACCTCGGTCATCCTGCGCGTGACCGAGAAGTACTGGCTCACCGAGCGGCGATGGACGGTCCCGTGGCCGGAAGTCCGCGCCCTGCTGGCCAGGGGCGAGGTGCTGCGCGAGCACCGGCACTACGAGGTGCTCGTGAACCCCCATCCCCTCGACGGAGTGAACCTCGCCCTCATCACGACCCGCGACCCGGCCGTCCCGCCGGTCGTGGAGTCGCCGTTTCTGGAGCGCAACTTCCTCGTCGCGCTCGGCTCGATCCTCCCGCCGGCACTCCTGGAGCCCGAGCCGGACAAGGCGCCTCAGCAACTGAACCTCGCGCTGAAGCTCCTCGCCCGCGAGCCGTACACGCGGGTCAGCTACGAGGTCCTGAACATCGGCGCGCCGAACAACATCCAGGCCGTCTCCGCCGAGCTCGCTTTCCCGATGGAGGGAAACCGCTACCTCGAAGCGGTCGACCGGCTCCTCGAGCTCGCCGAGATCCAGAGGGCCATCGCCGGACGCTGCCACAGCTCCCCCGTCTCGCTGCGGTTCGTGAAGGCCTCGAAGGCCTACCTCGCTCCGCAGAGCGGGCGCGACACGTGCATGATGGAGATCATCTTCGGCAAGGGAACCGTCGGCGCCAACGAGCTGATCTATCTCTACGAGAACGAGCTCGGGAAGTATGGCGCGCGGCCCCACTGGGGACAGCTGAACTTCGTGACGGGAGGACACCCGGTCTTGAGAAGGATGTATCCGCGATACGACAGCTGGCTCGCGACATACAGGAAGCTCAATTCAAACCATCTCTTCGACAGCGCGTTCGCCAAGCGCGTCGGAATCGCCGACTCCACATCATGAACGCGAATCCCGATTCCTCTCGGTCCCGCGGGGGCCGCTGATGTCTCTCCGCCAGGACGTCCTTCGAGCGTTCGTGGAGCTCCAGTTGAGGGCGATCGATCCGGAACCGGCCGCGCTGCTGGACGACCCGGCGGCCGTCGCGACGGACGTCGTGACGTACTTGAACGGCGTTCCGCATCTGGTCGCCGAAGGCTTCGGACTCGCGCTCGATCAGATCGATCTGAAGGCCCGCACGGCCCTCGGGCACCCCTTCCCGCAACTGGGTCTCGCGGACCGGCGCTCCGCCCTGGACGGCGTCGCCCGGGACCAGCTCGGGCAGACCCTCCTCACGATGCTGGCCCGCGCGACATGGCTCGTCATCTACTCGCGGGAGCCGGCGCGCGACCGCGTGGGGTTCTCCCGCTCCCTGGACCTGCCGCCCCCCGCCGACGTTCCTTCGCCGGACGCCGCGAGCCTCCGGCATGTCTACGACGCCTGCGTCGTCGGCTCCGGGGCCGGAGGGGCCGTCGTGGCGGCGCGGCTGGCCGCCGCCGGGCGGGACGTCCTCCTGATCGACGAGGGGGCCTGGGTCAATCCGAAGTCCTACAGCGCCCGCGACGATCGGGCGTTGAACCAGCTCTACCGCGACTCGGGGATCCAGCCCGCGCTGCCGGCGCTGGACTACATCCCGCGCCGCCACGGCTTCGGGTTCATGACGGTGCTCCAGGCCCGCGTCTTCGGCGGCGGGCCCGTCGTGAACAACGCGATCCATCTTCCGATCGCGCGCGAGCGCTGGTCCCGGTGGCGGAGCGACTTTGCCTTCCCGGTCGAATGGGCGGACCTGGAGGCAGCCCTCGCGCGGGTCGGGAGCGACCTCGGCGTGAGCGCGTCGGAGATGAAGCGCGCGCAGGGCAAGAGGAGCACCGCCTTCGAGACCGGCGCCGGCCGGCTCCATCTGCCGGTCCGGGATCTCCCGCTGTCCGTGCTCGACTGCGCGTGCTGCGGAGGCTGCAACGTCGGGTGCCAGTTCGGCCGGAAGACCGCCGGGCCTCACGGTCCCCGGCCGGCCGGCAAGCCGTCGAGCTACCTCGAGCGGGCCCTCGCGGCCAACTGCGGCATCCGGCCGGGCCTGCGGGCGGTCAACCTCGAAGCCGACCTCTTCTCGCGGCGCGCGGTCGCGTTGAAGTGCCTGGACCTCGCCGACGGCAAGCGGGAGGTCCGCGTCAGGGCGCGGCGGTTCGTGATCGCCGCGGGGCCGATCGCGAGCAGCCGGATCCTGCGCGACAGCCTCTTCCAGGTGCTGAGCCCCGTCGGGCGCCACATGGCGGCCAACGTCGTCTCCCCCGTGTTCGCCGAGCTGCCCGAGGACATCGAGCCCGCTCGCGACAACCCGGGCATACAGATGTGCGTCTTCGTGGACCAGGGAGGCCGCCTGCTCGAGTCGTGGTTCCACTATCCGGGCTCCCTCGCGGCCGCGCTCCCGCAGTGGATGGAGGAGCACGCCGGCGTGATGAAGGCCTACAGGCGGCTCGCCGTCTGCGCCGCCGTCGTCCCGACGGCCAACGGCGGAGAGCTCGGACCGACGAACAACCTCGTCCTCTCCCTTTCGGACGAAGAGATCGCGCAGATGAAGGAAGGGATGGTGCAGATCGCCGAGGCGTTCTTCGCGGCGGGCGCGTCTCGCGTGTTGCCCGGGACCTCTTTCCCTCTCCAGATCAACGCCGCCACGAAGGACGCGGACGAGGCGAAGTTCCGGGGCGCCGTCGTCGGGCAGGCCGACCTGACCCTGAGCACGGCGCACGTGCAGGGGGGCAACGCGATCGGCACGGACGCCCTGCATTCCGTCGTCGCCCCCGGCTTCCACCTCCACGACTTCGACAACGTCTTCGTGGCCGACACGAGCCTCTTCCCCGCCGGCTGCGCGGTCAACCCGCAGATGACGACGATGGCCCTCGCCCACCTCGCCGCCGATCGCATCCTGTCCGCTTGAGAGAGCGACGCGCTCGTAGTAATTCCTCAACACGCTGTTCCCATCAAGACGCTCCTTCTCGGTGCGGCCAGGGCGGCCTGAGCGCACCCGAAACTTCGGCTGACACACCGCACCGGCGTCGGGCCGCCTCCCTCCGGCGGCACGCTCCGGCAGGCCGCGACGGGAGAACCGGCCGTCGCTCTATCGCGAAGGCGCAGTGGCAGCGCGGCTGCAGGATGTCCTTATGGTGCGCCTTCGCTCACGGCCATCTCCGGAAGGCGTCCCGCCGCCGGGGCTGAAGCCCGGCTGGATTGGCACGGCGCAGCCTGGAGACGCCAGCGTTGTCCGGCAGCGGCCCTGTCCGAGGGCACACATCACGGACTCGGGTCAACGATGCGTCCTCTGTGCCCTCGGACCGGAGCGGCGGCGAGGGCTTTCCTCCGTGCGGCCAGGCCGCCGCGTGCCGCAGAGGGCAACGACGGCGTCTCCAGGCGGATTCTCAGTGACCAATCAGCGACCAGAAACCCGAACTGAGAACGTCTTGAGAACTGACAGGCTACCGCAACATCATCCAGAGATAAGCGTACTGGAGCGCGGTGACCTGAGCCGTCTCCTTGTTGACCGCGCCGCTGCCGTGTCCCCCCTCGGTGTTCTCGAAGTAGTAGACGGGATGTCCCTGGGCCTCCATCTTCGCCACCATCTTGCGCGCGTGGGCGGGGTGCACGCGGTCGTCGCGCGTGTTCGTCCAGAAGAATGGCGTCGGGTACTTCGCGTCCGGCTTGAGCAGTTGGTACGGCGACCACGTCTGGATGTAGGCCCAGTCCTCCGGCTTGTCCGGGTCGCCGTACTCGGCCATCCAGCTCGCGCCGGCCAGGAGGTGGCTGAAGCGGCGCATGTCCGCCAGCGGCACCTGAGCGACCACCGCGTGAAAGAGCTCCGGGTAGAGCGTGAAGCTCCCGCTGACGAGGAGGCCCCCCTGGGAGCCGCCCATGATCCCGAGGCGGCGCGACGAGGTGATCTTCCGCGCGATCAGGTCCCGGGCGACGGCGGAGAAGTCCTCGAAGTTGTGGATGTGCTGCGCCTTCACGGCCCCCTTGTGCCAGGCGGGGCCGAATTCCCCGCCGCCGCGGATGTTCGCGAGGACATACACGCCCCCCCGCGCCAGCCACGCGGTCCCGACGACGCCGCTGTACCGCGGCACCTCGGGCACCTCGAACCCGCCGTAGCCGGTCAGGAGCGTCGGCGCGTCCGAGCCCGCCTTCCACCCCTTCGGCTCGACGACGAAGTACGGGATCTTCGTGCCGTCCTTCGACGTCGCCTCGAGCTGCTCGGTCCTGATCCCCGCCGCGTCGAAGAACGCCGGCATCGTCTTGACCTTCACCGGCGCCCCGCCGTTGTCCGAGAGCCAGAGCGACGCGGGGGTCGTGAAGTCCTGGTACGTGAAGAAGAAGGCCTCCGTCGAGTCGCTCGTGGCCGAGAGCGTCGCGGTGCCGAGCCCCGGCGTCGGAACCTCGGAGCGCTTCCACGCGCCCCCTTCGAGGGAGAGCGCCGTGATGCGGCTGTGCACATTGTCGAGGGTCTGGAGGAGGACCCGGTCCTTCGTGCGATCCACGCCGGCGAGGGAGACACGCTCGCTCGGCTCGAAGAGCACGTCGTAGCGGCGCACGCTCCGCAGGAGGTCGTCCACGCTTGCCGCGAGCAGAGAGCCCTCGCGGTACGTCTTGCCGCCGGCCGGCCAGTCGCTGCGCAGGGAGAACAGGACCCGGTCGCGGAAGAAGGCCCGCACGCGCGAGTCCTCGGGCAGGTCGAGCTTGACGAGGCGGTCGCCCAGGAGAAGGAAGGACTCCTGTCGGAAGAACGCCGGGACCCGCGTGACGAGGTCGTACCGCCCGTCGCTCAGGATCTCGCTGCTGCCGCCCGCGCCGACGTCCTCGGCCCCGGTCTCGAAGACCGTCCGGGCCGAGGAGAGCGGGGCGCCTCGCTTCCAGAGCTTGACGATCCGCGGATAGCCGGAGGACGTCAGCGTCCCCGGGCCGAAGTCCGTCCCGACCCAGAGCGTGTCCTCGTCGCGCCAGGAGACGCTCGACTTCGCTTCCGGCAGCGAGAACCCGGCGGCCACGAACTCCTTCTTCCCGGTGTCGAACTCCCGCTGGACGGCGGCGTCGGAGCCCCCGGCGGAAAGGCTGATCATGCAGCGGGCGTGCGCGGGGGGGAGGCACGTCGCGCCGTGGAAGACCCAGGGCTTCCCCTCGGCCTTCGCGAGCGCGTCCACGTCGAGGACCGTCTCCCAGCGGGGGGCGGGCGTCCGGTAGGAGTCCAGCGTCGTGCGCCGCCAGATGCCCCGCTCGTGGGCGTCGTCTTTCCAGAAGTTGTACACGGTCTCGCCGAGCAGCTCGGGCGACGGGATCTTCTCCTTCGAGTCCAGGATCTCCAGCGTGCGCGCGAAAATCGGCTTGTATTCCGGGCGCGCCTCGAGCAGCGCGGTCGTCTTCGCGTTGTGCTGCCTCGCCCACGCCAGGGCCTTCTCGCCCTGCACGTCCTCCAGCCACTGGAACGGATCGTCGCCGGTCTGGGCGGCCGCCGAAAACGCCGCCGCGGCGAGCGCCGCCGCCGCCACTGTCCTCGCAAACGTCCTCATCGCTCCTCCTTGCCCGCCGAAAAAAGCATCATAGGCGATCCTCGAAAGCGCCCCGGCTCGCATCCCGGGACTCCCGCCGGCCAGGCGCGGCGCTTCGCGCACGCTCAAACAGACGACGCGCACCCCGAATTCAAATGGACGAGCTTCCAGCGCGCCGGCCGCGCCTTCCGCTCTCAACTAGGGAGGCGAGGCGCTCTCTCCCCGAATGAACGCGAGGTCCTGCGACTGGTTGTCGATCACCCCGGCGTAGGCGATGAGCGGGAGATCGTGATCGCCGTGCACGACGCAGTAGGCGTCCGGGACGTCGCGGGTGAAGCCGGCGGCGCCAAAGACGTTGCTGACCTGAACGGAGGTGCGGGCCGGCGCGGCGGCCGAGACCTGGCCAAGCTGCGTCCCCGCGGGATCGAACAGCGTGAACGTGATCGTCTGCGCCGCGTCGTTCGCGTTGTACGCGCCGACGTTGCTGCGAAACCCCGCGGAGGGGTCGGCCGAGTGCGAGAGAGAGGTCAGGACCGCCATCGTGGGCGCTCCCGCTTCGGCCAGTCCGGGAACGCCCATCCCGTTGGTCGGCGCCGGCCGGGACGGCGTGTAGAGGCGGCTGTTCACGACGATCGGCTGGTCGCTGTCGAACTGGATCGCGCCCCCCGATTCGGGCGCGGAGAAGAGGCTCGCGATGAGGTCGTCGAAGGCGCGCATCTCGCGCGGGGCGAGCGTGACCGTCTGGACGGAGTCGCCGCAGGAGCCCGAGAAGCAGCGGTAATGGAGCGTGACCTCGGCCGGGTCGGTCGCGGAAGCGTTCAGGACGGTGGCGTCGGTGTGGAAGAAGCTCCCACCCAGACCGTGAATCGAGGCCGCGACGGGGACCGTGACGCGCGCGGCGGCCGCCGGACTGCTCGCCTGCCCCTGGACGTAAGCGAGGTCCTGCGACTCGTTGTCGATGACGCCCGCGTAGGCGAGCAGCGGGAGGTTCTGGTCCCCGTGGACAACGCAGTACGCCCGGGCGACATCGCCGGCGATGCCGAGGACATTGAAGATATTGCTGACCTGGACCGAGGTGCGCGCCGGAACCGCGGCTGCCGTTGATCCGAGTTGGGCGCCGCTGCCGTCGAAGACCGTGAACGTGATCGTCTGCGCGGCGTCGCTCGCGTTGTACGCGCCGACGTTGGAGCGGAAGCCCCTGGCCGGATCGGCCGAATGGGAGAGAGAGGTCAGCACGGAGGCGGGCAGCGCCTCGGTCTCCGGCACACCCGGCACGCCCATGCCGCTGGTCGGCGAGGGGCGGGAAGGCGTGTAGAGGCGGCTCGTCACGACGAGACTTCCGGCGCTCGAGAACTCGATCGCGCCGCCCGACTCCGGCGCGTTGAACGTGGCCCCGATCATGTCGTCGAAGACGCGCATCTCGCGCGGGGAGAGCGTGAAGGTCCGGGCCGAGTCTCCGCACGGCGGAGTGAAGCAGCGATACCTGGCCGTGACGATGACCGGGCTCGTCTCGGAGCGGTTGAACACGCGCACGTCGGAGTGGAAGAACGTCCCCGGCGCGCCGTGGATCGAGGCGGCGACCGGCACCGTCACGCTGGACAGGGCCGCCACGCCGCCGATCCGCCCGATCTTGCGCCCGTCGCTCTCGGCGAACCAGACGGCCCCGTCCGGCCCCGCCTTGATCGCGAATGGCGAACTTCCGGCCGTCGGAATCGCGAAATCCGTTACGGCGCCGGCCGTCGTCGCGCGGCCGATCCGGCCCGAGTCGGTCTCCGTGAACCAGAGCGCGCCGTCGGGCCCCGCGGCGAGGCCGAACATCGCGCCGTGGATGGCCGGCATCGGCAGCTCCGTCATGCTCCCGTCCGGCGCGATCCGCGCGAGCCTGTTCCCTGCGGCGAGGTGCTCCGCGATCCAGACGGCGCCGTCCGGGCCCGCCGCCAGCGCGAGCGCGTCGGCCGCGGGGCTCGCGAGAGGAAACTCGGTGATCACTCCCGCCGTCGTCACCCGTCCGACCTTGCCGGAGACCGGCATCGAGTACCAGAGATTCCCGTCGGCGCCCGCCACGATCTGGTGAGGCGACTGCGACGGGACCTGACCTGCAAAAAGCGTGAACTCTCCCGATGTCGTGACGCGCCGGATCCGGCCGCCGACGCCTCCGTCGGTCTCGCTGAACCACAGGGCGCCGTCCGGGCCTGCGGTGATCGAGCTCGGGCCGCCGAAGGGAAACGGATTCGGGATCGGAAACTCGGTGAAAACGCCCGCCGGCGTGACGCGGACGACGCGGTTGGAGCCATTCGCGCAGAACCACAGGTTGCCGTCGGGACCGGCCGTGATGCCGCCCGGGAAGCTCCCGGCCGTCGGGATCGGGAACTCCGTGATCGCGCCGCCGGGCGTGACGCGGGCGACGCGGTTGCCCTGCGCCTCGGTGAACCAGAGGTTGCCGTCCGGCCCCAGGGCCAGGTCGAATGGGCTTCCCCCCGACGGGATCGGAAACTCCGTGACAGGCTGCGCGGCCGCGAGCGCGGCGAGGCCGAAGAGGCCGGCGGCGAGGAGGAGCCTGGCATTCACGGGCAGGAACCTAGCAGGAACGGTCCCGCCGCGTCTTGAACCAATGAAACGCCGCACACACGGGATGCCTCGCGTCAGGCGGAGGCGAGCAGCTCGCGGAAGCGGCCGGGGCTGCAGCCGATGCGGGACTTGAAGACCCGGCAAAAATGGCTGTGGTCCGCGAATCCCGCGGAGAGCGCGATGTCGGAGAGCGGCCGCTCGGAGTGCTCGAGCGCCTTGCAGGCCGCGCGGACCCGCAGGTTGTGGACGTACTCCCCCATCGTCTGACCGAAGCGCCTGCGGAATTCGCGGGAGAGGTGGACCGGATGAACATCCACCGCGGACGCCACCTCGAGAACCGTCAGGGGCCGGGCAAACTCCGCCCGGAGAAGCTCGAGGCACGAGGCCAGCCATCGGGGCTGCCCGCGCTCCGCAAGGCGGCGGCCCTTCCAGAGAGACCCGATGAGCTCCCAGAGGGCGCCGTCCACCGACTCGGGCCAGAGCATCCCGTCGATGTCCAGCCGGTAGAGCCGGGTCGCGAGGCACGACAGGTCGCCGTCGAGAAGCCGCGGCTGGAAATCCGGTTCGGCCGGCAGAAGGTCCGTGGCGGCGGCGAGCCACGAAGGCCGGATCTCGATGAAGAAGAAGACGGCGCCCGCGGGGCCGATCCAGTCGCGGTGCGTCAGCGGCGGGTGGAACCCGACCGAGAAGGGACCGTACTCGAGCCGCCGGCCTTCCACCTCCTCGACATAGCCGCCCCGGACGAGGAGACAGAAGTACGGAACGTCGTGGCGGTGGGCGGGAAGGGACCGCTCGCCTTGATGGGCGACCCTCGTGACGACCGCGGCCGGAAAGTCGGACTGCCGGCTGACGGAGCCGAAGTACTTTCCGATGGGAAGGGGGACGGCCATCCTTCTACTCTACCCCGCGCGTCGCGGTCCGCCGTCGGACCGACCAGATTCAGTCGGGGAAGCCCGACGCGTCGATGCCGGGGATGACGCGCAGCGCGTTCTTGTAATAGAGCTTCTTCAAGACTTCGTCCGGGAGGTCCAGGCCGTACATCTTCCAGAAGGCGTGGCGCCTGCGGTAGTAGTCGAAGTACTCGTCGGCCGTCTCGAGCACGCGGAAATAGACGTGGTACTCGTCGGGCGCCCAGGTGTCCTTTCCGAACATCACGCGGTCCTTGTGGCGGAGGAACCAGTCGCGCGCGAAACGCGGCTGGCGGCCGAGCTCCGCGAGCACCGCGCCGATCTCCGTGTACACGTTCGGAAGCCGGTCCAGGAGCTGCCCCAGGCGCTCGAGGTTTCCTCCCATCCATCCCAGGTGCGCGTCGATGAACCTGGTGTTCGGATGCTTCTGGAAGAGATGGTGCTGCTCGCCGATCAGCGTCTCCCAGCCCGGATACTCCGAGGGTGGGCGCGCGCGGCGAGGGAACTGCTTCAACTCGAGCCACCGCTCGTTGAAGCGGTCCTGCGGCTGGAAGAAGGACGCCGGCTCGGCCGTGTGGATGAGCACCGGGATCCCGAGCGCCCCGCACTTCTCGAAGACCACGTCGAGGCGCGGGTCGTCCGCCGGCACGCGCCGCCCCGCTCCGTCCTTCACCGTCATCCCGAAGTTCTTGAAGATCTTCAGCCCCTGCGCGCCGTTGCGGACGTCCCGTTCGAGCTGGGCGACCGCGCGCTCGCTCCAGCCGGGATCGCCGATGCCGGTGAAATCGAGGTTCGCGAAGACGACGAAGCGCTTCGGATACCGCCCCTTCAGGTTCTTCAAGCCCCGGACGAACGTCTCGCCCTGCCCGCCGGAGAGGTTGACCATGACGCGCATGTTCAGCCCGTCCATGTCGGCGACGAGCTTCGCCACGGCGTCCTCCGAGAGGTCCGTGTCCTGGTGGTTGTGGACGTCGATGAACGGGTACTTCGCCCGGTGGACCTCGTGCGCCGGCACGACGAGCGTGGACTTCGGCTCGTACTCCTCGACCGTCATGGACGGCACGGGAGTCGGCCAGGGTGCCTGGGCCGGGGCAAGCCCCGCCGCCAGAAGCGCGCCCAGCCCGAGGAACATCCGGCTCGTCAATCGCATCGCCCTTCCGCACACGTACGCAGAGAGAGCCCGAGCGGTTTCGCTCCCGGACCCTGGCCGGCCGATTCGCCGCCGTCCCCCGGCTGGACGGGGCGGCGTTACTGGCCGGGGGCCCAGCTCGTCTGGTCCTTGAACACGACGTGCAGGACCCGGCATCGGAAGCCGGTCGCGCCGCGTCCGACGCGGGTCTCGGCCTCGTAGGTCTTCCCCCGCTCGATCGGCTGCCGCTTCGCGTCGATGACGTTCTGCCAGACGACGGTCGCCCTCTCCTCCTTGCCGTCGACGCCGACGTAGGCGAGTCCCACGTCCGCCTGCTCCATGGGCCTGTCGGTGGTCACACGGACGCGGTAGCGGAGAGACTCCTTGTCGGGGCCCAGGCCGAGGCACTCGACCGTGACCGGCGGTTGCTCGGGCAGTCCGGGCGGAGGTGTGAGGCTCGCCTTGCCGGGCGTCGTCGTCGCCGCAGGCTTTCCCCGGTCGCAGCCGAGCGGCGCCACGAGCGCCGACAGGACGATGGCGGCCACCGCGATTTCCGTTCCACGTCTCATGACCCCTCCACTCGGGGCGAGCGTAACAGCGCGCCGTCGGCGGGTCTCACCGGCCCAGACCCAGACTCCCGTTGGGGATACCATTCGCCTCGCGGCCGACCATCCAAAACGGGAGGATGACTCATGAAGCTCGCATGCCGGTTCCTCGGGCGCGCCTTTTCGGTGGCCCTGCTCCTGCTGGCATCGCGGGCCCCGGGCGCCTTCTGCGCAGGTCCCGACGCTGAACTCGTTCGAGGGCATCGCGGTGCCGACCGCCGACCGCACCGACACGTCGCGCCTGACTGACGGAGGCGTTGTCAACGTCGAGGGCGCGGGCGCCTTCGTCGTCACCCTCGCCGGCGAGCTCCGGGGCCGGGCCGACCAGAACGGCGCCATCGGCCTTCTCCTCGTCCCGGAGCTCCCCTTCTTCACGTCGGTGTACCGGAGCCGCAGGCTGGTCCTGTCCGCCGCCGAGTTCACCGCCCCGGTCAAGGCCGGAGCGTCGAGCTACTTCATGTCGCTCTCGAAGCGCGCCGACGCCGGCTTCCCCGCCTACCATCTCTTTCTCTACAACACGACCGGCGCGCCGGCCAGCGTCAACGTCTACATCAACCCCATCCGGAGGAACTGACCGCTCCCGCCCCGCGCCCGGGCGGCGAACCCGGAGAGGGTCCGGGCTACGTCTTCTTCGCTCCGGCCCCGGCTTTCGCCCTGGTTCGGACCAAGGCGTAGTTCAAGAGCGGCAGCGAGTTGAAGTTCGCCGCCTTCCCGCAGAGCTCCTTCGCCTTCTCCGCGTCCCCCTTGCCCTGGTAGGCCTGGCACATGCGATAGAGATCCTGGGGGTTCTGCTGGTTCGCCTGCTGGAGCTCGGCGAGCGCCGTGTCGTAGTCCTTCGCCGCGAGGGCGACGATCCCGTCGAGCTCGTGGGCGTTCTTCGCCTGTGCCGGATTCTTCGAGACCCCGGCGCCCTTCCGGAATTCGTCCGCATGCTTCTTCGCTTCCGCGATGTCCTTCTTCCCCAGGGCGACGCGGGCGAGGTTGTAGTGGTGGACGAGCCGCGCGTTGTCCTTGATCTCCTGGGACAGGTTGGAGTCCTCGATCAGCTTCAGGCTGCCCTCGAACTCTCCCCCGGCCCGATCGGGCTTCCCCATCTCCAGCAGGATGTTGCCTCTCGTCGCGCGGTCGAAGGCCATCGCCGCGACGTCGTTGGTCTTTTCCGCGATGGCGTACCGCTTGTCCACGTCCTCGAGCGCCTTCGCCATCTTGCCGCCGTCGACGTTCAGGACCGTCTCGGCAAACAGGGCCGTCCGGCTCTCGCCGCTGTTCCTCGCCTTCCGGGCCATCTCCTTCAGCTCGGCTTGAGCCTCCCGGCTCTTCCCCTGGTACGCCAGGTCCATGGCGATCCCCTGGTACGCGTTGATGAAGTTCGGATCGATCGCGAGCGCCTTGCGGTACTGGGCGATCGAGTCGTCGAACCGGCCCATCTTCAAGAGCAGTTCGGCGTACGAATCGTAGGGATTGGGGTCCTTCGGGATCAGCTCGATGTATTTCTTAAACGCCTGCTCCGAATTCGCGTAATCGCCGCTCTGCCGGTACGCGTAGCCGAGCAGGTTGTAGGCGGTCGAGTAGGTCGGCGCGAGCTCCGTGGCCTTCTTGTAGTGCTCGATCGCCTTGCCGAAGTCCTGCTGGCCGAAATAGTAGCCGGCCAGATTGGAGTGCGCCCGCTCGTCGTCCGGATACGCCGCGACCAGCCGATCGAGGTCTTCCTTCTGCTTGACCAGGTCGTTGTTCGCGGCGGCCTGCGCAGCGAGGATGAGCAGCCTCTCTCCTTCGGAAGCCTTGTCCGCCAGGCTGACCGCCTTGTTGAGATGCTCGAAGAACTCCTTGCCCGTCGGGACCGAGTTGGCCAGGCTCAGCTCGGCCAGGGCGAAGTTCGGGTCGAGCGAAACGGCCTTCGTGAAATGGGCGACCGAGTCCGTGATCAGGAGCTTCTCGACCATGTCCCGGCCCTGCAGGAACTCGGTCCTGGCTTCCGCCGACGCGGTCGTCACGGGAATCTTCCCGCCGCCCGCGGGAGTCGGGGCCGCCGCCTCGCTCGCGGCCGCCGGGGCCGGAGCCTCTTTCTTCGCGCAGCCGCCGATCGCCAGGCCGGCGGCCACTCCAAGGACCAGGAAAGTATCGGAGAGTCGGTTCTTGCGCATCGTGTCCTCCTTCGCGCTGTCAAGGCAGAGATCTCCCGGACAGGGGTTAGTACGCAGCCGCGACCGCGATGTTACATGGGATTCCGCGCGCGGCCGGCTCTAGCAAGCTGCTGAAAAAGGGTGTGGGCGGCGTTGCGAGCGCCGCGGGGCCGGATGCAAGGAGCCGCGACGATGGCGATGCCAGGGCGCATCGGGGAGGAGCGGCGACGCCGCAGACGGCCCCGCGCCGCCGCAACCGCTTGCGGTGGCTGGCCTTTTGCCCGCGACCTCTTTGCAGCGCAGACCTTCCTCTACGACGAGACTACCAGCCCTCGCCAGTTGCAAAAGGCCAGACACGACGCCCGCATTCATTTCTCAGCAGCCTGCTAAGGACGAAATGCCGGATTCGAGGGACCAACGCCAGCGCCGAGCGGCCGCCGCGCGCGGCCGGCTGCTCCTACCTCGGGAGAAGCTCGGTCGTCGTCCTGCGGCGGCGCGGCGTCTTGAAGCCGCGGACCCATTTGAGAGAGGCCTTCGTGTCGTACTTCTCGGAGTAAGCGAGGTCGACGGCGTCGAAGAGACTCTTCCCGCGGGCTGTCCGGGCGCGCACGGAGATCTCGCGGCCGGAGACGAGGATCGTGCCACGCGGATCGTCCTGGAACGCGCAGTGCCAGCCGCCGGGCTTGTCGTACCAGGGCCGAACGAACACGCGGCCGCCCGCGACCACGAACCAGATGCCGGTGAATCGGTGCGCCCCGGTCCCGGCCCGGATTCCGAGCATCCGGGCATCGCGCAGAAGCGAGAGCGTCCGGGGCGGGAAACGCCGGGGGCGCGGCGGGTGGCTGGTCGTTTTCCGCATCAGAAGAGATCGAGACCCCTCACCCGGCCCTCTCCCGCCGGGAGAGGGAGAGCGGCACCGACCGTCTCGAAATACCCGCTGAATTCGCCCGACGGCATCCGCTTCGCGCCGTCGCGGTGGACCTGCGCCTGAACGCCGGCGGCAACCTGGACGTGGCCAGGGACTTCATCCGGAGCCTGGGAAAGGAAAAGAAGATCAATCGCCGAGGCCGGCTCTTCGTCGTCGTCGGGCATTGCTTTCTCCGCCGGGCTCTGCCACGCGGCGCCAGATGAAGCAGTTCACCCGGGCGACTTTCGTCGGCGAACCGGTCGGCGACCGCCTCGACTTCTGGGCCGAAGGCGGCGAGATCGTTCTGCCCAACTCGCAGGTCGTCATCCGCTATTCCAACGGGTTCCACCGGTATTCCGGCGCGCGCTATCCGGAGCGACAATCGTATTACGTGGCGCTCGGCATCCCGACCCTGGCCCCGGACGTCCCCGCGCCGACGTCGTCGAAGGACTATTTCTCGGGCCGGGATCCCGTCCTCGAAGCCATCGAGGCCCGCCTCGCCCGGTGAGCGACGCAGGACCTTGAGACCCGGCCGGAAGACTCTCGGGGCGCGAAAGGCCGACCGACCCCTTCCCGAGCGGCGCCGGGCCCGACTACTTCAGCTGCTGGAAGAAATCGTTCCCCTTGTCGTCCACGAGGATGAACGCGGGGAAGTCCACGACGTCGATCGCCCAGATCGCCTCCATCCCGAGCTCCGGATACTCGAGGACGTCCACCTTCCTGATGTTCTCCGCCGCGAGGAGCGCGGCCGGGCCGCCGGGCGATCCGAGGTAGAAGCCGCCGTGCTTCTTGCACGCGTCGGTCACCTTCGCGCTCCGGTTCCCCTTCGCGATCATGACGAGCGACGCCCCGTTGGACTGGAAGAGGTCGACGTAGGAGTCCATGCGCCCCGCCGTCGTCGGACCGAAGGAGCCGGAGGGCTTCCCCTTCGGCGTCTTGGCCGGCCCGGCGTAGTAGACCGGATGGTCCTTGAAATACTGCGGCAGGCCGGCGCCGGAGTCGAGGCGCTCCTTCAGCTTCGCGTGGGCGATGTCGCGCGCGACGACGAGGCGGCCGGTCAGGGCGAGCGGAGTGGAGACCGGGTACTTCGAGAGCTCCGCGAGAACCTCGGGCATCGGCCGGTTGAGATCAATCCGGACGAGGCCGTCGTGTCCCTTCGCGCCGGCATGGACAGGGAGGAGCTTCTCGGGATGCCGCTCGAGCTCCTCCAGCCAGATCCCCTTCCCGTCGATCCTGGCGAGGACGTTGCGGTCGGCCGAGCAGGAGACGCCGAGGCCGACCGGGCAGGAGGCTCCGTGGCGCGGGAGGCGGACAACCCGGACGTCGTGGGCGAAGTACTTGCCGCCGAACTGCGCCCCGAGGCCGAGCTTCTGCGCGGCCGTGAGGAGCTTGCCCTCGAGCTCCGGATCGCGGAAGGCGCGGCCCGTCCTGTCGCCGGTCGTCGGAAGCGTGTCGTAGTAGCCGGTCGAGGCGAGCTTGACGGTCTTGAGATTCGTTTCCGCCGAGGTCCCGCCCACGACGATCGCGATGTGGTACGGAGGGCAGGCCGCCGTCCCGAGGGATTTCATCTTCTCGACCAGGAACGCCTCCAGGCTCGCCGGGTTGAGCAGGGCCTTCGTCTCCTGGAAGAGGTAGGCCTTGTTCGCCGAGCCGCCCCCCTTCGCCACGAAGAGGAACTTGTATTCCGCGCCGGGCGTCGCGTAGATGTCGATCTGCGCCGGCAGGTTGTTGCCGGTGTTGACCTCGTCGTACATCGTCAGCGCCGCCGTCTGGGAGTAGCGGAGGTTCTCGCCGGTGTAGGTCTTCCAGATCCCCTTCGAGAGAAACGCCGCGTCGTCGGCGCCCGTCCAGACCTGCTGCCCCTTCCAGGCCACGACCGTGGCGGTCCCGGTGTCCTGGCAGAACGGCAGCTCGAACTTCGAGGAGACGACGGCGTTGCGCAGGAGCGTCGTCGCCATGAACCGATCGTTGGGGGAGGCTTCCGGGTCGTCCAGGATCGCCGCCACCTGCCGCTGGTGCTTCGGCCGCAGCAGGAACGACACGTCGCGCATCGCCTCGCGGGCGAGGAGCGTCAGGGCCTCCGGCTCGACGACGAGGACCGGCTTCCCGGCGAAGGTCCGCGTCCGGACGTGCTCCTTGCTCACGAGCCGGTACTTCGTCGTGTCTTCTCCGTGCGCGAACGGGTTCGTGTAAACGAAGCCGTCCTTCGCCGCGGCTCGCTTCGATCTCTGTCGGCGGAGGGCGGGCCTCCCTGTCGCCGGCTTCTTTCGGTCACGCGCCTTCGATCGGGTCGTCGCCATTGGCGTCTCCTCCAATCCTTGAATTTACCCGAAGGACCGGCAGCCCGGCTGATCCGAACTCACCAGGCTCGCGTGCCTGGCCCCGCCCGACCTTCGCGCGGAGCCGGCGCTCAGAGGTTCCCGGAGATCGGTCGCTCTCGCTACGAGCCGGCCGGAAGCAGCGCGTCCCCCTCGCCGACGCATTGTTCCCGGCACTGCGCGACGGGACCGACCCAGCGGCTGCACGACTTGACCTTCAGCTCCGGCTCGCCGCGAAGGCTGGTCGCCGCCGCGCGGCCGGCGTCGAGCCGGATCACGGCGGCCCGAAGCGTCTCCGGACAGGTAACGACCATCCCGCCCGAGAAGCTGCGCCGCCTCCGCAGAAAATTGGCGAGCGCGGGCAGGCAGGAGAGAACCAGGACAACCGCGAGGAGAAGGATTCCTTCCACGAGTCCCTCCTTTCCCTGGCGACGCCACCAGCATAGCCCTGACGGCCGCTGAAGTCTTGATGCACCTTCATCTGAGGAGAACCGATGGCCGCACGGAACGTGGTCCGGGCTCCGCCACGTCCATCCCGCCTCGCGGTCGGGCACGCGGGAAGCGTGATAAACGTATCTCTCGTTGGCGCGTTACCTGAAACGGCTAGTCACCCAATCACCAAATCGGAAATCATCATGAAGACTGGAATCATCGGGCTGCCGCAGGTGGGCAAGACATCGCTCTTCAAGATCCTCACGAAGGCGCAGCTCGACGCGCACGCCATGCATTCGCGCGACGCGCACATCGGCATCGCCACGGTTCCCGACGAGCGCCTGGACAGGCTTTCGGCCCTCTACAAGCCGAAAAAGACGACGCACGCCACGGTGGAATACGTGGACGTTGCCGCCATCGGCCAGGAAGCGCTCAAGGAGTCGGCCTACGCGCAGCGCCTGCGGGAGGTGGATTCGCTCACCCACGTGCTGCGCGCGTTCGAGGATCCGGCGATCCCGCACGTCGGAGGAAACGATCCGGTCAAGGACGCGCGCAACGTCGAGGCGGACCTGATCATCAGCGACATGGTGCAGATCGAGAAGCGCATGGAGGGGCTGGAAAGGGACCTGAAGAAGATCAAGTCCGACGACCTGGCGCGCGAGCACGAGCTGCTGGTCAAGTGCAAACCGCAGCTCGAAGGCGGGCAGCCCCTGCGCGAGCTCGAGCTCAACGCCGGCGACAGGAAGCGCCTGCGTGGCTTCGCCTTCCTGAGCCAGAAGCCGATCCTGTACGTGGTCAACATCGGCGAGGGCGCCGAGCTCGGCAAGGATCTGGACGCCGCGGCCGCCCGATACGGCCTCACCGAAATCGCTTCGCGTCCGAACTCGGGAGCGACCGCCATCTGCGGCAAGGTGGAGGCCGAGCTCGCGGAGATGAGCGACGAAGAGGCTCGCGAGTTCCTCTCCAGCTACGGGCTGACCGAGAGCGGTCTGACCCGCCTCATCCGGAAGACCTACGAGCTCCTGGGGCTGATCTCATTCTTCACCGTCGGAGAAGACGAATGCCGCGCCTGGACCGTGCCCCGCGGCGTCCGCGCGCAGGAGGCGGCGGGCGCGATCCACTCGGATCTCGAGAAGCACTTCATCCGCGCCGAGACGATCCACTGGGACCAGCTTCTCGACGCCGGATCCGAGGCGGGCGCGCGCTCGAAGGGCACGCTCCGGCTGGAGGGCAAGGAGTACATCGTCAAGGACGGCGACGTGATGCACATCCGGCACAGCGCGTAGCTCACCCACCATGGTGATCTGGCTTCTCGCTCAGGCTCTCCGGGCCTCCGCCCCGACCCCGGCGGACATCCGCGTGGTCCCGGAGCCTCAGGCCTTCACCGTGATCCTGTCGCGTGCGGAGCCCGGGGCCGCGTCCGGCGCGTTCTCCGGTTCGGTGTCGTTGAACGGATCCTCTTCGGAGGTCCCCGTCACCGGGCTCGCGCGAGCCTCCGGGGAGCGTCTGGAGCTTTCCGTGAAGATGCGGTACCGCGACGTGCCCGAGGACTGGATCAAGCGCTTCCGCGCCTCCGATTTCGACTACCGGCTGCGCGGCCGCGTGGCGGGCGCAAGCCCGGTCGAATGGTCGGGCACCAGGCGCTGGGACCAGGTCCATGTCGAGAAACGGGAGGACGCGGCGTCAACCTTCGTCAAGCTCACCTCGATCCAGCTGACGGAGTTCTCGCTCTTCGAAAGCGCAGCCCTGGCCCAGGTCACGGTCCGCAACCCGCTCGCATTCCCGTTGAAGCTCGCGAGCGCGAGCTGCCGCTTGTTCGCCAACGGGAGGGAGGTCGGTTCGGGCGCCGCCGGCGAGATGATCCTCCGGCCCGGTCGGGAGACGACGTTGAAACTCGACATCGACCTCGACCACGCCCAGCTCCTGGCCGCCGCCGGCTCCGCGCTCCGCTCGGGCGGCGACGTCGAGGGACGGCTGCGCGGCGCCCTGGTCGTGCGCCTTCCGGGCGGCGACATCCCGGTGCCGCTCGATCTCTCGGGCCGGTTCTCCGTCCTGCAGTGAGCTCTACCGCCCCCCGGCCTCCCCGCTTCACCATCCTCCCCTGACCCGCCCTGGAGCATCTTGACAGCCATTCGTTAAGGCATCATGATGTCTCTCATGCGCACGACCGTGACTCTGGAACCTGATGTCGCCGCCCGGCTGAAGGAGTACGCCCACCGAAAGCGGACTTCCTTCAAGGCGGCCTTGAACTCGGCGGTTCGGCGCGGGCTGTCGGCCCAGGAGTCTCGGGCGTCGTCCCGGCGACGTTTCGTCGTCGACCCGCACTCTTCTCCATTTCGGCCCGGCATCGATTCCGGCAAGTTGAACCAGCTCGTCGACCAGCTCGAGGCGGAGCACTTCCGGCGCCCTCGTCGAGCCGGACGATGATCCTCCCCGACATCAATCTTCTCGTCCACGCCTACAACCGGCGGGCGCCTCGCCACGCGAAGGCCCGGGCCTGGTGGGAAGGCCTGCTCAACGGCACACGGACGGTCGGCATGCCCTGGGCGGTCGTTTACGGGTTCGTCCGGCTGATGACCCATCCGGCGGTCCTCGTCCAGCCGCTCGCCCCGGAGCAGGCGATTCACCATGTCCGTTCGTGGCTCGATCAGCCGGTCGTCCAGATCGCCGAGCCGGGACCCCGCCACCTGGACATCTTCGAGAGCCTTCTGCGCGCCGTCGGCGTGGCGGGGAACCTCACGACGGACGCCCATCTTGCCGCCCTCGCGATCGAGCACCAATACGAGCTTCACTCCAACGACACCGACTTCGCCCGCTTCCCCGGCCTCCGCTGGCGCGATCCGCTCTAATCAGAGCGAAAGGAATCCGTGGGCTTTGGCCTTCGGCAGATTCTTGACACGCCGGAAGAACTCGGTCTCTGTGATCTGAGTCGGCCATTCCAGGTTGATTCGCGCCAGGAATCCAGAGTCGTCTGAAAGGCGCTTCACGGTTATCGCATCGAGGTGGACGAGGTAGGTCAGATCGCGAATCAGCGCCTTGTCAGGATTCTTGAGGCTGTAGAAATGCCGCGAACGCTCGGTCAGCTCCGAGAGCTTCATTTCGCCCTGGTCGAGGAGAAGGTAAAGGAGCTGCACGTGACGTTTGGACATGACTCGTTTGCGTGGTGAACGCAGGCGGCCGAAAAGATCCGCGACCGTGTTGCGGTACAGGGCCTTTGCGACGCGCAGACGAATCTCGGAGAAGAGCGCGCGGCACTGGCTTTCAATCCCCTTGAGTCCGAGCTTCAAGAAGGATGTCAGGTCGTGGTCACCGGCGCGCGTCGCATTCAGGGCGTCCAGGTAAGCCGTCTTGTTCTCGTAGTAGTAGTTCGACATTGCGATGAACAGCGTGTCGCGAAGGCCAGTGCGCTGAAGCATGATGGCCTCGATGGCGCGCGCCGAGCGGCCGTTGCCGTCGAGAAACGGGTGCATCGCGGCGACGTGGTAGTGGAGCGCGAGGGCTTGAATGAGCGGATCGTGCTCGCGAAAGCGTCGCCTGACCGCGTCCGCGAGTTGCCTCACGGCCTCCGTGCACTCGTCGCCTCCCTCGGCTCCGCGGTGTCGCGGTGTCCCGAAGGTCACGTTCTGGTCCCTTTCCCGGAGTTTCCCCGGAGCGCAGTGATCGTCGTCGCAGCCGGTCACGATTCGGCGATGAACCTCCAGAATCAACTCTTCGTCAACCGGACGATCGTTCGGAAGGCTGGCGATCCAGCGGTACGTCGCCACGGCGGCGGCGGCCTGCCTCTGGGAGCGGGTTTCGAGCTGCTCCGGCGTCTCGTGCATCGCGGCGTCGAGCTCTTTCTCGGTAAACTCGGCCCCTTCGATCCGCGACGTTCCCGCGACCTCTCGTTTGAGCTGGATGCGCTGCAGGTCTTCGGCCCAGCTTCGCTGATACGGGATCTGCGTCAGCGCCAGGAGCGCCGCCTTCGCGCCCGTCAGCTCCGCCAGGATCGCCTGCGGGTCGTAGGCGATCCAGTCGCGCGGCATTTCGAAACGTATGGCCGTCACGATATGCCTCTCGTTTCCAGTCTATAAGCCAGCTAGAATCAACAGTAAGAGGCTGATATAATGAGAGTTATACTGAATTTGCGACTTGCCTTCATGATTCCCGTTATCACTCTCATTTCCGGCTCGTTTCCACACCGTATCACGCCTTGGAATCAGAGTTCTCCCCGAAAAGCGCTGGGCAAGACCGATGTCATCCGGCTTCTGCGCTTTGCCGGCGACACCGGGGGCGCCGGGGGGCGCCAATGGTCATTATAATGGCCACCCATGACTACTCTGACCGTGACTCAGGCCAAGAACTCCCTTCTCGAACTGCTTCGGGACGTCGAAGAACGCGGTGAGACCGTCCAGATCACGCGCAACGGCGTTCCGGCCGGGGTCCTGGTCTCGGCCGAGGAGTGGGAGAGCCTTCTGGAGACAATCGCGATCCTCTCGGACCCCGCCGCAATGCAGAAAATCGCGCGGGCCCGCCGTGAGATCGCGGCGGACGCTCGGCTGACGCACGAACAGGTCTGGAGGAAGGATGCCCTACCGGCTGCTCTACCTTCCCGGAGCGGAAAAGGACATTCAGGCCCTACCGCAACGCGTGATCGAGCGGGTTCGTCACGGCGTCGAGCGCCTCGCCGAAAACCCTCGCCTCGGTAAGCCCCTTCACGGCGAGCTCGCCCCCTTCTGGTCCTACCGCGTCGGCGATTACAGAGTCGTCTACGAAATCCGGGACAACGAGCTCATCGTCCTCGTCGTCCTGCTAGGCCACCGCCGCGAGATCTACGAGCGAGCCCGCCGCAAGAAGAGATGAAGCCCTACTTCCAACCGCGGCGTCGAATTCGTACCCAATCTCCAGAGGTGGATAGGAAACCCGTGGATTTCCCTGCCCGCGTAATGCCCCGATAAACCAATAAGCCACGAACGACCCCATCTCCTATTGCCCGGGCGCTCATCCAGAGGAGGCCGCCGGATTGACGGTCGCCGCCTTCCGGGTTGCCGCCGGAAGACGATCGTAATACAATGCTGTAATACGGAGGGACACATGGCGACCAGCGTACGAATGGATCCGCAGACCGAGAGGCTTCTCGATCAGCTGGCGCGTGAGAGCGGCCTCTCCAAATCCCAGGTGATCCGCGATGCCGTCCGGCTCGCGGCGCGAAAGCCTCGCTCCTCCGAACGAGCGCCGCGACCCTACGAGGCCTTTCGAGGAATCCTCGGCTCGGTGCGGGGCGGACCGCCGGACCTCTCCGAGCGGACTGGAACGACGTTCCGCCGTCTCCTCGCGAGCCGCCGGGCAGAGCGCTCTTGATTCTGATCGACGCCGGGCCGCTGGTGGCGCTGATCCATGCCGACGATCGCCACCACGCAAGTTGCAGGGACGCGCTCAAGAGGATCCGGGAACCCCTGGGCACCGTGTGGCCTGCCTTCTCGGAGGCGATGTATTTGCTCGGGTTTTCCTCCCGGGCTCAAGACGCGCTCTGGCGCCTTCTGGAAACCGATGCGTTCAAGATCCTCGGACTCGACGCCGCCGACGTTCCTCGCATGCGCGACCTGATGCGCAAGTACCGGGACCTCCCGATGGACCTCGCCGACGCGGCCCTGGTCCGCGTCGCGGAAAGGGAAAAGATCGCCCGAGTCTTCACGATCGACCGCAGGGACTTCGAGCTCTATCGCCCCCGAGGCCTCCCCCGGTTCACGATCCTCCCCTGACCCGCCCTGGCCGCCCCCCGGTAGTCACTCTCCAGGTCGTCAATCACCCCTCCACCCGTTTACTCATAGCATTGAGTATTTTTACTCAACGCCGTGAGTTGGTCAGGCAGTTCGACTCGTTCCACCTGCTCGGCATAGGTCTTCTTTCCCAGCCGCGCCCCGGCGATCACCCGAGGAAGCGGCGAATTCGCTCTTCACCGAAATAATGCAGATTCCGGGACCGCCCCATTCAATTCCTTGTTCGGCGCCGAATCGCTGGGCCACCAGCGGCTCGTCGTCTGGAGCGGGGTAGACTCGTTCTTCCCGTTCGTGGCGAACGACTCAAGTCTTGTCCGCCGATCGGAGGCGCGCCAGGGCAAGTTCAAGGAGCCGGTCGTCGAACAATCGCAGCTTTCGCTCCGCCGCCGAGGGCTCCCCCGGCCAATCTCTCAAGCCCTCTTTCAGGCTGGGAACCGTCGCCTCGCGCTTTCGTTCATGCAGCAACCAGTCAACCGTAGCAAGAAGCTCCATGCCGAGCGGAGACTCGAACCCATCGATGATCCTGGTGGTAGCCTCCAACGCCGGCCGATATGCAACCGCGGCATCGCTGTTTAGGTACTCCTCAATGATGCCCCTCTTCGAATCCTCGAACCAAATCGGCTCGAAGGGACCGGCATCGCTCAACCGCTTCTCGCAGTGAAGATAGCTGCCGTCCAGGCTGTTGAGCACATGACGCAATTGATCAGCGTATGGCCCGAACTTATCCGCCACGAACCTCAGACGAAGAGGATCTTTGAGTTTTGACGCGACGATCATTCGCTGAAGAAACCAAGCGAGCTTCTGCACCTCCAGATTGCTACACTCGATCCCGAGGACCAGATAGCGACGAACGAGCTCGGCAATCAACGCGCGAGAGGGCGTCAACTTTTCGATACCTGCACGCTTCGGCACGTTCACGTAGGCTGCAGTCGGCTCGTAAACTGTGACCTCCACGTCTTTCAACTTGCCAAGCGCCGCCTCAATTTCGCCCCGGACTTGCCTCCATTCCAGTCCTCCGTTGCCGCAGCCGAGGGGCGGAAGGGCGACCGAACGGATATGCATCTCTCGAATGGCACGGACGAGATCCTGAAGTCCCTGGCGGATCCACTCGAGCCGAGAGGGGTGCCTCCAGTGCTTCTTGGTCGGGAAGTGGATGATGAAGCGGGGCCCGAACAGCACCGGGTTCGGCGTCACCAGGACATGGCCCACATGGACCTGCCCGCGCTTGGCGGCCTCTTCATAAACCGCGGCCATCTCAGGGAAGGCCTCGCGAAACATCAGGGCGATGCCCTTTCCCATGACCCCGACTTCGTTGACTGTATTGACGAGCGCCTCGGCCGGTGCCTCGAGTAGATTGCCCTGCGTGTAGCGAATCATCAGAAATACCACTCCGGTCTTGCCATGACCTTTATGTCCAGTCCCCGCGCTGCGACGACGGTCTCCAAGCCTCGCTTCTCCGCAGATCCCTGGCAAGCCAATTCCGAGAGTGCGTTCACGGGCAGCTGCTGATAGACGAGCGCCTCCGCCTGATAGCGTTCAATCCTATCAAAATCGTCGCCACCGCGCCTGAAGTCTCGATCCTGCAGATGCGGCCAGTCGAGCTGATCGAGGTCCGCCAAATCGCTTGAGAAGGTGGCTGCCTGCAGGTACGCGTGCCGATCGGTAAAGACAAATCTCACACCTTGCTCCACCAGTCGGGGAAGCGAGGAGACCAGCACGACGATCTCCGACATGGGCACTCTTCTGATTCCGTTGTACCCGGTCTTGATGTTGAGGAGCATGGGAGAGCACGGTGTGAAATAGAAGGGAACGTAGTCGCTGAGCGACCCGCCCGGCGGAATCGGGACCATCCGGTGCACTCGCTTCGCGATCAGGTCGGGGTTACCGATCTCGCGGTAGCTCGGGTCCCGAACGTCGGAACTGCGGCAATGCAGCCCGTTGTCCAGAAGCCACGGGACGTTGGAGATATGCGTGATCCGAAAGATCAGCCCCTTTTCGGATGTCAGATCCAACACGGCAGAATCGATTCAGCTTCCATCAGTTCAACATTCTGGCCTGTCCGCTGGGACTCCTCGGCGTGGCCAAGGGCCTGGAGCCAGCCGCTCTCTTCTGCATTTTTTCTCATGCTCCGACCGAGGTACTTACATCGCGAGCTCGCCATCATGGACTCGTGATCGCGTACACCATGTCGCCGACGAAGCGCTTGAACGACTCGTTCTCGACGAACTGCTTGTAGACCTGCGTGTCGTCCTTCAGCAGGTGCTGCATCACCTTGCCGAGCGCCTGGTCGTGCGCCATGCGCGCGGTGTGCGGCGTGTTCTCCTTCGCGTTCTGGTAGGCCGCGTCGGCGGCGACCTTCGGCGCGATGTCGTCGCGGATGCGCTTCGCGACCCGGTCGGTGTCGGTGAACAGCGTGCCGAACTGCTCGTTGAACGTCTTGAGGATGTTGCTCAGGCGATCCAGCTCGGGCTCGGGCTTGTGGCCGCCGCGCATCCGTCGGCACCGGCTCGATCTCGGCGTCCTGCGTCCGCCAGCGCGATCTTCATCGCCGCCTTCTTCTCGACGCGGTAGCTGTCCATGTCGATGGCTTCGAGGATGCCCTTGGAGAGGTCCTCCTCCTTCGGCGCCGGCAGCTTGGGCGTCAGCAGGTTGAGGAAGATCGAGAGCTTCTCCCACTCGGCGTTGCTGTACGGGAATCACCGACGACGAGGAAGCCGTAGGTGCGGCAGAACACCTTGGCCTTGCCCTTGAAGTCCACCTGGCCGTCCTCGTCGAGCCTGTCCACGTAGACCGCCACGCAGGCATCGAGGATCGGGTCGAGCTTGTCGCGGTCCGCGCCGCCGAGGAACAGCTCCACCACCTGCTGCACCTGCTCCGGCGAATACACCTGCGCGGCATCCAGCGCCGCCTTCAGGTCGTGCAGCTTGTTCGGGTCGGTCTCCTCGGCGAGCAGCGTGGTGCGGTAGTAGTCCTGGAAGGCGAAGGTGATCGCCTCGCTGTTGTTCTGGAAGTCGAGCACGAAGCAGTCGTGCTTCTGCGGGTGCGCGCGGTTGAGCCGCGACAAGCGTCTGCACGGCCTTGATGCCCGAGAGCGGCTTGTCCACGTACATCGTGTGCAGCAGCGGCTCGTCGTAGCCGGTCTGGAACTTGTCGGCGCAGATCAGGAAGCGGTACGGGTCGGTCTGGATCTTGCCGGCGATGTCGCCGCTCGAGAAACCGTTGAGCGACACCTCGCTGACCTTCGCGCCGCCGTACTCGTGCTCGCCCGAGAAGGCGACGATCGCCTGGTACGGGCTCTTGCGCTCCACGAGATACGCCTTGAAGGCGTGGAAGTACTGGATGGCCCGCTCGATGCCGCTCGTGACCACCATCGCCCGCGCCTGGCCGCCGATCTTCCCGGCCGCCATCACCTGCTCGTGGAAGTGGTCCACCATGATCTCGGCCTTGAGCCGGATCGCGTGGTCGTGGCTCTCGACGTACCGGCGCAGCTTCTTCTGCGCCTTCTTGGTGTCGAACTCCGGGTCGTCCTCGGTCTTCTTGACCAGCTTGTAGTAGCTGTCCACCGGCGTGTAGCTCTTGAGCACGTCGAGGATGAAGCCCTCCTCGATCGCCTGCTTCATCGTGTAGCTGTGGAAGGGCCGGTGCTTGACCTTGCCCTCGGCGTCGGGCGGCAGCGGCTCGCCGAACATCTCCAGCGTCTTGTTCTTGGGCGTGGCGGTGAAGGCGAAGTAGCTGGCGTTGGTCAGCATCTTGCGCGCCGCCATGCGCTTCTCGAGCGCCTCGTTCACCGTGTCTTCGGGGTCGGGTCCCGCGTCCTCGTCCTCCGCCGGCGCGCCGAGCGCCTGGCTCATCGCCGCCGAGGTCTTGCCGCCCTGGCTGCGAGTGCGCCTCGTCGATGACGATGGCGAAGGTCTTGCCGCCCTCGGTCGCGATCTCGTCGAGGATGAAGGGGAACTTCTGCACCGTCGAGACGATGATCTTCTTCCCTTCCTCGATGAACTTGCGCAGGTCGCCGGAATGCTCGGCGTGGCCCACGGTCGCGCCCACCTGCATGAACTGCTTGATGGTCGTCTGGATCTGGTCGTCGAGCAGGCGCCGGTCGGTGACCACGATGACCGAGTCGAAGACCTCCTTGTCGTCGCGCTTCAGGCCGATGAGCTGGTGCGCGAGCCAGGCGATGGAGTTCGACTTGCCGCTGCCCGCCGAGTGCTGGATCAGGTAGCGCTTGCCCGCGCCGTGGGCGCGCACGTCGGCCAGCGCCTGCCGCACCACGCCGAGCTGGTGGTAGCGCGGCCACACCTGCTTGCGCTTCTTCTTGCCGGTGCGCGGGTCCTTCTCCTCGACGATCTGCGCGTAGTTCTCGAGGATGTTGGTCAGCCCCGCCGGCGTGAGCACCTCTTTCCAGAGGTAGTCGGTCTTGAGGCCGTGCGGGTTGGGCGGGTTGCCCGCGCCGTCGTTGTAGCCCTTGTTGAAGGGCAGGAACCACGAGCCCTTGCCGCGCAAGCTCGGTGCACATCCGCACCTCGCTGTCGTCCACCGCGAAGTGCACCACGCAGCGGCCGAACTCGAACAGCCGCTCGCGCGGGTCGCGGTCGCGCTTGTACTGCTCGACGGCGTCCTCGACCGTCTGCTTGGTGAGGCTGTTCTTCAGCTCGAAGGTGGCGATGGGCAGGCCGTTGATGAACAGGCACAGGTCGAGCGCGCGGCGCGTCTCGTCCATGCTGTAGGCGAGCTGGCGCGTGATCGAGAAGCGGTTCTCGGCGTGCAGCGCCTCGGCCTTGGCGTTGCCCGGCGACGGCGTGCCGTAGAAGAGATCGAAGTGCACCGGCCCGTGCTCCACGCCCTTGCGCAGCACGTCGATGACGCCGCGCTTGCCGATCTCGCCGGAGAGGCGGGCGAGGAACTTGAGGCGGTTGATGTCCTTGGCGTCGTTCGCATCGGCCATCGCCAGCTTCTTGAACGCCTCGGGCTGCGTGGCGCGCAGGAAGGCGAAGAGCTGCGGCACGTCGAGCGCGTGGGCGCGGTCGTAGTCCTGCGGGCTGCCGGCGGTGTAGCCGGTGCCGCCGTAGGGCGGCGGCCGTTCGGCGACCATGTTCGGGGCGACGGCGAGGCCGTCCGTGCCGGTCATGTGCCGCATGATCAGCGTTTCGAGGCCCTTCTCGCTGGTGTCGGTGGTCATACGGCGGCCTCCTCGTCAGCGGCTTCGGTCTCGTCGCTCAGGTCGGCGTCGTCCTCGGCGGTGTCGAGCGGCGCTTCGTCGGGCAGCCGCGCCGCCGCCTCGCGCACATCGAGCTTGCCGGTCACCACATCGGCGACGAGGCGGGTGCGGTATTCGCGGAGGAGTTCGATCTCGCGTTCGAGGCGGGAGATGGCGGTGTTCAACGCCGCGAGCTCGTGCTTCAGATCGCTCAACGATTCGCTTGCTGTTCTCGAATCGGCGGAAGCGGAACGCAGACATGTCGCCGAAGACGTTCGAGTGTGCAGACTCGCGTTGAATGTCACGCCTGCCTCGACAGCGCTGAGAAACTTGCTGAGCTCAGATCGGCAGCGAAGCCATGAAGGATGCATCAGCTCGACTTCGGAATGCAGCGACGTCATGACCGATGTCGCTGTGACAGGAATCGATCGTCACGGCAGTCGGAACGTGCCGCGAGCACCGATGTCCGCGAACGACGTCAACACGAGCCGTCGGCTTGATCAGCGACATGATGTCGCTCGATGCGCTGCATCCGTAGATGCGCGTCCTGCGTAGCTGAACGATCGTCGCGAACCTGTCATCTCCGTTCGGACGTAACGCAGGCAATCCTCCGTCTTCGACCGATCACCGGCGCCGTGTTCGGAGTCACGTCACCAATCGTCGAAACCACAAACTTGATTCGCCGCACCTCCCAATGCTGCGGAATGTCGCCGAGCCAGGGGATGCCGGAGGGTTTGAGGGGGACGGAGGGGTCGAGGCCGCGGGTGACGGCGCGGTGGATGATGGCCTGCTTCTGCTCGTTGAGCAGCGCGATCACCTTCCGCTTCGCCCGGATCGCCCGCTCCAGCCGCCCGTTCGCCCAGTCCAGAAACCGCACAATCGCCGCCTGCTCGTCGGGCGGGGGGAGTGCGACGGGCATTCTCTTGAAGTGCGGAGAAGTCGAGGTTTTGGCGAAGCCCTGAGCCGTAGCCATAGATGGCCTTGCTGGTGTCCCAGACATGGAGCGAACTGGAAGCCGAAGTCCGCGATGACTCGCCGCGTTCGCTCGCAGCGCCACGTAGGCGAGCTGATGATCCCGCGATCTCGCACCATCCCTGACACGCAGACTCGTGTGGTCATTCTGAAGATCGGTAGTACGAAGGACGATGTCGCCAGGATTGACGATTTGATAGGTCAGGAATGACTTGGTGAACGAGTCCGTGGAGCTTCTCCGTAGGCTTGATCACGATGCGCGCCATAGCTGAGCGGAGAGTACGGTCTTCTCCGTCATTCCGTGGTTACGCTCGCTGGTTCGGCACGAAGGCACCAAAGTGCGGCTCGCATCTCCCAATGCCTCGGCACCTGCCCGAGCCACGGCAGTCCCGACTCCTTGTATTCCGGATACGGCTTGAGGTCGGCGATCATCACAGCGTCTCGAACCATTGCTTGATCTTGAGCGCCATCAGCTTGCGCCGCTTCTTCGAGAAAGTCGTCGTAGGCGGGAATCTCGCCGTCGAGCAGCGACTCTGGCAAGCAGTGCATCCGCAGGTTAGCCCTCATGATCGAGTGACGTCGGTGATGCCGCCGTATTTCTTCTTGCCGCCCGCGCACTGCTCGGCCAGCTCCTTGAAGTAGATCTCCGGCGCCTTGTCGCCAATGGCGATGTTGATTTCGCTCTGGGCCAGCACGAAGTTGGCGATCTGGTTGTACTGGCCGCGTCGCAAGCCCCTGCTTCTTGAGATGTTTGCGCGGAAACACGTGGTGCACGTCGCTCCGGTTCATCAGCAGATCGTGCACCGTGATGTCGCGCGAGAGGAAGCCCTTGTCGCCGAGCTTCACCTGCGCCGCCTGGTAGGCGAGGAAGTACGGGCTGCTTGCCGACGAAGTATCCATCAACTGCGGCAGCATGCCGGTCCAGAAGCTCTCCGGGAGCTCGGTCTCGATGACCGCGTCGCAGTAGGCTACAAGCCCTCGCGCTTCGATCTGGCGGATGTCGAAGTCGAAGGCGGTCTCTGGGCTACCGGTGTAGCGCCCGCGGAGGATCGACATGCCGTACCAGCGCCGCACCAGCCGTTCGAGATCAGCGGCGGGCAGGTTCTCGGCGCGGCCGCGCAGGTAGAGAATGTAGGCGAAGTTGACGGCGTTCTGGCCGCCGATCAGATCGCTCGTCACAAAGCCCGCCGAGCGCAGGATCATCGTGATGCGGTCGAAATGCGTCTGGTTGATGAAGCGCAGCATGCCTTGCTTCAGCTCGTCGAAGGATGCTTCGGCAATGGCTTCCTCATACTGCTTGGTCTCGAAGTTGCGGCCCGAAAGCAGCGCGACAAGGTCTGGCAAGCTTGCCGCGCCCGAACTCGGACGTGAACGCACACGGAGCATGTCGGTGTAGGTCGGATCGTAGATGTCGTCGTTGACATCCTTCAGCCAGCGCATCTGCGGGAAGAACTCAGAGGCAGCGAAGGCCTTGTCACCCTTCTCGATCCGCCCAAAGAACTCGGGCGCGACGGCAAGGTGGCAGAAGTAGTCGATCGCCTTGCGAAGCATGTTGCCGCCGTAGGTCTCGTTGGCGGCGATCTTCGACATGGCGAAGTCGGCCTGGGAAAGCTCAGCGCCGGCCGAGTTCACGCGGATGAAGATCTCGGTGACGGTCTCGATGTCGAGATCTTCGGCCAGTTCGATGACGCCGACGTGGTTGTTGACAATCTTCCGGAGCTTCTCGAGCACCTGAGAAACTCGCTTCTTCGTCAGCGGCGGGATTCGTCTCGGTGTAGTTGTCGGTGAGCTCGGTCAGGTTCGCGTCCGGGGCAAAGACCTCTGCGACATCTTCGATCCAGGCGGCGTCTTTGCGGATGGCGGGGTTGGAGACCTCGAACTTCTCCTCCAGCGGATGGAAGGCGATGCGGATGCGGACGGTCTCATAGTCCTTGGTCAGCACCTCACGACCGAGAAGCGCCGCCATGAGCGCCGTGACCCGTTGCTGGCCGTCGATAAGAATGCGCTTGCCGGCGGAGGAGGTGCCGTCCTTGAGCTTCACAGTTGGGTTACGCCAGGCAATGAGATAGCCGACGGGATAGCCCTGATAGAGCGAGTCGAGCAGGTTGCGGACCTTGGTGGGCTCCCAAACGAACGGGCGCTGGATCTCGGGGATGGCGATCTCACCCGACTTGACCCAGGTGAGCAGCGTCTCGATCGGGTGCGGTGTAACGGAGTAGCGCTGGGTTGACATGGTTTACCTCTCTCACCTTCAGCAAGCCATCCAGCAGCCCCTCGGCCTCTTTCTCGATGGCGAGGATGTCGGCGCTGATCTCTTCGAGCGTGCGCAGCGGCTGCGGCTTGTAGAAGTGCCGCGTGAAGCTGACCTCGTAGCCGATCTTGGTGGCGTCCTCCTTGATCCACGCGTCGGGCGTGTAGGGCAGCACCTCGCGGCGGATGAAGGCTTCGATGCCGCCGTCTTCCAGCAGCGGCACCTGCTCGGTGTCGCGCAGGTCGGAGTCGGGCTCGTACTCGACGATGGCCGGCTTGCCGTCCACCGTCGCCTCGAACAGGCCGCGCAGCGGGTCGGCCTTGGCCTTGCCGGGCTTGTGCACCTTGGCGATGACGGGCGGCGCGGTCTCGACGCGCCAGCTCACGGCCTTGAGGATCTGCTTGAGGTCGGCGGCGGCGAGCTTGATGTCGGCCTTCTTGAGCGCGGCGTCCACGCGGTCGCGGAAGACGTTGTGGTCCTCGAAGAGCGTGTCGCCCAGCGCCGCGCGCAGCTTCGTGGCGACTTCGACCAGGCGGCCGTCGCGCTCCCAGGTCTTGGGGTCGAGCAGCTTCTTTTTCTTCTTCTCGGGCAGGCCCTTCTTCGCGCCGCCGCCCTCTTCGTCGTCGCCTTCGTCCTCGTCGCTGCCCCAGTCGGCCAGGCGCTTCTCCAGCGCGGCGGAGACCTTGGCGAAGTTGGTGAAGAGGTCGTCGCCGAACTCCTCGTAGAGCGCGGCGCGCAGGTCTTCGTCGCCGGAGGTGAAGCGCAGCGTCTCGATGGCCTTGAGCGTGAGCTGGCTGTGCAGGCGCAGCGGGCGCTCGACGGTGACCTTCCAGTAGCCGAAGGCGGCGTTGGGGAAGATCTTCGACTCGGGCGTTTCCTTGAAGTCGAGGAAGGTGCGGCTGATGCGCTCGATGTCCTCGGGCGAGAGTTCGCAGTTCTTCTTGCCGAGGTTCTTGCGCAGCGGCTTGAACCACTGGCGTGGCGTCGATGAGCTGCACCTGGCCCTTGCGGTGCGCGGGCTTCCTGTTGGACAGCACCCAGATGTAGGTGGCGATGCCGGTGTTGTAGAAGAGGTTGAGCGGCAGGGCGACGATGGCTTCGAGCCAGTCGTTCTCGATGAGCCAGCGGCGGATGTTGCTCTCGCCCTGGCCCGCGTCGCCGGTGAAGAGCGACGAGCCGTTGTGGACCTCGGCGATGCGGCTGCCGAGCGCCGACTTGGCGTTCATCTTCGACGCCATGTTGGCGAGGAAGAGCATCTGGCCGTCGCTGGAGCGCGTGACGAGCGACAGCTCCTCGCCCTTGTGCATCACCTTGAAGCGCGGGTCGCGCATGCCGTCCTTGCCGCCCATCGCCTCGAGGTCCTTCTTCCAGCTCTTCCCGTAGGGCGGGTTGGCGAGCATGAAGTCGAACTCTTGCGCCGGGAAGGCGTCGTGCGAGAGCGTGGACCATTCCGCGCCGCCGACGATGTGGTCGGCGCTCTCGCCTTCGCCTTTGAGCAGCATGTCCGCCTTGCAGACGGCGTAGGTCTCGGGGTTGATCTCCTGGCCGTAGAGCAGGCACTTGACCTGCTGGCCGCGCTTCGCGCCGATGGCCGTGAGCGTCTCCTCGCCCACGGTGAGCATGCCGCCCGTGCCGCAGGCGCAGTCGTAGAGCAGGTAGGTGCCGGACTTGATCTCGGCCTCGATGGGCAGGAACACGAGGTTCGCCATCAGCCGCACGGCGTCGCGCGGCGTCCAGTGCTCGCCCGCCTCCTCGTTGTTTTCCTCGTTGAACTTGCGGACCAGCTCCTCGAAGACCGTGCCCATCGAGTGGTTGTCGATGCCGGCCGGCGAGAGGTCGATGTCGGGGTCGAGGAACTTGTTGATCAGCGTGCCGATGGCGTCGGCCTTGGAGAGCGTTTGGAGCTGGTTGCGGAACTTGAAGTTGTCGAGGATGTCCTGGACGTTGGGCGAGAAGCCGTTGAGGTAGTCCTCGAAGTCGGCGAGGAGCTGCTGCTGGCTGCCGCGGGACTTGAGGTCGCGCAGGGTGAACTTCGAGGTGTTGTAGAAGGCCTGGCCCGCGGCATCGCAGAGCGCGGCGCGCTGCTCGGTGATGCCCGCCTCGTCGAGCATCTTCTTGGTGTCGAGCACCTTCTGCTTGGTCGGCTCGAGCACCGCGTCCATGCGGCGGATGACGCACATCGGCAGGATCACGTCGGGGTACTTGCCGCGCTTGAACAGGTCGCGCAGGACATCGTCGGCGATGCCCCAGATGAAGGAGACGATCTTGTTGTGCGTGGCTTGGTCCATGGTCAGACGACCCGGAGATCGGCCGTGGCCCCGAGCTTCGCCTCGAAGCCGAGGTTCGCCCCGCCGCTGGATTCGGCTTTCGCTCTTTTCACCCGTGCCATGAAGGTCACCTGCCTGGTCGTTCAGCGTATTCGCCGCGGCTCTCCGGACGTGTCTCGGCTTCGACCCGTTCCAGCCCAAACAGACGAAGACTTTTCGTTTCGGCCGATTCTACCGCCGGACGCCGTTCTTTGCGTCCGACATGGGTGAGAGGCGGCGCACAGCCTGGCACCTTCCATCGTCAGGCGAGAAGACGAGGATTCAACCTTTCCGGAGGCGGACTCTTCCGGGTTCGACGATCGCCAGGCGGCTCTTGATCTCCTCAGGACTCATGTCTCGCAAGGCCATCAAGGTCACGCGACAGCTCCGCCTCGATCTCTTCCACTGTGGGCAAGCTGCCTTTCAGCGCCTTCGGAAGCTTTTCGACGAGCTTCGTCTCCCAGCCGGCGACGCCAATCGGTTTCTTGAGGTCGCGCAATGCGTATTCGACGACGACGCGGCTCTTCTCGCGGCACAGGAGCAGGCCGATTGTCGGCTGATCGTCGGGGTGGCGCAGCAGGTCGTCGGCGGCGGAGAGATAGAGGTTCAACTGGCCAACGAAGCTCGGCTCGAAGGGGACGGCCTTCAGCTCGACGACGATGTAGCAGCGCAGCTTCAGGTGGTAGAAAAGGAGGTCGATCTGGAAATCCTGATTGCCGACTTCGAGCGGCACCTGCCGGCCGACGAAGGCGAAACCGGTGCCGAGCTCGAGCAGGAAGCGCTGGATGTGATCGACGAGGGCCTGCTCGACCTCGCGCTCGCGGCGTGGGTCGGCCGTGCCGAGGAAGTCGAAGAGGTACGGATCCTTGAAGACCTGGGCGGCGAGGTCGGAATCGCCTGGCGGCAGCGTCGCGGCGAAGTTGGTCGACGCCTTTCCCTGGCGCTGGTGGGCTCGGCTCTCGATCTGCATCGCCAGGATGTTCCGCGACCAGCCCTCTTCGTAAGTGGCCTTGATGTACCACTCACGGTCGGCCCGATCCCGAATCCGGTCGAGCAGCAGACAGTTGTGGAACCAGGGGATTCGTGCAGCAGCCTGCTGCACAAATGAGCGATCCGGCCAAGCCGCCGCGAAGGCGCGCATGTACTTCAGATTGCGGGGCGAGAAACCCTTCATGTCCGGGAACGCCTCGCGCAGGTCGGCGGCCAGGCGGTCGATCACCTTCGCTCCCCAACCCGCGCGCTCCTGGCGATCGAGGATCATCCGCCCGATGTCCCAATAGAGCAGGACCATCGCCGCGTTGGCGGACAGGACGACGCGCAGGCGCTCCTCTCGGATGCGCGCCTTGATGGCGGTGAGCGCCGCGGCATAGTCCTTGGGCAGAGCTGCGCGCGACGGGGCCGCGGGGAAGCGGGCTTCGGACCGGGCGCGGCCCCGTGCGAGCCGGCCTTCGGCATCCCCTCCGCGCTTACGAGCCAAATCCGAGCTCCTTCAGGTTGGCGGCGATGGCTGCGTCCAGCTTCGCGGCCTCGGCCTGCTGCTCGCGCAGCGCCGCTGTGAGCCGCTTCATCTTCTCGTCGAACGGCTCGCCGTCATCCGCCTGCGCCTCGGCGCCGACGTAGCGGCCGGGTGTGAGCACGTGGCCGTGCTTGCGGATCTCTTCGAGCGTGGCGCTCTTGCAGAAGCCAGACACGTCGGCGTAACTGCCCGCTCCCCTCTCGCCGCGCCAGGCGTGGTAGGTGTTGGCGACGCGGGCGATGTCCTCGTCAGTCAGCTCGCGATGGGTACGGTCCACCATGCGGCCGAGCTTGCGGGCGTCGATGAAGAGCACCTGCCCGCGGCGGTCGCGCCCCTCACCCCGTCCCTCTCCCGCGGGGAGAGGGGGTCGGGACTTGTCGCGCGCGAGGAACCAAAGGCAGGCCGGGATCTGCGTCGAGTAGAAGAGCTGGCCGGGGAGCGCCACCATGCAGTCCACGAGGTCGGCCTCGATGAGGTTCTTTCGGATCTCGCCTTCGCCGGACTGGTTGGAGGACATGGAGCCGTTGGCAAGGACGAAGCCCGCGTGGCCCGTGGGCGAGAGATGGTAGACGATGTGCTGGACCCAGGCGAAGTTGGCGTTGCCAGCGGGGGGCACGCCATACTTCCAGCGCTTGTCTTCGCGCAGGAGCTCGCCGCGCCAGTCGCTGACGTTGAAGGGCGGATTAGCGAGGATGGTGTCGGCCTTCAAGTCCGGGAATCGGTCGTTGTGGAAGGTGTCGCCCTGGGCGATCTGGCCCTCGATGCCGCGGATGGCAAGGTTCATCTGGGCCAGCCGCCAGGTCGTGTAGTTCGACTCCTGGCCGTAGATGCTGATGTCGGCGCGGGCCTTGCCGCCGTTGCCGTTCCCTTTCGCATGCGCGCGGATGAACTCGACCGACTGGACGAACATGCCCGAGGAGCCGCAGCAGGGGTCGTACACCCGGCCTTGGTAGGGCTCGAGCATCTCGACTAAGAGCTTGACGACGCAGCGCGGCGTGTAGAACTCGCCGCCTTCTTCCCCTCGGCGCTTGCGAACTGCGGAGAGGAAGTACTCGTACACCCGGCCGAGGACATCCTTCGAGCGGCTCTCCGAATCGCCTACCTGGATGTTGCTCACGAGATCAATGAGCTGCCCAAGCCGCTGCTTGTCGAGCGCGGGCCGCGCGTAGTCCTTAGGGAGAACTCCCTTGAGCACCGGGTTGTCGCGCTCGATGCCTGCCATCGCGTCGTCCACGAGCTGCCCGATCGTGGACTGCTTGGCCTGAGCCTTCAGATGCGGCCACCGCGCCTCGGGCGGCACCCAGAAGATCGGATGCTCGGCGCCTCGATACTCGTCCGGATCCTCGGGGTCGGCGCCCTTCACCCGCTCCGCCTCGAGCCTGGCGTGCTGTTCCTCGAAGGCGTCCGAGATGTACTTGAGGAAGATCAGCCCGAGGACGACGTGCTTGTACTCCGCCGCGTCCATGCTCCCGCGCAGTGCATCGGCGGTGGCCCAGAGCTTCGCCTCGAACCCGAGGTTCGCCCCGCCACCGGATTCGGCCTTCGCTTTTTTCACCCGTGCCATGAAGGTCACCTGCCTGGTCGTTCAGCGTATTCGCCGCGCTATCCGGACGTGTCTCGGCTTCGACCCGTTCCAGCCCCGCAGACGGAGACTTTTCTTTTCCGCCGATTCTACCGCCCGCCGCTCTTCTTCAGGACGACGCGAGGGAGCTGGCGGAGGCACAACCTGGCCCCGCCCCAGCCCGCTGAGGCCTCCAGCCCAATCGAGACTCTCTGGCAGAGCGGTACGAGATCTTCAGGAAGGCGGGGTGAAGGCAGATGTCAGGCACGTCCGATCGGAAGCAATCTGACTCGATAGCGAGCATCCTCGACGGTGACCACTGCACCGCTATCGAGCTCGGCACGGCAGTGAGATATCACAGACGAGAGGCGTGCGATGACGGTTGCAGTACGGGTGTTACGCAGACGAAAGACGATGATTTTCCCGGGGATGCCTCTCGACAAGGCTGCTATTTCGCCAAAATCGAGGTCGAACGTCAGGAGTATCCGCTCCTCTTCGATCGACTTCCTGAAGACCTCGGGATCCGCCAATCGCTGCAAGGATTCTTCTCGCAGGTGAACGGCGTCGTGTCCGTCGCTTCGGAGCCAGCGGACGACCTCGATGCTGACTCCCATGTCTGCCAGGAAGCGCAAGAGCGAGTCTTAGGAAGAGAAAACCTCTTCCCGCGTCAGCCAGGCGGCGTACTCGAGGGCCTGACGAATATCCTCAGGCTCGAGGTCCGGATAACCCCGGAGAATCTCCTCAACCGATGCCCCGTGAGCAACCTGCCCCACGACGACAGAGACAGGAATCCGCATCCCACGAATACAGGCGCGGCCTCCCATGATCTGCGGGTCGAAGGTAATCCGTTCGAATTCCATACCCGAAGTCTACCTCGCCGCGCGAACTTGTTCATCGCCGATGGCGCGCGCGGCGTAGGAAAGCGCCGCGAGAACGCCCTCACGGAGGAGTGCGTATTCCTTCATGACCTGCTCGACCATCATCCCACCGGCGAACTTCCCGACCATGAGATCGACCGACACACGCGTGCCGGCGATGACTGGTTTTCCGAACCGCACCTTCTCGTCCACCGTGACGCGCGGAGCGATTCCGGTCATGCAGAACTCAGCGGGACCTCGACGTAACGCTCCCGAGCCATCTCGGCGCCGTAGGCGATGCAGGCGCGGATGTCGGCCTCCTCGAGATCAGGGTAGTCACGCAGAATCTCTTCGATTGACTGTCCAGCCGCGAGGAAATCGAGGATCAGAGAGACCCAGATTCGATGACCGCGGATGCACGGCTTGCCGAAACAAACATCCGGATTGATAGTGATGCGGGAAAGAAGCTCTTCCCTGGTCATTTCTTCATTTTACCTTCCCGCCGGCGCCCGCAATTAACCGGAAGGAGGAGTGAAGGAGGAGCCTCGCTCCGCGGGAGCGGAGCGCCTACGCGAAATCTGGCGAGCGATCGAGGCCGCATCCGGCCGACTCGCTCGCCGGTGCGGATCCCGCGGAAAATGCGAAGCGACGTGAGCAGATCCCTCGCTGAGCCTGGCCCGAGCGGACGATGCGACTCGAAGCAGCGAGAGTAGATCCCTCGCTTCGCTCGGGATGACAGGGTGGGCCACGTTCCAGGCGCTGCGCCGCGGGAGCGGCGCGCGGGCCCGGGATCAGGCGAGCGATGGAGGCCGCATGCGGCCGACTCGCTCGCCGGTGCGCCCGCAGGGCGCAGATCCCGCCGGCCCCGGTCGCGGCGCGAGGAGTCTCCCAGAGGGGAGGAGCCTCGCGACGCGGGAGCGGAGCCCCGGAGCGGGATCGCGCCGTTAGGCGCAGATCCTGCGGAGCGGGCGGAGCGACGGTTTGGAGCGGGAAACGGGGGTCGAACCCGCGACTTCTACCTTGGCAAGGTAGCGCTCTACCACTGAGCTATTCCCGCTCGGGAGGGCGAAGGATAACGGAGGGCTCCGCGACGGTCAAGCCGGCTGGAGATCGACGGCGGTGCCGCCGCAGTGCTGGCAGACTCGGATCGTCTGGCCGCCGAACTTTTTCTCCGGGGCGCACGGCTCGCAGAGGGGGCGGCCGGTGTCGTGGCAGGTGAAGAAGGCGACCCGGTCGGTGTGGGTGCGGCAGCAGGCCGGCGGCTGGACCCTCTGGCCCCTGGCGAGATTGAAGAGCGATTTCAGGTACGGGAGGTCGCCCGCGGGAACGGGCGCCGCGTCGTCCACCCGAATGCGGTCTGTCTCTTGAATCTCGCGGGTCCGGATGAGGTTGCGCATGGCCTTCCGGTCGAAGACGTCGGTCTGGAAGCCCGGCTTCTCGATCCGGAAGGTCAATCCCTCGGCGGCGGCCAGGCTGGTGGGGCTGACGAGGGGAGACGGCTTTGGGGCCGGCGGATCGGCCGGCCTGGAGGCCGGGGGGGCGGGAGCGGCGGCCGCCGCGGCGGCTTCCGCCTGGATCCGCAAATACGTGCGGGCCTCCTCCCGCGAGGGAAAGTCCATCGGCTCCTTGCAGTGCGGACAGCGGAATCGCGCCTGAACCGGCGGAATCCGCTCGAGCTGGATCGAGAAGTTGCCCGCGCAATTGGGGCAGAGAAAGCTGTAGCGTTGTTCCGGCTCGGCCAAGTTGATCCTTATCTAGAAAAGTCACAATATCTTAACACACGAACCGCGCCGTCAGCGCGGTGGGCGCGGGCGGGGAGGCCCGATGAACGCATCTCTCAGGATCGTCACCTCCGAAACCGTGTCGTCCTGGAGAATTGAGACAACGTCGAAGCGACAGGTGGCTTCCTCCAGGCGCTTGCGCTGGAGATAGGCCTGGGCCGCGCGGAAGATCCGGCGCTGTTTTTCGGGGTGGACGGCCTCCTCGGGCGCGCCGAACCAGGTGCCATGCCGCCCCTTGACCTCGACGAAGCAGAGCACGTCCCCCTCCTGCGCCACGAAGTCGATCTCCCCGACGCGAGTCCGGAAGTTTCTGGCGCGGATCCTGTACCCCGCTTTCCTGAGGTGCTTCTCCGCCAGCCGCTCCCACTCCTGCCCCACTCCCCGCGACCCGCGATACCTGCGCTGCTCGCTCTTCACGAGTCTACGCAGTCTCTCGAAGATTCGAGGAAGGGTCATCACACATCGTGCCTCTGCCCTTCGCTATCCGCCCGGGGTCGCCGTCATTGCTCTCTGCGGCACGCGGCGGCCAGGCCGAGTGGAAGAGCTCCGGGCCGCCGCTCCGGTCCGAGGGCACAGAAACAGTCCCTCTTCACTAGATTGTCGTGTGTGCCCTCGGACAGGGCCGCTGCCGGGCAACGCCGTCGCCCCCGGGCTGCAGTGTGGCCAGCCGGATCGTAGCCCCGGCGGCGGGCTCGCCTCCCGGAGGAGGCGTGAGAGAGGGAGCGCGCCACAGAACAACAATTGCCTCGATGCCAGTGCGACCGAACGACACGCGACGGCCCGGTTGTCTTATCGAGGCAGGGCCGTCGCGTGCCGACGCAGGGAGGCGAGCCCGACGCCGGGGCGGCTATTTCGCCACGGACGCCATGGAGTTGCGGGCGAGCTCGAGGACGTCGAAGGGGGCGGTCGTGGCGCCGATCTCGTCTTTCGCGTTGCCGATCATGACCATGCAGAAGGGGCAGGAGACGCCGACGGCGTCGGTGCCGGCTTCGGCGATCTCCTGCATTCGGGCCTGGTTGATCCGGCTGCCGAGCTTCTCTTCCATCCACATGCGGCCGCCGCCGGCGCCGCAGCAGAGCCCGCGCTCGCGCGAGCGCGGCAGCTCCTTGAGGGTCAGGCCGGGGATGGATTCGAGGATCTGGCGGGGCGCGTCGTACACGCCGTTGTAGCGCCCGAGGTAGCACGGGTCGTGGAAGGTGATCGTCTGGGCGATCGGCGTCTCCATGCGAATGCGCCCCTCGGCGATCAGTCGCGAGACGAGCTCCGAGCCGTGCATCACCTCGTAGCTGCCGCCGAGAGGAGCGTACTCGTTCTTGATGCAGTTGAAGCAGTGCGGGCAGTTCGTGACGATCTTCTTGACGCCGTAGCCGTTCAGCGTCTCGATGTTCTGCTGCGCGAGCATCTGGAAGAGGTACTCGTTGCCCATGCGGCGTGCCGAGTCTCCGTTGCAGGTCTCCTCGGTTCCGAGGATCGCGAAGGAGACGCCCGCGGCGTTCAGGATCTCGACGAGCGAGCGGGAGACGCGCTTGGCCCGGTCCTCGTAGGAGCCGGCGCACCCGACCCAGAAGAGGACCTCGATCTCCTTCCCTCCCGCTTCGGCCATCGTGACGACCGGCAGGTCCTTGGCCCAGTCGGCGCGCGAGGAGGCGGCGATCCCCCACGGGTTGCCGTTGGTCTCCATGCCGCGGAAGGCGGTCTGCATCTCTTTGGGGAACTCCGTCTTCTCGAGCACCAGGTGGCGGCGCATCTCGATGATCTTGTCCACGGCCGGGATGATGAAGACCGGACAGGCGGACGTGCAGTAGCCGCAGGTCGTGCAGGCCCAGATCGAATCCTCGGAGATCCATCCGCCGATCAGGTCCTTTCTCGGCGGCGCCGCCGTCGCGGAGGAGTCCGCCGCAGGCTCGGCGGAGGCGGACCCGTTTCCTCGGCCGGTCACCGAGGACAGGATTTCCGGCGTGGCCTCGTACACGGCGTCGCGGAGCTGCCCGATGAAGATCTTGGGATCGAGCGGCTTGGACGTCAGCGCGGTCGGGCAGACGACGCGGCAGCGCCCGCACTCGGTGCACGTGTACCCGTCGAGCGCCGATTTCCAGGCGAGGTGCTCGACCCGCGAGACGCCGAAGTGCTCGGAGTTCTCGAGGTCCGGCGTTCCGAGGCGCCCCATCGGCTCGAGCTTCATCAGGAAGACGTTGGGGATGGCGGTCAGGATGTGGAAGTGCTTGGAGTACGGCAGGTAGTTCCCGAAGAAGAGGATGTCCACGAGGTGGACCCACCATCCGCCGGAGTAGAGGGCCCGGAGCGAGGCCGGACCGGCGCCGGCGACGAGGCCCGCGACGACCGCGACGGCCGGCGCCCAGGCGCTCGCGAGCTCGGGCGAGAGCGCGACCTTCGCCCCTTCCGAGACGAGGTCCGCGACGATCAGGAGGCCGATCAGGAAGAGGATCAGCCAGGCGTCCGGCGTCAGGTCGAGGCGCTTGGGACGCGCGAAGGCGCGGCGGATGACCGCCATCGTCACGCCCACGAGGACGAGGACTTCGAACACGTCCTTGACGAGCGTGTAGATGTCGCCCGCGCGGCCGGGGAGCAGCGTGAACCCGGGGACGAGCCCCTCGACCACGAGCGCGCTCGTGCGGACGGTCAGGACGAGGAAGCCCGAGAAGATGAGGAAATGGAAAGTCCCGGCGTAGCGGTCGCGAAACATCCGCTTCTGCAGGAACGCGTATTCGAGCGTCTTCCGGATCCGCAGGCCGATCCGGTCGAAGCGCGGCTCCGGCGAGAGGGCCAGCAGGAGCCGGATGCGCCGGCTAGCGGAATACGCGAAGACGAGGGCGGAGAGAAGGAGGAGGAGGCCGAAGAGAAGCCGGCCGCTGAGGCCGAGGATCATGTGGTCAGTGGGAAGCATGGAAGCAGAGTTTAAGGTGTCAGGGAAAAGTGACACCTACTCTTTCTTCACTTCCCTTACCGCTTTGGTCACCTCCGGCACCGTCTGGAAGAGGTCCCCCACGATCCCGTAGGTCGCGACCTTGAAGATCGGGGCTTCGGGGTCTTTGTTCAGGGCGACGATGACCTTGGAGGAGCCCATCCCGGCCAGGTGCTGGATCGCCCCTGAGATGCCGCAGGCGACGTAGAGCGTGGGCGACACGACCTTGCCGGTCTGGCCCACCTGGTACTGGTGGTCGATCCAGCCGGCGTCCACGACCGCGCGCGAGGCGCCGAGGGCGGCTCCAAGAGCCTCCTGGAGATCCCGGATCAGCGGCCAGTTTTCCGGGCCCTTGATGCCGCGCCCGCCCGACACGATGATGTCGGCTTCCGAGACGTCCAGCTCCTTCGAGGCCGAGGTCTCGACCTTCACGACCTTCGCGCGCGGGGCGATCGCGCCCAGATCGAGCGTCTCGACCCTCGGCTCCGCCGCGTCCGCGGCCTGCGCCGGGAAGACGTTCGGGCGCGTTGTCGCGACCTGGAGCGCCGCGTCGCCGCAGTCCACCTCCGCGCGCGCCTTGCCGGAATAGACGGGGCGCCAGCCCACGAGCTTCCCGTTCTCCACGCGCAGGTCCATCATGTCCGCGAGCACCGAGACGCCGTTGCGCGCGGCGAAGCGCGGCGCGATGTCCTTGCCCATGGATGTCGCGGCGATCAGGACGGCGTCCGGGCTCTCCTTCTTCGCCGCCGCGTCGAGCGCGCCGACATACCCTTTCGCGCTGTAGAGCGCGAGATCGTCCTGGTCCGCGACATAGACCACGCCGGCGCCGTGCCTGCCCAGGCCGGCGGCGAGAGCCGCGACTCCCTTGCCCGGAAGGACCGCCGCGGCGGGTCCCCCGCCGAGCCGGCTCGCGAGCGACAGCGCTTCCAGGGAAGCCTTCCGGATCTTCCCTTCCCGCTGCTCGATGAAGACGAGGAATTTCATAGCTCAACCCCTGTCATTCTGAGGAGCGCAGCAACGAAGAACCTGCTCCGGCGCTTGCGAGAAACGAGAGCAGATCCTTCGCTCCGCTCAGGATGATTTGACGCGGATCGCTTTGCGATCACGTCAAATCACCTTGGCTTCTTCGCGCAGCAGCCTGACCAGCTCCTTCGCGGCGGCGGCGGGATCGTCGGCCGGAATGAGCTTGCAGGCCTGGCGCGGAGCGGGCAATTCGAGCTTCCGCCAGCGGACCTTCGCGCCGGCGGCGTCCGCCTCCGCGATTCCCATCTCCGCCAGCTTCTTCTCGGCGATCGTCTTCTTCTTGGCTCCCATGATTCCTTTGAGCGACGCGTAGCGCGGCTCGTTCAACCCCTTCTGCGCCGTCAGGACGACCGGGAGCGTGGACTCCACGACCTCGTGGGCCCCCTCGATCTCGCGGTGCGCCGTGATCTTCCCTTCCCCGACCTCGAGCTTGATGACGTCGCCCACGTGCGGGAGGTCGAGGAGCTCGGCGACCATCGGGCCCACGAGCGATTCATCGGCGCCGACCCCCTTCTGGCCGAACCAGAGGAAGTCGTACGACCCTTCCTTCGCGGCGGCGGCCAGGGCCTTCGCGATCGCGAGAGCGTCGAGATACCGCGAGTCGCCCGAGTCGATCCAGACCGCGTCGTCGGCGCCGCGCGCCAGGCACTCCCGCAGGCCGGTCTTCGCCCTCTCGGGGCCGACCGTCGCCACCCGGACGGTCCCGGCGCCCTTGCCCTCCTTGATCCGGAGGGCCTCCTCCAGCGCGTACTCGTCGTATGGGGAGACGATCCACTTGACGTCGGACTCATCGATGGACTTGCCGTCCGGACCGATCTTGATCCGCGTCTCGGTGTCGGGGACGTAGGCGACGGCGACGAAGGAGTTCACAGGAAGAGAGGTTGCCTAATAAACGGGCCGGAACGCAAGATGCAAAAACCTCCGCCGCTCATGTCATCCCGAGGAGCGAAGCGACGAGGGATCTGCCAGGCGCGCGAGCAGATCCTTCGCTGAGCCTGTCCCGAGCGAACGATGCGACTCGAAGCCGCGAGAGCAGATCCCTCGCGTCGCTCGGGATGACAGCGAGAGCGAGGGGCTCGGGATGACATCACTCCGGACTAAACTCTCTTGAAGACCAGGCAGCCGTTGGTGCCGCCGAAGCCGAAGGAATTGGAGAGGGCGTGGCGGATCGGCGCGGAGCGCGCCGTGTTCGGGACGTAGTCCAGATCGCACTCCGGGTCGGGGGTCTCGTAGTTGGTCGTCGGCGGCATCACCTGGTTCTCCACCGCGAGCGCGCAGATCGCGCTCTCGAGCCCCCCGGCGGCGCCGAGGAGGTGCCCCGTCATGGACTTGGTGGACGAGATCGCGACCTTCCGGGCGTGAGGACCGAAGACCATCTTGATGGCCATCGTCTCAACCTTGTCGCCGGCCGGCGTCGAAGTGCCGTGGGCGTTGATGTAGTCCACGTCCTCCGGGTTGATCCCGGCGTCTTCCAGGGCGTTGCGCATGACGCGCGCCGGCCCGTCGCCGTCCTCCGAAGGGGCCGCGATGTGATACGCGTCGCCCGACATGCCGTACCCGGCGAGCTCGCAGTAGATGTGGGCGCCGCGCTTCCTCGCCGCTTCCATCTCCTCCAGGATGACGAGGCCCGCTCCCTCCCCGATGACGAAGCCGTCGCGGCCGCGGTCCCAGGGGCGCGACGCGTGCTCCGGGTCGTCGTTGCGCGTCGAGAGGGCCCGCATGACCGCGAAGCCCCCCACGGCCAGCGGCGTCATCACGGATTCGGCCCCGCCGGCGATGGCGGCGTCGGCGTCGCCGTACTGGATCTTGCGGTACGCCTCGCCGACCGCGTGCGCGCCCGTCGTGCAGGCCGTCACGGTCGCCAGGTTGGGGCCCTTCAGGCCGTACTTGATCGAGATGTTTCCCGCCGCCTCGTTGACGATGAGGCCCGTGATGAAAAACGGGGAGATGACCCGCGCGTTGTTGCCGCTCTCGACATACTCGCGGCAGGTCTTCTCGATGAGGGGGAGGCCGCCGATGCCGGACCCGACCACGACGGCGATCCGCTCCCGGTTGGCGTCGGTCACCGGGAGGCCCGAGTCCTCCATGGCGAAGTGGGCGGCCCCCATCGCGTAGTGGATGAAGGTGTCCATCTTCTTGATCTCCTTCTTCTCGATGAAGAGAGAAGGATCGAACCCCTTGACCTCGGCCGCGATGCGGCACGTGAAGGGGGACGGGTCGAAGCGGGTGATCGGGCCCACGCCGTTCCTGCCGGCGAGGAGCGCCTCCCAGTTGGCGGCGTTCCCGATCCCGACCGGCGAGACGAGGCCCAGTCCCGTCACGGCCACCCGGCGGGGAGAGGAGAAACGGGGCATGATTTTTCTATCGGGGCACGAGATCAGTTCTGCGAGGAATTCTTCTCGATGTAGGCGACGGCGTCCTTGACCTTCTGGATCTTCTCGGCGGCTTCGTCCGGGATCTCGATGTTGAACGCTTCTTCGAATGCCATGACGAGCTCGACGGTGTCAAGAGAATCCGCGCCGAGGTCGTCCACGAAAGAGGCTTCCGGAGTGACCTCGTTGGCATCCACTCCGAGCTGCTCGACGATGATGCTCTTGACCTTCTCTTCCACACTCATTCGGTTCCCCTTTCTCGTTCAGAAGCCGCCGTATTCTAGCGAAGTTTCAGGTTTCAGGTTTCAGGAACCCTCCCGTCCTCCTGAAACCTGGAACCTGAAACCTGAAACCCTTACATATAGAGCCCCCCGGACACGTTCAGCACGGTTCCGGTCACGTAGGCGGCTTCGTCGGAGGCCAGCCAGGCCACGGCGGCGGCGACGTCGTCGGGCGTGCCGAGCCGGCCGAGAGGGATCTGGCCGGAGAGCGACTCCCGCGCGGCCTCGGTCATCCTCTCCGACATCGCGGTCTCGATGAAGCCGGGCGCGACGGCGTTGCAGGTGATGTTGCGGGAGGCGAGCTCCCGCGCGACGGACTTGGTCAGGCCGACGAGCCCCGCCTTCGAGGCGGCGTAGTTGACCTGGCCGGCGTTTCCCATGAGGCCCACGACCGACGTGATGTTGACGATCCGCCCGGAGCGCTTGCGCAGCATCGCCTTGACGGCGGCCTGCGTCAGGAGGAAGACCCCGGTCAGGTTGGTCGCGAGCACCCGGTCCCAGGCGTCCTTCGACATGCGGAGCACGAGGTTGTCTTCCGTGACGCCGGCGTTGTTGACGAGGACGTCGATCTGTCCATGGGCCGCGAGGACGGATTTCATTCCGTTCTCGATCGAACCCGCGTCGGCCAGGTCGAGCGGGAGCGCGGAGGCCTTGCCGCCGGCGGCCGCGATCCCGGAGACGACCTTCTCCAGCGCTTCGACCGTCCGCGCCGCCGCCACGACGGTGGCGCCTTCCGCGCCGAGCCGCCGAGCGATCGCCTCGCCGATCCCGCGCGACGCGCCGGTGACGAGGGCGACCTTGCCGTCGAAGCGCTTCATGGGCAGAGTCTATCTTTCCGCGCCCTGTCCATTTCCGAGCCCGTCCCCGCCCCCTGTCATTCTGAGGAGCGCAGCGACGAAGAATCTGCCCCTCGGGAGTGGAAAGCACCGGAGCAGATCCCTCGCGGAGCCTGTCCCGAGCGGATGATGCGACTCGAAGCAGTGAGAGTAGATCCCTCGCTTCGCTCGGGATGACAGAGAGAGCGAGGGGCTCGGGATGACAGAGAGAGCGAGGGGCTCGGGATGACAGTGGGCAGCGAGGGGCTCAGGATGACAGAGAAATGGAACCGGCTACTTTGGACCTTGGACCTTGGACCTTGGACCCTCGCCTCATTTCGGCTTGTCCACGATGTCCGGCAGGTCGCGGCTCCACGTGTCCACGATGGCCTTCGCCACGTCGGCGATGGCGAGCACCGAGGGGTGATCCGCGGAGCTGACGACGTCGGCCTTGCTGCCGTCGGTCAGGACGACGAGGACGAACCTCCCCTTCTTCGTCCGGAGGACGCCGGAGTCGTTGCGCACGCCGCGCATCGAGCCGGACTTGCCGGCCCAGAGCATCTCGGACGGGAAGCGCCGCGCGATCCGCTGGCGCGTGGGGTCTTTGTCGAGGTACTCGAAGATCCTGCGGGAGGACTCGGCGCCCAGGACCTCCCCGCTCGCGACGCGCCCCATCCAGTCCGCCAGCTCGGCCGGCGTGACCGAGCCCAGGCGAAACCCCCGCCACGGAGAGGGGTCGTCGTGGGCGTGCGCGAGCGAAGGGATCATGCCGAAGAGATGGATGTGGGGAAGGCCCATCGCCGCCATGCGCGCGTTGATGGCGTCGATGCCCAGCCGCTCGATCCAGGCGTTGGTGGCGGTGTTGTCGGAGGGGCCGATCATGAGCGTGACGAGGTCGTTCCACGTCGGGTTGAGCCCCGCGTCCAGCATCAGGAGCATCCCCGAGCCGTCCGCCTTCTTCTCCTCGGAGAGAGTCCAGCGGTCCGACAGCGAGATCGTCCCGTCTTTCACCCGGGCCATCGCCTCGGTCAGGATGGCGATCTTGATGACCGACGCCGACTCGAATTCTCCGGCGCCGTTCTTCTCGTAGGTCCGGCCGCTCTCCAGGTGCCTCGCCGCGACCCCGATGCGGCACGCGCAGCGGCGCGAGGCGGCCTCCACCGCCGCGTCGATCGGGGAAGCCTTGCCTCCCTTCCCCACCGTCGCGCACCCCCCGGCAAGGAGGGCGCCGACAACAACGAGGAGGATCCTCCCGGCTCCCCGAAACTTGAAACCTGGAACCTGAAACCTCTTCACGCGTCCCCTCCGTAAGACTCGACCGCGATGCCCTTCTCGATCCGGCGCACCAGTCCCGCCAGCACCTTCCCCGGCCCGATCTCGAGCGCCCGATCGACTCCTTCTCGAGCGAGGATCCGCACGGATTCGACCCAGCGCACCGGGGCGTCCACCTGGGCGAGCAGGGCCTCGCGCAGGAGCGATCCCCGCGACTCGGGACGGGCGTCCACGTTGGTGACGACGGGGATCGCGGCGTCCAAGAAGCGCGTCTCCTCCAGGAGCGGCCGCAACCGCTCGCGGGCGGGAGCCATGAGGGAGCAGTGGAAGGGAGCGGACACGGAAAGCGGGATCGCGCGCCTGGCGCCCCGCGCCGAGCAGGCCGCGCAGGCGCGCGCGACGGCTCCGGCGTGGCCGGCGATCACCGTCTGCTCCGGAGAGTTGAAGTTGGCCGGCGAGACGACCTCTCCCTGCGCGGCTTCCCCGCAGGCGGCCTCGACCTCCTCGGGAGAGAGCCCGATGATCGCCGCCATCGCGCCCACGCCGGCGGGCACCGCTTCCTGCATGAAGACGCCTCGCTGGCGAACGAGCCGCACGGCGTCCGCGAAGGAGAGAACGCCCGCCGCGACCTCCGCCGAGTATTCGCCCAGGGAATGTCCCGCGGCGAAGCCCGCTCCTTCGATCCGCTCCGGAAAGCGCGCCTGGAGTTCGCGCCAGGCGGCGATCGAGTGCGCCAGGATGGCCGGCTGCGTGTTCGCGGTCCGCTGGAGCTCCTCCTCGGGCCCCTCGAAGCAGAGCCGCGACAGCGCGAAACCGAGCGCCGTGTCCGCCTCTTCGAACACCGCCCGCGCCGCCGGAGAAGCCCCGCAGAGATGCTTCCCCATTCCGACGAACTGGGAGCCCTGGCCGGGAAAAAGGAGAGCGAGTCTGCTCATGGACGGGTGGAGCCGGTTTCAGGTTTCACGTTTCAAGTTTCAGGAGGCACCCGGCGCTCCTTGAAACCTGAAACCTGAAACCTGAAACTCATCTCTCTACCACCTCACAAGGACCGACCCCCAGACGAGTCCGGCGCCGAAGGCGGTCATCAACACCAGGTCGCCGGTCTTGATCCTCCCGGCTTCGACGAGCTCGTCCAGGGCGATCGGGATCGAGGCGGCGGAGGTGTTGCCGTAGCGCTCCACGTTCTTGTAAACGCGCTCGGCCGGGAACTTCAGGCGCGAGCCGACGGCGTCGATGATCCGCTCGTTGGCCTGGTGCGGGATGAAGACGTGGATCTCCTCGTTCTTGAACCCCTGCTCGGCCAGCAGCTCGGCCGTGACGTCGGCCATCGCCTTGACCGCCACCTTGAACGTCTCGTTCCCCTTCATCTTGATGTACGGCAGCCTCTGCTCGATGGTCCTCGGATCGTTGGCGGGATGGTTCGAGCCGCCCCCCGGCATGTCGATGTAGCCGGCGTAGTTGCCGTTGCACTTCATCCGGGTGCCGAGGATGCCGTGGTCCCCCTTCGTGGCCTGGAGGACGACGGCGCCCGCCCCGTCGCCGAAGAGGACGCAGGTCGAGCGGTCGGTCCAGTCCACGTAGCGCGTCAGGACCTCCCCTCCGATGACCAGGACGTTCTCCGCCTTGTTGGACTGGATGAGCGCGTCCGCCAGGTGCAGCCCGTAGAGAAACCCGACGCACGCGGCGCCGATGTCGGAGGCCGCCGCTCCTGTCGCACCGAGATTCTTCTGGACGAGGCACGCCGTGGCCGGGAACGGCATGTCTCCGGAGATCGTGCCGACGAGGATCATGTCGAGCTCTTCGGGCTTGACGTGCGCGCGCTTGAGTGCGGCATCAGCGGCCTTCGTGCAGAGGTCGGAGAACTTCTCCCCCTCCGAAATGATGTGGCGCTCCTTGATGCCGGTCCGCTCGGTGATCCACTGGTCGCTCGTCTCGACGATCCTCTCGAGATCCGCGTTGGTCAGGAGCTTCTTCGGCACCGCCGCCCCGGTGCCCAGGATCTTCGCCCGGTTCATCGATGGCTAGCTCTCCACCGCCCGCGCCTCGCGCGAATGGAGGTCGGCGATGGAGGATTGGATCTTCTGCGCCAGGGACTGGCGGGAGAACTCCGCGGCGAGGCGGATGGCGTTCTTGACGGCCTTGGCGCTCGAGCGGCCATGGCAGATGATGACGCATCCCTTCACTCCCAGCAGCGGAGCCCCTCCGTATTCCGAATAGTCGAGGCGGGTCTTGAAACGGCGGAAGGCCGAGCGCGACAGCAGGAACCCGACGGAGGCCTTCAGCGTCCTCTTGATCTCCTCGCGCAGGAGCTGCTCGACCATCTCGGAGAGGGACTCGGACACCTTGAGAATCACGTTGCCGGTGAAGCCGTCGGTCACGATGACGTCCACCCTTCCGTTGAAGACGTCCCGCCCTTCGACGTTCCCGATGAAGTTCAGTCCCGTCTCCTTCAGCGTCTTGAAGGCCTCCTTGGTGCGGTCGCTCCCCTTCGTGTCCTCCTCGCCGATGGACATCAATCCGATGGAGGGAGACCGCTTTCCGAACACGAGCTGCGCGTAGATCGAGCCCATGACCGCGAATTCCTTGAAATGCTGGGTCTTGGCCTCGGGATTCGCCCCGACGTCGAGGAGCAGGCAGTGCCCGGTCAGGTTGGGGAGAACGGTCGCGAGCGCCGGCCGGTCCACGCCTTCGATCGTGCCGATGACCATCTTCGCGCAGACCATGGCGGCCCCGGTGTTGCCGGCCGAGACGAGCCCCTCCGCCCGGCCGTCGCGAACGCAATTGGCCGCCACCCGGATCGAAGAGTTGCGCTTCCGGCGCAGCGCCGCGACCGGATGATCGTCCATCGTCACGACCTCCGTGGCGTTCACGACCTCGATCTCCCGGCCGCGGTAGCCGGCATCCGCGAGAAGGCGGGTCAACTCCCCGGATTTTCCGACGAGAAGCGTCGCGATGCCGAACTCCCGGTAGGCCGCGATCGCCCCGTCCACGTTGACCTGCGGGGCATGGTCTCCGCCCATCGCATCCACCGCGATGCGCACGCTAGGCTCCTGATCTCCCGGATTGCACGGTCCGGGAATTATAACGACACCCCGGGGCCGCGAGGCGTCAGGCGCCGGCAATCAGGCGAACCGCGAGAAGGCTTCGTCTCCCGCCTCCCGCCTCCCGCCTCCCGCCCCATCTCAGGCGTTGATCGTCTGCTTTCCCTTGTAGTAACCGCAGTGCGGGCAGACGCGGTGCGGCTGCTTCGGCTCCTTGCAGTTGGGGCATTCCGAAAGGGCCGGAGGCGTCAGGGCGTCGTGCGCGCGGCGCTTGTCGCGGCGGGCCTTGCTGTGGCGCCGTTTGGGGTTGGGCATCGTTGACCTACACTTTCTTGAGCTGTCGCAGGGCTTCCCACCGCGGGTCGGTCACGGCGACCTCGCAGCCGCAATCGGCGGCGTTCAGGTCTTCGCCGCACCGGGGGCAAAGGCCGCGGCAATCTTCCCGGCAGAGTGGTTTCATGGGCACGGCCATCTGGATCCGCTCCTCGGCGATCGGCGCGACGGAGAGCACGGGATCTTCGTAGAAATACACATCGAGATCCTCGACTTCCAGCGTGATTTCCTTGCCGACGGCGGGGGCCCGTTTCGTGAGGACGAGGGAGAAGTCCTCCCGCGCCTGGAACGGGTACGACGCCAGGCAGCGGCTGCACTCGAGCCTCCCTCCATAGGCGATCCGCGCGCCCAGCGCGAACCCCTTCTCGATGCGCGAGATCTCCCCCTCCAGGCGCACCGGCGAGATCTCGAGCAGGGGCTCACGGTCGAGCCCGGACGCCGAGAAGAACAGCTCGAACGCGAACCGCACCGGCTCGTCCTGGACCGCTTCGAGCGACAGGATGTTGGGCTCTTTCATGATGGAACCGGCTATTTTAGCCGCCCGCCGACCGGAGTCAAACGGACGAAGCCGTCCAGTAGTGGGTCATTTTGCAGTTGTGGCCAAGACCACGCCCCGGAGCCGTCGGCATTTCCCTGCGTCGGCACGCGCCGACCTGCCGCAAGGGGAAGACCTGGCCGGCGCTGAGGTTCCTCGCAATCTCACCGTGGCGCCGGTCGCGCTCTTCCATGCTCGTCACCCATGGCTTTCGGCCGCGGGCGGTCGCTGCGCGACCAAGCGGCCGAGAGATTCCAAACGGGAGTTCCGGAGTGCGGCGTCCCGGTGGAGCCGAAGTGAAGCCCCGGCGGCGGGCCCGCCTCCCGGAGGAGGCGTGAGCGAAGGAGCAGGGAGGGTCCTACCCTCGCCACGCTGCCTGTGCGACTGAGCGACAAAGCCACGGCCAGGTTCTCACTGTCAAGGCCGGGCCGTTGTCAGCGCGGCCGATGCCCGTCACTCTGGCTGAGAGCTGAAAGCTCAGAGCTGATAGCTTCTTTCCGTGAAAGTCGCGATTGACGCGCGGGCGCTGCTGCCTCCGGCGACCGGGATCGGCACCTACACGCGCGGCATCGCCCGGGCCCTCGCCGCGCGCGCCGGCGTCGAGGTGCGTCTCTTCACGCCGCGGCCGCTTCCGGAGGCCGAGCGCCTCGGTCCCTGGAGCGTGGGCGCGGACCGTGGCGGCCCGGGGACTCTCTGGGTCCAGACGACCCTCCCGCGGCGCGCCCGGGAATGGGGGGCCGACGTGCTGCTCGCCGCCCTGACGATCGGCCCGGTGCGGGACGGCCTCCCTTTCGTGTCCGTTGTTCATGACCTGACGCCGTGGACGCATCCGGAGTGGCATGCGCTGCGGACTCTCCTGGGCTTCGCTCCCCTCTGGGAGCGGACCGCGGAGAGGGCCGCGCGCTTCGTCTGCGTCTCGGCCGCGACCGCGCGGCAGCTGACCCGCGCGTATCCGGAGACGCGGGCGCGCGTGCGCGTCGCCGCCAATGGAGTGGACCCGGATTTCGCCCCGGCGCCGGAAGGGCCCGCGCTCGAAACGACGCGCCGGCGTTACGCGGACGGGCGCCGGTACATCCTGTATCTCGGGACGCTCGAGCCGCGCAAGAGCGTCGAGACACTGGTCGCCGCCTGCGACCTCCTCTGGAACCGAGGCGGGCCGGCCCCCGATCTCGTCCTTGCGGGCGGGTCCGGCTGGAAGACGTCGGCCCTCTTCGACCGGATCGCGCGCTCGCCGTGGCGCGGGAAGATCCACCTCGCGGGCTACGCCGGCCGCGGGGCCGCCCGGGACCTGTACCAGGCGGCGGAGGTCTTCGTCTATCCCTCGCTCGAGGAGGGCTTCGGCCTTCCCGTGCTGGAGGCCATGGCCTGCGGAATTCCCGTCGTGGCGTCCACGGCGGAGGCGCTCGTCGAGGTCGCCGGCGACGCCGCTCTCTTCGCGGCGCCCGGGGACGCGCCGGGACTCGCGCGCGAGATCGAGCGCGCGATGGAGGATCCCGCGACCCGGGGCCGCCTCGCGGCCGCCGGACCGCGGCGCGCGGCGCGGTTCTCCTGGGAGGCCGCGGGCGCAGCCACCGCCGCGGCCCTCGCGGAGGCCGCCGGGGAGACGCCGCCGTGACGCGGATCGGCATCGACGCGCGCAAGCTGAAGGACTACGGCATCGGTTCCTACATCCGCAACCTCCTCGAGGCGATCGGCAGGCTCCCCGAGTCCCGCGCCTACCGCTTCCGCGTGTACGCGCGCCGCGCCGACGGCGACGACCTCCCGGACCTGCCCGAGCACTTCGAGGTCTCGTACGACGATTCCCCCGGCTATTCCGTCGCGGAGTTGACGCGCTTCGCCTGGAGGCTGATGCGGGACCGGCTCGACCTGTTCCACGCGACGCACTACGTCCTGCCGCCTCTCTGGAGGAGGAAGACCCGCGCCGTGGTGACGATCCACGACATCATCCATCTGCTCTACCCGCAGTTCCTTCCCAACCGCGCGGCGCTTCTCTACGCGCGCTTCATGATCCGGCGGGCGCTCACGCGCGCCGACCGCATCGTCACCGTCTCGGAAAACACGCGGCGGGACCTCGTGGACTACTTCGGGATCCCGGCCGCGCGCATCGAGGTGATCTACAACGGCGTCTCTCCCCGGTTTCACCCCGACATTCCCCGCGAGGAGAAGGAGCGCGTCGCCGCGAAGCTCGGGCTCACGTTTCCGTATCTCCTTTTTCTCGGCGGCGAGAAGCCGCACAAGAACGTCCAGAACGTGGTCCGCGCGTTCGCGAAGGCCCGGCAGGAGCGGTCGCTTCCGCACCGGCTCGTGCTCGCCGGCGCTCTGCCCCCCAACCCGGCCCGGCTGGACGCCCTGATCGCGGCGCTCGAGCTGACGGCGGCCGTGCGCCGCCCCGGCGTGGTCGAGGATGCGGACCTGCCGGCGCTCTTCGCCGGCGCGGAGGCGTTTCTCTACCCGACGCTGTACGAGGGCTTCGGCCTCCCGGTCGTGGAGGCGATGGCCTGCGGAACCCCGGTCCTGACCTCCGCGACCTCGGCCCTTCAGGAGATCGCGGGCGCCAATGCCCGCCTCGTGGATCCCATGGACGTGGACGCCATCGCGTCGGGCATCGCGAGCCTGGCGACGGACGCGGAGGCCCGAGCGGAGCTCGCCGCGCTCGGGAAGAGGCGCGCCCTCGACTTCTCCTGGGACAAGGCCGCCCGCCGCACCCTCGACGTCTACGCCGCCGCCCTCCGCGCCGCAGGGCGGAGGACGTAAGACGTGAAACGTGAAACGTGAGACGGAAGACGTGAGCAAGACGAACGGATCTCTCGGCGCTTCGTTTGACGTTTCACGTCTGACGTCTCACGGCTCCGGTGGCTCATGAGGACCGCCGTCGTTCACGACTGGTTGAACGGGATGCGGGGGGGCGAGAAGGTCCTCGAGGCGATGCTGCCGCTCCTGCCGGAGCCGACGGTCTTCACGCTGTTTCATGTCCCGGGATCCGTGTCGGGCGGAATCGAGAAATATCCGATCCGCGTCTCGTCCCTGAACCGCCTCCCCTTCGCGCGCAAGCACTACCGGCACTACCTGCCCCTCTTTCCGCGCGCCGTCGAGTCGTTCGATCTCTCGGGCTTCGACCTCGTCGTCTCCTCCTCCCACTGCGTCGCCAAGGGGGCGATCGCGCCGCCGGGCGTCCCGCATCTCTGCTACTGCCACACCCCGGTGCGCTACGCCTACGAACAGTTGGACGCGTACTTCCCCGCCGGGCGCACGCGCTGGCGGGCGCTCAAGACCTTCGCCGTCGGCCGCCTGCGCCGCTGGGACCAGGAGACAGCGGGGAGGCCGGCTCGGTATCTGGCCAACTCTTCCGCCGTGGCCGAGCGGATCCGCCGCCACTACGGGCGGGAGGCGTCTGTCTGCCACCCTCCGGTGGACGTGGATTTCTTCACGCCGGGACCCGAGGGACGCGGGAGCTTCCTCCTCGCCGTCGGGGCGCTCGTCCCCTACAAGAGATACGAGGAGGCGATCGCGGCCGCTCGCGGCGTGGGCCGGCCGCTCGTCCTCGTGGGAGGCGGGCCGGAGGAGAAGCGCCTCCGCGCTCTGGCCGGTCCCTCCGTAGAGATCCTCGTGAACCTCGCCCCGGAAGAGTTGCGCCGGCTCTACCGGACCTGCGCCTTCTTCGTCCAGCCCGGCGAGGAGGACTTCGGCATGGCGGCGGTCGAGGCGCTCGCCTGCGGCGCTCCCGTCGTGGCGCTCTCGCGCGGCGGGGCGCGCGACGTCGTGCGCGACGGCGTCAACGGCCTGCTCTACGGCCCGGAAGAGCCCGGCGGCCTCGCGGGCGCGGTCGAGCGCGCGGCCCGGATCCGGTTCGATTACACTGCTTTGCGCGAGTCGGCGCTCCCCTTCGCCCGGGAGCGCTTCGAGCTGCAATTCCGGCAGGAGGTAGACGCCCTGCTCCGAGAGAAAGCTGAGAGCGGAAAGCTGACAGCTGAGACCTTCGTCGAATGATCCAGAAGTCCACGCGCCGCATCGCGGCCCTCTTCCTGGCATCGGACCTCGTCGCGACGCTCGCCGCCCTCGTCGGCGCCTACGCGCTGCGCTTCCGCGCGGAGATCGTTCCGGTCACCAAGGGCGTTCCCGACGCCTCGACCTACCTCAAGCTCTTCCCCCTGATCGCCGTCCTCTGGCCGGTCGTTTACTACTTCTACGGGCTCTACAGCGTGCGGCACAACCGCTCGCGGATCGAGGAAGCGTTCGCCGTCCTTGTGGCCACCGGCCTCGCGACGCTCCTCCTGACCGGGGTCGCGACGTTCTACCGCGGCTTCTCCTACTCGCGGCTCGTCCTGCTCCTCTTCTTCATCGCCGACGTTCTCTTCGTCTTCGCGGGCCGGACCGCGATCCGCCGCTACCTCGAGGAGGCGTGGCGCCACGGGTTCGGCGTCCGCCACGTGCTCATCGTCGGGGCCGGGCGCCTCGGGCGGGCCGTCATCGACAAGCTCGCCGAACATCCCGAGGCGGGTCTGCGCGCCGTCGCGATGCTGGACGACGATCCGGAGATCCGGGCAACGGAGTACCGCGGCATCCCGGTCGCCGGCGCGACGGACGAGGCCGCGGCCGTGGTCGAGCGCCTCGGCGTGGACACGGTCTTCCTGGCCCTGCCGCTCGAGGCCCACCGCACAATGCTCGCGGTCTTGAAGGAGGTCGGCCGGACCGTCGCCGACGTCCGGGTCGTGCCGGACCTCCTCCAGCACATCACCTTCCGGGCGGGCGTCGAGGACCTCGACGGCCTGCCGGTCGTTCACCTGACGCAGGTGCCGCTCTCGGGATGGATGAGCCTCGTCAAGCGGACGGTGGACCTCTTCGTCTCGAGCGCCGCCCTCGCCGCCCTCTCCCCCGTCCTCGCGGCGATCGCCCTGGCGATCCGGCGGGAGGACCGGGGCCCGGTCTTCTACCGGCAGCGGCGCATGGGGCTGGACGGGCGTCCCTTCGACATCCTGAAGTTCCGCTCCATGGTCCCCGGGGCCGAGGACGAGTCGGGGCCCACCTGGGCGAGCCCCGCCGACCCGCGCCGCACGCGCGTGGGGCGCTTCCTGCGGCGCTGGAGCCTGGACGAGCTCCCGCAGCTCGTCAACGTCCTGCGGGGGGAGATGTCCCTGGTCGGCCCGCGCCCCGAGCGGCCCGAGTTCGTTCGGGAGTTCAAGGAAACCTTCCCGCAGTACATGCTGCGCCACCGCGTGCGCGCCGGGATGACCGGCTGGGCCCAGGTCCACGGCTGGCGCGGCAACACGAGCTTGACGAAGCGGATCGAGTACGACCTCTACTACATCGAGAACTGGACGCTCTCCCTCGACGTCAAGATCCTCTGGCTGACGCTGCGCCACGGCCTGACGCACCGCAACGCGTACTAGAAGCGCTCGAGGGTCCAAGGTCCAAAGTCCAAGGTCCAAAGTAGCCCGCATGGCTCTTGTCGCGCTCATCGTGCCGTAGGGGTGGGCCTTTGCGCCCGCCCGCCTCTGCCGGTGAAGACACGAGACGCGGGAGGGGCGAGCCCCTCCCCGACAGCACCATCTCCTGAGCCGCCGTCGCGCCTTCGTAACGACGAAAGACCTGGCCCGGTTACGCCAGCTTCTTCAGGCGGGCCATTCGCTCCTTCAGCTCCCGCTCCTCTCCGGGCGCCAGGGGGCGACCGCCGAAGGCGGCGGCGCAGTAGATCGCGACGACGCGACGGGCGTCGCCGCGGGCGGGCGGAACGGCGTTTCCGAAGAGGCGGGCGACCTCGAAGGGAGGAACGGCGGGAGAAAGGGCACCGACTCTCGCCGCGAGGAGGCGCCGCAGGATGAGATACGCGCGCGTCGCGGCGGACGCGGCGGGCCGGCGCGCGGCGCGCCGGACGAGGACGAAGACGAGGACGGCGAGAAGGGCGAGGCCTGCGGCGAAGCCGGCGGGGCGAAGCTCCCGCGACCGGAAGACGTCCTTCCACGAGGCGAGGCCCTGGCCGACGCCGGCCGCGGCCTGGCGGACCGCCTCGATGATCCGCGCCTGATCGAGCGAATCGAACCCCAGGATCCGGCGGTCGTAGAAGAACTCGATCTCGCGGCCGAGGTTCGAGAAGAACCGGCGCCAGGAGAGACGGCTCTCCGCCGGCGGAATGCCGGCGTCCGGCGTCGGGTCGAGAACGGTGAATCCCTTCCCGTCGATGTCCGCTTCCACCCAGGCGTGCAGGTTGCCGCCGCGCACGACGAGCGCGCGGGAGAGGAGCCCGACTTCTCCGCCGTAGGACCCGGTCACGAGGCGCGACGGGATCCCGCGCGCCGTGAGCATCATCGCGGCCGCCGAGGCGAAGAACTCGCAGTGGCCGGCGCGCGAGTGCAGGAGGAAGTTCACGAGGGGATCGCCCCGGCCGCGCGGAGGCGAGAGCGTGTAGAGGAAGTTCCGGGTGAAGTTGTCGCGGATGCGGGTGTAGATCTCCATCGGCTCCGTCAGGCCGGCGGTCAGCGTTTCCGCGTAGTCGCGGATCTCCGGCGGCACGGAAGCCGGGTCGATGACGCTCGAGCCGGCGCCCCGCGGCTCGACCCCGCGCACGGCGGCCGTGTAGTGCACCGACCGGGCGCCGCCGGGGAGCCGGACCAGCCCGTCCCGGAGCGGCGTCGCGAAGTCCCGCTCGACCTGGAGCTGCTCCGCGCCGTACGGGAGGAAAAGGAAGCCCTCGGTGGAGACGTTCAGGTCGACCGCGAGCCGGCCGATGAGCAGCCGCTGCGCCCGGGTCTCCAGCGGCAGCCGCTCGGCCGCCGGCACGCGGCTGCGCGCCCCTCCCCCGCGGGTCCAGACCCCGCGCGCGTACTCCGTGAAGACGGCCTCGCGCAGCCGCAGGACGCGCGGGAGCGCCGGCTGGGGCTCGACCTCCATCCGCAGGACGATCTGGTTGCTGCGCTTGGCGGAGCCGAAGGACTCCAGGTCCACACGGTCGGCCGAAAGTGTCGTCGAGAACGCGTCCTCGACCCGGAACGGAGCCGTCGCGAACGGACGGCGCAGCCTCGGCAGCGTGTAGAAGAGGGGGCCCGTGATCACCGCGCCGATCAGGATCGCGGTCGCCGCCATGCCGCGCGTGGGGACCGACCGCAGGACGCGCGCCGGAGGCGCGTCCTCGAAGTCCGCCAGCACGGCCAGCCGGGCGAGCGCCCGGAATCCCAGCAACGCCACGGCGCCGAAGTAGAGGAGCGAGGAGACGTGCGTCGAGGAGGACGCGGACGCGACCATGATGAGGAAGATCACGAGGAGAGCCGTGCGCACCTCGCCCGAACGCTTGAGCGACGCGAGCTTCGCGACCGCGGTGAAGAGGAGCAGGTGGGAGACCGAGCGCAGGAGCCCGTGCCGGAGCGTCAGGACCTCGAACGCGAGCCAGAGGAGATACCCGAGTCCGAGCACGTTCAGGGCCGCGTTGGACAGTCTCGCCGGGCGGCCTCCCCGCGCGCGCCACCAGAGAAACAGGATCGCGCATTCGTAGAGGAGGAGGCCGAAGGCCGAAGCGCCCTCCGTCCACAAGAGCGGCAGCGGCGCGGCGAGCGCCAGCGGCGCGAGCACCTCGAAGAAGGCGCGGCGCAGCCCGGCGGGGAGCTCGGGACCGGCGCTCACGTCACGAACCACCGCAGCTCGCCGCGGCGGACCGGCGCGAAGGCGGGCGCGGCGGCGGGATCCGTCGCCTCGAGCCGGGCGAGCGCGTCCAGGATCCGCGTGCGCTGCCCGCGGCCGCTCGAGGGCGGCACGCGGACGTTGCGGGCCTGGAATCCGACTTCGCCGTCTCGCGAGAGGAGGAGGACCGCCTGGCCCGCGCAGCGCGAGATCCGGCGCTCGAAGTCCACGCGCGCGGCCGGGTCCGCCGGGTCCGCGAGCGCGTTGTCGAGCGCGAGGATCACGACGCGGTCCCGCTCCGCCTCGCGCTCGCGGACGATCCAGTGGCGCATTCGAGCCGACTGCTTCCAGTGCAGGTCGCGCGGATCGTCCCCGGGCACGAAGTCGCGCAGCATCCGGATCTCCGCGCCTCCCCCGCGCCGGCGCGGGTGCGGGCGCCCGCCGCGCGAGTCCTCCGGCGTCACCCGCGCGACGGGGCTCGCCTCCGGCATCGGGTAGACGACGACCTCCCGGGCGAGCCTCGCGTGGCGGTACTTGCGAAAGAGGCCGATCGGAAAGCGCGACAGGAGCCCGGCGTCGGCGTCCCGGTAGACGCCCCGCCGCGGATACACGCCCTCCACCATGACCTCGCGGCGCTCACCGGGCTTCAACGGATCCACCCAGAGCGGACCCGGCAGCCCCTCGTGCAGGAAGAAGAGTCCCTGCGCCGTGGCCGTCGCGAGCCGGTTCTCGAACCGGATTTTCAGGAGCGCCGGCCTGCCGGCCACGACCTCTCCCACCGGCTCGATCTCGCAGAGGACGCCGCGCACGTTGCGGCGCGAGAGGATCCCGGAGACGACCATCGCCGCGAGCATCCCCGCGAGAACCAGGTACAACCCGTTGTTGCCCGTGTTCGTCGCCCCGATCGCGACCACCAGGCACATCAGGACGTACCCCAGCCCGAAGTTGGTGATCCGGATCTCCCACTCCGGGATCAGCCGAGTCATGAGATACGAGCGCCTTCGCTTCGAGAGTCGGCGTTGCTCATCCAGCAATCGGGTGATCGGGTGATCGAGCCATCGGGTGATCGCAGGCAATACCGGTCTCTTCGCATTTCAATCACCCGATCACCCGATCGCAGATCACCCGATTCCTCACACCGGTACGGCGACCCGGGCGAGGATCTTCTTGACCACTTCGCGCTCGTGGCCTCCCGAGCCGAAGCCGTCGGAGGAGTGGGACAGGATGCGGTGCGCGAGCACCGGCTCGGCCACGGACTGGACGTCGTCGGGAGTCGCGTAGTCGCGCCCCTGCATGAGCGCGTAGGCCTGCGTCGCGCGGAAGAGCGCCTGCGCGCCGCGCGTCGAGACCGGCAGTCGCAGGTCGGCGGCGGCGCGCGTGGCCCGCACGACCGCATGGAGATACTCGAGGAGCCGGTCGGAAACCGTCACGGCCTCGACACGATCCTGAAGGGCCAGGACCTCCTCGGGAGCGAGCACAGCTGGAATGGCGTTCAATGCCTTCTCCGTGCCTCCGCGCCGCAGGAGCTGCTTCTCCTCCTCCTCCGTCGGATAGCCGAGCGAGAGCCGCAGAAAGAAGCGGTCCATCTGCGACTCGGGGAGCGGGTACGTCCCCAGGTACTCGACCGGGTTCTGCGTCGCGACGACCATGAACGGCTGCGGGAGCGGCCGCCGCTCCGACTCGATCGTCACGGCGCCCTCGTTCATCGCCTCGAGCAGCGCGGACTGCGTCTTGGGAGTGGCCCGGTTGATCTCGTCGGCGAGCACGATGTTGGCGAAGATCGGGCCGGCATGGAACTCGAAGCGCTCCGTCGGAGTGTGAAAGACGGAGATCCCGAGCACGTCGGCCGGGAGCGTGTCGCTCGTGAACTGGATCCTCCGGAATTCGAGCGAGAGGCTCCGCCCGAGCGCCCGCGCGAGCGTGGTCTTGCCCACGCCCGGCACGTCCTCGATCAGGATGTGGCCGCGGGAGAGGAGCGCGGTCAGGACGAGGTCGACGGCCCGCGGGTCGCCCCGGTAGATCAGCCGGACGTTGTCCTTCAAGCGGGTCAGGCCCCCCGCGACCCGTGCGCTCATGCGATTGACTTCATGCCGGCAAGCCTCCAATGCCGGCGTTGACGCCGGTCTCGTTCGTTGGGGAAACAGACATGGTAGGCGTGAATTCCCCCGCGTTCAACGAGGAGAGGCCCGGACCGTACCCTGTCCGGGTTTCCCGTCCCCCGGCGTCGGGCCCGCCTGCCTCGTCGGCACGCGCCGGCCCGGCCGCGACAGGCAGAGCCTGGCCGGCGCTGGTCGCTCAGTCACACTGGCAGCGAGACGAATTCAGTCTTCTCTCATGCTCCTTCGCTCATCGCCTCCTCCGGCAGGCGGACCCGCCGCCGGGGAATCGCATCTCAGCTTCACGGAGAGCCCTGGAGACGGCGGCGTTTCCCGGAGGAGGCGATGGGTGACGAGCATGGAAGAGCGCGACCGGCGCCACGATGAGACTGCGAGGAACCCTCAGCGCCGGCCGGTTCTTCGCGTTGCGGCAGGCCGGCGCGTGCCTCCAAGGGAAACGCCGCCGGCTCCGGGGCGTGTTTTTCGCGACAATCCCTTCGATCAGTCCGATTTCTTCGGGTCTACGCGTTTGGAGAGGCGCTCGACGGCCGTCCTCAGCTCCCCTTCCCGGTCGAAGGGGAGGATGAGCACGCCGTTGGGGTTGACCACGATCGCCGTGTCGCGCACGCCGGGCGCGAGGACCGGGGCGTCCGAGAGGATGAGGTTGCCGCGGTCGTCGGAGGCTCCCCGGATCTCGCGGACCGACCTCCAGCTCCCCACGTCGTTCCACCCCGCCCGCAGCGGGACCGCGCGCACGCCGGCGGCCCGCTCCATGACGGCGTAGTCGATGGAGACGGAGGGCATCTCCGCGTAGGCGGTCCGCGCGGCGTCGTCGTCGCGCTCGCGCAGGCGCCGGCGGTAGGTCTCCACCTGTTCCATGAGAGGGCCCGCGACCCGGCGCGCCTCGGCCAGAAAACGGGAGGGGCGGAAAACGAAGATGCCGGCGTTCCAGAAGCACCCGGCGTCCACGAGCGCCTGCGTCTCCTCGCGGGCGGGCTTTTCGATGAACCGGACCACTTCCATCCCCTCTCCCGCGGCGTCCGCGGAGAGATCCAGGTATCCGTAATCGCTCTCGGGCCGGCTGGGGCGGACGGCGAGGAGGACGGCGGTCGCCGTCTCGGCGATCCGCGCCGCCTGCGACAGCGACCGGCGGAAGGCCTCGTCGTCGGCGAACGTCTGGTCCGAAGGGACCGCCGCGGTCATCGCGTCGCCGTCCCGCTCGAACTGGAGGGCCGCGGAGAGGAGCGCCGGGCCGGAGTTGCGCCGGTGCGGCTCGAGGATGACCCGGTCCGCCGGCAGGGACTTGAGCTCGGAGAGCACCAGGTCGGCGTGCTTCTCGGTCGTGGCCACGAAGATGTCTTCCGTCAGCGGAAGGAGCCTCTCGAAGGCCTCGGTCAGGAGGCTCTTCGCCGACAGGAGCGGCAGGAACTGCTTGGGACGCTCCTCGCTCGAGAGCGGCCACAACCGCGTCCCTCCCCCGCCGGCCAGCAGGAGCGCCCTCATGGTTTTCGCCGACACAAGAGCCGCCCGCCTCCGGTCGTCATTCCCATTTCACCCCCAGCATCTCCACCTCCGGAGCAAGGGTGATGCCGAACCGCTCCCGCACGCTGTCCCGGGCGAGCCGCATGAGGGCGAGCACGTCCCGCGCCGTGGCCCCTCCCTCGTTGACGATCACGTTGGCGTGCCGGGCGGAGATCGCCGCCCCGCCCCGGCGGGTCCCCTTCAGGCCGCAGGCCTCGATCAGCCGGCCCGCGTAGTCGCCGGGCGGGTTCTTGAAGACGCTCCCGGCGTTGGGCTCGGAGGGGAGGGCGCCCCGGCGCTTCTCGGCGACCGCGCGCGTCTTCGCCTCGATCTCCTCGAGCGGCGCCGGCGTGAGCTTCAAGGCGGCGGAAACGACGATCTCCCTCGTCTCGACCAGCTGCGTCCAGCGGTATCCGTGCGGGATCTCCCCCGCGCGGACGCTCCGCGCCCGGCCGGAGGAGGAAACCAGTCGCGCGGTCTCCAGCACGTCGAAGATCTCGCCGCCGTAGGCGCCGGCGTTGATCCGCACGGCGGCCCCGATCGAGGAGGGGATTCCGGAGACCGCTTCGATCCCGGAGAGCCCGTTGCGCGCCGCGGCCGCGCACACCGCGCCGAGCGCCGCGCCTCCGCCCGCGGTCAGGCGCTCCCCTTCGACCGATACCCGCAGGAATTCTCCTTCCAGGCGGACGACGATCCCGGGAAACCCGGCGTCCGAGACGAGGACGTTCGAGCCCATGCCGAGAAGCGCGACCGGCTCGCGGGCGCAATCCGCCCACGCGAGCGCGGCGGCGAGCGCGGCTTCCGTCCGCGCGCGGCAGAACCATCCGGCCGGACCGCCGATCTTCCAGGTGGTGTGCGGGCCGAGAGGCTCGCCCGCGGCGACGCTCCCCTCCTCCGGCGAGAGCTCGAGCTTCACGGCCATCAGCCCAGGAGGGAAGCCCCCGCCGCCACGCAGCCCGCCGCGAGAAGCCCCGCCGCGATGTCGTCCGCCACGATGCCCCACCCTTCGGGGAGGTCCTGGAGGCGGTTGACCACCCCGGGCTTCCAGACGTCGAAGAAACGGAAGAGAAAGAAGGAGGCGGCCCAGGCGAGCGCCTCCGCCCTCGGATTCGGATAGTGGAAGAGCGGCACGGCCGCCGAGGCGAAGAGCTGTCCGGCGATCTCGTCGACCACGATGCAGCCGGGGTCCTTCGCCCCGAGAGCGCGCGCCGTCCGAGTCGAGGCGGGAACACCGGCGAGTCCCACGGCGAGCCCGGACATCAAGAGTCCGGCCGCCGCCGTCAGACTCGGGGACGCGGTCGAGAGAGCCCTGGCGAGAATCCAGGCGGCCGCGAGACCCAGCGCCGAGCCCGCGGTGCCCGGCGCGAACGGGGAGAGCCCCGTGCCGAGTCCGATCGAAAGGAGAGTCGTCATCGGAGAATCCCGGAAAACGCGTCCGACGTCCGCCGTTGACACGCGGTTTTTGCCGGGAGATGATCGCGCGGTCCTCATCGTTTCGAAATCCCGCCCGGAGTCTATAATCGCGCTCTCTTACAACGCAGCGATGCGCAATGCCTCGGAGCGAACGCTCCGCCAGGCAAGATGAGAAAGGTGAGGAAATGTCCAGCGTGAAATCCACAGAGAAATGGCGCGCCGTCGAGACGGCGCTGACACAGATCGAGCGGCAGTTCGGCAAGGGCTCGATCATGCGACTGGGGGACCAGCCCGAGCAGGTCATGTCGGTCATCCCGACCGGCTCGCTCGCCGTGGACGCGGCCCTTGGGGTGGGAGGGATCCCCCGCGGCCGCGTCGTCGAGGTCTTCGGCCCGGAGGCCTCCGGCAAGACCACCCTTTCGCTCCAGATCATCGCCCAGGCCCAGAAGACGGGGGGCCTCGCGGCCTTCATCGACGCCGAGCACGCGCTCGACGCCGAGTACGCCCGCAAGCTCGGCGTGGACACCGACAACCTGCTCGTCTCGCAGCCGGACAACGGCGAACAGGCGCTCGAGATCGCCGAGATGCTCATCCGTTCCGGCGCGATCGACGTGGTCGTCGTGGACTCGGTCGCGGCGCTCGTCCCCAAGGCCGAGATCGAGGGGGAGATGGGCGAGGCGCAGATGGGCCTCCAGGCGCGCCTGATGTCCCAGGCCCTGCGAAAGCTGACCGCGATCGTCTCGAAGTCGAAGACGACGCTCCTCTTCATCAACCAGATCCGCGAAAAGATCGGCGTGATGTTCGGTAACCCCGAAACGACGACGGGCGGCCGCGCCCTGAAGTTCTACGCCTCGATCCGCATCGACATCCGGAGGATCGCGTCGCTCAAGGATGGCGACGCGGTCGTCGGGTCGCGCACGAAGGTCAAGGTCGTCAAGAACAAGGTCGCCTCACCCTTCCGGCAGGCCGAGTTCGACATCATGTACGGCGAAGGGATCTCTCACGAAGGCGAGCTCATCGACATGGGGATCGAGGCGAAGCTCGTCGAGAAGACCGGCGCCTGGCTCTCCTACGGCGACCTGCGGATCGGCCAGGGACGCGAGAACGCCAAGCAGTTCCTGAAGGAGAACCGGGATCTCGCCGTCGAGATCGACACGAAGCTGCGCAAGCACCTGAACCTCGCCGCCGCGCCTCCCGCGGCCGAGAAGCCCGTGGCGGCGGCGCCCGAGCCCGCGAGGGAGAAAGAGAAGGTCAGGAAGTAGAGAGCCGGTGCTCGGCCTTCGGCGCTCGGTGTTCGGGTGAAGGAATCGGTGTTCGGTTTTCGGTGTTCGGTGTTCGGGTGAAGAACGATGCCGGCGCGTTCCTGAAAACCGCACACCGCACGCCACGCACCGCGCACCGTCTCCGGTTCCTGGCAGGCGTTCTTCTCCTGTGCGCTGCGGCGCCGCTGTCCGCGGAGCGCATCCGGATCGCGGCGGAGAGGGCCGACCACGGGTGCCCGGCCGCCGGGCCACCCTTCGGGGTCGTTTCCCTCCCGGCGTCCGGTTCCCCGGCGCCGGCCGGCGGCTGCCTGGTCCGGGTCTCCCTGCCGGACCTGACCGACGCGACGCTCGAGGACGCGACCGCCCGGCTCGCGGGCCTCTCCCGCGCGGCCGCCGTAGACCTGGATCTGGACATCGCCGGGTGCCTGCCGCCCGCGCTCTCGGAGGAGGATCGCGCCCTCCGCCTCCCCTTCGCCGTCAAGAAACTGTCGTCGGCGGCGCGGGCCACCGAGCCGGACAGGAAGGTCCTCGTGAACCTGACGGGCGCCGGAAGGGTCTCCCCGGCGGCCGTGGAACCGGTCGCCCGGATCCTCCTTGGTGAAGACCTGGAACCGTACGTCGATCGGGTGGCTCTCCCGCTCGAGCTCGTCGGTTCTCCCGCCTTCGACCGGGCTCTCCTGTCGAAACCGTGGGTCCTGGCCCGGCCCGCCGGGCGGGGAGGAGCGGCCGACGCGGCCCTGGACGCGCTGGCGAAGATCCCGGCCGCCGATCCCGTCGTGATCGAAGGGGCCGTCTCGGAGGGGGACTGGACCTCCCTCACCCGGCTCCAGGCCTACCTGACCGAGGACGTCTCCCGCGATCCGACGCAGACGCGCGCGACGCGGCGGGACGGGACGCCCGCGACGGTCCTCCGCTTCTTCGACGGGAAGAAGTTCACGCCGCTCCTCTTCCTGCCGGAGGACGCGGCGGGCGCGGCCGGGATCGACCTGCCCGGCGGCACGTTCGCGAAGGCCTCCGTCGAGAACCTCGCGAGCGGCGCGAAGAAGGACTTCGACCTGAAGACCGCGAAGACCCTCTCCCTCGATCTCTCCAAGGGCCCCCTCGCCGTCGTGCTCCAGCCCGCGGCGCGGGCCGGCGGCGAGACGAGGACGGCGGTCGAGGTCGGCGCCGAGCGCGGCCTGACCGCCGAGGAGATCGTGGCGCGCGAGCGGGCCTGGGACGCGGGCCAGCGCGAGCGGACGGGGTCCTTCATCGCGGATATGAAGGCGTCGCTGCGGTTCCGCATTGGCGAGGTCAACGAGACCTTCGACCTCACGATCCTGGGTCCCTTCTACTTCCGCCGGGGCGAGGCGCCCGACTGGGAATGGGACGAGTTCTATCTGAACGGGGTGAAGTGGAAGGGGAAGACCCTCCCGAAGCTGCCGATCCTCCAGCCCGAGAAGGTGACGACCCTCCCGCTCGACATCCGGCTCACCGAGGACTACGACTATGCGCTCCACGGCGAGGCCACGGTCGCCGGCCGGCGCGCGTACCACATCACTTTTTCTCCGAAGGTCACGACCGGAGAGAAGCCGATCTACCGCGGCAGCGTCTGGATCGACAAGGAGACGTTCGCGCTGCTGCGCCGCGCTTCGGTGCAACTGAACCTGAAAGGCGAGACCCTCTCGAACGTCCAGAGCGAGCTCTATCGCCCGGTGCCGGGCTCCCCCGGAGTGGTTCTGCCCCTGGAGATCAAGGGGGAGCAGGTCTTCTCGACGGCCGGGCGCACGACGGCGATTGAGCGCGACGTCGTCATGCGGTCGGTCCGCGTCAACCCTCCGGACTTCGACGAGCGGCTCGGCGCCGCGCACGCCTCCCAGGCCCAGATGATCCGGGACACGGCGAAGGGGATGCGCTACCTCGTCCCCGATCCGGGCAATCCCGGAGCCCGTGTCGTCGAGGAGAAGATCTCGAAGAAGAGCACGTTCGGCCTGCTCGGGGCGTTCTACGACGACTCGCTCGACTCCCCGCTCCCGCTGCTGGGAGTCCAGCATTTCAACTTCGATCTCTGGGGCAAGGGGAAGCAACTGTCCGTCTTCTTCGCGGGGGCCCTGCTCACCGCCAACTACACCGACCCGTCGCTCGCGGGGAGCCGGTTCGATCTGGGTGCGGACCTCTTCGCGGTCGCCTTCGCGTTCGGCGACGTCTCCTACCGCAACGGCAAGGAGGTGTCCGCGGAGAAACTCAAGCACCTCCCCGCCGTCTTTCAGGTCAACGTCGGGCATCCGATCGGGCCTTACCTCAAGGCGTCGCTCGGCCTCTTCACCAAGTGGGACAACTTCCAGCGCGACAAGGACACGGGGCCGGACTTCGTCACGCCCGTGGACACGTTCACCGACGGCGCGGAGTTGAAGCTCGTCGGCAACCTCTCCGGTTTCAGCGCCATCGCGAGCGGCTCCTACTATCGCCGCCGGAAGTGGGACGCCTGGGGCGACCCGGCCACGTCGGAGTTCGATCCGAAACAGCAGAAGTACTGGAAGTACTCGCTCTCGCTCTCCAAGGACCGCTACTTCTCCGGCTTCCGCAAGCTGCACCTCGGCGTGTCGTACCAGGGGGGGGGCAACCTCGATCGTTTCTCCAAGTACGAGTTCGGGTCGTTCTCGGGAAACCCGGTGCGGGGCTACAAGTCCGGAAGCCTCCGCACGGAGAGCGCGTTCGTCGCGAACGTCTCCTACGGCCTCAACATCGAGGACATCATCCGTTTCGAGGGCTTCTACGATCAGGCGGTGCTCAAGGACAGGCGGTCGGGCTTCAACAACACGTACTTCTCGGGGGCCGGCCTGCTCGCCTCCGTCAACGGCCCCTGGCAGAACTCGATTCTCCGCGGCGAGATCGGCACCCCCGTGATCAGCCACGGGATCCACGGCTTCGTTGTCAACGTCCTCCTCCTCAAGCTCTTCTGACGCGCACGGGGAGACGGGGAGACTGGGAGACTGGGAGACTGGGAGACTGGGGGACGCTAGCATGGGAGGCGTGACCGATCCCGAAGTCGTCGTCGATGCCAGGGGATTGTATTGTCCGATGCCGGTCCTTCGACTCGCGAAGGCGTTCCGCGGCGCGCGGGTCGGAAGCGTCGCGCGCCTGCTGGCGACCGACCCAGCTTCCGTCGAGGACGTGAACGTTTTCTGCCGCGAACGCGGCCACGGTCTCCTCGAATCGATTCGTGAAGGTGACGTGTTCCTCTTCCGCGTCCGAAAGTGATCTCCCAGTCTCCCAGTCCCTCAGTCCCTCAGTCTCCCAGTCGCTCGCGAAAGCGATGACTGTAGAATCGCGGCGCGATGCCTGAGCCGATCCCCTTCCCTTCCGCGGTCACTCCGGTCCGCCGGGCGCTCGTCTCCGTTCACGACAAGACCGGCATCGCGGAACTGGCTCGCGAGCTCGCGTCCCGGGGGGTCAAGATCGTCTCGACCGGAGGCACGGCAGCGCACCTGAAAAAGGAGGGGATCGAGACGGGCTCGGTCGAGGAGACGACCGGATTTCCGGAGATCCTCGGCGGCCGCGTCAAGACCCTCCATCCCAAGATCTTCGGCGGCGTGCTCGCCGACGAGACCCGCGACGACCACGCGAGCGACCTGGCGAAGGCCGCCATCGAGGCCTTCGACCTGGTGGTCGTCAACCTCTACCCGTTCGAGGAGACGGTCTCGCGCGGAGCGCGGCTCTCCGAGGCGATCGAGATGATCGACATCGGGGGCCCGGCCCTGATCCGGGCGGCGGCGAAGAACCACGCGCGCGTGGCGGTGGCCGTCGAGCCGGAGGACTATGAGGACCTCCTGGCGGAGATCCGCTCATCGGGCGGCACCACGCTCGGGACGCGCGCGCGGCTGGCCGCCCGGGCGTTCGCCCGCACGGCGGCCTACGACGCGGCGATCGCCCGCTTCCTCTCGGAGTCCTCGCGGGGGGGCGAAGCGTTTCCCGAGAACCTCGTCCTGGCCTTCGAGCGCGCGGGCGCGCTCCGCTACGGCGAGAACCCGCACCAGCGCGCGGCCTTCTACCGCGAGCCCCAGGCGCCGGCCGACGCCGTCGTGCGCTTCGAGATGCTCCAGGGCAAGGAGCTGTCGTTCAACAATCTCCTCGACCTCGATTCGGCCGTCGCGCTCGCCCGCGATTTCGACGGCCCGGCCGCGGTCATCGTCAAGCACAACAACCCTTGCGGCGCGGCGATCGGCGAGACGATCGTCGAGGCATTCGGCCGGGCCTTCGCCTGCGATCCCCTGGCGGCGTTCGGCGGCATCATCGCGATCCGCGGGCGCGTGGACGGCGCGCTCGCGTCCCTGGTGCTCCAGCACTTCGTCGAGGTCGTCGCGGCCGACGACTACACGCAGGAGGCGATCGACTACTTCGGGAAGAAGCCGAACATCCGGCTCCTGAAAGTGCCGGTCTCCCGCCGCCTCGCCGGCACGATCGACTGGAAGCGCATCGAGGGCGGACTGCTCGTCCAGGACGCCGACACCGATCCGGACCAGACCCCGTCCTGGCGCGTCGTCTCGCAGCGCAAACCGACGGCCGTGGAGAGGGCCGCGTGCGAGCTCGCCTGGAAAGTCGGGCGCCGCGTCAAGTCCAACGCGATCGTCCTCGCCAACGCCCGCCAGACCATCGGCATCGGCGCGGGACAGATGAGCCGCGTGGACGCCTGCCGGCTCGCGGCGTCCAAGCCGGTCCTGCCGATCGTCAACTGCGCCGCGGCCTCCGACGCCTTCTTTCCGTTCCGCGACGGCCTCGACATCCTGGCCGACGCCGGCGTGACCGCCGTCGTCGCGCCCGGCGGCTCCATCCGCGACGGCGAGATCATCGCCGCGGCCGACGAGCGCCAGCTCGCCTTCCTCCAGGCGCCCCGGCGCCATTTCCGCCATTGATCCAATCGGGTGATCGGATGATCGGGTGATCGGATGACGAGTGGTCCGTGGACTGATGGTGTTCGATCACCCGATCGCTCGATCGCAGATCACCCGATTCCTCCTCGCCCGATCACCCGATTCCTCATGGCGCCCCTGCTCCTCCTTGCGGGGACCATTTCCCCTGGCGTCAAGACCCTTCTCGACCGGGTCTCCTCGCTTTACGGCGACGGCGCCGCGCACGCGGCGTCCTTCACGCAGACGTACACTCCCGCGGGCTTCGCGGCGGCGCGGCACGAGTCCGGCACCGTTTGGATCCAGGCGCCGCAACGTCTGAGGTTCGACTACGCGAGCGCCGAGAAGAAGGTCTTCACCTACGACGCGGGCGAAGGCCGGCTCTGGACGCCGGAGGACAAGCAGCTCACGATCCGGAAGCTCTCCGCCGAGGACCGCGCCCGGCTGCCGATCGTCTTCCTCTCCGACCGGTCGGAGCTCGAACGCCAGTACGCGATCGCGCTCGAGAACACCGAGGCCGGCGTCGGACTGGTGCTGACGCCCCACTCCCCCAGGCCCGACCTCGCCTGGGTCCGACTCTCCATCGGGAAGGATGGGGCCATCCTGGGCCTGGCCTACCAGGATTCCTCCGGCAGCCGGACGGAATTCCACTTCGAGGGGTGGAAGAAGGAGAAACCCCGTCCGGCCTCCGAATACCGGGTCGCCGGCCCGCCCGGCACCCGCATCCTGGAGAATTGACCGCTTATCTCCCCATGGCCTTCGTCGCGCTCAACGCGCCGTAGGGGCGGCCCTTGCGGCCGCCCGCCTCCGCCGACTTCGCCACGACGGAAAGACCGCAACCACTCGTTGAACGCCGCGCTTCAACACGACGTGTCCCCCGGCGCCGTCGGCGCGAGGGCACGGTCGCCGGCACCGGGGCGCCGCGAAATACGTCGCAGTCTCGCACGGCGGGGCGCGACGGGAAGAGGCGGACGGGCGCAAGGCCCGCCCCTACGGAGAGGGGAGACGACGAGGCAGCCGGGGGCTCGCATAGAATCCCGCCCATGCCGCAGGACTTCTCCTTCGACGTGGTGAGCCGGGTCGACTTCCAGGAGGTCTCCAACGCCGTCCAGCAGGCCTCCAAGGAGATCGCGACGCGTTTCGATTTTCGCGGGAGCAAGTCGCGGATCGACTGGGACGATAAAGAGCCGGCGCTCACGCTGACCTCGGAGGACGAGGGCAAGTTGAAGTCCGTCGTGGACATCCTGGAAACCCGGCTCGTCAAGAGGGGAATCGCCATCAAGGCCCTCGACTTCGGGAAGGTCGAGCCGGCGGCCGGCGCGAGCGTGCGGCAGGTGATCAAGGTGCAGCAGGGGATCCCGTCGGAAAAGGCCAAGGCGATCGTCAAGACGATCAAGGACCGCAAGCTCAAGGTCCAGGCATCGATCCAGGCCGACCAGGTCCGCGTCTCCGGCCGCAACAAGGACGACCTGCAGGCCGTGATGGCGCTGCTGAAAGGGGAGGACTTCGGGCTCCCCCTGCAGTTCACCAACTACCGATGAAGCTGTCGATGGCGAACCCGCGGCTCCGCCGGGCCTACGACCTGATCGCGGACAAGCTCGCGAAGGTCGAGGAGGAGCTGCTGCTGCACTTCCGCTCCCCCATCCCGACGATCGACCGGATCGGGACTTACCTCGCTTCGGGGGGCGGCAAACGGATCCGGCCGGCGCTCCTGCTCCTCTCGGCCCGGCTCCTCGATTACGAAGAGGGGGAACGGGACGTCCGCTACGCGACTGTCGTCGAGTTCATCCACACGGCGACGCTCGTGCACGACGACATCATCGACGAAGCGCGGCTGCGCCGCGGACGCACGTCCGCCAACGCCCGGTGGGGAAACAACCTGACGGTCCTCTTCGGCGACTACCTCTACACGAAGTCCATGGGGATCGCGCTTGACGAGGGGGACCTGACGATCCTGAAGGTCCTCTCCGACACGACCCTCTCGATGATCGAGGGGGAGATCATCGCGATCGAGAAGACGGGAAACATCCACGTCACGCGGGAGGAGGCCCTGGAGATCATCCGGCGCAAGACCGCCGATCTCTTTTCGGCCGCCTGCAGCCTGCCCGCGCATTTCGCTCCGCGCGGCAATCTCTTCGCGGCCGAGCGGCTGGCCGAGTACGGCCGCTGCCTCGGCGTCGCCTTCCAGCTGATCGACGACCTGCTGGACTACACGGCGAGCGAGGAGGCGGTCGGGAAACCGGTGCTGAACGATCTGCGCGAAGGGAAGCTGACCGTGCCGCTGCTCCTGGCCCTTCCCCTGGCCACGGCCGCGGAGCGCGAAAGGGTCGCCACCGTGCTCCGCGAGAGGGAGTTCCGGAGTGTCGAGCCGGGGGAGATCCTGGCGCTCGTCGAGCGCGCCAACGGCATCGCGGAGACCCGCGCCCTGGCGCGCGATTACGCCGCCGCCGCCCGCGTGGCGCTGACGTCGTTCCCGGACTCGGAGGCGAAGGAAGGGCTGTTGCTCGCCACGGAGTCGGTGGTGGATCGGTTGAGCTGAGGGGGAGCCGAAGAGAGGTTTCAGGTTTAAGGTTTCCTAAAGAAACAAGGCAATTATGTATATATTCCTAATATAATTAGGATAATTCGCTGATCTTATTGAATTGACATGACAGAATTCGAGTCTGAGGCTTGCCGTATAAAAGAAGGCAAGTTAGTGGAAAAGCCGAAAGATTTCTTGATTCATTAAGAAACGGGGCTATACTCGGGGCAATGAGACTGGCTGCCTGGAACAGTCTGGCAACCACCTTCAAGCACCTCTCTTCCCTTCTCCCGGCCCGCGAGGACTCCGAGGAAGAGGCCCGTCTCTACTACCGCCGCGCTTGTCTCGCCGCCACCGAGGAGAGGTACGACGTGGCGCTCATCTTCTGCGCCAAGGCGGTGGATCTGGATCCGGATGACCTGGCGACCCGGCTTCTCATCGCGCAGATCCACGACTACGGCCTGCACGACTTGAACGCCGCCGTGGCCGCCTATCGAAAGGTCATCGCCCTGGCCGCCTACGACAACGAGAATCCCTACCGCGCGGCCGCCGGCGAGGCGCTGGACAACCTCCTGAGAGACCGACAGGTCCCCATCAAGACGTCCGTCCTGACAGTGGTTCCGGGTTCCTGAAACCTGAAACCCGAAACTCCCAGGCCGCTCCGTCACTCCCTCGGATACCCCCACGGGTACATCGGCGGCTTGCCCCAGACTCCCGCCGGGGAACCTCCACCGCGCGAGAGGACCGCCTGCGACAGGCTCACGCGCCACCTCCCGTCCGACACGACGCTTCGCACCCCCGGCAGGTCGAGACAGAAGAGGACGCCCCCGGCGCCCGTCGGGCTCTCGGCCTCGATCACCGCGCGGTTGAGACCGGTCACGAGGACAGGCGCGACCTCGAGGACTTTCAGGCGGCTGCCCGGCCGCTGCTCGGAAGCGGGGAACCTCGTTCCGTTCAGGATCAGGGAGCCGCGACGGTCCACGAAGAGCTTCGCCTTTGCGGAAACGGGTACGGTCTCCAGCCGGAAGTCGCGTTCGGCATAGAAGCGCAGCGGCCCGGGCTGCTTGATGTCCAGCCGGAACCAGATCCAGCGGGCCGCGCCGGTCACGAGCGCGCCTTCGCGCGAGCTCCCGGCCCGGGCGAGGACGACGGCCGCCGCGACGACCAGGAGAGCGATCAGGACGGGCGCCGCGCGAATCGAACGAAGAACGGGAGGCCGGTTTTCTTGACGCAATGCGCCGCGCAGGATACACTCTTCATCCCGACGTCATGATGATCGTCGGAATCGTTCCCGCCCGCTTCGCTTCCGTCCGTTTTCCCGGAAAGCCTCTCGCTCCCCTGGCCGGAAAACCGATGTTGCTGCACGTCCTCGAAGCGGCCCGGGCCGCGCGAAAGCTCTCCCGCGTGGCGGTCGCGACCGACGACGAGCGGATCGCCGAGGTCGTCCGCGGCGCCCGAGGGGAGGTCGTCCTGACGTCGCCGGAGGCGGCGAGCGGCACCGATCGCCTCGCGGAGGCGGCGCGCTCGATCTCCGCCGACATCTATGTGAATATCCAGGGGGATGAGCCGATGATGTCGCCGGAGAACATCGACCGCGCCGTGGAGGCGCTGCTCGACTCGCCCGAGAAGCGGATCGCCACGCTGGCGATCCCGATGCCGCAGGGCGAGGCCGGCGACCCGAACACCGTCAAGGTCGCCGTCGCGCGGGACGGCCGCGCCCTCTACTTCTCGCGGGCGCCAATCCCGTTTCCGCGCTCGGGCGCCCCGGCGTACCTCAAGCACCTCGGGCTCTACGCGTACCGCGCGGCGGCGCTCGCGGAGGTGGCGGCCCTGCCGCCCTCCCCGCTGGAAAAGACGGAGTCGCTCGAGCAGCTGCGCTGGCTCGAGGCCGGCTACGACATCTGGGTTGCCCCGGCGTTGACCGACTCGATCGGCGTGGACACCCCCGCGGACCTCGCGAGGGTGGAAGAGTTCTTGCGAAAGGAGGCCGTCTCATGAGCGGCAAATACGTCTTCGTCACGGGCGGCGTCGTGTCCTCGCTGGGCAAGGGGATCGCGGCCTCCTCGATCGGGGCCCTGCTCGAGGCGCGCGGCTACAAGGTGGCCGTCGCCAAGTTCGATCCGTACATCAACGTGGACCCGGGGACGATGTCGCCGTTCCAGCACGGCGAGGTGTACGTCACCGACGACGGCGCGGAGACGGACCTCGACCTGGGCCACTACGAACGCTTCACCTCCATGACCGGCTCCCGCGTCAACAACACGACGGCGGGGCGCATCTACCTGACGGTCATCGAGCGGGAGCGGCGCGGCGACTACCTGGGAAAGACCGTGCAGGTCGTTCCGCACATCACCGACGAGATCAAGGAGGCGGTCCGTCGCGTCGGGCCCGAGGCCGACGTCGTCCTGATCGAGATCGGCGGCACGGTGGGCGACATCGAATCGCTCCCGTTCATCGAGGCGATCCGGCAGCTGCGCCAGGAGGCGGGGCGCGGCAACGCGGTCAACGTCCACCTGACGCTCGTCCCCTACATCAAGGCCTCCGACGAGCTGAAGACCAAGCCGACGCAGCACTCCGTCAAGGAGCTCCTCTCGATCGGGATCCAGCCCGACGTGCTCCTCTGCCGCACCGACCGGTCGCTGCCGGCGGAGGTCAAGCGGAAGATCGCGCTCTTCTGCAACGTGCCGGTCGAGGCCGTCATCAACGCGAAGGACGTCCCCTCCATCTACGAGGTGCCGCTGCAGTTCGCCGCCGAGGGGCTGGACGAGATCCTGCTCGATCTCCTGAATCTCCCCCACTACGACCGCGACCTCTCCAAGTGGGAGAGCCTCGTCAACCGGATCAAGAACCCCTCGGGCGAAGTGGACATCGCGGTCGTCGGCAAGTACGTGGACTACGGCGATTCCTACAAGTCCCTGAATGAGGCACTCGCCCACGGGGGAATCGCCAACAACGTGAAGGTCCGGCTCCACTACGTGGACGCCGAGACCCTCGAGAACGACCAGTACCCGGAGGTCCTGACGCGCGCCGACGCGGTCCTCGTGCCCGGCGGCTTCGGGCGCCGCGGCGTCGAAGGGATGATGAAGGCGATCCAGTACGCGCGCGAGAAGAAGGTGCCGTTCTTCGGCATCTGCCTCGGCCTCCAGACCGCCGTCATCGAGTTCGCGCGGCACGTGGCCGGGCTCGAAGGGGCCAACTCCACGGAGTTCGAGGAGGAGCCGCGGCACAAGGTCATCTTCAAGCTGCGCGACCTGATCGGCGTCGAGGCGCTCGGCGGCACGATGCGCCTCGGGAAGTACCCGTGCGAGCTCGCCCCCGGCTCGATCGCGGCGCGCGCCTACGGCGAGAGCCCGATCTCCGAGCGGCACCGCCACCGCTACGAGGTGAACCAGGAGTACCTGCCGGGGTTGAAGGACGCGGGGATGTCGTTCACCGGCATGTCGCCCGACCGCAAGTTCGTGGAGATCATCGAGCTGCGCGAGGACCATCCCTGGTTCCTCGGCTGCCAGTTCCACCCGGAGCTGAAGTCCAAGCCCTTCGCCTGTCACCCTCTCTTCAAGGACTTCATCCGCGCCGCGCGCGCGCACCGGGCCGCGAGCGCCGAGCGCGTCGAGACCGCGAAGATCCTCGCCGACCGGCGCGAGGAGATGGCCTGAGCGGGACTGCCCCTCCCAGGATCGCGATCGCTCCCGGCTACGCCATCGGCGGCGGACAACCGCCCCTCTTCTTCGCCGGGCCCTGCGTCATCGAATCGCGCCGGCACGCGCTCGCGATGGCCGAACGGATCCGGGACCTCGCCCGGGAGACGGGCGCCTCGATCGTCTACAAGTCCTCGTTCGACAAGGCCAACCGCTCCTCGATCGACTCGTTCCGGGGGCCGGGTCTCGCGGAAGGCCTCGACATCCTCGCGGAGGTCAAGGAGAGGACCGGGCTGCCGCTCCTCTCCGACATCCACGAGCCCTCGCAGGCCGAGCCGGCCGCGCGGGTCCTCGACGTGCTGCAGGTCCCCGCGTTCCTCTCCCGCCAGACCGACCTCCTGACGGCGGCGGCGCGGACGGGCAAGCCGATCAACGTCAAGAAGGGGCAGTTCCTCGCGCCCGACGACATGGAGCGGGTGGTCGCGAAATGCCGCGCGGCGGGCAACGACCGGGTGCTTCTCTGCGAGCGCGGGACGTCCTTCGGATATCACGACCTCGTCGTGGACATGCGCTCCTTCCCGATGATGCGGCGATGGGGCTGCCCGATCGTGTACGACGTGACGCACTCGATGCAGCTTCCCGGAGGGGGCCGGGAGACCGGGGGCCTGAAGCAGTACGCCCCGGTTCTTGCCCGCGCCGCCGCCGCCACCGGCTGCGTGGACGGTTTTTTCCTCGAGGTCCACGACGATCCGGACCGCGCCCTCTCGGACAGCTCCACCCAGCTCGACCTCGCGACCCTCGCGGAGATCATCCGCTCGATCCTGTCCGTCACGAGAGCGGCGACAGGCTGAGGGAACGCGGCTGAGCGAGGTTTCCAGGTAATCGGTTTTCAGTATTCGGTGATCGCGAAGTGCCCCGGCCCGCACACCGCACACCGAATACCCGAAAAACAAACCGGGACGGAATCTCCAGAATCCGCCAGGAGCCCCTGAAGACTAAGAGCCTGCGCCCCTATCCGGCGGCGCCGGCCACGCGGTTCCTTCCCCGGGACTTGGCGTCGTAGAGGGCGGCATCGGCGCGCTCGCGCCAGAGACCGGCATCCATGCTGGGATCGAGGACCGCGACGCCGGCGGAAAAAGTCGCGTGAAAAACGGATCCGTCGGCCGCGGCCTGATCGAGAGAGGCGAACTCCTCGCGGATCCGCTCGAGGAGGCGCACGGCCTGGTTCTCGCCGATGTTCTCGATGATCGCCGCGAACTCGTCGCCGCCGAGCCGCCCGACGTGGTCGGACTGGCGAAGGCGCCGGCGCAGGAGTCCCGCGAGCGAGGAGAGCACCGTGTCGCCGACGGGATGGCCGTACTTGTCGTTGAGCGTCTTGAAACCGTCCAGGTCGAGGATCACCATGGCCACCGGCTTGCCGGGGTTGCGCGTCTTCTCCGCGATCGCGGCCCGCGCCCGCTCCAGGAAGGCCGTGTGCGTCAGGAGGCGGGTCAGCCCGTCCCTCTCGAGCAGGTTGCGCAGGAAGCGCGCCCTCTCGATCCGAGCGGCCGCCGTCGAAAGAAGGAGCCCGGGCGCCACCGGTTTGACCAGGTAATCATCCCCCCCCGCTCTCATGGACTCGATCTGGGACTCGACCTGGCTCTTCGTCGTCAGGAAGAGGATGGGCAGGGCCGCGTGCGCCTCCTGCTGCCGGATGTAGCGGGCGAGGGAATAGCCATCGGCTCCCGGAAGGTGAATGTCCAGCAGGACGAGGTCCGGACGGAAGGCCGACAGGTCGGTCTCGAGGTTCTTCGGGTGGGAACAGATCCTCACCTTGTAGCCCGCGGATTCCAGGACGGCGCGGACGAACGCCGCCTGGTCCGGATCGTCCTCGACGGAGAGGACCCGCGGCGGCTCCGTGCGGCCCCGCTCCAGCAGGTGCTCGAGCCGGCGCATCAGCGCTTCTACGCGCACCGGCTTGTCGAAATACCCGTCGGCGCCGCAGTGGATCGCGTCCACGCGGTTGACGAAAGCCGAGGGGCCGCCCACCATCAGGATCGCCAGGGACTCTCCCGCCGGCAGGCCCCGGGCGTGCTCCACGAGCTGAGACCCGGACCCGTCCGGCAGCCGGACATCGACGATCAGCCCGTCCGGCATCCGCCGCGACAGCTCCTCCAGCGCCTCTTCGCGGCTGCCCGCCCCGCGGGCGGACATCCCCTCGCGGACGGCGACGCCCTGGAGGGAGGCGCGCAGTTCGGGGTCGGGATCGACGATGAGGATGTCGAACGGCAACGGCGCCCGCACCGGGCCGGGCGCCGCCGCTTCCACCGCCGGCTCCAGAGCCGGCTCGCCGCGGAGCTCCTGGCGCAGCGACCCGAGAAGCGACCTCCAGCGCTCGGCGTCCCGGGCCCGCGGCGGGACTTTTTCCTTCAGCAGCGCGTCGCAGAGCCGCTCTCCTTCGCTCCCGAGCGCGCTGACGCGGGGAAAGCCGTAGGTCGAGCCCGCTCCCGAGAATCCGTGGAACTGGATCATCAGGTCTCGGAGGGTCCGCTCGTCCGCGGCGTCGGATTGGAGCAGATCGAGGATCTGCTCGATGCGCGCGAGCCTGTCGTCGGAGCCGCGGACGAAGCGCTCGCGGAGGTCGCGGAGAGCTTCTTCGAACGACATCTCAGTCCGGGGAGTTCACCGACGACTCCAGACGCGCGCGGATCCGGGCCCGCGGGAAGCGCGGTTTCTCATGCCGGGGACCTTGGAGTCCGGGACGGGGCTTCGCAATGAGGAGTCTGCATCATTCTTCATCCGTTCCGGCCCGCTTCCAGCAGATCCCGAAGCAGGCGCGGCAGGGCCATCGGGTCGAAGGGCTTGATGAGAACGCCGCTCGCCCCCTGGCTCTTCAGGCGCTCCACCTCGGAGGACATCGCCTTGGCCGTCAGGAAAACGACGGGAATCTCCGAGGTTTCCGGATCCCCTCGAAGCTCCCGGAACGTTGCCAGGCCGTCCATGCCGGGCATCATCATGTCGAGCAGGATGACGTCGGGACGCTCCTCGCGCGCCTTGCGAATCCCCTCGGCCCCGCTGTTGGCCTGCGCGACCTCCATCCCGCCGACCTTCGAGAGCGACAGCGCCGCGATCCCGCGGATGTCGTCTTCATCGTCCACGAGCAGGACCTTCATGCCCTGGCAACCGCCGCGGCCGCCGCGCCGGCCATCTCCCGCACCACCGTCAGGAATTCCTCGTCGGTGGAGCGCGTCTTCGTCAGGAACCTCGTCGGGCCGAGCTTCAACCTCTCCCGCTGCAGCGACGTGAGGTCGTGAACCGTGTAGACCAGGACCGGAAGCCTGGAGAGACGCGGCTCCTGCCGGAGCGCGTCGATGACGTCGAACCCGTCCCCCCGCGGGAGCGACACGTCGAGCACGAGCAGGCTCGGAGCCCGGACGCGCGTCAGCGCGATCGCCTGCTCTCCCGTCATGGCGCGCCGCACGAAGAACCCCGCCTGCAGGAGCTGCCTTTCCATCACGTTGAGCAGGGCCGCGTCGTCTTCCACGATCAGCACTTCGGGCCCACCGGCGGGCGACGGCAGGGGCGCCGCCGGCAGCGCCGTGTCCGGCTTGACGGCCCGGGAGGAATCCGGAAGCCGGAACCAGAACTCGCTCCCCTTCCCCTCCTCGCTCTCGACGCCGATGGAGCCGCCATGCTGCTCGATGATCGCCTTGCAGATCGCGAGGCCCAGCCCCGACCCCCCCTTCTGCCGGGCGTCGGAGGCCTCGACCTGGCGGAAGCGCTCGAAGATCGCCGCGCGGAAGGAGGAGGGGATGCCCCGCCCCTCGTCGCGAACGCGCACCAGCGCGCACCCCTCCTCCCGGGAGGCGGAGAGGTGGACGGTGCTCCCCCGCGGCGAGAACTTCACGGCGTTGGACAGGAGGTTGACGAGGACCTGCACGAGCCGGTCGCCGTCGCCCCAGATCTGCGCGTCCGTCGAAGAGATTTCGAGAGTCACGCCCTCCTGATCCGCGAAGCTGCGAACGGCCTCGAGCGAGCGCGTGAAAACGGAATCGAGAGCGATCGTTTCGCAGTTCATCTCGATCCGGCCCGTGTCGTACCTCTCCAGGTCCAGGATGTCGTTGATCAGCCGGACCAGGCGGACGACGTTGCGCTCGGCGACCGCCATGACCTCGGCGGCCTGCGGGGGGAGTTCTCCGAGGACGCCTCCGGCGAGCAGGCCCAGGGAGCCCCGTATCGAGGTCAGCGGGGTGCGCAATTCGTGGCTCACGGTCGAGACGAACTCCTTCTTCAAGCGCTCGACCTCGCGCCTCTCCGAGATGTCGCGGATGCTGCCGCCGAGCCGGCGCCCCTCCGGGGTCTGGAACTCGAAGAGCGCCAGCTCGAACGGGAAGACCTCGCCGTTTTTCCGGCGCCCTTCCCATTCCGTGATGCGGCCGAGGGAGCGCCGCGCCGCTTCCTTGAGGAAGAGGAGCGGGTCCTTCTTCACGGATTCCGGAACGAGCAGCGAGAGAGGTCGCCCCACGAGCTCCTCTGCCGTGTAGCCGAAGATCCGCCCGGCGGCCGGGTTCATCGCGCGGACGACGCTCTTCCCGTCCACGATGATAAGCGCCTCCATCATGTTGTCCACGACGGCCCGGGTGAGGGCCTCGCTCGCGCGCAGGGCCTGGGAAGCGCGCGCCCGGTCGATTCCCAGCGCGATCTCGTCGGCCACCGAAGCGAGCGCGTCGAGCGCCGTCTCCGTCAGGGGGCGCGTCGCGAACATGGCCATGACCCCGACGAGGCGGTCCTCCACCACGAGCGGGTATCCCGCGAAGGCGGACATGCCCTCCCGGCGCGCCCAGTCCTTGTCGTCCTCGCGCTCCTCTCCCGTCCTCAGGTCGAGCAGGGCCGGCCGGCGGTCCCGCGCGATCGCCCCGATCCGAAACTCGCCGACCGGAATGCGCGCATCCTGCCCGAAGAGAGGCCGGCGGGCCCAAGCGCTCCCCTGCAACTCGAGGACGTCGTCGTTCTCCGCCAGCGTCCAGAGCGAGGCGGTCGCCGCTCCGAGATGGCGGACCATCGCCTCGGCGCACAGCCCGAGGGCCTTCGGCAGCGTCTCGGCCTTGGTCAGGGCCGCTCCCACGGCGGCCCCGAACACCGCCTGGTCCGTCCGCTCGACCAGTTCCGTTTCCGTCTTCTTCCGCTCCGCGATGTCGCGGAAGGCGATCACGGCGCCCACGATCCGGCCGTCGCGCCGGAAGGGGGACGAGACGTACTCCACCGCGAAGACCGTCCCGTCGCGGCGCGTGAACACGTCGTCCGTGCCGTGGAATCGCTCGCCCGTGTCGAGGACGCCGAGAAGGGGGCAGTCGGAAGCCGGGAGCGCGGTCCCGTGGGGCGTCTGGGAATGGATCGCGCCGTGCACGTCGCTGCCCAGGAGGTCCTCTTCCTTCCAGCCGAGCATGGCCTGGGCGGCGGGGTTCATGAAGGTCAGGTGGCCTTCGCGGTCGAGCGCGCAAACGCCCTCCCCGAGGTTGTCGGTGATGGCCGCCGTGAAGGAGAGCTGCTCGCGCATCCGCTCGGCGATGCGGAGCCTGTCGGCCGCGTCCCGGCTCATCGCCTGGTAGAGGGCGAAGAGGAGCGCGAACTGGAGGAGCGCTCCCGCCGCGAGGATGAACATCGTGGAGCGGACTCGCGATTCGGCCTCGGCGGTCCGGAACGCCAGGAGCTCCTGCTCCTCCCGTTCGATGCCGTTCAGCTCGCGCTGGATCTCGCCGGTCATCCCGCTCGCCTCGACTGAGAAGAGCATGGCCCGCGCCGCGTCCCGGCCCTGCTCCTTCAGCTGCGCGATCGCCCGGGCGTTCCAGTCGAGCTTCTGGTCGATCCGGGACTCGAGGAGGCGGAGGCGGCCGCGGTGCCCTAGCTCCGCCGCTGTCAGAGCCGCGATGCGGACCATCTGGGGATGGACCCGGCGCACCGCCGCGGCGTAGGGCTCGAGGAACTTCGGCTCCGCCGTCAGGATCGCGCCGCGCAGAGCGGACTCGGTTTCCTGCAGGAGCGCGCGTGTCGTCCGCAGCTCCGTCAGGACCTCCTGCGTGTAGGCGACGCTCCGGCTCCCGAGGATCAGGCGCTGGGTGCTGCGCGACACGATGAACATCGCGGCCGCGAGGACGCCGAAGGCGAGCGCGAACCCGGCGACGACTCTCCCCTTCAACGACCGCGCCCTCATCGGCTCGCCGTCACCCGCTCTGGTTGCCCGGTTCCGGGACGGCGCTCCCGACGAGCCTCTTGAGGACCGCGCGGAGGTCCTTCAAGTCGAGCGGCTTGGACAGGTAGTCGTCGGCCTGGAATTCTCGGAACGCCTCGGACCGGTAGCGGGCCGCCGTGTAGACCGCGGTCATGATGACGATCTTCAGCTGCGAGGTGGCGGGGCTGCTCTTCAGGCGCCGGCACATTTCGCGGCCGTCCAGTTTCGGCATGAAGGCGTCGGCGAGGACGAGGTCCGGCCGGTACCGGCTCGCCAGCTGGATCCCCTCCAGGCCGTCGCGGGCGAGGACGGCCCCATACCCGAGCTCCTCCAGGGCCAGGAGCGTGGCGCGCAGGATGTCCGGCTCGTCGTCCACGACGAGGACGAGCGGCCGCCGGACGGCCGCCGGCGGAGGGTTCGGGGGCGGATCGAAAATCGCCCGCCGGTCGGCCATCGTGCGGTCCCACATCTCCTGCGGGGCCTTCTCCCAGAAACCCTGCTTGTAGACCGTCGTCGCCTTGCAGAAGCAATTCCGGCAGGCGGGACAGACGAGCGTCCGCTTGCTCGTCAGGCAGCCGCACCAGGCAGCGGCCAGGGCGTCGAAAGGCGCCTGGCAGGAAAAGCAGGGGACGACAAAACTGTGTCCCTGGAGTGGGGTTTCAGAATCCATCAGGGGTTGCACGCATTGTACCCTGACGAGGAGGCCGTCACAATTGCCCGGAAGGACAGGTGACCCTTGCCGGTCCGATCCGGCGGCTTCGCGGATTCAGACCGCGTCGGCCGGACGGATCGCGATGAGGGGCTCCGCTTCCACACCATACCCCGCGGCGACCCAACCGTCGAGGCCCCCCGCGAGCGGCCGCACCAGAGTAAATCCCCTTTCCATCAGCGCGCGGGCCACACGGGCCGCCGAGGCCTCGTTGGGTCACGTGCAGTAGAGGATCATCTCCCGGTCCTGAGGGAGCCCGGCGAGCCTCTCGGGGATGTCGGAGAGCTGGAGAAGTTTCGCGCCCGGGATGCGGCGGGGATCGCTCAGGTGGGCTCCCGCCGTGCGGACATCCAGGACGACCGGGTTGCGTCCCTCGTCCATCAGGCGGTGCAGCTCCTCGGGGGAGATGCGGGCCATTCGCAGCAACTTGTAGAAGCGGCGCCGCTGCCACCATTTGACCGCGACGAAGACAATGAGCGCGGCGCCGACGAGGACGAGCGCCCGGCTCCCGATGCCGGTCAGGAACTCCAGGCCCCGGTCGATCGCGCGGTGAAAGACCATGCCCGCAACGACCCCGGCGCCCGCCCAGACGAACGCCCCCGCGCCGTCGTAGGCGAGGAACGGGAGAAACCGGGCGTTGATGGCCCCGGCCAGCGGCGGCGCCACGGTCGAGAAGCCGGGCACGAACTTCGCGACCACGAGCGAGGGCAATCCCCACTTCTCGAAGATCGAGGTGGTCTGCCGGACGCAGGAATCGGGCGAGAGCGAGACGCGGCAAAGTGTCTTCAGGATGCGGAAGCCGTGGCGCTTCCCCAGCGCGTACCAGAGGGCATCCGCGATGACCGAGGCGAGGACGGCGACGAGCAGGACGCGGGGGGCCGAAAGGTCCCGCTCGACGGCGAGGGCGCCGGCGACCACGAGAACGGGGATCGCCGGGATCGGCAGGCCCAGCTGCTCCAGGAGAACGTTGACGAAGACGAGCGAGAGCCCGTATTTCGAGACGTAAAACGTGAGCTGCTGCATGGACGCGAGACGTTAACACTCCCCCGGTCGGAAACGTCTGAGGATCGGGACTCGACCTGAGCGCCTCGCCCGACTCGTCCCTCCCCCTCCCGAGGCGACCCGCGAAAAAGTCCTTCGGGGCGAGGAGCGGGCGCTGGAGTCGTGGAGGTGGGTCACCAATCCCCAATCCCCAATTCCCAATCACAGATCCCCCGGCCTAACTTCTCCCGTTCTCCGCCGTCTAAACAACAGGAATGGAAGGGAGCGATGCAGCCGCTGTCGCGAGGGCGAGAGCGGGCGATCGGGAGGCCTTCCGTTGCCTGGTCGAGAGGCACAGCCGGAACGTGTTCCGGCTGGCATTCCGGATGACGGGAAACGAGGAGGACGCGGAAGACGTGGTTCAGGAGACGTTCTTGAAGGCCTATCGCAATCTGCACCGCTTCGCCGGCCAGTCGGAGTTCTCGACGTGGCTTCACCGGATCGGGGCCAACTGCGCGGTGGACGCGCTGCGGCGCCGCGCTTCCAGCCGGAGGCAGGAGCGTCCGCTCGAGGAGGAGGCCCTCGAGGCCGCCGCGAGCGATCCGACGCCCGAGCGCGTCGCCTTCGGTTCGGACATCCAGCGGCGGGTCGCCCGGTCGCTCGAGGGACTCTCGGCGATGGAGAGGGCGGCGTTCGTGCTGCGCCATTTCGAGGGACGGTCGATCGCCGAGATCGCGAGCACTCTCGGCGTCCGGAGCGGCGCGGCCAGGAACTGCGTCTTCCGAGCGGTGGAGAAGCTGCGCCGCGATCTGCGGCCGGTCGCGGAAGGAGCCCGATGAGACATCCGGGAGAGGAGGAGCTGATCCTCTTCCATTACGAGGGGAGCCGGAGCGTCTCCCGGCACCTCGCGGCCTGCCTTCCCTGCCGCAGCCGCGCGAACGAGATCGAGAGACTGTTGGCGGCGGTCGAGGCGGCGCCGGTGCCGGAGCGCGGCGAGGAATACGGGCGGGAGGTCTGGCGGCGCCTCGAGCTCCGGCTGCCGGAACGGCCCGACCCGTTTTGGAAGGGGATGATCGCGCCGCGCCTCGCGTTGGCCGGAGTCCTGGCGGCGGTCGCGCTGGCGGCGTTTCTCGCCGGACGCTTCTCGCGTGTCGCGGAACGGCCGGCCGGGGTGGCCGCCTCGACGGCGGGGGATCGGATCCTGCTCGTCACCGTCGCCGACCACCTGGAACGCTCCGAGGTCGTGCTCGTCGAATTGCTCCACGCGCCGGCCGCGGACGCCGGTGGACAGCTCGATCGGGCGCGCACCGAGGAGCTCCTCGCCGCCAACCGCCTGTACCGCCAGTCGGCCAGGGCCGCCGGCGAGCGAGCCGTCTCCGACGTGCTCGACGATCTCGAACGCGTGCTCCTCGAGGCGGCGCACACCCCTTCCTCCTCCGCGGAGGCGTTGGAGGACGTGCGGCGGCGGTCGGAAGCCGAGGGAGTGCTTTTCAAGATCCGCGTGCTCGGCTCCCGGGTGCGCCAGCGCGAACAGGCGATGTCCCCGCGCGACGAAAGGAAGAGAACATGATCCGAAGGACCCTGCTCACCGGTGTTTTGCTCCTCCTCTGTGCCGCGCGGCCCGGCGCCGGCGTCGCGGCCGCCCTCGACACCGGCTGGGCGGACGGTCCGGAAGGGACCCAGGAAGACCGGCTCTACGAACAGGGCGCCAACGCGCTGGACGACGGCGACTGGGACCGCGCGGCGGCGGCCTTCACCGAGGTCGCCAGGAGCAACGGCGCCCGCGCCGACGCGGCCGTCTACTGGATCGCCTATGCGTACAAGCAGGAGAAGCGCCATGCCGAGGCGCTCGCTCTCCTCGCCGGGTTTCCCGCCCGGTTCCCGAAGAGCTCCTGGTTGAAGGACGTCAAGGCCCTGGAACTGGAGATCCGGCAGTCGGGCGGGCGGAGCGTCCGGCCCGAGGCGGAGAACGACGAAGACCTGAAGCTGATGGCGATCAACAGCCTGCTCCACACCGACCCGGAGCGCGCCATCCCGCTGCTCGAGAAGTTCCTGAAGTCCGGCTCCTCCCCCAAGTTGAAGGAGCGCGCCCTCTTCGTGCTCGCCCAGAGCGACTCTCCGCGCGCCCGCCAGATCGTGGGAGACATCGCGCGCTCCGCCTCCGATCCGGACCTCCAGGAGAAGGCTCTCCGCTATCTGGGCATCCACGGGGGGCGCGCCAGCCGGGAGCTTCTCGCGGAGATCTACGCTTCCCCCTCCTCGACGCTCGAAGTCAAGGAGCGGATCCTCAAGAGCTTCATGGTCGCCGGGGAGCGCGACCGGATCCTGGCCGCCGCGAAGGGGGAGAAGGAACCGCGCCTGCGGTCGGCCGCGATGCGCCTGCTCGGCGTCATGGGCGCGCGCTTGGAGCTGTGGCAGCTCTACGGGAGCGAGACCTCGGAAGACGTCAAGAGGGCGGCCCTGCAAGGGATGTTCGTGGCGGGAGACAGCGAGCACATCCTGGAGCTGGCGCGCGCTGAGCGGCAGCCGGACCTGAAGCGGGAGGCGATCCACAAGCTGGGGGTCATGGGCAAGGAGCAGACCGGGACGGCGCTCGTCTCGATCTACAAGAGCGAGAAGGATCCGGACCTTCGAAAGGCAGCTCTCCAGGGACTCTTCGTGCAGGGCAATTCGCACGCGCTCGTCGAGATCGCCCGCTCGGAGAAGGACCCGGACTTGAAGCGCGAGGCGGTCAAGAAGCTCTCGGTCATGGGCAGCGACAAGGAAGCGACGGATTACCTCATGGAGTTGTTGAAGGACTGACGAAGGAGGAGGCGATGGGCGGGAAGCAGCGGGTTTTCTGGATCGTTCTGGCGGTCTGTCTGACCGCGTCGGTGGCGGGGGCAACGGAGAGGCACGGCCGCCACGGCGCGAGCGTCTCGGTCGAGCGGGACGGCCCGATCGACGATTGCCGGCAGATGCGCGTGACCTTCGATGACGCGGAGGCCGCCCGCGCCGAGGAGACGGTGACCGGTCCCGCGCCGCGCGGCGCGCTGCGGTTCCGGGCGCCGGCCAATTCCGGGATCTTCGTCCTGGGCGCCGACCGCTCCGACGTCTCCGTGACCGCGTGCAAGGCGGCGGCCGCGGAGCAGGACCTCTCGCGGATCGCCGTCTCCCTCCAGGGCGACGAGCTCTCCGTGCGCGGGCCCGAAGGCCGCGACTGGCTCGTGCACTTCATCGTCAGGGCGCCCCGCGGCGCCGGCCTCGACCTCGACGTGACCAACGGTCCGGTGGCGGTGCGCGGCATGGCCGGCGTCGTCACCGCCCACGCCCGGAACGGTCCGCTCTCCTTCGAAGAGTCTTCCGGGCCGATCCGGGCGGAGGCGCGCAACGGCCCGATCTCACTCCGGGCCTGTTCGGGCAAGGTCTCCGCGACGGCCGTCAACGGTCCGGTCAGCGTGTCCGGCAGCGGCGGGGACGTCGACATCGACACGCAGAACGGCCCGATCTCGGTGAAGCTCTCGGGCAACCGATGGGACGGGCGGCTCGAGGCCCACGCCCGGAACGGCCCGCTCTCCCTGTCGCTGCCGGAGGGGTACGCCTCGGCCGTCAGCGTCGAGAGCTCCGGCCGCTCCCCCTTCCAGTGCCGGGCGAAGGCCTGCGGGGAGGCTCGCCGGAACTGGGACGAGGATTCGCGCCGCATCGACTTCGGCGACTCCTCGGCGCCGGTCGTCCGTCTCTCGACCGTCAACGGGCCGGTCTCGATCCGATCCGACGGGGCCGAGGAGGAGTGACGGCGATGGAGCCACGCCGCCGCATCCCTCTCCTCCTCGCCGCCGTGTTCGCGGCGCTGCCGGCCGGCGCCGCCGCGCAGCCGGCGCGCTTCGCCAACGCCCGCGTCGAGGCGCGGACGGCCGCCAACGGCCTCGGGAAGACCTTCCGCGCCCTCGCCGCCGCGCAGGAGAGCCCGGCCTGGGTCGCCTGGTCGGTGCCGGCGGCCGGCACCCATCACATGTGCTGCTACGGGTCGCTCGACGGCCTCGAATCGGGCCCCTGCGCCGGCCGCTGCTTCCTCGAAAGCGAGGGCCGCAACGTGACCGTCGTCAATTCCGACGGCGAGGACTGCCCGGATCGCTCCGGAAGCGGCCGGATGCTCGTCCTGCTGCGGCTGGAGGCGCGGGCGCCCCGGCGGTTGCGCACGTTCTCGAGCGATTGCACTCTCGATGCCGGCGGCCTCCCGGTCTTCTGGCTCACCGACGTGCGCCCGTCCGAGAGCGTCGCGCTGCTCGAGACGCTCGCGGGCGACGGGTCGTTGGCGCGCCGGAAGCGCCGGGAGGGGGGTGAGCCCGCGCTCTCCGCGATCGCCTTGCACGACGATCCTTCGGCCGACGCGGCGCTGGAGAAGTTCGCCGCTCCCGGCAACTCCGAGGCGCTCCGCAAGCAGGCCTTCTTCTGGCTCGGGAACGCGAGGGGCCGCCGCGGCTACAAGGTCCTTCGGGCGCTCGCGCAAGAGGAGAAGGACGAAGAGATGCGGCGGCATCTCACGTTCGCCCTCTCGCAAAGCAGGGAGCCGGACGCCACGCAAACGCTCATGGAGATGGCGAAACGGGACGCCAGCGCCTCGGTGCGCGGCCAGGCCCTCTTCTGGCTGGCGCAGAAGGCCGGAAAGAAAGCGGCCTCGGCAATCGAAAACGCCATCCGGAACGACCCGGAGACGGAGGTCAAGACGAGGGCCGTCTTCGCCCTGACCCGGATGCCGAAGGACGAGGGGATCCCGCTCCTGATCGAGGTCGCCCGGACCAACAGGAACCCGGAGGTGCGCCGGAAGGCCGTTTTCTGGCTGGGCCAGTCCAGGGACCCGCGCGCGCTCGCCTTCATCGAGGAGGTGTTGCGGTAGGGTTCCGGCTCCAGAGATGACGACGCGCAGTTTCATGGCGAGGTTGGGAGGTCCCGGCGCGATCTTCTGCGTCGCGCTCCTCGGCCAGTCCGCCTTTTCGGACGGCCTGCCGGCCGGATCGGAGACCGAGCGGTGGAGAGAGGACCTGCGCTTCATGGCCGAGCAGATGCCGAAGCTCCACAGGAATCTCTTCCACGCGATGACGCGCGGGCAATTCGAAAGCGCGGTCCGGAGCCTCGACGAGCGCATCCCGACGCTCGCGCGGCACCGGATCATCGTCGAGATGGCCCGGATCGTCGCGATGGTCGGGGACGGGCACACCAACATCGCGCCGACGCGCGACCCGAAGATCGGCTTCCGCGAGTATCCCGTGAGGCTCTCGCTCTTCCCGGGCGGCCTCTTCATCCGCTCGGCGGCGCGCCGGCACGCGGACCTCGTCGGCGCCCGCGTCATCCGGATCGGGACCGCCACCGTCGAGGAGGCCTTCGACGCCGTGCGCCGGATCATCGGGCGCGACAATGAGATGGACGTGAAGTTCTTCGCGCCGTTCCTTCTGGCGATGCCCGAAGTGCTTCACGCCCTCGGGTTGATCTCCGACATGGAAAGCGCCCCGTTCACCGTCGAGAGCGGCGGCCGCCGGAGGACCGTGACCCTGAGGCCCGCGGGGCCCGCCGAGATGATGTCGCCCGACACGGACACGAGCTGGCTTCCCCGGGAGGGCTGGGTGGACGCGCGCGACGCGGCGTCGAAACCCCCGCCCCTCTGGCTCAGGGACCCGCGCGACAAGTTCTGGTTCGAATACCTTCCGGACGCGAAGGCCGTCTACGTGCAGTTCAATCAGGTCGGGAACAAGGAGAACGACACCGTCGAGGCCTTCGCCGACCGCCTCTTCGCGTTCGTGGACGCGCACCCGGTCGAGCGACTCGTCCTGGACCTCCGGCTGAACCGGGGCGGCAACGGCGAGCTCAACCGCCCCCTCCTCCTCGGCCTCATCCGGTCGCGGAAGGTGGATCAGAAAGGGCGCCTCTTCGTCCTCGTAGGCCGGAGCACCTGGTCGGCGGCGCAGATGCTGGTCAACGAGCTCGAGAGGTACACGAACGCGATCTTCGTCGGCGAGCCGACGGGAGGGAAGGCGAACTCCTACGGCGACTCGCGCCGCATCACGCTCCCCAACAGCGGGATCACCGTGCGGGTCTCGACCCTCTGGTGGCAGGGGGACGAGAGGGACCGGCGGCCGTGGACGGCCCCGCGAGTCGCCGCCGACCTCACCTTCGAGGACTACCGCCGCAACAACGACCCGGCGTTGAAGGCGGTCCTGAGCTACGTCCCGGGAAAGTCGCTCGCCGAGCTGTTGAAGGAGACCGTAGCGGCCGACGACTTCCGGCGTGCCGCGGCCGTGTACCGGGAGTGGAGAGCCGATCCCGTCAACGCCTACGCGCTCGCGGAAAACGAGGTCCCGGTCAACGGTCTCGGCTACGCGCTGTTGGCGGCCGGGCGTCCGGATCGGGCGATCGAGGTGTTCCAGTTGAACGCCGCCGCGTTCCCGGGGTCGGCCAACGCCTTCGACAGCCTGGGCGAGGCCTACAAGACCAGGGGCGATCGGGAGCTGGCGATCCGCGCCTACGAGAAAGCCCTGGCCCTGGATCCGAGCATGACCTCGGCCGTCGAGGCGTTGAGAGAGCTCCGGAGCCGTTGAGACCGCCGCCGGACGGGACCTTCTACCGAACCGGCTTCCCCTCCGCGTCCAGGAGGACGATCTCGCCCAGACCGAGATCCCTCAGGCCCGGCTCGATCTTCGCGCGGTCGCCGACAAGGAGGATCGACGCCTTCTCGGGTCGGGCGTACTTGACCGCCGCCGCGCCGGCCGCCTCGAGCGTGACCTTGCTCGCCTCGTCGTAGTCCCGCTGGAGCTCCGTCATCGGCAACCCCTCGGTCCACAGGTCCGCGATCTGCCCGGCGATGCGCGAGAACGCCTCGAACTGCTGCGCGTATCCGCGAATGATTCTGGCCTTCTGGGCCTCGAACTCCTCGGGGGTGATCGGCCTCGGACCCGCGATCGCCTTCAGCTCCTTGTCAAACTCGGCGACCGATTCCTTCGTCTTGTTGGTCTGGACGCCTCCGGTGGCGAGCCATTCGCCCGCTTCGCGGAAGAGGACGAGCGCGGAGAAGACCCCGTAGGAGTACCCCTTGTCCTCCCGCAGGTTCATGTCGAGGCGCGAGCTGGCGCTTCCGCCCCAGACGCCGTCGGCGAGCTCGAGAGCGAAGTAGTCGGGCGAGTCCCTTCGCGGCGCCGGAAGCAACTGCGAGACGACGGTCTGCGCGGCGTCCTGGCGATCGACCAGATAGATCCGGCCCGCCGGCGCGGGAGAGGGGGGCGGGATCACGACCGCTTCCGGCGCTCCTCCCGTCCACCCGCCGAAGGCCTTGCGGGCCAGCGCCTCGGCCTCCGCGAGCGTGACGTCGCCGACGAAGACGATCGCCGACCCGCCCGGCTTCCATCGCGCTTGCCGGAAGGCGACGAGGTCTTCGCGGCGGATCGCCTGGACGCTGTCGGGCAGCCCCCGCGCCGGGCGCCCGTACGGATGCTCGCGGCCGAAGACGAGCATCGGCCGGATGCGCCGGGCGAGCCCGGTGCCGTCGCGGGATTCCTGCTCGAGATCGTCCGAGCGGCGCTTCTTCTCGCGCGCCACTTCGGACTCGGGGAACGTCGGGTTCAGGACGACGTCGGCCAGGATGCCGAGGCCCGCGTCGAGATGGCGCCGCAGGATCTCGAACCCGATCCGCGCGCTCTCGCGCTGCGCCTCCGCCTGGAGCGTCGCCCCCAGGTCGCCCAGGGCCGTTTCGATGTCGAGCGCCTTGCGCGTCTTCGTCCCGAGCCGCATCGTCTCGGCCGTCAGCGACGCCGTGCCCTCCTTGCCGGGCGGGTCGGAGACGGAGCCGGCCCGCGTCACCAGGGTCACGGCCACCTTCGGCAGCTCGCGCCTCTCGACGACGAAGACCTCGAGCCCGTTGGCGAGCCTGCCCGAGAGCACCTGCGGCGCATGGAACGGCGTGTCCGCCCCGAGCGGCGGCTCCTTCGAGCGGTCGAGCGCGGTCTCGTCGGCGCGGCCCGACTTCTCCGGATGGAATCGGACGATCAGGCGGTCGTTCGTGTCGAGCCATCGCTCCACCGCCTTCCGGACGTCCTGCGTCGTGGCCTTCTTGTAGCGGGCCTGGTCGAACTCGAACTTGCCGGGGTCGCCGAGGAACGTGTTGTAGCTGTTCAGGAGATCGGCCTTCCCTCCGAAGCCGCCGATCCGCTCGAGGCCGGAGACGAAGTTGTACTCCCACTTGGTCTGGGCGCGCGCGAGCTCCGCGGCCGTGGGCCCCTGCCTCCCGAGCCTCGCGATCTCCGCGGTCACGATCTTCTCGATCTCGACCAGCGAAGCGCCCGGGCGCGCCGTGGCCACGACGGCGTAGAAGCTGGAGATCTCCATCGACTGCTGGAAGGCGTTGACGTCGGTGCAGAGCTGCTTCTCGTAGACGAGGACCTTCTGGAGGCGCGACGCGAGGCCGTCGGTCAGGATGAGCGAGGTCAGGTCGAGCTCCGCGTCCCCGGGCGCGTAGAACGGGGCCGAAGGCCAGACCATGTAGACGCGCTCCTGCGGGACGCGGTCGGTCGCCTCCACGACCTTCTCCCCCGACAGGGCCGGGATGAAGAGGCCGGGCCGGTCGAGCGGCGGGCCGGCGGGGATGTTCCCGAAGTATTTCCGGACGAGCTCCTTCGCGGCAGCGGGGTCGAAGTCTCCCGCGATCACGAGGGAGAGGTTGTTGGGCGTGTAGTAGGTCCGGAAGAAGTCCTGCACGTCCTCGAGCGAGGCCGCGGTCAGGTCCTCGTGGCTGCCGATGACCGGCCACGAGTACGGATGCCCGGCCGGAAAGAGGTTCTCGACGATGAGCTTGAAGGCCCGGCCGTACGGCCGGTTCTCCAGCCCCTGCCGCCGCTCGTTCTTGACCACGGCCCGCTGGGCGTCGAGGTTCTGCTGCGTCAGGTAATCGCCGAGCGTCGCGAGCCGGTCCGATTCGAGCCAGAGCACGTACTCGAGGCTGCCGGAAGGCACGGTGATGAAGTAGTTGGTCCGGTCGTTGTTGGTCGTGCCGTTGACGCCGCCCTCGAAGAGGTTCGCCCCGGCCCGCTCGGCGCGGCCGAAGTACTTGCCGGGCGCGTCCTTCGAGCCTTCGAACATCTCGTGCTCGAAGAGATGGGCAAACCCCGTCCTCCCCGGCTTCTCGTTCTTCGAACCGACGTGGAACCACTCGTTGACGTGCACGATCGGCAGCTTGCGGTCCACGTGGAGAATGACCTGGAGGCCGTTGCCGAGCACGAACTTCTCGAAGGGAACCGTCGGCGCCGCGGCGCCGCCCCGCGCCGGGGCCGCTTTCGATTTCGGAACGGCCTTTTGCGGCGCCGGCGTCTGGCCGGCAGCCGCCAGCGCGCAGGCCAGGAAGGTCAGAACGGCGGCGCGAGAAATTCGCTGGATCATGGCTCCCCCTTTCCGCGGCCCTGGCGGCTAGTACGGTCCGCCGGCCCGGAGGTTTCGAGGGCTAAGATACCCTCGTGATCCTCGAAACGGCGCGGCGGGTCCTCCAGATCGAGTCGGACTCCATCCGCGAACAGATCGGGAACCTGGGCCCCTCTTTCGTCCGTGCCGTCGAGGAGATCGCGTCCTCGAGCGGCCGCCTTTGCGTCACGGGCCTCGGAAAGTCGGGGCTCGTGGGGCAGAAGATCGCCGCGACCCTGGCCTCGACCGGAACGCCGGCCTACTTCCTCCACGCCGCGGAAGCCTCCCACGGAGACCTCGGGATGCTCGCGGCCGGGGACGTCGTGCTCGCCCTCTCCGCCTCCGGCGAATCCCCGGAGCTCCTGCGGCTGCTCGAGTTCGCGCGGGCCCGGTCGCTCCGGACGATCGCCATGACGGGCGCCCCGGACTCCTCCGTCGCGCGGGCGGCGGATCTCGCGATCTCCGTCTCCATCTCGCGCGAGGCCTGCCCGCTGAACCTCGCTCCGACCGCTTCGACGACCGCCCTCCTCGCCGTCGGCGACGCGCTCGCGATGGCGCTCTCGGAAAAGCGGGGCTTCAAGGAGGAGGACTTCGCCGCCCTCCATCCGGGGGGGAGCTCGGAAAGAGGTTCCTGAAAGTCCGGGACCTCATGCGCACGGGAGAGCGGGTCCCCCGGGTCTCCCGCGACACGCCCATGACCGAGACGATCCACGAGATGTCGCGCAAGATGATGGGCGTCACGTCGGTCGTCAACGGTTCGGGGAGCCTCGCCGGCGTCATCTCCGACGGAGACCTGCGCCGCCTCGTGGAAAAGGACCCGAAGCTCCTCTCGCGCTCCGCCGGAGACTGCCTCCACGCCAAACCGCGCACGATCGGCGCCGAGGAGCTCGCATCGGTCGCGCTCGCCCGCATGGAGGAGTGGAAGATCACTTCCCTCTTCATCCTGGACGGAAACGGCCGCCTCTCCGGCGCCCTCCACATGCACGACCTCTTGTCCGCCGGAATCCGGTGAAAGGAATCGGGTGATCTGCGATCGGGTGATCGAGCGATCGACCGGGGCCGCAATCGTCCGCGGTTCAATCACCCGATCACCCGTTCACCCGATCACCCGATGATCAAGGCCTTGTTCTTCGACGTGGACGGCGTCCTGACGGACGGGCGGATCTACCTGCTCGGCGACGGGCAGGAATTCAAGGTCTTCGACACGAAGGACGGACACGGGACGCGCAAGGCCATCGCCGCCGGCCTGAAAGTCGCCTGGATCTCGGGCCGCACGTCGCCGGCGACGGCCCGGCGAGCGAAGGATCTCGGCGTGCACGCGTGCCTGCAGGGCGTTCGCGAAAAGCTCCCGCGGTACGAGGCGCTCTGCCGCCGTTGGAAAGTGACCCCGGCCGAGACGGCGGCGATCGGCGACGACGAGCCGGACGCCGCGATGCTCCAGGCCGCCGGCTTCTCGGCCTGCCCCGCCGATGCCACGCCCGCGGCGCGCCGCGCCGCGAAGACCGTCCTGAAGAACCCCGGCGGCCGGGGCGCCGCGCGCGAATTCATCGAGATGGTGCTCGCCCGCAACCGAAAACGATAAGAGGGGTTTCAGGTTTCAAGTTTCAGGTTCCAGGAAGCCATGTCTCTTCTTGAAACCTGAAACCTGAAACTTGAAACTTCGAGAGCGCCGTCAGGCGGTCTCTCGTTTCTTGAACATCCAGGCGACGGCGATCCCCAGGAGGTAGAGGAGGATCATCGGGACGGCGAAGACGCACTGCGTCGCGACGTCGGGCGTGGGCGTGATGATCGCCGCGATGATGAAGATGACGAGGACCGCGTACTTGAACTTCGAGAGAAGCCAGCGCTCCGAGACGACCCCCATCCGGGCGAGGAAGAAGATCAGGATCGGCATCTCGAAGCAGAGGCCCAGGCCCAGGATGATCTTGATCGCCGTCCCCAGGTACTCGTTGATGGTGATGACGGCGTTGAAGTTCTTTCCGACTCCCACCAGGAACCCCACGACAAGGGGAAACGCCTCGAAGTAGCCGAACGCGCACCCTCCCAGGAAGAAGAACACGCCGGCCAGGATGAACGGCAGGACATACCGTTTCTCGCGCCGGTAGAGCGCCGGGGCGACGAAGAGCCAGAACTGCCAGAGAATGACCGGCGATGCCGCGATGAGACCGGCGAAGAGCGCGACCCGGAAGTACATGAGGAACGGCTCGGTGAGCGTCGTGTACGAGAGGTTCTGGCCCGGCGGGAGCACGCGGCGCACCGGGAGCGCCAGGATCTCGAAGATCTGCGGCGCCCAGTTCCAGCAGACGAGGAACGCGACGAAGATCGCGACGAGGCAGACGATGAGGCGCTTGCGGAATTCCTCGAGGTGGTCGAAGAACCCCATCCGCGGGAGCTCTTCCTCGCCTTCCGGGGGCGGCGGAGAGGGACTGCCGGGAAGGAACCGGCTCAAGAGGGTTCGATGGGCCGGGCGTCCAGAGGCTTCTCGGCCTGTCCGGCCCCCGGCGCGCCCGGCGGGGCGTCCACGGCGGCGGGCGGGGCCGCGGAGGTCTCCACCGGGGCCGCGGAGCTCGCCGCGCCGGCCGAAACAACTCCGGTCACCTGCTCCCGCACGGAGGCGACTTCCTGCTTGCCCTGCTCGATCTCCTGCTCGATCGTTCGCTTCAGATCGTCGGACGCCCTCTTGAATTCCGCCAGGCCCTTCCCGATCGACTTTCCGATATCGGGCAGCTTCTTCGGCCCGAAAACGAGGAGAGCCACGATAAAAATCAGGACCAATTCGGGCATTCCGATCGAGCCAAACATGTTTCCCCCGGTGGTGATTCTATCTCCTGGCTCTCACGCGCGGACCGGGAGACCGGCAGACCGAGCTTTCGCTCCGGTCCATCGGCATGTCAGAATGCGACGCAGAGGAGGATTTCCTTGAGCCAACCACGTTCCCGCATTCTCCTGGCGCTCTGTCTCGTCGTGGCCGCGACCCTGGTCGGCGGCGCTCTGGGCGAGAAGCTCCCGGCGGGGGCGGACCGCGACACCCCGCCGCTCGACGAGTACGCCGACATCCTGACGACGATCTCCGACTGGGCGCCCGAGCCGGTCTCGGCCGACAAGTTCGTCTATGCCTCGATCCACGGGATGCTCTCCCGCCTCGATCCGCACACGGCCTTTCTCGAGCCGGACGACTACGCCGCGATGCGGGAGAAGCAGCAGGGCTCCTTCTTCGGCCTCGGGATCCAGATCCAGAAGAGGATGGGGAAGATCACGGTGATCGCGCCGATGGAGGGCACGCCCGCCTTCAAGCTCGGCATCCGCGCCGGCGACATCATCACGCACATCGAGGACGAGGAGCTGAAGGAGGACGTCTCGACCGACGAGGTCGTCCGCAAGCTCCGGGGGCCCAAGGGGACGCAGGTCACGATCACGATCCGCCGGGCGGGCATCGACGAGCCGATCCGGATGACGATCACGCGCGCCGAGATCCCGACGCGCGCGGTCCCCTACGCCTTCATGATCACCCCCGACACCGGCTACATCTTCCTGAGGGACTTCACGCACACCTCCAGCCGCGAGCTCGCCAGCGCCATCGAGAACCTGGAGAAACAGGGGATGCAGAAGCTGATGCTCGACCTGCGCGGCAATCCCGGCGGCGTGCTCGACCAGGCCGTGGACATCAGCGACATCTTCCTGGAGAAGGGGGCCAAGGTCGTCTACACCCGCGGCCGCACGGCTTCCTCGGCCCAGGACTTCTTCGCGCCCGGCGAGGGGCCGCGTTTCGACAAGCCCCTCGTCGTTCTCGTCAACCGCGGCTCCGCCTCCGCCTCGGAAATCGTGGCGGGCGCCATCCAGGACCACGACAGGGGACTCATCGTCGGCCAGCGCACGTGGGGCAAGGGACTCGTGCAGAGCGTCTACACGCTGCCGTACGGCGCCGGCCTGGCGCTGACGACCGCGCGGTATTACACCCCCTCGGGGCGCTGGATCCAGCGGGACTACAGCGACCTGCTCGCCTACGTGAACCCCGAAGACACCGACGCGACGCCGGAGAAGCCGGGCGAGGAGTCCAAGAGCGCCGGCCAGCCGTTCTACACCGACGCCGGCCGGATCGTGTTCGCCGCCGGCGGGATCACGCCGGACTTCCCGGTCAAGAACAGCTTCGATTCCAAGGTCGTCACCCAGCTTCTGGCGCGGAACATGTTCTTCAACTTCGCGGTCCAGTGGCTCCCGAAGCATCCGGAGGTCAAGCAGGACATCGAGATCACGCCCGCCCTGCGCCAGGAGTTCTTCCAGTTCGTCGAGGCTTCCAAGTTCTCGACGGCCGACGAGCTCGCGAGGCAGTGGAGCGAGGAGACGAACAAGAACCTCCTCGACTACGCGATGCGGATCGATCTCGCCAACGTGCGCTCGGGGCTGGAGTCCGGCTGGAAGGTGCGCGCGTCCGGCGACATGCAGGTCCAGAAGGGTCTGACGCTCTTCCCCGAGGCGGCCCGCATCGCCGCTCTTCCGAAGAAGCCCAACCCGGCCCACGCCGCGAAGACGCTCTGAGCCGGGCTTCGCTCCTCCTCCTTACGGTCCGGTGTTGTTGAAGACGACGAACTTCCGGCGGCCGATCTCGCTGCGGAACGCGGGACGTCCCGTATCGGGGTCCGGGGTGTCCACGGCGTAGACAACGAGGTCGTGCTGCGAGTTGGAGAGGGTCGTGGTGTCGATTGAGAACCCCCATCCGACGAAGGCATCCGGCCCCGCCGTGAACGGCGTCGCCGGGACCCGATAGTCGTTGGCGGGGACGTCGGGCCGTGGGATGTACGGCGGGAAGATGCTCCCGACGACCTGCCCGTCGATGTCGATGTCGAGCCGGATGATCCCGTTGACGTACGGGGCCGCTCCGCCGTTGTCGTAGTCAAAGGCCCAGCCGGAGAAGCTCGCGTCCCCCTTGACGAACTGGAGATTGCTCGGGACGTCGATGTATCCGAAGGCCGGCTGGTCGGCGAACACGCCGGAGTCGCACAGCACGTCCACGGAGATCGCGCCGAACTGCGTGACGGTCTCCTTCTCGTCGCCGGCGCGCACCGCGATCGTGTGCTTGCCCGGGGTCGTGAATCCCGCCAGCGCCGGGGCGCCTCCGAAGGGGCTGGGGACGATGATGTCCAGCAGCCCGTTGCCGGGATCCTGCAGCAGCGCGAAGAGGAAGAGGAATCCCGAGTTGTCCGCGTTGACGTAGCCGGGGAACGCGCGGGCCACGTCGGGGCGGTTGATCCCGTAGCAGTTGGCCAGGACCCTCCCCGTCTGGACGCAGTCGCGGCGCGTGTTGGCGATGATCTGGCCGTCGATCAGCAGCTCGACGTACGAGACCTGGCCCTGATCCAGGCGCGAGCCCACGTCGAGCGCCCACCCGGCGACGACGTTCTTGTAGAAGGAGACGGGCACCGACAGCCCGGGGACCCCGGAAGGAAAGCAGGGCTCCGGACAGGAGCCCGCGTCCACGAAGGGAAAGTCATCCGGGGAGCAGAGGATCGAGGCCTTGTCCAGCGGGACGTCCAGGAACCCGAAGGGGGGGAGGTTCGAGCCGTTGTTGACGATCTGCACCGTGCGCGTGCCGAGCACGTTGGAGGAGCCCTCCCCGTCGAAGGCGCGGACGGAGATGACGTGCACGCCGTCCACGAATGCGGTCGTGTCGATGTTGGCCTGAAAACCGGAGTTGAAGGAGTTGGGGACATCGGGGAAGAGCGCGAAGACGTCCGGGCGCGGAATCCCGTAGATCGCGGTCGCCGGCAGGCCGCCGCCGGAGGCGCCCGCGACGATCCGGCCGTCCACCAGAAAGTCGATGTGATCGATCGTCCCCGAGTCGTCGGCCGCCCACCCGGCGACGGGGAAGGAGCCGCTGATGCCCGTCGGGGAATCGCCCGGCGAATCGATGTTCCCGAACGGCGCCTGGTTCGCGTCGGCCGTCGCGACGAAGACCGACACCGTGGCCAGGTCGAAGGTGCTCGCGTTCCCGGTCTCGGTCACCTTGATCGAAACGATGTGCGGTCCGACCGAGAGGCTCCGGGCGTTGAAAGACGTGAGAAAACCGGGGTCCCGCGTCGGGCTGCCGGCGTAATCCGGGAAGAGCGCGATCACGTCGGGACGCGGGATGTTCGTCTCGGCGCGGGTCCTCAGGACGCCGTCCACCCAGAGCTCGACCCTGTCCACACCGGCGAGGTCGAGCACCCATCCGGAGGCCGGGACGACGCCGGAAACGGTCTGTCCCGCTTTCGGGGTCTCCAGCACTCCGATCGGATCCGCGAGCGCCGCGCTCGCGGAGAGTCCGACTCCGAGGGTCAGAGCGGCCAGAAGCCATGACGAAGACTTGGACATTCGTGATCCTCCCGAAGATTTAAGAAAAGGATGTGGAAAATTCGATGGAAAGTCAAGGACTGAAGGAACTTCGCCTCATTTTTTTCGGCAAAAAACCGCCGCGGGGTGTTAAAAACAGTTCCAGGAACCCCGAAGTTGGAAAAGATGAAGTCGCACCGGCTGAAGATCCTCGTCTCGCTCGCCCTGACGGCGGCGCTGCTCGCCCTCTTTTTCCGCGGCGTGGACGCGGGCAAGACCCGGGACGCGATCGCCGGGGCATCGCCCGGTTGGCTCGTTGCGGCCGTCGCCTTAGGACTGCTGACGTTCTTTCTCCGGGCCGTCCGGTGGACCTGGATCCTGCGGCCGGTCGCCCGCGTGCCCGTCGGTCCCGCCTTCGCGGCCACGGCCGGCGGCTTCGCCGCCAACAACCTGCCGGGCAAGGTCGGAGAGGTGCTGCGCCCTTACCTGCTCTCGCGATCGCTCCGGCTCCCCTTCTCTCCCCTGCTCGCCTCGATCCTGCTCGAGCGCGTCTTCGACGGCGCGTCCGTGATCTTCTTCTTCGTCCTGGCGATGGGCGCCGGCGTGACCCGATCGGGCGGCGCCGCCCGGATCCTGCTGCCCGCCGCGGCCCTCGCCCTGCTCGTCGCGGCGCTCCTCTTCGCGGTCTTCCGCCGGGCAGAGACCGAGCGTCTCATGGAGTTCTTCTGGCGGCGGCTCCCGGAGAAATACCAGCCGCGCGCGAGGGAATTCGCCGTGACCTTCGTGGATGGATTCGCCTCGCTCAAGAGCCCGGGCCTCCTCGCCTCCATCGTGGCGGGCTCGCTCGCCATGTGGTTCGTGATCAACGTGCAGATCTACTTCGTGCTGAAGGCCTTCGCTTTGCCGCTTCCCCTCTCGGCCGCCTATGTCGTGACGGCCGCGGCCGTGCTCGGCCTCGCCGTCCCGACGCCCGGCGGGCTCGGCTCCTACCAGGTCGCGGTCCAGATCGCGCTGACCGACGTCTTTTCCGTCACGCGCACGGCCGCCACGTCCGTCGCGCTCGTCGCCTGGGCCACGTCCTTCGTTTTCATCACCCTCATCGGACTGGGGTTCCTCCTCTTCACCTTCCGGTCGGTCCACCTGCGCGACGTCCCCCAGCCGGGAAACGAAAAACGGTAGGCGGTAGGCGTGAGACGATGGGAGAGTGGACGAGCAACCTCTGGCGGGAGAAGATAGACTCGTGTTTTGCTGCCCTTCCGGAAAGAGCTTGGCCTTCTCGCCCCCGTTCGCCGTCCGCCTCCCGCCTTCCGCCTGCCGCAGGGTATGAAATGTCCGTTCTGCGGCGGAGGGGACGACCGGGTCGTGGACTCGCGCGAGAGCCGGGAGGGAGAAGCCATCCGGCGCCGCCGCGAGTGCGTCTCCTGCGGCCGGCGCTTCACCTCCTACGAGACGATCGAGGAGATTCCCTACGTCGTCGTCAAGAAGGATGGCCGCCGCGAGGCCTTCGACCGAAAGAAGCTGCGGGGGGGCTCGTCAAGGCCTGCGAGAAGCGCCCCGTCGCGGCGGCGAAGCTCGACGCGATCGTGGACGAGATCGAAACGCGGCTGCACGACACCGAGGAGCGCGAGATGGCCACGAGCCAGATCGGATCGCTCGTCATGGAGCGGCTCCGGGAGCTCGACAAGGTCGCGTACGTCCGCTTCGCCTCGGTCTACCGGAAGTTCGAGGACGCCGACGAGTTCTTCGACGAGCTGAAGACCCTGATCGGCCGCGCCGAGACGAAGGCCACATGAGAATCGGGACTCGGGACCCGGGACTCGGGACTCGAGGGCGGGGACCCCGCGCTGCCCGCGCCCCCCTCCGCCTCCCGCCTTCCGCCTCCCGCCTCCCGAGGCACACATGAAGCCGCTCGCCCGGTTCTACGGCCCGCTCGTGGAGCTTTCGCGGCTCCAGAGCGAGCTGAACCGCCTCTTCTCGCTCTTCGTCGAGAGCAACAAGAGCGCCTCCTCTGGGTCTTCCTGGGACCCGAACGTGGACCTCCTGGACGACGGGAAGAACGTGCGGGTCCTGATCGAGCTGCCCGGCGTCGAGGCCGAGGACGTCGAGATCGCGATCCGCGGGCGGGTCCTGACGGTGCGCGGCACGAAGAAGGGGCGGATCCGGTCCCGGGAAGGCATCCGCTTCTTCTGCATGGAGCGGTACTTCGGAACGTTCGTCAAGTCCGTCCCGCTGCAGCGCCCGGTCAACACGCACCGCGCCACGACGAAGTTGAAGGACGGCCTGCTCGAGGTCGTCTTCCCGTGCGTCCCGGATCAGCGGGAGAAGGAGATGGCGATCCCCGTCGTCAGCGAGGAAGAGGACTGAGCAAGAATTTGTGAATGGTGAATTGTGAAAGGTGAATCAAGGACCGGGCGGACAATTCACAATTCACAACTCACAACTCACAATTCACAATTGATTTATGGCTGAAGTCGAAGAGAAAGAACGGGAGGTCGCGACCGAGCGGGACCAGGACCTTCCGATCCCGGACATCCTGCCTGTCCTTCCGCTGAAGGACGTCGTCGTCTTCCCGTTCATCATCCTGCCGCTCTCCGTGTCGCGCGAGAAGTCCATCAACGCGGTGGACGCCGCCCTGGCCGAGCAGCGGATCATCATGCTCGTGGCGCAGCAGGACGCGCAGAACGAGACGCCGCGTCCCGGAGAGCTCTTCACCGTGGGCACCGTGGCCGCCATCATGCGGATGTTGAAGCTCCCGGACGGCCGCATCCGCCTCCTCGTCCAGGGGCTCGCCCGCGCGCGCATCGATTCCTTTCTCGCCGAGGAGCCGTATCTCAAGGCCAAGGTCACGAAGCTCGAGGAGCCCGGGCCGTCCAAGGAGCTCCCTCCCGAGCACGAGGCGCTCCTGCGCAGCGTCAAGCAGAACCTGGAGAAGTCGGTCTCGCTCGGAAAGAACATCTCCCAGGAGGTCATGGTCATCGCGGCGAACCTCGACGATCCGGCGCGCCTCTCGGACCTGGCGGCGTCCAACCTCGACCTGAAGCTGGAGGACGCGCAGAAGATCCTCGAGTCCACCGACCCGATCGAGCGCCTGCGCCTGGTCAACGAGAGCCTCGCCAAGGAGATCACCGTCCTGACGATGCAGCAGGAGATCTCGACGCAGGCGCGCGGGGAGATGGACCGGTCCCAGCGCGAGTACTACCTGCGCCAGCAGCTGCGCGCGATCCAGCACGAGCTCGGCGAGGGCGAGGAGATGTCCGAGGAGCTCGCCGCGTTCCGCAAGACGATCGCGGAGAAGAAGATCCCCGCGGAGGCGGCGGCGGAGATCGAGAAGCAGATCAAGAGGCTCGAGAGGAGTCACCCCGACTCCGCCGAGACGTCCATCATCCGCACGTACCTCGACTGGATGACGGGACTCCCCTGGGGCAACCTCTCGGAGGACTCCCAGGACATCCGGCGGGCCCGCCAGGTTTTGGACGCGGACCACTACGACATCGAGAAAGTGAAGGAGCGCATCCTCGAGTACCTGGCCGTGCACGCCCTGAAGAAGACGTTGAAGGGCCCGATCCTCTGCTTCGTCGGGCCGCCGGGCGTCGGCAAGACCTCGCTCGGCCGCTCGATCGCCGCCGCGCTCGGCCGCAAGTTCGTGAGGCTCTCGCTCGGCGGCGTGCGCGACGAGGCGGAAATCCGCGGCCACCGCCGCACCTACGTCGGCGCCATGCCCGGCCGGATCGTCCAGGGGATCCACCAGGCCGGCACGTCCAACCCGGTCTTCATGCTGGATGAGATCGACAAGCTCGGCGCGGACTATCGCGGCGACCCGTCCTCGGCCCTCCTCGAGGTGCTCGACCCGGAGCAGAACTTCTCCTTCCGGGACCACTACCTCGGCGTTCCCTACGACCTCTCCCGCGTCCTCTTCATCGCCACTGCCAACATCCTCGATCCGATCCAGCCGGCCTTCCTCGACCGCATGGAGGTCATCCGGCTCTCCGGCTACACCCTCGAGGAGAAGAAGGCGATCGCGCGCCGGCACCTGATCCCCAAGCAGTTCGATGAGAACGGCGTGTCCGAGACGAACCTCACCATCACCGAGGCGGGCCTCTCCAAGATCATCGAGGCCTACACGCGCGAGGCGGGCCTGCGCAACCTCGAGCGCGAGATCGGCGCGATCTGCCGCAAGGTGGCGGTCTCCGTCGCCAAGGGGAAGACGCGGCGCTACCGGATCACGGCGGCGGCGGTCGAGAAGATGCTCGGCCCGGTCCGGCACTTCGCCGACGAGGTCTTGAAGAAGGACGAGGTCGGCGTGGCGACGGGGCTCGCCTGGACCTCGACGGGCGGCGACATCCTCTTCGTCGAGGCGCTCGCGGTGCGCGGCAAGGGGGGCCTGCGCCTGACGGGACAGCTGGGCGAAGTGATGAAGGAGTCGGCGCAGGCGGCCATGTCCTACGCGCGCGCCCACGCCGCGGAGCTCTCGATCCCCGAGGATTTCTTCGAGACGCACGACGTGCACGTGCACGTGCCGGAGGGGTCGATCCCCAAGGACGGCCCCTCGGCCGGAATCACGATGGCGGCCGCGATGATCTCCGCGTTCACGCTCCGGCCGGTGCGCCGCGACGTGGCGATGACCGGCGAGATCACGCTGCGCGGCGAGGTCCTCCCGATCGGCGGGGTCAAGGAGAAGGTGCTCGCCGCGCGCCAGGCGAAAATCTCCGCGGTCCTTCTCCCCCGCCTGAACCGCCGGGACGTCGAACAGATCGGCGTGCGCATCCTCCACGGCATGGTCTTTCATTACGTGGAGAAGGTGGACGAGGTCCTGGCCTTCGCGCTCCGCCCCGCGCGGGAAGCGCCGCCGGCCGCGGCCGCGGAGCCGGCCCGCCCTCGAACCGACCGGCCCGCGGCGGCGCGCGAGATCGCCGTGAAGCCCGAAACCGTGCGCAAGCCGGCGCGGGCCTCGCGGCCCTGAAGGCCCGGGGGTCCAAGTCTCACGTTCCAGGTTTCAAGTGGCACGCCGCGTTTCGCTTCCTGAAACCTGAAACCTGAAACGGCCCCGCTGCTTTTCTCGTGAAAAAATCCACCGGCATGAGGGGAGAGGACCGGTTCGTCGAGAGTCTGCGGCGGCTGCTCCCCGGCTCGTCGCGGGTCGCGGTCGGGCCGGGCGACGACGCGGCCGTCGTCCGCGTCGAGGCCGGGGATCTCGTCGTCACGACGGACCTGGTCGTCGAAGGAGTGGATTTCCTTCCGGACACGGATCCCGAGGCGATCGGACGGCGGGCGCTCGCCGTGAACCTCTCGGACCTGGCGGCGATGGGCGCCCGGCCCGAGTTCTTCCTTCTCTCGATCGGCTTCCCCGCGGAGAAAGGGGAAGAGTTTCCGCTCGCGGTCGCGCGCGGAGCGCTGTCCCGGGCCTGTCCGCTCGGCGTTGATCTCGTCGGGGGCGACCTCTCGGAGAGCCCGCAGACGATCGTCTCCATAGCCCTCTGGGGGCGCGCGGAGTCCCGGCCGGCGCTGCGGTCGGGCGCCTCGACGGGTGACAGCCTTTTCGTGACCGGGTTTCCCGGACGCGCCGCGGCGGGACTCTCTCTGGCCCGGAGGCTTTCGACCGAGGACACCGGGCCGGCCGGACTCGACGCGGAACACGCCGCCGAGCTTCTCGCGGCCTACCGCGACCCGGAGCCCCGCGTGGCCCTCGGCCTCGAGCTCTCCCGGCGAAACCTCTGGAGCGCGGCGATCGACGTGTCCGACGGGATCGGCGTGGACGCGGCGCGGCTCGCGCGCGCCTCGCGCCTGCGCGCCCTCATCGAAAAGGCGAACCTTCCCGTTTCTCCCGCGCTCGCGGCTTTCGGCGCCCTGCGGCGGAGGGACCCCTGCGATGGAATCCTGGGCGGCGGCGACGACTACGAGCTCCTCTTCGCGGCGCCGGAGAGGGCGGCGGCGGAGATCGCCGCGCTCGCGACCCCCGAGGTCCCGATCACCCGCATCGGCCGCCTGGAGAAAGGCGAGGGAGCGTTCCTCGCCGAGGACGGGCGGGAGCGCGACATCTCTTCCCTCGGGCACGACCACCTCGAGAAGGGCCCATGAAGCCCTTCCACATCCCGCGCGCGTTCCGGCGCCGCCGCCTCCACCGTCTCAAGTGGAGGCGCCGCTGGAAAGTGCTCGTGCTCGACCTTCTCGGCCGCGAAGAGTCTCCCGAGCGCGTCGCGGCGGCGATCGCGCTCGGCATCGGAATCGGCTTCTCGCCGTTCATCGGTTTCCATATCTGGATCGCGCTCGGCCTCGCGTTCCTGTTCCGCCTGAACAAGATCGACGCCGCGATCGGACAGTTCGCGGGCAATCCCTGGACGCTTCCCCCCGTTTACGCGCTCGGATACCGGCTGGGCCGCCGGCTCCTGAACTATCCCCACCACAGCGTGCCGAGCCTCCACTGGGACCGGCTCCTCAACCGCGACTTCTGGAAGGCGTTCAAGGGGCCCGCCTTCGCGCCGCGCCTCCTCTCCTACCTCGTCGGCACGACGGTGATCGCGGTCTTCATCGGCCTCGCGTCCTACGCACTCTTTCTCGGCATCCTCCGCCTCTACCACCGCCGCCATCCCCGCGTCGCGATCCGCGCCGCCCGCCGCCGTACTTCCGAGAAGCTTCGCCTCCGCAGGGTCTCCCCCGACGACTCCCGGAAGTGATTCCCGCTCCGGGCTACTTTGGACCTTGGACCTTGGACCTTGGACTCGCGAGCGGAGCGAGCGATCTTCCCAGCCGCGCAAACCGCCGCGCGTAGGCCTCGCTCTTCTCTGCCGCCTGCGACAACAGCGTCCAGTCCTGCGGCAAGCGGGAGAGGCGGAAGATCTTCTCGCGGGCGAGCGCCTCGGCGAACCAGAGGCCCGAGAGGGCGTCGCGGTCGGCCAGGAGGCAGAGCGGCTGCAGATACGAGGGATTCAGCGCCAGCGCCCGGCGCGCCTCCCTCGCCGCGTCTTCGGTCCTGCCGACGCGCAGGAGCCAGTCCGCGAAGTCCGCGTGGACCGACGGCGTCGAGGGACCCGCGGCGAGCGCCCGGCGCCAGTCCTCGAGCGCCTCCGGCCACGGGAGCCTCGAGCGCGCCATCGCCAGCCGGTACGCCAGCGGCAGCGAGCTCTTCTTCTGTGCGAGGCCTTTCCGGTACGCCTCCTCCGCGCCGGCCGGGTCGCCCCGCGCCTCGCGCACCAGCCCCAGGCAGAAGTAGCCGTTCTCGTACGCGGGGTTCGCCTCGATCGCCTGCTCGCACGACTCCTCCGCGTCGGAGAGGAGGCCCATTTCCCGCTCCACCCTTCCCTTGCCCGCCCAGGCGTCCCAGTAGTCCTCGTAGATCTCCGTCGCGCGCTCGTACTCGGCGCGGGCGCGCGGGTATTGCCGCTCGTCCGCCCAGACATAGGCGATGTCGTAGTGCGCCTTCGCGCTCTCCGGCGACGTCCGCACGAGATTCAGGAAGAGGCCCTCGTCCGTCCACCAGGCGGCGTTGCGCACGGCCGAGCGCGCGGCGAGCAGGAAGACCACCGCGGCGAGGACCCACGAGCGCCGCGGGGACAGCGCGGCCAGGGGGTTCGGGGGACCGCAAGGTCCCCGGCTGGAATTCAGGCTCGGCGCGTTTCCCGCGATGAGCGCCCCTGCCGCGAGGCAGAGGCCGGCGCTCGGAAGGTACGCGAGCCGCTCGGCGAAGATCGTTCCGATCGGGAAGAGGAGGTTCGAGGCCGGGAGCAGGGCCGCGCAGAAGAAGAGGAATCCCAGCGCCACGGGAGAGCGCGAGGAAAGACGCCGGAGCGCCGCCACGGCGAGTCCTCCCGCGAGCAGCACCGCGCCGATCGCGAGCGGAGACTTCACCGGCACGACGCCGATCGACCAGGCCGACTCGTCCGCCGAGAGATGGAGCGGGAAGACCGTCCTGCCGACGTACCGGAACAGGATCACGCAGGCGTTGACGGCGCGCGCGAGCGCCCCGACCGGATAGAGGGCGTTCTCCACCTCGAAGATCCCGGTCCCGGTCGACTTGAGAAAGCCCCCGAGGACCCACCGGCGGAGAAGGAAGACTCCAACGAGCGCCATGCCCGAGCCGCCGAGGACCGGGAGGCCGCGGAGGAACGCGCGCCGGAGACGCGGCCACAGCCGCCCCTCCCCGACGAAGGCGAAGAGGAGAAACGCGAGCGCCGGCGCCGACGAGCCGCTCTCCTTGGTCAGGACCGCGAGCGCGTAACAGAGGAGCGCCGCCAGGAGCACCGGGACGCGGCGGGTCCTCCGCAGCCCGAAGGGCCATCGAGGAGGGGCGGATGCCGGGAGTCGAAAATGCCGGAGCGCCAGGAGCAGATAGAGCAGGGTGAAGACGCCGGTCAGGACCTCCCCCCGGCCGACGAGGCTCGTGACGGCCTCGACGTGGACCGGCACGACCGCGAAGAGCAGAGCCCCCGCGAGGGCCGCCGCGGGGGGAATTCCGACGCGCAGGAAGAGCGACGCGAGGAGCAGGGTCGCCCCGGCATGCAGGAGGACGTTGGCCGCGTGGAACGCGGCCGCCTGCTTCCCATGGATCCACCACTGGACGGCGTAGGACAGCAGCAGCACCGGCCGGTAGGCCGTGCCCGAGCCGCGGGGCCCGCCGAAGTACGACGTCGTGAAGATCTGCGGCACGCTGCCCGGAGAGCGGATGCGGGGGTCGTCGCGAACGATCGCCTTGTCGTCGTAGGTGAAGTCCCCGCCGAGACCGTTGGCGTAGGTCAGAACGCAGGCGGCCACGAGCACACCGGCCCATTGCCACTTCTGTCGCTTCGTCAGCATGAAAGACAGTCGAGAGTCTAGCCCGCATAATTCACGAACGACTCCAGCCGTCCCGCGTTCCCGGCTCTCGACTCCCTCAATGTCCCCGGGGCCGCGTCGTCACGTTCAGCTCCCGGATCAGGTAGAGAAGCGCCTGGCGCGACAGACCGAGGTCCCGGGCGGCGCGGCTGCGGTTGCCGCCGGACCGCTCCAGGGCCTCGGCGATGAGGCCCCGCCGGTGCTGATCCACGCGCGCCCGGTAGTTCTCGGTTCCGGCGCGGCGGCCGCTTCGCCGGAGCGCCTCCGGCAGGAGCTCCGGAGCGACCACGCCGCCCGGCTCCGCGAGCGCCGCCGCCTGCGCGACCGCGTTCTGGAGCTCGCGGACGTTGCCGGGCCAGGAGTGAGCGGAGAGCGCCACGAGCGTCTCCGGGGCAAACGTGAGGTCTCCCCGGCCGTACTCGCGCGCATAGCGCGAAAGGAAATGGCGCGCGAGCAGCTGCGCGTCGCGCGCCCGGTCCCGCAGCGGAGGAAGCGTGATGACGGCGACGTGGAGCCGGTAGAAGAGATCCTCGCGGAACCGGCCCGCCTCCACCTCCCGCTGCAGGTGGCGGGAGCTCGCCGACACGACGCGCACGTCGAGCGTGCGCGGCCGGTTCTCGCCGACACGGCGGATCTCGCGCTCCTGCAGGGCGCGCAGGAGCTTGGCCTGCAGGGGGAGCGTCAGGTCGCCGATCTCGTCGAAGAAGATCGTGCCGCGCTCGGCCTCCTCGAGCAGGCCCTTGCGGTCCTTTTCCGCGCCGGTGAACGCGCCGCGCGCGTGCCCGAAGAGCTCGCTCTCCAGCAGAGGCGGCGGGATCGCCGGAACGTTGACCGCCACGAACGGGCCGGCCCGGCGCTCCGAGAGGACGTGCACGGAGCGCGCGATCGCCTCCTTGCCGGAGCCCGACTCGCCGAGCACCAGCACGGTGACCGCGGCGGGCGCGAAGCGGACCAGACGGCGGTACGGCTCTTCCATCGAGACGTCCGCGGCCATCACGCCGAGCCTCTTCCATCCGTCCGCGAAGTCGGACGGAGAGTCGGAAGCGTCGCGCCGGAAGAGCATCGTCTCGAGAAGGAACGCGACCGGGGCCGCGTGCTCCTCGGCGACGGGAGGCCACAGCGCCAGCTCGAACACCGCGCTCCCGGCTTCCAGGCGACGGCGAGCGGCGCCCTCCTCCAGCCGGCCCAGGCGAACCACCTCGCGGCCGGAGCCGTCGCTGACGAGGAGCCCGGAGAGGCCGAGCGCCGCGAGCGGGGCCTTCCGCTCCTCCCCGGCGAGAGCTCCCGCGATGGCGGCCCGCAGATGCCGGAGCGTCTCGGCCGACGGCCGGCTTCGCCGGTCCGCGCGCGCCGGATCCCTTCGCCTCTCGTAGCCGCCCGGCTCGGGCTCCGGACGCGGCCCCGTCGGACCCGCCATCACCCGAACCGGACTAACGGACGACGAGGGTTTCCATGTCGGCGAAGAAGCGCGGATAGGACTTGGCGACGCAGGCCGGATTCTCGATCAGGAGGCCGGGGACCGCGAGCGAGAGGAGCGCCGCCGCCATGACGATGCGATGGTCTCCGAACGTCGGCAGCTTCCTTGCGGGGCCGGCGGCCGGAAGTCCGGTCGCGCTCTCGACCGAGAGGCTGTCCGCCCCGGCCTCCGCCCGCGCGCCCGACGCGTTCAAGAGAGACGCGACCGCCTCGATCCGGTCGCTCTCCTTCAAACGCAGGTGCGCGATCCCCTCGAAACGGCTCCGGCCCGGCGCCCGCGCCGCGAGGGCCGCGAGCGCCGGCACGGCGTCCGGAAAATCCGTGGCGGCGACTGTCATGGGCCGGAGCGCTCCGCGGCGGCCGCGGGCGGTGATCGCTCCCGGCGACGCTTCGATCTCCAGTCCCATGCGCTCGAGGACCGGGATCGCGCCGGCGTCGGCATCGCCGCTCGGCCAGTCGAGCCCCGTGACGGTCACGCTGCCCCCGGCCATGCCGGCGCAGGCCAGAAGCGGGATGGCCGAGGAGTAGTCGCCAGGCACCCTGTAGCGCGCGACCGGGTCGCGGCCCCGGGTCACGCGGATCGGCCCCCCCTTCGAGCCGCCGGGGGAGAACGCCGGCGGAGTCCCGGTAACGTCGTGCCCGAAAGCGCGCACACACTCTAGTGTTGTCGCGACGTAAGGAGCCGAAGCGACGTCGGACTCGGACGACACCTCGAGGCCGCCGAGGAGAGCCGGCGCCGCCAGCAGCAGGGCGGAGAGGAACTGACTCGACCGTGAGGCGTCCACCGTGACTCGGCCGGTCCGCAGGCCCCCGCCGCCGATCGCGAGGGGAAGGCGTTCGGGCTCGCCTGCGTATTCGATCCGCGCGCCGCAGGAGCGCAGGGCGCGGACCAGCTCCCCGATCGGCCTCTCGCGCAGGCGCCGGGATCCCGTCAGGAGGAAACGCCCCGGGGCCGCCGCCGCCAGGGCCGCCAGGAACCGCGCGGCCGTCCCCGACTCCCCCGCGTCGAGCGTGACTTCGGAATCCGACGGCCCGGCCAGCGGTCCCCGCACCCGCAACCCCGCCGGCGACGGAGCGATCGTCGCGCCCATCGCCGCGAGGCAGCGAGCGAGCGCCCGCGTGTCTTCCGATTCGAGCGGGTTCTCGATCTCGACCGCCGTCTCCGACAGCGCCGCCAGGACCAGGGCCCGGTTGGTGGCGCTCTTGGAGCGCGGCACCGCTACGGTTCCTCTGACTTCGCGCGCCGGCGGAACGACGATGTAGTCGGTCATCAGAAAGGTGCCAGGTGGGAGGTGATAGGTGTTAGGGGGAGCACGACCGGGGCCCTACCACCTACCACCTACCACCTACCACCTACAACCTACAACCTACAACCTACAACTTACAACCTACAACCTACAACCCCACGAGGGCCGTGGAGCCGTCGTCGCCGATCTCCATCCAACGGCGCTCCTCCACGAAGGCCGGCAGGATCTCCACCCTCCCCCCGTCAACCCGCTCGGTCCAGGACTTGTGGAAGTGCCCCAGCAGGAGCACATCGATTCCCTCGCGGAAACGCCGCGCGGCGAAGGCTCGGATCATCTCGACGGGCAGGCGCGTCTTGTGCTTGAAGTTGGAGCGGTAGAGGCGGGCCTCGACCTTCCACACGAAGCGGTTGCCCGCCTTCTTCGGGATGAGCCCGATCGCCGCGCGGGAGACCGGGTTCTTCGACAGGAACCTCCAGAACCGGTAAGGCCGGTCCTTCTCGTTCAACAGGTCTCCGTGCGTCAGGAGGAAGCGGCGCCCTCCCTGCTCGAACGTCTGCTCGTCGCAGACGGCCCGGAAGTAACGCTCGGCATACGAGCCCCGCAGGAAGAACTCCCGGTTCCCTTCGATGTAGGTGACCGGGACGCCGCGGGCGGAGAGCCCCTCGACGGCCCGCAGGAACCGCGCGATGGCGGGGGTCTCGAACTTCGGGTGCGCGATGAAGAAATGGAAGATGTCGCCGAGGAGGGAGATCTCGGTCGCCTTGCGCCGGGCCGCCTCCTCCAGGGCCTCCAGGAACGGCCCGTCGTCGTCCGGACGCCGCCCGACGTGACAGTCCGCGAAAACGGCGCGCACGCCGTAAAGATAGCGCAGCCCGGACAATTCATGGACACCCGGCCGAAACACGGCAAGTGGCTGGGCCAACGTCCCATTACAGGAAGGCTCGAATGTGAGATCGCGTTCAAGTTGTTCCCGCGCGAGATTTTTTCGTCAGGCAAGGAAGCCCGACGACGGCGATGCCGGGGCGCATCGCAGTGGAGGGCTGACGCCGCATGGCGGAAGAAGATCCGCGGGACGGCCGGAGTCGTTCATGAATTATGAGGGCTTGGCGGGAATTCGGCCGGGAAGAGGCTGTTCACCGTCTATACTCATGGCCAATTTTTTCGAGGAAACCATGCGCCATTACAGGGTCGTCCTGCTTCTCCTCCCGTGCCTGCTCGCGCCGGCCTCCGCCCGCGCGGCCAGCGCCGTCTCCGCGGCCGACGCGCCCAACGCCACCCCGGGCCTGCTCCGGGAGTTGAACCGGGGCGCCGAAGTGGTCCGCATCGTCGTCGGCGTCCGGGACGGCACCCCGTCGGCCAGGACGCTCATGGCCAGCCCCGATCCCGCGGGAGAGCCGGAGCGGCGCGTCCTGCGCGTGGCCGCCCAGAAGCGCCTGGCCGAGGCGATGACGCCGCGACAGCTCGCGGTGCACCACTACTACGAGAGCTTCTCGATGCTCGCCGCCACCGCCACGCGGGAGGCCGCGATCACGCTGGCCAACCACCCCGACGTGGCCTGGGTCGAGCTCGACAAGACGGCCCATCCCTTCCAGGCGGCGCCGCAGAGCTCGCAGATCCTGATCCGCAGCGACCAGACCAACTCGCTCGGCTTCACCGGCGCGGGCCAGTCCGTCGCCGTCATCGACACCGGGGTGGACTACACCATCCCGAGCATGGGAGGCGGGAGCTTCCCCAACGCCAAGGTGATCGGCGGCATCGACGTCGGCGACCACGACAGCGATCCCCTCGATTGCGAAGGCCACGGGACCGAGGTCGCCGGCGTCATCGCCGGCCCGACGGGCGTGGCGCCGGCAGCGAAGATCGTGGCCATCAAGATCTTCCCGTCGGCCGACCCGACCAGCTCGACCTGCAACGACACGGCTTCCTTTTCGGACATCTTCGCCGGCATGGACTTCGCCGTCGCCAACAAGGAGGCGTTCGGGATCACGGTCATCAACCTGAGCCTGGGTGGCTCGTTCGACGACTCGCTGGACCATGGCTATTGCGACGCGGAAGAGCCGGGGTCGGCAACCGCGATCGACGCCGCCACGGCGGCCGGAGTCATCGTCGTCGCGGCGGCCGGAAACGACGCGCTCACCAATCAGCTCGCCGTGCCGGCCTGCGTCTCGTCGGCCGTTTCCGCCGGAGCGGTGTATCCGGAGAGCCGGACCCGGGTGAGCTGGTCGGACGACAGCGGCGGCATCCTCTGCACCGACCAGCCGGCGAGCCCGGACGGGATCGTCTGCTTCTCCGACTCCACCTCGATCCTCTCCCTGCTCGCGCCGGGAGCGTTCTGGAGGGTCGCGACCAAGGGGGGAGGAACGGACTCCGGTTTCGCCGGGACCTCGGCCTCCACGCCCGCCGTGGCGGGAGCGCTCGTGCTGGTGCGCCAGGCGCGACCGGACCTGACTCCGGCCGGCGCGATCGGGCTCCTGCGCGCGACGGGCAAGCCGATCGCCGACCCCCGCAACGGCGTCGTGACGCCCCGCATCGACACGCTCGCGGCCGTACAGCTGCCCGCCTCGAGGTTCGCCATTTCCTCCGCGCCCGCGCTGGACATCCCCGACGGCACCGGCTCGGCCACCGTCACGGCGGCGGTTTCCGGCTTCACGGGCACGATCGCCGCCGTTCAGGCCTGGGTTGAGATCAACCACCCCGAGCCGGCGCAGCTGCGGCTGACACTCACGGGGCCCGACGGGGCGACGGCGCTGCTGCAGAACCTGGCGGGAATGTCGCAGCATCCGATCAACACGACCTTCGGACGAGGAGAGTTCGCCGGCAGGCTGGCCAACGGAACCTGGACGCTGAAGGTCGAGGACCTGGTGACGGGCGTCACGGGAAAAATCAAGGTCTTCGCCGTGACGCTGGTCCCGCTCTCTGATCGGCAGACGGTGACGGAGAGATCGTCGCCGCGCACGCCGCGGGTCGTGAGCCCAAGGCCCTGAGCCCTGAATCCCCCGAGCGGCTAGAATCCGCCTCATGAGCGAGGCGACAACCTCTGGCCAAAAACCCGCAGGGGTGCTCCAGCCCTGGCAGCGGCGGCTCTACGGGCTCCTCCTCATCCCCCTCGGCCTGATCGCCGCCAACGCGATCTACCTCTACGCCTTCACGCGCGATACGGCCTTCTTCTACGTGATGCTGCTGCTCCACCTGACGCTCGGCGTCGCGATCGCGATCCCGTTCTTCGTCTTCGCGCTGACCCACGCCAAACGGATGATCCGGATGTGGAACAAGCGGGCGAAGTACGCCGGCCTCGCGATCTTCACGCTCGCCCTGGTCTGCGTCGCGACCGGCGTCTTCATGACGTTCCAGGGCGCGACGCTGAACAACCGGGCGGTCTGGCTGGCGCACGTCCTCGCGACCCCGCTCGCCCTCGTCGCGTTCATCCTCCACCGGCGCGCGCACACGCACAAGCTGCAGTTCGCGCGCCTCTTCGCGTGGGGAGGCGCGGTCGTCCTGTTCCTCGCCGCGATGGGCATCGTCGCGAAGCTCGAGAAGCCGCCGAAGCGGATCGTCAACGTCAACGGCGACACGGTCTTCTTCCCGTCCTACTCGGAGACATTCGACCAGGGGCTGCTCGACGCGAAGAAGCTCGCGGCCAACGACTACTGCCAGTCCTGTCATCCCGATTCCTTCCACGAGTGGCAGCGGTCGGCGCACCGCTTCTCCTCCTTCAACAATCCGTTCTACCGCAAGAGCGTCGAGCTGATGGCGGACCGCGTCGGGCGCGAGCGGACGAAGTGGTGCTCGGGGTGCCACGACCCGGTGGTCCTGTTCACCGGCCAGATGGGGGCGGCGACACAGGCGAAGTTCTCCTATGACTCCTGGGAGGCGCAGCAGGGCCTGACCTGCATGTCCTGCCACTCGATCGCCGAGGTCAAGGACGTGCGCGGCAACGGCTCCTACGTCATCGAGGAGTCGAAGCAGTACCCGTTCGCCTTCTCGAAGAACAGGACGCTCGCGGCGATCAACCGGCTGCTGATCCGCATGGAGCCCTCTCTTCACCGGAAGACGTTCCTGAAGCCCTTTCACCGGACCCCGGAGTTCTGCTCGACCTGCCACAAGGTCGAGCTCATCCCGGCGCTCAACAGCTACCGGTGGCTGCGCGGGCAGGACCACTACGACTCCTGGTACGACTCGGGCGTCTCCGGCCGCGCCGTGCGCTCCTTCTACGACCCGCCGCAGCCGAAGGCCTGCCGCGACTGCCACCTCCCCCCGTACCGCTCCGACGAGTTCGGCAACAGGAAGGGGCAGCTGCACGACCACCTTTTCCCGGCCGCCAACACGGCGCTCCCCTTCATCCGGGGGGACCGGACCACGGAGGAACGCATCCGGAAGTTCCTGGAGAACAAGGTGCTCTCGGTGGATCTCTTCGCGATCAGGCGCGGCGACGAGATCGTCGTCATCGGAGAGAAGCCGCCGGCGGTCCGGCCCGGCGAGACCCTCGACCTCGAGGTCGTGGTGCGGACGCGCGGCGTCGGGCACCCCTACACCAACGGCACGGCCGACTCCAACGAGACGTGGATCTCCCTCGAGGGCGCCGGCGGAAAGGAGGAGTTCTTCCGCAGCGGCGTGCTCGACGCGGCCGGCCGGCTCGATCCCGCGGCCGACACGCTCTCGACCCTCGTGATCGACCACGACGGCGGTCACATGGACCGCCGCCAGCCGCAGGACATCCACGTGCCGCTCTACAACAACGGCATCGGCCCCGGCGCCGCGCGCGTCGTGCACTACCGGATCCGCGTCCCCGACGACGCGAAAGGCCCGATTACGCTCTCGGCCGGCGTCCACTACCGGAAGTTCTCGCGCGACTACACCACCTTCTCCCTCGGCGCATCTTCTCCCTCCCTTCCGATCACGACGCTCGCGAGCGACTCCGTCACGCTGCCCGTGTCGGGTCCACCGGCTTCGCCTCCCGCCTCCCGCCTCCCGCCTCCCGCGCCCAGGGGCAACACCGACCCGCCCTGGCTCCGCTGGAACGACTACGGCATCGGGCTCTTCCTCCAGGGCGACTACCGCGGCGCCGCGCGCGCCTGGACGCGCGTGGCCGGGCTCGCGCCCGACAAGGCGGACGGGCCGCTCAACCGGGCCCGCGCCGAGATCGCCGAGGGGCGCCTCGAGGACGCCAAGCAGTCTCTCATGGAGGCGGAGCGCCGGCGCCCGGGCTGGGGGAAGACGGCGTTCTTCCGCTCGATGGTCGCCAAGGACGAAGGGCGATTGGACGACGCGGAGCGGGACCTGACGTCCGTGCTGACGAAGTTTCCGCTCGACCGGGTCGCCTGGGACAACCTCGGGTCGATCGAATGGCTCGCCGGCCGCTACCCGCGGGCGATCGAGGCGTACGAGAAGACCCTCGCGATCGATCCAGAGGACCTCGGCGCGCACTACAACCTGATGCGTGTTTACCGCGCTCTTGGGAACCGCTCGAAGGCGGCGTTCCACGAGGCGGAGTACCGCAGGTACAAGGAGGACGAGACCGGGCGCGCCCTGTCGGCCGAGTACCGTCGCGACAACCCGTGGGACAACCGGGAGTCGCTGCCGATCCACGTCCACGCCGAGGCCGAGCCGCCGCCCACGGTCGCTCCCCCGTGGATCGCCTCGATCGGTCCGAAGGGCTACGAGACGGACGGGGGATACCTGACGCGCACGCACCCGCCGATCATCCGGGAGGCGCGCGACGAGCGCCGCCCGGCCAGGCCGGCCGCCGGCCAGCCGGCCGCCGGCGCGAAACCCTATTCCTCACCCTAGACCCACTTTCTGTCATCCTGAGCGAAGCGAAGGATCTGCTCCCGTGAGCCCGATGAGAAAGAATCTGTCAGCAGGCATTCTCACCGCTCTGCTCCTCTTTGCCTGCCGGCGCAAGGAGGCGCCGAAGCCCGCGCCTGCGATCCCCCCGGCGCCGACGCCGGTGCCCGCCGCGCGCTTCGAGGAGAAGGCCCAAGCGATGGGGATCCGGTTCACCCACGTCAACGGCGCCCGCGGAGACAAGTGGATGCCCGAGACGATGGGGGGCGGCGTCGCGGTCCTCGACTACGACGGCGACGGGAAGCCTGACCTCCTCTTCGTCTCGGGCCGCTACTGGCCCGGCGATCCGCGAGGCAGGACGCTGAAGTCCTCGCTCGCGCTCTACCGGAATGAAGGACCTGGCCCCGACGGCCTGCCTCACTTTCGCGACGTGACGCGCGAAGCGGGCCTGGAGAGGGTCTTCTACGGGATGGGCGCCGCCGTCGGCGACTACGACAACGACGGCCGGGACGACGTCTTCGTGACGGCCCTCGACCGCGACTACCTCTTCCACAACACGGGCGGCCGCTTCGAGGAAGCCGCGCTGAAAGCCGGCGTCGCCGACTCGGGCTGGGGGACTTCCGCGGCGTGGTTCGACTCCGACGGGGACGGCCTGCTCGACCTCTTCGTCTGCCGGTACGTGGACTGGTCTCCGAAGAAAGACCTCTTCTGCACGCTCGATGGGAAGACCAAGTCCTACTGCACTCCCGAGCGCTATCCGGGGACGGCGTCGCACCTCTACCGCAACCTCGGCGGCGGCCGTTTCGAGGACGTCACGAAGCAGGCGGGGATCTGGAACACCAACCAGAAGGCGCTGGGCGTCGCTCCCTGGGACTTCAACGGCGACGGGCGGGTGGACTTCCTCGTCGCCAACGACACGGCGCCGAACAACCTCTACCGGAACAAGGGGGACGGGACGTTCGAAGACGTCGCGGTCGAAACGGGCGTCGCCGTCAACGAGGCCGGGCGCTCGCGCGGCGCGATGGGGGTCGCCTGGGGCGACACGAAGAACGGCCAGGGAGTCGCGCTCGCGATCGGCAACTTCTCCAACGAGTTGAAGTCCCTCTACTGGACCGACGCCGGCGACGTCTTCCTGGACGAGTCTCCCAGGAGCGGCGTGGGGCCGACCTCGCTCCTCTCGCTGACCTTCGGAGTCTTCTTCTTCGACGCGGACCTCGACGGACGGCTCGACCTCTTCCTCGCCAACGGCCACGTGGAGCCGACCGTGCAGGAAGTCCAGAAGGACGTGGCCTACAAGGAGGCGCCGATCCTGTACCTGAACCGCGGCGGAAATCGCTTCGCCGTCGCGGCGTCGGAAGGCCTCGCGGTGCCTCTCGTGGGGCGGGGCGCCGCCTTCGCCGACCTGGACGGCGACGGCGACCTCGACGTCGTCGTGGTCGAGAACGGCGGCCCCGCGCGCGTCTTCGTCAATCGCCTCGACGACCCGAAGCGGAGCGTCCGGGTCCGGCTCGTCGGCACGGGCAAGTCCAACCGGGACGCCGTCGGCGCCCGCGCCGTCGCCACGGTCGGCAGCCAGACGACGGCCGAACAGGTGTCGGGCGGGCAGTCCTATCTCTCGGCCCCGGAAAAAACCCTGACGTTCGGCCTCGGCTCCGCGGGTAAGATCGACCGCCTGGAGATCCGCTGGCCCGACGGCAGGGTCGAGACCTACCGGGACCTTCCGGGCGGCTCGCACGCCGTCCTGACCGAGGGAAACGCGAAGCCCTGAAGACGAGTGTCTCGTCCAGGAGAGAGGAGATCGAAATGTCCGCGACTCATGAAGATCTGGCACCGGGCCAGGGGATCGTCACCGAGCAGCACGTCGCCCTGTCGAAGGACGACCAGGGGAAGCTCCACGCAGTCAGCAGCGTGTGCACCCACATGGGGTGCGACGTGGAGTGGAACGCGTCGGAGAAGACGTGGGACTGCCCCTGCCACGGATCCCGCTTCGCCCCGGACGGCCGGGTCCTGCGCGGCCCCGCGTCGAGGCCGCTCCCCCCGGCGGACGCCCCGAAGTAACCGAACCCCGACGAGGGCCAACTCAGGCTGTCATTTCTTAACACGTTCTTCCTTTGACTTGCGCGATGGCCGTGTCGGGGAGGGGGTCTGCGGATCCGGGAATTCCGCTGACAACCCGCCCCGGCGTCGGGCCGCCTCCCTCCGGCGGCACGCTCCGGCAGGCCGTGACAGGAGGACCGGCCGTCGCTCTATCGCGAAGGCGCATTAAGAACGTGGCGAGAGAGGTCCTCCGGTGGTGCGCCTTCGCTCACGGCCGCCTGCGGGAGGCGGCCCGCCGCCGGGGCTGAAGCCCGGCTCATTTCGCTGCGATGCAGCCCGGAGGCGACGGCGTTGCCCGGCAGCGGCCCTGTCCGAGGGCACACACCACAAGACTCGTCTCAGAATGCCTCCCCTGTGCCCTCGGACCGGAGCGGCGGCCAGAGGTTTCTCCGTGCGGCCCGGCCGCCGCGTGCCGCAGAGGGCAACGACGGCGACTCCGGGCGGTTGTCCGCGACGAATCCGCGACGAAGACCCGAGTCGACCGACAACCTGAATTAGCGCGCCTCGAGCGCTCCTCCCGGCCGGAGCCGGTAGATCCGCCGGGCGGCGACGTCGCGAAAGACCTGGCTCCTGCCTCCCGGCCAGGTCACGGTCATCTCCTCAACCTTCTCGGCGTCTCCCAGACCGAAATGGAGGTCCGTCAGCGAGCCCGAAGCGTACGACGGGGAGACGGAGAACTCCTTCGCCTGCGCGCGGCCCCCGGCCGTGACCCTGACCTTCGTCCCGAGGACGGTCCTCCCGTCCTCGCCGGCGCGCGGCTCGATGCGGATCCAGCTCCGGCGGTTCCCGACCATGTTCTCGAAGAGGCGCGAGGGCCCCGCCACGTCCACGATGAAAAGGTCGAGGTCGCCGTCGTTGTCGATGTCCGCCACAGCGCTGCCGCGTCCCGACATTCGGATCGCCGCGAGATCGCCGGCCGCCTTCCACTCTTCGAAGCGGCCGCCGCCGAGGTTGTGAAGAAGAACCGTCTTCTGCGCAAAGCCCGGATCGCCCGCCTCGACGTATCTCGCCTTCCCGCTCTTGTAACGCCCGACCATGCGGACGATTCGCGGCGCCAGGTGGCCGCCGACGGCGTAGAGATCGGGCCAGCCGTCGTTGTCGAAGTCGGCGAAGTGCGTGCCCCAGCGCACGGACGGGAGACCGACCGGCCCCGCCCCGGAGGACTCCCCCGCGTCCTCGAAGAGCGCCCCCCCGACGTTGAGGTACAGGCTGTTGAGCTCTCCGCCGAAGTTCGTGACGAAGAGGGAGGGCCGGCCGTCCCCGGCGGGATCGCCCACCGCGATCCCCATGCCGGCGCGGGCGCGCTCGCCGAGCACTCCCGCTCCCGTCTCGGCCGTCGTCTCCTCGAAGGTCCCGTCGCCGCGGTTGCGAAAGAGGCGGTTGCCCACGCGGTCGTTGACGAAGAAGAGATCGGGCTTCCCGTCGCCGTCGTAGTCGAGCGCGGCGACCCCGAGCGTCTTCGTGTCCATCGGGTTCATTTCGAGGCCCGCCCGCTTCGTGACGTCCTCGAATCGCCGGTTGCCGAGGTTGCGGTAGAGATGGGAAGGCTCGCCGGCATAGTCCTCCGGGACGCGCAGCTCGAACTGCGGCTGCCGCGCTTCCCACTCCGGCGTCGAGTCGAGGTAGTTGGCGACGGCGACGTCCACGAGCCCGTCGCCGTCGGAGTCGAGGAAGGCCGCGCCGACGGAGAAGAGCGGGTCCTCGAGGCCCGTGTCTCTCCCCTCCTCGAAGGTCCCGTCGCCGCGGTTCCAGTAGACGGTGTTCGGGCCGACGTTGGTCAGGTACAGGTCGAGCTTCCCGTCGCCGTCCAGGTCCGCCCAGAAGGCGCCCATGCCGAGGCCGCAGGCGTGGATGCCGGCCCGCGCGGTCGCGTCCTCGAAGCGTCCGGCCCCCAGGTTCCGATAGAGCCGGCCGCAGCTCTTCTCGTTCTTCTTCCCCCAGTGCGGAATCGAATTGGTCACGTAGAGGTCCGGCAGTCCGTCGCCGTCGTAGTCGCCGAACGCGCAGCCGCCGATCATCGTCGGGATCAATTTCAGCCGCCTCATGTCCGACCCGATCCGGAAACGGATCCCGGAGCTTCCCGTGATGTCGCGGAAAATCCCGTCTTGTTCCGGCGGCGAAGCCAGCGTCGCGCACGCGGCGATCAGAACGAGGGCGCCTCCGAGAAGACCGATCCCCCTACGACCTACCACCTACACCTACCACCTACCACCGGACGCGCGCAGCGCGTCGAGGAACTCCTCCGGCCCCCCGCGGCGCGTCAGGGTCTCGGCGCGGAAACGGCGATGCGCCTCGTCGTCGGGAGAGCCTTGCGGCTCTCCGTAGCGCGCGTCGTCCATGCCGTGAAAGGGGAGCGGCTCGACGGTCTGGCCGGCGACGGTGTTCTTGTCGGCGTCCTTGTCCCAGCCGTCGAGCACGAGAACGTAGTCGCGGGTCCAGCCGGGCGCGAGGGGAGGCAGCGCCGACGCGTCGAATTCCAGGCGCACGGCGTCCCCTCCCTTCATGACGACGTAGCGGTCGTCGGCGGAGAGCAGCGAATCGCGCACCGAACCGAAACGCGTATAGAGCCCGGCCATGTCCGCCCAGCGCGGCCCGGTGTCGACATCGTCGTGGACGAAGACCTGCGGCCCGCCGGGCGTCTCACGCGTCATCCGCGAGAAGCCGCGGAAGGAGAGCCCGGCCGACACGAGAGGCGCCTCTGTGGAACGCAGCGGCGCCGGCTCCTCGTCCACCGTGTAGAAGATCCGGTCCCAGGAGATGTCGAGGTTCGTCCGGATGCGGACCCGGGGATCGTTCCGATTGAGCACTTCCGAGAGGTCCACGGGCATCGTCTTGGTCTTCCCGGCCGGGTAGCCCATCGCGGGGATGGCGACGGTCCAGCGGCCGCCGGCGTCGGGGACTTCGAGGAGAGGGGGGAGCGGGATCAGGGCTTTGCCCTGCGACAGCGAGACGTTGATCGAGGTGTCTGCGTAGAAGATCCACCCCGTCAGGTAGAGCATGACCTTCCTCGCGCGGCCCGCCCGGGACAGATCGAGCACGAGCTCGTGGGGAGCGACGATCCCCTGGTAGCGTGTCGGCGTGAAGCCCGCGAGAGTGACGCCGTCTCTGCGCGTGATCTCGTTGGTCCGGTCGCGCCCCTGCCCGTCCGTCGCCTTCGGCGTGAAGGGACGCGAGACCGTGAAGAGGGCCTTCTCCGGGAAGGGGGGCGGGACCATCTTCTCGTTGGCGACGAGCTCCACGCCGGCGGGATGGTCCACCGCGCGCAGCTCCGCGAGATCGAAATACGCCGTTTCCCACAGCTCCTCGGTGAAATCGAGCCGGAGCCGGCCCCCGGAGGGGCGCAGCATCGTTCCCGGGACGACGAGCCACTCGCGCGTGTCGGCGGGCGCCTGGTGGACGCCGTCGTAGAGGAGCCCGGCGGGGCTGCGCCCGAGCGCGTCGGTCACGAAGTGCCAGGTCTTTCCATCTCCGTCGTAGGCGTAGACGAACGGGCAGGAGCCCTTCAACTGCTGCACTTCCTTCACGAGCGTCTTGACCGGCGGCGAGACGAGGTTCTGGGGGATCCCGTTGGTCCAGACGACGCGCAGGACCTCCGCCCTGCGGTTCTCGCCGAGCCCCAGGCGCGTGACCGGCCGCGAGACGGTCCGCAGGGCGTAGAGATGGCCGGCCTTGATCTCCACTTCCGAGCCGTACCCGAGCCGGTTGACCTTCGCGGAGCCGGTCGGGAGTCCTTCGAGCGCGACGTCGAGCCAGCCGTTCGCGTTCCCCCCCTGGTTTTCCAGGATCGCCGCGCCGCCGCCGCTCGTGACGATCGCGAGGTCGAGATCGCCGTCGCCGTCGAAGTCCACGGCCTCGGCGTCGAGCGCGGGCGGGATGGCGCCCTCCACCCGGCGGAAGGCGCCCGCGCCGTCGTTGCGGAAGAGAGCGGATCCCCCGGGGCTCGCGAGAAAGAGGTCGAGAGCCCCGTCGTTGTCGAAATCGAAGAGGAGGGGCGTCCCCCCGGCCGCGAGCTCGACCGCCGGCAGGAAGGTGCCGTCGCCCCGGTTCAACGCCACGAACGCGCGGCTCTCCGCGGTCCAGACGAGGTCCGGCCGTCCGTCCGCGTTCAAGTCTCCCGCGGCCGCCGCCAGGAAGCCGCCGCTCTTCGGCAGTCCCGCCGGTTTTTCCGCCAGGCGCCCGCCCCGCAGGTTGTCGAGAAGCAGGAGCCCGCCGCCGCCTCCCGACACGAGGACGAGATCGGGATCGCCGTCGCGGTCGAAGTCCGCCGCCGCCGCGGAGAGCGACGAGACTCCGGCCGGCAGTGCCGTCTTCGCGACGTCCGTCCAGCTCCCGTCGAGGTTGTTGCGCATCAGGCGATCGCCCGATTCGGAGGAGACGTAGAGATCGAGGTCCCCGTCGGAGTCGAAATCGATCGGAAGGACGCGGTCGCCGGAAGGCATCCCGGTCCTGCGCCACGCCTCCTTGTCCCGGACCCAGAGCGCTCCCGGCGTCACGAGGTCGAGCTCCCCGGAGTTCGTCACGTCGGCGACCTCGACGGCGCGCGACGCGGAAGCGGGCACCGGCGGTCCCGGGCGATACCCGTCGCGAGCGGAGGCAATGACGAGCCCCTTTCCGCTCGCGAAGACGAGGTCCCGCCCCTCCTTCCCCGACACCCGCACGGCCGTCAGGCCCTGCGATTCCGACAGGCCGGGGACCGCCTTCTCGGAGAAACGAACCGGGATCGCGCGAGGCCGCGCGCGGAGAGTCGCCGCGAGCCCCGCGGACCACTCCTCGATCGGGAGCCCGACGACTCCCGGCTCCACGTCGCGCCGGGCCTGCTGGAAGCGCGGCGTCGCGCGCAGGAGATTTTCGACGATCCGGTACTTGAGCGAGGCCGCCTGCCTGTCTCCCGATTCGAGGGCGGCCCCGGCTTCCCCGAAGTACTTCTCGAGCTTCGCGTCGCCGGGCTCGATCGCGCGGCCCATCCGATCGCAGGCGGACAGTGCCGCGGGGCCGTTCCCCTCTTCCCGCCGCGCTTCGCAGAGGCGAGCCAGGAGAAACAAGTTGGCCGGCGCCCGCTCCAGCGCCGCCTCGAGATCGCGGAGCGAGCGCTCGCGCCCGGCCGGAGCCTCGCCGGCAAGACGCGCCGCGCTCCAGCGCGAGGCGAGGTCCCCGGGGTTGGCCGCGGCCGCCTTCTCGAAGGCCTCGACCGCCGCCGCCGTGTTCCCCTCGAGCTCGCGCAGCGTCCCCCCGAGCGCGAACACCCGTGGATCCGCCGGCGCGAGCCGGGAGGCCTCGGCCAGGAGCTTCTTCGCTTCCGCGAGGTCCTTCGCGCGCATCGCCGCGACCGCCCCGTCCGCCCAGCCGAGCGGCTCGCCCGGAGCGATCCGGCGCACCGCCTCGAAGCGCGCCCGCGCCTGCGCGACCTCCCCCTCCTCGAGCGCAGCGAGACCCAGGTTCTTTTCCGCTTCGAGGCGCGGGATGTCGGCCGGCGAGGGTCCCTGCTGGGGAGCAGCGAGCGAGAGGAAAACCGTCAGCCAGAGAAACGCGAGAACTGTCGGCACGCCGAAGCGATGATAACCAAAGGCGGCCGGGCTAGGCGGCGCCCAGCGCCCGCTCGAAGGCGGCCAGGGCCCGCTCGTCGAAGAGGCAGAAGACGACCCGCTCGACGGAAACGGAACGAGCAGCGAAGCCGCGCGCCTCCCGGACCGAGATCCCGGCCGCGCGATCCAGCGGGAACCCGTAGATGCCCGTCGAGATGGCGGGCAGCGCCACGGACCGCGCGCCGGCCTCCTCCGCGCGCGCGAGCGACGACCGGACCGCGGACGCGAGGAGCTCTTCCTCTCCCTCCTGACCGCCGCGCCAGATCGGCCCGACGGCATGGATCACCCACCGCGCCGGCAGATCGCCCCCGCCCGTCACGACCGCTCCCCCGACCGGACAATTCCCGATCCGATCGCACTCACGCTGGATCGAAGGCCCGCCTCTTCGCCGGATCGCCCCCGCGACCCCGGCGCCCAGTTGCAGCTGCTCGTTCGCCGCGTTGACGATCGCGTCCACGGCAAGGTCCGTGATGTCGCCCTGGATCAGCTCGATGGAGGGAGGCATCCGGTCGGTGGGAGGGAATCAGGTGTCAGGGAAAAAGGTGACAGGGGAAATGCAGGTGTCAGGTGCCAGGTGTCGGGTGTCAGGGACCGGGGCCTGGCCCCACCTGAAACCTGAAACCTGACACCTGACACCTGCATTTGACCTGACACCTTCAACCTGACACCTAAGCCCCGAGCTGTTTCGCGATCTGCTCCGCGATTTGCAAATAGGCCGCCGTCACACCGGACTTCGGTTCCGCGGCGACGATGGGCTCCCCGGCGTCGCCGCCGATGGCGACCTTGGGGTCGAGCGGGATCTCGCCCAGGAACGGGACCTTCAACTGCTCGGCGGTGCGGCGGCCGCCGCCGTGCTTGAAGATCTCCTCGCGGTGGCCGCATTGCGGGCAGATGTAGTACGACATGTTCTCGACGATGCCGAGGACCGGCACGTTGACCTTCTGGAACATCGCGAGGCCCTTGCGCGCGTCGATGAGCGAGACGTCCTGCGGCGTCGTGACGATGACGGCGCCGGAGAGATGGATCTTCTGGGTCAGCGTCAGCTGCGCGTCGCCCGTCCCGGGCGGCAGATCGATGAGCAGGAAGTCGAGCCTTCCCCACGCCACGTCCTGGAGGAACTGCTCCACCGCCTTCATGACCATCGGCCCGCGCCAGATGACCGGCTGGTCCACGTCCATCAGGAAGCCGAGCGACATGACCTTCACGCCGTAGCGGTCGATCGGCACGATCTGGTTCGCCTCGTTGATGAAGGGCTTCTCGGCGATCCCCATCATCATCTGCTGCGACGGGCCGTAGATGTCGGAGTCCATCAGGCCCACCGTGTGCCCGACGCGCGAGAGCGCGAGCGCCAGGTTCGCCGCGACCGTGGATTTGCCGACGCCCCCCTTGCCCGACGCGACCGCGACCTTGAAGCGGACCTCCTGCAGGATGTTCGCCGGAGGAGGCGGGACTCCCGCGGCTCCCCGCGGCGGAGCGGGTCCGGGCGGCTGCACGTCGAGGCGGACCGTCACGGCGTGGACCCCCGGCAGGGAGCGCAGCTTCTCGGTCGCCTCCCGCCGGATCTCCTCGGCCGCGCGCGGCGATTCCGTGATGATCTCCAGCCGGAAGGAGACGTTTCCCCCTCCGATCGCAAGCTCCTTCACGAACCCGAAGGACACGATGTCCCGGGAGAGCCCCGGGAACCGGATCGTCCGAAGGACCTCGAGGACCTTTTCTTCAGTCAGCTCCGCCGTCGTGGACATGAGAGCCCAAAGTTATCAGCTTTCGGCGAAAAACCCGCCGCGGAGCCCGCGTCGTTCCCCTGCGTCGGCGCGCGCCGGCCTGTCGGCACGGCAAGAACCGGCCGGCGCTGAGGGTTCCTCGCATTCGCACCGCGGCACCGGCTGCGCTCTTCCATGCTCGTCACCCATCACCGACTCCGGGAAACGCCGCCGGCTCCGCGGCTCTCACATCGGCCTGGTCCGGGTGCAGCCCCGGCGGCGGGCGCCTCCCGAAGGAGGCGATGAGCGAAGGAGCGCGCCAGAGAACATCGGTCGCCTCGCTCTGGCTGCGACTGAGCGACCAGCGACGGCCCGGAACCTTCCGTCGCGGCCGGGCTGTCGCGTGCCGACGAAGGAGGCGGCCCGACGCCGGGGCGGAGTGCTTGCCGATCCTTGCGCTAACACGATGCCAGGCGCGCGGCGGCTTCGTCGCGCAGTCGGGCGATCGACTCACGCAGGTCTCGCGTCACGTCATTTCGCTCGCGGGCGGAGCGGCCGGCGATCTCGAGGGGCGGCCCGATGGAGAGGCAGACGCGGCCGGGCGACGTCCGGAGGGTGCCGGGGGGGAGGACGCGGCGGGTCCCGGCGATGCCGACGGCGAGGAGCGGGTAGCCGGAGCGCAGCGCCAGGAGCGCCGCCCCCGACTTGAACGGCAGGAGCTCGCCCGTCCGCGTCCGCGTCTCCTCCGGGAAGACGACGACCGACCTTCCGGCCTTGAGTAACTTCAACGCGGCCTCGACGGTCGAGATCCCGCGCGCCCGGTTTCCGCGATCCACCGGCACGAAGCCGGCCGCGCGGATGGACCAGCCCAGGACCGGCACGCGAAAGATGCTCCTCTTCGCCAGGAAGCGCACCGAGAGGGGAAGGCTCGCCAGGAGCACCAGGATGTCGCTGTAGCTCTCGTGGTTGGCGGCGACGACGAAGGCGCGGCCGCCTTCCAGCCGCCGCGAGCGGAGAACGGAAACGCGAACCCCGGAGAAGAAGAGAATCGTCCGCGCCCAGCCGCGCGCGAAGCGGAGAAACCACTCTCCCCGGGGAGGAACGAACGCGGCCGCGATGGCGGGGAGGCCGAAGCCGAAGGTGGCCAGGACGATACCGATCCAGACGGCGGCGGAACGGAGCGCGCTCAGGGCCTTCAAGTCTTCACCGGCCCGACATTTACACGAAACCAAAGTGAACATACAATCGGCCAACTCGCATGAGCGCTCCCAAGCCCCAGTTCACCGGCCCGCAGCCGTCCGCGACGGCCATCTTCTATCGGAACATCCGGTGGCTCCGGTTCGTGGACCGCTTCGGCCGGAAGGGATCGGCGGCCATGGAGTACCTCGGGGGGCTCGCGGAGATGGCCTGGCAGACGATCCAGGGCTGTCTCTCGCGCCCCTTCTACTCCACGGAAGTCCTGACGCAGCTCGACGAAATCGGCGTCAAGTCGCTCTCGATCACCGGAATTACGGCCTTCTCGACCGGCATGGTGCTGGCCCTTCAAACCGCCTACGCCCTGGCGGCCTTCGGCGGAAAGATGTTCGTGGGGCGCGTCGTGGCCCTCTCCCTGCTGCGGGAGCTGGGCCCCGTGCTGACGGCGCTCATGGTGGGGGGCCGCGTGGGATCGGGAATCACGGCGGAGCTGGGCTCGATGGTGGTCACCGAGCAAGTGGACGCGCTCCGGGCCATGGCGATCTCGCCGGTCCGGCGCCTCGTCGTGCCGCGCATCCTGGCGACGGTCCTGATGCTGCCGGTCCTGACCGCCCTGGCCGACCTGCTCGGGATCCTGGGCGGCATGCTGATCTCCGTCGTCGAGCTCCAGTTGTCGGCGCAGGACTACCTGGGGAGCATCTGGAACACGCTCGCGATCTCCGACATCATGAGCGGCTTGTCCAAGACGTTCTTCTTCGGCTTCGAGATCGCGCTCATCGGCTGCTACAACGGCATGAAGGTCGAGGGCGGGGCCTCCGCGGTCGGCATCGCCACGACGCGGACAGTCGTGCTCGCGTCGATCTGCGTGCTCGTGTCCGACTTCTTCCTGACGAAGCTCTTCCTGGCGCTCTGAGCCATGGCCACGTTCGATCCGAACATGCCCCTGGGCGCCCGGCCGGCGGCAACGCCGGCCGGAGACACGATCGTCGAGTTCGAGAACGTCACGAAGAGGTACAGCGGCAAGGAGATCCTGGCCGGCGTCAACCTGCAGATCCGCCGAGGCGAGATCCTCTGCGTCCTCGGGCCGTCGGGCACCGGCAAGAGCGTGACGCTGCGCCACATCAACGGCTTGACGAAGCCGGACGAGGGGGACGTCCGCGTTTTCGGCCAGTCCGTCATCCCGTTGACCGAAGACGAGCTCTCGCCGATCCGCAGGCGTCTCGCGATGCTCTTCCAGGGAGGCGCCCTCTTCGATTCGATGACCGTCGAGCAGAACGTGGGCTTCCCCCTCAAGGAGCACACGACGAAGACCCCGCGCGAGATCGCCGAGACGGTGGCCGAGAAGCTCTCGATGGTGGGGCTCCCCGGCACGCAGCGGAAGATGCCGTCGGAGCTCTCGGGCGGGATGCGCAAGCGCGTGGCGCTCGCGCGCTCGATCGCGCTCGAGCCCGAGATGATCCTCTACGACGAGCCGACAACCGGCCTCGACCCGCTGACCTCCGAGAAGATCGGGCACCTCATCGTGGACATCAACAAGCGCATCAAGACGACGTCCGTCGTGGTCACGCACGACATCGTCATGGCCCGCACCGTCTCGGATCGCCTCGCGTTTCTGCACCAGGGGCGCTTCCAGTTCATCGGGACCTTTTCGGAGGCCTCCCGCGGAGGGCCCCCCGTGCTGATGGAATACTTCCGCTCCATGGGTTTTCCGTGCGGCACCGGACTCGTTCAGGTCGTCAAGGACGCCTAGGCTGATTTTCAAGGAGATCGCATGAGCAACACCACGACGCTCCGCCTCCCGCCTCCCGCCTTCCGCCTCCCGGCCGAGCGGAGCGAGGCTTAGATGCCCGGCGAGTTCCAGGTCGGCAAGCGCTTCCGGGTCGGCGTCGTCGTCCTGATCGCTCTCATCGCGGTCATGATCGGCATCTTCATCGTGGGGCAGAGGGCCCACCTCTTCGTGAAGAAGTTCCCGTACGAGACGCGGTTCGACTCGGCGTCCGGCCTCGTGGCCGGCAACCCGGTGCGGTTGAACGGCGTGACCGTCGGCAATGTCCTCGAGGTCGTCCTCTCGCCGGACCCGGCCGACCGCACGGTCCGGGTCGTTTACGACGTGGACCGCCGCGCCGCGCCGCGCATCCGCAAGGGGACGCGCGCGGCGATCAAGACGATCGGCCTGCTGGGGGACAAGTACGTCGAGCTCGAAGGGGGGACCGCGGAGGAACCGGAAATCGAGATCGGCGGGCGGATCCCGCAGGCGCCGGGCGCCGGAATCGAGAAGCTCCTCGAAGGCGGGGGCGACCTCCTCGCGGATCTCTCCGGCATCGCGAGGTCCCTGAAGAACATCCTCTCCCGAACCGAGCAGGGGAAGGGTTTCCTCGGCGCCCTGACGACCGACAGCGAGGAGAGCGCGCGCCTCGGCACCAACCTCACCGCGACGCTGACGTCGCTCAACTCGATCCTGCGCAAGGTCGACGGCGGGCAGGGCCTCGTCGGCAAGCTCCTGATCGACAAGAAGTACGGCAAGGCGACCGGGGACTCGCTCCAGGCCGCCCTCCACTCGCTCGAGAGCGTGTTCGCGAAGGTGGACGAAGGGCTGAAGAACAGCAACGGCGCGCTCGCCGCGCTGCTCTCCGACCCGGAAGGCAAGAAGAAGGTCTTCGCGCTCCTCGACAACCTGAGCGGCGCCGCCGGCTCGCTCGGCACCGTCGTCGGCCAGCTCGAGAAGGGGAATGGGGCGCTCGGCATCCTGCTGCACGACGAGCAGTTCGGCAAGGAATTCACCCAGAACCTGCGGGGCTTCTCCCGAAGCCTCGATTCGATCGGCCGCAAGCTCGATTCCGGCCAGGGCACGGCCGGCAAGCTGATCAACGACCCGGCGATCTTCGACGCCGCCAATCACCTCGTGATCGGGATCGACGAGTCCAAGCTCCTGCGCTGGCTGATCCGCAACCGCCAGAAGGCCGGGATCAAGAAGGTCTACGAGGAGGAGCACGGCAAGGCGGCGCCGGAGGCCCCGGACGCCTCCCCGGCGCCGGCTCCCCCGCAGCCGACGCCGCGCCCTTCCTCGTGAGGCTTCTCATCACGGGCGGGGCGGGCTTCATCGGCTCGCACCTGGCGGACCGGCGCCTGGGCAAGGGCGACCGGGTGGTCGTGCTGGACGATTTCAACGAGTTCTACGATCCGGCCGTCAAGCGCGGGAACGTGGCCCCGCACGCGGGCAACGCGAACTACCGGCTGGTCGAGGGAGACATCCGGGACCGCGCCCTGCTCGAACGGCTCTTCGGCGAGGAGTCCTTCGACGCGATCCTGCACCTGGCGGCGCGGGCGGGCGTGCGGCCGTCGCTCGCGGAGCCGGTCCTCTACGAGGAGGTCAACGTCCTCGGAACGCTGCGCCTGCTCGAGGCGGCGATGGCGCGGGGCAAGCCGCGGTTCCTCTTCGCCTCCTCCTCGTCGGTCTACGGCGCCGGCGCCCGGCTGCCGTTCTCCGAGGAGGATCCCGTCGACCGGCCGATCTCTCCCTACGCGGCGACAAAGCGCGCCGCCGAGCTGCACATCTTCACGTTCCATCACCTCCACGGGCTCGAAGCCGTGTGCCTGCGCTTCTTCACCGTGTACGGCCCCCGGCAGCGTCCCGAGATGGCGATCGCCCGGTTCATCCGCTGCCTCGAAGAGGGCCGGCCCATCCCTTTCTACGGCGACGGCGGATCGCGGCGCGACTACACCTACATCGACGACATCCTGGACGGCGTCGAGGCCGCGCTCGCCACGCGCCTCTCCTTCGAGATCATCAACCTGGGTGGGGCGCGCCCCGTCACGCTCGAGAGCCTCGTGCGCGCGCTCGAGTCCGCGACGGGCCGCACGGCGGTCCTCGACCGGCAGGGGGACCAGCCCGGCGACGTGCCGGTGACGTACGCGGACGTCGGGAAGGCGGAGCGGCTTCTCGGATTCCAGGCGCGGGTGCCCCTCGAGGAAGGGCTGCGAAGGAGCGTCGAGTGGTACCGGCGGGAAAAGAGGAGAGAGTCGGCTTGACGAGCGTCCGGGCCCTCCGCCTTCTCCCGGGGGAGAGGGAGTTCCTGAGGCGGCGCCGCAGAGAACTGTGGCCGCGACGATTCCCCCTCACCCCGCCCCTCTCCCCTGGGGAGAGGGGGTTCTTGCGGCGGCGCTTCGCGCCGCGGCAGGAGACGTGAGTTGAACATCTGCATGGTGGGGACCGGGTACGTCGGGCTGGTGACGGGAGCGGCCCTGGCCGACCTCGGCATGAACGTGATCTGCGTGGACAAGGACGAGGCGAAGATCGCGGCGCTCGGCAGCGGGGTCATCCCGATCTACGAGCCGGGGCTCGAGGAGCTCGTGGCGCGCAACGAGAAGAAGGGGCGCCTGCGCTTCACGACGGACCTCAAGGCGGGCATCGAGAGCGCGCTCGTCATCTTCATCGCGGTGGGCACGCCGCCCCGGCCGGACGGCTCTCCCGACCTGACCTTCGTGCGCCAGGTCGCCGAGGCGGTGGCCGAGCACATGAACAGCTACAAGGTCGTCGTCACCAAGTCCACCGTTCCGACCGGCACCGGGAAGATGATTTCCGACATCATCCGGGAGAAGAACGGGCGGTTCGAGTTCTCCATCGTCTCCAACCCCGAGTTCCTGCGCGAGGGCTCCGCCGTCAACGACTTCATCCACCCGGACCGGATCGTGATCGGGGCCTCCGACTCCCGCGCGATCGAGATCATGAAGGAGGTCTACAAGCCGCTCTTCCTGCGCGAGACCCCCTTCGTCATCACCGACGTCGCCTCCGCCGAGCTGATCAAGTACGCGTCGAACGGTTTCCTGGCCGTCAAGATCTCCTTCATCAACGAGATCGCGCAGCTCTGCGAGCTCATGGGCGCCGACGTCCAGGACGTCGCCACCGGGATGGGCCTCGACCCGAGGATCGGGTCCCGCTTCCTGCGGGCCGGTCCCGGCTTCGGGGGCTCCTGCTTTCCCAAGGACACGTCCGCCGCGGCCGACATCGCCCGCAACCTCGGCACGACGTTCGAGCTGATCGAGGCGACCATCCGGGTCAACGCCCGGACGAAGGCGCGGATGCTCGGGAAGATCGAGGGGGCCGTCGGGACCCTCGCGGGCAGGACGGCGGCCGTCCTGGGTCTCTCCTTCAAGCCCGAGACGGACGACATCCGCGAGTCCCCCGCTCTCGCGGTCGTCGCGGACCTCGTCCGGGCCGGTGTCTCCGTCCGGGCGTTCGATCCCGCGGCGATGGAGAACACGAAGGCCCTCTTCCCCCGGCTCCACTACGCCCGCGACGCCTACGACTGCGCCGAGGGCGCCGACTTCGTCGTGATCGCGACAGAATGGAACGAGTTCCGGGCCCTCGACCTGGAGAGGCTCGCCCGGGCGGTTCGCGCCCGGACGATGATCGACCTGCGCAACGTCTACGACCCGGACGAGCTCCGAGCCGCCGGCTGGAGCTACACCGGCGTGGGACGGCCATGACCGGAGCCGTAAGACGTAAGACGTCAAACGAGAAACGAGGCCCGAACGCGAGCCACGTTTTACGTCTTACGTTTCACGTTTCACGGCCCGGTCGGAGACGCTCCTAGTGCGCGTCCTCGTGACGGGGGGCGCGGGGTTCCTGGGCAGCCACCTCTGCGACAAGCTGCTCACGCTCGGGCACGAGGTCGTCGCGATGGACAACCTCGTGACGGGCAATCTTCGCAACATCGAGCACCTCTCCGGAGAGCCGGGGTTCCGGTTCGTCCGCCACGACGTCACGCAATTCATCACGATCGAGGGCGCGCTCGACGGCGTCCTCCATTTCGCGTCGCCCGCCTCGCCGATCGACTACCTGGAGCTGCCGATCCAGACGCTGAAGGTGGGGTCGCTCGGGACGCACAACGCCCTCGGCCTCGCGATGGCCAAGAAGGCCCGCTTCCTGCTCGCCTCGACCTCCGAAGTGTACGGAGACCCGCTCGTGCACCCGCAGCCCGAGACGTACTGGGGCAACGTCAACCCGATCGGGCCCCGCGGCGTCTACGACGAGGCCAAGCGCTTCGCCGAAGCCATGACGATGGCCTACCGGCGAGCCCACGGCGTGGACACCCGGATCGTCCGCATCTTCAACACCTACGGCGAGCGGATGCGGCCGCGCGACGGCCGCGTCGTCCCCGCGCTGATCGGCCAGGCGCTCGCGGGCGAACCGATGACCGTCTTCGGCGACGGCTCGCAGACGCGCTCGTTCTGCTACGTGTCGGACCTGATCGAAGGGATCTACCGCCTCTTCCTCTCCGGCGAGGCGGACCCGGTCAACATCGGGAACCCGAGCGAGCTCACCGTGCTCGACTTCGCGAAGACCATCCAGAGACTGACCGGAACCGCCAGTCAGATCGTCTTCAAGCCCCTCCCCGTGGACGATCCGAGGGTCCGCCAGCCCGACATCGGCCGGGCGCGCGCGTTGTTGGGATGGGAACCGAAGGTGAAACTGGAAGAAGGGCTGGCCAGGACGATCGAATATTTCAAGCAGCTCACCAAATGAAGTTTCAGGTTTCAAATTTCAGGTTTCAGGAGCTGGCGCCTCTTGAAACTTGAAACCTGAAACCTGAAACCCCTCAGCTCCCGTCGGTGCCGATCGCCTCCACCGGGCAGCTGTCCATCGCCTCCTGGCACTGCGCTTCTTCTTCGGGGCCGGCCGGCTGGCGGGAGACGAAGGAGAACGCCTTCTCCTCGTGGCGCTGGAAGTTGCCGGGGGCGGTGACCCGGCAGACGTCGCAATCGATGCACTGCGTGTCCACGTAGTACTTTCCAGCGGCGTTCTCGGGGAGCCGATTACTCAGGTCCGCCATGGGGAGAAGGTATCAGGGAGAAGGTGATAGGTGGTAGGTGGTAGGGGTTGATTCGATCGCTCAGGCGGAGATTAGAGACCTCCCTGTTCCCGGACGATCCTCGTTAGACTCGCGCCCATGATCCGACGCGCGATCCTCGTCCTGACGCTGACGTGCGCGGGGGTCTGCTGCCGGGAGAAACCCCTGCCGGTCGCCGACGGGCGGACGGGCGACCTCGCGGCCGGACGGAGGATCTTCGAGAGCAAGTGCGCCTCCTGCCACAACACCAACGGGGACGGCAAGACGGTCACGGGCGGGCGGTTCCGGTATGCGAACCTGATCGACGGCGTCTGGCGCGCGGACGGAAGCGCCGAAGCGATCGAGCGGCAGATCCGCCGGGGCCACGATCCGATGCCGAAGTTCGCAGGTAAACTCACCGACGAGGAGATCCGACAGACAGTGGCATACGTGTTGGAGCTGTCCGGTTCGGGAGCCGCGAGGCGATGACGAGGAAGATCCCGCTCTTCCCCCTCCCCGGCGTGGTCCTGCTGCCGGGGACGATCCTCCCCCTGCACATCTTCGAGCCGCGATACCTCGCGATGATCGCCGACGCCCTCGGCGGCAACCGCATGATCGGCATGGCGAAGCTGAAGCCCGGCTGGGAGGAGAACCGGAAGAGCCCGGCCGTGCACGAGGTCGGCGGCGCCGGCGAGATCGTCGAGACCGAGGAGCTGGACGACGGCCGCTACAACATCCTGCTCGAGGGGCGCTACCGATACCGCATCCTCAGGGAAGAGCCCGCGGGGACCCCCTACCGCACGGCCAGCGTCGAGGAGATCGCGTCGATCCCGTTCGGAAGCCGCGACGAGGAGGTGCGCGTCTCGCGGATGGCGCTCGGACTCTTCGAGAAGATCCGGCGGCATCTCGATCTCCCGGCGATCCCCGACGGCCTCCTCTCTCCCGAGCGCCTCGCCTCGGAGATGGCCCTGCGCCTGCGTTACACGCCCGAGGAGCTGCAGGCGTGGCTCGAGACCGACTCCCTCTCGGGCCGCTTCGGCACGCTCGTCGGCCGCATGCTCGAGTGGCAGAGGAGGATCCAGTTCCTCGCGCCCTTCCGCCCGGGGGACCTGGACGCCACCAGAAACTAGTGCGCTGACGCGCGCTGTCCAAGGTCCGAGGTCCAAAGTCCAAGGTAGCGCCAAGCCCTGAGGCTACTTTGGACCTTGGACTTTGGACTTTGGACCGCAGCGCGGCCCGTCAGGGCCGCGACGCGTTCAGCGCTCGGTCGTGCGCCCAGCTCTTGATCGCCTTGATCTGTTCTTCCATCGTGATGGCGAGGGGGACGGTCGACGAGATGACCTTGTGGAGATCGTCCTCGGTCGGCTCCCGGTTCTCCGAGTAGGCGTCCACGACGGAGGAGACGACGATCTGCTCGATCTCCGCTCCGTTCCACCCCTTCGTGGCCTTCGCCAAGAAGACGAGGTCGAACTTCCCCGGGTCGCAGCGGTTCTTCTTCAAGTGGATCGCAAAGATCGCCTTGCGCTCCTCCTCGTTGGGCAGGTCCACGAAGAAGACCTGGTCGAAACGCCCCTTCCGGATGACTTCGGCCGGGAGGAGCTGGATCCGGTTGGCCGTGGCCGCGACGAACACGAAGGCGCTCTTCTCCTGCATCCACGTCAGGAAGCCGGAGAAGATCCGGGACATCGAGGCGTCTCCTCCCTCCCGGTAGCCCCCCACGCCCATCTCGATCTCGTCGATCCAGAGCACCGCCGGCGAGACCGCTTCCACCGAGCGCAGCGCCTTGAGAAAAGTGGACTCGGGATTGGGAGTGCCGAAGACCGCGTTCATGTCGAGGCGGAAGAGCGGGAGGTTCCAGAGGGTCGAGATCGTCTTGACGGCGAGGCTCTTGCCGCAGCCGGAGATCCCCATCAGGAGGACGCCGCGCGGGATGGGAATGCCGGCGTCGAGCGCCTCCTTGGAGAAGAGCGTCCGGCGCTTCTTGAGCCACGTCTTCAGAGTCTCGTAGCCGCCGATGTCCTCGATCGAGAAGCGGGGAGGCACGAACTCGAGCACCCCCTCCTTCTTCGACATCTGCTCCTTCTCGGCCAGGACCTCGAGGAACGCGCTTTCGTCGAAGGACTGGCGCTGCGCGAACACCTTGGAAAGCAGGTGCCCGATCTCGTCGGCCGTCAGCCCGCGCATCGCCAGCGACAGCCGCCGGACGGCCGTCTCCTCGAGGGAAGCCCCGCCCCGGCGGCGCATGACCCCCTCGATGATGCGCGTGATCTCCGCTTCGTCCGGCAGCTCGTACTCGACGACGTAGATCTCCTTCTTCGCCTCCTCGGGGATCGCCAGGAGCGGCGAGACGAGCAGAACGTGCCGGCCGCGGTCCTTCAACCCCCGGTAGAGGTCGCGCAGCCGGCGCACGACCTCCGGGCGCCCGTCGGGCGAGGTCGGGAAGTCCTTGAGCAGGTAGAAGCCCTTTCCCGAGGCCTGGAGGATCGCCTCGAGGACGCGCAGCGGGTCGCGGGTCTCCGGCACCGGCACGCCGTCCACGACCAGGCCGTCCACGACGGACCAGATGCCGCACGGGGCCGGCTGGCCGAAGAAGGTCTTGGCCAGGTGCTGCGTCAGCCGCTCGACGCGCGACTCTTCCCACGTCTGGATGTAGATGATCGGGTGCCCGCCGAGCAGGGCCCTGCGAATCCGGTCGGTCGCCTTGGGCGGCGCCGCCGCCAGCGGGGCGAGAGTGCTCATTTCGCGCAATTGTAGCAACTTCTCTTACAATCACCTTCATGCCCAATCCCGAGCACGTCGTGCTGCTCCTGTCGGACGAATGGAACGCCTGGAGGGGCCGCAACGTCAACGTCACGCCGGACCTGACGGCGGCCGATCTCTCGGGCAAGGACCTCTCGAACAAGGACCTGAAGCGCGCCGACCTCTCGCGGGCGGATCTCCAGGGCACGTCCCTGTCCGGGGCCGATCTGTCCCGCGCCGTTCTCGTCGAAGCGACGATCGAAGGGGCCTCGGCCCCCGGCGCCCTCTTCGAGAACTGCGTGCTGGACTTCCTCGACTTCTCGAAGGCCTTCCTCGCCGGCGCGCGCTTCCGGTCCGCGTCGCTGCAGGGCTGCTCGTTCGTCGGGGCCAACCTCGCCGGCGCCGACCTCTCGCGGACCCACATGGACGGCTCCAATCTCACGGAGGCGAACCTCGCCGGCGCGACCGTCTCCGACGTCAGTTTCCGCGGCGTCAAGACGACGGGAGCCCACTTCGACGGCGCCGATCTCTCGCGCTCCCTCTTCGAGGGGGTCACGCTTGCCCGCGGCTCCTTTCCCAACGCGGATTTCACGGCGGCGAACCTGAAGACCGCGGACCTGACGGGCGCCGACCTGCGGCGGGCCAAGTTCGTCCGCGCCATCCTGCGCCAGGCGGCCCTGAACGCCGCCAACTGCGAGGGGGCCGACTTCACCGACGCGGACCTGGAGCTCGCCTCGGCCGTCGAGACCGACTTCTCCGGCGCGTGCCTGGATCGCGCGAAGCTGCGCAAGACGGAGTTGAAGCGCGCGATCTTCCTCGACGCTACCGGCGAGAAGGTCAGTTTCGCGGACGCGAAGATGATGGAGGTGGACCTGCGCTCGGCGCGCTTCACGAGCGCCAACATGCAGGGCGCGGACCTCTCCAAGGCGATCCTGTCGCGCACGAACCTGAAGGTCTACTCGTTCGTGGGCGCGCGGTTCGCCAACTGCGACGCCTCGGAGGCCCAGGCCCAGGAAGTGAACCTCTCCCGCGCGGACCTCTCACTCAGCAACTTCCGGCTCGCGAACCTGAAGCGCGCCAACCTCTCGGAGTGCCGCGCCTTCGACGCCGACCTGTCGGGGACCCTCCTCGTCGGCGCCAACTTCACCGACGCGAACCTGGAGGAGGCGGACCTGCGCTTCGCGCGCGCCATCGGGGCCGATTTCACCCGGGCGAACCTGGGCGGGGCCGATCTCGCCAACGCCGACCTCTCCGAGGCCAAGTTCAAGAAGACCAGTTTCTGGGGGGCGACGGCCCGCCGGGTCAAGGCCCCGAAGGGATGGGGAATACCGCTCGCCGTGTCGACCATGTTCTCGAAGGCCAAGCAGAAGAAGACGAAGGCGACCGACATGAAGGAGCGGGAGCGCAAGAAGCGGATCGCGGCCCTGGAGGCCGAGGCCGACCAGAAGCCGCCCCACCTGACCGGCCGGCGCTGAGGCGCCGCCCGGCGGTTTCAAGTTCCAGGTTTCAGGTTCCAGGCTTGACCTCCTGAAGCTTGAAACTTGAAACCTGAAACTACCTCTTCGCGGCGGGAGTGGCGGGCTTCGCCGGTGGTCCGGTCGGCGGCGGTATCGGCGCCGGGGTCGCGGCCTTCTGGAAGGCGGCTTCGAGCTTGAGAATCGGATCGGCCGCGAGGAGGAAGGCTCCCGGGCGGCCGCTGACGGTCGCCTGCGCCTCCGCTCCCTTCGGGTAGAACCGCAGGATCCAGGGCTCGCCGGTCGGGAGCTTCACGGTGACCGTCGCCGCGGGGGCCGCCGAGGCGAGGGCCTTGCCTTCCGCGTCGTCCAGGAAAGACTTGCTCTTGACGTCGAGGAGCGCGGAGAGGAGGTCGTCCACCGGAGGCGCGGTCACGGCCCGCCCGGCCACGCTCCAACCCCCCTCGCCCCGCGCGAGGGAATAGCTGGATTTGGCGAACGCGCCGTCCACCTGCGAGACCGACCCGCGGTCGAAGCGGAGAAGGCGAGGCTCCCGGAACGCCTCGGCTTCCCGGGAGAGGTCGTCCCCGATCGTGCTGGCGACGGTGAAGACCTGGCTCTCGCGCCGGGCGTAGATCGAATTTCCATCCGACCGGGTGGAGCCGAAATCGACGGAGACTCCCGGTCCCTTCGCGTCGGAGAGGACGACGTGGAAGAGCGGCGGGGCGAGCCCCAGGGAGGCCAGGCCCTGCCCCGGCGGCGAGGGAACGAAGTCGAGGACGCGCAGGGCCGTCAGGGCTCCGACGAGCTTCTCCACCGGGTCGTTCTCGGCCAGGTCGGAGATCGGCCGGCTCATCCACCAGATCCCGTCCTTCTTCGCGAAGGAGAGGCGGCCCCGCCCCCGGTCCACCTCCAGCCGCGCGGTGTCCGAAGACGGAGACCCGAAGACCTCCTTGCTCTTGAACTCGTCGGCGCCCTTCTTGACGGCCGAGGCGAGCGAGGTCGGAACGAAGAGAACGGAATCCGAGCCGGCCACGCGCGCCGCCGTGCCGTCCGTGCCCGGGATCTCGATGCCGAACTCCAGCGTGCGCGACAGCTTCTTGCTCGACTTCGGATCCTCCTTCCAGACGATCGTGGCCTTCGCCGAGGGGGTCTTCAGGCCGTAGTCCTCGGGGCGCGCTCCGGAGGCGTCGCCCCCCGCGCGCTTCAACCGCGCCAGCTGAGAAACGAGGTCCGACGCGGCGAAGCCGTCGGCCGGATACGAGTCCGGCTTGCCGAGTCTCCAGGAGCTCGCGCCGCTGCGCGCGAGCTCCAGCACTCCGGACGGCCGCTCGAGCCGGACCGACTCGATGCGCTCCTCCGGCAGGTCCCAGATGAGGTCCCCCTTCTGCTGCCGCTCCGCCGTCGTCGGCATCTTGCGCTCGAAGAAGAAGACGAACGCGAAGAGGGCGACGACGAGCGCCGTCAGGACGATGAGCTTCCTGGGAGACATCGGCGGCGCACTCCCTCAGTCGCGGCGCCGGTACCAGACCCAGACGCCGAGCACGATGGCGAAGCCGGGAAGCCCGAGGATCGCGAAGAGGCCGATCCGGTTGACCTGCGCCCGCGTCAGCGCCAGGGAGGCCTGCTCCGGGGTCTTGGGCGCGATCCCGACGAGCCGCTCCTGTCCCGAGAGCCAGTTGACCGCGTTCAGGAAGAGGTTGGCGTTGCCCGCGTTGCCGAGGCTCCCGTTGGTCGCGAAGCGGGAGTTGCCGACGACGACGAGGCGGAAGGGCTTCGCGGGGGCCTTCGGGTCCTTCTCTTTCTCTTTCTTCACCGACTCCACGGCGACGGCGATCGTCACGGGGCCCGGCGTGTCGTCCTTGTCCTTCTGGACGGCCTCGAGCTTCGTCAGGGACGTCTCTCCCCATCCGTCCTTGCTCGTCTGCGCGAGCATCGTCTCGGTGAAGCCCTCCGGCGGCTTGTCCGGCTTCGAGACGGAGCGGGCGAGCGGGAAGACGATCGGAAGGCCTTCCTCCGACAGGGACCGCACGATCGCGTGGCTGCCGTAGCTCGACGCGATCAGCGTCTCGGGCCCGACCATCGGCACCGCGTTGGCCGGGTCGATCACGATGTCGGCGCCGAGCTTCACGCCGTAGGCCGCGAGAAAATTCCCCAGCCCCAGGTCGCTCTCCGGGGAGCCCGGCTGGGGCAGAACCGGATCGAGCATCAGGAGGACCCGGCCTCCCCCGTCCGCATAGCTCTTGAGCGCGGAGGCCTCCGGCTCGAGGAACGCCGCCCGCGGCCCGGCGACGACGACGACCGCGGCGTCGGCGGGGATCGAGCCCTTGCCGAGGGAGTCCCAGGACGCCACGGAGAGGTTCTCCCGCTCGAGCAGCTGCTTGGCCTGGCCGAAGCCGCGCCCGCGCTCCTGGGAATCGATCGTCGGCTCGCCGTGCCCGGTGGAGAAGTAGATCTTCGAGACGGTCTTCTCGGTGACGTCCAGGATGGCCGACGTGAACGCTTCCTCCCCCTTGAACGACTTGATCTGCGGAGCCGCCCCCATCTGGGCGCCCGAGAAGTCGAAGTCCGCGAGCTTGTCTTCCTCGACGTATTTCTTCCGGTCGCCCGACCGGAAGACGACCGTGTTCTGGCGTATGCCGAACTGCTTGACGAGCGCCTCGGCCCGCAGGGGATTGCGCTCCGGGTCCAGGAACTCGACCTCGACCTTCGGCGACGCCGTGCGGTAGCGCGAGAGCAGCTCCGAAACCGGCTGGTAGAGCCGCGAGCCGCGCGTCATGAAGACGGTGATCTGGACCGGCTTCGTCAGGCCGCCGAGGATCTTCTTCGTCGTCTCGGAGAGGGAGAAGAGGCGGGTCTTGGTCCAGTCTCCTCGGAACCAGTGCCGGGCGCCGAGGTAGTTGACCCCGGCGAACAGCGCGAGGAGCAGCACGATGCCGGCCGCGCCCGCCCCCGCCCGCGCCGCCGACGGGCGGCTCACGGCCGCTCCTTCTTCGCGGTCAGCGACACGACGGAGAGAAACAGGAACAGGACCGTCGCCGAGAGGTAGTAGACGAGCCGGCGGCTGTCCACGATCCCCCGCGCGAACTCGTCCATGTGGTCCCAGAGGTTGAAGTAGGAGAGCACGTCGCGCTTGCCCGGGTCGTTGATCATGTTCTCGGCGAGGCCGGCGGAGAAAATCGGGATGAGCATGCCGAAGGCCAGGATCGCCGCGATGATCTGGTTCTTCGTCAGCGTCGAGGCGAACGTGCCGACCGACAGGAAGTACGCCCCGAGCAGGACGATGGCGAGGTAGCCGGAGGCCACCGGGCCGAGGTCGATCGGCGTCTGCGAGCGGAGGATCCACACGTAGATGAGCGTGGGGGCCCAGAGCGTCAGGAAAAAGCCGAGCGCGCCGATCCACTTGCCGAGCACGACCTCCGTCTCGGTGACGGGCGAGGTCAGGAGGATCTCGATCGTGCCGCTCTTGCGCTCCTCGGCGAAGAGGCGCATCGCGATGATCGGCACGATGAAGAGATTGAAGATCCAGAAGTACGTGTTGGTGAAGAGGTACGGGAGCGCCTGTCCCTTCGGCGCGTTGGGCGCGTTCAGGAACGTCACGATGGCGTAGAAGATGAGCCCGTTCATCACCAGGAACGCCGCGAGGATGACGTAGGCCAGCGGCGAGAGGAAGTACGCGCGCCACTCGCGCCCCACGATCGCGAAAAACCTTCTCACTCCGCCTCCGCCTCGGCCTTCGCCGAGGCTTCGGCGGACAGGTTGTCCGCCCCCGCGGGTTGGTCCACCGTAGCTTCAGCGGAGGCGGACACCCCGGCTTCAGGAGGCGCGGGTTGGTCCGCCGTAGCTTCAGCGGAGGCGGAGGGCTGATCGTGCCGGGTGAGGCGCACGAAAACATCCTCGAGGGAAAGCCCCTCGCGGGAGAGCTCCCGCAGGACCCATCCCCGGGCGACCGCGAGGTGGAAGATCTCCTCGGACAGGTCGGCCCCGTCCGCGCACTCGACGCGCACGCGGGTCTCCCCGTCGGCCGAGCTCTCTTCGACGGTGACGGCGCCGGCGAGGCCTCCGAGGGACTCCCGGGCGGCGACCTCCCCCTTGAACGCGGCGCGAATGACGTTCGACCCGGCCAGGCGCCGGCGCAGCTCCTGCGGCGTCCCTTCAGCCACGATCCGCCCCCGGTCGATGATCAGCACGCGGTCGCAGACCGCGTCCACCTCCGGGAGGATGTGGGTAGAGAGAAGGACCGCGCGCTCGCGGCCGAGCGAGCGGATCATCTCGCGGATCTTGATGATCTGGGCCGGGTCGAGCCCCACGGTCGGCTCGTCCAGGATCAGGACCGGCGGCCTGTGAACGAGCGCCCCGGCGAGCGCGGTGCGCTGCCGGTACCCGCGGGAGAGGTTCTCGACCTTCCGGTCCGCGACCTCCTCGAGCAGGCAGAGTCCGATGATCTCGTCCACCTGCCTCTTCACCCCTGGGCCGGCGAGGCCCTCGAGCCTCGCGCGGTACGCGAGGTACTCGCGCACGCGCATCTCCGGGTAGAGAGCGGCGGACTCGGGGAGATAGCCGAGGTTGGCGCGCGCCTGCCGGGACTCGCTCACGACGTCGTAGCCCGCCACGCTCGCCCTCCCCTCCGAGGGGGGGAGGAAGCCGGTCAGGACGCGCATGGTCGTCGTCTTTCCGGCGCCGTTGGGGCCGAGGAATCCCACGATCTCCCCCTGCCTGACGGAAAAGGAGACGCCGGAAACCGCGACCTGCGCCGCGTATCGCTTCGTGAGATTCTGAACTTCGATCATTCGGCCAGCGGACGTAAAAAAGCGCCAGAATCTAACATGTATTCCCGCCGGCGCGACGCCGGGCCGGAAATCGGAAATCGGAAGACGGAAATCGAGGGCGGGATCTCCCGGTTTTCGGTCCCTCCTTGGTATCCTGCGAGGTTCGATGATCCGAGTGTCCGGCGTGTCGAAGAGGTCCGGTCGGTTCGGCCGGCCCCCGGGAGCCCCGGGCCGGGGTGTCGCCGGAAGGGGACCGGGGCTGCCGTGACGACAGAGCCCGGCCCCGTCCCCGCGAGCGCGCCCCGCAGAGACGGGTCGCGGTCGAGGATTCCGCTCATCGTCCTCGCCGTCGTGGCCGCGGCCGTCCTCTGGCGCATCGTCACGGGCCTGCCCGGCCGGCAGAGCGGCGACGAAGGAGCCGGCCTCGTCCGGTGGCAGGCGCCGGGAGAGGTGGAGGCGGCGGCCCGCGGCGCGGGGAAGCCGGTGCTCTACGACTTCACCGCGGCCTGGTGCGGGCCCTGCCATCGCCTCGACACCGAAGGCTGGGGCGACCCCCAGATCGCTTCGATGGTCAACCGCTCCTACATGCCGGCGCGCATCGTGGACCGCGAGCAGGAAGAGGGAAAGAACCCGCCCGCGATCGACGATCTCGAGCGGCGCTATTCCGTTGGCGCCTTCCCCACTCTCGTCGTGGCCGCTCCCGACGGCCGGCCGATCGCGAAAATGCAGGGCTACGGCGGTCCCGAGCGGCTCCGCCAGTTCCTCCAGGAGTCCAGCACCAAGGCGCCCTGAGTTCCCGGGCACCGGGCACCGGGAACCGACCTACTTCGTCATCCCCGCGCGGCGCGAGTCCGGAGGCGGCGGGGCGGCGAGCTCGGCGAGGAACCGGCCGGTCAGGCTCGACGGGTTTCGCCGGACCTCCTCGGGAGGGCCTTCCGCCACGACCGCTCCTCCCTTCTCCCCTCCCCCGGGCCCCAGGTCCACGATCCAGTCGCAGGCCGCGAGAAACTGCAGGTTGTGCTCGATCGCCAGGACCGAGTGGCCCAGGTAAATCAGGCGCCGCAGGGTCTTGAGCAGCTTCTCGACGTCCGAGGCATGAAGCCCCGTGGTCGGCTCGTCGAAGAGAAAGAGCGTGCCGCGGCCCGACGGCGGCCGCGCGTCGATGAAGGACGCGAGCTTCAACCTCTGCGCCTCGCCGCCCGAAAGCGTCGCCGTCGGCTGGCCGAGCGTCACGTAGCCGAGGCCCGTCTCCGCGAGCGGCTGCAGCCGCCGGACGATCTTCGGCTCGCCGGCGAAGAACACGGAAGCGTCCGAGACCGTCATGGCGAGGACGTCTCCGATGTTCTTCCCCCGGTAGCGGATGGAGAGGACGCGGTTCTGGAACCGCCGGCCGTCGCACGCGTCGCATCGCACCGTCACGTCGGCCAGGAACTGCATGTCGATCGTCTGCCACCCCGTGCCGCGGCACATCTCGCAGCGGCCGCCCGCCGAGTTGAACGAGAAATCGCGCGCCGTGATGCCGCGGGAGACCGCGCGCGCCGTGCGGGCGAAGACCTGCCGAATCTCGTCCCAGGCCTTGACGTACGTGACCGGGTTCGAGCGCGCGGACCGGCCGAGCGGGCTCTGGTCCACGAGCAGCAGATCGCCGACGCTTTCCACTCCTTCGATCCGGTCGTGCGCCCCGACGTCGAGCGCCACGAGGCCTTTGACGCGGCGCGCGTAGGAGTTGTAGAGGATGTCCCGGACGAGCGTGGATTTCCCGGACCCCGAGACGCCCGAGACGGCGAGGAGGCGCCCGAGAGGGAAACGGACCGTCAGGTTCTTCAGGTTGTGCTCGCGCGCACCGAAAACCGTGATGGCGCCTTCCGTCCGGCGGAAGGGAACCAGACGGCCGGCGGCGGCGCCGGCCGGAGATTTGTGATTTGTGATTTGTGATTTGTGATCGCGGGAGCGCAGGAGGTCTCCTGTCGCGGAGGACTTCACGCGCGCGAGAGCGCGGGGGGTACCTTCGAAGAGGAGGCGGCCGCCGAGGCTTCCGGCGCCAGGGCCCAGGTCGATCACGCGGTCGGCCGCCTCGATGACTTCCGGGTCGTGCTCGACGACGACGACCGTGTTGCCCCGGTCGGCCAGGCGCCGCAGGATCACGAGGAGCCGGCGCGTGTCGGCGGCGTGCAGGCCGATCGTCGGCTCGTCCAGGACGTAGAGCGTTCCGGTCAGCGCCCCTCCCAGGGCGGAGGCGAGGCCGATGCGCTGCGCCTCGCCCCCCGAGAGGGTCCGCGCGGCGCGCGAGAGCGTCAGGTACTCGAGGCCGACTTCGTTCATGTAGCGCACCCGCGAGCGGATCTCGGAGACGATGGAGGAGAGCCGCTCGTCCTCGGCCGCCGAGAGCGTCAGGTCGTCGAACCACTGCTTGAGTTGCGCCAGCGGAAGCTCCGACAAGTCCGCGATCGTCCGGCCGCGCAGGCGCACCGAGAGCGCCGCCGCCGTCAGCCGGCCTCCCCGGCATTCGGGACAGAGCGTGTACGCGCGGTACCGCGCGAGCAGCACGCGCACGTGGATCTTGTACCGCTTCGTCTCGAGCCAGTCGAAGAAGCCGTTGACGCCGTAGAACTCTCCCCTCCCCTTGATCAGGACCTCACGCTCGTGCGCCGAGAGCCTCGCGACCGGGATGTCCGTGCGGACCGAGTAGCGGCGGCAGGCCCGGAAGAGATCGTCGTAGGCCGACTCGTAGGCCGGCGTGTTCCACGGGGCGACGGGCCGGTCGGAGAGGGTCAGCGCGGCGTCCGGGATGACCTTCTCAAGGTCCACGCCGATGACCCGGCCGAAACCCTGGCAGACCGGGCAGGCGCCGAGCGGCGAATTGAACGCGAAGAGCGCGGGCGTGGGGTCGCGGAAGTCGGCGCCGCAGCCGGGGCAATGGAGCCCGCGGCGAAACGTCCGCGCGCGGTCCTCGAAGACGGCCGTGAGCGATCCCGCCATCGCGAAGGCCGAGTCCGCCGCGGCCGCGATCTCCGCGCGCGACTCCTCCCGGAGGACGAATCGCCCCACCACCACGGGCAGGCGCCCTTCGGCGTCCAGGAGCGGCTCGACATCGTCGCTGATCTCCACCGTCTCTCCGCCGGAAGACAGGGCCCGGAAGAAACCGGCGCGCTTCAACTCCTCCAGGCGGATGCGGTCGTCCCGCGCGCTCTTGCGGGAGCGGCGGCCGTTCCCCTCCCGGCGCCACGGCAGGGGCGCCACGAGCGTGACCCGGGCGCCCGTCTCGGACCGGAGGAGCTCCTCGACCGCGCGGTCCACGCCTCCGGGGACGGCGGCCACGTCGCAGGCGGGGCAGAACGTCGCGCCCCCGTGCGCGAAAAGGAGCCGCAGCGAGTCGTAGATCTCCGTCTGGGTCCCCACCGTCGAGCGCGCGTTCCTCACGCCGTTCTTCTGCTCCAGCGCGATGGCCGGAGGCACCGGCTCGATCGAGTCCACGTCGGGACGGTCCAGCCGCTCCAGGAACTGCCGCGCGTACGTGGACAGCGACTCCGCGTAGCGCCTCTGTCCCTCCGCGTACAGCGTGTCGAACGCCAGCGAAGACTTTCCCGACCCCGAGACCCCCGTGATGACCGTCAGACTCCCGATCGGAATCGTGACCGACACGTCCTTGAGGTTGTGGGTGCGAGCGCCGTTGATGCGAATCACCTGTGAAGGAGAGAGAGGCCGGCTCATGGAACCGTTCAATTTATCAGAGCGGGTTTCAGGATTCAGGTCTCAAGTTCCATGAAGGCGCCAGCTCCTGAGACCTGAAACTTGAAACCTGAAACCCCCTCCTAATCGAAGGCTCCCTCGACCGGCAGCGCTCCGGACACGCGGTGCAGCGGACAATCAACGCGCGGCTGCGTTCCGGAGATGAAGACCTCGGTCATGCGCTGCGGGCATTGAGGGGTCGCGAGACCGCCGGTCTCCGGATCGATCTCCGCGGTCACGATGTCGGAAGGCACGGGGAAGCTCTCCGCGAAGAGCTGGGCGGGCACGGAGCGGGAAAAATCGGCGAAGATCGGCACGGCCGCCTGCGTGCCGGTCAGCCGGATCGGGCGGTTGTCGTCGTATCCGACCCAGACGGCCGCCAGGAAGCGCGGCGAGAAGCCGATGAACCAGGCGTCCCGGTAGTCGTTGGTCGTGCCGGTCTTTCCGGCGAGCACTCCGCGCACTCCGCCGGAGCGGGCGGCGGAGGCCGTGCCGCGGTCCACGGCCCCCCTCATGAGCGAGTCCACCAGGAAGACGGCGTCGGCGGGGAGGGCGGGCTTCAGGGGCGTCTCCTTCCGGTCGAGCACGCGCCCGTCGCTCGTTTCGACGCCCACGATCGCGATCGGGTCCACCCGCACGCCCCCGTTGGCGAAGACCGCGTAGGCCGACGCGATCTCGAGCGGCGAGACCTCGAACGCCCCGAGGGCGACGGAGGGGTAGGGGCGCAGCCGCGAGCCGACGCCGGCGGCGCGGGCCGTCGCGAGCACGGCCGGCAGCCCTGCGGTCAGAGCCGCCCGCACGGTCGGGACGTTGATCGAGAGCTCCAGGGCCCGGCGCACGGACATGGCGCCCCGGTACTCTCCGTCGTAGTCATGAGGACTCCACTGCTCGTCCTCTCCCCCCTTGTCCCAGGTCACGGTGATCGGCGTGTCCTCCAGGATCGTGGCCGGCGTGACCGGCGTCTCCAGGTCGCGGCGCGCGAAGGCCGCGAGATAGACGAAGGGCTTGAAGAGGGACCCCGGCTGCCGGTGCGCCTGCGTGACCCGGTTGAACTGCGAGAGACGGTAGTCGCGCCCCCCGACGAAGGCTTTGACGGCCCCGGTACGCGGCTCGAGCACGATGAGCGCCCCCTGCAGGGGCTCCGCCGCCTTCGCGTTGGCGGCGAGCCGCCGGTAATTCTTCTCGAGCGTCGTCAGCCCCTGCGTGACGGACTTCTGGGCCGCGCGCTGGAGATCCACGTCGAGCGTCGTATAGATCTGCAGCCCCTCGGTCTTCAACTGCTTGCCGAAGCGGGCCTCCAATTCCCCCTTGACGAAATCCACGAAGTGCGGAGCGTTGGTGCGCGACGGCGCGCGCGAGGACGAGACGACCGGCTCGGTCACGGCCTGCGCCAGCGCGGCATCGTCGATCTTCTTCTCTTCGCGCATGAGCCGGAGGACGAGGTCGCGCCGCTGCCGGGACCGCGCGGGGTTGTGGAGGGGCGAATAGGCGTTGGGGGCCTTGATCATCGCGGCGATCGTCGCCGATTCGGCCAGGTCGAGATCGCTCGCCTCCTTGCCGAAGTAGTGCCGCGCCGCCTCTCCCACCCCGTTGATCGCGACCGAGCCGAACTGTCCGAGGTAGATCTCGTTCAGGTACGCCTCGAAGATCTCGTCCTTGGAATAGCGCGCGTCCAGGATCACGGCGAGCACCGCCTCGATCGCCTTGCGCCGCAGCGTGCGCTCCGGGGAGAGGTAGAGGTTCTTGACGAGCTGCTGGGTGAGCGTCGAGCCTCCCTGCGTCCCCTTGTTCCGCACGTTGGCGAGGACCGCGCCAATGCTGCGCCGGACCGAGACTCCCGCGTGGCGGTAGAAGTCGCGGTCTTCCGTGACGAGGACGGCGTCCTTGAGCGACTGGGGCAGGTCCTCGAGGCGGACGAGCGTCCGGTCTTCGAGCTCCTCGCCGAAGACCGAGCCCAGCAGCTCCGGCTCGACGATGAAGGCGGGCGCCGGCGCTCCGGAGGCGTCCCGGATCGAAGCGACCTTCCCGCCGGCGAACTCGATCCGCGACGGAAACCCCCGGAAAAATTTTCCCGGGTAGCGGAAGTCCCGCGGGAAGACCTCGACGGCGTCGCCCTCCCGCCGGAAGTGCCCCGACCGCGTCGGGGCGGCATCGACCGCCTGGTAAAGCAGGCGCTCGAGTTTCTCCACGAGCTTCTCCGGCGAGCCACCGTCTCCGGGGCGAAGCACGAACATGTCCGAGTAGATCCGCGAGGGGAGACTCCACCGGTGCCCTTCGAACCGCCGGACGACGACCGAGGTGAAATGGGCGAGCACGGCGAGGCTCGACAGCAGGACCGCGCCCAGCGTCGCGAGGATGACCACGCGGTGCCGGTACACCCAGAGGTGAAGGGAAACGCGGCGGCGGGGAGCGGTCGTCATGGAGGCCGACCAGCATAACGAACCGTGGGGCGAAGGTATTCGGGGTGCGGGGTTGGGTGCGGGGTCCGGTGTGCGGTCCTGTCGGAACCTGCTCTAATGAGGCGGGATGTCGCGAAAAAAGAGGAAGGCGGGATTACCGGAACCGAGCGCGGCGCCGGCGCGGGATCCCGGCGGGTCGATCGCCGCGGCGGCCCTGGTCCTGGCCATCGTCGGCGCGGGGCTCGCCGTGGACTCCGGCGCGGACGCCGCCTTCGACGCCCCCAAGCGGCTCACGACGCTCGTGCTGGTCGGAATCGCCGCGCTCGCGGCCTTCGGGTTCTCGCGATGGACGAACCCTCTGCCGCCGGAGCCGGGCGGGCGCCTCCGTCTTCACGCCGCGGCCCTCACGCTTCTTCTCTTCTGCGGCGCGGCGGCTCTGGTGAGCGCGTTCTCCTCGCCGCATCGCGCGGCCGCGCTGGACGCGACGCGGGTCCTCCTTCTGACCGCGCTCCTGCTGCCGCTCGGAGCCAGCCGCGTCGTCGAGAAATACAGGACCCTTCTCCTGTCGGCCTTCCTGGCTGTGGCGGCCCTCGACGCGGCGGTGTCGGTCCTGCAGGCGCGGAACCTCTACCGTCCCTTCGCGCTCATCACCACGGGAAACCGCGAGGCGACCGGAGCTTTCGTCGGGAATCCCGGCTCCCTGGCGCTGGCGCTGGCCCTCGCCGCGGTGGCGTGCCTGGGCGTTTTCCTCTGGAGCGGCCGGATCGGCCCGCGCGCCGCCGGCGGACTGGGAGCCGCGGTCTTCGTGGGCGGCCTTCTCGTGAATCGCAACCTGACTTCGTGGACGGCTCTCTTCGCCGGGACGGCCCTCCTCCTCCTCTGCCGCTACGGGCGGCGGGCGTCGCCGGCGATCGCCCTGCTCCTGTTGCTGGGCGGCGCGGCCGTTCTCGCGTACCGGCCGCTGCGGCAGCGCGTGGCGGAGGCCGCAACGGCGCTCCGCGACCGGGACTGGGACCGCCTCGTCACCTACCGGCTCGGAGCCTGGAGCGCCGCCGCCGCGATGACGGGCGACCGCCCCTGGACCGGCTTCGGTCCGGGCACCTTCGGAGCGGAGTTCGTGCCCCACCGGCTGCGCGCCGAGATCGCGCTCGGCCGCAGGCTCGTCAATCCCCTCGTCACCGCGTCCTACGGCGAGGCGCACTGCGACTACCTGCAGGCCTTCGCGGAGACGGGAGCGCCCGCCGGCCTGGCCGTTCTGGGAGCCGCCGCTCTCCTCTTCGGCGGTCTCCGCAGGACGGCGCGGAGCCCCGGCCCGCCGGAAAAGCGCGCCGAGGCCCTCGTTCTCCTGGCCTTTCTGGGAGCGGGGGCTGTCGCGGCGCTGACGTGGTTTCCCCTGCAGCGTTCTCTCTCCGCCATCCCGCTCCTGCTCGCCGCGGGCCGCGCGTGGAGGATCGGAATTCGGGACCCGGTTCCCGGTGGCCGGTCCCCGGTCGAACCCGAACACCGAACACCGAACACCGAACACCGGACCATCCGAATCCTCCGCGGCGTCCTTCTCGCCGGCGTCCTCGCATGGGCGCTCGCGCCGGAAATCGCGCGGTACCGGGCGGAGAGGATGCTGCGGCCAGCGACGGACGCCCTGCGGTACCTCGTCAGCCATCCCACGGAAATCTCCGATCCCCGGGGAGCGCTCGACCACATCCAGGGGATCGCGCGTTCGGCGGCGGCCGGACTTCCCGGCGACTCGCGCCCGCTCGTCCTCGCGGGGTCCTGCCGGCTCGTCGGCGCCGACGCCGCGGGGGCTCTCGAGTTCTACCGGAAGGCGACCGACCTCGGCGAGAGGGCCGAGATCGACCTCAACATGGGCCGCGCCTACGAGGCCCGCGGCGACACCGAGAAGGCCTCGGCCGCGTTCCTGCGGGCCGTGTGGATCAGCCCGGCCCTCTTCCCGGCCCTGCTGCCGGACGTGCAGCCCGTGCTGCGCGAGCGCTCCCGCGAGCTGCGGAGACTCCTGCGGAGCGGAAGGCTCTCGGCGCCGCCGCCGGTGCCTTGATGAGGTTCCAGGTTTCAGGTTTCAGGTTCAGGAGGGGGACGGAGAGCTAGCGGAAGATGCGGGCGGAGTAGAGGCCCCAGGTGTGGAGCTTGTAGAGGAGCATGGTCTTCAGGATCGCGAACCCGTAGTGCACCGAAGGCACGAAGGCGATCTGGGAGGCTTCGTCGAAGTAGCGGGTCTCGATCGGGATCTCGCGGATCGTCAACCCCCGGGCCATCGCCTGAGCGATGATCTCGGTGTCGAACACGAAGCCGTCGGAGTTGCGCTCCAGGCCGACGGCCTCGAGGTAGCGGCGGCTGTAGGCGCGAAAGCCGCTGTGGTACTCGGTCAGGTAGATCAGGAACGTCGCGTTCTCGATCGCCGTCAGGAAGATGTTTCCCAGGTACTTCCACTTGGGCATGCCCCCCTGGATCGGGCGGCCGCCGAGCATCCGGCTTCCGAAGACGGCGTCGCAGCGGCCGTGGAGGAGCGGCTCGATCAGGTGGGGGATGACCGTCGGATCGTACTGGTGGTCCGGGTGGACCATGACGACGATGTCCGCGCCGCGCTCGAGGGCCGTGCGGTAGCAGGTCTTCTGGTTGGCGCCGTAGCCACGGTTCTCCGGGTGCTCGACGACGTGGAGGCCCAGCCGCCTCGCCTCCTCGACGGTGCGGTCGCTCGAGGCGTCGTCCACGAGGATCACGTCGTCCACGGAGTCCTTCGGAATATCGGCGTACGTGCGGGCCAGCGTCTTCTCCGCGTTGTACGCCGGCATCACCACCGTCACCTTGGGCCGAGGCGCGGGGTCCGGCTTGCTCATGGAGCAGGGATCATAACGATTTGTGAATTGTGAATTGTGAGTTGAGAATAGGCAAAGCAACGGCTGTCAGCCCCATTCACCATTCACAATTCACAATTCTCTTCAGACTCCCCTTCGGGTCAGGATGACGGGGATCGTTCGAAGCAGGATCGCCAGGTCGAGCCCGAGCGACCAGTTGTTCAGGTACGCCAGGTCGTAGCGCAGCTTGATCTCGGGCTCGGTCGCGTAATCGCCCGAGACCTGCGCGAGACCGGTCACTCCGGGGCGGGCCGAGAGGCGCAGTGAATAGCCGGACACGCTCTCCTCGAAGGGGCGGGTGAACTCGGGGCGCTCGGGACGCGGACCGACGAGGCTCATGTCGCCGATGAGCACGTTCCAGAGCTGCGGGATCTCGTCCACGCGCAGGGCGCGCAGCCAGCGGCCGGCCGGCGTGACGCGGGCGTCTCCCGGGGAGGAGAGAACCGCGCCCGTCTCCCCCTCCGCCCCCTCGCGCATGGTCCGGACTTTCCAGAGCTGGAAGAGGCGGCCGTCCTTTCCCACCCGTTCCTGCCGGTAGAAGACCCCTCCCCGCGAGGTCACCGCGACGATCAGGGCGGCCGGGAGGAGGATCGGCAGGGAGGCGACGAGCAGGACGGCGGAGGCGACCACGTCGAAGGCGCGCTTGAGGGCCGCTCCCACTCCCTCCAGGGGACGCATCCGCGCCTCGAGCAGCGGCAGGTCCCCCACGATGCGGAACCGCAGGCGCCCGATCATCGTCTCGAAGGGGGAGGGCCACACGAGCAGGTCAACGTGCCAGTCGCGGGGGATGCGTTGGGAGATGCGGTCCTTCCAGGTCGTTTCCTCCGGCGTCACGATGATCTCGTCGATCTCCTCCTGTTCGCTGATCTCGACGAGGCGCTCGAGCGGGCCGAGCACGGGAAGCTCGGCCCTCCCCCCCTCCGCCGGGCCGATGAGCCCCACGACTTCGACTCCGGTCCAGGCGTGGCGCCGGATCGTGTCGGCGATGAGCGTCGCGGCCTTCCCGGTCCCGACGATCACCGCGCGCCGCCGCGGCTGCGGGAAGAGCCGGTCGAGCAACGTCCGCCAGAGCCCGAGCGCGACGGCGTCGAGCACGATGTACACGACGAGCACCGAACGGGGGAAGAGATAGGTCTGGGCGAAGGCCAGGAAGTAGACGGCCGAGAGGGCGAAGAGCTCGAAGAACAGGGCGGGACCGAGCAGCCGCGCCAGCGGCTCGCGGAAGCGTTCCCTCGCGTGGTAGAGACCGAAGAGCGACAGGAAGAAGGCCTGCGCTCCGACGACGATCAGGATGTTCACGAAGGTGTAACGGACCTTGCCGGAGGGAAGGAGCCCCTCGGTGCCCGGCAGCGCCACGCGGTGCCGCAGGAGGAAGGCCCCATAGAGGCAGAGCGCGGCGATGGCCAGGTCGCCCGCGAGCGCCGTCAACCGGAACGCGGAGCCCGGGCGCCTCACCGCCTCACCGCGTTCGCCGCCAGACGGGCTGCCGGTATCCCGCCAACCCCGCGACGACGCCGGCGGCGAGGGCGATGTTGATCACGCAGAAATCATAGAGCCTGCCGGGGAGGCCGGGCACGCGCGGCCGGGCCGCGGCGGACAGCATCAGGAGCGCCGCCGCCGCGAGGGCGATCGCGCCGGCGGGACGCAGGGCCGCGTCGCCGAGCGCGGCGGCGGCGGCGGCGAGCGCGAGCACGGGCGCGAGCCAGCGGGCGGCCTTCCTGGAGAGAAAGACGGCCGAGAGGAGGCCGTGCCGGCGCAGGTTAAAGAGCCAGCGTTCCTGCCTCAGGATCCGTCCGGCCCCCGCTCCGATCCGGAAGCGCCGGGCGACTTGCGCCGCCACGTCCCGTCCCGCCTCCTCGCGGGCCACGGCCCCTCCGGCGAAAACGACTCTCTTCCCCTTTCGCGCGATCCGCGCGGGGATCAGGAGGTCGTCCAGGACCGCGGCGGACGGCAGCGGCTCGATCCAGGCCCGCCGGGCGGCATAGATCGCGCCGTTGGCGCCCAGGCACACCCCCAGGCGCCCTTCCGCCTCCTTGACCCGCGTCTCGCGGTCCCAGAAGACGGTCTCGGAGGCGCCGCCGCCCGCCGTCCGTTCGAGGACGAGCCTTCCGCAGGCGGCGCCGACGGCAGGATCGCCGAACGCCAGAGCCAGTTGCCGGACCGCTCCCGGATCGAACCGGGTGTTGGCGTCGGTGAAGACGATCAGGTCGGCCGACGACGCTCCGACAAGGTCGTTCAGGACGGCGGCCTTGCCGCGCCGCTCGGGGAACTCCACGACGCGGCCCCGCGCGCCCAGGACTGCGCGCGCGATCTCCGCCGTCCGGTCGCGGCAGCCGTCGCAACCGATGGAGACCTGGAAGGGGACGTCCGGTTCCTGAGCGAGCAGGTTCTCCACGCGCCTTCCGATGACCTCCTCCTCGTCCGCCGCCGAGAGAACGACCTCGAGGGAAAGCGGCGGCGCCGCGCCCCCGGCGGCCTCGCCCGACTTCCGCGACAGGCGCGCGATCAGCGCCGGATAGGCCAGATACGACCAGGCCGCCATCAGCACGGCGAGAGACGCGAGCGCCGCCGCGAGCGCGCTCATCCTTCCGACGCTCTCCGAACCAGCTCTCGGGCGAATTCGCCGCGGATCGTCCGCCAGTCGGAGCCCTTCTCGACGCGCCGGCGCGCCGCGGCGGCCAGCGAGCGGCGCGCGGCGGGGTCGGCGAGGAGTCCGGCGACGGCGCCCGCGAACTCCTCGGCTCCCCGCGCGAGCAGGATCTCCGAGCCGTCCGTGAAGTCCAGCCCTTCGGCTCCTACGGGAGTCGAGACGACGGGGACGCCGCAGGCGGCCGCCTCCAGGATCTTCAAGCGCGTGCCCCCTCCGGCCGAGAGCGGCACGACCGCCACCGCGGCCCGGGCCCAGTGCGGGCGCGTGTCTCCCCCTTCTCCGAGGAAGGAGACGCCGGCCGCGGCCCGTCGTCCCGCCGCCGCCCGCCCGCCCCGGCCGAGGATCTCCACCCGCGCCGATGGGCGCAGGCGGCGCAGCGCCGGCCAGACTTCGGCCAGGAACCAGCGGATCCCGTCCGCGTTGGGCGGCCAGGTCAGGTCTCCGACGAAGAAGACGAGATCCTCCCGGGCCGGCTCGGGCCGGAACGCGTAGCGGGCGAGATCCACGCCGTTGGCGACGACGAGAGCAGGCGCGCCGCCGAGCCGGGCGAGGGCCCGCGCGTCGCGCTCCGACACGCAGGAGACTCCCGGGGCGCGCCGGAGGATCCCGCGTTCCATCCGCTCGACGCGGGGCGCCTGCCAGCGCGCGAGCGCGCGGCGGGATGACGAGCCCGCCGTCTCACCCATCCGCCGCCAGATCTCCGAATCCACATTGTGGAAGTCCACCCATGCGCGCGGGGAGCACTCCAGGACCGAAGGCGCCACGTGGTAGGAGTGCGCCACGATCCAGGCCGGCTGTTCCGCCGCGCTCCAGCGCGCGAGGCGCGAGGAGATCGCCCGCGACCGGTAGAGCAGCGCCGGGTAGCCTTCGCCGGTGAGGGCGCTCCGCGCCAGGGCCGCGGCTCGCCGCGCGGCGCCCCCCGTCCACCCGATCTCCTCGACCTCGACGCCCGGCGGATACTCTCCCGTGCCCCGCAGATGAGCAGACACGAGCGCCAGCGCGCGCACCCGGAACTCCTCCGCCAGCCCGGCGAGGAGATGGTAGTTGCGGATCGCCAGGCCGTCGCGCGTCGGGTGCGCCGGACGCGGGAGAACCGAAAAGAGGATCGGCTTCATGCGGGGGTCGCCGCCAGTATAGAGGCGGGACGGCGCCGCGCCGAGGGGGTGCGGTTCAGACCTCCGGCGGACCGGAGAAGAGGAGCGCGATCCGCCGGTCGTCCTCGGGCAGCGTGGCGAGCACGCCCCGGAACTCCTCGAGGAGCCGGCCATCCCACCACCCCTTGCGCACTTCCTCGGCCATGATGCCGAGGGCCTCCTGGCGCGAGAGAGCGCCGCGGTAGACGCGGGCGGTCGTCAGGGCGTCGAAGACGTCGGCGATCGTCGTGACGCGGGCCGTGATCGGGATCGCCTCGCCGGAGAGCCCGTCGGGGTAGCCCGAGCCGTCCATCCTCTCGTGGTGGTGGTACACGACCGGCATCGCGTGCAGGAGCGTCTTCATGTTCTGGAGCAGGTCGCGCCCCTCGGTCGGGTGACGCTTGATCTCCGCGTACTCCTCCGCCGTCAGCTTCGCCGGCTTCAGAAGCACGGCGTCCCGCACGGCGATCTTCCCGAAATCGTGGAAGAGCCCCCCCCGGCGCACGGTGCTGAGGTCCCGGCCCGCAAGGCCGATGCGCTCGCCGAGAAGGCCGGCGTAGAGCGAGACGCGCGCGCTGTGGCCGTATGTGTAGCGGTCGCGCGCGTCGATCGTCCTGGCGAGCGAGACGATGACCTGCTCGGCGTCCTCGAGGGCGTCGGTGACGAACTTCAGCTCCAGCAGCGCCCGCACCCGCGCCGCCACCTCCTCGGGCGAGAAGGGCTTGGCGATGAAGTCGGTGACCCCCGCCTTGATGGCCTTCAACTTGCTCTCGTGCGTCGCCGCGCCCGTGATCATCACGACGGGGATGAGCCGCGTGCGTGGATCGGCCCGGATCTCGGCGAGAAGCTCGTGGCCGCTGCGGCCGGGAAGCTGCATGTCCAGGAGAACGAGGTCCGGCGCTGCGGTCTGCAGCTTGTCGTGCGCCTCCTCCGCCGAGGCCGCCTCCACCAGGAGGTGCCCCATCGGACTCAAGAGCCGCACGATCAGACTCCGGATCTGCTCGTCGTCGTCGATGACGAAGATGCTCGCGCGGCCGGAGAGGACGGCCTGATCGCTCATACGCTTGCTCCCGGCGGTCTCACGCGCCGGCGGGAGCCCGTCCCGCGCACGCCGGACCGCCCCGGCCGCCGCTCATGATGAGTCGAGCAGTTGCCGCACTCGGCGGGCGAGGTCGCCCGGCGCGAAAGGCTTCTGCATGTGAGTCACTCCGGAGTCCCCGGCTTCGGTCGCCGAGCCGGACATGGAGAGGACCTTGATCCCGGGGCGCAGCTCGGAGAGGCGCGGGACGCCGCCCTCCGGGAGGACGGAGCCGGTCAGCACCAGATCGATCGGACCGGGGCGCCGCGCGGCCAGCTCGAGCGCCGACGGCCAACCGGCGGCCTCGACGACCGTGTAGCCGTAGTCGGTGAGAATTTCGCGCGCCAGCCGGCGCAGCCCCTCCTCCTCTTCGAGAAGCACGATCGTTTCCGTACCGTGGGGGCTCTCGGGAGTCGGCGGCGAAGGAGCCCGGCGCGACTCCGGCTCCGCCTCGACGCGCGGCAGGTAGATCTTGAACACGGCCCCGTGCCCCGGCTCGCTGGAGACCAAGATGAAGCCGCCGCTCTGATTCACGATCCCGTATACCGTCGCGAGGCCGAGGCCCGTCCCCTTCCCCTTTTCCTTCGTCGTGAAGAACGGCTCGAAGATGTGGGATTTCGTGTCGGCGTCCATCCCCGACCCCGTGTCGCTGACGGCGATCATCACGTATGGTCCGGGCCGGCCCGTGTGCTCGCGCGCCTCGGCTTCGTCGAAGTCCACGTTGCGCGTCTCGATCGTAAGCCGGCCTCCTCCGGGCATGGCGTCGCGGGCGTTGACCGCCAGGTTCATCAGGACCTGCTCGAGCTGGCCCGGGTCCGCCTTGATCCGGCCGGTCTCCGGATCGCAGTCCGTGGACAGGACGATGTCCTCTCCGATCAAGCGGCGCAGCATCTTGTCGATGTCGGTCACGATCTCGCCGACGCCGATCAGCTGGGGGAGGAGGACCTGCGTCCGGCTGAAGGCGAGGAGCTGCCGCGTCAGGGCGGCGGCGCGCTCCCCCGCCTTCCGGATCTGCTCGACCTCCTCGTGCAACGGGTTCTCGGCCGACAGCTGGTTGTTCACGACGTCCGCGTAGCCCAGGATCACCGTCAGCAGGTTGTTGAAATCGTGAGCGACGCCGCCCGCGAGCCTTCCGATGGCCTCCATCTTCTGCGCCTGCCGGAACTGCTCCTCGAGCTGCTTGCGCTCCGAAACGTCCCGCACGATGGCGAGCATGAGGCGCTCGCCCCCGATCTCGACGACCGAGCCGGAGATCTCGATCGGAACGGTGCGTCCGTCCGCGGCCAGGGCGATCGTTTCCTGTCCCTCGGGGACCCGGCCCGCGACGACCGCCTCGAAGCGCCGCCGCACCTTCTCGCGCTCGTCGGGAACGAGCAGGTCGAAGAAGCGGCGGCCGACGAACTGGCCGCGGGGCCCGGCGTAGAGCGCCTCGGCGGCGCGGTTGATCTCGACGACGACTCCCTGGATGTTCGTGACGAAAATCGCGTCCTTCGCGTTTTCCATCAGGGCCCGGGTGCGTTGCTCCGACGCGCGCAAGGCCTCCTCCGCCTTCCGGCGCTCGGCGCGTTCCCTCGCCTCCGAGAGCGCCCGGCGCACGGCGGAGGGAAGCCGCGCGAGGTTGTTCTTCAGCACGTACTCGGCGGCGCCCCTCTTCAGGGTCTCCACCGCCTTCTCCTCGCCGATCGTCCCGGAGAAGAAGAGGAAGGGGACGTGCGGCCACCTCGCCGCGGCGATCTCGAGGGCCTCTCCTCCCTTGAAGGAGGGGAGGGAGTAATCGCACACGATCAGGTCGAACCGCCCCGTCTCGAGGGTCGCGACGTATTGCTCGCCGGTGTCGACGCGGACGATCTCGCAGTCCAGGCCCTCGGCCAGGAGGACTTCCCGCACGAGCTCCGCGTCGCGGGGATTGTCCTCGACGTGCAGGATCCGCACGCGCTCCGTCATGGCCGGCGGTCCCGTCTCCGTCGCTCGATCGGCGTCATCGTCTTCAGCCCGGCTTGCGGACGCTGCCCGGCGCCCGCTCGTTCAGGATCGCCCAGAAGACCCCGACCTCCCGGACGGCTTCGACGAAACGCTCGAAGTCGACCGGCTTGACGACGTAGGCGTTGATCCCCAGCCGGTAGGTCTCCACGAGGTCCCGCTCCTCGCGGGAGGAGGTGAGCATCACGACCGGGATGGCCCGCAGCTTCTCGTCGGACTTGATCCGGCGCAGGACCTCGAGGCCGTCCACGCGCGGCATCTTCAGGTCGAGCAGGACGACCGCCGGGTTCCCCTCGGTTCGAAGGGCGAAGCGCCCCCGCCGCAGGAGGTAGTCGAGGGCTTCCTCCCCGTCGCGGGCCACGACGACCTCGTTGGCGAGGTTGTGCTCGGAGAGGGCCGTCAACGTCAGCTCGACGTCCCTGGGGTTGTCTTCGGCAAGCAGGATGCTCTTCAGCTCGGCCATGACGCCTCCTCTCCCATCGGCTTCGGCAGCGAGAAATAGAACGAGGCCCCGCCGTCCACGATCCCCTCCGCCCAGGTCCTCCCCCCGTGCCGCTGGATCACCCGCCGAACGTTGGCAAGGCCGATGCCGGTCCCTTCGAACTCGTCGGGGCCGTGAAGGCGCTGGAAGACGCCGAACAGCTTGTCGGCGTACTTCATGTCGAAGCCCACGCCGTTGTCCCGCACGAAGCAGACGACGTCGTCGGAAGTCCCCGCGGCCGAGCCGATCTCGATGCGCGAGACCTCTCGCGGGCGCGTGTACTTGACCGCGTTCGAGAGCAGGTTGACGAGGGCCTGGCGCAGGAGCGCCGCGTCCCCCGTGACGCGGGGCAGCGCCCCGACGGTCCATCGCACGTCCCGGCCGTTGACGTCGCGCTCCACCTCCTGGATGGCGTCCCTTGCGATCGCCTCCAGGTCCACCGCCTCCCGTCGGACCTCGGCCCGGCCGAGCCGCGAGAAGGCCAGCAGCTCGTCGATCAGGCTCCCCATCTGCCGGACCGAGTCGTCGATCGTCGCCAGATAATGGCGCCCCTTCTCGTCCAGGCCGGCGCCGGAGGAGCGGCCGAGCAGCTGCGCGAATCCGCCGATGTGCCGCAGCGGTGCGCGCAGGTCGTGCGAGACGGAGTAGGAGAAGGCCTCGAGCTCCTGGTTGACCGACGCCAGCTCTTCCACCCGGCGCTCGAGCGCTCCATTCAGCTCCTCGATCCGCCTCTCGGCGTTCCGGCGGTCCGTGATGTCCCTGGCCGCGGCGTAGATCCTCCCGCGCTCGAGGTCGGGGGCGGCGTTCCAGAGAAGCCAGCGGTAGGAGCCGTCGGCGCAGAGGTACCGATTGGTGAAGGAGGTCGTTTCCGATCCCCGGATCAGGCCTTCAGACTGGGCGACGGTGTCCTCCCGGTCCTCCGGGTGAACGAACTCCATGTACTGCCGAGACATCAGCTGCTCCCGGGACCAGCCGAGGACCCTCTCCCAGGCGGGGTTCAAGCGCCGGAAGCGGCCGTCCAGATCGGCGACGGCCAGCATGTCGAGGGAGAGGCGGAAGAAACTGTCCAGCTCCTCCTCGGCCCTCTTGCGCTCGGTCACGTCGCGGATCGCGCTCGAGACGAAGGTCCCGTCCTCCGTTTCGAGCGGGCCCAGGGAGATCTCCACCGGGAACTCCGAGCCGTCCTTGCGCAGGCCGTACAGCTCCATGCCGGCGCCCATCGGCCGGACGTGCGGATCGCCGAAGTACGACTCCCGGTGGCCGGCATGCCGCTGCCGGAAGCGCGGCGGGATGAGGACCTCGATCCGCTGTCCCAGGAGCTCGTCTTCCGAGCGGCCGAAGAGGCGTTCGGTCCGCTCGTTGACGAACACGATCTCCCCCTTGCTGTTGACGATCACCATGGCGTCGGGGGCCGTCTGGAGGAGGCCTCGGAACTTCTTCTCGGCGCGGTCTGCGGCCACGCCGCGCCGCTGGATCTCCGAGACCGCACGGTTGAAAGCCGCCGCGATCCGCCCGGGCTCGTCCTCGCCGGAGAGGGCCACCGGGCGGTAGTCCCCTCTCTCCGCCGCGTCCAGTCCGTCGAAGAGCAGGGCTGCGCGCCGGCGATACGACCGCTGGAGAAGGAACGCGCCATAAAGGAACAGAAGGCACAGGACCGCCGCGGCCGCCCAGAGGAGGACGGAGAGGCGTTGCTGCACGAGGTCCCGGGAGCGGATCGCCCTGTCGAGCCACTGGTTCTCGAGCTGCTCGAGCCTCTCGAACTGCCGGCGGAGAACGCCCATCCGCCGCTTCCCTTCGGCCGTGTTCAGCGCCGCCGGTACTTCGGGCAGGACGACGAGTCCTTCCTGGGGCCGCGCGGGATGCTGGCGCAGATAAGCGATCCGCGGCTCGGCCCAGTTGGACCGGTAATCCTCGATTCCGCCGCGGATCTGCGCCAGGAGCGAGGTCTGGTCCGGCTCCACCAGCCGGTCGTCGAGGGCGGCCAGCGCCGCCGGATACGTCGAGACCGCGCGGAGGTACGGCTCCAGGTACGACTCCTCCCCCGAGACCCGGAATCCGCGAATGCCGGTCTCCATGTCGATCACGAGGCGCTCGAGATGCGCGGTCAGCCTGTACGCGCGCTGGGCCGGCTCGATCGACCGGACGGTCTCCAGCACGGCGGCCCGGTGATCGAGGTAGAGGAGGAGAGCGAACGCGAGAGGAGCCGCCGCGGCGAGGCCCGCGCCGATGGCGACCCGGCGCGCGTAAGTCACCCCGCCCTTCCTTCGGAGGCGCCGTTGGGCACGACGCGCGGGCGCGGGAGCAGCGCGCGCGCCGCCGACATCGCGGGCGGACGCTTCCGGCTGAGGGTTGGATCGAGAAGAGGCATCTTGTGAAGAACTGTTCCCCTCCAGGCAACCGGGACGCTCCGCCGCCGGGACGCTTCAGAGATGCCGATTCTCCTTATTTTGAACAGCTTACCAGATTGCGGGAGAACGGTGACAGCGCATCGCGCAGCCGCGCTCTTGCGCCCGACAGCCCGACAAGCGCGCGAAGGGGCTTGGAAGGCGGTCGGTGAGGTCAACTCAGCCCTCCAGCGCATCGCGGACCTTGCGCGCCAGGATCGCCGGCGTGAAGGGCTTTTGAAGGAACACGCGGGCTTTCTCGAGGAGCCCGTGGCGGACGACGGCATCGTCGGTGTAGCCGGACATGTAGAGCGACCGGATTCCCGGCTTGAGGGCCTCAAGCCTTGACACCAGCTCGGTGCCGCTCATCGCCGGCATCACGACGTCGGTCAGGACCAGGTGGATCGGTCGGCCGTGGGCGCGGACGATCTCGAGGGCCTTCTCTCCGCTCCCCGCTTCGAGGACCGTGTAGCCATACCCCTCCAGGATCGTCCTGGCCAGGGACCGCACCGATTCCTCGTCCTCCACCAGCAGGACGGTCTCCGAGCCCTGGAGCGCCGAGGGATCGGCGACCGACGGGTGCTCCTCGACGGCCCCTTCTTCGACGGGCGGAAGGTAGATCTTGAAGGACGTCCCCTTCCCGGGCTCGCTGTACACCCAGATGTAGCCTCCGCTCTGCTTGACGATGCCGTAGACCGTCGCCAGCCCCAGGCCCGTCCCCTTCCCCAGCTCCTTCGTCGTGAAGAAGGGCTCGAAGACGTGGGAGATCGTCCGGGCGTCCATTCCCGTGCCGGTGTCGCTGACGGCGATCATCACGTAGGGGCCGGGGCGCACCGTCGCGTGGCGGCGGGCATAGGCCTCGTCCAGCTCGACGTTCGCGGTCTCGATCGTGAGTTTTCCGCCGCTCGGCATCGCGTCCCGGGAGTTGACCGCGAGGTTCAGGATCACCTGCTCGAGCTGCCCGGCGTCCGCGTGAACGCGCCGGAGAGCCGGGTCGAGCGTGGCCGACAGCTCGATGTCCTCTCCGATGAGCCTGCGGAGCATCTTCTCGAGGTTGCGGATCAGATGGTTCAGGTCGAGGACCCTTCTCTCGAGCACCTGCTGGCGGCTGAAAGCGAGCAGCTGCCGCGTCAGGGAAGCGGCCCGCTCTCCCGCCTTCCGGATCTGCTCGACGTTCTCGGACTCCTCGGAGCCCGGGGCGGCTTTTTCCCCGAGCAGATCGGAATAGCCCAGGATGGCCGTCAGCAGGTTGTTGAAGTCATGCGCGATGCCGCCGGCCAGCTGCCCGACCGCCTCCATCTTCTGCGCCTGCCGGAATTGCTCCTCGAGCCGCCGGCGCTCGGTCAGATCCACGACGTACGCCAGGCAGCTCCCCTGCGAGGCTTCCAGCATCGCGATGCCGATCAGGACGGGGACGCGGGTCCCATCCTTGCGGAGGAGCTCCTTCTCCCAGGGAACGGCCGCCCCGGTGCGCCGCAGCTCTTCAATGACCTCCCGGTCCCGCGGGATGTGCTCGGCGGGAGTCAGCTCGTTCCATCGAATCCGGCCTGCCTCCAGGTCCTCCCGCGTGTAGCCGAGCATGGCGAGGCAGGCGTCGTTGGCTTCCAGGGTGTTGCCGCTCAGGTCCGCGATCGCGATGCCGATCGCGTCGGAGTCGAAGAGCTTGCGGAAGCGCTCCTCGCTCTTGCGCATCCCGGCCTCCGCCTGCCGGCGCTCGGTGACGTCCAGGAACGTCCAGAGCATGCAGGCGACGCCCGCGAGATCAACCGGCACGGCAGACCCGACGACTTCGCGGACGTCGCCCGAACGGGTCCGGATGCGGGTGAGCTGGTCGCGGATCGACCCCTCCTTCCGGACGCGGGCCGCGGCGCGATCCCGGCTGGCGCGGTCCGCCCAGAGGTCGAGCTCGAGCGAAGTCTTTCCGATGACCTCCTCGCGGGAATAGCCGAAGACCCGGAGGAACTGCTCGTTGACGTCGACGACGCGGCCGGTCGCGACCTCGCTGATGGTCGTCGGGATCGGGCTCGCGTGGAAGGCGCGCGAGAAGCGCTGCTCCGACTGGCGCAGGGCTTCCTCCGAGCGCTTGCGGTCGGTGACGTCGTGCTGCACGGCGATGAAGCCGATCCGCTTCTTCTTCCCGTCCAGGACGGGGCTGACGGAGGCCTCTACCGTGACGAGCCCGCCGTCGCGCTTCCGGTTGACGAACTCCTCCCTCACGGATTCGCCGGCCAGGAGCCTGTTCCAGAAGCGCTCGTAGTACGGCCGGGCGAGCAGCCCCCCCTTCAGGATCCGAGGCGTCTTCCCCAGCGCCTCCTCCGGCGTGTAGCCGTAGATCCTCTCGAAGGCGGGGTTGACGTACGTCAGCACGCCGTCCGGGCCGGTGAGGAAGATGGCGTTCTCGGCCTGCTCGACCGCGCGCTGGAGCATGCGGAGGGACTCCTCCCCGCGCTTGCGCTCGGAGATGTTGTCGAACAGGGCGACGAAGTGTCCCTTCCGCGGGCTGTAGACGGAGATGGCGAACCAGATCCCCAGAGCATCCACGAAGGTCTCGAACTTCTCCGGGACCCCGGTCCGGGCCACGCGGCCATAGGTCTCGAACAGCTCCGGGTCGGACTCGCGCAAACCGGGAATCGCCTGCGTGGCTCTCTTGCCGACGACGCCCGTCAGCCCGGTCAGCTTCTCGAACGCCGGGTTGACGTCGAGGTAGAGGAAATCCCGCGGCTCGCCTTTTTCGAAGAGCACCTCGCAGTGGGCGTACCCGTGCAGCATCGACTCGAAGAGAGACCGGTAGCGCCGCTCGCTGTCCCGGAGGGATTTCTCCGCCTCGAGCCGGTCCGAGACGTCGTAGGCCGCGGCGAGCCAGCCCGACCGGCCGCCGAACTCCAGCGTGTGCGTCACGATCTCCACCTGGATGAGACCGCCGTCCTTCTTCCGGTGCCGCCAGATTCCCTTCTTCTCGAGGCCGGCCCCCTCCTTCGGCATCGTGACCCGCATCGCGGGGAGGTCTTCTTCCGGGAGGAGCCGCCCGACCTCCATCGCCAGGAACTCCTCGCGCGAATAGCCGTAGTGCGACACGGCCGCGCCGTTGACGGCGAGATAGCGGAGCGTCTCGCGGTCCACGACCCACATCGGGATCGGGCTGTTCTCGAAGAGATGCCTGTACTGCTCCTCCGCCCTCCGAAGAGCGTCTTCGAACCGCTTGCTCTCGGTGACGTCGTGGACGAAGTCCTCGAAGCGCGCCGGGCCCCCGGAGTCCTCCGCCACCGTGCGGGAGTCCATGCGCACCCAGATGGGAGAGCCGTCCCGGCGCTTCAACCGCACCTCGTGGATCGCGATCCCCCCCTGCCGTTCGTTCTCCGCGATCAGGCGCTCCCGGTCCCCGGCGTCGAAATAGATGTCCCGGCGGAGGTCCAGCCGGAGGACTTCGTCGATCGAGCCGTAGCCGAGCAGCTTCGCGAAGGCGGCGTTGGCGGAGACGAATCGGCCGCCGCGGGTCGAGCGGAAGATGCCGACCGGCGCGAAGGCGGCAAGATCCCGATACCGCCGCTCCGAGCCCTCGAGGGCTTCCTCGGCACGCTGGCGCTCCCGGTCGGTCCGCATGAGGGCCGCCGCGACCCCCCAGAAGATCGCGATGAGCACGACGGCGTTGGAGGCGGCGGTGAGGGCCGTGCCGAGCTCCGCGCCGTACAGCCCCGCGCGCTCGCCCGCGAGGTGGAGCCAGCCGAGAACGAGGGGCACGCCGACGGCGACCGGAAGGAGCCGCCGCGCGACCGTGCCCCCCACAGTGTTGCTGGTCACCAGCCGGGCGAGACCGCGATCGGGGCTCGAAATCAGGACGCCGAGCGAAAGCACGAAGAACCCGACCGCGGTGTGGATCGCCATCGGCTTGTACACGCCGATCCAGGCGAGGCCGTGGACCCCGTAGGCGTAGCAGGCGAGGGAGACCAGGGCGAGCAGGCCCGGGATGAGAGCCAGGGCGTCGGCCCCCCGGCGGGCACGCCGACTTGTCGCGAGCAGGAGGGAGGCCCCGATCGCCACGAAGGCGATCGCCGTCGGCACCGCCATGCGGCCGGGGAAGACGCCGGTCAGGCCGGCGCGATCCCGGAAGAGAAGCTCGTCGATGCCGGCGCCCGGACCAGAGAGGTACTCGGCCAGCTCGACGATCCCGAGCAGGCCGCAGGCGGCCGCGGCGAACCGGGGTACGAGCGGTCCCGAACGGGTCGCGGCGCCCGCCTGCCACAGGAGAGCGAGACCCGCCAGGATGAAGCCAACGGCCGTGTTGGCGACCATCGCCACCTGTCCGGGCAGCACCTGCATGAGAGGACGGGCGCCCAACAACCATCCGGCGAGGACGAGGACCCCGATCGCCATCGCGAGGAGCGCCGCCGCCCGCGCGGCGGGCCGGAGGAGAGAGGCCGGCAAGACGGACCGCCGTTCACCGCGCCGCCGGGCTTCGTCGCCCGGATCCGGAGCCGTCATCTCACCCGGGACGGCGCGGAAACCGGAACACTCGATCTCGCGCCGGCGCCCCCCGGCCGCCGTTGCGCGGAGCCTGGCGCCGCCCGGCCGCGGAGCGGCTCCCGGCTCACCCTCCCCTGGCGAGGTTCGAGGGAGAGCGAAATCGGCCGAAGGACTCGTCTTGACTGCAATGGACTGTCAATAAGCTATACCCTTCGTCAAGCCACGCGCAGGGTCAGTGCTTGAGACCCGTGAGCCGGTCCAACGAAAAAGCCCCGGCTCGCGCCGGGGCTTGAGGCCTGTCTTCGGTTTCCCGTTTCGGGTCTCAGTACATCCCGCCCATGCCGCCGCCGCCGGGCATCCCGGCGGGCGCCTTCTCCTTCTCCTTGATCTCGGAGACCATCGCCTCGGTCGTCAGCATCAGGCCGGCGATCGACGCGGCGTTCTGGAGGGCGTTCTTGGTGACCTTGGTCGGATCGATGATCCCGGACTTCAACATGTCCTCGACCTTCTCGGTGTTGGCGTTGAAGCCGAAATTGCCCCCCTTGGACTTCAGCTCGTTGATGACGACCGAGCCCTCGGCGCCGGCGTTCGCCACGATCTGGCGGGTCGGCTCCTCGAGCGCGCGCACCACGATGCGGGCCCCGATCTTCTCGTCGCCCGACAGGGTGGAGAGAGACTTCTGCACGGCCTCGATGGCTCGCAGGAGGGCCACGCCGCCGCCGGGGACGATCCCCTCTTCGACGGCCGCCTTCGTCGCGTGCATCGCGTCCTCGACGCGCGCCTTCTTCTCCTTCATCTCGGTCTCGGTCGAGGCGCCGACCTTGATGACCGCCACGCCGCCGACCAACTTGGCCAGCCGCTCCTGCAGCTTCTCGCGGTCGTAGTCGGAGGTCGTTTCCTCGATCTGCGCCCGGATCTGCTTGATCCGGCCCGCGATCCCCTCCTGCTTCTTCTTCGAGCGGTCATCCACGACGACGGTCGTGTTGTCCTTGTCCACGGTGACCTTCTTGGCGTCGCCGAGGTCCTCCCACTTGACGTTCTCGAGCTTGATGCCGAGGTCCTCGGAGATGAGCTTCCCGCCCGTCAGGATCCCGATGTCCTCGAGCATGGCCTTGCGGCGGTCGCCGAAGCCCGGGGCCTTGACGGCGCAGGCCTGGAGCGTGCCGCGCAGCTTGTTGACGACGAGCGTCGCGAGCGCCTCGCCCTCGACCTCCTCGGCGATGATCAGCAGGGGCTTGCCCTGCTTGGCGATCTGCTCGAGGATCGGGAGGAGGTCCTTCATGTTCGAGATCTTCTTCTCGTACAGGAGCACCTTCGCGTTCTCGAGGATGCACTCCATGCGCTCGGCGTCCGTGATGAAGTAGGGGGAGAGATACCCGCGGTCGAATTGCATCCCCTCGACCACTTCGAGAGTCGTCTCGAGGCCCCGCGCCTCCTCCACCGTGATGACGCCGTCCTTGCCGACCTTGTCCATCGCCTCGGAGATGATCTTCCCGATCTCCGCGTCGTTGTTGGCCGAGATCGTGCCGACGTGGGCGATGTCCTTCCCCTCGACCGGCTTGGACATCTTGTCGAGCGACTCGACGGCGGCCCGGACGGCCGCGTCGATGCCGCGCTTCAACTCCATCGGGTTGGAGCCGGCCGTGACGTTCTTGATCCCCTCGCGGTAGATCGCCTGCGCGAGGACGGTCGCGGTGGTCGTGCCGTCGCCGGCGACGTCGGACGTCTTCGACGCGACCTCGCGCACCATCTGCGCGCCCATGTTCTCGAGCGAATCCTGGAGCTCGATCTCCTTGGCGACGGTGACGCCGTCCTTGGTGATCGTCGGGGAGCCGAACTTCTTCTCGATGACGACGTTGCGGCCCTTCGGGCCGAGCGTGACTTTGACGGCGTCGGCGAGCTTGTTGACGCCGTGGAGGATGCGCTGGCGCGCCTCCTCGCCGTAGGAAATTGTTTTCGCAGCCATTGTTCTCTCTACTCCTTCCGGTTTACTTCTCGACCACGGCGAGCACTTCCTCTTCCCGGAGGATCAGGTGCTCTACGTCGTCGATCTTGATCTCGGTGCCCGCGTACTTGCCGATCAGGATGCGGTCACCCTTCTTCACATCGAGCGGGAACTGCTTCCCCTCTTCGTTGACTTTCCCCTTGCCCACGGCGACAACTTCCGCCTCCATCGGCTTTTCCTTGGCGGTGTCGGGGATGATGATGCCCCCCTTCTTGATCTCCTGGGGCTCGAGTCTCTTGACGAGAATCCGGTCATAAAGCGGTCGAATCTTCATTCCTCTCCTCCTGTGATCCTTTCTGTCGATTTGCCCGTCGCCATCCCCAGCGGATGTTCCGGGCCTGTTGATACTAGCACTCCTCTCGGTCGAGTGCTAGTACTCGGGCGGCGGAGCGCCCGGCGAGCCAAGCTCCTTGTTTCAAGCTATTTATGAGCGACGGGCCTGTTCCGCGCAACGGCGAATCGATTCGGAACGCGCAAGTCGAAATCCTCGTCCATCCCGTATACTGCCCTCGGCAGATGGAGAAAAAGCGGGCCCTCATCACGGGGATCAACGGACAGGACGGCTCCTACCTGGCCGAGCACCTCCTCGAGCGCGGCTACATCGTCCACGGCCTGGTTCGGAGCGCGAGCGAGCGCAACCACGACCGGATCGCCCACCTGCTCGACGACATCGAGCTCGTCAACGGGGACCTGCTCGACCAGACCTCGCTCGTGTCGGCGCTGCGCGAGACCCGTCCCCAGGAGATCTACAACCTGGCGGCCCAGTCCTTCGTTCCGGCCTCGTTCTCGCAGCCGGTCCTGACCGGCGAGTTCAACGGTCTCGGCGTCACGCGGCTGCTCGACGCCGTGCGGATCGTGGACCCGGAGATCCGGTTCTACCAGGCCTCCTCCTCGGAGATGTTCGGCAACGTCGAGAGCGCGCCGCAGGACGAGACGACGAAGTTTCAGCCCCGGAGCCCCTACGGCGTCGCGAAGCTCTACGGCCACTGGATCACCGTCAATTTCCGCGAGTCGTACGGCCTTTACGCCGTGTCCGGCATCCTCTTCAATCACGAATCCCCGCGCCGCGGCAGCGAGTTCGTCACGCGCAAGATCACGCTGACCGCCGCGCGGATCGCCGCGGGACACCAGAAGCAGCTTCGGCTGGGCAACCTGGAAGCCCGGCGCGACTGGGGCTACACCGGCGACTACGTCGTGGCCATGCGCCTGATGCTCCAGCAATCGGAGCCGCGAGACTACGTGATCGGGACGGGAGAGAGCCACTCCGTCCGCGAGTTCGTCGAAGAGGCCTTCGGGCTCCTCGATCTCGACTGGCGGGAGCATGTCGTCGCGGACCCGGGTCTCGAGCGTCCGGCCGATGTGGACTCCCTCGTGGCCGACTCGCGGCGGGCGAGGACGGAGCTCGGCTGGAAGCCCACCGTGGACTTCCGCGGCCTCGTCCGGATGATGGTGGAATCCGACGTCGCCCTGGTCCGACGCGAGGAAACGCGAGACCCCGAGGAGCGCCGCCTCATGGCCGCCACGTCCATTTCGCGGACGCGCTGAGTCACCGCACCAGGGCCCTCCGTAACTCCTCCGCGACACGCTCCACCTCGCCGTCGGTGATCTGCGCGAAGACCGGCAGGGCGAGGACTTCGCGCGCGGCCTTCTCGGCTTGCGGAAAGGAGCCTTCCCGGTATCCGAGCCCGGAGAAGCACTCCTGGAGATGGAGCGGGACCGGATAGAACACCGCCGTCGCGATGCCCCTGGCCGACAGGCGCGCCTGGACCGCGTCGCGGTCCCCCACCCGGACGACATATTGGTGATAGACGTGCCGCCGTCCCGGCGCCTCGACGGGCAGGACGACCCGGCCCGCGCGGGCCTCGTCCGAGAGGAGCTCTCCGTAGCGCGCCGCGATCGCGCGCCGCCGCTCATTCCAGGCTTTCAGGCGCGGCAGCTTCGCGAGGAGGACGGCCGCCTGGATCGCGTCCATGCGGAAGTTGCCGCCGACCCGCGAGTGGTGGTAGCGCGAGGTCTCGCCGTGCATGCGCAGGTTGCGCAGGAGCCGCGCCGTTGTTTCGTCGTCGGTCGTGACGGCGCCGCCGTCCCCGGCTCCCCCGAGGTTCTTCGTCGGATAGAAGGAGAACGCGCCCAGGAGCCCCATGGCGCCCGCGAAGCGGCCCCGGTCGGTCGCGCCGACCGCCTGGCACGCGTCCTCGAGGATGGGCACGCCGCGGCGCCGGGCGATCTCGAGGATCGGGTCCATGTCGGCGCACTGACCGTACAGGTGGACCGGCTGGATCGCCTTCGTGCGCGCCGTGATGGCGGCCTCGAGGAGACCCGGATCCATGTTGAAGGTCTCCGGCTCGATGTCCACGAAGACGGGATTCGCGTTCAGCCGCGCGACCTCGCCCGCCGACGCGAAGAACGTGAACGGGCTCGTGATCACTTCGTCACCCGGCCCGACGCCGAGCGCCATCAGGGAGACGAGGAGCGCATCCGTTCCGGACGTGACGCCGATCGCGTGCGCGGCCCCGATCTCTTCCGCGAAGGCCTTCTCGAAGGCCTCGTTGGCGGGGCCCATCACGAAGCGCCCCGTCGCGAAGACCTCCTCCACGCGCCGGGCGATCTCCCGCTTCAGCTCCTCGTCGTACCGGGTCAGGTCGAGCAGCGGGACCGGTCTCGGATCGCTCATCGAGTGACCGCCATTCTAGCCGCGGCGGCGGAGCAGGTGGGCGGTGAAACCGTCGTTGGCAGGCGCGGGGAGGATCCGGAAACGGCTTCCGGACACGAAGGAGGAGAGCCCGGACGGCGCGTCCATCGGCGCGGAGTCGAGGCCGGAGTCGCGCGAGAGGACGCGCTCGACGACGCGCTCGTTCTCTTCCTCCTCGAGGCTGCAGGTCGAATAGAGGAGGAGGCCGCCGGGCGCGAGGAGCGCCGCCGCGGCGAGGAGGCCCTCTTCCTGGGCGAGCGCGAGCCGCGCGATCGCCTCCGGCGTCACGCGGTAGCGGATCTCCGGGTTCTTCCGGAGCGTTCCCGTTCCGCTGCACGGCGCGTCGAAGAGGACGCGCTCGAAGGCGCCGGTCGAGAGCGGGGGCGCCCGGAAGTCCCCCGCGGCCGGAAGGACCTCGGAGATTCCAAGACGGGCCCGGTTCTCACCGAGGAGCCTCAGTCTCTCGACCGATCGGTCGAGCGCGATGGCGCGGGCCGCCTTCCCGTGCAGGACCGCCGAGAAAGACTTCCCGCCGGGCGCCGCCGCGAGGTCGAGCAGCGTCTCGCCATACGGCAGGAGGAGCGCCAGGGCCTGGGACGCGGCATCCGCGACGAGGAAGTGGCCCCCGGCAAAGAGAGGCGACCGGAACGGATTCCCGGTCAGAACGGTCAGGGCGAGCGGCGAAAGCGGCGAAGGGGCCGTCGAAACGCCCTCGGCGAGAAGCGCCGCCGCCAGCGTCTCCCGATCGGTCTTCCTCGTGTTCGTCATGAGATCCACGCCCGAGGGAGTGTTGTCGGCTTCGAGGATCTGCCTCGTGCCCGCCGCGCCGAAGCGCTCCAGCCACCGGCGGACGAGAAACTCGGGGTGGGAGAAACGGCGAACCAGAGAGGCGGCGTCACGGGCTCCCTCGTCCGCTGCCGCTCCCGGGCGAAGAGCGAGAGGAGACCGGAGGAGATTTCTCAGGATGGCGTTGACGAGACCCGCGGCGCCGGCTCCGCCGCTCTGCCGGGCGTGCGAGACGGCTTCGTCCACGGCGGCGTAGGAGGGGACGCGGTCGAGGCGGCGGACCTGGTAGAGGGCGACTTCCAGGATCTCGCGAAGGTCAGGAGTCAGACGCGGCAGCGGCACGCGGGAAACGGCGGACAACTCGGCGTCGAGCGCCGCGCGATGGCGCAGGACCCCGAGCACGATCTCGCGAAGGAGATTCCCGTCTTCCTGCGAAAGATCACTCGCCTCTTCGGCCAGCAGCGCCGTCGCGCGGCCGCCGCGCTCGAGGACCTCCCGCAGGACCCGGACGGCCCTCGCGCGGGCGGGGGAAACGGAGCCCATCAGGAACCGGCGTCGCCGGTTGCCGGGCCGAAGCGGCCCGGGAGCCTGACCCCGAGCGCGAAGTCCGCGCCGCTGACGGGCTTGCGGCCCGCGCGCTGAAGGACGCGGAGCTCGAGCGCGGTGCCCTCGCCCGCGGCCGCGAGGAGTCTTCCTTCCCTCTCGGTCCAGAACGTGCCGGGCGGCTCCCGGCGGACGCTCTCCCCGATGCCCGCGCCGACGATCTTGACGCGCTCCTTTCCGAGAAACGTGTGGAGCCCCGGCCAGGGCGTGTAGGCGCGCAGCCGCCTCTCGAGCGCTTCGGCCGGGAGCCCCCAGTCCACCTCTCCCTGCTCCCGGCGGATCGGCCGGCAGAACGAGGGCTCGCCGGTCTGCGGCCTCGCGCGGAGCGTCCCGGCCTCGAGCCCCCGGAGAGTCTCGATGAGGAGGGGCGCTCCGGCGGCCGCGAGGCGGCCCGAGAGGGAGCCGGCGTCTTCCCCTTCGCCGATCGGGACGCGCCGCTCGAGGTAGACCGGCCCGGCGTCCAGCTCCTCGACGACCTTCATCGTCACGACGCCGGTCTCCGAGTCTCCGGCGAGGATGGCCGCCTGGATCGGCGAGGCTCCGCGGTGCCTCGGCAGGAGGGAGGCGTGCACGTTGACGAAGGAGAGCCTTGGCACCTCGATCAGGGCGTTGGGCAGGAGCATCCCGTAGGCCACGACGACGCCCGCGTCCGGCCCGATCTGCCGGATCCGCTCGAGGATCTCGTGGTTGCCGCGGAGCCGTTCCGGCCTGGCGACGGCGATCCCGCGCGACTCCGCGAGTCGTGTGACGGGCGAGGGACGCGGCGCCGAATGCCGCCCCGCCGGCCGGTCGGGCTGCGTCACGACGAGCGGCACCTCGACGCCCGCGTCGAGCATCGCGGCGAGCGCGGGGACCGCGAATTCCGGCGTCCCGAAGAACACCGCGCGAAATGGAGGCACACCGTCATTGTAGGTGCGCCACGTTGACGAGTTTCAAGTTTCAGGTTTCAGGTTTCAAGAAATCCCTCGCCCCTCCTGAAACTTGAAACCTGAAACTTGAAACTCGCTACTTCGGGTGCCGCAGCTTCCAGAGCGCGAAGGCGGACCAGATCCCGGCCACGGCGCAGACGGCCAACACGAGACCCGTGGCGATCCCGAAGAGAATCCAGACGCGCGGCCATCCCTTCTCGTAACCGTAGAAGAGGACGGGCAGGAAGAGCACGAACGCGTAGAGCGAGACGACGATCGTGCGCCGGTGCTCGTGCTGCTTGTCGGAGGGCGGCTCCAGGAACCCGAGGCCTCGCGCCAGGCGGTAGACGACGTACGCCACGGCCGGCGCCGCGCAGAGCGCCACGAGCAGGGTCAGGACGGCCCGGTTCATCGAGGCTGGCGGTCCACTTCCTCGAAGTAGTCTTCGGAGACGAGGACCTCGCGCGGCTTGGAGCCCCGCGGCGGACCGAGCAGGCCGTCGCGCGACATCAGATCGATGAGCTTGCCGGCCCGCGAGAAGCCCACGCCCATGCGGCGCTGCAGGAAGGAGATCGAGGCCATCTTCTCCTTGACGACGAGCCGCGCCGCCTCGTCGTAGAGCGGATCGGTCTCGTCTCCCGAATCGTCCCGCGCCGCCGTCTCGATCTGCTCCTTCGTGATGCCGTCGTCGTACTCCGGCTTTCCCTGCTGGCGCAGGAACTTCACCAGTCGCGCCGTCTCCTGGATCGAGACGAACGCCCCGTGCACGCGCTTTAATCTCGACGTTCCGGGGGCGAGGAAGAGCATGTCGCCCCGTCCGAGCAGCCGCTCGGCCCCGTTGCCGTCCAGGATCACGCGGGAGTCGATCTTGGAGGAGACCTTGAAGGCGATCCGCGCCGGCAGGTTCGCCTTGATGACGCCGGTCAGGACGTCCACGGAGGGGCGCTGAGTCGCCACGACGAGGTGGATGCCGACGGCGCGCGCCTTCTGCGCGAGGCGGACGACCGACTCCTCGACTTCCTTCGGCGCGGTCATCATCAGGTCGGCGAGCTCGTCGATCACGATCACGATGAGCGGCATCGGCTCGAGCTTCAGCTCCGGGTCGTCCGGATGCTCGTCCCGCACCCGCTTGACGATCTCGGGGTCGCGGATCGCGGCGTTGTACTGCTCGGCGTTGCGGACCTGGCCGACGTCGGAGAGGGTCTGGAAACGGTCCTCCATGACGCCGACGGCCCACTTCAGCGCGTTCGCCGCCTTCTTCGGATCGATGATGATGGGCGTGATCAGGTGCGGGAGGTGCTCGTAGATCTCGAGCTCCACCATCTTCGGGTCGATCAGGATCAGCTTGACCTGGTCTGGGCGCGACTTGAAGAGAATCGAGGTCAGGAGCGCGTTGATCCCGACGCTCTTTCCCGAGCCGGTCGTCCCGGCGATCAGGAGGTGAGGCATCGCGCGCAGGTCGTCCACGATCGGCTCGCCGTGGATGTCCTTGCCGAGGCCAAGCGTCAGGAGGGACGGGGACCTCTGGAACCTCTCCGACTCGATGACGTCGCGCAGCGAGATGATCTCGCCGCCGCCGGGGTTGGGGACCTCGATGCCGACGCTCGCCCGTCCCGGCAGCCTCTCGATCCGGATCGACTCCGCCGAGAGCGCCAGCGCCAGGTCCTCCGAGAGGCTCATCACCTGGTTCACCTTGATCCCGGCGGCCGGCCGGAACTCGTAGGTCGTGACGACGGGGCCCGGGTGATATTCGACGATCTCTCCCTCGACGCCGAACTCCGCGCACTTGGCGGCGATCGCCTTGCCCGTCTCCGCCAGCACCTTCCGGTCCACGACGCCGGTGACATCGCGCTTGTCCAGCAGCGAGGCGTCGGGATAGGGATAGCCATCGAGCCCCGGCAGCGGCAGGCTCTGCTGCGGCTCCTTCCTGCGCGCCCGCGGGGGGGCCGCCGCCGCGGCGCTCGCGGGAACCGGGGCCGTCGTCTTCCGGATCGAGAACCGGCCTTCGCCGGGCACCTCGCGCAGGAGCGCCGTGTCCTCATCGGCCACGAAGGGCACCTCGCCGAGCGTCACCGGCTCGCGGCGAGCCTTCTCGAGGTGCTTGGCCACGACCGCCCGCCGCAGCCGTTCTTTCGTCCGGCGGTCGCGGCGCCGCACCCATCCGATCCGCAGGCGCCCGAGAAGGCCGTCGAACCGGATGCGCAGGCCGGCAAAGACCTCCGCGAGCGACGCCTGCGTCGAAAGCGGGATCGCGATCAACAGGAGCGCGGTCGCGACCAGGACCGCGCCGGTCGTGCCGAGCCGCCCGCGCGCGGCGTCCGCGATCGCGCGGCCGACCACGCCCCCCGATTCCGCTTCCTCACCGAAGAGCGAGCGCCGTCCGAAACCGAGCGAGAGGAGGGCGGGAATGGAGACGAAGAGGAGGGCGAAACCGGCGGCCTTCGTCGCGGGGGTCTCGACGGGCCGCTGCGCGAACATCCGCGATCCCCAGAAGAACAGCAGCAGGGGCATGCCCCAGGCCGCGAAGCCGACCAGGGCGTAGAGCGCGGCCGAAAGGGAAGCGCCGAAGCCGCCGATCCAGTTACTCGGGGAGGCGGCCTCCCCTCCCGCCGTGACGGAGAAGAGGTTGGGGTCCCGCGGATCGTAGGAGAGAAGCGAGAGGGCCGTCAGGAGACCGACCAGGATGAGGAGGACCCCCAGGGCCTCGCTCGCGATCCGGCCGCGCCAGAAACTTCTTTGCGACAATCTCACCCATTATCGGACGGAATCGCCGGAAGTGAAAGGTTTCAAGTTCCAGGTTCCAGGTTTCAGGCGGCCCGGCCGGCGGGCAATCCGGGCTCGCGTAGACTTGAAACCTGAAACTTGAAACCTGAAACCCAACGCGATGGTTCCGTCAAAGAATAAGATCCTGTTCCTCTGCACCGGCAACGCGGCGCGCAGCCAGATGGCCGAGGCGCTGGCGCGGCTCGACCACGCCGACACGATCCAGGCCGTCTCGGCGGGCTCGCGTCCCGCGTTCGGGGTGCACTCCCTGGCGGTGGACGTCATCGGGGAGCTCGGGCTCGACATCTCGGGCGCCCGCTCCAAGTCCGCCGAGGAGTTCCGCGGCACGCTCTTCGACGTGGTCGTGACCGTCTGCGATTCGGCCGCGCAGGACTGTCCGACGTGGCCCAACGCGAAACGGGTCGAGCACTGGTCGATCGAGGACCCCTCCTTCGAGCCGGACCCCGACGTCCGCTACAACCGCTTCGTTGAGACCCGCGACGAACTCCGCAGACGAATCCATTCACTCGTCGAGCAGCTGACTGGGAGACGGGATGACTGGGAGACTGGGAGCAAAGGCCGTTAAGGTTCCCCGCCCAGTCCCCCAGTCCCCCAGTCCCTCCTAAGGCGCTTCGTCGTAGGCGGAGCCGGCGTTCGCCTTGAACCGGTCCTTGTACCCCGAGAAGTCCTTGTAGGCCGGCAGGTCCACGTCCTTCAGGAAATCCTCCTTCGACTGGCCTGCCGCCTTCGCTTTCCGGGCGGCGTCGAGGACGTCGGCAATGTACTGCCGGAAGGCCTTGATTCCCGCAAGGTCCGTCACCTCGCCGTGGCCGGGAATGACGACGGCGTCGGCCGGCACCCGGGCGATCACCTTGTCGAGCGCGGCGAGATAGCCCTTGACCGAACCGCCGCTCGCGACGTCGATGAAGGGGATGATCGAGTTAAAGAGGTCGTCCCCCATGTGCAACACCCTGGCCTTCTCGAAGTAGACGACGCTGTCGCCGTCGGTGTGCGCCGGAGGGAGGTGCCACACCTGGATCGTCTCGTCTCCCATGTGGATCCGCAGCTCCGAATCGAACGTCATGATCGGGGCGGCGATCTCCTCGACCCTGACCGTCTTCGCCCACTCGATCTGCTCCGACAGCATCCTGGCCGTCTGCTCGTTCCCCGCCTTCTTCGCGGCCTCGAGCCTCGCCGGGTATTCGCGCTGGATGTCGGCGGGAGAGGCAAGCATCCGCTTCCTCACGTTGTCGTGCGCCACGATCATGGCGAACTGCTTGAAGACCTCGTTGCCGCCGACGTGATCTCCGTGGTGGTGCGTGTTCAACAGGAACTTGATCGGCTTCTCCGAGACCTTCCGGATCTGGGCGACGATTCCCGGCGCGATGTCCTTGAACTCGGAGTCCACGACGAGGACGGCGTCGGGGCCCACGAAGAAGCCGACGTTGCCTCCCCGGCCGAAGAGCGCATACACGTTGCCCGAGAGGGGCTGGACGCGGAAGATGTCCTGCGGCTGCCGGTCGTGATGGTCCGCCCCGGGCGAAGGCGTCGCCTGCGGCGCCGCCCTGGTCTGCCGCGCCTGCGCGTCAGGGGAAAAGACAAGAATGGAGAATGCAAGCGCCATGGCCAGGGGGGTCGTCCTCATTCTTCCTCCATGCCCTGCGGGGGAACTCTACAGCCCTGGCCACAAATCACAAATAGAATGCCCCTCCCATGAGTCCTCGCCGAACTCGCATCCTGTCGGGCGTGCAGCCCTCGGGGAAGCTGCACCTGGGCAACTACTTCGGCGCGATCCGCCAGCACATCGCTCTCCAGGACGAGGGGGAATGCTTCTTCTTCATCGCCGACTACCACGCGCTGACGACGATCCAGGACCGCCGGCAGCTCGCCGAGAACGTCCGCGCCGTCGCGCTCGACTACCTCGCGCTCGGGCTCGATCCCGACCGCACGGCGTTCTTCCGGCAGTCCGACGTGCCGGAGGTGACAGAGCTCGCCTGGATCCTCTCGACCGTGACCGGGATGGGGCTCCTCGAGCGCGCCCATTCTTACAAGGACAAGGTCGCTCGCGGAATCACGCCGAGCGCCGGTCTCTTCTTCTACCCGGTGCTGATGGCCGCCGACATCCTGATCTACCGCTCGAACCTCGTGCCGGTGGGGCAGGACCAGGTCCAGCACATCGAGATGACGCGCGACATGGCCGGCTCCTTCAACCAGGTCTACGGGAAGGTGTTTCCTCTCCCCGAGGCTCGCCTCGACCGGGCGCCGAACGTGCCGGGGACCGACGGCAAGAAGATGAGCAAGTCCTACGGCAACACGATCGAGATCTTCGCGGAGGGAAAGGCCTTGAAGGATTCGGTCATGCGGATCGTGACCGACTCGACCCCCGTCGAGGCTCCGAAGGACCCCGAGAAGGACACCCTCTTCGCGCTCTTCTCGCTCTTCGCGGACGAAGCCGAGAAGGAGGAGCTCGGCGCGCGCTACCGCGCCGGCGGCCTCGGCTACGGCGAAGTGAAGAAGGCGCTCCTGGCGAAGATCGAGGCTCATTTCTCCGCCGCCCGCGTCCAGCGCAAGGAGCTGGCGAGCCACCCTTCGGTCGTCGAAGCTGCCCTGCGCAAGGGAGCCGAGAAGGCGCGCGCCGAAGCGATGGAGACGATGCGCCTCGTCCGCGAAGCCGTCGGCCTGCGTTAGGGCTCTCCGCCTCGGTTCCCCTGTCATTCCGAGGGGGCCGCCTCCCGGAGGAGGCCTGAGAGAGGGAGCACACCAAGAATCAACAATCGCCTCGCTGCCAATGCGACCGAACGACGAGCGACGGCCCGGTTCTTCAATCGCGGCAGGGGCCGTCGCATGCCGACGAGGGAGGCGGGCCCGACGCCGGGGCGGATGGGATGTTCAGTGACTCATGTTCAAGATGACCCACTGCCGGGCGTCAGCCACTTGCGCTATATTTACGCCCCGATGATCAAGCTCGTCTCCAACCCTCCAAACCCCTGGGATTCCACGCACGTTGAGTACCTCGGTGAGCCTCCCGAAGCCAGGCTCGAGGTCTTCGAGGAAGAATCGCGGAGCATTCTCGCTGAGAACGAGAGCCCGGACCTCGGCTTCCGCTGGAGCCTCAATCCCTACCGAGGATGTTTTCATGCTTGCAGTTACTGCTATTCGAGGACGAGCCACGAGTACCTGGGGTTCGGGGCGGGCACGGACTTCGACCGGAAGATCGTCGTCAAGGTCAACGCGGCGGAGCTCCTGCGCGCCGAGCTCTCTCGGCGGTCGTGGAAAGGGGAGACGATCATCTTCTCCGGGAACACCGACTGCTACCAGCCGCTCGAGGCGGTGTACGAGCTGACGCGGCGCTGCCTGGAGGTCTGCGCGGACTTCGCAAACCCCGTGGCGATCATCACGAAGGGGGCGCTCGTGCGTCGCGACACGGACCTGCTCGCCCGGATGTCTCGCGAGGCCCGGGTCTCGATCTGCCTGAGCATCCCCTTTTCCGACGACGCGATGTCTCGGGCGGTCGAGCCCAACGCGAGCCTCCCCTCGCAGCGTTTCGAGACGCTGCGCCTGCTTTCCGAGGCCGGAATCCGGACGGGCGTCGGCGTCGCTCCGGTGATTCCGGGCCTCAACGACAGCCAGATCTCGGCTGTCCTCGAGCGGGCTCGATCGGCCGGCGCCACGAGCGCGTTCCTGACGCTCGTGCGCCTGGCGGGCCAGACCCTGCCCGTCTTCCGGGAGCGCCTCGAGCAGGCGTTCCCGGCAAGGGCCTCGAAGATCTGGAGCGCCATCCGGCAGGTCCGCGGCGGAAAGTGGAACGAGTCCCGGTTCGGCCTGCGGATGCGCGGCGTGGGCGCCCGCTGGGACGCGATCCACGACCTCTTCGACCTGGAATGCCGCCGGCTCGGCTTCAACGAGGAACGCGTCGGCGAAGGGAACCGGGAAGGGCGGGAAACGACGTTTCGACGCCCCGGGCGGCAGGGGGAGCTCTGGGAATCGTGAATTGTGAGTTGCGAATCGTGAATTGAGAACGCCGATCAGAGTTTCTCTCTGTTGCAAAGTACTTGACTGAATTCTTGCGGCGGCCGTAGGATCGGTGCATGGAGAAGCCGCCGCTGCACGCCGTTCCGGGGCCGCCCGCGCTCGGGAGCAGGGCCATCGAGAACCTCCGGTTCATCCGCGAGACGATGGAGCGGGCCTCCTCGTTCACCGCCGTGCCGGGCTGGGGCGGCGTCGCGATGGGGGTGAGCGCGCTCGCGGCCGCCGGCCTCTCCACCCGCGCGCGCACTCCTGATGAATGGCTGGGCGTCTGGCTCGCGGAGGCGTTCGTGGCTCTCGGAGTCGGCGCCTGGACGATCGCGACGAAGGCCCGGCGGGCGAACATCCCGCTCTTCGCCGGACCGGCGCGCCGCTTCCTCCTGACCCTTTCTCCGCCGCTCGCGGCGGGAGCGCTCCTCACGCTCGCCCTGCAGCGCGGGGGACAGACTCCGTTGCTGCCGGGGATCTGGCTCCTTCTCTACGGGACCGCGGTCGTCACCGGGGGAGCGTTCTCCGTCCGGATCGTTCCGGTCATGGGAGTGGGATTCATGCTGCTCGGAGCGATCGCCCTCTTCTGTCCCCTGTCCTGGGGAACGGCCTTTCTCGCGGCCGGGTTCGGCGGCCTGCAGATCGTCTTCGGCGTCCTCATCGCGAAACGGTACGGAGGATGAACACGGTGATCGGTGTTCGGTGTTCGGTGTTCGGTGTTCGGGACGATGGCTAAGGCGACCGTTCTCAAGGCGCGATCGGCTCGGCCCGACCGAGCGCGCAGGATGACGGCCGCGAAGCTGCCGGAGCTCGATCGGGTCATCCACGAGCGGATGCGGCTGGCGATCGTATCGGCCCTCGCGGCCAACGAGTCGCTCTCCTTCAACGAGCTGAAGGGGCTGCTGGGAACGACGGACGGGAACCTCTCGGTCCACGCGCGCAAGCTGGAGGACGCGGGGTATGTCGCGCTCTCGAAGACCTTCGAGAAGAGGATGCCGCGCACCGACTACCGGCTGACCGCCGCGGGGCGCCGGGCGTTCGACCGGTATCTCGGCCACCTCGAGGCGCTCGTGCGCGGGGCGCCAAAAGGCTAGAAAAAACTCTTCGCCCTCGGACCGGCCGCCGCGCCGCGGAAGGCCGCAGCCGGACGGCTGACGCGGACCGGGAATCGCGGTTGCCGGGCCGGCCTTGACGACGGCAGAATGCCCCCGTGGCATTCCTGGGAATGACGCCCCGCCGGTGGATCGAGTACTCGGCCGCGATCCTGGCCGGCAACGCGATCTACTTCCTCGTGCTCTTCCCCGACCTCGCCCCCCCGCTCCAGCACCAGCCGTTCCGGTTCGACGTCGGTCTGGCGCTGGACTTCCTCTGCTGCGTCGTCGTCTACGGTGTCATCCGGCTGGGGGTCATTCAGGCGCGCCGCTTGTACCAGGGGACCAGGGGCCGGTAATCGGTGCTCGGTCTTCCGAATACCGGTCTTACGGTTTCTCGACGATGTCGGCCTTGAGGCTCGAAGCGATCGCGAGCAGCTCGCCCTTCTCTTTTTCGGGCACCTTGAACTTCTCCAGGCTCTCGGTCAGGTACTTCACGGCCAGCTCCCAGTCGGCTCCGGTGATCGCCAGACCCCTGTGGGCGGTCTTCATGTCCCGGCCGATGTAGAGACACGGCCCGCCGGTCGCCATGCAGAGCTGATCCACGAGGAGCTGCCGCAGGTGCCCCTTCGAGTTGTCGCTCAACCCGACCAGGAACCGCGCCAGCTGCTTGTCCGCCGCCATTCTTCCGATGAAGTCGTCGGAGACCGCCGCGATGGCGTCGTATCCGCCCAGCCGCTTGTAGAGCGTCGGCCCGGCGGGAGACTCCTTCGTCTGAGACACCACCGGAAGCGACACGAACAGGAGAGCCAGCAAACCAAGGAACGAGCGTCTCTTCATGAGTCTCCCTCCTTTTTCTGAAGCCAAACCAGAAGCCTCGGCGAATGATCTGCCGAAACTCTAGCACTCTACGGGCGACGGAGCCGTTTCGGATTTCCAGCCCCCACCTGAACCCTGGAACTGAAACCTGAAACTTGAAACCCGTCTTAGACGATGACCGGCACAATCACTGGCCGTATGTCGAACGCCCGGCGGCAAGCGCGCTTGGCGGCGAGCGCGATCTCGGCGCGGAGCCATTCGGGATCGCCTCGCTCCTCGGGAGTGGCACGGGCGAGCACGGCCCGGCCCGCCTTGCGAACCTCGGCCGCGACGTCGGCGTCGGCCGTGGCCACGCCTCGAGAGACCACGGTGATCTCGCCCGAGCGCGCGTCGGGCGGGACGAAGACGACGACGAAACCCTCTTCGGCGAGCTGCCGCCGGTCGCGCACGACGGCGGGCTCGACGAGCTCCGGCCGGGAGTCGAAATAGACCCGCCCCGCCGGCGCGGCGCCCGGCTCGACCTCGAAACGCGACGGGCCGAGCGTCAGCCGGTCTCCGTTGTCCAGCAGGGCGATGCGGTCCCGCGGGATCCCCGCCTCTTGCGCGATCCCGGCCGCGGCTGCGAGCATGCGGCGCTCGCCGTGGACCGGCATCACCGCTTTCGGGCGGGTCAGGCGGAGCCACTCAGCGATGTCCTCCCGGTGCGCGTGTCCGGACACGTGAACCGGCGGGTCCGCCTCGCGAACGACGCGGGCGCCGCGCCGCACCAGGTGATCGGTCACCCTGTTGACAGATCTCTCGTGCCCGGGAATCGTGCGCGCGGAAAAGACCACGAGGTCTTCGGCGCCGAGCTTCAGGTCCGCGTGCTCGTCCAGGGCGAGACGGTAGAGCGCGGAGAACGGCTCCCCCTGGCTCCCGGAGGTCAGGCAGAGCAGCCGCTCGGCCGGGCACGCGGCGAGTTCGGGCGGCGGGACGAGGATCCCGGACGGGAGCGAGAGGCGGGAGAGGCGCTGCGCGATCTCCGCCACCGTCCTCATGCTGCGGCCGAGCAGGGCCACACGGCGGCGCAGTCGCAGACCCGTCTCGATGGACTGGGACAGGCGCGCCACGTGGCTCGAGAAAGTCGTCAGGACGATCCGCCGCGGCGCGCCGGCAAAAACGGCGGCGAGCCCTTCGCCCGCCAGCCTCTCCGAGAGGGCCCGGCCGGGCCGCTCGGCGTTGGTGGAGTCCACGAGGGCCAGGTCCACGCCGTCGCCCGCCGCCTCCGTGATCCCCTCGACATCGGTCGCTTCGCCGTCGGGCGGGTCGGGGTCGAGCTTGAAGTCGCCGGAGTGGAAGATCCGCTGTCCCCCCGCCTCGATCAGGACGGCCGTGGAATCGGGCACGGAGTGCGAGACGCGGAAGAACGTGAAGGAAAACTCCCCCGCGCGAACCCTCTCCCGGGGCCGCGCCTCGATCACGTTTTCGAGGGGAGCGTCCGCCTCTTCCAGGCGGCGGCGCGCCATGGCCAGCGTGAACGGAAAGCCGTACACCGGAGCGGGATTCTTCTCGCGCAGCAGTGGGAGCGCCCCGATGTGGTCCTCGTGGCCATGTGTCAGGAGCACGGCGTCGATCCGGACTCCCGAGAGCGCGGACAGATCCGGAGCGATCCGGTCGATTCCGGGGAAGGTCTCGTCGGGAAACGAGACGCCGGCGTCGACGAGGAGGCTCGATCCTCCGCACCGGAGCCAGAGGAGGTTGCGGCCGAACTCGCCGAGCCCTCCGAGCGGTGTGATCTCGACGGTCATGGGAGTCGGTGCTCGGTGTTCGGTGCTCGGTGTTCGGGCGGGCACTGGGATCGCCGATCGACCAAACTCACGCCGCAGCCTCCGCGAGCGTCAGGTACTCCTCCAGCGAGAGCTCCTCGGCTCTCGCTCTGGGGCTCTTCCCCATCGCTTCGAGGGCCCGCTCCCACTTTGCCCTTCCGCCTTCCGCGGCGAGAGCATTCGCCAGTGTCTTGCGCCGCAGTCGAAAGCCGAGGGACGCCAGGTGGAGCGCGGCGTTGCGCCGCATCGCCTCGAGAGGCGGAGTCCGCGGCTCGAGCTCGACAACGCTCGAGGTGACCCTGGGCCGGGGACGGAAGGCTCCCGGCGGGAGATCGAAGAGGATCCGCGCCCGGGCGAAGGCGGCTGTCCGGATCGAGAGATAGCCGTAGTTCTCCCTCCCGGGCCGCGCGCTCAGGCGCTCCGCCACTTCCCGCTGAACCGCGACGATCGAGCGCGCGATCGTCTCCGGCTCGCCGACAGCGGCGAGCAGGATGGGAGTCGCCGCGTTGTAGGGAAGATTCGCGACGAGAACGGCCGGGCCTCGCCATCCTTCCAGGGCCAGCCACCCCGCAAACGGCCTCGCCAGGACGTCGCCGCGCGCGATTCTCACCCGCAGCGCGCCCGCGAACTCTTCCTCCAGGGCGGCGGCTCTCCAGGGATCGATCTCGATCGCGAGCAGGCGCTCGACTTTCGCCGCGATCGGGCGGGTCAGGGCCCCGTCGCCCGGGCCGACCTCGACGACCGTATCCGTGGAGCTCAGTCTCGCGGCCGCGACGATGCGCTCGGCCGTCTCCCCCTTCGCGAGGAAGTGCTGCCCCCAGCGCTTCCTCGCCGGGATCATCCAGCCCCCGGAGGCGGCCCCGGGCGCGGCTTAAACCGTTGGGCCCGACAGACTTCCTCCGGCTCCACGAAAACCAGCGTATCAGATGGTAAACTGCTCTTCTCACAGGGGGTTTTCTTGCTACCCGTCCACACACTCGACAACCGCCGCCTCGAGAACTTCCTGGAGCGCCACAAGGCCTACTACGCCTACTCCGGCGAGATCGACATCGACGTCTTCCTGCGGGAGATCCTCCAGAAGGCCAACGAATTCGTCCCTTCCGAAGCCGGTTCCATCCTGCTCGATGACCCGCTGACGAAGAACAACGAGGAACGGATGGAGAACGAGCTCGTCTTCATCGCGACCTTCGGGGCGGACGCGGAGACGCGGCTCGGGCGGCGGATCAACGCCCGGATCGGCATCGCGGGCCACGTCTATTCCACGGGCGTGACCTACATGACGGAGGACGTGATCGGCGACCCTTACTTCTACCCGACCTTCGATGCGGCGCCCGGCTTCAGCACGAAGTCGGCGCTCTGTGTCCCCATCCGGATCGAGTCGGCGGTCTGCGGAGTGCTCGAGCTCGTCAACCGGACCGGCACGGAGTCCTTCCAGGAAAAAGACCGGCGCCTGCTCGAGATCTTCGCCGACTACGCGGCGATCTCGATCCAGAACCTTCTCGACGCGCGGCGAGCGCACGAGGTGGCCAAGCGCGACGGCCTGACCGGACTCTTCAACGAGCGGTACCTGCACCTGCGCCTGACGCAGGAGCTCTCGCGGATCTCCAGGGACGGCGGGGACCTATCGCTGATCTTCCTCGACCTGGACTACCTGAAGTCCGTCAACGACCGCCACGGGCACCTGGCCGGCAGCCAGGTCCTGCGGGAGGTCGGCTACGTCCTGAAGCGGACGGTGACGGACGAGCGGGCCACGCTGACGCGCTACGGCGGGGACGAATTCGTGCTGATCCTGCCCGGGCACACCCTTCCCGAGGGGATGGAGGCCGCGGAAGCGGTGCGTCACGCGATCCGCACGACGACCTTCGTGCCCCGCCCGTACGGCTTCAACAACCCGGCGCTGAACCTGCAGGGCGTGATCACGGCCTCTCTCGGAGTCTCCTCGATCCGGGCCAGCGCCACGCCCGCGGCCTCCGTCGAGCAGCAGAAGAACGAGCTCCTGCGGGCGGCGGACTCCGCACTCTACAAGGCCAAGGAGCACGGCAAGGATCGCTGCCTCGCCGCCGGGCTGGTGCCCGTCTCCGACTCCGCGGTGATCGGATGACCCAATTTTAGATTTTCGATTTTAGATTTTGGATTACCCGGGACGACCCGTGCCCAATCCAAAATCCCAAATCCAAAATCCTGACCATGAAAGGTTGAGACCCATGTCTTCGATCACCAGCACCCATCTGTCTCCGGAGGACGTTCTCGGCGTCCTGTCCCGCCACATCCTCGTGGACGGCTATCACGTCGTCATGGACCTGGAGAGGAGCCGCGGCTCCTACCTGTACGACGCCCGAAGCGGCCGGCCGATGCTCGACCTGTTCGCGAATTTCGCGACCTGCCCCATCGGTTACAACCATCCGAAGATGCTCGACCCGGAATTCCGGCACCGGCTTCTGGAGGCCGCGCTGATCAAGCCGGCCAACAGCGACATCTACACGGCCGCCTACGCGGAGTTCGTCGAGACATTCACTCGCCTGGCGATTCCCGGGTCTCACGCCGGTCACGTCTTCTTCGTCGAGGGGGGCGCCGCCGGGGTAGAGAACGCTCTGAAAACCGCGTTCGACTGGAAGGTCCGCAAGAACCTCGGACGGGGCGCGGGCGAGAAGGGGAAGAAGATCCTCCACTTCGCGAACGCGTTTCACGGCCGCACCGGCTACGCGCTCTCGATGACGAACACGGCCGATCCCCGCAAGACCCAGTACTTCCCGGTCTTCGACTGGCCGCGCCTCTCCTGCCCCAGGCTGCGGTTCCCGATCACTCCGGAGGTCCTGCGCGAGACCGAGGCCGCGGAAGAGCGTCTCGAGCTCGAGATCCGGAAAGCCTGCGCCGGTTCCGAAGGCGACATCGCGGCGCTCATCCTCGAGCCAATCCAGGGGGAGGGTGGAGACAACCACTTCCGCCCGGAGTTCTTCCGCCGCCTGCGCGGTCTGGCCGACGAGCTCGAGTTCCTCCTCATCCTCGACGAGGTGCAGACGGGCGTCGGGCTGACCGGTTCCATGTGGTGCTGGCAGCAGTTTCCCGTCGAGCCGGACCTCTTCGTCTTCGGGAAGAAGACGCAGGTCTGCGGCTTCGCGTCCAACAGTCGCATCGACGACGTGGACAACGTCTTCAAGGTCTCCTCACGCATCAATTCGACATGGGGCGGCAACCTCGCGGACATGGTCCGGTGCGCGAAGTACCTTGAGATCATCGAGGAGGAGAACCTCGTCGAAAACGCCCGCGTCGTCGGCGAGCACATGCTCGCGCGGCTCCGCGAGATGGCCGAGGAGTTCCCGGCCGTCGTCTCGAATGTCCGCGGGCGTGGCCTCTTCCTCGCATTCGACCTCCCCGACAAGGCGACGCGGGACCGGACCCTCGCCGCCGGGCTCGAGAATGGGCTGATCGCGCTCGCCTCCGGGTCCTCCGCCATCCGCCTGCGGCCGCCCTTGACGCTCTCGCGCGAGGAGGCGGACGAGGGGGTAAGGAAGCTGCGCCGCGCTCTCGCCGCGGCCCGGGGATAGGGAGAAGACGGGTTTCAAGTTTCAGGTTCCAGGTTTCAGGGCCCACGGTCAAGCGAATGGACGCTTCTCCGAACGCCTCGGCGGCGATTCCGCGCCCAACGAGGCGATGGCGCTCCCGGATTCTGCCGATCATTGCCGGGGGAGTCCTTCTCGACGCCGCCCTGTTCTTCGCGACATTGCCCGATGTCGCGCCGTTGAAGACGGAGTTTCCGAAGACGACGGCCTTCATGGAGCGCCGGAAGAGGGAGCTCGCGCGATCCGGCCGGAGCTCCCGGCTCGAGTGGGTCCCGGTCCCGTTGTCCCGGATGGCGGCCGGCCTTCCGGTCGCGGTCATCGTCGCGGAGGACGCGCGCTTCTACGAGCACAAAGGCGTTGACTGGGAGGCGGTGCGCGGCGCGATGGAAAAGGACTGGGAGAGCCGGAACCTCCGCCACGGGGCCTCGACGATCACGCAGCAGCTGGCCAAGAACCTTTATCTCTCACCCGAGCGGACGTTGTGGAGAAAGCTGCGGGAATGGGCCATCGCCCGCCGACTCGAGGCGAGGTTGACGAAGCGGCGCATCCTCGAGCTGTACCTGAACGTCGTGGAGCTGGGCCCCCGGACCTTCGGCGCGGAAGCGGCGGCCCGCCGCTACTTCGGGAAGTCCGCCTCCGGTCTGTCCGACCTGGAAGCCGCGACGCTGGCGGCCATCATCCCGTCCCCGCGGATCTACGACCCGGTCCGCCGTCCTCAGCGCGTCGCGCGGCGGGCGGAGCGGATCCTGCGGTTGATCAGACGGTCGCCGGCGGCCGGCCCCCGGTGAAGAGTGGGACGGAGCTCCGACTCCTGCTATCCTAGCGGGTAACTCACTTTGGGAGGTTCGGACAAGTTGACGAGAGCCCGGTCAGTCCTGGGGATGGTCCTGTTCGCGGCACTGGCCGCGGCCTGCTCGCACAAGCCGGCGGCGATCGAGGTCTCTCCCCGGCCCGTGAGAATCTTCGGGCTGCAGCGAAGCCAGCGCCTGTCCGGACGCCTGGTCGACAAGAAGGGCCGTCCCGTGCCGTCGGCCAGCCTCAATTGGACCTCCTCGAAGAGCGACGTCGTGACGGTGGACGGGTCGGGCAGGCTCCAATCCAAGAGCGCCGGCCGCTCCGTCGTCACGGCGAGCTTCGATAACCTCTCGGCCGACGTGCCGGTCGAGGTCGTGGACCTGAAGACGATCGAGATCGCTCCCGCTTCGGCGCGCCTCGTGGGCCCCGTCGGCACCACGATGGTCCTCTCCGCCATCCTCAAGAACTCGAAGGACGCGCTCGTCTCCTGGCCGGTCGCCTGGAGCTCGTCGAGGCCCGCGACCGCGACGATCTCGCAGGACGGGACGGTCGCCGCCGTCAACCCCGGAATCACGACGATCATCGCCAGGGCCGGAGATCTCCAGGGGGCGGCCGAGGTCACGGTCGTCATCGGCGACATCAGCCGCCTGGAGATCCGCCCGGCGACGGCGCTCGTCCGGGTCGGCGATTCCCAGCAGTTCGAGGTGGTCGCCTACGGCCCGGACGGCAAGACGTACGAGGGATCCGCGGCGGTCTTTCGGTCTTCGAACGCTGCAGTCGCCACTGTGGACGGCGCTGGGATCGCTTCCGGGATCTCCGCGGGCACCGCGACCATCCAGGCCACGATCGCGGGCGTCAGCGCCGAGGCCACGATCCTGGTGAATTGACGGCGCGCCGCACGCGCGCCGTCATCCCGAGGGCCGTGAGGACCGAGGGATCTGCCTTCGGAGTCGCGGGAGCAGATCCCTCGCTTCGCTCGGGATGACAGAACTGGCCTTTCAATTCGATAATGCCCGCAATGACCATTCGACCGCCCGCCGTCGCCGGAATGTTTTACGAGGCGCGCCCCGAGCGCCTGCGGCAGGACGTCCGCTCACACCTCGAGGCTGCCGGCGCGGGCGCGCTGCCGGAACCGGCCTTCGGGGCCATCGTGCCGCACGCCGGCTATGTCTATTCCGGTCCCGTGGCCGGCGCCGTCTATGCGCGCGTCGTGATCCCCGCGACCGCGGTGATTCTCTGTCCCAATCACACGGGGCGCGGCGCTCCGGCCTCCCTCGAGCCGTCGGAGGCGTGGCGCACGCCTCTCGGCGACGTGAAGGTGAATCGCCGCCTGGCGGAGCGCCTGCTCGAGCTCGCTCCCTCGGTCACTTGGGACTCCGATGCCCATGCCCGCGAGCACTCCCTGGAGGTCCAGCTTCCCTTCCTCCAGGAGCTCCGCCGGGACATCGAGATCGTGCCCGTCTGTCTCGGCGCGCACGACCTCGACCTGTGCCGCGAGGTCGGGGAAGCGCTCGCGGCGATTTCCGCGGAGGAGGCGGAGTCCCCCCTCGTTCTCGCCTCGTCCGACATGAACCACTACGAGCCGCGCCCGATCGGACGCCGCAAAGACGAACGCGCGCTCGCGCGGATCGAGGCCCTCGACGCCGAAGGCCTCTTCACGACGGTCCTGTCGGAGGGGATCTCGATGTGCGGCTTCCTGCCGGCGACCGCCCTGCTCTTCGCCGCGCGAAAGGCCGGCGTCTCGCGGGCCCGGGTCGTCGCCCGCCGGGACAGCGGCGACGAGACCGGCGACACGTCTTCCGTCGTCGGCTACGCCGGCGTCATCCTGGGGTGAGAATTTGTGATTTGTGATTTGTGATTGGGGAGCCAGGGTCCTGCTTCGTCAGATCCTGTCCGGCTGAAGGATAGTCCGCGGGCCGCCCGCGTCGCCGGTATTGACGGTCGAGACGGGCTCGAAAAGCAGGACGTGGGCTTCGCGCTCGGCCACCGGCCGGTGCTCGACGCCTTTCGGAACGATCAGGAACTCCCCCTCCCGCAGCGGGACCGTCCGGTCCCGGAACTCCATGTCGAATTCCCCGCGAATGACCAGGAACATCTCGTCCTCGCCGTCGTGCTTGTGCCAGAGGAACGGCCCCTGGAGCTTGACGAGCTTGACGTGCTGGCCGTTCAACTCCCCGACGATTTTCGGGTCCCAGTGCGACGAGAAAAGGGAGAGCTTCTCCTCGAGGTTGACCTTCTCGACGGCGGAAGAGCCTGGATCGGACATGGATCGGAGTCTCCAGAATCAGGCCACGCCCTGCGGCACCTCTTCCGGCGCCTGCCGCAGCTCCCGCGCCATCGCGTCGAGCTTCTTGCAGGTGTCGCGCATGTACTCGTAGAGGTGCTTGTGCATGAGCGCCAGCTTGACCGCCTCCCGGAATTCCCGGGGACGGCGAAGGGCGGTCTCGACCAGGAGGGAGGCCGTGAGCCAGGCGCGGCGCGGCGACGCGCGCAGGACGCAGGTCCAGAGGACGCGCGGCAGGATCCTGAGGTCCTGCCTCCCCGCCACCAGCCGCGTCTGGATCTGCGTCCCCCTCCGGAGGATGAGCTGCATGACGCGGCGGCGGTAGTTGCGGTAGCCGTAGAGCCTCTCCAGGAGCCTCTTGTATCCCTCGTAGAGCTGCACCCGGGACATCCCCTTCGGAATGATGTTGGTGAAGACGAACTGGTCGCCGACGGACTCGGCGATGAGCCGCCCCGCGTCCTTCAGGCGCTGGTGGAGCGGGGTCTTCGGAACGGCGTTCAACATGCCGGTCATGGAGATCGGGATGCGCGCCTCCTGGATGAAACGGAACTGTTCGTCGAAGATCGAGGGATCGTCGTGGTCGAAGCCCACGATCATGCCGGCCATCACGTCGATCCCGGCGCGCTGGATCCGGTGGACGGACTCCAGGATGTCCTCGCGGAGGTTCTGCGTCTTGTGGGTCTCCTGCAGGCTCTCCGCCCGCGGCGACTCGATGCCGATGAAGATCGTCGCGAAGTTCGCCTCCCGCATGAGGTGGAGCAGCTCGTCGTCCTGCGCGATGTTGAGCGTGACCTCGGTCAGGAACTCGATCGGGTAGCCCCGCTCCTTCTGCCACTCCGCCAGGGCCTTCAAGAGCTCCTTGGCTTCCTTCTTGTTGCCGATGAAGTTGTCGTCCACCACGAAGATGTTGGTCAGGCCGAGCCGGTGGATCTCGGCGACCTCGGCCATCACCTGCGCGACCCGCTTCGTGCGGGGAACGCGGCCGTACATGACGATGATGTCGCAGAACTCGCAGTTGAAGGGGCATCCCCGCGCGAACTGGATCGTCATCGTGCGGTACTGGTCGATTCTCAGCAGATCGAAGCGCGGCAGCGGCGAGTCGTGCATGCTCGGCTTCTCGTGCTGGTTGTACTCGGGCTTCCATTGCCCGGCCGCGTAGTCGGACAGGAACCGCGGCCAGGTGTACTCGGCCTCGTCCACGAAGAGGACGTCCACCCGTTCGCGCAGTTTCTCTGGGCAGAGCGAGGCGAGCGGCCCGCCCGCGACCACGAACTTCCCGCGCCGCCGGAATTCCTCCGCGAGCTCGAAGATCCTCTTCTCGTGGACGACGTACCCGGTCAGGCCGACGATGTCGGCGTCCGCGTCGAAATCGACCGGCTCGACGTTCTCGTCGCAGAGCACGACCTCGTGCCCGGGCGGCGTGATCCCCGCGACCGTCGGCAGCGAGAGGTTCGGGAAGAGGCACTTCTTGTTCAGGCTCGGCAGGATGCGGTCGAACGTCCAGAACGACTCGGGGTTCTTCGGAGCGATGAGGTAGATCTTCATCGGCGACCTCCCGTGGACAGCTGCCGCGGGAGCGGTCGTCCCGAAGGCAGGCTCATCGTAGCCAAGAGCCTAATGCAAACGGACCGGGAAGGGGCGGTAGATGTCAGTTCTCACAACATTGTTCCCGGTCGGCGCGGTCCCTCGGCGATTGCTCGCGAAGGATCCGCCCGGAGTCGCCGTCGTCGCCCTCCGCGGCACGCGGCGGCCGGGTCGCCGGAGAGCCTCCGGGCTGCATCCCGGGCAATTGAGCCGGGCTTCAGCCCCGGCGGCGGGACGCCTCCCCGCAGGTGGCCGTGAGCGAAGGCACACCAGAAAGAATCCCCCGCGGCCACGCTGCCTCTGCGCCTTCGCGATAGAGCGAGGGCCGGTTCTCCCGTCGCGGCCTGCCCGAGCGTGCCTCCGGAGGGAGGCGGCCCGACGCCGGGGCGGTGTGTCAGCCACAACTCAGGATGGGATCCACTCTCTTGCCCTCCACGCGTGCTGTTTCGTGGGGAACAACGTGTTGAGAAATGACAGCTAGACCTGGCCCTCGGAGACAATTTCCTCGACGGCGCGGAGGATGCCGTCGGCGACCCCCGGCGACCCGGCCACGACGCTGCCCCGCTCCCAGAACCGGGCCCCGCCCGAGAAATCCGAGATTTTTCCTCCCGCCTCCTCGATGAGCAGGACCCCGGCCGCGATGTCCCAGACGGAGAGGCGGAACTCGAAGAAGCCGTCGTAGACGCCGGCGGCGACCATCGCGAGGTCGAGGGCGGCCGAGCCGGCGCGGCGGATGGCGCGGGCCTTCAGGAAGAGCGCCCGGAAGACGGAGAGGTAGAGGTCGATCTTCTCCCGGGAGCGGAACGGGAACCCGGTCGCCAGGAAGGCCCCGTCCAGGTCCTCGCGGCCGGTCACGCGGATCCTCGCGCCGTTGCGGAACGCGCCCGAGCCGCGTTCGGCCGTGTAGGCCTCCTGCCGCAGCGGGTCCCAGACGACGCCGGCGACGATCTCGTCCCCCTCGCGGGCCGCGATCGAGACGCTCCAGAAAGGGAAGCCGGCGATGAAATTGGACGTCCCGTCGAGCGGATCGATGATCCACGTGCGCGCCCCGGCATCCGCCCCGCGCCGTCCGCCTTCCTCGCCGAGGAAATTGTCCCCCGGGAAGGCCTCGCGAATGCGCGAGACGATCCGCTCCTCGCTGGCGCGGTCGGCGTTGGTCACGAAGTCGTTCTTCTGCTTCTCCGAGACCTCTCCGGCGGCGAGGTTGCGCCAGCTCGCCAGGGCGACCTCGCCGCCCGCCTTCGCGGCGGCGACCGCCGTCTCGAGGAGCGTGCTCATGAAGCCGCCCGGGTTTCAGGTTTCAAGTTCCAGGTTTCAGGAGGCCACGCAGCCTTCCTGAAACTTGAAACCTGAAACTTGAAACCGTCTCGGTTCATGGTTTCGCCTCGCGGCTCACTCGCGCGAAACCCTCAGTGATCGCCTTCTCGGAAGGAGTGCCGAGAAAGTTGTAGCCGCGGTCATCGGGGCGGGCCGCCTGTCCGCTCGAGAAGGCCTTCCACCAGTAGACCCCCTTCCACCAGCTCTTGCCGGAGAGAGCGCGGAAGACGGCCGCCACGGACCGGCCCGCGTCGCCGGGAGAGGACGGCCTTCCGCTCTTCTCGTCGTGCGGCGCGATCCAGGACCCGCGCACGGCCGGATAGCCCGCCTCGGCGAAGATCACGGGCCTGCCGGAGGTGAGGGCAAGCCGCTCGAGCGGAGCGGTGGCGGCCCGCGCTCCCGCTTCGAGGGCCGCGTCGCTGGCGCCGGGATCCGGGGAGAGCGAGTCGTAGAAGTCCACGCCGATCGCGTCGAGCGCGTCCCAGAACGGCACCCGGGGAGCGCCGGCGGCCCAGTTGGACGCGTAGGTCAGCGGCGCCCCCGTCGCGAGGCGCACGGCGGCGATCGTCTCGCGCCACTGCCGGGCCCGTCCCTCCGTCGCGACGAGCTCCGTCCCGACGCAGAAGAGCCCGGCGCCCGCCGCCTCGGCGACGACCGCGTGATGCACGATGAAGCGGCGGTAGGCGTCGAAGAAACGGCCCCAATCCTCGTCGCTCCGCATCGCGACCTCGCCGACGAAACGGCCCCCTCCGATCCAGATCTGGGGCTTGACCATCGCGGACATGCCGAGGTCGCGCGCGTCGGAGACGGCGCGCACCGTGCCCTCATCGGTCTCGCCCCCAGGATTCCGGTGGATGAAGAAGATCGCCGGCGTGCCGGCGTCGCGCATGAACGCGAACGGCATGATCGCGACCGAGTCCACGGCCATCTTCGCCAGACGAACGAGGGTCTCGCGGGAGCGGGGAGAGGCGTACGAGGAGTCCACGGAGTTCGACATCGCGTAGGAGACGCCGCGCAGAAAGCCGGCGGGAAAAACCCGCCGCGGCGCCGGAGCGAACCGGCGCGCGGCGGCACGGGCCGCCCACCGCCTCAGGGCCGCCTCCAGCGGCGCCTCGGCGGCCGTGAGGGTCCTCATCACCACGGGCTCTCCCTCGAGCTCGATCCCCGCGTCGATCCAGGAGGCGGCGGCGCCCACCGCGAGGACCGGCGAGGAGTCCGGATCGGAGGCCAGCACCTGGGATTCCGCCGGCTCGACGCCCGCCCGCCGCGCGAAGGCCGCGAAGCCTGCGACGTCCCGGCCCCACCACCGGCCGCAGGCGCGCGCGCCGAGGGCCGCCAGGAGCATCGGCCGCGCGAGAAGCCGCTTGTCCCGCGCGGCGAAGGAGGCCGAGGCGAGGACAGGCGAGACGAGATCCGGCTCCCGGGGAGCCGAGACATCCAGATCCACGACGATGTCGTTTCCGCTCCGGGTCAGGTCCGCGGGACGGGAGGAGCCCGTGAAGCGCCCCTTCGTCGCCGGGTCCGGGAAGAGGCGCACCAGGATCGGCGCGGCGGGCCCCTTCGCCAGGAAGCGGCGCAGGACCGGCTCCCACCGCGCGACCCCCGTGCGCTCCGAATCCCGGAACCGCCAGCGGACGCCGGCGTGCTCTTCCTCCGTGAGGGAGCGCAGGAAGGTCTCCCGCGTCGCGATGTCGTCGCGGTCCGAAGAGCGGTCGATCGCGATCGGCCCGCCCGCGCGCGCGAACCGCCCGCTCTTGCCGAGATCGCCGGAAACGACGCGGTAGCCCTCCGGGCGGCCCTCCTCCCGCCGGAAGAGGAGCCGCGCGAGAAGGCGCAGGGCCGCCGGCCGACCGACGCCGATGACGAAGGTCTCGGGGCGCGAGGGATCCGTCAGCGCGATCGCGTCCGCCGCCTGTCCGTAGGTCCGGCCGTCGAAGGAGAATTCCTTTTCGGCCAGCCGGATCGGAAACTTCGCGACGCGCCGCCGGAAGGCCGCCGAGACCGGCAGCAGCGCTACGTGAACGGTCTCGGAGCCGGCCGCGGCCGGCGACGACTCGGGGCCGACGTCCAGTTCCACCCCTTCGCGCCGGCCCCAGCCGGTGAACCGGTGGAGCTCCTCCCCGATTGTGAGCCCGTCGGCGACCCGGATCGCGATCCTGCGGGCCGGAACCCCCTGGACCCGAGGCGCAATCGCCGCAATTCCGACCAGCACGACGATCAGCGCCCCGCTACTTTGGACCTTGGACCTTGGACCTTGGACTTGTACCTCTCTCACGCCTCCCGTCTCCAGACAATCCGGCCCTCCACGATCGTCGCGGCGACGACGCCGGAAAGCTCCCATCCCGCGAACGGGGTGTTGCGCGACAGCGATTCGAACCGGGACGGGTCCACTCGCCAGCGCGTCTCGGGATCGAAGAGCGTCAGGTTCGCCGGAGAGCCGGGGGCGAGGCTGCCGCCGGGAAGGCCGAAGGCCCTGGCGGGTCCGGCCGAGAAGACCTCGGCGAAGCGGGCGAGCGAGAGCTTCCCCGTCGTCACGAGCCTGTCGTACACGACGGCGGCCGCGGTCTCGAAACCGACCACCCCGAAGGGGGCGGTCCCGAAATCGAGCGCCTTCTCGTCCTCGTGGTGAGGGGCGTGGTCGGTCGCGACGGCGTCCACCGTTCCGTCCTCGAGCCCGGCGGCGAGCGCGTCGAGGTCCGACGGCTCTCGCAACGGAGGATTCATCTTGAAGTTCGTCGAGAACCCGGAACGGGCGACCGCCTCGTCGGTCAGGGTCAGGTGATGCGGCGTCACCTCGCACGTCACCGGCAGGCCCCGCGCCTTCGCCTCGCGGACGAGCTCCAGCGAGCGCGCGGTCGAGAGGTGGGCCACGTGGAGCCGCCCTCCCGCCACCTCGGCCACGAGGAGGTCCCGCGCCACGGCCGCGGCCTCGGCGATGGCGGGCTGGCCCGGCAGACCGAGGCGCGTGGAGACCGCCCCCTCGTGCATGGGAGCGCCCCCCGAGAGGCTCGGGTCCTCGCAGTGCTGCACGACCGGCATCCCGAAGAGCCCCGCGTGCTCGAACGCCCGCCGCAGGAGCGCGCCATCGGCGAGCCATCGCCCGTCGTCGGAGACGGCCACGGCGCCGGCCACGCGCATCTCGCCGAACTCGGCCAGCTCCTCTCCGCGCTGCCCCTTGGTCACCGCGCCGATCGGGTGGAGCCGCGGGCCGGCGGCGCCGCGCGCCTTCGACACGAGGTACTCCGAGATGGCGCGGCTGTCGTTGACGGGATCGGTGTTCGGCATGGCGCAGACGGCCGTGAAACCGCCGGCCGCCGCGGCCTTGAGGCCCGTCGCGACCGTCTCGGCATACTCGCGCCCCGGCTCGCGCAGGTGCGCATGCAGGTCGATGAAGCCGGGGAAGACCAGGAGCCCGGAGGCGTCGAAGACCTTCGTGCCGGCGGCGTCCAGGCCCGCTCCGACGCGGGCGACGACGCCCTCCTCGAGGAGCAGATCGAAGACGCCGTCCCGGTTCGACGCCGGGTCCACGAGCCGCCCGCCGGCGACGAGCAGCCGGCTCATGCCGGCTCCCCCTCCCAGCCGTGCCCTGTCAGGAGCAGGTAGAGGACCGCCATCCGCACGGCGACGCCGTTGGCGACCTGCTCGAGGATGAGCGACCGCGACGAATCCGCCACGTCGGAGGAGATCTCGACGCCGCGGTTCATCGGCCCCGGGTGCATGACCACCGCTTCGGGCTTCGCCAGGGCGAGGCGGCCGGCCGTCAGGCCGTAGCGCTTGAAATACTCGCGGGTCGAGGGGAAGAGCGAGGCGCCCTGCCTCTCCAGCTGCATCCGGAGCATCATGACGACGTCGGCGCCGGCGAGCGCTTCATCGAAGTCCGTCGTCGCGGCGACGCCCATCTCCTCGATCCGCGGCGGCAGGAGCGTCGGCGGCGCGCAGACGACGACGCTCGCGCCCACCTTCGTCAGCAGCCAGATGTCGGACCGCGCCACGCGCGAATGCGTGATGTCCCCCACGATCGCGACCCGCAGCCCTTCGAGACGGCCGAAGTGCCGCCGGATCGTCAGGGCGTCGAGCAGGGCCTGCGTCGGGTGCTCATGGGCGCCGTCGCCGGCGTTGACGACCCCGGCGCGCAGGTGGCGCGCGAGGAAGTGGGGGACGCCGGGACAGGAGTGCCGGATCACGATCAGGTCGGGCGCCATCGCCTGGAGGTTGCGAGCCGTGTCGAGCAGCGACTCCCCCTTCTCGACGGAGCTTCCCTTCGCGGCGAAGGAGAGCGCGTCGGCGGAGAGCCACTTCTCCGCGGTCTCGAAGGAGAAACGCGTGCGCGTCGAGGCCTCGAAGAACAGGTTGACGACCATGCGCCCGCGCAGCGCCGGCACCTTCTTGATCTCGCGCTGACCGATCGGGCGCATCGCCTCCGCCGTGTCCAGGATCAGCGCGATCTCCTCGGCGGACAGGCTCTCGGTGCCAAGGAGGTCCTTCGAACGAAGGGCGGTGACGGCGGTCACGATCTGATGTTTCAGGTTTCAGGTTCCAGGTTTCAGGACCCTGAAACTTGAAATCTGAAACCTGAAACTTCTCTACTCAGGCGGCTTCTCCAGGATCCAGACCTCGTCGGTGCCGTCGGTCTCCTCGAACATCACCTTGATGACCTCGCGCTGAGCCGTCGGCACGCTCTTGCCGACGTAGTTCGCCTCGATCGGGATCTCGCGGTGCCCCCGGTCGATGAGCACGGCCAGGCGCACCGCGCGCGGGCGGCCCAGGTCGATCAGGCCGTCCAGGGCGGCGCGGACCGTCCGCCCGGTGTAGAGGACGTCGTCGCAGAGGAGGACGGCCCGCCCGTTCAGGTCGAAGTCGATCTCCGTCTTGCGCAGCAGCGGCTGCGGGGCCACGAGCGAGAGATCGTCGCGGTAGAGCGTGATGTCGAGGGTCCCGACGGGAAAGGGCTTCTTCACCAGATCGCCCAGCCGGGAGGCCAGCCGCGTCGCCAGGGGAACCCCCCGCGTGCGGATCCCGACGAAAGCCAGGTCCGGAAGGTCCTTCTGCCGCTCGGCGATCTCGTGCGCCATGCGGTCGATCATCCGGCCAATGCGATCCGCGTCGAGGATGCGGGTCTTCTTGATCAGTCCTTCGGCCAATGTGCCGGCGAGTCTATGGGCTGTCTTTGCTCCCCGTCAAGGAAGGCTTTCGCTACAATGGCGGCCGACCATGGCCCTCTACAACGCGGCGACGAAGGAGTTGACGGCCAAGATCGTGTATTACGGCCCCGGCCTGGGGGGCAAGACGACGAACCTGCAGCTTCTCCACGACCGCCTCGAGCCGGGCACAGCCGGCAAGCTCCTCACTCTCTCGACCCAGACCGACCGGACGATCTTCTTCGACCTGCTCCCGGTCGATCTCGGAGAGATCCGTGGCTACAGGATCCGTTTCCAGCTCGCGACGGTCCCCGGACACTCGTCGTTCAACGAGAGCCGGAAGATCACGCTGCGCGGGGCCGACGGCATCGTCTTCGTCGCCGACTCGCGCTGGGCGATGCTGCCGGAGAACCAGGAGAGCTGGCAGAACCTGAAGGACAACCTGCGGGAGGTCGGCCTGTCCTTCGAGACGATTCCGATCGTCGTCCAGTACAACAAGCGCGACCTGCCCGAGATCCTCTCCATCGGCGCGATGCAGGAGGCGCTGGGCCTCGCCTCCTACCCGTTCGCCGAAGCGGTGGCGAGCGCCGGCCGCGGCGTCACCGAGACCTTCAAACTGATCTCGAAGCTGACCTTCATGGATCTTCTCCGCCGGCTCCAGGGACCGGAGCCCGAGGAGGAGGAGGCCGCGGCGTCGGACCGGCGCGCGATGCTCCTCGTCTCGCCTCCGGGGAGCGCGCCGGAGCCCGCTCCGGGATTCGGGGCGTCCGAGGCGCCGGAGCCGGCGCGCGCCGACGAGCTGGAGCGGCTGGCCGCCGCCGAAGCGCGCATCGCCGCGATCGAAGAGCGCCTGGAGAGCGACGCGGAAGAACGCCGCCGGCTCGCGGAGTCCGCCGCGGAGACAGCGGCGCGGCTCTCGGCCGCCGAGAACCGCCTGGATGAGCACGAAGCCGACAGCCGGAGCGCCCGGCAGGCCGCGGAAGCCGCCCTCGCGAGCGAGGCGGAAGATCGCTGGAAGCTCGCGGAGTCCGCCTCGGAGACGGCGGCGAGGCTCGCGGCCGCCGAGAGCCGCCTCGAGGAGCAGGAGGCCGCGCGCCGGACGGCGCGGCAGGCCTCCGAAGACGCCCTCGCGACCCTCTCCGCCCGCGCCGAGAAGCTCTCCGAGGAGGTCGCGCGACTGGCCCGCCAGGTCGAGGCCCTGGAGACCGGCCTGCAGGAGAGCGCCGGCCAGGACCGGCGCGAGGCCGAGGACATCCGCTCGCAGATCGCGCCCCTCCTCGAGGCCCACGAGAAGACGCGCGCGTCCGACCGCCAGGCCCTCGGCGAGCTCGATCGCCTCCGGGAGGCGCTGTCCGACTCGCTCGCCGAGATTTCCGATCGCCTCCGCCGCGCCGTCCGCGAACCGTAGAACGTCCAAAGTCCAAGGTCCAAGGTCCAGGTCCAATGTCCAAGGTCCCAAGGTCCAGGGGAGAAGCCGATCCGGGCTACTTTGGACTTTGGACTTTGGACTTTGGACCTGGCCTTGACGGCTCGGCGACGAGACGCGACAGAAACCTCTCGTCGTTGCGCCAGTCCTCCCGGACCTTGACCTGCAGGTCCAGGAAGAACCTCCGGCCGGCCTGCGCCTCGAGCTCCTCGCGGGCGGCGGTTCCGATGTCACGGATCATGGATCCGCCCCGGCCGACCACGATCCCCTTCTGGCCTTCCCTCTCGACGACGATCGACGCCGTGACGACGGTCAGGTCCTTCTCCGCCTCCTCTCGGACCGACTCGATGACGACGGCCGAGGCGAAGGGGAGCTCCTCGCGCGTGCGCTGAAGAAGCTTCTCCCGGATCACTTCCGCGAACCATTCGGCTTCGGGCATCGAGGTCAGGAAATCCTCCGGATAGGCGGGCTCCCCTTCCGGGAGGTGGCCGGCGAGGAGCTTCGCCAGGCGCTCGACCCCGTCCCCCGTCCGGGCGGAGATGGGGACGATCTCGGCGAACGCGTGGCGCGAGGAGAAGTCCGCGATCATCGGCAGGAGGCGCTCCTTGGAGACGAGATCGATCTTGTTCAACGCGAGGATCGCCGGGGAGCCCGCGCGCTCGAGCAGCCCCAGGATGAAGGCCTCCCCCTTGCCCGCCCTCTCGGAAGCGTCCACGATCCAGAGGACCAGGTCCGCGGTCGCCAGCGCGTCGGTCGCGTCGCGCACCATCGCCGCGTTCATGCGGAAATGGGGGCGGTGGATGCCGGGCGTGTCCACGAGCGCGATCTCGGCTCCGGGAATCCGCGCCACGCCCAGGACCCGCTTGCGCGTGGTCTGCGGCTTCTCGGACACGATCGCGACCTTCTCGCCGACGAGGCGGTTGACCAGGGTGGACTTGCCGACGTTCGGCCGCCCGACGACGGCGACTTCCCCGGAATGGAACGAGGTTTCAGGTTTCAGGTTTCAGGTTCCAGGTCAGGTGCCGGTCTTTCCGAGCTCGGATGGGGACCGCCGCGCGGAGGACCGCTCCTCCGGCGCGATGGCTTCGATTCGAACGCGGTGGACCCGCCGGCGGTCCGCCTCTTCCACGGTGAAGAGGAGGTCCGACTCCCGGCGCGTCTCGCCCGGCTTCGGGATGTGCCCCAGGCGCGCCGCGAGGAACCCGCCGACGGTCGTGAACTCTCCCTCCTCCGGGCCGCGGCCGAAGAGGTCCCGCACCGTCTCGATGTTCGCCTTGCCGGAGACGGAATAGGCGTTCTCCCCCGCCTTCGAGACGGCCTCCCGCTCGTCCTCGTGCTCGTCGGAGATCTCGCCGACGATCTCCTCGAGCAGGTCCTCCACGGTCACGAGGCCCGAGACGCCGCCGTACTCGTCCACGACGATCGCCATCCAGAGATGGCGGCGCTGGAACTCGCGCAGGAGCTCCGAGACCTTCTTTGACTCCGGCACGAAGTACGCCTCGCGCGTCAGCTCGGCGATGGGCCGCGGCTTGCCGGCGTGGATCGCCTCGAAAAGGTCCTTGACGTGGATGATGCCGAGGACCTTGTCGATCGTCCCGCGGACGACGGGGATGCGGGAGTACTTGGAAGACACGAAGAGGTCCGCGAGAACAGGCAGGGGCGAGGCCGCGTCGATCCACAGGATGTCGGTGCGCGGCGTCATGACCCCGCGCACGCGCGTGTCGCCGAAGTCCACGATCGAGAGGAGGAGCTTTTCCTCCTCCTTCTCGAGGATCCCCTCCTCCCGGCCGACGTCGATGTAGGCCTGCACCTCCTCCTCCGTGGCGGCCGGCGTCTCCTGGCGGGCTCGCTTCTCGAAGATCCACCGCACCGGGATCGCGAGCGGCGCGAGCAGCCACGAAGCGGACGTGATGACGGGCAGGAGCCTCGCCGCGAGCTTCTCCGGGTCCGAGACCGCGCCGTGGCGCAGCAGGAGGATCTCGGAGAGAAACCAGCCGACGAGGAAGGCCAGGCCTCCCCAGGCCCAGTCATGCGCGATCCCGAGGCTGCCGACGGCCGTGACGACGGTCAGAAGACCGAGGAGCAGGAGGATCTGCACGAGGACCTTCGTGGTCGTGCGCAGGATCTCGACTTCCCCCGGACCCGCCAGGAGCCTGGAATGCTCCGGGTGCTCCTCGAGCAGCCCGCGGATCTTGATCGGGGAGAGCCGGTCGAGCGCGATCGCGAAGGCCTCGAAGAGCACGAACAGGGCGTAGCAGACGGCCGAGCCGAGCAGGAAGATCAAGCGGCCTCCGCCAGGTTGAGCCGCCGCCGAAGCCTCGCCTCGAGGGCGTCCATTTCGCCGTCATCCGTCTCGTGGTCGTATCCGGAGAGGTGCAGGAACCCATGGAGCAGGAGCCTGTCGATCTCGCGCGACGCCGGCTCCCTCCGCCGCCTCGCCTGCCGCGCCGCGTAAGGAACCGAGATCACGATGTCTCCGAGCAGCCCGCCCGATCCGGGAAACGCTAGGACGTCCGTGGGGCGGTCCTTCTTTCGGTACTCCCGGTTGAGTCGCCGCATTCTCCTGTCCCCGCAGAACATCACGGAGACTTCCCCTTGGGACCTTGGACCCTGGACCTTGGACTCCCGCATCGCCCGGGCGATGCGGGAAACCATGGCGCGCACCCGCCGCGGCGGCGGGGAGCCCGAGACGCTCGAAGCGATGCCGATCTCCATGGCCGTGTCACACGGCCCGCGGGCCCGTCGAGCGGCCGGGCTCGAGGGCCGGCGTCTCCGCGGTCTTGCGGCGCTGCCGCTCACGATTGAAGTCGAAGCCGGGGTAGTCGATGCGGTGGTGGTACATCGTCGAGACGGACCTCTCGAGAGTGTCCACGATGACCGCGAGGTCCCGCATCGTCAGGTCGCACTCGTCGAACTGTCCGTCGCGCAGGCAGTCGTCCACGATCGTCTGGATCATGGCGCGGATCTTCGCCGGCGTCGGCTCGGTCAGGGTGCGCGACGCCGCCTCGACGGCGTCGCAGATCATCAGGATGCCGTTGACGCGCGTGGCCGGCTTGGGGCCGGAATGGCGGTACTCGTTCTCGCGCACGGGCCCCTGTCCCGGGGGCGCCTTGGTCAGCGCCTTCTGGTAGAAGTAGCGGATGAGCTTGGTGCCGTGGTGCTCCCGGATCGCGGCCACGATCGGATCGGGAAGCCGCGCCCTCTTCGCCAGGTCGGTGCCTTCCTTCACGTGGGCGGCGATGACGAGGGCGCTCATCGAGGGCTCGAGCCGGTCGTGCCGGTTGTACCCCTTCGGCTGGTTCTCGATGAAATAGTCGGGCATCTTCGTCTTGCCGATGTCGTGGTAATAGCCGGCCACCCGGGCGAGCAGCGCGTCCGCTCCGATCGCCTCCGCGGCGGCCTCCGCGAGGTGGCCCAGCATGAGCGAGTGCTGGTAGGTGCCGGGAGCCTCCATCGCGAGGTTGCGGAGCAAGGGGAGGTTCTGGTTCGACAGCTCGAGCAGGCGGATGTCGGTCGTGACGTGGAAGAGGTGCTCGAAAACCGGGAGAAGCAGCCCGATCAGCATCGCCACGAACCAGCCGCCCGCGAGCCCCGCCAGGGCGTCGCCGGCGAAGTCCCAGCCGTGCGTCTCCGAGCCGAGAAACGCGATCACGGTGATCGAGACGAGGTTGGCCGCGGCGACGAGGCCTCCCATCGCGAGCAGGACGCTGCGGGCGCGCAGCTTTCCCAGGCCGAAGACGCCGGCCAGCGACCCGACCAGCGCGAAGAGGACGAAGGGGAAGCTCTGCCCCATGAGCACGCCCGAGCCGATCGCCGAGACGGCCGCGAAGAGCAGGCCCGGCCCCATCCCGGCCACGAGACTCGTCATGATCGCCCCGGCCGCGAACGGGATCGCGTAATACGTGTGAGCGGCCCAGGCGGAGCCTTCGAAACTCGAGGAGAGGTTCTCGGCGAGCCCGAACGCCCCCCGCGTCAGGAGCGAGAACGCGATCCCCGTCGCGAGGACCGAGGCGTAGACCGCCGCGGTGTTCTGCTCGTGGCGGCGCCGGCGGTGGCGCCGCGCGTCCACCCAGAAGACCGCGGCCGCCAGGATCTGGAGGATCAGGACTCCGGAGACCTTCACCCAGGAGGACGGGTCCGAGACCGAGGCCCGCGCCGCGGCGATCCATTCCGCCGCCCTCGGAGAGATCTCGTCTCCCTTTCGGACGATCACCTTCCCCCGCGGAATCTTGGTCAGCACGGTCTCGACCGAGCGCGCGGCCTGCTCCCGGCGGCGCGCCGTTTCGTTCCCGTTGAAGACGAGGTTCGGGCGCAGGGCCGCCGCGAGGAATCCGGCGACGTCCGTCAGCTCGTGGCCGGACAGGGGTCCGCCGGAGAGCCGCGTGTCCAGGACGCTCTTCGCCTGCGATCCGTATTCCACGACCTCGGCGAGCTCGCGGCGCCGCGCCTCTTGCCCGGAGGAGGAGTCCCGCAGCTGCAGGCCGCGCATTCCGTTCTCCATCATCAGGTCGCGGTTGTCCACGATGCCGGCCCGGTAGAGCTCGACGGACACCGTCACCAGCCGGTCCTCGATGGACCGGGCGAAGGAGAGCCGGGCGAGCGCCGCCAGCGCCTCGTCGCGGATGGGCAGTTCGAAGGCGTCCCGGATGGCCTGGGTCATCGGCGCGCCGCCGGGACGGCGCCGCGTGACGGCCCACGCTTCGCGGGCGCTCTCGAAGGAGTCCCGCAGCTTCTTCTCGACGCGGGCGCCGGCGCCGCTGTCCCAGTCGTAGACGGGGAGGACCTCCGCGACCGCCTCGCTCCGGCGGCGATCCGTCGCGATGGGATCCGGGACGATCAGGTCGCGCGGGGCCACGACGTCCCTCCTCGCGACCGAGCCGGTCTCGTCGGGACGGCCCCGGAAGGAGAGCGTCGGCGAGAAGGCGAACGTCGTCACCAGCACGTAGGCGGCCGCCCAGAAGAAGGGGCGCAGTCCGATGATCGGAGGCGCGCCGCCCTCCCGGGGGGAGCCCCGCCTCTTCCAGAAAGAAGTCGTCGGGCGCCGCAAGGGCGCTTCCGTCGGCATCGTCGGGCTAGCGTCCGCTGGAGGAGCGGTTGGCTTCGCGGTCCCGCTCGCGGGTTCGATCCAGGGCATCGTAGGCGGTGATGATGGACTGGACGAGCGGATGGCGGACGACGTCCCTCTCATCGAAGAGGACGAAGCGGATCCCCTCGATGGAGGAGAGGAGCCCCCGCGCCTCGCGCAGACCCGAGGTCTTTCCCTGCGGCAGATCCACCTGCGTGACGTCGCCGGTGACGACGGCCCGCGATCCGAATCCGATGCGCGTCAGGAACATGCGCATCTGCTCGGACGTCGTGTTCTGGGCCTCGTCCAGGATGATGAACGCGTCGTTCAAGGTGCGGCCCCTCATGAACGCGATCGGGGCCACCTCGATGATGCCCCGCTCAAGGAGCTTCGCGGTCTTCTCGTATCCCAGGATGTCGTAGAGCGCGTCGTAGAGAGGGCGCAGGTACGGGTTGACCTTCTCCACCATGTCGCCCGGCAGGAACCCCAGGCGCTCCCCGGCCTCCACGGCCGGTCTCGCGAGCACGATCCGCTTGACCTTCTTCTCCAGGAGCGCCGCGGCCGCCATGGCCACGGCCAGGTACGTCTTGCCGGTCCCCGCCGGTCCGATCGCGAAGACCAGGTCGTGCCGGTCGATGGTCTGGACGTAAAGGCGCTGCTTGATGTTGCGGGCCGTCACCGTGGCCTTGAGAGAAGGCCCGAAGGGGCTCTCCATGAAGAACTCGACGAGCGAGGCGTTGCGGTCCTCCTTGACGACCCGGATGCCCGTGGCGACGTCGCTCGCCTTGAGCGGGTATCCGAGGGCGAGCAGCTCGGAGAAGTCCGAGAGCAGCCGGCGGACGGCCTCTTCGCCGGCCCCCGAGCCGATGACGGAGATCTCGTTGCCCCGAGCGGCCAGGCGGACACCGAAGGCCTCTTCGATGGCGCGGAGGTTCTCGTCGGCGATGCCAAACAGCGCGGTCAGCCCCGTGTCGGGGAGGGTGACGGCGGGCGTGGTGTCAGGAATCTTGATCGCTCCTTAGGCCGGGGAAGTCCCGAGTCCGAGGTCCGGAGTCCCTGGTCCTCGGATTACTCCGAGGCCCGGGGGAAAACGGTACCACGCTCGGGAAGGCGCAAGAAACGGGCTCGCTCTCCAGTACACCCGCGCTCGCGGCATCTCCAATGCTGTCAGCGTGATGGCCGTTTTGGCTCGTCCAGGAGAGGCGGTGTTCGGTGCTCGGTGTTCGATGCCCGGGATGGGCCCGGACCCTCCCGAACACCGAGAACCGGGCACCGAGAACCGATCCTACTTCCCGTCGACGAGGGCCTTGGCGACGTCTTCGAGGCCGTTCTCGACGGCGTCCCGGATCGTGGAGCCCTTGGCCTTGTGGCGAACCTCCCCGACGATGTTCCCCTTGGAGTCCTTGGCCACGACCTCCATCCCGACCCCGGGATTGGCCGCCCAGCCGCCCCAGTAGCGCGCCGCTCCGTGCGGTTCCCAGGCGTTGAAGATGTTCCCCTCGATGACGAGGTCGCCGCCGCTCTTGACGATCTTGAAGCCCTGTTTGTCCAGCCACTGCTCCATGTAGTCCTTGCCCTCGCGGGCGGCGTCGCGGGCTTCGCGGCCCCGGCCGTTCTCATCGAATTCCTTGACCGTGACCGTCTTGAAGCTCTTGAGGCCTCCGTTGGGGAAATAGACCCAGTCCGCGTCTTTTCCCTTGGTCAGCTTGTCGTAGTCGGCCAGGTATTTCTGGGGCTCGTCCTTCTCCTTGGCGTCGTCAGAGTCGAGGAAGGTCTTCTTGGCCGCTTCCGCGGGCCGAGCCGAGAGGATGAGGAATGCCGTCAACGCGATGGCAAAAAAGCGGGTCATGTGACGAGCCATAGACTTTCTCCTTTTCGCTCCTATTGTACTAGGACCAGATCGTCCACAACGGCATCGCCGGCCTGCGCCGTGCTCAGGACGCCGCCGACGTCGCGAGTGCAGCGGCACTTCCGGACGCAGGACTGCACGGCCTGCTCCACGGCGGCGGCTTCCTGCGGCCTCCCGAGGTGGTCGAGCATCAGGGCCACGGTCAGGATCGCTCCGAAGGGATTCGCGCGGCCGGTCCCCGCGTACTTGGGCGCGGAGCCGTGGACCGGCTCGAACATCGAGACTCTTCCGGGATGGATGTTGCCCGAGGCCGCCATGCCGAGCCCCCCCTGCAGGGCCGCGGCCAGGTCCGTGACGATGTCGCCGAACATGTTGTTGGTCACGATGACGTCGAACTGGCTCGGGTCCTTCACGATCTGCATGCAGAGCGCGTCCACGAAGAGGCTCGAGGACTCGATGTCGGGATACCGCGCGGCCACCTCCGCGAATGTCCTCTGCCACAGGTCTCCGACGTAGCGCATGGCGTTGGACTTGTCCGCCATGACGACCCGGCGGCGTCCCCGCGAACTCGCGAACTCGAAGGCGTGGCGGACGATCCGCTCGACGCCCTTGCGCGTCGAGACGTCCTCCTGGACCGCGACCTCGTCCGGCGTTCCCCGCTTGAAGTTCCCCCCGCACCCCACATACGAGCCCTCGGTGTTCTCCCGGAAGACCACGAAGTCAATGTCGCCGGCTCCGTGGGACTTCAACGGGGAAAGCCGGTCGTCGAGGCAGCGCACGGGGCGATAGTTGACGTAGAGATCGAGCTGGAAGCGGGCGCCGAGAAGAATGTCCGCCGCGTGCTTCATGTCCGGGACCCGGGGGTCCCCGAAGGCTCCCATGAAGACCGCGTCGTAGTTGCGCGAGAGGTCGTCGAACGCGCCGGGGGGGATCGTCTCCCCGGTCTTGAGGTAGTGGTCCGCGCTCCAGGGGAAATGCGTCGTCTCGAGCGGGATCGAGCGCCGCCGGCAGACCTCCTCCAGGACCTTGTCGGCCTCGCGCGTGACGTCCACGCCGATCCCGTCGCCCGGAACCACGGCGATTCGCATGCGCGCCGGAAGATAGCAGAGACAGAACCCGGGAGGCGGAAGGCGGGAGGGGGGAGGCGATGGAGGGGCCTCCGTTCGCCTGCCGAGTGCCGCCTACCGGGTCCCGGCGCGATTCGTTAGAATCGCGGCATGACTTTCGCCGAGGCGGTCCGGGAGATCCTCGTCGAAGCGTCGGCGGCTCCCGAGCGCCCGACTCCGGGCAACCTGGCGGAACGGATCTCGCGGCAGGCGGAGAGGTACCTCGACCGCGTGCGCTTCGACCCGGCCCAGTACATCCGCCACCCGGTCCTGCTCTGGGACGACTGGGAGGTCATGATCATCGGGTGGGAGGCGGGACAGGTCACCCCCGTCCACGACCACCGGGGCGTGCTCGGAGGGATGGCGATGCTGTCCGGCTCCCTGCTCGAGGAGCGGTTCACGACGCCCGGCTCCGTGCCGAAGCTTGCCGACTCGCGGGTCCGCCCCGAAGGGGACCTCTGCGACATCGGCCCGACGACCCTGCACCGCCTCATCCCGCGGAGCCCGAAGGCCGTCTCCCTCCACATCTACCGGCCTCCCCTGCGCACGATGGGAATCTGGGACGAGCGGGGGATGATCGAGATCCGGCCCTCGGCCTTCGACGTCGGGGATGAGATTCTCGCCCGTGCGGCCGCGGAGACGGCGCGGGGAGCCCGATGTGGAAGCGCTGAAGACCTGAAGATCTGATCCCGGTCTCCCGCCTCCAACCCTCCCGCTACGACCCTCCTCCCGGCCTCCCGAACACGACCGCCCAGTCCCTTCCCCAGGCATCGCGCAGGCGCTCGACCAGGCGCTCTCCCGGACCGGCGGCGGCTCCGGGCTTCTCGATCCGGAAGACCCGGCCGCGCAGCGCCGGAGGGGGCTCCTGCGCGAGGTCCGGATCGAGCCGGTACCGGCGGATTCCCCCGATCGTGATCTCCGAATGGCCGATGCCCGGAGCGACCGTGACGGTCCCGTAGCGCTCCCAGCGCAGCGCCGCTCGGGCGAGCAGCGTGTCCTGGCCATGGAAGCCGTCGAAGGTCTCGAGCCGCTGTGGCCAGACGGCGAGGGCGTCGCGCGCGCCGAGCGCCCCGGAGACAGCGAGGAGGCCGATGGCCGCGATCGCTCCCGCGCGCCGCCGCGACGCGGGGAGCAGGGCGAGCAGGCAGAGAACGCCGCCGGCGGCCGCGACGGCCGTGACGTTGGAGAGATATCCGAAACGGTAGCCGTTGGGAACGCCCGCGTGACCGCCGGCCACCGAGCCCGCGAGCGCGGCGCCGGCCTGCGTCAGCAGATACGCGGAGAGCTCCTCCCGCGGGCGCAGGAGCGAGCGCCCGAGCACGGCCGCGACCGGCAGGCCGAGGATCCAGCCGAGCCGCGTCCTGCCCGGCAGGTCGTGATGCCGGTAAGGATCCGCCTTGAACCACGGGGCCGCCACGGAGTCGGCGGCCGCGGCGAACGCCGGCATCGGCGAATGCATGTAGCGGATCTCCGCGAGGAGGCTGTGGTCGGCGGCGCGGGCGAAGTAGGACGCCGCGCGCCCTTCCCGAAGGAGAAAGATCGGAGCCGCGGCGCAGGCGAAGCCCGCGGCGAAGAGCAACGCGCGGTCCGCGCGCGGGCGGGCGGGTCCCGCGGCTCCCGGCCACGCCGCGAGGAGGAGGAGCGCCGCCGCCACGACCCACGCCGCGAGATAGATGTGCGCGGCCAGCCCGGCGACGGCCCCGGCGGCGAGCGCCGGCGCGAGACTGTCCCGGCGGCGCGATCGCAGCAGGAGCAGGACCGCCGCGTCCGCGATCGGCGCGAGGACGATGGCGTTCCACCCCCAGCGTGAAAGGAGCAGGTTCCAGCGCAGGCCCGCCAGGATCAGCGCCGCGAGAGTCCCTCCGCCCCGGGGCAACAGCGCGCGGCCGAGCGCGAGCGCCGTGAGGAGCGACGCCGCTCCGGCGGCCGCGGAGAGAAACCGAACGCCGAAGACGGTCGTGCCGAAGAGAAGGAGGGCCCCCCGATAGAGCTCGAGATAGAGGACGCCGACGCTCCCGTAGGTCTTCGGAACGCCGAAGGGAGCCGGACGGATCGCGTTCGCGAAGTCGCCCGGCGCTCCCTTCAGATCGAGAGCCGGAGCGATCAGCGAGATGTCGTCGATCCACAGGGAGGGGGGAAGGCGCTCCAGGGCCGCGAAACGGGCGAGCGTCCCCAGCCCGATGGCAGCCGCCGCGATGGCCGCGAGAGCGGCGCCTCGAAACGGCAGGGGCGCCGGCGAGAGGCCGTCGAAGAACCGGCGAGCGAGCAGGAAGAAGGCCGCGGCCGCCAGGACCCCCGCGCCCGCCGCGCCGGCGATCACGAAGAGCCCGAGGAGAAGGCGGGGAACGGGCCAGGCCGGGTCGGGATCGATCAGGAGGGCCGGCCGCACCCACCGCACCAGGTCCACCGCCGCGACGAACGCGACCGCGATGCCGGCGAGGAAGGCCGCCCGAGCCGAGCGGACCCGGCCGGCGTCCGAAATCACTTCTGGAAGAAGAGGAAGAGGTTGACGGCCGAGGGGCCGAGCGAGAAGAAATCGCCGGAGCGCAGGGGACGCGCGCAGTCCTGTTCCGAGAGGCCCGCCAGGTCATCGGGGACGGGAATCGGGTCGCCGTTCAGATACGTGCCGCAGGTCGAGCGCATGTCCACCAGCCGGTATTCCGGCGCCGAGCCGAGCAGGAGACGAACCAGCTTCGCGTGCAGCCGGGAGACCTCCGTGTTGAGAAACGCGTCCGGAGAGGAGACCCGGAAGCCGGACACCGGCATGCCGACGCCGATGAACTCCGGCACCTCCCGCCCGATCAGCAGCTCGTCGAAGTCCAGGCGCACGAGGCCCGCGTTGTACGGACCGAGGCCCAGCAGGTAGTAGCCTCCCGGCAGCCGCAGCAGGGTCTTCTCGAGGCGCCCGGAGAGCCCGGCCATGCCGTTGTCGACGAAGGACATGACGTCGCGCTGGCGCGACTCCAGGGCCTCCCGGCAGATGGCGGAATAGAGGTCGTCTCTCACGGCGAGGACCTCACGGTCATGGCTCTATTTTCGCACAGAGTGGGTCCACCCTCATCTCCTGGCGCCGAAGACGATCGCCCATTTCGTCCCTCTTCCGTCGCGAACGATCTCGACGACGCGCTCTCCCGGCAAGGGGAATCGCGCCGCGGGAACGATGCGGAAGGTCCGGTGAGCTCCCGCGCCGCGGGACGCGGAAGGCCGGAGCGCCGCGGCTCCGCCGGCGTCGAGGCGGTAGCGCACGAGCAGGTCGAGCGAGAGGGTGGCCTCGTTGGCCAGGATGCGGGAGAGCGCCGGGTCCACTGTCACCGGGCCATAGGGCTGCCAGCGCAGCACCGCGCTCGCCACGAGGTTGTCTCTCCCCTGGTAGCCCTCCCACGCCTCGAGCATCGGTCCCCATCGCAGGAAGACGTCGCGCGCGGCGAGCGCTCCGGAGATCGCGAGCAGCCCGAGGACCGCGATCCCCCCGGCCCGGCGCGCGCTCGCGGAGAGGAGTGAAAGGAGCGACAGCCCGCCGGCCGCCGCCGCCACGGCCGTCACGGTCGTCAGGTAAGCCACGCGGTAACCGTTGGGCTGCATCTCCGTTCCCCAGACGACGGCCGCGGCAAACGCCGCGCCGGCGTGCGCGAGCAGGAAGCCGGAGAGCTCCTCGCGCGGCCGCAAGAGAGAACGCGCGAGGGCCGCGGCGACGGGAATGCCGAGGATCCATCCCAGGCGCGTCCTGCCCGGCAGATCGTTCCACGGAGAGGGGTCCGCGAGGAACCAGGGAGCCGAGAGCGCCGTCGCCGCGGAGGAGAAGAGAGGCGCGACAGACCGCTGCCGGCGGATCTCGACGACCACGTTGTGCTGGCCGGCGCGCCGGAAGTAGGGTGTCTTTCCGGGCCCGGTCAGGAAGAGAGGAGAGGCCGCCAGGAGGAACATCACGACGAAGACGCCCGCGGCCCCGAGCCGCCAGCGGCGCGTCAGGCTCGCGCCGGGCCATGCCAACCACGCCGCCAGGGCCGCCAGCGCCACCCAGGCCGCGAGGTAGATGTGCGCCCCGATCCCCGCGACGAGGCCCGCGGCGGCCGCCGCCGCGAGGCTGCGGCGGCGGCGGGCGCGCAGGAGGAGGAGGGCCGCCAGGTCGAGCACGGGCACGAGGACGATCGCGTTCCATCCCCACCGGGAGAGGATGAGGTGCCACCGCATCCCGGCGAGGGCGAGGCCGGCGAGCGTTCCTCCGCCGCGCGGCAGAAGCGCCCGGCCGAGCGCGATCGCCGTCGCGATCGACGCGACCCCGGCAGCCGCCGAAAGAAATCGAACGCCGAAGACCGTCGTTCCGAAGAGGAGGAGCGACCAGCGGTAGAGCTCCAGATACAGAACCCCCACGCTGCCGTACGGGCGGCGCAGGCCGAACGGGACGGCCCGGACCGGGTCGGCAAAATCGCTCGCGGCGCCGTGGAGGGAGAGCGCGGGCGGGATGAGCGAGAGGTCGTCCACCCACAGTGGCGCCGGCAGCTTGTCGAGCGCCGCGAAACGCGCGGCTGCCCCGAGAAGGAGCGCTGCGGCGGCGAGAGCCACGAGCGCTCCGGCCCGGAGCGGAAGAGCGGGAAGACGCCGGGTCACGGCCCGGCTTCGTCCCCAGAAAAGGAGCGCCGAAGAGGCGGCGACTCCGACGGCGCCGGCGGCGGCGACGACGAGGAGGGTCAGGAGGAGCCGCGCCGGAGCCCACTCGGGGTCGGGATCGAACAGGAGCCGGGGACGGATCGCGAGGACGAGCCCGACGGCGGCGACGAACGCCGCGCCCGCCCCCGCGGCCAGGGCCGCGCCGCGCCCGTCGGTGGGCGCCGGCCGGCTCACCGGCCGGACGGCGCGAACGCCGCCCGCGAGCGCCTCTTCAATTCACCGGCTCCCGGTCTTCTCCCGGGACGTCTTCGGTCATCGGCGCGAGCTCCACGGTCCATCTCTCGAACACGTCCTCCGGCAGCTCCTTCACGAAGCGAGAGGGCTCGAGGATGACGTCCACGCCGTACCGGTCGCGGGCAAGCATCGGGTAGACGAGCGCGACCTCGTTCTTCGCCCTCGTGACGGCCACGTAGAAGAGGCGCCGCTCCTCCTCGAGCCCCTCCGCGGTCGTGGTCGAGCGGTAGCTGGGAAAGCGCCCCTCCGAGAGGCCCAGCACGATCACGCGGCTCCACTCGAGCCCCTTGGCCTGGTGGACCGAGGAGAGCACGACGCGGTCGTCGTCGGACTCCCCCGCCACGACGTCCTCGCCCGAGAGCTCGTTGAAGAGCGTGACCTCCTCGAGGAAGGAGCGGATCGAGTCGTAGCCCTGGGCGAACTGCGCGAACTGCTCGAGGTCGTCCAGGCGCGCGTCCCCGTTCGGGAACTTCGCGCGCGCGAAGTCGCGGTAGACGTTCTCCACGACCATGCGGATCGCCTCGGCGGGAGACGTGCGGATCGAAGGGGACTCGATCCTCTCCATCAGGGCCCGGAACAGCTCGAGCGCCGCCGCCGCCCCGCGCGGAAGCTCGATGCCGCGGCTCCCCCCACGCTCCTGGAAGGAGGCGAGAGGGTCAGGGCGGCCCCCGATCGCTTCCCAGACCGCCGCCGCCGCCCGCTCACCGACCCGGGGAAACAGCTTCAGCGCCCGCTTCCACGACAGCTCGTCTTTCGGGTTGACGGCGATGCGCAGGAACGCCAGGACGTCCTTGACGTGTCGCTGCTCGAAGAAGCGCATCCCGGAGCGGATCTCGTACGGGATGCCGCGGCGCGTCAGCTCGATCTGGAGCTCCAGGGCCTGGTAATGCGCGCGGTAGAGGACCGCGAGATCGGAGAGCTTCTCCCCCTCGTCGTGCCACTCGAGGAGGCGCTGCCCGACGAAACGCGCCTGCTCGGGGATGTCCGGCAGCGGGACGACCGCGGGCATCGGCCCCGGCGGACGCGTCGCCTGGAGCTCCTTGGGAAACTGCCTGACGTTGTGCGCGATCGAGGCGTTGGCGAGCCCGAGGATCTCGGGGGTCGAGCGGTAGTTGCGCGTCAGGCGGAAGGTCTTCGCGTCCGGGTAGCGCTCCGGGAAGCCGAGGATGTTCTCGAAGGAGGCGCCGCGGAAGGAGTAGATCGCCTGCGCGTCGTCCCCCACGACCGTGACGTTTCTCTTGCCGCGCGCCATCCCGTCCACGATCTCGCCCTGGAGGCGGTTGGTGTCCTGGTACTCGTCCACCAGGACATGGTCGTAGGAGCGCTCGAGCTCCGCGGCGGCCTCCGGGACCTCCTCGAGCAGCCGCTTCCAGGCCAGCAGCAGGTCGTCGTAGTCGCCGGCGTTGGCGGCGCGCTTCCTCTCGCGGTATCTCTGGAAGACCGAGACGATCTCCGCCTCGAGCGGCGCAAAATGCGGGGTGCGCTCGAGGAGAACCTCCGCGAACGGCCGGCCGGTGTTGATCGCGTAGGAGTAGAGGTCGAGGAGCACGTCCCCCTTCGGGAACCGCCTCTCGACGACCGGGATCTTGTGGTCCGAGGTCGCCGCCTCCAGCATCTCCCGCGCGTCCTCCGGGTCGAGGATCGTGAAGTTCGGCCCGAGGCCGACGCGGCCGCCCAGCCGGCGCAGCAGCCGGTTCCCGACCGAGTGGAACGTCCCGCCCATCAGGCGCCGCGTGTCCACCGTGAGCAGCGTCTCGACCCGCCGGAGCATGTCGCGCGAGGCCTTGTTCGTGAAGGTCAGGAGGAGGATCCGGGACGGGTCCGTGCCCGATTCGATCAGGCGCGCGACGCGATAGACGAGCGTACGCGTCTTGCCCGATCCGGCGCCCGCGATGACGAGGACGGGCCCCCCACCCGCCAGGACGACCTCCCGCTGCTCCTCGTTCAGCTCCCGGTCGTAGTCCACCCGGTACGCGACCGCCCGCGCCGGGGTCTTCAGGACGTATCGCCGCTCCACGGCGCCAGTGTATCGGGTAGCTGGCGGGTGGTCGGTGGTGAGTGGTAGGTGGTAGGGACCAGGGCGTCACCTTCTCCCCGTAATCATCCCGGCGGCTCAATCGTCTTAGTGAATGAGCCGGAAGGGCTTCCAGCAAGGAGCAACCCATGAGCATCCAACAGATACGGAAATCGGTTCTCGTCGGCGCCGGGATCGCCGTCCTCGGCGCGGCCGGCCTTGCCGCCGGCCGGCTGTCGGCCGGGGCCTTCCCGGGAAGAGGCCGTTCGGACTTCGGCCCGCGCGCCTTCGGACGGATCTCCCGGGCCCTCGACCTGTCCGACGACCAGAAGACGCAGATCAAGGCCATCCTGAAGACTCATGCCGCGGAGATCCAGGCCCAGATCAAGGCCTCGGCCTCCGCGCGGCGCGCCGTTCACGACGCCGTTCTCGCACAACCGCTCGACGAGACCGCCATCCGGGCCGCCGCGCAGAAGCTCGGCCAGGTCCACGCGGACGGGGCGGTGCTCTTCGCGCGGATCCGCACCGAGGTCCAGCCGATCCTGACGGACGAGCAGCGCGCGAAGATCCAGACGTTCCGAGAGCGGATGCGGGGCCGGGCGGAGTCCGCGCTGAAGTCCTTCGACGCCCTCCTGGAGAGCGACTCCTGATCCGGAACCCGGCCGCCCGCGCTGTGGCCGTCGCGGCCGCCCTGGCGCCCCGCCCGGCCCCGGCGGACGCTCCCGACGAGGCGATGCTGGTCGAGCGCGCCCGCCGCGGAGAAGAAGACGCCTTCGCCGCGCTCATCCGTCTGGCCGCCCCAGCCGCCCTGTCGGCCGCCCGCCGCATCACCGGCGATGCGGCGCTGGCCGAGGACGCGGCGCAGGAGGCCTTCCTGCGCGCCTTCCGCGCGCTCTCGAGCTACCGCCACCAGACCTCATTCGCCGCGTGGATGCGCGTCATCGCCCTGCGCACCGCGATCGACCTGATGCGCCGCAGGCGCATGGAAGTGCCGCTCTCGGAAAGCCTCCGGACAGGGCTCTCGGAGGAAAAACGGCATGTCGACGCGGGTCTCCTGCGGGAGGCGCTGGCGGCGCTCGCCCCGCTCGACAGGGAGCTCTTCCTCGCGCGGGCGCTCGAAGGAGAGGTCGACCGCGAGATCGCCCTCCGTTTCGGCATGACGGTCACGGGCGTTCGGGTGCGCATCCACCGCGCCCGGAGAAAACTGCGTGCCCGTTTCGAAACGAGGACGCCATGAGAGCGTGGCGCTGCCCGGACGCGCGCCGCCGCGAGACGGCCCATCTCTTCCGGTGCCGCGCCTGCCGCGTCGAGGGCCGATTGGCCGCGGCATGGAGGAGGCTCCCCCGCTCCGCCGCGCTCGAGTCGCCGGAGCCCGTCTCCGAGAGCTTCGTCCAGAGAGTCGGCGCGGCCCTCGCCCGGGACCGGCGCCGCCGCCGGCGGCGCCGCGCGCTTCTCTCGGCAGCCGCGGCGCTCCTCTTCTTCTTCCTCGCGGGGGCCGGCCACGAGTCGCGAACAAGCGACGCGGCGCGCGTCGAGGACGCCTACGCCCAGTTACTGGCTCCCTCCGCCCTCGAGAGCCTCCTCCCCGATTAGAGGAATCGGGTGATCCGCGATCGGATGATCGTGCGATCGCCAGGATCCGCTAATCGATCCGGGCGGCTACAGATCATCCGATCATCCGATCACCCGATCACCCGATCACCCGATTCCCACCTGTGCCAGACTCTCCGCCATGCGTCTCAAGCTCACGACGGCCGGGGAGTCGCACGGACCGCGCCTGACGGCGATCCTGGAAGGGATCCCGGCCGGTTTGCGGATCGATCCCGGCGTCGTGAACCGGGATCTCGCGCGCCGGCAGCACGGCTACGGGCGCGGGGGCCGGATGAAGATCGAAAAGGACGAGGCGCTCTTCGAGGGCGGCGTCCGCGGCGGCGTCACGCTCGGCTCTCCCATTGCCATCGGCATCCTCAACCGGGACCACGCCAACTGGGAGTCGGTCATGGGACCCCTCCGGATCGACCCGACCGCGGCGGCGGAGCGCCGATTGACGCGCCCGCGCCCGGGGCACGCGGATCTCGCGGGCGGCATGAAGTTCGGAGCGAGCGACCTGCGCGACATCCTCGAACGCGCTTCCGCGCGGGAGTCCGCGGCGCGCGTGGCGGCCGGGGCGGTCTGCCGGCTCCTGCTCGCGGAGTGCGGCATTGAGGTGGCGAGCGGCGTCCTCGCCCTGGGCGCGGTCGTGGACGCGGAGTCGCCGCGCTCCTTCGCGTCCCTCCGGAAGGTCCGGGAGGATTCTCCGCTGCGCGCGATTGACTCCGCCCTCGAGAAGAAGATGGTCGAGGCGGTGGACGCGGCCAAGCGCGAGGGGGAGACCCTCGGCGGAGCGATCCTCGTCGGGGCGGCCGGAGTGCCCGCCGGCCTCGGCTCCTACGTCTCCTGGGAGACGAAGCTCGACGGGCGCATCGCGCAGGCCATGCTCTCCGTCCCGGCGGTCAAGGCGGTCGAGCTCGGCTCGGCCATCGAGGCGTCCCGCGGCCCCGGCTCGCTCGCCCACGACGAGATCGAGCCGGGCGGGAGAGGCGCTCTGCGCCGCCGCACGAACCGGGCCGGGGGCCTCGAAGCGGGAGTGACCAACGGCGAGGAGATCATCGCGGTCCTCTACATGAAGCCCCTTTCGACCCTGGCGAAGGGCCTCGACTCCGTGGACCTGGAGACGGGCGAACCGGCGCGGTCCGCCTATGAGCGCAGCGACGTCACCGCCGTCCCCGCCTGCGGCGTGATCGCGGAGGCGATGCTCGCGTTCGTCCTCGCCGACGCCCTCCTGGAGTCCACCGGCGGCGATCGGATGGACGACGTCCGCGGCCGCCTCGACGCCCACCGCAAGCGCGTCGCGCGCTACCCTCGCTGAATCGTCGAACGAGTCTCGAGTCGGACGCGGTCTCGAGCCGGTCGGAATCAGATGCGAGGGCGGCGTTGGGAGCCGCGGACGGCGCGGGAACCGGACACGCCCGCTCCCGGCCGGCCGGGCGCCGCGGAGCCGAAGCCCGGGAGCGGGTCGAGCGGGCCGGGGGCGGACGTCGCCTCCATCTCCTCGAGCGAGACCGGAATGTGGCCGAGGCGGCGGTCGAGCGCCGCGAAGAAGGGATCGGTCGGGCGCAGCTCCCCGCCCGAGGCCCGCCAGAACTCGTAGTGGAGCTGCGGCGAGATGGCCCAGCCGGTCGCGCCGACGGCTCCGATCCTCTGCCCGCGGGCGACACTCTGGCCGCGGCGCACGTCGATGCGCGAGAGGTGCCCGAAGACCGTCGCGCCGTCGCCTCCGTGGGAGAGCACGATCATGTTGCCGAGCCGCCAGAACCAGCCGATCGGCGAACGCGGGGCCTTCCCCGCGAACATCACGGTCGCGGCGCCCGGCGCGAGAACAGCCGACCCCTCGGGTGCCGCGATGTCCACGCCGGGAAAGAACTCTTCTTCCCCCGTCCAGGGGGAGACGCGGAGCCCGAAAAAGGAGGAAGGCTCGCAAAGGGCCGCCGCGCAAGGGAAGAGCGACGGCGAACGCGCGGCGAGGCCCGGATCGCTTCCCTCGCGCTCCTCCAGGATCCCCCGGGCCCTCTCGAGCGCTCGAACGAAAATCTGGATCTGCGCGGCGAGCGTTTCCGGGTCCGCCGCGGAGAGCGCTCCTGCCCCCGCGCTCAGGGCGCGAGGCCACCGCGCCGCGGGCACGCCGTAGAGAAGGGCGATCCGGTTCAGGGAGTCCGCTCGGTCGAGGGCCCGCTCCCGGATCGCCCGCGTCAGCCGCGCGGCCCGCTCTTGCTCCGCCTTCGCCGCGCCGGCCTCTCCGGAGGAGCGTCCCTGTCCTTGCCGGCGGCCCGCGCGGGCGACCGCCACGGGCGCGGTGAAGGCGAGGGACGCCGTGAGCAACGCTCCCGCGACCGCGAGGGAAGCGAGCCAGCGCTCCCCCGCGCGGCCGATCCGCAGCGTCCTGACCCTGCGCGCCCCCCGAGGCGGGATGAAACTGGATTTCGATGGATCCTCCCGAGGCCCGAACGGGAATTATCCGCGCTCCGCGCCGTCTCTCGCCCGTCTCCGCCCGGATTTCAGCAGCAGGAGCGCAGTGGCGAGCGCCAGCAGCCAGAGCGCAGCGGCCGCGGCGAGCGCCGATGCCGGGACTCCGGCGAGGCCGACTCGCGAGAAGACCCGCAGGGCCTCGCCAGGCCGCCGGAGATATTCGGCGTAGGCGGAGAACGGGGCGTTCGCTCCGTTGAAGACTGTCCGACCTGCATAGACCGCAGGCAGGACACCGAGAGTCATCCACCAGTCCGCCGCCAGAAAGACCGCCGCCGCGGCGACGAAGGAGCCCGCCGCCGGGCGGCGACCGAAGGCGCAGCCGGCGCAGAGGATCACGGGCAGGAGGATGAGGAGGTACCAGCCGTCAGGGCCGGCCGCCGGAGCCCGGCCGCGAAGCCTTCCCACGGAGGCGTACGTCGAGGCCTGGGCGAGCTGCCCGACCAGGAAGATCGCGACGGCGAGACCCCCGGTCCACCAGACCCGCCGCCGCAGCCAGGACCTCGGACTGCCGGCGAGATTCGGCGCGAGCATCATGCAGAGCAGAGTCAGGGTCAGGAGGACGGCGAGCGCCGCCGGCGCTCCCATGGCGCTGCGCGTGCCCGGCCAGAGGAACGTCCGGCCGAAAACGATCGCGAATCGCGCCGTCAGCAGCCCGGGGATCGTCCCGAGGCGGTCGAACAGCCCGATCTTGAGAGCCGTCGCCTGTGCCGATGAGAAGAGCCCGAACCAGTCGCCCGTCCGCAGCCTCTGGTGGACCATCCAGGGAACGAAGAGAAGGAAGGCGCCGGCGGAAGCCGGGAGCGCGCGCCGCCAGGCTCCCGCGCGCCGCCCTCCCTTCATGACGAGCGCGGCGAGGGGCGCGACCGGCAGGAGAAGGAGAAAGTAGAGCTTGGTCCAGCAGCCGGCCGCGAGGAGCGCCGCGAGCCCGACCGTCCCGCCGCGCGAGAGGCGCCCGCGTCCCGCCCCGGCGAAGAGAGCGAGCAGCGCCGCCGCGATCGGCAGGGCCAGCGCGTCGTTCGTCAAGCGCCCCACGAACGAGCCGAGACCCGGAAAAGCGACGAAGGCCGCCGTCGCCGCCAGGGAGGCGCGCCTCGGAAGCAGATACCGGAAAAACCGATATGCCAGGGGAACGGCCGCGGCGGCAAGGAGAGCCGAAAGCAACCGGAGCGCCAGGAGCCGCGTCGAAAAGCGCGCCTCGCGAAGGAAGCGGAGCGGCGCCGACGCCAGCAGGTAGAAGAGGGGCGGCTGCTGCGATTCGTAGTTCGGGCCCCGGAAGAGGCGGCGCTCCGCGGGACGGTACTCGTAAGCCTCGCGGCGCAGACGGCGGCGTGTCTCCTCCGTAGCGTCGGAATATTCCTTCCAGGAGATCCGCCCGCCGACAATGGGATCGGACGCCGGGAGCAGCAGAGAGGCCCGCGGGAACTCCGCCGCGATGGACGGCTCGCGCGAATCCGGGACGCGCCCCGTCTCCGCCAGGAAATGCGCGTACGCGAAATGAAACGTCTCGTCGAGAGGATCGCCTCCCGGGAGCGCCAGCGCCAGGAACACCCCGCGGCCGAGAAAAGCCGCCGTCAGAAGTGCCAACGGTGTCCCGCCCGCACGGCGCGGTCGGTCCATGGTCATCGGGGCTCGATGGAGAGGAGTGCGAGCTCGCGCCGGTCATCCGAGAGTCCCAGCCGCCTGGGGACGAAGGCCCGCGAGACCTCGAAGAGAAACGCCCGCGGCCGCAACGGGGCCCCGTTCAGCCGCAGCGTGACCGATTCTCCGGCCGGGAGCGCGCGCCGCAAGACCGTGCGCCCTTCGAGCGTCACGTCGACGTCCACCGGCCTCGGGCTCGGCGAGAAGTGCGCGAGGAGGATCCTCCGCGTCTGTCCGGGCTCGAGCCAGAGCGCGAACCGGCGGCGTGTCCACCGGAAGGGGCCGCCGGGACCGACTTCCTCGTCGTGGAAGCCGATCCGGGGAGCGTAGCGGAAGGCTCCCTCGGGGCGCGCCGTCGCCGCGACGGCGGCGCCGGCCGCGACGGCGTAGAGGAGCACGACGATCGCGAGAGATCGTTTGAGCCACGGACCGCGCGCCTCCATGGCTCTCGCGGGAGCGGAGCCGGCCACCACGGCGGCCAGCAGGAAGAATAAGAGAGAGACGTCGGGCGCGAACCAGTGGGAGCCCACGGCGAGAGCCGCGAGAAAGGAGACGGCGGCCACTCCGGAGCCGGCCAGGAGGACATCCTTCTCGCGCGCCCGCCGGAGGGCCAGAGCGCCGAGCGAAACGGCGAAGAAGGCCGTCAGCAGGAACCCGGCCGCTCCCGTCTCCGCGAGGGCCTGCACGTAGGCGCTCCCCGGGTTGTCGCGCATGAGGAAGCGGCGGCCCTCTTCCTTCATGAGATCCGGGAATTGCCACGAGAAGACTCCCATGCCCGCGCCCGCCACGGGATGGAGCAGGAAGAGACGGCCGGCGGCCCGCCAGAGGAGGGGGCGCTCCGACGCGCGGTACGCCATCGGCAGCTTCGGGTCGAAGCTCTGGAGGAGACGGCTGCCGAGAGTTCCCGCCGAGCCCCGCAGAAGGAAGGCGCCGGCCCCGAGGACCGCCGCCGCGACCAGAGCCAGTGCCGCCAGGCGCGCGCGGGAGGCCAGTCCGCCCGAGAGGAGAAGGACCAGGAGGCCGAGGAGGAGCAGGAGGAATCCGGCGCGCGATCCGGAAAGCAGAAGACCGGCCGCGAGGAGGATCGCCGCCGCCGGCGCCCAGCGGTCGCGCGCCGACGCGCGGAGGAGTCCCGCCGCGACGAGGACCAGGGCCAGGGCGCACAGGAGCCCGAGGGAATTCGGATCGGCCGCCGCGCCCGAGATCCTGCCGGTCAGCCTCCAGTACGGCTTCGTCTCCGGCGGCAGCATCCCGGCTTTCTGAAGGCAGGCGGCCAGCGCCGACGCGCAGACTCCCAGGAGCGCCGCGCGCAGCGCCTTCGACCGGACGACCGGACCCTGGCGCCGCAGGAGAAGGAAAAAGAACGCGCCGGCGGCGAGGGCCGAGAAGGCCAGGAGACTCTCCCGAACGGCCACCGAATCCGGCAGGCCCTCTCCATTGACGACCCGGCCCGTCAACCCGCGCAGGGCCGCCCAGAGAGTCGCGGCTCTCGCCACGGCCAGCGCGGTCGCGAAGGTCCAGAGCAGGATCAGCGCGCGGAGAGGGCGATCGAGCGTCGAGGTCTCGGGCCGGCTGTCGAAGTCGTAGATGAACCGGAAGGACCATCCCGCCGCGAGCCCTCCGAAGAGGAGCGCCGGCCAGGCGACAGGATCCATGCCGCCGGAGAGGCGCGTGAGCAGTCCCGCGCACGGAAAGAGAAACGCGAACGCCACGATCGCCCATGCCGGCCTCCACGCGGCCGTCAGAGCCAGTCCGACGGCGATCACGAGGACGGGAAGGCGGTCCGGAGCCGCCGGCGCGAACCCCACCCCGTACAGCACCCCCGCCCCCGCCACCGACAGGAGAAACAGGAGAACCCTGACGCCGGTCCCCGGCGACCGCTCCACCGGTTCCCCGGACCATCCATCTACCGCCGCGGAGTTCCCGATCACCCGATCACCCGATTCCCGGTCATCCTCGGTGGTACTCCTGTAGCGAGGCGATCCCGGTCCTCCCTTCCTGGCGGGCTCGGATCGCCTCGACGGCGGCGGCGGAAGCCGAGAGGGTCGTCAGGCAGGGGATCTGGAGGCGCAGCGCCGCGGCCCGGATCGCGGCCTCGTCGTAATGGGACTGGCCCCCGAGCGGCGTGTTGATGACGAGCTGGATCTTCCCCGATTCCATCCACTCGACGGCGTTGGGATGCCCCTCGTTGACCTTGAAGACCTTCTCCGCCGGGAGCCCCGCCTCCGCGAGCGCCTCGCGAGTCCCCTCCGTCGCGCACAGCGCGAACTTCAGGTCCGCCAGCTCCCGCGCGATCGGAATCACGTTCTCCTTGTCATACGGATTGACCGTCAGGAACGCCCGCCCCTCGACCGGCAGCCGGATCCCGATGGCGTCGCAGGCCTTCGCGAAGGCGTCGCCGAAGCGCGGCGAGATCGCCATCACCTCGCCCGTGGACTTCATCTCGGGGCCGAGCAGGCTGTCCTCCCCGGGGAACTTCTTGAACGGAAAGACCGGCGCCTTGATGAAGAAGTCGACGGGATCCCGCTCCGGCGGAAGATCGAGGGAGGCGAGCGGCTGCCCGACCGCCAGGAGCGCCGCGGCCCGCGCCATCGCGACGCCGATCGCCTTCGACACGAAGGGGACCGTGCGGGACGCCCGCGGATTGACCTCCAGGACGTAGAGGCGATCTCCCTGCGTCGCGAACTGGATGTTGACGAGTCCGCGCACGGAAAGCGCGCCGGCGAGCCGGCGCGTCGCGTCCCGGATCTCGACCAGCAGCGCGGGCGTGACTTTCCACGCCGGCAGGACCGAGAACGAGTCGCCCGAGTGAATCCCCGCTTCCTCGATGTGCTCCTGGATCCCTCCGATCCACGTCTCCCGGCCGTCGGAGAGCGCGTCCACGTCGTATTCGAAGGCGTCGTCCAGGAACCTGTCGATCAGGACGGGATGTTCCGGCGAGCTCTCGCGCGCCTGAGCCATGTAGGAGAGGAGGTGCCGGTCGTCGAACACGACCGCCATCGCGCGCCCTCCGAGGACGTAGGAAGGCCTCACCATGAGCGGATAACCGATGCGCCGGGCCGCCGCGAGCGCTTCCTCCCCGGTGCGCGCTTCCGCGTGCTCGGGGACGCGCAGGCCGAGCTCCTCCACGAGCCTGCCGAACCGTCCGCGGTCCTCCGCGAGGTCGATCGACTCCGGGGAGGTCCCGACAATCGGGTATCCGGCGGCCTCGAGCGGCCGGGCGAGCTTCAACGGGGTCTGACCGCCGAACTGGACGAGCACGCCGTCGGGACGCTCGTTGTCGAGCACGGCCGAGACGTCCTCGAAGGTCAGCGGCTCGAAGTAGAGCCGGTCGGACGTGTCGTAGTCGGTCGAGACCGTCTCCGGGTTGCAGTTGATCATCACGGTCTCGTAGCCCGCCTCGGAGAGCGCGTAACAGGCGTGGACGCAGCAGTAGTCGAACTCGATTCCCTGCCCGATCCGGTTCGGGCCTCCTCCGAGGATCACGATCTTCCTGCGCGCCGTGCGCACCGACTCGTTCTCGTCCTCGTACGTCGAGTAGAAGTACGGTGTCTCCGCCTCGAACTCCGCCGCGCACGTGTCGATCGTCTTGAAGACGGGCGCGACGCCGAGCTCGAGGCGGCGCTCCCGGACATCCGATTCGGCGGCGCCGAGAGAGCGCGCGAGCGACCGGTCGGAGAGGCCGAGCCGCTTCGCCTCGCGCCACTCCCCCCGCGTCACGTCCGCGAGCTTCCTTCCGGAGAAGGACCCCTCGCAGGCAACCATCCGGGCGACCGCGTCCAGAAACCACGGGTCGATCGCGGTCCGCGCCGCGATCTCCTCGATGGACATGCCGGAGACGAACGCGCGGCGCAGGTGAAAGATCCGCTCCCAGGTCGGGACGGAGAGCTTCTCGAGCAGTTCCTCGCGCGGCAGCGGCTTTCCGCCGTCATCCAGGCCGTCCCGCCCGATCTCCAGGGAGCGGATCGCCTTGCCCAGGGCCTCGGCGAAGGTGCGGCCGATGGCCATCGCCTCCCCCACCGACTTCATCTGGATCGTCAGGCGCGGATCGGCCTTCGGGAACTTCTCGAAGGTCCAGCGCGGGATCTTGACGACGACGTAGTCGAGGGACGGCTCGAAGCAGGCCGGCGTCTTCTTCGTGATGTCGTTGGGGATCTCGTCCAGGCGATATCCGACCGCGAGCAGCGCCGCGATCTTCGCGATCGGGAATCCCGTGGCCTTCGACGCGAGCGCCGAGGAGCGCGACACGCGGGGGTTCATCTCGATGACGACCCGCCGGCCGGTCCGAGGCTCGACGGCGAACTGGATGTTGGAGCCGCCGGTGTCCACGCCGACCCTCCGGATGACGGCCTTGGCCTCGTCGCGCATCGCCTGGTACTGCCTGTCCGAAAGCGTCATCTGCGGCGCGACCGTGATCGAGTCGCCCGTGTGCACTCCCATCGCGTCGAAGTTCTCGATCGAGCAGATGATGATGACGTTGTCCGCGAGGTCGCGCATCACCTCGAGCTCGAACTCCTTCCACCCTTCGACCGACTCCTCGATCAGGACCTCGTGGGCCGGCGATTCGGAGAGGCCGTGGGTGACGACGCCCGCGAGCTCCTCCGCCGTCCGCGCCGCGCCGCCTCCGGATCCGCCCAGGGTGAAGGAGGGGCGCACGACGACCGGAAGCCCGATCCTCCCGACGATTTCCCGCGCCTCCTCGAGCGAGCGGGCGCGGCCCGAGCGGGGAACTTCCGCGCCGATCTCGAGCATTGCCTCCTTGAAGAGCTCCCGGTCTTCGGCCAGGCGCATGGCCCGCTCGTTGGCCCCGATCAGACGGACGCTCCACTTGTCCAGGATCCCGCGGTCGGCGAGCGCGAGGGCGAGGTTCAGGCCGGTCTGGCCTCCGACGGTCGGCAGGAGAGCGTCCGGCCGCTCCTTCTCGATGATCTGCTCGAGAAATTCCGGGGTCAGCGGCTCGACGTACGTCGCGTCGGCCAGCTCCGGGTCCGTCATGATCGTGGCGGGATTGGAGTTGACGAGCACGACGCGGAATCCTTCGCGCTTCAACGCCCGCACCGCCTGCGTGCCGGAATAGTCGAACTCGCACGCCTGCCCGATGACGATCGGGCCCGACCCGATCACGAGGATCGAGTGAATGTCGCTTCTCCTGGGCACGCGGGTGCATCTTAAGCGAGAGCACTCGCGCGGCTCGCCTCTCGGCGATTGAAGCAGGGACTGGGAGACTGGGAGACGCTAGCGCTTCACGGTGCGGGGAGCGCGGCCGGGACCGCTCGTTTCCGGTGCGACGGAGCCGCGCTGCGCGCCGCAGGAGTCGCGCAGGATCGTCCCGGAGCGTCCGAGCGCCAGGAGCCTCCCGCCGGACCACCGCACGCCGTAGAGGTCGTTGGAAGTGCCGGTGCCCACGGCCGTCCAGGCGAGTCCGTCACCGCTCTCGACGCGCGCGCCGCCTGTCCCCACGGCCGTGAATCGGGATCCGTTCCAGGCGACGCCGTAGAGCGTTTCCAAGGTGCCGGTGTCCGCCTTCCGCCAGGAGACGCCGTCGGCGCTCGAGAGCGCCACGCCGAGGTCGCCGACCGCGAGGAACTCCGAGCCGTTCCAGACGACGTCCTGCAGGCCGCCGCCGGTCTGAGAGAAACGGAGCGTCCAGGAATTCAGGTCCGGGCTCGAGAAGATGACCCGCGCCGTCTCTCCCCCCACGCCGACGTACCGCGAACCGTTCCAGGCGATCGCGTTGAGCGTGTTGTAGGTCGGCGTCTGATCGGCCCAGGTCTCTCCGTCGGCGCTCGCCAGGACCGCGCCGTCCCCCCCGACCGCCACGAACCGGGCCCCGTCCCACAGGACGTCGTGAAGGACGCCGGTCTTCACCGGAGTCCTCCGGGTCCAGGCGACACCGTCGTTGCTCGAGAAGACGGCGTTCTGCTCGCCGACGGCGACCCATCGCTTCCCGTTCGTGGCCACGCCCAGGAGCCAGCGGTCGAAGATCGGCATCCGGGTCGTCCACATGTCGGCGTCGGGGCTCGTCAGCACCGCGCCGAAGCCGCCGACCGCGACGTACTGCGTCCCGTCCCAGGCCACCTTCGACAGGGGGTTGCGGTTGCCCAGGGTGCGGTGCGTCCAGCTCGCGCCGTCCGTGGTCGTGAGAATCGTCCCCTTCGCGCCGACGGCGACGACCGTCTTTCCATCGGAGGCGAGCCCCAGCAGGTCGGAGGACGTCGGAGCCAGGCTATCGGTCCAGACCCGGCCATCGGGGCTCGAGAAGACGTTGCCGTACGCGCCGACGCCGAGAAAGCCGGAAGCCGTCCAGACAATGCGCTGCATCGGGAGGGCGAGTCCCTGGTAGTCGCTCGTCCAGTTCATGCCATCCGTCCCGTGGAGGACCGAAGAGGTCATGAACCCGGCGCTGCTGACGACGAACTGCGCTCCATTCCAGGCCACCGCCGAGAGAAGGTCGCTCGTGTCGAAGGGACTGCGCGACCAGGCGGCGCCGTCGGAGCTGGCGACGATGGTGCCGAGATCGCCCACCGCTACGAACCGGGATCCGCTCCACGCGATGTCGCGCAGGAACTGGCCGGTGCCGGAGGCTCGCGCCGTCCAGGCCGATCCGTCCGGGCTCGTCAGGATCGTGCCCGAGCTTCCCACGGCTGCGAGAACGGTCCCGTTCCAGGCCAGGCGAGTGAGCACCGCCGCCGAACCCGTCGCGCGCGGCGACCAGAAGACGCCGTCCGGGCTCGTGAAGGCCGAGCCTCCGGAGCCGACCGCGACAAACAGTTTCCCGTTCCACGCCACGTCGAGGAGGTCCGACCGGGCGTCGGGAAACCGCGGCGTCCAGGCCGACCCGTCGGCGCTCGTCAGGATCACGCCCGAGCTCCCGACGGCCGCGAAGACTCCGCCGCCGTAGGCGATCCCGTTCAGACTGTTCCCCTGCGGCAAGGGATTCGACCAGAGCCATTCCGAACAGACCTGCGCGGACGCGACGGCGCCCGCGAAGAGCAGTCCGAGCGAGAGCGCGGCGAGTCTTGTCATGGATTTGGACATGGGCGGCCTCCTGGACAGTTGAAGGTCAGGAAGCAGGATTATAGAGGGACTCGCCCTCAGCCCTCAACCCTCAATCCTCAACTACTCGTACCTCAGAGCCTCGGCGATGTTGACGCGGGAGGCGCGGCGGGCGGGGACCCAGGAGGCGAGGAGAATGACGAGGGCCGAGAAGCCCACGATCGCCGCGAGGTCGACCGCGCGCACCAGAAAAGGGATGAAGGAGACGAAGTAGATCTCCGCCACTCCCGGCGGGAACGAGAGCAGCCGGAACACGGTCGCGGCCCGGCAGATGAGCCATCCGAAGGCGATCCCGGCCGCGACGCCCGTGCCTCCCAGGAGCGCTCCGAGCATCAGGAAGACCCGCGAGAAAAACCGCGGCTCGGCTCCCAGGGCCGAGAGGACGCCGATGTCTCGCTTCTTCTCCTGCACCGTCATCACGAGCGTCGAGACGACGTTGAAGGTCGAGACCGCGACGATCAGGCCGATGACGAGGAAGAGAGTCGTCTGCTGGATCGCGAGCGCGGAGAAGAGGCCGCTGTTCATCCTCCTCCAATCGGTGACCGCGAATCCCGGACCGGCCGCCTTCTCGATCGCGCGGGCGGCGCTCTCGGTGTCGCGGATCGTGTCGAGCTTGATCTCGACGACGTCCGCCTCGGCCTCCAGGCGGCAGAGGCTTCTCAAGGCTTCGCGGTCGAGGAAGACCCACTCCGAGTCGTACTCGGCGAAGTTCGTCTTGAAGACGCGGCCGATCCGGAAACGGCCGGTCCGCGGCGCGAAGCGGGCCCCGCCCGCGGCGCGGTCGGGCACCGAGAGCGCGATCGTGTCCCCCTCGCGGGCGTCCAGGCGCCGCGCCAGCTCCACGCCGATCGCGACGCCCGGCGCGTGTCCGGGCGAGCCCCGCGTGAGCACGCGCGGCGCATCGGGCAGGTACGCGTCCATCTGCGAGACGGCGCGTTCCGGCTCCGGATCCACGCCCTTCAAGACCGCATCGGTCCCGTCAGGGGCCGCGGCGGAGGAGGCCACGCCGGACTGGTAGATGACCGCCGCGATCGCCTTGACACGCGGGACCCGCGCCAGGCGCGCTTCGAGCGCCCGCGTGTCGGGATAGGCGCCCGAGGGGAGCGCGAGGGGAAAGACCACGACCTCGGCGTTCGCGCCGATGAGCTTTCCCTGGATCTCCGACCGGTATCCCGAGAGCAGGCCCATCGCGACGACGAGCGCGGCGACCCCGAGCGCGATCCCGCCGATCGAAAGCAGCGACACCGAGGAGACCAGGCGCGAGGGACGCGACCGCAGGTAACCGAGCGCCATCTCGAGGGAGAGGGGCATTCAGTTCTCCCGGCTCTCCTCCATCGCCTCGATGAAGCTGTCGAACAGGACGTTGGCGTCGTGGGGGCCGGGCGAGGCCTCCGGATGAAACTGCGCCGCCAGAATCGGGAGGGAGCGGTGGCGGAAGCCTTCCAGAGTGCCGTCGTTCAGGTTGCGGTGCGTGGGCTCGACGTCCGACGGCAGCGAGGACGCGTCCACGGCGAAACCGTGGTTCTGCGAGGTGATCGCGACCGACGTGGACAGCAGGTCCGCCACCGGATGGTTCGCGCCGCGGTGCCCGAACTTCAGCTTGAAGGTCTTCCCTCCGAGCGCGAGCCCCAGCAGCTGGTGTCCCAGGCAGATTCCGAAGATCGGTTTTTTCCCGATGAGCGTCTCGATCACGCGGATCTGGGCCCCGAGCGCGGCCGGATCGCCGGGCCCGTTGGAAAGGAAGACTCCATCCGGTGCGGCGTCGAGGATCGTCCCGGCGGACGCCGTCGCCGGAAAAACCGTCACGCGGCAGCCGGCGGCGTTCAGGAGCCGGACGATGTTGCGCTTCATCCCGTAATCGATCGCCGCGACGTGGAAGCGCTCGTTTCCGGCGGGAAAGACCGAGCACGTGGAGCAGGAGACGGCGAGAGCGAGATCGCTGCCGAGCATGGGTGGAGAATCGAGGACGAGCCGGAGAAGCTTCTCCGGGTCGGCGATCTCCGTCGAGAGGCCCGCGCGCATCGCCCCCTGCGTCCGGATGTGCCGCACCAGGGCCCGCGTGTCCAGGCCATGGAGCCCGGTCACGCCCGCCGCCTCGAGGTAGCTCGCGAGGCTCTCCTCCCCGCCCGCGCCGCTCCAGCGCCCGGGGAAATCCCGCGCCACGAAGCCGGCCACGTGCACCTTCTCCGACTCCGCCTCGTCCCGGCGCACCCCGTAGTTGCCGATGTGCGCCGCCGTCATGACGACGATCTGCCCGGCGTACGACGGGTCGGTCAGGACCTCCTGGTACCCGCTCATCGCGGTGTTGAAGACGATCTCCCCGAACGACGTCCCCCGGGCCCCGACGGCCAGGCCGTGGTGCGCCGATGCGTCCTCGAGGACGAGAAGGCCCTCGCGCTCCATCGCCGGCTAGATCCTCCGGCCGACGACGGGGGCGAGCAGGCGGACCTGCCGCATCAGGTCCGCGAACATCTCGGGGAGGAGAGCCTGCGGGCCGTCGGAGAGGGCGGCCTCGGGATGCGGATGGACCTCGATCAGCAGCCCGTCCGCGCCGACGGCGACCGCGGCGCGGGAGAGGGGCAGGACCTTCTGCCGCTTGCCGGTGCCGTGCGAGGGGTCCACGACGATCGGCAAGTGCGAGATCCGCTGGACGTAGGGGACGGCGGAAAGGTCGAGCGTGTTGCGGGTGTGGTCGGAGAAGGTCCGCACCCCGCGCTCGCAGAGGATGACCTCGTAGTTGCCTTCCGCGAGCAGGTACTCGGCCGAGAGGAGAAGCTCCTCCAGCGTGGCGGACATGCCGCGCTTCAGGAGCACGGGCTTGCGGGTCTTGCCGAGCTTCTTGAGCAACGAGAAGTTCTGCATGTTGCGCGCGCCGACCTGGAGGCAGTCGGCGTACTCCGCGACGAGCTCGACGGTCTCGGTGTCGAGGACCTCGGTCACGATGGGGAGACCCGTTTCCGCGCGGACCCTGGCCAGGATCTTCAGCCCCGCCTCTCCCAGCCCCTGGAAGGAATAGGGAGAGGTGCGCGGTTTGAAGGCGCCTCCGCGGTAGAGCGTCCCTCCCGCCGCGCGGACCGCGTGGCCGATCTCCATCGCCTGCGCTTCCGACTCGACCGCGCAGGGCCCCGCGACGACGACGACCTCCGGCCCGCCCACGGCGACCCCTCCGACCGAAACGACGGTGTTCTCCCGCTTGGCCTCCCGGGAAACGAGCTTGTAGGGCGCCGAGACCGGGATGACTTCGGCGACTCCCGGGAGGTTCTCGAACGCGCCGGTCTCGACCGAGCCGCGATTGCCCGTGATGCCGATGGCCGTGCGCTGCGCGCCGGGAATCGGGTGCGCCTGAAGCCCCAGGCCTTCGACCGTGTCGACGACGCGGCGGACATCCTCGGCGGACGCGCCCGAATCCATGACGATGAGCATCGGGGTGGTATCATGTTGGCCCGGCCCGGCCCTGTCAAACCGGCGGAAAGGGATCTTCGATGAAACGAACCAGCCTCCTCGCTCTGGCTCTCGCTCTGGCCGCGGCTGTCGCCTCCGCCTACAACATCAAGTTGAAGGACGGTTCGATCATCTTCGCCCGCTCGATGTACGAGGTGAAGGGGACCAAGGCGATCATCACGCTTCCCAACGGGACCGTCACACAGATCGACCTCGACACGATCGACGTCCCGGGCACCGAGCAATACAACAGGGACAATCCCGGCAACGTCATCGCAATCGTTCCGGGAGAGGACAAGGACATCAAGCTCCCGGTCCTGAAGCCTCCTCCGACCTACAGCCTTCAGGAGATGATCCGGCAGCGCAAGACGCGGCTGGGCGTGCCGCCGCCCAAATCCGCCGGAGGCGGCGACGCGGCCGAAGCGGGGACCTCCTGGCAGGCTCCCGAGCCCGCCGTGGAGCTGGCGTTCCGACGAGTCCTGGACGGAGCGGCGATCACGCAGTACCGCCTGACAACTTACCGCGGGAAGCTGCGCCTCATGGCCACGGCCAACTCGGAGGAGGCCGTTTTCAACATGCTGTCCGCGTCCGCGCGAGTCCTGGCGGACCTGCAGGAGAGAGGGAAGCCCACGGTCGTCGAGATCGTCCTGACGACCGCCACCGGCGACCAGGCGGGCTCCTTCGAGATGAGCCCGGAGAGCGCCCGCCAGCTCGTCAACGGGACCGTGAGCGCCGCCGACTACTTCGTCAAGAACGTCATCCTCTGACGATTTCGGGTTCTTCGATTTCGGATCTTGGACCGGGAGAGCCCGGGCATGCTCTAATCCAAGATCGAAAATCTGGAATCCAAAATCGGAGGACGCGATGGCGCAACGGGAATCGCAGAATTTCGCCAATCACCGCAGGATCGTTCCCCTCTACCACGTCGGGATCTTCGGCATCCTGGCCGTCAACCTGATCTGGAGGGTCGTCCAGCTGGTCCGGGGGGCGTCCTGGGAGACGCTGCTCGATCTCGCCGTCGCGATCGCGCTCTTGGGACTCTCCTTCTACGCGCGGCTCTTCGCCCTGACGGTCCAGGACCGGATCATCCGTCTTGAAATGCGCCTGCGGCTGAAGGAGATCCTGCCGGCCGACCTCAGGGGCCGGATCAACGAGCTGACGCGGGACCAGTTCGTCGCGCTCCGCTTCGCCGGCGACGCGGAGGTGCCGGATCTCTTTCGCGAAGTCCTGACCAACAACATCGGGAACCGGGACGAGATCAAGCGCCGAATCAAGGACTGGGCGCCGGACTACCTGAGGTGCTAGCGGCGCTCACGCGCCGCGGTCCAAGGTCCAAGGTCCAAGGTCCAATGTCCAAAGTAGCGCCTCTGCGGCTCGGTTCTACTTTGGACTTTGGACTTTAGACTTTGGACTCACTTCGACGAGAGGTAGGCCCGAGGGTCCTCGCCGACGGCGCGGCGGAAGCGCTCGACGAGAGACACGGCTTCTCCGATGTTCTCGTCGAGGGAGACTCTCTCGACGCGGTGGAGAGGGAAGAAGACCGTCGCCGGAGAGAACGTCGGAGTCGCCTCGCGGACGATCTCGCGCAGCCAGTCCTCGAAGCCTTCGACCCCGAATCCCCGCACCGTGACGCCGCTCGCGTCGGAGTGCTCGAGGAGACCCCAGAATTTCTCCCGCGGGCTCGAAAGGTGCACGAGGACGAAGCTCCCGGCCTTCATTCGCCCGCCGCGTCCTCGGAGAGCTCGATCAGGACGCCGTGCCCCGCGTCGGGATGGAGGAAGACGATCCTCTTCCCGTCCGCGCCCGGCGCCGGCTGAGAGTTGATGAGACGGAATCCCCGCCGCGCGAGGTCCGCGACGGTTCCGTCGATGTCGCGGACGGCGAAACAGACGTGGTGAATCCCGGGCCCGCGCTTCTTGAGAAACTTCGCCACCGGAGAATCCTCGGAGGTCGGCTCGAGCAGCTCGATCCGGCTTTCGCCGGCGGGCAGGAATGCGGTCACGACCTTCTGCGCCGGGACCTCCTCCCGGTGCTTCTCCTCAAGACCCAGGGCGCGGTACACCCCGAGCGCGTCCTCGATCGAGACGACGGCGATGCCGATGTGGTCGATCCTGTAGGCCGTCATGAATGCCGGTGTTCGGCGTTCGGCGTTCGGTGTTCGGCTCTCTCCGTCCGGATGACGGAGGAAAAGAGGGACCGGGCGGCGGAATAGGGGTCCTCTTCGCGTGCTGCGACGCGCCGGACGGCTTCCTCGAGGCCTCCCGGCTGGCTCTCGCGGGTCTGGATGGAAGCCCGGAAACGCTCGTCCAGCAGCGCGAGGAGCCGGGCGCGGACGCGGCGCTGCCGCCGCTCGCCGGCCTCGCCGCTCCCGGCCAGGTGCTCCCCGTGCGACTCGAGGGCCGCGAGGACCTCCTCCACGCCCTTGTTGGAAGGCGCCACCGTCCGGACGATCGGCGGCCGCCACGCGCTCCGCTGGGAGAGATCGAGCATCATCGCCAGCTCGGCGGCGACGCGGTCGGCCCCGTCCCGGTCGGCCTTGTTCACGACGAAGACGTCGCCGATCTCGAGGATCCCCGCCTTGATGGCCTGGATGTCGTCCCCGAGGCCGGGCACGAGCACGACCGCCGTGGTCTCGGCCGCCTTGATGATGTCCACCTCGTCCTGCCCGACGCCCACGGTCTCGATCAGGACGACGTCGTAGCCCGCCGCGTCGAGCACGTCCACGGCGTCGGAGGTGGCCCGCGCGAGTCCTCCGAGGGCGCCGCGGGTGGCCATCGAGCGGATGAAGACCCCGGGGTCCGTGTAGATCTCCGCCATCCGGATCCGGTCTCCCAGGATCGCCCCGCCGGTGAAGGGAGAGGAGGGGTCCACGGCTACGATCCCGACGGTCTTGCCCCGCCGCCGGTACGCCTGCGCCAGGCGCTGCGCGAGAGTGGACTTGCCGGCGCCCGGCGGGCCCGTGATGCCGATGACCCGGGCCCTCCCCGTGCGGGAAAAGAGGCTCCGGAGCAGCTCGGCCGCTCCCCCCGCGCTCTCCACCGCCGTGATCGCCCGGCCGATCTCGCGCGGCCGGCGCGCGAGGACTCCCTCCGCCAGGGAGCCGGGTTTCAGTTTCCAGGTTTCAGGTTTCAGGAGAGAGGCCGGATCGCTCACGGCGCGCTGGTTCCCCATGAAACCTGGAACTTGAAACCTGAAACCAGCACGCCTGGCGCCAGCGTCACGGGCTGCCGGCCGAGAGGAGGCTCCTGGCGATGACGAGCTTCTGGATTTCCGTGGTGCCTTCGCCGATCGTGCACAGCTTGACGTCGCGGTAGAACTTCTCGACCGGGAAGTCCTTGATGAAACCGTAGCCGCCGTGGATCTGGAGCGCGCGGTCGGCCGCCCGGACCGCGACCTCCGAGGCATAGTACTTGGCCTGCGCCGCGAAGCGCCGGTGGTCCTCTCCCCGGTCCTTGGCCTGCGCCGCCCGCTCGGTCAGGAGCCTGGCGGCGTCGATCTCGGTCGCCATCTCGGCCAGGTAGAAGCGGATCGCCTCGAACTCGCAGATCGCGCGGCCGAATTGCCGGCGCTCCCTGGAGTACTTGAGCGCCGCTTCGTACGCCCCCCGCGCGATCCCCACGGCGAGCGCCGCGATCGAGATCCGCCCGGCGTCCAGGATCTTCATCGAATTGGTAAAGCCTTCCCCCTCCGCGCCGAGGAGGTTCTCCGCCGGGATCCGGCAGTCCTCCATGACGAGCGTGCAGGTGTCCGAGGCCCGCATGCCGAGCTTGTTTTCCTTCTTGCCCACCCGGATTCCCGGATTGTCGAGCTCGACGATGAAGGCGGAGATTCCGCCGTGCCCCTTGGCGGAGTCGGTCACGGCCATCAGGACGGCCACACCGCCCACCGAAGCGTTGGTGATGAAATTCTTCGAGCCGTTCAGGACCCAGCCGTCTCCGTCCCGGATGCCCGTGGACTTGGTGCCGCCCGAATCGGAGCCCGCCTCGGCCTCGGTCAGGCCCCACGCCGCCAGCCACTGGCCGGACGTGAGCCGCGGCATGTAACGGCGGCGCTGGGACTCGTTGCCGAACCGGAAGATGTGGCTCGAGCCGAGCGACGTGTGGGCCGCCAGGGCCAGGGCCACCGAGGCGTCCACGCTTGCGAGCGCCTCGACGATGGCCGCGTAGTCGCCGGTGGAGAGGCCCGATCCGCCGTATTCCTCCGGGAAGATCGTGCCGAGCAGGCCCAGGTCCCCCAGCTTGCGAAACACGTCGGCCGGGAACTGCTGAATCTCGTCCCATTCCATGACGTGCGGCCGGATCTCCGCTTCCGCGAATTCGCGGACCGTCTGGAGGATGGCTTCGCGCTCGGCGGTCATCGTGGTGCTCATGAGAATAATCTTATCGCGAGCCCTCCCAGCATTCGGAAGTCTAAAGTCCAATGTCCAAGGTCTCACGTCCCGGAGCCCGACATTGGACTCTAGACCTTGGACCTTGGACCTCCTCTTTACCGGCTGGATGCGGGCGCCGCCGTGACCTGATCGGAAGTCACGATCTGGATCCCGGAATAGTAGCGGCGCAGGATCTCGTCATACGACGCCCCGGCGAGCGCCATCCCGTATGCGCCGTTCTGGCACAGGCCGACGCCGTGGCCCCAGCCCCGGCCCAGGAAGAGAAACTCCGGCTCTCCCTGCGCCCCGCGCACCTTCCGGACCGAGAAGAGCAGCTCGGGAAGCTCCAGGGCCTGCCGCGCGTCGAACCGGCGCAGGACGGTCTCCGAGGCGTCAGTCGTCACGCGGATCTCGATCGCCCGACCCGAGGAACTGCGCTTGAGAATCGCGATGTCGCGCACCTCGGTCCCCTCCACCCGCGCGGCCATGCGCCGCGCGAGCTCCCTGCCCGAGACGCGCCGGACCCACTCCGTCCAGGACGATTCCCGCTCGAAGGACGGAGCGGCGACCTCGACCTCGACCCAGAGCGCGAGGATCTCGCTCCCTCTCTTCCACCAGCGCAGCCGGTCCCCCGCGCGCAGCGTCAGAGACGCCGCCGGAAAGTAGGTCTCCCCGGAGCGCCGGGCGAGCGGCACGTCCGGGTCCACGGGCAGCCCCAGCCGTCCTTCCGACGTCTTCACCCAGAGGTTCGAGGCCTCGCGGCGCAGGAACCGGCCGTTCGCTTCCGTCACCCCGGCCTGCCGGAGCGCGGCGGAGAAGAGGAGACCCGCGTACTCCTCCTCGGTCAGGTTCCGGTCGGGCGGCGGAAGGGTCTCGCCCGCCGCGAAACGGAATCGGAGGAGAAAATCGTAGGCTTCCCGCGCGGGACCGGAGAGGCGGCCGGAGACGGACGGCGACTCGGAGTAGTAGCTCTCCTCCCGCGGGGCCAGGTGGAGGGCCCGGACGGGGGCGAGGCCGAACGCCGCGAGGAGCGACGGATAGACGGCCGCGGGGGCAAGCGAGGCGGGCGCGGATGCCACCGCCGACACGCCCGCCCACGTCTGCGCCGTCTCGAGCAGCGCCGCGCGTCCCGCGCGCCTTGAGGAGACGTGGCGAGCGAGCACGGCGCCGCGCCACTCCAGGCCCGTCCGCGGCCTCGCGCCGGTCTTGCGGTCCAGGCGGGCCCCGGGCAGGGACGACGCCGCGAGCTCCCCGCAATCGACCGAGACGAGGTAGGGCACGGCGGGCTCGCCGAACACGTTCTCGACGTTCTCCGTGCGGCCCCCGCACGTCGAGGTGAAGAGCGCGTCGGCCAGACGGCCGTCGAAGGCGAGCACGAGCCCACGCGTCGACTCGACGGCGGCGGTGGAGAGGGGGTCCTCGGCGGAGAGCCCGGAATAAACCTGGCATCGCGGCGTGCCGCAGACGTCGTAGCCCTCGCTCTCGAACTGTCCCCGGTGCGCGAGCGCGTAGGTGCGCGCGGCGACGGTCTGAGCCTTCAACGCCTCGAGCTCGTCGTAGCGCTTCGGTCCCATTTCCGCGGGAACGACGCCGTACAGGTATTCCTCGAGATCCACGCGGTTGACCACGGTCACGAGACCGCGCGGATTGACCAGAACGCGGAGGCTGCCGCGGTACGGTTTGCCGTCGAGGAGGACGCGCGCGTCGGCATCGGCCGGGAAGATGTCGGCGGGCGAAAGGAGGCGCCGGGCGCTTCCGTCCTCCACGGTCACGTTCAGGAACGCGGCCGGCGCGGCGGGAGGCGCGGCCCTCCCCTCGACGACCATTGCCTCTTCCCCGCCCGCGCGGAGCGTCTCCGCCAGAGCCTCGGCCGAGGGACGATCGGGGAACGAGCCCAGGAGCACCCGATACACGCCCCGGTCCGCGGAAAACGCGATCAATCCGGGGACGCTGAACCGCGCGGAGAGCCTGTCCGCGCGCTCCCTCGCCGGGGCCTCCTGCGAGAACGCCCCCGCCTGCACCTGGAAGCCGCCGGACGCCGCCCCTTCCGGCCGAAAGCGCATCGGACCGCGCAGGACCTCGGCCCGCCCCGCCGAGGCCACGATCCAGCGCTGTCCGGGGGGCCCGTAGACGAACTCCGGCAGATCGCTCTTGATCCCCACGCGCCAGAGCGTCCCGGAAGGCGCGAGGTCGGGGGGAACCGGCACGCTCGAAGAGTTCGCCGCGCCGCGTCTCGGAACGGGCGTGGGGCCGGCAACGGGCGCCGCGCTCGGAGTCGGCGCTCCTTCCCCCGGCGCGGGAGCCGGGGTAGAGACACCGGCGCAGCCGGCGCCGATGACGAGGAGCGCACCGAGGAGGGCGCTCCCGCTCCTCGAGGAGACTCTCAAAACCGGGACCGAATCCGGGGCACGAGAACATCCTTGCGGAAGTCCCCGCCACGCAACGGCACCACGAGGCACATCTCGTAGAGCCGGCTGCGCAGACGGTAGCCGATACGGTCCTCGAGCCTCTCCTTCTCACCGGATGATGGGTCCCCTTCGTCCTCGAAGTTCGACGTCGCGATCGTGATCTTCTTCCTGTTGTAACGGGTGTTGAGAACGTTGTAGAGGACATCGAGCACCCAGGCATGCGGCCTCGAGGCGCCGAGCTCGTCCAGGACGAGGAGCTCGGTCTCGGCGAATGGCGTCAGGAGAGATTCCTTCGAGGAATCCGCGTCGGCGCGAAAGGTCGTCTGGATGCGGATCAGGAGGTCCGAGAAGTCGGCGTACAAGCCCTGCGCTCCCTTCGTCAGGATGAGCTCCGAGAGAATCGCGCAGGCGAGGTGGGTCTTGCCGCGGCCGGAGGGACCGACCAGGAGGAGCCCGGAGTCCACCGCGGGGTAGCAATCCACGAACTCGCGGGCCTTTCCCTTGGCGGCCGTGAGAGCGGCCGAGGTGTCCGAGAACTTCTCGAGCGTGCAGTCCCGGTAGCGTTCCGGAATGCCGGCCGCCTCGAGCTTCTCCCGCCGCAGGGCCGCCGCCCTGCAGGAGCAGGGGCGCGCCTGCTTTCGCTCGTCCGACGACTCGAGGATCCATCCCGTGCCGCCGCACTCTCCGCAGTCGATCGGTTCCGATGGCATCGCCGTCATTCTAGTTCCCTGCCCGCGTAATCAGCGGACCGGGGGATGGAGGGGACTGGGGGACCGGGTGATCCACTTCCGCTCATCTCCCGGTCTCCCAGTCCCCCTGTCTCCCCGTCTCAGTTCTCCGGCAGCCCCTCCTCGACGAAGACGCGCCGCTGCCGCGGTCCCTCCAGGTACTTCTTCAGGTCCGCGAGGCTGGCCTCCCAGCCGGGGCCGACCTCTCCGCGGTAGCGGTCGTAGGCGGGACCGGCGTCCGGAACGAGCTGCTCGACCGTGACGAGGCATCCCTCCTCCGAATCGGAGAAGGTCAGGACCAGGCTCAGCCCCTCGAGGGCGTCGCCTTCCCCCGGCTCGAGCGACATCTCGCGCACGACGAGCCGCCGGCCCCTCTCGAACTCCTCGATCTTCCCGAGGACCGTCGCCTCGGTTCTGCCGCGGAGGTCCGTGAACCCGATCGCCCAGTTCCCGCCCGGCCTCAGCCCGACGAGCGCCCCCTCGCACCACCAGGAGAGCAGATCGGACACCCGTGTGAACGCGTCGAACGCGTCCGAGGCGCTCGCCTGGATGGAGATGGAGCGGACCACCGTCACCGTCATGGATCGATTGTAAACGAATGCCTCTATACTGCCGCGCCCATGAGCTCCTCCGACACACTCGAGGAAATCCGGAGCGAGCTGACCCGCGCCGTGCGCGACGGCGTCGAGAAGCTGTACGGCGTCGCGCTCGAACGAGTGGTGCTGGAGCGGCCTCCCGGCGTCTCGCTGGGAGACCTGGCCACTCCTGTCGCCTTCGATCTCGCCAAGCGGCTGCGCAAGGCGCCGCGGGCCATCGCGTCGGAGATCGCCGGCGCCGTGGCGCTCCCCGAAGGCGCGCGGCAGGCGCGCGTCGAGGGAGGCGGCTACGTCAATTTCTTCCTGGATCGCTCGCGCGTCGCGGCGGGCCTGCTCGCGAATCCCGCTCCGAGCCCGCGCCGCGAGGGGAAGGTCATCGTCGAGCACACCAACATCAACCCGAACAAGGCCGCGCACATCGGCCATCTGCGCAATGCTCTCCTCGGAGACGTGCTCGTCCGCGCGCTGCGATTCCTTGGGCATGAGGTCGAGGTCCAGAACTACCTGGACGACACGGGCGTGCAGGTCGCCGACGTTGTCGCCGGGTTTCTCCACATCGGTGGGATCCGAACCGAGCGGGAGATCCGGGAGGTCATCGCGACGGCCTCCCTGCCGGGCGGCAGCCCCAACCCGAAGGGATTCGCCTATCTCTGCTGGGACCTCTACGCCGAGGTCGGGCGGACCTACAAGGCCCGTCCCGAGACGGAGCATTGGAGAACGGAGGTGCTCCACAAGATCGAGAAAGGCGACAACGAGACCTCGACGATCGCGGCCGCGGTGGCCGAGGCGATCTCCTCGGCGCACCTCGCCACGATGGGGCGGATCGGGATCGCCTACGACCTGCTCCCCCGCGAGAGCGACATCCTCCGGAGGAACTTCTGGGCGCGGGCCTTCGAGAGGTTGAAGGAGGCCGGGGCCGTCACGCTCGAGACGGAGGGCAACCACGCGGGCTGCTGGGTCCTGCGCCTCTCCGAATCCGAGGAGTTCGCGGGCCTCGAGGAGCCGGACAAGATCCTCGTCCGGTCCAACGGCACCGTGACCTATACGGCCAAGGACATCGCCTACCAGCTCTGGAAGTTCGGCCTTCTCGGCGCGGACTTCGACTACGAGCGCTTCGAGCCCCGCTGGGGCTCCGGCTCCGTCGCCGCGGAGGAGATCCCGGAAGCGGTGCGCCGCCACGCCGTCTGGCGGACGGCGCACGGGGAGGGAGAGCCGGGCGCCCCGGCCTTCGGGCGAGCCGCGCGCGTGATCAACGTCATCGACGTCAGGCAGTCCTATACCCAGAAGGTGGTCAAGGAGGGGCTGCGCGTCCTCGGCTTCGAGAAGGAAGCGGAGGCGAGCGCCCACTTCTCCTACGAGATCGTGGCGCTCTCACCGAAGGCCGCGCGGCAGCTGGCGGAGCGATTCGGCGAGGAGTACCGGCTGACTCCCGAGGACGAGCAGAAGCCGTACGTCGAGATGTCCGGAAGGAAGGGCCTCGGCGTGAAGGCGGATGACCTGGTCGAGCTGCTCCTCGACCGCTCGCGGGCCGAGGTCGCGGCCCGCCGAGAGAAGGAGGGAGCGGCCGGGGCGCGGGCCTCGGCAGAAGAGGACGCGCGGGCGATCGCCGTCGGCGCTCTCCGCTATTTCCTCCTGAAATTCGGCCGGAACAAGGTGATCGCCTTCGACTTCGACGAGGCCGTCAACTTCGAGGGGGACACGGGCCCCTACCTCCAGTACTCTCTCGTCCGCGCCGGCAACATCTTCAAGAAGCTCGGCGATCGCGGTATCCCGTCGGAGGTGTCCGCCGAGAATCTCCAGGGCGAGGAGTGGGAGGACGATCTCTGGGCGCTCCTGCTCGACGCGGCCTCGACCTCGGAGGTGGCCGGGCGCGCGGTCGCGACGCTGGAGCCCTCCACGCTCGCGCGGCACGCGTTCTCGCTCGCGCAGTCCTTCAACCAGTTCTACCACCGCCATCCGATCGCTCAGGAGCCGGACGCATCCCTGCGGAACCGGCGGCTCGCCGTGGCGCGTATTTTCGCGCGGGAGATGGCGCGGCTGCTGGCCTTGCTGGGAATTCCGGAGCCGGGGAGGATGTAGCCGGGTTTCAGGTTTCAGGAACACCGAAGATCATGGCCTCGATCGCTGAACGGCTGACCGATAACGCGGCGGGGGATTTCTTCGTCGACCGGACGTGCATCGACTGCGACGCCTGCCGGAGGATCGCGCCGGCGGTCTTCGCCGAGGCGGCGGACCACTCGTACGTCGCGCGTCAGCCGGAGTCGGACGCCGACCGGCGGCGGGCGCTGATGGCGCTCGTGGCCTGTCCGACCGGCTCGATCGGAACGGTCTCCCGGCAGGACGCCCGGCCGGGAATCGCCGCGTTCCCCGAGCCGGTCGCGGAGAACGTGTCCTTCTGCGGATTCACCTCGGAGGATTCCTTCGGCGCCTGGAGCTATTTCATCGAGCGCCCGGCCGGCAACGTCCTCGTCGATTTCCCCCGGGCCGTACGACGCCTCCTCCGGCATTTCGAGGAACGCGGCGGCGTCGCGACGATGTTCCTGACGCACCGCGACGACGTCGCGGACCACGAGACGTTCGCCCGGCAGTTCGGCTGTCGGCGGGTCCTTCACGAGCGGGACGTCACCCGAGCGACAGCGGGAGTCGAGCGAGCGCTCCGCGGCGACGAGCCGGTTGCCCTGGACGACGACCTCCTCGCGATCCCGACGCCCGGGCACACGCGTGGCCACGCCGCGCTCCTCTACCGGGAGAAGTTCCTCTTCACCGGCGACCACCTCGCCTGGTCCTCCCGCCGCGGCGGCCTGGTCGCCTTCCGGGACGCCTGCTGGTACTCCTGGCCGGAGCAGATCCGCTCCATGGAGCGCCTGCTCGATTTCTCTTTCGAGTGGGTCCTCCCCGGCCACGGCGCCTGGCACCGGGCCGATTCGCCGGGGGCGATGCGAAGCGATCTCGAGCGCTGCGTGGGGTGGATGAAAACGTGCTGACGTCCGGACTGCGGGCGGCGCCGATCGGAGTCAGCCGCCGGGGCGATGGCTCGTTTCTTGAACGGAGGCGTGCATGAGCTGGTTCTTCTGGCTTGGCCTCGCCGTCGTGATCGGCATCATTGCCGCCATCACCGGAATCAAACCGAAGGGCACGAGACCTGTCGCGCACACGCGGCTGATGGGAGTGGCTCGCGTTATTCTTCTGATCATCATCGCGATCGTCATCTTCATGGCCTACCGCGCCCGATCGGGGCACTAACCCGCTTCGACTCTCAGGCCTTCTTCCACGACGCGGACCGCGACGAGACTTCCGTCTCCGAGGTCCTGGAGCGCTGTCCGGACCGCCGCGGTGCGGTCGGGCGGCGACAGGAACACGACGCAGCCTCCTCCCCCCGCGCCGCAGGCCTTGCCGCCCCAGGCGCCGGCATGGACGGCGGCGGCGATCGCCCGGTCGATGAGAGGAGTGGAAACGACCGGCGCGAGCCGCCGGCGAGCCTGCCACTCCTGCCCGAGCGCCTCCCCCATCCGCGGGAAGTCGGCCCGCTGGATCGCCTCCGACATGGCCTCGGCGGCCCGGCGGACGCCTTCCAGGCCTTCGGCGACCGCGCGGTCCCCCTCGAGCCGGGCGCGCAGGATCTGCCAGTTGTTCATCCCGGAGGAATGCGAGAGGCCCGAGTCGAAGAGCGTCAGGTGTCTCCCCCAGGCGTCCGTGTCGGCTGGAATCCGCCGGGAGGTCGTGCGGCCCGCCCGGAAGGTGATGACGTGGACTCCCCCTTCGAGCGGCGGATAATAGTCCTGGACGCCGGCCGGCTTGCCCAGCACGCGGGTCTCGACGTCCCTCACGAAGTCAACGCGATCGACCCCCGCGAGGTTCCGCGAACCGACCCCCTCGAGCGCTCCCAGAAGGGCCACCGTCAGGGCGGAGGAACCTCCCAGGCCCGAGCCGAACGGGACGCCGGACCAGAATTCGATGTCGAGCGTCTCGCGGACCTCCAAAGCCTCGAGCAGGGACCCGACGAGCGCCGTCCGCACGTCCGCGAGGAGGTCGGCCGCGCTGTCCACCCGCTTCTCGAAGCCCCGGTCCCGGGAGGAGACCCGCAGCCCACCGTCCCCTCGCCGGACCCGGCACCCCGCGAACCGATCGATCGCCAGGTTGACGGTCGAGGAGCCAGGGTGCAGGACGTGGAGCGGCCAGAGATCCAGCGTGCCGCCGGCAAGGTCGATCCGGGCCGGCGCCGCCGCTTCGATCACCGTATTGGGTTCCACGCGGCGCGGATTGTACGGGAAGGTTTCAGGCTTCAGGTTTCAGTTTTTCAGGAGACGACACACGGTTCGCCGCCTGAAACCTGGAACTTGGAACTTGGAACCTCGCGCGGCCGCAGCCGCGCTAGTACCCGACCCGGCTGGCTCGCAGGAATCCCGACCTCGGGAACTCAACGCCCTCGACGGTCACCGTCTGCCCGACAGTCGTCTGCGCGATCGAGGGGTCGCGGAACATCAGGCGCCAGACCTCGCCGTTGTCGGCGCAGAAGCCGGGCTCGTGCTGGGACTCGGGGAGAGGGCAGAGCCCCGCTTCGTGTCGCGTGTCGCACTGGAGGCAGACGAGGGTCCCCGTGGCCACGATGCGGCGGGACCCGGTGTTGGACAACGCCGCCGGGACGGAAACAGGCACGGCCGAGGAGGGCACGGCGGAGGAGAGCGCAATCGCGGGCGCGACCGCAGGACGCACCCCGGGGCCGTCGGCAACGACTGGAAGGATGACCACGAGCAGGAGGGCCGCGACGGCGAACGCGGCGAAGCGCGGACGCGCTTGCGGGGGATCCCCGCGGCGCAACCGCACGACGAGGCCCGGAGGCGCGGGAGTGCGGTCCAGATGGGAACGGAGGAGGTTCGCGAGCCCCCGCGCCGAGCGCGCCCTGGCCTCGCAGGAACCGCACCCGGCAAGATGGCGGGCGAGCGCCTCTCCCTCGCACCAAGAAACCTCGCGATCCAGATGCGTGTAGAGGAGAAATCTCGCCTGGGTACAGTTCATCGTTGCCGGAGGCCAGAACCCTCCCCCGGGCCCCGAAATTCCGGCCCCTGTCCCGCTCCCTTGGACCTTGGACCTTGGACCTTGGACCTTGGACTTGGCCGCCTCAGGCGGCCGGGGGCTTCGGCCGCGTCCGCATCTTCGTCGGCTCGGCTCCACGGATGTAACCATGCTGGCGGGCGTACTTGAGCAGGGTCTTCTCCAGGAGCTTGCGGCCCCGGTAGAGGCGGGACATGACCGTCCCGACCGGGCAGTCCAGGATATCGGCGATCTCCTTGTAGGAGAAATCCTCGAGGTCGGCCAGGATGACGACCATCCGGTAGTCGTAGGGGAGCGATTCGAGCGCCTTGCGCACGTCATCGTCCAGGACTCCGGTGAAGTACTCCGCCTCGGGGTCGGCCGGCTGGTCGCTGTTGTCGCGGCGGACGATGCGCTCGAAGGAGTCCTCGATCTCCGCGAAATCCACGCTCCGGGGCTCGAGCTTCTTCTTCCGGTAGTTGTTGATGAAGGTGTTTTTCAGGATCTTGAAGAGCCAGGCCTTCAGGTTCGTGCCTTCCTCGAACTTGTCGTAGTACTTGTACGCCTTGAAATAGGTCTCCTGGACCAGGTCTTCCGCGTCCTCGGAGCTCCGCGTCATGCGGTAGGCCGTGTTGTAGAGCGAGTCGAGGTAGGGCATGACCTGGGAGTCGAAGTCCCATGACGTCACGCCGGTCGCTTCCGTTCTTGCCTGCACGCTTGCCTTTTCCATATCTCTCCGTCGTTTCAAGAACCTTGCCCGGGACCAAGAAATCCAGCCCGGGCGGCCGAACGCGCCGGCGGCCGGCCGTGTCCGGGCATCAACCTCCGCCATTTCTACGGATTAAGACCCCCCGGTGTCTGTCTCGGTTCCGCTTCTAACTACGGCCCCGGCCCTCGCGGGGTTTCGAAAACCATGCCTCTCCGTCCTCAGTCGAGGACGGAATGACCCCTTCCGGTGTACCCACGACCAGGATACCCCCCCACCCGGGGGTCCTGGGGACCGCGAGGCCCCCAGCCTCCCAGGGGGTCCGGGGGACCGCAAGGTCTCCCGCGTTCCAGGGGGTCCGGGGGACCGCAAGGTCCCCCGCATTTTTCAGAGGCCGCGGATCAGGAACGCGATCAAAAGGGCGTAGAGAACCAGGGACTCGATCAGGGCCAGTCCGATGATCGTCATCGTGCGGATGGCCCCGGCCGCTCCCGGGTTGCGCGAGATCCCGTCCGCCGCCGCGGAAGTGGCCCGGCCCTGGCCGATGGCGCCTGCCGCGGCCGCAATGCCGAGCAGGAACGCCGCCCCGATCGCGCCCCACCGGACACCGGAAGGCGCCGCCCCTCCCCCCGCCGTCTCCTGCGCCATCGCGGGCAACGCCAGGCAGAGGAGCATCAGGGTCGTCACGAGGACTCTTTTCTTGTGCATCAATCTCTCCTTTTTCAACTTGTGAGTTGTGAATCGTGAGTTGTGAATGGGCCTGAAGCTATCGGATCGCTGATTCACAACTCACAATTCACGATTCATCATTCTTTTCTCAATGTTCCTCGTGGACCGTTCCCAGACTGACATAGACCGCCGTGAGAATGACGAAGATGAAGGCCTGGAGCAACGCGGTGAAAATGCCGAGCGCCATCAGCGGCCACGGCACGACGATCGGGGCCAGGTCGGTGAAGATCCCCGTCGCGGTGTGCTCTCCGTAGATGTTCATGAACAGCCGCAGAGACAGGGAGAGGATCCGCGCGAAGTTGCCGATCGTCTCGATGACGAAGAAGAGCGGCGCCAGCCAGAGCACCGGCCCCATGAAGTGCTTGAGATAGCCAAGCAGGCCGTGCTCCCGGATCCCCTGAGCGTTGAAATAGACGAACGAGATCAGGGAGAGCGCGAGCGTCGTCGAGAGCACGCCGGTGGGAGGCTGCAGGAAGAAGAAGAGCCCGAACAGGTTCGCGACGAAGATGAAGACGCCGAAGGCCCCGATCATCGGGAGGTACTTCTTCTCCGCTCCGTGCCCGATGACGTCCGAGAGCAGGCTCCGCATCCCCTCGACGACCATCTCCAGGAAGTTCTGGACGCCGCCCGGCCGCTCCCGGCGATAGCGCCGCGCCGCGAGCGGAAAGAAGACCGCGAAGATCAGGAGCAGCAGGACGGTCATGAGCGCCGCGTCGGGAATCCAGGCCTGCTTGCCGTCCGGGAACCAGAAAGCGGCGGCCGAAGGGGACATTTTCTCCACCGGCGGAACGCCGAGGAGCCGGATCAGGAGCCGGTTGACCGGCCCGTAAAGGATGGAATGGTGTTCCAAGTCTCTCGGGAGGTTGTGGGTGGTAGGTGGTAGGTGGTAGGGACGATGGCCTCAAGGGCCTCCCCTACCACCTACCACCTATCACCTACCACCTATGTCCCCCTCCTTGTGGAAAACTTCGGCGCCGATCGCCAGGACTACCGTGGACAGCCCGACCGCACCCGCAACGGGATCGAATGCCCTCCAGTGGAAAACGACCAAGAGAAGCCCGACCGCGGCGGCCGTAACGAGCAGAAGAGGCAGGACCGCCCGGATCCTCCACTTCTCCCGCGGCGTGACGAGCCGGACGGTCAACTTCTCGAAAACGAGAAAGCTGAAAATAACGACGGCGGCGCAGATTGTCAAGGTGACGCCCCGCCGCCATCCGAACAGAAAGGCCCCCGCCGAGAGGGCCCCGCCGATCCAGATGGCCCGCACCCGGATCCGCCCGAGGACGGCCTGTTCCCCGCTCTGAGACATTCCGGATCCAGGTTTCAGGTTTCAGGTTTCAGGTTTCAGGTCTCAGGTCTCAAGTGGGACCAGAACGCCGCGCCTCCTGAAACCTGAACTTGAAACTTGAAGCCTCCTAGTAGGTTCCCGGCACGCAGAGCCGCAGCACGGCGAGGATCCGCTCGGGCGCGATGCCGATGGCGAGAGTCCCGGCGGCGCAGATGGCGACAGCCGCCGTCAGGGAAAAGGAACTCTGCAGTTTCGCCCCCTCCCCCTCGGAGAAGAACATCGCGGCCGCGATCCGGAAATAGTAGAAGAGAGACACGGCCGAGGCGAGCACGGCGAGCACCGCGAGCCACGCGTACCCGGCCTTCATGGCCGCGGTGAAGAGGTAGTACTTGCCGATGAACCCGGCTGTCGGCGGGATCCCCGCGAGCGACAGCAGGAACACGAGCATCACGATCGCGGCAGGCATGTTGCGTTTGGCCAGCCCGTTGAAGTCGGAGACAGTCTCGGCCGCGTAGCCGCGCGTCTCCAGGAAGATGACGAGGGCGAAGGCACCGAAGTTCATGAAGGTGTAGGCCAGGAGATAGACCAGGATCCCCCAGAGGCCGAACGCGGTCCGGAATCCGAGGACGCCGAGGAGCGCGTAGCCGGCGTGGGCGATCGAAGAGTAGGCGAACATCCTCTTGACGTTCGTCTGCAGGAGCGCCGCGAGGTTTCCCCAGATCATCGTGGCGGCCGCGACGAGGGCCACGATCAGCCCCCAGTCCGCGTGGAACTTCGGAAAGCCCACGTAGAAGATGCGCGCGAGAATGGCATACGCGGCGAGCTTGGGCCCGACCGAGAAGAACGCCGTGATGGGGGTCGGGGACCCCTCGTAGACGTCGGGGGTCCAGACGTGGAACGGCACGGCGGCGATCTTGAAGAGCAGGCCCGCGAGAACGAGGAGAATCCCGAGCACGATCAGGTTCGTCCGGTCGGTCCCCGCGTACATCGCGGCCAGCTCCGTCAGCCCCATCTTCCCGCCGACCCCGTACACGAGCGAGAGCCCGTAGAGCAGGACCGCCGAGGAGAACGCCCCCAGCACGAAGTACTTGAGTGCCGCCTCCGTGGATTTCACCTGGCCCTTGAAGTAGCCGGCCAGGATGTAGGAGGAGAGCGCCATCAGCTCGAGCGAAACGTAGATCGCGATGAGGTTCGATCCCGACACCATGAAGAGCATCCCCACGCCCGCGAAGAGGAGCAGCGCGAAGTACTCCCCCGCCGGATAGGGCGCGGTCTCCACGAAGGCCATGGACGCCAGGATCGTCAGCGCGATCGAGAGGAGGATCGTGAACTTGAAGAAGATCGCGAAGTTGTCAACGACGAACATCCCGGCAAGGATCGGCCCGGACTGCCGCGCGGGGTGCGCCGCGACGATCGCCAGGAGCACGGCCGTCACGGCGACCGAGAGGACCGCCAGGAACCCGAGGAGCTCCTCGTGCTCCTTCTTCACGAAGACGGCGAGGCAGAGCAGGAGCATTCCGGCCGCCGTCAGAAACAGCTCCGGTGAGAGGAGGAACCAGTCGCTGGCCTGGAAAGTCAACGGGCCGGCTCCGAGGGGACCTTCTCCGCCATGGCCCCGGGGGCGGCGGTTTTCTCCAGCGCCATCGCCGGCGGGAGGGTCGTCTTCCCGCCGACCGCCCGAACGATGTTCTCCGACGGGGCGCGCAGCACGTCAAAGATGGGCTTCGGATAGAGGCCGATCCAGAGGGCGGCCACGACGAGGGGCGCGAGGGTCAGCTGCTCGCGAACGGAGAGGTCCGGCAGGTTCTTGTTGGCCGGGTTCGTGATCTCGCCGAAGAAGACGCGCTGGTAGAGCCAGAGCAGGTAGGCCGCGCCGAGCACGATCCCGAGGCAGGCGAAGAACGCCCACCAGAACGAGCGCGCGAAGGCCCCCTGGAGGATCGTGAACTCCCCGATGAAGCCGTTCAAGAGGGGCAGCCCCATGGACGACAGCGCCATCACCATGAAGTACGTGGCGTAGACAGGCATCTGCCGCGCGAGGCCGCCGTACTCGGCGATCATCCGCGTGTGGCGGCGCTCGTACACGATCCCGACGAGGAGGAAGAGCGCGCCGGTCGAGATGCCGTGGTTGACCATCTGCAGGATCCCGCCCTGGACCCCCGCCATGTTCAGGGCGAAGACGCCGAGCATCACGAATCCCAGGTGCGAGACGGAGGAGTACGCGATCAACTTCTTCATGTCCTTCTGCACGAGCGTCACCATCGCCCCGTACACGATTCCGATGATGGCGAGCGCGACCATGAGCCCCTGGACCCAGCCCGTATTGATCGCCTCGGGGAACATCGGCAGGGAGAAGCGAACGAAACCGTACGTCCCCATCTTCAGCAGGACCGCCGCCAGGATCACCGAGCCCGCCGTCGGCGCCTCCGTGTGGGCGTCGGGGAGCCAGGTGTGGAACGGGAACATCGGCACCTTGATCGCGAAACCGAAGAAGAAGGCGAAGAAGAGCCAGACCTGGAGCTCCGCCGGCATCCCCGACGCCACGGCCGTGAGCGTCTCGACCGAGAACGTCGCGGCGTGTCCGAGTCCCTTGTATCCGAGGAACCCGCTGGTGTTGTAGAAGTAGAGGGCGATGATGCCGAGGAGCATCAGGACCGAGCCCGCCAGGGTGTAGAGGAAGAACTTGATCGCGGCGTAGAGGCGACGCTCCCCTCCCCACACGCCGATCAGGAAGTACATCGGCACCAGCATGATTTCCCAGAAGACGTAGAAGAGGAAGAAGTCGAGGCAGCAGAACGTCCCGATCATGAAGGTCTGGAGGAGGAGGAGCAGGACGTAGTACTCCTTCTGCCGCTCGTGGATGGCGGTGTAGGAGCAGTAGACCGCGATGAAGCCGATGAAGGTCGTCAGGAGGAGGAGCACGAGGGAGATCCCGTCGATTCCGAAGTGGTAGTCGACGCCGAGCGAGGGGATCCAGGAGACCCGCTCCTCGAACTGGTACCCCGGCCGGCCGCGCTGGAAGAGAAACCAGAGCGGCAGCGAGATGACGAAGTCGAGTCCCGCCACGAACGTCGCGAAATACTTGATCGGCCCCGGCCTGTCCTTCGGAAACAGGAAGACCAGGGCGAGCGCGCCCGCGAGCGGCACGTACGTGATGATCGAAAGCCAGGGAATGTTCGTCATGCGCCTTCCTTACTCGAGAAGTCTGCAAATCATCGAAACACCAGGTAGACCGCCACGATGGCAAAGAGCCCCGCTCCCATCACGAGCGCGTAATTCTGGACGCGCCCGGTCTGAGCGGAGCGGAAGAGCCGGAACCCCGCCTGCAGCGTGTCGGCGAGGCCGTTGACCAGGCCGTCCACGACGTAGTGGTCGAAGAGATTCGACAGCCAGGAGAAGGCGACTGTGAGATTGCGCGCCCCGTTGACCGCGCCGTCCACGACCGTCGCATCGAAGTCCCAGAGAAGATGTCCTCCTCCTTTCGCGAGTCCCTCCACGAAGACGGCGTTGTAGAACTCGTCCACGGAGTACTTGTTGAGAACCGCCCGGTAGACCCCCGGCCAGGCCGCGGCGAGCTTCGCGGGCATCTCGCCGTTGCCCTTCCCGTACCAGGCGAGGGCGAGCAGGATGCCGGCGGTCGCCACCGCCACGGACGCGGCCATCAGGAGCAGCTCCAGCGACAGGGCCGCGTGCGCCGCCTCGGCGTGCTCTCCCGCGAGGGGCAGCAGGATCGGCGACAGGAACTCGCCGATCTTGTCCCCGCCGTGGAGGACCGGCACGCCGACGTAGCCGCCCACGACCGAGAGGAACGCCAGGATGACGAGCGGGACCGTCATCGAGCGCGGCGATTCGTGGATGTGTTTCTCCTGCTCGGGGGTTCCGCGGTAAACGCCCCAGAACGTCAGCGAGACGAGGCGGAACATGTAGAACGCCGTCAGCCCCGCCGTGAAGATCGCCGCGGTCCAGAGGACGCGCGGCAGCCAGGCCGGTGCCGAGGGGAACCGCGCCTCGAAGACCGCTCCCAGGATCGCGTCCTTGGAGAAGAACCCCGCCAGCAGCGGCACTCCGGAAATCGCGAGGGCCGCGACGAGAAAGGTCAGGTAGGTCGTCCGGATCTTCAGGGCGAGGCCGCCCATCCGGCGGATGTCCTGCTCGCCGGAGAGCGCGTGGATCACGGAGCCGGACCCGAGGAACAGGCAGGCCTTGAAGAAGGCGTGCGTCATGACGTGGAACATGCCGGCGACGAACGCCCCGACGCCGCAGGCGAGGAACATGTAGCCGAGCTGCGAGACGGTGGAGTAAGCGAGGACCTTCTTGATGTCGTTCTGCGCCAGGCCGATCGTCGCGGCGAAAAGCGCCGTGAAGCACCCGACTATCGCCACGACGAGCATCGCGTCGGGCGCGAGGCGGAAGAGGACGTTGCAGCGCGAGACCATGTAGACGCCGGCCGTGACCATGGTGGCGGCGTGGATCAGGGCGGAGACCGGCGTCGGGCCCGCCATCGCGTCGGGCAGCCAGACGTAGAGCGGGAACTGCGCCGACTTGCCGCACGCCCCGACGAAGAGACAGAGGCAAACGACGGTCATGTAGGGCGCGTAGGAGGCGGGCGATGCCGCGGCGGCGGAGAACACCCTGCCGAAGTCGAGGGAGCCGAACAGGGCGAAGACGCCGAAGATCCCGAGGATGAATCCGAAATCGCCGATCCGGTTGACGACGAAGGCCTTCTTGCCCGCGTCGGCCGCGGACTTCTTGTGGTAGTCGTACCCGATCAGGAGATAGGAGCAGAGGCCGACCCCCTCCCACCCGACGAAGAGCAGCAGGAAGTTGGAGGCCAGGACGAGCACGAGCATCGAGAACATGAAGAGGTTCAGGTACGCGAAGTAGCGCCCGTACCCCTCGTCGTGCCCCATGTACCCGACCGAATAGACGTGGATCAGGAAGCCGACGAAGGTCACGAAGGCGATCATCAGGGCCGAGAGCGAGTCGAGGCGGAAGGCCGCGTCCACGAACCACTCGGCGGCCCTCCCCGGAATCTGGCCCACGGCCTCGTTGACCCCGAGCGGGATCCAGCGGTAGAGCGTCACGACGTGAGAAGCGCCCTCGGCCAGGCGCGAGAGACCCAGGTCGAAGATCGCCCCGAACGCGAAGAGGCAGGAGAGCGCCACCGTGCCCGTGCCCACGATCGTGTGGAGCGCCTTCGAGCGCGGGTGCGTCTCCCCGTGCATGTGGGCGTGCGGGTGGCCGAGGTCCTTCTGCGACTCCGCCACCGGCTGCTCTCCGTGCGGATCGTGCCGGACCGGCTCCCCTCTCGTCCGGTGCTCGAGGAGGTAGACGAGCCCGTTGACGAGGAATCCCACGAGCGGGAAGAGCGGAATCGCCCAGAGAAGATCTTTCATGATTTCGGTGCCAGATGCCAGGGAACAGGTGTCAGGGGAAATGCAGGCGTCAGGCGCCAGGTGTCCGGTGTCAGGCGGAGCCCGCTCCCGTCCCTGACACCGGACACCGGAGACCTGAAACCTGCCTTTTCCCTGAAACCTCTCACCTGAAACCTTCCCCCTTACCCCTTCATCGTGCTCGCCTCTTCGATGTTCAGCGTCTTGCGCTGCCGGAAGAGGGAGATCGTCAAGGCGAGGCCGATCGCGGCCTCTCCGGCGGCGATCGTGATGACGAAGACGGAGAAAACCTGCCCCGTCAGGCTCGACAGCCTCCGAGAGAACGCCACGAGATTCAGGTTCACCGCGTTCATCATCAGCTCGACCGACATCAGCACCGTCAGGAAGTTCCGCCGCGCGAGAACTCCGAAGAGCCCGATCGCGAAGAGCAGGAAGCTGACGATCAGGAAGTGGTTGATCGTGATGGTCATAACGCACGAGGTGACAGGTGGTAGGTGGTCGGTCTTAGGGGAAGCCCGCCCCGGTCCCCACCACCTACCACCTTCCACCTACCACCTGTCTTCATCAGTCCACCTTCTCCGCGGAACGCTTCCCCAGGACGACGGCGCCGACCATGGCCACGAGGAGGAAGACCGACGCGACCTCGAAAGGGAGGAGGTAGTCGCGGTAGAGGGACCAGGCGACCGCCTCGGTGTTGCCGACGATCTTCGTGCCGATCATCCGGAAGGCGTCGGGGTTCTGCTGGATGTCGGGGAACTTCTCGGTGCCGAGGATGTAGAGGAACGGCACCAGGAAGACGAGCAGGAAAAGGAGCGCGACGTCCCACTGGTGCTGGAAGGTCTTCCCTCCCGCGAGCGTGCGCTGGTTGACGAGCATGATCACGAAGAGGAAGAGGACCATGATGCCGCCGGCGTAGACGAGGATCTGCACCGCGCCGACGAACTCCGCCTGCTCCAGGATGAAGAGGCAGGCGACGAGCAGGAACGACGCCAGGAGAAAGAGCGCGGAGTGGACGGGGTTCTTCGCCACGACGACCGCGACCGCCATCGCGAGCGCCAGGACCGCGAAGACGACGAACGCCCAGCCGGCGCCGCCGGTCAGGAGGACCCCCCCGGAAACCACGTCTCCGGTCACCCGCGCGGCCTCATCCCTGTTCGACCACCGTGAAGGGCTTGACGTTCGGCGCCTCGCGCCAGTCGGTCAGCTTGCGGATGTCGAGATAGAGAGAGTCGTTGCGATCGTAGGCCGCCATCTCGTAGGTCTTCGTCGTCAGCCAGATCGACTTGGGCGTCGTCGGGCACGCCTCCTCGCAGAGCTGGCAGAACATGCAGCGCTTCAGGTCCACGTCGAAACGGTCCAGAACCTTGGCGGACTTCCCCTCCGGGTTCTTCTCGTTGTGCCAGTCGATGTAGATGATGTTGATCGGGCACTCGATCGCGCAGAGGGTGCACTTGATGCACCGCTCCTCGTCCAGGCGGAACATCCCGCGGAAACGGTCCGAGGGGATCTTCTTCTGCTCCGGGTACTGGATCGTCAGCTTCTTCTTCCAGAAGTGGCGCCCGGTGACGGAGAGGCCCTCGAAGAGATCGAGGAGCGTCAGACGGTCGAGCCATTTCTTGAGAGCCATCGCCGCTCCTCCTCAGGACGCCTTTCGGGCGCCGGCCGGTTCCGCCGCCAGGCGGTCGCGGCGCGTCAGCGCCTGCCGCAGCCGGGCGAGCAGGAACATCGCCACGAAGATCAGGCCGAGGACCCAGGAGAGCGTCACGAGGCCGTTCGTGCGCCCCGGGGTGGCGAGAACGGCCACGGCCACGATCACGATGTTGACGAGGCCCGCCGGGATCATCCACTTCCACCCCAGGGCCATCAATTGATCGAAGCGATACCGGGGAAACGTCGAACGGAACCAGATGTAGAGAAAGACGAAGACGCCCGCCTTGATCACGAACCAGCCGAGCGGCGGAACAACCTTCAGGAACGCGAGGGCCTTCACGTGCGGGAAGGGGGCGAGCCACCCCCCGAAGAAGACCGTGACCGCAACGCAGGAAATGATGATCATCGCCGTGTATTCGCCGAGGAAGAAGAAGGCGAACTTCACGCCCGAGTACTCCGTGTTGAACCCGGAGACGAGCTCCGATTCGGCCTCCGGCAGGTCGAAGGGGTTGCGGTTGGTCTCGGCGACGCCCGAGACGAAGTAGAGGAAGAATGCGAGGAGGCCGGGAAAGACGAACCAGAGGTGGATCCTCTGCTGGCGCTCCACGATCTCGACCAGCGAAAGCGACCGCGTCATCAGGAGAACCGACACGAGCGCCAGCCCCATCGGGACCTCGTAGGACACCAGTTGCGCGGCCGAGCGCAGGCCGCCCAGGAGCGAGTACTTGTTGTTCGAGGCCCAGCCGCCCAGGATGATCCCGTAGACGCCGATCGACGTGATGGCGAGCAGGAAGAGGAGGCCGATGTTGATGTCCGTCACGTAGAGCGGCGTCGCGACATCGCGGGAGAGCCGCAGGGACGGGCCGAAGGGGATCAGGGCCAGGGCCGTCAACGCCGGGATGACGGCGAGGACGGGCGCGAGGAAGAAGACCGCCCCCTCGGCCCGCGCCGGGGTCAGGTCTTCCTTGCAGACGAGCTTCACGAGGTCCGCCAGCCCCTGCAGGGTCCCCTTGGGTCCCACGCGGTTGGGCCCGAGGCGGATCTGCATGAACCCCATGAACCGGCGCTCCGCCAGCACGATCACGAACCCCACGATCGCCGGCACCAGGGCCACGAGCAGGACGACCTTCACGTAGGTCAGCACGGTGGGCGTCAGGACCTTCAAGCGAGGGCCTCCGGGGCCGGAAGGCGGTAGGCGGTAGGCGGTAGGCGGACCGGGGCCGCGACAACTTCGCCTCCCGCCTCCCGCCTCCCGCCTCCCGTCCTCGTCACCGGTCCACCTCCCCGAGCACGATGTCCACGGTGCCGATCAAGGCCACGAGGTCGGACAGGAGATGGCCCTTGGCCAGGCGGGGCAGCGCCTGGAGGTTGATGAACGAGGGAGGGCGGCAGTGCATCCGGTAGGGGCGGTTGCTGCCGTTGGAAACGCAGTAGAAACCGAGCTCCCCCTTGGGCGACTCGACGGAAGCGTAGACCTCTTCGGCCGGCGGCTTGATGACGCGCGGCACCTTTCCGCGGATCTCCCCCGGCTCCAGCCTCTCGATCGACTGGCGCAGGATGCGGACGCTCTGCCGCATCTCCTGGACGCGCACGATGTAGCGGTCGTAGGTGTCGCCGTTGACCCGGGTCGGGATCACGAAGTCGAGCTCCTCGTAGCACTCGTAGGGCTGCGCGCGCCGCAGGTCCCATTCCACGCCCGAGGCGCGCAGGAGCGGCCCGGTCAGGCCGCGCTCGATGCACTCCTCGCCGGAGATGACGCCGATGCCGACGGTGCGCTTCTTCCAGATCCGGTTGTCCGTCAGGAGCTGCTCGTAGTCGTCGATGCGCGCGGGCATGTCGTCCACGAACTCCGACAGCCGCTCGACCCAGTTCGCGGGCAGGTCGAACGGGAGGCCTCCGATGCGCATGCAGTTCAGAGTCAGCCGCGCCCCGCAGTACTCCTCGAAGAAGTCGAGGATCTGCTCCCTCTCCCGGAAGGCGTACCAGAACGGAGTCACCGCCCCCAGGTCGATCCCGGACGTCCCGAGCCAGACCAGGTGCGAGGAGAGACGCTGGAGCTCGTCCAGGATCACGCGGATCAACTGCGCGCGGCGCGGGATCTCGAGGTTCAGGAGCTTCTCGACCGTCAGGCAGAACGCGTGGTTGTTGGTGGCGGCCGCGACGTAGTCCAGCCGGTCCGTGTGGGGAAGCCCCATCGGGTAGGTCTCGGTCTCGAAGAGCTTCTCCGTCCCCCGGTGGAGGTACCCGACGTCCGGCTTCGCCTCCAGGATCTTCTCGCCGTCCACCTTGAGCACGAGGCGCAGGACCCCGTGCGTCGAGGGATGCTGCGGCCCGAAGTTCAACTCCATCTCCTGGACGTCGAACAACGTCGGCACCTCGGGATGTTCGATGGTCTTGTCAGTCATTCTGAATGTCATGCGTCGGCTTCGACTCGAAATCGGGTGATCGGGTGATCGAGCCATCGGGTGATCGAAAGCCCCGGTCCATCACCCGATCACCCGATCGCAGATCACCCGATCTCAAGAGACCGCCTTCCGGTTCGGATCGTTCATCCCGGGCCCCGCTCCCTCCGGCCACTCCTCGGGATAGATGGCCGCGCCGGTGTCGATCCCCTCGAGGGGAAAGTCCTTGCGGAGCGGATGGCCGTTGAATCCCTCCCAGGTCAGGATGCGCCGCAGGTCGGGGTGCCCGGCGAACCGGATTCCGAACATGTCCCAGGTCTCCCTCTCCGACCAGTCGGCCGCGAGGAAGACGCCGGCGATCGACGGCACGTCCTGGCCGTCCGCGACGCCGCACTTGACGCGGATCCGGTCGTTCTTCGAGAAGGAGTAGAAGTGGTAGACGACGTCGAAACGCGGCTCCCGCTTCTTCCAGTCCACGGCGGTCACGTCCACGCAGTAGCGGAAGTCCTCTTTCTCCTTGAGGTGCCGCGCGACCTCCGCGATCTTCTCCCGCTCGACCACGACCGTGACCTGGCGGGCGTACTCCCGCGCGGAGACGACGGCGCCGGGGACACCCGCGCGCACGGACTCGACCCAGGCGTGCGCCGAAGCGTCCTTCCCCTCGAGCTTGGCGGGGGGCGCCTCCTTCTTCGGCTCGCCGGGCGGCGCCGCGGCGGGTGGCGGGGTCTCCGCCACTACGACGCCTTCCGGATGACCTTCATCCGGTCGATCTTCTTCTGGAGGGCCATGATGCCGTAGATCAGGGCCTCGGGCCGCGGAGGACAGCCGGGCACGTAGACGTCCACCGGCACGATCCGGTCCACGCCCTGCGTCACCGCGTACGTCCGGTACGGGCCGCCGCAGGTCGCGCAGGAGCCCATCGCGAGGACCCACTTGGGCTCCGGCATCTGGTCGTAGAGGCGCTTGACGATCGGGGCCATCTTCTCGACGACCGTGCCGGCCACGATCATGAGGTCCGACTGCCGCGGCGTGCCCCGGAAGACCTCCGCGCCGAAACGCGCCAGGTCGAAACGGGCGTCCATGACGGCCATCATCTCGATCGCACAGCAGGCCAGCCCGAACTGCATCGGCCAGATCGAGGAGCGCCGCGCCCAGTTGATCACGGAGTCCACGCTCGTCGTCAGGACGTTGTCCTCGAAGCGGTTGTCAACGAGCCCCATGCGTCTCCAAACTGACGGTCATGCCCAGTCCAGGGCCTTGCGCTTCCAGACGTAGAAGTATCCGACGACGAGGATCACGAGGAAGACGAGCATCTCGACGAGGCCGAAGAGCCCCAGCCGGTGGAACATCACCGCCCACGGGAAGAGGAAGATCGTCTCGACGTCGAAGACGACGAAGAGGACGGCGATCAGGAAGTACCGGACCGAGAAGCGCGTGTCGAACGCGGTCGTCGCGGACTCCACGCCGCACTCGTACGGCTCGGCCTTGGCCGGGTTCGGACGGCGCGTCTGGATGGCCCGGGCGACGATGATCACCGCGAGCGGGAGGGCCGCCGCGAGCACACCCATGACAAGAATCGGGAGGTAACTGGCCATCGGCGCGCATTTTATCGGAGGGGGGCGGGGAGTCAAACCGAGGAATCGGGCGATCGGGTGATCGAGCCATCGGGTGATCGACGGAACCTTTCAATCACCCGATCACCCGATCGCAGATCACCCGATCCTAGATGCCTCGGGTCTGGACGAGTACGGAGAGTTCGTCTCCCATCCCTTCCGGATCCACGATCCGGTAGGCGCGCCACTTCCCGGCGTCGCCGGGCGCGAACTCGAAGAGATCTCCTTCAACCAGGTATCGGCCCTGCCGCGTGATGCCCCGCGTCGAGAGACCTTCCTCCTCGCCCGCGCGGATCAGGTCGTCCCAGTTCACGTGGGCGGTCAGGTCGACTTCGCCCGGGCGCGAGAGGGGGTCCAGACGGCGCCGCCCGGCGCTGTGCACCGCGATCGTCCCGTTGCGGCGCGCGAGCGGATGAAAGAGGACCGGCACCCGGTGTCCGTAGTCGACGGTCACGAGGCAACCGCGCGCCAGGGCGCGCGCCAGCCCCCGGTGGAGCGGGGCGGCGTCGGGCGAGACCTCCGCGGATTGACCCGGCTCGAGCGTCACCCCGAAGCCGGCGAGATACTCCCGGTACTCGCGGGGAGCCGGGCCAAGCACCCAGGTGAAGCCCTCGCTGTCGTTGCCGACGCGCAGCTCGCGGAGGCCGTCGGGGGTCCCGCACACCCGCGCCACGGGGAGCGCGTCGTAGAGTTCGTTGGAGAAGATCCACCCGGAGACGGAATTTTCCGCCAGGTCGCCCGCCGATTCCAGGATCTTCGCCTCGACCGCGCGCGCGGCGAGCTTGATCCGGGCGCCCGCGGCGCGCTCGACGGCCGTGAACCGGACTCGCTCCGCGAATGACGGATCCGAGCCTGCGAGCGCGGCGGCCAAGTCCTCGAGGAATCGCCCCTCCCCCGCTCCGACCTCGACGAAGTCCACCGGGCCCTCGAATCCCTTCGAGTCGCGGAGGAACCGGCGCGCGATCGCCCCCGCGAAGGCGGGCGTGACGTACGGCGAGGTCACGAAGTCTCCCCGCTCGCCGATGCGCGCGCCCCCCGCGTAGTAGCCGTCGCGCGAATCGTAGAGGGCCGCTTCCATGAAGTCGCGAAAAGAGATCGGCCCCTCGCGGAGGATCCGGGCGGCCAGACGTTCCGAAAGAGACAAAGCACCTCGATTATATTTTCCGACGAGACACCGCCGTGTCTCCGAGGGGAACGCTCAGAAACTCCCTCTCCCCCCGGGAGAGGGCCGGGGTGAGGGATTGACGACTCGCCGACATCTTCGGATCTCCCTGACGGTTCTCCTCTCGCTCTTCTCGAGCGCGTGCGCGTCCCACCGCGAGCCCCCGCTCCCGACTCTCGAGGACTACTCCGACGGCGTCTCCCCGTTTGCCGAGGCTTTCCTCGAAGACTGGAAGGCGGAGGCGAAGGACCCCGACCTCTACTCTCCCGCCTTCGCCTGGCGCGGACCGCTCCCCGGCGATGCCATGAGCCTGGTGCCGTCCCGTCCGCCCCTCTCCGTCGCGCTCTTTCGCGGCCCGGCTCCCGGCGAGACCGCCGCCGCGGACTCGGGAAGGCTCCGCCGGCGCCTCGCCGACATCCGCCGCCATTTCGCCTCCCTTGGCCGCGCGGAGCAGGTCCTCTTCGACTTCCAGCGCCGCGGCGCCCGCCGGGAGGTCGTCCTGGGCCTCGTCCTCACGGGCCGCGGCCGCAAGGGAGAGCTCCGCCAGGAAGGGGGCAGGCTGCGCGCGGTGCTGGAGCCCTCGGGCACCGGCGCCCGCTCCTGGCGAATGGCCTCGGGATTTCTTCTCGAGTGGATGGAGGCCTCCTCCTCCGAGCCGCTCTTCGAGGAGGTCGCGGAGAAGGCGGGCCTGTCCCGGGTCCACCGGGCGTTTCTTCGCAACGCGGCGCGCAACGTTCCGATCCCGGGAGAGCACATGCCGCCGGGCGCCGCCGTCCTCGACTTCGACGGGGACGGCCGGGAAGACCTGTTCGTCCCCGGCGGCGACGGCAACCGGCTCTATCGGAACCGGGGGGATGGGACCTACGAGGACATGGCAGCGAAGGCGGGCGTCGCGGGGCAGGAGGGGGAAGCCGTCGGCGCGCTCGCCTTCGACTACGACAACGACGGCCGGCCCGACCTCTACGTGACCTACCTCGACCGGCCGAACCTCCTCTACCGCAACAGGGGGGATGGGACGTTCGAGGAAGTCGGAAAGAAGGCGGGCGTTTCGCTCAACGACTACTGCACGTCCGCCGCCGCCCTCGACTACGACCGCGACGGGCTCCCCGACCTCTATGTCCTGGTCTACGGGCCGCCCGACCGCGGGCCCAACATCCAGGCGAACAACGCGCCCCCCAACCACCTCTTCCGCAACAACGGGGACGGGACGTTCACCGACGTGTCGAAGCGCTCGCGCGCGGACGACACCGGATGGGGGCTCGCCCTCGAGTCGGCGGACCTGGACGGCGATGGCTGGCCGGACATCTACATCGCCAACGATTTCGGGAACAACACCTACCTTCACAACAACGGGGACGGGACATTCAAGAACATCGCGGGAAAGGCGGGCGTCGAGGATCCCGGGTTCGGCATGGGTGTCGCCGTGGACGACTACGATGGGGACGGGCGCCTCGACCTTTACGTGTCGAACTACTCGTTCCCCTACAACTGGTTCATTTCCGATTCTCGCTTCCCGATGCCGGAGTTCCCCTACAGTCTCGGACGCCCGATCGTCTGGAGGAAATTGAAGGCCCTCTCTCGCGGCTCTTCCCTCTTCCGGCCCATGAAGGACGCCCGCGACCGCTTCGAGCGCGTGTCCGACGAAGCCGGAGTCTCCGACACGTCCTGGTCCTGGGGGTGCGTCTTCGTGGACGCGGACATGGACGGCCGGCCCGACATCTTCGTCGTCAACGGCATGGTGACGGGCAAGAACCCGCGGGAGCGTGAGATCGAGTTCTGGAACCTGATGAGCGCCGAATACAAGAAGTTCGAGAAGGGGATCCCGACCGGTGACTTCGGCGAGGACTCCCTCTGGGGCCACCCGCCCAAGCGGTTCTACAAGAACCTGGACGGAAGACGCTTCGCGGAGCTCGCGGCGGTGACAGGCCTCGAGTCCGATGCCAACCAGCGGGGCCTCGTCGTCACGGACGCCAACGGCGACGGCGCTCCCGATCTCTTCGCCACCGGCTTCCTCCAGCGCCCCTCGCTCTGGGTCAACCGCAACCCGTCGCGCGCGAAGGCGCTCGCCGTCACTCTCCAGGGCGATCCGAAATCGCCCGTCCGCTACAAGTCCACGCGCGACGCCCTGGGAGCCGTCGTCACCGTCGAGGCGAACGGCGTCCGGCGCGCGCAGGTCGTCGCCGCCGGCTCCTCCTTTCTCTCGAGCGGCTCTCCGTCCCTCTTCTTCGGCCTCGGCGACGCCGCCGCAGCCGATCGCGTGACCGTCCTCTGGCCCTCGGGGAAGAAAACGCGGATCGAGAACGTGCCGGCCGGGAGGCTCCGGCTCGTCGAGGCCGAGGCGTCAGCCAGATAAGATGCGCGCCGAAGGAGGGATCCGGTGACTCAGATGCTCGAGAGGTCCCGGGCTCTCTTCGCGACGATCCTCCTCCTGTCCACCGTCTCGTGCGGGCCGAAGGTCGTCGTCGCCCGCATCGCCACTCCGACCGCGGAAGTCCCCCGTCCAAGCGCGACTCCAACACCGACGCCGCGAAGGCGGGCCGCCGAGCCCGCTCCGCCGCCGGCAAGTCCGGCCCCTCCGTCCCCCCGGCCGACGGCCACGGCGAGGCCGCCGACACCGACACCGACGGCGACAGTGACGCCAGTAACCTACGCCGTGGAACCTTCTTCGACTCCGACATTCTCGCCTTCGCGGCAAGGCACTCCGACGGCGCCGCCGGCCCCTGCGCGCCCGTCGCCTTCGGCCACCGCGACGCCGGCACCGGCACGCCCGAGCGCGGCGCCGGCCGAGACAACGACCTGGACTCCGATTCCGCCGCCGACCGGCATTCCGGCCCGTCCGACCGCGCCTCCCGCCACGCCGGTCTCCGCCGCTTCCGCCGCGTCCGAGCCACCCCCGATCACGGCGCGATCAACGCCTTCCTGGATCGGGGAGTGGGACTTCCGCGCCGACGCCGGCAAGGGCATCATCGCGGGGAGCCTGCGTTTCCGCGAGGCCGGGACCGGGATCGCGGGCACCTACGCGGGCCTGCGGGGGAACACGACGGAGCTCTCGAACCTCCAGACGGCCGGCGACAGGATCTCGTTCGACCTCGTCACGCCCCGCGCGGTCTGGCACCTGGTCGGAACGCTGTCGGGCGACAGAATCGAAGGGACCTTCCAGACCGCCGAGCGCACGATCCCCTGGTCCGCGGCCAGGAAGGGGACGGCCCCGACTCCCTCCCGGCCGCCGTCGTAGAAGCCGGATCAGCCGCCGAGGCGTTCGCGCAGGCGGGCGAAAGAGGCGTCGTCGCCCTTCACGAGCTGTGACGGAACGCCGCCAGGGTAGAGGCGGGCGACCTCCGCCTCGATCGCCTGCTCGCGATTGCCGGGATCGGGGTGCGTATTGAGGAACTCAGGCTGGCGCGAGGGACCGCTCGCCTCCTTCAGGATCCGCATCAGCTCGATCATGGCCCTCGGGTCGTAACCCGCCTGGCTCATGTACTTGACGCCGAAGGCGTCGGCCTCGGACTCGTCCTTGCGGGAGAACTTCATGTTGACGAGGCTCCCGACCATCGCAGCTATCGCCGCGGCGCGCTGCCCGTCCCCGCGGTCGTCCGACGCGGCCACGCCCGCGGCCCCGACCAGGACCTGGGTGAACTGGGTCTTGGCGAGGTGCTCGGCCGAGTGGCGTCCGACGACGTGGCCGACCTCGTGCCCGAGGACGCCGGCGAGCTGTGCCTCGTTCGTCAGGTGTTTCAACAGGCCCGCGGTCACGAAGACCTGGCCCCCCGGCAGCGCGAACGCGTTGACCGTCTCGGGATCACGGAGCACGTGGAACGCGTAGCGATACTCCGAGCGCGCGGCGTCGCTTCCCGCGACGACTTTCTGCCCAACCCGTGAGACCGCCTCGGCAACGGAGGCATCGGCCAGCTCCCCACCGAACTGCTGCTCCATCTCCGGCGCGGCCGCGAGCCCCATCGCGATTTCCTGCTGCGGCGACAGCGAAACGTACTGCATCTCGCCCGTGACGGGATTCGCCTGCCGGTTGCAGTAGTAGTAGGCCGCTCCGATGACGGCAATCACGAGCCCGAGAAAAACGTGCCTTCTTCTCATGATGGGTCCCTCCCGCGAACCTGCCGAACCTCCAGCAAGGCGCAGGCCATCTCGCGCCCGCGGCCCGGGACGTCTACCGTTGGAGGCGGACGGCTTCTTTCTCCTGGGCGTCCACGACGGCGATGGCGGCCATGTTGACGATGTCGGCCACGTCCACGCCGCGCTGGAGGACGTGGACGGGGCGCGCCATGCCGAGCAGGATCGGGCCGATCGCCTCGGCGCCGGCGATCCGCCAGACGAGCTTGTAGGCGGCGTTGGCCGCCTCGAGGTTCGGGAAGATCAGGGTATTGGGGCTCCGCACGTTCGCCCAGGGGTAGTTCGCCTCGAGCAATTCCGGGACGACGGCGGTATCCGCCTGCATCTCGCCGTCCACCGGGAGATCCGGGCGCGCGGCCCGGACGAGCTCGACCGCCCGCTTCACCTTCAGCGCGTTCGCATGAGTGTTCGACCCGAAATTCGAAAAGGAGATGAGCGCCAGCCGCGGCTCGATGTCGAAGCGACGGACGGCGTCGGCCGTCAGCAGCGCGATCTCGGCCAGCTCCTCCGCCGTCGGATCGATGTTCACGGTCGTGTCGGCGAAGAAGAAGGTCTGGTCCTTCAGCATCAGGATGTAGAGGCCCGAAACGCGCCGGACGCCCGGTGCCGTGCCGACGATCTGGAGGGCGGGGCGGATGGTGTCCGGATACGACTGGGTCAGTCCCGAGATCACGCCGTCGGCGTCGCCGGCGTCGAGCATCAGCGGGGCGAAACGGTTGCGCATGCGCGCCAGCCGCGGGGCCGATTCCGCCGTGACCCCGTCGCGGCCGCGCAGCTCGACGAGACGCCGCGCATAGGCGGCGAGCCTCTCCGACGTCTCGCTGTTGACGAATTCGACCTTGTCCATCGGGACGCCGAGCTCCCGCGCGAGATTCTCGATCGCGCTCTCGCGCGCGAGGAGGATCGGCCGGCAGATCCCCTCCTCGGCCAGGATCTTCGCGGCGCGGAGGATCTTCGGGTGCTCCCCCTCCGGAAAGACGATGCGCCGGGGGCCCTGCCGCGCCCTCTCGATGACGACGCTCATGACCTCCCGCGAGCGCGAGAGCGTGGCCTCGAGCTTGCGCAGGTAGGCGCCCATGTCCGCGATCGGCAGGCGCGCCACGCCGGAGGTCATCGCCGCCTCCGCCACGGCCGGCGCCACCCAGAGAAGCACGCGGAAGTCGAAGGGCTTGGGGATCAGGTACTCGCGGCCGAAGCGGAAGGACTGGCCCCCGTAGGCCTTGGAGACGGAGTCGGGCACGTCCATCTTGGCGAGCGACGCGAGAGCCCTGGACGCCGCCATCTTCATCGCCTCGTTGATCTCGCGGGCCCGCACGTCGAGCGCCCCGCGAAAGATGAAGGGGAATCCGAGGACGTTGTTGACCTGGTTGGGGTAGTCGCTCCTCCCCGTCGCCATGATGACGTCGGGGCGCGCGGCCTTCGCCTCCTCCGGCGTGATCTCCGGGTCCGGGTTGGCGAGAGCGAAGACGATCGGGTCGCGCGCCATCGGCTTGAGCATCTCGCCGGTGACGGTCCCCTTCGTCGAGAGCCCCACGAAGACGTCCGCCCCGACGAGGGCGTCGGCGAGCGTGCGCTCCTTCGTGTCCACGGAGAACTGCGCCTTGTACCTGTTGACGTCGGCGCGGCCCGCGAAGATGACTCCGGTCCGGTCCACGAGGCGCAGGTTCTCCCTCTTCACGCCGTAGGAGAGGTAGAGCCTCGCGCAGGCGATCGCCGCGGCGCCGGCCCCGGCGAAGACGACCTTGACCTCCTCGATCGTCTTCCCGACGATCTCGAGGGCGTTCAACAGGGCCGCCGCCGAGATGATCGCGGTGCCGTGCTGGTCGTCATGGAAGACCGGGATCTGGAGGCGCTTCTTCAGGGCGTCCTCGATCTCGAAGCACTCGGGGGCCTTGATGTCCTCCAGGTTGATTCCACCGAACGTGGGCGAGATCGCGGCGACGGCCTCGATGAACCTGGCCGGGTCCTCCTCGCCCACCTCGATGTCGAAAACGTCGATGTCCGCGAAGCGCTTGAAGAGGACTCCCTTGCCTTCCATCACGGGCTTGCCCGCGAGCGGCCCGATGTTGCCGAGGCCGAGCACGGCCGTCCCGTTGGAGATGACGGCGACGAGGTTGGCCTTCGCGGTGTAGTCGTACACCTTGTCGGGATGCTCCGCGATCTCGAGGCAGGGGTCGGCGACGCCGGGACTGTAAGCCAGGGACAGGTCTTCTTGCGTGCGGCAGGGCTTGGTGGCGACGACCTCGATCTTCCCCTTCCGGCCGCGGGAGTGGTACTCGAGCGCGTCTTCCCTGGTGATCTTCCTCAGACTTGCCCCCTTGCCCCGACCCTCTCCCGCGCGGTGAGGGAGGAGGAAGCCAGCTCGCCGCGCAGGGCGCGGATGGCCGAGGCGGCCTCTCCCCGCGGCACCGCGCGAACCGACTTGTCCCGGCGCGGCACGATCTCGATCTTCCCCTCCTTCAACGCGCGGCCGCCGACGTTGACCCGGATCGGGAACCCGAGCAGGTCGGCGTCCTTGAACTTGACGCCCGGCCGCTCGTCGCGGTCGTCGTAGAACACTTCCAGGCCGTTGTCCACGAGCTCTCCGTAGAGCGCGTCCGCGGCTTCCCGGGCGGCGGGCTCCGCGGGATTCAGGGAGACGAGCTCGATCTCGAAGGGCGCGAGCGCGAGCGGCCAGACGATTCCGTCGGCGTCGTGGTGCTGCTCGACGGCGGCGGCCATCGTGCGTCCGACCCCGATGCCGTAGGTCCCCATGACGGCGGGATGGTTCTCTCCCTTCTCGTCGGTGTACTCGCAACCGAGCGCGGTCGAGTACTTCGTCCCGAGCTTGAAAATGTGCCCCACCTCGATGCCCCTGGCCAGCTCGAGCGGCTTGCCGCACCGCGGGCAGGGGTCCCCGCCCCGGGCCTTCGCGAACACGGCCCACGCGCCGACGCTCGCGTCCCGATCGAGGGCGAGCCCGCGCACGTGCCAGTCTCTGCGGCCGGCTCCCGTCACCGCGTTGACGGCGCCGCGCACCGATTCGTCCGCGATGACGCGCACCGCCGGCGGAAGCCCGCGGGGGCCCACGAACCCGACCGGCGCCCCCGTGGCCTTCTCGACCTTCTCCTCCGACGCGAGCGCGAGGTGCTCGACCCCGAGGGCGTTCTTCAGGGCGATCTCGTTGACGTCGAGGTCGCCGCGCAGGAGAGCCACCACGAAGCCCGCCTCCGTCTCGTAGACGAGGCACTTGATCATCCGCGACGCGGTGATCTCCAGGAAACCGACGACCTCCTCGATGCCTCCCATCCCCGGCGTCGCGACGTCCTCGAGCCGGACCATCGTCTCGTCGTCCCAGGGATTCTCCCGGCGCCCCGTCTCCGCCCGCTCGATGTTGGCGCCGTACCCGCACGCCGCGCACCGGACGACCGCGTCCTCGCCGGTGTCGGCCAGGACCATGAACTCCTCGGAATCCCGGCCTCCGATCGCTCCCGAGTCAGCCTGGACGACGGTGAATTCCAGGCCGCAGCGCCTGAAGATGCTCCGGTACGCAGCATCCTGCGCCCGGTAGGAGCGGTCCAGCCCCTCCGCGTCCGCGTCGAAGGAGTAGCCGTCGTACATGAGGAACTCGCGCCCCCGCATCAGGCCGAAGCGCGGACGGATCTCGTCCCGGAACTTCGTCCGGATCTGGTAGAGCGTCACCGGGAGCTGGCGGTAGGAGGTGATACCGCTCTTGACCATCGTGGTCACCGCCTCCTCCGCCGTCGGGGCGAGGCAGTACTCCCCTCCCTTGCGGTCCTTCAGGTGGAAGAGGATCTCTTCCGACGCGTACCGCTCCCAGCGCCCGCTCTGTTCCCAGAGCTCCTTCGGCTGCAGGATCGGGACCTCCAGCTCGAGGGCCCCGGAGCGGTCCATCTCCTCCCGCACGATCGTCTCGGTCTTGCGGTGGGCCCGGAGCCCGAGCGGCGTCAGCGCGTACATGCCCGCCGCGATGCGGCGCATCATCCCCGCCCGGGTCAGGAGGACATGCGAGATCGCCTCGGCGTCCCCCGGGACCTCGCGCACCGTCTGCAGGAAGTACTTCGACCAGCGCATCTTGGAGGAAAGAAGATACATCATGGAAAAGCTCTCAGCTCTCAGCTCTCAGCGGGAGCCGGGGCGAACTTGTCTTTCAATTGAACGGCTGACAGCTGATAGCTGATCGCTGACAGCTACTTGCGGTTCGTCGGCGCGGCTTCCTTCCTCTTGGCGGCGAACTTCTCGACCAGGCGGATGTTGGAGCGGACCTGCTGCAGCATCCGGTCCTCCAGGGCCCCCCCGCGCGCCACGGTCTTTGCCTTGCTGAAGGCCGCCTTGGCTTCCTCGGGCTTGCCGGCCGCGAGATAGGCCATGCCGAGGTGATGAAACGTGGTCGGCTGCGCGGCGCGCTCGCTCGAGCGGCGCAGGCAATCGATCGCCCGGTCGAACTCGCGGCGCTTGTAGTGGACCCAGCCCAACGTCGCCAGCGGGTAGGGCTTCAGCTCGTCCGGCGCCTCCGAGAGCGCGCGCCCCGCGTAATCGAGGGCCGAGTCGAGGTCCTCCTCCCCCTCAGCGAGCGTCGTCGCGAGCTCGTAGTACGCGATCGCCCTCGAAGTCTTCGAGGGATGCTTCTCCAGAAAGTCCCGGACGAAGCCCACGGCCTCCTTCCCCTTCCCCTCCGCGCGGAGGGCCTCCGCGAGCGTCGAACAGGCGGCCGCGGCGACGACGTCCTCCGGGTCCCCGGCGAGCACCTGGCGGCAGGCCGCCATGGCCTCCTTCCAGAGGCCGAGCGAGGCGGAGAGAAGCGCGAAGGAGATGCGGATCGTCGAGTTCTGAGGCTCCTCGGCGAGCGCCTTGCGGTAGAGCTCGTGGGCGCGGCGGAGCGACCCCCGCGAGACGTTTTCCTCCGCCTCGCGGTACGCCTCCGCGCCCGGCCCGTCCACGCGCGGCAGGGCGTAGCGCCGGCGCCGGTCGAGCAGCCGCACGGCCTCCTGGTATTCCAGGCGCCTCGGGTTCTTCTCCAGCGCCTGCTGGAAGCACTCGAGCGCGCGCCGGGCGCGGTTCTTTTCCAGGTAGCAGAGCCCGAGCTGGAAGGCGGCCTCCTCGGAATCGGGCTGCAGCCGTCGCGCTTCCTCGAACTCGCGGATGGCGCGCGCGATCTCCCCCTTCTCCCGCAGGACCGTGCCGAGCAGGACGTGCGCCGCCGGAACGGCCGCCGCCTCGAGGGCGCGGCCGAGCTCTCCCTCGGCCTCGTCCCAGCGCGACGAGTTCGCGTAGAGGGCGCCCAGGGCGAAGTGCGGGAGGAAGGCGTCGGCTTTCTTCTCGAGGGCGCGCTTCAGGAACGCTTCCGCCGTTTCCGCCTCGCCCCGCTCGGAGGCCGCGATGCCGGAATAGACGAGCGACTCGAAGTGATTCGGCTCGACCGCCAGGATCTTCTTGAAGTACACCGCGGCGCGCTCGAGGTCTCCGGCGGAGAAGAAGGTCTCGGCCAGATAGAAGCCGAGCTCCGCGTTCCCCTTGTCCATCCGCGACAGGTCCTCGAGGAGACGCACCCCCCGGTCGGCGTCCAGGGCGAGGATGGCGAACTCGGCCGCGCGCAGGCGCTGGAGAAAACCGTCGCGGTCGTCTCCCGAGAAACGCGCCACGATGCGGTCGCGGCGCTCGAGGAAACGGTCCTTCTTCTCGACTGCCTGCATCCGCTCGTCCATCTTGGTCTCCCAGAGATCGAGGACCTCCTGGGAGCGGATGGTGCCGCGTCGCTCCAGGGTTTCCTGCAGGGCCAGGATCCCCGTGTGCGCCACGAAAAGGTTCTTCTCGAGGTTCCCGAGCGACTCGAAGAGCGTCTTGACCGCGTCGCCCGTGCGCTTGACGACGTCTTCGAGGGTCGAGATCCGCTCGAGGAGATGCTCGTCGAACGGAATCTCCTCCGGGACCTCGCCGCTCTCCTCGACAACGCCGACTCCCGAGAGCACCAGCAGCTTGGAGTGGCAGCGAGAACAGAACTCCTCTTCGTCCGGGTTCTTCAAGCCGCAGACCTGACAGTACATGGGGTTACCGGAGCTGGGAGGCGGGAGGCGGGAGGCGGAAGGCGGAAGAGTCCACTCCCCTAGTATTCATAGAACCCCCGGCCCGACTTCTTCCCGAGCCACCCCGCGTCCACCATCTTCACGAGCAGGGGACTCGGGCGGTAGCGCGGATCGCCGAAGCCCTGCTGCAGGACGCGCAGGATCGCCAGGCAGGTATCCAGGCCGATGAAGTCGGCCAGAGCGAGGGGCCCCATCGGGTGGTTCATCCCGAGCTTCATGATGCCGTCGATCGCCTCGCGCGTCGCGACGCCTTCCCGCAGGGCCTCGATCGCCTCGTTGATCATCGGCATCAGGACCCGGTTGGACACGAAGCCCGGCCAGTCGTTGCAGAGGATCGGCGTCTTTCCCATCGCCCGGGCCAGCGCCAGGACGGTGTTCGCGGTCTCGTCGGAGGTCGCGATGCCCCGGATGACCTCGACGAGCGCCATGACGGGCACCGGGTTCATGAAGTGCATGCCGACGAAACGGTCCGGGCGCCGCGTCGCCCCGGCCAGGCGCGTGATCGAGATCGACGACGTGTTGGACGCGAACACGGCGCGCTCCGAGCAGACCGCGTCGAGCTTGCCGAAGACTCCCTTCTTGATCCCTTCGTCTTCCACGACGGCCTCGATCACGAGGTCCGCCTCGGCGAGGCGCGAGAGGATGGGCGTCGCCGTGATCCGCTCCAGCGCCGCCGCCTTCTCCCCGGGCGATCGCTTGCCCTTCGAGACCTCGCGCTCGAGGTTGCGCTCGATGGTGGCGCACGCCTTCTCGAGATAGGGCCCTTCCAGGTCGGTCAGCACCACCCGGATTCCGCAGGCCGCCGCCACGTGCGCGATGCCGGAGCCCATCTGGCCCGCGCCCACGACGCCGAGCGTGCGAACGTCCATGCCGGGACTCTATTGCCCCCGGAGCAATGAATCAAACAGGGCCGGGATTCGGGGAATCGGGTATCGAAAAGGAGCGGGCGCGGCTCAGGCGATCTCGACCCTGTAGCGCGGCGTGCCGAACCGCGTCAGGAAGGCGATGCCGACCGCGACCACGGAGGCGGCGCTCCACACGACGGAGCCGACGAAGGGAAGGAGCGAAACGGCCCCGAGCAGCGCGAGTCCCGCCGCCAGGGCCGCCGGCCGCTTCGCGGGCGCGACGCTCCGGACGAGCTTCTGTCCGAGCAGCAGGAAGAGCGCGCCCATCCCGAAGACCTTCGCGGCCACCGCAACCGAACCGAAGAGGATCGCGACCGGAACCGAGACGGCGGGAGGCAAGAGCGCCAGCGCGGCGACGGTCGCCAGCAGGAGGCTCAGCACGCCGAGCGCGCCGGCGAGGAGGGTGCCCGGCCAGTGGATCTCGGCCGATGCGGCCGCCCGCGCGAACGGCGAGGCGAAGCAGAAGAGGAGAGCGAGACTCACGGCGAGCCACACGGAGAGCGCGACGAGACGAAGGCCGCGGGAGAGGAAGGGATGACTCTCGACCCAGGGCGGCCGGTGCATCTCGTCCAGATAAAGGCTCAGGAGCGTTCCGGGCGTCGAGACGATCCCGCCGACCGGCAGGGGTTTCCCCTCGGGAGCGTTGACGCGACCGCCGAAGACCGAGAGATTCCCTTCGACGAAGCCGGAAGGCGAGAACGTGACGCTGCCTCCCCAGACGACGACGTCCCCGGAGACGCGGGAGGCGATGCGCACGTCCGACAGCACCGCGACAACGCGGCCCGCGACGGGTTTCTCGATCTGGATGTCGCGCGCGAATGCCGTCTGCCCGGGCGCGCCCGCAACGGTGAGCGCCAGGAGACCCGCGGCGATCACCGCCGGCGTTCCCGGGCGAGGGCCCGCCGAAACCCGAAGAGCACGGGCGCGAGCAGGGCCAGGCAGGCGAGCCCGAGCGTCTGTTCCCGCCGCATGGCCTGCCCGAGCGCCTCGAGCCCTGCCGGCCAGGCGCTCGCGAGCTGCGCCAGCGACCGGGCGCCCGCGCGCAGAAGGGCCAGGAGAGGCGCGAGAGCGGCCGCGGCCAGGCCGGCCTGTTCGCGCGCCGAGACGCCGGGGAGGATCAAGACGAAGAGACCGGAAACAAAGAGCGCGGCGGCGAGGAGGAACGGACCCCTCCAGAGCGCGAAGGAGAGCCGTTCGCGCCGCGAGAAGGGGCGCAGGCGCACGACGACGCCGGCCAGGTCGGCCATCCCGCCGGGCATCGCCGGCGATTCGCCGTCTCGGAGCGCTCCCAGGCCGTCGATCTCCAGCGCAAGACCGGCCGCCTCGGAGACGGCCTGCCCGCAGGAGGCGCAGACGGACGCGTGCTGCGCCGCGTCCGCGGCGAAGACCGGCGAGGCCCCCGAGGCGATCGCTTCCGCGTCGAGCGGATCCAATGGACGGGCGCAAGGGTTCACGACAGTTCTCCCGACAACCTTTCCTTCAATACGGCTCTGGCTCGAAAGAGTTTGTTCTTGACCGTGCCCAGGGGCATCTGCTTGACGTCCGCGATTTCCTCATAGGAAAGCCCGCCAAAGTGCCGCAGGGTAATGAGTTCGCGGAATTCCACCGGCAGGGCTGAGATCGCCCGCGCGATCGCGCCACCGCGCTCGAGATTGCGCAGCCTCCCATATGGGTCCAGATCGTGACTCTTGTACTCAGGAGAGGACACCTTGCCGTTCGGATCCTGGACCTCGAGGGGCACCGTCCGGGGACGGCGCTTTCGCAGATGGTCAATCGCCGCGTTGCCGGCGATCCGGAAGAGCCAGGTCGAGAACTTGTAGGCTGGGTTGTAACGGTCGAGCGCGCCGAAGACCTTCAGGAAGATCTCCTGCGAGAGGTCGAGCGCGTCGTCGCGGTTGCCCACCATCCTGGCGACATGGGCCAGAACGCGGGATTGATAGCGCCGCACGAGAAGCTCGAACAGGTCCTCTTCACCCGCCAGGATGCGGCCGACGAGCTCATCGTCGTTGAGACCCTCGCGGTCCTGGATGTCTTTCATTCATTCTCGAGACCGCTGCGATCGGCCATCGGCTCCGACGCGGCCTTCTCGTTTCAGAGGCTTCTCCATTCCTCCCGGAGAGCCACGGCCAGCGAGCCCGCTCCGAAGCCGTGCGCTACAATCGCCCCCATTCTATTGGAGCCGGCCGCCGCGGCGGCCACGGAGGAGAGTTCCGTGAACCCAGTGGCCGAACCGCAGTTCCCGACGATCGGCACCCCGCCCCAGGGCGTGGACTCCTCCACCCCCTTCGAGGAGATGATGTCCCGGTTCGACCTGGCCGCGCAGAAGCTGGGTCTGGACCCCGGCCTCTACAAAGTCCTGCGCGAGCCCGTGCGCGAGACGAAGGTCTCCATTCCGATCGTCATGGACGACGGGCGCATCGAGGTCTTCATCGGCTATCGCGTTCTGCACAACATCGCGCGCGGTCCCGGCAAGGGGGGCATTCGCTACGACAAGAACGTGACTCTCGACGAGGTCCGGGCGCTCGCGGCCTGGATGACGTGGAAGTGCGCCGTGGTCAATATCCCCTTCGGCGGGGCGAAGGGGGGCGTCATCTGCGATCCGGGCACGCTCTCCCGGGGCGAGATCGAGCGGATCACCCGCCGCTACACGGCCGAGCTCATGGACCAGTTCGGGCCCGAGAAGGACGTGCCCGCCCCCGACATGGGGACGAACCCGCAGACGATGGCCTGGGTGATGGACACGTTCTCGATGCACGCGCGCCACACCGTGACCTCCTGCGTGACGGGCAAGCCCCTCTCGCTCGGCGGCTCGCGCGGAAGAGTCGAGGCGACCGGCCGGGGTCTCATGCTGATCTGCCGGGAAGCCGCGCCGTTGCGGGGCCTGACTCTCGCCACGAGCCGCATCGCCGTTCAGGGGTTCGGCAACGTCGGGTCGATCGCGGCGCGGATGTGCCACGAGGCGGGCGCCACGGTGATCGGGCTTTCCGACATCGCGGGCGGGATCTGGAACGAAAAGGGGCTCGACATCCCGGCGGTCCTGAAGCACTACGAAAAGAACCGCACCCTCGAGGGCTTCCCCGGCGCGACGAAGATCTCCAACGCGCAGCTGCTGGAGCTCGAGACCGACATCCTGATCCCCGCGGCCAATGAGAACCAGATCCGGGGCCGCAACGCCGGCAGCATCCGGGCGAAGATCATCGCCGAGGGAGCCAACGGTCCCACGACGCAGCGTGCCGACGAGATCCTCGACCAGCACGGGATCCTTGTCGTCCCGGACATCCTCGCCAACGCCGGCGGAGTGACCGTCTCCTACTTCGAGTGGGTGCAGGACCGCGCCGGTTTCTTCTGGCGCGAGCAGGAGGTCAACGAGCGCCTGGAGGACATCCTGGTGCAGTCCTTCAAGGACGTGGCCGGAATGGCGGAGAAATACAACGTCAGCTTCCGCATCGCCGCGTACATGCTCGGAATCTCCCGCGTCGCCCACGACACGATGGTGAGGGGGCTCTACGCCTGAGGGGTCCAAAGTCTAAGGTCGGAGACCTCGCCCCGGGACGTTAGACCCTGGACATTCGACTTTAGACTTCTTCATTTCAGGAACACCTTCGGCTTGATTTCGGGGACCTCGTAGGCGAGCTTGCGCTCGAGCTCCGGCAGAGTCGCCTGGACCGGCTTTCTCCAGGCGGGATCGAGGAGCCGGAGGGTCAGCCGCCTGCCGGTGAGATCCACGGGCTCGATCTTCCTGGCGAGCGGCTCTCCGACGATCCGGTCCCACCGGGCCCGGATCCAGAGAAGCGCGTCGTCGCCCCTGGCCATCCGCCGCAGAAGGCCGTCGCTCGCCGAGTCCAGGCGCGTCAGGGAGAGCGGCTTGCGACTCCTCACGGCTCGACCCTCAGGCGTTCCCGGCTCGATTCGGGCGGCACGGCCCGAACGGGCTTCTCGCCGGTGAGAACGCGCCGGACGTCCTCGACCACCATCCGCGCCATCTCCCGGCGGGTCTCGTGCGTCGCGCTCCCGGCATGGGGCATCAGGACCACGCGGTCGCTCTCGAGCAGCGCCGGCGCGACCCTGGGCTCGTTCTCGTACACGTCGAGTCCCGCGCCCGCCAGAGGCCCCCGCTCGAGGGCCCGCGCGAGCGCCGCCTCTTCCACGATCGCGCCCCGCGAGGTGTTCAGGAGGCAGCTTCCCGGCTTCATCCTGGCGAACGTCTCGTCGTTGAAGAGATGCCGGGTCTCGTCGTTCAGGGGGAGGTGGATGGACACGACGTCGCAGCGCCGCAGCAGCTCCTCGAAGGAGACGCGCGGGGGATCGTCGGGGTCCCCTTCGTCGCGCGGCGATCGGCCGCAGGCGATGACCGTCATTCCGAACGCCCGTGCCCGTTTCGCCACCGCCCGGCCGATGCGGCCCGGCCCGAGCACCCCGAAGGCCTTGCCTTTCAGATCCGAACCGAGCAGGAGCTGGGGGTCCCACCCCTGGAAGCCCCCCGTCCGGACCAGCCGGTCCCCTTCGACGATCCGCCGGGCGAGCGAGAGCAGCAGCGCCATCGTCAGGTCGGCCGTCGCGTCGGTCAGCACGTTGGGCGTATTGGTGACGACGATCCCGAGGGCGGCCGCCGCCACGCGGTCGATGTTGTCCACGCCGACGCCGTACTGGCTGACGATCTTCAGTTTCCTGCCCGCCCGGAGGACGGTCTCGGTCACCGGGTCGCTCACGAGCGTGATGAGGGCGTCGGCATCCGAGACCTCGGCCGCGAGCTGCGCTTCGCTCGGCCGGTAGGTGAGCACCCGCACCTCGAAATCCGGCTCGAGCGTCGCCAGCGCGGGCTCCGGCAGGGCGCGCGTCACGATCACAACGCCGCTCAAAGCAACTCCTCTCCCTCGACTCTTGAAATCATGAAATCGTTCCCGGAAGATCCGGAGCCGAGTCTAGCATTCACGAGCCGCACACACCTGGCCCGGCGGCGCGGGAGAGACGGGGCCTCAGCGCGCGGTTCTCTCGAGCCGGCGCCCCAGGAAAAAGACTGCCGCGCCGGCGACGAGCAACGCGAGCTCGAGACGGATGTTCCCGCCGAGCACGCCGCTGAAGAATCCCACGCCGGTCACGACCAGACCCAGAAGCTCCAGGGCGCGAGCGGCCGCGTGCATCGGCGTTTCAATCGCGGCTCATGGCGCGTCCGAGACGGTCACCTTCCGGATAAGGTCTCCCTGTTCGATCCCTTCGACGGTTTCCTGCCCCGCCACGACCTGGCCGAAGACAGTGTAGAGCCCGTTCAGGTGCGGCTGCGGAGATTGCGTCACGAACCACTGGCTCCCCCCGGTATCGGGGCCAGCCAGGGCCACGCCGACGGTGCCGCGCGCGTAGGGCAACGGATCGAGCTCGTCGCGGATCTCGTAACCGGGCCCGCCGTTGCCGGTGCCCGTGGGATCTCCGTCCTGGATCACGAAGTTGGGCACGACGCGGTGGATCGCGACGCCGTCGAAGTAGTTCGCGCGGGCGAGCTTGACGAAGTTCGCGACCGTCAGGGGCGCGTCGCGTCCCGCCAGCCGGATGACGAACTCCCCGCGCGCCGTCTCGACGCGCGCTTGCAGGGGACGATGGGCCTCGGAGAGGAGAGCCGCGTAGTCCGTCGCGGTCCGGCCCGTCTTGTACTCGGGGGCCGGCAGGGCGGCCCGGTCGGCCCGGAACGACAGAATCAGCGACCGCCGCGCCAGCCGCGCGACGAGCGTCTTGCCCCGATGATAGGCGGACTCGACGATCGCGCGGGCCGCGGGGTCCATCCGGAGCTTCTCGCAGACGCCGATGACGGCGATCGCCACGTCGGGCGACGGATCGGCCTGCGAGCGCGTCAGTGCGTCCGCGGCGAGCGGAAGGACCGAGGCGTCGGCGAGAAGGCCCAGGGCATCCACGGCGGCCGCGCGGACACCCGGGTCGGCGTCGGTCAGGGCCGAGTTGACGAGCGCGCGGCTCTCCCGGATGGCGTCGGGTGTCTTCAGGCTTACGAGGACCGCCAGCCGCACCGCCGGGTCCCTGTCCGCCGCGAGCCGCTCGCGGTAGGGCTTCGCCTGGGCGGCCGTCAGGAAGGCCAGCGACTCCGCCGCCGTGGCCCGGAGCGACCGCTCCGGGGAGAACGCGGCGGCCTCGAGGGCGTCCCGGGCGCGGTCCCGGAGCGCCGCGACGACCGAGACGATCGCCACCTGGCGGCGGCGCCCTTCGCCCGTCAGCGCGATGGACCAGAGGCGCTGGCGAATCTCGCGGTTCGTCGCCTCGAACTGGCGCAGAACCACCAGCGCGGAGACGGCCAGATTGGGATTGGCGTCGCCTGCCAGGGCCAGGATGCGAGCCTTCCGGTCTTCCGCCACGACGGCGCCCGGGTTCTTCTCGAGGATCGCTTCGAGCGCGACCAGGGCGTTGACCTCCACCGGGGCCCGGCCGCTGTCCAGCGCGGCGGCGAGCGGCGGAATCGAGTCCTTCAGCGCGAGCACGCCCAGGCCGCGCGCGGCCATGGCCGCAGCGTACGGATCGCTGTCGGAGAGCGCCGCCGTCAATGCCCCCGCCGCCATCGCGATCGGCTTTCGGGAGAGAGCATAGAGGGCGCCGAAGCGCACCCGGGCGTCCGCGTCGGCCGCGTACTTCAGGGCGGCCGACACGCTCGCCGAGTCGGCGAACCTCCAGAGCGACTGCAGCATCGAGGCCCGGGGCTCGGGAGCCGGCGCGCCGGGAATGGCCGCGATGAGGGCGTCCTCGCCATCGCCGCGCCCCAGAGACCCGACGGCCCTCGCGGCGGCGACGGCGACCGAGGCGTCCGTGTCGGAAAGAAGCGGCAGGAGGTCCGATGTCGCCCCGGGATCCCCGAGGAGCTGGCAACCGAAGGCCGCCATCGCACGGACCGGCGCCGACCTGTCGGACAGGAGCGGGCGCAGAAGCGGGCCGCCCCGGTCGTCGCCGATCCGGCCGGCCGCGAGAGCCGCGCGGGCCCGGATCGCGGGGTCCGGCGCGGCCGCGGCGGAAGCGAGCACGCCTTGATCGAAGGCGCGACGGTCCTCGATCTCGACGAGCGCCGTCTCGGCTTCTTCGAACGAGGCGAAACGGGTCGAGACGACCGGCGGCGCCCCCGGGGCCGCCGCTCCCCCCGGAGCGGGAGGCGAGCCGCCGGCACACCTCAAGGCCGAAAAAACCAGCCCAACCGCGACGAACCTCCAGCAAGTCTCCCTCATCACGCGTTCCTTTCCTTGAATCACACGAACGTGGCGCGATTATATGGGTCCGGACCTGGAATCTGGAATCTCTGTCTCAGGCGCCGATGAGCAGCCGGTCTCCGAGCATGCCGGGCAGCCCGGCCCGCCGGATCTTCTGACGCGTCCTCTCCACGTCGTACGCCACGCGCTCGAAGAAGACCGCTCGTTTCCGCGCGTCGTAGATCGCGAAGGAAGCATCGGGATTGCGGTCCCGCGGCTGGCCGACGGAGCCGGGGTTGATCAGGTACCGGCGCCCCTCCTCGAGCCGGCGCGTCAGCCGGTCCCCGTACACGACCTCGACGCGGATGCCGTGCGGCTCGAGCGTGAAAATCGAGGGGATGTGGCTGTGCCCGAAGAAGCAGATCGCCGAGCGAAAACCGTGGAAGTTCAGGAAGGCATCGCGGTCGGAGAAGATGTAGGCGTCCTCGTCGCGCGGGGAGCCGTGGCAGATCTCGAAGGACCCGTCCACCGCGAGGGGACCGAGCGGGAGCGCGGCGAGGAACTCCCGGTTGCGCCGGGAGAGCGCCGCTTCCGTCCAGCGCGCCGCTTCCAGGGCCACGGGATTGAAGAGATTTCCGTCGTCGAGCCCGCAGACGACCTTGTCGTGGTTGCCCCGGATCAGCACCTTGCGCTTTCGGATGCGGCGCAGGCGGTCCAGGACGGCGTTGGGCTCCGCGCCGTAGCCGACGAAGTCCCCGAGGATGACGACCCGGTCGAACCCCCGCCGCCGCGCCCGCGCGAGCACCGCTGCGAGAGCCTCGTCGTTGGAGTGGATGTCGGACAGCAGCAGGTAGCGCATCGCTCAACCCGCATTATTCATGAACCACTCAGGCCGCCGCTCCGATCGCGGACAACGTGTTCCCGGCGGTTCCATCGAGGAAGTGCCACAAGAAGACTTCCTCTCAACGAAATGCGCGCGTTTCGGCCGGGTGTCCATGAATAATCCGGGCTAGAGGATCGCCCTCGCGCGGCTCCGCGCCGAGAGCGCATCGAGCACTCGGTCCGCGGCCTCCTCGACCGATTCTCCCGCGAGCGCCACGCGGACCGTTCCCATTCTATAGAACGGCTCGCGCTCGGCGCGGAGCGACGCGGCCTGCTCGGGGCCGGCAAAGAGCGGCCGGTCGGTCTTGCCGGCGAGGCGGGAGAGCAGCTCCGGGAGCGCAACGTCGAGGAACACGGGAGTGCCGAGCCTCGCGATCGTCCGGCGGTTCTCTTCGCGCACGTAGCAGCCGCCACCCGTGGCCACGATCGCGCGCGGAAGGGACTCCGTCCCCTCGAGGAAGAGCGATTCGCGCTCGCGAAAAGCCGCTTCGCCCGCGGCCTCGAACAGGGCCCGGACGGTCACGCCGGAGGTCCTCTCGATCTCGGCGTCGAGGTCCACGAACGGAAGGCCGAGCCTCTCGGCGACCCGGCGGCCGACGGCCGTCTTGCCGCTTCCCATGAACCCAACCAGGTAGACCCGGCCCGTCACCTCGCGCCGGCGCGCGATGTCGAGCGCTCGCCGCGCGTGCTTCTCGAGCTCCCCGTTTGCCAGGAGACCTCCGATCATCGCGGCGGCGTCGGCTCCGGCGTCGAGCACGGCGTCGAGAGTGTCCGGCGTGATTCCTCCGATCGCGACGAGCGGTTTCGTCTTGATCCGGGCAACGGAGGACAGCGCCTCCATGCCGCGCGGCGCCCGGCCGGCCTTGGTGCCGCTCGCGAAGATCGGGCCGAAGGCGACATAGTCGCAATCCGGATCCTGAAACGCCGCGCGGGCCGCCCCGAGGTCGTGCGTTGAGACCCCGACGACGGATCCTCCCGCCAGAAGCCGCCGGGCCTCCCCCGCCGGCAGATCCTCCTCGCCGAGATGGACCCCGACGCCCGCCAGCCGTGCCACGTCCACGCGGTCGTTCACGATCACGGCCGAGCCGTCGCCCCGCGCCAGCCGGGAAATCTCCTCGACCGCCGCAAGCAGGTCACGGTCGGCCATCTCCTTCTCGCGGACCTGGAGCAGCCGGATCCCCACCCGGAAAAGGCGCCGCGCGATCTCGACGTGATCGTCGATCCCGGAGACGCGCCTGTCGCTGATGGCGTAGACGGCGGGGAGTCTCAGATTCAAGGTTTCAAGTTTCAAGTTTCAAGTTTCAGGATGCCATCTCCGAATTCAACCTGGAACCTGGAACCTGGAACCTGAGACCTGAAACCTGTTTGTCAGGAGGCTCGCGCGTACCGGTCCATGAACCGCGTGGACAGCCGGCCGTCCACGAAGTCCGGGTCGTCCAGGATCCTGCGGTGCATCGGGATCGTGGTCTTGATCCCCTCGATCACGAAGAGGTCGAGGGCGCGCCGGCCGCGCTGGATCGCCTCCTGGCGATTGCGCCCGGAGACGATGAGCTTGGCGATGAGCGAGTCGTAGTAGGGAGGGATGACGTAGCCCTGGTAGGCGGCCGTGTCGACCCGGACCCCGAGGCCTCCCGGCACGTGGAACGTCGTGATCCTGCCGGGCGAAGGCTGGAACGTGACGGGGTCCTCGGCGTTGATGCGGAACTCGATCGCGTGGCCGCGCGGCGTGAGCGTCCGCGAGAAGGAAAGGGGCTCCCCCGCGGCGACCGCGATCTGCTCCTTGACCAGGTCCACCGCCGTGACCTCCTCGGTGACCGGATGCTCGACCTGGAGCCGCGTGTTCATTTCCATGAAGTAGAAGCGTCCCTGCGCGTCGAGCAGGAATTCGACGGTGCCGGCGTTCGTGTAGGAGACCGAGCGGGCGGCGGCGACGGCCGCCTCCCCCATCCGCGCGCGGAGGGCCTCGTCGAGCGCCTTCGAGGGCGCTTCCTCGATGAGCTTCTGGTGCCGGCGCTGGATCGAGCACTCCCGCTCCCCCATCTGGCGGAGGTTCCCGTGGCTGTCGCCGAAGACCTGGAACTCGATGTGACGCGGCTCCTCGAGGTACTTTTCCAGGTAGACCTCGGCGTTTCCGAACGCGGTCTCGGCCTCGGCGCGCGCGGTGTCGAAGGCCCCCGAGAGCTCCCGCTCGTCCCGGGCGATCCGCATCCCGCGGCCGCCGCCGCCCGCCGAGGCCTTCAGGATGACCGGGTATCCGGCCTTCTTCGCGAAGGAGAGGGCCTCGTCCAGGGTCTCGACGGGACCGGGCGAGCCGGGGACGGTCGGAACGCCGGCCGCAGCGACCGTCCGGCGGGCCAGGGACTTGTCCCCCATCTTCCGGACCGCCTCCGGGGAGGGACCGATGAAGGCGATGTGACAGTCCTGGAGGATCTCGGCGAAATAGGCGTTCTCCGAGAGAAAACCGTAGCCGGGATGGATCGCGTCGGCCTCGGTGATCTCCGCGGCCGACACGATGGCCGAGATGTTCAGGTACGAGGCGGCCGACGGGTAGGGGCCGATGCAGACGTCCTCGTCGGCGAAGCGCACGTGAAGGGCGTCGCGGTCGGCTTCGCTGTAGACGGCGACCGTGCGGATCCCGAGCTCCCGGCAGGCGGAGATGATGCGCAGGGCGATTTCCCCGCGGTTGGCGATCAGGATCTTCTTAAACACCGGCCTCAGGCGGCCAGGCGGATGGCGAAGAGTTTTTCCCCGTATTCCACGGGCTGGCCGCTGCGGGGGAAGACCTCGACGATCTCCCCCTCGACGTCCGACTCGATCTCGTTCATGAGCTTCATCGACTCGATGATGCAGAGGATCTTCCCCTTGGAGACCTTCTGTCCGACCTCGGCGAAGGGATCCGCCTCCGGCGACGGAGCGCGGTAGAACGTGCCCACGATCGGCGAGGTGATGACGTGCACGCCCTTTTGATCCTGCGCGTTGACCCGGGCCTCGGCGGCGGCTCCCGATGCCCCTGCCGGCAGGACCGCCGCCGATGGGAAAGACTCCGCCACGAGCGCCGTCCCGTTGCCGGCGGCGGCGCGAGCCCCTTCGATCCGGATCCGGAACCCGGTCTGCTCGACCTCGAGGGCCGACAAGCCCCGTTCCGCGACGAGATCGATCAGATCCTTGATTTCCTTGAAGGACAGCATCAATTACGCCAGCTCCTTCTGCAGGCCGGTGGCGGCCCGCGCGAGCTCGAACCGCCCATGGCCGAGGGTTCCCTCTCCCCCCAGGAGCAGCAGCAGATAATACTCCGGCGAGATTCGCGAAAGGACCGCCCTCTGCCCTTGTCCGACCAGGGCCAGCTCCCGGATCGCGCCGAAGGACAGCTGCGCGCGCGGGTCCTGGGCGGCCTTCACGAGGGCCAGCAGCTCGGCCGCAACCGGCTCAATCGAAACGCTTTCCCCCACGGTGTAGGTCTCGACCGGGATCCCGTCCAGACCCACGATCGCAACCGCCCGGGTGTCGCCAACCCGCTCGGCAATCCCGCGCAGGGTGTCCCGAAAGACGTTCATACGTTCGTCCGCCGGGGGCTGCCCGGTGTCAGTGGCCTTGTATCACGCTCAACCAGCGTTTCAAAGCCTGGACCTTGGCACCGCGAAGCGCGGCGCTGCCCCCCGTCGCGGCCGCGACCGGGAGCGCGGCCGGGGCTCCCTGGTCGAGCCGGGCCTCGGCCTCTTGCCACCGGCGCTCCAGCTCTCCGTCCTCGGGATTCGCGCCCGCCAGGTCCCGGTAGAGCGTGGCGGCATCGGCGTAGTGACCCTGCGAAAAATAAAGATCTGCGAGGACCTTTCCGGAGAGCTCGGCGTCCCCTTCCGATGCGGTGCCGAGTTCGTTCTGGAGCCTTTCGATCACCTCGTCCGGGCCCCTGTCGCCGGAGAGGGCCCGGTACAGCTTGTATTTCTTGATCGCTTCGATCCGTTCTCCGCGCGAAAGGTGAATGTCCGCGAGGGAGCGGGCCGACACCAGGTTGGCCGGGTCGGATTCGAGCGCCTTGGTGAACATCGCGACCGCGTCGTCGGTGCGTCCCGCTTCCAGGTATGCGCGGGCCAGCGCGACCTGGGCCGTGACGTAGTGGGGATGAATATGGAGGCCCTTCTCCAGGGCCCGGATCGCGTCGGGCAGGCGTCCGGCCAGCCGGTACTCCTCCGCGAGGCCCACGAAGAGCGGGGACGTCGAGTCCTGTTCCACCCGCCGGCGCAGCTGCCGAATGCGTAGTTCCGCCCCCGGGTCGGTCACCAACGGGGCGAAACAAACCGCCCCCCGCGAGGGGGGGCGGCGAGAATCGGAAAGGACATGCGCTTCAGGGATTCACGGTCGTCGTGATGGTCTGGCTGTTGTTCACGAGGTTCGGATCCGACGTATTGGAGGTGCACGAGGCGGTGTTCGTGACACTGCCGCCCCCCGGAACGTTCACGTGGACCACGATGGTGAGCGTCGTCGAGGCGCCGGAGGCCATCGTGCCGAGTTCGCAGCGCACGGTGGCGCTGATGAGCGTGCAGGGCGCGGTGGCGGAGACGAATGTCGTCTGCGGCGGGAGCGGGTCGCTCATCTCCACGGTGTCGGCCGCGTTCGGGCCGTTGTTGGTGACGTTGATCGTATAGGTCAGGTCCTTGTCCGTGAAGACCGGGTTCGGGAAGCCGGTCTTCGTGAGAACGAGATCGGCGAAGACGGGCGTCGGCGTTGGCGTGGGAACGGGAGTCGGCGTCGGTGTCGCCGACGGGTTGACGTTCGTCGTGGTCGTCCCGAAATTGTTGGCCGGGTTCGGATCGACCGTCGACGAGGAAATGACGGCCGTGTTCGTCAGGACCGAGGGGCTGGCGGCCGTCACGTTGACCGTGATGAAGACCGTCGCGACGTTGACGCCCACTCCGAGCGTGCCGAGATTGGCCGTGACCGTTCCGTTGGTGCCGATGGCCGGGCCCACGCACGGCTTCAACGGAAGCGTGACGCAGCTGGCGAACGTCGTCCCGCTGGGGATCGGGTCGTTCACGATCACGTTGTCGGCGGGATCCGGACCCCCGTTGTTGACGTTGATGGTGTAGGTCAGGGTGCCGCCGGTCGTCACCGGGTTCGGGAACGAGGTCTTCACGACCGACAGGTCAGCCTGGGCCGAAGCCGGCGGCGACGTCACGGTGACGCTCGCGGATGCCGTGTTGTTCGAGATGTCCGTATCGAACGTCGCGGACGTGACCACGCCGGTATTGGTGAAGGAGGAGCCGCCCGGCGCTGTGACCGTGGCGACGATCGTCACCAGGCCGAAGCCCGGCGAGGGAATCGAGCCCAGGTTCGCGGTGACGGTTCCGTTGGCGCCCACGGCCGGGCCGGTGCAGCTGCCCTGGCTCGTGACGCAGGACTGGAACGTGGTTCCAACCGGCAGAGGATCGGTCAGAACGACGCCCGCGGCGGTTCCCGAGCCCGCCTTGTTGTTGGTGATGCCGAGCTGGAAGGTCAGCGTGCTCCCGGAGATGAGCGTGCCGGGCGAGGCGGTCTTCGACAGAACGAGGTCCACCGTCGTGGCCGGCGTCCCGACAGGGGTCGGCGTCGGCGAACCGCCCGGCGTGGGCGTTCCCGCCCCGGTCACGTTCGTCGTGACGCTCGACGTGTTGTTGGCCGTGCTCGCATCCGGCGTCGAGGAGGAGACGCCGACGAGATTGGTGATCGTGGTCGGCGGTTCGGCGTCGACCCGGACCTGGATCGTCACTGTGGCGAATCCGGGCGAGCCGACCGTGCCGAGGTTCGCCGTGACGACCTGGCCGGACGCGCTGCAGCTGCCCTGACTCGGGGTGCAGGAGAGGAACGTGGTGCCGCCGGGGAGCGCGTCAGTCACGACGACGTTGTCCGCCGCGTTGGGTCCGGCGTTGTTGACCTGGATCGAATAGGTCAGGGTGCCGCCGCTGACGACGGGGTTCGGGGAGGCGGTCTTGGTCACCGAGAGATCGGCGGACGCGGTGCACGGAAGACGGTACTGGAAGGCTCCCGTCGCCACCGTCGAGCACCCCGTGATGGCGGAGATCACCGTCACGTCCACGGCGCTGCCGACGTTCAAGGGCGTTCCCGCGGGCGTGCCCGCCGGACAGGACGGCGGTGTCGCCCCGCTGTCGGGCACCGTGACGACGACCTCGGTGGAGGAAACGGAGACAATGCCCGCCGACCGCGACCCGAACGTCACGCTGGTGACGTTGCCCATGTTCGCGCCCGTGATGTGCACGACCGTGCCCGGCGGCCCCGCCGACGGGGTGACCGAGGTGATGATCGCCTTGGTCTGCGCGACGAGGTAGATGAAGGTCGGGCCGGTGGCCGAGGAGCCGGAGTCGATGTTCGTCACGATCGCCGGCCCGGAGAGGTCGGAACAGCCGGAGAGGAAGGGGTTCGAGGGAAGTACGAGCAGCTCCGTCGCGGAGACGGAGATGACCCTCGCGGGAATTCCGGCCAGACTGACGGCGACCGGCGCCAGGAATCCCTGGCCGTGGATCGTCACTGCGGTGAAGGGCTGATCCACCCGCTGCTGGCTGTTGTCCATCGCCGTGATCTGGATCGGCGTGACGAAACGGAACGCGTTGCTCAGGGTCGCGTCGAGGCCGGAGGTGACCTCGTGGACTCGAACCGTCACGGTCTGGTTCAGGTTCGGGAGGCCCGCGCCGGAGGCCGGCGGGGTCAGCACGAGGATCTGGTTGTAGCCGACGGACAGGACCTGGGCCTCGACCGGCCCGAAGAACACCTGGAGCGGCGCGACGAAGCCGGAGCCGGCGATCGTCACCAGCGTATTGCCCTCGTTCGAGCCGGAGGAGGGAATCAGCGCCGTGATCGTCGGCGTGCTCGCCGTCGCGGTGCCGAAGGAGAAGCAGTTGGGCACCGACAGGGTGACCGGCGTGGTCGACTTCGTTCCGAAAGTCAGGGTGATGTTGACGGGAACGGAGGGGGATGTCGCTTCCGGGAAGGCCGGCGTGATGACGGAGACCGCCGTCGTGCTCACCGAGGTCACCAGCGCCTCGCGGGTGATCCCGGCCGCCGTGAAGGTGGCCCGGGTCGTGGTCGCGTCACCGAAGAAGCGCCCGCCGTTGATCGTCAGGGTGGTGCCCCCCGTGTTCGGCCCGAAGCTCGGGCTGCAGAAGGTGAGGAACGGCGCGACCTGGGGCGAGGGCTGGAACGCGATCGAGATGGTCGCGGAGCCCGACTGGGATCCCACGGACGCGTTCGCGCGGACGGTCGCGAGACCCGCGCTCGTCGAGCAGAGAGCGGTCGTCGTCGTCCCGCCCTGCGTGACGACGGAGATCAGGGGGAGGCCGTTCTGGGAAAAGAACGAGCTCGGCAGATCGGTCGAGAACGAGACCCCCGTTCCGTCGGACACGTTGACGCCGTTCAACGTCACGACCGCCTCGATCAGGGTGCAGGCGCCCGCCACGGGATTGGCGTTGCTCGTGAAGAGCCGGATCTGAAGCGCGCTGGCGCCGGTCGGTCCGCCCCCGCCGCCCGGAGGAGTCGGCGCCGGCGAGTCGGAGGAGCAGTACCAGGTGGCAGCCGCGACCAGCGCTATACCAACGAGAATGTGTGCGATCCGGCGCATGACGAGCCTCCCCTTATCGATTCCTGTTCATGGAGGTAGAAGCCGAGGCCACGAAACGGAACTGCAGCGGGCCCAAACTCGAGGCCGTCTCGCTCTGCACGCGGTGGCCGGAGATGGTGTGTCCGAAGAAGGTCAGGTCGTACGCGAGATCGATCTCGTCCCTCCCCGTTTCCCGGTCGAAACCGCCATTGAAGGGAAGCAGCTGGTCGAACGGAGACTGCTGTGTCAGGAAGGCGGGCAGGATGGTGAGGTTCGTGAGCGTGGCGCCGCCGCCGGAGGGGACGAGGATGCCGGCCGACAGCGTCTGGTCGGGCGGGAGACGGGTCCCGCCGTCGAGTCGGCGGAAATGGACGGTGTAGGTCTCGAGCATCGTGTCCGCGAACCCCTGGGGGTCCGTCTGCGCGGGATTCTTCAAACGGCTCGTCACGTTCCCCGAGATGAAGACGGGCGCGGCGGCGTTGACGTTGACGGTCGTGGGCTGAGACGTCACGGCCACCGTCAGGAAGACGGGCGCTTCGGTCTCCCCCTCCTTGTTCGTGCATCCGGGCGCGAGCGCCAGGGCGGCCCCGAGGAGAATCGAGATGCAGGCGGCTTTCTTCATGGTTCTTGCCCTCTTCACTGCCGGAGGATCCGGGGAGTTATGAAGATCAACAACTCATCGTGCTTCTCGGTGCGCGTCTTGTTGCGGAAAAGGTTGCCGAGGATCGGGATCTTCCAGAGTCCAGGGATCATGTTGTTCTGGTCCTGATCGTTGATCTGGAAGATGCCGCCGATGACGCTCGTGCCCCCGTCGCGCACGAGGATCTCTCCCTTGTACTCGCGGACCGTCAGGGGCACGTTCTGGCCGATCGACAGGTTCAACGCGACCGCCGGCTCTCTCTTGGACACGTTGACGATCATGTGGATCGTCCCCTCGTTGGTGATCTGCGGCGTCACCGTGAGCTTCAGGGTCGCGTCCACGTAGATGACGGTCGTGGTGTTGTTCACGTTGGTCTGGACCGGGATCTGCACGCCGGACTGGATCGAAGCGGCCGTGTTCGTCAGCGCCGCGACCTTTGGCGAGGAGATGATCTTCAAGAGGCCCTGGTTCTCGGCGGCCGACAGGGCCGCGTCGAGAGTGAAGGAGCCCAGGATGTTGCCCAACCGCAGGGTGGCGATGGTCTGGGGTGTGCCGAGGGGAACGTCGAACGTTCCATTGACGGTGTTGGGAAAGGAGAGGTTCGTCGTGTTGCCGTGCGCCACGTCCGCGTCGCCGGTGACGCCCCAGGCGATCCCGAGGCTGCGCCCGAGCGACTTGGTCGTCTCGACGATCCGCGCCTCGATCATGACCTGCGGGGTCGCGGTGTCCAGATTCTCGATCAACTGGAGCACGCCGGACAGGTATGTCGGGATCTCCCGGATGATCAGGGTGTTCGTCCGCGCGTCCACCACGATGTCGCCGCGCCGCGACATCACGCTCTTGATCGTCGGAGTCAGCTCGCTCGCCTTCGCGTAGGAGAGCTTCTTGATGACCGTGCGGGTGGGCTCGGCCGCCTGCCGCGCATCCAACAGGCGCGCGCGGTCGGCCTGTTCGGCCTGCAGCTTGGCCGTCGTGGCGATGCGCATGATGTTGTTCTCGAGCACGTACCCGAGGCCGTTCTGCTTCAGGATCAGGTCGAGGGCCTGGTCCCACGGGACGTCCTCGAGCTGGACCGTCACCGTGCCCCGGACCTCCGGATCCACCACGATGTTGAGCTGGGTCAGCTGGGAGATCGTCCGGAAGACGTCCTTGATGTCGGCGTCCTTCAGGTCGAGGGAGATCGGCTCGCCGGTGAACTGCGACTGCGTTTCCGTGATCGTCCTCGGCTGAAAGGTCGCGGACGGCTGCTCGGGACGCGCGCCCTCCTCCTGGGCGAGCATCGCGGCGGCGGCCTCGAAAACGGCCTCCTCGCGCGGAGTGGACCGTTCGCGGGAGGGACGGGCGGCCGACGGCGCGCTCTTCTGCGCCTTCCGCACGCCCTGCGGGAGCTTCCCGGCGGTCTCGGAAACCGGGGACTCGCGAACCGGCGCCGGCTGCGCGGAAACCGGCTGTGCCGCGGCGGACGAGGAGGGAGCGGGCGCCGGAGCCGTCTCCATCGCGGGCGCGGGGGGGAGCGACTCGACGGGAGCCGGAGCCGCCGGTTTCGAAGGCTCGGACACGCGCGCGAAAGGAGCGGTTTCGGCCGGCGCCGCCGGTTCCGGCTTTGCGGGAGCGGGAGCTTCCTCCTTCCGGGCGAGCTTCTCTTCCGCGGCCGGCGCGGACTTCTCCGCCGGGACCGGCGGCGCCGCGGCGGCGGCCGCGGGCTCGGGCTCGGCGATGCGCGTCCGCGAAGGCGACGCGGAGGAAGCGGTCTGCGGCCCCTCGTCCGAGCGGACGAGGACCGCCAGGCGCTCCCCTTCCGAGACGAGAGAGTGCGGCAGCGGCCGGGAGAGGTCGAGAACGACGCGGGTCACCGGGTCGGGAAGAGACTGGAACTGGGAAACGCGGACGCGCGAGACGAGCGCGCTCTTGACCGGGATGACGCGGCGGCGCACCTGGTTGCGCACGCCGGGGAGATCCACGACCAGCCGCGGCGGGTTCTCGAGAAGGAAGTCCTTCGGAGCAAAGAGGCCGTCGCCCAGGAGGGCCACGGTCACCTCCTGCGACGCGCCGACGCTGACTCGCAGGTCCTCGAGCTGGTGGGCGATCTCCCCCGCGGGCTCAATGGGTGGCGCGGCCGGCCGCGCGATGTCCTCCGCCACGATCGCGGCGGGGGGCGCGGCGGCCGGAGCCTCCGGAATTGCCTCGCTTCGGGCGGCCGTCTCGGCGGGGGCCTCGAAGGAAATGGCGAGACCCAGACCCACGCTGCGCACATCGGAGGTGACCCCGGGCCGGTGGGTGAGAGAAACGCGCGTCAACCGCTTGCCCATCTCGAGAACCGGCTCGAAGCGGACCGACGTGACGAGGGAGCCCGCGCCCTCCGGCGGCACGAAGCCGCTGGAGAGGTCCGCTCCGGCCAGGTCCACGACCAGAAGGTCCGGCCGCGGCTCGTAGGCGGTGTAGAGCAGGGGCGCGTCGGCCGACAGGACCACGCGGGCGCCGTCCGCGTCTTCGTTGAAGGCGGCCTGCGTCACGCGCGCGGTTCCAGCCGGCGGAGCCTGCGGGGACGCCGGGGAAGCGGCCTCGGGAGAGCTCGGCTTCTGCGCGGCCTGCCGGGGGCTCGCTCCGGGGCCCCTGGCGGCGCAGCCGAATGCCGCCGCCAGCATGAGGGCCACGATCCCCGTCGCGGGCCGTCTGATTGCCTTTCGCATCGCTCCTCCCGTCGCGCCGGACGCCTTTGTCACTTCCCGATCACGGCTTGATGGTTGCATTGAGTTGCTTGGTCATGTCGCGGAACGGTTTCACGCTCTGCGGGTCGTTCAAGTTCTGCCGGAACGTCACCTCGTTTGGGGCAATACGGAGGACCTCTCCGTCGTAGAGCTGGTCGCCCGGTCGCAGCAGGTAGCTCTTGTTGTCCGTGCCCCGGATCTGCGCCACGTATCCCGCGCGGGTCCTCCAGATTCCCTGGAGAATGACGTCGTCGATGGCGATCCCCGGGATTCCGGGGGGCCGGTGGCCCGCCATCCCCTTCTCCGGACGCATGAGAAGCGAGCGGAACGGATCGCGCCGTCCGGCCGGGTCGTAGGAGTACGAGCGCCCCGCGAGGGCGGACTCCTCCTGCTCGATCAGGGCCTGTCCCGGCGATTCCTCCGACGCCACCGGCGTCGGCGAGGGACCGGGGACCGGACTCTTCAGCGGGGCCGCGAGCGCCGCGATCCCCAGAATCAGCCCGAAAGCGCCGGCCAGCGTCCGCTTCATTCCGAAAGCCCCGCTTCCGATTTCTTTTTCAGCATCTGCGCTTTCCCGGCGGCTCCGCCGCCCGATTTCGCGCCCCCCGCCTTCTTGCCCTGCGCCTCGCCCTTCTCGTCGGCGGTGTAGATGAACGTCTTCGCGACGAAGCTCGCGGCGATGGACTTGCCCCCGGGGTCGTTGATGGCGGAGATCTTCATCTCCTCGACATTGATGATGCGGGAAAAGCGGCTCATGCGGTCGAAGAAGAGGGCGAGGTTGTGGTAGGTGCCCTCGAGCTGGATGTCGATCGGCCATTCCGAGTAGAAGTCCCTGCTCTGGAAGTCTCCCGGGGTGAACTTCCGCAGCGTGAAGTCTCCCTGCCGGGTCAGCGTCTCGATGCGCTTGATCAGGTCCTCGGTGTTGCGCTTGGAGGGGAGGATCTGGAGGAGCTTGGCCAGGTCGAGCTCCAGCCTCTTGATCTCCTCCCGGAACTGGGCGAGCTTGCGCTCGGCCGCCCGCCCCTTCTGGATCTCCTGCTGCAGCCCCGCGAGCTCCGTTCGCTTGACGCGGATCTCCTCGTTGATTCCTCGCAGCCAGGCGTAGTGGACGGCCGCGGCCAGGGCGATCCCGAAGGCCAGCCCGATGCCGAGCGCCACGCTCCACTTTCGTTCGTCGATCCTGAGCTCGAACGCCATGCCTTCCTAAGCCTTCTTTCCCTTCTTCTCGGCGGGACCCGGCGTCACGACGGCGGCAGGCGCGGGAACGGGAGCGGAAGTGGAAGCGAGGACCGCCGCGGGATTGAAGACGAGCGTCATTTCCCAGCTGTAGGTCCCGGAATTCCCGGCGTCGCGGCCGAGCGACTTGAAGACGGGTTCCGCGAAGAACGGACTCTTCTTCAAGTTCTCCAGGTACGTCGCGACGGCGTTGGGCGAGAGGGTCTTGCCCTTCATCGAGATCTGGTTGCTCGAGACGTCGAGGGAGGTCAGCCAGACGAGATCCGGAAGGGCCTTGGAGATCTCGTCCATCAGGCGGACGGGGCCCTTCTGGTTCGTCTTCAGGTTGTTGATGAGCTGGATCTTCGACTCGAGGCTCGCCTTCTTGTCCTCGTACTCCTTCACCTCTTCGATGATGGACTTCAGGCGGTCCGCTTCGAGGCGCGCCTTGACGATCTCTTCCTCGAGCGCGGCGCGCCGCGAGACGAGAGTCAGGCCCATGATCGCCACGTAGAGGACCCCGAGGCCGAGCCCCCCGAAGAAGAGAAAGTTGTTGAGCCGGGCGCCGGTGGGGAGAAGCGGCGCCTTCTTCCTGGCCGCGGCCGCCTTGGCCTCGGTGAGAAGGTTGATCCGGATCAAGCGGCCTCGTCCCCGATGTGCCTCACGGCCAGGCCGACCGCCACCGCCAGTGTCGGGGCGTTCTCATTGAGCCACTCCGCCGAGACCGCGCCTCCCGAGACGTCGATCTGCCGGAAGGGGTTCATGATCTCCACGGGCATTCCGAACCGGTCCTTGAGCTGCCGGTCGAGGTTGACGACGCGGGAGCAGCCCCCGGCGATGAAGAGCTGATCGATCTTCTCGGTCGAGGTCGTCGCGCCGAAGAAGTCGAAGGTCTTCTGCAGCTCCTGCGCGAGGTCGTCGGAGACCGACCGGAGGATCGGGAGGATCTCCTGGAGGGAATGCTCGCCCCCCGACTCCCCCCGCTTCAGGGCGTCCGCCTGCTCGAATCCGAGCGAAAGCTGCTTCTGGATGGCGTCGGTGTACTGGTTGCCGCCGAAGGAGATGTCCCGCCAGAAGATCGTGTTCCCGCCCGAGAGGATGTTGACGTTGGTCACGGAGGCGCCGATGTTGACGAGGGCGACGACGCGCCCCGGCTCGACGGGGTAGTTGATCTCGTAGGCGTTCTGGACGGCGAAGGCGTCCACGTCCACGAGAACGGGAGTCTTTCCCACCTGGGTGATCACGCTCGTGTAGTCGCCGATCTTGTCCTTCTTGACCGCGACGAGCAGCACGTCCATCGTCTCGCCGCCGCCCGGCTCCAGGACCACGTAGTCCAGGTTCACGTCGTTGATGTCGAAGGGGACGTACTGCTCCGCCTCCCAGCGGATGGACTCGGCCAGCTCCTCCGCGGACATGGCGGGGAGGGAGATCTTCTTGATGATGACGGAGTGGCCGGACAGGGAGGTCGCGAAGTCGTTGTTGCGGACGTTCAGGGACGAGATCACCCGGTTCACGGTGTCCACGACGAGGGAAGCGTCCATGATCGCCCCGTCCACGATCGCCTCCGGCGAAAGCGGCTCGATGCCGGTCCTGACGAGCCGATAGCCGCCACCCTTGGCGTCTTTCAACTCCACCAGCTTGACCGCGGAGGAACCGATGTCGAGACCCACCAGGTTCTTCGATTTCTTAAACAGCACTCTAACCCCACCGAAAGAATTCAAACGGTTGAGGGCTTGGACTACGGGTTATTTCGGCTGTCCGCGAAGGTAACAGAAGATTATTCCCCAGTCAAGGCAAGGGGCGGGGAAAACACTCCGCCCGCCAAGCACTTACGAGGTGGCAGGTGGTAGGTCATCGGTGGTAGGACGAGGTGGTGGGCGGTAGGTCGTAGGTGGTAGGGATGGCACCAGTCCCCGTCCCCTACCACCTTCCACCTACCACCTACAACCTGCGCAACAGGTTGCGCCGCCGGCGCGCAGAAGGTAGGATGCAGCGCTTTTTCCGACCACTTCGGTCGCACCGAGGAAAACGATGGCCCAACACTGCCAGTTCTGCGGAAAGACCCCGATGACCGGGCACCGGATCAGCCACGCCCACAACGTCACCAACCGGAAGTGGCACCTGAACCTGAAGGAAGTGCGCGCCGTGGTCGGCGGCGTGACCCGCCGAGTCCGGGCCTGCACGCGGTGCATCCGCTCCGGCAAACTCGTCAAGCCTCTGGCGCGCGCCGCGACGGCGAAGTAATTCCGGTTTCAGGTTTCAGGTTTCAGGCGGCCGGCTCCTTGAAACCTGGAACTTGAAACCTGAAACCAGCGCGGCGAAGCCGCGCTAGTCCCTCTCCCCCGCCTGCGGCACGTTGTACTTCCGGATCACTTCTCGGACGCCCGCGACCGCCTTCAGCTTGGTCAGGATCTTCTCCAGGTGCTTCAGGTCCGAGGTCTCGAGGGAAACGGACACGTAGCCCTTCCGGTTCTCATCGGCGCGCGCCTCGATGCGGCGGATGTTGGAGCCCTCCCCGGCGATCGCCTGGGTCAGGTCCGCCAGGAGCCCCGGCCGGTCGTCTGAAAGAACCTCGAGCTCGATCCCGTAGGTCGTGGTCTTCGCTCCCGCCCAGGCCACGGCGATCTGCCGCTCGGGATCGTAGAGGAGATTCCGGACGTTGGGGCAGCTCTCGGAATGGACCGAGACACCGCGCCCCCGCGTGATATATCCGAGGATCTTCTCTCCGGGCACCGGGCCGCAGCACTTGGCGAGCGAGGCGAGAAGGTCGTTGTGCCCGACGACGACGATGTCGGGGGAGCCGAACGGGAGGATCTTCCGGACGACCCGGGTGACCGCGGTTTCCTTCTTCGGCGCCTCGGCCTTGGCGAGCTCCTCGGCGGGGACGAACCGCTCCAGGGCGTTGCGCGCGGCGAGCTTGCCGTAGCCGATCGCCGCGTAGAGGTCCTCCGGCCGCGAGAACCCCCAGCTGCCGAGCTCCTTCTGGAGGCTCCCCTGCTGTTCGAGCTTCTTCAGGGACCTCTTGAATTTCTTCAGCTCCCGCTCGAGGAGCCGCCGGCCGAGCTCCATCGCCTGCTTCTTCTCCTCGGTGTGGATGAAATGCCGGATCTTCTGGCGGGCACGGCTGGTGGCGACGAACGAGAGCCAGTCGCGCGAGGGGGTCTGGTTGGGAGAGGTCAGGATCTCGATGATGTCTCCGCTCGAGATCGGCGTGCGCAGCGGAACGAGCTTCCCGTTGACCCGGGCGCCGACGCAACGGTGGCCCACGTCGGTGTGGACGCGGTAGGCGAAGTCGACGGCCGTCGCCCCGCGCGGGAACGCGAAGACTTCCCCCTTCGGCGTGAAGGTGTAGACCTCGTCGGGGTACAGGTCCACCTTCAGGGCGGAGAGGAACTGGCGCGGGTCGGAGACCTCACTCTGCCAGTCCACGAGCTGCCGGAGCCATTGGAACCGCCCGTCGTCGGCGTGGGGCAGCAGTCTCCCCTCCTTGTACTTCCAGTGCGCCGCGATCCCCCGCTCGGCGATCAGGTCCATCTCGCGTGTGCGGATCTGCACCTCGAAGGGCTGAGCCGCCTCGCTCATGACCGTCGTGTGGAGGGACTGGTAGAAGTTCGGCTTCGGCATCGCGATGTAGTCCTTGATGCGCCCGGGCACCGGGCGCCAGCGCTGGTGCACGAGGCCGAGCGCCGCGTAACAGTCGCGCGTGTCGGGCGTGACGATCCGGAACGCCAGCACGTCGTAGAGCTGGGCCACGTCCACGCCCCGGCGGCGGATCTTCGAGGCGATCGAGTAGACGTGCTTGCGCCGGCCGGTGACCTCCGCGGCGACGTTGGCCTCTTTCAAGCTCTCCTCCAGCTCCCGGCGGATCTGCTCGATCATCTTCTCCGAGCCCTTCAGGCTCTTCTCGACCTCGCGCTGGATCCGCGAGTACTCCTGGGGCTCGAGGTACTGGAACGAAAGGTCCTCGAGCTCCCCCTTGATGAGGCCCATGCCGAGGCGGTTGGCGATCGGAGCGTAGATGTCCATGGTCTCGCGGGAGATCTCCAGCCGCCGGGCCTCGGGCAGGAACCCGAGCGTCCTCATGTTGTGGAGACGGTCGGCCAGCTTGACCAGGACCACCCGGACGTCCGACACCATCGCCAGGATCATCTTGCGGAAGGTCTCGGCCTGCTCCTCCTCGCGGGACACGTAGGAGAACCGGCTGATTTTCGTCAGGCCGTCCACCAGGTCCGCCACCTCGGGGCCGAACTGCTGGGCGATCGCGTCCCGGGTCGTCAGGGTGTCTTCCAGGACGTCGTGGAGGAGGCCGACGACGATCGACACGTCGTCGGCTTTCATGTCCGTGAGGATGGCCGCGACGTTCAGGGGATGGACGAGGTAGGGCTCGCCGGAGCGGCGCACCTGTCCGCGGTGCTCGCGGGCCGAGAACACGTAGGCCCTTCGCAGCAGGTCCTGGTCGGTCTGCGGGTTATAGGTCTCGACCTTCTCGAGGATCTCCTCGAACCGGATCATGGAACGTGCAGATTACGGCGAAACCGGTCACCGCGCAAAAACACGGGGACCGAGACGATCCGATCTTCAGCGCCGGCCCGACTTCTTCTTCGAAGAGGGGGGCGGCTGCTGCGACGGGGCGCTCGGCTTCGCGGGGGCGGGCACCGGGACGAGCTTGCGGCGCGAGGACCATTGTTTCCAGATCACGACGATCGGGGACGCGACGTAGATCGAGGAGTAGGTCCCGATGATGATGCCGATGATCAGCGTCAGGGCGAACGTGTTCAGGACCTCGCCTCCCAGGACGAAGAGCGCCACGACCACGAGCATCGTGGCCCCGGAGGTCAGCACCGTGCGCGACAGCGTCTGGTTGATCGAGCGGTTGATGATCGTCTCGAGGGGCTCCTTCTTGGGAGTGCGCTGGTTTTCCCGGACCCGGTCGAAGACGACGACCGTGTCGTTGACCGAGTAGCCGACGAGCGTCAGGATCGCCGCGACGACGACCAGGTTGAACTCGCGCCCGAAGAGGGCGAGCAACCCGACCGTGATGAGCGTGTCGTGGATCAGGGCGACGACCGCGCCGACTCCGAAGGGGAGGGAGCGGAAGCGCCAGGCGATGTAGATGAGCATCCCGGCGATGGACGTCGCGATCGCCCAGAGCGCCTTCTGGCGCAGGTCCGCTCCGACCTGGGGACCGACGCTGCCGGCCGAGAGCAGCACGAAGGGACCCGTGACCGCGTTCGACTGGAGCCAGGCCTTGACCTCCGCGGAGAGGCCCGGCACGGTGGCGACGTCGGAGAGGGAGCGGAACACTCCCATCTCGGAGCGCCGGGCGATGACCTGTTCGGCGATCCGGCCATAGGAGTCGGCCGGCGTTTGCCCGCTCTTGCCGGCGACGTGGTCGGGGTCGGCGGCCGTCAGGCGCGCGGCCAGGCTGTCGCGCCCCTGGACGTTCAGGTCGATCTTGGCGGCGTCCGCGGGCGAGCCGGTTCCCTGGCGCAGGAGGGCGAGGACCTCGGCCGTGATGTCCCTCCCCTCGTTCTTCTGCTGCTGCACCCGGATCAGGACCTCGTTCTTCTCGACGGCCTCGTAGCGCTGGATGCCGGTGTCCCCGAAATGCCCGGCGTCCAGGAGCTTGCGCAGGTGATCGATGTCGGGGCGCGACCCGAAGCGCAGCGCAATCTGCGTGCCGCCGGCGAAGTCGATCCCGAACTTCAGCCCCTTCTGGACGAAGATCGCGAGAAGCCCCACGAGGATCAGGATCCAGGAGGCCCCGATGGCCCACCACTTCCAGCGGAGGAAATCGATGTTCGTCTGGCGGAAAAGTTCCATTGACTGCCTCAGATCGAAAGCGCGTCGATGTGCTGCCGCCGGCCGTACTCGAGCTCGAAGACCGTGTGCGACACGAACACGGCCGTGAAGACCGAGATCAGCAGACCGATGATCAGCGTGACGGCGAACCCCTTCACCGGCCCGGTGCCGAACTGGAAGAGGAAGATCGCCGAGATGATGACGGTGATGTGGGTGTCGATGATCGTCGCGAAGGCCTTGGAGAACCCGTTCTCGATCGCGGTCTTCGGCGCGCGGCCGCCGCGCAGCTCCTCGCGGATGCGCTCGAAGATCAGGACGTTCGAGTCGACGGCCATGCCGATCGTCAGGATGAAGCCCGCGATGCCGGGGAGCGTCAGCGTCGCATTGAAGAGCGACATGGCGCCCAGGAGCAGGATCGCGTTCAGGAGGAGTGCGAGCACGGCGTTCCAGCCCGCCCGCCGGTAGTAGACGACGACGGCGATGAAGACGAGCAGGGCGCCGGCGACGGAGGCCGTGATCCCCTTCTTGATCGAATCGAGCCCGAGCGACGGCCCGACGGTCCGCTCCTCGAGGTACGTCAGCCCCGCCGGGAGCGCGCCGGCGCGCAGGACGAGCGCCAGGTCGTTGGCCTCCTCGGCAGTGAAGCTGCCGGTGATCTGCCCCGTGTCGGTGATCCGCTCGTGGATCCGCGGGGCCGACTGCACGCGCTTGTCCAGGATGATCGCGAGGAACTTGCCGACGTTGGCGCCGGTGGACGCGCCGAACTTGTCCGCGCCGGCCGCCGTGAGGAAGAAGGTCACGGAGCTCGAGCCGAACTGGCCGCGGGAGGGGCGGGCGTTCTTCAGGTCGCGGCCGGTGATCACGGCGGCTTTCTTGACGAGATACCAGTTGGGCTGGCGCTGTCCCGGCTGGGCCTTCTCCTCGACCAGCTCCGATTGCGGGGGGACGACGCCGTTGGGCGCCAGCGCGTTCTTGTCGGTGGACGGCCCCTGCTCGACGAGCTTCAGCTCCAGGAAGGCGGTGCTCTTGATCAGGTCCTTGACGCGCTTGGGGTCGTCGATGCCGGGCAGCTGCACCAGGATCCGGTCCGTGCCCTCGCGGGCGATCAGGGGCTCGGCCACTCCGAACTCATCCACGCGGTTGCGGATCGTCTCGACCGCCTGCGCCACCGCGTTGTCTTCGGTCTGGCGGCGGCTGACGTCCTTCAGGGTGAAGCTCCATTTGCCGCCGGCCGATCCCACGTTCCACTCGGCGAGCCAGCGCTTGGAGATCTCGTCGAGCTTCTTCTCGTCCGTCTGCGGGGTGACCCCGATCGTGAAGGAGCCCTCGGAGGGGTATTCCACGGGCCCGAGCACGACCTGCTGGTCGCGGGCCTGGTTCTGAAGCTGTTCGACCGCGTCGTCCCGCTCGGCCTTCACGGCGTCGGCCGTGTTGACCTGGAGGACGAGATGGATGCCCCCGCGCAGGTCGAGCCCCAGCTTGATCCCCTTCTTCAGGGCCTCGGAGAGGGGGGGTGATCCGGGTCCCACCCACTCCTTCCGGGCGTGCGAATACCCGGTCACGACGTAGCCGGCGACGAGGCCGGCCACCACCAGCACGATCATCAAGACCCGCCAACGAACCCGCTTGGACAAGGAAGTCCCCCTTTTTGAGAACGGTGGAGTGTACAGGAAATCGCTACGAGCTGTCAGCTCATGGCGATTAGCTAAAAACCGCGCCTAAGGCGCGGTTTTTTCCGGCTCGCCCGCGAGCCCGGCGACCGCGCTGCGCAGGACCTTGACCTTGACGTTGGTGGAGATCTCCAGGACCAGGAAGCCCCGCTCCTCGTCGAGAGCCGCGATGCGCCCGAAGATCCCTCCGTTGGTGACGACCTCGTCTCCCTTCTTCAACTTCGACAGCATCTCCTGTGCCTTCTTCTGTTTCTTGCGCATCGGCGCGATCAGCAGGAAATAGAAGATGACGAAGATGAAGATCATCGGGGCGAACTGGAGGAGTCCGCCGGGACCCTGGGAGGGGGCCGCCTGCAGCAACTGGATCATGGCGGCAGATCATACCCGAGACGTTCAGCGTGAGACGTTAAGCGTCAAAACGTGGCCGGACCGCGGCTCCGGACCGCGGCTCCGGACCGCGTCTTACGTCTTCCGTTTCACGTTTTACGGCTTGGAGAACGGGAACGGGCTCTCGGGCGGCGGGACGGTCTTCCGCGCCGCTTCGGCGCGCTCCCAGAAGGCCAGGAAGTTCTCGCCGAGCACGCCGCGGACGACCTGCTCGGAGTGGCCGCGGCGCAGGAGCTCCTCCGCCACGACCGGGAGCTTCGAGATGTCCTCGAGCCCGTCCGGGGGGTCGTCGATCCCGTCGTAGTCGGTGCCGAGGCCGACGGCCCGCGGGCCCGCGATGCGGATCACCCGCTCGATGTGGTCCACGACAGCCGTCCAGCTCGCGCGGGGGCGCTGCGCGTTCTCGAGGAGAGCCGAGATCTCCGCGTCCCTCTTCTTCGGGTCGTCCTTCAGGCGCTCCGCAATCTCCGCGGCCTTCGGCGCGAGAGCGGCCTTTCTCGCCTCGAAGTCGTCCACGACCTTCTGGTCCACGAAGGTCGAGCTGAAGTTGATCATCACGACCCCGCCCTTCGCGGCGATCGCCTTGATCTGCTCGTCGGTCAGGTTGCGCGGCATGTCGGCGAGCGCTCGGCAGGAGGAATGGGAGGCGAAGATGGGAGCCCGGGAGACTTCGAGGACGTCGGCGATCGTCTTGTCGGAGACGTGGGAGACGTCCACGAGCATCCCGAGCCGGTTCATCTCGAGCACGACCTCGCGGCCGAGGTCCGTCAACCCGTTGTGAGCCGCCGTCTTCTTCGGGTCGTACGAGAACTCGAAGAAGGACCCGGAGGAGTCCGCCCAGTCGTTCGTGTTCGTGTGGGTCAGCGTCATGTAGCGGGCGCCCAGGCGGTGGAATGCGGAGAGGGCCGCGAGGGAGTCCTCGATGGCGTGCCCCCCCTCGATCCCGATCAGGACGGCGATCTTCCCGTTCTTCTTCGCCGCGCGGACGCCCGCGGGCGAGTCGGCGAAGACGAGGTCCTTCGGGTGAGACTCGACCAGACGTTGGATCAGGTCGATGAACTCGAGCGCCTTCCCCGCCGCCTTTCCAGCCGCCGCGTACGAGGAGGACACGTAGGCTGCGAGAAACGGCGCCGTGACGCCCCCTTCCCTCCAGCGCGGGATGTCCACGTGCCCGGTCTTCTGCCGCGTCCCGATGTCCACCCACTCCTTTTCGAGCTGCTCCGGCACGTCCTCGTGCGTGTCCACAACGACCGCGCTCTTGATCAGGCGCGCCGCCCGGGCCTTGACGTCCTCCGCCGGTCCCGGCAGCGCGAGAAGGGACAGGACCAGTACGCCGGCGGCTTTTTTCATGAAGGACAGGCTATAACAGCGGCATGAAAGAGCCGCCCCGATTCGTCCCGCTCCAATTCGAGAGGCTCGAGCCCGGCGAGCAGGCCCGCCGCGCCGAAGAGCTCCTCGAGCGCCTTTCGACCCGCAGAACGGTAAGGGATTTCTCCCCCGAGCCCGTCCCCTTCCGGCTCGTGCGCGACGCGATCCGGACGGCGGCGTCGGCGCCGTCGGGGGCGAACCGGCAGCCCTGGCGCTTCGTCGTCGTCGCCGACCCGGCCGTCAAGAGGGAGATCCGGATCGCGGCGGAGGCCGAGGAAAAGGAGAGCTACGAGCGGCGGATGCCGGAGGAGTGGCTCGAGGCCCTTGCGCCTCTCGGCACCGACTGGCGAAAGCCGTTCCTGGAGACGGCGCCCTTTCTGATCGCCGTCTTCAAGATGGATTTCGAGCCGGTCCCGACGGCCGGAGCCGTGGACGACGGGACGGCCCGGACGCGAAAGAACTACTACGCCTCGGAGTCCGTCGGGATCGCCTGCGGCTTTCTCCTCGCCGCCCTCCACCTTTCCGGCCTCGCCACGCTGACGCACACCCCGTCGCCCATGGGCTTCCTGAACCGGATCCTCGGGCGCCCGCCGCACGAGAAGCCGTACCTGCTCATCCCCGTCGGCTACCCCGCGCCCGGCGCGAAGGTCCCGGACATCTCTAAGAAGGGCCTCGAGGAAGTGATGTCGGTCGTGGGGGACGTGGACTAGACGTCATTTCTCAACACGTTGTTGCCACGAAACAGCGAGCGTGGAAGGCAAGAGAGGGGATCCCATCCCGAGCTCTGGCTGACAATCCGCCCCGGCGTCGGGCTGCCTCCCTCCGGCGGCACGCTCGGGCAGGCGGCGACGGGAGAACCGGCCCTCGCTCTATCGCGAAGGCGCAGAGGCAGCGAGGCCGCGGAGGATTCTTTCTGGTGCGCCTTCGCTCACGGCCACCTGAGGGAGGCGTCCCGCTGCCGGGGCTGAAGCCCGGCTCAATTGGCCGGGATGTAGCCCGGAGGCGCCGGCGTCGCCGGCAGCGGCCCTGTCCGCGGCCCACACCACGAACCTCGTTTCGCGATGCGTCCTCAGTGCCCTCGGACCGGAGCGGCGGCCCGGAGGCTCTCCGGGCGGCTCGGCCGCCGCGTGCCGCGGAGGGCGACGACGGCGACTCCGGGCGGATCCTTCGCGAGCAATCGCCGAGGGACCGCGCCGACCGGGAGCAGTATCCTGAGAAATGACAACTCGACCGAAGCGGTTCCAGACGCGCGCCCGCAAGGCCCCTCGGACATGGCGCCACCGGGGGGACAACGCGCCGGGGAATCACGCCGAGGACGGGTCGTCGATCTTCCCTTCCGGAGGCGCGGCGAGTCTCTCGAGCGTGCCGGCTTCGAGCGCTTCACGGATCCGCTTCATCCAGTCGAGATAGAAGAAGACGTTGTGGAGGGAGAGGAGCATCGGCGCGGAGAAATCCTTCAGGACGAAGAGATTCCGGAGGTAGGCGCGGCTGTGCCGCCGGCAGACGGGGCAGCGGCATTCCGGATCGAGCGGCGAGAGATCGTCCTTGAAGCGCTCGTGCTTGATCGTGACCTCGCCCCTTCGCGTGTAGACGTGTCCCATCCGGCCATTGCGGGTCGGGAGGACGCAGTCGAAGAGGTCGCAGCCCGCGCGCACGGAGGCGAGCAGATCGGCGGGCGTGCCGACGCCCATGAGATACCGCGGCTTCCCCTCCGGGAGGAGCGCGGCCGAGAGCGCCGTGATCGAGCGGATCGCCTCCTTCGTTTCTCCGACGGCCACACCGCCGATCGCATACCCCGGCAGGTCGAGGTCGAGAAGAGGGGGGGCCGACCGGCGGCGCAGGTCCTCGTGAGTCCCCCCCTGAAGGATCGCGAAGAGGAGTCCCGGGCCGCGGTAGGCGCGCCGGGACCGGAGGGCCCAGTCCTCCGAGAGCCGGCAGGCCCTCTCGACCTCCGCGCGCTCCGCCGGGAACGGAGGACAGACGTCGAGGGCCATCGCGATGTCCACGCCGAAGCCCGCCTGGAGCTCCATCGCGCGCTCGGGAGTCAGGAAGTGCGGGCTGCCGTCCTCCGGTCCGCGGAACTCGACCCCCTCCTCCGTGATCACGCGGCGGGAGGCGAGGCTCATGATCTGAAATCCCCCCGAGTCCGTCAGGATCGCCCGGTCCCAGCCGATGAACGCGTGGAGCCCGCCGGCCGCGCGGATCGTCTCCTCCCCCGGCCGCACCATCAGGTGATAGGTGTTGGCGAGAACGGCCCGGCAGTCCCACTCCACCAGCCGGTCGAACTCCACTCCCTTCACCGCGCCCCGGGTTCCCACCGGCAGAAAGCAGGGCGTCTCGATATCGCCGTGCTTCGTTGTCAACACGCCGCGCCGCGCGCCTGAGGCGGCGTCGCGGCTAGAGAGGGTGAACGCTGGCATGAGTGAATTGTGAATTGTGAATTGTGAGTTGTGAATAGGTTGAAAGGGTCGTGTTCGCCCTTATTCACCATTCACAATTCACAATTCACAACTTCCTCAGAACCTCAACCGCCCGTCGAGCGCGGCTCCGACGTCGCGGCGGTTCGTCGAGGAGAGGGAGAGTCCTCCTTCGGAGGAGAAGACGACGGCGGCGTTGACCGAGAGCTTGTTCAAGCCGAGGCCGAACCCCGCCGAGTAGGCCCAGTGCTGGTCCGGCGCGCCGCTGTCGCGGAACGTGCCGACGCGGACCGCGAAGAGGGGAAACCGGACCTCGGCCCCCACGCAGAACTGGCGGCTCCGGCCTCCCGGCACGAGGGTGTCCGTCTCGCGAAGGTCGTAGTCGGCCGCGATCGTGAGCGCCCCGACCGGTTCCGCGGCCACGCCGGCCCGCAGCGTGCGCGGAAGGCGGATCGTCGCGGGCGCGCCGGCGAGGGTCGGATCGGCGGGGTCGTTCTTCACGTTGAATTCCGGCTCATTGACCGCCGTCGAGACGAGTCCCACGCGCGCCTTGCCGAGGATGTTGACCATGCCGCCGACGTCGAAGGCGAAGCGGCCCGTGTCGAGCCCGTTCTCCTTCAGCGCCTTCCGGGCGAGACCCGCCGGATCCGACGACCCCTCGTCGAAGAGGGCGGAGCGGACGAAGTAGGTGCGCCCCTGGACGTAGCGGGCCGTCGCGCCGACCAGGAGGACCTTCTCGAAGAAGGACATCGCGTAGGCGAGCCGCGCCTCGCGCGCCTCGAGCCCCGCGAAGGAGAGGGCGCTCTGGTTGTTGAAGAAGCCGGTCTCCGGATCGTTTCCGGGCAGCACGCGGACCAGGTCGATGTTCGGAGAGACGCCGGCAAGCGCGAGGTCGCCGATTCCGAGCGCCCACCCCCCCTTTCCGAAGGCGAGGCCGGCGACTCCCGACGCCACCACCCCAGTCCCGGGAGCGGCGAGCCTCCGCAGGTCCGCGACGCCCGCAGCGATCGCCGCCGGATCGAGCCCGGCGAGATCGATCGAGGAGAGGCGGTCCACGATCGAAGTGAAGTCGTTGCGGTTGGTGGCGACGCCGCCGGCGAAGAGATCCACGTCGAGCCGGGGATCGCGGGCGAATCCGGCGGGGTTCGTCCAGAGCGCGGTCCCGTCGTCGGCGACGGCCACGGCGGCGCCGGCCATCCCCGCCGCGCGGGGGCCGACGAACGGCGATTGGGCAATCAAGGCGGATGAGAAGAAGAGAAGCGACAGCGACACCGCCGCCGTCAAGAGGCGATTTGTGATTTGCGATTTGTGATTTGTGATTGGGTCGAACACCTGCTCTCCGTTCCATTCACCAATCACAGATCACCATCACCAATCTCTCTTCTCAGTCGGCGAGGGCCCGCCCGGCGAGGCGCTCGAGGACGGCGACGGGGGCCATTTCGGGAAGGACCAGGGAGCGGCGCGCGATCAGGAAGGTCTGCTCGAGGGCGTACTGGCCCGAGAGGACGGCGTGCGTGACCATGTCGGTGAAGACCATCCAGGTCGCGCCGGGCGGGAACGAGACGACCCGCGCCCCGGCCGAGTCCTGGTACGACTCGTTGTCCTTCAGGAAATTGTGGAAACGGTGCATGAACTCGTCGTAGGGAGGCCGGGCGCGCACGGGAAGGCCGGCCGACCGGAGGAGCGACGCGATCCCTCGCCCGGGCCCGCGCCGGCTGGCGCGCCGGAGGAGCTCCGAGGAGACGGCAAAGCGCTCGGCGAGCTCCGGGAAGGTCTCGCCGGTCCGCCAGACCCGGGGCGCCGAGGGATTGATGTTGGTGAAGAGACGGAAGATCCGGTCTCCCCGGGTCGGCCGGGTCGGGAAGGAGTCCACGTGCAGCAGGTCGTTGCGCGAGTGGCGGGAGAGCTTGCGGCCGGCTTCCTCCTGGGGGCGGAAGCTCGCGTAATCGAGCCGCCACTCTCCCGCGTAGGGCGAGAGCAGCCGCGCCGCGAAATCGACCGCCGTCCGCGAATAGTCCCGCAGCACGCGCCGCAGCTCCCTCGCGTCCTCCCCCTCCTGCCGGGCGACCCCCGTGACCCGGTCGCCGCCGGGACGGTAAGCGATGTTCTTGTGGTAGCCCGCCTCGGTCTGCCGCTGCCGCAGGAGGAACTCCCGGTCCCGCGCCGGCAGCTCGAATGGCGTCTGCGGAAACAGGATGATGTTCCCCTCTTCCAGGACCCGACAGGCTTCCCGGTCGCGTTCCGGCCCCTCCTTTGGGAGGGTCTCGACATTGACGACTGCCATCGTCCGAGTGTAACGCGGAGAGAGAGTTCGGTGAGCACCGACCCTGTTGACCCCCGAAAACTCGCGTGCTACGGTCCGCCTCCGGGGGGCAGATGGCCGATCTCGGCAAGAAATACGAGTGTTTCAATTGCGGAACGAAGTTCTACAACCTCGGCAAGCCCGAGGCGATCTGCCCCAAGTGCGGCGCGAACCAGAAAGACGCGCGGGCCGACGAGGCTCCGCCTCCTCCCCCCCGGCCGCCCCGCCGTTCCGTGATCATGGAGCCGATCCCAGAAGAGAATCCGAATGAGTTCGGGGAAGAGGTCCCGGCCGCGGAAGAGGAAGAGGGGGACGACGACGACGAGTTCGAAGAGGACGAGGAAGTCGACAACGGCCGGCACGAAGAAGAGGAGTACTGACCGGCTCTCTCCGCCCCCCCGCATCGCGTACCTCGGCCTCGGCTCCAACGTCGGCAACCGCCGGGCCCACCTGACGGCGGCCGTCGCCGAAATCGAGCGCTTCGCGCCGGTCCGGGCGCTCTCTTCCTTCTACAGCTCCGACCCCGTCGGTTACACCGAGCAGCGGACATTCTGGAACGCCGTCGCCCGCGTCCTCTGGGAAGGCTCTCCCGAGGCCCTGCTGCTGGCCGTCAAGGAAGTCGAGCGCCGGGGCGGCCGCCGTCCCACCTTCGCGGGGGGACCGCGCGAGATCGACGTGGACATCCTGGACCTCGGAGGCCTGGTGAGGAGCAAACGCGACCCGATCCTTCCGCACCCGGGGCTCGCCGAGCGCCGCTTCGCGCTGGAGCCGCTCGCGGAAATCGCGCCGCGATGGCATCATCCGGTCAGCGGGCTGACGGCGGAACAGATGCTCGCGAAGCTGCCGCGAAGGCCGGGAGCTCGGAGGATTGGATCGACCGGCCGAAAGAGATCCTTCGCGTCGTTCAGGACAGGGAGAGAGCGAGGGGATGGAAAGCGCCGCGGCTAGCGCGCCGCTTTCCACCTCGCGAGGTCCCTGCGCGCTTCCACCTGGATCGCCAGCTCCTCGACGAGATGTCCGGGGGAGGGAGCATCGGCGACGACGCCCTCCTCGAGCGCGACCGCCTCGGCGCGCTCGGCGGGATTCCCGTCGGCCAGCGCCTCGGCGAGGAAATGGCGGTTGACCAGGTTTCGCCCGTTGACCGCGACGGCGCGGCGCAGGTTCTCGACCGCCTTCTGGTGGGAAATCCAGGGAGTCAGGATCGGGATCTTGGGCGCCTGATGGTGAAGCCGGCCGAGGATCCGATAGCCTCCCCCGTCCTCGAAATCCGGATCGATCGCGATGAGCGTCTCGGCGTAGTCGCGGATCTTCTCGGCGGCGCCGGTCCGGACGGCCTGGATCTTTCCGGACGCGAGCGCCCATTCTCCCCAGGCGACGGCCGCCCAGAAGAACGTCGGAGCCGCGTCCCGGTCCGGGCCGAGGATCGCCGCCACTTCGGCCGGGGAGCGTCCTTCCATCGAGGGCAGGTTGCGAGCCTTCCCCCGCCGTCCCAGGATCCGGATCGCTTCCTCGGAGACCCTCCGGGCCTTCTCGAAGATCGCGCGCCGCGAATCGTCGTCCTGCCGCGTGTAGGCCGCCTGAAAATAGAGGGCCCGGGCCAGCTTCCAGCGCGCTTCCGCGCTGTCGGGCGCCTGCGCGGCCTGGTCGTAACCGGCGACGGCCCGCGCGATCTCCCGGGGATTGGCGACCGCCCCGACCCTCCCCTCCTGCCGGCGGCCGTAGTGCACGTCCGCTTCGACGATCAGCGGATTCCTGTCGGGTACGCGGATGGCGTCCGGAGCCTCCGATTTCTGCTGCGGAGCAGCCAGAAGCAGCGCGGCGAACAAACCGATCGAGATCATGAAGAATTGCGAATTGGGAATTGTGAATTGGGAATTCCCGCCTTCTTGAGAATTCCTCCTCCGAGAACCACGTCTCCATCATAGAAGACGCACGACTGCCCGGGCGCGACGGCGCGCACCGGCGCGTCGAAGAGCACGCGGGCCGAGCCGTCGCCCCTCGGCGTGACCGTCGCCGGCACCTCGCTCGCCCGATGGCGGACGCGCGCTCCCGCCCGGAAGGAAGGGCCGCGGGACTCCGAGAGAAACCGAAGGTCCGCGACCTCCGCTTCCCGCGTGTCCAGCTCCCGCGCGGGGCCGACGACCACCCGGTTGGCCGCCGGATCGATCGAGAGGACATAGAGCCTGTCCGCCGCGGCGATGCCGAGCCCGCGCCTCTGCCCGACGGTGAAACGGAAATGGCCCCCGTGCTCGCCGAGCCGCGCGCCGCGCGAATCCTCGACGGCGCCTGGAAGAACCGGGAGCGTCAGCCCCATCTCCGCGGCATGCCGCGCGACGAACTGGCCGGCGCGCTCGCCGCGCGGCACGAAGCAGATCTCCTGGCTCTCTTCCTTCTCAGCCGTCGGCAGGCCGGCGCGCCGGGCGTGGGCGCGCACTTCGCTCTTGGTGAGCTCGCCGACGGGAAACCGGGCCGCCTCGAGCTGCGCCGGGGTCAGGTCGTAAAGGAAGTAGGACTGGTCCTTGTCCGGGTCCGCCCCCTTGCGGAGAACCGTCCGTCGCGAGACGGGGTCCGTCCCGCGGCGCGCGTAGTGCCCGGTCGCGACGGCTTCGCAGCCCATCACGCGGGCGCGTTCCCAGAGCGTGGCGAACTTCACCTTCGCGTTGCAGGACGAGCAGGGGATCGGGGTCTCGCCCGCGAGGTACGACTCGACGAAGGGGCGGACGACGCCGGCGCGGAACTCCGCCTCGAGGTTCATGACGTAATGCGGGATGTCGAGCGCCCAGGCCACCCGCCGCGCGTCGGACAGGTCGTCGAGGGTGCAGCAGCGCCCGGTGCGTCCCGCCTCACCCGAGTGATCCCAGAGCTGCATCGAGAGGCCGACGACCTCGTGCCCTTCCTCCTTCAGGAGCAGAGCGGCAACGGAGGAATCGACGCCGCCCGACATGGCGACCGCGATGCGCATGAAGGAATTGTACGCGAGCCGGGACTCGGGACTCGTGACTCGGGACTCGTGAGGCGAACCAGGACCGTCCGCCTACCGCCTCCCGCCTTCCGCCTCCCGACTCATCAAACCGCGAGCCTCTCCGACGATACGATCGACGATCTCGATCGTGGCCTCGATTTCCTCCCGTGTGGTGAGGCGCGAGAGCGAGAAGCGGACGACGCTCTTCGCCTCGGAGGGGGAGAGCCCGAGCGAGAGAATGGCCGGCGAAGGGGCGAGCGTTCCGCTCGAGCAGGCGCTTCCGACCGAGACGGCGACGCCCTCGAGGTCGAGCCGGGCGAGCAGCGCCTCTCCGGAGAGACCCTCGAAGAGCAGGGCCGACGTGTTGGGCAGGCGCGGCGCGCCCGCTCCGGCCACGCGAACGCGCCAGACGCGCTCCAGGATCCCGCTCTCGAGCCGATCGCGCAGCCTCGCGATTCCCGCCGCCTCGCCGAGCCTCCCGCGCGCCAGCCGGGCCGCGACGCCGAGCCCCGCGATCCCGGCGGAGTTCTCCGTGCCGGGGCGGAGCTTCTTCTCCTGTCCTCCGCCCGGCGCGCGCGCCTGGAGCGGAATCCCCCGGCGCACGTAGAGCGCACCGACCCCTTTCGGGCCGTGGAACTTGTGGGCCGATAGCGACAGCAGGTCCGCACCCCATGCTGCGACGTCGATCGGGATCCGGCCCGCGGCCTGGACCGCGTCGGTGTGCAGGAGCGCGCCGCGGCTGTGGACCGCGTCGGCCAGCCGCGGGATCGGGAAGAGGCCGCCGTACTCGTTGCTGGCGGCCATCACCGAGACGAAGAGCGTCTCCGGGACGATCGCCTCCTCCACTCGGGCAGGATCCAGAACGCCCGACGGCTCGGGGTTCACCACGGCCGTCGCGATCCCCCGGCCGGCGAGCGAGTCCACCGCCTCGGCGACCGAAGGATGCTCGGCGCCCGAACGAACGGCGCGCCCGCCCCGGCCCGCTGTCGCGCCGAAGATGGCCATCGCATTGGCCTCCGAGCCCCCCGAGGTGAAGAAGATCTCGGCCGGCGAAGCCCCGATGAGGAGGGCGGTGTCCTCGCGAGCCTCTTCGATCAACCGCCGCGCCCGCCGTCCTTCGGCATGGACGGAAGAAGGATTGCCATAGAAGGCGCCCGCCTCCCGCATGGCTTCCTCGACCTCCGGATCCAATTTTGTGGAGGCGTTGTTGTCCAGGTAAATCACGGCTTCGTCCCTCGGATTATGCAACTCGTGTCAGCGGACTGTTAAATCTTGCCTGAAGGAATAGCGTGTCGCGCCGTGAGAGTTAAGATCATCACTTGATTACGACGAAGGCTCGCATAGCGCTCCTCGTCGCGGCTTCCCTCGTCCTCTCCGGAACCGCCTTCGGACAGACGACGCCCAAACTCACCTCGAAACAGAAGAAGGAGCGGATCAAGGCCCTCCCGGACGAGGAGCGTCAGTGGCTGACGGTCTATGTCGAGCCCATCATCCTCCCCGACGAGGAGAACCTGTTCCTCCAGCTCACGCAGCCGCACCAATGGGAGATGTTCAAGGCGGAGTTCTGGAAGCGGCGCGAGCTACCCGGCCTCTCGCCTCCCTATGGACCGGGGTACCAGCTTCGTTACGAGCACTTCCGGGACGTGGCCGCGACGGACTACGACGGGCTCGCGAGCGACGCCGGCCGGATGGTCGTCCGCCTGGGCGAGCCCGCGTCGATCGAGAACCTCGCCTCGTGCGGCGGCTTCCGGCAGCCCGAGGTCTGGAGTTATCAGAGCTCGAACGGGAGCTCCTCTCTGATTCGGCACCTCTTCTATCGTCCGAGCTTCGGCGCGCCCAGGAGGCTCTGGACTCGGGGCGACCGGGGCATTTTCGAGAACTCGGGAGTCAGCGGCTTCGATCAGCTGTGCGCGGTCAGCCAGAGTCCGGGCAGCTGCTCGTGCGGCCTGGCCGCCATCGCGCAGGAGATCGAGAGCCGCGGTGCGGCGGAGGTGTTCGCGATGGGCGCCGCGCCGAAGGTTTCGACGGAGGGCCTGGACGCGCTCTGGGAGCGGCTGGCGTCCTCCTCTACACCGAACGCCGCGACGATCCACCTGGACGGCGGCACCGGAGCCGCTCCCGCTCCGGCCGCCCAGGCGGCCCCTCCCCCTACCGCGAAGCCGGCCGCGGCGCTCTCCAAGTCGGAGCGGATCAAGGCGCTCCCGGAGGAGGAGCGCCAGTGGCTGACGGAGTTCGTGGCGCCGATCATCCTGCCCGAGGAGGAGAAGGTCTTCCTCGACCTGACGGAACCCTACCAGCGCGAGGCCTTCAAGCAGGAGTTCTGGACGCGGCGCGAGAAGCCGGGCCTGCCGCCTCCGCTCGGACCGGGCTACAGGACCCGCTACGAGGAGCTGCGCCGCCTGGCCGACGAGAAATACGACGGCTGGCGGCAGGACGCCGGGCGCATGGTCGTCAAGTACGGCGAGCCCGCGATCGAGAAGGTGGAGAACTGCTCGAACGTCTTCCGCGATCTGGAGATCTGGGCGTACAGCGGCCAGGGCGTCTCGGGACGCGCATCGGCGCGCTACCTCTTCTACCGTCCGATGCCGCTCGCGCCCCGCAGGCTCTGGACCGTCGGCACGCCCGACCGGGACGTCTTCGCTCCCAACTCCTGCCGCAAGAGCTTCGTGGAACTCTCCGGCGACTGCACTCCGCGGCCCGGGGACGCCTGCATGGGGACCGTCTGCTCCCAGGCCTGCGACGTCTTCGCCGCATGGTCGGAGGTCTCCGCGCGCCAGGGAAGCGAGGCCGGAGCGGTGGCGGAGCTGGCGAAGATCTCTCAGCCGGAGCCGATCTCGACGGAGGGGCTCGATCAGTTCAAGAACCGATTCGCGATCTCCGACCCGAACGCCCGGAAGCTGAACGTCGAGGGGCCGTCCGGCAAGGGCACGGCGCAGGCGTCGGCCGCGAAGCCGTCCACTCCCGCGCCGACGCGCCGCAAGCTGTCGGGCAAGGAGGTCAAGGAGCTGACCGCCCAGCTCGAGCGGAAATACAGGGACTGGATGCAGGTCGTGGACATGATCATCACCGACGACGAGCGCCAGGTCTTCCTGCAGATCGGCGACAACTACCAGAAGGACAAGTTCATCGAGGGCTTCTGGAAGAGGCGCTCGATCGACGCTCACGGACTCCGCACGGACTTTCAGCGGGTCTACCTCCAGCGCATCGAGACGGCGAAGGAACAGTTCAAGAACCTCAACAGCGACCGCGCCAAGGTCTTCGTCATCAACGGTCCGCCCGACGCGGTCATCCCGATCGACTGCCAGGACATCTACGTCCCGATCCAGATCTGGTTCTACGAACGGATCGAGTCGTTGAAGAGCAAGGTCTACCTCATCTTCTACCAGCCGTACGGCCTCGGCGATTACAAGATGTGGCTCCCCCTCGACGGACAGGGAGTCCTCGAGGTCGGCGGCAGCACGAGCGCGGCCGGGCGAATGCCGGGGCGGCGCATGGACTTCACGCGCTGCACGGAGTGGCGCACGCTCCAGCAGGCGATCGCCTACACGACGGCCGTGCTCGGGTCGGGGGCCCTCGCGATGGTCGGGGCGAGCAAGCTCTTTCAGCCCCCCTCGGTCGAGACGGAGGGAGTGGACCAGATCCTGACGATGACGACGGACCTCGCGGCGGGCTCGGTCCCGCTCGGCCTCGTCAAGCTCGTCCGGTTCCCCGAGATGCGGGCCAACAAGGTCGGCGTGGACCTGTCGCTGCTCGTGCCCAAGAGCGACCTGAAGCCGCGCGAGCTCGGCGAGGAGAAGTTCTACAACGTGGACGTCATCGGGGAAGTGGTCAAGGGAGACCGGCTGATCGACAACTTCAAGTACCGGTTCGACATCCCGACGACCGAGGTCGCCGCGGACAAGATCCCGCTGACGGTGCGGCGCTATCTCTACCCGGGGGAATACAACCTGATCCTGAAGGTCTCCGACGGCAACCAGAGCGCCGAGGGGCGCATCACCGACAAGCTGAAGGTCCCCGAGCAGGCGGATCCTCCGTCGCCGGCCGAGCTCGCGGCCCGGACGACGGGACGCGCGGCGGTGGAGAAGGCCCGGGAGACGGGCCTTCTCCCCTCCGCCATCACGCTCCTGCCGGTCGCCAAGGAGATCGTGACCGGGCTGCAACGCTTCGAGACGAGGGCCGCCGACGGGATCCGCGCGGTCGACTTCTACCTGAACGGCACCAAGGTGATGACGAAGACCCGGGCACCCTTCGACGCCGACCTGAACCTGGGGCCGCTCCCGCGCAAGCACACCATCCGCGTCGTCGCCTACGGCGAGACCGGCCGGGCGGTCGGGGAAGACGAATACATCGTCAACGAGGGGAAGGAGGTCTTCCGCGTCCGGATCCTGTCCCCGGAGAAGGGGGCGAAGGCGGCAGGGCCGACGAAAGTCGTGGCCGCCGTCGCGGTGCCCGAGGGGAAGGTCCTCCAGAAGCTCGAGTTCTATTCCAACGAATCGCGCGTCGCCACGCTCTACCAGGCGCCGTACGAGCAGACCGTCAACATCCGCAAGACCGGGTCTCTCGGCTACGTGCGCATCGTCGGCACGCTCGACGACGGCACCGTCGCGGAGGACCTGCGCTACGTCAACGCGCCGAGCTACATCTCGGAGGTCTCGGTGGACGCCGTCGAGCTCTACACGACCGTCTCGGACAAGGGGCGGCCCGTGTCGGGCCTGCAGGCCTCCAACTTCAAGGTGTTCGAGGAGGGGGTCCTCCAGAAAGTCGAGTCCTTCGAGTACGTCAAGAACCTGCCGCTCTCGCTCGGCGTCATGGTGGACACGTCGGCCTCGATGCTCGAGTCGCTGCCGGACGCGGAGCAGGCGGCGATGGGATTCCTCGATTACTCGATCGGCCCGAAGGACCGGGCCTTCACGATCTCGTTCGACAACGAGCCGTACCTGCTGACCAAGCTCACCAACCGCAAGGACAAGATGTTCCGCTCCTTCGCGGGCATGCGCGCCGAGGGCTCGACAGCGCTCTACGACGCCATCGTCTACGGGCTCTACCAGTTCACCGGCGTGAAGGGGAAGAAGGCGCTCGTCATCCTGACCGACGGCAAGGACACGGCGTCCAAGTTCGACTTCGACACGACCCTCGAATACGTGCGCCGGGCCGGCATCGCGGTCTACGGCATCGGCCTGAAGATCTCGGGCGCGGAGCTGGACGTCAAGTACAAGCTGAACAAGCTCGCCCAGGCGACGGGCGGACAGACGTTCTACATCGACTCCTCGAAGAACCTGGACGCCGTCTATCACCAGATCAACGAGGAGCTGCGCAGCCAGTACCTGCTCACGTACTACTCGACCAACCCCGGCGGCAAGGACAAGTGGCGCAAGGTCGAGGTCAAAGTCGAGCCGACGTCCCTCCAGGCCCGAACGTTGTCGGGGTACTATCCCTAGAGAATCTGCGATCGGGTGATCTGCGATCGGATGATCGCAGGTTCGATAAGATCGCTCCGTTGACTTCCGATCACCCGATCACCCGATCACCCGATCACCCGATTCTCCTCGTTCTCGCCTCTTCCTCTCCGCGGCGCGCCGAGATCCTGACCGCGATGGGCATTCCGTTCGTCGTGGATCCATCCGACGTTCCGGAGGAGATCCTCGCCGGAGAGTCGGCGCGCGGGGCGGCCTCGCGGCTGGCGGCGGAGAAGGGGGCGCCCGTCGCGGCGCGGCACCCGGGCTCCTGGGTCCTCTCGGCCGACACGCTGGTCCTGGTGGGCGAGGAGATCCTGGGCAAGCCGGGGGACGATTCGGACGCCGCGCGCATGCTGGGACTGCTCGCCGGACAGGAGCACCGGGTCGTGACCGCCGTGCGCCTGCGGCGCGGCGGGGATGCCGGCCGGGAGCTCATCGAGACGTCGGCGGTGCGGATCGCGCCCCTCTCGCGGGAGGAGATCGGCTGGTACGTCGCGACGGGCGAGCCGCGCGACAAGGCCGGCGCCTATGCCGTGCAGGGGCTCGGCTCGCGGTTCATCGAATCGGTGTCCGGCTCCTACACGAACGTCATGGGATTGCCGGCCCGCAGCGTGTATCTCCTGTTGAGGGAGTCGGGAGACGTGTTCCTCGCCGGCCTGGCTCTCTCCGGCGACAGGGTCACACGCCGGCCTGGCGCCCCTTGAGCTTCATCTCGTACATCCGGGAGTCGGCGGCCGCGAGCGTGGCCGGGAAATCCTGGCCGGGGCTGTGGGTCGCCCAGCCGACGGAAAGAGACGGTTGAACGCGCTCCACGCCGGGGATGTGCGGCAGCCGGTGGCCGAGCTCCTCCGCCTTCTGGGCCGCGATCGCCTCCTCGGTTCGGGGAAGCAGGATCAGGAACTCGTCCCCTCCCCACCGAAAGACGAAGTCCGTTTCTCGCACGCACGAGGTCAGGTAGTTCGCGACGAACTTCAGAACGTCGTCCCCCACCTGGTGTCCCATCCGATCATTGATCTGCTTGAAGCGGTCCACGTCGGCGAGCAGCACCGAGAGGGTGGCGCCGGCCAGGCGGGCGCTCACGAGCTCGCGCCGCAGCACGTCGTTGAAGTGCCCGCGGTTGTAGAGACCCGTCAGGGGGTCCCGCACGCTCTTCTCCCGGAGAAGCTGATCGAAATGGCGAAGCTGTTCCATCTCCGTGGCCAGGCGCGTCTGGCTCGCCTCGAAGAGCAGCAGGATCACGCCGACCGCGACCATCATCTCCAGGAGCATCGCAACGAACCCGGCGTACTGGAGAGTCCCCGGAAGCCCTCCCGACTCTTGGAAACGCAGGAAGGCCGCGCCGATGACGGCCCGCTCGACGCTCCAGAGCAGGAACGAGACGGAGAGGAGCAGCCTGCCGACGGTGGATCCGCGCGTGACGGCGAACGAGATCGCGGCCGTGACGTAGGTCGCCGCGAGGACCAGCGGGATGAACGCCGGGTGTCCGGCCTGTCCCCCCGCCGCCGTCAGCCACGCGATGCCGAAGATCGGCACGATCCACACCAGATCGGCGCTGCCCGCCGCCTTCTCGCTGCGCAGCCGGCGGATGCCGCGCAGCAGAAAGAAAGCGTGCAGAAGGAGCGTCACGTTGTTGAGAAAGAGGACGCTCCGGCCGCGCCCCAGGGCCGGGGCGAACCACGCGAGGGCGAGCCCCGCCAGGAGGAAGGCCCACGACGCGATCCAGTCGAGCAGGGCGCGAAGGCGGATTTTCTGGTAGACGAGCAGGAAGAGAAAGAACAGCAGGCCGGTTCCGGCGGCCTGGATGAGTACGGACAGCTGGTAGACCGGCATCGCGTTGAACGTAAGGATCGCCGAATCTTACCCGCTCGAGCCGGAAGGGGTAAGGGGGAGACGCATGGATCGAAACCGGAATCGCCACCCCGTCGCGGTCGTCGCACCGACGAAGGGGTCCGCGAGATCCGCGGCGTCGTTCCTGACACGCCGCCTCGACGGCGCAGTCACGGCCTGCTCGCTCGCGGGCTACCTCGCTTCCGAGCGCGCGCCGGCACGAATCATCCTCTGCCCGGCCGGGCCGTCCCTGGAGAGGGAGATCGAATTCTTTCGGAGGGTGGGCGAGCGCATTCTCTGGAGCCCGCCCGACGAGATCCTCCGGAGCGCCCTCGAAGGGCTGCTCGGCTCGCTCCCCCCCGCCGCGGCAGGGGGCAGCCAGCGGCCACGCGGCGCGAGAGAAGGCAGGACCGCGCTGTTCCTCGAGGGGGTGGTGACTTCCGAGCGCGCGCGCGCCGCTCTCGCCGGCGACGCGCGCCTGTGGATCGTCGAGCATCCGCGAAGGGTCCGGGCGGGCCGGCCGCTGATGGAGAAACTGAGGAAGGCCGGCGTGCGCTGGACCGCCCTCGACCCGGTGACCGTCGTTGCCGTCCTCGCCTCCCCGCGCCTGGCGGCGGCCCGATCGCGCTGGAGGAGCCTCCTGCCTCCCGGCACGCCCGTGTGGATCCGGTCCGGCGGCCGCCTCGGGGCCGGCGGGCGAGAGCTCCACCGGAAACGCTGACTCACCGTCGGCGGGGGGCGCGGCCTTTCGGCGGCCCCGGCAATCGCGGCAGAGTCCGATGCCGCCGACGCGGTAGAATCCGCCGCCTTGGAGACCACGGGTCCGCCGCCGCCAATGCCCGCCGGGAGAGATTTCTCTCTCGGCATCGAGGGATTCACCTACCAGGATCTCCACCGCGACGAGCGGCTGGCGGACCTGGACCGCGCGTTTCTGGAAGAGCTCCGGCGCGAGGATGCCCCGCTCCACGCCCGGCTGACGGGCTACCGTGCCGAGCCGGCGTCCTGCGATCCGCTCGAGCGCTCCCGGCTCCTGGTGGACGCCGCGCGGCGGCTGGGCGGCTTCGTGGCTCGTCTCTTCGGCGTGGAGAAGGAGTGGCGGGCGCAGGGAGCCTCCTCGGGACCCGAGGCCGTGCTCTTCCGGTTCCGGCGGGATTTCGTCCAACGCCGGGCGCTCAAGGCGAAGCTGCCGGACGACTTCGCCCGCGGCGGCGTCGCCCCCCTGCGCGAGGCCGCGGAGTGTCTCGAGCGCGGGCTCCACCCGGAGCTCCACTGGAAGGAGGACCCGGAGCTGGCGACGGCGCGCATGGCGGCCGGACTCCTCGATCTCGAGAGCGACTTCCTCGCGGCCGTCCGGCAGAAGAAGATCCCGGAGGTTCCCGACGCCTCACGCCTCAGGGCGCGCGAGCTGGCTCGCCGCGCGCTCGAGTCCACCGCCGACGCTCTCCCTAAGCCCCAGGGAGACTCGGACGAGGCGCTCCTGGCGTTCCTGGAGGCGCTTCTCGGCTTGTACGCCCTCTGGTCGCACGCGCGGATGCTCCTGCCGGAGCTCGACCCGGAGATCCGCGGCTGGACCTCCTTTCACCTGCCGGATCCGATGAACTACGACGCCCTCGTGCAGACGGAGCGGCCCAATTCCGCCCTCCCCGAGGAGCGCATGGGGCCTTCCTCCCGGCGCCGGCGCCGCGACGGCTTCGAGCTGACGGACCGGCGCATGACGCGCCGCGAAGTCCTCGGACAGACCCACTACTGCATCCTCTGCCACGAGCGGGAGAAGGATTCCTGCTCGAAGGGGTTCTCGGACGCGAAGACCGGCACCTTCCAGAAGAACCCCCTGGGCATCCCCCTCACCGGCTGCCCGCTCGACGAGAAGATCTCCGAGATGCACCAGCTGAGGCGCGAAGGCGACTCCATCGGAGCGCTGGCGCTGATCTGCGTCGACAACCCGATGTGCCCCGGCACCGGCCACCGCATCTGCAACGACTGCATGAAGGGGTGCATCTTCCAGAAGCAGGAGCCGGTCGACATCCCCCAGATCGAGACAGGGGTCCTGACCGACGTGCTCGCGCTTGCGTGGGGCGTCGAGATCTATGGCCTCCTGACCCGGTGGAATCCGCTCTCCCCCGTGCGGCCCTGGGCGCTCCCCTACAACGGCAAGAGGATCCTGGTCGTCGGCCTCGGCCCGGCCGGCTACACGCTCGCCCACTTTCTCCTCAACGAGGGGTTCGGGGTCGTGGGGATCGACGGGCTGAAGATCGAACCTCTCCCGCCGGATTGGACGGGCGCCGACGGCAACGGAATCCGGGCCATCCGCGACTGGAGCGAGATCGAGCGCCCGCTTTTCCGGCGTCCGCTCGCGGGGTTCGGCGGCGTCTCCGAATATGGGATCACGGTCCGATGGGACAAGAACTTCCTGACGCTCCTCCACCTGACGCTCGCGCGGCGAGCCCGGTTCTCGATCCTGGGAGGCGTGCGGTTCGGGGGAACGCTCACGGCCGAGCAAGCCTTCGAGACGGGCTTCGACCACATCGCCATCGCCGCCGGCGCGGGACGTCCCACGATCATCGGGATGAAGAACAACATCCTCCGCGGCGTCCGCAAGGCCTCGGACTTCCTGATGGCCCTCCAGCTGACCGGCGCGTTCAAGGAGGAGGCGCTCGCGAACCTCCAGGTGGAACTGCCGGCGGTCGTCATCGGCGGCGGGCTGACGGCCATCGACACGGCGACCGAGCTCCTCGCCTATTACCCGCTGCTCGCCGAGAAGATGCTCGCCCGCTACGAGAAGCTCGCCGGCGAGCGCGGAGAGATGGGGCTGCGCGCGCTCTTCGACGGCGAGGAGCGGGAGATCCTGGACCGCCTTCTCCACCACGGCACCCAGGTGCGCCGCGAGCGCGAGCGCGCCCGGGCGGCCGGGGAGGCACCCGACTTGGCGCGCCTCTGCCGCGAGTGGGGCGGGGTCGCGATCGTCTACCGTCGCTCCATGGAGGAGTCCCCGGCCTACCGGTTGAATCACGAGGAGATCATCAAGGCCCTCGAGGAGGGGATCTGCTTCATCGAGAACCTGGAGCCGGAGGAGGCGGTCGCCGACGGAAGCGGGCACCTGGCGGCCATGCGGTTCCGCCGCTCGCGCGGGGGCGACGTCGTGGAGCTGCCGGCCCGCACCTGCTGGGTCGCGGCCGGCACGACTCCCAACATCACGTACGAGAAGGAGCGTCCGGGCACCTTTCCCATGGACGAGCGGCGTCGCTTCTTCCTCCCCCACCGCGCGGAGCCGGACGGCCGGGGGGGTTGGAGGCTCGTCGCCTCCTCCGCGACGGACGAGTCGGCGTTCTTCACCGGCTATGCCCGGGACGGCCGGTTCATCACCTTTTTCGGCGACAACCATCCGGCCTTCAACGGCAACGTGGTCAAGGCGATGGCTTCCGCGCGGCGGGGATACCTTCCGATCACCGCCGTGCTCCTGGGCGACCGACCGCGGCGCCCCGTCGCTCCGGAAGGGGAGTGGGAGGATTTCCGCCGTCGGGTCGAAGACCGGCTGACCGCCCGTGTCGTCGCCGTCAACCGCCTCACGCCGACCATCGTGGAGGTCGTCGTGCGGGCGCCGGCCGCCGCGGAGAACTTCGAGCCGGGGCAGTTCTTCCGGCTCCAGAACTTCGAGGCGCATGCCCCGGTGCTCGAAGGCTCGCCGCTCTTGATCGAGCCCCTCGCGTTGACGGGCGCCTGGGTGGACCCGGACCAGGGTCTCCTCTCGATGATCGCGCTCGAACTCGGGGCTTCCTCGAGGCTCTGCAGCGTCCTGAAGCCCGGCGAGCCCGTCCTGGCCATGGGCCCGACCGGCAGCGCGACCGAGCTTCCCGGGACTCGACCGTGCTCCTCTGCGGCGGAGGCCTCGGCAACGCCGTCCTCCTCTCGATCGGCAAGAAGGCGCGCGCCCTGGGCAACCGGGTCATCTACTTCGCCGGCTACAAGAAAGCCGTCGATTTCTACAAGCGCGAAGACGTCGAGGCCGCCGCCGACGTGCTGGTGCTTTCCGTGGACCATGGAGAGACGATCCCGGCCCGGCGTCCGGAGGACCGCGAATTCGTCGGCAACATCGTGGAGGCCATGGTCGCCTACGGCTCGGGGGCTCTCGGCAAGGCCCCCATCCTCCTCTCGGACGTCGAGCGGTTGATCGCCATCGGCTCGGACCGCATGATGGCCGCCGTGGCCCGCGCCCGCCACGGGGTCCTCGCGCCGTACCTCTCCCCCCGGCACATCGGCATCGGTTCGATCAACTCGCCGATGCAGTGCATGATGAAAGAGGTCTGCGCCCAGTGCCTCCAGCGCCACGTGGATCCCTTGACCGGCGCGGAAAAGGAGATCGTCTTCTCCTGTTTCAACCAGGACCAGAAGCTGGACGAGATGGACTGGGACAACCTCGCCGCCCGCCTTCGCCAGAACACCGTCTCGGAGAAGCTGACGAACCTCTGGCTGGAGCGGCTTCTCGCCCGCCGCGACGTCCGCACCGTCTGAGGAGGAGGCTGTTAGGGGACGCCGGCGAGGAAGAGCAGGTAGGGATTGATCGCGAGCCCGGCCTTGAAGTTGCCGGTGTCCTCCGGCACGCGCGTGATCGAAAAGTGCAGGTGCGATCCGCCGATCACGTGGCCCGTCGCGCCGACGTACCCGATGACGTCTCCCCTTCGGACGCGGTTGCCCGGCCTGGCCTTCTCCGCGTACCGGGAGAGGTGGCAGTAGAAAAGCAGGTACTTGCCGGTCGAGTCCCTCTGATAGATGGACTTGCCGCCCCGCTTCTCACGAACGACCCGGACGATCTGCCCGTCGGTGGTGGCGAGAACCGGGGTCCCCCGAGGCGCTCCGATGTCGATCGCCAGGTGCTGAGCGTACTTCCCACGCCTGGACAGGAAGGAGTCCTTCAGCTTCTCGGCGTTGACCCCCTCGACCGGGATCAGGAACTCCTGCGCGAGCAGGAGGTTCAGGTCCACGTCCTCGGGGCGGACTCGCGCCGCCGAGGACTTCGGCCGGAAGAAGGAGCCCAGCTTGCGGGCGATCCGGGTAAGTCCCTGGCTGCTGGCGGCGGGACTGCCAGCCTCCGAGCCCAGCTCGACCGACTCCCCGTCGAGGGTATCCGGGTTGCCCGCTTCGGCGTCGTGCACCCGGACCTCGACAACCGTATCTATCGGATCACAAAGGGGTTTCGGATAATTGTTGAGCGCGAAGGGATTCGGCGGTCCGTAGTAGGCCAGTTGCGTGACCTCGAGGCGGTCGATCACGACCTGCCCGGCCTCGTTCTGGCGGATGAGAGTCTTGGCTTTCCTGTGGGTCGCCTTCCTGGCGGAATGGCGGGCCGGGGAGCGGCGCGAGACGCCGCCCCTGACCGGGCGCGCCTCCATCATCGAAGGCAGAATCAGCAAAACGACGGCGGCTCCGAGAGCCGCCGGGATGACCTGCGCCCTTCGCACGACCGGAATTATTTCGGAGGACGCGGACCCCCGTCAATAGGAAAGATCAACCAAATCAAGCAGTTATGCTTTCCCGACATAATCAAGCTACCCGCGCTCGAGGTAGCTGTTGTCCCGCGTGTCGATCTTGATCTTGATGCCGGCCTCGATGAACTGGGGGACCATCACCTGGAGGCCGGTCTCGAGCGTGGCCGGCTTGTAGGAAGCCGACGCCGTGGCTCCCTTCATGCCGGGCTGCGTCTCGACGACCTTGAGTGTCACGGTGTTGGGCAGCTCGATGCCGACCGGGTTCCCTTCGAAGAAATCCACATGGATGACGGTGTTCGGCAGGAGATAGGCCATCTGCTCGCCGATGACCTCATCGGAGAGGGCCGTCTGGTCGTAGGTCTCCTGATCCATGAAGTGGTGTCCGGCGGCGTCGGAATAGAGGTATTCCATCTCCCGCTCGTCCAGCGAGGCCTTCTCCACCCGGTCCGTGGAGCCGAACCGGTGCTCGTTCATCGCCCCGCTGCGCAGGTTGCGCATCTTCGCCTGCACGAACCCGCGCAGGTTGCCGGGGGTCTTGTGGATCACGCCATGGACGCGGTGGAGCTCGCCGTTGTAAAGGATGAGCGTGCCGCTGCGGAGTTGAGTTGCCGGGATCATCATGAGCGGTTCGAACCCTCCAAAGAAGAGGGCGAAATCTAGCAGACGGGCCTGGAAAACGAAAGCCCCGGACGGCCTGCCGCCCGGGGCTTCAAGACTCGAAAAACGAGCTCAGTCGCGGGCGCCCCGCCGTCCCGGGAGGACCACCGTCGCCCTGTCGGGGAGGGCATCGGTATCCGCCGGGAACGCCAGCTTCAACGAAGCGTCCTGGAGGGGGAACTCGTCGAAGAACGCCCGCCAGCTCGCCTCGGTGAAGAAGAGCGAGGTATCCACCGCCACGCCGATCCGGGTCGTCCCCGGCGCCGGCACGTCCGGGGTCGTGAGCGCCACGGACAGGTCCGGCCGCGGGATCGAGACTCCGTAGGCGCTGTTGATGAACTGAATGAGCTCGTCGGCCAGGATCGAATAGCCGATGTTGGACATGTGGACCGCCTCGCCGTACGCGAACATCCCGCCGGTGACGAAGTTCTTGGTGATCGTGATGCCGCCGATTTCCCGTCCGTTCGCCTCGATGTCCTGCGCGAAGGCATAGAAGTCGAAGTACTTGAAACCGTTCGACTCCGCCAACGCCTTGATGGCCATGTTCATGTCCTTGATCCGCTGATCGATGGCGGCGACCTCGTCGGGATAGAGCAAGACGCCGATGTTGACGGTCGCGGGCGGCACGAAACCGCCGTCGGGAAGCGGCGTGCCGCACTGGGGAAGCGTCGGGGCGACCGCGCACGGAATGCCGAAACCCACTCCGAGAAGCGATTTCCCGCCCAGGGCCGCCTGCGGAGCGTTCGCTCCGAGCGTGACGAGCGTGCCGGCGGGCAGCGGACAGGGCGCCGTCGAGCAGGTCGAGGTCGTCCGCGGGCCCAGCAGCGGGACCGTCGCCCCCGAGACGATGAGAGGCGTGTTGGTCGCGGGATTCAGGACGACCGGGGGGAGCGTGCTGGCGAGCGGGATCAGGTGCAACTCGGGCGTCCCGAGAAACACTCCGGTCCGGCCGGTCGCTTTCAGGGCCGCGGCCACGGCATTGTACTTGGCCGTGAAAACGGAAAGCGGTGTCGCCGTCACCCCGTCCAGGAGGAACCCCGCCCCGCCCGCTGTCAGGATGTCGTTGCCGATGATCCCGAGAGTGATGAACGTGGGGTTCAGGGAGAGCGCCTGCGCCAGCGCCGTTCCCTGTCCGCGCAGCACGAGGTCGGCCGCGCCTCCGGTCACGGTGTCGGAGACGTCGGCGATCTTGTACCCGGGCACGGACATGTTGTCGTAGGCGCGCGAGAGGAGCGCGTTGGTCGGCGCGCCGGTGCCCGTCGAGATCGGCCCGAAGGTCACCGAGGGCACGAGGCTCTTCAAGCCGATGCAGGTCGGGATTCCCGGGTCCGAGACGGTGGGCTGCTGAAAGCCGGAAACGCCGAACTGCCTTGCCAGAGTGGCGGGGTAGGAGAACTGCTGGTTCCGGACGACGAGGCAGCCGGAAGAAAAGCCTGCCCCGTAGCTGTCCCCCAGGGCCACGTATTTCGTGAAGTTCGGCGCCTGCGCCATGGCAGGTCCGACCGCGAGAAGCGCCAGGACGGCGCCGATCGGGAGCGCGCGGAGAATCTTTTTGTTCATCGTCATCTCCTCGGTTAGAACGAAACCCGGAGGCTGAACGCGAAGACGTTCGAGGATTCCTTGTAGATGCCGAAGTAGTTGTCCTGCGAGCGCCCCGCCGTGTCCAGCGTCTTGAACTTGATGTAGAGGTCGGAGATGTCCACCCCCCAGCGATCGGTGTCGTAACCGAAACCGAGAGTGTAGGCGTCGCGGTCGTTGTCGGCGAGGATGGGGCCGGCGTTCGCGACCGGCTGCGGCGTCTTGTCCCGGTAGTAGCCGGCCCGCACCGCCATGTTGGAGAACTTCTTCTCGAGCCCGACGCGATAGGCCCAGGAGTTCTTCCACGCCATGTTCCGGTGCAGGTCCCTCCCCGTCAGGTCCGGAAAGAGGATGTCCAGCGTCTGGAACTTCGACCATTCCGTCCAGTCCGCTTCGCCGGAGATCGTGAACTGTCCCGGAAGCGTCACGGCGGCGCCGAGGTTCAGGCTGCCGGGAAACTCGATGCTCGTCGTGACCGGGTGGTTTCCCGTCGGCAGCTGCGAGGCCACGATCCCGTCGAACTGCGCGTTGCCCGTCAGCCGCTGCTCGAACTTGGCGGTCCCCTCGTAGTCCACCTTGATCTTGCTCCGGTAGGCCGCCCCGAAGGAGAGCTGCGGGACCGGGCGGACCAGGATGCCCGCGTTCCACCCCCAGCCGTGGTTGTCCGTCAGCTCGCTGTTCAGCTTGACGTGCGCCACGTCCACGACCGAGTTGGTGAACGGGTTGATCGCCGCCTGGTTCTTCTCCAGCTGCACCTTGGAGAACCGGTAGTCGGCGCCGACGGCGATCGCGATCGCCGGCGTCGCCTGGAAGGAGAGAACGGGATTCAGGTCCGTCGACTGGATAACCGCGTTCTGCCCGATGAAGCGCCCGGAATACGTCTCGGCGTTGTCCCAGCGGAACCCGAGGCCGTACGGCGCGAAGATCCCCAGCCCCAGGTTGATCTCGGAGGTCAGGGGGGCCACCACGTAGACCGTCGGCAGGACGAAGGTCGTCTTGTGCTCCTTTTCGGAGTTGCCGATCCCCGGAAACGGGTTCTCGCCGGCGAAGTCACCCTGCGTCTTGGTGATGAACGAGCTGCCGATCTCGGCCTCGAAGTGCTTCTGCCAGCCGAGTCCCGCGGGGTTGAAGAAAATGGCCGAGGGGTCGTTGGCCACCGCCGCGAACGCGAGGCCCATGCCCATCGCCCGCGCCCCCTGCGAATTGACCTGGAAGCCTGCCGGGAATGCCGGTGCCGCAGCCAGGAACAACAGGAACGCCATTGGAAGGGAGACAGTGCAAAATCGGACCCGAAGAGGTCTTGCCACGGCTTCTGTCCTCCTAAAAAACTCTGCTTTCAAGGCTTTGAACAGCAAATCTATGCCCCCTCGGGGCCGAAGTCAAAGGCCATACAATCCCGGCGTGTCCCGCGACAGCGACTCTCCCACGCGCGAATCCGTCGGGAAGCGGCCGGGGCCGTCGGCCGACCGGCCTCTCGAGTCCGGGACGCTTCTCGGCGAGCGCTACCGGATCGAATCGGTCCTCGGCTACGGCGGCATGGGGGTCGTCTACCGGGCCCGCGACGTCAAGCTCGACCAGGACATCGCCTTGAAGCGCATCCGCCCCGACCGCATGTCGCCGGAGCGGCAACAGACTCTCCGGCGCGAGATCATCCTGTCCCGCCGCGTGACGCACGAGAACGTGTGCCGCGTCTACGACCTCGTCGAGTTGAACGGCGAGGAGTTCGTCTCCATGGAGTTCGTTCCGGGGCGGACCCTGAAGGATATCGAGACCGACGAGCGCGTCCTTCCCCTGGGGAGCGGCCTCGCGATCGCCAAGAAGATCTGCCGGGGTCTCGCGGCGGCCCACCGCATCGGCGTGCTGCACCGGGATCTGAAGCCTGAGAACGTCATCGTCACGAAGGATGGAACGCCCAAGCTCATGGACTTCGGGATCGCCGTCGAGACGGCCGTCTCCCATGGAGAGGAAGAGACCGTGCCGGGAACCCCCCAGTTCCTCGCGCCGGAGCTGCTGCGGGGCGGCGCGCCGAGCGTCCTGACCGACGTCTACGCGATGGGAGTCGTCCTCTTCGAGATGTTCACGGGACGGGTCCCCTTCGACGACAACGACACGTCGCGTCTGGTTCGCCGGATCATCAAGGAAGCGCCCCCTCCGGCGGCGACGTTCCGGCCGGACCTGCCCCCCGAGCTCCTCTCGATCCTCGATCGGACGATCGCCAGGGACCCGCAGGCGCGGTTCTGCGATGCCGACGCGCTCGCCGACGCCATCGCCGCGTTCGAGGGGAGCGTTCTGGACCGGGTCCTGGCCGAGGTGTCGGTCACGCGGGCCAAGATGGTCAAGCTCATGGTCATTCTCGAGGCGAACAAGTCGCTCGCGGCCACGTTCGACCCGACCGAGACCCTGAGGATCATCCTGAGGACCGCGACCTCGGAGACCGACGCCGAGCGCGGCACCATCTTCCTGAGAGACCCGGGCTCCGACACGATCGTCAGCCAGATTCTCGAGGGAGGCTCGGTCGCTCCCATCCGGCTTCCGCTCGGCCGCGGCATCGCCGGAACGGTGGCGAAGACGGGCGAGATCGTCAACATCACCGACGCCTACGGGGACCGGCGGTTCGATTCGGACACGGACGCCTCGTCGGGCTTCCGGACGAGCACGATCCTGGCCGCGCCGATGACGACGCCCGCGGGAGAGATCGTGGGGGTCGTCGAGTTGCTGAACAAACGCAACAAGACCTTCACGAAGGAAGACGAGGAGTTCCTCGCGGAAGTCGGCACGCACTCGGCGCTCGCGGTCCAGGGCGTGCGGGAGCATGAAGCGGCGGTCTCCCGGGCGCGGCGGGAGGGCGCGACCGCGGCGCTGCGGGGCGTCCGGGCGCTGCTCGCGCCGGAAGCCTGGCCGGCATCGCCGGGATTCGAGTCGGCGGCGCTCAACTGGGACGCGACGGAAGGAAGCCTGATCGCCTATGCCGCGGAGTCCGGCAACGGATTCCTCGCGCTTCTCCTCCTGGAGGCCGCCGACGTCACCGAAGTATCCGTCCGCGCTCTGTCCGGCGGCCTCGCCGCCGGACGCGGCCTGCTCGGGTCGGCCACTCCGGCCGAGATCCTCGGAAGGATCCGGAAGGCCGCTCCCTCCTGTTCCGTCACGGCCGCGCGGTGGCAGGGGCCGCGCCTCTGGCTTTCCGCCGCCCGCGCCCCCCTCCCCTGTCTTCTGAGGGAAGGCAAGGCGCTGCGCCTCGCCGCGTCGGAAAACGAAGAGTGCAGGACGGCGACGTGCGAGACCATGCCCGGAGACCTGGCCATCGTGGCGTCGAGCGGTCTCGAACGCCTGCAGTTCGACAACACCTGGCGCCCCCCGGAGCAGCTTCTCGAGGAGCTGGCGACGGCGGCGGCGGCCGGGCCGCTGCGGACCGCGTTCGATCGAGCGGTCGCCGGCTGGAAGGATGCCGGCATTTCCCCGGGACCGGCCGATGTCCTGCTCCTCGGCGCGCGCAGGGAGACGTAGGTTTCAGGTTTCAGGTGTGAGCGGCGACTCTTCGCCGTCGTAGATCACGCGGGATCCCTCCAGGCGCGCGAACGCCGGGAGCTCGTGAGGCCGCGCCTCTTTCTCCGACAGAATATCGAGGACCTCCCATCCGCGGGCGACGAGAGCATTCGCGATGAGCGAGCGATGACAGCGCCAGGGCAGCGCCTCGGCGCACATCAATGCTGACCGGCTTCCCTTCGCCAACTCCAGGACGCGGCCGAGCCCCGAGGTGAACTCCGGCGTGTCGATGAAGTCGGCATACCCGCGGAAGGCCTCGACTCTCCACGCCTTGTGGGGCGAATCGGCCCGGGCCTTGCGCCGCCCGCCCAGCTCCGGCAGCCCCGCGTAGCCGATCCCCGCCTCCGGAAGACTCCGCCCGAGACTCGCGGCGTTGAAATGAGGCCACTTGCGCGACGCCGGAAACCGTCGGACGTCGATCACGCGCCGGATGCCATGCGCGTTCAGGATCCCGAGGAATCTCTCGAGCGGGTGATTCGAGTGGCCGACGGTCCAGACGGAGTCCAAGGTCCAAGGTCCAATGTCCAAAGTAGCACGGGCCTCCTTGGACCTTGGACTTTGGACTTTGGACTTTGGACCGCGCGGCGAAGCCGCGCTACGGCAGCACCGCGACCGCGACCGCGCCCGGCCCTCCGTGCGCTCCGAGCGCGGGGCCGCATTCGACGATCATGACGTCGGATTCCGGGTAGCGCTGCCGGATCTCCTTCGCGAGCGACTCCGCCAGCTCCTCGGCGTCGCAGTGAGCCACGCCGAAGCGCCGGCCCTCTCCGTTTCCCGCCTCCGCAGATTCGAAGAGCAGCGCCATCATCTTCCGGCGCGCCGCGGCAAAACCGCGGGCCTTCGCCGCCGGCTCCGCGGTCCCGTCTGCCGAGAGCGTGAGGACGGGCAGAAGCCCGAGGACCCTCGCGAGCAGCCCCTTCAAGGGGGAAACGCGGCCGCCCCGCACGAGGTGCTCCAGCGTCGGCACGGCGATGAAGAGCCGGGCGCGGTCCGCCGCGTCGCGGGCGATCCGCGCGACCTCGTCGGCGTTCCTGCCGGCGGCGGCCGCCTCGGCGGCGGCGCGCACGACGAGCCCCAGGCCGACGGAGACGTTGCGGCTGTCCACGTGCGTGAGAAGCGTCTTCTCGACCGGGCGCGCGCCGACGATCGCCGCCTGGTAGGTCCCGGAGACGGCGGCGGAGAGGTGGATCGAGACGATCGAGCCGGCGTGGGTCGCGAGGTTCTGATACACCTGCGTGAAATCCGCGGGAGGAGGCTGCGAGGTCTTCGGAACCTGCGTCGTCACCGCGAAGCGAGCGTAGAACTCCGACGGCGTCAGGGTCACCTTGTCGAGGTAGTTCTCCGATCCGAAATAGACGCGGACCGGCACGACCCCGATGTTCAGCTCCTCCAGGAGCGTCGGCGGCAGGTCGCAGGTCGAGTCGGTCACGACCGCGACGCGCGCCGCCCGGTTCTGATCGAAGCGGGTCTCGTGCTGGGCGCGCATGTCCTCGACCTTGGTCTGGGCCACTTCCGCCAGGCGCGCCGCCATCTCGAAGAGCTTCTCCGGCTCGTTGGTGTGCACGTGCAGCCGGACCTTCGAGGAGCTGCCGGCGATGACGATGGAGTCTCCGAGCAGGGCCGCTTCCCTTCGGAGCGCGCTCTTGTCGAGCGATTCACCCTCGAGCAGGACCTCGGTGCAGTAACGGAAGAGGATCGACTCGAGCTGCTTCTCGAAGACCGCCGCCTTGACCTCTTCCGGCGGCGCTTCCGGCGGCCCGTGGCGGGAGGCCTCCTGAATGTACCGGACGATCCCCTCGAGCAGATAGACGAAGCCCTGCGCTCCCGCGTCCACGACGCCCGCCTTCTTCAGGGCCTTCATCTGGTTGGGCGTGTTCTCGAGCGACTTCTTCGCTTCCCGGAGCGACTCGGGCAGGAGCCGCGCGAAGTCGGAGTCCTCGCCGGCCCGACGCCGGACCGCGTTCGCCCAGTCGCGGATGACCGTCAGGATCGTGCCCTCGACGGGCCGCGCGATCGCCCCGTATGCGGACTCGGCCGCCCCGACGACGGCGGCGGCGAAGTCCCGGGTCGAGGCCCGCGACACGTCCGGCAGCGCCTCGGAGAACCCGCAGAAGAACTGGGCCATGATGGCGCCGGAGTTGCCGCGGGCGCCGGCCACGGCCTCTTCGGCCAGGGCGCGCGACATCTCGCGGACATGCCGCTGGCGGAGGCTCGCGATGCCCGCCGAGACCTTCCGGAGCGTCGAGGCCAGGTTGGTTCCGGTGTCGCCGTCGGGGACCGGGAAGATATTGATCTTGTTCAACGGCTCCGCCCGCTCTCCGACGAAGCGCGAACCCGCGATGACGGCTCGCGCCAGCCGCCGCCCGTCGAGGTACGAGACGGAAATCACGACTTGAAGTGGGCCGGCTGTGCCTTCGGCGCGACGGAGGCGTCCCGCGCCGTCTTGTATTCCCCGGCCACCGCGGGCAGCCGGTCGAGATAGAGGAGGACGACCCCGCACCCCATGCAGGCCCAGGGATAGATGCGCTCGTTTCCCCAGTCGAAGAGCGTCCGCCTCCAGGGCTTCCTCCAGAAATAGAAGGTGGAGTGCGCCGAGCGGATCAAGTCTCCGCCGCAGAGCGGACATTTTCGCTGGAACGCGGAGGACATAGGTGCGCCCGGAGGATATCGCAGAGCGGGATGGGCGTCACCCGACGCTCCGACCGATACGAGTGTTCCTTCGAAATCCGCCCGGTGCCGGTCCGCCTCCCTCGTCGGCAGGCGACGGCCCTGCCGCGGCCAGAGAACGACGCCGGCTCCGGGGCGAGTTTTTCGCCACGATCACGTCAAGCGTTGCAGGGCGCTAGGTGTCGCGCTTGCCGCCTTGCGGGCGCCAGCGCAGGACGAGGTTTCTCGCGGCGGCGACTTCGTCCACGCGCTTGACCGGCGTCGTGTGCGGGGCTTTGAGAACGATGTCTGGATTCTCCTCGGCCTCGCGGGCGATCCGGCGCATCGCGGAGATGAAGGCATCGAGGCCGGGCTTCCCCTCCGTCTCGGTAGGCTCGATCATGAGCGCGCCATGCACGATGAGGGGGAAGGAGATCGTGGGCGGGTGGAAGCCGAAGTCCATCAGGCGCTTCGCGATGTCCATGCCGTGGACCCCGCGCTCGGCCTGCTTCTTGTCGGAGAAGACCACTTCGTGCATCGAAGGCGCGTCGTATTTCAGGTGATAGACGCCGGTCAGGCCGGCGCGGATGTAGTTCGCGTTGAGCACGGCGCCGCGCGCGACCTCCCCGATCCGGTTTCCGTAGGCGCCGATGTAAGCAAGGGCCCGCACGAACATGCCGTAGTTGCCGAGGAAAGTGCGCAGGCGGCCGATCGAGTCGGGGCGGTCGTAGTCGAGCGTGAAGGTCCCGTCGGGACGCCGCTCGATCGTCGGTCGCGGGAGGTGAGGCACGAGCTTCTCCGTCACGGCCACGGGCCCGGACCCCGGCCCTCCCCCGCCGTGCGGCGTCGAGAAGGTCTTGTGCAGGTTCATGTGCATGACGTCGATGCCCATGCGGCCGGGCGTTGCGACGCCGACAAAGGAGTTGAAGTTGGCGCCGTCGCAGTAGAGGTAGCCCCCTTTTCCGTGCACGACCCGGGCGATCTCGAGGATCTGGCTCTCGAAGATTCCGAGCGTGTTCGGGACGGTCAGCATGAGCGCCGCGACGTCCCCGGTCATCGCCTCCTCGAGCACGTGGAGGTCCAGGGTCCCCCGGGCGTTGGACTTCAACTCCCGGACCCGGTAACCGGCGAAGTGCGCCGAGGCCGGGTTGGTCCCGTGCGCGGAATCCGGAATGAGCACGACCTCGCGCGGATTGCCGCTCTTCGCGAGCGCGGCCCGGATCATCAGGATCCCGGCCAGCTCCCCCTGGGCGCCGGCCGAAGGCTGCAGCGTCACGCGGGAGAGGCCCGTCAGCTCGATCAAGGCCTGCTCCAGGCGCCAGGCAAGCTCGAGCGTCCCCTGCGAGACCTCCTCGGGCGCGAACGGATGGGAGGCGGCGAACCCGGGGAGGCGCGCGACCTCCTCGTTCGTCCGTGGGTTGTGCTTCATCGTGCAGGAGCCGAGCGGATAGAGCCCCTCGTCGATGGAGAAGTTGAGCCGCGAGAGGCGCGTGAAGTGGCGCGCGACTTCGACCTCCGAGATCTCCGTTTCCCCCTCGATCGGTCCCCGCCGCAGGTGCTCCGGAATCGCGAGGGCCGGCGGGACGTCGAGCGGCGGCAGCGAGTAACCGATCTTCCCCTCGCCCGACCGCTCGAAGACGAGCGGCTCGTGCCGCGGCTCGGGACGGGCGCGGTCCCGCGGCTGCGCCGCCTCCTCTTCCAGCTCCACGCTCATCGTGCCGCCTTCAGCGCCGCGGCCAGGCGGTCCATCTCCTCGCGGGTGTTCAGCTCCGTGACCGCGGTCAGGAAACGGTTCTCCGCGCCCGGACCGAACCGCGAGAGGGGCACGCCCGCGAGGATCCCCTGGCCCGCGAGGCGCGAGAGGAGCGGAGCGGCCGGCCCGGGCGCCTCGACGCAGAACTCGTTGAACGTCGGCCCGGCGTAGGGGACGCGGTAGCCCGGGAGCTTCGCGATCTCCCCCTTCAGGTATTCCGCCTTGGCGTGGGACTGCTCGGCGACCTCGCGCAGCCCCCGCTTTCCGAGCAGCGACATGTGGATGTTCGAGGCGAGGGCCATCAGGCCCTGGTTGGTGCAGATGTTGGAGGTCGCCTTCTCGCGGCGGATGTGCTGCTCCCGGGTCGAGAGCGTCAGGCAGAAGGCGCGGCGGCCCTCCGCGTCGTGGGTCTGCCCGACCAGGCGCCCGGGGATCTGCCGCTGGTGCTCCGAGCGGCAGGCGAGAAACCCCAGGAGCGGCCCGCCGTTGTGCATCGGAACGCCGAGCGACTGCGCCTCGCCGCAGGCGATGTCGGCCCCGCCGGCGGCGGGAGGCGCCAGAAGCGCGAGCGAAGCCGCCTCCGCGACGACCGCCACGGACAGGGCGCCTCTGGCTTTCGCCGCGTTCGACGAGACGCCCCAGTCCTCGACGAGCCCCAGGAAATTGGGAGACTGCGCGGCCACGGCGAATGTCGTCTCGTCCACCGCGCTTTCCAGCAGCGCCGCATCGGTCACGCCCTCCTTCGAGAGCGGGACCTCCACGACGTCGAGCCCGAGGTTGGCGAAATAGGTCCGGACCGTTTCGAGATACTGGGGGTGGATGCCCCGCGAAAGAACCGCCTTGCGCCTCCCCCGGACCAGGCGCTCGGCCATGAGCAGCGCCTCCACCAACGCCGACGCGCCTTCGTAGAGCGACGCGTTGGCGACATCGAGGCCGGTCAGAAGGCAGATGTGCGTCTGGAACTCGAAGATGGACTGGAGCGTGCCCTGCGAAACCTCCGGCTGGTACGGCGTGTAGGACGTCAGCCACTCCGCCCGGTAGAGCATCTGGTCGGCGATCGACGAGACGTAGTGGTTGTAGAGACCGGCGCCCAGAAAGAAGGCGGTGTCGCGGGCATTCGCGGTCCGGGCGGAGAGGCCTCCGAAGAGCCGGCGGATCTCGATCTCGGAGAGGGGCGGTGGAAGCTCCGGCTCCCGGCGGACCTCGGCGGGAATGGCCGCGAAGAGAGCGTCCACCGAGGGCGCGCCGATCGCGGCGAGCATCGCCGCCCGGTCCGCCTCCGAGACCGGTAGGAACTTCATTTCTCCTTCTCTTCCTCCTTCAGATACTCGGCGTACCGATCGGCGGACATGAGCCTGGAGATTTCCTGGTCCGTCGAGAGCTTGACCTTGATGAGCCAGCCGTCGCCGTACGGATCGTCGTTGACGATGCCCGGCTCCTGGATCGCCCCCTTGTTGACTTCGACGACCTCGCCCGACACCGGCGTGAAGAGCTCGGAGACCGCCTTGACCGATTCGACGGTGCCGAACTCGTCTTCCGCGTTGAAGACGTGCCCCACCTCGGGCAGCTCGAGATAGACGATCTCGCCCAGCTCCTTCTGCGCGTGGTCGCTGATCCCGATCGTTCCGGTCTCCCCGTCCACCCGGACCCATTCGTGACTGGCCGCGTAATGCAGGTTTTCCGGGTTCACGCCGTCGCCTCCTTCTTCCTTCTGTAAAACGGGGTCTCGACCACCCTCGCGCGCGCCTGTCTTCCCCGGATGTCCACGGAGAATTCCGTCCCGACCGGAGTGGCCGCGGTGGGCAGGAGCGCCAGGCCGATCGGCCGCCCGAGCGTGGGCGAGTGTGTGCCGGAGGTCACCACCCCCGGCCCCGCCGGCGTCGCGGCGGGATACCCGTGGCGGGCGATCCCGCGGTCCGTCATCTCGAAGCCCACGAGCTTGCGCGGGACTCCCTGCACCTTCTGCCGCTCGAGCGCCTCGCGTCCGAGGAACTCCCCCTTCTTCATCTTCACGATCCAGCCGAGGTCCGCCTCCCAGGGAGTCACCGTGTCGTCGATGTCGTTTCCGTAGAGCGCCATCTTCGCTTCGAGCCGCAGCGTGTCGCGAGCCCCGAGGCCGCAGGGAGCGATCCCCTCGGGTTTTCCCGCCTCGAGCAGTCCCCGGAAGACCGCTTCGGCCGACTCCGGCGCGATGTAGATCTCGAATCCGTCTTCGCCGGTATAGCCGGTGCGGGAGACGAGGGCCGGCCGGCCGAGCGCCTCGGTCCGCCGGAACCCGTAGTAGGGAAGGTGCGACAGGTCGCTCGCGCAGATTCGCGCGACGATGGCGGGAGCGGCCGGGCCCTGCACCGCGATGAGAGCGTAGTCGTCGCTCCGGTTCTCGACGGCGACCCCGCCGCCGGCGCGCTCCCGCGCCCAGGCGAAGTCCTTGGGGGTGTTGGAGGCGTTGACGACGACCATGTAGGAGTCCGCGGCGTTCCGGTAGATGAGGAGGTCGTCCACGAACGTTCCCCGCTCGGTGAGAAACGCGGAGTAGTGGCAGCGTCCGTCCGCGAGCTTCGAGACGTCGTTGGGAGTGAGCCGCTGCAGCGCCGCCAGGGCGCCGCCGCCGCTCACTTCGAGCTCGCCCATGTGCGAGACGTCGAAGATGCCGGCCCGCTCGCGCACGGCCCGGTGCTCCTCGAGGATCCCCTGATACTGCACCGGCATTTCCCACCCTCCGAAATCGATCAGCTTCGCCCCGAGCTCGCGATGCAGCGCGTAAAGGGGCGTTCGCTTCAGTGTCGCGGTTTCGGCGTGGGCCGACATGAAGAGGGGAAATTAGCACAACACACGCGGAATGGGTTTCAGGTTTCAGGTTTCAAGTTCCAAGGAGCGTCGTCGTCCTGAAACCTGAAACGGGAAACTTGAAACCTACTCTTTCTTGAGCGTTTCCTTGACCTTCGCGACGTCGCGGTCGGCGTTGGAGGCGACGAGGATGCGGACGGTCCTGGACCTGCGCCCCGGGGCCGACAGCACGAGGTCGTGCGCCATGGGCCCCGAGAGCCGGAGCGGCGAGCCGGGACCGAAGGAGGACGCGCGGCCCAGGACGTGGCCCCCCTCCGAGACCGCGGCGTCGGGCGGGTCCACCGTGAACTCGACGGGGCCGACGGTGCGGTCGTCGAGCTTGGGGACCTTGGTGAAGGAGACCTTCGACTCCTGCTTCAACTCGTCGCCAATGTCCACCGTGTCGTCCTCGGCCCCGGGCGTCACCACGATCTCCAGCTGCATGGTCCGATGGCCCGGCAGCTCCAGCTTCACGCGGTGCGATCCTTCCCGGCCGATCTCCAGCGTCTTCCCGCCGCCGTGATCGTCCCAGTCGTCGGCGACGCCGACGTAACGGCCGTCGAGGAAGATGCGGGCCTGGTCCGGGCTCACGCCGAACTTGGCGAACCGGCGAGTGCGATAGACCTTGTCCACGGGCGGTCCCGAGGGAAGGGACGCCTCGGGCGGCTCGACCGCGTGAGGAGGTTGGGCCCGGGCGGCCAGGGTGGGCGCCGTCGCGCGTCTTGGGGGGACGCCCTCGACCGACCGCGGCGCCCCCACGCTCGCGGCGGAGGCTTCGCGCGGACCCCGCGTCGGAAGGGGCGCCACCGTCTCGATCGGAGCGGGCGCGGGTGCGGGCGCTTCGACGGCGGCGGCCGTCGGAGCCGCAACCGCCGTGGGAACGGCGGAGGGCCGCGCCGGCGCGGCGCCGCTCTCCGCCGGCCGACTCGTCCGGCGCCAGATCGCGATGAGGATGGCCGCCGCCAGAACCACCGCCGCCGCCCCGAGCAGGTACGTCAGGGCCGAGGCGGAGGGTCGCGGCGCCGCCGCCGCTTCGGAGGGGATGACCTCTTCCTCGCCGGCGAGCCCGCCGGTGCGCGGCTCCCGCCAGGAGCCGGACGCCGCCCCGATCCCCGCGGCAGGCTCGCCCAACTCCTCCTCAATCGAGCCGACCTCGCGGAGAAACTCCTTCGGGCCGGCGGGACGCTTGCCCGGCGACTTGGCGAGGAGCCGCGCGAACACCTCGCGGGCGGCGGAAGGCAGGTCCGATCGCAATTGCAGGGGATCCCGCGGCTCGGTGTGCAGGATCTGGTACACGAGCGTCGTGATCGTGTCTCCGGGAAACGGGCGCGATCCCGTCAGGAGCTCGTAGAAGACGACGCCCAGGGAGAAGAAATCGCTCCTCCCGTCGAGCTTCTCGCCGCGGATCTGCTCGGGCGACATGTAGGCCGGGCTGCCGATCATCTGGCCGGTCCGCGTCAGGTCGGCGCCGGCCGTGATCAGCTTGCCGATGCCGAAGTCGGCCACCTTGACGCGCCCCTCGCGCGTGATGAGGATGTTGCCCGGCTTGATATCCCTGTGGAGCACTCCCCTTTCGTGGGCATGCTCGAGCGCCAGGGCGACCTGGCGGACGACCTCCACTCGCTGGGGGAGGGAGAAGTCGGTCTTCGAGAGCATGCGGTTGAGCGGCTCCCCGTCGATGAACTCCATGGCGATGAAATCCACGCCCTGGTCCCGCCCGGCCTCGTAGATCGTGACGATGTTAGGGTGCTGGAGCCGCCCCGCGAGCTTCGCTTCCTTCTGGAAACGGTTCGCGATCTCCTGCGCCTGCTCCCCTCCCGCCTCCAGGCGGAGCGTCTTGATCGCGACGGGCCGCTCGATCTGCGGGTCGTGCGCCAGGTAGACCGTTCCCATCGCGCCTTCCCCGAGGACGCCCGTGATCTCGAACCGCCCCAGCTTCGAGCCCAGGCGAAGCGTCATTCGCCTTCGCTGCCCTCCGAATCGGGCTCTTCGCCGCGCTCGAACTCGCGCTCGCGCCGCTCGAGCAGGGCGCGCGCTTCGGCCGCGCGCTCGGGGGGAACCATGACCCGGGACACGCCGAACGCGCCGATGTTTTCGGGCCAGGGAGAGCCGCCGCTCGGCCTCTCGACTTCGCAGGGGATCTCCTGGGACTCGAGCAGTCCCGCGATCAGCGCGGCCTCCTCCTCGTTTCCGGTCGACGCGACCTCGGTCCACTCCTCGTCATCGTTTCTCGGCATCTTGTCTCCTTACCAGTCGCGATTCCTCACTTGACTACCCGCAGGAGCGTGTCGCCGCGCTCGACGACTGTTCCGACCACGGATGCCTGAACCGCTCCTCGCTCCCGGCAGCGAGCGGCGTAGGTTTCCGCCGACTCCTGCGCGAGCGCGACGAGGAGCCCTCCGGACGTTTGGGCGTCGCAGAGCAGGAGGAAGTCCTCATCGGTGACGCCGGGCCCGCTCGCGGATCGCGGCTTCAAGTTCCGGACGTTGACGCGGGAGCCGTCCGGGGCGATCCCCCTGGCCGCCAGCCGCCGGGCGGCGGGCAGGAACGGGATCTTCTCCACTTCGAACTCCGCCGTCGTCTTCGAGGCCGACATCATTTCGTGGGCGTGGCCGAGAAGCCCGTAGCCCGTGATGTCGGTTGCCGCGTGGATCTCGAAGCCTTCCATCGCCTCCGCCGCGGGGCGATTCAACGCCGCCATGACTCCAACGGCCTCCTCGAGCTCCCGATCGGAGAGGAGGCGCCTGTGGAAGAAACCTCCGGCGCTCCCGGAAGCCAGCGTGTCGGCGCGCCCCGCGCAGACCGTCACGCCGATTCCGAGGGGCTTCGTCAGCACGAGCGCGTCGCCCGGCCGCGCGCCGGCATTGCGCGTGATCCGCGACTCCTCCGCGAGTCCCGTTACAGCGAGGCCGTAGACCGGAACGTCGAGGTCGATCGAATGCCCTCCGCCGACGACCGCTCCGGCCTCCGCCACCTTCTCGACGCCTCCCCGGAGGATCTCCTCCAGGACCTCCGGCGGCAGGGCCCCCGTCGGAAACGCGGCGAGCGCGAGGGCGAGCACGGGACGCGCCCCCATCGCATAGACGTCGGAAAGCGCGTTGGCCGCCGCGATCTGGCCGAAGAGAAAGGGGTCGTCCACGACGGGCGTGAAGAAGTCTACCGTCTGGACGAGGACCCGCCCCGCCCCGATCCGGTACACGGCCGCGTCGTCGGCATGGGCGTTGCCCACCAGCAGGTTCGGGTCCGCCGGGGCCGGCAGCCTCGCGAGAAGCGCGGAAAGGTCGAACTGACCGATCTTGCAGGCTCAACCCGCGCTCGACGCGAACGTCGAGAGCGCGGGGTGACCCGATTTGTATGTCACGAGGGGATTATGTCGCGTCCACCGCGACGGTTCCAGACACGGGTTCCAGGTTTCCGGTTCCAGGTTTCCGGTGGCCACGACAGCGCCAGGCCTTCCTGAAACCTGAAACTTGAAACTTGAAACCCCGGCTTAATCGTCTCCGCCGCGGACCAGGAATCCGAGGAGGAAACCGACGCCGAGGGAAATCGCGACCGCGGTCCCGGGATTCTCCTTGACGTAACGGAGCGCGTCGCTCCACACGTCGCCGTAGTCCTTTTCGATGCGGCGGGCGGCCGTTTTCACGCCCTTGCGGACGTCGTCGCTCACGTCGTCGAACTGCTCGCGCGCCTTCGTGTACGAATCGCCCAGGACCTCCTTGGTCTGATCGATCTTCTCTTCGACGAAGTCGCGGGCGCGGTCGAACGGAGTCTCTTTCGCCATCCTTCACCTCCGGTTCCAAAACGCGGATCATATACCCTAGACACTCCGCACGATGAGCACCGCCTTCTCTCGCGCGCCGGGGACCGTGTGAGACGTCCGGTCACTTCGGTCGTCCAGAAGGCCCGCGCGCGGAACCCGTGGATCCCCCAGGCTCCGCTCCGGCTCCTCGTGACCGCCTGGAACATCATGGTCGAGACGTATCGCGGCTTCCGCGCGGACCGCGGCGCCGATCTGGCCGCCTCCCTCTCCTTCTCGACGATGCTGACCGCCGTTCCGCTGCTGGCGACGTTCGCGCTCTTCCTGGCCACCTTCTTCAAGCAGAACGTCGCCGCGATCTTCGACCTCGTCAACATCGTCCTCCCCTACCACACGGCGCAGGTCACGGAGAACCTCCGGGACTTCATCGCGCAGTCCACGACGATCACCGGGATCGGCCTCGCCGTGCTGATCGTGGCGTCCTTGCGCCTCCTCTTCATCGTGGAGGGCATCGTCAACACGGTCTGGGGTGCGCCCCGCCGGCGCAACCTGCTTCACCGCGTCGCGGTGTACACGCTCGTCCTCTTCGCGTTCGGCCTGCTCGTCGGCTCGATCGCTCTCGGCGTGCGCTTCTTGAAACATTTCGCCATGGCCAACGACATCCTCTCCGCGCCCGCGACCGATTTTCTCTTCCCCCTCGCCGTCGAGTTCGCGGCCCTGACGCTCCTCTACAGGTTCCTCCCCAACGCGCACGTCCGCTGGACCTGCGCCGCGCCCGCCGGCGGCGCGGTGGCGGCGGCGCTCGAGCTGCTGCGCTTCCTCTTCGGCCTCTACGTCAAGGCGCTCTCCCGCGTGAACCTCATCACCGGGTCTCTCACGCTGGTCCTCCTGACGCTCCTCTCGGTCTATTTCGTGTGGGTCTTGATCCTGCTCGGCGTCGAGCTCACCCACGTGCTCCAGACGCAGACCGCCGGCCGCCGCACGATCGGCGGGCCGCGGGCCGGCGAGGCGGAGAACGCGGTCCGGATGCTCCTGCGTCTCTCCCAGGGCGGGACGCACGCCCTGCGCGAGCTGTATACCGAGCAGGAGGCCTCCGCGACCGACGCGGAGAGGCTCCTCGAATGCATGAGGGAGAAGGGACTGATCGAGGGGGACGCCGCGCTCGGTTACTCGCTCGCGAAATCGGCGCGGAAGATCACGGTCGCCCAGGTCGTGGACGCGGTCTCGCCCAACCTCTACACGATCACCCCCGAGGAGGGGGACCGGGTCGTCGAACTGCTGTCTCCTCTCTTCGAGCGGCTGCAGGCGGAGCGGCGGGCGCTCCTCGGCACGACCATCGCCGACCTCAGGAAGTAGCGCGGAACCGCCGCGAGAGCGCGACCTCCCCCCGATAGCCGGCGATCTCCGACTCCCGCCTCGCCTCGCTCCAGCCGAGCTCTCGGGCCATCAGCGCGGCGGCCCGCTCCACGGCCTCTTCTCCCTGCCGCGGCGCCTGCCAGAAGAGATGCGTGCGGCGGATCAGGGCATCCGTCAGCGACCGGGCGTCCTCGCGGCGCGCCGCGAAGACGATCTCCGCCTCGATGTCGGGGAGGCCCGGGCAGAGCGGCCGCGCGAGCGCGGCGTCTCCCGCGACGACGTCGAGGACCTCGGCCGCCCGCGATCCGTACCGCCGCGCCAGGTGATCGGCCGTTCCCGCGTCGATCGCTTGATCCGAGGCGGCGGCGATCTCCAGGAGCGCGGTGACGGACTCCTCGCGGGATCTCCCGGGCGCGCCCGGAAACGGCCTCGTCTCCGTCGTGCCGGCGGGCACGGCGACCCCGCGAGCGGCCAGCAGGCGCGCCGCCCGATCCACGGCCCGCGCCGCCATGCGGCGGTGCGTCGTCAGCTTGCCCCCCGTCGCCGTCAGGAGGCCGTCCGCGGAGAGGAGAAGGACGTCTTCGCGGCTCGTGTCCTCGACGCGTCTTCCCGGCTCGCGCACCAGGGGACGCAGGCTCGCGAAGGTCGCCACCACGTCGGACCCGGTCAGGCCCGACGCCGGGAAGGTCTCGTTCGCCTCTTTGAGCAGATACGCCACCTCCGCCGGCTTCGCCACGACCTCGTCGAGAGATCCGGCGTAGTCGGAGTCGGTCGTTCCGAGGAGCGTCACCGGCCCGTCGGGAACCGCGAACAGGAGACGTCCTCCGGAGTCGGGAAACGCGACCGGGCAGTTGACGGGAAGGCGCCGCGCCGGCAGCGTGACGTGGACCCCCTTGGCCAGACGCAACAGGGGCGCGCAACCCGGATCGTCCAGCGATCGCAGGCGATCGGCCCACGGCCCCGTCGCGCTCACGACGACGCGCGCGCGGACCGCGAAGCCCCGGCCGGATTCCCGGTCCCGGACCTCCGCCCCGCTCGCCGAGCCCGACGCGTCGTGGACGAGGCCCGCCACCTCGAGGCGCGAGACCGCGACGGCGCCCAGGGAAACGGCGTCGAGCACGTTCTCGAGGGTCAGGCGCGCGTCGTCCGTCCGGGCGTCCGCGTAGGCGGCGCCGCCCAGGAGGTCCGGGCTCTCGAGCGCGGGCTCCTTCCGGAGGATCTGTTCGCGCGAGAGCCGCCGGTGGAACCGGTGAGACCTCCCGAGCGCCAGCAGGTCGTAGGCCGTCAGGCCGAGCGCCAGGAGCCACGGCGGGACGCCGCGCCCGCGATAGGACGGGAAGAGGAACTCGACAGGCCGGACCAGGTGCGGAGCGAGCCGGACGAGCCGGTCGCGCTCGGACAGGGACTCGAAGACCAGTTTCACGTTGCCGGTCTTGAGGTAACGCAGTCCTCCGTGAACGAGCTTCGTGGACCGCCACGATGTTCCGGAGGCCCAGTCTGCGCGCTCGACCAGCGCGACCTCTAGCCCGCGCGTCGCGGCATCGCGCGCGATTGCGGAGCCGGTGATCCCGCCCCCGATGACGAGCATGTCGAAGAGCGCCCGCTCGAGCGCGGCGACCCGCTCGGTCCGGGGAGGAAAGCCGAATCCGGAAGTCAAGCGCCTTTCACGAACGCGCCTTTTCGCCGGCCCCGACGCCCCGGCGGAAGGCCTTCAGCAGCGGAGGCGCGAGAAACGTCGTCGCGAAGACGGCGAGCACGACGGCCACGAAGACCCCCTCCGCCAGCGCGCCCGTCGCCTTCCCCAGAGACGCGAAGATCAGGCCCACCTCGCCGCGCGGCACCATCCCGGCGCCGATGAAGGCCCTCCGGACTCTCCCCCACGCGCAGAAGCCGGCCGCGAACTTGCCGAGGAACCCGATGACGGTCAGGCCAAGCGCGAGGAGAAGGGCGGGTCGATTCTCCCGCACGAGCGGGTTCAGAAGGGCGACGTCCACCTGCGCGCCCACCGCGACGAAGAAGAGCGGGGCGAAGAGATCCACCGCCGGCTTCAGGGCGAGGGTGATGTCGTGCCGCCGGTTCGTGCGCGCCAGCACGAGCCCCGTCGCGAAGGCCCCCACGATCTCGGCCGATCCCGCCTTCTTCGCCGCGACCGCCACGAGCAGCGCGAAGGCAACCGACGCCGCCACGAGCACGCCGCGCACGTTGGCCCGCCCGACGATCCCGATCAGCCGGTGGCCCAGGGGGATCCCGAGCGCCAGCGCCACGACCAGGAATCCGACGGCGAGGCTCGTGGCCCGGAGGACCATCGCCGTCTCCACGGTTCCCCTCTCGGCGATCCGGGAGACGACGGCGAGGACCACGAGCCCCAGCACGTCGTCCACGACCGCGGCCCCCAGGATGATCTGTCCCTCGCGCGACGACAGGGCCTTCAACTCGGAGAGGACGCGCGCCGTGATCCCGATCGACGTCGCCGTCAGGGCGGCGCCGACGAAGATGGCGGTCAGAGTCGGATGGCCGAGCACGCGCGTGAAAAAGAAGCCGCCCAGGAAGGGAAGCGCCATTCCCGCCAGAGCGACCACCAGCGCGGGAGCGCCGACGCGCGCCAGCTCGGCGAGATCCGTCTCCAGGCCGACCTCGAAGAGGAGCAGGATGACCCCGATCTCCGCCACCAGCAGGATCCCGGCCGTCAGGGAGACGAGGCCCAGGACCGAGGGACCGAGCAGCACGCCCGCGAGCAGCTCCCCGAGGACCGCCGGCTGCCCGAGCCTCTCCGCCACCTCCCCGAGGAGCTTGGCCCCCAGCAACGCCGAGGCGAACGCGAGCAGAAACGAGGAAAGGTCGATCCCGTGATCCATTCCGATCGATGGTATCTCCGTCGGGCTTTCGGCCGGAGGCGCTCGCTTCGCGAGCGGCGGCCGAGAGAGTTCAAGGCCGGAGCCAGACCGCGAAGCGCATTCGCCACTTGCGTGCTATCCTTCGCGTTCCTCGCGTGGGGCTGTAGCTCAGTTTGGGAGAGCGCCTGAATCGCACTCAGGAGGTCGCCGGTTCGATCCCGGTCAGCTCCACCAACCCACGAAACCGCCAGGTCTCGCGACGGCACTCCGAACCGCCTCGCGGCCGCGGGATGTGGGGACCTCTCCTTTCATGAGCGCCCCGCGTCAGCCAAACAGGCTCGCCTGTGTCTTGGAAGGGCTCTATTTCCCAAACCGCTCGAAACGGTATGCCAGCTCTGGCCCCCCCTCTCCCTCGTACGCGAGCCGGGCGACGAGCAGCGCGAACGGCTCAGTGTAACGGGCGATCCGTAAGGGCCCGGCGTCCACAGGGTCGAACCCCACGTCGTGGATCAGGCCGGCGGCGATCTTCTTGCTGCCCGAATCGTCCCCGCAGAACACGAGGCTTGGTCTGCGGGCTCTGCGCCGGGCCTCGAAGACGCCTGGAAGCACCTCGCTCGGCACGGTGTTGAACGCCGACACGACCCGAGCCTTCGGGACCTTCTTTTCCAGCGCCTCGGCTCCGGAAGAGGTGTGGGCAATGACGAGGCCCGTGTCGGCCTCATTCATCGGGAGCGAGCAGCTCACGACGACCTTGCCCGTGATGCTTGAGGAGGCGCTTTCGATGGCATGGAGAGCAAGGGCTTCGCCCAGCAGCTCTTCGTTCGCGAACGGACCATACGCTTCGGCCGTGTCGAAGAAGGTGACGCCTCGTTCGACGGCCGACCGAAGGAGGGCGATCATCGCCTGCCTGTCCGCGGGCGGACCGTAGCCGTAGCTCATTCCCATGCAGCCGAGCCCGAGAGCCGAAACCTCCGGGCCCCCACTTCCCAATGTGCGCTTTTGCATCGTCTCTCTTCCCGTCAACCGCGGTTCGTCGCGTTCCTGGCTCGGTCCGGCACCGGCGTCGGCAGGCCTTTCGGAAGCGTTGGCATGATTCGCCGACGCACGATTGCTGCCGTCAACGCGATCTCCCTGCTATTCCGGCGTGGTGTAGGCGACGGTGATGCCGCCGTCCACGGTCAGGGCGGCGCCGTTGACGTAGGAGGAGTCGTCGGAGGCGAGGAAGAGGGCGGCTCGCGCCACCTCCGACGCCTTGGCCAAGCGGCCGAAGGGGATGTGGACCATGCGGCGGGCGCGGCGGGCGGGGTCGCCGAGGAGCTCGGCCATGAGCGGCGTGTCCACCGGGCCGGGGCAGAGGGCGTTGACGCGGATGTTGCGGCGGGCGAACTCGACGGCGGTCTCGCGGGTGAGCGAGAGGACCCCGCCCTTGCTCGCCGTGTAGGCGATCTGCGGCGTCGCCGACCCCATGAGAGCGACGAACGACGCCGTGTTGACGACGCTCCCGCCCCCCGCGCGCAGGAGCGCGGGGATCCCGTACTTGCACCCGAGAAAGACCCCCTTGAGATTGACGCGCATCACGAGGTCCCACGTCTCCTCGTCGGTCTCCAGGACTCCCCCGTCGGCGGCGGGGAAGATGCCGGCGTTGTTGAAGAGAACGTTCAGGCGCCCATAGCTCTCTTCCGCCGCCGCGACCATCGCGCGGACCTCGTCGGCGCGCGAGACGTCGGCATGGACGAAGCGCGCGCGCCCCCCCGCGGCCTCGACCAACGAGACGGTCTCCTTCCCGGCGGCATCGGCCACATCGGCGACGATGACGCTCGCCCCCTCGCTGGCAAAGAGAATCGCCGCCTCCCGCCCGATCCCGCTCCCCGCCCCCGTGATCAACGCCACCTTGTCTTTCAGCCGCATCTCGACCTCAGCTTGCTTTCACAATTCACAGTTCACAATTCACAATTTCCTCTCATCCTCTCTCGAAGAACCTTGCCTTCTCCCAGTCCGTCACCGCCTCGTCGAACTTCCTCTGCTCGGTGCGCAGGAAGTGGACGTAGTGGTTGACGAACTCCTCGCCGAACGCCTCGCGCGCGAAGGCGCTCGACGCGAACCGGTCGGTGGCATCCCGCAGCGTCCGCGGGACGCGGGGCCGCGACCCGGCGGCGTACGCGTCCCCCTGGAAGATCGGCGGCGGCTCCGTGCGGCGCGCGATCCCGTCGAGTCCCGAGGCGAGCGCGGCGGCGTAGGCGAGATACGGATTCGCGTCGGCGCCCGGGATGCGGCATTCGATCCGCAGCGACGGGCCCTCCCCCACCACGCGGAAGCCCGACGTGCGGTTGTCGTGGCTCCAGGCGATGGCCGTGGGCGCGAACGACGCGCTCTGGAATCGCTTGTAGGAATTGACCGAGGGCGCCGCCATGGCGGCGAGCTCTTCCGCGCGGGCCAGCCAGCCGCCGAGGAACCACCGGAAGAGGTCGCTCGCGGCGATCGGGCCGAGCGGCGAAGCGCCAGCGAAGAGATTCTCCTTCCCCGCCGCGTCCCAGAGGGAGACGTGCTGGTGCAGCGAGCTTCCCGCCAGCTTCTCGTTCCACTTCGCCATGAACGTCACGGCAAAGCCCTGCCGGTCGGCGATCTCCTTGGCCGCGTGCTTGGTCAGGACGTTTCGATCGGCCTGCTCCATGACCTCGCAGTACCGGACGTTCAACTCCTGCTGACCGGGCCCCCACTCCCCTTTGGAGCCCTCCATCGGCACGCCGCTCGCGTCGAGGCCGCGGACGACGGCCCCGACGAGCGGCTCCTCCCTCGTCCCCTGGAGGATGTGGTAGTCCTCGATGTAGCCGCCGAAGGTCTCGAGATCCTGGAACCGCTTCCTGCGCGCGGATTCGTACGTCTCTCGAAAGACGTACATCTCCAGCTCCGATCCCGCCCGCGCCTCGAATCCCATGTCGAGGGCCCGGTCCACCTGGCGCGCGAGGACTCGCCGCGGCGCGACCTCGACCGGCCGCCCGTCGAAATCGCCGACGACGTCGCAGAGGACGATCGCCGTCTTCTCGAGCCAGGCCGCCCGGCGCGCGGTCTTCCAGTCGGGGACGCACCGGAAGTCGCCGTACCCCTCCTCCCAGCTCGCGAACGCGTAGCCCGGCACGGGATCCATCTCCATGTCGCAGGCGAGGAGGTAGTCGCAGGCGTGAAAGCCGTGGCCCGCCACGCCCTCGATGAAGAAGCGGCCCACGAAGCGCTTTCCCAGCAGGCGACCGTAGAGGTCCGGGAAGACGGCGAGGACCGTCGCGATTTCGCCCGCCTCGACGAGCCGCGTCAGCTCCTGCCGACCGAGCTTGCCGGGAAGGGACTCCGCACCTGCCATGGTTGCCTCCGCGACTGGCCGCCTGAGCGCGAGCGGAAGGCAAGTCTAACCGCTGGATCCCAGGGAAGCGTCCGTCTCGGCGGCCGGGTAGGTTCCGAGCCGGCGCAGGCCCGTCGAGCGCTTCTCGAGCGCCTCGACCGCCGCGTCCAGGTCTCCCTCGCATCCGGCCGGGGCGACGGCGTCGAGGTAGAAGAGGTACTCGAAGCGCGAGCCCCGCACGGGACGGCTCTCGATCTTCGTCAGGTTGATGCCGAAATCCGCGAAGGGGCGAAGACTCTCGAAGAGAGCCGCCGGGCGGTTCTGCGCACGAAAGAGAAGCGTGGTCTTGAGCGGGCGCGGATCGCTCCGGCCGCGGGCCGGGCGATCCTCCGGCCGCGCGATCAGGAGGAACCGGGTGAAGTTCGTCGGATCGTCCTCGAGGTGCTCCAAGAGCACGCGGCCCCCGTAGACCTCCGCGGCCCGGAGGCTCGCGATGGCCGCCGTGTCGCCGCGGCCGCCGGAGATCACTTCTTCGGCGGCGGCGGCCGTGTCCTGGACGGCCACCGCCTCGATCCCAGGGTACCGCCGAAAGAACTCCCCGCACTGGAGCAGGGCCATGGGATGGGAGAGCACGCGCCGGACGCCTTCGACCGCGACTCCCGCCGGCGCGATGAGCGCGTGCGCGATGCGGAGAACCGCTTCCGCCGACACGGTGACCCGGTGGCTCGCGAGCAGGTCGTAGCAGGCATGAACGGACCCGGCGAGCGTGTTCTCGATCGGCACCGCTCCCCACCGCGCGCGGCCCGAGGAGACGGCCTCGAAGAGGTCCTCGAAGCGGGCGCACGGGAGAAGCTCGGCGCCGCCGGCGAAGTCCCGGGCGGCCTGTTCGCTGAAGGCTCCGGGGACTCCCTGGTAGGCGATCGCGCCGGCGCTCATTCCGATCTCTCTTCGGCGCGCCGCGTCTCTTCGATCACCGCGCGGAAGACCCTCGCGATTCCGCCGGGACCGAACCGGCCCGCGGCGAGCTTCGCCACGTTTCGGAGCACGGCATCCTCGCGCTCGGGCGCGTGGATCGAGAGCCCCCGCTCTCTCTTGGCCCGCCCGATCGCAGCCGCCACCTTCGCCCGCTCGTTGAGAAGACGGACGAGAGCCTCGTCCAGGACATCGATCCGCCCGCGAAGCCCATGAAGAAAGGCCTTCGCGCGCGGGCCGGTCTCGGGAGGTGGGCAGGCCAGCGTCCGGCCCTCCAGCGGCGCGCAACGCCCGAGCTCGCGCATCAGGGCCGAGAAGCCCTCCGGCGTCAGGGATTGTTCTCCGTCGGAGAGGGAGCCCGCGGGATCCGGATGGACTTCCAGGATCAGGCCGTCCGCGCCGGCGGCGACGGACGCCTTCGACAACGGGCGCACGAGGTGGCGCCGGCCGGTGCCGTGGCTCGGATCGACGATGACCGGCAGGTGCGTGGCCGCCTTCAGCCAGGCGACCGCGTTCAGGTCGAGAGTGTTGCGCGTGGCCGTCTCGAAGGTCCGGATGCCGCGCTCGCAGAGCACGACGTCCGGGTTGCCGTGACAGACGACGTACTCCGCCGCGAGCAGAAACTCTTCGACGGTCGCGGAGAGGCCGCGCTTCAGGAGCACCGGGCGGCCCGCCGCACCGAGCGCCTTGAGCAGCGCGAAGTTCTGCATGTTGCGCGCGCCGACCTGGAGCATGTCCGCGTGGCGCCCGACCAGCGGCACGTCTTCGGCGCTCAGGACCTCGGTCACGACCGGCAGGCCGCTCTCGCGGCCGGCGTCGGCGAGAAGGCGGAGCCCTTCCTCGCCCAGCCCCTGGAACGAGTACGGGGACGTTCGCGGCTTGAATGCTCCTCCTCTCAGGAGCCTCGCCCCCGAAAGCGCGACGGCGCGGGCGGCGGCCCGCATCTGCGGCGCCGTTTCGACCGCGCACGGCCCGGCCGCGACGACGAACTCCTCCGCGCCGATCTCCACGGCTCCGACACGGACGCGCGTCGTCTCCGAGCGGCCGTTTCGCGCCACGAGAGGGTAGGGGGCCGCCGACCGCGGCGCTGTCTCAATCTTGTTTGCTCCCGACACGGTTGCCTCCGTCCTGGCGACCGGGGGAGAAAGAAAAGGCCCGCTCCCTCGGTCGGAGAGAGCGGGCCTTCGAGTCCTTCTGTTCGGGACGGCTCTAGCCCGCTCCCCCGCGCGGGTAATAAAAGGTGCGGCTAAAGCTCGTCGGGGTCGTCATGCCGGGCGGATTCTAGCACGGGCTCCGCCAGCAACGTCAGAGGGAGGTCACGCCGGACCGGCTGTGGCGCAGGAGGACGACGGTGCCGACGGTGACGAGGACGAGGCCGTCGAGGACGAGAACGCGCGGAGCGGTCAAGGACGGCGCGAGCGAACCCGCCACAAGATTGCCGAGGGGCATGGCTCCACGGAAGGCGAGCGAGTAGACCGACACGATACGCCCGCGCAGGCGGTCTTCGACGTTGGACTGCACGAGCGTCATGAACATCGCGAAGACGACCATGAGCGCCCCTCCCGCCGCGAATAGCACCACGGAGGAGAGGACGAGGTCGCGGGAGAGGGCGAAGGCGACCATGAGCCCGCCGAACGTCATCTGCATCGCGACCGCCACGATCCCCTTGCGCCGCACGTGCCCGAACCCGGCGATCGCGATCGCGCCGAACACGGCGCCGATGCCGAAGGCGGCGAGGAGGCCACTGTACCCCTTGGCGTCCTTGTGGAAGACCTCGCGGGCGAAGACGGGCAGGAACGTCACGAGCGGCATCGCGCAGAAGCTCCCGATGAAGGCGAGCACGATGAGCCCCCGCAGCGGCTTCGCGTCCCGGGCGGCGCGAAGCCCCACCTTCAGGCTCTCCATCACGCGCTCCCGCTTCTCCGTGCCCTTCTCGAGCGCCCCGCGCTTGAGCGCGAGGAGGGCCGCGATGACGGCGAGAAAGGAGAGCCCGTTCAAGCCGAAGCAGGCCGCGGCGCCCAGCTTGTAGAACGCGATGCCGGCGAGCACCGGACCGATGACGCGGGCGAGGTTGAACTGGATCGAGTTCAACGCGACCGCGTTTCCCAGGTCCTTCTGATCGACGAGAGTCGGAACGAGCGCCTGGTAGGCCGGACCGCCGAAAGACTGCGCGAGCCCCACGACGAAGGAGAGGATCAGGATGGTCCAGACGTGGATCGCGTGGCCCCAGATCAGGCCCGCCAGCAGGAACGCCGAGGAGAGCTGCACGATCTGCGACGAGAGCAGGATTCGCCGCCGGTCCACCCGGTCGGCGAGCACCCCGCCGAAGAGAGAGAAAGCGAGGAAAGGGGCGTCGCCCAGGAACGCGTCGAGCCCCAAAAGGAACGCCGATCCCGTCATGGTCAGGATCAGCCAGTTCTGCGCGACCTCCTGCATCCACGTCCCGACGCTCGAGGTGAACGCCCCGGCCCAGAGCAGGCGGTAGTCGCGATAGGTGAAGGCACGGAACGTCCGGAGCAAGGGGGACGTCCGCGTCGTCGAACTCGTCGGGATCGGCGCGGCGCCGGGAGGGCCTTCGGGCCCGTGATCGGCTTCGGGCCGGCTCACTCCGGGGCGGGCGGAGTCTTCTCGATCTCCCCGGTCATCGGCACGAAGCGCACCGGCAGGATGTCCTTCTCGCTGATCTTGCCGTTCTTGTCCTTGGACAGGACCTTGAGCTCCTGGAAGAAGCTGCCGACGGGGATCACCAGGCGCCCGCCGGACGCGAGCTGACCCAGCAGCGGCGAAGGGATGCGGTCGGGCGCGGCCGTCACGATGATGGCGTCGAAGGGAGCATGCTCCTCCCACCCGCGGTAGCCGTCTCCTTCCCTGACGGTGACGTTGCCGTACCCGAGCCGCCGCAGCCGCTCTGCCGACGCGCGCGCCAGCTCCGGGACGATCTCGATCGAATAGACCTCCCCGGCCAGCCGCGAGAGAACGGCGCTCTGGTATCCGGAGCCGGTGCCGATCTCCAGGACCTTCTCCCCGGGCGTGATCTCCGCGAGCTCCGTCATCAGGGCGACGATGTAGGGCTGCGAGATCGTCTGGTTGCCGGCGATCGGCAGCGGGTGGTCCTCGTAGGCCTGCGCGCTCTGGGCGGGGTCCACGAACAGGTGCCGCGGCACCTCCCGCATCGCCGCGAGCACGCGCGGGTCGTGCACGCCGCGCGCGACGATCTGGGATTCCACCATCCGCGCGCGCCGCTCGGCTTGATCGTCCCGCGTCTTCGGAGTCACGTTGCGGACGGAGGCTTTCTGGTCGTTACAGGCAAATGCCAGCAGGGGCGCGAGAAGGAAGGATACCGCGACGCCCGCCCGATTCAAGGCGCCTTCCCCGCCGACAGGCCCTGGCCGTAGGCCATCTTGCCCCCGACGAGCGTCAGGATCACCGGAATGCGGGGAATGTCTCGGGGCGCGGCGGCCATCGGATCCCGCGCGAACACAGTCACGTCCGCCTCGAAGCCCGGCGCGATCCGCCCCCGCCGGTCCTCCTCGAAGGCCGCGTAGGCGGCATCCGACGTGAAGAGCGCGAGCGCCTCCTTCCGGTCGAGCCTCTCCTGCGGACGCCAGCCGCCCGGGGGCTTGCCGTCGAGGTCCTGGCGCGTCACCGCTGCGTAGAACCCGAGGAGAGGGTTCTCCGATTCCACCGGAAAGTCGCTGCCGCCGGCGAGCCTCGCGCCGGCGTTCTTGAGCTTCCGCCAGGCGTAGGCGCCCGCGATGCGCCGGGCTCCCACGCGCTCCTCTGCCCAGGGCATGTCCGAGGTGGCGTGGGTCGGCTGGATCGAAGCGATCACGCCTTCCCGGGCGAATCGCGGGATGTCGTCCAGGGCAAGGATCTGGGCGTGCTCGATCCGCTGGCGCCGCGCCCCGGGCGGCGCGTCGGGCTGCCCGGCCGCGGCCTTCGCGAACGCGTCCAGCGCCACGCGGTTGCCGCGGTCCCCGATGGCGTGGATCCAGAGCTGCCAGCCGCTGCGCCGTGCCTCCCGGGCGAGCTCCTCGACCCGCTCCGGAGAGGTCACGAGGAGTCCCCGATTGCCAGGATCGTCCGAGTAGTCCGAGAGCATCGCGGCGCCGCGGCTGCCGAGCGCGCCATCGGCCAGGACCTTGATCGCGCGCACAGTCAGGAAATCGCTCCCCCGGCCGACGCGCTGCCCGCGCGCGAAGAATCCGGGCAGGTCTCTCGCCTCGTTCGAGACGGTCGCGTACACGCGGATGGGAAGCAGCCCCGCGTCGGCGAGCCTGGCGAGCGCCGCGATTTCCTCCGGCCCGTAATGGGAGGCGTCCTGCACCTGCGTCAGCCCGACCTTCGCGCAGGCTTTCGTCGCCGCCAGGACGCGCCGCTCGAAATCCGCGGGCGAGGCGGGGGGCATGACCTTCTGGACGAGGTCCACGGCGCGGTCCACGAGAACGCCGGAGGGAGACCCGTCGGGCCGCCGCACGATCTTCCCGCCATCGGGGTCGCTCGTCGCGGCGTCGATCGAGGCGGCCTTGAGCGCCGCCGAGTTGACCCAGACGGCGTGTCCGTCCACTCGGCGGGCGACCGCGGGACGCCCGGCGACAACGGCATCCAGATCGCGGGCATCCGGGAACTTCTCCCCGGGCCAGCGGTTCTGGTCCCAGCCCCTCCCCTGCGCCCACGTGCCCTCGGGCAGGGCGGCGGCGATCGCGCCGATCCGTCTGGCCGCTTGCGAGGCGTCGGCCGCGCCGCGCAGGTCCGCGACCTCGAGAGCCAGCCCGAGGCCCGCCAGATGCCCGTGCGCGTCGGCCCATCCGGGGAAAACGAAGCTTCCGGCCAGGTCCACGCGGGCGGCGCCGGGCGCCATCCGCCGGGCGCGGGACCCTCTGCCCACGAAGGCGATCTTCCCGTCCCGGACCAGGATGTCTCTCCTGCGCGGCCGGTCCTCGGCGAAACGGTAGACCATCGCCCCCTCGAGGATCAGCCCCGCGTCGGCCGGCTTCGGGGGACTCATCATCGCCAGGATCAGAAGCGCCCAGGCGGACATTCGGCAATCTTAGCCGAAGCCTCGTGCGGGAATCCGAAACCGGAAATCGGGGATCTCCGCGGCCCCTACCGGCCGGCGCTCTCCCCGCGGCGCACGAGGAGGAGAGTCTGATCGTCGTATTGCGGCATGTCGGCCGCGAAATCGGCCACCTCCGCGAACACCCGATCGCACAGCTCTTTCAAGGGAAGCCCCCGCCCCTTTCCGATGAGGGTCGAGAGGCGGCCCAGGCCGAACTCCTCCTCGGCCGCGTCGACCGCCTCCGTCAGGCCGTCCGTGTACACGCAGAGCAGGTCTCCGGGCTCGAGCGTGACCGACACCTCCCTCCAGGAGGCGTCGGGGAACATCCCGACGGGCACTCCCGTGGAATTCAGATGCTCCATTTCTCCCGAGCCGCGCAGGAGGAGCGCCGGGTTGTGCCCCGCCGAGACGTAGGTCAAGAGGCCGCTGTCGGGCTCGAAGAGGCCGAAGAAGAGAGTCAGGAACTTGCGCGTCGCGGCGTAGCGCTGCAGGTGGCGGTCGATCCGGCTGACGAGATCCACGACGGTCTTCGCTTCGTCGATCTGCAGGTGCACGGCCGCGTGCACGGTCGACACGAGCAGCGCCGCCGGCACTCCCTTGCCGGAGACGTCCGCCACGAGAAATCCGAGGCGCCCCCGGGAGAGCGGGAAGAGATCGTAGTAGTCCCCCCCCACGTGCCGCGTCGGAAGGTTCGCCGCCGCGAGCTCGACGCCCGCGACCTCCGGCAGCGAGTGCGGAAGGATCTCCCGCTGGATCGCCGCCGCGAGCTCCATCTCCCGCTCGATCCTCTCGCTCTCGATCGCCGCGCGGTGGAGGCGCGCCGTCTCGATCGCCGCCGCCGCCTGGTTGGCGAAGAGCGAGAGGATCCGAGCATCGGAGGGGGTGAAGTCCAGGACGCCTCCGTCGCGGGATTCCTTGTCCGCCACGGCCAGCACGCCGATCCGCCGCCCCGAGACCGAGATCGGGACCACCAGGCACTTCTGGCAGGACATCAGGCGCACACCGGCGGTTGGAACGGTCGCGGCCGCGTTGTTGATCACGGCCCCGCCTTCGGGCAGGTTCCACGAGGCGAAGTCCTGCGGGGGAAGAAACTGTCCGCCGAGGTTCCGCTCGAGCAGGAGCCGTCCATCCTCGTGAAAGAGGACGAGGGTCCCCTTGCCCGCGTCGGTCAGCGAAATGGAGCGGAAGAGAACTTCGTCTCCGAGCGCCGCGATGTCCAGCTGCCCCGACAGCGAGAGCCCCAGGTCGTAGAGGGATTCGAGCTCCACCAGCCGCGTGCGGACCTCGAAATCCGCTTCCTTCACGAGGCGCGAAAGACGGTGGGCGCCGAGCAGCCCGCCCAGAACGAATCCGAGAAAAGCGCCGAGCTCGGCGGAGTCTTCGGGCTCGACTCCGTCCAAACCGAGATGCCCGTGGACCTCCCCCTCGGCCGCGAGCGGGACCCAGAAGGTCCCGTCGCGATGCATCGGGACGGCGGGGGACGGATCGGGCAGGAGGAGGCCTCGCGACTCGGAGACTCCCGCCATGGCCGCGCGGACCCACGCGTCTTTTTCCCGCAGATAGAGGGCGCCGCCCCGCGCGCCGCTCCAGGAGACGGCGGCCTGCGCGAGGCGGGCCGGCAACGGGCGGTCGGAATTCCGAAGCGGTTCCTCGATCGTCTTCCAGAGCGGCCCGAAGCGCGAAGCGGAAACGGGCGGGGCGTCCGTCACGGAGCGTCCGTCACGGCGAAGAGACGGCCCGCACGGCCTCGGACTCGGTGGGATAGATCGCCGCGTACTGGGCCAGGCCCATGATCCGGAAGGTCTTGTCGATGGTCGGCGTCAGGCCGCAGAAGGCCAGCTTGCCTTTCCTGTCCATGACCTTCTCGAGCACCTCGATCAGGATGGAGATGCCGATCGAGTTGACGATGCGGGTCTTTTCCAGGTTCAGGACGAGAGCGCGGGCTCCCGACTCGAGATGGGTGTACGCCTGCCGCGCGATCTCCTCTCCCCCCTGGTTGTTGATGTACCCGTCGGTCGAGAGAATCGCGACGTCTCCGCGCCGCTCCGCGGCAACCCTGCAAACCTCGCTCACTTGTATTTCCTCATGAGGATTCGCGTCCCCCCTTCGCTCGACGAGATGGCCACGGAGTCCATCAGGCTGCGAATGATCTGCAGCCCCCATCCCCTCTTCTGGCGCCCGGAGAAGGTCTTCTCCGCCGACGGCATCTCGATCGACGCCTGGTCAAAACCCTTTCCCTGGTCCAGGACTTCCACCTCCAGGAATTCGCGGTCGTTGTCTTCCCGGCCGACCCGAAACGTCAGATGGACGCGGTCGTCGCGCGCCTGCGCATGCTCGAACGCGTTGATACAGGCCTCCACGAGAGCCAGCTTGACCTCGTCGATCTTATCGCGGGGCATCTCGATGAACTCGCCGACCGCGGCCGCCTGAGCGGTCGCGACGATCTCCATGTCCGGCGCCACCGGGATGGTCAACGAGATCTCGCGAGCACCCGTCGCGTCGAGGCTCATTCGGGCCGACTCCCGCCGTGACATCAGATGCTTCCGCCGCCTCCGGTTCCGCGTTCGCCTGGGCTCGATCGCGGCCGAGAGGATAACCCGTCGCGACCGGGCCGGAGCATTGCGGTCGGGACGGCACACTTGGCGGGAGAGACGCGAGGGGAGGGCTCAGTCATGGGAACCGGCCTAAAACCGCAGGAAGATCTGCAGCGAGCGAACCAGGATCTCGGGCACCCGGTTGGAGGAGAAGAGAAGCGCGGCGGCGGCGATCTCGGCCAGGAGAAGCGGCCACGCAAGCGAGGGCGCCTGCGAGAGCTCGACGGCGAGGGCCTGCACTCTTTTCATGTTCGTTCGTGAGGAGCAAGCGCAAGTCCCCTGCCAGAGGCGGGGGGTGCCGCAACCCGAAGATAACCCCTTGAGCCAAAGTGGCTTGCGGGGGAACGGCGAAGGAGTCAATCATCTCAGTATAGCGCCAATTGGATACATATACCATCCATGACAAGAAATATCCATATAAGTAAGCTACCTATATGGAGAATTTAGCGCCGAAACTGTGACTTTTAGATACTGAGACTTATCGTCCCAACATCTTCTTCCGATAGAGAGTGCGGCGGCTGATCCCGAGAAGTCTGGCGGCCCGGCTCTTGTTTCCGCCGGCCATCTTCAGAACCGATCGGATGTGGCGCTCCTCGAGAGCCCGCAGGTTCGGGACTTCGGCCGCCTCCGCCCCCGAAGGAACGTCGAGCCTCGCCGGGACGCGCGACGGGAGCCACTGGAGGTCTTCCCGCCGGATCACGCCGCCCCGGCAGAGCGAGGCCGCCCCCTCGAGCAGGTTCTCGAGCTCCCGGACATTGCCGGCAAAGTCGTGGGCAAGCAGGGCCGCGAACGCATCGCGGTCGATGGTCGGCAGCTCCCGCCCTTCCCGGGCCGCGAACCGCTCGAGGAAATGGCGCGCGAGCTTCGGGATGTCCTCCCTCCGGTCGCGCAGCGGCGGGAGCGCGATCTCGACGACGCGCAGCCGGTAGTAGAGATCCTCGCGGAATTCGCCGCGGAGGATCTTCTCCGTCAGGCGGGCGTTGGTCGCTGCGAGGACCCGCACGTCGATCGGGATTCGCTTCCTCCCCCCGACGCGCTCGATCTCTCTCTCCTGGAGGACGCGCAGGAGCTTGGCCTGCAGGGCGAGCGGCATGTCGCCGACCTCGTCCAGGAACAGGGTCCCGCCGGTGGCCGTTTCGAACCGGCCCGATCTCGCCTCGACTCCGGTCGCGACGCCCCTCTCGATGCCGAAGAGCTCGGACTCGAGGAGAGACTCGGGGAGCGCCGCGCAATTGATCGCGACGAAAGGCTGATCGGCGCGGTCGCTGCGCGCGTGGATCATCCGCGCGACGAGTTCCTTGCCGGTCCCGCTCTCTCCGGTGATCAGGATCGAGGTCCGGGAGGGAGCGACGCGGCCCACCAGATCGAGCACCCGGCGCGCCGCCGGGGAATCGCCCACGAAGAGGCGGCCCGCCGCCACGCGTCCCGTCTCGTCCAGGAGCCTGCGGTTCTCCTCCTCCAGCCGCTCGCGCTCGCGCGTCAGGCGTTCCAGGTGGCGGCGGTTCTCGATCGCCATCCCGCAGAGGCCGGCGAGCGAGGTCAGGAAGCGCGCGTCCTCCGGGTCGAACGCGGTCTGCCCTCCGCGGCGCAGTTCCTTGTCCGCCAGGACGAGGACGCCGACGGTGCGGCCGCCTCCGCGGATCGGGACCCCGATCGCAGCCGAGACGGCCGTGCGGAGAAAACGGAACTTTTCGCGGACGAGTGCGGTTTCGGCGGGGAGAAGATCCCGCAGGAAGTCGTCCTCCGCGACGACGGACTCGGAGGGGCGGCGCGGGAAGCCGACGCGGGCCTCGGCCCGACGGGCGCCTCCTTCCCCGAAGGTCGCCAGGTACCCGCGGGAGGCGTCCAGGACGCCAACGGCGCGGCCGAGCACGTCTTCGACCAGGGCCTCCTCGTCCGGAAGGGACCCGAGGGACAGGCCGGCGTCGTAGAGCGTCTCGAGGAGGAGGAGCTTGTGCTGGGTCTGGAAATCGCGATCCATCACAGTCGCTCCGCGCTTGCGCGGGAAATGCGCCTGACGGCGCACCGGCGAGCCGCTCGCCCGGATGCGGCGCGAGGTTCCTCCCTCCGGTGACTCGGGAGACTCCTCGCGCCGCGACCGGGGCCAGGCGCGACCGGAGCAAATACACCGCGATCGGGAACCGGCACGACGAGGGCTGGGGCGGTCACCTCTCGTGAGGCGTCGCCGTGCCCCCGGAAGCGGCCAGCACCTTTTCGCGGCGCATCTGTTCGACGACGAGCTCGGCCGGCCGCGTCGGCGCCCAGCTCGGATTCCACTTGTGGTTCTCCGCGAGCAGCTTCTCGGCCCGATCGAGGTCTCCCTTCCGGGCGAGCAGCTCGGCGAGGTCGGCCCGGGCTCTGTAAACCCAACGGCGCTGTTCGAAGGTCTTCCACGGCGTGGGCGGATTGACCATCTCCTCGTAGAGAGGGACCGCTTCTCCCGTCTTTCCCTGCGCGACCTTGGCGCGGGCCATCAACGCGTTCCACTCCGGATGGTACGAGAGCTTCTTTCCTTGCTTCTCCTCGGCGGGCGAGAGCGCCTGGAGCTTCCCCCGAACTTCCGCCAGGCGCCGCTCCGCCTCGGACGGCCGTCCCTCGACCAGATCGAGCGCCGCCGCGACGATGGACATCGTCGTTTCGTAGTCCTTTCCCTTGGGTAGGGCGGCGAACCGGTCGGCGATCTGGTGCGCGGAAGCGCGATCGCCCGATTCGATCGCCGCGAGAAAGGCCTGACCGAGGTCGCTGCCGCGCTCGCCGTCGTTCAAGGATTCCTGCGCCGCCTTCAGATAGTCCTGGATGGCGCGCGCGTACTCCCCCTTCCCTTCGTAGGCCACGCCCAGATGCGCATAGGACTGGAAGAAGTCCGGCTTGAGCGCCAGGGCCTTGTTGAGGTTCGCGATCGCCTCGTCGTAACGGCCCGAGTAGGCCTGCACCTCGCCGAGACTGTCGTAGGGATTGGCCTGGTCGGGAGCCATGAACTGGTACTTCCTCAGGTTCTCCATCGCCTTGTCGTAGTCTCCGCGGTAGGCGTAGTAGTAGCCGATCTGGTTGTACGCGCCGGCATTGTTCGGGTCGTTCGCGAGCAGCGCCGAGTAGATCTGGAGCGCCCGCTCGGCATGCCCCTGGTCCATTTCGATGCCGCTCAGGATCATGGCGGCGTCAACGTCGTCCGGGTACCTTTCGAACATCGCCTTCGCGAGCTTGTTTCGTTCCTCCGTGCTCCGCTGGACTTCGGCGTGGGCCATGTCCACGAAGAGGCGCTCCCGCTCGGTCAATCGCCCGCGCAGGCGGCTGGCCCTCTCGACCAGCGAAACGGCCTGGTCGTGATTGCTCAGGCTGGCCAGCCGCAGCATGGCCATGGCGAAGTTGGGGTCCAGAGCGAGGGCCCGGGCGAAGGCGACCCGGGCGTCCTTGAAGTAGTACCGCCGGTAGTTCTCGAGCCCATCCCGGTAGAGCTGGTAGGAAGCCGCGGACGAAGTGGTCACGTCGCGCCGCTTCGTCAGGTACAGCGCGGCCAGCCCGCCTGCGACGAGCAGAAAGAAGACCGCGACCACCACGATGGCCCGCCGGGACTTCGCACTCATCTGTCTCATGATACGGCCGGAAGGCTCCCGAGTTTCAGTCCGGCCGTCCCTTTTCGACCTCACTCCACTCTCAGGAGCAGGAACGTCATGTCGTCGTATTGCTCGGCCCCCCCCACGTGCCGGCGGATGTCGGCGAGGATGCCGTTGGCGAGGTCCTCCAGGGTCTCCCCCCTCCGGGCCGCCAGGGATTGCGTCAGCCGGTCCTCGCCGTAGGGGTTCATCTGCTCGTCCATGGCCTCGGAGAAGCCGTCGGTGTAGAAGAAGATCAGGTCGCCCCGCTTCAGGTAGATTTCTCGCGTGTCGTAGGGGACCTCCCGGAAGGCCCCCAGGGGAAGCCGGTGCTCGGGGGCGGCCAGGGGCCGGGGTTCCCCGTCTCCCGTCCGCAGGAGAAGGGGAAGCGGCTGTCCGCCGATCGCGTAGCGGAGGCTCATGGCATCGGGATCCAGGACGAAGTAGCCGAGCGAGACGAACATGCGCCGCTTGATCGAATAGATGCGGCGGTTGGATTCCTGGAAGAGGAGACCGGGGTCCCGCGTCGTCAGGGCCCGAGAATAGACGATCTCCTTGGAGGCCACCATCAGGAGCGAGGCGGGAACGGATTTCCCCGAGACGTCCCCGATCACGATGCCCAGGCACTTGTCCTCGAAGGGAATGAAGTCGTAGAAGTCGCCTCCGACGACCTTCGCCGGCAGGCTGCCGCCCAGGATCGTGAAGCCCGGCACGATCGGTACGGAGCGGGGCAGGAGGCTCGCCTGGATGTCGCGCGCGATCTCCAGGTCGCGCCGGAACTCGGCCTGCCGGGTCATCTCGTCGTGCAGCAGGGCGGTCTCGATCGCCAGCGCCGCCTGGTTGGCGAGGGTCGAGAGGAGGGCCTTGTCCTCGGCGTCGAATCTTTCCCCGGACAGTTTCTCCTTGAGCGCGAGGACACCCATCAGGTTCTCGCGGTAGACGAGGGGCACGACGAGGCGGAAGCCCTCCGCGTCCAGACGCTCCCGGAAATCCTGGCTCTCCGGGTCCGCGAAGGAGAGCGAAAGGTCCTCCAGCGCGATCGGCTTGCCTTCCCGCCGCAGGAGACGCCGCACGCCCGCCTCCGGAGAGAGTCGATCGTCCTGCCTTCCCCGCCGCTCCAGAAACCCGTCCCGGGTCCGCAGCCAGATCGAGGCCTTCTCCAGCCGCATCGTGGCCGCGACGCTCGCGGTCAGGTAATCGGTGATCTTGCCGAGGTCGAGCTCCCCGGTGATGGCCTCGCTCATCTCAAGCAGCGCCGCCTGGTAGTCGAATTTCTCGCGGAAGAACAGCTTGTCCAGGGGCGTCTGGAGGCGCCGCCGCACCAGCTCGAAGAGCGGGACGACGACGAGGAAGAACCCGAAGTTGAAGAGAGGCGAGGCCGACAGCCTCCTGGCGAACAGGGCGTTGGCCGTCGCGATCGCGGAGATGTACAGGCCGAAGAGAATGGCCGTCGTCCCGGCGTAGAGGAACGTCCGCTTCACGACGAGCCGGACGTTCAACATCTGGAACCGCACGATCGCGTAGGCGAAGGTCAGGGGAATCAGGATCATCGGCACGATCCCGTAGAAGACGTAGTCGTCGTTGTTGAAGAGGGAGGGGAGGACGATGGCGAGGAGCACGAAGGGGGTCGTGCCGAAGATCGTTCCGACCAGGACGTGGAAGGCCTGCCGCCGCTCCGCGGGTTCCTGGAGGGTGAAGGCGGAGTGCGCCAGGGCGAGAAGACCGAGGATCAGGTAGTCGCCGAGGAGGACCCACGAGGACAACGGCGCGCCGGACAGAATCGAGACGTGGTGCCCCTCGAGCTGCCGGAAGACGTCGTAGAGGAACACGAACGGCGGGATCGAGTAGATCATGTAGAGGAGCCCCGGGCTCGCGGAGAGAAAATCCTGGAGCCGCACCTTCCAGCGCGCCGGAGGCTCCTCCGACCACTCGTCCGCCTTCGCGAACGTGAGCCTCTTCGGCCGCGGGAAGATGAGGAAGAAGTGGAGGAAGACCGCGGGAAGCAGGAAGAGGCTCACCGTCCCCGTGTTCTGCACGAAGACGTCGATCCACCAGTAGGAGGAGGGACGCAGGCGGCACACGAAGAAGAGCAGAAAGAGAACGCAGAGCAGGAAGAAGATCTGCGCCGCCCGGTCTTCGGGCCGCCGCTGGAACACGAAGAGGCCGATGAAGAAGAAGAGGAACCCGAGCACCGCCGTGTAGACGTTGGTGGTCCCCCCCAGGCGGATCGAGGAGAGCCGCACCGGGACCGTCCTCATCTCCCCCGCCGGCGCGGCCGCGCTCAGGGCGACGACGCAGGGGCCTCGGCGCACCAGATAGGAGACGGTCTCTCCGATCCGGTGCCGGCGCAGCTCCCGCGAGGCGTCGGAGATTGACTTCACCAGGCGGGAGCCGATGCCGAGGACGCAGTCGCCCGGCGTGATGCCCGCGCGCTCGGCCGGCCCGCCGGAAGCGACCCCGCGGACTTCGATTCCCCCGGTCCGGTAGGGCATCGGCACGATGCCGTCGTTGGGACGGGCCGAGAACATGTCCGCGATCGACGCGACCGCGATCGCCAGGCCGACCAGGCCGACCGCGTAGAACCACCCGCGCACGGAGCTACCGCGCCCGAGCGGGTCCTCGCGCGGCGGCGGCGCGGGCACGGGCGTCATCGGTCTGGATACGTCCACAGGAACGGAATGTTAACGGGAGAAGTCTCCGATATTCTTCTCCCGATGCCGTTCGTGACGTTCGAGGGGGTCGAAGGCTGCGGCAAGTCCACCCAGCTGCGCCTGGCAGCGGAGCGCCTGCGCGCGCTCGGCAAGGACGTGCTGGAGACCCGCGAGCCCGGTGGAACGGCCGTCGGACGGACGCTGCGGGACATCCTGATGGACGCTGCCAACACGGGGCTCGATCCCGTGACGGAGTGGCTCCTGCTCGAGGCCGACCGCCGCCAGCACGTCCGGGAAACGCTCCGTCCTGCGCTGGCCCGCGGGGGTTTCGTCCTCTGCGACCGTTACTCGGATGCGACGGAAGCGTACCAGCAGGGGGGGCGCGGAATCGATCCAGCGGCGGTGCAGTTCGTGGACGCGATCGCGCGCGACGGCTTGCGGCCGAACTTCACGCTTCTCTTCGACCTGGACGCGGGCGCGGGGCTCGCCCGCGCCCGGCACCGCGACGGCGGCCGTTCCGGCCGCTTCGAAGCCGCGGACCTCGAATTCCACGAACGGGTGCGGGCGGCGTACCTCGCGATCGCGCGGCGCGAACCGGAACGCGTGGCCGTCGTCTCGACGGACGCTCCCCGCGAGGAGGTCTCCGAGCGGACCTGGCGCCTTCTGGCGGAGCGCTTTTCGCTGTGACCGCGGCCTCTCTGCTCGAGCGCCTCGCCGCGCGGCCCGGGGGCTTCCCCGGCTCTCTGCTCCTGACCGGCTCCCGGGAAAACAGCCTGGAGAGCGAATCCCTCCGCCTGGCGGCCATCCTGCTCTGCCCCGGGGAGGGTCCGGAGGGACGATGCGACTCCTGCCGCCGCGTGCTCTCGCGGATCCACCCGGACCTGCTCCTCGTCGAGCCCCAGGGCGTCCAGATCCGGATCGACAGCGTTCGGGAAGCGGTCGCCTTCGGCGCCGGAAAGCCGTACGAAGCCAGGCGCCGCGTGGCCGTCGTCCGGCGCGCGGATCTGCTTGGCCCGGAGGCCGCCAACGCACTGCTGAAGTCCCTGGAGGAGCCCGGAACGCACTTTCACTGGATCCTCACGACCGCGCGCCCCGAGGCGCTCCTGCCCACGATCCGGTCCCGGTGCGTGGCGATTCCTCTCGCGCGGCAGCCTCGCGACGAGCGCGTGGGGGGATGGGTTTCCCGCGGTTTCTCGGAAGAAGACGCGGCGGAGCTGGCCGCCCTGGAACCAGCGGTCGAGGAGGACGCGCCGGCACGGCTCGAACAGTACCGGAGGTGGCGGCAGGACATCCTGCATGCCCTCCAGGACGGGATCTCCGAGCGCCGGGCCGCGCCGTTGCTGCTCCTCGCGGAAACGCTCGCCCACTGCGAACCGGAGCGGGAGCGTCTCTTCTCGAAGCTTCTCGCCGACGCCGCGGTCGCCTCCGGCGCTTCGAGCGAGAACCTCCGGCACCCCGCCGTCGCCGCCGGGATCCACGCCCTGGCCCGGCGTCTGGCCCCCGAGGCGCTCGCCCGCGCCGCCTTGAAAGCGGCGGACGCTCCAGCCGACAACCGGCGCGGGAACAAGCGCCTGCACTACGAGTCCGTGTTGCTCGAGCTCGCCGGGATCTGATGAGATCCCGGAGCCCAGACGTCTCCTGGCTTTCGACGGATCAGTGCTCGAGACTGAGCTCGACCTGTTCGGTATCGCCTGACTGGACGCTGACGTCCATCGAGCGATCCTTGAACCCCGGGCGAGAGACCGTCACCGTGTGCTTCCCGGGCGAGACGGCGATGCCGCGTTCGAGGGAATTGACCTCTTCGGCCGTGCCGATGAACCGGTTGTCCAGGTAAACGGCGGCATCGGAGGGTTCGACCGTCAGACGCAGGCGCGTCCTGGTGTCGCGCGGCGCGGTCTGCGCGGCGCCGCGCCAATCGTCCCCGGAACGGTCCCGGCGAGGCCGGCGGGCCGCCGGAGGGCGATCGCCCTCGGCGGGCGGAAGGTCTTCGTCGCCTCCCGCGGAAACGGACGCCTCCGGCGGCTGTGAAGGATCGACCGGCTCGACGGAGTTCCGGCGTTTTCCGAAGTACCGGTTCACTTCCCCTTGCGGCTTCGGCGTGTCGTAGGAGCCGTAGCGCCGGGCTCCGGGGACCTTGCGGAGCTTGTCCTTGTAGTCCACGTACATGCCGGGGCGGGAGTTCACCTCCCGGACGAGAGGCTCGTAGCCCTGGAGACGGAACTCGATGCGATAGTGGCCCGGCTTGAGGTAGAGAAAGTCCGGATAGCCGTCGAAGTCGTCGGCGCTCCCGATGTCGCGGCCATCCAGGTAGACGCGCGCCTCCTCGGGCGAGATGTCCGTATCAACCACTCCCCACGGCGAGGAGGGACCGTACGCGCGGGGACGGGAGTAACCGTCATAGCCTGGCCCGTACCAGCCCGGCCAACCCCCCCAGCCCCAACCCCAGCCGCCGCCGACGCCGATGAAGACGCGTGTCCGGCCGCCGAAGTGGCCACCGCCGTGACCGCCGGGAGCGGCTTGCATCAGCGCGGGAGGCATCAGGGTCAGCCCGAGCGCCAGAAGAAAAGCCTTGCTCAGTCGTTTCATGGCAGTTGCCTCCCGCAGGCAATCAAAAGCAAGACTAGCGCCAGATCGCGGCCCCGAGAGGACCCGAAACAACACCTTCAGAATCAACGGCTTGTGAGATCACTCCGGCGGCGACTGCGGAGCCGATGACCTCCCGAAGGGTCAGGACGTCACCTCGGAGCGGCGCAGAGGAGCGGCGCGGCCTTCTGCAGCCCGCGACGTATCAGGGCGCGGCTCAAGCCGCGCAGATAGTCCCGCCGCAGGACCCGATCGAGCGCGCTTCTGCCGCCCGGGATCTCCCACCGCTGGCAGAGGGAGGCCCAGCCGGCGAGGAGCCTGCCGCGGACGCGGCCTTCCTCCTGGAACTGGAGCGCCTGCGGCACGGCGAGGAAATCCCCGAGCTCAGGGTGCTTCTCGAAGAAGATCGCCGCCGCCTCGCCCGCCTTCTCCTGCCGGCGCCGGAACGACGCGAACGTGATGTCGTGGTAGTGCCGCGCCACTGCCTCGGGCCGGTAGACGATCTTCATTCCCATCCGCATCATCCGGTACGCGATCTCGATGTCTTCCCACGCGGCGTGGGGGAACGTCGTGTCGAAGAGGCCCGCTTCGCGAAGGAGCGAGCGCGGGAGCGAGATGTTCGACGTGTAGAAGAAATTGAAGGGGACGGACTCGGGGTCCTCGATCAGCCCGTAGCCGAACTGGAGGCCGTACTCGTTGATGTGGTGGAGGAAGGGAGAGACGCGGCGGTCCTGCGGCCAGGTCGTGTAGCCGAGCACCGCGACCGGATGCGGGCGCGGCTCCGCGTGCGTCCGGGCGTGGGCCGCGAGGAGCTCCGCCTCCGGGACAGTATCGTCGCCGAGGAAGAGGACCGTGCGGCCCGCCGCCTCCTCCACGCCGCGGTTGCGGGCGGCCGCCGGCCCGGAGTTCTCCTGGCGAAAGCAGCGGAGGGGATAGGAGGGGGAGAAGGCGCGCAGCCGCGCGGGGGTCGAGTCGCGGGACCCGTCGTCCACGACGATCACCTCGAAGTCGGGGGGGGCCGCCTGGCGCTCCAGCGCGGCGAGGACGCGGACGAGCGTGTCGGGGCGCTCGAAAGTCGGGATCACGACGGAGAAGGAGAGCGTCACGCGAAGATCTCCCCGAGCGTCGTCCGGACCAGGGCCGGCGCGCCCGACAGGAACTCCCGGAAGAAGTCGGAGTCGAGCCGCTCGTCCCCCGGGTAGGTCGGGACGAGCCTCAGCGGGAACCGGGCGAAGATCTCCGAGTCCGGCCGGCGGCGCCCGGCCTGCACGGCCCGGCGCTTGGCGGCGAGGGCCGCTTGGTTGCGGTGGATCCAGAGGAGCGCCCTCAGGTGGGCGACCGTCAGGGGGTCCTCGACGGTGACCCTCCCGCCGGCCCCGTCGGCGCGGATGCCGAAGAGCCGGCGGAGGAAGGACGGGGCCGGGCGTCCCGCCGCGTAGGGGTCACGTCTCAATTCCGCGGCGCCGGGATTGCGCGATTCGAGCATCTCGGAGATCCGGAGAACGAACGCGGCCAGCACGGCCGGCATGAGGTCGTGAAAATGCTCGGCGTCGAAGTTCTTGTAGGCGGTCGCGAAGGCGTTCTTCTCGAAGAGGAAACCGCGGGAGAAGACGCCGAGGGCTTCGCCGGTCGCGCCGCCGCGGTGCCGCGCGACCGCCCGGGGCTCGGCGATGATCCTCCGCCCGAAGATCCACTGGCGCCAGCCGAAGTCCACGTCTTCGAGGTAGGCGAAGTAGTCGTCGTCGAAGCCGCCCGATTCGAGGAAGGCGTCCCGCCGGACGGACATCAGGCCGCCGCAGGCGAACAGTCTCTCTTCTCCCGGGACCGCTTCCGGCAGCGCCTCGACCGGCCGCCCCACGTCCCTCTGGAAGGCATGGCCGTCGAAGGTAAGGAACCCGTCGGAAAAGTCGTTCTTCCGTCCCGTGACGTCTACCAGCCGGCCGGCGGCCGCCACGACGTCCGGAGCGGCGTCCGAGAGAGCCGCCGCGAGGTGGCCGAGGGCATCGGGAAGCACGGAGGCGTCATCGTTGACGAACGCGAGCAGCGGCGCCCGCGCCGCCTCCGCGCCCAGGCGGCAACCGGCCGCGAACCCCGCGTTGCGTCCGGCGACGACCCGTCGCACGTTCGGGTGCCGGCGGAGCACCTCCTCCATCGGCCGGCCCGCCGTGTTGTCCACGAGGATCGTCTCGAACGCGGCGCCGGAGGACGCGTCCAGAGCGTCGAGCGCCTCGAGCAGGTGCTCCTGCCCCCTGTGGTGCACCACGACAACCGACAGATCGGGCCGCGTCATGCGATGGAAGAGTAATCCATGAGGTGACAGGTCGTAGGTGGTAGGTGGTAGGGGAAGATTGGAGCATTGGAACTCCGGTCCCTACCACCCATCACCTACGACCTACCACCTTCTTGCGGAGGCGCCGCCAGAGAGGCTGCGCTTCCGTACGAGGGAGAGGCATGCGGCCCGGATCCACGCGCGCTTCGCGACACCAGGCCGCCAGCGGGGCGGCGACCGCGGACCAGGCGCGGGCAGCGGCGAAGCGCCGCGCGGCCGTGACGGCCTTCTGCCGTTCGACGGAGTCCGTCAGCATCTGGGCGACGGCTTCCGCGAGCGCCGGGGCGGTCCTCGCGACCCGCCGCCCGGCCCCGGCCTCCTCCAGTTGCCGCGCGAGCGGTCCGCCCGCGACCGAGACCGAAGGGACGCCTCCCCAGGCGGCGTCGAGCAACCGTGTGCGGAAGGCCAGGTCCCGTTCGAGGCCCTCCGAGGAGATGGAAACGAGCAGGTCCACCGCGGCATAGAGGTCGGGACGCGCGGCGTAGGGCAGCCAGGAAGAAAAGAGGATGGACCTTCCCTGCGGATCGATCTCCCGCGCGCGCTCGCGGGTGCGGGCATAAACGCGCTGCGGCGTCGTCTGCGGGTTCGGGTTCTCGAAGAAGACGAGCTTTGCCTCGGCGCACCGGCGCAGGACCCCCGGCCAGGCCTCGAGCAGCAGGTCCGGCTCGTACCAGTCGTAGATCCCTCCGAAGAGGGCGAGCGGCCCCTCGGTCGGAGAGCCGAGCAATCGGCGGCCCGCCGCGCGGTCGCCCGCGGCGGGCTCGGCCGGAACGCCGAACGGCACGGTCGCGAGGAGCCCGGAGAGCGTCGGGTCCGACGGGAAGTTCGAGGGACCGATCCGCCCGCGCGTGTAGAGCGCGCCCGCGTAGAAGAGACGCTGCTCTGCGGAAGCGCACAGAAAGAAATCCGCCCGGTCGAGCGAGAGCTCGAGCGTCGCGCGGTCGTGCAGCGCCGTGCCCTCCCCGAGCGTCGAGGCATAGTGGAGGTTCTCGACGAAGAAGGGATCGTACAGGTCCGCCGCGACCGGGACGCCGGGCACCTGGTGGAACCACCAGTTGGCGGCATGGCCCGAAACGACCGCCGCGTCGGCGTTCACGGCCGCGGCGGCGAGCCCGCCCGGCGGCGCCGCGACGACGGGGATGTCGCCCGCGGCGCCCGCGGCCTCGGCGGGGTCGTTGGCCACGAGGAGGCGCACGTCGAATTCGCCGCGGAGCGCCCGCGCGAGCTCCAGCGCGCGGATGCCCATCCCGGCCATCCTCGGCCGGATCGGCTCGGGGGCCAGGACCACGACCCGACGCGTCACCCGGCGGCCCTCCGCGCCGCCTAGCGGCGGCCTCTCAGACGATCGGCGAGAAGGTGGAGCTTCCAGGTCCGCGACCGGTAGATCTGCGAGAGGGTCCCGTCGAGCCGCTCGACCTCCGCCTGGACCTCGGCGATCCTGCGGTTGTACTCCTCGTTGCTCGCGAAGAGCTCCGCCACGCGTTCGTGGACGAGCTCGTTTTCGGCGAGGAGGCGATCGCGTTCGGTCCGGAGGGCGGCGGATTCGGACTCGAGCGCGGCGACGTCCCGCTCGAGCTCTTCGCCCCGCTCCCTCGCGGCCGAGAGTTGCGCGGCGAGCTGCGCCGACCCCTGCTCGGCTCTCGCGAGCGTCGCCGCCAGGCGCCGGTGGCTCTCCCGTTGATAGCGCAGCTCGCCCTGCGAGATCCCGTCGCGGTCGGCGCTGTGGGAAATCTGCGCGCGGAACCGGTCGAAGACCCGCGCGAGCCCCTCCTCGGTTCGGCGGCCCGCGTAGCGCGCGTAGATCTCGGCGCGGGCCCGCTGGAACGCGTCCCGGCCCGCGGGCACGTGGAAAGGATCGCCTTCCGGACCTTCGAAGACCCGGTACTCGCAGGTCACGGCGCGCACGTGCCGGAAGGCGGTCTCGAAGGAGAGACGGATGAGGAAATCCCAATCCTCCGAGTACTCCAGCTTCTCGTCGAATCCTCCGACGCCATCGAAGAGCGCGCGGGGCAGGAGCAGCGTGTGCAGCGGGATGTAGTTGGCGAGGAGCAGGTAGTCGGGATCGAAGTCGAGCGAGTATTGAAGGGTCCGGTGCAGCGGCTGCCATGACTCCTCGCGCCGCTCGTAGACCACGGTGACCGCGTCGGAGTAGACGACGGGCTCGGGACCGCTCCGGTGCGCCCGCAGGAGGCGATCGAGGTGGTCGGGATAGGTGAGGTCGTCGTCGTCCAGGAACGCGACGAGCTCCTGGCTTGCCATGGAGACACCCTGATTGGCCGCGTGCGAGCGGCCTCCGCGCTCCGGCAGCTCCTCCAGCATGAGCTCGAAGGCGCCGCGGAACGCCTCCCGCAGCCCGCCGACGGAAGCGCCGCCGTCGTTGACGAGCACGACCTGCGCGGGCCTCGCCGCCTGGCGGCGGAGGCTCTCCAGCGCCTCCTTCACGAGCGCCGGCCGGTTGCGCGTCCGGATGACGACGGAGATCGGCGCTTCCCCGCTCTCTCCCTCGCGGATCAGGGCCGGCCCGATCGAGCGACGGAACTCCTCCATCGATCGCGTCGAGGCCTCCGCGTAGTCGACGACGCGAAAGGCCTCCACGGGGCCCTCTCCCGCCAGGGTGAGCCTCCGGTAGGCGTTCAGCCCGCCGATCGCGCGGGCGTAGTCGCGCACCGCCTGCTGGGAGGCGTAAAGGGCGAGGGCTTCCTCCTTCAACCCCGAGACGCTCGCGATGTCCACGAGAGTGTCCGGAAGCAGCGGATGGGAGATCTCGTAGAAGGCCAGACGCAGGAAGCGGAATCGACCGTGGTCCGGGTCTCCGGGACGGGACGCCGCGAGCTTCTCGTAGAGCGCTTCGGCGAGAGCCCGGTGGTCGGGGTGAATCTCGACCGGCGAGGGACAGAAGACCAGGTCGGGCCGGAACTCCCCGACGAGCGCGTCGAGCGCCGCGGCCAGCGCGCCGGCGCTCGCGGGAAGCCCGCGATCCGGCAGCGACCCGAAGAGGGGCGGTTCGAGGCCGAGAGTCTTCGCCGCCCTGCGCGATTCATCCCGCCGCTTCTCCCCGTAATCCTCCTCCTGCTCGGCGCCTTCCTGGCGCTTGCCGTCGGTCGCGATCCAGATCCGGATCGCCTCCGCGCCGGCGGCGTTCAAAGCGAGCGTTCCGCCGGCTCCGAGGATCTCGTCGTCGGGATGGGCGGCGAGGACGAGGATGCGCGCGGCCGAGAGGTCCGTCGCCCGGTAGGGAATCAGGAACGCTTCATCCATCGGTCAAGTCGGCGTGTCGCATCGTCTTTGCTGCCTGGAGTTTATCCGTTTCCATTCGCCCGGGGCGTCCGCTCAAACGACGTCGTAGAGGGCGGGCGTGAAATGCGCGCGCAGCGCGAAGCGTTCCGCGGCGGCGTCGTCGAAGGAGCGCACGACGAATGGAAATCCGGCCTCGCGACTCTCTCCTCCGAGCCCGGCAATCACCGCGGCGCCCGGACCGCCCGGCGTCTCCCAGAAGACCAGGCGCCGCGCGCCCAGGCGCCTAGCCTCCGCCGCCGCGGCCGCAAAGAGCGGGGGGAGATCGCTTCCATCCCGGCGCTCCGAAAGGAAATCCGCCACGAGGGCCCGCTCCCCGACGACCGAGAGCGCCGCCCAGCCGCGAAACCGCCCGGTGGCCGGCCGCCAGACCATCCGGTAGTAGCGGGTCGGCCGGGCGTGGAACCTCCAGTTCGCCCGCAAGCGGTCGCGCACGGCGGCATGGGGCAGCAGGGGCGCCGAGGCGGTCCAGAGCGGATCGAAGTCCTCGCCCACGAAGTCGCCCGCCGCCGCGTCAGGCGGCGCCGGGGGAAAGGCGTCGCAGGGGACGTGTCGCTCCCGGACCGGGAAGAGCGCCCGGGTCCCGACGAAGCGGTTGCTGATCTCGAGCGCGCGGGCGTTCGGAAACCCGAAGCAGAACGGGACGCCCCGCGCCGCGATCGTTTCGTAGAACGCGTCGGCCATCGAGCGATAGACCCCGCGGCGCGTTCCGATCGAACGCACGGCCGGGTCCGTGGCCACGTCCCCGACCGCGTAGACGAGCCTCTCCTCCCCGTCGAGCCGGAAGCGCATGGCCCAACCGGCGTAGTTGCCCACGATGTCGCCGCCGAGAACCGCGACGGTTCCGAACCACCCGTCCGGGTTGCGCGCGAACTTCCACTCCCATTCTTCCTCGGATAGCGGAGCCCCGAACACGCGCTCGAAGAGGCGCCGGATCCCCGGCGCGTCTCGCGCAGTCGCCTCGCGGATCTCAAAGCCCATGCCGCGCGTCCCACACGGACCGTCCGAGCAGCCGGCCATCCGCCGTCCGAAAAACGGTCGCGTACCAGAGGCCCGGTGCCAGCCCGGACCGGACCTCGTCCGGCAGCCGGAACTCCGTGGACAGGTCCGCGGCCGCGAACGGGACGCCGGAGGGATTCGGCGAAAGAGCGATGGCGGCGCCCGGACGAGCGGCGAAGCGAGGCTCGGAAAGAAGGGACCCGGCGGGCCGCGGCACGGGCAGGCGCGCCGCCCGCTCGAGCAGCGCCGTCGCGGCCCGGCCGTAGCGCCGGAGCCGGTAGAGCCTCTCGGAGGCGGCGCGGCGCGCGGCGGTCTCGGGATTGCGCGAGGAGCTCACCGCCCAGAGATGGCGCACGCGGGCCTCCGGGACGAAGAGCAGCCCGAACCCCTTCGAGCGGACCCGGTCTTCCCACTCGGTCTCCTCGTACTCGAAGGGAAAGCGCTCGTCGAAGCGGCCCGCCGCGTCGAAGACGTTCCGGCGCGCGGCGAGGACCGCGCCCGAGAGGTGCGGCGCGCGGCCTCCTCTCTCCCACAGCCGCAGCGTCTCGCGGGCAAAGCGCGCGAAGCGCCGCCGGTCGAGCGCCGGGAAGCGCCCGGAGAGAAGCTGCGCGGCGTCCCGAAAGAGACCGGGAGCGAAGCCGGGCGGAAGGCGCAGGCGCCCCTCCGCGTCCCAGCTCGACAGGGGCGCCGCGGCGCCGACGTGTGGCTCGGCGATCGCCTCGAGGAGGCGCCCGACGGAGCCGGCGGAGAAGACGACGTCGGCGTTGGAGAGAATGAGCCTGGAACCCCGGGCCCGGGCGAGACCGGCGTTGACGCCTCCCGAGTAGCCGCGGTTCTCGGCCAGAAGCAGGTGCCGGTCGGCCGGGATCTCGCGCAGAAGCGCCGCTTCCTCTTCGCCCGATCCGCAATCCACGAGCACGACTTCTCCCGCGATCCCGTCGTGCGCGAAGGCCTCGACGAGCGAGGCGACACACCGCGCCGCTTCCGCCGCGCTGCGATGGCTGACGACGACCGCGGAGACCTCCGGTGTCATGGGGCGGGAGCCGGACCACCGGCGAGAGCTCTCTCGAACGCGGCCTCGAGATTGGCGGCGACTCGCGCCGTGTCGAACCGGGAGGCTGCCCGCGGCCCCTCGATACGGGCGCGCGCGCGCGCCTCCCCGGCCGCGAGGGCCGGAAGGGCCGCGGCCAGGCCCTCGGGATCTCCGTCCGGAAAGTACCAGGCCGCCTCTCCCGCGATCTCCCGGTGTCCCGGCGTATCGGAGAGCAGGCACGGCAGGCCGCAGGCGAGCGCCTCGAGCGCCGGCAGCCCGAAGCCTTCTTCGGGCCGGTTCGGCCCGAGGAAGAGGTCGGAAGCGCGATAGGCGAAAGGCATCCGCCGCGGAGGGAGGTCGTGATGGTACTCGCCCGGCAGGGCCGTCGCCTTCTCCTCGGCCGAGAGCGGCAGCGTCGAGACGCGGCGAAGCCGGAAGACTCCCCCGCGCTCGCGCCAGATCCGAAGGCCCTCGAGCCCGAGGCCGATTCCCTTCACGTCCGCTTCATAGGGGCCGACCATGAGGACGGCGGGCGGCCTGTCCGACGCCGCCCGACTCTCCGGAGCGGGGAAGAACTCGCGGCCATCGAAGGTCTGCCCCACGTTCTCGGCCGGGCCGAACCCGAGATCGTCGAGCCGCGCGGCGAGCGCGTTGGAGATCGCGAGCTTGCTGGTCGGCATCCCGTACGCGGCCTCGATTTCCTCCCGCCGGTGCGCATAGAAGCTGAAAGCGCCCTCGTAGCCCTGGCACAGATGAAAGACGGGGCCGCGCGCGCCGTCGAGGGCCGGGGCGACCGTCGTCCAGAACGTCGCGACCCGGATGTCCGCTTCGGCGAGCTCCCGCGACTCTCGAAAGGAGGACCGCTCGAAGCGTGCCCGGGACATCGGGAACCATCCCGGCTGTGGCCCGGGAGAGACGACCGCGGCCCGGTGGCCGCGCCGCGCGAGGGCCTCGGCCTGCTGGAGCACCACCTTCACTCCCCCGGAGACTTCCGTGGATTCCAGCAGGTAGGCGATCTTGAGAATCGGGTGATCGGGTGATCGGGTGATCGGGCGTTCGTCGCCGAAAGCGACTCTCGGCGCATCGCCCGGGCGCGTGGAAGCGGGAACGGCCACGGCGATCCATCGCTCCGTGTTCAGGCTGACGCGATCGAGACCCGGCAGCGCCGAGAGGCTCGCCAGAAACTCTTCGAGGAGAGGAGCGGGATCTCGCGGCCACGGCTCGATCGAGACCACGCGCCAGCCCGCCTCTTCCAGCGCCTCGGTGAGAGTGCCCTTCGTGAACCAGCGCAGGCGCCCCGCGTCGTGCGGGCCGGCGGGGACCGGGTCGAACCGGCCGAGCACCAGGTCACGCGCGAGCGAGAGATGGCCGACGTTGGAAACGCCCGCGACCAGCGTCGCGGACGGCGCGGCGAGGGCTCGCGCCCGCTGGAGCGACGAGACCGGGTCCTCGAGGCGATCGAGAACGTCGTCAAAGAGAAAGGCGTCGAACGTCTGACCCTCGCGAGCGAGATCCTCGAGGATCTGCGGCGCGTCCCCCACGAGCACGCGGTCCGGACTCGAGCGGGCGCTCGCGGCCGAGCCCGGGCCCTTCCAGATCCGGGTGACCCGGAGCCCCTTCTCCCGTCCGCGAAGCGCCGCCCAGCGATCCCCGGCGCCGCTTCCCAAGTCGAGCAGCCTCCGGACGCCTGGCGGAACGTGGCGGGTGAGGTCGGGCCGCGCACTGCCCGAGCCGTCTTCGAATCGGACGGCGCGGAAATCCGGATCGTGCTGCCTTCGGTCTGAGGCGGCGAGCAGACGGTCGAGCAATCCGGCGACGGTCTCCCCCGGGAAACCCGGAAAGTCGGCGACACGAAAGCAGATCGCGGGCGGGCGCGCCGTTTCGTTCGTCTCGGATCGTTCGGAAACCGGCGGAAGCGGCAGGATCTCGAGCTCGCGCAGCGTGAGCACTCCCCTTCCGGACGCCGGAATCGTCATGGGCACCAGGACCCGTCCCGGCCCCGGGGCCGGGAACCGGGACGCGGCGCCCGGCAGCGCGGTCTCTTCCGTCACGACGAGCCAGACCTCCGCGCCGGCGAAGGCATCGTGGGCGGGCGCGTCCGCCGAAACCTCCGACACCGCGTCGGCGGGAATTCCCCGGCGCCAGCGCAGGCGGGAGAGACGGCGGCCGTAGTCCGGCGGATCGGACCCCGCGAGAAACGCGAGTGCGTTCTTCAAGTGCCGGCGGCGGAGCGCCCGGCCGGCATCTCCTCGACGGGATCCTCGTCGGCGACGCTCCAGACGTGTCTCGGCCGCAGGAGCCCGACAGCGTAGTCCGGCGCGACGAACTTGAAGCCGGGCTTGACGATCTTCAGGTCGTGCAGATGAAGCGCGCTCTCGTCGCCGAGAAAGGCGTAGAGGCGGAACTCTCCCTGGACGATCGGCAGCTCCGGAAAGACGAGCCGCAGCCGGTAACGGCGGCGCCCCGTGAGCGGAGCCCACGGCTCTCCCCGCGTGTCCACGGCGAAGGCCTGGACGCCGTCTTCCCGGTCGGCGCCCACCCGAAGCTGGAAGGCGAGGCCGGGATCCTCCGTCTCGAACAGGAGGTCCACGGCGACCGTTTCTCCGGCGGCGAACTCCGAGCGCGGATACCCCGACCCGTCGTGCACCAGGACCTCCGTGAAATGCGCCGGACGCCTTCCATTGGTCCCCGCGGCGGCGTCGGACGGCCGCTCGGCGTCGGGACTCCGGAGACGCTCCTTCTCCTGGAGGAACTCCTCGTAGGCCCGGACCACCGTGAGCGAGGAACCGGCCGCGGCCACGAGACCCTGTTTCAGCCAGATCGCCTGCTCGCAGAGCAGCGCGACGTAGTAGAGCGCATGGGAGCAGAAGAGGAGCGTGCCGCCGCGCTTCTGGAATTCGGTGATCCGGTCGATGGACTTTTTCTGGAAGTAGCCGTCGCCCACGGCGAGCGCCTCATCCACGATCAGGACGTCGGCCTGGGCGTGCGTCGCCACCGCGAAGGCGAGGCGGAGGGACATCCCGGAGGAGTAGGTCCGGACCGGCCGGTCGAAGAAGTCTCCGAGCTCCGCGAAATCGCGGATCTCCGGCAGTCGCTGGCGGATCTCCGGGCCCGTCAGCCCGAGCAGCGCGGCGTTCATGCGCGCGTTCTCCCTCCCCGTGAACTCGGGATGAAAGCCCATGCCGAGTTCGAGGATCGAGGCCACGACGCCGCGCCGCACAATGGATCCGGAGGTCGCCTGCGTCGTGCCGGCCACGATCTTGAGCAGCGTGGATTTCCCCGCACCGTTTTCCCCGATGAGCCCGAGGGCGCGTCCCCGCGGGAGCTCGAAGGACACATCCGTCAGGGCCGCGAATCCCCGGTGCCGCGGGCGCCGGAGGAGCAGCTCTTTCAACCGGTCCGAAGGGGAATCATAGAGTCTGTACGTCTTGCAGACCTTGTCGGCTTTGACGGCGATCTCCGAGCTCATCTCTCGCTCATGGTCCGGCGCTTCACCTGATGCACAGGTGGTGGGTGGAAGGTGGCAGGTGGTTGGGACCGGAGGCCTTCCCTAACACCTACCACCTGACACCTACCACCTGTTCAATCCCCGAGGGCGAACTCGCAGCGGCGGCAGAGAAAATCGGCGGGGGCGTCCTCGACCCCGTAGGTCCAGCGGCGCAGCCGCGCCATGACGTCGCCCCCGAGAATTTCCGCCACGGTCTGCGTCTTCAGGTCGCCCACGACGAGCCGCTCGTAGTAGTCCTGGCAGCAGAGCACCGCCTTCGCGGTCGCGGTCACGTGCAGGTGCTCGAAGGGCCTCGAGCCCATCAGCTCGCAGCCCCGGAGGTTCTTCTTCGCGGGAGGCTCGGGCACGAACGTGCCGCTCGCCGGGCGGCTGCGAATCCGGAACGGCTTCACCTGCCATCCCATCGGCTCGAACCTCTCCCGGATCCGGACGACGTCCCGAAGGTGATCCTCGTCCTCCTCGCCCAGGACGACGATGACCGTCTCCTCAGCGAGCGCGCCGCTCCGCATCGCGTCGATGTTCGCGATCACCCGCGCGAGATCCCTCGTGCCGTGGAGCTTCTGATAGCGCTCCGGGTCGAGCGTGGGCAGGTTGATTCCGATGTAGCGGAAGCGGCCCGCCTCCTCGAGGCGCCGGGCCCGCTCCGGCGTGAAGTGCGACGCGTTCGTCAGGATCGAGACGGCGAGCCCGCGGCGGAAAAGCGCGAGGCATCTCTCCTCGAAGAGCGGATCGATCGTCGGCTCGTTGTAGTTGGAGAGGAAGACGACGACCCCCTTGCCGCCCGCCGCGACGGTCTGGTCGACGATCGACTCGAAGAGCTCCTGGCTCATGACCTCCTTCTCCCGCGGATCCACCGAGACCGGACAGAAGGGACACCGGTGATTGCACGCGGTGCAGGTCTCGAGCGAGAGAAAGAGCAGGTGCGAGCGGCGCGTCTCCGAGTCCAGGTCGTCGATCAGAAAACGGGCCGCCCGCAGGTGCTCGACCGCGGCGGACCCCGCCTCGACGGACAGGCCCTTCTCGATCCGCGAGAGGGCCCGGTATTCCTCCCCGTCCTTGGGGATCGAGACGCCGGTCGCCGGGTTGTAGAGGACCCTTCCCCGGTTGTGCAGATACGGGGAAACCATCTCCGGTTCCACGACGGCGGAGGCGCCTCGGGAGGCGGGAGACGGGCGTTCGCTCATGAGAAAGGCGGTCTCATCACTCTGACTAACCGGGCCATTCTAGCGCCTGTTTCTACGGACACGGGGCTGCGAACGTCGGTCTCCACGCGCCCGCAAACAAAAGGCCCCGGCCGAGCCGGGGCCTTTCCCTTCATGGCGAAGTCGGGTTCAGTTCTGGGGGAGCGCCTGGATGAAGTTCGTGTCGAGCGTCACCTTGTCCACGGTGAACGCGTAGGCGCCCACCCGTCCCCCACTCAACTGTTCGAACCGGATCGAGACCGGCTTGCCCGGGTTGGTGAAGTGCATGTTCGGATCGGTGAGGGAGATCTGTCCATAGCGCGGACTCGTTCCGCCGAGCTCGAACCCGACCGAACCGACCTCCGACCCGTCCGGCGCGACCGCGACGATCCGTCCGGTGACGTGACCCGGGTCCAGGGCGAAGACGCCGATGCGGGAGGAATAGCGGACGCTCTCCTCGACGCCCGTCAGGAAGAGGTCCTTGGAGGCTCCGCCCGCCTGGGCTCCAGTGTAGACGGCGAGCTGGGACCCCGCGGTGCCGGCCGGCTCGTCGTCGTAGTTTCGAGATCCGATGACGAGCGGGCGCGTCGCCGACTCGTCGTCCTGGGGATAGAAGATGCGGAGGATCCCCGCGTTGCTTCCGGAGAGGTCCACTCTCGTGTCCCTCGACATCAGCGCGGAGACGACATCGTCGTAATTGAGCAGCTGGCCGGCCGCGACCGGGAGATTGGCGACCTCGGCCACATGCTCCGTGACGCCGTCGGAGGTGTAGGAGTACTGGAAGGAGAGATTCCGGGACCTCGAACCGCGGTTGAAGATTCGCAGGTCGGTGCGCCAGTGGGCTCCGTACGTCGTGTCGTAACGGGAGACGCCCGCCACCCAGTAGGAAATGACCCCGTCTTCGGCGGCCGGGGCCTGGCTGTCGTCGCTGATCTGGACGAGGTCGAGGGTCTTCCTGTCGAGCGCCGTGCCGAAGGCGAGCAGCGTTCCCTTCGTGGAAGTCGCCGTCAACACGTAGTGCTTGCCGTCGTCCAGTCCGAGATCGCCGTCCCTCAGGTAAACCTGCTGATAGGGCCCGAGATTGTTGAACTTCCGGGAGGCGACCCGGCTGCCGGCGGCGTCCAGAATCAGGACTTGAGCGCCCTGATCATCGGTGGCCTTGAGCTCGAAGTTGCCCTGGGAAGCGCCGGCGTTGAAGAGAGTGACGACGAACCGGTATCTCGGATCGGACCGGAGGCCGATCAGGTACTGGTCCCCCGACGGGGGCGGCAGCACCGGCGTGGTGGTGAACGTGGCCATGACCGACGCGTCGGCCGACATCGTCAGGGAGCAGGTGCCGGTACCGGAGCACGCCCCGGTCCACCCCGAGAAGTTCGAGCCGGCGTCGGGCGCGGCGCTCAGCGTCACGCCCGTCCCTTCGGGAAAAGCCGCGCTGCAGGCCGCCCCGCAACTGATGCCGGACGGAGCGCTCGAGACAGTCCCCGAGCCGGCTCCGCCCTTCGAAACCGTCAACGTGTGGTTGGTCGGACCAGGTGTCGGTGTGGGTGACGGGCCCGAGCTGTCGAAGCGCGCCGTCACGCTCTTGCTGGTGCTCATCGACATCGTGCACGTTCCGAGAAGATAGGCGTCGCAGCCGGTGATTCCTTTGAAGAGCGATCCGGACGCGGCCGATCCATACAACTGAACAGAGGTGCCGTCCGGAAAGGTCGCCGTGCAAGTGGATGGGCAATTGATCCCGGCCGGGTTGCTGGTGACCGTTCCGTTTCCGGTCCCCACCGGATCGAAGCTGACGGAGAGGGCGACGTCGGTTGCCTCCGCTTCGGACTCGGTCCCGAGCCCGCTCGAGAGACCCGAAAGCACCGTCGAGACGAACCCCTGCGGCGAAACGCCTCCACTGCCGTCCACCGCGTAGACGGGGATCCCCGACCCGTAGGAGACGTTGCCCGGGTTGACCTTGGGCCGGAAATACACCCTCGCGGTGACGAGGGGCGCCCGCGTGCCCGGCGTGTACCGGATGACGACGGTCCCCTTGTTGTTGCCGCCGCTCAAGGCGGCCACCACGTCGCTGATCGAAAAAGAACCGCCGGGCGGAAGCGCCACCGGGGTGCCATAGTTCAACTGGGTCAGGTCCAGCGACGGCGGCGCGACGGCGTCCGGCACCAGAGGTACGAAGGCCAGGCCGACGTTCATCGAAGCGGTCCCACCGTTGGTGATCGAGATGTCGGTGCCCCAGGTCGTGGTCCCGTCGTCCAAGTGCGCGGCGCCCGGGACGATCACGGCCCGGAAGCTCGGCGGCGTGATGGCCATGGCGATGTCCACGTTGGCCGTGCCCACCGTGTTCGTGCCGTCGCCCGTCACGGTCAGGCGCACCGTGCGCGCTCCCGCGGAGCTGTAGGTCTTGGTGACCGTCCTGCCCGCCTTCGTCTCATCTGTGAAGTCCCAGGCAAAGGCCGACGCCTGGGTCGCGCCGGCCGTGAACGTGATCGCCCGGCCGGCTTCCGCCGTGTAGGCGTTGGTTCCTGTCTGCGTGGCGCCCGTGACGGTGTAGGCGGTCGAAGGGGGAGGCGGCCCCGTGATGGCCATCGGGATCGTGACCGACGTCGCGCCAGACGTGTTCGACTCGTCTCCCGCGATCGTCAGGTGCACCGCGTACGAGCCCGCGGCCACATATGTCTTGACAAAAGACCGGGTGGTGGCGAACGTCCCGTCCTTAAAATCCCAGGCATAACTGCCGGCGTGGGTCTCGCTCGCCGTGAAGGTGATCGGAGAACCGTTGCCCGCGGTATACCCCCCGCTGAGATTCCCGCTCACGGTGGGTCCGGAAACCGTGTAAGCCGCCGATGGCGCCGGCAGGCCCACGATCGTGACGGAGGTGAAGTTCACGGCGGACGCTCCGGTCGACACGTCCGTGGCCCTGGCCGCGACGGTATAGACGCCGGCGGCCGCGTAGGTGCAGGTCGTCGCGGAGCCTCCGGGGCTGAACGTCGGAGCGATCGCGACGTAGGAGCAGTTCCAGCCGTAGGAGTACGAGCCGCTGCCGCCGCTGGCGCTCGCGGAAAACAAGAGCGCGACGCTCCTCGAGCCCGACGAGGGACCCGACACCGAAACCGTCAGCGAGCCGCCGGGGGGCGGAGTCGCGGTCGGGACGGGAGTCGGAACGGGAGTCGGAGACGAAGAAGAGATGACGACCGGACTGGAGCTCGAGATCGTGCCGACGGTGACCTTGACCGTGCAGCTCGACAAGCAAACCGCGCCCGGAGTCCAACTCAGCGGGCCGGCGCCGGTCGTCGGTGAACCCGGCAGCTCCACGTCGCCCGAGCTGTTGTTGAAATAGAAGTGCGCCGAGGGAGGAGCGGCCGCCTCCGTGTCCTTCAGGTAATAGGCCGTGCCGGCGTTGAGCTGGAAGGCGCCTCCGCCGAAGAATGCCGGCACCGTCGCGGCCGGATCGGTGAAGATGCCCAGGACCGGCGTCGAGTCCACGATCGTGACCGATCCCGTGGCGGTCGCCCGGTAGCCCCCCGGGAAGGCGATCGTCAGCGTGAATCCCGTCGCGCCGGACGGCACGGGAACGATCTTTCCGGAGACGTCGATCGGGGAAGACCCCGTGAAGTGCCAGTCGAACGAGGCCTCCGGGAGATTCCCCTTCGAGGGACTCGCGTCCGCGTTGCCGCCCCTGACGACCGTCAGCGTGCCGCCGCTCTTGTCGCACGTGCCGCTGAAACCGGCGTAACCCGCGATGCCGACCTGCGGACAGACCACCGGGTACGACGCGGAGACGAACGGCGAAGCGGACACGCTGCTCTGCATGGCAAAGCGGTAGGACCCGGCGGAAGGCGGATTCGTCAATCCGAGGCTCTGCATGCAGAGGTCTCCGGAGCGAAACGTCCCTTGCTGGGAGGCGGCCGGGTCGCAGGGGAAGTAGCCGGTCACCGTCCCCTCGTTGTCCGGGGAGCCGGGAGTCCCCCCCTCATCCGACAGGAAAGAACCGCCGTAGACAAAGTCCCAGTCGGTCCGGGTGGGACTCGGATTCGATGTGTCCTGGAGCTGCCACTTGTCGCCGTAGTAATTCACCGAGTCCCCGCGCAGCAGCGAGGACTGGTTCGTCGCCTTGACGCCGGGCCCCGGCGTCGGAGTCGGGGTCGGCGTCGGCGTGAAAACGGCCGTCGGTGTCGACGTCGGCGTCGCCGTGACGCTCCCCCCCGAGACGGTCCAGTTGAAGTTCCTGGGGGGAGTATCCACCGGCCGGATCGTCCAGGTCCTGCCGAGGGGATCGGTCGTCTGGGTCGAATCGGGAATCTCACCCAGATCGCCCTTGTAGTCCCACGTCCCGAGACCGAAGGTGAACCGGGAGTGCCCGTCGTCCCGGAGCCCGCCGCAGCCATGGGTCTGAGCAATACATTGACCCGAGACCATTCGAACCAACGCGAGGGTTCCCGAGGCGGAGACGTTCGAGATCGAGTTGCAGTCCGCGAGGACAATGATGCCGGTGTCGGAGGGAGGAAAGCCTCCGACGCATTTGGAGACCGCCTGGATATGCCCGCCTGTGAGCGCGGTGGTGTCGAGCCAGAAGAACCCGTACTCCGTCTGCTGGAGAACGTACTGCCCGACGTAGATCGCCGAGACTCCCGTTATCCCGACGATCCCGCCGGCCGAGACCGGGACCGTCTGAGCCGACAGGAGTGTCGGCAAAAAGAACAACAGGAGGGCGACCGGCCTCCCCAGCGCGCGGAACGCGCTCAGCGATCGAGAACTTGGAAAGAGGTTCATGGGCAAGGATTCCTCCTGGGGCTGCCCTGACGGGCACGTTGGTTTCTTTGGATGTTGGCTTCGAAGCCGGATTTCAGATTCCTAGCCTTGGTCGATGTCATGAGAACTGGGGATCTGAGATCAGGCTTGGCTGGGGTCAGCTTTTCCTCTGTTTGCGCCTTGGCTGGGGCGAGAAGGCCTTCCGACCGACGAGAAAAGAAGAGTGGGCGGGACTCTTCGTCCCGCCCACTCGAGGGAAACGACTATGGCTGTGCCGGACCGGTGCCGACGAGCAGCGGAATCACGGGGACCGAATTCGTCACGCCCAGCGCGGCGGGATTCGGGCCGTAGCAGTTCGGAGGCCCTCCTGCGTTGAAGCACGGCACGTTGAGCGGCTGACAGTTCGTCGGATCGAGCTGGGCCGCCGGCACGCCGGCCGACAGGAACGCGGCAGCACCCGCGAAGTCGTACGTCACGTACGCCTGATCGAGGACACCACCGAAGGGACCACCCGTGTTGAAGAACTCCATGCTGACCCAGCCAGCGGGCCAGGCCGGATGCGGGAAGCCCACGATCGATGTGCGCTGGGTCTCCAGCGGGAAGTTGAACGTCGGAGGCGTTCCGCACGGCGAAACCGTGCAGCCCACGCTGACCGTGTTCTCATCTTCGTCGTAGAAGGCCAGAGCCACCTCGGTTTCCGAGGTGTTGCACTTGCCCGGGGTGTACCCGAGGAGATCCTCGCGGCCGGTGGAGATACTGTCGGCTCCGGCCGAACCGCGCCACACGTTGAAGTAGGAGGTCGTCGCGCTGGCAGCGGCTCCCGGAGGCGGGGTCGTGCCGTCGAACCAACGCGCAGCGTACTTCAGGCCCAAGGGCTCACGCTGGTCGCCGCCGCCGCAATCGAACGCGGGCGGAGCGATGAAGCCGCCGCCGGTCGGGTTGAAGCAGCCGGGCCCATCGATTGCGTGCACGTAACGGCGGTAGAAGGTACGCCGTCCGGGGACGCTGGTGGTATTCGCGGAGGACAGAGCCGTATAGTCAAACAGGGAAGGATCCGCCTCGATCGCGACGGCGGGGAACCCGCGAGTGCCGACGCCCGCGCCCGAGGTGTAGATGTAGTCGCCGAACAGGTTGTTCTCCATTCCGATCGCGTCGTTGGTGTAGTAGGCCGCGTCGTTCGGATTGGAGAGCGTGCAGTAGTTGGCGTGGTCGATCGTGATGTACCCGTGGATCGGGTTGGTGATCACGCCGTCCACGTCGCCGCACGTGAAGGTGTCCTTGGTCGTATCCAGCGAGTCGAGGACCTGGAACAGGAATGCGGCCGAGAAGGGTCCAGGCGGATACGACACGGTCGCGGAATTGTTGTCGAAGCTCGAGTTGGCCGGGAACTGAGGTCTGGCGCGCAGGTAACCGCCCGCCGCCGGATAGACCGGGGCGCTGGGGTTGCGCTGGCAGACATCGCCGTTGATCGTCACCTGGTTGGAGTCCTTGACCTCGGACACGTGATTCTGGTTGATCGGCGTGACCGGGAGGAAGCCCCGCAGCACCTGCGCCACCGAGAACGACTGGATGTCGAACCCGGTCAACGCGATGTTGAAGTCGAGGACCAGCTCGGTCCTCTCGTTCCACACGGAGACGTGGGCGAGCATCGGCGCCGAGGAAGCGTTCCCGATCGTCACCAGCGTGTCGAGTGCCGTCGCGCCGGTGTTCAGGACCGTTCCATCCGCGTTGTAGGTCGCCTGGAAATAGGGAATGAGCAGCGTCGCAGCAGGACGCTGATCAATGGTACACGTGATGGCGCCCGCGCCGCTCGCGATCGCGAGCAAGGCGACGACCGCCATACACGTCAGGAAGGTTTTCTTCATTGAGATCTCCTCGTTACTGTTAACTGCGAAAAAACACGCTTGAGTTCCTTCCCCTCGCGCGATCCCATCACCTCCCATATCTCAATTTTTTTCAGACCCTTGAAGTCCTTGATTAACGATACCGGAAGTCTTCGATCCTCCGTAGGTTTAGAGGCATCTTCGGACCTTCGGAAGCGGCTGTCAAGGGGAAAGTGTGAAAAATATGCTCCGAAATCATGGGGCTGGGGGTAAGTGGCCTGTCATCAGCCACTAACGCCGGTTCAGGTAGACGTTCCACCCCCCACGATCGTTTAGTCGGTAGGAGGCAACGGTCTTTGACAGGACGATGTCGGGACGCCCGTCGCCGTCGAGATCGGCGAACCGGATGCACTGGCCGGGCGAGTCGAGCTTCGGTTCCTCGCTTTCGTCCATCTCCCCGAACGTGCCGTCCGGATGCTGGAAGAAGATCCTCAACCGGTCGAGCTCGCTGTCCGCGAAGGCAACGTCGTCCAGGCCATCCCCGTCCAGATCCCCCATCGCAAGCGCGTATTGGGCGCTGCGGCCCGATTTCTTCCGCCAGACCCGGTGGCGCGTCCAGGTCCCCTTCTCGTAGCTGTAGAGAGTGATGCCGGTCGCGCGCGCCACCTCCGGTTCGTTGGTCATCATGTAGTAGGCGTCGGCGAAGGTCGGGATTCGGGCCTTTCCCAGGGTGCCCGGCACCGCGGCGAAATGGTAGGAGTAGACCTCGAGCTCCGGGAAACGGACCGGTTCGAAGCGGCCGTTGCCCGTATTCCTCCAGAGGAGCGTATTCGCTCCGATGAAGTGGCTTCCCGACAGAATGTCCTTTCGGCCGTCACCGTCGAAATCCCAGCCGGCCAGCGAATTGGAGTAGAGGCCGACGAAACTGTCCGGCTCGTACTGCCACCCGTCGGCACCCCGATAGAGATAGACCCGGACCTGGTGCGTGTCCGTCGGGCCGCCGCTGTCCGTCGCGGCGACGATGTCGAGCTTGCCGTCTCCGTCCGCATCGGCGAGCACGACGGCCTGCGAAGAGAAGTCCCGAGTCGGAAGCCCCCGGCGCACCACGCGAAACGTTCCCTTCCCATCTCCGAACAACGCCACCACGCCGGCGCCATGAGAAGCGGCGACCACGTCCGCGCGGCCGTCCCCGTCGATGTCGCCGACCGCGACTCCACCGTAATCGAGGGAGAACGCGGAGTTGGGACTTCCGTCCTCGATGAAGTTGAGCCCCCAGGCCGAAAAGTGCCCCTTCCCGTCGCCGAGCCAGATGTGGAGCCTCGACTCGCCCAGCCGCGAAGGGGGAGCGACGATGTCGGGAATCCCGTCTCCGTTCATGTCCGCGATGACGAACGACGCGCGCCACAGGCCGCTCGACGGCAGGCCGGCCGCCGAGACCTCCTCGAGCCGGATGCGGCCCCGCTCGCGTGCCGGCGAGAGGTCTTCGAAGTCGGAGAGAGCCGGGCCGGCCGGAGTCGGCGTCGTTCCCGGTATGGATGGGACGGCGGAGGACGCGGTCGTTTCCTGGCCGGCGGGTGTGGGAGTGGGAGACCGCTGCAAGGCCTTCTCGATCGCTTCCGACTCAGCGTTTCGCTTGTACGTGTAGACGTAGTAGTACTTATCGTCCTCCTTGAAGAATTCCACCGGATGGGGGATCAGCATGTGCCGGAAGTGCCTGTCGTCGACTCGAATGTACTCGTCCTTGGGAAACCGCTCGACGATGTGCATGTCGTCCTCTTCGATGATGTTCGGGTTCGTGCGGGACAGCGGCGGCTTCGTCGGCGTCGGCGGCGGCAGGGACGCTCTCGGAGTCGGCGCCGTGCACGCGAGGGGCATCAACAAGGCCGAGACGAGCAGGCAGGGTCGGATGAACTTCACAGGACCTCCTCTTACCGGATTCGAGTCTCGAATTCCGCCGCTCCCAACCGCCGCCGCCGGCGCATTCTTCCCTGCGCGCTCAGAGCAGGTCCGCAAAATGCGGCCGGGCCCGCAGGAACAGCGCCGAGGCCAGAACGACGGCGACACCGGAAAAGACCGTCAGGTACAGGACCGACGCGGCTTCGGGGAAGACGTGCAGCGTAAAAGCGCGGCGATACCACTCGACCAGGTGCGCGATCGGATTGACCGCGAGGATCCAGCGGTAGCGCGACGGCATGAGGCCGGCCGGATAGACGATCGGAGTCGCGTAGAAAAGGACGGTCAACGCGATGCCGATCCCGTGCGCCACGTCTCGAAGGAAAGTCGTGACCGTCGCCGCGAAGCACGCGACTCCGAACGTCAAGGTCGTTTGAACGAGGAGGGCGGGCAGCGCGAGGAGTGTCCACGGAAGGGAGAGGTGTCCGAGCCAGGCGAGGTAGATCGCGAAGATGCCGAAGGCGATGACCTGGTTGACAACCGCCGCCAGGACGACCGAGAGGATCAGAGTCTCCACCGGGAAGACGGTCTTCTTGACCATGGCCGCGTTGTCGGTCAGGACCGACGAGGCCCGCCAGATCCCTTCCTGGATGGCCATCCAGGGCAGCAGCCCGGCCAGCAGGAACTCCGGAAAGCCGGCAAACCCCTTCTCGACCGGGATCCGGAGGATCAATCCGAAGACCCAGGCGTAGAGCAGGAGCCAGAGAACCGGCTGGCCAAAGGCCCAGAAGACACCCAGCCCCGAGCCGGCGTACCGCGCCCGGATGTCCCGCACAACCATCTCTTTAAGGAGAAAGAGGCGGGCGGAGAGTCTTTTCCTGTTGCTTGACATCGGGGGCGGGATTATAGTGGCCGGAGTTTATGATGCAATAACATTTTCCGGTGACCCAAATGTCGTCCCCTCATTCTCCGCGCAAAGTCCAGCTCGTCGGCTCTCGCATCCGGGAGTTGCGCAAAGGACACCACCTGACCCAGACGGAGCTGTCCGAGAAGATCGGGATCGCTCAGTCCGATCTCTCCCGGATGGAACAGGGAGAGTACAAGGTCGGTCTCGACACGCTTTTCAAGATTCTCCACGTCTTCGACCTGAAGATGGGAGAGTTCTTCGGCGAAACGGAGAAAGCCGACGACGCGGAGGCCCGCGAGCTCGTCGCCGAGTTTCTGGTTCTCTCGGACGAGGCGCAGCGCGAGGTGCGTGATTTCGTCCGTTTCAAGAAGTCGCAGCAGCAGGAAGAGAAGCCCGCGGCGGACTCCTCCGGCGCGCCGAAAGAGGAAGAAACATCTTGAGTTCCGCCCGCGAGCCCCTAGAATCGTGCAAGCGACTCTCATGAGCGAACGCCGGAAACATTTGGAGTTTCTCCGCAAGACCGCCAGGGAGGCGATCTGGGCCGGGGACTACGAGCGCGCGCTGACGCTCTACGACGACGGGCTCTCGCTCGCCCGCTCCTGGAAGGACCGCGATCTCGAGGACCTCTTCACCTGCAATCGCGCGACGACCTTGATCGAGATGGACCGCCAGGATTTCGATCTGTCGCGACTGAAGGAAATCCTGATGAGGAGCCCGTCGACCTACAACGGAGCGCTCGCCGGGTACGTCGCCGCCAACGCCCACGAGGCCCGGGGAGAGTACGGGCGCGCCCGCTTCTACGCTCAGGCGGCGTTGACGCGAAGCCGCGAGCTTGGACTCGAGGAGCTGACGGGGACGTCGCTCAATCTTCTGGCAAACCTGGAGCTTCACGAGGGACGATTCGAGTCGGCGCGCGATCTCTTCCAGGAGGCGGTCGAGCGATTGGAGTCGGAAGGCGAGAGCCTGTCGCGGCAGTCGGCCGTGGCCGCGGACAACCTGGGCTACTGCCACATCGCCCTGGACAACATGGATCTCGGGCTTCCGCTGGTCCACCGGTCGCTTTCGGTGCTCGAGAGCCTGGGCGCCCGGCAGGCCATGGATTATCCGGCGCTGGATCTCTGCTTCGCGCACGTGAAGATGAGCCGGCTGGACGAGGCGGAGAGCTGGGGAGTCCGCGCCCTCGGCCTCGGCAAGGAGTTCGGTCGCGAGGATGTCGTGAAGAACTCCCACTACCTGTTGGCCGAGACGTACTCGGAGATGGGGCGGACGTCGCGCGCGGACGAGCAGTACGAGGCGCTGGCGAGCTACTACCCGGACTTCCCGACCCTGAAGAATTACCTCCGCCAGATCAGCCTGATGGAAGTCATCAACTTGCGAGCATGATTCTGATGACGCGCCGCGTGTTCCGCTCTTTCCTGGCCACCGCAGCCTTCGCGCTGGCGGCCGGGGTGGCGCTCGCCTCCGGCAGCGCGTCTTCCACGGCGAGCCGGGAAGAGAAGTCCCTTCTCGCGTCCGACGGGACTCTCTACTCTGTCCGCTCGGGATACGCGTCGGACCTGGGACTCGTCGACGGCAGCGCGAGTGCAAACGACTATGTCGTGGCATGGAGCTTCCGCCGGCAGGATGGGAGCGTGGGCCAGGGCTTCGTTCCGGACACGGTCAGCCACAGCTTGAAGAGCGACCTCCAGCTGGCCTACGACGATCCGACGGGGTCCCTCGTCCTTCTCTGGAAAGAAGACTTCACCATCTTGAACGTCCTGCGGCTCGGAATCTTCCGGGATGGCGTCTGGACGCTCGCCAATCTCCTGCCGAACCTCGGTTTCGCGCACGCCTTCAACCCTGAGATGCTGCTTTCCCACCAGACGGTCAGCGTCCAGGACGCCGACGGCGCCTCCGTCTCCCACCTGCGCACGATCCTTTCGGTCATCTGGGTGGAGGAGGCGCAGTCCGTGCAGGCCCGCTATGCCCCGATCTTTCTGGACGAAATGTCCGACGCCAGCGATGTGAAGGTCTACGACCTGCCGGCGGCGGTTGGCGGCGGCGGAGGCCCGACCCTCTCCGGTGATCGGGCCCGGGGAGCCTACATGTTCCCGGCGCTGCAGCTCGAGGGAATCGGCGGGGCGATTCTCGCGAGCTTCGCCGATCTGGCCTCCGGAAAGCACTACGTTGTCCGCGTGACGTTCCCGAGCGAGCTCGGCAAGCCCGGGCCCGACAACGTGACGTGGCAGCGGCGGCGCATCCCGGTCGTCGGCGTCGCCTCCGAGGGCCCGATCTCCGACAGCGTTCCTTCAGGAATCGACCGCGTGACGACGATGATCGGAGCGTCCTACCACCCGACGATCGTCTGGCGCACGGACGACTCGGTGGGCTTCAGCCGTTTCGACGGCTCGGCATGGTCGGTCGCCAGAACGATTCCGCTCGACAGTTCCATGACCTACGACCGCGCGCTGCGCCTCGTCCAGGAGATGGCCACCAGGAACTAGCCGACGCTCCGCGTCGGCGGTTTCAAGTTCCAGGTTCCAGGTTCCAGCCGGCCACTCGGGAGAGACACGTCTCCGGCCTCACGTGAAACTTGAAACTTGAAACCTGGAACGTGCCGCGCAGCGGCGCTCACAGACCCTTGGGCAGGTCCTTCCGCACCGGTTCATCGTAGAGAGAATCGAGAAGCGTCGCCGCATCGAGTCCCGCCGGCGTCACGGTCCTGGGGACGACGACGCGAATCGTGTAGATGTGGTCTCCGGTCTGGCCGGTCCGTGGGTTGCGCACCCCCTTCCCTCGAAGCCGCAGCTTCTGGCCGCGCGTGCCGGGCGGAATCCGGGCACGCAACGTCCCGTGGACCGTGGGCACATCGACCTCGGCCCCGGCATAGGCCTCCTTCACGGTGACGGGCACGATGCCGTGAATGTCGTCCCCGCGCCTTTCGAAGTAGGGATCGGGGGTCACGCGCACCGTGACGTAGAGATCTCCCGTCCCCCCTCCGCGCGATCCGGGCCTCCCCTTGCCCGGGACCCTCACGGTGCCGCCGTCCTCGGTTCCCTCGGGGATCTTGATGCGCACTGTCTCCACATCCCCGACCCGCCCGCGTCCCCGGCACACCGAGCACACCTCCCGACCGAGCCTTCCGGTTCCGTGGCAACGCGGGCATTCCTTTTCGCGCCGGAGAGAGAGGGAGGCCGTCCCGCCGAGCACCGCCTCTCGGAACGGGATCTCGATGGTCCCTTGCGCGTCTTCCCCTTTCTCCGGTTCCGCCCGGCGCGCTTTCCCGCCGAAGAGATTGCCGAAGAGATCGCCCAGGTCGCCCCCCTCGAATTGGAATCCTTCAAAGGTGGTCCCCTGGAAGCCGCCTCCCGGCGCACCGCCGAAGCCCCCGGCGGAAGAGGGATCGAATCCCATCGACGGTCGCCCGGCGTGCCCGAACCGATCGTAGGCCCGGCGCTTCTCCGCGTCCCGCAGGACGTCGTACGCCTCCTGGACCTCCTGGAATCTCTTCTGCGCCGTCTTGTCGCCCGGGTTGACGTCGGGATGGAGTTTTCGAGCCAGGCGCCGATAGGCCTTCTTGATGTCGCTCTCGGAGGCCTCTTTCGATACCCCAAGGACTTCGTAGTAGTCCCGTTTTTTCATGCGTTTCCGTGATTATAGCGGCGCCGAAAATAAGCTATTGACACTCCAAGGCGGTCTAATATTATTAGCCGCAAGCGAGCAGTCTTCTAATCTTATAAGGGCGACGGGGATGAGCATCGACGATATCGATCTCCGGATTCTGGACATGCTCCAGCGCAACGGGAAGCTCTCGCAGGCGAAGATCGCCGGCGCGGTCGGTCTCACGACGCCATCGGTCAACGAGCGGATCAAGAAGATGGAGCGCCACGGAATGATCCGGGGCTTCGTCGCTCTGCTCGATCACGAGAAGATGGGCTTTCCCCTGACTGCTTACGTGGATGTCGCGCTCGAGCACCCACGCTACGAAAGAGCATTCGTGGACGACCTGGAGAAACTTCTCGGCGTTCAGGAGTGCCATTACCTCGCCGGAGAATACGCGTATCGCCTGAAGGTGAAGGCCGTTTCCACGGCCGCTCTCGCCGACTTCCTTCAGCACCGCCTGATGACCATCAAGGGAGTGACTCGCGCCCGCGCGGAGATCTCCCTCTCCTCGAAAAAGGAATCCACCCTCCTCCCCCTCGCCGTCCCCCCCGAAGAAAAGAAATAGTTTCAGGCAAGTTTCAAGAAACCAGAGCGTTCCTGGAACCTGAAACCTGGAACTTGAAACCTCGGCTCAAGGGAGGGCGTCCGCCCGGCTTTCGCCGGACGGATCGGCCTATCGGCCTTTTTGGCGGGAGCCTCTGCGTTAGAGAGGAGGGACTGCCGGGCCGCGCTTCAGCGCGGTCGGAGAGTGGGGATTTTGTTGGCAGGAGGCAAGCCAGTTGCTTTTCATAGCTTGCCTCCGGCAAGTGCAAACGATGTGCCACCGCGGAACACGGGTCCCCTTTGTCTCTGACCCGGGAAATCCGGTGCGGAACTAGAAGCGATAGGCGAATCCGGCGTTGGCCGTTACCAGAGAGCGGCCCGATGAAGAGCGAATGTTGTGGTACGTCAGGCGAACCATGAGACTGAGGCGCGAAACGAGACGGACGCCTCCATCCACTCCCACATGCCACCCGAACACGGTCTCACGCGGGTCCCTGTAGTTCGCGACGGACGGGTCAACCGCATCGGGGCGAATCGTGTATCCACCCAATCCCGCGAAGAGCCCGGACGTGTATCCCCGCTCGACGAACTCGTAGGAGACTCCGATCGTGCCGTAGTCCACCTGGTTCGTCAGGTCCGGAAGGGTGATCGAAGGCGAGAAGAGTTCCGGCGTCACGACCCGACCCGCGTTGACGCCTTTCATTCGCAGCCTGCCGAGAGTCGCCCGAACGACGACCTTGTCCTGGACCTCGTAATCCACCCAGGCATTGAGGTCCCTGGGCTCGAACTCATCGATGTGAACCCGATCCGACACGTCGTTGACGAGTCCGATCGCGGCCCCCACGTTGATGCTCTGAGCCAGGGCCGGGGCGGCTGCGAGAAGGATCAGAAGGCCGAATCCGATTTTTCTCTGAGGGAACACAGACACCTCCGGGACCAGTCTACGGCCACAGGTTTCGGGTTCCAAGGTCCGGGGATCGAGAACTCACCCGATACTCGAACCGCGCAACTCGAAACACCCTTAGAATCGCCCTCTCCGATGCTTACGGACAGCCGGAGCGATTCGTGGAGGAGAATCTGAACCCGCTCATCCGCTCGGCCGCCAATTTCCTGTTCCCCTCGCTCTGCCTCGCCTGCCGCCGGGGCGCCGTCGAGCGCTTCTTGCGCGGCGGAGTCTGCGAGATCTGCTGGGAAACTCTGCCGATGCCGGAGGAGTCGCGTTGCGATATCTGCGACGAGCCGCTCCCTCCGCGCGAGCGAGTCGGCGAATCTCCGATTTTCCCATCCCTTTCGAATGTCGCTCGCTGCGGGCGTTGCCTGCTGTCGCCCCCCCCCTTCCGCAGCCTTCGCGCCGCTGCTCCCTACCGCGACTCGGCGCGCGCCATCCTCATCGCCTTCAAGTTTGGAGGCGCAGACTATCTCGCCCCGTGCCTGGCGAGGATCATGGCGTCGCGCTTGGCCACTTCCGCGACTTGGGACGAAACGGCGGCCGTGCCCGCGACCTCCGGCGCTCGCCGACGGGGCGATCACGCCGCCGATCTTCTCGCGGCCGCCGTGGCGAAGCGCCTGGGAATCCCGCTGTCTCCGCGAAGGCTCGTCAAGATCCGTTCGACCGAACGCCAGAGCGGACTCCCCCTCGTGCGCCGCGCCCAGAATGTTCGCGGCGCCTTTCGCGCGCGCGCCGGAGCGCCGCGCCGCGTTCTCCTGGTGGACGACGTGGCCACTTCCGGCGCGACCGCGAGGGAATGCGCTCGCCTCCTGCTCGCGGAGGGCGCGCGCGAAGTCGACGTCTGGTGTTTCGCGCGCGCCTCGCGCGACGACGCGCTCGCCGCGGACCTCCGCGGCAGGCCCCCCGCAAACCGCCGATGAAGCTTCTCAACGACCTCATCGTCAGGACTCTTCCGCTCGTCCCGAGCCGCCTGGTCCGCGGCGTCGCTTCGCGCTACGTCGCCGGAGAAACGCTCGACGACGCCGTCAGGACCGTCCGCCAGCTGAACTCCGAGGGATGCATGGCGACTCTGGACGTGCTCGGCGAGGACGTCACGCGGATCGCCGAAACTGAGCCGACCGTCGCGGAATACGGCCGCGCCCTGCGGGCCATTGCCGAGCATGGGCTCGACTCGAACGTTTCCGTCAAGCTCACGGCCCTGGGCCTGAAGCTGGACCCGCGCCGGTGCCGTGAGCACTTCAACACGATCCGGGAAACGGCGCGCGCGCACGGCGATTTCGTGCGGATCGACATGGAAGATTCCTCGGTGACCGAGGAGACGATCCGCATCTTTCTCGAATCCCGGAAGCTCACCGACGACGTCGGGCTCGTTCTCCAGGCCTACCTGCGGCGCAGCCGCGACGACGCGCGGCGCGCCGCGGCCGTCGGAGCGAACGTCCGCGTCTGCAAGGGAATCTACGTCGAGCCGCCGGACATCGCGTACCAGGGGCGCGAAGAGATCCGGGACAACTTCATCGCGCTCGTCGATGACCTTTTCGAGGCGGGGTGCTACGTCGGGATCGCGACGCACGATGAAGTCCTGGTGACGAGAGCGCTCGAAACCATCCGGCGGCGAGGCGTTCCCCGCGATCATTACGAGTTCCAGATGTTGCTGGGAGTGGCGGCGAACCTGCGCCGCGAGCTCGTTTCCTCAGGTCACCGCCTTCGCGTTTATGTGCCGTACGGACGTTCCTGGCGCGCGTATTCTCTGCGGCGCCTGAAGGAGAATCCCGCGATCGCCGGGCATGTGCTGAAGGGTCTCCTGACCCGCGGCCGCTGAGGCCCGCCATTGGAACGCTGAAGCACGGGTAACTCCCTGGGTACACGCGGTTTTAGGCTCCCCGCTCAAATCTGCTCGAGGCATTGGCAATTGACACCCGGGAGTCATATACTTCCCCGGGGACACGGGTTCCTTCTATGAGACGTCGCCTTTCGGCAGCGTTCGCGTGGTTCATGCCGGTGTGCATCTCCGGTGGATGGTGCTTGGCCGCGCCCGCGCCTTCGCCGGTACTCGCGTCGCCTCTGGCTCCCCCGATTTCCGGGATCGTCAGCCACCTCGAGAATCCGATCGGGGGCGCGCTCGTGATCCTGTACAACCTCGGGGATACTTCACTGACCCGCTCGCGCACAGCTCCGGACGGCACGTTCGTTCTCGCTTCGGCGCCGGTCGGCCTGTACGACCTGGTCGCCTACAAGACCGGGTTCCTTCCTTCGCTGGTGCGCCTGTGGCACCAGCCCGCATCCGTCGGAGTGAGCGCGGTGCGGATCCAGCTGGCCGCCAGGTCTGAAAGCCCGCGCGTTCGTGACGCCTCCTCGAGCGTCTGGGAGCTGCGTGACAAACTTCCCGCCGACGTCTTGAGGGAAATCGAGCTCGAGGCCGGCGCCGAGGGAACGCCGCTTTCCGGCCGCGTCCGCCTCGACAAGATGGTCGTCGGGGAAGTCCGGGCCGTCTCGGACGTTGCCCAGGGCGATTCTTCTCTTTCCCGCACCGCCGTCGGTGTGCGCGGGGGACTTCCGAACGGCTGGCATTACGACCTTCGGGGAGACTACGCCGCCGTGTCCACCCCCTCGGGAGTGTCCGATGCGTCCGTGACCGCCGGAAACGCGGCGGGACTGGCCCTCGACGTCGCCATGTCTCCGCTCGACCGAGTCAGCTTGACGACACGCCGCCACACCCTCAGCCTGCACGACGACCGCGTTGCGAGTCTCCAGACCCACGGGGTCTCCTGGTCCCGCGACAACGAGGAAGGGAATGTCGAATCGGTCGCGGCGCGATACGTGGAAGAAACAAACCTCTACCGGGCCACGTCGCCCGGATCCACGTTCTTCCCGCTCGCTTCGCGTACCTGGGAGGTCCGCGGGAACTACGCACGGGCCGCGACGGACTCGCCCGGCGTCGCGGTCGCGATGACTTACCGCCACCGGGAGGGAACCATCGGTCCCTCGGGCGTCGGCTCCGACGGGGCCTTCCTGATGTCGGCGCCCGATGGAGACCTTTCCGCTGTCTCCTCGGTGCGCGTCTCCTCGCGGGCCGAGGTCGAGGGGGGAGTCGTCGCTCGCTATCTCGCGGGTGGGTACGGTCTCGCGCCGCGTCTGGGAGCGAGCTACGACCTCGGGGACAAGACCTACGTCTTCGTACATGGCCTCTACCGGGTCGCGGAATCGGGCACCGCCACCGGAACCGTGCTCCCGCTGGTCACTTCCGTCGAAGACAGCGGAGAAGCGGTTTCCCGCAGGGGATTCGTGCTCGGGCTCGAGCGGCGCGCCGGCCCCAACGGCTCCTTCCGCCTCGAAGCGTCGGATCAGCGGATCAACGAAACGGTCCGGGCCTTCTTCGAAGGGGACTTCCTCACGGACTTCGATAGCATCTACCTCTTCGACGGCAATTCCGTCCGCCAGTACAAGCTCTCGGGAAGCCACCGCCTGACCGACAAGGTCTCGGGCAGCATCGGGTTGCGTTACGGAAGGATCGGAGGCGATCCGGCCTCCGACTCCGGGAAGAGCTTCGGAATCACCGGCAACAAGGGGCGCTTCTGGTCGGCCCGCGCAGCGGTGGAAATCGTGCCGACCCACACGGGAGTCGCCGTCATCGTCCGGGGAGTCCGCCAAGACCTGGCGACGGCGGCGGCGCTCCAGACCAACGACTCGAGCAAGATCGCGATTTCCCTCGCTCAAGACCTTTCGGTCGTCGGTGTCAATCCGTTCGGGTCGGTCTGCAAGCTCCTCGTTGCCCTGGAAACAGCCCGAAGCGCCGCTCTCACCGGCGACGATTCCTCCTCGACCAACCGCCTGCTGGGAGGGGTGGCAATCTCGTTCTAGACGGGTCTTCCCCCCTGCTCTCCTTCTCGCAAACCGTTTCCGCCTATCCAAAATAATCTCAAGGTATATTCACAAAATTGGATTTCGGACTGTCTGCGCTCGCTGTTCTTTTTCGTAAGTGACTGTGAAAAATGGCTTTCCTTCATGGTATCCAATGGCTTGGCGTGGCATCCGGATTGCTGAATCAGCACTCGTGTCTCGCCTGACCAAGTCGCTGGCCCTGGGGCTCGCTCTGCTCGTCACTGCGGCGACGGTCGGCATCGCGTTCCTGTCTTTCGCCCGCAAGGTCGACACGTTTTCGCGGCCGGGCTTCGACTCGGTGCGATCGGGTGGCGCCCTGACGATTACGCGGATCGAGCCCGGCGGGGCGGCCGCCGCGGCGGGCCTCTCGCCGGGAGACCGCATCATCACCGCCGACGGCCAGACGGCGGCCTCTCTGCCCCAGCCCGAACGGAGCCTGGCGCGCAAGCCCTTCCCGCACCGCCTGGTCGTCGTCTCCAACGGAGAAGTCCGCGAGGTGCGCCTGGCGCGACCAGGTGTGGCGCTCGACCGCACCTATCTCTTCCTCGCGTTCGTCGGTTTTCTCTATCTCCTGATCGGGCTCTTCACGGTCTCGCGGGAGCGCGCCGGAGCCGCACGAATCTTCTGGGCGCTCTGCCTCTCCTCCTTCGCGGTCTACGTGGTCACTCCCGCGGGGCCGCACGATGCGCTCTGGAAGGCGTTTCTCCTGACGGAGGATGTCTATCGCGCGCTCCTCCCGGCCCTCTTCCTCCACTTCTTCCTGGTCTTCCCGCGCCCCCTCCCGGCGGGACGGCGCCGGACCTTGCCGCTTCTCTACCTCCCGGGGGCGGCCTACCTGGCCCTGCAGGAAGCGCCGCTCATCTCGCCCCGCGCGGACGCGGCGGTTCTGCTCGAGCTCGCGACACGGTTATGGCAGCTCTACTTCGCGCTCTTCGGCGCCGCCGCGCTCTGGCGCCTGGCGAAACTCCTGCGGCGTCGCCGCGAGGACGCCGAAGCGGAAAAGCAGATGCGCTGGATCGGGCTCGGAGTTGCGGTCGGTCTCGCCCCGTTCCTGCTGCTGTCGGTCTTTCCGCGGATTCTCGGACTGGCTTCACCGCTGCTCTCGAGCCTTTCGGTCGTCCCGCTCGTCCTCATCCCGCTCGCCTTCGCCTATGCGATCCTGAAGTGGCGGCTCTGGGACGTTGAGATCTTCGTGCGGGAAGCGCTCGCGACGACGGCGGCGGTTCTTCTGGGCGGCATGACGTTCGTGCTTCTGAACACGCTTCTCGACCGCACGTTCGAAGGGATGGCGGAGGCGGGAAAGAACGTCATCGCATTCGGCTCCGGCATCGTCCTCGCCGCGCTTCTCGTTCCGATGAAGAAGCGGATCACGGGCGTCCTGGAGAGGATTCAGTACCACGATACCTACCGGGCGCGCCGCGCTCTGCTCGACATCGCCAGGGACTTCTCGACTCCGCGCGCTCAGGAGGACCTCTCGGCCGCGATCGTCCAGCGCGTGGAGGACGGGCTCCACGTCGTGCCCTGCTCGCTCTTCCTCTTCGAGGGGCGGAGCCTGGCGGGCGAGGACTGGGAGCTGCTCTCGCGGCGCCTGGCCGCGCGAGACGTCTGGCGCTTGCGCGGGGCCGCCTTCGGGCAGGAGGACGAGCCCGCGGCGGAGCGGTTTCACGCGGCGGGCTACCGCGTCTTCTTCGCGCTGCGCTGCGCGGGCAATCTCGTCGGCGCACTCGGCGCCGGCCACAAGGATGGGCGCGTGCCCCTCTCCTCGGAAGATGAGTCGTTGCTGATGGCGGTCATGGCCCAGGCCGGCCTCGCCTACGAGAACGCCCGCCTCTACGGCGCTCTGGCCGAGCGGCTGGAGGAGATCCGGAACCTGCAGCAGTACCAGGAGAGTGTCATCCGCTCCTCTTCTTCCGGAATCCTCGTCATCGACCGCGAGGGCCGCTTGCAATCCGCCAACCCCGCCTTCGCGGCGATCGTGGGTCGCCCGGAAGCGGATCTGGTCGGCTCGACGTTCGCGCAGGTCCTGCCGAACGTGGACCTGCCGCCGACCCCGGAGGAAGGGGGCGAGAGCGCTGTCGAGGCCCGTTTCTGGAACTCCCGCGGCGAGGAGCGGGATCTCCGCGTCTCGGTCTCGGCTTTCCACGGAGAGCCGGACCGGCGGGTCGTCCTCGTGGACGACGTGACCGACCGGGTCCGCGCCGAAAAGGCGCTCGCGGAGCGGGAGCGCCTGGCGTCGCTCGGCGTGCTCGCGGCCGGCGTCGCCCACGAGGTCAACACCCCCATCGCGGGCCTCTCCTCCTATGCGCAACTGCTTCTCGCCGAAACGGCGCCCGGCGATCCCCGATACAAGATCCTGAAGAAGATGGAGAGACAGACCTTCCGCGCCGCTCATCTGGTCAACAACCTGCTCGAATTCGCGCGCCCCCGGCCGCGCGCCAGCGTTCGCGCCGACCTGCGCTCTGTGATCTCCAACGCGGCCGAGTCGGTGGAGACGACGTTCGGCAACCGCCGGCTCGTGTTCCATCCCGACGGAGGGGGCGAGCCGGCCTGGGTCCTGGGCGACCCGCGCGAGCTCGAGCAGGTCTTCGTCAACCTGTTCACCAATGCCCGCGACGCCTCGCCCGACGGAAGCGAGGTCACGTGCCGCTTCGACACGGACGGCCAATCCCTCCGCGTCGGGATCGCCGACCGCGGAGTGGGGCTCCCCCCGGGCGGAGCCGACAGGCTCTTCGAGCCCTTCTTCACGACCAAGAAGTCGGGCGGCACCGGGCTCGGCCTCGCCATTTCGCGGGACATCGTGCACCGCCACGGAGGCGAGATCCGGCTCGCGCCTCGCGACGGGGGAGGGGTGGAGGCCGTGGTGACGCTGCCTCTTTCCCCTCCGGTGCCATGAGCCACGCCCTGCGCCTCCTCGTCGTGGATGACGAGGAGGTCATCCGCGACGTTCTTTCGACGCTCCTCGAGCGCGAGGGCTACGACGTGACGGTGGCGGCCGACGCGGCGGAAGCCCTTTCGCAGTTCGAGTCGGAGCCGTTCGACGTGGTCCTGCTCGACCTGATGCTCCCCGACCGCCCCGGCCTCGAAGTGCTCCGGGAGATCCGCAGCCGCGACCCGGACGCCGTCGTGGTGATCGTCACGGCTTACTCCTCGATCGAAGGGGCGATCGACGCGATGAGGGAAGGGGCATTCCATTACATTCCCAAGCCCTTCCAGAACGAGGAAGTCCTCCTGACTGTCGAGAAGGGCGCGGAGAAGCGCCAGCTGACGGAGGAGAACCGCCGGCTGCGTCAGGAACTCTCCAGGCGCTATGGCCTCGGCCGCATCGTCGGGAAATCGGAAGGGATGCGCCGCGTCTTCGAGCTCGTGCGCCTGGCGGGCCCCTCCAAGTCCACGATTCTCGTGGAAGGGGAGAGCGGCACCGGCAAGGAGCTCGTGGCGCGGGCGATCCACACGCACTCGCCGCGCTCGGGCGCGCCGTTCGTCACGGTCAACTCGGGCTCGATGCCGACGGATCTGCTGGAGTCGAATCTGTTCGGGCACGTCCGCGGCGCCTTCACCGGGGCGGTCGCCAACAAGAAGGGGCTCTTCGAGGCGGCCGAGGGAGGGTCGATCTTCTTCGACGAGATCGGAACCGTGAGCCTGGAGACGCAGGCGAAGCTCCTGCGGGTCATCCAGGAGAAGGAGTTCATGCGGGTCGGCTCGGTGGAGACCCAGAAGGCCGACGTGCGCATCATCGCCGCGACGAACGCGGACCTGAAGCAGATGGTCGCGGAAGGCCGCTTTCGCGACGACCTCTACTACCGCCTCTGCGTCATCACGATCCCGATCCCTCCGCTGCGGGAGCGCCGGGAGGACATCCCGCTCCTCGCCGAGCACTTCGTCCGACTCTACGCGTCGGAGAACTCCAAGACGATCTCCGGCCTCGACCCGGACGCGCTGCGCGCCCTGCTCGACTACAACTGGCCGGGCAACGTCCGGGAGCTGGAGAACGCGATCGAACGGGCCGTCGTCCTCTGTTCCGGCGGACTGATCGGCCTCGACCTTCTGCCGGAGAGCGTCCTGCAGCCGGACCGCGCGGAGATTCCCGTCCGGCTTCCCGAGAACGGCTCCACCTACAAGGACCTTGTCGAAGACTACGAGCGGCGCCTCGTCCGCACTGCCCTGCGTCGCACCGGCGGTGTTCAGAAGCGCGCCGCGGAGCTCCTGCGCGTCAAGCCCACGACGCTGCACGAGATCATCAAGCGCCTCGAGATCATGAGCCGGGGAACGTGACGAGGTCTCAAGTTTCAGGTTTCGAGTTTCAAGAGGCGTGAGCTCCGGGACCTGTCTGAAACCTGAAACTTGAAACCTGAAACGGACCTCACATGCGCGACTTGAGGCTCACGACAGCCGCGCGGATCTCTTCGGGAGTCGGCTTCAATCCGCCGACGGTGGCGTCTCCGGCCCTGTAGCGGATGATGCCGTCCACGACGGTCGCGAAGACGTTGGCGGGGCCCATCGAGTAGACGACGGCGCCGTACGGCTCGTCGGACCAGTCGTCGGGGAGCGACCACCCCGCCTCCGGGTCCAGGATAGCGAGATCCGCGCGGGCGCCCGGCAGCAGGCCTTCGGGGCCCGGGAGATGGAGAGCGCGCCCCCCTCCCCAGGTGGCCATTCGCAGGACCTCGAAGGCGGAGAGCCCCTCCGGCGTCGGGCGGGTCCGGGGCAGGAAGCACGCCAGCCGCATCTCCCGGAAGGGATCAAGCGAGTTGTTGCAGGCCGCTCCATCCGAGCCCAGCGCGACGTTGACGCCCGCGTGGCGAAGGTCGGCGAGTGGGCAGACTCCCGATGCCAGCCGCATGTTCGACGTCGGGCAGTGCGCGACGCTCGTCGCTCGGGCCCGCAGGATCTCCCAGTCCACCGCGTCCGTGTGGACCGCGTGCGCCAGGCAGGTCCTTCCGGTCAGGAAACCGGTGGCGTCGAGGTAGGCGACGTTCCCCAGGCCGGTGCGGCGACGAACGAGCGCGACCTCGGCGCGGTTCTCCGACGCGTGGGTGTGCAGGAGAAGTTTCGCGTCCGCCGCATACTCCGCGGCGCGGCGCAGGAGCGCATCGGTGCAACTGACCGCGAAACGCGGCTGCACGGCGACGCGCAATCTCCCCCCCTCCTTTCCGTGGTAGGCGGCGCGCAGCCGCTCGGTCTCGGCGAGTCCCTCCGTCGCGGAGGCGCGCAGGTTCGAGGGCGTCGTCTCCGGGTCGTCCATGAGCACGTTGCCGCCGGCGTAACGGACGCCGGCCCGCGCCGCGGCGACGAACAGCGCGTCGGAGTGGCGGACCGTGCCCATGTCGAGGATCGCCGTCACCCCGGCGGCGAGACACTCGGAGAGGCCGAGGCGCGCGGAGAGATCCATTGTCTCTTCGTCGTGGGCGGCTTCGCCCGGCCAGACGTGCGTCTCCAACCACGGCAGGAGCTCCAGCTCCTCGGGCCCGTTGCGAAGGAGCGTCTGGCAGAGATGGAGGTGGGCCTGCACGAAGCCGGGGAGCGCCCACTTGCCGCGCGCGTCCAGCCTGTCGACCGGCTCTCCCGGCTCCCCGGCGAGCCGGCGCGCCTCTTCGCCCGTCGCGCGGATCGCGCCCCCCTCCGCGTAGAGGTCGGTCGCGGGCCGGATGTCCTTGCGGTCGGCCAGGCCAAGCATCGTCGCGCCCTCGACAAGCAGGCGACTCATCGGCGCTCCGTATCGAGTCCCGCAGGACTCCGGCTTACATCACCGGCAGACGGCGAAGGATGACGAGCGTCCGATCGTCGCCGTAGGGCTCGCCGGCGGAGTGTTCCTCCTGGAAGCGCGCCAGCGCCGCGTCCACCTCCGCCGGCTCCCGTCCGATCTGGGTCTTCAGGAATTCCTTCAAACGGTCCAGCCCAAATTCCTCTCCGGTCGGGTTGCAGGCTTCCGTGACTCCGTCCGTGTAGAGGCAGACGAACTCGTCGGGCTCGAGTGAGATCTTCGAAGAACCGTAGGGCCGCCCGGGAAAGAGGGCGAGCGGCAGCCCGTGCGAGGGGAGCTCGTCGATCTGTCCGCTCTTGCGGATCACGAGCCCCTGGTTGTGTCCCGCGTTGGTGTACTCGATCTCGCCGGAGGCGGCGTCGAGAAGGAGGAGGAAGAACGTGATGAAGCGGTCGGGACCGGTGCGCCGGGAGATCGCCTCCGACAGCCGGCCGGTCATCTCGGGCACCGGCACCTGCTCGTCGGCCCAGGCGTGGAACGACGCCTGAAGGGACGCCATCAGCAGCGCCGGCCCGATCCCCTTTCCGCAGACGTCCGCGATCGTCGCGTAGAACTTCCCGTCGGGCCGGGGCCGGAAATCGAAATAGTCGCCCGAGACCTGCCGCGATGGGAGGTTCGAGCCGTAGAACTCGTAGCCGGGCACGATGGGCGGGCTCTCGGGCAGGAGGCGTTGCTGGATCTCCTGGGCCAGCGCGAACTCGCGCTGCATCTGGCGCTTCTCGGCCGCCTCCGCCATCAGGCGCGCGTTCTGGATCTTCGCCGCGGCCACGTTGGCGAGCGAGGTCAGCAGGCGCAGGTCCGCTTCCTCGAACGAGCGGTGCCCCATCCGGCAGTCCACGTAGATCAGGCCCACGACCTCTCCCCCGTTCTCCAGCGGCGCCGCGAGCACGGACTTGATGCCCGAGAGGCGGATGGACTCCGAGAGAGAGACGCCCGAGCCGCTCGCCGTGTCCATGAGGAGGAGGCCGTTCTTCTTCTCGACGACCGTGGCGACGAGGGTCTTGGAGAGCCGGATGTCCTCGGCGGAAATCCCCTCGGCGACGCGGACGACGGCCGGGACGAGCTCGCCCGTGACGTTCGAGCGCAGCAGGACGACGGCGCGGTCGGGCATGAGGGTCTCGAAGACCTTGTCCATCAGGAATTTCAGGAGCTCGTCCACGGAGACGTCGGAGAGGAGCTGGATCGTCAGCTCGTTGACCACGCGCAGCGATTCGATGAGTTTGGAGAGCTGCTCGGCCGGGAGCCTTGGGTCGGTCTCGGTCGGCTTGCGCAGCAGCTCCGCCGAGGCCTTCAGGATGGTGTTGTCGAGAGAGTCATCGCCGCCGACCTCGTCGATGCGCACGCGCGTCGTCGACTCGGACTCGACCTTGAGGGTCACTCCGCCCACCGTGATCCGGTCTCCGGATTTCAGGGGCTGAAGGGTCACGAGGCGCTCGCCGTTCAAGAAGGTGCCGTTGCGCGAGCCCAGATCCTCGATCGTCAGTCCGCCGTTGCCGTCCCGCACGATCCGCGCGTGCTGGCGCGAGAGCATCTTGTCGGAGATGGGCAGGTCGTTCATGGAGGACCGCCCGATCGTGGTCACGGGCCGGTCCAGCAGAAACTTCTGCGCCGGCATCCCGGGGGCGGTGACGTACAGGTAAAACACGGCTAAACCGAAGGATTCTAAACCCAAGAGGGATCGAGACGCCCGGGAGACCAGGGTATTCGGTCTTCGGTGTTCGGTTTTCGGGACCAGGGCCTCCCCGAACACCGAGTACCGAACACCGAGTACTTGAGAGCTTCGACCCGGCGTTTCCCGTCTTCTCTGCCCGGGTTGCGGAAAGGGAGGCGACCGTAATAGAATTTCGAGTTCCATGAAGACCAACCTGCATCCCGAGTATCACGACGTCCTCGTGCACTGCGCCTGCGGCGAGACCTGGACGACCCGTTCGACGAAGAAGGAGCTGCGCATCGAGATCTGCAGCAAGTGCCACCCCTTCTTCACGGGCAAACAGAAGCTGGTGGACTCCGCCGGCCGGGTGGAGCGCTTCCGGAAGCGCTACGAGAAAAAGGCCGCCGGCGCCTCTTCCTAGGGGCATGCCCACCCGCCCCCCCGACTCCCCCTTCTTCACCGCCCTGTAGCGGCATCGGAGAGGAACTGCGACCGCGAGCGCAGGTGCGCTTCGCCGTCCAAACCTGACACCGGACACCGGCTCTCATGCTCGAAAAACTCGAAGAAATCCGCCGCAAGTACGACGAGGTCAAGTCCCGCCTGGCCGACCCCCAGTTCGTCCAGGATCATCGCGCCGTGCGCGACGCGCAGAAGACCCTCTCGGAGTTCGAACCCATCGTCGCCAAGATGGAAGAGTACCGGCGTGTCCAGAACGAGCTGCGGGGGGCCCGAGAGCTGACCGAATCGCTTCCGCCCGGGGACGAGCTGTACCAGCTGGCCTCCTCGGAGCGAACGGCCCTGACGGCCCGCCTCCAGGAGGTCGAGCAGGAGCTCAAGGTCCTGCTCCTCCCCAACGATCCGAAGGACTCGCGCAACGTCTTCCTCGAGATCCGCGCCGGCACCGGGGGCGAAGAGGCCGCCCTCTTCGCTTCGGAGCTCTTCCGCATGTACTCGCGTTACGCGGAAGCGCGCGGCTGGAAGGTCGAGATCGTGGACCGCGACGACACGGGGATCGGCGGGCTCAAGGCGATCACCGCGCTCGTCGAGGGAGCGGGGGCATACTCGCGCCTGAAATACGAAAGCGGCGCCCACCGCGTCCAGCGCGTGCCGGACACCGAGGCCTCCGGACGCATCCACACGTCGGCCGCCACCGTGGCGGTGCTGCCGGAAGCCGAGGACGTGGACGTCCGGATCGAGGAGAAGGACATCCGCGTGGACCGCTTCTGCGCCTCCGGCCCGGGGGGGCAGGGGGTCAACACCACGTACTCGGCGGTGCGCCTGACGCACATCCCGACGGGAGTCGTCGTGCAGTGCCAGGACGAGCGCAGCCAGATCAAGAACAAGGCCAAGGCGCTGCGGGTCCTGAAGGCCCGCCTCCTGGAGATGGAGCGAGAGAAGAAGGAAGGCGCGATCGCGGCCGAGCGCAAGAAGATGGTGGGATCCGGCGACCGTTCGGAGAAAATCCGCACGTACAATTTTCCCCAGTCCCGCATCACCGACCACCGCATCGGCTTCACGACCCACCGGCTGGCGGGAGTCCTCGAGGGGAACCTGGACGAGCTGATCGAACCGCTCACCGCGCACTTCCAGGCCGAGCGCCTGAATGAGGAACTGGCCAAGGCTTGACGAAGCGACCGGGAGACGGGGAGACTGGGGGACTGGGAGAATCCAAATTCCGCAAGCACCCAGTCCCCCTGTCCCCCAGTCCCCCAGTCGACCGATGACCGCGAAGGAGCTCCTCGACGGGGCGGAACAGCTCGCGCGGCAGGATGCCGCCGAAGCGACTCCGTGGGACGCGCGCGTCCTGCTGGCGCACGCGATGGGAGGCGCGAGCCCGCTGTCGCTCGATCCGAGGCGGGAGGTCGAGCCCGAGGCGCGCGCCCGGTTCGATTCCCTGTGGCGGAGGCGTTTGACCGGCGCCCCGGTGCAACACCTGCTCGGCGAGTGGGACTTCTACGGGCGCCCGTTCACCGTCGACCGGCGCGCCCTCGTGCCCCGTCCCGAGACGGAGATCCTCCTCGAAGCGGCCCTGCGCGATGCGCCGCAGGCGCGGCGCCTGCTCGACCTGGGAACGGGAAGCGGGGTCCTCGCCATCACGTACCTGCTCGAGCGTCCCGCCTCGCGGGCGTTCGCCCTCGACGCCTCGGTGGAGGCGCTGGCCCTGGCGCGGTCGAACGCCGGGCGCCACGGAGTGCTCTCCCGCCTGGGCCTCGCCGCCTCCGACTGGCTCTCGGCCGTCGGGAACCCGCGCTTCGACCTCGCGTTGTCCAATCCCCCCTATCTCTCCCTGTCGGAACGGGCGGCGCTCCCGCGCACGGTCCGCGAGCACGATCCGGCGCGCGCTCTCTTCGCCGGAGAGGACGCCTTCGCGGCGATCCGGCACGTCTTGAACGAGTTGCCGCGGAGTCTCGAGGCGGGCGCCCTCTTCTTCTTCGAGATCGGCTACGGCCAGGCCGAGAGAGTCGAGAGCGAAATCTGCGAGCGCCGCCACTGGCGCTTCGTTCGGATCGACCCGGACTTGAACGGCATCCCCCGAGTCGCCATCGCCCGCAGGAACTAGGGGACTCTTCACTACAATCCGCCCGTGGATACCTTCCAGATCGACGGGCCGGTTCGTCTGGAAGGCACGGTGGCGGCCTCGGGCGCGAAGAACGCCGCCCTCCCCTGCCTGGCGGCGGCCCTGTTGACTCCCGAGCCGGTCCACCTGTCCAATCTCCCGGACGTGCGCGACATCCGCACCATGCAGAAGTTGCTGGCGCACACGGGCGTCTTCCTCTCGGCGCGGCCCGGCGAGGCCACGATCGAGGCCCGCGAGATCCACGCGGCGGACGCTCCGTACGATCTGGTCAAGACGATGCGCGCGTCCGTCCTGGTGCTCGGGCCTCTCTTGACGCGGAGCGGGCATGTCCGGGTCTCCCTGCCGGGCGGATGCGCGATCGGCGTCCGCCCGATCGATCTCCACCTGGCGGCATTCCGGAAGTTCGGCGCCGAAGTGACTCTCGAGCACGGCTACGTGGAAGCGAAGGCGGCCCGGCTCACGGGCGCGAGGATCGCTTTCGAGACCGTCACGGTGACGGGCACGGAGAATGCGATCCTCGCGGCGACGCTCGCCCGGGGAGAAAGCGTCCTGGAGAACGCCGCCCGGGAGCCGGAGGTCGTCGACCTCGCGCAGCTCCTGCGCGCGATGGGAGCCCGGATCGCCGGAGAAGGGACCTCCACCATCGCGATCGCGGGGGTCGAAGCGCTCCACGGCGCCCGGCACGCGGTCGTCCCCGACCGGATCGAGGCGGGCACGTACGCCCTGGCGGGCGTGATCACGCGGGGCGACGTGACGGTCCGCGGCTGCCGGCCCGAGGACCTGGAGGCGCTCGTGGAGAACCTCGCGGCCGCCGGAGCGCGGATCGAGGCCGGCGCGGATTCGCTTCGGGTCCGGGCCTCCGGCAGACTCTCCGCGCGGGACATCGCGACCGCTCCGCATCCCGGATTTCCGACCGATTTGCAGGCTCAGTGGATGGCCATGGCGACGACGATGGAGGGGATCTCCACGATCACCGAGACCATCTTCGAGAACCGCTTCCAGCACGTGGCGGAGCTTGCCCGGATGGGGGCGCGGATCCACGTCGAGGGGCGGCGCGCCCGCGTCGAGGGACCGGCGCGGCTCTCGGGGGCCAACCTGATGGCGAGCGACCTGCGCGCCTCGGCGGCCCTGGTCATCGCGGCTCTGGCGGCCCACGGGCAATCGGTGGTACACCGGGTCTACCACCTGGATCGCGGTTTTGAGGCGATGGAGGCGAAGATGGCGGCTCTCGGAGGGAGCGTCCGCCGTGCGCCGGGCCCGTGAGCGGCGGGAGGAGCGGCGACGTCCTGCTGAAGGTGGAGGGCGTGACGCTCTCCTTCGGCGGAGTGTCCGCGCTCTCCGACGTCGGCCTCGAAGTCCGGCGGGGCGAGATCTGCGCGATCATCGGCCCCAACGGCGCGGGCAAGAGTTCGCTCCTGAACGTCATCAACGGCGTCTACGATCCCCGGCGCGGGAGCGTCACCTTCAAAGGGGTTCGCCGCCGGCGCATGCGCCCGCACGAGACGGCGAAGCAGGGGATCGCGCGCACGTTCCAGAACATCGCGCTCTTCAAGGGAATGAGCGTTCTCGACAACATCATGACCGGCCGGAACCTCAAGATGCGCGCGGGCCTGATCTCCCAGGCCATCTACTGGGGCCGCGCGCGGCGCGAGGAGATCGCCCACCGGAAGGCGGTCGAGAGGGTCATCGACTTTCTCCAGATCGAGGCCGTCCGCAGGGTCCCGGCGGGGCGGCTCCCCTACGGCCTGCAGAAGCGGGTCGAGCTCGCCCGCGCGCTCGCGGCCGAGCCGGAGCTGTTGCTGCTGGACGAGCCGATGGCCGGGATGAACGTCGAGGAAAAGCAGGACATGTGCCGCTTCATCCTCGACGTCAACGACGAGTTCGCGACCACGATCGTGCTGATCGAGCATGACATGGGGGTCGTCATGGACATCTCTGACCACGTCGTGGTGCTCGACTACGGGCGGAAGATCGCCGACGGCCCGCCCGACGAGGTCCGAACCGACCCGGCCGTCATCAACGCCTACCTGGGAGTCGCCCATGCTGTGTAAGCCCAACGTCCAAAGTCCAAGGTCCAAAGCAGCCGGAACCGAAGATCGGCGTGGCTACTTTGGACTTTGGACCTTGGACTTTGGACTCGGCCAAGCGGCTGACTAAGGAACGCTGCCAACTCAGATGGATTGGTCCTTCTTCTTCGAGGTCCTGATCGGCGGGCTGCTCGCCGGGGTGATGTACTCGCTCGTCGCCCTGGGCTTCGTCCTGATCTTCAAGGCCTCGGGCGTCTTCAATTTCGCGCAGGGCGCGATGGTCTTCTTCGCGGCCCTGATCTTCGTCTCGCTGCGCGAGAAGGGGTGGAGCTTTCTCCTCGCGGTCGCGGCGACCCTCGGCGCGATGGTGCTGCTCGCCGTGTTCGTCGAGCGCTTCGTCTTGCGGCCGCTCGTCAACCAGCCGCCCATCTCCCTCTTCATGGCCACGATCGGCCTCGCGTTCCTGATCGAAGGGGCGGCCCAGGGGCTTTTCGGCGCGCAGGTCCATGGCCTGGACATTGGGATCCCTGACGTCCCGGTCCAGGTCCGGGGAATCAACATCAGCCAGTTCGATCTCTTCGCCGCCGCCTTTGCCGCCCTGCAGGTGGTGCTCCTCGCCTTCTTCTTCAGCAAGACGCGGATCGGGCGCGCCCTGAGGGCCGTGGCCGACGATCACCAGGCGGCCCTGGCCGTGGGCATTCACCTCGAGCACATCTGGGTCGTCGTCTGGACCGCCGCCGGCGTTGTCGCCCTCTCGGCGGGCATCCTCTGGGGCTGCCGGACGGGCGTGCAGTTCTCGCTGACCTTCACGGCGCTCAAGGCCCTGCCGGTGCTCATTCTGGGGGGCTTCACCTCGGTGCCGGGCGCGATCGTGGGAGGGCTCCTCGTGGGGGCATCCGAGAAGCTCGCCGAGGTCTACATCGGCCCGATCATCGGCAGCGGCATCGAGAACTGGTTCCCCTACGTCCTGGCGACCGTCTTCCTGCTCGTCCGTCCCGAAGGCCTGTTTGGAGAGAAGAGAATCGAGAGAGTCTGATGCGAGCCGCATGATCTATCGCGAGGCCGGCCAGTTCAAGGCGACGTACGAGAAGGACCAGCAGATCTTCCCGATCCGCCAGGATCGGATCGGCTTCGCGGGAATTCTCGTCGCCGCCTTCGTCCTCGTGCCGCTCGTCGGCAACGACTACTGGTTCAACGCGATCCTGATCCCGGCCCTGATCCTCTCGCTCGCGACCCTCGGCCTGAACATCCTGACCGGCTATGCCGGGCAGCTCTCCCTCGGGACCGCCGGATTCATGGCGGTGGGGGCCTTCGCCGCGTACAACCTGATGCTGCGCGTGCCGCACATGCCCGTGCTCGCGAGCTTCTTCCTGGCGGGGCTCGTCGCGGCCGCGGTCGGTCTCGCCTTCGGCCTGCCGAGCCTCCGGATCAAGGGCTTCTACCTGGCCGTCACGACCCTCGCGGCGCAGTTCGTCATCGAATGGGTGCTGACGAAGTTCGCGTGGTTCTCCAACAACAACCCTTCCGGGGTCATCAGCGCGCAGAAGATGGTGATCCTGGGCTACCGCTTCGAGAGCCCCGTGCGCCGCTACCTGCTCACCCTCGCGGTCGTTTCGCTGCTCGCGCTGGCCGCCAAGAACCTGGTGCGCAGCCGCGTCGGGCGCGCCTGGATGGCGGTGCGGGACATGGACATCGCGGCCGAGGTGATCGGCATCCCGATGCTGAAGACGAAGCTTCTCGCGTTCGGCGTCAGCTCCTTCTACTGTGGCGTCGCCGGGGCGCTCTGGGCCTTCGCCTACCTGGGCTCGGTCGAGCCGCAGGCCTTCGACCTGACGCGCTCCTTCCAGATCCTCTTCATGGTGATCATCGGAGGCATGGGAAGCGTGCTCGGCTCCTTCCTCGGCGCCGGGTTCATCGTGCTGCTGCCGATCTTCCTGAACGTCGCGTCGCACGCCCTCTTCTCGGGAGGCGCGAGCCAGAGCCTCTCCTCGAACCTGGAGTTGATGGTCTTCGGCGCTCTCATCATCTTCTTCCTCGCCGTCGAACCTGCCGGGCTCGCGCGCCTCTGGCAGACGGGGAAGGAGAAGCTGCGCCTCTGGCCGTTCCCCCACTGAGCCGGTCATGAAACGTCCGTGGAGTCTTCAACGCGCATTTTGAAAGAGAAGGAGGTTCGCATGATCCGATCGGCAGGAATCCGGAACAGACTCGTCTTCGTCGCCCTGGCTTGTCTCGTCCTGGGCGCCGCGGTCGCCGTCCCCGCGCTCGCGCAGAACGAGCAGTTCATCCCGATGGCGGACTACCGCGTGGGGCCCTACGCGGCGGGAGGCACGGGCACCTTCGGGGGATTCATCGACTACCTCGACATGCTCAACAAGCGCGACGGCGGGATCAACGGGGTCAAGCTGACGTGGGAGGAATGCGAGACCGAGTACAAGAACGACCGCGGGGTCGAGTGCTACGAGCGCTTGAAGAAGAAGGGCCCGACCGGCGCCTCGATGTTCAACTTCCTCTCGACCGGGATTACCTACGCGTGCATCGATCGCGCCACGGCCGACAAGATCCCCATCGTCTCGATCGGCTACGGCCGCGCGGACGCCTCGGACGGACGAGTGTTCCCGTACGTGTTTCCGCTCGTGACGAATTACTGGAGCCAGAGCACCGCCAAGATCAAGTTCATCGGGATGAAGTCCGGCGGCATGGACAAGCTGAAGGGAAAGAAGATCATCAACCTCTACCATGGCTCGGCCTTCGGAAAGGAGACGATCCCGATCCTCGACCTGCAGGCCAAGAAATACGGGTTCACGGTGACGCACATCGAGGTGCCGCATCCGGGCAACGAGCAGGAATCGCAGTGGCTGCAGATCCGGCAGGCCAAGCCCGACTGGGTCATCCTCCGCGGCTGGGGCGTGATGAACCCGGTCGCGTTGAAGACGGCCGCCAAGGTGGGCTTCCCCCGCGAGCACATCGTCGGCAGCTGGTGGAGCGGAGCGGAAGAAGACGTGGAGCCGGCCGGAGACGCGGCCAAGGGCTTCATCGCGGCGGCCTTCCACCCCTCGGGAACCGACTTCCCGGTCTTGAAAGACGTCCAGAAATACGTCTACTCGGGCGGCCACAAGGGCAACCTCGAGGACATGAGCCGCTTCGGCAAGACCTACTACAACCGCGGCATCATCCACGGCATCCTGAACACCGAAGCGATCCGCACGGCGCAGGCCAAGTTCGGCAAGAAGCCACTCACGGGCGAGCAGGTGCGCTGGGGCCTGGAGAACCTGAACCTGGACGAGAAGCGCCTGAAGGAGCTCGGCGCCCACAACCTCCTGCAGCCGATCAAGGTCTCGTGCATGGACCACGAAGGGGGCGGAGCGGTCGAGTTCCAGCAGTGGGACGGCAAGAAATGGAATCTGATCACCGGCTGGATCAAGTCGGACCAGTCGATCGTCCGGCCGATGATCGAGGAGTCGGCCGCCGCCTACGCGAAGGAGAAGGGAATCACGCCGCGTGACTGCTCCAAGGAGTGAGCCGGGCGGGGGGCCGGCTCCGGAGAAGGCCCTCCTCTCGGTCAACAACATCGAGGTCATCTACGACCACGTGATCCTCGTGTTGAAGGGGGTCTCCCTGGAGGTCCCCCGCGGCGGAATCGTCGCGCTCCTGGGCGCCAACGGCGCGGGGAAGACGACGACGCTGAAGGCGATCTCCAACCTCCTCGCGTCCGAGCGCGGGGCCGTGACCAAGGGCTCGATCGAGTTCGAGGGGAAGCGGATCGACAACCGCAACCCCCGGGACCTCGTCCACCGCGGGGTGATCCAGGTCATGGAGGGGCGGCACTGCTTCGGGCACCTCACGGTCGAGGAGAACCTCCTGACCACCGCGTTCGCCCGGCACGCCCGCCGATCCGAGTTCCTCCGGGACCTGGAGAAGATCTACGAGTACTTTCCGCAGCTCAAGGCCCGGCGCAAGTCGATCGCCGGGTACACCTCGGGAGGGGAGCAGCAGATGACCGTCATCGGCCGGGCGCTCATGGCCCGGCCGAAGATGGTCCTCCTCGACGAGCCGTCCATGGGTCTCGCGCCGCAGGTCGTCGAGGAGATCTTCGAGATCGTCCGGAACCTCAACGAGCGGGAGGGCGCGACCTTCCTCCTCGCCGAGCAGAACACCGCGGTCGCGCTCCGATGCGCGCAATACGGGTACATCCTGGAGAACGGCCGCGTCGTCATGGAAGGAACCGCCGCGGATCTCGCCGGCAACGAGGACGTCAAGGAGTTCTACCTGGGCATCTCGGGAGCCGGCCGCAGGAGCTTCCGCGACGCCAAGCACTACCGCCGGCGCAAGCGGTGGCTGGCGTGAAGGGACGGGAGGCGGGAGGCGGGAGGCGGGAGGCGAGCCGCTCGTGACGCACTACGACGATCTCGAGACACGGGATCCCCGCGAGCGGGAGGAGGCTCTCTTCGCGGTGCTGCCGGCTCACCTGGAGCGGGTACGGGCGCGCTCCCCGGCGCTCGCGGCGCGCCTGGAGGGCTTCGCGAGCGCCGAGATCGGAGACCGCGGGTCGCTCGCGAGGCTCCCGGTGCTTCGCAAGCCGGAGCTGGCGGAGCGGCAGCGGCTCGAGCCGCCGTTCGGGGGATTCGCGGCGGCCGGGCCCGGCGAGGTCGCGCACGTTTTCGCCTCCCCCGGCCCGCTCTACGAGCCCGCCGGAGACGGGGACTACGCAGGCTTCGCCCGCGCCCTCTTCGCCGCCGGCTTCCGGAAAGGCGACCTCGTCTACAACGCGTTCTCGTATCACTTCACCCCTGCCGGCCTGATGGTGGACGGGGGGGCGCGCGCGCTGAAGTGCGCCGTCTTCCCCGCCGGCGCGGGACAGACGGAGCTGCAGGTCGCGGCGATCGCGGCCTTGAAGCCTCGGGGCTACGTCGGCATCCCCTCCTTCCTGAAGATCCTGATCGAGAAGGGGGAAGAGACCGGCGCCGACACGTCGAGCCTGAAGAGGGCGCTCGTCTCCGGGGAAGCACTGCCCGCGGCGATGCGCGGCTCCTTCGAGGCGCGGGGGATCGCGGCCCTCCAGTGCTACACGACCGCCGAGCTGGGCGTCGTGGCCTACGAGTCTCCCGCGCGCGAGGGACTGGTCCTGAACGAGGGACTGATCCTGGAGATCGTGCGCCCCGGCACCGACGATCCGGTGCCCGACGGAGAGGTCGGCGAGGTCGTCGTCACGAACCTGCTCTATGCCGAATACCCGCTCCTCCGGTTCGGCACGGGGGACCTCTCCGCGGTCCTGCCGGGCGCCTCCCCCTGCGGCCGGACCAACACCCGCATTCGCGGCTGGCTCGGCCGCGCCGACCAGAGCGCGAAGGTGCGCGGGCTGTTCATCCTTCCGAGCCTGGTCGCGGAGGTCGTGCGGCGACACCCGGAGGTGCGGCGCGCGCGCCTCGTTGTCCGTCGCGAGAACGATCGGGACGAGATGACCCTGCGGTGCGAGACCGACGCTCCCGGGAGCTCCGATCTCGCCGCCGCGCTGGTCTCCTCGATCCGCGACGTCTGCAAGCTGCGCGGCGAGGTCGAGCTCGTCGCGCCGGGCTCCCTCCCCAACGACGGGAAGGTGATCGACGACACGAGGCCGGTCCCATGAAGGAGCTATCGTCCCGCCTCCCGCCTCCCGGCCCTGAAGCTGCCATGATCGTCGATTCCCACGTCCACCTGCTGCCGGAGAGGCTGGCGGCAAAGATCCGGAAATTCTTCGTGGAGCGCGGCGCTCCGCGGCTCCTCTATCCCTACGCGCCCGCCGCGGCCCGGAAGGCGCTCGTCGCGGCCGGCATCGCGCGCTGCTGGAGCCTCCCTTACGCGCACCGCGGCGGCGTCGCCTCTTCCCTCAACCGCTGGATGGCCGAGACCTACGCCGGGGACCCCTTCGTCGTGCCCGGCGCGACGGTGCATCCCGAGGACGAGGTCGCCGGTGTCGTCGCGGAGGCCGGCGGTGCGCTCGGCCTGAAGGTCTTCAAGATCCACTGCTCCGTCGGCCGCTTCCCGGCCGATGACCGGAGGCTCGATCCCCTCTGGCGCCGGGCGTCGGAAACGGGAGCGCCCGTCGTCGTCCATCCGGGAAGCGCCCACGAGGGGACCGCGACGGCGGAGGAGATGGACGCCGTCGCGGCAACGGCATCCCGCTGGCCCGACGCGAGGATCATCGTGGCCCACTTCGGCTCCCCCTCGACGGCCCGGACCCTCGAGCTCCTCTCACGGACGCGCTCCGTGCACGCCGACCTGACGCCGGTCGTCGCCGATCCGATCCTCCTCCCCCGCTCCGCGATCGCCGGGCTCGAACGCCGGATTCTCTTCGGCTCCGACACGCCGACGGTCGCCGTCCCGATCGAAGACTCGATCGCGCGCGTGCGCGCCTGGCGCCTTCCTCCCGGGGAGGAAGCCGCCGTGCTCGGAGGAAACGCCGACCGCCTGCTCGGCGAAGATCCGGGGCCCGCCGGGCCATGAACCCGAAGGCCGAAGCCGAGCGGGCGTCCGCGGCGCCGGGGCCGCTCGACACGTTCCCTCGTTTGATCCTCCATCACGCGCGGGTCCGGCCGCGTCGCCCCGCGATCCGGGAGAAGGACTTCGGGATCTGGCAGACGTGGACCTGGGAGGAAGCCGCCCGCGAGATCCGCGCCTTCGCCTGCGGCCTGGCGGCCCGCGGGTTCGCGCGCGGCGACCGCCTCGCGATCATCGGCGACAACCGTCCGCGCCTCTACTGGGCCATGGCCGCGGCGCAGTGCCTGGGAGGAGTCCCCGTCCCCCTCTACCAGGACTCGGTCGCCCAGGAGATGGTCTACCCGCTCACCCAGGCGGACGTCCGGATGGCCGTCGCCGAGGACCAGGAGCAGGTGGACAAGCTCCTGGAGATCCGCGGCCAGTGCCCGGAGCTCGCCGAGATCGTGTACGACGACCCGCGCGGCCTGCGCCACTACGACCATTCCGTGCTCCGGGACTACTCGGAGGTGCAGGAGCTCGGCCGCGTCTTCGACGGCGAGCGCGCGGGCTTCTTCGAGAACGAAGTCGCCCGCGGCGCGGGATCCGACGTCGCGATCATCCTGTACACCTCGGGCACGACGGGGAGCCCCAAGGGGGTCATGCTGACGCACGACAACCTGATCATCACCGGCCGCAACGGCATCGAGCGCGAAGGGCTGAACGAGAGGGACGAGCTCCTCGCGTACCTGCCGATGGCATGGGTCGGCGACAACCTCTTCTCGTACGCGCAGTCGTGCGTGGCGGGGTTCTGCGTGAGTTGTCCCGAGTCGAGCGAGACCGTGATGAACGACCTGCGCGAGGTCGGGCCGACCTACAACTTCGCGCCCCCCCGGATCTACGAGAACATGCTCACCCAGGTCCTGATCCGCATGGAGGACGCGAGCGCCGTGAAGAGGGCGATGTTCCGCCACTTCATGGAGGTCGCGCGGCGGGCCGGCACCCGGATCCTGGATGGCCAGCCGGTGTCTTTCTCCGATCGGATCCTCTACGCCATCGGCCGGGTCCTCGTCTACGGCCCGTTGAAGAACGTCCTCGGCCTCTCGCGCATCCGCCTCGCGTACACCGCGGGCGAGGCGATCGGCCCGGACCTCTTCGGCTTCTACCGCTCCCTCGGGATCAACATCAAGCAGCTCTACGGATCGACGGAAGGCTCCGTCTTCGTCTGCGTGCAGCCCGACGGCAACGTCAAGCCGGACACGGTCGGGCCGCCCGTCAAGGACGTCGAGGTTGCGATCGCGGACAACGGCGAGGTCCTGTTCCGAGGCCCCGGCGTCTTCCACTCCTACTTCAAGAACCCGGAGGCCACCGCGGCGGCGAAGACGGCTGACGGGTGGGTCCACACGGGGGACGCCGGCTTCTTCGACGAGGACGGCCACGTCAAGATCATCGACCGCGCCAACGACGTGGGGCGGCTCTCCGGCGGCACGCTCTTCGCCCCGAAGTACCTGGAGAACAAGCTGAAGTTCTTCCCCTACATCAAGGAGGCCGTGGCGTTCGGCGACGGGCGCCCCTATGCGGCGGCCTTCGTCAACATCGACCTGGCGGCGGTCGGCGACTGGGCGGAGCGGCGCAATCTCCCCTACAGCGGCTACACGGACCTCGCGGGACAGGAACCCGTCGCCGGGCTCGTCAAGGAATGCGTCGAGAAGGTCAACCGCGATCTGGCCGCCGACGGCAGGCTCGCCGGCTCACAGATCCGGAGATTCCTCATCCTGCACAAGGAGCTCGACGCCGACGACGGAGAGTTGACGCGCACGCGAAAAGTGCGGCGCGGCTTCATCGCGGAGAGGTATGCGGAGCTGATCGAGGCGCTCTACTCGGAAAAGGAAAGCCTGATGATTGACGCGCAGGTCCGTTTCGAAGACGGCCGCGTCGGGCAGATCCGGGCCGATGTCCGCATTCACAAGACGCCGAGTTTCCCTGCCGAGCGAGAGTCTTAGGTGGTAGGTGGTAGGTGGTAGGTGGTAGGGTCTTCGGGTCGAGACAAGGAGATTCGTCCCTGACACCTGACACCTGACACCTGCGAGCGGAGCGAGCATGAGTGAGTGCGTCTTCTGCAAGATCGTGGCGGGGCAGATCCCCTCCGAGAAAGTCTTCGAGAACGAGCGGATCCTGGCGTTCGAGGACATCAACCCGAAAGCGCCGACCCACATCCTCCTGATCCCGAAGAAACACGTGGAGAACTTGAACGACGGGGCGTCCGATCCGGCGCTCCTGGGAGAGATCGTCGCGCGCTCCGCGGAGATCGCGAAGGAGCTCGGGGTTCCGGACTACCGCCTCGTGACCAACACCGGGCGCGAGGCCGGCCAGGTCGTCTTCCACCTGCACTTCCACCTCCTCGCGGGAAGAAGGATGGGGTGGCCGCCCGGTTGAGAGACGGCGGCCAGGTTTCAGGGAACAGGCACCTTCACCCTGACACCTTCGGCGCCGGAGTTGGTGTCGGCTGCGGGAGCGGAGTCGAAACGAAGACGGGCGTGCGCGCGGAGGAAGTCGGCGCCGCGGCCGCGTAGATCGAGATCCTGGCCTTCTCGCGCAGCTCCTTGATCCACTTCTCGACCTCTTCGTTGAAGACCCGCCGCTCGGACCGGGCGCGCATCTCCCCCGACACCGTCTCGAATGCCGGAACGTCCAGGCCGGCCGCCTTGCGTTCCGGCACGTAGCGCTTCTCGTACTCTTCGCGCGCCCGGTCCTCGTCGGCGAAGGCGATCGGTCGGAAACGCTCCTGGAGGTACCGCTGGATGAGGAGCTGCCGCTCGACGGTCGCCCGGACCTCCTCGGGCGTCAGGCCGGCCGCGGCGAACTCGGCGGAGGGGTTCTTCCCTTCTTTCAAGATCCGGTCGCGGAGCTTCTTCAACGCCTCCTCGACTTCCGCCGCGTCCGGGACGGACGGGCCGAACCGCAGCGCGTCCTCGTATTGCAGGCGTTCGTCGATCAGCGCGTCGAGCACCCGGGCCCGGAACGCGCCGGGCGCCTCTCCCGCTTCCGGGTGCAGCGCGGAGACCGCCATCGCCCGCCGCAGCTCGCTCTCCGGGATCGCGACGTCGTTGACGGTCGCGGCGATCCGATCCACCGTCGCCGATCCCGCCACCAGGCCGGCCAGCAGCAGGCGCGCCAGGAGAAGCGTCACGGCGGCATCTTAGCGAATTGTGAGTGGTGAATTGTGATTTGTGAATAAGCTCGTCGCCGATCGATTCGCGTATTCACAATTCACCATTCACCATTCACAATTGCCTCGATGACTGCCCGAACCGGACAGCTCCTCGTCGTCGGGACGCCCATCGGGAACCTCGACGACCTCTCTCCGCGCGCGCTCCAGGCGCTGTCGGAGGCGGACGCGATCCTCTGCGAGGACACGCGCGTCACGGGCAAGCTCGCCGCCCGCTACGGCCTCCGCGGAACGCGCTTGTCCTGCCCCGCTCCCCGCGAGAAGACGCGGATCGGGCAGCTCCTCCGGAGGCTCGCGCTGGGAGAGACCGTCGCTCTCGTCACCGATGCCGGCATGCCGGGGCTCTCCGATCCCGGGGAGCACCTGGTCGAGGCGGCCGCCCGGGCCGGCTTCGCCGTGCGGGTCGTTCCGGGTCCCTCGGCCTCCGCGGCCGCTCTCGCGATCTCGGGAATCCCGGCGGTGCCTCACCTCTTCCTCGGTTTCCTCCCCGCGCGTCCGGGGGAGCGGCGGCGATTCCTGGAAGACGTGAAGCCGCGCACGGAGACCCTCGTCTGGTTCGAAGCGCCCCACCGCCTCCTCGATTCCCTGGAGGACGCCGCGCGGATCCTCGGTTCCCGGCGGGCCTGCGTGGCCCGCGAGCTGACGAAGGTCCACGAGGAGGCGGTCCGCGGCGCGCTCCCGGAGCTGGCCGCCGGCTTCCGCTCGCGGGGGGAAGGCCGGGGGGAAATCACGGTCGTCGTCGAGGGGAACCGCGAGGGCCCGCCCGCGATGTCGGAGGACGAGACGGATCGCCGGATCCGGGCCGGACTCGCCGCCGGGGAGGAGAAGCGGGCGATCGCGCGGGAGCTCGCCGCGGAGACGGGACGGCCGGCGAGGGAAATCTACGCGCGCGCCGTCGCGATCGCCGGCGAAGGCAAGCCGGCGTGACCGGGCCGGCCGTCTCCGTCTCGGGACTGACGAAGGTGTTCCGGACCTACCGGCGCGAGGAGGGGCTGGCGGCGGCGCTGAAGTCCCTCGTGCGCCGGCGCGCGACCGAGACCGCCGCCGTCTCGGACATCACCTTCTCCATCGAGCCCGGCGAGATGGTCGGATACATCGGCGCCAACGGCGCCGGCAAGTCCACCACGATCAAGATGCTGACGGGCATCCTGACGCCGACGTCCGGAGAGATCCAATGCAACGGCTTCGTTCCGGCCGCGGAGCGCACGCGCTACGTGGCCACGATCGGCGTCGTCTTCGGCCAGCGCACCCAGCTCTGGTGGGACATCGCGGTCGTCGAGTCCTTCAAGCTGCTGAAGGAGATCTACGGGATCACCGACGCCGACTACGCCGCGCGGATGGAGCTCTTCGACAAGGTCCTCGGCATCGCGGCCTACCTGCATCAGCCCGTTCGGAAGCTCTCGCTCGGCGAGCGGATGCGTTGCGATCTCGCGGCCTCCCTCCTCCACCGCCCTCCCCTCCTCTTCCTGGACGAGCCGACGATCGGCCTGGACATCGTGGCCAAGGCGAGCGTGCGGGAGTTCCTGCAGGAGATCAACCGGCGGGAGGGGACGACCGTTCTCCTGACGACTCACGACCTCTCCGACATCGAGACCCTCTGTCGGCGCGTCCTCGTGATCGACCACGGGAAGCTGCTGTTCGACGGCGCCCTGTCGCAGCTGCGCGACCGGATCCTCCCGGTGACTTCGATCGTCTTCGACGTCAAAACGGCGCCCGCCGCGGAGCAGCTCGTCTGGAACAATCTCGAGATCCGCGAGATCGCCTCGCACCGTTACCGCGTGGACATCGACCGCCGCGCGCTCTCCCCGGCGACCGCGGTCAAGGAGATCGTGAACCGCTTCGACGTCGCCGATCTCTCGATCGAGGAGCCGCAGATCGAGGAGGTCGTCAAGCGCATTTACCGCGAGGGGATCGCCTGAGGGCCGGCCATGTCCAAAGTCCAAGGTCCAAAGTCCAAAGGAGCGCCGCTTTCTGGCCCCCTTGGACCTTTGACCTTGGACCTTGGACCCGTTTCGGTGTGGCGCGCGGCGGTGCCGTTCGCGCGGATCGGCTTCCTGAACATGCTGGCCTACCGGGCGCGGTACTACGTCGGCGTGCTGACCTACCTCTTCAACGTCGCCGTGTACTACTTCATCTGGCGGGCCGTCTTCAGCCACTCGGCGGCGGTCGTGGGCCTCTCGCTTCCCGAGATGATCACCTACGTCGCCGTGGGGTGGACGATCCGCTCCTTCTACTTCAACGAGATCGACCGCGATCTCGCGGCGCAGGTGCAGGAGGGGCGGCTGGCGATGAACCTGATCCGGCCGGTGAACTTCCAGACCGTGATGATCGCCGACGCGGCCGGCCAGTCCGCCTTCCGCGCGGTCCTCTTCACTCTGCCGATCGGAATCGTGATCGGCCTCGTGTTTCCCGTCCGGCCTCCCGCCTCGCTGCCGGCGGCGGCGCTCTTCCTCGTCTCGGCCGCGCTCTCCTTCTTCCTCGTGGCGGCGATCAACTTCCTCGTCGGCCTGATCGCCATCCGGACGAAGTCGATCCTCGGGATCCTCCGGGCCAAGTACCTGATCCTGGAGCTCCTCTCCGGCCTGCTCATCCCGACCACTCTCTTTCCCGAGCCGTTCCGGTCCGCCCTGTTCGCGTCCCCCTTCCCACACATCAACTACACGCCCGCCGCCCTCTACCTGGGGAAGCTCGACGGGGCGGCGGCGGCCCGGATGCTCGCCCTGCAGGCCGCCTGGACCGTGGCGCTCCTCGCCGCGGGGCAGTTCGCGTGGAGACGCTCACGGGCGCGGATCACGATCCAGGGAGGCTAGAAGACATGACCCGTCTCCGGCGGCATTTCCGGCTCTTCGTCATGTACTTCGGTCAGTACGCGAAGGCGCGGCTGGAATACCGGGCGGACTTCTTCTCCTCGGTGCTGGCCTCGTTCCTGGGGACGGCGGCGGCGTTCGGGTTCCTGCTGATCGTGTTCTCGAGGGTGCCGGCGGTGAAGGGGTGGTCGTTCGAGGAGATGGTCTTCCTCTACGGCTTCTCGCTCATCCCGCTCGGCGTCTTCAACGTGTTCTCCTGGAACCTTTATCTCTTCGCCGACCGCTACCTCATCGAGGGCCGGTTCGACCGGGTCCTGCTCCGGCCGGTCTCCTCCCTCTTCCAGGTCCTCTTCGAGTCGTTCCGCCTGGAGTCGATGCAGGAGACGGCGACGGGCCTCTTCGCGATCGTCTGGGCCTCGCGGCGAATCGGGCTCGCGTTCGGCCCTTTCGACGTGGCGCTCTTCGCCGTCTGGGCGGTCTGCGGCGCGCTGATCTATCTCGCGATCTTCATCGGGCTGACCGCGACGTCCTTCTGGATCGAGGACCGGATCGGGATCTCGCCGCCGGTCTTCAACCTGATGCAGTTCGGCCGCTACCCGCTCACCATCTACGACGCCTGGGTGCGCTTCGCTCTCTCCTTCGTGATCCCGTTCGCCTTCGCGTCCTTCTACCCGACCGCCCGGTTCCTCCACCACCCCGAGTTCCTCCGCGAGTTCTGGGCTGTCCCCCTCGTCGCCGCGATTGCCGGGACTCTCGCGTTGTCTCTCTGGAAGAGGGGCGTCGCCCGGTACCACTCCACCGGGTCGTGAGTTGTTTCAGGTTTCAAGTTTCAGGTTTCGAGTTTCAGGTTTCAAGGGACCGGGCGGCGCCTTCCTGAAACCTGAAACTTGAAACTTGAAACCCGTCTCTCACCGCCAGACGTAACCGAGCCGGCTCATCAGCGCGGCGCACGTCTCGATGCCGTCCCACAGGTTCTGGACCCTCAGATTCTCGTTGGCGGCGTGCTGGTTGTTGTCGTGGTTGACGATCGGGATGCCCACCGCGGGGGTCTTGAGCCTGTCGAGGAAGAGGTACATAGGGATGCTGCCGCCGAGCGTCGGCAGCAGGACGATCGGCCCGCCCGCGGATTGCTCGATCACGCGCGCGACGGCGCGGGACACGGGAAGGTCCATCGAGGTCCGCGCGGACGGATAGCCCGGTTCCCACACAACGCGCAGCAGGCGCGGCGTCCTGCGCCGGGTCTCGAGATCCGGCGCGTCGCGCACGATCGTGTAGCCCTGGCGCCGGAGATGCTCCTCCACCCGCTCCCTCACTCTTGCCGGCGTCTGGTCGGGCACGAGGCGGAAGTCGATCGAGGCGGTTGCCTCGGTCGGGATCGAATTGGTGGCCCTCGAGCCAACGTCGCCGCCGCTCACGCCGCGCAGGTTCAGCGCCGGGCGCATCAGGGTCTGGAGGAGGCTCTCGCCGCCTCCCTCGCTGCGAGCGAGACCCATCTCCGAGCGGATCCCGGCGTCCACGTCGGGAGCCGCCGCGAGCGCGCGCCGCTCCGTCTCAGTCGGGGGCCGGACATCGTCGGAGAAGTGGGGAATCAGGATCCGGCCTTCCGTGTCTCGCATGCCGGCGATGAGATTCGCAAGCTCGGCGACCGGGTTCGGCGCCCAGTTGCCGTAATGACCGCTGTGGAGGCGCCGCGTGGCCCCGTACGCCGTGATCTCGGCCCCGGCGACGCCGCGGGCCCCGAAGTAGATCTGCATGCGCCGGGTCTGGTGCACGGGCCCGTCGAAGAGAAGCCAGACGTCCCCCTTCAGGCGTCCGGCGTGCGTCTCGAGCAGCTGCGGAAGGTGCGGCGAGCCGGCCTCTTCCTCCCCCTCCAGGAAGAACTTCAGGTTGACCGACGGCGCAAGACCCGACGCACGCAAGGCGTCCAGCGCCGCGAGCAGCGCGACGATCGGGGCCTTGTCGTCGCTCGCCGAGCGGGCGTAGATCCGCCACTCCGGATCGAAGGGAGGCTTGAGCGACTCCGACGGAATCTCGCGCCCTCCCTCTTCGAGCGGCTTGTCGCGCCAGACCGGTTTCCAGGGATCGCCCGCCCATTGCGACGCGACGACCGGCTGGCCGTCGTAGTGCGCGTAGAGGATCGCCGTGCGCGGCGCGCCCGGCGCGGACAGCTCGCCGTAGACGGCCGGCGGCGCGCCCGGAACGCGCAGAAGCTCCGTCGAGACGCCGCGTCGCTCCAGGGCGACGGCGATCCGCTCGGCGTTCTTCTCGATGTTCGGGGTATCCGACGCCACGTTCGGAAGGGAGAGAAGGGCGGCGAGCTCTTCGAGGATGACCGTCTCGTGGGCCGCGCGATACGAGCGGACCCGGTCCCGCACAACGGCGGCGCCCGGATCCGAGGCCGGAAGGGCCGGGGCCGGAGCCGCCAGGCCGCAGAGACCGAGAGCGACCGCGACCGCCGTCCGGCTCATCCGCCCTCCCCCGGCGCCGCGGGCGCGGGGACCGGGGCCGGCGCCTCGACGCGCCGGCCGGCGAGCAGCGCCACGGCGGCGAGCAGGACGAGCAGCAGGCCGAGCCAGCCCGACATCCGATCGGCGGGCGCCGGCTGCGCGAGGAGGGACGCGGCTGCCCGGCCCCCGAAGGTCAGGACGCCGAAGAGAACCCAGGCCGCCACGTGATCTCTCAGGAGCCAGAACGCGACGGCCGCCAGGTACGCCAGCGTCACGAGGGGCGGAAGCAACGAGGCCGCGAGCTCCGGCGCCGAATGGAACGAGGCCGGGACGAGCGCGAAGAACAGGGCCAGGGCCGCGAGCGCCCGTCCGAGCGGTTTCCGGAAAACGGGGTGCGGCAGCGCCAGCGCCACGACCGCCGCCGCCGCCGCGATCGTGAGCGTGCTCCGCGCGGAGCCCCACAGGACGGCCACGGCCGGGAACGCGGCCTGGAGCGAGTCGGGGAGCGAAGGATCGAAGGAGAAGACCGAGGTGAAACGGGCCGCCGCGAGGGACTCCCAGCGCGCGAGACCGGCCAGGCCCAGCGCCGCCACCGCGGCCCGCGCGCCGGCGTCCGAGAGCGAGCCGGCGAGCCTCGCCCGCCGCCATCCGGGGCGGGCTCCGGAGAAGAGCACGAAGGCGATCGCGAACCCGGCCAGGAGGACGATCCATCCGATCAGGAGAACGATCACGACCGTGAACTCGAAGGCCGCGAGGGGAATCTGGGTCGGGTAGGAGCGGAACACGGAGAGGAAATTGTTGCCGACGCCGCACGCGGCCAGGAGGGCTGCGACCGCCAGGGGAGCGAGAAGCGTTCTCCATCGAAACTCCGGGCCCCGCACGATCCGGAGGAAGAGGAGGAACGCGACGCCGACGAGGCCGCCGATCGCGACGACCTTCACTCCGACGAGCAGCCAGCTCGCCGCGCCCCTCTTGCGGTACGCGCGCTGGAAATCTTCCGGCACGCGCACCGAGGGGAGCAGCGACGCCAGCCGCGCGCCGTGGAAAACGGCGCGAATCCGCGGCCACGCCTCGCCGACGCCCGGCGGACGCGACTCGAGCACGACGGTCGTGTCCACGCGCTTGGGGCGGTTCTGCGTGCCGAGGTCCACGACCGTGTAGGACGCCGCCGGGTATCCGAGCTTCCCCGCGGCCTCGAGCGCGCGCCGCCTCGCCTCCTCGGCGGAGGGCGGGGGCGCCGCCGGCGCCGCCTCCTCCTTCGGATTGACGAAGCCGATGACGCGGGAGCGCCGCGAGTCCACGAGGACTTTCCACTCCTCCTTCTTCTCGGGCTCGAAGAAGCGCGCCGCCCAGAAGTCGAGCGGCAACCGGTCCTTGACGAGCTTTCGGAAGCCCGCGGTTCCTCCCTTCGAAAAGACGTACCGCGCGGCCCCTTCCGAGAACGTCGGGATCCCGCCGCTCTCCGCCGGGTTCGCCTCCCGCATGTCCTCGTCGTCGGCGAAGCCGGTGCCCGGGTAGACGACCACGCGGTACCGTTCCGGGACGACGCCGTTGGCGGCGAGGAAGGCGCGCCCGATGGCCGCGGCGTTCGACCGCCCGGTCGCGTCTTCGGCGACACGGCGATCGGGGTCGGCCGGGACCAGGAACGCGGCGGCGAGAAGAACGGCCACGGCCGTGAGAACGATGAAGGCCCGCCGCGCGACCGGGCGCGGAGGCGCCACGGACTCCCCGACGGGCGCGGCCAACGGGGGCGCCGGGACGAAGCCGAGGTCCCCGTTGGTCAGGCCCGCCGACGGCGCGAAGCCTCCCCGGCGCCAGTAGAAGACGAGCGAGGCCGCCAGCGGCAGCAGAAGAATCAACGCCGACGCCCCGCCCGTCAGAATGTAGTACGCGTTGCGGGAGCGCAGCAGCAGGAGCGCCGTGTAGAGCGCGTCCACGGTGAAGTGCCAGACGAGGAGCGGCAGCGCCCCGAAGCGCAGCATCAGGAATCCGATGGCCACGCCGGCGAAGCCCACTTCGAGCCCCCGGATGTAGAAGGGCTGGTTCGGATACGCGGCGTGGTTGAAGCCCCAGATGAAGGCGGGCAGGACGACCGCGACGATCCTCCCGGCCCCCAGCCGGTCGAGGAAGGAGATCGAAAAGAGCCGGCTCGACCCTTCCTCGATCACGGCGGGCAGAAAGCCGATGAAGAGGACCGTGGCCCACGGCAGAGCGGTGTTCAGGATGTCGTCGTACGGGATCTCCGCCGGCGCCCACGCGCCCAGGCGCGCGGCCACGACGTAGAAGACCGCCTGGTAGGCGAAGAAGAACGCGGTCATCGCGTAACCGAGGAGCAGCCCCCGGAAGAAGCCCTTCGAACGCAGCCCGCGCCGGGAAAAGAGGCCCGGCAGGGAGAGGTGCCCCGGAAAGCGCTCCCGGTAGATCGGTTCGGAGGAGGCCACGACGAGCGCGATGGAGGCCCCGATGGCCACCGCGCCGAGAATGCCGAGAATGATCTCCTTGGCCAGGTGCCCCGACAGCGGGCTCGCCGTGTCGTAGTGGAAGAGACTCAGCGGGATCCCGTTCACCGTCGAGAGGAGCGACAGCAGGAACGCCACGAACCCGAAGATGGCCACGAGCTTCCAGGGGATGTCCTTGCGGACGAGCTTCGTGATCAACACGGCGATCATCGCCAGGAACGTGACGAACAGCGCGAAGTTGCCGACGAGGTTTGCCGTGTTGTTCCGGGAGCGCAGCTTCTCGTACGCCCGCGACCACGCCTCCGGGACGTGCACGTACTCCCGGAAGGCCGTGACCTCGTTGAACGAGACCGTCGTCGCGTAGCGGACGGTGGCCTCCCCCATCCGGAAGCCCTTCCTCTCGTCCACGAACGTCCAGTCGGTCCGCGCGGGACGCGATCGGGGCGTGGCTTCGATCGCCTCGAGGTTCCCCGCGAGACCGCGCGTGGCGAGAAAGCGCAGGGAGACCGCGCGCGCTTCTTCCCTGGAAGGGCGCGGGCCCGGGGCGTCGTCCTTGCGGACCGATGCGAAGGACGCCAGATCGCCGAGCGGGGTGATCGCGACGCGCTCCTCCTCCTTGACGCCCGACTGGAACCAGCGCATCTCCCACCGCCAGACCTTCGCGTCCCTGCCGTAATAACGGCCGGCGGTTTCCAGGCCGAGCTCCCGCTCGAGGTACACCTTCGGCTCTTCCTCGACGTCGAAGCTCCCCGCGAACCGGCTCCGGCCGATGTCGCGGCCGCGGCTCTGCAGGAACTTCTCGGCGACCGCGCGCGCCTCCTGCCGGTTGACGCGGAACTCGATGGACGCCTCGGGGAAGGCCCGCCGGAACAGCGCGAGAGTGATCGCGCCGCCCGCCGCGATGACGGCGACGCAGATCAGGATGAAACGGAGGTCCTTCCGGTCGAGTTTTTCCATCATTCCCCCAGTCCGGGTTTCAGGTTTCAGATTTCAGGTTTCAAGAGACAGGGCTGCCTGAAACCTGAAACTTGAAACTTGAAACTCCCTCATCCGACGAGGACGCTCCCTCCGTTGACGTTCAGCACCTCGCCCTGGACGTGGCGCGCGAGGTCGGACACGAGGAAGAGGACCGGGCCCGCAATGTCAGCGGGCTGCGCCACGCGGCCGAGCGGGATCGCGGCCTCGATCTCGGCACGGCGGGCGGAATCCGCGAGGGTGTCGCGCGTCAGGTCGGTTTCGACCCATCCCGGCGCGACGCAGTTGACGCGGATGCCGCGCGGCCCGAGCTCCGCCGCGAGCGACTTCGTGTAGGAGACGAGGCCTCCCTTCGTCGCGGCGTAGGCGGAGTGCCCCGCCTCGCCCCGCTGCCCGGCCGTTGAAGAGACGAAGACAATGCTCCCCTCCGTCTTCTCCAGATGCGGCACCGCCGCGTCCGTCACGAGGAAGGCCCCGCGCAGGTTGATCGCCAGCGTCCGGTCCCAGACGTCCAGGTCTCCCCGCCCTGCCCGGTCCTCCTCCCAGATCCCGGCGTTGTTGACCAGGATGTCGAGGCGACCCCACGCGGCCACGGCGGACTCTACCAGCCCGCGAGCCGCCCCGGCTTCGGAGACGTCGCCCGCGAGCGCGATCGCCTCGCCGCCGGAGGCGCGGACCTCCTCCACGAGAGACCGCGCGGCCCCTTCATCGGCCACGTAGTTGACGGCCACGTGCGCCCCCGCCCGCGCCAGCAGCTGCGCCACCGCGCGCCCGATGCCGCGGGAACCGCCGGTGACCAGGGCGACACGACCGGACAGATCAATGCCGACCACCCCGATGAAGATATCAGGCCGCCCCGTTGTCATCCCGAGGAGCGAAGGGACGAGGGATCTGCTCCGAAAACGCCTTCTCCGCGAGCAGATCCCTCGCTTCGCTCGGGATGACGGAAGGTGGGATATCTACGTCCCGGCAATCAGCTGCGCGACATAGAGGGACAGCGCGTCGAGAGGGTCCACCGACGACTTCAGGCGCACGTCCACGTCGGCGGCGCGCGCGAGCGCTCGGGAGAGCTCCGGCTTCGAGTAGCTCGCTGCGCGGTTGGCGGCCTTGAACCACACATACGGGCTGACCTGGCCCTGCTTGTTCTGAAAGGGGGAGCGGCCGAAGGGAGAGACCGGCTCGGAGAGGCGGGGCACCACCCGGCTCTCGAAGGTCCTCGAGTTCATCGAGACGTCCGGACCGCTCTTCATCTCTTCCAGCCGCTCGCGGATCAGGAGCATGTGCCGGATCTCCTCCGACAGCATCCCGAAGAAACGGACCGGCCAGTACTCCTCCGTGTCCATGCCTCGCTTGCCCGCGCGGACGGCCCGCCCCGAGAAGAGGCGCTCGAGATGCGCCAGCGCCTCGCCGGCCTTGCGCCGTCCGATGGCGTCGTAGAGCGCGTAGATATCCTCCGAGGAGTCGTCGTCGACGTTCTCCCGGACGTCCGCCGCGCGCACGCGCCCGCCCGGGCCCGCCCACTGAAGCAGCTTCTGGAGCTCCGCGGAGAAGAGCCGGGGATCCGAGTTCGTCTGAACGAGCAGCCGGACGATCGCCTCCGGGTCGAACGAGACCTCGCGCTCGCGGGCGAGGCCGCGCGCGAGACGCGCGAGCGCCTGGCCGGCATCCTCGCCGGCCGAAGCCGCGAGCACCACGCCCTTGCTCGCGATCTCTTCCAGCAGATCCACTCCGGCGGGCGGCGCCGTGGCCGTGAGAAGCGCCACGATGCCGTCGTTGCCGCGCTCGAGCAGGAGGCGGATGGCGCTCTTCAGGACGGCCGGGCTTCCCCGCTCCTCGGGCAGCTCCGCGAGGATCGCCGCCAGAGCCTCCTGTTTCGGCTTGCGCCGCGTCTTGCGCGCCGCGTCTTCCGCCAGCTCCTCCGGCGGCGCGCCGGCCGGAAGGCCAAGCGCCGAAATCAACGCCCGTGTCCGGCGGAACGCCTCGCGCCGGCCGGCGGGAGTCCCCTTTTCCCACGCCTCGACGGCGGAATCCACGAGACTCCCGGGAGACTCCGAGCCGAGGAGGGCCGTGATGTCGAACTGCACGAGCCGCCGGGCGGAAAAGAGCGAGCGGTTGAGCAGCGCGTCCGAGACGGCCTCGACCGGCGCGTCCTCCTCGAACCGGAGGACCTCGGCATCCCCCTCCGCCAGCCTCGCCGCCGCCTTCGCCGCCGCTTCCTCGACGAAGAACTCCACGTCCCCGGCGACCAGGATCACCGAAGGCGCCGCCTCGAAGGAAGGAACCTCCGCGTCGGTGAAGGGTCTCCGCGCCATTCGCCCAGTCTACTTCGGCGACGACGATCGCTCGATCACCCGATCACCCGATCACCCGATCACCCGATCACCCGATCACCCGATTGAAGTGAAAACGAAAAAGGCCCCGGATCGCCGGGGCCCCCGTTCGACAGAGACAGACTCTTTTAAGCTTCGAGCAGTCCCTTCTCCTGGAGCTCCTGGCAGTCCACGCAGTGGCGGGACCAGGGGATGGCGGTCAGGCGCTTCTCGCTCATCGGATTGCCGCAGTTCTGACAGGAGCCGAAGGTCCCGTCCTCGATGCGAGCGAGGGCCTGGTCGATCTGCTGGACGGTGTTGCGCTCGCTGTCGTTCAAGGAGTAGAGGAACTCCCGGGTATACGAAGAAACAGCCTTGTCGGCGATGTCCTGAGTGGACTCCTCGGTCGTCTCTTCCTCGGCGTTTCTGGTCTTCGCGAGCTCGGCCAGACGGGCGTTCTTCTTCTCCTGCAGGAGACGCCGGTACTTTTCCAGTTCCCTCTTCGGCATCTTCGCCGCGCGTGCGGTGGTGGTGGGCATGTCGCGTGTTCTCCTTCCGTGACGCCCTCTGAAACAGGCGGGGCGTCCCAACTTGAACGCGGGATCATAGCCGAGTTATTCCGCCGGCGAGAAGGTTTTTAGGCATTCCTGCGAAAGGACTTACGGTTCAGATCCCGCCTTTTTCCGCCCTCGTTCCCAGAGGGCTTTTCGGGAGACGCCGAGGCGCTTGGCCGCCAGGGTCCGGTTGCCGCAGGCGCGGCGCAGGGTCTCCTCGATGTATGCGTCTGTGAGCTGCCGCAGCGTCCAGCCCTTCTCCACGGCGGCCGAGAGGATCGCGCGGGGCGACCCGAACGCTCCGGCCGGAAGGTCCTCAGCGGCCACCGCCGGCGACGAGCAGGCCAGGGCGGTCCTCTCGACCACGTGAAGGAGCTCTCGGATGTTTCCCGGCCAGGAGTGCCTCAGGAGCGCCTGTTCGGCTTCGCGCGTGAATTTGCGGGCCGGCCGCCGGAAAGCGCGGGCCGCCTTCTTCAGGAACTCCCGCGCAAGCGGCAGGATGTCCTCGGGGCGCTCGATGAGCCGCGGCAGACGGATCGAGATCACGTCGATGCGATAGAAAAGATCCGGACGGAAGAGGCCGTCCTCGACGAGAGCGGAGAGGTCCCGCCTCGAGGAGACGAGGAGCCGGGCGCGGAACGTGTGCGAGGAGGCGCCGCCCAGCCGCCGGAACGTCTTCTCCTGGAGAACCCGCAGGAGCTTGGCCTGGGCCGCCGGCGAGAGCGACGAGGCGTCATCGAGATACGCGGTCCCCTCCGCGGCGACCTCCAGGAGCCCTCGCTTCGCGGAGACGGCGCCCGTGAACGCTCCCCGCTCGTGGCCGAACATCTCGCTTTCGAAGAGCTCGTCGGAGAGGTTCGCCGCGTCGATGCGGACGAACGGCTGCTGCCCGCGCGACGAGGCCTCGTGCAGCGCGCGGGCCAGGTGATCCTTGCCCGTTCCGCTCTCGCCCGAGATCAGGATCGTGCTCGGCAACTCGAGCGCCCGCTCGAGCGCCGCGATCTCCCGCGCGAGCGCCCGGTTCCTCGTCCGAAACAGATGCGAGAGCGCTCGTGTGTTTGCCATGGGATGCCGACCGTGCCGCCGCTTGCTCTCTTCCGGCCGCGTCGAGCGGCCGCTCAAGATGCCGTTTACTCTCTTTTCGGCCGCGTCGAGCGGCCGCCTAAGGAGTCATTCCCGCGAATCGGGTCGTTTCATTCTCCGCGTCGCCCCAGAGACGCTCGAGGGCGTAGAACCTCCGGGCTTCCGACTGGAAGACGTGGAATACGACGTCGCCGTAGTCCATCAGGATCCAGCTCGCCGTCGAGAGGCCCTCGACGGAGAGCGGCGGGCCGATCGCCTCGGTGATGGCGTCCGCGATCGCGCGCGCCTGGCGGTCGTTGCCGGCGGTGGAGAGGACGAAATAGTCCGCCATCGTCGTCAGCTCGGTCAGGTTGAAGACGAGGACCGCGGCGGCCTTCCGGTCGAGCGCGGCGGACAGCCCCTCACGGACCTTGTCCCGGGACGAGAACGTTGCCTTCAACGCGCCGCCGCCGGGGATCTGTAGAGACCGTGCTTCGTAATGTACTCCGCGACCGGCCCCGGAACGCTGCCCGCCGCGCTCTCTCCGCGCCTCAGGCTCGCCCGCAGGCCGCTCGAAGATATTTTAACCGATCCCGCGTCGAAAACTTCCAGCCTGTTCGCGAGACCCGGGACCTCCGGCACTTGCAGGCCGTCTCCGACGAAAGGCTCGCGATGAAACGCCGCGATGCGGGCCAGGCGAACGATCTCCTCCGGGTCCTTCCATCGCGCCAGGTGCGCGAGCGTGTCGGTCCCCATCAGGAGCCACAGCTCGGCGCCGCCGGACCGGGCCGAGATCGCCCGCAGCGTGTCCACGGTGTAAGAGGGCGGCTCCCGGTCGAGCTCCTCGAAGGAGATCCGCCAATCCGGATGCCCGTCCAGAGCGAGCGCCAGCATCGCCACCCGATGGCGGGAATCCGTCGGCGTCTCCTCCTTGAAGGGTGACCGGCGGGCCGGAACGTAGATGACGGTCTCCAGTTCGAATCGGGCTGCCGCGGCCTCGACGGTCCGGAGATGCCCGAAGTGCACCGGGTCGAAGGTGCCGCCGAGGACGCCGACGCGCATGGGAGGATTCTATGGTTCCTCGGCGACGGCGCGGAAGAAGTACCGGACGAGGTCTCCCAGGCCCGCGCCGGTGACCGCGGAGATCTCGAAACACGGCAGGCTCCGCCGTTGCGCCGCTCGGCGGATGGACTCCAGGCGCTCGGGCTCGCTGACCGCGTCGCACTTGGACGCCACGAGCGCGCGGGGGCGCGCGGCGACTTCCGCGGAGAACTCGGCCAGCTCCCGCTCGAGCACGGCCACGTCGTGCTCCGCGTCGCCGGAGGCGGAAGCGTCCACCAGGTGGCAGAGAAGGCGGCAGCGCTCGACGTGTTTCAGGAACCGGATGCCGAGCCCGGAGCCCCGGTGCGCGCCCTCGATCAGTCCGGGGATGTCGGCCACGACGAGGGTCCGGGTCGGATCGTCCCCGGAGACGACGCCCAGGTGCGGAACGAGGGTCGTGAATGGATAGTCGGCGATCTTCGGCTTCGCGGCGGAGATGACGGAGATCAGCGTGGACTTCCCCGCGTTGGGGAAACCGACGATGGCCACGTCGGCGAGGAGCTTCAGCTCGATCGCGAGGCGGCGCTCCTCCCCGGGCTGTCCCGGCTTGGCGAAGCGCGGGGCCTGCCGCGTCGGCGTCGCGAAGTGCTGGTTGCCCCAGCCGCCATTTCCTCCCGCGGCGAGCCGCAGGCGCTCGCCCGCGTGGACGAGATCCGCGATGCGCTCCCCCGTCTCGGCGTCCGTCACGACCGAGCCCAGGGGCAGGGAGACCACGACGTCCTCTCCCGACGCGCCGTGCCGGTTGGAGCCCTGCCCGTGCTGTCCGCGCCCCGCGCGGTAGATCGTCTGGTGACGGAGGTGGTAGAGCGTGTTCAGCGATGGATCGGCGAGCGCCCAGACGGATCCGCCGTTGCCGCCATCTCCTCCGGAAGGCCCGCCCCGCGGGACGAACTTCTCGCGCCGGAACGCGATGCAGCCGTTGCCGCCGTCACCCGCCTCGACGCGGATCTCCGCGGTGTCGATGAACACGAGAGGTCAGTTTCAGGTTTCAGGTTTCAGGTTTCAGGTTTCAAGAAGTTCCGGGGGGCAGCGCCCCTGAAACCTGGAACTTGAAACCTGGAACGCGGGCCGAAGGCCCGCTACTCGGCCAGGGGCTCGATCGAGATGGTCCGGCCCAGGCGGCCGCGATCCCGGTAGCGGACCACGCCGGGCACTTTCGCGAAGAGCGTGTCGTCCTTGCCGCGGCCGACGTTCAAACCCGGGAAGAATTTCGTGCCCCGCTGCCGGACAAGGATGGAGCCGCCCGTCACGAGCTGGCCGCCGAAGCTCTTGACGCCGAGGCGCTGCGAGTTGGAGTCGCGTCCGTTGCGGGAAGAGCCCTGCCCTTTCTTATGCGCCATTCTGGTTATCCTCCTCGGGCCTGCGAGTCCCCGCCTCTTCCAACCCCTCGAACCCCTCGATTCGGACCTGGAGCATCGTCTGACGGTGCCCCTTCGTGCGCCGGTACTGTTTGCGGCGCTTCTTCTTGAAGACGAGGACCTTCCTGGTGCGGACGGGGCCGATCACGGTCGCCTTGACCGAGACTCCCTCTCCGGTCTTCGGGGCCTGGCCTTCAGCGCCGCCGACCATGAGGACGCTCAAGAACGTCAGCGTGTCCCCCTTGGAGACCTTCTCCGAGGGCTTCTCGATCCGGACGACGTCGCCGGGCGCGACCTTCAGTTGTTTCCCGCCCGCGCGGAGAATGGCGTACATGGAGCCTCCAAGAGCAGAACCGCGAATGATAAGGGTTTAGCCGCTAAAGTCAAGTCGTTGATCGGGTGATCGGATGATTGACCGGGGCTTCAGATCGCACGATCACCCGATCACCCGATTTCCTCAGTCCTCCGTCACTTCGTCGGGCAGCTCGTTGACGTCGTCGGCTTCCCGGGGGAAGTGCTCGGCGAGGAGGTCGCCGACCTTCGCGATGCCGTGAAGGATCCCCTCGGTGAAGGCCCCGCGGCGGAAGTGCGTTTCCATCTCGGAGGCGGTGGCCTTCCAGAAATCGTCGCCGCACTTCTCGTGGATGCCGCTGTCGCCGAGGACCTGGAAGCGCCGGAGCTTCGGCGCGATGTAAATCAGGACGCCGTTGCGCCGGGCGGTCTTCGTCATCCCGAGCAGCTCGAAGCGGCGCCGCGCCCGTTCCTCCAGGTTGTCGGGCTTGCGGCGGGTGACATGGACGCGGACCTCGCCGGAGGACCTCTTTTCCGCCGCGGCGATCGCCTCGACGATGCGGTGCGAATCGAGCTTCGAGAAGAAGTGGCGCATGCTCACCAGCTCCCCGAGGAACCGCCGCCGCCGAAGGACCCGCCGCCGCCCGAGAACCCGCCGCCGCCTCCGCCGCCGAAGCCTCCGCCTCCGCCGAAGCCTCCCCAGCCTCCGCCGCCGCTCCACCATCCGCGGCTCCCATAGGTCCTCCAGCGGGAGAGGCGCAGCAGCGGAATGAAGATGAAGAAGAGGAGGAAGAGGATCGGCGAGAGACACCCGGTGCCCGCGCTTCCGCCTCGCCGCCGGGACCGCGAGGCGACGGTCGAGCCCGAGCCGCGGTACTCTCCTTTCGTCGCCGCGATCATGGCGTTCACGCCCGCCTCGATCCCGCCGGCGTAGTCACCCGAGCGGAAGCGCGGCAGGATCTCCTCCTCCTGGATGCGATGCGCCAGGGCGTCGGGCAACACGCCCTCGAGGCCGTAACCCACCTCGATGCGCATCTTGCGGTCTTCGACGAAGACGAAAAGGACCGCGCCGTTGTTCCTGCCCGCCTGTCCGACGCTCCACTTGCGGGCCGCCGCCACCGTGAACTCCTCGAGCGTGAAGTTCTCGGGAATCCGCCGGTCCACCCAGACGAGGATCTGGTTGGACGTCTCCCTCTCGAACTCTTCCAGGCGGGCATTGAGCGCGTCGGCGCGCCCGGCCAGGACGCCGGAGCGGTCGGTGACGTAGCGTGTCGGCTTGGCCGGAAGCGTGTCCTCCTTGGCAGCCCGCGCCGTCCCCGCCGCCAGCGCCATCGCCAGAAGGAGAAGCGGAAATCGAGCTCCTCGCCAGGAGGCAGTCAGACGGTTCTCCTTCCTTCGCCTCCCGCCTCCCGCCTCCCGCCTTCCGTCCTCCTCACTTCGCGGGCGCGGGAGCCGCCGGGGTATTGGAGAAGTTGAACTGCACCGCCGGGGCGCGCTCGGCGCCGGCCGTCGCCTTGAAGTACGCCTTTTCCTTGAAGCCGAGCATCCCGGCGATCAGGTTCGTCGGGAAGCGCAGCCGCGCGGTGTTGTAGTCCTGCGCCGCCTTGTTGTAATCCATCCGGGCCACCGCGATCCGGTTCTCGGTCCCTTCCAGCTGCGCCTGGAGGTCCCGGAAGTTCGTGCTGGCCTTCAGCTCCGGGTATCGCTCGACGACGACGAGGAGCCTCTGGAGCGCCGCGCCGAGGGAGGCCTGGGCCTGCTCGTACTGCGCCAGCCGCGCCGGATCCGTCGGAGCCGTGCCCGGGTTGATCGTGGCTCTTCCCACCGACGCGCGCGCGTTGACGACCGCCTCGAGCGTGGACTTCTCGAAGTTCGCGGCCCCCTGCACGGTGGACACGAGGTTCGGAATGAGGTCCAGGCGCCGCTGGTACTGGTTCTCGACCTGCGACCACTGCTTGTCCACCTCCTGGCCGAGCGTGACCAGCCGGTTGTAGGTGCCCGCGAACGACAACCCGACCACCAGGACGACGATGACGAGGACCGCGACACACCCCAGGCCGATTTTTCCCATCTGTTGCCTCCTCTTCTCACCGCGAAACGCGAAGCCGGGATTCTACAGGACCCCCAGCCGCTCGAGGACCCCGGCGGGCAGGAACGCCTTCAATCGGCTGCGGCGCTCGAGTCCCCCGAACAGGACGCAGGCCGCGGCCGCCTTCGACAGGGGGATGTCGCCGCCGGAATCTCCCGTGACGAGGCGTCCGAGAAGGCGCCCGAGCGAAGGCGCGTGGCCGACGAGCAACACGGCTTCTGCCGCGATGTCGCCGAGCTCGGACAGGATCACCTCCGGGTCGCTCCCGGGCTCGAGCGCCTCCGAGGGACGGATGCCGGAAAGCCCGAGAGCCTCGGCCGCCGGCTCGGCCGTCTGCCGCGCCCTCCGGTACGGGGACGTCAGGACGACTGAGATGGCGGGCGCGAGCGCCGCGATCCCGCGGGCCACGGCCCTCGCCTGCGCGAGGCCGGAAAAGGTCAGGCCGCGGTCCTCATCCCGGCCCGAGGAGGCCCGCTCCTGCGCCTCCGCGTGCCGCAGCATCCAGAGATCCACGATGAAAGAGTAGCAAGCGCCCCGGCCCGATCCAAAATCCAAAATCAAAAAATCCAAAATCGTTCTATCCTTCTCCCGCCATGCCGCTCTCCGCCGGTGATCAGCTCGGGCCCTACGAGATCGTGGGGCCGCTCGGAAGCGGCGGCATGGGCGACGTGTACCGCGCGCGCGACAACCGGCTCCGCCGAGAGGTCGCCCTGAAGATGCTGGCCGACGCGGCCGTCAACGACTCGGACAGCCTCGCGCGCTTCGATCGCGAGACGCACGCGGTCGCGGCGCTCAACCACCCCAACATCCTGGCGATCCACGATTCAGGGACTCACAACGGCGTCCCCTACGCGGTCACGGAGCTGCTGGAAGGAGAAACGCTGGCCGACCGGCTGCGCTCGGGGCCGCTGGCTCCCCCGCGCGCGACCGAGATCGCCTGCCAGGTCGCCGAGGGCCTCGCGGCCGCTCACGTCAAGGGGGTCATCCACCGGGACATCAAGCCCGAGAACATCTTCCTGACCAACGAGGGGCGCGCCAAGATCCTGGACTTCGGCATCGCGCGGATCGAGAAGCTCGCCACCCTCTCCCCGTCGCGCGCGAGTGACAAGTCGAGCTCCGCGATGCTCGTGGGCACGGCCGGCTACGTCTCCCCCGAACAGGTCCGCGGGAAGAAGGCGGACGCGCGCAGCGACGTCTTCGGTCTCGGGGCGGTGTACTACGAGATGCTGACGGGCCGCCGCGCCTTCGTTCGGGATTCGGCCGTCGAGACGCTCGGCGCCGTCCTGCGCGACGATCCGCGCAAGTACCCGGAGACGGCCAAGATCCCGGAAGAGCTGCGGCCGTTCCTGTTCCGTTGCCTCGAGAAGGACCCCGCGGACCGCTATCAGTCGGCCCGCGACGTTCTCCTGGACCTGCGGGCCTGGCAGGCGGAGCTCATGCAGCAATCCGCCAGCCGTGTCAAGTTTCGCAGCGTCCCGCCGTGGCAGCAGCGCCGCAGCCGGATCTACCTGCGCGCGATCGGCGGCGCCCTCCTCTTCGTGCTCGGCCTCTTCGCGGGCTCCTGCTGGGAGCGCAACCGCTGGAAGATGGCCACGGACCCCTCCGGCCACACGAAGACGATGCGGCCGTAAGGCAGGTGCCAGGTATCAGGTTCCAGGTTTCATTCTCCCCTTCGCCTCCACGATTGACGACGCGGTCTTTCGCGCCGTAGGGGAGCCGGCCTACGCGGAGGCGAGGTTGTTGTCGAGGGCCGAACTCGCGACGGGCAACATGGCTCCACGCGGCTTCGGCTCCGGGATCGGGCTCGTGCAGCAGAATTCCTTGCAGGCGTCGTAGAGGGTGCGGCGCTGGACGGGGGCGTAGCCGGCGTCGGCGATCAGGCGGCGCATCTCTTCCTGCGTCATCCGGTTTCGGGCGCCGGCGGCGTAGACGACGTTCTCCTCGATCATGATGGAGCCCAAGTCGTCGGCGCCGAAGGAAAGGGAGACCTGGCCGATCTTGGGGCCCTGCGTGACCCAGGAGCCCTGGACGTGCCGGATGTTGTCGAGGTAGAGGCGGGAGACGGCGAGCGTCTTCAGGTACTCGAAGCCGCCGGCCTCCTCGACCTTGCCGTCCAGGACCGTGTTCTCCTTCTGGAAGGTCCAGGGGATCCAGGCCGTGAAGCCTCCCGTGCGGTCCTGGAGGTCGCGCACGACCTGGAAGTGCGCCACCCGGTCCCGGTAGGTCTCCCCCACGCCGAACATCATCGTCGCGGTCGTCCGCATGCCCAGGCCGTGAGCGCTCTCGTGAACGTCCACCCACTTCGCCGTCGGCGCCTTCGTGAGCGACCAGATGCGCCGCCGCACGGAGTCCTCGAGGATCTCCGCGCCCCCTCCCGGGATCGATTGCAGGCCCGCGTCGCGCAGGCGCGCGATGACGTCGCGCATCGGCCACTTCGTGATCTTCTGGAGGAAGTAGACCTCGGGGGCGGAGAGCGCATGGAGGTGGATCGTCGGGAAATTCTTCCGGATGAAGCGGAACATGTCTTCGTAGAACGAGAACGGCAGCTCCCCGTCCACGCCTCCCTGGAGCAGGATCCCCGTTCCACCCAGGTCAATCGTCTCCTGGATCTTCTCCCCGATCTGATCGAAGGTCAGGACGTAGGCGTCGGGGTCCGCGCTCGAAGGGCGGTAGAACGCGCAGAACTGGCACCGGTAGACGCAGACGTTCGTGTAGTTGATGTTCCGGTCCACGATGTAGGAGGCGACCCCGGGGTCGTTCTTCCGGCGGCGGACCGCGTCCGCCGCCGCGCCCAGCTCCAGGAGGTTCCCTTCCTCCAGGAGCCTCACGGCGTCTTCGAAGGAGAGGCGTTGACCGGACAACGCCCGATCGAGAATCTCCGAAGTGCGGGGGCCGGTCATCGGCTCATTCTAAACCGGTGAACGCCGCCCTCACTCGTCGCGCGGCTCGTCCCGGATGAAGTGGCCCGTGCGGAGGTCGGAGAGCGTCTGCTCGATCTCCGAGCGAGTATTCATGACGAAGGGGCCGTAACGGGCGATCGGCTCGCGGAGCGGGCGCGCGGCGGCGAGGAGGAAGTTCCCCCCTTTTTCCGCGGCGGAGGCCTCGATCAGTTCGCCGTCTCCGAAGACAACGAGCGCCGGCCCGTGGACCCGCCTGCGCTCCGGCCCGAACAGCAGGTCGCCATGCTCGACGTAGGCGAAAGCGGTGTGCCCGGGCTCGACCGCTTCGCGGAACGAAACTCCGGCGGGGAGCGTCACGTCCATGAACTTCGGCGACACCGAGAGCCCGTCCACGGGTCCGACGAGTCGTCCGCCGCCGGCCTCTCCGGCGATCACGCGGATCCTCGCGCCCTCGGCCGTTTCGACCTCCTCGAGGCGCGCGGCGGCGAGATCGCGGTATTTCGGGCGCGTCATCTTCTCCTTCGCCGGAAGGTTCAACCAGAGCTGCAGCCCGGAGATCCCCTCGGGCCGCACCTGCGGCATCTCCTCGTGGAGAATGCCGCTGCCGGAGGTCATCCACTGGATGTCCCCGGCGCCGATCGCGCCGCTGTGCCCGAGGGAGTCGCGGTGCTTGACCTCCCCTTCTCGCACGAGCGTCACCGTCTCGATGCCCCGGTGGGGGTGGTAGGGAAATCCCGCCCTGTAGTCGGCCGGGTTGGCCGACTCGAAGTTGTCGAGCAGGAGAAACGGGTCGAGGTTGTCGAGCTCGGGCGTGCCGATCGACCTCACGAGGTGAACGCCCGCGCCTTCGGTGACCGGGCGCGGCGTCACGACTCGGGCCACCGGGCGGGAAACGGGACCGGACATGAGACCTCCTTGGCCCCGAGAACTACGCGCCGGCGGCCATCGGGGATTCGGGGACGACCGAGCCCTCCTCGGCGGCCAGGCGGTAGAAGAGCGCCAATCCCTTCTCGTCGGCCTCGGACAGCCGGTAATGGAGGCAGTGACGCAGGTAGTCCTCGATCATGGCGCGCGAGAGGCCGGCGCCGGCGGCGAGGCTCGAAAGCTCCTCCTCGACCATCGCGTCGAAATTCTCCATCGCGAAGAGGTGCGCCCTCTCGAAGACCCTCTCGAGGCCCTCCCGCCACGCCTCCCGACGGACCGCCCAGAAGGCGAAGACAAACGGGAACCCGGTCCAGCTCTTCCATTCGGCGGCGAGGTCGAGGACGACGAGGCCGGAGAGCCGCGCCTTCAAGGCCGGGTCTCCGATGACGAGCTCGGCGTCCGCCGGCGCGCCTCCTCTCCCGCGATACTCGGGATCAAGCCCGTAGACTCGCTTCAAGAGCAGGCGGGTCAGCACCGCCGAGGTGCGCGAGGCGGGATCCAGAGACACGGAACGGATCTTCTCGCGGGAGACCTTCGACACGAGGAGCACCGATCGCACCTCGGAGTCCGCCGCGATGCCGAGCCCCTCGACCCTCACGAGGCCCGGGATGCGCCGGAACTCGATCGACGGGATGAGCCCCGCGTCCGCCTCGCCGCGCGCGAGCTTCTCCGCGCAGACCGACGGGACATCGCGCGACACGGAAACGCCGGGAGGAGGCTCTTTCAGGAGACCCCAGGTCAGAGGGCGGGCGTTTAAGAAATCGACGACGGAAACCCGGAGAATCGGGTGATCGGGTGATGGATGATCGGGTGATCCTCCGTGACCCGGCTCCCCTTCACCCGATCGCACGATCACCCGATCGCAGATTCCCTCATCCCTGCGTCATCAGGTTCAGGAACTCGCCGTTCGTCTTGGTCTTGTCGAGCTTCTCGGTCAGGAGCTCCATCGCTTCGACGACCGAGAGCGGGTTCAGGACCTTGCGGAGGACCCAGACGCGGTTCAATTCCGCCTTGTCCATCAGCAGCTCTTCCTTGCGGGTCCCCGACTTGTTGATGTCGATCGCCGGGAAGACGCGCTTGTCCATGAGCTTGCGGTCGAGGTGGACCTCCATGTTTCCGGTCCCCTTGAATTCCTCGAAAATGACGTCATCCATCCGGGAGCCGGTGTCGATCAGGGCCGTCGCCATGATCGTTAGCGACCCGCCCTCCTCGACGTTCCTCGCGGCGCCGAAGAACCGCTTGGGCCGCTGCAATGCGTTGGAATCCACGCCGCCCGAGAGCACCTTGCCCGACGGCGGCACGATCGCGTTGTAGGCGCGCGCCAGGCGCGTGATCGAGTCGAGCAGGATGACGACGTCCCGCTTGTGCTCGACGAGCCGCTTGGCTTTCTCGATGACCATCTCGGCCACCTGCACGTGGCGCGCGGCCGGCTCGTCGAACGTCGAGGAGATGACCTCGCCCCGAACCGAGCGCTGCATGTCGGTGACTTCCTCGGGCCGCTCGTCGATCAGGAGCACGATGAGCGTGATCTCCGGGTGGTTGGTCGAGATGGAGTTGGCGAGCGACTGCAGGATCATCGTCTTGCCGGTGCGTGGCGCGGCCACGATCAGCCCGCGCTGCCCCTTGCCGACGGGCGACACGAGGTCGAGCACCCGCGAGGTCATGTTCGTCGGGACCTCCAGCCGGATGCGGTCCTGCGGGTAAAGCGGCGTCAGGTTGTCGAAGAAGATCTTCTCGCGCGCCACGTCGGGGTGCTCGAAGTTGACCGCCTCGACCTTGATGAGCGCGAAGTACCGCTCCCCCTCCTTGGGCGGGCGGATCTGGCCGGACACGGTGTCGCCCGTTCGCAGGTCGAATTTCCGGATCTGCGAAGGCGAGACGTAGATGTCGTCCGGGCCGGGCAGGTAGTTGTACTCGGGGGCGCGCAGGAAGCCGAACCCGTCGGGAAGGCACTCGAGCACGCCTTCCGAGAAGATCAGCCCCTTCTTTTCCGTCTGCGCCTGCAGGATCTTGAAGATCAGGTCCTGCTTGCGCATCCCGGTCGCGTTCTCGACCTCCAGGTCGCGCGCGATCTTGAGCAGCTGCGGGATCTTGATCTCGTGCAGGTCCCGGATGTCGAGCGTGTCGCCGTGCTCGTGCTCGTGCTCGATGGCCTGCTCTTCGCTCTCCGTGTCCGGAAGGCCCTCCGGCGGGAGCTCCAGCGTCTCTACGTCGGATTCGTTCGAACCCTTCTTTCTTGCCATGGGTTTTTGTCCTCATCCGGCGGGCGAGCCCCGCCGGCTTTTGTTACCGCTGTTGTCCTCTATCCTATCAATCGTGCCGCGTCGGGGGTCCTGGAAATCGCGGGGTCCCGCCGGACCGGGACGCCTGATCATTCAGTGCGCGACGGTCCCCCCTTCCACGGGTTTCACGTCGGGCGCGAGCGACGGGGCGGGCGCTGCGACGCCTTCCATCGCCACCTTGATCACCTCGTCCATGTTCGAGACGAGGTGGAACTCCATCTGCGACCGGATCTCCTCGGGCAGGTCGTCCAGGTCCTTGTCGTTCTCGGCGGAGAGAATGATCGTCCGGATCCCGGCGCGGAAGGCGGCGAGGAGCTTGTCCTTGATCCCGCCGACCGGGAGGACCTTGCCTCTCAGCGTGATCTCTCCGGTCATGGCGACGTCCTTCAGGACCGGGATCTTCGTGACCGCCGAGAAGAGGGAGACCGCCATCGTGATGCCCGCCGACGGTCCGTCCTTGGGGATCGCCCCTTCGGGGACGTGGATGTGGATGTCGAATTTCTCGTGGAAGTTCGGGTCCGCGTCGTACATCTCGGCGCGGCTGCGGACGTAGGAGACGGCCGCCCGGGCCGACTCCTTCATCACGTCGCCGAGGGAGCCTGTCAGGGTCAGGTTCCCCTTCCCCTTCAAGAGGCTCGTCTCCGTCATCAGGATCTCGCCGCCCGATTCGGTCCAGGCGAGGCCCGTCGCGATGCCGACTTCGGAGATCTCTCCCTTGCGCCGGTTGCGGAACTTCGCCTTGCCCAGGAACTCGCGGACGTTCTCGGGAGTGATGCGGACCGGCGTCTCGGCCTTCCGCTGGACGATCCGCCGGGCCACTTTGCGGCAGATCGAGCCGACCTCCCGCTCGAGGTTGCGCACCCCCGCCTCCCGCGTGTACGAGGTGATCAGGGCGAGGATCGTCTCGTCGGAGAACTCGATCTGGTCGGCCTTCAGGCCGTTCGACTCGCGCTGCTTGGGCACGAGGAACTGGCGGGCGATCGCGACCTTCTCGTTGGGCGTGTAGCCGGAGAGCGGGATGAGCTCCATCCGGTCCTTCAGCGCCGGCGGGATCGGGTCGGCGATGTTGGCGGTGGCGATGAACATGACCTTGGACAGGTCGAACTCGACGTCGAGGTAGTGGTCGACGAACGCGTGGTTCTGCTCCGGGTCGAGGACCTCCAGGAGCGCCGAGGCCGGGTCGCCGCGGAAGTCCGAGGAGAGCTTGTCCACCTCGTCCAGCAGGAAGACCGGGTTGACCGTCCCCGCCTTCTTCATCATCTGGATGATCTGGCCGGGGAACGCGCCGATGTAGGTCCGCCGGTGGCCCCGGACCTCCGCCTCGTCGCGCACGCCCCCGAGGGACAGGCGGACGAACTTGCGGTTGAGCGACCGCGCGATCGACTTGGCGAGCGACGTCTTCCCGACGCCCGGCGGCCCCACGAAACAGATGATCGAGCCGCGGGTCTTCTGGACGAGCTGGCGGACGGCCAGGAACTCGAGGATGCGCTCCTTCACCTTCTCCAGGCCGTAATGGTCCTCGTTCAGGATCTTCTCGGCGCGGGAGATGTCCCTGGATTCGCGCGAGGACTTCTTCCAGGGAACGCCGACCAGCCACTCGATGTAGTTGCGCGAGACGGTGGCCTCCGCCGAAACCGGCGGCATCGCCTCGAGACGCCGCAGCTCCGTGTCCGCTTTCTCGCGGGCTTCCTTCGGCATCCCCGAGGTCTCGATCTTCTTCTTCAGGTCCTCCACCTCGTCGGTCCGGTCGTCCTTCCTCCCGAGCTCCTGGTGGATCGCCTTGATCTTCTCGTTGAGGTAGTACTCCTTCTGGGCCTTCTCCATCTGCTTCTTGACCTTGTTGTTGATCCGGCGGTCGATGTTGACCTTCTCGATCTCGACCTCCAGCAGGTCCTGCAGCTTCTGGAGCCGCTCGGCCGCGGTCTCGGCCTCGAGCAGCGTCTGCTTCTCCGGCGTCGCGACCGCCAGGTGCGCCGAGAGGGTGTCGGAGAAGCGCTCCGGGTCCTCGAGCTTCAGCGACGCGGCGATCCCCTCGAACGCCAGGTGGTGGGAGAGCTTCGCGTACTGCTCGAAGAGCACGAGCACCTTGGCCATGTACTCCTTCAACTGCTCCGGGTCGGCCGGCCGCGGGGGCAGGGGCTCCACGACCACGCCGAGGAAGTCCGCCCTCTCCTCGAAGGCGCGGATCTTCGCGCGCCGCACCCCCTCGCACATGACCTTGATGTGCCCGTTGGGGAGCTTCAGGGACTGCGCCACCGTCGCCACGACGCCGACTTCGAAGATGTCCTTCGCCTCGGGCTCGTCGAGCTGCGGGTTTTTCTGCGCCGCCAGGAACAGCCTCTTCGAAGGCGTCGCCAGGGCTTCCTCGAGAGCGCGGATGGAGGAATCCCGGCCGACGACGAACGGGGCCATCTGCCCCGGAAAGACGACCATGTCCCGCAGCGGGACGAGCGGGAGTTTTTCGAGCGGTCGGGAGGGACTGTCCGGTGAGTTCATGGTTGAGATCCTTCAAGCTCCGCGCCCGCGGAGGCTGTACCCGATACGGGGACCCGTCGTCTCGCTACCCCGCCTTGCGCAGGATGGTAATCGGGTTGGTGTGGTGTTTGACCACGTCCTTCGTGATGACGCATTCCTCGATGTCGTCGTCCGAGGGGATCTGGTACATCACCTCGAGCATCAGGTCCTCGATGATGATCTTGAGTCCCCGCGCCCCGACGTTGCGGGCCAGGGCTTCCTCGGCAATCGCTTCGATGGCGTCGTCGGTAAAACGCAGCTGGACGTTCTCGAATTCCAGCATCGTCTGGTACTGCTTGACGAGCGAGTTCTTCGGCTCCCTCAGGATCTCGACGAGAGCGGACTGGTCGAGCTCCGAGAGCGTCGCCACGACCGGCAGCCGGCCCACGAACTCCGGGATCATCCCGAACTTGATCAGATCTTCCGGATGGACCTTCTCGAGCAAAGCGCTCGAACGCTTCTCCTTCTTCGTGGTGATCTTGGCGCCGAAGCCCATCGTCTTCTCCGTCATCCGGCGGCTGATGATCTCCTCGAGTCCCACGAACGCCCCTCCGCAGAGGAAGAGGATGTTCGTCGTGTCGATCTGGATGAACTCCTGGTGCGGGTGCTTGCGCCCCCCCTGCGGCGGCACGTTGGCAACGGTCCCCTCGAGGATCTTCAGGAGCGCCTGCTGCACCCCTTCGCCCGAGACGTCGCGCGTGATCGAGGGGTTCTCCCCCTTGCGGGCGATCTTGTCCACCTCGTCGATGTAGACGATGCCCCGCTCCGTCTTCTCCTTGTCGTTGCCGGCGGCCTGGTAGAGCTTCAGGATGATGTTCTCGACGTCCTCGCCGACATAGCCGGCCTCGGTCAGGGTCGTCGCGTCGACGATCGTGAACGGCACCGACAGCAGCTTGGCCAGGGTCTGGGCCAGGAGCGTCTTGCCCGTCCCGGTCGGGCCGATCAGCAGGATGTTGGACTTCTGGAGCTCGACGTCGAGCTTGCGGTTCTTCTCCAGGTAGTCGATCCGCTTGTAGTGGTTGTAGACAGCCACCGCGAGCTTCTTCTTGGCCTGGTTCTGCCCGATCACGTAGCCGTCGAGGAACTCCTTGATTTCCTTCGGCTTGGGGAGCTTCGCCTCGGGAGCCTGGGTCTCCAGGACCCGGTCCTCCGCGATGATGTCGAGGCAGATGTCCACGCACTCGTCGCAGATGTAGACGGTGGGGCCGGCGATCAGCTTCTTGACGTCCCTCTGGCTCTTGTTGCAGAAGGAGCAGCGCAGCACGTCGCCGTTTCCGGTTTTCTTGGACATTCAGCCTCCGGGTTGGGGATGGAAGGATTCTAGGCTGCCCGGTCCGGGCCGTCAACCCGCCTGTTGGTACTGCCCTCGCACCCCGCGCCTATTCTACACATCCGAAGAGACTAACGTCAGGTGGAACCGCGTATTCCTGGCTCTGGACCAAGGTGGGGGGTTCGGAGTTCGGTTCTCGGTGCTCGGTGTTCGGTTGGGCTCCGGCAACCGGGCGCCGGGCACCGAATCCGATCATCCCGCCGCCTTCAGCGCGACGTCGTCCCTTCGGTGGTAGATCGTGTCCACCAGACCGTACTTCCTGGCGTCTTCGGCTTCGAGGATGTAGTCGCGATCGGTGTCCTTCGCGATCTTCTCGATCGGCTGGTTGGTGTGCTTGGCCAGGATCTGGTTGAGCCGCTCCCGCATCTTCAGCAGGTCCCTGGCGTGGATCTCGATGTCGGTCGCCTGACCTTGAAGGCCGTATCCGAGCGGCTGGTGGATGAGGAACCGCGAGTTGGGCAGCGCGTATCGCTTGCCGGGCGCCCCGGCCGCCATCAGAACCGCCGCCATCGAAGCCGCCTGGCCGATGCAGATGGTGGACACGTCGGGCTTGACGTACTGCATCGTGTCGTAGATCGCCATCCCCGCCGAGATGATGCCGCCGGGCGAGTTGACGTAGAAGGAGATGTCCTTCTCCGGGTTCTCGGACTCCAGGAAGAGCATCTGGGCGATGATCAGGTTCGCGATCGTGTCGTCGATCGGTTGCCCCAGGAAGATCACGTTGTCCTTGAGGAGCCGGGAGTAGATGTCGTACGCCCGCTCCCCGCGACTCGTCTGCTCGATGACCATCGGAACCAGGACCATGCCGCCCCCCTCCTCGTGTTCTTCTTCCTGCTTCATCTCTAACCGATCGCCTTCCGGTCACCATTCCCCGGCGTTTCCGGCAAGTCCAAAGTCCAAAGTCCAAAGTCCAAGGTAGCTTGACGCCCGGCTACTTTGGACCTTGGACCTTGGACCTTGGACTCTTTCATTTGACTTCCACCGGCATCCCCGAGGGTAGCACCCTGGCGGAGGAGATCAAGATGTCCACGGCTTTGGAGAGGCGGATCTCGTCGCGGAGGGCCTCCAGGCCGTCGTTCTTCGCCATCTGTTCGCGCAGGGCGGCCGGGTCCGTGCCCCGCCTGGCGGCGGCGCGCTTGAACTCGGCTTCCACCTCGGTGTCGGAGACCTCGATCCCCTCGCGGCGGGCGATCTCGTCTAAGAGCAGGTACTCCCTGACCCGCCGCTCGGCCCCCGGACGCGCGTCCTGGCCGAGCTTCTCCCAGTCCGCTTCTTTCGGGTCCATCCCGCTGGCGGCGAGGTAGCGGGCGTAGTCCTTGAGCGCGGCGACGGTCTCCGCCTCGACGAGCGTCTCCGGCGCGGGCAGCGTCACGCGCGAGAGCAGCGTGTCCACGATCGCGCGGCGGAGCCGGCGCCGGCGTTCCACTTCCTTCTCGCGGCGCAGTCCCCCGCGCACTTTTTCTCGAAGGCTCCCGGCCGTCTCGTTCTCCGCGACGAGCTTCGCGAAATCGTCGTCCAGCGCGGGCAGCTTCTTCTCCTTCAGGGCGACGAGCGTCAGCTCGTAGTCCACGGTCTTGCCGCGGAATTCCTCGTTGGGGAAGTCGTCGGGGAAGCTCTTTCGGAACCGCTGGGTCCGTCCGGGCAGCAAGCCGCGGAGGGCCTCGTTGATCTCCGGCATGGAGTCGGGATGCCCCACCTCCAGCGTGATCTTCTCGTCCTTGAACGTGCGCGGGTTCTGCCCCGGCGCGAGGATCTCGACGAACGACCCAGCGATGTCAGCGACGGCGAAGTCCCCCGGAGCCGCCGCCCTTCCCTCGATCGGGTGGAACTCGGCGTGCCCCTCGCGCATCCGGTCCAGGACCTGGTCGACCTCCTGGTCCGTCGGCTCGACGCTCACGTCTTCGACCGGCACGCCGCGATACTCCCCCGGCTCGACCGGCGGCTTGATGTCGAGCCGCGCCGTGAAGCGGATCGGGCCGGGCGGCTCCCACGTCAATCCCTCGATGAGCGGCCGGCCGAGCACCGAGAGCTTGCGCTCCTCGATCGCCGAGCCGAGCGCGTCCGGGATGGCGCGCTCGAGGACGTCGTCCCGGATCTCCTGCCCGAAGCGCTTCTGCACGACCGCCTCCGGGGCATGCCCCTTGCGGAACCCGGGGAGCGCCGCCTGCTTCGCGTACGCCCGGGTGATCGCCCGCCGCGCCTCTTCCGCCTCCTCGGCCGGCACCTCGATCTCGAGGACCGTGCGGGTCGGAGATTCCTCTTCCGCCTTCAGGATGGCCACGGCGAGAGTCTACTTCTCACTGCCTCGGCGGGAGAGTCCGCGTGCCGCCGCGGCGCGGCGAAAGGACGGTGCCGGGCCGCGCCGGGAGAACAGCGGCGTCGACGGCCAGGGCCACGTTCAGGCGGCCGAAGCCGAAAACGGGATTGGGGACGGCCGCGCCGGAGAGGCCGCCGCAGGTCTGCGTCGAGGTCAGCGGCAGGGCGGCGCGCTCGAGCAGCGCGATCGTCGCAGGGACCTGCCCGACGAGCTGCGGCGCGGCCGACCAGAGGAGGGCGACCGCGCCGGTCACGTGCGGGGCCGAGCCGGAGGTGCCCGAGAACGAGGAGGTGTAGCTCGCGGGGGGCGACGCGGCGCGCACGTTCACGCCGGGAGCGCAGATGTCGGGCTTCAACCGGTTCGAGCCGTCCACGGTGATCGGGCCGCGGCTGGAGAAGCTCGCGATCGCGTCGGTATTCGACGTGGCCCCGATCGAGAAGATCGCGTCGTAGAAGGAGGGGGGGTCCGAGATCGTCGAGCACGCCGGCCCGGCGTTCCCGGCCGAGACAACGACGACGATCCCCGCCGCGCTCACGTTCTCGACGATCGTCTTCAGGACGTTCGGGTCGGTGCACCCTTCCGTGACCGGACAGGACCAGGAATTGTTGATGACGTGCGCCGCGAGATCCGGCCTCGGGTTGGCGCCGTTGTGGTCCGTCGGCGCCATGAAGAACTGGAAGCACTCCGTGTAGCGCGCCGGGGTCCCGTTGCCCCGGTCCATGTTGCGGCAGGCGATGAAACGCGCGCCGGGCGCCATCCCGACCTGGTTGCCCACCCCGTCGTCCCCCACCACGAGGCTCGCCGTGGCGGTGCCGTGGCTGTCGTCGTCGCAAGGGGCGGGCGCGTCCGAGCCGCACGGGTTGCCCGCCGCCGCGTTGTGGATCGCGTCGTGCCAGTTGTAGTCGTGCGAGACGCTCGCGCCGTCGAACCCGCGGTAGTGGCTTTTCAGGGCCGGATGCTCCCATGTCACTCCGGTGTCGGCCATCCCGACGACGATCCCCTGTCCCGTGAACCCCCGGGCCCAGACCGCCGGCGCGCCGACCTTGACGAGGTTCGGCTCGACGGCTGATGCCCCGGAAGGCGGGAGGCGGGAGGCGGAAAGCGAAGCTTCCTGCTCGATGACTGGCTGAGGCTCTCGATGGGCTTCGAGGTTCGCAACGACGGTCGAGACATCCTCGCGCGCCGCGAGCTCGGCAGCGAGCACGTTGTCCCCTTCCACCTCGATCATGTTCACGAGATAAAAGGAGCGGTAGGCGATGCCGTCCGCGTCGAGGCGCGCCCGCAGGGGGGCCTGCGAAGCCTCCGCCTGCGCGCGCAGCGCCTCGTAGACGAACCGCCCCTTCTCTGCCTTTTCCGTAAACGCCGCGGCGCCCGAGAGGTCCGCCTGCTCCCGCAGAACGACGAGAAACGACGCCTCCTCCCCCGCCGCCTTGCCCGCGAAGATCCGCGGATCCACACTCCCCGCCGCCGCGAGAGCCGCCGCTGCGAGAAGGAAGTTGGCGAACACCAGAAGGAAGGATAGGTTCCGTTTCACCAAGCGAGCATTGTACGCGAATCCGACTTGGTCTCGCCTTCGGCAGGAACTACGACGAACTAGCGAAAATGGCGCTTCGCGAAAGCGCGACCTGAACCCGTCTTGAGGTACTCCTCGAATCGCTCGGCCCTTCGATCGTCTTCAAATCGAATCACAACCACCGCACTCCACGGTGCTCCGCCTGAAGTGTACGGGGAACGATTCGCGTTGTGTTCGGCAAGCCGGCGTTCGAAATTCTCCGTGATGCTCACGTAATTCTGTCGGCGGCGCTGTTCAGACTTGAGAATGTAGACGTTCTTCACACTCATCTCTTGTCGCCACCCCTCCTTCGCCTCGCCTCCGCATGCGCTCCGGCGGGCTTCGACGGGTCCGCCACCCTCCTTCGCCTCGCCTCCGCATGCGCTCCGGCGGGCTTCGGCGGGTCCGCCATAGCCCGCCATGCGGCGGGCGACGGCGGAGTGCGAGAGGAGGGACTCGAACCCTCACGGGTTTCCCCACGGGATCCTAAGTCCCGCGCGTCTGCCAGTTCCGCCACTCTCGCGTGGAGGTCATGATACGGCGTTTGCGGATGGTCGCCCGGACTTCAGGCTCGTCTCCGGGTAACATGCCCGTAAGGAGGTCCCCGATGAAACACCTCGCGCGCGCCGCCGCGGTCCTGATTCTCGCCACGGCGTCTCTGGCCGAAGCGACGTCGAACCTGAACCTGTCGAAGAGCAATTTCTACCGGATGACCTGTTCCACCGCCCTCGTCACTCCGGCTGAGGCGGCCGCGATCCTCGCCGACCTGGATAAGACTCCGACGATGGACGAGGCGATGATCAAGCAAGCCCTGAAGGCGGCGTTGAGCAAGCACAGGATTGATCCCGCCCGCGTCAAGAAGATGCTCATCCGCCGCGGCAGGGACGGCATGCGCTCGATCATCCTTCTCGAAAGCGACAAGCCCGAGGACGAGCGCGCGGCGATCGCAGTCTCCGACGAGGGCGTGCCGGCCGACAAGCCGGCAAAGAAGGGCGGCGCCAGCAAGAAGTAGCCGGGGCGAGCCGCGAAGCCCCGAACCTCGCCGGCGTCCGCATCGGCGCTGGCGGCGTGGACGATCTCACCGCTTTCCCTCGGGGGAGAGAGGGATGACTCTCCGTGGTCTCTCTCCACTCACCTGGGCAAGCCGGTGCCCCAGTAGTTCGCCTCGAAGAAGGGGCCGTAGTCCTTCTTGGTCAAGAACTGGAGGAGGCCGGCGACGGTCTTTGTCGAGCCGAACTTCCAGCGGAAGGACTTCTGGTACGACTTGAGGAACGTCAGGAACAGGTCGTCCCCCAGCTCCCTGTGGAGCGTCGCGAGGAGATAGGCCCCCTTGTCGTAGATCAGGCCGGTGCGGATCGCAAACCGGGTGCGGAAGTCGTTCGGCAGGGAGACCAGGTTCGCGAGCGGGATCGGCGCGGCGTCGGTCGCGAAGGCCGCGCGGGTCCTCCAGTGGTTGAGGAGGAGCTTGTACGTGGAGTTGCCCTTGAACTGCTTGAGGAACAGGGCGGCCGAGTACTCGGCGAAGGACTCCGTCAGCCACTGCTCCTCGTGGCTCGGCATCTTCACGACGTGCCCCCAGTACTGGTGCGCGATCTCGTGGGCGAAGCGCTCGTTGATTCCCTGAGAGAAGAGCTGGTTCATCTCGCCCATCAACGGGTTGAACGCCTCCTTCGTGATGAACATGACGCCCGGAGGCGCCTGGCCGAAGCCCCAGGCGTTGATCTCGAGGATGTTGAACTCCGGGAAGGGGAAAGGGCCGAGGAACTGCTCGTAGTACTCGATGATCGAGAAGGCGAGGTCCGCGAGCTGTTTCATCGCGCGGCTGTTCTTCAACGCGTAGGTCGCCACGCGGACCGTGACGCCATTCTTCGTCTGCTCCTCGTAGTCGTACTTGCCGGCGAGGACGACGGCGAACTGGACGGGCTGCTCGACTCGCGTCTCGAGCACGTTCAAGTCCCCCTCGGTCCGGCGGCTCACGGTCTTCCCCGAGGCGAACGGCACGAAGGGCCTGGGGACCTTCACGACGGAATGCACCGTGTAGTACTGCTCCCCCAGGTCGGGCTGGGGGAACCAGCTCTCGACGCCGAGGAGCCAGAAGTTGTCCCCGCCCGGCCGCACGAGGAAGTCGCCTTCGATCTCGAAGCGGATCTTGACGGGGCGGTCCGGCTCCGCCGGCGCCGTGAGCGCGACGAGGATCTCGTCGTGTCGGTGATCGAAGGAGAGGGCCTTGCCGCTCTCGTCGGTCACGCTTCGCACCCGGTAGGTCCGGGGCTGCAGGACCCCCGCGCCGACGACCGTGTACGTCGTGTTGTCGAGGTCGAACCGGAAGACGGTCTGCCGGCGTTCCTGGGGAACGAGGGTCTCGGTGACGGAGATCTTCGCGTCCTTGCCGTCGGACGCCGTCACCTCCCAGGAGACGTCGGTGAGCAGGAATCGGGGACGCAGGGGATCGCGCCGGCCGCGGGCGACCGGCTGGCGCGAGAGGGCCGTCCGGAAAAGGAGCTTGTTCATCTCCCGATCGTTGCTTCCGCTCGAGCGCAGGGCCGAGAGCCTCTCGGACCGCGTTTCCCCGGCGTCGAAGACGTACTCGAGGTCTTCCTTGCCCCCCTCCACGCGGGCGAGGACGAGCGGGGCCGAGGGAGCGTCGAGCAGCTGCAGCGCGAAGCGGTGACTCGCGGGAGATCCGACGGCGCGGCCGAACTTCTCCCGCTGGCTCTCGAGCGCCGCTCCGAGGATGGCTCCACCCTGAAGACCGGCCAGGGCGGGGAGCGGCTGGCCCGCCGCGAGCCAGAGCGCCCGGGTGAAGGTGTCGCGGATCACCACGCTCCTCTCCAGCTTCTCGGCGGTCAGGCCCGTCGCCTTGCGCGCGTTGAAGAGGACGAGCGGGAATTCCACCGGATCGGCGGACTGGTATTCGAGAGCCCCGCTCCCCTCGAAGAAGAGGCCGACCGTCTCGTCGCCGGCCCGGACCAGGCTCGCGCGCCCGGCCTTGCAGACGAGCGTCAGATGCCCGGAGGTCAGGCGCAGGTCCGAAACGTCCGCGTAGGACGGTTCGACCTTCAGGCTCTCGAAGCGCTCGATCGTCTCGGCGAGATTGTGGTCCGCCGGCGCCGCCGCCGCGGGCAGGCTTCCCAGACCGAGCGCCGCCAGAAGGAGAGTCGAAATCCGGTGGAGCACTTCGAGGATCCTACCGCCCCTCTCCTCGCAACCCTTGACCCTCGTCCCCGATACTCACCCTCATGCGCGAGGGCATAGAATCCGTGGCGCAATTCATGGCCCTGCAGCCGGGCACCCGTCTGGGCAGCTTCGAGGTCCTTGGTCCGCTCGGGGCGGGCGGCATGGGAGAGGTCTACCGGGCCCGCGACACGCGCCTGGGCCGGGACGTCGCGATCAAGGTCCTCCCCGAGTCCTTCGCGCGGGATCCCGCCCGCGCCGCGCGGTTCGAGCGCGAGGCGCGCCTGCTCGCCGCGATCAACCACCCCGCGATCGGCGCGATCTACGGCGCGGAGGAGTTCGACTCGCTGCGGTGCATCATCATGGAGCTCGTCCCCGGCCAGACGCTGGCCGAGAGGATCCTCCGCGGGCCGATCCCTCTCGAGGAGGCGTGCGATCTCTCCCGCCAGATCGCCGAGGCGCTCGAGGCGGCGCACGAGAAGGGCGTCATCCACCGGGACCTGAAGCCCGCCAACATCAAGATCACGCCCGAAGGCAGGGTCAAGGTCCTCGACCTCGGCCTCGCCAAGGCGACGGAGATGCCCTCCTCCGGCGAGGGGCTGTCGGACACGCCGACCGTGACCCTGGAGCAGACCCGGGAGGGCACGATCCTCGGCACCGTCGAGTTCATGAGCCCCGAGCAGGCGCGCGGCAAGCCGGTGGACAAGCGCACCGACATCTGGGCCTTCGGCTGCATCCTCTACGAGATGTTGTCGGGACGGCGCGCGTTCACCGGCGAGACCGTGACCGACGTGCTCGCGGCGGTCGTCTCGGCGGAGCCGGATTGGAGCCGCCTTCCGGCCGCGACGCCGGCGAGGGTGCGCGAGCTGCTCGCGCGCTGCCTGCAGAAGGACGCGAACAGGCGCCTGCGCGACATCGGCGACGCGCGCGCCGAGATCGACCTGGTCCGGGAGGGGTCGGCGCCCGCGAAGCCCCCCGGCGCGGCGCCGGAGGGGCGCTGGCCGGCCGCCGCCGCGTTCGCCGTTTTCGCCGCGGCCGCGGCCCTGGCGATCTGGCTCGCCCTGCGCTCGCATCCGGCGGCGGCGCCGGAGCTGCCCGAGCACAAGCAACTCGCCGTCCTCCCCTTCCGGAACTTGACGGGGGATGAGAGCGCCGTCCTCATGGGGGTCGGGCTCGTCGAGACCGTCAGCGCCCGGCTCTCGGGCCTCCCCGGCCTCCAGGTCGTCACGCCGACGACCGTCGTCGCCGCGGCCGACCAGAGCACCGAAGTCCTCCGGGTCGCGCGCAAGGTCGGCGCCAACCTCGTGGTCCTCGGCACTTTTCAGCGCGAGAGGGACACGGTGCGCATCACGTACCGCGTCGTGAACGTGCGCGACGGCGTGCAGATTGCCGCGGGGAAGCTCGACGGATCCGCGTCGGACCTCTTCACGCTGCAGGACAGGCTCGCCGACGTCGTCGCGAAGGACCTTCGCCTCCCCGGCTCCCGTTACCACGCGACCGCGTTTCCCGGGCTCGACGCCGACCAGCAGGCCCGCTACCTCCAGGCGATCGGCCTCCTCCAGCGCTACGACCGGCGGGACTCCGTCGAGCGGGCGCTCAAGCTCCTGAGCGGGCTGGCGGACGAGCGGCCGAACTCGGCCGTCGTCCTGGCCGCCCAGGGCCGCGCCAACCTCGCCATGATGGTCTTCACGAAAGAGCGCAGCTGGGGCGAGCGGGCCCTCTTGGCCGCCGACGCGGCCCGCGCGCTCGATCCGGATCTTCCGGACGTGGACGTCACGCTCGGGCAGACGCTTCTCGCGAGCGGCCGAACGAAAGAATCCGTGGCGGCGTTTCGCCGCGCGCTGGCGGCGAACCCGGACGACTTCGAGGCCCTGCTGGGGCTCGGTCGCGCACAGGAGAAGGCCGGAGAAGAAAGAGACGCCGAAGCCTCCATCCGGCGTGCGATCGAGCTTCAACCGATGTCGTTCGCCGCGTACAACCACCTCGGGGCCTTCTACTATCACCGGGGCCGTTATCGCGACGCTGCCGGAATGTTCGACAGGGCCGCGAAAATGGCGCCCGACAGCTACAGCGCGTTGAGCAATCTCGGCGGAGCGTCGACGATGGCCTGCGACTTCGCGGCGGCAAACGACGCCTTCCGCAAGGCGCTCGCGCTTCAGCCGACGAACCCCGCGGCGGCGTCCAATCTCGGCCTGACCCAGCTTTGGACAGGCCATTTCGCCGAATCGACAACGGTGCTGGAGAAGGCGGTGCAACTGGCCCCCGACGACTTCCGGGTCTGGGGAAACCTCGGCGATGCGTACCGGGGACAAGGCCGCGCCGACAAGGCCGAAGGCGCCTACACGCGCGCCCTGACGCTCGCCAGGGAATACCTGCGTCTCAATCCGCAGGACACCCAGGCGCACCAGATTCTGGCGAGCGGACTCGCCAAAACCGGACATGCGGCCGAAGCGCAGGAGCCGATGCGACAGGCGCTCTCGCTCGATCCGAAGGACCCGGACGTTCTGGCCAACGCCGCCATCATCGCCGCTCTCGCCGGCCGGCGCGCCGAGGCCATCGAATGGCTCCGAAAGGCCGTCGACGCCGGTTACTGCCGTGCCATCGTCCTCAGACAGCCCGAGTTCTCCCGGCTCGCGAACGAGCCGGGATTCCGTTCGATTGTTTCCGAGCCGCACGCAAAGGCCGGCTCATGAAGGAGGAAGGCATGCGAATTCTCACCGCGGTCGTCGCTCTGGTCGTCGGATTCGTGATCGGCTGGCTCGTCCGCCCCCCGTCCAAGGTCCACATCGAGGCCCTCGCCGGCGACCCCCTCGTTATCGTCCATCCGGACGGAACGCTCAGCCGGCCGGAACTTCGGATCGACCGGACTCAGGTGGTCGGGTGGGCTACGGAAGGAGGACAGAGCCTGGACATCGTGTTCCCCTCGTCAGGATTCCCTGCCGGTGTTTCGACACCTCCGTTCGTGGACATGAAGCCGAAGGGGACGAATTGGCTGCTTGCCCGCTGCGGATCCGCGTTCGGCTTATGTCTTTCGGGAAAGGTCAACGATCTCCCAAAGGGAGAACTCCGCTACCGGTATGACCAAGTCGTCGGCGCCACCCGTGTCGACGGGATGATCATCATCAATCCTTAGGAAGAGTCACCGCTTCGAGAGCGGCCCGCTTGCGGGGCACGCCGCTGAACGAGATCAGGACGGGGTCAGTCTGAATCTATGCATTATTTCGAAAGGCCGAAACGCGAATTCCTCCTCGCCTTTGACGACCTGCCCGATGCTTCTGAGATCAGCGCGCGGATGGCGGCATGGGCTGCCGCCTCGGCGGCATGGCGGCGCCCTTGATGATCAGCCAGAAGCCGAGCGGGATCTCGAAGGCGAGCAGCAGTAGCCACATGACATCCGTAACCGGGCTGTGGAGGATCCCGACGAGCTGCAGGGGGAGGCCGACCACGACCAGGATCGACCCGAGGAGGCCCACCCAGGCCAGTAGGGCGGGGACGATCCGGCCGCGCACGAGGAGATAGGAAAAAACCAGGCTGCCGACAGCGAAAAATGCCGCGGTCAAGATCGAGGTCGAGCTTTCCAGGTTCAGCAGGGCGGCGCCGAGCGTGCTCGCCGCCGCGGGGTCCGGCGCATTCGCACCGGTGGCCGTTGCCAGCCACAAAAGTCCCAACGGCATAGATATGGAGACTGCACCGATGGTCCCCTCCGCGGCGCGGAAGACCAGAACCAGCATCGCAAGGTCGGGATCCTGGTCGCGCGTGATCGAGTACAACGTCACGGCCAGCACCAGGGCGCAGAAGCAGCCGAGCAACTCGAGGACGACGGCCACGCGCATCCCGGACGCTTGCCGGGTGATGCTGGCCAGTTTCGCGGCGGCCCCTTCCCCGCTGGCCGCCCTGTTCTCCAGGACCATTCCGGTCAAAGCGACGGCGATGTAGATCAGGAACGCGAACCCGGCGACCCTGGCATTCGTCCTGCGAGTCATGCGCGCTTCTCCTTACAAGAGGGTTGTCTCCGCTGGAGACACATACGAGCACGGAGCGCGGGAGTTCCCAGTACTTTCGCCGGCCGGCCGCCGCCGGGCGCTCGGCGAGCTCCTCTGCGCCAAGCTGATCCGCTGGGTGCGCGAGGTCTCCCGCGCCACAGCCCCGGCCGTGAGCGATCCGCCGAGTCCATCGCGGCTCGCTCGCCTCCCGGAAGGCCCGATCCGCCGGGGCCTCGGCTCCCTTCACAACCTGACCCCGGCTCTCCGCTCGCTCCTACGGCCCCTCAAGTTCCTCCCTCATCCGCTTCCGATACCCCCGAAGCGCCGCGGTGCGGCTCCGCCTTCCTATAGATTCGACATGAGATACGAGGTACCATTGGCAAAAGCAATAGACTTCAGTTGAGGATGCGCCAATGACCAAGATTCTGCTGCCGGTGGCCCTGGTCCTCCTCGCCGTCGTCGGTGTTGTCTGGTATCTCCTCCATCGCCACGATGACTGTTCCTTCTCTGGATGGAAGCAGACTATCGGTGTGGACATCGAGGTCGCCACAAAAGACGTCGATGCCATCAAGGGCAAAGTAGGGATCACCGACGAGCAGACTCGCCAGTTCGACACACTCATGACGGACTTCGCCCTCAAGTACGACGCCAACTGCAACGACTACAGACAGGGTCGAATGAACCAGGCCGAATATCTCTGCCGCAGAAACAACATGGACAAGGCTCTCGACCAGCTTCGTGTCTTCGTACAGAAGGTCGAGGCCGCCAAGGCCGCCTCAGACCCTGCGGCACAGCGCGATATTCTCTTGAACGCGCTCGACGATCTTGAGAAATCGAGGAAGTCCGAGTATCGCGCCGGTTGCACGTCCGCGATGCTTGTCGACCCGCTTCAGATTCCCTTCCACGGCCAGACGGCACTTCAGGCAGTTCAGGTAACCAACTCGGGCAATAACCCGCTGATCTTTACTGTTGCAACACTTCCTATTGGCTTCATAGCAGTTCCGAAGACTGGCCAGCTTGCCCCCGGCACTCTGGCGGCCGTCATTGTCTACCGTACCGTGGAGCCTGTCACGAGCGGTCTGACATACACGTTCCACATTGTCAGCAATTTTCAGGACGACATTTCAGTGCAGTTGACGTTGGATCCGCAGAACGCTTCCCTCTATAAGACGTTAGGCGATGAGGCCCGGAGCCTTGCCGCCGCGAGCAAGCCAAATGCTAACGTTGTCGTAACGTTGGCTGACGCGCTGACCGTCGTGGATCAGACCGTCAAGAAGGCCGGCAACGCCGGCCCCCCGCAGGGTCTTGAAGCCATACGCTATCTCCTGGCCGCGGGCGTGCTGGCGGAGTCGGGGAGCCCGGTTGAAGCACAACACGCCCTTGATACCGCGGCTCTCAAGGACCCCTCCCTCGCGAAGGAGCCAACTACTCTTGTCCTCCGTGGCGTCGTCGCCAATCAGCAGGGCGACAGCAATCGAGCCTTTCAGGCTTTTGCTGAAGCGAGCCGATCTACGCCTCGTGAAGACAGCGAGCGCAAAGCCGTCTCTGATCTTTACGCCGGTGCGGTAGCTCTGAAGACGGACCCTAAGGCCGCGGTTGATATTTTTGGCAAACCAGATTTGGTAAAGAGCGTGCAACGGGATCCTGGACTTGTCACTCTCGTCGGCGAGCAGGTTGGGGTTCCGAATCTGGGTAAAGCGATGCACGAAGCAAACCCGGTGTTCCCAGACCAGATGCGCCAGAGGTACGCGACAGCAAAGTGATGGAGAGGGCAGCCCCCGTGTTTCCCTGAGAAGTTACCACTAGGCGCCGGTCCTCGCGACGCCCAGCCCGGGCGCATCCGGCAGCGACCAGCGGCCATCCGCGATCGAGAGGCCCTTGAAGGGATCCTTGGCGAGCAGGAGATTGCCGTCGATGTCGAGCCAGTCGAAAAGCGGGCCCACGGCGACGCCGGCCGCGATCCCGAGCGACGATTCGATCATGCAGCCGAGCATGAGCTTCAAACCCAGGGCGCGCGCCACCGCCGTCATCTGGTAGACGCGCGTGATTCCTCCCGACTTCGCGAGCTTCAGGACGACGCCGTCGAAGAGGCCCGCCTTCGCGGGCACGTCGGAGGCGTGGAGGACGCCTTCGTCTGCCAGGATCGGGAACGTCGCGATGCCCTTCACTTTCGCCATCTCGCCGTCCATCGCCGCCGGCATGGGCTGCTCGAGGTAGAGCGGCTTCACCGTGTTCAGCCAGGCGAGCTTCTTCTTCGTCTCCTCCACGCTCGTCCAGCCTTCGTTCGCGTCCACGGTGATCGGTTTGTCGGTGACCGAGCGGATCGCCGCGATGTTCTCCTCGTCGTTGGCGAGCCCGATCTTGATCTTCAGCCTCGGATATGCGGCGGCTTCGCGGACCTTCTGTTTCATCACGTCGGCCGTGTCGATGCCGATCGAGAACGTCGTGATGGGCATGCGCCCCCTGGGAACCCCGAGGAGCTCGTGCACCGCGCGGTTCAGCTTCTTGCCCTTCCAGTCCCAGAGCGCGAGGTCCAGCGCGGCAACGACCTCGGTATCCGGTCCCGCCTCCTTTTCGGCGCGCTCCAGCCACGTGAGGTGCTCCCAGGGTGAGAGATTCGCGACGGCTGCTTTCACGCGCGCGAAGGCCGCTTCCGACGTCTCGTAGCTCTGGTTCCAGCGCTTGTTCGCCGCGGCCTCGCCGTAGCCGGTCACGCCCTCGGCCGTCAGGGTGAGAAGGCCGTTCTTCTTCTCGTCGGCCGATCCGCGCGCGATCGTCCACGTGTGCGCGAGCTTGAGCGGCAAAACCTGGTAGTCGAGCGAGACACTGGAGGCGCCGGAGGCCTTCGGCATCGGGCCGGCGAAAAGAGCCGGAGGCAAGGCCGAGGTGGCGGCGGCAACGGCGGAAGAGACGAGGAGACCGCGGCGGGAGATGGGATGCGTCATGACGGAATTATGGTGTGAGAATGGCCGAATGCGCCACAGGAGAATCGCCTCGCGGATCGACTCGCGTCCGGCGTCACGATGCACCCCGCCGACCGGTTTCGTGCTGGCCGCCGCCTTTGTGCTCGTCTCATTCGCAGAAATCTCCCTTTCGGCGACTCCCGCCACTCCCGCCACTGCGTCCGCGCCGTTCCGGACGGCCGTCGTCGCCAGCGCCGTCCAGGACCTCTTCACGCGGCCCGACGAGACGTCCCCGGTCGACGACCAGGTCATCCTCGGAGAGCGCGTGGAGATCCTCGAGGACGCCGCGGGTTTCGCGAGAGTGCGGACGGCCGCGGGGGAGATCGCCTGGATTCCGGAGCGCGCGCTCTACCGCGGCGAAACCGAGCCGGGGGCGACCGCGAAGATCGCGCGCGTGACGTCCAACTTCGCCCACGTCTATGCCACGCCTTCGTTCACGAAGCAGAAGCCGCTTTTCACGGTCCCCGTCGGAGCGACGATGGTTGTTGAAGAGTTCCTGGAAGGTATGAAGTCCGGGGACGCCGTGTACTCGTGGGCCCGCGTGCGCCTGCCGGATGGGCGCATCGGATTCGTCGCGGGGTCGGACGTTTCACTCCTCCCCCTCGAAGACAATCGTTCTTCTTCTCCTTCTCTTCCTCTCCGGTCTCCCTCCTCCTGGATCTCCTTCGGCCGCCGCTTCCTCGGCGCGCCGTACACCTGGGGCGGCACGACGCCCCTCGGGTTCGATTGCTCGGGGCTCGTGCAGAGGATCTTCCGCGAGCACGGCGTCGTGCTGAAGAGGAACAGCTACGAGCAGGCGTTCCAGGACCCGCAGCTCGTCCCGGTCGCGTTGCCCGCGCTCCTTCCGGGCGATCTCCTGTTCTTCGGCACCGAGGACAAGATCGACCACGAAGCGATGTGGCTCGGAGACGGCATGGTCCTGCAGTCCACGCGACACGGCGTGCCCGGAGTGCAGGTCACGCCCTTTGACAGTCCGTTTCTGAAGCCGCTCTTCCGGTATGCCAGGAGACTCAAGATTTCTTCGACGGCCAAAGCGAAGGGCCCTTTGAATGTGAGGGGGGGGCCGGGGCTCGACGCGGTGAAAGCGCGCATCCTCGAGGCCACACTTGGACAGATCGCGGCCGCGAGCGGGGCGCGTTTCGGTATCTCCGTCAAGGACCTGACGACCGGCCAGGCTCTTTCCCTGAATCCCTCTCTCTCCATGCACGCCGCTTCCACGATGAAGACGCCCGTACTCCTCGAAGTCCTGCGCCGCGTGGACGCGGGGACGCTCTCGCTCACGGACGAGATCCCGGTGAAGAACGAGTTCAAGAGCCTCGTCGACGGCTCGCCATTCTCGATCGGCCTCGAGGAGAGCGACGGGCCGACGGCGAAGCACCTCGGAGGGCGGGCGACGCTCGAATTCCTCGTCACGGAGATGATCGTCCGTTCCTCCAACCTCGCCACCAATCTCGTCCTCTCTCTCGTCGGCCCGGAAAACGTCCAGGCGTTCACGGACGCGCTCGGCGCGCCCACCGTGAAGGTGCGGCGCTGCGTCGAGGATTCGAAAGCGTTCGACAAGGGCCTCAACAACGAAACCGACGCGGCGGGAATGGCGTCCGTGATGGAGGCCGCGGTGAGGTCGCGCAAGCTCACGGGCGCCGCGAGAGCGAAGGCGTGGGAGATCCTGACCGGCCAGACCTTCAACGACGAGATCCCCGCCGGCCTCCATCCGCAGTCGGGTGCTGTCGTCGGCCACAAGACGGGCTCCATCTCATCGGTCCAGCACGACGCGGCAGTCGTCCGCCTGCCCGACGGGCGGGAATACGTCCTCGTCCTCCTCGCGAACGACTTCGGCGCGAACGAGGAGGGACGGCGAAAGGTCGTCGAGGCCGCGCGCAAGATGTCGCGCGCCGTCTGGGAGGCGATGATCGCGCCCTGAAGAGCGGCGCCGTTTGCGATCTCCTGGACGGGACCGAGTCGAAACGGCGTCGTCGCCCTAAGACACTGACGCGGGCTCTTCCGCCGAAAGGCCTGCCTTTTCGTCCATCGCGTTCGCCACCAGCAGGATGGTTCCGCCGAAGAGCATCGTGTCGAAGAAATAGTTCAGCGCAATGATGTCGGTGGGCGCGCGGACGAGCACCGGCAGGTAGACCCACAACACCGCCAGCAGGATCGTGACCCCCAAAGCCGTGGCTGCTATACGAGCCCTCTTATTCATGAGCAAGCAGGCGCCTGCGGCGATCAGAACCACGCCAACAACATAGCCCACGCCAATACGCCCGGGAACCCAGTCGGGCGTGAGTTTCTTCAGCGGAACGCCCGGCAGGTATTCCGGGTGCAGGAGATGCTCCACTCCATAGAACAGCGAAGCAACGCCCACGAAGAACCGCGGGACGGCGACCCATGTCGTGCTCCGCCGCCCGCGCGGCTGCTGTCTCGACCGAGCGCTCCACGGCGACATCGCCAGAGCGAAGGCGCCGCCGCTGAAGGCAAGTTGTCTCAGGGCCAGGGCCCAGGAGAATCTGTTGCCCGGGTCCGCAACAACGGCTGGCGCGTCCATCACCAGAACGAAGATCAGCATCGTCATCCCGACCAGAGCTGCTGCCAGACGTGCCTGAACGCGCGCGGCGATACTGAGCGCCGCGCAAAGGAAACCGAGGCCCACCAGATAGACCCAGAGCGTATGGGCGGGAATCCAGTCTGGGACGAGGGCCGCAATATTCGCCGTGGAGGTGAAATGCTCCGAGCCAAAAACCGCCAGCGGAATCGCAAAACACAGCCGGCCAAACGGCATGACCTTATCGACGCCGTGTTCCCGCGGCAGTTCCTTGAAAATCGTGATGAAGCCAACGATGAAAACCACCGCCGCAGAGACATAGATCCAGAACGCCATCACCGGAATGCCAAATGGCGCGGTTGCCGGAGCAAGCACGTCAACAGCGAGCTGTTGGAAGCAGCACTGGAGAATCTGCAAGGCTTGTCGTTCGCAGCGTCCTCGTGGAAAGCTCCTGGATCCTGATCGGCAAGGACCCGGAGATGCGACGCTTCTACGACCGGATCAAGGTCCGCCGCGGAGGCAAGCGAGCCATCGTGACCGTCGCGCGCAAACTCTGCCACCGGCTCCTCGCTATCGCGCAGAGCGGTCAGCCGTACCGAGTCAACTTCAGTCACACCAAGGAGAATTAAGCTCCAGGCGGGCGATCGAGACTCTCCCCGGAGGCGGCAACCGCCCGCCTCCTCCGGAACCTCGATGTCGTAGGTCAAAACGAACGACTTGATCTGCACCATCGCCGCGCAGCGGTCCCTCTGTACCCGGTGTCGCTGCCGCACCAGCTCGCGCTCTGCCCGCTGTCGCGCTTCCGGAACGAAGATTGGCCGAAGCAATCCAGCCTCCAGAGTCCGCGCCAGCTTAAGTCCATCCCGACCGTCCGTCTTCAACCGGTTGCCGATCTCTCCCGGCACGTGCGCCGCCGAGACCACCTTCGAGTCCACCTGGCGGGACCGCAACCAGTCGTGCGATAAACGGCGAAGGGGCCGCTTCCCGACAACGGACGCGACCTTACGGAGCCAGCAGATCCGCGTCAGACGCCACCAGCCTCTTGTATCGAACTGCTGTGGTGTTGAGAGGGAGGAGTGCGCCGCCGGTCGGGTCGGTGGGATCTTGCGCCGGAGCGTATCGCCTTGTCCTGGCCTGGATCCTCGTCAGCGTATTGTCGTCTGTTACGGAAAACAAGAGGGTAGTCCTCACATTGAAATGGAGCAACAAATCAACCGGCACGTTTGCGAGGCCGTGCGAAGGCGCATCGTATGTCGGCACATAGGTCGCAGATATGGTCGTCACGACCAACTTCCCATCTTGACGGCATTGCCAGCTGCCGACAAGCGGCGTGCCCATTCCACCGGACAGCATGATATCCGGAAACCCTGAAAACTCCTCATATACGGTACCGTCACTGTGAAGGTTGAGCTGCAAAACAAGCGCGTGGTCGACTCCTGACCCATCGCCCCATATGTCGGTAAATAGGGTTGCCTGGGTATAGGACCCGACAAACTTGCCATTCTTGCAGCCCGAATCCGCAAGTGCCGGCCTGACCATGAACACCGTCAACGCAACCAGGGCGACCGTTGCATGCTTAAACGTCGACATACTTGAATCCTCCTCAATGGGATCTATGAAGACTCAGTTCCACACGGAACCACATCTGCCACGGGCTCATCATACTCCTTGCTTTCGTAGACGACGTCCTCCATCTGTCTTGCATTGTCACCGTCGGCCGTTCTCTCAGAACCTCGCAGTCCAGCCAATGAATACGAATGAATACGACCGCCCGGCTCACGACGCGCTAGACTAAAGTCGGGTGTCGGCGCATGCATCTGTCTGATTCGAAAGCGGGCTGGGCGTTTCTGGCCTCCCCTCGCTGCTGGCAGGCCTTTCTTCTTGACAACGGCAAGCTGCGTCTATAACTTGCACCAAGCTGACCTTCGTAGTGGCCTCTCCCGAGCCTCACAGCCGGTTGACGACTTCCGACAACCGCCGAATCTGGTCTGTCCGGGCCTCGCCGGCCCGCGCTGGCGTCTTTCTCACGTTCCCTGTCTTATAACGGAAGGAGAGTGCCATGAGGAGACCATCCCGGTGGACCCTTGTCGGACTGATTGCCTTCATCCTGCCTGTCGTAGTGCTGCTGGCCTTGAGCAGCGCCCCGGTTGGTCAGACCAGGAAAGGCGCTCCTTTCAAAAGGGTGATGCTCGGCGCCCTGGGACAGCAATATCTCAGCAAGACGAGCTCGGTCGCGAGCGTGTCGTCGGGGCAGCTCCCCACAACTTCCAGCGGCCTGGTTGGCGCGCAGGTAATCGGCCCGGCGCCGAGCTCTCCTCTCACGACTTCGAGCGGCCCGGCTGGCGCACACGTTATTGCTAGTCCGCCGCCGCCGAATTCTCCGTCGGTAGTTCTCTACGACCAGTACGACAATGGCACGGCCACAGCCACGCTGTCCGCGACGTTTACCGACTTCCCCACCTTCGGCGCCGATCTCGGGGACGATTTCGTCGTGCCGGGCGGTCAGACCTGGAATGTCACGTCGGTGGACGCGGATGGGGTGTACTTCAACGGCGCCGGACCTGCCGCGAGTTTCAATGTGTTCTTTTACTCCGACAGCGCGACCCTTCCTGGCGCCGCGGTCTATTCGGCCACGAGCCAGCCGTTCACGCAACTGGCGGGCACCTTCACGGTAAACCTGGCCGTCCCGGCGGTTCTCCCCCCCGGCACGTATTGGGTCGAGATGCAGGCCAACATGACCTTCGGCACGTCCGGCGAGTGGGGCTGGACCGATCGCACGGTGCAGTCCAACCAGGGCGCTGCCTGGCAGAATCCGGGTGGCGGTTTTGCGCTCTGCCCCTCCTGGACACGAAAGCCGACCTGCGTTCCCACCGCAGCCGGACCCGACCAGGTCTTCCGGCTGAACGGGACGACAGGCGTTACGCCGACCCCGACTCCAACCCCGGGAGGTATTCTCTACGACCAGTACGACAATGGCACGGCCACAGCCACGCTCTCTGCGACGTTTACCGACTTCCCCACCTTCGGCGCCGATCTCGGGGACGATTTCGTCGTGCCGGGCGGTCAGACCTGGAATGTCACGTCGGTGGACGCGGATGGGGTGTACTTCAACGGCGCCGGACCTGCCGCGAGTTTCAATGTGTTCTTTTACTCCGACAGCGCGACCCTTCCTGGCGCCGCGGTCTATTCGGCCACGAACCAGCCGTTCACGCAACTGGCAACCACCTTCACGGTAAACCTGGCCGTCCCGGCGGTTCTCCCCCCCGGCACGTATTGGGTCGAGATGCAGGCCAACATGACCTTCGGCACGTCCGGCGAGTGGGGCTGGACCGATCGCACGGTGCAGTCCAACCAGGGCGCTGCCTGGCAGAATCCGGGTGGCGGTTTTGCGCTCTGCCCCTCCTGGACACGAAAGCCGACCTGCGTTCCCACCGCGGCCGGACCCGACCAGGTCTTCCGGCTGAACGGGACGATAGGGAGCACAGCGACCGCAACTCCCACGCCGACGCCGACAGCCACACCGACGAACACACCGACGAATACGCCGACGAATACGCCGACGAATACGCCGACTCCGACGCCGGTGAGCCTGACAGACCTCTCGCCGGCGAGGTTGTGGGTGGGTTTGAAGAATAGTGACGACGTCGGACTGAGGCTCGACCTGCTCGCCGAGGTGTTCCTCAACGCGACGAAGGTGGGACAGGGAGAGCTTGACAACGTGGCCAGCGGGAGCAGCGGCTTCAACAACGCGATTCTGCAGACGATCCCTCTGAGTCTGTTCGGAGGTCCGGTTCCGGCGCCGCCCGGCACGCAACTGAAGATCAGCGTGTCCGCGCGGCGGACCTGCATTGGTGGCGGGCACACTTCCGGGACGCCGCGGCTCTGGTACAACGGTCAGCCGATCGACACCGGCGCGACTCGGGACGCCGGCAGCCGGTTCGACGCGACGATCGGAGGCTCGAACAGCGATTACTTCCTCCGCACGGGCTTCGCGTTGAACACGACGCCGGGAGCGGCGAGAACGTCCGCGGACGTCCTCGTCAACAGCTCGGCGGCCTGTCCGGCCCGCCCGTTCGTGTCCTGGGGAACCTGGATCAGGACCCTGCCATAAGGATCAACGTCTCGAACGAAACGCCCGGCGGAACCGCTTCCGCCGGGCGTTTTCCTGTTCGAGGCCCTCTCGTTACGCCGGTTGCCCGTGCGGCGCCGCGCGGACTCCCTTGAATATCAGCCAGAAGCCGATCGGGACCTCGAAGGCGAGCATCGGGAGCCACATGAGATCCTTGATCGGGCTCCTGAGGATTCCGGCGAGCTCCAGAGGAGTGCCCACCACCACCAGGACCGACGCGATAACGCCTATCCAGGCCAGGGCGGCCGGGACCAACCGGCCTCGCAGGAGGAGACAGGAGAAGACCAGGCTGCCGACCGCGAAGAAGGACGCGGGGAGAGCCATGCTCTCGGGCACCTTCAGCAGCACCGCGCCGAGCGCGGCCGCGGCCGCCGGATCCGGCGCGCCGGTCCCCGAAACGGTCGCGAGCCATATCTGTCCCGCCATCCTGTCCAGCGAGACCGCGCCGATCACCCCCTCGCCCGTGCGAAAGGCCAGGATCAGGAGCGCGAGATCGGAATCAACGCTCCGCGTGATCGCGGAGAGCGTCACGGCCAGCACCAGCGCGCAAAAGCACCCGAGCAGCTGGAGCACGATCGACGCGCGCATTCCGGACGCATGCGCGGCGAGGCTCGCGAGCTTCTCCGCGATCCCTTCCCCGCTCGTGGCTCCGCGGGCCAGGATCATCCCGGAAAAGGCCACCAGGATGTAAATGAGGAACGTCACCCCCGCGACCCGTGCGCTCGTCCTGACGCTCATGGCTGGTCCTCCTTCGCGCCGTCCCCGAGTGGCGGATACTCCCTATATTCTCCCGTACTCCTGGTCCACTCCCGAGGGCTCGCTGCTTCGTCCGATCTCTTGTCTCGACTGACCTCCGACGACTCCGACTCGACGAGTTCTTCAAGCTTCTACGCACTTCGGCGACTCTTATTCCCGCCCAAAGGCCTATCGGCGCGTAAGCCCCCCCAATCACAACCAGCGCGTCGAGCATGATCCACCCGATTCAGGCTAGGCAAATCGTCTTGTCCCGCCTCTGGATCCCATACACGAGCCAAAGGCAGGCGACGACCGGACGACATAAAGATCTTCGCTTCAGACCCGAGCGACGGCAAGGCGAACCTGATCAACAACGGCTGGAATGTGATGGTGCGTGACGCGGAGACGCAAGGCCGACAAGTCACCGCCGTTAGTGTTTGCGCCGACGCTCGATAGCCATGAAGAGGCTTCGAAGTCCTTCAGGGTCTCGCGGCGCGCTTCTTCCGGGAAGACCCGCCCCGGGATGCGGAGCCGGTCGCCGGCGCCGCGGACGGGAACTCGACCACGTACCGGAGGCGGCGCAGGAAGGCGGTGTCGAGAGCTTCCTTGCGGCGATTCGTCGCGAGGATCGCGAGCCCGCTGTGCTGTTCCATTCGCTGCAGCAGGAAGTTGATCTCGATGCTGGCGTAGCGGTCGTGGCTGTCGCGCACGTCGGTGCGCTTCGCCAGGAGCGTATCGGCCTCGTCGAAGAAGAGAACCACCCCGCTTTGCTTGGCGGCGTCGAACACCCGGCTCAGGTTCTTTTCCGTCTCGCCGATGGACTTGCTCACCACGCTCCCGAGAGCGACGCGGTAGAGGTCGAGCCCGAGGTGAGCGGCCAGGATTTCGGCCGCCAGCGTCTTGCCCATGCCGCTCGGACCCGAGAAGAGCGCGGTGACCCCGCGCCCCCGGGCCGGCTTCGCGCCGGACTCCCGCTTCCGCGCCAGGGTGGCCAGCTCCCGCAGCTGCGCCCGCGTCTCCTCGCTCACGACGATGTCGTCCCATCCGTGAGAAGGAGTGATCCTCGTCGCGAGCTCGTCGAGCACGGAGCCGGTAGGCCGCTCGACGGGACGAGAACGGCGGCGTCGAGGATTCTCGCGCGTGGCACGGCGGCCCTTCACTTCCATGGCTTCGAAAGAAAGAATACCGTAGCTGCAAAGAACGGCTTGGGCCAAGTTTATTTTGGGAGAATGGGGTTCCCGAGGGAGACTGACCCCACACCTTTCCTCATCCGATGTCCGCTCCGGCGTTTCCGAAACCTCGCCCGCTGCAGGACGGCCGGGATCCGGAATTCCGTGTAAGCTCCGGCGACTCGGCCCACGAGCCTTTCGGAAAGGAGATCTCGGATGGCCCGTCGCAAATCTGACAGCGCCCGCAAATCGCAAGCCCGGCTCCTGCCGCTCACGGAGAAGACCCGCCTCCGGCCTCTCGCGCCCGCGGCGGTCCTGTCGACCGCCAGGCTCAAGTCCATCATCACCCGGCTCAGCCCGACGCCTCCCAACGTCTCCGCCCCCTTCGTGCTCTCGGCCAAGCACACGTACGAGGACCAGGCGACGGGAGCGTTCCTGGCCGCGTTGGGCCTCAACGAGATGAACGCCGGCTATCCTTTCATCGATTTCCCTTACGCCGCCGCGAACACCAATCAACAGCCTGGCATTCTGATCGTGAACCTCTTGAACAAGCCGCAGACGGGATACGCCTTGCAGTACAGGGTCTTCAACGACGGGTTCGGGCCCAATCCCGGCAAGTACCGCATCGACGTTTACACCGACGACTACTTCACTCCGTCCCAGCAGTACGAGCTCACCATGCAGCCCGAGCACCAAACTTTTGGCTTCTACCTCCCGCCGACGGGCGGATCCCTCCTGTGGTTGTCCCTCTACCTCTCCCCGGTCTGGTCCGCCGGCTCCGGCAAGTGGACCCTCTACGACATCACGGTCAACATGACCACCCTCTAGCGCTCCTTCGAGCGACCCGCCGCCCACCGCTTACGGGACAGGCGATTTAGAAACCACCCTAAAGTAGAGTTGAAGATATGGAGGCGGCGAAGCCCTTCATCGAGACGGCGTATCGGCGAGCGCTGGTATTCGCTCCTAACGCCCTTCCCCGAATGTCGTCGAGCAAGATCCGCCGGTCACGCGGCGGTCGAGATGGCCCCCGGTTTCGTGTACACCTCGACAAAGCCCTGCCGCCAGCTCGGATAGCGCAGTGTCCAGCCGAGCTCCCGTTTTGCCTTCGCGTTGGACGCGCCGCGAGACTCGGTCGCCATCATGACCACGGCTTCGCCGGCGAGCAGCCGCGCGAGCCAGGCGGGGACGTGGCGGGGCGGCCTCGCTCCGAGGGCGTCGGCGGCCACCGGCAGCCACTCACGCTCCGGGGCCGGCTCGTCATCGACGATGTTGTAGATGGCCGGCCCGTCGTGTTCCAGCGCGAGGACGGTCGCGGCGGCGGCGTCGTCCAGGTGGATGAACGAGGTGACGCCGGCGCCGTCGCCGACGATCGGGAACTGCCGCTTGCGTATCGGCTCGATCAGCCCGTCGTTGGGCGCGCCATAGAAGGTTCCGTACCGAAGAGCGATCCCGCCGGCGTCCGTGACGGCCCTTTCGACGTGTGCCATCGCGGCCACCGTCTCACGCATGGCCGGCACCGGCGCGGCGTCGAGCGGATCCTCCTCCGTCTTGACCGGCCCGCCCACGCGCGCGTACCGCGAGCTGGCGTAGCTCTGGGCCACGAACCGGCGCACTCCCGCCTCGCGCGCGGCGGCCAGCAGCGAGTCGGTGCCTTCGGTGCGAAGCCGGTTCGTCTGCGCGAAGCTACGATCGAAGTGCTTGAGGTCGCTCAGATCCGCCAGGGCAGTCGCCTCGTGGGCGATCGCGTCGGGTTTCGCGGCGGAAACGGCTCCCTTGACCGCCCGCGCGTCGAGAGCGTCGAGCACGACCGGCGCCGCGCCGAGAGCGCGCAGCCGTTCGAACTTGTCGGGCGAGCGGCAGGTGCCGGTCACCTCATGGCCGCGTTCGACCAGTTGAGGGACGAGCCGCGCACCGAGCGCGCCGCTCGCGCCAACGACAAAGATTCTCACGTCGTCCTCCTTTCTCTTCGTGCTGCCGCCACGCGTTTCCTTCACGGAAGCAGGCAGCTGCCTTGCCGGACCTCCCATCGGGTCCAGCGTCGGCGACATGGTGAAAGTGTTTCAAGATGCGTGCCACGCGAAATCCCGCCGCCCGGCGGCAGCGGTCACGGGGAGGTGGTAAAACCAGTACTGGGAGGCGACGAAGATGCCGGAGCGACCGCGACCTCCTGCCGACGATCCCTTCCGTGGCCGGCACCCGACCAGCCACGAACGGATGACGGGACTGCCCTGGGATGCCTCGTACAAGGACGGCCCACCGCCCTGGGATATCGGTTACCCGCAGCCGGCGATAGTGCGCCTGGCCTCGGAAGGAGGATTCGCCGGAGCGGTGCTCGACGCGGGCTGCGGCACCGGCGAGAACGCTCTTCACGTCGCCTCGCTGGGATTCTCGGTCCTGGGCGTTGACGTGGTTGAAACGGCGCTCGCGATCGCCCGGCGGAAGGCCGGCGACCGCGGCATCGAGGCTCAGTTCGAAGTGGCCGACGCCCTCCAGCTGCAGCGTTTGGGCCGCAGGTTCGATACGGTGATGGACTGCGGCCTCCTCCACACCTTCGACAGCGAGGAGCGAACACGATACGTGCCAGGTCTGGCATCGTTGACCGAGCACGGTGGAACTCTGTATGTGTTGTGCTTCAGCAACGAGGGCCCCGACACCGGCCCGCACCCCGTCAGTCAGGAAGAGCTGAGAGACGCCTTCAACCCCGCCAATGGATGGCAAATCGCCGCCATCCAACCTACCCGGGTCCACACGAGATTCCACGCCGCCGGCGCCCCAGCCTGGTTAGCGACAATCAAGCGAATCTAGACCCAGTGACCGGTGGGCCCTTTAATGCGACCGTGCCTCCCTCCTGATTGACGCCGACCGCCACTCTTCCGGACGCGCCCCCGCGCAACCACAGCTCGTCAGCGCGGCCCGACCGCGATGAACTTGAAGCTGCGGTCGCCGCCGCCGGTTGACACCGTGAAGCCGACGTAGGTCTCGCTGGAGACCTCCGCCACGCCTCCGGAGCCGATCGGTTGGACGATCACGGTGGGCATGTCGGTCGAAGCGAACGTGCCGGCGTCGTAGACGACCAGATAGGCGCCCGGCCCCTGATGAGTGACCGTAAATCCGCCGCCCGTGAAAATGGCCCCGTCGAACCGGACAGCCCCTCGAACGAGCGCGAGCTCTTCGGTCGGCGAGGTCACATTGCGATGGGACCCTCCCGCCGGTCTCGCGGAAGCCATGGCCTGGAAGCAGAACATCATCGCCAGCCCCAGTCCCACCGCAAGCAGCAGTCTCGAAACACGTCTCCTGGTCATAGCGCCTCCTTTCAACTCTCTTCGTCCAGAGACTAGCACAGGGGGCGCCGGGGGTGAGGTGGGGTACAGCCGTGGTGAAGGGCACTGCTGGGATATGGGGTCAACCGTGGTGCGCCTGGGAGACCAGCATGACGTTGGGGTGAGAGTCCCCGACGAGAAAGGAGTAGCGAACCACTCGTACCCCGAGTCATGCGGCGAACCGAGAGGTTAAGCCGAAGCGTTGACAGGGGGTCCTGCGGGCCGGGTATGGGATCTCGAAAAGACCGCCTTGGGAGTGCCGGCGCCGTCCACGATCGGCGGAAGGCCACACCGAACGAGCCGGGAGTTGCGAGGCTCGTGAGGGCTCTCCGTGATCAGAGACCCGCGCACGCAGGCAAGCGTCATGTACGGGAACCGGGAGATCCCGCGTCTGTCTGCGGGTTTGGGTCCGCAGACCGCGACACGAAGCCCGAAGGGCATGGAAAGCAGAAGGGGTCAGGCTTGAATATCGCATATTATTGCAGCTGCCATAGCAAGGCCTTCCCCGAGTTGAGTTCCCCGGCGCTCTGTACCATGTGATCGTCCGCGGCAATGAACGCAAGCCCGTCTTTCGCGACGACGCGGATCGAGAGCTCTACCTGGGACGGCTTGGCTATTACCGCGAACGGTTCGGATTCCGGCTGGTCGCATACTGCTTGATGACGAACCATGTCCATCTGGCAGTTGAGACCGGGGATGTCCCTCTCTCACGGATACTCAATGGGTTGCAGTCTTTCTACACGCAGGCCTTCAACCGTCGCCACCATCGGTCGGGCCATCTGTTTCAGGGAAGGTACAAGGCGTTTCTGGTCGACGCGGAACGGTACTTCCTCGCCCTGCTGAGGTACATCCACTGCAATCCCATGGAAGCCAGAATGACGGGGCGAGCGGAGGACTTCGTTTGGTCAAGCGATCGTTTCTACCGACGGGGCCGAGCGCCGGACTGGTTCGACCTGGACCGGGGCTATTACCTGATGGGTGCCCGGCGCGGGTCAGGGGCGCGACGATATCGCGAGCTGATGGGTGAGGAGGATCCGGAGCGATACGACGAGATTCGCAGCTTGCCCAGACGTTCAAAGGCGACGAGCACTTTGCTGCGGCAGCGATCTGGGTAATCGAGGTGCCGGAGCTCATTCGCCGCGGCCTTAGCGTTGAGCAGATTGCCGGCGCCGCGGCAGGCGACTTGGATCTCGACCTCGCGAGCCTGCGAACACCCAGCCGCCGCGCCGAGGCCTCCCACGCCCGTGCGCTGACCGCCTATCTCGGGAAGCTCTACGGCCCGATTCCTTACTCCCGCACGGCGGAGTTCTTCAACCGGGATGGCGCCACGATCGCCAGAGATGTCCTGGCTCTTGATCGATCACTTCGAGATTCCAAGAAGCACCGCAGCAAGATCGGCAACCTCGCACGCAGCCTGCTCAGAGCCTCGCCAGCCTAATATGCGATCCGTAAGCCTGACCCCATGTCTTCCCGGGATCACTTCTTCCGGGTGCCTGGATGGCCGGCGAGTTCTTCGCGCACGACCTGCCGGACGGCGTCCAGGGTGGACTGCCGGTGGATGTGCTCCAGCAGGACGTCGTTGATGATCGTCTGGTAGTTCCCGCCGCCGGCTTTGCCCACGAGATCTCGGAAGTAGTCAAGGACCACGTTGTCCAGGCGAATCGAGATCTTGGTCTTGCCGGGCTCCGGTTTGACGACCGGGCCCCGCTTGGCGTTCGAAAGGTCGATGTACCGGCGCTTCTCAGCCATTACCTTTTTCATACGCCTTTGGCGTTTGCCACCCTTCCAACAAGCGGAAATAACTCGGACGACTTCGGGTTCGCGATACGTGTATACGACCACCAGCAGGTTTGCCTGATCGCTCAGGCCCAACGCCACAAATCGCTGCTCTTCCACCGAGGCTGGTTCCCCCCGAGTCAGGGCGAAGGGATCCTCCAGCGAGGTGGCCGCTTCCGAAAAAGTGATCCCATGATCGCGGATGTTGGCGGCCTCCTTCTCCGGGTCCCACTCGAAGGACACCACGCCAGCGTATAGACATTTGTCCTCCGCGGCAAGAGCCTGGCAGGGCCCCCCCTCACTCCTGCCCTCTCCCGCCGGGAGAGGAAGAGGCATCGCCGAAGGCTCCGTCGAGCAACCGCGCCAGCTCGGCCTTGTGGACGGTGGCGTTGCCAGTGGCGGGGCTGGCGCTCGCGGGCCGGCCGGCATAGCGGAGCGGGACGCCGGAGGGAAGGAGTGAAGCCAGGCGGGGGTGGATGGAGGTCCAGCCGCCCATGTTCTGCGCTTCTTCCTGGACCCAGACGATCTCGCGGAGTTTGGAATATTCAGTGAGGACGGCGCGGAGGGCGTCGGCGGGGAAGGGGTAGAACTGCTCGAGACGGAGGAGAGCGACGTTCGCGGTCTTGCGCTCCTCGCGGGCGTGGTAGAGATCGTAGAAAACTTTGCCGGCGGAGAGCGTCACGCGCTCAATTGCGCGCTTGTCGGGGACTTCGCTGTCGTCGAGGACGGGGTGGAAGACGCCGGTTGCGAGGTCGTCGAGGGGGCTGAAAGATGCCGCGAAGCGGAGGAGGCTCTTGGGGGTGAAAAGGATCAGGGGCTTCGCCGCTCTTGCTCGGAGTTGGCGGCGGAGGACGTGGAAGTATTGTGACGGGGTTGTCACGTTGCAGACTCGGAGGTTTTCGTCGGCGCAGAGTTGGAGGTAGCGCTCGATTCTGGCGCTGGAGTGTTCGGGGCCCTGGCCTTCGTAGCCGTGGGGGAGGAAGAGGGTTAAGCGAGAAGTCTCGCGCCATTTATCCTCGGCCGTAGTTACGAATTGGTCGAGGATTACCTGGGCGCCGTTGGCGAAGTCGCCGTATTGGGCTTCCCAGATCACCAATGCCTCCGGGGTTTCTACGCTGTAGCCGTATTCGAAGCCGAGGACGCCGGCCTCGGACAAAGGGCTGTCGTAGATCTGGAAGGTGGCGGCGGGATGCCCCTCACCCCTGCCCTCTCCCGCCGGGAGAGGGGGAATTGCGCCGCACTCGCCCAGGGTGCAGAGGGGGGTCCAGGTCTCCCCTGTCTTTGTGTCGTGGAAGACTACGTGGCGCTGGCTGAAGGTTCCTCTGGCGCTGTCCTGGCCGGACATTCGGATTGAAGAGCCCTCCAGGAGGAGAGAGCCGAAGGCTAGCGCTTCTGCCGTGGCCCAGTCGATCGGGGTGGCGCCTTCGGTCATCCTGGCGCGTCTGGCTAGTTGCTGGACCATCTTGGGGTTCAGGTTGAAGCCCTGAGGGACTGTGGTCAGGACTCGGCCGATTTGCGCCAATGTCTCGCGGGGGACTCCGGTCGTGACTTCTTCGACTTTTCCGGACTCGCCGGGGTGCTCGGCGGTCGGCGGGCCGGCTTGTTGGCCTTTGGCTTTCGCGGCGGAGAGGGATTCTTCGTAGAAGGCGTGCCGGCGGTCTTCCAGTTGCTGGACGTCGGAGTCGGACAGGACGCCGTCCTTCACCAGGCGCTTCGCGTAGAGGGCTCGGACTCCCGGGTGGTCCTGGATCCGTTTGTACATCAGGGGCTGCGTGTAGGTGGGTTCGTCGCCTTCGTTGTGGCCGTGGCGGCGGAAGCCGATCAGGTCAATCACCACGTCCTTGTGGAACTCGTTGCGGTAGTCGAGGGCGATCTGCAGGACGCGGTAGGCGGCCTCGGGGTCGTCGGCGTTGACGTGGAAGATGGGAACCTGGACGATCTTGGCGACGTCGGTCGAATAGAGAGACGAGCGGCCGGCGGCGGGGTCGGTCGTGAAGCCGATCTGGTTGTTGATGACGATGTGGATCGTGCCGCCGGTGCGGTAGCCGATGAGCTGCGAGAGGTTGAAGACTTCGGCGACCATGCCCTGGCCGGCGAACGCGGCGTCGCCGTGGAGGATCACCGGGAGGACCTTGCCCCACGACTCGGCGCGCGGCAGGCGCGTCGCGTCCTGCTTGGCTCGCGCGCGTCCCTCGACGACCGGGTCCACGGCCTCGAGGTGCGAGGGGTTGGACGGCACGGTGATGGCGATCTCGCGGCCGCTCTGCGTCGAGCGCTTCGCGCGAGCGCCCTGGTGGTACTTGACGTCTCCCTCGTCGGCGGGGAAATCCGGATGGACGGTCCCCTCGAAGGCGGCGAACAGGCGCTCAGTCGAGTTGCCGACGACGTTGGCGAGGATGTTCAAGCGGCCGCGGTGCGTCACGCCCATGGTGATTTCGTCGGTGCCGCGCGAGGCCGCGCCTTCGACGAGCTGGTCGAGGACGGCGATCGCGGTCTCGCAGCCTTCGATCGAGTAGCGGCGCTGGCCGAGGAAGCGCGTGCCGAGGAACTTCTCGAAGGACTCGGCGGCGACGAGCTTGCCGAGGATCGCCTTGCGCAGGTCCTGCGGGAGGGGCTCGGCCTGCGCGGCCGCCGCGATGTGCTTGCGGATCCAGTATTTCTCGTCGGGGCTCGAGATGTGGCGGTACTCGGTGCCGATCTTGCCGCAATAGACGCGGCGCATCACGCCGACGATTTCGCGCAGCGGCATGTGGTCGCCGCCGGCGAGGCCGCCGGACCAGAACGTGCGGTCGAGGTCCCAGATCGTCAGGCCGTAGGTGTCGAGGTCGAGCTCCGGGTGGCGCGGCACGGCCATGAGGCCGAGCGGATCGATGTCGGCGATCAGGTGCCCGCGCACGCGGTAGGCGTTGATCAGCTCGAGCACCCGGGCCTGTTTCTCGATCTCGCCGGTGCGGGCGTCGCCGGAGACGGCTGGGTTCCGGTCCACGGCCCAGTGGAGCGGGTGGTGGGCGAGGCCGAGGTCCGCGAAGGCCTTGTCGTAGAAGTCGTGCTGGCCCAGAAGCAGCTCCTCGATGCGGCCGAGGAACGCGCCCGACTCCGCGCCCTGGATGATGCGGTGGTCGTAGGTCGAGGTGAAAGTGACGACCTTGCTGATCGCGAGCTGCGAGATCGCCTGCGGCGCCATCGCGCGGAACTCGCCGGGGTACTCCATGGCGCCGGTCGCGACGATGAGGCCCTGGCCGGGCATCAGGCGCGGGACGGAGGCGGTCGTGCCGAGCGTGCCGGGGTTCGTGAGCGAGACGGTCGTCCCCTCGAACTCGGAGACCTGGAGCTTTCCGGCGCGCGCGCGGGAGACGACGTCGTCGGAGGCGGCGACGAACTGCGCGAGGCTCATCGCTCCGGCGTCCTTGACGTTGGGCACGACGAGGGAGCGGGAGCCATCCTTCTTCTCGACGTCCACCGCGAGGCCGAAGTTGATCCTGTCGCGGCGCAGGCGGACGGGCGTGTCGCCGGAGTCATCGTAGGCGTCATTCAGGCGCGGGAAGTCCTTGAGCGCCTGGAGAATCGCCCACGCGATGAGATGCGTAAAGGAGATCTTCGACTCGCCGCGCGATGCGCGGTGGTCGTTGATCAGGCGGCGGTTCTCGTCGAGGAGCTTGACGGGAATCTGCCGCTGGGATGTGGCGGTCGGAACGGCGAGGCTTGCCTCCATGTTCTCGGCGACGCGGAGCGCCGCGCCGCGGAGCGGCTCCGGCGTCTCTCCGGCGCGCGGCGCGCGCGGCTGCGCGGGCGAGGGGACGGCTGCGGGCACCGGCGAGGGGGCCGGCCTCTCGGGAGGACGCGGCGCCGGCTCGCCTTCGCCGAGCCGCTCCCTGAAGAACGCGCGCCACTCCTCGTCCACGCTCTCCGGGCTCACCCGGTACCGAGCCAGCAGATCCACGACGTAGGAGGCGTTCTCCCCGAACTCCGTGACGAGCTCCTGGACGATGTCGAGATCCGGCTTGGTGGTCGCCATGGGGGGTCAATTCTATTTCCTTGCCCCCGTCCTGTTCTCTGCTCGCGTGGGCGCCCTCGCGCCGTCAGGCGTTGGTCCATCGGGGTAGGATTCGCACTTCGCCATGAAAATCAGATCGAGGCTCTCCCTGCTTGCTCTTCCCGTGCTGCTCGCTCCATCGAATCTGGCGCGGACGGCCGATGCTCCCGTCCTCTCCCCCGAGGTGCGGCGAACCGCCGAGGCGTTGCGGGAGAGGGCGTTTGCGGGGACCAAGGCGGTGGACTGGGTGCGGAGCCTGACCGACGAGGTGGGGCCGCGGCTTTCGGGGTCGCCGCAGGACACGGTGGGCGTCGCCTGGGCGCTGGCGGCTCTGAAGGCGGCGGGGCTTTCGAACGTGCGCGCTGAGAAGGTCATGGTGCCGGCGTGGCGGCGCGGCGTCGAGACGGGAGAGATCACAGCGCCTTACAGGCAGAAGCTGATTCTCGCGGCGCTCGGCGGAAGCCCGCCGACGCCGGAGGGAGGGCTCGATGCGGAGGTCGTCGAGATGGCCTCGCTCGAGGACCTGGACGCGAAGGGCGCGGCGGCCGTCAAAGACAAGATCGTCTTCTTCAACAAGAGGATGGAGCGGGGCTCCGACATGCGCGGCTACGGATACGCGGTGGACGTGCGCGGGAAGGGCCCGTCGCGCGCGGCGCGCCTGGGCGCGGTGGGCGTGCTCATCCGGTCGATCGGGACGGACCACAACCGGCTGCCGCACACGGGCAACGTGGACTACCTGGCGGAAGTGCCGAAGATCCCGGCGGCGGCGCTCTCGATCCCCGACGCGGAGATGCTCGAGCGGATCCTGCGGCAGGGAAAGCCGGTCCGCGTACGCTTCACGTTGACCTGCGGCGACCGGCCGGAGGCGGAGTCGGCGAACGTGATCGGCGAGGTCCGCGGCTCGAGCAAACCCGAGGAGATCGTGCTCCTCGGCGCGCACCGCGACTCGTGGGACCTCGGCACGGGAGCGATCGACGACGCGACAGGCTGCGGGATCGTAATCGAGGCCGCGCGGCTGATCGGACTCCTTCCGAAACATCCGCCGCGCACGATCCGCGTCTGCCTCTACGCGAACGAGGAGAACGGCCTCGAGGGCGGCAAGGCGTATTTCAAGGCGCACCAGGCGGAGCTCGACAAGCACGCCGCCGCGATGGAGTCCGACAGCGGGACGGACTTTCCCACCGGGCTCTTCTGGACGGCCGGCCCGTCCGCCGAGCCGTTCGCGAAAGAGATCGCCGCGATCCTGGAGCCGCTCGGCGCCGGCACGCTCGTGCCTGGCGGTGGGGGAGCGGACACCGGGACGCTCAAGATCGCGGGGGTGCCGGTGTTCATGCTGCGACAGGACTCGTCGCGCTACTTCGACTACCACCACACGGCCAACGACACGTTCGACAAGGTCAATCCGGAGGGGCTGGACCGCAACGTCGCCGGGGTGGCGGTGTTCGCCTACTGCGCGGCTTCGGTGCCGGAGTTGCTGGAGAGAATCCCGCCGGACAAGCGCGAAGAGCCGCGGCGGCCCGCGAAGCCGGTGACGAGGACGCGGTGAGACGGACTGCGCTGCTCGGCGTGCTGATACTGAGGTGGGCGCCGATACTGCGCCCTCACCCCGCCCCTCTCCCGGGGGGAGAGGGGGTTCTTGCGGCGCCTCCCTTGGAGGCGCGATTGACAGTGCCTCACCCCGCCCCCCTCCCGCCGGGAGAGGGAGAGAGGTTCGCGAAGCTGGCGCTTGCTTGCATCGACCGGGAGTTCCCGAACAAGCCGGAGCAGGTGCTCGAGTCGGCGGCGGACGCGAAAGTGCCGCGCGAGTTGCATCCGGCGTTCTTCGGGTGCTTCGACTGGCATTCGTCGGTGCACGGGCACTGGATGCTCGTGCGGCTCTTGAAAACGATTCCCGATTTTCCGCCGCGCGACGAGATCCGCGCGCGCCTGGCGGCGCACTTCGCGCCGGAGGCGATGCAGACCGAGGCGCGGTACCTCGACGTCAAGAGCAACCGGTCCTTCGAGCGGACGTACGGCTGGGCTTGGACGCTGCGTCTCGCGACGGAGCTTTCGACCTGGGACGATCCGGACGCGAAGGCCTGGCGGGCGAACCTCGAGCCCCTCACGAAGACGATCGTGTCGAGGCTGAAGGACTTCCTGCCGAAGCTCGCGAGCCCGATCCGCACGGGGGTGCACCCCAACACCGCCTTCGCGCTGGGAGAGGCCCTCGACTACGCGCGCAACGCGGGAGACGCGGAACTCGAGAAGCTCGTCATCAAGCGCGCCCGCGACTACTACGAGAAGGACCGCGCCTGTCCGCTCGCCTACGAACCGTCCGGCGAGGATTTCTTCTCGCCGTGCCTCGAGGAGGCGGACCTGATGCGGCGCGTCCTGCCGCAAGCGGAGTTCGCCAAGTGGCTGCGCACCTTTCTGCCGGGCCTCGCCGGCGGGAAGCCCTTCCCCCTCTCCCCCGCCGTCGTCACCGACCCCACCGACCCGCGGCTCGTTCACCTGGATGGTCTGAACCTGACGCGCGCGTGGACGCTCCGCGCCATCGCGCGCGCGTTGCCGGCGTCGGACGCACGACGGAAGATCCTCGAGAAGGCGGCGGATGCGCATGCGAAGGTCGGCCTCGCGAGGGTGTCGTCGGGCAACTACGAAGGCGAACACTGGCTCGCGTCGTTCGCGGTTTACCTGCTCACGGACGTGAGCCTGGATTCGGCGCCGCGATAGCCTCCGAAGGACACCACGAGAGGCGGGAGCGGCAAGCCTCTTTTCCCTACAGCGCCACCGCCGATCTCCGCTTACAGGGGAGGCGCTTGCGCCTCCCGCCTCCTACCGATAGGCGCCCTTTCTGTGGTCCATGGCTGTCAGGAAAACAATGGCCTTCTCGTCGTCGATCTCGTAGAACATCCGCCAACTTCCGATCCGGACCCTCCAGGTGGGTGGATCCCAATTGCGTAACCTCGCCGCCGAAGGCACGTTTCTTGGGGTTTCTCGGAGAGCGGGATAGACGCGATCCTTCAGAACCACCCGGATTCTTCGAGCCGCAGCTGTCCCCAGACGATCGAGATCTCGCTGGTAGTTGCGTGTTTCGAAGAGCCGGTATTCAGACAAACCGGCCCCGGCGCGCGGCGGCATCCCGGTGCCCGGCCTTCAGGCGACGCCGCAACCCGTCGTCGGACTCGATCTCGGCCATTTCCGGGTCCGAGACGAAGATCTCGGCGATCGCTTTCTGCCTGGCGGCCGTCTCGATGAAGTTCGCTACGGAGCGGTTGTCAACAGCGGCCGCGTCCGCGATTAGCCGGTAGGTGGCATCATCCATCCGGACCGTCAGTGTCTTGGGCATTGCATCACTCCGATTAGAGAATACCATCGTTGTGAATACGGCGGGGCAAGCCGAAGCCTGGGACTCGAACCTACTTCGACGCGGCGACCTTCTCCTTGGCGGCCTGGACTTCGGGGTGCTGGAAGCCCAGGAGCTCGGCGATGCGGCGGGCGAGGTGGCCTTCGACTTCGGAGAGGGAGCCGTCGGAATAGACGACACCCCAGATCGCCTCGACGAGGCGCAGGCGCTGGTCGCGGGAGAGGTTGTCCCGGAGGAGCTGCGTGAAGTGGAAGAGGTCCACGCTCTCGCGGCGCTCTTCTTCCGCGAGACGGAAGACTTCCTGCAGTTCGTCCCCGGAAACATGCATTTCGTCCCGGATGTGGCGCGCGATGCGCTCTCGCTCCTCGGGCAGGAAGACCTCGTCCGCGTGCGCGATCTCGAGCAGGAGCGCGCAGGCGGCGACCGTCACCGGATCCGGGCGGGCAGGTTGATCCTCATTGCGGCGCGGCGCGAAGAAGGCTCGGAGCGCTTCGATTCCCATCGTGGCGAGTGTAGCCGGGGCGAGGTGCCAGGGGAAAGGGGTCAGGGAAAAGGCAAGTGCCAGGTGTCAGGTTTGGGTGACAGGAGTGGGACAACCTGACACCTGACACCTGACATCCGGCACCTGACACCTGCATTCCACCTGACACCTCAAAACTGACACCTGACACCTAACCTCAGAAACCTTTCGTCGTCTAAAGCGTAGTTGGAGTACAGGAGCAAAGGATGAACCGACGCGAACTGGAAACATTGCTGTTGACTTTGGAATCGACGCCAGCCCTCGTGGCGCGCGCCGCGGAAGGGCTCGAGTCCTCGCAGGTCCGCCAGGCGCCCGCGACCGGCTGCTTCTCGCTCATCGAGCACGTCTGGCACCTGGCCGACATCGAGCGCGAGGGATACGGCGCGCGCATCCGCCGCATCCTCTCCGAACAGGAGCCCCAACTCTCCGACTTCGACGGAGAGCGGATCGCGCGCGAGCGCGAGTACATCAAGCGCGACCTGGCGGAGGGCCTCGCCGCGCTCGCGGCCGCCCGTGCCCGCAACGTCGCGAAGCTGCGCCGGATCCGCAGCTCCGACTGGAGACGGCGGGGGGTGCAGGACGGCATCGGCCCGATCACGCTCGAGGACGTCCCGCGCATGATGGCGGGACACGACCGCGCGCACACGCAGGAGATCGCGGCCCTGATGGCTCACCTCAAAGAAGGAAAGCCCTTCGAAGCGCAGTGCGCTTCGGCTGTCGCCTAGAACGTCTGAGTTTCCCCCGGGGCCGCGGTTGCCTTATCTCCCTCAGGCAGCCGCGGTCCCACTCTTTTTCATCCTCTCGCGCAGAGCGGCGATGATGCCAGGCAGGATCGAGATGAGCACGACGATCACGATCACGATCTCGATGTTCTTCTTCACCCAGGCGAACTGGCCGAGGTAATACCCGATCAGCGTCATCGAGACGACCCACAGGAATCCGCCGACGACGTTGAACGACAGGAAGCGGCGGTACGCCATCCTCCCCATGCCGGCCACGACCGGCGCGAACGTGCGGACGATCGGCATGAAGCGGGCGATGATGATCGTCTTGCCGCCGTGCTTCTCGTAGAAGTCGTGGGCGCGCTTCAGGTGCGCGGGGTTGAAGAAGCGGGAGCGGGGGCGGTTGAAGAGGGCCGGGCCGGCCTTGCGCCCGATCCAGTAGCCGACGGTGTCGCCGACGATGGCGGCCGCCACGAGGAGCACGTTCAGCCACCAGATGCTCAGCTTCCCGGCCGCGGCGAACACACCCGCCGTGACGAGGAGCGAGTCCCCCGGCAGGAAGAACCCGACCATCAGGCCCGTCTCCGCGAACACGATGGCCGTCATGGCCGACAGCCCGCCGACGCGGACCATCGTCTCGACGTCGGTGATCTGGTGGAAGAGGTGTTTGAGCCATTCCATGAGGCGGGGGAATGGTAACAGACGGGAGAAAGGTGTCAGGGAACACCTGACACCTCTCCCCTGTCACGATAGGATTTTCCCGATGAACGAATGCACGGAGGAACACGCGAAGGCGGGAATCACGGCCCCCCTCCCCGCGATCGAGACGTGGCCGAACCAGTATCCGGACTACGAGATCACGGTGGAGATCCCGGAGTACAACGCGATCTGTCCGAAGACGGGGTTGCCGGATTTCGGGCACCTGACGATCCGGTACGTTCCGGACGAGAGGTGCCTGGAGCTCAAGTCCCTGAAGCTCTACATCGTCGCGTACCGGAACCTCGGCATCTTCTACGAGAACGCCGTGAACCGGATCCTGGACGACTGCGTCGCCGCCTGCAGGCCGAAGAGGATGGTGGTGAAGGGCGTTTTCTCGTCGCGTGGTGGGATTTCGTCCGTCGTCGAAGCGAGGTATCCGAAGGAGTGAAGGTTTCAGGGAACAGGTGTCGCAAATTCCCGCCGCAGCTCCTCCTTGAGCCGTTTCGCAATTTCCCCCGGTTTCCCGTCACCTATTCTTCTTCCGTCCACCGACACGATCGGATAGGTCCAGAGCGTGGTCGAGGCGAAGAAGACTTCTTCGGCGGCGAGGAGCTCCTCGATCGAGATGGGATGCTCTTCGACGGTGAGGCCGAGGCGGTGGGCCGCCTCCAGGGCGGCGGCTCGCGTCACGCCGGGGAGGATGCGCGGGCCGTTCGGGGCGGTTCGGAGCACGCCGCCGGTGACGCAGAAGAGATTCGCCTTCGTGCCCTCCCAGGCGATCCCGTCGCGGGTCAGGATCGCGTCCATGGCCCCGGCCTCGCGCGCCTGCTGGGCCGCGAGGACGTTGGGCAGGAGCATCACGGTCTTGATGTCGCAGCGCCCCCAGCGCTCGTCGGGGACGAGGATCGTGCGCCCTCCCTCCGCCGGAGGCTCCGGATCGGACGCGCGCGCGAACGCGAAGACGGTCGGAGTGACGCTCGCCGGCGGGAAGGCGTGCGCCCGCGGAGCCGCTCCGCGCGAGATCTGCGCGTAGACGATGGCGTCGGATTGCGCGAGCCCGTTCTCCTCGAGCAGCCGCGCCGCGACCCCGGGATAGAAACTCGGATCGGCCGCGATCCGCACCGCGGCGAGCCCGGCGCGCATCCGGTCCATATGCCCGGCCAGCCGGTACTGCCGCCCGCGATAGAAGCGCGCCACCTCGTAGATCGCGTCCGCGAAGAGGAAGCCGCGGTCTTCGGGGGAGATGCGGGCCTCCTCGCGGGGGAGGTACTGCCCGTTAAGGTAGACGATCATGAGCTGGAGGATTCTAAGGTGTCAGGGAACAGGGGTCAGGGGAAATGCAGGTGTCAGGTATCAGGTGCCAGGCGTCAGGTTGGGCCCTGCTCAGGCTTGGTCCCTGACACCTGATACCTGGCACCCGACACCTGCATTTTCCCTGGCACCTTCAAACCTGACACCTATCTCCTTTTGAATTCCCGGACGACTCGGGCGAGGTCCGGATCCCCTTCCAGCCTCCGGTACAGGTCCTCGGCGTGGGCGAGACGGGTCGCCAGGGCTTCACGGCGGTTGAAACGCAGCGCGTCCCGGGCGGCGGCGAGGGCTGCGGGGCCGCGGGAGAGAAGGCCCTCGACGAACTGGCGCGTCTCGGCTTCCAGGGACGCGGCGGGGAAGGCGCGCGTGGCGAAACCGTCGGCGGCGGCCCGCGTGCCCGAAAAGATCTCTCCGGTCAGGATCCACTCGGCGGCTCGCGTCTCCCCGATCCGGCCGGGCAGGAGCACGGCCGCCGCGGGCGGAAAGCACCCGAGCCGGATCTCGGGAAAACCGATCCGCGCGTCTTCCGCGGCGAGGACGACGTCGCAGGCGGCGGCGATCTCTGCTCCTCCGCCGAGGCAGGCTCCGGAGACGGACGCGACCGTCACGGCCGGCGTCTCGACGAGGGCCGCGAGCGCTCCGCGCATGGCCGCCAGCATTCGCTCGATCTGTCCCGCCTCGGGGACGTGCTCGGGGATGGAGACGCCCGCGGAGAAGGCCCGCGGCAACCCCGACAGCAGGAGCACGCGGCAGCCGCGAGCCTCCCCCACTGCCCGCGACAGGTCGTCCAGGTCCGCCGCCGAGAAGACGTTGACGGGAGGAAGGCGGATGTCGAGCCGCGCCAGGCCGCCGTCCGCCGCGGGATCGAGGCGAACGAAACGGTCCGGGCTCACGGGCGCAAACCGCCCGTCAGCCCTTCTTCCCGGCCGGCGGCCTGGCGGGCTTGGCCTTCGGAGGGGCGGGCTTCTTCTTTTCCGCGCGGACCGCCGCCCGGACATTGGCAAGGAGATCCGGCGTGATCAGGGCGGCGTCGATCCCGACGTCGGACTGACGCAACCGCGCCTCGATCAGGTTTTCATTCACGTTCTCGTCCACGATGATGCGCGCGGCATCGTTGATCTTCTTGATGTAGGCAAACGTGTTGGCGATGGCCTTGCGAGGCCCGAGCCCTCCGTGCCCCGGGACGACCTTCTCCACGTCGAGCTGCCCGAGGCGTTCGAGGATCTTCTCCCACCCGTCCGGGTCCACGTCCGGCGACTGCATGTAGGGCGCTCCCGTCGCGAGCACGACGTCCCCGGCGAAGAGCGTCTTCTCCTCGGGCAGGTACACCACGATGTCCCCGGCCGAGTGCGCCGGCCCGAGGTAGTAGACCGCGACGCGCCGCGCTCCGCCGAGCAGGGCGAGCCGGTCCGAGAAGCTCATGACGCCCGACTTCGTCTTCGAGGCCGGGACGACGATCGGCACGAGGGCCGGCACGATGTTCTCCTGGCAGACGACCTCGGCGCCCGCGGCCGCGAAGGCCCCGGCGCCGCCGGCATGGTCGCCGTGCGCGTGCGTCACGATCAGGTAGCGGACCGGCTTGTGCGTGGTCTCCTGGATCTTCTCGAGCAGCGCGCTGCCCGTCGCCGGGTCGCTGCCCGAGTCCACCGCCACGACCTCGTCGCCGACGAGAAACCAGCCGGCGTTGGAGCCCTGGCTCGTCTGGGCCATCCAGACGCCGTCCACGACCTTCTCGACGTTCGTCACTTTCGGGGTCTCGGCCTTCGCCGCGGCCGGGAGGAGAAGCAGGAGAACGGGAACCAGGCTGCGCATGCCACGTCTCATCGGGGATGACCTCTCTTTATCTTCATTCTCTTCATTGTTTTCGCGGGCCGGAATTGGCCTCCAGGGCCGCCTCAACAGGCGCGGCGCCGGCAAGATTCCTTTCCCCGCGCTCGCGGACCGCGCGCGCGAACTCCGCGAAGAGGCGCCGCGCGGCCGGGTCGCCCGGCAGGTTCTCCGGGTGCCACTGCACGGCCAGCAGCCAGGGGCCGTCCGACTCAAGCGCCTCGACGAGGCCGTCGGGGGCGACGGCCGAGACCTCGAGGCCCGGGGCGACCCGCTCGATCGCCTGGTGGTGGCGGCTGTTGACCTGGATCTCGGCCGCCTGCGCGATCGCGGCGACCCGGGTCCCCGGCTTCACGCGCACGGGATGGTCGCGCCGCTCGTTCTCCTTCTTCGGAACGAGGTGGACGATTCCCGAGGGACGCTCCGACGGGATGTCCTGAACGAGAGTCCCTCCCATCGCCACGTTGATCACCTGGAGCCCCCGGCAGATCCCGAGCGTGGGAAGCGCCCCCTGGCGCGCCTTCTCGAAGACCGCGAAATCCGTCGCGTCGCGATCGGCGTCCAGCTCGACGTGCCCGTCCGCTTTCACGGTCCGGCCGTAGCGCGACGGGTCCACGTCCAGCCCTCCGCCGAGGACGACGCCGTCGAAGATCCCCTCGGGCTTGCTCCCCGGCGGCAGCACCACGATCTCCTCCCGCCCGAACCCCGCGTCCAGGAGGGCCCGGATGTAGTCGTTCTTCTCCGCCCTGGAGGCGTCGAGACCGAGGGTGAGGGCGATGCGCATGGATGGCGATTGTAAGGTGTCAGGGAACAGGTGACACCTAAGTTCTCTCGAACAGGACGGCCATGCCCATGCCGCCGGAGACGCACAACGTCGCGATGCCGCTCTTCGAGCCTCTCTTTCTCATCTCATGCAACAGCGTTGTCGTAATCCTGGCGCCGGTGGCTCCGATGGGGTGGCCCAGCGCGATAGCGCCGCCGTTGACGTTGACGCGGGAGAGGTCGAAGGGGAGCTCGCGGGCGCACGCGATGACCTGCGCGGCGAACGCCTCGTTCAGCTCGATGAGGTCGATGTCGGGGAGCTTGCGGCCGGTCTTCGCGAGCAGCGCGCGGATCGCGGGCACCGGGCCGATCCCCATCCGCTCCGGCTCCACTCCGGCCGAGGTCCAGGCCACGACGCGGGCCAGAGGCTCGACGCCCGCCTTCCGGACCTGCTCCTCGGTCGCGAGGACGAGCGCCGCCGCGCCGTCGGTGATCCCCGAGGAGTTGCCGGCGTGGACCGTCCCGTTCTCGGCGGCGAACACCGGCGGCAGTTTCGCGAGCGTCTCGGCCGTCGTGCCGGGCCTCGGATGCTCGTCCTTGTCGACCGTGACGCTCCCCTTCCTGCCCGCAACCTCGACGGGAACGATCTCGTCGGAGAAGCGTCCCGACGCCAGGGCGTCCGCCGCGCGCCTCTGCGATTCCGCCGCGAAGGCGTCCTGCTCCGCCCGCAGGATCCCGTACTCCCGGGCGAGGTTCTCGGCGGTCTCCCCCATGAGCTGCCCGCAGAGCGGACAGAGGAACCCGTCGCGGTACATCCCGTCCACGGCCTCGCCGTGCCCCATCCGCAGCCCGAAGCGTATGCGGGTCAGCAGATACGGCGTCGCGGACATGCACTCGGTCCCGCCGGCGAGGACGACGTCGTTCTCCCCCGCCGCGATCGAGAGCGCGCCGAGGGTCAACGCCTTCAGGGACGAGGCGCAGGCCTTGTTGATCGTGTACGCCGGCACCGAGTCCGGCACCCCCGCCCGGTGCGAAACCTGCCGCGCCGTGTTGGGCCCCCCTCCCGCCTGCCGGGCGTGCCCGAAGATGGTCTCGTCGATGGCGGGTGGAGGGAGCCCGGATCTTTCGATAGCCGCCCTTGCGGCGACCTCGCCAAGATCGGCGGCGCTCATGGAGGAGAAGGTTCCTCCGAACTTGCCGATCGGGGTTCGGGCCGCGGATAAGACGAAGACGGTTCTCATTCGTTGTCCTTAAGGTGTCAGGGAAAAGGTGTCAGGTCAAATGCAGGTGTCAGGTGTCAGGTGTCAGGTGTCAGGTGCCAGGTTGGGCCGTGAGGCCAATGACAATTATGTGTTGAGAAGGAAGAATGTCGATCAGGAGTTATCGAGACCTGAAGGTCTGGCAGAAGTCGGTCAATCTTGCCGTCGACTGCTACCGTCTCTCTCGCCGCCTGCCACGTTCGGAGGAGGTGTCCGGTCTCTCGAGCGGATTCAGCGATCCGCCGTATCCATCCCCGCGAACATTGCGGAAGGCCACGGCAGAGAGCATCTCGGCGATTACCTGCATCACCTCTCGGTGGCCAATGGCTCCTTGATGGAACTGGAAACCCATCTGCTGATAGCAGGGCGCCTCACGTACCTGGCCTCGGCCGATCTCAACCCGGCATTCCTCCAAGCAGCCGAAGTGGGCCGAATGCTGAGCGGTATCATCTCCAACCTTCAAAACTCGAAACGAGTCTCTCGTCCCTGACACCTGGCACCTGACACCTGCATTTCACCTGACACCTGACACCTCGCCTACGTTACCAACGGCAGGGTCACACTGAAGGTCGTCCCCTCGCCGATTCGGCTCGTCACCTGCACGCTCCCTTTGTGGGCTTCCACGATCCATTTCACGATGGAGAGGCCGAGGCCGGAGCCGCCGGGGTGGGCGTGGCGGGCGCGGTCGGTGCGGAAGAAGCGCTCGAAGATGAAGGGGAGGTGCTCCTCCGGGATGCCGATGCCGGTGTCGCCGACCTCGATCCGGACTTCGCCGGGAGCGGCGGAGAGGCGCACGTGGATCCGCCCGCCCGGGTTCGTGTAGCGGATCGCGTTCTCGACGAGATTGTGGACGACCTGGCGCATGCGGTCGGAGTCGATGAACGTGCGGGCCGGCACCTCGGGCAGGTCCACCGAGAGCTCGATCCCCTTGTCCGTCACCGCGGGGAGCAGGTCGCGCGTCACGTCGGAAAGGAACTTCACGAGGTCCGCGTTCGCGAAGGAGAGGGTGATGCGGCCGGCCTGGCCGCGCGCCAGGAAGAGGAGGTTCTGAGAGAGGCGCGTCAGGTGCCGCACTTCCAGGAGCGCGTTCCCGATCGCCTCGCGGTACTCCTCGGCCGGGCGATCCTCTTCGAGCGCGACTTCGAGGGAGCCGCGCATGACGGTCAGGGGCGTGCGGAGCTCGTGGGAGACGTCGGCGATGAACTGCTGCTGCTCCTTCTCCGACGCGGCGACGGCGTCCAGGCGGGAGTTCAACGCCTCGGCGATCTCGCGGGCCTCCGGCGAGAGGTCCTCAGCGGAGACGCGCTTCAACGGATGCACCGACGCCTCGGCCAGGCGCTGCCGGAGCACGGCGAGCTCGGGAGGGGGCGCCGCCGCGGGCGGAGGAGGAGGATTGCGGCCCCGGGAGAACAGGCCCATCCGCGTTCCCGCTACTCCTCGGCGGAGCCGGCGCCGCGGACCCGGTAGCCGACTCCCCGGACCGTCTGGATGATCCTCTCCCGCTCGCCGGAATCGATCTTCTTGCGGAGCGCGTTGATGTAGACGTCGATGATGTTGGTCGAGAGCTCGAAGCTGTCTTCCCAGATGCGCGCCTGGATCTCCGAGCGCGACACGACCTTCCCGCGGCGGCGGAGCAGGAGCTCGAAGAGCGCTCCCTCCCTCGCGGTCAACCGGATCACCTCCGCGCCGCGCGTGATCTCCCGCGACTCGGTGTCGTAGGCGAGGTCGTCGAACACGAGAGGGCCGGGCTCGGCCGGCTCCGTGCGGCGGGCGAGGGCCCGCAGGCGCGCGAGGAGCTCGCGGAAGGAGAAGGGCTTGACGAGGTAGTCGTCGGCCCCGGCGTCGAGCCCTTCGATCTTGTTCTCGATCGTGTCGCGCGCCGTCAGCATGAGGATCTTGATCCGGAGGCCGCGGGCGCGCACCTCCCGGCAGACCTCCAGGCCGTCGCGCGAGCCGGGGAGCAGGAGGTCGAGGATCAGCAGGTCGAACGGGGCGGCCTCGAGCCGCCGCAGGGCCGAGTCGGGATCGCCCACCGCCTCGACCGTGTACCCCTTCTCCGTCAGCCCCTTCTTCAGGAACTGCGCGATCTTTTCCTCGTCTTCGACGACGAGCACTCTCATGAGCCGTCCTCGTCCGGACCCGCCTCGCCCGCCGCGGGCGGGCGCTTCAACCGCGAGAGAACGAACGCGGTCCCGGAGCCCACGGCGAAGCCTCCCGCGAAAGCGGAGAGCTGGCCGGAGGTGGCGACCGAGACGATCGCTCCCGCCGCCACGAACCCGAGCAGCAGCAGCCGGGAGACCTCCACCGGGGCAACCTGGGCTCTCATGACGGCAGGCTCCGCGTAATCAACGGTGTCCTTTGACCCGCGTATCTTCTATCATCCCGGCGCGAAGGAGGAAAATGATGCAAGCCAAGACCGTCTCTCTCCTGACTCTCACGGCCGCCGGGGTTCTCGCTCTCGCCGGCTGGGCTTCCCCACCCCCCAAGGCGTCGAAGGCTGCCGAGGCCAAGGCGACCATCGAGCCGAAGAGCGACTCGACCGTCACCGGAACGGCGACGTTCACGGAGCTGCCCAAGGGAGGCGTCCGCGTTCACGTGCACATCGAGAAGGCCCCGCCGGGCACGCACGGCCTTCACATCCACGAGAAGGGCGACTGCTCGGATCCGAAGGGAGCTTCGGCCGGCGGACACTTCAATCCGGGCGGCATGCCGCACGCCGGGCCGATGGACATGAAGCGCCACGCGGGCGACCTCGGCAACATCGAGATCAAGGCGGACGGGACGGGCGACCTGGACATCAAATCGGACATGCTGACCGTCAAGGCCGGCCCCAACTCCGTCGTCGGGCGCTCGGTCATCTTCCACGAGAAGGCGGACGACCTGACGACGCAGCCGACCGGCAACGCCGGCGGACGGCTGGGGTGCGGAGTGATCCAATAAGTCCAAGGTCCAAGGTCCAAGGTCCAAAGTAGCCGCCGCGCCGCCGCAGGGGCGGGCCTTGCGTCCGCCCGTGCGGTCCTTCTCCCACGATGATTGAATGATCGGATGAACGACTCATTCGATCTGAGTCCAGACGAGATCCGGCGGCTCGGGTACATGGCGGCGGACGCCGTCGCGGAACACCGCGAGCGGCTGACCTCCCGACCCGTGTTCGGGAAGGTGGGCGCGGACGCGGCGCTCTTCGACGAGCCGCCTCCCGAGGAGGGGCAGCCGTTCGAGGAGACCCTCGCGTTCGCGCGGGAGCACATCCTCGCCTTCCCGATGGGGAACTCGCATCCCCGCTTCTTCGGCTTCATCAACGCCAGCGCCGACCCGGTCGGCATCGCGGCCGACTACATGGCGGCCGCGATGAACCCCAACTGCTGGGGAGGGGACCACGCCGCGATCCACGTCGAGCACCGCGTGATGCGCTGGATCGCGAAGTTGCTCGGCTACCCCGAAACGGCGGAGGGGATCCTCGTCTCCGGCGGCTCGATGGCGAACTTCACGGCGCTCGCGGCGGCGCGGCGCGCCATGACGCCGGGCAACGTGCGCGAGGAGGGGCTGGCGGGGGAAGGGCGGCCGCGCCTGACCGTGTACGCCTCGGACCAGGTCCATCACTGCGTGGACAAGGCGGTGGATCTCCTCGGCATCGGGACACGGCAGCTCCGGAAGATCGAGACGGACGAGAGCTTCCGCATGCGGATGGACCTGCTCGAGCGGGCCGTCGCGGCCGACCGCCGGGAGGGCTTCACTCCGGCGATCGTCGTCGGCAACGCCGGCACGGTCAACACCGGGGCGATCGATCCGCTGGAGGAGATCGGCGAATTCTGCCGCCGCGAGTCCCTCTGGTTTCACGTGGACGGCGCGTACGGGGCGATGGCGCGGCTCTCGGAGAAGCTCGCGCCGCTCTTTGCCGGGATGGAGCGGGCCGACTCTATCGCCGCGGACCCGCACAAGTGGCTGTACGTCCCGTATGAAGCGGGAGCCGCGCTCGTGCGGGAACCGGGCCGGCTCGCGGCGACGTTCCGCAAGTTCCCCGAGTACCTCGCCACGGACCCCGAGTCCCCCTTCCCGGGGCCGGCGTGGTTCGCGGAGCGGGGCGTCGAGCTGTCGCGCGGCTTCAAGGCGCTGAAGGTCTGGATGGGATTGAAGACGCACGGCCGCCGCGGCTACGCCCGCGCGATCGAGAACGACGTGGACCTCGCGCGGTTCCTCGGGGAGGAGGTGGATCGGCGGGAGGACTTCGAGAGGCTCGCGCCGACCGTTCTCTCGATCGCGAACTTCCGCTACCGGCCGGCGGGGCGTCCGTTCTCCGACGAGGAGCTCGACCGCGTCAACCGGAAAATCGCCAACGGCCTGCTCGGCGGCGGGTCCTTCTTCCTCGCGCCGACGAGGCTCAAGGGACGCGCCGCCCTGCGCGTCTGCATCGTCAACTTTCGCACGCGGGAAGAGGACCTGACCGCGCTCCTCGACGAAGCCGCGCGGATCGGCCGGCGGCTCCTCGAAGGGTGAGCCTCTAGCTGCGCCCCGCCGACTTGCCGGCGAGGGCGATCGTGTTCAACGCGAACGCGTTGCCGGGCTCGATCTGGAGCGCCCGGCTGGCGTCGCTGATGGCGAGGTCCGTCTGGCCGAGCCGGCGGTACGCCTCCGCACGCGTCCGCAGCGCGAACCCGTCGCTCGGGTTCAGCTCGATCGCCTTGCTCGCGTCCCGCACGGCCTTCTCCAGCTGTCCGAGACCGCGGTACGCCTCCGCACGCGTCCGCAGCGCGAACCCGTCGTTCGGATCGAGCTCGATCGCCTTGCCCGCGTCCCGCACGGCCTTCTCCAGCTGTCCGAGACCGCGGTACGCCTCCGCACGCGTCCGCAGCGCGAACGCGTCCTTCGGATCAAGCTCGATCACGGCGCTCGTGTCCTCGATCGCCTGCTGGAACCGGCCGAGGGCCCGGTAGGCTTCCGCGCGCGTGCGCAGCGCGAAGGCGTCCCTCGGTTCGAGCTTCAACACCGCCGTCGCGTCGGCGATCGCCTCCTCGAAGCGCCGGAGCCCACGGTACGCCTCCGCCCGCGTGCGCAACGCGACGACGTCCTGCGGCTGCGCGGCGAGGGCGAGCGTCGCGGAGTCCACGGAATCCTTGAAGCGCTGGAGGAGGCGGAAGGCCTCGGCCCGGATCTCATGGGCTCGCGGGTTGCCGGGATCCGCTTTCAGCGCCGCCTCGGCCCGCGCGAGGGCCTCGTCGAAGCGTTCGGCCGACAGGGCGTCCTCCGCCTCCCGCAGGGGCCCGGCCGCGGGCGCCGGGGCCTCGGCGCCGGCCGCCTCCGCCGCCGGGCGGGCCGCCGCCGGGACCGCGCCGGTCGCGCGCGGCGGCGCGGGAAGCTCGGCCGTTGCCTGGGCCGCCGGCGCGGCCGGCTGCTGCTTCATCGACTTCAGGTACTCGAAGTAATCCTTGTTGCCCCGGATGATCGCCGCGAGGTGCTCGAGGAACTCGACCGACGTGACGCCCGTGGCGATGATGAACACCGCGGCGAAGTACACGGCCGCGTTGTTCGCGAAGAGGGAGAGGGCCGTGATGAAGCTCACGCCCGCCACCTTGAAACAGAGGTCGCGCACGGACGCGAGGAGCGCGAGGAGGGCGAAGACGAAACCGACGGCCAGGGCCGCGGCCGCGGCGACCTCGAGGAACGTCTTGGGATCCGGCAAGTGCACGCTACACCGGCTGGGTGCACGCCCGGCAGCGCGTGGCGGCGGCCGGGAGGATCTCCTTGCACTGCGGGCATTCCTTCGTTTCCGGAGCCTTTTCGCCGGGCTTGGGGAGGAAGACTTTCATGATCATGTAGATCACGAACGCGATGATCACGAAGTCCACGACCGACCCGAGCAGGTGGCCGTACGTGATGGCGGATTCGAAGGGCTTGCCCGTCTTCGGATCGAGCCCCGATCCCAGCACGATCCGGGCGTTGCGCCAGTCTCCGCCGGGCAGCATCCGGCCGATGATCGGGTTGATCAGGTCATCCACGATCGCCGTGACGACCTTCCCGATCGCGGCGCCGATGATGACGGCCACCGCGAGCGCGAGCGCGTTCTGTTTCAGCAGGAAATCCTTGAAATCTTTCAACACGGCGACTCTCCCTTCCTTTTCCCGCGCGGACGGATGCCCGCTCAGCTCGGTTTCGTCTGCTCCGCGCGCCAGGCCTCGAGAGTGCGCTCGATCTGCCGCGCGTGTTTCTCCAGGTGCTCGGCGTAGGTCCTCAACCAGTCTTCCGCGGTGTAGCGGCCGGATTCGGAATGCGTGCCCTCCGAGGCCCACGCCTCCTCCGGCAACTGCCGCAGGAGATTGACGGTGTGGGCGCGCATGACGTCCACCGCCGCGAGAGCCAGCTCGACCCTCGCGGAGTGGTAGTCGAGCACTTCCGCCCAGCGGTCCTGGTTGAACCCCGGGATCGCCGGCTTTTCTTCCGCCACGAGATAGCGGATGCGCGCGGCCGCGTTCATCTCGGCGTCGGCGCAGTGGCAGACGACCTCGTAGACGGACCACTTCCCCGCCTCCGGCCGCCACTTCCACGCCTCGCGGGGAACTTTCGCGAAGGCGTCGCGGAGCCGGGTCGGACCCTCTTCGTAGCGCTGGATCAGGGCCTGGCGCTCTTCGGCCGTGTAGCGCATCGAGCCTCCTCGAATCGCGCGAGAGTGTACCGCGAACTCCCGGCGTCGGCTCCGGCCGGGGGAACGATCCCGGCCCCGGCCGCCGCCGTTGACACCCGGGGCCGGGAGATGAGGGAATGGAACGACGATCCCCCGATGCCGAAGACAATTGCCGCGGCCGCGTTCCTTCTCTCCCTGCTCGCCGGGCCCGCCTCCGGGCTCGGCCCCGAGCCGGAGCGCGAAAAGGGGCGGGAGTCCCGGAAAGACGAGATCGGCAAGCCGCTGGCGGAGCTGGCGGCGGGCAAGCGCGATCCGAGGACGCTGCGGATCGACGTGATGTGGGTCGAGGGAGCCACCCGGGTTTCGGCCTCGCTCTACGGCAACGGCGTCGCCATCTGGAACGACCGCGCCCAGGTCCGGGTCTCCCGGGCCGACATCCTGTCGATCGCGAGGGCCTTGAGGGACGCGGGTTTCGGCGCCATGCCTTCCGACTTCGGCGAAGAGGGGGACCTCTCGAGGATCCGCGGAAAGATGGAGGTCTCGATCGCCGGCAAGTCGAAGAGCGTCGTGCAGCTGGCCAGCGGAGAACAGTCGAAGGTGTTCTCCGCGCTGGCGTCCCGGATCCGCGATCTCGTGGGCAAACGGGAAAAGACGGGCGTGACCGCCTCGAGCCTCGACGACGCCCTCGGGAAACTCTCGACCGGCGCCCTCGCGCCGGAGGCGCTCCGCGTGATCGCGCTGCGCAAGACCGAGCGGCCGGGGCCGGACGCCGCGGCGCAGGGGTGGCTGCTTCAATGGGAGGGACGCCGGGTCCTCGCCCGTCCCGTCACGCGCCGGGGCTACGGAAGCCAGAAGCGGCTCGAGCTGTCGGACGCGGAAACGCGATCGCTCGCCGGCCGGCTCCGGGAGGGCGGCCTGGAGGCCCTCCCGACCAACCTCTACGCTTCCGACTACATGTCGCTCAAGATCGACGTGCTCCAGTGGTCGCGCGATTTCCTCGCGCGCCGTTCTCCCAACCTCACGCCCGAGACGCACGGCGAGCTGCAGAAGGCCTTCGACCGCGTCATCGAGGTCCTGGCGAAGCTCGAAGGCCGCGCCGAAAGAGAGGGGCGTCCGGAGGGAGGCGGATCGCCGGCCGATTGACCCGGATCGTCCGCTTCGGTCACCACTTCGTGCCGTCCAGAGACAGGACGGTCTTTCGGCCCACGACCTCGGCGCTGTGGCGCGTGCCGGCGGGCAGGTAAATCCGGTCGCCCGGTTTCAGGTCGTACGCCGCGCCGGCGACGGTGATCCGCAGGGTTCCTTCCAGCACGGCGTCGCATTTCTCCTGCGCATGCTCGTGCTCGGCGAAGACCGTTCCCTCGCGGTAGGCGTAGACGGCCACCTCGTATCCCTCCTGATCGAGGAGCCGCGCCATCCGCTTTTCGCTCAGGGGACCGTCGGCGGCGTCCCACCGCTCGAGTCGAATCCCGGCCATGCCGCCGCGAGTCTAGCCCGGATCGTTCACGGACGCCCCGGCCGAAACAGGAAAGGCACGCCGGGTCCGGGAACGGTCAGAGCTCCGGCGACTAGCCGGGCCGGGTGGGATCGAGCGTCGCGAGCAGGTCTCTCAGGTCGTTGGCGTGCTCCTCTTCGTTCTCCAGGATCTCTTCCATCATCCGGCGGGTGGTGACGTCGCGCTCTCCCAGGAACCGGACGATCTCGCTGTAGGACTCGATCGCGATCCTCTCGGCCACCAGGTCCTCGCGGATCATGTCCACGAGCGATTCCCCTTCGACGTATTCCGAATGGCTGCGCGAGGAGAGGCCGTCGGGACTGAAGTTAGGCTCTCCGCCGAGCTGCGTGATCCGCCCGGCGATGCGATCCGCGTGTCCCTGCTCCTCGGCGGCGTGCTGCTGGAACTCCTGGGCGACGGCGTTGGCGTGGATGCCGGTCGCCATGAAGTAGTGCCGCTTGTACCGCAGGACGCAGACGATCTCGGTGGCGAGGGCCTCGTTCAGGACGGCAATGACCTTGTCGCGGTCCGCCTCGTACCCGGCCGTGACGGCACCGTCGCCGATGTGCTGCCGGGCGCGCCGGCGCAGCTCCTCGACGTCGCTCAGGAAATCCCCGCGGGAAACGCTCTTCCGGGTGTTCTTCTTTTTCGGCGGCATGCCCTCTCCTCTCGGTTCAGGTTTCAAGTACCAGGTTTCAGGGGGTTGCAAGAATCCGGCCTTTTCTCCGGTCCGGGTCTCCTGAAACCTGAATCCTGAAACCTGAAACCAAAAGAAAAAGGGGGGCCGAGCCCCCAAAGAGTGCGTCGCGATAGAGAGGATCAGTAGCGGTCGCGGCCTCCGCCACCGTATCCGCCCCGGCCTCCGCCGCCGCCGCCGCCGCCCGTCTTGGGACGCGCCTCGTTGACCGTGAGCGCGCGGCCGCTGAACTCCTGCCCCGAGAGGGCCGAGATGGCGCTCTTGGCCTCGTTGTCGTCTGCGAACTCGACGAATCCAAAGCCCTTGGATCTTCCCGTCTCCCGGTCGGTGATCACGGCCACGGACTCGACGTTGCCGTACTGAGAGAACAGGTTGCGAAGATCCTCTTCGCTGGTGGTGTAGGGAAGGTTGCCGACATACAGTTTCATCGAAACAGAATCCTCATCCGGCGTTTGATCTCCCGGGCCCCGCCGCGCCGCTCGGTGGAACCCGACTTCCCGTGGGATTCGTCGGAATTCTGCGAGCGCGGAAAGCGTGCGAGAAAGGCGAGCGATACGAGAAGGCGGGTAGTTTACGCGATTCCTCCCACGAAAGCAACTCGCCGCATCGCGCCGCGCAGAATGTAACCGGAGGGGGGATGGTCGCGCCATTTGAAAAGGTAACCCGGGGGGAAGATGTGGAAGGGAGGGTTACCGGATGGGCGGGCGATCGAAATGGGAGTATTTCCGGGAGATTTTCGGGCGTTACCGAGGGGCTTCGAGGCAGGAGAAGGGGAAGATTCTGGAGGAGTTTTGTCGAGTCTGCGGGTACAACCGAAAGTACGCGATACGTAAGCTTTCGGGTCCACCGCCTGGCGGGAAGCCGCGGGCGCGGCGCCGGGGGGTGCGTGGGCCGCACTACGGGTCGCAAGTGATTTCGATTCTGCGTGGGGTCTGGGAGGCGGCCGGGTATCCGTGGTCGGTGAGGTTGACGGGGATCGTGCCGGTATGGATGCCGTGGATTCGCCGACGTTTTCGTCCGAGTCCCGAGGTGGAGCGGCAGCTGCTCTCCATCAGCGCCCGGCAGATCGACCGGCGGCTGGCAGGGAGCAAGCGAAGTCTGAAGAGGCGCTTCTACGGACGGACCAAGCCGGGGACGCTTCTGAAGCATCACATTCCGATCCGCACGGATAACTGGGACGTGACCGTGCCAGGATTTGGCGAGGTGGATCTGGTCTCGCACTCTGGCAATAGCGGGGACGGGCGATTCGCCTATTCGCTCAACTTCACCGACATCCACACGGCCTGGGTGGAGACGGAAGCGATCCTGGGCAAGGGTCAGGAGACCGTGCGGGAGGCTCTGGAAGAGATCCGAGGGCGGCTTCCTTTCCCACTCTCCGGCATCGACTCGGACAACGGTTCGGAGTTCATCAACGACTGCCTCTGGAGCTACTGCAAGGACCGCAGGATCCAGTTCACCCGGGGTCGCCCCTACAAGAAGGACGACAACGCCCACATCGAACAGAAGAACTGGACTCATGTGCGAAAGCTCATCGGCTGGGAGCGCTTCGATACCCAGAAGGCCGCCGCCGCGATCAATGGCCTCTACGGCAGAGAGTGGCGGCTGATGATGAATCTCTTCCAGCCCTCCGTGAAGCTGATGCGCAAAGTCCGCGTCGGCTCCCGCCTGACCCGCAAGTACGACAAGCCGCAGACGCCGCTAGATCGCCTGCTGGCTTGCGCCGAAGGCGACGCGGAAAAGCTCAAGACCCTCAGCGGGCTACGACAGTCCCTTGATCCCTTCGAGCTCGCCCGCGGGATCGATCGAAAACTCGAAAGAATCGATCGCCTCGCCAGCAGGTCCACGATCTCTGTGCCGCCGAGTCAAAGAAAACTCGAAAACTTACCAGCCCATCTCCAGATCCGGCTTCCCAAACCAGCCAAACGCGAGAAACCTCTGGGCCCGAGTGAAAAGAAACGAAAACTCCGAATTGCTTAACCTTAACGCGCGGGGTTACCTTTTCCGATGTCTCGACGATCACCGCTCCGGTTACCTTTTGGAATGGCTTGACAGGCCCGCTCCTGAGCCTCTTGCCGACACTCAAGTGACTGGGAGAGCGGGAGATGGGGAGACTGGGCGAGGGCTACCCCCAGCCTCCCAGTCCCCTCAAGAGGTCCTCAGATCGGTCAGGGCCTTGGCGACGAACTTCTTCGTCATCTCCTTTCGCCAGAGGAAGGAGAAATCGGTGTTGTCCATCGGCCGGGAAGGTCCCGCCGCCGCCTCGGCCGCCGCCTGGATCGCGTCCTCATCGAGCGGCCGGCCGCGCAGGAGGGCCTCCGACGCCGTCAGCCGGATCGGCGCCGACGCGACTCCTCCCAGCACCAGCCGCGCGTCCACGACGGCGCCCCCGTCCCGCCGGACCGCCGCGCCGACGGAGAGCACCGGGAAGTCGAAGGCGCCGCGGCGGCGCAGCTTCCTGTAGCTCGCCCGCCAGCCGTCCGGCCTGCCGAGCCGGATCTCCGTCAGGAGCTCCTCCGGGCGCTTGGTCAGATACGCGATGCCGTCGTTGCGGTAGAGGTCCTCGACGGCGATCTCCCGCTCCCCGTCGGGCGAGGCGAGGATGGCTCGCGCGTCGAGGGCGATCAGGACCGGGACGGAGTCCGCCGACTGCACGGCGAGGCACTTGCGCGAGGCCGGCGCGACCCAGCAGACGTCTCCGTCCTTCTTCAGGCAAAACTGGATCGCCTGGCGCCACTCGTAGTTCTGGTCGTAGTAGTTGCAACGCGTGTCCAGGAGGACGTTGCCCCCGAGGGTCCCCATGTTGCGCAGCGGCGGCGTCGAGATCTCGGCGATCGCGCGCGCGAGGGCCGGGTAGTCGCGGCGAACGCGCGGGCGGCTTTCGACCGCGGAAAGCGGGACCGCCGACCCGATGGAGACCCCGTCCGCGCGCGGCCGCACGCGGGAGAGCGCAGAGATCCGCGACAGGCCGATGACGACCCCGGGCGTCTGCTGCCGCCGCTTCATGTTCGGGTACAGGTCCGTCCCCCCGGCGACGTAGGCGCTCTCCGGACCCGCGTCCGCCTTGATGCGCACGGCCTCCCGCACCGTCTTGGGCGCGTAGTACCGGAATTTCGGAAGGCGCATCATGACGATGGAAATCGGGTGATCGGGTGATCGGGTGATCGGGTGATCTCGACGAAAGATCGCGATCGCTTGCCGATCACCCGATGGCTCGATCGCGCGTTCACCCGATTCATCTCACTCCTCCTGCGCCGGTGGCGGCGGCCTCGACGGCGCGGCCGTTGCCGCCTTGCGCGGGAGTCGGGACGCGCAGGGGCTCGGGATAGGGAATCTCCGGGAAGGCGGTCGGGCCGTAGCGGGCGTCTTTCCCCTGCGCCTTTGCCTTGAGCGCTTTCAGAACCTTCTCGGGTGTCGCGGGCACTTCGTCGACGCGGACGCCAACGGCGTCGAAGATCCCGTTGGCCACGGCCGGCGGGATCGGGAGGAGCGGCCCCTGGCCGACCTCCTTCGCGCCGAAGGGGCCGTTGGGATCGGGGTCCTCGACGAGAAGCGTCACGACCTCGGACATCTCCTTGGTCGTCGGGCTCTTGTATTCGAGCAGCGACGGAAACTTGTGCACGAGGTTGCCGGGGACGTCGGAGCGGTAGGCCATCTCTTCCATGAGGATCTCGCCCAGGCCCATGTAGACGGAACCCTCGACCTGTCCGACCACGAGCACGGGGTTGATGCACTTGCCGACGTCGTGCGCGATCCACACCTTCGGGACCGTCACGATGCCGGTTTCCGGGTCCACCGCGACTTCCGCGACCGCGGCCGAGTAGGAGTAGGCGGGCGAGGGGCCGACCCCGGCTCCCCGGTAGCGCCCGGCCGACGGCGGCGGCGAGTAGGAGCCGACCGTGCCGATCGTTCCGAACCGGCTCTCCGCCGCGACGACGGCCTCGGGGAAGGGCATTCCTCTTTCGGGGTCCTCGACGTCGAAAACGCGCCCCTCGGCCAGCGCGATCCGCACGGCGGGGACTTCCAGCTTGCCCGCCGCCGCGGCGACGAGCATCTCCCGCGCTCGCTCGGCCGCCTGGAGCGCGGCGTTGCCCGTCATGAGGGTGACGCGGGACGAATACGATCCCAGGTCCACGGGCGTCAGGTCCGTGTCGCCCGTGACGACCCGGATGTCGAAGGGATCGATCCCCAGCGTCTCCGCCACGATCGCGGCGAGGATCGTGTCGCTCCCCTGCCCGATCTCGGTCGAGCCGCAGAAGACCGTCACGCCGCCGCCGCGGTCGAGCTTCAGCTGCACGCCGGACTGGGGCATCGAGTTCCAGTAGATCGGCAGGCCCGCGCCGCAGATGTACGAGGAGCACGCGAGACCCAGCCCCCGCCCGGCAGGGAGCTTCCCCCGGCGGCTCCGCCACCCCGAGGCCTCGACGACCTTGTCGATGCAGGCGCCCAGGCCCATCGAGCCGACGCGCAGGAAGTTGGCGGTCAGGGAGTCGGGGGGCTGGAGGTGCGCCTTGCGCATCTCCGCGGGATCGAGCCCGAGGTCGCAGGCGATCTTGTCGAGCTGCACCTCCAGCGCGAACCGCGGCTGCGGCGTGCCGTGGCCGCGCTTGGGGCCGCACGGAGGCTTGTTCGTGAAGACGCGCGCGCCGTCGAAGCGGTAGGCCGGGATCTCGTAGGTCACGGTCTGGAGCGCACCCGTGTAGTAGGTCGAGGCGACTCCGTACGACCCGTAGCCCCCGCCGTCGAGCGCCGTCTGAAAGTGCATCGCGGTGATGGCGCCGTCCTTCTTCACGCCGGTTTTGACCCGCATGAGCGTCGGATGCCGCCCGCGGTGGCAGTAGAAGACCTCCTCGCGCGTCAGGCAGATCTTGACCGGGCGCCCGGCGACGCGCGAGAGGTGGGCCACGACGATCTCGTGGTTGAACGGGTCGGACTTCCCGCCGAACCCCCCGCCGTTGGGCGTCGCGATGACGCGGATCCGGGAGGCCGGCATCCGCAGGACCTTCGCGAGGGCCCGGTGGACATAGTGCGGCGTCTGCGTCGAGCTCCAAAGCGTCAGCTTGCCGTCCGGGCCGTAGTCCGCCACCGAGGCGTGCTGCTCGAGCGGCAGGTGCGTGTTTCCCTCGTAGAAGAAGAGGTCTTCGTAGATCCGGTCCGCCCGCGCGAATCCCTCCCCCGTGTCGCCGAACTCCATCGAGACGAGCTTGTGGAAGTTGCCGGCGTCCCCGTAGTCGTGGATCCGGGGGGCCGGGTTCGCGACGGCGTCCGCGATCGAGGCGATGGGACGCAGCGGCTCGTAGTCGACCTCGATCGCGCCGAGCGCCTCGAGCGCCGCGTCCTCATCCACAGCCGCGACGGCCGCGATCGGATCGCCGACGTACCGGACGACGTCCGGGGAGAGCGCGTGCTCGTCTTGCGAGACCGGGAGGATCCCGAACGCGATCGGGAGATCGCGACCCGTCGCGGCGGCGACGACCCCGGGCAGGGCGAGCGCCTTCGAGACGTCCACGCGAAGCAGGCGCGCGTGCGCGAGCTTCGAGCGGAGGATCTTGCAGTGGAGCATCCGCGGCAGAAAGATGTCGTCGGCGAACTTCGTCTGCCCCGTGACCTTCGCCGCCGCGTCCACCTTCGGGTAGGGGCGGCCGACGACGCGAGTCCGCGCGCGATCGCTCACGCGATCCTCCGCGCCGGTCCAAAGTCCAAAGTCCAAAGTCCAAAGGGGCTACCTTGGACCTTGGACCTTGGACCTTGGACTTCTCCGAAACTCACTTCGTCACGACCGGCAGGAGTCCGCTTTCGTCGAAGTCGGTCCCGTACAACGACTCCTTCGGGGGCTCGGCTTCCTCGCCGCGCATCCACGCCGCGGCGAGCTCCACGGCTTCGAAGATCTTGATGTAGCCGGTGCAGCGGCAGAGATTACCGGCGAGGGCTTCTTTGATCTCCTGGCGGGTCGGACTCGCGTTCTTCTCAAGGAGCTCCTTCGCGGTGAGCAGGAATCCCGGCGTGCAGTAGCCGCACTGCGCGGCGCCCAGATCCGCGAAGGCCTTCTGCAGAGGGTGAAGCCCCGCCGCTCCCGCCATCCCCTCGATCGTCTCGACCTTCCTCCCCTCGCACTCGACACCCAGGTAGAGGCACGAGAGAACCGGCTTCCCGTCCACGAGCACGGCGCACGTGCCGCACTCTCCGAGCTCGCAGCCGTGCTTCGTCCCCGTCAGCCGCAGGTCCTCGCGCAGAACCTCCAGCAGAGTCTTGTGAGGCGCGAACGCGGCCTCGACCGGTTCGCCGTTGACCCGGAATCGGACAAGAGCCGCGCCTTCGGGACCCACGCTCTTCTTTCCGCGATGCGCCATTGCGGATTACTCTAATCCCTTTATTTTGAGAAGGAAAGGTGTACATTTCAGTCCGACCGGTCAGACAATTCACGCCTTGCTCCGAATGAGCCCTTCGCTCCGATCGGGCTTGTTTCCCGCCGCAAACGCCCACGCCGGGCGTCGTCGCCGCCGTGGTTCCGACGCTGACTTTCCCGATGCTCGCGCTCCTGGCCCTGGCGCTGGCCGGAGCGGCGATCCTGGTCTTGAAGAGGTAGGAAGCCGCTAGCCCCAGCGGGCCGGGCGCTTGCCGAGGAAGGCGTCGATGCCTTCCTCGGCGTCGGGGAGCGTCAGATTCTTCGCCATGGCTCCGCCGGCGCTGTCGTAGGCCGACTCGAGGGGGCGCTCGATCTGACGGTAGAACGCGTCCTTCCCGAGGCGGACGACGGCCGGACTTCGCGCGAGAACGATCTCCGTGAAGTGCGCTACAGCGGCGTCGAGCTCGGCGGCGGGGACGACGCGGTTGACGAGGCCCCAGGCCAGGGCCGTGCGGGCGTCGATCGGCTCGCCGGTCAGGAGCATCTCCATCGCGCGCTTTCGTCCGACGTTGCGCGCCACGCCGACGGCCGGCGTCGAGCAGAAGACCCCGACGTTGATCCCGGGCATCGCGAAGGTCGCCGTGTCCGCCGCGACGGCCAGGTCGCACATCGAGACGAGCTGGCAGCCCGCCGCCGTCGCGATGCCGTGGACGCGGGCGATGACGGGCTGGGGGAGCGCCGTCAGCGCCACCATCATCCGGCTGCAGTCGTCGAAGAGACGGCGCTGCCACGCTTCGTCTCCCGCATGGGCCCGCATCTCCTTCAGGTCGTGGCCGGCGGAAAAGCCCCGCCCCTCCGCGGCGAGCACCACGACGCGCGCGTCGGGATCGGCGGCGATCGCGTCGATTTCCGCCTGGAGCGCGCCGATCATCTCGAGCGAGAGCGGGTTGAAACGGCTCCCCCGGTTGAGCGTCAGGCGGACGACTCCTCCCTCGCGGCTGCTCAAGACCAGAGGCTCGGAAGCGACGGCGGTGTCGGCGCTCATGGCGGCTCCTTTCGGCTTTTCTTTTCGCTGTCGAGCATACCCATCTGCCGGGCGTCGTAGCGGTCCCCGGCCGCGGCATTTGGCGGAGCCGCCGCCTCCAACCGCGCGAGGTCCTGCGGAGTCGGGGCGAGGTCGAGCGCGCCGAGGGCCTCGGTCAGCCGGTCGCGCCGCCGGGCGCCGACGAGGGGCACGATGTCTTCGCCGCGCGAGAGGACCCAGGCGATCGCGGCCTGCGCGACGGTTGCCCCCTTCGAGCCGGCGACCTCGCGCACGGCTTCCACCAGCGCCAGGTTCCGTTCGATATTGGCGCCGTGGAAGCGGGGAAGGAAGTTGCGGAGGTCCCCCTTCGCCGGCGGCTGCCGCTCCGTCCAGTGGCCGCCGAGCAGGCCGCGCGAAAGGACTCCGTAGGCGGTGATGCCGACGCCGAGAGCGCGCGCCGCCGGGAGGATCTCCTCCTCGATCCCGCGCGAGAGGAGCGAGTACTCGATCTGCAGGTCCGCGATCGGGTGGACCGCGTGCGCCCTCCGGAGCGTCTCCGCGCCGACCTCCGAGAGCCCGACATACCGGACGTGTCCCGCCCGGACCATCTCGGCGATCTCGCCGACGGTCTCCTCGATCGGGACCGACGGGTCGAGCCGTCCCGGCCGGTAGATGTCCACGAAGTCGGTCCCGAGGCGGCGCAGCGTATACCCGAGGAAGTTCCTGACCGCCGCCGGGCGGGCATCCACGCCGAGGAAGGCGCCGGCCGGATCGCGCAGCGCCCCGAACTTCACGCTCAGGAGGACGTCTTCGCGGCGGCGCCCGGTGAGCGCCTCGCGGATCAGCAGCTCGTTGTGACCCGCCCCGTAGTAGTCGCCCGTGTCGAGCAGCGTGATGCCGGCGTCCAGGGCCGCGCGGAGCGTCGCGATGCTCTCCGCGCGATCCGCCGGGCCGTACATGTCGGACATGCCCATGCATCCGAGCCCGATGGCCGACACGCGCGGGCCGTGGGTGCCGAGGGAACGGGTGATCACGTCAGGCCGCTCCTTCCCCGCGCCGCGCCCGCGGCTCGAGGCGGGTGAACTGAGGGATCCGGCGGCCGCGCGCCGAAAGCCGGATGAGCGTGCCGAGCCGCTTGAGGCGCGTCTCTTCCTTCTTCGCGCTGACCACCCACCAGACGGCGGCCCTCCGGTACGACGGCGGCTGTGACCCGAAGAAAGCCGCCGCGGCCCTGTTCTTATCGAGCAGGCCCGCATACGGCTCGTCGAGGCGGTCGCGCCGCTGCTCGTAGGAATAGATGCCGGACCTGTTCTCCTGCCGCGCCTGGAACGCTCTCATACCGGCCGGCTTCATCCGCCCCTCGGCGGCGAGCGCTCCCGCCCGCCCAATGTTCACGGCGCTCCAGATGCTGCGCGGCTTGCGCGGCGTGAATCGGATCGTGTAGCTCTCTTCACCCAGGCTCTTGCGGATGCCGTCGATCCAGCCGACGCAGAGCGCCTCGTCCACCGCTTCCGGCCAGGTGACGCTCGGCTTGCCGGAGCCCTTCTTGAAGAAGCCGACCAACAGCTCCCGTTCCCCGGCGTGATTCTTCTCGAACCACCGGCGCAGGCGCGCCGGCGACGGAAAGAAAACGACTTTCATCCCACCGCCGCGGTCTCTTCCGACATCGGCGATCCTCCGGGCGGAAAGGCTAGCACTCCCGTCGGAGCGACGGCTCAGGGAAAGATTGTAATGACGACGGCCTTGCTGCGGTTGGCGGCGTCCGTCATGTCGATCTTCGTCGTGATGCGCGCGGCATCGATGCCGTGGCGGTCGATGAGGTACTGCTTGACGTTCTCCGCGCGCTGGCGCGCGAGCGTCTCCTGGCGCGCGCCCGTCCCCCGGTCCGGGTAGCCGATGATCGTGACGGTCGCCCGCGGGTTGTCCCGCAGGCGCAACGCGACGGCGTCGAGCTTCGCCTTGGCGATGTTGGAGACGCGGGGCTTGCCGTGATCGAAGTCGATCGGCTCGCGGACGGGCGAGGGAGGAGGAACGGGCGCCGGAGCGACCGGGGGCTCCGCGGGGCGCTCCGGCTCCTTCGGAGCCGCCGGCGGAGCGGGCGGCGGAGGCTGAGCGGGCGGCACCGGCGCGTGCTCCGGCGCCGGCGGGACCTCGACGACGGGCGGCGCGGCCCGGCCGCCGAAATGAAAGAGCACGCCGACGGACGGCTGGATGTCCACGTGAGACGGGTTCTCGACAGGGAAACTGCCGAAGGCGTTCGTGTCGGTGAACCGGGAACTGAAGTTGTACTGTCCCTTGATCTCCAGGCGCAGGCCGACAAGCTTGCCGAATCGGTACTCCGATCCGGCCGCGAGATACGCGAGCGCGACCCCCTTCCCCTTGAACACCTGCTGCCGCGAGGCGCCGGCGCCGAGGCCCGCGTACGTGTTCCATCCGTGGAGCGACGGCGTGAAGTCGTAGAGGCCGCCGAGCGTCAGCTCCCAGAAGTCGTGGATCTTGTCGCGGTCGGGGTTGAAGTACTGGCCGGTGGCCTCGATGGCGAGGTGGTCGGTGAAGAAGTGGCCCACGCGCGCGCCCCCGAAGAGGAAGTCGTTCTGGTCCACGTCGCAGGGGCAGTAGATCTCCTCGAACTTGCCGATGAAGCTGTAGCCGACGTGGGGGCCGACGTAGGTCTCGCCCGCGAGAGGCCCCGGGGGATCGACGCGGTCTCTCACGCCGGAGGACTGCGCCCGCGCGATGCTCCCGAGCAGGAGCAATCCGGCCATGCCAGAGAGAATTCGTCTAGCCATCGTCAAGCCTCCGCGAGCGCGCGCTCTGATGTTGTCAACACTTGTTCAGGAAGAGGAAGCCGCCGGCGTTCTGCCCCGGCGCGAGGGTGATCGTGAAGGTCCCGGGGAAGTCGGGCGTCCCCGGATAGGTCTGGGCGAAGCCGGGCGGCAGCTCTTCGGAGAGCACGTAGTCGCCGGCCGGCAGGTTCGCGTACGAGAAGGTCCCGTCGGCCGCCGACGTCGTCCGGCGGACGACGCCGTGGGCGTCGGTCAACACGATGACGATCCCCTCCAGCGGGCGGTCGAGCCCGTTGACGACGCCGTTGGCGTCCAGGTCGAGGAACTTCGTGCCGGAAATCGAGCCCGTCCCCGCGGCCACCGCCTGGTTGCCGAAGAGGAACCCGGTCGCGTTCTGTCCCGCGGCGAGCGTCACGGAGATCGTCCCGGGCGGCGGAGGCGCCGTCTGGACGAAGCCCGGGGGAACGGCCTCGGAGAGAACGTAGATCCCGGCCGCGAGCCCGGGGAAGGTGAAGGCGCCGGAGGCGTCCGTCGTCGCCGTGAGCGTCGGGCCGGAGGAGCGCTTCAGCTCGATCGTGACGCCGCCGAGCCCCGGCTCCCCCGCGTCCCGGATGCCGTTGCCGTTGGCGTCGTTGAATTTCGTTCCCGAGACGCTCGCCGGAGCGGCGGCCTGGGCATGGTTGCCGAAGAGGAATCCCGAGGCGTTCTGGCCGGGCGCGAGGGTGACGCTGAAGGTCCCCGGAGCCGCCGGCGCGGTCTGCGTGAAGCCCGCGGGAACGACCTCCGAAAGCGTGTACGCGCCCGCGAAATCGGTGAGCGCCGCGAAGAGGAAGGCGCCGGAAGCGTTCGTCGTCGCCGTCGTGACCTGCCCGGCGGGGTCGCGCAGCTCGATGACGACGCCCGCGAGCCCCGGTTCTCCGGCGTCCCGGATTCCGTCGCCGTTCACGTCATTGAACTTCGTGCCCGCGATCGAGGCGGAAACCGCCTGGTTCCCGAACAGGAGGCCGGTGACAGCCTGGTGCCCGAAGTCGAGCTGCGCCGGGATCTCCCTCGTCGCGGGAGCCGTCTGCCGGAAACCGGCGGGAACGGTCTCGCTGACGAAATACAACCCGAACGGGACACCGCTGAAGGAGAAACTGCCGTCGGCGCCGGTCACCGTGCTCCCAGCGGGCGGCTGGCCGCAGGGAGACGGGCACGTCGCGAGGCCGATCCCGATTCCCGCGACTCCCGGCTCGCCGAGATCGCGAACCCCGTTTCCGTTCGCGTCGTTGAACTTGATGCCGGAGATCGTGCCGGTCAGGATCCCGTGAAAGTTGCCGAAGACGTTGTCGATGGAGGATCCGCCGGACGCGAGCGTGACCGGAATGCCGCCGGTCGCCGGCACCGTCTGCGTGAAGTCCGCGGGAACGACCTCGGTCAGGACGTAGGAGCCGGGCGCGACATCGTTGAAGAGGAAGTTGCCCGACGCGTCGGTGAGCGCCGTGACCGCCGTCCCCCCGGCGGAGGGCGTCAGGAGGATCGTGACGCCGGCGAGACCGGGCTCGCCCGGATCGCGGGCTCCATTGGCGTTGACGTCCTCGAACTTGAAGCCGCCGACGGCGTTGGGAAGGAGCCTGTTGCCGAAATCGAGGCCGCCGATGTCCTCCTGGCACACCTCGATGATGTAGGCGCCGCTCCGGGCGAAGACGTGGCGGGAGAGGTCCCGGTCGGCAGGCCCCGTCCGCGTGTAGCCGAACGGCACGGTCTCGGAAACCCTGTACGCCCCGCTGTCGGTCAGGCCGCAGATGCGGAAGGCGCCGTCCGGCCCGGTCAGGCCGGTGAGAAGAGTTCCGCTCTCGTTGGCGACGCGGATCTCGACCCCTTCCAGTCCCGCCTCGCCGGAATCCCGCGAGCCGTTGCCGTTGGCGTCCGCGAATTTCACGCCGGAGACGCAGAAGGTCGGCTCGCAGGACTTCTTGTCCTCGACGCGGAAGCCGACCGCGCGCGAGAGCTCCGGACGGAAACCGTGGAAGCATCCGGCGCCGCAGATCGAGTCCACGGCGGTCACGCTTCCGTCGAAGTTCTCCGCCGGCGTCAGCCAGGCGACGTAGGCGGCCTTCCGCGAGCCCGCGTCGTCGAAGGGCGTGAGACCGACCGCGAGCGACCCGAACGCGGTCCTGCCGTCGGTCGCGTGCGTGGAGCCGTCATAGGAAAAGATCACGCCGCCCTGGACGGTCACCGCCCGCTCGGCGACCGGGTCGGTGGAGAGCAACGCCGTTCCAGACGGGTCCGTCACCTGGAAGTAGTACTTGCCGTCCGGCAGGTACTGCCCGAAGAGGCACGGAGGACCGACGAGCGGACAACCCGACGTCGTCGAGACGGGGCCGCCGGCGAGAAACACGTCCTGGCGGCGCCCGAAGACCTGCTTGGGCGAAGCGGGGCTGCCCGCGGCGACCGTCGCGATGGAACCGGAGATCGGCACGGGCGAGGCCTGCGCCCCGCTCTCCGATCTCCAGGCGATCTCCCGGCCTCGGGTCGCGGAGGGCGGGCGGCTTCCAGAGAGACCGCGGACCTGCTCGCGCGACACCTGCCCGTGTCCGGCGGCGAAGCACAGAAAGAGCGCACACCCGGCGAACCCGAGACGAGCCGACCTCATGCCTTCTTCCTTCCCTTTAGCCCGTTTCGATCCGAAGTTCGATTCCGGCGGGAGTTATGCAATGGGCATGCCTTGCAATCCCTGTCACTGCGGCTCGTCATCTGGGAGACGGGCTCCGACGGAGGGCCGCGGCATAGCGAAAGCGCCGGCGGCGTCCCTCTTCTCCGGGCGTCGTCAGAGCGAGGAGCCAGCGCTCCAAGGCGCCGAGGAAGAGAAACACGCCGGCGGCGCGCGCGGCCCCTCTCCCGTGATGCTTCTCGACGTAGTGGCGGAGCCCCCTGTGCACCTCTCCGAAGAGCGCGTCGCCCGCCGAGCCTCCGCCCCGATGCATCACGCGCGCGTCCGGCTCGTAGAGGATGCCGCGTCCCCGGGCCGAGAGCCGGGCCAGGAGGTCCGTCTCCTCCGCGTAGAGAAAGAAGCTCTCGTCGAATCCTCCCACCTCCTCGAAGGCGGAGCGCCGCATGAGGAGCGCCGCGCCCTTGAGCGCCGGCACGAGGGCGCGACGCTCATGGTCCTCTCGGGTCTTCGAGTGTCCCCGCAGGAACCCGCGGCCGCGGGCGAGGGAGGCGAGGCCCGAGCTCTCGCAGAAGATCCGCCACGGCGTCGGGAGCCGCTGGATCGAGGGCTGAAGGCTCCCGTCGGCGTTGACGAGCCGGGGCCCCGCGACGGCCGCCGCGGGATCGGCGTCCAGAACGCCGACGAGCGTTTCGACCGCTCCGGGACCGACGAGCGCGTCGGAATTGAGAAAGAGGAGGTACGGCCGGGACGTCTCCCGGGCTCCGCGGTTGCAGCCGGCGCCGTACCCTCCGTTGCTCGCTTCGACGCAGAGCCGGGCCCGCGGGACCTCGGCCGCGAGGCGTCCGGCGATCGCGTCGCCGGACGCGTTGTCCACGACGGCAACCTCCGCGCCGGGAGCCGTCTCCACGACCGCTCTCGCGGAGGCGACCGTCTGGTCGGGAGTGCGATAGTGAACGATGACGGCCGACACCCTCTCCCCTCCAGGCCGGGTGTCCGTCATCGCGCCGCCCCGTCTCGGGCCGGCGGCGCCGGCCCGGCGGCTCCGCTTCGAATCGGTCGAGGCACGGCGCGAGTCTAGCCCGAACGATTCTCGAACGGCTCCGCGCGATCCGGCCGCCGCGCCGGCGCATGACGATAGAATCGAGAGCGTGAGGCTGGAAGGAGTCGCGGGCGCCGGGAGCGCTCTTCCCCTCTACGACTCTTCCCGCCGCCCTCCGCGGGTGATCGAAGAAGCCGGGGCGCTCTGGGCCTACCGGAACCTCGTGGTCGAGATGGCCATCCGGGACATCAAGATCCGATACAAGAGGTCCGTCCTCGGAGTGTTCTGGACGATGCTCGCGCCGCTGCTGAACATGGTGGCGCTGACGCTCGTCTTCTCGGCCCTCCTGAGGACGCAGATCCAGAACTATCCCGTCTACTACCTGGCCGGATCGCTCTTCTGGACCTTCTTCTCACAGGTGACCTCGAACGCCGCCTCCCAGACCCGGGACGCCAACGAGATGGCCAAGCGCATCTACATCCCCCGCTCCGTCTTCGTGGCGTCGGCCGTCGCCGTCGGGCTCGTCAACCTCGCGCTCTCGACCGTGCCCATGCTCCTGCTCCTCCTCGTCATGAGGTTTCCTCTCCACGCGACCTGGGTCTTCCTGCCCGTCGGCGTGCTGCTGCTCTGCCTCTTCACGGCCGGCACGAGCTTCGTCCTGTTCACGATCGCGTCGCGCTTTTCCGACGTTCGCGAGATGTACCTCGTGCTCGTGCAGACCTGGTTCTTCCTGACGCCGATCGTCTACCACCCCTCCATCATTCCCGCGCGCTTCCGGCTCGTGCTGTGGTTGAACCCGATGTACTACCTGATCCAGACCTTCCGCCGGCCGATCTACGACGGTCTCCTGCCGGAGCCGAGGTTCCTGATTCCCTCCATCGCGATCTCGCTCGCGGCGCTCGCGTTCGGTTGGATCTACTTCTGCCGCCATGCCGACCAGTACGCCTTCGAGAGCTGACGGCTCCATGATCCGGCTCGAGAGGGTCGCCCTGCGCTACAGGATCCCGCGGGAGCGGATCCGGTCCTTCAAGGAGTACGCGATCCGGAAAATCAAGCGACTGGTGGTCTTCGACGAGATCGAAGCGCTGCGCGATTTCGACCTGACGGTCCGGCCGGGCGAGACTCTCGGGGTCATCGGCCGCAACGGGGCCGGCAAGTCCACGCTCTTCAAGGTGATCGCGCGCGTGCTCTACCCGACGCAGGGGCGCGTCGTCGTGGCCGGGAGGATCGCGCCGCTGCTGGAGCTCGGCCTGGGGTTCCACGGCGAGCTGACGGGACGCGAGAACGTCCTGCTCCAGGGCGCGCTCCTGGGCTTCTCGCGCACGGAGATGCGGCGCCGCCTGCCCGGCATCGTCGCCTGGTCCGAGCTGACCGAGTACATCGACTCGCCGATCCGGGCGTATTCCTCCGGCATGACCGCGCGGCTCGCGTTCGCCGTCGCGACCGACGTCGAGCCCGACATCCTCCTCGTGGACGAGACCCTCGCGGTCGGCGACGAGCACTTCCAGGCGAAATGCCACGACCGGATCGACGCGTTCCGGAAGGCGGGCAAGACCGTGCTCCTGGTCTCGCACGACCTCCGCCAGGTCCGCAAGAACTGCCGCAGGGTTATCTGGATTCACCGGGGGCATCTCGTCCGCGACGGCGAAGCCGAGCCGGTCACCGCCGCCTACCACTCCTGGTCGCTGACCGGGGCAGCGGAGCCGCCCGCCCATTGAGGTCCGCCTCCGCCGCGGTCCTTCCGGGCCAGCCCGGATAATTCACGGACACCCGGCCGAAACACGCGCAACTCGTTGAGAAATAGGCTGGGCTAGAATCCCTTCCGGGCTCCTGGCCCGCCATCCGATGGACAACGAACGACCCCGGGACATCCGTCTGACCGGTATGGCGCGGGAGGTTTCCGCCGTCGAGGCGCCGCCGGGCCGGGCCCTTCCCCGCGAGAGCGGCCCCACGGAAGGCACGGCGATCCGCGACGGCCGCGGCCAGTGGCCCCTGGAGCCGCGCGAGCGGGCCCGCCTCGAGGAAGCCGAGCGGGAACTGTCGGAGCTGAAAAGGGAGATCTCGGCGGCCCATGAGGAGCTGGGGCGCGTCCACCGATCCCGCCTCTGGCGGGCGGCGTCCTTCTATTGGACCGTGCGGCGGGGTTTCCGGCGGCTCTTCGGGTCGGGCGCGCCGGCCTCCGCCGCCGCCCGGACCGCGCCGCCCTCCTCGCCGGCCGGGATCGCGACCGAGCCGGGCCAACGATTCGATGTCGTCTGCTTCCCGATCATCGACTGGCACTTCCGGTTTCAGCGGCCCCAGCAGCTGCTCTCCCGTTTCGCGGCCGCGGGCCACCGCGTCTTCTACATCTCTCCCCGGATTCGCTCCACCGGACCCCCGTACGAAACCCGGCCGATTCGCGACAACGTCCTCGAGGTGTCCCTCCGGGCGCGGGAGCTCGATATCTATACGCAGACACTCGATGAGATTTCCTGCGCGCGCCTCCTCGAGGGGCTCGACGATCTGCGCCGCGACTGGGGCGTCGAGGCCGCGGTCTCCTTCGTCCAGCTCCCGTTCTGGTCCGCCGCCGCGTCGGCCGCCCGGGACCGGCTGCACTGGCCGGTCCTCTACGATTGCATGGACCACCACGCCGGCTTCGCGACGAACCGCCGGGAGATGCTGGAGGAGGAGGACCGCCTCCGGCGGAGCGCCGACCTCGTCGTGACGTCCTCCGCGTCCCTGGAGAGCGAGGCCCGCCGGTACAACGAGAACGTTCTCCTCGTCCGCAACGCCTGCGACTTCCCGCATTTCGCCGGAAGGGAGCCGGGACACGCCGCCGCTCCCGTGATCGGCTACTACGGCGCCATCGCGGACTGGTTCGATTCGGACCTCGTGGCCGACCTGGCCGAGCGCCGCCCCGACTGGAGGTTCGTCCTCGTCGGCTCGACGTTCTCCGCGGACGTCGACCGCCTCTCGAGGCTTCCCAATGTCGAGCTCGCCGGCGAAGTGCCCTACGCCGAAGTCCCGAGGTGGCTGGAGCGCTTCGACGTCTCCATCCTTCCGTTCAAGCGCGTTCCCCTGACCGAAGCGACGAACCCGGTCAAGGCCTACGAGATCCTGGCCGCCGGCAAGCCGCTCGTCAGCGTTCCGCTCCCCGAGATGACGGCGCTGGCTCCCCTCGTCCGCATGGCCTCCAATCCGGAGGAGTTCGAGAGGGAGATCTCGCTGGAGCTCGAGCGCCTGGACTGGGACCGGATCCGCGAGCGCCGGGCCTTCGCGGCGGAAAACACCTGGGCCGCGCGGTTCGAGAAGCTCAAGCCCGCGATCGAGCGGGTCTTCCCGAAGATCTCCATCGTGATCGTGACCTACAACAACCTGGAGATGAGCCGCCGGTGCCTCGAGTCGGTCTACGCCCGGACGGCGTGGCCCAACTTCGAGGTCTTCGTCGTGGATAACGCCTCGACCGACGGCACGCCGGAGTTCCTTCAGACCGCGGAGAAGGCCTACCCCGCGCTCTCCGTCCTCCTGAACGACTCCAACGCGGGCTTCGCCGCCGCCAACAACCGGGCGCTCGCGCGGGCGACCGGGCAATACCTCGTGCTCCTGAACAACGACACCGTCGTTTCGCGCGGGTGGGTCGAAACCCTCGCGCGTCACCTGAACGCCGACCCGGAGATCGGGATGATCGGCCCCGTGACCAACGCCATCGGCAACGAGGCCATGGTCGCGGCCGGATACTCCGACGTCGGCGAGATGCCGTCCTGGGCGCGGGATTACGTCCACCGGCACGCCGGCGAGATCTTCGAGATCCCGATGCTCGCCATGTTCTGCGTCGCGATGCGGCGCGAGGTCTTCGAGAAGGTGGGGGCGCTCGACGAGCGGTTCGGGATCGGCATGTTCGAGGATGACGACTACGCGCTCCGCGTCCGCAAGGCGGGGTACCGCATCGTCTGCGCGCGCGACAGCTTCGTGCACCACTGGATGAAGGCGGCGTTCGGGAAGATCCCGGCCGCGGAGTACCGCAGCCTCTTCGAGAGGAACCGCCGGCTCTTCGAGGAGAAATGGGGGACCGCCTGGATTCCCCATTCCGCCGCGAAGGAAGGCGAAGCATGAGCTTCCGGACGGCGAGCGGGCCGCGATGAGGCGCCCGGGCGCGCGCCGCGGCGACGCCTCCCCTTCGACGCGCTCTTGAGCGATCGACTCTCCTCCGCCGGGGCGCCGGATCCGGGTCCGGCGAGGTTCTTCCGTTTCGCGGCGCCGTGGGCGATGAGTCTCTCTTTCACCGTCGCCACCGCCTGGTACTGCCGGACGGCCGCGCGATCGCTCCGACATCCCTTGAACGGCGGGGCCGACCTGCTCTGGGCGGAGCTCTTCCTCTTCTTCGGGATCGCGGTCGTGCTCTCCCGGGCCCTGCTCGGCCGCGTCGTCGAGAGATTCTTCTGGTGGCCGGCGCTCGCGGCCACGGCGGTCGCGATGGTCGTCCTGAGCCATCGGGTCGCCGCCGTCCTTGTGACTCTCTGGTTGCTGGCGCTGGCATGGGCCCTCGGGGACCGGCTCCTCGGCCGGAGGGCCGGCGGCTCGCCGCCGCTCGAGCGCGCCGTCATCGCGGCCGCTCTCGGCCTGGCGCTTCTCGCCTTCCTCGCCCTCGCGCTGACGCTGCCGCGGCAACTGACCGCGGGCGCCGCCTACGGCCTGCTCGCCGTCCTGACCCTGATGCTGGCGCCGGGCCTCCGGAGGCGCCGTCACGGAATGCCCCGCGCCGGAAACGAGAAGGCCTCGGCGCGCGTTCCCGCCGACCTCCCCGAGCGCGGCGCCGTGCTCCTGTTTCTGGGATCCGTGGCCCTCATCAATCTCGCCTGGGCCCTGGCGCCCGAGATCCAGTACGACGCGCTCAATTACCAGCTCGCCGTCCCCGCGGTGTACGTGGAGCAGCACCGGCTCGTCGCTCTCCCGGTCTTCTGGCATTCCTCTTTCGCGCACATGGTCAACATGCTCTTTGCCCTGGCGCTCGCGCTCTCGGGTCCGGCCGTCGCGAAGCTCCTGGTCTTCTCGACCGGCATCCTGGCCGCGCTTGCCGCGTACGGGCTCGGACGCTCGCTCTTCGACGAAAGGGTCGGGCTCTGGACCGCGGCCCTCTTCTACACGACGCCCCTCGTCGGTTGGCTCTCCTCGACCGCGTACGTGGATCTGCCGGTCACGCTCTTTTTCCTGACGGGCCTCGCCGCTCTTCTCCACTGGCGGGAGGCGCGCGACGCCCGATGGCTCCTGGCGTCCGGCCTCCTGGCGGGCGCCGCTCTCGGCACCAAGCTGACCGCGCTCACGGCGGTCGCCGCCCTCCTGGCGGCGCTCCTCTTCTTCCTCGTGCGGGACGCGAAGACGCCGCTTCCGAAGAGAGCCGGGAGCCTCGCCGCGTATCTCGCCGCGCTCGGGCTCGTCGCCGCGCCCTGGTATGTGATCGTCTTCGTCTTCACGGGGAATCCCTTCTTTCCCCTCTTCAACGGAGTCTTCCGCAGCCCCGGATGGGACCCGGTCAACACCCGCCTGAACGCGGGCCTCTTCGGGATCGGGACCTCGCCCGGCTCGCTCGCCGCGCTCCCCTTCGCGCTGACGTTCCGGACGGTTCTCTTCGGCGAGGCCCTGCCCGACGGAGCGGTGGGACTCGCGCTGGCGCTCGCCCCGGCCGCCGCCGTCCTGGCCTGGAAGCGCCTCGCCGGCAAGCGCGTCCTCCTCCTGATCGCGGCCTGCTACCTCGCCCTCTGGGCCTTCAACGTCCAGTACGCCCGCTACTTCATTCCTCTCCTGCCGGTCGTCTGCCTGGTGACGGTGGCCGCGGTTTCGCTCCTGTCGCTCTCTCGTCCTCTCCGCCGCTTCCATCTCGGCCTGGCCGGGCTCGTCCTCCTCGCCCAGGTCTGCCTGCACTCCCTCCAGTACTGGAACATTCCCGAGCGCGTGCCGGTCCCCTTCGCCTTCGGCAGGGAGTCGGAAGAGGCCTTCCTCTCGCGCGCGCTCGGCGGCGTTTACGACGCCGTCCGCCACTTGAACGGCGTCCTGCGGCCGGGCGAGAAGGTCGTCACCGGCGGCGCGGACGCGATGCGCTTCTACCTGAAGGCCCCGCTCGCCTCCATGAGCGAGACCTTCGACCTGAAGGAGATCTGCGCGCCGCCGGAGCCTCGAGAGGTCGCGCGCAGCCTCCTGGCGAACAGCTACAGGTATCTCCTCGTGAACGGCCCGATCGATCCGAAGCGGCCCGATCCCTTTTCCACTCCCGAGTTCCTGCGACGCTTCACGACGCTCGAATTCCAGTCCTCGAGCGGCAGGGTCTATCGCATCCAGGCGGAGCCCGCGGCGGATCCGAGATGAGCCGCCGGACCGCGCCACCGGAGAATGAATCCCGGCAGCTCCCGTTGACCGCGGCGGACCTGCTCTGCGTCGCTCTGGTCGTGGCCGTCTTCTCCTGGATCTGCTTCCGCAACATCCGCCAGCCCGGACTCTACGGGGACGAGGCCTGGGCGGCGGTGGAGGCCGCGCGATTCGTCCTGGGGAGCGGCCCGCCCCCTTCCCGGCATTCTCTTCAGCTCTTCGGCCACGTCCTCCCCACGATGCTCAACACCTACACCGGGCCGGTCAAGGCGTACGTGCTGGCCGCGGGCTTCGCCCTCTTCGGAGTCAGCGTGCCGGTCCTGCGCTCGACGAGCGGGACGGTCGGTCTCCTCGGGGTCGTCGCCCTCTATTTCCTGGTCAGGGAACGCTTCGGAAGGCTCGCGGCGGCCGCGGCGGCGCTGCTCGCCGCCTCCGATCTGAGCCTCGTCCTCGCGGTCCGCTGCGACTTCGGCCCCGTGGACTTCGCCTTCTTCGCGCGGGTCGCCTCGATCTTTCTCCTCCTCGCCTGGCACCGAGACCGGGAGCATCCCGCGCTTCTTTTCGGGGGCTCGCTGCTGCTGGGACTCGGCCTCTCCTACAAGTTCGACTTCCTCGGCACGATCGCGGCGGTCGCGGTCGGCGGAGCCCTCTTCTTCGGACGCGGCCTGCGCCTGCGCGCGCGCGAAGCGGCGGCGGCGGCCGGCGGGTTCCTGCTCGGCGCCTGGCCGGTCCTTCTCTACAACGTGGTCACGCGCGGGAACACGCTGGCGCGCGGCAGGACGCTCGCCCGGGAAGCGTCGCGCGAAGCGTTCTTGCGGGCGGTCGTTCACCGGTTCGCGGTCCTCCGGGAGCTGCTCGGAGGCGCGATCGGGGAGTTCATCCTGGGCGAGCGCTTCCAGAGGCTCTCTCCCTTCGGCGGATCGCTCGTTCCCGCCGCGGTCGTCCTGCTCCCGCTCCTCCTCGGCCTCGTTTTCCTTCTGCCGGCGTTGAAGCCCTGGCGCCGTCCCCTCGGCTTCCTCCTGACGGTCTTCGCCCTCCTCTTGCTGGCCGTCGCGGCCGTTCCCATGGCGCTCGGACCGCACCACACCTTCTCGCTCTACCCCTTTCCGCACCTCTTCCTCGGCGTGGCCCTGGCGGCTCTCTGGCGCGCGGGCGCGGCCGGGGGACTCGGCCGAGCGCTGCGCCTTGCCGCGGCAGCGGCTTTCACGCTTCTCCTCGCGTCCAACCTCCTCCTCGCGCGGACCTTCCACGAGCGGCTCGCTTCCCGCGGCGGCGCGCGATACTGGAGCGAGTCGATCGACGACCTCGCCGCGGCGCTCGCGCGGGACTACCCGGGGGAGACGGCCGAGCTGCTGGACTGGGGTTTCGAGCAGCCGCTCATCATCCTGGGAAAGGACCGGTTCCGCCTCGATCCGGTCTTCTGGCGGATCCAGCAGGACCCCGATCCCGGACCGTGGCTCGCGGCACTCCTCCACCGGCCCGACCGCCTCTTCGTGCGCCGCGCGCCACGTTTCGCGTTCGACGCGAAAGTCCACGAGCACTTCGACGACGCCGTCCGGCAACAGCGCGACCTGGCGGTCGAAGAGAGGACGTTCTTTCAGAGAGACGGACAGCCGTCCTTCTCAATCCTGAAGTTCCGCCCGGCGAATCGCTGACCTGCCGGCCATCCCGGTCTCGGCGGCGAGGGCGACGAGGAATCCGGGGGCGGCGTCGAAGTGCCACGCGACGAGACCCGCGATCCGCGGCTCGCCCCGGGGAAGGAAGCCGCCGAGCGCGTCCCGCTCGAGGCGGATCCGCGCGGGATTTGAGGAGAGGCCGATTCCCGCTGCCTTCAGGAGCGCCTCCCTGGCCGTCCAACGGGAGAGGAAGAAGGCCTCGCGCTCGGCGGATGGGAGCGCGAAGAGCTCCTCGATCTCCGCCGGCGCCAGCGCGCGGGACGCGAGGGCCTCGGCGTCCGGGGCGGCGTCCCGCGCCTCGATGTCCACGCCGACCCTCCCCTCTTCCGCGACCGCGAGCATGGCCCGCGCGCCCGCGTGGGAGAGACTGAAGGAGAGAGAGGCGGCCGGAAAGCGGATCTCCGGTTTCCCGAAGGGCCCGTCGGCGAAGACGAGCCGCTCCGGAGCGACGCCCAGCAGTTCTCCCAGAGCCAGCCGCGTCCGGCTTCTGCCCGCGAGAAACCGCCGCGCGTCGCGCGAGCGGCGAAACCGTCCCGCCCTCGCGACCTCCTCTCGGGACAGGATCTCCGCGGCCGGGCGCTCCCCGCGCTCCGGAGGCGAATCGAGGTCGAATCCCGCCAGCAGAACCGCCGCGCAGCCCGGCCGCGAGATCGTCCTCCACTTCACGGCGACGTCTCCAGGACTTCGCGCAGGGCGGCGCCGACTTCCCCGACGTGCTCCCGGATGTAGGTCCAGTGGGTTCCCGGCAGCTTCCGCACGGTGAGATCGCCGGCCAGGGCCCGAGCCCAGCGCCGCGGCCCGCTCGTGCTCATCAGCTCCTGGCTCGCGAGCAGGACCGCTCGAGTACGAAGCGGCCTCGGCCGGTAGCGCAGGATCATGTCTCCGAAACGGATCCATTCAGGCGGCACGACCGGCGAGGCCTCGTGCTCGTCGAAGGGGAGGAGACTCGAGAACCTCTCGTAGAGCCGCCGGCGGGTGGAAGGCCGCGGCAGACGGGCGTTCTCGACCCAGGCGAGCGCCCGGCGGCGCGCCCGGGAGCTCCAGCCCCGAGCCCGCTGGCGCGCCCGCCGGAAGGCGGTGGGATAGATCGTGTCGAGGAGAACCAGGGTCCCCGGGGGCCTGCCGGCCGAGGCGAGCTGCCGCGCCATCTCGAACGCGACGATGCCGCCGATGCACCCTCCGGCCAGATCGAACGGCCCGTCGGGCAGGACCCTCCCGAGGTCCTCGACGAACCTCGCGGCCAGCTCCTCCACGCTCGCGCAGTCCGCCGGCCGCCCTCCCTCGCGCACGACCCGGAATCCGTGGAAGCCCGTCCCCGGCAGGTAGAGGGCGAGCCGGGCGTACACGCCGAGGGCGAGGTCCCCTCCCTCCCCGCCCGGCACGAAGAAGAGGGAGCGCGGGCCGCTCGAGATCCGCACGACCGGGCCGCCGGCTTCGTCCGCCGGGACCTGGCCGGCCAGGCGCCGCTCGATCTCTTCCGCGAGGCCGCGCGGCGTCGAGCCGCGCAGGAAGCTCGACGGCTCGATCGGGATCCCGAGCAGCTTCTCCAGCCGGGCGATGACCCGGAAGACGAGAAGCGAATGCCCTCCCGCGGAGAAGAAATCCTCGTCGGCCCCGAACCGCGCGAGCCCGAGCACGTCGGCGAAGGCGGCACAGATCACGCCTTCGAGCGCCGACTTCGCCTCGGATGGAGGCGGCCAGGCCGGCGCGCCGATCGCCTCCCGGGCCTCGCGCAGGAGCAGGGCGGAGTCGATCTTGCCGTGCGGCGTGATGGGGAGCGCCGGCCGCTCGAGGACGCGGGCCGGCAGCAAATGGGGGGGCAGCTCCCGGGAGAGCGCCCGGAGGACCGCGGCCGGATCGACGGGCGTCTTCGCGTCGGGAACGACGAAGGCGACGAGGCTCCGCCCGCGCGCGGGATCCTCGAACGCCTGCACCGAGGCGCCGCGGATTCCGGAAATTCTCACGAGCGCCGCCTCGATCTCGCCCGGCTCGATGCGGAAGCCCCGGATCTTCAACTGCGAGTCGCTTCGCCCGCGGAACTCGAGGAGGCCGTCCGGCCGCATCCGCCCGAGGTCGCCCGTGCGGTAGAGCCGCGCGCCGGAAGCCGCGTCGAACGGATCGGGCAGGAAGGACTCCGCGGTGGCCTCGTCGCGGTTGCGGTATCCGCGCGCGAGGCCGTCTCCGCCGACGAAGATCTCGCCGACGGCGCCGGCCGGCGAGAGGCCGAGCCTCGAATCGAGCAGCCGCGCCCGGCTGTGGGCGATCGGCCGCCCGATCGGGATCGAGGCGGCCTGCGGGTCGATCTCCCTCGGAATCCGGTGGCAGCAGGAGAACGTCGTGTTCTCCGTCGGCCCGTAGCCGTTGACGAGGACCGTGTCGGGGAGAAGCCGCAGCGCGCGCGCGACGTGCGCCGCCGACAACGCCTCGCCCCCGACGAGAAGCTGCCGGAGGGGCGAGAGGACGGCCGGATTCTCGTCCACGATCGCGTTGAAGAAGGAGGCGTTCAGCCACATCGTCGTCACGCCGTGCCGCGCGATCCGGTCTCCCAGGACGGCCGCCGAAGGGATGTCCTCCGGGCAGATCACGAGCTCGCCGCCGTGGAGGAGCGCTCCCCAGATCTCGAACGTCGAGGCGTCGAAGGAGAGCGGAGCGAGCTGCAGGATCTTCTCGCCGGGACCGAGGGCGGCGTAGTCGGCACCGAAGAGGAGGCGCGCGACCCCCCGGTGCAGGACTTCGACCCCCTTGGGCTGGCCGGTGGACCCGGACGTGAAGAGAACCGCGGCGAGCGAGTCTCCCCGCGCGCGCGCCGGCGGCGCCGGGCCGGGCTCGGACGCGAGGCGGTCGAGGAGCAGCACCTTCGCTCCGATGCCCTCGAGGCGTCCCGCGAGGGGCTCGTGAGTCAGGACGGACCGGACGGAAGCGTCGGCGATCAACTTCGAGAGACGCGCCGGAGGGTCCTTGGGCGAGAGCGGCATGTAGGCCGCCCCCGCCTTGAGGATCCCGAGCATCGCGGCGACCGCGTCTGCCCCGCGCGGGAGAAGGAACGCGACCGCCTCCTCCGGCCCGGTCCCGGCCGACAGCAGGGCGGCCGCCAGGCGCTCGGCCCGGTAATCGAGATCGGAGTAGGTCAGCGCCGTCTCCCCTTCCCGAATCGCGACCGCGGAGCCGCGCGAGGCGGCCTGCCGGGCGAAGAGCTCGGGAATCGCGGCGTCCCGCGGATAGGAGGTCTCCGCGCCCTCGGCCGCCTGGAGGAGAAATCGCCGCTCCTCCTCGTCGGAGATCCCGACCTCGGACAGGAGGCGGTCCAGGTCCGCGACGAGCGCGCGGATGGCCTCCAGGAACTGCCGGCGCGCGCGCTCCATCGAGGCCGGCTCGAAGAGATCGGTCGCGTACTCCCAGATCACGCTGACGCGCTGCGGGCCGCCCGCCGTGCGCCCCGGCAGCGAGACGACGATCACGTTCCAGTCGAATTTCGCGGAGCCGTTGGGAAGGCCCGCCTCGAGCTCGACATCGAGACCCGGCAGCCGGAGGCAGGGAAGCGGCCCCTCGTAAGAGCTGAAGAACGCCCGGGCGAGCGGCGTCTCCGAGAGAGACCGCGGCACGCCGGACGCGGCGACGATGTCGCCGAAGGGGAGGTCCTGGTTCGCGAGCGCGCCGAGGACCGCCTCGCGGACTTCACGCAGGTAATCGCGCGCGGTGATGCCGGGCCGGGGACGCAGCCGGAAGACGACGTTGTTCAGGAGCATTCCGACGGTGCTCTCGATCTCCTGCCAGCGCCGGTTGGCGACTCCCGCCGCGACGCAGAGGTCCTCGGCGCCCGAGAGGCGCGACAGCACGAGCGCGAAAGCGGCGAGCATCAGCATGTAGAGGGTCAGCCCCTCGCGCCGGGCGACGGCGCGCAGCCCCGCAGCGAGGTCGTCGGGGAGATCGAAGCGGAACTGGTCGCCGAGAAACGCGAACGCGGCGGGGCGCGCGCGGTCGGCCGGCAGGTCGAGCCTCTCGGGAACTCCGGCGAGGCGTTCCCCCCAGTACCGCCGCTGCTCCTCGCCCGCCGGGCCCTCGATCCAGCGGCGGTGGCCGGCGGCGTAGTCGCCGAGGGCCAGGCCGGCGGGAAGCTCCGGCGGGCGGCCCTCGGCCAGGGACCGGTACAGCTCCAGGAGATCCCGGACCAGCACGACGAAGGACCACCCGTCGTGGATCAGGTGATGCTCGCGGTGAAGGAGGACGTGCTCGTCGGGGGCGACCCTGGCGAGGCGCCACTCGATCAAGGGGAGAGACCCGAGGTCGAAGGGACGCGAGGCGGTTTCGGCGCGCAGGGCCTCGACGCGCCGCTGTGCGTCCCCGCGCGGGAGCCCGGAGAAGTCGTGCTCCTCGAAGGCGAGGACGCCGGCGTCGTGCACCCTCTGGACGGGGCGGCCGTCCTCCTCGTGAAACGTCGTGCGGAGCGCCTCGTGCCGGTCGAGGAGCCGCGCGAGCGCCTCGCGCAGGAGAGCCGCGTCGAGGCGGCCCCGGAGGCGGATCGCCGCCTCGAAGTTGTAGGCGACCATCTCGGGACGGAGGCGCTGGAGCAGGAAGACGCGCTCCTGCGCGAAGGTCAGGGGAAAGACGCCGCGGCCGGGCTCGCGGAGGAAGCGGGGACGGTCGGCCGCGGAAGCGGATCCTCGCCTCTCGTCCACGTAGGCGGCGAGGGCGGCGACCGTCGGCCTCTCGAAGAGGAGGCTCGGGCTCGCCGGGACCTCGAAGAGCTCCCGCAGCCGCGCGGCCACGCGCATCGCGCCGAGCGAGTGTCCGCCGAGGTGGAAGAAGTCGTCCTGCGCTCCCACGCTCGCGGAGCCGGTCGCCTCGGAGAAGAGCGCCGCCACGAGCTCCTCCGTGGCCGTGCGGGGGGCGACGCGGTCCTCGCCGGGCGCCGGTCCTTCGGGCGGCGGCAGGGCGGCCCTGTCGAGCTTGCCGTGCGCCGTCAGCGGAAACGCCGCCACCGCGAGCACGCGCACGCAGGTCATGAACGCCGGCAGGCGCCGCCGCAGGAATCCCAGCAGATCGGCCTCGGCGAAACCCTCGGGCCCGGCCGGCACGGCGTATCCCACCAGGGACGGCCCCTCCGGCCCCGGATGCGCGAGCACGACCGCCTCGCGCACGGACGGGTGCTCGGCGAGCACGGCCGCCACTTCCCCGAGCTCGACGCGGTAGCCGCGGATCTTGACCTGGTCGTCGATCCGCCCGAGGAACTCGAGGTCGCCGTCCGGGCCCCGGCGGCCCAGGTCGCCGGACCGATAGACGCGCCGGCCCGGGCCCGGGCGGAAGGGATCCTCCCGGAAGCGCTCGCGGGTGAGGTCCTCCCTGTCGAGGTAGCCCCGCGCCACGCCCGCGCCGCCGACCCAGATCTCTCCCGAGCATCCCCGCGGGACGAGGCGTCCCTCCGGATCGACGAGGGAGACATCGAGGTCCGCGAGCGCGCGGCCGATCGGATTCCGCTCCGACTCCGCGTCGGCCGCCGCGAGCTCCCGGTGCGTCACGTGCACGGTCGTCTCCGTGATGCCGTACATGTTGACGAGGCGCGGCCGGGAATCGCCGAAGCGCTCGAACCACGGCTTCAACCTCCGCACCTCGAGAGCCTCTCCTCCGAAGATCACGGAGCGCAGGCTCTCCCCTTTCCACCCGGGCGCGGCGGCGAGGTGGAAGAAGGCCGACGGCGTTTGATTCAGGACCGTGACCCGCTCGCGGTCCACGAGGCGGCCAAGGTCCTCCGGCGATCGGGCGGCGCTCGCGGGGACGACGACGAGCCGGCCTCCGTACGCGAGGGCGCCGAAGATCTCCCACACCGAGAAATCGAAGGCGCAGGAATGGAGGAGCGTCCAGACGTCCGACGGCCCGAACTCGAAGAGCGGTTCCGCGACCGCGAAGAGGCGGGCGAGGTTGGCGCGCGTCACGAGGGTCCCCTTGGGCCGGCCGGTCGAGCCGGACGTGTAGATCACGTAAGCCAGGTTCCCGGGCGAGGCGCTCGGCGGCAGGCCGTCGCTCGATTCGTCGGAAAAGTCGCCGCGCACGTTCTCGAAGGCGATCCGGCGCACGCCCGCGGGAAGGGCCTCGCCGCCGGCGGGAGCGCGGCCGACGAGAAGCTCCACGCCGCTGTCGGACAGGATGAAACGGACCCGTTCTTCCGGGTACTCCGTGTCGATCGGAACGTAGGCGCCGCCCGCCTTCAGGACCGCCAGGATCGCCGCCACCTGCTCGAAGGAGCGGTCCAGGTGGATCCCGACGAGCGTCTCGGGACCGACCCCTTCGCGGCGCAGCCGGCGCGCGAGCCGGTTCGCCGCGGCGTCGAGATCCCGGTAGGAGAGGAAGTCCTCGCCGAAGGTGAGCGCCGGGCCGTTGGGGTCCGCGGCGGCGCGGAGGGCGAAGAGCTCTTCGACCGAAGGCGGCGGCGCGGGGGAAGGCGGCGGCCCGAGGACGGGCGCCGGACGCTCGTCCTCGAGAAGCCAGTCGCAGTCTCCGACGCGCGCCGCGCCCGCGGCGACCTGGCCGGCGACGCGGGCCAGGCGATCGGGCAGGCGCTCCTCCGAGAACGCCGAGGTGTTGCGGCGCCAGCGAAGCTCGAACCCCTCCGCCCGGCGGGCGATGACCAGGTGCACCTCGTCGGGACGGTGAAAGAAGTGGCTGCGCATCTGCCGGACGGACCCCAGGGCGCGCACCTCGTGGAAGTCGTAGTAGTTGAAGACCGCCCGCGCGCCCGTCCGGGGCGAGAGCTCCTGGAGCGCGAGCATGGAGATCCGCATGCGGCCGCGCAGCGCGCGCCTCTCGTCCCGCACCCGCAGGAGCAGGTCCTCGACGCGCGCCGGCAGCGCGAGACTCGCGGGATCGAAGACGGTGGGCATCGCGCGGTAGAAGCAGCCCATGAGGTCACGCTCCCGCGGCCCGCGCGTGGACTTGATCGTGTGCACGATCCAGTCCTCTTCCCGCTCCCGGAACCGCTCGAGGACGACCGCGTAGACCGCCAGGAAGAAGTCCGCCGGATGAAGGCCGCGCGCGGCGCAGAACTCCTCGATCGCGCCGGACTCCTTCGCGGAGAGCGTCCGGAGCTGTTCGACGTCGCGCCCTTCGGGCTCGTTGCGCGTGCGAAAGAGAAGCGGGCCGACGCGCGCGAGACGCTCGCTCCAGAACGCGCGGGTCTCCGGCAGATCCATCTGCGCGGCCGCGCGCGCGGCCGCTTCCGCGAGGCGCTCGGCGGACGCGCCGGAGCCCTCCCCCGCCTCCTCCTCTCCCGCATAGATCCGCGCCGTCCGCTCGAAGAAGTGGCGGTACGCGTGCCCGTCCACGAAGATGTGCGGCGACATCAGGACGCAGTGCCAGGCCGCGGAGCGGTCGCGCACGAGAGCGTGCTCGAACGACGGGTCCGTCTCGATGTCCGGCCGGCCGGCGAGCCGGCGCAAGCACCAGGCGCCGACGTCGGACTCCGGCTCGTCCTCCAGCGACACGACGGCCGTCGCGAGCCGGGCCCGGGGATCGACGGCCTGGAAGGGCTCGTCCCGGTTCCAGAAGAGCCTCAAGCGCATCCCCGGCTCCGTGCGGAAGACCGCTTCGGCCGCGCGCTGCCACCGCTCCCGGTCCAGGTCCGGCCCGAGCTCGATCGAAGTGCCGATGACGAGAGGCGCCGCGCCCGGGCTGCTCGACGCTTCCAGGAGCAGGTCGCGCTGCGCCGGGGTGAGCGGCCAGGAGGCGGAGGTCGGGGATTGGCTGCTCATTTTCGGGCCGGTGTCAGGATAGCGTGCCGGCGGCGCCGCCGCGGACCTCCGGCCTCGACGCTATCTCTCACCGCCCCGCAGCCGGTACACGCGCCAGCCGCCTCGCTCGAAGGCGAGGTCGGCGAAACGGTCGAGAAACGGGCGCTCGAGGAAGGGGACGGGCGCCGCGCCCTCCGAGATCCGGCTCTCGTGCAGGAGGAGAAAGGCGTATCCCATCGAAGCCAGGCCCGCCGCCAGCCGATCCGGCGGCGTCCGCGCGACGAGGCCCTGCAGGTCCCAGTTCTCGCCCATCGTGTCGAGCGGAGGACGCGAATAGAAGCGCACGTTGGCCACCGCGACGCCGAGGACCCTCTGGCCGGGCCGGGCCTCGCGATTCACGTACTCGAGCGCCGCGTATTCGGGGAGCGCGCGGAGGAGGAATCGCTCGGGCGTCTCCCTCCCGAGAGCGACCCGCACCGGCGCCCGGTCCGGGATGTTCCAGAACTGGACCGGCGCCTCCGCGACCTGGGCGAGGAGGATCGCGGAGAGAAGCCCGAAGGCGAGCCGCCTGCGCCAGCCGGGGGGAGCGCGGCTCTCCACCGCCGCGACCGCGAGCGCGGCCGCGAGCGGCAGGACCGGAAACGCCAGGCGCGCGCCTCCGAAGGTCCGGTCCCAGAGGACCAGGAAGATCCCGCAGGCCGCGAGAAGGACGACCCACCCGCCCCGCCTGAGGCCCGGCAGGAGGAACCCGAGCGGGAAGGCGATCGCGAGCGCCGCTCCCGTCGCGCCGGGCGGGAACTCGCGGAACCGGTTGGCCGCGAAGCTCAGGAGAAACGGCGATTGGAGAGTTCTCCAGATCGTGGCCGCCCTCCCGTACCCCTCCCCCACGACGCCTCCCGGATCGAAGCCGGGAGGGAGCGCGCGCGCGCCGGGAAAGAAGTTGTTCAGCAGCGGAAAGAACGGGTTGCCGGTGAAGACGTACCGCGGCAGATACCAGGGCAGAGCCGAGAGCGAGCCCGCCGCCGCGAATCCCGCGAGGCTTCTCCACCGGTCGAGCGGCGAGACGGCGCGACGGCGCGCGAGGTCCCGGAGGACCGTCAGCGCGAGGACGGGAAGTCCGTACGCCGCCGTGGCCTTGACGCCGAGCGCCGCCCCCGCGAGCCAGCCGCTCGACCACAGCCAGCCGTCCTCCCTCCTCTCGCGCCAGCGCAGCAGGGCGATGAAACCCGCGAGGAGGAAGAGAGCGGCCGCGAGGTCCGTGTCGGCGGTCGTGGAGAGCCAGACCGTCATCGGAGTCGTGGAGAAGAGAGCGGCCGCCCAGAGTCCGACGCGGTCGTTGCCGAGCGCGCGGCCGAGCGCAAAGACCCCGAGTGCCGCGACGATGCCCATGGCCAGGACGAGGAGCTTCACGGCGATCGGTCCGCCCAGCGCCAGAAAAAAGGCGAAGAGCATCTCCGCCATCTGCGCGAAATAAGAATGCCAGTAGGAAGGAAGGTCCACGACGCGGTGCCGGGCGAGGAAGGCTGCCGGGACCGCCAGGTGGTAGTTCAGCGCGTCATACTGCACCTCCGGAGCGAGCGCCCAGGCCAGGTTGAAGAGGGCCGGAAAGCCGCAGAGCGCAACCAGGATTCCCTGCTCGGCCGTCAGCGCCGTCCGAACGAAGGCTCCCGTCAGCCGTTTCGCGCCTGTCCACAGCGCGTGCCTTTCCCGGAGAGTCAGCGCCGCCGCGAGAGCGGCGAGCCACCCGGGAGCGAGGAGCCCCGCGATCCCGAGCAGGAGCGCCGCCGTCGCCAGCACCGCGAGACCCGCCGGGATCGCCACGGCCGGCCACTCGAAGGCAACATCCGAAGGCGTGGCGCGCAGGAAGCGGAGGATCCGTCCTCCCAGGCAGCCGGCGAGAGAGACGAGCCAGGCGCAGACGAGCGCGGGAAGCAGGCGCCCGGAGGCGAGGATCATCGCGGCCGCGGCGGCGGCGAGCCCCGCCCGCCAGAGCGCCGCCGCGAGAGGCCCGCGAACGAGACCGTGCCAGAGGAGCGCGGCCAGGCAATAAGCGATCCAGACAAGGGCCCAGCGCTCCTCGGCGCCGCCGTTGGCCGGATGACGCAGGGCGTCGCCGGCGGTCCAGAGATACCGGCCCGCGACGGCCGCGAGCCACGCGACCGTGGCCCACGAGGCGAGGCGCCATCGGAGCGTCCGCGCCGGCAAGGCATCGGCCGATGGACGCGCCGGGATCTCCGTCATCCCGGGAGTCGCGAAGGGCACCCGCCGGGCGCGCCGAGGGCCGCGATCGCGGCGTCCAGGTCCCGGGCCCGGACGTCCCAGGTGTTCTCCCGCGCGTAGGCCCGGCGCCGCGCGGCCGCCGGAGAGCCCTCACCGGCGGCGGCCAGGATCTGCCGCTCGAAGTCTCCGCTCGTCGCGGCCAGGCGCACGAGCCGGGCGTCCGCGAGCGGCAGGAGTTGCCGCATCGGAGTCGCGATGACGGCCCGTCCGCCGGCGAACGCCTCGTAGAGTTTCACCGGGTCCGTCGCGTGCGTCAGCGGGGAGAGCGCGAAGGGAATCGCCAGGACATCGAAGTCCGCAAGCAGCGCGGGCAGCTCGCCGTACGGCTTCTCCCCGCGGAGCACCACGTTGGGCAGGTCCCCCAGGGCGGCCCGGACGCCGGGTCCAATCTCGCCGACCAGGTCGAAGATCCAGTCGGGCCGCCGGCGGGCAAGCTCGACGACGAGCCCGCTGTTGAACCAGTCGTCGAGCGCGCCGATGTACCCGATCCTGAGCCCTTCGCCAGGGCGCGGCGGGCGGTCGCCGACGGCGCTGAAGAAGCGGTAGTCGCACGCGTTGCGGACCAGGCGGGCTCTCGGATTGAGCGGCGAGAGCCTCTCCAGGAGAGGCGAGGAGGTTGCGACCACGAGATCGGCCAGGCGGGCCAGGCGCTCCTCCGCCCGGCGCAGGACCTCGGCCCGGTTGCTCGAGAAGGCCGTGTGGTCGTCGAGACAGTCGTAGACGACTCTCCAGCCGTAGCGACGCCGGAGCCGATCGGCCAGGGGCTCCCAGTAAGGGCTCTGGGCGATCAGAACGGCCTCGCCGACCGCGAATCTCTCCCGGACGCGGAGCAGGGCCTCCTCGGCCCTGCGAAGGGCCCCGCCCCGCAGCGGCCGCTCCGGCGGGTCCTCCCAGGCGACGCCCTCGATGGGAAAGAGGATCACCCCGCCGTCGACGCCGGCCGCCGCGTTCGCCTCGCCGCGGAGGGTCGCGTAGAAGACCCGGTTTCCCCGGCGCGCGAGCGCGCACGCGAGCTGCTGGGGGCGCTGCCAGCGGTAGAACCAGGGGATCACGGGGAGAAAGAGGAGATCCCTGCCCGCGCCGGGGACGAGGTGCTCGGGTCCGACGGCCGACGCGTTTCGACTCGGCGGGTTGCGGATGCCGAAGAGGCGTCCGACCGGGAGGTTGCGGCGCAGACGGCGCCGCCAGGCGAGCGGAAGGTTCCTCCTGCCCCAGTCGTAGAGACGGGCCCGGAGGCTCGCCCGCGGCGCCCCGGTCAATACACGGCGGTCGGCACCGTGACGGCGGTCCCGGCCGCGAAGCGCTCGCAGCTGCCCGTCGAGAGGACGTCGGCGATGCGGCTCGACGCCAGGCCGTCGCCGTAGGGATTCGCGACCACGGTCATCGCGCGCCGGCTCTCCTCGTCCGTCAACAGGCGCGACGCCTCCGCGAAGATCCGCTCGGGGTCGGTGCCGACGAGGACCGCGACGCCGGCCTCCACGCCCTCGGGCCGCTCGGTCTTTTCCCGCAGGACGAGGAGAGGCTTTCCGAACGTCGGCGCCTCCTCCTGCACGCCCCCCGAATCGGTGAGGACCAGCCGCGCGCGCCGGAGGAGTCGCAGGAACTCGTCGTAGGCCAGCGGCTCGACGATTTCGACGTTGGGGAGGCGCCGGTTCTCGCCGACCGCCGCACGCACGTTGGGGTTGGGGTGGGAGACATGCACGAAGGTTGTTTGCGGAAACCGGCGGGCCAGCCGCCCGACCGCGTCGACGATCCGGGCCAGCGGAGCTCCGAAGCTCTCGCGCCGATGGGCGGTGACGAGGACGAGGTCCTCCTCGGCGATCCGTTCCCACCCCTCGGCGATCAGGAGGAGGGCATCCACGACCGTGTTGCCGGTCACGAAGATTTTCGAGTCCTCGACCCCCTCCGCCCGGAGGGCCACGGCGGCCCGGCTCGTCGGCGCGAAGCAGACATCGCAGATCATGTCGGTGACGCGGCGGTTCATTTCCTCGGGGAAGGGGCGCCGCAGGTCGCCCGTGCGCAGCCCCGCCTCCACGTGGGCGATCCGGAAACCGCGGTGGAACGCGGCCAGGGAGGCGGCCATCGCCGTCGTCGTGTCTCCCTGGACGAGGACGAGATCGGGGCTGCGCTCGAGGAGCACGGCGTCGAGGGCTTCGAGCAGCCGCGCCGCGACCTGGTTGGGCGACTGGCCGGGCCGCATGACGTCGAGGTCCACGTCCGGGCGAAGTTGAAAGAGGTCGAGCACGGAATCGAGCATTTCGCGGTGCTGGGCGGCCGCGCAGAGATCCACGCGGAAGCGGGCCGGGTCGTCCCGCAGGCGCTGGACGACCGGCGCCAGCTTGATGGCCTCGGGCCGGGTTCCCGCGACGACGAGGACGCTCGTTGCGGCGGCGCCGATCCCTTCAGGCAGACCCCGCACGCTCTCCTCCCTTTCGAAAGACGGCCCGACGCAACGCTGTCGACTCTCCGAACACTTTCGACGGAATCCCCGAAGCGGTCCTTACTATAAGGCCATTCCGCCTCCGCGTCCGGCGGGCCGGGGCCGCGCGAGACCGGAACGCCGCACTCCTCGAGCTTGCGCCGGCCGGCCGCCGCCACCCGCCGGACCCTTGCTATCATGGCGCCGGCTCGCCTGCCGCAGGCGAACTTCGAAGTCTCCGGCCCGGAGGTGGAATGCCCGCCGTCGCGATCCCCGGTTCCCTGGAAGAGAAGATCCGCGCGCGCAGCGCCGTCGTCGGCGTCGTCGGCCTGGGCTACGTCGGCCTGCCGCTCGTGGCGGCCTTCGGCAGGACGGGCTTCCCCGTCCTCGGTTTCGACATCGACCCGGCGAAGGTCTCGGCCCTCGCGGCGAATCGCTCCTACATCGCGCACTTCCCCGACGCGACGCTCGCGGAGCTTCACCGGGATCGCCGGTTCACGGCCACCGGCGACTTTGCCCGGCTGCGCGAATGCGACGCCATCCTCGTGTGCGTTCCGACGCCGCTGACCCAGCACCGGGAACCGGACCTCTCCTACGTCGAGTCCACCGCGAAACAGATCGCCGCCGCCGCCCGCCCTGGCCAGCTCGTCGTGCTCGAATCCACGACCTACCCCGGCACGACGGAGGAAGTCCTGCAGCCGGCGCTGGAAGCGGCGGGCCTCGTCCTCGACCGCGACTTCTATCTCGCGTTCTCGCCCGAGCGCGAAGACCCGAACAACCCAAATTTCGTGTTGAAGACGATCCCGAAGGTCGTCGGGGGCGTCAGCGCCCGCTCCGGAGCGCTCGCCTGCCTGCTCTACGGCTGCGTGGTCGATCGCGTCGTGCCCGTCTCCAACGCCCGGGTCGCCGAGGCGACCAAGCTCGTCGAGAACGTCTTCCGGTGCGTCAACATCGCCCTCGTCAACGAGCTGAAGGTCTGTTTCGACAAGATGGGGATCGACATCTGGGAAGTGCTCGACGCCGCGGCCACGAAGCCCTTCGGCTTCATGAAATTCGAGCCGGGCCCCGGCCTCGGCGGTCACTGCATCCCGATCGATCCGTTCTATCTGACGTGGAAGGCGCGCGAGTACGGGATCGTCACGCGCTTCATCGAGCTGGCCGGCGAGATCAACACGGCGATGCCGGAGTGGGTGCTCCGCAAGCTCTCCGACGCCCTGAACGAGCGGGGCAGGAGCCTGAAGGGGTCGCGAATCCTGGTCCTCGGGGTCGCCTACAAGAAGAACGTCGACGACGTGCGCGAGAGCCCGGCCCTCGAGATCATGGAATTGCTGCGGCGAAAAGGGGCCGGGATCGCGTATCACGATCCGTACGTCCCGAGAATCCCGAGGACGCGCAAGCACCGTTTCGACCTGCGCTCGATCGACCCCGCCACCGACCCGGTCTCCGGCTTCGACGCGGTCGTGATCGTCACCGACCACGATTCGGTCGACTACGCGGCCATCGCGCGGGAGGCCCCTCTCCTGATCGACACGCGCAACGCCCTGCGCCGGAGAGGGATCGCCGCCGCCGCCGCCGTCAACGCCTGACCGCGGAGGGAGGAGCCGCGTCGGAAGGGGAGGAGCGCCCGGCCGCGACGGCGAGCTCGTCTCCTGGAGATCCCGGCGGTTCCGGCGAGGCCGGCTCGACCGAGAACGTCGGAACGAGGCGCCGCAGGACCCCGAGGATCCCCGGCCGGTCTCCCGCCTCCGCGGCCCGGCGCAGCTCGGCAAGACGCTCCCAGATCTGCCTGGGCGGAAGCGGGCTGCGCACCCCGAGCACGCGGTTGCGAACGACCTGCGTCTGGTCCTCCTCCTCGGTGAGGAGCTCCTCGACCAGTTTCTCGCCCGGCCGGAGACCCGTGAACTCGATGCCGATGTCCACGCCCGGCGCGAGCCCCGCCATCGTGATCATGTGGTGGGCGAGGTCCAGGATCCGGATGGGCTCCCCCATGTCGAGCACGCACAGGTCTCCGTAGTCGCCGAGACCCGCGAGGATCACGAGGCCGACGGCCTCGGAGACCGTCATGAAGTAGCGGCGGCAGTCCGGGTGCGTCACGGTGACCGGGCCGCCCCGGGCGATCTGCCGCTTGAAGAGCGGGACGACGCTTCCGGAGGAGCCGAGCACGTTTCCGAACCGGACGGCCGTGAACCGCGTCGCCGTGCTCCGGTCGAGCTCCCGGACGACCTGCTCGGCCACGCGCTTGGTGGCCCCCATGACGCTCGAGGGGCGGACCGCCTTGTCCGTCGAGATCAGCACGAACCGCTCCGCCCCGGCATCGACCGCCATCCGCGCCACGTTCAGCGTCCCGAACACGTTGTTCTTCACCGCCTCGTCCGGGGCGTCCTCCATCAGCGGAACGTGCTTGTGCGCGGCCGCGTGGAAGACGTACTGGGGAGGGTGGGCGCCGGCGATCCGGGCAAGGCGGTCCGGGTCGCGGATGTCGGCGATCTCCACCCGGACATCCAGGTCCGGGAAGCGCTCCCGCAGGTCGCGAAACAGGAAATAGAGCTCGTTCTCGTTGATGTCGACCAGCATGAGGGACGCCGGCCCGTACTCGGAGACCTGCCGGGCGATCTCCCCGCCGATCGACCCGGCGGCGCCGGTGACGAGGAGGCGTTTTCCACGGATCAGGCTTCCGATCTCCTCCGGATCGAAGGCCCGGGCGTCCCTCGGGAGCAGGTCTTCGGGACTCAGGTCGTGCAGCATCGAAGCCGTGATGCGGTCGTAGAGGTAGGAGAAGGAGACGGGGATCGTCTTGAACTGGATCTTCAGCGTGGAACAGAGCTGGAGGATCGTCCGGATCCTCTGCGAGGAGACGCGCGGGATCGCGATCAGGATCTGCGTGACTCCGTAGCGCTGCGCGAACTCCGGAAGCCGCTCGATCTCGCAGAGGACCGGCCTCCCGCCCAGGTAGGTCCCGATCTTGCGGCGGTCGTCATCGACGAACCCCACGACCTGGTAGGGGTGCTCGTCGGAGCGGAGCAGGTCGCGCAGGAGAAGATCGCCGGCGCTGCCCGCGCCGACGATGATCGTGGGCTCCCTCTGGCGGCGGCGGGCGCGCCGCTGGTCCAGGTACCAGCCCGAGGCGAGGCGCGGTGAAAACCGGAACGTGGCGAGACCGGCCGTCGTCAGGAAGAACTCGAGGACGATGACCGACCGCGGCGGTCCGGGGCGCTGAAAGAAGGAGAAGAAGGCGACGACGCAGGCGCTTCCGGAGATGGCGGCGAGAACGAGCCGCACCGCCTCGTGAAAGCCGGACATGCGAAAGGACCAGCGGTGCAGGCCGAACGTCAGATTGAGGACGAGCCGCAGCGGCACGAGCAGGAGCAGGGCGTCCCGCAGGATCAGGAGGTACTCGGCGGGAATTCTCCCCTCGAAACGGATGAAGAAGGCGAGGTAGAGGGAGAGCGTGATGACCATCGCGTCCACCACGAGGATCATCAGGTACCGGAAGGGAGCGCCGTTGACCGCGACGGCCGTCTCCATGCCGAAGAGGAGGATCGCGAGCGCGATCGAAGGCCACGCGAAGTAGGGGCGGTGATAGGTCATCGCCCCGAGGACGGAGAGACCGGCGGCCGCGGCGACGAGGACGAGCGCCACGCGTCCGTGGGACGCGTCCGGCGCCAGGAGCCTCTGGTAGACGTGCTCGCGGTGCGCCTGCGTCAGCCGCGCCCGCCGGCGCGCCCGGGCAACCAGCGTTACCAGCGGGTCGAGCAGGAAGAGAGCCAGCCCGATTCCGGTTGCCACGACGGCGGCCGGGCGGTTGGCGGGAGGAGCCAGCAGGGGGAGCCCCGCCAGCAGGAAGCCGAGCGTCCCGCTGCCGACGTCGCCCAGGAAGATCTTCGCCGGCGACCAGTTGTGCACGAGGAATCCGGCGCAGGCTCCCATGAGGACCGCCGCGAGGCCGGTCGCCCCGGAGGCCCACCCCGCGAGGACGACGCCGAGAGCGGTCGCCGCGGCCTGGCCGGCGGCCAGGCCATCGATGCCGTCCATGAAGTTGAAGAAATTCGTGACTCCCACGACCCAGACGACGGCGGCCGGACCGGCCCAGGAGCCGAGCGAGAAGGTGAACGGAGGAGGGAAGGGGAAGTGCGTCAATCCTCCGTTCGCCCAGACGAAGACGGTTGCTCCGAACAGGTGAACCAAGAACCTCGGCGCGGCCTGGAGGGGGCGGCGGTCGTCCCAGAGACCGACCGCGGTGATCGGAAGACAGCCGAGAAGGAGAGCCAGCAGGCCGCGATCCAGCCCCGGGCCGGCCAGGTGCAGGAAGACGAGGCCGCCGAGGACGCCGAAGAGGAGGCCCAGTCCCCCGCCCCGCGGAATCGTGGTCCGGTGCGAGCTGCGCGGTCCAGGAACGTCGAGAAGCTTCCAGCGACCGGCGCGCCTCCGGACGAAGTCCGTCCCGGCCATCGAGAGCAGGAACGCGAGCGCCCCGCCGGCCGAATAGATCCAGCCGGGACTCATCGAACCCATCCGATGTCGCGCAATCTCACGAGCTCCAGGGTCAGTCCCTGCCGCCAGGAGCGCGGCTCGTATCCGAAATCGCGGCGAGCCTCCTCGAAGGGGAAGTCCTTGTCCTCGGCGAGCCTCAGGACCTGCTCTTGGCTCAACCGGGGGGGGAGGCCCGTTTTCTGCCAGAGCGCCGCCATCCGGGCCGCCGGCGCGAGCGGCACGGACAGAATCGGCGTCCGGCGGCCCAGCCCTTCGATCAGGAATCCCACGAGATCTTTCAAGGGTGTCGGTTCTCGTCCGGGGAGATTGTACGCGCGCATCGCCGTCGAGGGCGTGCCGAGGATGGACACCACGGCGCGCGCCAGGTCCTCCACGTAGACCGGCTGGATCAGCGCCTTCCCTTCTCCCGGCAGCGGGACGACCGGCGCGCGGACCAGGAACCGGATCAGCCGCGACATGTTCCGGTCGCGCTCGGTCCCGTAGATCATCGTCGGCCTCAGGATGGTCCAGGCGAGAGGGCTCTCCCGGATTCGCCGCTCCGCGTCGGTCCGGACCTCCCGCGACTTCGCCGGGAGCCGCGTGAAGATCGACGTCGTGGAGAAGAAGAGCGCCCGGGAGACGGAGGCATCCCGGCAGGCCTCGAGGACGGCGCCCGCGTGGCCGAACCCGAGCGAGCTGACATTGACGAGGGCGTCGGCGCCCCGCAGGAGTCCCCGCAGGCTCGCCGGGTCCTCCAGGGCGCCGGCGATCCGCTCCACACCCCGTGGAAGGCGGGAGACGTCCGCCGAGGGGCGCGCCAGGCACCGGGCACGGTGCCCCGCATGGACCAGACCGCGGACCACGAATTCTCCCGTGAAGCCGGTCCCGCCCGTCACCGCGACGATCAAACGAGGGCCTCCAGCGCGGACAGGTATTTCTCGGCGAGCTTCCGGCGATCGAAGATCGCCTCCACGTAGGCCCGGCCTCGCGCTCCCATGGCGGCTCGCCGCTCCGGCGAACGCGAGAGCTCATCGATCACGCGGGCGAGCGCCGCGGCGGCTTCCGGCTCGGCCACGGCCGCGGCCCCGGACTCGCTCAGGATCGCCGCCGCCTCTCCCCGGAGAGAGGCCGCGATCGGGCGGCCGCAGGCCATGATCTCGAACATCTTCGAAGGGATGAACGTCGAGAAGAGGGGCACGTCGCGCAGCGGCACCAGGCAGACGTCCGCCGCCCGGTAGAAGTCCGGGACCGACTCGCGCGGCTGGCCGGGAAGGAACCGGACGTTGCCGAGTCCGCGCTCCGCCGCCAGGCGCTCCAGCTCCGGCTTGCGGGCGCCTTCCCCGACGAGCGCGAAGCGGATCCGCTCGGCGCCGCGCAGGCGGTCCGCCGCCTCGAGGACGCTCTCGAGAGCGTGGGAGATCCCGTGCGCGCCGATGTAGAGCGCCAGGAAGTCGGCGTCCCCGGCTCCCATCTCGCGGCGGATCTCCGGCCGGGCCGGGCCGGGGCGGAAGCGCTCGAGGTCCGCGCCGTTGGGGACGACGAGGAGCTTCGCGGCCGGGATCCCGCGCGCGGCGATGTTCTCCGCGAAGCCGCGGGTCACGGTCACGACGAGCGCGGCCCTCCGGTAGAGCCACAGCTCGATCCTCTCGAGCGTCCGGATCAGGAAGCGGTTGCGGAGAACGCCGAGCTCCACGAAGATCCCGGGCCAGAGGTCCCGCACCTCGAAGACGAAGGGGGCCCGGTGCCGGATCGCCAGCGCCCGGGCCGCGATCACCGAGAAGAGCGTCGGGGACGTCGCCACGATGACGTCGGGCCGGGCCATCCGGAACGCGCCCGAGAGAAACCCGCTCACCATGAAGGAGAGGTGCCCGAGAGTGCGGCGCAGGAAGCCCCTGTTCGGGGTCGCGTAGAGCCACGAGCGCAGGACCGTGTAACCGTCCCGCTCTTCCCTCGCGAAGAGACGCCCGCGGTACTCCGGCGGGATCCGTCCCGTCGGGTGGTTCGGGAACCCGGTGAGCACGATCACCTCGTGCCGCTGTGCCCAGACCTTCGCGAGCTCCGACACGCGGGCCGCGGGAGCGCCGATCTCCGGCGGAAAGTAGTGCGACAGGAATGCTATCCGCACGCGCTGGGAGATCCGGAGCCGGGCGCGGCGACAGGCACTCTTCTCATTTTATCAGCGGCTCTCCTCGAGTCCGGCGAGCGCCCCGGCGAAGACTCTCGCCGCGCGCCGCCCCGCCTGCCCGTCCCACTTCTCCGGAATGCGGCCCTTCTTTCCGCCGGCCCGAAGGAATTCCTCGAAGGCCGCCGGGAGCGCCGCGCCGTCGGCGCCGACGAGCGTGTTGGTTCCCTGCTCGACCGTGACCGGCCTCTCGGTGTTGTCCCGGAGGGTGAAGCAGGGGACGCCCAGGATGGTCGTTTCTTCCTGGATTCCTCCCGAGTCGGTCAGCACGAGCGCGGCGTGGTCCATGAGAGCGAGGAATTCGAGGTAACCGAGCGGCTCGACGGCCGCGAGGAACGACGCTTTCTCCTCCAGGCCGTTCTCGGCGATCCGGCGCGCCGTCCTGGGATGGACGGGAAACAGGATCGGGAACTTCGAGGCGATCGGCCGGAGCCGGTCGAGGATCCTCGAGAACGCGTCCGGAGAATCGACGTTCGCCGGCCGGTGCAGGGTCAGGACCGCAAAACCGCGGTGCTCGAGCCGGAAACGGGCTCGCGTCTCCTCCCACGGCGCCGCCCCCCGGTGGCGCAGCAGCGTGTCGATCATCACGTTCCCGACGAAGTGGATCCGCTCCTCCGGGGCCCCTTCCTTTCTCAGGTTCTCGCCCGCGTCCGGAGAGGGCGTCAGCAGAAGGGTCGCGAGCCGGTCCGTCACCATGCGGTTGATCTCCTCCGGCATCGAGAGGTCGAAGGAGCGCAGCCCCGCCTCGACGTGGGCCAGCGGGACGCGCGCCTTGGCGGCCACGATCGCGGCCGCGAGGGTGGAGTTGACGTCCCCCACGACGACGAGGAGGTCCGGCCGCTCCTCTTCGACGACCCTCTCCAGCCGGACCATGACCGCCGCCGTCTGCTCCGCCTGGGTCCCGCTCCCGACGCCGAGGTCCCGGTCGGGCGTGGGCAGACCGAGGTCGGCGAAGAAGACCTTCGCCATCCGCTCGTCGTAATGCTGCCCGGTGTGCACGAGGAATTGCTCGATGCCGCTCTCCTCCGAGAGGGCCTCCATCACCGGCGCGATCTTCATGAAGTTCGGCCTCGCCCCGACGACATGGAGGACCTTCTTCACGCCGCGAACAGTACCAAAGCGGTCGAGATCCGGGGCGCCGTCGAGTTCGTTCGGCCTCCCCTTTCTCTTTTCTCTCGCGGGAGGCGGCTTCTCAGGGCTGCTCGGGCGGACGCGCGGGCGCCGTCAACCGCGGGGGCGGGCCGGTCGCGGGCGCGATCGGCTGCGGGAGCGGTCCCGAGGAGCCCGGAGAACGGGGCGCCAGGGTCAGGCGGCTCCCGGGCGCGGCCGCGGGAATGACGGCGGCCGCCGTCGAGGCGCCGCGCTTCTCGGCCTGCCGGATCCTCAACGCGACGGAGGGAGGAACCGGGGCGCCGCGATTCTCCCGGATGACCTCGAGCTTCGCGTCGAAGTCCGGCGGTCCGGGGGGAGGCGCCGCGCGGACCACGATCGGCCGAGCCAGGATCGCCGCGGAAGGCCGCTCGGCCCGCCCTTCTCTCGCCCCGGCCGCCGCGTGAAGAGAATTCCGCGTCGGGGACAGCGGCAGCGGGACCCGGAGAACGGGAACGCCCTCGGCTTCCCGGAGAAGCGCCGCGTCCCGTACGAGGCTGGCCCGCACGGAGGCGCCGGAGACGAAGTTCTTCGCGGAGACGACGGTGACGCGCTTGCGATTGCGATAGACGAACGCCGTGACGCTCGTCAGGTGCACGTCCAGGCGCGGAATCCACCACGGATAGAACGGGTCCTGCAGCGCCAGCGGAAACCACCCGACGTCGCCGCCGCCGTGGAAGCCCTCCGCCACGGTCCCGTCGGCGCCCCCGCCGAGGAAGGCCACGAGCGCCGGCGCGTACGCGACGTAACGGGCCGTCGGGCTATCGGGCACCCAGAACCAGCCGGACGGATAGACCGCCCATCGCCCGGAGTGGTAGGGGGCCCAACCCCACGGCTCCTCGCCGACGAAGGTCCAGCCCCACGGGTCCTGCCAGAGCCAGTGGCCGGCGCGGTACGGCTGCCAGTCCTGGTCCACGTTCGAAGGCGTCCACGCGTTGCCGTAGTCGGGTGTGTTCTCCCAGCGCCCGAACTCGTCGAGATCCGCGGCGCCGACGACCTCGGGTTGGACGTAGGCCGAGGAGCGGACCTCGCGGAACCGGCCCGCCCGCTCCTCGACGCGGCGGTCCCAGGCGTCCGGAGCCGCCGCCTTCTCGAGGTCGTATCGCGGCGAGTCCCTCCCTTCGATCCGCAACTGCTGGCCGGGTCCGACCGGGAGCTCTCCCCCTCCCGCCGCCGCGGTGGCCGCCCCGCGCCGGACCACGACGAGCGCGCTCGCGCTCTTCGCCGCCGCCACTTCGATGCGGTAGTCGCCTGCCCGCAGGGTCACGGCCGCGGCGGGCGTGTCCACCTCGAACGTCTCCTCCTCGAGAACGCGCCGCAGGGAGAACGACGCGACGCCCGAGCGGACGCCCAGCCGCGTCTCGCCGCCGACGTTGACGAGAGAGAGCTCCGTCCGCAGTCCGAGCTCGATCAAGTTTCCGCCCGGCAGCTCGAGCTCGACCCGGCCGTCCTTCCCCGCGAAGACTCGGTCTCCGGAGGTCAGCGGCGCGTTGACGGCCGCCTTCCTCCAGGCGCGCGGATCGTCTCCGCGGCAGAACGAGACGCTCCCGGAGAGAAGGGCGACCCGGGCCACGCCCTGGCGGATCTCCTCCCCCTCCGGATACGGAAAGCGGTCCTCCCCGGCCCGGCCGGCGAGACCCGCCGCCGCGATCGCGCCCGCGCAGGAGACCCCGATCAATGCCCGGCTCAACCTTCCGCGGAGTGCGGGCTCGGTTTCGGCGGGTTTCCGGAGGGGGTCGCCTTGTTCCCGACCCGACCGCAACGGAGCGTTTCTGGTTGCCCGGTGAGATGCGCGCCGCATCACAGGGGGGAGAAAGAGCCGATGACGCCGAAAGTATCCGTTCCGTTGCCCCCGACCGAATTGTTGCCGCGTGAGAGGATCACGCCGCCACCGTTGACGGCGAGCCCGGTCACGTTGTCCGTGACCGTCGTGTCCGAAACCCGGATCGTTCCATGGCCTCCGGAGCCTCCGTTCGATAGGATTCCGACATTGTTGTTGGCGACGAGGCAGCTCTCGACATTGATCTCGGGCATGCCGGTCGCCGTGCCCGTCGACGCGAGGATGCCGCTGTTCCCGTTGCCCGACATGACGCTGTTGCGGACCGAGGCCTTCGCCTGGACGACAATGGCGATCCCGTAGTCCTGGTTCTGCTCGAACCGGCAGCGCTCGGCCGACACCGAGGCGTAACCCGACAGGACGGCGGCGTTCAAGCCGCTGAAGTTGCCCCGAGAGATCGTGTCCTTGACATAGACCGAGGTCAGGCCCTTCACGGCGATCCCATCGAAAGCGAAGCCGCTGATCACGCAGTTTTCTATGTGCACCGACCCGGCGGTGTTGATCAGGATCCCGTAGGCGCTCCCCTTGTTCAAGGTCAGACCGCGGAGAATGACGGTATCCGAGGATCCCGCGTTGACCGTGATCGCGTCGCCGGAAGGCGGATGAATGAAGGCCAGGACTCCGGGCGGCGCTTCGATCGTCAGCGCCTTCGTGATCGTGACGGGGCCGTAGCCCCCCGAGTCGAGCACGATCGCCTCCCCTCCCGGATTCAATTGCACGACCGCCCCCGCGAAGGTCTGGCACGGCGTGAGGACGTTGTCGCAGGAGTTCGCGTCGTTTCCGCTCCGGGCCGACACGAAGACACGATTTGCCAGGGCGTGAACGCTGGACGAAACCAGGGACGCGCCGAGGAATGCCAGGACGATGCCGCGCAGCCTCGAGTGAGTCATTTCCCCTCCTTTTCTTTCGATCGAGAGGTTACTCCAGCTCGTAACTCGGACTCTCCCGGTCGAGCCCTCCCCGGGCCGAGAGGCACGGCCGCATAGAATCCCTTCGAAGAGCTTCTTCTCTTCAAGGAGGGTTTCCCATGAACGCTCGGCGCCTGTTCGCCGGTCTTTCCCTGTCCGTTCTCTGCCTCGCGGCGGCCTCCCCGGCTCTGGGTCTCGCCAACCGTGTCTTCGTCTCGGCCCGATCCGGGCACGACGCCAACTCCTGTGACAACGTCAACACACCCTGCCAGACATTCGCCGGGGCGGTCCTGCAGCTCAACGCGGGGGGAGAGGCGATCGTGCTCGACTCGGGAGGCTATGGCCCCGTCACGATCACCAAGGGAATGACGATCGAGGCGCCGGCGGGCGTGACGGCGTTCATCCACCCCTCTTCGGGCGACGCGATCACCGTCACGGCCGGAACCGGCGCGGTCACCCTGCGGGGGCTGGTCCTGAATGGCGGATCGGGAAACGGGATCACGGTCAACTCCGTCGGCACGTTGAACGTGGAGAACTGCTTCATCACGGGATTCGCGTTCTACGGGATCGAGATGCTCGCGGGCGGAACGCTCAACGTGAAGGGGACGGACATCAAAGCCTGCGACATCGGACTCAGGATCATCAGCGCGAGCGGCGCGGTGCGGGCGTCCGTGGATCATTGCCACCTGGACAACAACCGGTTCGGTTTCGACGGCTCGACGACGGCTCCGGGCAGCTCGACGACCGTCGCGACCTACACCACCGCGAACAACAATTCCGACAGCGGCTGGCTCAGTGGAGACAGCAGCATCGGCACGGATCTGCTCAATCTCGAGTTCTGCACGGGCTCGGAGAACGCCTTCGAAGGGTTGTTGGGAGTCAGCCAAAACCCCGCGAGCGCCGTGCGCTACTCCAACTGTGTGTTCGCGAACAACGCGCTGGGCGTCAGGCGCCTCGGCGCCGGGACCATCGAAACGCGCGGGAACAACACGATCACCGGCAACACGACGGGTCCGACGGCCGGGGGCGTCATTTCTTTCTCGCCGATGTAGCGGCTCCGGTCCAGCCTACTTCGGCGTGTAGCCGCCGATCGTTCCCGACGTGTCGGCCGTGTTCCCCTCGACGGTGTTGTCGGTCCGCGAGAGCAGGACGCCGGAGCCGGACTGCTGCAGGCCGACCGCGTTGTCCGTCACGGCGGAGCGGGAGACCCGGACGGTCCCGCCCGAGGGGCCGGCGGCGATCCCCACCGTCCCGTTGTTGGCCGCGAGGCAGGCGTCGATGTCCAGCTCCGCCCCCGCGCCGTCGGCCACCAGCCCGCTCGCGTTCCCCGAGGCCACGCTGCGCCGGATCGAGGCGATCGCGCCGCCGCCCGCCTTCACTCCCGTCCCGTTGCTCTCGAACCGGCTGCGGTCGATCGAGGCCGCCGCCGTGCCCGACGCCACGGCGATGTTCATGCCGGCCACCGAGTTCGCCCGCACGATCGTGTCCTTCACGAAAAGCTGCCCCGCCCCGCTCATCGACAGCCCGGTCGTGAATCCGCTGATCACGCAGTTCTCGATGTGCAGGGCGCCGACGGAATTGACCGTGACGCCGTTGGCCGCGCCGCCGTTCAGGGTCAGGCCGCGCACCACGACCGTGTCGCTCCCTCCCGCGTTGATCGTCAGGCCGTCTCCCGACGGGGGATGCACGAAGGCCAGCACTCCGGGGGGCGCTTCGATCGTCACCCCCCGCGTGATCGTCACGGGACCGTAGCCTCCCGAGTTCAGGATGATGACCTCGCCGCCGGCCACGACCTGGGCCACCGCCCCCGCCAGCGTCTGGCACGGCGTCAGGATCGAGTTGCAGGCGTTCCCGTCGCTGCCTGTGCGCGCCGACGCGAAGACCCGGTTGGCCGTCGGGGTGATCGAGACGTCCTTCGTCCCCATCGCGACGCAGCCGGGGGAAGTCTCGACCGTGACGCCGAGGCCGACGACTCCCGACGAGCCGGCCGTGAAGGTGATCGAGCGCGTCCCCTGGCCGCCCGTGATCGTTCCGTTGGAAATCGTCCAGGCGTACGTCGCCCCGCCGCCGGCGTCCGGAACGGACGCGACGAGCCCGACGCCATGCGGCGGCACCGAGGAGGGGGCGGTGATCGCCGCGGAGGGAATCGTGCCGATGGAGAGCGTCGCCGCCGCGGACGTCTTGCTCTGCCCGAAACCGTCGGTCACGGTGGCGTCGTAGCTGCCGGCGTCCCCGGGAGCGAAGGGGTTGATGGTGAGCATGGCGGTCTGCGAGCCGGAGACGGCGCCCCCGTCGGCCAGCGCGAAGCCGTTCCTGCGCCACAGGTAGGTCAGCGGCGCGGTTCCCGAAGCCGTGACGGAGAAGACCGCGGATCCGCCGGGGCAGACCGTCAGGTTCGACGGATTGGAGATCGTCGGCAGGGCCGGCTCGACCAGCACTTCGAGGCTCGTCATGTTGTTGGCCGGCGTGGGATCGGTCTGACCCGCCGTGACCGAGGCCGCGTTGGTCTTCTGTCCCGGCGTTGTCGGAGCGCCGCTGATCGTGACCGTCGCCGTGGCGTCGGCGGCGAGGGTCCCGAGGTTGCAGGTCACGACGCCGCTCGACTGGCCGCAACTCCCCTGCGTCGCGCCGGCGGATCCGAAGGAGAACCCGGTCGGCAGGGTGTCGGTCACCGTCACGCTCGTCGCCGTGTCGCGCCCCGAGTTGGAGACGTTCAGCGTCACGATCATGGGCATGCCCGCGACCGGCGGCTCCGGGGACAGGCCCTCGGAGATCGAGAGGTCGGCGTACGTCGCCGGGGGCGCGACGCCGACGCTGATGATGACGGAAGCCTGGGCCATGAGGGCCCCGGAATCCGTCGCCGTGACCGTGATCGTGTGGCTGCCCGGAGTGAGCTGGTTCGCCTGCTTCAGGAGCGCCGTTCCGCTCCCCAGGCTTCCGTCCACGTTCGAGGTCCACTGCACGCTCGCCCCGGAGAGGAGGCCGTCCTCGACGTCGTGCGCGAAGGCCTCGAAGACCATCTGCTGGCTCCCCGCGAAGAGCTGGCCGGCGGTGGGCGAGACGATCGAGACGGAGGGCGGGTTGTTGGCGACCGTGAAAACGGCGTCGGACTGGTCCACCGCCGTGTTGAAGCCGTCCGACGCGATGACGCGGATCAAACCGGCCGTCGTCTTCTTCAGTGAGCTGCGGGGGACCGAGAGGCTCTGATCGGGCCAGTCGAGGGCGAGGGTGTCCCAGGTGGCGCCGTTGTCGGCGCTGAACTGAACGGCGAATGTCAGCGGATCTGCGTCGAGATCGCTCGCCGTCCATTGGAGCAGGACCGTGCCCGTCGTGATGTTCTCTCCGCCGTTGGGGAACGTGACGGCGACGGTCGGAGGGTTGGCGCTGGCGATTCGGGTCGCGATCGGCGTGCCGCTGTGGGAGACCACGGCCTTCTTGATCGTCGCGTCCAACGGAACGGGAATCAGGAACGTTCTGCCGGTCGTGGCCGTCGCCGGAGGCTCGGGGACGCTGCGCGCGGGCTCGAAGGGAACCTGGGCAACGATCGCGTCGGCGCCGTTGCGGAGCTCGAGCGTGTACGGGCCGATCGGCGGAGACTCGGGAGTCCCCGACGCCGGGAGCCGCACCACGGAATCGAACTGCGCGGCGTCCGCCTCGACGTCCACGACGCCGCGGAAGAGCATGTAGTCCTGCGGCGTCGCGGCCTTCTTCGTCTGCGCCGACCGGAGGCTCGGCGGAAACCGCGTCGTGATGGTCGTATGGATCCCCCGGTACGTGAAGTCCGAGATCCATCTCCAGTTCGGGTCGTTGAAGCAGTAGCTCATGACCTCGAAATGGTTGTCCGGGTCGGGCAGCTTGGGCGCCCCCTCGCTCGTGTCGATTCCGTAGATCTTCGCGCTCTCCCCGGAGTTCATGGGACCGAGCGTCGCCTCCAGGCCCAGGGCGACGTTGAAGAAATTTGGAAACGTGCCGGCCTTCTGCGGGTTGTCCGCGCACTCCTGGCAGGCGCCGCTCACCGTCGTCAGGTCCGGGTTCCCGTTATTGTCGACGCAGTTCCCGAAGAGCGCGAGGCTCGACGCGTGGTCGCGGCCGAGAAGGTGTCCGATCTCGTGCGTGTGCCGGTTGCGCCGGCTGTAGGCGTCCTCAGGCAGGTCTCCCGAAGCGACGATGCCGGGGATGTCGTTCGCCTCGCCGCCGAGATTGATGTCCTTGATGACGCCGTAGTAGATCCGCTGGCACGCGGCCAGGAAGCAGCCGTCGAGCATTCGTTGGGCTTTGAGTTTCAGGTTGACGAAACCCAGACGACTGACGTTGCCCGCGGCGTTTGGAATGAAGCGCGGATACGCCACCAACCCCCGCTGCACGTCCGGGAGAGAGGCGACCGGGTACATCGCGAGGATCTGGCGAATCAACCCGTCGATGTGGGCGTCGTCCCAGACGTGGAGGTTGTCACCGGCGTCTATCCAGGAGACGAGCGGGAGCTTCAACGGGACCGTGGAGCCTTCCTCGAACGTCACCTGGACGCGGCAATCGCTGCAGGTTCCGATGGCCCCCTGGTCCGCCGCCTCCTTGCAGGCGAGCGGCCCGTCTGTGCGCTCGAGGCGCAGCTCGATCGTCCCGTTCAGCCACGAGTCGGGCAGCCGGAAGTTCGCCGTGTTGGTGATGTAGGCGCGGTTGAAGGCGGACGGCAGTTTGGCCGCGAAGACGTCGAAGTTCAACGGCGTGACCGGGGAGCCCGCCAGCTCGCTCCCGCCGCGGAAGCCGTGCAGGCGCAAGGTCAAGGCGACGGCGGGCCCGGTCGGGCTCGTGGTCTCGATCTGCGCGCGGACGTACGTCGCCTTGTCCTTGATCAGCGGGATGCTGTTGTTCAAGTCCTGGATGCTCTGGTTGACCTCGAGGGCGTCGAGCTCGACCGCGTTGCTCGTCGCCGAGAACTCGGAGGTCGAGCCGAACGTGTTCGTCGCCGTGGCGCTCACCCACGGGGGCGCCGCGAGAGTGCCGGAAGGGGGAGTGCCGACGACGAACGGGGGCAGCCCGGCGATCGTCAGGCAGAAGAAGCCGTTGGTGTCCGGCGAGGCCGTGCCCAGGAACACCTCCCCCTGTCCGTGGTCGGTCGGATCGTGGACCGAGTTGGCGAAGAGATCGATCGCGACGGTGTTCGGACTCGGGGTGTCGATGTGGCCGCGGAACGTCGTCTGGTTGTGGATGCTGTCCCACTCCGTCGTGATGCCGTCGGGGAAGTTCATCAGGTCGTTGGGGCCGGAGTCGCCGTCCCCCGCGTCGTTGGGAGTCACGCCGTCGCCGCCGAGATCGATGCCCAGTCCCGAGTTGTGGTGGATCGCGTTGCCGCGGATCGAGTCGCGGACGGCCGAGCCGCTGACCGTGACGCCGTTGCCGGGATGGAAGGCGATCTGATTGCCCTGGATCGCGACATCGGAAGCGCCGCTGTTGACGCCGTCGAAGCCGTTGCCGAGAGCCGTGCCGTTGCTTTTCAAGCCGATGCGGTTGCCGAGCACGCTGCTGAACGTGGCTCCGGACGGGATGGAGACGCCGTTGCCGAGGTTGCCGGAGATGACGTTGGGATCGCTGACGCTGCCGAGGGAGTCCGAGGCGCCGAGGATCACCCCGTCGCCGAGGTTGGGGAGCGCGCCGTTGCCGGAGGTGGTGGTGCCGATGAGGTTTCCCTTGATCGTATTGCCGGGGCTGGCGGCGCTCAGCGATTGGACGCCGAAGCCGCCGAAGAACTCGTTGCCGTTTCCGGAGATCAGGTTGCCGCTTGCCGTGGAGGAGCCGAGGGTCTTTCCGGCCGCCGCCAGGACGACGCCGCCGGGGTCGTTGCCCAGGGCGACGGTCCCGGTCACGTCGGTGCCGATGAAGTTGTTGACGATCGAGACCGGGCCCGAGCCGAACGCGTAGATGCCGTAGGGATCGTTTCCGGAAACGAGGTTGCAGGAGCCGGTGCAGGATCCGCCGGGCGTCGTACCGGCGGCGCCGCCGACGACGACTTGAGCGCTGGCGCTGGTCGTATGAATGAGGATCCCGCTGTTGGCGCTGTTGGGGATCTTCATGGTGCCGGTGACATCGGTGCCAATGAAATTGCCGGTGATCGTCGTCACCCCCGTCAACGATTCGTCAATCTGGATTCCGCCGGAGGGATTTCCGGAGATGAGGTTGTTGGCGATGGTCGTGTTGGGCGAACCGGGCGAGGAGGTGAGGACGCCGCGGGTATTGCCCACCGCGGCGGTCCCCGCCGGGTTGGTTCCGATCTTGTTGGCCTTGACGATCGTGCCCGAGCCGAAGCAGGACGGCGCGCAGAACTGGGACGTGAAAAGGCCGCCGCCGCCGTTGCCGGAGATGACGTTGCCCGCCCCCGCTGCCGCGCCGCCCACGACCGTGTTGTCGGCGAAGAGATTGAATCCGGCGAACGCGTTGGGAACCGCCGCCGTCCCGCCGACGTTCGTCCCGACAGAGTTGCCCTGGAAGCTATTGTTCGAGGCGCCCGGGCCGATGACCTGGATGCCGACCAGGCTGTTACCGGAGATCAAGTTCCGCGCCGCGGCCGTCGTCCCGCCGACCACGTTGAGCGAGGTGTTCTCGACGTCGATGCCGAGGTGGTTGGGCTTGGCAAGCGTCCCGGTCGGGTCGGTTCCGATGAAGTTGGCCTCCAGCAGCGCGTTCTTCACCAGCGGCCCGACCGACGTGATGTAGACCCCGACTCCGCCGGTCGAGCCGGAGGCCTCGTAACCGTTTATGGCCAGGCCCCGGATCACGCAGTCGCTGACCTGGATCGTCAGGCCGATCTGCCCGGTCGCGCCCTTGACCTCGATCAAGGGCAGACCCGCGTAACCCGACTGCGTCGTCCCGTCGATCGTCACGGCGCCCGTGATCGTCGGCAGCGACGACGTGACGGTAATCGTGTGAACGCCCGCGCCAGAGATCCCGAAGTTGATCGTGTCGGCCCCGGCGCTCGCGTTGGCTTCCTGGATCGCCGCCCGCAGCGTGCAGTTGCCCACCGAGTCCGCGCAGATCCCGTTGCCCGGGGTGGCGTCGGGCGTGTCGCCGTTGGTGTTGACCGTCAGCGTCAGCGCCGACGCCGACAGCACCACGGCGGGAGCGACCGAGCCCGAGCGAAGAACGATGAGATCGCTCACCGCGTCCGCGTTCAGGCGCATCGGGAGAACCGCGACCGGGCTGCTCGCCACATCCAGCAGGGCCGCGAGCGCGAACTCGGACCGGCCCTTTTCCGAGACTCCGGCCGAGACAATGTGAATGCGGTTCGAGGTGGCGTCGGCGAGAACCAGGTCGTCGCCCACGCTGCCCGAGAGCCTCGCGGCAACGAGAGACCGGCCGCCCGCGGCCTGTTCGCCGCCGGTCTCGGTCAGGTCCCAGTTCCTCAGATCCGCGGCGCGGGTCGCCCGGGCAGCCGGCTTCGCGCCTCCCGGGAAGAAAGGGCTCGGCGCCGCCGCCTGCCCGGGCTGCCGCGACAGCGCCATCGCCCCGTCACCAGTTCCTCCCGGCGGCGCGGGCTCCTCCCGAGGGAGCAGCAGATATGCCCGGCCGTCTTCCGCCAGCAGCCCAACGCCCTCCCGTGAACCGGGCCCGAACGCCCCCGTTGCAACTGCCGTGACGGCGAACGGGAGAGAACGCCGCTCGACGCGCCGGGGCACCGCTTCGCGGGCAAGATCGGTCTCCTCCGCGGCGACAGCGCCGGCGCGCCCGTGCACGAAGAGAAGCTCGCTCGCGCCCGCCACGGCGATGTCGGGAAAGGGATCGTCGTCCAGGCGGCCGAGGGCCAGCGCGGTCGCGGACTCGGGCAGGGCGATCAAATCGGGAGTCTCCAGGAGCGGCTCCGGTCCGAAGAGGAGGAGCGACGGGCTGCGGCCAGCCACGACGGCGACCGCGACACCCAGGCGCGCCCCGCGAGGATCCATGACGCCGGCCACCATCGCCGTGACGGCGCCCGGCAGGTCTCTCGACCGCAACGAACCGAGCGCGCCGCGCCCGTTTCCGGAAAGGAGATACAGCGTTGAGGAGCCGCGGGCCGCGAAGAGGACGTCCGCGTGCCCGTCGCCGTCGAAATCCCCGGCGGCGATCAGATCCGGCGCCTCCGGCAACTCGAAAGCCCGCTGCGCCTTGAGGAAGGGAGAGTCGGTGAACTCGCCCCTCGCCCTGCGCCTCTGCGCTTCGAGACCGTTGGGATGGAGCGTGTCCTCGTTGCCGCGCCAGAGCGCCAGGACGCCTCCGCCCGCGGCCCCGTAGCCAGCCAGCAGGTCCGGCACGCCGTCTTCGTCGAAGTCGGCCGAGCAAAGAGACAGCGCCGCGCCCGATTCCGAGAGACGCGCCGTTGCCGATCCGGCGAAGTCGACCGCCAGCTCCTGGCCGTCCTGCAGGTGGATCCGGGGATTTCCGCGTCTTCGGGCGGAAACGGCGACCCTTCGCGAAGCTTCGGCCATGCCGCCCTGCCGCGCGGGCGCGGGAAAGGCCGCCAGGCCCGCCAGGCCGAGCAGCGCCGAAACGCGGACGATCGCGTGGAAGCGGATCAATGCGCTCCTGCGCCTCGATGACACCCGGCTCGGGAATTGAGCATGGAGTTCGCCGCGACCCTTACTTCGCGGTGTAGGTGCCGGTGAAAGTCCCGTTGGTGCCGTTGCCCTCGACCGTGTTGTTGCTGCGCGAGAGCATCACGCCGCTGCTCAACTGGGTCAGGCCGACGACGTTGTCGGTGACCGTCGTGTCAGAAACCCGCACCGTGGCCAGGGACCCCTGGCTCGTGATGCCCGATGCCGAGTTGTTCGCCGCCAGACAGTTCTCGATGTTCAACTCCACCGCGTTGGCCGCCAGGCTTGCCCCCGCGAACCCGACCAGATTGCCCGAGGCCACGCTGTCACGGATCGTCGTGGACCCCCGCGTCACCGCCAGACCGTCCAGGTTCCCCTCCAGCCGGCACCGGTCCAGCGAGGCCTTCGGCGTCCCCGAGGCCGCGTTGACCGCGATCCCGAAATTGCTGTTGTTGCGCACGATCGTGTCCTTGACGAACAGCTGCCCCGTCGACAGGAAATTCAGCCCGTTCACGAACCCGCTGATCACGCAGTTCTCGATGTGCAGCACCCCAACCGTGTTGACCACGATCCCGTTGCCCGAACCCACGTTCAGGACGAGGCCGCGCAACACGACCGTGTCGCTCCCACCCGCGTTGATCGTGATCCCTTCCCCCGATGAGGGGTGGATGAACGCCAGGACCCCCGGCGGCGCCTCGATCGTCACCGCCTGCGTGATCGTCACCGCCCCGTAGCCGCCCGAGTCGAGCACGATCGCCTCCGCACCCGGGTTTAACTGCAGCACCGCTCCCGCGAACGTCTGGCACGGCGTCAGGATGCTCGCGCACGCGTTGGCGTCGTTCCCGCTGCGCGCCGAGACGAAGACCCGGTTGGCCAGCGCCCCGGCCTCTCCGGACAAACCCACGCTCCAGACCACGATCATCACTCCCGTCCAGAACAGCCGCTTGCTCGTCATCGGTTCTCCTTTGAACGTCCCTTATTTCGCCGTGTACGTCCCGATCGTTCCCGACGTGTTCGTCGTGTTCCCCTCGACCGTGTTGTCCGTCCGCGACAGAAGCGTCCCCGACCCGGATTGCTGCAGCCCCACCCCGTTGTTCGTCACCACCGAGCGCGTGACTCGGACGGAGCCGCCGGAGGGGCCCGAAGCGATGCCCACCGTCGCGTTGTTGGCCACCTGACACGCGTCGATGTCCAGCTCCGCCCCGGAACCGTTCGCCACCATCCCGCTCGTGTTGCCCGACGCCACGCTCTGCCGCACCGTGGCCTTCGAGCTCGTCCCGGCCGTCAGGCCCACGCCGTTGCTCTCGAAGCGGCAGCGGTCCATCGAGGCCGTCGCCGTCCCCGACGCCACCACCAGGTTCACCCCGGACACCGAGTTGCCGCGGATGATCGTGTCCTTGACGAAGAGCTGCCCCGGCCCCGTCATCGACAAGCCGGTCAGGAAGCCGTTGATCACGCAGTTCTCCACGTGGAGCGACCCGAAGGTATTGGCCGTGATCCCGTTGGCCAGCCCCCCGTTCAACGTCAGCCCGCGCAGCACGATCGTGTCGCCGGCACCGGCATTGACCGTGATCCCGACCCCCGAGGAAGGATGGATGAACGCCAGCACGCCGGGGGGCGCCTCGATCGTCACGGCCCGCGTCACCGTGACCGCGCCGTAACCCCCGGAGTCCAGAATGATCACTTCCCCGCCGCTCGCCACCTGTGCCACCGCGCCCGTCAACGTCTGGCACGGCGTCAGGATCGAGTTGCAGGCGTTCACGTCGTTGCCCAACCGTGCGGACGCAAAGACGCGGTTCGCCAGCGCGAACGGCGTCCGCGTCGGAGTCGGCGTCCGCGTCGGCGTCCGCGTCGGCGTGTTCGTCGGCGTGTTCGTCCTCGTGGGCGTATTGGTCGGCGTCATGGTCCCGCCCGGACCCGCGGCCTGGACCGCCAAAAACGCGTCGAGAATCCCGAAGCCGCTGTTCCGGTCGGTCCCGGCCCCTTCGATATCGATCGCCGTCGAAGTCAGGATGGTGCTGATCTGCGCCGCGGTCAGGGCGGGATTCTTCGACTTGACGAGCGCGGCGATCGCCCCGGCGTGAGGGGCGGCCGCCGAAGTCCCGAAGAACGGGTTGAATCCCGGGGCCGCGCAACTGACCCCGTCGGCCGCCGTGATCAGCGGCTGCTGCACGATCTGCCCGCCGCCCGAAAGGAAATTCCCGGGCGTGATCGCCGAGCTGTCGGCGTTGAAGAAATAGTGGCGGGGCCCGTCCGAGCTGAAGAGCTCGATCAGGTTTGCGGAACTGAAGGGGCTCGGATAAGGGCCCGTCGGATTGGGCGGGGGCCCGAAGGCGGTCGAGGCCGGCGACGCCGCGACGCCGAAAGCGTTGGCGGCCGCCGGCGAGTTGTGCCCGTGCGTGCTCCCCTGCGTGTTGAGACCCAGCTGGCCGCGGCTGGTGTCCAGGTGCAGGAACCGCGCCGAAGCGGCGCCCAGGAAGTTGACGATCACGAGCCGGTCGTTCAAGGGCGTCGAGCCGATGAACTCGATGGGGTCCTGCGTTCCGTTCTGAGTGTCGTCGGAGACCGAGACGATCGACGCGCCCGTCGAGTTCAGGAGGAAGAGGTCGTAGTCGTTGGAGGAACCGCCCAGAGGATCCGACCAGAAGAGGACGGCGGGACCCCCGGCCTTCGTGATCGCGTCGAAGTTCTGGCCGCCGAAGTTGTGAAGCTTGCCTGTCTCGACGCCGGTGATCGGCGGTCCCGCCGCTCCGCCGTCCACGAAGTCCCCTTCCCAGGTGCCCGACGTGCCCTTGTCCTTGCCGCCCGAGTTGGCCGACGAGGAAAAATAGAGCGCGCCGGCGGCGGTCACATCGTTCACGGCCTGCGTGACGATCCCGCCGTTGCTCGTGGACGCGACGCCGCCGGTCTGTCCCTTCTGGAACGGGCTCTCGACGAAATAGCCGACGTCGTCGATGATGATGTCGCAACCCGCCGTCCGCAGGTCCTTGATGTTCTGCGCGAAGCTCGTGATGCTCGTGAAGGCCGACGCGAAGTAGAGCTGCGCGCCGGGCGCGATGTCGAAGACGATCTCCAGCATCGCCGTGCCCTCGTCTCCCGAGCCCGCCTGGCCGGGCAGGACCGTGACGGCGGGAAGATCTCCGGAACCCTGGACCGTGGCCAGGGAGTTCACCCCGTCCGACAGGACGCCGACCTTGACTCCGGAGCCGTTGGCCCCGAAGGTCGAGATCGCGAGGTCGGCGCGATGCGTCTTCACGCCCTCCGAAGTGTTGACCTTGGCGAGGGCGGCCGGCTTGAGGGAGCCTCCCCGAGAGAGCAGGGCCGCAAGCTGCGAGCGAACCTCCGCCGCGCGGGCGGTGAAGCCCGGGCGAACGGCCAGAGCCGGTGAGGACGCGGCCGGCGGTCGGGGAAGGACTTCGGCGGGCGGCTCTTCCCGGGAGAGCATCGCGTCCCCGCGGCGACGAATGAAGAGGACGTCGGGGTTCGCGGCCAGCGACTCCACGGCCTCGAGCGGGAGCGCCGCCCGGAGGCTCCGATAGGCCGGGCGCGAGTCGATCACCCGTCCGCCGAGAGAGGCCAGCGATTCCAGCAGCGAGGGCGTGATGTTCCCGATGACGTCCACGACGACCTCGCCGGCCGGGCTCACTTCGATTCCGGTCACGAGCGTCGGAACTCCCGGCGCGATCGCCAGCCCGCGCCTCATCTTTGCTTCGAAGAGGAGGTTCGAGTCGACCTTGCGTTGAGCGGGAGTCCGGGATTTCTTGTCGTCCAGAAGCGCCTGGATCTGCGCCGCGGCGCTGGGACTCAGAGGAGCGGCAGTCGCGACGCGGGGGCCTCTCGCCCTCGCCGTCGTCCCCTTCTTTCCTTCCACCCCCATCGAAGACAGCGCAAAGACTGATGCCGCCGCCACCAGCGCGATCGCCAGTCCGAACCGGACCGCCCCCCTCTCGAACACACGTTTCCCGGCGGGGACTTTCTCGTGGTTCACGGCGTTTCCTTTCCAGGAGCTCCCGGTGAGCAGCCAGTCCACCTCCCGAATACCTTCTTCCGCGGGCGGTGAGCGCTCATCCCCTGGTCCCTCGAAATATTTTTCCAGACGCTTTGCGCGCGCGAGTATATCGCCGGCACGCTTGCCCGGTGCCAGGACTCAAGCAAAAAAAGCGAACTCGAGATTCACTCCTAGACTTTGGTCAAAGAGGAGGATCTCTTCTCAGGGGCCGCGTCGGAAAAAACGCGAAGCCACAAACGGCGAGAGCGCGACGCCGTCCTTCCGGCTCCGGTCTCCCGCCGGAGACCGTGGAAGGTGAGACGCGCGGAGCGGCCGGGGCGTTCTACTTCGGGGTATAGCTGCCGGTGAAGGTCCCGTCGGTCCCGTTGCCCTCGACGGTGTTGTTGCTGCGCGAGAGCATCACGCCGCTGCTCAACTGGGTCAGGCCGACGACGTTGTCGGTGACCGTCGTGTCAGAAACCCGCACCGTGGCCAGGGACCCCTGGCTCGTGATGCCCGATGCCGAGTTGTTCGCCGCCAGACAGTTCTCGATGTTCAACTCCACCGCGTTGGCCGCCAGGCTTGCCCCCGCGAACCCGACCAGATTGCCCGAGGCCACGCTGTCACGGATCGTCGTGGACCCCCGCGTCACCGCCAGACCGTCCAGGTTCCCCTCCAGCCGGCACCGGTCCAGCGAGGCCTTCGGCGTCCCCGAGGCCGCGTTGACCGCGATCCCGAAATTGCTGTTGTTGCGCACGATCGTGTCCTTGACGAACAGCTGCCCCGTCGACAGGAAATTCAGCCCGTTCACGAACCCGCTGATCACGCAGTTCTCGATGTGCAGCACCCCCACCGTGTTCACCACGATCCCGTTGCCCGAACCCACGTTCAGCACGAGACCCCGCAGCACGACCGTGTCGCTCCCACCCGCGTTGATCGTGATCCCTTCCCCCGAGGAAGGGTGGATGAACGCCAGGACCCCCGGCGGCGCCTCGATCGTCACCGCCTGCGTGATCGTCACCGCCCCGTAGCCGCCCGAGTCGAGCACGATCGCCTCCGCACCCGGGTTTAACTGCAGCACCGCTCCCGCGAACGTCTGGCACGGCGTCAGGATGCTCGCGCACGCGTTGGCGTCGTTCCCGCTGCGCGCCGAGACGAAGACCCGGTTGGCCAGCGCCCCGGCCTCTCCGGACAAACCCACGCTCCAGACCACGATCATCACTCCCGTCCAGAACAGCCGCTTGCTCGTCATCGGTTCTCCTTTGAACGTCCCTTATTTCGCCGTGTACGTCCCGATCGTTCCCGACGTGTTCGTCGTGTTCCCCTCGACCGTGTTGTCCGTCCGCGACAGAAGCGTGCCGGACCCGGATTGCTGCAGCCCCACACCGTTGTTCGTCACCACCGAGCGCGTGACGCGGACGGACCCGCCGGTGGGGCCCGAAGCGATGCCCACCGTCGCGTTGTTGGCCACGAGGCACTTGTCCATGTCCACCTCGGCCGATGTCCCGTTGGCCGTGAGCCCGCTCGCGTTGCCCGACGCCACGCTGCTCCGGATCGAGGCCTTGCCGCTGTTGCCCGCCGCGACTCCGACCCCGTTGCTCTCGAACCGGGTGCGGTCGATCGAGGCCGCGGCCGTGCCGGCGGCCACGGCGATGTCGAGACCGGCCACGGAGTTGCCGCGGATGACCGTGTCCTTGACGAAGAGCAGCCCCGGACCGGTCATCGCGAGCCCTTTGAGGAAGCCGCTGATGACGCAGTTCTCGACATGAAGGGAGCCCGCGGTGTTGAGGGTAATGCCGTTGGCCGCTCCGCCGTTCAGGGTCAGGCCGCGCACGACCACCTTGTCGCTCACCCCGGCATTGACCGTGATCGCGTCCCCCGAGGGGGGATGGACGAACGCCAGCACCCCGGGGGGCGCCTCGATCGTCACCGGGCGCGTGATCGTGACGGGACCGTAGCCTCCCGAATCCAGGATGATCGCTTCCCCTCCGGAGGCGACGTCCGCCACCGCCCCCGCCAGTGTCTGGCAGGGCGTCAGGATCGAAGCGCAGTTGTTGGCGTCGTTGCCCGTCCGCGCCGATACGAAGACCCTGTTGGCGAGAACGATCGGCGTCGGGGTCCGCGTCGGCGTCGGCGTCATCGTGGGGGTCCGCGTCGGCGTCGACGTGACCGTCCTCGTGGAGGTTCTCGTCGACGTGACCGTCACGGTCGAGCTCGCCGTCGGCGTGACCGTCCTGGTCCCTGTCGCCGTGACCGTTCTGGTCGCGGTCCTGGTGGCCGTCACCGTCACGGTCGAGCTCACTGTCGGCGTGACCGTCCTCGTCCCCGTCGCCGTGACCGTTCTGGTCGCGGTCCCGGTTGCCGTCACCGTCCTGGTCGAGCTCACCGTCGGCGTGACCGTCCTGGTCCCTGTCGCCGTGACCGTCCTCGTCGCGGTCCCGGTGGCCGTCACCGTCACGGTCGAGCTCACCGTCGGCGTGACCGTCCTCGTCCCCGTCGCCGTGACCGTCCTGGTCGCGGTCCCGGTGGCTGTCACCGTCCTGGTCGAGCTCACCGTCGGCGTGACCGTCCTCGTCCCCGTCGCCGTGACCGTCCTCGTCGCGGTATTCGTCGGCGTGGCCGTCCTCGTCACGGTCACCGTCGGCGTCGCGGTCACGACGACGGCGACCGCGTCGACCTTCGCCAGCCACGTTCCCCACTTGCTGTTGCTGCCCCCGACGGTGGGCGGGGCCTGGAGCTTGGCGTATTCCTGAATCGTCCAGAAACTGGAGTCTCCCGTGGGGTCCGCCATCGTGTGGCTGTAATCGCCCCAGCGGTTCCGTGTGCTGCCGAAGTCCTTGCTGTAGCAATCCTCGCCGGCCTTGAAGATCACGGGATCGCGGATCGTGCCGGCGGTGTCGGAGTGATCGCGGTACGCATAGTCCCCGGACGCGAAGGACGCCGAGGAGAACTGCGAGAAGCCGAACAGCACGTCGTCGGTGGAGTTGACGGCGATCGAAGGATACGCGTACCAGAGCCCGCCGTTGGTGGCCGTCGCCGTGGCGTCCTCGACGCGCCCTCCCTGCACGACGTCGCCGGACGTGTTGAGCTCGGTCCATTGGGCGGCGGTGTGCGTCAGCCCGCCGGAGGGGAGCCCGATCGTCTGCGGATACCAGATGGCGCTGTTGCGGAAGACGACGTTCGCGCGGACGAAGGCATCGGCGCTCTCAAACTTCATGGGCGCCGAGGTGCACGTTCCCATGGCCTGCGGGAGGATGTTCCCGCCGGGACTGATCCATCCGCCGCCCGGTCTCGTCTTCGTGGTCCCGAGAGTGAAGACCGGAGCGGCCGCCGTGCCGGTGATCGTGTGCATCCGGTACGTGGCGCTGGCGCTGCTCAGGTGGGAGACGAGATACTCGGTGCCCTCGGACGACGAATAGGTGGTCGCCGGGTGCATGCAGAAGCCGCCGTTGGCGGCGGTGACGCCGGTGAAATACATGGAAGAGAGCGTGCCGGTGCGGAGCGTGGGGTAGTTGATCACGAGGAGCCGCCCGTCGGTGAAGGCGCCGCTCGTGTTGTTGAACATGTTGATCGAGACCGCGACCCAGTTCTTGTTGAAGCCCAGCATCGGAAAATCGGCGAAGTTCACGTCGGCCGGATCGCCGCCGACGCGGGCGGCGACCTTGAAGAGGCTGTAGGTCCCGCCCGGGTCGCTGGTCGTGGAGACGCCGACGAGGATCGCCGCGGTGGAGAGCCCGGCGTCCGAGACCGCCGCCACGATCCAGCGGTCGTTGTAGGGGTCGTACTGGATTCGCGGGTCAAACGGGCTGGTGGCGCCCGTCGAGGCCCAGAAGTTGGGCATGGAGACGTCCGAGCCGATCTGGGCGCCGGTCGTCTTGTTCTCGATCCGGTAGTTGTTGTTGAGGTTCACGAACACCCTGTTGACCGCGTCCGTGCCGACGGCGCCCATCGTGTCCGGCGGGATGTTGAAGAAGGGAGTCCCGGGCGGAGCCTGGGCGATGTCGTCCAGACCGGCAAAGCTCCTGACGGGGCCAGGCGAGGGAACGTGGGGCCCGCGGATGTCCACGGGAACGTCTGGCGCCGGCTCCCCCTTGATGCCGTCGGAGACGCTGTCGTCGATCTCCTTCGGCTCCGGAATGAGCTGCGGCACGCCTTGCGTAGGCAACCGGCCGGACGCCTGCCGCCTGGCGAGCTGCCCGAAGTTGACCACGGCCTGCCTCATGGCGCGGACGCGGACGCCCTTCACCCGCACACCCGCCCGCGCCGGCTTCCCCTCGGCGCCGAGCGAATAAATGGCGGAGACCAGCGTCGCGGACAGAACGGCAATGAGCAACGCGCGCCGACGGGCCTTCCTGGCGGTTGTTCTCATTCCTGCCATCATCGCCAATTCCTTTGTCCAGAGTCTTCGCAACGCGATCGGCGCGAAGTATACGCCCCGGGTTCAGGTTGGCCAGCGTCCCGCTCAGGAAACCACGGGGCCTTGGACTTTCGTGCAGGCGCTCCACCGCCTTCAGGCGCCCGGCACCCCCGGACGGCGGAGTCGGCTCTATTTCGCGGTGAACGCGCCGGTGAAGGACCCGTTCGGCGAGTTCCCCTCCACCGTGTTGTTGCCGCGAGTCAGAGTCGCTCCGCCGACGTTGTTGACACCAAAAGCCTCACTGTTCGTCACGGTCGTGTTCGACACACGGACCGTCGTGAGACCGCCGTTTGAAAAACTGAAGATCCCGGTGTGGTTGTTGGCCACCAGACAATTCTCGATGTTGAGGTCCGAGACGCCTCCGGTTTGTGTGTCCGCGCGAAGACCAACGTTGGTCTGTCCCACGGCAATGCTGTCCTTGATCGAGGTCTTCACAGTGACGGCGCTCCCGCCGCCGGAAGCCAGTCCGCTCCCATTCTTGTCCAGCCGGCACCGCTCGATCGCCGCGGTCAGCGTTCCTGAAACTGGCTCCAGAGAGATACCGGTGCCGCTGTTGCGGACGATCGTATCGAGGACGAACAGCTTTCCGGGAGCCTGATCCCGGATCCCGGTCCCGAAACCGTCCACCACACAGTTCTCGACATGAAGCTCGCCCAGCGCGCCGACCCGGATCCCCTCCTGGTCTCCGACGCTCAGGACGAGGCCGCGCAGGACGACGGAGTCGGCGGCGCCCGCGACGATGTCCACGGCCGGCAGAGACGTGTTTGAGGGGTGCATGAACGCGACGATCCCCGGAGGCGCCTCGATCTTGACGGACTTGGCGACCAGCACCCTGCCGTATCCTCCCGAATCGAGCACGATGACCTCCCCCCCGGAGGCGACCTGGTTGACGGCGCCCTGGAGCGTCTGGCAGGGGGTCAGGACGCTGTCGCAGGAGTTCGCGTCGCTGCCGCTCCGGGCGGAGGCGAAGACCCGGTTGGGCAGGGCCAGCGTGGACGTCGCGAAACCCGACCCGCCGGCGAACACCAGAAGCGTGGCAAGAACAGGGAATCGGCGCATGAGAGGTCTCCTCCTTTGCGCCGAGGATAACTCCCGCGACCAGGTGCCGGCGGATTCTCGAGGCCCGAGCCCGCCCCGAGCCGACGGCACCCCTACTTCGCGGTGAACGTGCCGGTGAAGGCCCCGTTTGCGCCGTTTCCTTCGACAGTGTTGTTGCCGCGGCTCAGAATCTGGCCGACGAAGTTGGCGACGCCGGTCGCATTGTCCGTCACGGTCGTGTTCGAGACGCGCACCGTCGTTGTCCCTCCGTTTTGATAGCTGAAAATGCCGGTGCCCCCGTTGTTGGTCACCAGGCAGTTCTCGACGTTCAACTCCGAGACGCCCCCGGCGGACGTGTCCGCGCGAAGCCGACGTTGGTCTGCCCGACCGCGAAGCTGTCCTTGATCGAGGCCTTCACGGTGACGGCGCCCAGGCCGCCGACGCCCAGTCCCGTCTCATTCCTATCCAACCGGGTGCGCGCGATCGCCGCGATCAGTGTCCCGGAATTCGGACTCAGGCTGATTCCATCGGCGCCGGAGTTGCTGATGACGGTGTCGGCCACGACGAGCTGTCCGGGAGACAGAACATCGATGCCGCGCGCGAAGCCGTCGATCAGGCAGTTCTCCACCCGAAGCTCCCCCACGCTGCCGACCTCGATTCCGTCGGATTCTCCGACACTCAGGACGAGGCCCCGCAGGACCACGGACTCGCCGGCGCCGGCGAAAATCGACACGGCCGGAAAAGACGTGTTGGAGGGGTGCACGAACGCGACGATCCCGGCGGACGCCTCGATCTTGACGGCCTTTCCAATGCTGACCCGGCCATATCCCCCCGAATCGAGAACGATGACTTCGCCGCCCGCGGCGACCTGGTTGACGGCGCCCTGGAGCGTCTGGCAGGGGGTCAGGACGCTGTCGCAGGAGTTCGCGTCGCTGCCGCTCCGGGCGGAGGCGAAGACGCGGTGGGCAGGGCCATGCTGGACGAGGCGACGGCCAGCCCCGCGGTGAGGGAGAGGATCACGAGGAATATCCGCAGTCGGCGCATGAGACGTTTCCTCCTTGCTTTCAAGGCGGCTCGAAGCGCCCCGAGTATGAGCCGCGGCGCGCCGGCTCCCGCGAGAGAGGACGGGCGGGAAGACCGTCACGGTCCCACTCTCAGAGCGGCGCGAGGAAGACGATCAGACCGCTGGTCTGGGCCAGGAAGTTTCCCGTCATCGTGTTGTTGGTCCGGGTCTCGACCGTGCCCAGGTTGCTTCGCAAAACGCCCCAGTTTCCGTTGTTCGAAAACACGCAATTCGAATAACTCACCAGGCTCGAGGCATTCGCGCTGTTGCTCTCGAGACCTTCAAACATGTTCCCCGAGCCGCTGCAGAACTCGAGGTTCAGGATGTCGGTCCCGTTGCCTCCGACTCCGGAGAGCCACCCGAGAAAGGAGTTGCTGTTGGCCGTCGTGTTGGTCACCATCGTCGTCGAAGAGCCGGGGCTCGTCGTGCCCCCGCGAAGGCGCCGGGGTCGAAAATGATCGCCCCTCCCGCGAAATGCGGCGGAAGGACGTTCCCTCACAGTTGCGTGAAGGAGGTGATGGTCCCGCTGGTGGGCGCCAATCCGTTCCCCGTCAGGGAGTTGCTCGTTCGGGTCTCGACCGTGCCGGTGCTGCCTCTCTCGACTCCGAACTGCCCGTTGTTGGAGAACACGCAATTGGAGTAGCGCAGCGCGCTGGATGCATTCGAGCTGAACCCCTGAGCGCCCGAAAAGAAATTCCCCGACCCGCTGCAGAACTCGAGATTCATGACGTTGACTCCGGAGCCGAATCCCGCTCCGGAGAGCCATCCAAACTGGCTGTTGTTGTTGGCCGTGGAGTTGGTCGCCGTCGTCGTCGAAACACCGGGGGTCGTGGTCTTCGAGCGAAAGCCGGCGGCATTGTCGTCCAGGTGGCAGTGGTCCAGGCTTGCCGTCACGGTCCCGGACGCATTTTCGATTTCCACGCCGATGAAGCTGTGGCTCACGTCCGTGTTCGTCACGGTCAGGTTGCCCGGGCCGAGCATGGCGATCCCGAATTGCCCGAAAGAGCTGAGCAGGCAGCCGTCCACCTCCAGAGTGCCCACCGTGTTGACCGTGATTCCGTTACCGGAACCCGCGTTCAGCACGAGCCCGCGCAGGATCACGACGTCGTTCGAGGCCGCGTTGATCGTGATGGCGTCGCCCGACGGCGGATGGATGAAGGCCGTGACCCCGGAGGGCGCCTCGATCGTCACGCCCTGCGTGATCGTGACCGGACCGTAGCCGCCCGAGTCGAGCACGATCGCCTCCCCTCCCGGGTTCAGCTTCGTCACGGCTCCGGCGAAGGTCTGGCACGGCGCGACGACGTTGTCGCAGGCGTTGGCGTCATTGCCGCCGCGGGCCGACACGAAGACCCGGTTGGCGAGGGCCTGGAGGTCCGAAACCGGAACGAGACAGGCCGCAAGAACAAGGGCGGATGAGAGAGTCTTCGAGCGCATGAGTTCTCCTTCTCGATCTCGCGTCTCCACTGTCATCGTCCCCGCGGTGTCGTCGCCCCGGCCGTCACAGGGGGGAAAAGGTGCCGATCACCCCGTTGGTCGCCGCCGTGCCGTTGCCCGTGATCGTGTTGCTCGTCCGGGACTCGAACGTGCCGTTGTTGACGCGGGACACGCCGAAGACGGCGTTGTTGGAAAAGACGGAGTTCGAGTAGCGCACGACGCTCGAACCGTTGCTGCTGTTGCCGCGGATGCCCTCGAAACCGTTCTCCGAGCCGCTGCAGAATTCGAGACTGAGGATGTCCAGCCCGGTGTTCTCTCCGGAGTCCCAGCCGTCCACGGTGTTGTTGTTCGCGGTCGAATTGGTCGCCGTTGTCGTCGAGCTCCCCGGGCTCGTCGTGGAGGAACGGAAGCCCGCCGAGTTGTTGTCCAGATGACAGTGATCGATCGAAGCGATGACCGCTCCGGTCGTGTTGGCGATCCGGATGCCGGCCGAGCTGCGCCTCACGCTCGTGTTCTTCACGAGGAGCTTGCCCGGGGTCTCCATCCGAAGCCCGTCGCCGGCGAAGCCCGTGATCGCGCAATTCTGAACGGTCAGGACGCCGACCGCGCTGACCGTGATGCCGTTGCCCGAGCCGCCGTTCAGGACCAGGCCGCGCAGGATCACCTTGTCGCTGGCGCCCGCGTTGACCGTGATCGCGTCGCCGGAGGGGGGATGGATGAAGGCGAGGACTCCGGGCGGCGCATCGATCGTCAGGGATTTCGTGATCGTGACCGGACCATAGCCGCCCGTGTCCACGACGATGGCTTCCCCGCCGGGATTGAGCTGGGTCACGGCGCCCGCCAGTGTCTGGCACGGAGTGTTGATGTCGTCGCAGCTGTTCGCGTCGCTGCCGGTGCGCGCGGACACGAAGACGCGGTTGGCCAGCGCCTGAAGGTCGGCCCCGCCGGCGAGAGAAGCCACCAGGACCAGGTTTGAAACGAGTGCCTTGCGATTCATGAGCGCTCCTTTCAGAAGTCGTGGAGGGGTCGCGGCCGGTCGGCTCACATCGGCGGGAAGGAGCCGATCGCGCCGCTGCTCGAGGCTCCGTTTCCCGCGACCGAATTGTTGCCCCGGCTCTCGGCAACGCCGGCCTGGCCGATGACGCGGCCCACGCCGGCCAACCCATTGTTGGAAAACACGCAGTTCGAATAACGCACGGCGCTCGACGGATTCGGGCTGCTGGTCTGAAGACCCACTCCGCTGTTTCCCGACCCGCTGCAGAACTCGAGGTTCAGGATGTCGATCCCGCTCCCCCCGAACCCGCAGTTCCACCCGTATTGAACGTTGTTGTTCGCCGTCGTGTGGGTCGCCGTGGTCGTGGCGCTGCCGGGGCTCGCATGATTCGAGAGAAACCCCGCGAGGCCATTGTTGTCGAGATGGCAGTGGTCGATCGACGCGGTCACCGCGCCGGTAGGGTTGTCGATGAGAACGCCCGAGCCGCCGCAGCCGGTCAGGTCGCTGTTCTTGAAGTCCAGCCGGCCGGCTCCGGCCATGTGAAGCCCGTCGGAAGCGAAGCCGCTGATCGAGCAGTCCTCCACGACCAGGCCCCCCACGGTGTTGACCACGATCCCGTTGCTCGCGCCGCCGTTCAAGACCAGGCCCCGCAGGACGACCGTGTCGCCGGCGCCCGCGTTGATCGTGACGGCGACCCCGGACGAGGGGTGAATGAACGCGAGCACCCCCGGCGGCGCCTCGATCGTCAGGGCCTTCGTGATGGTGACCGCGCCGTATCCGCCGGAGTCCAGCACGATCGCCTCCCCCCCGGGATTGAGCTGGACAACCGCCCCCGCGAAGGTCTGGCAGGGCGTGGCGATATTGTCGCAGCCGTTGATGTCGGACCCGCTCCGGGCGGAGACGAACACGCGGTTCGCCAGCGCGTGAAGATCGGAAACCAGGACGAGAGACAACACGAGAACCAGGGCCGCAAGGAATCGCCTGGGGTTCATTGATCCCCCTTTCTGGAGTCTGAGAGACACCGACGGCCTCTCACTGCGCCGCGAAGGAGCCGATAACGCCGCCGGTGGCTCCCAGGACGTTGCCGGCGATGGAGTTGTCGGTGCGGCTCTCGACCACGCCGGTCGAGAACTGCGCGACGCCGACGCCGCCGTTGTTGGAGAACACGCAGTGGGAATAACGCACGGCGCTCGTGCTGTGGCCGACGAGTCCCTCGCCTCCGTTCCCCGATCCGGCGGAGTATTCGAGATTCAGAGCGACGTTGCCGCCGCTTCCGCCGCCGTACCAGCCTCGTTGCGAGTTCGCGTTGGCGGTCGAGTTCGTCACGGTCACCGTCGCGCTTCCCGGACTCGAGGGGATAGCGACGAGGCCGTTGCTGTTCCCGTCCAGTTGACAATGGTCGATCGAGGCCGTCACGTTGCCGGAAGGATTGGCGATGACCACGCCGGAACCGCAGCCCGCCACGTCCGTGCCTTCCATGGTCAGCGCGCCGGCGCTCGTCATCACGATCCCGCTGCCCGGAAAACCGCTGATCGCGCACTCCTCGACGACCAGGCGGCCGACGGTGCTTGCCAGGACTCCGTCCGCCGAGCCCCCGTTCAAGACGAGGCCGCGCAGCACGACGGTGTCGCCCGCGCCGGCGTTGATCGTCACCGCCGCGCCCGACGGCGGATGGATGAAGGCGAGCACCCCCGGCGGCGCGTCGATCGTGACGGCATGGGCGAGGGTGACGGGTCCGTAGCCGCCCGTCTCCAGGACGATGACCTCGCCTCCCGGATTGACCTCCGCCACCGCGCCGGCAAAAGTCTGGCAGGGCGTCAAAATGTTGTCGCACGCGTTGGAGTCGCTGCCGGCTCGCGCGGACACGAAGACCCGGTTCGCGAGCGCGGAAAGCTCGCAGGCCGACAGGAACCACGCCGCGGCCAGGATTGGAATGAAAGTCCTTCGATTCATAATCCTCCTTTCTCACATCTCTCACATCCGGATGAGGAATATCCCCGGAGAAAAACTGCGCTCTCCCTGGGCGCCACGTCCTGATCGTGGCACGGTGTCGCCACCTTCGCTAGTTTCCCGGGAAAGTCAGGATCGTGCCGTGAGTCTGCCCCATCAGGTTGCCCGCCATCGTGTTGTTTCCCCGGCTCTGGACGGACGCGGACACTTCTTGATCGACGCCGTAGCTGCCGTTGCCGGAGAAGGCGCAGTTGGAGTAGAAGACGCCGTCGTTGCCGCCGGAACCGTTGCTCTGGGCAAACACGCCGTTCATGGCATTTCCGGAACCGCTGCAGGATTCCAGAAACAGGGCGGCGAATGCGTTCGTGATGAAAAAGGACCACCCGTTGGAACTGTTGTTGTTCGCCGTCGAGTTCGTCACCGCCGTCGTCGAGCCGCCCGGATTGTGACTGGTGATTCGGAAACCGGTTCCGTTCCCGTCGAGATGACAATGGTCGATCGTCGCGGTCACCATCCCCGAGTTGTTGCCGATCTCGACGCCGACGCCGCAGCCCTGCACGTCCGTGTTCTTCACCTCCAGCTTCCCGCCGCCGGCCATCCAGATTCCGAAATTCGCGAAACCGCTGATGGCGACGATCTCCACGAACAGCGCCCCGACGGTGTTCGCCTTGATCCCGTTGCCGGAGCCGGCGTTCAGCACCAGGCCGCGCAGGACGACCGTGTCGCTCGTTCCCGCGTTGATCGTGACCGCATCGCCCGATGGCGGGTGGATGAACGCCAGGACTCCCGGCGGGGCCTCGATCGTGAGCGGCATCGTGATCGTGACCGGGCCGTAGCCGCCCGAGTCGAGCACGATCGCCTCCCCTCCCGGGTTCAACTTCGTCACGGCCCCCGCGAACGTCTGGCAGGGAGCCAGGATGTTGTCGCAGGTGTTCGCGTCGTTGCCGCTCCTGGCCGACACGAAGACGCGGTTGGCCAGGGCCTGAACCGCGGAAGAGACGAGCAACGCGCCAAGAACCGCCAGGACCGTACGGGAAACTTGGGAATGCCTCATCGCAGCCTCCTTCCCCGGAAGGCTACTCCAGGCGGATCGCGAAACGCTCGTCCTCGCGTCGCAAAGAGTGGATGGCGATCAGCCCGGCCCGAAGGTCCCGATCACCCCGGAGGTCGACCCGGACGGATTTCCCGTGAGCGTGTTGTTGCCGCGGCTCCGGGTGAGGCCGCTCGTCTGGTGAACACCGTTAACGCCGTTGTTCGAGAAGATGCAGTTGGAGTAGAAGACTTCCGTCGCGGGGTTCGTGTTACTGATCGAGAAGCCGTAGAAGAGCGCGTTTCCCGATCCGCTGCACGATTCGAGGCTCACGTCGGCGAACCCGCTTCCGAGAACGACCCAGCCCGCGGAGGTGTTGTTGTTGGCGGTCGAGTTGGTCGCCGCGATCAGCGTAGAGCCGGGGCTCGCCGCCGCCACGCGGAAGCCCTCCGCGTTCCCGTCGAAATGGCAATGATCGATGGACACGGTGACCACGCCGGAAGTGTTGGCAATGTCCACTCCAACGTTGGCGCTCCCCTTCACGTCCGTGTTCTTCAGGCTGAGCACGCCGCCCGGGCTGGCCATGACGATCCCCCGATCGGCAAAGCCGCTGACGGCGCAGTTCTCCACCGCCAGGCTGCGGGCCTGATTGACGGTTATCCCGTTGCCGGGACCGCCGTTCAAGACGAGCCCGCGCAGGACGACCGAGTCGCTCGCGCCCGCATTGACAGTGATCGCATCGCCCGAAGAGGCATGGATGAACGCGGTGACTCCCGCCGGAGCTTCGATCGTCAGGGCCTGCGTGATCGTCACCGGGCCGTAGCCGCCCGAGTCGAGCACGATCGCCTCCCCTCCCGGGTTCAGCTTCGTCACCGCTCCGGCGAAGGTCTGGCAGGGCGCGAGGATGTTGTCGCAGGTGTTGGCGTCGCTGCCGCTGCGGGCCGAGACGAACACCCGGTTGGCCAGGGCATGAAGCTCCGAGGCCGAGACGAAACAGACGGCGAGAACGAGGGAAGGCACGAGGGCAAGCTGGCGCATGAGTTCTCCTTTTCTGATGTTTCAGGAAGGGTATCTCCGACGACCCGCCTGCTCCTGAGCTCTCTTCGCTCCGGCCTTGTCATCCTGAGCGAAGCGAAGGATCTGCTCCGGTCCGATGGTCGGGGGCAGATCCTTCGTCGCGGAGCCTGCCCCGAGACTTCTTTTCGGCAAGCCGCAGGGACGAAGGCAGATTCCTCGCGGAGCCTGTCCTGAGCGAAGTCGAAGGGCTCGGAATGACATTGGAACCGGAGGGGCTCCTCAGGATGACAGGGTGGGGCGCTTCGCTCCTCAGTATGACGGGGCCGCCCGCGACTCGTCGCGTTAATTGTTGAGGTAGCCGAGGGAGCGGAGCTTCTTGAGCCACTCCGCGGAGGGCTTCTCGCTCAACCAGCCTTGGATTCGGGCAGCGCCGACCTGCGCGCGGAACTGGTCGTTCAGTTTCGCGAGGAGGGCGGCGCCTCGCCCGGCGTCCCGGTCGCAGGGCTCCTCGGCCCAGTAGGGGCGCGCCCGCCGGTAGAGGCGGCAGCCGGCCTGCGAGCGGACCACCCGCCAGTCCCCATCCACATAGCCGACCAGGTCAGTCTTGTTGAAAGGGTCGCTCGTGGGATCGTTGACACTATAGATGTGGTGATAGAGGAGGGGCCGGCGGTGCGCGGGCTCCCAACTCCGGCTGCCGGCGTACGCCGCGATCGCCGGGCCGATGTCCGCGAGGCTGACCGGCTTCTCTTCCTGCCGCCCCCGCGGGATCCCGGGTCCGCGGACGATCAACGGCACGTGCACCTCTTCTTCCGAGAGCCCGACATTGTGGGTCCAGCAGCCGCGCTCGCCGAAGAGCTCGCCGTGGTCGGCTGTGACGACGTAGAGCGTCTCCCCGTCGCGGCCGAGGCGCCTCAGGAGCGCCCGCACGGCCGTGATCCCCCGGTCGGCCTGCGCGACCTCCGCGCGGTAGAGCTGCCGGAGCTCCTTCCGGTCCCGGGACGGCAGCGCAGCCGCGTGCTCGAAGAACGCGCTCAATGTGCCGTCGGCCGCCCGCAGATGTCCGGTGACGTGGACCCGGGGCGCGAAGAGGCGTTTGTAGGGAGCCGCCGGGGTGTAGGGATCGTGCGGATCGAGAAGATTCAGGAAGACGAAGAGCGAATCGGACGCGCCGACCGTCTGGAGGGCGTCCTCGAGCGTCGCCGCGACGGCCGGCGCGGTGGCCCTCTCCCTCCTCTTCTCGGCATTGACCTCCTCGTGCCCGGCGACGAGCTCCCGCGTCACGGGATCGACGGCGTTGGTGAAGGAATCGAACCCCCGGTCGAAGCCGGAGTCCGCGTCGAGCACCCAGTTGGCCGAGATCCCGATCGTCCGGAAGCCGAGCCTTTGGAGCCTCTCGGCGAGCGTCTCGCTCTCCTTCGAGACCGCGGTTTCCGTCCCGGTCAGGCCGCCCGTGAAGAGCGCGAGGTGCGAGGACAGCGTCAGGGAATCCGTGGAGAAGGCCGAGGAATAGGCCAGGCCCTCCCCGGCGAGGCCGTCCAGCCCCGGGGCGACGCGCGCGTCGCCGCCGTACGCGCCGATCTCGTCCAGGCGCGTCGTGTCCATGACGACGAGGACGATCGTGCGCCGGGGACCGCGGGACTCCGTTTCGGGCGCCGCCTCCGTGGGCGGGACGCCCGGCGCCGCGGCGAGGTTGAGGAGCGCCCAGAGAAGCAGGGCCGTCGCTTTCGGGGGCGCCTTCACGCCCGCATCATGCCGGACGCGCTTCCGATCCGCAAAGAAAGGTGAGGTCCGCCGGGGCTCTGTTGCACGGTCCTTGAGGTACCTCGGGCGGGTCCGGCTACTCCAGGCGCCCGTCAGGCCGTCACACGGCACCACGCTGACCCAACGAGCAGGTATCGGACAGGTCCGCGTCCTGTTCCCTTTATGAACTCCAGACCAGTAGTTTAGAGGGCCCCGACCTCCTACCCTGAAGCGACCACGGAGATTCCCCGGACAGGTTGCTTCGAGTCCAACCAAATGCGTGAAACCAAGGAAAACCGAGTGGGAGAAAGGGCCTTCAAATCCATGCGCAACACCAGCTCACCCGCCCCGCGAACCGGAGCCTCCGGACCTCTTCGTCGATCCACTCTCCTGCTGCTCGGAGCGGCACTCCTCTGGGCGGGACCCCTGCTCGCCACGAGCGTGATCCCGATCACGGATTCCGAGCTCCGCCAGCGCGCCGACGTGATCGTTCACGGAATCGTCCTCTCGAGCGACGTGACCGTGGATGACCAGGGAAGGCCCGAGACCGTCACGGTGATCGAGCCGCTGGCCGTCCTGAAAGGGGACCTGGCCGGGAGCCTGGTCCTCCACCAGCTCGGGGGAACGCTCCCCGACGGCCGGTTCTTCAAGATGTGGGGGCGCCCGGAATACGCCCCGGGCAAGGAAGTCGTTGTCTTCGCCATCGCCCGGCCCGAAGGGGAGTACGTGACGGCGGAGATGCTGCTCGGCAAGTTCGAGGTCTGGCAGGACGAGGCCGGCAACCGGTTCGCGGTGCCCGACCTCGCCGCCGCCGTTCATCCCGGAGTGGACATCCAGGAGAGACCGCAGACCCTTCGCGCACGGGAAGCGGACCCGGCCGCGGCCGACGGCAACCCCGGCGGCGCGCCCGCCGAGAAGACCTCCCAGGACGAAAAGTCGCCGCGCGAGCTCTCCCGGTTCCTCGTTTCGCTCCGCACCGGAGTCTTCGACGGGACCTCGGAAGTGCCCGCCGGAACCCTGGAGGCGGTCCGCCACCCGGAGAAGGTCGGCAGAGTGAGCCCGCAGTGGGGAAACATCGCCGACTCGATGTTCCGCTGGAACGGCGCCAACGCCACCTGGACGATCACGGGCACGGCGAACATGGACGGCGGCGGTCTCACGGAGGCCCAGGCCGCGCTGGCGACGTGGACCAACGACCCGAATTCCTCGATCAACTTCGTGCCGGGCAGCGGCACGAGCAACATCCTCTCCGTCAGCGCGACGACCTCCACTCTGGGGTGCGGCTGGAGCACGTGCCTGACGGGAGGGGGCGTCATCGGGTGCGGAGGGCCGACCGGCGTCGGGGGCTCCAACACGTGGCGCGGCCAGACCTACACGAACATCACGCAGGCCGTCGCCGAATTGCGCGCCTCCTGCTCCTACAACGGGTTCGGCTCGACGCTCACCCAGTCCGTCCTCACGCACGAGCTCGGCCACACGCTCGGCCTCGGACATTCCAATGAGAACACGTCCTCTCACGACACCTGCCGCGGGGACGAGGATGCCGCGACCATGCGCGCCGTCGTCCAGATGCGGACCACCCTCGGCACCGACGACCAGGACGCGATCCGCTGGCTCTACGGTGACGGGGGCAAGTCCTGCGAAGCCGGCCCGCTCTCCATCACGTCCCTCGTGGCCAGCCCGGCCCTTCCGCAGCGCAGCGGGGTCACGATTACCTGGACCGCCACGACGACCGGCGGGATCGCGCCGCTGCAGTACCGCTTCCTGCGCTACGACAAGGCGGTTGCCCGGTGGACGATCGTCCAGGAGTACTCGACCTCCAACACCTGGACCTGGACCCCCGCCGCTTCCGACGTCGGCCAGCACATCATCGAGGTCTGGGTGCGCAACGCCGGCTCGACGGCCTGGGACGCCTACCTGACCGGCCCCTACTTCAGCATCACGGGAACGACTCCCACGATCACTTCGCTGACCACCGACAAGACGCTCCCCCGGCTGTTCGGGGTTCCGGTTACCTGGACCGTCACGGCCACCGGCGGAATCGCGCCGCTGCAGTACCGCTTCCTTCGCTACGACCGAACGGCCGCCCATTGGACGATTGTCCAGGAGTACTCCACCTCCAACACCTGGACCTGGACCCCCGGAGCTTCCGACGTCGGCCAGCACGTCATCGAGGTCTGGGTCCGCAATGCCGGGTCCACGGCGTGGGACGCCTACCTGACCGGCCCTTACTTCTCCATCACGGCGCCCGCTCCCGCCGTGACTTCGCTGACCACGAGCATGGCGCTTCCCCAGTCGACCGGGACGACCATTACCTGGACCGTTACGACCACGGGCGGAACCGGTCCGCTGCAATACCGCTTCCTGCGCTACGACAGGACGCCCGCCACGTGGTCCATCGTCCGGGAATACTCGACCTCCAATACTTACACCTGGACCCCCGTCGCCTCCGACGCCGGTCTCCACGTCATCGAAGTCTGGGTCCGCAATGCCGGCTCCACGGTCAGCTGGGATGCCTATCTCACCGGCCCGTACTTCTCCATCATGGGCCCCGCTCCGACCGTCGATGCCCTCTCTCCGAATCAGGCTCTCCCCCAGCCGGCCGGGGTCGCGATCACCTGGACCGCCACGGCCACCGGCGGGAACGGGCCCCTTCAGTACCGCTTCCTGCGCTACGACAGGACGTCCTCCACGTGGACGATCGCCCAGGAATACAGCAACTCCAACTCTTACACATGGGACCCCTCCGAGGCGGACGCCGGCCAGCACGTCATCGAAGTCTGGGTCCGCAATGCCGGCTCCTCCTCCTCCTGGGACGCGTACATGACGGGCCCCTATTTCACGATCAACCCCTAGCCAGCCAGGCCATCGCGGCAGTCCGTCGAGCACCTCCGTTTCGGAGGTGCTCGTCGTTTGAGGCGGCGGGTCGGTCCGCTACTTCCGAGCCCGGATGATCAGGTACCAGCCGAACCGGCGCGCGATCGCCGTCTCCCAGCGGCCGAGGAACTTCTTCGCGATTCGCCCCGGCCGACCGGCCTGATCGAAATCGAGGTGCCGGACCTCGACCCGGACGGACCGGTATCGCCGGAAGAGACGCCGGGCGCCGCGCCGGCTGTAGACCTTGACGAGGGGCGTCGCGTCGGAGTGCTCCCGCCTCTCGATCCGCGAGAGAGTCTTGCGGTAACCCTCCCGGAGAAAACCCCCGCGAAGGAGACCGGCGATCAGCACGCAATAGCCCCAGTAGAAGGCGCTGTCCCGGTGATACAGCGCGACGATCGCCTCGCCACCCGGCTTGAGCACGCGGCGGATCTCCTCGACCGCGGCGGCCGTTCCGGGAGTGTGGTGGAGCACGCCGAACGAGTAGGCCACGTCGAAGCTCTCCGGCGCGAACGGAAGCGTCTCCGCGTCGGCCCGCGCCAGGCGCGCCGGAAGCTCCTCCAGGCGCAGGCGCGTCCGGGTGGCCTCCACGTGCGCCGGCGCCAGGTCCACGCCGCAACAGATCGCGCCGTTCCTGGCGAAGCGGACGTGGTCCGTGCCCAGACCGAAGCCGACTTCGAGCAGTCTCTTTCCGCGGTACCGCTCGAACCCGATGACCTCTTTCATCCAGGGGGCGTAGGCCTCGTACCGGTCCCGCTCCACGGCGGCGAAGAACTCGCGCGAGGCGAACGCCGTCGCGGAGTCCGACCCGCATGGATCGTTGTCCCATTGCTTGACGGCCTCGGACTTCCAGTCGACGGGCATCAGGCGGCCTTCGATTCCGTCCGGTCGCCTTTCTCCGCCTGCGCGCCGGGCGGGACCGAGAGGACCATCAGCCACAGGGTACCGGCGGGCAGCAGGATTCCCAGGCCGTCGAGCCTGAAATTCACGATCACGCCCGAGACCGAGACCGCCAGGAAGGCGAGCAGCAGGGCGAGCGGCTCCGGACGGCCGATCGAGTCGCCGTCCGCCCGCCGCGGAGCCCGCAGGTTGCGCCAGAACCTCCAGGCGAGGGCGCACCAGAAGGCGCCGAAGATCCCGGCGCCGGGCAGGCCGCTGGCGGCGAACGCGTCCAGGAACAGGCTGTGCGTGCCGGTGTCGAACGACATCCCGTTGAGCAGCCCGAAATTGCCGATCCCCATGCCGAGAACATAGCGGCGCAGGGGAGAGCCGACTCGAGCGGCGAGCTCCTTGCGGTAGCGCGCCGCGGCCTCGACGGCCTCCTCGGAGGTCGGGGTCGGTCTCGGAGGCGGGGCGCTCCTCGCCGCCGCGAACGGGAGTTTGAGAGAAACGCCGAATTGAATCGGCCTGTGTTCGAGCGCCTCCACGAGGCTCACGTCCTGTTTGGCCTGGTCCTCTTTCGAGGCATCGGTTCGCAGGAGGGAGCTGTCGGTCCGACCCGCCACGAGCGCTTCCCACATGCCGAGCCGGACGCTGCCCGAGCCGGCCCGGGAGGAAGCGAGGCCCCAGTGCGGGAGAGTCTCCTTCCGGGAGACGACGAACCCGAAGAGGAGCAGGACGACGACCGATCGCAGGATGCGGTCGCCCGTCCGGAGCCCCGGATAGAGCACGACCAGGGTCAGGGCGGCCAGCGCCGCCGCGACGACGGAGAGGATGGCGCCGCGGGAGTAGACGAGATACACCACCATGAGGCTGGGCAGCAGAATGGCCCACGAGAGCCAGGCCCTGCCCCTCGAACGCGAGAGCCCCCGGCCGAGGCAGAAGGCCGCCACGGCCGCGAAGAAGATCCCGACGCTGTTGTAATCGCCGAGCGTCAGGCGCGCGAAGTACGCTCCCCCGGCCACGCCGGCCGGAGCGCGCACGTAGCGGTTGAAGAGAACGCTCTCCACCGCCATCGAGAGTCCGAAGCTCGCGAAGTACAGGAAGATGGAGACGACGAGAAGGATGGAGATCCCCCAGCCCAGGCCTCTCCAGGCCGGGCGAAGGGCGGTCTCTCCGAGCGCGATCATCGCGAGCGCCAGGATTCCGGGAAGCACCCAGCCCAGGACGAGGTACGGCACCCAGTAAGGAGCGAAGGCCCCCTGCGCCACGGCGCAGACGGACGTCCAGGCCACGAAGAGGAGCGCCAGGCCGAGGAGCAGTTTCAGGTTCGGGTCCCGGGCCAGGGCCGGCCCGACCCGCCGGAAGCCGCCCGCGGCCCACGCGGCCGCGACGAGGACGACGAGCAGCCAGGTGTCCGGGCGGGCGAGGAACGCCGAGGAGCTCCAGCGCGTGCGCGTCACGTAGATCTGCGCGACGACCCACGGCATCGACAGCGGGAGATAGAGGAAAAACAGCAGGACGAGCCACCCTCGAAGCCGGGACGGCCGATCCGCTCTAGGCGCCGACAAGACCTTCTCTCTCGAAGAGCTCCCGGAGACGGTTCGTGATCGCTTCGACGTGGTGCGCCCATGTGAAAGCCTGCAACACCCGGTCGCGCGCGCTCTGGCCCAGCCGGCGGGCTTCTTCGAGAGGCAGCGAGGCGACCGCGAGCAGCGCGGCGGACAGGGCGCGCCAATCTCCCGGGGGGACGAGCAAGCCGCACGGCTCGGCCGCCGCCGGGCGGTTCGGCGTCCACCCGCGCACGACCTTTCCGACCTGGTCCAGATCGGAGGCCACGATGACCTTGGACATCGCCATGTACTCGAAGAGCTTCGTCGGGCTCCCGAAGAAGGCGGAGCCATCGGGGTTCGGAACGTGCGGCGAGACCAGAACGTCCGAAGCCGCCAGGATCGCCGGCGTCTCCCCCTGGGGACGGCTTCCCGCCATGGTCACCCGGCCCGCCTCGATCTCCGCGGACAGGAGGGAGCGGGTTTCCGACGCGCGGCTGCCGTCGCCGACGAAGAGGAAGTGAAGCCGGCGGCGGTCGACTGCAAGCGGTAGTTCTCGGATGGCGCGCGCGAAGATCTCGGCCCCGTGCCATGGACCGAAGGTCCCGACGTGCGTGAAGAGAATAGCATCGTCCGGCACCTTGAGCGCCTCTCTCGTCCGCCGGACATCGGCAGGCCCGAAGCGGCGGGGATCGAAGACGTCGGGGTCCACGGCGTTGGGGTAAACGAGGACCCTCTCCGGCGAGACCCCTCGCCTCGTGAGTTCCTGCCCCAGGGCGTCCGACACCGCGACGACCAGATCGGCGCGCCGCACGCAGTTGTTCTCGATCCCGGTCGAGAGACCATCGAAGACCAGACGCCGCTCCGACCAGTTGCGCGCGACCCAGACCTCCGAGCCGTTGAACTCGAGGACCAGAGGGACGCGGAGGCGCCGCGCGAGACGAACACCCGACAGGTCGTTCAAGACGTAACGCTGATAGAGGAAGGAGAAGTCGTCGCCCCGGACACTGCGCCGGACCTGCCGGAAGTACCGTCGCGCCTGGCTGTGCGAGTTGAGCTCGTGTATCGGGCTGACGAAACGGCTGGGCTTCATCGGCCGGAACGCGACGCCCTCCGGGAGGACGCAGGGAGGCGCCGAGGCGAAGACGGTGACGTCCATCCCGCGCCGGTCGAGCGCCGCGATGACGCCCCGCGCATGGCCGACCGACCCGCCGATCCTCGGCATCGGGAAGCTCGCCCTCAGGTAGGCGACCGCGCGCCTGCCGGCGCCGCCGGATCGGGGCCCGGAAGGACGATGATCCTGCCGCCCGGCGAGGTATGCCGACCCGACGGCGTTCATGAAGACCGCCGCCAATCCGCGGACGATCCCCGTGGCCAGGCTCACGAACCCCACGAGGGCCATCCCGACGGTGAAGCGCTTGGTCGTTCCCGAATCGACGTAGAGGTACGTCTTCCGGGCCGAGTTCAGGAGGATCATGACGCCGTCGGCCAGCGTGTGCTGCCAGCCGTCGCCGGACCCCAGGAAAACGAATGTCACCTCCTGCCGGCGCGCCCGGAGCTGGCTCCAGAGGCGACCGAGGTCCTTGAGCGGAAGATTGGAGAGCGCCATCCTGTCGGCCGCGGCCAGGGCCGGGTAACCGGACAGGGAATCGTCGGTGAGCGGGAAGAGCGAAACGGCGAGGTCCGGCGGCCGCGCGGCGCCGGGGGCATCCAGGCGCGCGCCGCGGACGATGTTGCGAAAGAGGGTTCCGGTCTCGCGCGAGTAGCGGCCGAGCACGAGAGCGGTGACGATCAGGTAGGCGACGGTGCTCGTCAGCGCGGCGCCGAGCCCGCCCCATCTCGGAATGATCGCGAGGTTCAGCGAGAAGTTGACGATCAGCCCGACGAGCCAGGCCCGCGAGAGAAACCAGGGATAACCCTGACGGCCGAAGTACTGGGCGACCTGCGTCTCCACGGCGATGCCGATGGCGCCCGGCAGCAGCAGGAGCAGCATGGGATAGGCGGGCGCGAACCCCTGGCCGAACAGGGACGGGATCGCCAGGGGTCCGACCCCGGCGAGCAGCGCCGCGATCGCCAGGACCAGGAGCAGGACCCGCCGGACCCCGGCCAGGACCTGCTGGGGGGCCTCCTTCACCTCGGACAGCGCGACGAAGAGCACGCCTCCGAAGGCGGCCGGCAGGAGGAGCAGGGCATCCACCATCTGCGCGGCCACGGCATAGACGCCCGTCTGCTGCGGCCCCCGAAACGACGTCAGGAGCAGGATGTCGGAGCGAAAGAGGAGGAACGGCAGCACGAGCACGGGAAAGGCCCGGAGGCCGAGCCCGAGGATCTGCGTCATCAGCTTCGGCCGCAGGGCCTGGACCCGGACTCCGGCCCGGCGCAGGAGGACCACGCCGGCGGCGAGCGCCAGGCAGTCCCCGATGACGGCCGCCAGGATCAGGTGCCGCAGCTCGACGGCGTGGGCGACGACGAGCGCGGCGGTCAGGACGAGGGCCGCGACCCTCCGTCCGACCTGGAGGGCCCCGCTCTGAAAGAACTGCCGGAGGGCGAGCAGGATCTGGTCGAGGAAGAGCAGGGCCATCTGCAGGCCCGCCCAGACCGAGATCAGCGGAACGGAATCCCGGCTCAGTCCCAGGCGAGTCAGGAGCGGCGCGAGGGCGAATCCCATCGTGGAAGCGAGGAGGGACCAGAACGCCGCGAGAGTGAGCATGGAACCGGCGCGCCGGGGACGCCTCGAAACGAAGTAGAGGATCGCGCTCGAGAGCCCGAAGTTGCCGAACTGAACCAGCACGCCGGAGGTCGCCATGGCCACGGCGTACTCGCCCGTCCCCGTCGGCCCGACAGTGCGCGCGATGATCAGGACGATGGCGAACGTCAGCCCCACCGAGACCAGGCGCGACGCGTAGATCAGCCAGGAGCTCGCCTGGACCGAGCGGACCGACATGGACTGTTTTGCCAAGGGGGCGAGGCTGGCTAGCCCGGATTATTCATGGACACCCGGCCGAAACACGTGCATCTCGTTGAGAGGACGTCTTCTTGTCACACTTCCTCGATGGAACCGCCGGGAACACGTTGTCCGCGACAGAGATTTTTCGTCGAGGCCAGGAAGCGCGACGACGGCGATGCCAAAGCGCATCGCAGAGGAGCGCTGACGCCGCATCGGCGGAAAAGATCGGAGCGGCGGCCGGAGTCGTTCATGAATAATGCGGGCTAGGAAGGACCCGGTGAGGAGCCGCGAAGGGCTTGCTCCGCGCACCAGGTCGCGCGGAAGCCGTCCTCGGCGGTGACGCCGAGGTCCGCCGCGCCGCCCAGGGCCCGGAAGAAGTTCTCGAGTTGTTCGCGCTGCCCCTTCTCGACGGAGCGAGTCCGGGTGCCGGCGGAGCGGAGGCCGAAAACCTCGAGGGACCGGAAGTCGTCGAGGACGAACGTCGCGCCGCCGGCGAAGACCTCCACCCGCTCCTTCCCGGCTTCGGAAGAGCCGGCGCCGGCATAGACGACCGTGCCCACGGAGCCGTCGGCGAACTCGACAGTCACAATGCCTTCGTCCCGGCCGCGTCCCGGCGGCGAGGCCGCGCCGACGCGCACGGGAGGAGAGCCCGCGAGGAAAGCCAGGAAATCGAAGAAGTGGACCCCCTCGCCGAGGAGGCGCCCGCCCCCCTCCTTCGGATCGAGAGTCCAGTGCCCCTCCGGAAGAGGTCCCGCGTTGACCCGGTAGACGATCGTCTTCGGACTCGCGATCGGCGCGAGCAGCTCCTTCAGGCGCGCGGCGTGGGGCGAGAAGCGGCGGTTGAAGCCGACTGTCAGGAGCGCCCTCTTCGCGGCGACCAGGTCCGCGAGCTCCCTTCCCTCCCGCGCCGTCATCGCCATCGGCTTCTCCACGAAGACGGCCTTCCCGGCGTCTATGGCGGCGCGAGCGATCGGGTAGTGCAGGTCGTGGCGCGTGGCGACATAGACGACCCGGATCTCCGGATCGGCGAGGATCTCGCGATAGTCGGTCGTTCCGCGCTCGAAGCCGTCCTTCTCGACGGCGCCACGCACCGTCAGGCCGTTGCGCGAGCACGCGGACTTGAGCGCAAAGCCGCCGTGCGCCCGCAGCAGCGGCAGCAGGACCGACCGGAAGTAGCTCCCGTATCCGATCACGCCCGTCCCGAGCGCCGCGGCGTCGGCGCGGACCGACGGCGCGCGCAGGGGAAGGTAACTCTTCGACCGCCGCGCCCCGGCCATCTCCTCCATGCCGTAATCGAGCAGGACTCCGACGGGACGCGTCTCGGAGACGAGCGACGCGTAGGCCTCGGGGGCCTTCTCGATCGGATACACCGCGTCGATCAGCGGGCGCGCGGCGAGCGCGCCGGTCCCGATCAGGCGCACGACCTCCTCGAGGTTGCGCCCCTCCGTCCAGCGCACGTAGGCGATCGGATAGTCGTGCCCCTTCTCCTCGTATTCCGGGTCGTAGCGCCCCGGACCGTAAGAGGTGGAGATGAAGAAGTCGATCTCCTTCCTGTAGATCCTGTCGCGCGCGATCCGGATCGGGACGTCGCCGACGAGGACGACGCGCCCCTTCCGGCGGCAGGCGTCGAACGCGCGGTTGAGGAGGGCGGAGTCCGCGCCCGCGGCCGTCACGATCACGGCGTCGGCGCCGAGCCCTCCCGTCCGCTCGAGAATCCCGGCGACGAAGTCGCGATCGCCCGCGGCGAACCCGTCTGCCATGCCGAGCGACTTCGCCCTCTCGACGCGGTCTCCGCGGATGTCCACGCCGATGACGACGCAGCCGCTCGAGCGCAGGAGCTGGGCTGTCAGTTGCCCGATGAGCCCCAGACCCAGCACGACGACGCGGTCTCCGAGGCTCGGGGCGCACCGCCGCACGCCCTGAAGAGCGATCGCGCCGAGCGTGCCGAAGGCCCCCTCCTCGAACGAGACGCCGTCGGGGAGCTTCGCCGCGAGATTCTGCGGCACGAAGTTGACGCCGGCATGGTTCGCGTAGCCGGCGCCGCAGCAGGCCACGCGGTCCCCCGGCCGGAATCGCGCGACGTCGGGCGAGACCTCGAGGACCACCCCCGCGCAGGAGTATCCGACCGCCTGCTCGCTCGCGACGCGCGCCCGCACGAGATCGACCGTGCTCCTGACGCCGTGCGAGGAGGCGCGGTCCAGGACCTTCCGCACGAGCGCCGGGTTGCGGATCGCCTTGACCAGGAGGCTCTCCTGTCCGCCCCCCCCGCCGAGACTCGCCGACTCCGTGCCCACACTGATAAGAGAATGACTGGTCCGGACCAGGACGCCCCCCGGCCGGAGCGCCGGCTCGGGCACCTCCACCACGCGAATCTGCCCACCGGATACCGCGACCTGAATCAAACCTTCTCCTCCCAAGGCCTTGCAAGAGTCCGTGCAGCCCCTGATGGCCTCCACCCCGGCCACCCGGCCCGCGCATTCCATTCTGACACCGCGCAGCGGAGAAAACCAATCTCGGCTCGACAGGCCGAAGTGACCCTCCGAGGCCAGGGCCATCGGGCTGACCGCGGCATAAGATGAAATCAAGTTCGCAGAATACTCATTTTTTTCCTAAAGGAGGGCTTCATGAGAGCTCGTTCTCTTCTTGCGATTCTTGCCCTTGCCTTCTGCGCTCTCGGTGCGGCTTCTAACGCTCTGGCCCTGGCCAACCGCGTCTTCGTCTCGGCCCGGTCCGGCAACGACGCCAACTCGTGCGACGACGTCAACGCCCCATGCAAGACCTTCGCGGGGGCCGTCATCAGGCTCAACCGGGGGGGCGAGGCGATCGTGCTCGACTCGGGGGGCTACGGCCCCGTGACGATCACACAAGGGGTCACGATCGAGGCGCCCGCGGGAGTCACGGCCTTTATCCGTCCGCCTTCGGGAGATGCCATCACGATCAATGCGGCAGGAGCGACGGTGACGCTGCGCGGCCTTGTCTTGAACGGCGGGGTCAGCAGGGCGATCATCGTCAACTCGGTCGGCACTCTCAACGTGGAGAGCTGCTCTATCGCGGGGTTCGCGAGCGACGGGATCGTGATGTCCTCGGCCGGCCGGCTCAACTTGAAAGGGACGGACATCAAGGGATGCTTCGCTGGACTTGTGATAGCGAACAGCAGCGGTTTGGCGCGAGTTTCGATTGACCATTGCCATCTGGACGAGAATAACAACGGCTACGTCACGGCGACGATTTCTCCCGGTAGCTCGACGGCGACGGCGAACTACACGACGGCAAACAACAACTCCAATACAGGCTGGATCTCTGGAAGCGTGAGCACCGGGAAGGACCTGCTCAGTCTGGAGTTCTGTACGGGAACAGAAAACGGCTTTGACGGCCTCTCTGGCAACAGCGGGAACGCCACGAGCGTCGTGCGCTACTCCAACTGCGTGTTCGCGAACAACGGTCAATTTGGCGTCTCGCACCCGGGCTCCGGAAACGTCGAATCGCGCGGGAACAACACGATCTGGGGCAACGTCTCGGGATCAACCTCAGGCACCATCGGTACGTTCTTCCCGTTGTAAGCCGCGACCGGGTTCCCGGTCGCAGCTCAAGAGGCCGGCCGTAGAATCCTCCTCGAAGAGCTTCTCTCTTCGAAGGAGGATCCCATGAACGCTCGGCGCTTGCTCCCGGGTCTCTGCCTCTCGGTCCTGTGCCTCACGGCCGCCTCGCCGGCTCTCGCCCTCGCCAATCGGGTCTTCGCTTCGGCGCGCTCCGGCAACGACGCGAACTCCTGCGACAACATCGCGACGCCCTGCCGGACCCTCGCCGGAGCGGTCCTCCAGCTGAATGCGGCAGGCGAACTGATCGTGCTCGATTCGGGCGGCTACGGTCCGGTCACGATCACCCAACCCATGACGATCGAGGCGGCTCCCGGCATCACGGCCTTCATCCATCCGCCTTCCGGCGACGCCGTCACGATCAACGCCACCGGGCTCGTGACGCTCCGAGGTCTCGTTCTGAACGGCCCGGGGTCGGGCGGCGGAGCGGGCAACGGGATCACCGTCAACTCGGTCGGGGCCTTGAACATCGAGGATTGTTTCATCAACGGATTCTTCGGGGCGGGACTCGGGGCCGGGATCGCGATGCCGACGGAGGACACTCTGACCCTCACGGTGAAAGGCACGACCATCACCGGATGCGGCCGCGGCATCCAAGTCTCCCCGACCGCCGGCACGGTCACGATGTCGCTGGACCATTGCCACCTCGACCGCAACATCACGGGGTATTACGCGGCGTCGGTTTCACCCGGCAAATCGAAGGTCTCGGCGATCAGCTCGACGGCGGACGGCAACACGGGTGTGGGCTGGCAGTGCGGGGACCTGACAAACGGAGAGGACGTGCTCCACCTGGAGTACTGCAGCATATCGGAAAACAGCAGCGGACTGATCGCCAAGGGCATGTCCAACCAGACCCAGGCGCGGTATTCCAATTGCGTCTTCGCCAACAACGGCGCCATCGCCGTGACGCAGGCCAGCTCGGCGCTCGTCCAGTCCCGCGGAAACAACTCCTTCAGCGGCAACTTCGCCACGACCACCGGCACCATCGGATCCTTTTCGCCCATGTAAAGCTCGACGGAGAAACTCCGACGGCGTCCGCGTGGATCGCTGAAGCGCGTCAAACTCCATTCTTGCGGACAACCTCGTGTTCGGTGGCAACCGTGTCGGCACGGGCGCATTCGAGAACCGGGGCAACAACACGATTACGGGCAACGGACCGGCTCCGACCTCCGGCGTCATCGGCTCCTTCCCACCCATGTAGCCGCGGGCCGGGCGGGGCCGTCCAGTTCCCGCGCCGTAGAATCCTCGTCGAAGAGCCTCTCCTCTTCGCAAGGAGGATTCCATGAACATACGGCGCCTGATCCCGGGTCTCGGATTTTTCGTACTCTGCCTGGCGGCGGCGTCTCCCGCGGCCGGCCTGGCCAATCGTGTCTTCGTCTCGGCGCGCTCGGGCAACAACGCGAACTCCTGTGACAACGTGAACTCGCCCTGCCAGACGCTCACCGGAGCCCTCGCCCAGCTCAACCCCGACGGCGAGGCCATCGTCCTCGACTCGGGAGGCTATGGCTCCGTCACGATCACGCAAGGCGCGACCATCGAGGCGCCGGCGGGAGTCACGGCCTTCATCCACCCCTCCGTGGGAGACGCGATCACGGTCAATGCGGCCGGGGCGATGGTGACGCTGCGCGGTCTTGTCCTGAACGTCGGATCGGGCCACGGGATCCTGGTCAACTCCGTCGGGACGTTGAACGTCGAGAACTGTTCCATCACGGAATTTGCGGACTCCGGGATCGCGATGTTCTCGGCGGGGCAACTCAACATCAAGGGGACGGACATCAAGGGATGCGTTCGCGGAGTCCAGGTCGCGATCGCCGCCGGGCTCGCCCAGGTCAACGTGGACCACTGCCACTTCGACGGAAACGGCGCCGGCTACTTTGCCGCGACGACTTCTCCCGGAGCCTCGGCGGCCGCGGCGACGAATTCGACGGCCAATGGGAACCTCGCCGCCGGCTGGTTTTGCGGAGGAGAAGACTCCACCGGGAAGGACGTGCTCATCCTGGAGTCCTGCACGGCATCCGCCAACGGCGTCGATGGCCTGTTTGCCGGCAGCACAAACGCCCAGAGCGTCGTCCGGTACTCCCACTGCGTCTTCGCCAACAACGCCCGCGGTGTCCGGCAGATCAACTCCTCGGTGGTCGAGTCGCGCGGGAACAACACGCTGACGGCCAACGGAACGCCGACCTCGGGAACGATCGGCATGTTCTCTCCCATGTAGCGGCAATTAGAATCCTCGCCGAAGAGCTCCGTCTCTTCGAAGGAGGATTCCATGAACGCTCGGCGCCTGGTCTCGGGTCTCTCTCTGTCGGTTCTCTGTCTCGCTGCCGCTCCGCCGGCCTTCGGACTCGCCAACAGGGTGTTCGTCTCGGCGCGGTCGGGCAACGACGCGAACACCTGCGACGACGTCAACGCCCCATGCAAGACCTTCGCCGGGGCGGTCACAAAGTTGAACCCGGACGGCGAGGCGATCGTCCTCGACTCGGGCGGCTACGGCAAGGTCACGATCACGCAGGGGGTGACGATCGAGGCGCCGGCCGGGGTGACGGCCTTCATCCATCCGTCCTCGGGCGACGCCATCACGGTTTTGGCGCCCGGGGCGACGGTGATGCTGCGGGGGCTCGTCTTGAACGTGGGGACCAACAGCGGGATTCATGCCATCGCTGTCGCCACGCTGAACGTCGAGAACTGCTCTATCACGGGCTTTCCCGAGGACGGGATCCGGATGTCCTCGGCCGGACGGCTCAACCTGAAGGGCACGGACATCACGGGATGCGGCAACGGCGTGGAGCTCCAGAACGGCATCGGTGTCATACAGGCGTCGATTGACCATTGCCACCTGGACGGGAATTTTCGGGGCTTCATCGCCGAATCCGACAGCGGGACGACGACGACGGCGACCTACTCGACGGCGAACAACAACAGCGACGGCTGGACTTGCGGCAATTCGCCGGCCGGAAAGGACGTTCTCAATCTGGAGTTCTGCACGGGCTCGGAGAATGGCCAAGCCGGCCTGTTCTCCAACAGCGGAAACGCCCTCACCACAGTCCGTTACTCTAACTGTGTGTTCGCAAACAACGGTCAATATGGGGTCAGCCGCCTCAGTTCCGGTACCGTCGAGTCGCGCGGGAACAACACGATCACCGGCAACGGCACGGCGCCGACGTTCGGCACCATCGGCACGTTCGCGCCGATGTAGCCTCCCGGCTCGGGGCCTCCCCGGTCGGAGGCAGGCCATACAATCCCTCGCGAAGAGCTTCTTCTCTTCGAAGGAGGATTCCATGAACGCTCGGCGCCTGCTTTCGAGTCTCTGCCTGACGGTTCTCTGCTTTCTGGCCGCCTCTCCGGCCTTCGGGCTCGCCAACCGCGTCTTCGCCTCCGCGCGCTCCGGCAACGACGCCAATAACTGCGACGACGTCAACGCGCCGTGCAAGACGTTTGCCGGAGCGGTGACGAAGCTGAACCCCGACGGAGAGGTCATCGTGCTCGACTCGGGAGGATACGGTCCGATCATGATCACGCAGGGGGTCACGATCGAGGCGCCCGCGGGCGTGACGGCCTTCATCCATCCTCCCTCCGGCAACGCGATCACGGTCAACGCGGGGACGGCGACGGTGACGCTGAGAGGCCTTACGTTGAACGTCGGGACGATGCACGGGATCACGGTCACGGCGGTCGGAACGCTCAACGTCGAGAACTGTTTCCTCACCGCGTTTTTCTTCTACGGAATCAACATGGCCTCCGCCGGGCGGCTCAACGTGAAAGGGACCGACGTCACGGGCTGCCTCGTCGGCATTCTGATAGGGAACACCAGCGGGGCGGTGCAGGCGTCGATTGACCATTGCCATCTCGACGGGAATGTGTATGGTCTCGTCACCGCGACACAGAGTCCGGGCAGCTCGAAGACGACGGCGGCACACTCAACGGCGAACAGCAACGGTGTGGCCGGCTGGTCCTGCGGAAACAGCACGAATGGGTTGGACGTCCTCAATCTCGAGTTCTGCGCGGGCTCGGAAAACACGAATTACGGCCTCAACGGTGAGAATTCGAACGCCCTGAGCGTGGTGCGTTACTCGAACTGCGTGTTTGCGAACAACGGGAGCTATGGCGTCCGGCGCGCCAGCACGGGGACGTTCGAGTCGCGCGGGAACAACACGATCACCGGCAACGGCATCGCGCCGACCAGCGGCACGATCGGCACATTCCTGCCGATGTAACGGCGACCGACGGGCCCTCGTGGCCGGCCCCCAAGAGGGGACCGCCATAGAATCCTCGCCGAAGAGCTATTTCTCTTCCAAGGAGGAGTCTATGAACGCTCGGCGCCTCGTCTCCGGCATCACCATCTCGGCTCTCTGTTTCGTGGCTTCTTCGCCGGCCCTCGGTCTCGCCAACCGGGTCTTCGTCTCGGCCCTTTCCGGCAACAACGCCAACTCCTGCGACAACATCAACACGCCTTGCCAGACCCTGACGGGCGCGCTCGCGCAGCTGAATCCCGGCGGCGAGGCGATTGTGCTCGACTCGGGCGGCTACGGCAAGGTCACGATCACGCAGGGGGTCACGATCGAGGCGCCGCCGGGAGTCACGGCGTTCATCCACCCGTCGTCGGGCGACGCGATCACGGTCAACGCGGGCGACGCGACGGTGACGCTGCGCGGCCTGGTCTTGAACCTCGGGGATAACGACGGGATCGTGGTCAGCGCGATTGGCACGCTGAACGTGGAGGGTTGCATCATCACCGGATTTGACGGTGTCGGAGTCCGGATGCTCACGGTCGGGAGGCTCAACCTGAAGGGAACGGATATCAAGGGATGCGGCTTCGGAGTCGCGATCCTGAACGATGCCGGGGTGGTGCGGGCGTCCATTGATCACTGTCACCTGGATGGGAATACTCTCGGCTACATTGCCGAGACGACGGCTCCCGGCAGCTCGACGTCGGCGGCAAGCTTCTCCACGGCGAATGGGAATTCCGTGGCCGGCTGGTTCTGCGGAGGCGGGACGAGCGGAGAGGACGTGATCGTTCTGGAGTCCTGCACGGGATCGGAAAATGGCACCCACGGCCTGCTCGCCAACAGCGCGAACGCCGCGAGCATCCTGCGCTACTCCAACTGCGCCCTCGCAAACAACGGCTCGTTCGGAGTGACGAACAATGGCTCCGGGATCGTCGAGAGTCGCGGAAACAACACGATCACCGGCAACGGCACGGCGCCAACTTCCGGAACGATCGGCTCATTCCTGCCGATGTAGCCGCGGTCACCGACCCTGGCCTCCCCCGGGAGGGCCGGCCATACAATCCTTCTCGAAGAGCTTCCCCTCTTCGCAAGGAGGACTCCATGAACGCTCGACGCCTGTTCCCGGGCCTTGTCCTTTCCTTTCTCTGTCTCGTCACGGCCTCGCCGGCCCTCGGTCTCGCCAACCGCGTCTTCGTCTCGGCGCGTTCGGGCAACGACGCCAACCTCTGCGACGACGTCAACGCTCCGTGCAAGACCTTCGCCGGGGCGGTGACGAAGTTGAACCCAAACGGAGAGGTCATCGTGCTCGACTCGGGAGGATACGGTCCGGTCACGATCACGCAGGGGATCACGATCGAGGCGCCCGCAGGCGTGACGGCCTTCATCCATCCCCCCTCGGGTGACGCGATCGCCATCAACGCGGGGACAGGGACGGTAACGCTGCGCGGCCTGGTCCTGAATGTCGGCAGCGTCGGAATCAAGGTCAACTCGGTCGGGACGTTGAACGTCGAGAACTGCTTCATCGCGGGCTTTTCGAACGGCGGAATCCAGATGCTGACGGCCGGCCGGCTCAACCTGAAAGGAACGGCCATCAACAATTGCTTGACAGCACTCGGAGTCGCGAACACCGCCGGTCTCGTGCAGGCCTCCGTCGACCACTGCCATCTGGACGGGAATGAGTTCGGCTACCGCGCCGCGACGACGTCCTCCGGCAGCTCGACGGCGACGGCCACGTATACGACGGCGAACAACAATACCGGAAGCGGCTGGATCTGCGGGGCCGGAGGCAGCAGCGGGAAGGACTCGCTCACTCTGGAGTTCTGCACGGGCTCGGAGAACACCTTCGACGGTTTGGTCGGCAACAGCTCGAACGCTCAGAGCGCCGCGCGCTACTCAAACTGCGTGTTCGCACACAACGGGAACTACGGCGTCGAACGCCTCAACGTCGGGACAGTCGAGACACGCGGGAACAACACGATCACGGGCAACGTCCTGGGGACGACCAACGGCGCCATCGGCTCGTTCCTGCCATTGTGATCGGGAGGCAAGATCGGTCGGCCGGGAGGACGGCCACAGAGAATTCTTCCCCGAAGAGCCTTCTCTCTTCGAAGGAGGGATTCCTGAACGCTCGGCGCGTCTTTCCGGCTCTCTGTCTCTCGATGCTCGGTCTCGCCGCGGTCTCGCCGGCCCTCGGTCTCGCCAACCGCGTCTTCATCTCGGCGCGCTCGGCCAACGACGCCAACACCTGCGACGACGTCGGCGCCCCGTGCAAGACCTTCGCCGGCGCGGTCACGAAGTTGAACCCGGACGGCGAGGCGATCGTGCTCGACTCGGGCGGCTACGGCAAGGTCACGATCACGCAGGGGGTCACGATCGAGGCGCCGCCGGGAGTCACGGCGTTCATCCACCCGTCTTCCGGAGACGCGATCACGATTAACGCGGTCGCCGCCGTAATAACGCTGCGCGGCCTCGTCCTGAACGTCGGGGACAGTTACGGAATCGTTGTCAACGCGGTCGGCGAGCTCAACGTGGAAAACTGCTTCATCACGGCGTTTGACGGTGACGCAATCCGGATGATTTCGGCCGGGCGGCTCCACCTGAAAGGAACGGACATCAATGGTTGCAGCGCTGCTGTCCGGGTCATGAACACTGCCGGGACGGTGCAGGCGTCGATTGATCATTGTCACCTGGACGGAAACAGCAACGGCTACATTGCCCAGACGACGGCGCCCGGCAACTCAACGGCGACGGCGAGTTCCTCGACCGCGAATGGCAATTCCGTCGCTGGCTGGTTCTGTGGATCCGGGACGAGCGGAAAGGACGTGATCGTTCTGGAGTCCTGCACGGGATCGGAGAATGGCACCTACGGTCTGCTCGCCAACAGCGCGAACGCCGCGAGCATCCTGCGCTACTCCAACTGCGCCCTCGCAAACAACGGCTCGTTCGGAGTGGCGAACAATGGCTCCGGGATCGTCGAGAGTCGCGGAAACAACACGATCACCGGCAACGGCACGGCGCCGACTTCCGGAACGATCGGCTCATTCCTGCCGATGTAGTCGCGGTCACCGACCCTGCGCCGCGCCCGCGGGGGGGCCGGCCATAGAATTTTTCGCGAAGGGCATCCCCTCTTCGCAAGAAGGACCCGTGAACGCTCGACGCCTGTTCCCCGGGCCGTTGCCTCATGGTCCTCTGTCTCGAACCCGGACTGGGAGATCATCGTCCTCGACTCCGGCGGCCAAGGAAAGGTCACGACGACTCAGATCCAGGCCCAGCACCAGGATCGACGTTCTCACTCTGACGTTCTGCATGCGCTCGGCGAACGGCCCGAGGAGGCGTAGAATCCCTTCGAAGAGATCTCTCTCTTCGAAGGAGGGTTCCATGAACGCTCGGCGCCTGCTCCCGGCTTTCTGTGTCCTGGTTGTCTGTCTCGCGGCCGCGTCGCCCGCCCTGGGTCTTGCCAACCGGGTCTTCGTCTCGGCCCGCTCGGGCAACAACGCCAACTCCTGCGACAACGTCAACACCCCCTGCCAGACCCTGACCGGCGCGCTCGCGCAGTTGAATCCCGGCGGCGAGGCGATCGTGCTCGACTCGGGCGGCTACGGCAAGGTCACGATCACGCAGTCCGTGACGATCGAGGCGCCGGCGGGCGTCACGGCCTTCATCCACCCGTCGTCGGGCGTGGCGATCACGGTCAACGCGGCCGGCGCGACGGTGACGCTGCGCGGCCTGGTCTTGAACTTCGGGGACAGCGTCGGGATCGATGTCAACTCGGTTGGCACGCTGAACGTGGAAAACTGTCTGATCGCGGGATTTGACGACGTCGGAATCCGGATGTTCTCGGTCGGGAAGCTCAACCTGAAGGGGACGGACATCAAGGGATGCGGCGACGGAGTCGTGATCATGAACAGCGCCGGAGGGGTGCAGGCGTCCATTGATCATTGCCACCTGGATGGGAATACTGCTCGGCTACCTTGTCGAGACGACGGCTCCCGGCAACTCAACGACGACGGCGAGCTCCTCGACCGCCAATAACAACGAATTATTCGGCTGGTTCTGTGGTGCCGGCACGAGCGGGAAGGACGTGCTCAATCTGGAGTTCTGCGCGGGATCGGGAAACGGCAGTGCCGGCCTGCTCAACAACAGCGCCAACGCCATGAGCGCCACGCGTTACTCCAACTGCGTCCTCGCAAACAACGGGACCTTCGGAGTCGCCAACAACGGCGTCGCGGCCGTCGAGACGCGCGGGAACAACACGATCACCGGCAACGGCACGGCACCGACCTCCGGCACGATCGGCTTCTTCCTGCCGATGTAGCCGCGGTCACCGACCCTGGCCTCCCCCGAGAGGGCCGGCCATAGAATCCTTCTCGAAGAGCTTCCTCTCTTCGCAAGGAGGATTCCATGAACGGTCGGCGCGTGTTCCCGGGTCTCTGTCTGTCGGTTCTGTGGCTTGCGGCCGCCTGGCCCGCTTCCGGTCTGGCCAACCGCGTCTTCGTCTCGGCCCGCTCGGGCAGCGACGCCAACGCCTGCGACGACGTCAACGCCCCGTGCAAGACCTTCGCCGGGGCCGTCTCGAAGCTGAACCCGGGAGGCGAGGCGATCGTGCTCGACTCGGGCGGCTACGGCCCGGTGACGATCACGCAGGCCGTCACGATCGAGGCGCCCGCCGGCGTCACGGCGTTCATTCATCCTCACTCGGGCGACGCCGTCACGATCAGCGCGGGCCCGTCCGACCTCGTGACGCTGCGGGGACTCGTGTTGAACGTCGGGACGCACAACGGGATCACGGTCAACTCGGTCGGGACCCTCAACGTGGAGAGCTGCCTCATAACAAAATTCGCGGGCGAGGGGATCCAGATGCTCTCCGCGGGACGGCTCAACGTCAAAGGGACGGACGTCACGGCCTGCTTCAACGGAATTGGAATCGAGAATACGAGCGGATTGGCGCAAGTGTCGGTTGACCACTGCCATCTGGACGGGAATTCCAACGGCTACCTCGCGGCGACGACGTCTCCCGGCGCCTCGGCGACGACCGCGAGCTATTCGACGGCGAACAACGGCACGGCGAGCGGATGGCGCTGCGGTGGATCGACGACCAGCGGGAAGGACGTGCTCAACCTGGAGTTCTGCGTGGGATCACACAACTCCTTTCATGGTCTCAGCGGCGACAGCTTGAACGCCCTGAGTGTGGCGCGCTACTCCAACTGTGTCTTCGCCGACAACGGGGCCAATGGAGTCTCGCGCTTCGGCTCCGGGACCGTCGAGACGCGCGGGAACAGCACTCTCACCGGCAACGCATCGGGGCCGACGTCCGGAACCATCGGCACGTTCCCGCCGATGTAGCCACCGCGCGCACAGAGCAGCCGACACTGCGGCTCAGAGCGCCGCCGTAGAATCCTTCTCGAAGAGGTTCTTCTCTTCGAAGGAGGCTCCCATGAACTCCCGGCGTCTGTTTGCGGTTCTGTGCCTGGCGGTCCTCTGTCACGCGGTTGCCCCTCCGGCGCATGGCCTCGCCAACCGCGTTTTCGCGTCGGCCCGCTCGGGCAGCGACGCCAACGCCTGCGACGACGTCAACGCCCCATGCAAGACTCTCGCCGGGGCCGTCCTGAAGCTCAACCCGAACGGAGACGCGATCGTGCTGGACTCGGGCGGCTACGGTCCGGTCACGATCACGCAGGGAGTAACGATCGAGGCTCCGGCAGGCGTAACGGCCTTCATCCATCCCTCATCAGGCGATGCCATCACGATCAACGCGGGAACAGGAACAGTGACGCTGCGCGGTCTTGTCCTGAACGCCGGGACCGGCAACGGGATCACGGTCAACTCGGTCGGAACGTTGAACGTGGAGAACTGCTTCATCACGGGGTTTGTCCACGAGGGCATCGTGATGCTATCGGCCGGGCGACTCAGCGTGAAGGGGACCGACATCAAGGCCTGCAGCAGGGGAGTTTTTCTCGCGAATTCCGCCGGGTTGGTAGAGGCGACGGTGGATCATTGCCATCTGGATGGGAATGTGACCGGCTATGACCCGGGGACCACGTCTCCAGGCAGTTCGACGACGACGGCAAGCTACTCGACGGCGAATGGCAACTCTGCGTTCGGCTGGGCCTGTGGGAACTTCAGCAGCGGAAAGGACGTGCTCAATCTGGAGTTCTGCACGGGGTCGGAAAACGGCGATAGCGGCCTGTTTGGCGACAGCACCAACGCCCAGAGCGCGACCCGTTACTCCAATTGCGTGTTCACAAACAACGGGTCGTACGGCGTCCGGCATGATGCCTCCGGGACCATGGAATCGCGCGGGAACAACACGATCGCGAGCAACGTTACCGCGCCGACCCTCGGCACGATCGGCACGTTCCTGCCCATGTAGTCATTCCGGGGCCGCGGCTCAAATGCCGGCCGGAGAATCCTTCTCGAAGAGCCTCTCCTCTCGCAAGGAGGATTCCATGAATGCTCGGCGCCTGCTTGCGGGTCTCTGCCTGTCGGTCCTCGGTCTCGCGGCCCCCTCTCCCGTTTCCGGTCTGGCCAACAGGGTCTTCGTCTCCGCCCGCACGGGCAACGACGCCAACACCTGCGACGACGTCAACGCCCCGTGCAAGACTTTCGCCGGCGCGGTCACGAAGCTGACTTCCGACGGCGAGGCGATCGTGCTCGACTCGGGCGGCTACGGTCCGGTGACGATCACCCAGGGAATGACGATCGAGGCGCCAGCCGGGGTGACGGCGTTTGTCCATCCGTCCTCGGGCGACGCGATCACGATCAACGCGCCCGGAGCGACGGTGACGCTGCGGGGGCTGGTCCTGAACGTCGGGACCGGCAACGGGATCACGGTCAACTCGGTCGGCACTCTCAACGTTGAGAACTGCTTCATCACGCGGTTCAACGCGGGGGTCATGATGCTCTCGGCAGGCCGGCTCAACGTGAAAGGAAGCGACATCAAGGCTTGTGCCATCGGAGTCTCCGTTGCGAACAGCAGCGGCCTGGCGCAGGTTTCGGTCGACCATTGCCATCTGGACGGGAATGCCCAAGGCTACATCGCGTCGACAGTGTCTCCCGGCAGCTCGACGACGACGGCGACCTACACGACAGCGAACAACAATTCCGAAGTCGGCTGGCACTTTGGAAGCGGGACAAGCGGGAAGGACGTGCTCAATCTGGAGTCCTGCGCGGGATCGGAAAACGGCATCGACGGACTGATTGGCTTCAGCACGAACGCTCTGAGCGTCGTGCGTTACTCCAATTGTGTGTTTTCAAACAACGGAGACTTCGGCGTCAAACGCCTGGGCTCCGGGACCTTCGAGACTCGCGGGAACAACACGATCACAGGCAACACCTCGGGGCCGAGTTCCGGCACGATCGCGACCTACTCGCCGCTGTAGCCCCGCTAGCGACCGGATTCAATTCCTGAGGGGACCGGCGGATCCCGGGAGGACCCGGGTCAGGTCCTCGGACAGGACCGAGGGGCACCAGTAGGTCTCGATGTGCTCGACGACAAGCTCCGTGCCCCGGGCGTGGCTGACGTGGGGCCATTTGCGGGGATCGTAGGTCGCGTCCGTCAGGTCGCGGACGAGGACGACGTTCATGCCGAGTTCCACCATCTGGCGGATGCCGAAGGACCGATTGAGAACGCACTTGTTGGTGTGGACCCCCATGAAGACCACGTTCTTGATCCCCTCCTGCTTCAGGTAGTCGTAGATCTCGACCCCGCTGTCGCTCACGCCATCGTAGCCCGTGATGTCGATCGCCGGGTTCTCGCGCGTTCGCAGCTCGAGAGGCGGGCCGATCACCGGATCGTCACAGGGCCAGGGACTGTCGTCGATCGGCCACGGCCCTTCCCGCGAAGGGTCGAAGTCGCGGACCGCGGCGATCGGCACGGGGGGCTCCGCGGGCGCGGCCTGCGCTGATCCGCCGGCGGATAAGGAGTGTCGGCGTAGAAGTCCATCGTGCCGCTCGGCGCGTGGATGATCGTGACGCCGAGGTTCCTGGCGGCGGTCAGGAGCCGGTTCATCCGCGGCGCCATGACGGAAATGCGCTGCTCGGAGGAGTGGCAATAGTGGGCGTCCCACATGTCGCACACGATGATCGCCGTCTCGGCGACATTCCAGTGGACGGCGCGCTCCGCCGGCGCGGGCCGTCCCTTCCCCTTCGCGGACCGGCTGCGCGTGTGAAGGCGCAGCACGCCGGGCACCTTCGGCGCCGTCTTCTCGATCTCCGTCCCGGAGACGAGGGCCGCGGCCAGGAGGAAGAGGACCGGCGCCGCCGCGATCCGAGAGCGCCCCGCTCGGGCGCGGGCCCTCACCGCGGCGCTCCGGCAAATCCGGACGAGGCCCGGAAGGAGAGCGCCCAGTCGATCCGGACGGGCAGTCGAAGGCGGGCGGACGCCTTCCAGACGGGCCGTTCCGTCTTGACTCCGTAGGAGGGAGAAAACCATCCCGACACAGTCTCCCAGAATATCGGAGGGCCGGAGATCTTCTCCAGCCGCACCTCGCCGCCGTCCTCCCACAGGAAGGAGACGGCCGAGTCCGAGACCTGGGACGGCCGGCTCCCGGGCGCTCCATGGAAGTAGAACTCGATCAGGTGCTCGGCCCTCCCCTCGGCGCGGTCGCGCAGGAAGAGGCGCGGAGTTCGCCGGTCGAGCTCGAATTCCCGATGGAGAGTCACGGGGTCCTGCAGCCTGCGGTAGCCCGTGTGTCCGGCCTGGAGCAGGTCGCGCTCGGCGCCGGGCTCGAAACGGACGCCGACCGGGCGCGCGTCGTCATTGAGCGACCAGAGCGCGAGCGCGGACGGAAAGCGATTGATCTCCTGCCCGTCCACGCGGATCGTGTTGTGAAACTCAGTCGAGCGGAAGCGGTTGCGCCATTGCGGCGAGGCGGTGTAGACGTACGTGCCGGAGTCCGTCAGCAGCGGCCGCCCCGCCGCGTGCCACTCGAAGGAGAGGCAGTCGTTGTGGCCGTGGCCGCCGAGCCCGCGGAAGCCGACGGGCCCCGCGTCCACGAAGAGAAAGTTGGCCTGGGAACGAAGCGTGTAGAAGCCGCTGTCGGCAAAGCCGCGCGAGGCGTCGTCCGGCGTTGCCGGAAGGGCCTCGAAGCGGTCGCGCGCCTCCGGGCCCAGGAGCCAGAGCGAGTCCTCCCAGAACCGGCCCGCGCGCTCCTTCCACTCGGCTCGGCCGAAGAGCACGGCCCCGGTCGAAAGGAGATAGCGGTGGTCCCGGACGGCGGTCTCCCCCAGGACGAGGGCCCGGCCGTCGTCGGCGTCTCCCACGACCGGCGAAAGACCCTCCGGCGTCACGTAGGCGTGAACGAACCCGAGCATCGCTTCGAGCCGGCCGCGGTAGCGCGCGGAGACCGGCCGCCCGGCGGTCTCCAGGAACCGGGCGCCCACGAGGAAGATCTCGAGAACGAGGCGGTGGTAGGCGACGGAGCCTTCGAAATCCACGCCGTCCTCGTCCACCTGCCGGAGGATCTCCTCCTCGAGCAGGCGCGCGCCCGTCTCGAGCCACCCCTTCCCCGCCGCCGTCCCGCGGAAGACCGTTCCGCAGGCCACGAGACCGAGCGCGTCGGAGAGGAAGTGGTTTCCGTTGACCTCCCCCATCTCGAGATGCTCGGGGATCCAGAGTCCGTGGAGGTAGAGCGAGAAGAGGGCCTCTTCGAGGAAGGCCGCCGGGAGGGGCGCGTCGTCCAGCAGGCCGAGGGTCCAGCTCCAGCTCACGGCCCGCAGCGCGACGTCCATCGCGCAGGCCCAGTTGACTCCCAGGCCGACCGGGTTTGCCCGGATCCACGACCGCACCTGCCGCTCGAATTCCGCGGGAAGGCGCTCGTCGCGGTCCACGACCCAGCCGCGCCCGAGCGCCGTGAAATGCTGGCCGCGCGACAGCTCCCACGGGACCTTGATGTCGCTTTCGCGATCCGGCTCCACGCAGTCGATCCGCTCCGAGGGAACCAGGTCCCAGCGGCGGCCGGACTTGAAATCGGCGTGCCAGTCGATGTCGGGTCCGAGAAGCCTGGGGCCGGACCCGAGGAGATCGAACTCATGGAGGAGGACCTTCTCGACGCGCGAGCGCAGGGCCGCCGCCTCCGCCGCATACGGTCCCCGGTACGCTTCCCGGAGCCGCTCGCGGTCGCCGGCCGAGAGACGGAACGCGCCGCTCGCCTGGCCGCGCCACAGCTCGAGGAGAGAGGACGCGCCGGCTTCCCGCGCCACGGCGGAGGGGGTCAGGTCTCGCAGGCGGCGCGCGAAGCGCCGGGAAAAGGCCCTCTTGCGAATCTCCTGGAAGCCGCGGCGCGCCAGGTAGCCGGGGGATTTCCCGGCGGCCCGGCGCAGGAGCTCGCTCGTCCTCAAGCCACGCGAGCCTCGCGGCTCTTGTCCACCCACCAGTCGAACCAGGCGACCGCGTTGTAGAAGGTCCAGACATAGAGCGCGAAATCCGCGCGTCCCTCGCGGTGTCTCCGGAGCATGTCGAGGACCATTTCCCGCCGGGCGGGGAAGCGCTCGAAGAGGCGCGTCGCGCGGATCTCCGCCTCGACCGCGCGTCCGAAGTCTCCGCGGAGCCACTGGACCATCGGCGCGCCGAACCCCATCTTGGGCCGGTCCACGATGTCGTCGGGGAGGAGCCCCCGGACCGCGTCCTTCAGGAGCGACTTGGGCACGCCGCGGCTCACCTTCACGTCGATCGGGAGGTTCATCGTGAACTCGACGAGCCTGTGGTCGAGGAACGGCACGCGGGGCTCGATCGAGACGGACATGCCGATCTTGTCCACGCGCATCAGGAGGAGCTCCGGGAGGCGCAGCTTGAATTCCGAATAGACCATCCGCGTCAGCATGTCGCTGCCCGGGGCCCTCTCGTCCAGGCGCTCGAAGAAGGAACGGACGATCTCGTAGCTGTCGGGCCGGCCGTAGGAATCGGGAAGGAGCCCCGTGCGCGAGAGCTCCTCGGGCGCCCGCAGGGGATCCAGGCGGCCGCGGTCGATCAGGCGGCCCTTCCGGGACTCGGAGAACACCGTCGCCCCGCTCCAGAAGGGCTCCCGGTCCCGGCCCGCCCGCACGATGATGTCCAGGTACGAGTCGTGGCGGTCGTGCATGCCCATGACCCCGTCCGCGGCGCGCGCCGCCAGGCGGCGGGCGAAGGAGGGAACCCGCGAGAACGGCCGCCAGTAGCGCCGGTACATGTCGAGGTACCCCATGTAGGAGCGGTAGCCGCAGAACTGCTCGTCGGCCCCCTCGCCGACCTGCGCCACGATGGTGCCGCTGTCGCGGACGAGCTTCGACACGAAGTAGAGCGGGATGCAGACCCAGTCGGCGATCGGCTCGTCCTGCGAGTAGATCAGGGAAGGAAGGTACTCCCGCATCGCCCGTTCGTCCACGAGGACCTCGTGGTGATCCGTGTGGAAGAGCCCGGCGATCCGGCGCGCGTGGGAGAGCTCGTTCAAGTGCTCGTGATCCGAGAAGCCGACGGTGAACGTTCTCACGGGCCGATTCAAGTGGCGCGTCATCAGGGCGACGTTCGTCGAGGAGTCGACGCCGCCGGAGAGGAGGACGCCGAAGGGGACGTCCGACATCATCCGCTTCTCGACGGCCGCGTCGAGCAGCTCCCGCGTCCTCCGCACCGCGTACGCGCGCAGGGCGCCGGGAGAGAGCCTCTGCATCTCCGCCAGGTCGTCGCCCGACCCCGGCAAGGCGTCCCAGTAGCGGTCCGCGGAGAAGGACCCGTCCAGGCCGATCGAAGCGCGATGCCCGGCCGGCATCTTGAAGATCCCGCGGAACATCGTCAGCGGAGCGGGCGTCGTCAGGAACGAGAGGTAGTGGTAGAGGGAAACCGGCTCGACGTCCGCGCGGACGCCCGGGTGGGCGACGAGCGCCTTGATCTCCGACGCCGCGAGGAAGCCTCCCGGGATCCACGCGAAATAGAGGGGCTTGATGCCGACCCGGTCGCGCGCCAGGAAGAGCCGCTTCTGCCGGTCATCCCAGATCGCGAAGGCGAACATCCCCTCCAGGTGGTGGACGACGTCTTCCCCCCAGACCTCGTAGCCGTGCACGATCGTCTCGGTGTCCGCGTGGTCGGTGCGAAAGCGATGGCCGCGGGCCTCGAGCTCCGGCCTCAGGCGCGCGTGGTTGTAGATCTCGCCGTTGAAGACGATCCGGACGGACCCGTCCTCGTTCTCCATCGGCTGGTTGGCCTCGCGCGAGAGGTCCAGGATGGCGAGCCTGCGGAATGCGAGCCCCGCGCGCCGGTCCGTCGAGACCCAGACTCCCTCGCCGTCCGGCCCCCGGTGGGCCAGGGCGTCGCTCATCGCGGCGAGGCGCTCCGCCTCGACCTCCTGCGACGGACGCAGGGCGACCCACGCCGCGATCCCGCACATCAGCCCGGGATCCCCGGCGATTCAGAAGACGAAGCGGCGGGGGAAATAGGCCTGGATGGTCCCCGGATCCACGCCCGGCCCGGCGCCGATCGACCTCGCGGGGAAGGCGTAGGACAGAAAGTCGGGCCCGTCGAGCGGCAGTTCGGCGGCGACCCCGTTGATCGAAATGCTGACATGGACCTGACCCGGCGATCGTAGCACGTAGATGCCCGGCTGATTGTCGACGGGAAACGCGACCGGCTGGAGGTAAGGCAATGGCGACAGGCCGGATCCCACCTGGATCGGCTCGCCGTTCTGAAAGAGATTGAGGTAGAGGAGCGGATAATCGAGATAGTAGGCGCGCAGGAACCCGTCCCCCTCCGGGCCCAGGGTGACGTACTCGATCGCGCCCCAATCGGCCGTTTGCGTCGCATCGGACACGTCCTCCGCGCGCGCCCAGCCGCCGTCGGAGGCCCGCTTCATCGTGATGTCGAACGTCGGATCGAGGAGCATCCAGCTCTCGCCGCCGTCGGGCGACGCCTGGATGAGCGCATGGCAGTCATAGTAGTTCGTGTTCATGCAGATGGAGAGGCCGCGCGCCGGCAAGCCGAAGTTCATCGCCGCGAGGATGTTCAACAGCGCCTGGCTGTAGTCCGTGCAGAAGGCGGAGACGCCTCCCGCGGACCGAACGACCCTCCCCAGCTCCGTCCAGTCAAACGGCAGGTTCGACGCGTCGGCCATGTGCCGGACGTAGTCGACCGCCCAGAGGCCGCTCTCGACCCGGTGTCCCGGCGATCCGGTCTCGCCCGACACGCGGAAAGAAAAGGTATTCGACACCCAGACTCCCGCCAACCGCGCCGAGACCCTTCCGAAGAGATCGACGGAGCGGGGAAGCCCGGTGACGAACCGGCGGGTCACGCCGATCGGGCCGCTGTCCTCGAGGTCGTCGCCGCCCGGCTGCGTCCCGATCTCCAGACGATAGGCATCGGCCAGGTCGGTGGCCGACCACTGGAACGGCAAACCCTCGTCCATGTCCACGCCGGCCTGCGGGGAGACGACCGCGACCGGCGGCGGCGCCGCGAGCGACGTGAAGGCGATGTCGCTCGAGAGCCACCGCCCGGCGATCTCGGTCCAGAGGCGGGCGTAAAGAACGACAGTGGACGGCAGGCCGGACGACAGATACGAAGTGGACAGGATCGGGCCCGTCGACACGAGATCGGCGGCGCCGGGACCGGAGCCGATCACGAGCGCATAGGCCTGCGCGCCGGCGACCGGCGTCCACCGGAAGGGCCTGGCGAAGTCCACGGACGTGGCGCCCTGGATCGGATAGAGGAACGTGGCGGCGGAGGCGCTCGCCGTAAAGGTGATCCCGGAATGCCGCCAGACCCCGCCCATCTCCGTGTAGATCCACGCGTACAGCACCTGCCCCGCGGGCACCGACGCCATCGGGTACGTCGTCGCCGGGATCTCGCCCGTGTTGATCACGTCTTTGGCGCCCGGCGTCGTCCCGACATACAGGTAATACGCCTGCGCCCCGGCCACCGCCGTCCACTCGAACGGCCGCGAGGTGTCCACGTTGACCGCGCCGTCGGCCGGATAGAGGAACCTGGCCACCGGCGCCGCCGTGAACGTGATTTCCGAAGACCGCCAGACCCCGCCCATCTCCGTCCAGATCCGCGCGTAGAGCGCCTGCGCCGCCGGGACCGATTCCATCGGATACGTCGTCGCCAGGGTCTCGCCCGTGTTGATCACGTCATTGGCACCCGACGTCCTCCCGACATACAGGTAATACGCCTGCGCCCCGGCCACCGCCGTCCACTCGAACGGCCGCGACGTGTCCACGTTGACCGCGCCATTGGCCGGATACACGAACGCGGCGAGGGACGGAGACGCCGCGGTGAAACTGATCTCCGAATACCGCCACACCCCGCCCATCTTCGTCCAGATCCGCGCGTACAGGACCCGGCCCTCCGGCACCGAAACCATCGGGTACGTCGTCGCCGGGATCTCGCCCGTGTTGATCACGTCGTGCGCGCCCGGCGTCGTCCCGACATACAGGTAGTACGCCTGCGCCCCGGCCACCGCCGTCCACTCGAACGGCCGCGTCGAGTCCACGTTGACCGCGCCATCGGCCGGATAAACGAACACGGCCGCCGACAGGGATGCCGCGGTGAACGTGATCTCCGAGTACCGCCAGAGCCCGCCCAGCTCGGTGTAGATCCGCGCGTACAGCACCCGCCCGGCGGGCACCGACACCATCGGATACGTCGTCGCCGGGATCTCGCCCGTGTTGATCACGTCGTGCGCGCCCGGCGTCGTCCCGACGTAGAGGTAGTACGCCTGCGCCCCGGCCACCGCCGTCCACTCGAACGGCCGCGTCGAGTCCGCGTTGACCGCGCCGTCGGCCGGATACACGAACGTGGCGACGGGCGGAGAGGCCGCGAAAGCGGCGGCAACCGCCGGGCCGGCCTTCTGGCCCGCCGCCAGGCCGCCGGCAAGGAAGAGCCACGCGAGCAGACACGTCCCGCGCGGAACCGACGCTCGCATTGTCATCCGCGTCCGAGCGGGGAACCGGCGGAGGGCAGCTCCCGAGGCGCGGCCGATGCCCTTGTCGCCGCCGTCACGCAGGATCCTCCGGAACAGACGTTGCGTAGACACCTCCGGATTCGGGTTTTGTTCGGGAAGGCAACAGTATAGCAGCGAGACTCAGCGGATACCATAACCAGAGGTCGATGTAGCTGGCCGTGTGGAGCTGCGAGACGGCCGCAAAGGCGACGAGGGCGGGGGCCATGAAGGACGCGGAAGTCGCGGTCGGGCGAGGGCGCCTCTTTCCCAGCCCCAGAGCCAGGAGAAACGCCCCCAGGAGCAGCAGCGGTCCTCCTCCCCCGACCTCCGCGGCGATGGCGCACCAGCCGCACCAGGCGTCCCACCCGCACACGGCCCGCCCCGGGACTTTCGCCCGCTCCTTCTCCTCGCTGCGCGCGTAGACCGCGAACTGCCCGAGCCCGACACCGCGCAGCGGATGTTCCATTGCCAGCCGTCCGGTGCACAGCATGTTCTCGAAGCGGAGCCGGATCGAGTCTTCGTCCTCCTGCCGCGGCCGGGGCCGCTCGGCCCTCAGGGGGGTCGTCGTCAACCGCGACCACCGGACATGGACGGCGGCCAGGATGCGGCGCCCCGGGTGCGAGAAACTCGCGAGGATGAGCAGGAGCGCGACCAGTCCCGCCGCCGCCGCCGCCCTCCTTCGGGTCACGAGCCCACGCCTGGCGAGAGCCGCCGCGGCGACGACACCGACGACGACCGTGTCGGCGTACGCTCCCCACGACACGCTCGCCCCGATGGCGGCGAGCACCAGCGCCAACCCGGCGAGAAGCACAACCCGGGCGCCCGTATGGACCTTCCGCAGGAGGCCGAGACCCAGGACGAGCACCCACACGAGGTAGCCTCCCATCCACGCCGGTTCCAGGAAGATCGACGTGGGGCGGACATACCCGAGCGAAGCTTCCAGGCGGAGCGGCTCGCGCTGAAAGGGAACGAGGATCGTCCCGGTCGCCGGCCAGCCGCGCGGGATCCCGAGCACCTGATAGAAGGCGAAGAGGGCGACCGCGATCCCGGCGATCACATTGGCCTGGAGGAGGCGTCGGCGGGCCTCTCCCGTGAGATCGAGATGGAGGGCGCAGAAGAAGAACCCGGTGAGAAGCAGCCAGTGAGCGTAGGAGATCGTGAAGGCGCGGACGGCGAGGAAGTCCGGCCTCGGCGGCAGGAGCACCAGCAAGGGGAGGAAGACGCAACCGGCCAGGAAGAGCGCCGGCCCCGGCCGCACGCCGTCCGCGATCACCGGCAGGCTCGTCAGGACGAAGAGCGCCGCGCAGACGGTCGCCAGACCGAGCGGCTTTCCGAAGGCCTTCGCGACGGGGAAAGCATGGAGCGGCAGCGCGAGGCCGGTCAGGACGAAGAGGAATTGCCGTAAACGCCCGAGCGACCTCGATGAACTCAACGACATCCCTCTTGATCCGATCGCGATTGGGGCCGCGCTGCGCAAGACGCCTCGCGGAGGGTGACCTCAGGGCACGTCGCTACAGTACACCAACCGGGAGGAAGAGCGGTCCCGGACGCGAGCTTGTCTAAGGAAACTCTAATGCAAGGACTGGCGCCAGGTCTTTCCCCCCTTCATCACGAAGAGGACTTTCTCGGTGGCGCGGATGTCCCGGAGCGGGTCGCCGGGGACGGCGACGATGTCGGCTTCTTTCCCCTTCTCGAGGGTCCCGATCAGGCTGGAGAGGCCGAGCAGGTCGGCCGCCGCGGGACCGGCCGCGCGCAGGGCGGCGGCCGGCGACATGCCGAGCCCGGTCATCAGGGCGAACTCGCGCGCCTGGATGCCGTAGGAAAACGCGGCGTCAGTGCCGAAGGCGATCTTGACGCCGATCTTCAGGGCGCGGCGGAACATGTCGGAGCGGACGGACACGGCGGCCTTCGCCTTCGCGGCGATGTTCGGCGGAAACTTCGCCTCCGGCCGCACGACCCAGTCCCCGACGAGGAGCGTCGGCACGAGGTACGTCCCCTTCGCCTTCATCAGCGAGAGGGTTTCGTCGGTCATGAAGGAGCCGTGCTCGATCGAGTCGATGCCCGCCTTGACGGCCGCCCGCGCCGCGAGATCTCCGTGGGCGTGGGCCGCCGTCTTCTTCCCGAGCCGGTGCGCCTCGTCCACGGCCGCGGCGATCTCCTCGTCGGTCATCTGCGGCACGGAGACCTCGTCGCCAAGCGAGAGAACGCCGCCGGAGACGCACATCTTGATGACGTCCGCGCCGTACTTGGCCTGGAGGCGGACCGCCTGCCGGACCTGGTCCGCGCCCGAGGCCTTCCCCTTCTCCGGGCCCCAGTCCGGGCCGAAGGTGCCGGGAGGAAAGCCCGTCTGATCGCAGTGGCCGCCGGTCGCGCCGATCGGGTACCGCGACACGAGCATCCGTGGCCCCGGCACGTACCCCTTCGCGATGGCGTTGCGAAGCCCGACGTCCTCGTCGTCGTAAGCGCCGACGTTCCTCACCGTCGTGAAGCCGGCCTCGAGCAGGCGCCTCGCGTTGTTCCCCGCCATGAGCGCTTCTTCCGCGACGGTGCGGCGCAGGTTCTCGAAAAAGTCGGTCACGTAGTTGTCGCCGGCCTCGAAGGTCAGGTGCGTGTGGGAGTCGATGAATCCCGGCAGGAGCGTCGCGTCGCCCAGGTCCACGACCGCCGCGCCGGCCGGCACCGGCAGGCCCGATCCCACGTCCTTGATCTTCGAACCTTCGACGATGACGACCGCGTTCGAGATCGTCGTGTCGGACCGTCCATCGAACATCCGCGCGGCCTTCAGGACCGTCACCGCTGGAGCAGCGGGCACGGTTTGCGCGAGGAGCGCCGAGACGCCGGCTCCGAAGCACGCCAGGGCCGCGAGGGCCGTCCGTTTCTTCATGGTTCTCCTGTCAGGAGCACTCGCTCTCGTTCTCGTCCGGCCGGGCCTTCAGAGGCCCGCGCCGACTCTCGACGACCTTGATGCGATCTTCGAGCTCCGTGTAAGAGACGCGGATCAGCGCCCGCACGTCCCGAAACTCTCCCTGGACCTCGTGTCGGAAGTCCGCCGCGTCCCGGCGAAGGGCCTTCTGCCCGTCGGCCAGGAGACGGATCTCTACGCGGGCCTCGTCGCGGAATCCCTGGAACTCCTGCCGAAACCCGTCGATCTTCCGGTCGAGACCGGCGTGCCCCTCCGCGACGAGCCGGATCTCCGAGCGGGCCTCGTCGCGGAATTCCTCGAACTCCTGCCGAAACCCGTCGATCTTCCGGTCGAGACCGGCGTGCCCCTCCGCGACGAGCCGGATCTCCGAACGGGCCTCGCCGCGGAATTCCTCGAACTCCTGCCGAAACCCGTCGATCTTCCGGTCTAGACCGGCGTGCCCCTCCGCGACGAGCCGGATCTCCGAACGGAGCCCCTCCGCGATCACACCGAAGTGCCGCTTGACGTCGTCCACCTGGGAACGAAGCCCGGCGGCAACTGTCCCGAAGAGCTGCTTGATGTCTTCCGCCTCGTCGTGCGTCATCGCTTCTCCGGACAGCGGCGTTCGAGCCGGCGCATTCTATTCCTTATTGTCGCGGCCGCTACCTATGCCGGGGAAACGGTGTCGGCGGATGCGGCCCCCCGCCTCGAGACATAGATGACAGCGCCGACGGCGAGCGCGACCGCTCCGGAGAGGAGCTGCTTCGCCGTGGCCTGCGCCAGGAAATAGAAACACATGGCAAGGGCGAGGATCGGAATCAGCGGGCCGCCTGGCAGATGGAACGACCGCTCGGTCGCCGGTATCTTGCGTCGCAGGATGGGGACCGCGGCGGCGGTCCCGATGTACGTCGCCAGGCGCGCGATGACGGACAGCTCGACGAGCTGCCGGAACGTGCCCGAAAGAGCGAGCGGCAGGGCGATCGCCGTCTGCGTCAGGATCGCGACGTACGGTGTGCGAAAGCGCGGATGGACCGTCGCGAGCACCCGCGGCAGCCGCCCCGTCTCGGCGAGCGCATAGAGATACCGGGGGCCCGCCAAGATCGTGTTGTTGTTCGTTCCGAGGACAGAGAGCGCCGCCCCGACCGTGAGGATCAGGCCTCCGGCGGGCCCCAGGATCAACCTCGCGGCGTCGGCGAGAGGCGTATCCGACGCGCCGAGATTCGGCAGCAGGCCGATGGCAACGAGTTGAACGGACGTGTAGATCGCTATCACGATCAGGATCTGCGTCACGAGAGCGAAGGGAACGTCCCGTCTTGGGTTCTTAAACTCTCCCGCCGGCGCCGCGGTGTTCTCGAAGCCCGAGTAGGCGAAAAGGACCACGAGCGCGGCCGCGCCGAGGCTCTTCGGGTCGGGTATCGGCACCGGGAAGATTCGTCCCCACGAGACAAAGAAGACGCCGACGCCGACGAGCAGAACGAGGGGGAGGATCTTCCCCCAGGTCAGGATGACGGCCGTGCGGGCACCCGACTTGATGCCCCGGACATTGAGCCATGTCAGCCCGAGGACGGGGAGAACGATCATCGATGCCCGCCCGACTCCGGTGCGGGAGCCCTCCCAGAGGAACCCGACGACTCGCGCGAAACCGACCGAGAGGCCCGCCACCGACGTGATTCGGGCGACCCACGTCATCCATCCAACCTCGAATCCGACGAAGTCCCCGAATGCGGCGCGCGTGTACACGTACCCGCTCCCCGGCGTATCGAAGAGGCTTCCCGCTTCGGCGAAGCAGAGGACGAGAAGCAGGACCGCGATGCCGGCGGCCAGGATGGCCCAGATGCTTGCCGGGCCGAGCAGCTCCGCTGCCTCCTTGGGGTTGCTTAGGTACACGCCGCTGCCGATAACGTCGTTCAAGGCTAGAGCGACGATTCCCCAGCGCGAGACGGCGCGCAGAAGGCCAGTCTTCGGATCGGGTCTCGCTTCGGATTCGCTCAGAGTGGCAGCATTGTAGTTACGTCCCGGCAAATCGCCAATCGCAAATCGCCGATCACCAATCGCTCTTCTATACTTCCGCGCCCATGCTCCGCGCCGGAATCGTCGGGCTGCCCAACGTCGGAAAGTCCACGCTGTTCAACGCGCTGACGCGCACCCGCAAGGCGGAGGCGGCGAACTACCCCTTCTGCACGATCGAGCCGAACGTCGGCGTTGTGGCGGTGCCGGACCCGCGGCTCGGGCCGCTCGCCCCGGATCGTCGGGACGGAGAAGATCGTGCCGGCCGCCGTCGAGTTCATGGACATCGCGGGCCTCGTGCGCGGCGCCTCGAAGGGGGAAGGGCTCGGCAACAAGTTCCTGCAGCACATCCGCGAGGTGGACGCAATCATCGAGGTGGTGCGCTGCTTCGAGGACAAGGACGTCTCGGCACGGAAGCCGTCGCCGTCTCGGCGCAGATCGAGTCGGAGCTGGCGGAGCTTCCCGCCGAAGAAGAGCGCGACTACCTCGCGCACCTGGGCGTGGCGGAGTCGGGAGTCGGCAACCTGATCCGCGCGGCGTACCACCTGCTCGGCCTGCGGACGTATTTCACCGCGAGCGAGAAGGAGGCGCGGGCCTGGACGATCCACGCCGGCGACACCGCCCCGGCCGCGGCCGGAGTCATCCACTCCGACTTCGAGCGGGGCTTCATCAAGGCCGAGACCGTCTCCTACGAGGATCTCGCGGCGTCGGGCTCGATGGCCGCCGCGAGGGAGAAGGGCCTCGTCCGCCAGGAGGGGAAGGACTACGTCGTCGCTGACGGAGACGTCATTCTCTTCCGGTTCAACGTCTGAGACCCTTCGCCGGGCCGCGGCTCACTTGGCGCCGAAGCCGCCGACCGTGCCCGAAATGTCCGTCGCGTTTCCCTCGACCGTGTTGTTGCCGCGGGAGAGAAGGACGCCGCCGTCGAGCTGATACAGGCCGATCGCGTTGCCGGTGACGGTGCACCGGGAGACGCGCACGACCGCGCTCGTCCCGGCGCTCGCCACGCCGGCATTCGCGTTGTTGGAAGCCATGCAGGCCTCCAGGTTCAGCTCGGCCGCGGCGCCGTCGGAGGAAACCTCGAAGCCGTTCTGATTGCCGGCCGACACGCTCCGGCGAACCGTGGCCTTCGCGCCGGCGCCGATGTGCACGCCCGCGAAACCGAGGTTGTCGTTGAATTCGACGCGGCAGCGATCGATGGAGACGGCGGCGGTCCCCGACGCCGGGCCGACGACGATCCCGTAAACCCGGCCGTTGCGGACGACCGTGTCCTTCACGAACAGAGAGCCGGAACTTCGGAAGTCGATGCCATTGACGAACCCGTTGACGACAGTGCTCTCCACGGAAACGGCGGCGGCGCTGTGGACCAGGACGCCGATGCCCGTGCCGTCCCCGTTCAGGACGAGCCCGCGCAGGACGACCGCGTCGGCCGGTCCCGCGTCGATCGTCACGGCGTCGCCGGAAGGGGGATGGACGAACGCGGTGATCCCGGGGGGCGCGTCGATCACGACGGCTTTCGTGATCGTCACCGGGCCGTAGCCTCCGGAGTCGAGCAGGATGACTTCGCCTCCGGCCGCGACCTTCGCGACGCCCCCGGCCAGGGTCAGGCAGGGCGTCAGGACCGAGGCGCAGGCGTTGCCGTCGCCGCCGACCCGGGCGGAGACGAACACGCGCTGGGGCGCGACGTACGTGTAGGCGTTCGCGGCGGTCGTGCTGCCGCCGGGGGTCGTGACCGCCACATCGACCGTGCCCGCGGGATGCGCCGGCGAGGAGACCGTGATCTGCGTCGGCGTGTTCGACGAGATCGCCGCCGCCGCCCCGCCGAAGGTGACCGACATCGCGTTGGCGAGGTTCGTGCCGACGATGGTCACGGTCTCGCCCCCGGCGGTCGAGCCGGAGCCGGGGGTGACCATGGCGATCGAGGGCGGGCCGGGGGGCGGCGAGCTCAGGATCGTGAACGTGGTGTCGCTCCAGGCGTTGTAGGCGGAGGCCGAGCCCGCGTTGCGGACCCAGACCTCGAGCGTGTAGGTCCCGGCGTCCGACTGCGCGGGGGTCCAGGCGAAGGTGTTGCTCGCGGCGTAGTCCCTCACCATCGTCCACGCGCCGGTCGCGTCCGCGTAGCGCCAGAACCGGTACTGGAGCGGCGCGACGCCTCCGGTCGCGACGGCTGTCCACGTGATCGGCACGCCGAAGGGGTGCGGCGGGGCCGGGACCGCGGTGAAGGACGTGACCGCCGGCGCGCTCGGATGCGTGATCCGATAGAGAGCCCCGGCGCCCGTCGCCGCGTACAACTCGCCATCGGCTCCCTGGCCGAAGGTCTGCAGGCCCGGCGCGGTCGGCGTCTGGAGCTGTGCGCCGATCCAGAGGTGGCCCGTGCAGAGATCGCCATAGACATAGGACCCGGCGAGGGCCGGATCGCTCGCGCCGCGGTAGACGTAGCCGCCGATGATCGAACAGTCACCCGCCCCGTGGCCGTACTCGTAGACGGGATACTGAAAGAGAGGCGAGTCGCAGGGGGGCGGCGCGGGATTCGTCGGGCAGTTGGTGGCGCCGCCGTTTCCGCAATGGTTCCCTTCCATGATCTTCCACCCGTAGTTCTCCCCTCCGGTGCTCGAGTACGGCTGAAGGTCCACCTCCTCCCAAGCGCCCTGGCCGACGTCGCCGATCCAGAGGTCTCCGAAGAGCCGGTCGAACGAGTAACGGAAGGGATTGCGCAGCCCCTTCGCCCAGGTGATGTTTCGCGGGAAGGCCTGCCCCGCCATCGGGTTCGAGACGGGGACGGCGTAGTAGGGCGGCGTGTTGACCTTCGAATCGACGTCGATGCGCAGCATCTTCCCGAGCGGAGAGGCGTCGTTCTGGGCGTTGCAGGGGGGATCGTCGCCCGAGCCGCCGTCGCCCGTACCGATGTAGAGGAAGCCGTCCGGTCCGAACTGGAGCTGCCCGCCGTTGTGGTTCGCGTTGACCGGGTGGGGGATCGTCAGCAGGACCACCCTGCTCGAAGGGTCCGCCGCGTTCGGGTCCGACGCCGAGCGCCGGTACCGCGCGATCTCGATGTCCCCGGCGACGTTGGTGGCGTAGACGAAGAGGAAGCCGTTCGAGGCGTACTGCGGATGGAACGCGACCGAGAGGAGCCCCCGTTCTGTGCAGCACGAGATCAACGAGGTCACGTCGAGGAAGGGGCTCGCGAGGACCGAGACGCCGTCGAAGATCACGACCTTCCCGGTCTGGATCGTCAGGAAGAGCCGGGAGTCCCCCGCGTTCGTGATGGACGTGACGCTGCCCAGACCCGAGGCGATCGGCTGCAGGCCGATGACGGGCGCGGGCCCCGAGTTCTGCACGACCTGCGTCAGGCTCCGGCCGCTCGCGGCAAAGCGCGGATCGGAGGAGTACGTCGCGGTGACGGCGTGGGAGCGCGGGCTCAGGGCCGATGTGCTGAAGGACGCCGCGCCGCCGCCGTCGAGAGGGACCTGGGCCAGAGCGTCGCCGCCGTCCTGGAACGTCACCATGCCCGTCGGCGTCCCGGACCCCGGAGGAACGGAGCTCACCGTCGCCGTGAAGAGGACCGCCTGGCCGGTGAGGGACGGGCTCGGAGAGGCGACAAAGGCCGTGGAGGAGGCATGGCCATGGACCCTCTGGACCAGGAGCGCGCTCCCGGCGCCGAAGGACCCATCGCCGCTGTAGAGAGCGGAGAGGAAATGTGTGCCCGCGGACAGGGCCGCGGTGGCGCAGTTCGCGCGGCCCGCGCCATCCAGGGTAACGCCGGCGCACAGCACCGTCGTCGTGCTCTGAAGGTTGCCGGGGCCGGCCACGAAGTAGACCGTGTCCTGGAAGGTGACGGTGCCCGTCGGAGTGATGCCCGGGCCGGCGTTCGCGATCGTTGCCGTGAAGGTGAGGGGCCGGCCGGCGACGACCGCGACGTCGCCGGGGACCGAGGAGGACACGGCGATCCGGACTCCATTGACGCCTCCCAGCGCGAAGAGGGTGCCGCCGTTCAACGTGTACACGGTGCCGTCCGGCCCGATGACGGTCGGCACGTAGGGCTCCCCGACGCCGGCGGTGAGCCGCACGGCCTGCGACAGCGAGTGCGCGGCCAGGTCCCAGCGGTAGAGGCGGCCATCCTCGCTCGGCGTGAAGACGCTGTGCGTGGCCGGGTTGACGGCCGCGGTGTTGATGCACCATTCGCGCACCGCCGTCGGGATGGAAGATTGATCGGCGTCGGGAGTGGGGCCGACCATCGTGAGCACCTCGCGCATCACGAGCACGCCGCTCGCGGGGTCGCGGGGATTGACCTCCGTGGAGCCGGGGTCGAGGACGGCGATCCTGTTGACGCCGTTCTCGCTGCCGCCGCCGGGGGTCGCGTAGTTGTTGTACTTGCTGAAGATCAGGTAGGAGGACGGCCCGCCGTAGGAGGGCACCATCTCTCTCGGCACGATCGCGGCCGTGTTGTCCCAACCGAAGGCGCCGGGAGCCTTCTCGACCGCCAGGTCGCCGCTGAAGCGCAGCAGGAAGCCGGGGCCGGCGAGAACGCCGAAGTAAACGTCGTCGTCCGGAGCGACGGTGGGAGAAGAGGTGGCCGCGTCGATGATGACGGCGTTGACGGCCGGGTTGCGCGGGTCCTTCAGGAACACCCTGAATTTCCGGGCCAGCGTGGCGGTGTCCAGTCCGAGCAGGTAGGCGTAGGCGTCCGAGACCGCGGACTTCACGACCACGTAGAGGGTCTGCTCGTCGTTGCTCAAGGCGGGGGCCGAGTTGTGGGAGTCGCGGGTGATCGTGGGGTCGTTGGCCGCCGTGCCGGCCAGCACATAGGTGGCGGTCCCGTCCGGGGCGATGCGGGCAAAACCTCCCTGCGCGGTGCTCAGGGGAGCCGGCGCGGTTCCGACCATGCGGAAGCCGAAGAAGACGTTGCCGCCGCTGTCGGCCGTGATCGGCGTGTTGATGAAGACGGCGGCATTGAAGGCGGCGGCATGGGCGACATAGTCGGCCGGAGTCGTATAGAAGATCCTCCGGACGGGGGTCCCGGGAGTGCCGGAGTCCGGGTCGTCCACGAAGAAGAGAGTCCCGCCCGCGCCGGGATAGTAGAGACGAGCGCCGGACGGTCCGGCGGCGAGGACCGGCTGATACGCCGGGATCCAGTCGTAGGGCGGCAGGATGTAGTCGGTCGCGAGCGCGTATTTCTCGGTTCCCGCGAACCCGTCGAAGGCCTTCACCTGGAACAGGTCGCCGGCGATCTTCACCGGCGTGATGACCGTGTTCGCCGCGGTGACCAGGGGCGCCCCGTAATGGGCCACGGCGCCGGTGTTGTTCAGATCGATCGAAGTGGACCAGCGGATCGCGTTCAGGTCCTGGGCGGCCGGGTCGAAGACCGCCGTGTGCTGCGCGTTGCCGGCGAAGGTCGTCACGGCGCCACCCGACAGGATCCGCCTCGGTGCCGGGCTCCCCTCGCGGCGCCCGGCCGCATGACCGCCGGACAGCGCGAGCGCGACCGCGAGCACGGCGAGCTTCCGGCGCCGGCCGCTCCGATGCGTACTGAACAGCGTCATGTCCGGAAGCCCTCCTGCCCAGAGGAGGGACAGTTTATCCGCCATTCCCGCCGCTCGGTGAGCCCCTTCAGGAGAACGACGCCAGGATGCGCTGGATCGCCCAGAAGAGCCCGACCGCGGCGATCGCGAGGGAGAACGGGACGACGATGCGGCGCCTGTACCAGGGCTTGCGGCGAAACGGGAGTCCGATGAGGACGAACGCCGTGAGGATCACCGAGAGCTGGCCGAGCTCGACCCCGGCGTTGAAGCACAGGAGCGCCGTCAGGAACTCGGAGCGCGGGAGGCCGAGCTGCGAGAGGACGCCGGCGAATCCCATCCCGTGGAGGAGACCGAAGCCGAACACGAGCGCGACGCGCCAGGGCTTCAACTCCGAAGTGGCGACGTTCTCGACGGCGACGTAGACGATCGAAAGCGCGATCGCCGGCTCGACGATCGCCGGGGCGAGCGACACGAGGCCGTAGATCGTGAGGGCGAGCGTGATCGTGTGCGCGACGGTGAAGGCCGTCACCTGCAGGAGGACCGGTTTCAGCCGGGTGCTCAGGAGGAAGATCCCCAGCACGAACAGGATGTGGTCGCTCCCCTTCGGGAGGATGTGGGTGTAGCCGAGCGCGAGGTACTGCCGGGCGATCGCTCCCCGGGTCGGCGGCACGACCTGCGCCTTGAGGAGGAAGGGCCGGCCCTCCTCGCCCCCTTCCGCCCAGACGCGCTCGGGAGTCTCCTCCCCCTCCGTGCGGAGCGTCAGCAGGTAGGAGCCGAGCCTCAGGGAGTTCGACCAGGTGAATGTCTTCGCGCCGCCCGGGATCGTTCCCGTCAGCCGCAGAACGAGCTCGGCCGCCGCGGGATCGGGGCTCTCCCAGGCGGCCCGCGGCTCGACCGGCCGCCCGTCGAACGCGATCCGGGAATGATTCAGGACTTCCGAGAGGATCCGGGCGGCCTTGTCTGCGGGGTCCCATCGCACTCCCCGGATCGGAAGCCGCGGCTCCCCGGCCGACGACGCGAATCCGGGCGGCAGGTGCTCGCGGTCGATGAAGACGCGGACCTCGTACTCGCCGCTCTTCAGAAACGTCGCGTATGTCCGGATCGTGCCGAGCTCGTGCGCGCGGGCGAGAGAGAAGAAGAGGAAGAGACCGGCCGATAAAGCGAACCGTGCGGCCACCCTCATGCTCGCCTCACTCATCGCCACTACGAGAAAAGAGGGGCAGGCGGATCTCGCGGTGAGCGTCGCTTGGCTAGAGCGATTCCCGGCGCGCGAACCGTTCGTAGAGGGCGATCTCCTCGGCGCTCCCGATCGCGAAGGGGATGCGCGCGTGGAGGGAGTCGGGGACGATGTCCAAGACCTTCTCGGTGCCGGTCGTCGCGCCGCCGCCGGCGTGCTCGGCGACAAAGGCGAGCGGGTGGCATTCGTAGAGGACCCGGAGCTTCCCCGAGGACTTCCCGGCGGCGGTGGGATAGAGGTAGATGCCGCCTTCGAGCAGGATGCGGTGAAAATCGCCGACGAGCGAGCCCGAGTAGCGGGTCGAATAGAACCGGCGGTCCTGCTTCAAGTGGTCGACGAACGCCCGCGTCGCCGGCGTCCACCCGCCGGAACGCCCTTCGTTGACCGCGTAGCCGTGGCCCCGGGCCGGCATCTTGAGCGAGCTCGCCGTCAGGAGGAATTCGCCGATCGAAGGCTCGAGCGTGAAGAGATGGACGCCGCCGCCGCTCGTGTAGACGAGAAGCGTCGCGGGCCCGAAGAGGATGTACCCCGCCGCGACCTGCTCGCGCCCGGAGCGCAGGAGCTCCGCTTCGCTGGCGCCATGGGGGCGGATCGAGAAGATCGTGCCGAGCGTGCCGTTGACGGCGATGTTGGAGGACCCGTCCATCGGATCGAAGAGCACCGCGTAGCGGCCCTGCTCGGTGTTGCTCGGATAGACGACGACTTTCTCCATCTCCTCCGAGGCGGCGACCGAGACGAGGCCGCCGTAGTCGAACGTCTCGAGCAGGATCTCGTTGGCGAGCACGTCCAGCTTCTTCTGCTCCTCCCCGGAGGCGTTCGTCTCCCCCGCGGAGCCGAGCAGCCGCTTCAGGCCCCCCACCGCCAGCTCCCAGGCGATCCGCTTGCCCGCCACGCCGAACCGCATGAGGAGCATGGACAGCTCCCCCGTCGCGCCGGGATGCTGCCGCTCCTCCTCCAGGATGTAACGGTCGAGGGTGATCATGCGAGGGTGTTTGGATTCTAGTTCAACGATGTCAGGAAGGTGTCACCTGCACCATTCCAGCCACGCCGGCTTCGGGTCGCCGTTGGACTTTTTCAAGCCGCGGTTCCCAAAGAAACTCGCCTTGCGGCGGGCAAGGTCCGAGGCGTCAGGAGCCACCCCGTAGGCATCAGCGGGCGGGTCTCGCCAGCCGACGTAGCGGGCGAAGAGGAGTGTCCGGCCGTCGTGGGAGGCGAGGAAACGGAGCATCCGCCGGACGAACTCCGCCTGTCTTTCGGGGCTCGAGCCGTTCTCGGCGGCCGAGGAGTAGCTGACCTCGAGGAAGGCGATCGGCCGGCCCCGGGCGGAGTCGAGCAGGCGCTTCCAATCCGACTCGAGCGCGGCGGGATCGCGGTGGAAGTACGGCTTGTCCCGGACGAAGGGGGCGTAGAGATAGAAGAGGACGGGGCTCCTCTGGTGGAGGCGCGCCGCGACCTCCGGGGCCGCGCTTTCCGTCGGGGCGGACGTCGTCACGCCGACGGAGAGGCGCGGGGCGAGCTTGCCCAGGAACTCGACGGCCCCGTCGAAGAGCCGGCGGTAAGCCTTCAGCTCCTCGGGCTTGTCCGCGAAGTAAGAGTCGGCCTCGTAGCCGAGCGACAGCGTCGAGAAGTCCGCGAGGGCGGGCTCGAGCGCGTTGAGCAGTTTCCCCAGGCGCAGCGACAGCCTCGGGTCGTCGAACGCGAGCCCGGCGAGATCCGCGGGGAGGCTCCGCGCGCGCCCCGCGACGAGAGGCAGATCGAGATGCAGCGTCGCCCCCGACTGGCGCAGGAGGCGCGCCGTGCGCGTGATCTTCGCGACGTTGTATTTCCCCGGGGCCGGCTCCATCTCCGGCCAGGAGACCGAGAGCGCGAAGAGCTTGACGCCCGCGCGGCGGACCTCCTCGAGCGCCCTCTTCTCGACGTCGGCCGGCGGCGTCTTCGCGAACTCGATCGCGAGGCCCAGGAGAGGACGGGGAGCCCGGGGCGGCGGCGTCACCGTCGCGGCGGCCGGAACCGCGGTCGCGGCGAAGAGCCAGGCCGCGAATCCGACGTGAATCACGGTCCCCATTATGGGCGACGGATAGAATGCCGGGACCAAACACCGGAGGACCAGCCGTGCACTCGCAAGCAAGAACGATCCTTCGCCTGGCGGCCCTTTTTCTGCTTCTCGCCTCGCCCGCGTGGGCGCAGAAGAAGAAGCTCGCCCTGGAAGACCTGACCGCCGATCCTCCGCTGGCCGGCCGCCCGGCCATGGGCCTGACCTGGCTTCCCGGCGGGGATCGGTTCTCCTTCGTCCTGCGCGAGGGATCGGGGGAAGAGGCGGCCTCGGAGCTCGTCGTTGGAGAAGCGAAGACAGGAACGACGAAGATCGTCGTCGCGGCGGAGAGCCTGGCCCTTCCGGAGGACGTGAAACCGGCGGAATCCGCCCCCGGGGCGCACGCGCCCCCGCGGCGGGCCCGGCGCGCCTCACTCGAGGGGTATCACTGGTCTCCCGACGGCCAGACGGTCCTCCTCTCCGGCGACAACGACCTCTGGCTCTACCGCATCGTGGAGGGGCACCTCGAGCGCCTGACGCGGGACAGGGAGAAGGAGGAGTACCCGCTCTTCTCCCCCGATGGGAAGCGCGTCTCTTTCGTCCGCGGCAACGACCTCTACGTCCTCGATCTCGCGTCGAGGCAGGAGAAGCGCCTGACCTCCGACGGCGCCGAGCACGTCTTCAACGGCCGGCTCGACTGGGTCTACGAGGAGGAGCTCGCCAACCGCACCGGCCGCGCCTACGAGTGGGCGCCGGACTCCTCCGCGATCGCCTACCTGCGCCTGGACGAGAACCGGGTCGATTCCTATCCGATCGTGGACTTCCTGAAGGTCCCCGCCGGCCTGACGCTCCAGCGCTACCCGAAGGCGGGCTCCGCTAATTCCCTCGTCTCGTTCCACGTCGTCGGGACAGACGGCTCGCCCCGCGGCGAGGCCCGCCTCGAGGGAGACGTCTACGTCGAGCCCGCGTTCTCCTGGACGCCCGACTCGAAGTCGGTCTGCTATCGCGTCCTGAACAGGGCGCAGGACCGGCACGAGGTGCGCCTGCTCGCCGTCCCCGGCGGCGCGTCTCGGACGCTCTTTACCGAGCAGGACCCGCACTGGATCAACGTCGTCGAGCCGCCGAAGTTCTTGAAGGACGGCCGGTACCTCTGGAAGTCCGAGCGGGACGGCTTCGCCCACCTCTACGTCGGCAGCGTCGCCGGCGGCGAACCGCGCGCGATCACGCGCGGGAGCTGGCTCGTGGACCGCGTGGCCGGCGTGGACGAGGCGAAGAAGCTCGTCTACTTCACGGCGACCGAGGAGAACGTGCGCCGGCGCGCGCTCTACCGGGTGTCGCTCGACGGCTCCGGGTTCGCGAAGCTCCCGATCCCCGCCGGGACGCACTCGGCCGAGCTCTCGCCGGACGGGCGCTCTCTCCTCGACACGTTCTCGACGGTCTCGACCCCGCCCGTCCTCTCGCTCCTCGACGCCTCGGGCAAACCGCTGCGCGTCGTGCACGGTCCGGAGGACAGGCTCGCGGGATACGAGCTCGCGACGAACGAGGAGATCGAAGTCTCGGCCGGCGACGGGACGAAGCTCATGGCGCGGCTCCTGAAGCCGGCCGACTTCGACCCTTCGAGGAAGTACCCCGTGATCGTCTACGTGTATGGCGGGCCGCACGCGCAGGTCGTGCGCGACGCCTGGAGCCCCGGCTCCTTGCTGGACCATTACCTGGCCTCGAAGGGTTTCCTGATCTGGAGCCTGGACAACCGCGGCTCGTGGGGACGCGGCCACGCCTGGGAGAGCGCGATCTTCAAGGAGACCGGGAAGAGGGAGCTCGCCGACCAGCTCGCCGGGGTCCGGTACTTGAAGTCTCTCCCCTACGTGGACCCGGCGCGGATCGGCATCTGGGGCTGGTCCTACGGCGGCTACATGACGCTCTATTCGCTGACCAACGCTCCCGACGTCTGGAAGTGCGGCGTCGCCGGCGCGCCGGTCACCCATTGGAAGTTCTACGACACGATCTACACCGAGCGGTACATGCGGACGCCGAAGGAGAACCCCGCGGGTTACGAAGCCTCCGCGCCGCTGTCGAAGGCGAAAGAGCTGAAGGCGAAGCTCCTTCTCATCCACGGCACCGCCGACGACAACGTCCACATGCAGAACACGCTCGCCTTCGTGGACGCCCTGACGAAGGCGGGCAAGCCGTACCAGCTCGAGATCCAGCCCGGCCAGAAGCACGGCTTCCGAGGCAAGGACTCCCTGAACTTCCGCAACGCCACCATCGCGAAGTTCTTCGAGGACAACCTCTAGGAATCGGGTGATCGAGTGATTTGGGATCGGGTGATCGGCGATCGGGTGAATTAGTCAGTCCAATCGATCACCTGATTGCCCGATCACCCGATCGTCGGTTCAGCCATGAGTGGTTAGGCAACCTCAGATACACGAAAGGCATGAAACTTGCTTCACTGCATTCCAGAGTCGGCCCGCGCCTTTCGCACGATGGCGTACCGACTGGTTTGACGCCGTCCCGAGCCATCGGGACGGCGTTTTTATTGGGGACGGCCTAACCGGCGGTGGGGGTGCCGACGAGGACGATGGGACCGGTCGGCTGCGGAACGCCGCCCTTCGGCTCGACAGTGACCGCGAAGTTCTGGGCGGCCGGGAGGCCCGCGAGCGCCTTCGACTCGAAGAGAGCTCGGCCGGAGATGTCGGCGTCGAAGACGCCGGCGGCGACGGGCTTGCCTTCGGCGAAGACCCACAGCTCGTACTGCTTGTCGGGGGGGAGCGGAGCGAGGTTGCCGGCCAGGATGACGCCGGTCTTCGCCTTCTCGCTCCAGAAGACCTTCGCCCGGGCGGAGGGCTGGGGGTCCTTCCCGCCGAGGAAGAGGATGCGGACGTCGTCGCTCTCGAGCACCCGCACGCGCAGGTCCCGGCGGGCCGCCTCCGCCCGCGCGCCCGACAGCTCCGCCGAGAGCTGGGAAGCCTGACTGCGGAGGTCCTCCCTCTGGCGGCGCAGCCGCGCGTCGTCCCAGACCGCGATGACGAACAGGAGAGCCGCCGCGGCCGCCAGCCACCAGGCGGCGCCCGGCCGGGATGGAGCCGCCGCGGGGCGAGAGAAACGGGACCCAGGCAACGAGGCCAGGATCTCTTCACGCAGCCCGCGGCGGGGCTGCCGCGGCGAAACGCCGGCCGCAAGCGCGCTTGCCGCGACGCGGAATTCCGGGAGCAGCTCCTCGCACAGCGGACAGCCTTCCTCCAGGTGCCGCGCGAGGTCGCTCGCCTCCTCTCCCGGAGGAAGGCCCAGGGCCTGGAGAGCCGCCAGCTCTTCGAGCCGCTCGCTATGCGCCATGGCTCTCACTCTTTCGATACGGGCGGATGCGCTCGCGGAGTTTCATCAGGCCCAGGCGCACCCGCGTCTTGACCGTGCCGAGCGGCGTCGCGGTGCGCCGCGCGATCTCCTGGTGCGTCAGGCCTTCGAAATACGCCAGCTCGAGCGCGCGCCGCTGGTCCTCCGCCAGCTCGGCGATCGCCGCGCGGCACCGGGCCTCCCATTCCCGACCGGCCGCGTCCGCCTCGACGTCCTCCCGCGAAGCAGGCTCCGGGGCCTCGTCGAGGCTCCGGACCCCGCCTCTCCCGGCCGGCCAGCGGGACCGCAGCCGGTCGATGGAGCGGCTGCGCGTCGCCACCAGCAGCCACGCAAGCACCGGCCCTCGCGAGGCATCGAAGGTCGCGGCCGCCTTCCAGGCGTAGAGGAAGACCTCCTGGAGGACCTCCTCCGCTTCTCCGGTGTCACCCAGGATCCGCTGGGCAAGCCCGAAAAGCCGCGCGGAATGCCGGTCGTAGAGGAGAGCCAGCGCGTCCGCGTCCCGCCCCTCGATCCGGGCGATCAGGGCGCGATCGTTGTCCGGTGTGTCTGCGTTCATCGCCGATCCGCTGGTCTGGACTCCCGCAACACATATCATGGAGTCTTGGAAATCCAATCGGAACGGCCGCCCGTACAGGCGATAGGCCCGAGGATCGCGTCAGTCGGGCAACCAAGAAAGGAGAAGCCTATGAACGTTTCCCTTCCCACACGGAGGAGCGCCTGGGCGGTGGCGCTCCTGGCGGCCCTGATCGTCTGCGCGCTCCCGGCGTCCGCGGGCGCGTCGAGCCACCGCGAGGCGCCCCTGATTTCGAAGGACCCCCAATGGGACAACACCGACCTCTACGCGTTCCGGGACCCGATCGTCACCGACAGGCTGACGATCCTCTCCAACTGGATCCCTCTCGAGGACCCCTCCGGATTCCCGAACTTCTTCCACTTCGACGAGCACGCCTGGTACCAGATCCACATCGATAACGACGGCGACGGCATCGAGGACATCACGTACCGGTTCATCTTCACCGAGAACGTGCGGCATCCGGACACGTTCCTGAATTTCACCGGCCCCGTCACGTCGCTCGACGACACCGGGATCAACGTCTACTACACGTACACGGTGGACAAGATCATCGGCCCCGCGGCCGACCCGCTCGAGGATGCGGTGACGCGCATCGGAGAGGGACTGCTCGAGATCCCCAACTACGCCGGCCCGGCGACCTATCCCAACCCCGGGGGGTACAGCACGGGGTCCGGTCTCATCGCCGGGGTCTACACAGTGGACGGAAACACGAAGGTCTTCGCGGGGCCGCGCAGCGACATGTTCTTCGTGGACCTCGGCTGGCTGGGGGACGCCCTCAATTTCCGTCCGGGCGTGATCCCGGGCAACCATGGCGGCGGCATCAACGGCGTCGCCGGGTTCAACACCCACACGATCGGCATGCAGATCCCGCTCGCGGACGTGACCCGGAACGGCCTCTTCCCCGCGAGCGTCTCGGACCCCAACTCCATCATCGGCCTCTGGTCGGACACGTGGGTGCCGCAGAACCGCGTGTACCAGACGACGGGCGCCAAGCCGGTCCTTTCCGGGCCCTTTGTACAAGTCTCACGGCTGGGAGTCCCGCTCGTCAACGAAGTCGTCATCCCGCTGGGGTCGAAGGACAAGTTCAACGCGACGTATCCGAAGGACGACGCCCAGTACGCCCCGTTCGTGCTCGACCCCGAGGTCCCGAAACTCCTGAAGGCCCTCTTCAACATCGACTCCCCGCCGGCCCCGCGGACCGACCTCGTCGCCGTCGTCCAGGGCATCGATGGCCTGACGCGGCGGCCCGGCGAGGCCATCGCGGACGAGCTGCGCCTGAACCTGGCAGTTCCTCCGACAGCGATCGCCCCGGTGGACGAGACCAACCGGATGGGCGTGCTCGGAGGCGACCTCGCGGGGTTCCCGAACGGGCGCCGGCCATGGGACGACGTCGTGGACATCGAGCTCCAGATCCTCGCGGGCGTCCTCGTCCCTGCCTTCAACAAGTCGCCGAACAACCAGCTGGGCGACGGCGTGGATGGGCCGGAGAAGCCGTTCCTCGCGGCGTTCCCGTACCTGCGGAGCCCGTCGAGCGGCTACACGCATTCGCACGACAACCCGCCCCAGATCCTGCACCCTTCGCGGGCTCGCACGGCGGGGGAGTAACGCGAGAACAGGGTCGCCGCTCTGGTTCGGGCCCGGTCCGGCGCCTCGCCGGGCCGGGCCTTTCCTCGTCGCGCGTTGGTTAGAATGTGCCGCAGTCGAGCTCAAGGAGGCCACGACATGAACGATCGTCGGGATTTCTTCCGCTCCGCCGCGAAGACCGGGCTCGCTCTCGGACTGGCGGCCGCGGGGCAGCCGCTCATCGCGCTCCCGGCCCCCGGGGACGCGCCCGCGGACGACATCGGCTTGATGAACACGGCGCTTGCCCTCGAGCACGAGGCCATCTGGGCCTACGGGCTCGCGGGCAGGAGCGGGCTCCTCTCGGCGAAGGCCAAGGAGGTCGGTCTTCTCTTCCAGGGAAGCCACGAGATTCACCGCGACCTGATCTCGAAGGCCATCAAGGGGAAAGGGGGCAAGCCCGTCGAGCCGAAGAAGGAGTACGTCTTCGGCGTGCCGCTCGCCAACGAGAAGGACGTCCTGGAGCTCGCCTTCAAGCTCGAGGTCGGCGCGGCTCGCGCCTATCTCTCCGTCGTGGATCGCTTCCAGGACCGCGCCCTGTCCGCCTCGGCCGGCCGGATCCTCTCCGACGAGGTCCTCCACGCCACCGTCCTGAGGAGCGTCCTGGGAAGGGACGTCGTCCCCTCCTTCGGCCTCATCGAGAATTGACAGGACGCGCGATCTCGCGCGCCCTGTCATCCTGAGCGCAGCGAAGGATCTGCCCCGGCAACTCCAGGAGAGCAGACCGTTCCTCGCGGAGCCTGTCCCGAGCTCGGATGCGGCGACTCGAAGCGGGCGGAGCAGATCCCTCGCTTCGCTCGGGATGACACCGAAGGGCGAGGGGCTCGGGATGACACCGAAGGGCGAGGGGCTCGGAATGACACCGAAGGGCGAGGGGCTCGGAATGACACCGAAGGGCGAGGGGCTCGGAATGACATGCGAGGCGCAGGGGCTCCTCAGGATGACAGGGACAGTTGTTTCAGGAACTCCTTCGCCACGTCTTCCGGGCGGCGCTTGTCCCGGTCGAGCTGCGCGTTCAATTTCCGCATCGTGTCCGCCGAGAGCTTGCCGCCGAGCCCCTGGAGGACTTCGCGCACAGCAGCGTTCGTCTTCCAGACCTGGCCCCTCACGACGAACGCCGCCTCGTAAGGCGGGAAATAGTGCCGGTCGTCCTCGAGCACGACGGCACCGAGGGCGGCGATGAGGCCATCCGTCGAGTTGCCCGCGATCAGGTCCACCTGGTGGCCCTGGAGGGCCGGGTAGAGGAGCCCCAGGTCCATCTGGGCCGGCCTCTTCGGGAAGTCGAGGCCGTAGGTCTTCGCGAGCCCGGGAAAGCCGTCCTCGCGCTCGAGGAACTCGTAGCCGAAGCCGGGGCGGATCTCCGCCTCGTGCGCCTTCAGGTCCGAGATCGTCTTCAATCCCCAACGCTTCGCGTCCTCGCCGCGCACGACGAGCGCGAACGTGTTCTCGAAACCGAGCGGCGGCGACCAGACGATCCCCCAGCGCTTCGCGTACTCGCGCTCCACTTCCCTGCGGACGACCGCCGGGTCCGCGACCGGCTTCTTCGCCAGGATCGCCGTGAAGGCCGTGCCGGTGTATTCGGGATAGAGGTCCAGGTCGCCCGCCACGAGAGCCTTGTGGCAGACGAACGTGCCGCCCAGATTCAACCGCCGGTCCACGCGCACTCCCTTGCCTTCGAGCGCCTGCGCCGCGATCTCCGCGAGGAGAACCTGCTCGGAGAAGTTCTTCGACCCGATGCGGACGGTTGCGTTCGACCGCTGGCAACCGGAGAATCGCGAGCGACGGCAGGCCAGGAGAAGAGTCAGACGATTCACGACTCCCTCCATTTCGACTGGCGTCGCTCGACCCAGCCGAGCAATCCGTCCGCCGCGAGCGCCAGCAGCGCCGCCGGCACGGCTCCGGCGAGGATCTGGCGGTTGTCCACGATCGCGATGCCGCGGTAGATCAACACGCCGAGGCCCCCCGCGCCGATCGCGGCGGCGATCGTCGCGAGGCCGATCGAAACGACCGTGGCGATTCGGACCCCCGCGAGCACGACGGGGAGCGCCAGGGGGAGCTCCACCCACCAGAGGCGCTGCCGCGCGGTCATCCCGAGGCCCGTGGCCGCCTCCGAGATCGCGGGGTCCACGGAGAGGATGCCGGCGTACGTGTTGCGCAGGACCGGGAGCATCGCATAGACGAGGAGGGCCACGATCGCCGTGCGCGCGCCGATCCCGCCGATCAGGGGGAGCGGAAGCAGGAAGCCGAACAGGGCGAGGCTCGGGATCGTCTGCACGACGCCGGCAATCCCGAGGACCGGCCGGGCGAGGCGCGGCCGGCGCGTCAGGAAGATCCCGAGCGGGATGCCGGCCGCGGCCGCGAGGAGAGTCGAGACGCCGACGAGCACGACGTGCTGGGCCGTCAGCGCGAGGATCTCGGAGCGCCGCTCCCAGAAGTAGCCGGCGAGGTTCAGGACGCCTCCGACACGAACTCACGGACGAAGTCGTCGGCGGGCCGCTCGGTCAGGTCGGCCTTCGTGCCCGCCTGCCGGATGCGCCCCCGGTCCATGACCGCGATCCGATCGGCGAGGAGGAACGCCTCGCGCATATCGTGCGTCACGAGGAGCACGGCCTTCTTCAGGCGCCTCTTCCAGTCCAGGAACTCCCGCTGGAGCGCCCGGCGCGCGATCGGATCGAGCGCGCCGAACGGCTCGTCCATGAGGAGGACGGGCGGGTCCGCCGCGAGAGCCCGGGCGACGCCGACGCGCTGCCTCTGCCCGCCGGAGAGCTGGCGGGGCCGGCGCGCGGCGAACTCCTCGGCCGGCAGGTTGACCATGCCGAGCACCTCGCCCGCGCGGCGCCGGCGGCGCCCTTCGTCCCATCCCAGAAGGCGCGGGACGGTCTCGACGTTGGCGCGCACGTCCCAGTGCGGGAAGAGCCCTCCCTCCTGGATGACGTAGCCGAGCCTGCGGCGCAGGGCGATCGCGTCTTCCCCCGCGACGTCGCGCCCCTCGACGAGAACCCGGCCGGCGTCGGGGTCGAGCAGACGGTTGACGAGCTTCAACGCGGTCGTCTTGCCGCATCCCGACGGCCCGATGAGCGCCACGGTCTCGCCCGGTCGCACTTCCAGCGAGAAGTCTTCCAGTACGGCGCGGCCGGTGAAGCTCCTGCGGACCTCCTGGAATTCGATCGCGAGGGGAGCCGCCGTATGTGGATTCTCCGGGCCTTCCTCCTCGGAATGACGAATTGGAACGGCAGGCGATCTAGAATCGGACAATGGCGCAATTCTACGACGCGGCGATCATCGGCGGAGGTCCCGCCGGCTCGACGGTCGCGACCGCGCTCGCCCGCGCCGGACGCTCGGTCGTCGTCTTCGAGAAGGAGAAGTTCCCGCGCTTCCGCGTCGGAGAGTCGCTCCTCCCCTTCTGCCTGCCGATCTTCGACGCGCTCGGCCTGTCCGAGAAGATCCGGGCCGCCGGGTTCCAGGAGAAGTACGGCGCGTTCTTCTGGAACGAGGCGACCGGCGGCACGCGCCCGGTCGTCTTCGCGAAATCGTGGGACGACCGCCACCCGCTGGCCTACCAGGTCAAGCGCGCGGATTTCGATCTGCTGCTGCTGCGCCACTGCGAGGAAGCGGGTGCCGTCGTGCGCCAGGAGACGGCGATCCTCGAGGTCCTCTTCGAAGGCGGACGGGCCGTCGGCGTCGTGGCCCGCGGCCCGGACGGCGGCGACGAAGAGATCCGCGCGCGCGCCGTCGTGGACGCTTCGGGACAGACGGCCTTGCTCTCTCGCAAGCTCGGTACCCGGCGGTTCGACGCGAAGTTGAAGCGCGCGGCGGTCTTCGCCCATTACGAAGGGGTCCCGCGGCCGGCGGGCAAACAGGCGGGCGACATCCTGCTGCCGACCGAAGAAAACGTCTGGTACTGGATCATCCCCTTCTCCGACGGGACCTCGAGCGTCGGCGCCGTGTTCGATCCCGTGGCCGCCGGCGGGACGGAGGGCGAGACCCTCGACCAGCGCTTCGAGCGGCTGATCGCCGGGAGCGGAAGGATGCGGGAGCTCCTCGGGAGCGGCCGGCGGACCTCGAGGGTCCACGGCATCTCCGATTACTCCGCGGCTTCGGCCAGGCTCCAGGGCGACGGCTACGTCCTCGTCGGGGACGCCGCCACGTTCCTGGACCCCGTCTTCTCGACCGGAGTCTTCCTTGCCATGGCGACCGGCCTGCGGGCCGCGGCCGCGATCGACCGCGCCCTGGCGAAACACAGCCGCGTGGATTCGCGCGACCTGAAGGCCTACGAGAGAGATGCCAACAGGATCTTCGGCCGGTTCCGCCGCTTCGTGTACGCCTTCTACGATCCCGTGTTCTTCGAGGCCTTCTGCAGCAAGGACCCGCTGGAGCCGATGCGCGCCGCCGTCACGAGCGTGCTGGCGGGCGGGGTCGAGAGAATCCCCTTCCGCGCCCGGATCTGGATGACCCTGATGTTCTGGGGGATCGGTTTCGACCGCGCCCAGCGCAAACTGCGCGCCCGGATCGGCGGGTCGGGCGGCGCGAACCGCGAGCCGGGGATCGGAACGGGATAAGAGTCGCGCGAACGCGCGCGCCTCAACCGCCGAGCAGGGCCTTCTTCAGGTCGTCCTGCACCGGGTTGGCTCCCAGCCAGACGGAGAAGAGGGCGTCGGCGAAGTCCTTCCCCTCGATCACGCCTTTCTCCTGGCCCTTGGCGGAGACGCTCGTCCCCTTGCCCGGGACGTAGGTCAGCACGATCAGGTCCCCCTCGACGACGGCGGGGAACATCCCGGTGAGCTTCTGCAGGCGCTCGGTCAGGGCTCCCATCTGCGACTTCGAGTTGTGCCAGAAGCCGTCGGAGATGGCCTCGCCGATCTGGTTTCCCGAGAGGCCTCGCAGCACGTGCAGCGTGATGCTCTTGACCTCGTCGGTCGAGATGATCGTCGCGGCGTTCTTCGACGGGTTCTCGACGTAGAGCCCCGCGACGTAGACCTTGAAAACCACTTTCTTGCGCAGGCCGATGCCGTTCAACTTCAGCGTCTTTCCCTCGACGGTGATGGCGTCGGGCATCTTGACGCCCGCCGCCTCGCCCGCCAGGGCGACCGCCGCACCGAAGGCGCCCAACAGGATTGCCAGGGCGATTCTGGTCTTCATGGTGACGTCTCCTCGCGGAGATTCTATCCTCCCGAAAGCCTCTTCAGCACGGAAGGCACGACGTGAGCCGGGAGCCGGCCTAACGGCGCGGGGGCACGACGAAGGCTAAGAGGCCGCGTAGCGGGCCCTGGCGAGATCCACGATCTCGCCGATCAGCTGCGTGTACGACCGGCCGGCCTTGCGGGCGGCCATCACGAACTCGGCGCTCGTCGAGAGCCACGGGTTGGGGTTGGCCTCGATGACGAAGACCTCTCCCTTCTTGGAGAGCCGCATGTCGATGCGGCCGTAATCGCGCAGCTTCAGGGCCTGGTACGCGGCGAGCGCGGTGTCGGAGAGGCGCTTGACCGTCGCCTCGACGAGGTCCTCGACCGGAGCGGCCTTCGTCACCTTGTAGGCCTCCGTCTCCTTCTCCCACTTGACGTCCGTGCCGGCGATCCGCGGGGTCCCCTCGGGGAGCTTCGACAGATCGAGCTCGACCAGCGGCAGGACCTCCGGGTTCTCGTTGCCGAGAATGGACGCGTAGATCTCGCGCCCTTCGATGTACTCCTCGATGAGCGCGGGCGAGTCGAACTCCTCCTGGATGTAGTGGATCTTCTCCATCAGCTCCTTGACGCTGTTCACGACGGAGGAGGCGTCGATGCCGATCGATCCGTCCTCGGAGGTGGGCTTGACGATGAGCGGAAACTCGATGTCGTGCGAGTGATCGAGCTTGCCGCGGTAGGACGTCGCGAAGTAAGGGGTCTTGATCCCGTGGAACGCGAAGATCTTCTTCGCCAGCGCCTTGTCCTGCGCCAGATAGAGGGCATGCGGGCCGGCGCCGGTGTAGGCGCGCTCGAGCAGGTCGAGATACCCCGCGATGTTCATGTCCATGGTGTCGTCGCCCGCGTACGACTCCGTCAGGTTGAAGATCAGGTCCGCCTCGGCGCGGGCGACCGCCGCGAGCGACTGGTTCTTCCCGTCGAGCACCTGGTAGAAGGGCTCGTAGCCGAGCTTGCCGAGGGCCTCGAAGACCTCCTCCCGATCGTGCTTCTCCTTCTTCTTCTTCTTCCTCGGCTTGCGCGGGGGCTTCTCGGGGGCGGGCTCCGGCGCCTCCTCTTCCCAGACGTCGTAGAGGACCGCGACCTTCATCTTCGACGCGTTCATCGCGACTTCGTCCGTGTCTTCCTGAGCGGAGCGAAGGATCTGCTCTCGGGGCATTCCGCCTTTCGGAGCAGATCCCTCGTCGCTTCGTTCCTCGGGATGACAGGCTGCGGGGTTGGCGCCTTGATTCTCACGGTTGAACGAACTTTCCGCGCGTCAGGTAATTCATCGCCAGCGCCGTCGCATACACGGCTGTCTCGGTCAGGTGATCCTTCTCCAGGCGGACGTCCGCGCGCAGGCCCATCTCTTCGACGCGCGACGCGATGGACTCGACGAGCTTCTTGACGACCGGCCTCGGAACGCCCGTCCAGTAGGCGATCTTGTCCACGATCGTCTTCCGGTTCTCCCGGAGGAGCTCTCCGGCCGGCCGCACCCCCTTCTTGCGGCGGCGCGAGACCTTGAAGATGTCGGCGAGATCCGTGTCCAGCGCGAAGTCCCCGGAGGCCTGCTGCTCCTCGAGGGCCTTCTGGTAGAAATCGGCGACCGTCGTCTCCATCTCCTCGACGGTGACGTCGGTGGCTCCCTGCGGGCGGACCGGATCCGTCTCGCGGAACTTCCGCGCGGCCTGATCCACGTAGCGCAGCTTCTCCATCGCTCCCCAGCCCTTGTACTTCCGGCGCCACTTGGAGTGCGGGGTCAGCCAGACGGCGAAGGTCTCCGCGAAGTCCTCGTCCGGGTGCTTCTGGGCGTACCAGCCGGCGATGTTCCGCACGAACCGGCGCGAGAACGGGATGGGGCGGTAGTTGTCGCGGTAGGGCCGGCGGAACGGGCCGAACAGCGCGCGCCACTCGCCCGTCTTGTACAGCTCGTAGGCGTAGTTGAAGGCGTGCCCCGCCTCGTGGCGCAGGTAGAGCATGATCTCGCGCGCGTCCTCGAGGTCGTTCATCTCCTTCTCGAGGCGGGCGAGCTGGGGGTTGGCGAGATAGAACGGAATGCCGATGACGGGCTCCCCGGAGGGGCAGCCCCATTCGTCCGTCAGGTAGCAGAGAGGGCGGAACTTCTTCAGCCCCTTGCGCTCGAGCTCCCGGTAGAGCTGGTGGACGAACCGTTCGAGCGGAGAGCCCTCGAGCTTCAGGCCGAGCTCCTTGATGGGCTTGGCGAGGATTTCCTGAACGTCGGGAGGTGCTTTTTCGAAAGCCTGCAAGCGACAGTGGCTCCTGTGAAGGGTAGCATGAGATGGGGAATTTGTGATTTGTGATTGGTGATTTGTGATCCGTAATCGGGAGAGCCAAGAGCCGTCGCCACGCTCAATTCGCCAATCACAAATCACCAATCACCAATTCCTGATGACCGCTTCCCTCCTTCTCCTCGCCGTTTTCCTTTCAGCGGAGGCAGCGCCGCCGGCGCAACTCCAGGCCGACCTGGATGGCCAGGGCGACACCGAGAGCGCGGCCGTGGTGGCGCTCGGCGGCAAGGTCCGCCTCGAAATCCGCGACTCGCGGGGAAATCTCCTGGCCGAGAGCCTCGTCCCGGCGCCGGAAGGGAGCGACCCGCGTGTCGGGGTGACCGCCGGATCCCTCGGCAGCGCGGGTGCGCTCGTCGAGGCGGTCGCGGCCGCCGCGCAGGCGGAGTGCCGGAGTCTCTGGCGGTATCGAGACGGCCGGCTCTTCCAGACTCCGGTCTTGACGCCCGCGGGACCCTTGCCCGATTGCGCTCCTCCGGAGTGGTCCTACCGGTGGGAACGGCCCTCCGAGGAGGCTCCCGCCCTCTACATGCGCGAGCGCTCGCGCCGGACGCCCAACGGCCTCTTCCGGCAGGTCGAGGCGTTCCGTTACGCGGGCTTCCGACTGGAGGCCGATCCCGCGCGCTTCTCCGTCTCGATCAACGGCGTCGAGATCCCCGCCTGGCGCGACGTGGTCCTCTACCGCAAGGCGGCGGCCGAACAGCTCTCCTCACGGTTCGATCTCTCTCCGTTCCGGTCGCAGCCGCGGCTGCGCCTGGTGACCGACCGGGCGCAGGGGGTCTTCGAGGCGCGGATCGAGGGCGCCTCGGCGCCGGAGACGTTTCCCGTGACCGCGGCCTCTTCCGACGCGAACGGGCGGGAAACCATCCTCACTGCCGGGACGCGGGGGATCCGCGTCCGGGTCCTCCTCGGCGCGGACGGTTCCGTGCCCCTGGAGGCCGTCGTCGAGGGCCTCGGCGAGCGGCTCGACCGCGAGTATGTCGCGCTCGAGCAGAGACGCCCGTCCGGACTGCGCGTCTACGACAGCGCGGAGCAGGAGCTGGCCGAGGAGTACCTGCCCGGAACCTGGGACGACGGGAAGAAACCGCTGGTCATCAAGCTCCTCTCCGCCTCTCCCATCCTGCTGCGGGTCGGCGAGTCCGACGTCTCCCTGAGCGTGACGCGGGCGCCTCGGGGCGCCGACATCCTCCTTCTTCCGAAGGACGGTTCGCCCCCGGTCCTCGGGATCCGGCTTCACGGGCCGAACACCTTGATCGAGGTGCCCGTCCGTTGCGAGACCGGAGGCGAGCGGTGCGTGGCCGGCGCGGCGGGCCCTCAGAGGCGCCGCGCGGGCGCCCGCCTGAACATCCGCTGAAGCCTTCGGCCGACACACTCTTCCACTTCAGCCTGCTAGAATTTCCGCCAGGGTCTCATGCAAGTCTCGACACTCGGGCTCTTCGTGCAGACAGCCGGCGTCGGCTTGCTCTCGCTCATCTTCCTCTACGTCTCCCGCGAGAACCGCGACCGCGTGCTCCGGGCGATGGGCTACGCCTGGCTCTTCCTCTTCCTGTCCCTCGCCTCCCTCGCGGCGCTCCCGAGGTTCGCCCTTCCCTTCTGGAACCTCCCCTACCAGTACCTGAAGATCCTCTACTTCGTCGCCCTGGTGGTCGCCGCGGACCGCATGTCGCACGAGTCCTCCCTGGGCCGCCCCCTCGCCGTCGCGGCCGCGGCGTCCGCCCCGGTGTCCTTCACCATCGTTTTCTTCGCGCGTTCGGGCTCGCTCTTCTACGCGATCCACATGGCGATCGGGGGCATCGCGTGGCTCCTCGTCACGGTCCTGATCCTGCGCACCCGCGTCCCGGGCCTCGGCAAGCCGCTGACGGCCATCCTGGCCTTCCTGACGGCCGTTCTCCACGTGGCCTACGTGGTCCTCTTCGTGGAATCGGCCGCGCAGGGCGACCGCGCGTACGCTTTTCTCGCCTACATCGGCTTCTACGACCTGTTCGTGGAGATGCTTTTCGGCATCGGGCTGATCATCTGGGCGATGGAGGACACCGAGCGCAAGCTCACCAACGTGCACGCGCGCGCCCGCGACGACACCCTGCGCTCCCGCAAGCGGGCGCAGCTCGACCCCCTGACGGAGACCTACAACCGCCTGTTTCTGGACGAGAACAGGCCGGCGCTCTCGCGGGACCCGGCCGGCGGCTCCATCGTCCTGATCGACGTGGACGAGCTGAAGTCCATCAACGACAAGGAAGGGCACGAGGAAGGGGACAGGGCCATCTGGACCGTGGCCGCGGCGATCAAGAGGCTGATTCGCGGCGACGACTACGTCATCCGCTGGGGCGGAGACGAGTTCCTCGTCGTCCTCCCGGGAATGGACGAGGAGATCGCGAAGAGGCGCTTCTACATGCTTCCGAGCAAGATCGAAGAGACCCGGGAGTCCCCCAAGAACGCGGGCCGCGCTTACACGAAGTTCATCTCGGCGTCGGTGGGGGTCACTCCGTATTCCAAGCGGATTCCGTTCGACGCGGCCGTCGAGATCGCGGACAAGATGATGTACGAGCGCAAGAAGGCGCACAAGCAGACGCGGTCGAACATCATGGAGCGCCCGCGGCCCCGGGAGACTCCGGTCCGGGCGTCGTGGGACAAGCCGAACTAGAAGAAGATTTGTGATCGATGATTGGTGATTGAGAATCACCGACTCCTGAAGTTCAAGAGGAACCGATGAAGTACCGCTGGGCCCGGTGTCCGAAGTGCGGCTGCGAGCTGGCGATCAATTCCACCGACTCGCCTCGAGGAATCTCCGGATCGCTGCGCCGGTGGTCCGCCGACCGCTCGATCAACGACGGCCGCCCGATCCGCGTCCCCGCCGCCGACGTTTCCCCCGACGGCGGCTTCGCGATCGCCTGCGTCTGCGGCCAGGAGCTGACGGTCCCTGGCAAGGCGGACGCCGTCAGCGCCGAACGGGAAGGGGACCTGAGGGTGAGGCTGGGAGAATGAGGGAGGGAATCGGGTGATCGGCGATCGGGCGATCGGCGATCGGGGGATGGAATGATCGGGTGATCGGGTGGTCGCCGCCGTCTCAGGACTTCAGGAGAACCACAGTCGCGCCGAAGTCGCCGCGTCCGGGAGGCGCGTCGAAAAACTCGAGGACCCGCGGATCCGAAGCCAGCAGGCGGCGAACCTCGGCGCGCCTCACGCCTTTCCCCTTTCCGTGAATGACCCTCACCTCGCGCCAGCCCCGCCGGACGGCTTCCTCGAGATAGTCCGACAGCGCGTCGGCGACGTCTCGCGGAAGAAACGAATGCAGATCGAACGAGTCCTCGATCGGTATGCGCGTCTCTTCAATCACCCGCTCACCCGATCACAGATCACCCGATCACCCGATCGCCGATCACCCGATCTCCCGATCTCCCGATTCCTAGACTTCCTCGACCACCACCGTGACGGGCATCGCGGCCTTCGCGACCTTCGAGATGATGCAGTACTTCTCGGCGAGGGACAGCGTCTTCTCCACCGTGGCCTTCTGGCCGGCCAGGAGGGGAGCGGGCACCCGGGCGTAGATCGTCGCGTCCAGCAGCTTGAAGCCGCCGGCGGGGTCGGAGCCGAGGGTCCCGGAGACGCGCACGGCCGGCTCGGCGTAGCCGAGGTCGAGCTTCTTCAGGAAGATCGCCCAGGTATTGACGAAGCACACCGCGATGGCCCCCAGCATCAGCTCTTCCGGGTTGGCGCCGACACCGCAGCCGCCGAGGGCCTTCGAACCGCCGATCGGCAAGGTGACGTCGCCCTGCGGCAGCTGGAGCGTGCCGCATCCCATCGCGTCGCCCGACCAAACGGCGCTCGCCGTGTAGACATGTGGTTCCCGGTCCACGGTCATAGAATGACCCTCCACGGTGATCTTCGCATACGGGCGGCGCGGCGCCGCGCTCCTCCTGCCGTCGCTTCTTATCGGCGCCTGCGCCACGCCTCCGCGGCCGACGAGGGCGTCGCTCGCGCTCGCCGCCAACGAGCGCGCGGTCGTCGAGGGACGGGTGACCGATCGGCAGGGGCGCGCCGTCGCGGGGATCGCCGTCCGGGGGTTGCCGCGGGGAAAAGACATCGGCTGGTCTCCGGCCGCCGTCACCGACTCGGAGGGCCGGTTCCGCCTCTCGCTGATTGCCCCCGCCGAATACGGGTTCCTCCTCTCCTGGAGAGGCCGGACGGTGATCACGCCGGAAGAGGACGATCCCGCGCGTCTGCGCGTCGCCGTCTCGCCCGGGGAGCGCCGCTCGGGCATCGCCCTGATCTTCATCCCTTCGGCTCCACCGGCTCGACGACCGTGACGTCGCGCTCCCACCCCTCGTTTTCCAGAACAAGCGTCTCCAGCGCGACGGCGCTGGAATTTGCGTCCAGGTCCGGCAGCGCGTCATACCGGGACGGCCAGCAGCGGTAGACCTTGTACGCCTTCACGAGCTGGCCGGCCTCGTTGTTCAGCTCGATGACGATGTCCTTGCGAAAATCGGCGAGCGCTGTCTCGCCGCCCGGACCGGCGCCGAGCTTCCAGACCTTGTTCGCCCACTCCTCGAACACGGGGTCGTGAGTGACGCCGCGTTCGAGCGTGATTGCCTCGAATTTGTTGATACCGGGAGACTTGTGCTGGGCATTCGGATCGCCCCCCTCACGATGTACGACGACATCCGTGGAGCGTCGGAGGCCGCTGATGTGCGACACCCCGGCAACATACTGGCCGTCCCATCGGACGCGGAACTTGAAGTGCTTGTAGGGGTCCATTCGGGGATTGACGGTGAATTGAGCCATGGTTCCCTCCTTCAGCGAGCGGGCGTGGGCGCGAACCTCTTGGTGCCGCCGATCTCCTGCTCGGTCTGCTCGATGTTCTTCTCGGCGAACTGATCGAACCAGGTCCAGGAGGCCCAGCGCTTGCGGAGCAGCGGCAGGACGGCTTCGGTCAGCGCCCGCCCGGACTTGCCTTCCGCCAGGGCGCGCTCGACGGTCGAGCGCAGGCCGACCAGGTAGTCGCGGAAGTAGCGCACGTCGAGCGCCGAGCCGGGCTCGCCGTGGCCGGGAACGAAGCGGCCGGCCGGATGATCGGCGAGGAGCCCGTCGAGCGTCCGGATCCACGCGCGCGTGTCCGCGTCCACGAGGTTCGGCACGGTGTTCTTCCAGAAGAGGTCCCCCGTGAAAACGACGTTTCCCGCGGGGAAGAAGGCGAGGGAATCCCCGCCGGTGTGACCCGGACGCGTGAAGACGTCGACCCTTCGCTCCTTCAGCCAGACCGTGAGGCCGTCCCGGTACGTCACCTCCGGCAAGGCGAGCCCTGCGAGCATCGCCTTCTCCTCCGGCGTGACCTCCTTGCGCCATTTCAGGTTCTCGGTCCGCACCCACGCGCGCGCGTTCTCGTGCGCGAGGAGGATGGCCCCCTGCTTGGAGAAAACGGCATCGCCGCCGACGTGGTCGAGGTGGTAGTGCGTGTTGACGACCCAGCGGACCGGCGCCGGAGTCAGCCGGCGGATCGCCGCGGACAGTTCTCCGGCCGCCTCGGGCGTCGCGAAGGCGTCCACGACCAGCACGCCGTCCGGACCGATCACGAACCCCGCGTTGCCGACCGCGGCGCGGTCCCCCGGCTTCGCGATCGCCGCGTAGGCTCCTTCGGCGAGCGGCACGAGCGTGAAGTGCGAAGGCGCGGCCGGCACCGGCGTCACCGGGACGGCGCCGAGCAGCGCGAGGAGGACCAGACCCGTCAGAGATTCCGGCACGGGGGGATTCTAGCTTCGCGGAATCTCGCGACTCACGACTCACAACTCACAACTTCCCTATAATCCCGATCATGGCGAGCGAACGAAACCCCGAGCCGCAGCGCGTCCGATGCGTCATCAACGGCGAGGAAATCGAAGTCTGGGAGGGGTACCGCCTGTGGGACGCGGCGCTGGACGCCGACGCGAGGTTGTGGCACTGGTGCGGCGGGCAGGGCCAGTGCACGACGTGCGCGGTTTTCCCGGTCTCCGGCGCGGAGAACCTGACGCCCCCCTCGCGCCTCGAGAAATTCTCCCTGGCGATCTGGTTCATTAAGCCGCTCGCCTTCATCCGCAAGCGCTGGAAGGGCAAACCGATCCGCCTCGCCTGCCAGGCGTACGTGCGGGGACCGGTGGAGGTCGTGGGACTCTTTGGGAAGAAGGCGAAGGCCTCCAGGGAGGCGCGTGGGATCGAGTAGGAAACAGGTTTCAGGTTTCAGCGGGCGCAACGATCTCTCTCCTGAAACTTGAAACCTGAAACCTGAAACTTCAAGCCTGACACGCCCATGAAAAAAGAAGCGCGCCGGACCGCGATGTCCCTCGCCGCCGGCGCGGGCGTCTACGCGGCCGGTTCCTGGACCGCCGGAAGGCTCCTCGCGCGTCGCCTGATCTCGGGCACCGGCCTCGTGCCCGCCACAGAGCGGCGGGCGGACCTGCTCGACGCCCTCCGCGGCGCGGGCGTCTTCTTCGAGCAACTGCGGTACTCGGGGAGCCCTGCCGACCCGGTCGAGCTTTCGGCCGTGTTCGCATCGCCCGACCCGGAGACGTCCGCGCGCCCGACCGTTCTCTTCCTGCACGGGAAAGGGGGCAATTCCGCGGAGTGGAGGCCCGAGGCGATGCGGGCGCTCGCGTGCGGATACAACGTTCTTCTCCCCGATCTGCGGGGCCATGGAGAGAGCGGAGGAGCCTTCTTCACCTACGGTTTCCTCGAGACGGACGACCTCGAAAACGCGATCTCGCGGGCGAGCGAGAGCTTCGGCATCGATCCGCGGCGCCTCGGCGTTCATGGCTGCTCGGCCGGCGCCACGCTCGCCATCGAGTTCGCCGCCCGCCGGGCAGGGATCCAGGCCCTCTGGATCGAGTCGCCCTTCGCCGACCCGCAGGCCATGGCCCGGCACTACCTGTCCCTCGCCACGGGATTGCCTTCCTGGCTCCTCGCCCTGACGGCGCGCTTCGCGGTCCGCGGGGCCGTCGCCCACGTCCGCCGCGCTCTCGATCTCGCCGACGATGCCGGCGGCCTCGAGTCGGTCGATCCGCTGCGCTCCATCGCCGCCGTCCGCGCTCCCGTCTGCCTCGTGTACGGCGAAAGGGACGAGCTCGTTCCTCCGCAATTCACGGCCAGGCTCGAGCTGGCCCTCCCCGCGGACGCGCAAGTCTGGCGGGCCGCCGGCGCCGGCCACTGTCATCACGACGACGAGCCGGCGAGGGTGGCGACGGAGGAATACGACCGGAGATGGAGGGAGTTCTTCAGCCGGAACCTGCCGGTCACAAAGTAGGTTTCAGGTTTCAAGTTTCAGGTTTCAGGAACGCGGGATGGATTTCCTGGAACTTGAAACCTGAAACTTGAAACGACTTCTGGGGTCTTCCGTTCGTCCCTTCAACTGGCCGCAGGCAGCGCTGGCGTCGGAGCCGCGGCTGCGCCGGACCGTCGCTGTCACGCGGGCCCGGGCCAGGCGTTCCACGAAGCGATCGATCGCGGTTTCGTCCGGGCGCTTCCAGCCGGGCAGGTAGACCGCGTCCTCGTTCAACGGAATGACGTTGACCTTGACCGGAATCCCGGCGAGCAGGCGCGCCAGCCGCGCGGCGTCTTCCGGAGAATCGTTGACGCCGGCGATCAGCACGTACTCCACGGTGAGGCGGCGGCGCGATTCGAGCGGCCAGCGGCGCATCGCGGCGAGGAGTCCCGCGAGCGGATACGTGCGCGTGATCGGCATGATCTTCGCGCGCGTCTCCTCGTCCGCGGCGTTCAACGAGACCGCGAGGTTCGGCCGCCGGGGGAGCGCCGCGAAACGCTCGAACGCGGGCGTGACGCCGGAGGTCGAGACCGTGACCCGCCGCGGCGACAGCGTTTCGAAGAGCACCTCGAGCGCGCCCACGACTCCGTCCGGGTTGAGGAAGGGCTCGCCCATCCCCATGAAGACGACGCGCAGCCCCTCCGCGCCGCGCCCGGCGTCATCCAGCACGGTGAAGAGCTGCCCCACGATCTCGGCCACCGTGAGATTCCGTCCAGCCCCCAGCCGTCCCGTCACGCAGAACGCGCAGTCCACCGCGCACCCCGTCTGCGACGACAGACACACCGTGAATCTTCCGATCCGATCCGTCTGTTCGCGCCCCTTTGGACCTTGGACTTTGGACTTTGGACCTGTCATGCCGGCCGGCGCGGCCCGCGCGTCCTCGAACTCGTTGACCGCGGCGTGACCGGCCTCGCCGGGCATGAAGACGGCCTCGATGAGCGCGCCGTCGCGAAGCCTCAGCCCGTACTTGATGCTCCCGTCGGAAGAGGCCTCATGGCGCACGACCTCCGGCAGGGCGATCGGAAGCTCCTCGGCCAGGCGCTCGCGCAGCTCCTTTGGCAGCACTCGCATCGCCGCATAGTCGCGGACACCCTGCCGGTGAAGCGCATCGAAGACCTGTCGCCCGCGATACCGGGGCAGCCCCCACTCCAGGGCCAGCGCCTCCCAGCCCGCCGGAGTCATCCCCAACGCCTCCCGTGAGAATTTCGTCATCGCGCCGAGTCTATTCCCCGCTGTCATTCCGAGCGATCCGTCCGCCGAAGCTTCAGCGAAGGAGGAAGCGAGGGATCTGCCCCGCACTCGTCGGGAAGAAGAAGGGAGGCCGCTGCGCTCCCCGAGGGACGGGAACCCGCTACGCGCGCGTGGGAGAGCGGCGAAGCGCCATGCGGGAGGAAACGACCCGGCGGGTCCGCACCTTGCGTGTCGGGTCGATCCCGACGGATTTCAGGAAACGCAGGTCCTTGATGTTGATCCGGAAGGCGGCCTGGTTCCCGACCGGCGCATCGCCCTTCCCCTCCCCGGCGGCGGTCCGGCGGCGGCTTCCCGCACGGGGCGCGCGCCGGTTCACGCCGACTTTCGCGTCGAGAACCATATAGAGGTTGTAGCCCTCGTCGCGGATCCGCTGGATGGAATCGTGCACGCGACCCGAGCCCGAGATGGACTCGTTGATCGCCTGCCCCAACTCCTTCAGCATCTGGCGAAGGTGGTCGTTCAATTCCATGGCCGCCGCGATTATCGCTTCCGTTTCCGCGGAGCGTCAAGCCTGTTCCGGCTCTCGATTCCGTGTTATCCTGCCGGAGTTCGTGTGCGCCGCTGTGTGTGCGCGCGCTTCGAATCAAGCGCTCCTCACGATGTTCTCCCGCCTCGCTCATCTGACCTGCACGAAGTGCGGCGCCGCGTTCGAGCGCGGCGGCGGTGCCGATCTCTGCGTCTCCTGCGGCGGCCCTCTCTTCGCCCGCTACGAGAAGGGCGCGCTCGACAGGGACGACGGCGCGTCGCGACCGCGCACGATCTGGCGGTGGCACGAGATGATGCCCGTTGAAGATCCCGCGAACATCGTCTCGCTCGGCGAAGGCGGCACGCCGCTCCTCTCGGCCGGCCGGCTCGGCGGGCCCGCCGGCTTCTCCGATCTCTGGATCAAGGACGAAGGGGGAAATCCCACCGGCTCCTTCAAGGCGCGCGGCCTCTCGGCGGCGGTCTCCCGCGCGAAGGAGCTGGGCAGGACGAAGATCGCCCTGCCGACCGCGGGCAACGCCGGCGGCGCCGCGGCCGCCTACGCCGCGAAGGCCGGCATGGAATGCCACGTCTTCATGCCGGAGGACACGCCTCCGCTCTTCAAGATCGAGTGCGAGCGCTACGGCGCGAGGGTCACGATGGTCCCGGGCCTGATCGACGCCTGCGGCAGGATCGTGGCGGAGCGCGCGCCGCGCGAGGGGTGGCACGACGTCTCGACTCTGAAGGAGCCGTACCGCGTCGAAGGGAAGAAGACGATGGGATACGAGCTCGCGGAGGACTTCGGCTGGGAGCTCCCCGACGCCATCCTGTATCCGACCGGCGGCGGCACGGGACTGATCGGCATGTGGAAGGCGTTCGAGGAAATGGAAGCGCTCGGATGGATCGGGGGCAAGCGCCCGCGCATGATCTCCGTCCAGGCCGCCGGCTGCGCCCCGATCCCGAAGGCCCTCGCCGAAGGAAAGCCGGTCTCCGAAAAATGGGAGAACGCGCGGACCTACGCTTCGGGCCTCCGCGTCCCGAAGGCCTTCGCCGACTTCCTGATCCTCCGCGACATCCGAGCCTCCAACGGCGACGCCATCGCCGTCACCGACGACGAGATGCGCCGAGCCGCCGACGAGATCGGCGCCGCGGAGGGCCTCTTCGTCTGCCCCGAAGGCGCCGCCGTCTGGGCCGCCGCGAAGAAGCTGTTTTCCGAGAAGAGGCTGGATGCGGCCTCCCGCGTCGTTCTCTTCAACACGGGAACGGGCTTCAAATACGTTTAGAGGTGTCAGGGAAAACGTGATCCCCTGACACCCGCTCCGATACAATCCCTGATTCCATGAGATACGCCTCGGTGCGCCCAGCTCTTGATCCCCTGCTTCCCACGGTCGAGAAGCCGGGGCGCTATGTCGGGATCGAGAGGAACGTCACGCGCAAGGACCTCTCCGCGGCGTCCGTGACGCTGGCCCTGGCGTTTCCCGACACGTATGAGATCGGGATGAGCCACACGGGGTTGAAGATCCTGTACGAGATCGTCAATCGCCGGGTGGAGTTCGCCTGCGAGCGGGTGTACGCGCCGTGGACGGACCTCGAGGCGAAGATGCGGGAGAGCGGGATTCCTCTCTTCTCGACTGAATCCTTCGCGGCTGTCCGCGACTTCGACGTGCTCGGGTTCTCGCTCCAGGCGGAGCTGAACTACTCGAACATCGTCAACATGCTGGACCTGGCCGGGCTGCCGGTCTGGCAGCGGGACCGCCGGGAGGACGATCCGATCGTGCTGGGCGGCGGGCCGTGCACGGCCAATCCCGAGCCGATCGCCGACTTCTTCGACGCGTTTCTCATCGGCGACGCCGAGGAAGCTCTGCCGATCGTCCTGGATGCGTACCGCGAAGCCCGCGCGGCCGGTCTGCCGCGCCGTGACCTCCTCGCGAGACTGGCCGCCGTCGAGGGGATCTACGTCCCCTCTTTCTACGACGTCACGTACCGCGAGGACGGGCGGATCGCGGCGATCACGCGCAACGATCCGCGCGCCCCCGAGCGGGCGAAGAGGACGTGGGTGCCGGTCTTGAAAGCCGACTACTACCCCGAGAAGCCGATGGTCCCCTCCGTCGAGATCGTGCAGGACCGGCTCGGCGTCGAGGTCATGCGCGGCTGCACGCAGGGGTGCCGCTTCTGCCAGGCCGGCTACTGGTACCGTCCCGTGCGGGAGCTCGACCCGGGCGACGCCGCCGAGATGACGAAGAAATTCATCGCCGAGTCGGGTTGGAGCGAGGTGGGGCTCCTCTCCCTTTCGACGGCGGACTACTCGCAGATCGAGCCGCTGGTGAAGTGTCTCGCGCCGCAGCTCTCCGACCGCCGCGTCTCGATCTCGCTCCCGTCGCTGCGCGCCGAGGCCTTCTCGGTGGGCCTGGCGGACGCCGTCTCGGAGGTGCGCAAGTCCGGCTTCACGTTCGCGCCGGAGACCGGCTCGGACCGCCTGCGCCGCGTCATCAACAAGACCTTCACCAACGCCGACATGGTCGCGGCGGCGGACGTCGCCTTCGCGCGCGGATGGGACCTGATCAAGGTGTACACGATGATCGGCCTGCCGACGGAAACCTCTTCGGACCTGGACGAGCTCGTCACGCTCTGCCGGGACATCCTGGCGCAGGGGGGGAAGTACGGCCGCAAGGAGGTCAACGTCTCCGTCGGCTCCTTCGTGCCGAAATCCTGGACGCCGTTCCAGTGGGCGCCGTTCGACGGCGTCGTGGCGCTCGAGCGCAAGCTCTCGTATCTGAAGGAGAAGTTCCGGCGGGTGCGCGGCGCGCGGATGAAGTGGCACGAGCCGCGAGAGGCCGAGATCGAGTGCGCGCTCTCCCGCGGCGACCGCCGCATGGCGCGCGTTCTCCACGCGGCCTGGCAGTCGGGCGTCCGGTTCGACGGCTGGAGCGAGCACTTCCGCCACGACCTCTGGATGAAGGCGTTCGAAACGGCGGGAATCTCCAAGGAGTCGTACCTGCGCGCCTACGACACCGACGAGGTCCTCCCCTGGGACATCCTCGACGTCTCGATCACGAAGCGTTTCCTCCAGATCGAGCTGATCAAGGCGAAGAAGGAGTGGCGCACCGAAGACTGCAAGTGGGGGCACTGCTACGCCTGCGGCGTGCCGGGAAACGGCGAGGACACGGTCCTGGCGAAGGCGATGCCCGGGACTCTCCCGACCTACGATCCCGCCGCCGCAAAACCGGACGATCCCGCCTCCTACCGCGACGTCGCCAAGGGAGCAGCTTACCGGCAGAAGGCGATGCCGGACCTCCCCTCGGCCGTCCGCCGCGTCCCGAAACAGGGAGAGCGCGTTTTCCGCCACCGGGTGACCTTCGAGAAGCGAGGGGACGCGCGGCTCCTCTCCCACCGCAACACGATGGACGTCCTCGAGCGCGCGATCCGCGCCGCGGGTCTGCCGGCGCGCTATTCCGAGGGGTTCAACCCGCACATGAAGCTCTCGATGGGGCCGGCGTTGCCGCTCGGCCTCGAGAGCCGCCACGAGGTCTTCGACGTCGAAGGCATCGCGCCGTTTCCGGCGGACGCCGCCGGGAAGATCAACGAGAAGCTCCCGCCCGGGCTCGCCGCGCTCGAAGTCCGCGAGCTTTTCGCGGGAGAGGCGGCGCTGTCGAAGGCCGTCAAGTCCGCCCGCTACGCCGTGCGCCTGGATTCCCCCGAGCACGTGAACCGCGCCGCCGACGCGCTCGCCAGCGGCCGGGTCGATTCGCTCCCGGCCCTGCGCGCCTTCTCGCTCGAGACCGACGCCTCCGGCGCGCGGCTCTCCTTCGAGGTCAACCTGGACCAGTCCGGCGGCGAGACTTCGACGGCGAAGAAGATCCTGGAGGCTCTCCTCGCGATCCCGCCCGAGGCCCAGGCCTCTCTCTCTGTGACCCGCGAAGCGACCGTCATCGGCTAGGGCCCGGAACGTTTCCGATCCAAACGCTCGGCACTCTCCCAACCGTACAACTCTCATGCGGCGCGGCATCCTCATCGCGGCAGCTATCCTGGCCGTGGCCGTTACGGGGACTCCCGGCACCGCCCGTGGTCAGAATTTCACCGAGTTCACCCTCCCGCCCTTCGAGGAACCCGGCGGCATCGCGGCCGGCCCGGATGGCAACATCTGGGTCACCGAGCACGCCTTCACCTTCGGCGGGCCGAAGGGGCCGAACCCCGGCAAGATTGCACGGATCACCGCGGCCGGCGTCGTCACCGAGTTCGCGATCCCCGGAACCGACAGCTTCCCTGGTTCCATCGCTGCCGGCCCGGACGGCGCCCTCTGGTTCACCGACGAGAGCAGCTTCACCGGAGTCACCAGGGTCGGGCGGATCACCACGGCCGGCTTCATCACCGAGGTCGCGCTCCCCGCCGCCGGCACCTCCCTTCTCGGCATCGCGGCCGGTCCGGACGGCAACATATGGTTCACCGAGCGCGTGTTCGTCTCCGGCGGGCCGAGCATCGGCAAGATCGGACGGATCACTCCGTCCGGCGCTATCACCGAGTTCGCCCTCGATTTCGAGGCGACCCCTGTCGGCATCACGGCCGGCCCGGACGGCAACGTCTGGTTCACATTCTCGTCTGTCAACGAGAGCTTGGGGATCGGGCGGATCACCACGGCAGGCGAAATCAGCACGGACGCGTTCGGCTGCGGCGGCAGCCTTTCCGGGATCGCAACCGGCCCGGACGGCAATCTCTGGTTTACCCACTCGGTTTTTTCGCTCGACGGGCCAAGCGTCGGCAAGATCGGGAGGATCAACCCCGGCGTCTTCGCCGAGTTTCCTCCCCCGTTCCACGCCGTCACGGAGTTCACGGTCCCCGCGGCCAGCCTCGTTACGGACTCCAGCGTCCCCTTCGGCAGCTCACCTGCGGATATCGTGTCGGGCCCGGATGGCAACCTCTGGTTCACCGATCGCGCCATCGGCAAGATCGGGCGGATCACGACGGCCGGCGTCATCACCGAATTCACGCCTCCGACGGCTTTCAGTCTTCCCCTCGCCATCGCGGCCGGCCCGAACGGAGACCTCTGGTTTACGGAGGTCAATGCCAACAAGATCGGGCGCATCACCGCGTTGAGCGCGACGTGTTCGCCCTCGGCCACCGTCCTCTGCCTGAACAACGCCCGGTTCAAGGTCGAGGCAGCCTGGACGGCGAGTGACGGGAGCAGCGCCACGGGGCAGGCTCTGGCTCTCACGCCGGACTCCGGCTCCTTCTGGTTCTTCTCGCCGACCAACGTGGAGTTGGTGGTCAAGGCGCCCACAGGCTGCTCTTTGAACAACAGCTATTGGGTCTTCGTGGCTGGTCTGACCAACGTCAACGTAGTGCTCAAGGTCACCGACTCCCGCACCGGCCAGGTCAGGACGTACACGAACCCGCAAGGCGCGGCGTTCCAGCCGATTCAGGACACGAGCGCTTTTGCCTGCCCGTGACAGTCGCCGCCGGCTCGCGCGGGGAGATCACGCACTAGAATCGCGGCATGTACAGGGTCACGGTGTCCGCGCGGTTTGAGGCGGCGCACAACCTGATCGACTACCCGGGAGGGCCCGAGCCGCTGCACGGCCACTCCTACAGGGTCGAGGCGGTTCTCGAGTCGAAGGACCTGCAGCAGTACGACCTCGCCGCGGACTTCGTCACCGCGCTGAAGGCGCTCGCCGCGATCGCGAAGGAGTTCGACTACAAGTACATCAACGAGCACCCGGCCTTCGCCGGCCGGAACACCTCGGCCGAGAACCTGGCCCGCTACTTCGCCGAGCGGCTCGAAACGAGCGGCGCCCTCGGCTGGACGCGTGTCGCCGAGGTCAACGTCTGGGAGGGCCCCGAGAACCGGGCGACATACATCAACGACAGGCGCTGAGGAGAATCCAGGCCGACCCAATGAGGATGCGGGAGGCCGAAGTCGAGGAGTTCCTTGACGGACCGTAGCGAGGCCCTCTCGGGCCGCGGCGCCGGCGTCGCGCTCGCGGTCCTGACCCTCATCAATCTCTTCAACTATCTCGACCGCTACGTCGTCTCCTCGTTGGTCGAGAGCCTGAAGAAGTCGGAGCTGCATCTCTCCGACGCGCAGCTCGGGTCGCTCATGACCGGGTTCATCCTCGTCTACATGCTGACGTCGCCCGTGTTCGGGACGCTCGGCGACCGCCGGGGACGGCCGCGGCTGCTCGCACTGGGCGTGGGAATCTGGAGCGTCGCGACGGCGCTCGGAGGGTTCGCGCGCTCCTTCGCCGGCCTCTTCGCGGCGAGGGCCACGGTCGGCGTCGGCGAGGCGGCCTACGGCACGATCGCGCCGGCGCTGCTCGCCGACTCCTTTCCGAAGGAGAAACGGGGACGGGTCTTCGCGGTCTTCTTCGCGGCGATCCCGATCGGCTCGGCGGCGGGATACATCCTGGGCGGGCTGATGGACGAGAAGTTCGGCTGGCGCGCGGCCTTCTTCGTGGCGGGGGCGCCGGGGCTGGCGCTCGCGCTGCTCTGCCTCGCCCTGAAGGACCCGCCGCGCGGCGCGCTGGACGAGGGACCCGCCGGTTCCCGAGCCCGGAGTCCTGACTCCCCAGTCCCGAGTCCCGAGTCCCGCGTCCCGGCCCGGGGCGGCAACGGGATCCTGGCATCGTACGCGAGGCTGTTGCGGAACCGGGCTTACCGGCTCACCGTCCTGGGATACGCCGCGTACACCTTCGCGCTGGGAGGGCTGGCGTTCTGGGCGCCGGCGTTTCTGGAGCGGGTCCGCGGCATGTCGAAGGCGGACGCCACGGTGCAATTCGGCGCGATCGTCGTCGTGACCGGCTTCGTGGGGACCTTCGCCGGCGGCTGGGCGGGCGACTTCTTCCTGAAGCGGTCCGAGAATGCCTACATGCTGGTCTCCGGCTGGGCGACGCTCGCCGCGGCGCCGGCCGCCCTCGTCGCCTTCGTCTCGAATTCCAGGCCGGTGTACCTGTCCGCCATCGTCGTGACGGAGCTCCTCCTCTTCGCCTCGACGGGCCCCGTCAACTCGGCCATCGTCAACGTCGTCGCGCCGACCGAGCGCGCGACGGCCGTGGCGCTCTCGATCCTCGGCATTCATCTGCTCGGAGACGTCCCGTCCCCTCCCCTGATCGGCGCCATCTCGGACGCGACCTCCCTGGGAACGGCGTTCCTCCTGCTGCCCGCCGTCATCGCGGTCGCGGGGGCGGTCTGGCTCACCGCCGCCCGGCGGTCCGTACGATCCGTACGGTCCGGCTAGCTGGACTTGGACGCGGTCTTGCGGCGGCTGTGGTCGAGGATGCGTTTGCGGACGCGGATCGCGGCGGGGGTGACCTCGACGAGCTCGTCGTCGTTGATCCACTCGATCGCCTGCTCGATGTTCAACTCCCGCGCCGGCGTCAGGCGCACGGCGATGTCGGAAGTCGAGGCGCGCATGTTCGTCAGGTGCTTCTTCTCGCACGGCTGGACGACCATGTCCGAATCCTTCACCTGCTCGCCGACGATCTGGCCCCCGTAGACCTTCTCGACAGGCTTGACGAAGAACGCGCCGCGGTCGGCGAGCCGGTCGAGGGCGAAGGCCGTGACCTCCCCCCCTCCTTGGCGATGATCGCGCCCTTGGAGCGATTCGGGAGCGGCCCGCGGTGCGGCCCGTACTGGTCGAACAGGTGGTTGATCAGGCCGGTCCCCTTCGTCAGCGTCAGGAACTCCAGGCGAAAGCCGAGGAGGCCGCGGGAGGGGATCGTGAACTCGAGGCGCGTGCGGTCGCCGTGCTTGCCCAGGTGCTTCAGCTCCCCCTTGCGCTCTCCCACCGACGCGATCACCGGCCCGGTGAACTCCTCCGCGCAGTCGATGACCAGCTCCTCGTACGGCTCCAGCAGCTCGCCGCTCTCGCCCCGGTGGAGGATGACCTGCGGGCGTCCGAGGGCGAACTCGAAGCCCTCGCGGCGCATCGTCTCCGCGAGGATCGCGAGCGACAGCTCTCCGCGGCCGAGCACGAGGAACGAGTCGGGCTGCGGCGGTCTTCTCCATCCGCAGGCCGACGTTCCTCTCGAGCTCCTTCTCGAGCCGCTCGAGCAGGTGGCGGCTCGTCACGTACTTGCCCGACAGCCCGGACATGGGCGAATCGTTCACGCGGAACTCCATCGAGAGGGTCGGCTCGTCCACGCGGATGCCGGGGAGGGGCGCCGGGTCGGCAAGGTCCAGGATCGTCTCGCCGATCTCGATGTGCGGGAAGCCGGAGATCATGCAGATGTCGCCGGCGGAGGCGTCGGTCACGGCGACCCGCTCGATCCCCTCGAACATGTAGATCTTCCCCGCCTTCCCCTTCTCGACGATCGTGCCGTCGGGGCGCACCACCGCGAGCTCCGCCGTCTTCGACAGGGTGCCCGAGTGGATGCGGCCGATCGCGAGCCGGCCGAGGTAGTCGGAGTAGTCGATGTTGGCGACAATCATCTTGAAGGGGGCCTCTTCGATGACCGGCGGCGGGATGTGCTCGAGGATCGTGTCGAGGAGCGGCTTCAGGTCCCCGGAGGTCGCCTGCGGGTCGCGCGAGGCGAAGCCCAGGCGCCCCGCGCCGTAGAGGATCGGGAACTCGAGATGCTCCTCGATCGTCGCGAGCGAGAGGAAGAGATCCAGGATCTCCTGCTCGACCTCGAGGGTCCGGGCGTCCGCGCGGTCGATCTTGTTGATCAGGACGATCGGGCGCTTGTTCCCCTCCAGCGCCTTCTTCAGGACGAACCGCGTCTGCGGGAGCGGGCCCTCCGAGGCGTCCACGAGGAGGAGCACCCCCTCGACCATCGTCAGGATCCGCTCCACCTCCGAGCCGAAGTCGCGGTGGCCCGGCGTGTCCACGATGTTGATGATCACGTCCTTGTAGCGGACCGCCGTGTTCTTGGCCAGGATCGTGATGCCGCGCTCCTTCTCGAGCTCTCCGGAGTCCATCACCAGCTCTTCGACGTGCTGCCCCGCGCGGAAGGTGCCGCACTGGTTCAAGAGCGCGTCCACGAGCGTCGTCTTGCCATGGTCCACGTGCGCGACGATGGCGAGCGCCCGGCGGTCGGAGCGGACCCGCACCGCGGCCGGCATGTCGGAGGACGGAGCGACGGTCATGGTTTCAGCCATATTAAGAGATGATGGTGAGTCGGGACGCAGTTAAACCCCATAACCGCGGCGATAATTCCCCAAGGTCATGAACGGCTCACCGACGACCCCTCACCCCGCCCCTCTCCCGGACCCGTCCGCCGAAGCTCGAAGAGCGAAGGAGGAGGGAGAGGGAGTCCGGCAGGCCCTCCAGAGGCACTTCGGGCACCGGGACTTCCGGCCCGGGCAGGAGGAGATGGTCCGCGCGGTGCTCGCGGGGCGGGACATCCTCGCCGTCATGCCGACGGGAGCCGGCAAGTCGCTCGGCTACCAGCTCCCGGCGCTTCTCCTTCCGGGGCTGACTCTCGTCGTCTCTCCGCTCATCGCTTTGATGAAGGACCAGGTGGACGAGTTGAACCGCAAGGGAATCCGCGCCGCGGCTCTGCATTCGCTCGCCTCGCCGCCCGAGCGCCGCGCGGCGATCGCCAACGCCCGGAGCGGCGCCCTGCGCCTCCTCTACGTCGCTCCCGAGCGGTTCGCCTCGGCGTCCTTCCTCCGGGACCTCCCCGACCTGCGCCTGTCGCTCTTCGCCGTGGACGAGGCGCACTGCGTGTCGGAGTGGGGGCATGACTTCCGGCCGGACTACCGGCGCCTCGCGGAGGCCGCCGGCCTCTGCCGCCGCGCCGACGGGGCCCCCGGCCGCCCGCCCGTCATCGCCTTTACGGCCACAGCCACGCCCGAGGTGCGGGAAGACATCCTGGCGCTCCTCGCCCTGTCGAATCCAGAGGTCTTCGTCGCGGGTTTCGACCGGCCCAACATCTCCTTCGACGTGCGGCGCGTCTCGGGAGAGCTCGAGAAGCGGGTTCTCCTGCCGGAGCTCGTGGCGGGCCGGCGGGCCTTGATCTACGCCGCGACGCGCAAGAGCGCGGAGCGCGCGGCCGACGCACTGCGGGCCTCCGGGACGGACGCCCACGCGTACCACGCCGGCCTCGACGAAGCGGAGCGGACGCGGGTCCAGAACGGCTTCGCGGCGGGGCGCATCCCGGTCGTCTGCGCGACGAACGCCTTCGGGATGGGGATCGACCGGCCCGACGTCGAGGCGGTCGTGCACTTCGAGATCCCCGGATCGCTCGAGGCCTACTACCAGGAGATCGGCCGGGGCGGCCGGGACGGGAGGCCCGCCCAGGCGACGCTCCTCTGGAACTACGTGGACGTGCGCACCCGGGAGTTCTTCATCGAGAAGGAGGACGACGAGGCCGACCTCTGGCGGCAGAGGGTTCCTCTCGACCCGGAGCAGCGCGAGAGGAAGCGCGAGCTCGACCGCAAGAAGCTGAAGCGGATGATCGCCTACGCCGACTCGACCGGATGCCTGCGCGCGGCGCTGCTCGGATACTTCGGCGAGGCGAACGTCGCGACGAGGTGCGGCAACTGCGGCAACTGCGCGCGGCGGCGGGCTCTCGACGCCGACGAGCTCCTCTTCCTCCGCAAGATCCTCTCCGGGGTCGCGCGCGCGGGCGAGCGCTTCGGGCAACGCAAGGTCACCGCGATGCTGCGCGGGGACCTCGAAGGCCTTCCGGAATCCCTCCAGTCGCTTTCGACGACCGGGCTCCTCTCGCGCGAGGACCCGAAGAAGATCGGCCGGTGGCTCGACGCCGCGGTCGGGGCGGGGCTCCTCCGGGCGAGCGACGACGTCTACCGCACGCTCTCTCTGACGCGCCTGGGCCGCGACGTCATGTCGGGCCGCCGGCCGGACGCCGAGCTGACCCTCCCCGAGCCGCCTCGGGCGAAGCTGCCGCGCGGCAAGCGGCCGAAGGCGCCGAAGCGACCGCTCGCGGCGGCTCCCGGAGGCGGAGAGCTCGCCTCCGTCGAAGAGAGCGACGGAACGGATTACATCCTCTTCGAGACATTGAAAAGCTGGCGGCGCCGCGAAGCGGCCGAGCGCTCCGTCCCGCCGTACGTCGTCTTTCACGACCGAACGCTCGCCGCGATCGCCTCTCTCCGGCCCCGTTCGCTCGAGGCGCTCGCGCAGGTGCCCGGCATCGGCCCGGCCAAGCTCGCGGCGTACGGAAGGAAGATCCTCGAACTGATCGGCCAGTCCGCGTCATCCTGAGCGCGCCGTCCGTGTCATGCTGGGCGGGCGGCTCGTGTCATCCTGAGCGGGGCTTGTGTCATCCTGAGCGAAGCGAAGGATCTTCCCCGGGGGACAGGCCAGGCAGATTCTTCGTCGCTTCGCTCCTCAGAATGACAGGGAGCGAGCTTCGCTCCTCAGAATGACAGCGGCCCCTCGGGAGGTGACGATGTTCTGGCGAATCCCGACGCTCGCGCTCGCCGCCGTCCTGCACCTTGCCGCGCCGGGGAAGCCGGCGTTCACGCTCGACCAGGTCCTGAGCGCTCCCTTTCCGACGGACCTGACCGCGGCGCCGGGGAGCGGCGCCGTCGCCTGGGTCTTCAACGACCGGGGCGCGCGCAACGTCTGGGTCGCCGAGCCTCCCGACTACAGGGGAAGACGGCTGACCGACTTCATGGAAGACGACGGCCAGGAGATCTCGGACCTCGCTTTCACGGCGAAGGGCACGAGCATCGTCTTCGTGCGCGGCGGCGGCGCCAGTCGCCGGGGCGAGTTCCCGAACCCGCTCTCCCGGGCGGAAGGCGCCGAGCAGGCGGTCATGGCCGTCGCGCTTTCGGGCGGCGCCCCGCGCAAGCTCGCCGAGGGACACTCCCCCGCCGTCTCGCCCGGCGGCGACCGCGTCGCGTACGTTTTGAAGGACCAGGTCTGGTCGGTTCCCTCAGACGGCGCCGAGAAGCCGGTCCCGCTCTTCAAGGCGCGCGGAGAGGAGGGCGGGCTGCGCTGGTCGCCCGACGGATCCCGCCTTGCCTTCGTGAGCCGGCGCGGCGACCACAGTTTCGTCGGGATCTACGACCCGTCCGCAAGGACGGTCTCCTACATCGATCCGACGGTGGACCGCGACTCCGGCCCCGTCTGGTCGGCCGACGGCCGGCGCCTCGCCTACCTGAGGCTCCCGGCCGCGCGCGAGACCCGCTCCTTCCGGCCGCACCGGGAAGGCGAGCCCTGGTCCATCCGAGTGGCGGACGCGGCGACAGGCCGCGGGCGCGAGGTCTTCCGCGCCGAGAAGGGACGCGGCAGCGTCTTCCGCGGCGTCGTCGCCCGCGACCAGTTCCTCTGGACCGAGGACGACCGGCTCGTATTCCCCTGGGAAAGGAACGGATGGACACACCTCTACTCGATTCCCGCGGCGGGAGGTCCGGCCGCCCTTTTGACGCCCGGGGAGTTCGAGGTCGAATACGTCTCGCTCTCCTCCGACCGCAAGAGGGTCCTCTTCAACTCGAACGAGGGAGACATTGACCGCCGGCATCTCTGGAGCGTCCCGGCCGCGGGAGGCAAGCCCGCCGCGCTGACGAGCGGCAGCGGCATCGAGTGGTCGCCCGTGGCGAGCGGCGATGGCAAGGCGACCGCGTACTTCCACTCCGACGCGAAGCGTCCGCCGCGGCCGGCCATCCAGTCCGGCAACGGCGCCGCGCGCGATCTCGCCCCGGCCGCGGTCCCGGCCGGTTTTCCCGAGAGCGCGCTCGTCGCGCCGGCGCCGGTGATCTTTCCCGCCGCGGACGGAATGAGGATCCACGCCCAGCTCTTCCTGCCGCCGGGCGCGAAGGCGGGCGAGCGGAGGCCGGCGGTGATCTTCTTCCACGGAGGATCGCGCCGGCAGATGCTCCTGGGCTGGCACTACAACTACTATTACCGGAATTCCTACGCCTTCAATCAGTACCTCGCTTCCCGCGGTTACGCCGTGCTCTCGGTCAATTACCGGAGCGGCATCGGCTACGGGATGGAGTTCCGCGAGGCGCTCGACTACGGAGCCGTCGGCGCGTCGGAGTTCAACGACGTGCTCGGAGCGGGGCTGTATCTCGCGAGCCGGCCCGACGTGGACGCCGGCGCGATCGGCCTCTGGGGAGGCTCCTACGGCGGGTACCTGACGGCGCTCGGCCTCGCGCGGGCCTCGCACCTGTTCGCCGCCGGCGTGGACTTCCACGGCGTCCACGACTGGAACGGCGTCATCGCGAACTTCGAGCCCTCCTACGATCCGGCGAAACAGCAGGACGCCGCGCGCCTCGCATTCGAGTCCTCACCGATGGCGTCGGTCAAGACGTGGCGCTCTCCCGTCCTCCTGATCCACGGCGACGACGACCGCAACGTCCCTTTCGGCCAGAGCGTGGAGCTCGTCGAGGCCCTCCGCCGCCAGGGAGTCGAATTCGAGGAGCTCGTTTTCCCCGACGAGATCCACGATTTCCTGGTCCACGCGCACTGGCTCTCCGCGTACGAGGCGGCCGCGGGGTTCCTGGATCGCCGCCTCGCGGCGGCGAGTCCAAGGTCCAAGGTCCAAGGTCCAAAGTAGAAGGGACAGAAGAATGAAAAAGATCGTCATGGCTTGTCTGCTTGTGTCCGCTTTCCTGTCGGCGGGGACGGCCCGGGCGGCGGATCCGGAGAAGGCTCGCAGGAAGCTTGCGAAGGAAGAGGTGGAGTTCACGCCGGAGGAGTTCTTGAAGAAGGTCTTCGCGGGGGACGAGGACATCGTCCAGCTGTTCCTCGAGGCCGGGATGCCGGTGGACACCGCGGACGAGAAGGGATGGTCGGCGCTTCACCGGGCGGCGCAGGGGGACAGCGAGAAGACGCTGGCGGTGATTCTCAAGGCGAAGCCGGCGCTGAACGCGAAGACGAAGGCGGGAGACACGCCGCTCTGCCGGGCCGCGGCGAGCGGGACGGCGAAGAACGTGGCCCTCCTGATCCAGGCGGGCGCGGACGTCAACGCGGCCTGCAGCTTCCAGAACACGGCCCTCCACGAGGCGGCCCACGAAGGAGACGCGGCGAAGGTGTCGGCTCTCCTGGCGGCGGGCGCCCGGACCGAGGCGCGCAACGACAAGGGCGAGACACCGCTGCACCTCGCCACGAGCCAGGAGACGCCGGCCGCCGCGACGACCCTGATCCGCGCGAAGGCGGACGTCAACGCGAAGACGAAGCACGGGGAGACGCCCCTCCACCAGGCCACCGGCTGGGACAAGCCGGCGATCGTCACGGCCCTCCTCGACGCGGGCGCCGAAGTGGACGCCCGGAACGCCTCCGGTCACACCGCCCTCTACGACGCGGCCGCGTTCGAGCGCGTCAAGATCATCCCGCTGCTGCTCGCGGCAGGCGCCGATCCCTCCTCGAAATCCCGCAACGGCGAGACCCCGCTCAAAGCCGCCCAGGCGAGCGGGAACAGGCAGGTCGCTGAGATGCTCCGCGACGCGAAGCCCGCCGCACCCCGCGCGTCTTCGAAGAGCGCGCCGGCGCCGGTCTTCTCCTCGGGAACCGACGCCGCCCCCTCCGCCGACGAGGCCGCGCGGGAACTGAAGAGGATGGGTCTGACCGCGAACAAGAAGACGCTCTTCGAGCGGGTGGGAGCGCGCGACGCGAAAGCCGTCCGGCTCCTGCTGGCGTCGGGTCTCTCGCCGGGAGTTCGCAACGAGCAGGGCCGCCCGCCCCTCTGGGTTGCGATCGAAGCCGGCGACGAGGAGATGGTCAAGACCCTTCTCGCGGCCGGGGCGAGCGCCAATGACCCGGGCGCCAGCGTGGTCAAGTCCATGGAGTACGGCGCCACGCTCGTGATGCAGGCGGTGGACGGCGGCAACCCGGAGATCGTCAAGGCCCTCGTCGCGGCGAAGGCGGACCTGAACAAGGGGAACGCCTACGGAGTCAACGGCTTGATGAACGCCGCGATTCAGGGGCGTTCGGAGCTGGTCGCGATCCTCGTCAAGGCGGGCGCCAACGTCAACGCCCGGGACAAGAACGGGACGCCCGTTCTCTACAGCGCCGTGCAGGGGGGCAATACCGAAGCCGTTCGGATCCTGATCGACGCCGGGGCGGACACCTCGGTCAGCCGCAAGCTCCTCCTCGATACCGCGAAGTCGAAGAAGGACCCGAAGCTCGTCGAGATTCTCGAGCGCGCGCCGGCCGGAAAGAGAAAGAAGGCGGCCGCGGACAAGTCGGACGACGTCAAGTCGGATACCGCTCCTCCGCCGGCGCAGCCGGCTCCGAAGTCGGCGGCGACGGGCACCGGGAAGAAGCCCCTGACCGGCAAGCAGGCGTACGACCTGGCGTGGGCCGTGACGGCGAAGTGGCGGAAGGACGCGGGACTGACCGAGCTCTCGACGACCTCGGAGGGGCCGCTCGACGCCGAGGGCCGCTCGGCCCACTGGGTCGCCCACTTCTACTCCCCCTCGGCCAAACAAGTCTCGCTCGCGAGCCTCGACGACGGCAGGCTCACGCACTCGGAGCACCCGAGCAACGAGTTGAAGATCGCCCCGATCGAGGCCGACACGATCCTGGACACGAAGCGGCTCCGCGCGATCGCCGAGGAGGCCGGCGGGTCGAAGTGCACCTCCCGCGGCGCCACCGTCAGCGCCGGCCTCGTGCCCAACCGCGGGCGCGCCCTCTGGTACTTCAACTATTCCGACAAGGAGAGTTCGAAGAACATCTGCACGATCGTCGTCAACGCGAACGGCGGAAAGGTCGAGCTGGCGGACGTCAAATGAGTCCAAGGTCCAAGGCCCGGGGGATGCCGCGCCTTCGGCGCGGCAGTCCAAGGTCCAAGGCCCAAAGTCCAAAGTAGCCGTGAGAGAGCGAGTCGTTTTTTCGAGCGGGCAAGGACGCATCTGTCCGAAGTGCGGATGGCCCGCAACCGACTGTCACTGCGCCGCGGCCCTGCCGGCGCCAAAGGAGTCCGTTCCAGCCAAGATCACAGCCACTCTGAATCTCGAGAACGCCGGCCCGGGCAAGAAGGTGACGGTGATTCACGGCCTCCCGAAAAACGCAACGTTCCTGGAATCGCTGGCGAAGGAACTGAAGAAATCCTGCGGCGCCGGCGGAAAAGCCGGCGAAGATTTCGTCGAGCTGCAGGGCGACCAGCGAGAACGCCTCCGCGACCTCCTCGGAAAGAAAGGCTGGGTTATCAAGGGTTGATCTCAGGCATGGCTACTTTGGACCTTGGACCTTGGACCTTGGACTGGCGCGCCGAAGGCGCGCCATGACGACCCGCCTCTACCTCGTCCGCCACGGCGCGACGGTGCTCTCCGCGGAGGACGCCTTCGCCGGCGAGACCGACGTGGCCCTGTCCGACGAGGGACGCGAGCAGGCGCGCCGGCTGTCGGAGCGCCTGGCGGCGGAGCCGATCGCGGGCTTCTACGCCTCGCCCCTGTCCCGCACGATGGAGACAGCGCGGATCCTCGCCAGGCCTCATCACATCGAGGTCGTCGCGCGCGACGGACTGCGCGAGATCTCGCATGGCCACTGGGAGGGGCGCAAGCGCGCCGACGTCGAGAGGCTCTTTCCGGAGGAATACGCGCAATGGGAGGCCGACCCCTTCTCGTCCGCTCCGGAGGGAGGCGAGAGCGGCCTCGCCGCGACGGCCCGCGCGCTGCCGGAGCTCCTGCGGATCGTCGGCGAGAGCCGCGACCGCCAGGCGCTCCTCGTTTCGCACAAGGCGACGATCCGCCTGCTGCTCTGCGTTCTTCTCGGGTTCGATCCGAGGACCTACCGGGACCGCCTCGACCAGAGCCCCGCGTCGCTGAACATCCTGGACTTCAAGGACGCGACCCATGCGAGGCTCTCGCTCTTCAACGACACCTCCCACTACGCGGCGAGCCCTTCCGCCACCCCGGACATGCCGCACGGCCGCCTGTCGCGATGGTGGGACCGGGCCCCGAACGCGAAGAAATGAGAGGGCCCATCTCGCGGGCGAGAGAGAGGAGCGAAGGACGCTTGAAGACCCGCCTGTTTGCTTTCGAGGGGATGATGTGAGACTCTGGCGGCCTCGACGTCCGGCATTGCGGGGCCTCAAGGCTCCAATCAACGGGCGGTTGCACCACGAACGTAGGCCTCGCCGGCGATTCCTCCGTTCCCGAAAAAAGCCGGAACAGTCATGCGGTGAGCGCTCCAGCTGGTATTAGCGGGGGACCTCGCGGTCCCCCGAACCCCTTGGGCCCGCCGCGGAAAGAACACACGGATTCCATGCCTTTTTCCACTTTCGGACTCCACCCCGATCTCCTGCGCGGCGTCAAGGAGATGGGCTTTGCCCGGCCGACGCCGATCCAGCAGGACACGATCCCCCCCGCGATGGACGGGCGCGATGTCCTCGCCTGCGCCATGACGGGCAGCGGAAAGACCGCCGCCTTCGTCCTCCCGATCCTCCACCGGATCATGGGCAAGAAGCCCGGCGTCACGCGGGCGCTGATCGTCACGCCGACGCGCGAGCTCGCGGCGCAGATCGACGAGCACGCCAACCAGCTCGCCGCCCACACACGGCTGCGGGCTGCCTCGGTCTTTGGCGGCGTCGGCATGGTCCCGCAGGAGCACGCCTTCCGCACCGGCGTGGACCTCCTCGTCGCGACACCCGGCCGCCTGCTCGACCACTTCCGCTTCCCGTACGCGAAGCTCGAGGGGCTCGAGATCCTCGTCCTCGACGAGGCGGACCGGATGCTCGACATGGGCTTCCTGCCGGACATCCGGCGGATCCTGAAGCACCTCCCCGTCAAGCGGCAGACGCTCTTCTTCTCGGCGACGATGCCGCCGCCCATCATGGCGCTGACGCGCGAGATGTTGAAGCACCCCTTCACCGTCAACCTCGAGAGGGCCGCGGCGCCCGCCGTCGGCATCACGCAGGCGGTCTACCCGGTCGCGCAGAACCTGAAGGCTCCGCTGATGCTGGAGCTCTTGAAGCGCGGCGACATCAAGAACGTGCTCGCGTTCACGCGCACGAAACACCGCGCCAACCGGCTGGCCGAAAGCCTGGCCAAGCGCGGCGTGCCGTGCGAGCGGATCCACGGCAACCGGACGCAGGCGCAGCGCACGGCCGCCCTGGCGGGCTTCAAGTCCGGACGCTTCCGCGTGCTCGTCGCGACCGACATCGCCGCGCGCGGCATCGACGTCGAGGCGCTGTCCCACGTCGTGAATTTCGACGTGCCGAACGTCCCGGACGACTACATCCACCGCGTCGGCCGCACCGCCCGCGCGGAAATGACGGGTGACGCCTTCACCTTCGTCTCGCCCGAGGAGGAGACGGACCTGCGCGCCATCGAGCGCGCGATCGGCAAGCGCCTGCCGCGCGTGATCGTCCCCGGCTTCGACTACAAGGCGGCGCCCGCGGAGCGGCTCGAGATCCCGATCGCCGAGCGCATCGCCGCGATCCGAGCCCGCAAGGCGCAGGAACGGACCCGCGCGAAGGAAAAAGCGGCGCGTCGCATCACGCACGCCACGGCGGCCGGCTCGCATCCCCAAACGCCGCCATCGCGTCCGACTCACGCCCCAGCGTCCCGGCCTCACGATTCCCGGCCGATGGCGCTTCGCCCTCACGGACCCGCCCGCCCGAAAACCGGCGAGAGACCAGGCGGCCAACGCTGGGGCCGACGGGGATAGCCTCTCCCAGACAGGACAGGGGACGAGAAAGCCAACGCTCCTCGCATCGCCGCAGTGCGTCTCGACACGTCCCCGCGCCGTAGGGGCGGCCCTTGCGGCCGCCCGCCCCTCTCCGATCAGACGCATGGCCGGGAAGGGCACCGCTCCTCACTTCGCTGGAACTCGTCTCGATCGTCGAACACAGTCGATACGCCCGGATTGATGTCACGGTCGTGAAGCGCGCGATGAAATCGAAGTGCCGCTTCCGTCTCCCCGACTCGGCGTGACTGGAAGGCGCGGGCGGGCGCAAGGCCCGCCCCTACGGCCAGGTCGCGGAGCACGGAGCGGGTGACGAGCCCGGCGGTCGATGCCGCATCCGGCCGAGCCGCCGGCCGGTGGCGAAGCCGCGTCGCACGCTCCGCGCGGAGCGACGGTTACTTGCCGGCGGCGCCGCCGTAGACGGGGAGGCGGCCGGGCAGGGCGGGCGCGGAGCCGGGGAGCGGGACGCTGCGGCCGCGGGCGAAGACCTCGTGGCGGCCGCGGGTCTTGTACCACTCGGCCGTGGTCGCCGTCTGGAACATCTCCTCGATGATCTTCCGCCACCCCACGCCGGTGTTGTAGGCGCAGAAGGAGACCTCGCCCATCTGCGTCGCGTACGGGATGATGCACATCTCCGTGCGGCGGAAGTCGTAGTTGAAGAGGTCCTGGAACCACATGCCGCCGACGAAGAAGACGCGCCAGTCGTAGCGCTTCTTCTGGCCGAACCCGAGCTTGCCGCCGGTGTGGCCGTCCATGACCTGGATCACTTTCCACGGAGACAGCGAGGCCGGGATTCCTTTCGGGCGGAGGTTGCGCAGGACGGCGAGCCCGGTCTGGAGGGCCGTCCAGGTCTTGCGGCGCGCCGAGTCGGTGATCCCCTTGATGTCGTCGAGCATCCGGTCCACGTTCAGGATCGAGGGGACCGTGACGGTCTCCTTCGTCTTCTCGTCCACGAGCAGCATCGTGCCGATGCCGCAGTTGGGATGGCAGCCGCACTTGAACGACCCCCACTCGGTCTCCAGGCCGCCGAGCAGGTCCTTCAGGTCCGAGAGGGGCCCGGAGGCGGAGAGGGGATACCAGTCGCGCATCGGCTCGCCGACCGAGGCCTGCGCCTTCACGTCGTGCGCGAGCTGCGAGAGCGTGTAGCGCTGCTTCGCGCGCGTCTCGTCGTCGATGTCCTCGTCCCGCCCGGTGAAGGAGACGGGCTGGAACGCGAGGGCGTTGATCTTGTCGATGTTCGCGATCGCGAACTTGAGGATGTCGCCGACCTGGTGGTGGTTCACGCCGTTGATGACCGTCGTCACGAGCGTGACGTCCACGCCGTGCCGGTGGAGGTTCTCGATCGCCTTCAGCTTCACGTCGAAGAGGTTGCCCACCTTGCGGTGCTGGTTGTTTTCGTTGCCGACGCCGTCGAACTGGAGGTAGGCGAAGCGCAGGCCGGCCTCCGCCGCGTCCCTGGCGAAGTCCTCGTCCTGCGCGAACCGGATGCCGTTGGTCGCGCACTGGACCGAGAAGTAGCCGATCTCGCGCGCGTACCGGACGGCCGGCAGGAAGTGGGGCGAGAGGGTCGGCTCGCCGCCGGAGAACTGGACCGAGAGCTGGCGGCGCGGCTTGACGGAGGCGGCGTCGTCCAGGAGCCTCTTGACGTCCTCCCATTCGAGCTCGTGGACGTAGCCGACCTGGTTCGCGTCCATGAAGCACGGGTTGCACATCATGTTGCAGCGGTTGGTCAGGTCGATCGTCAGGACGGCCCCGCGCCCGTACCGGATCGAGGAGGTTCCGTGGTTGTGCAGCCCGTCCTTCGGGATGGCGAAGTCGCGCCCCGGGTAGAGCGACTCGAGGCGCTTGAAGAAGGCCGGATCCGTGGACATCACGTCCTCGAAGAGCCCGTGCGTCGGGCACTCCTTCTTCATGAGGATCCGCCCCTCTTCCTCGACGATCCGGGCCTTGATCTCGCCGGGGTTCCCGTCCACGAGGACCTTCCAGTCGACCTCGCCCGACAGGATCTTCGACCGCACTTCCTTGACGCATCCGGGACAGAGCGAATCTGTCTCCCGCGGAAAGCCGAGCTTCGGGAAGGAGCGCTCCCGCTGCTTCAGGAGGGGCGCCGGCGCCCATTTCGGCTGGAATGATCGCTGCGGGAAGAAACGATCAATCGCGCGGGTGACGCGCCACAGGAATTCCGCCCCGGTCCGCAAGCCCGAATACAGCGCGCTTCTCATCGTCCTCCATGCTCAAACGATACCCGTTCCGTTCCTGCGCCGGCGGCGATCCCGCCCTGAATTGAGACGGATTCTAACCTAGGACTCCCTCCCGGAGAATCGCCCGATCGAGAAGGGAGCGAGGTCGCGCGAGCCGGCGCCGGCGATCTCGTCGGCCAGGGCCAGGGCGGTGACGGGCGCGAGCAGAATCCCGTTGCGATAGTGGCCGGTCGCGAAGTACAGGCCGGGGAGGCCGGCGCGCCCGAGCACCGGCAATCCGTCCGGAGTTCCGGGGCGCAGGCCCGACCAGGCGCCCAGGAACGACGCGGATTCGAGCGAGGGGAGCAGGCGCGCGGCCGCCGCGATGAGCCGCTCGACGGCTCGTGCCGTCACCCGCTTCTCGAACCCGACACGCTCCACCGTCGCTCCGAGCAGCCACGAGTCGCCGCGCGGGACCACGTAGACGTCCTCGGACTCGACGACGACCGACAGGTCGGGAACGGCCGGTCGGGCCTCGACGATCTGTCCCCGGACCGGCTCGACCGGGACCGGAAACTCCGGGTCGAACGCCGCCCAGGCGCCCGCCGCGTTGACGACCTGCGGCGCCCCGATCGTCCCCCCCTCGGTCTCGACCCCGGCGCACCGCCCCTCGCGGGCCAGCACTCGCCGGGCCGTCCTTCCGATAGCGAACGTGACGCCCCGCCGCTCCGCCGCGACCCAGAGAGCGCGGGTCAGCCGCCGGTTGTCCACGACGCCGTCCTGCGGAAAGAAGATAGCCTGCCGCGCCTCCTCCGACACGTTCGCGCGCGTCCGGGCCGCGATCTGCGCGCCGTTCAACCGCTCGACGGAGAGTCCCCTCTCGCGCTGCCAGGAGTACGAGTCCCATGGGTCCGCCCGCGCCGGCGGAGCGGAAAGAAGGCAGCGCAGGATCCCGCAGCGGCGGTAGCCGGTGGCGATTCCGGTCTCCGCCTCCAGATCCTCTGTCCATTTCGGATAGAGCCCGCGGCTCTCCAGGGCCAGATCGAAGAGCGGGCCGGCGGGAAGCCCCTCGGCCTGCGGCGCGAGAAGGCCGGCGGCGGCCCCGGAGGCCTCCGCCCCCGGTTCGGCCCTCTCGACGACCGTCACCGCCGCCCCGCGCCCGGCCAGCTCGCGGGCGAGCGCGCAGCCGACGACGCCGCCGCCCACGATGACGACGTCGGCGCTCTTCGTCACCAGGGCCGCCGGCGGCGGCTTTCGAAGAACCGGCGCCCGGCGAGGAATCCCAGCAACCGCGCGCCGGCGTAGCTGGCCGCTCCGCCGGCCAGCGCCGCGGCCAGGACCGGCAGGAGCGGCGCTCGCCTGGCGGGCAGGCGCCGCGCGGCGCCGAGGGCGCGCCGCCGCACGGCCTGGACCGCGCCCGCGACGAGGACGCTCGCGCCGGCGACCGCGAGGCGCTCGAGCGCGCTCGCGGGGCGTCCCGAGATGCGGGCGACCGACAGGACGAGCCGGTCGAGCGATCTCGCCTGGTAGGCAAGATCCGGCGCAGCGGGCAATCCGGGGAGAAGGGCCGAGGGCGCCGAGGCGAAAACCCCGACGGCCGCGCAGGCAAGCGCCGTACGCGACGCCAGCTTCCGGGCGACCTCCTCTCGAGAAAGCCCCGGGTGGCGCTCCCTCATTCGCCGCGCCGTCTCGATGACCCTCTCGGGATCCTCCGCGGCGAGCGCGGCTCTGGCCAGGGCCTCGTACATCGGGAGGATCCTATCGCTGACGATCGGGTGATCGGGTGATCTGCGATCGGATGATCGGGTGATCCGCAAGGCCCCAGCGGACCGGTATCCCGGGAATTCAGATGCCTCGAGCGTGTTATCGTCTTTCGAAAAATTTTCCGGGAAAGGAGCTCCTGTGAAGAAACTCTCTCTCGTCCTGATGCTGCTCTGCGCCGCCTCCCTGCTCGCGGCGCCGGCCGCGAAGAAGAAAACGCCGGCGAAAAAGGAGAAGAAGATGGCCGCTCCCCGCGATTACGCCAACACCCTGGCGACGCTCGAGACCGACATGGGGGACATCACGGTCAAGTTCTTCTACGACAAGGCGCCCCACCACGTCGAGAACTTCGTGGACCTGGCCGCGAGCGGCTTCTACGACGGCACGATGTTCCATCGCGTGATCCCCGGCTTCATGATCCAGGGGGGAGACCCCAACACGAAGAAGCCCGAAGACCCGATTCATCCGTACGGGACGGGGGGAAGCGGAAAGAACGTCAAGGCCGAGTTCAACGACATCTCCCACAAGAGAGGAATCCTCTCCATGGCGCGGTCGAGCGACCCCAATTCCGCGTCCTCGCAGTTCTTCATCGTCGTGAAGGATTCGACGTTCCTCGACAACCAGTACTCGGCCTTCGGGGAAGTGGTCTCCGGCATGGACGTCGCCGACAAGATCGCGGCGGCCTCGCGCGGCGCGAACGACCGCCCGAACCAGCCGATCCGAATCAAGAAGGTCCTCCTGACGCAGGCCAAGTCGCTCTCGTGACGAGAGCGACCGGGAGACCGGGGGACTGGGGGACCGGGTGAGACCGGCCTCCGATCCCTCTCCCAGTCTCCCGGTCTCCCCGTCCCCCAGTCTCCTGGATCACGCCATGATCCCCGAAGAGTACGGCGGCCTCGCGGCGCTGGCGCGGGGCACCGGCCACGATCCGATCGCGGTTGAGATCCTGCCGGGAGACGTGGGACGGCGCCGTTACCTGCGCCTGACTCTCCCCGGCGGCCGGACGGTCCTGGGAGTCGTGTATTGCGCGGAGGAAACGGATTCCCGGCGGCGCTGGGTGGCGGCGCACGCCGTCCTCCGGGAACGCGTGCGCGTTCCGGCGCTCATCGCCGACGACCAGGCCGGCAACCACCTCGTGGAGGACCTGGGACGGATCGACCTGGCCACGCGCCTTTCCGGGCATGCGGCGGACCGGCCTGTCTGGCTCTCTCGGGCCGCGGCCGCCGCCGCGGTCCTCGCCGGGATGCCGGATCCCGGGATCAATCCGCGCTTCGACGCCGCGTTCTTCCGCCGCGAGCTCGACCTGGCCCGCGAGGCGGTCTTCGACCTGTTCCTGCGCGCTCCGCTCTCTCCCGGCGAGCGCTCGGCGCACGACGCCTGGGCGCGCGCGCTCGCGCGCGAGATCGAGGCGCATCCGGCGGCGCTGTGCCACCGGGACTACCACGGCAACAACCTCCTCCCGGCCGGAGACTCCGTCGGCTGGATCGACTTTCAGGACCTTCGAGCGGGGCCGGATTCCTACGACCTCGCTTCCCTGCTGTGGGAGCGAACGACGCTCGACTGGATGACCGAGGATCTCGCGGGCCCGGCCATCGCGGTCTTCGCCCGCGCCCGAGGCCTCGACGCCCTGGGTTTCCGCACGAGGCTCGACCGCGTGCTCCTCCAGCGCGCCTGGAAGGTCTGCGGGACCTTCGCCAGGGCGGTCGCCCAGGGCCGGGGGGAGACGTACCGGCGTTACCTGCCGGCCGAGATCGCGCTCGTGGGGCGCCTGCTCGGGAACACTCCCGAGGACCGTGAGTTCCGGCGGGTCTTCCAGGTCCGGCTCGCCGGCGTCTGTTAAGCTTCCGGAAGGAGAACGATCATGTTTGGCTCACTCGGCGTCCCGGAGCTGCTCATCATCCTCGTGATCGTGGTCATCATCTTCGGGGCCAACAAGCTGCCGCAGCTCGGAAAGGGCTTCGGGCAGGGTCTGCGCAACTTCAAAGACGCCGTCAAGGGCGACGAGCCTCCCCCGCCCAACAAGGACGCCGGCCCGAAACCCCAGTAGCTCTTCGGAGTCCTCGACGTCTTTCACGCGCCGCAGGGACGGGCGTTTGCGGCGGGCGGCCCGCCGCATGTCGCGTCCCTCGTTCGCTGCGCGACCGACGACGCTCGGTACGCGCGAGCCCGCCCCTCTCCGATCCGACCCGCGGGCGAGAAAGCCGGCGCCGCTCCCATCGCCCCTGACTCATCTCGACCCACTCTTGCCCATGTCTCCAGGGAGCCGGCCGTCCGCACCATCCCTCAACGAAACGTCACGACGGTCTCCACCGCTCGGCCTAACGAGCAGAGGCGGGCGGCCGCAAGGGCCGCCCTACGGCACCAAGAGCTCCGTCTTCGAGCGCGTCGCTCGACAAGACGATCGGCGGTCTCGATGGCTCGGCGCAACGGGCAGGGCGGGAGGCGCGAGCGCCGCCTTCTGGGACGGGGCGCGCGGGGCGAACGAGGACGACCGGGGCAGATCCTTCGCTTCGCTCAGGATGACAGAACGCGCGGCATCGCGCCTCCTGTTATTTCTTCTTGGCGATGTCGGGGGAGACGCGGGCCTTTTCGCGGGGAAGGCGGATGTTCAGGATGCCGGCCTTATTCCGCAGAGTGTTCCTGTGGATGCCGAGCGACACGGCGGCGCGTCCGAGATTCCCCGAAGAACGCTTCACCGCGCCCACGATGTACTTCTTCTCGAACTCCTTCTTCGCGAGGTTCAAGGAGATGCCGTGCGCGAGAAGCTCATCGATGATCTGTTGTAGCTGTCCGTCGAGATTCACTTCTGCCCTCGCGAGTCTTCGAGTCGGATACGAATTGGGTGCGCATCTTAGCAAACGGAATCGTCCGCGGGTAGATCCCGGAAAAAAATTCGCGAGCGCGATTTCGCGAGCGAGGATCGTGATCCGAATTAAAAGAAATCTTTTCCGTGCCAGCGAATGAAGAGGAGAAAGAAATTAGGCGTTCGATCTTCCGCTCCGAATACTTCGAGCGTCCTCCTCGAGAGCGGTCGAGGTTTTTCGGTGCTCGGGATTCGATGTTCGGAAAACCGACAACCGACAACCGACAACGCGAGAGGCGTCCTCGAGAAATCCTCGCCTCGGCGCGACGGGATTCTCCGGCGCCCGGCGGCAGGGGCTACTTCAGCTCGACTTCGTCCCCGACCTGGACCAGACGGGAAGCGTCGGTGATGCGCACGATCGACCACCGGTCCCCCACGACCAGCACCGCGGCCTCGCCGAGGTAGGTGCGCGGCACGACGACGCCTTCGGGCGGAGGCAGGTTGACCCAGTAGGATCCGATCGGCCGGACGCCGAACTCCTCGCCCCCCGCGTAGCGGAAGATCGTCAGGAAGTCCCCGGGCGCCACGCCACTCGAGGCCCCGAGGTCGACGATGATCACGTTTCCGGTGCCCAGCGCCACGACGCCGTCGCGCGTGAAGACGATCCGCCCCCTGGTCTTGCCCGACGGAGGATCTCCCGGAACGGCCGGAGGAGACTTGCGGGCCAGGGGAATCGGCACGGGCTCGAAGGGCTTCAGGTAGGAGCCGATCGGGATATCGGTGCAGGCGTGCGTCACGCGCACGATCCCGGTCCGCGCCTCGACGCTGTGGACGACCGCCCGTCCGCGGTATTGGTAGAGCCGGCCCATGCTCTTCCCGGTCAGCGGATGGAAGATCTCCTGCTCGGGCGTGACGATCCAGAATTCGGCGCCGGCCTTCAGGCCCTTGTCCACGCCGCCGGACACGTACAGAAAATCGTCGGTCACGAAATCGGTCTGCTCCGCGAGGTTCTCGGCCCCGGTGACCCGGACGGGAAAAGCCTCCGAGAGATCGCCCAGGTAGCCGAAGCAGTAGATGTCGCTCTCGAACGCGACGGGCTGGGGCGCGGTCTCGGTGCTGAGGGCCTTCTGAGGCTCCTCGGCCTGCGTGACCGAGCGCGGCTGCTGGTTGACGATCGTCGTCTTTCCGCGGACAGCCGGGGAGGGCGTCGGGGGAGGTGCCGTCTGCGCGAACATCATGCCGCCCCAACAGGAGAGACCCGTGACCAGAAGCACCCGAGCGGGGAGACGCATGGCGGCTCCTTACAATTTATGGCTGGTTCTTCGTTCTGCCTAAAATTACTCGCTCTTGCCGCGCGTGTCAACGGACGCGGAGGCCGGCGGCCTCATTTTGGCCGTCCGTCCGCGCGCCATCTTGGCGTACTGGCTGGCCGGAAACTCCTCGATCACGCGCGAGTAGTAGCGGGAGGCCTCCTCGCCGCGTCCGAGCTTCCGCAAGGCTTCGGCTTCGTAGAAGAAGAGCTTGTCCCGGCCGGCGTACTCGGGGAACCGCTCCTCGACCGACGTGAACCGCCCGAGCGCGGCGGCCGTCGCCCCCTTGCGAATGTAGAAGTAGCCGACCAGGAACTCGTGGTCCGCCAGACTGTCGGTCAGGCGGCGGATCCGCTCCCGGGCCACGCTGACGTAGGTCGAGTCGGGAAACTCCTGGAGCAGCACGCGGTACTGAGCGAGCGCCTCGCGCGTCGAGGTCTGGTCCCGGTCCGGCTTCTCGTGCTCCTTGTCGTAGCAGACGGCGAACTGGTAGCGCGCGTAGTCGCGCTGCGGAGCGCCCGGGTAGCGGTTCAGGTAGTCGCGGTAGCGAAAACGGGCCTCGGTGTAGCCGGAACCCCCGCCCTGGCGGAAGTAGGAATCCGCCACGAGGAGCAGGGCCTGGCGTCCCTCCTTCTCGTTGGGGTAGGTCTCGAAAACGAAGTTCAGGTACTTGCGCCCCTGCTCGTACTTCTTCTTCTCGAGAAGTGCCTTTCCCTTCTCGAAGAGGACCTCCTTGGGCGAGGTCAGCAGCTCCCGGGTGATCTTGTCCGGCTTCTTCGCCGAGCTCGCGCACGCCCCGGTGAAGAGCAGGAGCAGGGATACCAGGACCGTCCCGATCGGGCGCAGCCTGGGCGTTTCGAAGCAGTCCGTCAATCCGCCGGTCGATGCTCGTCTCATACCCGAACTCCCCCCCGGGCCGCGGCCCGCAGTCTCCCGATGGCCGACTCCGGATCGTCCTGACCGTAAATCGCCGTGCCCGCCACCAGAATTTCCGCTCCGGCCTCGACGAGCTGGGCCGCGTTGGACTCGGTGACTCCCCCATCCACCTCGATCGCCGCCCGCGCGCCCTCGCCGAGCGCGTCCTGCCTGAGCCGGCGGACCTTCGCCACCGACGAAGGCAGGAACTTCTGACCGCCCCACCCCGGATTGACCGACATGACGACGGCGAAATCGAGGTCGCCCCAGGCCGCCGCGAGCACGGAGACCGGAGTCCCCGGATTCACGGCCGCTCCCGCCTTCGCCCCGCCCCGGCGGATCATGTCCAGGCAGCGCCGGAGGTGCCGCGTCGCTTCCACGTGGACGGAAATCCAGTCGGCGCCCGCCTCGAGGTATTTCTCGAGGGTCTCTTCCGGGTTCTCGATCATGAGATGCACATCGAGAGGAAGGCGGGTCGCGCGCTTCAACGCATGGACGACCGGCGGGCCGATCGTCAGGTTCGGAACGAAGTGGCCGTCCATGACGTCCACGTGGACGAGATCCGCTCCTCCTCGCTCGGCCGCGGCCAGCGCGTCCGCCAGGCGGGCGAAGTCCGCCGCGAGAAGCGACGGCGCGATCGAGACTCTCATCGGGCGACCGGAGCGGCCGCCTCGGAGGAGCGGGAGACCGTCAGCGAAACGACGTCGCGGTTGGAGATGGGAGACCCGGCGGGCGGGAACTGCTTCAGGATCGTGTTCGCCGCGACCCCCTCGTACGCCTCGTAGCGCGCGCTTCCGACCCGGAAGCCGTGATTCTCGAGCACGGCGCGCATCTGCTCCGCGTCCCGGCCGACCATGTCCGGCGTCACGTAGCGCGTCTCGGGAGCGCCGCGGTTGGTCAGCGCTTCCACCGTGGCGTTCCGGCTGGCCACGGTGTCCGGCTCCGGGTCCTGGGCCGCGATCCCGATCCTCGCGCCGCCGTCCCTGTACCAGGACACCGCGCCGAGCTGCAGAGACTCCTGGGCCAGGCGCAGGGCCGCGGCCCGCGGCGGCAGTCCCGTCAGGTCGGGGACCTTGAGCTGCCTCGCGCCGAGGGAGAGGACGACCCGCACCACCTGGGAAGGCTTCGCGAGGGAGCCGGCCTCGGGCTCCTGCGAGAGGATGAGGCCCTTGGCGACATGGTCGTCGTCGCGGGCCCGCGCCGGCTGCTCTTCGACCCCGAGCCCCGCGTCGTGCGCGATCCGGATGGCGTCCAGTATCGGCCTGCCCGCCAGATCGGGCACGGCGACCGAGCGTCCGACGATCGAGCGCTCGAAGGCCAGCCAGGCCCCCGCCAGGAAGATCCCGATAAGCAGGATGCCGTAAAAGAGCCGAAAGAGGATGCGTGCCACGGTCGAAACGGTAGCACGTTTGGGTAGGGAGGCACCTCAGACCAATTGACACCCCGGCCCCCGATTTGCAACCCTGTCTGTTCCCATGAGGAAGCGAAGGACAGACGACTCCGAGATTCCGTCCTGGTTTTCGGATAAGCGCTTCCGCAAGGCGGACCTCCATTGCCACTCCGTGTACTCGACGTTCAAGTACTTCCGCATCGCCAACACCCGGGATTCCTACAACCGTCCGGAGGAGGTCTACCGCGTGGCCAAGGAGCGCGGGATGGACTTCGTCACGCTGACGGATCACGACTCGATCGACGGGTGCCTCTACCTCCTGAACCAGAAGCCCGATCTGACCGACTTCTTCATCTCCGAAGAGGTCGAGACCTGGTTTCCCGACACGCGCCAGCGCATCCACGTCAACGTCTTCGACATCACCGAGCTCCAGCACGCCGAGATCCACCGGCTGCGGGAGAACATCTACGACCTGCACGCCTACCTCCGGCAGGAAGGGATCCTCGCCTCAGCCAACCACATGTTCCAGAACTACCGGATGCGCAACTCCCCGAGGCAGTACCTCGAGGAGATGCTCCGCATGTTCGACGTCTTCGAGGTCAAGAACGGGGCGATGGCGTCCCAGCACAACCGGCTGATCGAGGACCTCATGGGCGTCGTGCGCGAGAAGCACGGCGCCGTGTCGCTCGTGGCCGGGTCGGACGCGCACACGCTCTCGCCGCTGGCGCGCGTCTACACGGTCGCCGAGGCCGAGACGTACCGCGACTTCCTGGACAAGGTCCGCGCCGGAGAATGCTTCGTCTGGGGGAGCGAGATGGGCTTCCGCGTGCTCCTCTCCGACGTCTACCGCATGGTCTTCCGCTACTACGGCAGCGTCCTCGACATGAAGAACCCCGAATTCACGCGCGGCGAGAAGGCCCGTCACCTCGCCCTCGCCGCCGTCGGCGCGCCCTTCACGGCCGCCGGCGTCCCCTTTGCCATCACCTCGCTCAATTACCTCAAGCAGATCTTCGTCTCGAAGATGCTCGGCCAGGAGCTGCTCCAGCACTACGACGACCAGTCGAAACCCTCCTGACCTCGCTGTCATCCCGAGCGCAGCGAGGGATCTGCTCTCGTCGTAGTGGCCGCCGGGGCAGATTCCTCGTCGCTTCGCTCCTCGGAATGACAACGAAAGGCTGCGGCCCTTCGCGGCTAGAATCGCGCCGTGGCACAGGACCGGATGACGGCTTCCGAGTTGCCCCTCGGCGCTCACCAGTCCATCGCCGGCGGGACGCCGCGCGCGGTCGAGCGGGGCGTTTCCGCCGGGTGCCGCGTCCTTCAGATCTTCGTCAAGAACAACAACCGCTGGGTTGGAAAGACGATCGCGGACGCGGAAGCCATGGAATTCCGGCGCGCGGCGCGGCGCGCCGGCCTCTCGCGTGTCATCGCCCACACGTCGTACCTGATCAACCTCGCTTCACCGTCGGCGGAACTCCGCCGCCAGTCCATCGGCGCGCTCGCCGATGAGATCCGGCGCTGCCACGCCCTCGGCATCCGCGACCTCGTTCACCACCCGGGAGCGCACTGCGGCGAAGGAGAGTCCGCCGGCGTGGCCTCGATCGCCGCCTCTCTCGACGAGGCACTCCGGCTGACCGAGGAGACGCCGGTGCGCGTGCTGCTCGAGACCGCGGCGGGACAGGGAAGCTGCATCGGGCACAGGTTCGAGCACCTTCGCGACATTCTCGGCGCGGTCCGGCGGCGCCGGCGCGTCGCGGTCTGCTTCGACACGTGCCACGTCCACGCCGCGGGCTACGACCTGACCTCCGAGGAGGGCTACGCCGAGACGATCGCGGCGTTCGACCGCGTGGTCGGCCTGCGCAAGCTCGCGGCGATCCACGCCAACGACTCGAAGAAGCCGAGGGGCTCGCGCGTGGACCGCCACGAGCACATCGGCAAGGGCGCGATCGGACGCCGGGGCTTCCGCCACCTGATGACCGACCCTCGCCTCGCCCGGGTCCCGAAGTTCCTCGAGACCCCCAAGGACGAGACGCTCGCGCTCGACAGAAAGAACCTCGCGACGCTCCGCCGCCTCGCGACCGCGACATGAGGATTCGCCCGGAGACGTCACAACTCATCCTCTTCCTCGGCGGCGCGGCGACTCTGACCGCCCTGGCCGTCGCGCGGCTCCCTCCCCTTCACGATCTCCTCCACGCTCCCTCCACGCCTTTCGATCACAGCCCGCCCCCCGCGGCGGCCGCGCAGTACCGCCTCTTCACGGAAGCCGCCGCCGGCATTCCGCCCGGCGCTTCCGTGGCCGCGATCTGCGAGCCGCGAGACGCCGCCCGCGAGACCTCCTTCCACCGCGAGGCGTTCGCGCTCCTCCCCGGACGCAGGGTCCTGGCGGCAGCCGTCTGGGACGCGCCGACACACGCCGAGGATCAGGCCGATTTCCTGATCGTCGTCGGCAAGAAACCCGCGGCTCCTCCCGGCCTCTTCGTCCTGGAGACTCCGGCCGGGAGCGTCTGGCGGAGAGGCCGGCGTTGAGAGCCGGCCTCGTCTGGATCCTGAGCCTCGCCTCCTGTCCGCTGGCGGGGTGGCCTCTGCTCGCGCACGCGAGCTACCGCCGCTTCTCGCCCGCTTGCCGGCTCGGAATCGGGGCGGCGGCCGGCGCCGTCCTTCTCTCCGGGTGGATGACCCTGTTCGCGCTCGCGGGAATTGCCTGGCGCACGTTCCCGCTCGTCGGGCTGGCCGCCGGCACGGCGTTCCTGCTGCGCTTCCTGGTGGAGCCCGGGGAAGCTCCGGCGCCGAAGCCGGCAGCGCGAGCCAGCGCCGGCCTCGTCGAGATGATCTCGCTCGCCGTCGCGGCGGCCGCGGTCCTCATCGCCCTCGCCGCGACCACCTCAGCCGCCGCCACGTCTCCCGACCTGATCATGATCTGGGGCTCGAAGGCGCAGGCCTTCGCCGCCGCGCGGACGGTGGACACGTCGGTCCTGGGCGACCCGCTGCTCGTCTATCTCCACGTCTCCTATCCGCCGCTCGTGACAAACCTCTACGCCTTCGCGTCGATCGCCGCCGGGCGGCTCGCCTGGGGAGCCGCGACCCTGACGTTCCCTCTCTGCCTGGCGGCCCTCGCGCTCGCGCTTCCGGGCGCGCTGCGCTCCGTCGCGCCGCGGCGCCTGGCCTGGGCGGCCTCCGCTCTCGTCGTCTCGGCTTTCGGCTTCCTCGGCAACGAGCTCGACGTGGCGGGCAACGGCGATCCGTGGCTCTGGCTCTTCGGGACCCTGGGCGTGGCCCTCCTCGTCGGAGACGCGGCGACGACGGCCTCCGTCCAGCTTCTCGCGGGGCTCCTCCTGGCCGGCGCGATCTGCGCGAAGGTCGAAGGCCTGCCGTACGCCGTCGTGGCCATCGCCCTGTTCCTGGCCCTTCGAAGAAGGAGCGTCCGGATTGGCCCGGCCTCCGCCCGGCTCCTCCTCCCGGGCGCCGTCTCTCTCGGCACCTGGCTCGCCTTCGGCGCCACTCGCCGCCTCTTCTACGGCTACGAGCAGTACGGCCGCTTTCTCGACATTCACTGGGAGAGACTCGGCCCGGTCCTCGCCGACATCGGAAAGTTTCTCTGGCGGGCGGGCTGGGCGCTCCCGTGGCTCCTGCCGCTGGCGGCCCTGCTCCTCGCGCCCAGGAAATCGCGGCTCGCTCTCCTCCCGATCGCAGTCGCGATTCTGCTGGCCGTCTTCTTCGTCTTTACCTACCTGCATTCGCCGGACGCATCGCTGTGGATCGAATGGTCGGCGGGGCGGATCTTCTCCCCGCTCCTCGCCTGTCTCGTCATCGCGTCCCTTTGCCGGAAAGGGAGCGCCGGCCAACCCGGACCGGGCTTCACTTCGCGTTGACGGCGACCCGATGCTCTTCGAGGAGGCTCGCGGGGAACGGCTCCTCGCGCGCCTGGCCGGAGGCTTCCGCGACGAGAACGTGCGGCAGCTCGGGCGTGTCTTCCCACGTCCGGTGCCGCTCGATTCCCTTGAGCTCCGGGATGTCGCTCTCACCGTACCGGTGAAACCGGACCGCCGCGAAACCGCAGGCCTTCAGGGCCGCCTCGAGCGTCGTTCGGTTGTAGAGGAACTGGTGCCCCCAGCCGTGAAACGCCCGGTTCAACTGGAAGCAGTCCCGCACCGTCTCCTCGGCGGAAGACGGCGGCAGCCGGTAGTGCGTGGCATAGACCCAGTCGAGGTTCGGCGTCGAGAGGCGCAGGACCCCGGCCGCCGCGAGCGCGCGCCGGCACTCGCGCAGGAAGGCGAGCCCATCGTCCAGGCTCAGGTGCTCGAGGAAGTGCTCGGCGTAGATCGCGGCCGCGCCCCGAAACGGGAGTCCCTGGCGGACATCCAGGACCCGGTCCACGCCCGGCAGCGCCTGGTTGTCTATGTTGATCCACCCGGGAATCGCCTCCTGCCCGCAGCCGATGTGGAGGCGCTGCGGCCCGTTCTTCTGCGGCCTGTCGCGCTGGAATAAGCCCATGCTCTCCGGGGCCATGTGTATCACACGGCGCTCCCACGCCGCCAAGCACCTCGGCGGAGGGGAGCGACCTGATTTGAGGATCTTGCGAATTCTCCGCCCCGGCGTCGGGCCGCCTCCCTCGTCGGCACGCGACGGCCCGGCCGTGACAGACAGTTCCGGGCCGTCGCTGGTCGCTCAGTCGCAGGAAGAGCGACGCGAAACGTTCTCTGTGGCGCGCTCCTTCGATCATCGCCTCCTCTGGGAGGCGTCCCGCCGCCGGGGCTCTCAGTCCCGCTTAACCCGAGTTCAAGGGCCGACGGGTGGCGCCGGACGGAGACCTCGCGAGCGGGCGGAGGAACCCTCCCCTAGTCCGACTCCATCCGGCAGCCGCAGTTCGCGCGCGAGGTGGACGGCGACAGGACCCGGAGGCCCGACCTTTTCGCCGACAGGATTCTCAAGGCTGAATCCAAGACACGACCCGGCGGGGTCGAGGATAATCCGCGCGGATGCAAACGCGCTGGAACGACGGGCGGTTCACGCAGAATCTGGGCGCCATGGTCTGGACGGCGTCTCCGGTCGTCCGCCGGTATCTGCACCGGCTCGTCTCCGGCAGCCCGGAGTGCGACTGGCCGACGTGGGTCCGCGCGAAGCATCTCCCCGAGAAGGTGGACCGCCTGCTCGTCGTCGGCTGCGGTTCCGGATGGCTCGAGAGAGCGCTGGCGCAGAAAGACGGAATCGGAGAGATCACGGCCTGCGACTTCGCGCGCGACCGGGTCCGGGCCGCGGAAGAGACCGCGAAGAAGGAAGGCCTCCAGCGGATCCGGTACCAGGTTTGCAACCTCGAGGCCGAGGCGCTGCCCGAAGGCCCGTTCGACGCCGTCTTCGCGAACGACGTGCTCCACCACATCACCGATCTCGAGGGTCTCTACGAACGGATCCACGCGGCGCTCGCCCCGGAGGGGAAGCTCCTCTTCAACGAGTACGTCGGACCCAACCGGTTCCAGTACAGCGATGCCCGGATGGACCTGATCAACCGCTACTTCCGCTTGATCCCCGACCACCTGAGATTCAACCCCTTCTGGGGCGGGCTCTTCTGGAACCGCTGGCGCGTCGATCCCGCCAAGCTGGCCGCCGACGATCCCACCGAGGCCGTCCGGAGCGAGGACGTGCTCCCGCTCGCGAGACGGTTCTTCGAGGTCGAGAAAGAGTACTCCTACGGAGGAGGGCTCCTGAACCCGCTCCTCTACGAAATCATCGGCAACTTCGACGAGGGCAGACCCTACGACAACCGTCTCCTGACGGTCCTCTGCGAAGCCGAGGAACGGCTCACGCGGTCCGGCGCCATCGAGCCCGACTTCTCCATCTTCGTCGGGCGCCGCGCCGCAACGGTGGCGAGCTAGTGCACCGTAACGGTGAAATCGGTAGTAGTTACTATCAGGGCGGGTGTTCCATTGGAATCCGCCCCGGCGTCGGTCCGCCTCCCTCGTCGCACGCGACGGCCTGGCCGCGACAGACGAGACCTGCCCGTCGCTTGTCGTTCGCTCGCATTGGCGGCGAGGCGATTGTTGTTGCGTGGTGTGCTCGCTCTCTCACGCTCCTCCGGGAGGCGGCCCGCCACCGGGGCTGCGCTCCAGCATAAGCCGAGGTGAGAGCCCCGGAGCCGGCCGCGTTTCCCGGAGTCGGTGATGGGTGACGAGCATGTGAGGGCTCGACCGGTACCTCAGTGCGGCGGCGAGGAACCCTCAGCGCCGGCCGGTTTCAACCGTTGCGGCCGGCCGGCGCGTGCCGACGCAGGGAAATGCCGACGACTCCGGGGCGGGTTTTTCGCCACTATCACTTCAAGCGTTACAGGGCACTAGGTGTGATTTCTCAACACGTTGTTCCCATGAAGCGCGTCCTCGGTGCGGCCAGGGCGGCTCGAACGCATCCGAGGGTTCGGCTGACACACCGCCCCCGGCGTCGGGCCGCGGCTTTCGGCCGCGGCAGTCGCTACGCGACCAGGCGGCCGAGAGAGTTCAAAACCGTGGCCTTGACCGAGGCGATACGGATCCGCGGCGAACCTGGATGGCCGGCCGTCGCTCTCTCGCGAAGGCGTACTGGCAGCGTGGATGCAGGGGGTTCCTTGTGGTACGCCTTCGCTCACGGCCGCCTGCGGGTGGCGTCCCGCCGCCAGGGCTCAAGCCCGGCCCGATTGGCACGGTGCAGCCTGGAGACGCCGGCGTTGCCCGGCAGCGGCCCTGTCCGAGGGCACACGCCACGGACTCGGGTCAGCCCAGGCGTCCTCTGTGCTCTCGGACCGGAGCGGCGGCCAGGGGTTCCTCGGTGCGGCCAGGCCGCCGCGTGCCGCAGAGGGCAACGACGGCGACTCCGGGCGGATTTTCCGAGAGGAATCGGCGACGAGGACCCGGGGGCGTTACCGCCGGCGCGGAAAATCGCAGCCGCACCCATTGAGAACAACCTCTTGAGAATTCACAGCCAGGGCAAAGCCGGCGCCGGGGTCACTTCACGTTGAAGGGCCTGACGAGGAGGGTCTTGCCGCCGTCCTTCGCGATGATCTCGACCCGGAGACTATGGGGACCGGGGGGCAGGTCTGGAATCTGGAAGATGAAGCCGGCCTTGTCGTTGCCGGGGACGTTCGGGTAGGCCTCCTTCACGCCCGGAAAGGGCTGGTCGATCCTGGCCGGCGACGCGGCGCCGTTCTCCGTCATTCCGGTGACCTGCGCGATCCCCGAATCGTCGAGGGCCCAACCGGTGCACCAGGACTCGTTCGGCACCGTCTCTCCGTCGCCGGGGGTATTGAACATCCCGAACGGCGGATGCGCATCGGCCATCGCCGCGGACGCCGGCGGGGCGCTGTTTCCGGCCGTCGCGTTCTCTTTGCTCTGGCAGCTCACCGACGCCGCGACCGCCGTTAGGGCAAACAACAGGATTCTCGAGCCAGATCTCATCTCAATTTCCTTTCAGTGGTTTTTCGATTCCGAGCGACGTCTCATCGCGGCCGCTGCCGCCCAGACTCCCGCGGCCAGGAGGCTCGCCATGGAAATCCACGCTCCTGTTCGCAAGCCGGGTGGGGAGTATTTCAGGAAAACCCGGTGACTTCCACCCGGCAGCCGCAGCGCCAGGAAGGGGCCGTTCGCGAGCGTCGTGACGATCTCCCGGCCGCTCTCGTCGCGCGCCGACCACCCTCCGTCCTGGACGAGGCTCGCGATGACGAGAGCGCGACCCCCCGAGACCTGGACGTCGAAGGCGGCGTCGTTGATTGACTCCCGGTAGTTCGAGACGTCCGCCGCGCCGTTCGACACCGCGCCCGGTTGTCCGCCGACGCTCGAGGCCTCCGCCCGCCAGTCTTTCCGGCTGGCCAGTGTCGTCCATCCCGCGGCGCCAGGCAGAGGCGCGATCCTCTCCGGAGCGAAGACGCGCGGAAGCACATCGCGGTTCTCGAACACCGTCCCGTCGGCGCCGCCGTAAACGGGGCGCCACTTCTCGGCCGGGGAGGTCCGTCCCGGAGCCGCGAGAAGAAACCGGACGTTCAGAAAATCGAGCGCGGAGGCGTTCACGTCGCGAATCTGCTTGAACTCCTCGGCCGGAGGGTAGCCGCACGTGGCGTCGAGGAACTGGATGTAGTCGAGGCGCTCGACCGGGTCCTTGGTGCGGACGTCCTCCAGGCCGGCGAAGATGCTGCTGTCGGGAAAGAGCACCGTCGCCTCCCCGACCACGCGGAACGTCCCGGGCCGCGAGCGCACGAACGCAAGCATCGGCGTGTCGGGAAAGAGGTCTCGCGGCGAACCGAAGTCGTAGAGGCGGATTCCCTGGTGGAGAAGCTCGACGGCGGCGATCGCGGAAAGGCCGAGAGAGAAAGCCGCCAGCGCCGCGGGTCGAGGGCGGGACCTCGCTGCGAGGAAGAGGATCGCCCCGGCGCCGAGGCAGATCCAAGCGGCCGCGAACGAATTCCTCAGGGACTCGAGGCCGCCGGACGCCGCGTGGAGAGCGCGGAAATGGAGGTACAACGCGATCGCGACGGCTGCGAGCCCCGCAAGGACGGCCAGGAAGGCGAAGGAGCTCTTCCGGCGCGCGAGGGAATCCGCGCAGAGGCGGTCCATTTCGAAACCGGCGATCGCGGCCCCGGCCAGCGAGACCCAGGAGAAATATCGGAGGAAGAACATCATCTTCAGGACCGGAAAGCGGACCGCGATGTCGAAGAAGGGCCAGAGCATCACGGCCACTCCGAGCCCCGCGGCGAGCGGAACGAGCAGGGCGAGCTCCGCGCGCCGGCGCCGCGAGCCGGGCCGCAGGATGCCGAGCGCAAGCGCCCAGCCGAGGATCCCGAAGTACCCGAGAGCCATCTCCGGGAACGACCCGGCGGCCCCGGCGATCATCGGCGAGCCCATGGCGTCGCCGAGCGCCCGCGGGAAGAGCGCCGTCACGAAACCGTTCGGCCAGAGCGCGCCGTGGGGAGCCACGCTCGCGGGCAGGCGGCTCGCGAACTCCCGGGCGACCGGCACGCGGCTCGAGCGGGCGATGGCCAGAGCCTGCGGAACCAGGAGAAACGCGGAGAGCCCGAGCGCCAGCGCCCCGGCCAGGAGGACCCGTCCCAGAATTCGCCCGGGCCGCGGCAGGTCGGTCCAGAGCCAGCGTGCGAGGAGCCACAACACCACGAACATCCCTCCCAGCGCCGCGCTCTCCGGGTGCCCCCCCAGCGCCCAGCAGAGGAGGATCGCGGTCAGGGCCCAGAACGCGCGGCCGCCGGCCGGAGTCTCCCGCAACAGCTCGATCGCGAAGAGCGCCCAGGGCCAGAGACAGATGACCGACGTGTGCGGGAAGAGGATCCAGGGCGTCATCGTGCACGACAGCCCGAAGCCGACGGCGCCGAAGAGCGCTCCGGCGCGCGACACGCCGAGCTCCGAGAGCCACAGCCACGTCCCCAGCAGCGCCAGGAAGAGCTTGACCGCGGCGGCGAGCGTGAACGCGCGCGCGAGCGGCAGCGCGAACATCAGGAACGTCAGCGGGGAGAAGGCCGCCGACTGGCTGTTGGCGGCGAGCGCCATCCCGGAACCGTTCCAGCGCTGCCGCCACGGCAGAGAGCCTTCCTTCCAGGCCATCCGCACGGCCTTGGCCCACGGCGCCATGTGCGTGGCGACGTCGTTCAGGTTCGGGTTGTGGGTCCTCGCCGGCCGGAGCGTGCTCCAGGGAGGGATGAGCGCCACGTGATCGACAGGGAGGATGGTCCGATCGGAGAAAAACCCGGGAGAGATGAAGACGACCGGCAGCAGCCAGAGAACGAGCGCGTACCCGAGAGGGACCGGCCGGCGCAGCCAGCGGACCGCCGCGACTGTCCCCGCTCCGACCAGCAGATAGACGGCCGGCAGGAGAAGCATCAGCCGGAGACGCGCGATGAGGCCGGGCGGCGCGCGCGCGCAAGCAGAGACAGACCGGCGGCCAGGCTCACCAGCGTGATGACGGAGCCGGCCACGAAACCGTCGGGCATGTAGCGGAGGACCGCCGTGTGGCGCCCCGCAGGCACGCGAAAACCGAGGAACGCGTGGTTGTAAGGGACGAGCGGCGTCCGCACCCCGTCCACCGTCAGTTTCCAGCCGGGCCACGAGGTCATCGAAGTGGCCACGAGGGCCGGCTGCCGCGCATCGATCTCGAGCGTCATCCGCTGCGGCCCGTAGGACGCGATCCGCACCGAAGCCTCGCCGTTGGCGCGTGCCTCGTTTCCGGAGACTCCGGCCGGACGATCTCCGCCGATGATCCCCTCATTGGCGAAGTCGCGAATCGCTCCGAGGAGCGCGACCTGCCAGACGCTGTCGGGCTCGTAGCGCAGCAACCGCGGCACGAACGCGCGCGGAAGGACCTTCGGATTCTCGAAGAGCTGCCCTTCGTCGTTGCGGAAGAGAGTTTTCCATCCGTCCGGAGGCGGATGGCCCGGAGGCGCCACGACGTAACGGACGTTGAGGTATGAGAGAAACGGCCGGGTGGGATCGTCCACGCGGTTGAACCAGACGGGCTGGGCGACACACCAGAGGCCGAAGGTCTCGACGAGGGGCTTGAAGGTCATCGCCTCGTACCCCCGCACATCTTCGACTTCGTAGAGCGCGGCGATGTTGGGAATGAACGTGAATCCCACCGCTGTCATTCGATCGGGCGCCCTTCTCGGGATCGCGTCGAGGAGGCTGAGCGGCGGATAGAAGGCGCGCGACGGGTACGTCGGGTAGACGTCACGCTTCTCCAGGCCGCGTTGGGCTGCGAGGAGGACCAGGAAGGCGGCGCCGAGAAATTCGAAGCCGCGTCCGCGCCGGGACGCGGCGAGGACGAGAGCCGCGGCAAGAGCGAGCGGAACGACCTGGAGCAGGATCCGGCCGCGAAAGTACTCGGGGGGCATCGGGCGCTCGGCGAGACGGGCCCGCGCCTGGTAGCAGAGGCCGCCGACGGCGAGAATCGAGACGAGCGCTCCGGCGACGAAGAGCCGGGAGCCTCCCCGCTCGAGCAGACGCTGGAGTCCGAGCGCCGCGAGCGCGGCGATCGCGAAGGACGCGAGGAAGACCATCCGCGAATTGATCGCGATGTCGAAGAGGGGAAGCGCCGACACGGCATCGGTGATCCCCGGGAAGGCCGCGCCGACGCCGATCCCGACGAGGCCGAGGGCGAAGAACGCCCACTTCTCGCGGCGGAGGGAGAAGACGCCCAGGAGAGCGAGGGGCCAGAGAAGCGAGCCTCCGTAGGAGGAGCATTCAGCGAAGCCGTCGACCGTCTCCCCGTGTCCCGAGACGCCGAAGCCGTACGGGGTCACGTTCAGGGAGGCGTGCCGGATGCTCGCCCAGAGCGGGAACGACTTGTGCGAGTGGGCATAGACGGCCGACCGGAAGAACTGCTCCTGCGTGTGGGGCAACGCTTCGGCCAGCGGCAGGAGGAGCACCGCGGAGAGCCCCAGGGTCAGGGCCCCCGCCGGGAGCGACAGCAGCACGGGTCGCAGCCGGCGGCCCTTGCCGGCGAAGGCGAGCTCGAAGAGAAAATAGATCCCGCCTCCCGCGACGGCGTGGAGCAGCGTCTCGGGGTGACCGGACGTCATGATGAGAAGGAGGGCCGCGATCGTCAGGCCGACCGCGCGGCGATCTCCGACGGAGACGAGACGCCGCAGGCCCAGGAGCAGCAGAGGGAACGGGGCCGCCGCGGGCGTCAGCGGATACCCGAGGAAGAAGACCAGGTAGTCGCAGAAGGCCCATCCCAACGCGCCGAGAAGCGCCGCGATCTCGCCGCAAGCCAGGTCGCGCAGGAAGAGATACCCGCAGACGAGCGCGAGGAAGTAACGCAGCGCCATCTCGAAGGTCCATGCCTGCGCGAGCGGCAGGAGGAAGCCGATCCACGTCGCCGGGTGAAAGAATGCGTGCTGCTGGACGGCCAGGAGCGGCTCCCCCGCCAGCACGAAACGGTTCCACAGCGGGAGCCGTCCGTTCTTCACAGCCTCTCGCACCGCCTTGCGCCAGGGGATCTCCTGAAAGACGACGTCGGAGAGGATCGGGGTCTTCGTCTTCTCCGTCCCCATCCGCGAAGCAAGGCTCGACAGCGGCGGCCCCTGGTAAGCGATGTCGATCGGCGCGTGGACCCCCGCCGTCAGCAGCGCCTTTCCCACCAGGAGAAAAGGACCAAAGGCAAGCAGAAGGCCCGCGCTCACGCGCACCGGTGAAACAAACCGATGCGCAAGAAACAGGGCCGCTGCAACCGTCGCGAAATACACGGCGAGCAGTCGCAGCACGAGCAGGAACACGCGGCCCGAGTCTACCCCGCCTCCCGCCCGCGGCGATCACACACTACGACGAGAGCAGATCCTTCGCGGAGCCTGTCCTGAGCGAAGCCGAAGGGCTCAGGATGACAGGGTAGTAAAGGTTACCTCGACATCTCCGCCGCGACACATCAACAAATCGCCGGGCTGCTGCCGGTGCTCGCGGCGCGCGAAGTCTCCCGAAGTCACCGAGGGAGGAGGCGCGCGCCGCGGGAGCGAAGCGCGGAGCTAGGGATCAGGCGAGCGATCGAGGCCGCATCCGGCCGAGTCGCTCGCCAGTGCGCCCGAAGGGCGCAGATCCCTCGCGCAGCGCTTCGCGACGTTAAAATGGCCACCATTTCGCGGGCATGTTCTTGGCGAGGTCGTTGTAGATGATCACCGACATCAGGGCGAGGATCATCAGGAAACCCACCTGGAGGATGCGCTCCTTGACCCTCAGGGAGAAGTCCCGCCGCGCCGCGCCTTCGAGGATCAGCAGGAACAGGTGGCCGCCGTCCAGGACCGGGATCGGCAGCACGTTGAAAATGGCGAGTTGGAGCGAGATCGCGGCCATGAGGGCCACGAGGGGGATGGCCCCCGTGCGCGCGGCCTCTCCCGAGAACTTCGCGATGTCGAGCGGCCCGGACATCGTCTTCAGGCTCGCCCGGCCGACGAAGAGGCGCCCGAGGATCGAGAGCGTCATCCGGAAGTCGGTCTTGACCCGCCGGACGGCCTCGACGACCGCCTGGCCCGGCGGGAACTTCTCGGTGACCTCCTTCAGGTCCGCGGCGACCGACACGCCGACCTTCCAGGAGCCGTCGGAGTCGTGGCGCGGCTTGATCCGCGTCACCCGCGGCTTCCCGTCGCGCAGGTAGGCGATCTCGAAGGGGCCGGGGGCCGCCTGGCCGATCGCCTGAACGAACTTGCTCAGGATGTCTTCGGGAGCCCCGCGGATCGGGCGCCCGGCGATCGAGACGACGACGTCCCCTTTCTTGAGGCCGGCCTGGGCCGCCGGATCGCCGGCGACGACCGTGATGAGGCGGGGCTCCCGCGGCGCCGCGGGATAGAGACCGACCTCGCCGATGTCGTACTTGGTCGCGGCGCGGGGAGTCACGCTGACGTGCAGGCGGCTGCCTCCGCGCTCGACCTCGACGTCGAGCTTCTGGCGCGCGTTCATGCCGAAGAGAAACTGCGCGTCCCTCCAGCGCGGCGTCGCCGTGCCGTCGATCGAGAGGATGAGGTCGCCCGGCTGAAAGCCGGCCGCCGCGCCCGGCAAGCCCGCCTCGACGACGCGGATGACGGGCGGCTCGAGCTCGTACTCGGGCACCCGCACTCCCAGGGCAAACACCGTCGTGTGGAGGACCAGGGCGAGCACGAGGTTCATCGTCGGGCCCGCGAGCAGGATCAACGCGCGCTGCCACCGCTTGCCGACGGGGGGAGGCGCCTCCGCGGACGTCCCCTCCGCCAGGGTCGATTCGTCGGGGCCCAGGCCCACGACCCGGACGTAGCCGCCGAGCGGGATCGCGGAGACGCGGTAGTCGGTCCCGTGCCACGTCTTCCCGAAGAGCCGTTTTCCGAAGCCGACGGAGAAGACCTCGACGGGAAACCGGAACGCCTTGGCGACGGCGAAGTGCCCGAACTCGTGGACGACGACGAGGACGGAGAGGACGAGGAGGAGGGCCAGTGTGTTTTCGATGATGCTCAAACGGGTGCTCCTTGAACCGCCGCCGCCGAGCCCGCCCTCGCCGAGGAGAGCCGCCCGACCGTCTCCGCCGCCTTGCGCCTTGCCATGCCGTCGATCTCCTCCGCTTCCTCGAGGCTCCCCGGCGATGCGACGCGGCCGGCGGAGGAGGCCGTCTCGGAGATCACCTGAACGATGCCGCAGAAGGAAATCTTCCCGGCCAGGAAGGCCTCGACGGCGACCTCGTTGGCCGCGTTGACGACCGCCGGCATCCCCCCGCCCGAGGCGAGCGCCGCCCGCGCCAGGCCGACCGCCGGGTAGCGCTCCGGCTCGAGATCGAAGAAATCCAGCCGGCCGACTTCGACGAGGTCGAGCCGCCCGAAATCGTTGCGCACCCGCTCGGGATACGACAGCGCGTAGAGGATCGGGAACTTCATGTCGTTTCTTCCGAGCTGGGCGATGAATGACCCGTCCACGAACTCGACGAAGGAATGGACGATGGACTGCGGATGGATCACGACGGCGATCTTCTCGGGGGCGACGCCGAAGAGGAAGTGCGCCTCGATGATCTCGAGCCCCTTGTTCATCATCGTCGCGGAATCCACGGTGATCTTCCGGCCCATCTTCCACGTCGGGTGCGCGAGCGCGTCTTCGACGGTGATCGTGTCGAAGGTCAGGAGGTCCCGCTGCCGGAAGGGCCCACCCGACGCGGTCAGCACCAGCCGCCCGACCTCCTCTTTGGCGCCGCAACGCAGGGCCTGGTGGATCGCGCAGTGCTCCGAGTCCACCGGGACGATCTCCGCTCCGCTCTTGCCCGCCACCGAGAGGATCAGCTCCCCCGCCACGACGAGGGTCTCCTTGTTGGCGAGCGCGAGCCGCTTGCCCGCGGCGGCCGCGGCGTACGCGGAGCGCAGCCCCAGCGCCCCGACGAGGCCTCCGACCACGACGTCCGCCTTCTCGTGCGCCGCCGCCTCTTCGAGCCCCCCGTGGCCCGTGACGATCCGCGCGGCCGCCCCGGCGGGGAGGAGCGCCCTGAGCTTGCGCGCCTCTTCGGGGCCCGCGACGGCCACCAGCTCCGGCCGATGGCGCGCGACCTGCTGCGCCAGCCTCTCGACCGACCGACCGGCGGCGAGCGCCACGACCCGATACCGGTCCGGAAAGGCCTCGACCACCTCGAGCGCCGAGCGCCCGATGGAGCCGGTAGAGCCGAGCACGGATACGCCTTTCATGAAGAATCCGCGATTATACCGGCCGGCTTGGGAGCAGGGTTTCAGGTTTCAAGTTTCAGGTTTCAGGAGGATCCGGCGCTCCCTGAAACTTGAAACTTGAAACTCACTTCCCCAGTCGCGCGATGAACAACGCGAGCACCGGCCCTGCGAAGAGCAATGAATCGATCCGGTCGTAGAAGCCGCCGTGGCCGGGGAGGAACACTCCCGAGTCCTTCACGCCGGCGCCTCTCTTCCAGAGCGACTCGACGAGATCGCCGATCTGTCCCGCCGAGGACGCGAGCGCGCCGGCCAACGCCCCGCGGACAGGCCCCAGCTCCGGCATGACCCACCAGGCTCCCGCGGCGGCGCCGATCAGCGTGGCGCCGGCAAACCCGCCGATCGTCCCTTCCCAGGTCTTGTTGGGCGAGACCACGGGAGAGAGCTTGCGCCGCCCGAAGTTCTTTCCCGTGTAGTACGCGAAGGAGTCGCATCCCCAGACGATGAGAAAGAGCAGGAGCACGGCGCGCGGCGAGAACTCCCGCAGGGCGCCCATTGCCAGCGCCGGCAGCGGGATCAGGAGGACGCCGAGGACCGTGGACCCGGCGCCCGCGAGCGCGGAGGCGATCTCCACGGAAGACGCCAGCTCCGCGAAGGCCGCCAGGAGCGCCACGACGCCGAGGACGAGCACGAGGTGGAATTCGCGGGGAGGGAGGATGGCGAAGAAGCCGGGGGCCGCCACGAAAAGAAGGATCCCTCCGGCAAGCCCGACGGTCTTCGTCACGGGATGGCCCGTCTTCTCCGCGATCCGGTAGAACTCCCAGAGGGCCGCGAGCGATACGAGCGCGACGAGAAGGTTGAAGAGGACCGGGGGCGTGAGGAAGAGAACCGCGAGGACGATCGGGATCGCGACCGCCGCCGCGGCTTCTCTCTTCAGAGCCAACGTCGCGTGCCGCCTACCGACTGCCGGTGCCGGCCCGGTCCTCGCCGATCTCCTGCGCGCGCCCCTTGGCGATCACGCCGCCGTAGCGGCGCTCGCGCTTCTGGAAGTCGAGGATCGCTTCGAAGAGGTGGCCCTTGCGGAAATCGGGCCAGAGCGTTGGCGTGACCCAGATCTCGCTGTAGGCGATCTGCCAGAGAAGGAAGTTGGAGACGCGCATCTCGCCGCTCGTGCGGATGAGCAGGTCCGGGTCGGGGAGCCCGGCCGTGCCGAGGCGCGAGCCGAGCGTTTCCTCGTCGATCTGCTCGGGCGTCAGGCGGCCCGACACGACGTCGTTGGCGAGCGAGCGGCAGGCGTCCACGATCTCGGTGCGGCCGCCGTAGTTCAACGCGATATTGAACGTCATGCCGCGGCAGGACGAGGTGGCCGCGAGTCCCTTCGAGAGCTCCTTCTGCACCGAGGCGTCGAGCTCATTCATACGTCCGACCACGCGGAACCGGATGTCGTTCTTCAAGAGGTTCGCCAGCTCCCGGTTCAGGTACTCCTTCAAGAGCGACATGAGCGTGACGATCTCGAACCGGGGCCGTTTCCAGTTCTCGACCGAGAAGGCGTAGAGCGTCAACGCGTCGAGCTCCAGGCGGGCGCAGGTCTCGACCGTCTCCCGCACCGAGGCGATCCCAGCCCGGTGCCCCTCCACCCGCGGCGATCCGCGCTGTTTCGCCCATCGCCCGTTGCCGTCCATGATGATCGCGACGTGCCGCGGCAGCCGCGCGAGGTCGATCTCGTCCAGGAGCTCTCTTTCGGCCGTGCCGGCCTGGGCGAGGATCTCCTTGTCGATCACCTTGCCAGTTTAGGGCAAATCGGGTGATCTGGCGATCTTGTGATCGGGTGATCGGGGACGGGACCCCGCCCTTTCCAGCAGATCGTCCGATCACCCGATCGCTCGATCACCCGATTCCGCGGCTCCGTAGGAGACGCGGAGGAGGGTCAGTCCCAGTGCCGGCGCCTTGGACGACAACAGTCTCCTGTCCCCGGTTTCGAGGAGCTCGGCGATCCGTTCGGGAGGCGCCTTCCCCCGCGCGATCGCCGCCAGGACGCCGCAGATCGAGCGGACCATCCCCCGCAGGAAGGCGTCTCCCCGGAAGAGCGCCCGGATCTCGTCGCCGGATTCCTCGACGCGGACGAAGTGGAGCCGCCGCAGGCTCGACTCGCCCGCGGGAAGCCGGACGCCGAAGACGCCGAAGTCCCGCTCCCCGGGGAGAGCCCGCGCCGCGATCCGCATCGTCTCGACGTCGGCCTTCTCCGAGATCCGCGCGACGAACGGGCGATCCCGCGGCGGGATGGCCGCCGAGCGGCTCCAGCGGTAGAGGTACTCCTTCCAGGCGGCGTCGCGCCGGGCGTGAAAGTCGGGCGGCGCCGGCGACACGGCGAGGACCCTCACGTCCCCGGGCAGAAGCGCGTTGGCTCCGCCGCGGATGCGCTCGGGCGGCCGGGGCTCGGCCAGGTCGAAATGCACGACCTGGCCCTCGGCGTGCACGCCCGCGTCGGTCCGCCCCGCCGCGACGGCGCGTACCCGCTCGCCGGAAACACCCGCGAGCGCTTCTTCCAGCGCGGCCTGGACCGTCCTCGGCGCGTTCTTCTGGATCTGCCAGCCGTGGAAGCGGGTCCCGACATAGGAGAGCAAGGCCCGGTAACGCGCGGCCGTCACGCCGCAGCCTCCCGTCTCCGGTAGAGCGTCGCCGCGAGCAGCGCCGCGAACGGCAGGAACTCTCCCGCCCACACGAATCCTCGCGAGACGCCCGGAAGCGGAAAGAGGAGTGCGTAGGAAAGGGGCGCGCCAAAGGAGAGGAAGAGGAAGGCCGGCTCGCGCCCTCGGGCGGCGAAGGGGAGAACCCAGAGCAGATACCACGGGTAGAGCGTCGGCGAAAGCAGCAGCAGAGCCGCCAGGCTCGCGAAGACGGAGGCCTCGAGATCCCGGACGCGCCGGGCGATCACGAGAAGCGCCGCGGCGAGAAGGAGACCCAGGAGGAGCCGCGCGAAAAAAGCGGAGTAGAAATACGGAAAGACTCTCTGCGTCCAGGCGGGGTGATTCCACCGCGCCTTCAGATCGAGGAAGGCGCCCTTGGCCGCCGCCGGCAGTCCCGTGGAGTCCATCAACCCGACGGCCGCCGCGTAGACCGGCGAATTGAAGTCCCACCGCGCGGCGTATTGCCCGAGCCCGCCGACCGGAGAAGCGCCCGGGCGAGACGCCGCCAGCCACAGGACGGCGGCGGTCAGCGCGCCGACGGCCAGAGACCGGCCGCGTCCACGGCGGAAGACCGGGATCGCCGCCGCGAGCGAGACGTACTTCGTCAGGACGGACATCGCGAAAGCGATCCCGGCCAGGGCCCGGCGGCGACGGCCGAGATAGACCAGAGAGACGAGCAGCAGGGCGACCCCGAGAGAGTCGCAATGCCCTTCCCCCGCCGATTCCGTGATCGCCAGCGGATGAAAGGCGTAGAGGGCCGCCGCGAAGGCCCCTCCGGGCGCGCCGCTCCAGAGGAGCGCCACGATCGAGAGATCCGCGGCGGCGGTGAACGTCTTCCAGGCGACCAGATGGCCCGACGCGCCGAAGACGCGGAACGCGGCCTGCGCCACCGGCGGATAGACCGTGACGACGTCGCGGTGCGCCACGCGCCGGGCAAGCTCCGGGTCGATCCCCGCGACGGCGGGATCGCTCGGGGCGAAGGCATAGGGAGAAATCCCGGCGGCGGCCACGCGGCCGTCCCAGAGGTACCGGAACACGTCGTCGGAGAGATCCGGCGCCCGGGCAATCAGCGTCAGTCGCAGGAGAGCCCCGCAGAGCAGCAGGAAACCGGGACCCGATGCGGATAAGATCCTCGCGGCCAGAAGCGAGACGGCCGCGCCCGCCAGGAAGAGGAGCAGGTACGGCGCCAGATGGGACCGGGCGTCCGGCAGCACCAGGAAACCCAGGGCAATGGACTCCGCGGCCGCGAGGAGGAACCACCGGTTTGAAGAGGGAGATCCGGCCCCATGGCGGGTGAGGTCGCGCGCTTCGCGACGCTGGCCGTCTACTACGTCGTCCTGGCCCTCCTGGCGATGTACGGGACCCACCGCGCGATGATGGTCCGGCTCTACTACCGGCATCGCCGCGACGATCCCCGTCCGGCGGGGGAGCTTCCCGTCCTGCCGCGCGTCACAATCCAGCTTCCGATCTACAACGAAGTCTATGTCGTCGAACGGCTGATCGAGGCGGCCGCGGCCATCGATTATCCGCGCGACCTTCTGGAGATCCAGGTGCTCGACGACTCGACCGACGAGACGCGCGAGGTCGCCGCGCGCGTCGCCGCGCGCTACCGGGCGCTCGGCTACGAAATCGCGCACCTGACCCGGCGGGACCGGAAGGGGTTCAAGGCGGGAGCGCTCCAGGCGGGCCTCGAGGCCGCCCGCGGCGAATTCCTGATGATCTTCGACGCGGACTTTCTCCCGACGCCCGAGATCGTGCGCGCGAGCCTCGCCTACTTCTCCGATCCCTCGGTCGGGATGGTCCAGGCGCGCTGGGAGCACCTGAATCGCGACTACTCCCTGCTGACCCGCATCCAGTCCATCTTCCTCGACGGCCATTTCGTTATCGAGCACACGGCCCGCCACCGCTCCGGCCGCTTCTTCAACTTCAACGGGACCGCGGGAATCTGGCGGCGCCGCTGCCTCGAAGAGATCGGCGGCTGGCAGTCCGACACCCTGACGGAGGACCTCGACATCTCCTACCGGGCGCAGCTGGACGGTTGGAAGTTCGTCTATCTGAAAGACCTCGTGGTCCCGGCCGAGCTCCCGGTGGACATGAACGGCTTCAAATCCCAGCAGCACCGCTGGACGAAGGGCTCCATCCAGACGGGACGCAAGCTCCTTCCGGCCATCTTCCGGAGCGCCTACCCCTGGAAGATCAAGGCCGAGGCCTTCTTCCACCTCACCAACAATTTCTCCCATCTCCTCGTCGTGCTGCTCGCGCTCCTGATCGTGCCGGCCATCATCATCCGGGAACAGATCGGCTGGAAGCGGCTCGCCGTCCTGGATTTCCCCCTCTTCTTCGGAGCGACGTTCTCCTTCATCGCGTTCTACGTCTCCTCGCAGAAGGAGATCGGCCGCGACTGGAAGAAGACCCTGAGGTCCATGCCCCTGCTCCTCTCGCTCGGGATCGGGCTGTCTCTCAACAACGTCCACGCCGTGCTCGAGGCGATGTCGAGTCACGAGACGGGGTTCACGAGAACGCCGAAGTTCGGAATCCGGGGGGGCGGCGGCGAATGGCGGAGCAAGAAATACCGGACTCCCGGCAACTTCTCGCTCACCGCCGAGATCCTTCTCGCCGCCTACTTCTTCGGGGCGATCGTCTTCGCCGTCGAGGAGCACTACTGGGCGGGGGTGCCGTTTCTCCTGATCTTCTTCAACGGCTTCGCCTACACGGCCTCGATGTCGCTCGTCTCGCGCCTGTCCGGAGCCCCGGGCCGGCCGGAGCTTCACCGCCTGCAGATGCCCGGTTGAGCGGCCCGGTCTTGCGGGTTGGGTTAAGGTTGGCCTGACGGTGGCGAGAGATCCTGTTTGCGGCATGACCGTCGAGAACTCCTCGGCGGCCGCGGAGCGTGTCCACGGAGGGGAGACGTTCTATTTCTGCGCGATGGGGTGCGCGGAGAGATTCGAGAAGGACCCGAAGCGGTATCTCAGTCCGCCATTGAAAGGCTCGTCCCCGGCGAAGATCGGGCCGTCACCCCAGCCCGCCGTCCGCTCGCTTCGCGAGGCGCGACCTCCGGTCGCGGCCAGCGCCGAAGGGAGCGAGGGGAGACCCCCCGAACCCCCCCGCGGAGGGAGAGGGAGCAGACAGGCGCCGCTCTTCGAGATGAAGGGACCCAGGTCGGCGTTCCTGCGCAAGCCGCCGGTGGCTCCCCAGCCCGGAGCGCCCCTGGCGCCCGCCACGCCTCCGCTGGCGCGCGTCGCCCTCGCGATCGAGGGGATGCACTGCGCTTCCTGCGTCGCGACGATCGAAGACGCCCTGTCGGCGGTGGTCGGAGTCTCCGAAGCCGCCGTCAACCTCGCGACGGGACGCGCCGACGTCACCGGAAGAGGCCTGAACCCGCGCAGGCTGATCGAGGCGGTTCGCTCCAGCGGCTACGAAGCGAAGCCGGCCGAGGCGGGCGAATCGGGGAAGGCCGAGGAGGAAACGGCGAGGGAATTGAGCCGGATCCTGCGGCGCACTCTCCTCTCGGCGGCGCTGACGCTGCCCTTGCTCGTGGTTTCGATGGCGCGGATCCAATTCCCGGGCCGCGACATCGCGCTTCTTCTCCTCACCCTGCCCGTCTATCTCTACGCCGGCTGGCCGTTCCTCTCGGGCATGGTCCGGACGCTCCGGCACCGCACCGCCAACATGGATACGCTCGTGGGCCTCGGAACCTCGGCGGCCTTCTTCCTCTCCGCGGCTTCGACCCTCTTTCCGCGGACGTTCGCGACCGCGGGAGCCGGTCACGTCTACTACGAGGCCGTCGGCGTCATCGTGACGCTCATCCTCCTCGGCCGCTACCTCGAGACGCGCGCCCGCGGCCGCACCTCGGCGGCCATCCGCAAGCTCCTGGACCTGACGCCCAAGAAAGCGCGCCTGCTGCGCAAGGGCGTCGAGACGGAGGTGGATCTGGCGGAGATCGACGTCGGAGATCTGCTGCTTGTCAAGCCCGGGGACGCCGTGCCCGTGGACGGCCGGGTGCGCACCGGCACGTCCTCCGTGGACGAGTCCCTCGTCACGGGAGAGTCGGTCCCCGCCGAGAAGAAGGCGGGAGACCGCGTCATCGGCGGCACGATCAATCAGAACGGTGTCCTGGAGATCGAGGCGACGGCCGTCGGCAGCGACACGGCCCTGGCGCAGATCGTCCGGCTGGTCTCCCAGGCGCAGGCGTCCAAGCCGCCGATCCAGAAGCTGGCGGACCGGATCGCCGGGGTCTTCGTGCCGGTCGTCCTCGCCATCGGAGTCGCGTGCTGGGTCGTGTGGTACATCGCGGGCCCCGAGCCGCGCGCCCTCTTCGCGACCATCGTGCTGGCCTCGATCCTGCTCATCGCCTGCCCGTGCGCGCTCGGCCTCGCGACTCCGACGGCGATCCTCGTGGGGACGGGGCGAGGAGCCGGCCGCGGGATCCTCTTCCGCAACGCGGATGCCCTGGAGCGCGCCCGGGCCCTGACCGTCGTCCTGCTCGACAAGACAGGCACGGTGACGGAAGGCAAGCCGCGCCTGACAGACCGGGTCGTCGTCTCCGGCAGCGGCGAGGAGATGCTCGGACTCGCCGCGGCGATCGAGAAGGGCTCGGCGCATCCTCTCGCCGAGGCGCTCGTTGCCGCGGCCCGCGAGAAGGGGATTCCCCTCCCGGAGGTCGAGAGCTTCGAGTCGAAGAGCGGCCGCGGCGTCGTTGGACTGGTCGCCGGGCAGCGCGTCGTCGTCGGCGCTCCGCGTCTCTTCGAGGAGGAGGGAATCGATTTCGCGTCGGTGCGGGAGGAATCCGAGCGCTTCGCCGCGGAGGGAAAGACCCCCCTCCTCGTCGCGTCCGGAGGCCGCACCATCGGCCTCCTCGCGGTGGCGGACAGGGAGAAGAACACCTCCCGGGAGGCCGTGCGGAGAATCCGGGCGCTCGGCCTGAAGGCCGCGATGATCACGGGCGACCGCGAGAGGACCGCGCGGGCGGTCGCCGGAAGGGTCGGCATCGAAGAGGTGTTCGCCGAGGTCCTCCCCGCCGACAAGGCCGCCCGGGTCAAGGAGCTCCAGAGCCGAGGCGAGGTCGTCGCGATGGTCGGCGACGGAGTCAACGACGCGCCGGCCCTCGCGCAGGCGGACGTCGGGATCGCGATCGGGGCAGGCGCCGACGTCGCGATCGAGGCGGCGGACATCACGCTCGTGGGGGGCAACCTCGAGTCGGTCGCCGACGCGATCTCCCTTTCGCGCGCGACGCTCGCGACGATCCGCCAGAACCTCTTCTTCGCTTTCCTCTACAACGTGATTGGCATCCCCGTGGCCGCGGGCGTTCTCTACCCCCTGACGGGATGGCTCCTCTCGCCGATGATCGCCTCGGCCGCGATGGCCGCCTCCTCCGTCTCGGTCGTGACCAACAGTCTCCGCCTGGCGCACCGGAGACTGACTTGATTCTCCTGGCCCTTGCCTGGACCGCCGATCGCGTGGCCGCGGCCGCCACGGGCCTGGCCTTGATCGTGTTCCTCTACGTCTTCTTCTTCGGAAAACGCCGCGTCGTGGCCAGGCCCGTCCCCGCCGGCCCCCAGGAGATCACGGTCGTCGTGGCCGGAGGCTACAGGCCGGACGTCATCGCCGCGAAGAAAGGCGTGCCGCTGACGCTCGTCTTCGACCGCCGGGAATCCAACCCCTGCAGCGATGAGGTCGTCATCCCCGAATTCGGGATCCGCGCCGCCCTCCCCGCCCACCAGAAGACCGTCATCGAGATCACGCCCCGGCGGGAGGGGGACTTTCCGTTTTCCTGCGGCATGAACATGCTGCACGGCAAAATCAGAGTCGTCCCGTAGAATCGGGTTCAAGTTTCAGGTTTCAGGTTTCAGGGGGCTTGAAACCTGGATCCTGAAACCTGAAACTCGTCCCCGTGGAAGAGACGATCCGCGTCACGGAGATTTTCCTTTCGATTCAGGGGGAAGGCACTCGCGCGGGGTTTCCCTGCGCGTTCGTCCGGCTGACGGGGTGCTCGCTGCGCTGCGTCTGGTGCGACTCGGCGTACGCGTTTCACGGCGGGCGGGAGATGCCGGTGTCGGAGGCGGTGGAAAAGGTCCTCGCGCTCGGCGTGGAGCTCGTCGAGGTGACCGGAGGCGAGCCTCTCGAGCAGGACGGCGTCTATCCCCTGATGGAGCGGCTGCTCGAAGCCGGCAGGACGGTTCTTCTCGAGACCGGCGGGCACGCGCCGCTCACCCGCGTGGATCCCCGCGTCGTCAAGATCGTGGACGTCAAGGCGCCGGGTAGCGGCATGCAGGCGGCAAACCTGCCGGAGAATCTCGAGAGGCTCACGCCGCGCGACGAGGTGAAGTTCGTCCTCGCGGACAGGAGGGACTTCGACTGGGCCCTGGATTTCGTCCGGGCCAGGAACCTCGACCGCGGCAACGCCGTGACGTTCTCGCCGGTCTGGGAAGGACTCTCCGCTCCCGATCTCGCGGAATGGATCCGCGACAGCGGGCGCAACATCCGCCTCGGCCTCCAACTGCACAAGATCCTGTGGGGAGACGTGCCGGGAAGATGAGAGAGAAATCGGGTGATCTGCGATCGGGTGATCGGGTGATCTACCCCGGTCAATCACCCGATGGCTCGATCACCCGATCGCACGATGGCCTTCACCCGATGACCCGATCACCCGATCACCCGATTCTCAAGGCGATCGTCCTGTTGTCCGGCGGACTCGACTCGGCGACGACCCTGCTCATCGCGAAACAGGAGGGCTTCGATGTCTCCGCGCTGTCGTTCGATTATGGACAGCGGCACCGCGTGGAACTGGAGAAGGCGCGGAAGCTCGCGAAGCACTACGGCGCGCGGGAACACCGGATGATCGCGCTCGACTTTCCGGCCGGCTCGGCGTCGGCCCTGACCGACGTCACGAAGCCCGTGCCCCGGAACAGCCTCGGCAAGGAGGCCATCCCGTCGACGTACGTGCCGGCGCGCAACACTCTCTTCCTCGCGCACGCGATCGCCTGGGGCGAGGCGATCGGGGCCGGCGACATCTTCATCGGGGCCAACGCGCTCGATTACTCCGGGTATCCCGACTGCCGGCCGGAATTCCTGGAGGCCTTCGAGAAGATGGCCAATCTCGCGACGAAGGCCGGCGTCGAGGGCGCGCTCGCTTTCCGGATCCATGCTCCCCTGCTCCGGATGACGAAAGCCGAGATCGTCGCCCGGGCCGCCGCGCTCGGTCTCGATTTCGCCCTGACGTCCTCCTGCTACGACCCCTCGCCCGAAGGCCGGGCTTGCGGCGAGTGCGATTCCTGCCTCCTGCGCGAAAAGGGTTTCCGGGAGGCCGGAGTTCCAGACCCGGTCCGATAAGGTGTGCGTTTCCAATACCGTACTTTGCGTCATCTGACATGGACCATGAGTGCTTTCAGCTAAGATCATATGGCAAAATACTTGACATGAAAGAACTCAACTATTAGAATTACGGCTCTTTGAGAGGCCTCGAATAGACGATGAGATCCGACCAACTGACGATCAAATCCCAGGAGGCGATCCAGGAAGCTCAGCGCGATGCCCGCGCGCGCGGCAACGCCGAACTGACGCCGGATCACCTGCTCCTCGCGCTGCTTCGCCAGAGCGAGGGAGTGGTGGTCCCCGTCCTCCAGAAGCTCGGCGTCAACCCTGAGGCGCTCGCCTCGCAGATCGAGTCGGAGCTGGAGCGCCGGCCGAAAGTCTCCGGCGCGTCGGCGGACGCGGCTCCCTCGCGGGAGCTGACGCGGGTCCTCGATCACGCTTTCGAGATCGCGCGGGACTTCGGAGACGAGTATGTCTCTGCCGAGCACATTCTCATCGCCCTTTCGGAACCGGGCGCCGGAGAGACGTCCCGGCACCTGTCGAAGGCGGGCGTTCAGAAGGACGCGCTCCTGAAGGCCCTGAAGGAGTTCCGCGGCTCGACTCGAATCACGGACCCCAATCCCGAGGACAAGTACCAGGCCTTGAAGCGCTACACGCGCGACCTGACGGATCTCGCCCGGCGCGGCAAGATCGACCCGGTCATCGGGCGCGACGAGGAGATCCGGCGCGTCATCCAGGTCCTCTCGCGACGCACCAAGAACAACCCGGTCCTGATCGGCGAGCCGGGCGTCGGAAAGACCGCCATTGTCGAGGGCCTCGCGCGGCGCATCCACATGGGCGACGTGCCCGAAGGCCTGAAAAACAAGCGCGTCGTCGCGCTGGATCTCGGCGCCATGATTGCCGGCGCGAAGTACCGGGGCGAGTTCGAGGACCGGCTGAAGGCCGTCCTGAAGGAGATCGAGGAGGCGCAGGGCACGATCGTTCTCTTCATCGACGAGCTGCACACGCTCGTCGGGGCGGGAGCCGCCGAGGGCTCCATGGACGCGTCCAACATGCTGAAGCCGGCGCTCGCGCGGGGCGAGCTGCGCGCGATCGGCGCGACGACCTTGAACGAGTACCAGAAGTACATCGAAAAGGACGCGGCTCTCGAGCGGCGCTTCCAGCCCGTTTACGTCGAGGAGCCATCCGTCGAAGACACGATCGCGATCCTGCGGGGTCTGCAGGAGCGCTACGAGGTCCATCACGGCGTCCGGATCACCGACGCCGCCCTGGTCGCCGCGGCGAAGCTCTCCTACCGCTACATCAGCGACCGGTTCCTGCCGGACAAGGCCATCGACCTCGTGGACGAGGCGGCGTCCCGCCTGCGCATCGAGATCGATTCGGTGCCGCAGGCGATCGACGAGATCGAGCGCCGGATCGTCTCGCTCGAGATCGAGAAGCGCGCGCTCTCGAAGGAAAAGACGAAGGAGGCCAAGGACCGGCTGAAGGAGATCGAGAAGGTCCTGTCGGAGGAGCGCGAGACCTCGAGCCGGCTGCGCGCCAAGTGGTCGGCGGAGAAGGAATCCATTCAGCAGATCCGGCAGACCAAGGAGGCGATCGAGGAAGCCAGGAACGCCGCCGTCGAAGCCGAGCGGGCGGGAGACCTCCAGCGCGCCGCGGAGCTGCGCTACGGCCGCATGCCGGAGCTCGAGAAGGAGCTCGCCGCGCAGAACGCGTGGCTGGCCGACCTGCAGAAGGGGCAGCCGATGCTCCAGGAGGAGGTCACCGAGGAGGACATCGCCCGCGTGGTCTCGCGCTGGACGGGCGTGCCGGTCTCGCGGATGCTCGAGGCGGAGACGCAGAAGCTCCTCAAGATGGAGGAGCGCCTCTCCGAGCGCGTCGTCGGCCAGGCGGAGGCGGTCCGCGCGGTCTCGGACGCGGTGCGGCGGTCCCGGGCGGGCCTGTCGGACCCGCGGCGGCCGCTCGGGTCGTTCCTCTTCGTCGGCCCCACGGGCGTGGGAAAGACGGAGCTCGCCCGCGCGCTCGCCGAGTTCCTCTTCGACGACGAACAGGCGATGGTGCGCCTCGACATGTCCGAGTACATGGAGAAGCACTCCGTCGCCCGCATGATCGGCGCTCCGCCGGGCTACGTCGGCTACGAGGAGGGGGGCCGGCTGACCGAGGCGATCCGGCGCCGCCCCTACGCCGTCGTCCTCTTCGACGAGATCGAGAAGGCCCACCCCGACGTCTTCAACGTGCTCCTCCAGGTCCTGGACGACGGGCGCCTGACCGACGGCAAGGGGCGGGTCGTGTCGTTCAAGAACACGGTCATCATCATGACCTCGAACCTCGGCTCCGAGTGGATCGCCGAGGCGAGCGCCATGGACGAGGCGGAGGTCAAGGCGAAGATCGAGGAGTCGCTGCGCCGCCACTTCCGGCCGGAGTTCTTCAACCGCATCGACGACGTCATCGTCTTCCACCGCCTCTCGCGGGAGGAGATTTCGCAGATCGTCGAGATCCAGCTGCGCCAGCTTGCCGGCACGGTCGCGGACCGGGGGATCGCCCTGACCTGGACGGCGAAGGCGAAGGACGCCCTCGCGGCGCGCGGCTACGACCCGACGTTCGGCGCCCGGCCGTTGAAGAGGCTCATTCAGAAGGAGGTGATGGATGGCCTGGCGCAGAGAATCCTGAAGAACGAGATCGCGGCGGGAGACATCGTCGAAGTCACGGCGCCCTCGGGAGGCGGCCCCGTCGAGATCCGAAAGAAGTCTGTTGGGCAACCTGCCGTCGTTTGAGTGGATCGATCAACCAACCAAGGAGGAAACATGAATCTCGTGACCTGGGACCCGTATCGTGAGTTCAACAGCCTGCAGAGCCGTTTCAACCGCGTCTTCGGCGGCGCTCTCGCGCCCCGGGAACGGGACGAGGAGCTTTCCCTGGGGGCGTGGATTCCCCCCGTGGACATCGTGGAGGAAAAGGACCGGATCCTTCTGACCGCGGAGCTGCCGGGCTTCATGGAGAGCGATGTCGGCGTCCAGATGGAAGGCAACGTCCTGACCCTGCGCGGCGAGCGCAAGAGCGAGACGGAGAAGGAGGGGCGCACGTTCCACCGGATGGAGCGCTCCTACGGGCAGTTCGTCCGCTCCTTCACCCTGCCCAACAACGTGGACCGCGAGCGCATCAAGGCCAGCTTCGCCAACGGCCTGCTCCAGATCGAGCTGCCGAAGAGGGAAGAGGCCAAGCCGCGCCAGATCAAGATCACCGCGGGCGAGGGGAACGGCCACAAGAAAGACACCATCGACGTCAAAGGCCGCTAGCCCGGAATCCCGCTCCAATTCGACTAGTCCCGCCCCGGCGGAACTTTTTCTTTCTTTCCCGCAGCCCTGGTTTACGGCCGGCGAACTCGGGCCGCATGTCGCGCCCCTCGGCGAGGGCTGGCGGGCCTCACCGGAGCACCGTTGGAATCTCGATCACATTGTCTCCAGGACAAGGAATGGCTTCGATGGCTCTTTGGTTTTCCCGCCCGTGAGAAACCAACGAATGCGTCTGCTCCCCTGCCTTGCCGTCCTCGCCGTTTCGTTTACGGCTCCCCTGTCCGCCTCTCCCCTCCCCTCGCGCCGCAGCGAGATCGTGGAGGTCGTCGAGAAGGTCGCTCCCGCGGTCGTCAACATCGCGGCGGAACAGACCGTCCGGCGCGCCCGCTCCATGTTCGACACGTTCTTCTTCGGGATGGACCCGCGCCCGGCCAAGTCGCTCGGCTCGGGCGTCCTCATCGACTCGAAGGGGATCATCCTGACCAACGACCACGTCATCTCCGGCGCCTCGCGGATCGTCGCCACGACGAAGTCGGGACAGGAGCTGGCCTGTGAAGTCATCGGGTCCGACGCCGACAACGACCTGGCGGTGCTGAAGGTCAAGAAGCCGGGCGCCGCGCTGCCGACGATCAAGCTGGGGACCTCCTCGGACCTCCTGATCGGCGAGACGGTCGTGGCGATCGGAAACCCCTTCGGCCTCTCCAACACCGTCACGGCCGGCGTCCTCTCGGCCCTGGGCCGGAGCGTCCCCGGCGACAACCAGCGCGTCTACAACGACTTCATCCAGATCGACGCCCCCATCAACCCGGGCAACTCCGGGGGCCCCGTCGTCAACGTTCAGGGAGACATGATCGGCGTGGCGACGGCGATCATCGGCGGCGCGCAGGGGATCGGGTTTGCGATCCCGGTCGACCGCGCCAGGCGCATCGTCTCCGACCTCGTCAAGTTCGGCCACGTCAAGCCGGTCTGGGTCGGCCTGCACGGGCGCACCGTCTCCTCGCGCGAGGACGAGTCGCGCGGGAAGGGCTTCCGCGTGCGCAGCGTGGACTCCGGCTCCCCTGCCGAGCGCGCGGGCATCCGGCCGGGGGACCAGATCCTCGCCGTGGACTCGACGCCCATCGACTCGCAGGAGTCCTTCGAGACGACGCTCTCGACCCGCGGCCCCGGCCGCCCGATGAAGGTCCTCGTGAAGGGCGAATCCGGCGAGCGGACGGTCACTCTCTCGGGCCAGGACCCCCCGGCGGACTACGGGGTGCGTGTCCTGCGTCGCCTCGGGATGTCCGTGCGCCCCGCGCGGGGCGGCCTCCGCATCTCGATCGTGGACGGGCACGGCGCCGCGTCGCAGGCCGGGCTCGATTCGGGCGACACCCTCCTCGCCTTGAACGGCACGGCCGTCGCCGACACCGAGGACGTCAACAAGATCCTCGCCCGCGACCAGAGCCGCACCACGCTCGTCATGGTGGTGGGCCGCGGCGCCTGGGAGTACACGCTGACGTTCCCTCTCGACTGAGAGAGGAATCGGGTGATCTGCAATCGGGTGATCGGGTGATCATCCGATGCGCTTGGACACTCGACGCAGAGGCACTTCCGACACGACGATCCCCGCGATCACCAGCAGCCCCCCGGCGAGACCCCGCCGGCCCAGGCGCTCGCCGAGGAAGGGCGCGGCGAGGAGAGCGGCGAAGACCGGCTCGAGGGTGAAGATGACGGCGGCGTGGGTGGCGGACATGCGGCTCTGCGCCCAGGTCTGGCAGAGGAAGGTCCCGACCGCACCGATCGAGCCGAGGTAGAGGACGCTGAAGAGAAACGTTCCTCCCCAGGCGATGGGCCGCGCCTCCAGGGCCGCCGCGTGGAGGCCCGCGAGCAACGGCACGCGCAACGCGAGCACGAGCCCGAGAGCGGCGAGCGCCACGGTCGCGACCTGGATCAGGGTGAAGAGGACGGGGTCGTGCCGCGGCGCGCGCTCCGCGAGCTCCACGATGTAGAACGCGAAGATGACCCCGCACGCGGCCACGAGCAGGTCTCCGCGCTCGAAGGGCTCCCCCGCACGCGGCAACGTCAGAACGAAGAACCCTGCCGAGGCCAGCGCGATGCCGATGCCGTTCTCGAGCGAGGGGAGCCGCCGCGTTCGGGCATAGGCCGCAAACGGCGTCAGCACGACCGAGAGGCCGGTCAGGAAGGCCGCCTTCGAAGCGGTCGTCTCCGCCTGGCCGAGGACCTGGAGCGCCATGCCCGCGGCCAGGAGCAGGCCCACGGCCAGGCCGTCGCGGAGCAGTCCCTCCGCCGCCCGGCGCCCGAGCGCGAGCAATCCCGCCAGGATCGTGGCGAGGAGGAACCTCCAGAAGAGAAACTCGAAGGGAGGGGCAACGGCGAGGACGCTCTTCACCACAACGAACGAGGAGCCCCAGACCGCCGTCACAGCGACGAGGACCGCGTCCGCCTTCAGGCGGTCCCGGCGGGACGGGGTCTGTTCAGCCATCCAGGAATTCACGCTAGCATGCGGAGACCATGGTGACCGACACCGCTCCCCGGGTCCGCTTCGCGCCCTCCCCGACCGGTTCCCTCCACGTCGGCGGGGCGCGGACCGCCCTCTACAACCTGCTCTTCGCGCGCCGCGAGAAGGGAACCTTCATCCTCCGGATCGAAGACACCGACGTCGAGCGCTCGGAGGAGCGGCTCACGACGCAGATCCTCTCGGCCATGGAATGGCTCGGGCTCGACTACGACGAGGGGCCGTACCACCAGTCGCGGCGCTACGACCTCTACCGGACGGCGGCGGAGAGGCTCATCGCGGAGGGAAAGGCGTACCGCGCCTTCGAGACGCCCGAAGAGTTGGACGCGGAGAGGAAAAAGGCGGAAGCCGCGGGGCGTTCCTACAGGTATTCCGGAGCGGGACGGAGGATTCCGCCGGAGGAGAGCGAGCGGCGCGCGAAGGCGGGCGAGCGGCACGTCGTCCGGCTCGCCATGCCCGCCGAGACGATCGTCGTGGACGACCTCATCCGCGGCCGCGTCGAGTTCCCCGCCGAGGCGCTCGACGACTTCGTGCTGGTGCGCTCCGACGGGCACCCGCTCTACCACTTCTCCGTCTGCGTTGACGACGTGGACATGCGGATCACGCACGTCCTGCGGGGCGACGACCACCTTGCCAACACCCCCAAGCACGTCGCGCTCTTCCGCGCGCTCGGCGCTCCGATCCCGCGCTTCGCGCACCTGGGGATGATCCTCGGCACCGACCGGAAGAAGCTCTCCAAGCGCCACGGCGCGGCAGCCGTCGAGGAGTGGCGGGACGAGGGGATCCTCCCGGAGGCGCTCTTCAATTTCCTCGCCCTCCTCGGCTGGGCGCCCGGGGAAGACCGGGAGATCCTGTCGCGCGAGGAGATGGAGCGGGAGTTCTCGCTCGAGCGGGTCGGGGCTTCTCCATCGGTCTTCGACCCCGAGAAGCTCCTCTGGATGAACGCGCAGTACATGACCCGGATGCCGGCGGAGGAGCTGCTGTCGCGGTCGGCGCCGCACGCCCCGGCCGGCGTTCCCGAGCACGCCATGGCAGTCCAGGCGATCGAGCTGCACCGCACCCGAGCCCGGACGACGATCGAGATGGGCCGCGCCCTTTCGATGTACGCGAACGATCCCGCCGACTACGACGCCGACGGCATGAAGAAGCAGGTCAGGCCCGAGACTCCCGAGATTCTGGGGAGGCTTCTCGCGCGATACGAGAAGGTTGAAGCGTGGGTGCCAGACAAGCTCGAGTCGGTACTGCGCTTCGTCGCGCAGGAGGCTGGCGTCTCCGCCGGCAAGCTCATCCACCCGACGCGCCTCGCTCTGACGGGAGTCACCGTCGGCGCTCCCCTCTTCGATGTCGTCGCGCTCCTCGGCAGGGAGACGGCGCTGCGCCGGCTCCGAAGATTCCTCGAGGCGATCCAGCCCCATACGCCGGCGTAGGTCACCACCAACGCCGAGCGGCCAAGTGCACCTCGCGCCCGTAGGGGCGGGGCTTGCCCCCGCCCGAGACCGCGAGCTCAGTTCTTGACTCGGTAATCCTCGCGGAGGTGGCGAAGGTCCTTCAAGGCGCTCCGCAGCACTCCGATCACCCGCGTGACTTCGCGGCCGTAGAACTTCATCTCCGCGTCGCAGTCCGTCAGGCCGTAAATCGCCTCGTCTTTCTCGAGGCGGTCCTTTTCGTAGGAGAGGCGCTCGATCAGCTCGTCGAGCTCCGACCGGAGGACGAACGCGATGTCGCGGACGCCCAGGAACCGGCTGCACTGAGGGCAATGCACCTCTTCGCTGCCGGTGTCCGGCACGTCGTCGATGACGAATTGCCTCTCGCAGCGCGGACACTCGAAGACTTCCGGAATCATGGAGAGCCGAGTCTACGCTCGGACGGAGCAAAGAGAAGCGGAAAGTCGCTGCTCACTTTGGAGGACGCGGCGGTCGCACCGACATTGCTTCGGGGCCGGCCGCAATGGCTTAAGCTCGGACTCGGGCGAGCGCGTCCGCGTCCCTCGGCCGGCTTGCCGCAGGAGGGCCCTGCCATGACGATCAGCGCGATCAACCCGGCGACCGGCGAAACCCTCGCCGACTACGACGAAATGACTCCCGCGGCCGTCGCTCAAATCGTCGCCGCTGTCCACGCGGAATTCCTCGATTGGCGCCGGGCTTCCTTCGCGGAGCGGGCGGCGCCCATGCGGAAGGCGGCGGAGATCCTGCGCGGGGAAGCCGACGATTACGCGCGCCTGATGGCGCGGGAGATGGGCAAGCCCGTGCGCGAGGGGGTTGCCGAGGCACGCAAGTGCGCCTCGGTCTGCGACTTCTACGCCGAGAACGCGGCGCGCTTCCTCGATCGCGAGCCGATCGCGACGGAAGCGCGCAAGAGCTTCGTCGCGTTCAACCCGCTCGGCGTCGTGCTCGCCGTCATGCCGTGGAACTTCCCGTTCTGGCAGGTCTTCCGGTTCGCGGCGCCGGGGCTGATGGCGGGCAACGCGGCCGTCCTGAAGCACGCGTCCAACGTCCCGGGGTGCGCGCTGGCGATCGAAGACGTCTTCCGGCGCGCCGGCTTTCCGGAGAACCTGTTCCGTGCGCTGATGATCGGAAGCTCCCGCGTCGAGGCCGTCATCGAGAATCCGCTCGTCCGCGCGGCGACCCTGACCGGCAGCGGCCCCGCGGGGCGGGCCGTGGCGCGCAAGGCCGGAGAAATGTTGAAAAAGACCGTGCTCGAGCTCGGCGGGAGCGATCCGTACCTCATCCTCGAGGACGCCGACCTGGAGCTCGCGGCGTCGGTGTGCGCCCGGGGACGCCTCATCAACGGCGGGCAGAGCTGCATCGCGGCCAAGCGCTTCCTCGCGGTCGAGAAGATCCGGCCGCGCTTCGAGGAGCTCTTCGTTCAGAAGATGAGCGCCGCGAAGATGGGCGATCCGCTCCGGGAAGACACCGATGTCGGCCCGCAGGCCCGGTGCGAGCTGCGCGACGACCTGCACCGCCAGGTCGAGGCGAGCGTCGCCGCCGGCGCGCGCTGCCTCCTCGGCGGCACGATCCCTCCGGGCCGGGGCGCCTACTATCCTCCGACGGTGCTGACCGACGTGCGCAAGGGGATGCCGGCCTGCGACGAGGAGCTCTTCGGACCCGTCGCCGCGATCATCCCGGTCGCCGGCGAAGAGGAGGCGATCGCGGCGGCCAACGACTCCGCGTTCGGGCTGGGCGGAGCGGTCCTGACGCGGGACCTCGATCGCGGGGAGCGCATCGCCGCGGACCTCATCGAGAGCGGCTGCGTCTTCGTCAACGAGGCCGTGCGGTCCGACCCGCGTCTCCCCTTCGGCGGCGTCAAGGAGAGCGGCTACGGGCGCGAGCTGTCCTCGTACGGGATCCGGGAGTTCGTGAACATCAAGACGGTGTACGTCGCGTGAGGGGCGCCGGAAAGGAGAGGCGCCAGGTCTACGACCTGATGAACTGGGGCCCCACCAGCTCGAACTGCTCGCCGGCCCGCTTCGTCTTCCTGTGCTCGCGGGAGGCAAAGGAAAGACTGCTGCGAGCCCTCTCGCCCGGCAACGTCGCGAAGACGATGGCCGCGCCGGTCACCGTCATCGTCGCCTACGACCTTCTCTTCTACGAGAAGCTGCCGAGGCTCTTCTTCGGAGCGGGGAAGGAGTGCGATGGCTGCGACCAGGAGTTCTTCGCCGCGGGGCACGTGAAGTCCAACTTCCTGTGCAATCTCGGCCACGGGGACCGCTCGAAGGGCTACCCGCGCGGTCCGCGCCTCGACTTCGCCGAGGCTTGCACCCTGCTGTGAACTTGGCGGGAGCGCTTGATCGCGCGTGACCTCGCGGTCTCGGAAACGAAAGGCATGACACCCCGGCCGCTCCGTTGCCCTCCCGCGACGAGCATCGCGGCGAGAGGGCCGTGCGACGAAGGGCTTCTCCTCGGTGCTCCGCGGGCGGCGATCGCGCCCGGGGCGCCGCGGTGGATCCTCGCCGCGACCGTGCTCGGCTCGAGCATGGCGTTTCTGGACGGCGGCGTGGTCAACGTCGCGCTGCCCGTGATCCAGGACCGCCTCGCGGCCTCGGCGGCCGACGCCCAATGGGTCGTCGAGGCGTACGCGCTCTTCCTGTCGTCACTCGTGCTGACCGGCGGCTCGCTCTCCGACCTGTTCGGGCGGCGGCGGACCTTCGAGACCGGCGTCGCGCTCTTCGCGGCCGCCTCGGCGGCGTGCGGGCTGGCGGACGGGCCGGCGCTCCTCGTCGCCGCGCGGGCGGCGCAGGGGATCGCGGCGGCGCTCCTGGTCCCGTCGAGCCTGGCGCTTCTCGGCGCGGCGTTTCCGCCGGTGGAGCGCGGTCGCGCCGTGGGTACCTGGTCGGCCTTGACCGCCATCGCGGGCGCGGGCGGGCCCGTTCTCGGCGGATGGCTCGTCGAGGCGGTCTCGTGGCGGGCCGTCTTCTTCCTCAACCTGCCGATCGCCGCGATTGCGCTCGCGATCTCGCGGACGAAGCTCGCGGAGAGCCGCAACCCCGACGCGCGACGGCTCGACCTCGCCGGAGCCGTGCTGGCCACGGCCGGCCTCGGAGGAATCGTGTTCGGACTGATCGGGGACCCGGATCGGGCCTGGTCGGACTTCCGCGTGTGGGCTCCCCTCGCCGCCGGCGCGGCGGCGCTCGCGGCGTTTGTCGCCGTCGAGCGGCGGAGCGACCATCCGATGGCTCCGCTCCCTCTCTTTCGCGCACGGGCCTTCGCCTCCGCCAATCTCCTCACACTCTTCTTCTACGCGGCGCTCGGAGCGGCTTTCTACTACCTCCCCTTCGATCTCATCCAGGCGCGCGGCTACTCGCCGGCGCAAGCCGGGGCGGCGCTCCTCCCTCTCGCGCTGATCGTGTTCGCGCTGTCGCGGACCGCCGGGACTCTCTCCGACCGCTTTGGCGCCAGGCTGCCTCTCACCGCCGGGCCGGCGCTCGCGGCGGCGGGGCTCGGGCTCCTGGCGCTTTCGGCTTCGAGAGGAAGGTACGCCGCGACGGTGCTCCCGGGCCTCACCATGCTCAGCCTCGGCATCGCCTTGACGGCGGCGCCTCTGACCGCGACCGTCTTGAACTCCGTCGGCGCGGAAGAGACCGGAACCGCGTCCGGCATCAACAACGCGGTGGCCCGGGTCGCGGGCCTCCTCGCGATCGCGATCCTGGGAGTGGTCGCCTCGGCGCGGTTCGATCGGGCGCTCGACCGAAGGCTTTCGGATTCCGGCTTCTCCGCCCCGGAACGGGTCGTTTCTCCCTCCGAGCGCCGGAAGCTCGGCGCCGCGCGCGCGGCCGCGCCGCTTTCCGAAGTCGAGCGCGCCCGGGCACAGGAAGCGATCGCGCGCTCGGTCGAGGATGCGTTCCGGCTGGTGATGGGTCTCGCGGCGGGACTCGCCCTTCTCGCGGCGGCCTCGGCGGCGGCCGGCCTCCCGGCGGGGAAAGTCCGTACAAAATAGGCGGATGAGCGCGCCCGCCGGCCCGGCAGTCTGGCTCGCGGCGGGGTTGCGGACGCCGTTTCTCCGCGTCGACGGGCCCTTCGCCGGGCGCGATTCCCTCGCGCTCTCGGTCCCGGTGGTCCAGTCGATGGCGCGGCAGGTGACCGGCGGCATCGATTTCGCCGTCTGGGGCTCCGTCGTCTTGAACCTGGCCTACAGCAACCTCGCGCGCGAGGTCTGGCTGGAGGCCGGCCTGGAGCCGCACGTCCCGAGCTTCACGACGATCATGCAGTGCAGCACGAGCATGGTCGCCGTCTTCCAGGCCGCGGGCCTCCTGGCGCGCGGCGGCCACGCGCTCGCGATGGCCGGCGGCGTCGAAAGCATGAGCCGCGTCCAGATCGGCCTCGGGCAGAACCTGTCGGACTGGATTCGCCGGCTCGGCGGGGCGCGCGGCTGGAAGCGGAGGCTCGGCGCGGCCGCCGCGCTCCGGCCGCGGGATGTCCGGCTCGCCATCCCCGAAATCAAGAACCGCGTGACCGGCAAGAGCATGGGAGAGCACTGCGAAGAAATGGCCCGCGAGTGGAAGATCGGACGCCGGGAGCAGGACGAGCTGGCGCTGCGCAGCCATCAAAGGACGATCGCCGCACAGGACGCCGGCTTCTTCGACGACCTCATCGTGCCGGTGGACGGCGTCTCCCGCGACGCGTTCCCTCGGCGGGATACCTCATTGGAGAGGCTCGCCGTTCTGAAACCCGCGTTCGACCGGTCGAGCGGCCACGGCACCTTGACAGCGGGAAACAGCTCACCCCTGACCGACGGTGCCGCGGCCCTCTGGATCGCGTCGGACGAAGGCCTCTCCCGCCTCCCCGCGAAGACGCCGCGCGCGAGGCTCGTGGACTTCGAGATGGCGGCGGTGGACCTCTTCCGCGAGGGGCTCCTGATGGCGCCGGTGGCCGCGATCCCGCGCATGCTCGCGCGCCAGGGACTCCGCTACGAAGACGTTGCGCTGTGGGAAATCCACGAGGCCTTCGCGGCGCAGGTCCTGTGCAACGTGAAGGGTCTGGAGGACGAGCGCTACGTCCGGGAGAAGGCGGGCGTGCCGTACACGTTCGGCCCTTTTCCACAGGACCGCGTCAATCCCAGGGGCGGCAGCGTGGCGATCGGACACCCGTTCGGGGCCACCGGTGCCCGGATCCTGAGCCAGTCGGTCAAAGAGCTCGCGGCCCTCCCGCCTGGGAGCCGCGCCATCGTCAGCGTCTGCGCGGACGGCGGCGAAGGGACGGTCGCCCTGCTCCAGACTTGACGGGGCCCGGCAGGGGCCGGCAGATGTAGAGTCGCGCCATGGCGAAGAAGAAGAAGGGCGGCAAGAGGGCGGCGCCGCCGCGCAGGAAGAAGGCCGCCCCGAAACGCGCCCCGGCGCGCCGGGCGAAGGCGCGCCCCGTGAAGAAGACGGCGCGCCGGAAGCCTCCTGCCAGGAAGAAGACGATCCGGAAGGCGAAGCGCGCCCTCGCGTCTCGTCGGCCCCGCCGCGACGCCGATTCCCGGGTGGAGTCGCCGCTGGAGGAGCGCGGGCTCGGTCCGGAGGCCGGCGGCCAGTCGGGCGACACCGAAGGCCTCTCCAGAGAGGAGCTCGCCGCATCGGAGAGCGTCGAGGAGTTGCTCGAGGAAGGCCAGGCCTTCGAGGCGGGCGTCGTGAGCGGCGTGGAAAACGCCCTCGACGCCGACGAAAGCGAAGTCCGGACGCGCGAAGTCCCGGAGGACGACGTCCCCCAGGAGTACCTCGACGAGGACTGATCCGACTCCGGGGCGCGCCCCCGCCCCCGTTACTCGCTGAGGGCCTGGTGGACGAAGGTGATGGCAATCGAGCCTTCGCCGACGGCGGAGGCGACGCGCTTGACGTTGCCGCGGCGCACGTCGCCGACGGCGAAGACTCCCGGAAGGCTCGTTTCGAGCAGGTGCGGCGGACGCGAGAGGGGCCAGCGCGCGGCGGCGAGGTCCTCCTCCGACAGGTCCCCTCCCGTCTTGATGAAGCCCTCCTCGTCGAGCGCGACGCACCCCTGGAGCCAGCCGGTGTTGGGGACCGCTCCGGTCATCGAGAAGACGTGCCGGATGTCGCGGGTCGTGACGGCCCCGGTCGCGTTGTCGCGCCAGCTCACGCGCTCCAGATGCGTGGCCCCCTCGATGGCGACGATCTCCGTGAGCGGCCGCAACACGATGGCGGGGCTCTGCTCGATCCGGCGAATCAGGTAACGCGACATGCTCCGGTCCAGTCCGGCCGCCCGGACGAGCAGGTGCACGCGCCTCGCGGTCTGCGCCAGGAACACGGCCGCCTGCCCCGCGGAGTTGCCTCCGCCCACGACGACGACCTCCTCGCCGCTGCACAGCTGCCCCTCGATGGGCGTGGCGCCGTAGTACACCCCCGTGCCCTCGAACCTCTTCCGGTTCTCGACGTCCAGCTTCCGATACCGCGCGCCGGTCGCGATGACCACTGTCCGCGCCGGAACGCGCGCACCGCCGTCGAGCTCGATCGCGTATGGCCTCCGCTCGCACGAAAGGCGTTTCGCTCCCTTCGCGATCATCAGCTCGGCTCCGAATTTCTCCGCCTGGGTCAGGGCCCGCTCCGCGAGCTCCTGTCCCGAGATGCCGGTCGGAAACCCGAGATAGTTCTCGATCTTGGAGCTCGATCCGGCCTGCCCGCCGGGCGCCTCGGACTCGAGCACCAGCACCTTGAGCCCCTCCGAGGCCCCGTACACCGCCGCCGCGAGGCCGGCCGGCCCTGCCCCGATGATGACGACGTCGCGGAGGAGCGCCTGGTCGACCGCCTCGTTGAACCCCAGGCAGTCGGCGATCTGCAGGTTCGTCGGGTTCCGGAGCACGACGTCCTGCCGGCAGACGAGCACCGGGATGTCGCCGGCCCCGACGCCGAACCGGTCGAGCAGGTCCTGCACTCCCGAATCGCGGTCGAGATCCAGGAAGGTGTAGGGATGCCCGTTGCGGGTCAGGAACTCCTTGATGCGCAGTGTGCCCGGGGAGAAGCTCGACCCGATGAGCAGGGCGTCTCCGAGCCGGTTGGTGATCAGCTCGCCCCTCCGAAGGATGAAGGCCCGCATGAAGATGTCCGACAGCTCGCTGTCGTTCTGGACGAGAGCGAGAAGGTCGTCCCGTTTCAGGTCGATGACTTCTCCCGGCTCGGCGACACGCAGGGTGACGAGCGCCTGGCGTCCCGAGATCATGTTGATCTCGCCCGTGAACCGGCCCGGCCTCAGGACCGCGATGATCTGCTCGCCGTCCTTGGACCGGCGAACGATCTCGATGGACCCCGCCGTGACCACGAAGAGCGACTCGGCCTGATGCCCCGCCGGCGCCAGGACCTCCCCGGCCGACACCGCGCGGGCGCGCCCGATCCTGGCGACGCGCGCGATCTGTTCCGGGGTCAGGGTGGGAAACACCTGGTCGGCGGGCGCCGACATCGGCAGCGGGAAATCGGGCGTCGTCGAGCTCATCTCCCGTCGCTCCCGCTTGCTCTGGCGGCGGCGGGCCGCTTCCGAGCGCATTCGCTGCATGGCGTCGGTTTCCTGGTCGGAGTAGCGCTCCTCCTCCCACGGGTCGGCGTGCAGGTGGTAGCCGTTGACCTCCCAGAACCCCGGCGCATTGACGTCCAGGAACTCGAACGCCCGGAGGAACTTCGCGCTCTTCCAGAAGTAGAGCTTCGGCACCACGAGCCGGCACGGTCCTCCGTGCTCCGCTGGCAGGTCCGCGCCGTCGTGCTTGAAGGCGAGGAGCGCGTCCTCGTCCCGCAGGTCGGCAAGCGGGACGTTCGTTGTGTAGCCGCTCTCGCTGTGCGCCATGACGGCGACCGCCTCCGGCCGGACGCGCACGCGGCGCAGGATCTCCGACACCGCGACCCCCTCCCACCGGTTGTCGTACCGGCTCCAGCGCGTCACGCAGTGGATGTCGGACGTGATCTCGACCCGCGGCAGGGCGAGGAACTCCTCCCACGTCCACGCGACTTCCTCGTCGACGAGCCCGTAACAGCGGAAGGTCCAGGTCGTGAGATCCACCCGCGGAATCGCCTCGTACGTCAGGACGGGCCACTTCTGCGTCAGGACCTGCCCCGGCGGCAGGCGCTCCCTCGTCTCCGTTTCTTTCATCCCGCCTGCTCGATGGCGTCTCGCACCGCCCAAGCTTAGTCTGGTTTCACGAGCGCGACATCGAAGAGTTCCGGGCACTCCGAGTCTCGATCATGGCCGGAGAAACTTCAGCAGCGCGCCGGTCGTTCCCCTGGGGTTTTCCTCCATCAGCCAGTGGACTGCTCGTCTCGCCGCTCGCGGCGATTCATCAGTCGGGGCCGTGAAAGGCGATCTTGCGCTCCAGCGCATCGCGGTCCCAGCGCGCGAGGTTCGCGGCGGCTTCGTAGGTGGATTGCAGGAACTCGAGGAGGACGTCGTCGGGCGACTCGGCCTGGCGGACCGCGTCGTAGGGCAGGAGGAACTCGCCGAGAGGCTGACTGTAGAAGGCGGCGGCCGGCTTGACGGGAGACGCCGCGAAGCCGGGCGGCGCCGGGTAGGCGTAGGAATAGAACGAGGAAAACGCGACCGCGCCGCCGCCCGGCCAGAATCCGCAGCTGCTGACCTCCTGAGAGTAGGCTTCGCGCGCGACGGCGTCGGGAAGATGAGGCACGCCGCCCGGATGCTCCGGGGCCGGCCGCCCGGAGAAGCGCGTGACCGCCAGATCGGGCGCTCCCCAGAAGAAATGGACGGGGCTGCACTTGCCGGTGAAGCGCGCCCGGAACCGTTTGAAGACCCGATCCGCCTGCAGCAGGACGCGCCAGAAGCGATTGGCGTATTCCGGGTCGTAGGAGGAGTGCCGCTCGTCCTTCTCGAAGGGGATCGGGTCCTGCACCTCGTTGGGTGAGGCGCTGATCCGGACGTGCAGGTCGAGCCGGGAGAGCTCCTTCCAGAGTTGCCGGTAGAAAGACGCGACAGACTGAGGCCTGAGGTCCAGAGCGCCGGTGCCGCCGTCGCTCGTCTGGACGAGCAGCCGGTGATCGAGGAAGTCGAAATCGATCTGAAAGACGCGGGTCCCATAGGGAATCGGCGAGGTCGTCAATCCCCGAGGGGTGACGTAGAGGGTCACGCTCCACCCGTGGTTGACCCACGGGCTCTGGGAGAGCCGGATCTTGCCGACGATCTGGGTCCACAGGTGGAGCGTCAGGCAGGTCTCGCTCCAGGCTTCGAGGGGAAGCGCGGGCCAGGGCTCGGTCCCGGGCTGGCTCGCCGGCGGCATCCGCCGATTCTAGACTCGAGACGCGATGGCCGACAATGCCGCGTCGCCGGAATGAAGACCCGCGTACCGGCGTTCCACGAGAGCTGAACGGCCGCTGAAGAGGACGCCGGATGCCGCAAGACGACACGCTGACCCGCCGCACGCTGCTGGCCTCACTCGCCGCCGCGGCCGGCGCCGCCGCCGTTTTCCGTCCCTGGAAAGCGGCGGCCGATCCCGGGCCGGCGGCCGCTCGTCCGGGGCCGCTCCTGACGCGGCCGGTCCCGTCGAGCGGCGAGGAGCTGCCGCTCGTCGGACTCGGGAGCTGGATCACGTTTAACGTCGGCGACGATCCGGCCGCGCGCGACTCCTGCACCGAGGTGATGCGCGCCTTCTTCCAGGAGGGGGGGCGCCTCATCGACTCCTCCCCGATGTACGGCTCCTCGCAGGAAGTGATCGGATACGGCCTCCACAAGCTGGGCAGCCCGCCGCAACTCTTCTCCGCCGATAAGGTCTGGATCTCCTCGGGCGCGCGCGGCCCGGAGCAGATCGAGGAGTCGCGCCGGCGCTGGGGCGTCGCACGCTTCGACCTGCTCCAGGTCCACAACCTCATATCCTGGGAGGAGCACCTTCCGAAGCTCTTCGTCATGAAGGCGGCCGGCCGGCTCCGCTACGTCGGCGTCACGACGTCGGAAGGGCGCCGGCACGCCGAGATGGAGAAGATCATGAAGACCCGGCCGATCGATTTCGTGCAGGTCTCCTACAACGTTCTCGATCGCGAGGTCGAGGAACGGATCCTGCCGCTCGCGCGGGAGCGCTCGATCGGCGTGATCTGCAACCGGCCGTTCCGCCGGGGAGAGCTGATCCGGAGGGTCGAGCGCTCTCCCCTGCCCGCCTGGGCCGGCGAGATCGACTGCGCCAACTGGGCGCAGGTCCTGCTGAAGTTCATCGTGTCGCACCCGGCCGTCCGCTGCGCGATTCCGGCGACGACCCGCGTGGACCACGTCCGGCAGAACGTGGGCGCGTCTTACGGCCGCCTGCCCGACGAGCCGATGCGCCGGCGCATCGCCGCCCACGTCGAGAAGCTCTAGCCAATGCCGTCGGAGTGGTGGACCTACACCCTCTCCGACTTCCTGCTCTTCTCCGCGCGGACCTATTACCGGCTCTACGAGCTCTACAACGCCGCGATATGGCCGGCCCAGGTCGTCGCGGTCGGCCTCGGAGCGGCGATCCCCGTTCTCCTGCGCCGGGCCGCGGCCGCCCGCGGGCGCGCGATCGCGGCCATCCTCGCGGGATGCTGGCTCTGGGTCGCAATCGCATTCCACGTGCGCCGCTACGCGACCATCAACACGGCCGCCGGTTACTTCGCCGCGGGCTTCGCGCTGGAAGCGGCGCTTCTGGCCTGGATCGGCATCGTCCGCGGCCGGCTGTCGTTCGAGCGGTTCGCCGGTCCCGCGCGAGAAGCGGGATTCGCGATCTTCCTCTTCGCGCTCGCCTTGGAGCCGCTCCTCGGCCCGCTGCTTCACCGGTCATGGCGCTCGGTCGAGATCTTCGGCGTGGCGCCCGACCCGACGGCCGTCGCCACCCTCGGCATTCTCCTCCTCGCGAGGGGCCGGGGGCGCTGGGCGCTCTTCGTCGTCCCGGCGCTCTGGTGCGCGATCTCCGGCGCGACCCTGCTCGCCATGAAGGCGCCGGACGCGTGGGTCCCTCCCGCGGCGGCCTTGCTCGCCCTGGCCCTGGCGATCCGGCAGAGGCGAGCAGGGGGGCGGCCTCCCTCCGGCGCGCTCCCTTCAACGTCCGGATCGCCGAAGCGATAGATTTCCGCCCCGGAGGACTCCCGCGCGCCGGCGCAAACGCGGCCCCGAGCATGAAGAAGGAGAAGAAGACGATCGCGCTGCTGTTTCACGAACGCCAGCCCCGCGGCCGGAGGCGGAGCCCGTACACGATCTATCCGCTGGCCAATTGCTGGGAAGAGGAGGGGCACCGGGTCGTCTTCGTCTTCGGCGCCGGCAGGTTCGTCCCGGCGGACCTGGCCATTCTCCACGTCGACCTCTCCGTCGTCCCCGACGAGTACCTGGCCCTCGCGCGCCGCTACCCGATCGCTCTCAACGGGAGAGTCAGGGACATCCGCAAGTCGGCCTTCAGCAGGAACATCCTCCGCCCGGGCGACCCCTACGGCGGACGAGTCATCGTCAAGGCGGATCTGAACTATGCGGGCGTGCCCGAGCGCATCCTCGCCGGAAACTCGCGGTCCGCCGCGTCCCGACTCCTCGCGAAGGTCGCCCGCCGGTTCCGGCCGGAGCGGACGGCCCGCGAGGTCCGTTACGCTGCTCCCGAGGATTATCGGATCTACAAGAGCCCGGCCGACGTTCCGCGAGCCTGCTTCGAGGACGACACGCTCGTCGTCGAGAAGTTCCTGCCGGAGATTGAGGACGGACTCTATTGCGTGCGGAACCTTCAATTCCTGGGGGACCGGATGACGTGCGTCCGGATCGCTTCCCCCCACCCGATCGTGAAATCCAGCAACAAGGTGCGCCGGGAGGTCGTCGCGCCGCATCCCGAGATCGTCGCGCGGCGCGAGGACCTCGGTTTCGACTACGGCAAGTTCGACTACGTGATCCACGAAGGGCAGCCGATCCTCCTCGACATCAACAAGACCCCGGGCGATACTCCGACGTTGGATCAGGAGGTCCGCATCAGGGTGCGTTACCGGGCCGAAGGCCTCTTCTCGTACTTCGCGTGAGGGAACCGGACGGCGGCCGGGCGGCCTCCGCGGCGGCCGCCGTCGGCGGGGTGTTCCGGGCCTCGGGCCGGCCCGCCGCCGGTCTCGTTCGGGGAATCCGCCGGTGGGACCTCGTCGCGCTGGCCATCAACGGCATCGTCGGCGCCGGGATCTTCGGCCTTCCGTCGAAGGTCTTCGCGCTGACCGGCAGCTACAGCCTGCTCGTCTTCCTCGTCTGCGTCGTGGTCGCCGGCCTGCGGGTGCTCTGCTTTGCCGAAGTGGGCAGCCGATTCACGGAGACCGGAGGATCGTATCTCTACGCGTACAGGACCTTCGGCCCCCTGGCCGGGTTCGAGGTCGGCTGGCTGGATTTTGTGAGCACCGTGGCCGGCACGGCCGCCGCGCTCAACCTCTTCGCCGGCTATCTCGGCTACTTCTGGCCCGGCGCGTCCGCGGGGGTGGGGCGCGGCGCGGTCATCACGGCGGTCGTCCTCGCGCTCGCGGCCGTCAACTTCGTCGGCGTGCGCGACGCGGCCATCGTCAGCGACGCGTTCACGGCCGGCAAGCTGGTCCCGCTCCTGCTCTTCATTGGAGTGGGGCTCTTCTTCCTCAGTCCCCGGAATTTCTCCTTCGCTCCCGTGCCGGGCTACCTGTCGTTCTCCCGGACGGCGCTCATCCTGCTCTTCGCGTTCGGAGGCTTCGGATCCGCGGTGGTGCCGGCCGGCGAGATCCGCGACCCGCAGAGGAGCGTGCCGTTCGCGCTCGTCACCGCGATCGGCGTCGTCGCGGTCCTCTACATCCTGATCCAGGTCGTCTGCATCGGAACCCTCCCGGGACTGGCCGACTCGCAGCGCCCGCTGGCGGACGCCGCCGGCAACTTTCTCGGCGGGGCGGGAGGAGCGCTCATGGCCGCGGGGGCGCTCGTGTCCGTCCTGGGGGTCCTGCACGCCCTGATGCTGGCGACGCCGCGGCTCCCCTTCGCCATGGCGGAGCAGGGGCAGGCGCCGCGCGCCCTCGCCGCGATCCATCCGCGCTTCCACACGCCCCACGTCGCCATCCTGACGTCCGCGGCCGTGATGCTGGCGCTCGCCGTTTCCGAGACGTTCCTCTACGCGGCGACGATCAGCACGGTCGCGCGCCTCCTGATCATGGCCACGACGTGCGCGGCGCTGCCGGTCCTGCGCGTGACGGGCCGGGAGCGCCCGGCGCGGTTTGTCGTCCCGGGGGGCTGGCTCGTCTCGGCGGCGGCCCTGGCGCTCTGCGCCTGGCTCCTCTCCAGCAGCCCCTGGCGGGAGGCGCGCGACGTGGCGATCGCGGCCGCGATCGGCCTTCCCCTCTACCTGGCTTCGAGGCGGACGAGCCGCTCGTAACCGGGAACCGTTCGACGTTGGTATCCTTCTCTCCCGGAGCGCCGACCCGCGCGCGCCCGACCGAAAGGAGATGCCATGGTCAAGGTCGCTCTGTTCGTTCGTCTCGAGGCGAAGCCAGGAAGGGAGGCCGAGGTCGAGAGTTTCCTGAGATCCGGGCTCTCCCTGGTCGAGCAGGAGCCGGCGACCACGGCCTGGTTCGGCATTCGCCTGGGCCCCTCGACCTTCGGCATCTTCGATGCCTTTCCGGACGAGGCCGGCCGCCAGGCCCACCTCACCGGCCGCGTCGCCGCCGCCCTGATGGCGAAGGCCTCCGACCTCCTGTCGAGCCCTCCCTCGATCGAGAAGGCCGACGTCCTCGCCTCGAAGCTGCCCTGAACGGCCGCGACGTCCTCCCCGTGAAGCGGACCGAGTAGGGTCGACCTCTTGCCGGAACCGGCGTCTTCGGCTGCCGCGCGCGGTCGCTTTCCGATACTCGCCTCCCCGCCTTTCGTCTTTCTGACCCGCCTCCTCGCGATGGTCGCGGCGTTTCATGGACAGCTGCGTCTCCTCGGCGGCGCCGGCGTCGTGCCGGCGACGCGCTGGTACGCCGTCGGCCTCGCGCTCTGGCTGCTCGCGTCGCCCCGGCCCGGGGGCTCCGGGGTTCCGCTCCTCCAGAGGCCTCACTGGCTGCGCGAGCAGCGCCGCCGGCGCATCCGCCGTGTTGTCGGCCTCCAGCTCGCGGTGGCTCTCTGCCTCGTCGGCGCGGCCCTGCTCCGCTCCCGGCATTACGACTCGCTCGGCGGTGGGCTGATGTGGGCGGCGAGCATCGCGATTCTCCTGATCGCGTTCCGGGAAGGAGCGACACGATCGCGCGCGGCCCGCGCCGGCGGGCGCATTCCCTTCAGGGAGGCCGCTCTCCTCGCGGTCATTCTCGGGGTCGCCGTGTTCTTCCGGTTCCACCGGCTCGGCGACTGGTTCGGGGGGATCCACGGCGACGAGACCGAGGTCGGTCTCGAAGCGATGCGGATCCTGCGCGGCGAGCACGTTCCGCCCTTCGGCACCGGCTGGTTCGGTCAGGGCAACCTCTACTACTGGTGCGTGGCGCTCGGCATGAGGGTCGCCGGAACGGGCCTCTTCGGCCTGAGGACCTTCAGCGCCTTCGCCGGCGTGCTTCTGGTCCTGGCGACGTCCCTCCTGGCGCGGCGCTGGTTCGGGACGCGGGTCGCGATCCTGTCGGGCGCGTTCCTGGCGATCTCGTGCATTGCCGTCAACTTCAGCCGGCTCGAGTTCAGCAACATCACGACCCCGCTCTCTCTCGCCGCCGGCTTCCTGTTGCTGTTTCGCGGGCTCGCGAGCGGCCGGCTTCTCGATTTCCTCCTGGCCGGGTTCGCTCACGCGGCGGGCCTCTACTTCTACCAGGGGGCCCGGCTCACGCCGCTGCTCGGTCTCGGGTTCTTCGGCTACCTTCTCGTTCTCCTGCCGCTCCTGACGGCCGCCGGGACGGCGCTCCGGCGCGTCCCGGGGCGCGCGACCCGGCGAGTGCTGCGGCAACAGATCCTGCGGGCCCGCCGGCTCGGCGCTCCGGCGCTCGTCTACGTCGTCGCCCTCCTCGTGGGCGGCGCGCCCTTCGTCGCGTTCAGCTTCGACCACCGCGAAGAGGCGACGGCCCGGGTCAAGGAAAAGCTCGTCTTCAAGAACGAACCCCTCGTGGCCGCGGCCTACGGTATCGGCCACGACCCGCTCTTCCTGGGTCTTCAAAAACCGCGCGCCGCCAGCGCGCTCCCGCTGCCCGTCGTCTTCCGGAAGACCGCGCTGTCGGTCCGGATCGCTCGCGACGGCTTCTGGCCCCGGGTGCTCTGGCGTCAGCTCCTCGCCACGCTTTCCATCATCACGTTTCACGAGGACGCCAGCTCCGTCTACACCTTCACGCACGCGCCGATCGCGGAGCCCTTCGAGGCTGTCCTCATCATCCTGTCGCTCGCGTGGGCCCTCGTCCGGCCGCGCGACCCGCGCTGCGGCGCTCTCACCCTCTGGTTCTGGGGCACCGTCCTGGCCGGCGGCGTCCTGACCATCGACGCGCCATACATGGCCCGGCTCGTGGGGATCCTGCCCGTCCTCGCGATCGCGGCGGCCTTCTCGCTCGATGCGTTCTGCTCGGCGGTCGAAGACGCGCTCCCGCGCGGGCGGCGCCCCCTCGCGGGGCTCCTCGCGGCCGCAATTCTCCTCGGGCTCGCGCTCGAGAATTTCGGCGATTACTTCCACCGATACACCCGGACCTCGCCGCTCCCCTTCGCGGAGACCGTCGGTCAGGCGTGGTTCGTGCGAGAGGCGAACCGGCAGGCTCGGGCCGAGGGGAGGCCTGTTCCGCGCTACTACGACCTCGGCGCGCACATGATCTACTGGAGCCACTCGGTCAACCGCTTCCTGAACCCGGATGCGACCGGGCGGGACCTCGCGAACCCCTCCCAGTCGCTGCCGCTCGAAGACACGACGGACGCCGACGCGATCTTCATGGTCTGGGACAACAACCGGGTCTCTCTGCCGGTCCTCGAGACGCTCTACCCCGGAGGGCGCGAGGAACGGTTCTTCTACGGGTTGGCCGGCCGCGGCTCCCCTCTCTTCACGACCTACCGCGTGCCCGCGAGCGAGCTCGTGAGGAGGCGGACGACACGGGCGAGCTACTCGCCCGCGCGCGGCCCCGCCCTCCTCCGGGTCGAGCCGGGGATCGGAACGGTCGAGGCGCCGCCGGGGGGACTCGCCTATCCGGTGCGCGTTCTCTGGAAGGGGGGGCTCTTCGCGCCGGAATTCGCGCGCTACCGGCTCGAGGCCCGGGCGCCCGCGGGCGCTTCGCTCTCGATCGACGGCCTGCCGGTGATCGCGGGAGGCGCAAGCGACGGCGAAGTCGTGCTTGCCCGCGGCCTCCACGAGGTCGAGCTCGCCGCCCGGCTCCCGGTCCCGGAGGCGCGCGTACGGCTGCGGTGGGGCGTCGCCGGCCTCGGAGTCCGCGCCGTCGCCCGCCGATTCCTCTGGCAGGGGCCGGGGCGGTCCTTTCTCGGCTTCGTCCGCGAGCTGCCGAAAGGCAAGACAGCGTCGGAGGTCCTCGGGACGCCACTCTTCGACGACCTCCGGCTCCTGTCGGCGCGTGTCGACTCCTTCCTCGGCTTCAAGGACACGGCCCGGGCGCTCGGCGCGCGCGGCCAGCCGCTCCTGGCCGTCTGGAAGGGGACGCTCCGCTCCCGGACGCCCGGAGTGACGGCCTTCGAGCTGCGGACCAACTCCGGAGCGCTTCTCCTCATCGACGGACGGCGCGTCCTCGAGGTCCCCGAGGGCGTGCCGGCGGAGTGGAGCGCTGTCGGCGAGGTCGACCTCTCCCCGGGCGGGCACGAAGTGGAAGTGTGGTACTCGGGGCTCAAGGAGACCGGGATTCTCGAGCTCTTCTGGACGCCGCCCGGCGGGGAGCGCGCTCTCCTCGGAGCCGGGGGCGAGGTCGCGATGAACGGGGGGGCCTGGGCGCCGGGCAAGATCGAAGAGCCCGGCGAAACCGTCCCGGATCTCGGATCGACCGCGGCCGCCCGCCTCCGCTCCCTCGATCTCACCGGCGTCGTCCGGGAGCCTCGGGCTTTCGCCGTCGCCGCCAACGGCGATCTCCTCGTGGCCGACACCGGCGGACACCGGGTCGCGCGTCTGGACGCGAACGGGACGCTCCTCCGGGCCTTCGGCCATGCCGGGCGCGGCTCCGGCGATTTCGAGCGGCTCGAGGACATCGCGGTCGACCGGGCCGGGAGAATCTACACGCTCGATTCCGGATTCCCGCGCGTCCAGGTCTTCTCGGCCGGCGGCGTTCTGCTTCGGACGGTCGGCGAGAACGCCGGCCTCTGTGCTCCCGCCGGATTCGGTCTCGGGCCGGGCGGTTCCATCTACGTCGCCGACACGTGCGGAGGACGGATCGTGAAGCTCGACGCGGCGGGACGGCGCCACGAGGAGATCCGGCCCGCGCCGCCGGAGAAGCTGGAGCAGCCGATCGATGTCGCCGTCGGGGAGGATGGACTCCTGTACATTGCCGACCTGACACCCCGCCTCATCGCGCTCGATCCCGCGACGGGCGCGATCCGCCGCGCCTGGCCCATCGCGATCGGAACGCTCGCAGGCGGCTCCAATCTGGCTCTCCGCGGCCCGCGGCTCTATGTCAGCGATCCCGACCGCGACGTCGTCCAGGCGATCGACGTCTCCGGCGGGCAGATCGAGCCGTTCCAGGGCGATCCGTCCGCGCCCTTGGCCGCTCCGCTCGGGGTGGCCTGCTCGCCCCGGAACGATCTCTACGTCATCGACCGGAACGGCCGGAGGCTCCAGGTCTTCGCCGACCCGCTCGCCGGGGAGCGGCCCTGAGCGCGGACGCGGCCCGGGGAGACGCCGCGAGCGGGCTCTTCTCGGGCCCGCTTGCGGTCGCGATCGCGATCGCAGCCCAGTTCACCGTGATCGGCCATCCCGGGTCGGATCTCGGCGTCTGGCTGTACGGGGTCGCGATCCTCGTTCTCGTCCTCGGCTCGCTCGGAACGCGCGCGCCCGCCCCGCGCGCCGCAGCGCCGGACGCCGGAGGCGACGCGATCCCCGTCCTGATCCTCGTCCTCGCCGCCGCGGCGCTGAGGCTCGTCCTGCTGACCACGCATCCCGGGATCTTCGGAGACGAGGGGGAGCGGGGCATGGAAGCGCGCCGCGTTCTCGAGGGCGCCCGTCCCGCGCTGGCGGGCTACGGCTGGTGGGGCATTCCGAACGTCTACTTCTATATCCTCGCGGGTTTCCTGAAGGTCGCCGGCGACGGGGTCTTCGGGTTGAGGCTCCTCTCGGCCATCAGCGGCATCGCGGCCGTCTTCTTCGTGGCGCGGACGGGCAGGCTCCTCTGGGGCCCCCGGGCGGGGCTCGTCGCGGGGACCCTTCTCGCCGTCTCGCCGGTCGCGCTCCAGTTCAGCCGGCTCGCGGGGGAAAGCACGCCGACGGGCGCGCTCTGGGCGGCCGGCTTCTTCTTCGCCTTCCGGACGATCCGCCTTGGCCGGCCGCGCGACGCGCTCCTGGCGGGCTTCCTGCTCGGCGCGAGCCTCTATTTCTATGCCGCCGCGAAGCTCCTTCTTCTCCTCGTGCCGATCCTCGCGATCGGTCTCCTGCTCGCCCGTCCGCGCCCGCGGACCCCGCCGCTCGTCGCGCTGCTGCTGCTCGCCTTCGGCCTGACGTTCCTGCCCCTCGCCGTCACGTCCTGGAAACACCAGGACGAGTTTGCGGGCCGGTACCGCGAAACATCGATTCTCTCTCCCCAGAACCGGCCGATCGTGTTCGCCGCGGCGGGGATGGCCTACCCGGAAGCCTGGCGCGGCGAGACCGTCGCGCAGAGCCTGACACGCCATCCGGCGAGCTGGGCGCGCGTGGTCTTCAACCAGGTCAGGATGACCATCGAGGTCTTCTTCCGGCACGGGGAGCCGACGGTCTTCTATCAGCCGGCCGTCCACCTCGGATCGATCCTCTCTCCCCTGGTGGCGGCCCTCGCGCTCCTCGGCCTCGCGTGGGGGCTCCGCAACCTTCGCGACTGGCGCTTCGCCGTCCTGGGGCTGTGGTTCTGGGGAGGCCTCCTCGGGGCGGTCCTCACGATCGACACGCCGAGCGTGCAGAGGCTCGCTTGCGCCTGGCCCGCTCTGATGCTCTTCCCGGCGGCCCTCCTCGATCACGCGGCGGCCCGCTTCGACGCCGCGGGATTCCGGCGGCTCTCGACGGTCGCTCTCGCGGTCCTCGTCGGGGCAATCGCATACCTCGACACCCGCGAATACTTCGTCAGCTACCGCGCGCTCGCGCCCTACGGCGACAGCACCGCGCAGGCGCAGTACGCCGCGGCGCTCGGGACGTCGGTCAAGGTGTACGAGCTGGGAGTCGATGGAGTCCGGCAGGGCGACGTCTTCTTCACTTACGGCCCGACGCGCTTTCTGGCGAAGGGAGTCGAGGGGGAGGACGTGGGCGCTCTCCCGTCCCGCCTGCCGATCGTGGACGAGAAGGGAAAGAGCGTCGCCTTCCTCGTTTACCCCTCCAACGCGATTTTTCTCCCGATGCTCCGGCGCTTCTATCCCAACGGGCGCGAGGAGGCCGTCGGCAACGGCCGCGCGGCCTGCTTCACGGCGTACCGGGTCGGCGCCGGGGAGCTCGCGGCGACGCGCGTTCTGCGCGCCCGCTACCGGGCTCCCAACGGCGAGCGCATCGAGCGCGACGAGGCCGGTCTCGGAACCGTCGGCCCGCGGGGCACGGAGGATTCCTGGTCGCCGCCCGAGATGCTCGTGTATCCCGCGCGGGCGACGTGGGAGGGATCGTGGATGGCCCTCGAGAGCGGCGAGAAGCGGCTGGAGCTTCATGGCGCCGGAGACGCGGCGCTCTGGATCGACGGAAGACTCGCGACACGCGAGACCGGCCCCTCGGGCTCGGCGAAGCCCGCGACGATCCTCCTGGCCCGCGGCCTCCACGATGTCCGGCTCGAGGGCATGCTCCCGACGCCGGAGGCGCGAATCACCGTCGGGCCTCCCGGTTCCGTGGAGGCGCGGCTCCTCTTTCGTACCGCGGTCGGCGGCTTCTCGGGAGAAGTCTGGAGCGGCGAGGGAAGTCTCGACGATCTTCCCGCGAGACGGCCCGACACGCTGCGGGTGGATCCGTTCCTCGGGTTTCGCTACATCCAGGAGGATCCTTCCTTCCCCGGGGGCGCGTTTCTCGCGCGGTGGCGCGCCACGCTCCGGCCGCCGAAATCGGGGCAGTACTGGCTGGGCCTTCGCTCCAACGGGCCGAGCCGCCTGCTGCTGGACGGTCGAACTCTCCTCGACGTGCCCGCGGGCGGCGACGTCGAAAACCAGGCGACCCTCGAGAGCGGCGCGCACTCCCTCGAAGTCCGCTACGCGTGGACGACAGGCCGTTCCTACCTGGAGCTGACCTGGAGACGTCCGGGCGGATTGGTCGAGCTCATCCCGCCCGAGTTCTCGACGCCTCCCTGGCGGAGCGGGCCGGTCGTCTCCGGCGCGAGCCATGCCGCCCGCTGAGGCGCTGTTGCCCGCGCGCCTCGGCGCCCGTGCTAGACTCCGCCCACCTCTGAGGGGGACAGGTTGTGAAAAACTTTTCTCGGCTCCTGTTTCTCTCGTTGCTTCTGACCGGCGCCCGCGGCCTGGCGTTCGGTAAGGGCGTCCCTCCCACCGTCACCGTCACCGTCACGAGCACCGTGACGACTACCCCGACGACCACGGCGCCCATCCCCACGACGACCGCGACGAACACCCCCACGACCACGGCGCCCGTCCCCACGAGGACCGCGACGAACACTCCCACGACCACGGCGCCCGTCCCCACGAGGACCGCGACGAACACTCCCACGACCACGGCGCCCGTCCCCACGAGGACCGCGACGAACACTCCCACGACCACGGCGCCCGTCCCCACGACGACCGCGACGAACACCCCCACGACCACGGCGCCCGTCCCCACGACGACCGCGACGAACACCCCGACACCGGTTCCCGCTTCCACGGCCACTCCGACCTTCGTGCCCAGCCCCGCTCTGCTGCCTGTCAACGTGCCGGCGGTTTCCACGCGAGGCCTGGCCCTGATGGCTCTCCTGCTCGCCGTCGCCGGTGTCGTGCTCGGCAGGCTCCTCACCGGCCGGAACTAGGCCTCCTCTCTCGCGTTCCTCCGGGAGGCGGCCCGTCCGCCGCTTCGATCGCTGCAGGAAACTCGACGCCCGGCGATCCGATAGGAGCCGATTCCCCGGTCTGACTCGGTCTCGCGGGAGCCCTCCGCGGCACGGGATCGGAGTCAGGGAGCGCCGAATCCACCTGGCGCGCTCATCCCCCCCCGTCGAGGTCCGGATGCTCGCGGCATCCGGGGAGGCAGCGGGTCGCCCTCGTCCGCCATCCGTGCGGGTCTCTCTCGACGGACAGGACCCGCCACCGCGAGCCAGCGCCCTCAGGCGCCTCGAGGATCACCTCGTCCCGGGGCTGGTGCCGCAAACGGAGGACCGTCTCGGCGATCTCGTGTTCCCCGGCCCTCCAGATCCGAACCGGCACGCGCCGATTATCTCCCCCGCCGGGCGACGATCAGATCGAGCGCGCGCAACCAGCCGCCGCACCTTGCGCGCCGCTCGCGATTCCGGCGAGACTGCCCCCGTGGGGAAGGGAGAGCAGACCGTCCTGGAGGCCGCCGGGCGCGAGGTCGTCATCACCAACCCGGCCAAGGTCTTCTTTCCGCGGGCGGGACACACGAAGCTCGACCTCGCGAGGTATTACGCGGCGGTCGCCGAAGGGGCGCTGCGCGGAATCGCCGGCCGGCCGATCGTCCTGAAGCGCTACGTCCACGGCGCGGAGGGCGAGCCGTTCTATCAGAAGCGGGCGCCGGAGACGCACCCAGAGTGGATCGAGACGGTGGAGCTGGCGTTTCCGTCGGGCCGGACGGCGCGGGAGATCGTCGTCCGCGACGCGGCGCAGCTGCTCTGGATCGTCAACCTCGGCTGCATCGACCTGAACCCGCACCCGGTGCACGCCGACGACCTCGAGCATCCCGACGAGCTCCGGGTGGATCTGGACCCCGGACCGGGCGTGGGGTGGGATGACGTGCGGCGGGTGGCCCTCCTCGTCCGCGACGTGCTCGAGAAGCATGGCCTGCGCGGCTGGCCCAAGACGTCGGGATCGCGCGGCATGCACGTCAACGCGCGCCTCGAGCGGCGCTGGGGGTTCGACCAGGTGCGCCGCGCGGCGCTCGCCATCGCGCGCGAGGTCGAGCGGCGGGCGCCCGACCTCGCGACGAGCAAATGGTGGAAGGAGGAGCGCCACGGCGTCTTCCTCGATTACAACCAGAACGCGAAAGACCGCACGGTGGCCTCGGCCTGGTCCGTGCGCCCGACGCCGGACGCGCGCGTCTCGATGCCGCTCGAATGGGCCGAGGTCGCCGATTGCGATCCGGCGGTTTTCACGCTCCTCACCGCGCCGGCGCGCCTGGCCGAGCGGGGCGACGCGTCGGCGGGCATGGACGCCGCCGCCGGATCGCTCGAAGGCCTCCTCGAGCTCTCCGCGGCGCAGGAGGCCGCGGGCCTGGGCGACGCGCCGTGGCCGCCGCACTACAGGAAGCAGTCCGACGAGCCGCCGCGCGTCGCCCCGTCGCGGCGCGGGGGCCCGGCCGTCGAAGGAAGAGGGGGCCGGCGCCAATTGACGCAGCCGCTCGTCACCGTCGCGAACGCGAAACAGAAGGACGATGCGCTCGCCGGCCTCGAGCGCTGGAAGGCGCGCCACCCCGAGGCCGCGGCGCTGCTCCAGGTGGACGACGTCCTCGTGGACTCCCTGCGCGGCCGCTCGAGCACGTGGACGCGGATCCGCGTGAACCTGCGCCACGTTCCCGAGGAGCGGCGTCCCGCCGCGGAGCCGCCCGATCCCGACTACGATCCGTCGAGCGAGTGGCGGTCCGCCCGGCGCGAGCCGCGCGCCCCGAAGACGCGTTCGAGCTCGTAAGGCGGCGTGGCCTCCAGCTGGTCGTATCGGCAATCCCGCGGCCGCTTGTCGGGCCGCCAGCGCACGAACTGCGCGGCATGCCGGAAGCGCGTTCCCTGCATGTGGTCATACGAAACCTCGCAGACCCGCTCGGGCCGCAGGGGCTCCCAGGTGAGGTCCTTGCCGCGGTTCCACCGGCTCGCCGCCCCCGGCAGGCGCTGCCCCTTCGCGGCCGCCTCGCCCTGCGCCCGCGCCCAGCCGCGCCACGGGTGCCCCTCGAGCGCGTTCTCGCGCAGAGGGGAGAGCTCTTCGACGAGCCGCTCGCGCATCGCGGTGGTGAACGCCGCGGCGACGCCGACGTGATGGAGCGTCCCCTCCCCGTCGTAGAGCCCGAGCAAGAGCGACCCGACCATCGTTCCGGCGCCGTTCTTGTGCCAACGAAAACCGGCGACGACGCAGTCGGCGGTGCGAGCGTGCTTGACCTTGATCATCGTGCGCTCGCCGGCGCGGTACGGCGATTCGAGGCGCTTGGCCATGACGCCGTCGAGCCCCGCGCCCTCGAAACGGCGAAACCAGTCCTCGGCGAGCGCGCGATCCCGCGTCGCCGGGGAGAGGTGGACGGGAGGTACCGCGCGGGCCAGCGCCTTTTCCAGCCGAGCGCGGCGCGACGAGAGCGGCGCCTCGCGCAGGTCCTCGTCATCCAGCGCCAGGAGGTCCCAGGCGACGTAGGACGCGGGCGTCTCCTCCGCCAGGAGCTTGACGCGCGAAGCGGCCGGATGGATGCGGAGAAGCAGCGCCTCGAAGTCGAGCCCGCCCGTCCCCACGATGACGACCTCGCCGTCCACGACGCAGCGCTCCGGAAGCGCCGCGGCGAGCGGCGCGAGGAGCTCGGGAAAGTAGCGGTTCATCGGCTTCTCGTCGCGGCTCTGCAGCAGCATGTCGTCGCCGTCGCGGAACACGAGCGTCCGGAACCCGTCCCACTTCGGCTCGAACAGCCACCCCTCGCCGCCGGGCAGGGCGTCCGCCGCCGCGGACAGCATGGGCGAGAGGGGAGGAGCGAACGGCAAACGCACGGCCCGATCCTAAGTCAGCCGGCGACGAGGGGAGCGCCCGAACGGCAGCCGCTCAGGAGAGAACCGACAGGCAGGTCACGCCGCCGTCGCGTTTCTCGAACTCGCTCACGGCGATCCGCTGCGCTCGAAATCCCGCTTCCTCGATCCGGGCCGTCGTCTCGGGGCATCCGGCCGGCACGACCGCCCATTTCCCGTGAACGAGGACGTTGCCGGCCAGCGGTTCCGCTTCCGCGACCGGAACCACACGGAACCCTCTCGATCGCGCGAACGGTTCGAGGTCTCTGACGGCGAGGAGCCGGCGATCCCCGAGGTAGGCGCACCCGCTCAGGAGGTGAAGAAGACCGGCAGGCAGCGGCACCCCCTCCACGCCGCGCTTCGAGCCGAAAACGTCGCGAAGCGCCTCGACCGCCGCCTCGTTGGACCGCTCCGACAGCCCGACGAAGAGCGCATCCTCCGTGATCAGCACGTCCCCCCAGTCGAGACACGAAGGTGGCGGCAGCTCGACGATCGGAAAGGACCGCGCGAGCGCCTCGACGATCGGCGCCGCCTCTCCCCGGCGGGACGCGACCGCGGAGAGCCCCACGATCGCGCGGCCGTCCACGACGCAGACCCGATCCTGAACGAACACGGCGTCCGGATGCTCGTCGTCCGCCGGAAGCTCCGTCACTTCGAGCCCCACGTGCCGCAGCGTGGCGACATACCCCCTGTGCTGCCGCCGCGCCAGCTCCAGGTCCACCCCGGGCCGGGGCTCGATCCGCGTCAACGCCTCGGGGTAGGTGTTCCCCGGCGCCCGAACGATCGCCCGCGTCGCCAACCTGCCCGTCCTCCTACTCGAATCCGATTGCCGCCGGGAGGAGAAGCATGCTCAGCCTTTCTGCGCGTCGATGAAGCGCAGGTAGTCGGTCGACATGCTGTTCCTCCCCCGGCCCCAATCCCGCCGGACCCGGAAGCCTATCGATAACCCTGATTCTCCGCGACCTTGAATCTCCAGGTCCCGAGCCTTTCGCGGATTGACTGCACGGTATGGGATTCATGGAATCCCGCGCTCGGTAGACCTCCCCCATTCCCCCCTCGCCCGAAGCGAAAGGATCTCGTAGGAACCAAGCCGGGTCCCCGCTGAGAGCGTCATCGGGTGATTGCCGAGGCGATTCTAGACGAGGGCGCGTTCGTCCCCTGTCGCCGAGCATTTCGAGACCAGCAACATGCCTCCGGTGTCGCGCAGCGACGAGAGCAGATCCTTCGCATCGCTCAGGATGACAAGGGTGAGCGGTTACCGTGACACTCGCTGAGCGACAGATCCCATGCGCTCGCCCGAATGCCGCTAGCGACGGTTACTCCGGTTTCCATTTCGGCACGCGGCCCGGCGTCCACGGCGCGCCGAGCGCCTCGGCTCGGTCCTCGAGGGCCTTCAGGTCGACCTCCACGATCTGCGTCAGGAGCGCGAGGACGCCGGCAAAGTCGTGGGCCGCCAGGTCGTACGCCTTCCGGTGCGTCGCGGTCGGCATTCCGGTCGTCGACCAGTGCCCGGAGACGATCGAGGAAACGCGCTCAGCGATGGATGGCGGCCCCGGCTCGTAATAGTGCGAGCGGACCGTCCCGCCCGACAGCTCCTCTCCAACGTCCTTCAGGCGCGCCTCGAGCGCGCTCGCCTGGGCGTAGAGCTTCGCGTCGGCGCCGGTCGTGTCGACGAGCGCCTTCTTCAAGACGGAGATCCGTTCGAGCGTCTCCTTGACGAGCTTGCCAGAGCCGAGGACCGCGCGCTGGAGGCTCGCCGTCTTCCGCTGGAACGCGAGGAGCTCGGCGCGCTGCTCCTTCCCGAGTCCTCCGCTCCCGACCGTCTGCACGGTGAACGCCTGCGCCTCCGACAGCGGCGTCTCGACGCCGTCGACCCGTTTGGCCATCGTCACGCGGTAGGTCCCCGGGGCCACCAGCGGTCCTTCCCGCTTGTCCGCGAACGGGTTGTCGTCTTTCGGAGGCTTTGGGTCGGTCGGGTTCGGCGCCGGGTAGCGAAGGTCCCACGCGACGCGATGGAACCCCGCCTTGACCGGCCCCGTGACGCGGCGGACGACGTTGCCGTTCTCGTCGCTCACGGTCAGGATGACGGCGGGATCTTCCTCCCGCGCCTCCGACTTCAGGTCCTCCCAGCTCGGATAGGAGACCTCGTGGCCGCGCTCGACCGTCCGCTTCTCCTCCTCCTGGCGCGCGGCGCGGCGGCTCCTGATCTCGTCCTTCAGGTAGTACGTGACCGCCGCGCCGAACGGGGGGTTCGGGGCCTCGTAGAACGCCTCCCCCTGGAAAGACTTCTCCTTGAGCCCCAGCGGCTCCGCCGGCACGTAGAACTCCGTGGACTTCACCGGGAAGAGGGCGGCTTCCTTCTCGAGCGACTCCTTCGAGACGCGCCGCAGCGCGGAGTAGTCGTCGAGGACGTAGAAGCCGCGCCCGAAGGTGGCGAGCACCAGGTCGTTCGCGTGCCGCTGGATCGCGAGGTCGCGCACCGCGATCGGCGGCAGGCCGCCCTTCAACTGGATCCACTTCCTGCCGCCGTCGAGCGTGAAGAAGAGGCCGAACTCCGTCCCGGCGAAGAGCAGGTCGGGCTTCTCGAAGTCCTGCGCGACCGCGTACACGGTGCCTCGCTTCGGCAGGTCGCCCGCGATCGAAGCCCAGGTCGCGCCCCGATCGTCGCTCCGGAAGAGCAACGGCGCGAAGTTGCCGCGCTTGTGGTCGTCGAACGCCGCGAACACGACGTTCGGATCGAACCAGGACGGGACGAGATAGGAGACGTACGTCTGGGCCGGCACTCCCGGGAAGCTCGCGATCTTCCGCCACGAGCCGCCGCCGTCGTCGGTCACCTGCACGAGGCCGTCATCGGTGCCGGCGAAGAGGAGGCCCTCCTTCTTCGGCGACTCGGCGAGCGACACGATGTTGCCGTAGAAGCTCGTCGAGGCGTTCTTTGCGACGGCGTCGACGCTCCAGACGCGCCCCATGATGGGGAGCTTGTTGCGGTCGATCTGGGCGGTCAGGTCGCCGGAGACGGGCGTCCACGAATCGCCGCGGTCGTCGCTCCGGAAGACGCGCTGCGCCGCGAAGTAGAGACGCGTGTGCGAGAACGGGCTGATGATGAGCGGCGAGTCCCAGTTCCAGCGCAGCGGGGCCTCGCCGGCCCCGGACTGCGGCTGGATGCCGACCTGCTCCCCCGTCTTCCGGTCGTGGCGGACGAGCCCGCCGTGCTGCGACTCGGCGTAGACGACGTTGGGGTCCGTCGGGTCGATGCGCGGCTGGAAGCCGTCGCCGCCTGTCGCCACGTACCAGTCGGAGTTGCGGATGCCGTGCGTCGTCAGCGTGCGCGACGGGCCGCAGAGCGTGAAGTTGTCCTGCGTTCCGCCGCAGACGTTGTACGCGGGGGCGTCGTTGTCCACGGCCACACGGTAGAACTGCGTGATCGGCAGGTTCGCCCGGAAGGCCCAGGCCGCCGCTCGGTCCCACGACTCGTAGACGCCGCCGTCGCACCCCGCGATGAGATGGTCGGTGTTCTCCGGGTCGATCCAGAGCGCGTGGTTGTCCACGTGCTTGAACTTCTCGCCCACCTTCCTCCACGTCTTGCCGCCGTCCTCGGTCACCATCATCCAGGTGTCCATCGCGTAGACACGGTCCTTGTTCTGAGGGTCGGGGACGATCTCGTTGTAATACTGCGGCGACGTCGAGACCTGGTCGCCCATCCGCTCCCAGCTTCCGCCGCCGTCCGTCGAGCGGTAGAAGCCCTTGTCCTTCTTGGCCGACGCCTCGATGACGGCGTAGACGATGTCGGGGTTCGCCGGCGACACGGCGAGCCCGATGCGCCCCTTGTCCGATTTCGGCAGTCCCTTCTCGAGCTTCTTCCAGTTCTCGCCGCCGTCCACGGACTTGTAGATCGCAGACCCTGGCCCGCCGTCGATCAGCGTGAAGACGTGCCGCCGCCGCTGGTAGCTCGACGCGTACATCGTGTCGGGATTGCGCGGGTCGATCCAGACTTCGTTGACGCCCGTGTCGTCAGAAATGTGGAGAACCCTCTTCCAGCTCTTGCCGCCGTCCGTCGTCCGGTAGAGCCCGCGGTCGCCGCCTTCGGCCCAGAGGGGCCCCTGCGCGGCGACGAAGACGCGGTGCGAGTCGCGCGGGTCGATCACGATCCGGCCGATGTGTTCTGAATTCTTCAGGCCGACGTTCTCCCACGATTTCCCGCCGTCGCTGGACTTGTAGACGCCGTCGCCGTACGACACGGAGCGCTGGCTGTTGTTCTCGCCGCTCCCGACCCAGACGACGAGCGGGTCCTTCGGATCGACCGCGACGCAGCCGATCGAGTACGACCCCTGCTCGTCGAAGATCGGCTTGAAGCTCGTGCCGTGGTTCGTGGTCTTCCAGACTCCCCCGGACGCCGCCGCGGCGTAGAGGGTGTCCCCCCGCGCCAGGACCGCGAAGTCCGTAACGCGCCCCGACGTGACCGCCGGGCCGAGCCCCCGCAGCTCGAGCCCCTTGAAAGTTTCGGCGGAGAAGAGCTCCTTCGGCTTCTCGGGCTTCTCGGCGACCTTCCCCTCTTTCGCGGGGCGCTCCCCCTTCTTCGCCTCGGGGGGCGCGGCAACGCCGGGGGACGCGAGGACGAAAACGAAGGCGACGGCGACGGCTCTGTTCATACGGCTCCTCTCGAGAAAACAGGGGAATGACGGGGGAATTGTATGCGCACACCCCGCGGGGGCGAGCGCGGTAGTCGCCTGCCGCCCCTCGTCGCGCGGTATGACCGGGATCATACGGGGCAGAGCCGTCCGCGTGCGATCGTCCGCTGAAAGGGGATTCGCGCATGACAACCAACCTCTCTCCCGAAGAACCGCTCGACCTGCGCTCGATCCCCGCAGGCGAGCGCCCAAATAATGCCCTGACCGCGTTCGACAGGCTCGCGCCCGGGGACACCCTCGTGGCCACCGTGGGCGACGCTGGCGACGACCTGCTCCGGCACTTGCAGGCGGAGCGCCGGGGGCTCTTCGAGTGGTCACACCTGCGCCCGGGGCCGCCCGCGTGGACGATCGCCATCACGCGTCGCGGAGCCACGCCAGGATCGGCCCGCGGAGTCAACGAGGCGCTCTCGTGGGATCACGACCGGCTCGAAGCGCTCGAAGCGGCGGCCTTTCAAAAGAGGGCCGAAGACGATCTGCGGTCGGCTCGCGACCACTATGCCGCGTTCGCCGCGGGCCTCCGCCGGCACATCGCGTTCGAGGAGGAGATCCTGTTTCCTGCCTTCGAAGAGACGACCGGCATGCCGCCCACGGCGGGTCCCACGGCGGTCATGCGCGAGGAACACCGAGAAATCGAGGCCCTGCTGCAGAAGATCGAAGCGGGCATCGCGGAGAAGGACGCGCCCGTTGATGCGCTGCGCCGCAGCCTTCACGCCGTCCTCGGAGACCACAACCTCAAAGAGGAGCAGGTCCTCTACCCGACAACCGACGAGCTTCTCGGCCCCGAAAAGGCCGACCAGTTGGTCGAGCGGATCCAGCGCTTCTAATCGAGCCCCTCGCGGGTTGCCGCGCCGGAGGGACTTGGCGGATCATCCGGAGATTCCTGGAAGGGGGAAGCCATGAATCTCTCCGGGTACGCGGCTCGTTTGGTTGCCTCGCTGATGGGCCTGATGATCGCCGCGGTGGGCGGCTCGGCCGGCGCAAACGGGCAACAGACCCAGACGCCCCCGAAGGACGTGCAGGCTTCCCTCGTGACCGTGCCGCCGGAAGTCCCGGCCGACGCCGTGCGCTACACCATGCTGCTCGCGGGGAACAAGGCGGGCGTGCTGGCTCTGTGGAGCACGCCGGACGGCGCGCGGCACAACTTTTTCGCGTTCAACGATCGGGGGCGGGGGCCCCGCATCACGACGCGCATCGTCCTGGACGGCAAGGGAATTGCCACCGAGATCGACGCCACGGGCAACGACTATCTCAAAGGACCGGTGGATGAGCGCTTCCGCATCGCCGGCGGGAAAGCCCCTTGGAGCAACAAGTCCGAAAAGGGTGAAAAGCAACTCGCCGGCCCCGCGTTCTACTCCCCGATCGACGCGATCTTGACCGGCGAAATGGAGAGAGCCTTGCTCGCCGCGCCGGGCGGGCGCCTGCCTTTGCTGCCGGAAGGGGAAGCGAGCATCGAGCGCGCGCTCGATCTCACGGTCGAGGCCGGAGGAAAATCTCAGAAGGTGACGCTGTACGAGGTCAGCGGGCTCGGCTTCACTCCCAGTCCGACGTGGCTGGCGGAGGATCGCAGCCTGTTTGCGACGGCGAGCGACTGGGCCGTCACCATCCGCGACGGCGGGGAGGCGGCCTGGCCCGCTCTGCTGGAGGCGCAGAAGGCTCACGCCTCGCGGCGCGCCGAGGAAGTCGCGCGAAAGCTGCAGAAGAAACCCGGAAAGCGGCTCTGGATTCAGCGCGCGCGGACGCCGGTGACACAACGGAGTACACGACCGTCGTGCCGGTCATGAAGTTCGGCGACCTCGACGGCCCGCCGGTTGTCGTGAGAGTGCTGGGAGAGCGGGGATGGAAGAAGCTCTCCCGCAAGATCGAGCGGTGCTACACTAGGCAGACTCGCCAGTATGCGGTGCGGCAGCCCGAGCTCGAGATCAACAAGGCGGACGCGCCCATGGGCCTCTTGGCTGGAGACGAGGACGCAGGTGGCCCCGGGCAGGATGGAGGACTACCTGGCCTGGCTCAAGGCCGACTACCGTCCCGCGCTGGAAAAGGCGGACGTCGCGCACTTCTTCGCGTGGCGCCCCATCTTCGGCGTCGAGGCCGGCGAGGTCGTGTCATCGCGAATGCTCAAGAACCTCGCGGAAATCGACGACGGTCCGGTCCTGACGAAGGCGCTCGGCGACACGGAAGCCCGCGCCGTCAACGCCAGGGCGGTCCCGCTCGTCCGCTCCTCGACCACGAGAATCGTCCTGCTGCGACCCGACTTGACCTGTTCGGCGGCCACTCCTCCCGCCAACTGAAGCCGACCGGGACGGGAAGCCAGACAACTCCGGAGAACGCATGGCCACGATGCTCGAATGGGTCCAGGCGATGCTTCGCGGGGAGGCGCCTTACCCGCCGGTGGCCGGCCTGATCGGATTTCGCCTGGTGGCGGTCGAGCCAGGCAGCGCAGTCTTCGAGATGCAAGCGGGCCCCCAGCACGCCAACCCGATGGGAACGCTTCATGGCGGAATTCTCTGCGACATTGCCGACGCCGCGATGGGCATCGCCTACGCGTCGACGCTCGAGGAGGGAGAGACCTTCACCACGCTCGAGCTGAAGGTCAACTTTCTCAAGCCGGTCTGGAACGCCCGGCTCCGAGCCGAGGGGCGCGTCGTCAAGCGCGGCAAGACCGTCGGCCTGGTCGAGTGCGACGTCACGGATGAGACCGGCAGCCTCGTCGCCCGGGCGAGCAGCACCTGTCTGACGCTGGCGGGCAAGAAGGCGGACGGGCGCTGAGTCGGTCTCAGCCTCTCGAGGACCCCGCGCGGCGAAACGGACACCGGGGAGTAAACTCAGCCTGAGGGAGCCGGACTCCTAGAGACCGGACCGCGTGCCCATTTCCACCCAGTCGAGCTCCTCCTCCAGCCGGTGGAACGCGGCGTCGCCGATTTCATCCCTGGCCCTCATGTCCAGGATCGCTCGCCGGGCCGCGGCGACGGCTCGCCGGGCGTCATGACCCAGGCGATCCGCACCACGATCACCGTCACGAGGACCGCTCCCGCCACCAAGAGATAGCGCGCGCGTGCCGGGCGCGAGACTCGCCAGGATCGGACGGATCTGGAGGCCGATGAACACGAACGCGAGCACGTTCAACACGAAGCTCATCGGACCACGCCCCGAGATCGAAGGCTCGGTTGACTGCATCGTATCGCAGTCGTAGAATGCATATAGATGAAGCATCTGACGGTCCGCAACCTCCCGCCCCCGATTGCGAAGGCCCTGGAAAAGGAGAGGCGCCGCCGCGGGAAATCGCTGAACAAGACGGTCATCGAGTTGCTCGGTCAGGGACTCGATGTGGCCCTGCCTCACGGGCGCAAGAACGGTCTGCGCCGCCTGGCGGGAACCTGGAGCGAAGCCGAGCTGAAACGGTTCACGAAGGCGATCGAGGCTACCGAAGCGATTGACGAGGACCTCTGGCGTTGAACCGCTACTGTCTCGACACCTCGGCCTACAGCCATTTCAAACGCGGTGACGAGAGGGTCGTGAGTCTCCTGGAATCCGCGGAGTGGATCGGCCTGCCCTCCGTCGTCGTTGGAGAGCTCTGGATGGGATTTCTCACGGGGGCCCGCCTCGAACGAAACCTCGAGGAGCTCCGCGAGTTCCTGAGCAACCCCGTCGTCAACGAGCTCGTCGTGGACGGAGAAGTGGCACGAGTCTATGCCGAGATCGCCGTCGCCCTCCGCCGCGCCGGGACCCCGATCCCCACGAACGACATCTGGATCGCCGCCACCGCCGCCAACGTCGGAGCCATCGTCCTCACCCACGACGACCACTTCAACAGAATTCAGCGAGTCAGCTCCCGGATCCTGCCGAGAATCTCCCCCTAGCCCGGATTATTCATGGACACCCGGCCGAAACACGCGTATCTCGTTGAGAGGACGTCTTCTTGTCACACTTCCTCGATGGAACCGCCGGGAACACGTTGTCCGCGACAGAGATTCTTCGTCGAGGCCAGGAAGCGCGACGACGGCGATGCCAAAGCGCATCGGAGAGGAGCGCTGACGCCGCATCGGCGAAAAAGATCGGAGCGGCGGCCGGAGTCGTTCATGAATAATGCGGGGAAAGCCCGACGCTATGGCTTGCGCCGGACGAATCGCCCGTCGCTCCTGACCACCCAGGTCTTTCCCCCGTCGGAGGAGGTCGAATAGATGTGCCGTATGGTGTCGGGCGACACGTTCTCCAGCACGTTCGACGCCAGCAGCCGCTTCCCGTCGCCGTCGAGGATCCACCCCTCGAAACGCATCGCGCCGTCCCGGTACGAGCCCTCGAAATCGTTCGATCGGTTGTCGTCGCCGTTCCACACCATCCGCCACGCGTGCCGGTTGACGTCGTAGAAGGACATGCTCATGCCCCGGGAGCCATTCACACCCTCCCACCGCTCCACGATCACGCACCCCTCATACTCGCGCGTGTTGTGAAGGCGCCCCCGGACCTGCGCCGCCGGATCGTTCCACGGCGTCGCGTCGAAGTCGCCGACCCAGAAGTCGAACGTGTGCACGGCCCGGCAGGGAGAGCGAACGTCGTCGGCGACAGGCTTTGCCTGCCGGGCGAGCAAGGGAGCGGAAGCGATCAAGCAGCATGCCGGCAGAGACTTGAGAAAGCCCATCGTCCTCACGGCGCACTCTCCTTGTCGATCGGAGCCGATCGAGCGACCGACAGGAGAACTTACGTCTGGCCTTCCCGCGGGTTGCCGAAATGACACCGTATCCGTGCGTCCTGTCACTGCCGCGCGGCCTCCTCCAGAAGGGACGGCGTGTGGTAGGCGAAGGGTGGAACCGACCGCGCCTCTTCCGTCCAAGGCTCGTTCGTCACCGGCAGGACGAGGTCCCTTCCGGCGGCTGCGCAGCGGATGTTTCGTACCCGGCGACGAGGAGAATATGGGGCATTCGTGCCCAGCCCCGGTCGCGGCGCGCGTAGTCTCGCGAAGTCACCGAGCGAGGAGGCGCGCGCCGCGGGAGCGGAGGCGGAGCGAGGGGCCAGGCGAGCGATCGAGGCCGCATCCGGCCGAGTCGCTCGCCGGTGCGCCCGCAGGGCGCAGGCCCCTCGCGCAGCCGGAGCGACGTGTTGGCTGGGAGGCAGGGACTTGAACCCCGATTCACTGGTCCAGAGCCAGTTGTCCTACCATTGAACGACCTCCCAGTCGTCCAGGAAGGGGCGCATTATCCGGTAAGCGATTCTCCGGGTCAACTTCTACGCGCTCCATCCTCGCGTTCCGTGGAAACGCCCGGCACCATTGGTGTTCCGTGGTTATACTGGTCGCGAGATGGACAAGGAAGATCGGAGAAACTCGGATGCGCTCCGCGAAGCCCTCAAGATGCAGGACGACGACCCCGAGGCGCATGACCGGAGCTTGATTGTCGAGCGTCTCGCCTGGACGCCGGAACAGAGGCTCGAGGCCAACGCGGCGTTTCTGCGCTTCTATTTCTCCATTCGGCCCGAAGGCCCCCTGATTCGCGAGGAATAGCTTGAGCCTCCTCCAGGCCGACGAGATCTTCGCCTGCCTCGATCGTTACCGTGTCCGGTACGTCCTCATCGGAGGTCTTGCCGCGGTCCTTCAAGGCTCCCCCATCGCCACGTTCGACGTCGACGTCTGCCCGGCGCGAGACCCGGCGGACTTGCGCCGGCTGGCCGGGGCTCTGGAGGAACTCGATGCACGCATCCGGGCACCCAACGCCGCGGAGGGCATCCCATTCCCTCGAGATGCCGCCTTTCTCTCGAACGTTCAGGTCTTGAACCTGGTCACGCGGTTTGGTGACTTCGATATCTCCTTTCACCCTTCGGGAACACAGGGCTTCGAGGACCTGTCGAAGAGCTCGGTCGCGATCCGAGTCGGAGGCGTGGAGATCAACGTCGCAGCCCTTCAGGACGTCATTCGCTCGAAGGAGGCAGCCAACCGACCCAAGGATCAGCGATCCCTGCCGGTACTGAGGCAACTCCTCGAAGAGATCCGGAAGAAGAACAATTGAGATCCCTCCGCTCGAATTTGCTTCGCACGTCCCGGTTCGACAGAATCCCTGCGTGAGCTCGGGATCGCTCGCCTCGAAGCACTGCGTGCCGTGCCGCGGGGGCATCCCGCCGCTGGCCGAGGAAGAGGCGCGGCGGATTCTGGCGGGCTCGGCTGGTTGGAGGCTCGAGGAGAACGGGACTCGCCTGGCGCGCCGCTTCGAGTTCGGGGACTTCAGGAAGGCCCTGGAGTTCGTCAACCGAGTTGCCGATATCGCGGAGGAAGAGGGGCATCACCCCGACATCGCGATCCACTGGAACAAGGTGGATCTCGTCCTCTGGACGCACAAGATCGGCGGGCTTCACGAGAATGACTTCATCCTGGCCGCGAAGGTCAACCGGCTGCTTGAAGAAGCGCCGGGCACGGCCATCGGCTGATTGGGTTGAATTCGCGGTAATACGGGCTGCCGGGTCCTGTCTCCGTCCACCTCGCGCGCGGACTGCGGGCGCATTGGGCCGGTCGGACTAAGGGGAGGCTTCTCCGCCCGCGCGCGAGGTCTCCGTCCGGCGCCACCCGTCGGCCCTTCAGATCGACATCAGCGGGACTGAGAGCCCCGGAGCCGGCGGCGTTTCCCGGAGTCGGTGATGGGTGACGAGCATGGAGCGCCCCAGCCGGCGCCACGGTGACACTGCGAGGAACCCTCAGCGGCGGCCGGTTTCAACTCGTGCGGCCGGCCGCCGCGTGCCGACGGAGGGGAACGACGCCGGCTCCGAGGCGGCCTTTCCGCGTTACTTCTTTTCAGGGACGGCCGGTGGCTCTTCGATCGCTTGGTAGCGGCCGGGTTTCAGATCCCGGACTTCCTGGACGATGCCGGAGGGCCAGCGGATCTCCAGGCGCTTCGGCGTGGACGCGCCGAGGCCGAAGTGGATTCTTGGGTCGCTCGAGGAGAGGTAGCTGTCTCCGGCCTTGCTCTCGCGGACCTGCTTGCCGGCGTCGGTCTCGAGCGTCAGGCGCGCGCCGATGCCCTGACGGTTTGATTTTTTTCCGCGGAGGACGAAGCCGATCCAGTTGCCGTGCTTGCCGTCGTTGCGGAGGAGCTGCAGCGGCTGGCCCGAGTTGGAGACGGCGATGTCGATGTCGCCGTCGTTGTCGTAGTCGGCGACGGCCGAGCCCCGGCCGACCATCTCCTTGCGGAAGGGCTCCCCGCACGCCCGCTCGGCGAACTTCCCCTTGCCGTCGTTCCAGAGAAGGAACGGGCGCTCGGCGTAGGTCACGCCCTGCATCGTGGGCGCTTCCGAGACGTGGCCGTTGGCGATGAAAGCGTCGAGACGCCCCGCGTTGGCGGCGTCGAAGAGGTTCAAGCCGAAGCCGGAGTAGTTGAACGCGGGGATGCCGAAGCCGCTCGGGCCGGAGGCGTCTTCGAAGACGCCGGAGCCGACGTTCCTGTAGAAGCCGTTCCATTCCGCCTCGAAGTTGGCGACGACGAGGTCGAGCCTGCCATCGCCGTCGAGGTCGCCGGCGTTGACCCCCATCCCTCCCGAGGGCTGGCCGCTGCGGTTCAGGCCCGCGCCGGAGATGAGCGAGACGTCCTCGAACTTCATCCCGCCGAGGTTGTGGAAGAGGAAGTTCATCGTCGTGTCGTTGGCGACGTAGATGTCCGGCTTCCCGTCGTCGTCCAGGTCCGCAACGACGACGCCGAGCCCCTTGCCGCGGGCCTGGCCGATGCCGGAGGACTCCGTGACGTCGGTGAACGTGCCGTCGCCGTTGTTCCGGTAGAGCAGATTCGAGACGGGCGGATACACCCTGGGATTGCAGTACTGGCGCTTGCCCGTCCGCGCGTCGCCGCAGAAGTAGTTCTTCTCGACGGAGTAGTCCACGTACCGCACGACGAAGAGATCGAGGCGGCCGTCGCCGTCGAAGTCCGCGAAGGCGGCGCTCGTGGACCAGCCGGAGCCGGCGACTCCCGCCTTCGCCGTCACGTCCTCGAAGGTCCCGTCGCCGCGGTTGCGGTAGAGGATGTTCCGGCCGAAGTTCGTCACAAAGACGTCGGTCGAGCCGTCGTTGTCGTAGTCGGCGGCGATGGCTCCCATCCCGTACGCGCGGCCGTGGATGCCGGCCTTCTCCGTGACGTCCTCGAAGGTCCCGTTGCCGCGGTTCCTGTAGAGGCGGTCGTTGGAGCCGGGCTCGCCGCGTGGAGGGAAGAGGCCCGACTGCACGACGTAGAGGTCCATCCATCCGTCGTTGTCGTAGTCGAGCCAGGCCAGTCCCGAGCCCATCGTCTCGGGGAGCTGGTGCTCCGGCGTCGCGCCGCGCTCGTGCGTGAACTTCAGGCCGGCCGCGGCCGCGACGTCGGTGAAGACGACCGGGCAGCCCGCGTCCTTGCTGCGGGCCGGAGCCGGGGCCTTCGGCGTCGCGGCGGCGAGGAACGCCGCGAACACGGCGAAGGCCACGGCCGGGGCCAGCGCCTTCCTCACTTCTTCCTCGCGCGGTCGTATTCCCTGCCGAGCTCGTAGCGCAGGGCCGCGTCGTCCGGCGCGAGCGCGACGGCGCGCTCGTACTTCTGGAACGCCTCGGCGTCGCGGCCGAGCCGGACGAGCGCCCGCGCAGCGCCCTTCAAGGCGTCCGGGTCGTCGGGATGGCGCTCGAACTGCTCGAGCGCCCGCTCGGGCTGGCCGCCGCGCAGGGCCACCCACCCCAGGTTCAGCTCGGCCTTCCGGGAGCCCCCGCGAAACGCCGCCTCCTGCTCCTTCTGGAAGGCGGCCCTGTACACGGCGATGTGCCGCGCGGCCTCCTCCCGCCGTCCCGTCCGCGCCAGTAGCGTCCCGAGGCTGTAGTGCGCCCGGGTGAGCGTTTCGTCGAGCTTCAACGCCTCCCGGTAGGCCGCCTCCGCCTTGTCGAGCTTCTTCGCCCCCTCGCAGGCGCTCCCCAGATCGAGCTGGATCCCCGCCGAGTCGGGCTGCAGGGCCGCGGCGCGCTCGAGCTCCGCGACGGCCTCCTCCGGCTTCTGCTCGAGCAGAAGGATGCGCCCGAGGATGTGGTGCGCCGGAAGCCTCTCGGGAGCGGCCGCGATCGCCTCGCGGAGACGCTTGACCGACTCCTCGAAGCGGCCGATCTGCCCGAGAGACGCGCCCAGGGAGAGCAGGACCTGGTAGTCGCGCGCCCCATCCTTCCAGACTCTCTCAAGCTCCCGGGCCGCCTGCGTGTACCGCTGCTGCTCCATCAGGCTCGCCGCGTACTCGGTCCGCGCCTTCGTCTTCAAGCCGGGGGGCGCGGCCACGATGACGCCTTCCATCTCCCGATTCCCGCGATCGAAATCGCGGATCTGCCACAGGTACTTCACGAAATCGAAGCGAACATCGAGGTTGTCCGGGGCGGCCGCCATCGCGCGCTCGAAGGCGCCCTCGGTCCTCGGGTCCTCCAGCCAGGCGTAGGCCATCGCCAGCTCGTGGAGCGCGCGCGCGTCGCGCGGCGATCCCTTCGCCGCCTTCTCGATCTCCTCGACCGCCTCCGCGGGCCGGCCCGCCGCCCGCAGAGCGGAGGCGAGGACGAGGCGGCTCTCGAGGTTGTCCGGGTCGAGCTCTGCCGCGCGGCGCGCTTCGGTCAACGCCTCGGAGGACTTCCCGTCGTGCAGGTACGCCCGGGCCAGGGCCCGTCGGGGCTCCGGCCTGTTCGGAAGCGAGCGCACGAGCCGCAGGAGAAGGTCCTCGGCCGCCCGCGACTCTCCCAGGTCCGTCAGGGTCTCGGCGAGCGCGAGCGCGACCGGGCCGTTGTCCGGGTCCTGGCGGAGGGCCTCCTCGTAGAGCCGGCGCGCCGCGGCGAGGTCTCCCCTCCGGCGCGCCTCGCCCGCCTGCGCGGGCAGGTCGTCCGCGCGCGGCCGCGGCGAAACGGCGGGACGCGGGGCCGGCGCCAGAGAGAGCGCGGCGAAGAGGAGAAGGGCGGCCACCGGATCATCTTGCCAGATCGGGGCGCGACGGCTCCTCGATCGTCTGGTACCGGCCGGGCTTGACGTCCCGGACTTCCTGCGAGATGCCCGACGGCCAATCGATCACGACGCGCTCGACGGCGATCGCCGACCCGATCCCGAAGTGGATCCGCGGATCACTCGAGGAGAGATAGCTGCCGCCGGCCTTCACCTCGCGCACCTGCTTCCCCGCCGCCGTCTCCAGCGTGACGCGCGCACCGACCCCCTGGCGGTTGGAGGTCCTGCCGCGCAGGACGATTCCGACCCAGTTGCCGCGCTTCCCTTCGGATCTCAGGAGCTCGAGCGGGCCGCCGGAGTTGGACACGGCGATGTCCATGCCGCCGTCGTTGTCGTAGTCGGCGACGGCCGATCCGCGGCCGACGAGGGCGCGCCGGAACGGCTCGCCGCAGCCGCGCCCGGCGAACTTCCCCTTCCCGTCGTTCCACATGAGGAACGGCCGCTCGGCGTACGCGACGCCCTGCATCTTCGGGACCTCCAGGACGTGGCCGTTCGCGATGAAGACGTCCAGGCGCCCCGAGTTCGACGCGTCGAAGAGGTTCAGGCCGAAGCCGGAGAAGTTGAACGCCGGCGGTCCGAAGCCGGAGACGCCCGAGACGTCTTCGAAGACCATCGAGCCGAGGTTGCGGAAGAGGCTGTTGGGTTCCGCCTCGAAGTTCGCGACGGCGATGTCGGGAAGGCCGTCCCCGTCGAGGTCCCCCGCGTCCACGCCCATCCCCCCGAAGGCGCGGCCGGCCGCGTTGACGCCGGCGCCGGAGTAGAGCGACACGTCCTCGAACCTCATGCCTCCGAGGTTGTGGAAAAGAAAATTCATCGTCGTGTCGTTGGCGACGTAGACGTCGGGCCGGCGGTCGCCGTCGAAGTCGGCCACGACGACGCCCAGCCCCTTGCCGAGCGCCGCCCCGACGCCGGAGGAGCCCGTGACGTCTGTGAAGGTCCCGTCTCCGTTGTTTCGGAAGAGGAGGTTGCCGACCGGGGGATAGAGGCTCGGGTGGCAGTAGTCGCGACGGCCGGTGACCGCGTCGCCGCAGAAGTAGTTCTTCTCGACGGAGTAGTCGAGGTACCGCACGACGAAGAGGTCCAGGAGTCCATCTCCGTCGAAGTCGGCGAACGCGGCGGAGGTGGACCAGCCGGAGCCGGCGACGCCCGCCTTCACCGTCACGTCGGTGAAGGTCCCGTCGCCGTTGTTGCGGTAAAGGATGTTGCCTCCGAAGTTCGTGACGAAGAGGTCCGTGAACCCGTCGTTGTCGTAGTCGGCCGCGACCGCCCCCATCCCGTACGCCGCGTCCTTCAACCCCGCCTTCGCGGTGACGTCGGTGAAGGTCCCGTCGCCGTTGTTGCGGAAGAGGCGGTCCTGCGCGCGCGGGCTCCCCTGGGGCGGGAACGGGCCCGACTGCACGACGTAGAGATCCATCCAGCCGTCGCCGTCGTAGTCGAGCCACGCCACGCCAGAGCCCATCGTCTCGGGAAGCTGGTGGGCCGGCGTCGAGCCGCGCTCGTGGGTGAACTTCAGGCCGGCGCGCGCGGCGACATCGGTAAAGACGGCGCGGCAGCCCGCGTCGGGCGACTTCGCCGGAGCCGGCCGGCGCGCCGGGGCGAGGGCGAGCGGGCCGGCAAGAAAGAACGCGGCAGCCGCCGCCGCGGCGGGCCTCACGGCGCCTTCGCTTTCCCACGCTCGCGGGCAAGCGCATAGCGGATGCGCGGGTCCTCGGGCGAGAGGGAGAGCGCGCGCTCGAGCGCGTCGAGCGCTTCGGCGTGGCGGGAGAGAAGCGAGAGCGCGGCGGCCTTGCCGCGCAGCGCCTCGGGGTCCCCCGGATGCCGCTCGAACTGCGCGAGGGCCTCCTCGACCTTCCCGCCGGCGAGGCTCGTCCATCCCAGCGCGAGCTCCGCGCGGCGCGCCCCCGCCCGGAAGCGCTCCCGCTGCGAGCGCTCGAAGGCTTCCTGGTAGAGCGCGATCTCCCGCCGCGCCTCCTCTTCGCGCCCGCGCCGGGCGAGGAGCGTGCCGAGCGCGTATCGCGCCCGCGGAAGCCCGGGGGCCATGGCGATCACCTTGCGGTACGTCTCCTCGGCGGCCTCCGGCTGGTCGAGGGCCTCGAGCGCGCGGCCCAGGTCCAGGAGAACCTCGGGCGAAGAGGCCTTCTCCTCGACGGCGCGCGAGAGCTCGCGCCGGGCGGAGGCCGGGTCGCCGGAGAGGAGGAGCACGCGGCCGAGGCCCTGCCGCGCCGTGACGCGGCCGGGATCCCGCGCGACCGCTTTCCGGAAGCGGTCCGCCGACTCGGCGAACCGTCCGGTCTCCAGAAGCGTGCCTCCCCACGCCTCGAGCGCCTCGGAGTCGCAGGGAGCCGCGCGGCAGGCCCGGTCGAACTCCCGCGAGGCGTCCACGAACCGCTCCTGCCGGATGAGCTCGAACGCGAAGCGAAGATGGAGGCGCGGAACGTTCGCCTGCCGCAACAGGCGTTCCATCTCGGCGTTGCCCGCGTCGGCGCGGCCCGCCTGCCAGAGCGACTCGGCAAGCTCGAACCGGAGCGGAAGGTCGCCCGGCGAAAGCGCGATCGCGCGGCGGTAGGTCGCCTCGAAGCGCTCGTCGCCGACCGCCGAGTACGCCGCCGCCAGGAGCCCGAGCGCGGCGCCGTCCTTCGGCCGGGCCGCCACGGCCGCCTCGAGCGCCGGCACGGCCTCGTCGGACTTGCCCGCCGCCATGAGAGCCGTCGCCGACTTCAGGGCTTGCCCCCTCTCTGGAGCCGGCGATGCCGCGAGGACAACCCACGCTGTCATCCCGAGGAGCGAAGCGACGAGGGATCTGCTCCGGAAATGTCGAAGGCGCGGGAGCGGGTTCTTCGCTTCGCTCAGGATGACAGATGAGCGCTAGCGCGGCTCGGAGATCGTGAGCGTCTTGTTGACCGCGATGCCCCGCGAGAGCACGCTCTTTTTCCCCGACGACCACGAGACCTCAACGCGCTCGACGCCCGCCGCGTCCCCGAGGCCGAAGTAGAGAGGCAGAACGCTCTGCGAGAGATAGCCGGACTTGCCGTCGTTGTACTTCGTGTACACGTGCCCGCCCGAGGTGACCCTGACCGTCGCGCCGAGGCCGTTGCGGTTGGAGACGGTGCCGTTCAAGGAGACCTGGAGGAAGTGGATCTTCTTCTTCTGCGCGAGGTCGCTGACGAGGACCTGCGGCGCCGCGTTGAACTCGTTGGTGACGATGTCCAGGTCTCCGTCTCCGTCCAGGTCGAAGAGGGCCGAGGACCGCGTCCCGAGCGGCCCCATCACCAGGATCTTCCCCTTCTGCCCCTCGCAGGCCGCCCTGCCCTCCCCCTCGGTGTCGCAATCGAGCTCGAACCAGGCCGTGTGCGTGCGCCCGTCCTTGCGCGGCTCGACGCCGAGGACGAACTCGCTGTCGAGGAAACGCTTCCCGCCGTCGTTCAACAGGAGCGAGTTGATTCCGTAGCGGAACGGGAAGCACATGCTGGCGGCGATGAAGACGTCGTCGAAGCCGTCCGCGTTCAAGTCCCCGACGCTCGTTCCCCAGGGCCAGTAATCCTCGACGCCGACCTTGTCGGAGATCTCCTCGAACTTGCCGTTGCCGAGGTTGTGCCAGAACGCGTTGCCGAAGATGTTGTTGGCCCCTCCCTGGAGGAATTCGTCGGTCCACTGGATGTTCGACTTCGACTTCTCGCGCTCGGGCGCCTGGGGCTCGCTCATGTCCGAATGCATGTCAGTGATGAGGAGGTCCATCTTCCCGTCGTTGTCGAAGTCGAAGAACTTGACCCCCATCGCCCCCCAGGGCGACTTCGGAAAGTGCTCCGCGGTCTTGTCGACGAACTTCTTCCCCTTCTGGTTCTCGAGGTAGTGGTCGTCCCCCTGCATGTTCAGGACGTAGAGATCGGGGACGCCGTCGCCGTCGAAGTCGGTGAAGGTCGCGTCCCCGCTCCAGCCCGTGTAGGGGAGGCCGACGGCCTCCGAGACGTCCACGAAATGGTTGTGGCCGGCGTTGTGGTAGAGACGGCTCTTCTCGGTGCGGATCGGCTTCACGTGCCCCGAGAACGCGTCCTTGTAGCCAAGGAAGTACCCGCCGTTGCCCTTCTCGTCGATCGTGTACTTGCCGACGTTGACGAGGAAGAGGTCGAGGAGGCCGTCGTTGTCGTAGTCGAAGAAGACGGCGCCGGAAGAGTGGCCGACGTAGTCGAGGCCGGACTCCTTCGAGATGTTTTTGAAACGGCCCTTCCCGTCGTTCTCGAAGAGGCTGTTGCCGCCCCGCACGGACGTGACGTAGAGATCCTGGTCTCCGTCGTTGTCGATGTCCGCGAAGGAGGCGGTGACGCTGACCCGGTCGCCCAGCCCGACCCCGGCGGAGTCGGTGATGTTCCTGAACTTGCCGCCGCCCAGGTTCTTCCAGAGCTCGTTGCCGCCGAGCTGGCTGACGAAGTAGATGTCGGGAAGGCCGTCGCCGTCCACGTCGGCGACGGCGATCCCGTTGCCGTGATCGTAGTGGTTCGGCTTGTAGAACTTCCCGGAGTCTTCCGTGACGCGGTGGACGAAGGTGATGCCGCTCTCCGTCACGCGGTCGGAAAAATGAAAGTCGTGAAAGACCTTCCAGTCCCGCGCGGCCTTCTCCTGGGCGGCCTTGCGGGCCGGGAGGCTCGCGACGCCGACGTCGTCGGGCGGGAAGACGACCGGCCTGGGGGACTCCAGCGGCGGCGAAGCCGCGAGCCACCCCCCGATGGCGGCGGCGAAGAGGACGGCGAAGGCGGTCGTGGCGACTCGGACCCGGACCAGGGCGCGGCCGGTTCTTCCGCTCACTCTTTCTTGCCGGGGAGGATGACCAGCACAATCCCGATGACGCCGACGCCGACACAGAGCCAGCGGGCGTTCTCCCAGAGGTTCCGCTTGCCGCGCTCCTCCTTGGAAACAGCGGCCTTGAACTGCCCTTCCAGGCTGTCGAAGCCGGACCGCTGGCTGGACGCCAGGAGGAAGCCCGCGAGGCCGAAGACGATGAGGACGATCCCTAAGCGGCGCATAGAGCAGGTGTCAGGCGTCAGGTGTCAGGCGCCAGGGACCGGATCTCTGGCCTTCCCTACCACCTACCACCTTCCACCTATCACCTTTCTAGTACCTCGCCATGGTCGGGTCGATCTGTTCGGCCCAGAGGTTGATTCCACCGGCCAGATTGTAGACCTTGTCGTAGCCCTTCTGGCGCAGAAACTGCACTGCGTTGGCGCTGCGCGCGCCGGACCGGCAATAAACGACGATCTCGGCGCCCTTCGGCAGCTCACCGAGTTTGCCCGGCAGCGTCCCCAGCGGGATCTTCACCGAATCGGGCAGATCGCTGATCGCCCACTCATGCGGCTCGCGCACGTCCACGAGAGTGAAGGACTCGCCGCGGTCGCGCTTCGCCTTGAGTTCGTCGACGGTGATCGCCGGAGCCGACATCGCAGAAAAGATACCACCGGAGCCGGTGTTCCCCTCACCCCGTCCCTCTCCCGCCGGGAAGGGAGCCGGCTCCCTGAAACCTGAAACCTGGAACCTGAAACCTGCCTAGTATCTCGGCATCGTCGGATCCACGACCTCCGCCCAGCGGTTGATGCCGCCGGCCAGGTTGCGGACCTTGCGAAAGCCGGCCTGGCGCAGGAGCTGGACCGCCCTGGCGCTCCGGGCGCCGGACTTGCAGAGGACGACGATCTCGTCGGCGGTGGAGAGGCGGTTCAGGTTCTCGGGCAGATCGCCCAGGGGAATCCTGACCGATTCCGGGAAGGCGCAGATCTGGAGCTCGTGCGGCTCGCGCACGTCCACGAGGACGAAGTCCTCGCCGCGGTCGCGCATCGCCTTCAAGTCCTCGACGGCGATCTCGGGGACGCCGTTTCCCGGCGCCTCCCCGTCGAGTGTCACGCCGCAAAAGGCCTCGTAGTCCACGAGCTTCGTGATCGTCGGATTCGCGCCGCAGAGGACGCAGTCCGGGTTCTTCTTGAGCTTCAGCTCCCGGAAGTGCATCGACAGCGCGTCCACGAGGAGGAGCCTCCCGATCAGGGGCTCGCCCGCTCCCAGGATGAGCTTGATCGTCTCGGTCGCCTGCACGACGCCGAGGAGGCCCGGCAGGATCCCGAGGACTCCCCCCTCAGCGCAGGAGGGGACGAGGCCCGGCGGAGGCGGCTCGGCATAGAGGCAGCGGTAGCAGGGACCCTTCGGCGCCCAGAAGACGGAGGCCTGCCCCTCGAAGCGGAAGATGGACGCGTAGACGTTCGGCTTGCCCGTCAGCACGCAGGCGTCGTTGACGAGGTAGCGCGTCGGGAAGTTGTCGGTGCCGTCCGCCACGATGTCGTAGCCGCGGAGGATCTCGAGCGCGTTCTCCGAAGTGAGCCGCTCTTCGTGCGTCACGATCCGCACGTGCGGGTTGATGCCGGAGAGCCTCTCCGCCGCGGCCGCGAGCTTGGGGCGCCCGACGTCCTTGACGCCGAAGAGGACCTGGCGCTGCAGGTTCGAGTCGTCCACGACGTCGAAGTCCACGAGGCCGATCGTGCCGACTCCGGCCGCCGCGAGATAGAGGGCGAGGGGCGAGCCGAGGCCGCCGGTCCCGACCGCGAGGACGCGCGCGGCCTTGAGCTTCCTCTGCCCTTCCATGCCGACCTCGGGCATGATCAGGTGGCGCGAGTAGCGGCGGATCTCCTCGTTGGAGAGGGCCGCGCCCGCGGCCGCTTCCGGCGGAGCCGGCGAGCCGCCCGCGATCGACGGGATGATCGAGAGCGCGTCCGCCTCGGAGAGCGGCGTCGCCCCCTTCCCGAGGTAGCGCACGTCCTCGTCGTTCCTGTAGACGTTGACGAAGGAGCGCAGCCTCCCTTCCTCGTCGTAGAGGTGCCGGCGCAGCCCCTCGTGGCGCGCGATCAGGCTCTCGAGCGCGTCGGCGACGGTGCGGCCGGACACTTCGACGCTCGAGGCGCCGCCCGCGTAGGGGCGCAGCGGCGTGGGCAACAGGATTCTCGGCATGGTTTACTCCCCGGGGCCGTGGACGCGGATCTCTTCCCGCTCGAAGGCCCCGCGATCTTCCGAAAGAACGTAGGAGGCCGCCTCGCCGGGGACGCCGCGGCCGACCGACAGGACGACGTAGTGAAAGAAGGGAAAGCCGTGCTCCCGGTCGTATTCGGACGGGACGGCCGGGTGATCCGGATGCGAGTGGTAGAACCCGAGCACCGACAGGCTCTCCGCGTCGGCCTGCCTCTCCACGCGGGCGTATTCGAGCGGCTCGATCGTGTACCGGCGCCGCCTCTCGTCGCGGCGGGCGTTCTCCATCCGCGCGATCCGCGCGACGCGGGCGGATCCGTTTTCCGCCGTTCCGAGGAGCGCGCCGCAGCACTCCTCCGGGTAGGCCTCGCGTCCGTGCTCGCGAATCCCTTCGAGGATCTCCGGATCGAGGGTGATCACGGCGCCTCCCAGAAGGGCTCCGAGAGATACCTCCCGCCGCCGTCGCAGAGAATGGTCACGATCGTCGCCGGCCCGTCCGTCATCTCACGCGCGACCCGCAGCGCCGCGACGACGTTGGCCGCGGAGGAGGGCCCGACGAGGATCCCCTCTCCGCGCGCCAGGCGCCGGCACATCGCGAAGGCCTCTTCGGTCGCGACCTCGAGGCTCGCGTCGGCGAGCGCCGGATCGTAGATCGCCGGCACCATGGCCGAAGACATGTGCTTCATCCCGTCCAGGCCGTGCATCGGACCGTCCGGCTGCATCGAGACGCAGACGACGCGCCGGGACTTCGACTTCAGAAACCGCGTCACGCCGCCGAACGTCCCGGTCGTCCCGAGCCCCGCGACGAAATGCGTCAGCTCGCCGCGAGTCTCTTCCCAGATCTCCGGTCCGGTCGTCTCGAAGTGCGCCCGCCAGTTGGCGGGATTCGAGTACTGGTCCGGGTAGAAGTACTTCTCCGGCTCCGCGGCGGCCATCGCCCGGGCCCTCCGGATCGCGCCGTCGCTCCCCTCCAGCGGGTCGGTCGGAACGACCTCGGCGCCGAGCGCGCGCAGGATCTCCGTCTTCTGGGCCGAGGAACCGCGCGCCGGAACGCAGAGAGTGACCGGAAAGCCCAGGGTCCGTCCGATCATCGCGTCGGCGATCCCGGTGTTGCCCGAGGTCGCTTCGAGGATCGTCTTGCCGGGCGCGAGCAGGCCGCGCCGCAGCCCGTCCAGGAGCATGGCGCGGGCGGGCCGGTCTTTGACGCTCCCTCCCGGATTCATCTGCTCGGCCTTGGCGAGGATGCGCAGGCCGCGGACGCCCTCGGCAAGGCGCGAGAGATCGAGGAGCGGCGTGTTGCCGATCGCCTCGAGAAGGCTCACGCCCGGAGCGCTCATCGCCCGGGCCGTCGCTTCCGCCTGTTCATTCATTCCGCGCCCGATCTCCCATTCCGCCTCTCCAGAAATAAAAAAGCCCGCCGGTCTGGTCCGGCGGGCTCAGTGTCGTACAGATTCGAAGGACTATCGCGGGCAAACACCGGCGCCGGCCGGACCCTCTCGGGCCCTCCCCGTACAACAGCACGCCGTCGCCGCCGTTCGCATTTCCACCTCTATTTCTAGCACAGAACTCAGGACTGCCTGGCCATCGAGATCCTCAACATGGAACCGGAGCGGGAGATTTCACAGGTCCGAAAGCCCGTTCGCGCCACGGCGGGACGGACGACCCGGTCGCCCTCGGCGACCGTGAAGCCGTGCCCGCGCAGGCCTTTGCGGACGAGACCCTCCGGGAGCCGCAGCCAGCCGAAGAGCGGGCGGTGGTCCCGCAGGAACTCCTCCCGCGGCGCCTCCGGATCGCCCTCGTAGATCCAGAAACGCCCGCCGGGTTTCAAGGCCCGGTGGACCGCCTCGAGCCCGGCCTCCGGCTCTTCCCAGTGGTGAAAGGAGAGGACCGAGAGCGCGAAGTCGAATTCTTCGATCGATCCGAGGCTCTCGACGGCGCCCCGCCGGAACTCGAGATTGGGCAACCGCGGTCCTCGCGCCGCCCGGCGAAGCATCGCCTCCGACTCGTCCACGCCGACGACGGAGAGGCCGGTGCGGCCGGCGGCGAGCAACCGGTCCAGGTTGCCCGGTCCGCACCCGACGTCGAGAAGCCGTCCCTCGACGACCGGGACCTCGGACGCGATGCGCCTGTGCAGCGGCTCGAGACTCGGCTCCGCCCACAGCTCGTAAAGAAACGACCCGAACGCCCCGAACTTCTCCGGCCCCCCTCCCTTCAGGTTCATGCCTTAGTCTCTCTTACAAGCCGCATCCCTCACACCGCACACCGGTCTGATAGATTCTCGCCGCGAAGGAGGCAGCGTCAAAGTGCTCCCTGAATTCCAGAACGAGCCCCTGACCGATTTCTCGAAGGAAGCCAACCGCGCCGCGTTCGCCGAGGCGCTCCGGAAAGTCGAAGCCCGGCTCCCGATCGAAGGCGTGAACCGGATCGGCGTAGCCCGGACGGGCGCGGCGAAGACGTTCGAGTCCGTCAACCCGGCCCGGCGATCGCAGGTCATCGGCCGCTTCCCGCAGGGCACGCGGGAGGACGGCGACCACGCCGTCGATGCGGCCGCGTCGGCCTTTCCCGCCTGGAGCCAGACCCGGCCCGAGGAGCGCTGGAAGACGATCCTGCGCATCTCCGCGATCCTGCGCGAGCGCAAGCACGAGTTCTCCGCGATGATGGTGCTCGAGGAGTCCAAGTCGTGGGCCGAGGCGGACGGCGACACGGCCGAGGCGATCGACTTCTGCGAGTTCTACGCGCGGGAGATGGAGAGGCTGGCGCAGCCGCAGCCGCTGACGCCCTATCCCGGCGAGAAGAACGAGCTGGAATTCCTCCCGCTCGGCGTCTGCGCGGTCATTCCTCCCTGGAACTTCCCCCTCGCGATCCTGGCGGGGATGACGACGGCGGCGCTCGTGACCGGCAACACGGTTGTCTTGAAGCCCTCCTCCGACGCGCCCGCCATCGCGACGATGTTCGTCGAGGCCTCCGAGGAGGCCGGGCTCCCGACGGGAGTCCTGAACTTCGTGACGGGCGGCGGCTCCACAGTGGGCAACGCCATCGTCGAGCACCCGAAGACGCGGATGGTCGCGTTCACGGGATCGCGCGACGTCGGCGTCGGGATCTCCGAGAAGGCCGGGAAGGTCGCGCCGGGGCAGATCTGGATCAAGCGCGCGGTGCTCGAGATGGGAGGCAAGGACTTCATCCTCGTGGACGAGACGGCCGACCTCGAGGAAGCCGCGAAGGGGGTCGTCGCCGCCGCGTTCGGATTCCAGGGGCAGAAGTGCTCGGCGTGCTCGCGGCTGATCGTGCACGAGAAGGTGCACGACGCGCTCCTCGAAAAAGTCGTCGCGAAGACGAAGGCCCTGAAAGTGGGGGACGTCCGGAAACCCGAGAACACCGTCGGCGCCGTCATCAACGAGGGCGCCCAGAAGAAGATCCTGGAGTACGTCGAGATCGGCCGGAGCGAGGGGCGCGTCGTCGCGGGCGGCGGGCCGGGCCCGGCGGAGGGCTTCTTCGTCATGCCCACAGTCGTGGACGGGATCGGGCCGAAGGCCCGGCTCGCGAAGGAAGAGATCTTCGGCCCGGTGCTCGCCGTGCTCAAGGTCAAGGACTTCGACGAAGGGGTCGCGGTCGCCAACGACACCGAGTACGGACTGACCGGCTCCCTCTACTCCCGCGACCGGGAGCGCCTCGAGCGCGGCAAGCGGGAGCTCTTCTGCGGCAACCTCTATTTGAACCGCAAGTGCACCGGAGCGCTCGTCGGCGTGCATCCCTTCGGCGGATTCAACATGTCGGGGACGGACTCGAAGGCGGGCGGCCGCGAGTATCTCTACCTCTTCACGCAGGCCAAGGCGATCTCGGAGAAAGTCTAGCCCGGAGTCGGGAATCAGGAATCGGGATCGAAGGGAGGAAGTCCGATGTTTCGGCTCATCAGTCTTCTCGTCCTGGTCCTCGACATCATCGCGCTCCTCTCCCTGCTTCAGAGCGCCGCGACGACCGCGACCAAGGTCCTGTGGGCGCTGCTCATCATCTTCCTGCCGGTTCTCGGGATGATCCTCTACTTCCTGATGGGACCGGGGCGGCGAAAGATCATCTGAGGACGCGGTGATGGAAGGCTCGTTTCCCTCCGCCGCCCGCCGGTTCCAGGCGGTCGGCTTTTCGGAGATCGTGAAGGTCCGCAACCGGGTGCTCGAGTTCCTGGCCGCGGGTCACGAGGTCTGGCGGTTCGAAGGGGGCGAGCCCTACATGCCCACCCCGCAGCCGATCAAGGACGCGATGGCGGCGGCGCTGGCGCGCAACGAGACCCGCTACGCGCCCTCTTCGGGATTGCCCGAGCTGCGGAAGGCGATTCTCGAGAAGGCGCGGGGCAAGAACGGGATTCCCGCCGACGACGACAGCCCGATCGTCGTCAACGGCGGGATGCACGGCCTCTTCTCGGCCTTCGCGACGCTGCTCGATCCGGGAGACGAGGCCCTGATGTTTTCCCCGTACTGGACGCCGATCCGGGACGTGGTGACCTATCACGGCGCGGCCCCGACGCTCGTCGCCGCCGCGCGCGCCCGCCGCGAAGGGTTGACCGCCGCCCTCGCCGCCGCCACGACGCCGCGGACAAAGCTCCTCTACTGGAATTCGCCGGTCAATCCCACGGGCGAGGTCTTCTCGCGCCGCGAAGTCGAGGAGGTCTGCGCGTTCGTCCGCGAGAAGGGCCTGGCGATGATCTCCGACGAGGCGTACGAGGACCTGATCTACGAAGACGTGGAGCACGTCTCCCCCGCCTCTCTTCCCGGGATGTTCGAGCGAACGATCTCCGTCTTCACGCTGTCGAAGACGTATTCGATGACCGGCTGGCGCGCGGGCTACGTCCTCGTCCCCGGGCGCTGGCGCACGGCGATGAAGACGATCGTCCTCTACTCGATCAACGGAGTCTCGACGCCGACGCAGTGGGCCGCGCTCGAGGCCCTGCGCCTGCCGGACGCTTTCCTCGACGAGGCGAAGGAGGGGTACCGCCACCGCCGGGACGCCCTCGTCGCGGGGCTTCGCGTGTCAGGCTTCGAGGTCGACACCCCGCCGGCCGCGCTCTATCTCTTCCCGAAGATCCCGGACGCGCTCGGCCTCGATTCCATCGCCGCCGCGCGCGCCCTGCTCGATTCCGCCCGCGTCGCCACCGTGCCCGGCCTCGTCTTCGGCCCGGAAGGAGAAGGCCACCTGCGGTTCTCCTTTTCCGTCGCCGAAGGCACCATCGCCGGGGGCGTCCAAGCGCTGAGGGCCTTCGCCGCCGCCCCGGTCCCACGCTAGCGCCGACCGGAGGGCTACCGGCGGTAGGCGTCCGGCCGGCGATCGTCCAGAAAGGGAAAACGCGCGCGGGTCTCCGCGACCTTCTTCGCCTCGACGTCGCAGAGAAGGACCCGCTCCTGGTCGTCGCCTTCCGCGAGGGTCTCCCCGGAGGGAGAGATGAGGGCGGAGTCGCCGTCGTAGCGGAGGCGTCCGCCGTCGCCGACGCGGTTGACTCCGGCGACGTAGGCCTGGTTCTCGACGGCGCGGGCGCGCAGGAGGAGGCGCCAGTGCTCGTGGCGCTCCTGCGGCCAGTTGGCGACGACGGCGTAGAGGTCCGTCTCGGCGGCCGCCAGTCGGAAGGGCTCGGGGAACCGCAGGTCGTAGCAGACGAAGGGCGTCACGCGGACGCCCTCGACGTCGGCGGTGACGACCCGGTCGCCGGCGGCGTACTCGCGGTGCTCGCCCGCGAAGGAGAAGGGGTGGATTTTCGCGTAGCGCGTCACGGCCCCTCCAGGCGAAACGAGGAGGGCCATGTTGCGCGGCGAGGGCTCTCCCGACTCGGGGAGCGACGCGAGGACCCAGATGCTCAGGGACTTCGCCTCCTCGCGAAGAAAAGTTTCCGAGGGACCACCGGGCGGCTGCGCGACCCGTCGCGAGTCCATCGAAAAACCGGTGTTGAACATCTCGGGGAGGATTGCGAGCCGGGCGCCGCCGGCGGCGGCCTCGGCAAGCAGGCGCGCGGCGCGGCGGTGGTTCTCGGGGACGTCTTCCCAGGCGATGTCGGTCTGGAGGAGCGCGATCTTCACGGTCCGGCCCCCCGAGGAGCCCGACCGGAGGCGGGAGGGGCGAGCCCCTCCCCTAAGGCCCGGATTGCGTTCAGCCGACGGACGGCCTCTCTCAGGGTCTCGTCCTTCTTGCAGAAGGCGAAGCGGGCGTAAGACTTGCCGTATCGCGTGTTCTCGTAGAAGGCGCTGGGGGGAATCGCGGCCACGCCGACCTCCTCGATGAGGTGGCGGCAGAAGACGACGTCGTCGTCGAACCCGAGAGGGCGGAAGTCGGCGCAGACGTAGTAGGCGCCGGCGGGGGGCTCGACGCGGAACCCGAGGCGGGAGAGCTCCGCGACCAGGTAGTCGCGCTTTTCGCGATACGCGGCGGAGAGGTCCCGATAGTAGTCCGGGCCGATCGCGAGGGCCGCGGCCGCGGCATGCTGGAGCGGGGTCGCGGTGGCGAACGTGATGAACTGGTGCGCGGCGCGGACGGCGGCCGTCAGCGGCGCAGGCGCGGCGGCCCAGCCGATCTTCCAGCCGGTCAGCGAGAACGTCTTGCCGAAGCTGGAGATCGTGATCGTGCGCTCGCGCATCCCCGGCAGCGCCGCCATCGGGAGGTGCTCGCCGTCGTAGAGGATGTGCTCGTACACCTCGTCGGTGACGCAGAGGACGTCTCGCTCGCGGCAGAGCCGGGCAATCGCCTCCATTTCCTCTCGCGGGAAGACCTTGCCCGTCGGGTTGTGGGGCGTGTTGAGCAGGATCGCCCGCGTCCTGGCGGTGAACGCGCGGGAGAGCTCTTCCGGATCGAAGCTCCAGTCCGGCGACCGAAGCGTCACGAACCGCGGGACGGCGCCCGCCATCGCGACGCTCGCGCGGTAGGAGTCGTAGTACGGCTCGAAGAGCACGACCTCGTCGCCGGCCTCGCAGGTCCCCTGGATCGCGGCGAAGATCGCCTCGGTCGCGCCCGAGGTCACGGTGAGCTCCGTGTCCGCAGCGTAGTCGAGGGCGTAATCGCGCCGGTACTTCGCCGCCAGCGCCGCGTGAATCTCCGGGATGCCGCTCGTCCGCGCGTACTGTCCGCGCCCCTGACGGATCGCCGCGACTGCCGCCTCCTTGACGAAGTCCGGACCGTCGAAGTCCGGAAAGCCCTGCGCGAGATTGACGGCCCCGTGCTCGTTGGCGAGGCGCGTCATCTCCGCGAAGATCGTCGTGCCGAACCCTTCCAGCCGGCGAGCAAGCGGGGGACGCATTCGCGGATCATACCGGCGGGGAACCGGCGGCGTCCGGGAGCGCATATTTACCCGAGTGAACGTCTCGCATATCCTGCGTTTCAGGTTTCAGGTTTCAGGTTTCAAGGAGACCGAGCAGTCCTGAAACTTGAAACTTGAAACCTGAAACCCTTAGGGAGGTTTGATGCCGAGCAAGACTCACTACCGCGTCGCCATCATCGGAAGCGGGCCGGCCGGCTGGACCGCCGCGCTCTACGCCTCGCGCGCGGAGCTCGAGCCCGTGGTCATCGAAGGGCCGCAGCCGGGCGGGCAGCTCACGATCACGACGGAGGTCGAGAACTATCCCGGATTCAAGGACGGCATCCAGGGTCCCGAGATGATGGAGATCTTCCGGGAGCAGGCCAAGCGCTTCGGCACCGACGTCGAGCTCGACACGGTCACGGAAGTGGATTTCTCGATGTGCCCCTTCCGCCTGACGCTCGACGCCGGCGGCGCCATGACCGCCGACGCGGTCATCGTTTCCTCCGGCGCGTCGGCGAAGCTTCTCGGGCTCGAGTCGGAGAGGCTCCTCATGGGACACGGCGTGTCCGCCTGCGCGACGTGCGACGCCTTCTTCTTCAAGGGGAAGGAGGTCGTCGTGGTCGGGGGAGGAGACACGGCGATGGAAGAGGCCACCTTCCTGACGAAGTTCGCGACGAAGGTGACGATCGTCCACCGCCGCGAGGAGTTCCGGGCCTCGAAGATCATGCTCGAGCGGGCGCGCGTCAACCACAAGGTCGCCTGGAAGATCAACGCGGCCGTCGCGGAGATCCACGGGACGCCCGGCGGCGGCGTGACCGGCGTGACGCTCGAGGACACCCGCACGGGGAAGCTCTCTCCGTTGCCGACGCAAGGGGTCTTTGTCGCCATCGGCCACTCCCCCAACACCGCGATCTTCCGCGGGCAGCTCGAGATGAACGACGTCGGGTACCTGAAAGTCCAGAGCCCCTCGACGCGGACTTCGGTGGAGGGCGTCTTCGCGGCGGGAGACGTCGCCGACCCGACGTACCGCCAGGCGGTCTCCGCCGCCGGCGAAGGGTGCAAGGCCGCCATCGACGCCGAACGCTGGCTCGGCTCGAAGGGAATGCACTGACACGGGTCGGAAGGCGGGAGGCGGAAGGCGGGAGGCGAGTGGACGAGCCGCCGCAAGAGGATCCGCGGAAGACGCCGTTCGCCTCGCTCCTGCTCTATGTTCTCGGATTCATGGCGGCCCTCGCGCTCCTGGCGTACGCTGCGGCCTGGCTGCTGCATCACCGCTGACGGAACGAAGGGGGAAAACCGGCCGCGCGATTGTCCGTACTATCCGGCAGTCGCGCGATGAGCCGGAGCACGTGGGATCGCATGAACCCGTGGAGAGGGTTGGCGGGTCTGCCGCGGGAGGTGTGGGTCCTCTCGTCGGCGACGCTCGTCAACAAGGCGGGCACGATGGTGCTCGCGTTCCTCGTCCTGTATCTGACGCGAAGCCTCGGGTTCTCGGTCCGCACCGCGGCCAACGTGCTCTTCCTCTACGGGGCGGGCGCCCTCGTCGCCGCGCCCGTCTCGGGGCTCCTCTGCGACCGATGGGGGCCGATCCGCATCATGCGCGGATCGCTGCTCCTCTCCGGCGTGCTCCTGCTCGTCTTCCCGCTGGCGAAGAGCCTTCTCCTCATCGTTCCGCTGACGCTTGCGCTCTCTCTGCTCGCGGAGGCCTTCCGTCCGGCGAACCTGACGATCTTCGGAGACCTCGTGCGCCCGGAGCAGCGCAAGGCCGGGTTCGCGTTGAACCGCCTCGCCATCAACCTCGGCATGAGCGTCGGTCCCGCGGCCGGCGGCTTTCTTGCGACCCTCTCGTTCCGGCTGCTCTTTCTCGTCGACGGGCTGTCTTCCCTTGCGGCGGGCGCGATCCTCGCCCTGGCCGCTTTTCCGCGCCATCGCCACGGGGGCGACGCGCAAGAGCTCGAGGCCGCGTTGTCGCCGCTCTCGCATCCGCCGAGGGGCTATCGCGACCCGCGGCTCCTCTTCTTCCTCGCCGGCGTCCTGCCGGTCGCGATGGTCCTCTTCCAGCACATCGCGGGCATGTCGGTTTTCCTCGTGCGCGACCTGCACATCTCGGCGGCCGCCTACGGGCTGCTCTTCACGTTGAACTGCCTGCTGATCGTCTTCCTCGAAGTGCCGCTGAACATCGCGACCGCGCACTGGCCCCACCGGCGCACGCTCGCGCTCGGGGCGCTCCTCTTTGGCGTGGGTTTCGGGGCGCTGGCGTTCGCCTGGAATTTCTGGTCCGCCGCGGTGACGGTCGTCATCTGGACCGTCGGCGAGATGTTCTTCTTCCCCGGGATGGCGGCCTACCTGACCGACATCGCGCCCGCGCGGCGCCGCGGCGAGTACATGGGGCTGTCGCAGATGATCATGGGCCTCGCGTTCATGCTGGGGCCGTGGGCGGGAATGCTCGTGCTCGACCGCTTCGGCGGGAAAGCGCTCTGGTTCGCTTGCTTCGTGCTCGGCCTCGGCGCGGCCCTGCTCATGTCCCGCCTCGAGGAGCCGGCCCGCGCTGCGGACGCGCCCGCCGTCCCCGTGCCCACGGCCGCCCCCTCGACGGAGCCGTGAGCTCAGCGGGCGGCGACGGGAGACGCGGAGCGGCGGACTTCGGCGACCTCGGGAAGATCGGGATCGGCGCGGCGCCAGACCGCGGCGAGGCGGCGGTAGGCGTCCTCCGCCGCGGCGTGGTCGCCGGCCTTCGCGGCGGCGCGGGCGAGGCCGAGAAGCGAGAGCGCGCGGTTGGGCGCGTGATCGAGAGCGCGCTGGAATTCGGCGCGGGCCTCGGCCGCCTTGCCCGCCGCCAGGAGCATTTCTCCCAGAAGCTCATGGGCCGGCTTGGCGACGGCGGGCGGACCGAACTCGAAGGTCATCGCGTCTTCGGCGGCCGCCGCCTCTCTCGCGAGAGCCAGGCCCTGCTCCGATTTCCCGCCGGACGCGGCGAGGAGAGCCTCGAGCTCCTTCTTCATGACGGCGTCCGCAGAAGGCCCGGACGGCCGCCCCATCGCGTACATCGAGCCGCCTCCGTGATGCGGTTCCGCCGCTTCTTTTCCGATGGAGGACGCCGCCTTCGCGGCCCGCTCCCGGTCCTTCCTCCCGGCGGCGGCGAAGCCTTCGGCGAAGAGGGCGACGCCCCGCTCGGACCCGGGCAGGGATCGCGCCACGTCGCCGTCGAAGCGCCGCGTCTCGACGACGTAGGCCGCGCGCATCATCGCGAGGTGCGTCTTCGCGCGGCCGGAGCCGCTCTTTCCGGCGTCCTCCTCCATCAGGGAGAGCGCCTTGCGGGCGTCGGCGTATCGGCCGAGCTGGAGGTACGAGTATTCGAGCCAGAAGAGGGCGTGGTAGTTGTGCTGGTCGGGGCCGAGCGCCTTCCTTTCGGCCCGGTCGAGCGAGGCCTTCCAGGCGGCCTCGTTGGACGCCGCGGCCTCTTCCCACATCCCCGATGCGAAAAAGATGTGGGACGGCATATGCAGAGCATGGGCGGCCGCCGGGGCGATCTTCGCGTACACGCGGGCCGCGCGCATGCCGAGCGGGGCATGGACGGGGTCGTCGTAGCAGTGGATCAGGTAGTGGACCGCGCCGGGGTGGAGCGGGTTCTTCGCGAAGACCTCCTCGGCGATCGCGGCCGCTTTCATGTAGACGGCCTCATCGCGCTTCCCCTCGCAGGTCCCCAGGAGCGCGAGCGCGTAGAACGCGGCGGCGTTCTCGTCCTCGGGGAACTTCTCGTGGAGCCGGCGCATCGCCTCCGCGTAGTCCCTGTCGTTGGCCGCCTTGTCCCCCTTTCCGTAGAGGGCCTCGACGGCGGACAGGTACATCTTCTCCCGCTCGGTCGGCGCCTTCGCGAGCCGGGCTTCCGCGGTCGGGGCGAGTTGTTCCAGGGCCTTGCGCGCGGCGCCGGCGTCCTGCTCCATCCAGAGCGGATGGTTGTACGTCATCGCCTCCCCCCAGTAGGCCATCGCGAACCCGGTGTCGGCCTTCTCCGCGGCCCGGAACTCCTCGGCCGCGTCGTCGAACTCGAAGCTGTGGAGCAGGAGAGCGCCGCGGAGGAAGTGCTTCTGCGCCTCCGCGGAGCCCGACGTCGGAAAGTCGATCCGGCCCAGGTCGTCCGCCCGCGCAACGGCCGCCGCCGCCGCGAGCGACGCGAAGAGCGCCGCGAACGGCAGGATTCGACTCCACCTACGCCTCATGGCTCCCTCCTTCCCGGGGGCCGTCACCATGGAAGCTCCAGCGCCGCGGCCAGGAACCTCGGGAGAAGGCTCATCTTCCCGCATTGCGCCGCGAAGCGGGAGAGAAACCGCGGCCCCGTCACCTCCTTGTCGGAGAGACGGACCGAAGAGACGAAGTCCTTGCGCTTCAGGTCCTCGATGAAGGGGTGATCCGGGTCGTACCCCCGCGGCGGCCGGCGGAGCCGCTCCGCCTCGAGAGGGAGACCGGTGCGCGCTTTTTTCCATTCCGCGGGATGCGCGACGATCGCGTCGCGCACCTTCGCGAGCGCCGCCGAGTCGGGATGCCAGAGGCCCGCGGCCGCGAAGCAGCCGCCCGGCTCGAGGTGGAGATAGAAGCCGGGAGTGTGGACGTCCTTGCCGCCGCGGACGGGAAAGTGCATCCCCGCGTGCGTCTTGTAAGGGCTCTTGTCCTTGGAGAAGCGGGTGTCCCGGTAGATGCGGAAGAGAGAGCCGCCGGAAGGGCGCGGGTCCGCCACGATGCGGCGGCTCACCTTGGCGAGGTGCGGGCCGAGATCGGAGACGAAGCGGAGACACGGCCCGCGCAGCGCCGTCTCGTAGCGCTCGCGGTTGGCCTCGAACCAGTCGCGGGAGTTGTGCTTCGCGAGCTCCCGGAGGAAACGGAAGAGCTCCGGCGAAAAGCGGCCCGCGGCTGCCAGATCAGCCCCCCAGGATCTTCTTCGTCAGCGCCGGCACCCTCCCCAGGAGCCGCGCGTAGAGCGCGAGCTGGCCGCGGTGGTACTCCTCGTGGGAGATGCCGTGGTGCATCCAGGCCAGGCGCGTTCCCATCTCCCCGTCGAAGCGCCGGATCTGCTGGAGCATGTGAAGTTCGCCCGCCGCACGAATCTTCTTCTCCCCGTCCGAGTGGGTCTTGCGCAGCGCGGCGAGGAGCGAAGTCTTCGATCTCCAGCCGGAGACCCCGCGCCCGTACTCGTGGAGGAACCCCTCGTACGACTTGCGCCGGAAATCGCCGTCGGGGCGCGAGAGCTCTCCCGCCATCATGAGTCCCGACTCGATGACGTGCTGGACCAGCTCCAGCGCCGAGCGGGACTCCGGCGCCGGGCGGAAGGAGAGGTCCTTGTCAGGAAGGTTGCGCAGCTCGTCCACCACGCCGCCCCGCGTGAACGTCCAGGCCTCGAGGGCTTCGTCGAGAAGCGTTGTCCGTGTCGCCATATCGGAACCTCCGGAGATTATCTCCTGCCTGCCGGCGCTCGAAGCTTCAGGTCCTCGAACCAGTCGAGAACGAGGTTCAGGTGCTTCGGCGCCGATTCGGCGGCCTCATCCTTGACGATGAGAAAACGCTTCCCGTCGGGAGCGATGTCCCAGTCCTCATAATCCCCCTCGAAGAGAAGATCCGGGCGCGACGCGGAGAACGACGGAGACGCCGTAACGGCCACGCGCAGGAACTTCCTGTCCTTCCGGTAGAAGATCTCCCGGCCGTCGGGCGCCCAGCGAATCCCGCTTCCCCCGTCTGTCGAGATCTGCCATTTCCCGCCCGGCCCCGGAAAGGCCGTGACGTAGACCTCGCTTTTCCCCGACTCGTTGGACGTGTAGGCCAGCCAGCGCCCGTCCGGCGACAGCGCGGCCTCGTCGTGGCGAAAGGGACCCTGCAGGAAGGGCCGCGCGGACGATCCCTTCTCGAAAGGATAGACCCAGATCTCCGGAACGCCCGCGCGGGTACGAGTGAACACCAGGAGATTCCCATCGGGGGTGAAGGACCTCGGGCTGGACGTGTCCTGATCCGTGGTCAGCCGCTCTTCGGAGCCGCTGCCGTCGGACGCGCGAACATACAGATTGTAGGCGCCCGCCTGGCTCGACTGATAGACCACGCGCTTCCCGTCGGGAGTCCAGAGCGGGTTGCCGTCGTCCTTGCCGAAGGAGAGGCGCGTCAGAGCGTCCCGCTCGAGGTCCAGGACCCAGATGTCATAGGTCTCCGCCTGGACGACCAGGGCCACCCGCTTGCCGTTGGGAGAAATAGTCACGGGGCCGAACGGACGCCTGATCTTCGTCGCAGGGGTCTTTTCGCCTCGACGGTCCACCCAATAGAGTGAGCGGTCCGGCAAGAGCATTCCGCCGGTGGCGTACAGGAGCGTTCCATTGCCCGACACGGCATAGTCCGCTCCGCCGTTGGTGTTCTCGAAGACTCCCTCGGCGACAGGGAAGGCCGCGCCCGTGACCTCGAGCCTCGCCAGATCGAACGGAGCAGCAAAGAGCGTGCCGGAGCGCACATAGAGGATGTGACCCGACGCCGAGTACCGGCCGAAGGTCCCTCCCTTGATCAGCGTCTTCTTCTCGCCGCCCGCGATCGGCGAGACGGCGACCTGGTAGTCCTCGAGGCTCCCGCCCGTGAAGACGGTGTAGAGGACCGCCTTGCCCCCCGGGAGGAGTTCCGGCCACAGGTGGCCCCGGTCGTCCCCCTTCACGGCGACCTTCGTGACGGGCTGCGGCGCCCCTCCGGCGGCCGAGACTCGAACCAGAGCGCCCGCCCACTTCTGGGGAAAGACGATCGTGTCGTCCGGCCCCCAGGTCGCTCCGAGTAATCGTTCCCCGCATTCGCAGATCGTCACCGGAGCTCCACCCGACAGCGCTGTCTTCTTGACCTTGCCGTCCGCAGAGAAGCCGACCCACTGCCCGTCCGGCGAGAAGAAGGGCGAGTAGGCTCCCTCGCTTCCGGCAATCGGGGCCGCCTCCGCGGCCTCGAGCGACCGCAGGAAGAGTTGCCGCTTGTCCGCCCGACGTCCGACGTAAACGACGCGGCGCCCATCGGGCGAGATCGCTACGCTGAGGTAGTTGTCCGTGACATAGGAATCGCCGGCCGGGATCGGGACCGCGACGCGGGTGACCGGCCGGGACACCGCCGGCCGGCTTCGGATAACGACCCATGTGCCCGCGGCCGCGAGGACCGCCCCGGCGACCGCTCCCGCAACACCCCAGGCGAGGCGGTCTCTTCGTCGCCGGGAAGCGACGACGGGAGCGGCGACGCCCGCCTGCGAGCCGGCCTGGGCGATCCAGGCGAGCTCGCTCTTGATGTCGTGCGCGCTCTGCCACCGGTCCTCGGGGTCCTTTGCGAGACAGGTGCGGACCACGCGCTCCAGAGCCGGCGGCGTCATCGGCTGGAGCGTCGCGATCGGCGCCGGCTCCTCTTTCATGATCGCGGAAATGAGCGAGGCCTGGCTCGTGCCGGCGAAGGCCTTGCGGCCCGTCGCCATCTCGTAGAGGACGGCGCCGAAGGCGAAGATGTCGGTGCGCGCGTCCGCCTCTTTGCCTTCGAGCTGCTCCGGCGCCATGTACTGGAACGTCCCGAGGATCGTCCCCTCCTGCGTCAGGTTCTGCGCGTGCGCCATCGTGGGCAGCGCCGTCAGACCCGACTGCGGCGAAACGGGCTCGACCATCTTCGCCAGGCCGAAGTCGAGGAGCTTGACGCCGGTCTTCGTCAGCATCACGTTGCCGGGCTTCAGGTCCCTGTGCACCACCCCCTGCCGGTGCGCCTTGTCCAGCGCGTCGGCGATCTCGATCCCGAAGCGCAGCGTCTGCTCCGCCGGGAGCGGGCCCTTGAGCAGCCTGTCGGCCAGCGTCTCCCCTTCCAGGTACTCCATGACGAGGTACTCGACCCCGTCCTGGTTCCCGACATCGTAGAGCGCGCAGATGTGCGGGTGCGAGAGCGAAGAGATCGTCTTCGCCTCTCGCTCGAAACGCTGCCGCACCTCCTCGCTCGAGGAAAGGTGCGACGGCAGCACCTTGACAGCGACCGTGCGGTCGAGCCGGGTGTCCCGCGCCTTGTAGACCTCGCCCATCCCGCCCGCGCCGAGCGGCGAGAGGACCTCGTAGGGTCCCAGCTGAGTACCCGCAGGAATTGTCATCTCGGCTCCGGAGATCCTTCGGACCTCACGGTCCTCAGGATGACAGCGCGCGTGCGGCGCGCTGTCACCTCATAGGGACCGAGCCGGCTGCCGGAAGACAGTGTCATTTCACGCCACGATACACGGTCGGCGCCCGGCTCAGTTCTTCGGGAGCAGCGCCGTCCAGTGAACGAAGAGGTCGAGAGGGGGCGAAGCGACATCGGAGACCGGGCTCTTGACGAGGAAGCGCTGCCCGTCGGGAGACACGTCGAAACTCGTGCCGCCGCCCGCGGTCTGGACGGCGAAGAGAGCGACCGGGGCACCCGCATGAAACTTCGCGCCGGCTTCGACGGGGACGGCCATCAGCTTGGAATCGAGGCCGAGGAAGAAGAGCTCCTTCCCGTCGCCCCGCCACACGGGCAGTCCGCCGCCGGCCGTCGAGACCTGCCAGGTCCCCGCTCCCGTGGGGAACGGGCGCACGTACACATCGAACCTTCCGGATTCGTTGGAGCCATAGGCGATCCAGCGCCCGTCGGGAGAGAAACGGGTCGCGGCCGGCGCGAGGGAGCCCGCCGCGAACGGATCGTGGTGTTTGCGCTCGGCCGCATCGACGACCCAGATCTCGTAGTTCCTCTTGCCGCGCGCCGGGATCACGCTCGCGGAAATGAACCGCCCGTCTCTGGACCAGTCCTCCGGAATGAAGGCGTCTTCGGACTCGGAGAAGATCTCCTCCCGGCCCCCGTCGAGCGGCTTGATCCACAGGTCGCCGCGTCCCGACTTGGCCTTCCGGTCGGAGGAGAAAACGATGCGGGTCCCGTCGGGCGACCAGACCGGATTGCTCTCATGGGCCTGTCCGTAGACGAACTTCGTGCCCGTTCCCTTCGCCGCGTCGTAGATCCAGATGTCGGACGTGTCGTGAACCGGATCGAACACGTCCACCGCGATCCTCCGGCCGTCCGGGGAGAGGCGGAGAGCTCCGAAGGGGGCCGGCTCTCCGATCGATCCGGTCTCCTTTCCGCTCCTGTCGAGCCAGACGAGCCTCGCCGGCGGGGCGAAGACAGGCGCGGCGACGAGCGTGCCGTTCTCGGAGGCCGAGAAGAGCCAGTTGCTGTGCCAGTTGGAGAGGCCGATCTTGGGAACGGCCGGAACCGGCTCTCCGCGGAGCTCGAGCTTCGACGTGTCGAAGCGCTGCGCGAGCAGCGTCCCGTCGCGGGCGTAGAGCAGGTAGCCCGAGGCGTACCCGGCGTTGGAGAGCGTCCTGACGACGGCCTTGTCGACGCTCCCGTCCAGGGAGCCGACCCGGATCGCGTTCGCGGGGTCGTCCGTGCCGCCTCCGAGGTTTCCGGCCATGTAGAGGAAGTGGCGTCCGTCCGGAAGGAATTGCGGATACCGGTGGGCGGTCTCGCGGCGCGAGGCGTCGAGCTTCGTGACGGGAACCGGCTTGCCGCCCCCCGCCGCGACCCGGTAGAGCGAGGACGTGGGCGCGGGGGCGAAGAGAATCGTCCCCTCGCGGTTCCAGGTTCCGCCGACTCCTCTCTCCGCGTCACAGACCGTCAGGATCGCGCCGCCCGAGGCGTCGACGCGCTTCAACTTCCCGTCGGCGAAGAAGCCGACCGATCGGCTGTCGGGCGACCAGAAGGGAAAGTAGGCGTTCTCCGCGCCCGCCACGGGCTGCGCGGAAGATCCGTCGAGGTCGCGCACCCAGAGGGCCGGCTCCATTCCGATCCTGCTGGCCGTAAACGCGAGGCGGTTTCCGTCGGGCGAGAGCGCCAGCTCTCCCAGGATCATCTTCTCGGGAAACGGCAGCGTGGCCCGGATGCCGCGCTCGGGCCGGGGGGCCCGGCGCAGGTAGCCGGCGGCAAACAGAGCGGCGGCGAGCGCCGCGGCCGCGAAGCTCGCCCACGCGAGGCGCTCGCGGCTCCTGCGCCGCGCGACGACGGGCGCCGGCACGCCGGCCGCGGAGCCGACCTCGGCAATCCACTGGAGCTGGAGCTTCGCGTCGTGCGCGGTCTGGAAGCGGTCCTCCGCGTCCTTGGCGAGGCAGGTCCTGACGACACGGTCGAGCGCCGGCGGCGTCATCGGCATGATCGACGCCATCGGCTCCGGCTCTTCTCTCATGATCGCCGAGATGAGCGACGCCTGGCTCGTTCCCGAGAACGCCTTGCGGCCCGTCGCCATCTCGTAGAGGACGGCGCCGAACGAGAAGATGTCGGCTCGGGCGTCGGCTTCCTTGCCCTCGAGCTGCTCCGGCGCCATGTACTGGAACGTCCCGAGGATCGTCCCCTCCCGCGTGAGGTTCGCGGCCGCCTGCGTCGCGAGGACGGAGGATTCGGATGCCGGCGAGTCGGGATGGACGACCTTGGCCAGGCCGAAGTCGAGGAGCTTGACGCCCGACTTCGTCAGCATCACGTTGCCCGGCTTCAGGTCCCGGTGAACGATCCCCTGCCGGTGCGCCTTGTCCAGCGCGTCGGCGATCTCGATCCCGAAGCGCAGCGCCTGCTCCGCCGGGAGAGCGCCCTTCAAGAGCCGGTCCGCCAGCGTCTCCCCTTCCAGGTACTCCATGACGAGGTACTCGACCCCATCCTGGTTCCCGACGTCGTAGAGCGCGCAGATGTGCGGGTGCGACAGCGAGGAGATCGTCTTCGCCTCCCGCTCGAACCGCTGCCGAACTTCCTCGCTCGACGACAGGTGCCCCGGCAGCACCTTGACAGCGACCGTGCGGTCGAGCCGCGTGTCCCTCGCCTTGTAGACCTCCCCCATCCCTCCCGCGCCGAGCGGCGAGAGAACCTCGTAGGGACCGAGCCGGGTGCCTTGCGAGATGCTCAAGACAGGAAAGATACAACGCGAACCGGAGAGCCGCGCCTCCCGCTCACTTCTTGAGGTCCGCCCCGGACGCCCAGTTGGCGATGACCGTGACCGGAAACTGGTCGCCCACGACCTCCGGGAAGACCACGAGGAACCGCTTTCCGTCCGGCGACACGTCGAAGACCGAGGTTGTGCCATTGTCCAGGGCGCTCGGCACGCCGCGATCTCTCTGGAGCGAGAAGAGCGGCGTGGCGAGGCCGAGCTCGAGCGCCGGCGAGGTCTTGACCGGGACCGAGATCAAACGCTGGTCGGAGGAGATGTAGAAGAGCTCCCGGCCGTCCCGGCTCCAGCGCACGTGGTTCGCCTCCCCAGTCGAGACCCGCACCCTCTCGCCCGGACCCGGAAAAGGCGTCACGTAGACCTCGTTGTGCCCGGATTCGCTGGAAATCATCGCGAGGAAACGGCCGTCGGGCGAGAAGCGCACCTCTCTCTTGCTGAACGCCGACCGGATCAGAGCGGTCGCTTTCCCGCCTCCCGAGAGCGGGAGCATCCAGACGTCGAAGACTCCCGTCTGGCCCCGCTCGGTGTAGACGAGAGTCTTCCCGTCGGGCGAGACGTCCTGGGCGAGCCGGAACGCTTGCCCTTCGGCCAGCAGCTCCTCGTCTTTGCCGGTCGCGAGATCGCGGCGCAAGAGCTGCGGGGCCTTTCCACGCGAGGCCGAGTAGGCGATGCTCTTCTCTCCCGGGAGCAGGACCGCCGCGAATTCGCTGTTGGGTTCCGACGTGACGGGGGTCTCCGCCCCCCTCTCCAGATCGATTGACCAGACATCGAGGGTCCCGGTGTCCTCCCGAGCCCGGTCGAAAAAAGCGCGCCGGCCATCGGAGGAGATCCGGACGTTCACGTACCGCCCGGGCGACCCGACCGTGCCGAGCTGCCGGCCGCCGCGGTCGAACCAGACCAGGCGCTTGACGTCCCCCTGGGACTGAAAGGCGAGCGTCCCGCTTCGCGACAACGCGAACGCGGCGGCGCCTGTCGTGAGGAAGTACCGGACCCGGCCGGCGATCGAGAACGGTTCGCCGGTCGTTCGGCCGCTCTTCGAATCGAAGCGCTACCCGAGAAGCGCTCCCTCCTTCGCGAAGACGAGATAGCCTGGGTCGGTGTATTTCGCCTCGGACGTCGCAGGAAGGACGAGCGCGGGGGGTTTCCCGGGCTCCCACAGCATCAGGTTCGCTTCCGACTTCGGATTCCGATTCAGATAGAGAAACCGCTTGCCGTCGGGCAGGAACCAGGGCCAGTTCACGCTCACCTCGTCGCGCGAACGCTCCGGGCGCAGGACCACCGCCGGCGCGCCGCCGGCCGCTGGAACGCGGTAGATCGCGTCCCCCCCGATACTGGCGAAAACAATGTCTCCTCCCGACCCCCAGGTTCCCGCGAAGCCGATCCCCGGAGAGACGTCGCAGATCGAGAGGGGCGCGCCCCCGGAGATCTCCACGCGCTTCAACTGGGTTTCCGCGAAAAACGCGATCGAGTGTCCGTCGGGCGACCAGAACAGGGCTCGGGCCCCTTCGGTTCCCGGGAGCGGGCGAGCCTCCAGCGAAGACAGGGGACGCAGGTAGATCCGCCGGCCGCTCTCCGGCTCCGACGCGATGCAGGCGAACTGAGAGCCGTCCGGAGATACGGCCAGATAGTCCCCCTCCACCGAATAGGAGAAGGCGCCTCTGGGCGGCGGAGCCACGGTGAAACGGATTGGCCGCGGCGGCCGGGCCGGCGGCGATGCCCTTCGAAGGGTTGCCACCGCCGCGACCGCCAGGGCGGCGCCGGCGACCAGCCACGGCAGCCACCGGGTCCGAGCGGAACGAGGAGCGGCGACGGCCGCCCGCGAACCCGACACGCCTTCGGAGATCGCGGTCAACTGCAGTTCCACGTCGCGCGCCGTCTGCCACCGGTCGTCGGGATCCTTGGCCAGGCAGGTCCGGATCAGCCGGTCGAGCGAGACCGGGCTCGCCGGCTGAATGGACGAGGCCGCCGGAGGCTCGCTCATCAAGATCGCCGACATGATCGAGACCGGGCTCGCTCCCGCAAACGCCTTCCGGCCCGTCGCCATTTCGTACAGGACCGCTCCCAGCGCGAAGATGTCGCCCCGCGAGCCGCTTTCCCGCCCCTGGAGCTGTTCCGGCGCCATGTACGACACCGTCCCCAGGATCATCCCCGGATGCGTCACGTCCTTCGCCGCGGTCGGCGCCGAGGTCAGATCCTCCAGCGTCGGCGCCGGTTGAAGGACCTTGGCCAGACCGAAGTCGAGCAGCTTCAATCCCGACTTCGTCAGCATGACGTTGGACGGCTTCAGGTCGCGGTGGACGATCCCCTTGCGGTGCGCCGCCTCGAGCGCCGATGCGATCTGCGCTCCAAACCGCGGCGTCTGATCGAGCGGAAGCGCCCCACGGGCGAGGCGTTCCGCGAGGGTCTCCCCCTCGAGCAATTCCATCACGAGGTACTCGACTCCGTCCTGATTCCCCACGTCGTAGAGCGCGCAGATGTTCGGGTGCGAGAGTGAAGAGATCGTCTTCGCCTCCCGCTCGAACCGTTGCCGGACCTCCGGAGTAGTGGAGAGGTGCTCACGCAGGACCTTGAGCGCGACCTCCCGCTCGAGCCGCGTGTCTCGCGCCTTGTAGACCTCCCCCATTCCACCCGCCCCGAGCGGCGAGAGGACCTCGTAAGGGCCGAGGCGGGTGCCGGTCGAGAGGGTCATGGTCCCTACCAGATCACACGGACGAGCCCGGACTCTTCGATCTCGGCGTCGCTCGTCAGGAGCGGCAACGAGAGGCTTCGGGCCGCCGCGCAGATCAGCGCATCGAAGGGATCGTCATTCGGACGGTTCTCCTCGGCCAGAAAGACCTGCTCCGCAGTCAGGTCCAGGGGCTGGTAGGCGGGATTGCTGAAGAGGTCTTCGAAGAACCCCCGAAAAGATGGGCGCAATTCGATGCGTGCCCCGCGGGCGAGGAGGGAGCACTCCCAGAGCACTGCCATGGGCACATAGGTCAGGGCCGACCGCTCTTCGCAGGCCGCGAAGTGCGCCGCCGCTTTCCGGGAGAGACGGCGATCCCTGCTCGCGAAAAAACAGGAGAGGATGCGTGTCGGTGACGATCGCGGTGTCAGGCACGCTTGCGCCCCGGTGCCGCCGGATGGCCCTGGCTGCGGCGGCCTCTCGGGCCGGCCCTCTCCTTTCGACGGACCGACCTGCGGAACAGTGCGGAGACCTGCGCTCCCGCCTCGGACAAGGCCTCCTCCGATCTCGGGATCCGGGCGTTCCCCAGGACGGAACGCTTTTCCGCGGCGGAGGCCCCCGTCCCGGCGCGCGCCTCCGCGATGATCCGGTCGAGCGCCTCGCTCACGCTGCGGCCCCCGTTCGCCTTCACGCGGGCCCTCAACCAGAGGAGGTTGTCCGGGTGCAGCGTCACGGAAACGGCCTTCTTGCTCATACGATAATCATACGATAGTCCTTGGGGCCGACGCGGGTGTCGGAAAGAGCGTCATCTCACTCCGGGATCGGAGCGCAGAGAGGACAACGGCGACGGGCTAAGATTCGGGCACCCGGAGGGCTCGATGAGAAGGCTGTTCCGATTTCTGTCCGGTTTCCTCTTCTGTCCGCTGGTCCTCGGGGCACAGTCCCTGTCGCCGGAGGTCAAGGCCTTTGTCACTCACGACGCGCCGGTCATCGCGCTGACGCATGCGCGCGTCGTGGACGGCACGGGGGGGCCGGTCCGTGAGGATCAGACTCTCGTCATCTCGGCTGGAAAGATCCAGGCGATCGGCGCGGCGCCCGCGGTTCCGGCCGGCGCGAAGGTGATGGATCTCTCCGGGTACATGGTCATTCCGGGGCTCGTCGGGATGCACGACCATCTCTTCTATCCGCAAGGCGGGGGGTTCTTCGCGGAGTTGGGCTTCAGCTTCCCCCGCCTCTACCTCGCCTGCGGCGTCACGACGATCCGGACGACCGGGTCGATCGAGCCGTACACGGACCTCGAGATCAAGAAGCTGATCGATTCGGGCAAGGCGATCGGCCCGAAGATGCACGTCACCGGTCCGTACCTCGAAGGCCAGGGCTCGGTCATCCCGCAGCTGCACCAGCTCGCGGGGCCCGACGACGCCAGAAAGACCGTCGCGTTCTGGGCCGAGCAGGGGGTCACGTCCTTCAAGGCGTACATGCACATCAGCCGGGCGGAGCTCGGGGCCGCCATCGCCGAGGCGCACGCCCGACGGATCAAGATCACCGCCCACCTCTGCTCGGTCACCTGGCCGGAGGCGGCGGCGCTCGGCATCGACGACCTGGAGCACGGGCCGATCTACTACGACATGGAGTTCGCGCCCGGAAAGGAGCCGGACGTCTGCCCGTCTGCGCGGGCGATGTACGACGCCACCTCGAAGATCGAGATGTCCGACGCGCGGGTGCGCGCGCTGATCGCGGACCTCATCAAGCACAACGTCGCCGTCACCTCGACGCTCCCCGTCTTCGAGCTGCAGGCGCCCGGCCGTCCGCCGCTCGCGCAACGGGTCCTCGACGCGATGACGCCGGACGCCCGCGTCAATTACCTCTCGCGCCGCGCCCGCGCCGGCACACCGGGCCCGGGGCCGGACTGGGCGGCGCTCCTGAAGAAGGAGATGGCATTCGAACATGCCTTCGCGAAGGCGGGAGGCCTGCTCCTCGCCGGCTGTGACCCCACCGGCATCGGCGGCACGCTCGCCGGCTACGGCGACCAGCGAGAGGTCGAGCTCCTCGTGGAGGCCGGTTTCACCCCGGTCGAAGCCATCCAGATCCAGACGGAGAACGGCGCGAAGTTCCTGGGCGAGGCGGACCGCGTCGGCACGATCGCGCCGGGCAAGCAGGCCGACCTCGTCGTCGTCCGCGGCGACCCGACGAAGAACATCGCCGACATCGAGAAGGTCGAGACCGTCTTCAAGGACGGAATCGGCTACGACTCCGCGAAGCTCCTCGACTCCGTCCGGGCCCTCGTCGGCCTGAGGTGACTCAGGAGGCGCCGGGGCCTCGCCGGAGGCGCACGATCCCGACGAGCGCGATGCCGAAGCACATTCCGCAGGCGAGGAGCTGGAGCACGTCCACCGTGGCGTAGGCGGAGAAACGGGGACGGCTGCTCACGGTCGTCAGGCCGATGATCCCGATGACCAGGGAAATCACGATCGAGGAAACGGCGGCTTTCCGGCGGGGCTGCTCCATTCTTCCCCCTCGAGGTTCAGGCCGAAGTCTACAGGCGAAGCGGTCCCGGCCCCGCCTGGCCCCGGTCGCGGTTTCGCAAGCGCGGAGCGGCGAGAGCAGATCCCTCGCTTCGCTCGGGATGACAGGGCAGGTCAGGTCCCGGTCGTATCAGGCCCCGGTCGCGGAGCGCTTAGCCGGGATCAGGCGAGTGATCGAGGCCGCAACCGGCCGAGTCGCTCGGCGGTTCGCCGGGAGGCGCGGATCCCGCGCCGGCGCGGAGCGACGTGTCGAAGACCTGGCGCACCTTGCTCAGGAGCTCGGCGGGCTTGAACGGCTTGTGGATCAACCACGGCTCGCCCTCCACCTGGCTCGTCGCGTAGCCGGTCGCGACCAGCACCCGAAGGGCGGGACGCACCGATCTCGCCCGCATCGCGAGCGTCCGGCCGTCCATGCCCGGCATCGCCAGGTCCGTCAGGAGCAGGTCGGCCGTCATGCCCGATTCGAGCAGGCCGAGCGCCTGTTCGCCGTTCGCGGCCTCGGCGATCGTGTAGCCGGCCCGTTCGAGGATCTGCCGCATGACGACCCGGACGGCCTCCTCGTCCTCGACGAGGAGGATCGCCTCGCATCCGCGCCCCGCGGGAGCCGGCGCCGGGTCGGCCAGGGCCGCCTCCGCGTCCACCCGCGGCAGGAAGATCCGGAACGTCGCGCCCCGGCCGGGCTCGCTCTCGACCTCGATCCCGCCGCCGCTCTGCTTCACAATGCCGTAGACCGTCGCGAGACCGAGTCCCGTCCCCTTGCCCAGCGCCTTGGTCGTGAAGAACGGCTCGAAGATCTTGTCGCGCTCGGACGCCGGGATGCCTTCGCCGGTGTCCGAAACCGTGATCGCGACGTACCGGCCGGCGGCCAGGCCCAGCCGCGGCGCGGCCCCTTCCTCGTCCAGGGCGACGTTGGCCGTCTCGATCCGGAGCCGGCCTCCGCGCGGCATGGCGTCGCGGGCGTTGATGGCCAGGTTGACGAGGACCTGCTCGACCTGGCCCGGATCGGCGACGACCGTCCCGAGGCTCGAAGCGGTCTCGATCGCCAGGACGATGTCTTCGCCCAGGATTCTCCGGAGCATCCGGTCCACATCCGTCAGGACGGCGTTCAGGGCGATCGGCCGCGGACGAAGCACCTGCCGCCGGGAGAACGCCAGGAGCTGCTGCGTCAAGGCCGCGGCCCGCTCCGCTCCCCGGTGAACCTCCACGAGCGATTCGCGCTGCGGCGAGTCCCCAGGGGTCTCCTCGATCAGCATCGAGGTGTACCCGGTCACGACGGTCAGGATGTTGTTGAAATCGTGGGCGACGCCGCCGGCGAGCCGGCCGACGGCTTCCATCTTCTGCGCATGGAGCAGCTGAGCCTCGAGCTCCTTGCGCCGCGAGATGTCCTCCTTGACGGCCAGGAAGTGCGTCACGCGCCCCTCGGGGTCGAGGATCGGCGAGATCAGCGCGTCTTCCCAGTACAGCTCGCCGCTCTTCTTCCTGTTGTGCAGCTCTCCGCGCCACTCCCGCCCCGCCGTGATCGTCTCCCAGAGCCGGCGGTAGACCTCCGGCGGCGTCTCGCCGGACTTCAGGATGCGCGGGTTGCCGCCGCGGACCTCCTCCAGCGTGTACCCGGAGACGGCCGTGAAGCGCGGGTTGACGTACTCGATCCTCCCCTCCGGGTCCGTGATCAGGATCGAGACCGGGCTCTGCTCGACCGCGCGGGACAGCGTGACGAGCTGTTTCTGCGCCTGCTTCCGATCCGTCACGTCGCGGAAAGTCATGACGAGAGCCCGCACGTTCGGGTCGTCGAGGCGGTTGACGATCGTGCCCTCGACATCCCGCCACCCCCCGCCCGCGTGCCGGCAGCGGGCCGCGTGCGGGACGACGAGGCCGGGCCGGGCCAGAGTCTCGCGCTTCTTCTCCGCCATGCCCGGGCGGTCGTCCGGGTGGACGTGCTCGAGGATGTCGGACCCGAGAAACTCCTCGGCGGGCACGCCGAGGATCGAGCTCGTGGCGCGCGTCACGAAGAGAATCGTCCCCTCGGGGTCGAGAAGCGCCATCGCGTCGAGGCTGTTCTCCACCAGGGCGCGGAACCGGGTCTCGCTCTCCTGCAGCTTCCGGCGATCCTGCGCCGACTGGAGCGCGAAACCGAGGTCGTCGGCCATGCGCACGAGCAGATCCACGGCCTGATCATCGAACACGCCGGCGACCGAGTCGTACACCGAGAGGACCCCCTCCGCGCGCCCTCCCACGCGGATCGGGGCCGACGCCGTCGAGCGCATCCCGCCTCGCCGCGCCGCCTCCCGCCACGGCGCGAAGCTCGCGTCCGTCTCGGTGTCCTGCACGACGACGGGACGGTGTTCTCGAAAAGCCGTCCCGGCGGGCCCGAGCGCGAGCGGCCCGCGATCGAACCGAAAGACGGACTCTCCGAGACAATCCGCTGCTTCCCCCGCCCGGGCTGCCGGCGCGAGGCGGCCGGTCGCGCGATCGGGCAACCCGATCCACGCGGCTCGAAAAGCCGCCTCCTCGACGACGATCGCGCAGGCCTGGCGCAGCAGGCTCTCGGGGTCCCGCTCCCGCACGACGAGCTCGTTGATCCTCGAGAGGGTGCGGAGCATCCGGTTCAGCATCCGGATCCGCGTCACCGCCGCGTCCCGCTCCCGGAGATCGCGGACGACGCAGAGCATCCCCTCTTCCCCTTCGACCGCGTAGCGCCGGCCGCTGATCTCCACCGGCACGCGCGCGCCGCCGCGGGCGGTCCACTGGACCGTCTCGAAAACGGCGGTTCCGTCTCTCAGGATTCGCTCCTGCTGCCGTCGGCAGGCCTCGAGCGCTTCCGGCGCCCCGAGATCCTCGATGATGGCGCGGCCCGTCAGGTCCGCGCGCGGGCGGCCGTAGAACTCCTCCGCCGCGCGGTTGGCGTTGCGGATCCGCCCTTCCAGGTCCAGCAGCAGAATCGGCTCGTTGGCCTGGTCGAGGACCAGCGCGATCCGGCTGTGGCTCCGGCCGAGCGACGTCTGATAGGCGGCGGCCTGGCTCCGCCACGCCCCGAAGAACAGGCCCGCCAGGGCGACGAGGAGGGCTCCGGCGACGGCCGCCCGGCGGCGGACACCGGTCATCGCCGGCGCGAGCGCTTCCGCCCGGTCGATCTTGACGACGAGACCCCAGGCGGCGGATTCGAGGCCGCGGATCGCGGCGAAGACCGGGACGCCCGAGTAGTCGACGTACTCGCCGAAGCCGCCGCGCGCGAGCAGGGCGTCTCTGGCCGCCAGCCGCCCCGAGAGCGGCAGGCGCAAGGAGAGGGGCGGGTCTGCCCGGCGGCGCAAGGGGGACAGAAACACGATCGAGCCGGCCTCGCGGCGGACGAGGAGAGTCTCGCTCGTGCGGGTCGAGAGAGGTGCAACGCCGAGCAACGGGTAGAGGTTCGCGGCCGCGTCCACCTCGATCAGAACCGCTCCCTTGAACCGGTCCCCCGCGCCGCCGGAAATCGGCACGCCGACGATCACCGACGGCGACGCGGAGCTTCTCCGGCGCAGGTCGCAGAATCTCCGGCCGGAGGCGAGCGTCTGCGCGGACACGAGCCGGAGCGCGTCGTCCAGGTCCCCCGCGGCATCGCTTCCGGCGCTCACGCGCCCCGAAGCGTCTACGATCCAGATCGCGCGAAAGTCCTGCGCCTTCGCCGACTGCGTCAGGAACTCGCGGGCGTGCTCCCGATGCGGCCCGGCGCCCGCCTCCTCCACGATGCGCGCCGTGGTCGGGAAGCCGGCGATCGTCGCGGCGTCGCCGAAGAGCTCCCGGATCCAGCGGTCAATCGCGGTCCGGCGGTCGTCGGCCATCGCGGACAACTGGCGCCGCCATTCTTCCCGGGCGCCTTCCGTGGATCGGGGGAGGTCGAATCCCAGCAAATAGACGAGCAGGAGCGCCACCAGGGCGGGCAGGCCGAGGAAGAGCGCCAGCCGCGGGGAGTCGGCCCCGATTCCCGGGAAGAGACGGCTCCGCAAGCCGAAGGGCCCCGGTGTCGCCATCGAACGATCGTAGGGAGAGCCCGGCCCCATTCCCTGATGCGATTGACTCAGTTCAGCCGGAGCCGGCCCGGCCCGGCGCGGGTGAGGAAGAACTCGCTCGACGGCGCGGCGCCCGGGAAGCTCCGCCGGTGTTCGTCCCGCCAGGCGGCTTGGAAGCGCTCGGCCGTCCCCGTCTCGACGAGGGCCCAGACGCTCCCCCCGAAGCCCGCCCCGAAGGGAGAAACGGCGATCGCGCCGAGCGCGCGGCCGGAAGCCGCGAGACCGAGCGTCTCCGGTGTCTGATTGCGCAGGGCGAACTCGGCGCCGGCCCGCGAGCGCACGGCGATCGCGGAAAGCGCCGCGGCGTCCCCCTCCTCGAAGGCCTCGGCCGCCGCCGGCACGAGGACCTCGCTCTCCTCGAGAAACTGTTCGAACCGGCCGAGGAGCTCGCGCGCCGAAATCCCCAGATGCGTGGACCGATTCAGGATGGCGCGGATGCGGTCCGGACCCCCGGGCGCGCGCGCGGCTTCCCCGAGCGACTCGCCCGACCCGCCCGCCGCGCGCCAGAGATCGAGGATCACGGACGCGGACAACGAGAGGCGGTTATAGGCCGCGCGCGCCTCGCCGGACTTCTCCGCGATCACGCCGCTCGCGGACACGACGAAGGTCCAGCCGCGCGGGACGCGGACGTCTCTCTCTCGCCGCACCGGGAGGAACGAATACTGCGTGACGCGTCCGGCGCGGCAGCACAGGATCGCCGTGTGGTCCTCGCTGCCTCCGAGGGTGCCGACGCCGCGGGCGCCGTCGAGCCCGCCGAAGGAGAGGCCGTTCTCGACCGCGCCGAGGTAGCCGGCCAGGTCCTCCTCCGACCCGATGCTCGCGCCGTAGGCGGGATGTTCCCCGAGGGCATTGACGTGGGCCAGCGCCGTGAAGATCGCGACGACGAGTGCGCTTCCGCTCGAGAGGCCGGCCGAGCGCGGCAGATCGGACGCGATGGCGATGTCGGCGCCGGCGAGGCCTCCCGAGAAGTTGCGGGCGATCCGCCGGAGGACCGCCGCCGGATACGCGGTCCAGCTCCCCTCCTCCGGGGCCTCCGGCTCGCGGGAGAATGTCAGGCTCGTTTCGAGCCCGAGACTCGCGTCGGCGATGCGAACGACGCGGTCGGAACGCCGACGCGCGACGACGCAGATTCCGCGCTCGACCGCGCAGAGGAGGCTTCTCCCCCCCGCGTAATCCGTGTGCTTGCCGAACACCTCGATCCGCCCCGGAACGAACCACCGCGCCAGATCGGAGCCGCCGCCGGAAAGGCCCATCCGCTTCTCCGCCGCGCCGAAGAGCCCGGCCTTCGCCTCGGCCTCCCGCTCACTCAACCCCGCGGACGTCAGCCTCTCGACGATCCCATTCACAATTCACAATTCACAATTCACAACGTCTTTGTCATGGGTCGGCTCTGATCCCGCGCAGCCGCTCCGCGACCGTCGCGACGTCGGCGCGGCTGGAGAGATCGAGGACCCCCTCCCGGCTCCGCACGACCTTCAAGCGCATGCCCGCCGCGATGGCCTCGCGCACGGCTATCGGCAGCTCCAGCTCGCCGCGCCGAGAGAGAGGCACGCGCCGGCAGGCGTCGAAGATGGCGGAGGAGAAGCGCCAGCAGTTCATGCTGACTGGCGGATCCGGCCCGAGCGCGGCGAGCGCCTCTTCGTCCGGTTTCTCGAGGATCGCCTCGAGATAGCCGTCCGCCCCGACCACGCAGACGGCGAAGGAAGCGATCCGGCCGGCGGAGATGTTGCTCGCGGCGATCAGGGCGTCGCGCTCGAACAGGACCAGGCCTGGCTCGGAGAGACCCGCGAGCGCGGCGAGCGCCGGCACGGGATAGTAATTGTCGGAATTGATGACGAGAAAATTCTCGCCGGCCGCGAACTCCTCCGCCGCGAGGACCGCGTCGGCCGTCCCGCGCGGCTCCTCCTGGATGGCGAAGGAGACGCGCAGCCGCCGCGGCGGCGCGTTCGCGTAGTGCTCCCGCACCGCTCCGTGCTCCGGGCCGATCACGAGACAGGCTTCTTTCAGCCCCGCGTCCGCGAGCGCAGAGAGGACGTAGTCGAGAAACGGCCGCCCGAAGGAGATCATGGCCTTGACGCCGCTCGACGCGGCCGCATCCTGGGCCGGATCGAGGGAGACCGCCTCGTCCGGCCGGCGCATGCGCGTCCCGAGGCCGCGGGCCAGGACGACCGCCTTGCGCGTCACGAGGCGGCGCCGGACCAGAGGCGGGGCAGGAGGCGGACGAGCCCGGCGCCGCTGGAGAGGAAGAGGACGATCCACACGACGGCCAGTTCCGTCCGGCCGTAGAGGAGGCTCCCCGTGCCGAAGAGCGCCGCGTAGACGAAGACACAGCCGAGGATCCAGCCGAGGAAGGCCTGGGGCAGGCTGTCGGGAGAGGAGGGGACGCCCGTCTCGGCGCGGATGGAGCGCCACCCCGGACCGGCGGGCCGCACGAGCCTGTAGAACGAGACGAGCGTCGCGCGGTCGGTCGGCTTCGTCAGGTAGGTCGTCACGAGCCAGACCAGAGTCGTCGCGGCGACCGTGATGACGAGGGAAACGTGCGTCGCCACGGCGTGGCCGGACTTGCCCGCGATGAAGAACCCCACCGCGACGAGAAACGAGCTCGCCATCGCCGCCACCTCGCTCCAGGCGTTCACGCGCCACCAGAACCAGCGCAGCAGGTAGATGAGCCCCGTCCCCGCGCCGACGGAAAGGAGGAGGTCGAACGTCTGTCGCGCGGTGTCGAGAACGAGCGTCAGGAAGGCCGCCGCGACCATGAGGAGCGCCGTCACGAGGCGGCCGACGGCGACGTAGTGGCGCTCCTCGCGTCCCGGGCGGATGAATCGCCGGTAGAAATCGTGGACGAGGTACGACGTCCCCCAGTTCAGGTGCGTCGAGAGCGTCGAGACGTAGGCCGCGAGCATCCCCGCGATCATGACGCCGAGGAAACCCACCGGCAGGAACTTCAGCATCGCCGGGTAGGCCATGTCGTGGCCGATGAGCGACCGGTCCACGTACGGGAACGCGCGCGCGATGTCGGAGAGCCGCGGGAAGACGAGCATCGAGGAGAGGCCCACGATGATCCAGGGCCAGGGGCGCAGCGCGTAATGGGCGCAGTTGAAGAAGAGCGTCCCCGCGAGCGCGTCCCGCTCGCTCCGGGAAGCGAGCATCCGCTGCGCGATGTAGCTGCCTCCGCCGGGCTCCGCGCCCGGATACCAGACCGACCACCACTGGATCGTGATCGGGATGATGAGCACCGAGAGGGCGAGCCTCCAGTCGGAGAAGTCCGGCAGGAAGGAGAGGGTCTTCGCGTCGATCGAATGGAAGAGCCCCGCGAGCCCGCCGACCTCCGGCTGCTTCAGCGCGTAGTACGCGGCGGCGAAGGAGCCGGTCATCGCGACGCCGAACTGAATGAAGTCGGTCACGAGGACGCCCCAGAGCCCGGAGGTCGCGGCGAAGGCGACGTTCAGGAGCGCGCAGACGACGAGGGTCTTCCCCATCGGCCAGCCGAGCACGACGTTGGCGATCTTGGCCGCCGCGAGGTTGACGGAGGCCATGATCACGCAGTTGAAGAAGAGGCCGAGGTAGATCGAGCGGAACCCGCGCACGAATCCGGCGGCCCTGCCCGAGTAGCGGATCTCGTAGAACTCGAGGTCCGTGAGCACGCCCGAGCGGCGCCACATCCGCGCGTAGAAGAAGACGGTCGCCATGCCGGTCAGGAGGAACGACCACCAGAGCCAGTTGTCCGAGACCCCCTTCTCCCGGACCATGTTCGTCACGAGGTTCGGCGTGTCCGTCGAGAAGGTCGTCGCGACCATCGAGACCCCGATGAGCCACCAGGGCGCCGACCTGCCCGACGTGAAGAACTCGGCGGTGCTCTTCCCCGCCCGCCGCGCCAGGAACAGCGCCGGCAGGAACGACACGACGATCGAGACGACGACGATCGCCCAGTCGAGGGACGTCACCCGCATCCGAGCCCCTCCGATGGTCTTGCCAACTTCACCGGGACGCCTAGAATCCTCTACCCTGAGGAGGGAGACCGACATGAAACACTTTATCCGCCGCCCGGTTCTTTCCATTATCTGTCTCGTCGCGATCGTCGCGACAGTCGTTGCCGCGGCTCCGAAGGCGAAAGACGCGGAGCCGGACTTCAAGGCGATGCAGGCGAAGGTGGACGCTGCCTGGGAGTCGCTCAAGGCCGAGAACGCGGCCCCGTTCTACGCGCACGACGCCGGCCTCGTCTTCTACGACGCCGCCCCCGTGAAGTACGACGGGTGGGCCGCCTACCGCGATGGGGCCCAGAAACTCTTCCTGGACGGCGCGACTTCGCTCAAATTCAACGTCAACGACGATCTGAAGGTCACGCGCCGCGGGAAGGTCGCCTGGACGACGCGGACGATGCACGTCGCCGCCGGCATGAAGGACGGAAAGAACCTTGCCTTCGACGGCCGGCACACGGTGATCTGGGAGAACCGCGGCGGAAAGTGGCTCATCGTCCACGAGCACTTCTCCGCCCCGCTCCCCGAATAGGACCGCCCCATCCAGGAGCCCTCCGCTTCGGATGTCATTCCGAGCGCAGCGAGGAATCTGCCCTCGTCACCCTGGACTCGCGACATCGACGATCGGAACAGGCTCCGAGGCCTGTCCCGAGACCGATGAGACGACTCGAAGCAGGCAGAGCAGATTCCTCGCGGAGCCTGTCCCGAGCCGTCGATGCGACTCGAAGCAGTGTAAGTAGATCCCTCGCTTCGCTCGGGATGACAGTAGAGAGCGAGGGGCTCGGGATGACAGTAGAGAGCGAGGGGCTCGGGATGACAGCAAGGGACAAGGGGCTCAGGATGACAGGGTGGGCACGCTCGGGATGTCAGGAACAGGTCATGCGGCGGTCTCGAACCTGGCCTGGTTCCAGGCGGTCATGCCGCCGACGACGTTGACGATCCGCGAGCACCCCTGCTGTTCGAGCAGAGATGCGGCGATCGAGGAGCGGTAGCCGCCCGCGCAGATCGCCGTGACGGGCTTTCCCGGGTCGAGCTCGCGGGCGCGGACGGCAAGGTCGTTCAGGGGAAGGTGGCGCGCCTGCGGGATGTGGCCGTCCTGCCATTCTCCGGGACGCCGGACGTCCACGAGCTGCCCGACGTCCCCCTGCGCGATCCGGTGGCGCAGCTCGTCCACGCTGATCTGCTCGGTCGCGGCGAGTGAGAGTCCCGACTCGTGCCAGGCGAGGATGCCGCCGGCGAGGTAACCCGCCACGTTCTCCAGGCCGACGCGCGCCAGCCGGATGCGCGCTTCCTCGACCTGCTCCTCGTCTTCGGTGACGAGCACGATCGGCTTCTCGGCCGGGATCAGGGCGCCGGCCCACGAGGCGAACTGGCCGCCGAGGCCGATGTTCAGCGAGCCCGGGACGTGCCCCGTCCCGTACTGCGCGGCGGGCCGCGTGTCGAGCACGACGGCGCCGGAACGCCGCATGTCGTCCACCGCTGCGGCGTCGAGCGCCGGCGGGCTGGGGAGATCCGAGAGGCTCCCGGCCCCCTCGCGGTTGATCCGCACGTCGCGGCCGAAGTAGACCGGGGCCTCGGGCAGGTCCGTCGTCATCATCCGGATGAAGTCCTCGCGCGGCATCGGCTGGAGGGCGTAGTTGAAGCGGCGCTGCTGGCCGATCGTCGACGAGGTCTCGCTCGAGATGTTGCGGCCGCACAGCGACCCCGCGCCGTGCGCCGGGTAGACGGCGACCGGGTCCGGCAGCTTCAGGAGCTTCCCGTGGAGCGAGTCGTACAGCATCCCGGCGAGCTCCTGCGCGCTCATCTTCGCGCCGAGGAGGTCCGGCCGGCCAACGTCCCCAATGAAGAGCGTGTCGCCGGTCAGGACCGCTTCCGGCGTCTCCGACTTCGACCGGTCGATCACGAGCACGGAGAGGGACTCCGGCGTGTGGCCGGGCGTCTCGAGGAACCGCAGGGTGACATCGCCGAGGACAATCTCATCGCCTTCGCGGACGGCCACGCAGTCGAACTTCGCCTGCGCCTTCGCGCCGAAGTAGATCTTCGCGCCGGTGCGGGCCGCGAGCTCCCGGTGCCCCGACACGAAGTCCGCGTGGAGGTGCGTCTCGATGACGTGGCGGATCGAAAGCCCCTCGCGCTCCGCCTCCTCGACGTACGTCTCGATGTCGCGCCGCGGGTCCACGACGGCCGCCTCCCCTTTCGATCCGACCATGTAGGAGGCCTGCGCGAGGCACCCGAGGTAGAACTGCTTGAAATACATGGCCCGCTATTCTGCCCGATTCCCGTATTCCAGTTCGAGCGGGTTCTCCAGGAGCCGGGCCATTTCCGCGAGCCTCTCGCGCGTGGCGGCGATGCGGCCCCGCCAGACGGCGGCGCTGGGCCGCCAGGAGGCCCGTTCGCGGGCGTACGCGGCGTAGGCCGCATCCCAGGCCTCCGCCTCGGCGGAGAGCGCCGCCAGCACCCGCTCGACGCGGCCGCATTCCCCGGCGGCCTCGAAGAGGGAGCGCGCGACGTCGAATCGAGACCCGAACGGCAGGCGCAGGCCCGCCGCGCGCGCGAGCGCCCCGAGGCGCGACCGGGAGAGGAAGAACCCGGACGCCGCCGGCGCGAGCAGGAATCGCAGGACCCGGGAGAGGCCGACCTCCTCCTCCGTCTCGGGCCCGGTCTCCAGGTCCGGCGCGAGGTCCCCGGGAACACCGCCGGCCGAGGGCGAAAGCGCGAAGAGGCTCTCTCGTGTCGCCGCCGCGAGGTCGCGATAGAACGGAGGCGCCGACGGTTGACGTTCGACGGCCAGCGCGCAGACGGGAAGCCAGTCGAGAGTCCACGCGAGGAACGCCGTGTCCTCACGCTCCCGGGCCGCCTGGTGCGCGAGAAACCCCAGGCAGAGGCCGGCGTGGTCGGGCGCTCCCGTTCCGGCAAGCTCCGGCGGCCGGTATCCGGCGGCCTCGTACCGGCGCGACGCGGCAGCGGCCGCCGGGCCGTTCAACTCGCCGGAGAGGTCGGTGAAGGCGGTGGCGTAGGGATAGACGTTGAGAAGAAAAAGGTCGGTCCAGGCGGCGGCGAGCTCCGTCGGGTCGCCGCCCGCGAGACCCGCCTCGACGGCGCGAGAGAACGTCTCGGCGTCCGGCTCGGAGAGCCAGAGCCGGGAGAGCAAGGAGAGAGTCGGCTCGGTCACCGCCCTCACCCCTTCCCTTTCCCGGGGGGAGAGGGAGCGGGAAGGCGGAAGGCGGATTCGGCGGGGCGGAAGGGGCGGAGCATCCAGTAGGGACGGCGCCACTCGCCGCGCGGCGGGCGCGCGAGCGCGAGCCACCGCCGGTAGACCTCGTGGGACTTGTTGGTGTCCACGCTCACGTCTCCGTAACGGTCGTCCGGCCGCGCGCGCGTGATCTTCACCTTCTGGTGCCAGCAGTGGCAGCCGCTGACCGGGTCGGGCTGGACGGGGAAGGTCAGGTTCTGGTGCACGCCGGCTTCCGTCCACCAGATCCGGCGCGTGTCGGGATCGGCGGAGTCGTAGGGCCCGATGCCGGCGAGCTGCGTGAGCTTCCATCGGCCGTGATCTTCCTTGACGTCCACGAGCGCCGAGGCGAGGCGGCTCGTCCCGTCCCCTTCCGCGAGACGCCACCGTCCCAGGTGGTGCGAGCACGCGACGACGCCCGGGCGGATCCCCTCGGTGACCCAGACCCGGTCCACGAAGTGGCCGATCTCCGTCTCGATCCGCACGAGGCCGCCGGTCGCGACGCCGAGGCGCTCCGCGTCGGACGTGTGCATCCAGGTCGGGTTCGCGTGCGAGATCTCGAGGAGCCACTTCGCGTTTCCCGTGCGCGTGTGGATGAGCGTCGGCAGCCGGTACGTCGAGAGCAGAACGAACTCGCTCGCCGAGCGATCCACCTTGTCGGGGTGGACGTGGCTCTTGATGTAGGTCGGAATCGCGAGCTCCGGCCAGCCGAATTCCGCGAGCGTCGAGGAGAAGAGCTCCAGGCGCCGCGAGGGCGTGCGGAACCCGAAGCGCGCCTGCCCGTCCACGAGGACACCGATCGGGCGCCCGCGCTCGCTGGAGGCGGAGACGGGGCTCGGCACGATGTTGCTGGGCGGCGCCGCCGGCTTCTTCGTGTAGAGGACGCCGGTGGCTTCGTCCCGCGTGGCTTCGATCGTCTCCTCGCGCGAGAGCGTTCGCTCGAATTCCGCCTCGGCGCCGGAGCGGATCTCGTAGGCGCCGTACCGCCGCATGTACGCGAGCGGCGTCAACCCTTCGCGGGCCGCCGCCTCGGGCAGGCCGGGGACGGAGCGCTCGAACATCCATCCGAAGTAGTCGTCCACGGTGATCCGTTCGCCCGGCCGGTAGGGAGACTCGAAGTAGCGGCGGATCCCGAGCGAGCCGTCCGGGTCGATCTCCCAGGAGAGATCGATCCAGAGCTCCGTCTCCTCCCAGACCTGCCCCGGGTTGGCCTCGTAGGTCCGGGCGACCGGCTTTCCCGCGCGCTCGAGCGCGACGCGGCGCACCGGCTGGCGGAAGGCGATCCACTGCCCGGCGTGCGTCTCCTGGCTCATGACGTCGTGCCGCTCCGAGCCGTGCCCCATCGGGAGCACGTAGTCCGCCCACCACGCCGTCTCGCTCCAGGTCGGCGTCAGCGCGACGTGCATCCCGATCTTCGATTCGTCGCGGAGCATCTCGAGCCAGGTGAACCCGTCCGGGTTCGTCCACATCGGGTTGTAGACGCGCGTGAAGTAGACGTCGAGCTTCCCGCGCCCTTCCTTCAGGAAATGCGGCAGGAGGAAGCTCATCTCGAAATACGACAGCGGGTACTCGCGCGGCCAGGAGAGGTCGTTCCAGCGCTGGACGTGAGGCGCCAGGTGCGGAGGGCGCGGGACCCACTTGTCCCACCCGTTGGCGGAGGTGCCCCCCTCCCGGCCCACGGAGCCCGTCAGGACGTTGACGAGCCAGAGGCAGCGGGCGACCTGCCAGCCGCCGAGGTTGCCGGAGCCGGCGCTCCTCCAGTTATGCGCGGCAAGGCGACCGCCGCAGCCGGCGACGTCTTCGGCGATCCCTTCGATCACGCGCGCCTCGACGCCCGATTCGCGCGCCGCGAAGTCGAACGTGAATCCCTCGTAGGTTTCGAGGAAGGCCTCTTCGAACATTTCATAGGTGTCGCGGGTCGCCTCCCGCCTCCCGCCTCCCGCCTCCCGCTTCTTCAGGAACTCCTCCCAGTTGACCCAGCGGCGCACGAACTCGCGGTCGTAGCGCTTCGTCGCGACGAGGTGGCGCGCGATCGCGAGGAGGATCGCGGCCTCCGAGCCGGGCCAGGGGGAGATCCACGTGTCGGCCATGGACGCCGTGTTGGAGAGGCGCGTGTCCCACACGATCAGCTTCGCGCCGGCGGCCTTCCCCTCCATGATCCGCTGCGCGTGCGGGTTGAAGTAGTGCCCCGTCTCGAGATGGCTGCTGATCAGAAGGATCACGCGCGCGTTCGCGTGGTCGGGGCTCGGCCGGTCGTAACCCATCCAGAACGCGTAGCCGGCGCGCGCGCCGGAGGAGCAGATGTTCGTGTGGGAGTTGTGGCCGTCCACGCCCCACGCCGGAAGGATCCACTCCATCAGGCCGTCGTGCCCCGGCCGGCCGACGTGGTACATGACCTCGTCCTGCCGTCCCTCGACGAACGCTTTCCGGATGCGCCCGCCGATGTCGGCCAGCGCCTCCGCCCAGGTCACGCGGGTCCAGCGCCCCTCGCCGCGGCGGCCGGCGCGCTTCAAGGGGTAGAGGATCCGGTCCGGGTCGTTGACCTGGTTCAACGTCGCCGGTCCCTTCGCGCAGTTCCTTCCGCGGCTCCCGGGATGCGCCGGATTCCCCTCGAACTTGCGCACCTCCATCGTGTCCCTGTCCACCCACCCGAGGAGACCGCAGGCGGACTCGCAGTTGAAGCAGACAGTCGGGATGAGCCGGTAGCGTTTCGGCACTCGCCGCGGCCACGCCTTCGGATCCCACTCCACCCAGTCGTCCCATGCCTCGACGGGCGGGTACTGCTGCAGGCGCGAGCCCGCCTGCGTCATCTGCGGCGGAAGGCGGACCGGACCCGGCGGATCGCTCATCAGCTGTTAGGGACCTGTTGCGGCGCGAACACGAACGCCCATTCGTACACGAAGAGGCCGGCGAGCGCGAGCGCGCCGGCGGCGGCGAGGGCGAGGGGCGAAGACCGCGCGGCCGCCACGATCGCCAGAGGAAGGAGGACGCCGCCGGCGAGGCTCCCCCAGAAATGTCGGGCGTAGCGTCCCCGAGTGATCATCCGGGCTGAGGCCGCGGCGACGACGCCGGCCCGCCGCGGACCGAACTCGGCGGCGGTGATGAGGAGGTCCGCGCCGAGACTCGCGGCGAAGACCGCCGCGAGCGTCCGCGCCGCGCCCGCGTCGAGACCGGCGAACGGACCGATCAGGAGGAATCCCGCGGCGCCCGCCATGACCGACTGCACGAGCAGGTGCGTCGAGAGGAGCGGGCCCTGCCAGAGGTCGCGCCCTTCCGCCTGCGCGAAGAGGAACGCCGTGTAGACGGCCGCGAGCGCGCCGAGCGCGACGGCCGGCCAAGCGAGAGCGCGCGCGATCTCGGCGCGCCCCGCGGCGTTGGCGAGCCACAGGAGGCCCGCGACTCCCGCAAACGCGATGAGCACGACCGCGCCGCGCGTCAGCCAGGAGCGCCATTGCGGGCGGGCCAGGATCTTCCAGAAGCGCTCCGGGCGGTCGAGGTCCCAGACGAGGAGTCCCGTGGTGACAGCGGCGAGCAGCAGCGCCAGCGCCGGCGCGACCAGCGTGAAGAGCGGCGAGCCGGGCAGGAACCCGAGAAAGGTGCCGGCGGCGGCGAGCATCAGGAGTCCCGCCCCGACCGCCTTCGTGACGAGATACGCGGGGACCTGCCAGTGCCAGGGGATTCGGTGCGGCACGCTGTATGTCTCTCTCGGAGACGCCGCGGAATCGAGGAGCGCGCCCGCCATCCGCCCCTCACCGATCTGGATGGGGCCGCGCCAGTCGTCGAACCCTCCGGCGCCGGCCGCGGGCTGCTCCGCCCAGAGATAGCCGCCGTCCTGCGCGGCGAGCATCGGGAGGAGCGCCGACTCCTCGGCCTCGATGTAGAAGAGCTTGGGCCGCGTCCCCTGCTCGGGCTTGCGGACCGCCACTTTCTCGGCCGAGATCGCCCGCGCGACCTCCGAGGCCGGGTCGTCGAGGTCCCCCGCGAGGATCGCGTGCACGGGACAGACGATGACGCACGCCGGCTCCAGCCCCACGTCCGTGCGGTGCGCGCAGAAGTGGCACTTGGCGGCCGTGCCGGACTCGGGATCGATGTGGATCGCGTCGTAGGGGCAGGCCTGCAGGCACGCCTTGCAGCCGATGCACGCGTCCGAGTCGAACTCCACGATCCCGTCCGGCCTCCGGAACATCGCGGCCGTCGGGCAGATCGGCACGCAGGGCGGCTTCGCGCAATGGTTGCAGCGCGTGACCTGGAAATACCGCCGCGCGTGCGGGAAGGTCCCCTTCTCGACGTACTTGACCCACGTGCGGGCGACGCCGAGGGGGACCGAGTTCTCCGCTTTGCAGGCCGTCGAGCAGGCGTGGCAGCCGATGCATCGCCGGTTGTCGATGACGAAGGCGAAGTTCATCCTGCTATTCCTCTTCGATCTCAACGGCGAAGCCGGGCGTCAGGCGCAGCCGCAAGCGGACCAGGCGGCAGGACCACTTCTCCCGCGCGAGGCGCGCGCCGACGCGCCTCCAGATCCAGGCCGCCACGTTCTCCGCCGTCGGAGGCCGGTCCGCGAAATCGGGAACGTCGCGGTTCAGGTTGCGGTGGTCCAGAGGCCCGTCCACCTCCTCCTTCAGGATCCGGTCGAGGTCCGTCAGGTTGACGACCATGGAAGACTCCCGGTCCACCTCTCCCTCGATCGTCACCTCCAGGACGTAGTTGTGGCCGTAGCCGCGCGGACCCTCCTCCCCGTACACCGATCGGTTCTTCTCAGGCGTCCAGTCCGGCCGCCACAGGCTCCGTCCGGCGTTGAAGTGGATCGTGCGGGAAAGGCGGATCATGGGAGGTGATAGGTGGTAGGTGTTAGGTGGTAGGGAGAGCCCGACGAGCCCACGTCTGAAACCCTACCACCTACCACCTTCCACCGACCACCTGAGGCTTCCACCGGCCACCGACCACCTCTCGTCACCTCGGCTAGAATCCGGGGCCGCATGGAACTCTTGACCACTTCGCAGGCGCTCGACGCCTTTCTGCGCCGCTCGGCGACGGTTGGCCGAAACGGCGCGGTGCGGGTCACGGATCCGGCGGGGTTCCGGCAGGACGTGGTGGAGAGCCTCGTCTGGACGGCGGTCTTCGGAATGGGAGAGGTCCGCGACGACGCGCGGCGGGTGATCCGCGAGGCCGCCGCTTCGCTCGGGATCCTCCCCGCCTCGATCCTGCCTCTCTACAAGGCGCGTGGGCGGGGGGAGGTCTCCGGCTTCACGGCGCCCGCCGTCAACATCCGCATGCTGGCCTATGACACGGCGCGGGCGGCCTTCCGCGCGGCGCGCGCGCTCGACGCGGGCCCGCTGATCTTCGAGATCGCCCGCAGCGAGATCGGCTACACGGAGCAGCGGCCGGCCGAGTACGCCGCCGTCGTCCTCGCCGCGGCGATCCGAGAACAGTGGGAAGGCCCGGTCTTTCTCCAGGGGGACCATTACCAGACGAACCCGAAGAAGATGAAGGAGAACCCGGAGAAGGAGGTCGCCGCGATCGAGGCGCTGATCGAGGAGGCGATCCCGGCCGGTTTCTTCCAGATCGACATCGACACCTCGACGCTCGTGGACCTCTCCAAGCCAACCCTGGCCGAGCAGCAGAGGCAGAACTTCGAGCTCGCCGCGCGCTTCACGAAGTTCATCCGCGCCCGCGAGCCGAAGGAGATGCCGATCTCCGTCGGCGGCGAGATCGGGGAAGTCGGCAAGGAGAACTCGACGCCCGAGGAGCTGCGCGCCTACATGGACGGGTACTTGAAAGCGCTCGGCGGCGGCGAGGGGATCGCCAAGGTCTCGATCCAGACCGGCTCCTCGCACGGCGGCATCGTGGGGCCCGACGGCACGGTCCAGCGCGTCGCGATCGACTTCGAGACGCTCAAGAAGATCTCGCGGGTCGCCCGGGAGGAGTACGGCATGGCCGGCGCGGTCCAGCACGGCGCCTCGACGCTCCCGTCCGAGTTCTTCGGGCACTTTCCCGACCACGACTGCGCCGAGATTCACCTGGCCACGGAGTTCCAGAACATGGTGTACGAGCACCCGTCGCTGCCGCTCCCCCTGAAGCGGGAGACAGAGCGGTGGCTCTTCGAGAACAAAGGAGCGGACAGGAAGCGCGACGAGACCGAGAGCCAGTTCCTCTACAAGACCCGGAAGTTCGCGATCGGTCCCTTCAAGGAGCGGTTCTGGAACCTCCCGGCCGGGACGCGCGACGCGATCGGATCCTCTCTCGAGAAGAAGTTCCACTTCCTCTTCGAGAAGCTCCGCCTCCGGGGAACGCGGGAAGTCGTCTCTCGCTGCATCCGGCCCGTGGACGTTTCCGGCGCGGGCGGCGCCGCTGCGGGCGGCGACCGTTTCGTGCGCGACGACCAGGCGGGCGATTGAAGCACCGGGACTCGGGACGCGGAAGGCGGAAGGCGAAGGTCCGCAAGAGGCCCTCCAAGCTCTCGTCGTCTTCTCGCCTCCCGCCTCCCGCCTCCCGCCTCCCGGCTCATATGACCGCCGTCGTCAAGACCAAACCGGCGGCCGGAGTCGAAGCCACGGAAATCAAGTCCGTGCCGGTCCCGCGGCCCGGCCAGGCGGAAGTCTTGATCCGCGTGCTCGCGACGGCCGTGTGCGGCTCGGACAAGCACATCTACCAGTGGGACCCCTCCATGGCCTCGATGGTCAGGCCGCCGCGCGTGTACGGCCACGAGTTCTGCGGCGAGATCGTGGCCTTCGGGCCGGGCGGCGCGCGGCCCCACCTCTCCGAGGGGCAGTACGTCTCGGCGGAGATGCACGTCACGTGCGGCCATTGCCGCCCCTGCCGCACCGGGCAGAGGCACATCTGCGAGAACACCCGCATCCTCGGCGTGCACGGCGACGGCTGCTTCGCGCAGTACGTGGCCGTGCCCGCCTTCAACGTCGTCCCCCTTGACAGGAACATCGTGCCTCCGAAGGTCGGGGCCTTCCTCGACGCGCTCGGCAACGCCGTCCACACGACGCAGGTCGCCGATCTCTCCGGAAAGAACGTCGTCGTCCTCGGATACGGGCCGATCGGCGCCATGTGCGCGGAGATCGCGCGCGTCTCCGGCGCCGCGCGCATCGCGATCACGGACGTCAACGCGCACGCCGCCGCGCACGCCCGGCGCTGGGCGGCCAGCCGCGGCCTCGGCAACGTCACGGTCCTCGACCTGACGCGGACGAAAGACCCGGCGGGGAGCCTCAAGGACGCGACGAACGGAGGGGCCGACGTCGTGCTGGAGCTTTCCGGCGCGGAGTCCTCGATCAACCTTGGCCTCGCCGCCGCGAGGCGCGGCGCGATCATCTCTCTCCTCGGTCTCCCGAAGGAGAAGGCGGTCACGATCCGCGATTACACCAACGACCTGATCTTCAAGGGCCTGACGCTCCACGCCGTCATCGGGCGGCGCGTCTTCGACACCTGGATCAAGATGCTCGACCTGCTCGCCGCCGGCCTCGACGTCGCCGACCTCGTGACGAACGAGTTCGAGGGCCTCGACGACTTCCACGAGGCCATGCGCCTCCTGGAGAACCGCCAGGCCATGAAGGTCGTCTTTTACCCCAACGGAAAGCCTTCCTGAGTCCAAGGTCCAAGGCCCAAGGTCCAAAGTAGCCCGCGGGCCGACGTCGCTACTTTGGACTTTGGACTTTGGACTTTGGACTGTAAGCTCTGCGTGATGCCGACCAGCAAACCAGCGCCGCCCGTGACGAACCACGAGCTGACCGACCGCCGCATCGCGGAGTTCGCGCTCGAGGAGTCGCGGCTCTCCAATCTCGCCTACCGGTTCAAGCTCGCGCCGCGGGACCGGGTCTGGAAGAACTGGGACCGCACGGAGTTCGAGCCGAACCACTACCGGCTCCTGGGGCTCGCCGGCGTCTGCCTGAACCGCGACGAGCAGTCCAATGCCCACCGCGCCGCGGCCCGGGCGCTTGAGGACGTGGACGACATCCTCTTCTACGTCGAGCAGCCGGCGCAGGCCGTCATCGTGCGCAATTCCTCCGGGACGTCCGAGATCGTCCATCGTCCGACCCTCTGCGCCGAGATCACCGCGCGGTCGAACGCCGCCTTCGACAGCGCGCTTGCCGCCCTCGAAGCCGCCTTCCCCGGCGGCCGCGTCGCGGGCAAGATCCTCTCGGAGGAGTGATTTGTGATTTGTGATTTGTGATTTGTGATAGCTCGTCGTTGACCCGCCGGTGAGCGGAGTCCCTCGTCCCGCCTTCGTCGTGCCCTTTCGTCCATTATCTTCTCCCTGTCATCCTGAGCGAAGCGAAGGATCTGCTCCCGTTGTCACCGGGGCAGATTCTTCGGCCCTGCGGGCCTCAGAATGACAGGGATGGGAGACGTGGGTCTCGGAATGACAAGGGTTGGAGATCGTCGAACATGAACAAGCTCGTGGATCACCTGGCGGGGGAGATGGCGAAGCTCCGCGCGGCGGGAACCTACAAGGAGGAGCTCGTCCTCGAGTCGCCGCAGGATGCGCGGGTCCGGGTCGGCGGCCGCGAAGTCGTGATGCTGACCTCCAACAACTACCTCGGGTTCGCCAATCACCCGCGCGTGCGCGAGGCGCAGAAGAAGGCGATCGACAAATGGGGCGCCGGCATGGCGTCGGTGCGCTTCATCTGCGGCACGGAAACGCTGCACCGCGAGCTCGAGGCCGAGATCGCGTCGTTCTTCGGGACCGACGACGCGATCCTGTACATGACCTGCTGGAACGCGAACGAGGGCCTCTTCGCGGCCATCCTGGAGGAGCCGGACGGGCTCTATTCCGACGAGCTGAATCACGCCTCGATCATCGACGGCGTGCGCCTCTGCAAGGCCACGCGCTACCGCGTGCCGCACGGCGACACGAAGGCCCTGGAGAAGATGCTCGCGGACGACGCGGCCTCGCGCTTCCGCCTGATGATCACCGACGGCGTCTTCTCGATGGAAGGCGAGGAGGCGAACCTGGCCGAGCTCGCCCGGATCTGCCGGGAGAAGCACGTCCTCCTGGCCGTGGACGACTCGCACGCGACGGGCGTCCTCGGCCCGACCGGGCGCGGCACGGCCGAGGAGCAGGGGGTGATGGACCGGATCGACGTCACGACCGGCACGCTCGGCAAGGCCATGGGCTCGGCCGCCGGCGGGTTCACGACGGGTCCCCGGGCGCTCGTCGAGACGCTGCGGCAGCGCAGCCGCACGTATCTCTTCTCCAACTCGCTGCCGCCGGCCGTCGCGGCGGGGTCACTCGAGGCCTTCCGGATGCTGCGCGAGGACCCGGCGCCGGTCCGCAGGCTCCGGGACAACGCCGCCTATTTCCGCAAGGCGATCTCGGACGCGGGCTTCCGGATTCCCCACGGCACGCACCCGATCGTGCCCGTCATCGTCGGCGACACCGCGAAGGCGCTCGCGATGGGGAAGGCGCTGTTCGAGGAAGGGATCTACGTCTCCGGCTTCGGCTACCCCGTCGTCCCGCACGGCCAGGCGCGCCTGCGCTGCCAGGTCTCCGCCGCCCACGAGCGGCGCGACCTCGACCGGGCCGTGGACGCCTTCCGCAAGGTCGGCAAGAAGTTCGACGTGATCTGAGCCGGGGCGCGGTGTGCGGTGTGCGGTGTGCGTTCAGGACACTTGACCGAACGTCGAACCCCGCATACCGAATACCGCCCTACGCCTCCAGCTTCTTTCTCGCGTTCCTGACGAGGAGGATGCAGAGAACGCCGAAGACGACGGCGCAGAGGACGTTGCCGCTGATCAAGCCGCCCTTGAAATCGGGGAAGAGCTTCGAGCCGAGATCGAGCTTCTCCAGGAGCGTGGGCCTCTCCATCTTCAGGACGCGGTCGCCGAAGAAGGCGACGAACGCGATCAGCACGCCGCCGAGCGATCCGCCCGCGACGAGGCCCGTCGAGTAGAGCATCCCGGAGGAGAGCTCGGACTCCTCGCCGGCGGCCCCCTCTTTCTTCTTTCGCATCGAATCGACGAGGTGCTTCATCATCCCGCCGACCCAGATGGGCGCGGTCGTGGACACCGGGAGGTACGCGCCGACGGCCCAGGAGAGCGCGTGCGCGCCGGCCAGCTGCGCCATGAAGGCCAGGAAGACGCCGACGAGCACCGGAGCCCACGGAAGGTTCTGCGCGAGCAGTCCCTTGATGATCGTGGCCATGAGAGTCGCCTGCGGCGCGGCAAGCTTGGGCCCGCCGATGCCGTGGAGCTCCGTCCCCTTGTAGGTCTGGTCCAGGACAAAAAGCGTGATCGCGATCACGAAGGCCGACGTCACGACGCCGATGATGAAGCCCCACTGCTGCAACTTCGGCGTCGCGCCCACGAGGAAGCCGGTCTTCAGGTCCTGCGAGGTCGCGCCGGCGTTGGCCGCCGCCACGCACACGACCGCGCCGACGGACAGCGCGACCGCCTGATAGACGTCCCCCTTCCAGCCGATCACGACGAACACGATGCAGGTCGCCATGAGCGTGGCGATCGTCATTCCGGAGATCGGGTTGGAGGAGGTCCCGATGATGCCGACGATGCGCGAGGACACCGTCACGAAGAAGAAGCCGAAGATCACGATCAGGACCGACATCAGGAGCGACTGGGGGAACGGGCCGTGGGGGAACTTGGGGATCACGGCGAGGAGCAGCACCAGGACGAGCGATCCGATGATGACGATGCCCATGCCGAGGTCATCCTCGGTCCGCTTCTTCACGGCTCCCCGCCGGCCCTCGCCGAAGCTCTTGACCGACTCGCGGAAGGCCCCGACGATCGTGGGCAGCGACTTGATGAGGGTCATGACTCCCGCGCACGCCACCGCCCCGGCTCCGATGTAGCGGATGTAGGCCCGGTAGATCCACTCGGCGTAGGAGTGTCCGCTGCGCCACCCCTCCGAGAACCCGAGCTTGGTCAGGTCGTCCACCAGGCGCGTCTCCGGAACGAAGATCGCGATCAAAGGGATCAAGGCCATCCAGGCGAGCAGGCCTCCCGAGAAGAGCTCTCCGGCGATCCGCGGCCCGATGATGTAACCGAGGCCCAGGTACTCGGGCGTCACGTCCACGTTCAGCGTCGAGGCGGGATAGACCGAGTCCCTCTTCGTCCGGAACCAGGTGGCGGTCTCGTTCCAGAGGCCGAGGACGCCATAGAGGAACTTGTAGAGGAGCGACGCGCCGACTCCGGCGAACACCATCCTGGCGAGGTCGCCCCCCTTCTCGCCGGCGATCAGGACGTCGGCGCACGCGGTCCCCTCCGGGTACGGGAGCTTGCCGTGCTCCTTGACGATGAGCGCGCGGCGCAGCGGCACCATGAAGAGGACGCCGAGCACCCCGCCGAAAATCGCGAGGATCGTGATCTGGACGTACTGGAAGTAGTCCCCGCCGCCGGCCAGGAAGAGCAGGGCCGGGACGGTGAAGACGGTTCCGGCCGCGACCGACTCGCCGGCCGAGCCGATCGTCTGGACGATGTTGTTCTCCAGGATCGTGGACTTGCCGAGCTTCTTGAAGACCGCGATCGCGAGTACCGCGATCGGCACGGAGGCCGAGACCGTCAGTCCCGCCCGCAGCGCCAGGTAGACCGTGGCGGCGCCGAAGAGGATGCCGAAGAGGACCCCGAGCACGATCGCCTTCGGAGTGAACTCGGCGACCTTCTGCTCCGAGGCGATATACGGACGGAAATCCTGGCCCGACTCCATGCTGCCTCCAGTGGAGTTAGAGGCTTTCTAGCACGCTTTCTCTCCAAGAGGGAGCGATTTCTGCAACTGGAAATCGGGTGATCTGCGATCGGGTGATCGGGTGATTTGCCCCGGTCGATCACCCGATGGCTCGATCACCCGATCACCCATCACCCGATCACCCGATGCGAGCGGCGCCGACGGCGCCGCGAGCTAAACCCCTCACGTCCCCCCGAAGCCGATCGTGACCTTGCCGCTTTCGACGATCACCGGGACGCGGCGATCGCCGGAGAGGCGGACCATCCGGTCGAGCTCGTTCTTATCGCTCTTGACGTTGATGTAGGTGAAGGGGATCTTTCTCTTCGCGTAGTCCTCACGGGCCGCGGTCGTGTAAGGTCAGGTGTCCTTTCCGAAGATCTCCACGCGTTCAGCGGTCATCGGCTCTGCTTGCCTCCCGCCTGATCTTAACCTGCAACCCGCCAGCGCCCGGAGAGCCGATGCTATGATTTTTTCGGCCGGAACCCGATGATCACGCTCTGTCTCTCCCTCCTTCTCGCGCTGCTCCCGTCCCCGCCTGCCGGGGGCGTCGTTGAAGGCCGGATCGTGCTCGTCCGGTCCGGGACTCCCGTTCCCGACGCCTCCAACGCGATCGTCTGGATCGAGGGCCTTCACGACGGCGGAGGCGCGGCCGCGCGCGGCGAGATGAAGAGCGAGCAGAAGAGATTCGCTCCCCGGTCGATCGTCGTCCGCAAGAACGGGACCGTCGAGTTCCCCAACGCGGACGCGATCTACCACAACGTCTTCTCCGTTTCCGGCGCCAACCGGTTCGACCTCGGCCTCTACCGGAGCGGCGTCGCGAAGGAGAAGAAGTTCGAGAACCCGGGACTGGTGCGCGTGTACTGCAACATCCACCCGCAGATGGTCGGTTTCGTGATGGTCGTGGATTCGGACTTCGCCGCCGTGACCGGGCCGGACGGCGCGTTCCGCTTCCAGGGCGTCCCGCCGGGGACCCACGCCCTCAAGGTGTGGCACGAGGAAGCGGCCGAGACGCAGACGACGGCGGTGACGGTCCACGGCGGGCCGGCCGAGCCGCTGACGGTCCGCCTCGACGTGACGAGCTACAAGCCGATCCCGCACAGGAACAAGTACGGCAAGGACTACCCTCCCGGAGCGGGAACGGACGATGAGCGCTACTGACACGCGGCGGATCCCGGGGGCGACGGAGACCGGGCCGCCCGTGCGCGTCGGCCTGAAGCTGCCTCCGCCGGCGCCGCCCCGCTTCTCGCTCTCCTTCAAGATCTTTCTCGCGGCGACGCTGCTCATCCTGATCGCGGTCGGCGGCGCGATCGCGGTCTCGACTTACCGCGCCCGCCGGGTCGCGGAAGCGAAGATCGCCGACGACCTGAAGAAGTCGGGTCCCGCCTGGGAGTCCTTCCAGCAGAACCGCTACGGCGAGCTCCACCGCGCGCTCGGCGTCATCGTCAGCAACCCGGGAATCATCAGCCTCATGACGAAGGAGCCGCTGGACCCCGCGACGACGATCGACACGCTCAAGACCGAGCAGGCCTCCAGCGCGCGCGCGGACTTCCTGCTCGCGGCGGACCGCAGGGGGATGGTCTTCGCGCGCACCGACAGGCCGCTCGGCTACTCGGCCGACATGTCTTCCGTCCCCACGATCGCCGGCGCGCTCGGCGGCGAGGGCACGCAGGGGATCTGGCTCTCCGGCGGCAAGCTCTACCACGTCGTCGCGGAGCCGGTCGTCGAGGGGGGGAGCCGCGTGGTCGGCGCGATCGGGGCGGCCTTCCAGATCAACGACGACGTGGCGCGCAACCTGAAGTCGCTGATGAACACCGAGGTCGTCTTCCTGGCCGACGACGCGAAGCCCTCCGAACGGCCGAGGCCCGCCGTCGCCGCCACGACCATGCAGGACACGAGCCCGGAAGTGGTCGAGGCGGTCCGGCGAAACGCCGGGCTCGTGGACGCGGTCTTCCGCCAGGGCAAGACGATCGGCCCGCTCCCGCTCGAGGTCGCCGGCGAAACCTATCTCGCCTACGTCCTTCCGATCCGTTCCTCCACAGACCAGCTCGTGGGCGCCGCGGTGGCCCTGCGGAGCCGCGAAAAGGAGCTCACGGCGTTCCGGCAGATCCAGAACACGCAGGTCCTGGTGGGACTGCTGGCGCTGCTCGTGGCGTTCGTCCTCTCCTTCCTGCTGGCGCGGCGCATCACCGGTCCCGTGGACCGGCTCGTGCGCGCGACCGAGGAGGTCCGCGTGGGGAACCTGGACGCGGTGGACCTGCCCGTGGAGTCCAGGGACGAGATCGGCATTCTCGCCCGCTCCTTCAGCGCCATGCTCGAGGAGCTGAAGGAGAAGGCGGCGCTGGAGGAGTACGTGCGGTCTCTGTCGCTCAACGCCCGCACCGATGCCGAAACGGTCCTGGCCGGAGCCGTGACCCTCGCCCCGAGCGCCGCCACCGGCCCGGGCCGGGGCTCCGAGCCCCGGGTCGGCCAGCTCTTCGCCGCCCGCTACGAGATCCAGTCGATTCTCGGACAGGGGGGCATGGGGATCGTGTACAAGGCCCACGACCGCGACCTGGACGACGTCGTCGCGATCAAGACCCTGAGGAGCGACGCCCTCTCGGCCGACCCGACGCTGCTCGACCGGTTCAAGCAGGAGATCAGGCTGGCGCGGCGGATCACCCACCCCAACATCCTGCGCACACACGACCTCGGAGAGACCAACGGCCTGCGCTACCTCTCGATGGAGTTCGTCAAGGGCATCACGCTGAAGCACCTCGTCGAGCAGGACCAGATGATCCCCGTCCCCGTGGCGCTGCGGATCGCCAAGCAGATCTGCGCGGGCCTGGCGGCGGCGCACGAGGTCGGCGTCATCCACCGCGACATCAAGCCGCAGAACATCATCATCGAGCCGACCGGCGGGTTGAAGGTGATGGACTTCGGCATCGCGCGCCTGACGCAGGACCGGGGGATGACGTCCACCGGCACGGTCGTCGGCACGCCCGACTACATGTCTCCCGAGCAGGCCCGCGGCGCGGCGCTCGACTTCCGCTCCGACATCTATTCGACCGGCGTCCTCCTCTACGAGCTCTTCACCGGAACGCTCCCCTTCGAGGGAGACACGCCGCTCGCCGTCGTCCTGAAGCACGTCCAGGAGAACCCGCCCTCACCCCAGGCGAAGAATCCGAAAATCGATCCGAAGATTGCGGCTATCATCCTGAAATGCATGCAGAAGGACCCCGGAGACCGCTTCCAGAGCGTCAATCAGCTCTACGAGGCGCTGACGAAGGTGACGGCCTGATCGGTCGGGAGGCGGGAGGCGGGAGGCGGTAGGCGAATGGTCCCGTGAGTGCAGCGCAGGCGTATCGCCGGCTCGCAACATTGACCGCTGCGGCGTTCGTTGTGGCTGCTGCCACGGCTGCGGCTCAGGAGTCCCAATACTTCGAGCCGCCGCCCGAGAAGCCCCGTCTGATCTTCCGGTGGGACGCGCTCGCCCGCTACGACCTGATCGATCACCTCCATGTCCGCCCCCGGATCGAGCGGCTTCGGCTCGAGGTCCGGCCGGAGCTCGATCTCGTGTTCTCCGACCGCTTCAAGGTCGGCGTCCGCGCCATCGGCGACCTCGGAACCGATCACAACGAGGACAACGCGAGAAACTTCGACAACTACCGCTCGCGCGGCGCCACGCTCGAGCGGTATTACGTCGAGGCGAAGCCCGGCCGGCTCACGATCCGGGCCGGCAGTTTCGGGATGCCGCTCGTCTCGACCGAGATGATCTGGGACCGCGACATCCAGAGCCCGGGCCTCGCCGCGGCCTGGGAGATCGCTTCCGGCGGCACGTCCACGCTTACCCTCGCCGCGGCGGGCTTCTCCGGCCCGCAGCGGGAAGGGGACAGGACCCGCATCGGCGCGGGACAGGCGGTGTTCCGCACCGGCGACGCCGCCGGCGGACTCGCCCTGGAAGCCGCCGGATCCTACTGGCACTTCGACCTGGATGACCTGAAGCCATCCTACATCCGCCAGAACGACTCCGAGGTCGTCGGCGGCCGGCGGGTCTTCCTCTCGCGCTTTCACATCGTGGACGCGATCGTGCGCCTCCGATTCGCCGTCGGGAAGGTCCCGGTCGCCGTGAGCCTCGACGGCGCCGTCAATCTCGGCGTCGCCGACGAGGCCCGGCACGAGAAATCGGCCTTCGAGGGGAGCGTGTCGGCCGGCCGGCTGGGACGTCCGGGCGACTGGCGGGTCTTCTACACGTACCAGTACGTCGAGCGCGACGCGGTGCTCGGCGCCTACACGACCGACGACTGGTGGTTTCACTCCTGGCACCGCGGCAGCCGGGCGGGCGCGGGTGTCACGATCCTCCCGCAGGTCTTCGTGCAGGCCGCGGTCATGTTTCAGAAGAGGCTCGACCTGCGGACGACGCTGAACCGGGTCACGGTCGATCTCGTGAAGATGTTCTGAACGCGACTGGCGTGAGACACCGAACGTGGTAATAGAATCTTCTCATCCATGAGCAGGACACTCGTCGCGTGCCTGGACGACCTCTTCTTCCGTTCGAAGATCGAGGCGACGGCGCGCCACTTGAACGTTCCGCTGAGTTTCACCAGCGCGGCGGATCTCGCGAAGACCTGCCGTGACGGGAAGACCGCCGCGGTGCTCCTGGACCTCTCGGTCAGCGGCAACCCGCTCGACGTCGTGGCGGAGCTGCGCCGGGACGAGGCGACGCGGGACCTGCCCGTCATCGGGTTCCTCTCCCACGTGGATCGCGACCTGGCACAGCGGGCCGAGTCTTCCGGCGTCACGCGCGTCATGCCGCGCAGCGAGTTCTCCGAGAGGCTCCCCGACCTGATCATGGACCTGCTTGCCCCGGGAACGCGCAGGGAGATCCAGGAGGAGCCGGAGTTGCCGGACGAATGAAGACGGGTTTCAAGTTTCAGGTTTCAAGTTTCACGTGGCGATCCCGCATGGCTTCCTGAAACCTGAAACTTGAAACCTGAAACCTCTCGGAGGTGGCTATGAGTCCGACCAACCGCCGCGATCTGCTGAAAGGAGCAGTCCTCCTTCCTCTCGCGGCGCAGGTCAAGGCGGCCCTGCCGGCGAAGGCGTCGCGGCCGGCGGTCATCTCTTCCGCGAACGGGTTGAAGGCGGTCGAGAAGGCGTACTCCGTGCTCGCCTCGGGAGGCGATCCGCTGGACGCCGTCATCTCCGGGGTGAACATCGTCGAGGACGACCCGGACGACGTCACGGTCGGCTACGGCGGCATCCCCAACGAAGAAGGGGTCGTCCAGCTCGACGCCTCCGTCATGGACGGGCGCACGATGAAGGCGGGAGGCGTGGGGGCGCTCGAGAACATCAAGAACCCGTCGAAGGTGGCGCGCCTCGTCATGGAGCGGACCAACCGCGTCTTCCTCGTCGGCCCGGGCGCGCTCAAGTTCGCGAAGGCGCACGGGTTCCAGGAAGAGAACCTCCTGACCGAGAGGAGCCGGAAGATCTGGCTCTACTGGAAGGAGAAGCTCTCGGGGCACGACGACTGGATCGAGGCCGGCACCGAGGAGGAGAAGGACCCCGACATCCGCTGGTACATCCAGAAGTACGGGAGCTCCGACTTCCGGCCGCAGGGCACGATCAACTGCAACGCCGTGACGAAGGACGGCGACCTCGTCGGGACGACCACGACCTGCGGTCTCTTCTTCAAGGTGCCGGGGCGCCTGGGCGACTCCCCCGTGATCGGCGCGGGCCTGTACGTGGACGGGGAAGTCGGCGCGTGCGGCTCGACCGGCTGGGGAGAGGGGAACCTGCGCTCCTGCGGCTCCCACACCGTCGTCGAGTTCCTGCGCCAGGGCAAGTCGCCGGAGGAAGCCGCGCTGAAGACGCTCGAGCGGATCTCGAGACTCGCCAGGGAGAACCACGACGCGCATGGCCGGTTGAAGCCCGGCTTCAACATCAATTTCTACGTCCTCACCAGGAAGGGGGAGCACGCCGGCGCCTCCCTGTGGTCCGGCGGACACTACGCTGGTCGCGGACGCGTCCGGCGCCCGGCTCGATCGAGTCGGCGTACCTGTACAAGCGGGAGAAATAGGTGAACGAAGGTGTCAGGTTGAAGGTGTCAGGGAAAATGCCGATGTCAGGTGTCGGGTGTCAGGTGTCGGGGACCGGAGCGGGCTTACCGGGAACCGGGAACCGGGCACCGGGCACCTTTGCCCTGACACCTGAACCCTCATGAGACATCCTCGGAAGGTCCTTTCCGACTGGTTCCTGGATCAGATCACCCGGCGGCGCCGGCGATACCACCGCTTCGTCTACAACGATCCGGTCAAGCTCAAGGCCACGCTGCGGGCCGGCGACGTCCTCCTCGTCGACGGAGACCAGCGCGTCTCCCAGGCCGTCAAGTACCTGACGACGTCCACGTGGTCGCACAGCGCGCTCTACATCGGGGATGCTCTCCTGAAGCGCGGCAACGCGCTGCGCGCCCGGGTCTACCGGCGGTTCGGCCGCGAGTCGCGGTTCCTGATCGTCGAGGCCCTCGTCGACCGGGGCGTCATCGCCTCGCCGGCCGTGAAGTACAAGGACCTTAATCTCCGGATCTGCCGGCCGGTCGGCCTGAAACCCGAGGACCTCGAGGTCGTCCTGGAGCACGTGATCTCCCGGATCGGCCACTCCTACGACCGCCGCAACTTCCTCGAACTCGCCCGCTACCTCCTCCCCTTCCACCTGATCCCCCCGAAGTTGAAGGAGGATGCCCTCCACTTCGGCAGCGGCGCCGAGACGGAGACGATCTGCTCGACGCTGCTGGCCGAGGCCTTCGCGAAGGTGGGCTTCCCGATCCTGTCCGCCCACCTGCCGTGGAAGCCGCACACCGCCGGCGAGCGGTTGAAGCAGATGGTCCTCGGCCGCCCCACGCGCCGCGCCTACAGCGGACTGCTGCGCGCGCGGCACCCGACCCTCTGCGTCCCGCGCGACTTCGACCTCTCCCCCTACTTCGACATCGTGAAGTTCAACGCCCGCGAAGTGACGGCGTTCGACTACAAGAAGTTGTGGTCGGAGGAGACGCCCGGCTGAAGAGGAGGGGTTTCAGGTTTCAAGTTTCAGGTTTCACTCGGCGTTCCTGGAACCTGGAACCTGAAACCTGAAACCTGCTTTCGTCAGCCCCGCCCGCCCGAGAGGATCCCGTTGACGGCGTCCACGCGGCTCTGGAGGACGCGGCGCATGCGCCCGACCTCCCCTTCCTGGGCCGCGAAGCGCACGCTGTCTCCCTGAAACTCGAAGCGGAGGACGGCGTCCCGGTCCTCCGGAAGGAGCCCCAGCATTCCCGCCCGGTAAGCGCGCATCCATTCGGGGGAAGGCTCGGAATCCAGGCGCGCCCGGAAGTACGTGCGTCCGTCCGGCGCGGGGCCCTCCCGCATGGGCTGCTCGTTGGAGAGATAGACCCGGTGCGTGGGAGCCGCCTCGCCGGGACGGCGGCGCATCGGCTTGCGGTACTGGGGACGTCTGGGAATGATGCCTCCTACCGAGAGCCATTCTGTCATGGATCTTCGCGCAGGCCAATGAGACTGAGGTTTCAGGTTTCAGGTTTCAAGTTTCAAGAAGGGGCAGGACCGAGGCCCGTGGAACCTGGAACTTGAAACCTGAAACGTCTCGTCAGAAAGTGCCGGCGGACACGATCGTGAACCGGTCGGGATGGACTCTCTTGCGGAACTCCGCGTCGGCCCGTTCCTTCGTGATGGAGGCGACGAGGGCGGGGAAGCGGTCGAGATAGTCGAGGCCGAGCCCGTAGTAGACGGCGGCGTCGAGCGCCTGGGCGATCCCGGCGTTGGAAGCGAGATCCACCTGGAACTTGCCGATCCGCGAGCTCTTCTCCTCCTTCAGCTCCCGCGGCGTCAGGCCGGTCTTCAGGAACCGCGCGATCTCGTCGAGCGTCGAGGCGACCGCGGCGTCGCGGCTCTCGGGCTTGACGGTCACGCTGACGACGAACGGCCCGGCGACGTGCGTGGCGTGGAAGCTCGAGTGGATGCCGTAGGTCAGGCCCTCGATGTCCCGGACGCGCACGCCCAGGCGCGACGTCAGGGACGACTGGCCCAGCGCGGAATTGGCGAGACTGCAGGCGAGGTACGCCGGGTCGTTTCGCAGGAGCGTCGAGGGCTCGAGCATCACGACGTCGGCGCTCGCCTTGTCCGTCATGAGGATCGTTTCCCGTCCCGGGGCGGGCCCCGGCGCGGTAGGCGCGGGGAAAACGGCCTTCGGGCCGCGCGTCCAGGAGGAGAGGCGCTTCTCCAGGCCGTCCAGGATCCGATCGGCGGAGACGTCGCCCACCACGACGAGCTGCAGCGTGCCGGCGCCGTAGCGCTGCCGGTAGAACGCGACGAGGTCCTCGCGCGCGAGCTCCTCGACGAGCGCGATGCGGACCGGCCCCGTGCGCCGATGGAGGGGGTGCTCCGGCGGATAGACGCGCCGCGCCGCCTCCTCGTAGGCCCGCACTCCCGGCTGGTCCTGCTGCTGGCGGATCGCGCCCACGACGCGCTTCTTCTCCTTCTCGAGCTCCTCGGCGGGAAAGACCGGCGTGCGCAGGATCTCGATGAGCCGGTCGAGCAGCAGGTCCACGTCGCGCGAGAGGGCGGCACCGCCGATGTCCACGCCGAGGGGATCGGAGGAGTCGGAGGAGAACGAGAGGGACGCGCCGCGGCTCTCCAGGTCCTCCGCGATCTGGAGCTTCGTGCGCCTCTGCGTCCCCTTGGCGAGCTCCCCCGCCGTCATGGACGCGATGAGCCGGCGGCCCGGCGGCGCGAAGACGGATCCCGCGTGGAGCGAGCCGGAGACGGCGACGGTCGGATTGAAGTGGTTCTCGAGAACGAGCAATTCCGCGCCGCTGGGGAGCGCGCGCCGGCGCACCGCCTCGGCGACCGGCACGCGGCTGCGCGGGGAGATCCGGGCTCCGCCCACGGGCGCCATCAGGCCGTCTCCCGGCCGGGCGCCTGCTGGTCCTCGGGCCCCGGCGGCGGAGCCGGCGCCCCTCCGTGCTCCGGCTTCGGCAGGAAGATCCCGACGGTCAGATCGTCGTCGTTCAGATACGTCCGCGCGACGCGCTGGACGTCCTCCGGCGCGACGCGCCGGATCGCCGCCGGGTAATCCGCGTACCACTCCCAGTCGGCCGCCGCGATCGCCTCGGACAGGGAAGCGGCGACCTGATCGGTCGAATCGCGGTCGAAGATCACCTCCGCCTCGATCTGCGTCCGCGCCTTCTCGGTCTCCGCCGCCGTCACGCCTTCCCGCGCGACGCGCGAGACCTCCTCCCGGATCGCCGACTCGACGGCGGCGGGCTCGACTCCCGGACGGACCGGCGCGAAGATCGAGAACAGGGCCGGGTCGCGCAGCTGCCAGGGCACGGCGGTGAGGGAGAGCGCGAGGCTCTTCTCGACGAGCGCCTGGTAGAGGCGCGACGTCACGCCGCCTCCCAGGACGTTGCCGAGCACGGCGAGAGCGTGCGTGTCGGGATGGAGCGCCTGGACGGTCCGCCACGCGAGCCCGCACCAGGCGACCTGGCCGGAACGCCGGACGGTGAAGCGCCGCTCCCCTTCCTGGGGAGGCTCCACGGTGTGGACGGCTGGGATCGGGCTCGCCGAGGCGGGAATCGCTCCGAAGTGGCGCGCGATCTTCGCGAGCGTCTTCTTCTCCTCGAAGTCCCCGATCACCATCGCCGTCGCGTTGTTGGGGTGGTAGAAGACGTCGTAGAACTCCTTCAAACGGGCGGTCGTGACCCCCTCGATGTCGCTCCGCCAGCCGATCGTCGGGTGGTGGTAGGGGTGCTCGCGGAAAGCCGTCGCGAACGTCTGCTTGTAGAGGACCTGGAAGGGAGAGTTCTCCCCCCGCTCGAATTCGTTCCGGACGACCGTCATCTCCGGCTGCCGGTCCTCGTCCCGGATGAGCGAGCCGCGCATGCGGGACGCCTCGATCCGCATCGCCACTTCCAGGCGCGCCGAGGGGAGCGTTTCGTAATAGTTCGTCCGATCGAACCAGGTCGTGGCGTTGAAGCGCGCTCCCAGGGCCTCGAGCACCGCCGCGATCGCCGTCCCCCTATCCCGGTTGTAGCGCGGCGTCCCCTTGAACATCAGGTGCTCGAGCAGGTGCGTCGCGCCGGTGTAGCCGACGGCCTCGTTGCGGCTCCCCACGTGATAGACGACGGCGAACGTCGCGACCGGCGCGATCCGGTTCTGGAGCAGGAGGAGCCGGAGCCCGTTCGCCTTGAGGAGGAACTCGCGGATGCCCGCCTTCTCTTTGACGAAGTCGAAGGAGCCTTTCCGATTTTGGATTTTGGATTTTGGATTTTGGATTGAGGATCCGGGAGTGGCTACTTTGGACTTTGGACCTTGGACTTTGGACTTTCTCGTCACCATCACCGTCCGCCGGCCACGTCCTCGGCTCCGTCCACGCCGATGACGTTGCCGCTGACCCAGCCGGCGCCTTCGGCGCAGAGAGCGACGAGGGCCCCGGCGACGTCGGAGGGCTTCGTCATCCGCCCCGCGGGATGGATCTTCCCGATCCGCTCGATCATCGCCTCGTTGCCGGGGATCTTGCGCAGCGCCGGGGTGTCGGTGACGCCGGCCCGGAGCGCGTTGACCGCGACCCGGTGGGGAGCGAGCTCGACCGCGAGCTGACGGACGTACGACTCGAGCGCGGACTTCGCGGCCGAGACCGCCCCGTAGGCGGGCCAGACGATGTGGTCGCCGGCCGAAGTCATCGCGAAGACGCGCGCGCCCGGCGAGAGGAGCCCCGCGAAGAAGAGGTCCTGCACCCAGTAGACAAGCGAATTGGCCATCACGTCGAGCGTCATCTCGAGCTGCGCCTTCGCGATCGAAGCCTCCCGCGACTGCCCGAAGAACGGCTTCAGGGTCCCGAAGGCGAGGGAGTGGAGGAGGACCGTGACGCGGGACTCCGACGGGTCGCCGCCGCACTTTTCCTTGATCGCCGCGACGACTTCGCCGCGCTTGCCGTCGTCGGCCGCGTTGACGTTGAAGAACTCGGCCCGGCGTCCCAGGGACGCGATCTCCGCCACGATCCGATCGGCGTTGGCCTGCGTGGCTTTCCGGTCGAGGTGAACCCCGAAGACGTTCCAACCGGCCCGCGCGAGCGCGAGCGAGCACGCCTCCCCGAATCCGGAGGAAGCGCCCAGAACGACGGCCCAGCGGGAGGATTCTGTCGCCAAAGCGCTCGAATCTTAGCATTCGTTCACTGTCATCCTGAGCGCAGCGAAGGATCGGTAGTGGGTCATTTTGAACATGAGCCACTGACCGTTCCATCCGCCCCGGCGTCGGGCCCGCCTCCCTCGTCGGCACGCGACGGCCCCTGCCGCGATCGAAGAACCGGGCCGTCGCTCGTCGTTCGGTCGCATTGGCAGCGAGGCGATTGTTGATTCTTGGTGTGCTCCCTCTCTCAGGCCTCCTCCGGGAGGCGGCCCCGCCGCCGGGGCTTCACCTCGGCCCAAGGGAGACGCCGCACTCCGGAGCCCCCGTTTAGAACCTCTCGGCCGCCTGGTCGCGCGCGACCGCCCGCGGCCGAAAGTGATGGGTGACGAGCATGGAAGAGCGCGACCGGCGCCACGATGAGACTGCGAGGAACCCTCAGCGCCGGCCGGTTCTTCCCCTTGCGGCAGGCCGGTGCGTGCCTCCGAGGGAAATGCCGACGGCTCCGGGGCGACCCTCTCGCCACCCACCAAATTGACCTACTACCGAAGGATCTGCCCCCTCTCTCGGAGCGAGCAGATTCCGCGGCCGTTCGGGCCTGAGAATGACGCTTCACGCTACGGCAGCCATTACACTGCCTCGACGTGAATTCTCGACAGCGGTGGGTCCTGTCCGGCGCTCTCCTGCTCCTGCTCGGCGCGGTGTGGGTCGAGCCGGCGGGGTCGTGGCTGGCGGAGCCGGACGAGGCGCGCTACGCGGAGATCCCGCGCGAGATGCTCGCCTCCGGCGACTTCGTGACGCCGCGGCTGAACGGCGTTCCCTACCTCGAGAAGCCGCCCCTCCTCTACTGGTCGAACGCCGCCTCGCAGCGCCTCTTCGGACTGACGCCGTGGGCGGCGCGCCTGCCGACGCGGCTCTTCGGCCTCGGCACGGTCGCGATGCTCCTCTTCGGGACGGCGGCGATCTGGGGAGCTCCGGTGGGACTCGCGGCGGCGATCCTCTATCTCGCGGCGCCGTTCGGGTTCGCCTTCTCGCGCGTGAACCTGACCGACGCTCCGCTGACGTTCTTCTTCACTCTCACGCTCTTCCTTGCCCGGGCGACTCTGCGGCGCCGCGAGTCGGGACGGCCGTGGATCGCCCTCTCGGCTCTGACCGGGCTCGCCGCCTCCGGAGGATTCCTGAGCAAGGGCCTCGTCGCCGTCGTCCTGCCGGGAGGGATCCTCCTGCTCTGGTGCCTGGCGGCACGGCGGACGCGCGCTCTCGTACCGCTCGTCTTCGGGCCGGCTCTCCTGATCTTCCTCGCCGCCGCCACGCCCTGGTTCCTGCTCGCCGAGAGCCGCACCCCCGGCTTCCTCCAGTTCTTCTTCATCCACGAGCACTTCCAGCGCTTCTCGACCTCCGTCGCGCAGCGCCCGGGCCCGATCTATTACTTCGTCCTGATCTTCCTCGCCGGCTTCCTTCCCGGCGTCCCCTTCTTCTTCTCGTCGATCAAGAAAGCGTGGCGCCGCGACGAGCCGGACGCGCTTTTCTTCCTGATCTGGTTCGCGACCGTCCTCGTTTTCTTCTCCGTCTCCCGCAGCAAGCTCCCGCCGTACCTGATGCCGGCCTTTCCCGCCGCCGCAGCGCTCGCCGCGCGCTCGCTCTTCGGGCGGACTCCCGCGGGGCCCGGCGCATGGCGCCTCTCGGCGCTCTTCGCGATGCTCCTCCCCGCCTTCGTGATCGTGTCTCCGACCGCTCGCGCCTGGGTGCGCGGCTACGGACTGGCCCCCCTCGCGATCCCCGGCTTTGCCGCGCTTCTCTTCGGGACCTGGGCCGCGCCGGGGCTCGCGAAGCGGAGCGCGGCGCTCGCGCTCGGAGCGTTCGCCGCCGGCTGGACCGGTTTCGCCCTCATGGCCGCCCTCGTGTGGCCGAGAATCCCGCCCGCGACCGATCCCCACGCGATCTGCGCCGCCGCGGCCGCCGCTGCCCGCGACGACCGCGCCTCGGTCGTCGGCTACCAGGCGTATCTCCAGGGCCTCCCGCTGGCTCTCGAGTCCCCCGTCCCTCTCGCTGACTACGTTGGAGAGCTGGAGCCCCAGTTCGAGCCCCGCCCCGAAATCCGCGACTCCCTCTTCTGGACCCGCGAGAAATTCTGGTCGCGATGGAAGAGTGGCCAGCGCTACGCCGCCCTCATCCGCCGCCGGGATCTCAAAGAGTTCCAGACTTCGGGCGTGCCCTCTCGTGTTCTTGCGAGCTCGCCGAAACAGCTCCTCCTCGCAAATTATTAGGGGGAAGGTGTCAGGGAAAAGGGGTCTCCTTCAGACCTGGCACCTGGTCAGGGGATATAACCCCGGATGGTCCTCGCCGTGATCCCCGGCTTGTTTATGGCGACGGTGACGGCGCGGTATTCCCCCGGCGGCTTCTGGGAGTCGGTGCGGAAGGCGAGGATGTACTGGGAGCGCAGCTCCTCCTCGATCCGTTTCGTGACCTCGCCGATCTTTGAGGCGCTGCCGATCGTGAAGACTTCGCCGCCGGACTCCTTCGCGATCTCGTGGATGATCTTGCGCGACTTGAAGTCCACGAATGGGATGTTGACGGCGATGAAGTAGATCGGGGCCCCGGCCGAGCGCGCGTAGCGCAGGAGGGTCTCGTACTCGACGTGCGAGCGGTTGTCGTCGCCGTCGGTGACGACGACGAGGGCCTTCCTTCCCTGCAGGGCGCGGAACTGGTAGAGGCCGAGGATGACGGCGTCATAGAGCGCCGTGGCCCCCTCCGCCTTCAGGTCCCGCGAGGCGCGCTCGAGCGAGGCGCTGTCGGACGTGAGCTCCTGGAGGAACCTGGGGCGGTCCCGGAACTCGAGCACGAAGCCCTGGTCCTTGGGCCGCATGAGGGCCTTGAAGAGCTCGGCGCAGGCCTCGCGCACGAACGGCATCCCCTTCTCCATCGAGCCCGAGCTGTCGATGACGAGGCCGATGTTCAAGGGGAGGTTCTCGGCGACCTCGAATCCCGTCATCGTCTGGGGCCGGCCGTCTTCCTGGATCGAGAAGTCCTCTTTCGACAGGCCCTTGACGAAATGGGACTCCTTGTCCAGGGCCGAGACGTGGAGCTGCACGACGTCCACGCGAACGCTCTCGACCGTCGTGGACGGCCCCTTGAGCATCCGGATGTCGTTGGCTTCCCGGCCGTCCTCGGAGACGGCGGTCGCGCGCAGCATGTTCCCGCGCGTGTAGTCGGTCATGGGGATCGTCGTCTGGTAGGGGGGCGCGAGCCAGGAGCCGATCTTCTTCTCGTCCAGGAAAAGCTCGACCTTTTTGGCGACGCCGCCGGCGATCGACTGCACGGCGACCTTGATGCGGACTTTTCCCGTGTAGGGGTCGGGCTCCGGCAGGACGCGCACCGCGATCCGCGCGTTGCCTTCGTTGATCGCCCACGCGTCTTCGTCGACGACCCGCCCCGAGTCGTCGTAGCCGACGGCGCGGAGGGTCTGCTTGCGCGGGATGTTTCCCAGGTCGATCTCGACGGAGAAGGGAGGGCGCGTGCGCGTCAGGATGAGGCGGTCGTCCAGGTAGAACTCGACTCTCTTGATCGGCGGCTCGACATCCGCCTCGAGGCGCAGGAGGCCGACCGGCGTCTCGCGCGCGGGAGGGAGGATCTTCAACTTCGGATTCTCGGGCGTCGCGGCGGGCTCGCGCGCGGAATCCGCGATCACGATCGCCTCGGCTTCGGGGAGAGTGCTCGCCTCGGCCGGCGCCATCTCGGGGCGGAAGGCGGCGCCGAGCTCCGGCACGGAGAGGTCCACCGATCCTTCGCCGATGTCCTTCCCGCCGGGGAGCGCGAAGACGAGCTTGACCTTGTAGGCGCCGGGCGGGACCGCGCGCAGGAAGGAGAACGCGAACGCCTTTCCGGCGTCGATGTCCGAGCTGACCGGGTAGCGGAAGGCCTCGACCATCTCCTCGCCTCGCGAGAAGGTCCCGCGCACCTCGCCGGTGGCGAACCGGACGCCCCGGGCCGAGAGAGCCCTGGCGAGCTGCGCGGAGGCGAGCCGCAGCCGGACGACCGTCTTGCCGGAGGCCATGCCCAGGTATTCGGCCGTGACGTCCAGGGTGAACTTCCCGGCGACAGTGGACACCTCGGTGGTCTTCTTCTGGTCCTGGGCGGGGAGCTCCGCGCAGAGGAGGAGCGCGAGGAGGCCGAGACCGAGGGTTCTGGAGAGAGGTTTCATGCTCTCCAAGCGAACCGGAGAAGGAGCCTCGAGCATTCCCGTTAACGGAGCAATCGGCGTGGCCGGGGAGAGGAAGGAGCTATGCCGTCGCGGCGACGGGCTCGGCGGTCGCCGCGAAGAAGTCCTCGACGGCGGCGCGGAAGTCGGCCGGAGTCGACAGCTCGGAGATGCGGACGCGCAGGGCGCGCCCGTTGGGAAGGCCGTGCGTGTACCAGCCGGTCATCGTGCGCAGCTTGTGGAGGGCCTCGCGGGGCTCGGAGGCGAGGCGCTCGATCCGCCCGAAATGGTCGAGCATCAGGTCCCGGCGCTCCGCGAGGGTCGCTTCGAGCGCCGGGCGGCCGGAAAGGAGATCGGCGATCTGCCGGAAGATCCACGGGTTCTTCATGGTCGCGCGCCCGCACATCACCGCGTCGCAGCCGGTCTTCTCGAACATCGCGACGGCGTCGGCGGCCGTCTCGATGTCGCCGTTTCCCACGACCGGGATCGAGAGAGCGGCCTTCAGCTCCGCGATCCGGTCCCACTCGGCGCGGCCCGTGTACATCTGCCGCGCGGTCCGGCCGTGCATCGCCACCGCCGCCGCGCCTTCCCCTTCGCAGATCCGCCCGAGCTCCAGGAAGTTCTTGCGCGACTCGTCCAGCCCCAGCCGGAACTTCACCGTCAGCGGGATCGAGAGACGGCTCTTGACCTTCCGGACGATCGCGCGCGCCAGCTCCGGGTCCCCCATCAGCGCCGCGCCCGCGCACCCCTTCAGGACCTTGTTGGCCGGGCAGCCCATGTTGATGTCGCAGACATCGGGAGCGAGCTCCTCGACGATGTCCGCGGCCGCCGCCATGCGATCCGGGTCGGAGCCGTAGATCTGGATCGAGATCGGGCGCTCCTCCTCGGAGAAGAACATCTTGCGCAGCTGCCGCGCGTTCCCCCGGCTGACGGCCTCCGAGGAGATGAACTCCATCGTCACGAGCCCCACGCCGCCGATCCGGCGGAGCATCAGGCGGTAGGCGTGGTCCGTGATTCCCGCCATCGGGGCGAGGATGAGCGGGGGTTGGATCGGGACGGATCCCAGCTTGAGCATCGAACTTGCAATTCTAACGTCCCGGGGGTATCCCGTTGAAGCTGGCAGGGGTCACGGGTAGGATGCGCACGGGCAACGCCCCGAGAGAGGTTGTCATGTCATCGACCGACACCACGGTTCGCGATGCCGCCCCGTCCCCGGCCGAAGGGCCGTGGATCCGAAGCCGGAGTTTCGACCTGCTCTTCCTGACCGCCTCCGGGGTCCTGGTCTTTCTCCCCTATCTCTCCTACGGCCTGCTGCAGCGGCTGGGCGCTTCGACGGGCACGGCGAGCCTGATCGTCGGCCTCTCCGTGACTCTTCTCGTCGGCGGCCCGCACATGTACTCGACCTACCTGCGGACCGCGCTCGAGCCGCGCTTCCGGGCGCGGTACGGATGGCTCGTCTACGCGCCGCTCGTCATCATTCCGGCGCTCGTCGTGATCGGCTCCTTCTACGCGTTCATCCTGCTCCTGACGGGCTTCTTCTTCTGGGCCTCGGTCCACGTCACGCACCAGGCACAGTTCATCTCCGAGTCCTACCGCCGCAAGGCGGGCTCGCGGGTCACGACGCTCGACCGCCTCCTCGACGGGGCCGTGATCCTCGGCGCGCTCTACACCGTGGCGATGTACAAGTTCGTGACGGACCGATTCACGATGGGATCGAGCACGCTCCTCTTCCCGAAGTTCTTGAAGCACCTCTGGGTCGCGCAGGCGTTCACGGCCGGGTTCGCGGTCCTCTTCCTCTACTACGTCATCCGCACGGCGCGCGAGATCCGGCGCGGAGAGGCGACGTGGCCGCGCCTCCTCTTCATGGCGGCGACCGTCGCCCTCGCGTTCGTCATTCCCCTCTTCGACAATCTCGACGTTGCCTTCCAGGGCTTCAACACGTGGCATTCGCTCCAGTACCTGGCCCTGACGTGGTTCATCCTGACGCGCCAGGCCGACCGCGGCGAGATCGGCAGCGGCTTCGTGCGCGGCCTGTCGGGGACCTCCCATACCCGGGCGTTCTACGCCGCCATGGTCGGCGCCACCGTCGTCTCCGGCGGCGTGTACCTCCTGCTCTGGAGAGGCCTCGGCCTCCCCCAGGACCGCGCCTACTACGTGGTCGTCCTCTCGTTCCTCCTCTGCCACTACTTCTACGACCACTTCCTGTTCCGGGACTTCGCGCCCCTGGCCGATCGAGCGATCGGGTGATCGTGCCATCGGATGATCGATCCGGGCGATCACCCGATCACCCGATCGCAGATCACCCGATTCCCTACCTGGCCAGCTCCGAATAGGACCGGACCGGCTTGTAGCCTTTCGGTTTCTCGAAGAGCTTCCCGTCGGCACCGATGCGCACGTCGAGGAGCTGCGTGTCGGACACGGATTGGAAGAGGTTCGAAGCGTCTTTCCGCTCGTGCTCGACGCGGACGGGGAGGCGTTCCAGGTCCCGGGCGGCCGACACCGTCACGCGGTCTCCCGAGAGAACAGTCATCTGGTAGCGGTCGCAGGGATGGATGCCGTGCACGCCGTCGCCGATCTGCTTGATCTGTCCGTTGAACCGATGCGCGTAGGCCGCGGGGTCGAAGCGGGGCTCGAGCGGGTAGCCGGGCACGAGCTCCTCGCCCTGCGGCCAGGGCTCTTCCAGGAGCCGGCGCGTGGAAGGGCGATACTGCCAGATCTTGCCGAGGTCCGGCCTCAGGATCTTGACCAGCGTCGAGCCGTCGAACGGGCCCTCGACGCGGCCCTTCTCTCCGGCGACGGCGATCTGGTACCGCTCGCCCGACGAGAAGACGAGGAGGGCCCGGTAGCCGTCCCTCGAGACGGTCTTGATCCCGCCGCACGCGAAGGCCAACGACGCGGCGGCGAGAAACGCGAGACGGCCGGCGGCTCTCATGGCTTGTCCAGTGTCCGGCGGAAGTGCTCGCGCGTCGCCCGGATCGCTTCTTCGAGCGCCGGAGTCGGCTCGCGAGGCGGATGCGCGGCGCCGAAGGTGTGGCCGGTCGAGCCGATCTCGCGCAGCGTTCCGAAGGCGCCGGCGGCCGCGGCCAGCCGGCGGCCGGAAGCGGCCGGGACGGCCTCGTCCTCGGCGGCCACGACGCAGAGGAGCGGAACGCCGATCCGCCCGGCGTTTCCGACCGGGTCGAGCCGGTCCCGGTTCGTCTCGGCGTCTTCCAGGAGCGCCGCCCTCATGTGAAAGACCTGGCCCGTCCGCGTGTTCGCGACCTCCCACGAGCCGGACTCGCGCCAGCGCCGGCGCGTCTCCCCGTCCCACCAGAGGACGGAGGAGACCGGGTTCCAGAGCGCCACCGACCGCACCGGGAACTCCCGGGACGCGGCCACCGCGAGCGCCGACACGCTGCCGCGGCTGTGCGCCAGGAGAGCGACCCGCGCGGGCCCTGCGTTCCCGAACCCGGGCAGCTTCCCGGCGGTCAGGCGCGAGAGAACTTCTTCGAGGTCCCGGACCTCGCGGCTGTACGTGCCGGTCTCGAAGAGCTCCCCCTCGGTCATCGAATCCGTGCTCGTGCCGAAGCCGGAGTGCGAGAAGTTGAACCGCACGACGCCGTAGCCGTCGTCGCAGAGGCGATCCGCCGTCTCCGGCCAGAATCCCCACTCCTTGAAGCCCTTGAATCCGTGAATGCAGACGACGGCCGACTCTCCGGATCGGCCTGGCGAGAGGACGTCGCCTCGAATCGGGATCCCTTCGATGTTCTCGAAGGAGAAAGGCTCTTGTTTCACGGATGGAACTCTAACGCGAAGGACTTCGCCTCCCGCGTCCCGCCTCCCGTCTTCCTGCCATAATCCCGGCCGCATGACGTGGTGGGAGTCGTGGTTCGGCGAGGAGTACCTCGAGCTCTACCCGCACCGCGACCTCGCCTCGGCCCGCCGCGAGGTCGCGTTCGCCCTCGCGCGTCTCGATCCGGACCCGATGCCGCTGCTGGATCTCTGCTGCGGTTCGGGCCGGCATTCCCTGCGCTTCGCCGAGAAGGGGTTTCCGCCCGTCGGCCTCGACTACTCCATGCCCTCCCTGGAGCTCGCCCGCGAGCGCGGCCGGGACCTGCGCCTCGTGCGCGGCGACATGCGGTCGCTCCCCTTCGCCGGGGGCGCGTTCCGCTCCGTCGTGAACTTCTTCACGAGCTTCGGATACTTTCTCGGCGAGACCGACAACCTGGCGGTCGTCGCGGAGATAGAACGGGTGCTCGCGCCGGGAGGCCGCTTCCTGTGCGACACGTTCGGCCGCGACTACGTGATCGCGCGCCTCGTCGAGGAGGAGAACCGCTCGACCGGCGAGCGGGACTACCGCATCCGCCGGCGGTGGAACCGCCAGACGTGCCGCGTCGAAAAGGAGATCGAGGTGCGCCGGGGCGGCTCGACGGCGAGCTTCCGCGAGAGCGTTCGGGCCTACACGGCCGAAGAGCTGGCGGCGATGTTCCGCGAGGCCGGCCTCGCCGTGGAGGCGGCCTGGGGAGACTTCGAGGGGAGGCCGGCGGGAAGCGACTCCCCCCGCCTCATCGTTCTGGCGAGAAAGCCATGTTGACAGGAACGATCCCGTTCGACCGCTACCCCGGCCTCGCCCCGCTCTTCCACGACTTTCTGCGGGGCCTCCCCGATTTCTTCCCGGACCCTCCGACGATCGAGGCCGCCGCCGCGCGCGGCCGGAGTCTCCTCGGAGCGCCGCCCCGGATCCCCGCGGAGGCCTTTCGAACCCGCGTCCCGGAAGCGGAGGCGATGGCGCGGGATCTCGCGGCCGGACGCGCCGTCGCCGTCGTGACCGGGCACCAGGTCGGCCTCTTCACCGGCCCGCTCTTCACGATCACGAAGGCCTTCGACACGATCCGCGCGGCGAAGCAGCTTCGCGAGGCGGGAGTCGCCGCGGTCCCGGTCTTCTGGGCGCTCACGGACGACCACGACCTCGAGGAGATCGCGCGCACCGCGCGGCCCGGAAAGGAGGGGCCGGAAGTGATCGTCCTCGAGGGCGCGGACCGCTCCAACCGCAAGCCGGTCGGAGGTCTCCCGCTTCCGGAGAACGTGACCGGTGTCCTCGAGTCCTTCCGCGCCGACGCCCGCGGCCCCGAGGCGGAGGAGATCCTGCAGGCGTTCGCCCGCCGCTACGCTCCCGGGGTTCCCTACGGCGAGGCCTTCATCGAGACCCTCTTCGACCTGGTCGGGGGCGAGCCGCTCCTCGTTCTCGATCCCGGCTCGGAACCGCTGCGCCGGGCGGCCGCCGAGTTCTTCCTCGCCGCCGCGCGGAAGGAGAAGGAGGTCCGCGAGACGCTCGCCAGCGCGACGGCGAAGCTGGTGCGAGCCGGCAAGCCCGTTCCCGTCCCGTTCCGGCCCGAAGTGTTCCCTTTCTTCGCGGTCACCGGAGAAGAGAGGCGACGCGTCGAGGACCTCGCCGCCTCGGTCGAGGCCGTCGAGAAGGGCTCCTCCTGGGTTTCGACGGACGTCCTGACCCGGCCCGTCTTCAAGTCCTTCCTGATGCCGGCCGCGGCCACCGTCCTCGGCGCCGCCGAGATCGCCTACCACGCGCAGGCGCTCGCGCTCTTTCCCCTCTTCGATCTTGCCCCTCCGGTCCTCCTGCCGCGCTCGCACCTGGTCCTCGTCGGCCCGCCGGAGCGACGGGCCGCCGAAGCGCTCGGCATCGAGGCGGAGCGGCTCCTCGAGCCGCCGAGCCCCGCCGCCGCGCCGGCGACGCCCGAGGTGGAGACCCTCTCGCGAATCACGGGGAACCTCCAGAGGGAGCTGGACTCCCTCGAGCCGCGCCTGCGCGAGACCGATCCGACCCTCGTCGGCGCGCTCGAAACCGCGGGCCGGAAGATCGCGTATCAAGTCGAGCAGCTCGTCGAGCGGATCCGGAGGTCGGCCGAAAGAAAGGACGAGACCGCGATGAAGAGGAGGCGGCGGCTCGAGACGATGCTCCTGCCCGGGGGGACGCCCGCCGAGAGGCTGTATCCGCCGCTCGTGCCGATGCTCTCCTACGGCCGGGACGCGCTCGACGCGATCCGAGAAGCCGCTCAGGGGGGGGGTTCCGCGACGCGGGGCGCGGCGATCGTCAACCTGGGCGCGGACCGTCCGCCGGAAACGGAGGGCGCCGATGCCGGTTGACGTCCTCGCGATCGGGGCGCACGCCGACGACGTCGAGCTGACCTGCGCCGGCACGCTCGTCACGCTCAAGGCGCGAGGACGCCGGTTCGGGATCGTGGACCTGACGCGCGGCGAGATGGGAACCCGCGGAGACGCCGCGACGCGCGCGCGCGAGGCTCGGCGCGCGGCCGAGATCCTCGGCGCGGAGTTCCGCGAGATCCTCGACTTCGGCGACGGCGGCCTCGCCAGGACCCGCGAGAACGAGCTCGCGCTGATCGACGTCATCCGGCGGGAAAAGCCGCGCCTCCTGCTGACCTCCTATCCCGACGACCGCCATCCCGACCACCGCCGGGCGGGAGAGATCGTGACGGACTCCGCATACTACGCGGGGCTCCGGCGCCTCGAGACGGCCCACCCGGCGCACCGTCCGCAGCAGACGATCTACTTCTCCACCGGCTACGTCCACGCGCCCACGTTCGTCGTGGACGTGACCGCCGCGATGGAGACGCGGATGGCCGCGATGCGCGCCTTCACGAGCCAGTTCCACGATCCGGAATCGCGGGAGCCGCAAACGATCCTGTCGCAGAGGAGCTTCCTGACGGCGATCGAGGCCCGCGCCCGCTATTTCGGCTTCATGATCGGCGTCGAATTCGCCGAGGGCTTCGTCTCGAAGCGACCGCCGAGGATCGACGACCCGGTCAGCGTCTTCGAGGGTTTCGAGCCGGGCTTCTGAGCGCCGAGCCGTCCAGAGTCATGGCAACACCGCCTCCTCCCCGGCCCGGCGCAGTTCCAGGTTTCAAGTTTCAGGTTTCAGGGGGCGTGGTTCGGCGCCTGAAACCTGGAACCTGGAACTTGAAACCGCCGATCCTTCACGCGGCGCGGAGCGGCGCGTGAAGATCGGCATCACCTGCTACCCGACGTTCGGGGGGAGCGGCGTCGTCGCGACGGAGCTCGGTATCGCCCTGGCCAACCAGGGAGACGAGGTCCATTTCATTTCCTACGCTCTCCCCATGAGACTGGGGCTGCCGCGGCCCCGCGTCTTCTTCCACGAGGTCGTCGCGCCGAGCTACCCGCTCTTCGTCTCGCCCCCCTACACGCTCGCGCTCTCCACCAAGATGGCGGAAGTCGCCCACCACGCGAAGCTCGACCTTCTCCATGTCCACTACGCGCTGCCCCACGCGATCTCGGCGATCCTGGCGCGGGAGATGCTCGCCGGCAACGGGACGCTGCTGAAGGTCGTCACGACGCTCCACGGCACCGACATCACGATCGTCGGACAGGACGGCTCCTACCTGCCGATCACGCGCTACGGGATCGAAAGGAGCGACGCCGTCACCGCCGTTTCGCGCTACCTGCGCGACGTGACCGTGCGCGAGTTCGGCGTGAGCCGCCGCGTGGACGTGATTCCGAATTTCGTGGACAGCGACCTCTTCCGCCCGGCGCAGGCGTCCGCCTACGCGAAGTCTCTCTTCCCCGGGGACGAGCCGGTCCTCATGCATGTCTCCAACTTCAGGCCGGTCAAGCGCATCGCCGACGTGCTCGGCATCTTCGACCGCGTGCGCCGGAAGGTCCCCGCGCGCCTTCTGCTCATCGGCGACGGCCCAGACCGGTCGCTCGCCGAGCGGCTGGCGTCGGAGGGGGGATTCGAGGACCGCACGACGTTCCTCGGCAACGTCCCCTCGATCGAGACGATCCTGCCGATCGGAACGCTCTTCCTCCTTCCCTCCAACGCCGAGTCGTTCGGCCTCGCGGCGCTCGAAGCGATGGCCTGCGGGCTGCCGGTCATCGGCGCCGCGGCCGGCGGGCTTCCGGAGGTCGTCGAGGACGGAAAGAGCGGCTGCCTCGAGCCGCCGGGGGACGTGGAGGCGATGGCGGAGGCGGCCCTCTCGCTCCTGCGCGATCCGGAGAAGCACGCCGCCTTCTCGCGCGAAGCCCGCCGCCGGGCCGTCGAGGAGTTCCCGACGGAGAGCGCCGTGGCACGCTATCGCGGCCTCTATGAAGAAATCCTCGGAGGATGAGCGCGCCGTGCCGGCGCGGGAGGGGCGCGCCGAAATCCGCGAGCGCGCCTCGAGGTTCCTCGCGTCGGCGCACCCGCTCTCCGATCCGGGCGAGGCCGCGCGGATCGTCGCCCGCCTCCGGAAGGAGTATCACGATGCCACGCACGTGGCCTTCGCGTGGCAGATCGGCGCCGGCGACGCGGCCGAGCGGCGCTCCTCGGACGCGGGCGAGCCGTCGGGCACGGCCGGCAAGCCGATCGCCGGCGCGATCGAATCGGCCGGCGTCACCGACGTTCTCGTCGCGGTCGTGCGCTACTTCGGCGGAACGAAGCTCGGAACGGGCGGACTCTCCCGGGCCTACCGGAACGCCGCCAGAAGCGCGCTCACGGACGCCGGCAGCCGGATCGTACGGGAGACGTCCCTCGTCGAGGTGACGTGCCCCTTCGACCGGTTGGGCGCCGTGCGGAGACTCGTGCGTCCTCCGCGCGTCACGCTCGCCGGCGAGAGCTTCGAGCCGGGTCCGACCGTGCGGCTCGAAGTCGTCCGATCCGCCCTCCCCGCTCTTCGGGCCGCCCTCGAAGAGGCCCGCCTCCCGTACGAAGTGCTGGGCTAGGAGCGTGTCCGAGTGATCTTAGCGGGGGACCTTACGGTCCCCCGGGACCCCCAGCCCTGTCATCCCGGGGTCGCCGACGCGCCAAAGCCGCTATGGCGACGGCGCGAGCGAAGCGACGAGGGATCTTCCCCATGACGGGAAACGACCGAGCAGATCCTTCGCTGCGCTCAGGATGACATGGGGACGTGCGAGAGGATGACAGAAAAGAGAGCGTGCCGGAATGAAGGAGAACTACAGCCGCCAATCGGCGAGAGCGGCGATGCCGGCGTCGCGCTGCTCCCGCGAGCAGAACGCGGCGCGCCAGGAGTTCTCCGCGAGGCGGTGGAGCAGCAGGTCTCCGAGCCCCAGCCGCTCGCGCGCCACGCGGTACTCGTTGGCGGTCGTCGTGGCGAAGAGAAGCGGGTCGTCGGCGCTCAAGGCCACGCGGACGCCCGCCTCGATCAGGCGGGGCAGAGGATGCTCCTCGAAGCTCTTCGCCGCTCCCGTCGCCACGTTTCCGCTCGGCGCCACGCACAGCGTCGTGCGCTCGTCGGCCAGCCGTTCGGCGAGCCGCGGATCGGCGGCCGCCGCGATGCCGTGGTCCACGCGGTCGGGACGCAGGACGTCCAGCGCCTCCTCGAGGGACTCGGGGCCCGCCCACTCTCCCGCGTGGACGGACGTCTTCAGCCCCAGGGCCCGCGCGCGCATGTAGACGCCCGCGAACGCGGCGGCCGGCACGGCTTTCTCGTCGCCCCCCATCCCGAACCCGACGACGGACGGCAGCGGCTTCCTCTCGTGCAGGTCGAGAACGCGGTCGGCGGACTCGGGGCCCCACTGGCGCACGACGTCGAGGAGGATCCGGCAATCGCACCCGCCGGGCCGCGAGCGAAACGCCTCGTCGATCGCCTCCAGGCAGCTCGCTCCGTCCAGCGCCATGCGCGAGAGAATCGCCGGCGACACGTAGATCTCGGCATAGGCGACGCCGTCCGCGGCGAGCGATTCTCCGATCGCGCGCGCCGCTTCGCCGTAGTCTTCCGGCCGGCGGAAGAGCCAGCAGACCTCGGCGTACAGAGAGAGGAATCCCGCGCCGTCGCGAACGCTCCGGCGCCTGGTCTCGAAGGCGCCCGGGTCGGCGAACGGGTGGGCGGCGCGCCGGGCCAGGCGTTGGAGCACTTCGGGAGGAAGGCACCCTTCGAAATGGAGGTGGCAGTCGGCCAGAAGAGGAGATTGGTGATTGGCGATCGGTGATTTGTGATCAGGGCTTCCCACACAACACCCCGGAAGCGGTATTGAATCACGACCCTCTCGGAGCGGCTGCAAGCTGGAAGTGAACTTTTCCAGCCCTGTTTCGTTAGACAATCCAGAGACGTGATGCGCAAGTTCGCCCTGGCTGCCCTCCTCCTGCTCCCGGCCGGGATCCTCGCGGCCAGCGACGAGGAGGTCTTCGACAAAGCCTTTTCGATGGAAGGGGTTTCGCGGATCTCGGTCCAGAACGTGAACGGCCGGATCGAGGCGACGGCCTGGGACAAGCCCTACCTGAAGGTCCGGGCGGTCAAGACGGCCAGAGGAAGCGAGGCGGACGAGACGCTGCGCCTGACGGAGATCCGCGTCCGCAAGATCGGCGACGAGATCCGGCTCGAGACCGTCAATCCCCGCCGGCACAAGCTCTTCGGCTTCCTCGACTTCGGCTGGCACAACGCGCGCGTGGACTACGAGCTCCACTTTCCCGCCGCGACCGTGGCGAGACTGGAAACGACCAACGGCCAGGTCCAGGCGAGCGGGTTCGACAACTCCCTCTCCTGCGACGTCGTCAACGGCTCGATCGAGCTGACGGGGGTCGACGGGCCCGTGCGCGCGACCACGGTCAACGGGGGCCTGCGGATCGCGTTTCGGGGGCCGCTGAAGAAATCGGAGCTCGAGACGGTCAACGGCTCCGTCGAGGTCGCCTTCGACCGCGCCTCGTCGGTCCGCTACGACCTGCAGACCGTGAACGGACGGATCGAGGGGGATTTCGACCTGGCCGTGGAAGGCAAGCATGGTCCCAAGGAGGCCAGGGGCTCCTACAACGGCGGTACGGAGTCCCTCCACTGCGAGACCGTCAACGGCTCCATCCGCCTGAAGACGCGTTAGACGTAAAAGCGTCAAGCGTCAAGCGTCAAGCGTCAAGCGTCAAGCGTCAAACGAAGCCGACTTCCGGACTCCACGTTTCACGTTTCACGTTTCACGTTTGCCGGTCCCGGGGTATCCTGCGCCGCGAGGCGCTGATGCCGGATAGCCGCTCCCAACCGCCCTGGATGCTCGTCCTTTCCTATCTCGCCTTTTTCGGGTTCATTCCTCTGATCGCGGGCAAGCGCAACCGGGAGGTTCGCTGGCATGCGGCCAACGGCCTCTTCCTCTTCGGCGCGGTCGCGGCGATCGGGATCGTCGCGACGATCATCGGGATCCTCCTCCCGTCCCTTTCCTGCCTCTACCCGATCGTGATGCTCCTAGTCCTCATCCTCTACACGATCATCGCGATCCTCGCCGTCGTCAAGGCGCTGAACGGGGAGCGGCTGATCGTGCCGGTGATCTCGCGGTATGCCGATCGCTTCTGACGCCGCCGCGTACGCCGGCCTCCCGGAGCGCCGGAAGCGATCCCGAAGCTGGGTTGCGATGCTCGCCGCGGCCCTCCTGGGTCTCGCCATCGGCGACTCGATCAAGCCTCCCGCGGAACAGTTCGGCGCGCGGCTGGCGGTCGGGCTCATCGATACCTACCGGGCGACCGTCTCGCCAGTTCTCGCGCGCACGGGCCTCGTCAGATGCCGCTTCCATCCGACCTGTTCGGCCTACGGCCGTGAAGCGATCCTGCGCTACGGCATGCCGAAGGGGGGCGTGCTCGCGGCTTCTCGGATCCTGCGGTGCAATCCCTTCTCGAAGGGAGGGGAAGATCCGGTGCCGTGATTGGCGAGTTGTGAATTGTGAGTTTGGGGCCCCCCGGGCTCTCCCAACCTAAGGGATCTCCTCAAGGGGCAGCATCTCAGCGGGGACGACGGCGCCGCTCTGGCGCTGTCCGATGAAGGCGTACTGGTCCTGGCTCCGGTTGTCGAGCGTCGAAGCGACCGCGAGCACGCCCCCCGACGGGACGGACGTGCCCTCCTTGATCGCCACCGTGATGCGCAGCCCGTTGACGAGCGGCGCTCCGACGGTCTCGATGATCCGTCCGACGCGCAGGAGCGACTTCGGGGCGACCGTGAAGTTCTGCGTGCCCCCGTAGATGGTCGCCGTCACGGGATCGATGACCCGCACCTCGATCGGCACGGAAACGGGGGACGTGTTGGCCACGTCCAGCTGCGTCCGGTACTCGGGGTCCCCGGAGTTCGTGCCGAACATCTGCAGCACGTTGGCGGAATCCGACTCGCTCTGCTTGGGCGTCATCGCCTCGGCCGTGGGGATCCCCGGCTGGAACGCGCCGAAGGTCCCGCCCGCGCCGGCCGGGGCCGTGTAGCTGCGCAGGCCGCCCATCACCGGGAGGTCCGAGGACCACTCGAGCGCGCCGACCTGGCCGTCGGCCGGGACGGTCGTGAGCAGCACGTCGGCAAGGTACCGGGTCTCCCGGGGCGCGAGCGTGATCGGAGAAGAGGAGATCGGCGCCGGCGCCGGGCCGCCGCTCGAGACCTGCCCGTGGAACGTCAGCGCCACGACGGCAGTGTTGACGCTGTCCGGATTGAACAGCCAGACGTCCGTGCGGAACAGGGCGCCGCCGAAGCCCGCGACTCTCCCCGCCACCGGGAACCACCCGCTCGTCGTCGAAGGCGAGTAGGCCCCGCGCACCGCGGCGGCGGTCAGGAAGAAAAGGATCAGCGCGGCGGCGCCACTCGAGCGGTGCTTCATGGAGCCCTCCTGTGTTGGATCGGACGAGATCGGGCGGGAGGCGGTTTACAGCGAGGGTCGCGCGGGGATCGAAGGATCAGGCTCTCGTCTCACGACTGACAATTCACAATTCACAATTTCTTCAATGGTGCCGTCGGCCGGACTCGAACCGGCATGGGTTACCCCATACGCCCCTCAAACGTACGTGTCTACCAATTCCACCACGACGGCACGGGCGTCACTTCTTTTTCGCGGGCGCCGCGGGAGCGGGTTGCGGCGCGGCGGCGGCCGGAGCCTGGGCGTTCGGGGCGGCCGGCTGGCCCGGGGGCTGCTGGCCCGACGCCGGCGGCGGGCCGGCTGCCCCGGGCTTGGGGAAGACTCCCTGCGCGTTGATCTTCTGCGGGACCCCCTTGACGACCGAGGGCCTCTGCCGGGCCTGGAAGAGGGTCAGCAGGAGAGACAGCAGGATGAAACCGATGAAGGCTGCCGTCGTCAGCTTGTGGAGCAGGGTCGTCGCGCCTCGCGCGCCGAAAGCGGTCTGCGTGCCTCCGCCGCCGAAGGCCCCGGCGATGTCCGCGCCCTTCCCCTGCTGGACCAGGACCACCAGGATCAGGAAGAAGCAGATGAAGACGTAAAGCACGATGAGAGCGACATAGGCGAATTGCACCGGACCCCCTTAGAAAAGGCGAAGCAGTTTACCAGAACCGACCGCTTCGTCAAGAAACCGGAGGGGGCCGGAACCATTGGTGATTTGTGATTTGTGATTTGTGATTTCAAGAGCCCGGGAAACGTGAAGGGGTGGCTCCCGCGCCCTCAATCACAAATCACCAATCACCAATCACAAATCTCTTCCGATCCCGGCGATGGCCGCGAAGCCTGCGGCCTTCAGGCTCGCCCCGCCGATCAGGAACCCGTCCACCCGGCAGGCATCCAGCAGCTCGCGCGCGTTCTCGGCGGTGACGGAGCCGCCGTACAGGATGCGGACGTTCCGGCGGCCGGAGAGAAGCTCGGCGAGAAGGGCGCGCGCCGACCCGGCGTCTTCGGCCGTGGCCGCCCTGCCCGTGCCGATCGCCCAGATCGGCTCGTAGGCCACCACGAGCGGCGCGTCGCTCGGGTCCCGCTCCAGGGTCTCGACCTGCGCGACGAGGACCATCGCCGTGCGCCCTTCCTCCCGCTCCTCCTCGGTCTCCCCCAGGCAGTAGATCGGCGTCAACCCCGCCTCCCGGACCCGGGCGAGCTTGCGCGCGAGGATGCCGCTCTCCTCTCCGAAGAGGCGCCGCCTCTCGGAATGGCCCACGAGCGCATACTCGCACCCCGCGTCGGCCAGCATCCGCGCCGAGACTTCTCCCGTGAAGGCCCCCTGGGGTTCCGCGGCGACGTTCTGCCCCGCCAGCGACCAGCGCCCGAGCGCATCGCGTGCGGAATCGAGCGCCGTGTAGGGCGGCGCCACGACGAGCTCGACTCGCGGAGTGCCCTCTCCGAGGATCCCGCCGAGCTCGCGCGAGAACGCGGCCGCTTCCTCGCGGGTCTTGTTCATCTTCCAGTTCGCGACGAAGAGGTGCATGGAGACAGGTGTCAGGTTAAAGGTATCAGGTTCCCTGACACCTCAGCTCCCCAGGGCTTCAATTCCCGGCAGGGTGCCTTGGGTGAGGAACTCCAGGGAAGCGCCGCCGCCTGTCGAGACGTGGGTGAACCTGGAGGCGAGTCCGGCCTCGTTGACCGCGGCGACGCTCTCTCCGCCTCCCACGACCGTGACGGCGCCGGATCCGGCGAGGAACGCCGCGAGTGCCTTCGTCCCCCGGTCGAAGGGAGGGTGCTCGAAGACTCCCATCGGGCCGTTCCAGAAGATCGTCCGCGCCGGCCCGAGCAGGCGCTCGAACTGCTCCAGGGTCTTCGGCCCGACGTCGAGGGCCATGGCGTCCTGCGGGATCTTCGAGATGCCGACGGTGCGGGCGTGCTTCGCGTCGTCCACGGACGCCGCGACGACGAAGTCGGAGGGGAGCGCGATCGTCTTCCCCTCCTTCTTGCACAGGTCGAGGACCTCGCGCGCGACGGCGACCTTGTCTTCTTCGAGGAGGGAGCGGCCGATGGGCAGGCCGATCGCGCGCACGAAATGGTTCGCCATCCCCCCGCCGAGGAGCAGGATGTCCGCCCGGCGCGCCAGGGCGCGCAGCGCGTCGATCTTGCCGGAGATCTTCGCTCCCCCCAGGATCACCGCGAACGGCCGTTCCGGATCCAGAAGCCGCGACAGCTCGCGGACCTCCTTCTCGAGCAGGAGCCCCGCGCCCTTCTTCGGCAGAATCGCCGGGACGCCGACGACCGAGGCGTGGGCGCGGTGCGCGGCGCCGAAGGCATCGTCCCCGTAGACGTCGGCCAGATCGGCGAGACCCTTCGCGAATTCGGGATCGTTGGCCTCCTCGCCCGCGTGGAACCGCAGGTTCTCCAGGAGCAGGACTTCCCCCGGCTCGAGTTTCTCCGCCGCCGCCCGCGCTTCCGGTCCGACGCATTCCTCGACGAACCGGACCGGGCGGCCGAGAGCCTCCGCGAACGCGACCGCCACCGGAGCCAGGGACAGATCCGCCTTGACCTTTCCCTTCGGTTTTCCCAGGTGGGAAGCGCAGATCACCCTCGCCCCGGCGTCCGCGGCGAGCCGGACCGTGGGAAGCGTCTCTACGATCCTCGTCCGGTCCGTGACCCGGCCGCCGTCGAGCGGGACGTTGAAGTCCACCCGGAGGAAGAGCCGCCGGCCGCGCAGTTCCAGGTCCCGGATGGACTTCATGGCGCCGGGAATCTTAACCCTCGCGCGTGAGGTGGTAGGTGATAGGGAAGGTGGAAGGTGGAAGGTGGAAGGTGGAAGGCTTGGAACTGGCTCCCTACCACCTACCACCTACCACCTACCACCGTCATCCCCGCTCGTCGAACATAGAATTGGCCGGATGAGACGGATTCTCGCGACGCTCGCCGTCCTGTCTCTCGCCTCCGGGTGGGCCTTCGGCGCGGAGCGCCAGACCGCGACGGGGAGGGGAGGAGCGGTCGCCGCGGCCGAAGAGACCGCGGCCCGAGTCGGCATCGAGATCCTGAAGAAGGGGGGCAACGCCGCCGACGCCGCGGTCGCGCTCGCCTTTGCCCTCGCGGTGACCTGGCCGGAAGCGGGCAACATCGGCGGAGGCGGCTTCTGGATCTCGCGCGATTCGCGCGGGCGGACCCTCGTCGTGGATTTCCGCGAGGTCGCCCCGCGGGCCGCGCGCCGCGATCTCTACATCCGGCCGGACGCCCACGGGGTCGTGCCCTCTTCGACCGAGGGCCCCCTGGCCTCGGGAGTTCCGGGAACGGTGGCCGGCCTGTCGCTGGCGCATCGCCGCGCCGGGCGCCTCCCCTGGAAGACGGTCGTCGGCCCGGCCGTGCGGCTGGCCAGCGACGGCTTCGTCGTCTCGGAGGCCCTCTTCCGCTCCCTCTCGAGCCCGGAGCACCGCGAGCGCCTCGCGAAGAATCCCGAGACGGCGCGCATCTTCCTCCCCAACGGCGCGCCTCCCCCGGTGGGGTCGGTCCTCAAGCAGCCCGACCTCGCGCGGACGCTCGAAGCCATCCGGGATCGCCGCGACGACGGCTTCTACCGGGGGAGCGTGGCGCGCCAGATCGAAGCCGGACAGGAGCGCGACGGCGGCCTCATCTCCCGGGGCGACCTCGCCCGGTACGAAGCCAGGATTCGCAACCCCGTCCGATTCAAGTTCAAGGACGCCGAGATCTTCACGACGCCCGCCCCCTCATCGGGGCCCGTCCTCGCCGAGATGGCGCTCGTCGCCGCCGATCTGGGCCTCCCGAAATTCAAGACCCGCGACGCCGCCTCCGCGCACCTGCTGGCCGAGATCGAGAAGCGCGCCTTCCGGGACCGCAACCGCTACCTGGGCGATCCCGCCTTCCCCCGCGTCCGGCAGGACCTCCTGACGGACCCGGCGAGACTCCGATGGCTGGCGGCGTCGATCGACCCTTCGCGCGCGACGCCGACCGGCTCGCTTCGAGTCCCGGAAAAGGAGAAACCCTCGACGACCCACTTCGCCGTGATGGACGGCGCGGGCGGGGCGGTCTCGGTGACGACCACGCTGAACGACTCGTTCGGCAACGCCCGCGTCGCGCCGGGGCTCGGGTTCCTCTGGAACAACGAGATGGACGACTTCGCCACGAAACCGGGGAAGCCCAACCTGTACGGTCTCATCCAGGGAGAGGTCAACGAGGTCGCTCCCGGCAAGCGGATGCTCTCCGCGATGTGCCCTTCCATCGCCGTGTCCGGCGGGCGCAACGTCCTCGCCTGGGGCACTCCGGGGGGGTCCACGATTCCGACGACGAACTTCCAGGTGCTGCTCGGCTTCCTCCTGCGCGGCGAGTCGCTCGCCGACGCCGTCGCCGCGCCCCGCTTTCACCAGCAGGACTATCCCGACCGGATCCAGCTCGAGAGGGACCGCTTCGATCCCGCCTGGGTTACGGCGCTGGAGAAGCTCGGTCACACGGTCGTCGAGCGCGAGCCGAAGGACAACCCGATCGGCCGCGTCCACGCGATCGCCCGGCGGGCGGACGGAACCCTGACCGCGGTGGCCGATCCGAGAAGCGGCGGAGTCGGTCTCGTCGTGCAGCCATCCCGGTGACAATGTTCGGAGTCCAGGGTCCAAGGTCCAAGATCCAAAGTAGCCGAGAATCGGGGCCGGCGGTCGGAACCTCGTGAGCGACGTGTTCCGGCCGCTCTATCGCGAAGGGGACGCGCTGCGGCTTCTCGACCAGAGGCTCCTTCCGGCGAGAGAAGTCTGGCTGACGCTGAACCATCCGGCCGAGGTCGCGCTCGCGATCCGCGACCTGGCGGTGCGCGGGGCACCAGCGATTGGCGTCGCCGCGGCTTACGGCGCCGCGTTCTCGATGAGGAGCGGCGCGACGACGCCAACAGCCGAGCGGTTCCAGACGGCGCGGCGCCTCCTCGCGGCGACGCGGCCGACGGCGGTCAACCTCTTCGCGGCGCTGGACCGGATGGCCCGCCGTTTCGACCGGGTCGCGGATGCGTCTCCCGATCGGATCGAGGCCGCTCTCCTCGCCGAGGCGGACGCGATCGCCGCCGAGGACATCGAGGCCTGCCGTTCGATCGGCCGCTACGGAGCCGATCTGCTCGCGGCGGGCAGCCTCGTGATGACCCACTGCAACGCCGGCGCTCTCGCGACGGCCGGCTATGGCACCGCTCTCGGGGTCATCCGCGGCGCCGTCGCGGCGGGCAAGGCCATCCGGGTCCTCGCCTGCGAGACGCGGCCGTTCCTCCAGGGCGCCCGCCTGACCGCTTGGGAGCTCGCGAGGGACCGCATCCCCGTCGAGATCATCACCGACAGCATGGGAGGCCATTTCCTTTCCCGGGGCGAGGTCCGGGCCGTCGTCGTCGGCGCCGACCGCATCGCCGCCAACGGCGACACCGCGAACAAGATCGGGACCTACTCGCTCGCCGTCCTGGCCAGGGAGAACGGCGTTCCGTTCTATGTCGCCGCGCCGACGACCACGATCGACCTCGATTGCCCCGACGGCTCCGCGATCCCGATCGAGGAGCGCAGCTCCGGCGAAGTCCTCTCCTTCGGCGGGCAATCCATCGCGCCGGAAGGGGTCGGAGCCCGGTACGTTGCGTTCGACGTCACAACGGCCCGCTACATCACCGCCATCGTGACGGACCAGGGGATCTGCCGGCCTCCCTATCCCGAGAGTCTCGCGGCGGCCGCCGCCTCCGCGTCGAAAGGGAAATTGTGAGTTGTGAATTGTGAGTTGTGAGTTGTGAACATGGCTGAATCCCCGGGCATTCACAATTCGCAATTCACAATTCACAATTTGCAGGTCTCATGATCGTTCTCGGCATCGAGACCTCCTGCGACGAGACCTCGGTCGCCGTGGTGGACGGCTCCGGCCGCGTGCTGTCGAACGTCATCGCGACGCAGATGCAGGCGCATGCCGTTTACGGCGGAGTGGTGCCGGAGCTGGCCGCGCGGGCGCACCTCGAAAACCTCCCGGCCGTTTTCGAGGAGGCGCTGGACGGGGCCGGCGTCGCGATCGATGACATCGGCCTCGTCGCGCCGACGGCCGGACCGGGGCTGATCGGGGCGCTCCTCGTCGGCCTGTCGGCGGGCAAGGCCATCGCGTTCGCGCGGGGCGTCCCCTTGGTCGGCGTCAATCACCTCGAGGGGCATCTCTTCTCGGCGCACCTCGCCGCGGGCGGCCAGCCGGCCCGGCCGGTCGAGTTCCCGTTCCACGGGCTCGTCGTCTCGGGAGGGCACGCGGAGCTCGTGCGCGTGGAGGAGGAATCAATCGTGCCGATCGCGCGGACGCGGGACGATGCGCCGGGGGAGGCCTTCGACAAGGTCGCGCGGCGGGCCGGCCTCCCCTACCCGGGAGGCCCGGTCGTGGACAGGATCGCCGCGCGCGGAAACGCGAGCCGCTACACCCTCCCTGTGGGACGCGTGTCGGGCGGCTCGGAAGACTTTTCCTTTTCGGGACTGAAGACGGCGATGCTGCGCGAGTTCGAGAGGCGCGGCGTGGACGGGTCGCCGCTCGACGCGGACGCTCTGCCCGCGGACCTGGTCGATCTCTTCGCCTCCTTCCAGAACGCGATCGTCACGGCCCTCCTCCAGCGCGTCGAGACCGAGCACCGGCGCGAGGGAATCCGGCGCCTGGCGCTGTCCGGCGGCGTGGCGGCCAACTCGCGGTTGCGGGCGGAGCTCTCCCGCTGGGGAGAAGAGAACGGCGTTCCCGTGCTCCTCCCGGAGAAGTCCCTGACGACCGACAACGCGGCGATGATCGCCTGGGCGGGATGGTTGAGGTATCGCCGGAATGGCGTTGTGCCGCTCGACTCGGTTCTCGCGCGGTCGCGATGGCCATTGGGAACATGATCGTTTCAAGTTTCAAGTTTCAAGTTTCAGGTTTCAGGTTTCAAGTTCCGGCTTCAGGGCCCTCTTGAAACCTGAAACCTGAAACGTGAAACCTGTATCATCACGCGTTCACCCATGCCCGACCCCCGGTTCATCCGCAACTTCTCGATCGTCGCGCACATCGACCACGGGAAGACGACGCTGTCGGACCGCATCCTCCAGCGGTGCGGAGCCGTGGCCGATCGCGAGATGCACGAGCAGATGCTCGACGACATGGAGCTCGAGCAGGAGCGCGGCATCACGATCAAGGCGCGGGCGGTGACGCTCCAGTACCGGGCAAAGGACGGGAGCGACTACACCCTGAACCTGATCGACACCCCGGGCCACGTGGACTTCTCCTACGAGGTGTCCCGTTCGCTCGCGGCCTGCGAGGGAGCGGTGCTCGTCGTGGACGCGACCCAGGGCGTCGAAGCGCAGACGCTCGCCAACGCCTACCTCGCGATCCACAACAACCTCGCGATCGTGCCGGTCATCAACAAGATCGACCTGCCGTCGGCCGAGCCGGAGCGCGCGCGCGAGCAGATCGAGCAGGTCGTCGGCATCCCGGCCGGCGACGCGGTCCTGACGTCGGCCAAGCTGGGGATCGGCATCGACGAGCTGCTCGAGCGCATCGTCGCGACCGTGCCGCCGCCCACCGGCGATCCGAAGGCGCCCTTGAAGGCTCTCCTCTTCGATTCCTGGTACGACCCGTACCGCGGCGTCACCTCGCTCGTCCGCATCGTGGACGGCCGGCTCTCGGGGCGCATGAAGATCCGGGCGATGGCGACGGGGCTCGAGGCCGAGGTCGAGGAGGTCGGGGTCTTCAAGCCGCAGCGCGAGGCGGTGCCGTCCCTCTCCGTCGGGGAGGTCGGCTTTCTCTGGGCGAACATCAAGGACCTCCACTCGACGCGCATCGGCGACACGATCACCGAGGCCGGACGCCAGGCGGCCGAGCCGCTGCCCGGTTTCACCGAGGTCAAGCCGATGGTCTTCGCCGGCCTCTTCCCGACCGACGCGGACGACTACGCGAACCTGCGCGACGCCATGGAGAAGCTGCGGTTGAACGACGCGTCCTTCACGTTCGTCCCGGAGAACTCGACGGCCCTCGGCTTCGGCTTCCGCTGCGGGTTCCTCGGACTGCTCCACATGGAGATCGTCCAGGAGAGGCTGGAGAGGGAGTTCGACCTGTCGCTCATCACGACGGCGCCGGGCGTCAACTACCGGGTGACCACCACCTCCGGCGAGATCCTCGAGATCGTCAACCCGAACCACCTGCCGCAGCCCAACCACATCGAGCGGGTCGAGGAGCCGTACATCACGGCGACGATCATCACGCGCGACGACTCGCTCGGCGGCTTGCTCAAGCTCTGCGAGGAGCGGCGGGGCGAGCAGAAATCGCTCGAGTACGTCTCGAGCAACCGCGTCGTCCTGATCTACGACTTCCCCTTGAACGAGGTGGTGCTCGACTTCTACGATAAGCTGAAGTCCATCTCCCGCGGCTACGCCTCCTTCGACTACGAGCTGGCCGGCTACCGGGAGGGGGACCTCATCAAGCTCGACATCCTGGTCAACGGAGAGCCCGTGGACGCCCTCTCGCTCATCGTCCACCGGGAGGAGGCGGCGGTGAAAGGCCGGCTGCTGGCCGCAAAGATGAAAGAAATCATCCCGCGGCAGATGTTTGAAGTCGTGATCCAGGCGGCGATCGGCGCGAAGATCATCGCGCGGGAGCAGGTCTCGGCGATCCGGAAGAACGTGCTCGCCAAGTGCTATGGCGGGGACATCACGCGCAAGAGGAAGTTGCTCGAAAAACAGAAGGAGGGGAAGAGACGGATGAAGAGGGTCGGGCGGGTGGACATCCCGCAGGAGGCCTTCCTCGCCGTTCTGAAAGTCGAATGACGGAAACAGAGGCCTCGCAACAGTCCCTGCCGGTGGGCAACTCCGGCCGGCATTCCGCGACGCGGGAATGGTACGAGTCGCTCCTCGTCGCGGGCATCTTCGTCTTCTTCGTCCGGACGTTTGTCGTCCAGACGTACCAGGTCCCGACCGGCTCGATGGAGAAGACGATCCTCGTCGGCGATCACCTGCTCGTCAACAAGTTCGTCTTCGGTCCGAGCCTGCCGGCGCTCGCCCGGTTCCTCCCGTACCGCGACGTGCACCGCGGCGACATCATCGTGTTCAAGAAGCCGGGAGACGACATCAACCCCGGCAACGTCCTCGTCAAGAGGGCGGTCGCCGGGCCGGACGACGTCGTGAAGGTCCAGGACAAGGCGCTGCTCATCAACGGAAAACCGGCCGACGGCCCCTGGGTCGAGCACATCGACCGCGAGGTCTACCGCGCCGGCGACCCGCACGTGCCCGAGATGGCGGTCGAGCGGGACCAGTTCGGGCCGTACAAGGTCCCGCCCGGCTCTTACTTCGGAATGGGAGACAACCGCGATAACTCCCTGGACAGCCGCTTCTGGGGATCGGTCCCCCGCGCGAACATCTTCGGGAGACCCTTCCTCCTCTACTGGTCCTACGAGGCCGAGCCCAACTCCCACATCTGGCACGGGGCGGTCGCCAAGATCCGGCAGCTTGCCGGCGTGGCGGTCCATTTCTTCTCCCGCACGCGATGGGACCGGATGTTCCGGCTCGTCCGCTGACGACGACGGCGATCGGAGACTCCGGACCATCCTCGGAGGCTTCGCGCCGGACGCACCTGCTCGAGTTCGCCGAGGCCGTCCTCGTGGCCGTCGTCCTCGCCCTCTTTGTCCGCACCTTTCTGCTGCAGGCCTTCGTCGTTCCGAGTCCCTCGATGGAGAAGACCGTCCTCGTCGGAGACCACGTGATCGTCAACAAGTTCATCTTCGCCCCGCGCGCGGTGCCGGCGCTCGACCGGCTCCTCCCCTACCGGCAGGTGCGCCGCGGCGACATCATCGTCTTCAAGTTCCCGGAGGATCCGCGGCGGGACTTCGTCAAGCGGGCCGTGGCGCTCCCCGAGGACACGGTGGAGATCCGCGACAAGACCGTGTTCGTCAACGGCCGGCGCGAGAACGAGCCGCGCGCGGTCCATTCGGACCCGAACGTCTGGCCCGACGAGCCGCGGCTTCCGGAGGGGCTGCGGCGGCGCGACCAGGTCCCCCCTTTCCTGGTGCCGGTCGAGTCCTATTTCGCCCTCGGAGACAACCGCGACAACTCCTACGACAGCCGTTTCTGGGGAGCCGTGCCCGCGTCGCACCTGAAGGGCCGGCCCCTCGTCGTTTACTGGTCCCACCCGTCGGGAGGAGGCCGGCGTCCGGGCCTCGTCGGCTGGATCGCCGATTTCTTCGCCGGCACGCGCTGGTCCCGGACGCTGCTTCAGGTCCATTGACAAAGGTGTTGGGTGCCCGGTACCCGGTTTTGGCCCGTTTCCCCCCCGAAAACCGGACACCGGGGACCGGACAGGGCATGCGCCGCCGGTGAGCCCTGCTAGAATCTGGCGGGATTCCAGGAGGAAACGATGAGATCGACGCGGAGAGCACGAGGCTCGGGCAGACTCGGGTGCATTGTCTGGCTGGCGGTTCTCGGGCTCATCGGCTACGGCCTCTACAAGGTCATCCCGGTCAAGATCGCGACTTCGACCTTCTACGATTTCATGCAGGAAGAGGCCTCCTTCGCATCGATCCGCAACGTCCCGCAGCTCAAGAAGGAGATCCTGGCCAAGGCGAGGGAGCTCGACCTGCCCGTCACCGAGGAGAACCTGAAGATCAAGAGGTCCCGGGAGTCGATCACGATCGAAGCCCATTACGAGATCACCATCAACTTCTTCCGAGGGTGGAAGAAGTACGTCTGGAAATTCGATCAGGTGGTCGAGCGCCCGACGTTCCTGGTGTAGCCGCCGGCTCCCTGCAACGCCGCGCTCCCGGTTGGGACAATCGGCCACATCTGGAATAAATGCCAGGCCCGTGTTCTTCCGACGCGGTGAAAGGAGAACCTTCCATGCGTCCTGTCCGAACGTCCCTCTTGCTGGCCGGGGCCCTGGCCCTTTCCGGCGCGCTCCTGGCCGACGCGCCACAGGTCGGAGCCCCGGCTCCCCAGTTCACCCTGGCCACTCTGGATGGGAAGACCTTCTCGCTGGCGGAAGCGGCCAGGAGCCACAAGGCCGTCGTCGTCATGTTCATCGCGACGAAGTGCCCGTACTCCAACGCGTACAACGACCGGATGCGGGACATGGCCGCCGCCTACGAGAAGCAGGGGATCCTGTTCGCCGGGATCAACAGCAACAAGACCGAGCCGGCGGACGAGGTCATGGCGCACGCGAAGAAACACGGCTTCACGTTTCCGCTCATGAAGGACCCGGACAACAAGGTGGCCGATCTCTACGACGCGAAGCACACGCCGGAGGTCTTCGTCGTGGACCCGCAGGGGGTGCTTCGGTATCACGGACGGATCGACGAGAACTACGAGGACGCGTCCAAGGTCACATCACCGGACCTGAAGAACGCCCTCGACGCGATGCTCGGCGGGCACGCGATCGCGAAGGCCGAGACCAAGGCATTCGGATGCTCGATCAAGAGAGTCTGAAGAGATTGGTGATTTGTGATTTGTGATTGGTGATTTGTGATTAGGACGGCGGTGGCCGTCCTTTTTCTCTTGGCGGGAGCCGGGCGGACGGGCGTCGCTTCACCCGATCACCCGATCACCCGATCACCCGATCACCCTTCACCCGATTCCCTCGCGGGCGAGGTGGACGCGAGAGGGCTGGCGGAGCGAATCGCGCGGGAGAAGGGGCGCGTCGTGCTCGTCAACTTCTGGGCGACGTGGTGCGCTCCGTGCCGCGAGGAGTTCCCCGATCTCGCCCGGCTGGACAGGGCCTACGTCGGGCGGGGACTCCGCGTCCTCGGCGTCTCGACCGACTTCGCCCGCCAGGCGCCGGCCGTGAAGAAATTCCTGGCCGAGCAGAAACCGGGGTTTCCCAACTATCGCAAGAAGAACGGCGACGACGAGCAGTTCATCGACGCCGTGGACAAGTCCTGGGGCGGCGAGCTCCCCTTCAGCGTCCTCTACGCCCGCGATGGAACAAAGGCGAAAGTCCTCTCCGGCAAGCACACCTACGGCGAGTACGAGGCCGAAATCCTGAAGCTGCTCGACCGTTAGGGCGGATGGCGGAGGGTCTCGCTTCCCCTTGCCGGCCGGTCGGGACGAACCGGGCTCCCCGGGGCCGGTTGATGCCCCCGAGGGACACGCAGTCCCCGGAACCGGACGCCCCGGAGGTCTTCATCCGGCGAAAACGGCGGCCGAGACAGGTGGAGCGGGATTTGCTAGAGTGCCGGACGCGTGGTCTTCGCGTCTAACGCCGGAACCCCTCTTTTTAAGGAGAAAACGCTCATGAATCGACTCCGCTCAACACTTCTGGCAGTCGGCGTCCTCCTGTCCACGACGCCCGGGGTTCTGGCCGATTCGGCCCAGGCCGCCGAGCGCTTCGGAGTCATCCGTCAGGGAATTTCCGGCACGGCCTACTCGCAGGAGCTCCCGGTCCTGGCACGCGTCCAGGGCAGCGCGTTCTTCCGAACGTTCGTGTCCTTTACGAACAACACGAGCTCCAACGGCGTGACGGCCAGCTACCAGTTCTCCTACACCTGCGTCTCCACTTCCTGCAGTCCGGCGGGGGGGTTCTACAGGACGGCGGTCCAGACGGTCACGCTGCCGGCCCTGGGGAGCTTCGTCCAGGACGACTTCATCGACTTCCTGAACACGCAGGGACTCCTCCAGCCGGGGGCCAACGCGGGCACGATCGGCACTCTGCTCGTGACGTTCAACAACCTCCCCTCGAGCAACGGCTGGGAAGCCAACGTCCTGGCTCGGACCTACAACCGCATCGTGGAGGCCGACCCGAACCAGGGCACCGTCGGCTTCGCCTACAACGCGTCGGAATTCTTCGACTCCGCCGACACGACGCTCGTCGCCTACGGGCACGACACGAAGTCGTTTCCGACGGTCGCCGGAAAGGTCCGCACCAACGTCGGCATCCGGAACACCGACATCAACGGCTCGAACCAGAACATGACGGTGGACATCACCTGCTACGACACGGCCACGGGAGCGAAGGTCGGCAACACCATCACGTTCGCCGACCTGCGGCCGGGCGAGGTGCGGCAGGTCAGCGACCTCTGGGCAAGCGCCGGAATCGCCGCGACGGTGTCCAACGTGATCGTCTTCGCGGACGCGCGCAACCCCACCGCCACGTCGCCCACGATGGAGGGTTACATCACGCTCATAGAAGGGCAGAACACGCAGGACGCGGCGCTCTTCACGATGCTCTGCGGCGACGCCAACGGCTGCGGAAACTGACAAGGCGCGCGATGCCGCGCGCCTTGTCATCCTGAGCGAAGCGAAGGATCTGCTCCAGCCGGTGGAACTAACCAGGGCAGATTCTTCGTCGCTTCGCTCCTCAGAATGACGGCGGGGAGCGCTTCTACCGTCTCCCGATGTCCCTCCGCAGGTGTTTGCCCTCGAACTGGATCGTGTCGGCGGCTTCGTAAGCGCGCGCGGCCGCTTCCGCCATCGTCGGGGCGGTCGCCGTCACGACGATGACGCGCCCGCCCGCGGTCACCAGCCGGTCCCCCTCCCGCCCGGTCCCCGCGTGGAAGAGTTCGACGGAGGGAATGTGCGCCGCCTCGACCCATCCCGAGATCGGCTTGCCGGTCTCGTAGTGTCCCGGATAGCCGCCCGAGCAGAGCACGACCCCGACACAGGCTTCCGGCTTGACGTCGAGCGTCGGGTGCCGGTCGAGCTCTCTCCGCCCCGCGGCCACCATCAGCGCGGCGAGGTCTGATTGGAGGCGCGGCAGGACGACCTCGGCCTCCGGATCCCCCAGCCGGGCGTTGAACTCGAGGACCCTCGGACCGGACTCCGTGATGATCAGCCCCGCGTACAGGACGCCGCGGAACGGCCGGCCCTCGGCGGCGAGGCCTGCGACGGCGGGACGAATGATCTGCTTGAAGACCTCCGAGCAAGCGGCCGCGTCGAGATTCCCGGCCGGCGAGTGGGCGCCCATGCCGCCCGTGTTGGGACCGCGGTCGCCGTCGTACACCTTCTTGTAGTCGCGCGACGTCGGCAACGGAACGGCGGTCTCCCCGTCGCACACCGCCAGAAACGTCGCCTCGCTGCCCGCCAGGAACTCCTCGACGAGGACCCGGTCTCCCGCCGAACCGAACACGCGCGCGTCGAAGAAGAGCGCGAGCGCGCGCTCCATCTCCTCGCGCGTCTCGACGATGAGGACGCCTTTCCCGCCGGCAAGCCCGTCGGCCTTGAGAACCGCCGGGTAGCCCAGGCGGTTGACGGCCGACCGGGCCTCCTCCGGAGAAGCGCAGACGAACGCCTCCGCGGTGGGGATGCCGTGGCGGCGCAGGAACTCCTTCGCGAAGACCTTCGAGGCCTCGATCTGGGACGCCAGGCGCGAAGGCCCGAAGATCGGAAGATCGCGCTTTCCAAACTCGTCGGCGATGCCGAGGGCCAGTGGAAGCTCCGGCCCGACGACGGTCAGGTCCATCTTCAACTTCTCGGCGAGCTCGGCCATCTCGACGATGTCCCCCGGCGAGACCGGAAAGCAGTCGGCGACCTCGGCAATGCCGGGGTTGCCCGGCGCGCAGAAGAGCTCGTCCACGAAGGGGCTCCGCCGCAAGGCCCAGCACAGGGCATGCTCCCGCCCGCCGCTCCCGACGACGAGGACTTTCACGTCCGCGCATTCTAGCCCGGATAATTCACGGACACCCGGCCGAAACACGCGCATCTCATTGCGAGATAAGCGAGCTGCTGCGCCGAGACCCCGTTCTTGCCCGGGGACACTTTGTTCCCGCGAGAGATTTTTCGTCGGGACGAGGAAGGTCGACGACGGCGATGCCGGGGGCATCGCAGAGGAGGCCTGACGAAGTCTCCGGCGGAAAAGATCCGCGGGACGGCCGGAGTCGTTCGTGAATTATCCGGGCTAGCCGGTCTTGCGCTTCTTCCTGGAGCTCTTCCCGCGCTTGCCGCCGCGGCCCCTGGACTTCGCGCCGTCCGAGTCCCGGGAGAGAAGGCGGACCTCGAAACGGTCGTAGAGCCCCTGAAACCCGATGAGGGTCTCGAGGGTGCCATGAGGCGAGATCGAGAGACCGAAGCGGCCCCTCTCGCGGGCCATGACGACGCCCGCGTCCAGGGCCATGGCCTCGAAGCGCACGCTGCGGCCCGGCCAGGTATGCACTCCGAGGTTGACGACCCGGACGCGGCAGAGCGTCGCCGTATCGCTCGAGGTCGAATGGTCCTTCTCGATGGACAGGACGAGGTCCTGCCACGGCAGGTCCGCGGCGGACGCGAGGATCCAGAGACTGAAGACAACAACGGCATTCACGGCAAATCCTCCTTCTGATCGGAGGGCCGTGGAGAAGCGGGAAGGCGGGGCCCGCGAGGACGGCGGCAATTCTAACCGAATACGGGGCACCGAACACCGGGCACTGAGCTCCTCCCCGTGTATCATCCCGGCCTTGATGCTGAAGGATTTTCGCAGGGCCCTCGCGGAGGAAATCCTTCTCGCCGACGGGGCGATGGGGACTCTCCTCGTCTCCCGCGGGGCCTCGCCCGACCAGGCCAAGTCGCCGCTGAACCTGATGGACCCGGAGTCCGTCCGGGAGGCGCACGACGACTACCGCGACGCGGGAGCCCGCATCCTGACGACCAATACCTGGGACGCCAACCGGGTCAAGCTGACGGCCCACGAATGGGGCGATTCCCTGGAGAAGATCAACCGGGAAGGCGTCCGCATCGCCCGGGAAGCGGTGGCCGGAGAGCTCGCGTTCGTCGCGGGATCGGTCGGCCCGCTCGGAGCCCTCGTCAAGCCCTACGGCCGACTGACGCTCGTCCAGGTCCGGGAGATCTTCGAGGAGCAGATCCGCGCGCTGCTCGAGGCGGGCGTGGATCTCCTGCTGCTCGAGACCTTCGGGAGCCTGCTCGAAGCCGCCGAGGCGGTGCGGGCGGCGCGGGGGCTCTCGGCGGAGGTCCCGATCGTCGCGGAGATGACCTTCCTCTCCGACGGCCGGACGGCGTTCGGCGAGAGCGCGCCGCACGCGCTGGCGACGCTCGCGCTGGCCGGGGCCGACGCGGTCGGCATGAACTGCACCCTGGGCCCCCAGGAGACTCACGACGTCTTCGCGAGGCTGCCCAACTCGATCGCGGTCCCGCTGTCGGTCATGCCCAACGCCGGCTACCCCACCCTCATCCACGGCCGCAACGTCTACCTCTCCTCGCCCGACTACCTGCGCGACTACGCGGTGGCCTTCGCCGAGGCGGGCGCGGCCATCATCGGAGGGTGCTGCGGGACGACTCCGGAGCACATCCGCGCCATGGCCAAGGCGATTTCGGGAGCCGGGCGCGCGGCGGCCGGAGCCAGGGTCTCCGCCGCTCTGGAGAGCCCGGCGCACCGGGTCGCCGCGACGGCGATCGAGACCTCCCGCTTCAAGCGCAAGCTCGCGGACCCCGACGAATTCGTCGTCACCCTCGAGATCGAGCCGCCGAAGGGAGTGGACGTCTCGGCGGCCATCGAGGGAGCCCGCGCGGCGAAAGCGAGCGGCGTCGACGCGGTCAACGTCACCGACAACCCGATGGCGCGCCTGCGCATGTCGTCGATCGCCGTCGCCGCCGTCGTCCAGCGGGAGACCGGGCAGGAGGCCGTGGTCCAGATCACCACGCGCGACCGCAACGTCCTCGGGCTCCAGTCGGACCTTCTCGGAGCCGCGGGCCTCGCCGTCAAGGCGATCCTTTGCCTCGGAGGAGATCCGCTGAAGATCGGCGACTACCCCCAGGCCAAGCAGGTCTCCGAGGTGGACGTGCTGGGCCTGCTCCGCATCGCCAAGGGCCTGAACGCCGGCGCCGACCTCGCCGGCAACGCGATCGGCGCGCCCACCGCCTTCGCGATCGGGTGCGCGGCCAACCCGGCCGCGGCCGATCTGGAGGTGGAGTTCTCGAAGATCCGAGCCAAGGTCGAAGCGGGAGCCTCCTTCGCCCAGACACAGCCGGTGTACGACGTCCGCGCCCTGGAGGCGTTCTTCGAGCACCCGGAAGCGCGGGCGATCCCCATGCTCATCGGCCTCATTCCGCTGCGGTCGCTCAAGCAGACGCTCTTCTTCGCCAACGAAGTCCCCGGCATCGTCGTGCCGGAAGCCATCCTCGATCGGATGCGGCGCGCGAGCGAGCGCGGGGCCGAGCACGAAAGGATGGAAGGGCTCGAGATCGCGAGAGAGCTCGCCGGGGCGATCGCCGGGATCGCCCGAGGACTTCACCTGATGCCCATGGGAAAATACGCGCTCGCGGCGGAGATCCTCGACGCCCTGCCGCGCCGCGAGACGAAAATGGTGCGGGAACATTAGTCGGCCGCTGAAACACTCGGTCTAGAATTCCAGGGAATTCGGCGGGAGCACCCTTGCTTCGCACCGCCGATGGAGGGAGCCGATGAAGAGAATTCTGAAAACCCTTGTCACGCTGATGATCCTGCTACCGGCCCTGGCCGCGCGCGCCGGCACCCAGGGGCGGGTCACCGGAAAAATCCTGGACTCGGCCGGCAATCCCGTCGAGGGGGTCGAGATCACGGTCACGACGCCGTCGATCCGCAACTACAAGCTCTCCCTGACGACGAAGAAGGACGGCAGCTACGGGTTCATCGTCAACGACGCGACGATGCTCTACGACCTGAAGATCGAGAAGGAGGGCTTCGTCGCGGTGAGCCTCTCCAAGCAGAAGTTCTCGACCGTCGAGATCACGAACGTGCCCGACCAGACCATGCTCAAGCCTTCGGAGGTCCCTGCCGCCAAGGGCACGACCGCGGGAGCGGCCGCGCCCGCCGCTCCTTCCTCCACGGAACAGGCCACCGTCGCCTACAACACCGCCGTGGACCTCTTTAACTCGGGGGACAAACCCGGCGCGGAGGCGAAGCTGAAGGAGGCGGTCGCGAAGAACCCGGACCTGCCGCAGGCCTGGAAGGTGCTGGCGGAACTCGCTTACGACAGCAAGGACTGGGCGAAGACGCTCGAGTACGGCCAGAAGACCCTCGACCTGGACCCGTCCGCGACCGACCTCTACGGAAGGATGGCCAGCGCCGCCGAAAAGAGCGGAGACAAGAAGGCGGCCGCGGAGTGGCAGAAGAAATACGAAGAGGCCAATCCCGACTCGCCGGAGATCCTCTACAACAAGGGAGTGGAGGCCTACAACAAGGGGAAGATGAAGGACGCGGAGGCCGCTCTGTCCAGGGCGCTCGAGTCCAAGCCGGACATGGCCATGGGCCACTATCTCCTCGGCATGGTCTCCTTCAACCTGAACAAGAAGGCGGCGGCGAAGGAGCACTTCCAGAAGTACCTGGAGCTCGACCCGAACGGAAAAGAAGCCGCCACCGCGAAGGAGCTGCTGCCGCTCTTGAAATAGCATTCTTCGGTGCCCGGTTCCCGGTTGGGCTTCCCCGAGCACCGAACACCGGGCACCGAACACCGCAATTCGCTGATCGCGGCAATCCCGTTTTGGCCCCAGCTTCAAGCGATTGCCACACGTCTCATACAATTCCCCCATGGGCCGCTCGGGCGCGTTCAAGGATCGGCCGCTCTGGCGGCGCCTCCAGACGATTCACCACGAGATCAAGGAGGGGCGCCGGCCCAACACCTCCTCGCTGGCCGATCGCCTGTCCGTGTCTTCCAAGACGGTCCAGAGGGACATCGACTACCTGCGCGACGAGCTCGGGGCCCCGATCGAGTTCGACCGGGCAGAAAACGGCTACCGCTACTCTCGCTCGGATTACGTCCTCCCATTTCTTCCCGTGGACGGCAAGGACCTGTTCTCGATCGGCGTAGCGGCGCAGGTGTTCGCGCTCTTCGGGGGGACTCCGCTCGCTCGGGACCTGAAGGCCTGCTACGAGCGGCTGGCGCGGCTGATGCCCCCGGCCGTGAGGCTGCGCCCCGAGATCGTGATGGAGAAGCTCGCCCTGCGCTCTCCCTTCCGGCCCGTCCGGGAAGAGACGTGGCAGGCCGTTTCCGACGCGATGCAGCGCGGCGTCGCTCTCCTGATCGACTATCACCGCCCCGGCGGCGCGCCGGAACCGCCCCGCGCCGTCCGTCCTTACGCGTTTGTCCTCTCCGGCCGCGATTGGATGATGCTCGCGGAAGACCAGGCCGCCGGAGTCGTCAAGAGCTTCTACCTCGCCCGCATCGGGAGCGCGACCCTGACCGACCAGCGCTACGCGATCCCGAAGAGCTTCGACGCCAACGCCTTTTTCCGCGACACGTTCGGGCTGTTCGTGGGCGGAGGCCGCCCCTTTCGTCTCCGGGTCCGCTTCTCGCGCGAGGTGGCCGACGAGATCCGCGAGCAGCGCTGGCACCCGGACCAGAAGATCGAGGCGGCCGCCGGCGGGCAGGTCGTCCTCGAGCTTCCCGCCCGTTCGATCGCGGAGGCCAGCCGGTTCGTGCTCGCGTACGGAAAGGACGCCGTCGTGCTGGAGCCTCCGGAGCTCGTGGAGAACGTGAAATCGCAGGCGGCGGCGACCGCGCGTCTCTATGCCCGCGTAACGGGAAACGGGAAACGGGAAACGAGCAAGCGCCGGCGGACGTGAGACACTTCCCCCGGATGCGCGGACTCTGGCCACTCCTGCTTGCCGGGCTTGCGCTTTCCTGCAGCACGACCGCCGGATTGAAGCCGATCACCGCGCAGGACTCCGAAGTGCCGTGTCCGGGGGGAAGCCTCGTCTGGAATCTCGCGATCACGGACCAGCGCGCCGAGCGCCTCGATTCCGAGCGCCTCGTCGGCCTCCTGCGGGAATCGCTCTCGCGCTCCTTCCCCGGCTGCCAGTGGGCGAGCGCCGAACGGCGCGACGCCCCGACGATCGCGATCGAGATCCACCGCTTCTCCGCCGATTTCGACGGAACCATCTACGACGCCGCGGCGGAATGGACCGTCTCCGCTCGCGATGCTTCCGGGCGGACGCTGACGGAGTTCCAGGCGGAAGCGCTCGTCTCGCGCCCGAATTACCGCGGCATGAACAACGAGAAAGAAGCCCTGCAATCCGCCTTCGAGCAGGCCGTGGACCGCATGCTGACCGGTCTGCGAAACGTCTCCAGCGGAAGCTGAGAGTGTCCTCAGGAAGGGACGGTGAGCCGAGCCCCGAAAGGGCTCGATGTCATCGAAATGGCGGTGGAGCAACGAGTTGAAGCTCTCCAGGAACCCGTGAATCCGTGGAACGGATTTCGCAGATGCACCCAGCGGAGGACTTCATGAAGCGACCGATTCTCAGAGGTGCCGCCTTCGCGATCGTCCTGGCCTCGGCGCTTCCGGCGACCGGAGCCGGCAACGCGGTCTTCGAAGTGGCGTCGATCCTCTCCGGGACTTTCAAAGGCTCCACGCCGGGCAACGACCTGAGGCTCGATCTGCGCCCGGTCACGACGGACTCCGAGCATCTCTACGACCTGTTCCTGGAGTGCACCGGCAAGTACCAGGGCACAAATGTCCGCCGCCAGGGTCTTCTGCGCCTGGAGGCACAGGGGCCGAATGTCTATCTCGGCTACATCCCTCACTTCGACGCCACCGTCTCTTCTCTTTCGCCGGAGGCCACGCGTTTCACGGAGAGCGAGGCCAACGCGGCGTGCGGCCTGGTCCTGAATCCGCGCGGCGACGGCTTCGCCGGCGAGACTCCCGGCGCCTCCTGCGCGACGGCGCTGCGCGGTGCCCTCGGCAAGTGGACGATCGAGATCGAGCCGGGGTCCATCCGGGTTCGCGATGTGAAATCGGGTGAAACGCTGCGGTTCAAGCGCGTCTCAAAGTAAGTTTCGGCTATTCGGGGGGAGGAACTTCCGCGCGATCTCCTTCACGGGCGGTGAGAAGTCTCCCTTGAGGATCCACTTGAGGAAGCCGGGCTCCTCGCGGCTCATGTCTTTCAGCGTGCGGCCGCGGTTCTTTCCAAAGTTGACCGTCGGCTCTCCGTTGACGAGCCGGAAGCGTCCTTCCGGATCGATGTCCTGGTCGAGCCCCGCGCAAAACAGCGTGTGAAGCTCCGGGACGGACCGCGGCAGGTCCTCGTAGCGCTTGAGCTCGCCGACCAGGACCTGGAGCGTCATCTCCGCGTCCGCGAGCGCGCCGTGCGCCCCGTTGTGGTCGGACTGGCAATAGAAGCGCGCGGCGGCGGTCAGGTGCCGCGGCTCGCGAGCGAAGAAGATCCGCTGGGCGTCCACGAGACGTCGCTCGCTCATGTCGAAGGCGACGCCGGCCCGCAGGAACTCCGTCCGCAGTACCGGCAGGTCGAAGCCGGTAATGTTGTAGCCGGCGAGGTCGCAGCCGGCGAGAAAATCTCCGAGCTCGCCGGCCACTTCCGCGAAGCGCGGCTGGCCGGTCACGTCGGCGTCCCGGATCCCGTGGATGGCCGACGACGAGGGGGGAATCGGAACGCCCGGATTGACGCGCCTGTGCCAGGTTTCCCGCCGCCCGTCGGGATGGATCTTGACGCAGGCGATCTCGACGATCCTGTCGGATCGGGGATTGGTGCCCGTGGTCTCGGTGTCGAACACGACGAGGGGCCGGTCGAGCGGCAGAATACCTTCCAGCATCGGACCCGCATCGTAACAGGCCGGTGGGACAGGCAATGTCCGATCCGAGCCGGTGCCGCCGGCGATGGCCCGCGTCTTGCTATTGCTGGTCCCGGGGTGCAATGCGAGTGATCGCGCGAGTCGCGGCCGTCCGTATCGAGGAATCCTGGGAAGTCCCGGGATCCTGGGTGCGGTGCGTTGCCCATCTCACACGCCCCCTGTCCTCCGCCGAGGCCAGGCTCCTGGAGAAGGTCGGCGGCTTCCGGGCCGCCGGAGACCTCGTGACCTACCTCTGCAGGCCCCAGGAAACGGAAGAACGCGCGGCCAGGCTCGAGACCGAGCTCGGGCGAGCCGCCCGCGCCGACCTCTCCCCGTCCACCGGACGGCGGCGCTTCCCCGTGCCGGTCCTGCGCTGAGCCGATCCCCCCGGGATCAGTAGTTTTCGGAGAAGAGCCAGAAGAACGTCTCGCCGAACCGGGCGAGCAGTCCCCGCTTCTTCCACTTCTCCTTCGTGAACCGCTCGCAATGCGTCAGGTCCTCTTCGACCATCTTCTCGACCTCGGCCGCGAACGCGCGATCGTACACGGAGATATTCGCCTCGGCGTTCTTCTTCATCGAGCGGTTGACAAAGTTGATGGACCCGATGGAGGTCCAGATGCCGTCCACCACCATGACCTTGTTGTGCATCATCGTGGGGAGATACTCGTAGATCTGCACCCCTCCGTCGAGGAGCTCCCCATAGTGGAACCGCGAAGCCAGGCGGACGTTCGGACTGTCGTTGTACTTGCCCGGCACGATCACCCGCACGTCCACGCCCCGCTCTGCCGCGTTGACCAGTCCCTGCCGGATCTGGCTGTCCGGCACGAAGTAGGCGTTCTCGATCCAGATCGTCTTGCGCGCCGCCTGGATTCCCATGTAGTACTGGAGCTTCGCCATCGAACTCTGGTCGTTCCGGGAGCTCGAGACCGCTTGCGCGAGCGTGTCGCCCTCCGGCTCGATCGGCGGGAACTGCCGGCTCCCGTGGATCACCTCCCCGGTCGTGTGGACCCAGTCCTCCAGGAAGACGTGCTGGAGCTGGGCGACGACGGGCCCCGCGACCCGGATGTTCGTGTCGCGCCATTCCGAGGGGTTGCGCGCGTTGCCCAACCAGCGGTCGTCGATCGCGAAGCCGCCGCAGAATCCGATCCGGCCGTCCACCGTCATGATCCGCCGGTGGGTCCGGTTCCCCACGCGGTCCAGGGAGTAGATCCGCAAGGGCTTGTAGACCTCGACCCGCACTCCCGCGGCCATCATCTCGTCGGCGAGATCGCCCAGCCGCGAGCCGAACCCGTCCACGAGCACCCGAACCTCCACGCCGGCACGGGCCCGCTCCGACAAGGCCCGCGCCACTTCCGCCCCGATCTGACCGCGATCGAAGATGTAGAGCTCCAGGTTGATGGAGCTTCGGGCGCCGCGGATCGCCTCGAGCAGGGCGCCGAACGTCTCGTCCCCGTTGAGAAGAAGGGTCACGCGGTTGTGCGCGGTCAGTTCGGTCCCCAGAACCTCGAGCGAGCGCCGGAAGTCGGGGCTGTCCACGCCATAGGAAGGCTCGTATTCGTAGACCGTCCTTATCTCGGAGAAGATGTAGGAGCAGCCGGCGGAGGAGAGTGCCAGGCCGAGACCCAGGAGCGCGGCCGCGAGCCGCGGCTCCCTCAGGAGGTTCCCTCGGGAAGCCCCTCGCGCCGGATCGCCGCAGGGCTTCCGACGCCCCGGCTCCCGCTCCCGCGCAGACCGCCGCTGCCCGGCGAGCGTCCGCGGCCCGGAGCCGCGGTGTCCTTTCTCCGGATGTCGCATTTCATCGGGCAAGCCACGAGGGCTCGGAGTCTACCGAATCCAGATGAGACTCACCGAACAGCCGCGGCAATGGTCGAGTCTCCGCTCGACCGGCGGAAAAGGACCCGGCAATTGCGAACTTCTCCTGCCTGGAATCTGACATTCCGAACAAGTCGTGCAACAACCACCGACAAAATGGTAACAATTAGTGTCAGCGTCGGCCGCGGAATCATATTCCAAATACTCATACAAAATGACTTAACAGAACAGCCCAGGTTGGCCGGCGCCTTGCACTAAGGGAGAATCGAGGAAACCAAAACCTCAATCTCCTCCTTTCGCCCCCCGGGCGGCCCCACCCCGACCCGGGGATTTTTTTGCCCGAAAAAGCAGTCCCGCGGAGGCAGATTCCTCCCGATCACCCGATCACCCGATCACCCGATTCCTCGATGGTACCTTCCCCGCATGCTGGTGCTGGCCGGGGACATCGGGGGAACCAAGACCGCCATGGCGATCGTCGAGATCTCGGGACGACGCCTGGAGATCCAGCACTCCCGCAGGTTCGCGAGCGGAAAGTTCGGGAGCCTCGAGGAAATCGTCGAAATCTTTCTCAAGGGGCGGAGCGGATCGCCGCGGGCGGCGGGATTCGGAGTCGCCGGGCCGGTCCGCGCGGGCCGATCCCGGGTCACGAAGCTCCCCTGGATCGTGGATGAGCGGCGGCTCGCGTCCGAGACCGGAATCGCGCGGGTGCGCGTCGTCAACGACTTCGTGGCGGCGGCCCTCGGGATCCCCTACCTGAAGCCCCGGCAGCTGGCCACTCTCCGCGCCGGGAACCCGGAGGCAGGTGGACCCGTCGGCCTGATCGGCGCCGGAACGGGACTCGGACAGGCGAGCCTTGCGCGCCTCGCCGGCAAGTACGAGCCGCTGGCCTCCGAGGGAGGACATGCCGACTTCGGTCCTCGGGATGCCGTCGAGGACCGTCTCGTGCGATCCCTTCGGAAGCAGTTCGGGCGGGTCTCTCGAGACCGGTTGCTCTCGGGTGAAGGCCTCACGCATCTCTACGACTTCGTGAAGTCGGAGGGGCTCGCGCCCGAAAGCGCCCGCGTCGCCCGGGCCTTCCGGGTCGAGGACCGCGCCTCGGCGATCAGCCGTTTCGCGCTCGCGGGGCGCGACCGCCTCTGCCGGGAAGCCCTGCGTCTCTTCGTCTCGATCTACGGCTCGGAGGCCGGGAACCTCGCCCTCCAGTACCGGGCAACCGGCGGCATCTTCATCGCGGGCGGGATCGCGCCGAAGATCCTTCCCGCGCTGCGCGACCCGATCTTTCTCGCGTCGTTCTCGTCGAAGCCGCCAATGGAGGACCTGCTGGCGGCCATTCCGGTCCGCGTCGTTCTGGAGCCGCGCCTCCCGCTCTTCGGAGCGGCGGCCGCCGCCTACCGGACCGCGATGGAAACGACGCGCCCGTTCTCGAAGACGATCACCCGCCGGGCGCGAAGGTAGGTCCACCGCACCCGGTCGTGCCCCTCTTCCCGGAACGGCTCGACCCGCTCGGGCGCTCCGAGCAGCTCCTTCACCTCGGCCGTCTTCATTCCCTCTTTCAGCGTCGCCATCGACGGGTCCTCTTCGCCCTCCGGCGCCGGGACGGCCTCGGCAACGATCCGCTTGTGCTCGGATTCCTTGACGGCCGCCTTGGACCTCATGAGCGGGGCCGTCAGGTCGTCCACGAACGAGGTGACCGTCATGTTGCTTTTGTAAATCCAGTAGCCCGCTCCCCCGAGGAGGAGGAGCACGACCAGGGTTCGAAGCTTCATGGCGAGGGGCTGGCTTCGCTTTCCTCGATTCGATCGCTCACTTGCCCAGGTCCCCCAACGCCTCGCGCGCTCGGTTGGCCCGCGAGATCAACTCCGCGATCTTCTCCCGGCACCAGGCGACCTGAGATACCAGGACGAACCAGCGGATCTCGGTCGCCGTGAACACGGGCTGCTCCATCGAGGGCTCGTCCCACTCCAGGCCGCGGGTGCGCTCCTCGCGGATCATCGCGCGCCGCGCGTAGCGCAGGGCCTCCAGGTCCTGGGAGTCCTCGATCAGGAGAGCGAACCGCAGAGTGACGCGGCGCGAGGGATCGATGCGGAGGGCGACGGCGTCGCGATCCTCCGCCGCTGTGAACGACTGAGGCGTCGTCTCCCGGCATCGGATGGAGTTCATGGCGTTCGCTTCGCGATTATACGCGTGCGCCGGGACGCCCTCTCCGGCCCCACCTCGGCCCCGGAAAGTCCCGGGCCGGCCGGCCGCCCCCCGGCCCGCCGCTGATGCGATCGCATCTAGGGCGAAGACGTTCCGCGGGAGACCTTTCCGGGCGAGGCGGAAGCCGCCGCCCGGCTCGCCGACGGGCCATAATCACCGCTGTTCGAGAGTCTGAGGACCGGAGGCGAGATCGCAATGTCGGGACGAATCTGTTTGAGCCCAGGGGTTTTTGCGAGCCGGCGGCCGCGGATATCCCGACGGAGAAGCCATGAAAACTGAACCCTCGACCATTCAATGGACTCTGACGGACGAGGCCCCGGCGCTGGCCGGCTATTCGTTCCTGCCGATCGTTCGCGCCTTTCTCAAAGGCACGGGTATCCGGGTCGAATTGCGCGACATCTCGCTCGCGGGCCGCATCATCGCCAATTTCCCCGACAACCTCGCCGACGCGCAGAAGATCCCGGATCATCTGGCCCTCCTGGGCGAGCTGACACAAGACCCCGAGGCCATCATCATCAAGCTGCCCAACATCTCGGCCTCGGTTCCACAGATCGGGGAGGCAGTCAAAGAGCTCCGGGCGCACGGCTACAACGTTCCGGAATACCCCGACAACCCGGGCAGCGATGCCGACAAGAAGCTCCGGGAGCGATTCACCAGGGTCCTGGGCAGTGCCGTCAACCCGGTGCTGCGCGAAGGCAACTCGGACCGCCGCTGCCCGCTCTCCGTCAAGGCGTTCTCCAGGAAACATCCTCACAGGCTGGCGGCCTGGGCCCCGGACTCCCGGTCGCACGTGGCCCACATGACCTCCGGCGACTTCTACGGCAGCGAGGTCTCCACCACCGTCAAAGAGGAAACTCCAGTCCGCATCGAGTTCGTGAGTCCGGAGGGTGCGGCCACGGTGCTCAAGCCGAAGCTGCGGCTCATCGAAGGCGAAATCCTCGACGCCTCGGTGATGAACGTCAGAGCGCTGCGGACGTTTTTCGCCTCGCAGATCGCGGACGCGAAAGCCAAGGGCCTGCTCCTGTCGCTGCACCTGAAGGCCACGATGATGAAAGTCTCGGATCCCGTCATGTTCGGCCACGCCGTGGCCGTGTTCTTCGAGCCGGTGTTCACCAAGCACGCCGACGCTTTCAAACGGCTGGGGATCAACCTCAACAACGGGCTCGGCGACGTCTACGCCAGGATCAAGAGCCTCCCGGCCGACAAACAGGCCGAGATCGAGAATGACATCAAGGCCGTCTTCGCCGCCCGGCCGGCCCTGGCCATGGTCGACTCCGACAAGGGCATCACCAACCTGCACGTGCCGAACGACGTCATCGTGGACGCGTCCATGCCGGTCGTCGTGCGCGAAGGCGGCAAGATGTGGGGGCCGGACGGCAAGCTGCACGACACCAAGGCCATGATTCCCGACCGCTGCTATGCCACCATCTACCAGACCATCATCGAGGACTGCCAGAAGAACGGCGCCTTGAATCCGGCGACCATGGGCAGCGTCCCCAACGTCGGGCTCATGGCGCAACAGGCGGAAGAATACGGCTCGCACGACAAGACATTCATTGCCGGGGACGCGGGCACGATTCGAGTGGTCGTCGAATCCTCGGGCGAGACGCTTCTCGCGCAGCCCGTGGAGGCGGGCGACATCTTCCGATGCTGCCAGACCAAGGACATCGCGGTCCGCGACTGGGTCCAGCTCGCCGTGCGGCGGGCCAGGGCCACGGGCGCGCCCGCCATCTTCTGGTTGGACAGGAACCGGGCGCACGACGCGCAAGTGATCGCCAAAGTCGAGAGGTCCCTGAAGGATCACGACACGAGCGGGCTCGAGATCCGGATCCTGCCGCCGGTCGAGGCCATGAAGTACTCGCTCGATCGGATTCGCAAGGGCCTGGATACCATCTCGGTCACGGGAAACGTCCTGCGCGACTACCTCACGGACCTGTTTCCCATCCTCGAGATCGGCACCTCGGCCAAGATGTTGTCGATCGTGCCGCTTCTCGCGGGCGGCGGTCTCTTCGAGACCGGCGCCGGCGGCTCAGCCCCCAAGCACTTGCAGCAGTTCGTCAAGGAAGGTTATCTCCGCTGGGACTCGCTCGGCGAATTCTCGGCTCTGGCCGCGGCGTTCGAGCACATCGGAACCTCCTTCGAGAATCCGCGCGCCGCCTTGCTGGCCGCGACGCTGGACCAGGCCATCGGCAGGTTCCTGGACAACAACAAGTCGCCGGCCCGCAAGGTGGGCGAGATCGACAACCGCGGCAGCCACTTCTTCCTGGCCCTGTACTGGGCCCAGGCCCTGGCCGAGCAATCCAGGGATCCCGAGCTCAAGACCCGCTTCACCGCCATGGCCCGGGATCTCTCGGCCAACGAGGCGAGGATCAACTCCGAGCTGCTCGGTGCCCAGGGTCGCCCCGTCGACCTGGGCGGTTACTATCAGCCGGACCCGGCAAGGGCGGACCGAGCGATGCGGCCGAGCCCAACGCTCAACGCCATCATCGAAGGCATGTCGTAGGAGGTTCCGGCCGGGGCCGGGTCAACCGGGTAATCGGGTGATCGGGTGATCGGGTGATCGGGTGATCGGCAGACAGGGTCCCGCGTTGCCGAGCTTGAAAGGAACGAGAACATGAAGATGTCGAGGAAATGGGCTTTCGGTCTGCTCGCGCTGCTCCCCTTCTCGTGCCGGCCGGTCGGGACGGACTTCCAGCCCATCGTGATCGACCTGAGCGCCGCCAAGACTCCGGCTCCGTCGGCGACCCCCACGCCGACGGCGACACCGACTCCGGAACCCCAGCGTCCGACGGCGGTGCCCGCGCCCCCGCCGCCGGCGCCCCGGGCCGAGGAGTCCCCGGTCTCCGCGCCCGCGGACGTTTCCGGCAGGCGCGCGCCCGAAGAGGTGGCGCAGAGCCGGATCGATGCCTACAACCGGCGGGATCTCGAGGCCCTGGTCGGCCTCTACGCCCCGGACGCGCGCCTCTACGATCCCGCGGACCGCCTCCTCGGTTCGGGACCCGTCGAGATCCGGCAGGCCTACGCGCGGCGGTTCGCCGCGGAGCCCCGGGGGAGGATCTCCGTCGCCCAGCGAATGATCGAAGGCAATTTCGTCGTCGATCGCGAGATCGAGACCGGCGCCGCCGGGCCGCCGGAATCCGCCCTCGTCATATCCGAGATCCGCGACGGCAAGATCGTGAGGACCTGGACCCTCAAGTAGCCTCGCGTCCGCGCAACCGTCTTCCCGTCTCCGGCGGTCGCGGCGCGACGAGAGCAGACCCTTCGCGGAGCCTGTCCTGAGCGAAGCCGAAGGGCTCAGGATGACGGGGCCAGGAACGTATCCGCAGCGGCACATCCAGGAGACCGCCGGTCTTTCGCCGGCGCTCGCGGCGCGAGGAGTCTCCGCAAAGTCACCGAGCGGAGGAGCGTCGCGCCGCGGGAGCGCAGCGCTGGCTCGGGATCGGGAAGGCGGTCCTTTGGTCAGGACCTCGTAGAGTTCGGGTCGCGGTGGCGAGAGCCTTCAGGAGCAGTACCGCTCGATCGTCGCGAGCAGGTGAACGAGATCGATCGGCTTACGGATGTACTCCTGGATCTCGAGGGGGCCCATCTGGTCGGCCAGGTGATCTCCGGCGGAGAGCACGACGATCGGGATGTCGGCGAAACGGGGATCCCGGCGCTGCCGCGCGCGGAACTGCCAGCCGTTCATCACCGGCATCGTCAGGTCGAGCAGGATGAGGGCGGGCCGGTCGAACTCTCCGCGCAGAAGCTGGAGAGCCTCCAGGCCGTTGGACGCGCCGGCGACAGCGTACCCCTCGTCGCGGAGGATCTCGCTCAGGGCCTCGCGCAGGTCCGTGTCGTCTTCCACGATCAGGATTCTCCTGGCCGAAGCGGCCGCCCGCGCCCGGTCCGGGCTCACGTCACGCCCCGGTCGTTCGGCGCTTGTGCGGGGCCTTCGGGAGCATCACCGTGAAGGTCGAGCCCTCCCCCGCGGCGCTCTCGACTCGAATCCTGCCTCCCAGGGCTTCCACGATCTGGCGCACGATCCAGAGCCCGAGGCCGAGGCCGCCGTAATGGCGGTCGGACACCGCTCGCTCGAACCTCTCGAAGATGCGGGCCTGGTGCTCGGGAGGGATGCCGATGCCCTGGTCCTGGACCGCGAGCCGGGCCATCGTCTCGTCCCCCGAGACCGTGATCTCGATGGGCCGGCTGGAGCCGTACTTGGCCGCGTTGGAGAGGAGATTCGTGACCACCTGTTCGAGCCGCACCCTGTCCCACTCCCCCACGCACGGGCCGTCCGTCCGGATCTCGAGAGGGCAGCCGGCGCGCGCGAGGTCCTCCCGGAAACGCGCCGCGGCGTCCCGCACGACCGCCGCCAGATCCACCGGCTCCAGGTCCAGGTCGAGGCGGCCGGACGTGATGCGGGAGATGTCGAGAAGGCTGTTGATCAGCGCCGTGAGTCTCTCCACCTGGCGCTCGGAGGTGTTGATCCTCTGGCTCAGGGCTTCCAGGGCCGGCTCTCCCTTCGTGTTGCGCACCTTGCGCGCGAGTCCCTGGATCTGAAGCTGAAGCGTCGTCAGCGGCGTCTTCAGCTCGTGGGAGGCGATCGAGAGAAACTCGTCGCGCGCGCGAACCGCTTCGCGGGCCTCGCGATAGAGCCGCGCGTTCTCGATCGCCACGCTCGCGCGGCCGGCCAGGTCCTGCGCGAAGGCGAGGTCTTCCGCGCCAAAGCGGCGTCCCGATTCCGACGAGGCGAGGGAGATCGAGCCGAGAGTCTTGCCCCGCGCCCAGAGCGGAACGCACATCAGGGAGACGAGGCGGAGATCTCTCAGCAGCCGGAAGTGGTCCTCGTCCCGCGCCGTCGCGCGGAGCATCTCCTCGGTGACCTCCGGGAGGATCTCCGCCTCGCCGGTCGCCACCACGTGCCCCGCGCCGTGGGGCGCCCCGAGGGCCGGCGGATAGCGGCTGGCGAGCTGCTCGGAGGCCGCGACCCGCGCCGGGTCGGGGTGGCTCGTCGCGAGACGCCGCAGCTGGCCCGCCCCGTCGAGCATGTCCACCGCGCACCCGTCCGCGATCCGCGGGACGAGCAGCCGGGCCACGCTCGAGAGGGTCGTCGGGTAATCGAGCGAGGAGGCCAGCGTCGCGCTCGCCTCGGCCAGGAAGGCGGCGCGGCCTTCCGCCGCCTCGGCGGCCGAGCGGGCCCGGCGCTCGCGGGAGAGGAGGTCCGCCCTCTCTTCCTCGGAGCGGACCCGGACGGTGATGTCGCGCACGAACCCGGTGAAGACCGGCGGACCGCCGCCGGAGATCCGCGAGATCGCGAGCTCGACGGGAAACTTCTTGCCGTCGGCGCGCAGGGCCGGCATTTCGAGCCGGCGGTTCAGGATCGTCGTCTGTCCCGTGACGAGGTAGCGGGCCAGCCCTTCGCGGTGCCGCTCGCGGAGTCCCTCGGGGACGATCAGGTCCGCCATCTCGCGGCCGATCGCCTGCTCCGCGGAGACGCCGAACATCCGCTCGGCGGCTGGATTGAATTCCAGGACGCGTCCCTCGTAGTCCATGGTGATGATGGCGTCCAGCGCCCCTTCCAGGATGGCCGTCTTGCGGCGCTCCGATTCCTCGACCGCCCGGTCCGCGAGCTTGCGCCCGGCCGCGGCCGACAGGACGTTCGCGACGGATTGGAGAAAGAAGACGTCCTCGCCGGAGAAGCTCCGCGGCGTCCGCATGTGCACGGAGAGCACGCCGACCGGGGCCGGAGTCCCCGGGACGACGACGCTCGCGCCGCTGACGACGCCGTGCTCCCGGAGCATCGCCTCTCCGCGGAAGCGTCCCTCCCGGGTCAGATCCGCGACGATGACCGGCTCGCCGGCGATCATCGTGTAGCCCGCCTGCGTGTTCGTGCCTGCCCGGACGGTTGCCCGGCCCACCAGGCCCTCGCGCCAGCCGACGCCGGCCCGCAGAAGGAACCCGCCGCCGGCGACGGGCTCCATGATCGCGGCGAAATCGCAGTCGAGCGTCTCCGTCACGGCCATGCAGGCGCTCTGGAAGAGGCGATCCAGGTCCGTCTCGACGAGCGCCTCCTGCCCGAACATGACGACCGCGGCCTGCTGCCGAGCCCTCAGCCTCAAGGCGTAGTCCGCTTCCTTCAGGCGCGTGATGTCCACGGAGAGGCCGAGCAGGACGGCCCGCTTCCCCTCCTCCTGCCGCAGACGGACCCGCGTCTGGAACCAGACGACGCGGCCGTCGGCCGCGAGGAAGCGGTGCGCGAACTGCCGCTCGCCCCCGTCCTGGAGCAGCTTGGCCCCCGCGGCAAGGACGCGTTCCCGGTCCTCGGCGTGGATCAGGCGGGTCCAGTAGTCCGGCTGGGCGTACGCCTCTTCCCGGGCGTAGCCGAGCATCTCCTGCGCCCGGCGGCTGACGAAGTTCATGCGCATCGTCGCGGCGTCCGCCTCCCAGACGATGCCGCCCGGGATGTCCTCGATCAGGTCCCGGTATCGCTGCCGCGCCGTCTCCGAACGGCGCCTCTCCTGCCGCTCGGTGTCGTAGAGACGGGACAGCCGCCGCGTGAGAGTCAGGGCGAGGACGACCGTGAAGGCGACCGCGAGCAGACCGCTCGAGAGGATGAGCGCGGAAGCGAGCGAGTTCTGCTCGAGCGACGTGGAATCGGCCTGCTCCAGGATCTGCCTCTCGTGGTACAGGTACGCGGAGAGCCGCCGCTCGAGCGCCTCGCGGGCCGGCTCGAGGCTCTGCGCGAAGAACCCGGCGCTCTCTCCGCCGCGTTTGAGCGCGATGGCTTCCGCGGTGGCCCGCTGGTGGTCCTCTTCGGCGCGTTCGATCCCGTCGAGCAGCTCCCTCTCCTTCGGGCTGAGGCTCTCTCTGCGCAGGCTCGCGATCTGCGCGCGCAGGTCGCGGTGCCACCGGTCGATCTCGGTCAGGAACTTGTCGTCGCCGCTCAGGAGAAACCCGCGCGCGGCGACGATCTTCCTCTCGATCGACGCCCGCAGTCTTCCAAACTCGATGACGTCCCGCGCCTGGCTCAGGATGGCCTGGTCGCTCGCGACGCTCTTGCGAAGCGCGCGGAAGGAGATGAGCCCCGTGGCGGCGATCAAGAGGGCGGCCGCCCCGAACGCCAGCGCGAGCCTCTGGCGGAAGCTCAGGGCCGCCGGTTTCTCGGAGTGCGGGACGCCGTCGGACGGGATCGCCATTCTCGGAGTTCCTCGTCAGAGCTCGCCGATGTCTTCGTTCCAGACGTCCGGATGCGCCGCGATGTAGCCAGAGAGGAGGCTCACGCACTCGGAGGATCCCAGGTCCACGACGCGCACGCCGCAATCCCTCAGCCAGTCGAGCCCGCCCGCGAAGTTCACCGACTCGCCCGCGACGACCGTCCCGATCCGGAACTGCCTCGCCAGTCCGGCGCAGTACCAGCAGGGGGCGAGCGTCGTGACGAGGATCTTGTCGCGGTAGCTCCGCTGGCGCCCCGCCCTGCGGAACGCGTCGGTCTCGCCATGCGCCGACGGATCGCCCTCCTGCACCCGGCGGTTGCGGCCGATGCCGAGCAGCTTGCCCCGCTCGTCGAAGAGCGCGGCGCCGATGGGAATGCCCCCCTCCGCGAGACCGAGACGCGCTTGCTCGATGGCGACTCTCAGAAGAGGGTTGTAGTCGATGGACAACTCAGTAATTGCCGACAGTCCCTCATTTAGCCGCCAGGGGCACCGGCGCGTCCGCAGGCGCGGCGTATCCCTCGGGGACCTCGTGCCCTCCGTAGTAGTCCGATTCGGTGGGCCGGGCGATCTGCGACTGGGCCACGACGCGGTCCCGTCGGATCCCCCGAAAATCCTCCAGGGACTTCCAGCCGCGCTCGGCGTGCCTTTCCAGGAACGCCTCCATGTCGTGGATGAGGCCCCGGATCACGTTCGGGCCGATGGCCCGGTCCAGCATCGCCGCGGTGCAGACCTGGACGGTGCCGCAGCCCAGGAGAAAGTAGGAGAGCGCGTGATCGAAGGTCGAGATCCCGCCGATGCCCGAGAAGCTCTTTTCCGGAAACGCCTTCGTCATCTGCGCCATCTTGGCGAGCGAGAGGGGGAGGATCGCCGGTCCCCCGAGGCCTCCCGTCGAGACGAAGCCGTCCACGTTCATCTCGAACTCGAGAGTTTCCGGATCGATCAGGGGGAGCGAGGTGAACGTGTTGGAGGAGGAGATCGCGTCGGCGCCGCCGAGGAAGGCCGCCCGGGCCTCGACGACGATGTCGGTCGTGGAGGGCGTGAGCTTGGCCCAGACCGGCACCTTCGCCACTTCCTTGACCACCTGCGTGACGACGGAGATGAGCTCCTGGTCCTTGCCGATGTTCGATCCCATGTCCTGGCGGTCCATGTGGGGGCAGGAGAGGTTCAGCTCGAACGCGTCGGCCCCCTCGTCCTGGCAGGCCTTCGCCAGCGTCTGCCAGTGCGAGAGCTCCGTGTCGTTGCCCGAGCCCGCCATGATGGAGGCCACGAGCACCCGGTCGGGGAAGGCCTTCTTGATCCGGCCGATGCGCGGGACCCACCAGTCGAGCGGCCTGTCGGAGATGAGCTCCCAGTTCCAGGAGGAGTGGAGCGCCGTCCCGGGGCGCTTCTTCATCGAGAGGCGCGGGCTGTCCACGTCGGCGCGGAGGAACCTGGTCTTGGCCCCCCGCACGTTCACGACCGGATGGAGCCCGATCGTCTTGGTCACGACGCCGCCCCAGCCGGCTTCGAAGGCGCGCAGGATGTTGGACTCCGACTCGGTCGGGGGCGCCGAGGAGAGCAGGAACGGGTTCTCGAACCGGATTCCCGTGAAGACGACCGACAGATCCGCGTTCATGGAGTCCTCCCTTGGGCCGCGTGAAAAAGGAAATTCTACGCCCGGAATAGGCGGACAGGCGCGGCCCGCCTATCCAACAGAGCCCGGCTCGATCGCCCGAAGAACCTCTCCGGTACGGGTAATCCTAGCCGGCCTCGACAAACCACCGCTGAGGGACCGCTTTCCCCCGCGCGTGTCGGCTCAACCAGCCTTGGTGAAGGTGGACATCTCGCCTGCCACCACGATGACCAGCGGGGATCACGCCCCCTGTCCGAACATGATCAGGACGGCCTCGGCCGGCTCGTCGTAGGGGTTCCAGAACTCGTGCGGCACGCCGGCTGGAATGAAGAGCATCTCCTGCCGGTCGAGCGTGATGCTCTTGCCGCCGATCTTGCCCTCGCACCGACCGCGCAGACCGATCACAATTGTGGGGAAAGGAGTGACCTGCTCCTTCGGATCTCGGTTGGCGTGCTGGCCCTTCGCGATCTGAAACCACGCCGATCGCAGGCCCTTCTGGTAGTAGAGTATGGTGGCGTTCGCGCCGTGCAGGATCCGCGTCGTCGTGGGACCGTATTGCACCCGCTCGGGCCAGCCGCGGGTCCAGAAGTGAAACGAGAGCGGGATGAACGTCTCGAAGAACTTCGCATCCGGCGAGAATCCCTCGGTAACGCCGATGTCCATCGGCGCGGGGTCGTTTGCGCGAGCGCGACCCATCGCGGTGAGGGCATTCCAGGTTCCCTGGTCGATCTTCCGAAGGGTGAGAAGGTCCAACGTGTAGAAGGCGCATGGCTCCTTGGGGAAGCCCGGATGGAGCGCCACGTCGGATTCACCCGACCCATCTCGCTTCTTGCCCGTGTCGACGACGTGCCATTCACCTCCGCCATCACCCGTGACGCGGATGCCGAAGGTGATCGGCTGCGCAGCCGCCGGATCCTGCCGGAAATCGACCACGAAGGATTGCAGGATCGCACCGGCGTCCCGCCCATCGGACGCCTGAGTCGAGCCTTGGCAGAAGCCGACCATCGCCATCGCCGCTACGATCGAGGTTGCATTTCGCTTTCTCATGGTGGTACCTCTTTTCTCTCTCGATGGTAGGGCTTGGCGAAGTCCTGAAACGCACCAGCCGACTACCGGCAGTGATCCGCCGGCAGACGGTCGAGGCGAGACGACCAACGGTAGGGAAACGAAGGTCAGCGTTTGGCGGGCGGGCGGTTCCGGCACTTCGGCAATGCTAGTGTGATCGTCGCCATGTCGAGATCGCCCCTCCAGGCGAGCGAGGTCGAGGATAGCAGCACCGAGAGTGCTGGCGCGCGGCCAGGCGCAGGGAACCGGGACCTGGTCTCCGTTGCCGGGCTGATCATCATTCTGATGCTGATCGCCGCGGCGATCACGGCGATCCTCTCCGGCCATCAACGGGTCGGCATCGTGACCTGGCTCGTGCTCCTCTTCGTCAGCGGCTGCTTCGCTGGTGCCTACCTGACGCTCCGCAGCCTCGTGATGCCGCGACTGCAGACAGGCCGCCATCCGGCGTGGATACGACTTGGCGCGCATGTCCTGGTCGTGCTCGCCGCGGTGGGGATCGGCAGCGAGATTGCTGCCCGCAGCCTGGAACTCGTGGGTGGCGACCCGGCGGCCCGCACGCGTCGTAACCTGCTCCCGGTTGGGCTAGCCATCACGGTAGCCATGGTGATCGTGGAGGAGGGATATCGGCGGCTACGGCGGCGCGTCCTGGAACACGAGCTTCGGGAAGAGCACATGCGACGCCAGGCAATGAAGGCGGAACTCGCGGCGATCCGGGCGCGCACCGATCCTCACTTCCTATTCAACAGTCTCAACACCGTAGCGGGACTCATCGAGGAGGACCCGGGACGCGCCGCACAGGTCTTGCAGCGTCTGGCCGGGTTATTCCGGTACGCGTTGGACGGGTCGCGCTCGGAGCACGTTCCGTTGGGTGACGAAGTCCGGGCAGTGCGCACGTATCTCGAAGTCGAAGGCCTCCGCTTCGGGGACCGCCTGCAGTGGTCCGTGGCGGTTGACGAGTCGGTGCTTGACTGGCCCGTGCCGGCGCTGCTACTGCATCCGGTCGTGGAGAATGCCGTGAACCACGGCATCTCGCCGCGACGGGGTCCCGGGAGGATCGAGGTGCGGGCCGCTGCACAGGACGGCCGGCTGCACATCGAGATCGAAGACGACGGCCTGGGCGCCGGGGGCTCGCCTCGCAAGGGCAGCGGGACGGCGCTTACGGATATCGAGGAGCGACTCCGGTTGAGCTACGGAAGCGATGCGTCCCTTCGGAGGGACACGGGCGGATCGCTGGGCGGCTATCGCGTGCGCATCGTGGTGCCGCCGCGCCCGGGTTAGGCCGTGGCACGATGATGCGGATCCTGGTCGTCGACGACGAGCCCATTGGGCGTCGGCGTCTGGTGCGCATGCTTGGCCGCATTCCAGGAGTCGAGCTGGCCGGAGAGGCCCGCGACGGGGAGGAAGCGCTCGACAAGATCGAAGCGCTGGCACCCGACGTCGTCCTCCTCGACATCCGGATGCCCGGCCTCGACGGATTGTCGGTCGCCCGCAGTCGGACGGGGCTACCCCCGGTAATCTTCACCACGGCTTACGCCGAATTCGCCGTCGACGCGTTCGCGGCGGAGGCGGTTGACTACCTGCTGAAGCCCATCGAGCAGGAGCGGCTCGAGGAAGCGCTGCACCGGGCGAAGAAGCGTGCTGGTCTCGATCCGGCCAAGCTGCAAGCAATGGTGGACCGGCTGACCGCCGGTGACGAGGTGCCGAGAGTGACGGCTCGGGCCCGGGGGAGCGCCTTCTTCTTCGACGCGCGGGAAATCCCGCGCATCTGCGCCGGCGACAAGTACACGGGCTTCACTCTCCGCGGAAAGACCTATCTCTTGGACGAGCGTCTTGCTGCGCTGGAGCTGCGACTCGGGCGCTGGGGATTCGTCCGCGTCCATCGCTCCGAACTGGTCAACCTCCATTTCGTTCGTGCTCTCCATCACACCGAGCAGGGTGCCGAGCTGGAGCTCGAAGACGGACAGCGCGTCCCGGTCAGCCGACGACGTGCGACCGGGCTCAGCAGGCGCCTCGGGCTGGAGTAACGGGAGGGCACGGCGTGGAACCCTCCGTTGCCCGGCGGTTCCTAGACGCGCTGGCAGCGACTGGCGGGTCCCGACGCGATGGTGTGCCTCGAGGGCACGAATAAAGGTCGTGTGTCGCGATGGCTCCTGTCTGGGGAGCTACTGTGCACGGCCTGCTAGTATTCTCCTTTCATCTGAAAGCAGGAGGTCTCCATGACTGAATCCGCCGTGGCCCGGGAGAAGACGCCAACCGCCGGCGCCGGAGTGGAAGCGCTCCGCAACTACGTCGGCGGACGGTGGGTCGGGTCGCGCGCCCGCGAGTTCCTCGACGTTTACAACCCGGCAAGGGGCGAGGTGATCGCGAGGACTCCTCTTTCGACGGGTGAGGAGGTGGATGCCGCCGTCGCGGCGGCGAAGAAGATCTTCCCCGTCTGGCGGGACACGCCGCCGGTCACGCGGGCGCGGGCGCTTTTCAAGTTCAAGGCGCTGCTGGAGGAGCACTTCGAGGAGCTCTCGCGAATCGTGACGACCGAGCACGGCAAGACGCTGGACGAGTCGCGGGGGAGCGTGCGCCGCGGTATCGAGTGCGTCGAGGTCGCCTGCGGATCCCCGTCGCTGATGATGGGCTACGGCCTGGAGAACATCGCCTCCGGCATCGACTGCAACGTCATCAAGCAGCCGGTGGGCGTCTGCGCGGCGATCGCCCCCTTCAATTTCCCGGCCATGGTCCCGCTCTGGTTCCTTCCTTTCGCGGTTGGGACTGGCAACTGCATCCTCGTCAAGCCCTCCGAGCAGGTGCCCCTCTCCATGACACGGATGTTCGAGCTGCTCGAGAAGTGCGACCTGCCGCCCGGAGTCGTCAGCCTCGTCAACGGGAGCCGGGCGGTCGTCGAGGCGATCTGCGACCATCCCGACATCCGCGCCGTCTCCTTCGTCGGATCCACTCCGGTGGCCAGGGCCGTGTACCAGCGCGCCACGCACGCGGGCAAGCGGGTCCAGGCGCTGGGCGGCGCCAAGAACTTCATTGTCGTGATGCCGGACGCGGATTTCGACCGCTCGATCGGCGTCATCACGGAGTCCTTCTACGGCTGCGCCGGCGAGAGGTGCCTGGCGGGCAGCGTGCTCGTCCCCGTGGGAGAAGCGCACAAGAAGGCGCGCGAGCGCATCGTCGCCTCGGCCGGCGCGTTGCGCGTGGGAGACGGAGCGGAGCCCGGCGTCGCGATGGGGCCGGTCATCCGGGCGCGGCACCGCGACAAGGTCGTCTCCTACATCGAGAAGGGGGTCGCCGAAGGAGCGAAGCTCGTTCTCGACGGGCGCAATCTCAGGGTCCCCGAGCGTGAGAAGGGCTTCTTCGTGGGGCCGACGGTCTTCGACGAAGTCTCCCCTTCCATGGCGCTCGGGCGCGACGAGATCTTCGGGCCCGTCGCCTCGATCACTCCGGTCAAGACGCTCGAAGAAGCCATCGCCGTGATGCACGCTCACCCCAACGCGAACGCCACGTCCATCTTCACGTCGAGCGGCAAGGCGGCCCGCGAGTTCGCGCGGCTGGCCTCCGCCTCCATGGTCGGCGTCAACATCGGCGTCGCCGCCCCCATGGCCTACTTCCCCTTCGGCGGCGCCAAGGACAGCTTCTTCGGCGACCTGAAGGTCCACGGAAGAGACACATACGAGTTCTACACCGACAAGAAGGTGGTCATTTCGAGATGGTTCTGACACCAGGTTTCAAGTTTCAGGTTTCAAGTTTCAAGGGGCTCCTGGAACCTGAAACCTGGAACCTGAAACCCTGACCGGGAGGCGCGATGCCCCGTAAAGTGATAGGCGGCCTGATCCAGTGTCACGCTCCCTTATCGGACCCTTCCGCTCCGATCGCGAAGGTGAAGGCGGCGGCGATCGACGCGCACATTCCATTCATCGAGGAGGCGGGACGGCGCGGCGTTCAGATCCTCGGGCTCCAGGAAGTCTTCGACGGGCCGTATTTCTGCCCGGCGCAGGACCCGCACTGGTACGACATGGCGGAGCCGGTGCCGGGACCGACGACGGAGAGGATGGCGCAGTTCGCGAAGAAATACGGGATGGCGATGGTCGTCCCGGTCTATGAGCGCGAGCAGGCGGGGGTCTACTACAACACCGCTGCCGTGTACGACGCCGACGGGACGTATCTCGGCAAATACCGGAAGAACCACATCCCGCACACCTCGGGGTTCTGGGAGAAGTACTACTTCAAGCCCGGCAACCTCGGCTACCCGGTCTTTCAGACGCGCTTCGCGAAGGTCGGCGTCTACATCTGCTATGACCGCCACTTCCCGGAGGGGGCGCGCCTGCTCGGATTGAACGGCGCGGAGATCGTCTTCAACCCGTCGGCCACGGTGGCGGGCCTGTCGCAATACCTCTGGAAGCTCGAGCAGCCGGCGCACGCCGTCGCCAACGGCTACTTCATGGCGTGCAGCAACCGGGTCGGCACGGAGTCCCCCTGGAACATCGGCAAGTTCTACGGCTCCTCCTACTTCGTGGACCCGCGCGGCAATTTCCTCGCGGTCGGCTCGGAGGACAAGGACGAGCTCGTCACGGCCGAGATGGACCTCGACCTGATCGAGGAGGTGCGGCGCGTGTGGCAGTTCTTCCGCGACCGGCGCCCCGAGACCTACGAGCCGATGGCGGCCATCTAGCCTTGAAGACCCTCATCAAGAACGGGACCGTCGTCACCGCGACGGACCTCTATCGTGGCGACGTCCTGATCGAGGACGAGAGGGTTTCCATGATCGCGACCTTTCTCACTCTGGAGGCGGACCGGACGATCGACGCCTCCGGCAAGTACGTCCTGCCCGGGGGCATCGACGTCCACACGCACCTGGATATGCCGTTCGGCGGCACGACCTCCGCCGACGACTTCGAATCGGGCACGATCGCCGCCGCGCACGGCGGCACGACCTCGATCGTGGACTTCGCGATCCAGTACAAGGGACAGACTCTGCGCGAGGGGTGGGAAGCCTGGATGAAGAAGGCCGACGGGAAGGCCGCGATCGACTACGGCTTCCACCTGATCATCACGGACCTGCCCGAAAGGCTCGAGCCGGAGATGGACGCGATGGTCCGCGAGGGAGTCACGTCTTTCAAGCTCTTCATGGCCTACCGCGGCGTCCTGATGCTCGACGACGGGTCGATCTTCCGGGCGCTGCTCAAGACCGGCGAGAACGGCGGGACGATCTGCATGCACGCCGAGAACGGCGACGTCATCGACGTGCTCGTGCGCAAGGCGCTCGCGCAGGGGCACACCGCGCCGAAGTACCACGCCCTGACCCGCCCTCCGCGAGCCGAGGCGGAGGCGACCTACCGGGCGATCTGCCTCGCGGAGATGGCGAAGGTTCCGATCTACATCGTGCACCTCTCCGCCGCGGAGGCGCTCGAGAAGGTGACGGAGGCGCGCGACCGCGGCCTGCCCGCCCACGCCGAGACGTGCCCGCAGTACCTCTTCCTCTCCTACGCGAACTACGAAGAGCCGGGCTTCGACGGAGCGAAGTACGTCATGAGCCCGCCTCTGCGCGAGAAGGGGAACGAGGAGAAGCTCTGGCGAGGACTCGCGGGCAACGACCTGCAGGCGGTCTCGACGGACCACTGCCCGTTCTGCATGAAGGAGCAGAAGGAGCTCGGGAAGAACGACTTCTCCAAGATCCCCAACGGCGCTCCCGGAATCGAGACGCGGATGCATCTCCTCTACGACGGCGGCGTCCGGAAGGGGCGCATCACGCTCAACCGCTTCGTCGAGCTGACGTCCACTTCTCCCGCGAAGATCTTCGGCCTCTTCCCGAAGAAGGGGACGATCGCGCCCGGCTCCGACGCCGACATCGTCCTCTTCGATCCCGAGAAGAAGCACACGCTCTCCGCGAAGACCCTCCACCAGAGAGTGGACTACACCCCCTACGAGGGGCGCGAGGTCACCGGGCACGTCGAGACGGTCCTCTCCCGAGGCAAGGTCATCGTCGAGAACGGCAAGTTCACCGGCAAGGCTGGCTCGGGCCAGTTCCTGAAAAGGAAACCAAGAACATGACCCCCGGTCATTCCGAGGAGCGAAGCGCGATTCCTGTCATCCCGAGGAGCGAAGCGATTTCCCGTGTCATTCTGAGGAGCGAAGCGACGAAGAATCTGCTCCGTATCCTTCGATGCGACGGGAGCAGATCCTTCGCGGAGCCTGTCCTGAGCGAAGCCGAAGGGCTCAGGATGACAGTGATTCCTGCATGGAGACTGACATGAGCACGACCAAGACCCTGGCGCCGACGTCTTCCGTCACGAAGTCCACTCGCGAGAAGCACAAGGAATTCATTTTCCCGGCGACGATCCAGTACTACGCCGAATCGATCGTCCCGACGGAAGCGAAGGGCCTCCGCGTCCGGGACGCCGACGGCAACGAGTACCTCGACTTCTTCGGCGGCATCCTGACGGTCTCCGTCGGCCACGCCAACGACAAGGTCAACGCGGCGATCAAGGCGCAGGTGGACCGCTTCTCGCACGTCTCGTCGCTCTACCCGACGCTGGGAGTCGTCGAGCTCGCCGAGCGGCTCGCGCGCCTGGCGCCGGGGAAGCTCAAGCAGTCGTACTTCACCGCCTCCGGCACGGAGGCCGACGAGACCGGCGTGATGATGGCGATGCTCGCGACCGGGTCGTCCGAGATCGTCGCGCTGCGGCACGGCTACTCGGGCCGCTCGATGCTCGCGCAGTCGCTGACCGCGCATTCGAGCTGGCGCGCCCTGCCGACGCAGGTTCCCGGCGTCAAGCACGCGGTGTCGCCCTACTGCTACCGGTGCCCGCTCCACCTGACCTACCCCTCCTGCGGCATCGCTTGCGCCAAAGACATCGAGGAGCTGATCCGAACGACGACGACCGGACGCGTCGCCGGATTCATCGCGGAGCCGATCCAGGGCGTGGGCGGCTTCATCACGCCTCCACCCGAGTATTTCGAGATCGCCGTCGGCATCATCAGGAAGTACGGCGGCGTCTTCATCTGCGACGAGGTGCAGACCGGCTTCGGGCGCACGGGCGGCACGATGTGGGGAATCGAGCACTGGGGCGTCGAGCCCGACATCATGACGATGGCCAAGGGGATCGCCAACGGCATGCCGCTCGGCGTCACGATCGCGACGCCGGAGATCGCGGCGTCCTTGAAGTCGCTGACGATCTCGACTTTCGGCGGCAACCCCGTCTCCTGCGCCGCCGCGAACGCGACCATCCAGATCATCGAGGAAGACGACCTGGCGGGCAACGCCGAACGGATGGGCCGGCTCCTGCGCCAGGGCCTCGAGGAATTGCAGCGCCGCTTCCCGAAGAACATCGGCGACGTCCGCGGCATGGGCCTCATGCAGGCGATCGAGTTCGTCGCCGACGAGACCGGCGGCGACCGGACCCCCGAGAAGGCCATGACGAACAGGGTCTTCGAGGAGGCCAAGAAGCGCGGGCTGCTCATCGGGAAGGGGGGCCTGGACGGCAACAGCTTCCGCATCTCCCCGGCGCTGACCGTCGCCGAGGCCGACGTCCGGGAGGCCCTCGTGATCCTGCGCGAGGCCCTCGAGGCCTCCCGAGCCTCATAGAAGCGCGGCGCTACCGGCACTCCTTGGCCGGGGACGCCTCGACGATGACGCCGGCGCTCGTGCAGGTCCAGAAGACGTCCCCCTTCGTCGACACGGCCACGTCGGTCGGCTCCGGATCCCCTTCGTGGACGATGCGGGCATGCAACTTCTTCAGGTCGACCTCCCAGACCTTGTTGCGCCCGCCGGCGTCGCCCGGCACGCCGGGCGTCGGCACCTCCGTGAAATAGAGAGTCTTTCCGTTCTTGCTGAGCGCGATCCCCGAGGGATGATCCAGCCCGGTCAGGAGCATTCGCGTGGTTCCCTTCTTGTCCTGCTCCAGGATGACTCCCGCGCTCTTGCAGGTCCAGTAGATCGTCCCCTTCTTGTTCACGACGATGTCGGTCGGCTCCGGCTCCCCGGAGTGCAGGACGCGCAAGGTGGAACCATCGAAGACGACGACCCGGTTGCTCCCGCCGGCCACGCCCGGAGTGGGCACCTCGGTGAAGTAGACCAGCCCGTGGCGGCCCACGGTGATCCCGCTCGGCCTGGCCAGCCCTGACAGGAAGGTGCTCGTCATCCCCGTGTCCTCGTCCCGCTTCAGGATCACCCCCGCCGACTTGCACGTCCAGTAGATGTTGCCTTCGCGGTCCAGGGCGATGTTGGTCGGCTCGGGCTCCCCCTGATGCAGGACGGTCATCTCGCCCGTGTCCAGGTCGAGCCTGGAGATGGAGTTGGATCCGCCCGCGACGCCCGGCGTCGGCACCTGCGTGAAGTAGAGAGTGTCGTCGTCCTCGACCGCGATCCCGACCGGCCGGTCGAGCCCCGACGCCACCACCTGGAACCGATAGTTCTCCGCGGCCGCCGGGCGACTGACCAGAATCAGCGCCGCGATCGCCGAGATCGCCGCGATCCGCACCCCGCAGTTCTTCCACACGTCTCGCATAGGTTCTCCTTTCGAAATGATGCGCGCGACCAAGCACGCCGACTTCCGCGACCCTGCCGACCGCCGCGCTCAATGGTGGATTAACAGCGGCGCGCCCTCGAAAGTTCCGCGGCCTCGACCGGATCCTGGATTAGACTGGCGCCGCCGCCGATGACGCCTCGCGAGACTTCCGCAATCGATCAGAAGAGAAGCCGCTTCGAATCGACCGCTCTGCCTTTTCTGCGCGACCTGTCCAACGTGGCGCGGCGGCTGGCGCATGGCGCCGAGGACGCGCGGGATCTCGTTCAGGAAACCTGGCTGCGCGCCTACCGGACGTTCGACAACTTTCGCCCCGGAACCAACTGCAGGGCGTGGCTGTTGACCATCCTGTATTCCATATTCATCAACCAGTACCGCAAGTCGCGGCGGGAGCCCGAGCCGGCCTCTCTCGAAGAGATCGAGGAGCGGTTCCATCGAACGCTCGCGGTCGAGGCGAAGGCCGGCGAGGTCGCCGGATGGTCGGACCCGGAGGTGAAAACGGCGTTCGACCGGCTGCCCGAGAGCTTTCGTGACGTCATCCTGCTGGTCGACGTCGAAGAGCTCTCCTACGAACAGGCCGCCACGGCGCTCGCGTGCCCCGTGGGAACGGTGCGGTCGCGCCTGTTCCGGGGCCGGCAGCAGCTCTACGCGTCCCTGCGGGAGCACGCGGGGCGGATCGGCTATCCGATAGAGGCAAAGGACGAATGAGCGAGCGCGGTCATTTCTCCGACGAGATCCAGCAGTTGCTCGACGGGCGGCTGCCGAACGAGCGCCGCGCGGCCCTCGAAGAGCACCTGGCCGCGTGCGAGTCCTGCCGGCGCGAGCGGGACGCGATCTCCGCCGTCCGCGCCGCCGCTCGCCGCGCGCTCAAGCCGGGCGAGGTCCCGCCGGAGGTCTCGCGGGCGGTCCAAAGCGTTCTCGATCGGGAGACCGCGGCGCCGTCCTCCGCCCGTTCCCGGGCCAGACTCGTGCTCGTCGCCGGCCTGCTCGCCGCGGCCATCGCCGTGATCGTGATCCTGCTGCCGCGCAAGCCGAGCGTGCCCGCGGCGGTCGAGAAGGACTTCGACGCCTACCGGAACGGCCGTCTCTCGCTGGCCCTCGAGACCGCCGACACGCGCACGATGGAGGCCTACTTCGCGGCGAACGGCGTCTCGTTCCGGACACGCGTCTTCGACCTCGGGATGATGAAGTACCGGCTCGCGGGCGGCCGCGTCCACCGTCTGGACGGCCGGACCAGCGCGCTCTTCGTCTACGTCGGAGAGAACCGGAAGACCCTCATCTGCGAGATGTACGAGGGGCGCCTGGAGGAGCTGCCGCCGCCCGCCGAGCGGCGCGAGCACGGCGGGTTCACGTTCCTCGTGTATCGCCACGGCGGAAAGACCGCCGTCTTCTGGCAGGAGGGTGCGGTGGCCTGCGTGCTCGTCTCGGACATCGACTCCGAGGAGGTCATCGCGCTCGCCTTCGCCAAGGCCATGAAGACCAGCTGAATCGATCGGGTCCCGGCGGTCGAACCGGGGACTTCGGCCGCCGGGACGGAGCTCTCCTCACCGCCATCCCGCGGTGCTTTCCGCGGAATCACGGCAGCTCTGTGGACAGGTTCCCCTCCAGGACGTTGGCTCCTCCCGACTGGTCCGCCACGGCTTGCTGGACGTAGGCGATGGTGTTGTTGCGGAAGACGTTGCTCGTGGCCTCGGTGCTCAAGGAGATTCCGACGACAAAGCGGGAGATCAGATTGTCGTGGACCAGGTCTCCGCTGGGCGCGGCGGTCCCCTCGCCCATCGCCGGGTTGTAGCAGATGCCCAGCATTCCGTTCTGATCGCCGACGAGGGTATTTCCCGCGATGCGGTTCCCGCCGCTCCCGCCGCCCCGGACGAAGATCCCCAGAAACGTCCGGGAGACGGAGTTGTCGCGCACGATCACGCCTCGAGAGTCCACCAGCATGACGCCGATCTCGACCTCCGGCGGCGTTCCGCCCAGGTCCCGTCCCTGGATCTGGAGCCGCTCGATCCTCACGTTGTTGGAGTTGGAAACCTGGACCCCGACCCCGAATCCGCTGACGATTCCATTGAAAACCGCCACATTGCTCGCGCCCTCGACGGAGATGCCGACCCCCGTCTTGTTCCACGGACCGGCGAGCGTCTGACCGTTCAAGTCGAGCACGATGCCGCCGCCGCGAAGGATGATCGCCGGGGTCGTTTCTCCCGGGAAGGTGCGCCGGCTTCGCATCAGGACGTAGGTTCCAGGCTCCGAAATGACTGCCGGCGACTCGATCGGGTGAGCATTCTGTCCCCGCCCGGCGGCGGCGATTCCGAAGACCCCGCAGAAGGCCGCGACGCCCGCCAGCCGACTCCTCGACACAGACCGACCACAGATCTTTCTCATGGGTATTCCTTTCCTGATCGCCCGAAGGCTTCACTTCCATCGCGGGGATCGCTCCCCGCCGCGGGCGCCCGACAGAAAGGAAAAAACAGTTCGACGCCCCCGGAAGTTCCGCCGCGTCGAATCGCGGGGAAACTCCACGGCGCGCCTCTTGCAGGAAGACACCGCGCGATCGGCCTCCGCAGGCGCACGAGTTGGAGGTCGTCGCGAATCGTCCCGATGCCGCCTTGAGTAAGATAGCCGGCCACTCCATCATGGCAGCCGTCGGGAAGAAGGTTCCGCGCAAGGAGGGCGCCGCCAAGGTCACCGGCGCCGCCAGGTACATCGACGACCTTTCGTTCCCCGGGATGCTCCACGGGACGACGGTCCGCTCGACGATCCCGCGCGGGGAGATCCTGTCGATCCGGCACGACTTCGGCCGCGACGGCTTCACCGTCGTGGACTTCCGAGACATTCCCGGCCGCAATGTCGTCGCGCTCATCGAAGACGATCAGCCGTGCCTGGCCGAACGCGAGGTGCGCCACGCGGCGGAGCCGATCCTCCTCCTCGCGCACGCGGAGAAAGAAATGCTCGTCTCTCCCGACGTCGCGATCGAATACCGGGCCGCCGAGCCTGTCTACGATCCCGCGGCGTCGCCGAAGGTCTTCAAGGAGATCGTGATCGAGAAGGGGCGGATCGAACGCGGATTCAAGGAGGCGGACCTCGTCGTCGAAGGGGAATACCGCGTCGGGCTCCAGGAGCAGCTCTACATCGAGACCAACGGCGTCATCGCGGTGCCGGAGAACGGCGGCATCACGCTCTACGGCTCGCTCCAGTGCCCCTACTACGTCCAGAAGGCACTGACCGTGCTCCTCGGCCTGCCGTCGGAGAAGGTTCGCGTGGTCCAGACGGAGACGGGCGGTGGGTTCGGCGGCAAGGAGGAATACCCCTCGATGATCGCGGGACATGCCGCGCTCCTTGCCGTCAAGTCCGGACGTCCGGTGAAGATGGTCTACGACCGCGTCGAGGACATGCTCGCCACGACGAAGAGGCACCCGGGCGTCATCCGCCACCGGACCGGCATCACGAAGGGGGGGCGGCTCACGGCGATGGACATCGACGTGCTCTTCGACGGCGGCGCGTACTGCACGCTCTCCCCGGTCGTCCTCTCGCGCGGCGTCATCCACGCCACGGGGCCGTACCGCTGTCCCGACGTGCGCGTCCGCGGGAGCGTGACGATGACGAACACGCCGCCCAACGGCGCGTTCCGCGGGTTCGGCGCGCCGCAGACGCAGTTCGCCGTGGAGGTCCACATGGAGCGGATCGCCGAGGCGCTCGGCATGGACCCCGTCCGCCTGCGGGCGATCAACGCCTTCCGGCCGGGAGACACGACGGCGACCGGCCAGAAGCTCGGGAAGGACTGCAGCGCGCTCGCGGTGCTGCGCGAGGCGGTGAAGCGGACGGACTTCGCGCGGCGGCGCCGCGCGCTTGCCGGTTCGAACCGCGGGATCGGTCTCGCGCTCTTCTTTCACGGCTCGGGGTTCACCGGCGGAGGGGAGGTCAAGCTCGCCTCGAAGGCGTCGCTCGAGCTGACGGGGCGGGGCGCGCGCATCCGCGTCGCCTCGACCGAGATCGGCCAGGGGACGCGCACGATGCACGCCCAGATCGTCGCGGACACGCTCGGCATTCCTTACGACCGCGTGGAGGTCTCCGAGGCCGACACCGCGCGCGTCCCCGACAGCGGTCCGACCGTCGCCTCCCGCACGTGCATGGTGGTCGGAAAGATCCTCCAGAACTGCGCGCGGGAGATGAAGCGGCGCCTCGGGAAGATGTCGCCGCGCGCGTACCTGGAGAAGCACGGCCCGCTCCTCATCACGAAGGAGTACGAGAAGCCGTCCGGGCTGCGGTGGAGCGACGAGACCTACCGCGGCGACGCCTACGGCGCCTACGGCTGGGGCTGCGACGTCGCCGAGGTCGAATGGGACCCGGTGACCTTCGCCGTCCGGCCCGTCCGCGTCACCGCGGTCCAGGACATCGGCAAGGCGATCCATCCGGTCCTGGCCGCCGGCCAGATCGAGGGGGGCACCGCGCAGGGGGTCGGCTACGCTCTCCTCGAAGAGGTCATCATGCAGGACGGCCGCATGGCCAACGCGCAGCTGACCAACTACACGGTGCCGACGACGCTCGACACGCCGCAGATCGAGGCCGTGGTCCTCGAGAACCCGTACAAGCATGGTCCCTTCGGCGCCAAGGGCGTGGGCGAGATGCCGATCGACGGGCCCGCGCCCGCGATCGTCAACGCGATCCGGCACATCGGGATGGACGTGCGGGAGATCCCCGCCACGCCTGAAAAGCTCATGACGAGTCCAAGGTCCAAGGTCCAAGGTCCAAAGTAGCGCCGATGAAGTTCACGCTGAACGGCAAGAAAGTCGATGTCGCGGCGCATCCGATGAGGCGGCTGCTCGACGTGCTGCGGGAGGAGTGCGGGCTGACGGGCACCAAGGAAGGGTGCGGCGAGGGGGAATGCGGCGCCTGCACCGTTCTGCTCGACGGCGAGCCGGTCAACTCCTGCTTGATCCCGTTCGCGCAGGTGCGCGGGGCGCGGGTCAAGACGATCGAGGGGTTGAAGGGAGCGCACCCCCTGCTGAAGACCTTCGTTACCGAGGGCGGCGCGCAGTGCGGCATCTGCACGCCCGGGATGATCCTCGCCGCCGCCGCGCTCCCAGGAAACGCCACGCACGAGGAGATCCGGGTTGGACTCGCCGGAAATCTCTGCCGCTGCACCGGATACGAAGGGATCTACCGAGCGATCCGGAAAGCCGCGAAGAAAACGAAGAGGGTTGGCGCATGAACGCCGGATTCGAACGAAGATAGATGCGCACCGCCATTTCTTCTCTGAAGCTTTTCGAGCCCCGTTCCCTCGCGGAAGCGCTTCGCATGCTCCGCGATGATGGCCCGCTCGTGCCCCTGGCCGGTTGCACGGACGTCTACGTGAACCTCAATTTCGGCGCCCTGCCGCAGACGCGTTTCCTGAACCTGTGGCGGCTCGAGGAGTTGCGCAGGATCGAGATGCGGGACGGCGCGCTGTCCATCGGCGCGCTTGCGACCTACACGCAGATGATCCGGTCGGCGCTCGTTCGCCGGCGGCTGCCGATCCTCGCCGCGGCGTCGCGGGAGGTCGGGGGCGTCCAGATCCAGAACCGGGGGACGCTCGGGGGCAACATCGCCAACGCCTCGCCCGCCGGCGACACGCTGCCGGTGCTCGCGGCCGCGGAGGCGGTCGTCCTGCTTCGCAGCGCGGGCGGGACGCGGCGGATCCCGTTCAATTCCTTCTACACCGGGTACCGGCAAAGCGTGGCGCGGCCGGACGAGCTGATCGCCGCCGTCGAGATCCCGCGAGTCGAGGGGCGCCAGTGGTTCCGGAAGGTCGGCACGCGCGCGGCGCAGGCGATCTCGAAGGTCGTGATGGCGGCCGTCCGCGCCCCCCGGCCGCGGATCGCGCTCGGAAGCGTCGCGCCGACCGTGGTCCGTCTGCCGCGGACGGAAGCCCTGCTGGCCGGCGGCGGATCGCTTGAGGAGGCGCGCGCGGCGCTCGCCGGCGAGATCCAGCCGATCGACGACATCCGCTCGACGGCCGAGTACCGGCGTCGCGTCTGCCAGAACCTCCTCGAGCAGTTCTGGACGGAAACGACCTGACGGCTCCGGTCGTGCTCCCGTTTCCGTAGGCACGAGGCACGACGAGGAGTCCTGGAAGAACGCCGGGCTACTGGCCGGAGGCCTCTTCCTTGAAGCCCTCGATCCGCCGGTAGAACACGTAGGACGCGGCCACCGACACGAGCGCGGCAGCGCCGACGACGATGAACATGGGAACAAATCCCGCGCCGGCGAGCGCGAGGGCGAACATCGCGAGGCCGGCGACGACGAAAAGCTTGCCCGCCAGGCGGTGGGTCCGCATCCACACTTCTTCCGAGGCGAGCGTCCAGGGAGTGCGGATGCCGACGAAGAAGTTCCGCGTGACCTTACCCATGAAGTTGCCGACGACCGCGAGGAGGAGACCGATGCCGGCCTCGATCCCCCGCGTCATGTCCACCGGCCTCCCCATCGCGGAGAGGAGGACGAGCGCGTGGACGAGGAGGAGAAACGCCAGAATCGCGGACTGGAGGACTCCCCAGACGCCGCGGAAACGCTCGAAGCGGAAGCCCCGGGGCGAGACCGCGGGCAGGGCGAGGAAGATGAGAGCGAGGACCGCCATGACCGCCGGCAGGACGAACGGCCCGAAGGGCTTGGAGGCGTAGGCGTCCACTTCGCCGCGGATGTTCCAGTGGCTCGGAATCCGGTCCGGGAGCCGGGAGTAGAGGGCCCCCGTCAGGACGAAGGCCACGAGCACGAGAGCGAGGGCGAGGATCTCACCGCGGTGGAGCTTCATCACGCGTCTCCGTTTCCTTGCGGCCGAAGAGATCGAGCAGCATCGAGGCCGCATCTTCGAGCACCGAGGTATTGAGCGAGTAGACGATCTGCTGGCCCCGCCTCTCGCACCGGACGAGGCCCGCGGCCTTCAGGACGTTGAAGTGGTGGGAGAGAGTCCCCTTGGTCATGTCGAAGCTCTCGGAAAGCTCCCCCGCGGTCCGCGAGCCGCCCTGGAGGATCTCGAGGATCCGGCGGCGGGTCGGGTCCGAGAGAGCCTTGAAGACCTCCTGGGCCGGCATAATTGGATATTTTGACAAATATCAAATTATAAAACAAGCCAGAACAAGTCCCTCTTTTTCAAGAATTAAGTCTGGACCGCCGTTGGCCGCGCGAGCGGGAGTCTGCGATCCGAGCGCGATCCCCGGATACCGGGGCTCAATTCCCGGACGCGCCCGAGGCCGTAGAGTATGAGCGACACCACTCGGTAACGGGCAGCAGGAGGCGGCATGCCGACGACGGCGTTCCCCAACACGAAGCAGCACGTGGACGGGCGCGTGGAGCTCATCGATACGACGCGGATCGAGGCGAGCCCGCTCTACAACAAGGACCTCGCGCCGGTCCCGGTCGCCCGCCGCAACTGGACGACCTACAACTACGCCGCCCTCTGGATCTCGATGGCCCACTGCATCCCGACGTACATGCTCGCCTCGGGGCTCATGTCGGCGGGGATGAACTGGTGGCAGGCCCTCGTCACGATCCTCCTCGGCAACACGATCGTCCTCGCGCCGATCCTGCTGAACTCGCACCCCGGGACGAAGTACGGCATTCCCTTCCCGGTCTTCGCGCGGGCGTCCTACGGCACCCTCGGCTCGAACCTGCCGGCGCTCATGCGCGCGATCGTCGCGTGCGGATGGTTCGGGATCCAGTCCTGGATCGGAGGCGAGGCGCTCTTCACGTTCTTCACGACCCTGATCCCTTCCTTCCCGGGCCTGCTCGGCCAGGGGCCCGGCGGGCACACCAACACCGAGTGGCTCTCCTTTCTCCTCTTCTGGGGGTTGAACGTCTTCATCATCTACCGCGGCATGGACCTGCTGCGCAAGGTCGAGAACTGGGCCGCGCCGTTCGTTCTCGTCATGGCGGCGGTCCTTCTCGTCTGGGCCGTGCGCCGGGCGCACGGGTTCGGGCCGTTGCTGGCGCAGCGCGGGAAGTTCTCGACCCTCGCGCAGTTCCTCCCCGTCTTCATCCCGTCCCTGACCGCGATGATCGGGTACTGGGCGACGCTCTCGCTGAACATGCCCGACTTCACGCGTTTCGGGCGCAGTCAGCGCGAGCAGATCATCGGCCAGGTCTTGGCGCTCCCGACGACGATGTCGCTCTTCGCGGCGATGGGAGTCCTGATCACGAGCGCGACGGTCCTGATCTACGGCCAGGCGATCTGGGACCCGGTCCAGCTCGTCGGAAAATTCAAGGCCCCGATCGTCGTCGCCATCTCCATGTTCACCGCGGTCGTCGCGACGCTCGCCGTCAACATCGCCGCCAACGTCGTCTCTCCCGCCAACGACTTCTCCAACGCATTCCCGCGCTGGATCCGCTTCAAGACCGGCGGCCTGATCACGGGGCTCCTCGGCATCGCGATGCAGCCCTGGAGGCTCCTTTCCGACGCGTCCGGCTACATCTTCACCTGGCTCCTCGGCTACTCGGGAGGCCTCGGCTCCATCGCCGGCGTCCTGATCGCCGACTACTGGCTCGTGCGGAAGAGGCGCTTGAAGCTCGAGGACCTCTACCTGACCCATGGCGTATACCGGTACAGCGGCGGCTGGAACTGGAGAGCGGTCGCCGCGACGATCGCCGGCTGCGCGCTCGCGTGGGGAGGCCTCGTCGTGCCGGTCTTGAAGCCTCTCTACGACTACGCCTGGTTCGTCGGCTTCTTCGTGTCCGGAGGGCTCTACTGGGGCCTGAGTCCGGCGAGGGGGCCGGTTGAGAACGCGCCCGCCGTCGTCGCGAAAACCTCCTGAAGGGAGCGCAACGACCGTGTCTCGAACGAGAACCGCCATCCTCTGGTGCCTCGTGGCTGTCACGGCAACGGCAACGCCCGGTTCGGAACAGGGAAACTCGAATCTGCCGGCGAACTTCGGCGTCGTGCGCCGGTCCTCCATCTACCGGGGCGCCCAGCCGCAGGCAACGGGGCGCCCGAATCAGTACGACACGCTGCGGAAGGATTTCGGAGTACAGACCATCCTCAAGCTCAACAGCGACCGGCTCCCGGAAGAGAGGGCGGAGTGCCTGCGCCTTGGCATCCGGCTGGTCGTGCTCCCCTTCGACGCGAAGCGAATCGGAGAGCCGAACACCTGGCGGGAGGTCTGCCTGGCGGAGAAGGAGCTGGCCAATCGAGCGAACTGGCCGGTCTACGTTCACTGTCAGGCCGGTCAGGACCGCACGGGTTACATCGTCGGTCGCTTTCGGCAGCTGCAGGACGGATGGAAAACAGACTGCGTACTCGCCGAAGTCCGGCATTATCGGCGAGGCTTGAGCGGTTTCTTCTCCACGCTCTTCTATTCGGAGATCCCCGAGCGGCTGCGCTCTCCGCTCAGCGGCTGCGACATCGAAGTCATCGGCGAGACACCGGCCGGTGGCAGTCGTCCCCTTGACGAATTCAGGTGCGCCGGGACCGGCACCGCGGCGGCTCACGTGCCGTGACGCTATGATGCCGGACGGGAACGGGCGGCGCCGCCCTTCCGAAGAGAGGATCGAGCGCATGGCGGGAAAGGGGCGCGTCGCCCTCGTGACCGGGGGCACGCGGGGGATCGGCGAAGCGATCGCGCGGAGGCTGGCCGGGGACGGCTTCGCCGTCGCGATCTCGGGCCGCACGCAGGAATCCGTCGCGAAGGCCGTCGAGAGGTTCCGAACGGACGGCATTCCCGTCGCCGGGCTCGCCGCGGACGCCCGGAAGGAAGAGGAGCAGAAGGCGCTCGTCGAATGGGTCGGGCACGACTTCGGCCGGCTCGACGTCCTCGTCAACAACGCCGGAATCGGCGGGTTCGACAGCGTCGAGAGGATTCCCCCCGAGCGCTTCCGCGAGATCGTGGAGACCAATCTCTTCGGCCCCTTCTACGCGATCCATTACGCCGCCCCGCTGATGAAGAGGGGGGGCGGAGGCTTCATCGTCAACATCGCCTCGCTCGCCGGGATCAACGCCTTCGCGGGGGGCGCCGCCTACAACGCTTCGAAGTTCGGCCTGCTCGGACTCTCCGACGCGGCGATGCTCGACCTGCGCCACGAAGGGGTCCGCATCGCCGTCGTCCTGCCCGGCTCCGTGGCGACGGAGTTCTCCCACTCGCACCGCGCGCACGAGAGTTCCTGGATGCTCGCGTCCGAGGACGTCGCGCGCGCCGTCAGCGACCTCGTCCGCTATCCCGACCGCGCAATCCCTTCCCGCCTGGATCTGAGACCCTCGCACCCGCCGAAGAGGTAGTTTCAAGTTTCAAGTTTCAGGTTTCAGGTGTTCGGACCCGGCAGTCTTCTTGAAACCTGAAACTTGAAACCTGAAACCTCTCACCAGGTCCGTCCACATACAATCCAACGTCATGCACGCCAGCGCCGTCGCGGCCGCCTCCCTGCTGATTCTCGTCATCCTCTGGGATGCCTTCGAGACGATCATCCTGTCGCGGCGGGTCTCGCGGAAATTCCGGCTGACGCGTCTCTTCTACCGGGTCCTCTGGACTCCCTGGAGGGCCGCTGCGAAGGGAGTGCCGGAGGGAAACCGGAGGGAGAACCTCCTGATGGTCTTCGGCCCGCTCTCGCTCATCCTCCTGCTCGCGGCCTGGGCGTTCGGCCTGATCTTCTCCTTCGCCCTCCTGCACTGGGGCCTCGGCTCGCAACTGATGGGGCCGCGGGGCCTCACGGGATTCCGCGAGGACCTCTACATGAGCGGCACGAACTTCTTCACGCTCGGGATCGGGGACGTGACGCCGAAGACGGCGGTCGCCCGGGCCCTCACGGTCCTCGAGTCGGGAATGGGATTCGGCTTCCTGGCTCTCGTCATCGGCTACCTCCCGATGATCTCGCAGGCCTTCTCCCGCCGCGAGGTGAACATCTCGATGCTCGACGCCCGCGCCGGCTCGCCGTCCACGGCCGCGCAGCTGCTGCTCCGGCACAGCTGCCAGGAGGGAGATCTCCACGACGTGCTGCGGGACTGGGAGCGGTGGTCGGCGGAGCTTCTCGAGAGCCACGTCTCCTTCCCGGTGCTCTCCTATTTCCGGTCGCAGCACGACAACCAGTCGTGGGTCGCCGCCCTGACGACGATCCTCGACGTCTGCGCGGTGACCGTCGCGCGGATCGAAAAGGGGCCCGAGCGGACCGCGCGGCTGACGTTCGCGATGGCGAGCCACGCCGTCAAGGACCTGTGCGCCGTTTTTCACCTGAGGCCGGCGTTCCCCCTTGCCGATCGCCTCCCGGCGCAAGAGCGCGATCGCCTCGAAACCGTCCTCGCGGCGACGGGGTTCCGGCTCCGCGGCGACGAGGCGTCCCTCGCCAAGCTCGCCGCGATGCGCGCGATGTACGAACCGTACGTCCACGCGCTCGCCGTCTTCCTGATGATGCCGCTGCCGGCCTGGGTCCCCCCGGAGGACGCGAAGGACAACTGGCAGGGAACGGCGTGAACCGGCTGCGTCTGCTGCGGGAAAAACTCTCCTTCCTCCTCGGCTACACGGTCGGCGGCCTCTGGTTTCTCCTCTGCTCCGCCGCCGGGATCGTCTGGCTCCTTTTCTCGCCGCACAACCGGCAGACGCTCTACGTCTACGGAAGGGTCTTCTGCCGCGGGCTGACCCGCCTGATGGGATGGCGCGTCGAAGTCGAGAACCGGGAGCGGCTCGAGGCGTTTCGCCCGTGCGTCATCGTCGCGAACCACCAGAGCTTCCTCGACGTCGTGACGTTCGGCTCGGTCTTCCCGCAGCGCACCGTCTCCGCGGGCAAACGGGAGATCGGCCGGATCCCGGTCTTCGGGTGGTTCTACCGCCTCTCGGGCAACCTCATCATCGACCGCGGCGACGCCCGCCAGGCCCGCGACTCCCTCGAGAAGGCCGCGGAGGCCATGCGGTCCGAGAAGATCGCCGTCTGGTTCATGCCGGAAGGGCACCGCAACACAGCCGCCGAGCTTCTCCCCTTCAAGAGCGGCGCCTTCCGCCTCGCCGTGGCGGCGCAGGCCCCGATCATCCCGATCGTCGCCGAGCCTCTGGCGGTCATCGCCGACACGAAGCGCCGCCTCGCCCGCCGCGGCCCCTTGAGGGTCCGCGTCCTCGAGCCCGTGCCGACCGAGGGCCTGACGATCAAGGACATGCCGCCGCTCGTTTTCTCCGTCCGCGCGAGCATGCAAGCCGCCCTCGACGACTTGCGGAAAGGAGCCTGATGGCGATCCGAAGGCTCTTCCTGCTCCTCGCGCTCGGCGCCGCCGGATGCGCGTCGGCGCGCCCGGCCACTCTCTGCGCCCATCTCCAGGGCGGCCGCGACGCGGCGATCGACGCGCTGGACCCGGTCCACGAGGGGGACGCCGAGCTCGTCCTCGAGCGGACGGCCATCGCTTTCACCATCGCCGCGCCGGGTCTGGGGAAGGTCACCGCGGTCCACATCCATCACGGGCCCGCCGGCACGGCCGGGCCGATGCTCTGGGAGATCCACCCCGGCTACGAGGGGGACTCGCTGCGCGGAACCGCGTCGGACATCCCGCCCGGGATCGTGGCGCTCCTCGCGAGGGAGCCGGGCGAGTATTACGTGAAGCTCCACACGGTGAAGTTCCCCGGCGGCGCCATCCGCGGCCAGCTCGGACCCTGCCCCGCTCTCCGGCCGCATCCTTAGCGCGCTCTCCCCCGCATCCGGCGCGCTTCCCTCCCTTGCCATCCCGAGGAGCCCCTCCGCTCCTCATGTCATTCCGAGCCCCTCGCCCTCCTTTGTCATCCCGAGCGCGGCGAGGGGCTCAGGATGACAGAATCCGCTTCGAGACGGGTGAGCCTGATATCTTTCGGTCGCTTCGCCGGTCCCGGCGCAAGGAGGAGGTTGCGATGATCGTTCCCGTGATGTCGCTGTGGCTTCCGATCCTTCTCTCCGCGGTCCTGGTGTTCGTCGCCAGCTCGATCATCCACATGATGCTCCCCTACCATCGAAGCGACTTCGGCAAGATTCCCAACGAAGACGGGGCGATGGATGCCCTCCGGAAGCTCGGCGTCCCGCCGGGCGACTACCTCTTCCCGAAGCCCGACAGCGCGAAGGCGATGAAGGACCCCGCCTTCCGCGAGAAGTGGAGCAAGGGTCCGGTCGGCCTGATGACGGTCATCCCGAGCGGTCCCCCGTCGATGGCGAAGAACCTCGTCTCGTGGTTCCTCTACTCCATCGTGGTCGGCATCTTCGCCGCCTACATCGCGGGGCGGGCGCTCCAGCCCGGCACGCCCTACCTCGCGGTCTTCCGCTTCGCGGGGTGCACCGCGTTCATCGGCTACTCGCTCGCCCTCTGGCAGAACACCATCTGGTACCACCGGGCCTGGACCACGACTTTGAAATCGAATATCGACGGCCTGATCTACGGGCTCCTGACGGCGGGGACCTTTGGCTGGCTCTGGCCGAGATAGACCCCGCCGCCGCCCGCTCCCGGCCGGGGCGACCGACACCCTCAAGCAGCGCAAGGGGCGTCCGATGAAGAACAAACATCATCCGTACCATCCCATCGTCTACGTTCGCGGCTTCGCCGTCTCGCAATCGGAGATCGAGGAGACGGTCGCCGACCCCTACATGGGATTCAACCTTGGCTCGACGAAGACGCGCCAGGTCTGGGACGGGAAGATGCGCAAGTTCTTCTTCGAGTCGCCCCTCGTCCGTCTCAAGGACGAGGTCGTGTGGGTCAGAACCGAGAACGGGCTCGAGCGGAGCAACCGGCGCTACGACGACGTCTACGTGGACGGCGACGACCTCACGGCGCCGGATCCCCAGGACCCGGCGAAGCCGCTGCGCCCCGACATCGCGCTCCCCTACCAGTCCCTCGTCATCTTCCGCTACTACGACGAGGCGTCGGAGTCCTTCGGCACAGGCGAGACGCCTCCCATCGAGCACTTCGCCAAGGGACTCAACAACCTGATCCTGAGATTGAAGACGCTCGTCTGCCGCACGGGCAACGATCCCATCACCGGCGATCCGCTGGACAACGAGGTCGCCCCGGAGGATTTCCGCGTCTACCTGATCGCCCATTCCATGGGCGGGCTCGTCTGCCGCGCGTTCCTCCAGAACCCCCGGCTCGGCGACGCCCAGGCCCGCGCCGCGGTCGACAAGGTCTTCACGTACGCGACCCCGCACAACGGCATCGACCTGCGGATCGTCCGCAACGTGCCGGGATGGGCGTCCTTCGGCGACGCGAACAACTTCAACCGGAAGAGGATGGCGGGCTATCTCGCGCTCCCGGACGAACCGGCGAAGTCCGCGGACGACCTCGACGTCTCCGTCCTCACCAACTTTCCTCCCGACCGCGTCTTCAACCTCGTCGGCAGCAACCCCGCCGATTACCTCGTCCTGCACGGCATCTCGGCCTGGGCGGCGGGAGACGACAGCGACGGCCTCGTGCGCATCGAGAACGCGACGACGCACGGCAAGGACGCCGGGGGCGCGGAGGTCAGCTCGCCCCGCGCCTTCGCCCACCGGAGCCACTCGGGGCATTACGGGATCGTGAATTCCGAGGAGGGCTATCAGAACCTGACGCGCTTCTTCTTCGGCTCCCTGCGGATCGACGGGATCCTCGACATCGACGAGGTCATGCTCCCCGACGAGGTCGAGGAGAAGCGGAGCAACGACTCGGCCGTGCGCGCCTCCTATCAGTTCGAGATCGTGGCGAGCGTGCGAGGCTACCAGTGGCAGATGCACCGCCGGACCGTCCGGGAGAACTGCGCGATCCACCGCACGTACGACGAGCTGTTCCCGAAACAGGGGGGCGTGCGCACGCCCGACAGGACCCGGAGTCCCCATCTCTTCTCGGTCTTTCTCGATCCGAACAAGAGCATGAAAGACCATCTCGCGCCCGGCAAGCGCTCCGTCGCCTTCGCCTTCGACCTGGCCGTGCTCGTTCCGGACTACGAGATCGACGGGGTCCTATGGCTCAAGCGCCATTTCGAGGGGGGATACATCTACCGCGAGCTGATCCTCGTGGAGGCGACCCCGGACCCCGGCGTCGTCGGCGGCTGGAGAGTCAACTATGGCTACCAGAGCAGGACTCCCAACTCCGCGCCGAATTCGACTGCGACGCGTCCCCTGCCGGCAGGCACCGGCATCGCGTTCGACATCGATGTCGTCCAGGAGAAGCACCCCGGCATCAAGGCGACCTTACGCATCGAGGCGCAGCCATGGAACGAGGCCATCCGGGAAATCGGCTGATCCCTCCGCGGAATCCGCTGGTGCCTCGAAAACCGCTCTCCTGACGATCAAGTGCAGCCCCTTCGCTTCGCTCAGAATGACGGAGGCTGAGGCTCTCGCGCAAACGCGGAGTGACAGTCACGCCGCCGCGGACGCCGGCATGTGGGTCGCGAGACTGACGATGGCGTCGCAGCCCAGGGCGGCGGCGCGGACCGCTTCGGCGTCGAAGAGATCCACGCGCGATGCGAGGGTGCCCTTCGGCTCGAGCGGCGCCAGTTTCTCCTCTGACCGGCCGATCGCCGTCACGCGGTGCCCTGCCCCGAGGAGCAGTGGAACGACTCGCCGTCCGACGACGCCGGTCGCGCCCGCCACGAGTATCCTCATGGAAGCCTCGCGAACGACAGCCGATCGCATAGACACATTTGTGCCCGACTCCATGTATCCGTTTGTGCCGGCCCCATAGCCGGTTCCAAGCAAACCGGGCTGCCATCCTGAGACCGCGTGTCGACACAGGAATTCCCTTGACAAGCTAAACAATGCGGCCATACGCTGCGCCAAATTTCCCAAATTGAACCAGGCAACTTGTTTGCCGGCGTAAGGAGAGGGTGGATTATGCGCAAGGCCCTGCTTTCTGTCGTAGCCGCGCTGTTCGCGGTTCCCCTGTTCGGAGCTTCGGCGATGGAACGACCGTCTCTTCTCCAGGCCGCCGCCATGGAGCCGCCCGTCGGCGCCATGCTGATGACGCAGGCGTCGGTCCCCGAACCGCAGGAGCTGGCCCGGCGGGTCCAGGACGGTCGCTGGATCATGCTCCGGACCGGGTCGTTCGACCCGCTGGTCACGGAAACGAAGCGGCGCCCTGTCAGCCCGCTGCGCGCGGCCGTCCACACCGGCGGCGAATACGTGCTCGCGCAGTTCACCGACGACTTGAGCAAGGCGGACTGGAAGGCGCTCGAAGGTCGGGGCGCCAGGGTCCTGACGTACATTCCCAGCCACACCTACATCATCCGCGTCGCGGGCGACGAGGCCCTCGCGGCCGTCCGCCAGCATTCTCGCTACCGCTGGGACGGGCCCTACGTGGGGGATTACAAGCTCAACCCTCTCCTCTCCTCGAATGACTGGTCGCTCGCGGTCTTCGTAGACACGCAGCTCTTCCCGGGCGAGAACCCTCTTCTCGTCCTGAGCCACTTCCAGGGGCTCGATCCGGACGTGGCGGGCGCCGCCATCCACGGCACGATGGAGGGAGGGGCGACCCTGCGGCTCTTCATTCCCGAAGGCCATCTCCACCCGTTCATCGAGAACGCCTCGGAGGAGCCGGGCGTGCAGAGCATGGACCCCTGGTTCCTGCCCCACACCATGAACGACAACTCGGTGTGGGTCATCCAGAGCTACGACACGACCAACAGGACCAACTACGCGCTCTCGGCGACGATCTGGAACCACGGCATCACGGGCACGGGCCAGATCCCGGCCATCTCCGACACCGGCTGCGACGACGACATGTGCTACTTCCGGTACTCCTCCGCCGCGGCGGACATCACCGACGCCGACGCCACGATTCCCCCGGCGTTGGGCAACACCTATCCCGCGAAGAAGGTCTTCGCGTACTGGGTCGTTCCGGGCGCGACCTCCTACGACGGCAACAACCCGTGCAACGGCAGCCCCGAGACCGAGCACGGCACGCACACGTCGGGGACGATCGTGGGGGACAACTTCGCCACGCTCTCCACCCCGACTTCCGGCGGCCATGACACCGGAGACGGCATGGCGCCCAACGCGAAGCTCTTCTTCCAGGACATCGGCAACGAGGTCAGCGGCTGCCTGGACGGCCTGAGCTACGACAACTACCTCATCTACCAGCAGGCGTACGACGGCGGAGCCCGTCTCCACAGCAACTCCTGGGGCTCGGACACGGGAGGCCTCTACACCTCCGACTGCCGCACGGTGGACCGCTTCATCTACAACCACGAGGACTTCCAGTTCTTCTTTGCCAACGGCAACGCGGGTTCGGGAGCGATGACGGTGGGATCCCCGGCGGCCGCGAAGGACTGCGTCTCCGTCGGCGCCCTCGCCAACGGCTCCGCGGGAGCCAATACCATCGCCAGCTTCTCCTCCCGCGGACCGACGACGGACGGGCGCATCAAGCCGGACGTTTCGGCGCCCGGATCGAGCGTCCGGTCCGCGTCGGGCAGCGCGAGCCACACGGACAACAACTGCGGGAACAAGACGCTGAGCGGCACCTCCATGGCCACGCCCACGGTGGCCGGCGGCGCGACCCTACTGCGCCAGTACTTCACCGACGGCTTCTACCCCGGCGGCGCGGCCAATGCCGCCGAGTCCGTGAACCCGAGCGCCGCCCTGATCAAGGCCGCGCTCGTCAACGGCGCGGTGGACATCAGCCCGACCACGCAGGCCGCGATCTTCTCGACGCTGACGCCCAACAACAACCAGGGGTTCGGGCGCGCGCTGCTCGACACGGTCCTCTTCTTTTCGACCCCCTCGCGCGACACGCGGCGCGTGCGCGTGTGGGACAAGTTCAACGCGGGCGGCCTGAGCACGAGCCAGATCGACTCGTTTCCCCTCCAGGTCGCCGCGGGCCAGCCCCTGAAGGTGACGCTGGCCTGGACGGACCCCGAGGCCTCGACCGTCGCGGGCGTGACCCTCGTCAACAACCTCGACCTCGAGGTCGTCGCGCCCGACGGCATCACGAGCTACAAGGGGAACGTCTTTCTCTTCGGCCAGAGCGCGACGGGTGGGAGCGCCGACAACCTGAACAACGTCGAGGAGGTCTTCGTGATCTCCCCCGTGGCCGGCACCTGGACCCTCCGCGTGAAGGCGGTCGCCGTTCCCGGCACGCCCTCGGAACCCTCGTCCGTGCGGCAGGGCTACGCCCTCGTCGCCACCTACGCGGACTGCGTGACGAGCCTGGCCGCCCCCGCGACGATGAGCGCCACCGACAACGGGACGACCGGCATCGACCTCTCCTGGGGCGCCGTGCCGGGCGCGGCACGCTACCAGGTCTACCGGGCCTCGGGCACCTGCGCCGCCGCCGTGTCGGACTTCCACTACCTGGGTCAGACGACCGGGACGACCTTCACCGACTCCACGCCCCAGGGCGGGTTGACCTACGCCTACCGCGTGCGCGCGGCGGATGACTGCGCCGAGGGCTCCTTCTCGGCGTGCGACACGGCCACCTTCACCGGCAACTGCACGCTCGCGCCGACTTTCGACGGCCTCCTCTCCGCGACCAACGACACGTCGACCGTCGTCTGCGACGTCCTGCTCTCCTGGAACGCGGGCTCGAGCAACTGCTCGCAGTCCCCCGGCATCTCGTACAACGTCTTCCGCGGAACGTCCCCCTACTTCGCGGTGGACGGCGGCTCGCTGCTGGCGGCCGGGCTCACCGGGACGAGCTACCGCGACTCGGCGGTCGATCCGAACGTGACCTACTACTACGTCGTCCGCTCCGAGGACAGCAGCACAGTCAACGGCGGGTTCGCCAACGGCGGCAACCAGGACCAGAACACGAGCATGTTCTCGGCCACGCCCACGGCGCCGACCTACTCCAACGGGACATGGTCCGACGCCGGAGGCGACGGAGCCGCCTATCTCGTGATGCAGCCGCCCTGGAGGGTCACCAACCAGCAGAACCACACGGCGGGCGGGACCTTCTCCTACCACTCGGCCGCCGACGGCCAGAACTATCCGTCGCTGACCTGCGCCGCCGCGACGACTCCCGTCATCCCGCTGCAGGCGGGGACGAGCCCGGTCCTGACGTTCTGGGACCGCTACAACGTCGAGTACCAGTTCGACGGCATCGTCGTGGAGATCTCCGTCGACGGCGGGGCGTTCTCTCAGCTCGCCCTCGTGCCCAACTATCCCAACACCTTCGCCCAGACCGGCAACCCGCCGATCAACCAGTGCCTCTACGCCAGCTCGGTGCGGGCCTTCACGGGCCCCTCGAACCAGATCCTGACCGCCTGGGCGAGCGAGACCGCCGACCTGACCGCCTACGCCGGCCACAACGTGCAGATCCGGTGGCGCCTCTCGACCGACCCCGGCGCGGAGTTCGAGGGCTTCTACCTGGACGACATCAGCATCACCAACGCCGGCACTCCGGACAATTGCGGCACGTGTCCCAACGCGCCTTCCGCCGTTTCCATCACGCCCGGAGGGCCGCTCACGTTCTGCCCCGGAACTTCCCAGCTCCTGACGGCCGGCGTGACGGGAGGGACGGGTCCCTTCACCTACCAGTGGACGCGCGACGGCGTGGACATCCCCGGCGCGATGAGCTCCACGTACACGGCCAACGACTCGGGGTCCCACTTCTACAACTGCAAGGTGACGGGCAGCGGGTGCACCGATCCGAGAACGGCCACCACGCCCACACAGATCTCATGGCAGGCCTACGCGTTCTTCGGAGGCGCGACGTCCGTCACGACCCCGCTCACCGCGACCTGCGCCCTCGAGGTCTCCTGGTCGCCCGCGACCGCGGTCTGCGGCGGCACGGTGACCTACAACGTCTACCGCAGCTCGATCTACCCGTTCATCCCGAGCCCGGCCACCTGGTACGCCGCCGGCGTGACGGGCACCTCCTACACCGACAGCGCCAACCTGACGAGCGGCCTGACCTACTACTACATCGTGCGCGCCGTGGACTCCTCCAACGGCGCCGAGGACCCGAACAGTGTCGTCCAGAGCGGCGTGCCCCTGGGTCCGCTCGCCGACAGCACGTTCCTGGATGACGCGGGCGACACGACTTCGCCTCAGATGACGAAGGACGCGCCCTGGTCTCTGCTGGCCACCGGCGGCAAGACCGGCCCGCGAGTCTACGCCACGGGAACCTACACGAACAACAGCTGCAGGGCCTTGACGACGCCGATCCTGCAGCTCGCCACGGGAGCCCAGCTCTCCTTCGCCTCCAAGTATTCGATCGCGGCCGGAGACGCCGGCATCCTCCAGGTCTCGACGGCGCCCGACTTCACCAACTGGACGAAGCTCGACATCGTGACCTATCCCAACGCGCTGACGACCGCCGGCAACAACTGCGGATTCCCGGTGAGCGGCGCGAACACGGTCTTCTCCCAGGTGATCGGGACGCCCGCGTACCCGGCCGCCAGCTACACGGCGGACCTCTCGGCCTACGACGGCCAGCAGGTCCGGGTCCGCTGGGTCCTCTCCACCAACGCGTCCGGCACGAGCACCGGCTGGTGGGTCGACGACGTGGCGATCACGCACGTCATGCTGCCGACCGCCTGCGCCGCCGGGGCCGCCGGGACCGCGCCCGCGATCACGAGCGCGGCGACGACCACGTTCCTCGTGGGCACCCCGAACACCTTCACGGTGACGACCACCGGGTCGCCGGATCCGTCGCTGAGCAGGATCGGGTCGCTGCCGGCCGGAGTGACCTTCGTGGACAACGGCAACGGCACGGGAACGCTCGGCGGAATGCCCGCGGCGGGCACCGCCGGCACCTACAACGTGACCTTCCAGGCGAGCAACGGAACGCCGCCGGTCGCGGTGCAGGCCTTCACCCTCCTGGTCTCCGACTACGTCGGCGCCCCGGTCACGGCCAGGATCTGGCTCGGTTTGAAGAACAGCGACGACGTCGGCACCAACTTCGACGTGAAGGCCGAGGTGCGCAAGAACGGGACGCTCATCGGAACGGGCGAGATCGACAATGTCTCCGGCGGGAGCAGCGGGTTCAACAACGCGGCCCTGCGGGCGATCGCCGTCGCTCTCTCCGCCCCCGTGCTCGTGACGGGGGGCGACACCCTGAGCCTCACGCTCTCCGTGCGCATCGGCGTGACGGGGCACCGCAGCGGCACCGCGAGGCTCTGGTTCAACGACACGGCCGCCAACAGCCGGCTCGATGTGACCTACAGCGGCGTGGCGACCAGCCATTACCTGCGCGACGGCTTCCTCCTGGCGCCGACCGCCGCGCCGGTGACCTCGACGAGCAAGAAGACGATCGACGTGACCGTGGACCGGCTCGTCGGAGGCAACGCGTTCAAGTCCTTCGGCACCTGGACCAAGACCTTCTAATTCCTCGCGAACCCGGAATCCGAGGGCCGGCTGGAAACCAGCCGGCCCTTTTCTTTCCCGCCGTCTCGGCTATCATCCGGCGCCTCGTCTCGCACGGCAGCCCGCCGAGGAGAATGCCATGCCTGAATACCTGTACCCGGGCGTCTACGTGGAAGAGACCGATCCGGGCGTCAAGCCCATCCCGGGAGTCTCCACCGCGAACGCCGCGGCGCTCGAGCCCCTCGCCGCCGACTTCCGCCGGGCTCTGCGAGAGCACTTTCCGGAATGGACGGGCTCCCACGAGTCCGATCCGGGAGTCACGCTCCTCGAAGTCTTCGCCTTCCTCGCGGAGGGCCTCCTCTTCCGGGCCGACGGGATTCCGCGTGGCCGCCCCGCCGCCTTGCGTGCGGCCGCGGCGCTCGCCGCGCTCGCCGGCGTCCCCGCGCCGGGACACGAAAGCGTGAAGCGCCCGCTCTTCTTCGCCGGCCGGTTACTCGACGCGGCCGCCCTCGCGGCCGAGCAGGACTATCAGCGCGAGAAACGCCGGCTTCACAACCGCGCGCTCCTCGGCTATGGAGTCGTCTCCGGCCTCGGAGTCCGAGTCGAGCCCGCGACCGATCCCGACACCGCCCGCATCGTCGTGAAACCGGGCTACGCGATCGATCCCCACGGCGAAGAAGTCTTCCTCTCCCGGGGCGCCACCCTGTGCGTCCCCAAGCACGGCGAGACCGCCTTCGTGACCCTTCGCTACTGGGAGCACGCCTGCCGCGTCGCCCCATCGGCCGAATGCGTCTCCCCGGAAATCCCGGCCGTCGAGGAAGCGTGCGTCATCGGCGTCGGCCCGAGCGTCATCGCCGCCGCGCTTCCTCTGGCGCGCCTCCTCCGATCCGATCGCCTCTGGCGCGTCGATCCCGCGTTCGCGCCGCCGCGCGTTGCGCGCAGAACGTCCTGACTCTCGCCCTCGCTGCGCGCGCGTGACGTGCCCTCCGGCACGTGTCCGCCCGTTTGCCGGAGACGGCAAATCCGGTCACCTCAGCGTCTTGATGGCGCGGCCGATGGCCTTCGCGATTTGCTGCAGCGTCGTCGTGCGGATCTCGCGTCCCGATTCCGGCGACATCCCCTGGGCGATCTGGTCGATCGCGAGGCCCGAGAGAACGTCCGTCGCCGGCCGGCCGGGTTGGATGCGCACCAGCCGCCCACCGACGCGCACGACGCCGCCGCCGTCCTGGATAACGCCGAACAGGATCTCCAGAGCCTGCGGGGGGAGCTCGAGGTTCGGACCACTGTCCGGAGGCAGGGTTATCGCGGCGCGCCAGGCCGATCGGCCGTACGTCGTGAGGTATAGGGTGCTGCCTCCATCGGCGTCGGCCCCGATCCGCAGGTCGGTGCAATACGCGCACGCCGGCAAGCCGCGGGAGGCGTCGGTCCAGGTCTTCCCGCCGTCGGCGCTGCTGAAGACATCGATCGTCGACGCCGCGAAGAGGCGTCCCGTTGTCCGTTCGACCGTGAAGACGACCCACTCCTGATCGGCCGGGAGCGCCGTCCAACGCTGGCCGTTGAACTGCAAGAGGACGCCGCCCTTTAATCCGTACGCGAGATCCCTGGAGAGCACCTCGAACCGCGAGACCGACCCCGAGGCCGGGCTGCTGCCGTCCTGCGGCTGCTCCGTCCACAGTCCGGACATGCTGTCCACCGCGAGGATGCGTCCGTCCGAGCACCCGATCAGAATCTCCGCTCCCGACAGCGAAGCGACGGCGGTAATCGAGGGACCGACGTTCGCGATGGATCGGAACGCCGCGTTCGAGCCGTCCGCGTCGGCGAACAACCCGTACACGACCCCGGTGGTCGCCCCGGCGCAGGCGTAGAGGAGCCGCCCGTCGCGGCGCCACGCCGGCTCGACCACGGCCTCGAGCGCGCTCGGGGTCAGGCCGCCGGCCTCGCCGTCCCGGGGCACCACGGCGCCCGGTCCGTTGAAGGCGCGAGCCGTCTCGTTCCAGGTGGTGAGCTGGACATTCGGCTCGGCGTTGCTCACATGGAGCAGCGCCCCGAGAGCGTCCACGAACCGCGTGATGCCGCCGTCGCCGCCGAAGAGGTGATGCCAGACAGATCCGGCGTCCGCGTCGGGGTGAAGCGTCACGTTCCCGTTGTCCTGCGTGCCGCCCGCGAGAAGGCCTGGAAATCGGGAACTGACCGCCAGTGTCGGCTTCCACGGGTTATGACCCGGGCCGTAGAACTGGAGCACGCCCAGACCGCGATTGTATTGACTGTCGAAGCAGCGGCCGAGATCGCGCGTGGCAATCACACCGCCGTCGCTCGCGATGATCAGGTGATCGGCCTGGAGAGCGTTCGGCGGGAAGTAGAGATCCTGCAAATCTTCATGCAACCCCTTGCGGCTTCCGCGGCAGGGCTGCCCGTTGGCGTCGGTGTCGTCGTCCGCCCCGGAGAGCTTTGTCCAACTCGCGCCCCCATCGGTTGAAAGAAACGGGCCGTGTTGCCATCCGAGCGCCACGACGTCCGGCCTGTACGGAGAGACCGCGATCGCCCGGTTGTGATAGCCCTGCTCTCCCGCGCCGGCCGGGATGCTCACCGCCGTCCAGTGTTGTCCGCCGTCATCCGATCTGAGGACGCAGCGGATCATCGCGTCGTCGTCCATCGCCGCGGCATAGACGCGGTCGCGAGCGTTCGCGCAGGACGCCAGAACGAAACCGAAGGCGCCGGATCCGGCCACCGCCGGAACCGTAGCCGGCGCGAACGCGAGCGTGCCGTTCTGCCAGTCGCCCGTGAAGAGACGGCTGGGTTTCGGCGGAGCCAGCGGCGACTCGAAGATGCCCGTCGCGTCGGACGCCCCGGCCGCGAGGCCCGTTCCGGGTCCGCGGGCGAGCGCACCGCATGGCCCGGACGGAAGTCCCATCGCCGGTGTCCACGCGTAAGCCTCGACATCCACCGGCGCAGCCGGGATGTCCGACCAGAGAACCCCGGAGTTGGTTCCGATCACGATCCTCCGCGCGTTGTCGACCACGGCAATCGCGTGAACGGTGGTGCGCCAGGGCAAGGGAATCGCCAGGTCGGACCGCTTGACGACGAGCGCGCCGGTCACGGCCTGAAACTCGATCAGGAAGAGACTGTCCGCCTCGCGGCAACCCGCGAAGACATGGTGATTCCCCTCCGGTCCGTAGGCGAGGGAGCAGACGTTGGGCGTGTCCCAGCCGTCGCTCAGCGGTATCGCGCGGTAGCCATCGCGATAGCTCGGGCCGGGAATGGGATTGATCAGCCAGACGCCTCCGGACTGCGCGCCCGCGATGACCGCCTGGCCGTCGGACAGGACCGCCGTCACGTTGCCGGAATGCCAGGTGGCTCGCTGGTCGTCGCGCTGGATGGCGCCGGCCTGCGCGGGCCGCCACTGGATGTCCCCGATCGTTCGACTCGCCCGCTGCCTGGCCGCCGAGCCGAAGCGAACACGATCGAGTTTCGCGAGTATCTCGAGAGAGAGCCGGCCGCCGCTCGGTTCCGTCATTCGCAGTCCCTCACTCTTTGCCCAGCCGCTCCATCCCGGCTGTTGCCGGCAGTGTAGTCGACGGAAACGACGAAGGCATCCTCTCGCGCGGCGCCGCCCTACGGGTTCCGAAGCATGGCGACAGCCGTTCGTGACCCTCCGCTACTGGGAATCGCGTCTGCCCGACTCCCCCGCCGTCGGATTGCATCCCGCCGGAAATCCCGACCGTAGAGGAAGTGTGCGTCATCGGCGTCGCTTCTACCGTCGCCGCGGGCGCCATAGCGCATGTCATTGCGGGCGCTCCGACTCGAACAGGCTCGCAACCTGGTAGTAGGCCGTATAGGCGTACGACCGCAGGTCATCCGTGACGAAGATCCCTCGCATCGAGAGGAGACCCGCGCTGTCGGCGGGGGCGATCTCCTTGAAGAGGCTTCGCTGCCCGGTGGCGAGGTCCACGCGATCCATGCGACAGGGAATCTCGGCGCGGCGGTAGGCCAGCACCGACCTCCCGTCGGCGCTCCAATGCGCGACGACGTCCGCCTCGGCGAGCCCCGGCACGGGCCGCGGCTCTCCCCCGGCGATCGGATAGAGCGAGTACGTCCCCGCGGATCCCCGCGCGAGGACGAGCGTCCCATCGGGGGAGAGCAACCCGTCGCGGGTGCCTTCCGGAGTGACCGGCCGCGGAGCGCCCCCGCCGATCTCCTTGCACGTAGAAGCGCGTCCCCTTCCCGGGCTCGTTGCCGCAGATGAGGACGCTCTTGCCGTCGCGGAACCATTGGGCGGTCGCGTAGTTCTCGAGGCCGCCCCGCTCGAGCCGCCGGGTCTCGCCGGCCCCGGTGGGATAGATCACCAACCGGGGCGGACGGGACTGGACCACGGCGAGCACCCACTTGCCGTCGGCGGACAGGTCCGCGGGCCATCCCTCTCCGAGCCGGACCACCGGCGAGCCGTCGGTCTTCCGGAGGCACACGGCATAGTCGGTTCCGAGCGCGGTCTCGGCGAAGAGGAGAGTTTGCCCGTCCTGGGAGAGCGCGCGCGCGTGCGAGGTATTGAGCCACGAAAGATCGCGATCCCCTGCTTCGCCCGCAACGTGGACCATCGCCCTGTAGCGAAAGTCCGCGCGGGTCGCGAGCCACCGTCCGTCCCGGGCCACGTCCTGGATCGTCAGGCCGCCGGGCGCCTCGTAGGCGAGGCGTCTCTTTCCGGCCAGCGTCACGGCGTACACGACGTAGCTGCCGCCGCTCAGGCTCGCCGAAAACAGGATCTCTCTGCCGTCCGGCGACCAGGAGAGCCCCCGCGCGCTCCAGTAGCCATCCGAAAGCACCGTCTTCTTTCCGGCGAGGTCCACGATGTTCACGGACCCCCGGTCGTCCCACTTGCGCGGATGCTCGAAGAACGCGATCCGATCCCCCCGCGGGGAGACGCGCACGTCGGTCATGTAGCCGCTCGCCGTGCAGAGCACGTGACCGATCGGGTACTCGAGCCGATCCGTTCCGCCGACCTCGCGGAGGATGGCCAGCCGCGTTCCGTCCGGCGACCAGTCGGCCTGCCTCACCCCTTCCTGGATCTCCCTCGGCGCGCCGCCGCTCAACGGCATCCGCGCGAGCGTGCCGATGAAGAGCCGATGCCACACGTACCGGGCGCCGACGAGCACGGCGAGCTCGCCTTTGGAGGAGACCGCGAGCAGCTGCATGCCGCGCGGGCCGAGAGGTTGCGGCTCGGGATAATCGGGGCGGATCGTGAAGATCTGCGGTGTGTTCCCCTCGACCGCGGCGCTGTAGACGACCGTATCCGACTCCGCCGCGAAAGCCGCCCGGAAGATGGCCTCGCGCCGAAAATTGAGCTGGCGGAAGGCGAGCGGCCCGGCGACGCGCCCGGGCCGCGAGGCCAGCAGCAGCGCGGCCGCGGCGACAGCGGCAAACAGCGCGGCGAGCGTCCACGCGACCCGCGGGCGGCGCGGCCGCCGCGCGGCGACCGGCTCTCCGACCCGCGAGCCGCCTTCGGCGATCCACTTCAGCTCGGTCCCGACGTCGCGCGCGCTCTGCCAGCGGTCCTCCGGATCCTTGGCCAGGCAGGTCTTGATGACGCGTTCCAGAGCGGGAGGCGTCATCGGCTGAAAATGCGAGATCAGCTTCGGCTCGTCGCGGAGAATCGCGGAGATCAACGACGCTTCGCTCGGCCCCTCGAACGCCTTCCGGCCCGTCGTCATCTCGTAGAGCGTCGCGCCGAGCGCGAAGATGTCCGTCCGCGGGTCGGCGTTCTTCCCCTCCAGCTGCTCGGGCGCCATGTAGGGCATCGTGCCGACGAGCGACCCTTCCCGCGTGAGGTCCGATCCGCCGATCAACGTCGGAAGGGCCGTGAGGTCGTCTCCAGCCATGGGATGCCCGGACGCGGCCGCCTGCTCTCTTCCGGCCGCGTCGTGCGGCTGTTCAAATGCCTTCGCCAGCCCGAAGTCGAGCAGCTTCACCCCGGACGGGGTCAGCATCACGTTGCCCGGCTTCAGGTCCCGGTGCACGATCCCCTGCCGGTGCGCCTTGTCCAGGGCATCCGCCATCTCGATCCCGTACCGGAGCGCCGCTTCCAGCGGCAGGGCTCCCTTCATCAGGCGGGCCGCGAGCGTCTCCCCTTCGAGGTATTCCATGACGAGGTACTCGGTCTCCCCCTCGCGGTTGACGTCGTAGAGCGCGCAGATGTGCGGGTGGGAGATCTGCGAGATCGTCCTCGCCTCCCTCTCGAAGCGCTCGCGCATGTCCGGCGAGGAAGACAGGTGCGGCGGCAGGACCTTGACGGCGACCGTCCGCCCCAGGCGCGTGTCCCGCGCCTTGTAGACCACTCCCATTCCCCCGGCCCCGAATCGCGGACACGATCTCATAGGGGCCAAGCCGGGAACCGGGTTTCAGAGACACCGCCTCCCATAATAGCCCGCGCGTTCCGGCGCCCACGCTCCGCCCCGCTCCCTTCCGGTTACCTGCAAGACAAAAGTGTCGTGAGGCCAGGTCGCGAATCTCATGAAGATCAAGAAACGTGATCGCCCCACGCGGCGATGCACAACAGGTCTGTGCGTCAGCCCGCGACTCTCTCCCGGGCCAGGACAGTCACGGTCCCGTCCTCTCCGCCAACCACTATCGCCGGATCCTGAGATTCTCGTAAGCAACCGACGGATTTCCCTGACTCACGGTGGCGAGCCCTTCGACCTCGGGCCGCGCGAAACAGTAGACCTGGTCGTGGAAGAGCGGGAGGAGCAGAGCCTCCCGGGCGATCGTCTCTTCGACTTGCCGGTAGATGGTGTGGCGAACGCGCGGGTCCGTCTCCGCGCGCCCGCGGTCGGCCAGTTGATCCACGTCCGGGCTGCCCGCGTATCGGCCCAGGAAGCCCGCCTCCGAGTGCAATAGGCCATGGACGAACGTGTCCGCGTCGGGATAGTCCGCATTCCAGCGCCCCACGTTCAGGTCGGTCTCTCCCTTCCCGGTGAGCTCGATGTACTCGGCCATCGTCTTGTTCATCGGCCGGATCAGGAAGCCGATCTCGCGGAACGCCTCTGTGAGCTCTCGGGCGAAAGCCGAAAACTCGCCGTAGAAGATGGGGTGTACCGCGGCCGACAGCTCGACGGTCTCTCGTGAGACCGTCGCCCGCGTCGAGCTGTCCGGACCGGCGGCGTCACTCGATGCTCCGGCTCCGAAGCCGGAACCGGAGGCCGAATAGCCGAGAAGGCCCGGCGGGATGATGCCCTGCGCGGGGATCGCCAGCCTTCCCAGAGTCTTGCGGACGAATCCAGCGACGTCGACAGCTCGCAGCAGGCTTCGGCGCAGCTCCACGTCGGTCAGGACTCCCCGATGCCTGTTGAAGGCGACGAGGTAAGTGGTCAGGCGAGGGCTCTCCCGGTAACCGGACGCAAACCGCGGATCGTGCCGGAAGGCTTCCGCGTCCGCCGGCAGCAGATCCGACGCGAGCGAAAGCCGGCCCGCCAGAAACTCGTCGCGGATCTGCTCCGGCGGGACCCCGAACCGGAACACGATCCCTTCGCTTCGGGGGCAGTCCTCTCGCCAGTAATGGGGATTGCGCTCGAGCTCGAGCCGCCGGCCGGGCTCGAAGCTGACAACTCGAAATGGGCCCGTGCCGACGGCGCCTTCGCGCACGCTCGGCCCGATGACTCCGGTCCCCTCGGGGACGATCGCCGTTGGCGTGTAGGAGAGCAGGGCGGGGAAGAAGGAGACGGGCTTCTCCAGATCGATGAAGAACTCCGTCCGCGAGACGATGTGAAAGCCCTCGAGGTCGGTCGAGACTCCCTCGAGAAGCCTTGCCGCTCCGCGGACGGGAGACAGCAGGCTCCGGGCGGCGCTCTGCGGGTTCGCCAGCAGCCGCTCGAAGGAATGACGAACGTCGCGGGCGGTGAGCCGGCGCCCGTCGTGGAACCGTACGCCCGGGCGAAGGCGGAACCGGAACCGCGTGCCCTCTTTCTCCATGATCACTTCGGAGGCGAGCCAGGGAACAATCCGGGTGCCCTCGACAGCCCAGGTCAGCGTCTCGAAGACCGTCGAGATCACTTCGGAATCCTCCGCGGTGACGCTCAACGCTGTATCGAAGCTCCGGACGACCCCCGCGATCGGCACGTTCAGGATTCCGCCGCCGGCCGGCCGTTCGGAGACCGCTCGCGCCGCCTGCGCCGGCGCCTTTCCGACTTCGGCGTAGTTGACGTAGGGAGCGATGCTCCGAAGTTGAAGGTTTCGGACGCTGGCGTTGGCGATGCGGTAATCCACGTCGTGGAAGAGGGGCACGAGGATCGCCGAGTCGAGCAACACGTGCTCGAACTTCCGGTAGAGGTCCTCCCGGGCGGCCGGACCGGCCTCGGAGCGGGCCTCCTCGAGAATCCGGTCGGCCTCCGGCGAGCAGAAGTAGGTGCGCAGGGAACCGCTGCCGGAATGAAAGAGGGTGAAGGTGAAGTTGTCGGGATCGTCGTAGTCGGCGATCCAGCGTCCGAGCAGAACGTCGATGTCCCGTTCGGCGTGCCAGGACTCGAGGAACTCCGGCATCGTCTTCGTGACGACTTCGACTTCCACGCCGAGCTCCGCCCAGGCTCGAAAGAGCGCCTGAGTCAGGGCGGAGTACTGGTTCTGGAGGATCGGGTGCACGGAGGCCTTGAGTCGCACGGGCAACGGCAGCCCGCAGGTGCGGATCATCTCGATCGCCTTCTCCCGCGGCAGGTGCGCCTGGCGCCTGCCGGGGTCGTGTCCGAGGATTCCAGGCGGGATCACGCCGGTTGCGGGAAGGGCGAAGCGCCCCAGCGCGCCCCAGACCAGATCCTGCGTCCGCACAGTGCTTGCGAGCGCCTGCCGGAGAGAGACGTTCGATCCGGCGGAGGTGCCTGTGTGGAACGTGGCGAAGTAGGAGTTCTTCTTGGGAGTCTCGACCAGGCCCGCGCGGAAACGGGGCTCGCGGAGGATGGCTTCGAGATCCCGGGGGAGAAGGTCTCGCGCCAGATCCAGCTCCCCGGACCGCAGGCCTTGCGCGATCGTGGCCGCCGAGAGAGAGAGCCGAAACTCGATCCGGTCGAGGCGCGCCGGCTCCTTCCAGGAGCGGGGGTTGCGCTCGAGGACGACCCGATCCGGGTCCTGGGAGACCTTCCGGAACGGCCCGGTGCCGAGCATGGCCGAGGTCCCGCCTGCATCGGGGCCGACGGCGGCGATGCCTGTCCGGGGGTCGGTGAGCAGGGACGGGAAGATCGGGAGCGGGTCTCTGAGCCGGAGCTCGATCTCCCCGCTCCCGGCCGCCGTGATTCCGGAGACCTCGCCGGTCTTTTCCTCCAGGTACTCCGGGACCCCCAGGATCGCGACGAAGGCCGCGGGCATCTGGTTGCGGGAGAGCCGGATCGAACGTTCGAGGGAGGCCTTGACGGCGGAAGCGGTCAGGGGAGCGCCGTCCGAAAAGACGATACCCGAACGCAGGTGCAGCCGCACTGTCTGCGCGCCCTCCTCGAGGACCCAGCGCTCGCACAATCCCGGCGTGAGATTGCCCTGCGCGTCGGTGGTCACGAGCGTTTCGAACACGTTCGCGAGGGCCTCCTGCTCCTCGTTCGTCTCGTAGGTCCCCGGCTCGGTCGCGGCGATGGGGTTCGCCACGGCCACCACCAGCGTCCCGCCCCGCGGGACGTCGATCTCGGCGGCCTTCTCTTTCGGCGCGAGCTTCTCGATCTCTTCCTGGTACGCCGCCGCCCTGGCGTACTCGCCGCGCAGATTGGCGAGCGTCGCGATGAGCGGGAGCAGCTTCGCGAGGCTCTCGGAGTCGCCCCCCGCCCGCGCCGCTTCGATCCCCCGATCGGCCCACTGCCGCGCCTCTTCGATCCGGCGGGACTGCCACGCGGTCTCCGCGGCGAACAGGATCGCCTGGAGGGCCCGCCGGGGCTGCATCTGCGCCTCGAGCACCCGGACCGCGGTTTCGGCCTCGCGCAGAGCGCCGTCCACGTTGCCCGCCAGGCGCTGGCCCTGGGCCAGGAGGAGCCGGGCCTCTCCCTCGAGGGCCCGCTCGCCGGTCCACTCCTCGTCCTCGAGGAAGTCCAGAGCGATCTTCGCGACGCGGACCGTCTCCTCCGGGCTGAAGGAGTCGAGCGACTTCTGCGCGAGCTTCAGCGCGTACTCGACCGTCTTCTCCGGGAGGTCGGCCTGAGAGAAGTGGTGGACGAGCTCGGGATAGATGCGCTCGAGCCGGCCCGCGGAGCGCTGCTCGATGAATCCGGCGTACTTGCGGTGGAGGGAACGGCGCTTGCGGCGGGCGAGGCCTCCGTACAGGGCGTCCCGAACGATCCCGCTCGAGAATGTCAGGCGGTCGCCGCGCGACTCGCGCTCCTCTTCGAGAAGCCCCTCGCGCATCAGCCGGTCGATGGCGTCGTCGAGGTCCTTGGCCCCTTCCGCCAGGGTCTCAAGGTCCCGGGCGTCGAAGGTCTTGCCCAGCACGGAGGCGATCGACAGCAGATCGCGCAGCTCCTCCGGAAGCCGCTCGATCCGCTTCTCGACGGCTTGCTGGATGGTCGCCGGCAGCGCATCCGCTGAGATCGCTCCCCCTTTCGAGAAGCTCCATGCTCCGGTGTCGTCCCTGGCGATCTCGCCGGACTCCACGAGCGACCGGATCAGCTCCTTGGTGAAGAAGGGGTTGCCTTCCGTCGCGTCCTTGAGCCTCCGGGCGAGGTCGTCCGAGACCTTCGGCGCTCCGACGAGGGACTCGACGAGGTTGCGGTGCTCCGAGGCGGAAAGCGGACCGAGCGTCAGCGAAGCGAAGCGCGGATCATCCGTGAAGGAATCGAGCATCCGCGTCAGGGGATGCCGCTTGTCCGTCTCCGACTGCCGGTAACTGCCGACGATCAAAGTCGGCGTCGGCCGCAGCCTGCGGACGATGTACTGGAGCGCCTCGATCGAGATCTCGGCCCCGTGGAGGTTCTCGAGGATCAGGAGGAGGGGCTTGCCGCCGGCGATGCGGGTCAGCGTCCGGGCCAGGAGCTCGAAGATCTGGATCCGGTCCTCGGCCTTCTTCTCCTCCCCTGCGGCCGCCGCGCGGGTCTCGCCGCTGACGGCCGAGCGCAGCTCGCCGATCTCCGAGAGCTGGGGAAAGAGCGCGATTAACTCCGCCGCGAGATCGGAGAAATCGGGGCGCTCGGCGGAGGAGCTCCCCGAGTCGCGGGACAGGAAGTAGTCCTCGATGAGCTCGCAGAATCCCTGGTAGGAGAAGGAGCGATCCTGTTCGATGAAGCGGCCGTAGAGGGTGCGGACCTTGCGCACCCGGGCGAGGTTTCTCAGCTCTTCGAGGAGACGCGTCTTGCCCACGCCCGGCTCGCCCGCTACGACCGCGAACTGGGAGTCGCCGGAGATCGCCGCGTTCAACCGCCGCTGCAGCTCGGCGAACTCCTTCTCCCGGCCGATGAACTTGGAAGCCGCGGGGAGAGCGACCGTCCGGCTGGCGCTCAGCACGAGCGACATCCGAAACTCGTCGGTCGCCAGGCTCGACTTGTGGCGGCGCAGCGCGTCCGCGATCTGTCCGGCCCGCTGGGGACGCTTGCCCGGGTCCTTCTCGAGACAGCGCAGGACGATGTCCTGCAGCTCCTCCCGGATCTCCGCGCCGAGGGCGCGGGGAGGCTGCGGGTTCTCGTGGACGATGCGGTAGAGGATCGACTGGACGTCCCCGGTGAAGGGCGGCTCCCCGACGAGGCACTCGTAGAGGACGATCCCGAGAGAGTAGATGTCCGAGCGGCCGTCGAACGCGCGCGAGGCCACCTGCTCGGGGGAGAGGTAGGCGACGGTGCCGACCAGGGTGCCGGTCTTGGTGAGCCGGGACTCCGAGGCCGTGTGCGCGAGCCCGAAGTCCATCACGCGGACACGGACGGTGGACCCCTCCTCGCGCGCGATCATGATGTTGGCCGGCTTGATGTCCCGGTGCACGACGCCGCGCGAGTGGCTGTAGTCGAGCGCGTCGGCAACCTGGATCCCGATGTCGACGACGTCGCCGAGACACAGCGTCTGCTCCCGGAGCAGGCGCGACAGGTTCGTTCCGCCGACGACCGGCATCACGAAGAAGAGCGAGCCCTCGTGCCGCCCCAGGTCGTGGATCGGGACGATGGCGGGGTGGTCCATCTGCCCGACGACCTGCGCCTCCCGCTGGAACCGTTCCTCGAGCTCTGTCGTGAGATCCGTCGAAGACATGAGCTTGACGGCGACTTCGCGGTTCAAGACCGGGTCGCGGGCCCGGTAGACCACACCCATCCCGCCGCGGCCCAGCTCCCCCAGGATCTCGTAGCGGTTGGCCAGCCGGGTATGGATCACGCGAACCTCGCTCCGGCCGTGTCCGGAAACGTCAGGCGCGTGAAGCGGAACGTCTCATCTCGACCGCGCCAGACGTCGCCCATCCGGTCCTCGCCGAGAAGCGCCAAGACCTCACGCAGGCTGGACCGAGAGCCGACTGTCTGAGACACGTCGGCCGGAATTATAGGCCGCTCGTTCCCTCGACAAATTCCGACCGGACTCTTGGTTCTCGTTCACGGCGGGAAGAGTCTCCCGAGCGAACGCGAGGGAGGAGCCTCCCGCCGCGGGAGCGGAGCGCTTTCGCGCGGTCAGGCGAGCGGTCGAGCGCGCATCCGCGCGAGCCGCTCGCCGGTGCGCCCGCAGGGCGCAGATCACGCGAAAGCGCGGAGCGACGGATGGCTGTGGGGGGTGGAATCGAACCCTCGATTCCGAAGAATCGAGAAGCCCGGAAACCCTTGTCGTTACAGGGTTTCCTTGCTCTCATCAAGCCTCTCTGGCCATCGGTGTGACGAAAGTGTGACGGAGGAAAACGCCCGCCTGTCGCTCACACGCCGCGGTGATTGCCGGTTACTCGATCACATACTCCTTCCTGGCACGAACGATGACATTCGGCCGGAGGACTCGAACCTCGACTCGATGCAGAGAGCGTGACTCCAGGTTCCGAGGCGTGTAGGTGAGAAAGTACTGACTCTTGAGGTCGGTCAGGATGGAGTGGAGAATCTCGGGCAGCTTTCGGACGTTGCGGACGAAATACGATCGTCCTCCGGTCTCCTCGGCCAGCCGGTTCAGGAAGACCATCGGCACCTTCGACTCGTCGGCTCCAAGCGCCACCGAGAAGACGGACACCTCCGCCACCCGCGACATCTCGATGACCTGATTGACCGACAGCCGGCTGCGGTTGTCCAGGCCGTCGGTGAAGAGGACCACGGCTTTGCGTCGCTTGACGTGTTTCAACCCGCGAAGCGCGGCGGCAACGACATCGTAGATGGAGGTTTCTCCTTCAAGACGGCTCTGATCGACCTTTTCATGAAGAGCCTTGCGGTTCTGAGTCAGGTCCGGAATCTCCACGATCGCGGAATTGAAGGTGCAGATTCCGGCCTCGTCTTCGGGCCTGAGGGCGTCCAGGAACGCGTGCGCAGCGCCCCGGGCGTCGTCGCGCCGGGCCAGCATGGAGCCGGAGGTATCGAGGGCGAGGATCACCGCCATTGGCGAGTCCGTCGAGTCGAACGTCTCGATCTTCTGCATCTGGCCTTCGTCGAAGACGAGGAATTCCTTCGGATTCAACCCGGGAACAGGGCGGCCATTCCGGTCTGTCACGATCGGAGAGATGCCGACGGCATGAACGGTTGGGGCAACCGTGAATCCCACCTCGCGTGTCCGCAAGGACGCGGTTGCGAACTCTCGGCCGCCACGGAGCAACGCGACCGTGATCAGATGTTGTCGCAGCGTGTCGCCGGCCTCCCAGAAGGTCTGCCACGGCGAGTCCGTGACAGTATCGATCTTGCGGCCGTCCACGAAGAAGTCCACCTCCTCCGGCTGCTCCCCGATCACCTCGACCTCGATGCGCGTTTCTCCCAACAGCAGATCGGCAGGGGAAGGAGAGATGAACCGGATGACCGGCCGGACCGGCATGGGCGGCGGTGCCGACTGGCCGAAAACGCCCACCCCGGCGGTTAGAAGAACGGCAAGAGGCAGAAGTCGTCGAAGGGTCATGGATTTGCAGCGAATTGGTCGTCCGACTGGTCGCGGACCAGCCGCCCGGAACGGACCGCCTGGTCGAGAAGACGATCCAGATCCGCTTTCGAAAAGGAGTGTGCCGCGCGGACCGTAGTCGACCAGTCGTACCCGAAGGTCATCTTGAGCCCGGCCAGCATCTCATCGAGGTACGCGGGCAGGACCAGCGGGAGCGTCGCGGCCGGAAGGCCCGCATCCTGAATGCGGCAGGCAACGGCGATCTTCAAGTCGTAGAGTCGGTCGCTCAGAAGCTGCAACGTTCTATACGAGGCGAGTCGCTCGTATGCGGGCAGGTCCATATCGGTCAATCGAAATCGGCCCGCGTACCAGACCGCGCGGGGGCCGAACTGAGCGAGACGATCTCGCGCTCCCTCTTCTCCGAACTTCTTTCGCAACCGCTCGAGCGCGTTCCTCGCTTCGGTGGCTGCGGGAACCGAGGCCGGGCCGCCGGAGAGAACGATCCGGCGTCCGATGAGCCAGAGATCGGAGGGAGAGAGGTAATCCGAAAGAGCGCCGCCGGGAGACGGCTTGGGACCGACCTTCGAGACAAGCACGAGTCGCGATCGCGGCACGAGGTCCCGAGCCAGGTCGCTCCAGATCCGGAAGCGCTCTCCCGGAGTCAATCCGGCCAGGGCCGCGCAGAGCTGCTCCGACGCCCGGGAGGAGGCGGCCACGAATTCCAGCGCATCGTCATCCAGCATCACCGCCGACATCCGGTGAATCGGGCCGACGAGACCCGCGCGAATGTCGTCGTTGGCGATGAAGGACAGCGGCTCGTGCCGAAGCTGGTCGGCGTGGAGCCCTCCGAGCACGTCCGGGAGACCGAATATCGATCCGGTCACGCGCGATCCCGCGCCGGCCTCTCCCGTGATGAGCTCGGTCGGAGCGAAGAAACGCTCCACAATGCTCCCGCGCGAGTCATAGGAATGGAAGGAATGCCGGCGGACGAATTCCGGGTCCTGGTAGTAGAGGTCGTTCGGGTCTCCCATCGCGGCCGCATAAACGTGCCCGAGAAGGGCCTCCAGATGTCTCTCGGCGACGACAGCGTCGAAGGCATTCACGTACTCGCCGATCTCGGCGAGTTTCCTTGGTTTGGTCCATTGAGCGATTTCCAATGTACATTCCTGGGCCCGTGCGTATTCCTTGCGGAGACGCTCATCGTCTCCGTCCGGCTTCGCGGCTCCGGGGAGAATCTTCAAGACGGTCGCGAGATGAGCCAGCGCGGTCTTCGTTGCCCCAAGATCGCCTTTCCTAGCGGCGGCGACGAGCACGTCCCGAGCGGCCTGGATCGAGTCGATGTCCTCGAGCTGCGTCAGTTGCTGCTTCTCACGAAACTCTCGCCGCCGGTTCGCGTCGTCGGTTGTAGGATCGAAGAAGTAGGTGCCGCCGCGCCACTCGAATCGAGACGGCGCCGCGGCCCCGGCGAGGGCCCGAGTGAGGAGCTCGTCGGAGGTCGGACTCTTCTCGGGGATCGTGACGCGAATGTAAACCGGAAACGGCTCGGTCGGATCCACGATGGACGAGGTTCCGGGGACGGCGCCGGGTTGGCGGGGAAGAGGCACCGGGGGGGGGAGCGGCCGGGAGCGCCACTCTTCCATCACCAGCGCTTCGGCGGTCCAGGCCTGCGCCAGTTCCGGGGGCGAAAGCGGAGAACTCTTCGGCGCCTCCCCCTCCGGGGGTTCGCCGGCCGCCTGCTCGGCCGCGAAGCGATCAGCCAGATCGATCTCCAGCTCCAGCGACCGGGACGCGAGAGGGCCCACGAACCTGTCGTCATTGACGCAGGCGGGCTCCAGGAACGAGCGGAGGTTCGCTTTGGCCTCCGCTCGCCGCTTTTCCTCGGCGGCCCTCTCGAGGGCGAGTCGCACCTCGATTCTCTTATCCCGGTCGTCCAGCGCTCCCCGGTAGGCCAATTCGCGCCGAGAGTCCTCGCGAGACTGTGCCTCGATATACCGCCCCTCCGCAGCCCGGAGAGCGCCGAACAGGCGATCGGAGTACCACTGGTACAGCTCCCTCTCACCGTTGCCGGCGCCGACCTTCTCTCTCGTGAAGAGAGGCTGTGCTAGCAGCGCCACAAAGAGCTCCTGGGTCTCACGATCCGTTAAGGCCTGGGCTCGAGAGAGCAGCGCGAGGAGTTCGACGCTCGCTTGGAAGAGTCCCGCGCTAACCTCGGCCTCCCTTGACGGTGCGCGGCGAGCCAGCCGGTCGAGGGTGAAGAGATATCGGCGCGCGAGGGTCGGCCCATCCAGAGGGAGATCCTCCAGGACCGCGTAGGCCGGCAGGAAACGATCGAGCCCCCGAGACAGCAGCAGGGCCAATCCCGGATCATGAAGAGCGGGCCGCCCCTCGACGAGGCTCGAAACGAACAGGAAGCGGCGCTGCGCCGGAAACCGGACCGACGCGTCGCCGGTGGTGCCGCGCAGGAGTTTTCGAAGGGTCTCTTCGGGCGGCAACTGCCGGGCGTTGGCGAGAAGCGCCGCAAGTTCCGATTCGCCGCGGGGAAACTCCCCGTTCTCCAGATCCACCGCGGGGAGAAGCAGGGTCCCCTCGTCTGAGAGCTTGAGAAACCGGGCGAGGTGCGCGAAGTCGTAGGGGTCCCGGCGGGTGAAGGCGAAGCTCTCTCCCGACCGTTCGATCGCCTTGTACAGACGCCGGAATCGCTTGACGGCTTTCTGGCCTCCTCCCGTCTTGCCGAGCAGCAGCTCCCGGCCGATCGCCTCGGGAAGCTGTTGGAAGACATCCACGACATATGCCGCCTTTCCCTGGTCCGTCGTATAGAGAGCGGTCAGAAAGGCGGGGCGTTCGGAGGTCTGTCTCCCGATGATGTCGATCCAGACCGCCTCGGCATCCTTGCCTCCCGGGAGAACGAAACGTCCGTCCCGGATCATCAGCGCCTCAGGAAAGCGGCAGAAGGTATCGAGAACCTCATCGTAGAGGATTCTCCATCCGAGTTCGTGCCCCTTCTCATCGCGAATCAGGCCGTGGAGCTCGTCCCGCGTGTCGGTGTCCAGCGCATGAAGCGCCACGAGCATCCGCGACGCATCCACGTTCTTGACGAAGTAGAGGAAGGCATTGCCCGCGGACAGGCGCGGCTCCCGGACAGTCTCGCGCCAGGCCGCGAGACCGAAAGGCAGCGGAGCGGTTAGGTCTTGGGAAGCGACCGTTACGAGTTCTCCCTCTTTCAACTTCTTGAGAAACTCAGTGAGCGGAACCCCGAGCGTGTCGAGGAAAGACTGGCGCCGAAGCGATTGATCGTCATCCCGTTGAATCGTGGTGAACGCCCGGCCCTCCCCCCTCACCTTGAACCCGAGCCATTCCAGGGCAAGTCTGACTTTCTTGAACGGCTCCTTCCCCACGGCGGAGAAGGCGGCGGGGTTCCCGAAACGGCTCCGCCAGTCCGCCAGGTCCTCGACGAAAGAGACGACGGTCCTCCTTCGCTCGATGTGATTCCACGACTCCCTAGGGTTCCCCTCGAAAAGCAGCACCCGGTGCAGGTCGAGAAAGAACGGCTGGCCCCCTTCGAGCCGGAAGAGATGCCTGATCGCCGTCGGACCTCCCGGTATCGGAACCTCGTCGTCAGCGGCCGCCGTGCCGACGAGGAGAAGCGCGAGGACGGCTGCGGCGACGGAGAGTCGCATCGTTACTGGGCTGCCTGCGAGGGAACCGAGGCGGCGAGGCCGACCGTCTCGGCCTCCCGAGAGATCTCCTTCAACCGGTCCCCGAGAAGATCCTTCGTCCTGCGGACAATGCTCGTGACCTTGATGCGGACAGAGACAGGATTTCCGTTCACGGTCGCCGGTAGGAAACGCCAGTTCGAAACCGCGTTGATCGCGGCGCGGTCGAGGACGAAGTGCTGGAGGCGGGCCACCTGCGCGTAGCGGACCTCTCCCGAGTCCGTGACCACCGCCTCGACGACGATCGCGATCTCATCGGGCCCGGGAGGCAACGTGTCGGAACCCGGATAGTTCATGCCAACTTCCCGAACCAGGACCGGGGGCACCAGCCGGACCGGATCGGAGGCCCCGGCCGGCCCCGATCCGGCGCGTGGCGAGCCGCGGGTGATCGCCGGCGCCGGGGCGGCAGGCGTCAAGTCGATCCGACGTTTCGCGGCAACCATCGCTTCGCGCTTCCATCGGATGGACGACCCCCGGGCCTTCTCGAACAATTGTTGCGCGCCAAGGAAAGCCTCTCCCGCGGGAGAACACTCTCCTCGTCCGAACAAGACCAGGGCCTCGCTTTCCTTCTGCCTGGCGAGACGGTAGGTGTTCGGGGCGCGGGCCGCCGCGTCCTCCGCGTCGGCGGCCGACCGGGCCGCCGCCATTCGCGACCGCGCCTGTTCGGCGGCCGACCCCGGCGGGACCGGCGCCGGTGTCGGAGACTCGATCTCCGCGCTGCCAACCGGAATGGCCGCCACTGTTGCCATTGCCTGGGGGGTGGGCAATGCCGTGGCAACTACGGGAGGCGTCGGCGGCGACGTGGGTGCAGGCAATTGCGTGTTCGGCTTCGAACGAAGGTGCAGCGAGACAAGGAAGACGCCGATCAATATCAGGCCGGCGACCGTGCCGCCGATGGCCAGTCGAAAATGCTCTCTCTTCCGGGAAGAAGGCGGCTTCGATGCTGTTGCTGTGGCCGCAGGAGCCTGCGCCGGCCTCGCGGGAGCGGCCGGCTTCACACCCGCCGTCGGCTCAGCCACAGCCGGCGTCGAATCCCGCTTCAGTGCCGCCGAGACGGGACGCGGGCCGAGGACAGAGGGCGCGGAGGCCGCTCGCCAGGCCTCGCCGATCGTCAGGGGCTTAGTCGTATCGGCATCCGCGGGGGTCGCAAGACGACTTCTCAACGAGACAACCTCCCTGTCGAACTCTTCGGCGGAGGCGAAACGCATGTCTCGTTTCTTCTCGAGCGCTTTCAAGACGACCCCCGCGACCTCCTGAGGCACCTTCCCCTCGGGGTCGCTCTTGATGAATGGAGTCGGCGACAGGAAAAGATGGCCGACGAGAATCTGGCGCGGCCGGTCACCACGAATCGGCAGGATGCCCGTCAGCATCTGGTAGAGAACGACTCCGAGCGAATACAGGTCGCTGCGGCCGTCGAGCCTCTCGCCCTCCTCGAGGGCGCCGAGCTGCTCGGGCGAGCTGTACTTCATCTTGCCGACGAAACTGCCACTCCCAGTGATGTCGACCGTCGTCGTGAGTGACTTCGCGAAGCCCAAACCGATCAACTTGACGTTTGCCTGGCCGTTCTCGTCCAGCGCCAACATGATGTTGTCCGGCGCAATATCGCGATGAACAATGTTTCTTCGATGCAGGCATTCCAGCGCGAGGAGTGTCTGGTGCGTGACCTCCAGGGCGAGGGGCAGGCTCGGAGTACCAGAGGCGTCCAGGAGCTCGGAGATGTTCACGCCGTCGATGTATTCGAAGACGATGTATGACGTTCCCTGCGCGTCCTGGAAGAGGTCAAGGATCGAGCAGATATTGGGATGCCTCAGGTGCGTGAGCGTCTTGGCTTCCCGGAAAAAGCGGCGCCCGGCTTCGTCGCCCGGGTCCCCCTGTCGGCGCATGGCCTTGAGAATCCGGATTTCGTCCAGGTGAACGTGACGGACCTTGTAGATGGCGCCCGTCTCGCTCTCGCGGATCGTGCCGAGGATCTCGTACTTTCCCTCGAGGATCGTGCCAGGGTCCTGCAAGGAACTGTCTCCTTATGGATCTGGTGGAGGATTCTACCTCTCGTAGGCTTGGTGTCCGCAGCTTCGCGGGCCGGCCAAAGTTCAAAGGTTCGACCCCTTCCCGCAGGAGGCCCTAATTCATTCACATCAGGGAGCTTGCGCCGACCGTCCTCTTCCGTGTTTCGTGCCCGCCGGACGGCCTTCGGATGCAGGAAACGAGGTGAGAGACACTCGGATGTTCTTCGTGGATCCGAGCTAAGAGGCCGGCCTCGACGTTTCCACGGCCTTATTGAAGAACTCGACGAACCGAGGCGAGAACACCAACGTTCTCGGGACGAGAGTGGGATCCAGACGCCGGCAGTCGTTTGCATCGCGAAGCGCCGACTGTTGCAGGTCGTCGTCCTTCGCCCTGCCCACGATGTATAGAGCGAAACGCGCGGCCGAACGAAACAGCCGCGCCTGAGCGGCGGCCCGGCGATCAAGGAAATCGGGCGCCGCCGCGAGGGTCTGCACGGCTCTGGCATAGTCCCCCGCGAAGTAAGCGGAAGCGCCTTCCAGAAGAGCCGGCGGAACGACGGCCGGTTGGGGAATGATCTGCTTCAACAGGTTTGGCTTCGATATCGCCGTCTCCCCGGGAGGCGAAGGAACCCGGGCCGCCTGGACCCGGGCGTCTGGTCCCGGAATCACCATCCTCCGGGTCGGGGTCAGTAAGGGGATCGGCGCCGGAGAGAGGACGACGGCCGCTGCCGGCGCGGGAGCGGGCGCCAGGCATCGGGCTCGCAGCCTCAGGAGGCTCCTGTACTCCGCTCCCTTTTGAATCGCGCCCTGCCTTTCCGATATGGCGAATTCCCCGATCGCGGCCGCGCATTGGCCGGAGCTGGCGTAAGCGAAGCCGAGATAGTAGTGAGGCAGGTACGGCCGCATCCGCATCCCGTACACCTGGACCGGCTCGGAGGTCTCCTGCGGCCTCATCGCGATGGCCGCTCGAAAGTCGGAGATGGCCTCGGGCCAGTTTCCGCCGTCGATTGCCCTGACTCCATTGACGAACTGCGCCTCGTAGTCCTGCGAGAGCAGTGGCAGTCCCGCCAACAGCAAGGCAGCGCCGAGTTGGCATCCGCGCAGGACTCTCGAAGACGAGCTCATCGCCGCCAGCCTTCCTTCTCGAAGTACGCGGCGGCGTCGATTGTCTTGAAACTGCCCGCGCATTTCGCGCTCGCTCCTTCGGCGACGGCCATCGGAATCGAGATCGTCCGTCCGGGGAAATTGCCGTTCTTCAGGACGACCGAATAGGTTCCGGCCGGCAACTCGAGGGCCATGGGGGTGTAGGCCGGCGTGCCGCCGACCCAGTTCTTTCCTTTCGAATCCTCAACTCTAACTACTTCTCCCCATGGAAGGGCATCGATGACCAGGGTTCCCGTGACGGCGGTCTCCACGGGGCCACGGGGAGCTTGCGCGATTTGCAAAAGCGAGCTCGGAGCGGGCGCCTCCCCTGGAGTCTCCTCCTTCACTTTCGGCTTGCTCGCTCCACGGGTCGCGATCCAGATTCCTCCGGCGCCGACCAGGACTACCGCCGCCAGGCCGAGGAGAAGGCGAGCGCGGTTGGCCGTTTCCCCCGAGGTCCTCCGCGCGGCTCGCTCGAGCCGCTCTTTCTCGCGCTCAAGCCTCCGGGCTTCCTCTCTGTCGCGCCTAGCCTGCAGTTTTTGTTGTTTCGCCGCCTCTCGCTCCTGCTCCTCCGCTTCGAGCAGCAATCGGTCCGCGCGCGCGCGCTCGCGCCTGGCCTCGAGCTCCTCCTGTCGCGCCTCCTCGCGTTTGCACTCCTCCGCCTCCCGCTGGCGGCGACCGGCCTCCTCGCGCTCACGTTTGGCCTCCAGCTCGCGTTGCCTGGCGGCTTCCCGGTCCCGTTTCTCGGCCAGCTGCCGCTGACGGGCCGCTTCCTCGCGCTTTCTCTCTTCCTCTTCGCGCTGTCGCTTGGCCTCGATCTCCCTCTGCTCGGCGGCGGCCCGCTCGCGCTCCTCGGCCTCTCGCTGGCGCCTCTTCTCCGCCACGCGTTGAAGCTTCGCCTCGAACTCCCGCTGCTTCGCGGCGGCCCGCTCCCGCTCCTCGGCCTCCCGCCGGCGCTGCTTCTCCGCCTCACGCTGGAGCTTCGCCTCCAGCTCGCGCCGCCTTTCCGCTTCGCGCGCGCGTTGTTCCTCCTCTCGCCGCTTCTGTTCGGCTTCGAGCTTGAGCCGAAGGGCCTCACGCGCTTCTTGCTCCTCTTTCTCGCGCCGCCGCGACTCTTCGAGCCGCGCCAGAGCTGCTCGGGCGGCGACGACAATCGTTTCGTTGCCCGAGTGCGTCTCGGCGAGCGACTCGAGGTCGTCTGATCGGCCGGCGACTTCGAAAGCCTCGATTTCCAGGAGAAGTTTGTTTGCTTGCTGTCTGCGCTCCTCCTCGGCCTCCCTTTCGTGGATCTCGTTCAGGGCCGTCCTGGCGTCGGAGCTGTATCTGCCGTTGGGATTGGTCCGCAGGAACCGCTCCCAGCCGGCCTTCCCTTCCTTACCGGCCGCTTCGAATGCGAGGGATTCCTCAAGAGCGATCTCCGCTCGCGATCGGCCTCGCGCCTCCGGAAATCGCGCGAGGAACCTTCGCAAGGCCCGCGGGGCTCCCTGCTGGAGAGCTTCGTCGAGCGCTCTCGCCTCGCGCTGCTCCGCTGCCTCGAGGGCCGACGCGGCGCTCGCCGCGAGCCGGCCGGAGGGCCAGCGAGAGGCGAATTCCCGCCAGGCTCGAACCGTATCCTTGCGGCGGGCGGATTCGAAGGCGATCTGCTCCTCGAGGTAACGGCTGGCCTGAGACGCGAGGTACGAGTCGGGATGCTGCTTCAGGAATGCCCGGTAGGAATCCGTGGTGCCGGCGACGGTCGCCTTTGTCAGGGCATCTCTCTCCCTCGCCCTCGCCTTCCCGGCTCGTCGCCCGGCCTCTTGCCGGTGCGAACCCTCCGGCCATTCGCCCAGGAATCGTGACCAGGCCAGGCTCGTGTCCGCTTCCGCCGCCTCGCGGAAGGCCCGACTTTCCGAGAGCCGCTGGACGGCCTCCTCCCGCCGGGGCGACTTCGGATGCCGGTCGAGATAGGCGCTCCGAGCGTCCTCCGAGCCCTCGGATTCACAGCGGCGCCACTCCTCCTCTTCCGCCTCCCGCCTCTCGCGCGCAACCTCCTCCTGGACTCGGGCAATCGCGATTCGGGCCGCCTCTTCGACACGGCTTCCCGTCGGAAAGGTCAAGATGATCGCCCTCAAGCCGGACACATCCCGGTTGTGTTCCCGATCCGTGATCTCCTCGAGCAGCCGGGCCTGCTTCTCCTGGACCCCGTCCTCACTCGGGCCTGCAGACATGGTCCCCGTGTCGGTGACGGTCTCGGGAAGGACGGCGCGCGGATCGGTCTGCGGAACGGGGGTCGGATACGCAGAAAACTGCCGATTCAAACGGTCCTGCGCGCCCGGTGTCACGTATTCCGGCCCATCGGTCGGCGCGCCTCGAACCAGGGAGATGATCTCCGGCGTCGGGTCGATGTCGAGCGGACGGGCGAATCGGTTCCGCAGCGCGAGAATCTCACGGTCGAAATCCGCTGCCGTCGGAAAACGGTCTTCTCGCCTCTTCCGCAACACCTTGAGGACCGCGGCGCGAACTTCCTCTGGAACGAGGCCCTCTGGATCGGTCACAGAAAATGAAATCGGATCTAGAAAGACGTGAGCGCGCAGGAATTCGACGGCGTTTTCGCCAACGAAAGGCCTGCGCCCGGTCAGCAGCTCGTAGAGGACGAGCCCCAGCGAATAAAGATCGCTTCGGCCGTCGATGATCTCCCCGGGCAGGAGAGAGCCATATTGCTCCGGCGAGGCATAGCGGACCTTTCCGAGGAGGATGCCGAAGAGGTCATATCCACATGGCGATCGAGAACTTTTGCGATGCCCAGATCGATCAGCTTGATGCGGCTGTTTCCCTCGTCATCGCACGTGAGCATCAGGTTGTCAGGGGCGATGTCCCGGTGGATGACGTTCTTGTGATGAAGGTAACCGAGCGCGAGGAGGGTCTGATGGACGATTTCCAGGCTCAGCCCGAGACCGACCGACCAAAAAAAAAAAAAAAAAATTCTTTTCAGTTGAGTTCAAGCGAGCAGCCGTTGGGCAGGTGACATCCGGCGAGAAGACAATGGCCGAGCTCTCCGGGAGCTCGAGGTGCAGCCGTCGGTTCTGCGTAACTGGATGCGGCTGGTGGAACGCGGCGGGACAGCCGCGGTGGCGGCAGGCGAGGACGTGGTTCCGGCCAGCCGTGTTCGGGAGCTCGAACAGCAGGTCCGGGAGCTGCAGCGGCTGGTGGGCAAGCAGGCGATGATCATCGAGGTTCTTGAAGCAGCCCGGGAGCTGGTAAAAAAAAGTCCACACTTGTTCAAAGGATCCGCTCGGTGACCGGAGTGCCGATGACGGTGGTCTGCCAGGCACTCAAGGTGGCTCGCAGTACGGCGTATCTGAGAAACCGGCCGCGCCAGGGGCGCTTTTACCGCCGAGCGGAGGACACCGAAGTGCTCTACCAGGTCCTTCGGGTGACCCGCCAACGAGGCAGTTACGGGTATCGGCCCACCTGGGCTCTGGTCAACCGGGACAGGACGGCCGCCGGCGAGAAGCCCTACAACCACAAGCGGATCCGGAGAGTCATGCGGATCAACGACCTGATGCTGCCGGGCAAGATGCGGCGGCGGATCAACCGGCCTCACACGGGCAAGGTCTCCATGCCCTCCTCCAACCAGCGCTGGTGCTCGGACGGGTTCAACATCAAGTGCTGGAACGGAGAGACCGTCCGGGCAGCCTTCGCCCTGGACTGCCACGATCGGGAGGCCATCGGGCACGTGGCAGAGGCTCGGGATTTGAACGGGCATGACATCCGGCTTCTTCCGGATCGCGCTCTCTGGACCCGTTTCGGAGAACGGGTTCTGCGCTCTCCCATCGAGATCCAGTGGCTCTCGGATAACGGAGGCCCGTACGTCTCGACGGAGACGGCCCTCTACGCCGAGACTGCTGGGGTTTAAACCGATCACCACACCGGCTTACAGCCCCGAGTCCAACGGGATGGCTGAGGCCTTCGTCAACGCAATCAAACGCGATTACGTGGGCGCCGCCGACCTCTCCGACGCCGCCACCGTCATCCGGCAGCTGCCAGGGTGGCTCGACGACTACAACCGCGTCGCGCCTCATTCTGCTCTCGGTTCCCTTTCGCCAAAGGAGTTTCGTGCCCAGCAATCACAGAACCACGGTGTTTAGAAAATCGGGGAGCAGACCAGCCCTAAGTGACAGCGGTCTGTGTAGTTTCACGAAACTGGTAGCGCGCGCGAACTCATATCTAAAAGGGAATCTGATTAGACGGGGCGTTTTAACGATCAAGGATCACCGAGAGGAGCGGGACCTTATAACCGCGATCAAGCGTATCCAAACACAGCACTGGAGCGTGTGAGGCTCGATAGAGAAGGGAGGCTGCAATGAGTCTTAATCTTTCACCAGAGGCGATCGCCGAATTGGACAGGGCCCTGGACCGGTCCACCGTAAGCATAGCTACCGAGGTAGACAGCGAACAAGTGGAACGTGTGCGGTACGAACTGACCAGGGGCAAATGCCCGACATGCTCTGGTAGCTGTAAGGGCGACTGTAAGAATACTTGCAAGCACTTCATGATGTACCACTGAATCTTCGCAGCTGGGGTGACTCGGGTCCAGGCGTCTCACTACGGCCGGTATTAATTGCTTTTCGAGTTCACCCCCGGGGTGCACGAATGTGGTTGATTGGGGTCAGTGCTGCGATGGTGTATTACTTCGAGGGTCTGTGCCTTTGGACTTCCGGGTTGTAGCGAGGACATCGCACGGGCTGCTTCCGCGATTCTCGGCTTCCCGAAGAGAGGCTCTAGTTGCCTGTAACAGTTGAAACGCTATCAGGGAGGATTCGCCGGGCGGTGTTGGTGTAGGTCCATTTGATGGGGCGTGGGTCTTTGTTGTAGTGGCGGATGAAGCGCATCAGCTTGCGGGAGAGGTCAGCGACCGAGGTAAAGACGCCTCGGGCGATGACTTGGCGTTCGATCTTCGAGAACCAGATTTCTACTTGGTTGAGCCAGGAGGAATAGGTCGGCGTGAAGTGGAGATGGACGTTGGGAAAGTCGGCCAGGAATTGGGCGACCCGCTTGCTCTTATGAGCGGAGTGGTTGTCGGCGATGATGTGGATCTGGCGGCCTCGAGGCTGGGTTGCGACCAGTTCTGCCAGGAAGGCGACGAACTCTTCCGAGGTACTGCGCGCGGCGGGGTGGCCCAGGACTCGACCGCTCTTGACGTCCAGCGCGGCGTAGAGCGAGAGCGTGCCGTGCCTGAGGTACTCGAACCCGTGCCGCTCCAGCCGGCCCGGAGACAGGGGCAGAACCGGGACGAGCCGATCCAGAGCCTGGATGGCTGTCTTCTCGTCCAGGCAGAAGACCGCGGCATGCTGGGGCGGATTGATATAGAGACCAATGACGTCGGCAGCCTTCTCTTCGAAGGCGGGATCGTTGGAAGCCATGTACCGCTTCATTCGGTGCGGCTTGAGCCCTGCCCGAGCCCAAGCCCGAGCGATCAGCATGTGGTTGATCCCGAGCTTCTTGGCCAGACGCCGCGTGCTCCAGTGCGTCGTTCCATCGCTGGGCTTCTTCTGCGTCCAGGCGAGAATCCGAGCCTCGACGGGTGTCGTCAGAGCCCGCCGCTTGGAACCCTGGTGCCGCGCGTAGAGTCCCGCCAAGCGATCCGTCTCGAACCTCTTCTTCCACCGACTCACGTAGCCGGCATCGCACCTCAAAGCGCTACGGATCGTCAGGTAGGACTCACCCGCCGCCAACATCAGGATCAACCGCGCCCGCCGCACGTCTTCCACTCGCAACCTGCGCGACCGCGTCCGTCGCTCCAGCTCCCTGCGCTCCTGCGTCGTCAGTTCAATCGTTCCTTCCATGACCAGCACAACGAATCATGAACGATATTAATTTCACTGTTACAGAGAACTAGTATCCTGACACAGAAATACTAGAACTATATTCCGAGATGGGCTGTTCTCCTGTACAAGGAGGATGGCGATGCGAACTGGTCGACCCAAAGCGATTTTGAGCGTGAGCGTGGAGCAGCGGGAAAGACTGGAGTCTTGGATGCGCCGACGTACAACGGCTCAGGCGCTGGCGTTGCGGGCGCGAATCGTGCTGACCTGCGCCGAAATCGAGGACAACGGGGAGGTAGCCGAGCGGTTGGGTATCACCCGACAGACCGTAGGTCGCTGGCGGCAGCGCTTCATCGAGAGCGGTCTGGATGGGCTTGTCGACGAGCCTCGGCCGGGGGCCCCACGCAAGATCAGCGACAGCGCGGTCGAGCGAATCGTGACACTGACTCTGGAGACCAAGCCCAAGGACGCCACCCACTGGAGCACGCGTTCGCTGGCAGAGCGCGCCGGTCTTAGCAGAACCAGCATCGCGCGCATCTGGCGCGCCTTTGGCTTGCGGCCCCATAGGAGCGAGAGCTTCAAACTCTCGACTGACCCGCTGCTGGTCGAGAAGGTACGAGACATCATCGGCCTATACCTGGATCCTCCCGACCGTGCGATCGTGCTTTGTGTCGACGAGAAGCCGCAAATCCAAGCTCTGGACCGCAGTCAACCTGTCCTCCCAATGAGGCCCGGGCAGATCGAACGGCGCGCCCATGACTACGTGCGCCATGGCACCACGTCGCTCTTCGCCGCCTTCAACGTCAAGAGCGGCAAGATCATCGCTGAAAACCATCGACGCCATCGCAGCATCGAGTTCCGCAAGTTCCTCGACAACATCGACCGCAACATCCCCAGCCAGACAGATGTCCATCTCGTCCTGGACAACTACGCAACTCATAGGACCCCGCTGATCAAACGCTGGCTCCTCCGACACCCTCACTTCCATCTCCACTTCACGCCCACCGGAGCATCCTGGATCAACCAGGTCGAGCGCTTCTTCGCTGAACTGACCAATCGGCAGCTGCGTCGCGGCGTCCATCGCAGCACCCTCGAACTCGAACACGCCATCCGCCAATACGTCGACATCCGAAACCGAAACCCCAAACCCTTCGTCTGGGTCAAAACCGCCGATCAAATCCTGACTTCCATCCAACGCTTTTGTCACCGAATCTCTGGGACAGGACACTAGCCCCCTTGCACGATATATCAGAGTACGCTAAGATTCACCCTGAATGAAGGTGGGCGACTTTAAATATACCGGGATTTCGGGACCGGGCCGAACTCAACTACGCAGTCTGACACGGGCTAGAAAGCTCTTCACGGTCTCCGAGGCAGCGGCCATCACGGGCCTCGACAGACCCGTGGCTGGGAGACTTCTGGCTCACTGGGCCTCCAAGGGGTGGCTGACTCGCCTTCGGCGTGGCCTGTATGCACCCGTCCCTCTGGATGCCGACCCCCGCGCCGAGAACGTGGCCGATGCGTGGGCTGTACTCAGCCGCGTCTTCGCGCCCTGCTACATCGGCGGTTGGAGCGCATGCGAGCACTGGGGTCTGACGGAACAGCTCTTTCGGACCATCGTCGTTGTCACCGCGAGACGCGTGTTGGCGAGGGAAGGAGAAATCGCGGGGGCCAGGTATTTGGCGAAGAAGGTCGGCGCCGATGTCCTCTTCGGAACCCGAAGCGTCTGGAGGGAAGGTCTCGCGGTGGAGGTCTCAGATAAGGAGAGAACCGTGGTGGATGTGCTCGACTCGCCGGAGATCGGCGGAGGCATGCGCCATGTGGCCTCGGTTGTGGCCGCTTACTTCCACTCCGATGATCGGAAAGAGCAGCAACTCCTGGACTACGGTGTCCGCCTCGGTAACCGGACTGTTTTCAAACGGCTAGGTCTCCTGATCGAGCGGCTCGGGATCGATGCCCCGCAGACGTTGTCCTTCTGCCTCCGGAACGTGAGCAAAGGCTACTCGCTTCTCGATCCGTCAGGGCCGCGGAAAGGTCGACTCGTGCGCCGGTGGAATCTTCGCTTGAACGTTCAGGTCACGGACCACGAATGATCCCGCTCCAGGAAATCCGAGAAAAGGCAAGTGAGTGGTCTCTCCGCGACGATGTCGTCGAGAAGGACTACGTTCTTGGCTGGCTTCTCTGGGGAATCGCCGCCGAGACCCGTCTTGCGGCGACTTGGATCTTCAAGGGCGGCACCTGTCTGAAAAAGTGCTACCTGGAGACGTACCGTTTCTCGGAGGATCTCGACTTCACACTCCAGCCCGGAGCGCCGGCCGAGCCCGGCGAGTTGCAACAGATATTCACCGAGATCGTCGACCGCATCTACCAGGCCGCCGGCATTGAATTTCCGAGGGAACGCATTCGCTTTGAAAGCTACCGAAATCCGCGAGGAGGCCAGTCAATCGAAGGCCGCCTGTCGTATCGCGGACCTCGCAACCCAGGAGGGGACCTGCCCAGGGTCAAGATCGACGCAACGCTCGATGAAATACTGGTGCTTCCGCCGGAACAAAGAGTCATTACGCACCCCTACAGCGACGGGTTGCCGGAAGGTGCGGCCGCGCTCTCTTATGGGCTGGTCGAGCTCTTCGGGGAGAAGCTCCGGGCACTTGCTGAGAGGACACTTCCGCGAGACCTGTACGACGTCGTAAACATTTTCCGGAGGGAGGACCTGAGGGGCGAGCCGCATAGCGTTCGAAATGTCTTCGCGCGCAAGTGCCAACATCACGGTCTTCGGGTACTCACGCTTGACGATATCGCGGTGTCGCCACGCCGCGGAGAACTGGAATCCGAGTGGGCCAACATGCTGGGCCACCAGCTTCCGGAACTGCCACCCATCGCGGGCTATTTGGAGGGCCTCGGTGAACTGTTCAGATGGCTGGAAGAACGAGCGGTCCCCGCAACGCCGCTTCCTGCGTTCCCGACATTAGCTCCCGGCACCGTGCTCGCAGCCATGCCCCAAACGGTGGCCTCCTGGCCGGGCGGCGCCCCGCTCGAGCGCGTGCGCTTCGCGGCTATGAACCAACTGTGCATTGACCTCCGGTACGGCGGTACCGTTCGGCGAATCGAGCCGTATTCGCTGAGGCAGAGTAAGGATGAGAACCTGATCCTGTGCGCCGTACATCGAAGTGACGGCAAGCCGCGCTCGTATCGAGTTGACAAGATCGAGGGCGTCACGATTACCCGCGAGTCCTTTTCGCCTCGCTACCCGATCGAGTTTTCCACCTCGACTAGCCTTAGGTACGCGCCCCCGGTGAGCCGTCGAAGCGAGGGCCTCGCACCGCTCCCGCACCTGCGAGAGTCTGCAGGACCCCGGTACGTCGTGCAATGCACGTATTGCGGCAAACGCTTCACGCGCAAGAACACGACTCTCTCTGCTCACAAAATGAAGCGAAGCGGCTATCCATGCTCCGGGAGGACTGGCTACATAATCAGTGTTGCGAACTGACAGAGCTTGGCAGTCGAGGCGGCCAACCGGGATCGAGGGAAGAGAATGGGGTCGACCGTGCGCTTCCCGCTCCGTTCGCGGCGGGAGGAGTCTCCTGAGCGAACGCGAGGGAGGAGCCTCCCGCCGCGGGAGCGCAGCGTTTGAGCGGGATCAGGCGAGCGATCGAGGCCGCATCCGGCCGAGTCGCTCGCCGGTGCGCCGCAGGCACAGATCCCGCGCAAGCGCGGAGCGACGGTTGGCTGTGGGGGGTGGAATCGAACCACCAACCTTCCGGTTAACAGCCGGACGTTGTACCAATTCAACTACCCCACAACGCCGGAGCAGTATGCCTGAGAGCCCGCGCCGGGGATAGCTGGACGATCGGACAGTTCTCGACGAGACGCGGCGATGCCCTCGTGGCGGAGCAGATCCCTCGTCGCGGAGCCTGCCCCGACTGCGTTTGGAACCTTGCTGACACTCATGAGAGCAGATTCCTCGCGGAGCCTGTCCCGAGCGGACACGGCTCATCGAAGCGACCGGAGCAGATCCCTCGCTGCGCTCGGGATGACAGGACGGGGCGAGGGGCTCGGAATGACATGAGGAGCGGAGGGGCTCCTCGGGATGACAGGCAAGAAAGAGAGACTGGGAGCGTCTCGTAAGATACGGGTCGCGAGAAAAGCGATGAACGAAGACCGGACGCTCGAGCTCTCCTCGGCGCAGTTGCGCGGCCTGATCGAGGCGGCGACGGAGCGCATCCTCGCGTACATCGAATCGCTGCCGCGGCAGTCTTCGGGAGACTCGGCCGGAGGAGCGACGCTGGCACGGTCGCTCAAGGAGCCGCTGCCGGAGACAGGGCGGCCGGCGGCCGAGCTCCTCGACCTGCTCTTCGAGAAAGTCATCCCGAAGGGGTTCAACACCGCCGGGCCCGGCTACCTCGCGTACATCCCGGGCGGAGGCGTCCCGCACGCGGCGGTGGCCGACCTGATCGCGGACGCCACGAACCGCTACGTCGGCGTCTTCGCCGCCGCGCCGGGCCTGGCGCAGATCGAGACGAACGTCGTCTCCTGGTTCTGCGGGATCGTGGGCTATCCCGAGACGGCGCGCGGAATCCTGACGACGGGCGGCTCTCTCGCGAACTTCTCGGCGGTCGTCACCGCGCGGCGCGAGAGATTGCCCGAGAACTTTCTCTCCGGCACGATCTACGCCTCGGACCAGGTCCATCACTCCATCCAGAAGGCGGCGATGCTCGCCGGATTCCCGGAGGGGAACGTTCGCGAGATCCCGTCGGACGAGCGCTTCCGGATTCGCACGGACGAGCTCGAGCGCGCGATCGCGGCCGACCGCTCGGCAGGGTTCCAGCCGTTCCTCCTCGTCGGCAACGCCGGCAGCGTCAACACCGGCGCGGTGGACGACCTCGCGGCGCTCGCGGACGTCGCGGCGAAAGAAAAACTCTGGCTCCACGTGGACGGCGCGTACGGCGGGTTCTTCCTGCTGACCGAGCGCGGCCGCAAGGCGATGGCGGGAGTCGAGCGCTCCGACTCGATCACGCTCGATCCGCACAAGAGCCTCTTCCTTCCGTACGGCGTCGGCTCGCTTCTCGTGCGCGACGGCGACGCCTTGAAGCGCGCGCACGCCCTCTCGGCCGCCTACCTCCCCTCGATGCAGGAGGACCCGGATCTCGTGGACTTCAACCAGATTTCGCCGGAGCTGTCGCGGAGCTGGAGGGGCCTGCGCGTCTGGCTCCCGATCAAGATGCACGGCATCGGACCCTTCCGCGCGAACCTCGACGAAAAGCTGGATCTCGCCGCGTGGGCGGCGGAGGAGCTTCGGAAGATCCCGGGCGTCGAGATCCTGGCCGAGCCTCAGCTCTCGATCGTCGCGTTCCGGTGGAGAGGCGAACAGGACGACGCGGCGGCCCTGAACCGGATCAACCGGGACCTGCTGGAACGCATCAACGGCGAGAAGCGCGTCTACCTGACGGGGACGATGCTGGGAGATCGGTTCGCGATACGGATCTGCGTCCTCTCCTTTCGCACTCACGCCGAGCGGATGCGAGAGGGGATGGAGGACATCCGGGCGGCTGTCGGCGCGCTTCGCAACAAGCCGGACCCGTGACTCCAGAACGGCCCGGCCGTGCGCATACTTATGCTAATATGTTTTCCCATATGAGGACCACCGTCGATCTCCCGGACGAACTGCTCATCGCCGCCAAGAAAATGGCGGCCGAGTCGCGGAAGACGCTGCGCGAGGTGTTCGAGCGAAGCCTGCGCCGGGAGCTTGCGCAACCCGCGGCAGGCCGCCGGTCCCGACGTCGGCCGATCCGGTGGGTCACCGCCAGGGGAGGACTGCCTCCCGGCGTGGACGTCCGGGACCGCGCCCGCATGCACGCGTGGATCCGCGGTGAGCGTTGATCGCCATCGACACGAACCTCCTGATCTACGCTCACCGGGCCTCCCTGCCGGAGCACCGGGCCGCCCGCCGCGCGATCGAGGAGGCCAGCCAGGACCCGCGCGGCTGGGGTATCGCGCTCCCGAGCGTCGCCGAGTTCTGGGCGATCGTCACCCATCCTCAAAGCGCCGGCGGCGCCTCGACGGCGCGGCAGGCCCGCGGTTTCCTGGACTCGTTGATCACCGAGGCCGGCGCTCAACTCTGGACGGCGCGCGAGGGCTTCTGGGACCGGCTCCTGCGGTTGGCGGGAGATCTCCGCGTCCACGGCCCGCGGATCTTCGATCTTCAGATCGGCCTGACGGCTTTCGACAATGGAGCCGTCGAAGTCTGGACGCACGACAGCCGCTTCGTCGGTTTCGCGGGTCTCCGCGTCCACGACCCTCTCTGACAACGCCGTTTGGGAGAGCGGAGACGAAGATCGCCGCTATCGGCGCGCGTTGAAAGAGTCATAGACGATCCGGGAGAGCGCGGCTCCCGTGACGAGGGCCCGGTTGTCCACGGTGGGGGTCTTGTCCCTGATCCGGCGGGCGCAGATCGCGATGACGTAGCGCGCCTTCGGGCTCTGGACGTACGCCGCGTCGGTCCGGACGTCGCCCCTGAAGCCTTTCGCGTCGGGGAGCTTCTCTTCGTCCCAGCCGGTCTTGTTGGCGACGGTGATCCTGTCCCGGTCGAACGGGAGCGACCGCGGAATCATGGCGCGGTCCTGCTGCTTCTCGAGGATCCCGAGCATCTCGTCGCACGCGGCGCGGCTGACGACCTTCCCCTCGGCGATCAGCTCCATCAGCCGTGAGATCTCGTTGGGCGTCGTCATGCCGAGGCCGAACTCCTTCTCCTCCTCCGGGAAGACGTCGGCGTGGCCGTCGCGGAAGGTCGGGCGGAAGATCTTCGTGTTCGGGAGACCGTAGGCCGCCATCCGGCGGTCCACGCTGGCGGCTCCGACGCGGCGCACGAGGAGGTTCGTCGCGGTGTTGTCGGAGAACGCGATCATCAGGACGAGCAGGTCCGACACCGTCAATGAAATTCCCGGGTGGAGCTGGTTCAGGACCACGGGCTCGTCCCCGGCTTTGTCGGATTCGGCCAGCGTCACGGCCGTTTCGGCACGGAACTTCCCTTCCGCCATCTGGTGATATGTCTCGACCATCACGGCGACCTTGATGAGGCTCGCCGTCGGAAACCTCATGTCGCCGTTGACCACGAACGCCTCACCCGTGTCGAGGTTCCTGACCGCGACGCCGAGGGTCCCGGGAAACTCGCGGACCACCGTCTCCAGGCGCTTCTGGATGGGCGGCGGGCCGGCGGCGGGCGCTCCGGACGCCGGTCCCAGGAATCCGGCGAGCGCCGCGGCCGTTCTGACCAACAACGCGAGTCGCATGAAGCCATGCTAACGGATGCGATCCTCCAGGCCGGATTTGAGGCAGAATTGAGCCCGCAACCATGATCGCGCGCGCCCGGACGGTCAACGCCATCCTGGAACAGGGCCGGATCTCCCAGCCGGTCCAGAAGTCGGAGCTGCGCCGCGGAGACCGCGTCGTCGTCGCGACCGAGAACTCCGTCTATTGCATCAGCGTGCTCGGCGACTCGACCTACAGCGTCTGGGGGGGATGGTTCGATCGCCAGGGCGTCTCCCCCGTCCGGCTCTCGATCTCCGGCTGCACCTGGGGCGGCAGCGTCATCAAGCAGGACATCGTCGCCGCCTGCGGACTGCGCCTGGAATTCGGCAACCGCGTCGTGACGAGCCGCATCCGCGCGGTCCGCGTCATCCGCGGAACGAACGGAGACGGGGAGCGCCTCCGCCCGGCGGGCAGCCGCGAGCTGCTCGCGGCCTGCTACGGCCAGGACTCCGACTCGTCCATCCGCGGGTAGGCCCGGCTCGCGGAAGCGCTCGCCAGGCTGATCGCCGGTGAGGACGAAGTCCAGACGTGCGGAGTGATCGTTTCGGAGGTGTTCCAGGGACTTCGGTAAGAGAAGGGCCGGGCGGATTTTGCGTCGCTCTTCCGAGAGCTGGTGTTTCTCGAGCCCGCGGGAATCGATTCCTATCTTCGCGCGGCCGACGTGTATCGCGCGCTCCGGCGGAAGGGAATCACGGCCCGCTCCACGAGCGACTGTCTCATCGCCGTCCTGGCGGAAGAAAACGGCTGTGACGTGCTGGCACGCGACCGGGATCTGGACTCCGTCCTCGCGAGCGGAGTCGTCAAGACGCGAGCGTTCGGACATTCATGATCGCGGCCGGCAGCCGGCCTGGCCCCCTTCCAGACTCCTTCTTCCCTGGGGCGCGACGGATGAAGAGGTCCGGGGGCCGAAGGCTCCTCGGGGAAAGCGCCAGACAATTGCCTGGAGCTATTGTATCTACATTTGGTATATACTTACTGGAGGAGGTTCAGACAGCCGATGCGAGCCAGACTCTTCAAGAGCGGGGGAAGCCAGGCGGTGAGGCTGCCCAAGGCGTACCGGTTTGAGGGAGAGAAGGAAGTCCTGATCTATCGCCAGGGAGGGCGTGTCGTTCTCGAAGGGCGCCGGAAAGCCTGGAGCCGTGAATTCCTCGAGCTCGCCGGCTCCGCGCGAGACTTCCCCTATTCTCGCGAGCGGCGGCGGGCCGAGCCGGGGCCCGAGCTCGAGTAGGCATTGACTTTTCTTCTGGATACCAACGCGTGCGTCGACTATCTGACGGGGCGCTATCCCAGGGTGGCCGATCGCATTCAACGGACTCTGCCCGCTGACCTTTGCGTCAGCTCCATTGTCGCGGCGGAGCTTTGGTACGGAGCGGACAAGAGCCGCTACCCCGTACAGAATCACTCCCGGCTCGACGTGTTCCTCGCAGAGGTCCGCTGCCTCGACTTCGACCTCGCGGCCTCCACCGCCTATGGCGCGATCAGGGTCGCTCTGGAACGCCGGGGCCAGCCGATCGGAGCCCACGACATGCTCATCGCGGCCCATGCGATCTCGGCGGGAGCCGTGCTGGTGTCAGACAACGTCCGCGAGTTCTCGCGCGTAAAGGGCTTGAGCGTCGAAAACTGGCGCAGGTAGGGAGCGCCAAAGACTCCCTCTTACTTGCTTGAGGACTTGAGGCCGCGCTCCTCGATCAGCGGCTCGACCTCGGGATCGCGGCCGCGGAAAGCGCGATAGAGCGCGGCGGCGTCCTGCGTTCCCGCGCGAGAGAGGACCATTTCGCGGAAGCGCTGGCCGTTCGCGCGGGTCATGCCGCCGTGCTCTCTGAACCAGTAGTACGCGTCGTCGTCGATCACCTCGCTCCAGAGGTACGCGTAATAGCCGGCCGCGTAGCCGCCCGGCCAGATGTGCGAGAAGTAGGTCGTGTGGTAGCGGGGAGGCACCTGCGCCATGTCCACGTCGAAGCGCTTCAGCGAGGACTTCTCGAAGGCGTTGACGTCCTGCCGCGGCGCGTCCGGCGCGAGCTCGTGCCAGGCCATGTCGAGGAGCGCGGCCGCGAGGTATTCGGTCGTCTTGTACCCCTGGTTGAACGTGCGGGACTTCTTGATCTTGTCCACGAGCGCCTGCGGCATCGGCTTGCCCGTCCGGAAGTGCTTCGCGTAGTTGGCGAGGACGGACGGCTCGAGCGCCCAGTGCTCGTTGAACTGCGACGGGAACTCGACGAAGTCGCGCGGCACGGACAGCAGCGTCGGGTAACGGGCGCTCGCGAACATGGCGTGCAGGGCGTGGCCGAACTCGTGGAAGAGCGCGGTGACGTCGCCGAAGGAGACGAGCGCCGGCTGGCCGGCGGCGGGCTTCGTGAAGTTCGTCACGTTGTACACCACGGGCTTCGTCCCCAGCAGGGGGCTCGGGTCCACGAAGCTGTCCTGCCAGGCGCCGCCGCTCTTGTTCGAGCGGGAGAAGTAGTCGCCGTAGTAGAGCGCGAGCGGCTTGCCGTCGGCGTCGAACACCTCGAAGACGCGGACGTCGGGTTGATAGACGGGGATGTCCTTGCGCTCCTTGAACGTCAGCCCGTAGAGCTTGTTCGCGGCGAAGAAGACGCCGTCCCGGAGCACGCGGTCGAGTTCGAAGTAGGGCGCGACCTGAGATTCGTCCAGGTCGTACTCGGCCTTGCGGACCTTCTCGGCGTAGAACCCCCAGTCCGCCGCGCCGAGCTGGAAGCCTCCCTTCTCCGCGTCGATCAGCTTCTGCATCCGCGCCGCCTCGCCGCGGGCCTTCGCCGTCGCCGCCGGCACGAGGCCGGTCATCAGCTTCTCGGCGTTCTGCGGCGTCTTCGCCATCTGGTCGTCCAGGACGAACGCCGCGTAATTTGGATAGCCGAGGAGCTTCGCGCGCTCCGCCCGCATCTGCGCGAGGCGGGCGACGATGGCCTTCGTGTCGTTGGCGCCGCCATGGTCGCAGCGCAGCGACGAGGCCTGGAAGAGGCGCTCGCGCAGCGCCCGGTTCGAGAGGGCCGCGAGCGCCGGCTGCTGCGTCGTGTTCTGGAGGGTGAGGAGCCACTTGCCGGAGAGCTTCCGCTCCTTCGCCGCCTCGGCCGCGGCCGCGATGTCCCCTTCGCCGAAGCCCGCCAGATCCTCCTTGTTGTCCACGACGACCGCGGACTCGTTGGTGTCGGCGAGCACCTTGTCGGTGAACTCCGTCGTCAGCTTCGCCTCCTCCTGGTTCAGGGCGCGCAGGGTCGTCTTGTCGGCCTCCGAGAGCTGCGCCCCGGCGCGCACGAAGTTCAACCAGTACCTCTCGACGAGGTACCGGGACTCCGCGTCCAGGCCGAGCGCCTCGCGCCGGTCGTAGAGGGACTTCACGCGCGCGAAGAGCTTCGCGTTCAGGTAAATGGCGTCCTGGTGCGCGGCGAGCTTCGGCGCCTCCTCCGCCTTGATCTTCTGCATCGTCTCGCTCGTGTTGGACTGCGTCAAGCCGAAGAAGACCTTGGCGACGCGCGTCAGGAGCTCGCCCGAGCGCTCCATGGCCTCGAGCGTGTTGGCGAAGGTCGGCGGCTCGGGATTGTCCGCGATCGCCTCGATCTCCGCGAGCTGCCGCTTCATCCCTTCCTCGATCGCCGGCTGGTAGTCGCTCTCCCTGATCCGGTCGAACGGGGGCGCCTGGTACGGGAGCGTGCTGGCCGCAAGAAACGGATTGGACGCGGCCGGAGCCGGCGCGGCCGGCGACTGTCGGGCGGCGGCAGGGCGGGTCGACGCGAGAGCCACGGTCGCCGCGAGGGAGATCGAAAGAATTCTTTTCATTGGCTTCCTTCCGTCGTCAGATTCGTGAGGTTTCCGACCCTTATACGTATCGAGGCGGAGTAAGATTCTCGCTCAGCCTGTCCCGGACAATCCAATTCTTCCCGGCTTGGCCAGATTACTCTCGGGAGGTGGAACTTTGGGAGCCAGCAAGTCATGGTCGGCTTTCGGCGCGGCGGCGCTCGCGGCAACCCTCGTCCTGGGCGCGGCCCCGGCCCGGAAGTCCACGGCGACCGGGACGGCCGAGGCGAAGCCGCCCGACCCTTACGCCGGGCTCGCTTACCGGTTCATCGGGCCGCCGGGCAACCGCGTCTCCGCCGTCGTCGGCGTGCCCGGGGACCCGAGCACCTGCTACGCGGGCGCGGCCTCCGGGGGCGTCTGGAAGTCCACCGACGGCGGCATCCACTGGAAGGCGGTCTTCGACGACGAGCCGGCGCAGTCGATCGGCTCAATCGCGATCGCCCCCTCGGACCCGAACGTCGTCTGGGTCGGAACGGGCGAGCCATTCATCCGGTCGAACGTCTCGCTCGGCAACGGGATCTACAAGTCCGTGGATGCCGGGAAGAGCTGGAAACACATGGGCCTGGAGAAGACGGGGCGCATCCCCCGGATCGCGATCGACCCGCGCAACCCCGACGTCGTCTTCGCGGCGGCGATCGGGACGGGCTACGGCCCGCAGCAGGAGCGCGGCGTCTATCGCACGACCGACGGCGGGAAGTCCTGGGAGCGGGTCCTCTTCGTGGACGAGAACACGGGCGTGTCCGATCTGGCGATGGACCCGAACAACCCGCGGATCCTCTTCGCCGGCGCGTGGCAGATCGACATCAAGACGTGGGGAAGGAAGAGCGGCGGGCCCGGGAGCGGCGTCTTCGTCTCGCGCGACGGCGGGACGACCTGGAAGCGGCTCACGGGGCACGGCCTGCCGCAGCCGCCGCTCGGCAAGATCGCCGTCGCCGTCGCCGCCAGCGACTCGCAGCGCGTCTACGCGTTGATCGAGACGGGCCAGCGCGGTTCCCTCTGGCGCTCCGACGACGGCGGCGAGAAGTGGAAGCTCGTCAACCACAGCCGGCTCTTGAACGAGCGCCCCCACTACTACACGCGGATGCTCGTCATGCCCGACAACGCCAACGAGGTGTATTTCCCGTCCAACATGATGGGCGCGACCTACGACGGCGGCGAGACCGCGGAGCAGATCCGCTGGGGCGGCGACAACCACGACATGTGGGCAGACCCGAAAGACCCGCGCCGCATGATGATCGGCAACGACCTCGGGGTCCTGATCTCGACGACGCGCGGCCGGCAGTGGTCCTCCCTGCGCCTGCCGATCGGCCAGATGTACCACGTCGCGACCGACAACCGGATCCCGTACTTCGTGTACGGCCAGATGCAGGACGACGGCTCCATGCGCGGCCCGAGCGTCGTGCCCGGAGGAGGCTCGATCTCCTCGGCCATGTGGACTTCGACGGCCGGCTGCGAGACGGGATGGGCGACGCCCGACCCGGTGGATCCCGACATCGTCTGGGGCGGCTGCTACGCCGGCGTCGTCGAGCGCTTCGACGCGAAGACCGGCATGGCCCGCACCGTCAGCCCGTGGCCGGAGCGGACGATGGGAGCCAACGCCGGAGAGATCAAGCTCCGGATGAACTGGACGTTCCCGATCGCGATCTCGCCGCACGACCACAACACCGTGTACGTTGGAAGCCAGTACGTCTATTCGACCTCCGACGGCGGGGAGCACTGGAAGGCGATCAGCCCGGACCTGACGGCAAACGACAAGTCCATGATGGGCGACTCCGGCGGGCTGACCGTGGACAACCTTTCCGTCGAGTACGCCGGCGTCGTTTACTCGATCGCCGAGTCGCGACTCGAGAAGGGCGTCATCTGGGCCGGCACCAACGACGGCCAGGTCCAGGTCACGCGCGACGGCGGCGCCCACTGGTCCAACGTCACGCCGGCCCCGTCCGCCCTTCCGGTCAAGGGCACGGTGGACAGCGTCGAGCCTTCCCGCTTCGACGCGGGGACCTGTTACATCGCCGTGGACCTGCACCAGGTCGACAACCGCGATCCCTTCCTCTACAAGACGGCCGACTACGGGAAGACCTGGAAGGCGATCGCCTCGAACATCCCGAAGAGCCCGCTGTCGTATGCGCACGTCCTGCGCGAGGACCCGTTCCGCAAGGGACTCCTCTACGCCGGGACGGAAAACGCGCTCTACGTCTCCTTCGACGACGGCGGGCGCTGGGAGCCGCTCCAGTCCAAGCTCCCGCACGCGCCGGTCTACTGGATGACGATCCAGGAGCACTTCCACGACCTCGTCGTCGGGACCTACGGGCGCGGCTTCTACATCCTGGACGACGTGACTCCGCTCGAGCAGTTGAACGACGCCGTCCGCGCCTCCGCCTCGCATCTCTTCGATCCTCGGCCAGCCTACCGGTTCCGCTCCGCCTCGCGCCCCAACCTCGTGCCTTCCGGCGCGGCGCAAGGCCAGAACCCGCCCTACGGCGCCGCGATCAACTACTGGCTGAAGGACCCGCTGAAGGTCCCGGAGAAGGAGAGCGAAGGCGAAGCCGAGGACGCCGGACCGAAGAAGAACCCGATCGAGATCACGATCTGGGATTCCGCCGGGAAGAAGATCCGGACCATCAAGGGAACGAACAAGGCCGGGATCAATCGCGTCACCTGGGACCTCGCCTACGAGCAGACGGTGGACGTCCGGATGCGGACGACGCCCGCCGGAAACCCGCACATCTGGGAGGAGAAGCGCTTCGTCGGGAAGGACCACCGCGGCGTCTTCTATTACGGCATCACCGTTCCCAAGAAGGGCCCGCTCGTCGCCCCGGGCACGTACACGGTCAAGCTCACGATCGAAGGGAAGGAGATCGCAACGCGGCCACTCACCGTCCTCAAGGACCCCCGCACGGGGCGAAGCGACGCCGACGTCGCCACCTCGGCGGAGTTCTCGCGCGGGATCTACGAGGACATCAGCGCGGCCGCCCGGATGATCAACGAGATCGAGTGGACCCGAAAACAGCTCGAGGACTTCCGCAGGATGCTCAAGGCGGGCAAGGCCGACAAGGCCGCCTTCGAGAACGCCGACGCGCTCGAGAAGAAGGCCCGCGCCGTCGAGGACAGGCTCCTGCAGCCGACACTCGCGGAGGGGGACATCAAGTCGTTCCGCGGCCCGCTCGAGCTGTACTTGAAGCTCATCTGGCTGCAGGCCGAGTCGGGAGTCAGCGGCAGCGACGTCTCGGGCAACTCCGACTACCCGCCGACGCAGCCGGAGCAGGACGTCTACGCGCTCCTCTCCGGGCAGCTTGCCGCCGCGCGAAAGGAGTTCGACGACTTCTACGGCAAGGCCGTCCCCGCCTTCAACGACGCGGTGAAGGCCAAGGGATACGTCCAGATCATGACCGTGAAGGAGCCCGAGGCGCCGGGCCGCGAGGAACCGGAAGAGCCGGACGAGGATTAGTCCTTCGGACGAGGGCAGGCCCCCTCTGTCACCCTGGAGCGCGGGTCCGTTGTCATCCTGAGCGCAGCGAAGGATCTGCTCTCGTGGATCAGCCGAGTGACCAGAGCAGATTCTTCCTCGCGGAGCCTGCCCCGACTGCGAATGGAACCTCGCCGACACTCAAGAGAGCAGATTCCTCGCTGCGCTCGGAATGACATGAAAAGCGGAGGGGCTCCTCGGAATGACAGGGGAGGGGCTCTCAGGGTGACAGGCGCTTGGCTCTAGAATGAGGGGCAGTGTCAGGCGAGCTTGTTGCCGCACTCGGGGCAGAACTTCGGGGCTCCCTCGATCTTCGTCCCGCACTGGGAGCAGTTGACCGCCGGCGAGAGATTCGCTCCGCAGGAGGGGCAGAACTTCCCCCCCTGCGTGTGCGCTCCGCAGGAGGGGCACGCCGCCGCCTGCTTGCGGGAGATGTCGCGGTCCTTCAGCCAGTCCACTGTCTTCGCCTTGTCGACGGCCTGATCCCGCGCCGCCCCGGCTTGCGCCGAGGCGATCTCCTCGTCGAGGTTGGGCGCGCACTGCTCGCAGAGGTTCTGCTCGTGGTTCCAGCAGACCTCCCCGCACACCCACTTGCCGCACCGGCTGCACTGCTTGAACTTCGGCTTCATCTCCGCGACGGCCGCCTCGAGGGCCTTGTCGTGGGCGGGGCCGCCGATCGCGCGCTGGACCTCGTAGGAGCTCGAGCCGAGCTTCCCGAAGACGCCGCCGAAGAGACTGCCCGCCACCTGCGCCGCCGACGCGGCGATCCCGATGGCGGACGCCCGGAAGGAGGACATGTACCCGTTGCCGCATTTGTCGCAGAAGAACTTGAACTGATACCCCTTGTCCGTCGAGAGGTCAGTGTAGTTCTGGACGAATTCGATGGCCATCGGGCGGGATTGTAGCCCGGATGGATGGCCGGTCATGCCGTGGAGCCGCTTTCTTCCGTGAGCCGAAATTTGCGGCCCGCCGGCCGGGACTGATAAATTCCTAATATGAAAACTATTGCAATCTCCATAGATGAAACGACGCTTGCCGGCCTGGATCGGCTCGCGGGCTCCACGGAGGCCGCGGGCAATCGTTCCCGCATCGTTCGTCAGGCGTTGGAGGAATTCCTTCAGCGTCGCGCGATGCTCCGGCAGGAGGAGAGGGAGAGGAAGATCTACGCGAGGCACCGGCGGCTGGTCGCCCGGCAGGCGGGGACGCTGGTCAAGGAACAGGCGAAACCTTGACTCGGGGCGAGATCTGGAGAACCAGAGAGAAAGTGCCGGAACGCGGGGGCAAACCCGGCTTCTATGTGGTCGTGTCCAGGCAGTTCATCGCGGAGAATCCGGACATCTCGACCGTCGTTTGCGCCCCCGTTTACAGCGAGATCCTGGGAATCTCGACGGAAGTCGTGATCGGTCCCGATGCAGGACTGCCGAGGCCATCCGCGGTCCGTTGCGACTTCCTGGCCCTGATGTTCAAACGAAAGCTCACGACATTCGTCGGCTCCCTCTCGTCGTTTCAAATCGAGGAACTGAACCGGGCCTTGGCTGTTTCCCTGGGACTTCCCGCCGCGTCATGATCCAGGCGCGCGGGGTCGGTGACCTGATGATGACCGCTTTACCGGCGAATCGAAGGTCAGGGGTCCTTTCGCTCGGGCGTTTCGTCCAGTGACTCTCTCCGCCGGCTCCCGTTTGGGGGTCTACGAGATTCTTTCGCCGCTGGGCGCCGGCGGGATGGGAGAGGTCTACCGGGCTCGCGACTCGCGGCTCGGGCGCGACGTCGCGATCAAGGTCCTGCCCGAACGCCTGTCCTCCTCGGCCGAGGGGCGCGAGCGCTTCGAGCGCGAGGCCCGGACGATCGCGCAGATTTCACACCCTCACATCTGCGCGCTCTACGACGTCGGGGAAACCGCTCTCTCCATACCCCCTGATCACCAGATCACCCGATCGCCAGATCACCCGACCCTCTACCTCGTCATGGAGTACCTGGAGGGAGAGACGCTCGCCGAGCGGATCGCGCGGGGAGCCCTTCCAGCCGAGCGCACGCTGCGCTACGGGATCGAGATCGCCGAGGCCCTCGAGAAGGCGCACCGCGTGGGGATCGTCCACCGGGACCTGAAGCCCGCCAACGTGATGCTGACGAAGTCGGGCGTCAAGCTCCTCGACTTCGGACTCGCGAAGGCCTTCGAACAGGACCGGCCGCTCGAGAGCCTGACCTCGGCTCCGACGGCGGCTCGGGAGGTCACGCGGGAGGGAACGATCCTCGGCACGCTCTCCTACATGGCGCCAGAGCAGCTCGAGGGGAAGAAGGTCGATGCCCGGACGGACATCTTCGCGTTCGGCGCGACGCTCTACGAGATGGCGACCGGAAGGAAGGCGTTCTCGGGGGAGAGCCAGGCGAGCGTGATCTCTTCGATCCTGACTTCCGAGCCCCCGGCGATCTCCGGCGTCGCTCCGATGACGCCGCCGTCGCTCGATCGGCTCGTCCGGACTTGCCTCGCCAAAGACCCGGACGACCGGTGGCAGAGCGCGGGAGACATCGCGCGGGAGTTGAGCTGGATCGCGGAGGGAACGGCTGCGAGCGCCGGCGCCACCCTCACCGCGGGCGCCGCGCGGCCGAAACACCGGGAGCGGCTCGCCTGGGCTGTCGCGGCGACCGCTATTGTCTTCGGCGCGGTCCTGGTGCTTCTCTCCCGCAAGGCGCCCGTGCCCGAGGAGCTGACGCGCTTCACGATCCTGCCCCCTCCCGGCCAGATCTTCTTCGGGGTGGTGGCGCTCTCGCCGGATGCCCGGCGAATCCTCTTCCTGATCCAGGACGACGCCGGAAGGAACTCGATCGCGGCGCGCTCGTTCGACAGTCTCGAGATGCGGCGGCTGCCGGGCACCGAGGACGCGCGCGGCATGTTCTGGTCGCCCGACGGCCGCGAAATCGCTTTCTTTTCCGAAGGGAAGTTGAAGCGCATGGGGGCCGAGGGGGGGCCCGTCCAGATCGTCTGCGACAGCGGGGGCGCGTTTTCCGGCGACTGGGGCAGCCGGGGCACGATCCTCTTCACGAAGAGTTTCTCCGCTCCCGTCGTCGCCGTTCCCGCCGCCGGCGGCACGCCAGTCCCGGTGACGACCCTGGACACGGCCCACGGCGAGGTCACCCACGTCCATCCCCACTTCCTTCCCGACGGGCGGCACTTCGTGTTCGTGGCGCCCAACCTCGATCGCGAGAAAACCTCCGTCAATCTCGCCTCGATCGATTCGAAGGAGGTCCGCCCGCTCTTCCATGCCGACAGCTCCGCGATCTTCGCCGATCCGGGCTATCTCCTGTTCGGCCGAGACAGCGCGCTCTTTGCCTGGAGATTCGATCCGCGAAGCCTTCAGCTCGTCGGAGAGCCCGCTCCCGCGTTCGAGCATGTCCGGTGCCTGCGCGAGGACAACTTCGTGGCGGACTCGGCGGCCGGCAAGCGCCTGGCGTACCTGACGTGGTACGCCCGGCGAAGGCTGACCTGGGTGGACCGGAAGGGGCGCGATCTCGGCACTCTGGGCGAGATCGCGGGATACACGGACGTGCGAATCTCGCCCGACGGCGAGAAGGTCGCAGTGGCCCGGCGCGATCCGTCGCATGGCCAGAACCAGGACGTCTGGGTCATCGATGCCGCTCGCGGGACGGGCACGCGGATCACCTCCGAGCCCTCCGAGGAGTTCGACCCGGCGTGGTTCCCGGGCGGCGAACGTCTGGCCTACGTGTCCGATCGAGTCGGCTTCTACGACCTCTACGAGCGGCCGGCGAGCGGAGGCGACGAGAAGGTCCTGGCCCGATCGAAGCAGGACAAGGTGTTGCCGTCGGTGTCGCCCGACGGTTCGCGGCTGCTCTTCGCCAGTCCCGAGGGGAGCAATTTCACGCGGTCGCTCCTTCCTCTCTCCGGGCATGGCGACGCGGTCCGGTTGAGCGGCTCCTCCGGGGTCTCCGAGCAGCATCCCGCGTTCTCGCCGGACGGCCGCTGGACGGCCTTCGATTCGAACGAGTCGGGACAGAGAGAGGTCTACGTGCAGCCGCTGCCGGAGGGCCCGAAGCGCCAGGTCTCGATCGGAGGCGGGCAGATGCCGGTCTGGAATCCGAACGGGTCGGAGCTCTTCTACGCCGCGAAGGACGGGATGCTCATGTCCGTCGGCCTCCGTCTCTCCGCGGGCCGTCCGGAGATCGCCGAGCCGCAGCCCCTCTTCCTCCTGCAGCTCGGAACGAGCGGCGAGATCCCGTGGCTCCGCCACCCCTACGATGTCTCTCCGGACGGGCGGTTCCTCGTGATCCGCCGCGCTCCCGACGCGGAACCCGACAGCGCGGTCGTCGTCACCAACTGGACCGCGCTCCTGGGGAAGAACCGGTGACGCTCGAGACCGGAAGCCGGCTGGGTCCGTACGAGATCCTCGCGCCGCTCGGCGCGGGCGGGATGGGCGAGGTGTACCGGGCGCGCGACGCGAAGCTCGGGCGGGAGATCGCAGTCAAGGTCCTTCCCGTCGGCGTCTCGACCGACCCGGGCCGGCGCCAGCGGTTCGAGCAGGAGGCGCGCGCGGCCTCGGCGCTGAACCATCCCGCCATCGTCACGATCTACGACATCGGGACATCCGACGGCGTGACCTACATCGCGATGGAGCTCGTCGAGGGTCGCACGCTTCGCGACCTTCTCGCGGAACAGCCGATTCCGATCCGCAAGCTCCTCGAGATCGGCGCGCAGGCCGCCGACGGCCTCGCCAAGGCGCACGCGGCCGGGATCGTGCATCGGGATCTGAAGCCCGAGAACCTCATGATCACGAAGGACGGCTTCGTCAAGATTCTCGACTTCGGCCTCGCCAAGTTGACTTCTGAGCAGCCGCTCGACGCGGCTGGAAGAGAGCAAGCGGCCGCATCAGGGCATCCCATGGCGAGACTCGATCAGACGGCGATCTCAACGGTACTGGGAACGGAGCCGGGCACCGTCCTGGGCACCGTCGGCTATATGTCCCCCGAGCAGGCGAGCGGACAGGCGCTCGACTTCCGCTCCGACCAGTTCTCCCTCGGCGCGATCCTCTACGAGATGGCGACGGGCGCGCGCGCCTTCCGGCGCAAGACGAGCGCCGAGACGCTCGTCGCGATCATGCGCGAGGAGCCGGAGCCGATCGGCCAGGTGAACCCGAAGGCGCCCGGCCCCGTCCGCTGGGTCATCGAGCGCTGCCTCGCCAAGGACCCGGAGGAGCGCTACGCATCCACGAAAGACCTGGCACGCGACCTCGCGAGCGTCCGGGACCACCTCTCGGAGACCTCCGCGTCGGGCGGCCTCGCGGCCGCGGAGCCGGCGCGGTTCAAACGCCGCGGCTGGCTCCTGCCCGCCGCCGCGGCGCTCGTTCTGGGCGCGGCGCTCGCCCTGGCCGCGCGCGGGCTTCTTCGGGGACGGCCCGATTCCCAGTTGCAGATCCGGCGGCTGTCCTACCAGCGGGGAAACATCCCCTCCGCCCGCTTCGCGCCGGACGGACAGACGGTCGTCTACGGCGCCGCCTGGGACGGACGGCCGCTGGAGATCTACTCGACCCGGATCGAGGGGCACGAGTCGCGCTCGTTGAATCTCCCGTCGTCGGACATCCTCTCGATCTCCTCGACCGGCGAAATGGCGGTCTCCATCAATCGCCGCTACACGGTCGGCTTCCAGACGCTCGGCACGCTCGCCCGCGTCCCTCTCGGAGGCGGCGCGCCGCGCGAAATCCTGGAGAACGTCCAGGACGCCGACTGGTCGCCCGACGGAAAAGATCTCGCGGTGGCGCACTACGTCGGAAATCGCTGCCGCCTCGAATACCCGATCGGCCGGGTGCTCTATGAGGCGCCCGCCTGGTTGAGCCTCGTCCGAGTCTCTCCCGACGGGACGATGATCGCCTTTCTCGATCATCCCGTGTTCGGGGACAACGTGGGGAGGGTCCGCGTCGTGGACCGGGAGGGCAAGCCGCTCCTGACGGGTCCCGAGGCGACCTCGGGGCTCGCCTGGTCCTCCGCGGGCGACGAGGTCTGGTCGAGCTCTCCGCTGCTGGCGACGTCGCTCTCGGGCCGGACGCGGACTCCCTGGAACCTCACGGGATCGCAGGACGCGATCTACGACGTCTCCCGCTCGGGAGCGATTCTCTTCAGCCGGAACAGCTCCCGGCGCGAGATCGTTGGCTCGGCCGCCGGTGCACCGGAGCGGAACCTGACCTGGTTGAACTACTCCTTTCCCGCGGACATCTCGCGCGACGGGCGCTTTCTCCTCTTCGACGAGCAGCAGATACAGCCCAACGGCATCTACCTCCGCGGTCTCGACGGCTCCCCCGCCGTCCTCCTCGGAGAAGGAAAGTCCTTCGAGCTGTCACCCGACGGACGGTGGGCCCTCGCTTCGGCGGAGCTCGGCAGCGACACGATCGTGCTGCTGCCGACGGGCGCCGGACAGACACGCAAGATCACGCTGTCCGGCGTTCGCTGCCAGTTCGCGAAGTTCTTCCCGGACGGAGACCGCATTCTCTTCGGCGGAAGCGAGCCCGGCCGCGGCGTGCGGATCTTCATCGTGCCGCTCTCCGGCGGCAAACCGCAAAGTGTGACCTCCGAGGGGATCTCTTTCGTCAACCAGGATCCGATCTCGCCCGACGGAAAGTTCGTCGTCGCCACGGGGCCGGACCGGCGGCCCACGATCTATCCGATCGGGCCGGGCGAGCCGCGTCCCGTTCCCGGGCTCTCCGGCGACGATTATGTCGGCCGCTGGTCGTCCGACGGACGCGCCCTCTACGTCTTCAACGTGGCCGCCAGGCCCGGCGCGGTGGACCTCTTGGACGTCGCGACAGGCAAGCGCACGCCCTGGAAGGAATTCCACCCTCCCGATCCGGCCGGCGTCATCCAGATCGCGCCCTTCCTGATGACAGCGGACGGCTCTTCGTACGTCTATTCCTATCGCCGCATTCTCGACGAGCTCTACGTCGTCACCGGCCTGAAGTAGAAATGGCGAGGGGCCGGCGGTCGGCTCCGGCGCGCGGAGTCTCTCTCCCGCCCGCCTTTCGCTCGGATCTACTGGGTGGCGGACAGAACGGCGCTCTGCTCGCCGACCCCGCAGAGAGGATGACCGAATCCGCTCGCGCTGTTGTCCACCGCGTGGTGCTTGTCGGCGGGGTTCATCCTCCTTGGCCGGGATACTAGATTCCGTTTCGTTCAACCGTCAAACAACTCGCGGGGAGAGCGAACCGGGGGCACCGGTTCGTACGGTTGAAGAGGATGGGCGCCCCACCGCTGCCGACTCCCCTTCGTGTCGGCGCGTCAGACGGTGACGGCTCGGGAGGACTCGCGCCTGGGGTATTTGGTCGCGATGTAGTCGTCGACGAGGGCTCGGAAGGCGATGGCGAGCTCGTCGTAGGTGCCCTTGAGGGTCGTGAAGTGCTGGCCGTCTATGTAGACGGGGCAGTGGGGCTCTTCGCCGGTGCCGGGGAGAGAGATGCCGATCGAGGCGGCCTTCGACTCGCCGGGGCCGTTGACGACGCAGCCCATGACGGCGAGCGTCATGTTCTCGACGCCGTCGTACTGCGTCTTCCACTCCGGCATCTTGTCGCGGATGTAGCCCTGGATTCTTTCGGCCAGCTCCTGGAACGTCGTCGAGGTCGTGCGGCCGCAGCCGGGGCAGGCGGTGACGGACGGGGCGAAGGAGCGGATGCCGAGCGACTGGAGCAGCTCGCACGCCGCGTACACCTCCTCGCGGCGGTCGCCGCCGGGGCGCGGCGTCAGGGAGACGCGGATCGTGTCGCCGATCCCTTCGTTCAAGAGGACTCCCATCGCGGAGGAGGACCAGACGAGGCCCTTCATCCCCATGCCCGCCTCGGTCAGGCCGAGGTGGAGCGGCTGCTCGGTCTTGCTCGCGAGGTCCCGGTAGACGGCGATCAGGTCGAGCGGCCGCGAGACCTTGCAGGAGATGATGATCTGGTCCCGCCGCAGGCCCGACTGGAGCGCGAGGTCGGTGGACTGGAGGGCCGAGAGGACCATGCACTCGTTGATGATCTCCTCGGACCTGTGGCCCAGATTTCGGTCGGTGTTCTCCTGCATCTTCGCCATGACGAGCTCCTGGTTCAGGGAACCGCCGTTGACGCCGATGCGGACAGGTTTCCCGTTTTCGCGGGCGATCGCGCAGATCGTCGCGAACTGCTCGTCTCGCCGCGCGCCCTTGCCGACGTTGCCGGGATTGATGCGGTACTTGTCGAGCGCCGCGGCGCAGGCGGGGAACTTCGACAGGAGGACGTGCCCGTTGTAGTGGAAGTCGCCGATGAGAGGGGCCTCGACGCCGGCGTCGAGCATCCGCTTCTTGATCTCGGGTACCGCCTGCGCGGCGTCCGGGACGTTGACCGTGACCCGCACCATCTCCGAGCCGGCCCGCGCGAGCTCGATGCACTGCCGGGCGGTCCCCGCGGCGTCGGCCGTGTCGGTGTTGGCCATCGACTGGACGACCACCGGGGCTCCCCCGCCGACCTGGACCGGACCGACGGGAACCCCTACTGTTCCGTGACGTTTTCTTCCATCCATGCTGAACTTCAATTTAACAGATCGGGCCCCTCACCCCGTCCCTCTCCCGCCGGGAGAGGGAGAAGGTCCGAGAGCAGAGGTCAGTTGGAGGAGTCGAGGAGCCAGGAGAAGAACTCGTCGTACTCGGCGGGCTTCTCGGTCAGGGCGAGCGCGAAGCCGGAGGACTGCAGGTCCGCCGCGGCAGCGCTGCGCACGACCCTCCCGGCCAGGAGAATCTGCCGCCCGCCGGGAAGGTGGACGGTCAGGCTCACCGCGGGCCCTCCGTTGGGCGGGCGCGCCGAGCGAACGAACATGCCGCTGCGCGAGACGTCGCCCGTCACGCCCGTGCCGCGCGCTCCGCCCTGGTTGAACTCGACCAGCATCTCGACGCGGCGCCGGGGGGCCGTCCGCGTCACGCAGACGCCTTCGCGGTTCGCGAAGAGGCGCCGCACGCGGCGCGGCCGCGCGCTCAGGACGGAGCCGTCGGGACGCCGCGACTCGTAGGGGGCCTCATCCGTTTCCGTGAAGGCGCCCGCGATGGCTTCAGTCGGATGCGTTGGGAAGATGTCCGCGGAGGTCTCGATGCCCGGGATCACTCCCGCCACCTCGCGGCCGTCCACGGGAACGCGGCAGCGGAAGCGCACGGGAAAAACCTCCTCGGCCCGCTTCCCGAGGACGGCCCACTGGGCCGAGACGACTTCCTGCGGGACCACGCCGTCGAACCAGAACCGGACGTGCCCGCCCGGCGTCACGATGGTCGGCTGCAGGTAGTCGAGGCCCGCGTCGTCCACCGGGAAGCAGAAGCCCAGGCGCGGGCTCCCGTCGGGAAGGAGAAAGTCGGTCGCCGCGAGGAAGATCTCGTCGTCCATCTGCGAGAGCCCGTCGCGCGCGTGCTCGACGACGACCGCGTCGGCGCCGTCGCCCCCTTCGTACCGCCAGACCGGGGCGGATGTCAGATCCTCGACCGTCAGGTCGGCCAGGCGCTTCATCCAACGCGAACTCTAACGCAGCTTAGAATCGTCGGGAGTCAACCGTGACCGGACCTGGAGGTCAGAGATTGAGTCTCGCCGCCGGTTTCCGCCTGGGACCCTATGAGGTCCTTTCTCCCCTGGGGGCCGGAGGGATGGGAGAAGTCTACAAGGCGCGAGACACGCGGCTCGAACGCGAGGTTGCGATCAAGGTGCTGCCGGCGCACCTTGCTCTTTCGCCGGAAGTGCGCCAGCGGTTTGAGCGGGAAGCCAGGACGATCTCGCAGCTCTCGCATCCCCACATCTGCGCACTGCACGACGTCGGGCGCGAAGGGGAGGTCGAGTATCTCGTCATGGAGCTGCTCGAGGGAAAGACCCTCGCCGAGCGCCTGGCAAGAGGCCCCCTGTCGGTCGGTGAAACGCTGCGGTTCGGGTCCGAGATCGCATCGGCGCTGGAAGCGGCGCACCGCAAAGGGATCGTCCATCGGGACCTGAAGCCGTCGAACATCATGGCGACGAAGTCGGGAGTCAAGCTCCTGGATTTCGGGCTGGCGAAGGCGCTCGCGCAGGCCCCCACCGTAGAAAGCCTGACCTCGGCTCCGACCTCCGCGCAGGACGTGACCCGGCCGGGCACGGTCCTCGGCACGGTCCCCTACATGGCTCCCGAGCAGCTTCAGGGCGAGGAGGCCTCGGCGCGCGGCGACATCTTCTCGCTCGGCGCGGTGCTCTACGAGATGGCGACGGGACGGAAGGCATTCCAGGGATCGAGCCCGGTCTCGATCATGTCGGCGATCCTGACGAGCGAACCTCCGTCCATCTCGACTCTCGTCCCGGCCAATCCGCCTTCGCTCGATCGGTTGATCAGGACCTGTCTCGCCAAGGACCCCGACGACCGCTGGCAGACGGCCCGCGACGTCGAGCTGCAGTTGCAGGCGATCCAGGAGGCTTCCTCCGCCTCGGTGCCAGGTCTCCCAAAGCCGCGCCGCGCCCGGCTCGCCTGGCTGCCCTGGACCCTGGCAGCCGTGCTGGCGGGCGCCGCCGTCGTCCTGCTCCTTCGAGCGGGCGCGGTGCGGAGTCCGGCCCCGCGCGCGATCCGGTTCTCCATTCCTCCTCCTCCCGACGGCGCCTTCGTCTCCACGGTCGAAGCGCCGGACTTCGCGCTTTCACCCGACGGCTCCCGGCTCGCGTTCATCGCCTCGGATCCCCAGGGGCGGAGGATCTGGCTGCGTCCGCTCTCCGCGCTCGAGGCGCGCGTCCTGCCCGGGACCGAAGGCGCGAATTCGGTGTACTGGTCTCCGGACGGCCGATCCATCGCCTTCTTCGCGGGAGGGAAGTTGAAGCGTCTCGATCTCTCCGGCGGCGCCGCCGTAGCGATCTGCGACGTCAGCTCCGGCATCGGGCTGACGGGCTCGTGGGGCGGCGACGAAATCCTCTTCGCGTCGGTCCAGGGGGGCGCGATCTTCCGCGTCCCGGCGTCCGGCGGACGGCCCGCCGAGGTCATTCGCGCCGATGCCGCTCGGGGCGAGTGGCGGGTCGTCTGGCCGACTTTCCTCCCCGACGGCCGGAGGTTTCTCTACACTTCCCTGCTCCGTAACGGAGGAGGGCGCCTGATGCTGGCCGAACCGGGTAAAGTCCCGAGAGCCGTGATGCCGCTCACCTCCATCGCGCGATACGTCGAGCCGGGCTATCTGCTCTTCGTGCGTGACAGCGTCCTGCTCGCTCAACGTTTCGATCCAGCCCGCGGCCTTCCCATGGGAGAGCCCTTTTCTGTCGCCGGTCACGTCCGCTACTTCCTTTCCACGGGCTGGGGATCGTTCGCCGCCTCCTCGTCGGGCGGGACGCTCGCCTACCAGTCAAACGAGGATGTCCATCGCATGGTCTGGTTCGACCGGACGGGCCGGGAGCTCGGCAACGCCGGCCAGGCCGGAGTCTTCCTGAGCGTCTCGATCGCGCCGGACGGCCGGCGAGTCCTCTTCGACAGCGCGCGGCCGGGAATCGGGACGTGGGACGTTTGGTCCTTCGACGTCGAGCGCGGCGTCGAGTCCCGGATTACCTCCGATCCGGACACCGAGGTCTCTCCCGTCTGGTTGCGCGACGGAAGCAAGATTGTCTATTCGGCCGTCCGAGGCTCCTCGCCCAGGCTCTTCCGCCGCGACCTGGCGAGCGGCAGGGAGGAAGCCTTGCTTCCCGAGGGTCCTTTCCAGATGGCCTCCGACGTCTCGCCCGACGGCAGGACGCTCCTGTACCAGAAGAGAAACGAAGGAGGCCCTTTCGGCGTCTGGAAGATGTCGTTGTCGGGACCCGCGAACCCCGAGCCGGTTCAGCAGAACCAGTTCGTCAACGCCTGGGCCCGCTTCTCTCCCGATGGCCGCTACATCGCCTTTCTCTCCAACGAGTCCGGCCGTCCCGAGGTCTATGTCGCGCCATTTCCCGGGCCGGGCGAGCGGCTCCGTGTTTCGGCGGGGGGCGCACAGCAGGTGAGATGGAGCCGCACCGGCGAGATCCTGTATCTCTCTCCCGATCGGCGCGTGATGTCGGTGCCCGTGCGCACCGCTCCTTCGCTCGAAGTCGGGTCCCCGACGCCTCTCTTCACGATCCCCGGCAAACAACCCTGGATCAACTTCGACGTCACGCCGGACGGAAGCAAGCTGCTCGCGATCGTCCCGGACGTGGTCGCCGACGAGCTTCCCATGACCGTCGTCGTCAACTGGACGGCGGAGGCGGGCAAGTGAAGGAAGAGGATTTGTGAGTTGTGATTTGCGATTTGTGATTAGTGATGCGCCGACTGGGGAAGCGGAATTGAAGAAGCCGTGAGAAGTGTCCGTCGGCGACAGGGCATAGAATTGGCAGGATTTCGTGAATCTCTTCGAGCGGTTTTCGGGGAAACCGGCTCGCCGGCGTTGCGGAAGCACGTCGAGGCTTCTCGAAGAGACAGGGCGGGCATCGGGACGAGGCAGGCGGGACAGGAGGCAACGTGACACTGGCGGCAGGCTCCAGGCTCGGTCCTTACGAGATTCTTTCGGCGATCGGCGCGGGTGGAATGGGCGAGGTGTACCGGGCGCGAGATACGCGGCTGGAGAGGACGGTCGCCGTCAAGGTCCTGCCAGCCCACCTGACGACCGACGAGGAGCTGCGCCAGCGCTTCGAGCGAGAGGCCAAGACGATCTCGCAACTCTCCCATCCGCATATCTGCGCCCTCTACGACGTCGGCCGCGAGGGGGACTGCGACTTCCTCGTCATGGAGTACCTCGAGGGAGAGACGCTGGCGGCGCGGCTGGACAAGGGCCCGCTCCCCTCCGAGCAGCTCCTGCGCTACGGCATCGAGATCGCCGACGCGCTCGACAAGGCGCACCGGCAGGGGATCGTGCACCGAGACCTGAAGCCCGGCAACGTGATGTTGACGAAGTCGGGAGTCAAGCTCCTCGACTTCGGCCTCGCGAAGTTCCAGGCGGCGGCGCGCGACAACGTGATCTCGGGAGCTTCGGTCCTGGCGACGCAGGCCCAGCCGAGCCAGCCCCTGACGGAGCGAGGAACGGTTATCGGGACCTTCCAGTACATGGCGCCGGAGCAGCTCGAAGGGGGCGAGGCCGACTCCCGCTCCGACATCTTCGCGTTCGGCTCCGTGCTCTACGAGATGGCGACCGGTCGGAAGGCGTTCACGGGCAAGAGCCAGGCGAGTCTCGCCGGAGCGATCCTCCGGGACGATCCGACTTCCGTCGCCGAGATCGCGCCGATGATGCCGCCGGCGGTGAATCGGATCGTCAAGACGTGCCTCGCCAAGGACCCGGAGGACCGGTTCCAGACGGCGCACGACGTCAAGCTGCAGCTCCAGTGGATCGCGGAAGGCGGCTCGCAGGCGGGCCTGCCCGCCCCGGTCGCCGCGCGGCGCAAGAGCCGCGAGCGCCTCGCGTGGGGCGTCACCGCGGCGGCCCTCGTCGCGGCCGCAGCGCTGGGATTCGGCTTCGTCCGCCGCGCGCCGGCCAAACCGCGCGCCGTCCGGTTCGAGATCGGCGCCCCGGAAGGGGTCATCGCCATCGACGCCCCGCGCCTCTCCCCCGACGGGCGATACCTCGCGTTCAACGCGACGGACTCCGAGGGCAAGACCCGGATCTGGGTCCGCGCCTTGAACGCCCTGACCGCGCAGCCCTTGAACGGCACGGAGGGGACGACGCGGCCCTTCTGGTCTCCCGACAGCCGGTTCCTCGGCTTCATGGCCGAGGGGAAGCTGAAGAAGATCGAGGTCACCGGGGGGCCGGCGCAGAAGATCTGCGACGCACCGACCGGCTCGGACGGGAGCTGGAGCACCACGGGCGTCATCCTCTTCGACGGCACCGGGAAGGATCCCATCAACCGCGTTTCGGCGGCCGGAGGCACGCCCGTTGCGGCCGCGAAACCCGACCCCTCTCGAAAGGAGTCGGAAGTCGGCTGGCCGGAGTTCCTTCCGGACGGCAAGCACTTTCTGTACATGGCGATCGGCTTGAAACCGGAAGACAGCACCTACCGCGTCGGGACGATCGACTCCGCCGAGTCGAAGCCGCTCGCGCCGGCCCAGACCCTGGTGACCTACGCGCCGCCCGGGTACCTCCTCTTCGTCCGCGACAAGACGCTCGTCGCGCAGCCGTTCGACGCGAGCGCGTTCAAGACGAAGGGGGAGCCGATCCCGCTGGCCGAGCACATCGGCACCGACAGCGTCGGCCTGGCGACCTTCTCCGTGTCGCGGGATGGAATGCTCGCCTATCGGACCGGAGAATCGGGAGCGCGTCTGCTCTGGGTGGACCGCTCGGGAAAGGAGCTCGACACGGTCGGCGACCGCGGCGAGTACGCAAACCCGGTGCTCTCGCGGGCCGGAGACCGCCTCGCCTTCGGCCTGAACGATCCTCGTGGCGGAAAGAGCGACATCTGGGTCCGCGACCTCGCGCGCGGCGTCAATTCCCGTTTCACGTTCGGGGGAGGCAACAACGAGGTCCCGGTCTGGTCCCCGGACGGCGCCACGATCGTGTTCCGGTCGGACCGCAACGGGACCTACGATCTCTTCGAGAAAGCGGCGAGCGGCCAGGGGGAGGACAAGCTTCTCTTCAAGAGCGACGAGAGCAAGTTCGCGACCGACTGGTCCCGCGACGGGAGCTACATCGCGTTCGCGTCCCAGAACGCGAAGACCGGCTGGGACTCCTGGGCCCTGCCAACGTTCGGCGACCGCAAGCCGATCCCCATCGTTGTGAGCCCGTTCTCGGAGGTGATAGCGGTCTTCTCGCCCGACGCGCGGTACGTCGCGTACCAGTCCAACGAATCGGGGCGCGCCGAGATCTACGTGCAGTCCTTCCCCGTCGCGAGCGGCAAGTGGCAGGTCTCGAGCGGCGGCGGCACGGATCCCTCGTGGCGAGACGACGGGAAGGAGATCTACTACCGCTCGGCGGATCAGAAGCTCATGGCCGTGGACGTTCAGGCCGGAGAGACCTTCAAGGTCGGCATCCCGCAGCCTCTCTTCCCGGCCAGGGTCCAGCCCGGCGTCTCCCGCAACAAGTACCTGGCCTCGGCCGACGGAAAGCGCTTCCTCTTCGTCGCGCCGCTCGGGCGGGATGCCCTGACCCCCACGACCGTCGTCCTGAACTGGTTCGCCGACGTCGGGAAGTAGCGAGATGCGGAGGTCGGGGGGACCAGAGTGACGCTTTCCTCCGGCTCGAAGCTCGGTCCCTACGAGATCCTCGGCCAGATCGGCGCCGGGGGAATGGGCGAGGTGTACCGGGCGCGTGACGAGCGCCTGAAGCGCGACGTCGCGGTCAAGGTGCTGCCCGCGTCCCTCTCGACGGATCCGGACCGCCTGCGGCGGTTCGAGCAGGAGGCCCAGGCGGCCGGCGCGTTGAACCACCCCAACATCACGGCGGTGTACGACCTCGGCTCCCACGAAGGGGCGCCCTACATCGTGACGGAGCTGCTCGAAGGCGAGACACTGCGCACGCGGCTCTCCGGCGGGGCGATCGCGGCGCGCAAGGCGATCGAATATGCGGTGCAGATCGCCCGCGGCCTGGCGGCGGCGCACGAGAAGGGGATCGTCCACAGGGACCTGAAGCCCGAGAACCTGTTCCTGACGAGCGACGGGCGAGTCAAGATCCTCGACTTCGGACTCGCGAAGCTGACGCAGAACGAGGCGTCGGGCGGCCAGACGAACCTTCCGACCGCGGCCGGCACGGAGCCGGGCGTCATCATGGGAACGCTCGGGTACATGTCGCCCGAGCAGGTCAAGGGCAAGCCCGCCGACCAGCGGGCGGACCTCTTCTCGTTCGGGGCGATCCTGTACGAGATGCTGTCGGGCGTCCGGGCGTTCCACCGGGACTCCGCGGCGGAGACGATGTCGGCGATCCTGCGCGAGGAGCCGCCGGACCTCTCGGCGACGAACAGGAGCGTCCCGCCGGGCCTGGAGCGGGTCGTGCGGCACTGCCTGGAGAAAAATCCGGAAGAGCGCTTCTACTCCGCGCGCGACCTCGCCTTCGACCTCGAGGCGCTCTCCGGGCTCTCCGGAGCCGCCGCCGCGATTCCGGGCGTCGCCGTCGGGGACGTTCGGCCCCGTCCGTCGTGGCGGCTGCTGCTCGGCACGGTTCTGGCGACCGCCCTCGCCTGCGGCATCCTGGCTTACGTCGCCGTTGCCCGGGCCGGCAACCGTCCGCCCCCTTCATTCCACCAGCTCACGTTCCGCCGCGGGCAGATCCTCTCGGCGCGGTTCGCTCCGGACGGGCAGACCGTCGTCTACTCGGCGGCGTGGGACGGGAAGCCGATGGAGGTCTTCGTCGGCCGGCCCGAGAGCCCCGAGTCTCGGCCGTTCGGGCTCGCGGGCGCGGAGGTCCTCGCGATCTCGAAGGCGGGAGAGATGGCCGTTTCACTCAATCGCCGCGCCGAGCGCGGCAGCTTCCGGCGGACCGGAACGCTCGCGCAGCTCTCGGTCGCGGGAGGCGCCGCTCCGCGCGACATCCTGAAGGAAATCGAGTGGGCCGACTGGTCGCCCGACGGCAAGAGCCTCGCGATCGTGCGGACCATCCCGGGGAAGATGAGGCTCGAGTACCCCGCCGGAAAGGTGCTCTACGAGACGAGCGGCTGGGTCAGCCATCCGCGCGTCTCCCCGGACGGCGACCGGATCGCGTTCATCGATCATTCGACGCCCGACGACGACGGCGGCTCGATCGCCACCGTGGACCGGTCCGGCCTCGTGAAGAAGCTCTCACAGCGGTTCGCTTCGGCGCAGGGCCTCGCCTGGTCGCCGGGCGGCGAGATCTGGTTCACGGCGACCCCGGTCGGCGGAAACCGCTCGATCCACTCGACGACCCGGGGCGGAAGAGTCCGGGAGCTCGTCCGCGCGCCGGGCTCGCTGACTCTCCAGGACATATCGCGCGACGGCCGGCTGCTCGTGACGCGGGACACCTTGAGGAACGAGATCATCGCGCTGCCGGCCGGAGAGTCGAAGGAACGCGATCTCACATGGCTCGATTGGTCGCTCCCCGCCGCCCTTTCCGCCGACGGCAAGAGGGTTCTCTTCTCCGAAACGGGAGAGGGCGGGGGCGCCGGTTATTCGGTCTACATACGCGGCACGGATGGCTCCCCGGCAGTGCGGCTGGGAGAGGGGAGCGCCCAGGACCTCTCCCCGGACGGTGAATGGGCGCTCGCCATCGTCCACTCCGCCTCGGACCCGCAGCTCGTGGCGTACCCGACCGGCGCCGGAGAGCCGAAGCCGTTCTCGAAGGATGGTCTCTCGGTCTACGGGGCGACCTTCATGCCCGACGGCAGGCAGATCGTTCTCACGGCGAGCGAATCGGGACACGGCACGCGGGTCTACCTTCGGGGCTTCGACGGCGGCAAGCCGCGGGCCGTGACGCCGGAAGGGTACACGAGCGGCGGGATCGTGGCACCCGACGGCAGGTGGGCACTGGTCACCGGCCCCGACCGGAAGCGCTACCTCTATCCCCTCTCGGGAGGAGAGCCGACGGCGGTCCCGAATCTCGACCGGCAAGACGTCGTGGACCAGAAGAGCCTCGACGGCCGTTTCCTGTTCGTCCACCGGGGAGGGGAGATGCCCGCGCAGGTCTTCCGGCTCGAAATCTCGAGCGGCAGGAAGGAGCTCTGGCGCACCTTGATGCCGGCCGACGCGGCGGGCGTTCCCGAGATCTATGTCATCCCCACGCCGAACGGCGAGGCGTATATCTACAGCTACGTCCGCACGTTGTCGGACCTGTACCTCGTCGGCGGCGTGAGATGACGCTCGCGGCGGGCTCGAAGACTCGGTCCCTACGAGACGGCAGCGCGCCGCACGCGCGCTGCCGTCCTGAGCGCCATGAGGCGCGAAGGATCTCCGGAGCCGAGATGACGATCTCTGCGGGCAACCGCCTCGGTCCCTACGAGATCCTCGGCCAGATCGGCGCGGGCGGCATGGGCGAGGTCTACCGGGCGAAGGACCCGCGCCTCGGACGCGACGTCGCGATCAAGGTGCTGCCGGCGTCCTTCTCGGCCAGGACGCGGACCGTCTGCGCCGGTTCGAGCAGGAAGCCCGGGCTGCCGGGGTCCTGAACCATCCCAACATCACCGCCGTCTACGACATCGGGACCCACGAGGGAGCTCCCTACGTCGTCCAGGAGCTGCTTGAGGGCGAGACGCTGCGCACGGCGCTCTCGGGCGGGAAGATGGCGCAGCGGAAGGCGATCGACTATGGGCTTCAGATCGCGCATGGCCTGGCCGCGGCGCACGAGAAGGGGATCGTGCATCGGGATCTGAAGCCCGAGAATCTGTTCGTTACGAAGGACGGCCGCGTCAAGATCCTCGACTTCGGCCTGGCGAAGCTGACTTTGAACGAGGCGAGGCCCGACGCGACGAGCCTGCCGACGGCGGCCGGAGCCACGGAGCCGGGCGTCGTGCTCGGGACGCTCGGCTACATGTCGCCCGAGCAGGTCAAGGGCAAGCCGGCCGACGGCCGGTCGGACATCTTCTCGTTCGGCGCCATCCTTTACGAGATGCTCGCCGGAAGGCGCGCATTCCACGGCGACTCGGCGGCGGAGGCGATGGCGGCGATCCTGCGGGAAGAGCCGCCGGACCTCTCCGTCACGAACCAGAGCGTCTCGCCCGGGCTCGAGCGGATCGTCCGGCACTGCATCGAGAAGAGCCCCGAGCAGCGGTTCCACTCGGCGCACGACGTCGCGTTCGCGCTCGAAGCCCTCTCGGGCCTCTCGGCACCGGCCACGCCGGCGGCGGCCGCCGTCGAGGCGGGCCGCTCCCGCCGGCTCGGACTCGTCGCGGCCGCCGTGCTCGTCGCCGCGATCGCCGCCGCGGCCTACGCGGCAGGCCGACGGACGCCGGCCGGCTCCCGGACCAACGTCTCCTTCACGCAGCTGACATTCCGGCAGGCGCCGATCTTCAACGCGCGCTTCGCTCCGGACGGAAAGACCGTCGTGTACAGCGCGGCCCTCTCGGGAAACAGGCCGGAAATCCTCTCGCTGCGCCCAGACTACCCCGAATCGACTCCCCGAGGCCTGAGCGACGTCCATCTCCTCTCCGTCTCCTCGCGCGGTGAGCTCGCTGTCCTGACGCGGGCGCGCTTTCTGGGCCACAGCCTGTTCCTCGGCACGCTCGCGCGGATGCCTCTCGAGGGAGGCGCGCCGCGCGAGATCCTGGCCGGCGTTCGCGAGGCCGACTGGTCGCCGGACGGAGCGGAGCTGGCGGTGATCCGCGAAGTGAATGGAAAGGACCGCCTCGAGTTCCCGGCCGGAAAAGTCCTCGCCGAGACGGGCGGCTACTTCTCCAATCCGCGCTTCTCGCCGAAGGGGGACCGGATCGCCATCTTCGAGCATCCTCTCAAGTACGACGACCGCGGCCTCGTGGCCGTCGTGGACCTGGCCGGAAAGAAGACCGTCCTCTCCGACGGCTATTGGGGGGAGGAAGGCCTCGCCTGGTCGGCGGGCGGAGACGAAGTTCTCTTCTCCGCCGGAGCCGCCTACAACGCCTTCAAGATCTACCGCGTCACGCTCTCGGGCCGGCGGCGGACGGCGCTCGAGAGCGCGGGAGGGTTGACGATCCAGGACGTCGGAAAAGACGGCCGCTGGATCACCAGCCGCGACGACCACTCCAACGCGGTGCTGGTTCTCGGGCCCGGACAAGCATCGGAGCGCGACCTCTCGTGGCTGGACCTGTCCGACGCCCAGTCCCTGACTCCGGACGGGAAGGCGCTCCTGTTCTCCGATTACAGCGGGCGGGCCGGCGGCGCCAACTACTCGACGTGCCTCCGGCAGACGGACGGGTCGCCCGTCGTCCGCCTCGGCGACGGAGCCGCGGGAGACATCTCTCGCGACGGGAACCACGCGCTGGCGATCGTGCCGACCTCGCCCGCGCAGCTCGTCGTTTATCCGACGGGCGCGGGCGAGCCGCGCCGGCTGGAGCGTGGCGGCCTCGTCAGCTATGAGACCGCGCGGTTTTTTCACGATGGGCGGAGCGTGCTGGCGTGCGGCCACGAGGAGGGACGCGCGGTGCGCTGCTATGTTCAGGAGGTCGGCGGAGGCGCTCCCCGGGCGTTGACGCCGGAAGGCACGACGCAGGGGTTTCCCTCTCCCGACGGCCGTTCGGTCCTCGTTAGCGGCTCCGACGGCCTCCGGTTGTGCCCCTTGGAGGGGGGGAGCCGCGTCCCATCCCAGGCACGGGCCCCGACGATCTGGCCGTTCGGTGGAGCGCCGACGGGCGTTCGGTGCTCGTCCGTCGCGGCAGCGGCGTGCCCGCTGTCGTCGAGCGGCTCGACATCGCGACCGGCGCCCGGAAGCCGGTGTTGACGGTCGGACCGACCGACGCGCTCGGCGTCCTCAATATCGGGGCCATCACGGTTTCCGACGACGAGAAGAGCTACGCATACACGTCCCGCCGGATGCTCTCGCAGCTCTTCCTGGCCGAGGGCGCCCGATGACGCTGTCAGCCGGCTCCCGCCTCGGCCCGTATGAGATCCTCGGCCAGATCGGCGCCGGCGGGATGGGAGAGGTCTACCGGGCGCGAGACAGGAAGCTCGATCGGGACGTCGCGGTCAAGGTTCTCCCCCGGTCCGTCGCCGCGGATCCCGACACGCTCGCCCGGTTCGAACGCGAAGCGAAGGCGGTCGCGGCGCTCTCCCACCCCAACATCCTCGCGATCTTCGACTTCGGCAACCAGGACGGCATCGCCTACGCCGTCATGGAGCTCCTGGAAGGCGAGACGCTGCGCGGGAAACTCGACGCGGGTCCGATCACGCAGAAGCAGGCCGTGGACTATGCGCTCCAGGTCGCCAAGGGGCTCTCCGCCGCCCACCAGAAGGGTATCGTCCATCGGGACTTGAAGCCCGAGAACCTCTTCGTCAGCAGGGACGGCCACGTCAAGATCCTCGACTTCGGCCTGGCGAAGCGAGTCGAGGCCGTCGCGCCGGGCAAGGAGACGAGCGCCCCGACGGGCTCGGGCCACACGGAGCCCGGGACGGTCATGGGGACGGTCGGCTACATGTCGCCCGAGCAGGTGAAGGGCTTCCCGGTCGATCACCGGTCGGACATCTTCTCGTTCGGGGCGATCCTCTACGAGTTGCTCTCGGGGAAGAAGGCCTTCCAGCGAGACACGAATGCCGAGACGATGGCGGCCATCATGCGAGACGAGCCGCCGGAGTTGTCGGAGTCGGGGCGAAGCATCTCTCCCGCTCTCGACCGCATCGTCAAGCATTGCCTCGAGAAGGACCGCGAAAGGCGATTCCAAACGGTCAGGGACATCGCGTTCAGCCTGTCGGAGCAGTTCTCGCCAATGGCGACGAGCGGCGCGCGGGGAACCGTCCCGGCGGCCACCCCGGCCGGTCTCCGGGTCGCCGTGCTTCCGTTCAAGTACGGCGGGGCCGACCCCGACCTTGCGGCCCTGGCCGACGGGCTGTCCGAGGAGATCGTGACGGGCCTCGCGCGGTTTCAGTATCTGTCTGTCGTTTCGAGCGCCTCAGCGGACCGCCTGAAGGGAGACGCGGGAGACGAGCGCGCCCCGGGCGCCCCACTCGGCGCGCGCTACGTGCTGGAAGGAAGCATCCGCAAGGGAGGATCCGCTATTCGAGTCAGCGCGCAGCTCGTCGACGCCCAGACGGGCGCGAAGCTCTGGGCCGAGACGTACAACCAGGACCTCCAGACGTCGAGTATTTTTGCGGTTCAGGACGATGTCGCCGCCCGCATCGTCGCAACCGTCGCCGACAGCTACGGGGTCCTCGCGCATTCCATGCGGTCGGCGATGCGGCAGAAGGACGACGTCGATCTCACGCCCGTGGAGTGGCAGTTCCAGTATTTCGCCTACCGCGAGCAGATCACTCCCTCGGCCTACACGGAGTTGAAAAGCCGGGTGGAGCGCGCGGTCGAACGGGACGGTCGCCAGTCGGACCTCTGGGCGTGCCTCGCGCAGATCTTCGTCGATGATTACGCGTTTGGTTTCGGGACCGACCCGGCCGCTCTCGATCGCGCCCTGGCCGCGGCCCGCCGCGCGGTCGAACTGGATCGGGCGAACCAGTTTGCGCTCGTCGCGCTGGCGTCGACGCATTTCTTCCGCCAGGACCTCGCGGCGTTCGGTCCCGCGGCCGAGCGCGCCATGGCCTTGAATCCGCTCAACACCGACGCCGTCGGGATCCTGGGATTGCAGATCGTGCACACGGGCGAGTTCGAGCGGGGCGCCGCGATCGTGCGCCGCGCCATGGAGCTCAATCCCAACCACGCCGGCTGGATGCACTTCGCGCCCCTTTGGGAGGCCTTCCACAAGGGCGAGTACGAGCAGGCCCTCGAGCGCGCGAACCGGGTGGACGTCCCCGGCCTCTTCTGGCCCTACCTCGTCATGGCCTCGGCCTGCGGTCACCTCGGCCGGCAAGCCGAAGCCGCGGCCGCGGTCCGCGACCTGCTGGCGCTCGACCCCGAGTTTGCGGCGCACGCGCGCTCGAACGTCGGGAGCTGGCACTTCGCGAGCGGCCTCATGGAGCCCATTCTCGAAGGGCTGCGCAAGGCGGGGCTCTCGATTCCCGCGACCGGCGGGTCGTCCGACTTGCCGTTGCGGAGCGGGAAGGTCACGGCAAGAGCAGATCGGGCGGAATCGGGCACGGCCTCGGGACAGGTCCGGGCCGGCGAGGGGTTCTGGGTCGCGGTTCTGCCCTTCCAATACAGCGGGGCCGACGCCGGGCTCACGGCCGTGGCCGAGGGATTAACCGAAGACATCGTGACCGGCCTTTCGCGCTTCTCTTACCTTCGGGTCATCGCCGCAAGCTCCACTGCGCATCTCGTCAATCAGGCCGTGGATGTCCGTTCTGGCGGCAAAGAGCTGGGCGCCCGCTATGTGATGGAGGGAAGCCTGCGGCAGGCGGGGACGAAGGTGCGCCTCGCGGTGCAGCTCGTGGACACGACTTCCGGCTCCCATCTTTGGGCGGAGGTCTACGACCGCGCGTTCGATCCCGGAGCCGCTTTCGAGCTGCAGGACGACCTAGTCCCCCGCATCGTCTCCACCTGCGCGGATCGCTTCGGCGTGCTCGCGCGGAGCATCAGCGACGCCGTCCGGGGTCGGGAGCCCGGGCAGCTCGGCCCCTATGAGGCGCTCCTGCGCGGTTTCGGGTATCACCAACGCCTGACCCCGGTCGAGCACGCGGAGGCGCGCGAGGCGCTGGAGTTGGCCGTCGAGCGCGCGCCGTCCAATGCGGACTGCTGGGCGATGCTCTCGTGGATCTACTCCCACGAACATGCCCACGGCTTCAACGCTCGGCCGGGCTCGCTCGACCGGGCGCTCGCGGCCGCCAGGCGCGCCGTGGACATCGCCCCGTCCAATCCACTCGCCCAACAGGCCCTCGCCGTCGTCCTGTTCTTCCGGAAGGAGACGGCGGGATGCGTGAGCGCCGCGGAGCGCGCGATGGCCTTGAACCCGCTCGACACGAGCAACGAGGCCATGTTTCTCATCACCTTCACCGGCGATTGGGACCGCGGCTGCGCCCTCATTCGTCGAGCGATGGAGCTGAACCCTCATCATCCCCGCTGGTACGGAGCTGTCCTCGGCATCAACGAGTACCGCCTCGCCAACTACCGCGCTGTCGTGGACGAGGTCGTGAAGTCCAACGCGCCCGACGTCTTCTGGACGAACATGTTGCTGGCCGCCGCCCACGGCCAGCTCGGTGAGCTCGCGGCCGCGCGAAAAGCCGTGCGAGACCTGCTCGACCAGAAGGAGGACTTCGCCCAATCAGCCGGCGAACTCCTGGGCAAATGGTTCGACCCGCAGCTCGTCGGGCACCTGATCGAGGGGTTGCGCAAGGCGGGGCTGAACGCTCCTCCCGAGAAGAGCACGGGAATTTCTGCGCGCGAGTCTTCGGACGTTTCCGCGCCGATCTCGGGAGCGATCCGCGCCGACGAGGGATTCTGGGTCGCGGTTCTGCCGTTCAAGTCCGGCGGCAACAATGCCGAGTTGACGGCTCTGGCCGAGGGGCTGAGCGAGGAAATCGTGACTGGCCTGTCGCGATTCTCTTATCTCAGGGTGATCGCGCGCAGCTCAACTTCGCGCTACGCCAATGAGTCGGTCGATGTGCGATCCGCCGGCAGGGAACTGGGCGCGCGCTATGTGATGGAAGGCAGCCTGCGTCAGGCCGGGACCAAGCTGCGGCTCGCGGTTGACCTCGTCGATGCGGCCAGCGGCGCTCATCTCTGGGCTGAAAACTTCGAACGCGCCTTTCGTCCCGAGACGGTCTTTGAGCTCCAGGACGATCTGGTTCCGCGGATCGTCTCGACGGTTGCCGACATGTACGGCGTTCTGACCCGCAGCATGAGCGAGGCGCTCCGCGGCAAGGCCGATGACGAGTTGAGCCCTCACGAAGCGGTGCTGCGCGCCTTTGGCTACATGGAACGAGTCACGCCGGAAGAACATGCGCGCGTGAGACGAATCCTGGAACGGGCCGTGAGCATTGCACCCGATCAGAGCGATGCCTGGGCCATGCTGGCGAACCTGTACTGGGAAGAGCATGCCCACGGATTGAACCCCCAGCCCGACCCGCTCGGTCGTGCGCTTGCGGCCGCGCGCCGCGCCGTGGAGGCGGCGCCCTCCAACAACCTTGCCCATTACGCCCTCGCGAGCACGCTGTTTTTCCAGAAAGACATTCTGGCTTTTCGTTCAGAAGCGGAGCAGGCGATCGAGCTGAACCGCATGGATGCTTCCGTTGCGGCGTACATCGGAAATCTCATCGCCTATTCCGGTGAATGGGAACGCGGCTGCGCGGTGGTGGAATCCGCCATGCAACTCAATCCCCGTCATCCGGGCTGGTACTGGTTTGCCAGCTTCAACGACGCGTATCGCCGGCGCGATTACCGGGGCGCGCTGGGTTTCGCCCTCAAGATCAATCTGCCGGGAAATTTCTATACCCACGCCGTGATCGCGGCGGCTTACGGGCAGCTTGGCATGCGCGAGGAGGCTCGGAAGTCGCTGCGGGAACTGCTTGCGATGCGGCCCGACTTCGCCAGAACGGCGCGCGAAGAATTCGGGAGATGGTTTGACGACCTGGCATTCATCGAACACCAGCTCGACGGCCTCCGCAAGGCGGGGCTGGAGATTCCGCCGGAAGGGGAATCGGCGGCATTGCCGGCGCCCGGCGACATTTCCCGCTCCGAGGCAGGGACCGAATCCGGCGCCGCCCGCGCCGAGGAGGGATTCTGGGTCGCGGTGCTGCCGTTCAAATACACCGGCGCCAGCGCGGATCTCACGGCTCTGGCTGAGGGGCTCACCGAAGACATCGTGACCGGCCTGTCGCGCTTCTCGTATCTCCGGGTGATCGCGGCGAGCTCAACTTCGCGCTACGCCAACGAGTCGGTTGACGTGCGCTCCGCAGGCAGGGAACTGGGCGCTCGCTACGTGGTGGAAGGCAGCTTGCGGCAGGCCGGGACGAAGCTCCGCCTCGCCGTGCAGCTCGTGGATACCGTCTCCGGGGCCCATCTCTGGGCCGAGAACTACGAGCGCTCCTTCAGCCCGGAAGCGGTGTTCGAGCTGCAGGACGACCTGGTTCCGAGGATCGTGTCCACCGTCGCGGACGCGCACGGCGTCCTGCCTCACATCATGAGCGAAGGACTTCGAGGCAAGTCACCGGAGGAGCTGAGCCCGTACGAAGCGGTGCTGCGCAGCTTCGGTTACGGCTACCGCATCACTCCCGAAGAGCACGCCGTCGTGCGCGCCGGCCTGGAACGGGCGGTCGAAGAGGCGCCCGGGAACTCCGACGCCTGGGGCATGCTTTCGTTGGTCTACGGAGAGGAGCACTCCCAGGGATTCAATCCCCGACCCGATTCCCTCGCCCGCGCCCTCCAGGCCGCGCAGCGAGCGGCCGACGCGGCGCCGTCCAACGCGCTCGCGTTCAATGCGCTGGCCCGGGCTTACTTCTTCCGCAAGGAGTTCCAGGCGTTTCGCACCGCGGCCGAGAGGGCCATCGAGCTCAACCCGTTGAACGGTCCCACCCTGGCGGGCCTGGGCAGCATGATGGCCTATGCGGGTGATTGGGAGCACGGCTGCGCTCTCGTCGAGCGAGCGACGCAACTGAATCCTCGTCATCCCGGCTGGTACTGGATGGCACTTTTCATGAACGCTTACCGCAAGGGCGACTACCGCGGCGCGATCCGCATCGGACTCAAGATCAACCTGCCGGAATTCTCCGGGACACACGAGGCCATGGCGGCCGCTTATGGACAGCTCGGGGACCGCGACGCGGCCGGGAGATCCGTGCGCGAGCTGCTCAGACTCAAACCGGATTACCTCACCAGGCCGCGCGAGAAGCTCCAGAAGTTCGTCTCTCCGGAGCTCGTCGAGCACATGATGGACGGTCTCCGGAAGGCGGGGCTCGACGTACCCGCGCTCGCCGGAGCGCATCCCACTTCCGCGGCGCCGGATTCTGTCGCGATCGCGGTACTGCCGTTCTCCGACCTGAGCCCCGCGAAGGACCAGGAGTACCTGTGCGAAGGGATGGCGGAGGAGATCATGAACGCGCTCGTGCGGATCGACGGGATCCGCGTGGCGTCCCGGACCTCGGCCTTCCGGGCGCGGCAGGGCGGCGGCGACCTGGCCTCGATCGCCCGCGCGCTCTCGGTCAACCACGTCCTCGAGGGGAGCGTGCGGACGGCGGGCGGCCGGCTGCGGGTCACCGCCCAGCTCACCGACGTCGCCAGCGGCTATCAGCTCTGGTCGGAACGGTTCGACCGCGACGCCGCGGACGTCTTTGCCGTCCAGGATGAGATCGCGGCGGGCGTCGTCGAGGCGGTGAACGCGCGCCTCGCTCCGGGATCGCGAACAGTTCAACCTCGTCCGCAGGTCGTGAACCTCGAGGCCTACCGCAGCTACTTGAAGGCCCGGCACCTTCGGGGGAAGGAGGACTTCGGCGGGGCCATGGGCGCCTTCGACGAGGCCGTCCGCCTCGATCCGGCTCACGCGCCCTCGTGGACCGGCCTCGCGGAGATCACAATTCTTTCGGCCCACATGGGCATGATCCCGCCGCGCGCGGCCTGCGCGGCCGCGAGGAAGGCGCTCGCGACCGCGAAGGAGCTGCAGGGAGAGTCGGCGGAAGGTCTCCATGTCGAGGCTTTCGCGGCCTTCCTCGAGCGCCGGTGGGGCGCGATGGAGTCGACCTGGCGCCGGGCGCTCGAGCTCCAGCCCGATCACGTCCTCGCCCTGGGCTCGTTTGCGCTCAGCCTCTGCGCGCGCCAGAAGCTCGACGAGGCCCTGCCTCTCTTCGAGCGCGCCCGGGAAGCCGATCCGCTCGCATCCTTTCCTTACACCCTCGCCGGATGGGGGATGCTCGTGAGCGGAAGGCCGGAGGACGGACTGCGCCATGTCGAGGACGCGCTCACCTTCGAAAAGGAGGACGCCTCGGCCATTGCCGCGTCGTGCATGGCGAACGCCGCCCTGGGAAGGCTCGAGAAGGCCATCGCGGCGGGCCAGCATGGCGTCGCGGTGGCGCACCGGGCGCCCTTCTTTCTCGGCGTCCTCGGGTGGGCTCTCGCAACCGCCGGCCGGAAAGACGAAGCGCGGAAGGTCCTCGCGGAGCTGCGGGCGCGCCCGGCGGGCTCGCCCACCGCCGTCTCCGAGGCCTGGCTGCTCGGCGCGCTCGGCGAGATCGACGACGCTTTCGACGTGCTTGCGCGGGCAGAAGAGGAGTACCAGGGCCTCCTGTCCTACACCGGACTGCCCGGGTTCGATCCGCTCCGCGCGGACCCGAGATTCGCAGCGTTGCTCACGAGGCTGGGGCTGCCGCCAGCTCCTGGCGCGACCTCATGACGATCACGGCAGGAAGTCGTCTTGGGCCCTATGAGGTGCTCGGCCAGATCGGCGCCGGCGGAATGGGAGAGGTGTACCGGGCGAAGGACCCGCGGCTCGGCCGAGACGTCGCGATCAAGGTGCTACCGGCGTCCTTTTCGGCCGACCCGGATCGCCTGCGGCGCTTCGAGCAGGAGGCCAGAGCCGCCGGGGTGCTGAACCACCCCAACATCACCGCGGTGTACGACATCGGCACCCATGACGGCGCGCCCTACGTCGTCCAGGAGCTGCTCGAAGGCGAGACGCTCCGCACGGCGCTCTCGGCCGGGAAGATGGCGCAGCGAAAGGCGATCGACTACGCGCTGCAGATCGCGCATGGCCTGGCCGCGGCGCACGAGAAGGGGATCGTGCATCGGGACCTGAAGCCCGAGAACCTGTTCGTGACGAACGACGGGCGCGTCAAGATCCTCGATTTCGGACTGGCCAAGTTGATGCACATCGAGGCGGACCCTGGAGCCACGGGCCTGCCGACGGCGACCGGCGGCACGGAGCCAGGCGTCGTGCTCGGGACGCTCGGGTACATGTCGCCGGAGCAGGTCAAGGGCAAGCCGGCCGGCGCCCGGTCGGACATCTTCTCGTTCGGCGCCATTCTCTACGAGATGCTCTCGGGACAGAGAGCGTTCCGCGGCGACTCGGCCGCGGAGACGATGTCGGCGATCCTCCGGGAGGAGCCGCCGGACCTCTCCGTCACGAACCAGGCCATCTCGCCCGGCCTCGAGCGAATCGTCCGACACGCGATCGAGAAGAACCCCGAGCAGCGGTTCCATTCGGCGCACGACGTGGCGTTCGCGCTTGAAGCCCTCTCGGGACTCTCGGTTCCCCGACTCGAGGCCCCGCTGGCGCCGGCTCGCGGCCGGTCTCCGACGCTCATGGCCGCGGCGGGGCTCGCCGTCGCGCTCGCGGCCGGAGTCCTCGCCGGCCGGCTGATCTGGAAGGCGAGCCCGGTGACGCCCCCGACGTTCAAGCGACTGACCTACGGGCGAGGACCGATTCAGTCCGCCCGCTTTGCTCCCGACGGGCAGACGGTCGTTTACTCGGCGGCCTGGGACGGGGCGCAGAAGCCCCTGCTCTACTCCGTGCGCGCGGAGAGCCCGGAGTCGCTCCGGCTGACTCTCCCTTCCGGGCAGGTCCAGTCGGTCTCGAGAAGCGGCGAGATGCTGCTCCTGAATCTCCTCCAGTTTTCCACGGGGTACGCGAGGATCGGAACGCTCTCCCAGGCGCCGATGTCCGGAAGCGCTCCTCGTGATCTGCTGGAGGACGTGGGCCACGCGGCCTGGTCTCCCGACGGCAGCGCCTTCGCAGTCGTGCGCGCGCCCGGATGGCATTACCGGCTGGAGTTTCCCGTCGGGAAGGTCCTCTACGAAACGGCCGGCTGGATCAGTTTTCCGCAGGTCTCTCCGAAGGGGGACACGGTGGCGTTCCTCGACCACCCGGTCTTCGGGGACGACCGCGGCTCGGTCGCGATCATCGATCGCTCGGGAAAGAAGAAGATCCTTTCGACGGGATGGGAGAGCGCGCAGGGGGTTTGCTGGTCGGCCTCGGGCGAGGAGATCTGGTTCACGGCGACGCAGGCCGGCTCCGCGCGGACCCTCTACGCCGTCACGCTGTCGGGACGCCAGCGCACGGTCGCAACCACGCCCTCGGGGATGATCCTCCAGGACATCGCCCGCGACGGGCGCGTGCTCTTCATCGCGAGCAATGCCCGGCTCGGGTTCCTCGGGCTCCTCCCCGGAGAGACGAAGGAGCGGGATCTTACGGGGCTCGAATGGTCCTACGGACCGATCCTCTCGGCGGATGGAAAGACGGCGGTCTTCACGGAGCAGGGCGAAGCCGGAGGTCCGGGCTATTCGGTGTACCTGCGCAAGCTGGACGGATCCGCGCCGGTGCGCCTTGGCGAGGGGCACGCGATGGCGATTTCCCCGGATGGAAAGTGGGTGCTGACCGCTCTCATCCGCACGACCCCGACGCAGATCGTCCTGCTTCCGACCGGGGCCGGCGAGCCGAAGACCTTCCCGAAGGACGACATCGAGCACCTCGACGGGCCATTCGGGGCGTTTCTTCCCGACGGCAAGCGGATCCTCTTCGGCGGGCACGCTCCGGGACGGCCCTCGCGTGTCTTCGTTCAGGAGCTTGCGGGAGGGCCCGCGAAGCCCGTGACCCCGGAGGGGGTCGTGACCAGGCTCCTCTCGCCGGATGGCCAGTCGCTCGTGACGCAGACGCCGGAGGGGCTGGCCCTCATTCCGCTGGAGGGCGGAGCCTCGCGCCCGATTCCCGGTTCGGAGCCGGGCGATCGGCCACTGCAATTCACCGCTGACGGCCGGTCTCTCTTTTTTCGCTCCGACAGGGTCCAGGAATTCCCCGCGCGCGTTCTCCGTCTCGACGTCGCCACGGGACGCCGGGACGTCTGGAAGGAGCTCATGCCGGGCGACCCGGCGGGAATCACGTTGCTCGCGCCCGCGGCCATCTCAGCGGACGGGAAAACGATCCTCTTCATGTACGGGCGCTCGCTCGCCGACCTCTACCTGGCGGAGGGGCTGAAGTGAGAAGAGAGATTGGTGATTTGTATTTTGAGATTGGTGATTGGTGATTTGTGATTGCGCTGGAAAGGGAGGTTGAGTCGCGCAGTCGGGGGCGCGGTCTGTCCTGCGTGATAGCGTCGTTGTCAGAAACTCGGTCGGACCCTTCATTTTTTACAAGGAGGAATCCATGCGCTTCCAAAAGGCGATCCTTGCTCTGGCTATCGTCTCTCTCACAGCGGCAAGCCTCGGCGCGCAGCCGATCCTCGTCGCCGGCACGCAAGCACCCTTCAAGCTCGCCCGCACTCCGGGCGGCAATTTTCTGCTCGCCGAATCGGGAACGGGAGCCAACGACGGAAGCGTCTCCCTGATCTCTATCTGGGGCCAGCGGTTCAATCTGCTCGGGGGCCTTCCTTCGGGGACCGGTCCTCAAGGCGATCCGCTGGGGCCGACGGCGGTCGGCGATGCCCACCGGACGATTTACATCGTCATTGGCGAGGGGGACATCCTGGGACAGTCGACGGACCCGCCGCGACAGGTCCCCAATCCGAACGGCCCCTCCTCGCCGATCTTCAGCTCGATCATCCGGGCCCGCTTCGACCCCGTTCCCGACGGGATCCGGACGGGATTCGAGCTCACCGCGGACAACATCGCGGCACTGGCGGACGGGCTGGAAGTCTCCCTCACGAACCTCCAGGGAGAGCATGTGAGCCTCCTCTTACTCGCGGATTTCCCAGACACCCTTCCCGATCCGGTCTTGACCGTTCGCAACTCGAATCCTTTCGCGGTGACGGTCGCCGGCAGCCTGACGCCAGAAGACCTGACGGAGTTCGGCGTCGCGGGGAGCGTGGCCGGGGCGAACTTCTTCGCCCGCTTGAACCCGGACACGCCCATCGGACAGCGGTTGGAAGAGCGCACCAAGCTCTATCTCGTCAATGCCGGCATGAATACCGTGTCGGAGGTTTCCGCGTCCACGGGCCGCTGGAAAGTGATCACGCGTTTTCCACCGCTGCCCAACCCGGCTTTTCCCGGGCTCGGTGGGCCAGTGGTGGATGTCGTCCCGACCGGCGCTGTCGCGAGGGCCGACGGAACTCTTCTCGTTTCGGTCTTGAGCGGCTTCCCCTTCGTGTCGGGAAACTCCAGGGTCTACAGCGTGAACCCGGCCACGGGGGACTTCACTCCCTTCATCGAGGGGTTGACGTCGGCAACCAACGTGATCGAAGTCGGCGGGGCGATTTATGTCCTCGAGATCTCCTCCAATCTTCTGGCGGGAGAGCCGGGGCGGCTCCTCCGTTTTGCGTCCCCGACCGCGAGCCCGACCGTCGTCGTCGGCGGGCTCATCGGGCCCACCGGGCTCGCGTACGAACCAACCCGCAACGAACTGCTCGTGAGCGAGACCTTCACCGGTCTCGTCAAACGGATCGCGCTCGGACCGTAACGCGCGGAAATGGGCGGCGCGGTCAACTGACCTTGCCGCGCCGCCCCTTTCGGTGACGCCCGCTGGATATTCAGGCCCTGTCGCGCCCGGCGCGCGCGAGAAAGGCGATGAGACCGGCCAGGACGAGGAGAGTCAGGGCCTCGCCCGCGACGCCGGGAACCCTGGTCGGGAGCGTTCTGGGCACCGCTCCGACCGCAACGAGAGCCGCCACCAGCACACCGGCCAATCCTTCTCCAGCCACGAGGCCCGCCGCGGCGAGAATCCCGGGATTGCTTTGACCGGGTGCGCCTGTCCGGCGCTCCACCCACGCGCGCAGGCAACCGCCGACGTAGATCGGGGCCATCGAGGCGAGGGGCAGATAGACGCCGATCGCGAACGCGAGGCCGGAGACGCCGCAGAGCATCGCGGCGATCGCGAGGCCGCCGCCGGTCAGGACGAGCCCCCACGGCAGGGCGCCGGAGAGCACTCCCTCGATGATCGTCTTCATCAGCACCGCCTGCGGGGCCGGGATCTCCTTCGTGCCGAACTGGTAGGCGCTCCCGAGCAGGAGGACGGTTCCGGCCACGCCCCAGCAGGCGAAGGCGGCGCCGATCAACTGCCCGAGCTGCTGCCGCGCCGGCGTCGCGCCGACGAGGTAGCCGGTCTTGAGGTCCTGCGAGATGTCGCCTGCCTTCGAGGCGGCGACGGCGACGATCGTCCCGACCGTCAGGACGGCCGCGCGCGCCGCGGGCTCCGTCCATCCGGCGGCGGCGAAGACGGAGGCCACGCCGAGCAGCGTGACGAGCGTGATTCCGGACGTGGGCTGCGAGGAGACGCCCACGATCCCCACGATGCGCGCGGCGACCGTCACGAAGAGGAGGCCGAAGAGCGCCACGCCGGCGGCGCAGACCGCGCGGGGAAGGGGCCCCATCCCTCCCGCGAAGACGCCCGGCACGAAGGCGGCCACCACGATCACGAAGAGGATCGCCCCGACGACGAACCGTCCGGGCAGGTCGCGGTCCGCGGCGGCGCCCGACGCCGCTTCGCTCCGGCTCCTCCGCGACAGGCCGCGCACGGCCCCGGCGAACGCGCCTCCCATCGTCGGCAAGCTCTTCAGGACTGTCAGCAGCCCGGCCACGGCCACGGCTCCCGCGCCGATGTATCGCACGTAACGCGACCAGATTTCGGAGGGGCCCATCTTCGAGACGAGCTTCACCGTCTCGGGAAAGAGCGGCGCCGGAAGGCCGCCCCCGACCCACGTGATGAGGGGGATCAGGACGAGAGAGGAGACGAGAGACCCGGCGACGAGCACGCCGGACTGGCGGTAGCCGAGGATGTAGCCGACCGCCACGAGCGCCGGCGCGACCTCGAGGGCGAGCACGGCGTTGGGCAGGACTGGGAGCCTCGCGGAGAGCTCGCTCGGAAAGAGAAAGAGCAGGCCGGTCGCCAGCTTGACCGCCGCGGCCACGGCGATTCCCCGGAAGATCCACGTTCCCGCGCCCGCGGCGCCGGAGGTCGCCTTCAGGACCTCGGCGCAGGCGGTCCCCTCGGGGTACGGCAGCTCGTCCTTCGCCTCGACGATCAGGATCCGGCGCAGCGGGATCATCGCCGCGAGCCCGAGAACGCCTCCCAGGAAACAGAGCGCGACGACCTGGAGGTACGGCGGCGCCATGCCCCAGAGGAAGAGAGCCGGGATCGTGAAGATCGTCCCCGAGGCGAGCGCCGTCGAGGCGGAGCCGATCGTCTGGGAGATGTTCGCCTCCAGGATCGTGCCGCGGCGCCCGGCCAGGCGGAAGAACGCCACCGCCATGACGGCAGCCGGGATCGATGCGGAGACGGTCAGGCCGACGCGCAGCCCCAGATAGGCGTTCGCGGCCCCGAAGACGAGCCCGAGAGCGACGCCGGCGGCGACCGCGCGGAGAGTGAATTCCTCCCGCGGCATCGCGCCCTCTTCAGGGATCGCCGCTCCCCGCCCTCCGCCTCCCTCCACGCCGGGCTAGCTTAGCCGCGACGGCGCCGGAAACGAAGCGAACGGCCCGCGCCCCGAATGTTGTTGATAGACTTTCGACAAATCCTGTTCCCGGGATTGAGGAGGCTTCCATGAAGCTCAGCCGCATCGGCCTCTGCCTCGCCGCCCTTCTGGCCGTCCGCGCCGGCGGTGACCAGCCGTACGAAACCCCGCCCGTCCTCAAGGCGTCCGACTTCCTCGACGCCTCGCTGCTCCAGGGGCCCGACTACATCATCGAGGAGAACGTCACGAACGACGGCGTGTTCAACACCTACACGGTCACCTCGAATTTCGGGACGTGGAAGGTCCAGAGCACGTCGCTCGCCGCCACGCGGGCGCACGAGGTGGGCGCGATCGCGAAGCTGAAGGAAGTGGACAAGATCGCGGTCGCCGCCGGCGGCATCGCGCACGGAGCGGTGGACATCGGCAAGGGAGCCGTCAACGTGGTCACGCATCCCGTCGACACGGTCAAGGGGGTCGGGGACGGAATCGTCCGGCTCTTCGGCCGGATCGGCCGCGGCGCGAGGCGGACCGCCGAGAAGATGGAGGACGACAAGTACAAGGCGGAACACCAGAACCTGAGCGCTCCCCCGGACACCAGGGGCGCGGCGCAGTCCACCGCGGGGAAGGCCGTCGGCGCGACCGGAGACCTCGCCCGGGACATCATCGGCGTCAATTCCGCCATGCGGTCCTGGGCCAGGAAGCTCCGCGTGGATCCCTACACGAGAAACGAAGTCCTCCATGCCGAGCTGCGCGACGTCGCGCAGTACGACGCCGGCGGCCGGTTCAGCGTCAACCTCGCTCCGGGCGGCGCCATCCTGACGGCGCTTTCGACCACCGCCACGGTCAACGACTTGATCTGGATGAAGGAGCCCGACGAGCTGGTCACGTTGAACGAGACGAGGCTGAAGGCGATGGGCGTGGCGCCGGGGGTGGGCCGCGCCTTCCGCCTGAACCCGCAGTACAACCTGAGCCGGCGGGTCCGCCTGGTCGCCTCGCTCGACGCGCTGCCCGCCATCCCGGGGCGCCCGGAGTTCGTCGACCGCGCGGCGGGCGCGGAGACCGACGCGGACGCGGAGTTCTACACGCAGAGCGCCATGCTGACCGACCTGTTCAACAGGACACAGGCGCCGCTGTCCCAGATCGTCGCCGAACTGCCGGGCGCCTGCGTGGTCGCCCAGGGAAACCGTTTCGCGTGCCTCTTCCCGCTGGACTACGTCGCGTGGACCGAAGGCGTGGCCGGACACTTCGACCGCATCACCAAGGCCGCAAAGTCGAATCACCCCAACGCGAAGCGCGAGCTGTGGTTGACCGGACGGGCTTCCCCGCGCACCGCGGCCGAGCTGGCTTCCCGGGGTTGGACGCTGCGGGAAAAGAGCCTCTCCCTCATCTCCGAAGACGCGCAGCCGGAGAAGCCGGCGGCCGCGACGCCCGAAGACAAGCCGGGCGCCGAGAAGTCGCCCCCGCCGAAGTAGCGCGGGACTCCTCGCGGCGCCGGGATCCGGAAATCCGGCGGCGTCCGCCTTCCCGGGACGGCCGGATCCCGGCCTGGATCCCGGCGGCCGTCCGGTTTCTCCCCGTTGTAGTCTCTCGGCTCGTGGCCCTCTCTTCCGGCGCCCGCCTCGGGCCCTACGAAATCCTCTCGCCGCTCGGCGCCGGCGGGATGGGAGAGGTTTACAGGGCCCGGGACTCGCGGCTGGATCGGAACGTGGCGATCAAGGTCCTGCCCGAGAGCCTCTTCGCCGACGCCGACGCGCTCGCCCGGTTCGAGCGGGAGGCGAAGGCGGTCGCGGCCCTCTCTCACCCGAACATCCTGGCGATCCACGACTTCCGGCGGGAGGGCGGGATCGCCTACGCCGTCATGGAGCTGCTCGAGGGAGAGACGCTGCGCGACCGGCTCGACGCGGGCGCGATCCCCCAGCGCAAGGCGCTCGACTACGCGCTGCAGATCGCGCAGGGGCTCGCCGCGGCGCACGACCGCGGGATCGTTCACCGGGACCTCAAGCCGCAGAACGTCTTCCTGACGAGGGACGGCCTCGTCAAGATCCTCGACTTCGGCCTGGTGGCCCGGCGGCCGTTCGAAGGGGCCGGAGCAGAGCGGTCCGCGGCGACACGGGCCCTCCGGCCGGAGGACGAGCTGACGCAGCAGGGCGCGATCCTCGGGACCGTTGGCTACATGTCGCCGGAGCAGGTCCGCGGCGCTCCGGCCGACCAGCGCTCCGACATCTTCTCCCTGGGGGCGCTCCTCTTCGAGATGCTGACCGGCGAGCGCGCCTTCCGGAAGGAGAGCGACATCGAGACCATGATGGCGATCCTCCACGACGACCCAATGGAGGGCGCCGCTGCGCGCAAGAGCCTGTCGCCGGAGCTCGAGGAGATCGTGGTCCACTGCCTGGAGAAGAAACCCGAAGAACGGTTCCAGTCCTCCCGCGATCTCGCCTTCGCGCTGAAGGTGGCCGAGGGGCGCGGCTCGGGAGCGGGCCGGCCGGAGAGCGGCTCGCGCTCCGGCGCCCGGACCCGCGCCGCCGACGCCTCGGACGGCTCCATCGCGGTTCTCCCCTTTCGCAACCTGAGCGCGGAGAAGGAGAACGAGTACTTCAGCGACGGCGTGACAGAGGAGATCATCAACGCGCTGACGAAGATCGAGGCCCTGAGGGTCGCTTCCCGCACCTCGGCCTTCGCGTTCAAGGGGAAGGACGAGGACGTTCGCCGGATCGGCGCCGCGCTCGGAGTCCGCAACGTGCTCGAAGGGAGCGTGCGGCAGTCGGGCAAGCGGATCCGGATCAGCGCCCAGTTGATCGACGTGGCCGACGGCTACCACCTCTGGTCGGAACGCTACGACCGCGAGATGGAGGATGTCTTCGCCGTGCAGGACGAGATCGCGCGCGCGATCGCCGGGGCTTTGAAGGTCCGGCTGCTGCCGGCCGAGGAGGCCGGGCTCTCCTTCCGCGGCACGGGCGACATCGAGGCGTACAACGACTACCTGAAGGGGCGCTACTACTTCAACCGCAGGGACGCCCGCGAGGCGATCACCGAGTTCGAGCGCGCCCTCGGGCGCGACCCGCGCTACACGGAAGCCTACACGGGCCTGGCCGATTCCTACTGCATCTACGGCTTCTACGGCGGGATCCCGACCCGCGACGCCTTCTCGAAGGCGCGGGCCGCCGCGGAAAAGGCCCGCGAGCTCGATCCGGAGTCGGCCGAAGTCCACGTCTCGCTCGCCCTCGTGGACCACTACTTCGGGTGGGACCTCCAGAAGGAGGAATCCGAGTTGAGGCTGGCCATCCAGCTCGCCCCGAAGTCCGCGATCGCCTATTCGTGGCTCGGCCTCGTGCTCGCCTTCACCGGCCGCTCGGCCGAGGCCCTCGAGGTGACGACACGGGCGACCGAGATCGAGCCTTTCTCCGCCAACGCCCAGGCCAACGTGGCCTGGGCCCATTACGGGGCTCGCCGTTTCGAAGAAGCGATCCGCGAGTTCCGGCGGGCCCTCCACATGGATCCCAACGCGCCGTACCCGCTCTGGGCGATCGGCCTGACGAACATGCAGATCGGCCGGCCCTCGGAGGCGATCGCGGCGCTCGAGAAGGCCGTGGAGGTCACCCGGCGGCGGCAATCCCACTACGTGGCGCTCCTGGGAGGCGCCTACGCGGCCGCGGGGCGGCGTCCGGAAGCGCTCGACCTGCTGGCCGACCTGACCGACCGCTCGTCGCGCGAGTACATCGCGCCGTTCCACCTCGCCTTCCTCCACGTCCCCCTGGGGAACGCCGACGAGGCCATCTCGTGCCTGGAGCGGGCCTGCGCCGAGCGGAACGCCCTCGCGTGGTGGCCCCGAACCTGCCCCTTCTACGACCCCCTCCGCGCGCACCCGAGATTCCCGGCGCTCCTCGAGAAGATCGTCCCGGGGTAGATCACCCGATCGCGTCGGGATTTCGCCGGCAGACCGTCCCTAACCGCGTCCGGATATTCGCTGGCAATCCGCCCCGGCGTCGGGCCGCCTCCCTCGGCGGCACGCTCCGGCAGGCCGCCAACGGACAACCGGCCGTCGCTCTATCGCGAAGGCGCAGTTGCACATTGGCGAAAGAGGGATCCGGCTGGTGCGCCTTCGCTCACGACCGCCTCCGGGAGGCGTCCCGCCGCCGGGGCTGAAGCATGGCTCGAACAGGCACCGTGCAGCCCGGAGGCGACGGCGTTGCCCGGCAGCGGCCCTGTCCGAGGGCACACACCGAAAACTTGGCTCAGCGACATCACCTCTGTGCCCTCGGACCGGAGCGGCGGCTGGAGTTCTCCATGCGGCCTGGCCGCCGCGTGCCGCAGAGGGCAACGACGGCGACTTCGGGCGGATTGTCGGCGAGAAATCGGCGAACGAAAAACCCAAATTGGGAACAACGTCCTGAGAACTGACAGCTAATTCAGCGCGCGAAGAGGTTCTTGACGACGAAGAGGACGTTGGCGGGGCGCTCCGCGAGCCGCCGCATGTACCAGGGGAACCAGGCGTCGCCGTAGCTGATCAGGACGCGGAACCGGTAGCCGGCCTTCGCGAGCCGCTCCTGCTCCTGGCGGCGGATGCCGTAGAGCATCTGGAACTCGAGCGCCTCGGGCGGGAGATTCGAGGACCGGCCGAGTTCCTCGATCCTTCGGATGAGGACCGGATCGTGCGTGCCGAAGATCGCGCGGACTCCCTTCGCGCGCGCCTCGGGCGAGAGAAGCTCGCGGGCGAGCTTGAAGTAGTTCTCATCCACGTCGCTCTTCTTCGGGAACGCCTTGTCGGGCGGCTCGCGGTAGGCGCCCTTGACCAGGCGCAGGCCGCCGCCGAGGGGAAGAAGAGCTTTCGAGTCCGCCGCCGTCCGGTAGAGGTAGGCCTGGATGCAGACGCCGACGCGGGGATACGCGGCGACCATTGTTCGGTAGATGTCGAGCGTCCTGTCGGTGTAGGCCGTGGACTCGATGTCGATCCAGATCCACCGGGAGAGGGCGCGGACGCGCTCGACGAGCGTCAGGAGGTTCTTCTCGCACTCCTCCCGCGAGAGATCCAGGCCGAGCTGCGTCAGCTTGATCGAGATCTCGACGTCGAGCCCGCTCTGCCGGATGCGCTCGAGGACGTCGAGGTAGTGCCGGGTGACGTCCCGCGCCTGCCCGAGGTCGTTGACGTTCTCTCCGAGGCGCGTCAGCACCGTCCCCACGCCGAGCGCGCGCGTGGCGTCGAGCGCCGCGTCCACCGTCTCGCCCGGCATGAACCGCGTCACGGCGCCCCGCACGAACCGGAGCCTCGTCGCCCGCTCGCGCAGCCATCGGCTCTCCGAGCCGGCCAGGAGAAGACCGCGGATCACGCCCATTCGTTACTTCTTGCAGTTGCCTTCCCAGGCGACCGACCACTTGCCGTCGGGCGTCCCGATCTCACCGACGAAGTTGATTTCCCGGGGGTTCTTCTCGGTGAACGTGTCGCGGAACTTCATCTTCTGCCCGCCCATCATCCCGTCGCTCATCCACACGAGCTTTCCCTTCTCCCACCCCTTCGAAGAGCCGGACGCGAACCCGCCCATGTTGTCGACGGCGACGCGATCCCACATCTTCTCGACGGCGTCGAAGCCCCAATACTCGTCGCCGGAAATCGGCATCGGGTTCTGGGCGGTCTTCTTTTCGCGATAGTGATGGAGGATCCAGAAACCGTCCAGGGTCGGCTCGACGGTCACGCTGGCCTCGGTGGGATGCTCGGGCCCCATCGGGGACGCCATCGTCTTGCCGGTGCACTGCCAGGTCGCGACCATCCATTTGACCTTGTCCATTTCGGGCGAGGGCTTCATGGACATTCCGGAGACTGCCTTTCCGGGAGGATTCGTTCCGCTCTGCGCAGGCGAAACCGAAGCGACGGCCAACAGAGCGGCAAGGCACAGGGCCGCTGGAACCAGGGTCCTTTTCATGACGATCTCCTCTCTTGTTTCCTCATGCGGATGCGCCGAGAGACTACCCGAATTCTCTTCGCTATTCTCCGATCGGCCTTCCGGGCGGCGCGGCGGGACGCTGCGGGCGCGCCTTCCGGGTCTCCGGCTTCTCCAGGAACTCGGCGAGGTCGGCCTCCGCCAGGCGAAGGTGGGCTTCGGTCGCCGGATCCGTCGAATGCTTTCTCCGCAGCTCGCTCCTCAGGCGGGTCAGGCGCGCGTGGACGGCCGCCCGGACCTCAGGGGCCGCCTCGGCGCGAGCGGCGAGACCCATCATCGCGTCGACGACGCCCCGCTGCGCGGCGCGGCGCAGCGCAGCTCGGCGCGGCGCGGCGTCCGGGGCCGCGCCCCAGGTCGCCGCGACGAGGCGCGCGAGCAGGGCGTCGAGCGTCAGGGCATCGCGAGGACCCGGAAGCGTCAGGCGCGCGGCGCGCTCGGGATCGAGGAGCGGATCCACGACGAGGCCCACCAGGGACCGGGCCGCCGTCCAGAGGCTGAAGGCGTCTCCCGCTTCCGAAGGGAACTGCTCCCGGCTCTCCCGCGTGCCCGAGGGGGGCGGCGCGAGCGCCGCGAGGATGCGGTCCGGGATGTCGAGGTTCTCCGGCGAGATCGCGGCGATGAGCAGTTCCAGGGCTTCCTTCTGCTTCGCCGCCGCGACCCAGGCGACGGGAGTCTGTCCGTCCCCGGCGACGGCGTTGGCCTGGTACTGCCCCCCGACGAACTGCTGCGCGGCCTGGATCCCGAAGCGGTGGTAGAGATACGCGAGGTTGAAGCGCTCCTGCAGCGTGTACACCCACTCCCCCGGCTTCAACTGCGCCGGTCCGAACCGGTCGAGGAGAATCTTGCGCGCCTGCTGCGTCGTCTCGAGCCACCGGACCGGGTCCGGCCCCCAGTCGTACTCGGCCCAGCGCGGGTCCCCGTCGGGCGGATAGAAGATCCCCTTGGCGTAACCGCCGCGCACGATTCTGTCGAGAGCGGCCGGGTCCTCCTCCGCCGTGTAGCCCCACTGGATCGCGAGCCGGTCGTAGGAGCCGATGTCCTTCGGGTAGGCGTTGGACAGGTCGAGCCGCCCGCCCACGACCTGGATGTTCGGCGCGAGGTAATCCATGACCGAGCCCCAGCCGAACGTCGTTGCGGCCCAGTTGTGCATCAGCCCGATCGTGTGCCCGACCTCGTGCGAGGAGAGGTAGGCGAGGCGCTCGAGGACGAGGGTTCGCTCTTCGACCCCGTCGTCCGGCCCGAGCAGGTCCGCGAAATCCGGCGAGTCTCCGGCGTCGCAGCCGAAGGCGCCTCCCGTCGTGTTCCGCCACATCCGCGAGGTCGTGCGGCGGCGGTGCGAATCGATCCGCGCGACGCCGTGCAGGATCTCCCCCGTGCGGGGATCGCTCTGGAATCCTCCCACCGACCAGCCGCGCTCGACGCGGTTGATCCACTCGATGCCGGAGTAGCGCGCGTCCAGGAACGTCGCGCCTTCCGGAAGGTCCTTCACGACGAACGCGCCTTTGAATCCCGCCTGCTCGAAGGCGTGGTTCCACCAGAGGGCGCCCTTCCGGATCGAGGAGCGCTCGGGCTCCGGGATGCCGCGGTCGAGGTAGTAGACGATCGGCTCGACCGGCTCGGAGAGCGCCGCGGTCGGGTCCTTCTTCGAGAGCCGCCAGCGCGAAGCGAGGAACTTCTCGATCGGCTCGTTGAAGCGCGCGGCATGATCGAAGTGCCGGCGCGGAATGAATCCGATGCGGGGGTCGAGCGGCCGGGGCCGGAACCCCGGCTCGGGGAGCTTCAGGAAGGTGTGGTGGAGGCGAAGACTCATCGTGTGGCCGTCGGGGAGGACGCCGCCGAAAGCGCGCGGCGGATTCTCGCAGGTGAACGTCGCGATCACCTCGATCTCGGTGTTCTTCGGGAAGGCGCCCGATCGGTCGAAGGCCACGGCCGAGCGCGGGACGTCCTGCTTCCAGTCGCCGAGCTTCGCCTGCTTGAGCAGGGGCAGCACTCCCGTGTCGGCCAGGAGAAACGCCGTCGCGTCGGCGAGCACGCGGTCTCCCTCCTCCGCCACGACCGGAAGCGAGGCGAGCACGGCCGACGGAAACGACTCCTCGGCGACGCGCGCCGTTTCCGGGTCCGCGGCGTCGCTCCGGTGAGTCGTCTGCCTCTGGTGAAGCAGCACCCGCGGCCCGGCGCGCTCGAACCGGCCGAGGCCGAGCTCTCCGAACTGTCCCCGGTCGAGCGAGACGTCGAGGAGGCCCGCGCCTCCGGAAATGCCGGAGCCGTAGAGGAAGTCCTCGTTCCAGCGGGAGACCTCGAGAAGGAGCTGCCCCTTGCGCGCGTCCCAGTAGAACGGGAGGAATCCGTCGCGCCGCGCGAGGTCTCCGGCTCGCTCGGCGATCGTCGGCATCCGGTCGCCGGGTTTTTCGGACGGCCGTTCGGCCGGGGCCGCGGCCTTCTCGGCGACGGCCGGCGTCCCCGGCCCGGACAGGAGCAGCAACAGGAGCCCGAGAGGCTTCATCGCGACCTCGATTCGAAGAGGACCTCGGGGAGGTATCTTAGCCGGACGATGGACGAGGCGCAGCGCGAGCGCGCGGACCGGTTTCTCGCCCTCCACCGGGGGCCGGGCGTTCTCCTGCTCTGCAACGCCTGGGACGCCGCCTCGGCGCGCATCATCGAGGACGCGGGCCTTCCGGCCGTCGCGACGACGAGCGCGGGCGTCGCGAACAGCCTGGGGTATGCGGACAAGGAGAACACGCCCTTCCAGGAGGTCATCGCTTCGGTCCGGCGCATCGTGCGGGCAGTCCGGGTCCCCGTCAGCGCCGACATCGAGGCGGGATTCGGAGAGACGCCGGAGGAGGTCGCGCAGAGCTGCCTCGCGATACTCGAAGCAGGGGCCGTCGGCGTCAATCTCGAAGACCGGTCGCGCGAGCCCGGGCGACTGACCGGCATTCCGCTCCAGTGCGAGAGGATCCGCGCGGTCAAGGACGCCGCCTCCCGGGCCGGCGGCCCGATCGTCGTCAACGCGCGCACCGACGTCTACCTCGGCTCGATCGGCGCGCCCGAGAGCCGCTTCGCGGATGCGGTCGAGCGATGCAACGCCTACCGCGCCGCCGGCGCCGACTGTCTCTTCGTGCCCGGCGTGGCCGACGAGAAGACGATCGCGAGCCTCGTCGAGGCGATCGACGGGCCCGTCAACGTCCTCGCCGTGCCCGGAACGCCTCCGGTCGCCCGGCTGGCGGCCCTCGGTGTCCGGCGCGTCAGCCTCGGCTCGGGACCGATGCGCGCTACTCTGGGACACCTGCGCCGCATCGCCCGGGAGCTCCTCGAGAGCGGCACCTGCGCGACGATGGCTTCCGGCACGATCTCCTATGCCGAAGCCAACGCTCTTTTCGACCGCGAAACCGGGTAACCGGCTACCCCTTCGTCCCTTTCTTCGCGGGCGCCGCGGGCTGACCCGGCGCGGCCGGCGGCTCGTAATCGGGCACGTGATTGGTGATCGGCGGAACCGACTTCAGATAGGCGAAGATCGCCTTCAGGTCCTCGTCGGTGGCCTGACCGAGCCACTGCCACGGCATGGGCGGCTGAATCTCGCGCGACGTCCCCATGTGCTTGCCGCTCTTCAACGCCTTGAGGAACATGTCCTCCGTCCAGATCCCGAGGCCGGTGTTCTGGTCCGGCGTCAGGTTGGCGGCGTAGGTGATTCCCCAGGGCCCCGCGAAAGCCGTGTCGGTCGCCGTGAAGGCTCCGATCCAGGGACCTACGGGCTTGGGCGGAGGCGGCAGCTTCATCTGCTCGGGGTGGCCCGAGAGCATGCGCGTCATATCGGGCTCGGGCCCCTTGGGCCCCATCTTGAACGGCGTGTGGCAGTCGTTGCACGACATGATCGTGACGAGGTATTTCCCTCGCTCGACGCGCCTGGCCGCCACGTTGGACTGCCCCGCCGGCTTGGGCTGAGCCTGTGTCGAACCTGCCCAAGCGAGAATCGCGAGGAACATCACGGCGGACAGGGACGCGAGCGCCTTGCCTGTGCTGGTCATTCCCATATGGAAATCCTCCTTCTTGTGCGAGCCGGTGGAGCAGCGCAAGTCTATGAACGAGGCACCTCGGAATCAAGGCGGGTCTGGATAGAATCCCGTCGGCCATGGCAACCGTTCGACCTTTCCGAGCTCTGCGGCCGAGGCCGGAGAAGGCGGCCGCCGTCTCCGCGGTTCCCTACGATGTCGTGTCGACTCCGGAGGCGCGCGCTCTCGCCAGGGGGAATCCCGCGAGCTTCCTCCACGTGTCCCGTCCCGAGATCGACCTGCCCGAGGCAACGGACCCGTACTCCGACGCGGTGTACTCGAAGGCCGTCGAGAATTTCGGGAAGCTCGCGCAGGAAGCGCCCCTCGTCTCCGAAGAGGAGGCGTCGCTCTACGTCTATCGCCTGCGCATGGACGGCCGCGAGCAGACGGGCGTTGCCGGGGTGTACTCGCTCGACGAATACGATTCCGACGTCATCCGCAAACATGAGCGGACGCGGCGCGACAAGGAGGATGACCGCACGCGCCACATGATCGCGCTCGGGGCGCAGACGGGGCCGGTCTTCCTGACGTACCGGGGCCGCTCCGGGATCGACGCGATCGTCGAGGAGACGAAGAAGGCGCCGCCGCTCTTCGACTTCACGGCTTCTGACGGCGTCTCCCACTCGATCTGGCGGATCGGAGGGCAGGCCGCCGGCCGGCTCGCGGAAGAGTTCCGCCCGGCCCCGCTCCTCTACATCGCCGACGGCCACCACCGGGCCGCGAGCGCCGCCCGTGCGCGGCGCGAGCTCGCGGGCAGGAATCCGAAGCACGCGGGGGACGAGGCGTACAACTTCTTCCTGGCGGTCGCGTTCCCGGCGGCACAGGTGCGCATCCTCCCCTACAACCGGGTGGTCAAGGACCTCCACGGGCGGACTCCGGAGGCGTTCGTCGCCGCGCTGCGCGAGAAGTCCTCCGTGACGCCGGACGCCTCCCCCTCCCCCGCGCGCAAGGGAGAAGTGAGCGTATTCCTGGCCGGCCGCTGGCACGGGGTGCGGCTGCCTGCGGCCGCCGGCGCGGGAAGCGCGATCTCGTCGCTCGACGCGGCGCTCCTCCAGGAGAAGATCCTCGACCCGCTGCTCGGCATCCGGGACGTCCGCACCGACAAGCGGGTGGATTTCGTCGGCGGCATCCGCGGCACCTCGGAGCTGGAGCGCCTCGTGGACTCCGGGAAGTTCGCCGTGGCCTTCTCCCTCTATCCTGTCTCCCTGGACGACCTCATGGCCGTCTCCGACGCCAACGAGATCATGCCCCCCAAGTCCACCTGGTTCGAGCCGAAGCTGCGCGACGGGCTCCTGATCCATGAGATCTGAGTTGGTGAAGCTGAACTATTGTTTTCGAGACGGAATGATTCGATGATCCGATGACCCGATCGGAGATCTCATCATGAAGGTTCTCGTCGCGGACAAATTCGAAAAATCCGGCCTCGAAGGCTTGAAGGATCTCGGCTGCGAGGTGGCCTACCAGCCCGACTTGAAGGACGACGCCCTGGCGGAGGCCATCCGCTCCTCGGGCGCCGAGGTGCTGATCGTCCGCTCGACGAAGGTCACGCGACCCATGCTCGAAGCGGGGCGGCTCGCCCTCGTGATCCGGGCCGGGGCGGGTTACAACACCATCGACGTGGAGGCAGCCTCCGAGCGCGGCATCTCCGTGGCCAACTGCCCCGGCAAGAACTCGGTCGCGGTCGCCGAGCTGGCCTTCGGCCTGGTCCTCGCGCTCGACCGGCGCGTCGCGGACAACGCCGCGGATCTGAAGCGCGGCGTCTGGAACAAGAAGGAGTACAGCAAGGCCCGCGGCCTCCACGGACGGACCCTCGGCCTGATCGGCGTCGGAGGCATCGGCAGGGAGATGGTCCCCCGCGCCCGCGCCTTCGGCATGCCCGTCGCCGCGTGGAGCCGCAGCCTGACGGCCGAGCGCGCGCAGGCGCTCGGCGTCGAGCGCAAGGCCTCGCCGGCGGAGGTGGCCGCGGCGGCCGACGTCGTGAGCGTCCACGTGGCGCTGAAGCCGGAGACGAGGGGCCTCATCGACGAGAAGTTCTTCGCCGCCATGAAGCCCGGCGCGTTCTTCGTCAACACCTCCCGCGCCGAGGTCGTGGACCAGGCGGCGCTCGAGCGGGCGGTGAAGGAGAAGGGGGTGCGCGCCGCACTCGATGTCTTCAACGAGGAACCGGCGGGAGGCGCCGGAGACGTGAAGGCGCCGATCTTCGACCACCCGGGCGTCATCGGCACGCACCACATCGGCGCCTCGACCGAGCAGGCCCAGGAGGCGATCGCGGCGGAGACGGTGCGCATCGTCCGCGAGTACCAGGAGAACGGGCGCGCACCCAACGTCGTCAACCTCGCCAGGAAGTCTCCCGCGTGCTGCCTCCTCGTCGTCCGCCATCTGGACCGCGTGGGCGTCCTCGCCGCGGTCTTCGACCAGATCAAGAGGGCCGGCATCAACGTCCAGGAGACCGAGAACATCGTCTTCGACGGAGCCAAGGCCGCGGTCGCCCGCATCTACCTGAGCGAGAACCCTTCGGCCGCCGTCCTCGACACGATCAGGAAATCCAGCCCCGACATCCTCGAGCTCTCGCTCCTTCCCCTGTGATACCCATGCTCGACTCTCGACTCGGATTCGCAATTCACAATTCACACTTCACAACTGAGGTCTTGCCATGACTGACCGCATCTACAACTTCGGCGCGGGGCCCGCCGTTCTGCCGGAGCCCGTCCTGGAAGAAGCGCAGCAGAATCTCATGGCCCTGCCGGGCGTGGGAATGTCGGTCCTCGAAATCAGCCACCGCTCGAAGGCCTTCGACGCGATCATCCAGGGGTGCGAAGCGGACATCCGCAAGCTCGCGGGCATCCCGCCCGACTACCAGGTCCTCTTCCTCCAGGGCGGCGCGTCGATGCAGTTCTCGATGGTCCCGATGAACCTCCTGCCCTCCGGCGGAAAAGCCGACTACGTCGTGACGGGCTCCTGGTCGAAGAAGGCGGTCAAGGAGGCGCAGAAGGCGGGGACCGCTCAGGTCGCCTGCACGACGGAAGCGGACAACTTCACGCGCATCCCGGCGCAGTCGGAGTTGAAGCTTGACCCCGCCGCCGCGTACCTGCACTTCACGTCCAACGAGACGATCCACGGCGTCGAATGGAAGCGGGAGCCCGAGGCGGGCGCCGTGCCCCTCGTCTGCGACGCGTCCTCGGACATCTTCAGCCGACCGATCGACGTCTCCCGCTACGCCGTGATCTACGCCGGAGCGCAGAAGAACCTCGGCCCCTCCGGCGTGACTCTCGTCATCCTCCGCAACGACATGCTCGAGCGCGTCCCGAAGAACCTCCCCACGATGCTCGACTACAAGATCCAGGCGGAGAACAAGTCTCTCTACAACACGCCGCCGGTCTTCGGCGTCTACATCATGCGGCTCGTCATGAAGTGGCTCCTCGACCGGGGCGGACTCGAAGGCGTCGGCCGCGCCAACGCGGAGAAGGCCAAGCTCCTCTACGACGCGCTCGACACCTCCGGCGGCTTCTACCGCCCGCACGCGCGCCCCGACAGCCGGTCGAACATGAACGTACCGTTCCGCCTCCCCTCCGAGGACCTGGAGAAGCAGTTCGTCTCCGAGGCCACGAAGGCGGGACTCGACGGCCTGAAGGGCCACCGCTCCGTCGGCGGCATCCGCGCCTCCCTCTACAACGCGTTCCCGAAGAAGGGCGTCGAGGCCCTCGTCTCCTTCCTGAAGGAGTTCGCCCGCAAAGCCGGCTGATCGCCGGAGGCATCCGGAGACCCGGAGACCAATCCAAAAAACTCGACTGCGACTCCTCCGTAAGAGCTTCCGAAACAAGGGAAGCTCTTTGCGAAAGGGAGGTGTGTCGTGAGTTTCGTCTTGAATTCCCGGCGTCTCGTCCTCGGGGCGGCTCTCCTCGCGTCGTCCGGTTTCGCCACGGCGCAGGGATTCGCGCCGCTGCGGGTGCCCGACGCGAGCCCGGAGGCCTCGGTCGAGCAGACCATTGGCGTGACCGACATCCAGATCCGCTATCACCGCCCCGCCGTCAACAAGCGCAAGATCTGGGGCGGCCTCGTCCCCTACAACGATGTGTGGCGGGCCGGGGCCAACTGGAACACGACGATCTCCTTCTCGACGGACGTGAGCGTCGCGGGCCAGAAGCTCGCGGCCGGCACCTATGGCCTCCACATGATCCCGACCGAGAAGGACTGGACGGTGATCTTCAGCAACATGGCGGATGCCTGGGGAAGCTTCAGCTACGACGCCAAGGAGGACGCCCTCCGGATCACGGTCTCGCCGCAGACGGCGGACTTCCTGGAGCGGCTGAGCTACAGCTTCGAAGAGCCGACCGACACGTCGGTCCAGGCCGTCATGCGTTGGGAGAATGTCCGCATCGCGTTCCCGATCACGGCGGACACGCCCCGGCTGACCGTCGCCAGCCTCCGGCGCGAGCTGCGCGGACTCTCGCGGTTCTCCTGGCAGGGTTGGAACCAGGCCGCGGCGTACTGCCTGCGGGCGAACCTGAACCTCGACGAAGCGCTGGAGTGGTCCAACCGGTCAGTCGGCATTGCAGAGACCTTCCCCAACCTGCGCGTCAAGGCGGGGCTCCTCGAGAAGAAGGGAGACACGAAGGGCGCCGAGGCGCTGCGCGCCCGCTCTCTCCAGATCGCGACCGAGACCGAGATGAACAACTACGGCTACCAGCTCCTCGGGCAGAAGAAGAACGACGAGGCGATCGAGATCTTCAAGAAGAACGTCAAGGACCACCCCGCGTCGTGGAACACGTACGACAGCCTCGGCGAGGCCTACGCCACGAGAGGAGACAAGAAGCCGGCCATCGAGAACTACGCGAAGGCGCTCGCGATGGCTCCCGAAAACCAGAAGAAGCGGATCAATGAAGCGCTGACCAAGCTGAAGACCTGACAGGGCTTTCTTGACCTCTGTCGGGTTTGCCGGCGCCGCGCCCCGACCCGGCGCCGCTCCGGGCGTTGGTTTGTCGCGGTACTGGACAAAAGTCTAACCGGTGCGCGTCTCGTTGCAATTTCTCTGAGACAGTGTGTCGGAATGGTATCGAACCGATATATAAGTCGGTGCGTTTCGAGGGATCTGGTCGGCTCGAGTGAAGCGCGCCGCTCTTCGCTGCATCGGCGGGCCGTGGCGAGGCGATCGAGATGGACACCAAGGCAACGGAACAGGTGGAGGTTTCGGAACAAGGAGGGGTGAGATGAGGCGACCAACCAGGAATCTGCTCTCTGTGGTTATCGGCGTTGTCTGTGTCGCGTTTCTGGTGCAGGGCGTCGGGCTTCGCTTGCCCAGGATCGTGAAGGCATTGACCGCCGTGTCGGGCGGAGCGGCCTCCTCCTCCTCCTCGCGGGCTGCCGTGCGTGGGGCTTCTTCGGGCGCCACGGCGTCCTCCGCGTATCTGGCGTCCTCCGCCGATCTGACGGAGAGACCGTGCACGGCGATGAGCTCGAATGAATCGAGCTTCAACCAGACGTCGATCGGCGAGGGCAGCGTGATCTGGTTCAACAGCGCGATCCACGTGGACGGTTTGGGCGCGAGCCCGGCGCGGATTTACCTGACGGATTCGACGATCAACTTTACGGCCAAGGGGGCCCGATACAACCTGACCGTGCCGGCGGCGACGATCACGTTCGACCCGGCGGCGAAGGCGGCCTCGACCAACTTCGACGAGTCGAGCAATCAGTGGGTCACGACGGTCCCGAGCAGTCTGGCGAGCAGAGCGTTTCTGACGGGTCTGGCCTTTCCTGTTCCGGCCGGGGGACTGCCGGGAGGGGTGAGCGGGGTGACCTGGTCGGCGGCGTTCTCGACGGACACGCCGGGCGTGACGGCGAAGTGGCAGTGGGCGGCCGCGGTTTACAGCAGCTTCGGCCCGGACTACAACTCGCTGGCCGTCAAGGCGGTGGACGAGCAGGCGGGACCGCGATCGGTGAAGACTCAGGCTCAGGCTCAGGCTCAGGCCGGCAAGCCGGCGAACATGGAAATGTTCCTGACCGGCGGCGGGAGCGGGGACGGGGAGTCGAATTTCACGGGCTCATTCGGGGCGGTCAGCGCCGTGACGCCCTGCACGGCGGGCATGTCCAATCAGCCCCGGGAGACCTCCCGGACGACCTTTGTGTTGGTCTACGGGGTCAACCCCAACATCGGGCCGAAGGTCACGACCGGTCTGGCGATCACGAAGACGTGTCCGGGCCCGGCCCCGGTGCCTCCCGGCACCATGTTCCAGTGCCAGTTCACGGTCCAGAACCAGGACCCGGACAACAGCGTCAACACCCTCGCCGTCACGAACCAGGAAGGATTTCCGGGCGGGACTCCCGTTCCGGCTTGCGTTCCCTGCAGCCAGGGAGGCATCCCCGTGACCGTGCTCGGGCCCAAGGGCTCCGCGACGGATACCTGCGCGGGCGCCGTGTGCGAGACCGCGCCTGCCTGCACCTCGACCGCCTTCTTCTACACCGATCAGGTCTCCGCCACCGGTTTCGACGAGAACGGCGGCGGGATCCCGCTCCCGGTGTCGGCCAGCACCACCAACCAGGTCCTGATCGCCGCCTGCACGCCGACGCCGACCAACACGCCGACCAACACGCCGACCAACACGCCGACCAACACGCCGACGAATACGCCGACGAATACGCCGACGAATACTCCGACCAACACGCCGACGAACACGCCGACGAACACACCGACGAACACGCCAACGAACACACCGACGAACACGCCAACGAACACGCCGACGAATACACCCACCAATACGCCGACAAGAACTCCGACGAGTACGCCGACCAACACGCCGACCGCGAGCATCGTCTGCCAGAAATCGGAGGTCATGGGCGCCCTGGCGGGGCATGTTCCCGACATCATTGTCCGGCTCGACCTCAACCAGTCGATCCAGGCGGCCGTCTCCGGAGCGACCGACGCCAACAACGACGGGTTCATCATCGTCCTCGTTGTCAAGGACGGAACCGGCGTGCTCGGAGGGAGCACGAACCAGAGCGTCATCATCGACCAGGTTTACCCGAAGCCCTTCCAGCTCTTCGGCTGCAGCGTCACGATGAACGATCCGACGCCGGGCGACGCGAACCCGACGGGCTGGATCAAGACGGCCGCCAGCAGCCCCGCGAATATCTTCGTAATGGATCTGCACGGCGCCAAGAGCGGCGTCGCCGGCTGGAAGGTGGACGGAGACGGCCGGACCCTTCGGAACACGGCCTCGTCGGGCAACGCGGTCGGCATCTGGTTGAACGGCAACAACAACACGCTGCACAACGGCTCCGCGACGTCCAACGGCATCGGCCTGCGCATCGACGGCAACGGCAACCTCGCGACCGACACCGATATCTTCTCGAACACCGGCAACGGCGTTCAGGTCGCCGGCAACAGCAACCAGCTCCTCAAGCTCGATGTCGGCGACAAGGGGAAGGGCAATGGCGGCGACGGCGTCAACGTCAACGGCGCGGGCAACCTGATCCAGGAGTGCGATGCCTACGCCAACAGCGGCAACGGCATCGTCGCGGAAGGCGGGGCCAACACCCTGAACAAGAACAACGGCGGAGCCCGGGGCAAGGGGAACGGCCAGAAGGGATTCGTCATCGGCAGCTCCGGAACCGTCAAGGAGAACACGGCCAGGGGCAACGGGAGCTACGGGTTCGACATCACGAGCGGCGGCCACTCGCTGAGCAAGAACGTCAGCGGCGGGACCGGCAGCGGCGAGCCCAACGGCGGCTGCCAGTTCAACGTCGCCGGGGCGAACACGAACGGTGGAGGGAACAAGTCCAACGGCACGACCGTGGCCGGGAACCCCTTCCCGACCGGCTGCAAGAACTAGTCCCGGATTCTCGCTCCGTATCGGTCAGGCCCCGCCAATGCGGGGCCTGACTTTTTTCGGGCGGCAGTTGGTCGCGAGGAACCCGCCCCGGAACCGTCATCGTTTCCCGCCGTCGGCACGCGCCGGCCTGCCGCAAGTTAGAGAACCGGCCGGCGCTGAGGGTTCCTCGCAGCGTCAGCGTGGTGCCGGTTGCGCCCTTCATGCTCGTCACCCATCACCGACTGCGGGAAACGCCGCCGGCTCCGGGGCTCTCAGTCCCGCTCGAGCCGAAGAGCAGCCCCGGTGGCGGGCCGCCTCCCGGAGGAGCGTGAGAGAGCGAGCACACCACTCGATGTGATCGACTCTGCCCCCGGTGCGAGTGAACGACAAGCGACGGCCAGGTCTCGTCTGTCGCGTTCGGGCCGTCGCGTGCGACGAGGGAGGCGGACCGACGCCGGGGCGGATCCAATGGAACACGCGCCGATCCGCAAGGTTACTTGGCGGCTTCGCGGGCGAGCTGGGCTCCGGGAGAATCTTCGTTGGCGACGTCGATCGGCTGGCCGAGGACCCCTTCCCAGCGGGCCACGACGACGGAGGCGACGCAGTTGCCCATGACGTTGATGGAGGTCCGGGCCATGTCCATCAGCTCGTCCACGGCGAGAATCATGGCGACGCCGGCCTCCCCCGGGAGATTGAAGGCCGCGCAGCCCGCGGCGATGATGACGAGCGCCGCGCGCGGCACCCCGGCCACGCCCTTGGAGGTCATCATGAAGGTCAGCATCATCAGGAGCTCGGTCGGCAGGGGGAGCTGGATCCCGGCGGCCTGCGCGATCGTCAGCGTGGCGAGAGAAATGTAGAGCGTCGAGCCGTCCAGGTTGAAGGAATACCCGGCGGGAATGACGAAGCCGGCGACCGACTCGGGCACGCCGAACTCCACCATCTTCTCGAGCGCCCGCGGCAGCGCGGCCTCCGAGGACGCCGTCGAGAAAGCGAGGAGGACGGGCTCGCGGATCTTCCGGAAGAAGACGCGCAGGTTCGCCCGCACGATGAGGAGCGCCGGGACGAGGACGAGGAGCGTGAAGAGGACGAGCGCGCCGTAGAGCGACCCGACGAGCTTCGCGTAGGAGCCGAGGACCTTCAGGCCATGGTGGGAGACCGAGCCCGCCATCGCTCCGAAGACGCCGAGCGGAGTCAGCGCCATGACGTAGTCGGTCAGCTGGAACATCACGGCCACGACGGAGTCCATGACCTTCAGGAACGGTTCCGACTTCCCCTTCACGTGCGCCGCCGCGATCCCGACGAGCGTGGCGAAGATGACGACCTGCAGGATGTCCTGCTTCGCCATGGCGTCCACGACGTTGGAGGGGAAGAGGTGGAGGAGCGTCTCGACGAGCGTCTTGGGCTTCGCGAGAGTCTCGCCGGACGGCGGGAGCGAGAGGCCCTGCCCCGGCCGGACGATGTGCGCGATCGACAGGCCGAGGACGAGGGCGGCAGTCGTCGCGATCTCGAAATAGACGAGCGCCTTCGCGCCCATCCGCCCGACCGCCTTGACGTCGCCCGTCTTGCCGATCCCGACGACGATCGTCGAGAAAATGAGCGGAACGATGAGCATCTTGATCAGGCTGATGAAGGCGCGGGAGAGGAAGCGGAACGTCTCGTACGCGGCCGGATGGTGCTCCGCCGGGAACACGTATCCGCAGAGAACGCCCAGTCCCAGCCCGTAGAAGATGAGCGCCGTCGAGGAGAGCCAGGCCGGCCGGGAGGACCTCTTCACCGGCTCTCCGGAGCGGCTCTCCGCGGAATCATTTGCGGCGCATTATAGAGACAGCCGGCCTTCGACTTTGGTCACGGCACCCCGGACCTTAGACCCTGGACTCTCTCCACAGGACGGGCACGTCTCCTGCATAATATCGGGCGCCACCATGGAAAAAAGAGAGGTCCTCGTGGTGGAGGACGACGTCGACCTGCGGGAGAGCCTGAGCCAGGCCCTGCAGGATCACGGCTTCGCGGTGACCCAGGCCGGCAACGGCCAGCAGGCCCTCGACCTGCTCCACTCCGGCAACCGGCCGGCGGTCATCCTGCTCGACCTGATGATGCCGGTGTTGAGCGGCTGGGAGCTTCGCGACGTCCTGCGGGACGATCCGGAGCTCTCCCGGATTCCGACGCTCGTCATTTCCGCGTACATGGACGGGACCGAGCAGGCGGTCCTCGCGCTCCCGGCCGACGACTGCATCCGAAAGCCGTTCCATCTCCGAGTCCTGATCGAGGCTATCGAGCGCCACAGCCAGACCTAAGACGCGGCACGAGGACCTTCACCGTCCCGACGTCGCGGCTCATCGAAAGCGCCACCGACGACTCGTATCCGGTAGCATGCGGCGCGTGAGATCTCTCCTTCGATGGAATCGGATCGCCACGCTGTTCTTTCTCCCTGTCGCGGCGGCCGGCTGCGGGCCGTCGCCGTCACCGAGCGCGGGCGCGACTCCCGCGCCGGCGCGCGCGGACGTCGTGCCCGACCTCGCCGCCCGGCTCGCGCGGTGGAAGGCGGTCCCGATGCCCTTCGCGATGGAGAAGCTCGGCCCACGGGAACGGCAGCTCGTCGAGAAGCTCATCGAGGCCTGCCGGCAGATCGAAGGCATCTTCTGGCAGCAGAGCGACCCGGAGGGATTGGCCCTCTCTCGGTCGCTCGCCGGCTCGTCCGATCCCCGCGACAAGGCCCTCCGGCGATTCCTCTGGATCGACGGAGGCCGCTGGGACCTCCTGGACGAGAACCGTCCCTTCGTGGGGAAGGAGCCGATGCCGCCCGGAGTCGGGTTCTACCCCAGGGGACTCACCCGCGATGCGATCGAGGCCTACGTCAAGGTTCATCCCGAGCAGCGGAAGGCGATCTACGACGAGCGCACGGTCGTCGTTGCCGACGGGGACAGGCTCTCGACAATCCCGTACCACGTCGCCTACAAGGAGTTCCTCGATCCCGCGGCGCGCGCCCTCGAGGAAGCGTCGGAGCTCTCCGACGATCCGGCCTTCGCCCGGTTCCTGAAGCTGCGGGCGGAGGCCCTCCTCTCCGACGACTACTACCCGAGCGACGTGGCCTGGGTGGAGCTCTCGAACCCGAGATTCGACCTGATCCTCGCCCCCTACGAGACGTACCTGGACGGGCTCCTCGGCGTCAAGGGTTCCTACGGCGCCGCGGTCCTCGTCCGCAACGAGGAGGAGAGCGGAAAGCTCGCGGTCTTCCAGAAGTACGTGCCGGAGATCCAGGACTCCCTGCCGCTCCCGCGCGAGGACCGCCCCTCCCTGCGCGGCAAGGCCGCTCCGATGGAGGTCATGGACGCGCCCTTCCGCTCGGGGGACCTCGTCCACGGTTACCAGGCGGTCGCCGACAACCTCCCCAACGACCCGCGCATCCACGAGGAGATCGGGAGCAAGCGGATCTTTTTCAAGAACTACATGGACGCGCGCGTGCGCGAGATCATCGTGCCGCTCGCCCGCCGCCTTCTGCGCGAAGAGGACGCGGCGAAGGCCACGGCCGACGGGTATCTCATCGGGACGCTGATGCACGAGATCGCCCACGGCCTCGGCCCCGCCTACGCGCGGACCGGCGGCCGGCAAGTGAGCATCCGCGAGGCGATCGGCCCCGCGTTCTCCGCTCTCGAGGAAGCCAAGGCGGACGCCACGGGCATGTCCGCGCTCGCCTGGCTCGCCGGCCACGGCGGCCTCGCGAAGGAAAAACTCCCCGAGTGCTACGCCTCCTACGTCGCGGACCTCTTCCGCACCGTCCGTTTCGGAACGGGCGAGGCGCACAGCCGCGCGGAGATGATGGAATTCAACTTCCTCGCGGAGAACGGGGGCATCTCCCGCGAAGCCTCCGGCAGGTACGCGATCGACGCCGGAAAGATGCCCGCGGCCCTCGCCCGCCTCTCCAGGGAGCTCCTCGAAATCGAGGCCTCCGGCGACCGCGCGCGCGCCGAGGCCTGGTTCGGCAAGTACGACGCCATGCCCCCCGACCTCGCCACGTCCCTGAAGGCTCTCACCGACGTCCCCGTGGACATCGACCCGCAGATCCCGTTTCCGCGGTTCTGAGGGCGGGCGGCTCCGGCAACCGGACGCTGTTTGTCGGGGCGAGCATCTAGAATCGATTTCTCCATGCCGGTCCAGCAACTGCTCCCCTTCGGCGAGGGGGAGAAGGAGGAGTCGCCTCCTCGTCTCATCGAGGAGCTGGCGAGGGTGTGCCGCGAGCGGCCGCTCGAGGAGAAGGTCCTCGTCGCGCCGTCGCTCCTGATCGGGCATCAGATCGTCGAGGCCCTGGCGAGGTCGGGGCGGCCGTGGGTCAACCTGCGGGTCGAGACGGTGCGGCACCTCGCCCACGCGCTCGTCGGACCGGCGCTGGCGCGGGACGGATGGAGATTGCTCTCCCGAGCGCAGTCGCTGGCGCTCATCGAGCAGGCGTGCGCCGACGTTCTGAACGAGAGCTCGTATTTCGGCAGGCTCCTCGACCGCCCGGGGCTCCACCGCTCTCTTCAGGCCGCGTTCGACGAGCTGCGCTCGGCGGGATTGACGCCCGACACGCTGCCGGAGATCGCGTTCGCGGACCGCCGCAAGCACCGGGAGCTTCGCGGGGTGCTCGGCAATTACGAGAAGGCTCTGGAGTCGGGAAGATTCCTGGACGGGCTGGAGGTGCTCCGCCGCGCCCTCCGGGCCGTCGAATCGAGCCCGCCGCCGGCCTCCGAGACGACCTACCTTCTCCCGGCCGTCACCGAGCTGTCCACCCTCGAGCGGGCCTTCCTCGAGAAGCTCGCGGCCGGAAGGCTCGAACCGCTCGCGCCCGATCCGCCCGACGCCTGGAAGGGGATCGCGCGGGAAGCGCGCCTCTTCCGCGCGATCGGCGAGGAGAACGAGGTCCGGGAAATCTTCCGGGCGATCCTGCGCGAGGGGATTCCCTTCGACGACGTCGAGATCCTCTACAGCGACCGCGGCGTCTATCCCTCTCTCGTCTGGGAGCTCTCCCGCGAGCACGACGTCCCGTGCACGTTCGCGTCCGGCATCGCGGTCTCCTATACCCGGCCCGGCCAGGCGGCGCTTGCCTTCCTCGACTGGATCGGCGAGGGCTTCGCTTCCGACGCGCTGCGCCGGGCGCTCGCCTCCGGCGCGCTGACGTTCTCGCGCCTGGACGGCGCCGACCCGGATGCGCCGGGCACGCGCGGCGCGGCCCGGGCTCTGCGCGACGCGGGAATCGGCTGGGGACGGGAGCGTCATCTCGCGTGCCTCGACCGCCTCGTCGGCGAGCTCGAGAAGCCGGAAGAGCGGTGGCACGCCGACGCGGACCTCTCGGACGATCAGCAGGCGCGCCGGCAGGAGAGACGGGCGCGCCATCTCCTCGCGGCCCGGCGGGCGCGCGACTTCGTGCGGCGCGCCGTGGCGCTCGCGCCGGCGTCCGAAGGCGGCTGGAGCGACATGCGCTCCCTCGCCGCGGGGGCGCGGGCCTTCGTCGCCGAGTTCGGGCATGTCGGCGACGAGCTCGACGGCACGGCCCGCACGGCGCTCGACGCCCTCTTCGAGGAATTCATGGAGCTTCTGCCCGGGCGTCTGCCCGTCTCCGCCGCCGTCGAGCGTTTGCGGGACGCGGTCGTCCGCCTGTCGATCGCCGCCGACCGTCCGCGCCCCGGGAAGGCGCACGTCGCCCACTACGGCGCCGGCGGATTCTCCGGGCGCCGCCGCACGTTCCTCGTCGGCCTGGACGAGGCCCGAGTGCCGGGGCCCGACCTCGAGGATCCCGTCCTGCTCGACGAGGAGCGCCGGCGCATCAACGAGGAATCGGCCCGCCGCCTGCTGCCTCTCGGGCGGGACCGGCCGCGCGAAGCCGCGGCGGCGTTCTGGGCCTGCCTCGGGAGACTGCGCGGGAAACTGACGGCGAGCTATCCAAGCTTCGACCTGCGCAACCTCTCGCAGGCGGGCGAGCCGGCCGCCTCTCCCCCGTTTCTCGATCTGCACCGCGAGCGTTCGGGGCGCGCCGAGGCGGACTACGCCGATCTCGCGCGGGCGCTTCCGCGGGCCGCCGGCTTCGCCCCGAACGAGGAGGCCGCGCTGGACGAAGCCGAGTGGTGGCTTTCCCGTCTCCGAAACGCCGGCGGCTCCGGAAGAGACGCCCGCCTCGCTCCGGCCGTGCGCGCCGCCTACCCGTGGCTCGAGGACGGCCACCGCGCGGAGGAGGCCCGGGCGAGCGAGGAATTCACGGTCTGGGACGGCTGGGTCCGCGGCGCAACGCCGGAGCTCGACCCGCGGCGGGGAGGCGAGCCCTTCTCCCCTTCCCGGCTGCAGGACCTCGCGAAGTGCCCGTTCGCGTACTTCCTGCGCCACGTGCTGCGCGTCGAGGAGCCGAAGGACCTCGAGCGCGATCCCACTCGCTGGCTCGAGCCGATGGCCGAGGGGAGCCTCCTCCACGAAGTGTTCCGGGAGTTCTTCCAGAAGATCACCGAGGCCGGCGAGAAGCCCGAGACGGAGCGGCACCTCGGGTTGATCCTGGAGCTCGCGGAAAAGCAGATCGCGGCGTGGAAGGAGCGGATCCCTCCGCGCAGCGAGCTTGCCTTCTCCCTCCAGTGCGAAGGCATCCGCTTCGCCTGCCGCACGCTCCTCGCGCGCGAGGAGGCCCACTGCCGCGACGTGACGCCGCGCTACTTCGAAGTGCCGTTCGGCCTTCCGCGGCAGGCGGCGAGGTCCCGGGCGGCCGTGGCGAGCCCCGATCCCGTCGCGATCGGCGTCGGAAACAGCGGCAGCTTCCTCCTGCGCGGCTCGATCGACCGCGTGGACGAGGCCGGCGACGGCACGTTCCACGTCTGGGACTACAAGACCGGCTCCGCGTTGAGCGTGCGGGAAGGGACGGGCCTGCGGGGCGGCCGCCAGATCCAGCCGGCGCTCTACGCGCTGGCCTTCGAGACGCTGCTCGACCGGGCTGGGAGTCCCGGCAAGGTCTCGCAGTCGGGCTACTTCTTCCCCGGACGCAAGGGGGAGGGGCAGCGGATGCTCGCGCCGGTCGAGCGCTCGGAGACGCGCGAGGTCCTCCGCCGCCTCTTCGACCTCCTGGCGGCGGGGATGTTCCCGCACGCGCTCTCCTCCGACGACTGCAAGTTCTGCCCGTACGAGGAAATCTGCGGCGGCGCGAAGGCGGCGAGCGCGCGGGCGCGCGAGAAGCTCGCCGCGGACACGCACCCCGCCCTGACGGAATTTCGGAAGCTCCATGCCGAAGAAGACGACTGACGCGCCGCCGCCCCCCGTCTTCTCCGACGAGAAGGCGCGCGCCGCGATCCGCGACGACCTCGGCACGACGATCCTCGTCGAGGCCTCCGCCGGAACGGGCAAGACGCGGAGCCTCGTGGACAGGATGGTCTCCCTCGTCGCGACGGGAACGGCGAACGTGGACCACCTCTCCGCCGTGACGTTCACGATCCGCGCCGCCGCGCAGCTGCGCCAGCGCTTCCAGAACTCCCTGGAAACGGCCCTCCGGGAAGAGAGGAACACCGCGCGCCGCGAGAACCTCGCGAGGGGTCTCGCGCATCTGGACTCCTGCTTCATCGGCACGATCCACGCCTTCGGAGCGCGCCTCCTGCGCGAGCGCCCCGTCGAGGCGGGCGTGGACCCCGGCTTCGTGGAGATGGACGACCCGGAGGACGGAGCGGCGCGGAGCGAGGCGTGGGACCGCTTCACCGAGAGCCTCTTCCTTTCGTCCGATCCGCGGCTCGCGCGGCTGATCGACCTCGGCATCGTCCTCGAGGACCTGAGGGAAGGTTTCCGGACCATCTGCGAGAACGCCGACGTGGACGTGTCTCCCGGCGTCCGCCGGGCCGAGCCGGACTTCTCCCCCGAGCGGGTCGAGGTCTCGAATTTCCTCGACCGGGCAGCCGCCGCCATCCCGCCGGAGGCGCCTCCGGGCGGCTGGACCGGCTTCCAGGAGGCCGTGCGCCGCGCCCGGCGCCTGGCCGAGCTGCACGGCACGGAGCGCGGAGCGGATTTCGTCCGGGTCCTGAAAGTCCTGCGTCCGAGCTCGGCGGAGAAGGGGGCGAAGGGCGCGATCCGCAAGTCCTTCGAGCGGCTCCGCGAGGAGGTCGTCAAGCCGGCGCTCGCGCGGTGGGGGGAGTACGCCGCTCCCGACGTGATGGCCCTCCTCGTGGACGCGCGCGACCGCTACGCCGAGTGGCGGCGGCGCGAAGGGCGGATGAACTTCCAGGACCTGCTGATCTACGCCCGCGACCTGCTGCGCGACCACGCGGGCGTGCGGACATCGCTTCGCGAACGGTTCACGCCCATCCTGGTGGACGAGTTCCAGGACACCGATCCCATCCAGGCGGAGATCCTCTTCTACCTGACCGGATCGGACGCGGACGAGACGGACTGGAAGAAGCTCGTGCCCGTCCCCGGCTCGCTCTTCGTCGTGGGAGATCCCAAGCAGTCCATCTACCGCTTCCGCCGGGCGGACGTCGAGATCTACGACGTCGTGCGGTCGCGCATCCAGGGCTGCGGGCGCGTCCTGGAGCTCTCGACGAACTTCCGCTCGACGGCCGGTCTTTGCGACTGGATCAACCGCGTCTTCTCGCGGTCCGAATCCTTCCCGAAGGAGGGGACATCGCGGCAGGCGGGCTACGTCCCGCTCTACCCCGAGCATCCGGACCCGGCGTCCCGCCCCGCCGTCTTCCGCCTCGAAACGCCGTCGTCCGGAAACTCCGAGCAGCCCGTCGCGGACCTCGACGCCGCGCGCATCGCGGACTTCATCGCCGCGGCGATCGCGTCGGGCGGGCGCAAGCCGGAGGATTTCCTCATCCTGTTCCGCCGCCGGAAATTCATGGCGGACTACGCGCATGCCCTCGAGGAGCGCGGCGTCGTTCCCGAGATCGGAGGCGGCTCGGCCTTCGGCGCCTCCGAGGAGCTCCAAGCCCTGATGCCGGCCCTGGAGGTCCTGGCCGATCCGGACAACCCCGTGCCCCTCGTCGCGGCGCTTCGCGGTCCCCTCTTCGGCGTGGACGACGAGGCTCTTTACCGGTTGGCTCGCGCCGGTGGGCGCTTCTTCTTCCGCGCGCCCCTTCCTCGCGAGGCCGATCCCCGCATCGAGCGGGCGTTTGCCCTGCTGCGCGAGGGAGAGGGGCTCGTCGAGACCCTCCCGCCGGCCGCCGCGATCGCGCGCTTCGCCGGGAAGCTCGGCTGGACGGCCCTCGCCGCCGCGCGGGACCTCGGCGAGAGCCGCGCCGGCAACCTGCTCAAGGCGCTCGCCGCCGCGCGCAAGTTCTCGGCGGAGGGCCTCGCCTTCTCGGCCGTCGTCAAGGAGCTCGCGCGCCTGCGCGAGGAAGACCTGATCGAGCAGATGAGCCTCGAGCCGGGGCGCCCCGGCGCCGTCCGCCTCCTGACGCTCCACGGCGCGAAGGGCCTCGAAGCACCCGTCGTCTTCCTGGCCGAGCCCACCAAGGATCGGTTCCCGCTCCGCGACTACTTCATCGACCGCAGCGCCGAGCCTCCCGTCGGCCACTTCCTCGTGTTCAAGAGGGTCGGAGAGCACGGGAAGGAGGAGATCGCGCGCCCGGCGGGGTGGGACGCCCTGCAGCAGGTCGAGGAGGCCTTCGACGACGCGGAGAAGGTCCGGCTCCTCTACGTCGGCGCGACCCGCGCCAGAGAAATGCTCGTCGTCAGCGTCAAGAGAACCGCGGCCGGAAAAGCGGCCGGCCCGTGGGCGCCGCTCGATCCGTTTCTTCCCGAGAACCTGCCCGAGCGCGCGCCCGCCGCGCCGGAAGCCGGGGCGCCTCTCTCCGCGGGCGCCGACGAACGGGAGGCGTTCCTCCGGCGCCTGGCGGAACGCCGCGCGATCTGCGCCGCTGCCGGCTACGCTGTCGCGTCGGTGACGTCTCTCGCGCACGAGGGTGCCGAGCGCCCCTTCCGGGAGCGCACCGGCAAGGGCATGTCCTGGGGATCGGTCATCCACCGCCTCCTCGAGGCTCTGATGCGGGACGCGTCTCTCGATCTCCGCGCGTATGCCGCCAACGTCCTGGCCGAGGAGGAGCGCCCGCCGCACGACCTGGAAGAAGCGGTCCGGCTCGTCGAAGGGGTGCGCGCCTCCCCTCTCTGGAGCCGCGCCCTCGCCGCCCCGCGGCGTTACGTCGAAGTCCCCTTCGCCGTCACGGTCCCGAGCGCCTCTCTCGGCGAAACTTCTGGTCCCGCGGAGACGCTGCTGACGGGGGCGCTCGACCTCGTGTTCGAGGAGGAGGACGGCTGGAAGATCATGGACTACAAGTCCGACACCATCGCGGGGAACCTCGACGCCCTCGTGGCCTTTTACAAACCGCAGATCGCCCACTACCGCCGCTACTGGCAGCAACTCACCGGACGTCCCACGAAGGCAGGCCTCTTCTTCGTCTCGACCGGCCAGGAGATCTGGCTCGACGAAGAAGTCAAAGGTCGGGAGGCCTGAAAGCGACTTCGCTTCTGTCGATTTGGGCGTGGGCCGTTCGACTAGTAGGCGAAGAAAGGAGAAAACGATGCGATAAATGCATCTGATCTACGACCGGGAGACGGACTGGGCGGCGATGAACGAGAAGGACAAAGGCGCCATCTACCAGGCGTACGGGGCTTTCACCGAAAACCTCAAGAAGAGCGGGAAGCACCTCGCGAGCGACCCTCTCCAGCCGGTCGCGACCGCGACGACCGTGAGGGTCCGCAGCGGCAAGACGCTGACGACCGACGGCCCGTTCGCCGAGACCCGCGAGCAGCTCGGCGGCTACTCCATCGTGGATGCGAAGGACCTGGACGAGGCGACCGCGATCGCGGCCCGCGTCCCTTCCGCCCGCACCGGCTCGATCGAAGTCCGCCCCATCATGGAGATGCCGCCGCGGCCGTAAGCAACCTCCGGCTTCGAACTGTCATCCCGAGCACTCTTCGTTGTCATCCCGAGCGAAGCGAGGGATCTGCTCTCACCCATCCCGGCACTGGTAGGGCAGATCCCTCGTCGCTTCGCTCCTCGGGGAGGACACTTCAATCGGGTTACGCTCACAGTCCGAGTCCGATGAGCATCGAGACGATCTACCGCGAGGAGTCCGGGCGGATCATCCTTCGCCGGTCGTCGAGCTGAACCGCGCGGTCGCGGTCGCCCAGGCCCGCGGCGCCGAGGCCGGACTCCGGATCCTGGACGACCTGGAGGCGCGCGGAGAGCTGCGCGCCTACCACCTCCTCCCCGCCGCGCGCGCGGACCTCCTCTCAATGCGCTGACGAGCAGCCCTGGAGGGCAGTGGGGTCATGGGAGGGCGGAGGGTCAGGCCTATGTTATACACCATGGCTTGGGCGGCGTTTATCGAATCACTGCCCTTGGTTGGCTCTTGACGTCCACTCCTCGTAACGGCGCCCCTCAACCCGCCCCTCTCCCGGTGGGAGAAGGAGGCAGGACGCAGATCGCGGCGGTGCCGCCGCCGGGGCGGTTCTGGAGGCTCCAGCGCCGGCTCGCGGAAGTGGAAGGCTGCGCGAGATAATCGTCCGGGATGCCGACGCTCGGCGCCGTCGGTCGGAAGGCGGAAACATGAAGCCAGCAGGGACTCCCGGGATCGTGTTCATCGCGCTGGGCGCCGCCTTCGTTGCGATCGGCGCTTCCGGACAGCGCGCCTTTCTGGCCATCGGTGTGGCTTTTCTCGCCGTCGGGTTCGTCATCTTCTTCCGGGGCCGGCGGCACGGCGGGCCTGCATGAACAGGCTATCCGGCCGCGGGAAGGTCGCGCTGCTGGCGCTGTGCGTCTTCAGCTTCGGCTGCTCCGAGCGGCTGACGCCTTCCCGGGCGGGAACCATCCTTCGCCACTCGAAGGCGTTCCTGTCCGGGCCCCCCGAGAGTCTTCCGGTGTTCGACCGGGTGTCCGCGTTGCTTCCCGCTCCCGAAGACCGGGCACCGGAGGGTCAGGAAGCGGATTCGTACATCGCGGAGTTCTCCTATCACTGGCCCGAGGACCCGAAGGCGGAGGGAGCGGGTCGGCGTGGATCGGAGCGGACGGCAAGGGTCGTTCTTCGCCGGTCGGGAAACGGCTGGGACGTGGACGACGAGCGATCGAGAGCGTTGGACCCTTCGTGGCCGCGGCTCCCGAGAACGTCGTTTCTCTCCTGGCCTCACGCGCGGGCGGTCCCCTGATCGGCAGTTGACCCGCCGCGATCGCCGCCGGCTCTGGCAGGCCGCCGAAGAACGGCGCCGGGTGAGAAGCCTGTCAAAGCCGGGACCGCCGCGCCGGATGTGGCGGAGGCGATGAAGAAGAGAATCGCGATCCTGTTCCACGAGAATGCCGCCCGCTACGGCGGCGGGAGCCGGATGCTCTACGTCATCGATCGTCTGGCGCGGTATTGGAGAGAAGCGGGGCATTCCGTCCGCGCGGTCTACGGCGCCCGGCGGTTCGTGCCCGCGGACCTCGCGATCGTGCATGTCGACCTGTCGGTCGTTACGGATCCGTACCTCGATCTCGCGCGGCGCTATCCCAGGGCTCTCAATGCGCAGGTCCGGGACGTTCGAAAGTCCACGTTCAGCAGAAACCTCGTCGCGGCGGACGATCCCTACTCCGGGCCGGTCATCGTGAAATCGGACTTGAACTACGGCGGCCTGCCGGAGCGTCTGCTTGCGCCGGACCGGAGCCGCGCGGCGTCCGGAATCCGGAGGCTCCTGTCGTCCGCGAGGAGCATCGCCGGGCAGAGCCGCCCGGCGCGGCGCGAAGATCCCACCGACTACCGTATCTACGACAGCCCGCGCGACGTTCCGCGGGCCGTGGCCGGGTCCGGCGCGTTCGTCGTGGAGAAGTTCCTGCCCGAGGTCGAAGACGGCCTGTACTGCGTGAGGAACTATCACTTCTTCGGCGACCGCGAGGTCTGCCACCGCATCGCGGGGCCGCATCCCATCGTCAAGGCCGGCAACACCATCCGCCGCGAGATCGTCGAGCCGCACCCGGAGATCGTCGCGCTGCGCAAGGCCCTGCATTTCGACTTCGGGAAGTTCGACTACGTCGTCCACGACGGAACGGCGGTCCTGCTCGACATCAACAAGACGCCGGGCGACGCCCGCCACATCGACGAGATGGTCGCCGCGCGTGTGCGCCACACCGCCGGGGGACTCGAGTCCTACCTGGCGTGAACCGAGTTTAAGCTATTGGGCAGGGGGCGACTGGTTGTATGCGGTATTGGCGGCCGACCGTCACTCGATTCCGCGGGGATCTCCTGAATCGGTCCGACCCATGAGCGATTCCCCGCGCGCGGATGGGACCGACAAGGAATTCCAGTGGTCGCTGATCAACGCGATCCATGAGGCGTCGCCCGACGGGATCCTGGTCGTGGACGGCAAGAACGTCATCGTGTCCCACAACCGCCGCTTCGTGGAGATCTGGCGGATTCCCGAACACCGGATCGAGGGCGCGCATCCGGGCACCGCGATCGGAACAAGCGACAATTCGATCCTGGCCACCGTGCTCGAGGGGGTGAAGGACAGCCGCGGCTTCCTGGAGCGCGTGCAGGAGCTGTACGCCAACCCGGAGCTGGACGATCACTCCGAGATCGAACTGCTCGACGGAAGGACGCTGGAGCGCCATTCCACGGCGTTGCGGGGCCACGATGCCCACTATCTCGGCCGCGTCTGGTACTTTCGGGATGTCACGGCCCGAAAGCAGACCGAAGCCGCCTGCAGGCGCTGACGCGCCAGGACTTCCTGACCGGGGCCGCGAACCGCAGTTACTTCTCCGAAAGGGCGAACCAGGAGATCTCGTTGCCGTCGAGCAGCAGTGTCGTGTCGGCGACGGCGACGCGCAGGCGCTCGGAAACTCGCATCGCCCCCTCGATGTCGGCGCCGGCCATCAGGACGGCGAACTCTTCGCCGCCGATCCGGGCGAAGGAGAACGGCCGCAACCGCATCGAAGTCGCGGCCTGACCCGGCCCTGGGGCCAGGTCTATGTTATACACTCTGGCAAATGCGGTCCTCGGCGGAGCTCTGGATGCTGGTCGCAAGGGGCGACCGGGCAGGAGGCGCTCGAAAATATCCAGGATGCCATCCGGGAGTACCTCGCGGCCGTTGAGGAGTCGCTGAAGAAGGACGAGGCCCGAGAGGTCGGAGTCACCGTCTGAGCGATGCCGGCAGGGCTTGGGCTATCGGAATGCCGACGGTTCTAGCCAATTAGCGAGAATCTCGGCTCGGAGGGCATCCTGCGCGGTGCGCCTGCGCCGCACAGTCACTGCCGGCGCCAAGTAGAACCGCAACGGAAAAGGCGCTTCTCCTCAAACTGTCAACCCCAGACTTTTCCATCTATGGTGCCCCTCACCCCGGCCCTCTCCCGGAGGGAGCAGGCGGGAGGACGCAGATTGCGGCCGTTCCGCCGCCGGGGCGGTTCTGGAGGCGCAGCAAGCCGCCGTGGGCGGCGAGGATCTCGGTGCAGAGTGGGAGGCCGAGGCCGCTGCCGGATTGCTTGGAGGAGTAGAAGGGCAGCAGGGCCTTCTTCATCGTCTCTTCGTCCATCCCCTTACCACGGTCGAGGACCTGGAGGAGCCAGGGGCCTTCTTCGCCGCCGCGCTCCAGGGCGATCACGATTTCATCGGGAGGGCTTCCCGACTCGGCGGCGTTCTTGAGTAAGTTGATCAGGGCCTGCTGCATCTGGGCCGGATCGAAGAAGCCGCGGTCGGCGCCGGGGTCGGCCGCCAGGCGGAAGGGGAAGAAGCTGCGCGTCGTTTCGAGAAACCGCCGCCACTCGACTGACTCCTTGCGCGGGCGCGGGAGGCGCGCGAACCGGGCGTAGCCTTCCAGAAAATCGCAGAGGTGGCGGACCCGCTCTTCGACGGAGCCGAGGATCGCGTCGACCTTCCTCGGCGAATCGGGCCGCTCGGAGACGAGCCGCGCCGAATGGACGAGGGAGCGGACGGGCGCGAGCGAGTTGTTGAGCTCGTGGCTCATGACGCGGATGACCTTCTTCCAGATCTCGACTTCCTGACGCTTCAATTCCGCCGTCAGGCGCTCGACGACGATCAGGCGGTGCTCCTGCGTGTTCAACTGGAAGCGACGGTTGACGACGCGGAAGGTCTCCTCCTCGCCGTCGTCCTCCGCCCTCGCCCCGGCCACGAGCGCGTCCTCCTCCGCCTCGAGCGCGTGGCGCATCTGCTCGGAGCACGACTCGAGGAGCTCCCCGAACGACCGCCCCGCGAGACGCTTCGACCGCCCGAAGAGCTTGCGCGCCGCTGTATTGGCGTACGAGACGCGCTGCCGCTCGTTGACGAGCAGGATCGCCATCGGCGCCCCCTGCAGCAGGGTGTCCAGGAGCAGCTCCCGCTGGTAGATCTCGTTTCGCTCGCGGCGCAGGGCGTCCCCGAGCCGGTTGTAGAGGCCGACGAGGTTTCCCAGCTCGTCTTCCCGCACGGCCCGGATCCGGACGCCGAAGTCGTTTTCCTGGAAGCTCCGGACCCCGTCGGTCAGGGCCCGCAGCGTCTCCCGCACCGGCCGGAACGCCCGGGAGGTGGACCACACGGAAAGGGGAATCCCGACCGCCAGGCCGGCGAGGAAGACGCTGACCGCCGGCCACGACAGCGAGGCCGCGACGGCGCAGACGGCGGCCGCGACCGCCAGGTCGAGCCCGACGACCAGCGCGAACCGACCGCTCAAGCTGAAGCGCGCTTTCATGCCTCCAACGTTTGTCATTCCGAGCGAAGCGAGGAATCTGCTCTGGCGTTCGTGTCCAGGAGGGCAGATTCTTCGTCGCTTCGGCTCCTCAGAATGACAAGGGATCGACCGTCCTCAGTCCCTCGGACGCCGCTCCAGCACGATGCCGTGGCGCTCCATCTTGCGGTAGAACGCCTGGCGCGAGAGCCCCAGCTCCTCGGCGGCGCGCGACACGCTCCCCTCGTGGCGCTTCAAGGCTTCCTCCAGGAGCGCGCGCTCCTCCGGCGCCTCGGCCGGCGCGGCCGCCGGAGATTCGCCGGGGGCGAGGCCCAGGTCGGCCGGTGTCAGGGCTTCATCGGTGGACACCAGGGCGGCTCGCTGGATCCGGTTGAAGAGCTCCCGCACGTTGCCCGGCCACGCGTGGGACAGGAGCGCGCGCTGCGCCTCCGGCGAGAGCACCCGGCTGCCGCCGCCCGGCTGCGGCAGGGCCTCGAGCGCGGAGCGGGCGAGGGCGAGGATGTCGTCCGGCCGGTCTCTCAAGGCGGGCACGGCGAGCTCGATGACGTTGACGCGGAAGAAGAGGTCCTCGCGGAAGCGTCCCTCGCCGATTGCCGTCCTCAAGTCGGTGTTCGTGGCGGCGAGCACGCGGACGTCCGCGCGGCGCGTGGCGCTCGATCCCAGCCGCTCGAACTCCCCCGTCTGGAGGACGCGCAGGAGACGGACCTGGCCGGCGGCGGAGAGGTTGCCGATCTCGTCCAGGAAGAGCGTCCCGCCGTCGGCCGCCTCGAACCGCCCGATGCGCAGCCGCAGCGAGCCGGTGAACGCCCCCGGCTCCGCCCCGAAGAGCTCGCTCTCGAGAAGCTCGTCGGGCAGCGCCCCGGCGTTGACGCGGACGAAGGGCTTCCCGCGCCGGCGCGAGTTGCCCTGCACGATCTCGGCGATCTTCTCCTTGCCGGCGCCGCTCTCCCCGGTGATGAGCACCGGAACGTCCGACGCCGCGACCTGGACCGCGAGCGACACGACGCGGTGCATCCCGTCGCTCTCGTACACAATGTCGGCCAGGTCGTAGCGCGCGGCGAGATCCCGCCGCGACCGCGAGCGCGTCTCCTTCAACTTCTCGTTCTCCCGCTGCAGGGCGCGCATCTGGAGGAGGTTGCGCACGGACGACAGGAGCTTCGCGTCGTCCCAGGGCTTGGCCAGATAGTCGTTGGCGCCCTCGCGGACGAGGGCCACCGCCGTCTCGAGGGAGGTCCAGGCCGTCATCAGCAGGACCGGCATCGCCGGGTCCGCCCTCCGGATCGCGTGGAAGAGATCGATCCCTTCCTGACCGGAGGTCGCGGTCGGCGTGAAGTTCATGTCCTGGAGGACGACGTCCACCGTTCCGTCGCCGATCCGGGAAAGGGCCTCCCCGGGGCTCGCGGCGACGTCGCACGGGATGTCGTGGATCTCGAAGAGGACGGTCAGGGCCTCCGCGATCGCCGGCTGGTCCTCGACGATCAGGAGCCGGGACATGCGCGCCGCCGCCCGGGCCCGGAAACTCCTCCCTGGCCGGACCGCTCCGGCCGTCGAGCCGACCGCCTCACCACGCATCTATCCCGAATACGCCGGGGGCGGCTCAAAGTTCCTCCGCGCCTCTAAACGTTGCGGGTCGCGACGGCCGGGGCGACCCGCGCTCCCCGGAGAGCTGGCAGGAACGTCGCCGCGAGCCCCGCCACCCAGAGAAGGAGGACTCCGAGCGCCACGAGACCGGGCTCCATCCTGGGCCCGCCGATCTTGGCGACGAGGGCGATGTTCAGGCCGAACGCGAGCAGGATGCCGAGCGCGAGCCCGATCGTCGTGACGATCCAGTTTTCGAGCAGGAAGTAGCGGAGGATGTCGCCGCGCTGCGCCCCGAGCGCGCGGCGCGTGCCGATCTGCCGCGTGCGCTCGTTGACGGAAAAGACCGTGAGGCCGACGATGCCGAGCGACGTGATGAAGAGAAGGAGGGCAATCAGGATCGAGAGCATGTTGACGAGCAGGGCCGACCGCGCCTGGAAGCGCTCCTTGATCTGGGTCAGCTCCTGGACCTGGATGCTTCTTCCGTTGTTCGCGGTCACGAGCGCCTTCTCGAGCGACGCCGCGACGGAGGCCTTCTTGCCCGGCTCCGCGCGCACGAGAAAGCCGGTGCCCCCGACATAGTTGCGGGAATAACTGGGAAAGAACATCACGTACTCGTGGATCGGCCACCCGTACGGGTTGTAGAAACGGTCGATCACGCCGACGACCCTGTACTGGTCGCCGTCGCTGTCCTCCAGGCGCTTGCCGAGGAACTTCCCGTCGGGGAAGAGCAGCGCGCCGAAGGCCTTGCTGATGATGACGTCCTGCGAGGTCTTCTCGAGCGGCGTGCCGTCGGCCCCGACCGGGCGCGACTTCGCGAAGATCTGGCGCATCCGGAGCGTCTCCGATTGCGTCTCCTCGCGCGTGAAGTTGCGCCCCTCGACGAGCCGCGCGCCGAGCGCGTCGAGAGTCCCCTCGTCGGCGTTGTAGACCTGGTTGCGCAGCATCTCCCCCTTCGATCCGAGGACGCGCGTCTCCATGGAGCTGCCTCCCCCCTGCCACGGCAGGAAGCGCGTATTGGACACGGCCCTAACGCCGGGGAGCGCTCGCAGGACGGCCAGGTCCTCGCGAAGGGAGTTGTCGAGGTAGCCGTCCTCCTTGAAGGCCGGCGCGAACGGGCGGCTCGCGACCCGGATGATGTTGTCGTCGTCGAAGCCCGACTTGATCGACATCTTTTGCCGGGAGTCGCGGATCATGTTGACGCAGTTCGCCACGATCGCGAGCGTCAGCGCGATCTCCGCCACGATCAGGCCGTAGCGGACCTTGTTGCGGCGCATCGAGCGGAGAATCGGTCCGAATTCCATGGCTTCCTCCTTCTACTGGAGCGACAGGTGCACGGCGGGCGAGAGGCGGCAGGTCCGCCAGGCCGGGTACAGTCCGGCCGCGAGCCCCGCCGCCAGCGAGAGCCCGGCCGACAACAGGACCATCGGGACGTCGAGATGGAAGTAGTCCCCGCGCAGGGCCGTCGCAATCAGCCACCGGTTCAGAAGAGCCAGCGCACCGAAGGAGAGCGCCAGGCCGATGACGCCGCCGACGATGCCGATCAGCTCGCACTCGACGACGTGCTGCAGGAAGATGTCCGCCCTGGAGGCGCCGAGAGCGCGGCGCACGCCGACCTCGCCCGCGCGGCCGAGGAACTTGCCGAGCAGCAGTCCCACGAGGTTGACCGAGCAGACCCCGAGGAAGAGGAACGACACGATCAGCATCGCCGTCGTCTCCGGAGGCACGACCCGCTGGTCCCGCATCCACTCGTGGACGGTGCTGACGCGGTTGTTGACCGGGCGCTGGAACCGCCCGTGCTTCTTCTGATCGAGCACGTAGGCGGTCAGGAAGTCGTTGTACTTCGAGACCGCCGCCTTGTCGGGCAGCTCGACCCACATCTGGATCCAGCACGACTCCGACTGCAGGAACCCGTCGAAGCCCGTGAGGCCGCCGGAGCTGCCCCAGCCGTCCGTGTTGCCGAACGTGCGCAGCTGCATCGGTTTCAGGAAGTTGAAGGGGATGTAGATCTTCTCGGGCCTCTCGATGGTGACCTGGGTCAGGTCGTAGATCTTGACGCTCGGCGCCCAGTCCCCGAGCACTCCGACGACGCGGAAGTCGCGGTCGGAGAGCCGCACGGTCTTCCCGACGCTGTTGCCCCCGCCGAAGAGCTTGTCGTTCATCTCTTCGGAGAGCACGGCGACCGGCTCGGGGCCCTCGTCCGCCTTCTTGTCCCATCCCGAGCCGTAGCGGAACGGCACGTCGAACATCGGGAAGAAGTCGGAGAAGCAGAGCCGGATCGTCTCCCGGAACGGCTGGCCGATCTTCGGGTCCGGGTAGACGTAGAGGCCGGTCTTGAACATCCCGCCCTGCCGGCGCGGGAGGTCGGATTTCATGATCTCGGTCATGTCCCGGTACGTGATCTGCGTCGGCGGCAGCGTCGGGTCCGCGCCGGGATAGGGCTTGAGCGGGTCCCAGCTGTCGAGCCGCACGTAGTAGAGGACGCTGCTCTTCGTCGGGACCGGGTCCTTCGCGAAGGAGTGGCGCACCGTCGCGAAGGTCGTGGACATCGCGATGCCGAGCGCGATCCCCGAAACGATCAGGACGGAGAGGGCCCGGTTGCGCTTCAGGCTCTTCCAGGCGATGCGGAGATTGTGAAGAAACATGGAGTCCTCCTCGAAGGCCTCTTCGTTACGGCAGCGTCGCGGCGAGGCTCGACGCCGTCTTCTCGGCGGGCCCCTCCGCCGGCAGGGAGTCCAGGTCCACGATCTCGCCGTCTAAGAGATGGATCTGGCGCGACGCGCGCGAGGCGCACTCGGGCGTGTGCGTCACCATCACGATCGTCGTGCCGGACTCGTTGATCTTTTCGAGCTGGTCCATCACGTCGCGCGACATCAGCGTGTCGAGGTTCCCCGTCGGCTCGTCCGCCAGGATGAGCTTCGGCTCCCCCGCGAGCACGCGCGCGATCGCGACGCGCTGCTGCTGGCCGCCGGACAGTTGCGCGGGCAGGTGCCGCAGGCGGGAGAGGAGGCCGACCATCTCGACGGCCCGCTCGATCCGCTCGCGCCGCTCGCGGGCCGGCAGGCGCCGGTAGCGCAGCGGGACGTCCACGTTGTCGAAGACGTCCAGATCCGGGATCAGGTTGAAGCTCTGGAAGATGAAGCCGATCTTCTCGTTGCGGATGCGGGACATCTCCGCGTCCGAGAGGCGGGACACGTCCTGGCCGTCCAGGTGGTAGGTGCCGGCGTCGAACGTGTCGAGCAGGCCGGCGATGTTCAGGAACGTCGTCTTGCCCGACCCGGACCGTCCCATGACGGCCACGAACTCCCCCGCGCCGACGTCAACCGAGATGTCGTGCAGCGCGTGCGTCTCGATCAGGTCGGTCCTGTAGATCTTCCGGATGTTCTTCATGGAAAGCATTTGTTTGCCTCTCCTTTTCTCCTGGATGCTGAGTTCACCGCGTCCTATCCGCCCCGCTGTCGGTCCGCCTCCGGCTTTCGGCCGCGGCGGTCGCTTCGCGACCAGGCGGCCGAGAGAGTTCAAGCCAGGGCCTGGAGTCGGGCAAGTCGAACTTGCCGGCGAACACCCGGGGCCGTCGCTGGTCGCTCAGTCGCAGCAGCAGTGAGGCTGCGGAAAGTTCTCGGTGTGCTCCTTCGCTCATCGCCTCCTCCGGGAGGCGGCCCGCCACCGCGGCTTCATGCCGGCATGAGCCGGACTGGAAGCCCCGGAGCCGGCGGCGTTTCCCGGAGGAGGTGATGGGTGACGAGCATGGAATGCCACTACCGGCGCCGCAGTGAGACTGCGAGGAACCCTCAGCACCGGCCGGTTCTGACCATCGCGGCTGGCCGGCGCGTGCCGACGCAGGGAAACGGCGCCGGCTCCGGGGCGGGTTCTTCGCCACACTCACTCCCATTGCCATCGTCAACTAATCGCGCAGGAGCACGGTCTTCGCGCCCGCGAGATCGCTCATGTCCGACAGGACGACCTTGTCCCCCTGGGAGAGGCCCTTGACGATCTCGACCTCCGACACGCTGACCGCGCCGACCGCGATCTCGCGCTTGGAGGCGATGCCGTTCTCGACGACATAGATCTGTCGCCCTCCCCCGCTCTCCAGGAACGGCCCGCGCGGGACCTTCAGCACGTTCGGCTTCGACTCGAAGACCATCCGCACCGAGACGCGCTGGCTCTGGCGCAGCCCGGCCGGCGCCGCCCCCTCGAACGCGACCGTGCCGTGCCCCTGGCTGTCGCGGATCTCCGGCGACATCGCCGTCACGTGCCCCGGGTATTCCTTCCCCTCGTAGAGGATCTGCGCGGCGGTCCCCGGCGCAACCTCGGCCGCGTAGTTTTCCGGCAGCGTGATCTCGACCTCGAACTGCGAGAGGTTCACGACCGTCGCGATGGCCTGGTTCGCCGCCACGGCGTCGCGGTCCTGGACGGCGAGAGAAGCGACGATCCCGTCGAACGGCGCGGCGATCGCCAGCCCCTCCACCTGCCGCTGGAGCTCCTCCGAGAGGGAAGCCTGGCGCTCGAGCGCGAGCTCGCGGCTCTTGATGTCGAACTCCGACGTCTCGACCGCCAGACGCGAGGTCTCCGTCGCGTTCTTCAATTCGAGCTCGGCGATCTTCACGTCGTCCTTCGCCTTCTCGTAGTCGTTCTTGTTCAGGATCCCTTCGTCCCACGCGGTCTGGGCGCGCTCCCCCAGGCGCCGGGCGGCCTGGAGCCGGACCTCGAGCAGGTCGATCGCGTGGGCGTTCTTGATCGCGTCCTGGCGCGCGTCGATCCTCTGGCGGTCGAGCGCGGACTTGAGCGACGCGAGCGTCGAGCGCTCCTGGACGAGCCGGCTCTTCAGCTCCGGGCTGTCCACGCGCGCGAGGACCTGCCCCTTCCGGACCGAGTCGCCCGCCTTGACCGCGAGCGCCACGATCCCCGCCGACGGCGTGAAGAGCGTCGGGTGGAGAGCCGCCACGACCCGGCCGTCGGCCGAGGTGTCGCGGATGAGCTCTCCCCGGGTGACTTCGCCGATCCGCACCCGGGAGGCGGGGATCGAGCGGTCCGCGCTCGACCAGCGCCGGATCGTCGGGATGGCGAGGAGCAGCGCCAGGAGAGCGGCGCCTCCGGCGAGAATCGCGACCCACATCCCGCGCGAGAGCCCCTTCGACTTCTCGACGGGCTTGTCCATGACGGTGATGTTCTCGATCACGGCAAGACACAGGAGCAACGCCCGCGCCATGCCGCCGCGCCGCAGAATCCTCGTGTTTCCTCGTGAATTCGGGAAGCGAGACTTCCCGGAACGGACACCTGTCCGGGTTATCGCGGACATTCGTCCGCGTTCTCGGCAGATTCAACGCCCCGGCGTCGGGCCGCTTCCCTCGTCGGCACGCGACGGCCCGGCCGCGACAGAGAGTTCCGGGCCGTCGCTGGTCGCTCAGTCGCCGTGGCTGCGAGGCAATGAAAGGTTCGTGGTCTGCTCCTTCGCTCATCGCCTCCTCCGGGAGGCGTCCCGCCGCCGGGGCTCGCAGTCCGGCTTATGACGAGGTGAGAGGGCCGACGGGTGGCGCTGGACGGAGACCTCCCGCGCGGACGGAGGAGCCCTCCCCGAGGCCGAATCCATCCGGCAGCCGCAGTCCGCGCGCGAGGTGGCCGGCGACAGGACCCGTTGGCCCGACCCTTTCGCCGGCTGCTCGATCCTTCAACGAGTTCACTACCGACCGGGGACCAGGGATTCGAGGAACATCCTGACCTGTGAGAGAGTTTTCAGTTCGGATGTACAACGAGTTCTACCGGTTCCAGGAATCGCCCTTCAACATCACGCCCGACCCGCGCTTCCTCTTCTTCTCCGAGCGGCACCGGGAGGCCTTCAACCACATTCTCTTCGGCATCCGGGAGCGCAAGGGCTTCATCCAGATCACCGGCGAGGTCGGCGCGGGCAAGACGACCGTCTGCCGCGCGATCCTCCAGGAGCTCGGGCCGGCCTACCGGACTGCCCTGATCCTGAACCCGTGCATGACGAGCGCGCAGCTGCTGCGGACCGTGCTCTCGGAGTACGGCTTGAAGCCAGGCCGGCTGGACCGCGCCTCCTCTCTCGACATCCTGAACGAGTTCCTGCTCCACGAGGCCATCATCGGCAACGACGTCGTCCTCTTCATCGACGAGGCGCAGGACCTGGAAGACGACCTGCTCGAGCAGGTCCGGCTCCTCTCGAACCTCGAGACCGACCAGACCAAGCTCCTGCAGATCGTGCTGCTGGGCCAGCCGGAGCTGCGCGGCAAGCTCGAGCAGAAGAACCTGAAGCAGCTCCGCCAGCGCATCACGGTGCGCTACCACTTGAGCCCGCTCTCGCGCGAGGAAACCGAATCCTACATCCAGCACCGGCTGCGGGTGGCCGGGGCCGACAGCCGGCCCATCTTCACGCCGTGGGCGGTGCGGAGAATCTACGGCTACTCGCGCGGGGTGCCGCGGCTCATCAACGCCGTCTGCGACAAGACGCTCCTCTGCGGATTCGTCACCGGGACCGACAAGTTGACGGCGGGACACGTGCGGCGCGCGATCCGCGAGCTGGAAGGAAATTTCTCATGAGCCTGATCGACGAGGCGTTGAAGCGGGCGGAGCTCGAAGCGGCGCGGCGCGACGGCTTGAAGGGGGGCGCCTACCCGTGGGTGCTCGAGGAACACACGAAACGGCGGCGGCCGTGGGGGGTTGTCGGCGCCGTGGTGGTTGTCGCGGGCATCGTGGCGGGAGGAGTTGTTTGGCTGTCGCGGGGGACGGCGCCGGTGCCGGCGCCGGTCCAAAGTCCAATGTCCAGGGTCCAAAGTAGCCCGCCGAGCGCGCCGGCTGTGTCGAGCCAGGAGTTGCGGACTGTCGAGGTCGCGCCACCGCCGCGCGGCATGCCTTCCCGAGCCCCGGCGGGGGACGCGGAGAAACCGGGCCCGAAAGTCAGCGAGGAACCGAGACGGGACGCTCCGAAGCCGGCGGCCGACTCCGGGCGCGGCCGGGCGGCGGCAGTCGGCGAGCCGCGGTCGGCCGCCGTCACGGCGGACGGGAAGGCCTCGCGGGGATCGACCGAGAAGACCTACGTCGGAGAGGTCACCGTTCCCGACGGCGCGAAGATCGAGCTGGGGGGAATCGTTTATTCCGAGGCGAACCCGGTCGCCCTCATCAACGGAAAGGTGCTCGGTCTTGGCGCTGTCGTCGAGGAATTCACGATCGTCTCGATACAGCCGGACCGTGTCGAGCTGCGCGGCCGCGGGATCACGATGTTCATCGCGCTGAAATGAGTTTCAGGTTTCAGGTTTCAGGACGCGGTAAGTTGAGTCAGTGCCCCGGCGACGGGGGCTCCTCCAGTCTTCGCAGCATCTCGATCGCCTCCGGGTTCTGCGGCGCGAGGGCGAGCGCCCTCCGGTAGGCCGCGAGAGCGTCTTCCCGGTCCCCCAACGCGGCGCGCGTCTCGCCGAGGTGGGCCTGCAAGACCGGTTCCTCCGGCGCCTCGGCGGCCGCGAGCTGGAAGACCTGGAGGGCTTCGCGCAGGCGCCGGTGCTGGAGGAGGCGGCTGCCGACGATCGAGACCTGGTCCACCTCGAAGTTGTAGTCGTTCGAGCGCTTCTCCTTGAGCTCGCGATACTGCGCCACGGCCGCCTCCACTCCCTTCGCGGCCAGGGTCTCCCACATCGCCTCGCCGATCGACGGCTTTCCTCGCGAATTGAAGCCGAACCTGTCGAAGTTGAATCGGCTGCCGAGGATGGCGATCTCGACCTCGACCTCGTCGGACAGGACCTTGCCGCCCCAGAACTCGCCGCCGCTGATCCCGCAATCGGCGCGCTTGATCTTCACCGCCCCGGCGCCGCCGATGCGCAAGTTGCCCCAGGCCGTGTCGGGCATCCGCGGGACCGTCTGCGTCATGGGGAGCGCGACGTCCCGCCGGACGCCGTGAATCTCCAGCGTCCCGCGGACAACATAGGCGTCCTTGCCGGTCCGCTCGATCGACCGGCTCTGAAAGATCATCCTCGGATGCTTCTCGACGTCGAAGAAGCGCGGGCCCTTCAGGTCCTTGTCGCGCATCTCGTTTCCCGTGTCGATGCTCGCGGGGTCGAACACGACGGTCGCCGACGAGCGCGTCGGGTCCTTCTCGTCGTAGAGGATCGCCGCCGTGTAGCTCTTGAAGGTCCCCCGGACCTTCGTCAGCCCGAGAACCCCGATCGTGAAGCCGACGGAGGAGTGCGCCGCATCGACGCCGAAGAGCTCCGCGCCGACGAGCTCGATCCGTCCCCATTCCGGGTCGGGCGCCTGCGCCGGAGCGGGGCGCGCGGCGGCGCACAATGCAAACAGAGAGGCCGTGATCACGAGCTTTCTCATCTCATCCTCCTCGACGATGGCGTCGCCGGCAGGATGACGGAAGGACGGCCGGCATGGCGTCAGGGCTCGGCAAGGATTTCCTCGCGATTGTCAGGAAACCGTGAGGACTTCCCGTTCCGGCCGGGAGGTTCCCTTTCGGGCGCGGCCAGGCTGTTAAATTCGCCGCATGCGAAGGGCGGCGCCGCGGCCGGAAACCATCCCGACGCGGTGGATCGCGCTCCTGCTCGCCGGCGCGCTCGTCCTCTCCGCGCTCCTCGCATGGCAGGCGGAGGATGCGGCCCTCTCGCACCGGCGCGCCGCGGAAGGCGTCCTGCGCGATTATTCCGGGCTCGCGGCCCACGAGTTCCTCCGCCGCGCGCGAAACCAGACCGACTACTACGCCTTCTATCCGGTCATCTACCTGCTCTCGGCGCGCGAGCGCCGGTCGCCCGGGTCCGCGCTTCCCTCCCCGGAAGACCTGGCGCGGGTCGCGCGGGACGCGAAGCTCGAGAACCTGCCCGCGCGCAGCTTCTACCGCGTCGACCTCGATTCGGGCCGGGTCGAGTCCTCCCCCGGCGCCCCGCCGGAGCTCGTCCTCTGGGCCCGCGAGAACCTGCCCGGGCTGCTCGTGCGGCGCGCTTCCGGAGGAGGCCAGGTCGCCGCCGTCTCCTTCACCGCGGCCGGGACGCCGCGGACGATCGTCTACGGAGTCTCCCCCGACGCGGCGCGCCTCGCCCTCGCCTTCGAGGTGGATCCGAAGGACCTGACCCCCTTCCTCCAGAAGGCGCTGGCGGTCGGGCCGCTGATCCCGGCCTCTTCGACCGGCGGCGCCAACCGCAACGACCTGGTGTCGCTCGATCTCTCCGACGCCCGGGGGCGCGCGCTCTTTCACTCCGGCGGAGCGTTCGATCCGGCCTTCGGGGTCTCCGAGAAGATCGCCGATCCGGCCTCCGGGGTCTTCCGCGGCATGACGCTGCGCGCCTCGATCTCCCGCTCGCTCGCGCCGCGGCTCGTCATCGGAGGACTCCCCCGGTCGCGGCTGCCGCTGCTCCTCGCGGCGCTCGCGCTCGCGTCCGGGCTCCTCGCCGCGGCGATCCTCCTGTTCCGGCGCGAGCGGGCCCTCGCCGCCCTGCGCTCCGACTTCGTCTCGAGCGTCTCGCACGAGCTGCGCACGCCGCTCGCGCAGATCCGGCTCTTCGCCGAAACTCTCCTGCTCGACCGGATCCGGACGCCGGAGGAGCGCCGCCGCTCCCTGGAGATCATCGACTACGAGACGCGCCGCCTCTCGCAGCTCGTGGAGAACACGCTTCAGTTCTCGCGCGCCGAGCGGGGGGCGATCGCGCTCGACCTCGAGTCGCGGGACCTCGCGCGGCTGGCGCGGCAGACGCTCGAGAGCTTCGCGCCGCTCGCCGCCGCGCGGCAGGCCCGCATCCGCGCCGATCTTTCCGACACGCTGACGGCCGCGGTGGACGAGGGCGCCTTCCGGCAGGTGCTCTTGAACCTCCTCGACAACGCGGTCAAGTACGGCCCGGCCGGCCAGGAGATCCTGGTCAGCCTGAAAGAGGAATCCGGCGCCGCCCGGCTCTCCGTCGAAGACCAGGGCCCGGGCATCCCGGTGGAGGATCGGGAGCGCGTCTGGCGGAAGTTCGTGCGGCTGGAGCGCGACCGGGAGACACACGAGGCCGGCGCCGGGATCGGCCTGGCGGTCGTCGGCGAGCTCGTCGCGCTCCACGGGGGCCGCGCGTGGGTGGAGGAAGGGAGCCGCGGCGGCTGCCGTTTCGTCGTCCTGTTTCCAATCGGTTCGGGGGCGGCGTGAGCCGGATTCTCGTGATCGAGGACAACGCCGACCTGGCCTTCGGCCTGCGCAACAACCTCGAGATCGAAGGCCACGAGGTCGAGGTCTCCGGCGACGGCTCGGCGGGACTCGAGCGGGCGCGGCGCACGAGGCCCGATCTCGTGATCCTGGACCTGATGCTTCCGAAGCTCGACGGATTCCGGGTGCTCAAGGCCCTTCGCCACGAAGAGCTGGCGATGCCGGTCCTGATCCTCACGGCCCGCGGCGAAGAGGCGGACAAGGTCCGCGGCTTGCGGCTCGGCGCGGACGACTACGTGACGAAGCCTTTCGGCGTGCTCGAGATCCTCGCGCGCGTGGAAGCGCTGCTGCGGCGCCAGAGGCCGCCGGCCGGACCGCCGCTGCCCGGGGGCCCGAGCCTCGAGCGGTTCGGAGAGGTCGAGGTGGATCCGGCGACCCGGACGGTGTCGCGGTCCGGCCGCCCGGTGGAACTCGCGCCGAAGGAGTACGAGCTGCTCCTCGCCCTGATCGGCCGGCGCGGCGCCGTCGCCTCGCGCCTCGAGCTCATGCGGGAGGTGTGGGGCTATTCCGACGCGGCCGTCACGCGCACGATCGACACGCACGTCGCGGAGCTGCGCCGGAAGCTGGAGGAGGATCCGGCGGCGCCGAGGCATATCCTCACGGTGCGGAAGGTTGGGTATCGGTTGAAGGCGTGAGTCCAAGGTCCAAGGTCCAAGGTCCAAAGTAGACCGAAAGGAATCGTCGGCGTGAAGAAAGTGGGAAGGATTATCGCGGCTTGCTCGCTGCTTCTGATGACGGCGAGTCACGGGGGCGCGGAGGCAGCCAGGACGCTCGAGGTGGGGAAATGGGCCGTGGGGTTCAAGGTGATGGCGGAGAGAGACGACGCGCGGCCGTTCGGGGATGGGAAGGGGCGGCCGGTGCAGATCGCGGTCTGGTACCCGGCGGCGAAGACGTCGGGCGCCCCGATGACGTATCGGGACTACTTTCTCCTCACGGCGTCCGAGACCGATCCGGAAGCGGCGCCGGGGGAGGCGGACATCCGGAAAGCCGTCGAGGGGTTCGAGAGTTTCCTGGCGTCGGCCGATGTCACTAAATCCGACGCCGAGCGCCTGCTTGCGACGCCGATGCGGGCGGTCCGGAACGCGGCGCCGGCAGCGGAGCGCTTCCCGCTCGTCGTCATCGCGCAGGGCAACGGCGCCTCGGCCCACGACCAGGCCTTCCTCGCCGAATACCTCGCCGGCCACGGATACGTCGTCGCCACGTCCCCGTCGCCGACGCGGCTCTCGGGTCCCATGAAGAGCGAGGAGGACATCGCGCCGAAGGCGGAGGAGCAGGCGGCGGACATCCTCTTGACGATCGAGGCGCTCCGGAAGTCGCCGTCGGTGCGTCCGGGCGCCGTCGCGCTCGCCGGCCACAGCTTTGGCGCGCGCTCGGCCCTGCTCGCCGCGATGGGCCGCCGCGACGTCGCGGCCCTCGTGAGCCTGGACGGCGGAATCGGCACGAAGACCGGCGCCGGCAACCTCATGCGGTCGCGCCTCTTCGACGCAAGGAAGATGTCGGCTCCCCTGCTTCACTTCTACGAGAAGTCCGATCCGTTCATGGCGCCCGACTTCACCTTCCTGCGCGCGCTCGGGCCGGGAGAGCGTTTCGTCGTGAAAGTGCCCGACGTCCACCACATCCACTTCACGAGCATCGGCGCTTTGATCTCCGTCGCGCCGTCGCTCGCGAAGGCGACGTCGGCCGGCGAGGGGACGCGAAGAAACATCGAGGCGGTCTGGCGCTCGACCCTCTCCTTCCTGGACGCCGCCATGAAGGAATCGGGCCCGCTCACGAAGGGGTGGACCCCCTCCGACCCCGACATTCTGAAGATGGAAGTCCTCGCGGACGCGCCGGCAGTCGGATGGATCCGGGGACCGCAGGGCCGGCTGCGCGTGGACGACGGCGGCCGCGGAGGGCTTCCGGTCCTCTTCGTGCACGGAAACAGCGGAAACCGGACTCAGTGGGCCGCGCAGCTCGCGCACCTGCGCGCGGCGCGCCGGGCCGTGGCCTTCGACCTGCGCGGCATGGGGGAATCCGAGCCGGCCGCCAACGCGGATTATTCCGTCGAGGGATTTGCGGAGGACGTCGCGGCCGTGGCCGACGCGCTCGGCCTCCAGCGCTTCGTTCTCGTCGGCCACAGCTACGGCGGCGCCGTCGTGGCGGCGTACGCCGGAAAGCACCCGGACCGCCTCGCCGGCCTCGTCTTCGCCGACGTGGCGGGCGACATCCGCAATCCCGTCCCCGAGGCGCTGCGCCGCGGGTTCCTTCCGGAGCACTACGAGGACTTCACGCGGCGCTGGTTCGAAGGCATCCTCGCAAAGGGGACCGAAGCCACGAAGCAGGCCGTCATGAAGTCGCTGCGGGCGACCCCCCGCGAGGTCTTCATCGCCGCGGCGACCGGGCTCTACAGTTTCGACCCCGTCGCGGCCCTCGCCCCCTACCACGGCCCGCGCCTCCACATCACCTCCTACCTCGCCGACAACCCCGCCGCCATTCACCTCTCCTTCAAGGGCATGCCCGTCAAGGTCGTCCCGGACGCCAGCCACTGGCTCATGATGGACCGCCCCGACGAGTTCAACCGGCTCCTCGACGACTTCCTCGAAGGGGTGAAGTAGGAAAGCCTTCTCCCTCTCCCGGCGGGAGAGGGTTGGGGTGAGGGGCGTCCCCTTCTGCTCAAGACCGGAAGAACCTTCCTCGGGTTTGTTCGTTCTACAAGGGTTAGAGGGGAAGGTGTCATGAAGACCACACTGCTCCGCTTGTCGATCGGTTCGATCGCGCTGTCCCTGGCGGCGGGCACGGCCCTGGCCGAGTCCCGGATGGAGAAGTCCCTGAAACTCGAGCCGGGAGGCCAGTTCCGCCTGGAGACCCCGATGGGACGCGTGACCGTCAGGGGCACGTCGGAACCCGGAGTCCGGCTCGTCGTCACCTCCAAACGGGACGACATCGACGACGTCTTGACCTTCCGTTACGAGGAAGGGAGCCGCTCGGCCGCGGTCCTCGCCCGAAGGAAGCATCCGATCTCCTCCTGGTTCGGCAGCGGTTACTCCGCGATCCGCTTCGAAGTGGAAGTCCCCGCCGAAACGGCCGTGGACGTGCAGACCTCGGGCGGAGGCATTTCTCTCTCGGCCCTCCGATCGCCGGCGAAGATCGAGACCTCGGGCGGCGGGATCGAAGTGCGCGACCTCGCCGGCGACCTCGACGCGGAGACCTCTGGCGGGTCCATTCACCTGCACGACATCAAGGGAAAGAGCCGCGTCGAGACGTCGGGCGGCGGGATCGAGGGAGTGAATCTCGAAGGCCCGTTGAACGCCGAGACCAGCGGAGGCTCCATCGCGCTCGAGCGGGTCACGGGAGACATACGCGCCCACAGCTCCGGCGGCGGCATCCGCATCCGGGAAGCGGGAGGCCGCGTGGACGCCGACACGTCAGGCGGCTCGATCGAGGCGTCTTTCTCGCGCGGCAACGGCCGCGGCGGCACGCTCGAATCCTCCGGCGGCGGGATCGTCGTCTCTTTGGATCCGGACGTCGGCCTCGCGATCGACGCCCACGGAAACTCTGTCTCCTCGGACCTCCCGCTCACCGTCCAGGGCGAATTCTCCCGCGGCTCTCTGCGCGGCACCCTCGGCCACGGCGGCGAGAGCCTCCGCCTCCGGACGAGCGGCGGATCCGTGAAGATTCGGGCGCTGTAGCGCCCGAATCCTGGTTTCAGGTTTCAAGTTTCAGGTTTCAGGAGGCCTGGACACAGTTTGTCCACCGAGCCGAGTCAGCGTTGGTGGATGCCGGAATCGAAGCCTCACAGAATCAGGGCTCGGCAGTTCGAAGACCTGGAAGTCTGGCAGGCCGCTCGGATCTTGAATCGAGCGGCATACGAAGTGACAGCCGGCGGCGGATTCGCCGGCGATGGCGCCCTGCGCAGTCAGATTAGACGAGCTGCCGTCTCGGTGATGGCAAACATCGCCGAGGGGTTTGAGAGAGACGGGAACAAGGAGTTTCTACAGTTCCTGGCTCAAGCCAAGGGCTCCTGCGGAGAGGTTCGCAGCCACCTCCACGCAGCGCTCGATCAACGGTACCTCACCGAACGGTCCTTTGAAACTGTGGCCGCGTCTGCTCTCCGGACAAGCCGAATGATCTCGAGCCTGATCAGCTATCTCAAGGCCTCTGAGATTCGAGGCAGAAAGTTCAAAGCTCCTGAAACCTGAAACTTGAAACCTGAAACCAGATTCTCGTCAGACGCCATGAGCTCCACAGCGGGCTAGAATCTCTTCATGGCCGAGACTCTTCCGATTATCATCGTCGGCGCCGGCCCCACCGGCATAGCGTGCGCGATCGAGCTGGGCAAGCGCGGCGTCGCGGCGGTCTGTTACGACAAGGGATTCCTGCTCGACACGCTCTACCATTTCCCCGAGGAGATGCGCTGGTTCTCCACCCGCGACCTCCTCGACATCGCGGGCGTGCCCTTCGCCGTCCCGGACGCGCACCCCACCCGCCTCGAATCCCTCGCCTACTATCGCGGCGTCGCCGAGAAGTTCGGCGTCAAAGTCGTCCCCCATACCGAGATCATCCAAATTCGCTCAAATGAAGCCGGCGGCCTGGCGGTGCTCCCCTGGACTTTGGACCTTGGACCCTGGACTCTCGCGAACCGCAACGCGGCCCTCGAGATCCCCGCTCCCGCCGCGATCATCGCGACCGGCTTCTTCCACAACCCGAGGAGGCTGAACGTCCCCGGCGAAGACCTGCCCCTCGTCCATCGCCGCTACGTCTCCGGGTACCCGTTCCACGGCCGGAATGTCGTCGTCGTCGGCTCGAAGAACTCCGCGGCCGAGGCGGCCCTCGACCTCTACCGGCACGGCGCGCGCGTCACTCTCGTGGCCCGCGGTCCCGCCATTTCCGAGCGCGTCAAGTACTGGATCAAACCGGACCTGGAGAACCGCATCCGCGCCGGGACGATCCGCGCGCTCTTCCGGACCCGCGTCCTGGAGATCGAGCGCGGTTCCATCCTCGTCGAAGGCCCCGCCGGCAGACAGTCCCTGGCAACCGACGCCGCTCTTCCCGCTGATCGGCTATGAGCCCGACTTCGCCTTCTTCGAGCGGTGCGGAATCCTCCTCGAGGGGGAGAACCGCATCCCTTCGCACGATCTCGAGACCCTCGAGTCCAACGTCCCCAACCTCTACCTCGCCGGCGCCATCCTCGGCGGCACCGAGGTCGGCCGCATCTTCATCGAGAACAGCCGCCACCACGCCGCGCTCATCGCCGACTCCATCGCCCGCCGCCTCAATCCCGTCCCCGCGTAAGGAAACCGACATGCCGCTGCCGGTCACCTGAACGCCGTCGTCAACGAGATGCAGATGGCCTACGACGAGCTGACGTCTTACATCAATCGCAAGACCGGCGCATTGATCACCATCACCGACGAGGAAGCGCGCCTCGCCGAAGACTCCGAATCCGACGAGGGCCTGCCCGACTGGCAGGCGGAAGATCTTCCCAGCGTTCCGCGAAGTTATCGACTCCCCCGACTTCCTCGCCCTTCCCGACCGGTTCGAGATCGACGAGTGGTCCATCATGCGGCAGTTCTCCTCCGGACAGCCGAATCCCGCCCACCGCGACGAGCTCCTCAATGCCATCCACGGCCGCGGAGCGTTCCGAGTCTTCAAGATGACCCTCGACCGGCTCAACCGTCGCGAGGAATGTTCCGTTTCCGCAACGAGGCTCTCGAGACAATCGCCATCGACTTCCTCGAAATCCACGAAATCCCATACACCCGGGAGAAGCCGACCGAGCCATGAAACAGCGCCAGCCCCCGCCGCCGACCCACCGGCCGAGACTGATGTCTACCCCCCGTTTTGAACGGTTCCAGGGTCAGAGAGTGCAGCAGCCCCGCCGAGGTCCCCCGCTTCAAGGACCGCGGCGACCAAGTACTTGAGCAAGAGCGGTTTGGCGAGCTCAAACCCACAGCGCCGAAAGAAAAGCGTTTGATCCGGCAATTGGGACGCCTAATCTATGTCAGACGGCCGCGGCTCTGGTAGAATCGCTAGAAGAACTAACTAAGAGGGGAAAAGCCATGCGACTTCGGCAACTCGTGGCGCTTTTGTGCATTTCGGCGTTCAGCCTACATTGCGCTTCAATCATTCACGGCACCACCCAGAAGATTCCTGTTGCGTCCGAACCAACCGGCGCAAGCGTTTCACTAAGATGCCTTGAAGGCAGCGTTGATTCTGGCTCGCCTACACCGACGACGGTCATTCTGAAGCGAAACAAGGTCTCCTGTTCGATTGTCGTGTCTAAAGACGGATATCAGCCCTCAACATTCCAGCTTCAGCGAAACATGAGCGGCTGGTACATCGCCAACATCCTCATCGGCGGAATTATCGGCTTCATCGTAGACGCTGCGGATGGCGCGATGTTCAACCAGAGTCCCTCCCAGATCCACGCCATCTTGAAGACAGCCGCAGCGGCAGGCCTCTTTGGCCAGGACACGCCGCAAGACGGGCAGGCCTTGACGGAGCAAGACCCCTGAAAATGGTCGGGTCGTCTAACCCGCGGCTGCAGCGGCCGCGAAAGCCGTGGCCGCAGGAGCGTATTCTTCCGGCCTGCTCGGGTTTCTCATTGTCGTCATGCTCGCGCTACCATGAGCCCTAGTTGAGACCGCATGTTGAATCGACTCCTCTCACGCTTCTTCTCTCGCACTGGGGATTCATCCGCCCAGGAGACGGTCGCGCGTGGCGTGACGTCGGCCGAGCTCCAGGCCACGCCTATGGCCGACGTCGTGGCGTGCATCATTTCAACGGTGCTCGCCATAGACGAGGCCGTTCTTGATCAGCTTGAACAGTGGGTAAAGGAAGATGCGGAGCGGAGATCACGGCGATTCGAGCTACGTCAGGAGGCGATCTACTTTCTTGCTCACCTCGTAAGCCGCCTGTCTTTCGCCGCCTTTGGCGCCGACGCACGCGCGAGCATACATGCTCACGTAGTTCCTACGGTACTCGACGTCTTCGTAAGAGCGGGCTTTCCGAGCATGCCCGCCAGCGACATCGCCGACCTTTGTTCGGATCTGCACACCACGCTAATGGAGCGAGAGTCCGAGTACGGGCATCTCTCCTACCCTTCGGTCGACTCTCTGAACATCACAAGCAGCGTGGTGGGCCTTTTCGCCGACCGATTGTCAGATCTCGTCGGCAACGGGGAACTACGTTGTGGCTTCTCGCCCCCAACCGATCCTGGAGCATATATGGTTATGCCCCTCGTCGTCTCGAATATCGTTAAGCAATCTGAACTTGGCCGATTCGTGCAGGCCTATGGTAGCCAGCTCAGCCGTGCCTCCTCGTAACGTGGGCTGGATCCGCAAGCCGCCCAACCCGCGGGTGCAGTGGATTCGCTCATCGCGTTCGGCGCTTCGCGAGCGGCTGGCCCGCCACCTGGGGCGTCGCTGGCCTCAGTCTTCCGGCCAGCAGCGGCTCCCGTGGCGAATCGAGATTGCTTCCCCGCGCCAAGCCCCGGCGATCGGCGCCGGCATCCTGATCGCATGTACCAGCGGAGTCCACCAAGGCGTATCGTGGTGAACCTGAATGCCGAGCAATGAACGCTACGCCAAACAACGCGCCGCAGCGAGCTCGCTTCGCTCGCCGCTGCGCTCCAAAACCTTCGGCGACTAGGCTCCAAGCGGTGGCAAGGTTCACGAAGTTGCAGGGCAGTACCTAGCCTTCATCCAAGCGTACACCAAGATCCACCAGGTACCACCGGCCGAGGCAGACATGCAGCAGTACTTCCAGGTGACACCTCCCTCGGTACATCAGATGATCCTGACCCTCGAGAAGAACGGATTCATCAGCCCGGGGAAGGCACGCTTAATTGCACTCTTGGTGCCTCGCGACGAAGTGTTGGCGCTAGAATGACACCGTGAAACAGCAGCGTGTTGGCCCGACCTACCGGAGGAAATGAAATCCGTGATGCCCGAAATTCCGCTGGAAGACCTCGCACGGCTCCTCACCGCCGAGGAGCACGAGGCGATCAACTCCCGATTCCGCGCATCGGCATCTCCCGAACCTGGAAAGGCGCTCTGGATTCGGGGCGACATCTTTGAGACAGTAAAGCGAGGGCTTACCGCGACGGCCCTGAGCGAGTATTCAGAGAGGATGAGAGCGATCGCGACGGAGAAACGCCAGCTGAACGAGCCTGATGCCGATGAGTACATGGATCGCGCACTTCAAAGCCTCCTGAAGGCTCGGGCCTTCGACCCCTCGCTTTCCATAATTCTTCTTCACCTTGGCGAAACCCTTGAAATGTCAGGGCGTACAGGTGAGGCCAGCAACGCTTACGAAGCCTTCATCCGAGAGCAGTCGCAATATGACGGTGAGGAAGGCAGTGAGGAGCTAATCGATATTGCCAGGTCCCGTTTGCAGGGCCTTGGTGGAGGCGTCTAACCCGCGGTGGCAACGGACGTCGTCGGCTGCGCCGCCGTCGCCGCCGAGCCGCAAGCCGTTAGGCCTCACAACTCGAGATCTCATGACTCGCTCTCCCTACTACGAGTTCTTCGGTCACGCCGTCGACAACAGCATAGAGCTCTCGCTCCTCCGGGAGTTCTCGACTCAAATCGAGACGCTCCTCAGAGACGCGGCAGACCGAGTGCCCGACAGCAAGCTCGAGCTACCTGATTCGCTCGCCGTAACCGCGTTCGACCGGGCCAACCTCTACGGCGACGTCTTTCCGGGGCTTCTTCATGAGTCCTTTCTCATCACATGCGTGGTATTTCTCGAGCGCGAACTCCGCGCCGTCGTGGATATCCTGAGGAAGGTCGCTGCGACGTCTTTGTCATTTAGTGATCTGTCCGGCTCAAACGTCGAGCGCTTTCGTGCTTTCTGCGTGAAGGTTTGCGGGTTCAACCCTGGCCTGTCAAACGAGCAGTGGCAGTCCCTTACAGGCCTGATTGAAGTCAGAAACTGCCTCGTTCATTCCTCGGGCCTGCTCGAGGGCTTTCCAAAGCGTCCAGCAGTTGAGGCGTTTCGCCTCCGACACCCAGCGTTCAAAGTTGAGGATGGCCGGCTTGCACTCTCGCTAGACACGTCGCAAGTGGCCCTCGGCATCCTCAGCGATTTCGTTGACACCGTGTATCGGGCGGCGATCGAAAAGTACCCCCGTGAGGCCTAACCCTTCGTTGCAGCAAATCGGGGTCAACCGTGCGCTTCGTGTATTACGGAGCTATGACGTGGCCTGCCCCGTGCCGGCAGAGATCTCGCCGCAGGAGCGCCCGACCCTTCCGGCTCAACGGTTTCCGCGCAGCGCGAGCTCCGGCCCGTTGAACAGCCGCTCGCTCAGGCGTATCGTCCAGCCATGTTCCGTCTCATCAACCAGCTCTCGCCGAACCCGCGGCTTCAGCGGACTCGCTCCGCTCCGCTGCGCTCGCCGCTGAGCCGCAAGCCGTTCGGCGAGCATCTACTCATAAGCCATGCGAAAGCCATTCTGGCTTATTGATGGCCGACTTCGTGAGGCGGACTTTTTCCTAGACCAGATTCGGAACGCGACCTCTCTCGACGCCGGACGCTACTTTTTTAGCGCCTTCGTCTCCGCCGCAGTTGCCGTTCGCGACGCCGTAGATCGGACTCTTCGGAGCGTTACCGGTGCCGGAGTATGGTGGGAACAGGTAAAGAGCGACTTGGAGCGGCATCCAACCTTCGACCGCTTTCGGCGGATCCGAAATCAGATCCAACATGAGGGACTGAACCCCCTCAAACTCCAACGCAGAGGGCGAACCAGTGGCTCCGAGTTCTTTCTGGCCTCGGAGACGCCCGATGAATATCACGGAGATAACGCCGTAAGCGCCGGTGAGTCGCTGATGGTACTCGTTTCGTCGGTCGGCGCGGACGCCTATCGCGTGTTCTGGAAGTATCTGGATTTGGCGGCTACCTATAGCGTTCAAGACTTGCAGAAGAGCGGTGGAAGCCTGGAGCAGATCGAAGCCGAATTCGGGTTGCCCTCGGGGTGGAGTGGAGACGCCAGCGTACCTGCGGCGACTCGGATCGAAAGGCTCAAGAGCTATTCGAAGACCTCCGCAGATTACCTTCATGCGAAGTATCGACGCGCGTGAGTTCTCGCCGCAGAAGCGCCCGTCCCTTTCGTCTCAATGCCTTCCACCAACGCACGCCCTGACACGTTGAACAGCATCCCGGCGAAGGCGTATCGTCGCGCCATGCCCCGGCTCATCAACCAGCTCTCGCCGAACCCGCGGCTTCAGCGGACTCGCTCCGCTCCGCTGCGCTCGCCGCTGAGCCGCAAATCGTTAGACGACGTGAGGAAGAGCTCGGCGCAATGAAGCGGACCGGACCTCGTTTCTGGATGCCTGTATTACTACTTAGCCTCCTCTCAGCCTATCTCTGCGCCGCCGCCTTCATCATTTCGTTGCAACTCTCGCTGCCGCGGACCGACCTGGCATATGGCCAGTCCCTTAGGCAGGCCTTCTCTGATCCCTTCGTCGTGAGCCTCGCGACCACCGGGGCGACGGTGGCTGGGCTGGTGGCTTTTCCGATCGCGCTCTTCTGTTTTCGCGATCGAAACCTCGTGCGATGTGGCTTGCTTGTTGTCGGCCTCACGGTTGCCTTCCTCCTTCTCACCGCGACGCTCTTGCCATCAATCAGCCTGGCCGGCGCTCCGCTCGTCGCCCTTGCCGCGCTGTTGTTCTGCAGGTTTACTCGCCTGCCATACTTCCAGCCCCATGAACACACGGCCAACGTCGCCTAACCAGCGGCTGCAGCGGACTCGCTCCGCTCCGCTGCGCTCGCCGCTGAGCCGCAAATCGTTCGGCGACAGGCGTTCAAGCTGGGCGCCGGGGCTCGGCGTCTAACCGGTCTTTGGCGCGCAGGAAGTCCTGTGGTTGATCGAAACGCCTCCCCCGAACCGCGGCCCCGGCGATCGGCACCGGTCAGGATACGGCGTTTGATCGCCAAGAAACTGAAGGGTATCGTGGCGTCGGTCAGCTTTCCTCAATGAACGCCACGCCGAACACCGCGCTGAGCTTTCAGACGTTCGGCGACAAGGCTGGTAAGCTGGGCGCGTGTTGTTCGAGATCATTGGCGACGTCCGTGATATCGAGACGATCGCCTCAGGTCGGGGAATCCGAGTGTACCGGCGTCTGGTCCGACAGTTCGGCAGAGGCAAATGGCGGAAATGAAGGGCTTCGCGACGATCCGTCTCCCGGATGGTAGAGTGCTGGATGCGGAACTTCACTGGTATGAGGCGCACGGGGTTGGAAAGCGCGCTCCCAAGATCAAGCGACTCTTGAAACCATGAAGACCGGAAAGAAGTACGTAGTTTGCATTCGTAACGAGGGCCAAGAGGAGTCTCTCGAGTTGCGCAAGATCTACGAGCTCCTTGATGACCAGAAGGCGGAGAAGGTCGGGATGCTTCGCGTGATTGACGAAGACGAGGACTATCTTTACCCGGCTTCTTGGTTTCGCCGTATCGAGCTTCCACATGATATTGAGGAAGCGATCCTGGAGATCGCTCACTCCTGAGGCTCGGCAGAATACGGTCATTGCCCCGCTGAACCCGCGGCTGCAGCGGACTCGCTCCGCTCCGCTGCGCTCGCCGCTGAGCCGCAAGCCGTTGGGCGCTCATTCAAGCCGCCAGTAAGAAATGGCCACAATCCTTACGTTCCCTTCCATGCAGGCGAGAATCACGGCAGATCTAATTTCCCCATTGAGTTCCTTCGAATTTCCAAACGAGGCCGCCCGCGCATGTGCGGAACGCGAAATCGGCCGTGCCGTGGACCGGTTCGCAGGCCCACGCTCGGCGTCATTTTCCTTCAGTTCGCTGTCTGTCCTTAGCCAGGCGGAGCATGACGTATTTCGAGACGAGTTTGAACGGTAGGTAGGCGAGTTTCTTAAGTCAGTTGGTGAGGAACTCTTCATGGCGTTTCTGGCTTTGCAGGTTAGGCTGTGCTTGGCCGAGAACCCATGACCCGCGCTGATTCTCGCAACGCCACGCCCAACAACGCGCTTCAGCGGACTCGGAAGTTGACCCGTTTTCGTAGACAACTTCGCCTAACGCTCGAAAACGCAGAGATGGTCAAAAACATGACCCTGCCGAGTGTTCAGATCCACGGCGAACTGGTCAACTCTTCGTTCGATGAACGTGCCTCCCGATCCGTGCTGGACGAGGTGTTCGCTGCGTCAGCGAACGGAGTACTCGTTCGTAGCGAGTTCTGCACTCGCCCTTGGACCAGGAATCGATCGGCCGCCAAACGTCGATCAGTTAGGTGTCCACTAAATCGAGTCAACATCCTTCGCTGCGCTCCGCTCCGCTCGCCGCTGAGCTTGGGGCCGTTGGGCGACAGGTGGCTACCGTCGTGAGGGCAGGCAGTCCTAGCGGAGGAGGGTTGGCGAGGGCTCTTCTCGAAGACTCTTCAGCCGGTTGCTTTTTGGGGGTGTGTGGCCGTCCTGTGGGCCGATATGCTTCTTCTGATTTGGAAGGCTCTGCATGGGCCCCCATCAATCGGCTCTGGCTGGACCCGTGGCCGCCGCGGGCTCGCTACGCCCCGCTTCGCTCGCCGCTGGGCCGTAGGCCGTTGGGTGCTGTGTGCGTAAATACGGACTCGGCCGACACCGCTGCCTCTTGCCTGGCGAGTCGTCGCCCTTAAGGGATACGATGGCGATGCGGGGCACCTCGCGAGCCACGGGGAACCAGGTAACCCGCGATGAACTCCTGACACGAGGCGGGATGGGAAGAGCCCAAAGGAGGCTGAAATGATCGTTCGCACCACAGGCTCGAGAGTAGAGGCGGACATCCGCTCACCGATAACAGGTGTGCCGTGCCGCGCGCTAATCGGCAGAATCAGCCGGGTCGCTTTCGGAGGCCTCCCACTCCTCCTCCTGCTTGCCACCGGTTGCGCCTCAACAACGCTCTTTCAGTCGAACTTCGGCGCGACCCCGATCAACCAGCCGCCAGCACATACGCAGGCGGTTGGCACGGCAACTATCGAAGGAAGCGTCGTGGTCGTGCCCTTGCCCGACTCGCCTTCGATAAGAGGAGTCCGGTTGGACCCTACCAGCAGTCCCTCAAACAGCCCAACTGCGTTCCGCTGCGAGCTGGTGCAGCATCCGGACAATGGTACGTATGTGTTCTCGACAGTCTTATACCTCCCTTCCAAGAGCGGCGGCCTGGTGACGATCACGTTCGAAAGGGAGCCAGGAATTATTTCATCGGAATCAGCCTCGAAAGCGGCACTCGGAGGTCAGGCATTCATGCATCTCGACTTTCTTGCGGACAGCGTCCGTATCGATGACGACCCAAGTACCATTTTCGGCCACTTCCCTCGAGACCAGGTCTTCATTGTGCAGGTCACCCTGAACATAAATGCGGCCCCGAGCGCAGATATTGTGCTCTCTGGCGCCAATGCCTCAGGCGAGGCCCACCGCCCCCTGAGTTCCGGGTTGCCTCCAATTCCGCTGGGGTTTGGCGCCGCCAGGATATGGACGGTGCGAACTGCGGACATCCAATCGTTCTACGCCGCCAACATTGTCGTCACCAGCAAGCAGTAGGAGTCTCGGCGGTGCGGAATTCGCCACGCGTGGTCCTTCGGTGGCGTTGGAGGTAAGCGCAAGGAGGGTCAAGCTGGGGGCGCCGGCCCACGCGAGCCTGGACCGCTGCCGTCCGTGCACCCGTGCGCGCGCCACGCGGGGGTTGACACGGCGAAGGTTCTAGCGTTTCCTATGCGCTTCACGAGGTCCAACGGCCTCGCAAGGCGAGGGAGAAGAGCGGCCCAAGGAGAGGCGGGTAACATGAAGAAGAGCCGGTCCAGGAAGGCCGAGTCTCCATCTGAGCTAATCGACGCGAGAATCGAGGATCTGGGCGACTGGAGGGGCGCGATGCTCTCCCGGCTCCGTGCCCTGATCAAGGAGGCAGACCCCGAAGTGGTCGAGGAGTGGAAGTGGGCGACTCCGGTCTGGTCGCACGACGGGCTGATCTCCACCGGTGAGACGTACAAGAAAGTCGTGAAGATGACCTTCGCCAGGGGAGCGTTCCTCAAGGACCCTTCAGGGCTCTTCAATTCGAGTCTCGAAGGCCACGTCAGGCGCGCCATCGACTTCCACGAAGGCGACAAGCTGGACGAGAAGGCTCTGAAGGCTCTCATTCGGGCCGCCGTGGCCTTGAACACGTCTTCAGCCCGCGGCTAGTCCGCAAGGTCGAGCCGCCCCCTGCACCGAGTTCAGCTCTTCAGAGATCAGCTCTACCACCTCACGGGACCGAGTCGCTCAGCGCGAGGGTTGTCCTGGCCCGCCGCACTCAGGGCGCTGCGGAACGCACGGAGCTCGCCTGTTTTCCCGTCGAATCCCTCGACTTCACGCCGTCACCGGTCGGATATAGTTTTCGCCCTGTGGTTCTGAAAGGAGACAACCCATGGCAACCGAAGCAAAGTGCCCGATCGATCACACATCTGGCCGCGGCAGGTCGAACCAGGACTGGTGGCCCGACCAGCTGAACCTGAACGTCCTGCGCCAGCGCTCGCCCCTGTCCAACCCGATGGGCAAGGGCTTCAACTACGCCGAAGAGTTCAAGAGCCTCGACCTCGGGGCCGTGAAGAAGGATCTCCAGGCGCTGATGACCGACTCGCAGGATTGGTGGCCGGCGGACTTCGGCCACTACGGGCCGTTGTTCATCCGCATGGCATGGCACAGCGCCGGCACGTACCGCACCGGCGACGGCCGGGGCGGCGCCGGAGCCGGCCAGCAGCGCTTCGCGCCTCTCAACAGCTGGCCCGACAACGTCGGCCTCGACAAGGCGCGCAGGCTGCTCTGGCCGATCAAGCAGAAGTACGGCCGGAAGATCTCCTGGGCCGACCTCATGATCCTCGCCGGCAACGTCGCCCTGGAGTCGATGGGGTTCAAGACCTTCGGTTTCGGCGGCGGTCGCGAGGACGTCTGGGAGCCGGAAGGAGACATTTACTGGGGCTCCGAGGGCAAGTGGCTGGAGGACAAGCGCTACTCCGGCGACCGGGACCTGGAGAATCCGCTCGCCGCCGTTCAGATGGGCCTGATCTACGTCAACCCGGAAGGCCCGAACGGCAACCCGGACCCGATCGCCGCGGCGCGGGATATCCGCGAGACATTCGCGCGCATGGCGATGAACGACGAGGAGACGGTGGCGCTCATCGCGGGCGGCCACACCTTCGGCAAGACCCACGGCGCCGGCCCCGCGTCGAATGTGGGGTCCGAGCCCGAGGCCGCGCCCATCGAGGAGCAGGGCCTCGGCTGGAAGAGCAGCTTCGGCACGGGCAAAGGCGGTGACGCGATTGGCAGCGGCCTGGAAGTCACCTGGACCACCACGCCGACGAAGTGGAGCAACAACTACTTCCAGAACCTGTTCGGCTACGAATGGGAGCTGACGAAGAGCCCGGCCGGCGCGCATCAGTGGACGCCGAAGGGCGGAGCGGGCGCCGGTACAGTGCCGAATGCCCACGACAAGTCCCAGCGGATCGCTCCTTCCATGCTGACCACGGACCTCTCCCTGCGGTTCGACCCTGCCTACGAGAAGATTTCCCGGCGCTTCCTGGAGAATCCGGATCAGCTCGCCGACGCGTTCGCCCGGGCGTGGTTCAAGCTCACGCACCGCGACATGGGCCCGCGCGCCCGCTACCTCGGCCCGGAGGTTCCCGCGGAGGAGCTCCTCTGGCAGGACCCCATCCCTGCGGTCAATCATCGCTTGATCGACGAGAAGGACATTGCCGCGCTCAAGGGCAAGATCCTGGCTTCGGGGCTGTCCGTCTCGCAGTTGGTCTCGACCGCCTGGGCGGCGGCGTCCACCTTCCGCGGCTCCGACAAGCGCGGAGGAGCCAACGGCGCGCGCATTCGACTCGCGCCGCAGAAGGATTGGGAAGTCAACCAGCCGGCCCGGCTCGCGAAAGTCCTGAAAACCCTCGAGGGCATCCAGAGCGAGTTCAACAGCGCGGCCTCCGGCGGCAAGAAGATCTCGCTGGCCGACCTGATCGTTCTGGCCGGTTGCGCGGGCGTCGAGCAGGCCGCGAAGAAGGCCGGCGCCGCCGTGACGGTTCCCTTCTCGCCGGGACGCATGGACGCTTCGCAGGAGCAGACCGACTTGGACTCCTTCGCCGTGCTCGAACCGATCGCGGACGGCTTCCGCAACTACCTCAAGGGCAAGCCCACCGGACCGGCCGAGGCTCTCCTGACCGACAAGGCGCAGTTGCTGACGCTGACCGCGCCCGAGATGACGGTTCTCGTCGGCGGCATGCGCGTTTTGAACACCAACTTCGGCCAGTCCCAGCACGGCGTCCTGACCGGGCGACCCGAGGCGCTGACCAACGACTTCTTCGTGAACCTGCTGGACATGGGCACAGCGTGGAAGGCGGTCTCGGACGCCGGGGACCTCTTTGAAGGACGCGATCGCAAGACGGGCGCACCCAGGTGGACCGCAACCCGCGTCGATCTCATCTTCGGCTCGAACTCCCAGCTCCGGGCCCTGGCGGAAGTCTATGGAAGTTCGGATGCGCAGGCGAAGTTCGTCCACGACTTCGTGGCGGCCTGGACCAAGGTGATGAACCTCGATCGCTTCGACCTCGCGTGATCTCGGAGGCTAATTGCGATTGCCGGTATGGTGCTCGGCGCGTCGGCGGTGCCCGCAGCGGGCAGCGTGGCGGCTCCAGATCCCGTGAAGATCTCGCCTCAATACCACGTCGTCCGATTCGCTCCTGTGTTCGTCGCCTGACCGAGGTAGAAACATGAAGAACGTTGCGAACTCTCGGTTCACCATCAAGAGCTGGGACGAGAAGCCGTATAGCGAGGGCGAGGGCCTGCCAAAGCTGACTCGGGCCGCCGTCACAAAGGCGTTCACCGGCGATATCGAGGGGGAGGGGCATGTCGAATACTTGATGCTGTACCGCAGCGACGGCTCGGCCACGTTCGTGGGCCTCGAGCGGGTCGTCGGGCACGTCGCGGGGAAAGCGGGCAGCTTCGTGCTCCAGCGCACTGGAGTATTCGAGAGCGGCATGGCAAAGGAGTCCTATTTCGTCATCCCAGGCTCCGGAACGGGAGACCTTCGCGGCCTGCGCGGCGAGGGGACGTCGGCTGTCGGGCACGGGACCGAGCATCCTCTAACGCTGAATTATGAGTTGGGCTAGCCTGGCGCTGAGGCTGCTACCCCCGGAAGGGAATCGGCGGTCGCCGCCGACAGCCGGTGTCTTGCCGCCTGACAACGGCCAGCAGCCGCAACTCGGCCCCACCGGCATCGCGCTACGGATCCACCCCTGGCGGGCGCCGGAAGGAGTGATCGCGCCGGGCCGCAAACCGCCGGGCGCCTGACGCGGGAGCTGTATGTCGTTCGTGATCACTCTCTACGTCCGCGAGGGTATCGTGATGGCGAGCGATAGCCGCCTCACCCTGAACTCGGAGACAGTCGTCGGAGGCGTCCGAACGCGCAACCTGGCCGTGGCGCTCTCGGACGCCAATTACAAGACCTTTCTCGCGCAGAATCGAGTCGGCATCTCGACGTACGGGGCGGCCGACATCGGCGGCATTCCGATCGGAGGCTACGTCGAGTCCTTTCTCGTTGACGAGCTGGCCGACTCCTCCGTGACTCCGGAGGCGGTCGCACGGGCGCTGTTGTCGCATTTCCAGCAATTCAGCCCGCCGCCGGCGGCCCACTTTCACGTCGGGGGCTATGCCGAGCGGGGCGGGACGACGACGCAACAGGTCTGGCATGTCGATGTGAGCGGCGGACGCGTCGAGCAGATGAACCCGCCCGGTCAGCAAGGAGCCACGTGGGGCGGCGAGGCCGACATACTCGCGAGACTTGTTCAGCCGGTCGGCCAGCTTGACGGCTCGGGCAAACCGACCGGCCCGCTCCCGCATTTCCCGATTCCGTTTCAGTTCTTCACGCTTCAGGACGCGATCGACTTCGCCCTCTTCGCCTTGAGGGCAACGATCGACGCGATTCGCTTCCAGCCGCGCCCAAAGACGGTCGGCGGACCGATCGATGTCCTCGTGATCAAGCCCACCGAGGCGACGTGGATTCAACGAAAGGCCCTGCAAGGTGAACGGCGAGCCTAGCAGCCCGTGGCTTCTTATAACGATGCCCTCGCAACCGGAGGCTCTCCAATGAAGGGATACGTCGTGACCACCGGCACGGTTTTTGGCGTGCTCACCCTGGTGCACCTCTGGCGCGTCATGGAAGAAGGGCTTCACCTGGCTTCGAATCCCTGGTACGCGCTTGTCACTGTCGCCGCAGGGGCTCTCTGTCTTTGGGCCTGGAGACTGGTCAGGCTTTCGGCTCGGCGGTGAGAATCGAGGGGCTTCAGGGTGTTCGGATCGCCGTGAGCGCATCGCCATGATTCGACACGGCCGCGGCCGGACCCGTGGCTGGTTGCATTCCCATGAAACAGGTATTGCATGAGAATGGTCAAAAAGGCCGCCATCCTGGCGCGGAACCCACGAGCAGGAGCTCGATGTCGGCACCTCCGGTATCCACACCGAGCTCGCCGGGCCTCCGAAGGGCGCGCGCGCGGCGCCGCGTCGTCTCCCATTCGAGCGCGTCCCGGCCGCTTGCGGACGGACCCGCTCCGATCCCGCGCGCTCGTCTCTGAGCGTTATGCTCTCGGACGGAACGATCGGGCGTGCGGGACGTCGGGAGGAAGCCGGTGGAGTTTAAATTTGACCACGCCTTGCCGGTTCTGAGGCGAACGCCGGCGGTTCTCAGCGCGCTGCTCCTGGATCTTCCCGACGCCTGGATCGGGGCAACCGAGGGCCCCGGCACGTGGAGTCCGTTCGACGTCGTGGGGCATCTGATTCACGGCGATCGCACCGACTGGATCCCGCGCGTCGAGCACATGCTCCGGCATGGAGACGCCGTCGCCTTCCCGGCGTTTGATCGAGAGGCGATGTTCGCCGCGTTCCGGGGGCTCTCGCTCGGTCAGCTCCTCGACACGTTCGATCGGTTGAGGACGGAGAGTCTGGATCGCCTTGCCGCGCTGGGTCTGACGGACTCCGACCTGGCGCGGCGCGGCAGGCACCCGGAGCTCGGCGTCGTGACATTGGGTCAGCACCTCGCGACATGGGTGGCCCACGACCTCAATCACGTCGGCCAGGTGGTTCGCGTGATGGCACCCCGGTACTCGACGGCGGTGGGACCCTGGCGCGCCTATCTCTCGATCCTCGGGCCCGCCTGAAACGCGATTCGACGTCGAAGGCCGGCGGTTCGTGGTTGAATACGGCAGCGCCGGCAGGTGAGCGCCGCATCGCGGCGTTGCTCCTGACTTGAACCTGAGAGAGGGCCCGCCTCATGGATGTTCTCCACGCCATCGGGAACACGTCAATGGCCCGGCTGCGCAAGGTCGTTCCACCCGACTGCGCCGGGATCCTCGCGAAGCTCGAATGGGAGAACCCCACCGGCAGCGTCAAGGACCGGATGGCGCGGATCGTGATCTCGAAGGCGGAGAAGGACGGCCGGCTGAAGCCCGGCGATACCGTCGTCGAGTACACGGGGGGCAGCACCGGGACGTCGCTGGCGCTGGTCTGCGCCGCCAAAGGCTATCGCCTCCGGATCGTCACCTCCGACGCGTTCAGCCGGGAGAAGCTCGATCACATGGCGGCGCTCGGTGCGGAGCTGACGCTCGTTCCAAGCGAGGGAGGCCTCACCACCAGGAAACTGATCCTGGACATGATCGAGACGGCCCGCGCGATGAGTCGGGAGCCTCACACCTACTGGACCGACCAGCTCAACAACCATGACAGCATCGCGGGCTATTACACGCTGGGCGAGGAGATCTGGAGCCAGACGAACGGGAAGATCGACGCCTTCGTTCACTGCGTGGGGACGGCGGCGTCTTCGCGCGGAGTCGCCACCGTGCTCAAGCAGCACAAGCCGGGCATCAAGATCGTCGCCGTCGAACCTGCGGAATTCTCCGTGTTGCTGGGAGGCCCGGCGGGCCCTCACAGGATCGAGGGGGTCGGGATCGGCTACGTTCCCCCGCTCTGGGATCCGGCCCTCGTGAACGAGATCGTGGCGGAACGCCGTCGTCGCGGAAGACCTTCCCGGTCCCGGCACGGTGTTTCTGCAGGTCAACTGGACGTTCAAGGCGCCGGTTCGGCCCGGCGACACCATCACCGGCGAGGTCAGGGTGACGAAGGCGCGCGAGGACAAGCCGATCGCGGAGCTGGAGACCCGCGTGCTCCTTGCCGACGGCACGACCGTCCTCGAGGGCACCGCCGTTTGCTACACGATGCCGCTCGACGGCGGATAGACCTCACGATGGAAGAGAGCAACGGGATTCCCGTCACGTTCGGCCTCGAGAAGCGCCGATGAGGCCCCTCTGGCGCTGCGGCCAGTGCGGGCATCGGTTCGTCACGAAGAACCTGTGGCATTCCTGCGGCCGGTATCGGCTCGCCGATCATTTCAAGGGGCGGCCGCGAGAGCTTCGGAAGACGTTCGATCGCTTCGTCGGGCTCGCAAAGGCTTGCGGCCCCGTCACCGTCTATGCGCAGAAAACGCGGATTGTCCTCCAGGCGCGAGTGCGGTTCGCGAGCGCCGTCGTCCGCCGCGACTGGCTGGACGCCGGGTTGTGGCTGAAGCGGCGCGCCGAGCACCCTTGCCTGACGCGCGTCGAGGACTTCGGGCGCCTCGGTTACGGGCTGCATTTTCATCTGCGGCAACCCGCCGACGCGGACGAGGCGCTCGCGCATCTCGTTGGAGAGGCCTATGCCGCCGCCACCCATGCCGCGCTTTGATCTCGTCGCCTTCGACCTCTACGGGACGCTGCTCGACATCTCGGGCCTGGCGGCGAGGATGCGGCCGGTCGCGGGCGAAGGGACCGCGACGCTCCTGTCGCGATGGCGCAGGGCGCAGATCGAGCGGACGTGGCGGCTCAATCGCGAGGGGCGCTACGAGCCGTGGGACCGCGTGACGCTCGGGGCGCTCGAGGAGGTCGCGCCCGAGCTGCCGCCGGAAACGCGCGGGCGCCTCGCGGACTTCTGGCTGACGGTCCCCGCCTTCGCGGATGCCGCGGGCACGCTCGCGGAGTTGAAATCGGCGGGAGCGCGCCGGGCGGTCCTCTCCAACGGAACCCGGGCGATGATCGAACAGGCGCTCGGGGCGGCGGGCCTCGACGTGGACAGGGTCCTCTCCGCCGACGACGTGCGCGCTTACAAGACGGACCCGCGCGTCTACGCCCTGCTCGACGCCGAGGCGGATCGCGCCCGGACTCTCTTCGTCAGCTCCAACGGCTGGGACGCCGACGGGGCCCGGCGCCATGGCCGCACCGTCGCCTGGATCGACCGGGGCGGCGAGCCGCCGGCGGCCGCGCCGGACTACCGTGTCGCCTCCCTTTCGGAAGTCCCCGGGCTCCTCGGGCCGAAGCCGGACTGAGACGACGAATCACGCCCCCGGATCGTCCGCGGACGGGCCGTAGATCGAAGGCACCTTCGCGCCCATCGGACGCAGGTAGCTCGAGAGCTGTCCGCGGTGGTGGATGGCGTCGAAGAGGAAGCCCCAGAGCATGTCGCCGAGCGTGCTCTCCCACCCGACCTTGCCGTCCATGAGGAAGCGCGCCTTCTCGCCCCACGCCGCGTCGTCCAGCGCGGCGACCCGCCTTTCGAGGTCCTCGGCGTTACGCTCGTAGGCGGAGACCGATTCCGCGACCGTCGCGGGCTCCGGCGTCTGGACGTAGTTCACTTCCCGGCGATCGACGAGGGTGCAGGCGTCGTGGAGCTCACTCGCGAGGAGCCAGACGAGGCCGCCGGCGGAGGTGGATCGCGGGTGCGGGCGGTACGCCGCCTGGTCCCCGGGCACGGCGCGCAGGACCCGCACGAACTTCGGCTTCTCGGCCTTGAAGCATTCCTTGTAGTACTCCCGCGTGTTCATTGTTCTCCTTTCAGCGGCGCGCCGAGGTCGGCCCGGCGCCCCGGTTTCGGTTCGATCATCCCCCACTCGCCCCCGGGCGGCCAAGACCGACGATTGCAACCTTTCGCCGCCGGGGGGTGTTCAGGGACGCAGGAGAGTGGTTTGATGACGAGCAGGACCGCCCCAAAGAACACGGGAGGCCCGCCGGACGGGCAGGATGCCGGACCCGGGCTTCGACTGATCCGGTGCGATTCGGAGGAGAGCGCGATGCCGGAGGAACACGTCCTCGAGGCCGCCCTGGCCCGGGACCTGGAAGGGAGCTTCGAGCGGATGGTCCGGGAGTACCAGGACCGCCTGTATTCCTTCGCGCACCGGCTGGCGGGCAACCCGCAGGACGCGGAGGAGATCGCCCAGGACGCGTTCGTGCGCGCCTACCGCGCGATGAAGACGTATCCGCCCGAGCGGATCCGGGCGCTGTCGCTGAAGGCCTGGCTCTACCGGATCACCCTGAACATCGCGCGCAACCGGATGCGCGTCCGCCGCTACCCGGCTATCTCGATCGACGAGCAGGACGCCGAGGGCCGGGCCGCCTGGGAGCCGGAGGACGCCGTCGAGAACCGGCCGGACTCCCGGTTCGAGCAGGGGCGCCGCAGGGCCGACATCGCGACGCTCGTCGCGGGGTTGCCGGAACGATACCGCTCGGCGCTGATTCTCCGCTACATGGAAGGACTGCGCCTGGAAGAAGTCGCGGCCGTCCTGAAGCAGCCCCTCGGGACAGTGAAGTCCAACGTGCACCGCGCGGTCAACGCCCTGCGGGAGGCCCTTTCGGCATCCCGGCGGTTTCCCGCCGCCAGAGAGGTGATTTCATGAACCGCACCGTCCAGAAGTCTCTGCCTCCGACGACGAGCGTCCTGCGGGACCTGCGAAGCTCGCCGGCTCTCGAGGCGCCCGCCTCGCTCCTGCCGGCCGTGCTGCGGCGGGTCGGGCTCTCCGACCTCTACTGGCGGCTCGACTCCCCCGTGGGCGCCGTGTTCGTCGCGGCGAGCCGCGCGGGAATCTCCATGGTGTCCCGGGCGAAATCGCCTGGGGACTTCGAGCGGAGCTTCGAGCGCCTCCGCGGTCGCACGGTCTCCCGCGCCGCGCTGCAGCCGCCGGCGGCCGTGCGGACACTCATGAAGAACCTCACGAGCCGCGACCGCGGCAAGCTCCAGTTCGACCTGCGCGGGCTCTCGGAGTTCGAGCGCGCCGTTCTGATGAAGGCCCTCGAGATCCCGGGCGGCGAGGTCCGCCCCTACAGCTGGATCGCGCGGGAGATCGGCCATCCGGAGGCGGTCCGCGCGGTCGGGACGGCCCTGGGCAAGAACCCGGTGCCTCTCCTGATCCCGTGCCACCGGGTCGTCCGCGCCGACGGGAAACTCGGCGAGTACTCCATGGGGGGGAGCCGGGTCAAGCGCGCGCTGCTCGAGGTCGAAGGCGTCGAGCCGGACGTGATCGAGGATCTCGCCGCGCGGGGCATCCGGTATCTCGGCAACGAGAAGGAACGCTACTACTGCTACCCGACCTGCGGCGGGACGAAGTCCCTCGTGCTCGCCAACCACGTCCCCTTCCACAACGAACGGGAGGCGATCGCGGCCGGGTACCGTCCCTGCGAGTCCTGCCGGCCCGCGGCCTGACCGTCCGTCGCTCCGCGTTGTGCCCAGGAAGTCGTTACCCCTGTCGTCCCCTCGTCCCCCTCCCGCGTCATCCCCTCGCTCCTCCCGTGTCATCCTGAGCGCAGCGAAGGATCTGCTCTCGTCGGCACGCGCTTGCGCCTTGATATCCTGCGGCTCGCATGGACGATCCCAAGACCCCAGCACCGCCTCGACCTGACGAGCACGCGGCGCGCGTGCGGGAGGCGTTCGACGCTTTCCACGAGAAGGTGGGCGAGAAACTCGACGGGAGCGCGCGGGAGACCGTCGAGCGGCTGCGCGCGGCGGCGGTCGAGAAGGACGCCGCGAAGCTCCGCGAGCACCTGGGGGAAGTGAAGGAGCGGCACGGGTGGCTCTACCGCGAGCTCGCGGAGCACCCGGCGATCGCGACGCTGCTCGACGAGCTCGCGCTGTGGGGCTTCTAGAAGAGACGGGTTTCAAGTTTCATGTTTCAGGAGGCGCAACGGGATCTTTCTCTTGAAACCTGGAACCTGAAACCTGAAACTTCCCCAATGGCCCGGTACACGATCGAGGAATACGTCCGGTGGGAGGACATCGACGCCGCCGGCATCATCAACTACCAGGCGTACCTGCGGTTCTTCGGGCTGGCCGAAGCGGAGCTGCTCCGGTCGGCCGGCCTGACCTACCGCTACCTCTTCGAGTCGCTCGGGATCTGGCTGCCGCGCGCGCGGGTGGAGTGCGATTTCCATCTCCCCGTCAAGCTCGACGAGCTGCTCTCCGTCGAGGCCTACTTCAGCAGGATCGGCCGAACTTCGGTTCATCTGGACTTCGAGGTCCGGCGCAAGACGGATCCCTCCCGCGTCGTCGCGAGCGGCCGCTACATCCTGGTCTGCGTGCGCCAGGAGGATTTCCAGCCGGTGCCCGTGCCCGAAGAGGTCCGGGAGAGGATCGCCCGGTTCGTCGAACCGGCGGCCGTGAAGGGCCGGGGCTGACGCAGCGGCGGAAACAGCGCATCCGGCGTTTCGTATCCTAGAGAGAGATGCCTCGCGGCAAGGATTGGATCGAGCTGGTTCGATCGACGTTCCGGTCGGTCGGGCGCGAAGAAATGTCCGGGCTCTACGCCCGCGAATGGCGGCATGCCAAGGAGAAGCTCACCGCGGAGGACCGCGAGGAGATCGAGCGCGAGCCCAGGCGCATCAAGCGGTTCCTGAAGTCCGCCAACGCCGTTCTCTTCGGCCTCTCCCGGCGCCTCGCTCCCGCGCGCCGCGTCGCATTCGGCGCGGCGCTCCTGATGATCCTCTTTTCGTTTCAATGGAAGTGGTCGGATCACACCGAGCGGACCCGCAGCGGCCACCGCCGCACGACCGAATACAGGGTGTCGCTCGACAGCGGGTTCCTGCTCGCTTCGATCACGCTCCTGACGCTGCTGCTCGGCATGGAGCTCGTGGACAAGATCAACTTCCGCGACGAGCTCGAGCTCGCGCGCGAGCTGCAGTCGAGCCTCATCCCCAAGACCCTGCCGGCGCCCCCGGGTTTCGAGCTCGGCGCCTTCAACCGCATCGCGAACATGGTCGGGGGCGACATCTACGACTTCGTCCTGCTGCCCGACGGGCGCCTGGCCGTCCTCTTCGGAGACGCCTCGGGCCACGGCATGACGGCGGGCCTTGTCATGGCGGTCGCGCACGCCGCCTTCCGGACGCAGCTCGAGACGGACCCGGCCCCCGAGGCGATGTTCGCGACTCTCAACCGGATCCTCTGCCGCACGGGCGGACCGCGCGCCTTCTTCGGCTGCGTGTACCTGCTCCTCTCGCCCGACGGCTCGTTCACGGGCTCGGTCGCGGGGCATCCGCCGGTCCTGCGCCTGGACGGGACGGGAGCCGTCCGCGAGCGGATCGGGAAGGGCGCCTATCCCCTCGGCGTCAAGGCGCCGCTCTCGTGGAAGGTCGAGCGCGGAACAATCGAACCGGGTCAGGCGCTCCTGCTCCACTCCGACGGTCTCTCCGAGGCGAGAGACCCCGCCGGGAACGAGTTCGGCGACGCGCGCATCGAGGCGGCGATCCGGCGGGCGGCCCCGCGCCCGGCGCCCGACCTCGTCGCGAGCCTCGCCGGCGATGTCATGGCCTTCTGCGGCGGCGAGGCTCCCGAGGACGACGTCTCGATCGCCGCGATCCGGCACGTCGCTCCGCTCTGAGCAGAGGGCGTGGCCGCGCCATCGGCAGAACGCTCCGAGGGCGGGTTACCGGATTGGCCGTCAGGCCGGGAGGGCGGGCGCTGAAACGTCGGCGGCCGGCGGCGGCGTGATCCCGGGGCGGACCGTCTCGACTTCGAAGACGGGCGGCTCGAGGATGTGGCGTTTGACCTTGCACTGATCCACGGCCCGCAGGATCGCGTCGCGGTATTTCTCCGGGAAGGCCGGCGGCAGGAGGACCTCCAGCCGGACGCGCGCGATGCGCTTGCCGGCCTCGTCCCGCGCGAGGTTCAGCTTGACGGAGAGACCCTCCGTGTCGAGGTTGCGTTGCTGGCAGAACTTGAGGGCGTAGAGGCCGGCGCAGGTGCCGATCGACGCCAGGAAGAGGTCGAACGGAGTCGGGGCGGACCCGGTTCCCCCGTTCTCGACGGGCTGGTCCGTGACGATGGTGAATCCCTTGTGGACGGCCGCGACCTCGAGGCCTCCCGGAAATTGAATGTCCATGCTCCTCAGCATGGAGCGCGCGGGCCGGCCACGCCTGATGCGATCGCATTAGACCGCGGTCCCTGGAATCGGCGGGAATACGAAGGCGTTTTCGGTAGTGGAAGAGTCTCTGAGACACGTGAGAGATCGTCCAAACAACGCGGGCGGAACCCGCTCGCGTCGGAGGCCCGTATTTTGCGAGGAAGTCTTCGCGCGGTCGTGGCGAGGGAGCCGGCCGCCGAGAAAGGTCACGAATGTCTGAAACCCTGAATCTCCCGGTCGTTCCGATGAAGAACGCCGTTCTGCTTCCCGGAGTCAGTTTTCCGATCACCGCCGGCCGGCCGGCCACGCTGCGAGCCATCGAAGCCGCCTTGAACGACAAGGAGCGGCGGGTCTTCGCCGTGGCCCAGCGCCAGGTGACCGAGGGAGAGGTCGTCACTCCCGATTCGCTCTACACGATCGGCACGATCGCCACGGTCGGGTCCGTCCAGCGCAGCCTCGGCAGCGTGCTCCTCCTGCTCGAGGGGAAGGCCCGCGGGATCGCCACGCGGTTCGTCTCGAAGGACGGCCGGCTCGAGGCGACGGTCCAGGAGGCGCGGGAGATGCTGGAGCTCGACTCGCGCGACCCGGCGTTCGTCGGGCTGCACCACGAGGTGCGCGAGCGCGCCGCGGAGCTCGGGCGCAGGCTCGGACTTCCCGACGAGGCGATCAGCCAGTTCCTCGAGGGAGTGCAGGAGCCCGGAAGGCTCGCCGACCTCGTGGCCGGCTACCTGGACATCCCCGCATCCGAGAAGCAGGCGCTGCTCGAGACGCTGTCGGTCGAGGACCGGCTGCGGCGCGTGCTCGTGCACGTCCAGCGGCAGATCGAGGTCCTCTCGGCGCAGGAGGACATCCAGTCCAAGGTCAAGGAGGAGCTCGGTGGCCGGCAGCGCGAGATGTACCTGCGCGAGCAGATGAAGGCCATCCAGAAGGAGCTCGGAGAGGGAGAGGGCGCCGAAGACGAGTCGCTGAAGGAGCTGCGGGCGAAGCTCGACGCGCTCGACCTGCCCGAGGAGGCCCGCAAGGAAGTCGACCGCGAGTGGGGCCGGCTGACGCGGATCGGTCGGGAGTCGATGGAGTCGCAGGTCATCCGCACGTATCTCGAGACGATCGCGGAGCTCCCGTGGAACTCGCGCAGCGAAGATCACCTGGACGTGCAGGAGGCGTCGCGGGTCCTCGACGAGGACCACTACGCCCTGAGCGACGTCAAGGACCGGATCCTCGAGTTCCTCGCCGTGCGCCAGCTCTGGCAGACGCGGGAGAAGGCGGAGAGCGCGCGGAGCGCCGAGAAGAGCGAGAAACCGGGGAAGGGCGGGACGGGCCGGGACCCGGACGCCGCCGAGGCGGCGCACGCGAAGGGGAAGATCCTGCTCTTCGCGGGGCCGCCGGGCGTCGGCAAGACCTCGATCGCCCGCTCCATCGCGCGGGCCATGGGGCGCAAGTACGTGCGCATCTCGCTCGGGGGCGCGCGCGACGAGGCGGACATCCGCGGCCACCGACGCACCTACATCGGCGCCATGCCGGGCCGCATCATCCAGGGGATGAAGCAGGCGGCGACGAAGAACCCCGTCTTCCTGCTCGATGAGGTGGACAAGCTGGGCGTCTCCTTCCAGGGGGATCCGGCGAGCGCGCTTCTCGAAGTGCTCGACCCCGCGCAGAACGACAGCTTCACGGACCACTACCTCGGCGTGCCGTTCGACCTGTCCGAGGTCCTCTTCATCGCGACAGCCAACTTCATCCAGAACATCCCGGCGCCGCTTCTCGACCGGATGGAGGTCGTCACCTTCGCGGGCTATACGGAGCAGGAGAAGCTCCAGATCGCGAAGAACTACCTGGTGCCGCGCCAGGTCCGGGAGAACGGCCTGTCGGAGGGGCAGATCACGCTGACCGACGGCGCGATCCTGGAGGTCATCGCGAGCTACACGCGGGAATCCGGCGTTCGGCAGCTCGAGCGAGAGCTCGGCCGCCTGGCGCGCAAGGTCGCGCGGCGCATCGCGGCCCGGGAGATCGAGGCGCAGACGATCGAGCAGGCGGACGTCCGCAAGCTCCTCGGCCGCCCGAAGGTCCACCCGGAGAAGATGGCGCGGGAGGACCAGGTCGGCACCGCGACGGGCATGTACTACACGCCGGCCGGAGGCGACATCATGTTCGTCGAGGCCTCGCTCATGCGGGGAAAGGGAGAGCTCATCCTGACCGGACAGCTGGGCGACGTCATGAAGGAGTCGGCGCGCGCGGCCTGGACCTACGCGCGCTCTCACGCGGCGTGGCTCGGGATCGAGGAAAAGGACTTCCAGGGGGACGTCCACATCCACGTTCCGGCCGGAGCGATTCCCAAGGACGGCCCCTCGGCCGGCATCGCGATGGCCACGGCGATGGTCTCGGCGCTCTCCAAGCGGCCGGTCTGCAACGACGTGGCGATGACGGGTGAGATCACGATCTCCGGCCGGGTCCTTCCGATCGGAGGCTTGAAGGAGAAGATCCTCGGCGCGGTGCGCGCCGGAATCCATCACATCGTGATCCCGAAGGACAACGAGGCGGACCTGGAAGACCTGGCGCCGGAGGTTCGCGAGACACTGCGGGTCTCGCCGGTCGAGGACCTGGCGGAGGCCCTGGCCGTGACCCTGCGCAACACGTCCCTGCAGGAAGGCCGGCTCTTCTTCGGCGCCGGGCCGAGCGCCGATGCCGGAGGCGGGGTTCCACACTGAGACGACGAGCCCGGTCGAGGGGGATCAACCGATAGCCCGATAGTCGAGAGTCGATCATCGAGGGTCTGGCGGCCAGGCGGCCGCCTTTTCTTTGGACCGTGCAACCTTCCGCCCCGTTCCGCGCACACAGAGAGCGACGAAGAAGGAGGGCTTCGATGAAGAGTCTTCGCGCGCTCGGCCGTCGCTCCCTGCTCCTCGCGGTTCTTCCCATGGCCTCCGGCCAGGATTGGCCGGCCTCGCCCGCGCCGCAGGACACCGCGGTCCGGACCTTCGGGAGGTTCGCGGGCCTCGCCGGCGAATGGGAAGGAAAGAGCACGAAGGGGTGGACCGAGCGGCTTCACTTCCAGGTGATCGCGAAGGGCTCGGCCGTCCTCGAGACGTCCTTCGAGGCCCACCCGGGCGAGACGATGGCCACTCTCTATTCGCTCGACGCGGGCAACCTCGAGCTGCGGCATTACTGCGTGGCCGGGAACCAGCCGCACCTGCGCGCGACGTCGTTCGAGGAGGACGGTCGGCGCGTCACCTTCACCTTCGTGGACGGGGGGAACCTCGCCTCGCGGGATCGCGGCCACATGGACAAAGCCGTCTTCCTGTTCGAGGATGCGGGCCACGTGACGTCGCGTTGGACCTGGTATCAGGACGGGAAGGAGCGTTGGCTGGAAGAAATCCGGCTCGTCCGCAAGCCGTGAGCGGGAAACGGCTCGCCGGCTCGCCCTCCGACCGGGAGGGCGAGCGCGAGAGCGTCCGCCGCTTTCTGGCCGGGAGGGACGAGGCCTCCTTCCGCGCTCTCTACCGCGCGCAGACGCCTTTTCTCTACGCGCTCGCGCTCCGGCTCTGCGGAGGACGGCGCTGCGACGCGGAAGACATCGTCCAGGAGACTTGGGTCCGGGCCGTCTCCGGCCTCGCCGGGTTCCGGTGGGAGTCCGCTCTCTCGACCTGGCTTTGCGGCATCGCGGTCCGCTGCTTCCGGCAACAGGTCCGGAAGCGCCGGGAAGAGCCGATGCCCGAGCTCCTGCCGGCCGCCGCATCGGCGGACCCCGAACCGGACATCGACCTCGAGCGGGGCATCGCCGATCTCGCGCCGGGATACCGCGAGGTGCTCCTGCTCCACGATGTCCACGGCTACTCGCACGAGGAGATCGGCCGCCTGCTCGGAATCGATGCCGGCACTTCGAAGAGCCAGCTCTCCCGCGCGCGGGAAGCGCTACGCGATCGGATCGGGCGCGGCGCCGCCGCCCCGGAAAAGGAGGGACGGACATGAACCGCGACGATGATCTCGAAAAGAATCCGCTCGAATCTCTGGCGCCGGCCGCCGCGCCGCCGCCGGAACTGGAGGACCGCGTCGCCGGCGCGCTGTCGGGACGCGGGCTCATCCGCGCCCGCAAGTCCCGCGGCGTGTTTTTCTTCGCCGCGGCCGCCGCCGTCCTCGCCGCCTTTGTCGCCGGGATCGCGGTCGGACGCCGGGACTCTCCGGGGGCCCCCGCAACCGCATCCAACCAATTCGTTCTCTTCCTCGAGCCTCTCCCGGAAGAGACGCGGGGCGATTCCTCCCGCGAGCCCGCGAGAGTCGCCGAGTACCGGGCCTGGGCGAGGAGAGTCCGCGAATCCGGGCGGGCGATCACGGGAGAGAAACTCCGGGCCGGCGCCCGCGCGATCGGTCCGGGGCAAGCGGCCCCCGACGAATCCTCCCTTGCCGGCGCCGTGGCCGGTTATTTCGTCATCTCCGCCCGCGACTTCGAGGACGCCCTCTCGATCGCGCGCGACTGCCCCCATGCCCGGCACGGCGGAACGATCGTCGTGCGCGCGATCGACCCGACCTGACCCCGGCGCGATTGCCGGGACCGCGCCGCGGGCGGACGGCTTCTGTGATAGAGTGTGCTTGTTCTCGGTTCGCTCGCCTTTTGCCAGACCTGTTCTGACTAAATCCCGAACGAAAAGCATAACGAGAATACGGGGAGCCGCGCCGGCCGGTCCCTCGGCACCGATCCTCCGCCGGCAAGCGCCGGAGCAACCGGCATCAAGGATGGGTTCCATGAAGCTCTATGTGGGAAATCTTCCGTACAACATCTCCGACGACCAGCTGCGCGACATGTTCGCCAAGTATGGCGTCCCCGACTCGGCGAGGGTGATCACCGATCGCGATTCCGGGCAGTCCAAGGGGTTCGGATTCGTCGAGTTTAGCGACGACGAGAAGGCAAGGCAGGCGATGGAGTTGAACGGCACGGACTTCGGCGGTCGGTCGCTGACCGTCAACGAGGCGCGGCCGCGCAACGAAGGCTCGGGAGGCGGGCGCGCTCGCTACTGAAAACCGATTCGCGGATATCACGAACGGGGGACCCTGCGGTCCCCCGTTTTTTTTTTGATTCCACGCTCGCCGTTGGTTCTCAGGACGTTGTTCCCGGTCCGGGGTCCGGTTGTTGATTTGTCGCGGAGAATCCGCGGAGAAACTCCTGGCCGCCGCTCCGGTCCGAGGGCTCAGAGGAAGCGTCGCTGAGCCGACTGCCCGGCGTGCGCCCTCGAACAGGGCCGCTGCCGGGCAACGCCAGCGCCTCCGGGCTGCACCCTGCCGAATCTGGAACGGCTGAGGCCGGGGTGGGTTCTTCGCCGAACTCTCAGAGAAGGCGCCGTCGCCCGGTCTCCACCGCCGGGACCGCTTGGGAACACCGTGTTGAGAAATGAGAGCGAAATCAGCGCTGCGGTTTGGCCAGCGCCGCGACGACGCTCGAGACCGGCTGATGGTTGGGCACGGTGACGCGGGAAACGTGCCCGCAGTCGCAACGGCGCAGGAACGACTCGCCGACCGCTCCTCCGACGCTGTCTCGGTTCTGTTTCTGGCAGGCCTCGCAGGACCATGCGATGGGACGGATGACGGATCCCACGAAGCCGTACCAGAAGCGGAGGCAGCCGTCGAGCCTCGGCCAGCTCTCGTACACGGTGGCCTGGCCGCTCTCCATCGAGAGCGCCTTCCTCACCGCCGCGATCTCGTTGGCCGAATGCACGTCGAAGTGCGCGAGGCGGCCTCGCAGCGCGGCGTCCGTCAGGATGCCCGTCTTGACGGCGGCCCTGGCCCCTCCCGGCGAATCCACGAGAAACGAAATGAGGCCCGGGACGTTCTCGACCGCGGGCAGTCGGGAAAGCACGATGGCGAACGTACCGGGGAGACTCCCCTCGCTTGGACGGCGCTCCACGGCACTGTGCATGACACGGCTCGCTTTCTCGCCGATGCCGGCGACGGAGCGGTCACGGATTCACTGAGGGGACCGTCGGAGGAGATCGGAGACCGTCAGTCTATCACCAACGGCCCGCGGGCTAAACCGGCTCGGGCAGCCGCGACAACATCCGGGCGGCGACAAGCCATTCGCGACGGGCCGCCGCCAGCGAAGCCTTCGATTCGCGAAGCTCTCTCCTCCACGCCTTCGCGACATCGGAGGAAGCGGTCCGGCCGCGCGCGACGAGCTCCCGCCGCTTCGTGTCGACTTCGTGCCACGTCTCGACGGCCCGGTCGACCGCGCGGCGCGCCTTCTCCATCTGCAGGCGGATCTCCTCCGCGAGGCCGCTCGGGGCGAGGTGGAGCCTCGCTTCGGCCTTCTGGAGCTTCATCCGCAGCCGCGAGGTCTCGATGAGGGCCCGGGGCGTCTTGCGGAGATCGACGGCGAGTCCGGTGAGGTTCAGCAGCGCGATGAGCCACTTCGTCGGGTCCCACTGGTACCAGCGCACGCCGTTGCGGAAGTCGGAGGGGAACTTGTGATGAAAGTTGTGGTACCCCTCGCCGTTGGTCACGAACGCGAGGAAGCCGTTGTCCCGGGCGGAATTCTCCTCGGTGTACGGACGCGAGCCCCAGAGGTGGGCGACGGAATTGACCATGAACGTCGTGTGGTGGATGACGACGATGCGGAGGAACCCGCCCCAGAGAAGACCCCCGAGCGGGCGCCCGAAGAACGCCCCAACGAGCGTCGGGATCCCGAGCCCCGCCACGATGCCGATCCAGTTGTTCCAGCGGTACTGCCACCGCACGAGCGGGTTCGACTGCAGGTCGGGGACATTCTCGTAGGTGCGCTCCTCCGGCTCCGCGTAGAAGAGCCACAGGATGTGCGCCCACAGACCCCCGCGCTTGATGCTGTACGGATCCCAGTCCTTGTCCACGTACCGGTGGTGGTCGCGGTGATCGGAGGCCCACTTCAAGGCCGAGTTCTGAAGCGCCATCGCTCCCAGGAAGAGATAGGCGGCCTGGAGCGCGGGGTGCGACACGTAGCTCTTGTGGGCGAAGCAGCGGTGGTATCCCGCGGTCACGGAGAAGCTCACGAGCCCGAAGAGCGCGAGGAAGAGGGCCGGCTCCCACCAGCGGATGCCGTAGACCACCGCGTAGGCCGCCGTGCCGAGGACGCCGATGATCGGGGTCAGGGACAGAAAGAGAATGTTGAGCCAGTTCTTCCTCGGCTGCTGCATATCACCTCCGGCAAAAATTCAGTCTTCACCTCGAACTGGCTCCGAGGGATCCTGAACAGATAGCCCTGTGGAGGTGCAGCGCCATCTTACACCATGCCGCCGGCGGGCCGCCGGACGACACTCTCTCGGGCGCGGGTTCAGGGTCGGACGTCGTTTGTCCGTCCGCCCGCCGCATCGTGAGTGCTTGGAGGAAGCGATGGCGCAGGTCGAAGACATCGGGGTGTGGCGGGCGCGCAGGATGGCGAAGGACGACGTTCCGATCGGAGTCCCCCCGTTCGTCCTCGAGGAGCCCTGCCCGGGCTGCGGGACGCGGCGAGTCTGCACGATGGTGTGGAGGCGGAATCCTTCGGACGGCCGGCGCTCCCCGTTCCCGAGAGTCGAGCCGCACTTCCTCTGCGCGGACGAGAGGGTGCTCTGGCAGGAAATCAGCGACGCACCCATCCCGATTTCCGCCTGGTCCGGGATCCTCGGCCGATTCGAGACCGCGCAAGGAGAGTAGTCCGTGCGCAGACTCGTCATCGTGACGACACCACGAGTTCAAGAGTGGCGTGACGCCCAACGAGCTTCGGGAACGCGACAGGATCCACTTCGACTTCGCCCATAGGCGGGCCCGACGCCGGGGCGGATTTGACGAGAAGAGGGCGAGCCGCTACGGACGACGGCGGCGGCGTTGGGCGCCTTCGAGGAGACGGTCGTGCTGGATGATGGCGCGGTCGTGGATCCCCCGGCCGACTTCTCCGGCCTCGTCGTCGGCGGAAACTTCGAACCGGTAGAACTTCCCTTCCATTCGAAGAAAACGGGCGGTCGCGCGCACGGTCGCGCCCGGGGACGTCGCGGCGGTGTGCGTGACGTCGATGGAGACTCCCGCCGTCAGCTCGCCCGGTGCCAGGATCTGCTCCATCGCGCGCGCCGCCGCCACTTCCATCAGGGCCACCATCCGCGCCGTGGCGAAGACGCGCGGGAAGCTCTCCTTGTGGTCGGAGGAGAGAGCGCTCGCGAGGTCCGACTCCTTGACCACCCAGTCCACGACGCCGAGAATTCCCGGCAAGAGATCCTTGCTCGTCATTGCGGCGAGCATTATTCCCGACGGCTTCCGACAACGGCAATCGGCCATCCATTCCAAGGAAGCGCGGAGGACGCAGTTCGGCTGTCGCCGGCCTCCGCGTGGACAATTATTGGATCTCCCACCGGGTCGCCCGCCGGAAGCCCTTCTCTGTCAACTGCTTAGATTCTGGCCTCTTCTTTGCCTCTCCTCTCTCAGCGAAGGGTCAAAAAGAAGCGGAGAGGAACATGAAAGCGCAACCAGTAACACTCCATGAAATCCCCGGTGCGACTCGTTACGACGTCTGTTTGCCCGAGGCCGGACTCCGCTGGGAAAAGATGGGCCCGTTGTTCGAGCGTTATTCGGTCGCGCTCGTCGGCGAGGTCGACCCCCAATGGGCCGAGGCTTACCGGCGGGTGATCGCGACTTCTCCCGGCTTTTGCCGGTTCCGGCTGAACAAGGACCTCACCACCATCTCCTTCACCTGCCGGTCCACGGATAGCTCCGTGGAAGTCATGGCGGTTCTCAAGATCCTGGAAGGCATGATCGAGCGGGTCAACCGCGAGGCCTCCCTCCCCGCGCCGGCGGATCCCGTGGCGGGCGTCGCCGGGACGGGTGGGCGCCCGCAGCGCGGCGGCCTCTTCGCGCGATTCGCCCTCAATTCGAAGTAGCCTCCCGCTCCCGATCGGACCGGCCCCCGGTCATTTCGGGGTGAAACGGGAAAGTTCGTAGATCCCGAGCGGCTTCTCGAGGCCCGCGACCTCCGCGACAATCTTCTCGAAGCCCTCGGCGCCGAAGAGCCGGTGTTCCTCGCCTTCGAAGGCGTCGCCGAGGCTCTCGTACTCCTTCCGGCTCACGACAGTGTGGAACGCGGGGAAGAGAACCGTGTCCTCCCTCGCCTCGTGCGGGCGGTACATCCGTATGAAGAGACGCATCGAATCGGAGAGCCGGCGCCGGTCTTCCTCCTTCACCACCGCTCCCCGCCTCGTCAGCCTCTCGATCTCGGCCGTCAGGCGCCTGCCCGCCCTGTGCTGCTCACGAAGGACGGCGACGAGATCCACGAGCTTGCCGGCCTTCTCGAACCGCGGGAAGAGATTCTCTTCCTCCAGCTTTTCGTGGTACTCCTCGATGAATCGCCGGACGATTCCGGCGGCCCCGGAAAGGATCTCCGGCGCGAAGTCCTTCCCCGCATCGAGACGGCGCAGGCCCTCCTCGTAGATGAGGAGGATGCGGTTGAGGACGCCGTGCTCGCGCATCAGGTCCTCTCCGGGCGCGACCTCTTCCTCCGGCTCCGGGGTCTTCTTCGCCTTCTGCCCCGGCGCCGCTTCCGCGAGGGCGGCGGCGAGCAGGCCGGCGCCGGTCCCGCGGGCGACGGCCAGGAAGTCCCTGCGACTGGAATCGGTATTCCTCATTGGACTCTCTCCTCTCATGGGCGCAACAGTTTCGGCCGCTATATGATTCTTTCCTTCGCGAAGCAGAAGAAGGAGACCGAATCATGAGCTCACCGTTCCCTCCGTCGCTCGTCCGCCGCCGCGGCTTTCTTCTCGGCGTCGCCCTGGTCGCCGCCGCCTCGGTCGGCGTCGCGCTGGCCCGGTCCGGCCAGGCCCCTTCGGTCCGGTCGGCCGCTTCGCCGGGCGCCGCCGCCGCGGTCCACGGGCTCGATCCGGCGGACATGGATCCTTCGGCCAAAGCGTGCCGGGACTACTACGAGTACGCCAACGGCGGGTGGATGAAGAAGAATCCCGTCCCGCCGGAGTTCCCGAGCTGGGGCACCTTCACCGAGCTCGCCGAGCGCAACCGCCAGGCGATGCGCAAGATCCTGGAAAAGCTCGCCGCCGAGAAGTCCGCTCCCGGCTCGGAAGAGCAGAAGATCGGGGACTTCTACGCGAGCTGCATGGACGAGACGGCGATCGAAGCCGCCGGCGCGAAGCCGCTCTCCGAGGAGCTCGCGCGGATCGACAAGATCCGGGACCTCTCCGGCCTGCGGGCCGAGGTCGCGAACCTGCAGAGCAAGGGCGTCGGCGCGGTCTTCGCCTTCGGCTCGCAGCCGGACCGCAAGAACTCGAGCGAGGTGATCGCCGGGGCGTTCCAGGGAGGGCTCGGCCTGCCCGACCGCGACTACTACACGAAGACGGACGAGAAGTCGAAGGAGCTCCGGGGCAAGTACGCCGAGCACGTCGCCAGGATGTTCACGCTCCTCGGGGACGATCCGGGCAAGGCCGCCGCGCAGGCGAAGGCCGTCCTGCACATCGAGACGAAGCTCGCCGAATCGTCCATGACGCGCGTCGAGAGGCGGGACCCCGACGCCACGTACCACCGGATGGCGCCGGCGGAGCTGAAGACCCTGACGCCGAACTTCTCCTGGGAAGCGTACTTTCACGACCTCGGCGCGCCGGCGATCGCCGCCGTCAACATCGGCCAGCCGAAATTCTTCGAGGCGCTCGACAAGGACCTGACCGCCGTGCCGCTCGCGGATTGGAAGACGTACCTGCGGTGGCACCTCGTCCACTCCGCCGCGCCCGACCTCTCGTCGAAATTCGTCGAGGAGAACTTCGACTTCTTCCAGCGCACGCTCCAGGGCACCAAGGAGATCCAGCCGCGCTGGAAGCGGTGCGTCCAGTCCGCCGACCGCAACCTCGGGTTCGCCATCGGCAAGCTCTATGTCGCCGAGAACTTCCCGCCGGAGGCCAAGGCCCGCGCCGACAAGATGGTCAGGAACCTGATCGCGGCCCTGCGCGAGGACCTCTCGACGCTCCCCTGGATGGGAGCCGAGACGCGCAAGGCGGCCCTCGCCAAGCTCGACGCCTTCACGCCGAAGATCGGATACCCGGACAAGTGGCGCGACTACTCTTCCTACAAGGTCGAGCGCGGAGCGCACGCCGGGAACGTCTTGAACGGCGCGCTCTACGAGCACCACCGCGACATGGACAAGATCGGGAAGCCGGTGGACCGCACGGAATGGGGCATGACCCCGCCGACGGTCAACGCCTACTACAACGCCTCCCGCAACGAGATCGTGTTCCCCGCGGGGATCCTCGAGCCGCCGTTCTTCGACGGCGCCGCGGACGACGCCGTCAACTACGGGGGGATCGGCGCGGTCATCGGGCACGAGATGACCCACGGGTTCGACGACCAGGGACGCAAGTTCGACGCTCAGGGGAACCTGAAGAACTGGTGGACGGAGCAGGACCTGAAGAACTACACGGAGCGCGCGACGTGCGTCGAGAAGCAGTTCGACGGCTATGTCGTGGAAGGAGACCTGCACCAGAACGGCAAGCTCGTGCTGGGCGAATCGATCGCGGACCTCGGCGGCTTGACGATCGCTTACAAGGCGTTCGAGAAGAGCCTGGAGGGGAAGCCCCGCCCGGCGAACATCGACGGGTTCACGCCGGAGCAGCGCCTCTTCCTGAACTGGGCGCGGGTGTGGGCGACCAACGCGCGGCCGGAGTTCGAGAGGCTCATGACCAACACGAACCCGCACCCCCTCGGGCGCTTCCGCGCGATCGGGGCGCCGTCGAACATCCCGGAGTTCGCCGCGGCCTTCGGCTGCAAGACCGCCGACCCGATGGTCCGCGAAACGCGCTGCCTGATCTGGTGAGGAATCTTCGCGGCGCCCGCGAAGATTCCTAGCAGCGAGGATTCCTCCATGCCGCAGACGCAGCACGTCGAAAAACACTTCACGGCTTCCGCGACGATCCGGGACGTCGTCATCGGGATGTCGGACGGACTGACCGTGCCCTTCGCGCTCGCCGCGGGTCTGTCCGGCGCCGTCGATTCCACGCGGGTCGTCATCACGGCGGGCCTCGCCGAAATTGCCGCGGGCTCGATCGCGATGGGCCTGGGAGGGTACCTGGCCGCGCGCACCGACGCGGAGCACTACGCCTCGGAGCGCGCCCGGGAGATCCGCGAGACCGTGGAGATCCCCGAGGAGGAGAAACGGGAGGTCGCCGAGGTGTTCCAGCATTACGGCCTCTCGGAGACTCTCGCCAACAACGCGGCCGACGCGATCAGCAAGAACCGGAAGCGCTGGATCGACTTCATGATGCGCTTCGAGCTCGGTCTCGAGGAGCCGGACCCGCGCCGCGCCCGGTCGAGCGCGCTGACGATCGCGCTCTCCTACATGGCCGGCGGCCTCGTGCCGCTCGCCCCGTATTTCGTCTTCCGCAGGATGGCGACGGCGCTCGAAGGCTCGATCGCGGTGACCCTCGTGGCGCTGCTTCTCTTCGGCTACGTCAAGGGGCGCTTCACCGTGAAGAAGCCGCTGCGCAGCGCCTGGCAGACCGCGGTCGTCGGAGGCCTCGCCGCCGCGGCCGCGTTCGCGATCGCCAAGTTGATCGCGTGACGAAGACGATGCACACGATCGAGCCCGCCAGATGGAAACCGGGAGTAACGGTCGAGGACCTGCCGCGGACATCCGCGGCGGAGGCCGCAACGGCGGACCGAGTGATCCGCGGCAAGGCGCTGATCTTCTGGGACCCCGGCGTGCCCGGCAAGAAGCGCGACGCGATCGACACCGACCAGATCACCCCCGCCGCCGACTGCGTCTCCGAGAGCCTCGCGACTCTCGACGAGCGCTGGAAGACCGGGTCCTTCCGCCATCTCATGCCCGATTTCCGCGCGCGGGTGCACCGCGGCGAGACGTTCCTGATCGCTGGCGACCGCTTCGCGATCGGCTCCTCGCGGGAGATGAGCCCGGCGGGCCTGAAGGGGGTCGCCGAGGAAGCCGGCCTCGAGCTCGTCATCGTCTGCGGCGCCCTCATGGGTGACATCTTCCGCCGCAACGCCTTCAACCTCGGCCTCCACGTCGTCCAGAGCCCGGAGGCCGTTGCGGACGCGCGGGACGGAGACACGCTGACCTTCGACACGCGGACGCGCCGCGTCACCAACGAGACGCGGGGGAAGAGCTACGAGCCGGTCCCCCTCTCGGAGAAGGAGGAGGAGATCCGGTCGGGCGGCGGCATCTTCGCCGTGGGGCGCCGGGAGCTGCGGTCCTCGATCGAGAGGGCGCCCAGGATCCTCTGGCCGGACCCCGAGACCGCGCGGCGCATGACGGCGACCGAGCAGATCGTCTGGGCGCACCGCGTGGACCGGGACGCCGGGGTCCGCCCCGGGGCGACGCTCCGGGTCTTCGCCGACCTCCTCCCCGCCTCCGACGGAACGGCGCCGTTCGCCATTCACACGTTCAACCAGATCACCGGCGGCGGCACGATCTTCCCGAGGCAGGCGGCCGTCGCCAACGACCACTTCGTCTTCACCGGGAAGGACGCGGACGAGAAACAGACCTCCATCGGGCGGGAGTTCGCGGGCCGGCACGGGATCGGGAAGCCGTACTACGCGACGCCGGGCGACGGCATCTTCCACTTCTATTTCCCGGAGCAGGGTCTCGTCCTGCCGGGACAGTTCATCCCCGGCGCCGATTCACACAGCCGCGCATACGGAGCGTACGGCGCGGTCGGTTTCGGCGTCGGCTCGACGACGCTCGGCTTCGGCTGGGCGACCGGCTACGTCTACTTCACGCCGGCGAAGCAGCGGCGCGTCGTCTTCCGCGGCCGGCTGCAGCCGTGGGTGAGCGGAAAAGACATCGTCCTGGAGCTCCTGCGCCGCTGGGGAGCGAAGCAGTCGCAGGGAATGTCGGTCGAGTTCGACGACGCGGACCGCCAGCTCCCAATCGCCTACCGCAACACGATCGCCAACATGATGGCGGAGGGGGAGGCGCAGAACGGCATCTTCCCGGAGGACGAGATCACGCGCGCGTGGTACCGGGAGAAGGGAATCCCGGAGCTTCCCTACCCGGCCGTCACGCCGGGCGTGGACGCCGCGTACGCGATCAACGAGGAGTTCGTCCTCTCGCAGGTCGCCCCGATGATCGCCAGGCCCTTCTCTCCGGGCAACGCGTTTCCGGCGGAGGAGGTCGCGCGGGAGCGCCTGACCTTCGACAAGGCGCTCATCGGCTCCTGCACCAACGGCAGCTACGACGATCTCCTCCAGGCCGCGCTCGTCCTGCGCGCGGCCCGCGAGAAGGGCTTTCGCAAGGCCGCCGGAAGCCTCGCCGTCTTCCCAGGCTCCGGCGGCGTCGGCAGCCGGATCGAGGCCCCCGACCCGCGCCTGGACGGCGATTCCATCGCCGAGGTCTTCCGCGCGGCCGGCGGGGAGATCCGCCAGTCCTGGTGCGGCCCCTGCTTCGGCCAGGGCCCCGACGCGCTGAAGAAGGGAGAGCGAGCGATCACCTCGTTCAACCGCAACTGGCAGAACCGGATGGGCCTCGGCGGCGAAGGCTACCTCGCCTCCCCCGCCGTCGTCGCCGCCTCCGCCCTCCTCGGCTACATGGCTCCCCCCTCCGAGCTCGGCCTGTCCTGGGACCCCGACCGCTTCGGCGTCTAAGCGCCTCGTTTGCGCATTTCGTACTGTAGGGGAGGCGCTTACGCCTCCCTCCTCCCGTCGTGTCCGCCTGGCTGGGCCGGTCGCTCGGAGCGACGAGAGCAGATCCTTCGCTTCGCTCAGGATGACAGGGGCAAGAGCTCTCTCCTCAGCGACTCACCGGACTGAGTGCCGGAATGCCGCCGGCGCTCGTGGCGCGAGGAGTCTCCCAAGTAACCGCAGGGAGGAGCCTCGCGCCGCGGGAGCGGAGCGCTTGCGCGGATTCAGGCGGGCGGTCGAGGCCGCATCCGGCCGAGCCGCCCGCCGGTGTGCCACAGGCGCAGAATCCGCGCAAGCGCGAAGCGACGTTAGCGCAGCATGTCGCGGGAGAGGACGGGGCAGTAGAGGCCCTTCTCCTCCGCCTTCCACCAGGCGCCGGTCGCGCGGCGCTCGGTCGCGCTGGTGAAGCGGTACTCGGAGAGGACCGCGCGGATGTAACGGGGCGGGTGGTCCGGGAACGGGTTCTTCAGGAGCAGCTTCTCGACGTCGGGCGAGCCCTGGAGGAGTCTCGCCAGGAAGGCGATGAACCAGGGGTTCTCCTCGTAGGTGCCGAGCGCCGCGAACCACATCTGCCAGTCCAGGCGCGGCTGGTGCGGAGCGACGAAACGGGGCCGCCTCTCGACGTCGCCCGGCTTCCATCGAAACTCGTAGCGCCGCCAGGCGGCGCCGTCCTCGCTCCCCTCGACCAGGATCTCGGGACGCGAAGTCGTCATCACCATGAAGAGGCCGTAGCCCCCGACGGAGCGGAACGCCATCGCGGCGCGCGCGGTGGAGATCGCGAGGCCGGGCCACGGGAGGCGCAGGCGGAGCGTTCCGGCGAACTCGACGAGGCTCGCCGTGAGCACGACGGCGGCCACCGGGACGAGCACGAAGCGCGGCCAGCGCCCGCGCGCGGCGAGAGGGTCCGCCGCCGCCCGCTCGCGCAGCCGGGACGGGAACACCCCGTCGTCGAGGAGCAGGACGCAGAGCGCGACGGCCAGGAAATTGAAGAACGCATAGTTGCCGGTCGCGGCGATGATCGCCTGGAGACCGATCATCGCGCCGCAGGCGGCCAGTCGCAGCCGCCGCGGGGCGAGGAGGAAGAAAGGAGCGCCGAGCTCCACCGCGAACATCACGAGACAGGAGAGCTTCTGGAACAAGACAGGGGCGTGGCTCGCGTACCAGGCGGTCCAGGGGGGCAGGGGCTGCGTCCAGTAGTGGAACGTCAGCGCCGAGAGATTCCGCCAGCTGGGGTCGCCGCTCGCGAGCTTGACGAATCCCGAGGAGAACATGAGACGGAAGAGGAGCCAGCAGGCGAGCGCCCGCATCGCCGGCGAGGGCTCGAGCGCCGCCCCGATGCGAACGCGGCGGATCGGCGCGAGCCAGATCCCGAGAAACCCGGCCTCGAGAAGGAGCAGGTCCCACTGGAAGTCGAGAAACGGCTGGGCGACGTTGGAGAGCGAGAGGTAGGAGACCCAGCAGAGAAGGAGCGCGGGCGCCGGAAGGAGGCCGGCGACGGCGAGGAGCGAGGCGAGGGTCCCCGCGCCGCAGAGGAAGTGGAGGAACCCGTCGCCGGCGCCGAGCCAGCAGAGGGTCGGCAGAACCGTCCACCGCTCGCCGCCAAGTTGCGACCGCGCGGCCTCGACGAGTCTTCCGGCCGGCATGATCCCGCGGGACCCGATGAGCCCGTCCACCTGAGCCCACAGCGAGAGGAAGGCGGCGAGGTAACAGAGCCCGAGGAGTCTGAGGAAGAGCGCGTTGGACAGGCGGTATGTCGGGCGCTCGACTCTCTTTCCCCAGAGGGCGCTCGTCACGGCCGAAGCCGCGGTGCGATGCCGCGCGACCACGCGGTAGGCGAACTCCGCGACGGCCGCGAACCCGGGGACGCTGCGATAGGCGGACAGGAGCCACCGGCGGCGCGGCGCGAAGGAAAGGGAGACGAAGACCGCCTCCGCGCCGCCGAAGACGCTTCCATCCGGAAGGACGAGCTGCACCGAGCGGCGAAATTCCTCCCGGGCAATCTCGGGAAAACGCGATCCCGCCTCCTGCGAGGAGGAGTACTCGACTCGTCCGCCCGTCAGCGACTTCCATCGCTCGATCCACTGCCGGCAGAAGCCGCAGTCCCCGTCGAAGAGGAGGAGCGGCTTATCCGGCGGCGCCCCGACGCGGCGAGGCTCGGGCATCCCGGACAGTGTATGGCCGCGCGGCGCGGCGGCCGGAGGACAGGAATCCCGGCAAGGAGACGCTTCCTATAGAATCGTCGGGTCAGTTGGGCGGATGCGACCGTCCCGCGCCGGAGCGCGAATCGGGAACGGGAGTTGCACACCCCTGATGTCTGCATGGAGGATTGCGCATGAAAACAGCAGCCAGGACGTCTTCGGCCCTCGGGGCCCTTCTCTGCCTCTTTCTTCCCGCCGCCTTTGCCGCGGGGCAGCAGCGCGACGAGTACGGAGAGATCCGCCAGACCGTCGCCCGGATTTCCTATCTCTCAGGAGAGGTCTCCTTCTCCCGCGGCGACGATCCCGACGACTGGCAGCCCGCGGACCGCAACGTCCCGATGACGCTCGGCGACCGCGTCTACACCGGCAGCCGCAGCCGCCTGGAGCTCCAGATCCACGGAGGAAATTCGATCCGGCTCGGAGCGCAGACCGACCTCGCGGCGCTCAATCTGACAGACGACACCAAGCAGTTCTCCGTCAAGGCCGGCATCGCCTCCTTCGAGATCCGCCGGCTCTCCGAGGACGAGCTTTTCGAGGTGGACACTCCCAACGCCGCCGTGACCTTCGAGCGCCCCGGCGAGTACCGCGTGGACGTGGATGAGTCTGGCAACACCCGCATCGCCGTGCGCCAGGGAAGCGCGACCGTGGCGGCGGGAGGCGGCCAGGTCCCCGTGGAAGAGGGGGAGGCCATCGAGCTCGACGGCCTCGACTCGCCGCGCTACGACATCGTCTCGCTCGGCCGGCCGGACGGCTGGGACCAGTGGGTCGAGGAGCGCGAGGCCCGCCTCGATCGGGCGCACTCTCACCAGTACATGAGCGCCGACATCGTCGGCGCGGACGACCTGGACGAGTACGGCCGCTGGAACGAGATCCCGCAGTACGGCCGGGTCTGGTCGCCGACGACGGTCGCGGCGGACTGGGCGCCCTACCGTGCCGGCCACTGGATCTGGCAGGACCCGTGGGGATGGACCTGGGTTTCGGCGGAGCCCTGGGGCTGGGCGCCCTACCACTACGGCCGGTGGGTCACCGTTTCCTCGCGCTGGTACTGGGTGCCCGTCGCGCCGCGCGAGCGGTTTGTCTCCTACTCGCCGGCCCTCGTCGCCTTCGTTGGAGGCGGGCCGGGCTGGTCCGCGACTCTCACGGTCGGAGGCGGCGGATTCATCGGCTGGTTCCCGCTCGGGCCGAGGGATCCCTTCCAGCCCTGGTGGGGATCGCGCTCCCACGAGCGGGCCTCGACCGCCCACGTGACCTACGTCAACAGGTCTTACGTGACCGTCGTCAATCACAACACGTTCGTTTCGGGCGGCATCGTGACCACGTCCATCGTGCGCGATCGCTCGGTCCTCAACCAGATCTCGGCGGCGTCCGTGCTGCGCGGGAGGGTCCCGATTGTTCCGACGGCCGCCTCGCTGCACGTGGCGGTCCGGACGGATGTGCGGGCGCCGCGGCCGCCCGCGGCGATTCTCGCGCGACAGGTCGTGGCCCGCGCCGCTCCGCCTCCGGCGCCTCCGACTTTTCGCGCGAAGCTCGCCCTCATAAACCAGAACCAGGGCGTCCCCGTGTCGGCGTCCGCCGCGGCGAGAATCTCCGTGGAAAACCGGGGACGTCCCCAGTCGGTCGGGACGGTTCGTCCGGCCGCCGGCGAAACGGGCCAGGTCCGGCTCGCGCCGCGCGGCGGCAACGCGGAGACGAAGCGCGGGCGGCAGATCGAGCCGGTCACCGCGTTTCGCGGCCGGCCGATGGCCACGACGCAGCACCCGGTCGCGACGAATCCGGTCACGGGCCAGGCGCCTCCCTCCTCCAATGTGCCGCCCCGCGAGATCGCTCCGCGGCGCGAGCGGCAGATGGCTCCGACGCCCGCGCCGGAGAGATCCCTCGGCCAGCCCGGCGAGAGTGGCCGGCCGCAGACGGAGGACTTTCGCGGGAGAGCGCGGCCCACGCAGGCTCCGCCGCCGGCGGGGCCGCCTGCCAACCTGGAGAGGCGCCGCATCGGGGCGCCTCCCGCAACGCCGGCGTCCCAGCCGATCATCGAGCACCGCCAATTCCAGCCGACGCCGGCTCCCCAGGTGCCTCCGGCCTCGACTCTCGAGCGCCGGCGCGAGCGCCCGACGGTTGCTCCACAGGAGCAACGCCAGTCGCAACCGCAGGGACTCGAGCGGCGCCGGGAGCAACCCACGCCGCCTCCGGCCAGACAGCCGCCCGCCATGGAGGAGCGGCGAGGGCGCGAGCGCCCCACGTCTCCTCCCCCGCCGCCTCCAAACCAGAATCAGAACCAGGAGAAGCGCCGGGAGGTCGGCCAACCCGCGCCGCAGGGGGCGCAGCCCCGCGGCGAAAGCGGGCAACGGGAGCGCCCGCAGGTGCAGCGCGGACGGCCGACGCCGAAACCGGAACCGACGAAGAAGAAGGACTGAGCGAAGCGAAGGTTCTGCTCACACGCTCGGACAGGCTCCGGGCAAGTCCTTCGTCGCTTCGCTCCGCGGGACGACGGGGCCGCCCGAGGGACCTGCCGTCGCACGGCATTATCAAGCCTTTTAAAATGAGTACATTAAGCCATGCCTATAAAGTTGACAGTTTCGTATAGATTCCGTATGCTTTGATCTTCATGGGAGAAAGTCGATGAGCAGCGAGCGCGACACCCTGCTGGAACTGGCCAACCGCGAGTACAAGGCGGGCTTCGTCACCGACATCGAATCGGAGACCATCCCCGCGGGTCTGAGCGAGGAAATCATCCGGACGATCTCGGCCAAGAAGAGAGAGCCGGAGTGGATGCTCGACTTTCGTCTGAAGGCGTACCGGCACTGGCTCACGATGAAGGAGCCGGCCTGGCCCAACGTCCACTACCCGCCGATCGACTATCAGTCGATCGTGTACTACTCCGCGCCCAAGGCGAAGGCGGACGGGCCGAAGAGTCTCGAGGACGTGGATCCGAAGCTCCTGGAGACGTACGAGAAGCTCGGCATCCCGCTGCGGGAGCGGGCGAAGCTTGCCGGAGTGGCGGTGGACGCGGTCTTCGACTCGGTCTCGGTCGCGACGACGTTCCGCGAGCAGCTCGCGAAGGTCGGCGTCATCTTCTGCTCCTTCTCCGAAGCGGTGCAGAACCACCCGGAGCTCGTCAAGAAGTACCTGGGCTCGGTCGTCCCCTACTCCGACAACTTCTTCGCCACGCTGAACTCCGCCGTCTTCTCCGACGGCTCCTTCTGCTACATCCCGAAGGGCGTGCGCTGCCCGATGGAGCTCTCGACCTACTTCCGCATCAACTCCGCCAAGACCGGCCAGTTCGAGCGCACCCTCATCATCGCCGACGACGGCGCCTACGTGTCTTATCTGGAGGGGTGCACTGCCCCGATCCGCGACGAGAACCAGCTCCACGCGGCGGTCGTCGAGCTGGTCGCCCTGGAGAACGCTGAGATCAAGTACTCGACGGTCCAGAACTGGTATCCCGGCGACATCAACGGCAAGGGGGGCATCTACAACTTCGTGACCAAGCGCGGCAAGTGCCTGGGCAGAAAGTCCAAGATCTCCTGGACGCAGGTCGAGACGGGCTCCTCCATCACCTGGAAGTATCCGAGCTGCATCCTGCAGGGAGACGACTCGGTCGGAGAGTTCTATTCCGTCGCCGTGACGAACAACCGGCAGCAGGCGGACACGGGCACGAAGATGATCCACATCGGGAAGAACACGAAGTCCACGATCATCTCCAAGGGGATCTCGGCCGGTCATGGGCAGAACACCTACCGCGGGATGGTCAAGATCCTCGGCAAGGCGGACAACGCGCGCAACTACTCGCAGTGCGACTCGCTCTTGATCGGCGACAAGTGCGGCGCGCACACCTTCCCGTACATCGAAGTCAGCAACTCGACGGCGCAGATGGAGCACGAGGCGTCCACGTCGAAGATCGGCGAGGACCAGATCTTCTACTTCCAGCAGCGCGGCATCTCGGCCGAGGAGGCGGTCAGCATGATCGTCTCCGGCTTCTGCAAGTCCGTCTTCAAGGAGCTCCCGATGGAATTCGCCGTCGAAGCGCAGAAACTGCTCGGCGTGAGCCTGGAAGGCTCGGTCGGGTAACCAGAGACGGGAGGGGCAAGCCCCTCCCGTACGGCACGAACCGGAAAACGAAGGCGAACAAAGAAATGCTTCTCGAGATCAAGGACCTGCACGCGTCGGTCGGGGGCAAGGAGATCCTCCGCGGCGTCAACCTGTCCGTCGGCGCGGGAGAGGTCCACGCGATGATGGGGCCCAACGGCTCGGGCAAGTCCACGCTCGCGCACGTGCTCGCGGGGCGGCCCGGCTACGACGTGACGCGGGGAGAGGTGCTGTTCAAGGGGCAGAACCTGCTCGCCATGACGCCGGAGCTGCGGGCGCGCGAGGGGATCTTCCTGGCCTTCCAGTACCCGGTCGAGATCGCCGGCGTCTCCAACGTCTATTTTCTGAAGAACGCGTTGAACGCGATCCGGAAGCACCGGGGCGAGCCGGAGCTCGACGCGATGGACTTCCTCAAGCTCACGCGGGAGAAGGCGAAGCTCGTGGACATCGAGGAGGACCTGATCAAGCGCCCGGTCAACGAGGGGTTCTCCGGCGGCGAGAAGAAGCGAAACGAGATCTTCCAGATGGCGGTCCTCGATCCGACCCTGGCGATCCTGGACGAGACCGACTCGGGACTGGACATCGACGCGCTGCGCTCGGTGGCGTCCGGCGTCAACAAGATGCGCAGCCCCGCGCGCTCCATGATCGTCGTGACGCACTACCAGCGCCTCCTGAACTACATCGTGCCGGACTACCTCCACGTGCTCGTGGACGGCGCGATCGCCCTCTCCGGGGGGAAGGAGCTGGCGCTGGAGCTCGAAGAGAGAGGGTACGCCTGGCTCGAGAAGGAGCCGCCGGCGGCGCGCGCGGAGGCGCGGGCCTGACCGTCATGGAAGCGATCGCCCGGGACAACGACCTCTACACCGCGAGCCTCGCGGCCTTCGAGGAGAAGCGCGCGGGCGAGCCGGAATGGCTGGCCAGGCTGCGCCGCGAGGCGTTCGAGCGTTTTGCCGCGCTTGGATTCCCGACCACCAGGAACGAGGAGTGGAAGTACACGAGCGTCGCGCCGATCGCGAAGGTGCCGTTCCGGCCGGCGAGCGATGAAGGGGCTCCGGTCCCCCTCTCCCCCCGGGAGAGGGAAGGGGTTCGGGCGCTGGAACAGCCGCGGAGGCTCGTGTTCGTCAACGGTCGATACTCGCCGCAGCTGTCCACGCGACCCCCGGCGCCGGCGACCGTCGCGAGCCTGCGCGAGGCTCTCCGGAAGGACCCGGCCGCGATCGGGCCGCATCTGGCTCGCCACGCGGACTTCCAGGCAAGCGCGTTCACCGCCCTGAACACCGCCTTCTTCGAAGACGGCGCCGTCGTCCGGATCCCCGGCGGATCCGTCATCGAGGAGCCGATCCATCTCGTGTTCGTCTCCGCGCCGGCCAACGGACAGCCCACCGTCTCTCATCCCCGGATCCTCATCGTGGCGGAGCCGAACAGCCAGGCCGCGGTCGTCGAGAGTTACGTCGGAAGTCTCCCGCCGGGAGAGGGAGTCTCCTTCACGAACTCCGTGACGGAGATCGTCTGCGGCGACGGCGCGGTCCTCGAGCACTCCAAGTTCCAGCGCGAGAGCCTCTCCGCGTTCCACGTCCAGACGATCCAGGCCGCTCTGGGACGGGGGAGCAATTTCGTGTCGCACAACGTCTGCCTCGGAGGAGCGCTCGCGCGCACGGACATCAACGTCCTCTTCGCGGCGGAGGGGAGCGAGTGCGCCCTGAACGGCCTCTTCCTGCCGGGCGGAACGCAGCACATGGACAACCACACCCTGATCGATCACGCGAAGCCGCACTGCACGAGCCGCGAGCTCTACAAGGGAATCCTCGACGGCCGGTCGCGCGGGGTCTTCCACGGGAAGATCATCGTGCGGCCCGACGCCCAGAAGACCGACGCCGTGCAGACCAACAAGAACCTCCTCCTCTCGCGGGAGGCGCTCGTCGATTCCACGCCGGCGCTCGAGATCCTGGCCGACGACGTGAAGTGCCGGCACGGGTCGACGATCGGGCAGCTCGACGCGAATTCCCTCTTCTACCTGCGCTCGCGCGGCATCGGAGAGCGGGAGGCGCGCGCGCTGCTGACCTACGGGTTCGCGGCGGACCTGGCGCGCCGGATCCGCGTGCCCTGGATCCGCGAGGAGATCGAGGCCACCCTGGGCCTGCGCCTCCCGCAGCCGGGGGAGGCCTCGTGAGCGCCCCAGCGTCCGTCCATCCCGCGGCGGGCGCGGCCGCCTACGACGTCCGTCGGATCCGGAAGGACTTCCCGATCCTCTCGCGGCGCGTTTACGGCAAGCCGCTCGTGTATCTGGACAACGCCGCCACGACGCAGAAACCGCGCGCCGTCCTGGATGCCGTGAGGACGTTCTACGAGACGTCCTACGCAAACATCCACCGCGGCGTCCATCGCCTCTCCGTCGAATCGAGCGAGGCCTACGAGAAGGCGCGCGAGACGATGCGCGACTTTCTCCACGCCGCCGACACGCGCGAAATCGTCTTCGTGCGCGGGACGACGGAGGGGATCAACCTCGTGGCGCAGACGTACGGGCGGGCGAACGTCCGCGCCGGCGACGAGGTGCTGATCTCCGCGCTCGAGCACCACTCCAACATCGTCCCCTGGCAGATGCTCTGCGACGAGAAGGGGGCGAAGCTCGTCGTCGCGCCGATCAACGAGCGCGGCGAGATCCGGATGGACGAGCTCGAGAAGCGCCTCTCCGGGAAGACGAAGATCGTCGCGGTCTCCCACGTCTCCAACGCGCTCGGGACCGTGAACCCGGTCCGGAAGATCATCGCGCTCGCCCACGCGCGCGGCGCGGTCGCGCTCGTGGACGGCGCCCAGGCGGCGCCGCGGCTCCCGGTCAACGTCCGGGACCTGGACTGCGACTTCTACACGCTCTCCGGCCACAAGATGTACGGGCCGACCGGCGTCGGCATCCTCTACGGAAAGGCGAAGCACCTCGAGACCATGCCGCCGTACCAGGGGGGCGGCGACATGATCAGCTCCGTCACGTTCGAGAAGACGACGTACAACATCCTCCCCTACAAGTTCGAGGCAGGGACTCCCAACATCGCGGGGGCCATCGGTCTCGCCGCGGCGGCGGATTACATGAACGCGCTCGGCATCGAGAGGATCGAGGCGCACGAGAACGACCTGCTCGCCTACGGCACACGGCGCCTCTTGGAGATCCCCGGCCTGCGGATCATTGGAACCGCCCGGGAGAAGGCGGCCGTTCTCTCGTTCACGCTCGGCGGGGTCCACCCGCACGACGTCGGCACGGTGCTCGACTGCGAAGGCGTGGCCGTGCGCACCGGGCACCACTGCGCGCAGCCGGTGATGGACTTCTTCCAGGTGCCGGCCACCTCCCGCGCCTCCTTCGCGCTCTACAACACGCGGGAGGAAGTGGACGTTCTGGTCGAAGGGATCCACCGGGTCGTGGAGATGTTCCGGTCATGAGCGACGATCTGCGCGACCTGTACCAGGAGGTCATCCTCGACCACTCGAAGCGGCCGAGGAACTTCAAGCCGCTTCCGAAGGCGAACCGGACGGCGGAGGGGTACAACCCTCTCTGCGGCGACAAGGAGACCATCTACCTGACGGTCGAGGGGGACGTGCTGAAGGACGTCAGCTTCCAGGGCTCCGGCTGCGCGATCTCGACCGCGTCCGCCTCGATGATGACCGAGCGCGTCAAGGGCATGACGAAAATAGAGGCCGAGGCTCTCTTCGAGAAGTTCCACGATCTGATCACGTCGGCCTCGGGGCCCAGGTCCGGAGGTCCGGACCTCGAAAAGCTCGAGGTCTTTTCCGGCGTGCGCGAGTACCCGGTGCGGATCAAGTGCGCGACGCTTCCCTGGCACACCCTGAAGGCCGCGCTGCGCGGCGCGCAGGAGCCCGTCTCGACGGAGCTCTCGGAGGGCCCGAAGGCCGAGAGCGGAGGAGCCTGAGCATGCACATGCAGAAGGAAGTCACGACGACGCGGGAGATCGAAGCGCGGGAGATCCCGAGCGGCACGAAGCTCGTGATCCCGGAGGGGACGCCGCTCGCGATCACGCAATCGCTCGGGGGAAGCTACACGGTCGTCACGCCCTACGGTTCGATGGCGCGCATCGACGGCAAGGACGCCGACGCCATCGGAGAGCAGGTCACGGCGTCGCCCGAGGAGGCGGCCGCGGGGAAGACGACCGAGGAGCTCGCCTGGGACCAGTTGAAGATGTGCTACGACCCGGAGATCCCGGTCAACATCGTGGACCTCGGCCTCGTCTACAAGTGCGAGGTCACGCCGCTTCCCGAAGACGGAAAGAAAGTCGAAGTCCGGTTCACCCTGACCGCGCCCGGATGCGGGATGGGCGACGTGCTGCGGGAGGACATCATGGGGCGGCTCCTGACTCTTCCGGCGGTCAGGGAGGCCGACGTCCAGGTGATGTTCGACCCCCCCTGGAATATGAGCATGATGTCGGAAGCGGCGAAGCTGCAGCTGGGGCTGATGTGAAGCGCCTGCGGCGGCTCCGGGGCGTCTCGCGCGGCTCGCCGCGCGAGCTTCGAGGCACGGCGCAGCCGGGCCGAAGAAAGCCAGTTCGGGCCTGTCGAACGCCTGGGAAGGAAAGAGCTCGATGAAACTGACGTCGCAGGAAGAGTACGGGCTGCGGTGCCTGCTGCGCGTGGGGCGCGCCGGCCCCGAGGGGAGCGTCACGATCTCCGAGCTGTCCCGGTCCGAGGGGATCTCCGAGCCGAACGTGGCCAAGATGATGCGCGTCCTGCGCACCGCCGGCCTCGTCCAATCCACGCGCGGCCAGTCGGGCGGCTACGCGCTCGCGCGGCCGGCCGGCAAGATCCCCGTCGGCGAGGTCCTCGCGGCGCTCGGGGGACGCCTCTACGAAGCCTCTTTCTGCGACACGCACGCGGGCGTGGAACGCCTCTGCACGCACATGCCCGACTGCTCGATCCGCTCGGTCTGGAGGCTGGTGCAGCGCGCCGTGGACGAGGTCCTGGAGAAGATCACCCTGAAGGACCTGCTCGTGCCCGAGCGCGAGATGAACGCCTGGCCGGCGGCGCGGCCCGGCTCTTCGAGCCTGCCGACCCTCTCCTCACCCGCCTGACGCGAGCCTGGCTCTCGCCGGGCGCCCCGCTGGCAGGAGGGAGCCCGCCCGGAGGGCCGGCCGGCTCTTCACCATGCCGAGATAGACGTTCAGCGCCTCGAGCGCCAGAGTGTCGGCCGGCGCCGTCAGGATCCGGATCCCGGCGTGGCGCAGCTTCCTTGCGAGCCGCCGGTTGGAAAGCAGGATCTCGATGGCCGACACCTTCGCGAACGCTTCGAGGCTCGTCGCCGGGATCCCGAAGGCCAGCCGCGAGAGCTCCGCGTCCTCCAGGTTGACGAGCAGGACCCGGTGGCGGCGGCACAGCGTCAGCAGCGCGCCGCGCAGGACCTCGGCGCCCGCGAGATCCACGAGCGACGTGAAGAGAACGACGGTCGCCTGGCGCGGCTCGAGCTTGCCGGCTTCGTTCGCCGCGAGGTCGTAGGCCGACTCCACGAGGGCGGCCTCGACATCGAAGAGACGCCGGTAGACCTCGTTCGCTCCGCGCACGCCGGGGAGCATGCGGACAATCCGCTCGATCCGGTTGGAGAAGGCGAGAGTCGTCACGCGGTCACCGCGGGCGGCCGCCACGCGCGTCAGGGCCAGGGCGGCGGACAGCGCGGTGTCGAGCTTGCTGCGCTCACCCGCCATCGAGGCCATGGCGCGGCCGCAGTCGAGGAGGATCAGCAGGCGGGTGCCGCGCTCCCAGGTCTCTTCGCGCGTGATCAGCCGGCCGTGCCGCGCCGTGGCCTTCCAGTGGATCTTGCCGGGCGGGTCCCCGGGAAGATATCCGCGGACTCCATACGGCTCCGTCCCGAGCCCCCGGGTCGCGAGCGGCGACAGGCCGAGCTCGCGCCGCTGGGCGAGCGCGAGGAGCCGACCCGCCGGGCCCTGCCACCGGACCTGCGGGTAGACGCGAGCTCTCTCGGGCGGCAGGAGATCCCGCTGCGCCCAAGCCAGGCGCCACGGGCCCAGGACCCGCGCCGTCAGTGGCGCGATCGCGTGGTCCCCGCGCCGCCGCGGCGTGAGGCGATAGGTCCAGACGGCCTCCCGCTCCGGCAACAGCTCCATCGCCTGCCGCAGAGGCTCGCCGGCCACGGCCGGGCTCAGCCCTTCGCGCAGGAGGAGCGACACGCCGCGCTTCTCGTGGCTGACGACGGCGACCTCGATCTCCGACGGCTCCCCCTGGACGAGGAGCGGCGGCCAGCGCCTCTCGGCGGTCAGGCGGGCTCCGCGCGCCCGAAAAAAGTCGATCGCGAAGAGGAGGAGGAGAACCGCGTCCAGGGGCAGAGCCGCCCGCGCGAGCCGGGGCGTCGCGACGGCCGTCGTGATGACGAGGCCGACGAGCCCCAGGGCCGCGAACAGGCGCCGGGCCGGCATCAGCGGGGCACTTCGATCGAAGCGGCCGCTTCCTCGAGGATGCGCCTCGCCGAGTGTCCCTCGATCTCCGATTCCGCCGTCATCAGCAGGCGGTGGGCCCAGGACGCCACGATGTGGCGCTTGATGTCGTCCGGCGTGACGTAGTCGCGCCCGGCGACGAGGGCGGCGGCCCGCGACATCTCGAGCAGGGCGAGGCACCCTCTCGGGCTGATCGGCAGGGCGACGTGCGTGGACACGCGCACCTTCGCCGCGAGGGTCGCCAGGTAGCCGAGCAGCTCGGCGGCGACGTGAATGCGCGCCGAGGCTCCCCGCAACGCGATCGCGTCCTTCGCCTCCATGACCGGGGAGGGAAGAGGGGCGCCGGTTCCCCAACCGACGAGCTTGCCGGCAACGGCGCGCCGGAAGATCTCGACCTCCGCGTCGCGGTCCGGCAGCCCCATCTCGACGCGGGCCAGGAACCGGTCGAGCTGCGCCTCGGGAAGAGGGTAGGTCCCCTCGAAATCCACGGGGTTCTGCGTGGCGACGACGAAGAACCCGGGCGCCAGGGGATGCGAGACGCCGTCGATCGTGACCTGGGTCTCCTGCATCGCTTCGAGCATCGCCGCCTGGGTCTTGGGCGGAGTCCGGTTGATCTCGTCCGCCATCAGGACCTGCGTGAAGATCGGCCCCTGGACGAGCCGGAAGGTCCCCTTCGCCTGGTCGAAGACGTTGCCCCCGAGGACGTCGGCCGGCATCAGGTCCGGAGTGAACTGAACGCGGGCGAAGCGCAGCCCGAGACAGCCGGCGAAGGCCCGGGCGAGGAGCGTCTTCCCGATCCCGGGCACGCCCTCGAGCAGGACGTGCCCGCCGGCGATGTACGCGGTCAGAAGCGTCTCGACGGCCGGCCGCTGCCCGAGCACCGCGTCCCCGAGGGTTTCGACGAGGGCCGACGCGGCCGCCGCCAGGGTTTCCAGGGGAACGGATTCGTCCCGAGTGCTCATCGCGCTGCTCCTTTGCTGGATTGAAGGCGGCCGACGGAAGCGGCCAGGGCGAGGAACGATTCCTCGCGGCCGGCGTTCGCGGAATCGAGGTCCTCGGGGATGTGGAGCGCGGGGTCGAGCGCGCGCGCCCGGGCGAGGAGAAGCTCGGCCGCGCGGGAGAAGTGGCCGAGGCGGCGGTGGCGGGACGCGAGGCCGAGGAGAAAGGAGGAGGTCGAGCCGGTGCGGACGGCCGTCTCCTCCCAGGCGGGTCCGAAGCGCCTCGCCAGAGCGATCACGGCCAGAAGATACAGAAGGAGGAGCTGGCCGAGCAGGAGATCGAACGGAAAGGACGAGGACGCGACCGCCTCCGCGGGCGCCGACGAGAGCCCGTGATGGTACTCGTCGAAGGCGAGGCGCGATCCGAGCGCGGTCCGCAGCGACTCGAGCAGGTCCCCGTTTCCCGCCTCCGAGAGCCGGCCGTTGGACAGCGCCTCCGCCGGGATGACGAACACCCTTCCAAGGGAGGAGCGAAAGGCGAAGATCATCGGGTCTCCCCCTTCGCCGCGAAAGAAGACCTGAGAACCGGGCGGGGCGACGGGGATCGCGCGTGGCGCGGGGATGACGACCTCGGGCGCCGGAGCGGCCTCGGGCTTCAGCCGCCACACCGCCGTCCGGAACCGATGCCATTGGGCGGGAGCCAGGGGCAGGTCGCCCCGCACCGGCTTCGAGCGCATCCGGAATGCCCGGAAGGCGCTCTCCTCGTTCGGACCCGGCGAATCCCCCGAAAACGCCAGGAGGAGGTCCGCTCCCCTCCGGACGAGCCGCTGGACCGCTTCGAGATCCTCGCCGTCGCGAGGGACGCTCTCGGGAAACGCGAAGACGACGGCCCCCTCCGGACGGGCCCGCGCGAGAGGCGCGTCGAGCAGGGTGGCGCGGCATCCCCGCATCTCCAGGTACCGGCGGGCGACCGACCATCCCGACGCGGAGGAGGAGAGCGTGCTCGGGCCGGCGGAGCCCGACCGCCTTGCCGCGAGACCGCCGGCGGCGACCAGGGCCGCCGCGGCGACGCCGGCGAGAACCCAGGAGGTCCTCCTCAACCGAGGACCTCCTCCAGCCGCGCGAGGAGATCGCGCGTCTCGTCCGGGAGCGGAGGCCGTGGACCGTACATCATGCCGTCAAGCGCCCGGGCGTGAGGGGCCAGGTCCTGACGCCGGCGGGCGGCGAGCAGCTCGCGGCTCGTCCACGAGGAGTCCACCCGGCCTTCGCCGAGGGAGCGCGCGAACCACCACCAGAGGGCTTCCAGGGCGGCGGGGATATCCCCCCGGTCGAGCCGGCGCTCGAGCTCCTCTCTCCACTCGGCGCGGGTCCGGCCGGACTCGGCGCCCGGGCGCCCGCTCTCCCGGACAGGAGGCGCCGCGGCGTTCGCCCGGGTTTTCGCGGAGCGCAGGAGAAGGCGGAGCGCGACCACGGCCAGGACGAGCAGCCCCAGGCCGATGCCCGCGAGCGTCACGATCCGCAGGCCCTCGCCGAACGAGGTCCAGAACGGCTGATACTCGTCGAAGAGACTGCGCAGGAGCCGCCGCGCGGCTTCGCTCGCGGCCTCCTGAAGGTAGGAAGACCAGCTCGGCCCGCGCGGGACGCGCTCGGCGCCGCTGTCGGCCAGGGCGCGCCGGAGGAGAGAACCGTCGGCGTGGCCCGAGAGAACGGCCACGGGATCGAGCCCCGCGCGCCGGGCGACCTCGTCGAGCCTCAGCCGAATCAGGGCGGCGATCACGCCGGCGTCACGGGAGCCGGCGCCTCCGGCGGGTTCCCGGTCATCCGGTCGATCTCCGCCTCGAGGCCCATCCCTTCCTTTCGCCGCCGGATGTCGAAATAGATCAGAGCGAGGCCGAAGCTCGTGTACACGGCGACCGCCATGCTCACGAAAGCGCCCAGGAGAACCGAGGGGACCTGGAACCAGAGCATCGTGTTGATGAGCTCCGCGGGATCCGCCCTCTTTCCCGCGGCGACGGCCCTCGCGACCGCGACGTTCTGGGCGATGAGAAACGGCACCTGCACCAGGAGCCCTACGACGTAGGAGATCACGCCGCCGATGAGGAAGAGCGCGAGGATCTTGACCTTCGGATTGTCGAGGAACCGCTTCTGCGGGTTGTAGCGGACGAGCCGGCTGCTCCGGCCCATCGCCTTGAAGCCGAAGACGCTCTCCGCCGCCATGACGGGAGCGACGAGCGACAGGATGAGCCCGACGTAGATCGCCGGGAAGAAGAGACAGACGAACGCGACCCCGAGCGTGAGCCAGAGCAGCAGCATGGTGCCGAGGACGCGCGGCTGAAGCACGAAGCGCCAGCTCCTCGCCATGCTGACCCCACGCCCCTCCAACGCGTCCACGCAGGCCGACGACATCGCCGTGTAGGCGAGCGTCTGCGCGATCATCGTGGCGAGAAACGCGGCGAGGACGCCGAGGCACCCGGACGTGAAGGACGGCGCTCTCGCGCCGGAGGCCATGGCCCGAAAGTCCCGCAGCCAGGCGATCTGCACCACCGACATCAGCGCGTAGACCAGGCTGACGGGGATCGCCACGGGAAAGTAGATCGTCCGGAAGTGCCGGCGCAGGAGTTTCATCGCCTCGTCGACCAGGATCCGGAAGGGCATCGGCGGCGTGAAGCCGGGCTCGGAGCTCATCTCTCCTCCTCCCGAAGCAACGGGTTCCAGGCCACGACCAGGAACAGCGCCTCCAGGGTGAGGCCGACGAGGAGCTTGACGGCGGCCGGCACGTCCGGCGACGGCGAGACCAGGCTCTCGACAACGGCGAGCGGCACGAACCACGGGGCGCAGCCCACGAGGACCGTCAGCGATTCCCGGCCGGCTTCCCGGACGGCCTCCCGGCGAGGCCGGTCGTCCGCCGCGATCAACGCCTGCCCGACGCGCAGGCCCGCCGACGCCGTGACGAGGATGAGGGTGATCTCGAGCGGGCCGTGGGCCGCCACGAACACCAGGAGGCGCAGGGCGAGCGAATAGTGCGCCGTGACCCCGACGAGCGAGCCGAGGAGGAAGCCGTTCATCAGAGCGACGTAGAGCGAACCGACCCCCGCGAGCGCCCCACCCGCCCACCCGACGATCGCCACGGTGATGTTGTTCGTGCCGATCCGGGAGGAGGACACCGACGGCGGCACGGTCGAGACGAGCGACTCGGTCCAGAGGTGCCCGCGCTCCAGGCCCTCCACCGCGGCCGGTCCCAGGATGGCGGTCGCGAGGGGCGTCTGCACGATCGCGAGGAAGAGGCCGAAGAGTGCGGCCACCAGGAACGCGGACACCGAGACCGCCAGGCACGGCCCAAGGCGGCGAAAGGCGAGCGGGAACTTCCGGGTCCAGAAGCGGCGGATTCCGCCGCTCCGGTCTTCGGCGCTCTCGTACACCCAGCGCGTCCCCTCCCTCGCGAGCAGGGCGAGCCGGCGCGCCGCCCCGGTGCCCGGGAATCGCCACGAAGCGAGCGCGTGGTCCTGGAGGACCTGGCGGTACTGGAGGGCGAGCTCCTCGAGGTCTTCGTAACTCGGCCGGGAACGCCGCCGGCGCGCCGCGGCCAGGCGCTTCTGGAATTCGTTCCACGCGGCCTCGCGCAGCTCGAGAAATCGCGGGTAGTTCATGAGACCTTCTCGGCGCCGAAGGCGCGCCGGAGCACCGCGATGGCCGGGCCGCCGTCGTCGAAGCCGGCCAGGAAATCGGGATGCTGCCGGCGGAGCGTCTCGAGAAGCCGGCCGGCCAGCCTTTCCAGCCGATCCGGCTCCATCTCCCCCGTGCGATCCAGAAGCGCCTCGACGGCCGCGATGTCGCGGGCGGTCCACCCCTCCGGGACGCGGCGCAGGAGGAGGCTCGCCCGCGCGGACTCGTGGACCACGAGGGTCCCGGCCAGCCGGTCGCCCAGGCGCCGGCCGAGAGGATCGAGCGCGATCATGGGGATCCCGACGAACATGTCCACGACGCGCGTCAGGTTGCGGGCGAGGAGACTGCCGACGGACGGCGTGCCCCCCTCGCTCGTCACGACGCGCAGCCGCACCGCCTTCTTGCCGGGAGTCTGCTGGTGAAGCAGGATCTCGGAGCCGGCAAAGTAGGCCCAGTCGATCAGGAACACGCCGACGATGTAGAGCGCCAGCCCCCACGTCCAACCCGCCTTCAGGGAGCCGGCCACGGCGAAGGCGATCAGCCACGCGATCTGGATCAGGAACTGCAGGGCGTAGTCGAGAACGCCGGCAAGGACCCGGCTTCCGACGCCCGCGATCGGCAGGCTCAGCGCGACGTTGTCGAGCCCGAGGATCGTGGCCTCGCCGCCGGGGGCCGTGGACCGATCTTCTAGCAAGGGATGCCGCGGTCCTGGATGAGACGGACGGAGATCGCGCCCCGCCGCCGGAGACGAAGGCGCTGGCGCCGCGCGGGAAGACACGGGATCGTGCTCAACGGAACCGCTTTTCTGGCGGCTAATCTAACAGGTCAGGGCGGTGTGTCCGCGATCCCCGCTCGATCCGGCGCCGCTTCCGGGACGACCCGGTCGCCGGCGAGGATAGAATTCGCCTTGCCCATGAGCTTTCCGAGGCTCCTGCTCGTCCTGGTCGTCCTCGCGGCGGGCTACTGGCTCGTGACAAAGGCGGGCCTGGTCGGCGAGAAGCACGACCTGGCCCCGGCGACACAGTCGCCTCTCGAACGGGCGCGGGCGGCGGCGCGCACGAGCGATGCCCGCAACGCCCAGGCGGAGGCGGCGGCGGCCGGCGCTCTCGACTCGGCGCCGTCGGGCGGCAACGCCGTCAGCGAGAACATGACGCCCGACCAGGTGCGCTCCCTCCTCGGAGCCCCGGATTCCGTGGATTCCTCCACGACGGACACGGGCGTCGCGATCGAGAAGTGGACGTACCGCAGCGTCGGCAAGACCGTCGTCTTCGAAAACGGCATTGTTGCCCGCGTCGAATAGCCCGGCCCGGATCGTCGCGCCCGCCTCTTCCAGGGGCACGATCCCCCGCGCCCCCGAGCCGTAGGGGCGGGCCTTGCGCCCGCCCGCCTCTCGTGCGGCACCCGGTGAGGAATAGCATCCCGATTCATGGGTCCGCTCCTCTCCGCATTCTTCGTTTCCGTCTCCTTCGCCGCCGCGGCTCTCGCGCCCTCCCCCGCTCCGGCGAGGCCGCGCGCCACCGTCATCCCGATCGACACCGGCGGCGGCTACGGCCCCGCCTTCGTCAAGGCGAAGGTCAAGAACACTTTCTTCTGGTTCCTTCTCGACTCCGCCTCGCCTTCAGCCTTCGGCCGGCGCCAGGCGCAGATGATCGATCTCTCGAGCGGCAAGAGCGACATCTCAGTCGAGCTCCCGGGGGTCGCGTTCACGATGCGCTCGGTCGGCATCGCGGATCTCGGGCCGCGCCAGATCGCCCTCGGCCACACGCTGGACGGTGTTCTCGGGACGGAGTTCTTCGCGCGCTTCCTGGTGAAACTCGATTTCCAGCGCAGCAAGCTCACGCTCGCCGACGCCAGGACGGCCCGTCGCGCCGCGCGCGGCCATCCCCTGCCGATCTCGATCGAAGGGGGCCTCCCCTTCGCTGCCGCCGACGTGGCTCTGCGCGGCCACGGGACTCTCAACGGGACGTTCCTGCTGGACACGGGTTCCGAAAGCGCCGTCACGCTCTTCTCGCCCTTCGTTCTGGAACGCGGCCTGGCGGGGCCGCAGCCGACGAGGCCGGCGGGCGCGACCGGCGAGATGCAGGGCGTCTCGCGGGGAGAGAGCCTCGCCCTGGGCGGGTTCCTCCTGCGGGATCCGCTGGTCGTTCTCACCGTCTCGGCGACCGGCGCGCTGGCCGACCCCGGCCACGCGGGACTGATCGGCATGGAGGTCCTGCGCCGGTTCACGGTGACGTTCGACTCCGCGCGCAAGCGGGTCCTCCTCGAGAAGAACGCCGCCTTCGACTCCTCCTTCGATTATGACGCGAGCGGCCTGCGAATCCAGCCGCAGGGAGAGGACCTGACGACGCTCGAAGTCCGGCGCGTCGTCCCCGGCTCCCCCGGCGCGGAGGCGAGATTCGAGCCCGGAGACGTGATCCTCGCGGTGGACGGCCGCGCGGTGCCGGAGATCACGCCGCAAGGCGTGAACCGTCTCCTGCGGAAGGACGGCAAGGAATACACGCTGTCGGTCCTGAGGCGCGGAGAGTTTCTCAAGCTCGTCCTGAAGTGCCGGCGGATGATTTAGTTAGCAGGCCTTTGTTTGTCCTCCCGAGCCCCTCGCCTTCCATTGTCATCCCGAGCCCCTCGCCTTCCATTGTCATCCCGAGCCCCTCGCCTTCCATTGTCATCCCGAGCCCCTCGCCTTCCATTGTCATCCCGAGCCCCTCGCCTTCCATTGTCATCCCGAGCCCCTCGCCTTCCATTGTCATCCCGAGCGCAGCGAGGGATCTGCTCTCACTGCTTCGATTGCCACCTCCGCTCGGGACAGGCTCCGCGAGGGGATCTGCTCCGGGGCTCCCGCCGATTCCGGGGTAGATCCCTCGTCGCCTTGCTCCTCGGGATGACAGGGCTTGCTCCTCGGGATGACAGGCCCAGCGCCTCGGGATCACAGGCCAGCTCCTCGCGATGACAGCCGGGAAGGAGCGCGTGGTGAATAATCCGCGCCAATGAACGTCCTCTTTCTGGCGGCGGAGGCGACGCCGTTCGTCAAGGTGGGTGGACTGGCCGACGTGGCCGGCTCCTTGCCGGAGGCTCTGCGCGCTCTGGGGCACGACGTGCGCCTGGCGATTCCGGGGTACGGCGCCATCGACTGGATTCGGTTCGCGCCGGTCCAGCGGACGCGGTTCGATCTGCCGCACGCCTGGGGCGCGCAGACGGCGGAGATCTGGGAGACGCGGTCCGGCCAGACCCCCGTGTTCCTCGTCACGGGTCCGCCGATTCCGAGGGACGAGCGGATCTACGGCGGCGGCATCGGGGAGGACGCGCCGAAGTTCATCTTCTTCTCGCTCGCCGCGCTCTTCTCCTGCCAGGCGCTCGGCTGGAAACCCGACGTCGTCCACGCCAACGACTGGCACACCGGGACCGCGGTGCACTGGCTCGCGACCGAAGGGCGGCGAAACGACTACTACCGCTCGGCCGCCTCGGTCATGACGATCCACAACCTGCACTATCGCGGCGAGGGGGCGGGCCGCTTCCTCGGCGACTACGGCGCGCCGGTGACCGAGATCTCCCTGTTCCTTCCGGACTGGCTGCGTGATTCCCCGCTCGCGCTGGGACTCCTCGGCGCGGACATGCTCTCGACCGTGAGCCCGACCTACGCGCGCGAGATCCTGATGCCCGGCTTCGGCGAAGGCCTCGACGGCGTCCTGCGCGCGCGGCAGGACCGGCTCCGCGGGATCGTCAACGGCATCGACATGGAGCTGTGGAACCCGGCCACCGACGGGACGCTCGCGGCGACCTTCGACGCGGGATCGCTCCAGAGGCGCGCGGCCAACAAGAGCGCGCTTCAGGAGGAAGCCGGACTCGCCGCCGAGCCGCGGACGCCGCTCGCCGCCGTCGTCTCGCGCCTGGACACGCAGAAGGGCCTCGAGATCGCGGTCCCGGCCGTCCGGCGCTGGCTCGACGCCGGAGGCCAGTTCGTCCTGCTCGGCACGGGGCAGACCTCCCTCGAGCACGAATTCGCGAGGATCGAGCGGGACCACCCGGGCCGCGCCGCCGTCCGCCTGCGATTCGACCCGCCCTTCGCGCCGCGGATCTACGCCGGCGCCGACATGGTGCTGATCCCTTCCCGATACGAGCCGTGCGGCCTGACTCAGATGATCGCCATGCGTTACGGCGCCGTCCCGGTCGCCCGGCGCACCGGCGGCCTGGCCGACACGGTCCGCGACGCCGGGGATCCGGATGGGAACGGTTTCATGTTCGACGAATTCTCCGCGTGGGCGCTCGGAGACGCCCTGGACCGCGCGCTCTCGGTGTACGCTCAACCGGAGAAATGGGCCGAGATCCAGAAGCGCGGCATGCGTTCGGATTTTTCGTGGGGCCGCTCCGCCGAGCAGTACGTCGCGCTGTACGAGCAGGCGCGGGCCGTGCACAGAGCGTGACTAATGCACCACCACAGTCAGTCGCTGGTGCCGGTCCAGGATGTGCGTTCCTTCCGAATCCGCCCCGGCGTCGGTCCGCCTCCCTCGTCGCACGCGACGGCCCGGCCGCAACAGAGAGAGCCTGGCCGTCGCTTGTCGTTCGCTCGCATTGGCAGCCAGACGATTGTTGTTCAGTGGTGTGCTCGCTCTCTCACGCTCCTCCGGGAGGCGGCCCACCGCCGGGGCTGCCTTCCGGCTTAGGGCGAACTGAGAGCCCCGGAGCCGGCGGCGTTTCCCGTAGGAGGTGATGGGTGACGAGCATGGAAGAGCACGACCGGTACCTCAGTGCGACTGCGAGGAACCCTCAGCGCCGGCCGATTCCGACCGTTGCGGCCAGCCGGCGCGTGCCGACGCAGGGAAATGCCGACGGCTTCGGGGCGGGTTTTTCACCACGATCATCTGAAGGGTTACAAGGCGGTAGCGCCCGCACTCCGGACCTCTCCCGGAGAGAGAGAGAGACGAGCCGATGAGGACGCGGGCGGTCATCCTCGCGGGCGGAGAGGGGTCGCGGCTGGGCGTCCTGACCGACAAGCGCGCCAAGCCCGCGGTCCCGTTCGCCGGGAAGTACCGGATCATCGACTTCACGCTTTCCAACTGCGTCAACTCCGGTCTCGTGGACGTGATGATCTTGACGCAGTACCGGCCGCACTCCTTGATCGAGCACATCGGCGCCGGGCGCCCGTGGGACCTCGACCGCGGCTTCACGGGCGGAGTCCAGATCTACCAGCCGTACCGCGGCCGCGCCGACACCGACTGGTACAAGGGGACGGCCGACGCCATCACGCAGAACCTGAACTTCCTGGAGCGCGGGGAGCCGGACCTGATCCTCGTGCTCGCCGGCGACCACATCTACAAGATGAACTACGCCTCGCTCATCGACTTCCACGGCTCCAAGCAGGCCGACGTGACGATCGCGACCTTGAACGTCACGCGCGAAGAGGCCACGCGCATGGGGATCCTCGCGACGGATCCGGAGTACCGCGTCACGCAGTTCGTCGAGAAACCCGCCGAGCCGCCGGGCACGCTCGCGTCCATGGGGGTCTACGTCTTCGGGCGCCGGATTCTCGCGCAGATGCTGACCGAGGACGCGCGGCGACGCGACTCCTCGCACGACTTCGGCAAGGACGTGATCCCGCGGATGCTGCAGGGGGGCCTGCGGGTCTTCGCCTATCCGTTCCAGGGCTACTGGGTGGACGTGGGGACGATCGAGGCCTACTGGCAGACGCAGATGGACCTGCTCAAGCACCCGCCCGCCCTGGATCTGAACGACCGCTCCTGGGTCGTGCACACGAAGTCGGAGGAGCGCCCGCCCGTCCGCATCCAGGAGGGCGCGGTCGTCAAAGACAGCATGCTCACCGACGGCTGCGTGATCTCGGCGGGAGCGCGCGTGGAGAAGAGCGTCCTCTCCGCCGGCGTGTCGGTCGGACCGGGAGCCGTCATCCGCTCCTCGGTCATCCTGACCGACACCGTCATCGAAGCCAATGCCCGGATCGAGCGCTCGGTGATCGACAAGATCACGCGCGTCGGCCGCGGCGCCCGCGTCGGCCAGGCCCCCCGAACCCCGAAGGGCCCCCCGGAGGGGCCGGGGATCACGACGGTCGGGAAGAACGCGCAGATCCCTGCCGGCATCCGGATCCCGCGCGGCGCCGTCGTCGCCGCCGACGCCACCCCGGAGTACTTCCTTCGCGCCGCGCCGCTCCCGCCGTCGCTCGCCAAGAAAAAAGACGCCTCCTCCTAGTGCCCTGTAACGATCGAAGTGATCGTGGCGAAAAACCCGCCCCGGATCCGTCGGCGTTTCCCTTCGTCGGCACGCGCCGGCCGGCCGCAACGGAAGGATCCGGCCGGAGCCTTTCATCCGGGGTAAGCCGAGCTGCAGCCACGGCGGCGGGACCGCCTCCCGGAGGAGCGTGAGCGAAGGAGCATGACGTACTACAACAATCGCCTCACTTCGTGTGCGACTGAGCGACAGGCGACGGCCAGGTTCTCCCTGTCGCAGCCAGGCCGTCGCGTGCGACGAGGGAGGCGGGCCCGACGTCGGGGCGGATCGTCAGCCTGATCCGCAAGAAGAGAAGGTAGCCCATCGGTCGACTTCGGTGGCGCTCTTATACTCGGCGCCTCGACAAGGAGGCTCCATGAGAAGGCTCCTCGCGCTCGTCGCTCTCGGTGCGCTCGCCTCGGGCGGCGCGCTCGCGCAGTCCTCGGTCGTGGGGCCGGTGGATCCGCTCCGCTTCCCGCAGCTGAAGGACTTCACGGCCGCGCGCTCCTCGTCGAACAACGCGGACCCCGACTCGAACGACGACAGCAAGCGGCCGATCCCGGGAGAGACCGTGACGCTCGCGGACCTCGCGGGGCCCGGGATCGTCACGCACATCTGGCTGACGATCGCCGCCAACGAGTTCGGCTGGCCGCGCCTCCTGCGGCTGCGCGTTTATTACGACGGGAGCCCGGAGCCCTCCGTGGACGCACCCGTGGGGGACTTCTTCGCCGTCGGGCACGGGTTCGAGCGGCCGGTCAAGTCGCTCATGATCCGCGACAGCTCCGACGGCCGCGCGCGCAACAGCTACTGGCCGATGCCCTTCCGCAAGTCGTGCCGGATCACGATCACCAATGAAGGGCGGCGGCGCGTCGCGAACGTGTACTACCACGTGGACTGGGAGAGGTTGAAGGCGCTTCCGCCCGGCACCGCCTACTTCCACGCGCGCTACCGGCAGGAGCTGCCCGCGCCGGCCGATGGCAAGCCGTACGTCTTCCTGGACGTCCAGGGGCGCGGCTTCTACGTCGGGACGGTGCTCTCCGTCGTCCAGGCGGAAGCGGGCTGGTTCGGAGAAGGGGACGACCACTTCTTCGTGGACGGGGAGAAGAAGGCGTCCATCGAGGGGACGGGCTCGGAGGACTACTTCAACGACGCCTGGGGCCTCCACGTCGAGCACGGGCCGTACGCCGGTGTGCCGGTCGCGCAGGGAACGGGGCTCGGGTCGCGGATGACGGGATACCGCTGGCACCTCGTGGACCCGATCCCCTTCAGGAAGTCGCTCCATTTCGAGATCGAGCACAAGGGGTGGACGTTCAACGAGGACGGCGCGGTCAAGTCCACCTTCGGCGAGCGCGTGGACCTGATGTCGAGCGTCGCGTACTGGTACCAGCGGGGGATCGCTCGGGGGCTGCCGCCGATTCCCTACGGCTCGGCGCGGCTCCCGCAGGGCAACGCGAAGCAGATCGAAGTCGAGAACGCGCTCGGAGAGGTCAGGGCGGAGAAGGGGAAGGCCTCCGTCTCGAAGGACCTCTTCTGGTCCAAGGACGTTCTCCTCTTCGAGGGGCAGGGGGAAGGCTCGCGGATCGAGATCCCGTTCGACGTGGAGGAAGACGGCGACTACGAGCTCTCGACCGAAGTCGCCCAGGCCTCCGACTACGGCATCTACACCGTGCTCCTCGACGGCAAGCCCGCCGCCGCGCCCGTCCTCGAGCACGAGCCCGGCGCGGACGTGCGGCCGCAGACGCAATTCGACGGATACGCGATGGAGACCTACGTCGGCATGGACTACGAGATCGGCTGGCCGCGCATGTCGAAGGGGCGCCACACACTGACCTTCGTGTGCCTCGGCAAGAACGCGGCGTCCTCCGGCTACAACCTCGGCGTGGACGACGTGATCCTCGCGCGCACCGGCCCCGCCGGCTGGGCGAAGGCCGCGGCCGTGAAGGCTCCGGTCGTTCCCGACTCCATTTCGGGCCTCGCGTCCGCGTTGGAAGATCCGGATCCCGTGATGCGCGGCCTCGCCGCGCTGGAGTTGAAAAACAAGGGGCGCGCCGCCAGGCCGGCGCTCGATGCGCTCGTCGCGAAGCTCCAGGACCCGGACGTGATCGTGAGGATGACGTCGGCCAACGCGATCGGAGCGATGGGCCCGGAGGCCGCGAGCGCCGCACCCGCCTTGATCGCCGCCTGCCGATTCGAGAGCGAGGTGACGCACGTCCTGCGAGCCTGCGCCGCCGCGCTGGGCGAGATCGGCCCGGCCGCCTCGTCCGCCCTGCCGGCGCTGCGCGACCTCGTGAAGAACAAGCCTCTCGCCCGCCGCTCCGCCGAGCGCGCGATCGAGCAGATCGAGGGGACGCACAGGTAGTCGGGACTCGGGACTCGAGACTCGGGAGTTACAGAACCTCCGCTGCGCGGGTCCGTATCACCCTGCCGAGATGAGTCTTGTGAAGAGGGCGCTGCCGTTCGTCGCCGCGGCCCTGCTGCTGGTGGCGAGCGCCCGCGCGGAATTTCCGGCGGAGAGGATATACCGGGTCGTCGATCTCGCCGACGGGGTCTTCGCTTTCATCTCGCCGGAGACGAACGGTCCGGTCCCCAGCGGCAACGTCCTCGCCGTCGTGGGGGATGACGGCGTCCTCGTCGTGGACTCCGGCCGCTTTCCCACGCTCGCGCGCAGGATGGTCGCCGAGATCCGGAAGAGGACGGACAAGCCCGTCCGCTTCCTGGTCCATACGCACTGGCACCTGGACCACATCGTCGGCGATGGAGAGTTCCGGGCCGCCTTCCCGGGAATCCGGTTTCTCTCGACGGATTTCACGCGCAGGAAGATGGTCGAGAAGCAGGTCGGCTACCTCGCCAACATCGAGAAGACCGACCAGGGCTACCTGGAGTACCTCGAAGGGCGCGTCAAGAAAGGCGAGGACCGGGACGGCTCACCCATGCCCGCGCCGGTCCTGAAGTACCTGCGATCGCAGATCGACGACGTCCGCCTCGAGATGGCGGAGCTCCCCGGCTCGGCGGTCGTCCCGCCCGACGTGACCTTCTCGACCGCCATGACCGTCCACCTCGGCAAACGGGAGGTCCGGATCCTCTTCCTCGGAAAGGGCAACACCGCCGGCGACACCGTCGTTCAGATCCCCGACGCGAAGGTCGTCGCGGCGGGAGACCTGCTCGTCGCGCCCGTGCCCTACGGCTACGGGTGCCATCCCGCGGAATGGATCGAGACTTTGAAGAAACTCGTGACGATCGAGGCCGCGGCGATCGTGCCCGGGCACGGCCCGGTGATGCGCGACTGGGAGCACGCGAAGAACGTGATCGGCGTGCTCGAGGCCATCCGCGCGCAGGTGAAGGATGCGGTCCGGCAGGGCCTGACGGCGGAGCAGACACTCCAGCGCGTGGACCTCGCGGCCTGGCGAAAGACCTTCGCCGGCGACGACCCGAACCGCGGCTTCGCCTTCGGCGACTTCTTCGCGCGCTCCGCCGTGGACCGCGCCTGGCAGGAAGCCAAAGGCACGATGGCCGAGGAGTAGGTCTGACCTCTGCTCCCTCTCCCGGCGGGAGTGGGTTGGGGTGAGGGGCCTCGCGCGCCCGGCGAAACAACAGGAATCCGAAACCGTACAGACGAGGAAGCCAAGGAGGTCGCCATGGCCCGATTCCGACCGCTTGCCGTCCTCGCCGCTGCGGCGCTCGGCGCCGCTCCGGCTTCCGCCCAATCCCCTTCTCCATACGACGTCACGACCTACAGCGTGGTGTGGACGGTTCCCGAAGCCAAGAATGTCCGTGTCTTCCGCGGCGTCGCCTACGCGGAGACCTCGGGATCCGACAAGGCGCCCCTCGTCATGGACCTGGCGTATCCGGCCGGCGATGCCTCGATCCCGCGTCCGGCCGTCGTCTTCGTCAACGGCGTCGGCGGAAAGCTGAATGAGTGGGAGATCTACAAGAGCTGGGCGCGCCTCGTCGCGGCGCACGGCCTCGTGGGCATCACGGCCGAGTCGGATCCGGCCAGGCCCGCCGAGAGCGTGCGCGCGCTTCTCGCGCACATCGCGAAGGAGGGCGCCGCTCTCCGGATCGACTCCTCCCGTCTGGCTGTCTGGGCCTGCTCGGCCAACGTCCGCGCCGCGCTGCCGCTGCTCATGGACGGCGCGCCCGCCGGCGTCCGCGCCGCGGCGATCCTCTATGGCACCGGCGACGCGGCGGCCCTCCGCAAGGACCTGCCGGTCATCTGGGTGATGGCGGGCCGCGACGGCCCGTCGCTCATCGAAGGGCAGCGCGCCCTCTGGGCGCGGGCGGCGAAAGAAGGCGCGCCGTGGACGATGGTCAACGCCCCGGACCTGCCGCACGCCTTCGACGCCGTCGAGGACACGGTCCACTCCCGGCAGCTCGTCCGCGACATCGTGGAGTTCCTCGTTTCGTCGCTCGCCCCCGCGGGGGCCCCGCCGCCTCCCGCGCTGCTTCCCCGCCGCGCCACCGCGTTCCTGTACGCCAACGAGCCGGACAAGGCCGCCGCCGTTTACCGGGAGATCCTCGCCGCGGACCCGAAGGACCGCGAGGCGCAGCGGCTCCTCGGCCTCGCGCTGACGCGCCAGGGAAAGGCCGCCGAGGCGGTCGAAGCGCTCCGGCGCGTCCTCGAGATGGGCGAGAGCGGGCCGGCGATCCATCGGAACCTCGGCGAGGCGCTGCTCGCCGCCGGCAAGCCCGCCGAGGCGGCCGAGCACCTGAGGAAGGCCGTGGACCTGGGCGCGAGCGCCCCGCCCCTGATCTACAACCTCGCCTGCGCCTACGCGCTGTCGGGCCGCAGGGACGACGCCTTCGCCCGCCTGACCGAGTTGGCCGGCACCGGCTGGCTGACCCGCGAGCGGCTCGAACGCGACGCCGACCTGGCGAGCCTCAAGTCCGATCCGCGCTTCGGCGCCCTTCTCGCGAAGCTCGCCGCGCCTTCCGCTCCGCGCTGAGCGGGCCGCCATAGAATCCGCGGCATGAACGCGAGCCGGCGGCTCTTCCTGGCGCGCATCGCGCCTCTTCCGATTCTCGCGCCGCTCCTGGCGGCGAAGCGCTCGCACGTCGCCGTGCCGGCGATCAAGCCCCTCGAGAAGGACGTCGCCACCCTCGACGGCATCCTGTCGGCCTTCTACGAGGTGATCTCGGGCGCCGCCGGGGTCCCGCGGCAATGGGGGCGGGACAGGACGCTCTCCATCCCGGGCGTTCGCTTCGTTTCGCTCGGGTCCTCGGGCGGTCGGATTCGCGCCCACGTCTACGATCACCAGGGTTACGTGGACGCGTCGAATTCCTTCTTCCTCGCGAAGGGCTTCTTCGAGCGCGAGATCCACCGCACCGCCGTCCGCTTCGGCAACTTCACGCACGTCCTGAGCACCTACGAGTCGCGCAATACGGCCGACGGACCGATCATCGCCAGGGGCATCAACAGCGTCCAGCTCTTCCGGGACGAGGAGCGCTGGTGGATCGCGGGCGCTGTCTGGGACGACGAGCGTCCCGACAACCCGATCCCCGCCGACCTGCTTCCCGCGGCTTCCGGCCCGGAAAGGAAATCATCTTGAGCGAGAAAAGAAAGCTCCCCGCGTTCCTGCTCTGTCTCTTCTTCGGGATCTTCGGCGTTCACCGCTTCTACGTCGGCAAGGTGATCACCGGGCTCCTGCAGCTCCTCACGATCGGAGGGTGCGGCCTCTGGTGGCTCTTCGACCTGCTGGTGATCCTGCTCGGCGGCTTCACCGACAAGGAAGGCAAGCTCATCACGAAGTGGGTCTAGCCGTGATTTCTCAACACGTTGTTCCCATGACTCGCGCGATGGCCGTGTGGGGGAGACGCTCCGGGCGACTCGCGGAATCCCGCTGAAAACCCGCCCCGGCGTCGGGCCGCCTCCCGCGGCGGCACGCTCCGGCAGGCCGTCACAGAGGAGCCGGCCGTCGCTCTAACGCGAAGGCGCAGTAGCAGCGAGGCGAAAGAGGATCCTTCGTGGCGCGCCTTCGCTCACGGCCGCCACCGGGAGGCGTCCCGACGCCGTGGCTGACACACGGCTCGATAAAGGCAGTGTGGCAGCCCGGAGGCGACGGCGTTGCCCGGCAGCGGCCCTGTCCGAGGGCACACGCCACGGACTCGGATCAGCAAGGCTGGCTTCTGTGCCCTCGGACCGGAGCGGCGGCCAGAGGTTTCTCCGTGCCGCCCGGCCGCCGCGTGCCGCAGAGGGCAACGACGGCGACTCCGGGCGGTTGTCCGCGACGAAGGCCCCGCAGGGGAAAACGTCTTGAGGACTGACACCTAGCCCGCATTATTCATCAACGACTCCGGCCGCCGCTCCGATCTGTCGCGGACAACGTGTTCCCGGCGGTTCGATCGAGGAAGTGTCACAAGAAGACTTCCTCTCAACCAGATGCGCGTGTTTCGGCCGGGTGTCCAGGAATAATCCGGGCCAGCCTCCGGCCGTAAAGCCCTGACCCATCACTCCGCGCCGGAGGGCGGGACGTCGAGGGACTGGCCGTTGTCCAGGACGAGAAATCGGGGCCTTGGGCCGGGGCGGCGCAGGAGAGCGGCGTTCAACTCGGCGACCGGCTCGAATTCGCCGTCGTCAGCCTGGGCGAACGTGCCGAAGTGGATGGCGACGGCGGTCTCGGCGCCGAGGGTCTCCTGCGCGCGGATGGCTTCCTCGGGGTTGATGTGGGCCTGCGCCATGAACCAGCGCGGACGATAGGCGCCGATCGGCAGGAGCGCCAGGCGCAGGTTCGGGAAGCGGTCGCCGATCATCTGGAAATGCGACCCCCAGCCCGTGTCGCCGGCGAAGTAGACGGAACCCGACGGACCCGTCACGACCCATCCGCACCAGAGCGTGAAGTCGCGGTCGAAGGGGCCTCGGCTGGAGAAGTGGCGCGCGGGCACCGCCGTCAGCGACACGCCCGGCGTGAGCGTCACCGAGTCCCACCAGTCGAGGTCCCGCGAGCGCGGCACGCCGCTCTTCTCGAGGAACGCCGCGTTGCCAAGGCCGGCGAAGACCGGGGCCTGGTGAACCCGGGAGAGGCGGCGCAGCGTCGCGACGTCCATGTGGTCGTAGTGGTTGTGGCTGACGAGGACGGCGTCGATCGGCGGCAGATCGGAAAAGCGGATGCCGGGAGGACGGTGGCGCCGCGGCCCGGCGAAGGAGACCGGAGAGACTCTCTGCGACCAGACGGGGTCCGTCAGGACGTTCACTCCGTCCATCTGGATGAGGACCGTCGCGTGGTTGACGAACGTGACGCGGAGCCTCCCGTCGCCCACGCGCTCCGGCGGCCGGGGACCGGGAGGCGTCTCGGTGAAGTCGCGCCACGGCCCGCGCTCGCGATGCGTCATCCATCGCAGGAAATCGGAGAAGCCATGTCCGAGCGGCTCGATCGAACGGAAGCGTTTGCCGTCGAAGTGGGGGCCGGCCGGCCCGCGCCAGCGAGGCGCGGAGAGCGCGCAGCCGGCCGCGACCAGCGCGAAGCCGGCGGCGCCCGACAGGCCCGCGGCGACGAGGAGCTTCCGGCGGCGTGACATGACTCCGGTCGCAGCGCGCGCGAGGGGAGATTTATTCCGCTAGGGGACTGTGACTACTTGGCGTTGGTCCAGCTCTGGTTGGCGATCTTCCACTGGCCGTCTTCCTGCTCCATCGCGATCGTTCCCTTGTTCATCTCCTTGTCCACCATGCCGGAGGCTTCGAGCGTGGCCTTCTTCCCCTCCACCTTGAGCGACGTCAGCTTGAGGTTGGCCGGCGTCATGGCCTTCATGAGCTCCATTCCCTTCTTCTTGTCCAGGTTCATCTCCTTGGTCTGCTTGTCGATGCCCGCGGCGGACTCCTTCGTCATGCACTTCTTCATGCCTTCGAAATCTCCGGCGGCGATCGTCTTGAGAAGCGCCCGGTAGGCCTTCGCCTGAGGCGTTGCCTCGATGTTCTTCGAGTCGGCGGCGAAAGCGAGGGAAAGTGTCAGAACCGCGGACAGCGCGGAAAGCACGACGACCCTTCTGGCGAAACGCATTGCAACTCCTTTCAGAAAGTTCGGCGCATCATCCTCTACGCGCCGCCCGGAAACAAGCCTCGCCGCACGCGGTAGACTCGCCGCCGGCTTGAACGAAACAAGAACCCGCCCGGTGCGCGGGTGCGGCGCCCGGTTGGCCCAGTCGCCCGGCGAAGAGCGTTCCGCGATCCCGGGTCCTCTCCTCCCCCTGTCATCCCGAGCCTCTCTCCTTCGCTTGTCATCCCGAGCTTCTCTCCTTCGCTTGTCATCCCGAGCTTCTCTCCTTCGCTTGTCATCCCGAGCTTCTCTCCTTCGCTTGTCATCCCGAGCTTCTCTCCTTCGCTTGTCATCCCGAGCGCGGCGAGGGATCTGCTCCCGTCAGCCGAATTAGCCCGATGAAGACGCGCCGCGCGAAGACACTGTGGACCCTGGCGGCGGTCCTCCTCCTCGCTGCCGGGACCTGGACCTATCAGAACGCCTCCCTCACGCGGCTCCGCCGCGACTTCGTCCCGTGGATGCACCGCCTGGAACGGTGGCGCAACGCGATCGAGGACACCCGCCGGGCCCTGGAGAAACGCGACCCCGCGCCCTCCGACCCGGCCGGCATGCCGCGTCTGCGCCAATGGTCCTGGGACGGCCTCGACCGGATCGCGTGGATCACGTACCGCGTGGAGAAACCCGCGCACGACATCTCTCCCCAACGCGAAGTCACGCGCGGGCGTGTCCGCTTCACGGTCGGGGGGTTTCGAGGCGACGGCGCGCGCGTCGAGAGGAGCGCCGACGTCCTGATCGCCGCCGAGTGGGACCCGCGCACCGATCCGACGCCGGCGCCGAAGGACGCGCCCCCCGGCGCCGCACCCGAGTCCGTCCCGGTCCCCATGGAGATCACCGCGACGTTCGACCGGTCCGTTTCCGAGCGGGAAAACGCCTCGCCCCGCTTCCACGACGCGACCGCGCAATCCGGACTCGGCGCGCCGCGCCGCGACCCGCCGTTGAAGCTGACCAACCACCTGATCGCCGACATCTGGCCCGGCTCCGGAGTGGCGGTCCTCGACTACAACGGCGACGGCTACGAAGACCTCTTCGTCTCGGACGGCGTGCGCTCGATCCTCTACAGGAACGACGGGAATTGGAAAAGGTCCCTCTCGCCTCACGACGCTCAGGATGACCGGCCGCGTGCGGCGGCCGGTCACTTCACCGACGTGACCGTCGAGGCCGGCCTCGCGACGCCCGACGGCCGCGGCATCGCCGCGACCGGGATCGCCGCGGGGGACGTGGATGGCGACGGCTGGCCCGATCTCTTCGTTACCGACGCCTTTGGCCCCGCCCGCCTCTTTCGCAACCGGGGCAACGGCACGTTCGAGGAGACGACGAGCGCTTCCGGCATCTCCGTCGCCGGCAACTCCCGTTCGGCCGCGTTCGCCGACGTGGACGGCGACGGCGACCTCGACCTCTTCGTCTGCGTCACCGGCGATTACTACAACAAGATGCCCGATCCCCCTTTCGACGCGAACGACGGGGAGCGCAACCACCTCTACATCAACGACGGCCACGGCCGCTTCACCGACGCTGCCGCCGCCTGGGGCATCGGAAAGACGACGCGCTGGTCCCTCTCCTCCATCTTCGCGGACTATGACGGCGACGGCCGACCCGACCTCCTCGTAACAAACGATTTCGGCTTGAAGAATCTCTATCGAAACGACGGCGGCCGCCGCTTCGTGGACATGGCCGGCAAGGCGGGAGCGCAGGCCCGCGCCTACGGCATGTCCGGCACGATCGCGGATTTCAACGGCGACGGGCTCCTCGACCTCTATACAACGGGCACCGACACGCAGTGGTACTTCCTCCACGACTACCCCTCCCTGCCGGTCGGATTCCCCGGCCGCGTCTTCCTTCCGATCGCGATCCGCTGGATGGAGAGGATGGCGACCGGCAACTCCCTCCTCCTCCAGAAGTCCGACCACACTTTCGCCGACGCGACCGCGCGCTCCGGCGCCGCGCACGCCGGCTGGAACTGGAGCTCCGTCGCCGCCGACCTCGACAACGACTCCTGGCCCGACATCTACGCGACCAACGGAATGTGGGGGGACGGCCGCGACCACGACCGCGAGCTCGAGTTCTGGTGGCAGTCCCTCGCCTACTGGGACGACTACGTCGCTGGCACGAAGACCTTCGACCTCAAGGGCGCCGGCATCGCCGGCGCCGAACGTGACCGCTACTTCCGTAATCGCTCCGGCGACGCGAACCGCTCCCCCGCCGGCGATGTTTTCGAAGAACGCTCCTTCCTCGATGGCCTCGACCTCGAAGCCAACGGCCGCGCCGTCGTCGCCTTCGACGCCAACAACGACGGCGCTCTCGACCTCTACGTCCGCTCCGTCCAGGCCCCGGAGGCCCTCTTCGTCGGCTCCCGCCGCGCGAACGAGCACTACCTCCGTATCAAGCTCCGCGGCACCCCCGGCCGCGACAACCGCGACGGCGTCGGCGCGAGAATCACGGCCCTGCTCCCCGGGGGCCGCCATTTGATGGTGGAAACCGGAAACGCCAGCGGCTACCTCTCGACCGGCAGCCCAATCGCCCACCTCGGCCTGGGCTCAGCCACCTACGTCGAATCGCTGACTGTCCGATGGCCTTCCGGCACGCTCCAACTCCTGGGCCCCATCTCCCCCGTTGACCTAACCCTCCTCGTCGACGAAGACCGCGGCATCCGCCTTCCACCCCTCACGAATACGTCCCCATGATCCATGCGCGCGTTTTCAGCTTGCTTGAGCTCGTTGCTGCTCCCCAGCCAAGGAGCGACGAAGCGCATGTGCTTATCCATGAAACGCTTCGTGGCCAAGCAAAGTCTGACCCCGCGACAAAAGCGCGATGAATACAGGCCTCGCCAATGTTATGCGTCACGAATTTAATGAAATCTGTCGCCTAAAAACCGCGACACGGGCAATCATTTCGGAACATAATCCCTTTCCGGCCATGAAGATACCGAAGACAGGAGTCCCCAAAGCCGACCAACGTTATGCGACACGTCCGTGTCGCGTTTGCTCCGGGGATTAGGACGCCTAATCTATGTTCGGCGACTCGCTGAAAAGGTGAAGGTCCGGGCGTGCGCCCACTCGCGTCGTGGCCCGAACTAGCATCGTGCACCCGTTTCGTCCTGGCCGGCGCCAGCCGAGATCCCGCCGCAGAATCGCCCGTCCCTTTCGTCTCAACGCCTTCCACCAGCGCACGCCCTGACACGTTGAACAGCATCCCAGCGAAGGCGTATCGTCGCTCCATGCCCCGGCTCATCAACCAGCTCTCGCCGAACCCGCGGCTTCAGCGGACTCGCTCCGCTCCGCTGCGCTCGCCGCTGAGCCGCAAATCGTTCGGCGCCTCCGCATTCGGAAGGTGGCGGTGATGGCCGACCTTGGTGATAATGCGCCCGGAAGTGAGGTGGTCTACGGTCACACGATGCTGGCCGAGACTGCGTTCTTCCACATTGGATCAGGATCTGAGCAAAGGGCGCATAACTTCGTCGGACGAAGCCCTGATTGGCAAACTTACGTAAATGCTCGCGGCGGCCTTTCTCAGGTCAAGGTCACAATCCTTGAACGACATCGGTGCCCTGCTCGAGCAAGACTCCGGGAGATGGAATTGGTAGGTAGTCACCAGCCCTCCACAAATACGTTCGGCCGGTCGTCGATTCCCTCGGGCATACTGGACGGTCGCCCGAAAGGATCGAAGGAGCGTTGCACCTGCGGTGCTCCGGATTGCTACGGGGCGGAGGCGACCGTCCGCAGCCGTCGATGAACACCACGCTTCTTTGAGTAAGACGTGGTGGACCTCGTGAGATTCCCGCCGACGCAGCCATGTCATCGCTGTGGCGGAAAGCTACGACGGGCTACCGAGGCTGAAATCCAGCAGGGGCTCGCAGACCCTGATCCGGTGACACGGCAGTTATTCGCCCACGCGGTTCAAGGGGATATGAATCGCAAGTTTGTGGTGTCGAATAGGTTCACCGCAAGCCTCGAGCATGAGACGGATCCGGGGAGCTGGGTGATGATGTGCAACAACTGTGGGGCACGGATGGCCCAACTTCCGCCGGTGGTCGAGTGAACAGCATGCCGCCGAACCCGCGGCTTCAGCGGACTCGCTCCGCTCCGCTGCGCTCGCCGCTGAGCCGCAAGCCGTTCGGCGACAGGTGGATCGAGGATGAGGACTAAGATCGAGTACGTGTTCCGCCGACCGAGATTCCCGGTCATGCTGGCCGTTGATCGCGAGCTGATCGCGGCGGCCTCACCGGCTGCCTTTCAACGCGAGATTGGGCAGCAGAATCTTCAGAAGACAGAGCCGATGGAAATGGTCGACGCTACGGGTGAAGGGTGGGCCTTCCATCCAGACCTGATGGTTGTTTCACCGCTCACTCTCAAGAAGCGGTGGAGAAAGGTCGATGTCATCCGGCTCTTCAACCAGAGCGACAATTCGCGGCGAATCGGTAAATCCTACCCGGAGGAGTACATCCCCCGCCGGTCGCTGGCGAGAATCATCGCCGAGGTATCGGCTCTGGCCGCTCACGCTCGGCGGAAGGAGCCCCGGCTCAACTCCAGCGTCTCGCCGAACCCGCGGCTGCAGCGGACTCGCTTGCGCTCGCCGCTGAGCCGCAAATCGTTCGGCGCCAGGTTATAGAGCGATCGTCATGCGTTACCAGGATGTCTTTGTCCCTGGCGGCTTTCCGAGGCACACGTACAACCCCCGCGTCGACCTCGGGTTGGAACAGCGCCTCTCGGAAGTCAAGGACAACCTTTGCAAGCTCGTGACTGTCACCGGCCAGACGAAGTCTGGCAAAACAGTGCTTACTCGAAAGGTGCTGCCCTTGGAGGAAGCGATCTGGATCGATGGCGGGACAGTGTCCTCAGAGGAGGAGTTCTGGCAACTAATCTTGCAGCGCTTGAGGCTGTTTCAAAGCGTTGAGGAGGAGCATTCCGCCTCGCGCTCGGCTGAACTCGGCGCCTCAGGCAAGGCCGAAGCTAACTTTCTAGTTGCGAAAGGTAGTGGAGAGCTGAGCGGTACGCTGGGGCAATCATCCGGGAAGAGCCAAAAGGGCTCCCGAACCGTCTCATCCAGGGTTGCCGCCCTTGCTGGGCTCAGAGAGGCCAACATTCCCCTGCTGATTGACGACTTTCATTATCTGCCGAAGGATCTGCAGGGGGATGTTGTCCGAGCTCTCAAACCTCTGATTTTCGACGGCCTCCCGGTCGTGGTTATCGCGATTCCCCATCGCCGATACGATGCGGTGAAGGTTGAGCGCGAAATGGCAGGTCGCATTCTTGCCATCGAGATCCCTGCTTGGACGGAGGAAGAACTGCGGTTTATCCCCGACACGGGCTTCGCCCTTCTCGACTATTCATTGGCGGAGCCCGACTCTAACCGCCTTGCGGACGAGGCGATCGGTAGCCCTCACCTCATGCAAGACTTTTGCAGGGGAATCGCAAAGCAGCATGGTGCGGCAACTGGGGCGGTCGGACAACTCAACCTCTCGGCTGACGACGTCGACGTGGTTCTCCGTGAGGTTGCCGACACAATTGGCCGTCCCATCTTTGAAAAACTGGCTCGCGGCCCGAGGCAGCGTACCGACCGGATTACCAGACACCTGAAGGACGGTCGCGAGGTCGACATTTATGAGCTCATCCTGCAGGCCCTGGCCAGCCTTCGCCCAGGGCTAATAAGCCTCGAGTACGAGGATCTCCGCGCCGCGATTCGCGAGGTCTCGGCATCTCAAATTCCTCAGCTGCACGAGGTGGCTCGCGTTCTGAAGCACATGGCGACCATCGCCGCGAGCGACCAAAGCTCCACCCCCGTAATCGACTTTGAGGAGGAGGAGAAGAAGTTACACATCACAGACCCATTCTTCGCGTTTTACTTGAGGTGGGGCGATCTGTACACCTGAGAGAGCTGCGCGTAACGCACCACTTGGGCGACAGCCAATGAACGCCACGCCGAACAATGCGCTGCAGCGGACTCGCTGCGCTCCGCTCCGCTCGCCGCTGAGCTTGGGGCCGTTCGGCGAGTTGTAAATTGGGGGGAAGGGGCGCAAGAGGCATTGTGAAGATAACCAGGACAGACGATACCCCTGCTGAGGCGTTCTTGAGCACGGCACGGGAGTTTCACGTTGCTGCTAAAGCATTGCTGCCGCTTTACAAGGAAGCGCCATCACCGGTTTACTTCCTCTTTAGCCATGTCATTGAGCTTGCGCTGAAGGCTTACCTTCGCTCCCACCGGCTCACAGTGCCTCGGGGGCAGGAGGGGCATAACCTCAGAGAGCTGCTCGAACGCTGCGCCAAGACCGGCCTTTGGGTTAGTCAAGATCTGCTGAATATCGTCCAGCTTCTAAACTACGAGCATGTCCGCCATGGCTTCCGGTACTTTCTGTTCGAATCGACAGGCCGGCCCGAAATCAGTTTTCTGCGCGACACCGTCGATTCCCTAATCCGAGTGGTTGAAGAGGAAGTGAAAATGAGACCCGACACCTCGCCATCTGGCGCGGTCCTGAAGGCCATCGTCGGTAGGCCTGAAGAGCAGCCGGGTTCCCCACGGCGCAAGGTCCAATCGTAGTTGGAAGAAATGGCAGGCCAGAGCTGGCACATTTCCGCGCAGCTCCCGCCGAACACGCGGCTTCAGCGGACTCGCGTCCGCCCTTCGGGCGGCCGCTCGCCGCTGAGCCGCCAGCCGTTGGGCGACCGGGCGCTACTCGCGGTTGTGCTCACCTTCGCGCTTCTCCAAGGCTGTACGAACTGTCACACGAGCACCGTCTGGAAGTCGAGCGGAGCGGATTCGCTGCAGGGCGAAGTGCTGCATCGTCGCTGCGGAACCGCGATGGGCTACTTTATTCAGCTGTACGAGCCGGGGTACCACCCGTCAGGACAGGTCGACGACAGGGCTGTGGTCTTGGCGGTGTCGTGTGACTGCCCGACGGCGGGAGAGTCGCCGTACCGCATCGAGTTTTTGCCCGAGCATCGAGTCCGCATCTCGCGCGACCTCTCCCGATCGGTCCCCATTTCATCTTTTCATTTGATAAGGTCGCAGACTGAAACCGCGGGGTGGCACGTTGAGTTCGGGCCTGGAATCACGAGCTAATCAACTGTCGCCGCCCAACAACGCGCTGCAGCGGACTCGCGGCCGCCCTGCGGGCGGCCACTCGCCGCTGAGCTTGGGGCCGTTCGGCGACAGGCGTTCAAGCAGGGCGCCGGCCCGGCGTTCCCCGCTGGCGGAGCTCGCATGAGGAGCCGTGGCGAACCGAGCTACCTTCCACCACGTCAAGCGCCGGCGGTCGGTGCCGGACAGTGCAGGGCATTTCATCGGCAGGGAATCGGGGAGTATCGTGGCGTCGGTCAGTTCTCCTCAATGAACGCCACGCCGAACACCGCGCTTCAGCGGACTCGCGTCCGCCCTGCGGGCGGCCGCTCGCCGCTGAGCTTAAAGCCGTTCGGCGACTTGCGCTTTCTCGAGAGGGCCTGAACCGTGTCGTCACTGAGATCCGATGCTCTCGGTTGGCTGTCCTCGCGCTGGAACGTGGAGGGCGAACCGACCTACACCTCGAAGTTCTACGTACCTGAAAAGTCCTGGACTGGTCAGGCCGCTTGGTGGCTTGAAATCCCCCGCGACGTCATCAACAACTCTGGATCTGGAAACCTCCACCTGCTTTGCCAGACGGCACCTCGCCTCTCGGAGTTTCACTACCTCAGAGTTCCGGCAGACTTTCTCAGGCGAAATCTGTCCAAGCTCGCTTTGCGTGATAACGGCAGGGTCAGCCTTTTTCTCTCGGCCGAACCGAGTGACCAGTTCGTGGAGAGAAGAGGGAGCGGTAAGCTCCCGTTTGCCTCATTCCTCGTGTCATGAGAAGCGATCTCAAAACTTGAGAGGAGGGCAAGAATGGGGAAAATCCTGGGGAGCATCATCGCTCTTGTCGGGGTCTACTTCTTCCTGACAGGATTCGTTCTCGGCGGAATCTTCGGCTGCCTTCTTGGGATCCTGATCCTAATCGTGGCATTTCGCGGACCGACCAAGAAATGTCAGTTTTGTGCCTCCCAAATCCCGGCAGCCGCACAGGTCTGCCCTCGTTGCCAACGCGATCTTGCGGCGAAGTCGACGCCGTGAGTCATGGGGTTGGATGTGGCCTGAACATGTCGCACGCGCCGAACACGCGGCTTCAGCGGACTCGCTCCGCTCCGCTGCGCTCGCCGCTGAGCCGTAAACCGTTCGGCGACAGCTTGTCGTGAAAGTGAGGAATTCGAGAAATAAGGTTGGGCCACCGGCTGGGAGTTCCGACGTGAGGCTGGAGAATATTGAATTCCTGCTGAAAGGCCACGGGGACATCACATTTGGTTGCATCGGCCCTATCCGCTGCGCCGCAACGGCAGCCGGCGATGGCAACACACTGGCTATGCTTGTTCGCCGCCCGCGCGAGTCCTTCGTCGCACTGTTGGTGCGTCTCGATACGGCTATTGGCGATGCAATGGAGCAGGACATCATCGTGGATGAAATCAATGGTTAGCTGGTGGCTGAGGCTCTACGCCATCAACGACGGTTCGCAACACCCGTCCTTATTCTTGCCGAACACAGCGCTGCACCGGACGCCAGCGGCTGCGCCGCTGTCGCCGGTGAGCTTTAAGACGTTCGGCGACGGACAAGTGCAGGACGCCACATGAGCAAGGGAAATGCCCGGCGTTCCAAACTTGTGCCTGTTGGGATCTTCTTGTTCGGCGTGGCTCTGTTCCTCCCGGGTACGATGTTCAAGCTTGCAGAGAAGGCGAGTACTGACACGGGCAGATTAGCGTTGGCAATACTCGGCGATTCCTTCGCCGCGTGCTTTTTCGTGGGTCTCGCATGCGTGATTATTGGAGTCCTCCGAAATCGCCGTTGGCGTAAAGAAAGCACTCCAGAGGGCGCAGCCCCGTGACATCGCTATCGTTCAAGCCGGGCGCCGGGGCGTGGCGACTCCCGGAGTTCCGGCCCGCGAGAATTGCGGTGGTGAATCGAATTGCTTCCATCGCATCGCGCCCCGGCGTTCGGTGCCGGTCAGCGCGTGGCCTCCAATCGGCAGAGCCGCGAGGGCGTATCGTGGTGCCGGTTAGGACTCCTCGATGAACGCCACGCCGAACAACGCGCTTCAGCGGACTCGCGTCCGCCCTGCGGGCGGCCGCTCGCCGCTGAGCTTGGGGCCGTTAGCCGAAACCGGACAATGAGCCCTACGGTATTTCGAGAGGGTCGGATCCGGGTCTTCTTCTTCTCGCGCGAAGAGGCTCGAATGCACGTCCATGTGCAATCAGCTGAGGCAGAAGCGAAGTTCTGGATGGAACCTCGGATCGAGCTGGCAGCCAATTTCGGCGTTCCAGATCGAGAGGTTGGTAGAATCCTCAAGTTGCTAGAGAGGCGCAAGGATGAAATCAGAGAAGCTTGGCAGCACCACCTTTCACGCTGAGGTGGCCAACATTTCGGGGCAGGGCTTCTGGCTCTTTCTCGGAGACCGGGAGCTGTTCGTGCCTTTCGAAGCCTTCCCTTGGTTCAAGGATGCTGCGGTTTCCAAGATCCTGAACGTCCTGAGGCCCCAGGAAGATCATCTGTACTGGCCGGACCTGGACGTGGATTTGGCCGTCGAATCCATTGAGCACCCAGAGCGGTTCCCTCTCAGCTGGCGCGGCTAACACGGCGCTGCAGCGGACTCGCGTCCGCCCTGCGGGCGGTCGCTCGCCGCTGAGCTTGGGGCCGTTAGACGACAGGGCGTTCAGATCGGCCGGACCGGTCGCCGGCGGTAGACTTCATCGGTGGTTTACGAATGGGATTGGGACAAGGCAGCCGGGAATCTCAAGAAGCACGGCGTCGCCTTCACGGAGGCCGCGACGATGTTCCTAGACCCGCTGGCGGTGACCTACCAGGAACCGGACCATTCGGAAGGGGAGCAACGGTACATCACCATTGGCGAATCCACTGGCGAGCGAGTTATCATGGTGGCCCATCTTGACCGAGGTGACCGCATCCGGATCATCAGCGCCAGGAGGGCAACGCGAAAAGAGGCTCATGAGTACCGGGAGACAAGATAGGAAGCGCTCGGATAACCTCAGGCCAGAGTACGACTTGTCGGCTCTCGGTCCAGGAGTTCGCGGGAAGTATTTTCGACGGGCCACGGCAGGCACGAACCTCGTACTGATTGAACCGGAGCTTTCCAGGGCGTTTCCAACTGGCAAGGCGGTTAACGATGCCCTGCGAAAGCTCGTCAAGAAGGCTTCCGCCGTACCGGCAAGAAAGCGGCGTTCGCATCGGCGGGCCGTCTAACGCGCGGCTGCAGCGGACTCGCGTCCGCCCTTCGGGCGGCCGCTCGCCGCTGAGCCGCAAGCCGTTAGGCCGCCGCGTGGAGGTCATCTCGACCAGAAGGGCAGGTCCACAGGCACTGACGGCTTCAACATCGCGTCGAAATCATGCGACCGGCACAGAATGCTCCTGGAGGTCACGGCCATGAGTCGACTCCTCAGCGCTTCGATTGCGACGCTGTGCGTTGCGGCGACCGTCTGTCTGGGTCAGTCACCCCGACCCGCGCCCGCGATGGTGAGCCTCACCAAGGCACTCGCCGGAACCTGGACGACCACGTACGACACCTTCATTTCTGACGTGCCGACCGCCGACAGCACCGCGCGCGGGGAAGTGGTGTGGGAGGTTGGGCCGGGCGGGTTCACCCTCCTCGAGAAAGAGCACGTGTCGACGGCATCCGGCGAACAGTTTCTTCTCCTGATCGTGTGGTGGGACGACAGCACGCACAGACTCCGGGCCATGCGCTGTGACAACTCGGGTGCCGAGGCATGTGACGTGACCTCGCATGCCAATTCGACCCTGTCATGGGATGGCAAGGCGTTAGTGCTCGACTTCGGGTTCGTTGATGGGAGCAGGCAGATGCGGTGGCACGGAGTCTGGTCCGACATTACCGCAACGTCCTTCACAGAGACGGGCGACGTGGGCGAAGCGAAGGGCACATTGAAGCGAGTGTTGACGGGTCATGCGATGCGCGTCAATCACAGGTCGCGGGATTCGTCGCCAGCACACTGAGGTTCTGAGCAGCCGGGGAGATAGCTTACAGAATAGACCGGGGACATGGTTTACACAACGTTGTGGTGGAAAGGGCCTTGGGGCCTGGAGCGTTCTCCTTTCTGTAGCGCGTAGTAGTAGTAGGCCTGTGGGCGACTGCGCGGAATCGCAAAGCGATTTCCGAAGGCGTCCATAGGCGGCGCTTCGTGCTCTTTCAATCGAGTCGGGCTCCGTGGAGCGTCAGTCGTCCTCGTGGAACCGGCCGATCAGGAGGGAGCCGAAGTAGAGAGACCAGACACCGTCGTCGACTTCTTCCAGACCGACCTTCTGCTCGAGGATGCTGGTGCTGATGTTGACCCACCCCTTCTTCCAGCGGATGCCGCCGTTGCGGCTGACGCGGCGGACCTCGAAGTGGCCGGGGTACTCCAGCGGCGGGAGCCGCTCGGGTTATCGGTCCGGATCGCCTCGGGCAGCCCGTAGGCACGGAAGACGAGCTCGGGCCGCTGAGGCGCGGGTCCATTCGGCGGCCGAGAGAACTTTTCGCTAGACTTCGCCCATGACCGAAACGGGCGCCCTTCTACGACACTTCCTTGCCGCAATCGCCTATCGCACGCAGAAAGCCGTCCGGGACTGCAAGCCGCAGTTCGCGACGTTCAGGCCGGCGCCCGGTGTCCGAACTCCCCATGAGCTCGTCGCGCACATGAACAGCGTCATCGGCTACGCACGAACGTTCTTCATCGGGGGGACCTATCGTCCCGAGATCCTGCCCGCGTTCAGTGTCGAGGTCGAGCGGTTCCATGAGACCCTGGCCGAACTCGGAGATCTGATCGCGGCCGAACAGCGGTGGCAGGGCATCAGCCCCACCCAGCTTCTGCAAGGTCCCCTGTCCGATGCCATGACCCACGCAGGCCAGTTGGCTTTGCTCCGAAGGCTCTCGGGAGATCCCATTCCACCGGAGAACTTTGTTTATGCCCAGGTCAGCTCGGACAACCTAGGCCCAAACCAACCGCCGCCCGCACAACCAGATGCCGAGTGGCCGGAAGCGCCCAATCCACCGGCATAGATGCGGCTGCCTGATCCCTCGTCGCGGCGGACTCGGCAATTGACCGCGCCGGTGAACCGCAAGCCCTTAGGCGAGTCGGGGCGGTGATTTCCGACGAAGAGGCCCAGGACATGCTTTCAACCTTGAGGAGGCACGCATGGCTACGTACGTGATTGCAGATATTGAAGTACTGGACAGCGCCGGGTACGAGGAATACCGAAAGCAGGTACCGGCCACCATCGCGGCACACGGGGGCCGCTACCTGGCTCGCGGCGGAGCAACCGAGGTGCTCGAGGGCGATTGGTCACCCAAGCGCTGTGCCATTCTCGAGTTCCCGGACGTGGCTCACGTCAAAGCCTGGTGGTCTTCGCCCGAGTACGTGCGACTTCGGGCGATACGCGAGCGAACCACGAGATCGCATTTGATAGTCACTCAGGGTCTCCAGGCCTGACAAGCTCGGCGGCGCGCTCGAGAGAGTGTCGCTCTGTTCGGCACGGTTCTCGCCGGGGAAGGCACCGGACTGGCGATGACCGCGGCCTGTGTCCTCGCCGGCGAGCTTCATCGGGCCGGCGGCGATTTCGCGCGAGCCTTCGCGGCGTACGACGCGCGGCTGCGCTCGTTCGCGACCGCCAGGCAGAAGGCGGTTCTCCGGTTCCGCGGCTTCTTCGCGCCGGAGACCGCGCTCGCGCTCAAGGTGCGCAACGTCGCCGTCCACGCGCTCTCGATCCGGATCTTCGCGAAGCGGCTGCTGGCGCGTTCGCTGCACGACGATTTCGAGCTGCCGCGGTACCTGGCCGCGTGACCGAGCATCGGCCTGGACGCGGACTCCTGGACGAATCCTGGCCCGCTTCCCGCCTTTCATGAGAATCAGGTCAAGGCCCGGGTCGTCCGGCGGGCGCGGGGATATGGGAGGTCGAGCGACCGGTTCCCGTCGGCGCGGGCAGGTGGCGGATTGGCTGGACGTGGAATCATCACATTTGATGCGGGGCCGTCCCGGGACGGGCGTCATCCGGAGTTCCGGCACCGGATGGCGGGACGGTCGAGAGAGAGAGGAGAAACGACATGACGGTCATGCGAACGCGGCGCAGACGGGCGCTCCTCCTGACGGCCCTCGCCGCCTGTTTGCCGGCCGGAGCGGGAGCGCAGGTCGAATTCACTCACATGGAAGCCTCCGGCCGGGACATCCGAAAGACCGTCATCGCGGACGGCATCTCTCAATTCATGACGATGCGAGACAGCTACGTCCGGCAGCTCAACTCGATCGTCATCGTCAACGACAAGGACGTCCTGGTCTTCGACTCGAACACCCGGCCATCCAGCGCGCGGCTGATCCTGGCGGAAATCCGCAAGATGACCGACAAACCCGTGCGGTATGTCGTCAACTCCCACGGCCACCCGGACCACTGGTCGGGCAATGACGTCTACGCGGACGCCTTCCCCGGCCTCGAGATCATCGCGACGGAGCAGACCGACCAGCTCATGCGGAAGATGGCCGACGTCTGGCCCGTGAGGTTCGCCGACGAGCTCAAGGCCAGGCAAGACGCGTTCGCGAAAGAGGTCGCCACCGGCAAGGAGGAGGACGGAACCGTCCTGACGCCGGAACAGCGGCGTCAGGACCAGTCGGACCTTCTCGACTACGCGACCTTCGTGGCCGAGTCGAAGAAGCTCCGGAGGGTCTTTCCGACAGTGACTTTCACCGACAAACTCACCCTGCTTCACGGAGGCCGGAAGTTTCGCTTCATGAGCGTCACGGGCGATGCCGAAGGCACCACGGTTCTCTACCTTCCAACGGAGAAGGTGCTCATCACGGGGGACGCGGTGTCGTACCCGATACCGTATGTGAGCCGGAAACCGAGCCGACAGGCGGAGGATCTCCGCATCCTGTCCGAGCTCGATGCCAACGGCGTTGACCACGCTGAACATGGCGGTGTTGCCGCCGATGCCGAGCGCGATCGTCGCGAGCGCGACGGCGGTGAAACCGGGACTCCTCCAGAGCATCCGCGCCGCGATGCGCGTATCCCGGATCAGGTCCCTCATGCCGCCTCCGTCTTCGCGCGAGGGTCGGTCGAGGCGACGCCCCGGTCTCTCATGGACGAATCCTACCCGCCCCCATTGACAACCGGGTCAAGACTCGGATCGCCCGACGGCCGGGGGCCACGAGTCGAGCGACACGGCCGACCTTGATATCGTCACAAGTTGCGCAGCCGAGCGGAAGACCGGGCGGCCGAATTGTCCCGACATCCCATGATTTCCAGACCTCAAGCCCTCGCGATCGCTATCGCCGTCTTGCTCGTCGGCGGATGCGCGGGCATGCTCTCGAAGAAGGCCGGCTCGGGCGGGCGGGGTGAGGACGAGGCGGTCGCGACCCGCCTGGCCGCGCGCTTCGATGAGCTCCGACGGGCCGAGCGCATCCCCGGGCTCGCGGTGGTCGTTCTCCGGGACACGACGGTCGTCCTCGCGCGGGGCTTCGGTTTCGCCGACGTCGAGCGACGGACTCCCGTGACGCCCGAGACGCCGTTCAATATCGCGTCGGTGAGCAAGCCCATCTCGGCGGTGGTGGCGCTGCGGCTCGCGCAGGACGGAGTCCTGGACCTGGACCGCGCGATGCGGAGTTACAAGGGCTTTGCCGAGTTTTGCGAGGCGGCGCGCGCGGAGGGGGGCGTCTTCTTCTCCGACTTCGCCTGCGAAAGCGACCGGCTCACGCTGCGCCATGTCCTCTCGATGACGGCGAACGGCGAGCCCGGGAGCCGGTTCTGGTACAACCCGCCCTCCTACTCGTGGGCGTCGCGCCCGATGGCCGAGGTGGCCGGGCGCCCGTTCTCGGACCTCGTGGAGGCTTACGTTTTCCGCCCGGCCGGCACGCTTCACGCGGCCAGGATCCACCGGCGGCTGCCGCTCCGCGCCGATCTCGCCGCGCTCCTCGCGGAGCCTTACCACACCGATTCCGGCGGCGCGATCGTCCGATCGGAACCTCCGCCGCCGCAAGGAGACGGCGCGGCAGGCGGCGTCATCGCGAGCGCGATGGACCTGGCGCGCATCGACATCGCTCTCTCCGACGGGCGGCTGCTTTCCGCCGACTGGCGCGCGAAGCTCTGGACTCCGACGGTCACGCCCGCCGGCACGGTACTGCCCTACGGGCTCGGATGGTTTCTCGCCGAATTCGAGGGGCGGCGCCTGGCGTGGCACACGGGGCTCTGGGAGGGACAGTATTCGGCTCTCTACCTGAAAGTCCTCAACGAAAAGTCCGCCGAGCGGCTCACTCTCATCCTCCTGGCCAACAGCGATGGCCTTCAGTGGAAGACCCGGCTCGACGAGGCGGCGATCGAGCGCTCCCCCTTCGCCGCCGCGTTCCTGGCCGCATTCCCGGACCGCCATTCCCACCGATGAGGAAGGCCGGTCGAAGTACCGGAGACAAAACGGCTGGCCGGTCGGCTTCAGCATCGGCGTGGCGGTGTTCCTTTCTCCCCCGGCCAATTCCGAGATTGTTCATCCGCCGCGCCGACGATTTGATGTACAAGGTCAAGGGCGCGGGCGGGAACGCCCTTCTCTTCGAGGAGTATTCCGCCGAGCTCGCGCCCCATTTGCAAAAGGGGGACTAGAGGATGCTCAAACGACGGCTCGAGGCGTTCGCCCTCGCGGTGGCGGCCATGTCGGTGTCGATGATCTCCCTCGGACAGGGGCGCCAGGACCCGGCGGCCCTCATCGCGGCGGAGCGCGAGGCCCTGGTCCGGTTCGCGTTCATGGATGGAGTCTGGAGGGGCCCCGCGTGGACCATCCTCGAGTCGGGCGAAAAGCACAACGTCACGCAGACGGAGCGGATCGGCCCCTTTCTCGACGGCTCGGTGAAGGTCATCGAGGGTCGGAGCTACGCCGCGGACGGCAAGGTTGGATTCAACGCGTTGGGCATCATCTCGTACAGCCCCGAGAAAAAGGGCTACGTGCTGCACTCCTACGCGATGGGGCGGGCCGGCGATTTCGTGCTGACGCCCGCGGCCGACGGCTACGTGTGGGAGATCCCCGCCGGACCCGTGACGATCCGCTACACGGCGGTCATCAAGGACGGTGCCTGGCGGGAGGTGGGCGACCGGATCGCGCCCGGCAAGGACCCGGTCCGCTTCTTCGAGATGAACCTGAAGCGCGTCGGCGACACCGACTGGCCGGCCGCCGGCACGATCAGTCCCCGGTAGGAGGAGGCCGGGACCCGGCCGCCCGAGGAGTAAGCTCTTCGCCGGCGGTCTTCTTCCGGAGGATGGGCCTTGAAACGATCTGCTCTCCCCTCCATCCTGTGCGCCGCTCTCCTCCTGGCGGGCGGCTGCGGGCAGCGCTCTCCGACGGAGCCCGAAGCATTCCCCCTCTGGCTTCAGGCTTTGATCGCGCAGATTCAGAGCGAGCCCACGACGTCTCCTCCCTCGGCGATCTACAGCTACAGTTATCGCGGCGGGACGGTCTATTTCCGGCCGAGCCGCTGCTGCGACATCCGGAGCGTCGTCTACGACGGGAACGGGGCCGTTCTCTGCGAGCCGGACGGCGGGATCGGCGGCGGCGACGGCAGGTGCCCCGACTTCATGCAGACCCGCTCCGACGAGCGGTTGATCTGGCGGGACCCGAGGAGCTGACGCCGAGGCGCCGCGAGGCGAGGAGGAAACGATGAGAACCCGGCTCTGTGTCGTGATGGGAATCTGCGCGGCCGTCGTCTTCCTGGGCGCGCGCTCCGCTGCGGGCGCCGACGCGAAGACGCCCACTCAGGCGTATCTGGATTACCACGACGCCGTCGTCAAGGCGAAGGCGCTGCCGGAGGTGCTGCCGCATCTCTCGCGGGCGTACCGCGGGATGCTGGAGTCGCAGCCGAAGAAGGACCAGCCCGTCTGGCTCGGCCGGCTCAAGGAGAGCGCGAACGTGAAGAACCTGAAGATCACGAAGGAGACGGTCGACGGCGACAAGTGCACGCTCGAGGGGACGGCCACCAGCGCGCGGGGCAACGCGCTCAGGGGAAAGGTCAGCCTGGTCAGGGAAGGGGGCGCCTGGAAGCTGGACGAGGAGGGCTGGGCCACCTCGGGGGACTGATTCAGCGCAGCAGCGCTTCGATCTCCCGGGAGAGACGCTCCTCCGTCATTCTCGTGGGCGAGTAGCGAACGACGATCCCCTTCCGGTCGACCAACGCGAAGGTCGGCGTCGCGGAGACGCCGTAGCGCAGCATCGCCTCGTCGCTGATCGGGGCCGAGACGGAGTCGGGGAGAGCGTAGATCTCCTTCCAGGCTTTTTCGATCTTCTGTTTCTCCTCGCCGCGGTCGGCAGAATAGAACCGGGTCGGAGCGACGAACGCGACGCCTCTCGGGGCGTATTTCTCGACGGTCCTGCGAAACGCCGCCGCCTGCATCTTGCAGTCGCCGCACGATTCCCACCAGAAGAAGAGGACGACCGGCTTCCCGCGCAGGGACTCGATGGAGGGGAACTCGGCGCCGACGTGGTCCTCCGCCCGGAAGGCGGGGGCCGGCTTCCCCTCGAGCTCGATCATGTTCCGGCGCTTCCAGATCCGCGCGCGCAGGTTGTAGGGGGCCTTCTCCTGCTCCTTCGAGCTCGCCTCCAGGTAACGGATCGCTTCCGCCATCTTGCCGGCCGCTACGAGCGCCTGCGCCCGGATCTCGATGGCGGTGCCGAGCGCGTAGACCGCCTCCCGGTTGGAGTCGTAGTCGGCCGGGGTCTTCAGCCTCGACTCGGCCATCTCGCGGGCCGAAGCCGCGTAGCGCGAGGCCGCCTTCCAATCCCCCATCAGCGCGGCGCCGCGCGCGACCCAGGCGAGGCCGAGCAGGTAATCGCCGTTCTCCCCCTTCTCCGCGCGGTGGTATTCCAGGATTGATTCCGCGCTCGGCAGGTCTCCGGCGGAGATCTTCAGCCGGATCATCCGGACGTCGACGTCCGTCGGCGGCGGGGTCGGATGCGTTTCGGCCGGAGATTGCTGTGGCGGTGGTTGCTGGGCCGGGACCGCCGCCGCGAGGCACCAGACGCAAACCAGGGGCAGGAGTTTCCGGACGCGCATCGAGCCTCCTTGCCGGATCGGAGAACGCAACCTCCCGGCGCCGAGGGACATTCCCCCCGCACGCCGTCGTCCTGTGCGAAACTGCCCGCCATGACTCCACTCGATCCCGCGGGCCTCGTTTCCGGCCAGGATCGCCGTGCGAGCTCGAACCGGTTGGTCCGGTGGGGGGCCATCGCGGGTCTCGCGACGTGCATCGTGTATCCGCTCGTCGCGTTCAGCCCGCTCCCCGGGGACTCCCGGGTCGTCCTCGCCGCGACGATGGGTCCGTTGCTCGGAATCGCGAGCTGGGGACTGCGGCAGTTTCTGATTCTCGACCGGCCCTCCGCAGCGGCGGACCTCGGCGCGGTCAGCAACGCGCTCGCCGGCGCGCTCGTGACGGCGATGTTCCTCGTTCAGGCGGCGACCGGCATGCGAATCCACGGCAAACCCGGCCCGGAGGCGCAAGCGGTGTGGTTGGGACTCGACGTGGCCTGGGACGTCTATCTCGGCTGCGGGACCCTGCTCCTGGCTTCGAGCATGCTCCGTCATCCCAGGCTGGGTCGCGCTGTCGGAACGGCCGGCGTGCTCATCGCCCTGGGACTCCTCGTCCTCAACCTGGCCACCTTCCCGGTGCCTCCCGGCAACGCCGGCCTCATCGATCTCGGACCGGTGATCGGTCTCTGGTACCTCGTCGTCACGGTCATGGTGCTCCGGTCCCTGCCATGGGCGCGCCGGCGCGCGGAAGTTCTGTGGCCGCGCGCCGACCTCTGACGCCCGGGAGACTCACGGGCAAGCGACTCCGCAAGCAGGAACCGCTGAGTGAAATCCGGCGCCAAACTCCTGGACCGGTCCATCCTGGACGCTGAGCGACTATCTCCGCGTGAGCACGGCGGCCCAAGACCTGTGGGCCCGGATCCGAATGCAGGAGAGGATCCTTCCTCGGAGGCGTTGACGGTGGAGAGATCAACTTCAACGGACCGGCTGGTCCTCGTGACCGGCGCGACCGGGTACGTGGGCGGGCGTTTGTGCCGCCGCCTCATCGCCGGTGTTCGGGCGAGGAGACCGTGAGGGCGGGACAGTTCCGATTCTCGTACTTCACTCCCGAATACGAGGCGACGCTCGCCTTCTATCGGGACGGCCTCGGGTTTTCGATTCTCGAATCCTGGGACCGGGGTCTCGACGACCGGGGAACTCTCTTTGGCGCCGCTTCGGGAGTCATCGAGGTGCTGGAACCAAACGGCCTCGTCCTGCACCTGTTCAGCGAGATCGCCGGCAACGGCGGGTGATCCCGCGGCGCGCGGCCGGCGGATTATCATGACGGGAGGAGACTCCGATGCCGTCCGCTCCGAAAGACGCCCCGCAGCTCGAAGGGGCCGTTCTCGCTTCCGATCTTGCCGCGCTCCAGCCGGGCGCGGTGGTCAGCCGCACGCTCATCAAGAAAGCCTCGGGCACGGTCACGGTGTTCGCGTTCGACGCGGGAGAGGGGTTGAGCGAGCACACGGCGCCGTTCGACGCGCTCGTCCTCGGCCTCGAAGGCGACGCGGACATCACGATCTCCGGCGCATCTCATCGCGTCGGCGCCGGGCAGCTCCTGAGACTCCCGGCGGGGAAACCGCACGCCGTCAAGGCCGTCACGCCGTTCAAGATGCTCCTCGTCATGATCCGGGAATAGCCGGGGTCGAGGAGAGCACGCGGTAAACTGGCCGGTCCATGGAACCGCAATCCCCGACGCCGGCCTCGGCGGCCACGCCTTCCTACGACGTCGTCATCATCGGGGGGGCGGTGGCGGGGGCTTCGACGGCGATTCTCCTGAAACGGAAGATGCCGAGTCTCAAGCTCCTCGTCGTCGAGAAGACGGACCGATTCGACTGGAAGGTGGGAGAGTCCACGGTCGAGATCTCCGCCTACTTCCTGACGCGCGTCCTGAAGCAGTACGACCACCTCTCGCGCGAGCAGCTCCCCAAGCAGGCGTTCCGCTACTGGTTCGTCAACGACAAGGTCACCTGCCTGCGGGAGGCCTCGGAGGTCGGCCCGACGCAGCTCGCGCGCACGCCGTCGTTTCAGCTCGACCGTTCGAAGCTCGACGAGCACCTGCTGAAAGTCGCCGGGGAAGAAGGGACCGAGGTCTGGCGCCCGGCGCGCGTCGTCGCGTTCGATCTCGGCAATGGCGACGGCTCGGGCAACCGCGTCACCGTGGAGCGCGAGAACGGAGAGCGCGTCGAGGTCTCCGCGAAGTGGATCGTGGACGCGAGCGGGCGGCACGCGGCGCTCGCCCGCAAGCGCGGGGGCGTCACGCCGATCGAGTCGCATCCGATCTCCGCGATCTGGGTGCGGTACCGGGGCGTCAAGGACATGGACGGCCCGGAGGTCGCCGGGACGGACCCGTCGGATCCGTTCGCGCGCGCCGTCCTCGCGTCGCGGCGGCTGGCGACCAACCACTTCACGGGGTGGGGTTACTGGATCTGGTTCATCCCGCTCAAGGACGGCGAGACCTCCGTCGGCCTCGTCTGGGACAGGAGGCTCGTCACGCCGCAGGGGGCGACGCCGCTCGAGAAGCTGCAGCGATTCCTCGAGGCCAACCCGCTCTGCCGCGAGCTCCTCGAGCACGCGACGCCGGCGGACGGGGATTGCCGCTCCTACGGCCACCTCCCCTACCTCGTGGACAAGTTCATCGGCCCCGGCTGGACCTGCGTCGGAGACGCCGGCGGCTTCCTCGACCCGTTCTATTCGCCCGGCCTCGACCAGATGGCCTTCTCGGTCCACGCGCGCGTGGACCTCATGGCGAAGGCGCTGTCCGGCGTCCCGCTGGAGGAGATGGAGAAGGCCTACGCCGAGCACAACCGCTGCTACTCGCGCTACTTCCGGTATTTCTACGAGTCGATCTACAAGGACAAGTACTACGCGATGGGCGACTACGACACGATGACGACGGCGTTCCTGCTCGACACCGGCCTGTATTACGCCGCGGCGATCCTGCCAGTGTACCGCTGGTCGCACGACCGTCTCGGGTTCCCCCCGTACTACCAGGACGGCGCCGAGATCGGCTACTACCCGATCCGCTTCTACAACCGGCGCCTCGCGGCGATCGCGAAGCGCAAGAAGGCGCTCGGCATCTACGGCAACCACAACGCGGGCCGGCGTCCCGGCTTCGTCGGCTTCTCGGTGCGATCCTCTTTCCTCGTGATGATCGCGCACGGCCTCCTGCGCTGGGGGAAGGCGGAGCTCGCCAACGCCTGGACCTACGTCGTCAAGCCGCGGCCCCTTTCGGTGTCTCGTCCCGAAGAGAGGTCCGCTGCAGGGACGCTGGAGAGCACGAAAGCAGATCCTTCGCGGAGCCTGCCCTGAGCGAAGCCGAAGGGCTCAGGATGACCTCGGGGTTCGATCACCCGATCACCCGATCACCCGATCGCAGATCACCCGATTCCCGACCGGGGGTATCTTCCTCCAAATGAAGATCGAGACGTTCGCCCTGGAGCGGTGGATGACGGCGTGGGAGACGAAGACCCCCTTCGACATCGCCGAGAGCGGGATCTTCCCGATGAACGCGCGGGAGCTGCTCGCCTTCGAGCCGGAGCAGGAGCGCGGCCCGATCCTCGAGCGCCTCCTCGACCTGCGCCTAGGCTACAGCGAGGCGCCGGGGACCCTCGAGCTGCGCTCGCTGATCGCGGCGACGTATCGCGAGACGGGCCCCGAGGAGATCCTCGTCACGACGGGCGCCATCGAGGCGAACTTCCTCCTCTTCAACGCCCTTCTCGAGCCGGGCGACCACGTCGTCGCGGTCTATCCCGCCTATCAACAGCTCTACAGCGTCCCGCGGGCCATCGGCTGCGACGTGGCGCTCTGGAAGCTCCGACCGGAGACCGGCTTCCGCTTCGACCTGGACGAGCTCGAACGGCTCGTGACGCCGAGGACGCGCCTGATCGTGATCAACACGCCGCACAACCCGACCGGCTCGATGCTCTCCGCCGACGACCTGAGGCGCATCGACCGGCTCGCCTCCTCGGTCGGAGCGCGGGTCCTCTCCGACGAGGCGTACCGCTGGCTCGAGATCCCTGGAAGCGAGCCCCTGGCGCCGCCGATGCGCAACCTCGGGAGCGGGAACATCAGCGTCGGGACGCTGTCGAAGCCCTTCGGCCTCCCGGGCCTGCGGATCGGCTGGATCGCGGGGCCCTCCGACCTCGTCGCGAGGTGCTGGGCGACGCGCGACTACGTCTCCCTCTCCCCCGGCAAGCTGAACGACGCGCTCGCCGTCCTCGCCTTCAAGCACCGGGAAAAGATCGTCGAGCGCACGCGGGCGATCGTCGGCCGCAACCTCGAGACGGCCCGCGCCTGGTTCGCGGGGCAGGCCGGCGTCGTGTCGTGGACGCCTCCCCGCGGAGGCCTGCTCTCCCTGATGGGTTACGCCCTCGACATGCCCTCCCTCGATCTGGCGAATCACCTCGCCGAGAAGTACGGCGTCATGCTCGCGCCCGGCTCCGCGTTCGGAATCGAGCACCACCTGCGCATCGGCATCGGCCAGGAGCCCGAGACCTTCGCCGAGGGCCTGCGCCGGACCTCCGCCTGCTTCGCCGACCTCCGCGCCAACGGCACTCTCCTCCGGCGGATCCCCGCCGCGACCTGAGTCTCGTCCCGAAAATCCGCCCCAGCGTCGGTCCGCCTCCCTCGTCGGCACGCGACGGCCTGGCCGCGACAGAAATTCCGGGCCGTCGCTGGTCGCTCGGTCGCAGAAGCAGTCAGGCAACGGCAAGGTCTCGGTGTGCTCCCTCGCTCATCGCCTCCTCCGGAAGGCGGCCCGCCGCCGTGGCTTCAAGCCGGCACGAGCCGGACTGAGAGCCCCGGAGCCGGCGGCGTTTCCCGGAGTCGGTGATGGGTGACGAGCATGGATCGCCATAACCGGAACCTCACTGCCACTGCGAGGAACCCTCAGCGCCCGCAGGTCCTGTCCATTGCGGCAGGCGGGCGCGTGCCGACGGAGGGAAACGGCGCCGGCTCCGGGGCGAGTTCTTCGCCCCTATCCAGAAACCTCCCGGCGGCGCCGACGTATAGACTGTCTGTAGGGCGGTCCTATAGACCGTCTTTAGGACGGAAGGTGATGGAACCGACGCCGGCCAATCTGCTGCAGGGGACGCTCGATCTGCTGATCCTGAAGGCGCTGACCCTCTCGCCGCTGCACGGGCTCGGCGTCGCGCGGCGCATCGAGCAGATTTCCCGGCGGACGTTTCAGGTCAAGCCCGGATCGCTCTTCCCGGCGCTCCACCGCATGGAGCAGGCCGGATGGCTGACCTCATCCTGGGGAGAATCCGAGAACGGCCGCCGGGCGAAGTACTACCGGCTGAGCACGGCGGGCCGCCGTCAACTGAAGACCGAGACCGAGGAATGGGGGCGCGTCTCGCTCGCCATCGCCTCGGCGCTCAAGGCGACGTAGGGACGCGATGCCGCTTCCGGCGCGACTGGCGAGCCTCTGGCGCAACCTCTTCCGCGGCGCCCGGGTGGATTCCGAGATCGACGAGGAAGTGCGCGCCTACGCCCGGATGTTGGAAGAGGAGAAGGTCGGCTCGGGGATGACCGCGGAGGAAGCCCGGCGCGAGGCTTCGATCGAGATCGGGGGGATCGAGCAGGTCAAGGAGAGCGTGCGCGACGCGCGACTCGGGACCTTCCTCGGAACCGTCGGCGGCGACCTTCGCTACGGCCTTCGCTCCCTGGGGAAGAACCCCGGGTTCGCGGCCGCGGCGGTGACCGCGCTCGCGCTGGGCATCGGCGCCACGGCGGCGATCTTCAGCGTCGTCAACGCGGTGCTCTTGAAGCCGTTTCCCTACCGAGACCCCGACCGGCTCGCCGTCATCCTTCACCGGCGGATCGACCCCGTCGCTCCCGCGAACTTCCTCGACTGGCGGCGGCAGGCGACGGCCTACGAGCGGATGGGCGCGGCGGACCTCTGGGTCCCGAACCTGACGGGCGGCGCGCAGCCGGAGAGCGTGCAGGCTCTCCGGGTGACGTCGGACATCCTCCCGATGCTGGGAGTCCGGCCGCTCTACGGGCGCGTCTTCCTGCCGGAAGAGGAGGAACCCGGCAGGGAACACGAGGTCGTGTTGAGCTACCGCCTCTGGCAGAGGCGCTATGCCGGCGACCCGAAGATCCTCGGGCAATCGGTGCACTTGAACGGCGAGCCCCACACGGTCGTCGGGGTCATGCCGAAGGGCTTCGACTTCCCGCCGTTCTGGGCGACGGGAACCGAGCTCTGGGCGCCCGACGTCCTCGCTCCCCGCGCCGCCAACCGCGGAGGGCAGAGCCTCCGGGTGTTCGCGCGCTTGAAGCGCGGGGCGACGCTCGACTTCGCGCGGGCCGAGATGGCGGCGATCACCGGGCGCCTGGAGAAGGAGTTCCCCGGCTCCAACCGCGACGTGACCGTCACTTCGCTCAAGGAGACCGTGGTCGGAAACGTCCGGCCGGCGCTCCTCGTGCTCCTGGCGGCGGTGGCGTTCGTCCTCCTGATCTCCTGCGCCAACGTCGCCCACATGCTGCTCGCGCGCGCGGCGGCGAGAGAGAGGGAGGTCGCGGTCCGCGCCGCTCTCGGGGCCAGCCGCTCCCGGATGCTCCGCCAGTTCCTGACCGAGAGCCTCGTGCTCGCGCTTCTCGGCGGCGCCGGCGGAACGCTTCTCGCCCTGTGGGGAACGCACCTCCTCGTCTCTCTCGGCCCCGAGCAGCTCCCGCGCATCGAGACCGTCGCTCTCGACGGCCGCGTGCTCGCCTTCACGCTCGCGATCTCGCTTCTGACCGGGATCGCGTTCGGTCTCGCGCCGGCCCTCAAGGCCTCCCGGCGCGACCTGACGGAATCCCTGCGGGAAGGAGAGCGGGGCGCGATGGAGGGAACTCGGCGCAGCCGCCTGCGCAACGTCCTGATCGCTTCGGAGTTCGCGCTCGCCCTCGTGCTGCTCGCCGGCGCCGGGCTCATGATCCGGTCGTTCGTCGCCCTGGAGTCGATCGACCCCGGGTTCGATCCGCGCCGCGTCCTGACGCTGGCGGTTTCGGTGGCCGGCAGCGGCGAGGCGGCGCCGCGGAACCGGGCCGCCTTCTACCGGCAGGTCCTCGAACGGATCCGCGCGCTCCCCGGCGTCGCGTCGGCGAGCGCCATCAACCATCTCCCGCTCGCGGGGGACATCTGGGGATGGTCGTTCTCGATCGAGGGGAGGCCCCTCCCCGCGCCGGGAGAGAGCCCCGGCGCCGCGTACCGCGTCGTGCTTCCCGGCTATTTCGCGGCGATGCGGAATCCCGATTCTGCGCGGCCGCGACATCGCCGGGAGCGACGACCTGCGGGCGCCCGGCGCCGTCGTCATCAACGAAGAACTCGCCCGGCGCCACTGGCCGGGCGAAGACCCTCTCGGCAAGCGCATCACCTTCGACGACCAGGACAAGAACCCCTCCTGGCTCACCATCGTGGGCGTCGTGAAGAACGCCGTGCGCGACGACTGGGCGGCGGCGCCGCAGGGCGAGATCTACCTCGCCTATCTGCAGCAGCGCCGTTACCTGGAGGCGCCGTCGTCCCAGTACACCTACATGACGCTCGTCCTCCGGACGACCGGGGATCCGGCCTCGCTCGCGCCGGCGGTCCGGCGCGCGGTCTGGTCCCTCGACCGGGGCGTCACCATCTCGCAGGTCCAGACGATGGAGGAGGTCGTGAGCCAGGCCAACGCGAGGCCCCGCTTCTATGTGCTGCTCCTCGGCACGTTCGCGGCGGTCGCGCTCATCCTCGCGGCGGTCGGGATCTACGGCGTCATCAGCTATTCCGTGTCACGCCGCCGGCACGAGATCGGCCTGCGGATGGCCCTCGGCGCCGGGCAGCGGGACGTCCTCGCCCTCGTCGTCCGTCAGGGAATGCGCGTCGCCCTCGCGGGCGCGGGCGCCGGGCTCGCCGGAGCGCTCCTCCTGACGCGCCTGATGTCCACCCTTCTCTACGGCGTGGGCTCCACCGACCCGGCGACCTTCGTCGCCGTCACGCTCACGCTGATGGCGGTCGCGCTCTTCGCCAGCTACATTCCCGCCCGCCGCGCCGCGCGCATCGACCCGCTCGTCGCGCTACGGCACGACTGAAGGAAAGAGTTTCAGGTTTCAGGTTAGTTTCAGGTTTCAGGAAGCGCCCGGTTTGGGTCCCTGACACCTGACACCTACTTGAGGGCGTCGGCGCCGGCGCGGGCGCACTGGCCGTCCTGGGCGCCCGCGCCGCCGGAGAGGCCTATGGCGCCGACGGTTTTTCCGTCCATCACGAGAGGGACGCCTCCCTCGACCGGGACCGCGCCTTCCAGGCCGAAGGCGCGAAGGCCGTCTCCCCCGGCGGCGAGCATCTCCTGAAAGACCTTCGTCGGGCGCAGGAAGAGCGCCGCCGAGCGTGCCTTGTTCATCGCCACGGCGACGCTGCCGGTCTGGGTGCCGTCCATCTTCTCGAAGTAGACGAGGTGCCCGCCGGTGTCCACGACGGCGGCTGCCATCGTCCAGTTGTTCCGGCGAGCCTCGGCGAGCGCCGCCGCGGCCGCCTTCTTCGCATTCTCCACGCCGATCGGCATTCCATACGGGTCAGGCATTGTTCTTCTCCCTGGGAAGTCCGTCGGGAGCGAGCGGCAGGCTCCGCAGCCGCGATTCCCGTGGCAGCGAAGATCGCGTTGGCGACGGCCGGCGCGAGGCCGAAGATCGGCGTCTCCCCCGCCCCGGCGGGGGGAAGGTCCTTGCGGTCGAGGATGACCGTCTCGATCCTCGGGAGATCGCGCAGGCGCGGGACGCGGTACTGCGAGAAGCGGGGATTCAGGATGCGGCCGTTCTCGAACCGGATGGCTTCGAACAGCGCGCCGCCGATCCCCTGCACGATCGCGCCTTCGACCTGGTTGCGCAGGCCGCCGGGGTTGACGACGGCGCCGCACTCGAAGGCCTCGACGACGCGGCGGATGCGGACCTGGCGGGAAGCGTCGACCTCGATCTCGGCGCACGTCGCGACGTAGCCCCCCTTCTCGACGCCTCCGGCGATCCCGCAGCCGGTGCCGGGAGCGGCCTTGCGTCCCTTCCACCCGAACTTGTCGGCGGCGGCTTCGAAGACGGCTTTCAGGCGCGGCTCGGAGAGGTTCTTGAAGCGCAGATCGAGAGGGTCCAGGGAGAGCGCGCCCGCGAGCTCGTCCATGTGCGATTCGCGCGCGAAGTGATTCGCCGTGGCCGCGAGGCCGCGGTACGAGCCCTGGCGCAGCGGCGAGGCGGCGGGATGAAACTGGATCGCCTGGTTCGCGATCGCGTACGGCGTCGCGATCGCTGCGGGACCGGAGTTGTAGTTGTGAAACTCCCACGCCGTGATCGTGCCGTCGCGCCGCGCGCCGGAAGAGACCTCGATCACGCCGCCGGGGCGGAAATACGCCCAGGTGAACTCCTCCTCCCGCGTCCAGACGACCTTGACCGGCCGGCCCGCCGCCTTCGCCAGCCGCGCCGCCTCGACAGCCGCGTCGCCGGTGTGCTTGCCGCCGTAGGCGGAGCCGGTGTCGGGGACCTGGACCCGCACGCGCTCCGCGGGAATGCGGAAGGCCTCCGCCAGCTCGTCCCGCACGGCGAAGGGGCGCTGCGTCCCGGTCCACACGGTCAGCTTGTCGCCGTCCCATTCCGCGACCGCCGCCCGCGGCTCCAGAGGCGCGTGCGCGATGTACTCGACCGTGTAGGTCCGCGCGAGCTTGACCTCCGCGGACGCCATCCCTTCCTCGACGGAGCCCTTGACCTCCGGCGAACGTTCGCTCTTCTCCTCGTTCTTCTTGAGATACTCGAAGAGCTCCTTGTTGGACGGCTGCGGAGGCACCTTCCATTCGGCCTTGATGTCGGAGAGGGCGCGCTCGGCCGTCCAGGCGTCGGGCGCGACGACGCCGATGAAGTCCGCGTCCCGGACGACTTTGACTCCCGGCTTCTCCGCCTTGCGCGTGTCGGCCGAGACGAGCTTCGCCTTGAACCCCGCCGGCCGCAGCACCTTGCCGTGCAGCATTCCGGGCCGGGTCACGTCCGACGCGTACCGGTGCTTTCCCGTGACGAAGTCGCGGCCGCCCACCTTCGCGACGGCAGTTCCGGCGACTTTCCACTCGCTCGCCGGAATCAACGGGGCATCCTCGTCGATGACTTTGACGAGGCTCTGTCCGCGCGACAGCTCGCCGTACGAGATCGCCTCCTTCGTCTTCGGATTCGAGACCCTCCCGGCCGAAGCGCCGAGCGCGGCGCGGTCCGTGTTCCACCGCCTGGCCGCGAGGTCCACCAGCTGCTCGCGCGCCGCCGCCGCCGCCCGGCGCAGCTGCGGTCCCATGGTCGGAGTGGTCCGGCTGCCGAAGGTCCCGGCGTCCCACGGGACGCGGTCCGTGTCTCCCATCACCATCCGGACCGAATCGACCGGCACGCGCAGCTCCTCGGCAACCTGCTGCGAGAGCGACGTGCGGATGTTCTGTCCCATCTCGACCTTTCCGGTGAAAACGGTGACGTGCCCGTCCTCGGCGATGTGGAGCCACGCGCCGAGGTCCTTCGGCAGCTCCCGTCCGCCCCGCGCGCGCCCGGACTCCTGGGCCGCCGCGGCGGGAGCGGCCAGGCAGACGAGCACGCCTCCGCCCAGGACCTTGAGGAAGGCGCGGCGGTCCACGTCGAACCAGTGGAGCCGGCCTCCCACCACGTGCTGGTTGAGCTCGCGATCGGGATCGGGCCGCGCGTCTTTCTCCATCACGCCTTCCGCATGGCCTTCGCCGCCCGCTGGACCGCGGCCAGGATCCGGGGATAGGTCCCGCAGCGGCAGATGTTGCCGCTCATGCGGGCGACGATCTCCTCTTCGCTCGGGTTCCCGTTTGCCCCGAGCAGGCCCGCCGCCGAGACGATCATGCCGGGCGTGCAGTAGCCGCACTGGAACGCCTCCTCCTCGAGGAACGCCGCCTGGACGGGATGGAGCCGGCCGTTTCTTCCCCAGACCCTCGATCGTCGTGATCTTCTTGCCCGCCGCCTCCGAGACCGCGGTGCGGCAGGAGCGAGCCGGGCGGCCGTCGAGGAGAACCGTGCAGGCGCCGCATTGCCCCTCGCCGCAGCCGTACTTTGTGCCCGTCAGCTCGAGCCGGTTGCGCAGAACGGAGAGCAGAGTCTCTTCCGGCGGCGCCTCCACGCGGCGCCGCTCGCCGTTGACGATCAGGTCGAACGCGCTCATGCGCGGCTGTCTCACCCCCACGGAAATTATAGATGCTGCATTAGACTCGGCCGATGTCCCGCTCGCGCCGGCGAGGCGTGGTCTTCATCGCGGTTCTCCTGGCGCTTCCGGGATGCCGGCACGCGCTCCAACCGCCCCTCCGGCCGCCGGCCGCCGCGGGCTCTCCGCAGGCGCTCGTGGACGCGGAGCGCGTGCGGCACGAGGGAGTCGCGGTCTCGAGCGCCTTCGAGTGGGCGCTGCCGGAGAGGGCCCGCGGACGCCTGCGCCTCTCCTGGACTTCGACGGCGCGGCGGGGAGACGTCTCGCTCGTCGCGGAGCTCGTCCCTCCGCGGGGCGGCCCCCCGCGAATGGTCGGACGCGCGGCGAGGCGGTTCGCCGCGGGAAGCGCTCCCGCGGAGTTCTCCGACGAAGACTGGAAGCTCCCCGCTCCGCCCGCCGGAGCGCGGCTGCGCCTGCGGCTGGAACCGGCCGGAGCGTTTTTCCTCTCCGACTTGCGCGTCGTGAGCCCCGATCCGAGAGCGGACGCGGTCCTGCTCCTGATGTTCGACACGACCCGGCGCGACGCGCTCGGTCTCTACGGCTCTCCCGACCCGTCGAGCCCGAACCTCGACGCGATCTTCCGCGGCGCCTGGAAGGCCGAGCGCGCCTATGCCGCGGCCTCGTGGACGATCCCGTCGGTGGCTTCTCTCATGACCGGGCGCGTGCCGGCCGTCCAGGAGGGCCCGGACGGCGCACCGCTCGGCATCCTCTCCGGCATGCCCACGCTCGCGGCGGACCTGCGCGGAGCGGGCTGGTCCACGGCCGCCTTCATCGCCAACCCGACGCTCCACGCCGGCAACGGTTTCGCCGGGGGCTTCACGACCTTCTTCACGACGCCTTACGACCTCTCCTCGATCACGACTCCGGGCGGCGAGACAGCGCGGCACGCGCCGAAATGGCTCGCGGCTCATCGCGGCGAGCCTTTCTTCTTCTTTTTGCTCCTCATGGACCCGCACGACCCGTACACGCCTCCCGACCGGCCGCGCGGAAAAACGCCGTTCGATCCGGGCTACACGGGCTCGTTCACCGGCGACGAGATACACCGCCTCCAGATCGGAAAGCTCCCGCGCCCGTCCGACCGGGACATCCGGCACCTGGCGGCGCTCTACCACGACGAGGTCCGCTACGCGGACTCGAAGATCGGAGAGCTCTGGAACGCGCTCCCCACGGAGGAGAAGGAGCGCGCCACGGTCGTCTTCACCTCGGATCACGGGGAGGAGTTCGGCGAGCACGGGGGGTGGAAGCACGGGCCGACCCTCTTCGACGAAGTGCTCCGGGTGCCGCTCCTCATTCGTCCGGGGACGGGGCGGCCGAAGCCGGCGAGCCCGGCCGACGCGCTCGTCTCGCTCCTCGACCTGCTGCCGACGATAGAAGCGATCGCCGGCCTGCCGCTTCCCGCGCGCCCGCTGGACGGGCGCAGCCTCCTCGAGCACGGCGCGCAGGATCGCGCGGCACTGCCCGCCATCACGATGCTGACCGGCGGAGGGGCGCGCGCGGCCGTCGTGCACCGGGCCTCCAAGCTCTTTTTCTTCGATCGGTTCGCGACGCGGGGGATTCCCGACGAGACGAAGGATCCCGACGGCTTTCTTCTCGCGCGCCGCCTGCCGAGCCTGATGCCATCCCTGGGCCGATACGACCTCGCCGGGGACCCGCGCGAGCTGACGCTTCTCGGAATCGACGAGAGCTCCTTCGCCGCGGACTGGCGCGCGGTGGAGGAGGCGATCTCCGGGACGCACGAGGGCCTCGAGATCCGCTTCCTCGGCGGCGCCGGCTCGCCTCCCCTGCGCGTCCGCGTGGAGGGGCTGCCGCCCGGCGCCGGCGTCGAGCCGTTCGCCCTGGAGGAATCCGACCGCTTCGCGTTCGTCTCGTCGCCGGCCGGCGGCGTCCTGACCGCGACTCTCGGCATCGCCGCCGACGTGGACGGATTCCTGATCACCGGTCCGGAGTCGGACCTGAAGCTGACCGTCGAATCGAACGTGTGCGCGGACCTGACCTACGGGGAATCGAGGACGCTGACCTCCGGCCGCGCGGAGGAGATCCCGAAGGCCGCCGTGCGGGCGGCGATCCCTCGCTTCGAGCGCCACGGCCTGTGCGCGGGCGTCTTCCTCTGGCGGGCGCCGCGTGGAGGCCAGGTCGCGCCGGAAGCGGCCGACGAGGCCGTCAGGAAGCTGCGGGCGCTCGGATACCTTCACTAACGTCGCTCCGCGTTCGCGCAGCGGCCCGGCAGACTAGTAGAAGTGCCTCTGAGGATCTGTTGAGTGACCCTTCCCCCCTGTCATCATGATTTCCCCCCTGTCATCATGATTACTCCCCGCTGTCATCCTGATTACTCCCGCTGTCATCCTGAGCGAAGCGAAGGATCTGCTCTCGTCGTTCTACAACCTGGAGGCAACTACGGCGACTCCCTCTCCCACCGGAGAGGGGAGCGGTGAGGGGGGCCGGTCCCGCAAAAACGGGGCCTGGGTGTCGCTCACCTGCTAGATTTAGGGGCCTGAGCGACGAGAAACGAATCGAGCCAGTCTCGCGGCCGCGCCGGGGCATCTCCGTGGTCGTGCCGGTCCATGGCGAGGGGGACGTCCTCGCCGAGCTCGTGGAGCGCGTGGCCTCCGTTCTCGGCGGCGTGGCACAGCCGTGGGAAGTCATTCTGGTCAACGACGGCGGTCCCGAGGGGTGCTGGCGGCGCATCGAGGATCTGGCCCGGAAACACACCAACGTCCGCGGCATCGACCTGATGCGCAATTACGGGCAGCACAACGCGCTCCTCTGCGGCCTCCGCGCCGCGGCGTACGACACCACGGTCACCCTGGACGACGACCTCCAGCACCCGCCCGAGGAGATCCCGAAGCTCCTCCGGGCGCGCGAGGAGGGATGGGACGTCGTGTACGGCACGCCCGCAAGGCAGCGGCAGCCGTTCTGGCGCAAGGTCGCCTCGATGCTGATCCGGTTCGCCCTCGCCGGAGCGGTCGGCTGGAAGAGGGCCAGGGCTGTCAGCGCGTTTCGCGCGATCCGCACCGAGAGCCGGAGCGCGTTCACGGATTTCCGCGGCCCCTTCGTCTCGCTCGACGTGCTCCTCTCCTGGACCACCGACCGGACCGCGCACGTCGAGGTGCGGCACGAGCCGCGCAAGTCGGGAAGGTCCGGCTACAGCTTCTGGAAGCTCGCCTCGCACGCGGCCGACATGATGACCGGATTCTCGGCGTGGCCGCTGCGCCTCGCGAGTGTCGTCGGCTTCGGGTTCACGCTCTTCGGCCTGGGGGTCCTCGCCTACGTGCTCGTGCGGTATCTCATGGCCGGCGGGAGCGTGCCGGGCTTCCCGTTCCTCGCCTCCATCATCGCGATCTTCTCGGGCGCGCAGCTCTTCGCGCTGGGGATCATCGGCGAGTACCTCGCGCGCATGCACTTCCGTTCGATGGAGCGTCCGGTCTACGTCGTCCGCGAGACGACGGCGGAGGAATCCTCCGGGGACAGGGCTTGACGGAGATCGGCGCGGGCTCCCTTGCTCCGGGCGAAACGGAGACACTCCGCGAGCCCCTTGCCGATCTCCTCCACGGGCCGCTGCGGATGTGGCCGGCCGACATGCCCGCCGGCAAACGCGCGCAGTACTGGCTCGACGAGATCCGCTCGATTCTCTCAGGACCGGGAGGCGCGGCGATCGCGGCGCGCGCGGAGGGCCGGATCGTGGGCCTCGCCGTGCTCGCCGACCAGACGTTCGAGACGCGGGTGCTCGGCCGGCGCATAGCGGGAATCCGCTATTTCGCCGCCGCCGGCGATCCTTCCGAGCGCGCGGCGGTGCTCGAGCGGCTGCTCGACGAGACGCTGCGCCGCGCCCGGGAGCGCGGCGCGGAGTGCGTCGTCCACAGGACCTACGCGGACGACGCGCCCGCGATCCACGCGCTCGAGCGCCGCGGGTTCCTTCTCATGGACACGCTCATCGACTACGGCTTCGACTTCCCGCGGGGGTGGGTTCCCCCCTCCGCTCCGCTGGCGCCGGATCTCAAGCTGCGCCTGGCCACCGCCGAGGACATGGACGGCCTCGTCGCTGTTTCCCGGCGGGCCTTCCCCGGGCATTTCGGGCGCTATCACTCCGACGAGAGGATCCCGAGCGAAGGCGCGATCCGCATCTACGAGGAGTGGATCCGCTCCAGCATGCAGGGGTGGGCCGACTGGGTCGTGGCGGCGGAGTCCGGCGGCGCCGTCGTCGGCTACACGGCGTGGAAGAAGCCCACGGAGATCGAGCGCCGCTACGGGCTCTCGCTCGGGCACTTCACCATCGGCGCGATCGTGCCGGAGCACTTTCACCGCGGGCTCTTCCGCGCGTTGACGGTGGAAGGGATGCGAATGATGGCGGGACACGCGCGACGCATCGACGGGCCGATGCACGCCACCAAGATCCCCGTGCAGCGCGCGTTCGCCGCGCTCGGCTGGCGGGTCGCCGACGCCCGCCACGCGTTTCACCTGTGGTTGGAACCTTGAGCGCGCCCGGCCAGACCTGGGCGATCCCGTTCAACCGGCCCTGCCTCGCGGGGCGGGAGATGGAATACATGCGCCGCGCCGTCGCGAGCGGCCACCTCTCCGGCGACGGCGAGTTCACGCGGGCCTGCCACGCTCTCCTCGAGCAGTCGCTGGGAGTCCCCGCCGCTCTCCTGACGACCTCCTGCACGCACGCCCTCGAGATGGCGGCGCTTCTCCTGCGCATCGCTCCCGGAGACGAGGTCATCGTTCCCTCCTTCACGTTTGTCTCGACGGCCAACGCGTTCGTCCTTCGCGGGGCGCGCCCCGTGTTCGCCGACATCCGCCCCGACACGCTGAACCTCGACGAGAGCCGGCTGGAGGGTCTGATGACGCCGCGCACCCGCGCGGTGGTCGTCATGCACTACGCCGGCGTCGGCTGCGAGATGGACTCGATCCTCGCGGCGGCGAAGGAGCGCGGCGTCGCGGTCGTCGAGGACAACGCCCACGGCCTGTACGGCAAGTACAAGGGGAAGTTCCTCGGCACGTTCGGCGCCCTCGCCACGCAGAGCTTCCACGAGACGAAGAACTTCATGTGCGGCGAGGGGGGCGCGCTCCTGATCAACGACCCTTCCCACATCGAGCGGGCGGAGGTCCTCCGGGAAAAGGGGACCCACCGCACTCGCTTCTTCCGCGGCGAAGTGAACAAGTACACGTGGGTGGACATCGGCTCGAGCTATCTCCCCTCGGAGCTCAACGCGGCGTTCCTCCTGGCCCAACTCGAAGAGCGCGAGGCGATCCAGGCCCGCCGCCGGCGGATCTGGGAACGCTACGCCGAGGGGCTCGCCGACTGGGCCGGCGACCGGGGCGTCCGGTTGCCCGCGGTTCCCGCCGGCCTCGAGCACCCGTTCCACATGTTCTACCTGATCCTCCCTTCGCGCGAGGCGCGCCAGGGACTGATCGCGCACCTGAAGGAGCGAGGCATCCTCGCCGTCTTCCACTACCTGCCGCTCCATCTCTCGGGGATGGGGCGGACCTTCGGCGGAGCGCCGGGAGACTGCCCGGTCACCGAGGACCTGAGCGACCGCCTTCTGCGCCTCCCCTTCTTCAACGACCTGACCGAGGAGGAGCAGGGCCGGGTCGTCGGCGCCGTCCGCGACTTCCCGGGCCTCTCCGCCGTTCCGAGCAGGACCTGACCCCGGGCGTGCGAACCGACTCCTCGCCGCCGCCCCCGTTTCCGGACGAAGGGCCGGGTCTTCTGTTCGGGGTGAAGGACGGCCATTTCTGGTTCACGCACCGCCGGCGCGCGATCAGCGAGGCCGCCCGGGGTTGTCTCCCGGGCGGCGTCCGCGCGCGGGTCCTCGATTTCGGCTGCGGGGACGGCGAGGTCACGACCGAGCTCGCCCGCCACTTCAGAGCCGTCGGGTTCGACCCAAGGGTCAACGATCTCGCCCTGGCGCGGCGCCGCGGCGCCAGGCGGCTGGTGGCCGCGCAGGGAGACTGCGCTCCTTTCAATCGATGCTTCGATCTCGTCGGCCTCTTCGATGTCGTCGAGCACGTCGCCGACGACGTGGGACTCCTCCGAGGCGCGGCTGCCCTGGCCGTTCCCGGCGGCTTCGTCCTTCTGACGGTGCCGGCGGACCCGAGGCTCTGGAGCAAGTTCGACCGGTACGCCGGCCACTATCGCAGGTACACGCGGAGCGCGCTCGAGGGCCTGTTGCGCGACGCGGGACTCGAGCCGGTGCGGCTTCTTCCGCTCTTCCGGGTCCTCTGGCCGCTCGCGCGAGTCAATGCCCTCGTCGCCCGCCGTCGGGAAGTGGCGGACGCCGGGCAGGAGTACCGCGTCGCGAAGATCTGGAACGCGGCGCTCCGGGGCGCCCTCGCCCTGGAGCGATCGCTCTACCGTTCATCGGCCCGAGGCAGCGGCACCTCCTGGCTTGCCGTCGCCCGAACCCCGCCGGCCCCCCGTAACTCGCCGGACCCCTGACGACCGCGCATCCCCTCGTCACGCCGACATCCTCACGATCGCGCTCCCCGTACCGTAGGAGCGCGTTGACGCGCCCGCCGGGAAGACGAGACGGCGAGGACGGCGGCGAAGAAGATCCCCGCCAGGCAGGCCCCGAGCGCAGGGCGCCAGAGAGGCGGACGGTAGTGGAGGCGGATCTCGTGCCGCCCGGGCTCGAGGCGGAATCCGATGAAGGCGTGGTTGATCCGCACGACCGGGACCGGACCGCTCTCCGTCTCCACGTTCCACCCCGGCCACGCGGGAATCGAGGTCGCCAGGAGGACAGGAGAAGCCGCGTCGGCCGAGATGAGCAAATCCGGGCCGCTCGCGCGCAGGGAGATCCGGGCCTCTCCGTTCGGCGCCTCTCCCCGCGCAGTCCTCTCGCCGTCCGGATCGGACAGCCAGGCGCGCTCGCCGAAGTCGGTCTCCCGGGCCATCTGGGCAAGCCGTGTTTTCCGGTCCGGCTCGAAACGGACGCGCCGGGGAACGAACACGCGGTCGAGAGCGCCGGGGTTCTCGAAGACGGCCATCTCCGCGTCCCGAGCGCGCTCCCGCCACCCGGCCGGCGCCGGATCGCCGGGGGAGGCGATGGCGAAGCGCGCGTTGAGCAGGGAGAGAAAGGGCCGAGTCAGGTCTTCAACAATCGTGAACGAGGCGTGCTGCGGCCGGCACCAGAGCGGAAAGGTCTCCGCGAAGTCCGCCAGGGCGAACGGCTCGTAGCCGCGCACGTCCTCGAGCCCGTAGAGCGTGGCCGCGTTGGGTCGCAGGACGTCGCCCGCGGAAACGATCCGGTACGGCGCGCCGCCCCGCGGGAGGCTCCCGAGCGCGCGCAGCGGCGGCGCGGCCGCGCCGGCGGGCAGCGTGGGATAGACGCCGATCATCTCGACGGAGCGCTCCCCGACGAGCAGGAGAAGCGCGGCTCCCGCCAGCCGCGCGCCCGCGAGCGGCGGCGCGAGCGCGGCCGCGGCGAGGGCGAGAAGCGAGAGGAGCTCCGCGGCGAACGAGGTCCGCACGAAGGTCGCCGGAAGGCCCCGCTCTCCCGGCACGCCGCGCGAGAGAACGAAGGCGAGAACGAGAAACGCCAGGACCGCGCCGGCCGCGAGCGCGGTCGAGCGGCCCGGCAGGCGCCGGATCTCCTCGGCGCCGAACGCCGCGAGGCCCGCCAGGCCGAGCGGAGCGAGGAAGACCATCCGGTAGTTGAGCGCGACGTCGAAGCCCGGGAGCGCCGACGTGACATCGGAGAGGATCGGGGCGCTCGCGCCGTATCCCAGGCCGGCAAGGTAGAAGACGAGGAAGATCCAGCGCCCCCGGCGTCCTTCCCGCGGCGAGCGAAAGGCCAGCAGCGCCAGCGGGAAGAGAAGGGCGCCCGAATACGCCAGCGGCATGCCGGAGCCGTCGTGGCGCCAATCCTGGACCGGGCTCCGGCCGTAGATCCCGTGCGAAAACGGGAGCACGGCGGGAAGGAGGCGCCGGGCCGATTCCGGCGCCGAGACCGACTGGCCGCGCGCGCCGCCCGCAGCGGAGTCGGCGGCCCGGGCGTGGTAGATGGCGGTTCGCGGGAGCGCGTCGAGCAGCGGGAGGATGAGCGGCGCCCCGAGCAGCAGCGCGAGGAGGCCCGCGACGAGCGCGGCGCCGAGTGGGCGGCGCAGACCGCGCGGCCGCAGAGCGATCTCCCAGAGGAAATAGACGGCTCCCCCCGCCAGGCAGTGAAAGAAGCTCTCCGGATGCCCTCCGGCGAGGCCGAGAAGCAGCGCGATGACCGCGAGAACGACGGCAGCCGGGCCCGGCCGCCGGGCGAGGCGGCGCAGGCCCAGGAGGAGCAGGGGAAACGTCGCGATCGTGGGCCCGATGGCGAAGCCGTCCCAGAAAAGGAGACAGGTCGAGAATCCCCAGGCGACCGCGCCCAGCAGAGCCGGCGCCGGCGAGAGGTCGTGGTCCCGGAAGAACAGGAACGCGCAGAGCAGAGCCAGAAAGAGGGTGAACGCGCAGGAGAAAAGAAACGAGAGCTCGACGGGCAGGAACACCCCGAGCCAGGTCCCCGGATGGAGGAACGCGTCTCCCGCGGCGGGGAAGAGCGGGCCGCCCGCGAGGACGAAGCGGTTCCAGAAGGGAATCCTCCCGTTCACGAACGCCTCGCGCACGACGCTCCTCCAGGGGAGATTCGCGAACGCGATGTCGGAGAGGATCGGGTTGCGCACGGGACCGATGGCATGCGCCTCCGGCGTGCTCTTCCACGGGTCGTGACCGTAGTAGAGATCCGCCGGCCCGTACACGCCCCCCGTCACGAAGGCCTTGCCCGTGAAGACGAGCGGCAGGAGCGCGAGGGCGAGACCCGTGCGTCGCGGCACTGATGCCACGAAGCGATTGGCGAGAAAGAGGACGAGCGACGCCGAGGCGGCGTAGGTCAGCCAGAGCAGGAGAGTCTCGATTCTCAGCGGCGGTCCTCCCCCGGATTCTAGCCCGCTCGGCCGCTCGTTCCCGTCGCCCTGCGCATCCCTCACGCCCTGCGCATTCCTCATCTGTCATCCCGAGCGCAGCGAGGGATCTGCTCCCGTTCGCGACTCATGAAGGGCAGATTCCTCGCCGCGCTCGGAATGACATGCGAAACGGAGGGGCTCCTCAGAATGACAGGGCTCAGGGGCGGTGGTGAGAGGATAGTGGTCCGGAAGGAGACGCCGATGACGAGAGCACGAATGATGACTGCCGGCCTGCTGCTGGCGGCCGGCCTCGCCTCCGCCCAGACATCCAGACGCCGGGAAGCTCCTCCGCCCGCCGACGCCGCGTCGGTCGATTCGATCGTCGCCGCCCTGTACGCTTCGGTCAGCCATCCTCCCGACGCGGCTCCCGACTTCGAGCGGATGCGCGCGATCTTCCTCTACGTCGGCATGCTCGTCCCTCCCGTCCGCGCCGGCCAGGAGATCACCGGAAGCGACGTGGACGGATTCTCCAGCCGCTACGAAAAGAAGGCGGCGGCGCGCAAGGAGAAGGGGGAAGCGGGCCAGGGCTTCTTCGAGCGCGAGATCGCCCGGAAGGTGGACTGCTTCGCCAACGTGTGCCAGGTCTTTTCAACCTACGAATCCCGGCACACCTCGTCGGACGCGAAGCCCTTCGAGCGCGGAATCAACTCCATCCAGCTCGTCAACGACGGCAAGCGCTGGTGGATCGCCTCCGTCGCCTGGGACGCCGAAAAGCCCGACAAGCCGATCCCGGCGCAGTATCTTCCTTCGGTCAAGCCTTGAGAGAGTGCCCGGGTAGCCCTGTCATCCCGAGGAGCGCGGCGACGAGGGATCTGCCTCCGCCAAACGGGGGGCGAGAGCAGATCCTTCGCTTCGCTCGGGATGACAGGGAAGCGCGACGGGATGACAGGGGGAGCGAGGTTCCCTCGCCCCGACCGCAGCGACGAATCCAAGAGATCACCTCGCTGCGACCGGCGCTCGCGGCGCGAGGAGTCTCCGCGAAGTAACCGAGCGGAGGAGCCTCGCGCCGCGGGAGCGAAGCGATAGCGCGGGAAAAGGCGGGCGATCGAAGGCCGCATCCGGCCGAGCCGCCCGCCGGTGCGCCCAACGGGCGCATTTCCCGCGCTATCGCGGAGCGACGGAGCTATCGCGGAGCGACGGCACACGGCGCGCCGGCCGCGATCCAGGTCTTGAATTTCGCGACGAACTCCTCGTGCGGGACGGAGACGGGTGCGCGCCCGACTCCGGGGTTCCACCCCCAGAGCACGAGCTTGTCGCTCGTGACGTGGCGCAGGAGGGCCTCGAGGCTCATGCCGTGGTTCTCTTCCCTGTCCTTCAGGCGCCGGCAGAGCTCGCCGCTCGAGAGATGGATGAAGACCATCTTTCGCTCCGGCCGAGGCAGCCGCCAGCCCGGCGCGCCCGGCGGCATGTGCTCCCCGTAGCTCGCCGGAGGATTCGCGAGGCCATGACACGTCGAGCAGGAAAGGCCGGGTGCTCCCTGTCCCGCCGGTCCCCGCACGACGTTCTGACCGTGGACGAGACCGGCGTCGAATTGGAGAGGCTCGTCTCCGGGAACGTGGCAGTTCTGGCAGCGCGGGTGCTGCAGCACGGCGCGCACGGTCTCGAAAGCGGCCAGTCCTTCGTTCTTCGACACCGGCGCCGCGGCGGGGGCCGCAGCCGAGAAGAGGGCCGCTCCGCCCGAGAAGATCAGGATCGCCGAGACCGCGGAAGTGAAGCTCTTCATCGGATCGCCTCCTCAGGCCAGCCGCAACGGCAGCCGCCGCAGCCGCTTTCCCGTCGCGGCAAAGAGGGCGTTGGCGACGGCCGGGGCGATGGGCGGAACGCCCGGCTCCCCGACGCCGCCCGGTTTCTCCGAGCTCGGCACGATGTGCACTTCGACGCTCGGCATCTCCTTGAGCCGAAGCAGCGGATAGTCGTGGAAGTTCGACTGCTGCACGCGCCCCTCCTTGAACGTCAGCTCGCCGTACAGCGCGGCGGTCAGGCCGAAGACCACGGCGCCCTGGATCTGCGCTTCCACGCCCGCCGGGTTCGCGCAGACGCCGCAGTCCACCGCGCACACGACGCGGTGCACGCGCACGCGGCCGTCCACGACCGACACCTCCGCGACCTCGGCCACGTAGCTCTCGAAGGACTCGTGCACGGCGAGACCGCGAAAGCGCCCCTCCGGCGGGGTCTGCCCCCAGCCCGCCTTCTCCGCGGCGAGGTTCAGCACTCCCAGGTGCCGCGGATGGTCCTTCAGGAGCTTGCGGCGGTAATCCAGCGGATCCTGCTTCGCCTCGTGGGCGAGCGCGTCCACGAACGTCTCCATGACGAAGGCCGTGTGCGTGTGTCCCACCGAGCGCCACCAGAGGACCGGGATGACGGTCCTCGGCGAGTGGAGGTCCACGAGATGGTTCGGCGTGCCTTTGACGTACGGCGAGTCGGCCGCCCCCTCGACGGAGGTCTGGTCCACGCCGTCCTTGACCAGCATCCCCTCGAACGGCGTCCCCGCCACGATCGACTGGCCGACGATCGTCTGCCGCCACGAGGCGGGCAGGCCGCCGCCGTCGAGTCCCACGCGAACGCGGTGCAGCCACATCGGACGGTAGTAGCCCCCCCGCATGTCGTCTTCACGGGTCCAGACGGTCCGGATCGGGGCGCCGCCGCCCGCGGCCTTCGCCACGTGCACCGCCTCCGACACGACGTCGCTCACGGGAGTCGCGCGGCGGCCGAACCCGCCGCCGAGAAACGTCGTGTGCACCTTCACCTGCTCCGGCTTGAGGCCCAGGATCTCCGCCGCGCTCTTCTGGTCCATCGTCTGGAACTGCGTGCCGGCCCAGATCTCGCAGCCGTCCGCAGCGATCCGGACGGTGCAGTTCATCGGCTCCATCGTCGCGTGGGCGAGGTAGGGCACCTCGTACTCCGCCTCGACTGTCTTCGCCGCCGACTTCATCGCCGCCTCGGCGTCCCCCGCGGCCGCCGCCTTCGCGCCCGGCGTCGCGGCCATCGCCCGGAAGTCCTCTCGCATGCGGTCGGTATCGAGCGTCGCTCCCGGCCCCAGATCCCACTCGATCGCGAGCGCGTCGCGCCCGAGCTTTGCCGCCCAGAAATGCTCGGCGATCACAGCGACGCCCGAGGGGACCTCCACAACGGCCTTGACGCCCGGGACCGCCTTCGCCTTTTGCGAATCGAGGCTCCGGACCTTGCCGCCGAAGACGGGAGAGCGGGCGACGACCGCCGTCAGCATCCCGGGGAGCCGCATGTCCATGCCGAACTGCGCCCGGCCGGTGACCTTCTCGGGAGAGTCGAGGCGTTTGGTCGGCTTGCCCAGGATCTTCCAGTCCTTCGAGTCCTTGAGCTTCACCTGCGCGGGCGGCTTCCGTTTCTGCGCCTCCTCCGCGAGCGCCCCGAAGGAGAGGCTCTGGCTCCCATGAAAGACATGGCCCTTCTCGGCGCGGCAGGCGGACGGATCGACCTTCCAGCGCTCGGCCGCCGCCGCGATCAGCATCTCGCGCGCCATCGCGCCGACCTGCCGGTAGCGGTCGAACTCCGACCAGGTCGTCGTCGAGCCGCCGGTCATCTGCATCCCGTAGGCGGTGTGCGCGTAGGCCGGCGCGGCCGGCGCGTTCTCGACGCGCACCTCCGACCAGTCGCATCCAAGCTCTTCCGCGACGAGCATCGGCAGCGTGGTCCAGATCCCCTGCCCCATCTCGGAATGCGCCAGGAGGACCGTGACGCTCCCGTCCGTGCCGATCCGGAGGAAGGCGTTGGGGTCGGGAAGGGGCTTCGCCGCCGGCCCCTGCAAGGCCAGGAGTCCCTTCCGCGGCGCGACGGTGAAGGCGATGACGAGGCCCGCGGAGGTCTTCAGGAAGTGCCGGCGATCCACGCCGGGCCGACGCCCTCGCGCGCTCATGCCTTCCTCCCGGCCAGCGCGGCGGCCCGATGGACCGCCGCGCGGATGCGCTGGTACGTTCCGCACCGGCAGAGATTCGCCGAAAGCGCGGCATCGATTTCGGCGTCGCTCGGATTCGGCCTCACCGACAGCAAGCCGGCCGCCGCCATGATCTGCCCCGGCTGGCAGTAGCCGCACTGGACGACGTCCTCCTCGATCCAGGCCCGCTGGACCGCGTGCAGCGCGCCCGCCGAGAGGCCCTCGATCGTGGTGACCGCGCGGCCGTTCACCGCCGCGGCGGGAAGCACGCACGAACGCACCGGCCTCCCGTCCAGGTGCACCGTGCAGGCGCCGCACTGCGCCATGCCGCATCCGAACTTGGTGCCGGTCAGGCCGAGCAGGTCCCGGAGCACCCAGAGGAGCGGCATGTCCTCCGGCGCCGTGACCTCCTGATCGCGGCCGTTGACGTTGAGCTTCATTGCCCCCTCCGTTCCACCTTCAGCGCGTCACAAGCGACGAGAGTATCCCGACTCTTCGCGTGGTGAAATCCCCGCGAGGCTCCCGGCAAGAAGTATGCCGGATGGGACATGAGCCGCCTTCATGGCATCGGCCGTGCTTATCTTGTCCGGATGTCAGTATCTTGGGGCCGCCGACACCGACGATTCACCGACTGAGAGACGAAAGGATCGGAAAATGACGAAAAAACAGACTCTGACCCGCCTCCTGACGGCCATCGCGGTGATGGCCACCTTCGCCTGCGCCACGACGACGTTTCAGTCCACATGGAGAGCCCCGGAAGCCCGGCCGCTGCGCCTGACCGGCAAGAAAGTCGTGGGCGTCTTCGTGAGCAGGAACCAGACGCTCCGGCGCCGGGCCGAGGACGCCATGGCGCGGGAGATCAGCGCGCGGGGGGCGCAGGGGGTCCCGGCCTACACGATCCTGACCGACGAGGAGGTCAAGGACCGCGAGGCGGCCAAGGCGAAACTCAAGGAGCTCGGCTTCTCCGGCGCCGTCGTCATGCGGGTGGTCGGGAAAGAAACCCAGTACTCCGTCCAGCCGGCGTACTGGGGACGCCCCCACTACCATCGCTTCTGGGGGGACGGCTACTGGGGGTGGGGATGGAGGACGGTCGGGGAGCCCGGCTATCTCGTCGCCGACAAGATCGTCTCCGTCGAGACCCTCGTGTACTCGCTCGAGCAGGACCTGCTCGTCTGGGCCGGCGTGAGCAAGACGGTCGATCCGACCCAGATCGATCCTTTCATCGCGGAACTGGCGGCGGCGGTCTCGAAGCAGATGGCCAGGGACGGGCTCCTCACGCAGGGCGGCTGACGCTCGGACTCCTCGGGGACTGGCCGGACCTTGACAGCCTTCGTGAGAAGGAAGTCATAATCGGGCTACCAGAGTCTCGGCGTTGGGGCCACGGCGGGAACCCCACCGCGCGATCGGAGACCAGAAACGTCCCGGCGCACGCCCCGATGAAGAGAGATTGGTCAGATTCGAGTCCGATGAAGGGATGGTTCGTCGCCGCGTTCCTGGCGGGCCGCTTGCTGCCGGCGCCCGACTTGCAGCAGTACCTCCGGCTCGAACGGACGCAGCTCGATCTGCGCGGCTCGCTCGTCAAGGACGCGGACCTCGCGCAGATCGAGGATCCGACTTTCCCCCGAGTCACCATCGTCCTGCTGTCCCGGACCGAGATCGGTGACGACGGTCTCCTCCACTTGCGCGCTCTGCCGCTCGAGGAGCTGGACCTCCAGGGGACAAAGATCACCGGCGCGGGGCTGAAGGCGCTGCGAGGCCTGCCGCTGCGCCGCCTCACCCTGACCGGCACCGCGATCGGCGACCGGGGACTCGCCGCGCTGCGCGGTTTGCCGCTGGAGTTCCTGCTCGCTTCGGACACCGACATCACGGATGCCGGGCTGGAAAACCTGGGCGGACTGCCGCTCCGGCGCCTGGATCTCTCCCACACCGGGATCGGCGACGGCGGGCTCTCCCGCCTGGCGGGATTGACACGGCTCGAGTACCTGGATCTGTCGTTCACCCGCGTCGGAGATCGTGGCCTGCCGGATCTCGACGACCTGAAGAACCTGGCGGAGATCCATCTGGCGGGGACGACCGTAACGGTCGGCGGCGTGGAGCATCTGCGCCGTCTTCATCCCGGCATCCGAGTCCATCGAGAGACGCCGTCCCGTTAGTGAATGCAGGTGGAAGGCGAAAGGAGGAGCCCATGGATACCCGAGGAGCCCCGAGGCGTGTCACAGGAATCATCATCTGTCTTCTGACCATCGCCGCTTCGGCGGCGGCGGCCGCCGCCGCACCGGATACCGAACGGAGGCGGTCAGGCGACGGCGTCTGGAAGACGTCCGAGGCCGAGGCCCGGTTGGCCGTCCGGCCGCAATACGGACGACGCCTGCCCGACGCGTACCGCGTGGTGAGCGTCGAGCCGGGCGAGCTCAAGACCGCGCTCGCGAAGGCCCCGCTCGAGGCGATGATGTCGCTGGGCCCGCAGACGATCGAGACGTACGCGCAAGCGCGGCCCACGATCTCCCTGCCGATGCCCGACGGCTCGTTCGCCGCGGTGGCCATCGAAGAGTCGCCGATTCTTTCTCCCGAGCTCCAGGCCCGGTACCCCGGCATCCGGACGTATCGCGGCCAGGGGGTCGATGACCGCACGATGACCGCGCGTCTCGATCAGACCCCGGCGGGGTTTCACGCCCAACTGATCAGCGAGCGCGGGACGGTCTACATCGACCCGGTCGAGGGTGCCTCCCCCGGCCTGTACATTACCTACTGGAGGAAGGACCTGCGGGGCGCGCCGTTCCGCTGCCTGTTCGACCCGACCAGGGACGGACAGTCCGCGCCGGGAACCCCCGGCGCGACTCCGGCCGCGCCCCCTGTCCTCCCTCTCGGGGCGCTGGCTCCCTCGGGGACGCAGCTCCGGACCTATCGGCTCGCCGTCTCCGCCACCGGGGAGTACGGCGCGTTCTTCGGCGGGGTCGCCGGGGCGGCGGCCCAGATCGCGACCACCATGAACAGGGTGACCGGAATCTACGAGCGGGACCTGGCCATCCGGTTCAATCTCGTCGCCACGCGCATCTACACCGACAAGGACACGGACCCGTTCACGGGAGACGACGTGGACGTGATGCGCGGCGAGAACCAGACGGAGCTCGACACGAACGTGGGCGATGCGAACTACGACATCGGCCACATCGTCAGCCAGGGCGGCAGCGGAGGCATCGCCAGTCTCGCCGTCGCCTGCACTTCCGGGAGCAAGGCGCGCGGCGCCACATCCCTCGGCAACCCGTCCGGAGACGGCTTCGACGTGGACTTCGTCGCTCACGAGATGGGACACCAGATGGGCGGCGACCACACCTTCGACGGAACGTCGGATCCGAACTGCGGCGGCAACAGGGTCGGCAGCTCCGCCTACGAGCCTGGCAGCGGGACGACGATCATGGCCTACGCGGGCGTCTGCGGCGCGGAGAACATCCAGGCGCACAGCGATCCGTTCTTCCACACGCGCAGCTTCGACCAGATCACCGCGTACCGCGACGGCGGCGGCGCTTGCGGGAGTGTCAACCCGACCGGCAACAGCGTCCCGGTCCCGGTCGCGGGTCCGGACTACACCATCCCGCAAGGAACGCCGTTCACCCTGACCGGAAGCGCGACCGATGCCGACAGCGATTCCTTGACCTATGACTGGGAGCAGTTCGACCTCGGCCCCGGCATCGGCCAGCCGTCTCCAACCTATACGGGGCCGCTCTTCCGGGCGTACGGGGCGACGGCGAGCCCCTCGCGCACGATCCCCCCCCTGGCGTCCCTCCTGAGCGGGACCCCGACGCCCTGGGAAGTCCTCCCGGGAATCAACCGCGACCTGAACTTCCGCATGACGGTGCGCGACAACCGGTTGAACGGCGGCGGCTCCGACTACGACTCGATGGTGGTCCACGTCTCCGGCGCGCCGTTTTCCATCACCTCGACGGGGCCGTTCGAATGCGGAATGCCGTCGGTGCTGAACTGGGTCGTCGGCGGCGGCGCGGCCGATCCCAACGTCCAGGCGCTCCTCTCCACGGACAACGGCGCGAGCTTTCCGATCACGCTCCTCGCCAGCACGCCCAATGACGGATCGGAGGGATTCACCGTTCCAACGACGCTGACCACTCAGGGATGGATCAAGCTCTCGCCGATTGGCAACATCTATTTCGCACTCAAGGGGCCGCTTTCGATCGTCGACACGACCCAACCCACGATCACGTGTCCGCCCGACCAGAAGTTCGTCGTGCCGGCAACCCCGGGCGGAGCGATCATCAACTACCCGAGCCCGACGACTTCCGACGTCTGCGATCCCAGTCCGATGGTGATGTGCACTCCCGCCTCCGGCTCCCTCTTTCCGCTGGGGGACACGCTGGTGACCTGCACGGCCACGGACGCCAGCGGCAACCACGCGAGCTGCAGTTTCACGGTCACGGTGGTCGGCTGCCCGATCTGCGACGGCACGACGGTCATCGTCGACCAGACCGTGACGGTGGATTTCAACACGGCGGTGCCGACCTGCCTGGGCGACCCGGATCTCTGTGCCCTCTTCAGCTACGACACGAGCGGGCCGACGCCCGATACCTGGAAGGCGATCTTCGACCTCGGAGCGCAGCGGCTCCTCGTCCAGAGCGGCGCGACGATCACGACCGTCCCCGTGCCGGCGATCGGCAACAACCGCAGCGCTCCCGGGATCGAGTTTCTCTCCACGTGCTCGGCGGAGATCGAGCCCGGCGGCGCGATCGTCGTCACCTCGATCAACCAGCCCGCCGGCGCGATCGTGATCCAGATGCACGGCGATGTCGTGAACAACGGGACGATCCTCAACCAGGTGACCGGGACCAACGGCACGCCGGGCGCGATCGATATCGAGACCCTTTGCGGGAACGTCAACACGGGCCCGGCTTCGCTGATCCAGACGATCGGCCAGGACCACGGCGGCAGCAACATCACGATCCGAGCCTGCGAGCAGGGTCAGACTCCGTCCGGCCCGGCGCCGGTCGGCGGCAACATCCTGATCACGGGCCTGGTGGACGCGAGCTACAAGGCCGCCCCGGCCTCGACGATCGACATCAACGCCCCCTCCATCGTTCCGCCCACGGGCAACGTGACGATCGACGGCAACAACCTGCTCGGGATCGAGGCCGGCACCGGACGGCGCATCACGAGCGGCGTCACGGTGCGCTCGCGGAGAGACCCGGTGGCCGGGTTCATCAACATCCAGTCGGGGAATGACCTGACAGTCCTCGGAAACCGGATCCTGACGACCAATCCCGCGCAGCAGAATTTCGGGGCCGTCGCGATCAAGCCCGGAGGCACCAATGGCACGAGCGGCGACGGAGCGCTGGTCGGCGTCTCGCTCGCCGGCCGGATCGTCGCATCCGACCGGGCATTCGACTTCGCCAACCGGTTCAACGCCTTCAACGACATCACCCTCTTCTCCAGGGGGAACATCGAATTGAGCGTGACGGGGAGCGTCAACGCCGGCGCGGCCGACAACACGAAGGCCGTCGTCAGCACCCAGGGGGGAAGCGCCGGCCGGGGCGGGACCAACACTCTTCGCTCGTTCTCCGGCGCGATCAACATCGGCGCGAAAACGCAGGTGCTGGCGAACTTCACCGGAACTCCCGGCGTGAATGGGATCAACCTGCTGACAGCCTGCAGCGCGGTGAATAACAGCGGGACGGTGAACCCGGCGGATCTCAACCCCGGCGACGACGCCGGAGTCTGCGCCCCGCCCGCCCCGTCCGCCATCCTGCCGCTCTGTCCGGTCCTGGATCCCTGAACGGCGGGCCGTATCTTGCAATGCGAGGCCTGCCGGTGCCGCTGGACCCAACCCAGCGGCCCCGGCGGGCCGTTGCCTCGCGCGGCGCGCGGATCCGGGGATTACTCCCGGCCGGCGGTCCGATGGCGTTCGAACCAGCTCATCGCCGTCTCTTCGGCCCAGTAGCGCGCTCCGGACCCCGAGACGAAACCGATGTGTCCGCCCTCGCGCGTGATCCGGAACGTCACGCGGGGGGAGGCGGCGGTCTTCGCCCGCGCGAGGACGGACGCGGGGAGGAAGGGATCGTCTTCCGAGGAGAGGCAGAGAGTGGGAGTCTGGACGCGGTCGAGAAAGTTCAAGGAGCTCGAGCGGGCATAGTAGTCGTCGGCGCCGGTGAAGCCGTGCAGGGGGCCGGTGGCGGCATCGTCGAACTCCCAGAAGGTCCGCGATCGCGCGACGCGCTCGAGGTCGATCCGCGCGGCCGCTTCGGGAAATCGCCGGGCGACCGCGGCCGCCTTCACCCGGAGCGTTTTCAGGAATCCGCCGACGTAGCGACGGCCGAGAGTGGTCTCCATGTGCCGCGAGCCGGCCGCGAGATCGTAGGGCGTCGAGATCGCCGCAGCCGCCGCGATGCTTCGCTGCCCGGGGTTCTCGCCGAGCCACTTGAGGAGAACGTTGCCGCCCAGAGATGCCCCCACCGCGAAGAGCGGCGCCCCGGGCTCGCGGGCGGCGAGCCGCGCGACGACGAAATCGAGGTCCGAAGTCTCGCCGGAGTGATAGAGACGGGGGCGCCGGTTGGGAAGCATCCGAGCCAGACGCAACGGATCGCGGGCGCAGGAACGGAAGTTCAGCGCCGTGCCGCGCCAGCCCAGCCGCTCGGCCGCGGCGAGGAATCCCTGCACGTAGACCGAATAGGAGCTCCCTTCGAGACCATGGAGCGCGAGCAGGCTCGGGCTCCCCGCCGCTCCCTCGACGTGGTCGAGGACCAGCTCGTCGCCGTCGGGCGTCTCCAGGACCTCTCGGACGAAGGCCACCTGCCTGCGCGACCGCGCCACGCGGCCCCACGCCGTCTGGAGATGCGGCCCCGGCAGCCACCAGGCGGCGCGGAAGGAGGTTCCAGGTTTCAAGTTTCAGGTTTCAGGACGACTGGCTGTTGTTTTCCAGGAGGCAGATGCCCGACCAGGGACGGTTTCCCTGGGGACCGGAGGACTCGGGCAGCATCGCGATCAAGCGCAGGAGGAGCGGGAGGCGCTCGCGGCGGGCCGCGAACGGGTCCCGAAAGAGCGCGCCCGGCCGCTCCGTCTCCCGAGCACGGTACATCGCCGCCCGGATCGCCGTGTCCGAGATGTTGCGGATCGCCCCCTCTTCGCTCACCCCTTCATCTTCTCAAAACCGTGACTTTCGACCGCAAGCGTTCGCTGCGCGAACGGCGGTCGAGAGAGTTCAACCGAGGCCTTGATCTACACTCTCTGATGCCTCGGGCCGACAGTCAGGGAGGTCAGACCATGGCGCAGACCGATATCCGGCGTTACGAAGTCGAGGCTCGATCCACGGACACGTTCGGGCGCGTCCTCTGCGGCTGCCGCAATCACCACTTCATCGTGGACGGGCCCGTGCAGAACGGGTGCCCGGGCGAGGCGGTCACGCCGGTGGAAGCCTTCCTCTCCGGCGTGGCGGCGTGCGGCGTGGAGCTCCTCCAGGTCATCGCGAAGGACCGCGGCGTCCCGCTCGCCTCCGCCCGCGTCGCGATCACGGGCGAGATGGACCGCGGCACCCCGGTCCGTAAAGACCTGGCCCTTTTCAACACCGTCCGCCTGCGGTTCGACCTTCAGGGCGTGACGCCCGAGCAGGGCGCGGAGCTCGTCGAGGCCTTCAAGGGGCGTTGACCCCTCTACGGAACGGTCGCGGTCGCGACCCCAGACGTCCAGATCGAAATCCACACCGCTTGAGGTGATGGTGGCGAAATACTCGCCCCGGAGCCGGAGCCATTTCCCTGCGTCGGCACGCGCCGGCCTGCCGCGATGGGGAGAACCGGCCGGCGCTGAGGGTTCCTCGCAGCGTCACCATGGTACCGGCTGTTGCATTCCATGCTCGTCACCCATCACCGACTCCGGGAAAGGCTTTCGGCCGCGGCAGTCGCTTCGCGACCAGGCGGCCGAGAGAGTTCAAAACGAGAGCTTCCGGAGCCCTTCGTCCGGGGTAAGGTGGGAGGAGGCGATGAGCGAAGGAGCACACCACAGAAAAAACTTGCGCCACTCTTTTCATGCGATTGAACGACCAGCGACGGCCCGGAGCCTTCTGTCACGGCCGGGCCGTCGCGTGCCGACGAAGGAGGCGGACCGACGCCGGGGCGGGCCCAACGCCATTACGACTCGGCCTTGCGGCGAGCTACAAGAAGATTGTGCGGCCGAAACGGTTCGTGAACCGCGGGCGGAAGCGGACGGTGTCGTAGTCGGAGGCGACATCCACGGTGCGCGGCTCGCGGGAGGGATCGGGCAGCTCCGTGTCGGCGTAGACGCCTTTCTCGATGCAGACCATTCGGCCGGTCTTGTCCTGCGCGGCGAGCTCGACGGCGAGCGTGCCGAAGGTGTTGGCAATGATCTTGTCGAAGGGCTCGGGGTCGCCGCTGCGCAGGTCGTAGGCGAGGTCCTGCGGGCGCGTCGGCAGGCCGGTCGCGTGGGTGATGGCGTCGGCCAGCGCTTCTCCGACGTTCTGCTTGTGGCGGTGCCCGAAGGCGTCCGGCGGACCGACCTCCACGAGCTTGCCCCCCTTCCAGATCGCCCCCTCCGAGCAGAGGACCATCGCGTAGTGGCCGGGACTCTCCGCGTGGTCGCGAGCGGCGGTTTCGCACAGCGCGTCGAGATCGAAGGCGTGCTCCGGGATGACGCACCGGATGTCGGAGACGGCCATGGCGGTGCCGAGCGCGGTGAAGCCGGAGTCGCGGCCGAAGATCCGGAAGACGCCGACGACCTCGTGGGACCCCAGGTGCGTGCGCTGCCGGTTGATGAACTCGACCGCGCGGATGATCGCGGTCGCGAAGCCGAGGCTGTACTCGGTGCCGTTGACGTCGTTGTCCATCGTCTTGGGAATCCCGACGACGGGGAACCCGCGCGTGGAGAGGGTGTGGGCGTAGCCGAGCGTGTCGTCGCCGCCGATCGCGACGAGGCAGTCCACGCCGAGGTCCGTCAGGTTCTGGATGACGGCGTCCGTCACGTCGAAGAGGTCCTTGCCGGCGGACGGGAGGTCCCCGGCGCGCTCCTGGAGGCGGGCCGGCAGCTCGGCCTTCCGCATCCGGTCCGGCCGCGTCCGGGAAGTGTGAAGGAAGGTCCCGCCGGTGCGGTCCACCGCGCGCACGCGCGCGTCGTCGAGCGGCACGACGTCGGACCAGGCGCCCGTCTCCCGGTCCCGGGCCATGTTCACGGCGCCCTTCCAGCCGCGCAGGATGCCGGTCACGTTCGCGTCGCTCGACCCGTCCCGGATCCAGCCATGGTCCTTCGCCGCGCTGTATACGGACTTGATGGCGGCGTTCAATCCCGGAACGTCGCCGCCGCCCGTCAGGACCGCCAGGTGCTTGCCCGCCATGGCCCTGATCTATCAGAAGAAGGTGGTAGGTGGAAGGTAGAAGGTGGTAGGGACCGGGGCTGGCCCTCCCCTACCACCTACCACCTACCACCTACCACCCACCACCTCTTCAGAGGACCTTCTTGACGACGAGGTAGGAGGTCAGGCCGGAGGGGATGTCCTTCAGCGCGATGCTCCAGGTGTAGGGGCCGGGCGGAAGGCCGAGCTGGATCGCGTCGACGTAGGGGCCCGCCCTCTCGCCCGAGAGGCTCTGCGCCTTCGACTTACGGGTGAGCGGCCTCGCGCGGTTTCCTTCGTCGTCGGAGCAGATTGCCCAGACCTGAATGTCACGCTCCTTCATCTCGGATCCCGGCGCCTCAGGCGGCCGCGGATACTCGAGCCGCATCGCGACGATGTCGCGTCCGCTCTCCTTGCGGAGCTCCTCGAAGGAGACCTTGGCGTTGAGCGGGTTGTCGTCGCGCCGCTGGCTCAGGTTGGCAACGATCGCGTCCACTGTCTTCTCCTCGTCGGTGCGGATGCGGTAGCCGCGGCGATACATCGCCTTCGCTCCCGGCCGCTCGACCGCGATCTCGATCTTGTGGAACTTGAAGTCTCCGGGTGTGGGATCGCGGAATGTCAGCGCGTACCCGGAGACCCGCTCGGCGACGACCGTCCCGAGCCGGTCGGAAAACTGGTTCCCGACCAGGATCGCCTGTCCTCCGCTCGCCTCCGCGAGCACGCCCATCGACCCCGTCACCGCGACCCGGGCGGTCATGCCTGTGCCCGAGTACGCCAGCGCCGCGCCCCCCTCGACGCCCGGCATCGCCCGGCCCGGCCATTTCGACGAGGCTCCGGGGTTGGTCCCGCGCTCGATCGCCTCCGAATCGACGGGATAGAAGGCGATGTCCAGCTCGAGGGCCTTCTTCGTGATCAATCCCATGCGCCGGGACCACGTGGCGTCAGACGCCGCGCCGAAAGCGGTGAACGTGTTTGTCGCCTCGTCTTGAAGCGCCTGTTCGATTTGCCTGGCCGTATCCGGGTCGACGGCCCCCTTCCCCATCGTGCGCATCTTCTGGATGTCGCGATTGGTCGCGTCCGCGCCGTAGAGCATGAGCGAGAGATCGAAGGGGGCCATGAGCGGCGTCCCGTCGGACACGAAGACGAGCCCCTTGCGCCCCGGCACGTCGGCGGGGAACTCGATCAGCGCCTGGAGGATCCCGTCGAAGCTGCGCCGGGCGGCCAGGTTGATCTCGAGCTCGACGTCCTTGGGTTTGCGCCCGTTGCGGATCTCGTCGGCGAGCGAGGAGGGGCTCGGCATGCGGGAGTCAAACGTCCGCTTGGAGATCTTCTTCGCCGCGGCGAGAAGCTGCGGGACGTCCGTCGTCCAGGGGCACTCCACGCGCAGGTGGCCGTCGAAGCGCTCCAGCATGACGTGGACGCCCGGCGCCACCTTCTCCTTCAGGAAGTTTTCGATCTGGCGGTTCACGTCGCGCCGGTCGAAGGAGTTCGTCGAGGTCTCGTCCAGGAGGATCGCCAGGTACAGCTCCGGGCTCGGCGGCGCGGCGGCCGGGGCGGCGCCGACCGACGGAGGAGCGGCCGCCGGAGCGGGTGCGTTCCCGGCTGGTTTGGGCGCGGAAGCCGGCGTGGCGGCCTCGACGCTGTCCAGCCCCTCGATCGGAACATCCTTGCCGTCCACCTTGAGCTTCACCTCGGACGCTTTCAGGTCCTGCAGAGGCTTGCCGTCCTGCCCGCGGACCTCGAGCCGGACCGTGACGAGGCCGACCCGGACGTTTTCGCGGAACGCCTGCGCGGCGACGAGGGCGGCGGCGCCGAGCGCGAGGGAGACGAGAAGCGGATGACGGCGGTTCATCGGTAACCTCCCGAGGCGGCGGAATCGTCCAACGAGTGTCGTGTCGAAAAACGATACGCCTGCGGGCCACTCCCTCTCAATGATGAAAGTGACCCGGGCCGGGCGATGCAATTCCAGGCGATTCCCGAAGGTTAGATAGCTCGGTCATGGGTGTCTTCACCGGAGCGCGGTTTCGCGCGGTCGCCGTGGCGGGCTGGCTCGCCGCCGCCGCGATCGTCTCGGGGCAGGACGGCCTCTGGACGACCCACGGCCCCTATGGGGGAAGCATCTACTGCCTCGTCCCCGATCCGACCAACGCGGCCATCCTCTATGCGGGGACCGACCGCGGCGTTTACCGGAGCGACGACGCGGGAGCGACCTGGAGGGCCGCCAGCGCGGGGCTCCCCGCCTACCGCGTCCAGACGATTGCCGTCGACCCGACCTCGCCCTCCACGCTCTACGCCGGCACGCTGACGCCGGACGGCGTCCAGAGCGTCGGCATCTTCAAGAGCACCGACGGGGGCGCGTCCTGGGTGGACATCAACCTGGGATTGTTCGACCCGCTCACGGGGATCGGGCCGCTCGACATCTGGGGCCTGGCCATCGATCCGAAGAACCACAACACGATTCTCGCGGGCTCGCGGTTCTCGGAGATCTTCAAGAGCGTGGACGGAGGGCAGACCTGGCAGTACAAGACCTTCGGCGGATACAGCATCTACCTGGAGACCTCCGCGTTCCGGTTCGACCCGGGCAACTCCTCCAATGTCCTGGCGGCGTCCACGCTGGGACTGCTGCGCAGCACCGACGGCGGGGATACCTGGAACGGCTACGGCAACGTCAGCGACGCGTTCTTCACCCTCGTAGCCGATCCGGCTTCCGCGACGACGCTCTACGCCGGCAACGTCAACGGGTCCGGCATCTTCAAGAGCACCGACGGCGGCGCCCACTGGACGACGATCAACAAGGGGCTCCCCTCCAACCAGGGAGCGACGGGCTCCCTGCCTCTGGTGCTCGGGATCGCCCCGGACCCGGCGCATCCGGCGACCCTCTACGCCGGCACCTACGGCAACGGGATCTACCGAAGCATGGACGGCGGCTCGAACTGGTCCTCCGCCGGCTCCGGGATGCGCACCACGTACGTCTCCGCCCTCGCCTTCGAGCCCTCCGCGACGCTCGTCGCCGCGACGTTCGGCGGCGGCGTGTATCGGAGCGCGGACGGCGGCGACACGTGGTCGCCGTCGAGCGTGGGCCTGGACGCCGGGATCGCCCACGCGCTCCTCTCCGATCCGGCCGCGCCGGGAACCGTCTATGCGGCTCTCTCCGACGGCCTCTACCGCAGCGCCGACGGAGGGGGAACCTGGCAGACGGTCAACAACGGGCTCCCGATCGCTCCGGTCTCGGCCCTCGCCTCGAGACCCGGAAGTCCCCGCACCCTCCTCGCCGCGACTCTGGGGGGCGGCATCTTCAAGAGCGCAGACGGCGCGGCCTGGAGCGCCTCCTCGCAGGGACTGGCCGACTCCTCCATCTCGTCGCTCGTCGTGGATCCGACCAACCCGCAGACGCTCTACGCGGGGACGGACCACTCCGGCACGGCTTCGCAGCGGCTCTTCAAGAGCACCGACGGCGGCGGCACCTGGACGCAGACGAGCCTCGACGCCAGGCAGTTCTCGCTCACCTATCTCTCCGTCAACCCCGGCAACGCGTCGCAGGTGATCGCGGGGAGCGAGAACGTCATCGGTTACTACCAGAGTCTCGACGCGGGAACGACCTGGTCCGTCGTGACGACGGACGCCGCCTGCGGCGGAGTCAACGCGATCTTCTTCGCTCCGGCGGGCTCGACGATGTTCCTGGCCGGCACGGCGGGAGTGTGCCGCTCGACGGACGGCGGCAAGACGTGGGCCGTGACGGCGCCCGCCCCCCTGGCCTCGATCGAGACGTTCCTGGCGGATCCGTCGAACCCGGCGATCCTCTACGCCGGGGCTTCGCCCGCGGTCCCCGGCGGCACGGGAGGCGTCTTCCAGAGCCTGGACGCCGGCCTGACCTGGCAAGCGCTCGGCAGCGGCCTCGAAGATTCCGCGGTGATCTCCCTCGCGCTCGACCCCCTGCGCGGCACTCTCCACGCCGGGATCCACGCCGGGGGCGTCGCGGAGCTCGTTTTCCCCGTCGATCGTACGCCCGTGCTGCCGCCGCCGTCCACCGGCCGAGGACCCCGGCAGGTGGAACCCCGCTGACGTCGCTTCGCGTTTGAGCGGGCTATTTCGGGAACTCGGGAGCGGCGGCCGCCTTCACCGCGACGGTGAATTTCTTGTAGTCGGAGTACTCGGAGAGGGTGTCCACGTGGAAGCCCTTCACGAGGAAGAGGCGGGCGTTTCCGACGAAGCGCGCCTGCGCGGGGAGCCAGATCTCATCGTTGACCTTTCGCCGCTGGATCAGCGCGTGGGACCCCTTCTTCAACCTCGCGAGGATGCCGAACCCGAAGGAGAGATCGTCGGTCAGCTCGGCCTCCACCCGAACGAGCTGCCGGTCCTCCTCGTCGATCCAGGCCCGCCCCGAGAACTTCTTCAGGATCTTTGCCGCCCGCGTCTCCGTCTCGACGCCGGGCCGCGCCTCGAAGGTCAGGGCGATCGCGGAGCGCCCGTCGAGCGTCTCGCGCCCGACGATCTTGAACTCGTAGATGCGGAAAATTTCCTCGATCGTCCTCGTCTCCTTGAGTTTCCTTTCTGATTCCGCCGAGGCGCGGCGGGAAGCGTCCTCCGAGTAGAGTCGGGCCGCCCGCCTCGCCTCCTTCGCCTCCTGTTTCTCGTCCTCCCTCGCCAGCTCCTCCGCCGTCAGCGGCTTGCCGTCCCGCTCGACGAGCTTGCGGTAGGTGTGCCCCGGTTCCGGCGAAGGGTAGACCTCGTACTGCGAGGTCGTGATCTTCTTGACGTTTCCGCCCGAGTCCAGACGCCGGTCGGTCTGCTTCTCCGTGAACGTGTACTGATCGAGAAGGAAATCGTCGCTGTGCAGGCGCTCCCGCACCTCTCCGAGGAACGCCTGAAGGTCCGGAAGCGCCGCCGCAGACGGCTCGTCTTGAGCCGGGACGGGAGCCGCCAGGGCCAGCATTCCCCCGAGCCCGAAGAGGAGGAGAGCGGAACGGCCTGCCGCGCGCCGCATCGTATGAGCCAGAACCCCGGCTTGCCCGGGCGGATTCCTGGCTAATCCACTCTTCATCCGGTGAGCGGTGAGGCGGTCAGGGGCGCAGATACCGGTCCCGGAGGATCGCCGTGTGATGGGAGAGATGTCCGGCGATGATGTAGGCCACCGCCCTCACGGTAAACGGGTTGCCGCTGGCGATGCCGCCGCGGCTCCAGGCCTCCGCCGGGAGGTTCTGGAAGAAGGAGAGGGTCGCGAGGCGGACCGCCCGGAATTCCTCGACGTGGCCGGCCCACGAGACCTCGTCGGCGCGGGCCGCGGCGGCCGCGATGTCCTGGTCGTAGGCCGGAAGCGGGCTGTCGAAGCCGCGGGCGAACCAGAATGCGCGGGACACGAACACGCGCTCGGTGTCGTTGACGTGATTGACGACCTGGCGGATGCTCCACTTCTCCGGCGCGTAGCGGGTGAGCGACTTCTCCTCGGAAATGCAGGAGAGAAACGCCGAGGTCTCCTCGAGCTGGGCCTGGAGAACCCCCCCGACGTCGTCGCTCGCGATCCGATCGATGTAGCGGAAGTAATAGGGAGCGGCTTCATCGCGCTCCGGAACGCCGATCACGCGTTCACCATGGCGGTCTCCGTCAAGGTTCGCAGCCCGGGCCCGCGGCCGCCCCCTTCTTCGGCAGCTGCACGTCGAAGGTGATGTCCCAGCTGTAGTCGACATTGTCGCTCATCTTCTTGCCGGTCATGCGGCCCGCGAGCTTTCCTCCGAGAGCGAGGTTCCCCGAGAGCTTTTCGATCTTTAACTCCTTGTCCTTCGGGAAATCGAAGACCCACTGCCGCCCCAGCATGGGCGAGGAGGCGTGATTGATGCTCATCTCGACGGACTTGACCGCGCCGGGGCTCGGCGCCGCCGTCCCTCCTCCCGGGCAGAATCCCAGGCTGATCAGGGTCCGCGCCTTTCCGCCGGCGTCCTTGTCCTTCGGATAGGAGTTGAATTCGAAGGCCGTGACTTCCTCGGCGGAGATCGGAGCCTCCATGAAGACGAGCGTCACTCCCTTCTCGTCGTACATTGCGACCTCGCAGTGTTTCAAGGCGAACGGCTTGCCGCCGATGACGCCCTTGGCCAGGCACTTGTCGTCCGCTCGCGCCGGAGCGGCAAGAGCGAGAAGGACCGAGGCGGAGAGAAGAAGGATGCGCGCGTAAAACATGGGTTTCTCCTTCCAACGGGCCGGGCTGCGGCCCGCCGCTTCATACTCCAGCGAGCTCGACTCCGTCAATCGTTTCCAGGGCTGGCAGTCCGGCTTGGGCCGAGGTGAAGCCCCGGCGGCGGGGCCGCCTCCCGGAGGAGGCCTGAGAGAGGGAGCACACCAAGAATCAACAATCGCCTCGCTGCCAATGCGACCGAACGACGAGCGACGGCCCGGTTCTTCAATCGCGGCAGGGGCCGTCGCGTGCCGACGAGGGAGGCGGGCCCGACGCCGGGGCGGATGGGATGTTCAGTGGCTCATGTTCAAAATGACCCACTACCCGGGCGTCGCCTTTGCTCCGGTCGAGCCAATCTGTAGGATAGACGGAGAAACCAGCTCAACGGCAGGGGGTGAACCATGCGAAGCGTTCGAAGAGTCCTGGTCCCGGTCCTTGCCGGCGCGTTCCTGTGGGCTGGCGCGTGCTCCCGGAAGGAGTCCGCGGCCGTCGCCGCCGGCGGCGCGCCCGTTTCGGAGGACGGCGCCGGCGGGAAGACCCTGGCCGCGAAGGCGTCTCGCCGGGATTCCCCGAAGGCGCCTCGCATGGACTTCCGGCCGTACCCGGTCATCGACAAGAGGCAGGGGGGCATGGTCGTCGGAACGCTGGCGGTGCCGGCCGGCTGGAACGCCGCCAGCAACGTCGAGTGGACCTACTCCAACGTGAGCCTGCCCGTGCGGCTGTCCCTTCGAATCACCGCGCCCGACGGGTCCGCGTGGCTCGAGGCCTACCCCTCGGAAATGTTCTACTGGCTTCAGCCGCGCGACACGTCGGTCCCGATCGGCGGCAACACCCTCGGGATGATCCACGCGCCGGGCATCGGCGCCGTCGACGCCATGCGCCACTTCCTCCTCGCGCGCTACCGGGGCCGAGCGCAGAACCTCCAGATCGTGGGGATGCGCCCGATCCCGAACCTGCCCCAGGCCCTCGGCAAGCCCCCCATGGCGGGCGACTCGATCGCCGCCCGCGTGCGCTACACCGTCAACGGCCGGACGGTGGACGAGGAGTTCTTCGCGATCCTGGGGAGCGTCGTCCGCATTCCCTACAGCGGCCCCCAGGGCGTGACCTACGAGTTCCACCGCTTCCTGACCTACGCGCACAGCATGGGCGCCGCGGACGGCAAGCTCGACAGCCTCCATCCCGTTCTCGGATACGTCGTCTCCTCCTGGAGGACCGACCCGGCCTGGGAGCGCTACAGCCAGCAGGTCTTCCAGCAGCTCTCGGCGCAGTTCAACCAGAATCTCGCCGCCGGTTACGCCCGCATCGCGGCGGCGGGGCGGCTCTCCCGCCAGATCTCCGCGAACAACGACGCGATGATCCAGTCGATCGAGGCGCAGCGGCAGGCGACCAACCGGACGATGGACCGGGTCAACGACAACTTCGACCAGTACATCCGCGGCACCGAGCGGATGGAGGACCCGTACTGGGGCACCTCCGAGCAGTCGTACACGAGCCAGTACCACTGGACCGACGGCTACGGCAACTACCAGCACTCCAACGACGCGAACTTCAACCCCAACCTCAACTCGAACCAGAACTGGCAGCTCATGAAGCCCGCCGGGCACTGATGTTCCAGACGGGTTTCAGGTTTCAAGTTTCAAGTTTCAGGAGGCGGCTGAAACCTGAAACTTGAAACTTGAAACCCGCTCTTTCGCCTATCTGGGCTCGAAATAGCCGAGCGGCCTGAGTGTCCGGGCGCGGGGGTGGGATACCGCGACGCCCTCGCCGAAAGTGTGGGCCCAGAAGCCACGCCTCTCGATCTCCTGCTCAACGGCTTCCGGGAGGTGGAACTCGGCCGTGTCGCCGGACCGCACGTAGGTCCACTTCTCGCCCGGAGGGAGGAGCGAGACCGGCCTGTTGGCCAGGAGGAGGCCATAGCAGGGAAGAGGCCGATCGTTCTGCGAGACATAGATGGCGACCTTCATCGCGCGCCTCCACCTTGCATGAACGATGCCGCGACGCCGCAGATTACGCCGCAGGCGCCTAACAGCACCCGGGCTCGGCCGAGTCCGCCGGCCGGCTTCTGGCCTTCTGGAGAAAGTCGGTCGCCCACCTTTTCCACGCGTCGGACATCTGAGGAAGCGCGAGCAGACGCCCGGCCTCATGACGATCGCGGGTGTAGATGCGGAAGACATCCCGGACGGTGAGGTCCGAACCCGGCTTCGAGGCCAGCCGGATCTCATCTCCGGCGCACAAATCGCCCTCGACGACAATTCGAAGGTAGGCGCCGGGCCGCAACGCCTCGGTGAAGCGGCGCACGAATAGGCTGTCGCCCATTCGAACTCCCAGCCGCCAGCAGGGGATCCGCGGCTCGGAAACCTCCAGGACGGCCGTGCCGATCTCCCAGCGCTCTCCGATCAGCGCGTCGTTGACCTCGATCCCTTCCGTCGTGAGGTTTTCGCCGAACTCTCCGGAAGCGAAAGGGCGGCCGATCTCCTTTTCCCACCAGCAAGCGTCTTCGACGTCATAGGCGTAGACCGCCTTGTCCGGACCTCCGTGCGCTCCGCGGTCCGCCTGATCGTCGCCGGACAGGTTGACACCTCGGGCTGCGATCCGGCCCGCGACCGGCGACTTCCAGATGGCGCTCCGGGCGGCGCGGCCGTGGTATTCGAATTCGCGCGGCGTCCCGACGTTGACCGAGACGACTTTCGCGGCCGCGGCCAGCATGATCTCGCTCCCCTCTATTCGGCGGCTTTCGCGGCGGCATCCCAGAGGCGGGCCGCGTCGGCGTCGTTCCTCGCGGCGGCCGAAGGCTCAGCCTCGCGCAGTTTGTCGAAGTAGCGGCCCGTCACGCCGTCGAGCTCCGGCGCCGCGGCCAGGCGAACGACCGGGACCGCCCCCTTTTCGGCTCGTGGCAGGACGAGCCCGAGGACCCAGCGCGCCAGCGAGGGGGCGGCGCGCCAGATGCCGGTGGCGATCGCGCCGGGATGCAGCGCGTTGGCGGCGACGGCGGGCTCGCGCCGCGCGAGCTCGCGCGTGAAAAGAACCTGGGCGAGCTTCGAGTTAGCGTACGCCCGAAGGCCGCTGAAGCCGCGCTCGAGCTCGAGGTTGTCCCAGTCCACGCGCCCGGAGCGGTGCGCCTCGGAGCTGACGTTGACGACACGAGGCTTTTCCGCGGCCTTCAGAGCGGGCGCGAGCAGGCGCGTCAGGAGGAATTGCGAGAGGAAGTTCGTCTGCCAGGTCAGCTCATGCCCGTCTTCGGTCAGCCGGCGCTCCCGGACGACGATGCCGGCGTTGTTCACCAGGACGTCGAGCCGGGCGTGCGCGTCGGCGAATCGCTCGGCGCCCCTCCGCACGGAAGCGAACGAGGCCATGTCCATCTTCAGCAGCTCCGCGCTCCCGCCGCCCCGGACGAGCTCGTCCACGACGGCCTGGCCGCGGGCGGCGTCGCGCGCGCCGATGACGACCCGCACGCCCGTCTTCGCCAGGGCTCGCGCCGTCTCGAGCCCGATGCCTCCGGTCGCCCCGGTGACGAGGACCGTCCCGCCTGCCATGACCCGCTGATTCTATGAGCTTTGCGCAAGCGGCAGCGGCCTGGCCGCGTCGGTGACGGCCCCGATCTTGGCCGCGTAGCCCGACGGTCTCTCGAGGTCCTCGTCGGTCACGACGTGCACGTCGAGCAGGCCCGCGGTCTTCACTCCCGTGCGCAGGTAGTTCGTCTCGGAAAGACAGAGGCTCCACCCCTCCAGCCAGGCCAGCATGTCGGAGAGCATGTGCGCCGTGCCGGAGAAGTGGACGAGGAGGTTGATGTCGCTTCCGGGCCCCGCCGTGCCGTTCTTGGCGCTGCCGAAGAGGTAGAAGCCCTTGATGCCGAACCGCGCGGTGTCCGCCGCGCCGGCGATGCGTTCGGCCATCCGGACACGCCAGCGGGAGTGGTCCTCCGGGGGGGCCGGCTCGGGACCGCGCTTCCTCTCCGCCGCGGCGTCCTCGGCGGGCCCCGGGCTCGCCAGGAAACCGACGGCGCGGTCCTGGTCGGCGTTCAGGAGGACGCGCAGCACGAGACCCCCCGTCGCCCGGGGCACGTCGATGACCCGGACCGTGTCCGCGAGGTCCGCGAACTCCGGCGCCACGCCGGCCAGGATGTTGGGCGACTCCGCGAGGAAGCTCTCCTGGAACGCGATGTCGGGGTCGTCGGGGAAGAGCGGGAGATAGCGGATCGAGGCCTCGACCAGGTCCTGGAAGAAGTGGGTGCCGAAGGAGAGGTCGGGAACGTAATTGCCTCTCTTGCGCGCGATCTCGATCAGGGCAGAGGTGTTGTTGATGTCCGAGTAGGTGACCGGCACGCCGAGCCGGATGTCGCCGCGGCTCCCCCATCGGCCCGGACCCATGAGCACGAACTGGCGTTTCGGCAGCACCTTGTTCAGGCGGCCGACGGCTCGCCCGACGCGTCTCAAGCTCTCGGCGTCGGGAAGCGCGCTGTACCGCTCCGGGTCGATGTACACGATGTGCGTGATGTCGCGCATCCGGCCGTTGGAGACGTAGCGCCGCGCCTCGAAGATGATCCTGTCGGCCGGGAGATCGACCGGGATCGGGGCCGAGGCGGTGTCCTCGCCGAAGCTCTGCGGGCGGCACTGCAGGAGATACAGGTCCTTGCCGTCCGAGGCGAACTCGATGTCCACGGGCCTTCCGGTCTTCTCCTTCAGGAGGCGCAGCAGCGCGCGCATCTGGGAAACGAAAGGGGTCGAGGAGGTCAGCCCCTCGAAGGTGGCGACGAGCCGGCCGGCGTCGGATCCCCAGTCGATCAGGACGGGGCGATGGATCCCCCCCTCGTCCGCGAGCGAGAGGAGGTGCTGGACGGCGGGGATCTCCGAGCCGCACTCGGCGAGGATGTCCTTCAGGAGCACCGTCTCGAAGCGCCCCGACTCCAGGTTGATGACGTCGAGCTTCGAGGGAGAGTAGCGGACCACCTCGTCGGGCGTGACGTTCGCCCTCAGGCCGGGCTGTCCCGGCGCGATCAGCACCGGGTAGTCGTCGCCGACGCGGTCCACGGCGCGCGTCCCGAGGCCCGGCACCAGGCGCACCAGCCCGTCATCCCTCTTGATCCGCGCCGACCACCGGAACTCGTTGTTGGAGAAGGCCACGCCGGCGAACGTCGGGAAGAAGTACTTCCCCACGCGGCTGCCGACCACTTCCTGGATCATCACGCCCATCTCTTCGTGCAGGTCGAGCAGTCCGCGCTCGGCGCGGTACTCGATCGGGTCGGGCCCGAAGATCGACGCGTAGACCTCGGCCACGGCGTCCATCAAGGCGCTCAGGCGCTCGGTCTTGGTCCCCTCGTTGGCGAGAAACAGACTCTTGTATTTCCCGGAGAACGCCGATCCCGCGCGGTCCTCCAGGAGGCTCGAGCTGCGGACGATGAGCGGTCGGCCCTCGAAGTCGTCGAGCGCCAGGGCGAGGCCCTTGACGATCTCCGGCGAGAAGTGGGAGTTCTTGAAGACCTGGACCACGTGCTCGTATTCGCGCCGCACCTGCTCGATCTCCAGGTACTTGCGGTTGTAGAGGTCCTCCAGGTGGTTGAACTCGATGAAGTTCAGGACGCCGTCGGACGTGACGTACCAGGTGCGCGGGATCTTGACGGTGCCGATCGCGGCCGCGTATTCGGAGGACCTCTTCACGATCTGCTCCGCCAGGAAGAGCCCCGAGCTCTTGCCCCCGAGCTTTCCGTGGCTCTTGGGGGGACAGATGATGCGGCGCGAGAGGTCGTAGAAGTCGCTCACCTCGATGTAGTTCTTGGCCGTGTTCAGGAAATCGAGGTTGTCGGTCAGGAACCGGCGGATGAGCGACACCCGCAGCTCGACCTGGATCGTCCGCGAGAGGTCGTGGTCGTCGATGGAGGCGTGGCGGAAGCGGCCGAGCGCCTGGGCGATCTCCATGACGGAGGTCCCCTGGTTCTCGACCGCCTCGATCAGGAACCCCGTCTTGTCGTCCCGGATCCACTTCTGGATGCAGGAGAGGATCTCGTCGGGGGAGAGGTGCTCGGCGGCGATGCGGAAGACCTCGTCGGCGACCTTCACAAGCGAGTCGATGCCCCGCCGCTGGACGGGACGGTTCTCGGCCTCGGCCTCCTCGGGTCCGCCTGGCCGGCCTCCCGTGAACCGCGGGAGAAGGTCCTGGGCCTCGGCGATGCCGTCCCAGCAGAGGTAGTTGATCATCCGGCGCGAGACGCGCGCGAGCAGGTTCTGGTCGGTCTTGCGCAGGAAATCGATGATGACCCACCAGTCCCCGCGCGGAGCGGCCGACAGGTCCTCGACCGCTCCCTGCCACCCCTGGAGCCGGTCGAGCAGCTTGCGATGGAGGAGCAGCTGCCCGAGGCGCTCGGCGATCGTGTCGATGAGCTTCCGCTCCTCCTTCAGGAACGGCCCTTCGTCGGCGGCGGGCAGGTCTCGAAGGTAGAACACCTCGACGCTCCCCACCGACTCGCCCTGCACGCGGATCGGCGCCACCTGCACCCACGGCGTGCCGGTCAGCCCGGGCGGCTCGTACACGACGCCGTCCGCGGTGATCCGCGCCCGGCAGTCGGCCGGGTATTGCCAGCCCGGCGGCAGGACGTCGATGACGTCCCGGAAGATCTCGTCCAGCGAGGACTGCTGCCGGTTGCAGATCTCGTTGACGCGGTAGAGGCAGGTCAGCTCCTTGGCGCGCTCCTGCAGGGCGTCCAGAACCGCGTCCACGACCACTCCGGGTGAGCTCATGTCTCTTCGTCCCGCCTCCAGATGATCCCACGTCCGGCGCGGCCGTCCACCTCGACCGAGAGCGGCGACGCCAGGCGGACGTGGCGGACGAACGGCCCCTCGGCCTCCGCCGGGCGGCTCTCGAGCCACTCCCAGTCGAGCGTCCCGGATCCCCCGGGCGGAAAGGAGAAGTAGGCGACGCCGAAGCTCGAGATGTTATGAAAGAAGTGCGAGCCCTGGCTCATCTCGATCCCCCGTTCCGGCCGCGAGGCCTCGACGAGGACCTTCGCTCCGGCGACGTCCCCCCAGGCCACCGGGACGCCCAGCCACGGGTCGGCGCTCCCCCACCGTCCGAAGCCGATGAGCGCGTATGGCCTGCCCTCCGAGAGGAGGGCGCGGTTCCTCGCGGCGACTTCGGCCGCGATCACCCGGGAGCGGCCGGCGTCGAAGCGCCCGGGCGCGAGATACACGACGTCGCGGATGTCCCCGGCGACCCCGTTGCCCATGACATGGTCGGAGGAGAGGAAGACCTTCCAGCCGGATTTCCCCTCTTCGGTCAGGTCCACGCGCTCCGTCGAGACGACCATCGGCCGGACCTGCAGCAGGCCGAGCCGGAAGGGGGGCTCTCGCCGGGGCTCGAGCGTCGCGGCGAATTCGATCTCGACCGGACCGCCGGCGGCCTTCTCGCAGACGGAGAGGAGCGACCGGAACAGGTCGTTGACCGGGAACATCTCGTGAACGAGAAGCGGCGCGAAGTTGACGACGCGCGGGCCTTTCACGCCCGTGCCGGGCACGAGGCGGTCCGATGCGGCGCTCCACGTGGAGGCGGTCAGGGGAAGGGTGCCGTCCTCCTCCGCCTCCTGGAGTGTCGCCCGGACGAGGTACTCCGTCTCGCGCACGGGGTCGTACGCCGGAGGCTTCCCCATGTTCACCGCCCACAACTCCGTCTGCGTGGCCCGCATCAGGTCGGCCGTGGATGCGAAAGGAGCGGAGGCCGCGGGGTGGGCGGGCGAATAGGTCCAGGAGATCCCTCCGTCCACGATCGTCTTTCCGAGGCCGAGAGCCAGGAGCACGACTCCTTCCTCGGGTCGGGCCGAGCCGAAGCGGTAGAAGCCGTAGGAGCGCGCGACGCCGGAGATGTCCGGATAATAGCGGTCGCCGTGCCGGCGCCCGACGACCTCCTGCAGGAGGACCGCCATCTTCTCCTGCCGGCGTCCCGCGTCCACGGTCTCGCGGTAGGCCCGCGCGCCCCGGAAATACGTGGAGGCCCAGACGAGCTTCACGGCCGCGTCCAGCTTCCGGAACCGGGCATCGGGATCGAGCTCGTTGTTGGGGATCATCTTGGTCGAGTAGACGCCGGCGAAGGGCCGCTCGAGTGCGTCCTCGAGGAGGCTCGAGGAGCGGACGGCGAGCGGCGCGTGAATGCGCTCGGCCACGGCGCGCAGGTCCCCCACGATTTCGGCAGGGAGGTGGCCGCCCAGGAAGGCCCGGGCGATGGCGTCGTCGCTCTGGCCGGAGAGATCCTCGCCGTCGAGACCGTTTTCCTCCAGGAACCGGTCGAAGTGCTCCGTCGTGATGACGGACATCGTGGGGATCGAGACCTCGACCGAGGGCGAAGCCGGGAAGGCCGAGGCCAGCGTGTCGCGGATGCGGATCAGGCCGGAGGCCTTCCCGCCCACCGGACCGTCGCCGATCCGCGTGGCGGGCCCGCCGCCGTCGAAGAGCTCCCGGTCGAAGCGGCCGAGCGCCGGCTCCCTCGTCGAGGCCGTCATGGCCTCCTCTCGTCTCAGACCCAGCCGCGATCGTGGCAGGCCTTCGCCACGCGGCTGACCGCGATGACGTAGGCCGCGTCCCGCATCGAAAGCTTCTGCTTCTTCGCGAGATCCGCCACCGCGTGGAACGCCGAGGTCATCTTCACGTCCAGCTTCCCGAGGACCTCGTCCTGCTCCCAGAAGTAGTTCATGTTGCTCTGCACCTGCTCGAAGTAGCTGCACGTGACGCCGCCGGCGTTGGCCAGAAAATCCGGGATGACGAAGATGCCGCGCTCCTGGATGACCTTGTCGGCCTCCGGAGTGGTCGGGCCGTTGGCGCCCTCGGCGATCACCCGGACCCGGTCCCTGATTTTCTTCGACGTCTCGCCGGTGACCTGGTTCTCGAGAGCGGACGGGATCAGGATGTCCACGTTCTGCTCGATCCAGGCTTCGCCGGGAAGCACCTCGTACCCGAGCTTGCCCGCCTTCTCCTTGTCGATGCCGCCGAAGCGGTCCGTGATGGCAAGAAGCGCGTCGGGGTCCACTCCCGATTCCTTGCGGAAGCAGTACGCGGTCTGGTCCCCCTGGTCCCACGAGGAGACGGCCACGACCTTGCCTCCGAGCTTCAAGTAAAGGCGGATGGCGTACTGCGCGACGTTTCCGAAGCCCTGCACGCTCGCCGTGGTCTTGTCGACCTTCAGGTCGAGAAGCCGGAGCGCCTCGCGCAGCGCGAAGACGAGACCGTAGCCCGTGGCCTCCGTCCGCCCGAGGGACCCGCCCATGCCCACCGGCTTTCCGGTGATGAAGCCCGGCTCGTGACCGCCGTGGATCAGCTCGAGCTCGTCGAGCATCCAGAGCATGTGCTGGGGCGTCGTCATGACGTCGGGGGCCGGCACGTCCACGGCCGCGCCGACGTTGCGGGAGACCTGGCGGACCCATCCCCGGCAGATCTGCTCCTGCTCGCGCGCGCTCAGGTTGTGCGGGTCGCAGATGACGCCCCCCTTCGCGCCGCCCAGAGGAATGTCCACGACCGAGCACTTCCACGTCATCCACATCGCCAGGGCCCGCACGGTGTCGATCGTCTCCTGCGGGTGAAAGCGGATCCCCCCCTTGGAGGGGCCGCGGGCGTCGTTGTGCTGGACGCGGAACCCGCGGAAGACCTTCACGCTTCCGTCGTCCATCCGCACCGGGATGCTGAAGTGGAATTCGCGCAGCGGCCACCGCAGGAGGTCGCGCGTGGCGGCGTCCAGCGCCAGAATGTCCGCCGACTTGTCGAACTGGGCCTGAGCCATCTCGAAGGGATTGAACGCGCCTTTCATCGGGAAGATCCTCTCTTTTCTGCGTCCCGCCGGAGCCGGGGTCCGCCTCCCCGAATATAGCCGAGGCTCGCGAACCCTCCTGATGCGTTTGGACTGTGCCGGAGGGTCATCGGGAGCCGCGAGGGCGCGAAGGAAACCTTCCGGCGGATTCGTCGTAGAGTTTTGGAGAGCTTCGAAGGGAGGCGGGATGAGGACTGTCGGCAAGTCGGGAAAATCGGTTATCGCCCTGCTCGTCGGGGTGGGGTTCTGCGGCGTCCTCGCGGCCCAGCCGAAGACGGAGAAGGCCAGGGCTCCGGTCGCGGCCCGCAAGGACGCCGGCGGCTTCCACGTCCCGGTCGAGTACCACAAGTTGAAGAACGGGCTGAAGGTCGTCCTGTCCCCGGACCACACCGCGCCCAAGGCCGTCGTCGCCGTGTACTACGGCATCGGCTTCCGCATCGAGCCGAAGGACCGCACCGGGTTCGCGCACCTCTTCGAGCACATGATGTTCCAGGGGTCGCAGAACCTCGGCAAGATGGAGTTCATCAAGCTCGTCCAGAGTAACGGCGGGATCCTGAACGGCTCGACCCGCTTCGACTTCACCAACTACTTCGAGATCGTCCCCTCCAACGTCCTGGAGACGGCCCTCTGGGCCGAGGCGGACCGGATGAAGGGGCTCGCGATCAACCAGGACAACCTGACCAACCAGCAGGGGGTCGTCACCTCCGAGGTCAAGGTCAACGTCCTGAACCGGCCCTATGGCGGCTTCCCGTGGCTCGACATGCCGCAGTACTCGAACTCCAACTGGTACAACTCCCACAACTTCTACGGCGACCTGAAGGACATCGAGGCCGCGACGCTCTCCGACGTGCAGGCGTTCTTCAAGACCTACTACGCCCCAAACAACGCCGCGCTGGCGATCACGGGCGACTTCGACTCGAAGAAGGCCCTCGCCTGGGTCGAGAAGTACTTCGGCGGCATCCCGTCCGCGAAACTCCCGCCGCCGCCCGACATCTCCGAGCCGCGGCAGGACGAGGAGAAGCGCGCGACCAAGCCAGACCCGCTCGCGACAAAGCCGGCCCTCGCCTTCTCCTACCACGTGCCGCCGCGCGACACGCCCGAGTATTACGCGATGGGGGTCCTGGACGAGATCCTCGTCGAAGGCAAGGACAGCCGCCTCTACCAGGCGCTCGTCCAGAAGCACGGATTCACCGGCGACGTCAACGGCGCGATCAACGAGCTCGGCAACATGTTTGACATCAAGGGCCCGGTGCTCTTCACCGTCTCGCTCTTCCACGACAAGGACACGTCCGCGGGGGAGATCATGAAGGTCGTGGACGAGGAGATCGAGAAGCTGCGCGCGGCGCCGGTGGACAAGGAGACGCTCGCGCGCGCGTTGGTCAAGACCCGCTCGGACCTGTACGACAACATCGACAGGCTCTTCGGCTTCGGGAGGGCGGATCTGCTCGCCTCCTTCGCCCTGTTCGACGACGACCCGGGCAAGATCAACCGGCTCGAAGGGGAGTTCCGCAAGGTCACGCCGGAGCTCGTCCAGAAGACCGCGCGCGAGTACCTGCGGCCGACCAACCGGACCGTCCTCCTGATCGAACCGAAGGCCGAATCCAAGGCCGAGCCCAAGGCCGAGTCCAAGGGGGGCCTGTGAGGAACATGATGAAGACAAGAACGCTCCCGGTCTTTCTCGCGCTCGCCGCTGCGGCCATGGCGGCGCCTCTCCTCGCGCAGAAGCAGTCCCCGCCGGAGCCGGGAAAGCCGAAGGGGTTCTCGGTCCCCGCGCCGCACAAGTTCACGCTGGAGAACGGCATGGCCGTCACGCTCGTCGAGTACGGGACATTGCCGAAGGTGACGGTCCGGCTGGCGGTGCGCACCGGAAATATCGACGAGAAGGCCGGCGAAGTCTGGCTCGCCGACTTGACCGGAGACCTCCTGTCCCAGGGGACGGAGACGCGGAGCGCGTCGCAGATCGCGGAAGCGGCCGCGCGCATGGGCGGAGAGCTGACGGTCAACGTCGGAGAGGACCGCACGGACCTGTCGGGCGACGTCCTCTCCGAGTTCGGCCCCGAGATGGCCGCGCTCATCGCGGACGTCGCCATGCACCCGAAGTTCCCGGAATCGGAGCTCTCGCGGCTGAAGGGCGACAAGCAGCGCCAGCTCTCGATCGCGAAGAGCCAGCCGCAGCAGATGGCAGCGGAGAAGTTCCGCGCTCTCCTCTACGGCGACCACCCCTACGGCCGCCTCTTCCCCACCGAGGAAATGCTCGGGGGATACACGATCGAGCAGGCGCGCAACTTCTACGGCGCCAACTTCGGAGCGGCGCGCGCGCACCTCTACGCCTCCGGCAAGTTCGACGCGAAGGCGATGGAGGCCGCGGTCCGCAAGGCCTTCGCCGGCTGGAAGCGCGGCGCCGCGCCGTCGGTCAACCTGCCCAGGCCCAGCAGAGAGCATCGGCTGGAGACGGTGGACCGTCCCGGCGCGGTCCAGTCCACGATCTATCTCGGCATGCCGGTGACCGACCCCTCGAGCCCCGACTGGGTCGCGCTCGAGGTCATGAACTCGCTTCTGGGCGGGTCTTTCGGGTCCCGCATCACGTCGAACATCCGCGAGCAGAAGGGATACACGTACTCCCCCAGGTCCCAGGTCTCCACGCGCTACCGCGACGCCTTCTGGGTCGAGACGGCGGACGTCACGACCAAGGACACCGGCGCGTCGTTGAAGGAGATCCTGGGCGAGATCAAGCGGCTGCAGGGCGAGCCCCCCCCGGAAAAGGAGCTGAAGGGGATCCAGAACTACCTCGCGGGCACGTTCGTCCTGCAGAACTCCTCGCGCGCCGGCATCATCGGCCAGCTCGAGTTCGTGGACCTGCACGGCCTCCCGGCCGACTACCTGAACACCCACGTCGCGCGCGTCTACGCCGTGACCCCGGCGGAGGTGCAGCGGATGGCGGAGAAATACATCCAGCCCGACAAGGCCACGATCGTCATCGTCGGAGACACGAAGGTCATCGCGGAGCAGATCGCGCCGTACGAGAAGGCCTCGTAAGTGGTTTCAAGTTTCAGGTTTCAAGTTTCAGGAGGTCTCCCCGGCCCCCCTGAAACCTGGAACTTGAAACCTGGAACCGCTCCCTACGGATCGTCGTCGCGCGGCGTGACCGGCCGGACGAACGCGGCGCGGACGGGCGGCGGCATGGGACAGTCTTCACCGCGGACGGCCTTCCAGAGGATCTCGTTTCCGGCGATGTCGGGGACACGGTCGGCCTCGTCGAGGTTCAAGAGGAGGGAAGCCTTCGCGCCGGGCGCTTCGGGGTCGTTCATCTCGTCGATGCTGACGCGGGCTTCGCGGACGCGGTAGGGCGTCGTGTCCGGCTTGCTCCGGAAGGCGCCGTACATCGGGGCGGCGGCGGCGTCGCACTGGCTCATCGGAGGGAGTTCCAGGATGAGCTCGATCGTGCGCAGCATGCCGCAGGTCGTCGTGAGCGTCGAGTCCACGGCGCGCCGCCGCGCGTACGGGCTCGCGACGAGCGCGACCGAGCGGTGCGCGTCCACGTGGTCTGGGCCGTTCTGCGCGTCGTCCTCCAGGACGAAGACCGCGGAGTCCTTCCAGTAGCGGCTCTTCGAGATCGCTTCCACGATCCTTCCGAGCGCCAGGTCGTTCTCGGCGATCATGGCGCGCGGCGTCGGGAAGCCGGGGCGGATGTAGTTGGTGTGGTCGCCGCCGAGGCGCAGGATCGAGAGCCTCGGGAGCTTTCCGTTCGATTCGAACTCCCGGAACTCCTTCAACCAGACGTCCACGCGCCGGCCGTCGGGGATCGAGAGGTCGAAGGGGGGATAGTCGGAATCGATGTGCCCCTTCAGACCCGGCACCGAGGCCTCAAACGGGCCAGCCCCCGCCCGGAAGTCTCCCACCTTTGGCTGCGCCGGGCGCGAGCGGGCGGGATGGGGATCGAAGACGAACTCGCCGTAGCTCCTCACCGAGACCCCGGCGCGCAGGCACGCGTCCCAGATGTAGCCCTGCGCCGGCGCGGAGACGTTGCCGTAAGCGTTGCGCATCGCGCCTTCCCCCTCGGAGAGATAGGCCCCGCCGCGCCCCGCGTAGTTCAACGGCCAGATCTTCTCGACCACGTCGGTCGCCATGGCCCCGGTCGAGTAGGCATGGCCATCGTAGCTCACCTCCGCGTTGACGTAGAAGTTGTCGAGCAGGACGAACTCGCGGGCGAGCGCGTGCGCGTTGGGCGTGACCTCCTCGCCGAAGAGGCAGAGGTTCGGGTCGCCGTTTCCCTCCGGCATGTCTCCGAGAATCTGATCGTACGTGCGGTTTTCCCGGATGACGTAGAAGACATGCCGGATCGGCGAGGCGCCGCCGACCGCGCGGGGAATCGGAGAAGCCGCGGGGGCGCGCGCCGGCCGCAGGCGCACGGCGTCGCTGTACGGCGTGACCGCGTAGACCTTCTTCGTCCAGGCGGCGAGGGCCTTGGGGCCCGGGACGGGCACGATCGAGAGCGAGCCCTGCAGGATGTCGCGCGTCGTCTGTCCCGGCGCCGCCGAAATCGCCGGCTGCGGGCCGCGCGGATTCGCGGCCGAGGTCAGGCCCTTACCCGAGAGGACGAAGATGCTCCTGCCGTCCGTGGAGAACTGCGCCGCGGTCGGATACCAGCCGGTCGGGATGAATCCCTCGACGCGGCTCTGCGCGGAATCTCCCACGCCGACGACCGCGACGTCGTTGTTGTCGGCGTTGGCGACGAGGAGAGTGCGCCCGTCCGGCGAGAGCCCGAGCCCGTTGGGAGTCGAGCCCGCGGGGGCGCGAGGATAGAGAGCGATCGAAATCTGCTCTCGCGCCTGCCGCGAAGCGAGGTCGGCCACCCAGACGGCGTTGGTGTTGGCGCAAGCGACGAAGAGGCGGGTCCCGTCCTTCGAGAGCGCCATGGCGTTGGGATGCTCCCCCACCGCGATCTCGCCGGCGGCGGCGAGAGTGTCCGCGTCGAAGACCAGAACCCTCGCGCCTCCCCAGAGCGAGACGTAGAGACTCCGGCCATCCGCGGAAAGCAGGCACGTGTACGGCTCGGCGGGAAGGGAAACGGTCTTCGTTACCTCTCCGGAGGCGACGTCCACGACATGGGCCAGGTTGGAAAACAATTCCACCGCGTAGAGGCGCTTCCCGTCGGCGGAGAGGGCGAGCCCTCCCGTCAGGGTCTCCTTTCCCTTGTCCGGTGTCGCCAGCGGGATCGCCCTGCTCGTCTTGAGCTTCCCCTTCTCGAAGAGGACTTCCTGGACGGTCCGCGCCGCCGCGCCCGAGCAGTAGAGGCGGTCCGCCGACGGACTCCAGGCGAGGCCGAGCCAGGCGTTATCGAGAGAGAGCCGCGAAGAGACGACCCGGCGGTCGAGGTCCACGCAGACGAGGCTCGGCTTGTCGTACCCGTTGTTGGAGACAACGAGGTAACGGCCGTCGGGCGACTCGGCCATCGCAAGCGGGAGATCGCCGATCTGCATGTGCCGCCCCGCCGGCGCGATCCTCCAGCCGTTTGGAAGAAGCGTCGCCTCCCGCTCGAGGCCGGGGCGCTCGACGGTCCTTCGCGGCTGCGCGAACGCCGAAGAAGCCGCCGCAACGAGCAGCGAGCAGACGCACGTCCAGACCGGCGCCGATCGGATCGTCATCGCCCAAGGCTACACCGGGGAGCGTGTCGTTTCCGGCCAGGCTTGACGAGGCTTGTGCCAGGGAAAGCGCTTAAGCAGCCGGATCGCCGATCTCGGTGAACTCCGGGGTCCTCCGGGGGTCGGATGGCTGCGGCTTCTTGAACCAGGTCCCGCGGGGCTTGAACGGAATGCCGGAATGCGGCACGCGTGAGGAGATGATCCGGAGGGGCTGCGTGTCGTCGCCTTCATCACGCTCGGGAATCCCGATCTGCCAGGCGGCGACGGTAGGGTTCGTTGATTCCTGCATCGTTCGTCCTTCCTGACCTCTGGGACGCTGCAAGAGTCGTTCCCTTCCGCAAGCCACTGAAATCGAGGCTTTTGTTCGAGGAGATTGACAGTCTACGCAATTTCGGCGCATTCTCATTGCCCTAATTTCGAACCCGACCAGGAGTCGTTCGTTGGAGGGTCTTGGTGTCGGCCGCCGCGTTCACTTCGCGAACGGCAGCCTGGAGAATCCATCGCCGGTGTCCTGAGGAAAAACAAATGTCAAAACCAATCCGGGTCGCGGTCCGGTCCCTAGCCGTCGCCATCGTCGCTCTCGCGGTTCCCTCGCGGGCCGTCCACCCCGCCGAGTCGGCGGCGGCAGACGTCGGCCCGGTCGCCAACGGCGCGCTGCCGGGGCCGTTCCCCCTCTTCCCTCCGACCAACTGGTGGAACCTCGACGTGACGTCGGCGCCGGTGGACCCCAATTCCCCCGCGTTCATCACCTACATCAACAACGGCGGCACGCGGAAGCTCCACCCGGACTTCGGCGGCGACGTCTCGCCCGGAAGCGTCGAGGGGTACGGGATGCCCTACATCGTCGTGGACGGCACGCAGCCGAAGAAGGCGGTGCAGTTCGATTACTCCGACGAGAGCGACGGCGTGGACCACGCGACCGACACGAGCTTCCCCTTCTACCCGATCCCGGACGAGGCCATCACGCAGGCGCACTGGATCGAGGGGGGCGAGCCGGGCAACCAGGACCTGCGCGACTCGGCCGACCGCCACATGCTGATCGTGGACCGGGACAGCAAGTATCTCTACGAGCTGTACAACGTCTTCTACGACGGGACGCAGTGGCTCGGCGGCTCGGGCGCCTTCTTCGACATGAACACGAACAACAGCCGGCCGGAGGGGTGGACCTCGGCCGACGCCGCGGGCCTCGCGATCCTGCCGGGCCTCGTGCGCTACGACGAGGTCTCCGGGCCCGACGAGATCGGCCACGCCTTCCGCGTGACGGTGCGCCACACCAACGGCCACGTCTATCCCGCCTCGCACACCGCGGGCTCGACCTCCGGGGCCCTGCCGATGGGCGCGCGGATGCGGCTCAAGGCGGGCAAGGACATCTCCTCCTTCCCAGCCGACGCCCAGAAGATCTTCCGCGCGATGAAGAAGTACGGGCTGATCGTGGCGGACAACGGCTCCGACATGTACATCACCGGCACCTACGACAACCGCTGGAACAACGACCTGCTGAACCCGGCCTTCTCCGGATTGACGGCCAGCGACTTCGAGGTCATCGCTCTCGGATACAACCCCCTCCCGGGGACGCCGACGGCCACGCGGACCGCCACCCCGACGCAGCCACCCACCGCGACGCGCACGCCGACCCGGACGCCCACGGCCACGGCCACGCGGACGCCCACTCCCACCGCGACGATGACCCCGAGCCCGACGCCGACCTCCACGGAAACATCCACGCCTCCGCCCCCGACCGCGACCGCCACCGGCACGGCCACTCCGACGACGCCGCCTCCCACGGAGACGATGACGCCGAGCCCGACCCCGACGTCCATGGAGACTCCCACGCCGTTGCCCCCGACCGCGACCGCTTCGGCGACGAAGACACCCATTCCTCCCACGGCCACGCGGACGCCGACGGCGACGCGCACCCAGACGCCGACGAGGACTCAGACGCCCACACGCACGCCGACACGGACGAGGACAATCACGCCGACACAAACGCCGACGCGCACGCAAACACCGACCCGCACGCCGACACGCACGAGGACCGTCACTCCGACGCGGACGCCGACGAAGACTCAGACCCCGATCACACCGACGAAGACCGCAACGCCGTCGAGGACGCCGACGCCGACGAGAACCGTGACGCCGACGAGAACGCCGACCCGGACCGCCACGGCGACGCGTACCGCAAGGGTGACCAGGACCGCCACGCCGTCGAGGACACCGACGTCAGATGCCAGGTTTCAAGTTTCAAGTTTCAGGTTAGGCACAGAGGCCCGCTCTCGTCCCTGACACCCGATACCTGGAACCTGGCACCTGCGTTCCCCCCTGAAACCTGAACCTTCATTCCTTCATCCACGGCGGGTTCCGGAGAGCGACGCGACGGTAAACCGGGCACCCCCTCCGATGCGCCCCCTCCAAATACCCCGTGCCGATCAGGAACTCGCCGACGATCTCGCCGCCGATGAAGAGGAAGGTCTCGCGGAAGAGCTTGCGCCACTCCTCGCGGTCCCGGGGGTGGTGCGCGTCGAGCCAGCGCGCGAACGAGCCGTGGCTCTCGCGGAGCGAGAGGATGCGCCGCGCGTTCTCGATGACGGCGTCCACCTTCAGCCGGTTGCGGATGATGCCGGCGTCGCCCAGGAGCCGCGCGCGGTCCCTCTTTCCATAGCGCGCGACGACTTCCGGGTCGAAGCGGTCGAAGGCGTCCCGGAAGGCGCGGCGCTTCTTGAGAATCGTGAGCCAGGAGAGTCCCGCCTGGTTGATCTCGAGCGCCAGCCGCTCGAAGAGAGCCGCCTCGCGGCGGATCGGAAACCCGTACTCCCGATCGTGGTACGGCCCGTGCCACGGATGCCCCGGCGCCACGTCGCAGTAGGAGAAGGCCATCGATGGCTGACTTTACCAATCAACGGGAACGTCGGCGCATTGAGCGCCCTCACCCCTGCCCTCTCCCGGAGGGAGAGGGAGAGAGTGTTAGAGTTCGCCGCGACAAGAGGCGGTGGAGTCCGCCGGAAACGTCTTCTCGAGGGAAGGCCAATGACTCCTGCGACAGAAGAAGCGTCGTGGGAGTTTTTCTTTTGAGGTGAGGATGTCGCGGTTCCTCTGGATCTGCCTCGGGGGCGCGGCCGGGACCGGCGCCCGGTACCTGATGTCCGGATTGGTCCTTCAACGCCTCGGCGGCTCCTTCCCCTACGGCACGCTCTCCGTCAACGTCCTCGGCTCCTTCCTCCTCGGAACGGTCATGCAGGCCTCGCTCACGACAGGGCTGGCGCCGACCGTGCGCCTGGCCCTGACGACCGGCGCGCTCGGAGGCTTCACGACCTACTCCACGTTCAACTATGAAACGCTTCAGTACCTGCGGGAAGGAGCGTGGCTCTTCGGGTTTCTGAATATCCTGATCACGGTCCTCGCGTGTCTCGTCGCCGGGGTCATCGGGCTCTTCGCGGCCCGCTGGGCGCTCGGGAGCTGACCGGAGAAAAGGAGAGCATCATGCGCGTCCTCGACGGCGAACAGGTCCTGGTGCGGATCTTCATCGGAGAGTCGGACAAGTGGCATCACCAGCCGCTTTCCGTGGCGCTCCTGGAGAGGCTGCGCAAGGAGGGCTTTGCCGGGGCGACCGTCTTCCACGCGGTGGCCGGCTTCGGCGCCCGCAGCGTGCTGCACACGTCGCACATCCTCCGGCTCTCCGAGGACCTGCCCGTCGTCATCGAGATCGTGGACACGCAGGAGCACATCGACCGGCTCCTCCCGATCCTCGACGAGATGGTGACGGAGGGTCTCGTCACTCTCGAGCGGGCGCGCGTCCTGAAGTACTCCCCCGGCCGGCGTCCGCTCGACACCGACGTCCTGGATCGAAAGTGAGACTCGACGACCGGGCAGACGGCTCGCCAAGTTGTTCAGAAGCCGAAGCTAGAAGAGATATCTCTTGAATTGGGAGGAGGCTCGGCCGCGATCCGCAGATAACAAGCGTCCGATCTCTCCAATGATCAAGCGATTGTCGAGAGCAACGCTTTCAAGCGAACGATGCAGGGACGATGAAGTGAACGTCAGCCGTCGGTCCCAGATCAGGGGTCATCGAGGGGCTTCCTTCGCCCGATCGAACCCCTGCCACCCTCCCCCGAGAGACTTCACCAGCGCCGCGCACGCCGCGACTTGCTCGCCACGCAGCCCCGCACGGGTGCGCTTGGAATCGAGCACGGTCAGTTTTCTGTGTCCCGCGCATCGCGAGGATCTCGGATTCTCGCAGCCGTGGGAGCCGCCGTCGCCGGCGCCTCCCAGTTGCCGAGAAGGCCGTTCGCCTCGCACTTCTTCACCTCGGGTTCAAGGGTCGCGTGGCTCACGCCCCATCTCTCGTGGAGGAACGTCTTGATTTCTCCGAGCAGGCCTTGGACGCCCTTCGCGCTCTCCTCGGCGCCTACAGCGACGTGCCCCGTGAGGAGGAGCTGACCCGGGCCGGCCTGCCAGACGTGGACGTGGTGCAGGCGCCCCTCGCCGAACGCCTTCGCGACGCTCGCGGCCAGCTCCTCGACGTCGACGCCGGCTGGGGCTCCCTCGAGCAGAGTCGAGACCGTCTCCCAGACGAGGGAGACGGCGCTCCGGAGCACAACAAGGCCGACCAGGAGCGCCGCGGCGGGATCGACCCACTGCCCCACCGCGGTCCCGGCCAGGAGGGCCGCAACCACCACCGCCAGCGAGGCGAGGGCGTCCTGGGCCATGTGGAGGAACGCGCTCCTCACGTTCACGTCCTTCTCCCGGTGCCGCCGGAGCAGGAAGACGGAGGCGACGTTGGCGGCAAACGCAACGAGAGCCACAGTGAGCATCAGGCCGCGAGCCACCGGCTCGGGATGGAGCAGCCGCTGTACGGCTTCGCGGGCGATCAGAGCGGTCACCACGATCAGCGTGACGGCGTTGGCGAGCGCCGCCATTACCTCCGCCCTCCGGAATCCGTACGTGTGCCGGGCGGTCGCAGGGCGGCGGCCCAGCCGCCGGGCCCAGAGCGCCAGAACTACGGCCATGACGTCGCTGGCGTTGTGCGCGGCGTCGGAGAGGAGAGACACGCTGCCCGAGGCGAGGCCCCCCAGGACCTCCGCGGCGGCGATCGCCGTGTTCAGCCCCGCGCTCGTCCAGAGCCGGGCGTCCATCGCGCCCTCCCCGAGCGCGTGGTCGTCTCCGCCGTTTCCGGCACCGCGGGACGCGGACGACTCTCCTTCGCCGGCGTAGCTCACAAACGCCCCCTCAACCCTTCCCCAGCTCTCCGAGAAGGGTCGACCCCCGGCTCGCCAACGCCTGGCTCAGACGCTGCCGCGCCGACTCGAACAGGTCGTAGAAGACGGGGACGTAGATGAGGGTGAGGAAAGTCGATACCGTGAGGCCTCCGATGGCGACCACGGCGAGCGGGCTGAGACGTTCCAGGCCGATCGCCCACTCGAGGGCGATCGGGAGCATTCCCACCGCGGTCCCCGCGGCGGTCATGAGGATCGGCCGCGTCCGCACGCGGACCGAGCCCGTCAGGGCATCGTGCAGGCTGTCGCCACGCGCCCGCGCCTCCTGAATGAAGTCGATGAGGAGGATGCTGTTCTTCACGACGATCCCGGCGAGCAGGATCATTCCCACAAGCCGGCGCCGGACTTTCGGATCGGAATCGCTCACGACGGCCCGCGCGGCCGCGTCGGGATTCCGGGCCAGGGCGGAAAGAAGGACGGCGGTGATCCGGCCGCCGCCGACGAATCCGACAGAGAGTGTCTTGGTGTTCATCTTTTTCAAGTCCTCACGCAAGGAAAACGAAACGCACCGACAGGTAGATGCCGACACCGACAAACAACAGTCCCGTCGCAGGGCGAGCCCAGCGCTCGACCGACGCGGCGCGCGCGGCCGCGAGCTGCGTGGCCTTCACCCCGTACGCTCCGGCGAGCGCGATCAGGACGACCGGCAGAGCGGTGCCGGCCCCGAAGAGGCCCGGCAGCACGACGTGCGAGCCGAACCGGATTGACAGGGGGAGAAGGCTTCCGAAGAAAAGGGCGGCGGAAACGGGGCAGAACGAGAGCGCGAAGAGCATGCCGAGAAGAAGCGCGCCCCATGGGCCTCGTTCGGCGGCCTTCCTGTGGAGCGATTGGTTTCCCGCTCGAGTGGAGAAGCCGAAGTTGACAAGACCCAGAAGGTGCATCCCGACGAGCACGAGGAGGGGTCCGAGAATCTGGTTCAAGTGCCGCTGGAGAAACTGGGAGAGGCCGGGCACCGAGAGCAGTCCGAGAACGGTGACGGCGCCGACGGCCGTGTATGCGATCGCGCGCCCGGCGGTGTACGTCAGAGCGGAAGCCAGGAGACGAGAGGGACGGCCAACCTGCCGAGCGAGGAACGAGAGCGCGGCGACGTTCGTCGCCAGGGGACACGGGCTGACCGAGGTCAGGATACCCAGCCAGAGCGCCCCGCCGACCGCCATTGCCCATTCCGCGTTCACGCGCTCTCCAGATAGGCCCGAACTTCGCGCTCGACATATGCCCGGAAGGCCGCCGGGTCATCAAGGAGATGCCAGACCTGATCGAGGTTCTTCCACCGAACCTCGCGGCCGCCGCGCTGATCGGAGACGATCACCGACTTCGTGTAGAGGCCGTAGTCGCCGACGAAGTGGGCGTTCACCGGCAGGTCGACGTTCACGACGCGCCAGCCGACGCGTCCTTCCGCCATTTCGGCCGCAAGCGATTCCGTCATGGACGCGGCGGCGAATTCTTCGATCCTCAGGCAGGAAGGGCATCGGATGGTGTTGTGAAAGTAGGTGACGACAACCTGCGCTCGGGCCGCCGCGGGAGCGACTCGGGCCGGGATCGCCGCGGCGCGAAGCTCGCGGGCTCGCCGAAACTCCTTCGCGACCAACAAGCCACAGGTCACTGCGACGAAGAGAAGGAGAGCGGCGCGAACGACCGAGCGGGCGCGAAGCTTCATCCGGGACCTCCTTTCAAAGAAGCGCATTGAAGAGGAACCCGACGATGAGGATTCCCGTTCCCACGACGCTCACGAAGACCGCGACGAGGCGCGGTGTGAGGACCCTGCGCAGGATCACCATCTCCGGGAGCGACAGGGCGATGACCGACATCATGAACGCGAGGACGGTGCCCAGCGCGGCCCCCTTGCCGAGGAGCGCCTGCACGACCGGGAGAATCCCCGCCGCGTTCGAGTACATCGGGATCCCGATCAGGACGGCCAGAGGCACGGACCACCAGGCGCCCTTGCCCATGATCGACGCCATGAAGTTCTCTGGCACCCAACCGTGGATTCCCGCGCCGACGGCGATCCCAGCGAGGACGTAAAGCCAGACCTTCCCGACGATCTCGCGGACCTCCTCGCGCCCGATCGCGATGCGCTGTTCCCATCCGAGCCCCTCGCCCGCCATGTCCACGGCGGGCCGATGAGTCTGATAGACCCACGGCTCCACCCAGGCTTCGAGCTTCAGCCTGCCGATGATCCAACCCGATACGAAGGCGATCAGGAGGCCGGTGCCGAGGTAGAGCCCGGCAACCTTCCAGCCAAAGAGGCCGAACAGAAGCGCAAGCGCGACTTCGTTGACCATGGGCGCGGCCACGAGAAACGAAAACGTTACGCCGAGCGGCACGCCAGCGGTCACGAACCCGATGAACATCGGAACCGCCGAGCAGGAGCAGAACGGCGTCACGACGCCGAGGAGCGACGCGAGACCGTTCCCGGCGGTCTCTCGCCGTCCCGCCAGAAGGCTCCGCGTCCTCTCCGGGGTGAAGAAGCTTCTCACGATGCCGACGACGAAGACGACGAGCGTAAGCAGGAGAAGGACCTTCGGGACTTCGAAAACGAAGAACTCGACCGCGGAGGAAACGTGGGTCCCCGGTGACAGGCCCAGCAGCGTGTATGTGAGCCATCGGGCCAGCCGGCCCAGATTGGCGTAGAGAGCGAGCCAGCAGCTGGCGGCGCCCAGCCCGAGCAGCACCGCGGCCCAGGGGGATAGTCCTTTCGCCGCGGGAGCGGCCTCTGGCTCGGGGAAGTCCCGCGAAGGAAGGCTCGAACCGGTGCTCAGCCCCTCCATAGCGACCTTCTGGCTCCGGAGTCCTTCACGACTTCGCGAGGAGCGCGCGGATCTCATCGGCCTTCGGGACGCGCCCGGAGACGGCGACCTTGCCGTCGATGGCGACCCCCGGCGTCGCCATGAGTCCCAGCTCGATCATCCGCTCCATCGATTCCACCTTCTCCACATCGAAGGGGAGTTGCTCCTGCGAGACGACATTCTGGACGACGCGGTACGTCTCCTTGCACCGGGCGCAGCCCGGGCCGAGGATTTCGATCTTCCTGTGGGAGGCCCTTTCCATGACGATCTCCTTTCTTAATTCCTCGAGTTTCATGACGGCGCCGGATCGGAGAGAGCCTGCTCGCCGCGGGTCTCCGCGCGCAGACGGCGCAGCGTCCGGCGCAGCTCTTCCTTGTCCGGGAACGAGATTGCTTCGACCGGACAGATCTGGGCGCAGCTCGTGCAGCCGAGGACGCAATTGTTCGGGTCGACCACCTCGACGCGGGCTTCGGCTTCGTTCCAGGCAAAGACGTCGTTGTGGCAGAAGTCGAGGCAGGCCCGGTCCGCGGTACAGATACCGTAGTCGATGTGGGAGACCACGCATCCTGTCCCTCGGGATGTCCACGGTCATATTTGTCTCTTCTTGAGATGGCGTTCGCGGTCCGGGCGGTCACGCCCGGGCGTTGTGCGGCGGGCGCTTCGACTTCTTCCTGCGATTCCGACATCGTGTCGGTCGCGAATGTCACGGGAACGAAGCGCTTCTCATCAAAACCGGTGTCGCGAAAGACCTTCTTGAAGAGCTTGTACTGGGCTTCCGGGGTGCATGCTCCGGACACGACGTAGGTCTCGGGGTCCGGCGCGGTCTCCCGCAGCAGATCCTTGAGCACGGCGTTGCCTCCCTGCCCGCAGAGCTGAGGATGGAGAACGCCGTATTCGTATGTCCATCTCCGACTCGAGCTCGAACGGCAGCGTGTTCATGTCCGCGTTCTTGAAAGACGGGCAGAGCCCCTTGCAGTTGCAGATCAGAACTTTGACCTTCATGGCTTCTCTCCTTTGTTCCATTTCCGTTCACGCTTCCGTGCAGGTTCGAAGACGGGACGCCGACAGGGCAGGGAGCCGGCGCCTCGACGCGGCAAACTCCTCGACCGGGACCCGCCGCAACCGCTTCACGAGCGCGGCGTCGGCGGCCGCGACTTCGTCGCCGGCGAGGCCTTCCAGCGCCACCCGCACCCAGCGGGCCGCGTCGCCGGATGTCTCCAGCCGGTACGAGACGAACTTGCCGGTCTTCTCCTCGACCAGGAGGCCCGCCCGCTTCAACTCGCGCAGGTGCTCGGACACGGTCGAGGACGCGGCCCCGAGGACGGCGGCCATCTGGCAGACGCAGAGCGGCCCGCCGGAGAGCATCGCCAGGACCCGCGCCCGCGCCGGGTGTCCCAGGGCCTTGGCGACGGCGGTCACGATGGAAAGGCGTGATTCTGTCATTTCGTTACATTACGAAATATAGGCTACCCCGGCTCCGGGCAGCGATGTGTTTGCATCATTTCGGCCGGGTCCGAAGGTCGCGTGAAGGGGGGAAGGGAGAGCCAGGTCGCATCGGCTTGCCATTCGCTTGCGGTGCTCGAAGACGCGACGTTGCTGTTCCTCGCTCTCGGACCGCCGCCGGGTCGGGGAAGCTCCAGCGGATCCTCTCCGGGTCCCCCGGGAAGACCGGACAGGACTCCGCCGCGCGATCGCAAAAGTGATGATGAAGTAGAACCGCTCTTTCAGGTATCGATCCCACGACTTCGGGTACTGATCGGAAGTGTCAATCCGGTAGATATCGCGCATGACCCGGCGCGCCATCGGATGAATCTCGGAGCGCGGGGAGCTGCCAGCGCTGAAGACGTCGATACGCCCTCCGGACAGCTGGCGAAGCAGAGCTTCCGCCATCTGGGATCGTGCGGAGTTTCCGGTACAGATGAAGAGGACGCGCAAGCGTTGTGTTCTCCATGCTCCCCCTTTCGGTCTCGGTTAAGGCAGAGGATGGACTAAGGGAGTGAGTTCCGTCAGCCTGACCGCCTCCATGAAGACTCGGTTTCCGGGAAAAGCTCGGGGAGACGGCGCTGGATCTCGTCCCGGACCTCACGGAAACGCGCGAGGAGCTCGTTCTCTGTTCCTTCCACGGCTGCAGGGTCGGAGAGCGGCCAGTGAAGCTTTCGCGCGTTGCCGAGAAAAACAGGGCAGACCTCCTCAGCACAAAGGGTGACCACGGTGTTCACGCTGGCCGGGTCGATCGTCTCCACGGAATTCGAGGTCTGGCTCGTGATGGCGATCCCGATCTCCGCCATCGCGCGAATCGCGAGCGGGTTGACGCGCGACGGCTGCGAGCCGGCGCTCTGGACGTTCACCGCGTCGCCGAACCGCGCCCGCGCCAGCCACTCGGCTATCTGGCTCCGAGCAGAGTTGGCGACGCAAAGGAAGAGGAGTAAGGGAAGAGACATAGACTACCTGGCCTTTTCAGCCGGCGTGCGGCGGGGAACCAGCGGCGGGTCGCGACGCAGGCGCGGCACACCGACAGCATCACCGGGACCTCGACGAGGACACCGACGACGGTCGCGAGCGCGGCGCCCGAGCCGGGGCCGTAGAGCGCGATCGCCGTCGCCACGGCGAGCTCGAAGAAGTTCGACGCGCCGATCAGCGCGCCCGGCGCGGCCACGGCGTACTCAACTCCGGCGAGCCTCATCAGGCCGTACGTCAGCGAGGAGTTGAAGTAGACCTGGATGAGGATGGGAACGGCGATGAGCAGGACGTGAAACCAGCGGCCGGTGATGTTCTCCGCCTGGAACGCGAAGATGAGCGTCAGCGTCGCCAGGAGCGCGGACGTCGTGACCGGAGCGAACGCCCGGACGAACCGCTCCTCGAACCAGGCCGCGCCGCGCCGCGCGATGAGCAGGGCGCGGCTCCCGGCGCCCAGAGCGAGCGGGATCACGACGAAGACGAGAACCGACAGGAGAAGCACGCGAAACGGAACCTCGAGCCCGGCGGCCCCGGTCACCAGCAGCTTCACGATCGGCGCGAAGGCGACGAGCATCACGAGGTCGTTGATCGAGACCTGCACGAGCGTGTAGGCCGGATCGCCCTCGGCCAGGTACGACCAGACGAACACCATCGCCGTGCAGGGCGCCGCCGCCAGGATGATGACGCCGGCGATGTACTGTCCGGCGAGCTCCGGGCCGATCCACGGCGAGAAGACGTGCCGGAAGAAGAGCCAGCCGAAGAACGCCATCGAGAAGGGCTTCACCAGCCAGTTGACGAAGAGCGTGACGAGGAGGCCGCGGGGCCTCCGGCCGACGCCGGCGATCGACTTGAAGTCGATCTTCAGCATCATCGGATAGATCATCAGCCAGATGAGAGCGGCGATCGGGACGTTGATGTGCGAGCCCCTCCCGAACTCCATCGCGCGCAGCGACGCCGTCAGGCCGGGCAACGCCTTTCCGAGAAGAAGACCGAGCGCCATGCTGGCGCCGACCCATAAGGAGAGATAACGCTCGAACGGGTTCATTCGCCTCGGAGCCGCGGCCATCGGCTCCGGCGCCTCGGGAGCGGGCTCAGATCGCATGAGTCCCTCTCGCGGATTTCAGGCGCGAAGCCACGCCCGGCAGCGACATCCAGGTGCGGATCCGGCCGGCCATGTCGCGCGCCGTGCGGTCGAAGGCTCGCTGTTTCGTTTCCTCATCGCCATCGACCGCCGCGGGATCCTCGAAGCTCCAGCGAATCCTCTCGGGGTCCCCCGGAAAGGACGGGCAGGACTCCGCCGCGCGATCGCAGACCGTAATGATGTAGTCGAACCGCCCGCCCAGGAACTCTTCGAGCGGCTTCGGGCGCTGGCCGGCCATGTCGAGGCCGAAAGTCTTCACGGCCCGCCGCGCCATCGGGTGAATCTCCGGGCGCGGCCGGCTGCCGGCGCTCGCGACCTGGATCTCACCGCGCGACAAGTAACGAAGCAGGGCCTCGCCCATCTGAGACCGGGCGGAGTTGCCCGTGCAGAGGAAGAGAACTCGCAACGCCTCCTTCTCCATCGGATGTCCTTTCTCAGCAGCAGGCGGCCGCGGAACCGGACTTCGGCTGACAGCAGGCCATCGCCGGGTCGGCTTTCCGCTCGACGTCCTCGAGGACCGTGTAGATCTCCCAGCGGTTGCCGTCGGGATCGGTCACCCAGAACTTTTCCTGGAGGGCGTAGCAGCAGGTCTCGCGCTTTTCTTCCCCGGCCGGCAGACCGCGCTCGGCCAGGGCCTTCTTCCAACGGCGGACCTCTTCGGCCGTGTCCACCCGGATGCCCAGATGCGAGAGCGCGCCGGCCGCCCCTTTCGTCACGGGTCCCGGCTGCAGCGAGAGATGGATCTCCGGGTTTTGCGCGACGAACTTGACGTAATCGCCTTTCGACTTCCTCGGCTCGCCGAAGAAACGCCGGTAGAAGTCGGTGGACCGTGGAAGATCCGAGACGTTCAACGAGATGTGGACGGAAGACGGCATGACGACCTCCATTCGATAGATCGCGAAAGACCGATTTATCGGCTCAAATTTTTTAGACTGCCTTCGCGACGGCCTCCGCGAGTCCCGCCAAGGCAGATTCGTTCCTCCGGTAGAACACCCAGCGCCCGCGCTTCTCCGCCTCCACGAGACCTGCCCGGCGCAGCAAATCCATGTGGTACGAGATGACCGTCTGCGACACCCCCACCGCCTTCTCAATGTCGCAGGCGCAGAGCCCCCGCTCTTCCCGGGCGATCAGGTCGCAGCACGACTTCCCGCGCGACCGGAGCAGATCCAGGATCTTCAGCCGCGTCGGATCCCCGAGCGCCTTGAAGACGGGGACGAGGTCGGTCTGTTTCATAGATCGATAACTATAGATATATCGCGGCGGCCCTGTCAAGGCCCGTCCTACCGGACGCCGGCCTGCGGTATCGTTCTCCCGAAAGGAATCCGGAATGAAACGCAGATCGCACACCCTCCTCCTCCCGGCGCTGTTTTTCCTGTCGTGGGCCGCGGCGGCGCCATCGTCCGCGGCGCCCTGGAAGTTCGTGGTCGGCGGGGACTCCCGAAACTGCGGCGACGTCGTGATGCCCTCCGTCGCCGCGGGGGCGGCGTCGGCCGGCGCGGCCTTCTACTGGCACCTCGGAGACTTCCGGGCGATCTACGACTTCGACGAGGACTTCGTCGCCGCCCGGAAGGCCGCCGGCGAGAAGCCGCTTTCCATCAGCGATTATCAGCGGGGCGCGTGGGACGATTTCCTGCAGAGCCAGGTCGCCCCCTTCGGAGCGATTCCGGTCTTCCTGGGGATCGGCAACCACGAGCTCGTCGCTCCCAAGACCCGCGGCGACTACCTGGCGCAGTTCGCCGACTGGCTGACCGCGGCGCCGATCCGGAGCCAGCGCCTGAAGGACAACCAGAAGGACCACCGGCTCAAGACTTATTACCATTGGATGGAGAACGGCGTGGACTTCATCACGCTCGACAACGCCTCCAACGACCAGTTCGACTCCGAACAGGTCTCCTGGCTCGAGCGCATCGTCAACCGGGACATCGCCGATCCCTCGATCAAGGCGATCGCGGCCGGGATGCACGCGGCCCTCCCCGACAGCCTCGCTTCCGACCACAGCATGAGCAACTGGGCGCAGGGGGAGGCAAGCGGCCGGAAGGTGTACGCGGCGCTCTTGAAGGCGCAGACCGCCGGCAAGAAGGTCTACGTCCTGGCGAGCCACTCCCACTTCTACATGAGCGGGATCTTCGATTCGCCCTACTGGAAGGCGCACGGCGGTGTCCTCCCGGGCTGGATCATCGGCACGACCGGCGCCATCCGCTACGCCCTGCCCCCCGGCGCCGCCCAGGCCAAGGAAGCGAAGACGAACACCTACGGGTATCTCGTCGCGACGGTCGATGCCGACGGCTCGATCGGCTTCGACTTCCAGGAGATCAAAGAAGGAGACATCCCCGCGGGCGTCGTCAAGCGGTTCACGCCGGAGTTCGTGCACCAGTGCTTCGTCGAAAACATCAGAGACAAGTAAAGGCGGGTCCTCGACCCATTCGAGTTTGCAGGTGTTCGGTGTTCGGTGGTCGGTTTTCGGTCAGGCCCCGGGTCCCCCGACCACCGAACCTCGACGCGAACATCCGAAAGGAGTAAGCCCGCGCGCCTTGCTCTTCCCTGTCATCCCGAGCGAAGCGAGGGATCTGCTCTCGGATCCGGTGCTGCCGGAGCAGGTCCTTCGTCGCCGCAGCCTGTCCCGATCACCGATGTCGCGGGTCCACGATACCGAGGGCAGATTTCTCGCTGCGCTCGGAATGACATGGGAAGAGATTCAGTCGCGCCACCAGGCGCGATCTGAATCTCTCGGCGCCCGAGCGGCGGCGTGCGCGGCCATCTGCTTGATTCGCTCTGCCATCGAGAGCGGGCCGGCCCAGCAATGGGGCTTTCGCGGGCCGTAGAGGATCGTTCCGCCCCAGGGAGGGTTCGTGGTCGTCGCGAGGAACGCGTCCAGGCGATGGACGGCGTTGTTCAGGTAGTAGGTGTCCATGTCGCCGGCGGTGATGTGGATCTTCCCGGCGAGCTTCCCCCCGATCTCGCTCCAGTGCTTCTGGAGGTAGGCGTTCAAATCGGAATGCTCGCGCCAGTAGGCCGCGACGCTCTTGTCGATCGCGCCGGTCTCAGGATCGAAGAGAGGCTGAAAGTACCCGTCCTTGCCGATCGGCCCGTACACGGCCTGCCAGCAGTCCCAGTCCTCGCCGGAACGGCCGCCGGGCCCGAGCGCCCGCTCGTACTTCAACTGCTGCTCCATCGTCGAGCGGACGACCCCCCCGGTGTCGCGCTCGCCCGGCAGCGGCACGCGCAGGAAGCCGGTGTCCCTGTGCCAGGCGTTGTCCCAGTCGTAGATGTCGACGATCTGCATGGAGTGGAAGTCCACGGGGTCGGGGCACGCGGAAAAAGTGCCGCCGAAGTCGTCGGGGTGAAAGATCTGGAGCGCGAGCGACTCCCATCCCCCCGTGGAGCCTCCCGAGAGGATCCGGGCCCACGGCTCGCGGATCGCGCGGAAGTGCGTCTCGATGTACGGGATCAACTCCGTCATGACGACCTGACCGTACGGCCCGTTGTTGGGCGAGTCCACCGCGTAGGAATCGTCGTAGTACGGCGTCGGGTGCTGGAAGGTGACGAAGAGCATCCGGGGAAAGCGGTCGGAGAGCCAGGCCTTCGAAAACTCTTCGTGCGCCCGCGCCCGTGCCTTCTGCCGCTCGGTCGCCCCGGCGGGAAGCTCGGTCTTCTCGCCGAATCCGCCGGGGGCCCCCGTCGAGAAATGCCCCTGCTCGTAGTTGACCGGATAGGAGATGCCTGTCTCCTTCTCGTAGTCGCGCGGCAGGAGGACCGTCGCCCCGACGAAGATGGGCTGGCCCCAGAACTTCGTGAGGAGCGCGCTCTGGAACCGCACCCGCTTGACATGTTGCGTGTCGGCCGGAATCGCGAACGGGGGGATCTTCTTCTCGAGTGTCAGGCGGACGGTTTCGCCGCGGCGCGGGTCGAGGCGCATCTTCCGGACCTCGCTGTAGAGGTTGCCGGGAGAGATCTGGAAGACCTGACCCTCCCACTGATCGGCGTGCAGCTTGACGGTGTGCCCGTCCGCCCGGTGGAACGTGGTGTAGACGTTCAGCATCCCCTGGACGAAGTAATCCCCGGGCGGGAGGTCGGCGAGCCTCGCAACCGGATACCCGAGGGCCCCGCCGCCGATCGCGGCCCACTGGCCCGGCTTCAGCCCTTCGACGTCCTGCCCGAAGAACGGGGGCGAACGGTACTGCTCCCCCTCCTTGCCGAACTGGAGGCGCGGCTCCGGGTCCCCCGCCCGCGCCACGATCACGAAGACCCGGCCGTCGGCAGGCTCGCTCCGCACGCTCGCCGGGAAGGAGAGCTCGAAACGGAGTGCCGCTCCGGGCTCGGCAGCCCAGGCTGAGCAGGCCCAGAGGAGTCCCGCGAAAACGAGCCCGAGCCGCCGAACGCCGCGTACCCGCACTATCGGACCGCGCCGGATCTTTCTCTTCGCGAGGCCGCCAGGACCTGGAAGACCATCAGGAGGATGCCGATGTCGCGCACGAGGACCCAGCGCATGTCGGCGAGCTGCTCCTCCCGGCTCCTCCCGGCGGCGTGGACGTCGAAGCAGCCGCAGTCCACCGCGTGGCCGCGCGCGAGGTTCCAGCCGATCGCCGTGACGAAGACCAGGATCAGCAGGCCCGTGACGAGGGCCGCCTCGCGGCGCCAGAAGCCCAGGATCAGGGCGAGCCCGGCCAGCAGCTCGACCCAGGGCATCACGAGGGCGAACGCGTTGACGAGCGTCCCCGGGACGAGGCGGTAGTTGTAGATCATGTGCGCGAAGGAGGGGGGGTCGGCGATCTTCGGGAGCGCGGCGATCGCGAAGATCGCCCCGAGGCCGATCTGCACGCGGATCGACAGCCACGGGCCTGTGAACCAGTTCACGGCTTCGGGCCCTTCCTGATCGGGAGGCCGCGCTTCTGCCATCCGGGGAACCCGTCCTTGTCGACGAAGAGGGCGTTGAAGCCGACCATGTAGAGCTTCTCGGCGAGCATGTGCGAGTCCTCGCAATCCCCGCCGCTGCAGTAGATGACGATCGGCGCGTTCTGGTCGAGCCCCTCCTCGTAGAGCGCCTTGACCCGATCGGCGATGTCCGATTCCCAGACGGGGAAGCTGCGAGCCCCGGAGACGTGCGCGTCGTCGTACACGGAGCCGCGACGCGCGTCGAGAAACAGCCGCTGCTGCCGGTAAAGGATCTCCGCGTCGTTGGTTCCGATCTCGACGGACGCGCGGTCGGGATGCGGAGGATAACTCCCGGAAGCGGCGGATGGAGGAGGGGCGGCGACCTGCGACGGCGGCGCCGCGGCAGGCGCCGAGGGAGCCTGCGTCGCCGCGGGGAGGGGCGGCGGCGCCGGCCCGGCGGAAGGCGGTCCGGTCTCCAGCGCCCGCGGATAGCTTCCGACCCAGGCGAGCTTTCTTTCCTTCGAGGCGGCGAGGTTCGAGACGCCGGCGCAGACGGCCGCCGCCAGGACCAGGATCGCGATCTTCGTCCACCCGCGCTGTCTCATCTTCGTCAGGTCTTTCGCATCCGCCCCAACGCTATCTTCGGCCATCTTCTTCCCCTGGCGCCCGGGCTTCAGGAGCCGGCGCGCAGGAGGACCCCCTCGACAGCCTGGGCGCGGGACACGCCGTCGGCGACGATTTTCGCGTAGTAACGGCTCATCGAGCCGGTGACGGCGGGCGCGACGCGGGAAGGATCCGGAGCCGTCCCCGCGGCGAGCCCCTCGAAGGAAGCCATGCCTCCGCCGTCGATCAACGGACGCACCCAGGCGATCGGCTCGCTCCCGACGTCGGTGACCGCGACGCGGCCCACCGCCCCCTCCGTGCGAAACATCACACCGATGCCGATTGGGCCATGCTGCGAGGTGATCCACAGGAAGACGACGGTGCCGACGAGCCGGCCCTCCGCGTCGCGCCCCACGTAGACCTTCGTGTCCTCTTCCGTGGGAGACCAGCCCGTCGCTTTCCGGATCGCGGCGCCGTCGCCGCGGGAGATCATCATCTCCTTCTCGAAGAAGCGGGCCGCCCCGGGAAGGCTCTGTTTCAGGAACTCTCCGCGGGCGACGAGCGAGACGTTGGGCGTGATGTGAGCCATGAGCGCCAGCGGACACAGGAGCGCCGCGAGCGCCAGAAGACATTTACGCATGAGTGTTCTCCTTTGCGAACCACAGTTGGACGACCGCGATGAGGAAGACGGCGAGATAGCAGAGCCCCATCGCGAACCCGCCCGCGACCGCGAGGGCGCCGAAGATCGTTCCGAGGTCGGGAGCGAAGTGAGCGCCCCAGAGGCCGGCGAAATCGAGAAAGGGAGCGGCGAAGGCGCAGAACACGAGAAGGATCCTCACCCGCGAGGAGAGCCGGAGACCGAAAACAATGAGCGACAGGAACGCGGCGGTCATCGCGTAGACCGGGACGTGGACGTGCGTGTCCTGAACGAGCAGGTCCCGGGCGATCCGGTGGCTCGGGCGATCGAGGCTCGCCGGGTCCACGGGCTTCTCGTGCGTCGAGGTGACGGTGCAGCACTCCATCGCCATCTCGTGGCTCTCCTCCGGCGCCACGGCGGCCGCCACGCCGCGCGGAGTGAAGGCGGCGAAGTTCTTCACCTGCCAGGCACCGAAGAAATCGGCGACGCCGAGGAGCGCGAGGAAGAGCGTCACGGCCAGCCGGACCTCGAGAGGACTCCGCGGAAGTCTGCCCATCGTGATTCTCCTCAGCTTCTCCGGCCGGTCAGAAGACGTAGACGACCTGGAAGGTCGCCGACTTGTTTTCCCGGCGCGCCTGCCCCGTCTTCGAGGCGAAGACGCGCTCGGTCGACCGGTCGTACCGAAGATCGAGGCGCACCGTGACCTCCGGGATGCGCAGCGACGTCCGGTCGAGCGTCCGGTAAAGGCCGAAGAACCCGCCGCCGATCAAGTATTGAGGCGAAAGCGTGAAGGAGCGCGCGACCTGCCGCCGCCCCGTGCGGGATCCCTCCATGTCGTCGAAGTAGTCGGCGCGCAGCGTGAGCGCCCAGTGCCGGCCCAGCCGGTGGTGCGTGAAGAACGCGTCGCCGAGCCATTTCGCCGTGCCGCCGTCCTCCGCGGAGTGGGGCTCGCTCCCATAGACGAACTCCTCTCCCCACACCCACGAGTCGGTCTGCTGAACGAGGATCGTGGCGACCCCGGTCGTGCGCGGGTCGCCGGTGCGGTCGTCCTTCTCGGCGCCGTGGATCACGCCCAGGCCGAAGTGCGCGATCGGCCACGGACTCCAGATCCCGTAGAGCGCGCCGGTCTTCGCGTGGTTGTTGTCGGAATCCACGTCCCAGCCGTTCGCCAGGATCGCGTACCCCTCGAACTTCGGCGAGAAGGTCTGCCGCGCCATCAGGCCGGTGAACTTGACGGGGCGCCCGAACTGAAAAGTGAAAGAGGAGGTCGCCTGGAAGTTCAGGGGCGGGTCGTCTCTCTCGATCGCCAGCGGCGAGTCGAACTTCCCGAAGACGAGCGAGAGGCCGTGCCCCGGGTCGGCCGCCCAGGAAACCTGGAGGTTGTCGATCTCGGTGGTAAAGGAGCTCCCGCCCTCCTCCTGCGCCGTGTGGCGGACGGCGAGCGGATGGATCCTCGCGGGCTCCGCCGCCGGCGCGAAGGGGCTCTCCTCCTCCTTGTGCACGGTCACCTGCCCGAAAAACGAGACCCGGTCCGAGAGCGCTTTGAAGAGCGATACCGCGAGAACGGAAGACTCGAAGCCGTTCTCGTCGGTGTTGAAGTCGTAGTTGTAGCTGCCGGCCGCGAAACCGTTGATGACGAGACCGAAACGCCGGTTGCCGCCGGCCAGGGAATCCGGTTCCACCGGCTTCTCCTGCTGCCCGGCCGCCGGAAGGGCGACGCCGGAAAACAGCAGGAGCGCCGGCATGAGGCGGGCGATCCGCCGAACAGAGTTCATGCAATCCTCCTCTTGAATCTCTCAAGACGCTCACCTGCGTTGACGAGAGAGCGGCCCGCCTCAGCCGCGGGGAGGAGGATCGGGAACCCGGAAAGCCTTCGAGACAGGAGAAGCCACTCGCGCCGGGAGGACGAGCGCGGAACGAGCCGGCTCGACCGGGGCGGCGGGGCCGGGAACGAGAAACACGCTCATCGTGGAAAGGAGCGCCTCCCGCGCATCGGAGCCGCAGCGGCGCATGGAGCAGGAGCCGGCGCGGGGGCAGCAAATCCCCATCATCCCGCCCGCGCAGCAATCCATGCCGGAGTCCGACACGGCCGCGACGAGCGGCGCGTGAAACGCCGCAAGCAGCGAGAGGAGAAGGAGAGCCGCCAGCAGTCTCATCGGCGGGGCTAGCATAATCCAGCGGGACGCCGGTCCGGCCCGCGGCGGACTTATCAGGTTGCGGACTCCGCCCTCGGCACGCGAAGAAAGAGCGCCGTCCAGGCCGTTCCGGCAAGCCCCAGGGCGCCCGCCACCAGGAAGGTCGCCGAGGGCCTGATCGTCCAGAGCGCGCCGCCGACGGCCGCGGCCCCCGCTACCGAGAAACCGCGGATCGCGTAGTAGAGACCGACGGTTCGCCCGCGCGCTCGAGGATCGGAGAGATCCACGATCAGGGCCTTGCGGGCCGGCTCGCCGATCTCCCTCAGTCCGCCGAACGCGAACGCGACCACGAGGGCCGGGAACGAACGGGAGAGAAACACGGCGAGCGGGAAGAGCGAGAAAAACAGGTACGTGAGCAGGACGAACCACTTCTTCTCGGCGCGCCCGGCCAGGGCAGCGGCCGGCAGGTAGGAGACGATCGCCGTCCCCATCAGGACGGACGTCAGGAAGCCGAACCGGGAGGGCGAGACCTTCACGACCTCGATCGCCCAGATCACGAGGAAGACGTCGGGCATTCCCTCGCAGAACCGGACCAGGCAGTCCGCGATCAGGAGCTGCCGCAGCGCCGGACCGAGCCTCGCTTCCCCTCTCCCCGCGGGGGAGGGCCGGGGAGAGGGCGCGACCCTCGCCGCAGTCCCTCTTCCTTCTTCCTCCCGCAGCCCCCGCCACAGCGCGAGGAGCATCGCGACCGAAAGCGCGATCGAAACGCCGAACCCCGCCCTCATCCCCTGCCTCATGCCCAGCCGCTCCAGGAGCAAGCCTCCCAGCGGAGGAGCCAGCACGATCGGGATTCTCTTCAAGACAGCCTGAGCGGTGAAGCCGGCGATCCGCCGTCCTCCTTCGAGCTCCTCGCCGATGAGCGCGAACGTCGCCGGCAGCCCGAGCGACTGCCAGCACAGGACGAGCAGAAGGCCGAGGAAAACGCCCGGCACCGACGGCCAGAAGAAGTAGACGGCGAAACCGGCGAGCGTGACGGAGCCGGAGAGAAGAAGGGAGCGGCGGGTTCCCAATCTGTCGGAGAGCACGCCGCCGGGATAGGCGTACGCCGCGTCGAGGAGGTCCCTGGCCGTCCCGAAGAGGCCCACGGCAAAGGCGGAAGCGCCCAGCACGCGCAGGTACTCGGGGAGATAGCGGAACCAGAGCTCCTCGCCAAAGCCGTAGACCAGGAGTCCAACGGCGAGCGCGCCCGCGCGGCGATCCAGGCCGAGACGGCGGCGCCAGGAAAGCATGGTGTCCAAGGTCGAAGGTCTGGGGTTGGTCTAAGGTCTACGGTCCAGGGTTCAAGCCCGCGTCGATTTGGATATATCAGCTGATAGACTTATATGTCAATTGATAGATTATTCATTAGGAGACGGGAATGACGAACTCGAAGAAGCGCCTTCTGCTCATCAGCAACTCGGTCCTCCCCGGCGGGGGCTATCTCGATCACGCCGAGGCCATGATCCGCGACTTCCTCGGAGGGTCGCGGCGCGTGCTTTTCGTCCCCTACGCGCTTCTCGACCGCGACGCGTACGCGGGGCAGGCGCGACAACGGCTGGAGAGGATGGGGTACTCGCTCGAGTCGCTCCACGAGGCCACGGACGCGCCGGAGGCCATTGCGCGGGCGGAGGCCCTCTTCGTCGGCGGCGGCAACACCTTTCGCCTTCTCCAGGCGCTGCAGAATCTGTCGCTCCTCCGGCCGATCCGCCGCCGCGTCGAGGAGGGGATGCCCTACATCGGGTCGAGCGCGGGCTCCGTCATCGCGTGCCCCACGGTCCGCACGACCAACGACATGCCGATCGTCGAGCCGGCCGGCTTCGAGGCGCTCGGCCTGGTCCCCTTCCAGATCAACGCCCACTACCTCGACGCCGATCCGGCCTCGACGCACATGGGAGAGACGCGCGAGGAGAGGCTCCGGCAGTTCCACGAGGAAAACCCCGAGCCCGTCGTCGGGCTGCGCGAAGGGACGATGCTCCGGGTGGAGGGAGACTCGATCGTCCTGTTGGGGGTGAGGCCCGCGCGGATCTTCCGCCGGGGAAGGGATCCAGTGGAGGCCCCGCCGGCAACGGCCCTTGAAGAGCTCCTCGCGCCGTGAAGAGCGCCGGCACGCTGCTCCTGACCCGGCGCGACGTCGGGGCGCGCCGCCGGGAAGAAGCCCGGCCGCGCCCGCCGCGACGAGCTCACCGTCTTCGACAGCACGGGGACGGCCCTCCAGGACGCGGCGGCCGCCGCGGTCGTTTACGGGAGGGCCTCGCGCGCCGGAAGGGGCGTCCCGATCGAATTTGCTGATTGACCGTCCCCGTTGAGAGTATCCTTGACGCGCACTTCCGTTATGAAACGCTTCGCTCTCGCGCTGCCGCTTCTCTCGCCGCTCGGAACATGAACGCCGAATCGAGCGAGAGGCGAAAGGGTCCCAGGCGCGATGGCCTCGGCAGGCGCATTCGCGGCGACCGCCGCGATCCCGAGCAGAGGAGGATCTCCGTTCCGGGCTGGACGCCGCGGCAGGGGCAGCGTCGCGGGCAGAGGCGCCGTTACCTGCCCGACCGCCGCCGCTCGACCGGCGAACCCGGGGGGAGCTGATTCGTTTCGCCCCTCCCCCACCGGCAGACCTCCGGGACCCCTCACTTTCCCGCGGCCCGAGCGCCCGCGGAGGCGCGGGCGTCCTCCCCGCCGGCGGGTTGGCAGATCTCGCCATCACCGCGGGACCTTGACAGCGCCGGAGCGACTCAACTAGCGTCCGAGCCTGGATCGATCTCCCAAACCCCAAGGGAGGTGATGCGCATGCTCTTCAGGCCCCGTATCAGGCTCTAGCTCTCGTTGACCACGCCGATTGCCCCGGGGGGCGGTTGAGAGATGGTGGGCCGCTGTCCCCGAGGTTGTGCTTGACGTAAACAAAGGATGCGGAGACCACCCTTCCAACTGCGCTCGATCAACGCATCCTCACTACGGGAAGGACTACAGAAATGGAGACCATCCGTTCAAAGCGCTTCTGGACGCTCTTGTCCGCATTTGCCGTCCTGGGCTTTGCCGCGATCATGATGAACGCGCCCCCCGCCGAGGGGAGGAGAGCCTCCGGCAATGCCTCGCTCGCGCCGCAGGCCGATCCCCCGGCCCCATGTCCCTTCCGCGACGTCCGCAGGCCGGCCGACATCAACTGCGGACCCGACCTCGGAGGAACCGGACACGAGGCGGTCAACTTCACCGGCTCCACCGGCTCCGCGGGCGACACCTGGCTGACCGTCTATGACGACACGCCGGACAATCCGGATCAGGTCCTCTTCACCGGGAACGTCAGCCTGAGCGCCGACGTGCTCATCCATCCCTTCAACAACCGGAAGGGGGCGGGGCTTCTGGCCCTCTTCAACGAGGGGGCGGGGCAGAAGGGCCTCGCGCTGATTCCCTACGACAACGGCAACACCGACAGTCTCCTGCTGGCCGTCGTGGATACCGGCAGCGGCAAGCTCAAGTCGCTGCAGAGCGTGCGGATGTGCTCGATCCCGGGCTCGATCTGCCGCGGGGGCGACGCCGGCATTCAGGAGAACGCCTGGTATCGCCTGACCATGGACGTCGTCGTGGCCGGCGACGCCTTCACCGTCACGGGGAAAGTCTTCCGGCACACGGCGCCGAATGACCCCAACAGCGCCCTCGGCACGGAGGTCTTCCAGGTGCCCGGGCCCATCAGCTTCAACGGCAGCCTCACTGCGGAAGGCCTCGACTCGGGAGGCTCGGGCGAGGTCGGCATCGCGGCCTCGGCGATCAGCGCCGTCGTGGACTCGAGCGTCACGAACTTCGGAGCCTCGACGACCTGCGCCGTCTTCCCCGCGGCCCTGACCGCCGGCGGACAGGGGGCCGATCTGATCGACCCGAACACCCTCACGATCGCGGTGCCGATCCATAACAACGCGATGTCGGCGGCCGAAAACGTGCAGGTGACCTCCATCACGCTCCCGACGGGCGCGCTCACCTCCCCCGCTCTTCCGTTCGACCTCGGCACGATCCCCGGGGGCAGCTCCGCCGACCTCGACGCGGACTTTTCCGGCGGGCCCTTCACGCCGGGAGGGAGCTATCCCCTGGAGATCAAGGGCACCTACACGATGGGCGCCGTGACCTTCTGCTTTACGATCGACACCGACATCCTGATCCCTCCCGACTCGCCCGGTTCCGCCGACCTCGGCATCGCCACGGTGGACCCCAACACGGTCGACGGCGGCGGGTTCCCGCCTCAACCGCCCGACTCCGACGACGACGTCAACACGTCGCGCTGGACGGTGCCGACCGGGCCCTTCGTCGCGGGCACGCCGACGGCGACCGGGACCGACATCATGATGTCTCCCCTCGCCCCCGCCTCGGCTCCGAACGCTCCCGCCGCGATCGTCTTCAACGTGAACAAGGGATTGGGCTTCAGCGCCGGCCTCTCCGGCACCGCGGAGCCGAGCGGAGCGACCGGCGGCGGCGTGGTCTTCGTCTCGGCGAACAAGAGGGCGGCGTACTCGACCAACAACGGGACGAGCTTCACTTCTCTCGATCCGACGACGATCTTCCCCAACGACGCGGTCGGATTCTGCTGCGACCAGATCGTCCAGTACGCGCCGAGCGTCAATCGCTTCATCTGGCTCCTCCAGGGCAAGTCGACGGGCGGCTACCGCCTGGCGACGGCGAGCCCGGCCACCATCATGAGCAGCGGCGGGAAGGCCTGGACCTACTGGAACCTCACGCCGCAGGTCTTCGGAGAGCCGGCGGGCAAGAAATTCGACTACCCCGACATGGCCATCGGAGACAACCAGCTCTACATGAGCTGGGACGGCAACGGCGGACTCCAGGTCGTCCGGACGTCGCTGGCCGGAATCGCGGCCGGCGGCACGATCTCGCTCGGGTTCACGCACCCCTCGGACAGCTCGATGGCCTGGGGCGCCCACCTCATGCAGAACACGGGAAACGAGATCTTCTGGGCCGGCCACAACAGCAACAGCAACATGCGGATCTTCTCGCTTCAGGAGGGCTCGAACACCTACTTCTGGAGAAGCCGCGGGGTCTCGACGTGGGCGAAGAACGCGCCGCTGACCTCGCTGACCCCCGACAACATGAACTGGATCAACTTCCTCATGAACCCGACGACCCAGAACCCCGGCGGTGGTTTCCCGAAGAACGCCGTCCTCGGTTCGACGCGCGTGGGCAACGAGCTCTGGTTCGCGTGGAGCGCCGGGACGGACGGCAACTTCTCGAAACCGCACGTCGAGATGGTCACACTCGACCGGGGCAACGACTTCAACAAGATTCGGCAGGTGCAGATCTGGAACAGCAACTACGCGTTCGCCTACCCCGCGCTGTCGAGAAACGCCTGCACGGGCGAGATCGGCCTCTCACTGGAATTCGGCGGCGGCGGCAACTACGAGAACCACGTCGTCGGATTCTGGGGAGACTTCATCGTGTACAACACCACCGGGTCGAACACCGGTTCGGTCCGTTTCGGCGACTACACGAGCATTCGCCAGGCGCCCGCCACGGAGGCGAATCCCGGAAACCTGTTCGCCGCGTTCGGCTATGGCGTCAAGACCGGTCCGGTCTCGGACGTGCACTACGTCCTCTTCGGCCGGCCGCCGGCGTCCTGTAACGTCATTCCGTAGCCTCGGCTTCGGGGTCGGCGACCATGATCACGGCCGCCGACCCTTTTTCTCCCTCTCCCGGCGGGAGAGGGGGGGACGGGGGGTTTCCCCCCGCTAACGTTTGCGCCGGCCGCGACCGCAGGTCGCGTCTCGCGCAGCGAGCGGCCGGCAGGGGTGAGGGGGCTCCTCAGGGCTTCCCGGCCGGAAGGCTCCACGAGGGAGCCTAGGCGCGCGGAGGGAGCGTACCGTTCGCTACCTGGATTATTTGTGGTCTCAGCTCACTCGTGGGTGCAACCGCCCCTGCTCAGCCACCTCGGGGTAGGGCCGCCATACGACACGACGCGCACGTGACTGACGCCACGCCGCTCCGTACGCCGGCCCGCGGCGAGCGAATCAGTCCTTGATGACCTTCTCGAGGCGGCCCGTGTTGGCGTCGACGAGGATGGTCACAGGGGCGTTCTTGTAGTTCTTCGAGTAGCTGATGTTCCAGGTCGCGTGCCGCTCGTGGTTGAACGCGGTCTGGATCATCACGATGTACCCCTCCCCGATGTATTTCTCGCCGTGCTCCTTCGCGACCGCGTAGAGCTTCGCGCCGTCGCGCAGGAAATCGGCCTTCAAGTCGGGAAGCCGGGCCGCGGCCTGTGGATCGGTCGAGCACGTCAGCGACCCGCGGAACGTATTGACCATGAAGTTCGTCTTCGCCTCCGCCGAATAGAACATCAGGTTCCACGAGGCGGAGGTCCCGTTCGCCTTGAGCGGCCCGAGCACAGTGTTCCCCAGCCTCGCCGGGACCACGTCCTTCTTCCACGCTTTCGCGAGCTTCTCCCCCATCGCGTAAATCTCCGAAAGCGTCGGCTCCGGATTCTTCAGCTGCTCCGCCTTGCACGCCTCCGCCGCCGAGACGCTCCTCGCCGCCGCCGCCGAAACCGCGAGCGCCAGAACAAGTGCCCATCTCTTCATCTCTTCCCTCCCATCCTCAGCGCGCCAACTCGACGGCCGCTTCCCCGGAGCATGTCACGACTGACCGTCGGACTCGGCGGCGCGACGAAGTCGGGATGCCGACGCAAAGCCTGGAGATGAATGGCTCCTCAGGTAGGATTTGAACCTACAACCCCCCGGTTAACAGCCGGGTGCTCTGCCGTTGAGCTACTGAGGAAAAGAGCGGATCGGGGAGAGTAGCGGACGGCGGCGGGGGTGTCAACCGGCGAGCATCAGCCGGGCGAGATCCAGGAAGGCTTCCTCGACTCCCCCTCCGGTCTTCGCGCTGGTTTTGAAGACCGGCCAGCCGCGCTGGAACAGGGCCTCGAGGGCAGCGTCGTCCACTTCCCATTTCTCCGTCAGGTCGGACTTGTTGACCATGAGGACGAAGGGGACCTTGCCGGCGGCTTCCTGGGTGCGGCTCTGGAGGGCGACGGCCTGGTCGAGCGTCTCGCGGCGGGTCCCGTCCACGACGAGGACGTAGCCAGCGGAGCCGCGCAGGTAGGAGGCCCGCAGCTTCTGGAACTCGTCCTCGCCGTAGATGTCCCACAGCAGAAGCTCCAGCTTCTCGTCGCCGGGCGCGACCTCTTTCTTGTCCACTTTCACGCCGATCGTGCTGTGGTACTTGTCGGAGAACGCGCTCTTGACGAAGCGCGAGACGAGGCTCGTCTTGCCGACGGCGTACGCGCCGAGCATGCAGACCTTCTTCTGGATCATCGCTTCATCCCTTCACCGGGACGGCGCGGAAAGACACGCTTCGGTTCAATTGCCTGTCCTCCTCGGTGTGTTCTTCGCGAATCGGCTGCGTGGCTCCGACGCCGGCCGCGGCGAGGTTCTTCGTCTCGAGCCCTGCCTCGCGCAGGGCGGCCGCGACACGCTCGGCGCGGCGGCGGGAGAGGGCGAGGTTCGCTTCACTCGTTCCCTCGCTGTCGCCGCGTCCGACGACCTCGACACGGATCTCCTTGCCGGCGGCCGCCGCGAGCTCCGCCAGGGAAGCGAGGTCGCGCGCGGCGTCCGCGACATTGGCGGTTTCGCCCGGAGAGAGCTCGGAGGATCCTCGCGCGAAGAGGATGAGTTTCGCTTTGAGCGCCGTTCGCGCAGCCTCGAAGCTCTTCGAGTCGGTGTCGGTCAGGCCGCGATCGTCGAACCGCGTCACGCCCGCGACGGCCCGCCATCGCCTCCCCGCCTCTGCGATCCACGCGTGGGAAGCCTCGCCGGCAGCCAGGAGAACGCCGTCCTGCACGCGAAGCGTCACGGAGCCGGGCGCTTCGAGGAAGGTCCGCGCCCTCGCCGCGATGAGCTCCGGCTCGAGGCTCTGGTAAGGCTTCCAGCTCGCCCGCACGTCGTCCGAGCGAAGGTTCGACGCCGGGAGCAGCGCCGCCGGATCGGCCGCGAGCGGGTCGCGCAGGCCCGCCACGAAGTACCTCCCGTCGCGCCTCCCGGCCGACGACACGACGATCCCCGGCTGCGCCGCCAGGCGGGCGACGTACGCGTCCCAGCGCCGGCTCCGCCTCACCGAGAAGAACACGAGGACGCCGGCGACGGCGAGGACGACCGCGAGCGCCGCCCAGAGCGGACGGCGGGAGCGCTTGCGGACGGCGGCGGCCGCGCCCTCCGCGCCGGCCTGCTGCTGCGTCTTCAGGCAGGCTTCGAGGTCGCCGCGGCTCCCTTCGAACGGCGCGGCGTCCCCCTGGAACTCCGCGAGCGCGCGGGCCTGGTCGCGGTGGATCTTCTCGATCGCCTCCGTGAAGACCCCGCGCAGCTCGCGCGGCGGGTTCCCCCGGATGACGCCCGCGAGTATCGCGCGCGGCCCCTGCTCGACCCAGACGTTGAACGGCCCGACCTGGAACGCGTGAAGGCCGCCGTCTTCCTTTCCGCCGAACGAGTCGTGTACGAAGTCCCGGATCGCCGTCAGCATCCCGGAGATCATGTCGGCGTCCTGGACGCCGGCCTCTCCCGCGCTCACATGCTGGAGGAGCAGGCCGGTCTCGCGATGGATGAGAAAGACCTGCTCGACGCGGAAGAGGAGCGTGCGCAGGAGAACGACTTCGGAAAAGGACTTCCCGGTCCGCCACGCCTCGAGCCGCCACTTCATTCCCTGGGCGGAGAAGCTCTGCCCCAGCGTCTGGTTGAGCGATTCGAGCATCTCCTCGAGCGTGCTCGCGATGGACTTGCGGATCGCCGGGCCCATGACCGGAAAGAGCGCGTCCACCAGGACCCCGGGATCCTTGCGCACGGAGCGGACGATGGCTTCCTCGACCGTCGGCAGGAGAGCGTCAGTCAGTTGCCGGTCTTCCCGCGAGCGGATCGCGATCGCCTCCGGCAGGACCCGGCCGACGTCCTCGGCGCGGCTCTGCGGGTCCTCCAGCCTCCGCTGGAGACGGACGACCTCCGCCTCGTCCGCCGCGAGCAGGAGCCCGCGAAGCTCGGAGAGCGGATCGTCGCCCGTCTTTACGGGGTTATCCATGGACGGCCTTGGCGGGGCCTCATTCCTTGCCGGGGGCCTTCAAGTCGTTGGTCAGGCGCATCGCGGCTTCCGTGAAGACGCCGGCGAGCGCCGACCTGTCGGTCTTCTCCGCGCGAAGCTCCTTGATCTCGCGCGAGAGGGCCGTCGCCGTTTCCTTGATCCTGTTGCGGATCTCGTCGGTCAGCGCCTTGGATTGATCGAGGATCTGCTGGCGCAGTTCCCGCTGGTTCTTCGTCGTGACGTCGTCGAGCTGCGCGAGCTTCTTCTCGAGCGCCCGGGCGGACTCGCGGATCTCGCGCGACAGCTCCTTGCCCGATTCGGTCCGCTCCCCCTGCTCGGCCTTGACGCGATCCGACAGGGATTCGACCTCCTTGCGGATGAAGGCCTCGAGGGAATCGAACCGCTTCTTCGCTTCGGCCCGGGAGTCGGACGTTTCCTTCAAGAGCCTCTCCTCGAGGCGCGCGAATCTCTTCTCGAAGTCGTTGACCTGCGAGCCGAAGAGGATGTCGCGGATCTTCTCGAGATTCCCCCCGCCGGCCGCGTCGGCCGCGGAGGCCGCCTCGGGCGAGCCGCCCTTCTTGCGATCGGCCGCGGTTCCCGGCCCGTTGCCTCCGGAGTTCTTCTTCGGATCTTCCGTGGTCATCATGCGCCTGCCCGCCTTTCGTTTCGAATGCGCCTTGCCCGCCGCCGCGCCCCGCCGTTTCACCGCGATCCCGATTTCTCCGCCCGCTTGCGCTCGCGTCTCCGCAGATTGTTGGACCTCGCTCGCTGCAGGACGGCCTGTTTCTCCTCGTGAACGAGCGTCTGGATCTCGAGGAGGAGGATCCTCCTCGATCCGACGCAGACCGCCGAGGCCTCGAGCTGGAAGTCCGCGCCCATCTCGCCGGTCTCCGTCCAGAGACCCGACCGCCGCCGGCCGGGCCCGCGGTACTTCCAGAAATCGTCCGCGTCGGTCAGGAAGTTCTCGAGGAACGGGGAGCCGAGGGCCCGGCCCAGCGTCTCCGGCGCGGAGACGGCGCCGGGACGAAACCTCCGGAACCACTCCGGGACGGTCCCGACCGGCCGCAGCGTCCCGGCGGAGTCCTCCTCGAGAACGGCCACCTCGAGGGCCGCCAGAAGCTCGTCGCCGATCGATTCCTCGGTCATTTCCGCCTTCCGAAGGAGGGAGTGTCTTAACACAATCGAGGTGGTAGGTGGTAGGTGCTTCACCTGCCCACGACCTCCCAGGTGGCGAAGGCCACCTTCCAGCGGCCGCCTTCGGGAACGAGGCGCACGTCGAAGCGGTAGGTCGAGGCGGACGGAAAGAAGCGGTCGAGGCCCCCCAGCTTGCGGGGCTGGCCGGAGAACTCGGCGCGGAACGTGACGCGGGCCGCCTCGGGCGCGCGGTCGATCTCCACGTCGGCGAGCCGGACGTCCACGATCTCATAAGCGGCAAAGACGCGGCGCAGCGTCTCGCCGACGTCGGCGGAGGACTGCCCTTCGGCGTCGCGGTAGTCCGTTGTCAGGTTCTCGACGACGGCCCGGGAGTCGCGCGCCTGCGCCGCTTTCACGACGCGGTCGAGCGTCGCGCGGACGGGATCGCTCTCGCGGCGGCAGGCGGCGGAGAACAACAGCAGGATCAGGAAGAACTTCGATGACGGCCTCACGGGCCTCCATTCTCCCTTGTTCGCGGGCGTGAAAAGATCCCGCGAGTGGATCCCGAAGACATGAGACCCGAGGACCTGGCCCGGGAGCACCGGCACCTGGACGATCTCTTCGGACGATTCCTGGGAGCCGCCCAGGCGGGCGACGCCGTGTCGGCCCGCGAAGCGATCCGCGCTTTCGACGAGGCGCTCCGCCTCCACACCGCCGAGGAGGAGCGCGGGCTCCTCGCTCCGCGCGCGAGCGGAGGCCACAGGCTCATCCCCCCGGAGACGGAGACGGCCGCGCAGCGGCTCCACCGCGAGCTGCTCCTCGAGCACGTGCAGATTCGCGAGCTCTCGGCGATGATCCGGCATCTCCTCGACGAAAAGAACGACCTCGAGGGGGCGCGCCGCCTCGCTCCGAATCTCGCCCGCCGCTGGGACGCGCACACATCCCGCGAGGAGAGGGATCTCTTCCCCGGATGGAGGGCCGATGGCGAAAGCTCCTCTGAGTGAAGCGAAGGATCCGCCTCGCGCCTCTGACAGCCGGAGCAGATCCCTCGCTGCGCTCGGGATGACAAGAAGCTGCGCTCGGGATGACAAGAAGCTGCGCTCGGAATGACAAGAAGCTGCGCTCGGAATGACAAGAAGCTGCGCTCGGAATGACAAGAAGCTGCGCTCGGGATGACAAGAAGAGCGATGGCGATCGCGGGTCTACTTTGCCGCGAGGGTTGCGACGCGGACGGTGCGGTCGCGCGGGCCGTCGAGCTCGATCAGGAAGATCCCCTGCCAGCGGCCCAGAACCGGCCGGCCCTTCTCGAGCGGGACGAGGCAGGAGACGCCAATCGCCTCGGAGAGGAAGTGGGCGGGGGAATTGCCTTCGCCGTGGTCGAAGCGGACGCCCGGGACCCAGGCCGCGAGCGCCCGCTCGACGTCGCCCGTCACGTCCTCGTCCCAGTTCTCCCCGACGGTCACCGCGGCGGTCGTGTGGGGAAGTGAAACGAGGAGCGCGCCCTCGGCGGCCCCGAGCTTCGCCGCCGCCTTCGCGACCTGTTCGGTGATGTCGTGCCGCTCGATCTTCTTCTTCGTCTGGATCTGAAACTCGACGGAGGAGCTCATTGGGGAAGACTAGCCGACTGTCGGCCCCTCACCCCGGCCCTCTCCCGCCGGGAGAGGGGGAAGAGGGGTAGAGCTCGCGGTACGACTCGGCGTAGAGCAGGACGCGGCGGACGTAGTCGCGGGTCTCGTAGGCGGGATGCGACTCGAAGACCTCGTCGTCGTCGGAGTTGGCGTTCTCCTTGAGGACGCGGGCCATGCGCGTGGGACCGCCGTTGTAGGCCGCGAGGGCGAAGAGAGCCTTTCCGCCGAAGCGGTTGAGAAGCTGCCTGAAGTACGCCGCGCCCAGCCGCGCGTTGACGCCCGGATCGTAGAGGAACGCCTCGCGGTAGCGCGCGCGAAGGATGGAGCGGACGAGGCTCTTCGCCGTCGCCGGCATCAACTGCATCAAGCCGAGCGCGCCGGCGCGCGAGCGCGCCCGCGGCTCGAAGACGCTCTCCTGCCGCACGAGGGCGCGCAGGAGGGACGGGTCGAGACCGAACTCCCTCGCGCGGCCGCCCACCAGGCCGTTCTCCTCGATCGGATAGTAGAGCCTCCTCCAGCCGTCCGGCACGCGACCCTCGGAGGCGGTGCCCAGATCCGGAAACGCCCGGCGCGCGGCCTCGGTCGCCGCCGGGAACCGGCCGAGCGCGAACTCCGCCTCGGCGAGCCTCAGGTCGCGGCCCCGGGAGGGCTCGAGCGCCCGGGCCTCGACGGCCGCCTCCTCGAACATCCGCAAGCGGAGCAGCTCGTCCGTCCTGCGGAACGTCGCGGTCGCGACGGAAGGGTCCGCCAGCAGGACCGGCCTGGGCGCCGGAAGGGGCTGGACCCGGCGGCGCGCGAAGAGCGCGTAGACGTCGGCGGGATCCGCCGAGGCGAGCGACTGGTAGAGCGGCACGGCTTCGCTCCGGCGCCCCTCCCGTTCGAGGCAGCGGCCGCGCCAGTAGGACAGCCGCCTCTGCCGCGCCCCGTCCGTGTAGATCCCGGCGAGCGTCTCCATTCGATCGCGGGCGGCCGCGAAGTCGCGCCGCCGGTACGAGTCCCACGCCAGTCTCCAGAGCGCCTCGAACCCGGCGGTCGAGCCAGGGCTCTCGCGCACGACCGCCCGGGCGCGCGCGGCCGCGTCCTCGAAGCGATCCGCGTCGCAGTCCAGGCGGATCAACCGGACGAGCGCTCCCACGCGGACCGGCGGCGGCGCGGGCGGCGCGGCGAGAGGAAGCAGGGCGCTCCGGGCGGCGACGGCGGCCGGATCCGCCGCGGTGAGCTTCGACACGCGTTTCCTCGCTCGATCGAGCTGGAGATCGACGCGAAAGAGCCTCGCCTCGAAGTCCGCGGCGCTCCCGTCGCGGGCAACGGCGGCCGCCGCCCGCAGGGCCGCCGGGGCGTGCCCCAGGCGGGCCTCGCCTCGCGCCAGGGCGAGCTCATTCACGGAGCGCTCCGACGGCGCCCAGAGAGCGGGCCGGCCTGTTCGCAGGAGCCGGACACCCTGCTCGACGCTTCCGGTGGAGACGAGGAGGGCTCCCAGCCGGCCCCGGTCCGCGGGCTTCAGGAGCGCCTCTTCCTGCCGGAGCGCGCGGCGCGCGAAACCGGGAGCCCTCTCCGGCGTGATCCCCGCGAACAGCAGGTCGCGGGATGCCGCCCGGACGGCGGCGGTGTCCTTCAGGGCGAGACCCAGGCGGATTCGCTCGGTCGCGATCGCGGCGGCTTCCGATCCCGTCGCGCCGGTGGCCGCCCGCGAAAGGACCGCCGCCGCTCCCCGCGGGTCGCCGCTCTTCTCGAGAGCGCCCGCCAGGACGCGGCCCGCCGACGCGCGCCCCGCGAACGGCTCGTCCGTCTCGAAGGCCGCGCGGATCTCGCGCGCGGCCTCCGCGTGGAGGCCCGCCGCGTCGAGGGCCCGCGCCAGGGCGATCCGCCGGTACGGCTCCAATCCCACGGCCGCGGCCGGAGCCAGGCGCAGGCGCCGCACCGCGGCCGCGAATTCCTTCCGCCGCAGGTCGTCGCCCGCCAGGAGAAACGCGATGCGCGCTTCCCAGGCGCGCTCGCCCGATTTGACCCGGATCGCTTCCAGAGCCTGCTCCGCCTCGGGACGCTGACCCGCCTCGAGCAGGTCGGCCGCGCGCGCGAACGCGGCGTCGAAGTCCGGCGGAGAGGGATGAGAGCCGACGTCGCCGCGGGTCGGAACGCTCGCCAGGAATACCAGGGCGGCGACGGCGAATCGGATGATCGGGTGATCCGATGATCGGGTGATCGGAAGAGCCTCCGTCAATCGCTCGATGATCCGATCACCGATCGTCCCGGGAATCCGATGCCGAGGGCCTCGGCGCGGCCGTCGGCGAGGATCCGCACCAGCTCGTCGTAGAGAAAATCCGAGCCCGCGCGAACGGGCTCCGGGATCCTTTCTTCGTAGAGCCGGCGGCTCTGGTCGATCTCATCCTTGAGCCTCGCGTAAAGATTGCCTTCTTCCCGCCCTTCCTGGACGGCCCGCTCGTTGTAGAGCTTGATCTCGGACACCAGGAGTTGCGCGAAGCGGCGGGCCTCCGCGCGCTTGGCGTCCTTTTCGGCGAGCGCCGGCGGGCTCGCGGAGCGCCGCGATCCGGCGGGAGCCACCGCCGCCGTCGCGGGCTCGACGCGCCTCAGCGCCGGGGAAGGCCCGAGTTTCCTCGCGGGCAGCCGCTCGACGAGCATCCCCGCCAGATACGACAGGAAGGCGATGGACTCGGGATCGAAGCCTTTCTCTTTTCCCGCGAGAGCGTCCGCGTACAAGGCGCCGGAGACCTTCTCGCCGATCGTCATCGGAACCAGGATCGCATCCACGGCATCCGCGCAGGAGAGTTGCTCGGAGACGGCGTTGCCGGCGGGAAGGCGGCAGGGGGCGCCGTCCGCGACGCGCGCGAGGATTCCCTTTCCGGAGGCGGAGAGGGAAGACAGGGCCGAATCCCGCGGGGAAGACCCGCGGGTGAAGCCGACCGCCTTCCAGACCGTGAAGACGCCTCCGCGCAGCACGAGGAGGACCGCGCGCGAGGCGTGTCGGCCGCAGATCTCGAGGAGCTTCTGCAGGATGTCGACCTGCGTCGAAGCGCCATCCAGTTCCCGCGCCTCCGCGATCGAGAGCTGTCCCGCGCCGGCCGCTCTCTGGTCCTCGCCGGACGACAGAAGCTCGGCGGGAACGATCCCGGAAACCTTCTGCTCGAAGCGGGAGGCAAATCCCGCCCATCGGCCGTCGGATTCCAGGCGAAGGCGCTCGAACTCCTCGCGGAGCGCCGCGAAACGCTCGGAGAGACGCCTTTCGATCTCCGATTCGAGGAGTCTTCCCCGCTCGTCCGGACCGCGCATCCGGCGATTATAAGTGCTGAGGGAGAAGGGGCAGACGGCCCTAAGTCTCTTTAAATGCTTGAGATGGAAGGAGTTGACACCCTCGGCGCCGACGCCTAAGATACTCGTCCCTTTTGGCACCGCGGTGAAGGGGGTGAGTGTTCGTGCCTCTGGTCCATGTCAAAGAAGACGAGTCGTTCGAGAACGCCATGCGGCGTTTCAAGAGAAAGTGCGAAAAATCGGGAATCCTGTCGGAACTGAAGAAGCGGCAGCACTACGAAAAGCCGAGCGCCAAGCGCAAGCGCAAGATGATCCAGGCCCGCAAGAAGATGCTCCGGAAGCTCTCGGAGGACAAGCGGGTCACGCCGTAGAAGCGGGCGGGGGACCTGGCGGTCCCCCAAACCCCCTGGACTCTTTCACCGGCGGCGAGGGGGCCGCCGAGGCTCTCGAGCTTCCCCTCGTTCTCCGTCTCGTCTCTGCCCTCGCCCGCACCGAGCCCGGCCGGCGCGCGATCCTGGACTCGACGCCCGCGTTCGAGGAGTCCGCCGTTCGAGAGCTCCTGGCCGAGACCTCCGAAGCCTGGGAGTTCCGGGCGAGCAACGGGAGACTGCCGCTCGCGGGCGTCGAAGAGATCGCGCCGACGCTCGAAGAGCTGCGCATCTCGGGGGGAGCGGCGGGACCGGAGGATTTCCGCCCGATCCTCGCCGCGGCCCGCGCGGCCGAGGCCGTGCGGCGGGCCCTCGCGAAGGCGGAATCGCCGCGCCTGATCCGCCGGCGCGACGCGATCCCCGGTTTCATCGAGCTCATCGGCCAAGCCCGCAGGCTCTTCGCCGCGGACGGCACGATCCGGGACGACGCCTCGCCCGCGCTCGCCGACGCGCGGACGAAGCTGCGCCGTCGCCGCACGGAGGTCTCGCGCAGCCTGAACCGGATCCTGGACGAGCGCCGCGATTTCCTGGGAGACGCGGTCGTCGTCCTGCGCAACGACCGCTACTGCCTCCCGGTGATCGCCTCCGCCCGATCGCGCGTGCCGGGAATCGTGCACGACCGCTCCGGCTCGGGTCAGACCGTCTTCGTCGAGCCGCTCGACGTCATCGAGTCCAACAACGATCTCGCGCTGCTCGCCGCCGAAGAGCGCCACGAGGTGGAGCGCCTCCTCGCCGCCTTCGGCCTGCTCATCCTGGATTCCGCCGAAGACCTGGAAGAGGCCGTCGCCCAGATGGCGGCGCTCGATGCGCTCGAGGCGAAGGTCGAGTTCGGGGAGGCGACCGCGGGACGCGTCCCCGAGCTTTCGGAGGACGAGGCGTGGACGCTTTCCGCGGCCCGGCATCCGCTGCTCGATCCCGCGCTGGCCGCCCTCCGGAGCCGGGCGCTCGCGGAGGCCGGGCCGGCGCGCCCCGCGAGGACGGTCGTCCCCCTCGATTTCGAGCTCTCCGCGCGCAAGCGCCTGCTCGTCGTCTCCGGTCCCAACGCCGGCGGCAAGACCGTGGTTTTGAAGACCGCCGGTCTCTTCTCATTGATGGCGCAGTCGGGTCTGCCTCTCCCCTGCGGCCCGGCCACGCGCGTGCCCGTCTTCCGGACGATCCGCGCCGAGATCGGCGACGCGCAGGAGATCCTGGCCGGCCGATCGACGTTCTCCTCCTCGATGGAGACGCTCGCCGCGGTCCTGCGCGGGGCGGGACCGGGCTCCATCGCGCTCATCGACGAGATCGGAGGCTCGACGGACCCGGAGGAAGGGAGCGCGCTCGCGATCGCCTTCATCGAGGAATACCTGGCGCGCGGCGGACGCGCCCTCGTGACCACTCACTTCTCGGCGCTCAAGAACTTCGCCGCCGCGCGTCCCGACACGGTCTGCGCGGCCATGGAGTTCGACGAAGCCTCCGGCCGCCCCAACTACCGTCTTCATCCCGGTCTCTCGGGCAGGAGCCGAGCGCTCTCGGTCGCGCGGGAGCAGGGACTGCCCGAGGCGGTCCTTCGCCGCGCCCGGGAGATCCTGGGCGAGGCCTGGCGCCGGCGGGAAGAGCGCGAGTCGGAGGCGGAAGCCGCGATCGAGAAGCTGCGCCAGTCCGAACGGGATCTCGAGGCCGAGCGGGAGAAGGCGCGGCGCGAGGCGCAGGCGCTCGCGAAGGAGCGCGAGACCCGCTCGGCGCAGCACGCGCGGATGCTCGAGGAGGGCCTGGCGGGCTTCGAGCGCGCCCGGATGGATCTCGCGCGGCGCGTGGAGGAGGAGATCGCGGCGATCCGGCGGGACGCCTCGCGGCGCGCGGAAGCCTCGGCCGGGAAGGTCATCGCCCGGGCGGAGGCCGCGATGGGGCCCGAGCCTGTCGTCGGCGAGGCGCGCGCGGAGGCGATCGCCCGAACGCGGGAGCTCGAGGCCGGAGACCAGGTGCGTGTCCGCGGCTCGAAGACGTCCGGCGTCATCGTCTCTCTCGATCGCGACACCGCGTGGCTCGAGGTCGGCGGCAAGAGGATGCGGGTCAGCCGGTCGGAGCTGGAGCAGGTCGGCGGGAAGTCGTCCGCGCCGACGAAGGCACCGGCGTCGTTCACGGCCGCCCCGAAGCCCGAGCCCGTCACCGCGACGACGCGCGAGGTCAACGTCATCGGCCAGAAGATCGAAGACGCGATCCCGCAGATCGAGAAGAGTCTTGACGACGCCCTCCTCTCGGGAGCGGCGAACATCCGGATCGTCCACGGCCACGGCACGGGCCGCCTGCGCGAAGCCGTGCGCGAACACTTCCGCTCTCACCCCGCCGTCGCCTCCCTCCGAGCCGCCGAGGCCCGCGAGGGGGGGAACGGCGCCACCATCGTGGTGCTGAAATGAGGAGAGTCCAAGGTCCAAGGTCCAAGGTCCAAGGGAGAACCGCCGTCCCGCCTTCCGGGCTACTTTGGACTTTGGACTTTGGACTCTGGACTCTGGACTCTTCCGAATGAGCGACTTGGACATCAACGACTCCGTGATGGCGGAGCTGCGCAGCGCGGCCGACATCGTGCAGGTGATCGGCGAGCACACGAGCCTGAAAAAGGCGGGGCGCTCCTGGAAGGGCCTCTGTCCCTTCCACAACGAGCGCACCCCCTCCTTCACGGTGGACCGCGAGAAGGGCCTCTACCATTGCTTCGGCTGCGGGGCGGGAGGCGATGTCGTCCACTTCGTCCGGCAGATGGACCGCCTCGATTTTCCGGAAGCGGTCGAGTCTCTCGCCTCGCGCTTCGGCATCACCATCCCGCGGCGCGTCTCCCGCGGCCCGCGGGACGATCGCCGGGAGAAGCTCCTCGACGCGCTCGGCGCGGCCCACCGCTTCTACCAGGCGCAACTGGCCAAACCGGGCAACAAGGCGGCCGCCTACCTTTCGGGCCGCGATGTCTCCGAAGACCTCGTCAGGCGGCTGGCCCTGGGCTACGCGCCGGACTCCTGGGACGCTCTCGCGCGCGCGCTGCAGCCCGCCTTTCCCGAGAGCCTGCTCGTCGAAGCGGGGCTTCTCCAGCCGCGGCAGGAAGGAAAAACGGGCGCCTACGACCGCTTCCGCGACCGCCTTCTCTTCGTCCTTCGGGACGACCGGGGCCGCCCGGTCGGGTTCGGCGGGCGCGCGCTCTCCCCCGAGAACGATCCCAAGTACCTGAACTCGCCGGAAACACCGGTCTTCCAGAAGAAGCGGCTCCTCTACGGCCTCTCGGATGCCCGCGACGCGATCCGAAAACGCGACCGCGTCGTCCTGGTCGAGGGCTATTTCGATCATCTGGCTCTCGTCGCCGCGGGCATCGAGGAGACGGTCGCCTCCATGGGCACGGCGCTGACGCCGGAGCAGGCGGGCAAGCTGCGGCGTCTCTCCCCTTCCGTGATCGTCTGCTACGACGGAGACCCGGCGGGGCGGGCGGCCACGCGCGGCGCCTTGAGCCATCTGCTCGGCCAGGGATTTTCGTGCCGGGTCGCGCGGCTGCCCGCCGGACGCGACCCGCACGACGTCCTGCGGGAGGAGGGACCCGGGAGTCTCACCGCCCGCATCGAGGAGGCTCCGGATTACCTGACCTGGCTCGCCGATGACGCCGACCCGCGCGACCCGGCCCTCTCATCGGGCGAGAGGACCGACCGGATCTCGAGCCTGCTCGGTATTATCGGCGTCATTCCCGACATGATCCTGCGGCACCAGGAGTGTCGCCGGCTGGAAGCGCTGACCGGGGTGCCTTTCGAGCTCCTCTGGGATCGGATCAAACCCCCGACCGTCCGGTCCGGCAGACCCTCGGCGGGCACCGGGGCGCCGGGAACGCATCCGCCGGCTCCGGTGTTATCTGACGGAGGGATTCCGGAAACGGAGCGGGCTCTCCTGTCGCTTCTCGTGCGCGGCGAGTCTATCCCCTTGATTCGAGAGACTTTGAAAGACGAATGGCTCGCGGATGAGAGCGTGAAGAGGATTGTGGCGGCGTATCGAAAACTTGATTTTCCGAGCCAAATCCCTCACCTTAGCGACGACAACGACACTAAGGTACTCGCCCGAGCGGACTTAGAGGAGAAGTTCGACCCGTCGCCAACGCGGGCGGGCCAGGTGCTCAACGACCTTCAAACGGCGTATCTGGAGCGCCGCGTCAAGGCGATCGGCGAAGCGATCCCAAGGGCCGAGATCGAAGGACGGTCCGAGAACGACCTTTTGAAAGAGCAGTTGGAAATACAGAAAGAAATCCAGCGTTTGAAGCCGTCGCGGAAAGGAAAAAGCTCTTGTTGATTGAGGAAAAGTACCCGGAAGTCACGCTCCTCTTCAAGGCCGGGAAGGAGAAGGGCTACCTCCTCTACGAGGAGATCCACACGGTTCTCTCCGACGAGGTGACGGCCGAGCCCCGGGACCTGGAAGAGGTCTACACGCGTTTCTTCGACCTGGGCATCGAGATCGTGACGGATCCCGACCGGGCGGCGAGGAAGCGCGCCGCGCTCGAGGCCGAGACCGCGGAAGAAGCGCGCGAGGCGGTCGAGAAGACCAACGACCCGGTGCGCATGTACCTGCGCGAGATGGGGACGGTCAAGCTCCTGGACCGCGAGGGCGAAGTCCGCATCGCCAAGCGCATCGAGCAGGGCGAGGCGAAGATCTATCAGGCCCTCGCCAACAACCCGATCGTTCTCGAAGAGCTCTTAAAGCTCCTGGAGAGCGCCGGCCGCGACACGCGCATGGTCACCGAGCTCGTCAACCTCTCCGACGACGAGGAAGAGGACCTGGACGACCGCGCCGCCCAGCGCATCGAGGGGGTGCTCGCGAGCTTCAAGAAGATCGGCGCGCTCGACAAGGACATCAAGCGGCTGAAATTCAAGGCCCGCACGATCAAGCGGGGGACCAAGGGGCTCGCGCGCATCGAGGCATCGATCGACAAGAAGATCGCCACGATGGCCAAGCTGATCCGCGCGGCGGACTTCACGCCCGCGGTGCTGAACCGCGCGATCGGGATCTTGAAGGACATCGACCGCCAGATGGCGGCGCCGGAGTCCACGATCCGCCAGGACACGAACACCCTGAAGAAGGAGAAGAACCCGACCCGGATCGACTTCTACAAGCGCCGCATCGCGAAGTACCGCAAGTCGCTGCGCGAGCTCGAGCAGAAGTTCGGCGTCACGCACGAGGACGTCAAGAAGACCCTCCGGATGGTCCGCGAGGGGGAAGAGGAGGCCGACCAGGCCAAGCACGAGCTGATCGTCGCGAACCTGCGCCTCGTCGTCTCGATCGCCAAGAAGTACACGAACCGCGGGCTCCAGTTCCTGGACCTGATCCAGGAGGGGAACATCGGCCTGATGAAGGCGGTCGAGAAGTTCGAGCACCGGCGCGGCTACAAGTTCTCGACCTACGCGACCTGGTGGATCCGCCAGGCGATCACGCGCGCGATCGCCGACCAGGCGCGCACCATCCGGATCCCGGTGCACATGATCGAGACGATCAACAAGCTGACGCGCACCTCGCGCTCGCTCGTGCAGGAGCTCGGGCGCGAGCCCAACGCCGAGGAGATCGCCAAGCGCATGGACATGCCGGTCTCCAAGGTCCGCAAGATCATGAAGATCGCGCAGGAGCCGATCTCGCTCGAGACCCCGATCGGAGAGGAAGAGGATTCGCATCTGGGCGACTTCATCGAGGACCGCGGCGTCCTCTCCCCGATCGAGTCGGTCCTGGTCTCGAACCTCCAGGACCAGACCCGCAGGGTCCTGAAGTCCCTGACGCCGCGGGAGGAGCAGGTCCTGAAGATGCGCTTCGGAGTCGGCGACGGATCGGAGCACACCCTGGAGGAGGTCGGCCGCTCCTTCAACGTGACGCGGGAGCGGATCCGCCAGATCGAGTCGAAGGCCCTGCGCAAGCTGCGACACCCCTCTCGGGCCAAGAAACTCAAGCCCTTCCTCGAAACGATCCGGTAGCCCAGCCTCCGGCCTGTCATTCTGAGGAGCCCCTCCGCTCTCATGTCATTCCGAGCGCAGCGAGGAATCTACCCTCGTGAATATCATCAGGTTCCATTCGCAGTCGGGGCAGGCTCCGCGACGAAGAATCTGCCCTGGCGGTTTCAGACGGGGGCAGATTCCTCGCGGAGCCTGTCCTGAGCGGGAATGTCTCATCGAAGCAACGGGAGCAGATCCTTCGCTTCGCTCAGGATGACAGGAGAGCGCGAAGGCCTCGGAATGACAGAGCGGTTTCCTGTTTCCTCGATCTTTGCGATATATTGACGCCCGGACGCGGCCACCGGGGTCCATAGCTCAGCGGTCCAGAGCCACCGGCTCATAACCGGTCAGACCTCGGTTCGAATCCGAGTGGACCCACCAGACGGGAGGGTGGGGATGGGGAAAATGGACCCAGGGGTGTGGGGAGCTTGAGGGAAAAGAAGCGAAATCGAAGAGAAGACTCCAACTCGATCCTTCAAGGGTGTCCCGCGATCCGGACACCCTTTTTCGTCCGGCGGGGCCGCTAGGGTGAGCGGTCTCCTGGACGAGCTTTATCGCCTCCAGGAGCGCATCCGGTTCGTCCACAGCCGAGGACGGGAGCGAGACACGGTCCCCGCCGAGCTGACCGAGGTCGACACCGCCTTTCGCGAGAAGCTCGAGGCGGTCCAGCGCCTGAAGCAGCGGCTGCTCGAAGCCGAAGTGGAGCTGCGACGCGCCTCGGCCGATCTGGCCGACCAGCAGGAGAAACAGAAGAAGTACCAGGCGCAGCTGCGCAACGTTCAGTCCAGCCGCGAATACAGCGCCGTCTTGAACGAGATGGACGGGGTCGAGAAACAGATCCGCACGAGCGAGGACAAGGTGCTCGCGCTCGAAGAGGAGATGGAGACATCGCGCGAGGATTTGAAGAAGCGCGAGGAGAACCTGCCGCAGGAGACGCAGGAGCACGAAGAGAAGATGAAGGACTGGCGCGCGACCCAGCGGGCGATCAACGAAGAGCTGAAGGCGGCGCAGGTCGAGATCGCGGACCTGGAGACCCGGGTCCGTCCGCGCGAGCTGGCGGAGTTCCGCCGGCTTATCGAGAAAAAGGGGGGGCTGGCCGTCGCCCGGGTCGCCCACAGCTCCTGCTCCGCTTGCCACGTCAAGGTCCGGCCGGCCGCCATGCAGTCGCTCAAGTCGGGAAAACAAATCATCTACTGCGACAGCTGCCGCCGGATCCTCTTCTACGATCCGAACAACCCCTGAACCGTGAAACGCAAGACGTCAAACGTCAAACGAAGCCCGATGGGAACGACACCGTTCCACGCTTCACGTCTGACGGTTTACGTTTCACGCAAATGAGGGTGCGGGCGCACATCGATGGCGCGGCCCGCGGCAACCCGGGACCGGCCGGGGCAGGCGCCTTCATCGAAGCGGAAGAGGATCGGCCGGCCGAGGAGCTGTTCGAGTCTCTCGGCAGGACGACCAACAACGTGGCGGAATACCGGGCGCTCCTCCTCGCTCTCCAACGCGCGAAGGATCTCGGGGCCGACTCCGTCGAAATCCTCTCGGACAGTCTCCTGCTCGTCCAGCAGGTCAACGGGATCTTCAAGGTCAAGGCGCCGCACCTGATTCCGATCGTCTCCGACGCGGTCCGCCGGGCCAGGAGCTTCCGCCGTTTCTCGATCCGCCACGTTCCGCGCGAGCAAAACAAGAGGGCCGACCGCCTGGCGAACCTCGGCGCGGACGCGAGCGAGCGGACAAGCCGCGGGACGTGAGCGGCCCATCGGCGCAGGAGATCGCCGCGCGCCGTGACGCGGTCCTCTTCCGCGTCGCCCGGGCCGCCGAGCGCGCCCGGCGCGACCCGGGCGAAGTCTCCCTGGTCGCCGTCACCAAGACGCACTCCGCCGACCTCGTCCGCCGCGCGGCCATGGCGGGAATGACTCTCTTCGGAGAGAACCGCGTGGCCGAGGGAGTCGGAAAGATCCAGGCGCTCTCGGGAGAATTCCCGGGCCTCCAGTGGCGCCTCATCGGCTCGCTGCAGACGAACAAGGCGAAGCCCGCGCTACAATACTTTTCAGTGATCGAAAGCCTGGACCGGGAGAGGCTTGCGGTGCGTCTGGAGGGACTCGCCGCGGCGCGGGACCGACCCTTCCCCGTGCTGCTCGAGCTCAATCTCGGCGGGGAGGAGACCAAGTCGGGCGCGCTGCCCGAGGAGGCCGGAACGCTCGCCGCTCAGGTCCTCGCCCTTCCCCACCTGGAGGTCCGCGGCCTCATGGCGGTGCCGCCGTTCACGCCGGACCCCGAGGGCGCGCGTCCGCACTTCCGCCGCTTGAAGGAGATCCGGGACCGGCTCGCGGACCGTTTCGGTCGGCCGTTGCCCGAGTTGTCCATGGGGATGAGCCACGATTTCGAAGTGGCCGTCGAGGAGGGAGCGACGGAGATCCGCATCGGGACGGCGCTCTTCGGAGAGAGGTCCGTGGCGTGAACCTCGGCGGCGCGTTCATGGCGGGGGTCCTGGATGTCTTCTTCTTCATCCTTTCGGTCATTCAATGGCTCGTCATCGTCGCCGCGGTCATCTCGTGGCTGAACCCGGATCCGCGCAACCCGATCGTGCAGTTCCTCTACCGGTCCACGGAGCCGATCCTGCGCCCGTTCCGCCGACTGCTCCCTCCCGGCCGCACGGGAGGGATCGACTTCTCGCCGATCCTCGTGATCCTCGTGATCGTCTTCATCCGGACGTTCCTGGCCCGGCTCTTCCTGCACCCGGCCGGGTTCCTCTGAGTAACCCAATTCAAGGAGGCCCCCATGCCCAAGGTCACGCCGCTCGAGATTCAGAACCACACCTTCAACAGGAAGTGGAGAGGGCTCGATGCCGTCGAGGTGGAGTCCTTCCTCGCGCTGGTCAGCGAGGAGATCGAAGACCTGACGCGCTCCAAGTCGGAAATCGAGAGCCGCCTGCGGGCGCTCGAAGCGGAGAACGAGGAGCACCGCGAACGCGAGCGGACGCTGCGCGACACGCTGTTGTCCGCGCAGCGCGCCTCCGAGGACATCCGCGGCGCCGCCCGGAAGGAGGCGGAGCTGATCGTCCAGCAGGCCGAGGACTCGAGCGAGCGGCTCACGCACCACGCCATGCAGCGCTCGGCCGAGATCGAGAAGGCGATCGAAGACCTGAAGCTGCAGCGGACCCATTTCCGGCTGCAGATGGAAAAGTCGATCGCTCTCATCAAGCAGGTCCTGGAAATGGACCGGCTGGAAGACGAGAAGGACCGGCCGCTCTCCTTCCTGCACCGCAAGGGAGAGGCGGGATGACTGCGAATTGCGAATTGTGAATTGTGAGTTGTGAATAACGGGGAGGAGCCTGCCGCCACCGACCTTACTCACAAATCACAAATCACAAATCACAAGTCGCTGGAGGTCCGCAACGCGGCGTGCCTCGCCACGCCTCTGGGAACAACGGCGAAGAAGGGGCGGGCGCAGGGCGAGATCCGGCGCATTCGCGAGGCGGCGGTTCGGGCGGAAAACGGGGTCCTGGTCTTCGTCGGGAGCGAAGCCGATTACCGGCGGGAGTACGGCGGACGTCCGGCGGACGTTTCCCTCGACGCTACGGGAAAAACGCTCCTCCCCGGCCTCGTGGACTGCCACACGCATCCCGTGTGGGCGGGGGACCGGGGAGAGGAGATCGGCCGGCGGCTCGCGGGAGAGAGCTACGCCGCGATCGCGGCGGGGGGAGGCGGGATCAACGCCACGGTCGCGGCGACGCGCGCGGCGAGCGATGAGGAACTCGAAATCCTCGTGCGCCGGCGCCTCGAAGCGATGCTCGGGGCCGGCACCACGACGGTCGAGGCCAAGTCGGGCTACGGCCTGACGGCACAGCAGGAGATTCGGTCCCTCGAGATTCTCTCGAGACTTGCCTCTCCCGACCTTCCGCGCCTCGTCCCCACGCTCCTGGCCGCCCACGAGGTCCCGCCCGAATTCCGGCAGGACCGGGAGGAATGGGTCCGGATCATCGCGGAGAACCTCGTCCCCCGCTGCGCGCGGGAAGGACTCGCCGTCTTCTGCGACGTCTTCTGCGAAGAGGGCGTCTTCACCGTCGAGGAGTCGCGCCGGATTCTCGAGGCCGCCCGCGCCTCGGGTCTCGGGCTTCGCGTCCATGCCGACGAGCTGGCCCGTTCCGGCGGAGCGCGGCTCGCCGCCGAACTCGCCGCCGACTCCGCGGATCACCTGCTCCGCATCGGCCGGGAGGAGATCGAAGCGCTGGCGGGCGCCGGGACCGTCGCGGTCCTCCTGCCGGGAACGGCCTGGTGGATGCGTTCCAACCCCGCCCCGGCCCGGGCCCTGATCGAGGCCGGCGTGCCGGTTGCCGTCGCCACCGACGCGAACCCCGGAACCTGCAACACCGAGGCGCTGCCGGCCGTCGCGGCCCATGCCTGTCTCGACTCCGGCCTGACCGTCGAGGAAACCCTCACGGCGATGACCGTGAATGCCGCCGCGTCGCTGCGCCTCGCGTCGAGAATCGGGTCGCTCGAAGCCGGCAAGGATGCCGACCTCCTCCTCCTCGACGCGCCCGATGACCGGCACCTCATCTATCATTGGGGCGTGAACCTCGCGGCCGCAGTCGTCCGGAGAGGCCGCGTCGTCCGGAGCACGATCGCGTGACCGAGTTCGCCGGGCTTCCGATCCGCCAGTTTCTTTCCGATCTCGCTTCCTCGGCTCCCACGCCGGGAGGAGGAACGGCGGCCGCCGTCGCGGGGGCGATGGGAGCGGGGCTGGCGGAGATGGTGACGGCCCTGACGCTCGCCCGCGAGAAGTACGCCGCGTCGCACGACGCCATGCGGCCGATCGCGCAGGCCGCCGCCGCGGCCCGGGAAGAGCTCCTCGCGCTCGCCAGGGAAGACGCGGAGGCCTACGACGGAGTCGTCGCGGCCCGGCGCCTCCCCAGGGACACCGACGAGCAGAAGGCGCTCCGCGAGGAGCGGATCTCGGCGGCCAACCGCCGCGCCGCGGAGGTCCCGATGCGCACGGCGCGCACCGCGGCGCGGTTGCTCGACGCGATGCCGGAGCTGGCCGAAAAAGGGAACCCGAACGCCGCCTCCGACGCCGGGGCGGCCGCCCTCCTGCTTGAGGCCGCCGCCCAGGCGGCGCTCTTGAACGTCGCGATCAACCTGCCCGGAGTCTCCGATCAGGGCTTCGTCGGAGAGATGCGGCACGAGGCGGAGGATCTGCAGGCGGCGGCGCAGAAACGGCGATTGGCCGTCCTCGAGACCGTCCGGCGCCGAATCTGACGCTCGGGCTATCTCGCTCTACGCCAGTGCTTTCCGAGGGACCCACGGATCCGAGTTTTTCTTGTTGACAGAGTCGTGCCGTTTTGTTAGTCTGTCTTTATTGATTCGCGCGATCCGGAAACGGGTCGCGCGTTTCGTTTTCAGGCCCTTTTTCCGGGGCGTTTCCGGGGCGCCCCCGGCCGGCCGCGCCGCTTCGAGCACGTAGAATCCGGGTCCCATGCCGGAAGTCCCTCGGAAGCTCTACCTGGTGGACGCGATGTCCAATATCCACCGCGCCTACCACGCCATCCAGCGCCTCTCGACGTCGGCCGGCAAGCCCACCAACGCCATCTACGGCTTCGTCACCATGCTCCGCAAGATGCTGCGCGAGCACACGCCCGACTATCTCGCCGTGGCCTGGGACGGCCCGGAACGGACGGTGCGCCACGACGCCTACGCCGAGTACAAGGCGAACCGCGTCCCGATGGCGTCCGACCTGGCCTCGCAGATTCCCGACATCCGCCGGGCTCTGGACGCCTACAGGATCCCGATCCTGGAACTGCCGGGCTACGAGGCCGACGACGTCATCGGGACGCTCTCGAAGAAGGCCGCGGCACAGGGATTCGACGTCGTGATCGTGACGGCGGACAAGGACATGCTCCAGCTCGTGTCGCCCGGGATCCGCGTCTTTCACACGGGGCGGGAGCGTTTCCTCGACGAGGCGGGGGTCCTCGATTTCTTCGGCGTGGTCCCGGGCCAGGTCAGGGACGTTCTCGCCCTGATGGGTGACAGCGTGGACAACATCCCGGGAGTGCCGGGGGTGGGGCAGGTGACGGCGAAGAAGTGGATCGCGGCGTACGGCGACCTCGACACGCTGCTCGCGAAGGCGGACGAGATCAAGGGGAAGGTCGGCGAGAGCCTGCGGCAGCACAGGGAGGCGGCCGTGCTTTCGCGCTCCCTGGTCGAGATCCCGACGGATCTGCCGATCCCCTTCGAGCCGGCGGTGCTCCAGCGCTCCGATCCCGACGCGCGGAAGTTGAAGGACCTCTTCGTGGAGCTCGAGTTCCACTCCCTGGCGGCGGAGATCGGGGCGGAGGCCGCGTCCGCTCCCGAGATCGCGTTCGGACGCGTCGCGCAGGGGGCCGCCTTCGCGGTCGGCGAGAACGAGCCGTTCGGTGCCGCGCTCCTGACCGCGAGAGATCGGGTCCTGCTGGCGGTCGCGGGAGCGGGGCGGGTCGAGATCGCGGAGGAGACGGCCGCGGAGATCCTGGAACGGTGGAAAGGCCTCGACCGCCCCGGCCGGGAGATCTGGCTCGCCGACGCCAAGCCCCTGGACACGCTCCTCGCGCGCGGCGGCCGCTCTGTCGCGGGAGACGTCTTTGACGTCTGCCTCGCCCAGTACGTCCTGTCGCCGGGCGTGGGTGGCTCCGACTTCGAGCTGATGGCCTTCCAGCGCCTCGGGCAGAAGGTGACGGCGGACAAGGAGGCGGGGATCGTCTCCTGCGCCCTCCCCGAGGGGTACGCGATCGAGACCGCGGACCGCTGGCTCGCGGAGCGCGCCTCGGTCACGCGAGACCTGGCCGCGAAGTTGAAGCCGGAGCTTTCCGGCCGCCAGGCCCTCGAGAGGATCTACCGGGAGATCGAGCGGCCCCTGACCCCGGTCCTGGCGCGGATGGAGATCCACGGTGTCGCGATCGACGTGCCGCTCCTCAAGGAGATGTCGGCGCGCATGGAGAAGGACCTGCGTTCGCTCGAGCAGAAGATCTGGACGGAAGTCGGCGAGGAATTCAACATCAACTCCCCCGTCAAGCTCGGCCAGATCCTCTTCGAGAAGCTGGGATACCCGGCCGGCAGGAAGACGGCGAAGACGAAGTCCTCCTCGACCGGAGTCGAGGTGTTGAGCGAGCTGGCGGAGAAGGGATATCCCGTTCCCCGTCTGACGCTCGAGTACCGGGAGATCGCGAAGTTGAAGGGGACGTACGTGGACGCCCTCCCGGCGCTCGCGGACGCGGAGGGACGGGTGCACACGTCCTTTCGTCAGACGGTCGCCGCGACCGGACGCCTCTCCTCCTCGGACCCGAACCTCCAGAACATCCCGATCCGCACCGCGGCCGGCCGCGAAATCCGGCGGGCCTTCATCGCGCCGCCGGGAAAGAAGCTCGTCGTCGCGGACTACTCGCAGATCGAGCTGCGCATCCTCGCGCACCTGTCGGGCGACGAGAATCTCATCGCGACCTTCGAGCAGGACACCGACATCCACCGCGCGACGGCGGCGCGGCTCTTCGGCGTGTCCCCCGACCTCGTCTCGCACGAGATGCGCAACGCCGCCAAGCGCATCAACTTCGCGCTGCTCTACGGCATGGCCGCCTTCACCCTCGGAAAGGACCTGGGGGTCTCGACCTCGGAGGCGAAGAGCTACATCGATTCCTACTTCAACCAGTTCCCGAAGGTCCGCGGCTGCCTGGACGGGATCCTGGAGCAGGCGCGGAGCACCCGCGAGGTCACGACGCTCTTCGGGCGGGTCCGCCCGATCCCGGAGATCGCCGCGTCGAATCCCAACGTCCGCGGCAACGCCGAGCGGATGGCCGTCAATGCCCCGTTCCAGGGCTCCGCCGCGGACATCATCAAGATCGCCATGCTGCGCCTGGACGAGGAGCTCTCCCGGAGAGGGTCCTCGGCGAAGCTGCTCCTGCAGGTGCACGACGAGCTTGTCCTGGAAACTCCCGACGAGGAGGTCGAAGCGGTGCGGCGGCTCGTCGGAGAGGTCATGGAGGGGGCCGCCCGGCTTCGCGTCCGCCTCGCCGTCCACGTCGGATCGGCCGGAGACTGGCTCTCCGCCAAGTGATTTCACTCCGCTATACTTCGCCGGAAATCATGAGACAAGGCTGGAGTCTCCTTCTGGCACTCGCGATGACGGGAGCGGCGGGCGTCGGACCCCTGCTCGCGCAGGCGACTCCGGCCACAACGATGGCGCCCGCGGAGACTTCCGCGCCCGCCGAGACGCCGACCCCCGCTTCCGCGGAAACGCCCACTCCCGTTCTCTCGCAGGTCCCTGTCCCGGCGCCGGAAGCCGCCGTCCCTCCGGGCGCGCCGGCTCCCGCGCCGACGGTTCCGCACACGCCTCTGCCCTCGCCGACACCCGTCCCGACCGGGGCTCCTCCGCGGCGCCTGGCGGAGACGCCCGTCATGTCGATTTCGCGCCTGGGCACCGAGAACCCGTTCGGTCTCGCGACGCAGGAAACGGCCGGCCTCCCGCCCAGGCTCGAATACCCCCAGAACACGGTCACCGTTCCCCTCTACGCGGCGGTTCGAGTGGACCCGGCCGGCAAGGTGGTCCAGTCGCGGATCATCCGCGATCCGATTCCCTCCCTGGCCGCGGACTCCCGCCGGTCTTTCGAGCAGCGCTGGTCGTTCGATCCCGCGGTCCAGGCGGGACATCCCGTCGAGACGTGGGCGAGCCTTCGCCTGGACCTCCAGGTCGAGGTCCGGCCGAGAGAGGAACAGGCGACGCTGACGCCGATCACTCCCGCGACGCCCTTGCCGACACCGTTCGAGTGGGGCGACGACAAGGCCTGGCTCGACAAGCTGAAGGCGGTGGTTCCCACCGACGGGACCGTGCCGCTGGAGCAGGTGGACACGACGGCGAGCCCCAAGAAGACGAAATGGCTCGCCGATTCCTACAAGGGTCCCTTCTCCTGCCGATTCTGGATCAAGGTCAACGCCGGCGGGCAGATCGAGAAGGTCGTCCCGATCCAGGTCAGCGATCCGGTCCTCATCGCCTACGTTCGGCGGATCGCGCCGAGCTGGGTCCTGCGGCCGGCGCGGGTCCAGGGGCAGCCGGCCGACTCGTGGAACGAGTTGAACGTGACGGGAGTGGTGAGCTACTCGATCGACATCAAGCAGATCAACAACCTGCGCAAGACATTCGCCGGGCAGTAGCTCTAGCTGTCAGTCCTCAGGACGTTGTTCCCACTCCGGAGACTTCGTCGCGGACAATCCGCCCGGAGTCGCCGTCGTTGTCCTCTGCGGCACGCGGCGGCCGGGCCGCATGGAGAACCTCCTGGCCGCCGCTCCGGTCCGAGGGCACAGAAACAGTTTCGCTGACCCGAGTTCACGGTGTGTGCCCTCGGACAGGGCCGCTGCCGGGCAACGCCGTCGTCTCCGGGCTGCACAGTGCCTCTGCCAGCCGTGAGTCAGCCCGGCGGCGGGACGCCTCCGGGAGGCGGCCGTGAGCGAAGGCGCACCACCTGGAATCTTCTTTCGCCTCGCTGCGACTGCGCCTTCGCGTTAGAGCGACGGCCGGTTCTCCGTAGCCGGCCTGCCGAGGCGTGCCGCCGTAGGGAGGCGGCCCGACGCCGGGGCGGGTTGTCAGCGGAAGATCGTGGAGACACACCGAGGCCGCCATGTCCACACCGAACATGGCGCACATCATGGGAACACCGTGTTGAGAAATCACAGCTAATTAGCCCTCAGCCGTCAGCTCCCCGCTGGATAACGTCCCACATTGAAGACGGGTCGAGTCATCCGCCCCGACGTCGGGCCGCCTCCGGCCTTCGGCCGCGGCGGTCGCTTTCCTCCAGGCCACTCCCCTCGGCTGTCAGCTCTTCGGACTTGGAACGATCTCTCGCCGATCGCCGACCCGGCGGGTGACCTTCGTGGCGTCGAGATGCTCCAGCAACGGGATGGCGAGGCGCCGGGTCAGGCCGAACATCTTCTTGAATTCGCCGACGTCGAGGGTCTGCTTTCCCGATCCGCGCAGGCGCGCGATCACTTCCTCGACGGGCTCGCGCGCGACGATCCAGCCTCCGGGGAGGCGCAGGAGCGAGCCCTTCTTGACGAGGTAGGCGGCGAGCCCCTCGATCACCTTCTGCTTGTGGCCGATCTCCTGGGCCACGTCCGCGATCGAAGGGGGATCGAGTCCGCGGCGGCGGAAGGCCTCGGCGACGCGCGCGGAGAGATCACGCTCGGCGCCGGCCAGCTCGTCTCTTCCGGGAATCCTCGCCTCCTCGCCGGCGACCACGTAGGCGCCGCGCGCGACGAGCGCTTTTTCGACGGCCTCGGCCCATCTCGGATCGGCGGTGGGCAGGAGCCGCGCGAGAAGAGTTCCGCGAGAAACGCCGACGGCTCCGCTCGCCTCTCGCAGGCCCCGCTCGATCTCCGACCGCGCGCGGACCTCCAGCCGCGCGAGAGCATCCTCTCCCACGTACCGTTCCGGCGAGCGCCGCAACGCGTGCGCGCGGCCGCGCGCGATCGGGTCGGCCATCGCGGCGCGGACCTCCTCGCGGCTGACGCCGGCCCGCGCAGAGAGGGCCTCCTCGTCGGCCCCCGTCTCGCGCGACTGCTCGACCCACGCCTGGAGCCTCTCCGAGAGAGCGCCGTCCAGGCGATCGAGCTCCGCGAGGATCTCCGGCGTCGCGCGCCGTACCGGCGGCCAGAGCGGATCCAGAATCACTCCGCCGCCGATCGTCTCGACCGGCGAGAGGCGCCTCACGACGAAGCGGTCGCCGGGAATCGCCGCTACGGGCTGGGAGAGCCTTAACTGGACCCGTCCGGTCTCGCCCCCCTTGAGCGCCCGGCCGTCCAGGACGCGCGCGAGGGCCCGGGCCTCGGAAGAGTAGTGATGGAAGGAGAGGCGATCGCCGCTCTTGACGGGAGGAGCGCCAACCAGGAGTTCCAGCCGCGCGGTCAGGAGGGCGCTCGTGGCGAACGCGCCGGGAGCGGCGAGGACCACCCCGCGGCGGACCTCTTCCAGCTCGACGCCGGCGAGGTTCGCGCTCACCCGCTCACCCGCCCGCGCCTCCTCCGTCTCGCGGCCGTGGACTTCCAGCCGCCGGACGCGCACGGGCTTGCGGGCCGGCAGGAGCTCGAGCTTCTGGTCGCGCGAGATCGTGCCGCTCACCAGGCTTCCCGTGACGACGGGACCGAACCCGACGATCGAGAACGCGCGGTCGATCGGAAGGCGGGCGCCGCGGGCTTCGCGATTCGAGGTCTCTTCGGCGAGCGCCAGCCGCAAGAGCGAGCGCTTCAACTCCGGCAGGCCCGCCCCCGTGAGCGAGGAGACGGGCACGATCTCGGCTCCCTCGAGGAACGAGCCGCGAATCAGGTCGCGGGCGTCCGAGATTGTGACTTCGACGAGCTCCTGCGCGACGCGATCCGTCTTGGTCACGGCGACGAGTCCCCTCCGGATGCCGAGCAGCCGCACGATCTCGAAGTGCTCGCGCGTCTGAGGCATGACCGACTCGTCCGCCGCGACGACGAGGAGGACGGCGTCGATCCCCCCGGCGCCCGCGAGCATGTTGCGCACGAAACGCTCGTGCCCCGGGACGTCCACGAAGGAGAGCCGGACTCCCTCCCACTCCGCGTGCGCGAACCCGAGGTCGATCGTGATGCCGCGCCGTTTCTCTTCCGGAAGGCGGTCCGCGTCGATGCCCGTCAGGGCCTTGACCAGGGCCGTCTTGCCATGGTCGATGTGCCCGGCCGTCCCCACGAGAAACCGCTTCACGCGCAGAGGCTACACGAAGGACGGAAGGCGGGAGGCGGGAGGCGGGAGGCGGGAGGCGGGAGGCGTACGATAGGCTCCGCTCATGCAGGGACGCATCGAATCGGATCTGAAGGTCGCCATGAAGAGCGGCGACAAGCGCCGCGTGGCGACGCTGCGCCTCGTCCTGTCGGCCATCAAGAACGAGCGAATCAACGCGCAGCGAGAGCTCACCGACGAGGAGGCGGAGGCGGTCATCCGGCGGGCGGTCAAGCAGCGCAAGGAGGCGATCGAGGTCTACGAGCGGACCAACCGCGCGGATCTGGCCGCGGGAGAGAAAGAGGAGCTGGCGATTTTGGAGACCTACCTGCCGCAGGCGATGACCGACGCCGAGCTGGAAGAGACGGTCCGCGCGGTCATTGCCGAGAAGGGCTTCTCCTCGGCGAAGGACGTCGGGCTCTTCATGAAGGAGTTGATGGCGAGACACCGCGGGCGGGTGGACGGAAGACGCGCGCAGGAGATCGCCCGCAAGCTGCTCCCGTGACCGGCGGTGAGGGCGATCCTCCCCGGCGGCGGGAGGAAGTCGAAGTCAAGCTTCCGTGCGCGGACCTCGATCGGGCGCGCGGAAGACTCCGCGATCTCGGCGCCGCGATCCGGACTCCTCTCCACTTCGAGTCCAACGATCTGTACGACGACCCGGAGGGCCGTCTCGCCGGGTCCGGGCGCGCCTTGCGCCTGCGCCGCGCGGGAGACACGGCGCTGCTGACGTACAAGGGCCCGGCCCGTTTCGCCGGAGGCGTCAAGACGCGGGAGGAACGCGAGAGCCGCGTCTCCGACCCGGAGGAGATCGAAGCGATCCTCACCGCGCTCGGGTGGATCCGCCGTTTCCGCTACGAAAAGAAGCGGGAAGAATGGACGCTCGAAGGGTGCGCCGTGGCCCTGGACCATACGCCGATCGGAAACTTCGTCGAAGTGGAAGGAGACCCGGCTGGCATTCGCCGCGCCGTCGTCGCGCTCGGCCTCGACTTCGCCGACGCCGTCCCCTACACCTACGCCCGCCTCTACGCCGACCGCCGCAAGGAAAACCCCTCCCTGCCCGCCGATATGGTCTTCGTAAGCCGGGAGACGGGGGGCGGGAGGGGGAAGGCGAGTTGAGAACCTGCCTGGCTTGGGCGCTTCGCCTACCGCCTACCGCCTACCGCCTCCCGATTCCGTGAGGGCCTTCCTTCTCGCGGCGGGACGAGGCGCGCGGTTCCGCCCGGTCACGGAGTCAATCCCCAAGCCTCTCCTTCCCTACCTGAACGTGCCGCTGATCCGGTCGCACCTGGCCGGATTGGCGCGACACGGGATCCGCGAAGCGGGCGTCAATCTTCATCATCTTGGCGAAAAGATCGAAGGCCATCTGCGCGACGGCGCGGCGGATCTCCCGAAGCTGCGCTTCTTCCCGGAGCCGGAGATCCTCGGCACCGCGGGCGCCCTGCGAAACGCCGCCGAATGGCTTGCCGACGACGACTTCCTGGTCGTCAATACGGACACGGCGATCGGGCCCGACATCCCGGCGCTCTTCGCGCGGCATCGCGGAACCGGGCGCGCGGCCACGCTCCTCGTCGTGGAGAATCGCGATCCCGACCGGTACACGCCGCTTCAGGCCGAAGGGGACCGAATCACGGGATTCGGAATGACCGTTGCCCGGCCGCTCCTGTACACGGGCGTCTGCGTCCTGTCGCCGAGACTTCTCCGCCGGATCCCACCCGGAGAGGCCGCGCTCGTCGCCGATCTCTGGGAGCCCCTTCTCCGAGAGACCCACGATGAGATCGGCTGGCTCCTCCACCCGGGACCCTTCTCGGATCTGGGCCGCCCGAGCGATTTCCTCAACGCGTCGCTGGAAGCGCTGGACCGCGGCGGACCGTTTCCCGACGGGGGAGGGAGCTTCGACGCCGGCCGGCGGGTCCTCTCCCGCGAGCGCTCCTGGAACGGCGAAGTCTCCCGCAGCGTCCTCGGCCGGGCGGAGATCGCCGCCCGAGCGCGCATCGCGGACAGCGCCGTCTGGGACGGCGTCGCGATCGGCGCCGGCGCCCTGATCCACGGATGCCTCGCGGCCGGCGGACGGATCCTTCCCGGGGCGCGCCACGACAGCGTCCTCCTCTGGCCGGGGAAGGACGGCCTCGCCGCCGAGCATCCGCTTTCCTGAGCGCTTCACTGTTTCCATTCCCTGTCTCCACGCCGGTAATAGAGCGTGCGCAACTTGGCCGTGCGGCCGAAGACGCGCACGACGGCCATCCGGTCGTGTCCGTCCCACAGGTAGACCGAGCCGGGCGTGCTCTCGCCCAACGGCGAGAACGAGCAGATGTCCGACGAGTTGAATCGGATCGGATCGTCCGGATTCTCGAGCGCTCGTCCTGGACTGCCGGGATCGGGGACCCGGGTCCCCCTCATGATTCCCGGCAACACGTCGTTGCGCTGCCATGGAAACGCGAAGCCCAGCGGCCGGTCCACGCCTCTCTCGATGTCGGCGGTGCGGATGCCGTTGCCGTTGCCGTCCACGTAGAGGGCCCATTCGTGCCGGGTCCCGTTCTTCCGGAACTTGAGTCCCACGTAGCGCCCGCGAGCGATCGCGTAGGCGCGGGCCTGAAGAAACGCCACTCCGGTTTGAGCGGCGGCGGATCGAACCGAGAGGGCCGCCCGCAGCCGCATCGCCCCGGGCGCGGCCACGGCGGTCGCCGTCACCAGGATCGCCATCGTCACGGCCAGCTCCGTCGCCGAAAAGCCGGCCTGAAAGGGAAGGGGCCCGGAGCCGCGGGCGCGGCTCCGGGCGGGCGGAGTGATCACCGTCCTTTGCCCAGCGGGACGGAGTTGCGGGCGGACTTGGATCCCGCGGAACCCCCGCGGGTGCCCTTGGATGAGACCTTCTCGGAGAGCGACGTCGGGCCGGAGAGCGCCAGGTAGGGCTTGAGCGACGTGAAGAGCTTCTCGCCGATCCCCTTGACCTCCATCAGGTCTTCGACCTTGGCGAAGGCGCCGTGCTCCTGGCGGTACGCGACGATGCGCTCGGCGACCTTCGCGCCGATGCGAGGAAGGTTCGCGAGCTCCTTGGCGGAAGCCTGGTTGATGTTGACCTTCTTGCCGGCCGTGTCCGCCGCTTCGGCCGCGAAGAGACCCGCCGCGCCGAGGATCGCTACGAGGGCGAGCGCAAGGCGGCCGGAAGTTCGAGAATTCATCGTTGACTCACTTTCGAAGAAAAGTTTCCGTGTCATCGGTTTCTTGTGACCTTTGGCTTTTTGTCCTCATCGGGTCCCTGCGATCAGGCGTTCTCCATCGGCACCTCCTTTCGTCTTGGAGCGCCGTGTAAGGCGAGAGGCGTGCCGCCGGCTCCGGAGCGGAGCAACTGAAGCAATCAAAGACGTTGCCGCTCGAGAGAGGAACCGGGCCTCGGATCGCTTGCGTCAAACAGACTTGCGTCGGAAACGCCGGGACCTCGCGTCAAACCTGCTCGAATGAGACCCTTACGGCCGCCGAGAGAATGTTCTGACACGTGTCAGGGACTTTTGTCAGCGGATACACTCCGGCGCCATGGCAGGGCGGGAAATCGTGGTTGGCGTTTCCGGGGCGTCCGGGGCGCTTCTGGCCCGCCGCTTCGTCGAGGTCGCGCTCTCGGCGCGAGGCCTCGCGCGTCTTCACCTGGTTTTTTCCGAGGCGAGCCTCCAGGTGGCCAAGGGGGAGGTGGACTCCGGGATCCTCACGGCGCGGGACTGGGTCTCACGCCTCGAGGCGCGCGGCCCCGCGATCGCCCGGATCCAGATCCACGACAACGGGGAGGTGGGCGCTTCGATCGCCTCCGGGTCCTATCCCGTCTCCGGCATGGTCGTCGTCCCCTGCAGCGCCGGCACGCTCGGCGCGATCGCCAACGGGATCTCCCGGGACCTCCTGCAGCGCGCGGCCGACGTGACGGTCAAGGAGCGCCGTCCGCTCATCCTCTGCTTCCGCGAGTCACCGTATTCCCTCATTCACATCGAGAACATGAGACGGGCGGCGCTCGCCGGGGCGACGATCGCGCCTCCCTCCCCCGCGTTCTACATCGCCGAGCCCTCGGTCGAGAGGTTCCTCGACGCGTACTGCCGGCGCATCGCGAGAATGCTGGATCTCGAAGTCCCCGGAGAGGACTACCAGTGGAAGGGCGCTCCTCCAGAGCGGGACAAGCGGGCTGCCGGATCCCGGCGACGGCGGTGAGCTCCCCGGCCCTCTCCCGGCCGCTCCGGACGACCCTGGAGATGATCAAGTTCTCCCACACGCTCTTCGCGCTCCCGTTCGCCCTGCTCGCCGCGGTGCTGGCGGCGCGCGGTCTTCCCTCCTGGCCGACGCTCGCCAAGATTCTCCTGGCCATGGTCGCCGCTCGCAGCGCCGCGATGTCGCACAACCGGCTGGCCGACCGCGCGATCGACGCCGCGAACCCCCGAACCGCCTCGCGCGCCCTCCCTTCCGGCGCGATCTCGACCGGCTTCGTCCGGATCTTCCTCGCGGCCTCTGTCGTTCTCTTCCTCGCGGCCGCCGCGAGCCTGAACTCCCTGACTTTCGCCCTCTCCCCGCTGGCGCTCGCGCTCCTTCTCCTCTACTCCTACACGAAACGCTTCACCTGGCTCTCGCACCTCGTCCTCGGCCTGTGCCTGGCGATCGCGCCGGTCGGGGCCTGGATCGCCGTCCGCGGGAGCTTCGCTGCCACGCCCATCCTCCTCGGCCTCGCGGTGCTCTCCTGGACGGCCGGCTTCGACATCCTCTACGCCCTCCAGGACGAGGAGCACGACCGAAGCGCCGGGCTGAAATCCATTCCGGCGCGCTGGGGGACGAAGACCGCGCTCGCCGTCTCGGCCGCGCTGCATGCGGCGATGATTCCCCTGCTCGCGGCGGTCTGGCGTCTTTCAGGAGGAGGCGCTCTCTTCGCCGCCGGAATCCTCGCGACCGCCGCCGCGCTCCTCTACCAGCACTGGATCGTGAAGCCCGGAGACCTTTCGCGGATCAACACCGCGTTCTTCACGGCGAACGGATTCGTCTCCGTCATCCTCGCCGTCTGCGGCATCGCGGACATTCTCCTGCGTCCTCTCTCGTCCTGAGCGAGACGGAGGATCCGCTCCGGCCGTCGCCCGCGCTCAGCCGCGCGCGACGACGACGGTTTCGCCCGAGACATGGTCGTACGGCCGCCGGTCGAAGCCGCCGAAGACTTCGATGCCGGTGAAACCGGCCCGGGCGAGCAGGTGCTCGATCTCGTACCGGAAGTAATGCCGCATCCGCGTTCGCACGGCGTGGCTCTCGGGCGGGAATCCGGGCCGCCGCCGCTCGTACCGGAACGTGACCTCCGAGACCTGAGCCACCGGGTCGCGCCGCACGCTGGTGAAGCGGACGATCTCGATCTCGCCTTCCCGCCAGCGCGCCTCCTCGAATTCCGGCTCCTCCAGGAGCGCGACGCGCTCGAGCTTGGGCGCAAAGACGTCGAACGCGAAGGATCCTCCTGGCGCCAGGTGCCGCCGCACCGCCCGCAGGCAACCGAGCTGGTCCTCGACGGTCAGGAGGTGCTGGAAGGATCGGAACGCGGAGAAGATGAGCGCGAACCGTTCCGCCCCCAGGTCGAAATCCGACATCGAGCCCCGCACGAGCCGGAGGTTCGCCGGAGGATTCTTGCGCCGACACTCCTCGAGCATCTCCTCGGAGGAATCCAGGCCGGTGCACGAGATCCCCTCCCGCGCGATGGAGAGGAGGACCCGCCCCGTGCCGCAGCCGAGCTCGAGCACCGGGCCGCCGGCTTCCCGCGCCAGCTCCCCGTAGAACGCGGCGTCTCCCGACGGGCTCCGGAACGCCTCGAAGGCGCAATCGCAGTGATGGGCGTCGGTCGGACCATAGGCGTCGCGGACTTCCATGGCCGGTCGATTCTACGTGCGGCGCGCCGCGTTAGAATCGCGCGCGATGGCGATCCCCTCCGAAGGCGATGTCCCGCTGCGCCATGTCGCGATCGACGGGCCGATCGGCGTCGGCAAGACCTCGCTCGTGGAGATGCTCGCGCGGCGCTTCCACGGCACGAAGATCCTGGAAGACGTGGACAACCCCTTCCTGCCCGAGTTCTACAAGAAGAAGAAGGGCTCCGCCTTCCAGACGCAGCTCTTCTTTCTCCTCTCGCGCTACCAGCAGCAGCGCGAGATCGCGCAGATCGATCTCTTCACGACGCTCGTCGTCGCCGACTACCACTTCCCCAAGGACAAGATCTTCGCCTGCCTGAACCTCGACGACTCGGAGCTGCTGATCTACGACCGCCTCTACACGCTGCTCTCCGAGACCGTCCCCAGGCCGGACCTCGTCCTGTATCTCCAGGGATCGCTCGAGACGTGCATGCGGCGCATCAAGAGAGCGTCCCGCGCGGTCGAGAAGGGAATCACGCCGGAATACGTCTCCCAGTTGATCGAGGCCTACAACTACTACTTCTACCATTACGAGGAGACTCCGCTCCTCGTCGTGAACACCAACGAGATCGACTTCGTCAATCGCCCCGCCGACTTCGACGACCTGGTCGCGCAGATCCAGCGAGCGAAGAAGGGCGTCCAGTACTACGTACCCGCAGCAAGCCGGTAACTCGCGCTTCCTCCTGTCATCCCGAGGGAGCTTCTGTCATCCCGAGCGAAGCGAGGGATCTGCTCCGGGCGGCTCGAGGTAGTTCAGGAGGGCAGATTCCTCGCTGCGCTCGGAATGACATGCGAAGCAGAAGGGCTCCTCAGAAGGACAGACAAGAGAGCACTGTATAATCCCCGCCTCGCCCTGATCGGCGGTGATTCCGATAACCGGAACATCGACCGAAAGGCACGGAGCGAACGATGGCCACTCTCTCGGAGACTTTCCCCGTCACGGTTCCCGCCCTGGTCGCGGCGAAGGGGCGCGAGCCCATCGCGATGATGACCGCCTACGACGCCCCGTCGGCGGCGCTGCTCGACGAAGCGGGGCTGGACGTCCTCCTCGTCGGCGACTCCGCCGAGATGACCGTCTACGGCCGGCAGAACACTCTCTCCGCCACGATGGACATGATGGTCCGGCACGCGGCGGCCGTCTCCGGAGCGGCGAAGCGGGCGCTCGTCGTGGGGGACATGCCGTTCCTCTCGTACCAGGCGAGCGCCTCCGAGGCGGTCGCCAACGCCGGGCGGTTCCTGTCGGAAGCCGGCTGCGCGGCGGTGAAGGCCGAGGGGGGCCGGCGCGTCCTGGGCGCCGTCGAGGCGATCCTCGCCGCCGACATCCCCGTCATGGGGCACGTCGGTCTGACCCCGCAGTCCTACCGCAAGTTCGGAGGCTTCAAGGTCCAGGGGCGGGAGAGCATCTCCGCGCGCGAGATCCTGGAGGACGCCGCCGCCCTGTCCGAGGCGGGCTGCTTCGCGATCGTTCTGGAGTGCGTTCCCGACGGGCTGGCGGCGGAGATTACGCGGACGATTCCCGTCCCCACGATCGGCATCGGCGCCGGCTCCTCCTGCGACGGGCAGGTCCTGGTCTTCCACGACGTCATGGGACTGTCGCCCGGGGTCACCCCCCGCTTCGTGCGGCGCTACGCGAACCTCGCCCCGATCATCCAGGAGGCGGCACGCGCCTACACCCGGGACGTCAAGAGCCGCGCCTTCCCGAGCAAGGAAGAGTCGTATTCCGGATTGAAGGCCCCCGCGCTTCGGCGCGTGCGGTAGAACTCCCACTGTCATTCCGAGGAGCGCAGCGACGAGGAATCTGCTCCGGTCCTGAAGGACGAGAGCAGATCCTTCGCTTCGCTCAGGATGACAGGGTTGGAACAACACAATGAGAACCGTTACGGAGCCGACGACACTTCGCGAACTCATTGGAAAGGCGCGGGCCGGGGGCAAGACCATCGGTTTCATGCCCACGATGGGGGCCCTGCACGACGGGCATCTCTCGCTGGTGCGCATGGCGCGGGAGGCCTGTGGATGGGTGGCCGTCTCGATCTTCGTCAACCCCCTCCAGTTCGGGCCGGGCGAGGACTTCGGCCGCTATCCGAGGCGGGAGCGGGAAGACGCCACGCTGCTCGAAGCGCAAGGCGTGGACCTGCTCTACCTGCCCAACGCGGGTGAGCTCTACCCGCCGGAATTCTCCACTTCCGTCGAGGTGGCTCGCGTCTCGGAAGGCGGAGAGGGCGCCGCGCGGCCCGGCCACTTCCACGGCGTGGCGACCGTCGTCGCGAAGCTCTTCCTCCAGGTCCAGCCAGACGTCGCGTTCTTCGGACGGAAGGACCTGCAGCAGGTCGCCGTCATCCGCCGCATGGTGAAAGACCTGGACTTTCCCATTCGCATCGAAGTCGGAGAGACCGTGCGGGAGCCGGACGGGCTGGCGCTCTCCTCGCGAAACTCCTATCTCTCCTCCGACGAGCGTCTGATCGCCGCGGGCTTTCCGGTCGCCCTCTTCGAGGCGCGGGACCGGGCGGCGGCCGGCGAGAGGAGCGCCGGCCGGCTCGAGGAGGACACGCGCCTCGACCTCGAATCGGCCGGGCTCGCCGTGGAGTACGTCGAAGTGGTGAACCCTGAAACGATGAGCCGCCTCCGCGAGATCGTGCCCGGATCCACGCTGACGGCCGCCGTCCGCGTCGGGAAGACGCGCCTCATCGACAACATCGCCCTGCTCGAAGAGTGAGAGAATCGGGGGGAATCGGGTGATCGGGTGATCGGGTGATCGGTGATCGGGTGATCGGGTGATCGGGGACGAGACGATCCGATGAGCCGACACCATCAACTGCCGGAGATCTCATGAGCGCCACGACAGAAACAGTCGAATCCCTTCCTTCCACGGCGACGGATCCGTTCATCTTTGGCGGACGAACTTTCACCTCCCGCCTGATCGTCGGCACGGGGAAATACGCCTCGTTCCCGCTGATGAAGGAGGCGCTCGAGGCGTCGGCGGCGGAGCTCGTGACGGTCGCGGTGCGCCGCGTGAACCTGACGGACCGGACGAAGGAGTCGCTACTCGATTTCATCCCGGCCGGGATGGCGCTGCTGCCCAACACGGCCGGCTGCTACACGGCCGAGGACGCCATCCGCGCGGCGCGCCTGGGGCGCGAGGCCGGCCTCTCCAACTGGGTCAAGCTCGAGGTGCTGGGCGACGAGCAGACGCTCTGGCCCGACAACGAGGCGCTCCTCGCCGCGACAAAGACCCTCGTCCACGACGGGTTCGTCGTCTTCCCCTACACCTCCGACGATCCGATCGTGGCGAGACGGCTCGAGGAGGCGGGAGCGGCGGCCGTCATGCCGCTCGGAGCGCCGATCGGGTCCGGCCTCGGAATCCAGAACCCGAACAACATCGCGATCATCCTGGAGCGCGCGAAAGTCCCCGTCATCGTGGACGCGGGCGTCGGTACGGCGTCCGACGCGTGCGTGGCGATGGAGCTCGGCGCCGCGGGGGTCTTGATGAACACCGGCATCGCCGGGGCGAAGGATCCGGTCCGGATGGCCGGGGCGATGCGCGACGCGGTGCGCGCGGGACGGGCGGCGTATCTTTCCGGACGAATCCCGCGCAAGCGCTACGCGACGGCCTCCTCTCCGCTCACAGGGCGCATCGGCGGTTAAGCCGAGCTTTTTCCGCGACTTAAGCTCTCCCGATCGCCCAGCCGTCTGCCCCCGATTCCGCCTGGTCCGTCCGGCCGCGCCGGGTCGTCAAAAAACATCTTGCAACCGCGAAGAGGGGCGTGTTACGGTGCGCCAGCTTTTACGAAGACCCCGCATAAGTGACTGCCGCCTTAATGTTTTTCCTTCCTCGATCCGTACGGCCCAGCGGGGAGACGTGCGCGTGCGCGAAAGGGGGTCGGTCCTAGAGAACCTTCCTTTCGGCGCCGCCGCGATCGGCGGAGCCACGATTCGTGATTCTGATTCGAAACTTTTTTTGACCGGGACCAAGGTCCCGGAGGGGTAAACCCAGGAGATCGGTAACTTCCATGATGCAGCAATACACTGACAAGAACCTCACCTGCGTGGACTGCAGCGGCACGTTCCTTTTCTCGGCCGACGATCAGGAGTTCTACGCCCGCAAGGGATTCACCAACGAGCCCAAGCGTTGCAAGCCCTGCCGCGACAAGCGCAAGGCTTCCTCGGGAGAGGGACGCGAGCGGACGTTCTACGACGTGACCTGCGACGGCTGCGGCAAGCAGACGCAGGTCCCCTTCAACCCGACCAACGGCAAGCCGGTCTACTGCCGCGAGTGCTACTCGGCACGCCGCGCGCAGCAGGCCTACTGAAGCCACTTTTCGGCATTCCGAAGCCCCGGCGAGCGCCGGGGCTTTTTTTGTTATCGTCAACAGGGAGACTCCCTTGACGTCCTCATCGCCAATCCAGACACAGCGCGGCCTCGGGATCGAGGAGTCCATCGGAGCGACGCCGCTTGTCGAGCTCGCGCGCTTCTCCGGCGGCGCGGCGCGGATCTTCGCCAAGCTCGAGTGGTTCAACCCCGGCGGCAGCATCAAAGACCGCATCGCGCGCGCGATGATCGCGGACGCCGAGCGGCGGGGACTGCTCGGTCCCGGCGGCACGATCGTCGAGCCGACCTCGGGCAACACGGGCGTCGCCCTCGCCATGCTCGCGGCGGTCAAGGGATACCGCTGCGTCATCGTCATGCCGGAGGGGTACGGCCACGTCAAGGCGAGGCTGATGGAGGCCCTCGGCGCCACCGTCGTCCGCACGCCGTCCGCGGACCTCATGGTCGGGGCGATCGACCGCGCGAAGCAGATCACTGCGAAGACTCCCGGCGCCTACATGCCGAACCAGTTCGCGAACCCCGTCAACGCCCTCGCGCACTACGAGACGACGGGGCCGGAGATTGCCGAGGCCCTGGGCAGCGTGATGGACGCGTTCGTCGCGGGCGTCGGGACGACCGGGACGTTCATGGGCGTCGCGCGCTCTCTGCGCGAGCGCGCGCCGAAGATCCTGAGAATCGCCGCCGAGCCGCAGGGCTCGATCCTCGGCGGAGGCGAGAGAGGACCGCACGTCGTGGAGGGGATCGGCCTCTCCTTCTTCCCGGAGATCCTCGAGCGCGAACAGATCGACGAGGTCGTCACGATCACGGACGCGGAAGCCTTCGAGACCTGCCGGCGCCTGGCCCGCGAGGAAGGGCTCCTCGCCGGCGGCTCCTCGGGAGTCGCCGCCGCGGCGGCGCTCAAGATCGCGCGGCGCCTCGGGCCGGGCAAGACCGTGGTCACGATCTTCCCGGACGGCGCGGAGCGCTACCCGGGGCAGGGGATATTCGGAGAGTCGGGGGCGATCGGATGAACGGGCCGGTTTCAAGTTTCAGGTTTCACGTTTCAGGAGGCTACCGGAGCGTTTCCTGAAACTTGAAACTTGAAACCTGAAACTACGACGGAATCGAGGTCGAGAATGGGCTTCAGCACTGATTGCATCCACGCCGGCAACGCGCCGGACCCGCGCACCGGGGCGGTCTCCGTGCCGATCTACCAGACCTCGACGTACGTGCAGGAGGCGCTGGGCAAGCACAAGGGGTACGAGTACGCGCGCACGCAGAACCCGACGCGGGCGGCGCTCGAAGAGAACATGGCAGTGCTGGAAGGGGGCGCCGGCGCGCGCGCGTTTGCGTCGGGTATGGCGGCCATCACGGCCGTCGCGACGTTCGTCAAGGCGGGCGAGCACGTCGTCTGCTCCGACATGACCTACGGCGGGACGCACCGCTACTACACGAAGATCCTGGCCCGCTACGGCGTCGAGTTCTCCTTCGTGGACACATCCGACGCGGAAGCGGTCGGCCGCGCGTTCCGGGAGAACACGCGCCTCCTTCACCTGGAGTCTCCGACAAACCCCACGATGACGATCTGCGACATCGCGCTCCTCTCGGAGATCGCCCACGAGCGCGGCGCTCTCGTCGTCGTGGACAACACGTTCGCGTCCCCCTACCTCCAGAAGCCGCTCGCCCTGGGAGCGGACCTCGTCGTCCACTCGACGACGAAGTTCTTGAACGGCCACTCCGATTCCATCGGCGGCATCGCCGTGGCGTCGAACGCCGAGCACGTCGAGTGGCTCTCCTTCGTGCAGAACGGCTCGGGAGCGATCCTCTCGCCGCTCGACTCCTGGCTCGTGCTGCGCGGCATCAAGACCCTCGCGGTCCGCATGGAGCGCCACGAGGCGAACGGCCGCGAGGTCGCGCGGTTCCTCGCCACGCACCCGAAGGTCGAGAAGATCTACTACCCGGGCCTCCCCGATCACCCCCAGCACGCGCTCGCGAAGAAGCAGATGCGCGGCTTCGGCGCGATGATCTCCTTCGACCTCGGCTCCTACGACGCGGCCGGACGCTTCCTCGCCGCGGTGCGGCTCTGCTCGCTCGGCGAGAGCCTCGGCGGAGTCGAGACCCTGATCTCGCACCCCGCGACGATGACGCACGCCTCGATCCCGGAGGTCGAGCGCAACCGCCTCGGCGTCACGCCGGGGCTGGTGCGGATCTCCGTCGGCATCGAGGACGTCGAGGACCTCATCGCGGACCTCGACCGGGCGTTTGACGCGGTCAGCGGGAGGCGGTAGGCGAAGAGCGCTCTTGAGGCGTTTCTGGCTTTCCGTCTTCTGTCTTCCGGTGCTCCTTCTCGTCCTCTCGGCGGAGCCGCCGGACGAGTACCAGGACACCCGCGAGGCGCTCGTCGAGCGGATCAACGCCGTTCGCCACGTCGCGGGCGTCGGTCCGGTGAGGCTCTCGGCGCCGCTCACCGCCGTCGCGCAGGCACGGGCCGACGAGGTCTCTGCGGGAGGCGCGGGCAAGGAGCCCCCGACCGAAGAGGACCTGCGCCGGGCGGCGAAGGCGGGCTACGAGGCGCGCCTCCTCTCGGAGGTGGAGGCGCAGGCGGACGGCGACGTCGAGACGATCGTCGCCGGGTGGCGGGAAGAGGGAGGCGCGACCGCCCGCGAGCTCCTCGGCGCCGGCTACCGCGACGTCGGCCTCGGCGTCGCGCGGCGCGAGGACGTCCCGCTCTATGTCTTTCTCTTCGCGCTCTCCTGGGACGATTTCTTCCGCGAGAAGACCGGCGCTCTTTCCGACCTCGAACGCGTGCGCCGCGAGATGCTCGAGCGGGTCAACCGCGAGCGCGCCGCGCGCCATCTGCCTCCCCTGCGCCGCGACCCGCGCCTGGACGAGGCGGCCCAGGGGCACGCTGGCGACATGCTCGCGCGCCGCTACTACGGCCACGACACGCCCGAGGGCAGGACCGTCATGGATCGGGAGCGGGCAAGAGGGTACCGGGCCGCTCAGGCGGGCGAGAACATCGCGCGTGGCCAGTATTCCGTTGACGAGGTCATGGACGGATGGATGGGAAGCCCGGCCCACCAGGAGCACCTCCTCTCCACCCTGCTCAACGAAGTCGGTTTCGGCCTGGCGTTCGGAAAGACGCCGGACGGCTACCAGATCCTCTGGGTCCAGGACTTCGGCCGCGTGATGAGAAAGTCGAAGGTCGAAGGTCTAAGGCCTAAGGTCCCACGGCCCGACATTTGACTTTAGACCTTGGACCCTGGACGGCCCCGGTTGTTCTAGCGCGCGAGCTCGATTCCGGCGGCCTTCTCCGACAGCGAGATCTCCTGCGGGAGGAGCCGGCCCTGGACCCACACGATGCGCTGCGAGGCGAGGTTCGCCTTCAGGCGCTCGACCGCCTTTTCGAGCCTGCCGGTGGACGAGACGTCTTCGACGGCGCCCCAGTCCTTCGCCAGGCGCTGCGTCGCGGGATTCGTCAACGACCAGACCAGGAACGGGACGTGGATCGTCTCGAGGTACCGGCGAACGGAGGCGGGAGAGTGCCGGCTGCGGTCCACGGTCTCGTCGCCCAGCACGAGGACGACCGCGCGGCGCGAGCCCGAGGCCGTCGCCTCGAGCCCGGCGATGGCCGCGGCATCCGCCAGGCGGACTTCCGCGGGATGCTGGTCCGGATGCTCGACCCGCGTCAGGAGCCACGCGATCCCGGCGTCCGCGCCGGCGAAATCCCGCGACCGGTCGAAGAGCTGCGCGCCCGGCGCGCCCCCCCGCGTCCGCGGCATCGGCCAGATGAAGCGCAGGTGATCCTCCTTCTCCAGGGTCATGGCCTGGCGAGAGGCGTCGCGGTCGAAATGCGGCAGGCGCCTCCCGTCCGGCATCAGGCCGCTCGTCGTGCGTCCCCCCGTGCCCAGAGCCTTCAGCGCGAGCCGGACGCTCGGCCCGCGCACGAGGCAGACGACGGCGGCTCCGCGCTCGACCGCCACCACGGGCAAGGGGCGCGCGTCGCGCAGCAGAGCGCCCTCGAGATCCTTCGCCTCGAGGTCCCTTTCCGGCGACGCCGAGCGCACGGCGACGGCGGTCAGCTCGCTCCTCGCGACGCCGCTCTCGAGGCCGCCGAAGACGACGTCCGTCTTCGATCGCACCGCCGGCGAGTACTCCAACTCGACGGAGAGGACGTGCCGGGCGCCGCCGTCGTAGTCCGGCAGCGCGACGCGGTTGGATTCGTCGGCCGGAAGGGGCTTGCCGTCGAACGTGACCTCGACGCGAGCCGGCCGCGGGGCGATCAGGCTCTGCCCGGAGAAACGGGCCGCGACCGGCCGTCCCTTCGCATCCCTCTCGAGCAGGACTTCCACCTCGGCCGGCGGACGCGGCAGGTTGACGAACTGCCGCTCGACCCCGATCTCCTTGCCCGCCGCGTCGAGCGCTCGCGCCACGAGCTCGTGCGGCGCGAGCGCCGCGCCGAAGTCCACGGAGACCGTCCAGGGCGCGCCCTCGGCGCGCCCGATCGTCTTCCCGTCGAGTTCAAAACGCACCACGGCGACAGGCTTCTCGACCAGCACGGTCACCGGCTGGACGCCAACGACCAGGCCGAGAAAGAGAGAGGCGAAGGCGAGCACGAGTGAGGTGGTAGGTGGTAGGTGGTGGGGTCTCCCAGGCGGCGCGGAGCGCTCAGCGCTTCCTGGCCGGCCTCTTTGCCACAGCCTTCTTGCCGCGGGGGTGCTTCTTCGGGCGCTCGGTCGCCTTCTCGATCCAGGAGGCGAAGGCGGGCGAGGAATCGTCCACCCGGTAGGCGAGCACTTCGGGAAGCTCGTAGGTGTTCATCCTCTGGATCGTCTCGCGAACGCCCGCGAACTCCTTCGCGCGCGTCTTGATGAAGAGCAGGAACTCCCCGTCGTCGCAGACCCTCCCCTTCCACCGGTAGATCGAATGGACGTTGGGCATCAGGTTGACGCAGGCGGCCTGGTGGTTGCGGACGAGGGCGTGCGCGATGTCGAGCGCCTGGTCCTCCGTCCCGACCGAGGTCACGACGACGAGAAGATCATTGGATCGCACAGAGGCATTCCATGCCTTGCCCCCCCGCCGTGTCAAGCCGAGCCGGTGTTCGCTGCAAGCGGAATATCACCCGGTTCCAGGTGTTACGATCAACCCTGATCTTTGAGGCAGCTCGCGCGACTTCCCATGGGGGCGAAACGGCTTCGACGGGGACGAGCACGCGAGAGGTTGCATGCCGAGGTCTCACCCACCTCGTAAAAAAGGTGAAAAACGATAGCTGCCAATAACAGCAATCTCGCTCTCGCTGCGTAATTAACGCGCAGTGACGGTGTCCGGAAAGCGCACCCGCCGCGTTCCGTACGCCGACGCCAAATGCGGGTGTAGCCGGTCCGGACCCCCGGACGGACCGGCGAAATAAATCCGGGGTTGTCCTGCCGCCGTTTTGCCTCTTCTCGAGGCGGCGGGACGAAAACCAAGAAAAGGCTGAGCATGGAGTAGCCTCTCCCGTGACGCTTCCGGACGCGGGTTCAACTCCCGCCGCCTCCACCACCGTCGCTACGCGCTTGCGGAAGATCTGCGCCTGTCGGCGCACCGGCGGTCGTATCGCGGCGGATTATTCGATTCGTCGCGAAGTGGAGTCGGGAAGGCTTGGTCCTCCCTGTCATCCCGAGCCCTTCGACTTCGCTCAGGACAGGCTCCGCGAGGGATCTTCTCTCGTCCATCGGAGCTGACAAGAGACAAGAAAAAAGGCGGCGTTGCCGCCGCCGGGAAAACGAATCAGATCAGCTTGACGACGGCGTCGGTGAGACCCTTCTCGCCGAGGACGACGGAGAGCTTTGCCTTGTCGGCGATCTTCTCCAGCGTTTCCAGTTCCTTGAGCCTCATCAGCGTCGGGTTCCCCTCGAAGATCCTCGCGGTGTTGGCCTGCGACCGCATGGCCGCCGTCTCCTCCGCATCCGGCGCGGGGCGCGGCTGTAGAATCGACGCTCGGCCGCGTTTCAACATCCATGCCCGGCGGGGGGCGTGCCAGGAGACAGGGGGAACCCGCGGTGATCGGCCGCAGTCTCGGTCAGTACCGCGTCACCGCCTCGATCGGAGCGGGCGGGATGGGCGAGGTGTATCGCGCGTCCGACTCCCGGCTCGGCCGCGAGGTGGCGATCAAGGTGCTGCCGGCCGCCACGGCGGCCGATCCCGAGCGGCGGCAGCGCTTCGAGCAGGAGGCCCGCGCGGCCTCGGCCCTGAATCACCCCAACATCCTGACCGTTTACGACATCGGCGAGGCCGACGGGACGACCTATATCGCCATGGAGCTCGTGGACGGAAAGACCCTGCGGGAAATCGTCGCCGCGGGGGAGGCTCTTCCGACGAGGCGGCTCCTCGACATCGCGGCGCAGGCCGCCGAGGGCCTGGCCAAGGCGCACGCGGCCGGGATCGTGCACAGGGACTTGAAGCCCGAGAACCTGATGGTCTCGAAGGACGGGTACGTCAAGATCCTTGACTTCGGCCTGGCGAAGCTGACGGAGACGGTTCGGCAGGACGCGTCCGTGCTGCCGACGGTGATCGCGGCGGCGACGGAGCCCGGCACGGTCATGGGCACGGCCGGTTACATGTCGCCCGAGCAGGCGAGCGGCCAGCCCGTGGACTTCCGCTCGGACCAGTTCGCGCTCGGCGCGATCCTCTACGAGATGGCGACCGGCCGGCGCGCGTTCCAGAGAAAGACCGGCGCCGAGACGCTCGTCGCGATCATCCGCGAGGAACCGGAATCATTGGGACAGCTCGCGCCGAAGGCCCCGGCTCCCGTGCGCTGGATCGTCGAGCGCCTGCTCGCCAAGGACCCCGAGGAGCGATACGCCTCGACCAAGGACCTCGCGCGCGACTTGAAGAGCGTCCGCGACCATCTCTCGGAGACCTCGGCCTCCGGCGGCCTGGCGGCGGCCGAGCCCGTCCGGCCGCGCCGGCGCGGATGGGTCCTGCCGGCGGCCGCCGCGCTCGCGGCCGGGATCGCGGCGGGTTTCCTGCTGCACGCCGCGACGGCCGCGAAGCCGAGCTCGTCGCTCGAGCTCCAGCGGCTGACCTACGCGCGCGGCGCCATCACGTCCGCCCGGTTCGCTCCCGACGCCCAGACCATCGTCTACTCCGCCGCCTGGGAAGGCCTCCCCCTGGACATCTTCACGACGCGGGCCGGGAGCTCCGAGTCCCGTTCGCTGGCGCTCAGAGGCGCGGGGCTCCTCGCGATCTCCTCCACCGGGGAGCTGGCCATCTCCATCAACCGCCGGACCCTGTTCGGCTTCGAAACGGTCGGCACGCTGGCGCGGGTGCCTCTGGCCGGCGGCGCTCCGCGCGAAGTCCTCGAGAACGTGCAGGACGCCGACTGGTCGGCCGACGGACAGAGCCTCGCCGTGGCTCGGCTGGTGGGAAACCGCAACCGCATCGAGTACCCGATCGGAAAAGTGCTCTACGACGCGCCGGGCTGGACGAGCGACGTCCGGATCTCGCCGGACGGGAAGCTCGTTGCCTTCATCGACCATCCGCTGCGCGGAGACAACAACGGCAACGTGAAAGTCGTGGACGCGAGCGGCAAGGTCCGGTTGAACGGCCCCTTTGCCCTCTCCGGAATCGCCTGGTCGCCGCGGGGAAACGAAGTCTGGTCGAGCGGGCGCGGCAGCATCCGGGCGACTTCGCTCTCGGGGACGAGCCGGCCCGTCTGGAGCTCTCCCGGAGCATTCCTCCGGGACATCGCCCGCGACGGGCGCCTGCTCTGCGCCGTGAACACCTCCCGCCGCGAGATCGTGAGTCACTCGGCGGACGAAAAGGAGGACCGCAACCTGACCTGGCTCAACTGGTCGTTTCCCAAGGACATCTCCGCCGACGGCCAGACGGTTCTCTTCGAGGAGCAGAACATCCAGCCGGTCGGGGTCTACCTGCGCAAGCTCGACGGCTCCCCCGCGGTCCGCCTCGGAGAAGGCGACACATCCGGTTTTTCGCCGGACGGCCGCTGGGTCCTGACGACCCGCGACGCGAAGAGCGGCCAGTTCACGCTCCTGCCAACCGGCGCGGGGGAGTCGAAGCCGCTCCCGAAAATCGGCATCAACTGCCAGTCCGCGGCCTGGTTCCCGGACGGCCGCCGGATCCTCATCGCGGGCAACGAGCCCGGGCATGGCTCCCGGCTCTTCGTCCAGGACATCGCGGAAGGCAAGCCCCGGGCGATCACTCCGGAGGGAGTCAGCTTTCTCTTCCACGCCGTTTCCCCGGACGGAAAGACGGTCGTCGCGACCGGGGCGGACCGCCGGATCGCCCTGTATCCGACCGAGCCGGGCGAGCCGCGCGCCGTGCCCGGCGTCGAGCCCGACGAGATCCCGCTGCGGTGGACGGCCGACGGCGCCGCGATCTTCGTCTACCGCCCGACCGCGCCTCCGCTACGCGTCGAGAAGGTGGACGTGAAGACCGGAACCCGCACGCTCTGGAAGGAGATCCGCCCTCCGGATCCTTCCGGAGTCCAGCAGGTCGGCCCGATCGAGATCTCGCCGGACGAGAAGTCCTACGTCTATTCCTACCGCCGAGCCCTGGACGAGCTCTACCTGGCCACCGGCCTGCGGTGACGCCCGCCCACAGAACTTTCAGTAGAGCATCGTCAACGCCCTTCAGAAAAGACCCACCTGAAGCTCCGCGTGACCGCTGGAACCGCGTAGCCCCTTCTAACCCCCCGCGCGGCCGTTGACACAGTCGGACAATGGGCACTAGAGTGGCCTCCAGTCTTTCGCCTCAAGACGACTGAAGTCTCTGGAGGGCGTGTGCCCTGCCCGGCAGCCAGTCTTCTCGCGGCAACAACGAGTGCCGACGCACCCAAGGAGAACATCATGAATCGCTCATTCCCCATCGCCCGACTCCTGCTCCTCGCCCCGCTCTTCGCCGCCGCCGCCGCCCCCGCCGCCCGCGCCCAGACCGCCAAGGCGGAGATGAAGCAACCGCCCACGGCGGTGGTATCGCTCTATCGCATCGCTCCCGGCAAGCATCTCGACTTCCTGAAGTGGATGGCCGAAGCGGCCGCGTTCGACAAGGAAGCCGGCGTGCCAGCGGATCAGTGGTATGCCCACACCAACGGCGACAGCTGGGACTATCTCCACATCGCTCCCGACCTGAGCAACGAGCAGCAGGCCAAAGTGGACGAGGTCGCCAAAAAGCACGGCCGCAAGACTGGCTTCGCGGCAAGCCTCGAGTTCCGCACCTTCGTCGCCTCGCACACCGACACCTTCGTGATCGGCCCGGTTTCCGCCGCCGACCTCGTGTCAGCCGCCGGCAAGTAGAAGACGCCGAGGGTTACCCCTCGCCTCCCGTACGGGAGCGCGAGGGGTCTCCCTCACCTGGCTCCCTGAGCGGTTATCCGGGGCTCGAAGAGGCAGACATTCTGGCCTGCATCGCTTACGGCGCCGAGATGGGCCACCGCTCTTCTTCAAGCTCCTCCTGCAGCTCGGGATTACGCTCGATAGGTTCGATAGCCTGAAGTGAGCCGTCTCCCCTCCAGCCAGATCGTTCTCATCCCGCCTTTCTAAAGATCTCGTAGCGTTCGGCCAGTTCGTCTTCCTCGATGGGGCTGGAGGTTCCGGCAGGTCGGGATGAGGATTTTGGGAGCCCTGGAAGCCTTGAAGACCATGGAGGAGCATCGGGCCGTCCTTCTCTCGGAGGATGCCCTCTCGGATCTTGACGATAAGGTCCGCGCGCACTCCCAGGATTTGCCCGTCGAAGGCGGCGCGGTGGAGCTTGCAGGGCTAACAAGGAGCTCGGCGCATCAGGAAACCCGAGAGATGCGAATCCGACCGCCGCGGACGGTGACGACTGCTCTCGCCTGAAGATCGGCGGAGTGCAGATCCAGAACTCTTTCCATGAGCACGATTCGCCTCGCTGCAGGCACGTCAGGAAGCCGCACGATACCGGAATGGTTCGCCGCCTCCGAAAAGATAAATTGGCCGAAGTCCTTGTCCATCGTCACAAGAATCCGTTCCTCCGCCGCTCCCCACCCGAGAATTGTTCGATCTCCGGGATCCGGACCTCTTTCCCGGGATTCGACGACGTCGTGGCCAGCGTCCCGAAGCCAGTCCGCGAGCCGCCGGCCCGCGCACCGGTCTACGAGAAACCTCACCGACCGACTCGCACCGCGTCCAGGGAGTCGTGAGCGATTACCGCGTGTGCGTAGGCGAGACAGGCCCGGATGTCGTCCGCCTCGAGATCCGGGTAATCAGCGAGAATCGCATCCGCGGTCTCGCCCTGCGCAAGGAGACTCAGGATCAGCTCGACGGAGATTCTCATTCCGCGAACGATCGGCTTGCCTCCAAAAATTGCCGGATCGGCGCTGATGCGTTGCAGAAGGGCCGCGTCTTCCATAGGCGGACGCCATTTTACCCCGGCCGGATCGCTGCCAACTCCTCGGCCCAGTCACCTCGGCATGATCACACGCCTTCCGGAAGATCTCGTAGCACTCCGGAAGCCCGGACTCTTTCGTGGACACCCAGCCGGAACACGGGCACCTGACCAGGAGCAGTGCAGTTCGAGGCACCAGGACCGAAGAGGCCCGGATGCAGGTCGCCCGCGACAGAGATTTTTCGATGAGGCGAGGAAGGGCGACGACGGCGATGCCGGGGCGCATCGCAGAGGAGCGCTGACGAAGCATTCGGCGGAAAAGATCGGAGCGGCGGCTGGAGTCGTTCACGAAGAGTGCGGGCTGGGAAGTCGCGGTCGGGCTGGAGGTCTCGGCGGGTCGGGATGAGGATCTGGGAGCCCTGAAAGCCCTGGAGGCCGTCGAGGAGCCTCGGACCGTCCTTCTCTCGGAGGATGTCCTCCCGGCTCTCGACTACCAAATCCGGGCGCCCTTCCAGGATGTGTCCGTCGAGGGAGGCATGGTGGACCTTCCAGGCCTCTCCTGTCCGGGCCAACACATCTCGACCCAGAGCTCCAATGTCAGATCGTGCTTTTCGGCACCCGAGGCCAGGATCGGACGAAATTCTTTGACGTAGCGTTCACGGAGCGTAGCCTGATCGAGATAGCCCGCGTGGACGAGGGCCAGGACATCCTGGCGGTCCACATCAGCGTTGCGCTCCAGCTTCGTAAGAGCCAGGTCATGAACTTCCAACGCAGAGAGCCGGAGGTGCTTGAGTTGGAAGCGGGGCCACATCCGGACAAGGCGCGACTCATAGTCTTCGGGACAACCGGGAATTGGCGCTGGCTGCAGATAGACCTTGAATCGGCGATGAAGGTCCGAGCCCTGGCCGGCGAGGTCTTGAAGCTCAACGAGTTTCTCATTCGGCGAAGCCGCCAGAACATCAATATCCGCGGTTGCTCGCGAGAGACCGTACAGCATTGTGATGACGAAACCGTCAATGCAATGCAGATCGACGGGTTCTTTCAACAGGTCATCCAACGCTTTCAGGAACGACCCCCAAGGCTCCGGAGGTCTTCCGCCCTGCTTTTCGCGTGCACTGGCCTTACGCGGCATAGGTCAACTGCTGAGGGCTCAAGCTCGTCAGGACATTCCACCGTTCGGCCAGGGGAGGTCGATTGCGGACCAGCCATTCTCTTTCGGCCCGCGGCATCTCCTCTCGGCCCAGCGTCGTCTCGGCGGCCAGGCGCGCACGCTCCAATTCCTGCTCGACCTGTCGCAATCGGGCGGCTGAAGCAACCCAGCCCGGATGCGCCTCGGCGAACTCTCGAGCGACCGCAACGAGAAAGCCGAGCCTGTTCTGAAGGTTTCGGAGTTTGGCGTGCGACACGAGCCAATCCCAGTCGAGGTCGGGGTATCGCAGGAGAACCCACGGCAAGGCTTCGGTCACCCTTGCATCGAGATCATCTTCCGCCAAAGCTTCCAACACGACGACGGCGGGATTCACTCGCGAAGTCGGGCTGAGATAGCTATACCCGGGATATCCGAGTCCACCCAATTGCCGAGCGAGGTTATCGGTGTCCAGGGTCTTCCCTGGTGGCTCCGCTGGTACGGGCAGCACCGTTGCCGGCAGCTCGTAAAGCCTTGCCGCGGCCAGCGCCACCTTTGGAGTCACGCGACGTCGCCCGCGCTCCAGCTGAGAAAGATAGGGCTGAGATAGCCCCAGGCGCGCAGCAGCCTGGACTTGCGTCATTCCCGTCTTCTCTCGACCGAATTTGAGCGGACCAGAAGTCGTGCCTGATCCCGACATGCCGGCCATAATATTGCAAAGTTAGCAATATTTCAATCATTAGTTTGGCGAATCGAAGCCTGAGCGGTCCATTCCTCACCCTGCGTGAAAGCGTCATGATGGGGGAAACCCGTCATTCGCGGTACCGGCATCCCCCCCCCGTGGAGCTCATCCTGAGAAAACTTGGCGAGGGTGCCACCGACGCTGAGCTTCTCGATGGCTTTCCGAACTTGACCCCAGAAGATATCCGCGCCGCTCCGGCTTATGCGGCCGACACGCTTGCGGCGATGCCGGGGCGCTTCGCAGAGGAGCGCTGACGCCGCATTCGGCGGAAGAGATCGGCGCGGCGGCTGGAGTCGTTCACGAAGAGTGCGGGCTGGGAAGTCACGGTTGGGCTGGAGGTCTCGGTGGGTCGGGATGAGGATCCGGGAGCCCTGGAAGCCCTGGATTCCGTGGAGGAGCATCGGGCCGTCCTTATCTCGGAGGACGTCCTCTCGGATCTCGACGAGCAAGTCCGGCGTAAAATGTCTTCGAGGTCGAATGATGTTGCCCCTGGTCGCCGCCAAGCAGGATCGTCTGGAAACACTTTGCCGCCGATTCGGAGTCAAGCGGCTGGAGCTATTCGGTTCCGCCTCGGATGGGCGATTCGATCGCGAGGGGAGCGATCTGGATTTTCTCGTCGAATTCGATCCCTCATTTGGCGGCTCCCGTGCCAATCGATATTTCGGGCTTCTCGAGGCCCTGGAGTCCTTGTTCTCCCGGCCTGTAGACCTCGTCGAGCTGGAAGCGATCCGAAACCCCTTCTTCCGAGAGAGCATCGAGCGGTCGAGAACCCTCCTCTATGCAGCTTGAGTCGAAGAAGTATCTCTTCGACATCCAGCAGGCAGCCGGCCTTGTCTCGGAGTTCACCCGCGGCAAGACCTTGATTTCCTACCGCGACGATCCGTTCCTTCGATCCGCAGTTGAACGGCAATTCGAGATCATCGGAGAAGCCCTGCACCGGCTTTCCCGAAGCGACCCGGAAACGATTGCCCGAATATCCGAATACCGACGGATCATCGCCTTCCGGAACGTGCTGATTCACGGGTACGACGCTCTATCGCACGACGTGGTCTGGGACATCATTCAGACCAAACTCCCGCTCCTTCGGCGCGAAGTGGCGGAAATCATGGCGGTAGGTCAGCGCGATTAGCAGTCCCTCCCCTGGAGGCCGTCTGGAAGAACGCACGCTCTGGCACCGGCCGGGAATTTCGGGTGGTACCAAATTTCCTTAGGCGTTGCGGACGCCTGCCGTGAGATAATCGTCGCCTCCCCGCAACGAGAGAAAACCTGATCGGTCGCCCGGCCTTGCGCCCCGTCCTCCGGCTGCGTTGATTCGTTTGCTGGAGATAGGCTCCGGATGGACGTCAAGGTCTTCTGGAACATTCGGGACTGGGCCGACGCCGTGGCGCAAATGCCCGCGCAGGGGCCCTTGCCGTGCCGCACCGTGCTGGTGCCACGTGAGCCGGTCGCTCACGTTCTCCGGCGGGAACTGATCCGGTCCGATCAAAGCAAGGCCCTCGCGGGAACGCGCTTCCTGCCTCCGGCGGCCGCGGCCATTGAAATCCTTCATGAGGCGGGTGTCGATTTCAAATCAGGAGAGGAGTCGCTGCGGCCTGCGCGGATCCTGGCCCTCTTTCGGTCCGGACTGACGCTCTCCGAATTCCCACTCGATCTTCTGCGATCGACTCCCGGATGGGACGAGGCCTTTGCCAGAACGATTTCGGCGCTGGAGGACGCGGGACTTCGGCCGGCTGATCTGGAAGGAAGCGGCTCCCCGGACCGCCTGCGTGATGTGGCGGTCGTGTGGCGCGCGGCGGACAACTCCGCCGGGCTGTCCTGGACGGACTCACGCATCTACTCCGAGGCAGCGGGCGTTCTTGAGCGCGTTCCCAACCTGTGGATCTTCCCCGGTCCAACGCTCGCTTGCGCGGCCGGCGACATAACGGGAGTAGAGGCTCGGTTTCTTCGCGCCATCCCGGGAGTGACGCTCGGGCTCCTCGCCGGGCGCCCTCTTCGCAAGCTGCATCTCGATCGCATGGGGTTGTTGCTCGGAACAGTCGTTCGCGATGCTCTCCTTTCGGCGAAAGGCCCGGAGGCTCACGCTACCGAAAGAGACCTGCTCGTCTCGTTTCTCTTCGAGTCGCCCGCCGCGTTGGCCGATCCGAAACGGCCCCGCAGCGCCGGCCCCGATGGGACTGTCGAGCTCGAAGAACATTCGGGAATTGAAGAAGAGCTCGAAGAGACGGCCGACTGGGTCGCTCGGCAAGTTGGCTCGGGCATTCCGCTCGAGGAGATCGCCGTTCTGCTCCCCACCCTCGACTCGGTGGCGGGTCTCGTCGTGGCACGCATAGCCCGGCTGCCTTTCGGGGAAAGCGGGCTGCCGGTGCACGCCGCGGGAGGATTGCCGCTGACCGGAACTTCCGCCGGCGCGCGAGCGCTGGCGGTCGTGCGCGCGCTGCGAGACCATCTCTCGGCCGAGTCGCTGTCGAAGGTCCTTCCCGCCTTGCGTTCGCTCGCGCCCGACGGCCGCCACCTCTCGCACGGCGAAGCGATGGATCTGGCCTGGTCGATTGGCACGGTCGGCGGAAACCCCGCGCGGCCCGAAGGCGCTCTGGAGTGGGCGGTTCGCGCCGTCGAGAAGCGGGCGGAGCTCACCCAACAGCTCACCCTCGCAAAACCCGATGAAGAAGATGGAGACGGCGCAAGCTTCGGTCGCCGGAAATGGAACAACGAGCGACTGCTCGGAGACCTCGTCGGGATCGCTCCCGCGCTGGACGCCCTGGTCGGTCTCGCCAGGCAAACGATCGAGCAGAAGCCCTTCGCCGAGCTCTGGCCTTCCTTCCGTCTCTTCCTCAAGGACTGGCTGCTCCAGCCGGCCGAAGGCCCCCGGGTGCACGATCTTCTCGACGCTCGGCTCGCCAAGCTGGCGTCGGATTCTGCCTGCGGATCGCTCGCGGGAGACGACGCGCTCACGATCCTCGAAGAAACGATCAACTCCCTCCGCGTGCCCGCAGGTCGATTTGGAGAACCCGCTGTTTACGTCGGATCGGTCCACCAGGCCGTCGGTCTGAGCTTCCGCGCGGTGCGCGTGATCGGACTCGCCGAAGGCCGGTTCCCGCACGTGCCGCGCGAGGATCCGGTCGTCCCCGATTCTCTCCGATCAACATTGAGATCCGTCGGGCCATCCGGCATGGTCTCGTCGCCGACAACCGCCGCGGACCGCGCACTCGCCGACCTTCACGCTCTCGATGTCGTGATCCGAAGCGCGCAGGAGCACATCGCCCTCTCCGCCCCGCGTACCGACATGGAACGCTCCCAGCGCGAGCCCTCGTCCGTGTTCCTCGAGGTTGCCGCCGCGCTTGGCCGTCCCAACAGCGCGACCCGAGAGCCCGGCCGGACGATCCCCGACAGCATTGCTCTCGAGCGGGACGGTTTCGAACCGGCGCGCGTATCCGCCGCCGCGTTTCGACGGGACAATCCGCTCGGCGAAGCCGCGTGGCAGGACGGCGTTTCCAGCGGAGATCTCGGCGTGCCGCCGCGCTGGAGCGGCATCCTGTCCCTGGACCTTGCGCGCATTGAGAGCCTGAAGTCGCCGGGAGCGGCCGGTGCGATGGACGGGATTCTTGGCATCGCCGACCTGACGATGCTGGTCCCCGGCCTGGCGGCCGAGCTCCCCGCCTCCGCTTCCGTGCTCAAGACGCTTCTCGCCTGTCCGCACCAGTTCCTTCTCGCGAATCTCCTGAAGTTCGGCGAGTCGAGCGACCCTCCACCTCAACGGCAGATCGGTCAGCCGTACTACGGCAACCTCTTTCACGCCGTTGCCGCGCGTTTTTCCACGCGTTATGGCCTCTCTTTCAACGCGCGCGAGGGTGTGCTTGCCGATTGGCTCTCTTGCGCCGACGCCGTCTCGGATGGGGCATTCGATGAGTTCCTGAAGGAGTATCCCCTCGTCGGGAATGCCGTCCGCGCGCAGGAAAGGGATCGCCTGCGCCGCAATCTGCGGGAACTGCTCGAATACGAGTGGAAGAAGCCGAAGCCGCCCCGCCTCGTTGCCTCCGAACGCGGATTTGGCCGGCCCACGCCGGTCGAGTTGAAAATCAACGGCCACTCGTTGTTTCTGAACGGCCGGATCGATCGGATCGACGTCGAAGGCAGGACGACGATCGTCACGGATTTCAAGACGGGCAAACCTTCTCCCCGCATCGGCGACGCGGAGAACCCGGATGCCGTGCTCGATCTGCAAATCGCGGCCTACGCGCTCGTAACCCGGTCCCTGGCCGCCGAATGGAAGGTCCCGAAGAAAGTTACCGGCACCTACGTGTATGTCGGGCGCTCCGCGGTCACCGAGCGGGACTTCCGACAGGACTTCGACGGAACCCTGGAGCCGAAGGCGTGGCAATGGATGGCTATCGCCGCCGGGCTCCTCTCGAAAAGGGTGTTCCCCCGAACCACAGACCCCGAGGACTGCAAGAACTGCCGGTTCAAGCCGATCTGCGGCGACGCCGTGTACGAGCGCGCCGCGGAGGTCCTCGACGGTTTGGACGGCCCGCTCGGCGACTTCCGGGTGCTGAAGGCGGGCCCCGACCCCGTTGTGGAAGAAGCAGAAGTGGAAGAGTGACCATGCCGGCGCAGACGAAGAAGGCGCCTCCGGACCAGGCCCAGCGCGATGCGGCCGTCACGGAGCGCGACCGGAACGTGATCGTGAATGCCGGCGCGGGCACCGGGAAAACGTCGATTCTCGTGAAACGCTTTGTCGAGATGGTCGCCCCGGCGCAATCCGCGGCGCCCGCGGTTTCGATCTCCCGCATCGCGGCCATCACGTTCACTCGCAAGGCCGCCGGCGAGCTGCGCTTTCGAATCCGGGAACGCCTGCTGGCGGAGCTCGCCAGGGCTACGCCCGATTCTCCGCGCGAGGTTCAGCTTCGTGACGCCCTGGCTGGTTTTGATACGGCCTACGTCGGGACGATTCACAGCTTCGCCGACCGCCTTCTCCGTTTGCGGCCGTTCAAGGCACTGCTCAGCCCCTCGTATGAAATCGCCGAGGACGACGAAGCGCTGATCCGCGAAACTTTCCAGGTTCTCATGCAGGCTGTCGAGAGCGGGACTCTCCCCGCCGAGCTTGAGGGCGACGACGACGCGGCAGCGCGTGCTGATGAATCCACTCGAACCATCCTGGAGGCGATCGCCGCCGGTTTGCAATTGGAGACCTGGGAAACAGAATTTTACGTCTCGTCCGGGTTGGACGCCCTCGTAAAGGGATTTATCCGCCAGCGTGATGTGCCGCCGCCGTACGACGCCCCTCCCGCCTCAATTGATTTCGGCGCTTTCCGCAAAGCTGCGGACGAGTTCATACGCGAAGCCGCGCCGGTGACCGGCGGATCTTTCGACGCGGATTGGATCAAACGAACGGCGGAGATCCTCGCCGGCGTCCGAAACCTGGAAGACCCCATCGCCCTGTACCGTACCCTAGGCCAGCAACTGCGCAGGTCGCCCAAGAGTACCGCCCAGCTGGGCAGAGACTTCGACAGCGATGCCGCGGCCTGGCACGTGTGGAAGCTGTACAGCAAGAATGACGGGAAGCTTCGCCCGACCCCGCTCCGCAATGACCTGCGAGCGCCGCTCGAACGCTGGATGGCCAGCCGACTCGTCCGTCTTTTCCCCGTCGTGAAGGCTCTCTACGAAAAAGTCAAAGCTCGCCACCGGCAGCTCGACCAGCTCGACCTGCTCTTCAAGCTGCGAAACCTCCTCAAAGACAACCGCGACGTGCGGGCCGAGTTCCAGGGGATGTTCGACCACATTTTCGTGGACGAATTTCAGGATACGGATCCGCTCCAGGCGGAGATTGTTCTTTTCCTCTGCGAGCGCGAACCCCTCGCGGAGCGTTGGGAAGACGTCGGTCTCGTCGCCGGAAAGCTGACGGTTGTCGGCGATGCCAAACAGTCCATCTACCGGTTTCGCCGCGCGGACGTGGCGATGTACGACCGCGTTCTGCGCGTCATCGCGAAGGCGCCACTCCTTGAGATCAGGCTCTCCGCGAATTTCCGGAGCGTTCCGCCTCTCATCGAGTGGTTCAACGACCGGTTCGCACGCATCCTCAAAGAATCGCAGGACGCTTTCGATCCCGTGACCGGGCGGGTATTCCACCAGCCGCTCGCCCAGGGTCGCGACGTCCCCAGCCCGCCATCCGTCCATGTCCTGAATCTGGCCTTTTCGGACGGCAAGAAGCACAAAGCTGATGAGTACCGTTCACTCGAAGGGCGGGCGCTGGCTCGTTATCTCCGCTGGTTGACCGAAACGGAGGAGGTCCAGATCCTCGACCCGCTCGACAAGCGCACCCGGAAGGTTCGATACGGCGACATCGCGGTTCTGGCGACCTCGACATGGGGCCTTCCTCATCTGTTTCAACCGCTGGACGACGAGGGAATCCCTTACGCATCGCGCGGCGGCGTCCTCTTCCTCAAAGACCAGCTCCACAGACAGTTCCTGCTGGGCCTGCGAGCCATCGCTGACCGCGACGACGGCGTCGCCATGGCGGCATTGCTGCGGCCCCCTTTCTTCGCCGTGGATCCAGCGGACCTCCTCCGCGAGCTGGCCGCGACCCGTGCCGGAGAAGCGCCCGCAGGAGAGGGGGCCATCCGCGCGCGTGAAGCGCGAGACCTGGTCTTTGACCTTCGTCGGCGCAGATCCAGCCGACCTCCCGGCGCGACCGCGCGGGACCTGCTGGACCGCACGGCATTCGCGCGCAACGTAGCCTCCGGTCCCAACGGCACGCAGCGCCTCGCGCGGCTGCGCGAGCTTTGTCTTCTCCTGGAGCAGCTCGCCGCCGATGAAGGGCTCGACTACGACGCCGCGACCGCCCTCATGCGGGAGTGGGTGGATAAGCCAGTGGGGCTCGACCCGCCGCGCCCCGTCGGAGCCGAAGCGGTCCAGATCCTGACCGTCCATCAGGCAAAAGGCCTCGAGTTTCCCGTCGTCGTCATCTGGGACGGGCAGGGCCTGTGGGCTCCGCCTCCCGGGAACGCCCCCTGGCGCATGGAGCGTGACGGCCGAGGCTGGATGATGGATCTCGCCGGCCTGACGTGGGAGGAGCCCGCCGGTCTCGGCATTCGCAAGACGGAGATCGACTACCAGAGAGCAGAACGTGAGCGTGTCGCCTACGTCGCCGCCACACGCGCCCGCGACCTGCTGATCGTTCCGAAAGCCGGCGACCTCAAGCCAGGGAGGTTCGTCTGCAGCGATCTTCTGGCAGACGCGCCCGCCCATCTGGTCCACGAGCTCGAGCCCTACTTTGACGGCCACGAGCCCGCCTGGGCCACCCAAAAACCCTCAGCCATCCAAATCCCCAGAGACGGAGCAACCGTCGAGCAGGCGACCGCCGCCTGGTGGACAGCCGCCTCCGCGGAATCCGCTCGCCCCCGCTTTTGCCCCGCGAGCGTCTCCGGCGAGACCCGATCCACCCCCATTGACGACACCGAGGAAGTGGCGGATCCCGCCCTCGCGAAACCCCGGGAAGGCCGCTTCGGCAGCCTGTTCGGTACGACAGTTCATCACGCGATCGAGCTCGTCCTCCGTGACAGCACCCTGAAACCGGAGGAAGCCGCCCACCGGGCAGCCCAGCGATTCGGCCTCCAGGACCACCTCCCCGAGTACATGGCCGACGTCACCCGAACCCTCGACTCCCTCCGAACCGAGGGCCTCGCCCGCCCCCTCGGCCCCACGCTCCAGGTCGAATACCCCGTCGCCGCCGCCTGGGAGGGCGGCCAACTCCTCGGCGGCTACATTGACCTCGTCAGCGCCACCGACGGCCGCCTCGACGTTCTCGACTTCAAGACCGATTCCCCGCCTCCAGGTCCCGTCGAGCAGACCTACCCGGAGTACGCGGGCCAGGTGAAGACCTACGGCCACCTTCTGGAAATAACCGGCGCGCTCGGAGCCCATCAACTCCGCTGCGGCCTTCTCTTCACAGCCGACGGCGGAATCCGATGGGTGTGATGAGCCACAAGATCTGGCGCACTCCTGAGCGGGGGGTCTCAGCTTTCCGAAATCGACAGCGATGAAACTCCGTCAGGGACTGTACGAAACACTCATCTCGGAAGGCCTCGCCGCAGAGCTGCGCAAGCTCGATGCCGAGCGGCACGAGATTCTCCGCGCCGGTCTCGATCCAGGCGATTCGCACATTATTTTCGTTCGGCACCTGAGAGATGTTCTGGCAAGGGTGCTGACGTCCTTTCCGGCGGAAGAACGAGTTAGACACCAGTCGGATCTCTGCAACCGTCTCCTCGAAATCCTCGATGCGGAGCTTCGCGACCAGGCCGGCGGTTGGGACTCGGACCGGATCGCGCTTCCGGCGGAGGCTCTTCTGGCGCTGGTCGAGCGGTCTGGTTCGTTGCCCGGCGTTCGGAGCATTCCGGAGCGGCCGGCCATCTCGCTTGCGACGAGCGACCTCCTAATAAATGCTCGCGGTGAACCCGCTCTTGGTCACGTTCTGGCGCGGGAGTTCCCATCCGCGGACCGGGTTGACTTGCTCTGCGCATTCATCCGATGGAACGGCCTTCGCGTCTTGGAGGAACCGCTGCGTGTATTTCGTCAGCGCGGTCGTCCTCTGCGGGTTCTAACCTCCACCTACACCGGGTCAACCGAACGACGAGCGCTCGACAAGCTGTGTGAGCTCGGCGCAGAGGTCAAGGTCAGCTACGACACCCAGTCAACCCGGCTTCACGCCAAGGCGTGGCTCTTCCAGCGCGACACCGGCTTCTCCACGGCCTACATCGGTTCGTCGAACCTCTCGCACTCGGCCATGATCGAGGGACGTGAATGGAACGTCCGGCTTTCCCAGGCCGACGCAGCTGAGCTTCTCGAGAAGTTTCAGGCGAACTTCGAAAGCTATTGGGCCGACTCGAGTTTCGAAGCCTACGAGTCAACACGCGACGGAGACAGGTTCGATCGGGCTGTCCGCGCGGGCGCGACCTCGCCCGAGGTACCCTTCTTGTCCCTCGACCTCGAGCCGTTCAACCATCAGGTCGAAATTCTCGAGAAGCTCGAAGTCGAACGATTGCTCCACGATCGTCACCGAAACCTGATCGTCGCCGCGACGGGCACGGGTAAGACCTTCGTGGCAGCCTTCGACTTCAAGCGCCTTCGACGCGAGATGAAGAACCCGAAGCTCCTGTACGTTGCTCACCGACGTGAGATCCTGACTCAGAGCCGGCAGGCCTTTCGTCACGTCCTACGCGACGGGACCTTCGGCGAGCTCTATGTCGATGGCCACCGCCCGGAGGAAGGCCATCACGTCTTCGCCTCGATCCAGTCGTTGAGTCAGCTCGATCTCCATGAGCTTAGCCCCGACTTCTTCGACGTGGTCATCGTGGACGAGTTCCACCACGCGGCGGCGAATACCTACCGAAGACTTCTCGACCATATCCGTCCGAAGGAACTCCTCGGCCTCACGGCGACTCCGGAGCGCGCGGACGGCCAGACGATCCTGGATCGCTTCGACGGACGAATCGCCGCCGAGATCCGGATCTGGGAAGCCCTGGAACGCGATCTCCTGTGCCCGTTTCAGTATTTCGGCATCGCCGATGGAACCGACCTCTCGCATGTGCGCTGGTCGCGCGGTGGCTACGACGTGACAGAGCTCCAGAACCTGTACACCGCAAACCATGCCCGGGTTCGGCTGATCCTTCAGGAGACCCAGAACAAGGTCACCGACCTCTTGCAGATGCGGGCTCTCGGGTTCTGCGTATCGATCGCTCATGCCAAATTCATGGCCGAGCAGATTTGTGCGCTGGGTCTTCCGGCCGTCGCCGTGTCAGCCGATTCGGCCGACGAGGAGCGCGATAGCGCGCTCCGACGTCTTCGAGAACGCGACGTCAACATCGTCTTCGCAGTCGATCTCTTCAACGAAGGCATTGACGTTCCGGAAATCGACACGGTCCTCTTCCTGCGACCGACCGAGAGCGCCACCGTCTTTCTCCAACAGCTCGGCCGCGGTCTGCGGCGCTCTGAAGGCAAGAATTGCTTGACTGTCCTAGACTTCATCGGGCAGGCCTCGTCCAGGTTTCGTTTCGACCTTCGTTATCGCGCGCTTACGGGTGCTTCACGGTCGGAGGTTCGACGGCAGATCGAGGAAGGGTTTCCCTATCTCCCGGCAGGCTGCTCGATTCAACTCGACCGGGTTGCCTCTCAGATCGTTCTCGAAAACGTCAGTCGCTCGATCGGATCGTCCTTCAGGAGCCTTGTTTCCGAACTTCGATCCCTCGGCAGGGACGTGACCCTTTCGGAGTTTCTCACCGAAGCAAACGTAACGTTGGCCGAGCTTTATCACGGTCATGGGTGGTCCTGGTTCAGTCTTCGGCGAGCTGCCAACCTGACGACACCAGCGACCGGTCCGGACGAGGAGACGCTTTCCGGCGGCTTGAGAAGGCTGATTGATCTCGAAGATCCTGAATGGATCGGCCTTCTCACCCGGACATTCCAGAACTCGATCCCTCCCGACGTTTCCGGCCTGACCGAGCGGGACCGCCGAATCCTTACCGCCTTCCATCTCGGAATCTGGAGATCGCGCGGCCCCTCTAGCCTCCCGGAGTCCCTCTCGCGCATATGGGCGAATGAAGCGGTCCGCCACGAACTCCTCGAGCTTCTGGCTATCCTCGAATCCGAAGCGGCACACCTGCCCATTCTTCTTGATCAAAGCTGGGCGCACAGCGTGCCACTCTCGATTCACTGCCGTTACAGCCTTGACGACATCCTGGCCGCGTTTGGCCGTTCCACCGTCGAAAAGCCCTACCGAATCCGAGAGGGCCTCTATTTCGACAAAGACACCGACGCGGATAACTTTTTCGTAACCCTCGAAAAAACCGAGAAACACTATTCGCCGACCACCCTCTACCGCGACTACGCCATTTCTCCCGACCTCTTCCACTGGGAATCCCAAAACACGGTCAGCGAAGCGTCTCCGACCGGTCAGCGCCACATCAACCACGCCACGCAGGGTGTGACAGTCCTCCCCTTCGTCCGCGAGCGCCGCGAAACGTCCGGCCGTACCCTCCCCTACATGCTCCTCGGCCCCGCCACCTACGTCTCCCACGTCGGCGAACGGCCCATGGCGATCACTTGGCGCCTCGCGCACCCCATGCCCGCCGACTTCTACCGCGAAGCCAAAGTGGCCGTGGGATAGATCAGTCCCTCATGATCGACCGAACACCTACTGGGACGTTACCGCATTCGACTTGCCTTAGTGGACGAATCGGCCGAAACCTACTGTGAAGCTCTACATCGCCGTCACCGACAACGACTGGTTTCGCTACCTCCGCAGTCAGCCGGAACTTGATGAAGTCAACTTTTGGCAGCCTGGTGGAGGGCAGGCGTTTCGAGCCCTTTCACCCGGAGAGCCTCTGCTCTTCAAGCTGCACAGCCCAGAGAACTTCGTCGTCGGAGGTGGCTTTTTCGAGACTTCGTCTCGCCTACCCTGCAGCCTTGCTTGGGAGGTTTTTGGCGAAAAGAACGGGGTCACTAGCTTCGAACAGATGCGTTCCCGAATCGAAAAGTACCGCCGCACAGCACCGGCACAGCACGAGGATTATCCGATTGGGTGCCTAGTCCTTCGTGATCCGTTCTTCTTCGAAGATGACTCCTGGATTCCCATTCCGCCAAGTTTCAGCCTGAGCATTCAGAAGGGAAAGACCTACTCGGCGGAACTGGGAGAAGGCCAAGCCCTCTGGGAAGAGATCAAGCTCCGACTAGCCGACGCGCGAGGCACGTCCGTCTTGGCTGAGACGTCGATGTACGGAGCTCCGGTCCTGGTGCGTCCAAGGCTCGGCCAGGGAGGCTTCCGAGTCCTCATCACCGACACCTATGAACGCCGCTGCACGGTAACGCACGAGAAGGCCCTGCCTGTTCTCGAAGCCGCCCATATCCGATCTGTCAGCCAGGGCGGTCAGCACCGCATCGACAACGGTCTTCTCTTCCGCTCAGACATTCACCGCCTCTTCGACCGAGGTTACGTGACCGTCACCCCCGATCACCGATTCTTGGTCAGCCGAAAGCTCAAAGAGGAATTCGAGAACGGCGAGCCCTATTACCCGCTCCAAGGCAAGCAGATATGGCTGCCGAAAAGAGCGGACGCCCACCCACGTCGAGAATTCCTCGAATGGCATGCCGACACAATTTACAAGCATTAGCGACTGCTGAAAGCGAATGAAAGAGTCTGTCACTCGTTTTGTGTACGCCTGCGAGCGTTAGCCCATGTCCACGTTCACCCGGATCGACCAGCAGCGCCGACAGATCCTTGAGGCCATTGACCTGTTCCGCGAGAAGGACACGCGGGACGATCTGGGCATCGCGGGAATTCGCGATGCTCTCTCGGACATACTCTTTCCCGGCACCGGCTCACTGCAGACGCGGGCCTGCTACTTCTTTTTCGTGCCATGGATGGACCTGCGATTCGAAGAGGAGACGAATGGGGGCGGGTTGGGGTCAATCGTACGTCGGTGTATTACTGCACGGATGGCTCGGCGCTGGCGAAGAACGGAGCCGGCGATGCCAGTCAGGGGACAGCATGGGCGCTCGCTTGAAGCCGACGTCCTTCCTGCGGTGGGCCGCGGGAGCCGCGAAATGCCTGAAACCTCAAGCCCCGCGCGGCCGCTTTCCGTACCGGGAGATGTCGTCGTGCCTGACAACGCCCACGAAGAAGATTGTCCCGGCTTCGATCCGGAAGATGATCCGGTCTCCGCTGTTGATGCGGAGGGTGTGTGGGGTCGGTCTTGCAAGATGGCAAGGTGCCGACTGGGATGCCGGCGTGTCAGCCTTGCTGCCGTTGAATTCCGGGCGCCTGTCGGTTCGACGCCGTTCTGGTCGGGACGCGTGCCAGATCACCGGAGCTCGTAGAGGTAGAGCAGTGCTGCCCAACCGCACGGGAGAGGGTTGGGAGGGACGGGAAGGTCCGCGTAGCCGCCGGCCGTTTCCAGGAAGAAGCGGGCGTGGAAGAAGGCCACGAGGATCGGACGTTTGTGGTGATTCCAGGTGGTATTCATCTCAAGTGAGAACTCTGATGCTGATGATAGAAGCGATAGACGGGATCCTCATAACCCCAATGGCCGCTCGACTCCTCCAGGAGCGAACTGAGGCTGGGCAACCGATCCTTCAGGCTCTCGAGGAGCTCCGACTCGCTGGACTGGTCGATCACATCAGAACCGGCCGGCCACGTCACGCGGGGATGATTTCGAGGTGGGCGCGGGTCGCGCCGACGACGGCTGCCAGGGGAATGCTGCCGTCGAAGGTTGCGAGGCGTCCGCCCTTTCGCTGCGCGAGCCCCAGCAGGTAGACGTCGGTCACCTGGCGGTGCGACGCCGGCGCGGTTGGCGCGAAGAGACGCGAGTCGCGGAGCGACACCTCGTCCGCCCAGAAGACGTGCTTCCCGCTCGAACAGAACGCCCCGAGGCGCCGCACGATCGCGGCCGGTCTTTCTGGAGTGCTTGCGTATGCCGGGTTTGACAGAACACGGACCACTCCGTTCTCGGTCAACGGGCAGGTAGCCCATCCGGCGCCGCGGTTGGCGGCAAACCACTCATGAGCGGCTTCGTGGTGAACGTGATCCGGGTCGAACAGCGCAACGAGAACGTTGACGTCCAACAGGGCGACTCGCATCACTCCTCGTCCCGCAGCTTGTTCACAAGCGCCATGGTCGAACGGCGGCTGCCTTTCGGGCGCCGGGGTAGCAAGGGGACTCCGTTACGAAGTCGCGGAGGCCGCTTCGGCTCAAGCGACTCCCGAGCCAGGTCCGAGATCACGCGGCCGGCCGTCGTGCCACGGCTCGAGGCAATCTCCTTGGCTGCCTGCAGGACGTCGTCATCGATTTCCAGGGTCGTCCTCATTGGGAACATCATCACGCATCACGCATCTGATGTCAAGGATCCCGACGGCGCTTCTGTGGCCTGCGCATGGGCATCATGCCCGTTTGGCCGCCGGTGAGATGCGGGATGGGCGACCTGGAGACCGGGACACGGTGTCGGCGAGCCGGGCTGGACGAGTTGCCGGAATGTCTGATAGTCTGATATGCTGGCGCCGTGGGTGAGGCGGGCAAGGTTGGAAAGCGCGGGACGATCGTTCTGCCGGCGAAAATGAGGCGCCGGTATGGAATCGAGGAGGGGACCATGGTGGTGGCGGAGGAGTCTCCGTACGGCATCCTGATCCGCCCCGCGGCCGTCTTCCCGGTTGAGACCTACACGCCGGAGCGCAAGGCGGAGTTCCTTCTCACCAACGCGGTCAATGAGGAGGACTACCAGCAGGCTCAAGCGGAGGTCCGCCGGATGGGACTCGAGCCTTCGAAGATCCGGCATCGTAAACCGCGCAAGCGGTAGTGGTAGTGCCGCGTGAGCGGATGTCGCGCGCCTTCCTCGATGCCAACGTCCTTTTCTCGGCGGCGTACCGGGAGAAGTCTGGCCTAACGCGCTTGTGGGATCGCCCGGGAGTGGAGCTGGTCACCTCCGCCTACGCCGCCGAGGAAGCTCGCAGGAATCTGATGTCCCCCGACCAGCGGGCTCGGCTCGAGAGCCTCCTGTCGCGGATGCGCATCGTTGGGGAGTCCGATCTGCCGATGCCTGCCAGCGTCAAGCTGCCGGACAAGGACCATCCCATCCTGAAAGCCGCCGTCGCGGCGGAAGCGACCCATCTCATCACCGGGGACGTCAAGGACTTCGGCCGTTACTTCGGCACAAGGATCGCCGGGGTCCTGGTGGTCACCCCGGCAGACTTCATCCGGGGCTGAGGGTGGGAGACGAATGGGGTCGATCGGGTCTTCGTGTATTTCGGGAGCCGGGTGCGGGATCCGCTAGCCGCCGGCGATGGCGCCGAGGACGATGAAGGGTTCGGCGCCCTGGGCGACGGGGTCCGGGAGGGGCGTGTCCGGGGAGTCGTGGGAGAGGTCCTGGGAGCAGGCGAAGAAGCGGATGAAGGCCCGGCGCTCTTGCGTGACATGGTCGCGGATCGTCCCGCGGAGGACCGGGTAGCGCGCCTCGAGCGCGTCCAGGACCGCCCGGGGCGTCGCGGGGCCCGGGACGTCGAGCTCGACCGGGCCCGCGACCTTCGCCAGCGTGCGCAAGTGCGGCGGGAGCTCGATCCGGATCATGGCAGCGTCTGGACCTCGACGGAGAGAACGGCGGGAAGATCGCGGACGATCGGGGCCCAGGTGTCTCCGGCGTCGGCGGAGGCGTAGACCTGGCCGCCGGTCGTGCCGAAGTACACGCCGCAGGGATCGAGCGAGTCCACGGACATCGCGTCGCGCAGCACGTTGACGTAGCAGTCGCGCTGCGGCAGGCCGTTCGTCAGCGCCTCCCAGTCGTTTCCGCCCGCGCGGCTCCGGTAGACGCGCAGCTTTCCGTCGAGCGGGTAGTGCTCGCTGTCGCTCTTGATCGGCACGACGTAGATCGTCTCGGGCTCGTGCGCGTGGACGTCGATGACGAAACCGAAGTCGGTCGGAAGGTTGCCGCTGATCTCCCTCCAGTTGTCGCCGGCGTCGTCGCTCCGCAAGGACGTCCCAGTGCTTCTGCATGTAGAGGACGCTCGGCCGCGACGGGTGCATCGCGATGCGGTGAACGCAGTGCCCGACTTCGGCGTTGGGGTCGGGAAGGTACTGGGAGTGAAGGCCCCTGGTGATCGGCCGCCACGTCGCGCCGCCGTCGTCGGTCCGGAAGGCGCCCGCCGCCGAGATCGCCGTGAACATGCGGTCGGGACGGCTCGGATCGATCAGGATCGTGTGGAGGCACATCCCGCCGGCGCCCGGCTGCCACTTCGGGCCCGTCCCGTGGCCGCGCAGCCCGGGCAGCTCCCGCCAGCTCTTGCCGCCGTCGGCCGAGCGGAACAGGGCGGCGTCCTCGACGCCGGCATACACCGCGTTGGGATCGTCGAGCGAGGGCTCGAGGTGCCAGACGCGCTTGAAGACCCAGGGCTTCTGGGTGCCGTCGTAGAACTGGTGAGTCGTGAGCGGTTTGCCGGTCTCCGGCGAGTCGTCGTAGACGAACTTGTTGCTTTCTCCGGCCGGCATGCCGCCCGGCGCGATCGTGGGTCCGCCGCCCGGCGCCTCCCACGTCTTCCCTCCGTCGTCGGAGCGCTGGATCACCTGTCCGAACCAGCCGCTCGTCTGCGAGGCGTAAATCCTGTCGGGGTCGGCGGGCGATCCCTTGACGTGGTAGATCTCCCAACCGGCGAAGTGCGGACCGGCGATCTCCCACTTCCCCCGCTTCCCATCCGACGTCAGGACAAACGCGCCCTTGCGCGTGCCCACCAGGACCCGGACTCCGCTCATCGGTTCTCCCTCCTCGCCCCTCGAGCGGGGAGCCTAACCCATCGTCCGCCCCGGGGATCTGCCAAAGCCGCGAAACGATGAAAGTCCTCAGAATGTGGACGCACTCCGAGTAGAGCGTGGAAGGTCCGCGCAGCGGACGGCCATTCCCAGGAAGAAGCGCGCTGGAAGAAGGTTTGGAGGATCGGACGCATACGGGAGCCTCGGGACGGGTCTTGCAAGATTGCCGGTTCTCCGGGCTCCTGCCGGACGAGCTGACTGATCGACCAGCCGAGCGCGAAGCAACTTCTGCGCGAGCTCGTAGATGTCACGGCGGCTTCCCTGCTTTCGGGTACCGACAGCCACGATGAGCACGAGCACGCGACTGCGCTCTACCTTGTAGATGATCCGATAGCGCTGACTGGAGGCACGGAGGCTCCGCAGGCCCGCGAACTCGCCCAGCAGGGCCTTGCCCTGCTTTTCCGGCCCGTCGGTCAGCTTCTCCGCCCGTTCGACGATCTGCTCGCGCACGCCTTGGTCACCGACGCGCTCCAACATCCGGTGCGCCTGCGGTGTCCATCGGACGACGCCTGCGGGACGATTCGGTCAGCCGTGTCCTTCCCCCACTTTTCGCGCGTCGAGCGCTCACGGAGGAGCGCGGAAACCGACGGCGCGGGGGCAGGGGTGGGGGTCCCGGCGGAGGCGGAGCCGCGCCACCTTGTCGGCGGCGTTTTCCGTGAACCAGATGTCGCCGGCTGGCGTTTCCACGATCCCGTAGGGGTTGCTCGCGGGAGTGGGCAGGGGGAATTCCGTGACCGCGCCGGCCGGCGTGATCCGCGCGACCTGGTTCGCGTTGCTCTCGGTGAACCAGAGATCGCCGTCGCGGCCCGCCGCGATGGCTGACGGGCCGCTCCCGCCCCTCGGAATCGGGAATTCCGCGAAATCTCCGGAGGTCGTCATCCGGCCGATCCGGTTGACGTTGGACTCGGTGAACCAGATGTTCCCGTCCGGACCGCTCGCGATCCCGAACGGGCCCACCGGCGCGGGAAGCGGAAGCTCGCTGATCGCTCCATCGGTCGTGACGCGCCCGATCTGGTTTGCCGCCAGCTCGGTGAACCAGAGAGTGGCGTCCGGTCCCGCGGTGATGAAGCGCGGCGCGCTCGACGCGGTGGGAATCGGAAAGAGCGTCACGAGTCCGGCCGGAGTGATCCGCCCGATCCGGTTGTAGTACTCGGTGAACCAGAGGTTCCCGTCCGGGCCCGACACGATCTCGATCGGCTCGGTCAGGCCTCCCGGGATCGTGTACTCGGTGATTGCTCCCGCCGGCGTGATCCGGCCGATCTTCCCGACGAGCTCCGTGAACCACATGTTTCCGTCGGGGCCGGCCGCGATCCCGCGCAGAAAGCTCCCCGCCGCCGGAAGGGGGAACTCCGCGAGATCGCCGCAGCGGGAGACGCGTCCGATCCTGTCGCCGTGCTGCTCGGTGAACCAGACGCTCTCGTCCGGACCCGCAACGATGTCTACCGGCGCGCTGCCGGCGACCGGGAGCGCGAATTCCTTCACTGTCTGGGCGGCAGCCGCGCACGGCAGGATTCCGAAGGCGCCGGCCAGGAGAATGCCGGCAAGACCGCCGAAAGACCTCCTGGAATTCCGCTTCTGCTTTCGCTCCCCCATTGACACCTCGTGCCTGAGGACGACGATGATCTCATCGGGCGAGAAGCACACCGGCGCAAACCGGGAATCCGGGTAGACTCCCCGGTCGATGGCCGGGGCGGGGGCGGTGGTGACGGGGATCTCCTGGAGGCTTCGCGATGCCGTCGTCAACCGACGCTACGCGCGGGGGGGCGAGCGGTTCCTGGTCACCCGCCACCCGGCGAAGACTCCGCGTTTCTACGACGTGTTCCTTGAGTGGATGCAGTCGCACCTTCCGAGGGTTCGCGAGCGGTTCGAGCTCCGGATGCTGCCGCTGGCGGTGAGCGATCCCTCCCGATACGTTCTGCTCGTGCCCTGGCTGCAGGATCCGGTCCAGCAGTGGTCGGAGACGGTATATGAGCAGGCCATGCGGCTCACCGCCGAGCTGGACGGCCGCGGCATCCCGACCATCAACCCCGTGGACCGGCTGACAAACGCCGCGAAGTCCACCGGTGCGCGGTTGATCGGCGACGTCGGGATCCGGACGCCCCGCGCGGTCCGGATCGAGGACGCCGGAAGGTTTCGGGACGACTGTCTGGGGCTCGTGCCGCCGTTGCTCGTGCGCGAGGACTGGGGGCACTCCGACGAGCGCGCGATCGAGACGGGCCAGGTCGTCCGGTGCGACACGGCCGGCGCCGCGAGGGCGCTCGACTTCGGGCGCTTCCGCCGCCCGATCGCGATGGAGTTCATCGAGACGCGGGACCCGCGCGACGGGTTCTACCGCAAGTACCGGTATGTCGCGGCCGGCGACACCGGCGTCCCGCTGCACCTCCACGTCAAGGACCACTGGTTCGTGAAGGGCGCCGACCAGCTCTACAGCGAGGAGATCCGCGAGGAGGACGTCGCCTATCTCTCCGGGCCGGACCCCAACCATGAGGCTCTACAGAAAGCTCGCCGCGCGCTGAGGCTCGATTTCGTGGCGTTCGACTACAGCTACGACCCCGCCGGCCGGCTTGTCGTGTGGGAGGCGAACCCCTACCCGTACTTTCATTTCATCGGCGGGCGGCGCGCGTACCGCACGCCCGCCGTCGAGCGCGCCTTCGCAGCGATGTTGAAGCTGTACCACGCGCGCGCCGGACTGCCGGTGCCCGAGGAGGTCGAGAGGCTGCTCGCGTGGCCTCGACGCGTCTTCCGCGCGACTCCCGCCGAGGCGGCGCGGTGACCGCGGCGGAGGAGTCCGTCCGGCGGCTGGACGACGAGGCGCTCGCGCTCTTTGCCCGCAAGGGAAGGGAGGGCACAGGCCCGGTTCCGCAGGCCGGCGAGGCCAACGGCGTCAAGGTGCGGAGGATCCTGCAGCTGACCCGCGACCTCGCCCGGCGGCCGTTTTCGCAGCTGCGAATCCTGGACCTGGGTTGCGGCGAGGGCGTCTATGCGATCGAGGCCGGTCTGCGGGGAGCACAGGTCCTGGCGCTCGACGCCCGCACCCAGCGCATGGACATGGGAGCCGCCTGCGCGGCGCGCCACGGGCTCGACAACGTGATGTTCCTCGAGCGCGACGTACGCGACGTGACCCGGGAGACCGACGGCGAGTTCGACGTCGTGTTCTGCCTTGGCCTGCTCTACCACCTGGACGCGCCGGACCTCTTTCGCGTCCTCGAGAACCTCCATTCCCTCTGCGCCGGAATGCTCGTCGTGGACACGCTCGTGAGCCTGGACGGAGGCGCCGAGGCCGTCCATGGCGGGCGCGTCTATCACGGCGAGCGGCGGCGCGAGCACGGCGACGAGGACTCCGCGGAGCTGCGGCGCTCCCGCGTGCTCAAGTCGATCGACAACACCTTCAGCTTTCTCCTGACCCGGGAGTCGCTCGTCCGGCTGCTCGCCGACGTCGGTTTCCGCTCGGTCCTCGAATGCCACGCGCCCGCCGAGCCTCTCAAGGCGGAAGACAGGATCACGGTCGCGGCGCTCAAGGGGGAGCGCGTGCTCCTCTCGACCTACCCCTGGGTCAACGGCAAGTCCGACATGGAAATCGAGCAGAGGCTGCGAAAGCTCGAAGAGGAGCCGCCGCCGTGAAGCCGCCGGGACGGGACGCGGGCCTGACGGAGTGGATCGCCCGTCTCTTCGAAGAGCCCGGCCTGCTCCGGATGGGACACAACCAGCGGGCAGAGGACTTGAACCTCGGGCTCGGGTGGCTCTATTACGGGCTCGCCCGGCTCCTGCATCCCAAGCGCGCCGTCGTCATCGGGTCCTATCGCGGGTTTGTGCCGCTGCTCCTCGGCAAGGCGCTTTGCGACAACGTCGAGCCGGGGGAGGTCATGTTCATCGATCCCTCGATGGTGGATGACTTCTGGAAGGACCCGGAGGCCGTGCACGCCTACTTCCGCGGCTTCGGCCTCGAGAACGTCCGGCATCACCGGATGACGACGCAGCAGTTCGTTGAGACCGAGGCGTATCGCGGGCTCGGCGGGATCGGACTCCTCTTCATCGACGGATACCACTCGGAGGAGCAGGCGCGCTTCGACTACCGGGCGTTCGAGCAGTTTCTCGAGCCGCGCGGGATCGCCCTCTTCCACGACAGCATGGTGCTGCGTCCGTCGGTCGTCTATGGCGCTGGCCGCGTCTACGACATGAGGGTCAAGGCTTTCCTCGATGAGTTGAAACAGGACCCGGGAGTGCAGTGCTTCGACGTTCCGTTCGGAACCGGCGTCACGCTCGTCCGGAAGAGCGGCGGCGCCTCCTCCGAGCCCCTGCTCGAAGGCCTGCAGGCCCGCCTCTGACGGGATGAAGAAGGCGCCAGTCGCCTTTTTCGCGATGCCGGAGGAGGGGCACTTCCGCCGGCTTCGCGCGCTCATCTCCGGCGTGGCCGGAGAAGGCTTCGAGGCTCGCGTGTTCACTCATGCCCGCTACCGGGACGGCGTCGAGCGCGCGGGCGGGACGTTCGTGGATCTCTTCGGGAAGTACCCGCTGGAAAAAGCGGACGGCGAGTCCCTCCCGGTTCCCTGCCGCTACGTCAGCTTCGCGGGCTTCTACTGCGAGGAGATTCTTCGCGACCTCGAACGGATCCGCCCCTCGCTCGTGATTTCCGACACGTTCGCGGTGATCGGCCGTGTGGCGGCGAACCGGCTCGGCGTTCCCCACGTCAACGTCTGCGCGGGCCACAACGTCGCCCCCGCCGTCTTCGCGCGCCGTCTGGAGAGCGATCCCCGCGTCCGCGTCTCGCCCGCCTGCCTGCGCGCCGTGGAGGTCCTCCGCTCGCGCCTGGGCCTCCCGGACGCCTCGCCGTTCTCCTACGTGGAAGGCCTGAGCCCGCTGCTGAACGTCTACTGCGAGCCGCCGAACTACCTGACCGGGGAGGAGCGGCAAGTCTTCGAGCCGGTGGCGTTCTACGGGTCGCTGCCGCCGATGGCGGAGATCGAGGAGGTCCGGCTCCCGCGAGGGCCCTCCCTCTTCGGCGCCGATCGGGCCCGCACCAGGATGTATGTCTCCTTCGGCAGCGTGGTGTGGCGGTATTACGCGGCGGAGGCGCTGGCGGCCCTGCAGTGCCTGTCGGAGACCATCGCGGGCATGGAAGAACTGAGCGCCGTCGTCAGCCTGGCGGGCGCGACCGTTGACGCGCGGGCGCTTCAGGCGCTCGTCCGGAGCAACGTGTCCGTCGAGCCGTACGTTGATCAGTGGCGGGTCCTGCAGGACGCCGATGTCTTCGTGACCCACCACGGCATGAACTCGACTCACGAGGCGATCTTCCACCTCGTGCCGATGATTTCGTATCCGTTCTTCTGGGATCAGCCGGCGCTCGCGCAGAAGTGCCGGGAGCTCGGCCTGGCGATCCCGCTCGCGGACGCCCCGCGCGGCAGCGTGAGCGAGGAAAACGTGCGCTCGGCCCTGGCCGCGTTCTTCCAGAGCCGGGACTCGCTCCGCGCCCGCCTGGCCGAGGCCCGCGGCTGGGAGCTCGAGGCCCTCGAAAACCGTGACGCCGTCGTGCGCCGGGTCACCGGCCTGTGATGATTCGGCCGCGCCGACCTCCCTCTCAAAAGAAGACTCTCTCTATCGCGCAGGACCGGTCGGCCGGTCGAAGGACGGCCTCATGGCCGCAGAGCATGACCGGGCACTCTCCGGCGAAGGGGGAAGGACCTTTTCGTCGAGACCGCGGGTTGGATGAAGTCACCGTCCGGAAAGAACCTCGAACCCCGCAGCGAGGAAGTGGCGATCGAAGGCAAAGGCACGGCCGAGTCGATGCCGGCGCATGAGAGCGAAGGAGATGCAGCCCTCCCCACGCCGCACCTGGAACGCGCCCCGCGCCTTCAGGCTCGTCCCGTCGAGGCTCTCCGCCTGGGGCGCGTAGAGGACCAGAGTGAGCTCCCCGAACGGGATCATCTTCGGCCATTCATCCCGGCGCGCGGCCGGCTTCCTCGGCGCCGCCGGAGCGGCGGCCGGCGCCGGCTGGGCCAGGGCCGCTCCGCCCAGGACCAGGAGTCCCGCAACCACCTGAAGAATCAACCGAGTCCCTCGTCCCCGACGCTTCATAAATGGTCCCTCCGCTGTAAGAGAATAGACGCCTTCGAGCAAGAGATGTTGACACGCTACGCGCCGGACCCGCTGTCTCCGGCCCCCGACGAGGCGACGAGACGCGCGTGCTGAAAGCCTTGCTCCCCAAGACCTTCACCGTCCTGCGAGGTTACAACCGCCGGCAGTTCGCGGCCGACCTGCAGGCGGGCGTCGTCGTCGGCATCGTCGCGATTCCGCTCGCGCTCGCCTTCGCCATCGCGTCGGGCGTGCCCCCCGAGAAGGGGGTGATCACGGCGATCGCCGCCGGGTTTCTCATCTCGCTTCTCGGGGGGAGCCGCGTGCAGATCGGCGGCCCGACCGGGGCCTTCGTCGTGATCGTCTTCGGCATCGTCGCCAAGCACGGCGTCGAGGGCCTGACGATCTGCACCGTCCTCGCCGGCCTCCTCCTCGTGGGGCTCGGACTCGCCCGGTTCGGCGGCGCGATCAAGTTCATTCCCTATCCCGTCGTCACGGGGTTCACCTCCGGGATCGCGGTGATCATCTTCTCCGCGCAGGTGCGCGACCTCCTGGGCCTGAAGGTCGAGACGATCCCGGCTTCCTTCTTCGGCGAGTGGGCGACGTTCGCCGAGCACCGGCAGAGCGCCACGCCGGCGGCGATCGGCGTGGCCGCGGTCTCGCTCCTCATCCTCCTTCTCTGGCCGAGGGTCTCCCGCAGGGTCCCGGCGCCGATCGTCGCGATCCTGGTCACGACGGTCGGGGTGGCGCTCTTCGAGATTCCGGTCGAGACGATCGGATCGCGGTTCGGAGACTTCCACGCGGCGTTCCCCACGCCCCGGCTCCCGGCGATCTCCGGCGCGCGCCTGCGGGAGCTCGCCTCGCCCTCGTTCACGATCGCCCTCCTCGCGGCGATCGAGTCGCTCCTTTCCGCCGTCGTCGCGGACGGGATGATCGGGAGCCGCCACAAGTCCAACGTCGAGCTCGTCGGGCAGGGGATCGCCAACATCGCCTCGGGCCTCCTCGGCGGGATACCGGCGACCGGCGCGATCGCTCGCACGGCGACGAACGTCAAGAACGGCGGCCGCACGCCGGTGGCCGGGATGGTCCATGCCGCCACGATCCTGCTCATCACCATCTTCTTCGGCCGTTTCATCCGCTACGTGCCCCTCGCAACGCTCGCCGCCGTGCTCGTGGTCGTCGCCTACCACATGAGCGAGTGGCGCACCTTCGCGACGCTTTTCCGCGCGCCGCGGAGCGACGTGCTCGTCCTGCTGACGACCTTCTTCCTGACTGTCGTCGTGGACCTGACGGTCGCGGTCCAGGTGGGCGTCGTGCTGGCGAGCTTCCTCTTCATGAGGCGGATGGCGGACGTGACCAACGTGGGCGCGATCACCCGGGAGCTCGCCGACGCTCCCGACGGGATGATGACCGGCGACGCCGAAGGGGTCTTTCGGCGGCAGATCCCGCCCGGCGTCGAGGTCTACGAGGTCAACGGCCCCTTCTTCTTCGGCGCCGCGGACAAGATCAAGGACGTCCTCTCCTTCGTCGCGAAGAAGCCGCGCGTCTTCATCCTGCGCATGCGCAACGTGCCCGCCATGGACGCCTCCGGCATCCGCGTCCTGGACGACCTCTTCGTCTCCTTCTCGCACCACCGCGTGGCGTTCCTGATCGCGGGCATCCACGCCCAGCCTCTCGCGGCGCTCGACCGGGCCGGCCGCCTCGACCGCTACGGCCGCACGAACTTCGTCCCGGACCTGGACTCGGCCCTCGTCCGCGCCGCCGAAATCCTTGCCGCTTCGCCCTCCGCCGCCGCTCGAGGGACCGGCTAGGGCGCCTTGCGCTTGTCAGCCCTGTGCCGGCGGGGCGGGCTCGGGAGGCGGGCCGGGCTCGGGGGCCTTCGGCTCGCTCTGGAAGCCCGACTGGAGGTGGCTCTTGTCGCAGAAGGGCTTGTTGTTCGAGTGACCGCACCTGCAGAGGGAGAACCCGGTCTGCGGCGCGCGAAACGAGTTTCCATCCATGTCCACGAGGTCCACGTCGCCGACGACCCTGTACGGGCCGTTGGGTTTCACAGTGATTTTAACGTCCGCCATCGAACCCTCCACGAGCGAGCATACGTCGAGAAGCTGTCCGGTGCCGGACGCCGGGTCCGCGGCCGGGCGAAGGCTCCATTCCTTGCGGGTTCCTGACATGCGAGGGCGGGACGGCAGCATTACCGTCCGACGAGGAGGATTCCGCATGGACCGTCTTCTTCGCCCCGCCCTGACGGCTCTCCTTCTGACAGCCCTGTCCCCTCCCCTGTCCGCCGCCGCGCAGGAAGAGTGGCATTGGCCGGAGAAGGGGAAGAACTACCAGGTCTTTCCCAAGGACTTCCCGGCCCGGAAGCTCGCGGCGGTGATGAAGGGCTTCACGCGGGCGCTCGGCGTCCGCTGCACTTACTGCCACGTCGGGCAGGAAGACAAGCCGCTCTCCACTTACGACTTCGCGTCGGACCAGAACCCCATGAAGGACCGGGCCCGGGAGATGTACCGGATGCTCGGCGACATCAACGATCACTTGAAGAAGATCACGCCGAGCGGAGACAAGCGCGTCAACATGTGGTGCCACACCTGCCACGAAGGGCGCCCGCGCCCGGCGACGCTCGAAGAAGAGCTCGGAGCGGTGTACCGCAAGTCGGGTGTGTCGGCGGCGATCGCGCGCTACCGCGAGCTGCGCGAGCGCTACTACGGCAATGGCGGCTACAACTTCGGCGCGGCTTCGCTCGATGCCTTCGGCCACGAGCTCCTCGACCTCAAGGACAACGACGGAGCGCTCGCGGTGTGGCGCCTGAACGCGGAGGAGTTTCCGCGGTCGGGCAACGCCTGGGAGACCCTCGCCGAGGGGTACGAGGCGGCGGGAAGACAGACGCTCGCGGAGATCTGCTACCGCAAGGCCCTCGAGCTCGATCCGGAGAACCCGGGCGCTCTCGAGAAGCTCCGGGCGCTCGCCGGGAAGCAGGCCCCGTAGGCCCGCCCTACATCCAGGGCTCGTCGGCGCTGGGGCCGTAGATCGAGGGGACCTTGCCGCCGGCCATGCGGACGTAGACGGAGAGCTGGCCGCGGTGGTGGATCGAGTCCATCAGCATGAGCCACAGGATCTCACCGACGGGGACCAGTCCCATCTGCCCCGGCCCGGTGAAGAAGGTCACCGTTTCCGAGAGGCGCGAATCCGGCATCTTCTCGACGGCCGCCATCAACTCCTTCGCTCCCCGCTCGTAGTTCTCGACGGCTTCGGCGAACGTGGCCGGCGCGGGCGGCAGGTCGGGCGGCATCGTCAGCTCGCCGCGGACGGCCTTGTAAACGATTCCGTTCTCCATCGTGAAGGTGTGCACGAGCCGCGAGGCGGCGAACGAGCGGTCGTGCGGCTTGAAGTCGTCCTTCCCCGCCGGAAACGCCTTCATGACCCTCAACGTGGTCGGGAATTCCTTCGCGAAAAAGCCGAGGTACCGACGCTTCAGGTCCGACGACTGACCTCGAACGGCCGCCGGCCTTGCCGCGCGCTTCGGGCGCGCTTTCGCGCTCTTGCTCGCGCGGCGCACGACCGCTTTCTTTTTCGCGGCGCCCGCCTTTCGAGCGGCGGGACGCTTCGTCTCCTTCATCGCTCTCTCCTTTCGGACAAAACCGGGGCGGTGGAGTCTACAAGATCGAGGAGCGCCGCCTATACCCAGCGGAAACGCTTGACCGCCAGCACGAACGCGAGGATCGCCCAGCCGGCGAGGACCGCGAGCCCCGCGCCGTGGCCCGCGAGCGTGGCGCCGTCGTTGAAGACCGCGCGCAGGACGCGCAGGTAGGGAGAGAGGGGGAGGAGGAAGACGGCCTTCTGCATCCACTGGGGCGCGCTGTCGAGCCGGAAGTAGACGCCCGAGAGGAGCATCATCGGGAAGAAGACGAGGTTCGAGATCGGCGCGTAGGTCTCGATCGTCGAGGCGAGGCTCGAGAGGGCAAAGCCCATGGCGATGAAGGTCGCCGTTCCGAACATCACGAGGGCGACAAGCAGCGCGGTCGAGCCCTGGTTCGCGATCCGGAAGCCCAGGCGGGCCGCGAGGAGCAGGAGCGCCGTCTGCAGCACCACGACGGTGACGCGCTGCAGGATCTGGCCGAGCAGGAAGACCCACTTGGGAAGCGGCGTCACCGCGAGCCGCCGGAACTTCCCCTTCTCTCGGTAGGAGACCGTCACCATGCCGACGGAGAAGAGGCCCATCGTGAGCAGGTTCAGGCCGATCAACCCGGGCACGAGGAACGCGGCGTAGTTCTCCGCGTGCGCGTGGCCCGGACTCTCGACCACGACCGGGATGCGCTCCGGCTCCGGCGCGCCGTTTGACCGGGCCTGCGCCACGAGGTACGCCTGGCTCGCGGCCAGCGCGGCCACCTGGCCCTGGACGATGAGATAGCTGTTCAGCCGCAGGCGATAGCCGCCGCCGGCGCTCTCGAGCTGCGCCATCGTCTCGCCCTTGCTCCACCGCGCCTCCGCCTGCGCGGCGGGCATCGTCACGACCGTCAGGTGCGCCTCCTCGAGCGCCTTCACGAACGCGCGGTCGCGGGCCGACTCCCGCTCCGGCGCGACGCGCACGAGCGTCAGCGGCGGCGGCCCTCCCGAGCGGAAGATCACGCCGAAGCCGAAGAGCATCAGGAGCGGGAAGAGGAACGTCCAGAACATGGCGCCGCGGTCGCGCGCGTACAGCCGCCACTCGTTCGAGAACTGCCGGAGGAGAAGCTGGAACGGGTTGGGCAGGGTCATCGCGGTCTCGCTCATTCGCGCAGGCTCCGGCCGGTCAGCTGGAGGAAGACGTCCTCGAGCGTCGCCCGGCGCACGTGCACCTGGTTGTATTCCAGGCGCTGGCTCTCGATCGTGGTGAAGACCCTCGGCAGGAGCGTCTTCGGATCGCGGGTCGGGATCTCCCAGACGTCTCCGCGCGCCTCGACCGCGGCGGCGTCCCCCAGGCGCGCCGCGAAGGAGGAGGGATCGGGCGCCGCGCCGTCGAACGTCAGCTCGACGACGCTCGGGATCCCGAGGTCCGCGATCAACTCGGCCGGCGTGCCCGAGCGCAGGATCCGGCCGTGATCGAGGATCGCGAGCCGGTCGCAGAGCGCCTCGGCCTCGTCCATGTAGTGCGTCGTGAGCATCGTCGTGCGCCCCTCGGCCTTCATCGCGCGCACGACCTCCCAGAGCGAGCGCCGCCCCTGCGGGTCCAGGCCGGCGGTGGGCTCGTCGAGGAAGACGACCTCCGGATCGTTCACGAGGGCGAGCGCGAGCGCCAGGCGCTGCGCCTGCCCCCCCGAGAGCGTGACGTGGTAGGCGTCCGCCTTGTCCTTCAACTGCACGAGATCGAGGAGATCGTCCGTGCCGCGCCGCTTCGGGTAGTAGGAGCCGAAGAGATCGAGCGCCTCGCGCGGAGTGATCTTGTTGTAGAGGCTCGTCGCCTGCAGCTGCACGCCGATCCGGGCCCGGATCTGCTGCGCGTGCTGACGCCAGTTCAGGCCGCAGATCTCGATCTCCCCGGCGTCGGCCGGTGTCAAGCCCTCGATCATCTCGAGCGTCGTGGTCTTGCCGGCGCCGTTGGGTCCGAGCAGGCCGAAGACCTCGCCCGCGGCGATGTCCATGTCCACCCCCGCCACGGCAAGGACCTTCGGAAACTGCTTGCGCAATCCACGAACAACGATCTGTCCGGACATGGCGCGAGAGACTATAAGGTCTCCGGCTCCCGCGGTTCTACTTTGGACCTTGGACCTTGGGCCTTGGACCGCGCGCGTGAGCGCGCCTACCTCAGGCCCTCGACGACGAAGAGGTCGGAGAGGAGGCGCGCGTAGCAGTAGGCGTAGGACTTCCCGTCCGGCGCCACGAGAACGTTGGAGATCCGCTCGACGCCGGCGGGATCGGCCGGCAGAAGGTCCTTCCAGAGTTCGCGCCGGCCCGTCGCGACGTCGAGCTTCGTGACGCGCGCCGGGACGTCGCCGCGCTTCCAGACGAAGAGCGAGCGGTCGTCGGGCGAGAAACGCAGCGGGAACTCGCCCTCCGCCACGCCGGCGACGGGACGGGGCGAGCCGCCGTCCACGGGATACAGCGCGCAGTTGTGGTCCGGCCCGATCGCCGCGACGTTCTTGCCGTCGGACGTGATCGCGAATCCGGGCAGACCCACCGCGACCCCTTCCGGCGTGATCGCCCGGGCCTTGCCGCCGTCCGCGCTCTGGACGTAGAGCCTCAAGCGGTGCCCCGGCTCGCTGCCGGCGAACAGGATCCGCTTGCTGTCGGGCAGCCACGACGCGGCCTGCTCGGGGCCGATCCCCTCGACGACGATCTTCTTCGGCTCTCCGGTGCCGGTCGGCAGCAACAGAAAGGGAGAGTTGGGAACCGGGATGATCGAGAGCGCCCATTTCATATCGGGCGACAAAGCGAGGGCATTGCCTTCGCCGAGGCGGACCACGGGGGACCCGTCCGACTTTCGCAGGAAGACGGTGTAGTTGGCGCCGCCGGCTTCCCCCTCCTCGTCAAAGAGCAGCATCCTGCCGTCCGGGGCGAGGTCGGCCGCGAACGAGTAGTCGAGAAACGACATGTCGCGCTCACGCGCGTCGCCCGCAAGAACTCCCCGGATGCCCACGCGCGGGCTCTCGCGGGTCAGGAGCACGCGGCCGCTCCGGGCGATGTCGTGCAGCTTCAGGCCGCCCGGCACCCGCGCGACGACGCGCAGCTTCCCCGCCAGCGTCACGGCGTAGAGGGAGCGGTTGGCTCCCGCCTCGGTCGCGCTGAACCAGATCTCCTCGCCCGAGGGAGTCCAGGCGAGCCCGTGCTCGCTCGCCCACTTGCCCGTCAGCGTGGTCTTCTTTCCCGAGAGATCCACCACGGCCACCGTGCCGGCGTCGTCGAGCGGGAAGGGGTGGTCGAGGAACGCGACGCGATCCCCCTTCGGCGAGAGGCGCGCGTAGCTGACGTGCCCCGCGGTCTCGTAGAGCACCTTCCCGAGCGGGAACTCGATGCGCGACTTGCCGGCGACGTCGCGAACGATGAGGAGCTTCACGCCGTCGGGCGCCCAGTCCGCCTCCTGGATGCCCTCGGCCACGCCCCGCGGCGCGCCGCCCGTCAGGGCCGCGCGCGCCAGCGTGCCGGCGCAGACGCCGGGGTGGTTGGAGCGGCAATCGAGCGCGATCGCCATCTCGCCCGTGGGCGAGATCCCGAGGAGATTCGAGCTCGGCAGCTCCAGCGGGAGCGAGTCCGGGCTGGACGGGTGCTTGAGGTACAGCTTCAACGGGTTGCCGTCCCAGGCGACGCTGTAGACGATCGTCTGACCGTCCGGCGCAAAGCGCGCGGAGCGGATCGTCCCGCTTCCGAAGGTGATCTGCTGGTAGGAAGGTGGCGACGACCGCGAGAGGCGCTTCTCGAGCAGCATGCCGGCCGCGAGCGCGGCCAGGAGAGCCGCCGCGGTCAGCGCCGCGCGGAGGAACCCGCCCCGCCGGACGGGCGGCGGCGCCGCCGCCGGGACGATGGGAGCGGCGCCCGAGATCTCGCCGGAGACGGAAGCCTCCGAGAGGTGCTCGCGGATCGACCGCACGTCGCTCGCGAGGTCGCGCGTCGAGGCGTAGCGCCCCTCCGGGTCCTTGGCGAGGCAGCGCTCGACGATCCACCGGAACGGCGCCGGCACGCTCGCGTTGATCCTGCCGATCGGCTCCGCGTCCTCGCGGATGATCGCGGTGAGGGTCTCGGCGGTCGTGTCGCGCTGGAACGCGCGCTTGCTGGTCGCGACCTCGTAGAGGATCGACCCGAGCGAGAACTGGTCTGAGCGGTAGTCGATCGGCTTGCCGCTCGCCTGCTCGGGAGACATGTAGCCGACGGTGCCGAGGACCGTTCCCGGCCTCGTCTCCTCGATCGCCGTGGCGCTGTCTCCGGAGAGGCCTTCTTCGCGCAGCAGGAGCTTGGCGAGGCCGAAGTCCAGGATCTTGACGACGCCGTCGCGGGTCACCATGATGTTCTCGGGCTTCAGGTCGCGATGGACGATCCCGGCCGCGTGCGCCTTGGCGAGGCCGTCCGCGATCTGGAAGGCGATGTCGAGGAGCTTCCGCGCAGGCGGAAGCCCTTCGCTCTGCAGATCGCGAAGGGTCCGGCCATCGATGAGCTCCATGGCGATGTAGACCGTTCCGTCGGCCGAGCCGATGTCGTAGATGGTCACGATGTTCGGGTGGTTCAGGGACGAGGCCGCGCGCGCCTCCTGCTCGAAGCGCTTGCGGCGATCGGCGTCGGCGGAGAGGTCTCCCGCCAGGACCTTGATGGCGACGTCGCGCCGCAGCCGCTGGTCCCGCGCCCGGTACACCTCGCCCATGCCTCCCGCCCCGAGAGGCGCGAGGATTTCGTATGGGCCAAGCCGGGAGCCGGTTGAGACTGTCATGTGCGAGACGGCGGCGATTGTAAACCGGACTCTCCGGGGAAGCTCAGGCTCTTTGCGGCGGCCGGAACTCCGTGGGGCTCAGGCCGCCCTGGGCTTGACGGCGCGGACGAAGGCGCTCCGGATCTTCCCCTCCACCTGCGGCGCGATCGCGGCGACGTCGATCCCCGCGGACTCGAGGAACTCCCTGGCGTCCGCGACCGTGTAGATCCGCGTCGGCTCGACCGTGACCTCGGCGAACCCCGCGGCCGCGAGCTTCCCACGGTATTCCTCTTCCGAGAGGGCCCCGGCCACGCATCCGACCCATAGCAGGATGCTCTGCCGGATCGCCGCCGGGACCTCCCCCGAGACGACGACGTCCGACACGGCGAGGCGGCCGCCGGGCTTCAAGACCCGGAAGGCCTCGCGGAGGACCCGGTCCTTGTCGGCCGAGAGGTTGATGACGCAATTGGAGACGATCACGTCCACGCTCCCATCGGGCAGCGGGATGTTCTCGATCTGCCCCTTCAGGAACTCGGCGTTCTCCACGCCCGCCTTCGCCTGGTTCTCCCGGGCGAGCTCGAGCATCTCGTCGGTCATGTCGAGGCCGTAGGCCTTTCCCGACGGGCCGACGCGCTTGGCGGAGAGGAGCACGTCGATGCCGCCTCCGGAGCCCAGGTCCAGAACGATCTCGCCCGGCTCGAGCTTCGCCAGCGCGGTCGGGTTCCCGCACCCGAGCGAGGCGAGAAAGGCCTTTTCCGGCACCTCGGCCTTCTCCGAGATCGCGTAGAGGTTGGACGTGATCGGGTCTCCGGAGAGCCCGGACGCGGAGGTCTTTCCGCAGCAAGAAGCCTCGCCGCCGGAAAGGACCTGCCGGGCGGCGTTGCCGTATTTCTCTCGGACGATGTCTGCGATGTTCTGGTCCGTCATGGTCTGCCTCCAAAAAATAATCAGGAGATCTCGAAGTGCCGAGTATGCCAGGTCATTTCGCGCAGCACGCGGCCGCCTCCGCGCCCTTGCTGTTCCGCAGGGACGCGATCACACCTCCGGCCATATCCAGGCCGTTCGGGTCGAGCGCGTAGTGGACCCACCGGCCTTCCCGGCGATCCACGACAAGCCCGGCGTCCTTCAGGACCTTCATGTGGAACGAGAGCCGGGACTGCGCGGCCCCGAGCACGTCCATCAAGTCGCAGACGCACCGCTCCCCGCTCCGGAGCCGGCCGAGCACCGCGAGCCGCGTCTCGTCCGACAGGGCGTGGAAGATCAGCGCCGTCTTCGCGTCCAGTTTCACGCGGCTCAATATATCAAAATTAATTGATATGTCAAGCGGTGGCGAAAAACTCGCCCTGGATGGGCTCTCAGCTCGGCTTAGCCGGGTGAAGCCCCGGCGGCGGGACCGCCTCCCGGAGGAGGCGTGAGTGAGGGAGCACACCACAGAACAACAATCGCCTCGCTGCTTATGCGACCGAACGACAAGCGACGGCCCGGTTCTCTTGTCGCGGCAGGGCCGTCGCGTGCCGACGTAGGGAGGCGGGCCCGACGCCGGGGCGGATCAGTTCAGCATGCGGCGGACGTCGTCCGGCTGGCGGCCGGTCAGCTCCCAGCGCAGGAGCGAGGCCGGGACGAGGCCGGCGGCGTTGAACTCGTCCATGAAGCGCTTCATCGTGAAGCCTTCGCCGAGCTGCCGCTTCCGCTCGGAGAGGAGCTTCTCGATCTCGATCTTGCCGATCAGGTAGCTCGTCCCGTAGCCGGGCTGCTGGAGGTAGAGGTGCTGCTCGGCGCGGACGAGGCTGCCGTCCATGCGGAGCCAGTCCCGCGGCGTGTTGGCGCAGGCGAACGCGGACGCCTGCTCGAGCATCATCTCGTTGGAGTGCATCCTGAGCTCGCCGAGCGCCCGCGCGGCCCGCTCCGCGACCAGGATGTAAACCAACTCGCGGGAGCGCGGCCGCGAATCGAACATGCCGGCCTGCATCATCAGCTCTTCCCAGCCGGTCGCGTGCCCCTCGGTGCGCGTGTTGAAGATGTTGTAGAGGAGCGCGCCGCGGCGGATCGGGCTCACGGGCGGCTCGCGCTCGAGGAACCCCTTGTCGAACCAGTGGTAGCCGTGCGTGCGCATCACCTCGGGGTCCCGGTAGTCCACCTCGCCGAAGAACTCGCGGGGGCCGGGGCTGTACTCGCCGATCCGGGCGCGCAGCGCGCCGTCCATCCAGTCGCGGACCGTGAGGATCTCGTGGTCCCTGAGGTACGCCATGTACTCCGTGACCGCGGCGCTGAAGCGCCGTGAATACTCCTCGGCGCTCGCGACGGGAGTCGGCTGCGGGAGCTTCGCGTTGCGCAGCTCCTCCATGGCGAGGAGGGCGTGGGAGCGGGCGAGCTCGCGCTCCATGAGCGCTACTTCCTCGCGCCAGGTGTAGGGGACGAGCTGGACGTGCTTCAGGTACCAGTCGTAGTTCTCGACTCCGATGCCGGAGGGCCCGTGCTTCACCGCGGACTGCGCGTCGAGCCAGGCCGCGAAGTCGTCCGTGGCATTCTTCGCCTTCTCGATGTTCGCTTTCAACCCGGCCGGCGCGCTCCCGACCTTCGCCGCGAGCAGGGCGATGTCGGCGCTCTGCTGCCGCACGCTCTTCGCGCCGGAGATCCAGAGGTCCCGGCCGTCGCCGATCAGGTTGCCCTTCGCCTGGGCGAGCAGCCCCGGGATCGCGCGGATCCCGGCGTCGATCTCGGCCGCGCTCTCCGCGGTCAGCGGGAAACGGTAGGTCCAGAGCTCCACGGCGCCCCACGCGAACGGCCCTTCGCGGGCGGGCTGGTCGCTCTCTTCCGCGAAGACCGTGACGTAGAAGGCCGGGTTGTTGGCCCAGGGCTTCAGGACCCGGTGATCGAAGTCGAGGCCGGCAAGCTCCGCGCGCACGACGAAGTAGTCCACCTGCTCGGCGGCGGGCCAGCCGCTCGGATCGATCGCCGCGAGGCGCTTCCGGAAAGCGTCGAGCTCGCGCCGCTGCTCCCCCATCGCGCCGGCCGTGTAGTCCGGCACGCCGCCGGCGAGCTTCGGCCTCTGGAACGTCCGCCACTCTCGAAAGAACGAGAGCAGGTCCTGGTATCCGCCGCTCCCGGAAGAGCCGGGAGACGCGCGGCCGCCACCGGCGGCGGAGAGCCCGGCCGCCGCGAGCAGAAAGACGGCCGAGAGGAGGAGAGACGGTTCCCTCGGGATCACGGCCCGATTCTATTCGAGGGGTGATCGCGCCATCGCATGGAGCCGTGCGCGGTCAGTTGAAGAAAGGGATCAGGGATGGCGGCGGATCGGATGACCCGGGGCATTGCCTCTCGCGCTCGGGCTTGCCGGTGCCCCGGAGTCTTTTCCGTTCGTGAGGACGTCGGCGTTGTTGAACGCCGACTCCCACGACGACCCTCGCCCCCGGATCTCGACCGTCCCGAACCGCTTCGCTCCGACCTCGAAAGGCTGGTGCTTTCCGCTCGAGTAGCGGGCGAAGCCCCGCGCGAAGACACCGCCCCACCGGAATCGGGCCTCGGCCTCGGCCTCGAACACGGTCAGAGGCTTCATCACGAACGCCCGCCGTCGAATCGCAGCAATCTCTCGGCTCGACGCATCGTTATCAATGCGTTTGCTGATTGAAGAGAGGCGGCAGATTTCTGCGGCTGAATCGGGAGATCTGGCCCGGGCTCTCGTCTCCCCGCTTCCGGCCGGGCTGAATGCACTTCACGTCCTGGCAGTACTCGCACCTCACGGTGCCGTCCCGCTCGATTGCGGTCGCGTTGGTCCGGCCACAGCCCCTGCAGTTCCAATGATGTAAGACGTCTTCCACGGGCGCTCTCTTTCTCGCCGAAATACCGGGCGACGGGCGCGGACCGTTCGGGAAGGCGTGGACCGTCGGAAGGATCGGAGGAACCCAGCATACCACGCGGCGGCCGCGGGCGCCGTCAGGGGAACGTGACCTGGAAGCTGTCGGCCTTGTGAACGGCGGTCGCTCCACCGGCCGAATGAATCACGAGCCCGGGCGCTCCCGACGGAAAAGTCCCGTCCGTCGAGGCGCAGGCCGGATCGGGCGTGAAGACGCCGCGCACCGGCCCCCAGTTGCCGTTGGAGTCCTGCGCGCGGACAAAGACGAGGTGTCGCTCGATGAACGGGCCGAAGAGGGCCGTCGCGACCTCGCTCGTGGCGTTGGCGACGATCGACCGGCCGCCGTTGGACGCCTCGTCGTACCGTGCGTCTCGAACGTGTAGGACGCGATGCCGAGCTCGCCGCTGTAGGAGTGGAGAGTGATGAGGACCCCGGTCGCCGTGGCGGGCGCCGGATCCGTGTCGGCGGGCCCGCGCTGGAGGTCGGATAGAGGCCGATCGACTGCCCCGGCGTGAAGCCGTTGTAGGAGGCGAACTTGTGGCCGATCGCCGAGAGGTCCGCGGAATTGGGCGCCGCGTTCGCGGTGTATCCCCATGGCCAGAGAACCAGGTTGGGTCCGGGAAGAGGGACCGGATGAGGTCCCGCACCGCCGTCGTCTCCGGCTCGGAGGCCTGAAGGGGTCCGGGATACGTTTCGGAGCACTTCGACTCGCTCGGCTTGTTCACCGTGCCCCACTTGAAGTCGTTGTTGCGGTTCAGGTCCACGCCGATGTTGGGCACGCCGCAGCCGCCGCCGTAGCTCCCGTCGGTGTTCTTGCGCTGGAGGTAGCCCAGCTCGGCCAGGACGCGGCCGTCGGGATTCACGACGGGAACGACGACGACATCACCGCGGTCCATTGAGCCGATGTGATAGGCTGGCGGCTCCTTCACCGCCGACGGACCGCATCCAGGAAACAAGGAGTGCCCGCCTCCGGTCTCGGGAAGAAAGCAGGCACCTCCATGAGCAGCCAATCAGTTCAGACGGTCGCGGGTTGGACTTTTCGCCACTGGACCATCGATAACCGCGGGTGTTTCGCGGGATCTCAACGGCCGGCCCCGACGCCGCCGTATTCGGAAGAGGTCGACGGCGGCCAGTTCTATCGCCTCGCCTCGAAGCTCGCCCGAGTCAAGTCCGAGCTCGCGCGCCGCGTCCGCTGAGGTCTCACCGCCGCGGATCTGCCGCAACCCGCTCTCCGGCATCGAGTGCATCCTCGCCGAGGACAGGCGAGGTCCAGGACGTTCCCGCTCCCGGCGATTCTCAACACGGGCGCAGTCGACTGTTCACTTGCGAAACAAGTCACGTCGCGCGCGCGGCCGAATGACGAGGAGCGGATGGCGCCACAGGTCCTTTCGAGGAAACAATCCGGAAAGAGTTCCGGCGCGCGCAGTGTCAGCCTCCAATGTGTGATAGTCTGGAATTCCTTCAAAGGTCCAAGCCGGTTTCGGTACCTTGTCGACGTCGGCCCTCCGTTTCGGACTCTCCGATGAAGGCCATATGTTCAAGGGTTCAGGGAGAAGTGTCATGAGATTCGCACGCAACGTCCATTTCCAGATCAAGAGCGGCAAAGAGGTCGAGTTGAACAACCTCTTCGAGAAGGAAGTCCTTCCGATGCTGCGCAAGCAGAACGGCTTCCAGGAGGAAGTGACGCTCGTCAACCCGAAGGGCGCGCACTTCATCAGCCTCTGGGACAACCGGAAGGACGCCGAAATTTACGAGACGGCGACCTACCCGCAAGTCCTGGCGAAGATGAACGTGTTCATCGAGGGAACTCCCAAGGTGGAGACCTACGAGACCGCGTCCAGCTACGCTCGCGCGTAATCGCGTTTCCGGCGGCGCCCGCGAAGCGCCGTCCATTCAACGGGGCCCCGAGAGGGGCCCTTTTCTTATCCGGCCGCGGGGGCTCGGGCTCACCTTCGAATGAACGTGAATTCTCCGGACGGGTCTCTCTGCTTCAGGGCCGTCGCCTTCCCGTTTTCCATGGCGAACTCCCAGATGACATCCGAGAATTCCGGGATCCGGAATTTCAGCCCCTTGTAGGCGATGAGCTTGTGCTCGGGCTGGCCGGTGAAGACGAGGAAGAGGGCGCCGTCCTCCTTCAGGACGACCTGGAACTTCGCCCCCGTCGGCGTCTCGTAGGTCCCGGCGAGCTCCTTCAAGACGCCCGCGTCGAGCGTCTCGGGGCGGCGCGTGAAAACCGCCTCGGCCTCGTCCAGGGACATGAGGGCCCTGTCCACGTCCCCCTCCGGATTGGTTCCGAAGTTGACGGACCACTTTCCGTAGCGCTCGTCGTCGGGCGTGTCGAAGCGGTCGTAGTGGTAATGGGTCATCGGGAAATTCATCTTGTGAAAGTCGAACTGGAGCTGGCCGGCAACCAGCCCGATCTTCAATAGGCCGTAGGCGGGATGCTCGTACTGGCCCACGTAGTCCCCGAGCGGATGCGAGGGTTTGGTGTTCTTCACCTGGTCCGCGCCCGCCTTCGTCCGCGATTCCGTCCCGGCCTTCTTCCCCTTCAGCCGGATCTCCAGCCACCGCTTCGTCCACGGCGTCTGGTCCAGCCCGAGAAGGCGCTCGTACACGTTGTAGCTGACGAGGTTGTAGAGGATCGCGGCGTGGTCGCCGATGACCGCCACCAGGACGCCGATCTTCTCCTGCGGCATGAAGGAGACCTGCGAGTGGAAGCCGTCGAGATCCCCGCCGTGGTACGCCAGCAGATGCCCGCGGTATGAGGAGGTCCAGCGTCCCATGCCGTACGCCGGGTTGAGGATCTCCCACCATCCGCGAACCAGGGGGAGGGTGTTGGGCTGCGCGATCGCCGGCTGGAGCGTCGCCTGGAGCACGTCGGCCGGCAGGACCTGCTTCCCCTTGTACGCGCCCGCGTTCATCAGGGCGATCAGCCAATGGGACATGTCCTCGAGGTTCGAGACGATGGCGCCGGCGGGGGCCATCCCGGCCGTGTCCTCGTAGTAGGGGATCTTGTAGATCTCGAAGCTGTCGCGCTTCTCCGTGTAGGCCACGCCGAAGTCGGGCCGCTTGACCATCTCGGCGATGGAGAAGAGCGAGTTGTTCATCTCGAGCGGCTGGAAGATCCGCTCCCGCACGAACTCCTCCCAGGTCTTGCCCGACTGGAGCTCGACGAGGTATCCCGCCGCGGCGTACATCATGTTGTTGTAGAGAAAGACGGTGCGCGGCGGCTCCTTCGGCTCCATGTACTTCAACTTCCCGAAGAGCTCCTTGCGCGAGTCGGGCGACTGGTACCAGATCGTGTCGTGGCGGGTGATGCCCGTGCGGTGGGAGAGCATGTCGCGCAGCGTCACGGTCTGGTTCAGGTAATCGTTGTAGAACTGGATCGACGGGACCGACTCGCGGACCGGCTTGTCCCAGGTCAGCTTCCCCTCGTCCACGAGGAGCCCCGCGGCGACGGCCGTGAAGAGTTTCGAGTTCGAGGCGATCTGGTAGAGCGTGTTCGGCGTGAAGGGGAGCTTCTGGCCGTAGTCGCGGTAGCCGTACCCCTTCGCGAAGACGAGCCTGTCGCCGACGACGATGCCGACCCCGATCCCCGGGACGTTCCAGTCCTTCAGGGTCTGGGCCATCCAGGCATCGAAGCCCTTGAGCTTCGCGGCCGTGCCGGGGTCGGGGGTCTCCCCGGGGAGAACGCGGACCAGGCCGAGGGCGAGGATCGAGAGGAGCGCGGCGCGCGCCCAGTCGCGACGGCTCCCGGACTTCTTCGAGACGACTCTCATGGAGGCCTCCTCTTTCCGAGTCCCAACCACTACACGACCTGCCGGCGCCGGACCCTGGCCCGGAGTCCCTCCCTTGGCTCGGGGGGAACGCGGCTCCAGTCGAGGCCGAGGTCCTGAGGCTTCTGGATCGTTACGTCGTACGCCCGGGAAAGTTCGACCAAAAAGACCTGGAGGAACAGCGGGGCGAATTCGTAGCCCGCGCACTTGTGGCCCGTGGGAGGCCCCGCGCCGTTGGGGACGTACGCGTACTCGTGCCTCTTGTGCTCGGCGCGCGCGGGAGAGAACCGCGAAGGATCGAACGCCTCCGGGTCCGAGTAGATCTCGGGCCGGATGTGGGACGACCGGTGCCCCCAGAGGACGGCCCATCCCTTAGGGACGGTGCACCCGTTGAACTCGAAGGTCTCCCGCGCCTTCCCGAAGAAGACGAACACGACCGGGCTCAAGCGGCGGATCTCCATCGAGATCATCTGCAACTCGGACATCTTCCCGAGCGTCTCGAGCGTCAGGGGCCCTTCCGGGCAATGCGTCCTGACCTCGGCGGTCAGCCGGCCGCGCGCCTCCGGGTCTCCGTCGAGCTCCAGGATCGCCTCCACGAACCAGGCCCAGACGATCAGCCCCGCGACGACGACGTGGTGCAGCTCCCTCTTCACTTCCTCCATCGTGATGCCGCGGCCGCCTTCGGTCCTCGCCGCGAGGATGCGCGAGAGCCCGTCGTCCCGCGGCGCGGCCTGGTGCTCGCGGACGCAGGTCTCGTAGACGGAGAGGATCCGCGCGAGGGCGCGCCTGGCCCGGGTGTAAGCCGTGCCGGGGAGCGGGATCGGGAGGCTCGAGAATCCGCCCCCCACGACGCCGTAATCCGCGAGCACGGCGTCGAGCGCCGGTCCGCGGGAGAGGCCGAGAACCGTCACGGCGATCGTCTCGATCGCGAGCCGCTTGAACTCGTCGAGGAGCCGCACCTCCCCTTCGGCCGACCACCGGCCGAGAAACTCCGACACGAGGTTCTGCATGACCGGCAGATAGGCGACGATGGCCTCCCGGGTGAAGCCCGCCATCACGAAGTGCTTCCGGTCGCGGTGCTCCTCGCCGTCCAGGAGCGGCAGGCTCCGGCCCGCAAACAGAGTCTCGATGTGCGGCGGCATCGCGCCTTCGCGCTGCACGCGGGCGGAGTCGATGAAGAGAGCGCTGGCGTCCGGCCCGGTGATGACCGCCGTGGCCCGGCCGAAGAGGTGTGTTCGGAAGATCGGCCCGTGCTTTCGCGCCCCGGCCTCGACGAACGCGAATCCGTCCTTGAGCGCCGTCAGCGTCTCTCCAAGGACCGGCAGGCCGGTCCTGCCGGGCGGAAGCGGAGCGCCCGCCATCGATCCCCCGCTAGAAGCTGACCCGCGCTCCGAGCCGGGCGGAGGTCGGCGGCGTCCGGAAGACGGGCTTCCCGTAGTTCGGGTTGACCGGCGTCGGAGACGCGTTGTCCGCCTCCTGGAATCCCCACCGCTCGTCCAGCAGGACCGCGCGCTGGGCGTTCAAGACGTTGAACACGTCCACGAGCAGGTTGACGGTGACGGGGCCCAGGGCGATCGGGTATCCGAGATGGAGGTCCGCCTCGTAGTTGGCGGGCGTCCGGCCCTCCGCGCCGCGCTCGGTCAGGAAGAACTCGTAGCGCCCATAGGCGTCCGAGTATCCGTAGCGCGTGAGCGGCGTCCCCGTGCGGTAATACGCCGCGAGGCCGATCGACAGCCTCCACGGGGTCAGGTAGACGCCGGAGACCTTGAACTGGTGCCGCCGGTCGTTGGAGAGCGGCCCCCGGTTGGTGATCTTCGAGAGGTTGCGGCCGTCGGTGAAGAAATCGTAGTAGTCGTACGCCGCGGAGATGTTGGGATCGTTGATGGTCGTCTGGGTGAAGGGGGAATACTCGCCGTCGTAGTTCCCCTCGATCTTCGAGTAGATGTATGACGCGATCGCCTGCCAGTTGTTCGAGAATCGCTTCGTCACGTCCAGCTGCACTCCCCGATAGATCCGCACGGGCCGCGGCGCGTCGTAGAGCGTCGTGTAGTCGAGCCCGAAGACTTGCCGCATGATCCCCTTGCCCGGGTTGCCGATGCAGTAGGTCCCGTCGTCCTGGCACAGGAAGTCCTCGATGACGTTTCCGTAGTCGCGGTAGACCCCCTTGATGCCGACCGCGACGTCCGTCATCACTTCCCGCTCCCCCCCCACGACGAACTCCGTCAGGTACTGGCCGTGGATGTTCGGGTCCGAAGGCTCGGTGAAACCGCCGAGGATGGCCGAAGGGGTGCCCAAGTCGCTCTCGGCGTCCGGATCGGGGCGATGGTCCGTCGGACTGTAGTTGATGATCCGGGGCTGCCGCTCGTAGGAGAAGGAGCGGATCACGAGGTCCATCGGGATCTCCTCGTAGAAGCGCCCGTACGACGCGAAGACCTTCGTTCGGTGGTCGCTCGTCGGGTCCCAGATCACGCCGGCGCGGGGCGCCCAGTCGTGCTTCAAGTCCACCTGCGACGTCCCGCCCGCGTCGATGATCTGCTGGTGGTCCCAGCGGACGCCGACGTTCAACGTCAGGTTGCGCAGCACGGTCCACCTGTCCTGAAGGTAGAGCGTCGTGTTCTTGTGGGCGGGAGAGGCCTCGAGAATCGAGAGCGGCGCGTTGTCCACGGTCGCGTTCGGCGTCGTCCAGTAGGAGTGTTGATAGATCGGCCTGGCCGGGTTGACGGGGTTGGCGAAGATCGTGACGAGCTGGCCTCCCGACTCGCGCTTGATGACCTCCGCTTCCGCCTTCTCGTACTCGACCCCGAGCTTGATCGCGTGGTCGCCGAAGAAAGGGGAGAGAGAGGCGCCGTACGCCGTCCGCTTGAAGTTCTTCAGCTGGATCAGGCCGAAGCCGCCCGTCTGGAAGAAGTCGCTGCTCGCGTCCTGGAACTGAACGGCGTCGCCATCCGTCGTCGCCGGACCGACGGAGTTGCGCTCCCGGTGCACCGAGAACTGGGCGGCCGCCGTCAGGTGCGCTCCGAAGATCCCCTCGTAGCGCGCCGCGTAGTCGCGGCCCCCCAGGTCCTGCCGCCCCTCGTAAGTGAGCGGGTCGCCGTTCAACGTGTGGTTCGAGTCGTTGATCGCGCCCGAATCGGTCGAGGGGTCCTGAAACGCCGTGACGACGAGGGAGTGGCTGTCCGACAGCCGGAGCGTCAACTTGCCCGAGGCCAGGTTGCGCGTGCTGACCGACTGGCTCTTCAGGTCGCCGAACAGGTTGTCCGTCGTGTTGTGGACGCGGTCGTAGGCGGCGAAGAACCAGATGCGGTCCTTCCAGAAGAAGCCGCCGAGGTCCGCGCCGTAGTCCTCCTTGCGGAATCCCTCGACCGTCCCGCCCGTCGAGACGACCGGCTTCGCGGACGCGCGCAGTCCCTTCTCGTCCAGGTAGCCGAAGGCGTCGCCGTGGAACTCGTTGCTCCCGGACTTCGTGATCACGTTGATGATCGCGCCGGTCGAGCGGCCGAACTCGGCTTCGTATCCGCCCGTCTTGACGTTGATCTCCTGGATGAACTCGTAGTTCAACTCCTTGCCCTGGAAGCCGTACTCGACGCCCGTCGTGTTGACGCCGTCGATGTAGAACGCGTTCTCGGCGCCGGTGGAGCCGTAGGCCGTGATCGTGGCCTGCGACTCGTTCCTCGGGTCGGCGTCCGAAGAGATGCCCGGCACGACCTGGACGACCGACGAGTAGTTCCTTCCGGTGGGGAGCGTCTCGACGGCGCGGGCGGTCAGGTTCGTCCCGAGATTCGTCGAGGCCGTGTCCACGACCGGCGCCTCGCCGGTCACGAGGACCTCCGCGGTGGCGGAAGGGCGCAGGACGGCGTCGATCCTCGACTCGTTCCCGAGGCTGACCGTGATGCTCGTTTTCGTTTCCTGCTGGAAGCCGGCCAGCGTGAAGACGACCGTGTATTGCCCCGGGGGGAGCAGCGTGATCCGGTACCGGCCCGAGCCGTCCGTGACCACGACGCGCGTTCCCTGGAGGGAAGGGCTCTTCGCCTCGACGTTGACGCCCGGAAGGACGCCGCCCGACTCGTCGGCGGCGCGGCCCGCGAGGGAGCCGGTGGTTTGCGCAAGAGCGGCGCCGGCGACGGCAAGAATCAGGCACGCCATGACGAGAGGCCGCACGGTACTCATGTCTCCTCCGATAAGGTTCGCGAATGCTAGCACCGGCGGAGGGGAGTTCGCCGACGATCGGGGCCAGCAGCCCGTGGAAAAAGGGTGTGAGGCCGCGTTGCGGGCGCCGTGGGGCCGGATGCAAGGAGGCGCGACGAGGGCGATGCCGGGGCGCATCGGGGAGGAGCGCCGACGCCGCGGACGGCCCCGCGCCGCCGCAACCCCTTGGGGCGGACGGCCTCTTGCTCCCGGCAAATCGAGAGGAAGAGAAACAGACCGTAGAACGGGTTCTGATCGCGGTGAAATGCGAAAGGCCGGCCGCGACGCCCGCATCCATTTTTCCACGGGCTGCTACGATTGAAGAAGAGGAGGACGAGATGCCTGAATCGCGCAGGGATTTCCTCGCACGCACGGCCGCGGGAGTGGTCGGGGTGGCCGCGGCGGGCCGCGTCGCCGCAGAAGCGCAGGCCTCCGCGCCCGCCCCGCAGGTCACCCCCGTCGCGGGAATGCCGCCCGCGTTCGGCACGGCGCCGCCGGTGGGGCCCGAGGTGAGCGCGGCCACGTTCGCCGAGGCGGAGAAGCTCGCGCGCGTGGACTTGACGCCGGCCGAGCGGGCCCAGGCCGCCGGCAACTGGCGGCAGGCGATGGCGGGCGTCATGGAGCGGCGCACGGGACCCCGGAAAGTCGTCCTGGAGGCCTCGCTCGCGCCGGCGACCCGGTGGGACCCGCTGATCCCGGGCGTCTCCGCGGCCCCGGAGAGCGGCCGGTTCGTGCGAAGCGAGCCCGATCCGAGACCGCTGCCCGGGCGGGACGACGACATCGCGTTCGCTCCCGTTTCCGCGCTGTCGCGGTGGATCGAAAAGCGGGCCCTGACTTCCGAGCGGCTGACGCGGATCTACCTCGAGCGGATCGATCGGTTCGACCCGAAGTTGAAGTGCGTCATCACCCCGACCCGCGACCTGGCGATCGAACAGGCCCGGCGCGCGGACGCGGAGATCGCGGCCGGGAAGTACCGCGGCCCGCTCCACGGCATTCCGTGGGGGACGAAGGACCTCCTCGACACGAAGGGGATCCGGACGACCTGGGGCGCCGAGCCATACCGCGACCGCGTCCCCGACGCCGACGCGGCCGTCGTCAGGCGCCTGCACGACGCCGGCGCGGTCCTCGTGGCGAAGCTCTCCCTGGGCGCGCTCGCCCTGAACGACGTCTGGTTCGGCGGCCAGACGAGGAATCCCTGGCTCCTCGAGGAAGGCTCGGGCGGGTCGAGCGCGGGGCCGGGCGCCGCCACGGCGGCGGCTCTCGTGGGCTTCGCGATCGGCAGCGAGACCGAGGGCTCGATCGTGGACCCCTCCATGCGCTGCGGCGTCACGGGCCTGCGGCCGACGTTCGGAAGGGTGGCGCGGACGGGCGCGATGACGCTCTGCTGGTCGCTCGACAAGCTCGGGCCGATGGCCCGCGGCGTCGAGGACACCTTCCTCGTCCTGGCGGCGATCTCCGGACAGGACCCCGGGGACCTCTCGAGCGTGCCGAGCCGTCTCGACTTCGACGCCGCCGGGAGCGTCCGGGGGCTCAAGGTCGGGTATTTCCCGGCCTGGATGAACGAGAGCCCGGCGACGGAGGTGGACCGCGCCGCGCTCGTGACGGCCCGGCGCCTCGGGATGGCGGCGGTGGAGGTCGCGCTCCCCGACTGGCCGTACGGCTCGCTCAACACGATCCTCTTCGCCGAGGCCGCCGCCTCCTTTGAAGACCTGACCCTCTCGCGCGGCGTGGACCAGTTGAAGATGCAGGTGTCCGACGGCTGGCCGAACACGTTCCGGCAGTCGCGCTTCCTCTCGGCCGTAGACTTCGTCCAGGCCGACCGCCTGCGCCGCAAGGTGGCGCAGGAGATGGCCCGCCTCTTCGAGAAGGTGGACCTGCTCCTCGTGCCGGCGCTGCGCGACGAGATCCTGACGATCACGAACTTCACCGGACACCCCGCCCTCACCCTGCCGGCCGGATTCGTGGAGGTGGGCGAGGCCCGGAGCGACTGGGCGCCCGACCCGGCGCACCCGCTGCCGAAGCTCTCTCCGAAGAGGCGCGTGCCGCACGGCGTGACGCTCGTGGGAAGGCTCTTCGCCGAGGGGACGCTCGGCAGCGCCGGCATCGCGCTCGAGCGGGCCTTCGGCGTGACGCCGGAGCGGCCGCCCGGGTTTTAGGAATCGGGTGATCGGGGAATCGGGTGATCGGGGGATCGGGGGATCGGGCGAATTGGACCGGGCGATATCATCGGCGCGGTTTGAGAAAGGAAGCTCTGTCCATTATGACAACCGATAACGGGACCAACGTTTTCTGCGCCGCGGCGATTCTCCTCGGGCTGGCTCTGGCGCCGGCTGCGTTCGCCGAATCGCGGCCCGGCGCGACGGTGCCGGCCGCGCACGGGATCGACCTGGAAGCCATGGACCGCTCCGTCACGCCCGGCGACGATTTCTTCGCCTATGCCAACGGGAACTGGGTAAAGGCGACCGAGATCCCGGCCGACCGGAGCGCGTTCGGGATCGGCTCCATGCTCGACGAGCTGTCGAGCCAGCGCACCGCGGCGCTGATCAAAGAGACAGCGTCCCGCCGGGCGCCCGCGGGCTCCGAGGCGCGGAAGATCGGCGACTCCTACTCGACCTTCATGGACGAGGCGGGGATCGAAAGCAAGGGGTTGAAGCCGCTCCGGCCCGCGCTCGAGAAGATCGCCGCAATTCCGGACCGGCAGGCGCTCGCCGGAGCGCTTGGAAGGACACTGCGGGCGGACGTCGACGTGTTCAACAACACGCACCTCCACACCGGCAACATCCTCGGCCTCTGGGTGGCGCAGGACCTGGACGAACCGGCGAAGTACTCCCCCTTCCTGGTGCAGGGCGGCCTCGGAATGCCCGACCGGGAGTACTACCTCGACCCGTCGCCGCGCATGGCCGACATCCGGTCGAAGTACCAGGCCCACATCGTCGCCGTGCTGAAGCTCGCGCGCGCGGCCGACGCCGAAGCGAAGGCCGCTCGGATCTTCGATCTCGAGCAGGCGATCGCCAGGACGCATTGGAGCCGCGCGGACACGGAAGACGTCGCCAGGGGAAACAACCACTGGGCCCGGCAGGACTTCGAGAAGAACGCCCCGGGCCTCGACTGGACGGCGTTCTTCGCCGCGGCCGGGCTGGGAGATCAACCTGTCTTCGTGGTCTGGCAGCCGAGCGCGGTGACGGGCATCTCGGCGCTCGTGGCAAGCCAGCCGCTCGAAACCTGGAAGGACTACCTGGCCTTCCGGGCGATCGAGCACGCGTCCGCCTTCCTGCCGAAGGCCTTCGGCGACGAGGCGTTCGCCTTCTACGGCCGCGGCCTGACGGGAACCCCGAAGCAGCGCGACCGCTGGAAGCGCGCCGTGGACGCCACCAACGCCGCGCTGGGAGAGGCGGTCGGCAAGCTCTACGCCGCGCGCTACTTCCCGCCGTCGGAAAAGGCGCGAGCCCAGGAGATGGTGCGCAACCTCATGGAGGCCTTCCGGCAGCGCATCGACCGGCTCGACTGGATGGCGCCGGAGACCCGGGCCAGGGCGAAGGCGAAGCTCGCGACGCTCACGGTCGGTGTCGGTTATCCCGACAAGTGGCGCGACTACTCGGGCCTCGAGATCGTCCGCGGCGACGCCCTGGGAAACGCCGAGCGCGCGGCGCTCTTCGAATACAAGCGGAACCTGAAGAAGCTCGGCCAGCCGATCGACCGGGGCGAGTGGGTCATGACGCCGCAGACGGTCAACGCGGTCAACCTTCCGGTCATGAACGCGATGAACTTCCCGGCCGCCATCCTCCAGCCGCCCTATTTCGATCCCGGGCGCACAGCGGCCATGAACTACGGCGCGATCGGCGCCACGATCGGCCACGAGATCAGCCACAGCTTCGACGACCAGGGGGCGCTCTTCGACGAGACCGGCCGGCTCCACAACTGGTGGACGAAGGAGGACCTCGCCCACTTCCAGGCCGCCGCGGCGGAGCTCGTCAAGCAGTACGACGGCTACCGCCCCTTCCCCGACCTCGCAGTCAACGGCAAGCAGACGCTCTCCGAGAACATCGCCGACGTGGCCGGGCTGGCGGCGGCCTATGACGCCTACCGGCTCTCGCTCGGCGGGAAGCCGGCTCCGGCCGTCCAGGGCCTGTCGGGCGACCAGCAGTTCTTCCTCGCCTTCACGCAGGCGTGGCGGCAGAAGATCCGGGAACCGGCGCTGCGGCAGAGGATCCTGACCGACGGCCACGCGCCGGCCCAATACAGGGGCGAGACCGTGCGCAACCTCGATGCCTGGTACGCCGCCTTCGACGTGAAGCCGGGAGAGAAGCTCTACCTCTCGCCCTCCGAACGCGTCCGCGTTTGGTGAGCGCCGGTGTCGGCGGCGCCGCCGCGCGCCGGAGGCGGCTCGGCGTCACGGGCCGCTCGGTCTTTCCGGTCGGCCTGGGCTGCATGGGGTTCAGCTGGGGCTACCGCGATCACTCCGTGGACGACGCGGCCGCGATCGACGTCATCCGCCGGGCGATCGATCTCGGCGTGGACCATTTCGACACGGCGGACGTCTACGGCCCCTTCGCCAACGAGTCCCTCCTCGGCCGCGCTCTCGCGGACCGGCGCGGGCAGGTCGTCGTCGCGACGAAGGCGGGCCTCGTCGTCGAGGACAAGGCGACCTACCGGTTCGGGCGAGACGGCCGGGCCGAGCACATCCGCGAGGCGTGCGACGGCTCGCTCGCGCGCCTGGGCATCGATGTCATCGATCTCTATTACCTTCACCGCGTGGACCCGCGGGTCCCGGTGGAGGAGACGTGGAGCGCCATGGCGGGGCTCGTCGCCGCCGGCAAGGTCCGCTTCCTCGGCATCTCCGAGGCGTCCGTTGAGGAGCTCGACCGGGTTTCCCGGATCCATCCCGTGACCGCGGTCCAGTCGGAGCTTTCGCTCTGGACCCGCGACTACCTCTCCGGCGTCGTGCCGTGGTGCGCGGCGCACGGGGCTTCCTTCGTGGCCTTCGCGCCGCTCGGCCGCGGGTACCTGACAGGAGCGATCGCGGCCGGCGCGCGGTTCGGTTCGGAGGACTTCCGCTCGACGCTGCCGCGGTTCCGTCCCGAGGCGGTCTCGGAGAACCAGGCGATCGTCGAGAGGGTCCGCGCCGTATCGGCGCGCCGGGGCGCCACCGCCGCCCAGATCGCGCTCGCCTGGGTCCTCGCGCGGGGAGAGCACGTCCTCGCCATCCCCGGCACGCAGCGGCGCCGGTACCTCGAGGAGAATGTCGCGGCTGCGGACATCGATCTCACGCCCGCGGAGCTCGACGAGCTGGAAGCGCTCCCGGCGCCGGTCGGCGGGCGTTACTAGGCGGCCGGGAATCGGCGCGTGCCGGAAGGGAACGTCCTCCACCGCCTCGCGCGGGCCCACGACCGCGACCTCGCGGGGCGACGGCTGGCCGTCTCGGCCGCCCAGAAGAGATTCGCGAGGGAGGCGAAAGCGCTCGACGGCCGCGTGTTCGACCGGGCCGAGGCCCGGGGCAAGCATCTCTTCCACCACTGGCGGCGCGGCCCGATCGTCCACATCCACCTCGGGATGTTCGGGGACTTCTACCGGCGCGCGGTTCCGGCGCCGCCGCCGCGGCCGACCGTGCGCCTGCGCCTGGCCTCTCGCGCGGCGGTCTGGGACCTGATCGGCCCTCCGACCTGCGAGATCGTCACGGAAGAAGAGTACGCGGCGATCCTCGCGCGGCTGGGCCCCGACATCCTCTCGGCGCGGCCCGACGCGCGGCGCGTCCTCGAGCGTCTCGGGCGGACCGACGTCCCGATCGCCCACGCGCTCCTGGACCAGCGCATCGTCTCGGGCATCGGCAACATCTACCGGGCCGAGGCGCTCTTCGTCGAGGGGCTCCATCCGCTGCGCCCGGCATCCTCCCTGACGGCGGACGAGCTCGCGCGGCTCTGGGCGGCCGCCCGCCGCATGATGCGCCGCGGGATCTCCCGGACGCGGCTCGCGACGATCGAGCCCGCCGACAGGAGGAGGGCGCGCGGCTCCGATCCGGAAGGGCGGAGCTTCTACGTGTACGGCGAAACGCTGTGCCTCCGCTGCGGCAGCCCCGTCGCGAGCTTCCCTCTCTCCGGCCGGACCATGTACGCCTGCCCCGTCTGCCAGCCTCTCCCGACCCGGAGCCGCCGGCGGGGCGGCGCTACGATTCGTTCCTGAGGAAGCGCTCGAGCTCGCGGCGCGCCAGCGGGGCGCGCGGGTTGCCGGTGGACTCGTAGACCCTCACCCGCCGTTCGAGCAGCGCCTTCCTCCACGGCACGTTCGGCTCGAGCGCCAGGATCGCCTCCTCGAGGACCGGGAGATCGAGATAGGTCGCGACCTTGTAGCGCGTCTGCAGCCGCTCCTCGTTCAGGATCAGCAGCACGAACGGGCTCGCGAGCGCTCTTTCCAGGCGCGCCGCGAGCGCGCGATCGCGCCCGGCGATGTCGGCGACGATCACGAAGGACCGCTCCATGACGGAAAGGAGCGGCCAGGGATTGTCGCGGTACAGGGCGAAGGCCCGCTCGAACTGGCCGGTCGCCTCCTCGAGCCTCCCCTGCCGCCACCGCAGCTGCGCGAGCAGGACCGCCGCTTCCACCGGCCGCGTCTCCCGCAGCCGGTCGATGTAGACCGTCGCGCCTTCCTCTCCGGCGCTCGCCAGGGCATCCGACACGACGGCCAGTTCCACGAACCCGACCGGCTCCCAGGGGCGCCCGCTCCAGGCGGCCAGGACGGCCTCGGGATGGAATTCGAGGAAGCTCTTCTGCGCCGCGCCCTGCTGGAGCTCTTCTCCCTTCACGTCCGGGCCGACGCGGGCGGCGACGCCCTGCGCGGTCATCGTGGAGAGCCGCGAGCGCCGGACCGCCTCCCAGTCCACGCTCCCCCGCGTGAAAACCGGAGTGTCCTCCTGCCGCTGCCGGGAGAGGTCGCGCGAGGTGTCGAGGTCGTATCCGGAGTCCCGTCCGAGGCTGCGGGCGAACGCGAACTCGATGACGTTGCGGTCGTCCGTGTTGAGCGGCGTCGGCCGGCCTTCGAGCAGTCCGGCGACGAAGGACGCGCGGGCGATGAAGTGCGACAGGAACCCTTCGAGGCCCGACGTCCCCCACGCGTCGGCCAGCGCCGACCGGTACGGCTCGCGCGCCAGGCGCGCGCGCAGGACGTCCGCGTCGTAGGCGATCGGGGCCGCCGTGGCCGCGAGAATCAGGTCCGGGGTCCTCGCGAACCAGCTCTCGATCTGAGGGAACGCGCTCTGGAGCGTCGCGTACACGGTGCGGACCGTGTCGGAGTCCACCTCGTAGGCCTGCAGCCACTGCAGGAAGACGCCGCCCGGCGCGAGGCAGCCGCGCGCCGCGCGGTAGAACTCCGCGGTGAAGAGGCTCGAGATCCCGGCGCGGTACGGGTTCGACGGCTCGGAGAAGATGACGTCGTAGCGCTCGCGGGTCGTCAGCAGGTATTCGCGGGCGTCGCCGATCGCGATGCGCACCTTGGGATTGGCGAGCACGCCGCGGTTGACCGGGGCGCAGGCTTCGGCGACGTGGAGGATCGCCGGCTCCAGCTCGACGACGTCCACGCGCTCGATCGAGGGGACCGCCGCGAGCCATCCCGCCGTGGACCCGGTGCCGAGCCCGATGACGAGCGCGCGCCGGGGCCCGGGGTGGAGCGCCGCTCCGATCAGGCCGCCCATGACCTGGGTAGCGGCGTCCACGCGCGCGTTGCCGTCGATCTTCCCGTTCACGACGAAGGCCAGCCCGCCGCTCGTCACCTGGAGCGCCACGCTCGATTCGACTCCGTCGGCTTCCCAGACCGTGCGGCGGCGCTGGTCGCGCAGCCACTCCTGCACTCGGTTGGGAGAGACGCCGGCGAGAGTAACCCGCCCCGCCCCGATCGGGCTGTGCCGCCAGGCCGCGGTCGGCCCTCTGGCGCAGACGAGCGCGATCGCGGCCGCCGCGGCGCCCGTCGGGATCCACCAGTGCCGCGGCGCCCGCTTACTTCGCCCGGAGGGAACGAGCAGGGCCGCGGCCGCGAGAGCGGCCAGGAGGAGCGCGACGAAGACCCAGGTGCCGGGGGCGGAGAGGAGAGGAAGAAGACCGAAACCGCCGGCGAGCGACCCGAGGATCGCGCCCGCCGTGTTCCAGGCGTACGCGAGGCCGACGTGCGTCCCGATCTTCTCGCGGCCCCTGCCGAGCAGCGAAATCAGGATCGGGAACTGGTACCCCGCCAGGAAGGCCGCCGGGAGCACGACCAGCGCCGAGACGGCCGCCCAGCCGAGCACGAACGTGGAGAAGGCCGCCGGGTCGGCCGGGCGAAGGCGGGCGGCGAGGATCGCCACGGAGTCCCCCAGCCCGTAGGGAAAGGCGAGCAGGGCCGCCTCGATCGCGCAGGTGGCGGCAAAGCCCGGGAGCGTGCCGGGCCGAGCGCGGCTCGACCGGGCGAGCGATCCCAACCCGATGCCGGCGAGCGCGACGGCGAGGATGAGACCGAACGTGTAGGTCGAGCCGCCGAGCAGCGGAGCGAGCATCCGGTACCAGACGAGCTCCATGAGCGTGAAGGCAAATCCCGTGACGGCGGCCGCCGCGAGAACGAACCGCTTCGGAGGGAGCTCGTCGCGCGAGGCGGGTGGCGCGGCGCGAGCCGCCGGGACCGCCTCCACGTCCCCGAGGCGCCGTCCCTTCTTCTTGCGTCTGCGTTTGCCGCTCTCACCCGGTCCGGGACTCGAGGCGGCCGCCGGCGCGGCGGGCGGGGCCGGCGAGGAGTCCGCCGCGACCGGGACGTCCGCCGCCCGCCGGGACCAGAAGACCGCCGCCAGGCCGACGAGCGCGTTGACGGCGCAGGCGGCCCAGAGCGTCCGGCGGTTGCCCAGCGCCTCGAGCAGGGCGAAGGTGGAGACGAGCGTCCCCGCGACCGCGCCGAGAGTGTTGGATCCGTAGAGCAGGGCGAGGAGGCGCCGGCCCGCGTCCTCCCCGGTCTCCACCGCCCGCGAGGCGGCCGGGAGCGTGCCCCCCATGAGCACCGTCGGCACCGCGAGGACGAGCGCCGACAGGAGGAGTCGGACGAGCGTCCCGCCGATCATCCCGAGCCGCGCGGAGCCGCCCGCCGCGATGTACGCCGCGCGCACGAGCGCGAGGAGAACGGGCGTGACGGCGGCGGAGGCGGCGATCGCCAGCTCGAGCCACCCGTAGAAGGCCAGGGGCCGCGGCGACCGATCGACCCGGCTCCCGAGGATCCAGCTTCCGGCTCCCAGGCCGCCCATGAAGATCGCGACGACGGCGGCGGAGGCGGCGGTGGAGAACCCGAAGATCAGGCGCAGCTCCCGCATCCAGGCGATCTGGTAGACGAGCGCCGTCAGACCGGAACCGAAGAGGAGAAGGGAGACCCGAAAGGCCCGTGAGGTCACGATTTCCGCGAAGCTACCACAGCGGGCGCGCGCCTCCGTCCGGGCCACTGCTTATACTTGGGCTCTGCGAATCTCCGTTACAGGGGCGCGACCGCCTCGGATCCAGACCCTCGGGGCCGCCGCCCTTCTTCTCGCCGTCCTTCTCGGCGCAGAGGCGGCGGGCGCGGACTCCGCGACGATTCTCTGGCGGGGGCAGTCCCATCCGGTCACCATGGCCGGCGTGGACTATCAGGTCGCGGAGAGCGCCCGCGCGCTCGGTTTCGAAGTCGCGACCGATCCCACGACCGGAGTGATGACGCTGACGGCGGGCGGCCACAAGGTCGTTGTCGGCGCCGGGACGACCCAGGTGCCCGCCGACGCCCGCATCCTCGCGATCTCGCGTCCCGCGCGCGTCGTCGGCGGCGCGCTCTATGCCCCGCCCGATTTCCTGGAAAAAGTCCTTTTTCCGCTCGTCGGCGCGAGCGGGGCCTACGATGCCGTCCGAAAGACCTGGACCCTCGCGGAGGGGATGGCCCCCCTGACGCTCGACATCGCGGTCGTTCACGTCGAGCCCACGACGCAGATCGTGATTCGCCAGTCCGGCGCCGCGCGTTTCGTCCCCGCGCTCGCCGAGACGGGCTTCCAGATCGCCTGGCCCAATCAGAAGGTCGTGCCCCCGTTCGCGGAGCGCCGGTACGACGACCCGCTCGTCTCGGCGGTCCGGTTCGCCGGGAACACGGCGTCGATCGAGTTCCGGGAGAAGGGCTCGACCGCGCGCGCCTACGCGCTGGCCGCTCCCGACCGTCTCGTGGTCGAGATCGGGCGCCCCTCCTCCGGCCGGGCGGTAGAGCCCGCCGCCGTCGCCGAGGCGGCGCCATTGCCGACGATCGTGGTCGATCCGGGACACGGCGGCTCGGAGACGGGCGCCGTGGGGCCGGGCGGCCTCGAGGAGAAGGAGGTCACGCTCCAGATCGCGCGCCGGCTGGCCGCGGCCCTGCCGCGGCTCTTCCCCTGCCGCGTCGTCCTGACCCGCGATTCCGACGCCGCGATCTCGCTCGACGACCGGACCGCCGTCGCCAACCACGAGAAGGCGGATCTCTTCCTCTCCATCCACGCAAACTCCTCCCGCGCGGCGGGCGCCCGGGGCTCCGAGAGCTATTACCTCTCGCTCGAGGCCTCCGACAAGCTCTCCCAGGAGATCGCGAGCCGTGAGAACCAGCCGGCGCTCTCCGGCGGGCCGGGATCGACCCCGACGGCGGCGGCGCCGCGCAACCCCGACCTCGACTTCATTCTCTGGGACCTCGCGCAGACCGCGCACCTGAAGGAGTCGAGCGAGCTCGCCGAGGCGACGCAGGAGGAGCTGAACGTCCTCTCTGGCACGGAGAACCGCGGCGTCAAGCAGGCGCCGTTCCGCGTGCTCGTCGGCGCGACGATGCCGGCGGTCCTCGTCGAGACGGCCTTCATCTCCAACCCGGAAGAGGAGAAGAAGCTCGCCACCCCGGCTTTCCAGCAGAGCGTCGCCGAGGCCGTGGCGCGCGCCATCGGCCGCTTCTTCGAGCGCCGCAAGGCCGGCGGGGCGGCGACCACTCCTCCGGCGCCGACCCCGGTTCCGACCCGTGTTCCATGAGCCGGCGGGCCGCCGCGATCCTGCTCGTCACCCTGGCCGCGGCCGTCGCGGTCATCGTGTTTCTGACCCGGCCGCAGGCGATCGCCACGGGAAGGCGGCGCATCCGGTCGTTCCTGCGCGTCACTCCCGCGCCGGCAGCCGTCCCGACGGCCTTCGCCGGTACGCCGCCGGTCACGCCGCCGCAGACGGTTCGCGTCACGGTGTTCTTTCCGGCAAAAGAGGACGGCAGGCTTCACGCCGAAGAGCGGGACATCGCGAAGCCCGCCGGGCCCACCGCCTACCTGAAGGCGCTCTTCGCCGAGCTGCAGCGCGGCCCGACCCGCGAGGGCCTCGAACCCGTCCTGCCCGCCAAGCTGCTCCTTCGCAATGCCTTCCTCCTGCCCGACGGCGTCGCCGTCCTCGACCTCGCCGTGGACTCGGGGCTTTCCTTCGGCTCCTCGGAGGAGCTCACAATCGTCGCGGCGCTCGTGGACACCGTGCTCCAGAACGTCGCGGAGACGACGAGCGTGCGCATCCTCGTCAACGGCGAGCCGGCCGAGACGCTCGCGGGACACGTGGACCTGACACGGCCGCTCCTTTACATGAGGGACGAAGTGGCGCAGTAACGGCGCAGCGCGTCGCTCCGCGCCGCGGTTTCAGGTTTCAGGTTCCAGGTTTCAGGGGGAACCCGGGACGTGGGAAGATCCGGCTTCGAAAGATGAGAAGGTGAGCCTGACTCCGCGGCCCGACGGGCGCAAGCCCTCCGAGATGAGGCCCGTCTCCATCGAGACCGGGACCCTCAAGCACGCGGAGGGCTCGGCCCTCATCTCGCTCGGCTCGACGCGCGTCCTCTGCGCGGCCTCGGTCGAGGAGCGGGTCCCGCCTTTTCTCAAGGGGAGCGGGAGCGGGTGGGTCACGGCCGAATACGGCATGCTGCCGCGCGCGACGCACACGCGCTCGCCGCGCGAGGCGGCCACGGGCCGGCAGGGGGGGCGCACGCAGGAGATCCAGCGGCTGATCGGCCGGTCGCTGCGCAGCGTCACGGAGCTGCGGGGCCTGGGCGAGCGCACGATCACGCTCGACTGCGACGTCCTCGAAGCCGACGGCGGCACGCGCTGCGCCGCGATCACCGGGGCGTGCGTCGCCCTGGCGATGGCCCTGGCGAAACTCGCGCGGAGCCGGGCGATCCCGCGCTGGCCGCTGCGCGAGACCGTCGCCGCGACGTCGGTCGGCATCTGCGCCGGCCAGGCCGTCCTCGACCTCGCCTACGAGGAGGACTCCGAGGCGGACGTGGACTGCAACGTCGTCGGCACGGCCTCCGGCGCCCTCGTCGAGATCCAGGGAACCGCCGAGCGCCGCCCCTTCTCCCAGCAACAGCTCCTCGACCTCCTCGACCTCGCCACCCACGGCCTCTCGAACCTCAGGAAGATCCAGGACCAGGCCCTCGCCCCCCACCTCGCGGGCCTCGACCTGGGCTGAGCCACGCAAGGCGGGAGGGCAAGCCCCTGCCCTGCAACCTCAGAGATACTGCCGCCTTCAAACCGCGATCTCCGTATCGCTCGCGGCGCGCGAAGTCTCCCGAAGTAACCGAGGGAGGAGGCGCGCGCCGCGGGAGCGGAGCGACGGTATAATCCCCGACCCCCATGAAACGAATAGGCGTCCTTTTCGGTCAGGAGCGGACCTTCCCGCTGGCTCTCGTGGAGCGGATCAACGCCGCCGGCGTGGAGGGAGTCACGGCCGAGCCGGTCTCGGTCGGCGGAGTGAGCCTGGAGACGCCCAAGCGGTACGACCTGATCCTGGACCGGATCAGCCAGGACATCCCCTTCTACCGGGCGATCCTGAAGAAGTTCGCGGCCGACGGCACGATCGTCGTCAACAACCCCTTCTGGTGGTCGGCCGACGACAAGTTCTTCAACAACGTCCTCGCCCGGGCCATCGGCGTCGCGGTCCCGAAGACGGTGCTCCTCCCTTCCAACCAGCACCCCCCGGACACGACCGGGGCCTCGATGTCGAACCTGACGTACCCGCTGGACTGGGAGGCGATCTTTTCGCACATCGGTTTTCCCGCCTACTTCAAGCCGTACTCGGGCGGCGGGTGGAAGAGCGTCTACCGGGTCGAGAATCCCGGCGAGTTCTTCGCGGCGTACGCGGCCTCGGGGCAGAACGTCATGACCCTCCAGGAGGAGATCGTCTTCGAGGAGTACTTCCGCTGCTACGCCATCGGAAGAAAGCACGTCCGCATCATGCGCTACGACCCCCGGCAGCCTTTCCACGAACGCTACGTCAAGAGCCCGGAGCAGATCGACCCCGCCCTGTACGAGCGGGTTCGGACCGACTGCCTGAAGCTGATGGAGGCGTTGGGCTACGACTTCGACACGCTGGAGTTCGCGGTGCGGGACGGCGTTCCCTACGCGATCGACTTCCTGAACGCCGCGCCCGACGCGGAACCAAGTTCCGTCGGCGAAGAGAACTTCCGGTGGGTGCTGGAACATGCCGCCCAGTGGCTCATCGAGCGGGTCGCTGAAGGCGCGGCGGCGCCCGAGCGGTTTCACTGGCAGGAATTCCTCGCCGGCGGCGGCGGACCGGCGAAGGCCAAACGCCCCGCGCGTTCCCCGGCCGGCCGCGGACGGCGCGCCCCCCGGCCGGGCCCTCCGCCCGAGCCATGACGGAGCGGCCGGCCTTCACCCTCGGCGTCGAGGAGGAGTTCCAGATCATCGATCCGGAGACGCGGCAGCTGCGTTCCCACGTCCAGCACATGCTCGAGGAGGGGAAGCGGCTCCTGAAGGAGCGCGTCAAGCCGGAGATGCACCAGTCGGTCATCGAGCTCGGCACCGGCATCTGCAAGGACATCGGAGAGGTCCGCCGGGACATCGCCGAGACGCGGACGGAGATCATCCGGCTGGCCGCGCGGCAGGGCATGCGGGTCGCCGCGGCCGGAACGCACCCCTTCTCCAACTGGGCCGACCAGCTGATCTTTCCCGATCCGCGCTACGACCAGGTCGTCGAGGAGATGCAGCTGCTGGCCCGCGCCAACCTGATCTTCGGCCTGCACGTCCACGTCGGCATCAAGGACCGGACGACCGCCTTCCAGATCCTGAACGAGGCGTGCTATTTCCTGCCGCACCTGCTCGCCCTCTCGACGAACTCCCCCTTCTGGCTCGGGAGGAACTCCGGCCTGAAGAGCTTCCGCACGAAGGTCTTCGACCGGTTCCCGCGCACGAACATCCCGGAGTACTTCGAGTCGCCCGCGGAGTTCGACGATTTCGTTCGGATCCTCGTCCAGACCAACTGCATCGACAACGGCAAGAAGATCTGGTGGGACGTGCGCCCCCACCCCTTCTTCGACACGATCGAGTTCCGCGTCTGCGACATCCCGATGCGCATGGACGAGACGGTGACGATCGCGGCCTTGATCCAGGCGATCTGCGTGAAGCTCTACAACCTGCGCGTCCAGAACCTGGGCTGGAGGCGCTACCGCCGCGCCCTGATCCTCGAGAACAAGTGGCGCGCGAGCCGCTACGGCATCGACGGGAAGCTGATCGACTTCGGCAAGGAGGTCGAGGTGCCCTTCCGCGACCTCGTCGCGGAGATGCTCGCGTTCGTGGATGACGTCGTGGACGAGCTCGGCTCGCGGCGGGAGGTCGAGCGAGTACACTGGATCCTGGAGAACGGCACCGGAGCGGACCGCCAGCTGCGCGTCTACGGCGAGACCGGGGGAGACTTGAAGAAGGTCGTCGATTACATCTGCGACGAGACGAGCCACGGCCTCGACGTGCGGGACCGGGGCAGCCGCGCGGCGTCGTCTTAGAAAAGGACAAATCGCAACCATGGAGAACCTGACAGAGCTGCCGTCCGTCTACGCCGAGGAGCTGGCGCCGGGCGCGCGCAACGCGGTGCGGACCTGCCTGCGGATCGCGCCGCACGAGCGCGTGGTCCTGGTGACGGACCTGGAGACCGAGGAGATCGCGGCCAGCCTCGCGGACCAGGTCCGCCAGGTCGGCGCGGAAATCGACGTGCACGTCATGGAGGACTACGGCTCCCGGCCGATGCTGGCGGTGCCCGCGCCGGTCCGCGCGTCGCTCGAGCGCGCCGACGTCTCGATCTACGCCGGGCAGCCGAAGTCGGGCGAGCTCGCCTTCCGCCGCGAGCTGACCCAGGTCATCGACCGGCGCCAGATCCGCCACGCCCACATGGTGTCGATCTCCCGGCGGATCATGTGCGAGGCGATGCGCGCCGACTTCAACGAGGTGGACGCCCTCTCGCTGCGGGTGCTGGAGCGGGCAGAGAAGGCCCGGAAGATCACGGCGCGCTCGCGCGCCGGCTCCTTCCTCGAAGCGACCTTCGATCCGGAGATCAAGTGGCTGAAGACCTCGGGCATCATCTCCACCTCGAAGTGGGGGAACCTGCCGGGCGGCGAGGTCCTGACCGCCCCCGCCCGCGTGGACGGCGTCTACGTCGCCGACGGCGTCGTGGGCGAATACCTGTGCGCCCGCTACGGGGACCTGAAGGACACGCCCCTCTCCGTCACCATCGTGGACAGCCGGATCACGGAATTGCGCTGCGAGAACCAGGACCTCGTCAATGACTTCCGCGCCTACACCTCAACCGACGAGAACTCCAACCGCGTGGGAGAGTTCGCGATCGGCACGAACATCGCCCTCGGGGACATCATCGGCAACATCCTCCAGGACGAGAAGCTCCCCACCCTCCACATCGCCTTCGGCCACCCCTACTCGGAGCACACCGGCGCGAAATGGAGGAGCACGACGCACATCGACATCGTCGGCCGCCGGTTCGACATCTGGTTCGACGGCGACCAGGTCATGGCCGAGGGGAAGTTCCTCATTTGAATCGGGTGATCGTGCGATCGAGCCATCGGGTGATCCGGTTCCGGAAGGCGTCGTTGCGACATCACCCGATCACCCGATCACCCGATCATCCGATTCCTCGATGATTCCCGATCTGCGGCGAGCCTACAACGCGGCGTACAGCGACAAGAAGTACCGGCAGTACCGGACGCGCCTCGAGGAGGAGGCCGCCTGGCCGATCCCGTTCCGCCTGGCCGAGTCGCCGGTCTTCCTCCCTCCAGACCTGCGCGACGAGATGGTCTCCGCGTCGTTCGAGATCTGGCGGCAGCTCTCCCGGCCGGAGGCTCTGAAGCGCTCCGAGGCGGCGGTGCCGGCCCGCTTCGACGTTCCCGGCAGCGATGCGCATCCCGTCTTCGCGGTCACGGACTTCGCCGTCGTGCGCGCGCCGGACGGGCGCCTGGCTCCGAAGCTGATCGAGCTCCAGGCATTCCCCTCGCTCTACGCCTTCCAGCTCTTTCAGACACTCGCCCTTCGCGACATGTGTCCGGAGCCCGAGGCGCTCGACTTCCTTCTCGACGGCCTCGACCCGGAGGGATACCGCCGCGCCGTGGGCGACGCGATCCTGGCCGGACTGCCGCCGGAAAACGTCGTGCTCCTGGATCTGGACCCGCCGTCCCAGAAGACCTCCGTGGACTTCGCCTTCACCGAGAAACTCTGGGGGGTGCGCGCCGTCTGCGCGACGAAGATCGCCAGACGTGGACGGGAGCTCTGGTACGACCGCGACGGCAGGCCGACGCGGATCCTTCGCATCTACAACCGCCTGATCTTCGACGAGCTGGCTCACAAGGGAATCGAGCTCCCGATCGATTTCCGCGATGAGTTGGACGTCGCCTGGGCGGGACATCCCAACTGGTACTTCCGCTGGTCGAAGCACGCGCTCCCCGCGCTCGATCACCCGACGGTGCCGGAGGCGCATTTCCTGTCGGACCTGCCCGCCGTTCCCGAAGATCTCGCAAACTGGGTGCTCAAGCCTCTCTTCTCCTTCGCCGGATCGGGAGTGAAGGTGGACGTCACGCCGGCGGACATCGCCGCCGTCCCGCCCGAGGAGCGCCCCTCGACGCTCCTCATGCGCAAGGTCGAGTACGCCCCGGTCATCGAGACGACCGACGGCGAGTCCTCCAAGGTCGAAGTCCGCGTCATGTTCGTCTGGAAAAACGGCGAGCCCCTGCCGGTCACGACCCTCTCCCGCCTCTCCCAGGGAAAGATGATGGGCGTCGCCTTCAACAAGGACCGGACCTGGGTCGGCTCCTCGGGGTGCCTCTGGCCGTAACGTCGCGAGAGCTTCGTTCGGGGTCTCGCTCCGCCGACAGGAGAGACTTCGAGCCTCTCGCCTCGGCACCCTCGCTCGTCCTTCTGCCCGATGCCTGAGGCCGGAGGATCGGTTATTGTTGGACCATGCCGATCTACGAGTACCGCTGCCGAGAGTGTGACATCCGCTTCGAGCGGTTCGTGAACGGGAAGCGGCGCGTGGCCTGCCCGGATTGCGAGAGCCCAAAGGTGGACCGGCTCCTCTCCGTCTTCGCCGTTTCGAGCGGCTCGTCCCGCTCCTCCGCGGAGCCCGCGGGCGCCTGCGGCTCCTGCGGCGATCCCCGCGGCCCCGGCGCCTGCTCCAGCAACTGAATCGGGTTCTCGCATTGAAGACCCTCACCGTGCGACTGCCCGAGGCCCTGTTCCTGGAGATTGAAGAGGAATCGAGAGCGCGCAAGGTCTCGAGGTCCGACGTCCTACGCGAACGACTCACGCTTCCGGCACGATCTCATCGGTTCCGTGGCTTGCCGGTTCGTCTGATCGACGATCTCGTCGGCTCGGTCAGAGAATTGCCGCCGGAACTGTCGGCAAGAAAGAAGGACCACCTCAAGGTCAACGCGTACGGCAGGAAGCGCTCTCGCTGACGGTCAGCCTCTCCAGTTTGATGCCGTCAGCTCTTCAGCCTCAAGGAAGGTAAGAGCGGATCTGTTCCTGCCACCAGGGCCAGTCGTGGCCGCAGGGGGCGTCCCAGACGCTGTTGCGGTTGCGGATGCCCTTCTCGTCGAAGATCCGCATCATGTCGGTCGTGCCGGAGAGGATGTTGTCAGTCGCCCCCGTGACGACCGCGATGTCCATCGCCGAGAGCCTCGCGACCCATTCGCCGTTCATGTTGGGAACGTAGGCGGTCGGGCAATGGAAGTAGCAGAGCTCGTCCCAGTAGCCGTCCAGGAAGGAATGGATGTCGTACCTGCCCGAGAAGCCGACGACCTTGTCGCAGAGGTCCGGATGCCGCAGTCCGAAGTTGACCGCGTGATAGGCGCCGAAAGAGGCCCCGAGCGTGCCGACACTGCCCGCGGGCCTCGCCTTGTCCAGGAGCCATGGCACGACCTCGCGCGCGATGTAGCCGTCGTAGGCGTCGTGGCGGCGGATCCGGGCGACGGGAGGCCGGTCCTCCGCGTAGAAGCTCTCCGAGTCCACGCTGTCCACGCAGGCGACCTGGAGCCGGCCCTCCTCGAGGTGATCGGCGACGGCGCCGATCAAGCCGAAGTCCTCGTACTGGTAGAAGCGCCCCTGCGACGTCGGGAACCAGATCATCGGCCGCCCGGCGTGGCCGAAGCGGAGCATCTCCATCCGGCGGCCGAGCGTCGGGGAGTCCCAGGCAACGTACTCGCGTTTCATGCGCGACGGAGGCTATCGCATTCCGGGGCTCCGAGGAGTCGAAGCCGCGTGGGATAATCCGCGCCCTGCGGGGCGTAGCGCAGCGGTAGCGTACCTGCTTTGGGAGCAGGTGGTCGCCGGTTCGATCCCGGCCGCCCCGACCAACACGTCGCGAGAGCTTCCGTTCGGAACCTGCGCCTTCGGCGCACCGGCGAGCGGCTCGGCCGGATGCGGCCTCGACCGCTCACCTGGTTCCTCTCTCCGCTCTCGCTCCCGCGGCGCGAGGCTCCTCCCTTCGGTTACTCGGGAGACTCCTCGCGCCGCGACCGGCACGAGTGTTGTTCCAAGAAAGGGCATGGGGACGGCTTCCGCGTTTGTCGGGGAAGGGCGCACGGGACCGCGTCGGGATAGATTCCCCACACCAAATGAAAGGCACCGAGCGGCAAGAGGACGCCGGGAGCGGGGCGCGCTCGGGTCTTTCGCGGACGGCGTGGACTCTGGCGGCGCTCGTCGCCGGGGTCTTGCTCGGAATCCTCTTGCAAGGTGCGGCGGGTGGCTGGGGAGAGAGGCTCGTCGCGATCATCGCGCCGGCCGGCCATCTCTGGACGGCGGCCCTTCGGCTGATCGTCGTCCCGCTCGTGGTCACACAGACGCTCGTGGCGATCACGGCGGCGCACGGCGCCGGATCCATCGGGTCGCTTGGCGCCAGGACGCTGCTGCTGTTCCTCGCCCTGCTCGTCGCGTCCGGGCTCTTCGCGATGGCCGTCGGCCCGAGCCTCGTCTCCCTCTATCCGGTGGACGCGCAAACGGTCGCCTCTCTCCGGTCCGGGGCGTCGCTTCCCCGGCCCGCCCCGGAGACGGCGGGCAGCGCGCCGCTGACGCTCGCCGGTTGGCTGGCCAGCCTCATTCCCGGCAACATCGTTCAGGCCGCCGCGGGTGGAGAGATTCTCCCCGTCCTTCTCTTCACGGTCTTCTTCGGCGTCGCCGTTGCCCGCCTCCCCGCGGCGCAGCGGGACGTCTTGAACCCCATCTTCCTGGCGCTCGCGGACGCGACGATGGTGCTCATCGGATGGATCCTGAAAGTCACGCCGCTCGCCGTCTTCGCGCTCGGCCTGGAAATGGCCAACCGCGTCGGGGCCCCCGTGGCCGGCTTCCTGATCGCGTTCGTGGTGCTGGTCTCGGGGATGATGGTCCTCTTCACGGGGCTGCTCTATCCCGTCACCGCGTTTTTCGGGCGGACGTCGCTGCGCCGCTTCGCGGAGGGCGTCGCGCCGGCGCAGCTGGTCGCGGTGAGCACCCGGTCCTCGCTGGCTTCCCTTCCCGCCCTGGTGGAGGGAGCGCGGGAAACCCTCGGGCTGCCGGCCGCGGCGACCGGATTCGTGCTCCCGCTGTCGGTGAGCGTGCTCCGGGTGAACCAGCCGATCTCGGGAATGGTGAAACTGCTCTTCCTGGCGCACGTCTTTCACGTGCACGTGTCCCTGGCGCAGCAGGTCACGTTCCTGCTGACCGTCTTCGTGATGAGCGTCAGCGTGGTCGGCATCCCGAGCGGGGGCTCGGTCTTCCGGCTTCTGCCGGCGTATCTCGCCGCCGGGCTTCCGATCGAGGGCATCGTGGTCCTGGAAGCGGTGGACACGATTCCGGACATTTTCAAGACGCTGACCAACGTGACCGGGGACATGAGCGCGGCCGCGATCCTGTCGCGCTGGAGACGGGAGGAACCGGCCCCGTGATCCACTTCCTGATGCCGCGGGAAGAGGACTACACGATCCGCGAATACCTGGAGCTCTGGGGCCGCGGCCTCGCCGGGAGGGCGTCGATCGTCCACTACGAAGACCTTCCGGATCGAAGCGACCTGCCGGAGGGCACCCACGTCCTGACCGCCCTCGACCACTTGACGCCGGAAGGCCGCCGCGTCGTCGCCGCGATGTGCGATCAGCTCGCCGCGGCGGGTGCCTCCACGCTCAACTCCCCCGGCAAGACGCTGCTTCGCCTCGAGCTCTCGGAAGAGCTCCACCGCCGCGGCTGGAACCGCCATCGCGCCGCGCGCGCGGACGGCGATCTGTCGGGCCTGCGGTTTCCCGTTTTCCTCAGGGAGGAGGACTGGCACACGGGGACGCTGACGCCGCTCCTCCGGACTCCCGCGGAGCTGCGCGCCGCCCTCGCGCGCGCGATCGTGCGAGGCCACCGGTTGAGCGAGCTGCTGGCCGTGGAATTCACCGACACCGCGGACGCGGAGGGTTGCTTTCGAAAGTACGCCGCGTTCGTCGTGGGATCGGAGATCATCCCCCGCAGCCTCGCCCACGGCCGGGAGTGGATGCTGAAATTCGGGCAGTCTCAGTTCACCGCGGACGCGGCCCGGGAAGAACGGGACTACGTCCTCGGGAACCCCCACGAGCGCGAGCTCGCCCGCATCTTCGAGGCCGCGGGCGTCGAATACGGCCGCATCGATTATTCGATCAAGGACGGCTCCGTCCAGACGTGGGAGATCAACTCGAACCCGACCATCGGCCGCGGACAACGCCCGCCGAGCGGGATCATCCCCGGGGATCTCGTCCCGCTCCGGCAGGCCGCGAAGGAGCACTTCTACCGCCGCTTCCAGGCGGCCCTCGAACGGATCGATACCGAAGTCGCGGCGCCCCGCGCGATCCCGATCCGCTACAGCCCGGAGAGCCTCCGGCACCTGCGGTCGATGACGAAGGTGGAGAGGAAGTACGGCCGGATGCCGGCCCTGAGAAAGGCGCTGCGGCCCATCCGGCCCCTCATCGACCGGGTCGCCGGCGCGGTTTCGCCGATCCTCGTGAAGGCGGCGCGCCTCGCCGGCTCGCTTCCCGCGAAACGGCGTGTCCGAAACGGATGAGTCCGATCTACGTCCCGGCCTGCAGATGCTCGCGCAATTCGCGCAGAGCGTGGGGGTCCGCCTGGCGGCGGCGAACCGATTCCTTCAAGAGGGCCACCGCGGCGAAGCCTTCCGGGACCATCCCCTGCTCTTCGATCGTGGGGAGCGCGGCCAGGATCTCCCATTCCGCTTCCCGCGGACGGTTTGCGGCAACCAGGACTTCCGCAAGGAGCACCCTGTAATACGCGACTTTCAGTGACATGCCGAGCTCCGAGTAGTCCTTCAGCGCGGAGCCGAACGCCTCGATTGCGGCCGGGAGGTTCCCCTCTCTCCTGTAGGCGTCGGCGATCGAGCCTTTCAGGTGAGCGATCGTCATCGGCTCGCCCGCCCTCGCCAGGACCGCCAGGGCCTGCTTGTAGGTCGCCACGGACTCTTCGTACCGGCCATTGTCGGAATGGTGAGCGCCGATCTCCACCAACACCATTCCGAGCAGACCGGGCTCCGCCATTTCGGTAAGCTCGTCATGAAGAAGCTGAAACTGATCGAACGCCTCTCCCGCTCTCCCCTGCTCCTTCAGAGTCATCGCCTGAAGGAACCTCGACTTGGCGGCCTCCCGGCGCATGCCGAGCCTCTCGAAGCTGGAAAGAACCGCCGGCAACAGGTCGAGCACTTCCGGGTACCGGCGGGCGTCGTAGAGCAACGCCAGCCGGATGTAGGCGACCTTGGTCAGAAGAGGAGCAGGGTTTACGGTGTGCCGGAAGGAGGCCTCCGCCCTGTCGAGCCATCTCTCAGCTTCGACGGACCTGCCGAGGTGGCGGCAGGCGCCGCCGCCGATGAACGCCAGCTCGCCGAGCACGTAATCCCGCTCATCGAAGACGCCCAACTTGTCGTCGCGATCTCGAATGCTCACGTAGAGAGTCGAGACTTCCTCCGCGACCGTCGCCGGCGTGGAGTTCATCGCTTTCTGGAGCAGGCCGCAGACCGCGAAGAGCAGATCGGAAGAGGAGAGCACCGTCTCCCGGAGTTCCTGGGATCGCTCCGAAATCGGCGTGGCAAGAAAGGCCGCGGCCCCGGCTGACGCGTTCCCTCCGAAGGTGACGCGCGCGCGCCGGCGAAATTGGAGAATGCGAGCGCTATCCGGCATTCGGCGTGCGGAAGGTCAGCAGCTCCAGGCTACGCGAAAAATCACGGGCGACGTCCTCCGGCTCGCGATCGAGCAGCCTCGCCAGCTTCTCGGGGGCTTCTCGAACACCGGTCCCAACCGCGAACTTCTGGTACTCGTGGGCAAACTGGCAGCAGGCCACCATCAGAAAAGGACGCGCCTCGCGCGGAGATCCGCTCCCCGGGCGCATGCAGAAGCGGAGGAACCAGTGGGAAAGATCCTTTTCGAGCTCAACGGCCTCGTCTTGCTCCAGACCGTAATGAGCGACGAGGGTAATCCGAATGAGGCCGAGAGTCTCCCCGTATACCGCCTGGACTTCCTTCTCGAACGGATTCTCTTGGGCGCGCGGCGCCTCGTCGATCTCCATGGTGAATCCTCCCTCGGGTGAGCCGAGAGTAAGGCTCCTCCGCGGGATCCGTCAAGATGCATTGAACGAAAGAATCCGGCCAGGCTAAGACACTGCCAGTAAAAGACTTACGCCGGAGAGGGGATTAGCTGGGGACGCTGCCGGTAATGCTGTTCAGCAAGCTCGATCCTCCTTTCGCAATCATCGCGCCCCAGAAAACGCGTCTGAGATGCTCAGGCGCAGAACAACGGAACGACACGCGCACGAAAGGGCCGCGCCATCCACACTCGGTTTTCTGGAGACCCACCAAACAAGAAAACGAATCGCAGTGCAATTGCACACCCGACTCCCGCCACTGTCAAGATGCCTCAGCGTCTGCCCTGAAAACGTTTTCAGCGAGGACCCTGCGTTTCTCGCGCGAACCACGATCGGCGCCTCATTTGGATGGATTAGACTGGCCGGCGTTCGGTTTGCCGTTGAAACTCGGGGCCCGGCGGCTTGAAGGCGGATCGAAGCCCTGCGGAGACAAGAGGTTGCTCGATTCAGAACAGCCGGTAATCTCGTCGGCGGGTTTTCCGTAGTTCAAGGGGGCCGACAGGGCCCCAGGGAGAAGAATGGCCTCGACGACAAAGACTGACGGCCCGATCGCCAGGAACGAGGCGATCGTGCCTCGAGAAGAAGTTCTTCCGCAACCGCGGGAGTCGCGGCGCCGGTGGCCATGGGTCGTCGCGATCGGCGTTGTGGCTCTGCTCGCCGTTCTCCTCCTGGCGCGGGCGGGGCAGCAGAAACAGAGCGCGGCGCAGGCGGCCAGGGCGAAGGCGGCGCAGCGGGCGGTCCCGGTCGTCGGAGCGGCCGCGCGGAAGGGAGACCTCGACGTCTACCTGACGGGGCTCGGCACCGTGACGGCCCTGAACACGGTCACCGTCCGCAGCCGCGTGGACGGCCAGTTGATCCGCGTCCATTTCCGCGAGGGGCAGCTCGTCCATCAGGGCGACCTGCTGGCCGAGATCGATCCCCGCCCCTTCGAGGTCCAGCTCATGCAGGCCGAGGGGCAGAAGGCCAAGGACGAGGCCACGCTGAAGAACGCGCGGGTGGACCTGGAGCGGTACGTGGTCCTGGTCCAGGAGGACTCCATCTCGCGGCAGCAGCTCGACACGCAGGCCGCGACGGTCAACCAGCTCGAGGCCTCGGTCAAGAGCGACCAGGCGCAGGTCGAGAGCGCGAAGCTGAACCTGACCTACAGCCGCGTCACCGCCCCGATCTCCGGAACGATCGGACTCCGGCTCGTGGACACCGGCAACATCGTGCACGCGTCGGACCCGAACGGGCTCCTCGTCATCACGGAGATCCAGCCGATCACGGTCGTCTTCACGATCCCCGCGGACCACCTCCCGCAGGTGCTGCAGCAGGTCAAGGCCGGAAAGAAACTCCCCGTGGACGCCTTCGACCGCGACTTCAAGAACAAGCTCGCGACCGGCTCGGTCCTGGCGCTGGACAACCAGATCGACCAGACGACGGGGACCGTCAAGATCAAGGCCATCTTCGGCAACGAAGACCTGGCGCTCTACGCGAACCAGTTCGTCAACGCGCGCCTGCTCGTGGACACGCTGCGCGGGGCCGTGATCGTCCCGACGGCCGCGCTCCAGCGCAGCCCCCAGTCCACCTTCGTCTACGTCGTCAAGCCCGACGCGACCGTGGAGATGCGCAACGTCGACGTGCGGCTGACCCAGGGGGACGACACAGCGATCCAGAAGGGAATCGCCCCCGGAGAGACCGTCGTGACGGACGGCGTGGACAAGCTGCAGCCCGGGATGAAGGTGGCGCTCGCGGCGCCGGGATCGGCCCCCCGCGAGCGGCCGGAGGGCGGGACCGACGAGGCGCCCCGGCAGAAGAAAGCCTCTCCGTGAGCCCGTCCCGCCCCTTCATCCTGCGGCCGATCGCGACGTCGCTGTTGATGGCGGGCCTCCTGATCGCGGGGGCGATCGGATACAAGCAGCTTCCCGTTTCGGCCCTTCCGCAGGTGGACTACCCGACGATCCAGATCGTGACGTTCTATCCGGGCGCGAGCCCGGACGTCATGGCCTCCGCCGTCACGGCTCCGCTCGAGCGGCAGTTCGGGCAGCTGCCGGGCTTGAAGCAGATGACGTCCAACAGCTCGGCCGGGAGCTCCATCGTCACGCTGCAGTTCGACCTGGACCTGAACATCGACGTGGCCGAGCAGGAGGTGCAGGCCTCGATCAACGCGGCGGGAACCTACCTGCCACGCGACCTGCCGAACCCTCCCATCTACAGCAAGATCAACCCGGCCGACTCCCCGATCCTGACGCTCGCGCTCACCTCGAAGACGCTCCCTCTCTCGAAGGTCGAGGACTTCGCCGACACCCGCTTCGCCCAGAAGATCTCCCAGCTGCCCGGCGTCGGCCTCGTCTCGATCTCCGGCGGACAGAAGCCCGCCGTCCGGATCCAGGTCAACCCGACGGCGCTCTCCTCCTACGGCCTGACGATGGAGGACGTCCGGACGGCCGTGGCGCAGTCCAACGTCAACCAGGCCAAGGGCACCTTCGACGGGAGCCAGCAGTCCTACCAGATCGGGGCCAACGACCAGCTCCTGACGAGCGACCAGTACAAACCTCTCGTCGTCGCCTACAAGAACGGCGCGCCCGTCCATCTCTCCGACATCGCCAACGTGATCGACGACACCGAGAACACGAAGCAGGCGGCGTGGATGAACGACGTCCCGGCGGTCATCCTGAACATCCAGAGACAGCCGGGAGCGAACATCATCGCGGTCGTGGACCGCGTCAAGCAGCTCCTCCCGCAGCTGCGAGCGTCCCTGCCCGCCGCCGTTTCCGTTGCCATCCTGACCGACCGCACGACGACGATCCGGGCTTCGGTCCGCGACGTGGAGTTCGAGCTGATGCTCGTGATCGCGCTCGTCGTCATGGTGATCTTCCTCTTCCTGCGCACGCTCGCCGCCACGATCATCCCGAGCGTGGCCGTGCCGCTCTCGCTCGTCGGGACGTTCGGGGCCATGTACCTGCTCGGCTACAGCCTGAACAACCTGACGCTCATGGCGCTGACGATTTCGACCGGCTTCGTCGTGGACGACGCGATCGTGATGATCGAGAACATTTCGCGGTACATCGAGGAGGGGGTCAAGCCGCTCGAGGCCGCGCTGAAGGGCTCCGAGCAGATCGGCTTCACGATCATGTCCCTCACGGTCTCGCTCATCGCCGTCCTGATCCCGCTCCTCTTCATGGGAGACGTGGTCGGCCGGCTCTTCCGCGAGTTCGCCGTGACCCTCTCCGTGACGATCCTGATCTCGGCCTTCGTTTCGCTGACGCTGACGCCGATGATGTGCGCCAGGCTCCTGCACCACAAGGAGCCCTCCGAGCAGACCCGCTTCTACCGGGCCTCCGAGCGCGCCTTCCAGAGAGTCATCGCCTTCTACGGGCGGACGCTCACCTGGGTCCTGCGCCGCCAGGGGGCCACGCTCGCCGTCGCCGTCGCCACGCTCGTCACGACCGTGCTGCTCTTCCTCGTCATCCCCAAGGGGTTTTTCCCCGTCCAGGACACCGGCGTGATCCTCGGCATCTCCGAGGCGTCGCAGACCGTCTCCTTCGCCGCCATGAAGGAGAGGCAGCTCTCGCTCGCCCACGTCATCTTGAAGGACCCGGCCGTCGCGAGCCTCTCGTCGTTCATCGGAATCGACGGCACCAACACGACGATGAACAGCGGCCGCATCCAGATCAACCTGAAGCCCCTCTCCGAGCGCGGGGCGAGCGCGACGGACATCATCCGCCGGCTGCAGCCGGAGCTCGCGAAGGTGGACGGGATCACCCTCTACCTCCAGCCGGTGCAGGACCTGACGGTCGAGGACCGGGTGAGCCGGACGCAGTTCCAGTACAGCCTCGAGGACCCCGACCCGCGGGAGCTCGCCGTGTGGGTCCCCCGCTTCCTCGCCCGGCTCCAGTCCCTGCCGGAGCTTCGCGACGTCGCGAGCGACCAGCAGAACGGGGGCCTCGAGGCGCAGCTGATGCTCGATCGGACGACCGCCTCGCGCCTGGGCATCACGCCGCTCGATCTCGACAACACTCTCTACGACGCCTTCGGCCAGCGGCAGATCTCGACGATGTTCACGCAGCTGAATCAGTACCGCGTCGTCCTCGAATCTCAGCCGGCTTTCCAGGGCCGCCCCGAGGACTTGAAGAGCGTCTATCTCCGCTCCTCCGGGGGCGGCTCCGTCCCGCTCGGCGCGTTCACGGAGGTCCGGACCTCCAACGCTCCGCTGTCGGTGAACCACCAGGGCCAGTTCCCGGTCGTCACCGTCTCCTTCAACCTCGCGCCCGGCACGTCGCTCGGGCAGGCGGTCCGCGCGATCGAGCGGGCCAAGGAGGAGCTCGCAATGCCGGCGAGCGTCCAGGGGAGCTTCCAGGGGACCGCGCAGGCGTTCCGGGCGTCCCTGTCCAACGAGGTGTTCCTCATCCTGGCGGCCGTCATCACGGTCTACATCCTCCTCGGCGTGCTCTACGAGAGCTACATCCATCCGGTCACGATCCTCTCGACGCTCCCCTCGGCCGCCGTCGGGGCGCTCCTCTCCCTGATGATCTGCCGGACGGATTTCTCCGTCATCGCGCTCATCGGCATCATCCTGCTCATCGGGATCGTCGAGAAGAACGCGATCATGATGATCGACTTCGCGCTCGACGCCGAGCGCAAGGAGGGGAAGAAGCCGACCGACGCGATCTATCAGGCGTGCCTCCTGCGGCTGCGGCCGATCCTGATGACGACGATGGCCGCGCTGCTCGCCGGCGTGCCCCTCGCGCTCGGCTCGGGCATCGGCGCGGAGCTGCGGCGGCCGCTCGGCATCGCGATCGTCGGAGGGCTCATCTTTTCCCAGCTCCTGACGCTCTACACGACGCCCGTCATCTACCTCGCCTTCGACCGCCTCGCCCGCCGCCTCGCGAAGGGACGCAAGAGAGCGCTCGCCGCCGACCTCGCCCCGGCGAGCGAGATCTCTTCATGAAGTGACTTCCTTACGAATGAGTCGGCTGCCAACCTGCCCCGGCGTCGGGCCCGCCTCCCGCCGCCGGGGCTGCACCTGCGCTAAGCCGGGGGGCAGCCCGGAGGCGACGGCGTTGCCCGGCAGCGGCACTGTCCGCGGGCGCACGCCAAGCCGCGCGACTGAGAGAGGCTGCCGCTGTGCCCTCGGACCGTAGCGGCGGCCCGAGGCTCCTCCGCACGGCCTGGCCGCCGCGTGCCGCAGAGGGCAATGCCGGCGAATCCGGGCGGGTTTTTTGCCCGGAGCCAGGACACGCGTGAGCATCTCCGCTCCGTTCATTCATCGGCCGGTCGCGACGACGCTCCTCGTCGTGGCGATCGCGCTCGCGGGAGGGATCGGCTACAAGTTCCTGCCGGTCTCTCCCCTGCCGCAGGTGGAGTTCCCGACGATCAACGTCTCGGCGGGGCTGCCCGGGGCGAGCCCGGACACCATGGCCTCCGCCGTCGCGACCCCTCTCGAGCGCCAGTTCGGCCGCATCGCCGGGATCACGGAAATGACGTCCACGAGCGGCCTCGGGTCGACGAACATCACGATCCAGTTCGACCTGAACCGCAACATCGACGCGGCCGCGCGCGACGTCCAGGCCGCGATCAACGCGGCGCGCGGCCAGCTGCCGGCCAACCTGCCCAACAACCCGCGCTACCGCAAGATCAACCCCGCGGACGCGCCCATCATGATCCTGTCGCTCACCTCCGACATCGTCGAGCGCTCCCGGATGTACGACATCGGCTCCACCATCCTTCAGCAGAAGCTCGCGCAGGTCGAGGGCGTGGGGCAGGTCTTCGTGGGAGGCGGGGCCCTGCCCGCCGTGCGGGTGGACGTCAATCCGACGGCCCTCTACAACAACGGACTGGGCCTCGAGGACGTCCGGGCGGCCCTCGCGACCGCCAACGCGAACCGGCCGAAGGGGGAGCTCGCCGACGGCGACCGCGCCTACGCGCTCTCGACGACCGACCAGCTCCTGAAAGCGGCGGAGTACCGGCCGCTGATCATCCACTACGCCAACGGCGCCGCGGTGCGGCTCTCCGACATCGCCACCGTGACCGACTCGGTCGAGGACATCCGGACGGGAGGGCTCTCCAACGGCAAGCCGGCGGTCCTGATCATCGTGTTTCGCCAGCCGGGGGCGAACATCATCCAGACCGTGGACCGCGTCCGCGCGCTGCTGCCGCAGCTCCAGGCCGACATCCCGCCGACGATCACTCTTTCGGTCGCGATCGACGCCACCCGCACGATCCGCGCCTCGGTCCGGGACGTCCAGATCACGCTGTTGGTCTCGATCGCGCTCGTGATCCTCGTCGTCTTCGTCTTCCTCCGCAACGTCCGCTCGACCTTCATCCCGAGCGTCGCCGTGCCGGTCTCGCTGATCGGCACCTTCGGCGCCATGTACCTGCTCGACTATTCGATCGACAACCTGTCTCTCATGGCCCTGACCATCGCGACCGGTTTCGTCGTGGACGACGCGATCGTCGTCATCGAGAACATCACGCGGCACCTGGAAGCGGGCATGCAGCCGCTCGCGGCGGCGTTGAAGGGCGCGCAGGAGATCGGCTTCACGGTCATCTCGATTTCCCTGTCGCTCGTCGCCGTCTTCCTGCCGATCCTCCTCATGGGGGGCATCGTCGGGCGCCTCTTCCGGGAATTCGCCGTCACGCTGTCCATCGCCATCGGCGTCTCGCTCGTCATCTCGCTGACGGCGACCCCGATGATGTGCGCGAGGCTCCTTCGCCCGCAGAGCCGGACCGCCCACGGCCGTCTCTACCAGGCGAGCGAGAAGGGCTTCGGCGCGATCCTGCGCGCTTACGAGAAGTCGCTCGGGTGGGTCCTCCGGCACCAGCGTTTCACGATCGTCGTGACGCTCGCGACGATGGCGGCCACGATCTTCCTGTACGCGAAGGTGCCGAAGGGCTTCTTTCCCCAGCAGGACTCGGGGAGGCTGACGGGCACGATCCAGGCGGACCAGGACACCTCCTTCCAGGCCATGCAGAAGAAGCTCGGCGAGTTCGTGAACACGGTCATGCGCGACCCCGACGTCGAGAGCGCCAACGGGTTCCTCGGAGGCGGGACCCCCAATTCCGGCCGGATGTTCATCTCCCTGAAGTCCCGCGGAGACCGCAAGGACGGGTCCACCGCGGACCAGATCATCGCCCGGCTGCGCGGCAAGCTCGCGCACGTTCCCGGCGCCACGCTCGTCCTCCAGCCTGTCCAGGACGTGCGCGTGGGAGGGAGGCATTCCGCCGCGCAGTACCAGTACACGCTGCGGGGCGACAACTCCGACGAGCTGCTCGCGTGGGCGCCCCGGGTCCTCCAGACGCTGCGCCGGCTGCCCTCGCTGACCGACGTCAACAGCGATCAGCAGAACAAGGGGCTGCAGGCGTCGCTCGTCATCGACCGCGCGTCGGCGTCGCGCCTGGGCATCACGCCCCAGATGATCGACGACACCCTCTACGACGCCTTCGGCCAGCGCCAGGTCTCGACGATGTACACGCAGCTGAACCAGTACCACGTCGTCATGCAGGTCGAATCGAAGTTCTGGCAGAACCCGGAGGGCTTGAGATCCATCTACGTCCGCGCCAAGTCGGGCGACCTCGTGCCGCTCGCGGCGTTCACCCACTACGAGCGCACGACGGCGCCGCTCGCCGTCAACCACCAGGGGCAGTTCCCCTCCGTGACGATCTCCTTCAACCTGCCGGCGGGCGTCGCGCTGGGGACGGCGGTGGACGCGATCAACCGCGCCGAGTCGGACATCCGGCTGCCGGCGTCCATCCGCGGGAGCTTCCAGGGCACGGCCCAGGCCTTCCAGGCGTCGCTCGCCAACGAGCCGATCCTGATCGCCGCGGCGCTCCTGACGGTCTACATCGTGCTCGGAATCCTGTACGAGAGCGTCATCCATCCCCTGACGATCCTCTCGACGATTCCCTCCGCCGGGGTGGGGGCGCTCCTCGCGCTGCTCCTGACCGGGAACGACCTTTCCGTCATCGCGTTGATCGGCATCATTCTCCTGATCGGCATCGTGAAGAAGAACGCGATCCTCATGATCGACTTCGCGCTCGATGCGGAACGCAAGGAGGGCAAGAGCCCCGAGGACGCGATCTTCCAGGCATGCCTGTTGCGGTTTCGTCCCATCACCATGACGACGATGGCGGCTCTCCTCGGCGGGCTCCCTCTCGCCATCGGGCTCGGGACCGGCGCGGAACTGCGGCGCCCCCTGGGGATCTCGATCGTCGGCGGCCTGATCTTTTCCCAGATGCTCACCCTCTACACGACACCCGTCGTCTACCTCTATCTCGACCGGTTTCGGCTGCGCTGGGAGGCATTCCGCCGCGCGCACGGAAGCCGCTCCGTACCGGCGGTGGAGAAGGCATGAGGGGAAAATCCGGTTCCCGGCACGGTCTCGAGAGAGGTGTTCGGTGCTCAACCGCATACCCGATCTTCGGTGTCGTTTTATCCCTGGTTGTTTCGTCCTGCGCGGTGGGGCCCGACTACAAAAGACCTTCGACTCCGGTGCCGGCGGCTTTCAAGGAAGAGGCGCCGGCCGCCGGCGCCGCGGGGACGACCGCGGAGGAGTGGAAACCGGCGGAACCGCGGGACGACACCGGCCGCGGAAGGTGGTGGGAGATCTTCAGTGACCCAGAACTGAACGCCCTGGAAGAGCAGGTCGGCGTCTCCAACCAGAACATCGCGCAGGCCGAGGCGCAGTTCCGCGGCGCCCGCGCCGCAGTCAGACTGGCGCGGGCGGATCTCTTCCCGACCGTGGCCGCGAGCGCTTCGGCGACGCGGTCCCAGGCGGCGGCGGGCAGCTCGGCCTCATCCTCTTCCACGAAGACAGGACCGACGACGAACTACGCGCTGTCCGGCGACTTCTCCTACGAGGTGGACGTCTGGGGCCGCGTCCGGCGCGGAGTCGAGTCGAGCGTCGCGGGCGCTCAGGCCTCCGCCGCGGACCTGGAGACGGTCCGGCTGACCATGCACGCGGAGCTGGCCCTCGATTACTTCGAGCTGCGAGGCGTGGACACGCAGAAGCAGCTCCTCGACGCGAGCGTCGCCGCCTACGACAAGGCGCTGCAGATGACGATGAACCGTTTCCACCAGGGGGTCGTCTCCGGCGTGGACGTCGCGCAGGCGCAGACGCTTCTCGAGACGACGCGCGCCCAGGCGACCGACCTCGGCATCGCGAGGGCGCAACTCGAGCACGCCATCGCGACCCTCATCGGCAAGGCACCCGCCGACTTCGCGTTCCGGCCGGCTCCGGGTCTTCCCGGGCCTCCGGTCATCCCGGTCACGCTGCCGTCTGAGCTCCTCGAGCGCCGTCCCGACATCGCGGCCGCCGAGAGGCGCGCGGCGGCGGCCAACGCGCAGATCGGTGTTGCGACGTCCGCGTTCTTTCCGAGGCTGCTGCTCGCCGCGACCGGCGGATACGAGAGCTCGAAGCTCGCGGACTGGTTCTCCCTGCCGAGCCGCTTCTGGTCGATCGGTCCAGCGCTCGTTCAGACGATCTTCGACGGCGGGAAGCGCCGCGCCGGCGTCGAACAGGCGCGGGCGTCCTACGACGCGGCCGTCGCCATCTACCGGCTGGACACGCTGACCTCCTTCCAGCAGGTGGAAGACAGCCTTGCGGCGCTGCGCATCCTCTCCGAGGAAGCCGCGCAGCAGGCCGCCGCGGTGGCGGCCGCCGAGCGCTCGCTCAAGATCGCGAGGAACCGCTACCTCGCCGGAACCACGACCTACCTCGAAGTCGTCACCGCCCAGGGCATCGCGCTCGCCGACGAACGGGCGGCCGTGGACATCCAGACCCGGCGCATGACCGCCGCCGTCAACCTGATCAAGGCCCTCGGCGGCGGCTGGCGTGCCTCCGACCTCCCCTCCGCGAGCGCGACCGCCATCCCCGTTTCGTCGGACGCCGCCACTCGTCGCTGACTTTCATCCGGAGCGCCGCGAAGGATCTGCCCCAAGGTCCCCTGTCATCCTGAGCGGAGCGAAGGATCTGCCCTCGTCATCTGGAGCAGCCTCTAGAGAGACGGAGTGGGTGACGGCAAGGTCCCAGGCGGGGGAAGCGTCGGCTGCGGAGTCGGGCGGGGCGTCGTCCACTCGGGAGTCGGCTGCGGATAGTCGCCGACGACCGGCTGATTCGTGCGCCCCGTCCCCGTCACCGTGACCTGCCCGCCGGAGCTCCCGCACCCCACGACCAACACGACGGAAACCACCGCGCCGAGCCAGACTGCCCCGATCCCGTTGCGCACGGGCTGAGTATACGCAGGCTCAGTCGGGAATGTGCCGAGGTGGTGAGAGGTGAAAGAGGTAGGACCGGTGGCCGACCGTAGTAACTCGAAGCCGGGTGAGCTCCCGGCTGGATCACCCGCTTGACGGCAAGCCCCGAGAGGAGCTGATTCGCCCCTCTCCAGTCGAGCAGAATTCCGTACGCCAGCGCGTGGGGAGGGAGCCGGCGCTCGCCGGTTTCGGCGGAGACCTGGAGCCCCAGGGCCTCCTCGTAGCGCCCGTCGCTGGCTGCCTTGAGGCCGAGGATCCATCCTCGGTTCGTCACGTAGCTCATGTCCTTCATCTTCGACAGCAGCTCTTTCCTGTCGGCCTTTCCCAGCAGATAGAGGCCATAAAGCGCGAAATCGGCCCTCGGCTTCTTTTCGAAGTGCGCGATCAGGGCGTCACGTCTGTGAGTTCATTCATAATTAGCGGGCTGCCCGTAGCTCAGTTGGATAGAGCAACGGCCTTCTAAGCCGTAGGTCGGCGGTTCGAATCCGCCCGGGCAGGCCATTCATCCCTCCTGCGCGGTCTGGACGTGCGCCTTGCTGGGCGCGTCGGCGAGCGGCTCAGCCAGTCGCGTTCTCGACCGCTCGCCGCGTCCCTCCCCGCGCTCTCCAGGCGCTCGCGATCGGTCAGGCCGTCTGAACCGGCGTCACGCGAAGCTCACACTGAGACCTTTGTCTAAGTCGGAAGGCAGGCTGCGGCACTGCCTGTGCGTGTTCGGAGCGTGAGCCTCTTTTTTGATGCGGCCGCATCATTGACGGAGCGTTTTTCGGAGGCGTACGGTGAATTCAAAGAGCCGGCGCCGGCGTTGGCGGCGACCGAGAAGCCCAGACGTGCCAGGCGTCCTCCGGCACCGGCCCGTGCTTCGTGTCCTGGACGATATCGAACAACAATCTGACCCGTTTCGAGATCCATTACTCCGGAACCGCCTGCGGGCTCGTGGACGGAGGGACGACGATCACCTACGTGACGCCCCGAGCCGTCAACCCCGCCTCGTTCAATGTCACGAGCACCGGCACACCACCGGTCCGCGTGGACTTCAACGTGAATGTGGTGGCGAACTCGACATCGGCCGCCAGCGGCAGCGGCCCCGTGAGCGTCACGTTCTCGCCGCCATTGGGTAGTTGCATGACGACGAGCCAGGTCAACCTCACCGCCGTCAAGAGCTGAGACTTCGACAGAGGCCGGCCCCGCCGGGGCCGGCCGTGCCCGGCCGGCGAAGCTGAGTTTGTTCTCTACCATGAAATGCCGGCGATGCTGCTCAATGAACTGCAAAAGCAGCAGCGGCAAATTGATAGGTTGAAAGCGAGACTCGCCGCTCTACGGGCCGCCATCAGCCAGAACTCCCCGTGAACCTCAGACTCCTCGAGCAGGCAACGCTGTTGGGCTGTGTTACACTTTAAGTCAGTCCCCGCCGCTCGGCTTTTGCCAGCGACCTCCGTCTGACAGACTCCGAACGCCACGAACGGGAAGGTGCGACCGCTCCATCGGCTGGGCGCTCACGTCTTCGAGTTAAGCCGACTTGAAAGGCTGCCATCGTGAAGCGGGGAGGCACACTTTGGATGCCGGTCGGCTGTAGAGATGTACATAACAACAAGAAGGAGCCTGAGATGAAAAGCGCTTTCATGGTACTCGCAGTGGCGTTCATTGCGTTGACGATGCTCGCTGACGAGAAGACGCCTGCCTCATCTGCTGACAACAACAATCTGAACAGTTCCCGATCCAACATTTATCGCGTTGTTGGAACAGTGACTACTCAGTCCGGCAGCACCTTTACCGTCATGGCCAACGGCAAACAGCTCACCTTCTCCGCCGCCAGGTTGAAGGCTGTTCCTAAGGTCGGGGAGACGATCGATATCACCTACACTCAGACCCCCGCCGGGCCGATGGAAGCGACGACGGTCAAGTCGTCAAAAAGCAACAGCTCCGAGCGTGGGGCTGCCGACAAGGGGGCGACGGTTAGCACTCCGAAGAACAACAGTGACAGGCTGCAACAGGATACCCAGGAACGGCTCAGGGGCAGGGTCCTCAGCCAGCAGGGCCGATTCTTTACCGTCATGTCCAACGGCAAGAAGGTCACCTTCTCCGGCGCGAAGCTGAAGGATCTTCCAAAGGTCGGGGAGATTATTGACATCACTTACACTCAGAATCCCGGCGGGCCGATGGAAGCGACGACGGTCGAGTCGTCAAAAAGCAATTCGGGTGATTGAATTGTGGTCCCCGTGAAAATCGGGCGTTAGCTGGTTTTCCGGCGCCCCCGGAGTCCGGAGACTGCAAATACCCATGCCGGACTCGAAGGAGCAGACCGGGATCGGCGCGCCGCGGTCGGCCGGCTACCGCCTGCGGATCAACAGAAGGAGGCCCGCGCCGGCGACGAGAAGACCGAAGAGCAGCGTGCCCTGATTGTTCAGCGTCGGGACTGCGGGAATGGGGTTCGGAGTGTTGGTGGGGGTGTTGCTCGGGACGCTCGTTGGAGTGATTGTGGGAGTGGGAGTCGGGGCAAGAACGTCCAGGGTGTATGACTGCTGTCCCTTGAAGCCGTTGGTGTCGGTGGCCGTCACGAGAATCGGGAAGGAGCCGAGCTCGGTGGGAGGACCCGAGAGGAGGCCGGCGGGGGTCAGAGTCGTCCCGGCGGGCAAGGCGCCGCTTTCGATGAAGTCGTAGGGAGCGGTGCCGCCGGCGACGCCGATCGCCTGGCTGTAGGCCATCCCCAAGACTCCTGTCGGCAGCGCGGCCGGAGTGAAGGCAAAAGCTTCGACGGCGCCGATGTCGCACGCCGAGCCGAGCGGGCGCGGAATGCCGCGCTGGTCGGCGGCGGAATTGAAGATGGAGGCTGTGAAGTCGGCCGGATACGCGCAGCCGCCGGCGGCGTCCACGGCGTTGCCGGGAGGAACGACAAGGAACGTGTCGGTCGGACCGCCGTTATCGCGCAGCGTCGCGTCGAAGCCTGTGACCGTACCGAGAGTCCCGGGGCATGACCCGTCGGACATGTTGTCGGCGCCCGTAAGAGTGCCGCCGCTCCCGAAAACGCAGTCTCCTCCCGTCTCGCTGTTGAAGATGGTGTTCCGGATCGTATTGTTCGTGCCGGGGTTCGTGTAGTACGCGGCCCCGAGGGCGGCCGAGTTGCCCGAGAACGTGCTGTTGACGAGGTTCATCGTGCCGGCCGCCACGCCGAGGGTGCCGGCGAATCCCGAGGTCGCGGAGTTTCCGGAAAACGTGCTGGCGGCGATGTTCGTCGTGCCGGAGCTGCCGACGGCGCCTTCCAGCGACGCCGAGTTGCCCGAGAACGTGCAACCGGCGACATTCAGCGTCCCGTGGTTGTTGTAAACGGCTCCGGCGACGGTCGCCGACGTGTTGCCGGAAAACGCGCAACGGGCGAGGTTCAGCGTTCCGGCGCTCAGGATGGCGCCCCCGAAGTCGGGGCCGCTCGCGCCCGCGAAGGTCAAGCCCGTGATCGTGACGGTGCCGGAGCTGATGTTGAGGATGCGTGAGGCGCCGGCGCCGCTCACCGTGAGGATGCGGGCGCCCGGGCCGTTGATCGTCAGGTCCTTTCCGAAGGCGATCTCGGTTCCATTCAAGGTAATCGTCCCGACGACCGAGAAATCGATCGTATCGCCGGATGCGGCCGTGGAGATGGCGTCGCGCAGGGTGCAGGTCGCGGTGCAGTTGCCGGGCCCGCTGTCGGACGTCGAGTTCACCGTGATCGGGGCCGCCTGCGCCCGGCGAGGTACGCAGAGGGCGCCGGCCACCGCGAGGAGCAGCACCGCGATACGGATCCTCCGCACGCCTCTCCTCCTTCTGTCTGTCTTTGAAGAGGAACGGCGTCAAGTCTTTCAGATCCTTCGGCTTGCTGTCAACCTTCGCGGCCCTTCGGGGAGCCCGCTCGCGGTGAGGACAGGGCGCGGGCCGACCTACGGCCCTCGTTCGACTCGGACTCGGGATGGCGGGAACTCGGGCGGCCCGACGCGGGCAGCCTGCCAGACGCTGATCGGAAAATCAGAAGTCCGCGTAGAGTGAGGCCTCCAAGGAGGCTCTCATGAAGGTCGGCTCGTCCCGCGCTTTCGCCCTGTTCTCATTCCTTCTCGCGGCCGGCGCCCTGGCGCGGGGTCCCGGAGCGAAGATCCCCGACACGCCTGTCGGCCGGCGGGCCGCCGAGTTCGTCTCCGTCTTCAACGGCGGCGACGAGAAGGCCATGGTCGCCTTCTGGACCGCCAACTTCACGCCCGAGTCGCTCCAGCGGCGGCCGGTCGATGCGCGGCTCCAGTTCTACCGCCGCATGCGCGAGGACATGAAAAACCTTGCGCTCGAGTCCGTCGAGAAATCCGCGCCGGCGGCGGTCGCGCTCCGGATGAAGACAGAGTCGGGCGACTTCTTCCTGATCCGCTTCGAGGCGGAGACCGACCCACCGCACCGGCTGACGGGAATGCGGGTCGAGAGCATCGAGCCGAAAGCCGAGGAGCCGAAGGCGTCCGCCGAGCCGCCGAAGGCGACGGACGCCGAGGCGGCCGCGGCCAGCGACGAGTATCTGCGCGGCCTCGCTTCCCGCGACGAGTTCTCCGGAGTCGTTCTGCTCGCGAGGGACAACGCCGCCTTCCTCGAGAAGGCCTACGGGCTCGCGGATCGCGAGTTCCGCGTTCCCGTCAATAACGAGACGAAGTTCAACCTCGGCTCGATCAACAAGATCTTCACGAAAACCGCGATCGCGCAGCTCGCCGCCGCCGGCAAGCTCTCCCTGGCGGACACGATCCACGAGCGCCTGCCTCTCTACGGCGCGCCGTACGCCGGCCGCGTGACGATCCGGCAGCTCCTCGACTTCTCTTCCGGGATGGGGGACTTCTTCGGGCCGAAGTTCGAGGCGATGCCCAAGGACAGGCTGCGGGCGCTGGCGGACTACCTTCCGCTCTTCGAGAACGATCCCTTGAGGTTCGAGCCCGGAACGCGGCACGAGTACTCCAACGCGGGCTACATCGTGCTCGGCCTCGTCATCGAGGCGGTCTCCGGGCAGGATTACTACGCGTATGTCCGGGAGCACATCTTTCGCCCCGCCGGCATGGCCGACACCGATTCCTATCTCGCCGACGAGGTCGTGGGAAACCGCGCCGTGTCCTACACGAAGCAGGGAGGCCGGTGGCGCTCCGCCGTCTTCGAGCACCCCGCCCGCGGAAGCTCCGCCGGCGGCGGATATTCGACGGCCCGCGACCTCTCGCGGTTCGCCGCCGCGCTCAAGGGCGGCCGGCTCGTCCCTCCCGCGTACGCCACCTGGATCCTCTCCCGCGACGCGGCAGCTCCGACGGCCGCTCCGCCGACAGGACGCGTCACCGGCTCGCTCGGCATCGCCGGCGGCAGTCCCGGAGTCAACGCGACGCTCGAGATCGACGCCGACCGGGGCATCACGGTCGTCGTCCTGTGCAACGCCGACCCTCCTTGCGCCGAGAAGGCGTCGCGGAAGATCCGCGCTCTTCTCCCGCGTTCCTGACTCGAATCCGGCGGCCATTCCGCGTGGCTGCGCTTCGATCCGGGAGCCACGCGCACGGGGGCCATCGCATCTGTCATTGGATCCCGGCGCTCCGCGGAGCGGAACCCGATCTTGTCCGGGCGTCTTCCAACGCGAGCTCTTCGTCGATGATCCGCTTGAACGCCTCGAACGGTTGCGCGCCGCGAAGCATCCGGCCGTTGATGAAGAACACCGGCGTGCCGGTGATTCCCGCCGCGGTGCCGTCGTTGATGTCCTGATCCACGGCGGCGCGATATTTGTGCGAGTCGACGCAGGCGTTGAAGCGGCCGGTGTCGAGTCCCAGCTTGACGGCGTGCGCCTTCAGATCGGAGTCGCCGAAGCTGGCGGGATCCGCGAAGAGCGCGTCATGGTAATCCCAGAACCGGCCCTGCTCGTCCGCGCACTGCGACGCCTCGGCGGCCGGCCGAGCATGGGAATGACTGGGACCGGGAAACTGGCGATAGACGAGGCAGACTCGCTCGCCGTAAGCGGTCAACACCTGTTTCAGTGTCGCGTGCGCACGCAGGCAGAACGGGCACTCGAAATCCGAGAATTCAATGATCTCGATCGGGGCGTCGGCCGGTCCTCGAGACGGATGCCCGGCGGCCGCGATCGCCTGACGGGGCGGCTCAAGCATTCGCTGAACAGGGATCCGGCCCTTCAGCCGGGTCAGATACTGTTCGCGGATGGCCGTCGTCCGTCGCTGGATCAAAAGGGCGCTGATCGCCGGGCGCGCCTGCTCCAGCGACTGGCCGGGAGCCCGGGCCTTGTTGGCCTGATACCACGCCGCGATGTCGGTCTCGCTCGGCGCCGAGACTCTTGCCGTGATCTCCTGCCGCACGAGCGCCGCCACCTCCGCGCCGCGGGCTTTCGCATCCTGGGCGATGAGAATGTCATCGATGAGGCGCTCGAGCGCCGCTCGTCGAGCGTCGTACAGCGCCCGCGCCAGCGTGACATTGCCCAGCCCGGCCGTCGTGGCTTGCAGCGCCTTCTCGTCGACCTGCATGAGCGTGATCGGCGTCGAGCCCACGGTCGCGACGACGTCGCCGGGCGCCTGACGGCGGGCATGTTGCGCCGAGGCGGGCGAACTCTCCGCCGGGAGGAACGCCGCCGGCCATAGACCAACGATCGCGATGCACTCTGCCAATACAACGCGGCGGGCGCTCATCGACAATAGGGACGCGGCGGCAGGTCGTAGGTCGTCATGAAAACGACCTGCCGCCGCATCGACCAACGAGTATTACGGCACTGCGACGAAGCTGACCACACTTGCCGGAAGGGTGCTCGACAGGCACCCATGGCCTCCGCCGGTGCGCGGAACGAACACGGGATTCAACATCTTGGTGAGATCCACCACCGCGAGCGAGCTCGCACCGTTGTTGGTGAGCAGGGCGATCGCGTCGTTAGGAGCGTTCGGGCTCTGATACGCGGTCACCGTGTGAGGATCAAGACCAATCGTGAATCCTGGAATGCTGCATGTCACCCAGTCGCCGATCACGGGAACGGCGCCGGTCCCGGACGTGGCGGGAAGCGCGATCGCCGTGATGGCATCACCGCCGAATTCCCCCGCCACGATCCCGGTATGAGTCCCCTGCGCCACGGCGATGCCGCTGGCGCCCGCGGACAGGAACGACTCCGACAGGGTCTGGACCGCCGAAGGCGCCGTCCACGTGCCGGGGGCGCCGGGCGTGAACACGGCAAACGGTTTGGTCAAATCGGCGATGTACACCTGGGATGGCCCGGTGAATTCCGCCGGCGCCAGCGCGATCTGCGTCGAGCAGTCCTCGCCGGCGGAATCGAGCTCTCCCGCAGTGCTGACACCGTTCTCGAAGAATGCGGGAGTGAGGCTGTTCGTCACATCGACGATCTCGTAGTTATTGAATTCGGACGGCGACAACAGGTAGTTGCGGATCGGATCGATCAGGATGTCCTCCGAAATGGAACCCGCGGGCGACGCGAATGGCGGCTCGAACAGAGACGTCCCGAGGTTCAGGAACTGGAACCCGGGTGCCCCGGCGAGGCTGAGCCCGATCACCGCCTTGTTATGAATGGCGTCCATCGCCACTCCGCAGTTCGTGCAGGAACCGCCGGAGAAACCGATGATACCGCTCCCGCCGCTCGCGAGCGTACCGCCGAGTGTCGTGCCCGTGAGCAGATAAACATCGGTGTTGTTCGCGGTACAGACGGTCTGACCGGTGAGGGAATTCGAGGCGCAGGAATTCACCGTGTTGGTTGTCGGGATGAGGGTCGGTATGACGCTGAGACCCTCTATGTTGACGACGGAAACGCCGGTGGTCGGATCGCTCCAGGCGCCCTTGGGAACGTAGGAGACCACGTTGGTGCCGGTGACCAGCACGGAGAGGGAGCTCGACGGCTGGCAGGAGCCCACGGGCGGAGTTTGTGTGCAGAGCGGAAGGATGGGGTCCGGGGCGGGAGGCGCGCAGACCCCGGCGTCGTCTCCCGGGATGAGGTCCGGCGGGCTGACCGTGCCGTTGTTGGTCACTCCGGTGCAGGACGTGAGCAGGTTGGTCCCGTTCGAGCCGGGCCTGCCGGTGAAGTCGGCCAGCACCTGGGCGTTCGTCCCGATGGTGATGCCGCCGCTGTAGGAGCGCAGCGTGTTGGTTCCCCCCTTGCCCGTGTCGCCCCCCTGCGTGCTGACGACGGCCTTCGTGTTGTTCGGGGCTCCCGCGTTGATGGCCGCCGTGACGCTCAGGTCGATGTTCAACTTGGCATAGAGCGTGATGTCGTTCAACGCGTTGAACCGGTTGGCGAAGTCGAACGCGCGGTCGGAGGCGATGATCCCTCCGTTTAAGGAGACCGCCTTCATCGCACCGTCCCCGCTCGTGCCGTTGGTCCCGCCGGGCTTGATGGCGACGGCCCCGTAGTTCTGCCATGCGGGGTTGGTCGTCAGGATCGCGTTGCCAAGCACCGTGATGTCGCCGCCCGCCTGGATGTTGATGAAACCAGCGATCGGATCGCGGCGCGACCGCACGGTCACGCCGCTCGTCACCCGTCTCCCGGTGCCGGCCTCGATCTCGATCAGGTTGTTGCCGTCGATCGTGACCGTGCCCACGGGCGCGTTGAGATTGATCGTGGAGGCGGGGCCTCCCTTGTAGCTCGCGTCCACCAGGCCGTTGATCACGATGTTGCCCGTGCAGGAGGTCATGGTGATGTTGCTCCCGCCGTGGTCCACGCCGATGGTCACGACGTGGGACATCGGGCCCGTCACGATGTCGCCGCAGGTGGTGTTGATGTTGATGTCCCCGGGGGCCCCGTTGGTCCCCGTCACCTGGTCGAGAACGGTCCCGTTGATCGTGACGCCTCCGTCGAACGAGATGTTGATCGGGCCGGCCTGCCGGTTGATGGAGCTGACGAGGATCTTCCCGGGCCCGGTCGTGGCGTCGCCCGCGTCCACCAGGAGCGTGCAGGTCCCCGTGAGCGTGATGCCCGGAGCGGCCCGGTTGTTGCCGATCGCCGGCACCGGCACCGTCGTGATCGTGGCGCCCTTGCCGACCTCGAGCTTCCGGGGCCCGACGTTGAAGATCGCCGTCCACATGTCCGGCGTGCCGGCCTTGGTGTACGTGAAGAAGGCGCAGAGTCCCGCACCACCGTGCCCGTCGTTGCAGGTCGGAATCGCGGGGTTGAAGTCCACCGTGACGTTCATGTCCACGAGCAGCGTCGTACCGTCGCAGACCCCGCATCCCGCCGGCGTCGGTGTTGGCGTGGGCGTCGGCGTCGGCGTGTCGGTCGGAGTATTCGTCGGCGTGTTGGTGGGCGTGGGCGTCGGAGTGTTGGTCGGAGTATTCGTCGGCGTATTGGTCGGTGTGTTCGTCGGTGTGTTCGTCGGCGTATTGGTCGGTGTATTCGTCGGAGTGTTCGTCGGCGTATTGGTTGGCGTGTTGGTCGGAGTATTCGTCGGCGTGTTGGTCGGCGTCGGCGTGCAGGCGGCGATCAGGACCTGGTTCGTGGTGCTGGCCGACACCGGCAGCGGGATCCCGCCGCCGTTCTCGTCGAAACCGGTGGCGGAGACCTGATCGGTGTAGAAGAAGGCGGTCGAGGTGCAGGCAGGCGCGGTCTCGCACACGGCGCCCGCGCAGGTATCCGTCGCGGAGCCCTTGGGCCCGAGCACGGTCACGGGGATGCCTCCCTGGCTGCAGGGAACGCAAGCCGGAACGGGAGTCCCGCCCGGAAATCCTTCCTGGTTCATGACGTCGAGGGTGTTGACGCTGTTGTCCGGGTCCTGGTTCTGGACCGTGAACTGGCACTGGAACATGGTGCCGGGAGGCACCGGGGCCGGCCCCGGACACGTCTTCGTGATCGCCAGACCGGTCGTGGCCAGAGGCGCGTTGATGGCGCTCGGATAGGCCACGTGGTTCGTCGTCCGGGACGTCTCCATGGGCTGACCGGACATGCCCGCCGCGCAGGGCTTCACGGCGCTGACTGCGCCGAAAGACCCCGTGAAATTCGAGCCCCCGTCTCCGCTTCCCCCACGGGTCAGGAAGGCTTCCAGGTTCGCCGGCTTCCCGGCGGGATCAACGTTCTGGCCGGTCTCACTGCGGCTCTGCTGCCTGGCGGCGATACCGCCGCTCCGGCTCGCCTGGCCGTCCACCGGCCTGACGGCCAGCGAGTTGTAGTCCGGGCCGAAGCTGCTGTAAACCGCGGCCGCCCACTGCCACTTCGCCGTCACGCCCGCCGTATCCGTCGAGAACGCCGCCGACCAGGTCACCCCGCTCACCCCTGCGGGCAGACCCCCGGCCGGGACAGGAAAGGCCAGTCCCGTCAGAAACGCTCTGCTCGCCAGACCGCTCGGGACCGTCGTGACCCACTGATTGCTCGACTCGTCGAAGTTGGTCGAGGCCGCCTTCGCCGCCGGGTCGAACGTGATCGTCGCCGCCGGCGCGGTCAGGTTGTATCGGGCCCCGTTAGCGGTAAAGCTGATCGTCGAATCCGTCAGGAAGATCCGGGCCGGGCTCGCGCCCAAACCGTCCACATGGATCGCGCTGTTGAACCAGATCACGTTGCCCGCGGCGATGGACGCCGCGTTGAAGTCCGATTCGTTCGTGCTCATCGCGGTGCAGGCCGTCCCGGTCACGTCGGCGGAAAACGCCGCCACGCCGCGAGACGCCGCCCGGCTCGCAACCCGCGCGGAAGGGGAGGGGCCACCCCCCGAGACGGTGGCCAGACCATTCAGGATCCTGGGCAACTGGAGCCCCACGCCCTGCATCAGAAACGCGACACAGACGATCCCGAGTACGACGTAGAGCAGATTCCTGGTCGGTTTTCTCATCTCACCCCTCCTGTTTCCTCGCCCCCGGCCTCTTCCTTCATCCCCAGGTCAATCTCGATGTTGTGACCGCGATTCCTCCGCCGTCGTCCGTGTCCCAGGAAGGAAGCCCGTTGTCAACGGTAGCGGCAGATCCCGTGTCCTGATTCTTCTCGATGCTGCCACGACTCGCTCCTTCCAAACACCTGGCCGCGACCTGGCGGACGCCCGACTCAAACGGCGGCAGCCGACTCAAGGTTGCCACGCTCCCACCGGGGCTGAACCACCCCATCATATATGACGAACTCCCGACCCCCGTACATCGGAAGCGCCACGACTTCTGTCGCGGACTTCTATCGCAACGCGGAGACCGATGTCTATTGGACCATAGTCTCTAAAAAGTCTAAGGGGCTGCCGCAGTCTAAAAAGGGCTGCCGCGCTCGGATGCCACAGTGTAAACAACTGTGCGCCAGGGAATACGCACAATTCGAGCCACGCACCGGCTGACCCGCCGTAGTCTCTAAAGTCTAAGGGACTGCCGCGGTCTAAAAAGGGCTGCCGCGTTCGGACGCCACAGTGTAAACAATTGTGCGCCAAGGGATGCGGAAGATCCGCGCCCTCCTCCCGCGTTCCTGACTCGAGTCCGGCGGCCACTCCGCATGGTAGTCTCGCCGAGTCGCGTCGCTCGAGGCCGGACTCGCCAGAATCGAAGTCCGCGTCCAGAAGATCGAAGCCCGCTAAAGCGAAAAATCTACGGCGCGCTGGGCGGGGGTACGCGGCGCTTCGTCGCCTGTTCGAAGGAATAGGCCAGCGCCAGGAGCCTCGGCTCGCTGCAGGACATTCCGGTGAAGCTGACGCCGTAGGGCGACGGCTTCGCGCCAAAGCCTTCGGGAAAAGGAGCTGCAGCCGGGGCGTTCGGCACCATGCCGAACGGCACCATGACGGTCGGATAGCCGGGCCGCGCGGCGATTCCAGCGCCGCTTCCGCCCGGGAAGAGGAGCGCGTCCAGGTTGTTCGCCTTCATCACCTCGTCGATGCCGTGCGTGCCGGCGAGCCCGACGTCCCTGGCCCGGTCGGCCTCGTAGCGCGCCTTGTCGGCGTTGACGTCCATCTCATCGGAGATGTCGAGGTTCGACTGCCCGTACTTGAGCGCGCCGGCCTTCGTGTGCTTGATGTTCCACTCGCGCAGCTCCGTCAGCGTCTTGACCGGCGCGGTCGGCCCGAGCGACGCCAGCCACTTGTTGAAATCGCGCTTCATGCCGTACTTGAAGGAGACGGAGCAGTCCGCGTCCTTCCCCTTCGCGTCGCTCCACCCCGAGCAGATGCCCCATTCCAGGAAGTTGTTCTTTGCGTCCTTGTCCACGACGCTCGGGATGTCGGCGGGATCTACGAGCACGGCGCCCTGTCGCTTCAGGACCTCGATCGCCTCGGCCATCACCTTCGCGTGGTCGGCGTTCAACCCGCCGCGCGGTTCCTTGCCGCCGGGCGGCGTGAACTTCTCGTAGAAGAACGCGCGCGGAATTCCGATGCGCGCGCCCTTCAAGGCCCCGGCCTCGAGGAATTTCGTGTAGTCGCGGCCGGGAGGCGGAGCGCACGTCTTCGTGGCCGGGTCGTTCGGGTCCGGCGCCGCGCCCTCCAGGGCCCCGAGCAGGATCGCCGCGTCCGTGACGGTCCGCGCCATCGGCCCCGGCGTGTCCTGGTCCGCGGTGATCGGGATGACGCCGTAGCGGCTGACGCGCCCCACCGTCGGCTTGACCGCCGCGAGCATGTTCTGGTTCGCGGGCGAGAGGATCGAGCCCGACGTTTCGGTCCCGACGTTGGCCGCCCAGAAGCTCGCCGCGGTGCCGATCCCCGAGCTCGAGCCTCCCGTCATGAGCGCCGGCCGCCCGTCGCCGGTGGCCTCGCGCGGATCGCGCCGCGGGTCGTACGGGTTGAAGCCGAAACCGGCGACCGCGTTGTAGTTGGTCGGCATCGGCGAGGGCGAGCCCGCTACCCAGTTCGCCAGCTCCGTCATGCCGGTTTTCGCGATGATGACCGCGCCGGCGTCGCGCAGATTCTTCGTCAACGTCGCCTCGTAGGGCGGCACGAACCCGTCGAAGGCGAGCGCGCCGCCCGTCGTCGGCATGTTCGTCGTCTGGATGTTGTCTTTGATCGCCACGGGAATCCCATGCAGCGGCCCGCGGATCCGGCCCTGCGCGCGCTCGCGGTCCAGCTCCTCGGCTTCCTTCAACGCGTCGCGGTTGACCGTGATCGCCCCGTGCAGCTTGTCCTCATACATCCCGATCCGCGCGAGGCTCTGGAGCACCAGCTCCCTCGACGTGACCCGGCCCTTCTCCATCGCGGCTTGCATCTCCCGGATCGTGGCCTCGCCCACGGAGAACTCCGGCCGACCGGGGACCGCGTGCTTCCCGCCGGAGCTGTGCTGCATGCCGGGGGCGCCGGCCACGGCACCGAGGGAAAGCAGCAGGAGGAGAATCGAAAGGCGTTTGATAGCGGCGAATCCTAGCATTCGGAGCGGCGGTTTCCGACCGCCCGATCAGACACTTCGTGATGAGCCGGCCCTCCTTGTCGGTGAAACCGCCGAGGACGATCACGAGAAGGTCGAGGAACACCCAGAGGCCGAGGCCGCCCACGGTCAGGAGCTGGAGCAGACCCGTCGCGACCTTCCCCACGTAGTAGCGGTGCACGCCGAAGACCCCGAAGAAGAGACAGAGGAGCAGCGCCGGAAGCTTTCGTTTCTCGCTCAAGGCCAACCTCCCCTCTGAACCGGAGCACGGGCCGTCACGTGATCGGCCCGACTCCCTCCGGGTTTCCCTTGCGGTCCAGGTCTTTGGGCTTGACGCGATCGCCTGCCTGCGCCGGGGCGGCCATCGTGAGCAACGCGCCGAGGAACAAGAGACCGATCCGACCGAGGGCGGATCCTACCAGGTGCGGCGGAGGGGGTGGGCTTCGGTGTTGAAGACGACGCGGTCGAAGTCGAGGGGCGGGTCGGGGGCGAAGAGGAGGTAGAGATACTTCAGCGTTTCGGCGAGGAAATAGCTCGGCATCAGGTCGCCCTTCTCCATTGTCAGGACGCTCTTCAGGTTCGTGTAGCCGGCGTCGGTGCGGCAGCGCCTCATGAGCGATTCGAAGAAGGTCCGGCCCATCTCGAGGTAGCGCGGGTCTCTTGTGTAATGAAAGAGGTAATACGCCGACTCCACGATCTCGGGGCGGAGCTGGTAGCCGGGGCTCGTGACTTGAATCGTCCTGTAGTCGAGGACCTCCGGCTCGATTCCGTGGAGGTTCCACATCTTGAAGCACGAGTCTTCCAGGCGCTTCGCGCGGGGGAGGTCGCCTCCGAGCGCCAGGACGGCGGGAAGGAACGCGTGGAGCGCCCCGAACTCGGTCGCCGTGCGCTTGCCCGTCGCCATGTCCGCCTGGCCGTACCAGAGGCCGGCCGAAGTGTCGTCGGCCAGATACCGGTTCAGGGCCCGGAGGCTCGCGCGCCACATCTCTTCGCAGTCCCTGTCGCCGAAGAGCTTCGAGCACTTGAGCAGGTACTCGTAATAGGAATCAATCCCGCCGCCGACGTGGCTGTCGCGCGACGTCCACTCCCCCGTCTCGACGTCGATCTCGTCGCCGACGAGGCCGAGCTTGGAACGGCGCCTGGAGAGCTCCACGAGCGCCTTCTTCGCCTTCTCGAAGAAGACCGGCCTGCCCGTGAGCTTGCCAAGAGTGCCGAACTCCAGGACGAGCGTGCCGATCTCGGCGGGGTTGGAGCGGGACCCCTTCGTCTTGCCCGTCTTGAGATTCACGTACATGTACGGCATGCCGGTCGGAGAATCGAAGACCGGCAGCAGACGCGTTCCCAGATCGTCGGCCAGACGCAGCAGGCGCTCGTCGCCGGTCATCTGGTAGCCGGAGAGGAGACCGCCGAGGAGGCGGATCGTGATCTCGAAGTTCTTGACGAAGACGTCCTTGTCGAAGGAGAGCCTCTCGACGATCAGGGTCCTTGCCTTCTCCGCTTCGGGCCTGCAACCCATGAGAATCAACGTGTCCAGCGAGTCCACCGGCGTCATCAGGAGCGATTCGCCGTACCAGTCCTTCGCGGTCTTGCTCACGGGCTTCAACTCGTCGTGCCCCCAGGCGTACTTCTCGTAGGCGCTCCACGCGAAGAGAAGCTCTTCGCGCACCCGCGAGGCCAGCTCCGCGCGGTTGACGGGGACGCGCGCCGGCCGCGATCCGGCCACTGCCAGTCCGGAAGCGACGAGAAGGCTGATGGCCGCAACGACCCTGCCGATATTCATGAGAACTCGAATTCTCCTCCAGAGCGCCCGGCGCGCGCCGACCGGCGAATATCCTGCCGGCTAAATGCTCGATTCCGGGGCGGCGCCTCGCGAAGCCGGCCGGGAGTCCGGCGGTCAGGGCCCAGGAGTCCGAGGGCCGGACCCGGCCGGGCCCCCGGCTCTCGACTCCTGACTCCCGACTTCTTCCTTACGGCTTCTTCGGCTCGCCGGAGGCTGGAAGGGCCCAGGTCGGGTCCGCGAGGTTCCAGCCTCCGCCGAGGGCTTTGTAGAGCTCCACGAGGTTGGCCAGGCGGCCGAAGCGGACGAGCGCAAGCGCGTTCTCGGCGGGGAAGAGGTTCTGCTCCGCCTGGAGGACGTCGAGGTATCCGGCGAAGCCGGCGACGTAACGCTGGTTGGAGAGGGTGACGGCCTGGCGATAGGCGGCCACGGCCCGGGCCTGCTCCTTCTCCGCCAGCGCCAGCTTCTGGTGCGCCACGATCGCGGAAGAGGCTTCGCCGAACGCGTTCGTGACGGTCCTCTCGTACTGCGCCTTCGCCTGCTCCCACTGCGCCACCCGGGCGTCGTACTGGTTCTTCAGGCGCAGCCCCTGGAAGAGCGGGCCCGTCAGGCCCGCGGCGACCGACCAGGTCTTGCCGGCCGAGAAGAGGTTCGAGACGTCGGTGCTCACGCCGCCGAAGGCTCCGGTCAGGCTGATCGTCGGGAAGAAGCTCGCCATGGCGACGCCGACATTCGCGTTGGCGGCGATGAGCTGCTGTTCGGCCTCGCGGACGTCGGGACGCCGGCGGAGCAGGTCCGACGGGAGGCCGGCCGGGACCTCCGGCGGGAGGAACTGCTCGGTCAGGGCGGCGCCCCGCGCGATCGCACCCGGATTCCTGCCGACGAGCAGACCGATCGAGTTCTCGAGCGCCACGATCTGGCTCTCGAGCAGCGGGACCTGGCCGGCGACGTTCGCGAGCGAGGCCTCGGCGCTCGCCGTCTCCAGGGCGGAGGCCATGCCGGCTCCCAGGCGCCGGTCGAAGAGATCGTACGTCTCCTGGAAGGCCGCCGTCGTTCGCCGGGCAATCTCCAGGCGCTGGTCGAGCTGGCGGAGCTGAAAATAATCGGTCGCGATTTCCGAGACCAGGGAAAGGACGACGCCCCGGCGGGCTTCCTCGGAGGCGAGGTACTGCGCCAGCGCCGACTCGTTGGAGCGGCGGATCCGGCCCCAGAGGTCGAGCTCCCAGGAGAGCCCCAGGTTGACGTCGTGAATGTTCACGACGCCCACGCCGGGCGCGAGCAGTTGCGACTCGCGCGTCCGTGACCACTGCGCGGAGTACCCGATCTGCGGGAAGAAGTCGGCGCGGGCGATCCCCGCGTTGGCGCGCGCTTCCTCGACCCGCGCCGCGGCGAGGCGGACGTCGTAGCCGTTCTTCAGCGCTTCGCCGATCAGCCCCTGGAGCGCCTCGTCCTGAAAGACCTGCCACCAGGCCTGGTCCGCCAGGGACGCGGCCTGAGCCGCCCCCGCCTCGCCGCGGTTCTGTTCCGGGGCGGCGATCGGGGGGCGCTTGTAGTTCGGCCCCACGGCGCATCCGCCGAGAACCAGGGATAAGCCGACCGCCAGGATCAGGGATGCGGTTCTCGGTGCCCGGTTTTCGGTGGGGCCTGACCGAACACCGAACACCGAACACCGAACACCGGCTCCCGTCATCTCAAATCTCCTGCGGCGAGCTCTGCTCCACCGCGGAGGGAGGCAGGTGCCCGGAATGGAAGAACGCGGTGCGGTTCAAGACCTTCTCCTGGAAGACCTCGAGGTAGAGATAGATGACCGGCGTGATGTAGAGCGTGATGAGCTGCGACACGATCAGGCCTCCGACGATGACGAGGCCGAGCGGCCGGCGTGACGACCCTCCGGCGCCGAACCCGAGGGCGATCGGCAGCGCCCCGAAGATGGCCGCGAGCGTCGTCATCAGGATCGGGCGGAAGCGGTCCATGCTGGCGTCGTGGATCGCCTTCTCCGCCGACTCCCCCTTGTCCACGCGCTGCCGCGCGAAGTCCACGATCATGATGCCGTTCTTCTTGACGATCCCCATGAGCATGAACATGCCGACGAAGGCGTAGAGCGACGCCTGCTGGCCGAAGAGGTAGAGCGCGAAGAGGCCGCCGACCAGGGCCGTCGGCAGAGTCGAGAGCACCGTGATCGGAAGGACGTAGCTCTCGTAGAGGATCGCGAGGATCACGTACATCACGAAGACCGCCAGGAACATCAGGATCGTCAGGTCGCGGACGGTGTTGCGGAACGTCAGCGCCTCACCCTGCAGGCTCGCGCGCAGGCTCGGCGGCACGACCTCGGCGGAGGCCTTCTGGATGTAGTCGGTCGCGTCGCCGATCGCGACCCCGGGCTTCAGGTTGAAGAAGATCGTGACGCTCGTGAACTGGTTCAAGTGATTGACCGACTGGAGGCCGAGCGTGGGCTTCCACGTCACGAGCTCCGCGAGGGGCACGAGGTTCTTGCCGTCGTCGGTCTTGATGTAGAGGAGGGCCAGGTCCTCCGGCTTCGTGCGCTCGGCGTCCCCGACTTCCAGGATGACCTGATACTGGTCCTCCGGCTTCTTGATGAGGTACAGGTAGTTCTGGGAGTAGGCGTTGCGGAGCAGGCCCAGGATCCGTGCCTCGGAGATTCCGTACATCTTGGTCTGTTCGCGCCGGATCTCGATGTCCACGTTCGGCGTATTGGCGAAGTAGTCCGACGAGACCGTCTGGAATCCCGGGTACTGGTAGAGCTTCGCCATCAGCTTGCCCGCCGCTTCATAGACCTGCGGCGCGTTGACGCCCGAGATCGAATAAGCGTACTGCCCCTGCGTCTGCGAGGTCGCCCCGGTGGAGATCTCGAGCACCGGGAACGGACGCAGGAAGGCAAAGGCGCCGGGCTCCGAGGCAATCCTCCCCATCAGTCCAGCCGCGACGTTGGCGATGGGGGGCCGTTTGTCCGGCTCTCCGATCATCGTGAACGTGATGCCCATGTTCGAGGGGAGAAACCCGCTCGCGCCTGTCAGGGTGAAGTCCATCAGAACGTGGGGATCGCTGTGGAGCGCCTGGTCCACGCGATTCTGGATCGCTCGCATCTGCTCGGGCGAAGAGCCCTCCTTGCCGAGGAAGGCGCCGAAGATGACCCCGCTGTCGCCCGGCGGCAGAAAGACCCTGGGGATCGAGACGAAGAGGAGAATCGTCCCCGCGAGGCAGGCGGCCCAGATCGCGAGCGAGACCCAGCGGTGGCGCAGGAACCACCAGAGCGAGTCGGCGTATTTCGAGAGCACGCGGTGCTCGACCCCGCCGATCACGCGCTCCATCCACGTCTTCGCCGCGCCGGGGCCGCGATCCTTCAGCAGCCGCGCGCACATGAGCGGCGTCAACGTCAGAGAGACGATTCCCGAGGCGAAGATCGAGATGATGATCGTGACCGCGAACTCCCTGAAGATCCGCCCGACCAGGCCCGACATGAAGACGAGCGGAATGAAGACGGCCGCGAGCGAGATCGTCATCGAGAGGATCGTGAAGCTGATCTCCTGGGCGCTTGAGAGGGCCGCCTGCCACGCCTTCTCGCCGCGCTCCATGCGGCGGACGGTGTTCTCCAGGAACACGATCGCGTCGTCGATCAGGAACCCGATCGCCAGGGTCAGCGCCATGAGCGAGAGGTTGTCGAGGCTGTAGCCGAGCATGCTCATCGCGATGAAGGTCAGAAGCAGCGAGAGCGGCAGCGCCACCGCGGGGATCAAGGTGTCCGTCGCGCGCCCGAGGAAGAGGAAGATGACGGCGACGACGAGGACGAACGCGATCAGGAGCGTCACCTGGACGTCGGTGACGGAGTGGACGATCGACTGGGAGCGGTCGTAGATCATCGTGATCCGCACGGATCCCGGGATCTGCGTCTGGATGACCGGCAGGATCTCCCGGATGCTCCGGGAGACCTCGACGGCGTTGGCGCCGGCCTGCCGATTGACTGCCACGACGACCGTGGCCGACGGAATCGGGTAGCCGCGGACCCAGAACCGCATGTTCAGGCGTTCGTTCTCGACGGACTGGCGCACCTCGGCCACGTCGCGCAGGTAGACGGGCGAGCCATCGGCCGAGCCGACGATCAGGTTGCGGTACCCCTCGGGCGTCTCGAGCTGTCCCTGGGGCCGAAGGACCGAGGTGCCGGACGGGCTGTCCAGCTGCCCGGCGCCCGAGTAGCTCGTGCCGGCCTTGACCGCCGCCGCGAGGTCGTCCACCGAGATCCTCCGCGCCCACATCGCCGAGGGGTCGGCCTTGATGCGGATCGCCGACTTGCTCCCGTAGACGTTGACCTTCGAGACGCCCGGCAGGATTGAGATGCGCTGGCCCACCTGGGTCGTCGCGTAGTCGTAGATCTGGCCCGACGTCACCGAGTCCGACGTCAGCGCGATGTACATGATCGGCTGGTCGTTCGGATTGCTTTTGGAAAACGTCGGCGGCGCGGGCATGTCGAGCGGCAGGCTTCCCGTGGACTGAGAGATGGCCGTCTGCACGTCGGTCGCGGCCGCGTCGATCGACTTGGACAGGGCGAACTGGAGGGTCAGGGTCACGAACCCCTGCGTGCTCTGCGAGGTCACGAGCTCCAGCCCGTTGATCTGCATGAAGCTGCGCTCGAGCGGAGTCGCGATGTTGGCCGCCACCGTTTCCGGGCTCGCGCCCGGGTATGCGGCGAAGACCTGGATGACGGGATAGTCCACGACCGGCAGGTCGTTGACCGGGAGCTTCTGGTAGGCCAGCGCGCCGAAGAGGACCACCGAGACGGTCAGGACCGCGGTCATGACGGGGCGGCGGATGAAGGGCTCCGAGAAGTTCATGACTTGCTTCCCGGGCCGCCCGCGGGCGCCGGAGCGCCCTCGGGAGACACCTCCCTGACCTTGCCGCCGGGAGTCACTCCGAGCTGCCCGGTCACGACGACTCTCTCTCCCGCCTTGATCCCATCCTCGATGACAATGGAATCACCCTGGCGCTGGCCCGTCTTGACCGGGCGCATCTCGGCCGTCGAGTCCGCCTTGACGACGTAAACGAACGGGCCCTTGGCCGAGAGCTGCGGCGCGACGGCCGGCACGAGGATCGCGCCCGGGATCGTCGAGAGCAGCAGCCGCAGACGGACGAAGCGGCCCGGCCACAGGCGGTGCTCGGTGTTCGCGGCCGTCGCCCTCAGCTTTACCGTGCCGGTCGCGTCCGCGACGGCGTTGTCGAGAAAAGTCAGCGTGCCCTCGATCGGCCGGTCCAGCTCGTCGGGCAGGCGCACCTCGACCTTGAGGGTCCCCGCCTTCATGTTCTTCTGCACCGCCGTCAGCTGGTTCTGCGGGATGGTGAAGTCGGCGTAAATGGGATCCAGCCGCTCGATCGTCAGGAGCGTCCCCTCGTTGGCCTTCACGACGTTGCCGACGTCCACCAGCCGGTGGCCGGCGCGGCCGTCGATGGGGGAGCGGATCGTGCAGTACTCCATGTTCAGCCGGGACATCTCCGTGGCGGCGGCCGCCTGGCGCGCCTGCGCCTCCGTCAGCTCGACGGAGTTCTTCCGCGTGTCGTACTCCTCCTGGGAGATCGCCTTCGTCGCGATCAACGTCTCCGCGCGGTTCCACTGGCTCTTCGCGAGATTCAGGGCCGCGTTCGCCCGGGCCAGATCCGCCTGCGCGGCGTGGAGCTGCGCTTCGTACGGGCGCGGATCGATCGTGAAGAGGAGGTCCCCCTTCTTCAGGTTCGCGCCGTCGACGAAGTGGAGCGCGGTGATGCGGCCGGAGACCTGGGGCAGGACCGAGACGACCTCGCGCGCGACGCACTTGCCGACCTCGTCCAGGTACACCGGCACGTCCCGCGACACGGCCGCGGCAACGGTCACGGCGGCCGGCGGCCGCTCGAACGACGGCGGGGCCTTCTTCCGGCTGGCGCGGAATCCCACGACGAGCCCGACGAGGACGAGCACGGCGATGCCCGCGAAGAGGAACCCGCGCTTGGAGTTTTCAGCCACTTTCAACACCTCTCTGGAGAAGTTGCGGAAGCCAATGGTCGGAGCGGGTCCGACTCTCGTCCTTCCGGGTCGTGGAAATTCAGCTTATCGTCGTTTTCCGTTCCGCTCTCCCCCGCGCCGCCGACAATAGGGGCCGCCGCCCGTTGACGGGCGCGGTCTTCGGTGAACCCGCGAACCCGGTCGGTGAATCGACATGCCGGCGCAGGGAGAGCGCTCTCCTGGAACGACGATCAGGCCTCGAGCTTCGCGCTCATCGTGATCCGGGCCTTCAGGAGCCTCGAGATCGGGCAGCCAGCTTCCGCGGCCTCCGCGGCTTTTTGGAACGCATCCGCCGAAGCCCCCGGGACCTTGCCGGCCACCTCGAGATGGGACTCCGTGACGCTCCAGCCCGCGTCGAGCTTGTCCAGCGTCACGGTCGCCGTCGTGCTCAGGCTCTCGGGCACGAGGCTGGCCTTGCCGAGCTCCGCCGACAGCGCCATCGTGAAGCAGCCCGCGTGCGCCGCCGCGATGAGCTCCTCCGGGTTGGTCCCCTTCCCGTTCTCGAATCGCGTCGTGAACGAATAGGCGGCGTTCTCGATCACGCCGCTGTCGGTCGAGACGGAGCCCTTTCCCGTCTTCAAGTCCCCCTGCCACCGAGCGGATGCCTTCCGTTTCATTTCGTTCTCCTCCTTGTCAGCCCTTCCGCGCCCGCGAAGTATCCCCCATCTGCGTATCGAGGACTCCTCATGTCTTGGTTTCCTCGCGGGCGTGCGGCCCCGCTGTCTTCTCCCTCTCCGGCGCTTCGACCACTGCCGGACCGGGGGGCGGCCCTCCCGCCAGGGACTCGAGGGCGTCCATCCGCGCCTGCGCGTCCGCCTCCCCCATCTCGATGAGCTTCCGCAGGTATTCCGGGACGAACATCAGGAGACTCAGGAAGTCCGCGTTGGAAGTCTCCTGCGTCCCGAGGCTGCGCGTCAGGAACCGGAATGCCCGCGGAAGCTCCGGCTCGTACTCGGCGGCAAGCCGGCCGAGGTCCCGCGACGGGCGAATCACGACGAGATCCACCACGCGGTACCCGTACCGCTCTCCCGACGGCAGGTGTCGCAGGAACGCGTTGGCGCGCTCCAGCCGCAACGCGTCCTCGTCCATGGCGTCGAGGAAGATCGCGTCCATCAGCTGCCCGAGGATCTGCGCCGTTGGCGGGTAACCGGCCGTCTGCGGCTCGTCCGCCTCCGCGAAGGACTTCGCATGGTGCGTCGAGACGGCGAGAATCCGGCGCGCGCCCAGGTGCAGCGCCGGGGAGAGGGGCGCGGAGAGCCGGATCCCGCCGTCGCCGTGCCAGTGCCTTCCCAGGCGCACCGCCGGAAAGATGATCGGCAGCGACGCGGAGGCGAGAACGTGGTCGATCGTCAGCTTCGCGCGCACGCTGCGCCTCAAAGGGCGCTCCCAGATCGGGATGTCGCAGCCCGCGGCCCAGGTCACGGTCTGGCCGGTGGTGTAGTCGAGTGTCGTCACGGCGACCGCCTCAGGCTCGCAGCGCCCGAGGTTCTCGGCAAGCCCGATGATCTCTCCCTCTTCGTTTTCGGGCAGGAGCCGCTCAAGCAGACGCCGCAGCGGCGCCGTCTCCACGAGGCCGTGAACCCGCGGCGCGACGGGCCCTCCTCCGGAGACGAGCTTCGCGCCCCAGGCGAGCACGTTTCCCGCCAGGGAGGAAGCATCGATCTCGACGACATCCTCCAGATGGAGCGCGCGCCAGACCTCCGACAGGGCTTCGACCCCGTCGGCCAGCGACCCGCGATACGCGGCAAGGTAGAGCGCGTTGATGGCGCCTGCCGAGACCCCGGTGATGACGTCGAACCGGACGGCGGGAGAGCGGCGGGCGAGTCCCCGCAGCACGCCGACCTGGTAGGCCGCGCGCGCGCCGCCGCCCGTCAGCACCAACGCGAACGAATTGTCTTTCTCCGCCACGCTCACTTCCGAATGGCGTCCAAAGTAGCACCGGGGAAGACGCTTCGCTTGTTTGAATCCGGGAAACTCCACTCAGAAATCCCGAGCTACGTTGGACTTTGGACTTTGGACTCTGGACTTTGAACCTTCCAGCAGTGCGATCGCTTCCGGGGCGCGGCCCGCTCCGGCGAGGCAACGGCCCAGGGCCGCGCCCGCTTCCGCGGACCGCGGATCGTCCATTCCGTAGGTCTCCTGCCGGATCCGGCGCGCTTCCTCGAGGAGCGGCAGGGCCTCGCCGGAGCGCCCACGCGCGCAGAGAAAGGAGCCGTAGGCCAGGAGCGTCCCCGAGAGCGAGGGGTTGGGCGGCGGACCCAGGGAACGGAGGATGCCGAGCGCCTCGAGGTAGAGAGCTTCGGCCTGCGGGGCGTCGCGCTCGGAGAGCACTCCCGCCAGCCCCGTGAGCGTCCAGGCCAGCTGCGGGTGATTCCGGAGCGTGGCGCGCTGGATGCCGAGCGCTTCGCGATAGAGGGCTTCGGCCTCCGCGGCGTCTCCACGGCGGTTGCGGATCTTCGCGAGGATGTAGAGCGTCAGAGCGACCTCGCTGTGCCGCGGACCAAGCGCCTTGCGGCGGACGGCGAGCGCCTCCCGGCAGACTCTCTCCGCCTGCTCCAGGTCGCCGCGGGCCTGAAGGACGCGGGCCAGGTTGTGGAGCGTCACGCCGTAGCTGGGATGGTCCGCCCCGAGGAGCCGGAGCTTCAATTCCGCGGCGCGGCGAAACAGTTCCTCGGCGGCGGCGAGGTCCCCGCGCCGCTCGCGCAGGAAGGCGAGGTCGTTGACGGAGGCCGCCACGTGAATGTGCTCGCTCCCGTGCAGGCGCTCCTCCATCGCCAGCGCCTCCCGCTGCATCGGCTCCGCCTGCGCGTAGAGCCCGCGGTCGTTCAGCGTCAGGGCCAGGTCCCCGAGCGCGTTGGCGACCCGGTCCTCGTCCGGTTCGCGCTGCCCGCGCCAGAGCGCGAGCGACCGCCGCAGGAGGGATTCCGCCTCCTGGAAGCGCCCCTGCCGGCGCCGGAGGTCTCCCAGGCGCGCGAGCGCTTCGGGCAGGGGCGGGCCCGTCTCGCCCCTCTTCTCGATCCGCCGCAGTCCCTCCTCCAGGAGGGCCTCGGACTCCGCGTAGTCCCCGAGCTCGCGGTAGATGGTCCCGAGGACGCCGAGCAGATCCTCGCGCGTCTCAGAGTCCCCTTCGAGGTCGGCCAGGCGGCGCCTCCCGTTCTCGAGCAGCTGCGCGGCCGTCACGTCGCGTCCCTTCGCTTCGCCGGGACGGGCGCCCTCGAAGAGCGAGAGGAGGAACCGCCGCACTTCGCCCGCCTTCCTCGCCTCGGCGCGCGCGCGGTCCCTCTCGCGCGCGAGGCGGCCGGTGTAGACCGTGAGCGCCCCGGCCGAGAGCGCGAGGAAGAGCGCCGCCGCCGCCGCGAGGGACGCCGCGACCTGGTGGCGCCGGACGAACTGCCGGGCGCGGTCCGCCAGCGAGGAGCGGCGGGCCCGCACCGGCTCGTGGGCGAGCCACCGCTCGAGGTCGTCGGCGAGCTGCTCGGCCGAGCCGTAGCGCTTCTCCGGCTCGAGCGCGAGCGCCCGGGCGCCGATCGCGTCGAGGTCGCCGGAAAGCTCCCGGCGCAGACGCTCCGGCGTCGTCCCGCGCGCCGCCGCGGCCTCCTCGGGGGAAGGGCTCCCCTCCTGCGGGCGCGTGACGGCCGCGCTCGGCTTGAGGGGCTCCGCTGCCAGAGAACGCTCGATGCTCTCGAGCGACCGTCCCGCGCGGCGCGCCCGCCGCCCCGTCAGGAGCTCGTAGAGGAGGAGTCCCAGCTGATAGACGTCCGAAGAAGTCGTGACCGGCTCGCCGCGCAGCTGCTCCGGGCTCGCGTACTCGGGCGTCAGGATCCGCATCGCCGTCCGCGTCGCCGGCGCGTCCCCTTCCCACCCTTCGGGGTCCAGCAGCTTGGCGATTCCGAAGTCGAGCAGCTTCACCTCGTCGGCGCGCGTGACGAGGATGTTGGAGGGCTTCAGGTCGCGGTGAACGACGAGGCGGCGGTGCGCGGCCGCCACCGCCCGGGCCGCGACGAGGAGCTTGCCCACGCGCTCCCGCGCCGTGGCGCCGCGCCCGTCCGCCCAGCGGTCGATCGGCTCTCCGTCCACGTGCTCCATGGCGAACCAGGGGCGGCCGTCCGGGGCCACGCCCCCGTCAAGGAGGCGCGCGATGTTGGCGTGCTGCAACGACGCCAGGATCTGGCGCTCCTGCGCGAAGCGCGCCACGACCTCGTCGGTGTCCACGCCGCGCTTGACGAGCTTGACGGCGGCGCGCTGAGAGAACTGGCCGTCGGCCCTCTCCGCCAGGAAGACGACGGCCATTCCTCCGCGCCCGATTTCCCTGACGAGCCGCCACGGTCCGAGCCGTTCGCCCGCCACGCCTTCCGCCGTCTCTGCCGCCGTCTCGTCCCGCCCGAGCCACGCCGCCGCGAGCGGCCCGGCGAGCGCGCCGGCGGGCGCCGGATCCCCGGATTCCGCCGCCGCGAGGAGGCGGGAGAGCCGGGCGGCGAGCCCCGCGTCCGCGCCGCAGACCTCCAGGACGTACCGGCTCCGCTCCTCCGGATCGAGCTCGAGCGCGCGGGACAGGATGCGATCCGCCGCTCGGCGGGTGTCGAGGTCGGAGCTCACGCGCGCGGCCCCATCTCCTCGCGCAGCCACGCCTTCGCGCGCATCCAGTCGCGCTGGACCGTCCGCGGCGAGACGCCGAGCGCCAGCGCCGTCTCCTCCTCCGAGAGGCCGGCGAAGAACCGGCACTCCACGATCTTCGGCAGCCGCTCGTCCAGCCGCGCCAGCGCCGACAGAGCCTCCTCGATCTCGAGCAGCCTCTCCGCGTCGGCGGCAATCGCCGCGCCGCGCCCGTCGTCCTCGAGCGTCACGGCGGGGACCCCGCCGCCCCGCTTGCCGGCACACCGGCGCCGCGCCTCGTCCACCAGGATCTGGCGCATCGCCCGCGCCGCCACGGCGAAGAAGTGGCCGCGGTCCCTCCAGTTCGCCCGCGTCTGGTCCACGAGCTTCAGGTACGCCTCGTGAACGAGCCCGGTCGTGTCGAGGGTCTTCCTCGGTCCGCCGGCGCGCAGGCTGCGCCGGGCGATCCGCCGCAGGTCTTCGTACACGAGCGGCACAAGGCGGGAGAAGGCCTCCGCGTCCCCCTCGCGGTTGGCGAGGAGCAGGTCGGTGATCTGGCCGCTCGGCGCCGGCATCATGACGGTGTGGAAAGCCGGGCCGGCGGCAGGATCCGGCCGGGTTTCCGTTGACTCCGGGCGGAAGGATACGCCCTGCGGCCGAGGCGTCGGTGGATCGGTTTCGCCTTTCGGGGGACGCCCGCGAATCAGCGGTGGGAACGGTTGCCGTTGTCCATGTCGGAGAGGATCAGCCAGCGGTCGTCGGCCCCCTTGCGCAGCGTGAGCGTGAACTTCCCGATGTCCGGCTCCCCTTCCCGCCGCGAAAATCCGCCGAGGATGTAACCGATCGAGCCTTGCGTCGCGCTCGCGAAGGCGCGAAGCACGAGCGGACCGCCGGGTCCCTTGTAGTACTTCTGGATCGCGGCCCGGCCGCGGACAGGCGGCTCGCCGTTGGGAAGCGCGAAGCCGTTTTCGTCGAAGAGGCGGGAGAGGGCGGCCCCGTCGCCGGCCCGCCAGGCGGCCTCGTAGTCGGTCAACACCCGCGCGAGCTCGGGGGGGAGCTTGATGGTCGCCGGCGGCCGGGCAGACGGCTGCGGCTGCGGCGCCAGAGGCGACGTCCCGAGAACCGCACCGATCACCAACGCCGACAAGCGCATATTCCCTCCTCGGACGGCCCCGGCGCGCGGAAGTTCCGGGGGGCCGGCCGGGCCTCCCCGCGGGGCCTGATGCATCTTCCTCTATCCCCGATCGCGGAGCGGGACCATCCTACGGGAGACGCCAGGAGAAAGGAACGAGATACCGTGGAAACGACAGACATCGTCGCGAGCAAGAACATGGAGACCTTCACCATTCGCCGCGATTCCCGGGGAACCCTCCGGCTGGAAGTGCCGTACCGCGGCACGCGGCTGCTCCGCCATCCCATGTACACGAAGAGCTCCGCCTTCAGCCGGGAGGAGCGCGAGGCCTTCGGCCTCGAAGGGCTCCTGCCCAACGCCGTGAGCACGATGGAGCAGCAGGAAAAGCGCGTCTACGGCAACATCACGCGCAAGACGGACCCGCTCGAGAAGTTCATCGGGCTCGCGGCCCTGCAGGACCGCAACGAGCACCTCTTCTACCGGCTCCTCGTCGACCACATCGAGGAGTTCCTGCCGATCGTCTACACGCCGACGGTGGGGCTCGCGTGCCAGGAGTACAGCCACATCTTCCGGCGGGGTCGGGGCCTCTGGATCACGCCGGGCGATCGGGGGCGGATCTACGACGTCCTGGGCAACGCGCCGTTTGACGACGTGCGCCTGATCGTCGTCACCGACAACGAGCGCATCCTCGGCCTGGGCGACCAGGGCGCGGGCGGCATGGGAATCCCGATCGGCAAGCTGGCGCTCTACACGGCGGCCGCGGGCATCCACCCTTCGCAGACTCTTCCGATCAGCCTCGACGTCGGCACCGACAACGAAGCGCTCCTGTCCGACGACCTGTATCTCGGCTGGCGATTCCCGCGCCTGCGCGGCGCCGAGTACGACTCCCTGGTCGAGGAGTTCGTCCAGGCCGTCAAGCACCGCTTCCCGAAGGCGCTGCTGCAGTGGGAGGACTTCAAGAAGGTCAACGCCTTCCGGCTGCTCGACCGGTACCGGAAGGTCATCACCTGCTTCAACGACGACATCCAGGGGACCGCAGCCGTGGCGGCGGCCGGCATGATGGCCGGGAGCCGGGCGACCGGGATCCCGCTCACGGAGCAGCGGGTGGTCATCCTCGGCGCGGGAGCCGCCGGAATCGGCATCGCGCGCCTCGTGCGCGACACTCTTCGCCGCGCGGGCCTGAAGGGCGAGGCCCTCACACGCGCCATCGCCAGCCTCGACAGCCATGGCCTCGTCGTGGACGACGAGGAGATCCGCGACGTGCACAAGCGCGATTTCGCCTGGCCGGCCGCGCTGGCCGCGAAGATGGGGCTCGCGAAGGGCTCGCCGCGCGACCTGCTCGCCGTCGTCAAGGCCGTCAAGCCGACCGTGCTCATCGGCACCTCCGGCGAGCCGGGCACGTTCACCGCGGAGGTCGTCCGGGAGATGGGCCGGCACGTCGAGCGGCCCGTGATCTTCCCGATGTCCAACCCGACCAGCAAGTCGGAGGCGAAGCCGGCGGACCTGGTGGCTTGGACCGAGGGTCGCGCCCTGATCGCCACCGGAAGCCCGTTCGACCCGGTGCCGTACCAGGGACGCACGATCACCATCGGACAGGGGAACAATGTCTTCATCTTCCCCGGCGTGGGGCTCGGGACGCTCCTGTCCGAGGCGACGGAAGTGACCGACGGGATGTTCTCCGTCGCCGCCCAGAGGCTTGCCGACGAGGTAAAGGCCTCCGATCTCGAATCGGGAAGCCTCTTCCCCTCCGCGCACGAGATCCGGCGCGTCAGCGCGCGGATTGCCGAGGCCGTGATCGCCGAGGCGCGCGACTCCGGCGTCGGAAAGGCCTATCTGGACGAGGACATCCCCGGGCTGGTCGCGTCCGCGGTCTGGAACCCCGTCTATCTCCCGATGCTCCCGATCTGAACCCCGGGCTCTCGACCTCAACGCTCGCTTCGCGAGTCCCGCACATCGACCGGGTGTGTGAGTCCCTGAATCGAACGCGCGACGAAACCGAATTCTCGGGTCCCGGTGCCGGAGCGATAAGCTCTGCTGCTGAATCTCCGTGTGCGGGCGCGCGGCGCGCTCACGAAAAGGAAAGAGATAAAGATGAAGACAGCGAAGCTCTTCGTGCCGGCTCTGCTCGTTCTCGCGATGGTCGCTGTGGGAGTGCCGGCGGCGCAGCCGACGCCGGCGGCGACACCCGCTCCCATGTCGTCTCCGCAAACGAAGACCGAGGAGAAGCCGAAGGCCGGGGAGAAGAAGTGGAACGTCGAGGCGCCTCCCTACCCGATGCCGGTCGAGGCGGCGATCGACACGGACGAGGGGACGTGGATGAGCCTCGACGTGTCGCCCGACGGCAGGGAGATCGCGTTCGATCTCCTGGGCGACATCTATGTCGTTCCGATGGCCGGTGGAGAGGCGCGGGCGCTCACCTCGGGAGTCGCCTGGGACATGCAGCCCCGCTATTCGCCCGACGGGAAGCGCATCGCGTTCACGTCCGACCGCTCGGGCGGGGACAACGTCTGGGTGATGGACCGCGACGGCTCGCATCCCGCACAGGTGACGAAGGAAGAATTCCGGCTCACCAACAGCGCCGTCTGGGCGCCGGACGGCGACTTCCTCGCCGCCCGGAAGCACTTCACCGGCACGCGCTCGCTCGGCTCGGGGGAGATCTGGCTCTATCACCGCTCCGGGGGCGAGGGGACACAGATGGTCAAGCGTCCCAACGAGCAGAAGGACCTGGGCGAGCCGGCGTTCTCGCCCGACGGCCGCTACCTCTACTACAGCCAGGACGTCACGCCGGGGAGGATCTTCCAGTACAACAAGGACCCGCACGGCGAGATCTACGCGATAGAGCGCCTGGACCGGGTGACCGGGCGGACCGACCGTTTCGTGCGCGGACCGGGAGGATCGGTCCGCCCGACGCCGTCGCCCGACGGGAAGTGGCTCGCCTTCGTCCGCCGCGTCCGCTTCAAGACGGTTCTCCTCGTCAAGGATCTCGTCTCGGGGCACGAGCGGCCGCTCTTCGACGGCCTCGACCGCGACATGCAGGAGACCTGGGCGATCCACGGCGTCTATCCCGCGATGGCCTGGACTCCCGACAGCCGCGCGATCGTGGTGTGGGCGGGGGGAAAGATCCGGCGCGTGGAGCGCGGGAGCGGGCAGAGTGCCGTCGTCCCGTTCCACGTCAGGGACACGCGCCGGAAGGCGGAGGCCGTGCGCTTTCCCGTGAAGGTCGCGCCGGACCGCTTCCCGGTCAGGATGCTGCGCTGGGTGACCGTCTCGCCGAAGGGGGACGAAGTCGCCTACGAGGCGCTGGGGCACATCTGGGTCAGAGCACTCTGTCCTGGCGGGGGACCTTGCGGTCCCCCGGGCCCCCTGCCGGACGGGACGCCCCGCCGCCTGACGAAGCAGTCCGATCACTTCGAGCTGTATCCCTCCTTCTCCCGCGACGGCCGGTGGATCGTGTACGCGACCTGGAACGACGAGAAGGCGGGGACGGTGCGGATCGCGCCGGCCGGAGGGGGCGAGGGGCGCGTCGTGACGGCAGAGCCGGGTCTTTACCGCGAGCCCGTCTTCTCGCCCGACGGGACGAGGATCGTCTACCAGAAGGACACCGGCGGATTCCTCGTCACGCCCGACTGGTCGTCGGACACCGGGCTCTACTGCGTGCCCGCGGCGGGAGGCAAGGCCGCGCTCGTGTCGCGGGACGGATTCGCCCCGCAGTTCGGCGAGGGAAGCGACCGCGTCTATTTCACGAAGCTCGAGCAGACCGAGGCGAGCCGCGAGCAGCGCGAGGACGAGAAGCGCGTCTTCGCCTCCTGCGCCCTGGATGGCGCCGACCCGCGCGAGCACTACGTCTCCGACAACGCCACAGAGTTCGCGATCTCGCCCGACGAGAAGTGGCTCGCCTTCCGGGAGCGCTACAACGCGTTCGTGACTCCGTTCGTCCGAACGGGAAAGCGGATCGAGATCGGCCCGAAGTCCAAGTCGCTTCCCGTGGCGCGCGTCTCGAAGGACGCCGGCGAGTACCTCCACTGGTCCGGCGATTCGAAGAGCCTTCACTGGTCGCTTGGCCCGGAGCTCTTCACGCGGGCCCTCCCGGAGGCCTTCGCGTTTCTCCCGGGCGCGTCCGAGAAGCTGCCGGAGGCTCCGGAGAAGGGAACGCCGATCGGGTTCGAGGCCGCCGCGGACATTCCGAGCGGCTCGCTCGCGCTCGTCGGCGGGCGCGTCGTCACGATGCGCGGCGGCGGCGACGAGGTGATCGAGGACGGCGTCGTGATCGTGGAGGGCAACCGCATCAAGGCGGTCGGGCGGCGCGCGGACGTCCCGGTTCCCGCCGGGGCCCGCGTCGTGGACGTCTCGGGCAAGACCGTCCTGCCCGGCATCGTGGACGCCCACTGGCACGGGCCTCTCGGCTCCGACGGCCTGATCCCGCAGCAGAACTGGTCCACCGACGCCGGCCTCGCCTTCGGCGTGACGACGGCGCACGACCCTTCGCACGACACGGCGGAGTTCTTCGCCGCGAGCGAGATGGCGCGCGCCGGGTTGATCCGGGCGCCCCGGCTCTTCTCCACCGGCACGATCCTCTATGGCGCCGGAGGAGACATCCGGGTGGAGATCGACAGCCTGGACGACGCGCGCGCGAATTTGAAGCGCCTGAAGGCGGTCGGCGCGTTCAGCGTCAAAAGCTACAACCAGCCGCGGCGCGAGCAGCGGCAGCAGATTCTCGCGGCGGCGCGAGAGCTCGGCATGATGGTCGTCCCGGAGGGAGGGTCTCTCTTCGAGCACAACATGACGATGGTCGTGGACGGCCACACCGGCGTCGAGCACACCCTGCCGGTCGCGCGCATCTACAAGGACGTGCTCCAGCTCTGGCCGAAGGGGGGCGTGGGGTACACGCCGACGCTCCTCGTCGGGTACGGCGGCCTCTTCGGAGAGACGTACTGGTACCAGCACACCAACGTCTGGGAGAACCCGCGCCTCTCCAGGTTCGTGCCCCCTGCGGTGCTCGACGCCCGCTCGATGCGCCGCGTGATGGCGCCCGAGGAGGACTTCAATCACTTCGCGATCGCGCGGATCGCCAAGGAGCTCCTCGACGCCGGCGTCTCGGTGCAGCTCGGCGCGCACGGCCAGCGCGAGGGGCTCGGCGCGCACTGGGAGCTCTGGATGATGGTCCAGGGAGGCATGACGCCGCACCAGGCCTTGAAGTGCGGGACCTGGAACGGCGCGCGCTACCTGGGCCTCGACGCCGACATCGGGTCGCTGGAGGCGGGCAAGCTCGCCGACATCATCGTGATCGACGGGAACCCCCTGGCCGACATCCGCCAGAGCGAGAGGGTCCTCTACACTCTCGCCAACGGCCGTCTCTACGACGCCGCGACGATGAACCAGGCGGGCAATCACCCCGCGCAGCGGGCGAAGTACTTCTGGGAAAAGGACTGAAGACGGACCTGGAGAGATCCGAAAGGAGATCGCCATGCGCCTGCGCAGGACCATCGTCCCGATCCCGGCCGCGCTCCTTTTCCTGGCGGGGCCGGCCACCGTGACGCCTCGCGACGGCAAACCGATCGAGACGTTCACCGCGTATGCCGCCGCCATCGGCACCGGCCGGACGGCCGCCGTCCGCATCGAGATCGACCGGTGGTCCACGGACGAGGAGCGCGAGCGCCTGCTCGCCACATTGCAGGAATCCGGGCCCGACAAGCTCCTTGACGCCCTCCAGGACGTCCGGCCGCCCGTCGGCAGGATCTGGACGCCCCAGTCTCTCTCCTACGACCTCTTCTACGCCCGCAGCGATCCGTCTCCCGCCGGCGGCCGCCGCGTAATCCTCGCGGCGAATCGCCCCGTGTCGTTCCAGGAGATGAGGAATCCCTCGCGCCGGATCCGGTACCAGTTCACCCTGATCGAGATCCACATCGACAGGGACGGGAAGGGAGAAGGCAAGGTCGTCCCGGCCGCGCGCGTGAGCTGGGACAAGCAAGCGAAGAAGATTGAGATCGAGAACTACGACGCGCTGCCCGTGGACCTCCTGAAGGTCACCGCGAAAACGCCCTGAGGAACCGCGGCGGATCCGCCGGCATTCGCCGCCATCCGGCTCCCCTTCTCAGCGCTCGCGGTCTTTCCGGTCCCGGTCGTGATGATGGTGGCGGCGCTCCCGCTCGAGCTCCCGCTCATGTTCGCGCTCGTGCCGACGCCACTCGCGGCGGGCGCGGACGTCTTCGCCGACGATCACGGTCTGGGTGGACCAGTGGCCGGGCTCGTAGATGTACCCCCGTTCAGAACGGATGTATCGCGGCGCGATCCAGTACGCGTCCGGAGCCGCGGGACGCTCCCAGCGGCCGGGAACCCAATCCCAGCGCGAGGCGCCCCAATTCCAGAAGCCGGCGACCCAGACATAGTCCCGTCCGGGACGATGGGGCCGGCGCTCGTGTCGAAGCGCCGGCGGCTTGCCCACCGTGATTCGCACGTCCAGTCCCGGCAGCGGCGGCGGGAAAGGTATCTGCGGCAGGGCCGGAGCGGCCAGGCCGCAGAAGACGATCGCAGACAGAATCGCTCGCCGAAGAACCTTGAATTGCATAAGACCTCCTGTGCCGTGTTTCCGCGACTGACGCTTGATTTAGCAAGTCACGTGCCATGCCGCGTTCGCGATTCCGCGCCGCGAGGCCCGAGATAAGATGGCAATGTCGATCGCGAAAGGACGGAGTGAGTGACGTGGAGACGCTCGATTTCGAAAAGCTGAACCTGAGGGACGCCCTGGACCTTGCCATCCTCATCGAGGAGGAGGCGGGCGAGCGCTACCTGGAGTTCGCGGAACAGATGGAGAACCAGCACACGGCCGAGGCGGCGAAGTTCTTCCGAACCATGATCGTCAACGAGGCCAAGCACGGCGAGGAGCTGGCGGCGCGGCGGCGGGCCCTCTTCGGAGAGGAGACCCGGCGGGTGGACCGCTCGCTGCTCTGGGACGTGGAGGCGCCGGAATACGAGAAGGCGCGAGCCTTTATGTCGCAGCGCGAGGCTCTGGAAGTCGCCCTCGCGTCCGAGAGGAAGGCGCAGGCTTTCTTCGCCGAGGCGGTGAAACACGTGACCGACCCCGAGGTCCGGAAACTCTTCGCCCAGCTGCGCGAGGAGGAAGTCCTCCACGAGCAGATGGTGGCCGGCGAGCTCTCCGCGCTGCCGCCGCCGACAGACATCGATCCCTCAGACTACGCCGACGAGCCGGTCGCGCAGTAAGCCGGCAAGGACGCCGGCCGCGCGAGCCGTCAGGAGCGCGCGATGGCCCTGCGGACCCGATCGAGATCCCGCCGCTTCTTCTTGTCGAGCTTCGGGAAGGTGAGATCGAGGTCCTCGAGGGTCTCGACAATCACGGCGGCCACGACGACCCGGGTGAACCACTTGTGGTCGGCCGGGACGGCGTACCAGGGCGCCCATTTCGTGCTGGTGGCGGAGATCATCTCTTCGTAGGCGCGCGCATAGTCCTTCCAGAGCCTCCGCTCCGCGGCGTCAGCCCCCGAGAACTTCCAGTTCTTGTCCGGGTCGTCCAGGCGCGCGAGGAGCCGCTTTTTCTGCTCCTCCCGGGAAACGTTCAGGAAGAACTTTCGGATGACCGTGCCGTTCCGGGCCAGATGACGCTCGAAGGCATTGATGTCGTCGTACCGTTCCCGCCAGATGCTCTTCGTGACGAGCTCCCCCGGAAGCTTCTGCGACTCGAGGATCTCTTTGTGGACGCGGACGACGAGGACCTCCTCGTAGTGCGAGCGGTTGAAGATGCCGATGTCGCCCCGCTCCGGCAAGTGCCGGGCGGCGCGCCAGAGAAAGTCGTGGTCGAGCTCCTCGGCGGAGGGCTCCTTGAAGGAGTGGACGTGAACGCCCTGCGGGTTGACGCCCGAGAGGACGTGCTTGATGGTCCCGTCCTTGCCCGCGGCGTCCATCCCCTGGAAGACGAGCAGGAGCGCCCATCGGTCCTGGGCATAGAGCTTGTCCTGCAGCGAGAGGAGATCCTTCACGCCCCTCTCCAGGAGCGCCCCGGCCTCCTCCTTCTCCAGGTCGAGGCCGCCGGTGTCTGCCGGATCCCATCGGTCGAGGCGGAACCTCCCGCCCGCGCCGACACGGTACCGCTCGACGAGCTTCCGTTCCGCCTTCTTCACCGCCCGGCCATCCTACTGCGCGGGTGGCTCAACGGCGGCTGTGCCTGGGCGCGTCCGGGCTCGCGAGCCGGTCCGCGAAGCTCGCTGGAGCGCGGAGGCGCCAGGCGACGGCGAGCGCCTCGCGCACGGCGCTCCTCTTCGCGGGCCGCAGCCGCACGTTCGTCGCTCCCTGGCGTCCCCAGCCCCCCTTGACGGGCTGAAAGGTGTCCGGCTCGATCTGAACGAAGAGCTCCTGCTCATCCGGCGCCAGCTTCACCATCGCCCACCCCGCGTCCGGCACGCCGAGGGTCGCGAAGATCTTTCCGCCCACGCGAAAGTCGGGGTGCCCCATGTGCGACGACTCGACGGCCCCGGGCAAACCGAGAGCCATCTTTCGAAACTCGTTCGCCGTCACGAGGAGATCATTTCAGACTTCGGAGGTCAGAGGACTGGTCCGAGCCGGCGGGCGAAGGCGTCGCCCATCCTGTGGAGGAAGGATCGGCGCGCCCAGGCCGCCGCCGTGACTTCGACCGACTCCTCGAGGTCCTTTTCGAATTGCTCGGAAAAAACGCGGCCGGTCTCCTCGTCCAGCATGACGATGTTGCACTCGGCGTTGAAGTGGAACGAGCGGAAGTCGAGGTTGCTCGATCCGGCGAGCGAAACGAAGTCGTCGGCGACGGCCGTCTTGGCATGGAGCACCGCCTTCTGATACTCGAAGATCCGGACGCCACGCTCGAGGAGCGCCTTGTAGTAACCGTGCCCGGCGTGGCGCACCAGCGGCACGTCGCTGCGGCCGGGCAGGAGCAGCCGGACGTCCACGCCTCGCCGGGCTGCCTCTCCCAGGCGCTCGACGGCCCGCCACCGCGGAGCGAAGTAGGCGTTGGTGACCCAGAGCCGCCGGCGCGCGCCTCCCACGATGGCGGCGAGGGCCGAGGCGATTTCGTCGGTCCCGCGGAAGGGACGCGAGTCCAGCACCAGGATCGCCACGCCGCCGGTTTCCGGCTCGATCGGCTCGAGAGCGATCGGAGTGCCGCCGGCGGCGTCCCACGCCTCGGTGAACACGATCGCCATGCCCCACGCCGCGGGGCCTTCCACCCGGACGTGCGTGTCGCGCCACGGTCCCCCGTGGGACGAGAGGCTCGAGCCGTACTCGTCGCCGATGTTCATTCCCCCCGTGAAGGCGGTCCTTCCGTCGACGACGAGGATCTTGCGGTGGTCGCGAAACGGCTGCAGGAGGAGGTGCGGAAAAAGAGGGTGGAAGAGCCGGACCTCGATTCCCAGCGCGCGCATCTCGTTCCAGAAGGCGCGGCGCGTCGCGATGGAGCCGAACGCGTCGGCCAGAACGCGCACCGCGACCCCCCGGCCGACCGCGCGGCCAAGCGTCTCCAGGAGGTTGCGGCCCGTCGCGTCGTCCTTGAAGATGTACGACTCGACGAGCACTTCCTTCCGCGCCGCGTCGATCGCGGCGAGCATGGCGTCGAACGTCTCCGGCCCGCGGAAGAACGCCCCTACGCGGTTGCCTTCGAGGATCGGCGACTCGTCGATCCTGCGGAGAAGGACCGCGAACCCGGGATCTCGCAGTCCCTCCGGGAGGCCCGCGACGAGCTTTCCGACCGACTCGACGCGCAGCTCCGGCGGCAGCGTTCGCCACGGCCGGGGGCGAAGCAACGGACGCAGCCACTTTCTTCGCGGTCTCATCCTTTTTCGCAGCCTCATCGGGACGCAATGAAATCAGAGTTGCGAAAAAGAAGCGGGCCCTTCTTCGGTGCCGACCGGACCGGCTACCTGTCCCAGAACCCGACCACCCGGCCGATGCGGCCGTCAGGGGAAAGGTCGAAAACGTTCACGCCGGTGCCGGCGGGATCGCCGTTCTCCTTCTTCGCGGTCCAGGGGGCGATCGCGGTGCCGTGCGACCGGCGGACGTCTCCGGAACGGACGAGAGTCATGCCGGGCATGAAGAGCTGGACGGCGTCGAGGTTCGCGAGCATCTCGTCCAGCCCCTCGGTCGCGCTGTAGGCGTCGCGAAACACGATCCCCGGCGTCGCGCAGGACTCCATCAGCCGGCGGCGGGTCTTCGGGTCGGGCTCGCCCCAGGCGCGCAGGAACGCGTCCACGCGCTCCGAGACCCCCGCGTGATTCTCCTCGGCGACGGCCTTCGAGAAGAGAGCGAGCTGGTAGCGCCACCCCTGCACGAAGTGGTCGCGGATCTTCGCGCTCGAGAAGGCGTGCCGCAGCTTCAGGAGGGTCCCCTCGCGCGTCTCTTCGAGGTCGATCGCGACCAGCGACTCGACTCCTCCGGCCATGACGTAGGTGAAGACGATGCGCCCGGGCGGCTCGATCTCGCGGACCTCTCCGGAAGCCGTGATTCCGTTGGGATAGTGGATGAACACCTCGCCGCCCGGCCGCGGATCGATCCGCGAGCCCTCCCCCCACCACCGGGCGAAGCGTTCCGAGTCGGTGAAGTAGGCGAAAACCGCATCGCGCCGCGCGCAGATGGAGATCTGGCGCTCCAGGGATTCGTTCAGCTCGGACATGACTCCGTCCTTTCTCAACGGCGCCGGCGCCGTCCGGTTTTCGCTTCAGACTCGGCGCAGCGCTTCAAGTCGGAGAGCGCCTCGTCCCACATCGTTTCCAGCCACTGGCCCAGGGGCCCGAGCTCCTCGCGGCGGGCGGCGTAGTAGTGGAATCGCCCTTCGTCCCGGCGCGCGACGAGACCCGCCGCCTCGAGCACCTTGAGGTGCTGCGAGATGGCACCGAAGCTCACCTCCGGATGCGCGCGGCGGATGTCTCCGGCCGTTCTCTCCCCGTCCCACACGAGCCGGAGGATCTCCCGGCGGCGCGGCGCGGCAAGGGCCTGGAAGACGGCGGCCATAAAGATAATTTAGCAAAGACTAAAATGATACGCAAGGCGCCGATCACGCTTTCTCGCACGAGCGCGGAGCACCGGATCAGCCCGGGAGACGGGAGCGAATCTCGTCGATGGACCTTTCGAGGTCGGCCGGCTCGACGGGCTTGACGAGATGGAGGTGGAAGCCCGCCTGTGCCGAGCGGCGCTTGTCCTGCGGCTGGCCCCAGCCCGTCATCGCGATCAGGAAGGCCTCCCCGGTCTCGGGGGCCTGCCTCAGCCGCCGCGCCACCTCGCAGCCGTCCAGACCGGGCATGCCGATGTCCAGCAGCACCACGTCAGGGCGGAATTGCCCGGCAACCTCGAGCGCCGCCTCTCCGTCGTAGGCGACGCGCACCTGGTCGCCGCTCATCTCCAGGATCAGGGCCAGGCCGTCAGCCGCGTCCGCGTTGTCGTCCACGACGAGGATTCGCAAGAGGCGCTCCTTGACCGGAATCGGCGCCGTCTCCGGCCACGGCGCGGGAGCCGGCGACGCGGCCTCCATCGCCGGGAGGCGCACGACGAACTCACTTCCCATCCCGACGCCCGCACTGAAGGCATCGATGGTCCCGCCGTGGGCCTGAACGAGCTTCCGGGCGAGGGTGAGTCCGATCCCCATTCCCCCCGCGGCCCGATCCATCCGGCGCTCCGCCTGGACGAAGAGGTCGAAGATGCGCGGCAGCATGACGGGGTCGATGCCGATGCCGGTGTCGAGCACCCGGATCACGGCCTCCCTCCCCTCGCACCGGACGCCGACCCGGATCCGGCCGCCGGGATCGGTGTACTTGGCTGCGTTTCCCAGCAGGTTCGTCAGCACCTGTTCGATGCGGGCGGGATCGGCATGGATCCAAACGGGCTCGGAGGGCGTCTCGACCTCGATCTCGTGCTCGCGCTCGCGAAAGAGCGGCTGCAGCGACTCCACGGCGGCCCGCGCGATGGAGGCGGCGTCGACTCTGTCGCGGCGCAGGCTCATCTTCCCCTGGCTCAGGCGGGCGACGTCGAGCAGATCGTCGAGGAGACGCGCCATGTGCCGGACCTGGCGCTGAGCGATCTCGAGAGCCCGCGCCGCCGACCCGGGCGCCGGCCCCGGGCGCTCCAGGACGTGGAGGGCGCTGCGGATTGGAGCGAGCGGGTTGCGGAGCTCGTGGGCGAGGACCGCCACGAACTGGTCCTTCTGGCGGCTCGCCTCCTCCAGCGCCTCGATCTTTCTCCGCTCGGTCATGTCGCGCGTGACCTTGGCGAAGCCGACCAGCTCGCCTCCTGTCCCGCGCAGCGCGGCGATGACCACGTTCGCCCAGAATCGGGTGCCGTCCTTGCGCAATCTCCACCCCTCGTCCTCGACGCGCCCGTGTTCGAGGGCCGCGCGCAGCCCCCAGGCCGGCCTGCCCCTGGCCGCGACGTCGGGGGGATAGAAGACCGAGAAATGGCGGCCGACGATCTCGGAGCTCTTGTAGCCCTTCATCCGCTCCGCCCCGGCGTTCCAGCTGGCGACGTTCCCCTCGGGCGTGAGCATGAAGATCGCGTAATCGCGGACGCTCTCGACGAGGAGGCGGAAGCTCTCCTCGCTCCCCTCGCTCCGGCAAACGCTCTCCCCGGTTCGGCCGCGCTCCGTCTCGCCGGGCGGGCCGACAGCTGCCTTGTCGCGAATCACGGGCCGGGCCGCCATGGGACCTGGCTAATTGCAAGACCCGTGCACGTCGAGAACCGAGAGTCCCGACCTCTCGGGCAGCGCGGGGGCGGGCGAAGCCGGATGGCTTCAGTTCCAATGTTTGAAATCGGGGGTCCAGTACTCCGCGATCGTGTGGCGCAGACCCCGGCACAGGTAGATCGGGCGGTTCTCCTCGGCCATGCCCCAGGGGTGAAAGTGCTTTCCAACCATCCTGACCGAGCGGCAATGATCCTCGACCCCCTGCCTGCCCCACTGCAGCCAGATGAGGTTTTCCGGCTCCACCTTCGGCGGGCCCCAGAAGTAGTGGTTCTGGTGGGCGCAGATGGGAGCCGGCAGACCGTACCCCGGGCCGAAGAGGTTCAGGGCACCCGCTTCGCCGTAATTGCTCGCGAAGATGCCGGTGCGCGCGCGCGCCTCCGGTGGCAGCGCCCTGTAGATCCGCGCGACGTCCACGACGAGTTCCTCCCAGCCGAACTGGTCGCCGAGGCGCTGTTCGAGCGGGCCCTCGTGCCGGACTTCGGTCTTCGGCGGCGAGATGCCGAGACGCCGCTGGTAGGCGAGGAGTTCCTCGGGCGAAAGAAACGGCAGGATCGCCGGGACGAGGAGCGCGCCGGCGGCGATGACGTAAGCCCCCATGGCGAGCTTCGGCCACGTCCGGCCGCGGCTCCATGCCCGGCGCTCGAGCCAGCCCTCGACGGCGCAGGCCCCGGAGGCGAAGAGCATCGGGTAGATGGGGGCGAGGTAATAGTTCTTCGCCTTCGCCGCCATCATGATCGCCAGGAGCGCGAGGTAGGTCCAGCCGAGAACGCGCAGCCGCGACCCCCGGCCGAAGAGGAGCGACGCGAGCCCCGCGAGCCAGAACGGAAGCAGAAGCGGGTGGAGAAAGAGGACCTGCTGGCCCACGAACTGCGCCGGCGTCAGCACGACGTTCTTGCCCATCCGCGCGACGTTCCGCAGGTCTTCGATCGTGGGAAAGCCGTGCCGGACCTGCCAGAGGATGTTGGGGAGGAAGAGGAGGAGTGCGATGCCTCCGGCGATCCAGATCCAGGGTCTCGCGAGCTCGCGGCGCTGCGGGGAGAGAAGCAGGCCGGCCACGACGGCGGCGCCGAAGAGCAGCGTCGAGTGCTTGTTTTCGATCCCGAGCCCCGCGAGCACGCCGAACCACAACCAGAGCCGCGAGTCGCCCGTGCGCACGATCCGGATGAGGAAGAAGACGCCCCCCATCCAGAAGAGGGACTCGAAGCCGTTCATCGTCAAGATGCTGTCCGTGCCGAGATAGATCGGCGCCGCGAGCACGCAGAGGCCCGCGAGTCCCTGCGCGAAGCGGCCCCCCCCATCTCGCGGCCCAGCGCCATCGTCAGCGCCACCCGCGCCGCGCCGGCGAGCGCCGCGATCGTCCGCAGGACCGGAAGCGAGCCGCCCAGGAGAAGCGCGATCTTCGCGTACAGCGCGATCGCCGGCGCGCAATCCACGTAGCCCCAATCGAGATGGCGGGCGCAATCGAGGAAATAGAGCTCGTCGCGGAAGTACCCGTACCGGCCCGCGGTCGCGAGGTGGACGGCGAGCTTCGCGGACACCAGCAGCGCGACGAGTCGCAGGTCGAGCGGCGCGACGGCCCACCCGTCCCTTGCTCGATCCTGTTTCGCCTCTGGTTCCATCGCCGGCCGCCGTCAGACGATACGAGATCGCGCTGGAAGTGTTTAGCGAGGAAAGAACAGCAGAAGAGTCAGCGCCCCCCCGATCAGGAGCGACACCCAGACGTTCGTGACGAAGTAGCCGTACGCCATGAGCGCGATCCCGAGAAAGAGCTGCCTCGGCTCGCCGTTCCTCTTGCCCCAGCGGAACGCCGCAAACCCCACCAAACCGAAGATCACGGCGACGAAGATCGTCGCGAAGGAGAAGCTCCCGAGGTCGAGGCCCGTCATTGAGCGTCTGCCGTCGCTTCCCGTTCAGCCATGCGGTCACCGCCGATCATATGGCCGGAGAACCTTCAGCCTGCCGGGTTGTCGGGGTCCGGGAGTGTCCCGGCTCTATCGGAGCAGAGCGGCGAGCTTCGCCTCGGCGTCGGCGTGCAGCGAAGGAGGCGCTCCGAAGAAGGCGGCGGCAGTCGCGCCTTCCCGGTCGAAGAGGAAAAGTGTCGGCAGCGAGCTCAAGTCGCCGAAAGAACGGGCGAGATCGGGCGTGCCCATCACCCAGGCGAGCGGCAGTTTCAGCTCCCCCGCCACCTTCCGGACGGCGGCCTCGTCGGATTCGACCGCGATCGCGACGACGGCGAGACGGTCTCCGTGCTTCTTCTTCAGCTCCCCCAGCCAGGCGAGCGTGCCGCGGCAGGGAGGGCACCAGGTCGCCCAGAACTCGACCACGACGACGCGGCCGGCGAGCGCGTCCCGCGACAGCGGTTTTCCGTCCAGGTCCGTGACCGTGAAGGCGGGCAGCGCCGCGATCTCGTCGGGTCCGGCCGGGACGCGGTCGCGGACCAGGTCCTTGCGGCCGGCGAGCACCAGCTCGATCATGCGCGAGAGGTCGGCGCGGAAGCGCTCGTGGCTCGCCGCGCTCTTCAACGGCGTGTAGCGTCCGTCCCGCGCGCCCTCTCCCTTGCCGTAGAAGCCGAAGTCCTTCGGCTTGGCCACGAGGACGTCGTCCACGAAGATCGCGGGGTAGCGCGTGACGCCGAAACGCTTCGCGAGCTTCGAGTCGCCGTAATTCTCCGACACGAAACGCGCCTTGCCGCCGAAGCTCTGGACGACGCTCTGTGCCAGCAAACTTGCCGGGTCGGAGAGGTTTCAGGTGTAGGGCCAGCGCACGAGCGTGACCGTGACGAGCGGCGCCGGGCGGGCCGGCGCGGGCGGCGCGGGCTCGAGCGCGGCGAAGTATCTCGGGAGGACGTCGGTCACGATCGGCCACGCCGGCGGAGTCCCCGCATCGGAGGAAGCGGCGGCCTCCTGCCCGGCCTCGAGGAACAGCCGGCCGAGACTGTGGTCGAGGCCGTCACCGGAGAGGCGCTCGTCAAACGACTTGAGCTTCCCGGAGACTGTCGCCGCCGCGGGCGGCGCCGCCTGTGAACGCAGGAGGGCGACGCGCTGGACCGCCTGCAGGTAGCGCAGCAGCGCGCCGTAGCGAAGGGAGGCGGTGTCGAGCTCCCGCGCCTCCTTGACGAGCGCGCTTGCCGCGATGAAGTCGCTGTGCTTGTCGATCGAAGCCGGCGGACGGTACGCGGCGAGCAGTTCGCCTTCGAGAGAGTCCAGCTCTCCCTTCAACGATCGCAGCGGCGGAGCGCGCCGAGAGGCCGCCTCGCCGAGCTTCGAGCAGAAGGAGACGAACTGGCGATGCGCCTGCGCCACGCCCAGGTAGTAGAGGCCGTACTGGGGGGTCGTGCTGCGCCCGTACTCGAGGCTCGCGCCGTAGTAGGCCCGAACCTGGAGGAAGGCGCCTTCCGCGAGGGCGCGCACCGCCGCCGGCCGCACGCCGGCGAGATCCCCCGGGTGGACGGGGCCGAGCTCACCCCGGAGAGCTTTCCCCACGCGCGACCACTCCGCTTCCAGAACCGCGGGGTCGTCGCGCGTCGCCTCCGGCCGCTCTCCGACATAGGCGGACGCCGCGAGATGGACCCGCGCCGACGCCAGCCGTTGCAGAGCGAGGAGCCGCCGGCCGGCGCGCAAGGCCTCCTCCGCGCGCGCCATGGCGGGCTCGGTCGCCTGCTTGACCTGAGTCCAGTCGTCATCGGTCCGGGTGTTCTTCTCGAGAAATTCCTTCCAGTGCGCGATTTCGGCGGCCAGCGGGTCCTTCCTCCCCCCGTCCGGCCGCCGGCCACGCCCGCGTCCCCCGTCGCCAGGCAGAGCAGCGCCACGGCCGCACCGATGGAGAAGGCGCGCGTTCCCCGCATCATCCTGTCGAGCTGGTACGCCCCGCCGCTGGAAAGGTTTGATCCACGCGAGGCCTATGCGGGTCCTCGAAGGAATCAAGAAGTCGTCAGAAGGAAATCGATCCTGAAACCCTCCGAGGACACCGGCCCACGGACGACAAGCGAGGGCTAATTTAGCTGTTCGTTCTCAAGGCGTTGTTCCCTCTCGGGGTTCTCGTCGTAGAAAACCCGGCCGGATTCGCCGTCGTCGCCCTCTGCGGCACGCGGCGGCCGGGCCGCATTGAGAACTCCTGGCCGCCGCTTCGGTCCGAGGGCACAGAAGCAGCTTCCCTGACCCAAGTTCGCGGTGTGTGCCCTCGGACAGGGCCGCTGCCGGCCAACGCCGTCGCCTCCGGGCTGCACAGTGCCATTTCGAGCCGGTCTGCAGCCTCGGCGGCGGGACGCCTCCCGGAGGCGATCGTGAGCGAAGGCGCACCAGCCGGATCCCTCTTTCGCCTCGCCGCCGCTGCGCCTTCGCGATAGAGCGACGGCCGCTTCTCCTGTCTGCCCGGAATCCATCTCGCCTCGGTAAGGGCTACGGTTTGAACTCTCTCGGCCGCCTGGTCGCGTAGCGACCGCCGCGGCCGAAAGCCGCGGCCCGACGCCGGGCTCGGGATGCATCGAAGTCTTGCGGGACACAGTACGTCCGGGGCGCGGAGCGGTCAGGGGACGAGGCTCTGCGGTAGCATGCTCCACCGACAAAAACGGATCATCGGAGGAGTCCGAACCTGATCGGCCGCACGCTCGCGCACTACCGGATCACCGCCGCGATCGGCGCGGGCGGGATGGGGCAGGTCTACCGCGCGACCGACACCAAGCTCGGGCGCGACGTGGCCTTGAAAGTGCTGCCGGAGGACATGGCGTCGAGCCCCGAAAGACTGGAGCGTTTCCGGCGCGAGGCCAAGGCGCTCGCGGCGCTCGATCACCCGGGCATCGTCACCGTCTTCTCCGTCGAAGAAGCCGGCGGACTCCACTTCCTGACGATGCAGCTCATCGAGGGGCAGCCCCTCGACCATCTCATCGCGGGGGGCGCTCTGCCACGCGAACGGTTCCTCGAGATTGCCGCGGCCCTCGCCGATGCCCTGGCCGCCGCGCATGAGAAGGGGATCGTCCACCGCGACTTGAAGCCCGCCAACATCATGGTCGGCAGCGACGGCCGGGTGAAGGTCCTCGACTTCGGCCTCGCCCGGATGAAAGCGTCCGAGGCGGAGGAGTCCGGCTCGCAGCTGCCGACCGATCTCCATACCAGCGAGGGAGCCGTGATGGGCACGGCGCCCTATATGTCGCCGGAGCAGGTCTCGGGGGCCGAGCTCGACCACCGGACCGACATCTTCTCGCTCGGCGTGGTGCTCCACGAGATGGCGACGGGCAGCCGCCCCTTCCAGGGGCCGAGCGCGGCGCAGCTCCTTTCGGCGATTCTGCGGGACCCGCCGCCCGCGGTGGCCGCCGTCCGGACGGACCTGCCGCCGGAGCTCGACTGGCTGATCGGCCGGTGCCTCGAGAAAGACCGGAACCTGCGGACGCAGAGCGCGAGGGAGATCCGCGACGGGCTCGCCGCGCTCCGGCGCCAGACGGCTTCCGGCGCGCATCCCCGCTCCCCGGTCTCGGGCGCCCCGATCGCGAGCGACGCGGACGCCGCCGCCGACCGGCGCTCGATCGTCGTCCTTCCGTTCGCCAACCTGAGCCCCGACGCGGACAACGAGTACTTCAGCGACGGGTTGACCGAGGAGATCATCGCGGACCTCTCGAAGGTCAAGGCGCTGCGCGTCATTTCCAGGACCTCCGCGATGCAGTTGAAGGGCGCGAAGAAGGACGTGCGCACGATCGGCCGCGACCTCGCCGTGCGCTACGTCCTCGAAGGGGGCGTGCGAAAAGCCGGCAACAGCCTCCGCATCACGGCGCAGTTGATCGACGCGGCAACCGACGCCCACGTCTGGTCCGACAAGTACAGCGGCACGCTCGACGACGTGTTCGAGGTGCAGGAACGCGTGTCCCGGGAGATCGTCCGGGCGCTCGACGTCACGCTGACCTCCGACGAGCAGCGGCGCCTCGGGGAGCGCCCCATCGCGAACGCGCGGGCGTTCGAGCTCTACCTGCAGGCGCGGCAGGAAGTGCGGCGAATGAGCGGCGACGCGCTCGAGCGGGCCTCGAGGCTCCTGTCGCAGGCGGTCGCCGTCGAGGGCGCGACGCCTCCGCTCCAGGCCCTCATGGCCTGGACGAAGGTGACGCAGGTCCGGCTGGGCATCCACCGCGACCTGGCGCCGCTGGACGAAGCGGAAGCCCAGGCGCGCTCCCTCCTCGATCGCGCTCCGGACTCGCCCGACGGGCACGCCCTCCTCGGCTACATCGAATACGAGCGCGGCCACTTGCCGCAGGCGGTCCGGCACTTCGAGCGGGCCCTCGAGCGGGAGAGGAACGACGCGGATGCCCTCTTCTACATGGGCATCAGCTTCATCGCGGCCGGACAGAACGAGCGGGCCCTGGCCACCGGCGAGAGGATCGTCGCTTCCGACCCGCTCTCTCCCCTCTCCTGGATGCTCTCGGGGGCGACGCGCTGGTTCATCGGCCGATTCGACCAGGCGCTCCCGGACCTCGAGCGCGGCCTGGAGCTCGATCCGCAGAGCTTCGTCCTCCGCTGGACCGTCGGTTACACCTGCGCCGCCCTCGGGAAGCTCGCCGACGCCGCGCGGCACGCGGCTTTTCTGCGCGAAGTCGGTCCTGACGTGCCCTACACGCGCCAGCTTCTCGCGCTCTTGGACGGCCTCGAGGGCCGGAAGCCGGAGGCGCTGGAACGGCTCGCGTCCCTCGATGTCGCGCCGCTCGATGCCCACAACAAGTTCCACCTCGCCGAGTCCTTCGGCCTCGCCGGCGACACGGACCGGGCTCTCGACGTGCTCGGGCAGGCGGTCGACGGGGGCTTCTACCCGTACCCGTTCATGGCCGAGCACTGTCCGTTCCTGGCCCCGCTGCGCCCCCTGCCGCGGTTTGGCGGGATTCTCGCGAAGGCGCGGGAGCGGGGGGAGGCGTTCCGCCGGATCGAAGAGGCTTCCTCCTCTTCGCCGGTCGGGACCTGAGAGCAGCGGCGCTCGCCTACACCGCGCGGCGAGACTTCAGAGCCTCGTAAGTCTTGTCGGGCAGGAGAGGGTTCTCGGAGGAATTTGCGAACGATACCGGGACGGTCTGGCAGCCCCATTCCGGACATGGCCGGGTGACGTCGAAGTGGAGGTGGGGCCCGGCGCTCGCCCCCGTGTTGCCGCTGCGGCCGATGAGCTGGCCGGCCCGGACCTTCTCGCCCTTCCGAACGAGCACGCCGTCACGGGTCAAGTGATAGTAGCGACCGAACGTCCCGTCGCCATGCGAGACGAAAATGAAGTTCTCCTGGCCAGGAGTGCGGTTGCCGTCTTCGAAGCGGGCCTCGATGCCGACCACGACGCCGTCGCGGGCCGCAGTGACGGGACTTCCCAGAGGCATCTTGAAGTCGTACGCATAGGCCGCCTTCCCCTGGTGCCCCCACGGGCCGTTGTAGCCCTGGAGGAGCTCGCACTGAACGCCGACGGGATACGGCAGGAGGTAAACCGGCGATGCGGCGCCCGGACGAGCCGACGAGCAGGAAACCGCGAGGAAAAGAGAGCACGCGGCAAGGAACACGGACGCACGGTTCATCGTGGAGTCTCCCGGCTGTGGAGACGTCCGCCGGAGCGGGAGGTTTCGGGGGCCGCTCAGGACCCGGCGGCCCGCCGGCCGACCGTCACGGGCGCGCCGCGCGGACCCACCGCGCGAGCGTGAAGAGGACGCCGGCGACGTAGAGCGCGCCGAAGAGGAACTTGTTGTGCCGGGCGAGCCACTCGGGGAGATAGATGTCGAAGTTGTCCCGCCGGTCTTCCGTGTGGCGCGCGGCGACCCGCGTGAGCGGGCAGCGCCAGCCGTTGAAGGCGAGCACGAGGACCTCGAGGAACACGATGCCGATGAACGCCGCGGCGTAGCCGAGGCGCCCGCGCCATGCGAGGACCGGAATGGCGAAGACGCAGGCGGCGAAGAAAGCCCACGCGGCCGTGTGGACGAGCTTGACTGCCCTGAGGGCGTCCGGCGAGGACGGATTCACGAGGGCGCGGCCTCGACGTAGGCGAGAGGGATCGTGAGGTCGAGCGCGCCCCGGCGCCGCGCCGACCGATCGAGATTCTCTTCGAGGCGCGCGAACACTTCTTCGCGCCGCTCGGATCTCCACGACGCTCTTCCAGTCGTCGAGAAACCCGAGCTTGATGAAGTAGTGGCGCAGGAGCGCGCCGCCGTCCGCGAACCGCATGGACGCCCGCGTCTCGACGACGCGGCCGAGCCGGAACCCGGCGCGCTCGAACAGTGCCGCGAGCTTCTCGACCGTGGCGCGGTGGTCGACGTGCGCGGCGAGCGCCGCGAGCGCCTTCGCGTCGCCGAGCTCCGCGAGCGTCTCCTCGAAGACGCCGTAGAACTCCTTCATGTGCCCCTTCAGGTTCGTCGCGAGCGCGAGCTTCGACCCGGGCCGGGCCACCCGCCGCCGCCAGCGTGGTCGACTTCCTCGTCGGCCTGATCGCTACCCTGGCGATCAGCGCCCTGGTGATCCGGCCGATCGCGCAGATCGTCGAGACGGCGGAAGCCATCGCCCTGGGAGACTGGGAGCACCGCGCCCCGGTCGCGTCCAACGACGAGGCGGGCCAGCTCGCCTCGTCCTTCAACCTGATGCTCGACCGGCTGGCCGCCGCGCGCGCGGCGGACCCTGTCGCTCGAGCAGGAGATCCAGGAGCGCAAGCGACGAGGGCCCGGCGCTCGAGGAGGTCCGGGAGATCCAGAAGGCGGGAGAGCGCGCGGCTCGCCTGACGCAGCAGCTCCTGGCCTTCAGCCGCAAGCAGATCATCGAGCCCCGGGTCCTGAACCTCAACGCGATCGTCGGCGAAACCGAGACCATGCTCCGCCGCCTGATCGCCGAGGACGTCCTTCTGGAGACGTGGCTCGATACCTCGAGCGCGCCGATCTGCGCGGACCGGGGACAGCTCGAGCAGGGGCTCCTGAACGTCGCCGTCAACTCCCGCAACGCCATGGAGCGGGGAGGTCGCCTGACGATCACGACATCGAGCGCCCAGCTCGACGAGGGATTCGCGCGGGACCATCCCGGCGCGATGGTAGGGCATCACACGATGCTCTCCATCACGGACACGGGCTCAAGAGGATCTTCGAGCCCTTCTTCACGACGAAACCCCCGACGAAGGGGACCGGGCTCGGGATGGCCACCGTCTACGGCATCGTCAAGCAGAGCGGCGGCTACATCCCCGCGGGCAATTCCGAAATCGTGCATTCCGAGCCGGTAGCCCCAGCGCCGGCCGGCCAGGAGCCGTAGGCCGCGGCCGCGCACGCGACGCACACCGCCCCGAGCAGGAGGCCCCACGCGCCCATGCCCGCGAAGGATTCCCGGGCGCGCGGGTTCAGGCGCCACATCGGATCGAGCGCTCCGCCCGGCGTCAGGAGCGAAACCGCGGACAGTCCGCTGGCGAGGGTGCCGAACGCGAAGAAGGCGCCGAGCGCCGTGATTCCGGGCGGCCGCCCGGTGGCCTCGGGTGCCGGCAACGGAGCCTATAGCGTCCCGTTGCCCCCGGCGCCCACGCGGTATTCGCTTTGAACCAGGCCGCTCGAGTAGTGCCGCGTCGCGACGTGGCGGAGCCGGATGTCGCGCGGCACGGCGCCGAAGAGAGGAACTCCCTCGCCGATGAGCACGGGCACGCGCGTGATGATGAGGCGCTGGATGAGCCCGGCGCGCAGGAAGCGCTGGATCGTGATCCCGCCGTCCACGTAGAGGTGACGGGCGCCGCTCGCGGCGAGGCGCGAAGCGATTTCCGCCGGAGGCCCCGCCATCTGTTCCACGGCGCCCCCTGCGGCGGCGGCCAGATCGACGGGCCGGCCGCTCAGGACGACAACGCGCTTGTCGCTATAGGGCCAGGGACCGAGAGTCAGGACCTTCTCGAAGGTCTTGCGACCGAACACGATCGCGTCGACGGTCGCGATGAATTCCTCGTAGCCGTGGGGCTCGCCGCACCCCTCGGGCAGCCAGTCGATGTCGCCGTTGGGCCGCGCGATGAAGCCGTCGACGCTCGTGGCAATGAAGACGGAAGCCCTCATCGCGGACTCCTCACCCGGGATCCCGTCGGGTCCGGCGCGCAATCCCATGCCGCCCGCCTGTCGCCTTCCTTCACCCCGTCAAGGGCACGCGAACGCCGCCGTGTCCTGTATGGGCTGGAAGGCGGTGTTCTGGGGATTCTCGTAGATCTTGACGAGCCCCGTCGCGGTGTCCGTGACCCGGATCGTCACCTTGACGTTCGTCAGTCCCCCCGCGAAGAACCAGTAGAAGTTGTTGAAGGCGCAGCCGTTGACGAGCTTGAACACTCCCTCGACATTGGCGGAAGAGAAGAACCAGAAGGCGCCGGTGTCGCTCGTCAGGGGAATGGCCATGCCGGCGCCCGAGGCGGCCACGGTCTGCCAGGTCGCCGTCACGGAAAAGCGCCCCCCGTTCAGGCACAGCGTCGTCGCGTTCGCCACGCAGGGCGAGAGCAGGCCATCGGCCGGACTGAAGAAGAAGCTGTCGAAGTTCCCGACCAGCGAACCGCCCGCCTCGACCTTCGACGGAAAAGCCACGAACTGGACGCTGGCGGCCCCGGCGGGCGCCTGCTCGTTCGTCGCCAAAAGCTCGACCCAGGTATCAAGAGTCGTCGAGGACAGCCGCGGTTGGGAACCGACGTCGCTTCCCGTGCATCCGGGCGCGTTGAACCAGCGAAGCCCGACCTCGAGGGACCCAGTGCGCGCCTGGCCGCTCGCGCGCCGGACGCGCCCTCCCCAATTGTAGAGTTTCAGGGGCGTCACGGCGCCGCCGCATTGGGTGATACCGCTCCCCTGGCTCGGCCCGGCGGAGATGTTGCTGATCCTCGCCGATCCGGGACTCGGCGACCCGATCGTTCCATCCCAGGCGAGCGTCGCGATCGCCGCGTCCTCGACGGTCCAGCCCAGGGCGTTCGAGTCGAAGTTCCCGTTCGCCAGGAAGTTCTGCGCGGCGGCGGACCCGTTCCACAACAGCACGGCCGAAACCGCCACCAGGAGTCCCCGAAGAGCCCTTTTCATGAGGAACGCCTCCCTTTCTTTTCGCGCGCGAATCCGCCAGGTCTCTTTTCGAGTGTGGAGAGGAGCCTAACAGAACCCTTTCGCTCATCCGGCTCGACGGCGCTCACGACGCCGCCGCGCCATTTCCCGCAGACGCTTCAGGCGTTCGGCGGCGCCTGGCGCCCGGCTTCGGCTTTCCGCGAACCGCCAGCTCGTAGCCGTGGGCGACCGCGGTGCAGTACAGGACGAAGAAGAGAAAGACTATCTCCCGGCCTGTCGCGGTCGTCACCAGTAGTCGATGATCCGCCGGATTTTCTCGCCGTCGAATTCCAGGACCTTCACGACGGTCCGCGTTTGCGCTTCCCACCCCTTGCCTCGCCGCGCCTGGAAGGACTGACGCATCTGGAGCACCACCACGCCGGGCCCGGCCAACTTCGAGACGACCTCATCACGCGGATTGCGAACCGCGCCCAGGAAAGCGAGCATTCCTTCGCGCAGGGTCGCCTTCCCTGTGATCCGGGCTCCCGCCCGAGGATGCTCGTAGACCACCGTGTCGGTGAGAAACGCCAGCGCCGCGTCGACGGTCCTCGGCGTCGCCCCTTCCGCCTGACGCTCCCGCTCCGCGGCCAGGTACTTCATCGCCACTTCCGATATGTCCGCGCCGGCAACGCCTTCCGCGGGCGGCGCCACACCGGCTTGCGGATGCGCCGCGAGAAGGCACGTCAAGAGGAGGAACACGGATGAGTTGCCCATTGTCATCAAGCCCGGCGGCGGGTGCCTACACCCCTCATGGCTTCGTCCCGACGACAATGCCGTAGCCAAGAAAATCGCTCGAGAACACGCGCTCCGATCTCAAGACTCTCCATAAGCCTCGGAGTCCCCATCGCCTCAGGATCCCCAGCGTGAGTCCCGCCAGTCCGGCCGGACCGAGCTGCCTTCTCGATTCCCTCATCCAGCCCGGCAGCGCCTCGGCTTTGTCAACCACGCTGATCTCCACGAGCCCCGCCTGGCGGAAGAGCCGGCGCCACCCCTCCAGACTTTCCGGCCGCTCGCTCTCGATGGCCGCGAGGGTCCGTTTCAGATTATCCGGCGCGTCCGCCTTCCAGCAGAGATCGTGCATGCCAACGCATCCCCCGGAGCGGACCACCCGCGCCATCTCGGCGAGCACGCGCTCCTTGTCGAGGAAGCACAGCGTGCACTCGCAGATGGCGGCATCGAACTCGGCATCGTCGAAGGGCAGGCAGGCGGCATCGGCCTTTCGGAAATCCACTTCCAGCCCCTTTGCCGAGGCTTTCGCCTCCGCCAGCCGAATCATCCGGTCGGCCTGATCAACCCCGTGGACGCGAGCGCCGAATCTCTCGGCAAGGAAGCAGGCGGTCTCGCCCGTCCCGGAGGCGATGTCGAGCACTCTGCTGTCTTTCCCGATCTTGCATAACTCGGCGAGCTCCCGGGTCAACTCCAGACCGCCGGGGTGAAGGCTCTCGAACTTCAGCATCCCGGAGTCCACCAGGGCCTCCAGGGAAGCCTGATTCGCAACGGCCTCCGGCGCGGTCAGACGGCGCCTCCCCGTGAGAGCTGTTTGCGGTACGCGTGTTGAGTCTTGACTCGCACATATCCCAGCCGCTCATAAAACGGGTGCGACTCGGCCCGGATCACGTTGCTTCGGACAACCACCTGCTCGAGACCGCGTCCTGCGGCCCATTCTTCCACCGCGGCGACGAGCCGCCTTCCCACTCCGTGCCCCCGGTACGCTTCATCCACGACGAGCCCCAGGATCTCGCAGCGACGGCCGGACTCGAGCAACTCCTGTTCCGTCCCGTGCAGCCAGCCGACGACACGGTTCGGCTCCGCCTCCGCCACCAGGACAACATCCCCGGCCCGGGTGAGCAGCGTCCCAAGTCGTCTTGCGAGGACCTCGCCGCCAACCGGATAGCCCAGGACCCCGCTGAGCAGCGCCAGATCGGGAGCATCGCTGAGAACCGCGCCCCGGATGGTCAGCGGATCCGCCATGCTCCAGTGTTAGCATCCGACCCGTCCCTCACAACGCGATTCAGGAGAACAGCGATGCGGATTGCGATCCTGGCGACGGCCATGACTCTCACCCTCATGTCGGGACAGCTCCGCGCAGCGACCCGCAAGACTCCCCCGGCCGATGTTGGACCGGGGCGCGTCGCATGGTTCGACATCACCACGACCAACCTCCCGCGGTCGAAAGAATTCTACGGCAAGCTCTTCGACTGGCAATTCACCCCGTTGCAGGGCACCGATCAGGCGGCCGAGATCGTCGCGGGCGGCACCGCCGTCGGGACGCTGCGCGTCGCGGAGGGCAAGATCAGCCCGTTCAACGGCGTCGTGTATGTCCAGGTGTCTGACATCCGGGCCAGCTGCAGGAAGGCGAATCTGCTGGGGGGGACCGTCGTGCCCGGATTTCCCTTCAACCTGCCCAACGGCACCGGAGCCATTGCCCTGGTCGCGGATCCGGCCGGCCACCCTGTTGGCCTCTACTCCAGGACCCCGCTCCCTCCCGCGCCCTCCCCGACCAGGTGAGGATGCGGGACGGCGGCATGAGGAGGGCGGCCGCGGCCGGCGCCGATCAATAGCCGTCGACTTCGACGACCGCTTCAAGGAGGCGCAGAAGCGCGCCTCGGAGATCGAGAACCGCCTCCGGCGCTGGCGTTCTTTCCGGGCGGAGTCACCTTTCCTGACGGCGATCCTGACCGGCGAGGACACGAGCGAGGAGGAGGCCGGTCTCAGGGCGGTCCGTGCCGGAGCGCCTTCTCGATGCGGCGATCGGGGGCGAGCCACAGCAGCGCGACCGATGCGTAGATCGCCTGCGCGACCGGGGGCGACCAGAACGTGGCCGCGATGGCGACCACGTACAGGGCCGGCGACAGCTTGCCCTTCCAGTCGCTCCCCACCGCCCTCCGCAGCACCGATGCCTCGCCTTCGGAGGCGATGATCGCCTGCTGCAGCATCAAGTAGGCGCCGCCCGCCATCAGCAGCACGACGCCGTACAAGGCCGACGGCACCGCCGCGAAATGGTTCTCTCCCATCCAGCCCGTCGCGAACGGGAAGAGCGACAGCCAGAACAGCAAATGGAGGTTGCTCCACAGCACGGAGCCGGACGCCTTCGTGCAGGCGTTGAGCATGTGGTGGTGGTTGTTCCAATAGATGCCAACGTAGAGGAAGCTCAGGACATAGCTCAGGAAGACGGGCAGGAGCGGACGCAGCGCTTCCATCGACGTGCCGTGCGGCACCTTCATCTCGAGCACCATGATGGTGATGATGATCGCGATGACGCCGTCGCTGAACGCCACCAGCCGGTCTTTTCCCATTGCGCCTCCCCCGCGGCTATGACCGTTCACGGCCGCGCGATTCGATCCGCGGTTCTCCTCCAAGGGCCGCTCCCGGGAGCGGCGTCACGCTCTCCGGCGCAGGACGACATGGGCCGCGGCGCGAGCGCCCGCGATGTGCACTCCTCAAGGCTGTCTCTGCTTGAAAGGCATCGCGAGCAAAAGGCCAGCCACCGCAACGGTTGCGGCGGCGCGGGCTCGCAACGCCACCCATACCTTTTTTCAGCAGCCTGCAAAGCCCGCCTCCGCGAGCGCGGCCAGCTTTGCCAGAGCCATTCGCCAGCCTGTCTCGTTGTCGACCGGCGACAGCCCGGACGGGAGTCCGTCGTGCACTGCGAGCAACTCGGTGCCGCCGTCGGAATCGACGAGCGTGATCGTGATCGTCATCTCGCCGCGGAGCGCGGGATCTGCCGTTTCGAACTCAACCAGTTCGACAACGCGCTCGTTCGGCACGAGCTCGGCGAAACGGCCGTGGTACGTGTCGGTGTGCGCGGTCGTCTTGCCTGCTCCGGTCGGCGCGTCGTACGTGAGCGAAATTCGGAACTTGCCACCGCTTCGCGCCTCGAACGCGTGCACGCGGCAGGTCATGCCGTCCAGCACTCTCCACTGAGCGATCGCGTCCTCGCCGACGAGCAAGGCATTGACCCTGGCGCGCGGCGCCTTCATCCAACGAGCGATGCGCGTCGAGCTCATAGCCGAACGTTAGCGCGGAGCAGGCAGCCGGGCAACGCGGGCGGCGTCGCGCAGGGCGGACGCGGTTCCGCGGCTCGCTTCCCGGAACAACCGCGCAGGACACCACACCGGGCGCCGGCGCCGGCCGGAAGCCGTCGATTCGAAGGCGCCGGCTCGCTCAGTTCGAGACGCCGCGCGCTCCCCAGGCGCCGACGGCCCCGACGATGTTCGAGTCGGCGTCCCGGATGGGCGCCGATCGAACCAGGACCGGGACCCGGTGACCGCTCTTGTGATGGAGGAAGACGCTCGCCTCGCGCCCCTTTCCATCCTCCATGGTGGCGGCCAGCGGGCATCCGGCGAGGCAGAGGTTGGTGCCGGTTTCGTCCACGTGATTGAGGATCCCGTCGCTGCACGACGAGCCGAGGACTTCCTGCCGTTGGTACCCGGTGATCCGCTCGGCGGCGGCGTTCCAGAACGTGATCTGGCGCGTCGGCGTTACGAAATAGACGCCGTCGGAAAGCCTGTCGAAGACGTCCCGGTAAAACTCCTCGACGAACGGAGAAAGAGGGACCAGCGGATTGCCGATGCCCATTCCAATGAGGATACTCCAGCGCTGCGGACGCGAGGACCGGGATCCAGGCCGGGGATCGGGCGTTGACGCCCGCCGGCCGCGCGGATAGCATCGCCTCTCCTGTCGCAGGAAACATGACCATGATCGGACAGACTGTCTCTCACTACCGGGTGGCGTCGAAGCTCGGCGCCGGCGGCATGGGAGTCGTCTACGAGGCCGAAGACACGCGCCTGGGCCGGCGGGTCGCGCTCAAGTTCCTCCCGGCGGAGCTGGCGCAGGACGTTGCGACGCTCCAGCGCTTCCAGCGCGAGGCGCGCGCGGCGTCGGCATTGAACCATCCCAACATCTGCATCGTGCACGCGATCGAGGAGCACGAGTCGCAGCACTTCATCGTGATGGAGCTCCTCGAGGGGCAGACGCTCTCCGCCATGATCAGCGCGGGGCCGCTCGAGATCGCGACCCTGCTCGATCTCGCGATCCAGATCGCCGACGCGCTCGAGTCCGCGCACGGAAAAGGAATCGTGCACCGGGATCTCAAGCCGGCCAACATCTTCGTCAATTCCCGCGGCCAGGCGAAGATCCTCGACTTCGGACTGGCGAAGATCGGTGCGGCCTCCACCGCTCCCGAAGGCTCCGGAATGGTGACGATGGCTGGCGGCGACGACCTGACGAAGGCGGGATCGACTCTCGGCACCGTTTCCTACATGTCCCCGGAGCAGGCGCGCGGACAGTTGACCGACGCCCGCACCGACCTCTTCTCGCTCGGCGCCGTGATCTACCAGATGGCAACCGGGTCGCGGCCGTTTCCGGGAGAGACGTCCGCGGTCATCTTCGAAGCGATCTTGAACCGGGAGCCGGCGGCGGTGAGCCAGGTCAATCCGCGGCTCCCGTCCGATCTGAACCGCATCATCGCCCGCGCTCTCGAGAAGGATCGCAACTTCCGCTACCAGACCGCCAACGACATGAAAGCCGACATGCTGAGATTGAAGCGGGACCTCGATTCCGGCAGCGGACGGCCGGCGGCGGGGAGCGAGCCGAGCCGCGAGGCGGTCAAGGCGGCGGAGAAGTCGGTGGCGGTGCTCTATCTCGAGAACTTGAGCGGCGTGAAGGAAGACGAGTACCTGCGCGACGGCGTGACCGAGGACATCATCACGGAGCTCTCGAAGATCAAGGGCCTGAAGATCTTCTCGCGTCCCACGGTGCTGACCTATCGCGACAAGCAGGTCACGCCTGCTCAGATCGGCCAGCAGCTGGGCGCGGCCTACGTGCTCGGCGGGAGCCTGCGCCGGGCCGGAACGCGGCTGCGGATCAACGCCCAGCTCGTGGACACGCACACGGATTTTCCGGTCTGGTCCGAGCGATACGACCGGGAGATGCAGGACGTCTTCGAGCTGCAGGACGAGATCGCGCGCAAGATCGCCGAGGCCCTGCGGATCACGCTGACCCGGCAGGACGAGGAGGCGCTGGCGGCCAAGCCGACCGACAACCTCCAGGCCTACGACCTCTATCTCCGAGGCAAGAGCTATGCGCGTCGGCTGACGCGGCAGGACCTGGAGTTCGGGCTCCAGATGTTCGAGAACGCGGTATCAGTGGATCCGCAGTTCGCCCTGGCCCACGCCGCGATCGCCAACGCTTGCGCCCAGTATCACTACCACTATGAGCGCGAGAAGAAGTGGATCGATCGGGCGGTCGCCGCGAGCCAGCGGGCCAGCGCCTTGAGCAAGAACACTCCGGAAGTCCTGATCGCCGAGGGCTGGATTCTCTACGCGGAGGAGAAGTACGACCAGGCTAGCCGCTGCGTGCGTCAGGCGATCGACCGGAAGGCCGACTGCGAGGGAGCTTACTACCTCCTGGGCCGGACTCTCTTCGCCGCCGGCCACTATCAGGAAGTCGTCGACATGGCCGAAGACGCCATCGCCGCCTCGGGAGAGGACTACAACATCTACGTCCCGGTCATCAATGCGCTCGGCGCTCTGGGAAAGAGTGAAGCGCGGCGGGCCTACATGCAGCGGCGGAGCCAGTTCCTCGAGGCCCACTTGAAAAAAGTGCCGGAGGACGCCCGTGCGCGAATTCTGCTGGCCACCGATTACGCGGAAGTCGGCAGGTCCGAGGACGCCACAAGGGAAGCGGCGCTCGCGATGGCACTGCGGCCGAACGAAGCCACAGTTCTCTACAACGCCGCCTGCGTGTTCTGCCTCCTGAAACGGAAACCGGAGGCGATGGACGCGCTGAAGAAAGCGTGGGAGGCCGGCTTCAAGGACCCGAGCTGGACCCGCCGCGACCCCGACCTCGAAATGCTCCGCGGCGACCCCGAATTCGAGCGTCTCTACCCGCCGACCGAATAAGGGCCGGATCAGCCGTCGGCGCCATCAACGGACTCGAAACGCTAAGGGAGGAAGGTAGCATGACCGGAGAGAAGATCTACGAGTACGACCTCGATGTGACAAGAGTGACGGACTACGGTGTTACCCTGCAGGCTATTCTTTCCGGTCAGGCCGCCGTCCCGCCGCAGGGGGCTCGCATCGACGTCGCGTTTGACGGCCGCGCTACGGGCCGGCTCACCGGCCGAGTGCACGGCATCGACTACCTCGTGATGCGCGCCGACGGCCGCGTCGACCTCGATATTCGCGCAATCATCGAAACGCAGGACGGTCACAGGATCGCTCTGTCCGCCGACGGCGTGGGCGTGCCGCGCCCTGCCGAACCGATCGCCGATCTTCGTGAGAACGTCAGTCTTACCACCGCTGCCGAGACGTACGGCTGGATCAACAAGCGGCAGGTCTGGGGCATTGGCACCGTCAATTTCGCCGCCGGGAAAATCCACATCGACGCCTACATGCAGTAGACGCCCTGGCTGCTCCCGGCGTCAAGGAGCGGTCTTGATCTCCGGCGGGAAGAGCTTGCGGAACACGACGGGCGAGGCGCCGCGATAGATCGTGCTGTGCTTCAGGTCGGGCCACGGCTCGTAGTACCACGTCAGACCTTTCAGCGCGGCCGAGCGCAGAGCCGCGGCCAGAGCCTTCGCCGCGTCCTCCATGCCGTCGTCGCCGGCAGTGGCGAAATAGAGGGTCGCCCTCAATCGCGGATGCGCTCTCAGCCGCTCGGCGGCCCCGCGCACCAGGGCCTGACCGTTCCACCAGAGGCTCGGACTCAACGCGATGGAGACATCGAACAACTTGGGGTCCTGGAAGAAGGTCTCGAGGACGAGAAGGCCCGCCAGCGACTCGCCGACGATGGCGGTGCGGCCGTTGCCGCGGAAGCGCTTGCGGATTACCGGAACGAGCTCGTCGCGAAGGAAAGCGCGGAACTTTGCCGAGCCGCCGACGCGCGGCGCGATCTTCCTGTCCGATTCGACGTCCGTCGGTCCGGTCATGTCGCGGCGCCGCTCGGTGTTCTCGATCCCCACGACGATGACCGGCCGCATCTCGCCGGCACGAACGGCCGCATCGATGTCGGCGGTGACGTGCGGGAAGTCTTCCTCCACTCCGCCATCGGGCATGTACAGCACCGGATAGCGGACGCCGGCGGAGCCGTCGTAGCCCGGCGGCGTGTACACGTTGATGCGCCGGGCCTCGCCGAGCACTTTCGAGTCGATCGTCAAGGTCTGGTGCGGCAGGACCCGATCGGAGGCGGGAGCCGCCGGGGCAGGCGAAACCGGTGGAGGCGTCGGTACGGGCACCCCGCCCGGCACGGCGCCGTTGCCGGTCCCGAGCATCGCGAGCGCCGAAACGAAGGCTCCAAGCCTCGACCGCACCGCCGGCATCGCCGCTTGCATCGCCCCGTTGAAACGACTCGTCGCCCTGCGCATGGAGAACCTCGTGCCCATTCAGAGGCAGCCTACAGGAGCGCCTGTTCGAGGAGTATGACGACGTGCCCCTTCTTGTGCCCGGCCTCCGCGTGCCGGTGGGCCACGGCGATCTCGGACTTTGGCGCCTCTCGCATGGGCGCGCGCGATCAGCGTCTTCATGCCGGCGATCACTTGCTCTGTGGAGACGTCCGCGCGAGCCAGAATCTTCTCCTCCTTTCGACCTCATGGACATCCGACCGCATTCAGCCCGGGCTATGCCGACGCTTCCTCTCCGCGGCCGCGCCGACCACGAGTCGCTCCAGGACCTCGAGATCGACGTCGGCGAGCTTCCGAATGTACAGGCATCCCTTGCTCACCTTGTGTTTCCCGAGCCTGGCGAGAAGCTCTTCCCGGCCGGGAAAACCCGCCACGATGTAAACGCTGATGTCCCCCTTGCGCGAGGAGAACCCTGTCAGGCAGGAGTCGCCCTCGCGGCCGCTGTCGTACTTGTAGTGATAGCTGCCGAACCCGACGATGCTCGTTCCCCACATCTTCGGCTGCTGTTTCGTCGCCCTGGCCATCAGCCTGGCCAGAGTTTCACAGTCCTTTCGCCTGCCCTCGTCCTGGATGCCGGACAAGTAGCTCTCCACGCTCGCTTCCGTGACCCTGGTCTTGTTCTGCGCCACTCCTCCTCCTTCCGACTCGCTGCAACCGCGAGTGCCGCGTCACGCGTCGGGGTGCCTTCGGCCTGAACGCGTGCTACTCGGCGGCGCGTTTCGTCCACTGCCACAAGCCGGCGGTCACGGCGGCGGGGAGGCGGGAGCCGACCTGCCTCGCCGCCAGCACGATCTGTCCACGGTGATGGCCCTCGTGGGCCACGAGATATGTCAGCACGTGGCCGACGTCCAGCGGGAGATTCCGCCACACGTAGGCCGGGCTCGCGGGAATCTCGCCGCCACGGCGGCAACCCAGCCTCAACAGAGCCTCGATCGCCCGGCTGCTCCTGTTCAGCGCGGCGACCAACTCGCGGCGGCTCACCTTGCGGCGGTCCACGCCGGGAGGAACCGGGACGCCATGGGGCCGGCCCAGGGTCTTGAGCCACATGCACCGGGCGTTGTGGAGGTGGCCGGCGAGCATGGAAATCGTCTTTCGAGAAGCTCCGGGGATCGGCGCCGTCCAGATCGCGGCGGGAACGTGGCTCACGAGAAAGACGGTGACCCGATGATTGGTCCGCCAGGCTGCCAGGAGGGTCTCCGTCAGATCACGGGGGTCGGCGGCTACGGCTCGCGGCCGCGACCGGCTCCTCGACGATGCGCCTCTCATCCCGCGATTCTCGTCAGCTCATTTTCGAGGCCGTCAGATCCGCCGGGGCTCCTCCCCGCGGCCCGCGTCCTTACCTTATACCTTGCCCGCACTCCTTCGGGTCGATGACCCCCAGGCGCTCCACAATCTTGAAATTGCCCCCCTCCGCCCGGGCGATGTGCATGTTCATTCGAACGTGATGCTGGCCGGGCACCATTTCCGCCGGACCACCCGGCCCCTCGGCGATTCTCGCGTGGTCCAGTGCCTTGATGACATCCTCCTGCGCCAGCGACCCCGGAGAGAGTTAGACCACCTTCACCATTCTAAAGTGGGTGATCGTTATATCTGTAAACCCATCTCCGGTGACGGCATACCCCAGCTTCTCATAGAACCCGACGGCCGATGCCCGCGCGTGCAGGAGGAGATTCGCAAAGCCGCGTGTCCGCAGGGCGGCCTCGAGCTCCTCCATCAGCCTCTTCCCGAGACCTCGCCGTTGATGAACGGGCGACACCGCCATCTGGCGAATCCTCGCCTGCGTTGGCGACAGCCTGACCGCGACGGCGCAGGCGACCAGGCCGCCATCCGGCTCAAACAACCCGAAATGCAGCTGATCCGCCTCCCCGGCCAACTCCTCATCCGTCAACGAAAGGCCCAGGGGCTCCCGAAGAACCTCATTGCGGAGTCCGCATTCGGCCCGGAATTCCTCCGTTCCAAAAACGATTTCCTTGAAGACCATGACGTCGGATCGGAGCGGTCAAGCCGGGTACGCCGCGCCCGCTCTCTCTGAAGCGGCCCGGCTCACGGCGAGATCGCGGAGCAGGCCGTCTCGCAAGTCGTAGATCCAGCCGTGGACGATCACCTCGGTCCCTCGCAGGCCCGCGTTGACGAGAACATCCGACGCGAGGAGCCGCTGCACCTGCTCCACGACATTCCACTCGCAGAGCCTCCTCCACCGATCGGCCGGATCGGGGATCTCCGCGAGGTCGGCGCTTCGCGAGGCAGCCAGGCCCTGCAGCGGCGAAAGCCACCTCCGAACGTGCGCGGGCACCTCGGACGCACCGCTCTCGAGCACCGCGCGGACGCCGCCGCAACCGTAGTGCCCGCAGACGATGATGTGCCGCACACTGAGTGCCTCGACGGCATATTGGACGACAGCCATGCAGTTTGTGTCCCCGGGCGCGACAATGTTCGCCACGTTCCTGTGCACGAAGACCTCGCCCGACCGCATCCCGACGATCTCGTTCGCCGACACCCGGCTGTCGGAACAGCCGATCCACATGTACTCAGGCTGCTGGATGTCGCAGAGGCGGTCGAAGTACCGCGGGTTCTCCGCCAGCAGCCCGCTCGCCCAGGCGCGGTTCCGCTCAAGCAGGTGCGTCAGGTGCCTCATCGCCGTGCGAGATTCTATCCGTGCCCCGGGAACCCTTGCCGCGCCGGGCAAAAGGAAAGGCCGGGCGCTCCTGCGAGCAGATACGCCTCGGCCACGCCATTCTTCAACGGGTGGGACCGTGCGCCGCCGGTTCGCCCGACCTGCGTTGGGCCAGTTGAACGAGGTCCCACAGGTTGCCATAGAGGTCTTGAAAAACGGCCACGGTGCCGTAGGGGGCGTCCTTCGGTTCTCGGACGAAGCGCACTCCTGCCGCCCGCATCTCGTTGTAGTCTCGCCAGAAGTCGTCAGTGCCGAGGAAAAGGAACACCCGACCTCCCGTCTGGTTTCCTACAAACGCCCTCTGCTCGGGCGTGGAGGCGCGCGCCAGGAGGAGGCTCGTGCCGCTCGAGTTGGGAGGGGCGACAACAACCCAGCGCTTGTCCTGCTCGGGCTGGTACGAGTCCTCGACGAGCGAGAAATGGAGCTTCCGGCAGTAGAAGTCGATTGCCTCGTCGTAGTCGAGAACGACCAATGCCACGTGAATGAGCGCCTGTCGCATCCGAGGCTATCGACTGGCCGACATGGTCAGACGGCGCTCGCCTGAGCGGACCCGCTTACTCCATGGGGCGCCGCGCCGGAAGTTCGCAATCCCTTCAGCAGGAGCCACACTCCCATTGTCAGCTCGAAGAAGAAGATAGGTGCTCCATAAATCCCAACGGGGATGACCTTCGCAAGCTCCGGAACAATGATGAACGCGAATGCGCACGCTCCCATAAGAAAGGACGCAACCATTCCCCATGCTGCCAATGCTCTCGGGATGAAGCGGGACTTCAACCACAGATAGCAGAAGGCAGTACTTCGAAGCCCGGCGAGCACCAGGCCGACGTTATACGCATCGGCATGCGCACTGAGCGACAGCCTCGCCAGGGCCTGCAACCGGTTCGCTTCGAACGCATGCAGGTAGTCCGCACCACTGAGTATCCGCAAAACATCGAAGTCACTGAGCGTGACGACGACCAGGGTTGCGGTCTCGATCAGCCCCCAGCCCGTGGCCAGCAAAGCGAGGCTTCGATTGACTGGCATGAGAACCACGTAAAGAGCAATGATGAGAACGACATCGAGCGCGAAGACGGTGAGATTGCTGGCGGTGCCCAGCCGAAAGAGCCGTTCCTGCGCCATGATGTTCCGCGCCGTCTGCGCGGCATTGTCGAAGGCGATGAGCTGAGAGCCTACATAGAACTCGGCGAAGATCGCCGGCGGCAGCGCAAACAGATAGGAGAGTCCCACAACTGTCGCTGCTTTGCGTTGTGATTCGTCGATGGTGCCGATTGGCATTCCGCTTCCCCGCCGTCTCGGTGCCGCGTGACGATATCAGGTTCGGCGGCGAGCGTAGCGAGCCCTCTGCAGCGCGTCGTCAGACGCCGGTTCTTGAGGGTGGCACCCAGCGAGGTCGTGGAGGAAATCCGCACCGGTCGCGAGGAGCGAACCGGCCACGGATCCGCGAAATTGGTAGAGTGCCGGCGGAATTCACCGTGACAGCCAGGACACCGCGGCCGAAGTGGATGACCCGGCTGGCCTTCGCCATCATCTATCTCGTCTGGGGATCCACCTTTCTCGCGATCCGCATCGGTGTGCGCGAGGTTCCGCCGTTTCTCCTGGCGGCGATGCGGTTTCTCGTCGCGGGACTCGTCCTTTGCGCCTGGATGATCGCGCGCGGCGAGCGCTTGCCGCGCGGGCGCCAATGGCTGTCGATGCTCGTTCTCGGAGTGCTCATCTTCGTCATCGACTACGGGCTCGTGTTCTGGGCCGAGCAGCGCGTGCCTTCGGGCGTCGCGGCGGTCATGCTGGCCACGATCCCGGCGTTCACCGCGTTGTCGGAAGTCATCCTCCTGCGCACGCAGCGGATCACGCTTCGCCTGGCATCGGCGCTCCTGGTCGGGATCGCAGGTGTGGCGGTGCTGATGACCCGTTCCCTGAACCTCGGCGGGGCGCCGATCGACCGGGCCGGCGCCGCGGCGCTCATCGTCGCGCCGGTGGCCTGGTCGGTGGCATCGGCGCTCATCCGCAGGCTGCCGCTTCCGCCGAACAAGGTCATGAGCTCGGGCTCTCAGATGCTCGCCGGAGGAGTGCTCCTGGCCGTGACGGCGGCGGCGCTGGGAGAATTCCGCGACTTTCGCCCGTCGGCTGTCTCGGCCGGCGCCTGGCTCTCGCTCCTCTACCTGATCGTCGCCGGATCTATCATCGCCTTCACCGCCTACGTCTGGCTGCTCCATCATGAATCTCCCACGAAAGTCGCGACCTACGCGTATGTGAACCCGGTCGTGGCCGTGCTGATCGGCTATTTCCTGGCCGGCGAGACTCTGGACCTTCGCGTGGCTCTGGGAACCCTCTGTGTTCTCGTCAGCGTCGTGATGATCACGACGGCACGCGCGAAGACTCCGCCTGCGGCAGCGCGCGATCAGGCGTTGGAGGCCTTGCCCCGCCGGAGGCGATTGCACTAGCAGGCTGCTGAAAAATGAATGCGGGCTTCCCCCTGACCCCGCCTTTTGTTCGTTGACCCCACCTTTGCCCGCGGCCAAACCTGTGCCCGCGGCCTGGCCACGGGACACCGAAAGAGAAAGGCGCGACGCCGGCGTTCCGAGGCAGATGGGTCTCGGCGCCGCGCGAAGGGAGCGCTCGGCTCAGGCGATCGCGCGCGCGAGCTCGCCGACGCGTGCGTGGCCCGCCGCGGCCAGTTCTCGGAGGCTCCGGTCGAATTTCGGCTGCGTCATGCCGCTCGGAAGAAACGTCCAGCGGTAGGCCTTCACCTGGGCCTCTCGGATTTCCGCCTTCTCCGAGTCCGCCAGCCGGCGGCCGATGGCGCTCTCGAGGCTCGCCAGGTCGAGCTCGACCTGAGTCTGCAGCCCGCCGTCGAGCAATTCCCCGATGTCCATGTAGTCTTCGATGCCCTTGTCGATCTCCTCCGGCGCCGCGGCGCTCGCGATCTCGTCCACGACCAGCGTGTCGAGCTTCGCGTGCTGGCTTTCCTCCATCCAGTGGTGCTTGAGAAGGCTGCAGAAGAGGGGATCGAGCCCTTCCTTTGTCTCCCTGACCGACTCCAGGTAGTGCCTCTGCGTCATCCACTCGATGTGGAGCGTGGTCAGGAAGACGCCCAGCGGCGAGTGGTCGAGGATGGCGGCCGCGATGTCGGCCGCCGGGCCGATCACGCCGCAGGGAGTGCCGAAGCCCCGGTCGAACTCCTGGACGAACCACTTGAAGAGCTGGATGTGCTTGGTCTCCTCTTCGCCGAAGTTAAGGAGAGCCCGCACTTCGCGTTCCGATGTCTCCAGGATCGAACCATAGTCGTAATCGAAGGTGGACAGGGTGGTCCCTACGACGCGGCCTGGAAGAATTCCCAAATCTCGTTTGCGGCGTGAATATCCCGGTTGGAATTGCCAAGCAGGCGCCAGCCATGCATGGCGGGATGCGGGACGCTGTGGCCGCCGCCTTTGATGGTGTAGAGCGCGACACTGTGCTTGCCGGGCGAGGACCACAGCGAACGCTCCGCGGTGCTCCCATCGCCGGGATCGAGGTCCGGGAATTGCGTCACCCGGGGCGCGCCTTCGAGGCCGGCCAGCTTGCGGAAGTAGTCGATGCTCGCCTGCGCGGAGAGCGCCCGCCCGCGGTTACCCCAGACACCATAGAGGACGACATCGCCGCCGCGCCACGGGTTGAAGGGATCGCGCGTGCCGTTCATGATCAGCATGGACACGGGCTGGTTCGCCGGCGTGACGGCCATATTCTCCGGCGCTGGCACGCTGGAGACGACCGCGGCGTACGCCCGCGCGAAGTCCGGCGTCTGCAATGCAAGCCGCAGCACCATCGACCCTCCGTTGGAGATGCCCGTGACGTAGACGCGCCCGCGATCGGCGTTGTGATCCTTTACGAGGCGATCCACCAGGGCGTGCAGGAATCCCACGTCATCGATGTTCTCGCGCTTGGCCGCGAAGGGTAACCCTTGACGCGGCAACCGTTCCAGTGGCCCTCGTAGCCCTGCGGATAAACGGCAATGAAACCCTGTTGATCCGCGAGGAGATCGAAGTCATACCCGAACCGATTGCGCGCCTGCTCCCCCCTCCCCATCGACCCGTGCAGCGCGATGACCAGAGCGGGGTGTGTCGCCCGCCTCTCTGGCAAATACGCAATCCAGGTGCGCAGTCGCCCGCCATGTTCCAATACGCCGCGCCCGATTTTGCCTTGCAGGGTAGGCATTGCCGGAAAGGAATGCCGCGATGCCCAAAACGCGAGCCCTGCGAATGCGGCCACGGCAATCGCAATCGCCAGGAACGCATTCTTCAGACATCCGCGCATGATTCCTCACGTGCATCGCCGCGTACAGGTGGGTAACACAACGCGGGCCTTCCAACCCGCGAGGCGTCATCATGTGAGCGGCCTGGGCCGTCGGACGTACGCCGGGATTCAGGGCAGTTTGTACTCTCCGCTCCAATCAGACCAGCCCGCGCCGGTCGTGCCGATGAAGTTCCCCTGAAACCTCATGGTGCCGCTCATGCCGCTGTATTTCCCGGTCCCTCCCACCCAACGCTCGTCTCCGGGACACGCTGGCATCGTCCCCGCGCATTTCCACTCGAGAAAAGCCTTGTCGCCGTCCGCGTCCGTGACCATGCAGGTGCCTTTCGCATCGGCGCGCCCTTGATTCACGTCGTTCATGAGAGTGCAATCGACCCGGGCTTTGTGCAGGAAGCCTTTGCCCGCGTCGTTGAATATGACCCCGGACACCACACCAGCATAGACCGTCCGGTTTGCTCCCAGCTCCTGTGTTTGCCCGGTGAAGGTCCAACCATAGTGGGCGGCGAATGTTCCGCTCTTGGGTAGATCAGCCGCAAGGGCGGACGAGCCGAGACACGCTGCGACAACTGCCAGGGCATATGCGACGGAAATATTGCGATTCATGGTTCATCACTCCTATATTCCTATGGTCAACCACTTCGGACGGCCGTCCGGGACTCGCGCTGAGAAGAAGAAGCATCGCATGTACAGGTACGTTTGTCATCAACTGCCCGACATGAACCAGGGGGCCCCAATTTCCAGAGCAAGAGCGACACGAAAGTCTTGCCCGCCCCTTCTATCCTCATGGCCTGGAGCGAATTAGCGGTGAATGGCCGGGCGACGGGCGTTTCCATGTTCGGGTTGTTGGACTACCGGGACTGGCCCCATTGCGGGCTCCACAGTCCGCGCGCCGAGAGGATGACGGAGAAGAGCCCGGTCACTCCGACCGCGATGAGCGTCCAGACGAAGAAGAAGGCTCCGCTGGTGTTGGCGATGCGGCTCGCCGCACCGACACCCTTCCCCATGAAGTGGATGACGGGCATGCCCGACCCGAGGAGCGATCCGAGGAGGATGATGACGTACCCGGATCGCCGTTCGGCGAGCACCAGAGTTGCGTACAGCCAGATGACCAGGATGGGCACCGCGGTGAGGTTTGAGACCACTCCCTTTTCGTAGCCGCGCACGATGTCGTCCGACAGGTGAAACGTCATGAAGAGGATCGAGAGGAGGGACGTGATGGTCAACATAAGGCTGCGTTTCATTTGAGATTCTCCTTGTGTTTCATTTGAAGAACTTCTTGCTGAACTCGCTTATCGGCTCGCGCTCCGTTTGCCCGCTGCTGCCGGTGGCTCGCGTTCTGCTTCCTCGGACTCAAACCGGAGAAGGTCGCCAGGCTGGCACGAGAGCGCGCCGCAGATCGCCTCGAGCGTCGAGAAGCGGATTGCGCGCGCCTTGCCGGTCTTCAAGATCGAGAGGTTGGCCAGCGCCATTCCGATCCGATCCGCGAGCTCGGTCAGCGTCATCCGCCGATCGTGAAGGAGGTCGTCGAGCTTGACGGCGATCGCCATGTCAGACCGTCCCTTCGAGGTCTTCGCGCAGGAGCGTGCCTTCGGCGAACACGCGGGCCAGCAGGAACGTGAGGAGCACGGCGAGCCAGCCGCTGATCGAAAAGCCCGCCTGGAGATGGAGCGGATTCGCTGGCGTCGAAACAGCTTTGGCGATCGCGCCGATGACGAGGCTCACAATCTGCAGCGCGAGCAGAGCCCAGGCGATCGCCTGCAAACGGACCGCGTTCGCGGCGACGAACGGGTCCCCCGCGCGGACGGTCTCAACGATCGCGAGCAGCCGTTTGAGGACGACGTAGTTCAGCGGGACCGCGGCGAGGCCGAGCGCGGCGATCACGCGCATCCCCATGATCAGCCGGTCTGCCTCGAGCGAAGGAGACAGATGGAACGCGGTCATGATCCATCGAGTCGTGGGCATGGCGATGAGCAGCGCGGCGATCGCGGCGCCGTACAGCCAGTTCAAGACGACCAGAATCCGCAGCACGACGTGCGCGATCGGAAGGGCGGCGGAGTCGGCTGGCCTGGACATGATTCGACACCTCCGGTTTATTGAATATCAATAACAGATTTATCGAATCTCGTCAAGTGCAGCATCGATAGTCGATAAAATACGCCAGATCGGAGGCGTTTCCTCTCGAAAGCAAACGGCTGACTCGGAACGATCGAGGTCATCAGATCAGGGGCGTTAGACTTCGGGGCGGCATGTTCGTGGAGCGTGCTCACCCCGGCGCCCTCTCGCTCGGCAGTGCGGGTCTGACGGCCCTCCTGCTGTGGGGTTGCGCGAGCGGGACGGGCCACGGCCGGCGCGCCGGGGACGCCGGGCCTTCCGCGCACGCCGGGCATGCCGGGCACGCCCTGGGCACCGTCAACTTCCCGATCTCCTGCTCCGCGCAAGCCCGGGCGGAATTCGATCGAGCCGTCGCCCTCCTGCACCACATGACGTATCGGCAGGCGCGCGAGACTTTCGAGCGCGTGGCGGCGGCCGATCCTCAATGCGCGATGGCGCGCTGGGGGATCGCGATGACGCTTTTCCAGCCGCTCTGGCCGACGCGTCCGAGCCCCGAGGCGCTCCGGCGCGGATGGGAGGCCGCGCAGAAGGCCCGGGCTCTCCAGCCGCCGACCGAGCGGGAGCGGCTCTTCGTGGCCGCGGCGGAGGCGTTCTTTCTGGATCCCTCCTCATCCGACTACTGGCTCCGCATCCGCAGGTGGGCAAAGGCCCAGGAAGCCGTCTCTATCTCGTTCCCGGACGATGACGACGCCGCCGCCTTCTACGCGCTCGCGCTTCTGGCCACCGCCCCCTCGAACACCATTTCCCGGGATCACTCCGACCGGGCCGCCGCGATCCTGCTTCGCGTGTACGAGCGCAACCCGGACCACCCGGGCGCCATGCACTATCTCGTTCACGCCAACGACGTGGCGGGCCGGGAGCGGGAATCGCTCGAGATCACGCGCAAGTACGAGCTGGTCGCGCCGAACAATCCGCACGCGCTCCACATGCCGACCCACATCTACACGCGTCTCGGAGACTGGGACGCGGTCGTCCGCGGAAACCTGCGGGCGGCGCAGGCGGCGCTCGAGTATCCCGCGGGGGACCACGGCGAATTCGTCTGGGACGAGTTCCCCCACACGATCGAGTACTTGATCTACGCGTACCTGCAGGAAGGCGCGGACGGCGAGGCCGCCGCGCAGTTGAAGCGGCTGCGCGCGACCGCCCGGCTGGAGCCCTCCTTCAAGACCGCGTTTCACCTCGCGTCAACGCAGGCCCGCTACGCGCTGGAGCGGAGGGAGTGGAGCGAGGCGGCGCGGATCGTTCCCCGCGAGCCCGCGTCGCTCGACTGGGACCGCTTCGCCTGGCCCGAAGCGATCGCGTGGTTCGCCCGCGGCCTCGGAGCGGCGCACCTCGGCAGAGTCGCCGAGGCCAGGGCCGCCGGCGAGCGTCTCGGCGAGCTCGAGGCCGCCGCCCGCAAGGCGGGGGAGGACCTGTTCACACGGAACATCCGGGTGCTCCACCTGGAGCTCGATGCCCGGCTCGCCCGCGAAGCCGGGCAGGACGAATCGAGTGTCGCGCTCCTGCGGGAGGCGGCCGAGCTCGAGACCTCGACGCCCAAGCACGCGGTGACGCCGGGCCCCACTCTCCCCGCCTACGAGCTTCTCGGGGACCTCCTCCTGGAGCTCAAACAGCCGTCGGAAGCGCTCGCCTCCTACAAGCGTTCCATGGAGCTCTACCCGAAACGCTTCAACAGCCTGCTCGGAGCCGCCCGGGCGGCCCGCGCCTCCGGCGACGACGCGCAGGCCCGAGCGTTCTACCAGCAGCTTCTCGACGTCGCCGCCGCCGGAACCCGCCAGCCCGCCCTCACGGAAGCCCGAACCCACGCCGCCCCGCGCCACTGACCACGGCGCAGCGCCTCTCCCCACACGCCGTCTGGTCAGAGCCTGATGGGGTTAACACCCGATATTCATGCCTGACCCTATCTCCTCCTATCTCCTCCTATCTCCTCCCGGAGAAGCGATGAGTCCCGAGATCTCCGAACTCAAGTTCGAGGCGGCCCTCGAGTGCGGTCTTCTCCAGGGCGGGCCCAACGCCTGCGTTGACGAGAGCGGCGTCCTCCGCGAGGCGGCGGCGCAAGGCCCCCCGATAAGGTCAGGCGCGCATTGCGTTGTTGTGCTTCTCACTGAGGTCCACAACGAGACGTCCGCAAAGGCTCCGTAACCTCAACCGCGGCGCGCCGCCTCGATGGCAGCGATGTCGATCTTTCTCATCTGCATCATCGCATCGAACGCGCGCCTGGCGGCGGCGGCATCGGGATCGGTGATCGCTTTCGTCAGGGCGATCGGGGTGATCTGCCAGGACAATCCCCATTTGTCCTTGCACCAGCCGCACGCGCTCTCCTGGCCGCCGTTGCCGACGATCGCGTTCCAGTAGCGATCGGTTTCGGCCTGGTCAGCGGTTGCGACCTGAAACGAGAATGCTTCGGTGTGCTTGAACATGGGCCCGCCATTGAGCCCGAGGCAGGGAATCCCCAGGACGGTGAACTCGACCGTCAACACATCCCCTTTCTTCCCGGACGGAAAGTCTCCCGGCGCGCGATGGACCGCGCCAACGGATGAATCGGGGAAGGTCTTCGCGTAAAAACGCGCCGCCTCCTCGGCGTCGCGGTCGTACCAGAGGCAAATCGTGTTCTTTGCTTGCTTCGTCATGTCACCCCTCCATCGCAATGAGCCGCCCGAAGCCGGAGTCAACGATCTGCTCGCAGTCGTAGGACATTGGCTCAGTCAACATTACCGCGTCAAATTGCCGCAAGATCCGTACCGTCCCGCGCGTCATGGCTCACCGTGGCCGGACGGCGAAGGGCCTCGGCTTGCCGCGAACCGCCCACTCGTAGGCGAGGCCAATCACGGCGGAGTACACGATGAAGAAGAGGAAGGAGAGCGGCCAGCGCCAGAGCGGAATCGCCAGCGCACGGCGGCATTGCCGCCATCGGGCGAGGAGAACCCGCATCCGGCCGACATAGTCCCAGATCCGGTTGGGATGAGCGCCGCCGACGTGCTCCCGGAAGCGCCCGTAGGAGAAGCCCGTCACGGCGGCGCTCCGGTAGATGGATTTCCAGCGAGGGTCGTACTGGTGCGTGGCTCGCAGCGCTGGTTCGTACCGGAGCCGGTAGCCGGCTTCCAGAAGACGTCCGGCCAGGTCCGAGTCGGAGCCCAGGCGAATCTTGTCGCCGCGAAAATACCCGGACGCGCGGACGGCGTCCGGCCGCAGCAGGACGTTGTGGGCGAGAAAGCTGATCGTATCGTGCGGATCGTCGGTCTGCTCCCCCAGCTGCGCCATCGCCATCTCCCGGTAAAAAGGCCCCGGCAGGTAGAGCGACCGGCCCGCGACGAGGGCCACCTGCGGGCCCTCCCGCTCGATGACGTCCAGGGCGCGCTCGAGCCAGTCGTCCACAGGCAGCGCGTCGGAGTCCGCAAATGCCACGAAGGCGCCGCGGGCCTCCGCGATGCCGGCGTTCTTCTGCTGGTAATAGACGAGCCCGGGCCGCACGACCCAGCGAAGGGGAACGTCGGCGAGGAGGTCCTTCTCGACCGGCGTCGGCTCCCGCGTGGACACGACGAGCCACTCCATCACCCGATCGGCGCGCGTCTGACGCTTCCACGCCTTCACGACGTCCGCGAACCGGATGCGCCGGTGCGGCTGATCGTTGAAAGTCTCGAAGACGAGCGAGACATCCGGCGGTCGATTCACGCAGGCGGAAGCCTACCCTCTCTCGAACCGGCCGGCGCGCGCGCCAACGGCGTCGGCGCCCCTCTAGCCCTCGCGCTTCATCCGCTCCCGGCGGGCGACCTCGCGATCGCTCGGTGAACCGAGGGCGGCATCGCCAATCTTGACCTCACCCTCTCGCTCGTAATGGCCGACGATCAGGCCATTTGGAGAGACGCGCGACCTGGTCAGCTTGAACGAATGCGGCGCCGAGCCGTCGGCGAAGAGCTTCTTGCCGCCGCCAAGCACGACCGGCACCGTGAAGATGCTCATCGCGTACACCAGGTCATTGGCGAGCAGCGCATGGACGAGCTCGGTACTGCCCTGGGTGACGAGGTTCGGTCCGTCTTCCTGCTTCAGGCGCTTCACGTCGGCGATGTCCCGCAGGAGCACTGTCCTCGCCCAGCTCGTATCGACCTCCCCTGACCGCGAAACCACGTACTTCTTGATGTCGTTGAAGAGCTTCGCGATGCCGCCATAGGGAGCGTCCTCGTCCTGGTAGGGCCAGTACGCGGCGAAAATCTCGTAGGTCTTGCGGCCGAGCAGGAGGTCGAACTTCTCCTTGAAGACGCGCTCAATCTCTTTGCCTCCCACTTGATCGAAATAGGGTATCGACCATCCGCCGAACTTGAAGCCCCTGGTCGGGTCCTCGGTCGGCCCGCCGGGCGCTTGCATGACGCCATCCAGGGATACCTGGGCGCCGACGACAATCTTCCGCATGGGTCACTCTCCTTGCTTGAATCCAGAACGAACCGTCCACCCCTCCGGGCGCTAATTACGGAGTGTTTCCGCTACCGCACATCGCCAGCTTGTACAGGGCCGGCAGCGCGGCATCGATGGGATGATGCTGCGGCTTCCCCGAGGAGTCCAGCTTGTTCCACCTCATGAGATTGATCGCGATCGACATCTGTCTCCGGCCGTCCGCTCGGGTCATCGTCATCGCTCCGGCACCCCAGACCGTGCCGTCATGGCCCCAGAACGTGCCGTGGCCAGGGACCTCCATCTTGTGCAGGCCGAGGCCGTAGTCGATCTCTTTCCCCTCAAACGAGATGACAGGGACAGTGCGCTGCATCTGCGCCAGCGACGACCCGTTGACGATCTCGCCGGCAAGCAGCAGACCGTAGAAGCGGTTGAGATCCGCAACGGTCGATATCAGCGAGGCCGCGGGCCCCACCCAGGACATGTCGTAGACGCTGTAGTCCTGCGGCGGGTCGATCATGCCGAACCACGCCTCGTACATCCGCGAGTGCGGCCCGCTGACATGCGGTCCGGCGGGAAGCTCGGTGTCCCGGAGCCCCGCGCGCTCAATGACGTTCTCGGTGATGCACTTCTCCGCAGTGGTGCCGCTTACACGCTCCAGGAGTTGGCAGAGGAGTTGGTAGTTGGTGTTGGAATATGTCCCCGGAGCGCCACCCGGCTTACCAACGGCTGGTGCCGTGACCCCCATCTCGATCAGCTCGGTCCGGTGAAACCGCCTGAAACGATTGTCGTCCAGGCTCTCGGGCGTGGTGTCCGCCAACGAAGGAAACGCCTTGAGGGACGGGTACGCATAGGGGAGATAGTCTGCCAGCCCACTGGTGTGGTTGATCAGCATTCGGACGGTGATCGTGTCGCCGCGTTCTCCGGGCACCAGCCGCGGCAGGTAGTGGCCGATTGGCGTGTCGAGCCCGACCTGACCGCTCTCGACCTGCTGCAGGACCGCCGCGGCCGTGAACGTCTTGGTGATGCTGCCGACGCGGTGCCGCATGTCGGGGGTAACGGGACGGCCCGTGCTGACATCGGCGACGCCGGCGGCGCCGCTCAAGACCTGATCGCCGTCGCGCACCTCGGCGAACACTCCCGGAATCCCCGCGCGATGGACCCTGTCTATAGCGGTCTTCAGCTCCCCGGGATCGAGAGGGTTCGTCACGACACCCGTCCTCTCGCGGTCAACTACCCCTTTCAACGTGCAGACTCCCTCCGGCCCTGAAGGCGGCCAAGAATCCCGACACCTGCCCGCGCTTCATGACATGCAAACGGTGGGCCGCGAATTCGCCCGGGTGGATGTAGAGCCCGTGCGGCTGAACGCGACGCCGATAAAATGCGGCAGCCGACCATGCGTGGAGGCGAGGATGCTCACTCTACGATCGCGCCGCGCTCGATGGGCTGCTTGCCCGATGCCGGCGAAGGGCGCACTCCCGGCGCTGACAGCCCAAGAAGGGTCCGGGCTCACAGGGCCGGTGCAGGAGAAATGATGAAGGAACACGCGGTGGTCATTGTCGGCGGCGGTCCGACGGGGTTGATGTTGGCGGGCGAGCTGGCCCTGGCCGGGGTCGACATCGCGCTCGTCGAACGGCGCACCAACCAGGACCTCCTCGGCGCGCGGGCGGGCGGCCTGCAATCGCGCACCCTCGAAGTGCTCGACCAGCGCGGCATCGCCGACCGGTTTCTCGCGGAAGGACAGAAGGCGCAGACCACCGGGTTCGGCGGCGTCCGGCTGGACATCAGCAGCTTCCCCACGCGATACCCCTACGGCCTCGGCCTGTGGCAGAAGCACATCGAGCGCATCCTGGCCGGCTGGGTCGCCGAGCTGCCGGTCACGTTCTATCGCGGGCGCGAGGTAACCGGCTTCACGCAGGACGAGGCCAGTGTCGACGTCCTGGTGTCCGGCGGCGAATCGTTGCGCGCTCAGTATCTCGTCGGTTGCGACGGCGGGCGAAGCCTGGTCCGCAAGACCGCCGGCATCGATTTCCCGGGGTGGGATCCGACGACGAGCAGCATCATCGGCGAGGTCGAGACGACCGAGAAGCCGCCACTGGGCGTCCATCAGTCGCCTCTTGGTACCTACGGTTTCGGCAGGCTGCATTACGAGATCGTCGAGGGCAAGGTGGTGTTCATGGACGAGGGGCCGCTGCGGGTCATGGTGCCCGAACAGCTTGGCGCGACCGCCGAGCCCACGCTGGAAGACCTGCGGAAGGCGCTCATCGCCGTGGCCGGAACGGACTATGGCATCCACAGCCCGACGTTGATCTCCCGCTTCACGGATGCGACCCGTCAGGCTGCCGCATACCGCTCCGGACGCATCCTGCTGGCCGGCGACGCCGCCCACGTGCATTCGCCGGTCGGCGGTCAGGGTCTCAACACCGGCGTGCAGGACGCCGTGAATCTCGGCTGGAAGCTCGCGCAGGTGGTGAAGCGGACCTCACCGGAGAGCCTGCTCGACACGTACCATGCCGAGCGTCATCCAGTCGGCGCGCGCGTCCTGCGGACGACAATGGCGCAGGTCGCGCTGCAGCGCGAGGACGAACGAACGAAGGCCCTCCGCGCCACGGTTGCCGAATTTCTGGCGATGGACGAGCCGCGCAAGCACATGGCGGCGGAGCTGTCCGGTCTGGGGATTCACTACGATCTCGGACCGGGGCATCCCCTGCTCGGCCGCCGCATGCCCGATCTCGAGCTCGTCACGAATGATGGCCCAAATCGCGTGTTTGCCCTGCTGCACGATGCTCGGCCGGCGCTGCTCAACCTCGGCGCGCACGGCATCGACCTCTCGACATGGGCGAACCGCGTGAAGCTCGTCGCCGCCGAGTATGGCGGTGCGTGGGAGCTGCCGGCGATCGGGGCGGTTCCGGCCCCGGAGGCGGTGCTGATCCGGCCCGACGGCTACGTGGCCTGGACCGGAGACCAGGCCGGCCCGGAGCTCACCGACGCCCTGACGACCTGGGTTGGTCCGCCATAGACCCGAGATAGAACGAGGTTAATCCGCGATACGTAAGCCTGACCCCATCATCTCTGCGCCGCCACCGCCCTGGACCGGCTCAGGTCCCGCCGTCGGCCGGGGCATCTCAGCGGCGCGACGTCGAGGCGTGCCGCCTTCGCGGCCGCCCCGGCCACCTTCTCCTCCGTCAGCCACGCTGGATCGGCTCCGGCTCGACGGCATCCCGCAAAACCACCTTCGCAAATTCCTCGTCTCCCTTCACCACCTGACCCAGTGTCCTTACCTCCTCGTACTTCTCTCCGACCTCATCGGCCATAAACGCCCGGTGCACCTTGCACACGTCAGCGGCGACTTCCAGCCGGCGAGTCGCCAGACTAAGCAGGAACGTAGGACAACCTAATCACATCCTCGCCAATCCGGTCATTAGCCATAAGGCGGAGCGGCGGCCGGGGTCCGGCGAAATATGGTTTGCCGTGACCAAGCACGACGGGGTGCAGGTAGATTCGATACTCATCGATCAGGCCAAGTGCGGTGAGGCTTTGCGCCAAGCTCGGGCCCGCGACTTCGATCTCCCCGTCGCGCTCGGCCTTGAGCTGCCGGATCGCGGCCTCAAGATCATCCGCAATAAGCCTGGCGTTGGGGCCGACCGACTTCAACGAGCGCGAGACGACCCATTTTGGTTGGTTCCGCCACGCCGTCGCGAAGGCTTGTTGCTCTGCATCCACTTCAGGATGATCGTCGTCCCAGTAACGCATGACCTCATACATGTGACGACCGTAAACACTGCCCGCCTGCCCCTGAGCCTCCTCGATGAAGTGGCGGAAGAGCGTGGGGCTTGGCGCAAACGCCATATGGTCGACGTAGCCGTCCAGGGACTGGTTCATTCCGAATACGAGCTTGGCCATAGGACCTCGTCTTCTCAGCCAGGCGCGGGAGGAACCGCCGTGCCAACCATGAATCGAGGCATGCTCCCACGGCCGAGGAAAAACGCCCGGTACCGCCTCGAAGCCTCCCGACGCCCTCGCCGCAACATCCTGAGAACCGTCATCAGATCCAACCACTCCGGCCCTTTGCCCTTCCGGTAGTAGCGATCGCTTGACCATCCGTAGTCTTCGGGCCGTTCCACGATTTTCGCTTTCACCGGATTCTCAATGGATGTAGCGGACCAGAGCCAGCAGTACGCGTCCCGATCTACGATGAAAGCCTTGTACCTCCCTTGAAAGAGGTGCCCGACCCGGCGGTGCCGGCGGTTGAAGTACTGAGCGTACGTAGACTGCACGCCCGCCATGATCCGCGGGAGGCCGAGCCCGGAAAACCACCTTCGCAAATCCCTCGTCCCCTTCACGACCTGACCGAGCTACTCGTTAGGCGCACGGTGCACCGAAGTCTTAGGCCCCAACCTTTTTCTGAAACTCTTCGAAGAAAGATCCATTGATCTCAAAGGTCTTGACTGGCCGCAGACCAAATTCTAGCTCTTCGCACATCTTGATGAGCTTCTCGCCGTCTACCAGCTCAATGGGCGTTGCGCCGTCACGAACCGCCTCGGTTCGAGCGTCGGATGTGAACGTTCCGGTCGTGAGGATAATGCCCTTGTCCGCGCGACCCTGCATCGCTCCCCGAAAATCGCGGATCTGCGAAACGGCAACAGCCTTGCTGTAGCGCTTGCATTGAAAGAGGACCTTGAAGCTGACGAGCTGGTTGACCTGAAGGGTTCCGTAGCCGTCGATTCCACCGTCGCCCGAGCGGCCGGTGACAAAGACCTGAACGAACCCCGCTTCGCGGAGCAGAGCCTGGCAGAGCCGTTCAAATCCTTCGGGAGGAAGGGCGAGAAGAAGAGACAGCAGGGTTGCTCGGTGCGCCGTTTGAGGAGCTTCGCCAACGCCGGCCGCAGCCTGGTCCTCGGGACTTTCTCCTTCGGCTTTTCGCCTCTTCCGCTCTGCCGCAAAGACCTTCACCCACTTTGAGAAAATGTCGCGGGCTTCCCTTTCGGTCAGCGAGGTTGAGAGACCCTTCTTTGTCAAGCTCCAGACGCCACGCTTGGAAGTATCGAGTAACCCCTCGCGGCTTAAGTAGAAACGGGCCCACGCGACTTGGTTCGGAAAGCGGGGCGTGCCCGAGGGCAGAAGCTCGTTCTGGGCTTCGTCCGACAGGTTAAGGTCACGTGCGATCTGATCCACAGCTTCGGCTGGCGCCGCAGAACCTCCAAGTTTTCTCAGCGCATCGAGCAATGGTCCGAAAAAACGCAGGAACTGTGCTCCCTCTGGTCGAGTCATCCTTCCTCTGAGACTCCCTTCTGGATCAGTGGAATCGTGGAAAGGATAGTACTTGGTGTCGTTGGATTCATTCCGCCTTCAGTCCAGCTAAGTTGGCGGAAGAGAGGGAGGCACTCAAATGCGGGAGATCGGCGCGGAGGAACTCTTCCCAACGGGGGAGGGTCTGGTTTAGGGCCGTCCGGCGCTGGTGGAAGCCGGAGATCAGGTCGGGAGTGGGGGGGGCGTCGGCGCTCTCGACAGCCCTGGCGAGTTGCTGGAGTGAGATGGCCAGGCGGCGGAGGCTTGACGGGTCAATGGCGGGGTCGGCGAAGAAGTCTTCTTCGGGGGTGGCGGGAGGGGGGCCGGCTATTGAGTCGAGCTTCTTTTTGAAGGTTTCGATTTCGGCGGCGAGGGGGGCGGTGGCTTTGCCCTTGATCGCGGCCAGTTGTTTGCGGATGGAGTCTGCCTGGGCGCGGGCGGCGGAGACTCGAACTCGTTCGGCCTGGATTTGTTTGGCCAGGTCGAACTGGGCGGCGAGGTCGGCGTCGGTGGCTTTGATTCGGGGGTCCTTCTTGACGATGAGGGGTTGGGAGACTGTGCGGCCGGCGGCGGTCAGGCGGACTACGTAGCGGCCGGGGGGAGCCCAGAGGCCGGCGCTTCCGAAGGGAGAGGGGGGGATTCCCTTTGCGGGGGCGTAGTGGAGGTCCCAGACGAAACGGTGGAGGCCGGGGGCGGCGGAGGGGGGCGGCGGGGACGGGACCCAGTCTGACGTGACGGTCTGGCGCGCGGGGTCGGTCGGGCGGGGCTTGTCGTCGGAGGCGTAGCGGCGGACGGTCTCGCCTTTTCCGTCCACGACCTCGATGGCTACAAGGGTCGTAGAGCTTGTTTTCAAGTAGTAGTCGAGGATCGCGCCGTTGGGCGGGTTCTCGCCGGCGGGCTCGTCCTTCGGAAATGGAGTTCCCTGGAAGCCGGCGGGGTGGAGGCGGATCGCTTCGCGCGGGGCGAAGAACCAGGCGTCCGAGGCGGCGACGGTCGGGGTCAGCTCGCGCAGGGGGGCGATGTCGTCGAGGACCCAGAAGGAGCGGCCGTGGGTCGCGATGACGAGATCACCATTGCGGATGGAGATGTCGCGGATGGAGCAGTTGGGGAGGTTGCCCTGGAGCGGCTGCCAGCGGTCGCCGTCGTCGAAGGAGACGAAGACTCCGGTCTCGGTTCCGGCGTAGAGCAGGCCGCGCTTCTCGGGGTCCTCGCGGACGACGTTGACGTAGCTGCCGGGCGGGATGCCGGCGGCGATGGAGTGCCAGGTCTTGCCTCCATCGCGCGTCTTGTAGATGTGGGGGGCGATGTCGTCTAAGCGGTGGCGGTCCACGGCGGCGTAGGCGGTGTCCGCGTCGAAGTGCGAGGCTTCGAGGATCGTGACCATCGCCCAGGGGCCGACCTCCTTCGGCGTCACGTTGTCCCAGTGCTTGCCGTCGTCGGCGGTGCGCCACACGAGGCCGTCGTTGGTTCCGCACCAGACGAGGCCGGCCTTCACGGGAGACGGGGCGATCGAGTAAATGACGCCGCGGCGCGGGCCGGCGACCGCACTGTCCTTCGCGGTGGCCTCGTCGAGCGTCGCGGGGACGGGCGGGTCCTCGCGGGTCAGGTCGGGGCTCGCCTTCTCCCAGTGCTGGCCGGCGTCGGCCGTGGTGAAGAAGAACTGGTTTCCGAAGTAGAGGCGCTTCGGGTCCTGCGGGGAGATCGCCAGAGGAAGGGTCCAGTCGCCACGGTAGTCGTCCACGTAGGCGAACGTCGGATTGATGTTCTGTTCCTGGAGGGTCGTCAGGTCGAAGCGATCCACGCCTCCGCCGTAGAGGATGTTCGGGTCGGACGGGTCGGGAGCGATGTATCCGTTCTCACCGCCGGCGGCGATCGGCTTCCAGTCGCGCAGGAGGATCGTCCCATAGTCGGTGCGCGACGGGACCGCGGCGGCGCCGCTGTCCTGCTGCGCGCCGTAGATCCAATAAGGAAACCGGCTGTCGGTCGCGACGTGGTAGAACTGCGCGGTCGGCTGGTTGTACCAGCTGCTCCACGTTTTCGCCCCGTCCACGGTGACGACGGCGCCCTGGTCGGTCGCGACGATCATGCGGCGCGGGTCGGACGGATCGATCCAGAGCTGGTGATAGTCGTCGCCGCCGGGCGCGGCCTTGATCGGGTGGAAGGTCTTGCCGCCGTCGGTCGAGCGGTACATCCCGGTGTTCAAGACATAGACCGTCTCGGGGTCCTTCGGATCCACCGCGACGGCGCCGAAGTACCAGCCGCGCCCCCAGATGCGGCGCTCCGCGCTAACGCGCGTCCACGTCGCGCCGCCATCCTTCGAGGCGAAGAGGCCCCCCGCCTTCGCGTCCACGATCGCGTAAACGCGCTTCGAATCGGTCGGCGCGATCGCGATCCCGATCCGGCCGAGCTCCTCCGATGGGAAGCCGCCGCCCTTGATCTCCTTCCAGGTCTCGCCGCCGTCGGCCGTGCGGTAGAGGCCGCTGCCGGGGCCGTTGGAAGGGGGATAGACGTTCCACGGCGGACGGCGCGTCTGCCAGAGCGCGGCGAGGATCGTCTTCGAGTCCTTCGGGTCGAAGGCGAGATCTATGGCGCCGGTGTCGTCGTTGGGGCCGAGGACCTTCTTCCACGTCTTGCCGCCATCTGTCGAGCGGAAGATGCCGCGCTGGGGGTTGCGGCCGTAGCCGTGGCCGAGGGCCGCGACGAAGACGAGGTTGGCGTCCTTCGGGTCCACGAGGATCCGGCCGATCTGCCGGGAGTCGGAGAGGCCGATCGCCGACCACGTCTTTCCGCCGTCGGCGGACTTGTACATGCCGTTGCCGTAGGAGATGTCCGAGCGCATGTCGGCTTCGCCGGAGCCGACGTAGAGGACCTTCGGGTCAGACGGCGCGACCGCCATCGCCCCGATCGAGGCGATCGGCTGGCCGTCGAAGATCGGCGTCCAGGTCCGGCCGGCGTTTTCGCTCTCCCAGACTCCCCCGCCGACGGAGCCGAAGTAGAAGTGGTCCGGCTCGCCGGGAACGCCGGCGGCCGCGACGGTGCGGCCGCCGCGGAAGGGCCCGACCATGCGCCAGTGCAGGCCGGAGAAGAGGCCAGGGTCGAAGGGCTGCGCTGCGGCCGGCAGCGCGGCACACGCGAGCAGAGTTCCAAGGAATAGGAGTCTTCGCCTCAAGATTTCACCCCCGAGCGAAATGAACGGACGAATTCCGCACTACCTTACCGCAGGCGTGCTCGCCGTGCCGCAGGGGAGGCGCTCGTGCCTCCCGCCTCCGGTTCGGACGGCTGCAGAGGGAGTGCGGCGACTTGACCGTCGCGGCGAATCGGAGAGCGGCGGGCGGGGCGAGCCCCGCCCCTACGGCACCAAAGCCCTCCGTCGCGGCGAACCGACTCGCGACAATTAGGTGGTAGATTCGTCGGCCTCGAAAAGTCCCGACGTGCCGGAGGACGGCCATGGATTCACAGGATGTCGCGGAGATCAAGAGATACGTCGGCGGCGTCGCGGAGGGGCTCCAAGGCCAGATCCAGGACGTCAAGACGCACGTCGGCGGCGTCGCGGAGGGGCTTCGAGGCGAGATCCGAGAGGTCGCGGAGGGGCTCCAAGGCCAGATCCAGGACGTCAAGACACACGTCGGTGTCGTCGCGGAGGGGCTTCGAGGCGAGATCCGAGAGGTCGCGGAGGGGCTCCAAGGCCAGATCCAGGACGTCAAGACACACGTCGGTGTCGTCGCGGAGGGGCTTCGAGGCGAGATCCGAGAGGTCGCGGAGGGGCTTCGAGGCGAGGTCCGAGAGGTCGCGGAGGGGCTTCGAGGCGAGGTCCGAGAGGTCGCGGAGGGGCTCCAAGGCCAGATCCAGGACGTCAAGACACACGTCGGTGTCGTCGCAGAGGGGCTTCGAGGCGAGATCCGAGAGGTCGCGGAGGGGCTTCGAGGCGAGATCCGAGAGGTCGCGGAGGGGCTTCGAGGCGAGGTCCGAGAGGTCGCGGAGGGGCTTCGAGGCGAGGTCCGAGAGGTCGCGGAGGGGCTTCGAGGCGAGGTCCGAGAGGTCGCGGAGGGGCTTCAAGGCCAGATCCAGGACGTCAAGACACACGTCGGTATCGTCGCGGAGGGGCTTCGAGGCGAGGTCCGAGAGGTCAAGCGCCACGCCGGTGTCGTTGCGGAGGAGCTCGGAGCCCAGATCCGACAGGTCGCGGAAGCGGTGTCCGCGGGGGATTCCAAGATCGACCGGGAGATCGGAACGCTTCGAGAGGAGACGCGCACGGAGTTTGCCGAGACCAAGGCGATGATCCGATTGTCGTACTCGGAGCTGGATCGCCGTCTCCGGACGCTCGAGGGAACGTAGGACGACGAGAGGTGGGCGGGCGCGAGGCCCGCCCCTACAGCACGCAAGCCGACCGAAGGACCCCGGTGGTGTCCATGGGGCTGTAGGAGAGGCGCTTGTGCCTCCCCCGCATCAGAAGATGAACATGCATCAGGCCGGCCGGCTCTTCCTGCTGTAGATTTTCGCCTCTTCGGCCGCCCTCCCGGGGAAAAGGGACCGCGGCCCACGAGAACCTCAATTACGGGAGAAACAATGAAACCCAAATCCGGATTGTCTCTGCTCGCCCTGACCGTGGCTTTCGCTCTGCCGGCGCTGGCGGACGAGGGGATGTGGCCCTTCAACAACGTCCCGTCGGCGCATCTGAAGAAGACGTACGGCTGGGCGCCGGACCAGCCGTGGCTCGACCACGTGCGCCTGGCCTCGGTCCGGTTCAACGACGGGGGCTCCGGAGCGTTCGTCTCGGAGACGGGGCTCGTCCTGACCAACCACCACGTCGGGGCCAACTGCATCCAGAAGATCTCGAGCCCCGAGCACGACTACATCAAGAACGGCTACATCGCCAGGTCGGCGGCCGACGAGGTCAAGTGCCCGGACCTGGAGCTGAACGTCCTCGAGGGGATCGAGGACGTGACGGCGCTGGTCAACGCGGGCGTCAAGGGTGGAATGACGGACACGCAGGCGCTGAAGGTGCAGAAGGCCGAGCAGGCGCGGCTCGAGAAGGAGTGCAACGAGAAGACGGGGCTGCGCTGCAACACGATCACCCTCTATGCCGGCGGCGAGTACGACCTCTACAAGTACAAGAAGTACACCGACGTGCGCCTCGTCGTGGCGCCCGAGTTCGGCATCGCGTTCTTCGGCGGGGACCCGGACAACTTCACGTACCCGCGCTGGGACATCGACTTCGCGATCTTCCGCATCTACGAAAACGACAAGGCCGTCCGGCCGCGGCACTACCTGAAGTGGAACTCCGCCGGCCCGAAGGAGGACGAGCTCGTGCTCGTCTCCGGCAATCCCGGCTCGACGTCGCGGCTCGACACGGTCGCGCAGCTCGAGTTCGAGCGCGACTTCCGCTACCCTCTGCAGCTCGAGTACCTCGCGCGCCGCGCGAAGCTCCTCCACGACTTCTCCGCGAAGGGCGCGGAGAACGCCCGCATGGCCAGCCGGCAGCTCTTCGGCGTCGAGAACAGCCTGAAGGCCAACGGCGGCAAGGAGCAGGCCCTGCGGGATCCCAAGATCATGGCCAAGAAGGCGGAGGAGGAGAAGGAGCTCGAGGCGAAGGCGGCCTCCGATCCGAAGCTCGCCCCCTACGCGGGAGCGTGGGACGCGATCGCCGCCGCGCACAGGGCCCTCGCGAAGCGCTACGTGCGCGACACCGTCATGACGCGGGCCCTCGCGTCCGCGCCGGAGATGACCAACGCGCGCACGATCGTCCGCTACGTCGTCGAGAAGGGGAAACCCAACGAGGCGCGGCTGGAGGAATTCCGGGAGTCCAACCTGCGATCGCTCGAGTTCCGGCTCTATTCCCCGGCGCCCGTCTACCCGGCGCTCGAGAAGGTCACGATCGCGGATTCCTTCAAGGAGATGGTCGAGAGGCTCGGCGCGGACGATCCCTTCGTCAAGAAAGTCCTCGCGGGCAAGTCGCCGGAGGAGCGGGCGAGCGAGCTCGTGGACGGCACGAGGCTGAAGGACGCCCTCGTCCGCCGGTCGCTCGTCCAGGGAGGCGTCAAGGCGGTCGAGGAGGCCACCGACCCGATGATCGTGCTCGCCCGCGAGACGGACCCGGAGCTGCGCGAGGTCCGCAAGTGGCGCGCCGACAACGTCGAGAGCGTGGACAAGGAAAAAGGGGCGCTCATCGCGAAAGCGCTCTTCGCGGTCAAGGGGAAGGAGCGCTATCCCGACGCGACGTTCACCCTGCGCCTCGCCTTCGGGCCGGCGAAAGGCTATGTCGAGAACGGGAAGCCGGTCGCCTTCCAGACGACATGGGATGGCATGTACACGCACTCGCAGGAGCACGGCGCCAAGCCGCCGTACGAGCTGCCGAAGAGCTACCTCGACGCGAAGAGCAAGGTGGACCCGAAGACCCCGGTCAATTTCGTGACGACGGCCGACACGACCGGGGGCAACTCGGGCAGCCCCGCGGTCAACGAGAAGGGGGAGCTCACCGGGCTCCTCTTCGACGGCAACATCGAGTCGCTCGGCAACGACGTCGCGTACACGGAGGACGTGGCGCGCTCGGTCTGCGTCCACACGGCCGCGATCATGGAATCGCTGCGCGCGGTCTACGACGCGGGCACCGTCGCCGACGAGCTGGAGAAGGCCGCGCCGGCCGCGCCGGCGAAGAAGAAGTAGGCGGCGGGGAGTCCCCTCACCCCGCCCCTCTCCCGCCGGGAGAGGGAGGAGAGCAGGTGGTATGAGATCGTTCTTCTCGACACGGGGCACGGCTGGACTATCGAGAAGCTGGGACAGATCGAGCCCGTCCCTGAGGCCCGACGCCTGATAACGACGTTCGGCGAAGCGGTCCTCTTGTCGTCGTGAGGATCGCCCCTCACCTCCCGTCATCCTGAGGAGCCCCTCCACTTCGAATGTCATTGCGAGCGCAGCGAGGAACCTGTCCTCGTTACTCGTGAACACGCAACATCGGTGATCGGGACAGGCTCCGCGACGAAGGATCTTCCCGGCCCCCTCGCAAGAACGACGCAGCAGGTCCTTCGCGGAGCCTGTCCTGAGCGAAGCCGAAGGACTCAGGATGACAGGGCCAGCCGGGGCAGTCCGGTTGGCAGGAAGATACAATTCCGCGCTTCTGATGGCGCTTTCCGCGGGCACTCGGCCGGGGCCTTACGAGATTCTCGCGCCGGTGGGCGCGGGCGGGATGGGGGAGGTCTATAAGGCCCGGGACACGCGGTTGGAGCGCACGGTCGCGGTCAAGATCCTCCCGGCCCATCTCTCGACGAGCGAGGAAGTCCGGCAGCGCTTCGAGAGGGAGGCGAAGACGATCTCCTCCCTGTCCCACCCTCATATCTGCGCCCTCTACGACGTCGGGAACCAGGACGGGACCGAATACCTCGTCATGGAGTTCCTCGAAGGCGAGACGCTCACGGACCGGCTCTCCCGCGGGCCTCTCCCCGCGGAGCAGGTGCTGCGCTACGGGGTCGAGATCGCGGGCGCGCTGGACAAGGCGCACAAGCAGGGGATCGTCCACCGCGACCTGAAGCCCGGCAACGTCATGCTCACGAAATCGGGCGTGAAGCTGGTGGATTTCGGCCTGGCCAAGCTCGGCGCGATTTCTCCGGCCAATTCTTCGGTCTCGATCCTTCAGACGCAGGCCGGGATGAACCTGACTCAGGAAGGAACGATCCTCGGGACGTTCCAGTACATGGCTCCGGAGCAGCTCGAAGGGAAGGAGGCGGACGCGAGGAGCGACATCTTCGCCTTCGGCGCCGTCCTCTACGAGATGGCGACGGGACAGAAGGCTTTCGCGGGAAAGAGCCAGGCGTCGCTCATCGCGTCGATCCTCTCCGCCGAGCCTCCGCCGATCTCGGCCGTCTCGCCGATGACGCCGCCGGCCCTCGACCGCGTCGTCAAGACCTGCCTCGCCAAGGACCCCGACGACCGGTGGCAGACAGCCCACGACGTGATGCTGCAATTGAAGTGGATCGCGGAGGGGGGCTCGCAGGCGGGCGTGCCGGCGCCCCTCGTCGCGCGCCGCAGGAGCCGGGAGCGTCTGGCCTGGGGCGTTGCCGCCGTGCTCGCCCTCGCGACCATCGCGCTGGCGACTTTCTCGCTGTCGCGCCCGCGGGCGGTCCCGCGAGCGGTGCGGAGCTCCATCCTCCCCCCCGAGAAGACGACGTACCACTTCATCGGCGACGCGGGTGGACCTCCGGCGGTCTCCCCCGACGGGCTGCAGATCGTCTTCACGGCGCGGGACTCCTCGGGAAAGGCCGACCTCTGGGTGCGCTCGCTGAACAGCCCTGCGGCGCGGGCACTCCCCGGGACCGACGGCGCGATGTATCCCTTCTGGTCGCCCGACGGCCGCCACATCGGGTTCTTCGCCGGCGCGAAGCTGAAGAAGATCGACGCCGCGGGCGGGCCGGCGCTCGTCCTCTGCGACGCGGCCGACGGGCGCGGCGGAGCGTGGAACAGGGACGGCGTCATCCTCTTCGAGCCGCACTTCCGCGAGCCGCTCTTCCGGGTGGCCGCGACCGGCGGCAAACCGGAGCCGGCGACGAAGTTCGACGAGTCGCGCAAGGAGACGACGCACCGCTTCCCCGCTTTCCTGCCGGACGGCAAGCACTTCCTCTACGAGGCGGGCAGCCACAGCGTCGGCACGGAGAGCGAGCTGCACTCGATCTGCATAGGCTCCCTCACGGGCGAGCCTCCAAAGCACCTCGTCAACGCGCGGTCGAAAGGCCTCTATGCGGCCGGCCACCTCCTCTTCGTGCGGCAGAGGACGCTCATGGCGCAGCCCTTCGACGCGGCGAGCGGGAAGCTCTCGGGCGATCCGTTCCCGATCGTCGGCAACGTCCAGGAAGATCCCGGCTTCTTCACCGCGGTCTTCTCCGTCTCCGACAACGGCGTGCTTGCATACCAGGAGGGGGGCGGAAGCGTCGATCAGTTCCAGCTGACGTGGTTCGACCGCGCCGGAAAGAAGGTGGACACGGTCGGCCAGGAGGGTAACGTGTCCTCTCCGCGGATCTCGCACGACGGCCGGCGCGTCGTGTTCGCGGTCGGAGATCCGGGCGACGTCTGGATCGAGGACTTCGCGCGCAAGGTTTCGACGCGCCTGACCTTCAACGCGGCCGACGACTCCTACCCGGTCTGGTCGCCCGATGACAGGCGCATCGTCTTCCTCTCGGAGAGGAGCGGCGGCGGCGACATCTACGGCAAGTCTTCCTCCGGCACGGGAAGCGACGAGCTCCTCCTCTCGTCGCCGCTGGGCAAGTTCCCGCGATGTTTCTCGCCGGACGGCCGCCTGCTGCTCTTCGAGACCCTGAATCCGAAGACCAAGAGCGATCAGAATGTGCTCTCCCTTGCGGACCGCAAGATCACCCCCTTCCTGCACTCCGAATTCGACGAGGCCCAGGGCGACCTCTCCCCCGACGGGCGGTTCGTCGCCTACTCCTCCAACGAGTCCGGCCGCTTCGAGATCTACGTTCAGCCGTTTCCGGGCCCGGGGGGCAAATGGCAGGTCTCGACAGGCGGAGGCGCGACCCCCGCCTGGCGCCGGGACGGGAAGGAGCTCTTCTACATCGCGCCCGACCACAATCTGATGGCCGTGGCGGTCAGGACGGGCGCGACGTTTGAAGCGGAGGCTCCGCAGCCTCTCTTCGAGACGCGGGTGCGGGAGGATCCGGACCGCCATTACGACGTGTCGGCCGACGGCCAGCGGTTCCTCATCGTCACGGCGGCCGGAGACGAGTCCACGCCGCCGATCTCGCTCGTCCAGAACTGGACGGTCCTGCTGCGCCCCGCGAAATGATCGGCCAGACGATTTCTCGCTACCGGATCGTCGAGAAGCTTGGCGGCGGCGGCATGGGCGTCGTCTACCGCGCCGAGGACACGCGCCTCGGGCGACAGGTCGCGCTGAAGTTCCTCCCCGAGGACGTGGCGAAGGACCCGCAGACGCTCGAGCGGTTCAAACGCGAGGCGCGAGCGGCGTCCTCGCTCGAGCACCCGCACATCTGCACCATCCACGACATCGACGAGGCGGACGGGAAGGCCTTCATCGTGATGGAGCTGATGGAGGGCGAGACGCTGAAGGATCGGGTCGCCGTCGGCGGAGCGCTGAAGGCGGAACAGATCCTCGACTTCGGCGTCCAGATCGCGGACGCGCTCGACGCCGCGCACGAGCACGGCATCGTCCACCGCGACATCAAGCCGGCGAACATCTTCGTTACCAAACGCGGACAGATAAAGCTCCTGGACTTCGGCCTGGCCAAGATCGCGGCTGGACACCCGGCGAGCGCCGCGCCCGCAGGCGCCTCGTCGCTCGCGACCGCGATCGTGCCCGAGAACCTGACGAGCCCCGGCACCGCGATGGGCACCGTCGTCTACATGTCTCCCGAGCAGGCGCGCGGAGAGGACCTTGACGCCCGGACCGACCTCTTTTCCTTCGGCGCGGTGCTCTACGAGATGGCGACGGGCCGCCAGCCTTTCTCGGGCGGGACCTCCGCGATCATCTTCGACGCGATCCTGAACCGCGCCCCCACGCCGCCGGTGCGGTTGAACCCGGACCTCCCGCCCGAGCTCGAGCGGATCGTCAACAAGTCCCTCGAGAAGGACCGCGACCTGCGCTACCAGAGCGCGGCGGAGATCAGGTCGGACCTGAAGCGGGCGCGGCGCGACACGGAATCCGGACGGACGGGAGCCGTGTCCGCGGCGTCGGCTCCGGCCGCGGCGGCGCCCGCACCGCCCGGCCGATCGAAGAAACCGCTTCTGTTCGCCGGCATCGCCGTGGCGATCCTGCTCGCTGCGGGCGGAGCCTGGCTCGCGAGTCGTGGCCGCACGTCTTCGAAATCCCGGTCGGGCCAGACCACGCTCGCGATCCTGCCGTTCCAGAATCTCGGCGCGGACACGTCTATCGACTACCTGAAGCTCGCCCTGCCCGACGAGATCGCGACGACGCTCTCCTACATCCCCTCGCTCGCCATCCGCCCCTTCGCTTCGACGCGCAAGTTTTCGAAACCGGACGTGGATGCCCAGGCGGTGGGACGGGAGCTCTCCGTCGCGGACGTCTTCTCGGGACACTTCCTCCGCGAGGGGGACTCGTTGCAGGTGACCCTGGAAGTCATCGACACCGAGTCCAACCGCATCCTGTGGCGCGACACGCTCGCCGCGAAGGCGGAAAACCTGATCGGGCTGCGCGAGCAGATCACGGCGCACCTGCGCCAGGGTCTCTTCCCGATCTTCGCGGCGTCCGGCGTCAAGGAGAGCGCGTCCGCCCCCAAGAACCCCGAGGCCTACGACCTCTATCTGCGCGCCGCGGCTGTTTCCCGCGATCCGCAGCCCAACAAGGACGCGATCGCGATGCTCCGGCAGGCCGTCGCGCTCGACCCGGCCTACGCTCCGGCCTGGAATGCCCTCGGCACGCGCGAGTACTACGACGGCGCCTATTCCGACGGCGGCACCGCCGCGGTCGAGCGCGCCCGGTCGGGCCACGAGAGGGCGCTGCAGATCGATCCGAACTTCACCGACGCGGCGACGAGCCTGGTCATCATACGGGTCGAAGCGGGCGACCTCGCGGGCGCCCTCGACGACGCTTCGCGGATCCTCCGGACGCGTCCCGACAGCGCGCGTGCCCATTTCGCCCTCGGATACGTGCTGCGTTACACCGGAGCGATCGAGGACGCGGCGCGCGAATGCGACGCCGCGCTCGCGCTCGATCCGAAGGACCCGGGCTGGCGCTCCTGCAGCCTGAACTTCGTCCTCCTGGAAAACTACGAGCGCGCCATGGAATACGTCCGGCTCGACGCCGGCTCCCAGTGGGCGCTCATCGTGGAATCGAACGTCCGATGGAGACAGGGGAAACTCGCCGAGACGCTGGCCCTGCTGAAGAAGGTCACGAATCCCAACCTGCTGCCGCCCCTGCAACCCTGTCTCGAAGGCCGTTCGCGCCCCGACGACGATCCGGTCCTGCGCCGGTTCGAGGCCTCGCTTCTCGCGGACCGGGACCCGGAGCCGAAGTACTTCGACGCGGCGCAGCTGGCCTATTGCGGCAACACGGGCCCGGCGTTGCGGCTACTGCGGAGGTCGGTCGAGGACAACTACCTCGCCGTGCCCGCGATGGATCGCGATCCCCTGCTGGAAAAGGTCCGCGGCACAGCGGAATTCGGCCGGATCCGCGCCCTCGCGATCGAGAAGCAGCAGCAGCTCGCCGCGCGGCGTGCGGCGGCCAGGTAGGCGGGTATAGTGCGGCTCCTCGCGTGAACGAGACCGAGACCCTCCGGATCTCCAAGAAGGCCGTCGCTGTGGACCTGACACTGGCGGGCGGCCGGCCGCGGCGCGTCCAGATCTTCCTGGCCGAGCACCGGGCGAACGAATTCCGGCGGCAGGATGTGCTCGATCTGCTCGAAAACGTCCACGCCTTCCTGCCGGTCCGCGACGCCCGGAGCGCCGACCGGGAGATCATCAACAAGGACGCCCTCCTCTGGATCGGCGTCCCGCTCTCTCCCTTCGGATCCGAGTCCGAGGCGGCCGAGGAGCTCTTCGAGTTCCGCCGGCCCGTGCGCGTGGAGCTGCTGGGCACGAGCCCCCTCGACGGGGAGCTGCTCTACTCCGCGCCGAGCGAGAGCACGCGCACCGTGGACTACCTGAACGCGCCGGGGCGGTTCCTCCGGCTCTGGGCGAAGGACCGCCTCTACCTGATCAACAAGACGTTCGTGCTCCGGATCCTCGAGACGGGACCGGAATAGAGCGGTCATGCCGCAGATCGATCAGCTCCTCGAGAGCATGGCAAAGTTCGGAGCGCAGGGGGCGCTCCTGACGAGCGGCGAACGGGTCCAGCTCGCCTTTCCCACCGGGAATCGCTACGCGGCCCAGACGATCCCTCACCACGGCCTGGTGGCGCTCGTCGAGGAGATCCTGCCCGCGGGCACGGAGCTCAACGACCGCGGAACGACGAAGTTCTTCTACGAGGCGGCCGGCTTCCCGGTCCTCGTGCAGGTCGAGGCCGGGGCCAACGCCTGGAAGGTCTCCGTCAAGCCGCAGAAGGCCCGCCCCCCGGCGCCCGCCGCCGCTCCCGAGGCGCCGGCCGCTCCGGAACCGCCGGAGCCCCAGGCTCCGCCGGAACCGTATTACGGCGAGGTCCGGTCCGACGCCACGATCGAGAAACTGCTCCGCCAGATGCTGGCGATGGGCGCGTCGGACCTCCACCTCGCCAGCGGCACTCCCCCGCAGGTCCGCGTCCACGGCGTCATCCAGCCTCTTCCGGGGCATCGGGCCTTCGACGGCGACGACCTGATCGACAAGCTCAACGAGATCACCCCCCCGCGCAACCGCGAGGAGTTCAAGAAGCGCAACGACACCGACTTCGGGTACGCGATCCCGAACGTCTCGCGGTTCCGCGCGAACCTCTTCCGCGACCGGAAGGGGCCGGGCGCCGTCTTTCGCGCCATTCCCTTCCAGATCCGCACGCCGCAGGAGCTGGGGCTGCCGGAGAGCGTGCTCCAGCTCTGCGAGCGGACCAAGGGGCTCGTCCTCGTCACCGGACCCACCGGCTCGGGCAAGTCCACGACGCTCGCGACACTGATCGATCACATCAACCAGACCCGCACGGACCACATCATCACCATCGAGGACCCGATCGAGTTCGTCCACGAGAACAAGAGGTGCCTCGTCAACCAGCGCGAGGTCCATTCGCACACGGAGTCCTTCAAGGACGCCCTGCGCGCGGTCCTGCGCGAGGACCCGGACATCGTGCTCGTGGGCGAGATGCGGGACCTCGAGACGATCGCGATCGCGGTGGAGACGGCGGAGACGGGCCATCTCGTTTTCGGAACGCTCCACACCTCGACCGCTCCCTCCACGATCGACCGGATCATCGATCAGTTCCCGGCGGACCGGCAGGATCAGATCCGCCAGATGCTGTCGGGCTCGCTCGTCGGCGTGATCGCCCAGACGCTCTGCAAGAAGCTCGGCGGAGGACGCGTGGCCGCCTACGAGATCCTGATCGGGGGCAGCGCCGTCTCCAACCTCATCCGGGAGGGGAAGACCTTCCAGATCTACTCGGTCATCCAGACCGGAAAGGCCCAGGGGATGATGACGATGAACGACTCTCTGATGGCCCTCGTCCGCAGCAAGACCATCGATCCGATGGAAGCCTTCCGCCTCTGCGTCAACAAGTCGGAGATGTCGAGCCTCCTCGCCCGCGAGGGCTACACCTCTGCCGCCGCCACGAGCTAATTTAGTTGGCGAAAAGGCCGCTCCGGAGCCGGCGGCGTTTCCCTCGTCGGCACGCGCCGGCCTGCCGTGAAGCGGAGACCCGGCCGGCGCTGAGGGTTCCTCGCAGTCGCACCGACGTGCCGGTTGCGCTCTTCCGTGCTCGTCACCCATCACCGACTCCGGGAAACGCCGTCGGCTCCGGGGGGGCCCGCTCACCTCGGCTTAGTCCGGGTGCAGCCCCGGTGGCGGCCCGCCTCACGGAGGAGGTGATGAGCGAAGGAGCACGCCACAGAACAACTCTGGCCACGCTCCTCATGCGACTGAGCGACCAGCGACGGCCCGGAACTGTCTGTCGCGGCCGGGCCGTCGCGTGCCGACGAGGGAGGCGGGCGACACCGGGGCGGGTTAGAAAGGCAGCGCTGGTTCCAGGCACAACCCTCGAGGATGACCCGCCTTAGAATCGCCGGATGCTCCCGCCTCTGGACTTTCTTCTGGATCATGTGCGCCAGCCGGCGATCCAGCGGGTGGCGGCGTATCTGGAGCGGCAGAGCTACTTCGGGGTTTTCTTTCTCCTCTTCCTCGGCGCCTTCGGCCCGAGCCCCCCCGAGGAAGTCGTCCTGCTCATCGCCGGCTTTCTCGTTTTCAAGAAAGTGGCCCGGTTTCCGCTGATGGTCGGCGCGGAGCTTCTCGGAATCGTGATCTCGGACTCGATCCTCTACGGATTCGGAAGGCTCTTCGGGTCGAGCCTGGACCGGCACCGGTTCATGCGCAAGATCTTCTCTCCCAGAAAGATCCGGAAGATCAAGGAGTCCTTCCACAGGTATCGGTACCGGTATCTCTTCCTGGCCCGTTATCTCTATGGTCTCCGGCCGGTCGTCTTCTTCACCGCGGGCGCTTCCCGGATGGCCATCGGACCGTTCGTCCTGACCGATCTCGCGGCCTCGCTCGTCAACTGCCTGGTCTGGACGGGACTGGGCCTCTACTTCGGCGGCCGCATCGACGACGCGATCCGGTTTTCCCGCGAGTGGGAGGGAATCCTCCTCGGCGCGGCGCTCGCGCTCATCCTCTACTTCGTCGCCGAGAGGCTCCTCGTCAAGCGCGGCATCGTGTCGGAGCGCTCGTTCTGGATCCGCCAGGCGACGGGGACGAAGATTGCCGCCGTCGTCGGCACGGTCGTCCTGACGGTCCTCGTGGGGCGCTTCCTCTTCCCGCACGGAGTGCGCGAGGGGCTGCACATGAGGAGATGAAGGTGGAATGTGGAAGGGTCTGGCGCTTCCCTACCACCTACCACCTACTTTGAGTCGTTGCGGAAGACCTTGCCGTCCTTCATGACGAAGTTGACGCGCTCGAGCTCCTTCACGTCTTTCAAGGGGTCGCCGGGGACGGCGACGATGTCGGCGTAGGCGCCGGGGGCGACGACGCCCAACTGACCGGACATGCCGAGCATCTCGGCGGCGTTTGAAGTCGCCGTCTGGATGGCGGCCATGGGGGTCATGCCGAACTCGACTAAGTGCGGGAACTCCTGCGCGATCGGATCGGTCCAGGGGAAGCCGCCGACGTCGGTGCCGAAGGCGATCCTGACGCCGGCCTTCATCGCCTTCTGGAGCGACGGACCGTGGACGGCGACGCGCTTCCTGTCTCGCTTTCCCGCCGGCGTGTCGGCCGGGCCCTGGTCGTTGTAGTAAACGCTCATCGTCGGGCAGTACCAGGTCCCCTGCTTGGCCATCTGCGCAACCGCCGGGTCGTCGAGCTCCAGGCCGTGCTCGATCGAGTCGCAGCCGCCGTCGAGCGCCCGATGGAGGCCGATGCCGTTGTAGGCGTGGCAGGCGACCTTCTTTCCCCAGCCGTGCGTCTCGTCCACGATCGCCTTGATCTCTTCGAGCGTCAGCGTCGGCTGCGAGACGAGGTTGCCCGCGGCGTCGAGCCAGGAGCGGTGCGTCATGTAGACCTTGATCCAGTCCGCGCCGTTGTCGAGCTGCTCGCGCGCCGCCTTCCTCGCCTCGACCGGCCCGTCCACGATCTGCACTCCCTTGGGCACCGTGATCTCCGGCGCGTACCCTTCCAGCGGATAGCCGCCCGTCGTCGAGATCGCGCGCGTGACGACGAACATCCGCGGCCCGGGGATGTATCCCTCGTTGATCGCTTCCTTGATCCCCACGTCGCCGTACCCGGCCCCCTCGGTTTCGACGTCGCGGATCGTCGTGAATCCCTGCTCGAGGGCGCGCCGGGCGGAAACAGCGGCGCGCGCCGCGCGGAACGCGAGCGGCTGTTTCAACAGCTGGACGTCGTAGCCCCCCTCCGCGGGGACTTCCCCCTGCAGGAAGATGTGCGTGTGGCAGTCGATGAGGCCGGGCAGCACGGTCGCGCGCGACAGGTCGATGACGGCCGCTCCCGCCGGGATCTTCGCCTTTCCGGAGTCGGAGACGCTCTCGACGCGGTTCCCGCGCACGACGATCACCTGGTCCCTGCGCGGCGCGCTCGCTTTCCCGTCGATCAAGACGCCCGCGCGGATCACCGTGACCGCGGGTTGCGCCACGGCCGCCGACGCGAGGACAAGAGCGGAAGTCATGGCGATCAGGACGCTTCTCTTCACGCCGTGGCGCTCCCTTCCTGAAACGAGAGGACCGTCCCCACCGTGCGGCCGTCCACCTTCTGCGGCCGGGAGAAGCGCTGAAGGACCCGGCCGTCCTTGAGCTTCACGGCGCCCGAGGTCTCTGTGTCCCGCTTCGCGTGAAGCCCCATCACCTGCTTGGCGAAGTCCCCGGAGTCCTCGACGCTTTCGAGCAGAAACGCGAGGAGCCGGTCCTCGTCGCGGGTGGCGGCGATGTCCTCGGGGACGCGCCACATCCGAACGAAGCTCGAGTTGAAGTTGGAGATCTTCCCCCTCTCGTCCACGACCAGGATCCCCTCGGCGGCGGAATCGAGCGTGGCGCGCAGGAGGGAGAAGGCCTTCTGCAGCTCCCGCTCCGTCCGCTTCTGGCGCGTAATGTCCAGGGCGACGCCGATGACCCCCCGGATCGAGTTGTCGGGATTGCGCAGCGGCTCGCAGTGGGAAGCGTAGGTCCGGCCGCTCCAGTCCACCTCGAAGCTGACCGATTCTCCGAGGAGGGCCTTGCGGTGCGCCACGAGCGGCAGGAACTCCGGGTCGGTCGTGCGGAAGAATTCGAAGAGGGTGACGCCGACGAACTGGCCCGGCCGGTGGCCGAGGCTCGTCAGGCCGGCGCCCTCGGAAGAGGTCAGCCGCAGGTCCGTGTCGGTGGACCAGAGGACGGCCGGCATCTGGCCGACGATGAGCCGCAGCGTCGACTCCCGCTCGTCGAGCGCGTCCCTCGCCTCCTCCCGCTCCTTCTTCAGGCGGCGCCGCAGCTCCAGCTGCGCGACGACCTGGCGGGCGAGCGCGCGGAGGGCCTCGAGTTGCTCGTCCGTCAGATCTCGGGGCGCGTGGTCGATGACGCAGAGGGCGCCGAGCGCGTGTCCCGTGGCGGTGATGAGCGGCGCGCCGGCGTAGAAGCGGATTCCGGGTTCTCCGGTGACCAGCGGGTTGTCCGCGAACCGCTCATCGGCCGCGGCGTCGCGCACGACCATCACGTCCTCTTCCAGGATCGCATAGTCGCAAAAGGAGACAGCCCGCGGCGTCTGGGGGATCGTCAGGCCGATCCTCGACTTGAACCACTGGCGGTCGGAGTCCACGAACGAGAGGAGCGCGATGGGCGTCTCGCAGATGTGTTTGGCGAGCAGCGTCAGGTCGTCGAACTTGCGCTCCGCCTCCGTGTCGAGGATCTCGTACCCGCGGAGCGCGCCGAGCCTTTGCGATTCGTTTTGAGGGGCGGTTGCTGGGATCATGAAATCCGTCCCGCCGAGCCGGCGCGACTGCCGGAATCATATACGGGCAGGAGGCACGGGGGAGCGCCCGGCCGGATGGGTAGCGAGTCACTTGAACCTTGACGGACCCGCCTCCCGCCCTGATTACGCCCGGAGCGCAGGATAAAATCCGGCCCGACCGAGAACCGACCGCCGAGCACGGCGGACCGAGCACTCCGGACCGCACCGCGGCTCGGTCCAGCAAAGGAGCACGGATGCCTCTGTCGAGAAAGCCTCTCTTTCTTCTCCTTCTGGCGGCCTTGGCCTGGACGGCGGCGATTCCCGCTCTGGAAGCCAGGCCCGCCCCGGCGGCCGCGGCGGCGCCGGCCGGCAAGCCCGAGCGGGTGACCTCGGTCGAGGGGATCACCGAGTACCGGCTGAAAAACGGGCTCTCCGTGCTCCTCTTCCCCGACCAGACCAAGCAGACGATCACGGTCAACATCACCTACCGCGTCGGCTCGCGCAACGAGAACTACGGCGAGACCGGGATGGCGCACCTGCTCGAGCACCTGATGTTCAAGGGGACCCCGAAGCATCCGAACATCCCGCAGGAGCTGACCTCGCACGGCGCGCGGCCCAACGGCTCGACCTGGTACGACCGCACCAACTACTTCGAGACCTTCCAGGCGACCGACGAGAACCTCAAATGGGCCCTCGACCTCGAGGCGGACCGGATGGTCCACTCCTTCATCGCGAAGAAGGACCTGGACAGCGAGATGACGGTCGTGCGCAACGAGTTCGAATCGGGGGAGAACGACCCGGAGGGCGTCCTCGACCAGCGGGTCCTCTCGACCGCGTACCTCTGGCACAACTACGGCCACGACACGATCGGGGCGCGCGCGGACATCGAGAACGTGCCGATCGAACGCCTGCAGGCCTTCTGGCGGACCTACTACCAACCCGACAACGCCGTCCTGCTCGTCGCAGGCAAGTTCGACGAGGCGAAGACGCTGGCTTTGATCAACGCGATCTTCTCGCCGATTCCGCGCCCCTCGCGAGCGCTCCCGGCGACCTACACCGCGGAACCGACGCAGGACGGCGAGCGCTCGGTCACGCTGCGCCGCGTTGGGGACGTCCAGGCGCTCGCCGTCGCGTACCACGTGCCGGCCGGCGCGCACCCCGACGCTGCCGCGGTCGAGATCCTCGCCGAAGTGCTCGGCGACACCCCGTCCGGCCGGCTGCACAAGGCGCTCGTCGACGCGAAGAAGGCCACGGCGGTCTCGAGCTTCTTCCTCGACCTGAAGGAGCCCGGGTTCCTCCTCCTGCGCGCCGAGGTGCGGCAGGACCAGTCGCTCGAGGACGCCCGCGCGACGATGCTCCAGACGATCGACGATGCCGTCAAGACGCCCCCGACGAAGGAAGAGGTCGAGCGCGCCCGCGCGAAGCTCCTCAAGAACATCGAGCTGACCATGAACTCGGCCGACCGCGTCGGCTTGCGGATGAGCGAGTGGATCGGCGCGGGGGACTGGCGGCTCTTCTTCCTGAACCGCGACCGCATCCGCAAGGTGACGCCCGAGGACGTCGAGCGCGCCGCCGCGACCTACCTCAAGCCCTCCAACCGCACGGTCGGCGAGTTCATCCCGACGGCCAAGCCGGATCGGGCGGAGATCCCGGCCGCGCCGGACCTCTCGGCCCTCCTCAAGGACTACAAGGGGGACGCCGCCATCGCCGCCGGCGAGGCCTTCGACCCCTCTCCGGCCTCGATCGAATCGCGCACGCTCCGCTCGGCGCTCCCGGGAGGATTGAAGCTCGCGCTGCTGCCCAAGAAGACGCGGGGCGCGACGGTCGTCGCCGCGATGACCCTGCGCTACGGCGACGAGAAGAGCCTCGTCAACCGCGCCACGGCGGCGCAACTGGCGGGCGCGATGCTCACACGGGGCACCGCCGGGCACACCCGCCAGCAGATCAAGGACGAGTTCGACCGGCTGCGGGCGCGCGTTGCGATCGACGGCGGACCGACCCAGGCGACCCTCTCGATCGAGACGACCCGCGAGAACCTGCCGGCCGTCCTGAAGCTCGCCGCGGAATGCCTGCGCGAGCCGGTCTTTCCCGCCTCGGAGTTCGAGACGCTGAAAGATGAGACGCTCGCGGAGATCGAGCAGGGCCGGAGCGAGCCGCAGCAGATCGCGATCACCGCGTACCGGAGACACCTGAACCCGTGGCCCAAAGGGGACGTCCGCTACGTCTCGACTCCCGAGGAGGACCTGGCAGACGTCCAGGCGACGACCGTCGAGGACGTCAAGAAGTTCTACGCCGACTTCTACGGCGCCTCCGTCGGCGAGTTCGCGATCGTGGGGGACATCGACCCGAAGGAGGCCGCCAGGCTCGCGCAGGACCTCTTCGGCGACTGGAAGAGCCCGCGCTCCTTTGCCCGCGTTCCCAGCGTCTACCGCGACGTCGCCCCGGCCCACGATTCCTTCGAGGCGCCGGACAAGGCCAACGCGTTCTTCGTCGCCGGTCAGAACCTGGACCTGCGCGACGACGACCCGGATTACCCGGCGCTCGTGCTCGGCAACTACATGCTCGGCGGCGGGTTCTTGAACTCGCGGCTCGCCGTGAGAATCCGCCAGAAGGAGGGTCTCTCCTACGGCGTCGGCTCGCAGGTCCAGGCCTCGTCCCTGGACAAGTCGGGGTCGTTCGTGGCGTACGCGATCTACGCCCCGCAGAACGCCGCCAGGCTCGAGGCGGCCGTCCAGGAGGAGATCGCCCGCGTCCTGAAGGACGGCTTCCAGGCCAAAGAGCTCGAGGAGGCCCGCTCCGGCTGGCTCCAGTCGCGGCACGTCTCCCGCGCGCAGGACGCCGCGCTCGCCCACCACCTCGCTCAGGATCTCTATCTCTCGCGCACGCTCGCCTGGGACGCGGAGATGGAGAAGAAGGTCGGGGAGCTGACGCCGGACGAGATCACCGCCGCCCTGCGCCGCCACATCGACCCCGCGAAGATCACGGTGGTCAAGGCCGGAGACTTCGCGAAGGCGGCGGCGTCGGCCCCTGTCGCGAAGTAGAGAAAAGAGGCTGCTCATGACACTCTGGATTTCACCGGCCGCCGCCGGAGGGTTCCTCGCCGTTTCCCTCCTCGCGGGCGCCGACGCGAGGGAGGTTCCCAGGCCGCCTATGGCGAAGAAAGTGACGCACGTCGAAGCTGTGCACGGAGAAAAGCTCGTCGACGACTATTTCTGGCTGCGGGACAGGAAGAACCCGGAAGTGAAGGCGTATCTCGAATCCGAGAACGCCTACGCCGACGCGTTCATGAAGCCGACCGAAGGCCTCCAGGCGAAGCTCTACGAGGAGATGCTCGGACGGATCAAGGAGACGGACCTCTCGGTTCCTTTCCGGCAGGGGGCATACCTCTACTACTCCCGCACCGAGAAGGGGAAGCAATACCCGATCTACTGCCGGAAGAAGGCGGGGGAACCCGGGAGACCGCAGGGTGCTCCGCCGGACAGCCTCGAGGCGGCCGAGGAGGTCATGCTCGACGTCAACGAGATGGCCGGGGGTCAGCGTTTCATGGCCGTCTCCGATCTCGAGGTCTCCGACGACGGGAACCTCCTCGCCTACACCAACGACAACGTCGGCTTCCGCGAGTACCGGCTCCACGTCAAGGACCTTTCGACCGGGAGGGAGTTTCCCGAAACCGTCGAGAAGGTCTCGTCGGTCGCCTGGGCGGCCGACGGCAAGACCCTCTTCTACACCGTGGACGACCCGGCCAAGCGCCCCTACCGCCTCTACCGGCACACGCTCGGCACCGATCCGAAGACAGACACCCTCGTCTACGAGGAACGGGACGAGATGTACCGGGTGAACGTCCACCGCTCGCGCAGCCGCAAGGTCCTCTTCCTCGTCTCGGGCTCGCACACGGCCGACGAGTGGCGCTTCCTGCCGGCCGACGAGCCGGCCGGCTCCTTCATCCTGATCTCTCCGCGCGAGAAGGACCACGAGTACGCCGTCGATCACCGCGGCGGTCTCTTCTACATCCGGACGAACAAGGGGTGCCGCAACTTCCGCGTCGTGACCGCGCCGGAAGGAAGCCCCGGGCAGGAGAACTGGAAGGAGCTCCTCCCCTGCCGTCCGGCCGTCATGGTCTCGGGGTTGAACCTCTTCGCCGGCCATGCGGCCGTCCTCGAGCGCGAAGACGGGCTGCCGCGGATCCGCGTCATTGACCTCGCGACCAACGCCGAGCACCGCGTGGACTTCCCGGAGCCGGTCTACGCGGTCGGTCCGCAGAACAACGCGGAGTTCGACACGCGTCTCTTCCGCTTCGGCTACCAGTCCTTCACGACCCCCCCGTCCGTGTACGACTACGACATGGCGACGAAGGAGCGCAAGTTACTCAAGCGCACCGAGGTCCTCGGAGGCTACGAACCGGACCGCTACCAGTCCGAGCGCCGCTTCGCCACGGCGAAGGACGGGACGAAGATCCCGATCTCCCTCGTCTACAGGAAAGGGTTCGTCGCGGACGGCAAGGCCCCTCTGTGGCTGAACGGCTACGGCTCGTACGGAGCCCCTTCCTTCGCGACGTTCAACTCCAGCCGGTTCTCGCTGCTCGACCGCGGCTTCGTCTTCGCCATCGCGCACATCCGCGGCGGCGGCGAGATGGGGAAGCCCTGGCACGACGCAGGCAAAATGATGTCGAAGAAGAACACCTTCACCGACTTCATCGCCGTCGCCGAGAAGCTGGTCGCCGACAAGTACACGTCGAAGGACCGGCTCGTCATCGAGGGGGGTTCGGCCGGCGGGCTCCTGATGGGCGCCGTCACGAACATGCGCCCGGACCTGCCGAGGATCGTCGTGACGCGAGTCCCCTTCGTGGACGTCATCAACACGATGCTCGACGAGTCGCTCCCCCTGACCGTAGGCGAGTTCGAGGAGTGGGGCAACCCTAAGAAGAAGGAGGAGTACGACTACATCAAGTCGTACAGTCCGTACGACAACCTCGCGGCGAAGGCCTATCCGACGATCCTCGTCAAGACGTCCTTCGACGACAGCCAGGTCATGTACTGGGAGCCGGCCAAGTACGTCGCGAAGCTGCGTTCCTTGAAGACCGACAAGAACCCTCTCGTCTTCAAGATCAACATGGCCGGCGGCCACGGCGGCTCCTCCGGCCGCTACGACCGCCTGAAGGAGCTCGCCTTCGACTACGCCTTCGTCCTCACCCAACTCGGCCTGTAATCGGGTGATCTGCGATCGCGCGGTCGTGCAATCAGACGCCGTAGATCCTCACCCCGGCCGCGAAGCGATCTGAGCAGATCCTTCGCTTCGCTCAGGATGACAACGGGGAATCCATGAGATCGCCACGCTGCCGCCGGCGCTCGCGGCGCGAGGAGTCTCCCGAGTAACCGCAGGGAGGAGCCTCGTGCCGCGGGAGCGGAGCGCTTGCGCGGGAAAAGGCGAGCGGTCGAGGCCGCATCCGGCCGAGCCGCTCGCCGGTGCGCCCTCAGCCGCATTTCCCGCGCAGGCGCGGAGCGACGGTAATGGGAGGCGGTGAAGGGCCCAGGGAAAAGCCGGGCAATCGGGGCAGCGAAACGGCATCGCGCCGTGTGAGTTCGCGGTAACGGTCGGAGGGGCTGAAGTCGGAGTCGGCCACCCTCCTGCCCGACGCTGGATGCGCCCTTCCCCACCTCCTCTTGACCCCTTCTGACGAGACGGGCTCGCCGGGGATTACAGGATTTCTCGCCGATCCGAAGAAAGTCTCCGACGGCCGTGGCCTCGGGCTAAGGTGTCGTGAAGCGCATTCCGGCGGCCGCCGGAGTCCTCTCCTCGGGCGCCGGGGCCGCCCCTCTCGACTGGGCCGGGAGGCCGGGGCCCTTTCCCCGGCGGCGCGCGACCCGCTGCCGCAGGCGATCGAGGAGAATGTAGAAGACCGGCGTGACGTAGAGCGTCAGCGTCTGCGAGAAGACGAGCCCTCCGACGACGGCGAGACCCAGCGGCCGGCGCGACTCCGCCCCCGCCCCGAAGCCCATGGCGATCGGCAGCGTCCCCATCAGCGCGGCCATCGTCGTCATCATGATCGGTCGGAACCGGACGAGGCAGGCCTCGAAGATGGCGTCGGACGGGCTCTTGCCTTCCCGCTGCGCCTCGATCGCGAAGTCCACCATCATGATGCCGTTCTTCTTCACCAGGCCGACGAGCATGATGATGCCGACGAAGGCGAAGATGGACAGCTCCGTGTGGAAGAGCATCAGCGTCACGAGCGCGCCGACGCCCGCGAACGGGAGCGCCGTCAGGATCGTTACGGGATGGATGAAGCTCTCGTAGAGGATCCCGAGCACCATGTAGATGACCGCGATCGCGACGAGAAGAAGGAGACCCAGCCCCCGCACGGAGCTCTGGAACGCCTGGGCGGTCCCCTGGAAGCTCGTCTGGATGGTCGCGGGGAGGTTCCGGCCAGCCAGCGCGTCCACGGCGCCGACGGCATCCCCGAGCGAGACGCCCGGCTTCAGGTTGAAGGAGATCGTCACGGAGGGGAGCTGCCCCGTGTGGGCCACCGCGAGGGGTCCGTTGTTGCGCGTGATCGCGCCGAGCGAGGAGAGGGGGACGAGCTGGCCCGAGGAGGAGCGCACGTAGAGAAGCGCGATCGAGGCCGGGTTCGCCTGGAACTCGGGGGCCAGCTCCATGATCACCTGGTACTCGTTGTTCGGCGCGTAGATCGTCGAGATCTGGCGCGTGCCGTAGGCCGTGTAGAGCGCGTCCTCGATCTTCTGGGGAGTGATCCCGAGGGCGGCCGCCTTGTCCCGGTCGATCCCGAGGTTGATCTGCGGGTTGGAGAGCTGCAGGTCGCTCGTCACGTCCTGGATTCCGGAGAGGCCGCGCATCTTCTGCTCGAGCAGCGGCGCGGACTTGTAGAGCTCCGCGGTGTCCGAGTCCTGGAGCGTGTACTGGTACTGGCTCTTGGTCAGGCTGCCGCCCAGGCGGATGGGAGGCGGCACCTGGAGAAAGGCGCGGATCCCGGTGATCTTCGCGAGCTTCGGGCGCAGGTCCTCGATAATCTCGTCGGCCGAGCGCTTGCGCTTGTCGCGGGGCTTCAGCTGCGCCAGCACGATTCCGGAGTTGCCGACGCTGATGCTGCCCCGCGGGCCGCAGCTGGAGAGGACGTTGGCGACGTCGGGGTGGCTGCGCACGATGGCGGCGACCTCCTGCTGGTGCTCCTTCATCGCCGGGAATCCGATCCCCTGCGCCCCCTCGGTGAAGCCAAAGACCAGGCCGGCGTCCTCCGTCGGGAGGAAGCCCTTGGGGATCTTCATGAAGAGGTAACCGGTCGCCGCGAGGACGAGGATCGAGAAGACGAGGACCTTGCCCGGATGGGAGAGCACCGGCTTGAGCGTCCTGCCGTAGAACGACAGGATGGCGTCGAAGCCGCGCTCGGTCGTCTTGTAGAAGCGCCCGTGCCTCTCTTCGCCGGGGGGCTTCAAGAAACGGCTGCAGAGCATCGGCGTCAACGAGAGCGAGACGAAGCCCGAGACGAGGATCGCGACTCCGATCGTCACCGCGAACTCGTGGAAGAGGCGGCCGATGATTCCCCCCATGAAGAGCACCGGGATGAAGACGGCGGCGAGCGAGATCGTCATCGAGAGGATCGTGAAGCCGATCTCCTTCGAGCCCTTGAGCGCCGCCTCGAGCACTCCCTCGCCGCGTTCCATGTGCCGGACGATGTTCTCGAGCATCACGATCGCGTCGTCCACGACGAACCCGACCGAGAGGGTCAGCGCCATCAGCGAAAGGTTGTCGAGGCTGTAGCCGAGCAGGTACATCACCGCGAAGGTTCCGACGATCGAGAAGGGAAGAGCGAGCGACGGGATCACGGTCGCGGAGAGATTGCGCAGGAAAAGGAAGATGACAAGGACGACGAGACAGAGCGTCAGGAGCAGGGTGAAGCGCACGTCGTCGACGCTGTTGCGGATCGACACCGAGCGGTCGTAGAGAACGTGCAGTGTGGCGGCGGCCGGCAGCTGTTTCTGGAACGTCGGGAGAAGCCGGCGCACTTCGCCGGCCACGGCGACCGTGTTCGTCCCGGGCTGCTTGAAGATCGCGAGCGAGATGGAGCGCTCGTCGTTGTACCAGGCCGCGGTCTTGTCGTTCTCGACGCCGTCCACGACGCGCCCGACGTCGGAGAGGCGCACGGGCGATCCGTTGCGGTAGGCCACGATGATGCCGCGGTAGGCGGAGGCCTCCGTCAACTGGCCGTTGGCCTGGACGGTGAAGGACGTCATCGGGCCGTAGAGGGTGCCCGTCGGCAGATTGACGTTGGCGTCCTGCACGGCCTGGGAGACCTCGTCGATGCCGATGCCCCGGGAGGCGAGCGCTCCCGGGTCGAGCTGCACCCGCACGGCGTATTTCTGCGGGCCGTACACCTGGACCTGCGCCACGCCGGAGACCGTCGAGATGCGCTGCGCCATCATCACTTCGCCGTACTCGTCGAGGTCCGAGAGGGGGAGCGTCGCGGACGTCAGCGTCAGGTAGAGGACCGGGCTGTCCGCCGGATTGACCTTCCGGAAGGAGGGAGGGCTCGGCATGTTGGGCGGCAGCTGCCGCGCCGCGGCCGAGATGGCCGATTGGACGTCGAGCGCCGCGCCGTCCAGGTCCCGCGACAGGTTGAACTGGAGAATGACCTGGCTCGAGCCCTGCGTGGAGGTCGAGTTCATGTTGTCCAGCCCAGCGATGGTCGAGAACTGCTTCTCGAGCGGGGTCGCGACGGAGGACGCCATGGTCTCCGGCGATGCCCCGGGCAGAGCCGCCGAGACCTGGATCGTCGGAAAGTCCACGTTGGGCAGGTCGGAGATCGGAAGGAGGCGGTATCCCATGACGCCGAAGAGGAGGATCCCCACCATGACGAGCGTCGTCATGACGGGACGGCGGATGAACAGCGCGGCGATGTTCACGAGGCACTCCCTTCGGTCTGCTTGATCTCCACCTTCGTGCCGGGCGCGAGGCGCAGCTGCCCGTCGGTGACGACCTTCTCCCCCGCCTTCAGGCCGTTGGACACGATCGAGAGCGCGCCGTGCGTCCGGCTGACCGTGACGGGCCGCGACTCCACGGTCAGGTCGTCCTTGACCACGTAGACGTACTGCCCCGCCTGTCCCGTCTGCACCGCCTGCGACGGCACGACGATCGCGCCGGGCTCCGTCGCGAGCGTGAGCACGACGTCCACGAACTCCCCCGGCCAGAGCGCTTCGTTCCGATTCTCGAACGTCGCCTTCAGGACGATCGTGCCGGTCGTGGGATCGACCGTGTTGTCCAGGAAAGTCAGTTCCCCCGTCTGGGCGCCGGCCGGATTGCCGGAGTGCGAAGCGGTCACGGCGAGTTTCTGTCCCGGACGGGCCTGCCGGCGGATCGCGGCGAGCGCGGACTCGGGCACGGAGAAGGAGACCAGGACGGGCTCGATCTGGTTCAGGACCACGAGCGGTTTGTCGTCGTTCCCCTTGACCTGGTTGCCGGGATGGACGAGGACGCTCCCGGCGCGGGCGGAGATCGGGGCCGTCACCGCGCAGTAGGAGAGCTGCAGCCTCGCGTTCTCCACCGCCGCGTCGTCGGCCTTCACCGTCGCGAGCGCGGCCGCGGCGTTGGACCGGGTCGAGTCGAACTGCTCCCTGGTGACGTAGTCCTTCTGGACGAGCTCGGCATAGCGCTTGACCTCGTCCTGCGACCACTGCGCCATCGCGCGGTCGCGCTCGAGCTGCGCGCGCGCCTGGGCGAGGGTCGCCTCGTACGGGCGCGGATCGATCTGGAAGAGGAGATCCCCTTTCTTGACGTTCTCCCCTTCCTGGAATCCGACCCTCGTGACCTCGCCGCCGACCCGCGCCTTCAGGGCGACCGTCGAGAAGGGCTCGACGTGGCCGATCGCGCGCACTTCGACGGGCACGTCCGCCCGCGCGGCGGTCCCGACGGTGACGGGAACCGATTCCTTCACGCCCCCCCGCGCGTCCTTGTTCGCGCAGCCAGGGGCGGCCGAGACGGCCGCCCCCAAGAGAGCCACCAGAAACTTGTTCGGAATCTTGCTCATGGGGTTCCTGTGCTTCCTTTCGTCCCGGAGGACGCCGCGGCGGGCGCCGCGGCCGGAGGCGCCAGCGCTCCCGTGTCGTGCGCGAGCTGGGCCATCGCCAGGAACCAGTTCGCGCGCGCCTGAACTTCCTGGGCGCGTGCGTTGGCGAACGCGGTCTGGGCGGTCAGCAGGTCCAGGATGCTCCCGACGCCCGCCTTGTAGCGGCCGAGGGCGACCTCCTCGGACTGCTGCGCGCTCGCGAAGAGGTCCCGCGCGGTCTTGACCTGCTGGGCGGCCGTCTTCAAGTTGTAGTAGCTCGTCCAGACCTGGAGGACGACCTGGTCCGTCAGGGTCTGTGTCTGCGAGCGCGCGACCTCGGCGTCCTCGCGCGCCTTGAGCGTGTCGTAGGTGTTCCTCCATCCGGTGAAGACCGGGATCCGCAGGAGGATTGTTCCCGCGTAGACGTCGGCATAGGGGACGGTCGGCGAATTGTAGAAGTAGGTCCTGTTGAGCGTCCCGGAGGCGGAGAGCGTCGGCAGCCCCTGAGCGCGGACGGAGCGGACGTGGCTCGCCGCCGCCATGGCGGTCAGGCGCGCCGCCGCCAGGTCCGGCCGCTCCGCCTCGGCTCTCGCGATGAGCTCGTCGACCGTTTCCCCGGTCACCTCCACGTTGACCTCGGACGGCAGCTCCCCGGCCTCGACGGGGACGTTGGCCGAGACTCCCATCGCGGTCGCGAGGGATCCGCGGATCGTCTGGATCTGTCCCTCCACCGATTCCAGCGCCAGCTCCGCCTGCGAGAACGCGGTCCTCGCCTGCAATTCGTCGGCGATCGTCGCCACGCCGGCGCGGTGGCGCTCCTCTGCGGCGGAGAGGCTCTCGCGCGCGGCCTTCAGGCTCGCCTCCGCCGCGATCCTGAGCGCCTTCGCGTCGAGGTACTGGTAATAGGCCTGCTCGACCTGGAGCGCGACGTCCTGGATCGCGGCGTTGTGCGAGTAATCGGCCGCGAAGAGGACGCGCCTGGCTTCCTCGACGTCCGCGCCGCGCCCGCCGAAGTCGAGAAGGAGCCACGTCAGGGTGGCCGAGGGGCCGTAGGTCGTCCGCAGAAAGATGCTGGCCCCGCCGAGCGCCGCCTGCTTCTGGCGGGTGACGCTTCCGTCGAGCTCGAGCGCCGGAAAGTACTCCGACCTCCTGGACCCGAGGTCCGCGGCCGCCGACCTGGCCTGGAGCCAGGAGGTCCGCGTCACCGGGTTGTTGCGCAGCGCCAGGTCGAGGATCCGGGAGAGGGACAGCGTCGTGCCGGGCCGCAGGTCCTCGGGCGGGATCGCCGGCGCCGGCGGGGGCGTCGGGGCGGGCAGCCTCGCCTCGGAGACGGGCTGCCACGGGCGCCCGGGCGCGGGCGGCACGTCGTCGGCCGAGCGGCCGGGCGGATACGACGAGCAGCCGGCCAGCGCCAGGAGGGCGGCGGCGATTCCCGGGACGGCCCGATTCTTCGTCATGCGCTCTGCCTGACCCTCAGGCGTTCCTGCCTCGCCACGCCCCGCGTGAAGATCCCCGTGATCTCCGCCACGAGGGAATCCAGCGAGTCCCCCTCGCTTCGAAAACAGTTCGCGGCGCGGATCATGCCCCGAAAAAGCTCCGCGGCGATGCGGGGGTCCACTCCCCGGAACTCCCGCGACGCGATCCCGTCCACGATCGCCTTCCGGAAGAGGGAAATGATGTCCTCGCGCCGCCGGCGAAGCTCCCCTTCCCGCATCGCGAACCGCCTCTCCTCGGTCTGGAGCAGGCGGAAGAGATGACGGCGCTGCCAGGAGAACTGCAAGGTTTCCCGGGCGATCGTTTCGAGGCGCCGCGACGCGGAGGCCTCCTTCGAGGTCGTCCGGACGAGCGTGGCGTAGAGATCGTCGAAGGCCTGGAGGATCGTCTCGAAATAGAGCTCCTCCTTGGTCCGGAAGTAGCGGTAGACCGTCCCCTTGCCGACGCCGGCGAGCGCCGCGACGTCGTCGATCAGGACCTGGTGGAACTCCTTCTCGGCGAAGACCCGTGACGCGGCTTCGAGGATCTCCTCCTTCTTGACCACCGTCTTGACGCGAGGCATCCTTCCATTTTATTTCGAGACTGACCAGTCAGTTCCATTATTTTTGAGAGAGGAGAGGGCGATGGAGAACCCCGCGCCGATCAAGCCGGCCGTCCCGGCGTCCGTTCTCGAGCAGCTCGACATTCGGATCGGCACGATCCTCGCGGTGGAGGACCTCCCCCGGTCCGCGAAGCTCGTTCGCCTCGTCGTCGATTTCGGCGACCACGCGCGGCGGATCCTCGCCGGCATGAAACGGGAACGGCCGGACCCCCGCGAGATCGTGGGCAAGCAGGCCCTGTTCGTCGTGAACCTCGAGCCCCGGAAAATGATGGGCGAGACGTCGGAAGGGATGCTCCTCGACATCGGCTCCGCCGACGGCATCACGCCGGCCCTGGCGATCCCCGAGCGCCCCGTCCCCAACGGCTCCCGCGCGAGCTGAATTCGCTGTGATTTCTCAACACGTTGTTCCCTTGAAGCGCGCCCTGTCGGTGCGGCCAGGGCGGCCTGAGCGCATCCGAGATTTCGGCTGACACGCCGCCGGGGCTGAAGCCCGGCTGGCGCGGTGCAGCCTGGAGACGCCGGCGTTGCCCGGCAGCGGCCCTGTCCGAGGGCACACACCACGGACTCGGGTCAGCGGTGCGTCCTCCGTGCCCTCGGACCGGAGCGGCGGCCAGAGGTTTCTCCGTGCGGCCCGGCCGCCGCGTGCCGCAGAGGGCAGCGACGGCGACTCCGGGCGGATTTTCCGAGAAGCTATCGTTGGCGGTATGGCATCCGCCCGGCGGCCTTACTACGCCCTGCGGCACAGGGACTACCGGAGGCTCGTCGCCGGTCAGCTTTTCTCGCTCATCGGGTCGCAGATGCAGGTCGTCGGGATCAACTGGCACATCTACCTGCTGACGCGCTCGCCCCTCGCGCTCGGGTTCGTGGGGCTGACGCGCGTCGTGCCGATCATCGCGTTCTCGCTCTGGGGCGGAGTCGTGGCCGACCGGTACGACCGGCGGCGGATCATGGTCTCCACGCAGCTCGGCATGACGGCGGTCGCGCTCGCGCTCGCGGGCGTGACCTTCGCCCACCGGGAGACCCTCTGGCTCCTCTATGGCCTGAACTTCCTCGGCGCGGCGGCGGGGGCGTTCGACGGGCCGGCGCGCAACGCGCTCCTTCCGAGGCTCGTGCCGGCCGCGGAGCTCGCGGGCGCCCTGTCTCTGAACTTCTCGGCTTTTCAGGCCGCGATGATCGGAGGGCCGGCGATCGCGGGACTGATCCTGGCCGGGCACGCGGGGTCCCTGCCGGTGCGCGCGCGGCTGCCCGCCGCGGGAATGCCCGCCAACACGTCGGCCCTCGCGCTCATCTATCTCTTGAACGCCGTTTCCTTTCTCGCGGTGATCTTCGCGCTCGTCACGATGCGGACCTCCGGCGCGCCGGAGAAGGGATCGCGGGACGCGCACCCCTGGGCCGCGTTGAAGGAGGGGCTGCGGTTCGTGTTCACGACGCCCCTCATGGTCTGGACGATGGGGCTCGACTTCCTGGCGACCTTCTTTTCCGGGTCCCTGTCGCTCCTGCCCATCTTCGCGGACCAGGTCCTCGGAGTCGGAGCGAAGGGTTACGGGATCCTCGTCGCAGCGCCCGCGGTCGGCGCGCTCGCCGGATCGCTCTTCCTCGCGGTCCGCCCGCTCCCCTCGCGCCAGGGCCGGATCTTTCTCGCGTCCGTCGCGGCCTACGGCGCGGCGACCGTCGTGTTCGGCTTCTCCCGCCGGTTCCTCGTGACGATGGCGGCCCTGGCCGCCGTCGGCCTCTTCGACGCGATCTCGACAGTCATCCGCCAGACTCTGCGCCAGCTCATCACGCCCGACCGCCTGCGCGGCCGGATGACCTCCGTCAACGCGATCTTCTTCATGGGCGGCCCGCAGCTCGGAGAGATGGAAGCCGGCCTCGTGGCGTCGCTCTTCGCCTCCGCCGCCACGGGCGTCACCGTGTCGGTGGTCTCGGGCGGCATCGCGACCCTGCTCGTCGTGGCCGTCGTCGCCCTGATCGCCACGAGTCTCCGGCAGTATGACTTTCGCGAGCACGTTGCGGGTGTTCCACCCGCTCCCATCGAGGAGGCGACCCGCGGCCGAGCCGGCCCGACGCTCGGACCATGAGCGGCCCGCTCGAAGAGGACGACGCCGTCGTCATCGAGAGCCTCACGGTGCGGTACCGGCGCGCGACGGCCTGCGACGCCGTATCGCTTCGTGTCCGGTCCGGCGGGGTCTATGCGCTTCTGGGAAGAGACGGCGCCGGGAAGACTTCGCTCGCGCGGTGCGTGCTCGGACAACTCAAGCCAACGGCCGGCCGCGTCCTCGTCTTCGGCCAGGATGCGTGGAGGCAGCGCCGCAGGGTCCGGAGCATCCTGCGGGCGATTTCGGCCGAGACCCTCGCCGGGCAGGCGGCGCCGGCGCTCGCGGCCGATCCGCGCCTGCTCGTTCTCGATGATCCGGTCTTCACACCGGACAGCGGGGATCGCAATGCGATCGAGGACCTTGGAATCGCCGCGTCGCGCGGACGCATGGCGATCCTCTTCGCGACTCGAACGCCATCGGACGTGGAGCGGATAGCCGATCGCGTCGGCATCCTCCATCGCGGACGGCTCGTGCTCGACGACGACGCCGACGTCCTGAGGTCGCGTTTCCGAAGGATCCGGTACCGGAGCGAAGTCACGCCGACGCGCACGGAGTATGGAAACGAGCTCGATCTGTTCGACGCGGTCCGCGTGCGCGCGCGCGGCTGGGGCGTGGAGGCGATCGTCGCGAACTACTCGCCGGAGGGGTTCGAGCGCTTTCGCTCGACCGACGGAGTCGAGAGCGCGGAAGAGACGCCGATGACGCTCTCGGAGATCTTCGAAGCGCTCTCTCCGGAAACGGAGCCGCCTTCGTCCCGGCCCCCCGCGGTTCCCACGGCCTGATCCTTCCCCTCTTTGCTATCGTCGGCATCCGTGGCGAGGTTCTTCCGCGAACAAGACGAACTGACTTGCGACGGCGTGCGGCTCTCCGAGATCGCGTGCCGCGCGGGGACGCCCGTTTACGTCTACAGCCGGGCGGGCATCGAGGAGAGGTTTCGCGCGTTCGACAGCGCCTTCGGCGTTGTGCCGCACCTGGTCTGCTACGCGGCGAAGGCGAATTCGAACCTGGCGATCCTGAATCTCCTGGCGTCGCTGTCCGCGGGGGCGGACGTCGTCTCGGGCGGAGAGCTGCGCGCGTGCCTCGAGTCGGGCTTCGCGGCGGACCGGATCGTCTTCTCGGGCGTCGGCAAGACGGACGAGGAGATCCGCGCCGGCGTCGCCGCGGGCCTCCTCGCGTTCAACGCGGAGTCGGAGCGTGAGTTGGAGAAGATCGACGCGGAGGCGGGGCGGCAGGGGAAGACCGCGCGGGTTGCCCTGCGCGTCAATCCGGACATCGACGCGAAGACCCATCCCTACATCTCGACCGGACTGAAGCACAACAAGTTCGGCGTGGACATCGGCCGGGCGAGCGGGATCTACGGTCGCTCGAGGCGGATGAAGAACGTCGCCATGACGGGAGTCCAGGCACACATCGGCAGCCAGATGCTGGAGACCGCGCCGCTCGAGGAATCGGCGCGGGATCTCGCGGCGCTCGCGGGCGCGCTCGCCGCCGAGGGGTTCCCGATCGAGACGCTCGACATCGGCGGAGGATTCGGCGTGGCCGGCGCGGGCGAGAAGCCGCTCGCGCCGGAGGATTACGCCGAGGCCGTACTGCCGCATCTGGCGGGCCTGCCCTTCCGGATCCTGATCGAGCCCGGGCGGGCCATCGTCGCTCCGGCCGGCGTTCTCGTGACGCGCGTCCTGTACGTCAAGGAGAACGGAGGAAAGCGGTTCGTGATCGCCGACGCGGGCATGAACGACCTGATCCGCCCGCCGCTCTACGGCGCGGTCCATTCGATCGAACCCGTCGGCCCCCCGAAGAGACCCGGCATCAGGGCCGACGTCGTCGGGCCGATCTGCGAAACGAGCGATTTCCTCGCCCGCGACATCCTTCTCGCCGAGCCGGCCGAGGGGGACCTGCTCGCCGTCCGCGACGCCGGGGCGTACGGATTCGCGATGGCATCCAACTACAACTTCCGCCCGCGCGCGGCCGAGGTCCTGGTCGAAGGCGGAACCTTCCGGGTGATCCGCCGCCGCGAGACCTATGAAGACCTCGTGCGCCCCGAGCGCGATGAGGCGTAGCCGGGCTCTCGCCCTTGCAGGCGCGGTGCTCCTGGGAGCCTGTCGGGAGGCTCCGAAAGCGGAGTCGAGCGCGGCCGGCGGCGCGCCGGCACGCCCGTCGATCCTGCTCGTGACGCTCGACACCACGCGCGCCGACGCCATCGGCCCCGAGGCGGCGGGGATCGAGACGCCCGCGTTCAACGCCCTCGCGGCCCGAGGCCGGCGCTTCCGCCAGGCCTACGCCACCGTTCCGGAGACGCTCCCCTCGCACGCCTCGATGATGACGGGGCTCTATCCCGCGGGGCACGGCGTCCATGAGAACGCCCGTTACCTGCCGGAGGATCACCCGGTCCTGGCCGAGCGGCTCCGGCAGGCCGGCTATCGCACGGCCGCCTTCGTCTCCGCGTTCACGCTCGCGCGGCGTTTCGGGCTCGCGCGCGGATTCGACGTCTACGACGACGAGATGCCGGAGGGACGCGCCGAACGCGCGTCCCGGGAGACGACGGACCGGGCCCTCGCGTTTCTGAACCAGGAGGCGAAGCAGCCTCTTTTTCTCTGGGTCCACTACTACGACCCGCACTTTCCCTACACCCCTCCCGAGCCCTTCCGCAGCCGTTATTCAAGGAAGCCGTACCTGGGCGAGGTCGCGGCGATGGACGAGCAATTGGGGCGCCTCGTCGAGGCCTTCGAGCAGCAGAGCAGGAGCAAGGGGCCGGCCGCCATCGTAGTCGCCGGCGATCACGGCGAGGGGCTCGGCGAGCACGGCGAGTTCCAGCACGGGAATCTCCTCTACCAGGGAACGATGCACGTCCCCCTGCTGCTCGTCGGGCCGGGCATCGCGGCGGCGGGCGTCGACGACACGCCGGTCAGCACGCGGAGGGTCTTTCACACGGTCCTGGATTGGGCGGGTCTCGAAAAGACCAACAGCCTGCGCGGGCCGCAAGAGGAAGTCGTCCTCGCCGAGGCGATGAAGCCCTTCCTCGCGTTCGGGTGGCAACCCCAGGTGATGGCCGTCCTCGGCCGGCAGAAAGCGATCTTCGCCGGAAGGCTGGAGGTCTATGACGTCGTCGCCGATCCGATGGAAGCTCGAGATCTCGCGGCCGAAGGGGACGTGTCGCGGCGGCTCAAGACGGCCCTTCGCGACTACCCCGTTCCGTCGCCCGCGGCGCCTCCGCCCGCGGCCAGCCTCGGAGCCGAGGAGGTCCGCAAGCTCGCGAGTCTCGGCTACATCAGCGCTCGCGCCGCGCCCGTGGTGCGCAAGGACGCGCCGCGCCCCGCCGACATGAGCCGTCTCTTCGACGTCCTCGAGAAGGCGTCCGGTCTCTTCGCCCGCCAGGAGTACGCCGGGGCGATTCCGCTCCTGGAGAAGATCCTGGCGGAAGATCCCGGAAACCTCGACGCCGCCCTGAGCCTGGCGACGGCGCACTCCGCCCTGGGACACGACAGGCAGGCCGTCGCCGCTTTTGACAGGGCCGCCGAAATCGCTCCCGATTCACAGGATGTCCGCACCTACCTCGCGCTCCACTACGCGCGGGGCAAGCAGTGGGAGCGGGCGGTGCCCCTGCTCGAGCGGGTCGTCGCCGAAACACCCGATCGCCTGCCGGCCCTGGAGGCGCTCGCGGTCCTCCGGGAGCGGCAGGGACGCATTCCCGAGGCCGTCTCGCTGCGCCAGAAGATCTATGACATGCGCAAGCCCACGGCGATGGACCTGGTCCGGCTGGGTCAACTGGCGATGAGCACCGACCAGACGGCGGTCGCGATCGAGGCGTTCGAGAAGGCGCGCGCCCTCCAGGGCCGCGCCTTCGGGCAGGATCTCGAGCTCGGCGTTCTCTACCTGGCCCAGAGGCGCCTGCCCGAAGCGAAGGAGTCGCTCGACCGCGTCCCCCCCTCGCATCCGGAATACCCGATGGCGCTCTTCAAGCGGGCCCAGGTCAGCGTGCTTCTCCATGAGCCCGACCGGGCCGCGCGCATCGCGCTCGCCCGGGAGCGGGCCGACGCGACGACCCGAAGGCTCATCGCCAGGGAGCGCTTGTTTCAGGACTCCGACGTGCCTTGAAGGGATTTCCGGCGCAAAACAGGAGGGCCCGGCGGCGGCCGCCGGGCCCCGGGCCGAGCTCGTCCGGTTGCGTCCGCGTCAGAACAGGAAGCGAGCGGCCACCTGCAGACGCCTCGGATTGTAGTAGCTCCTCGGGTTTCCGAAGTTCGAGTTGTGCGCCTGCGGCTCGATGTCGTAACCATCCTGCCTGTTGAAGACATTGAAGACATCCAACGCGACCTGGACGGTGAAACGCTGGGTCAGGTTGACGTTCTGGGTGTAGTTGAGATCGACCTGCCAATGGGAGGGGCCCCGCCGCGAGCCGGCCGGTTCCGCGTAGCGGTTGGAGTCGCTCGTGCTCGACGTCAGGCTCCGGTAGGGCTCGTAGCTCTGCATCTCCCACGGCTGTCCCGACTGATAGACGAAGAAGAGGCCGGCGCTGGCGTTCCAGGGAATCTGCTGCGCTCCATAGATCTTCACAAGGTGGGGCCGGTCGCCGCGGAGTGTGCCGTCCTTGAAGTTCCAGAGCTGACGTCCCGCTCCGTCGCCGATGTTGGAGGATCCGATGAAGGTGTTCATGTCGTTGACGGCCCCCGTCGTGTCGTCCTGGTCGAAGTTGCCGTAGTAATGGCTGCGGGTGTAGGTGCCGCGGACGATGGTCCTGTCGCCCCGCCACTCCGCCTCCAGGGTGCCTTCGAAGTACTTGCTGTAACTGCCGTCGAGATCGGCGATGACGTAGGTGGATCCGCTGCCGATCTGGGAGAGCTTCGCGGCGAGGTCCGGGATGTACAGCTCCTGAGGGATGCCGGCCGGCGGATTGAAGGCGACGCGGGCGTTGTTGTTCGTGTCCTCCCAGAAGTGGTTGCCCTTCCGGTACCGGCCGTAGAGCCGGGCGGAGAAATGGGAGTTGACCTGCTTGGCCGTGCCGACCAGGAACTCGTTGACCGTGTGCGGCGTCATGTCCGGCACGAACAGCTTGCCGGAAGAGGAGCCGCGGGGGATGGCGGCGAAGAGCACGCCGTTCTGGTCGAAGGACGCGTCGATGAAAGTCCCGGTCAAGTTGCGGTCCCACGAGGCGGCGCGGGGCAGCGAGCTCGCGGCCGGGGTGTACTTCGCGTAGCTCGCGTACACCGTGTCCGTCCCGTTGTACGCCCAGGTCACGCCGACGCGCGGCTGGATCATCTTCTTGAAGGGGATCTGGTACATCTCGTATTTGTTTCCGGGCGCGGAGACGTATCCGGACAGCGTCGTGTAGTCGTTGCGGAGCCCCTGGCCGTAGAGTGTGTCGTTGCTCGCGAGCACGCCGACGTTGATCGACACGTTCTTCCACCGGATCGAGTCGTTCAGCTCGAAGCTCTGCGACCGGTATTCGGACTTGATCGGGGCCGCCTGGCCCGTCGTCTGCTGCTGGAATGTCGCGGTGTAGTAGGCCGACTGTCCCGTTCCGGGGATCGGCGCGAGCCGGCCGCCCGGGACGCTCAACAGGCCCCAGCCGTTCGAGCTGCGGATCAGGGTCTCCCGATCGGAGTACCACTGATAGCCCACGTGGACCTCGTGCGTGACGTTCTCGCCGAACGTGATGTTGTAGCCGACCTGCGCGGAGTCGCGGTAGAAGTTGTCGTCGTCGAACTGGCTTCCGAAGCCCACGACGCCGCCGCCGACCTTCGCCCCGTTCAAGGTATAGCCGTACCTGTCGATGATGGGTTGAACGAACGCGTTGTAGGCGTCGTTGCCGGCGACCGGCACCGGCACCGTCAACAGGCCGAGCTTGTCCAGGTTGGCGACGTCCAGGTGCGTGCCGATCCCGAAGGAGGGCGCCGCGTCGGAGATGTTGTCCGGGCGCCCCAGCGTCAGGTTCTCGAAGTGCGAATACTTCAAGGTCGCGTAGCTCTTCGTGTTGATGACCCACGACCCCTCGGCGGTGCCGATTCTCAGCCGCCCCTCGTTGCCGCTGCCCGTCGTCGGCGCGGCGTTGGAGCCGAAGAGGGCGCTCTTGTCGACGCGCTTGGAGTCACGGTAACTCAAGTTGAACAGCATGGACTGGGTCGGCGTGATCGTGAGCTTGCCGAACCCTTCGTTGCGCGTGCTGTCGTAGGACGGAAGGTCGCCGTACAGGTTGGCCCGATTGTCTCTCTTCTGCTCGGGACGGTAGTACGACCCGTAGAAGTACAGGGTGTCGTTGACCACCGGACCGCCGAGGCTCACGTTGAGCCATGTTCGATCCTGCTGGTACCGGGAGAGGATGCCGCTGTTCAAGCCCGCGGACATGCCGGAAGTCTGAAACTGGAAGCTCGCCTCGCCATGGTACGTGCTCGTGCCCGACTTGCTGACCGAGTCGATCGTAAAGCCGCCGGACCGGTTGAAGTCCACGGCCCTGGCCCCGCCCGTGATGACCGTGACCTGGGCGATGTCGTGGGACGCGGGCTCGGCCGAGAGATTGCCGAAGAGAGGAAGGCTGACGTTGGCGCCGTCGAACAGATACACGTTGTCCTGTCCGCTCCCTCCGGCGCTCGGTCCGCGCACGAGCTCCTCGGTGTACTGCACGGCCGGGATGAGCTTCTGCAGATCGCGGTAATCCTGTCCGATCGGGAGCGCCTTCAACTGCTCGCTCGACACCCCGCTCGTGATGGTCGCGGTTTCCTTGTCCACCAGGGACACCTCGGCGGTCACCGTGGCGCTCGCCACGGCCCTCTGCATGCCGAGCGTGGCGTCGGCGACGGTGTCCTGGTCGAGCTGGACCTGGGCGTTCCGGGTGACGCTCTCCATGCCGGAGAGGTCGAACTTCAGCGTGTAGCTGCCCGGGGGGAGGGCGCGGAGCCGGTAACCCCCGTTGGCCCCGCTGACGGTCACCCTGGGCCCGGGCAGAACGGCCGAGCGGGCCTCGACGGTCACCCCCGGAAGCGCGGAGCCGTCCGACGCGGTCACCCTCCCGCTGATCGACCCGGTCTGTTGAGCGAAGAGCGGCATCGCGCCGAGGACGAGGGAAAGAAACAAGAGCGTACGAAGCACACGCGCGGACATCAGCACCATTCTGACCTCCTCGAATTTACTTTGATGTGAAGGCTAGTCCCATGACAGGCCTCGGTCAAGGGAAATGGCCGGGCGCGGCGTCAGCGCAGGCGTCGAAACGATTGCGTCTTGATAGCGAGCCAGACTGGCACACCGGCGCCGAGGCCGAGGTCGCGGACGGCGCCGGACGTCACATGCGCCCGCCACGTCGCGCCCGCGGCCTCGACCCGAACCATCGCGTCCTCGCCCGACGAGTCGAGCGCGAGGACGCGGCCCGCGAGCACGTTCCTGGCGGAGACGCGCTGGAGGGGCTCCACCGACAGGAGAATCTCCTCGGGCGCGAGGGCGAAGACGCCGCGCTCGCCCGTTGCCGAGGCGGGCACGACGAGGACTCCGCCGGGGAGTCGAAGCCTCGCGACGCCGGCGTCCGGCAGAGCTTCCAGCGTTCCGTCGACCACGTTGTCGAACGTCGCCGAGGGATCGACGGAGAGGAGCGCCCGGGTGCCGATCACCTCGCGCGTCGGACCATGGGCCTCGACGCGGCCGGCGCGCAGCAGGATCGCCTCCCCGGCGAGCGCCTCGGCCTCTCCCGCGTTGTGCGTGACGTAGAGAATCGGGATCCTCCGTTCGTCGCGGATGCGCAGCAGGTACGGGAGGATCCGCGCCTTCAGCTCCACGTCCACGGCGGCGAGCGGCTCGTCGAGGAGGAGCAGCCGCGGCTCCGTCGCGAGGGCCCGCGCCAGGGCCACCCGCTGCCGCTCGCCGCCCGAGAGCGTCGCCGGGTGCCGCGGCAGGAGCCGCCCGATTTCGAGGATCGAGACCACTTCGTCGAACAAGCGCCGGCCGGCGCCGCTCCTCGCGAGAGCGAACCGGACGTTCTCCTGCGCCGTCAGATGCGGAAAGAGAAGCGAATCCTGCGGCACGTAGCCGACGCGCCGCCTCTCCGGCGGCAGGTCCACGGACCGCTTCGAATCGAGAAGCGTCTCGCCGCCGACCGCGATCCGGCCGGTGGCCCGGCGCAGCCCGGCGACCGCCTCGAAGAGGGAGGTCTTGCCGGCGCCCGAAGGCCCCAGGACGGCGACCGCGTCGGATCGAAGGACGGCCCGAACGTCGAGCCGAAAGCCCGCGACCGGGAGCCGCAGGTCGAGCTCGATCACGCCGCGTCCCTCTCGCGCCGGCCTCGCCGCCTCTGCAGCAGCTCCGTGAGCCAGACGGTCAGGAACGCGATCGCCACGACGACGCCGACCAGCCGGAACGCGGCCGCGTCCTCGCCCAGCTGCGTCCGGTGGAAGATCGCCAGGGCCATGGTCTGGGTGCGCCCCGGGATGTTCCCGGCGACGAGGATCGTGGCGCCGAACTCCCCGAGGGCGCGCGAGAACGCGAGGAGCGTCCCGGCGAGGATCCCGCGCCAGGAGAGCGGCAGGGCGACCTCCCGGAAGACCGCGGCGGGGCTCTTGCCGAGCGAGCGCGCGATCGAGAGCAGGCGCGGATCCACCGTCTCGAACGCCGCGCGGGCCGGCCGCACGAGGAGCGGAAACGACATGACCGCGGTCGCGAGCGCCACCGCCTTCCAGGTGAAGAGCACCTCGATGCCGGCGCGGTCGAGCATCCGGCCGAGCGGCCCCGAGCGGCGCAGGAGCCCCAGCAGGAGGAGTCCCACGGCGGTCGGCGGCAATACGAGCGGGAGGGCGAGGAGTGTCTCGACGGTCTGGTTGGCGGCTCCCCGCCCGCGCGAGAGGAACCAGGCCGCCGCGACGCCGAGAGGAAGGATCGTCGCCGTCGAGAGGAGGGCGATCCGGAGCGTCAGCAGGAGGACCGAGAGATCGGAGACCGTCGCCGTCACTCCCTGGACAGGACGAGGAACCCTGCCTTCGTGAACGCGGCGCTCGCCTCCTTCCCCCGGAGGAACGTCACGAAGGCCCGGGCGGCCGCTCGCGCCCGCGCCACTGGGGAAACCGAGTAGAGGATCGGCGGGTCGGCGCCAGTCTGGAACACCGCACGGACCTTCTTCGAGATCCGCGCATCGGTCGCGTAGACGACCGCCGCCTCGACCCCCCCCGACTCCACGGCGGCCAGCGCGGCTCGCACGTCGAGCGTGGGAACGACGCGGTTCTCGACGTCCCTCCAGACCCCCTCCGACTCCAGCCATTTCTTCGCGTAGATGCCCGCCGGGACGGCGGCGGGATCGGCGAGCGCGATCTTCGGAAACTGGAGGAGGTCGCGCGGCCCGGTCACCTTGCGTATCGAATCGAGCGGGACGACGACCGCGAGACGGTTGGAGAGGAACTCGCTCCGGTCCTCGCGACGCACGAGCCCGGCCTTCTCGAGAGCGTCCATCTTCGCCGTGTCGGCCGAGAAGAACACGTCCGCAGGAGCGCCCGCCTGAATCTGGCGCGCGAGGTCGCTCGAGCCCCCGAAGGAGAAGCGCACGGCGGTCCCGGTCTTCCCCTGGTACGCCCGGCCGATCTGCTCGAGCGACTCCGTCAGGCTGGCCGCCGCGAAGACCAGGATCTCCCGCGAGTCCCGCGCGGCGGCCGGACGCGGCAGTGCCGCCAGGAGGAGGAAAGACGCGAGCGCCCGGCGGAGCATCGCGCTAGCCAAACACAGCCGATATATTCCGTCAAGTATTTCGGGATCGGGCCTCACGACCGGCGAGGAGCCGGCGCAGCCGCTGGAACGCGGGGGCGCTCGCCGAGAGGCTCCGCCGCTCCATCCGGCGGTAGAGAGACAGAACCAGCCGCCCCGTCTCCGTCAGCCTGGCGGCCCCGCGGCCGGCCCCGCCGCGCGCCGTCGCGACGAGCGGCTCGCGGAAGGCCGCGTTCATCGTCTGGACGAGCTTCCAGGCTCTCATGTAGGACATCCCGAGCTCGCCGGCCGCGGCCCGCAGCTTCCCCGTCCGGCCGATCGCCTCGAGCAGGTCCGCCTTGCCCGGCCCGAACGCGATCGCGCCGTCCTTCAAGACGCGCAGCCGCGGCTTCAAGACGCAGCCTCCCGACTTTCCGCCGGCCATCGGGCGAGTCTATTCCGGCAAGCGATCCCGCCGACGTGACGCCACGATTTTATGGCATGATTCGGCCATATGAAAACTCCCGCCGTCCGCAACTTCCATCTTCCCCTTTCCGCCGAGCTCTATGACGAGCTGCGAGAACAGGCGCGCCGCCGCGGCAGGCCGGCGACGGTCGTCGCCCGCGAGGCGCTGGAGGAGGGTCTGCGGGCCCGGCGGGCAACGGAGATCCACGAAGAGATCGCGCAATACGCTCGCGAGCATGCCGGCACGACGGCAGACCTCGACCCCGCCCTCGAGCAAACCGGTCTCGAGTCTCTCGCCAGGAAGCGGCGGCGGCGTTGAAGCGTGGCGACGTGTACTGGGCGGACCTCTCACCGCGCTCCGGCTCGGAGCAACGCGGCCGCCGTCCCGTGCTCGTCGTCTCGCACGACGCCTTCAATCAGACTCCCGGGTGGAGATCGGTCATCGTGGTCCCGATTTCGACGTCGCCCGCGCAGGCGGGCCGCGGCCCGACCGCGGTTCATCTGCCCGCGGGCTCGGGCGGACTTCCCCGCTCGAGCGTCGCCCTCTGCCACCAGATCGCGACTCTGGATCGGGAAAAGCTCGATCGGGGAATCGGGAAATTGACGCGCGCCGAGCTCGCCCGCGTCGGCGCCGGCCTCCTCGCGGCCCTCTCGCTGGAAGGAGAAGGATCTGACCCGTTTGACCGGCTCTCGGGTCAAGAGTAGACTCCGCGGTCCCGCGGTGGGTGTAGCTCAGCTGGTTAGAGCGCCAGACTGTGGATCTGGATGTCGAGGGTTCGAATCCCTCCACTCACCCCAAGTGCTTTGTCATGAGTCTTTGCGCCCGTAGCTCAGTCCGGATAGAGCGTTAGCCTCCGGAGCTAAAGGTCGCGCGTTCGAATCGCGCCGGGCGCACCATATTTTTCTATAGGTCGGCCGGAGCAGTTCAGGGCAATCTCGATCGCATCGACGCCGCTCCGCATCCTGAGATGGGGTGTTTCTGCAGTGACGGCGTCAAGCAACGTTACGAGACCCTGCTCACTCTTGCGCTCCGCCGCTATCGCGCAGCGGTCTACCACGAAAGGCAAATCCAGAAGTTCGTCGAACAGGACGAAAGCGGCGACAAGACTCGGTTAGCTTTGCTCCTCAAGTTGTTTCTCTTTTGTTGCCTTGCCATCCTCAGCGTCTTGCATGAACGCCACGATTTCACGAGCCACGAAGACCTGACCTCTCTGCCGCCCAGTTACTTCAACCAAGATGCCTGCATGCTCGAGCTTCCGAACATTGGATGCTGCTGCGGCATGCGTCATCCGAAGAAGAGCAGCGGCTTGCCCGATTGAAATCGATGGACCCTTGAAGAGGGCGTCGATGAGCTTGAACAGCGAAACTGACGAACGCGCCTTCTGGAATCTGCCGTAGTAACCGTCACGAAGTCGCAGGAGCCCCTCTGCCTGCTGCAGAGACTCCTCTGCACTTTCGGCAACGGCGCGAAGAAAGAACTGAATCCAAGGTCGCCACTCGCCCGCCTGGCTAACCCTCAGCATTAGGTCGTTGTAGCTGCCCCTATTGCGCTCGAAGAAGGAGCTCAGATAAAGAAAAGGGTCTTTCATCCGGCCGGAGCTGCAGAGAAGCAGTGGCATGAGCAGCCGGCCGATACGACCATTACCGTCTCTGAAGGGGTGAATAGCCTCGAACTGGTAGTGAATCAAAGCCAGGCGGATGAGCAGCGGGAGGCCGCCTCCTTCAGCCCAGTTCTCGTTCAGGTACCTCTCAAGCTCGTCAAGAGCCTGGGTCATCTCAGGAATCGGGGGTGGTACGTACCTTGCCGAATGGATGAGCTCGCCCTTGTTTCCGATCCAATTCTGCGTGGTTCGAAACTCTCCAGGCCGCTCCCTCTCCCCCCTAACCCCGCGCAAGAGCTGCTTGTGAGTCTCTTTGATCAGGCGCAGGCAGACGGGCAGCTCATGAAGGAGCCTCAAGCCATGCTCCATGGCTCTCATGTAGTTGAAGACTTCGCGGGTGTCCTCCACGTTGCTGACGAGAGGAGAGGCGGATCGCGTCGAAACCTCAAAGAGGACCAATTCTTCTGGTGTGGTAATCGTTCCTTCGATTCGACTCGAAAGGATCGCTTCGCGGCGAAGCAGGGGGGAACCGACGAGATAGGGATTAACCAGTCGCCCGATCGTTCCCGTGAGGCGACCTACAGCGTTTTCCGCGACGGCCAAGAGGCCTACGGTAGCGACATCCAGTTCCAGGTCGCGAGGAATTGGAGATGGAACGAACGCAACCGCCCCTTCGATCGTCGGCACCAGCCTACCCGGCATAAGTTCATTGAAATCAGATGTTTTCATGAATGCTAGCTGTCTCTCATTCGAATTGACTTATATTAGTTTCGCAACCGAACCTAAAATAGCACTCCGTAGGTCGGCCAGTCAAGCGTTATTTTAGCCTCGCGTCTGAAGCCAATATTACCCTCGGAGTCAGAAACCTAACCAGCAATAACCCGGGGGGCCTTCCGACAGCTAGCCTTCGCTTGAGTTGAAGAGACTTCGCGCGCCACGACCGGGGCTGAAACACTCGGAGTCGTTCCGTCGTTTCGCGACCGAAGCCAGGTCTGGCTACTTCGAGTCGTCTTTTCGAGTCGGGGGATCGTTGGGCTGCGGGCGGGGGCGGATGAAGCGGGTGTAGATCACGACGGCGCCGGCCGCGGCGGCGAGGCCGCCGAGGGTGACGCCGAAATAGAGGGCTACGATCGCGAGGAAGGCGAAGAGGGCGCACCGGAGGACCCGCAGAAGAAGTCTGCCGCCGGCATCCACTCTGTACGCCGAGGAGGCGAGGACCCCGAACGGGACGAGAAAGAGAGCGACGACGAGCGGATTCCATGTTCTGTCCGGGCGGCCCCCGGAGAGAATCCGGCCGGCGAGCGCGAGGGCCAGCCCGGCCCCGATCCAGGCCGCCGCCACTGGAGCGCGCTCCGCGCGAGGCCTCGCATCGTTCTCCATCACGAGCGAGTCCGGGCCTGCCTCGAAACTCCCTACCTTCGCAGCAGGAGGAACGCCACGCCCGCCAGCGTCAGGCCGAAGAGTGCCAGCATCGAGAACGACAACGTCGGCACCACGGCGGCGGTCCCGGGAGTGGGTGTCGATGGAGGGACCGCTGTATTCGTCGGCGTGAGCGTCGGCGTCGGCGTGTCCGTCGGGACTCCCGCGGGGGTGTTCGTCGGCGGCGGGGCGAACCCCTGCACGACGATCACCTGGTTGCCGCCGCCGAAGGTCGAGAAGAGGAAGTCTCCCGTCACCGGGTCGATGACCGAGCCTTCCGCGCCCGTCAGGCCGGAGACGAAAACGGCGCGGCTCGCCGGGACCGGATTTCCGCTCGCGTCGATCTGGTACGTCGCGATGACGTCGTTGCCGTACTCCGCCACGAGCATGCTCGTTCCGCTCGGAAAGATCGGCGACCCGACAGGCACGTAGACGAATCCCTCGGGTCCGACGTCGATCGTGGTGTTCAAGACCGGGGACGTGATGTCGTACGTGCCCGTCCCGTCCGGCGCAAAGGAAGCCGTGTACCACTGGCCGGTGTCGTACGAGACGATCTTCAATTGGCCCGCTCCGGGAAACCCGCCGGGGACGAAGTTCAGCGCTCCCACGGAGGACCCCACGCCCAGGGGAGTCAAATCGACGACCTTGTCGGTCGTTGTGCTTCCGGACTTGATCTCTCCGATCTCGTTGGTGGGAAAACGCGTATAGAAGAGGACATTGCCTGGCCCGAAAACGACCCCGCCGTCGTTGAACTGTCCCTCCGAGAAGAGGGTCGCCGTCCCGGTGAAGCCGGTGATGTGGCTCATGCCGTCGCGAACGACTCCAATCGAGTAGAGAGCCCCGCCCGCGACGTTTGCGGCTCCACCGATCACGATGACGTTCGGATTGCCCGTCAGGAAGGTCAGGCCGCCGTAAGGGGTCGGCAAGCTCGGGACCGAACCGAGGTTCGTCAGGGTGTAGACCCCGTCGTAGGGCGGCTCGACGGTCTGCGCGCCCGCCGGCGCTGTTGCCAGAAAAGCCGCGACGGCCAGCGCCGTGGCCACGTTGAAGAGAACTCCCGGCGCAGATCGTCCATGTCCCTCAGTCTCAATCATGATTCTCCTCAGTTTGGGAAGATCATACGTCCAACGGAAATGAAGTCTCCGAGATCGTCGATTCCAGCGCCCCGGGCGCCGGGCTACGGGGTCAGGGAGACGCCGAGGACGAGGCCGAGGCGGGGGGCGTCGTACCAGCCGACGGCGACTCCGAAGTCGAGGGTGTCGTAGCGGGTGAGGGCGTAGTTTCCTCCGGCTGTGAGCTGGAGCTGTTTCTCGACGCGGCCGCCGTCGTGGACCTCGGCGCCGTTGACGTCGAGGCCGAGGCGGAGTCTCGCGGACACGCCCCGGGACGCGGAGAGGCCGCCGATCAGGACGCGGCCGGGCGTGCGGATGCCGACGACGCCCGTCCGCGTGTTGCCGGAGAACTGGATGCCGGCGTTGGCGTGGAGAGCGGTGCCCGAGAAAGTCTTCTGGAAGATCGTGTTCAGGACGTAGTCGGTCAGGCCGGAGCCGAGTTGCTTCTTCTCGCTGCCCGTCGGAAACTCCGCGGCGGCCGTGACAGTGAAGGCGGGGCGGGCGCCGTCGGGCGCCTCCCCGACGAGATTCCATTTCGCCGCGAAATCCACGTCCCCCAGGCCGAAGACGCTCGGCGTCCCGGAGCCCCGCGCGTTTCCGATCGCGATCAACGGGAAGTCCATGTTGACCTCGACGCCGTCGAAGAGGCCGTACTGGATGACGAAGTTGTTGGTGTCCTGGCGCAGGTTCGGGCGCGCGGACTTCTGGAGAATGAAGAACTGGTTCGCGTACTGGAAGTGCCAGTCGCCCCGCGAGGTGACCGCGGCGTCGTCGGTGACGAACGGCTGCTGCGCCGAGGCCCTCGCGGCTCCGAGCGCGGCGAGGAGGGCGGCCAGGGCGAGGCGCTTCAAGCGAGGCGAAGAATCGCGGTGGGCTTGCATCGCACGACTCGAGGCCTCCCGTCTTCGATGGCGGATCGGCAGGGTTCTGCCGGGAAGTGTACCGGACAGGCCTCCGCGTTTGACCGGGCGCGTCGAATCCACTACCGTGCGGGGCGATGCCCGGCGAGGGTCGCGGAGGGCGCTGGAGTCGGGGCGCCTGCGCGGGGGTGGCTCTTCTCTCCTGCGCGGTCCTGAGCGCGCAGACCCCGCCACCCCAACCCGATTCCGCCGATCTCGAGGCCTCCCTCCCGGCGGCGCCGCTGTCGTCCATCCTGAAAACCGAGGCGCGGCGCTATGTCGCCGACGGCGGAGCGATCCTGGCGGCGCCCCTGCACTGGGACCGCGCGAGCTGGACGCAGGCGGCCATCGCCGCGGCGTCCCTCGTCCTTCTTTCCACGCAGGACGCGCGCCTCGACACGGCCTTCCAGCGCAACCGCTCGAGCAGGACCGACTCCTTCTCGGCGGCGGTCACGCCGCTCGGATCCTATGCCGGGATCGGCGTCTCGGCCGTCTCCCTCGGCGCGGGGCTCCTGTTCAAGAACTCCGAGCTGCGCGACACCGGGCGGGACGCCGTCGAGGCGGAGCTCTTCGCGGCGGGCATCGTCACGCCGCTCTTGAAGAAGACGTTCGGCCGCCTGCGGCCGGCCCAGGGGAGCGACGCGGACGAGTACCGCCCCCTCTCGAGCGATCAGTCCTTCCCCTCCGGCCACTCGACGGAGGCGTTCGCCGTCGCCTCGGTCTTCGCCGCGCGGTCGCACGGCTGGGTCGTGCCGGTCGTCGCCTACGCGCTGGCGAGCGGCGTCGGCCTCGCCCGGATGAACGACCGGGCCCACTTCGCCTCCGACGTCGTCGCGGGCGCGCTCATCGGCACCGCGGTCGGCCACAGCGTCGTCCACAGGCACGCTCCCGAAGGGGAGAAGTCCCTCTCCTGGAACCTCGTGCCGGTCGCCGCCCGGCGCGGCGCGGGGATCGGCATCCTGCTGGAGGTCGGCGGCCCGTAGCCAGATGTCAGTTCTCAAGACGTTGTTCCCCTGCGGGGCCTTCGTCGCGGACAACCGCCCGGAGTCGCCGTCGTTGCCCTCTGCGGCACGCGGCGGCCTGGCGGCACGGAGAACCTCCTGGCCGCCGCTCCGGTCCGAGGGCACAGAGGCAGCCTTGCTGACCCGAGTCCGTGGCGTGTGCCCTCGGACAGGGCCGCTCCCGGGCAACGCCGTCGCCCCCGGGCTGCACAGTGCCTTATCGAGCCGTGTGTCAGCCACGGCGTCGGGACGCCTCCCGGTGGCGGCCGTGAGCGAAGGCGCGCCACGAAGGATCCTCTTTCGCCTCGCTGCTACTGCGCCTTCGCGTTAGAGCGACGGCCGGCTCCTCTGTGACGGCCTGCCGGAGCGTGCCGCCGCGGGAGGCGGCCCGACGCCGGGGCGGGTTTTCAGCGGGATTCCGCGAGTCGCCCAGAGATTCTTCCCCACACGACCATCGCGCAAGTCATGGGAACAACGTGTTGAGAAATCACAGCTAGAGTCGCGAGGCCGGCGAGCGGGAAGGTCTTCCGAGCCAGAAGAGAAGACCCAGTGCGGTCCAGAGGCCGAACGCGGTCCACTCGGCGAGCGTGAAGCTGCCGGGGACGGCCGGGACGATCTTCATGGCGACGATCGCCGCGGCGACGAAGGCGCCCGCGAGCGCGAGGGCGCGGTCCGGCAAGGACGCGGACGACTCCGGCCGGCGCGAGCGCCCGAGAAAGGCGAGGCAGGCCGAGAGCCAGCCCACGCCGACCGCGAGCGACCCGACTTCCGTGATCGGGACGAGGAGGGCGTCTCCGAGAAACGAGGCCGCCGCGGTCAGGAACGCCATGAGGAGGATGGCATTGCGCGGCGTCGCGTGGACGGGATCCACGCGCGCGAGGGCGGGGTGCACGAGGCCGCGCCGGCCGATCCCGAAGAGGAGCCGCGTCGCGGCCACGAAGTTGCCGTTGAAGATCTTCAGCAGCGAGAGGAAGGCTCCGAAGACGATCACCCGCGCGATGCCCTTCGAGCCGAACGCCCGCTCGAAGGCGGCCTCCGTGCCGAGATGGCCCGCCACGAGATCCTTCCAGGGAAAGACATACGACGCGACCGCCACGACCGTCACGTAGAAGAAGCAGCCGATGCCGGCGGCGGCGAGGATGGCGCGGCCGAAGTGGCGGGGATCGAAATCCGGCCGGGCCTCTTCCGACTCCTTGCCGATGGATTCAAATCCCGTCATGAAGTAGGGCACGACCTGCAGGACCAGGAGAACCGAGAGCCAGGCGCCCCCCGCACCCGGGAGCGCGAAGAGGGGCCGCCAGTTGGAAGGATCTCCCTTCGCGAACCCGAACGCCGTGAAGAGCGCGAAGATCGCCAGCAGGCCGAAGGTCGCGACGTTCTGGAAGATCGCGCTCGGCCGGATCCCGCGGACGTTCACGGCCGTGATCGCCGCCGTCAACAGGAGCCCGGCCGCCAGGCGCGGCGCGAAGATCGTCTTCCCGGCGAGCGCGTAGAGGGGGACGGCGTTCATCCACGGGAAGACGCGCGCCAGGAGGTTGCCGATCGCGACCGCCTCCCAGGGACAGACGATGGCGTAGGCGAGCACCATCGTCCACGCGGCGGCGAAGGAGACCGACCGCGGAAACACCCCTTCCGCGTAGGCGATCTCCGCTCCCGCGTCCGGGATCTCGCGCACGAGCCGCCCGTAGGTGCGCGCGACGGGAAGGAGAAGAAGGCCGCCCACCGCGAACCCGAGCATCGCACCGCCCGGCCCGCCGCGCGCGAGCCAGTCGTCGATCAAGACGACCCACCCCACGCCGATCATCGAGCCGAAGCCGAACGTGAAGTACTCGACGGCCGACAACGTTCGGTTGAGGTGCCCGGACTCGGACCTCATCGGCGGGATACTCTAGATCGAGACGTGAGGAAGATCGGAACGAAACGGGGCCGCGCGGCGGCGAAGCCACGGTCCCTCTCTCGCCGGACGCGCCCGTTCGGGGAATCGGTGATCCGCGAGATGACCCGGATCGGCGCGGAGGTCGGAGGCGTCAACCTCGCCCAGGGGCTTCCCGACTTCGATCCGCCGGAGGAGCTCCTCGAGGCCCTGCCGGGGATCCTTTCGCAGACGCGGCACCACCAGTACGCCTTCACCTGGGGCTCGCCGGAGTTCCGGCAGGCCGTGGCGGAGAAGTGCGTGCGCTTCAACGCAATGACGGTGGACCCGCGGACCGAGGTGACCGTGACCTGCGGCGTCTCCGAGGCGCTCACCGACGCGGTCCTCGCCCTGACCGAGCCGGGCGACGAGGTCGTCATCCTCGAGCCGTGGTACGAGAACTACCTGCCGGCCTGCGTGCTCGCCGGCGCGCGTCCCCGCTTCGTGCCGCTTCGGGAACGGGACTATGCGCTCGATCTGTCGCGGCTCGCGAAGGCGGTCACCAACAAGACGCGCCTGATGATCCTGAACACTCCGGGCAATCCCTCGGGCCGGGTCCTCTCCCGCGAGGAGCTGTCGGAGATCGCGCACCTCTGCCAGCGCTTCGGCGTCGTCGCCGTCGTGGATGAGATCTACGAGCACATCTGGTACGAGGGACACCCGCACGTCTCCCTCGCGTCGCTGCCCGGCATGCGGGACCTGACCGTGACCGTGAGCGGCCTCGGCAAGACCTACGCGGTCACCGGCTGGCGCGTGGGTTGGGCCGTCGCGGCGGCGCCGCTGACGGCCTTGATCCGCAAGGTCCACGACTACGTGACGCTCTGCGCGCCCTCGCCGTTCCAGGCGGCCGGCTGCGTGGCGCTCGCGCTTCCCGATTCGTACTACGAGAATCTGCGCCGCGAGTACGCGAAGCGACGGACGATCCTGCTCGAAGCGCTCGCGCGCTCGGGCCTCGCCTTCACGCCTCCGGAGGGCTCGTATTACGTGATGGTGGACGCGAAGCCGCTCGGGTGGAAGGACGACTGGGACCTCGTCAATTTCCTCGCCCGCAAGGTTGGAGTGCTCGCCGTTCCCGGAACGTCCTTCTACACGCGCCGGGGCGGCGGCAAGACGCGCGCCCGGCTGAACTTCGCCAAGAAGGAAGCGACGCTGCTCGAGGCCGCGCGGCGGCTTGCGGCCCGAAGCCTCCGATACAGATCCTAGCTCCCGTCATTGCCAACGAAATGGGGACAGGGAATCCCGAAATCCCTGTCGTCGAACGATCGTAGTGGTTTTCAACTGATTTCCCTTCAGAGTCTTAGCGCCTCTCGGCTCAAGCTCGCGAGAACCTTGACGATGGCATGCTTGTGCCGTTTTGACAGGCACTCTCATCCCATCAAAAAAAGCTGGAAATGGTCTACTTGTGTCAATGGGTGCGCCGTAGTAGTGTCTCGCCAGTTTTAAGAAACCCTTAACTCAATCGACCCACAAGGAGGAGTCCGATGCTCACGACCAAGAAGTCCCGCTTCTCGCCGAAGGCCTTTCGCGCCGCGCTGGCGGCCGCCGGGTTTGCCGGCCTCGTTCTGCTGTTCCTCGCGGCAGACGTCCCGAAAGCCCGCGCCCAGGGCACGGACACGCCGCCCCTCATCACTGCGGACAGGGTCGCGTACGCGCCCGGCGAGACCATCGTCCTGACCGGCTCCAACTGGCTGCCGGGCGAGGCGGTGACAATCGTCCTTTGCGCGGACGCGGGCACCCAGGCGCCGGCGCTCGAGGCGACGGCGGACGATTCGGGCTCCTTCACGATCATCAGCAGTGTTCCCGACGAGCCTTCCGACAGGGGAGTGCGCATGCTCGCGGCTGCCGGCGAAGAAGGCGAGCCCTTCCTCGCGACGGCGACCGGCGACGCCTCGCGCGCGACGGCGCAGGCGCGATTCATCCAGGGGCACGCCAAGACCGACGGCGAGAAGCTGCTCGAGCAGGAAGGCTACTGGCTCGGCCGCCATACCTTCCCGACCGGCCGCTTCGATCCGGCGTGGCTGCGCCGGGCGGCCAGACAGGACGCTCGGATCGAGCGTCGCAACCCCGATGGCAGCACCGCCAGGATCAGCGCGAAGAGACTGAAGGCGAGCCCGGTGGGACTGAGCACCACCGCGTTCACCGCGCTCGGGCCTCAGCCCGAGCGCATGACGGGCTGCTCCGGCTGCTACGACTACACGACCACCCAGGGGCGCGTCAACTCGATCGTGGTGGATCCGACGACGACCACGCCGGGCTCCATCGTGGCCTATGCGGCCAGCCTCGGCGGCGGCGTCTGGAAGACCACCAACTGCTGCAGCAGCGACACCACGTGGACCGTCAAGACCGATGACCCGCTCATCTCCACGACGTCGATCGACAGTCTCACGTTCGATCCGAACGATCACAACACCATCTACGCCGGCACCGGCGATCTGAACTACGGCTCCTTTTCGATGGGCAGCCAGGGGATCCTGAAGTCCACCGACGCCGGCGCCACCTGGACCGTGCTCGGCGCCGATGTCTTCGGCGCGATGCTCCCGGAGCCCCCGGGCGAGTTCCCGCAGTACCAGTCGGTCGGCAAGGTGCGCGTCGATCCCAACGACAGCAGCAAGGTCGTGGCCGGCACCAAGACCGGCCTCTACATCTCCTACAACGGCGGCACCTCCTGGACCGGACCCTGCCTGACCAACAGCTTCACCTCGATGCGCCAGGACATCACGGGGCTGGAGCTGTCCAACATCGGCGGCACGACCCGGATCATCGCCGCCGTCGGCGTGCGCGGCTTCGCCACCACCGTGCAATACAACCTCGGCCAGAACGGGGCCAACGGCCTCTACAAGGGGACCGTGCCCGCGAGCGGCTGCCCCACCGACTTCACCTCGATCAGCGACAACACCAACGGTTTCGTGTACGGCGACGCCACCACGACCTACGGGGCGGGCGCGAACATGAACGCGACCAGCGGCACGGCCTACGTCAATTCCTCGACGGGCAACCAGCTCGGCCGGATCGACATCGGCGTCGCGCCGAGCGACCCCAACACCATCTACGCGCAGGTGCAGTCCATCGCGGCCAACAGCAACGGCGGCTGCGGCAACACCGCCGGCTGCCAGCTCGGCGCGTGGGCCACCACCGACGGCGGCGCGACCTGGACCTACATGGCCGGCTCGGCCGGCCAGTCGCTGCGCGCCTGCGCCGGCTCGGGCCCGGGTTCCTCCGGTAATGGAGACTACCCGCAGAACTGGTACGACCAGGGGGTCGTGGTCGACCCCAACGACGCGGACCGCGTCTTCTTCGACACGTTCGAGGTCTGGCTCGCGACCCGCACCGGCACCACGTGGTATGACACGACCTGCGGCTACACCGGCCCGAGCCCCAAGCCGGTCCACGTGGACCAGCACGCCCTGGCCTTCCTGCCCGGCTCCTCCAGCCTCCTGCTCGCGGGCAATGACGGCGGTATCCACGGGACGGCCAACGCCGACGCGGCCGCTCTGAACACGACGAGGCCGACCTGGTTCAACATGGACGGCGGCCTGAACACCATCGAGTTCTACTCCGGCGACATCAGCGGCTACTTTGCCACCTCCGACTCGCCGGAAGTCAACGGCGGCGCGCAGGACAACGGCCCCAGTTCCGCCACCTTCGTCGGCAGCCCGACGGGACCGATCCAGTGGCAGATGGGCCTGGGCGGCGACGGCTTCTTCGCCCGCATCGACCCGATCGGCACCGGCCCGACGCAGGCGCAGGGGACGATCACGCTGACCACGGGCGGCGCGCTCGCGGGCGAGACCTTCGTCATCGGCACGCAGACATTCACCTGGCAGACAGCGGCGCGGTCGGGCGTCGGCGAGGTCCAGATCGCTTCGAGCACGACGACGGCGGGCAACAACATCGTCGCCGCGGTGAATGCCGATCTGGCCGGCGTCGTCACGGCGTCGCGGAGCGGGGCGACCGTCGTCGTTACGGCTGTCGTCGAGGGCGCCTCGGGCAACTCCATCCCCTTCACCGAGTCGAGCACGAACATGACGATGAACGGCTCCGGGACGCTCGGCGGGACGACCCTCGGCGGGCTGCCGGGAAGCCTCCGTTTCTGGCAGGGGAACAACAGCGGCGGCCTCTCCCGCTGCATCCGCAACTGCACTGTCTCCCCCGCCACCTGGACGAGCAAGAGGGGCGCCTGGACCGGCGACCAGCAGTCCTTCATCCTCCCCTTCGACATTTTCCACGGCGATCCGGGCAACCCGGCCAACGACTGCGGACCTGCCGGCCCCGGCTCGGGGTGCGGGCACCTGATCGCGGGCACCGTCCGAGTCTGGGAAACGATCACCGGCGCCGCCGCCGGAACGGGCGGCACCGTGACCTGGTACGTCAACAGCCCGGCGAACCTGACCAAGGGAACGCTCGGCAACCGCTCCTTCATCAACCAGCTCGCCTTCGAGCCGAAGGATCAGACCAGGGTCATCGTCGGCACCAACGACGCCAACGTGCAGATCGGTCGCAACATGGGCACGGGCGCCAACGAGTCCATCTGGACCGACGTCACCGACGGCAACACGGTCCTGCCCCTCCGCCCGGTCCTCGATGTCACGTTCGATCCGACGACGACGACCGCTCCCATCGCCTACGCGGCCGTCGGCGGTTTCAACGACAACACGCCGTCCACGCCGGGCCATGTCTTCCAGGTGGAATGCACCGACGACTGCGCCACCTTCACCTGGGCGGACAAGAGCGGCAACCTGCCGGACATCCCGGTGGATTCGATCGCGGTCAATCCGAATTTCCCGCAGCAGGTCTTCGCGGGAACGGACTTCGGCCTCTACTACACGGACAACGTCAACCACGCCTCCCCGATCTGGTACCGCTTCTCCGCCGGGCTTCCGGCCGTGATGATCTGGGACATGCAGATCGATCGCGGAGGCACGACGCTCTCGCTCTGGACGCGCAGCCGCGGCGCCTACGCGTGGCCGCTGCCGTCCGGACCGACCAACAACCACGCGCCCGTCGCGAAGTGCAAGGACGTCACCGTCTCCGCCGGCCCCGGCTGCACGGCGGACGCCAACATCGATGACGGCTCCTACGACGTCGACGATGATCCGCTTACCTACACGCAGACACCTCCCGGACCCTATCCGCTCGGCGACACGCTGGTGACTCTGACGGTGACGGACCCCTACGGCGCGACCGATTCGTGCCAGGCGACCGTGACCGTCAAGAGCGACATCGCGCTCTCTCCGGCCCAGACCTGGATCGGCTTGAAGAACAGCGACGATGTCGGCACCAACTTCGACCTGCTGGCCGAGGTGCTCCGCAACGGCGTCCTGATCGGCTCCGGCGAGGTGGACAACGTCTCGGGCGGGTCGAGCGGCTTCAACAACGCCGTCCAGCGGGCGATCACCCTCGCGCTCGCACCCGCGGGGGCGATCTGCACCGGCGACACGCTGAGCTTCCGGCTGTCCACGCGCATCGGCGTCACCGGACACAAGAACGGCACGGCACGGCTCTATTACAACGACGCGCAGGCGAACAGCCGCTTCGGCTTGACCGTCGGCGGGACTCCCATGACCTTCTATCTGCGCAGCGGATCCGCTCTGGCGACGACCGCAGGCGCGGGACCCAAAGTGACGATCGACGTGACCGCCAACAAGACGAAGAACGGCAACCCGTTCATCGCGTTCGGCACCTGGAGCAAGACCTTCTAACTCTCCCGGAATCCACGCTTCGGCGGGGCCGGCTGCACGGGCAGCCGGCCTTTCTTTTTCCCTCCCGGATCGCGGCGTCACGAGGAAGCGGACGGCCGGAGCGTCGCGGCACATTTGTGCCGCGACGCGGGCCCACTTGTGCCGTCGAAAAGGGGAGTATCAGACTACTTGTGTCAAGTGCTTCGCTGCTCTAGCGTGTCGCGCAGCGATTCAAGCATTGTCACATTACACCCATGAGAAGGAGGAGTCCCATGTCCAGGGCCCAGAATTCCCTCTTATCGGCTAAGACATTCCGCATCGCGGCGGCGGCCGCCGGGGTCGCCGGTCTCATTCTGCTGTGCCTCGCGGCGGTCCCGATGGCCCGCGCGCAGGACGCGGCCGCCCCGCCCATCCTCATCCCCGACAAGGCCGAGTACTCGCCCGGCGAAGCCATCGTCTTCACCGGCGCCAACTGGCAGCCGGGAGAGGCCGTGACGATCGTTCTGTGCGCGGACTCCGGCGCCGAGGGCGGGACGCTCGACGCCGTCGCCGACGCGTCGGGCTCGTTCACCATCACCGTCGCCGCTCCCGAGGCGGAAGCCGGCCGCGAGGGCCGCGGCCTCGAGTCCGTCCGGGAAGCCAGCGAAGCCTACATGGCGACGGCGTCGGGCGCGGCCTCGCCCACGACGGCGCAGGCGCGGTTCATCGAGGGGCACGCGAAGACCGACGGCGAGAAGCTCCTGGAGCAGGAAGCCTACTGGGGCGACCGCCAGGGCTTTCCGACCGGCCGCGTCAACCCCCAGTGGCTGCGCCGCGCGGCCAGGCAGGACGCTCAGATCGAGCGCCGCAATCCCGATGGCCGCAGCGCCAGGATCAGCACGCAGAGCCTGAAGGCGAGCCCGCTCGGGCTCAACAACGCCGCGTTCACGGCGCTCGGGCCCCAGCCCGAGCGCATGACGGGCTGCTCCGGCTGCTACGACTACACGACGACCGCCGGTCGCATCAACTCCATCGTCGTTGATCCGACGACGACAACCAACGGATCCATCGTGGCCTATTCCGCCAGCGTCGGCGGCGGCGTCTGGAAGACCACCAACTGCTGCAGCGCCGCCACCACGTGGACCGTCAAGACCGACGACCCGCTCATCTCGACGACATCGATCGACAGCTTGACGATCGACCCGAACGACCACAACACCATCTACGCCGGCACCGGCGACCTGAACTACGGCTCCTTCTCGATGGGCAGCCAGGGGATCCTGAAGTCCACCGACGCCGGGGCCACCTGGACCGTGCTCGGCGCCGACGTCTTCGGCGCGATGCTCCCCGAGCCCCCGGGGCAGTTCCCGCAGTACCAGTCGGTCGGCAAGGTGCGCGTGGACCCCAACGACAGCAACAAGGTCGTCGCCGGCACCAAGACCGGCCTCTACATCTCGTACAACGGCGGCACCGACTGGACCGGGCCCTGCCTGACCAACAGCTTCACCTCGATGCGTCAGGACATCACGGGGCTGGAGCTGTCCAACATCGGCGGCACGACCCGGATCATCGCCGCCGTCGGCGTGCGCGGCTTCGCCACCACCGTGCAATACAACCTCGGCCAGAACGGGGCCAACGGCCTCTACACGGGCACGGTGCCCGCGAGCGGCTGCCCGACCGACTTTGTCTCGATCGCCAGCAACACCAACGGCTTCCGATACGGACCCGCGACGACCACCTATGCGCTCAACGCGAACATGAACGCGGGCAGCGGCGTGGCCTATGTCAACTCCTCGACGGGCGACCAGCTCGGCCGGATCGACATCGGCGTCGCGCCGAGCAATCCCGACGTCATCTATGCCCAGGTGCAGTCGATCGCGGCCAACAGCAACAGCGGCTGTGGCAGCACCAACGGCTGCCAGCTCGGAGCCTGGGTCACGACCAACGGCGGGACTTCCTGGACGTTCATGACCGGCTCGGCCGGCCAGTCGCTCCTCGCCTGCGGCTCGGGCGCGGGCTCCTCCGGAACCGGCGACTATCCGCAGAACTGGTATGACCAGGGGGTCGTTGTGGATCCGAACAACCCCGACCGCGTCTTCTTCGACACGTTCGAGGTCTGGCTCGCGACCCGCACCGGCACCGCGTGGTATGACACGACCTGCGGCTACACCGGCGTGAGCCCCAAACCGGTTCACGTGGACCAGCACGCCCTGGCCTTCGTGCCCGGGTCCTCCAGCCTCCTGCTCGTGGGCAACGACGGCGGCATCCACGGGACAGCCAACGCCAACGCCGCAGCGCTCAACACGCTGAGGCCCACCTGGTTCAACATGGACGGAGGCCTGAATACCATCGAGTTCTACTCCGGCGACATCAGCGGCAACTTCGCCACGGCGGCGAATCCGCAGGTCAACGGCGGCGCGCAGGACAACGGCCCGAGCTCCGCGACGTTCTCCGGCAGCCCGACGGGACCGATCCAGTGGCAGATGGGGCTGGGCGGCGACGGGTTCTTCGCCCGCATCGACCCGGTCGGCACCGGTTCGAGTCTCCGCTTCTGGCAGGGCAATAACAGCGGCGGGCTCTCGCGCTGCATCAGCAACTGCACCAACTCCGGCGCCACGTGGACCAGTAAGAGAGGCGCATGGACCGGCGACCAGCAGTCTTTCATCCTTCCCTTCGACATCTTCCACGGCGATCCGGGCAACCCGGCCAACGACTGCGGCGTCGCGGGCGCCGGCACGGGGTGCAACCACCTGATCGCGGGCACCGTCCGGGTCTGGGAGACCGTCACCGGCGCCGCGAGCGGCACCGGTGGCACCGTGACCTGGTACGTCAACAGCCCGGCGAACCTGACCAAGGGGACGCTCGGCAACCGCTCCTTCATCAACCAGCTCACCTTCGAGCCGAAGGACCAGAACACGGTCATCGTCGGCACCAACGACGCGAACGTGCAGATCGGCTACGGCATGGGCACCGGCTCCGGACCGACGAGAGCGGCCGGCGCGATCACTCTGACGACGGGCGGCGCGCTCGAGGGCGAGACGTTCGTCATCGGCCCGCAGACGTTCACCTGGCAGGCGGCGGCGCGGACATCCACCGGACAGGTCCAGATCAATTCGAGCACGACGACGGCCGGCACCAATATCGTCAACGCCATCACCGCCGACCTCGCGGGCGTCGTCACGGCATCGCGGTCGGGGGCGGTCGTCACGGTCACCGCCGCCAACACCGGCGTGGCCGGCAACTCGATTGCCTTCACCGAGGCGAGCACCAACATGACGATGAACGGCTCCGGAACGCTCGGGGGCACGACGCTCGGCGCGGACGGCGCGACCTGGGTCGACGTCACGGACGGCAACACCGTCCTGCCCCTCCGTCCCGTTCTCGACGTGGCGTTCGATCCGACCACCACGACCGCTCCCATCGCCTACGCGGCCGTCGGCGGCTTCAACGACAACACGCCGACCACGCCGGGCCACGTCTTCCGCGTGGACTGCGACACTCATTGCGGCTCCTTCACCTGGACGGACAAGAGCGGCAACCTTCCCGACATCCCGGTGGATTCGATCATCGCCAACCCGAACTTCCCGCAGCAGGTCTTCGCGGGAACGGACTTCGGCCTCTATTACACGGACAACGTCAACCACGCCTCCCCGATCTGGTACCGCTTCTCCGCCGGGCTTCCGGCCGTGATGATCTGGGACATGCAGATCGACCGCGGCGCGACGACCCTGTCGCTCTGGACGCGCAGCCGCGGCGCCTACGCGTGGCCGCTGCCGTCCGGACCGATCAACAACCACGCTCCCACCATGAAGTGCAAGAACGTCACCGTCTCCGCCGGCCCCACCTGCACCGCGGACGCCGACGTGAACGACGGCTCGTTCGACCCGGACGACGATCCGATCACCCCCACGCAGGATCCCCCCGGACCCTATTCGCTCGGCGATACGAACGTGACCCTGTCGGCGACCGATCCCTACGGCGCGACCAGCTCGTGCACCGCCGTGGTGACAGTCAAAGACACGACCAATCCCGTGGTCTCGTGTCCCCCGAACGTCGTGACGGGGAACGACCCCAACCAGTGCTCGGCCGTCGTGGACCCGGGAACGGCGACGGCGACGGACAACTGCTCGGTCGCCAGCGTGCAGGGCGTCCGCAGCGACGGCCTCGCCCTGAACGCGCCGTATCCGGTCGGCGTGACGACGATCACCTGGACAGCGACCGACGGCTCGACCAATACCGATTCGTGCGATCAGACGGTCACGGTCAACAACAGTTCTTCACTCTCCCCCGAGAACGTCTGGATCGGGTTGAAGAACAGCGACGACGTCGGCACGAACTTCGACCTGCTCGCCGAAGTCTTCAGAAACGGCGCTCCGTTCGGCTCGGGCCAGATCAACAATGTCTCGGGCGGAAGCAGCGGCTTCAACAACGCCGTCCAGCGGGCCATCGACCTCGCTCTCTCCATTCCCAACACGACGATCTGCGCCGGCGATACGTTGAGCATCCGGCTGTCGGTCCGCATCGGCGCCACCGGGCACCGCAGCGGCACGGCCAGGCTCTGGTACAACGACGGACAGGCCAACAGCCGCTTCGGCATCAACGTGGGCGGAGCGAGCAACGTCTTCTACCTGCTCAGCGGGTCCGCTCTCGGAACCAGCGCCGGACCGGGGCCGAAGCTGACGATCGACGTCACTGCGGACCGGGCGAAGAACGGCAACCCGTTCATCCCGTTCGGAACCTGGAGCAAGACCTTCTAAGTCCCGCCGAATCCCCGCTTCCAGTGGGCCGGCTGCGCAAGCAGCCGGCCCTTTTTCTTGCCGGACGGCGCCTCCCGCGTCGAGCCCCCTCTTCGGCAACGAACCACCGGGCACCGGCGGCCGAGAAGATCGGCACGGCACATTCGTACCCCGACAAGGGCGGTTCCTTTGCCCTCGAAAAGGGTCGGAACCTTCCATTTTCCGATTGTGTGAGGACGTGTACTGTCCCACCCACACCTGTGCCAATTCAAAGATTCGTCATTGCGAAGCGAGAAGGAGAGACTATGTTGAACCCGGGAACGGCGACGGCGACGGACAACTGTCCGGGCGCTTTGGGGCTGACGTCGCCGGGGACGCCGATCTGCTCCGGGGACACGTTGAGCTTCAAGCTTTCGATGCGGATTGGGACGAGGGCACGGGCGGCCGGCCCTGACTTTGGTCAGGGGGCATGGTCCCACGACGCTGGAGTACCGGCGACTCGGGCGTCCGAAGTTGAATCAACTAGTTCTTGCGTTCGGGCCGCGAGTGGCATAGCTTGCGCCACACCAATTCACACGAATCATGGAACAGCAATCACCGTCTCAACTGCCGGGAAAAGCACGATTCGTTTGCCAGCCGCCGGTTTACTTCTGGAACCGGCTTCTCTCAATAAAGTGGAGGAGGACTCGATGAGCACGAACAGGAACCCCAACAGGCGCTCTTCGCCGCACGATCGGCGGCTCGGGAGCGTGATCTTCGGCTTGGTGGCGATGGCGGCCACCGCCTTGCCCGCGCTGGCCGCCGCCGCGGCGCCCGCGGCCGGCCCGGAAATGGACAGAGCGGTCGCCCAGACGATCACTCTCTGGCAGCAGGTGGCGACCAAACCGTCGGAGATCCGCACCGCGGGCGTCCGCACGGCCGCGATCCGTCCCGCGCGCGGCCAGGCCTTGACGCTCAACCACGGCGGCATGCGGGCGCTCCTCGCCGGCGCTCCGCTCGAGCGGACCCGGGTCGCGGCGCAGCGCCCGCTCATCCTGGCGCTGCCAGCGCCCAACGGTGAGTTCCAGCGCTTCGCGCTGACGGATTCGCCGGTCATGGAAGCCGGGTTGGCGGCCAAGCACCCGGACATCAAGACGTACAGGGGCCACGGCATCGACGACCCGACGGCGACGATCCGCGCGGACATGACGCCGCTCGGATTCCACGCCTCGGTCCGCTCGACGAAAGGCACCTGGTACATCGATCCCTACTACCACCTCGACACGAGCCTCTACGTCTCCTACTACACGCGCGACCTCACGGAGAATCCGCACGGCGCCTTCATCGAGAGAGAGTTGAGCAGTCCCGAGATCACGGCCGACCACTCTTTCTACCGGAACGCGGCCCAGGTGGCGCTCCACGGCACCGGCTTCGCGGATAACTCCGCGATCACGATCACCATCTCCGACGGGCAGGGCGGCTCGCGCACGATCCATGCGGCGGCCGACGGCCTCGGCACGTTCGACGCGTCCTTCGACGCGGATCCCGCCGGCCAGCTCGGCCCGCGCTCGGTCGAGGCCACCGACGGCAGCGGCACGGCGACGGTCAGCTTCGAGGTCGTCGCGCAGGACGCGACTCCCAATCCGCCGACCGGCGACCTGCGCCGGGTCTACCGCCTGGCGCTCATCACCGATCCCGGCTACTCCGACTACTTCGGCGGCCCCGCCAACGTGACGGCGGCGAAGGTCACGCTGATAAACCGCGTCGTCCAGCTCTACGAGGACGACATGTCGATCCACATGGATCTCGTCGCGAACAACGACCTGCTGAACCTCGACACGTGGGCTCTCGCGACCGGCCCGAACGGGCCGTGCGGCGCCGCCCCCTGCTTCACGCAGTCGCAGGTCACCGGCTGCTCCTCCACGACGCGCGCCCGGTTCGTCATCGGGCAGATCATCGGAGCGTCCAACTACGACATCGGCCACCTCGGGCTGGGCCAGCCGGGCGGTGGCGTCGCGAACCTCGGCGTCGTCGGCCGCTCCAACAAGGCCGGCGGCTGCACCGGCATCCCGACGCCGGTCGGCGACTTCTACGCCGTGGACTACGTGGCGCACGAGATGGGGCACGAGTACAGCGGCAACCACCCCTTCAACGGCAACCAGTTGAACTGCTCGGGCGGCAATCGCAGCGCGGCCAACTCGGTCGAGCCCGGCAGCGGCTCCTCGGTCATGGCCTACGCCGGCATCTGCCTGACCGACGACCTGCAGCCGCACAGCGACCCGTATTTCTGCCAGCGCAGCCAGCAGGAGATCTCGACGTACACCTCCTCGAACCAGTCTGCGATCAACGAGGTGCAGACTGCCTCGCTGCGGCACTTCGGCGGAGGCAACGAGGTCCAGGTCGTGACGTTCGGCCCCGGCTACGCGGCGGCGTCCACGGTCCAGCCGCTCTCCCTCGCGATCAACGCCGCGCCGAGCGCGGCCTCCCGCGGCGGCGCCGAGGAGGAAGGCAACACCTGCACGATCGCGACCGGGAGCCCGCACACGCTGCAGCCCGGCGACACGGTGACGATCACCGGCGTCGGCGTGGCCGGCTACAGCGGAACATTCACGGTTGACGCGGTTCCGAGCTCGAGGTCATTCCAGTACACGAACCCCATCTCCGGCCTCCCGACCTCGGGCGGCGGCACCGTCGTGCTCGGAATGCCGGGCGCAACCGAGGTCGGCACGACGGTCACGATCTCGACCGCGGCGGCGCACATCTTCTCGGTCGGCCAGATGGTCGTCGTCTCCGGCGTCGGCGTCGGCGGCTACAACGGCACCTTCACGATCACGGCTGTTCCGACGTCGCGCACGTTCCAGTACACCGCCGGGGCGGCCGGCCTCGCCAATTCGGGCGGCGGCACGGCGACGGTCTCCTCCCCCTTCCAGGTCCGGATCGGCGGAAACGACTCGGTCCTGATCGGCGGGAGCGGCCTCCCCTACAACGCCACGAACATCCAGACGGCGATCAACGGCATCGCCGGGTTCGCCGGCACGGTCACCGTCTCCGGCGCCGCTTCGACCGGCTTCACGGTCACCTACGGCGGCGCGTCGGCGGGGATCGACGTGCCGAACATCGAGCTCGTCAACCTGAGCTGCGGAGGCTGCTTCGCCTCCGTCGAGGAGACCAACCACGGAGGCGCGTTTGACTCTTTCACGCTGAACTACAACGGCAGCGTCTCGGCGACGATCACCAACGGCACCAACTACACGACCGCGGGAATCCTGGCCGCGCTCACGCCGATCCTCCCGGCCGGGGGCACCGCGACGATCGCGGCCTTCGGCGGCTCCGGTTCGTTGAACAACACCGGCTTCCAGGTCACGTACACGGGAACCCTGGCCGGATTGGACAACCCGGTGCTCCTCGCGGTGCAGGACTTCACCCCGGGCGCGTCCGGCTTCGTCGGCGAGACCGACAAGGGCGGCCCGGTCGACAACAAGGGGGGACCGGGCAACTTCGCCACGGGGAACGCGATCCCCGTCGTCACGGTGCCGGCCCAGTACACGATCCCGCTCCGGACTCCGTTTGCCCTGACCGGAAGCGCGACGGACGCGGACCTGGGCGACACGCTGATCTACAGCTGGGAGCAGAACGACCGCGGCGGCTCGGCCGGCACGGCGCTCCTGAACAACACGAAGACGAACGGCGCGCTCTTCGCGATGTTCGCGAAATCCGCGCTCGTCACCCCCGCCGGCACGCTGCTGTACGACTCGCCCGGCGAGAACCACCTGACCACGAGCCCGACGCGGGTCTTCCCGGAACTGCAGAAGATCATCGACAACAACACGAACGCGGACACCGGCGCCTGCCCGTCCATCCAGATCGCGCCGCCGGTGCCGCCCGACGTGAAGGAATGTTTCAACGAGTTCCTCCCGACCCTGGACTACGTCGGCTTTGCCGGCACCAACGCGAGCCCGCTCTCGCTTCACATGCGCTTCACCGCCCGCGACCAGAACGGCGGGTCCAATTTCGCCGACACGACGCTGCTCCTCGCCACCAACGCGGGCCCGTTCCGCGTCACCTCGCCCGACTCCGGGGGCGCGGTGCCGAGCGGATCGTCGATGACGGTGACCTGGGACACGGCCAACACGGACATCGCGCCGGTGAGCACCGCGAACGTCAAGATCTCGCTCTCCACCGACGGAGGCCACACCTACCCGTACGTCCTGGCGGCAAGCACTCCCAACGACGGCTCCGAGCTCGTGACGCTTCCGAGCGTCGTGACGGAGCACGCCCGGGTCAAAGTCGAGGCCGTGGACAACGTCTTCTTCGACATTTCCAACAACGACTTCACGATCACGGGCCTCTCCGGACCGGTGACGGCCAAGATCTGGCTCGGCCTCAAGAACAGCGACGACGTCGGCACCTACTTCGACGTGCTGGCCGAGGTCCTGAAGAACGGATCGGTCATCGGCACGGGTGAGATCGACGACGTGAAGGGGGGCAGCAGCGGCTTCAACAACGCGGCCCTCCGGGCGATCGACATCGCTCTCTCGACCAGCCCCGTGCCCATCGTGACGGGAGACACGCTGGGCATCCGGCTGTCCGTCCGGATCACCGCCGTGGGCGGCCACCGGAGTGGTACCGCCAGACTGTGGTTCAACGACACGCAGGCCGACAGCCGGCTCGAGTTCTCTCTCTACGGGTCGCCGTCCACTCTCTACCTGCTCGACGGCTTCGTCCTCGGGGCGACCCCGGCGCCGGTGACCAAGACCAGCAAGAAGACGATCGACGTCACGGTCGACCGGTTGAAGAACGGCAACGCCTTCATGCCGTTCGGCACCTGGAGCAAGACCTTCTGAGTCCCGGACTCCCCTGATTCAAGCCGGGCCGGCTGCGCCAGCAGCCGGCCCTTTTTCTTTCACCCCCGCTTCGAGCGCGCAATGCGAGCCCCGGAGCCGGCGGCGCTTTCCGCAGGAGGTGATGGGTGAGGAGCATGGAAGAGCGCATCCGGCGCCACCCTGCCCGTGCGACGAACCCTCAGCGGCGGCCGGTTCTCCAGCTTGCGGCAGGCCGCCGCGTGCCGACGGAGGGAAACGCCGCCTGCTCCGGGGCGGCCTTTCCGCACTCTCGATTCCATTGCCGGGTGCCCCTGAACTAACCTGGCTCGGGCGGCGGTACGAGCTGGCGGCGGAAGGCGTAGACGAGCAGCTCGAGGCGGTCGTGCACGCCGAGCTTCGAGAAGATCGAGGTCAGGTGATGCCGCACCGTGATCTCGCTGACGAAGAGGCGCTCGGCGATCTGCTTGTTGCTCAGTCCCTCCCCGATCAGCCCGATCACTTGCCGCTCCCTCGCGGAGAGCGACCGGATCTTGACGGCCTCGGGGCTTTCGGTCTCGCCCTTGCGCCCGCGCGAGAGCTCCGCGACGAGGTCCGCCATCGTGGTCCGGTCGATCCAGACTTCCCCCGCGTGGACCTTCTCGATCGCCTTGATGAGCACGTCGCCCGCCTTCTCCTTGTGCACCAGGCCCACGGCCCCGAGACTCAGGGCGCGCCGGCACGCCATCGTGTCCCGCAGGCCGGTCAGCACCAGGACGCGCGCGCGCGGCGCGGCCGCGAGCAGGTCCTGGATCATGTCGAGGCCATCCTCGCTTCCGAGATCGAGATCCAGGAGGATCAGATTCGGCGCTTCGCGAGCCGCCGCGGCGAGCCCATCGGCCCGGCCCTGGGCCTCGGCGACCACCGAGAGCCCGGCCCGGCTCTCGATCAACATCCGAAGCCCCGAACGGACGACGACATGATCGTCGATCAGGAGAATGCGGATGGGCGAGACCTCTGCGGACGGCATCGTCATGTGGCTGCTCCCTCCTGTTACATCGACACCGGGATCTCGATCGTCACGGCGGCGCCGCCGTCGGGCAGCCGCTCGACGCCCACCCGGCCTCCGAGGGCAGCGGCGCGCTCCGTGATGGAACGCGGCGTGAAGGCGGCGGCATTCGGGTCGTCCCAGCCGCCGTTCTCGATGCGAAGGAGGAAGCGCCCGTCGCGGCATTCGAGGTCGAGCGCCGCGCGGGACGCCCTCGTGTGGCGCCGGATGTTGCTCAGTCCCTCCGCCACCATGTGAAAGGCGTCGGCCGCGAGCCGATCGCCGATCCCGATCTCGCCGGAGACGTTGACTGTCACCCCGATGCCGCTGATCTCCGTGAACTTCGCCGCGAAGCGCTGGATCGCGGGCACGAATCCCCCCGGGGAGCCCGCCTCCTCCCGGAGCGTGAGCACCCGGCCGCGCACGTTCTCGATCCCGACGCCGATCATCTCCATGAGGCGCTCGACATCATCTCTCACTCTCCCGTCGTCGGGACCGAGCTTCTGCCGGAGGGCCGCCAGGCCGAGCTGGAGCCCGAGGTACGGCTGGATCACGCTGTCGTGGAGGTCGAGGGCGATCTTCCGGCGTTCCTCTCTTGCCGCGTCGGCGGCCAGCCGATCCAGGAGCTGGAGGTGCTCGACGAGCGGAAGGATGTGATCGACGACCTGGAGCAGGAATTCCCCGTCGGATTCGGTGAAGCGGCGCGGGCGCCGGGACAGGACGTAGAGCCGGCCGATGTTGCGCTTGCGCCAGGCGAGCGGAACGGTGACGAAGGCGTCCGCCTCGAGCGTCACGGCCAGCGACTCGCAGCGCTGGCGCATGGCTTCGCCGGCCGACGCGCCCGGCTTTCCGGGCGAGCCCCCTTCCGGCCGCGCCGGCCAGTCGCGTATGGCGTCCGGCCGCCGGTACGCGACGAGGGAGTCCGGGTCAAGCGAGAGCAGGATCCGCGACAGCTCGTCGGGCAGCCGCTGGGAGGCGGCGGCCCCTTCCGGGTCGGACCGGCTCACCCGCCGCAGCGTCATGCCCGGGGGCCGAGGGCTCTCCATCAGGAGCAGGGAGGCGTCGGCCTCGAAGAGCCGCGTCAGGCGATGCAGGACCAGGCCGGCAACCTGATCCACGCTGAGATGCGGGCCCGAGATCGCGCTGACCCCCTTCAGGAACTCGAGCCGGCGCCGCTGCGCGACCTCCAGTCCGCCCCACCGCGCCATGAGGTATCCGAGGACGAGCAGGTACATCGGGCGGATGAGGAAGCGCTGCTCGAATTCGGAGGGGTCCGGCGCCGTCAGGTAGCCGACGGCCGAGAACAGGACAGCCGAAACCAGGGCCACGCGCATTCCCGGAGCGAAACCCCATCGAAACGACGCCACCAGGATGACGAAGAAGAAACCGTAGAAGAAGATGCTGTTCGTCCCGCGGGTCAGCGTGATCAGGCCGGTGTACCACGCGACGTCCACCCAGTGCGCCCAGTCGAGCATGCGCTCGGCGGCGCGCCGCCGCAGGAGAACCATCACGTAGATCCAGGCGCTGTACAGCGTGTAGAGCGAGAGGAGCGTGTACGTCAGGCCGACGAGCCGGTCGGGCTCGAACGGAACCAGGTAGGTGATGAGCAGCGCGCCGGCGGCAAGGACCAGCCTCATCGCGGCGATCTGACGGTGGTCCAGCGCGGCGCTCGGCTGCGACCATGCCGCGGCCTCGTCCAGGTCCCGGGCCCCGGCGAGCAGGCCCATCACCAAGGCCCTCCCGCTCCGATCGGCGCAAGCGCCTCAAAATACCCGAGACAGTTCCCGCCGGAAGGAGACATGAAAGTCCCCAAATCTTAGCAGCCCACGCGAAGCCCGCCCCCGAAGCGACGAGAGCAGATCCTTCGCTCCGCTCAGAATGACAGGGAAATGCGAGGGGATCACAGGGTTCAGGGGCCAAGGGTGTACTCGGTGCAACCTCGCCGCTCATAGACCAGCGGAATCCTGCCGGTGCTCGCGGCGCGAGGAGTCTCCGCGAAGTAACCGAGCGGAGGAGCCTTGCGCCGCGGGAGCGAAGCGCCAGCGCGGGAAAAGGCGGGCGGTCGAGGCCGCATCCGGCCGAGCCGCCCGCCGGTGCGCCGTCAGGCGCATTTCCCGCGCTGGCGCGGAGCGACGGATAATCCCCCCGCCCATGGAATCCCTGCGCGTGGGGCTGCCGACGCTCCTCCTGATCCTCGTCTACCTGGCAGGAATCAACCTCCTCGGCGCCTGGATCGGGCGCGGACAGAAGGACGCCCGCGACTATTTCCTCGGCAGCCACGCGATGCCGTGGTGGGCGGTCATGGGCTCCATCGTCGCGACCGAGACCTCGGCGCTGACCTTTCTCTCGATCCCCGGCGACGCCTACCGGACGGGGTTCGCCTTCCTGCAGCTCGTCTTCGGCTACATCCTGGGACGGTTCGCGGTTTCGTTTCTGCTCCTGCCGAGTTACTTCAAGGGCGAGCTCGCGACCGTCTACGCGCTGCTCGAGACCAGGTTCGGGCCGGCCGCCCGGCGCTTCACTTCCCTCCTCTTCATGGTCACGCGGGTCATGGCCGCCGCCGTGCGGCTGGCGGTCCCGGCCATCCCGATCGCCCTGATCCTCGGCATCCCGATCTGGACCGCCGTCCTGATCCTCGCGGGCGCGACGGCCCTCTACACGTTCCTGGGAGGCATCAAGGCGGTCATCTGGATCGACCTGATCCAGGCCTTCGTCTATCTCTCGGGAGCGCTGCTGGCCCTGGGGTTTCTTCTCGCGAAGGTGCCCGGCGGCTTTGCCGGCGCGCTCGCCGCCAACGCCGCGGCGGGCCAGCCGGCGCACCTCTTCCACTTCGAGCTCGTCTTCGCCCGCCCCTACACGTTCTGGGCGGGAGTCTTCGGCGGGACGTTCCTCGCGATGGCGAGCCACGGGGCCGACCAGCTGATCGTCCAGAGGCTGCTCGCCTGCCGCGGCCTCCGAGACGCGCAGAAGGCCCTGATCGGCAGCGGCTTCGTCGTCTTCGCGCAGATGTCGCTCTTCCTTGCGATCGGCGTCATGCTCTTCGCCTTCTTCCACGGACGCCCGATCGATCCTTCCGCCGCCGGCGCCTTCCGCGGACCGGACGAAGTGTTCCCGACGTTCATCGTGAGCCATCTCCCCGGATTCGTGTCGGCGTACCTCGTGGCGGGAATCTTCTCGGCCGCGATGTGCTCGGAGTCGTCGGCCTTGAACTCGCTCGCCTCGGCGCTGGCGCACGACCTCGTCGCCCCGATGCGGGGAGCCGACCGCCTGGCGGGAAAGAGCGGCCTGCGTCTGGGGCGCTCCCTGACCCTCTTCTGGAGCGTGCTCCTGGCGGCGCTCGCGGTCGGATTCTCTCAGCTGACGCAGTCCCAGCCGGCCGTCCAGGTCGCCCTCGGGCTGGCGAGCGTGACGGCCGGGGGCCTGCTCGGCGCGTTTCTCCTCGCGCTCTACGCGCGGCGCGTGGACGAGAGAGACCTGCTCTTCGCCGTCGCCTTCTCGACGCTCTTCATGCTCGCCCTGTGGCTCGGCTCGAAGGGATGGATCCCCTTCTCGCTCGGAGAGCGGATCGCCTGGCCCTGGTACTCCCTGCTGGGCTCGACGATCACCGTGGCGGCCGGCTCGCTCCTTTCGCTCACGCACCCGCGGCGCCCGCGAACGCCATGAACACGGTCGAAGCCGTCGTCATGCCGGGACCCGGCCGGCCGCTCGAGCGGCGGCGGTTCCCCGCGCCGGGGGCGAAGCCGGGCGGCGCGGTGCTCGAGACCGTGGCCACCGAGGTCTGCGGAACGGACGTCCATCTCCATCATGGCCGCCTCGCCGGCGTGCCGTACCCGATCATCCCGGGACACGTGAACTGCGGCCGAGTCCTCGAGACGAACGGGCCACTACTCGACGTCGAGGGGCGCCCGATCGAAACAGGGACGCTCGTGACCTTCTTCGACGTCTTCGGCACCTGTGGAAACTGCTGGCACTGCCTCGTCGCGAAGGCCGCGACGCGCTGTCCTCACCGGCGGGTCTACGGCATCACGACCTCGGCGGACGACGGGCTCCTCGGCGGCTGGACCGAGCGAATCGAGATCCTGCCGGGCGTGAAGGTCCTGCCGCTGCCGGAGGGGATCGACGCGCTCGATTTCATGGGAGGCGGCTGCGGCCTGCCGACCGGCTTCCATGCCGTCGAGCGCGCCGGCATCGCCCTGGGCGACACCGTCGTCGTCCAGGGGAGCGGCCCCGTGGGCCTGAACGCCGCGATCTTCGCGCAGCTCTCCGGCGCGCTCGCGGTCTTCGTCGTCGGCGCGCCGAAGGCGAGGCTCGACGCCGCGAAGAGGCTCGGCGCGGCAGACACCCTCGACATCACGGAAGTCCCGAACATGGCCGAGCGCATCGCCTGGGTGCGCGCTCGCACGGGCGGCCGGGGAGCCGACGTCGTCATCGAGGCATCCGGCAATCCCGCCGCGGTCCCCGAGGGGCTCGAGATGCTCCGGGACGCCGGCCGCTACGTCGTCGTCGGCCAGTACACCGACGCCGGCGACGTAACGCTCAACCCGCACCGCCACATCAACCGCAAGCACGCGACGATCCTCGGCTGCTGGGGCTACGAGTTCACCCACCTCCACCGCGCGCTTCAACTCATGGCCCGCCACAACGCCCGCTTCCAATGGCGAACCCTGATCACCCGCGAATACAGCCTCGCGCAGGCGTCCGAAGCCCTCGAAGACATGGAGCGTCTCGCCGTCCTCAAGGCCGTCCTTCGTCCGTAGCTGTCTCTACCAGACCTGCGACTAGCGCGAAAGACACCCTGCGCAGGCCAGGACCCGGGGTCGCTCTCGAAGTCGCCAACGTAAGTCGGACGATGGACTCGAACTTCTCTCCAGCAGCCTTGAGCACGGCCGGCGCTTGCAGACGTCGTTGAGGTCTGCAAGGCCCTTACCCGAGATACCCCATTTCGAGAAAGCGCTCCCTCGGACCATGAGACACTCCACTCGCGAGCAAATCGGCAGACAAGAACTTTATCATCAGTAGTTTAGGAAGAAATGGGGGAGGGCATTGGGCTAGGTGGATTTGACCTTAGTCCAACTTTTTGGGCGGTACGCCCGGCATTTTACGCACTCCCGTTCCGTCTCGTGGTAGGCTTTCGTCAAGACTCGGTAAGTCTTATGAGACTAAGCGGTAAGCGCCGCGTTTTGACGGTCTGTCGCCCAATCCGGCGAGGACGTACTGTATGCAAGTAGCTCCTCAGGTGGGGCTCTCGAACTCGGTCAGCCTCTTGTCTCGAGTTTGCGAGACAGGTCGCTGGAAACACGCCTTTAATGCCTTTCGAAGGCATTCGACTCGAGAAAGGCAACTACCGTCAGGGCAATATCTTTCTCGCCAATTGCATCAGCGGATCGGATCTATGGAGCCTAATGAAGAAGGCGGTCCGGGTACGGTTGTTATGTCTAATGCGAGAATCCGCCATGAAGAAGAATCTCATTCTCGTCGCTTCCGCGATCGCGATCGCGCTGCTCGCAGCGCCGGGCTCCGCGAGGGCGCAGGTCGCGTTGGGAGGGACGGTGCGCGGTCCGCACGGTTCTTTCTCGATCAGGGTCGGAGGTCCGTTCGTGCCGGTCGTGGGCGCGTACGTTCCGCGGCCCTACTTCGAACGGGTCTTCCTGAGTCCGAATTACGGCTACGGTTTCGTGTACGACTCGCGCTGGATTCCGTGCAGACGCTACGGCTCCCGGTGGATCGTCGCCGGCAATCCGTTCGCCTACGGGAGGCCGATCGTCCGCGACTACCGGATCGGGTATCGGCACGTCCGGCCGTACCGTTCCTTCGAACGCCCTTTCGCCCGCCGCGATCGGGACGGCCGCTCCTTCCGGCACGAGCGGCGTCACCGCCGCTGGTAGCGCCGGCGCTCCGGATCGTTTCCAGGCGCCCCGCGAAACCGGGGCGCCTTTTTTTTTGTCCGGGTACGGTTGTTATGTCTAATGCGAGAATCCAAGCTTGGGCGCGGCTCGGATAAGATAACTAGAACGCCGTTGATCAGGCGGCGTTGCGGTGGGCAGTCCAAGATTTTGAACTAATCTTCGAGATTCTGTATTGACGAAGCGGCCGTAATTCAAGTTCGACCCTAATTTCCCTGGACGGGCCCTCCCCGAGGCATGGCGCGAATTTTGCCCTGAATGGGCGGGCGGGACGGGCACACCAAAAGGGAACGACTTCGATGCCTCAATTCGCAAAGCAACCCTTGAGCACCGGCGTGCCCGGACGGCGTACGTTCTATCGCCGCTACGTGCACACGGCGGATCCCGCGGGCTGCACGAAAACGACCGGCGGCGGCTTCATCGCTCCACCGCTGGATTGCGGCGGCGACGACCAGCGCGAGCCTCTGGGCCTCAAGTACGTGGCCCGCTTGTTCGACGGCACGACCCCGCCTCCGGGAGCCGCGGCGAGCCCGACGACTTCCTTCTTCAATTTGTGGCGCGGTTCGGCGGGTAACAGCAGCATGGTTGGCGGGCACGAGGATCTGCTCGGTCAGGCGGTCGGCAAGTGCAACACCTCCGAGACCGAGGTTTCCCTGACGTCTTTTGAGGGAACGACCTCGATGTCTCGAATCGCGAAGCAATTGACGCTGGCCATGCCTGGTTGCCGGTGTTGGCTCCGGGCAGACTACGGCAGCTTCGCAACGCTCCCTTGCGAGCGACCAACTGCGTCTGCGAGGTCGTCGCTGCCGAACGAGCCGCTGGAGGCGGGCTCGACGGCTGCCGCGCATCCGACGCAACCCGGCCGGTTGACGGGCTCGCCCGCGAGCGACCTCAGCGCGCGGTGCACAATCGGATTGACGAGCGTCTCCATCGCATCATGCGGGGGCGCTGAGTGATCGTGGCTTATGGAAGCCCTCAACACCGACGTCGGCTCCAGGCCGGGCGAGGGAGGACTCGCGGGGGCGCTCGCTCGTGGCGCCCCGATCATGGCTCCGGCGATCGTCGTCGCGGCGAACCCGAGTATTGCCCGATCGGCTTATCTCCTTCGCCAGGTTTCCGAAGAGATGCACGCGGGGCGTTCGGTTCTTGTGGCGGATTTCTCTGCAGTCGAAGGGACGATTCTTGCCGCCGCTCTGCCACAGGGCCGCGCCGTGCTTGCGGAAGTGGACTCGCGGGACGCGATCTTTCCTGTTGGCGGTTTCAATGAACTGCCTGCGGAGGCGCGAGAGGCGGCGGGTGCGGTTTTTGCGGCGTGGCTCAGGCCTGCTGGTCATTTTGCGGAAAGTCACGCCATTCGAGCGCTATTCGACCAATTCGCGAGGATTCCGGTATTCCTGCCGCGCACGGGACTCTACGCCTGGAAAAGATACCTGATCGACCGGAACTTCCGCCGCGAATGCATCCGGGAGTTCCAACGCGCAGGCCACGACCCTGCGCCGCTGTTGGCGGCTCGGCCGGGATCTGTGTTCTGGCGCCTCTTGGAGGAGAGGGTTGAGCGAGTCATCGGCCATGACGACACGCTAGACCGGATCTTTCCTTTCGCGACTCCATCCGTTCTCATCGAACCCGCGGCCCGGCCTGAAGTGCGCGTAATCGAGTCGCAAGCTTCTTGTTCCGGTCACAGTGGCCGTTATTCGCTCCTCTTGTGGCTCCATCTGCTGGCAGCGCTGGCCGGGCGCCAGAAGACGAGGCGAAATGGTCCTTCATACCTGGAGCGCTTCATCGTCATCGATCCTCCAAGTCCCGTCTGCGCCAGCGCAGAGTTGCTCGCTCGCGTGAACCGGGGACGGCTCCGGATCACCCTGGTGACGGCGGCACGCCTTCCGAATGCCCCTCCCGAGTCATGGTTCGGCCACAGACCCGCCGTGATCGTTCATCGTGCTCTCGGCGCGCCATCCCTCGCGGCCTGGGGTTCGGTCGCTCTCGCCGAAGCGGAGCGGATGCTTGGATGGCAAGACAAGGCCAGCTGGTTCTTCGTCCATCAGCGCGGAGCGCCGCTCGACCGCTGGTGCGGCGTCGAGACCGTCCGAGCGTTGCCCGACGTGATCTCCAGCGCCCTGGTCTCGGCTCGCATCGAAGGCCGCAAGCGATACCTCGTTGATCGCGTGATCGTCATCGAGAATCGGCGCCGTATTGAGGCCCATGCAGAGCAGGTCGCGCGCAAAGGTCGTACTCGCGGCCTTCTGGAACGCGCTATCCGGATGGAACGCCTCACCTCAGCCTGGCGGCGCACATACCGCAACAAGGGCGCTGCCGGGGCAGACCGTGTCACCGTCGAAGCATTCAGCGAGAAGAGGCAGCAGCATCTTGGTGAGCTCCAGAACACGGTTCGGCAGGGGCGCTATCGACCGCAGCCTGCCCTGCGTATCTGGGAAGAGAAGGCGTCAGGCGAGCAGCGGCCATTGGCCATCCCGGCGGTCGTAGACCGAGTGCTTATGGGCGCCGCGGCCGAAGTACTGTCTGCCGAACTGGAACCGGTATTCTCCGATCATTCCTTCGCTTACCGACCCGGACGGTCCGCCCGCCGAGCGGTGCTGGAGCTCGCGGCGTCCCCCCGATTGACTTCGGGCTGGGCGCTCGTCGCCGATATCGCGTCGTATTTCGACACAATCGATCACCGGCTCCTCCTTGCAATGCTGCGGGAACACATCGCGGATGAAGGATTCATTCGATTTGTTGAGATGTGGATCACGAATCCGGTTCTGGAGAACGGCCGCCAGACCGTTCCCCGGCGTGGAGTTCCTCAAGGAGCGCCCATCTCACCCGTCCTCGCCAATCTGTGCCTGACGCCTCTCGATCGTTGGATGGAAACAAGAGCCCTGGACTACGTACGTTACGCCGATGACTTCGTCGCTCTCTGTGATAGCGAAGCCGAAGCGCGCGAGGCGGCTGATGCGCTGGAAGCGTTCCTCGAGCGCGAGCTGAAACTCTCCGTGAAACCAACGAAGACGACCTTCGTTTCCGTGGAAGAGGGCTTCGAGTTCCTGGGCTTCTCATTTCGAGGACCTGCTGTCCGGATACCGGAGGCGCGCCTCGACGAATCGCGTCTTTCCCTGCGTGCGCTCCTTCAGGCCGGCATGCCTACGGCTGAATCACTGAGGTTCCTCGACGCCTATGTACGGGGGTTCCGAAACTACTTCGATCTTAGCAGCGCGGTGACGACCGAGGCGCTCAGGGCACTCGAGATGGAGCGGGTTGAGTTGCTGCGCAAGTGGGCCACCGGCCGGCGGCTCGACACGTCGCTTGTCTTAGCGCAGACCGAACGGTTCGTGGTGGAGGAGCAGCCTGCGCGAGCGCCCGGCGCCTACGGCGAGGAAAGAACCAACACCGACAATGAGTATGCGCTCCCGCCCAGGCCAGCTCCGGCACAGGTCACCTCTCTCGCCTCGGTGGACCGGCGCTCGCCGGCTGTCCTGGAGCGGGCGGGTCACCGGCCCGCCGCCGTAAACGCTGCGGGTCACATCAGCATCTTCGGATACGGCGCCGTGGCGAGTCTCGAGCAGGACCGGATGGTTCTTCGCAGAAAGCGGAACGTAGTCTTCGAGGCGCCGATCGAGGCGATGCGGACTCTGCAGGTCGATAGTTACGGGATCGTCGTGACGACCCCGCTCCTCGAGAGGCTCGCCGAATACGATGTCCCGCTGCTCTTTGCCCGTCACGGCGAACGCCCGTGGGCTGTTCTGCGCCCCTTGACGGCGAGAGGTTCAGGAGACCTGCTTGGTTCGCAAGTTGCGGCTCGGAGCGGGCCGTTGGCGATTCTCGTGGCTCAGGAGCTGATCGGCGCGAAGCTCGCCAACCAGGAGCGGCTCTTGCGGTATTACGCCAAGTATTCCCGGCGTCGGACGGCACCCGAGGGAGTTCTCCTGCGTGAAGGTGCCGACTGCATAGTGAGTCTTTCGCAAGGGCTTCCGCAAGTGGACAACGGAGATGTTGACGCCGCTCGCCGTAAGGTGTTTTCAGTCGAAGGACGCGCGGGAGCCGCCTACTGGTTAGCCCTTCGTGCCGTGCTAAGCAGTGACTTCAAGAGAGTTGGCCGGGGCGCGGTCGATCCGATCAACGCGGCATTGAACTACGGATACGGCATTCTCTACGCAGCGGTCTGGGGCGCGATCGGCAGGGCGGGCCTTGAGCCGGGGATCGGAATGCTGCATGCGTCGCCCGGCGACCGCGGCGCTCTTGTCTTCGATCTTGTCGAGCCCTTCAGGGTGCCGGTGGTGGATCGGCCGGTCATCGGCCTGATCTCAAGAGGAAAAGTGCTCAAACTCAATACCGATGGACACCTGACGGCAGGTGCCCGGCGGCATGTGGCCGCCGCGGTTGGCCAGGCGCTCGATCGCAAGGTCCCCTGGGATGGCTCCGAGCAGTCGCTCGCGGGTCACATCGAGGAGCATGCCAGGTCGCTCGCCGTCTGGCTCCAGGGCGGCGAGCCACTGCGGGCGCTGAGGATCCGCTGGTGAACGATCGCTGGTTAGTTGTGGTGGACGTGGCGCCGGTGGCGGTCCGCGACGCCGTGGACCGAATCTTGCGCAACGAGGGTTTCATCGAAGCGTTCCCTTGCGTCTATAGGAGTCACTGGCTGGATCCGGATCAATCGCGTCTCCGACGAAGACTTGCCCAGGCTCGTCGGCGCGGCGTTGGTCGTATCGGGCTGGGGCGGCTTGACAGCAAAGGCCTCTTAACCGTCTGACGCGCTACCGTGTGAGGCCGAGACTGAAGTGAATCGCATCCTCGACGGCGAGCAGTTTCTCCGGCTTCAGAACTGTGATTCGATCGCTCAGCGAAGCCTTCGCGATCGTCACGATCGTGTCGAGATTGACGACACAGTCTTTCGGCAGGCCGTCCTCCCTGCTCAGAGAGACCTCGGCCGGGATCTTCCGGACGCGCGTCGTGACCGGCGCGACGGTAACGAGGGCGCGGACCCTGTAGGCCTCTTCGCGCGAGAGCAGCAGGACGGGACGTTTTCCCGCGGGGGGAGTCAGATCGGCCCACCAGACCTCGCCGCGGCGCACTACCAGGGCTCCGATTCCAGCGCGCCGCGGCCGAGCCGGTCGATCGCGGTCACCTCGTTGGGCTCCTCCGGTTGCCTCCGATAGGCCTCGACGTAGCGATCCGCGGCCTCTCGTTCGCCTTCCGCCCGCAGGACGGACAAGACGGCGTCGCGGAAGAACTGGCTTCGGCTCTGCCTGCGCGCCCGGCGGCGGCGCTCGACGGCCCTGTGCAGATCCTCCGGCAGACTCACGGTAACCTTCACAGCATTTGCCATAATCTGTTCCTCCTGGAATCCTACCCTGGTAAGGAGCCAATCACAAGGAGGATGGTTCCGCCTTGAGGTACTTCGAGAACCACTGGACGATGGCGACGGCGGCGCGGATTTTGTTGGGAGTCTTTCGGAAGCCGTGGCCTTCGTCGGGGAAGAGGACGTATTCGACGGGGACGCCGCGTTTCTTGAGAGACTCGACGACCTGCTCGGCCTCGACGACCGGAACGTTCGTGTCGTTGGCGCCGTGCAGCACGATCGTCGGCGCGGTCACGCGGTCCACCTTGTGGATCGGCGAGAGGTCGCGCAGCATCGCGGCCTCCGTGTCCGGGTCGCCGTACTCGATCTTCGAGATCGCCGCCATCCACGGCTCGGTGTGCTTGAAGAACGTCTCGAAGTTGACGACGCCGAAGAGGTCGGCGCCTGCGGCGAACGTCTTCGGATACTCGGTCAGTCCCGCCATCACCATGTAGCCGCCGTAGGAGCCCCCCATGATGCCGATGCGCCTCGGATCCGCGACGCCCGACTTGACGACCGCTTCGACGCATGCCTCGATGTCCCGGACGCCGTTCTTCCGGAGCGCTCCGTTGTCGAGATTCACGAACTTCTTGCCGAAGCCGGAAGAGCCGCGGACGTTCGGGGCGAAGACGGCGATGCCGTTGGCGAGGAGCGCCTGGCACGTGCTGTTGAAGCCGGGCCGCTCCTGCCCCTCCGGGCCGCCGTGGAAGGAGAGGACGATCGGATACGGCGCGGCTCCCGCGGGGCGGTAGAGCCAGCCGGACAGCTCCAGGCCGTCGTGCGCGGGGAACCTGACGAGCTCCGGACGGATGAGTTTCGCGAGATCGACGCCCGCATGCGGGCTGTGCGTGACCTGGCGGAACCGGTCCGCTGCGAGGTCGTACACCCAGATGTCCGGAGGAGTCGCGGCGCCCGAGACCGTCATCGCCAGGAGCCTCCCGTCTTTGGAAAAGCGGAGCCCGCCGGCAAGCTCCGCCGGCAGCTTCGGACGCGCGATCGTTTTCGATGAGGCGAGGTCGCGGATCTCGAGCTCGCTCCGTCCCGCGGCGTTCCACAGCAGCGCGGCTTTCGCTCCGGCGTCGTCGAGCTCCATGTCGGCAAGCTCCGCGTCCGGGCGCTCCGCGAGGACTTCGATGGGACCGGGCTTCCCGTCGGGGCCGAGCCTCGTTCGAGCGAACGCGACGCGGTCGCGGTCCTTGTTCGACTGGAGGTAGATGGTCCGTCCGTCGCGGGAGAAGAGGCCCGCGAAGCTCCCGGGCCCCTCGTGCGGCGTCAGGAGAGTCTCCTTCGATGTCGCGAGGTCCACGAGATAGAGGTTGTCGTCGCCGCGGCTGACGAGGCGGAAGAGCAGCGCGCGCTTGCCGTCGCGCGACAGGTCGAGGAAGCTGCCGACGCCGCGGTTCTGCGCGGCCAGGCGCATCCGGCCGGACTCCATGTCGTAGAGATACGCGTCGATCGCGGCGCCGTCGCGGCGGTTCGACCCGAGGGCGAGCAGGCGGCCGTCCCGGCTCCACGTGTCGAGCTGGTTGGTCTCCTTGCCGCCGTCGGTCAGTCGCTTCACGCCGGACCCGTCGGGGTGCGCGAGATAGACCTGCTGGTTCATGCCGCCGCCCGGCGCGAGGGAGAACGCGAGCCAGGATCCCTCGGGAGACCAGGTGACGAACCCGACCGGATCGTCGAATGCCGTGACCTGCTCCGGCCAGCCGCCGCCGCTGCCGACGACGAAGATCTGCGGAGTGCCGGTCATGTTCGAGACGAACGCGATGCGCTTCCCGTCGGGGGAGAAGCTCGGGCCAAAGCAGAAGCCGATCTTCACCATCGCCGCGACGGAGCGCTCGAGGTCGTGCGCGCCGGGCGGGGTTGGGGTTACAGGCGGGGACGCGGCCGCGAGGAGGAGCAGCGCGAGCGGGAGCGTCTTCATTCTGCCTCCGGTCTCATTTCGCGAGAGCCGGCAGCCGGCTCTTCTCGATCTTGACGAGGACGGTGTACTGGGGGTCCACCATTTCGACGATCGGGGCGCGCGCCGCCTGCGAGACGAACTCGTAGGCGTCCATCTCGGCGAGCCCGGTCTTCTCGCGGACCCAGGCGACCATGTCCTTGAACGCGATCCGGGCGGCGTCCTCGAGGGGCCGCGAGGCGCCGACGGACATCATCCACTCCCGGTTCTCGATCCGGGGCCAGGGGGTCGGCCGCTTCTTGATGAGGTCCACCGTCAGCTCGACGTTCATCGCGCCTTCGACAGCCGTCCCGATGATCTCCCCGTCCCCCATGGCGAAGTGCCCGTCGCCGAAGGAGAGGAGGCCGCCCGGCACGTTCACGCCGAGGTAGACCGTGTTGCCCGCGCGCACCTCGGGGCAGTCCATGTTGCCGCCGAAGCTGTCCGGCACGATCGTCGAGCGGACCTCGCCGCCGGCCGGCGCGACGCCGAGGCAGCCGAGAAACGGCGCGAGCGGGATCTCCCAGGAGTGTTTCCCATCCTGCGAGCGGGTGCGCGCGACGCCTTTGGCCCTGTCCACCCGGTAGAACCAGACCGTCTCGGGCAGGTCGGCGCCGAGGAGCGCCGTCCGGTCGGTGCCGTTCAAGGCCCCGAAGCCCGGGAACGAAGAGGAGATCCCGTAGTCGCGCGCGGGCTCGAGCCTCTCGATCGCGATCGCGAGCGTGTCGCCCGGCTCCGCGCCCTCGACGTAGAACGGGCCCGTCTGCGGGTTGTCGTGGCCGGGAAGCTGGACCTTCGACGGGATCTGGCCGGGCTTCGTCACGGCGCCGTCGTAACAATCCTCGCTCCAGGAGACGATCCGCGTGCCCGGCTGAATGCGGCGCGCGGCCGCCGCCCCGCCGAACGTGTACTTCAACTCGTCGTGCGCGGGACGGTAGACGAGAACCGGCCGCTCCGGTGGCGCCGCCGCCGCCACCGACGCCGCGAGCGACGCCGCGAGAAAGAACACCGACACCGGCCTGACCATGGGCACCTCCCCGTGAACCGCCCAATCAGATCACGAAGTCCGCGACCGGCCGCCGCTGCGCCGAAAGGATAGGATCGCGAATCCGAGCGCGGCGCCCATGAACAATCAAAGAAATTTGTCGGGGGGATTCCTGGCGATCATCGCCTTCAAGTACTTCAAGGCGGTTATCTTTCTGCTCGTGGCGATCGCCGCCCTGAAACTCTCGAGGACCGATCCGTTCCCGTCGGCGCAAGAGGTCGCGCACTTCTTCCGGTCCTCGCCGGAAAACGAGCTGATCCGGGCCTTTTCCCGTCTGACGCCCGGACTGGCGATGGGGCTCGGTTATCTCTCGCTCTTCGTCTCGGCCGTCTTCGGGACCGAGGCGACGCTCTTGACGGCGCGCGTCTGGTGGTCCACCTATTTCACGATCGTGCTGACGGCGCTCGGAATCCCGTTCGAGATTTTCGAGATCTTCCGCAGGCCGTCGGGACCGCGCCGCTACCTCGTCCTCGCCGTCAACGCCGCGATTCTGCTCTACGTCTGGAGGCGCAGGAACGAGTTCCGGGACGGCTGGGGAAGGGGCTGACCGGGCGCCCCGCAGGCCAGGCGTCCCGCTCGCTCTCACCGGCGCCGAGCGGTCTTCTCCGCGGGGAAGCGCGACGCGAGCCAGGATTCGACCTCCTCGGGGTGGTAGCCGAAAGGGCCGGGCTTGCCCTTGTAGAGGATCACGCCGTTCTCATCCAGGATGTAGAAGCGCTCGGGCCATCCGGCGTAGGCGGCGTTGGCCGGGTTCCCCATGCCGTCCACGGCGAGCGGGACGCGGTAGGAGAAGCGCTTGACGAAGTCGTTGGCGATCGCGACGCGCTGCAAGAGCGTCTTGGGCTGCGGGTAGCAGACGCTCTCCTTCTCGTTCGAGTCCATCTGCCATTCGTCCAGCGGATGGGCTTCCTTGATGTACACGGTCAGGAAGCCCACGCGGTCCCGGTACCGCTCGTACATCTTCTCCACGCGCCCGACCGAGCGCCGGAAGGGGGGTCAGGTATAGCTGCCGAAGACGAGGATGAGGGGCCGGCCGCCGAGACTCTCGGAGAGGCGAACCGGGGTCTTGCCGTCCAACGAGACGAGAGAGACGTCCGGGGCGCGGTCGCCGACTCTGAGGCTGCCTTCCTCCCTCTGGTCGTACCGCAGCATGCCGATGACGTTGCGCGGCCCGAACTTCCAGGCGATGACGCCGACAACGCCGGCGAGAAGGAGACCCGCGATCAACAGAATCCTCTTGAACAGCCGCATCGGCGCCCTTGCCGCAATCCTACCAGCGGCTTCACGATTGACCGGGCAAGCTTCGTGCTAAGGCTCTCGCGGACATGAAGAACGCCCCCGGGAAGAAAACGCCGCCACGGCCGGGACTCGCGCGACGCTTCCTGTCGGTCCTCGGCCCGGGAGTCATCACGGGGGCCGCCGACGACGACCCTTCCGGCATCGCGACGTACTCGATCGCCGGGGCGCGGCTGGGGACGGCGCTCCTCTGGACGGCGTGGCTGACCTGGCCCCTCATGGCGGCCGTCCAGATGATGTGCGCGCGCATCGGAATGGTCACGGGCCGGGGGCTCGCCGGCGCGCTCTCGAAGAAGTTCCCCCGGTGGAGCCTGGTCCTGGTCGCGATCGCGCTGCTGGCCGCCAACGCGATCAACATCGGCGCGGACCTCGCCGGTATGGCGGACGCGGCCGAGATGCTTACCGGGATCGACTCACACTCTTTCGTCGTCCTCTTCGGCGTCGGGATCGCGTGGGCGACGATCCGCCTCCCCTATTACCTGATCGCCCGGACGCTCAAGTGGCTCGCGCTCGTTCTCTTCGCCTACGTCCTCACGGCGATCGAGATCGGGCCCGAGTGGAGGAGCGTCCTCCGCGACGCCTTCGTCCCCGCGATCCCCCACGGCCGGGAAGCCTGGGAGACTCTCGTCGCGATCCTCGGCACGACGATCTCTCCGTACCTCTTCTTCTGGCAGGCCTCGCAGGAGGTCGAGGAGGAGAAGGCCATGGGGCGCCAGATGCTCCGCCGCCGGGAGCGCGCGACGACGCGGGAGATCAGCGACCGCCAGCTCGACATCGGCACCGGCACGTTCTTCTCCAACTTCGTGATGTTCTTCATCATCCTGACGACCGCGCTGACGCTCCACCGTCATGGCGTGACGCAGGTCGAGACCTCACGCCAGGTCGCCGCCGCGTTGAGGCCCCTGGCCGGCCGGTTCGCCGGGCTGCTCTACACGGTCGGATTGATCGGCGTCGGGCTTCTGGCGATCCCGACGCTCTCCGGCTCGGCCGCGTACGCCTTCGCGGAGACCTTCGGCTGGCGCCAGGGGCTCGACGAGAAGTTCCGCGGCGCGCGCGCCTTCTACGGCGTCGTCCTCCTTTCGACGGCGGCGGGGATCGCCCTCGATTTCCTCAACGTCAACCCGGTCAGGGCCCTCTACTGGAGCGCCGTCGTCAACGGCCTGCTCGCCCCGTTCCTGCTCGTCGGCATCCTCGTCCTGGCCTCGAGCCGCGCGGTGATGAAAGGGCAGCCCAGTTCCCTGCTCAATCGCGCGGCCGTGGCCCTGATCGCGCTCGTGATGTTCGCCGCCGCCGCCGGCATGCTCCTCCTCTGAGGACCGGGGCCGTAAGACGTTAGTCGTAAGACGAGAAAACGAAGAAAGACCAGGGCCACGATTCACGTTTCGCGACTTACGACTTACGATTCCCTCGTGAGGGCACTCGTTCTGGAAGACGACCTGCGGCTGCGGTCGCTCGTCGTGCGGACGCTGACGCGGACGGGGCTCGCCTGCGACGAGGCGTCGCGCATCGAGGAGGCCGAGGAGCTGCTGGGACTCCACGACTACGACCTGCTCGTGCTCGACCGCCGGCTCCCGGACGGGGACGGCCTGGACGTCTGCCGCCGCGCGCGGAAGAACGGGTTCGCCAACTCGGTCCTGGTCCTGACGGCTCGGGACGATCCCGAGTCCACGGTCGAAGGACTCTCCGAAGGCGCCGACGATTACCTGGGAAAGCCCTTCGACCTCTCGGTCCTCGCCGCGCGGGCGCGCGCGCTCCTGCGCCGCAACGAGCGCCGGCCTCCGCAGGAACTGAAGTGCGGGAACCTGAGACTCGACCCCGCGCGCCGTCTCGCGTGGCGCGACGCGGCTCTCCTCGAACTGACGGCGCGGGAATTCGCGATCCTGGAGACCCTGCTCCGGCGGCCCGAGGGCGTGACCTCGCGCGAAGAGATCCTCGAGGAGGCCTGGGGCGAGCGGGAGGAGCCGATGTCCAACACGATCGACGTCCTGATCGGACGCCTGCGGCGAAAGATCGATTCCCCCGGCCGGCCCTCCCGCATCGAGACGGTCCGAGGCATGGGCTACCGGCTGCGATGAAGCTCTTCGGCGCAGGCGAAGGGTCGCGGGGCGGCCCGCTCGGGTTCCTCCACCTCGAAAAGGCCCGCGCCCGCCTGGCGCTCTCAGGCGCTCTGCTTTCCGCGCTCTTCCTCGGCCTGCTCGCCCTGGGGGCCCGGACCCTGATCCGCGAGAAGACCTTCAACGACATCGACGAGGAGCTCGACACGCTGGCCGTGGCCCTGGGCTCGAGTTTCGAGCTCGAGGGTCTCGTCGAATCCAAGCGCGACACTCTGAGGGCCGGGCTCGAGGCCAACGCCTTCGAGTTCCGGCTGGCCAACCACTCGGCCATCCTGTTCCGCGGGGACGTTCCCATCGCGGCCTCCGGCAACCTCTTGAAGCAGGCGCTGCCGGGGGGCATCGTGCCCTACAAGGACCGTCCCGAGGTCCCCTTCACGGCCGTCGAGCCGTACAGCGGGCAGGGGCGCGTGTGCCGCTTCCTCGTCACCCACCTCCAGCAGAAGGCCAAAGGCGCAACGCTCGTCCTCTTTCGCTGGATCGGACCGAACCTGCGCACGCTCGGGCGCCTGGACCGCGCGCTGATCGGCTTCGTGATCCTGGGATTCCTCGGGACCGCGGCGATCCTCGCCGGCGTCGTTTCCCGCGCCTTGAAGCCGGTCGAGGAAGTGACGAGCCTCGCCGAGAGGGTCGAAGCGACGGACCTCTCCGAACGGGTGCGCGTTCCCAAGCGCGGCGAGGAATTCCGCCGGCTCGCCGCCGTCATCAACTCCCTGCTCGAGCGGCTGGAGCGCGCGTTCCGCGCCCAGAAGCGCCTGATCGCCGACGCGGCGCACGAGTTGAAGACTCCGACCGCCGTTCTCGTCGGCGAGGCGCAGGAGGCGCTCCGGCCGGACGCCTCGCCCGAGGAGCGGCGCGACTCGCTTCAAACGATCGAGCGGGTCTCCCGCGGCCTCGCGCGCGAGGTGGACAGCCTGCTCCACCTGGCGCGCGGCGACGGCGCCCTTCCCGCGCGCCGGGACGCGGCCGATCTGGCGGCGATCGCGGCGGAGGCCGTGGACACGACCGAGCCGATCGGAGCGGCCCGCCGCGTCCGGTGCCTCTTCACGCACGACGGCCCGGCCTGGGTCTCGGGCGACCGCGAGGGCCTCCTGCGGCTGGCTTCGAACCTCGTTTCCAACGCCGTCCTCTACACCGAGCCCGGCACGACGGTCGAGGTCGAGGTGGGCGCGGGCGCCGGGGAAGCCTGGCTGGAAGTCCGCGACCGCGGCCCGGGGATCGCTCCCGAGGAGCGCTCGCGGGTTTTCGAACGTTTCGTGCGCCTCGCGCCCGCCCGCGCGCGCCATCCCGAGGGGTCCGGACTCGGGCTGGCAATCGTCGATCAGGTCGCCAGCGCCCACCACGGCCGCGTGGAGATCGCCGAGCGCCCGGGCGGTGGAACGATTTTCCGCGCGGTCCTCCCCCTCGGGCGTGCGGGCGAGAGCGCGGAGTCAGGAGCGCGGGGCCCGGGCAACAGTTCGTGACCCTCGATCCCCGGATCGTCTCCCCTGGCTAGCCCGGATAATTCACGAACGACTCCGGCCGTCCCGCGGATCTTTTCCGCCGGAGACTTCGTCAGGCCTCCTCTGCGATGCCCCCGGCATCGCCGTCGTCGGCCTTCCTCGTCCCGACGAAAAATCTCTCGCGGGAACAAGGTGTACCAGGGCAAGAACGGGGTCTCGGCGCAGCAACCCGCTTATCTCGCAATGAGATGCACGTGTTTCGGCCGGGTGTCCGTGAATTATCCGGGCTAAGGCTCGTGGTTGAGAAGCGGAGTCGCGGCGGGCGTTGGAGCCGGTGTCTTCTGGGCGACCCCCTCCCCGACGCTCACCGAGGTCGCGAAGTGCTTGCCGTCCTTGTTGAGATAGCGCAGCGTGACGCTCGCGCCGGCCTTGAGCTGGCCTCCGACGACCGTCGTCGCGGTGGTCCAGACGAGGGTCGTGCTCTTGCCCGCGGCGTTGCGGACCACGAAGACCTTGCGGCCTTCGTCCACGCTCGCGATCGTGCCGGACAAGGCGTATCCGTGGATCTTGGCCCTGCTGGGAGAGTCGGCGGAAAGAGGCGCCGCCAGTGCCACGGCCAGAAGGGAAACGATCCCGATCCTGCTCATGGAGTCCTCTCCTTCTCGCCAACGATACGGCGCCGCGAGTGAACGGAAGGTGAACAAAAGCAGGTGTCAGGTGGTAGGTGCCAGGTGTCAGGGACCGGAGCCGGATGGCCCTCAACCTGAAACCTGACACCCGACACCTGACACCTGCATTTGAACCTGACACCTACAACCCTGACACCTCAACCCTTTCTCGGTTCGAGGTAGGCGTCCCCCTCCGCCAGAAGTCCTTGCGCGAGCGTCCGATAGATCTCCACCGCCTCCTCGATCTCCGACAGGGCCACCTTCTCCTCGGCCGTGTGCGCGTCCAGGATCGACCCCGGCCCGACCAGGATCGGCTCTCCCCAGGCCCGAAGGAGCGGCAGATCGCAGGCGAACGAGACGATCTCCGCCGCGGGGTGCCCCCTGGGAACCCGGAAGAGGATCGGGTCGGAACGGTAGGCGACCTCGAGATCCACACGCCCGGAAGCGGAGGGGCGGATCCTCGAGAGCAGGGCCTCGACCGGCTCTCCCGTGCGAAAGAGGATCTCCGCCCGGGCGGTGTCGGCGATGACGTTGGGCGCCGAACCCGCCTCGAGGACGCCGATGTTCATCGTCCCGTCGCCGAAGACCGGATGGCCGGGCAATTCCGCGGCGCGCAGATCGGCCAGGAAGTCGAGCATCGGCAGGACCGCGGAGCGGCCGGTTCCGGGCATCGAAGAGTGCCCCGCGACCCCACGGGACACCGCGCGAATCCGCAGGCACCCTTTCGATCCGGCGACGAAGCGGTTCTCCGTGGGCTCTCCGCAGATCAGATACCGGCTCCCGCGCGGCTCGAGGTTCGCGGCGAGCGCCCCATCGGAGCCCCGTTCCTCTCCCACGAGCAGGAGCAGGCCCACGGCCGCGCCCTCCGCGGCGAGGTCCTCGAACGCCACCACCTGCGCGGCGAGGCTCCCCTTGGCGTCGCAGGCCCCCCGGGCGATCAGGACTCCCCCTTCACGCCGGGGCGGAAAAAACGGCGGCACGGTGTCCGCGTGGGTCATGAAGACGACGTCCGTGAGGCCCCTGCGGATGAAGAGGTTGCGCCGGCCGGCGGAGACCCTGTGCGTCTCGACGGTCAGGCCGCTCGCCTGGAAGCGCTCCTCGAAGAAATCGAGCACCGGCCTTTCCGCGCCCGTGATCGAGGGAATCGCGACCAGCTCCTCGAGGAGATCACAGGCGCGCGCTCCCGCCGGGGACTTCACCGGGACTCCTCCGGTCCGCGTGAGAGAGCCACGAAACGATCATAGACTGACGGCATGAAAAAGCTCGTTGTTCTCGGTCTCGCTCTCTGCCTCTGCGCCGCCGCGCCGGCCGCGAAGAAGTCGGCCTCCTACGACATTCTGTTCGTCAACGCCCGCGTCGTGGACGGGACCGGCGCCCCCTGGTTCGCCGCGGACGTCGGCGTGCGCGGCGGAACAATCGCGGCGGTCGGGAAGCTCTCTCCCGCGGCGGCGAAACGCGCGATCGACGCCTCGGGCCTCGTCGTCGCCCCGGGGTTCATCGACCTGCTCGGGCAGTCCGAGTACAACGTCCTCGTCGACGGCCGCGCGGCCTCCAAGATCACGCAGGGCATCACGACGGAAGTCACGGGCGAAGGGGACTCGATCGCGCCGATCGACGACCGGGTCATCGCCGAGAACGCGGACCTGTACAAGAAGTACGGCGTGCGCCCCGACTGGCGCACGCTCGACCAGTACTTCGCGACCCTCGAGCGGCGCGGGACCGCCATCAACCTCGGCACGTTCATCGGCTCGGGCGGGCTGCGCGCGATGGTCGTCGGCCGCGAGAACCGGCCGGCCACGCCGGCGGAGATGGCGCGCATGGAGGCGATGCTCGATCAGGCGATGCGCGAGGGCGCGCTCGGCGTCTCCTCCTCGCTCCAGTACATCCCCAATATCTACTCCTCGACGGACGAGCTGATCGCGCTCGCGAAGGTCGCCGCGCGCTACGGCGGCGCGTACTTCACGCACCAGCGCTCGGAGTCGGACCGGCTGACCTCCTCGCTCGACGAGGTCTTCCGCATCGCGAAGGAGGCGAAGGTCCGCACCCAGATCTGGCACTTGAAGACCGCATACAAACCGAATTTCGGCCGGATGCCCGAGATCCTGAACAGGATCGAGGACGCCCGGGCCGAGGGCATTGACGTCGCGGCCAACATGTATCCATGGAGCCGCGGCTCGAACGGCCTCGACGCCTGCCTGCCGCCGTGGGTGCGGGAGGGAGGACGCGAGGCACTGCTCAAGCGCCTTTCCGACCCGGCGACCCGCGAGCGCGTCAAGGCCGACATGGCCAGGGAAGGGGCGGACTGGGAGAATCAGTACCTGGGCTCCGGCGGCGCCGAAGGCGTCATGGTCGCCGAGGTCCTCGACCCGAAATTGAAGCCCTACGAGGGGAAGACCATCGCGTCCATCGCCGCCCAGGAGAAGAAAGATCCCCGCGACGTCGTCATCGACATCGTCATCGCCGACCGCGCCAACGCCTCCTGCATCGTCTCGATGGCGGACGAGAAGGACGTGCGGACGGCGCTCGCGAGCCCGATCGTCTCCTTCGGAACCGACTCCCCCGCCAAGGCGACCGACGGTCCTCTCTCGCACGAGACCTCGCACCCGCGAGGCTGGGGCTCGGCCGCACGCATCCTCGGCCACTACGTCCGCGATGAGAAGCTCGAGAGACTCGAGGAGGCTGTGAGAAAGATGACCTCCTTCGCCGCCGAAGCCGCGGGACTGTCCGACCGGGGCCTCGTCAAGCCCGGCTTTGCCGCCGACCTCGCCGTCTTCGATCCCGCGACCGTCCGCTCGCTCGCGACCTTCGAGACCCCTAACCGCTACAGCGAAGGGTTCCGCTACGTCTCCGTCAACGGCGTCCTCGTCGTGGACGACGGCAAGATCACCGGCAAGACGCCCGGCCGCGCTCTGCGGGGCCCGGGCTACAGGATGAGTCCAAAGTCCAAGGTCCAAAGTCCAAAGTAGCCTTCCAGACGCTCCCCAGGCGGCCTCATGATCGACCTCTCCTCGCTTTTCGGGCAGATCGACATCTATCTCTTCGACCAGATCCTGCGCGAAAGAATCGCGGCCGGAATGAGCGTCTTCGACGCCGGATGCGGCCGAGGGCGCAACCTCGTCTTTTTCCTCGGCCAGGGGTACGACGTCCGCGCGGTCGACCCGGACTCGGCCGCGATCGACGCCGTTCGGGCCCTCGCCGGCCGGCTCGCCCCCGGGCTTCCCGCCTCGAATTTCCGGGCGGAGAGCGTCGAGTCGAGCGGCTTTCCCGACGGCTGCGCCGACGTCGTCGTGAGCAGCGCCGTGCTCCACTTCGCCCGGGACGAGACTCAGTTTCGCGCGATGCTGCTGGGAAGCTGGCGCCTTCTGAAACCGGGCGGGCTCTTCTTCTGCAGGCTCGCGTCGTCCATCGGCATGGAGCACCGCGTCTCTCCGCTCGGCGGACGGCGCTTTCTCCTGCCCGACGGCACCGAGCGCTTCCTCGTCGACGAGGCGTACCTGCTTGCCCTGAGCGAGGAGCTCGGCGGCCGCCTCCTCGATCCGCTGAAGACGACGGTCGTTCAGGATCGCCGGTGCATGACGACCTGGGTGCTCAGACGGAGCCCGCCTCTTCCGGCTGATTGACGCGATCCGCGAGTCCCGTCACGGTCCGGCGGGCAGCGCCAGCGACGCCTGGCCGAAGGCGTACTTCCACCCTGCGGGCGTGCGGACGTAGGTGTCGCTGAACCAGAGCTTGCGGTCGAGCGCCTTACCACCGTCGGTTCCCTTCACCCACAGGAGCGCCGTCACGACGGCCGTATCCCCCCAGACCCGGACCCTCTGCTCGAGCTCTTCCTGGTGCTCGTAGGTGGTGCTCTTCTTCCGCGCCTCGGCGAGCAAGTCGGCCTTGTCGTAGACCTTTCCGCGGCCGGTGACGAGCACGAAGTCCTCGGCCAGGATCCGGTCCATCGTGGCGGCGTCGTTTCGCTTCACGGCCGCCTGGTACTCCGTGTCGAGGAGGGCGACGGCCCGGGCGTCCTCGCCGGAGCCCGCGCCGGCCGCGGGCGCGAGCTCTCCGCTGTGACGACGGAAGAGGATGTCGAAGAGCGGTTTCCACGTCTTGCCTCGGTCGGTGGACGTTTCCGCCGTTTCCCGGACGCCTCCGTCCTGCGGCTTCCAGGTTCCCCGCAGCGTCTCTTCGCGCCCCTCCCGGGAGAGCTGGGCTCCCTGCATCGTCAGGCTGTCGCTCCGGAAGCTCCCCTCGATCACGAGAAGGCGGCCCCGGTTCGTCAGCCAGGTCTGGTGCCAGATCTTCCGCGAGGCGTCGTAGATCGTGAAGCTCTGGCCCTTGAGCCCGTCGGCCTGATCGTAGGTCTCGAGCAGGCCGCAGCCGCCGAGGATCACCTCTACCCGCGCGCGCGCGACGGGCTTCTCGCCGGCTCCGACCTCGTAGGCGTCCCAGTCGCCGACCCAGAAGTCGAGCCGCCGGTGCTCCGGCCCGGCGCATTGCACGGAGGGGGACGGCGGCGCCGCGAGCGCGGGGAGGCTCCCGGCAAGAAGAGCGGGCAGACCGAGAGTGAGCATCCGACGCGACGGCTTCATTCGAGTCCTCCCCTCAAGAAACGTCCCAGAGCCGCCCCTGGAGGCCGCCGGCTTCCAGGTCGAGCAGCCGGCGCTTGATGTCGAGCCCTCCGCCGAACCCCGTCAGCGAACCGTTGGCGCCGAGCACCCTGTGGCACGGGATGACGATGGGGATGGGGTTGCTGCCGTTGGCGGCCCCCACGGCCCGCGAGGCGTTCTCCCGGCCGAGCCGCGAGGCGAGCTCGCCGTACGACACCGTCCGGCCGTACGGGATCTTCGTCAACGCGGACCAGACCTCGCGCTGGAACGGCGTTCCCTCCGGCGCGATCGCCAGGTCGAAGCGGCGCCGCTTTCCCGCGAAATACTCCTCGAGCTGCGCGATCGGCTCGGCAAGGGGCTCCCGGACCCGCCGCCACTCCTCGGAGGGGCGGAGAGGATGGAGCCCGTCCTGGAAGGAGATATGGCGCAGCCCGGCCTCGTCGCCGGCCAGAAGCAACCGCCCGATCGGCGTAGAAATGGTGCAGTAGCGCATCATCCGCCGCAGGACCCGCCGGCCGCACGGGCACGCGCTTGTGGCATCGGCTGCAATCCCTAAGCCAGGCGCGCGGCCGGAGTTGGCGCGGCGACCGGGCGATCCGCGGCGTGCTCGCCCGCGAGATCCGCGGCGGCGCGCCACAGGTAGAGCGCCGCGTACGCGCGCCAGGGCCGCCATTGCTCGGACCGTTGGCGCAGCGCCGCGGCGGTCAGCGGGCGGCTCCGGCCGGCCGCTCGGAGCAGAACCAGGTCGTTGACGGGAAAGGCGTCCGGCTGGCGCAGCGCCCGCATGGCGATGTACTGCGCCGTCCAATCGCCGACGCCGAGGATGCTCGCCAGGTTCGCGAGCGTCGTCTCCTCCGTGCCGGAGGCGTCGAGCGCGACGCGGCCGGACACGGCGGCCCGCGCGAGCGAGCGGATCGCGCGCGCCCGGACTCCCGGCAGTCCGGTCACCCGGACCCGAGCCATCGCCGCGGCCGTCGGGAACACGAAGGCCAGCCCGCCCGCACCCGCGACGGAGAGCCTCTCACCGAACTTCCGGGCGATCCGGCCCGCGAGCGTGGACGCGGCCGCCACCGACACCTGCTGGCCGAGGATCGCGCGCACCGCCAGCTCGAAGCCGTCCCACGCACCCGGAACCCGCAGGCCGGGGAACTTGCGGACCAGCCGCCCCAGCAACAGGTCGCGGCGGAAGTGGCGCGCGATGACCGACGTGTCCGCGGCGAGATCGAACAGGGCGCGCAGCCGGGACACGATCGGCAGGAGCGACAGGGGCTCGTCGAAGCGGATGCGCGCCTCCAACGCCGCGGCGCTCCCGTCGTGCCGGACCTCGAGGATTCCGTGCCGCCCTTCGAGCGCGAAGGAGCGCCGGTAGGCGCCCGCGACGACCTCCTCGACTCCCGGTATGGCCCGGGCCGCGAGAAACGACAGGAGAGACTCCCAGTCGTAGGGAGGGCGGTAGGGAAGACGGATGACGTACTCGTCCGGCCGCCCGCGCAGGGGGGCCGCGCGCCTGCGGCGCAGCTGCGAAGGAGTCCGCCCGTAGAGTCTTCGGATGGAATCGTTGAAACGCCGGACGCTTCGAAAGCCGGATGCCAGAGCGACCCGGAACATGGGCAGGTCCGTGTCGCTGATGAGCTGCTTGGCAAACTGCAGGCGCCGCGCCCTGGCCACGGCGATGGGCGAAGCGCCGAGATGGACGCGGAACAGCCGGTTCAGGTGGCGGGCGCTCACGCCGAGACGTTCGGCCAGGTCGCTGATGTTCTCCGCATGCAGCGCTCCCTCGCCGATCAGACGCAGGGCCCGGGCGACCGTCGCCGAGGTGCCGTTCCAGGCGGGCGTCCCGGGCGCCGTCTCGGGCCGGCAGCGCAGGCATGGCCGGAAGCCGGCCGCGACCGCCTCCTCGGCCGACCCGAAGTATCGAACGTTCTCTCGCCGGGCCGTGCGCGACGGACAGATCGGCCGGCAAAAGATGCCGGTCGAAACGACGCCGATGAAGAAGCGGCCGTCAAACCGCGCGTCCCGGGCGAGCCGCGCCCGGTCGCAGACCTTCGGATCCAGCTTCACCATCGGGAAGAGCGTATCGCCCCTGCGATTTCCCGGATCGCCGTTTTCGGACATGAATGTCAGACCTTTGCCGGGGCCGGCGAGTCAGCTTCGGACGAAGCCCTGAACTCTCTTCCAGATGGCCGGCTCGACGGGGATGCCGCGGGCGAGGTTGCGTCTCCGGGCTTCCAGCGTGCGCTCGCCCGGATACCGGACGCCTTCTCCCCCGGCCGCGGGAGCCAGGAGGTGCTCGATGATCGCGTCCGCGACCCGCGCCGACGCGTCGGGCGGAGACAGCGACGGGAGGTCGAACGCGAGAAACACCTGCGAGAGCCCGGAGTCCGAGTTGCCGGCGAGCTCGAAGCTCGCGCGGCCGCCCGCCAGGAGCGCCGCCATCATGTCCAGCATCACCGAGAGTCCCGATCCCTTCCAGAACCCCATGGGCAGCGGCCGTCTCGACTTCTCGATCGCGGCCGGGTCGCGCGACAGCTTTCCTCGGACGTCGAACCCGCCGGCGACCGGAAGCTCCTCTCCCCGCATCCTGTAGGACGCCAGCGAGCCGAACGAGAACTGCGACATGGCCATGTCGAGCACGACGTGCCCCGCCGCGCGCGGCACCGCGATCACCAGCGGGTTATTTCCGATTCTCGGCGCGGAGGCCCCCCAGGGGGGGAGATTCGGCATCGTGTTCGTCCAGCAGATGCCGATCACTCCCGCCTCGGCCGCCTGCCAGCCGTAGCTGCCGCCGCGCATCCAGTGGTTCGTGTTTGCCAGGGCGACCCCTCCCATCCCGTGTTCCCGCGCGAGCGCGATGGCCCTCTCCATGCACTCGTGCGCGTTCAAGTTGCCGGGGCCGCGCCGGCCGTCCCACCGCTCCAGAGCGCCATGAGAGGAGACGCGCGTCGGCCGCCCGCCCACGTCCACCGCTCCGATCTCGATCGTCTTCAGGAATTGGGGGAAGCGATTCAGTCCGTGCGAAGCGACGCCGTCCCGGCTGGCGTCGGCAAACAGCCGCGCGCACAACTCGGCGCGTGTTGCCTCGAGTCCGGTCGCCAGGAGAATCCGGGCGAGCAGATCACGCATTTCTTCATAGGCGACCCTCACGATGGTCATCCGCCTCCAAGGTCCGGTCTATGTTACCGAACCGGTTGCAGCCGCTCCCCGGCTCCGCACCGGAACCTCCCCGCTCCCTCGCGAGTCGGCGCGGCGCCCCTTCTAATGCGCTCCTGAGTATCCCGACCGCGTGTTCACGTCAGATACCGAACGTCTCAGGAGTGTGACAAGGCGCCATCAACGGCATTGTCACGCTTCAGCGCGTGCGCTCCATTTTCATGGCAGCAGAGGACATTGAGGCTGCGCGGCTTGCGCGGCGATTGAGGCAGTCGTCCTGTTTCGGTGCGGAGCTCCTTAAGAACAACTCAGCAGAAGATTGACGAAAGCTAAGCGCGGAAATCCTCCTTCCGCGTCCCGACTATTTCGCGGCATGAATACAAACAGCCTTTCCCAGCGGATGTCTGGAACGCGATTCTCTTCTCTCGGCGCGCGCGTGCGCGCACTCATCTCCTCCCCGGTTCTCGCGATTGCCGCTCTCTCTCTTCTGGTGGCCGCGAGCGAGCCCGCGTCGGCGAGGGAACAAGCGCCGGAGTCCCCGGCGGCGTTCACCGCCGTTACGGCCAATCCGGCGGCCAACTCGCCGGTTCAATTCAAGGGCGCGCCGCAGGGCGACGCCCTGTCCTGGCGCTGGGACTTCGGCGACGGAGGCACGTCGGCCTCGCCGGATCCCGTTCATGCCTTCGCGAACCCCGGCGAGTATGCCGTGTCCCTGACGGTGATGACGCCGCGCGGGTCCGCGACGTCCACCCGGATCGTGGCGGTCACGGAGAGCGAAACCCTGCGGATCATCTCTTCCCACCCCTTCGACGTGACTCTGACCGCGACGGACACACGAACCGGCAGGACCGGCCAGGGCCAGGTCGTATCGCAGAACGACATCTACGGGATCTTCAGCATTCCGGACATCACCGGAAACGCGGACAACCCGGAAGTCATCGTGAAGATGGTGGACGCTTCGGCGATCGGCCAGAGCTACTGGGTCTTCTTTGGGGCCCTGACCGACCTGAGCTACACGCTCACGGTCACGGAAGTGGCCACCGGTCACACCAAGACGTACCACAACGCCCAGGTCGGCAGCACGGTCTGCGGACAGTTCGACACCTCCGGCTTCGATGTCACGCCGACGCCGACAGTCCCCCCGCCCACATTCACGCCGACGCCTCCCGCGCCGACCCCGACGCCCACGCCCTCTCCGACGCCGACGCCCACGCCGACCTCGCCGGCGGTGATCGTGGTGAACCTGGTCGCGACGGAGTTCCAATGGAATTTCGACGGTGCCGGCCCGAACTTCACGATGCGCGCCGGACAGACCTACGAGCTGCACATCAGCGATGGCGACCGGGTCGGCCTCCCGGCGCACGGGTTCGGCGGCGTGCCCTCCCTCGGCATCCCGGCGCGGGCTCTCGTTGCGGGCGCTCCCGCCACGATCGTGACGTTCACGCCGACCGCCGGACAGACCGGCACGCACGCCTTCTCCTGCAATATGCCGAGTTGCGGAGTCGGCCACTCGAACATGCTCGGGACCATCAGGGTCGAGTCATGAGCGGGCGCCCCGAGGATCGCGGCGAAGACAGGGCGGGAGCAAGGAAGCGGACCCGGATCGCACCCCTCGCCGTATTCGGACTGATCGCAGCCCTGGGAGTGACCCTCCTCGCCACGGAGAGGCCGGAGGGTCCCTCCCCTCTCTACAAGGAGTTTTGCGCCCGATGCCACGGGGACGACGGCAGGGGCAACACGCCGAAGGGAAGGCAGCTCGCGGCGCGCGACTTCACGGACGCGGACTGGCGATCCGCCAGAAGCGACGCCGACATGATCAAGGCCGTGACCGCCGGGGGCGAGGCGATGCCGGCCTTCGGAAAGAAGCTGACCCTGGAGCAGATCGAGAGTCTCGTCAAGAACGACATCCGGAGCTTCGCGAGGAAGAAGTGACACGGCGCGCGGTGTCGCCCGACGTGTCATCCTGAGCAACATGAGAAGCGGAGGGGCTCTTCAGAATGACAGGTCACAATGTCGCGGTTCGCCGGCTTGTACCCGTCGCTCCGGGAAGATATGGTTCCGAATCCGATTCGTCGGGAACTCGAGAAGAGGAGACAGCGATGGCCGATTCGAAGACGGTCCTGGTGAGCGGAGCGACAGGGCAGCAGGGGGGCGCCGTCGCCCGCGAGCTGCTGACTCGCGGATACCACATCCGGGCGATGACGCGGAAACCGCAGAGCGATTCGGCGCTGAGCCTCGCCAGGCTCGGCGCGGAACCGGTGCAGGGAGATCTGGACGACGAGGTCTCGGTCGCCAGGGCGCTCGCGGGAGCCTGGGGCGCCTTCGCCGTGCAGAACACCTGGGAGGCCGGCGTCGAGAAGGAAGAGGTCCAGGGCAAGCGATTCGCGAAGGCCGCCCGGGAGGCGGGCGTTCGGCATTTCGTCTACAGCTCCGTCGCGTCGGCCCACCGCAGGACGGGGATCCCTCATTTCGACAACAAGTGGCGTGTCGAGGAGACCGTCCGCTCGCTCGGCTTCCCGTCGCACGTCGTCATCCGGGCGGCGTTCTTCATGGAGAACTTCCTCTCGCCGTGGTTCAAGCCGGGCATCGACGGCGGCAAACTGATGATGGGCGTCAAGCCGGACACCGTGCTCCAGATGATCGCCGTCCAGGACATCGGCAAGTACGTGCTCTGGGCCTTCGAGAATCACCAGGCGCTGAACGGCCGCGCGATCGACATCGCAGGCGACGCCCGCACGATGCCGGACACGGCCAGGATCATCGGCCAGGCGGCCGGCAGGACCGTGACCTTCGTGCAGGCTCCCATCGAGGAGGTCCGCAAGTTCAGCACGGACTACGCGTTGATGCTCGAATGGTTCGACCGCGTCGGCTACGACGTCGACATCCCGGGCACCTCGAGGGAATCGGGCATCGCTCCGACGACGCTCCCCGACTGGGCCGCCCGCGCCGACTGGGCCTGACGCGCCTCGAAGCCGCGCCAGCGGATCTGCGCCGCTCCTACGCGAGAAAGCGCAGCACGACGAAGAAATGCAGCATGCTGCCGCCGAGCACGAAGAGATGGAAGACGCCGTGACTGTGGGCGTACCTCTCGTCCACGAGGTAGAAGAAGACGCCGGCCGTGTAGAGGATCCCTCCGGCCAGGAGCCACGCCATCCCCGCCCCGCCGATCGCGCGCCGAAGCGGCACGAACGCGAAGATCGCCAGCCAGCCCATGAAGAGATACAGGGCGACGGACAGCGCCTCGATCCGCTTCCGCAGGAGAAACTCCTGGAGGATCCCGACCCCCGCGAGCGTCCAGACGGCCGCCAGGAGCGCGTACCCCACCGGCCCCCGCAGGGCGACGAGCGAGAACGGCGTGTAGGTCCCGGCGATCAGCACGTAGATCGAGGTGTGATCGAGCTTGCGAAAGATCCGTTTCGGCCGCCCTTCGAGGCCGTGGTACAGCGTCGAGAAGAGATAGAGCGCGACGAGCGCCGCGCCGTAGACGGCGAAGCTCCCGACCCTCCACGGATCGCCCGACCGCACCCCCGCCACGACCAGCACCACGAGCCCCGCCGCCGCGAAGACCGAGCCCACCAGGTGCGTGACGCTGTTGAAGATCTCCCCTCGAACCATCGCGGTCAGGCTAGCGCCCTCCGCCCTTTCCCGCCAGACGCGTTTGCGTCGCCGGAGGTCATCTCAACGAGGTGCCCGTCGCTCACTTCTCGGGATCCCGGTAGACCGTGTACTTCGGGTCCGCCGGAAGGGGGTTTCTCTGGAAGAAGTCCCAGGCCCTCCCATTGATCTCCTTCGCGCTGCGGAGGTAGTTGTGCGTCTGGCCGGGCATCTCGAAGTACTCGACGGGAAACCCCCGGGACTTCAGCGTGTCGCGGGTCGCCCGGACTTCGTCGAGCGGGAAGATCCTGTCCTCCGTGCCGATGACGATCAGGTACGGGATCTTCCGCGCCGCGTAGTCGAAGAGGTTGTAATACCTCGGCACGAGCGACCCCGCGTACGCGGCCACGGCGGCGAAGTACTGCGACTCGAGCGCCGCCATCTCGATGGCGAAGACCGCCCCGGCGGAATGCCCGAAGAGGTCGACGCGCTTCCCGTCGATCGGATGTTTCGCGGCGACCTGCTCGACGATCTCGTGCAGGAAGAGGGGACCGTCCTCGGGCGGCGCCCAGTGGATCGCATCGTTCGAGGAGGGCCCGGCGACCACGATCTTTTCCTTCTCGGCGAGGTCCTTCCACGCGGAGACGTACTTCTCGGCGTCCTGCCCGGAGCCGTGGAGCGTCACGAGAAGCGGGACCTTCCGCTCCGGCGCGATCCCCGCCGGCACGAAGAGGAAGAAGACCCTCTCTTTTCCCCTGAAAGAGATCTTCTCCTTCGTGATCTTCCTCGTCTCCCCCGCCCCTGCGACCGCCACGAGGAAGACCGCCGCCCACGCGCCGAGCCGCCGCGCCATGCCCGAACTCTACTCGAGTCTTGGGGCCATGCCTACATTATGTACCATGCCGGCCTGGCGGAGGCGCGGGCGTCCTCGGACGGTGGGCCGCATCCCCGTGCTACGCTGAGAAATGCTCACTCTGACGCTCGAAGACTTCCGTCGGGCGCGCGCGCGCATCGCGCCGCACATCAAGCACACTCCACTGCTGACGTCGCGGCAGCTCTCCGCGCGCACGGGGCTGGATATCCGGATGAAGGCCGAGCTCTTCCAGCGCGTCGGGTCGTACAAGATCCGCGGGCCGCTCAACAAGTTCGCGCTCATGCCGGAAGAGCAGAAGAAACGCGGCGTCGTCTGCTCCTCGGCGGGGAACCACGCGCAGGGGGTCGCGCTCGCCGCGAGAATCCACGGCATCCGGGCCGTCGTCTGCATGGCGGAGAACGCGACGCCGGCCAAGATCGCCGCGACCCGGGGGTACGGCGCCGAGGTGGTGCTGCACGGGACGATCTGGGACGAGGCCAACGAGAAGGCGAAGGAGTTGGTGCGCGAGCGGGGACTGACGTACGTCCACCCCTTCGACGACGAGGAGTTGATCGCCGGCCAGGGCACTCTCGGCCTCGAGATCGTCGAGGACTGGCCCGAGGTGGACGCCGTCGTCGTGCCGATCGGCGGCGGAGGCTTGATCTCCGGCGTCTCCATGGCGGTCAAGAGCCACAACCCGAAGATCCGCATGATCGGCGTCGAGTCCTCCGACGGCCCCGCGATGAAGAAGTCGATCGAGGCCGGGCATCTCGAGACGATCGACTGCAAGACCATCATCGACGGCCTGCGCGTGCGCCGCGTCGGCGAGATCAACTTCTCCGTGGTGCAGCGTTTCGTGGATGAGATCGTCGCTCTCCCCGACCGCGAGATCTTCGACGCGATGATCTGGATCATGGAGCGCTGCAAGCTCGTCGTCGAAGGCGCCGCGGCCGCGCCCGTCGCCGCGCTGCTCCACGGCCTGGTGAAACTCCCCGCCGGCACGCGCGTCGCGGTTGTCCTGTCGGGCGGCAACGTCAACCTCGACCAGTTGCGCGCCCTTCAATGGAACTGAGTCCCCGGCTCCGCGGGGGCCAACGGCATTTCTCCTAGACGACAGCTCTCACCCGCCCCTCTCCCGCGGGCCAGCCGCGAGCTGATAGCTGATAGCTTCCGTCAAACATGTCCCTTCTCGCGGCCATTGACCAGGGGACCACCGGAACGCGCTGCTTCCTGTTCGATCTGGCCGGGCGCGTGGTCGCTTCCGCCTACCGCGAGCACGCGCAGTCGTTTCCGCATCCCGGCTGGGTCGAGCACAACGCTCTCGAGATCCGCGACAACGTGGACCGCGTCGTCGCCGAGGCGGTCGCCGCCGGGCCCCGCGAGCCGGTGATCGCACTCGGCGTGACGAACCAGCGCGAGACGGTCGTCCTCTGGGACGCGCGCTCGGGCCTCCCGATCGCGCCCGCGATCGTCTGGCAGGACACGCGCACAGACTCTGATTGCCGGGCCCTCATCGCCGGCGGCTTCGAACCGGACGTCACGGCGCGCACGGGGCTTCCCATTCGCACCTACTTCTCGGCGACCAAGATCCGCTGGCTCCTCGCCAACGTGCCGGAGGCCAGGTCCCTCGCGGCCTCGGGACGGCTGCGGATCGGCACGATGGATTCCTGGGTGATCTGGAACCTGACAGGCGGTCCGCGCGGCGGCGCCTTCGTGACGGACCCGACCAACGCCTCGCGCACGCTCCTCTGCGCGCTCGCGACGCTCGCCTGGGACCCGGAGCTGCTCGGCCGCTTCGGAGTGCCGGCGGCGGCCCTGGCGCGGATCGCACCCTCCATCGCGGCGGAACCCTACGGCTGGACTCAATCCGACGGCCCGTTCGGCGCGCGGATCCCGGTGTGCGCGGATCTCGGCGACCAGCAGGCGGCCCTCTTCGGCCAGGCCTGCTTTCGCGCCGGAGAAGCGAAGAACACCTACGGCACCGGCTCTTTTCTGCTGCAGCACACCGGCGACACTCCCCCGGCGAGCCGCTCCGGCCTCCTCGCGACCGCGGCGGCCGCGCCCCCGGGCGAGCGCGCCTACGCGCTCGAAGGATCCGTCGCCGTCACGGGATCAGCCGTGCAGTGGCTCCGCGACGGCCTCGGCCTCGTCGCGTCCGCCGCGGAGACGGAGCCGATCGGGCGCTCGGTCCCCGACACCGGCGGCGTCTATTTCGTGCCGGCTTTCTCCGGTCTCTTCGCGCCGCACTGGGACATGACCGCGCGCGGCACGATCGTGGGCCTGACGCGCTTCGCGACGCGCGCCCATCTCGTCCGCGCGACCCTCGAGGCGATTGCGTTCCAGAGCCGGGAGGTCCTCGAAGCCATGGCCTCCGACAGCGGCCGGACGCCGGAATCCCTCAGGGTGGACGGCGGCGCCACGGAGAACGACTTCCTCATGCAGCTCCAGGCCGACATCCTCGGAATCCCCGTCGTCCGCCCCGCCGTCCGCGAAACCACGGCCCTCGGCGCCGCCCAGGCCGCCGGCCTCGCCTGCGGCGCCTACACCTCCCTCACCGAGCTCTCGAGCCTCTGGCGCAAAGACCGCACCTTCAAGCCCGAGTGGACCGCCGACCGCCGCGAAGAGTCCTACCGCGCCTGGACGAGAGCCGTCCACCGCTCCCGCGGCTGGCTCGAGCCCTGATGATGCCAAGAATCCGGAGCACCCCCTGCCGGCCACGCCCATCCGCAAGTAGTACACCGACGCTCACCACATCCTCGGGGGAGCCGGTCACCATTCTGGCAGCCAGCGTAGCCGGGAACGGCTCGCCGGATCGAGGACGATGAGCTCCGGCTTGCCCCTCAAGAGGCTTTCATCGGACAGCGACTGGATTGAACGTTGAGCCAGCGGAACGAATCGAGTCTCGAGGACCCCATTGTCCCTGGCGATGCCGAGCCATACGAGATAGGGGCCATCAGTGCGAACCGGATGCTGGGGAAAGGTGTTTCGCCCATCCAGAGTCACGAGGACGCCCGCCTCGCGCACGCCGGCGGACCGATACGCGGCGAACGTCGTCTCTATCTTTCCGACGAAGGCGTCGACGCCGTCCGCCTTGACCGGAAAAATCTCGGCGACGAGGACACCGCGAGCGCCGCTTGCCTCGTTGACGGGATCCACAGCGGGGAGAACGGGGATGCCCCGGCCGGGGCTCCATGGCCGAAGCAGCAGGACGTTGTCGGAGTCGACCAGGCGATCGTTCATGGTCGAGGCGTGTTCTTTCCAGAGCGGTCCATAGTAGAAGGAGGCATTTCCGGTCCCGCGGGCATCCGTGTTCTTGAAGCCCCTGATCCAGGTGAAGACGGTCGGGTTCCCGCGCTCGAAGAACTGGCCGAAAGCGATCGCCCCGATCTGCTGAATGGCCTCAGGAAAGAAGCTCTCGAAGTAGCGCGCGAAGTTCTCCCGCTCTCCGTCTTTGATCTTGTAGCGGCGAAACTCGACGACCGGAAAGTCCTTCAGGTGCTCGATGGAGCCCGCCGATCTCGCCCCGCCGCTCGCATCGGAGCGCGTCATCTCCATCACCCAGTTCGTTTCCCACGTCTTGCCCCCGTCTGCCGAGAACGCCTGTTCCCAGTGGGGTGAAGCGGTGGTGGCGAGGGACCAGGTAAACCGAACCCGAATGGGCCGGCCCTCGAACGTATCCGTTCCTTCGAAGATGCCCGTATCGCCCGAGAAGGTTCCGACCACAGGCGGATCCAGGACGCCCCGGCGGCTGTCGGCCCAGTAGATCGCCCACTGATTCGTTGCCCGGTTGAAGAAACGAAACGACATGGCGATGAAGCCGCCCGCGAAGTCCGTGCGGTACTCGTCTTCGTTGCGCAGGCCGCCGGGCAGCGAGTGGGCGACGCACGTCGACGCGAATTCGTCCCACTCGGTCGAGCCCTTGAGCCGCTCGCGCAAGCGCCGGTTATGAATACTCCACCGGCCCACCCAGAAATCGAAGTCGCGCGCTCGGTCTCCGCCACGCTCCGCTGCCTTCATCGGGACTGCCCCTTTCGTGTTCGGACGTTGTCCGCCTCTCTCCGCTGCCGTCAGCGCAAACAGCGAGAAACCGGCTGCCAGCGCCGTTGCGAACCTGCTCATGGGGGTACGGTATGGAGCTAATAGGACGCTGCCGGCCCTAATTCGACCTAGACTGGTTCCGATGACCTCCCCGACGACCCGCGTACTCGCGGTGCTCGAGCTGTTGCAGACGCACGGCAGGATGAGCGGCTCCGAGTTGTCGCGGCGCCTGGAAGTGGGCCGCCGCACGATCCGCCGCTACATAGCGAAGCTGGAGGAGCTCGGCATTCCGGTCACCGCCGAGCGGGGTCGCGACGGCGCGTACATGCTGGTGGCCGGCTACAAGCTGCCGCCGATGATGTTCACGGACGACGAGGCGCTGGCCGTGTCGGTCGGCTTGCTGGCGGCGCGGGGGCTCGGGCTCGCGGGAGCCGCAACCGCCGTCGCGAGCGCGCAGGCCAAGATCGAGCGCGTCATGCCCCTGAACCTCAAGAGTCGCGTGCGCGCTGTCAACGAAACTGTGAGGCTCGACTTCTCCCGCCCTACGGCGCCCGACGACAACTCCGCGCTCGCCGAGCTCGCCGCCGCCGCCCAGCGTCAGGTGCGCGTCCGGCTCCGTTACAGTCCGCCGAAGCGCCCGGAAACCGAGCGGGACTTCGACCCTTACGGCCTCGCCTACCGGTTCGGTCGCTGGTACGTCGTCGGCATGTGCCACCTTCGCCGCGGGCTGCGCTCCTTTCGTTTGGAATATGTCCAGTCCGTCCGACCCCTCGATGTCGGATTCGCCCGGCCGGCAGGGTTCGACTCGCTCGGCCACCTGAATTTCTCGTTCGCGACGTTGCCACGGGCCTATGCCGTCGAGGCGTTGCTGGAGACGGACATCATGACAGCCCGGCGCGCGCTGTTCCCCGCCGCCGGCTTGCTCGACTGCGTCGGCGACGGCGTCCTGCTGCACAGCCAGGTTGACGATCTCGACTGGTTCGCGCGCGAGCTCGCGCGCTTGCCGTTTCCGTTCCACGTCCGCAGGCCCGCAGCGTTGCGCAACGCGGTCGCGGCCCACGCCAAGCGGTTGCTCGGATGCGTTCAGGAGAGCAGATCCCGGACACCGGCGGCGTCTATTTCGTGCCGCCCTTCTCCGTCCTCGTCGCGCCGCACTGGGACATGACCGCCCGCGGCACGATCGTCGCCCTGACGCGCTTCGCGACCCGCGCCCATCTCGTCCGCGCGACGCTCGAAGCGACTTCCCCATGCAGCTCCAGGCCGACGTCGTCGGAATCCCCGTCGTCCGCCCCGCCGTCCGCGGCGCCTACGCCTCTCTCGCCGACTTCTCGAGCCTCCGGCGCGAGGACCGCACCTTCGAGCCCGAGTGGACCGCCGACCGCCACGAGGCGGCGTACCGCGGCTGGTCCCGGGCCGTCCACCACTCCCGCGGCTGGCTCGAGCCCTGACGCGCTGACCGGCGAGACCGCCGTGCCTTCAACGACCGCAATCGTCACACACAATGCGCGTTGCGGGTTGTTCGAGCGGCCTGTAGAGTCGAAGAAGGAGGCAGCCATGCCCGACGCACTTCGGATCCCCGGTTTCCGCCTCCGCCATGGCTGAACGGATCCGATGAGCGGGTCCTTGACTCCTTTTCCAGTCGTCGCGCGAATTGAGGACTTCGAGCCGGGGCAGCGGGCCAGCTTCCGCAAGACCTTCACGGACGAAGACGTCCGCGGTTCATCGAGATCACCGGGGACACGAACCCGCTCCATGTCGACGACGCGTTCGCGGCGGGGACGCGGTTCGGTCGCCGCGTCGTTCACGGGATGCTTTCGGCATCGCTCTTCTCGACGATGGTCGGGATGCTCCTTCCGGGGACCGGCGCGATCTACCGGTCGCAGACGCTCCGGTTTCTCCTGCCGGTTTACGTGGGCGACACCGTGATGGCGCATTTCGTCGTGCGCTCAGTCGACCGCGACAGGCATCGCCTGGAGATCGACGCCTGGATCGAGAACGCCGCCGGCCGGCGCGTCATCGAGGGGACCTGCGAAGCGGGGCTGCTTCGCAGGGAACGGGGCGAGGACGCGGCGAGATAGAGGAGGAGACGCGGTGGCAAGGAAAGCCGGATCGAAGAAGGAGAGAGCCCTCCCGGGATCGCTTGCCCGTTCCAACCCCCTGTCCGCGCTGCCGCCGTGGGACTCCTCTTCCGGCCTCCTGCACGTCGTGGTCGATACTCCGAAAGGGAGCGCGGTCAAGTTCAAGTACGACCTGGCGAAGGGCTGCTACACGATCTCCCACATCCTCCCTCCGGGCGCCGTCTTCCCTTTCGACTTCGGTTCCGTCCCTTCGACCTCGGCGGCCGACGGCGATCCCTTGGACGTCCTGATCCTGATGGAGGAGCCCTCCTTCGCCGGCTCCACGGCCGCGTCGGAAGATTCCGCCCGGCCTCCGAATCGCCCCGGACGCCCGCCGTCAGGAGGTGAGGCCCGGGAACGCACGCAGGCGGCCGCTCTCTGCCGATCGCATGCGGCGCGGGGAAGAGGCTGCGGGCGACGGCGAAGCGCCGCGGCCGTCGAGCGTGATCTGCATTGCGGCGAGGGCGACTGGCCGGACCGAACGAGCACCGGGATCTCGCTATCGAATCGGCACGGTCCGCGTCTCGCAGCGCGAGGCCGGTCCCGGCGAGACGAGGTCGGCGACGTGGAGCAGGAACACTCCGTTCGAGGTCCCCGCATAGAGGCGCTCCCCGGCCGGATCGAACGCCAGGCAAGTCACGTCCGTGCTGGAGAGCCCCTCGAGGACCGGCGCCCAGGACGTTCCCCCGTCCTGGCTGTGGAAGACCCCTCCGCCGTTGCTCGCCGCGAAGACCGATGCCGGGTCGGCGGGAGAGATCGCGAGCGCGGAGATCCTCCGCGACAGAAGCCCCGAGTTCGACGCGATCCAATCGGGCGCCGGAGAGACCACGTGACGATAGACGCCGAACTGCGCCAGTCCGACCAGGACATCCGCCGAGCCCGGAACCGGAGCCATCGCCTGGTGCGTGCTCGGCAGATTGTCGGGGAGCTGTTCGGACCAGCTGCCTCCCCCATCCGTGCTTCGAAAGAGGACGTTGGCCCACCCGGCGAAGAGCTCGCCGCCGCGAATCGCCAGGGTCGTCGCCCCGCCCGAGGGAATGGGAAGAGGCCGGGGGGACCAGGCGCCGGCGCCGTCGGTCGAACGATGGATCGACCCGGCCGTCTCGACGGCGACGTAGAGAGTCGCGGGATTCCCCGGGTCCAGGACGAGCGCGTCCACCTGAGAGTTCGCGAGGCCGGCGCTCGCGGGAAACCAGCTCGCGCCGCCGTTGGTGCTCTTGAAGACTCCCGCGTTGGAGCCGACATAGAGCGTCGAGGGTTGCGCGGGATCGATCGCGATCGCGGCCGCCCGGTCTCCCGTGTATCCGCCCGACGCGGGCGACCAGGTCGCCCCGCCGTCGATGGATTTCCACAGTCCCGCGAGCTCGGTGCCCGCATAGAGAGTTGCCGGGGCCGCCGGATCGACGGCGAGCGCGGTGACCGGCCGGCCGGCCATGTCTCTCGACGCCCACTGACCGAGCGCCGGAAACGAAATCGACAGGACCAGACCCGCAAGACCGATCGCGCCGCGAACCACGCGATGAGACTGGACGCGCATGGGGCCTCCGAAAATCAGGCGGGTTCGATTATTTCACCGAGGCCCCGTGCCGCGTCGGTGCGTGAGCGGGTCCCTCTTCCTCAGCTCATCCCAGCGCTTCCACCAGCGCGGCGCGGGCGAGCAGGCGCGTCGAATCGAGCGTCGGCAAGGGGGACTCCTCGGGTCGAACGAGCAGCGGGATCTCCGTGCACGCCAGGGCCACCGCGTCGCAGCCCCGCTCGCCGAGGCGGGCGATCACCCGGTTGTACGCCTGCCGCGATCGATCGGTGAACACGCCATCGACGAGCTCCGCGAAGATGATGCGGTCCACGGTCTCGAAGTCCGGGGCCTCGGGCGTCACGGCGTCGATGCCGAGACGTCCGAGAGCGTCGGAGTACATCGTCCCCGCCATCGTGTAACGCGTGCCGAGAATGCCCAGCCGCCGGAAGCCGCGGCGCGACGCCTCCTCGCCTACCACGCGCGCGATGTGCAACCACGGCAGCGGCGTTGCCGCCTGGACGTGGTCCCACGCGAGGTGAGCGGAGTTGTCGGGGCAGATCGCGAAATCCGCGCCGGCGGTGGCGAGCAGCCGCGCGGACTCGAGCATGAAGCGGGCCACGCCGGCATAGTCGCCGGCGTCGAACGCCGGGAGCCAGCGGGCCATCGGGATCGAATCGAGCGTGATGCGCGGGTGATCGTTCTTGCCGACGAGAGTGAGCGCCTCGCGGCAGATCGCCCGATAGCAGAGCGCGGCGCCTTCGGCGCTGCACGCCACAATGCCGATGTGCTTCACGGGACGAGTCTAACCGGCGAAGAGGACGCGGCGCGATCCGCCCCGCGTCACCGGTGCGCCGGCGCGCTCATCGGGTAACCTAACGGGATGAAATGGAGGCTGCTGACTCCCGAGGAACGCGTCGGCCGGATCTCCCGCGCCATCCTCGCCCTCGGGTTCGCCGCCGCCGTCGTGATCTACCTGACCGCGCAGCCACCGTCGGAAAACCCCCTCGGCTATGACCCTCTGAACACCAAGAAGTACCTGCACGACCTGGAGCTCTACGGCGGGAAGGCGAACATCATCGCCGCCCAGTTCCGAGACTGGTTCGACAGCCTCTGGCACGGCAAGCCGCTGGCGTTCACCATCGTCGTGCTCGCCGCGATCGCGGCCGGCGCCTTCAAGTTCTTCGCGACGCCCCTGCCGCCCGACCCGGAGGCGCCCGACGTCGACGGATCGCCCGACCAACCCGCGCTTCCCGCCCGCCGGCTGCGCGCCGTCAATACGCCCATACGAAAAGACTGATCCCCGTCCCTCGCAGACGTCCCCGGCATCCCGCTCCTGTCGCGGAGCATCGCCGACTGGGGTTGCTTCCAGCTAAGTTAGCGTGATTGACCGCGCAACGATTCGCCGGTGCCTCCCCGGACGAGGCTGACCATCGAGGGCGTGCGATGTGATGCGCGGGGGCACTACTCGTAGGCGCGGGTGTTGACGGTCAAGCGGGTCAGGTAGACGGTCTCACAGCCGCCGGGACCTTCGTCCGAGCGCGAGACGCTCGTCTTCCAGTGGAACCCCTCATCGTCGATGCCGTCCACGTCCACGAGCCACCCCTCCAGGCGCACGTCGTCTCCCTTCCTCACGCAGGCGACCGCGCGGCGCAGCCGCGCCGACGCGGGGATGATGTGCGTGTTCGCCGTGTGTGTGACGATCGTGCCGCGGTCGAGGGTGCCGTCCGAAGTGCCCCAGAGATAGAAGCGGGTCAGCTGCGTGTAATGAATCCTCCCCGCGTAGGGCGGTGAGACGACCGGTCCCCACGCGAGGACCCAGTCCACGGGGATCAGCGCTCCCGCGGCACCCGCGCTGTAGGGCTCCTCGCTCATCACCCGCGCCGATTCGTCCCACTGGAACCGCGGCACGATCCGGTAACGCTTCCCGCGCGCCACGTGCTCGAACGGCTTCATGCCGGCGCCGGCCTGCACGGGCTCGCCTGCCACCGCCGGCAGCGCCGCCGACTCGTGGCGGAGCACCGCGAGAGTCAGCGGGCTCCGGAAGACGAAGCCAAGGACCGCTGCCGCCGCAACCACCGCCAACGTCCGACCCTTCATCTCGCCACCGCGGCGTGATTCTAGCGACTGCTCAATCACTTGCAAGATTCCGGTCTGGCCCCCTGTTCCGGCTAAGGGTGTCACGCTTGCCGCCTCTCGTGCCTATCCCTGGTGCAAGCGCCGGCAATGGCGCCGGGGACTTGAACCGGAGGAATGGGCGATGCGCAAAGTGACCTGGCTGGCGATTCTGGCGGTGGCGGCCCTGTCGTTGGGGTCGGTGTGGGCGGAGAGCCGCACCTGCAAGCCGCCGACCTGCGACCCGACGACCTGCGTCCCGAGCCACTGTTCAAAGTAAGGCCGGGGAACAGCGTGTCCGGGTATCGAGGTCCCCGCCCCGGTCGCGGCGCGAGGAGTCTCCCAGAGGGGAGGAGCCTCGCGCCGCGGGAGCGGAGCGCCGGAGCGGGATCACGCCGCAAGGCGTAGATCCCGCGGAGCGCGCGGAGCGACGGTGAATCCGGCCGGACGTTTCGCCCTCCAGGAAGAGCTGACGGCCCTCGCCCGCGGCGAGCGCGCAGCGTTCGATCCGCTCTTCGCGCGGCTCTGGCCCCTCCTGCGCGGCTTCGCCCGGCGCTTCCTGCAGGCGGAGGAAGCCGACGACGCCGCGCAGGAGGCTCTCCTCCGGATCTTCCGCCGGGCAAGCGAATTCGATCCCTCCCGTGACGCACTGGCATGGGCCCTGGGAATCGCCGCCTGGCAGGTCCGCACCCACAGGACGAAGGCGCGCCGGCGGCGCGAGGACGTCCCCGAAGCGCTGCCGGAGCGGCAAGACCCGGCGGCATCGCCCGAAGAACAGGCCGCGGCCCGCCAGCTCGCCGCCGCCCTGGAACAGGCGCTGGCCGAGCTGCCCCCGAGCGACGCCGCCACGCTCCTCGCCTACGCCCGCGGCGAGCGTCCGAACCTGCCCGGCGCCACCTTCCGCAAGCGCGTCGAGCGGGCGCTCAACCGTTTGCGAGCACGCTGGAGGATTCGCCATGACTCTCTCTGAACTGTCCGACACGAGCCTGCGCCTGGCCGCGCGCCGCGCTTACGAGCTCGGGCGCCTCGAAGGCGCGCTCTGGCGAGGAGCCGCTGCCGCGCTGTTCGCGCTCCCGGCCTTCCTCACATGCGGCAGGACTCCTGTCTCGGCGCTCTGCCTCGCCGGCTTCGCGCTCGTCGTCGCGGCGGGACGAGTCCGCGGCGGCGCCTACGAGGAAGGCGCGCACGCGGGCGCCATCGCCGGAATCGCGCCCTGCCTGCTCCCGGCCCTGGTGAGCAGGCTCGATCCGAGTCTCTGCGCGGCGATCGCTCCCGGAATTCCGTGGCCCTCCGCGGTCGGCGGCCTCGTCGCCGGCGCGATCCTGGGCCTGTGCGGCCATACCGCCACGGGCCTGCACTTCTGGGCCCCCGCGCTCGCCGCCCTCGCCTTCGCTGCCTCTCTCGGCTGCATCCCCGCCGGCGCCATGGGCTTCGCCGGCCTCCTCGCCGGCGTCATCGCCGGCGGCGCCCCGGCTCTTGTTCTCCGAAAGGCGTCGAGCTAGCCCTTCCTGAGCGGCGCGAATCTGAACAATTCCTGAAGAAGCCGGACGGCCTCAATCCGGACGGGCGGGGCGGTGTATTCCCACCCACGGATTGGCCGGGTTCGATTTCGAAAAGGAGTTGCCGGGAAGAAGAGGCTCGGTGCCCTCGTCCTGACTCTTTCGTCGCTCTTGATCTCTGCCGCCTGCGCGTCCTCCAGCGCCGCGGCCAAGTCGAAGCCGCAGCAGCCGGAGTCTTTCGACAACTGGGCCAAGGCCGGGCGGACGGAACTTCCGAATCGGCCCGCGAAGGCCTCCGCCGTCCACACGGCGAGCCTCGCCGCACGGTGACAGGCGCGGATTCGGACGAGCAACGACAAACCCGGCCGCGCCGCCCGACGGGCGGCCGCGTCCAAGGAGGACGAATGAAAGACCCTGGGGGGAGATAGGGTCAGTATTGTTGGGTGAAGATGTGGGGGTCATGCCTATGTTATACGCGAGAGCGAGGCCGTTCGGAGTTTGCCCTCTTCTGACCTGAGCCCATACCCTTCCAGACTGATCCGCGACCCCACGACGGCCGGGAGGGGATCGAGTCCGGATAGGCGTAGAGTTCTTGCGGGGTACCAGGAAAAGGAGGGCGCGTCATGGACCGTCTTCGGGAAAATCGCGCACGGCTCCGACTCTGTGGGCTCTTCGCGGCCGTTTCGCTGATGATGGCGGAATCGGCGTCCGCGAGCACGGTCGTCTCCTGCTCGTCCTCGGCGACGGGGGGTGACCACGTGGATCGTGGAATCGTGGTGCCGGCCTACGCCGGGACGAACGTCCGACTCGTGCAGCTGAGCTACTCGGGGGGCGCGGGCACGTACCGGGTCACGCTGACGCTGCGGCGCGGGAGCTTCGATGGGCCGATCGTGGGATCGCCGGCGACCGCGTACGTCACGCTCGCGGACGTCACGTCGCGGCGTCCTTCGATTTTGCCGGAGCGCCGGTCACTCCGGGCGATGCGCTCACGCTGACGCAGACGTTCACCGGTCCGGAGGATCTTTTCATGGACAAGGCCGCAAGCCCCTGCTCGGGGGCGTACGAAACGGAAGGGACCTCGCCGCCGCTCGATACCTTCCGCGATGATTTTCCCGCTCTGGTAATCGCCCAGGACGACCTGACCGGTGCCTGTATCCCGAGCGACGCCGTGCTGTGCCTCGACAAGACCCCGGGGGACCGGCGCTTCAAGCTGACGCTCAATTTCAGTCATTCCGGCGGCCTCGCAGGCGCGGGACAGGCGACCCCCATGACCTCTCTCGGCGTCGCCCACGGCGGCGCGTTCTGGTTCTTCAGCCAGGACAACCCGGAGATGATCGTCAAGGTGGTCAACGGATGCGGCTTCAACAACCGCTACTGGGTCTTCGCGACGGCTGCTACGAACATCGCGTTCACGCTGAACGTCCTCGACACCGCGACGGCGGTCGCCAGGACGTACACGAATCCGGACAACACGGCCGCCCAGCCGATTCAGGACACGGGCGCCTTCGCCGCCTGTCCCTGACCGTCCCGGGCCATGGAGCCAGGCCTGTGCGCCGCTTATGGAGCGGAATCGGGCCCGCAGCGATACGCGTCGGCCTGACAGGTTGTCGCGACGGCGAGGTCGAAGCGCAGGTCGAACGCGACCGTGTCGAGTCCGGCCTTGACCTGCCCGCGGATCCGATCCGGCGAGCCCGACTCGACGGCGAGGCCCTTGCCGATGTCGAGGATCTTTCGGGACGAGCCGTCGTAATACTCGAGCCTGGCGGAATTGCCGGCCGGGGCGATGTCGAGACGAAGGACGGGCCACGCGAGCCAGCCCATCACTTCTTCCGGATCGCCGCTCAGCGCGACGGCCTGCGGGTAGATGCCGTGGATCGACAACAGAACGCGCGTGCCGACGGGATGTTTCTTGTCGTCCATCATTCGCACCGCCAGGCCGTCAATGACGTGGTAGCTGGCCGGCGTCTCCGGCGCGGCGTGGCGCGGCGTGATCGTTCCCGCGACCAGACTGTCGGGCGCCGTCCTCGCTCCGCAGGGAAACACCTTGCTCGCCGCGCAGTCGCGCGCCTCGCTCTTGCTGAAGCTGCTGCCGAAGTCCGTCGGCGAGTCGAACTGCCAGCCGCCGGCCGTCCGCGTCGCGCTCATGTAGCGGAACTCCAGCGGGTTTCCGGCCGTCTGGACGAGGAACAGGGTCGCGCGGTCCCCCTGGATACGGCCGCCGGCGGGCTTCTGCCCGCCCATGTCGTCGAACATCGCGAACCAGCTCTTCTGCTTGTCGGCGAGATGCCACCGCCGCGGGTCGAGCAGGCGCCCCGCGCGCTCCTTGTCGCCCGATTTCATGGCGGCGGCGAGCTCGACGTAGGCCTTGCCGAGATCGCCGCCGTCGCCGGGAAGCGGTTCGGTCCTGGCGGGACCGGCGGTTTGCGCGCCGGCGGCCAGCAGGGCGGCGACGCTCGCGAGCACGAAGGCGATTCGACGGCTGGAAATCACGGCGGACCCTCCTGAGGCTCTCCCCGCGGCCCGGAATGGCTCACGAGCGTCAGGCTCCCGGTTCTTTGCCTGCGCGGCGACGAGGCGGTCGAAGGGGGCGTCGTGCAGCGGCGAGCGAAGGGAGCCGGGGACGATTCCCCGGCTCCCTCTCCCGGCAGGTCATCAGAGTCGGCGCAGCAGAAGCAGCGCGGCGAAAGCCAGACCCATGATCAGCAGGAGCAGGGCCGGCGTCGAGAGGGTCGGAATGTTGACCACGATCGCGACGAAGATCGTCGGGTCGCCGACGGGGACGGTCGAAGGATCGTCGGTCAGGACCGTCGTCTCGTTCGTTCCGTTGGAATCCATGTCGTACAGGACCGTTCCCTGGTTGCTCACGGCCATTCCGCCGGCCGACACATTGATTATGGCGGTGATGGTGATGGTCACCGAGGAGCTCGCCCCGATGCTGCCGTTCCACGTCACCGTGTTCGTGCCGATGGTGGCCACGGCCGTGCCGCTCGTCGCGGAGGCGTTGACGAGAGTCAGCGTGGGAGGCAGCACATCGGTGAACTCGTTGCCGGGATTGTCGCCGGACGCCGCGTTCCCCGAGTTGGTGAGGATGACCGTGTACGTCACCGTCGACCCCACGCTGAAGGTGCCGGCCACCGCCTTGGAGGCCGTCACGATCGCGCCTGTAACGAGGAAGCTCGTCGGGTCGTGCGCGCCGCCGACCGCGGGGTCGTCCGTCGTCGTGGTCGCGTCGTTGGTTCCGTTGAAATCGGAGTCGTAGTTGATCGTCCCCTGGTTCGTGATGGTCGTGCCGATCGTGCCGGGCTTGATGGTGGCCGTGACCGTGATCGTCACGCTGGCGCCCCCGGCCAGGCCTCCATTCCAGGTCACGGTGTTCGTGCCCACGGTGGCCACGGCGGTCCCGCTCGTGGCGTTGGCGCTGACGAGCGTCAGGCCGGCGGGGAGCACGTCCACGAACTCGTTGCCGGGATTGTCGGCCGTCGGAGCGTTGCCCGTGTTGGTCAGGACGACCGTATAGGTCACGGTGCTGCCGATGGTGTGCGTTCCGCTCACGGTCTTGGTGCCGCTGACGTTGACGGTCTGCACGGGCGCGTCGCAGACGGCCGGCGTGATGATCAGCGAGAAAGCGCGGATGTTGCCGGTGTCTCCAATGAAGAAGTCCTGCGCCTGGAGCTGCCAGTCGCCGTTGCCGGACTCGCCGTTAAAGATCGCGAGGGCCGCGGCGGGCTTGAAGTCGCCCGTGAACGGCGCATCCCCCGTGCCCACCGACTGGATGCTCGGCCCCGCGCTGTCGTCGTCGAGCTCGGTCTGGCAGAAATTGTTCGCGCCGCCGTCGACCCGGTTGATAACGAGGGCCTCCGTGCTGGCGGGGGAACGCAGAGTGATCTGGAGGTCGTTGACGAAGGTGTGGTCGAGGCCGACAGTGGGCGAGCCGACCGTGGTGCTGCAAACCGTCCCGTCGATACTGAAGTCGACATCCTTGATATTGCCGAGGAGTCCCGCAACGGCGAGCGTAGCATTCGCGGGAACGCCGCCGACGTTCGCCCCGGGGCTGTCGGGAATCGGCACGGGGGGTCCCGTGTAGCTGAAGGTGACGGGCGCGCCCGGCTGGCCGGTCGGAATGGAAAAGTTGAAGCTCTGGGGGCTCGGGCCGCCGGTGTAGGTCACCATCAGGGTGAACTGGATGTCCGCGCCGCAGGGCACGGCTCCGGTCACGAGGAAACGGAATGGCGTCGCGTTGTCGCCGCTGGCGGCCGGGGCCAGATCGGCATAGGCGGAGTTCGCGGAAAGAAGGGTAACGCCGGGCGTCGAGGTGGACAGGACGGAGGTGATGGCCGTTGCGTTGACGCCGCCGGCGTTGGTCAGCGGCACTGTCAGGTTCCAGACCTCGTTGGGCTCCACGTAGGCGTCGCCGTCGCCCGCGTACTCAGTGGGGACGGCCGTGCCGGCGGTCAGGATGGCTTGCGGCACGGCCCCCGCCGCCGCCAGGGCTGCGTGGGCCATCACGATTCCGGCGCCGGTGTCCCGGTCGGTCCCGGGCGTCTCGATGTCGATCGCCGTGCTGACCAGGGCGGTGCGAACCTGCGCCGGTGTCAAGGCCGGAACGGCCGATTTCAGGAGCGCGGCGATCGCGGCGGCGTGCGGCGCGGCGGCGGAGGTGCCGTAGAACGGGTTGAAACCGGGCGCGGCGCAGGAGACGCCGTCGGCGGCCGTGATGTCGGGCTTCTGGCGCACGACCCCGCCGGTGCTGGTGCGGTTGCCCGGCGTAAGCTCGACGCCCGTCGGGCTCAGGATGATCCGCCGCGGCCCGTCGGAGGTGAAGTCCTCGCTCGCGTTGGCCCCCGTGAACAGCCCGGGATAGGGGCCGGGCGGGGAGATGCCGTCGGCCGAGGCGGCCGCCGGCGTCGCCGCCACGCTGAAGGCGTCGGCAGCGCCGCTGTGGCCTCGCGTGGCGCCGCCCGTCACGAGGTTGTCGTCGAGCTCGCCCCGAAAGACGATCAGGTTGAACATCGGCACGCTCGAAGTCGTGCCGGCCGCGAACTTGTCGATGAGCAGCCGCTCGCCGCCGAACGTACCGCCGCTGATGAACTCGATCGGGAAGTCGTCGCCGCCGACCCCGTCCTGGACTTCTGTGCTGGCGTCGAAAATGACGGTCAGCCCGCCGTCCATGTCGTAGAGATCGAAGTCGGTCGAAGCCACGCCCGTCATCAGGTCGTAATGCTCGGCCCAGATGAGCAGCGGCGGGTTGCCGCCGCCGAACTCCACGAGGATGGAGTTGCCGCCGTCGCCGAAATCGTGCAGGTTCGCCCCCGCGAGCGGTCCGGGGTCCGCGGCGGCGCTGGGGGCGAAGTCGCCTTCCCAGGTGCCCGCCGTCAGGTCGTCCTTGTTTCCTTCGTTGCCCGCGGAGGAGAAGTAGAGGACTCCGGCGGCCGTGACCGCGTTGACCGCCTGAGCCACTGGCCCATCCTCGAACGGCGACTCGTCGAGGTAGATGATGTCGTCGACGATGATGTTGCAGCCGGCGGCGGCCAGGCCGAGGATGTTCGCCGCGAAGGTTGCCTCATCGGGGTCCGCGGTCGCGAACGCGAGCGCCGCGCCGGGGGCCAGGTCGTGGACGATCTCGAGCATCGCCGCGCCTTCGTTTCCGGAGCCAGCCTGTCCCGGCAGGACCTCGACCGTCGGCGGCAGGTCGCCGCTCGCCTGCAGGGCAGCGAGAGAGTCGACGCCATCCGAAATCACGCCGACCTTCACGCCGGAGCCGGTGACACCGAAGAAGCTCCGCGCCTCCGCCGCGCCGTGGGTCGCGTCCCCCTCGGACGTGTTGACCGCCTTGATCTTGTGCGTGAAACGCGGGAGCACCTGACGCAGTTTTCGCACTTCCGGCATCGCGGCAAGCGTCTCCAGGTCGGCGAGGTGCACGCGGGCGATGATCCGGCCGACGGCGTAACTCCTGGCCTTGACCAGCCCGCCGAGCGATTCCACCGCTCCGATGACCGGCTTGACGCCGGCCGCGCCGGTGACGAGGATATCGACCGGGACCCTGCCGTCGCTCTCGGGCACCACGAAACGGAAGCTCGTCAGGGGAGCGAGTCGCGGGTCGCTGCGCTGGTGCAGCAGGCCCAGGTACAGGCGCGAATCGATCTTGTTCTGGATCGGGCCCTTTGAGGTCTTGACGGCCTTGATCGCGCGCATCTGGACGCGGGCGCTTTCGGCGATCCTGAGCGGGCCTGCCTTTGGCTGAGCGGCCCACAACCCGGCGGAAAACATCAGCGCGAAACCGAAGGCGGCGGTCAACCGCGCGACACGGCCGCGCTCTCCGTGAACTGGGGGCATCCCGTTCCGCACCATGCGCACTCCCTTGTCAATTCGCATTGAAGCGATGCCTGGCCGACATCGGCCAGGCGCCATTTCAATCAGATGGAATTAAGAGCAAACCTATTGCGAGTTCCGGTTCCAAGTCAAGACGAAAGTCGGGGGGCCCAAACAGGGAGCCGCCGGAATGGGGCCAAGTCTGTGTTATACGCCTGGCGGTGCGGCCTCGACTGGGCCTTCGCGAAGAGGCTTGCGGACGAACCTCACGAATGGCCGGTAACTCATTGTAAACACGACTGAATAGGCTCTAGGAAGAGGGGCGTCCCCGCCGCGTCCGCTCGCAGCACGCCGCCTCTCGTGCGGCGAAAGACTTGCCGCGAGGACGGCGGCAAGATCGGAAGGGGCTATCGGGCATCGTCCCGCTCCGCGAGGCGATGGCTCGCCGACGCGCCCAAGTCGAGGCCGTAGATGCGCTTCAAGTCGGCGACCTGGCGCAGCGACTCGGCCGAAAAGGGCGCCTTGCCCTCGAACGCGTGGAGGACGATCCCCTGGCGAGGTCGTCGCGCACTTGGCCGATGTCGAGATCGGGATCGGATTCCGGGTCCGGCAGATAGTCAGCGAGCCGGGTCACGTGATCCAGCCGTTCGACCAGGATGCCTGGTCGCGGCTCTATCCGAGGTTGGACGGCCGGATCGCGGTCCGGTCGCTCACGGCCCTGCGCGCCTGGAACCTCGGCTTCTACCGCGCGCTCTCCTCCGAGGATCTCGCGCGCGTGGCCATGCATCCCGAGCGCGGCGAGGAGAGCGTCGAGACGACCATCCGCATGCAGGCGGGACACGATCGCAACCATCTCGCGCAGCTCGAGCAGATCCTCGAGCAGACCGCGAGCTGACGAGGCTCGGCGCTCATCGCGCCGCGAGGGCCGCGGGGAGGGGGCCCATGGTTCCCGCGCAGCCAAGTCCCCCGATCTCTTCCTTGCGGGGAGCCGAAACCGGGAAGGCCCCGGCGGTCGTCGCGGAGAGCCTGACGGGATCGCTCAGGTCATAGGCGGCCAGGACGACGGGGGTGGCGCTTCCGTGAGCGCGGAAGTCCTCGCGTTGGAGAGGCCGGCCGATCCGGCCGAGGTACGCGAAGATCAGCGAGCCCTCGTTGAAGATCTCGTGGGAGACCAGGATCCAGACACGCGGCCGGCCGCGGAGGGCGTCGAGCTGCTCGAGATAACTCCGCGGGTCCTCGCGCGCGCACTCGCCGAGGACGCGGTCGCGGGGCGGCAAATCGAGCACCGGCTCGTAGAAGAGGTAGGCGAGCCGCGCGCCGTAGTAAACGTACAGAACGTCTCCCGACCGCCACTGCGACCGCAGGCTCTCGAGCGCCGGACGGATGTGCTCGCGCATGTACGGCGGCGGTCTCCGGGTGATCGCCCAGACGGGGCACAGGATGGCGACCACCGCGACGGCCCCGCCGATCCAGGCGAGCCCGCGCGGCGCCGGCGAGCGCAGCCGCTCGACCCCTTCGGCGACGAGGATGAGAAGACTCGGAACGAGGAAGGCCGTCACGCGGCCCGGCGCGAACGGATAGATCCGGGCCGCGGAGGCGCCGAGAGTGAGGAGGGTGGGCACGAGGAGAAAGAGCGCCACGGCCGGCTTGCGGCGGGAGATCGCGACGGCGCCGACCAGGAGAAGGGCCAAGAAGAGCGCCGGCAGCGGATAGCCGAGGAACGACGCGAAGACGCCGGCCAGCCGGCTCCAGAGCCAAGAGGCCGCGGCCGGCGGCGAGAGCGGCATGAACCCGAAGGCCCAGAAGCCTTCGAGGTAACTCCGGACGCCAATCGTGAGCATCCGCTCGCCCGACCACACCGCGAACCCGGCGCCGAGGCCCCAGAGGGAGCCGAGGAGAACGAGCGCCGGCACCGGCGCTTCGATCCTTCTCGCCGCGGCGAGAAACAGGACGGAAAGCCCTATTCCGGCCAGGATGAACACGACCGGCTGCGACAGCGCACACGCCAGGAGCCCCGCGATCCCAAGAACCAGGGCGCGCCGGCGAGTCAACCCGCGCTCCGGAAGCTCGACCGCCAGGAACAGGATCGCGACCGCGGCGGCGACGTCCGTCGAGTACTGCTTCAACTCCGCCGAGTAGTCGATCAGGCCGGCGCCGAGGGCGAATGCGCCGACGGCGAACGGGACGGCAAGACCCGTGAGGACCCGGCGGCAGAGACGCTCGAAGAGGACGAGCGCCGCGAGCGAGGCCAGAAACGGTAGGAGCCGCAGCCCGAGCTCGTTTCGCCCGAAGAGCCCGAAGAGCCCTTTCTCGATCGCGAGAAACCCCCAGGGAGCCACCTGGGCCAGGTCGAGCGGGGCGAAGAGCTCCCGCAGCGGCCGGGCGGCGAGGTTCAGGGCGATCGCGGCCTCGTCGAGCCACAGCGAGCTCCTCGAAAAGTACTCGACGCCCCGGACGACGACCCCGAGCAGGAGGAGGAAGAGGCTCATGGTGCCATGCCTACATTACCGGCCCGGATCGTCTCCGCGCCTCACTCCCGGAGGAAGCGGGAGCGGCGCGGGAGCTTGCTGCGCACGAGGCCGAACTCGTCGACGGCGCTTTCGATCTGGGCCATGGCCTCCTCCACGGAGTCGGTGAAGAGGAGAAGGTCGAGGTCCTCGCGGGCGATGGTGCCGACCACGACCATCTCGTCCAGGAACTCGATGAGCGGGCGCCAGTACTCCTTGCAGAAGAGGATGACGGGGAAGCCCTCGATCTTCCCCGTCTGGATGAGAACGGCCGCCTCGAAGAACTCGTCCATGGTGCCGAGGCCTCCCGGCATGACGACGAAGGCATACGAGTACTTCACGAGCATGACCTTGCGCACATAGAAGTGGCGGAAGGTCACCTGGCGGTCCAGGTACGCGTTGATCTTCTGCTCGTGCGGGAGAACGATGTTGCAGCCGACGGAGAAGCCCCCGGCCTCCTTCGCGCCGCGGTTGGCCGCCTCCATGATGCCGGGGCCGCCCCCGGTCATGACCGTGAAGCCGATCTTCGCCAGCCGCTGCCCCACCACGCGCGCGAGCGCGTAGTAGGGGTGATCCTCCTTGAAGCGCGCCGACCCGAAGACGGTCACGCAGGGTCCCACGAAGTGCAGGGCGCGGAAGCCGCGGATGTTTTCGGCCACGATCGTCAGGAGGGATTTCAATTCGCTGCCGCGCGAGCGCGGCCCTTCCAGGAAGACGCGCTCCTCGTGCTCGGGATCGGCCGGCTGGACGCGTTCGGAGGCCTGGCCGGAAGGGGGAATCGTGTTCACGCCGATGGAACCCGAAACTATTTCCCCCTGGCGACGGCGAGTCGAGCCTGGGCCAGGTCGAGGCGGGTCCGGATCTCCTCGAGCGTCTCGCGGGAGGCCGTCTTCAGTTCCTCCTCGGCCAGCGCGCGGTCCTTCTCGGCCGCGCCGGCGTCGATCTGCGACGGCTCCTCGGCCAGGTCGGCCAGGACGGAGACGGCATCGTTGGCGACCTCGACGAACCCGGACGAAAGCGCCAGCGACTTCTCCCCGGCGGCTCCCCTGTAGGTCAGCACTCCCGTCTTCAGGAGACTGATGAGCGGGGCGTGCCCCGGCAGGACGCCCAGGTAGCCGAGCTCACCGGGCATCTCCACCTGGTCCACGTCCGCTTCGACGACCTTCTTCTCCGGCGTGACGACAACCAGTTTCAGCGCCATGCTGTCCATCCTAACGGCAGCGGGAGGCTCTCCCTACCACCTACCACCCACCACCTACCACCTCGTCAGAAGGTTCCCTGGATCAGTCCGCCGTCCACCTGGATCGTCGCGCCGGTGATGTAACTCGCGCGCTCGCTCGCGAGGAAGGCCACGACCTCGCCGATCTCCCGCGGCTGCCCGTAACGCCCGATCGGGATCGTGCCCTGCACGCGCAGAGCGTAATCCTCGATCGAGACTCCCTCCTGCTTGGAGCGGATCTCGTTCAATTCGATCTGCCGGTCCGTCAGCACGTGGCCCGGCAGGAGCGCGTTGACGAGCACGCCGTCGCGCGCGAACTCGTTGGACATCGTCTTGGTCAGGGCGGAGAGCCCCGCGCGCAGTGTGCTCGAGATCGTCAGGAGCGCGATCGGCTGCTTGGCGGCCAGAGATGTCAGGTGAATGATCCTCCCCCACCGGCGCTCCCGCATCCACGGCAACACCAGCCGGCAGAGACGAACGACGTTCATGAGCGTCGAGTCGATGCCTCGCCGCCACTGCTCCTCGGTCAGATTCAGGAAGGTCGCGGCCGGCGGTCCTCCCGTGTTCGTCACCAGGATCTCCACCGGAGCGAGCTCCGCGACCGCGGACCGGTGCCACGCCTCGAGCCCTTCTTCGCTCGTCACGTCGCAGGCAAAGACATGCACCCGCGCGCCCGGCGCCTCGCCCACGATCTTCGCGCGCGCCGCCTCCAGCGATGCCATGTTTCGCGAGCAGATCGACACCCGGCACCCTTCCTTCGCCAGCGCCGTCGCCACCGCGAGCCCGATCCCCTTGGAAGCCGCCGCGACCATAGCGACCCGACCGTTGATTCCGAGATCCATTCTTGTTCCGAGCCTTCGTCGTCGCTACTTTGGACTTTGGAATTTGGACCTTGGACCTCGGCTCACGCCGCGCTCTTGGCCAGCTTCGCGGCTTCCTCGCGCACTTCTTCGATCGTGCCGACCATGTAAAAGGCCTGCTCGGGGATGTCGTCACACTTGCCGTCGACGATCTCTTTGAAGCCCTTGATCGTGTCGGCGATCTTGACGTAGCGCCCCTCGCGCCCCGTGAACTGGGACGCGACGAAGAAGGGCTGCGAGAAGAACTTCTGCATCTTGCGCGCGCGGGCGACGGTCAGCTTGTCCTCCTCGGAGAGCTCGTCGATGCCGAGGATCGCGATGATGTCCTGCAGGTCCTTGTATTTCTGGAGGACCGCCTGCACGGCGCGGGCGACCGCGTAGTGCTCCTCGCCGACGATGCGCGGCGTCAGGATCTTCGACGTCGAGGCGAGCGGATCCACCGCCGGGTAGATCCCGAGCTCGACGATCTGCCGCGAGAGAACGGTCGTGGCGTCCAGGTGCGCGAAGGCCGTCGCCGGGGCCGGGTCGGTCAGGTCGTCGGCCGGGACGTAGATCGCCTGCACGGACGTGATCGAGCCCTTCTTGGTCGAGGTGATCCGCTCCTGGAGCTCCCCCATCTCCGTCGCGAGGTTGGGCTGGTAGCCGACGGCGGAAGGCATGCGCCCCAGAAGCGCGGAGACCTCCGAGCCCGCCTGCGTGAAGCGGAAGATGTTGTCGATGAAGAGGAGGACGTCCTTGCCCTCCGTGTCTCGGAAGTACTCCGCGACGGTCAGGCCCGTCAGGCCCACGCGCAGCCGCGCGCCCGGCGGCTCGGTCATCTGCCCGTAGATGAGCGACGCCTTCGACTTGGACGGGTTGCCCGGCGTGATGACGCCGCTCTCGGTCATCTCGAGATAGAGGTCGTTGCCCTCGCGCGTCCTCTCGCCCACGCCGGCGAAGACCGAGTAGCCGCCGTGCTGCATCGCGACGTTGTTGATGAGCTCCATCACGATGACCGTCTTGCCCACGCCCGCGCCGCCGAAGAGGCCGGTCTTCCCCCCCTTGGAGTACGGCTCCAGCAGGTCCACGACCTTGATCCCGGTCTCGAACATCTCGACTTCCGTGGATTGGTCCTCGTATCGCGGAGGCTCCCGGTGGATCGACCAGCGCTCCTTCGCGTTGACGGGCCCGAGGCCGTCCACCGGCTCGCCGACGACGTTCAAGATCCGCCCGAGAGTCTCTTCTCCCACCGGCACCGAGATCGGCGCGCCCGTATCGAGCGCCTTCATGCCGCGCACCATGCCGTCGGTCGGCTTCATGGAGATGCAGCGCACGCGGTTCTCGCCCAGGTGCTGCGCGACCTCGGCGATCACGTCGATCGCCACCCCCGTCTTGCTCGCTTCCTCTTTGACGACGACCGCGTTGTAGATCGCCGGCAGGTGCCCTTCGGGGAACTCGACATCGAGCACCGGCCCGATGATCTGGACGACGTGACCAACCTTGCCTTCCGCCATGTCTTCTCCTCCTTGTCTCCGGCCCGGGTTTCAAGTTTCAGGTTTCAAGTTTCAAGAAGCTCTTTCCTGAAACCTGGAACCTGAAACCTGAAACCTATTCTTGGGCCGCCGAGCCCGAAACAATCTCGATCAGTTCCTTGGTGATGCGCGCCTGGCGCGCGCGGTTGTATGTCAGAGTCAGGGAGTCGATGAGGTCGCCGGCGTTGCGGGAGGCCGAGTCCATGGCGGTCATGCGGGCGGCGTGCTCCGCGGCGGCCGATTCGAGCAGCATCCGGAAGATCGCGAACTCCAGGTACCGGGGGAGAAGGCGCGCCAGGATCGTCTCCGGGTCCGGCTCGTAGATGAAGTCGGTCAGCCCTCCCGCCGGGGCCTCCGCCACCGCGGTCTGGCCGCGCTCGATCGGCAGGACCTTCTCGACCCGGATCGTCTGCGCTATGACGGACTTGAACTCGTTTGCGACGACATAGACCGCGTCCGTGCGGTCCTCCGTGAACTCTCCCGCGAGATACCCGGCGATCTCCTTCGCGTGCGCGTACTCGACCCGCGCGAAGATGCCCGGGTAGGACTTCGGCGCCAGCGCCTTCGCCCGCTTTCTCCAGTAATCGAGCGCCTTCTTCCCGATCGGCAGGACCGTCACGCTCTCCCAGCCGCGCTTCTGCGCCAGCAGCGACGCGACGGCGCGATGGACGTTGGCGTTGAACGCGCCCGCGAGGCCCCGGTCCCCCGCGACGATCAGGAGCGTCACGCGTTTTTCCTCGCGCGACGCCAGCAGCGGATGTTTCGCGTCCGTGACGCGCGCGGAGACGGAGGCGAGGACCTCGCGCAGCAGCTTCGCGTACGGCCGCGCGGCGATCGCGCGATCCTGTGAGCGCCGCAGCTTCGCCGCGGCGACCATCTTCATCGCCCGCGTGATCTGCTGCGTGTTCTTCAACGACCGCAGCCGCCGCCGGATGTCGATGAGAGATGCCATCTACTCAGAGTCCCATCCCGAGTCCAAGGTCCAAAGTAGCCCCGCGCATCGCGCTATGCCGCCACGGCGTCGGCGTTTTCCTTGATGAAGCGGTCCTTGAAGGTCTTGATCGCGGCGGCGAGCGCCTCCTCGGAGGCCTTTTCGAGCTTCCCGGTCGCCACGATCGCGGAGAGGACGTCGGCGTGCTCGCTCTTCAAGAACTGGTGCAGCCCCGCCTCGAAGGGGAGGATCGCTTCGATCGTGAGCGAGTCGAGGTACCCCTTCGTGCCCGCGTAGATCGAGGCAACCTGAAGCTCGACGTCCATCGGCTGGTATTGCTGCTGCTTCAGGATCTCGACCAGGCGCCGGCCGCGGGCAAGCTGCGCCTGCGTCGCCTTGTCCAGGTCCGAGCCGAACTGCGAGAAGGCGGCGAGCTCCCGGTACTGGGCAAGGTCCAGCCGCAGCGTCCCGGCCACCTGTTTCATCGCCTTGATCTGGGCGCTGCCGCCCACGCGCGACACCGAGAGGCCGACGTTGACGGCCGGGCGGACGCCCGAATAGAAGAGGTCCGCCTCGAGGTAGATCTGCCCGTCGGTGATCGAGATGACGTTGGTCGGAATGTAGGCCGAGACGTCGCCGGCCTGCGTCTCGATGATGGGGAGCGACGTCAGCGAACCTCCCCCATTCTTGTCGGAGAGCTTGGCCGCGCGCTCGAGCAGGCGCGAGTGGAGGTAGAAGACGTCACCCGGGTACGCCTCGCGCCCCGGCGGACGCCGCAGCAGGAGCGAGATCTCGCGGTACGCCGCCGCGTGCTTGGAGAGGTCGTCGTAGATCGTCAGGGCGTGCTGCTTGTTGTAGAGGAAGTACTCCCCCATCGAGCAGCCGGCGTACGGCGCGACGAACTGCATCGGGGCCGGCTCGGCGGCGGAGGCGGAGACGACGATCGTGTGCGCCATCGCCCCGTACTCCTCGAGGGTCTTGACGACCTGCGCGGCGGTGGACTTCTTCTGGCCGATCGCCACGTAGACGCAGATGACCCCTTTCCCCTTCTGGTTGATGATCGTGTCGATCGCGACGGCGGTCTTGCCCGTCTGGCGGTCGCCGATGATGAGCTCGCGCTGGCCGCGGCCGATCGGGATCATCGCGTCGATGGCCTTCAGCCCCGTCTGGACCGGCTCCCGCACCGGCTGCCGGTCGATGACGCCGGGCGCGATCCTCTCCAGCGGATAGAACTCGGTCGTCGCGATCGGTCCCTTGCCGTCGAGCGGCCGGCCGAGGGCGTCCACGACGCGGCCGACCATCGCGGGGCCGACCGGCACCTGGATGATCTTGCCCGTGCGGCGCACCTGCTGGCCCTCGATGACCTCGCGCGATTCTCCGAGCAGCACGACGCCGACGTTGTCTTCCTCGAGGTTCAGGGCCAGGCCGAAGAGGTCGTGGCCGAAGTCGAGCAGCTCGCCCGCCATCGCGTTGTCCAGGCCGTACACGCGCGCGATCCCGTCTCCGACGGAGAGGACGGTGCCGACCTCCGCGACGTCGATCGCCTTCTCGTAGCCGGCGAGCTCTTGCTTGAGGATCTCCGTGATCTCGTCCGCTTTGATTTGCATCAGGTCCTCGCGTTTTCCTTCGTTTGCTTCTGAAACTGTTCGACCGCGTGGCGGACCGAGGCGTCGAAGATCTCGCTGCCGATCCGCGCCACGAAGCCGCCCAGGATCGTCTCGTCCACATCCACCTTCAACCGCACGCGGCGGTTGACCGAGCGCCCGAGCGCCTCGGCGATCCGCGCGCGCTCCGCCTCGTCCACTGGCGCCGCGACCGTCACCCTCGCGGCCACGACGCCCGCCTCCCTGTCGGATTGTTCCCGGATCGCCGAGAGGATCTCCGACAGGCTGAGCACCCGGCCGTGCGCGAGCGCGAGATGGAGCAGCCGCGTTCCGAACGCGTCCACGCCCGCCTTCGCGGCGAGCCTGGCGAGCGCGCCCGACTTCGACGCCAGCGGCACGGCCGGCGAGGAGATGAAGGCCTTCAGGCGCGCGTCCTCGGCCAGGGCGTCCCGGATCGCGGCCGTGCCCTCCAGGAAGCGCTCCACGTCGTACCCTTTCGGGGCGGTCTGGAGGAACGCCTGGGCGTAGCTGCGGGCGAAGGCCGTCACGGGCGCTCCCGGAGGCTCGAAACGGCCTCCGCCAGAAGCCGGCCCCGGTCCGCTTCGGTGATTTCCGACGAGAGCCTCTCGAGCGCCCCGGCCGCGGTCAGGTCGGACGCCGCGCGGCGCAGCTCTTCCTTGGCGAAGGCGAGCCGCCGGCCGATCTCTTCCTCCGCCTCGCGGCGCACCTTCTCGGCCTCCTCGTCGGCCTTGCTGATCAGGCCGGCGCGAGCCTCTTCCCCCTCGGCCAGACCGCGGGCGCGGACCTCCGCGAGGTCCCGGTCGAGCTGCGCCATGCGCTCGTGGATTTCCGTCTCCAGGCGCGCCGCCTCCTCGCGCTGCTTGCGCCCCTGGAGGATGCGGTCCTCGACCGCCTGCTGCCGGGCTCGGAACGCCTGGGTGAGCGGCCGGGCGACGAAGTACACGAGGACTCCGAGGAACGCGACGAGATTGGCGATCTGCCAGATCCACATCGGAACTCCCAGGAACCCCTCTGCGCTCTCGGCGGGCTCGGCGAGGAGGAAGACAGGCAGCGGGAGGTGGAGCAGGCTCACGCGGCGAGCCTTCGTCCCAGGATCTTTTCCGCGAGCGCCCGCGCGAGAAGCTGGATCTGCCGAGGCAGCTCCTCGGAAGAGCGCCGGGCCTGCTCCCCGATCTCGGCGCTCGCGCGCTCGAGGACCGCCGTCGCTGCGGCATGCGCTTCGGCGAGCTTCTTCTCCAGTTGCGCCCGTCCCTCCAAGCGCAGGGTCTCGCGCTCCTTCAAGGCCTCGCGGCGGGCACGGGCGAGCTCCTGCTCGATATGACCGATCGCGTTGGAAAGACTCCGCAGGCTCTCGGCATGGACTCTCGCGGCGACCTTCTCCTCCGACTCGCGCGCATCCAGGATCGCGGAGAGGGGAAGAAAGAGGTATTTCCTCAAGATCGCGTAGGCGATCAGGAAGGCAAAGGTGACGTAGAGCAGCGTGACGTCGGGAGCCTTGATCATGATTCCTGACCGGTGTTTACCCCCGCGTCGCGGCCGAGGCGTCGAGGCGGGGAAAAGAGTGTCCGAGCGAAACTTCGAAGCCGCGGATCAATAGCACAATCGAGACTCGAGAGTCGAGAGTCCAGAGCACTCCGTCTCGCGGCCCAATCCCGCCGATACAATATAAGTCTTTTATTATCAAATGTTTACGTGTTGCCTGGCCGCGGGAAGGGGAGCTCGATCAGGTTGGAGGACTCCTCCTCCCCCATCTGGCAGCCGCCCTGAAAAACCGCCCCCTCTTCCACCCGAAGAGTCGGCGTCGCGATGTCGCCGAAGACGCGCGCCCGGGCCAGCAGCTCCACCCGCTCGGTCGCGCGCACGGACCCCTTGAGCGATCCGTTGACCGAGAGGCGGCCGACGTCGATCTCCGCCGTGACGTCGGCGGTGTCGCCCAGGATCAACTCGCTGCCCGAGCGGATCTTGCCTTCGAACCTCCCGTCGATGCGGAAGGTCTCTTCGAAGACCAGGTCTCCCCGGACGTGACTCCCCTTGTCGATGAACCCGTTCAGCGTCGATCCCTCACCTCGGAGCTTCATGGATCCTCCCATCGTTCGATCCTCCGATCTCTCGACCACCCGCTCACTCCCCGTCAGATCTTCCCGGAGAGCCTCTCGAAGAGGCCGATCAACTCGTCTTCCGAACCGAACGCGATCTCGATCCTCCCGCCGCGGCGGCGGCGGACGATCCGAACGCGGCTCTTCCACTTCCGCGAGAGCTTCTCCTCCGCGTCGCGCGTGAAGGGATCCGACCGCCGCTCCCGCACGACCCTCCCTTCCGACCCGAAGGAGGCGACCCGCTTTTCCGTCTGCCGGACCGAGAGCGCCCGCCGGAGGATCTCCTCGGCAAGCCTCTCCTGGTCGTCCGCCGAGGAAAGCGCCGCGAGCGCCTTCGCGTGCCCCGCCGAGAGCGACCCCTCCCGGACCTTCTCGCGGACCGAGGCCGGCAGCTTCAAGATCCTCAGAGCGTTGGCGACCGTGGCGCGGTCCTTCCCAACGCGCCGCGCGACGTCCTCCTGGGTCAGGTGGAATTCCTCCTTCAGCCGCGCGTAGGCGCCGGCCGCCTCGAGAGGGTTCAGGTCCTCCCGCTGGAGGTTCTCGACCAGGGCGATCTCCAGCATCTCCTTGTCCGACCGTTTCTCGCGCACGACGATCGGCACGCGGTCGAGCCCGGCCTGGGCGGCCGCCCGCCAGCGGCGCTCTCCTGCCACGATCTCGTACTTGTCCCCGTGAGGGACGACGACGATGGGCTGGACGATTCCCTGCTCCTTGATCGAGGCGGCCAACTCCTCGAGGCTCCCGGCCGAGAAGTCGCGCCGCGGCTGAAAGCGACTTGGCACGAGCCTGTCGATCTCGACCTCCCGGGATGAGGTTCCCCGGGGAACGTCGTCCTTTCCCGGCAGCAGCGCCGAGAGTCCCCGGCCCAGGGCCTGCTTGCGGCTCAAGACCGTCCCCCGCGCCGCTTCAAGAACTCCCGCGCCAGGGCGAGGTACGCCTCCGCCCCCCGCGACTTGACGTCGTACGCGAGCACCGGCTTGCCGTAGGAGGGCGCCTCCCCCAGGCGGACGTTTCTCGGAATCACAGTCCGGTAGACCTCGTCTCCGAAGTGAGTGCGAATGTCGTCGGTGACCTGACGCCCGAGGTTAGTGCGGTCATCGTGCATCGTCAAGACGATCCCTTCGAGGGCGAGCGCCGGGTTGAAGCCGTGCTTGACTCGCTTGACCGTCTCGAGCAGCTCCGTCAGCCCTTCCAGGGCGAAATACTCGGTCTGGATCGGAACGAGGACCGAATCGGCGGCCGTCAGGGCGTTGACCGTCAGAAGCGAGAGCGCCGGCGGGCAGTCCACGAAGAGGAATTCGAAGTCCTGCCGCACCGGCTCGAGCGCGGCGCGAAGGTGTCCCTCACGTCCCTCCTTGTTGACGAGCTCCACTTCGGCGCCGGCGAGGTCGCGCCCGGAAGGCAGGAGCGAGAGGTTGGGGAACAGGGTGGGCCGGATCGCCGAGAGCGCCTGTCCTTCCATGAGAACGTCGTAGGCGTCCGGCCCGTCCCTTTCGCGCGGGAAGCCGAGTCCCGAGGTCGCGTTGGCCTGCGCGTCCAGGTCCACGATCAGGACCTTGCGGTCAAATGCCGCGAGGGCGGCGCCCAGATTGATGGCCGTCGTCGTCTTGCCGACTCCCCCCTTCTGATTCGCGATCGCGATGACTCGGCCCATCCGGCGCGGATTATCACCTGCGGCGTGGTTCCACGGGGAACATCCGACTTCAGCGCTTCCGCAACAGGGCGATGACGCGCTTGCGGGAGCCCGGTACGCGCAGAACGGTCTCCAGCGAGAAGAGCTTGGCCAGTGGGCCTTCGAGCGCCGCCGGTTCGGTCGTCCAGGCCAGCAGAGAGCCCCGCGCCACGAGGAAGGGCGCGCGGCCGATGCGTTCCGCCAGGTCACCGACGGCACGGACCGCGGCGAGGTCGTATACGGGCTCCTCGAGACCCTGAACGCGCGCCTCCCGGACCTCGACGTTTCCAACCGGGACGGCTCGGGCGGCGTGGCGCAGGAAAGCGGCGCGCCTGCCTCGAGGCTCGAGGAGGGTCACCGAGAGGTCGGGGCGCGCGATCGCCAGGGGGATTCCGGGGAGGCCGGCGCCCGACCCGATGTCGAGAAGTCGAATGCCATGAGGAATTAGACTCTCCCCAAGGGCCGATTCGAGGGCATGGAAGACGAGCTCTTCAGCGCTCAAGGGGCCGGTCAGGTTGGTTCGCCTTCTCCAGATGTCCAGCTCGGCCAGGTAGCGCGCGAGAAATGCGACGCGGGGGGATTCGAGGGAGAACGCGAACGCCGGGATCTGTCTTGCGATCTCCCCGGCGAAGAATTCAGGCGGCCGCGCCCCGGCCTCTGGCAACACGGGCGGAGAGTATCGCGACGGCGGCCGGGGTGACGCCGGGGATGCGCGAGGCCTCGCCAACGGTGCGCGGCCGTCGCTTCGACCACTTTTCGACGATCTCGCGCGAGAGCCCCGACACGGCGCCGTAATCGAAGTCCTCGGGGATGCGCCGGGACTCGAGCGGCTTCAACCTTTCGACCCGCTCTTTCTCGCGGCGAATGTATCCGTCATAGCGGACGCGGCTCTGGAGAATGCTCCTCTCGTCGGCAGAAAGATCCGAGAAGATCTCCGCGGCAAAGGCCTCGACCGCCTCGGGTGAAAGATCGTTGCGCTGCAGCAGTTTGAACAGAGAGGCCGGCTCTTCGAGGCAGATTCCGAGACCTTCAAGAACGGCGTTGCGCGTCTCGCGGTCGGGATGGAGGACCCGGCCGGCGAGCCGCGCCCGCGCCCGCCCGATCCGCTCCTCGCTGCGCATCGCCGCGGAGTACTCCGTCTCCGAGACGAGGCCCAGGCGCCGGCCATGCGGCAGGAGGCGCGGCAGGACGGAGTCCACGCCGAGGAGGAGGCGGTACTCGGCCCGCGAGGTGAAGAGGCGGTACGGCTCCTCGAGGCCGAGCCTCGTCAGGTCGTCCACCATGACCGCCGCGTACGCCTCCGAGCGCTCGAGAACGAAAGGCTCCTCGCCCGCGGCCGCGAGCGCCGCGTTGACGCCGGCCCAGAGCCCCTGCGCCGCGGCCTCCTCGTAGCCGGAGGTCCCGTTGATCTGGCCTGCTAAGTAAAGACCTGGCACCTCCGCCGCCTCGAGCGTCGAGCGGAGCTGGTCGGGGAAGGAGAAGTCGTACTCGACCGCGTAGCCGGGGCGCAGCATCCGCGCGCGCTCGAGGCCCGGGATCTCCGCGAGGATCGCGCGCTGGACCTCCTCCGGGAGCGACGTCGAGAGCCCGTTGATGTAGGTCTCCTCCGCCGTCCACCCCTCGGGCTCCAGGAAGATCGTGTGGCGCGGCTTCTCCGCGAAGCGCACGACCTTGTCTTCGACGGAGGGGCAGTAGCGCGGGCCGATCCCGCGGATCTGCCCGGAGTACATCGGGCTCCGGTGAAGGTTTTCGCGGATCAGCCGGTGGACCTCCTCGTTGGTCGCGGTCTGCCAGCAGAGGGCCTGCTCGCCGGCGAGCCTCTCGGTGCGGAAGGAGAAGGGAATCGGCGGATCGTCGCCGCGCTGCGGCTGGCAGGCTCCGTAGTCCACGCTGTCGCGGTGGACGCGCGGGGGAGTGCCGGTCTTGAAACGCCCGAGCCGCAACCCCAGCCGGGCGAGGCCGGAGGAGAGCCCTTCCGCCGCGGCCTCGCCGACGCGCCCCCCCGCCGTCTTCCTCTCGCCGGTGTGCATCAGGCCGCGCAGGAACGTCCCCGTCGTGACGACGACCGCCGCCGCCTCGATCGCGAGCCCCTCCCCCGTCACGACGCCGGCGACGCGTCCCCGCGCCTCCAGGAAGTCCTCGGCCATGCCTTCGACGAGCGTCAGGTTCGGTGTCTCTTCCAGGGCCCGCCGGGCCAGGCGCGAGTAGAGGGCCTTGTCGCACTGCGCCCGCGGCCCCCAGACCGCCGGGCCGCGCGAGCGGTTCAGGACCTTGAACTGGATGCCCGCGCGGTCCGCCAGGACGCCCATGAGCCCCCCGAGCGCGTCCACTTCGCGGACGAGCTGTCCCTTGGCGAGCCCGCCGATCGCCGGGTTGCATGACATCCGGCCGATCGCCTCGAGAGAGCCCGTGAGCAGGGCCGTGCGCCGCCCCATCCGCGCCGCGGCGTGCGCCGCTTCGATGCCGGCATGGCCGCCACCAACGACCAGAACGTCGAGATTCATGCGTGAAGAAGATTTGTGATTTGTGATCTGGGTCACGCAGGTATTCGCTTCAATCACAAATCACCAATCACCAATTCTCCATCGAAGCCACTACTTCCCGATACAGAAGGTGGAAAAGATCGCCCGCAAGACATCCTCCGCGGTGGTTTGTCCGGCGAGATCGGCGAGCGCGTCGATGGCCTCGTCCAGATGTGTCGCGGCGTATTCGGGAGACTCGCCGCGGGCGAGGGCGGCCAGGGCGCGGGCGGCCGCCGAGCGGGCCCTCTCGACGAGATCCCGCTGGCGCAGCGAGGCGAGAACCTCCGAGGCCGCGTCGGTCGAGACATCGCGGGCGAGCCGCTCCTCGAGGAGCCCGTGGAGCTTCCTGCCGGCGTCCGGAGAGATTCCCGAAAGCGGCGTCGCGCCGGGCGGCGCGCCCGCGGGCAGGCGTCCGGAGACTTTGTCGATCTTGTTGGCGAGGACGAGCGCCGGCGCGCCGTCGAGCCGTGCGAGGGCGGCCGCGTCCTCCGGCGTCCATCCGACAGCGGCGTCGAAGACGTAGAGCACCATGTCCGACGCCTCCCCCGCCTCCCACGCGCGCCGGACGCCGATTCTCTCCACGGTGTCCTCGGTCTCGCGCAGGCCGGCCGTGTCCACGAGCTCCACGGGAATCCCGCGCACGTCCGCCGTCGCGTGGAGCGTGTCGCGGGTCGTGCCGGGCACGTCGGTGACGATGGCCCGCGCGCCGCCGACGAGCGCGTTGAAGAGCGTGGATTTCCCGGCGTTGGGGCGGCCGACGATCGCGACCCGGCAGCCGGCCGAGAGGAGCCGGCCGGTCTCGTAGCTGGCCAGGAGGCGCCCGAGCGTCTCCCCGGCCGACTCGATCCGCGAGAGCGTCTCCGGCGAGACCGCCTCTCCGACGTCCTCGGAAAAATCGATCGTCGCGGCGAGCCCCGCCGCCGCGCCGAGCAGCTCCTCGCGCACCTCGCCCAGCACACGCGAGAGCCGTCCTTCCAGCCGCCGCGCCGAGAGCCTGGCGGCCTCCTCCGTCCGCGCCTCGATCAGGTCTCGCACGGCCTCGGCCTCGACGAGGTCCATCTTGCCGAGAAGGAAGGCCCTCTCGGTGAACTCCCCCGGCCGGGCGGCGCGCGCGCCGGCGCCGATCAGGGCCGCGAGCATCCGCCGCGCCACGACGGGGCTTCCGTGGATCGAGAGCTCCGCCGCGTCTTCGCCCGTCGAAGACGACGGCCCCTCGAAGTACGTCGCGAGCCCCCGGTCGATCACCTCGGCGTCGCCGCCCACGAACGAGACGAGATACGGATGTCTCGGGACGAGCTTCTCGGGCAGCTCCCGCGTCACCGCGCGGAGAATCCGCCCGCTCTCGGGCCCCGAAACGCGCAGGAGCGCCAGCGCGGATCGGCCGACCGGTGTCGCCAGCGCCGCGATCGTGTCGAGGAGGGATTCAGTCTGTGGGCGCATGGAAGAATCGGGTGATCTGCGATCGGATGATCGGGTGATCAAGGAACCCGATCACCCGATGGCTCGATCACCCGATCACCCGATCATTCGATCGCCCGATTAGCTTGCCTTCGGCCGGACCGCGACGCGCTTCAGGAACCCGTCGCCCTCGCTCTCGGTCTCGACGTCCGGATCCTCGGCGAGCGCGAGGTGAATCAGGCGGCGCTCGGCGGGGGAGAGCGGCGGCAGCAGCTGCGGCCGGTGCGTGCGCTTGGCCTCCTCTGCCGATCGCAGGGCGAGCTCCTCCAGGGACTCGCGCTGGTGCGCGCGGAACCCCTCGGCGTCCAGGCGCGGATAGACGGGCCGGCCGAGCTGCTTGGAGGCGATGCGTCCCGTCAGGACTTCCAGCCCGCTCAGCCCTTCGCCGCCGGACGCGAGCAGCGGCTCGACGTCGTCGCCCATGAGCTCGAAGAGCATCTCCTTCGCGGGCCGGCGCCGGATCTCGACCAGGAAGCCGGCCGCGGAGAGAAGCTCCGAAAGCGTGGCCTCCACCGCGGTAAACGCCTCCTCGTCCATCGCCCCCTCGGGCGCTTTCGACTGCGGCGGCCGCTCCTCGGCCGGCGGTCGAGAGAGTTCAACATCGGGGCCGGCCTCCGGCTCCTGCTCTTCTAGGATTTCGGCCCTCGCGCCGCGGCTTTCGGCCTTCCCCGGCTCCTCGAGCTCGATCTCGACGACGCGCCCTCCCCAGAAGGACCTCTCGTCCCGGACCACCCGATATTTCAGCTCCGACACCGGGACGCCGATTGCCTGCGCCGCCGCCGCGATCGCGTCCGCCTCCGTCTTCCCCTCGTATCTCATCTGCGCCCCTCTTGCCGCTTCTCCCGCGGCTACGCTGGACTTGGACCCTGGACTTTGGACTTCCTACGCACGGGCTCTCTTGAGCTTCGGCTTCTCGGCCTTGGGTTCATCCTTGCCCATCTTCTGGATCAGGGCCTGCTGCAGGATCGTCAGCACGTTGGAAAAAAGCCAGTACAGGACGAGTCCCGACGGCATGTCCTTCAGAAAAAAGCCCCAGATGAGCGGCATGGCCATGAAGATCTTCTTCTGTGCCGGATCCACCGTGGTCGGCGTCATGGCCTGCTGCACGTACATCGTCACGGTCATCAGGATGAGCAGGACGTAGGTCCGGTCCACCGCAGACAGGTCGGTGATCCAGAACACGAACGGCGCGTGGCGCAGCTCGATCGCGCGCGAGAGCACGTTGTAGAAGGCCACGAGGATCGGGAGCTGCAACAGCATCGGAAAGCAGCCGCTCATCGGGTTGTACCCTTCCGCCTGGTAGAGCTTCATCAGCTCCTCGTTCATCTTCGCCCGCTGCCCCGCGTCGCTCTTGGCCTTCTTGTACTTGTCCTTGATCGCGTTCATCCTGGGCGCGAGCTTCTGCATCTTCTTCATCGACGCGTAGCTCTTGTGCATCAGCGGGAAGAGGAGGATGCGGATGGCGAGCGTCACCAGGAGGATCGCGGCCCCCCAGTTGCCCACGAACCCGTAGGTGCGCTTCAGGAGCCAGAGGAGCGGACGCGCGAGGATCCCGTACCAGCCGAAGTCCACCGTCTTCTCGAGCCCGAGGTTGAGGCTTTCCAGGATCTCGACGTCCTTGGGCCCGAAATAGGCCCTGGCCGAGAGCTCGCCCCTGGCGGCGATCCCCGCTCCGACCGTGGGTGCGGGCTTCCCGTCCTTGTCCTTGAGAGGAACGGGAAAGGCCACCGCGGTCGCCGCCTGCCTCGGGAGGAGAACGGCCAGGAAATAGTTATCCTCGACTCCCGCGAACCCGCGCTCGGACAGGGACCATTGCACGGGCTTCTCCATCTTCTCGGGGCGGGCGCGCTCGAACCCTCCGGGCGTCGCGGCGATCGCCATCGCCGGCGTCACGTACCGAGAGACCTGCTCGTCAGGGGCGGGATTGCGAAGCCCGGTCGCGGCGATGAGCCGATAGGCGGGGCCGACGACGTTGACTTTCACGTCGAAGAGGTATCCGGCTTCAAAGTGAATCTCCTTGGAGACGGCGACCTTGTCGTCGGCGTAGGCGAACTTGAGAACGCGTTCGGAGGGTCGCTCGAGGATGAAGAGCGCGCCGGCGACCCGGGCGGTCAGCTCGGGATTCTCCGGGAAGTCGACGGAGAGCGGTCTCTCGGCCGGCGCGGGAAGCTGCCGCACGAGCTCGAGCGGTTTTTTCTGATCATCGGTATGGCGCAGGAGAAGCAGGGACGTCATGACGGCGCCCCGATTGGAGAACGTCGCGCGAAAGAGGTCGTTCTCGATCGTCGCCGGCGTCTCTTCGCGACCCGCGACCGGCGCGGGGAGACGTTCCGGCCGCTCTCCCGGGACAGGCTCCTCGGGTCTTGCCGGACTCGGAGGTTTGGCCGAAGTCTCGGCGACCGCATTCTCGGCGACCGCTGTGGAGGAAGGCGCCGGGACGGCCGCAGGCGGGCTCTGCGCCAGAGGCTTGCGGGGCTTCGGGCCGACGAGCTCCCAGAGGCCGAGAACGGCCAGTGAGAGCGCGGCGGCGAGCAGTAACCTTTTCTCCATCAGTATTTAGGGCACAGGGTCGAAGCCGCCGGCATGGAAGGGATGGCAGCGCAGCAGGCGCCGGAGAGCCAGGGAAAAGCCCTTGCGCAAGCCGTGCCTCTCGATCGCCTCGCGCGCGTAGATCGAGCAGGTCGGCTCAAACCGGCAGGCGGGCGGGAGCCATGGCGAGATCGCTCTCTTGTAGAAATCGAGGGCCGCAGTCGCCGCGCGGGCGGGGCTCACCTTCCCGCCTTGAGGCGACCGAGCCCGCGTCCCAGCGTGGACAGGTAGTCCCCGGCGAACTCGGAAAACGAAGCGCCGGTTGCCGATGGGCGCACGTTGACGACGATCTGGATACCGGGCACAAGCATCTCGCGGTTGCGGCGAAAAACCTCCCGCAGGCGACGCTTCAGACGATTTCGCGTAACCGCGTTCCCCGTCCTTTTTCCCGCCGAGATTCCGATGCGGGAATTCGCCGCGCCCGGGCGCGCGAGGAGGAACAGCTGGACGTGGCGTCCGGACACCCGGACCCCGGAGGCGTAGCACTCTTCGAATTCTCTTCGCTTTCGAAGGCGGTCGTCGCGGCAGAAGGTCTCCCGCGCGGCCTGGCCTGGGCTCACACCGAGAGTTTCTTGCGCCCCTTGCGGCGGCGCGCCGACAGCACGGCGCGTCCGGACCGGGTCCGCATCCGCACGAGAAACCCGTGCGTGCGCTTGCGACGCCGGTTGTTGGGTTGAAAGGTCCGTTTCATGAAGAGCCGGCATCCTAGGGGCTGAGGGCGGGGAAGTCAAGCAAGGCCGCCCGCCGGGCAGCGATGCGGGCATATACTCTCCGGCCCCGGAGAGTCTTTCCACAGCCTGTGGAAAAAGCTGTGGAAAAGAGGAAGTGTCATGACGGATCTCTGGAACGCGATGATCGAAAGGCTCGAAGAGAAGCTCGATGGCAAGGAGCTGAAGACGTGGTTCGAGCCGACCAGGCAACTCTCCTTCTCGGAGGGCCCCGGCTCCCCCGCCTTGACGGTCTCCGTCCCGAGCGGCATTTTCGCCGATTGGATCTCTTCGCGGCACGGCGCGCACATTTCCGACGTCGCTTCGGCCCTGGGCTTTCCCGGTCTGAAGATCCGGTATGAGCCGGCTTCCGCGCCGGCCCCGAAGCCCGCGCCGCCGGCCCCGGCCGCGACGGTCGTGTCGCGGGGGCTCGTTCTGAATCCCCGCTTCACCTTCGACACCTTCGTCGTCGGCTCCTCCAACCAGTTCGCCCACGCGGCGGCGCGCGCGGTCGGGGAATCCCCCTCCCGCGCCTACAACCCCCTCTTCCTCTACGGCGGGGTCGGCCTGGGGAAAACGCACTTGATGCACGCGATCGCGCACGAGGTCCTGCGCCGCTCCCCGGACAGGAAGGTCCTGTACCTGTCGGCGGAGCGCTTCTTGAACGAGCTCATCAACGCGCTGCGCTTCGAGAGGATGCACGAGTTCAAGCAGCGTTACCGCGAGCTCGACGTCCTCCTCATGGACGACGTTCAGTTCATCGCCGGCAAGGACTCGACCCAGGAGGAGTTCTTCTACACGTTCAACGCGCTGCACGAAGCGCAGAAGCAGATCGTGCTGACCTCCGACGCCCTCCCCAAGGAGATCCCGACGCTCGAGGAGCGCCTGCGTTCCCGCTTCGAGTGGGGCCTGATCGCCGACATCCAGCCGCCCAACCTCGAGATGAAGGTCGCGATCCTGCGCAAGAAGGCGGCCGCCGAGAAAGTGGAGATCCCCAACGACGTGGCGCTCTTCATCGCCGGCTCGGTGCGCACGAACATCCGGGAGCTCGAGGGGCGGTTGAACCGCGTGCTCGCCTTCTCCTCGCTGACGGGGAAACCGGTCTCCGTCGAGCTCGCCAAGGAAACCCTGAAGGACATTCTCGGAACCGAGGAAAGCCGGGCCACGCCTCCGGAGATCCTGAAACTCGTCGCGGCCCACTACGGCTTGCGCGTCTCGGACATGAAGGCCAAGTCCAACGCCAAGCCGATCGCCTTTCCCCGCCAGGTCGCGATGTATCTCTGCCGCAAGCTGACCGGCCTTTCCTATCCCGAGATCGGCCGGCTCTTCAACGACAAGCATCACTCGACCGTGATGCATTCGGTCGAGAAGATCGAGCACCTGGCCGAAGACGATCCCGATTTCCGCAAGGTCGTCGAGTCGTTTCTGCAGCGCTACCGCTGACGGCGGGCTCTCTCTCTCCCGTTTTCCGCTCCCCGCTTTTCCGCACGCGCGGGGATTTCGCGGCCGGGGAGCGCGTGGAGGAAAAGTCCGACACGCGGTTTTTCGGCGATCCTCATTTTGAGCCCGTTTTTCAAGCCTTTTCTCTTCGCTCGCGACTTCTCCACAGTCCTACGAATACTACTAAGTGTGATAGAATTTTTCTCTTTCCAGAGGTGGAGAACTCCCATGGAATTGACCGTCAGACGAGGGGATTTCTTGAATGAGCTCACGCTCATGCAGGGAGTCGTGGAACGGAAAAACACGATCCCGATCCTTTCCAACATCCTCTTGAAGGCCGCCGACGGGCACCTGAGCTTCACCTCGACGGACCTCGACCTGACGCTGCTCTCCGCCGCCCAGGCGAAGGTGTCCCGGCCGGGCAGCGTGACCGTTCCGGCCCGGAAGCTCTTCGACCTGATCCGCAACCTGCCCGAGGCGGACGTCGTCCTGAAGCTCATGGACAACAACTACCTGGGCGTCGTCTGCGAGCGCTCGAACTTTCGCCTGGTAGCCGCCCCGGCCGAGGACTTTCCGACGGTGCCGAAGGTGGAGGGGAAGGCGGAGGTGACGCTGCCGCTGAATCTCTGGAAGCGTCTCTCCAAGAAGGTCTTCTACGCCGTCTCCGCCGAGGAGACCCGGTTCCAGTTGATGGGCGCCCTCTTGAAAGACAGGGGGAGCACCTTCGAGCTCGTGGCGACCGATGGCCACCGCCTGGCCCTGATCGATTTTCCGAAGGGAGCGGCCAAGTCCGGCATGCCCGATGTCCTCGTGCCGAAGAAGGCGATCTCGGAGATTCTCAAGATGGACGGGGCGGGCGACGCGGGAGACCTTTCCATCCGGCACTCGGAAAACCACCTGCTCTTCTCCGTCGGCGGCCGCCAGTTGATCGCGCGTCTCCTCGATGTCAACTTCCCCGACTACGAGAAGATCCTCTCCAAGGGGAACGACAAGGTCGCGGTCGTTTCCCGGACCGCCCTCCAGGGAGCCCTGCGGCGGGTCGCGCTCTTTTCCTCCGAGCGCTCGCGCGGCGTGAAGCTCTCCTTCGACAAGGACCTCCTCACGATCACCTCGGCCAGCCAGGAGCTCGGCGAGGGGAACGAGACGCTGGACATCCGATACGACAGCGAGCCGATGGCGATCGGCCTGAATGCCCAGTACCTCCTCGATTTTCTCGAAGAGGCCGAAACGGAAAACGTGCGGCTGGAACTGAAGGACGAAAACACGCAGTGTCTCTGCCGGCCCGAAGGGGACATCGAAGGAGCATCGCGCTATCTGTACGTCGTGATGCCGATGAGACTCTAAGAATGCGCCGGAGTAATTTTGGCGGGGAACCTTGCGGGCCCCCGACCGGCATGAAAAGGACTGCTTGCGCTTAACCCGGATTGCCGCCCACTCCTTTCGCAATCTCTCCCCGGACCCCGTTTTCTTCGGCGGCGGCAGGACCGTCCTCGCCGGGGAGAACGCGCAGGGCAAGACGAACCTTCTCGAGGCCATAGCGCTCGTGTGCGGCCAGCGCTCCTTCCGGGGGGCGCGCCCCCGGGAGATGGCCGCGGGAGAGGCGGGATTCCGCGTGGAGGCCGTCCTGGCACGCGAGGCCGGGCCCGAGACGCTCGCGGTCGAGTGGTCCCCCGGGGCCGGAAGGAGATTCACCCGCGCCGGCAAGGAGGTCGGGTTTCGCGAGATCTCGCGCCTGGCGCCCGCCGTCTTTCTCTCTCCCGAGCACCGGGAGTTGCTCACGGGAGGCCGGGCCTCCCGGCGACGGTTCCTGGACCGCCTGGCGCTCTTCTGCCGCGCGGCGGCCGGTGAAGACCTGGCCCGTTTCGAGCGCGCGCTCTCCAACAGGAACACCCTGCTCGCCCGGGCCCGGGATGGCTCCGGCGGGCGCGACGCGGCCGAGATGGAAGCCTGGACGGAGGAGTTCGTCCGAGCGGGCGCCGCGGTCCGCCGCCACCGCTGCGCGGCCATCGAGGAATGGCTCTCGTTCTTCGGGCCCCTCTGCATCGAAGCGGGGCCGGAATACGCGGCGATCCGCGCCCATTATTCAGCCGGAGGCGAATCGGAAGACGACCTGCGCGGCGCTTGCTCGCGGCTCCTTCCGGCCGAGCGCCGGCGGGGTCATTGCCTGGCGGGGCCGCAGCGCGACGATCTCGCCTGGACGCGCGGCGACCGGCCGCTCGCGGCGACGGCGTCGGCGGGAGAGCTGTCCCGGGTGGTGGCCCTGACGAAGCTCGCCGAATGGCAGGCGGTCGCGCGGGCGGCGGGAGAGGCGCCCCTCTTCGGCGTCGACGAGTTCGACGCCCACCTCTCGGCGGGAGCGGTCGAGGCGCTCTTCGCGGCCCTGCCGCCGGCCGAGACGGTTCTCCTGACGACGGCGTCGGAACCCTCGCGGTGGCGGCGCCTGGCCGGCGCCGCGGCCGTCCTCGAGATGCGCGGCGGACGCGTCTGCGAGCGCCCCCGCGCGGTCAATGACTGAGACCGAGAAAGACATGAGCACCGCCTACACGACCGATTCGATCAAGCTCCTGAAGGGCCTCGAGGCCGTGCGGAAGCGGCCGGGGATGTACATCGGGGACACCGACGACATCTCCGGGCTCCACCACATGGTCTTCGAGCTCGTGGACAACTCCATCGACGAGGCGCAGGTCGGCCACGCCGATCACGTCGCCGTGATGATCCACGCGGACAACTCCGTCACGGTCGAGGACAACGGCCGCGGCATCCCCGTCGGGATGCACAAGGAGCACAAGCGCGAGACCCTCGAGATCATCATGACGGACCTCCACTCGGGCGGGAAGTTCGACGACAACTCCTACAAGGTCTCCGGCGGCCTCCACGGCGTCGGCGTCTCGGTCGTCAACGCGCTCTCCCGGCGCCTGGAGGTCGAGGTCCGCCGCGAGGGGAAGGTCTGGGTCCAGAACTACGAGCGGGGCGTGCCGCAGGGGCCGATCAAGGCGGTCGGCACATCGCGCAAGAGCGGCACGAAGATCACGTTCTGGCCCGATCCCGAGGTCTTCTCCGTCACCGAGTTCCACTTCGACGGGCTCTCGCAGCGGCTGCGCGAGCTTTCGTTCCTGAACCCCGGCGTCGCGATCTCCATCCACGACGAGAGGAGCGACAAGAAGCACGACTTCGCCTACGAGGGGGGGATCCGCTCCTTCGTCGAGCATCTCAACAAGACCAAGCAGCCGATCCACGACAAGGTCATCTTCTTCCAGGACATCAAGAACGCAACGGGCGACCCCAAGAGAGACGCCGACAAGGAGCGCGTCGAGGTCGCCCTTCAGTGGAACGAGGGGTACGCCGAGACGCTCTTCACCTTCACCAACACGATCAACAACCGGGACGGCGGCACCCACCTCGAGGGCTTCAAGACCGCCCTGACGCGGGCGCTTCAGAAATACGCCGACCAGGGAGGGCTGACCAAGGCCCTGAAGGAGACGGGCCTCTCCGGCGACGACTGCCGCGAGGGACTGACCGCGGTCGTCTCCGTCAAGGTCCGGGATCCCAAGTTCTCCTCCCAGACGAAGGACAAGCTCGTCTCCTCCGAGGTCAAGACCTGGGTGCAGCAGGTCGTGTACGAGAAGCTCGGGTCGTATCTGGAAGAGAACCCGCGCGTCGCCAAGAAGATCGTCGAGAAGATCGTCGAATCCGCGCGGGCGCGGGAAGCGGCCCGCAAGGCGCGGGAGCTCGTGCGCCGGAAGGGCGCCCTCGACTCGAGCTCGCTCCCCGGGAAGCTCGCCGACTGCCAGGAGAAGGACCCGGCCTTCTCCGAGATCTTCATCGTCGAAGGGGATTCGGCCGGCGGCAGCGCCAAGCAGGGAAGGAACCGCCGCTTCCAGGCGATCCTGCCGCTGCGCGGGAAGATCCTGAACGTCGAGAAGGCGAGGCTCGACCGGATGCTCGCCTCCGCGGAGATCCGCACCCTCATCACCGCCCTGGGCACCGGCATCGCGCAGGACTTCGATGCGGGCAAGGCCCGCTACCACAAGTGCATCATCATGACCGACGCCGACGTGGACGGAAGCCACATCCGCACGCTGCTGCTGACGTTCTTCTTCCGGCACATGCCGGCTCTGATCGACAAGGGGTTCGTGTACATCGCGCAGCCGCCGCTCTTCAAGGTCGCCGAGGGGAAGAAGGAGACGTTCTTGAAGGACGAGAAAGAGATGTCGCGGTTTCTGCTCGCGCGGATCGGCGAGGACCGCTCGTTGACTTCCGAGATGTCCGGCGCGTCGGCCGCGGGCGCGAAGCTCGTGGCGTTGCTCGAGAAGATGGAGGATTACCGCGGGCATATCGCCAAACTCGCGACCCGCGGCATCCCGGAGGGTCTCGTCCGCGCGCTGCTTGACCGGGGAATGCTGTCGAAAAACGATTTCACGGACAAGAAGAAGGTCGAGGACCTGGCCCGCGCCGCGCGCGCGTTCGACGCCGAAAAGGTCGAGGTCGTCTCCGACGAGGAGCACTCCCAGTGGGCGCTCTCGATCCTGCGGCGCCTCAACGGCGTCGCGAGGACGGTCACGATCGACGCGGAGTTCGTCGGCAGCTACGAGATGAAGCGCATCCGGGAGGCGGCGCGCGCGATCGGCGCCTTCCTGGACGGGCCGTACCTCGTCAAGAGAAACGGCGAGACCGAGCGCCACCAGACGCTCCCCACCGTCGTGGACGCCATCTACGAATCGGCCAAGAAGGGCCTCGTCGTCTCCCGCTACAAGGGGTTGGGCGAGATGAACGCGGAGACCCTCTGGCAGACCACGATGAACCCGGAGAGCCGGCGCCTCCTCCAGGTCAACGTCGAGGACGCCGTCGAGGCCGACCAGATCTTCTCGATTCTCATGGGCGACGCCGTCGAGCCGCGCCGCGACTTCATCGAGAAGAACGCCCTGAACGTGAGGAACCTGGACATTTGAGTTGTCAGCTATCAGCTATCAGCTATCAGCCGTCAGCCCGGCAAAGGGCCCAGTGGCTTGCTGAAAGCTGAAAGCTGAAAGCTGAGAGCTAGCTCATGAGCAGCAACATCCTGAGGCCCGAAGAGCGCATCCCCGTCACGATCGAGGAGGAGGTCCGGCGCTCCTACCTCGACTACGCGATGTCCGTCATCATCGGGCGGGCCCTTCCGGACGTGCGCGACGGCTTGAAGCCCGTGCATCGGCGCTCGCTCTACGCCATGTGGGAGCAGGGCAACCTCCACAACAAGCCGTACAAGAAATCCGCCCGGATCGTCGGAGACGTGCTCGGCAAGTACCACCCGCACAGCCCCGACGCCGTCTACGACACGATCGTGCGCATGGCGCAGGACTTCTCCATGCGCTACACGCTGGTCGACGGGCAGGGAAACTTCGGCTCGGTGGACGGGGACAACCCGGCCGCGATGCGATACACGGAGGTGCGCCTGACGCGCCTCTCGGCGGAGCTCATCGGGGAGGATATCGACAAGGAGACGGTGGACTGGATCCCCAACTACGACAACTCGCTCCAGGAGCCCACGGTCCTCCCCTGCAAGTTCCCCAACCTCCTCGTCAACGGCGGCTCCGGCATCGCCGTCGGCATGGCGACGAACATCCCGCCGCACAACCTCTCGGAGGTCGTGGACGCGACGATCGAGCTGATCCGCCACCCCGACGCCACGCTCGGCCAGTTGATGAAGAAGCTGCCGGGGCCTGACTTCCCCACCGCCGCCTTTATCCACGGCGCGGCCGGAATCCGCGACGCCTACAAGACCGGGCGCGGAATCGTGCAGGTGCGGGCCAAGGCGATGATCGAGAAGGCCGCCCGGGGCGACAAGGAGTCGATCGTCGTCACCGAGATCCCCTACCAGGTCAACAAGGCCAAGCTCGTCGAGCGAATCGCGGAGCTCGTCAACGACAAGAAGATCGAGGGAATCTCGGACCTGCGCGACGAGTCTGACCGGGACGGCATCCGCGTTGTCGTCGAGTTGAAGCGCGGCGAGAACTCGCAGGTGATCCTGAACCAGCTCTACTCGCTGACGCCGATGCAGTCCACGTTCGGCATCATCTTCCTCGCGATCGTCGAGAACCAGCCGAGGATCCTGCCGCTGGCGGACATGCTGCGCCACTTCATCGACCACCGGAAGACGGTGGTCGTCCGGCGCACGCGCTTCGACCTGAAGAAGGCGGAGGAGCGGGCCCACCTGCTGCGCGGGCTCGCGCTGGCCCTCGCGAACATCGACCAGGTCATCAAGATCATCCGGGCCTCGAAGGATCCGAAGGAAGCGAAGGACCGGTTGGTGGCCGAGGTCTCGATGTCGCTCGCGGGCCTGGAGAAGTTCATCGGCCAGAAGCTCTACGAGGAAGGGACGAAGGGCAAGGACAGGCAAGTCGTGCGTCTCGACGAGATCCAGGCCCAGGCGATCCTGGACATGCGGCTCCAGCGGCTGACCGGGCTCGAGCGCGAGAAGATCGTCGCCGAGTTCAAGGAGGTCCTCGCCCTCATCGCGAAACTGCGAGAGATCCTTGGCTCCGAGAAGCTCATCCTGGACATCATCGTCAACGAGCTGTCGGAGATCAAGAAGCAGTTCGGCGACGAGCGGCGCACGCAGATCGTGGCCGAGGCGACGGACATCGACATCGAGGACCTGATCGTCGAGGAGGACATGGTCATCACCGTGTCCCGCGGCGGCTACATCAAGCGCTCTCCCCTGTCGCTCTACCGCGCGCAGCGCCGCGGCGGGAAGGGGCGCATCGGCGCGACCACGAAGGAGGAGGACGTCGTCGAGCACCTCTTTGTCGCGTCGACGCACGCCTACATCCTCGCCTTCACGAGCAGCGGCCGCATGCACTGGATCAAGGTGTACGAGGTGCCGCAGCTCGGGCCGGCGACCCGCGGCAAGGCGATCGTGAACCTCCTGAACCTCGATCCCAACGAGCGGCTCGTCGCGCTCGCCTCGACGAAGGACTTCCCGGAGGACCGGTACCTCGTGTTCGCGACGCGGCGCGGCCAGGTCAAGAAGACGGCGCTCGCGGCCTACGCAAACGTGCGTTCGGGCGGCATCATCGCGATCAACATCGAGAAGGGGGACGAGCTGCTTTCCGTCCGGGTGACCGACGGCACGCGCCAGGTCTTCATCGGCACGCACCTGGGCCAGGGCATCCGGTTCTCCGAGAAGGACGTGCGTTCGATGGGGCGCGACACGACCGGCGTCATCGGGATCACGCTGAAGAAAGACGAGGACTACGCCGTCGAGATGGACATCGTCGAGGAGACGGGCCACCTCCTGACCGTGACGGAGAAGGGGTACGGCAAGCGCTCGGAGGCCTCGGAATACCGCTTCCAGCAGCGCGGCGGCTCGGGGGTCATCAACATCAAGGTGACCGAGAAGAACGGCCCCGTCGCCGGAATCAAGTCGGTCACGGACGCCGACCAGCTCCTCCTCATCACGCAGAGCGGGATGCTCATCCGCATCAAGGTCAAGGACATCCGCGAGACCGGCCGCGCCGCGCAGGGCGTGCGCCTGATCTACCTCGAGGAAGGGGACCGGGTCGTCGCCGTCGCGAAGCTCGCCGAGCCCGACGAAGGCGAAGAGGAGCCGCAGGCGACGCTTCCAGGCGCCGCGGCGCCCGAAAGCGAGTCCAGGGTCCAGGGTCCGACGGGGTCCAAAGTCCAAGGTCCAAAGTCCAAGGGAGGGGAGCCCGACGCGCCCTTCCTCGACGAAGAGTAGGGATCCGACCTAACGTTCGAATCCCGAGTCCCGAGTCCCGCCTCCCACGTCCCGGTTCCCGCGTCCTATAGAATCCACGGTCCTATGCGGTTTTTCTTGGACAGCGCGAACGTGGAAGAGGCCCGCAAGGTCCGCGACTGGGGGCTGCTCGACGGGATCTGGCTCTCGGCGGCGCAGGCCGCGGCCGCGGGGCTCGACTACCGGCGCGCGGTCCGGGAGCTTTCCGCCGCGACGGATGGGCCGGTCTGCGTCGAGCCGGGATCGGCCGACGCGAAGGGGATGTACAAGGAGGCCCGGGAGCTCGCCAAGCTCGGCAAGGACATCGTCATCCGGCTCCCGATCGAGCCCAACGGCCTTCGGGTGGCGCGGCTGCTCGCCCAGGACCAGGTCGCCGTCTGCGCCTCGGGGTGCTATTCGGCGGCGCAGGCCCTGATCGCCGCCAAGGCCAACGTGTCCTACGTGGCGCCGGCCGTGGGGACGCTCGACGAAGTCGGATCGATCGGCATGGATCTCGTCGAGCAGGTCATTCGCATCTACGACAACTACGGGTTCCAGACGCAGATCCTCGTGGCGCAACTGCGAAACCCCGTGCACGTGCTCGACGCGGCCCTCATGGGCGCCGACGTCGCGACCATTCCGCCGGACGTCTTCGAGCAGTTGCTCCGCCATCCGTTGACCGAAGAGCTCCTGGCCGGAAAGAGGTCGTGAGGGTCTCAGCGGACAGGATCCTGTATCTGTCCCGCGTCATCCTTCGCCGGTTGAAGGAGAACATGAATCTCGTTCAGAAGACCGACGACGAGACGGTTCGGCGCGCGATCGTGAAGGTCCTGACCGACAGCTACAAGGAGCTCGACGAGCTCGAGCAGAAGGTGGAAGCCTCGCTCGCGCGCCGCAAGAAAGTCTCTCCGAGGGATATCGAGTTCCAATTCGCGCGCAGTCTCGAGGAGGAGCTTCGCAAACGAGGGGCATAGCCCATTCACCGCAAGATTCTCTGCTGCAGGCGCTTGGTTAAGATAAGTATCTGAATTAAAAAGGCTAGCGATAGCTACAATTGGCTGGGGTACAATTGGCCCGGTGTCGATCCAATTGGACTGGCAGGCCGGAATCGAGCTGAATAGGTCCTTGAGCCAGCCGCTGTCGGGGCAACTCGCGGAGGCGCTGGAAAAGAGGATCGTGACCGGCACGCTCCCTTCAGGAGCCCACCTGCCGGCGACACGGGACCTGGCGGCGGCGCTCAAGATCAACCGCGGCACCGTGCAGAGCGCCTACCGCATCCTGCAGGAGGCCGGCCTCGCCCGGGCGCGGGTCGGGAGCGGAACGGTGGTCAGCGCCGCGGCTCCCTCGCCGGCGTCGTTCGATCCGGACGCCCTCCTCTCTTCGCGGGTGGCCCAGCTCTCGATCGAGGACTTCCCCGCCGTCTCGGCCCCCCTCGTCGCCGACTTCTCCCGGCTGACGCCGGATGAGCGGTTCTTTCCACTGGAGGAGTTCACGCGCACTCTCGCGTTCGCGTGGAGCCGCCGGTCGGACCTGTGGCAATACGCCCCCCCGCTCGGCCTCCCGGAGCTGCGCGTGGAGATCTCCCGCCGACTGTCGAGCCAGGGCCTTGAGCGCGGTCCCGAGGAGATCCTCGTCACGAGCGGCGCGCAGCAGGGGCTCGATCTTGTCTTCCGGACCTTCACGGACCCCGGCGACGCCGTGGCCACGGAATCGCCGACCTACTCCGGCGCCCTCGCCCTTGCCCGCTTCGCCGGCGTGCGGATCGTCGAGCTTCCGATGGGGCCCGATGGGCCGGACCCGGCTCCCCTCGTGGGCACCCGGGTCAAGCTCGCGTATCTCATGCCGGAGCGGCAGAACCCGACCGGGGTGACGGCGCGAGAAAAGCGGCGGCAGGAAATCGTGGAAGCCGTCGCGGCCTCCGGAGCGCTCCTCGTGGAGGACGGCTACGAGGAGCCGGAGTCCGGCCTCACCCCGCTTGCCGCTCGGCTGCCCGACAGGACGATCTGGCTCGGGACGCTCTCCAAGGACCTGGTGCCCGGGTTCCGCATTGGCTGGATTGCGGGGCCCCGAACGATCATCGAGAAGCTGGCACGCGTCAAGAAGACGGCCGACTTCCAGACGCCGCTTCCGCTGCAGGCGGCCGTCGCCGCGTTCCTGAGGGCCGGCTCGGACCGCAAGGGGCGCCGCGCCCGCGCGCTCGACGTCGAAACCAAGCGAATCTCGGCGGCGCGGATCCTGGCCGGTCAGCTCCCGCAGGTTTCCTGGTGGGGCGGCGAGGTCGGAAGCGCCCTCTTCTGGCTCCACCTGCCGCCGGGGACCTCGGGCCGCCGGGTGGCGCAGGCCGCGGCGGCGCGCGGCGTCGGCGTGGCGCCCGGAGCGGACTTCGACCCGAAGGGGGAGGATCGGCCAAACCTGCGGCTCTCGGTTTCCCGGGTCGACAAGAGAGAGGTCGAGCGCGGCGTCCGCCTCCTCGCGGAGGCGGTGGGAGCGGTCAGTGGAGATGCCGGCGTCCGGTCGGCGCCGGTCGTATAGGAGAAGGTGGAAGTGATAGGTCGTAGGTGGTAGGGGAGGGCCTGGCTCCGGCACCTTCCACCTTCCACCTACCACCTTCCACCTCGAGAGAGAGGAGAACAGGATGACGACAGACGACAGCTTCCGGGTGAAAGTCGGGTTGGCGGAGATGTTGAAGGGCGGCGTCATCATGGACGTCGTCAACGCGGAGCAGGCAAAGATAGCGGAAGACGCGGGCGCGGCGGCCGTGATGGCCTTGGAGCGCGTTCCCGCCGACATCCGGCGCGACGGGGGAGTCGCGCGCATGTCTCCGGTCTCGAAGATCCGCGAGATCCAGCGGGCCGTGACGATCCCCGTCATGGCCAAGTGTCGCATCGGCCACACGGCCGAAGCGAGGATCCTCGAGGCCCTGAAGGTGGATTTCATCGACGAGTCGGAGGTCCTGACGCCGGCCGACGAGGAGAACCACGTCTACAAGCACGACTTCAAGATCCCCTTCGTGTGCGGATGCCGCAACCTGGGCGAGGCCCTGCGCCGCATCGGCGAGGGCGCGGCGATGATCCGGACGAAGGGGGAGGCGGGCACCGGAGACGTCGTGCACGCCGTCAAACACCTGCGGGAAGTCTGGCGCGACATCCGCAACCTGACCCTGATGAGCCGCGACGAGCGGATGTCCGAGGCCAAACGCCTGGCGGCCCCCTACGAGCTCGTTGTCGAAGTGGCCGAGACGGGGAAGCTCCCGGTCCCCAATTTCGCCGCGGGCGGGATCGCGACGCCCGCCGACGCCGCGCTCTGCATGTCGCTCGGCGCCGAGGCGGTCTTTGTCGGGTCCGGGATCTTCAAGTCGGATGACCCTGCCAACCGGGCCCGCGCGATCGTGAAGGCGACGACGCACTGGCGCGACGCGCAGGCCCTGGTCGAGGCGGAAGAGTCGCTCGGCTCCGGGATGAAGGGGATCGACGCCGTGAGCCTGCCCGAAGAGGACCGGTTCCAGACGCGGGGCTGGTGATGGAAGAACCGAGTGATCGGGTGATCGGGTCATCGGGTGATCGCCCCCGAACCGGAGCGATTCCGGCGAGATCACCCGATCACACGATCGCAAGATCACCCAATTCCGTGGCGGTCCTGGCTCTCCAGGGGGACTTCGAGGCGCATCGGAAGAAGCTCGGAGAGATCGGCATCGAGTCGTTCGAGGCGCGGCGCCCCGAGGAGATCGCTGACGCGGCGGGCCTCGTCATCCCGGGGGGGGAGTCCACGACCCTCTGGAAGTTCTTCGAATCGGCCCCCTGGGAGGAGGCGATTGCGCGGTTCGCCGCGAGCGGGCGGCCGGTTCTCGGGACCTGCGCGGGCGCGATCGTGCTGGCGGGCGAGGTCTCCCATCCCGCCCAGAGGGGGATCGGGCTTCTGGACATCGCCGTCGAGCGCAACGCCTACGGCCGGCAGGCGGATTCGTTCGTGGGCACAGTCGAAGCGCCGAGGCTCGGCGGAGAGCTGCCCGCCGTCTTCATCCGCGCTCCGCGGATCCGGCGGGTCGGGCCCGGCGTCGAGGTCCTGGCGACGCGCGCGGGGGAGCCGGTGCTCGTTCGGCAGGGCAGCGTCGTCGCGGCGACCTTCCATCCGGAGCTGACGGAAGACGATCGCGTGCACCGGCTCTGCTTCGAGAGCGTGGGGCAGCAAAGAGAGAGCGCATGAGCCTCGTTCGCGTCGAGGAGCGGAACGGCGTCGTCGTCGTCTCGCTCGACCGTCCGCCGGCCAACGCCCTGGCCCCCGAGCTCGTCGAGCGTCTGCGCGCGGTCCTGCGCGAAAACGGCGGGGCGAGGGCGCTCGTCCTGACATCCTCCAACCCGAAGCTCTTCTCGGCGGGATGGGACCTGCCGATCATCTCCGCCCTGGACCGTTCCGCCATGAACGACTATCTCGAGTCCTTCTGCGATCTCGTTCGGGAGATCTTCGTCTGCCCGGCACCGCTCGTCGCCGCGCTGCCCGGCCACGCGATCGCCGGCGGCCTGATCGTCGCCGCGGCGGCCGACGAACGCCTTGCCGCCGACGGTCCGGGCAGGTTCGGCCTCTCCGAGGTGGCGCTCGGCGTGCCGCTGCCCGCCTGTTGCCTCGAGCTCTTCCGGTACGTGCTCGGCGGCCGGGCGATGGAGCGGTTGACGGCGTCGGCCGAGAACATGCCGGGCGACCGGGCGCTCGTGATCGGACTGCTCGACCGCGTCGTGCCGCCGGCGGACCTGCTCGACGCGGCCGTGGAGAGGGCGCGTCAGCTTTCGCGCGGCGCCGCCCCCGCCTACGCGGAGGTCAAGCGCCGCGCCCGCGCCGAGGCGGTCGGGCGTTTCGACGCGGCCCGAAAGGACGATCCGTTCCTCGACTTCTGGTTCAGTTCCGACGCGAGGGGACGCATCGCCGCCCTCCTGGAAAGACTGTCGAAGAAGAGCTGAATCACTCGATGAGTGCCCCGGTCAATCACAAATCACAAATCACCAATCACAAATCGTTGGACGAGATTCTCGAGGCGCTCGAGCTGCCGCGTGCGGAGCCCGGGATCGGCTATCTCCGGGCCCTCTTCGCGCGATTCAACGAGCGCGTTCCCTTCGAGACGGCCTCGAAGATCGTGCGCGACGCCGACGTGTCCGACCCGGCCGAGAAACCGCGCCGGCCGGAGCTCTTCTGGGCCGAGCACCTGGAATCCGGCGCCGGCGGGACCTGTTTCGCGCGTGTCGCGGCATTCGAGGCGCTTCTCTCCGGCCTCGGCTTCACCGTCCGCGTCGCGCTCGGCCGCGTCCAGGTGGACTTCGATCATGCCGCGCTTGTGGTGACGCTCGAGGGCGAGGAGTGGATCTGCGACGTCGGCTTTCCTCTTCCGACTCTCCTGGGCTGCGACGGGGGAGAAACCGACACGCCCCTGGGTGCCCTGCGCGTCACGCGCGGCGGCCGCGGCTGGCGGGTCGAGCTCCTCGGGGGAGTGCCGGAAGGGCCGCGCGAGGTCGAGATCTTTGCCGCCTCCGTCCCGGACGAGCAGTTGCGCGAGCGGTGGCGCGAGACCTACCGGCCCGGTTCGAGCTTCCTGGCGGCCGTGAAGCTCCGGCGGGAGAAGGAGGGGCGCGCGGTGTCCTTCACGGCGGGGGAGATCCGGGTGGACGATCTTCATTCCCGGACGCGCCTACCGCTCGCGGCCCCGCGCGCTCCGGTCCTCGCCGAGCAGTTCGGCGCGGACCGGGAGCTCCTCGACCGCGCCCTCGCGATCGCCGGAGATCCGGAGCCGGAGCTGACGTGCGCGCAGGTGAGCGTGTATCTCGAATCCTCAGGATCTCCGCGGGCGGCGTTCGACGCGATCGCTTCGGCCGCGGGCTACAGCGGCCTGATGTCGGGCGTCGCGCGCGTGGCGGGGATGGAGCCGGCCGGCACGGGGTGGCGACTGCGACTGCGGCCGCCGGACGCCGGAGGGGTCGAACCGGGGGGCGGAGAGATCGAGGAGGAAATCACGCCGGACCCGGAAACGCGCTCGCTGCGTGTGCGGCGCGGGAATCGCGATTCCTTCTACGAGGCCGTCGACCGCGGCGGCCGGACCTTTCTCGTCCGGCGCCTCGTCCTCGACGGCCCGAGGCCCGACCTTCTCCGCAACGACTCGCTGCGGGGCCGCTTCGCTGGCAGTCTCGCTGTGGACCTGCTCGCGTGGGCGAGACTCCTGGGGAAGTAGTTTCAAGTTTTAGGTTTCAGGTTTCAGGTGAAGCGCCTGGAACTTGAAACTTGAAACCTGAAACCGCTGCTCAAGCCGCGTCCTAGAAGCGGAACGACCGCTCCGACTCGAGCAGTCTCAGTCTCGGCTCCTTGAGCGCGGCGATCTCGCGGCGGATGCGCGAGAGCGACGGCGGCTTCATGTGGTAGAGGTAGATCGGCACCTTCGGCGGGGCCTTGATCATGGCCTCGGCCAGGAGACGGGGAGTGAAGTGCCCGGAGGCCCGCGCCAAGCGTGCCTGCGTATTGGAAAACGAGACCTCCAGGAAGATCGCCTTGAGATTGCGCGCCCACCCCGCCGCCTTCCACAGCGCGTCGGTCGGCCGGGTGTCGCCGGTGAAGACGACCGAACGTCCGGGCTTGGCGACGATGTAGCCGAAGGCCGGCACCGTGTGGTCGACGGCAAACGGCGTGACGGTCACGCTCCCGGCCCGGAAGGGCTTTCCCTCCGCGATCGCTCGCAGGCGCACAGTCGGACGGTTGCGGGAGGGGAGGCTCGTGAAGTCCGGCCAGATGCGGCCGTTGAAGATGTCGCGGGAGAGGGTCGCGAGAACAGGGGCGGGGGCGAGAACCTCGAGCGGCCGGCGCTGGCCGTACAGGTTGTCGCACAGGAGCGGCAGCGACGTGATGTGGTCGAAGTGAGCGTGCGTCAGGATCACGCGCTTCAAGCGGCGCTGCGCGGCGAGCGGCAGGGCGTCGGTCAGGCAGCCGGCGTCCAGCGCGGTCTCGCCGTCAAGCAGGAATGTGGTCAGCCGGTAACCGGGCGCGGACCCTCCGTAGGGCCCGAGCGCCCGCACCGCCAGCGTCTTTCCGTCCGACACGCTCCGCGAATTCTAGCCCTGGAACGTGAAACCTGAAACCTGAAACGGCGGCGAAGCCGCCGCCTGTCTCAGAACTCCGTGCCGATGTAGAAGGAGGTCCTCAGGCCCGAGAGGGACTTCTTGAAGTCCGTCAGCTTGGCGAAGTCCCAGTGGAGGCCCAGGCCGAAAAGACTGAACTCCAGGCCATAGCCGTAGGAAGCCCTGCCGTCGATCAACTGGTGCTCGCTCGCGTTCCAGAACCGGAACTTCTGGTTCTTCAGGGCCGCGCCCCCCACGTCCAGGAAGAAGTGGCCGCGGATGTTCCGGAACCCGCCGATCGGGAACGCCAGGTAATCGATGAGCGGGAAACGGAACTCGAAGTTCGCGAACGCGATGGTGTTGCCGATCTGCTCGCGGAAATCGAGGCCGCGCAGGGTATCGAGCCCGCCGAAGTAATAGACGGACGGGAAATTGCCGGTGGACCGAGCTCCGAAGAGACGCACGGCGAAAAGCGACCGCGCCGTGACCTTGAAGTAGTGCCGGATATCCACGGCGGTGTCCTGCGTCAGCGTGGCTGAGTTGGCGGCCTCGCCCGTATTGGGATCGATCTCCCCCTTCTTCAGGTCCGGGGCCCAGGACACGGAGATGCGGTAGCGGCTCCCCGACAGCGGCCCCCATTCCTGATAGAGCGTCGTGTCCCCGACGAGGGCGAGCCCGACGATCGGGTAGTTGTCCGTCCTGTTCTCGACGAAGAAGTTCTGCGTCCCGTCGTTGTTCTGGATCACGAAGGGGTTGTCGAAGGTGCGCGAGATGAATCCAGCCTGGCCTTCGAGGCGGTGGTACCGGTCGAGAGGATAGATCGCCTCGAGGAACCCTCCGGTCTGGCGATAGGCCCGCCGGTCGCGCACGAGGCGGTCCACACCGAGGCTCTGGTCCAGGGCGAGGTAGTAGGTCCTGTCGTCGAAGAGGGTGATCCCCTTCTGCAGGCGCTTGGTGATGTCGAAGTAGCTGAACTGGAAATTCGTGAACGAGGAGAGCGACTGGAAGACCGCGATCAGCCGGCGGTTGCCCAGGTTGTCCCCGAAGACGAGCACGGTGTTGGAGACGAAGGTCTGGTCGGTGTTGACCCCGGCCGTGACCTGCGCGTCCTCGAGCTGCAGCTTCTTGCTCGGCTTGCCCGAGACCTTCTCCGGGTCCACGCTGACCTCGATCGGCGGGGTGTAGGGCGTGGCGGACGGCTGAACGCTCGGGCTCGCGGCCGGGTTCAATTCCGCCAGCCTCCTGACCGGCTTGTTGGTGTCCGCGATGTAGAGCGTGAAGCGGCGCTTGTAGTACGCGGAGAAGACGATCTTCTCCGTGTTGTCGCGCCCCACGAAGACCGTCGGGGAGAAGACGCCCGCGACGACGTTGGTGTGCAGGATCGTCTCTCCCGTCTCCAGGTTGACGGAGTAGATGTTGTAGATGCCCTGGTCGCGGTCGGAGGTGAAGAAGAGCCTCTTGCCGTCGGGGGAGAGCGACGGGTCCTCGTCGTTCCAGTCTCCGTAGGTGACCTGCTCGCGCGACTCCGGGGCGTCGGCGTGCATCCGGAAGATCTTGGCCCGGGTGCCCCGGACCGAGGAGTAGTAGATCCACTTCCCGTCCGGGGAGAACGCCGGGGCAAAGTCCGAGGACTCGTCGCTGCGCGTCAGGTTCGTGATCGTGCGGGAGGAGAGGTCGTAGGAGTAGATGTCGGCCTTCCCCTCGCGCATCGCGCGGAAGGCGACGAGCTTCCCGTCGGGGGAGAAGGCGGGGGAGAGCTGCTGGTCCAGGCCCGGCATCTCGATGCGCTCGCGGATGCCGCCGTTCAAGGCGTTCAAGAGGAGCAGGTCGCGCCCCCGCTCGCGGCGCGCGAAGACGGCGACGGTGTTCCCGTCGGGGGAGACGGCGAGATCGGCGCCGATCTGGGGCCCCGTCGTCACCCACTGCGACACGAGGTATTCGTAGGACGTCGTGTAACCCTTCGTGAGGTTCCGGTAGAGCTTGCGCTCCCGGGTGGACATCAGGACGACGTCGGCCTCGTCCTTGTAGGTCGAGATCGCCGCGACGAAATCGCCCGAGGGATAGGCGCGCGGGGAGAGCTCGGCCGAGGGCGTGTCCTCGATCTTGAAGCGCTCGCCGAAGTCGATCGGCTCCCCCTTCTCCGTCAGGATCTTCAGGTACCGCTGCCGGAGGAAGCGGCGGAACTTGATGTCGAAGTCCTCGGCGGAGATGTTGAAGGCCCGCTTGATCGGCTTCTCCATGTTCCCGCCGATCTGGTTGCGGAACTCGAAGAGGAACTCCCGCACCGCGTCCTTGCCCCACTCGGCCGCGATGAAGTCGAAGACCGCGTGGCCGAAGCGGTAGGCGAAGAAGCCGCTGATCCCCCTCTGCGCAATCTCCGGGACCTGGTCGGCCAGGACCGCGTCGCGCAGGACCATCCGATCCTTGTTGTCCTCGTCGTTTCCGAAGTAGGAGGCCATCCCCTCCAGGAACCACTGCGGGGCGTTGGTCGTCGCCGCGCGCAGGTAATTGCCGCCGAAGAGGATCTCGAACTGGAAGACGTGCGTCAGCTCGTGGGCAATCAGCTGTTGGAGCTTCTCGTCGGGCATGTCCACGGGCAGGACCATGCGGTTTCGGGAAGGGAGGGCGAAGGCGCCGAGCCCCTCGGGGATGAAGTTCAGGAGCGTGTTGGTCTGCTCGAAATCGGAGTGCGTCGCGTAGTAGATGATGTTGATCGGCTTGGGGATCTGAAAGTTCAACTGGCGCGAGATGTCGTCGTAGGCGCTCTCGGCGTAGGAAGCGACCTTCTGCAGCGAGGCCCGCTCCTTGCTGTAGAAGTAGAGAGTGAAGTGGGTCGATCGGTAGGTTTTCCAGTCGAAGGTGTCGTAGACGATCTTGTTCTGGTAGAAGCCCTCTTCGTACTGGGCCAGGGCGGCGCAGGGCAGGAGCGCGAGGAGGGCGGCGAGGAGGAACTTCGACTTTCGGCCGAAGGCGTTCGCCGCGGCAACGGCGGCCGAAACGTTCGAAACCGGGGCGTTGTTCATCGGCACAGATGGGCTTGACCTTTGTCTCAATTCACTGCCTCGTTGAATGATCAGTCGGTAAAGAGATAACGGTCGGCCTCGCGCTCGCGGGCCACGAAGAGATTCAGGATCTGGTTCTCCAGGGAGAAAAGGTTCTCGAAGAGGCCCTGCAGCTCGTCGGCCCGCCGGCCTCCCGTCTGCCGGAAGTCCTTGAACTCGTCCTGCAGGATCTTCTCGCCGGAATGCCCGTCGAAGACCAGGAAGACGATGTCGAAGAGGAAGCCGGTCTGCTCAACGTAGACCTGCCGGTAGTAGGTCTGGCCGTTGATGGGGGAGACGTACTCCTCCGTCTTGTACCCGGATCGGTCCTCGATGCGGAACTCGAGCGAACCCGAGACGATGACGTCGGCGCCGGTCGTGACGCCGACCGACCGCCAGAACTCCGTCGCGCGCGCGAGCTCGGTCAGGCTCTGGGTCGGGAGCTTCAGGTCGGCGGGCACCTCGATGACCTCGAGCTTGGTCTTCTTGTCCACCTGTTTCTTCAGGAAGCGCCGGAATTCCCCCTGGAGGTCCACGTTCTGGAGCCGCTTGTCGCGGGCCTTCTCGGCCTCCGTGACAATGATGAAAGGGGCGAGTGCGAGTTTTTCGTTGCCGCGCAGAGGCAGGCGCGGCTTCAAGGGGAGCTTCAATCTGACCTGACTGACGCCGGCCATGGCCGGCAGGGCTGCCAGCAGGAGCGCGAGCACGGCGACCGCCGCGCGCCTCCCGAGCCCGCGCGCGCTAGGGAGCACCGGCGGCTTTCCCCGTCGTGCGGGTGTAGGAGGTGTAGAACTCGGCGAAGCGGGCGTAATTGCGATGAATGTAGGAATCGTTGGGATCGAGCTGAAGAGCCTTCTTGTATTCCTCGAGCGCCTTGGCGAATTCGCCGGTCGCCTCGAGCGCCACGGCGAGGTTGTTGTGCGCCCGCGCGTTGCCCGGCTCCCTGGCGATGGCCTGCTCGAAGCGGAACGCGGCTTCGCGCCAGAGTCCCTTGCGGGCCACCTCCGAGCCGAACGCGATCTGGGACCGGGCGCGGTCCGTCCGCGAGTAGGAAGTGCAGCCCGACATGATGAGGAGAAGGCCCGCCGCCAGAAACCTCCAACGCATTCTCACGCTCCTGTCCGGTCTGCCCGGGGTCGCTATTATAGGAAAGCTTTCCGTGTCCGGAAGATTTCCACGGAAATGATCTGCTTTCTAGAACGAATGAATCATCCGTTTTTTTGGATGAAAGGATTGTAAAGACTGTCGGGATTAGAAACATGAGCCGGGATCCGGTCCTGCGGCGCGCGGCGATCTCCTGGGCGCGCGGGGGAGAGCTGACGCCGCAGAGGCTCTGGCCCGTGCTGCGCGCGAGGGGCGGGGTCGAGGCCCTCCTGGCTTCTTCCGAGGCGGAGCTGTCGGACCTGCTGGAGTCGGGAGCGCGGGCGCGCGCGGTCCTGCGGTCGGCCGAGGACCTGCCGGCCGAGCGTTGGGCCGGCCAGCTCGAGCGCGCCGGGATGCGCGTCGTGACCGCCTTCGACGAGGAGTATCCGGCGCCGCTGTCGGAGATCCCCGACCCTCCCTTCCTTCTCTTCGCGGCGGGCAGCCTCGAGCGCCTCCGGCTCCCGGCGGTCGGCGTCGTCGGGTCGCGGGCGGCCACGCGCTATGGCCGGGACGTGGCGGAGCGGATCTCGCGCGAGCTCGCCCTGGCGGGCGTCACGATCGTCTCGGGTTTCGCGCGGGGCGTGGACGAGGCGGCCCATCAGGCCGCTCTCTCGACGCCGGGAGGGACGATCGCGGTCCTCGGCTGCGGATTGGACGTGGAGTACCCGCGCGAGCATGCCGCGCTGAAGAAGGCGATCCTCCCGCGCGACCTCCTCGTCTGCGAGTTTCCTCCGGGCACGGAGCCGAAGCCGCAGAACTTTCCGGTGCGCAACCGCATCATCGCGGGACTCTGCGCGGGGGTCGTGGTCGTCGAGGCGTCGCGCCGGAGCGGCTCGCTCATCACGGCGCGCCTCGCCAACGAGTTCGGCCGGGACGTCTTCGCCGTTCCGGGGAGCGTCTTCTCGCAGACGTCGATCGGGACCCACGAGCTCCTGCGCGACGGGGCGATCCTCTGCCGCGGCGCGGAGGACGTCTTGGCTGAGCTCTTCCCCTCGATCGGCGCCGCTCAGCCAGGCGGCGGCGCGAAGCCAGGAGCGAGCGTGTCCCTCTCCGAGGAGGCTCGGCGGGTCTGGGAGACGCTGCGCAAGGAGGAGGACGCCTCGGCCGAAGGCCTCGCGCAGGCGACCGACCTGCCGGCCGCGACCGTGCTGGCCGCGCTCTTCGAACTCGAGGAGGCGGGCCTCGCCCTCTTCGGCGAGGGGGGACGCTATGGAGCCAGGAGAAACTGAGTGAATCGGGTGATGTGCGATCGGGTGATGTGCGATCGACCGGAGCCTTCAATCACTCGATCACCCGATCACCCGATGCCCTAACTTGCTGAACCATCACGCCCTCGCTGTGGGGAATGGCTTCTTGTTGAAAGTACCGGCCCCCTCCCGGTTTGCGCTTTTCGCCGTGTTGTGGCAGGGTGCTCGGCCCTAATGGTCACTTGGAAGAACCTCGTCGTCGTCGAATCCCCCGCGAAAGCGAAGACTCTGGAGAAGTTCCTCGGCAAGGACTACCGGGTCCTCGCCTCGTACGGCCACGTGCGGGACCTGCCCCGGAAGGGACTCGGCGTGGACCGGGACAACGCCTATGAGCCGACCTACGAGGTCGTGCCCGGCAAGGAGAAGACGCTCGGGGACCTGAAGAAGGCCGCGCGGGAGGCCTCCGCGGTGTTCCTGGCCGCCGACCCGGATCGGGAAGGCGAGGCCATCTCCTGGCACCTCCAGGAGGCCCTCCGCTCCTCGGGAAAGAACGCCGTCTTCAAGCGCGTGCGCTTCAACGAGATCACCAAGAAGGCCGTCCTGCGCTCGATGGAGGACGCGGGCGAGATCGACGCGCGCCTCGTGGACGCGCAGCAGGCGCGGCGCATCATCGACCGGCTCGTGGGTTACGAGGTCTCCGACCTGCTCTGGAAGAAGATCTGGCGGGGGCTCTCGGCCGGGCGCGTCCAGACGGTCGCCCTTCGGATCATCTGCGACCGGGAGCGGGAGATCGAGGCGTTCCAGGCCATCGAGTACTGGACCGTGGACGCGCAGCTCCAATCCTCGGGACCGCCGCCGTTTCCGGCTCGCCTCTTCGCCTTCGACGGGCAGAAGCTGAAGTTCGACGGCACGGACCCAAGGCTGCCCGACGCGGCGGCCGCGGAGCGCGTCCGCGCCGACGTCGCGGGCGCGGCCTGGAGAGTGTCGCGCGTCGAGACGAGCGAGAGACGCAAGAACCCGCCGCCTCCGTTCATCACGTCGCAGCTCCAACAGGCGGCCGCGCGGCGCCTCTCCTTTGCCGTGCGCCGCACCATGCAGATCGCGCAGCGGCTCTACGAGGGGCGCGAGATTCCGGGGCGGGGCACGGTCGGCCTGATCACCTACATGCGGACCGACTCGACCCGGGTCTCCGAGGAGGCGCTCGCCGGGGTGCGCGACCTGATCCGGTCGCGCTACGGGCCGGAGGCGCTGCCGGAGGCCCCGCGGTATTTCAAGAGCAAGCGGGGCACGCAGGACGCGCACGAAGCGATCCGGCCGACGTACCTGGATCTTCCGCCCGAGACGGTGACGCCGAATCTCGCTCCCGAGGAGGCGAAGCTCTACCGGTTGATCTGGGAGCGCTTCGTGGCCTCGCAGATGGCGCCCGCCGTCTACGACGCGACCTCCGCCGACATCGAGGCGGGGCGCGCGGTCTACCGCGCCTCCGGCTCCACCCTGAAGTCTCCCGGGTACCTCGCGGCGTACGGAATCTCGGCCGAGGAGGAGGAAGAGCCCGACAAGGAGGAGGGCGGCGCGAGCCGCCTGCCGCCGCTCTCGCAGGGCGAGGCGCTGACGCTCCTCTCCGTGACGCCCGAGAAGAAGGAGACCCAGCCGCCCCCCCGCTTCAACGAGGCCTCGCTCGTGAAGTTTCTCGAGGAGAATGGCATCGGCCGCCCCTCGACGTACGCGGAGATCATCCGCAAGATCGAGTTCCGCGAGTACGTCCGGAAGAAGGACCGGCGCTTCGTGCCGACGGCGCTCGGGCGCACGGTCATCGACATGCTCATCCCCTACTTCGACGACTTCTTCGAGACCTCCTACACGGCGCGGATGGAAGAGCGCCTGGACGACGTCGAGGAGGGGAAGATTTCCTGGAAGATGGCGCTCTCCGAATTCGACAAGACCTTCACCCGCGACCGGGACCGCGCGCTGGCCGACATGGTCTCGGGAAAAGCGGGGATTCCGCTGGCGGAGGCGCGGGAGCTCTTGAAGTTCCCGGTCGCGCCGGAGCTGTCCGAGAAGTGCCCCAAGTGCGGCAAGAAACTGAAGCTGCGGATGGGCAAGAATGGGCTCTTCATCGCCTGCAGCGGCTATCCCGGCTGCACCTTCACGCAGAACATCCCCGACCCGGACGAGGACGTCATGGACGCGACGGAGCTCGAGAGCACGATGTGCGAAGAGTGCGGCTCGCCGATGAAGCTGCGACAGAGCCGCACGGGGTCGTCGTTTCTCGGCTGCACGGCGTACCCGAAGTGCCGCAACATCGTCAACGTCGTGATGGCCGGCGGAAAGCCCGAGGCGCGGCCCGACGAGCCGACAGGGGAGACCTGTCCCGAGTCGGGACACCCGCTCGTGCGCCGGCACGGCCGGTTCGGCGCCTACATCGCGTGCAGCGGCTACCCGGCCTGCAAATACAAGCCGCCCAAGCCGGTCAAGTCCACGGGCGTCGCGTGTCCCAAGGACGGCGGAGTCATCGCCGAGCGGCGCGGACGGTTCCGCCCCTTCTACGGCTGCGTCAACTACCCGGTCTGCGACTTCACTCTGTCGGTCCGGCCCATCCCGGAAGCGTGCCCGCAGTGCCGCAACCCGTACCTGCTCCTGCGCGAGAGGAAAGGCGGAAACGTGCTCGCCTGCGACAAGGGGGGATGCGGCTTCGAGAAGCCGGCGGGCATGGTCCCCGAAATGGAAGAGATTTTCCTTCCTTCCAAACCCGCGGCCGTCCGGCCTGCGGCGTCCCGCAACAAGAAGCCCGCGCCGCGCCGACGGAAGCTCGCGTAATTCTCGAGTCGCTCAGGCCGAGGCCCCTGTCATTCTGAGCGGAGAAGAACCTGCTTTCGTCGCTGCGGGATGCTGACCGGGGCAGATTCCTCGCTGCGCTCGGAATGACATGCGAAGCCGAGGGGCTCCTCGGAATGACACGGGGCCCTCGGAATGACAGGGGGGGCCCGAAATGACGGGCGACGGCCGAAGCCCGCGGATCATCCGAGCTAAGATCCGGTGAATTCGGGTTTCGCAGGAAGGGAGCGCCATGCACAGGTCTGTCCGCGCGGTGGCCTTTTCTCTCCTCGTCGTCCTCCTGGCGCCGGCGGCGCTCCTGGCGGAGAAGTCTCTCTTCTGGCGGCGGATGGACGTCGCCGCGAAGCTCGACGCCCGGGGGGTCCTGCACGTGGCCGAAAAGCAGGCGACCGTCTTCACGGGCGATTGGAACGGAGGGGAGAGGAAGTTCCGCATCGAGCCGGGGCAGAGCCTGCGGTTTGCGGGGATCTCCCGGCAGGACGAGGCCGGGCAGATGCACCCCCTGGTCCAGGGAAGCCTCTCCGACGTCGACCACTACGCGTTCACGGACCCGACGACACTGCGCTGGAGGAGCCGTCTCCCATCCGATCCCCCCTTCGAGGGGACGGAGATCCTCTACGAGCTCGATTACGAGCTGTCCGGCATCCTCCTCAAAGAGGGGGACACGTACGTCCTCGACCACGACTTCGCTTTTCCGAACCGTTCGGGACGGATCGAGGCCTTCACGCTCGACCTCTCGCTCGACCCCGCGTGGAAGCCCCGAACGTCCGTTCCTTCGAGGCTCGAGCGGAGGCGGCTCGTGCCCGGCGAGAGCGTCGTCGTCCGGGTGGAGATGGAGCACACCGGCGGCGAGAAGCCGTCCGCCGTCCGCCTCGGGACGAGCCGGGCACAGAGGCTCGGCCTTTTCGTTCTCTTTCTCGGCGCGGTCCTCGTTCTCGGGGGAGCCCTGTATCTGCGGGAATCCGGGCTCGGGCGCTTCGCGCCCCTCCCTCCGGCCGAAGAAATTGACGCGGCCTGGCTGGAGAAGAACGTCTTCACGCTCCGACCGGAGGAGATCGGCGCTCTCTGGGACGAGACGATCGGCGCGCCGGAGGTGGCGGCCGTGCTCGCGCGGCTCGCGGCCGAGAAGAAGATCGAGTCGAGCGCGGAGGGGAAGAAGCTCACGATGCGCCTCTCCGTGCCGCTTTCCTCGCTCCAGGGCTACGAGAAGAAGCTCCTGGAGGCGCTCTTCTTCGGCGGGCGGGAGCAGACCGACACCGACGCGATCCGCGCCCACTACAAGAGCGAGGGGTTCGATCCCTCTTCGAAGATCAAGGAGGACCTGGAGAAGAGGCTGTCGATCCATCCCGATTTCGGCGACCGCTCGCCCCGGCCGCGGCGATGGCCGACTCTCGTCTTGACGCTCCTGGGACTGGCGATGATGGTTCTCGCGGCGGTCTTCGGGGGCGCGGACAAGGGCGCGGTCGCCGGGGCCGCCGTCTTGTACGGCCTCCTGTGGGGGACCGCGCTCATCCCCGCCTCCTTCTGGCAGAAGCGGATGGATAACTTTCTCCTCCCCTCGCTCGGGTTCCTCTGGCTCCCCGCGGGCCTCCTGTACACCTCGTACCGGGGGATCGGCTTCTTCTCCCAGACGGCGCCGCTCTTTCTCGTCGGCCTCCTGCTCGGCAAGCTCGCGATCGTGAACAACCTCTTCAACGTCGCGAAGACGCGCAACGGGCCGCACCGCGTCGCGCGGCGCAAGACGCTCGTGGCCGCCAGGAAGTTCTTCGCGCGCGAGCTCGGGAATCCCCGGCCGCGCCTGGAAGATCGCTGGTTCCCCTACATCGTGGCCTTCGGCCTGTCCAAGGGTGTCGAGCGCTGGTTCCGCTCATACGGGGGAGAGCAGGCCGTCATCGCATCCCGCGCGGCCGGGACCGCTTCCTCCGGCGGTTCGTCGGCTTCGCCGTCGGGCGGCTGGACGGGAGGGGGAGGCTCCTTCGGCGGTGCGGGAGCCTCGGCCTCCTGGGCGGCCGCCGCAGGCTCTCTGGCGGCGGGCGTCTCCGCTCCGTCGTCGGGCGGTGGAGGCGGCGGAGGAGGAGGCGGCGGGAGCTCCGGCGGCGGCGGAGGCGGAGGCTGGTGAGGCGCCCTCCTCGAGAACAGTGATCCGGTGGCGCAAGGCCCTCGCCGAGGCCCGGGCGGCGATGTCCGGAGACGACGCGACGGAGATTCCCGCTCCAGGCGCGTCCGGCTCGCCGCGCCGCGTCCGGCTGTACGTCAACGCCCGCGCGCCGGTTGCGCCGGCGGCGCGCGGCGTCCTGAGGCAGATTACCCGCGATCTCTCCGATCGGTCCGAGCGCGGAGACCCCCGGGAGCTCTTCGAGAAGTACGGCGGGGGCGTCGTTCCGATGGCGATGGCGATTCCCTTCACGGGTGCCGGCGCCGCGATGCTCGTCTTCCTGCCGCGCCAGGCGCCCCACCAGCTCCTTCCCTGGGTCTTCGGCTCGATCTTCACGCTGGCGGGGCTCCTCCTCTTTTCGCTCGGTCTCTCCGCGCTGCGAACGGCCGCCCGCGGGAAACGCCGCGCGGAAAAGGAGCCGTGGCATTCGGACAATGCGTGGGATCCGCGCGGTGCCCGTCCCGACGCCCCCGGCAAGTCGTTGGCGGGGTTTCTCGGAGGGATCCTCTTCTTTCTCCTGATCGGCGCCTTCAACGTCCTGTGGACCGTGCGCAAGGACCTTTCCGGCTGGATCGTCGTCACGATCGTCCTCGTCGTCTTCGACGCCCTCGGCCTGCTTCTCTTCGCGAGCATCCTCGCGGCGATCGTGCAGCGGGTCCGGGCTGGCTCGCCCCGCCTCCTCTGGCGGAAGTTCCCCGTCTTCACCGGTGAACGCTTCGAGGCTTCGTTCCTCTCCGGCCGTCCGCTCCACGTCACCGGGCCCGTTCGGGCGACGCTGCGCTGCGTCGAGCAGGTCAACGAGAACGCCAACGGCCGTGAGGAAGCCCGTCCCTACGCGATCTACGCCCACTCGCAGACCTTCGGGCCTCCCGGCTCCCGGCTCTCCTCGCTCGATGTCTCCTTTGAGGTCCCTCCGAGCGCGCCCGGCACCGACCTCGTGAAAGGCGAGCCGACCTACTGGCTTCTCGAAGTCCGCGCCCCGCTGGCGGGGCCCGACTTCTCCGCCCAGTTCCTGGTCCCGATCTACGCCCGCCCTTCCGGGCCTTCCGCTTCAACCGGCTGAGCCTGGGCGCACGAACTCCGCGCGTGCCTCCTCCCGGCGGCCGAGCCTGGCGAGCAGGTCGCCGAGCACGCTCGGGAGGAGATGATAGGCCGCAAGAGACTCGGGCGAAGCTCCTCGTAGAGGCCGCGATGCGCGCCCTGCCCGTCGGGGGGGCCTACCGCTTCCGCGGGTCCCGCCCGATCGTGATCTTGAAGCCGTCGGGGTCGGTCAGCGAGAAGTCGCGCGTGCCCCAGGGCTGATCCTGGGGCTCGGAGTCGAGCCGGCCGCCGCGGGCCTGGATCCCCTTCGCGAGGGCGTCGACGTCCCGGGTCGTCGAGCAGTGGAGCCGGAAGCCCTCTCCCTTCTTCCGGTCGCGCCCCTTCTGCCAGTCGTCCTGCGCGATCATGAAGGTGACGTCGCCGGCCTGGAGCGAGACCCCCATCAGCTTTCCGTCCCGCTCCCAGCGCTCGTCGACGGCGAACCCGAGGACGTCCCGGTACCAGGTGAGGCTCTTCTCCAGGTCGTTGACCGTGAAGCTGGGCGACGCCTCGCCGAGCTTCAACCCGCCCGATGTGGCGGCGGGCTTTGCCGGCGCGGGCCTGGCCTTCTTCGGCGCGGACTTCTTCTTCGAGGCCGCCTTCGAGGCTTTCTTCTTCGCTGCCATTTGGATCCTCCAGTTCTTGTTCGGGACAGCCTCTCGGGCCGTCCACTTCTCGTTTTGGGGGTGGGGATTCTATTTCATGGAGACGGCCCGATATCCTGCGCGAATGATCGTTCACCTGCTCGACGGGACGTACGAGCTCTTCCGCCATTTCTACGGGATCCGGCGCGGCCGGGGAGACGATCCTCCTTTCGGAGCCGTGGCGGGCGTGCTGCACACGGTCGCGCAGATGCTCGAGGGGGGCGCGACGCACATCGGGGTCGCGACGGATCACGTCATCGAGTCCTTCCGCAACGCCCTGTGGCCCGGGTACAAGACCGGCGAAGGCATCGAGCGGGCCCTGCGGGCGCAGTTTCTCCCGCTCGAACAGGCGCTCGCCGCCATGGGCGTCGTCGTCTGGCCCATGGTCGAGCTCGAGGCCGACGACGCGCTCGCCTCCGCGGCCCGCCTCGCGGCCCGGGACGAGCGCGTGGAAAAGGTGTGCATCTGGACGCCGGACAAGGACCTGGCGCAGTGCGTCGTCGGCGACCGCGTCGTGCAGGTGGACCGCCGGAGCGGCAGGATCCGCGACGCGGAGGGGGTCCGCGCCCGGTACGGGGTGGCGCCGGCGTTCATCCCGGATTACCTCGCGCTGGTGGGCGACGCCGCGGACGGCTTTCCGGGGCTGCGGGGCTGCGGGCCCAAGACGGCGGCCCGCCTGATCGGTCGCTACGGCGCGATCGAGCAGTTTCCTCCGGAAGTCCTCAACGAGAGCCGCGACCGCGTTCTGCTCTTCAAGACGCTCGCGACGCTTCGGACCGACGCGGCGCTCTTCGACGACGTGGAAGCGCTGCGCTGGCGCGGAGCGACGCCGTCGTTCGGGGCGGCCGCGGAGAAAATCGCCGATGCGAGACTGGCGGCGCGGGTGCTCGAGCTGGAGAGCGGGCTTGCAGGAAACCGCCGCGCCTGACGTCCCGACGCCGGCCTCACGGGGACGCCGAAGCAACGGCCGTCAACTCGACACGCCGCGCCCGCGCTTCCTGAGGGCGTCGAGGCTCCAGGGCCCCGGGCCAGCAGCGGAGAGGTAGAGCCAGAGAAAACAGTAGAAGATCGCGTCCGTCCCCTTGTTGAGGACCGGCCAGAGGCCGTGGGGCGCGTGGCCGATGAAGTACGCCACGGCCATCTCGCCGGAGAGGAGGAAGGCGACGGGGCGGGTGAACAGTCCGACGAGCAGCAAGAGGCCGCCGAACACCTCCAGGACGCCGGCGACTCCGGGCAGCGACAGAACCGGCGCGGTGCCCCCGCCCGGCATGACCGCCGCCGGAAACGCGAACAGCTTGGCGGTCCCCACCTGCATGAAGAGAAACGCGGCGACGATCCTGAGAATGCTCAGCAGATACGGCGCCCACGAGCGCCAGCGGGACAACAGACCGGGTGAAAATTCCTGCCGCGATGAAACCATTTCGTTCGCCTCCAGTCCCTAAAGTCCCCGCGCTTGATGTCGGCGGACTCCCGCCGCGCGGAGTTGAGATCGGGCCGATCTATCGCTTCGTCTTTTCGGCCGCCTGCGCGCGCAGGCGCTCCTCCTGCTCCCGCATCTCGGGAGTGAACGCATCCCCGAAGTCTTCCGCTTCGAACACCTGCCGGATCTCGACCGCGGTCTCCTCAAACGGGGCGCGCTTCAACCATTCGATCGCCTCCTCTATCGACTTGACCTGCCACAGCCAGAAACCGGCGACGAGCTCCTTTGTCTCCGCGAAGGGCCCGTCGATCATCGTCTTCTTCCCCCCGGAGAACCGGACGCGCGCCCCCTTCGAGCTCGCCTGGAGTCCCTCGGCCGCGAGAAGGATGCCGGCTTTTTCCAGTTCCTCGTTGAATTTCCCCATCGCGGTCAGGATCTCCTTGTCCGGGAGGACGCCCGCCTCCGAGTTCTTGTCCGCCTTGACGATCACCATCACTCGCATCGCGATGTCTCCTTTCGGTTTCTGAGCCGGGCCCCGGGCGGTCTCGACCGGGCAGGAACCCTGGCTCTGCTATCACGACGAACGGGACCCCGCCGGATCGACACGCTCGAATGGCTTTCTTTTCAGGTCCGCGCCGCGCCCTGGCCGGCGGGCCGTCCCTCCTGTACGATCCTCGGCCGCCGGATGAGGAGTGATTGCAATGAAGAACCGTGATCCGCGCATCGACGCCTATATCGCGAAATCGGCCGCGTTCGCGAAGCCGATCCTGCGACACCTGCGCAAGCTGGTGCACGAAGCGTGCCCCGACGCCGAAGAGACGATCAAGTGGAGCATGCCGGCGTTCCTGCAGGCCGGAAAGATCCTGGCCGGGATGGCGGCCTTCAAGGAGCACTGCACGTTCGGCTTCTGGCACCAGGGCATGGTCGCCGTGCTCGGCAAGGACGGCGATAAGGAAGCGACCGCGATGGGGAGCCTCGGGCGCGTCACGAGCCTCGCGGATCTCCCCTCCGACAAGAAGCTGCTCGGCTACATCCGGAAGGCTGCCGAGTTGAACCGGTCCGGCGCGCCCGCGCGGCCAAAGCCGGCGAAGCGGCCCGCCGCGCCGCTCGAAGTGCCGAAGGACCTCGCGTCGGCGCTGAAGAAGAACGGGGCCGCCGCCGCCACGTTCGAGAAGTTCAGCCCCGGCCGCCGGAAGGAATACATCGAGTGGATCACGGAGGCGAAGCGGGACGAGACGAGGCAGAAACGCCTCGCCACGACCATCGAATGGCTCGCGGAAGGAAAGCCCCGCAACTGGAAATACGAAAACTGCTAGACCGGCCTACTCCTCGCCGCTGACCCGGCGGCGCCGCGCCTTGACGCGGGAACGCTGAACCTTCTCTTCGACGCGCCGCTCGCGGGCGGCGGCGGTGGGCCTGGTCTTCTTCCGCGACTTCGGCCGCGCGGCGGCTTGCCGCAAGAGGGCCGCGAGTCGGGACCGGGCCGCGGCGCGATTGCCCGCTTGTGTGCGGTGCTCGCGGCTGTCGATGGCGAGCACTCCGCCGGCGCTCATCCTCCTGCCCGCGAGCGCGATGAGCCGGGTCTTCACGTCCTCCGGCAGCGAGGACGCCGCGACATCGAAGCGCAGCTCCACGGCGGTCGAGACCTTGTTGACGTTCTGGCCGCCGGGGCCCGACGCGCGCACGAACCGTTCCTCCAGCTCCTGCTCCCGAATGCTGATGGCGGGCGTCACGTGAATCATGGCGGCATCCAGCTTCCATTCCGATTGTATCGGGCGACCAAGCGGATAGCATCGGCGCCTGGAACGATGAAGGCGCTCAAGAGGCTCGTCTATCGCAACTGGCAGAGGGTCCACGGGGTGCGGCGGCTGGAGCTCGCCGTTCTGAAGCGGTATCTCGATCTGGCCCCCGGGCAGCGCATCCTCGACGTGGGGAGCGGCAAGGGGGCCCTCTGCGGCGAGCTCGCGCGCGGCGGATACGCCGTCTTTGGGGTAGATCCCTCCGCAACGGCAACACGCATCGCGAAGCGCTACGTCGACCCGGGTGGCCGCTTCGTCCTGGGGACGGGAGAGTCACTCCCTTTCTCTTCGGAGCGGTTCGACCGGGCCGTCTCGGTCTGCGTGCTCGAGCACACGGCGGACGACGCCCGGGTCCTCGGGGAAGTTCACCGGGTCCTGAAGCCCGGCGGCCTCTTCGGCCTGACCGTGGACTGCCTGGATTCGCCCTACATCCCGGAGGATTTCCGGCGGCATCACCGGGAGGAATACCGCTGCAACCAGCTCTACGGCGACGCGAAGCTGCGCGGGATGCTCGCGCGCGCCGGCTTCGAGACGCTCGAGACGCGCTACCTCTTCGCCGGCCGCCTCTCGATCGCGATCCTGCGCTTCGGCTCCCTCTTCCACTACCGGAGCGTCTTCATCCTGCTCTTCCCGATCCTCTATCCGCTCCTCCTCCTCGACCACGCCCTGAATTCGAAAAAGGGGAGCGGAATGATTCTCGCCGCCAGGGCGAGAAGGATTGGTGATTTGTGATTAACGCGAGCTTTTTTCTCGGGATCACAAATTGCAAATCGCAAATCACAAATTCCTCCTAACCCCCGCCATCGCCGCAATCACAGGCAAGGCATTCGACCTGTCGAACAGCAGCATCGTCCGGGTGTTGCACTCGTGGGTGCACCTGCAGAGGGTGGCGCGCTTCTTCGCGTCGAAGGCGGCGACGGGCGCCGCCGCACGGAGCCTTCGGAAGTCGTAGTCGAAGTCGCGGACGTTGCCGAGGCTGTCGCCGATCAGCTCGCAGCCGGTCACGACGCCGTCTTCCGAGAGAATGAACTCGCGCTCGCCGGCCAGGCAGAACTGTTCGAAGGGGCCGCCCTTGGCCTGCCTCGCGATGTACTCGTAGCGGAGGCGGTTGACCTCGCGCCGCGCCCGCGTGCGCACGCCGCGCCAGCCCGACTGGATTTCGTTCGGGGGGTAGCGCCGGTCGGTCTTCTCGCAGATTCGCCGGTAGAGATCGACGTCGAGGTTCTCCTTCAGAGACGGGTCGTACGCCTCGCCCCGGATCAGGTTGATCGAGTGCTGGTGGGGCCGGTACGTTTCGTAGACGTGGTCCGTGAAGGCCTCGAAGTCCTTCTGGTTGTCGCGCATGAAGACCGTCGTGACTCCGACGGTCAGGTTGGGCGTCGTCCGCGCGAGGGCGAGGAGGTTCTCGAGCGTCGCGACCGCGCGGTCGTAGAGGCCCGGCACGCGGCGCACGAGGTCGTGGTAGTCGCGGAAGCCGTCGAGCGAGACCGTCAGGCCGAGCGAGAGATCGGGATCGAGCCCGCAGATCGTCTGCGCCGACCGCGCGATCTCCTCCGGGCCGAACCCGTTGGTCGGGATCGAGCAGGTGAAGAACCGCGTGCGCTCGAAGTAGAGGCGGATGAGCTCGGGCAGGTCGCGGCGGAGGAAGGGCTCGCCCCCGCCGATCAAGAGAAGCCGGATCGGCGGAAGCGTCCGCGTCAGCTTGTCGATCTCGTCGAGCGTCAGCTCGTTCTTGCCCGCGTTGATCGGATAGAAGCAGTGCGCGCAGCGCGCGTTGCAGACCGAGGTCACGAAGTGGGTCCACTGGGCGAGCGCCTCTCCAGGCGCGATCCAGTCGCGGGCGAGCGCGAGTCCCTGGGAAAGGCGCGTCCCGCTCACGCGCGCACCTCGCGCGCGGCCGGCAGGCTCTCGAAGGTCCCGGCCTTCCGGTAGTCGCGGCGCGCCTGGAGGAAACCGCGGATGCGCGCGGTCTCTCCGGCGAGGAGCCACGGGAAGAGCGCGAGCGCCCGGCCGGCCCTTCCGGCCCGCGCCATCCGAGCCAGGACGATCCAGAGATGCGGGAAGAGGAAGAGGAGCGGCGGGCAGCGCACGAGGATGCGGCCCGGCCGGTCGTGCAGGACGCGCGTCCGGTAGATCGTGCGCCCGGCGTTGACCTGCCGCGTCCGGAACGTCTCGCGGTCGAGCCTCTCGTGGCGGTGCGTCATGACGATCCCGGGGTCGTACCAGAGCCGCCCGCCGCGCCCGAGCACCGCCGCGCCGAAGGAGGCGTCCTCGCCGAGGTTCGTCTCGACGAAACGGACAGTCCCGACCGCGTCGCGCCGGTAGGCGACGCCAAGCGTCGGGATCAATCCTTTGAAGGAGGAGCGCCCGCCGATCCACTCGGAGTGATTGAGATAGAGATCGAGATCTCCGAAGAGTCCCGGGCGGCCGTTGACGACGCTGCCGCCGACCGCCACGATGACAGGGTCGCTCTCGAAGGTCGAGCGGACTCGCGCGAGCCAGTCGGGGGGAGCGGCAACGTCGGCGTCCAGGAAGGCGAGCACGTCGCCCGAGGCGGCCTCGATGCCGATGTTGCGCGCGCCGCCGGCGTTCCTGCGCACGTCCGTGCGCAGAACCCGGGCCCCGGCCGCGTGGGCGACCTCCGACGTCCTGTCCGTCGAGGCGTCGTCCACGACGAGGACCTCGAGCGGCGGCTCGGTCTGAGAGAGCGCGGACCGGACAGCCTCGGCCACGATGCGCTCGCCGTCGCGGCACGGAATGATGACGCTCGCGCGCATGGGATGGGATTGTAACGGCCCGGCCCCGTACAATCCGGCTGTGCCGAGCCCCTGGGCCAAATTCTCGCTTCCGGGACAGGAGCCGGCCTACGCCCGCGGGTCTTCGAAGGAATTCCGGGTGACCCTTCGCGAGGTCTTCGGTCCCCTGGTCGAGCCGGTCAAGGAATGGCCCTCCGGGATGCACGCCTGGCTCATGGCCGAAGTCCCCCGAGAGGGCTCGCTCACGGCGTTCTTCCGGGGCCTGGAGAAGCGGCTGGCGCCGGCCGGCTCCCTCTGGGTCGTCTTCCCCAGGAAGCCGTTCATGGAGGAGCTCTCTTTCCCCTTCGTTTGGGGGGACGTCCAGCGGGCCGGCCTCTCCGCCGGTCTCGTGGACAACAAGATCGCCGCCTTCTCGCCGCGCCTGACCTCGATCCGCTTCGTCATCCCGCTCGTCCGCCGGAAAGGGCGCGCCTCCTCCCCGCCGTCCTGAGGCGCGCTCAGGATGTTGTGAGAGAAGCGGAAGAAGGCACCGTTAGAATCCGTTCCGTGACGGTCACCGTGATCGGGGCGGGGCTCGCCGGGTCGGAGTGCGCCTGGCAGCTGGCGTTGCGGGGGCACCGCGTCCGGCTTTTCGAGATGCGGCCGGCGGTCGGGACGGCGGCGCACCGGACGGAGAAGTGCGCCGAGCTCGTTTGCTCCAACTCGTTTCGGTCCGACAACCCGTTGAACGCCGTCGGATTGTTGAAGCGCGAGATGGAAACCCTGGACTCGCTCGTCATCCGCTCGGCGCGCGCGGCGGCCGTGCCGGCGGGGGACGCCCTCGCGATGGACCGGACGATCTTCGCCGGCCTCGTGACCGAGGCGATCGCGTCGCGGCCGGAAATCGAGCTCGTGCGGGAGGAAGCGCGCCGGGTCCCGGACGAGGGCTTCGTCGTCATCGCGACGGGGCCTCTGACCTCGCCGGCGCTCGACGCCGAGATCGGAAGGCTGCTCGGAACCGAAGACCTCTACTTCTACGACTCGATCGCGCCGGTCGTCGTTTCCTCCTCGCTCGATTTCTCCCGGATGTACGCGATGTCCCGCTACGGGAAGGGGAAAGGGGAGGACTACTGGAACTGCCCGCTGACGAGGGAAGAGTACGAGCAGTTCGTGTCGGATCTCGTCTCCGGGGAAACCGTGCCGGTGCACGACTTCGAGAAGGGGATCTACTTCGAGGGGTGCCTGCCGATCGAGGTGATGGCGGAGCGCGGGATCGAGACCCTGCGGCACGGGCCGCTGAAGCCGATGGGCCTCGCCGATCCGCGAACCGGGCGCCCGCCCTGGGCCGTCGTGCAGCTGCGCCAGGACGATCTCGCGAAGGAGCACTACAACATCGTCGGGTTCCAGACGAAACTGAAGGTGGCCGAGCAGCAGAGGATCTTTCGGAAGATCCCGGGGCTCGAGAACGCCGTCTTCGCGCGCTACGGCATGCTCCACCGCAACACCTACATCCGCGCGCCGGCGCATCTGGACCGCTTCTGGCGGATGCGGCGGGAGCCGCGCATCTTCTTCGCCGGCCAGATCACGGGCGTCGAGGGGTACGTCGAGAGCGCGGCGACGGGACTGTCCGTCGGGTTGACGATCGCGCAGCTGCTGGAGGGGCGGGAGCCGGTGGCCATCCCCTACACGACCGCGATCGGGTCTCTGGCGCGGCACTGCTCGGAGCGTCCGCCGGAGAAGCCCTTCGAGCCGATGAACGTGACCTTCGGGCTGATCGAGGACACGTCGCACGCTCCGATCCGCGACAAGGCGGCCAGGAGGAAGATGATGGCCGAGCGCGCCCTTACGGCGATCAGCGAGTGGAAGGAACAGATCGCCGCGCCGCAGGAGGTCGCGCGGTGATCGTCGTCTCGACGAGGCATGCGCCCTCACCCCGCCCCTCTCCCGGGGGGAGAGGGAGTGGGCAGCGCCCTCCGCCTCCCGCCTCCCGCCTGCCGTCCCCATGGTGACCTGGGACGACATCGCGGCCGCGCGGCGGCGCCTCGAGGGCGTCGCGATCCGCACGCCGGTCCTGCACTCGCGGCAGTTCGACGAGGAGGCGGGGGCGTCGGTCTTCTTCAAGGCCGAGAACCTCCAGCGCGCGGGAGCCTTCAAGTTCCGCGGCGCGTACAACAAGATCAAGGCCGAGCTGGAGCGGCGCGGGTTCCCCGAGGTCGTCGCCTACTCCTCCGGCAACCACGCGCAGGCGGTGGCGCTCGTGGCGAGGCTCGTCAACGTCAAGGCCACGATCGTGATGCCGAAGGACGCACCGGCCGCCAAGCTTGCCGCAACCCGCGGGTACGGCGCCGAGGTCGTGCTCTACGACCGCTACGCGGAGAGCCGCGACGAGATCGGCGAGAAGCTCGTGCGCGAGCGCGGGGCGCTCCTGGTCCCTCCCTTCGACGACGACCTGATCATGGCCGGCGCGGGCACGGCCACGGCGGAGCTGATGGAAGAGGTGCCGGATCTCGATTTCCTCCTCGTTCCCGTCTCCGGCGCGGGCCTCATCGCGGGCTCGGCGACCGCGGCCAAGCACCTCCGGCCGCGGATCGTGGTCTATGGCGTCGAGCCGGAGACCGCCAACGACACGGCCCTCTCGCTCGCGAAAGGGGAACGGGTCTCCATCGGAGTCCCCCGCACGATCGCCGACGGCCTGCAGGTCCCGAGCCCCGGAAGGCTCACCTTTCCGGTCGTCCAGAAAACCGTCAAGGCCATCCTGCTCGTATCCGACGAGGAGATGATCGAGACGCTCTGCTGGATGCTGGAGAGGATGAAGGTCTTAGTCGAGCCCTCCGGCGTCGCCGGCGCCGCCGCCGTCCGCCACAGGAAAGCCGATTTCTCCGGCGCGCGCGTGGGCGTGATCCTCTCGGGCGGGAATCTCGACCGCGAAAGGCTCGCCGCGTTTCTGACGCGCACGACGGCCGAATGAGGCTCCCGACGACGCTTCGGCCCGCAGTCCTGCTTCTCGCCGGGGTTGTCGTTTTCGTCTGCTCTGGACCGCCCCTGGCGGCACACGATTTCTGGATCGAGCCTTCGAGCTTCCATCCGGCTGTCGGCACGGAGATCGCCGTGTCGCTGCGCGTGGGGGAGCACTTCCGCGGCGACCCGGTCCCGCGCGACGATCCGCGGATTGTCCGGTTCGTCCTCTCTTCGGCCGCCGGAGAGGCGCCGATCGGAGGCCTTCCCGCGACCGACCCCGCGGGCTTCGTTCGGATCTCTTCGCCGGGATTTGCCGTCATCGGGTATCGGAGCAAGCGGTCTCCGATCCTGCTCGAGCCCGAGAAGTTCGAGAAGTATCTGGCCGCCGAGGGGCTGGACGCGGCGCTGAAAGCCCGGGCCGAGCGGGACGAGCGTTGGAAGCCCGGCAAGGAGGTCTACTCGCGCTGCGCCAAGTCCCTGGTCGCGGCCGGCGGATCGGGGCAGGCGGGATTCGATCGCGTTCTGGGCCTGACTCTCGAGCTCGTCGCGGGCGCCAGTCCCTTGAAAACGCGTCTGGGGGAGAAGATGCCCTTCCGGATCCTGTACGACGGGAAGCCTCTCGCCGGCGCGCTCGTCAAGGCGATCGCGCTGGAGGATCCCGACAACACGCTGGAGGCGCGGTCCGATCGCAACGGCCGCGTCGCCTTCGTTCTCGCGCGCAAGGGTGTCTGGCTCGTCAAGGCCGTGCACATGGTGCCGGCCCCGCCCGAGACCCGCGCCGACTGGGAGAGCCTCTGGGCCTCGTTGACCTTCGAGATTCCCTGAAATAGCCGGCGTCCTGCGGCGATTTAGGAGCACGATGAAGTTTGCCCGCCTCGGCCTCGTCCTGGTTCTCGCGCTCGGGGCGGCCGCCTGCCGCCGAAGCGGGGAGCCGGGCGCTCAGGACGCCCGGCGGTTCACCCTGCGGGGCGTCGTTCGCGAAGTGGATACCGCGCGGTCGGAGCTGACCGTCGAGCACGAGGCGATCCCCGGATACATGCAGGGCATGACCATGCCCTTCCCGGTCCGGGACGACCCGCAGGTCGTGAAGCTGCTTCATCCCGGTGACCGCATCGAGGCGACCCTGGTCATCGAGAAGGATCGCTTCTGGCTCGAAAAGATCGTGACGCGCGGCTTCGTGGGAACGCCGGTCGCGCCCGCGACGCCGGCGGCGGCGCCGGCGAAGGAAGTCGCGGACGGGGCCTTCGTCACGCCCGTCCCCAATCGCGGCGTGCAGGTCGGCGACGCCGTTCCCGATTTCACGTTGAAGGACCAGACGGGCCAGGCGGTCAGCCTGTCGCAGATGCGCGGGGAGCCCGTGGCGGTGACATTCCTCTACACGCGCTGTCCCGTCGCGACGGCCTGTCCGATGACGACGGCGAAGTTCTCCAGGCTCGACGCGATGCTCGCGCGAGAGAAGTTCGGCCATCTCCTGGTCGTCACCGTGGACCCGGAGCACGACACGCCCGAGGTGCTGGCCGAGTACGCGAAGAAGGCGGGAGCGGACCCGAAGCGCTGGAAGTTCCTGACCGGCTCGCCGCGGGACGTGGCCCGCGTCGCCTCGAGCTTCGGCGTCCTTTACTACCCCGAGCACGGCCAGATGATCCACTCCCAGGCCGTGGCGGTCCTGGACCCGGAGGGCCGGCTCGCGACGATCTACTATGGAGAAACCTGGCAGCCGGAGAACATCCTGCGAGACCTCGAGAACGCCCGGAAGGGATGAAAGCGAGAAAGGCATGAAGAAGACACGGATCCTGGGCGCCCTTGTGTTCTGCGGGATCACCGGCGTCGGGGTCGCTCTGCTGGGAGCCAGCGGGAGACCTGGCGATCCCCCGAGCCCCCGGGCCGGCGATCAGCACCCGTCGGCGCTCTTCCTCGAATACTGCGCGAAGTGCCACGGGAAGGACGGGAACGCCGACACGCCCAAGGGGAAGCAGCTCATGGCGCGCGATTTCACCGACGCCGAGTGGCAATCCTCCAAGAAGGACGAGCAGTTGATCAAGCAGGTCACGGCCGGCAGCGAGGACATGCCCGCGTTCGGCAAGAAGTTGACGAAGGAGCAGATCGAGAGCCTCGTCAGGAACGACGTGCGGGGCTTCGGGAAGAAGAAATAGTTTCAGGTTTCAAGTTTCACTGGCCGTGCCCCGTCTTCGTCCTGAAACCTGAAACCGGTCCTCAGTACACCGGGTCCTCGAACGAATACCCCAGCACTCCCGACGCCGTCTCCGGCCGGAGGCCGGTTTCCTTCAGCAGCCGCTCATCGGCGATCGCGCACAGCTTGAACCGCGCGCCCGGCAGCTTCGCGGCGGCCGGCGACACGGAAAACTGCTTCGCGGCCTCCCAGAAGGGGCGTTGCGTGAGGAGTCGTGCCTCGGCGTTCTTGACGAGCCCCTGCAGCTCGACGTGCTGGGCGTAGTCGTTGATGCGGAAGAAATCGTGGCGGGTGCCCGTCGGCGGCTCGATCGTGAAATCGGGACGGCGCCTCGTCATGAGGGCGCCAGCGAGCGGAGCGCGCGTCGCGAGGAGGCAGGGATCCGCGTCGGTCTTCGCCGCCACGAGCGCCCCGACGCGTTTGGAAACGGCGTCGGGAGAATCCGCGGTCTCCGGTAACTCCACGGAATCGTCGCCGAGCCGGACGAGGCCCACCAGGAGCGGCAGGACGACCGTCCGACCGGCTTGCTCGAAGACCTGGCGGTCGATCCAGAGCCCCGGCCGGCGCTCCTTGAACTGCGGCGTCCCGCGCAGCGCGCGGAATGGGCGAAGCTCCATGAACGCCGCATTCTAGACGGTGCGCGCTGCGCGTGGCTTTCCCCGGTTCCCCTCCCGAACACCGAACACCGGTCCCTTCTCGCCCCTCCCGGTTACACTTCTCGCCGATGATCTCGCTTTCGCGGGCCATCGACGGCTTCATCGCATACCTGGCCGACGAGCGCCGCTTCTCGCCCGCGACCGTGCGCGCGTACCGGGGCGATTGCGACCGTTTCGCCGGCTTCTGGGAGAACGAGTTCGCGCACCGGGAGGCGTCCCGCACGCCCCTCTCGGCGATCGACACCCTGGCCGTGCGCTCACACCTGGCGTCGCTCCATCGCGGCCGCCTCGCGAACCGATCTCTCGCCCGCCATCTGTCGAGCCTCCGGGCGTTCTTCCGCTGGGCCTGCCGCGAAGGCCACCTGGAAAAGAGCCCGGCGAAGGGCCTGCCCGCGCCGCGGGTGCCGAAGACGCTCCCGCGCGCCATGACCCTCGTGGACACGGAGACCCTGCTCGACTCCCGCGAGGAGGATTCCTTTCCGGAGCGGGAGCGGGCGCTCTTCGAGTTTCTCTACGCGACCGGGCTGCGCGTCTCGGAGGCGGCGGGCCTGGACCTGGAGGACGTGGATTTTTCCGCGCGGCTGGCGCGGGTCGTCGGCAAGGGGAGAAAGGAGCGCATCGTTCCCTTCGGCGAGGAAGCGGAGGCGGCACTGCGCGACTACCTTCCCGCGCGGGCGGCGCGCCGGCGCGGTCTCGACGGCGAGCCGCTCTTCGTCAACGCGCGCGGCGGGAGGCTGACGACGCGCTCGATGGCGCGCCTCTTGAAGACCCGCCTGCGCGCGGCCGGCCTTCCGGCGGCCATCTCACCCCACGCCCTGCGCCACACCTTCGCGACGCACCTGCTCTCCGCCGGCGCCGATCTGCGCGCGATCCAGGAGCTGCTCGGCCACGCTTCTCTCTCGACCACGCAGAAGTACACCCACCTGGACGCCGCGCGCCTGCGTGAGGTCTACCGCAACGCGCACCCCAAGGCCTGAAGGAAGTTGTGAATTGAAATTTGCGAATCGGGAATGGGCGCTTGCCGGCGCGTTCCTGCTGGCCGTCCCTCTCTCCTCCCTGGAGAGCGCCGAAATGACGGCGCAGCCGATCCCCGCCCAAGAACTTTCTCAGCCCTCGGTCCTGACCGAGATCGACCGGATCATCCGCGAAGGCTTCTGGGACCCGAAACTGAAGGGAGCGGACTGGGCGGGCGCCGTGACACGGGCCGCCGGGGAGCTGAAGGCCGCCAGGACCGCCGCCGCGCGCGACGGCATCTACGACCGCCTTCTCGCGACGCTCTCGGACTCGCACACGTTCCGGGTCCGCGTCGGGGCCCTTCCCGAGCGCGGCTGGGGCACGGTGGGCCTGCGCATCGGCCGGGACGGCGACGGCTACGCGGTCAAGGGCGTGATGCCGGGCTCCTCCGCCGAGCAGGCGGGCTTCAAGCTCGGCGACCGGATCCTCGCCGTGGACGGCAAGCCCTACGGCGGGGAGCGCGTGAACTTCCGTGACCTGTTCCTCGCCTTCGAAGGCGTCCCCGGATCCTCGGTGATCGTGAAGTGGCAGCCCCTCTCCGGCGCAGAGGAACGCACCTCGCGCCTGGCGCGCAAGGTCGAGGAGCCGGGCGACACGCTCGCCTGGAAGAGCGCGCGGGTCCTCTCGCGCGACGGGAAGGCATACGGCTACGCCCGGCTCTGGGGAATGAGCGCGGAGACCGCGCTCGCGGTCGTGGACATGCTGCTCGACCGGAGCGAGACGGCCCGCTCCCGGCCGCAGCTCTCGGGCTGGAACGAAATCGAAGGATTCCTCCTCGACCTGCGCGCCGACGCGGGGGGCTACGACCCGAACATCCTGACGACGTTCCTGCGCGGACGCTGGAGCGCCGGCGACTACTACGTGATCTCGCGCGGCACCCGGCACCTGACGCCGCCCGAGTACAAGCCGCTGCCGATCGCGCTCCTCGTCAACTCCGCGACCGCGAGCGCCGGCGAGGCCCTGGCGCTGAAGTTTCGCCGGCACGCGATCGGCCCCATCGTGGGAGAGCCGACGGCCGGCATGGCGAGCGGCGGCGCCGACGCGCGCAAGCTCTCCGACGGCTCGACTCTCTGGCTGACCGCCTTCGCGATCGAGGACTTCGACGGCCGCTCCTACGAGGGAGAAGGAGTGCCGCCGGACGTCTCCGTCCCGGACCGCCCGCCGGCCCGTTCGGGCGAGGAGGAAGCGATCGTGGAAGCCGCCATTCAAGCGTTGAGAAGCCGGGAGGCGGGAGGCGGGAGGCGGTAGGCGGACGAGGGCCCTCGTTCGGGCTTTTCGCCTCCCCCCTTCCGCCTCCCGCCTCCCGAAAATCCGATATCCTGCCTCGCAGCATGACCTCGAAGGACAAGTGGCATTCGACAACCGTCGTGTGCGTCCGGCACAACGGCAAGGTCGCCATGGTTTCCGACGGGCAGGTGACGCTCGGCACGACCGTCATGAAGCACGGGGCGGCGAAGATCCGCCGACTCAAGGGGGGCGACGTCATCGCCGGGTTCGCCGGCTCTTCCGCCGACGCCTTCGCCCTCTTCTCCCGCTTCGAGATGAAGCTCGAGGAGCACCGCGGCAACCTCGAGCGCTCGGCCATCGAGCTCGCCAAGGACTGGCGCACCGACAAGATGCTCCGCCAGCTCGAAGCCCTCCTGATCGTGGCGGACAAGACGACCTCGCTCCTGATCTCGGGGACCGGGGACCTGATCTCCCCCGAGGAGGGGATCCTGGCCGTCGGCTCCGGAGGCCCCTACGCCCTCTCGGCCGCCCGGGCGCTCTTGAAGCACCGCCCCGACATGGCCGCGGCCGAGATCGCCCGCGAGGCTCTCCTGATCGCCGCCGCCATCGATATCTACACCAACGACCACATCACCCTCGAAGAGATCTGACGGACCGCGACTGAAGAAACGTCGCGGCGATGGACAGGTTCCGCCGGCGACTTGACCAGGTTATAGACTAGCGCCGCCGAAGGAAGGGACCCTCTCCGCTACGCGCGTTTCTGGTCGGAGGTGACTTTTGCTGCAGGCGGCCGATATCCTGGCCGGACCCATCCTGCGCCGCGTCGAGCGTGACCTCGTCTCCGTCTGGATCGCGCTCTCGAAACCCGCAAACGTCGACATCGAGGTCTTCCGCGGCCAGGGCGCCTCGGGCTCGCTCGGTCCGCCGGTCGGACGGAAGAGTCCCGTTTCGGCTCTGGACACGCACACGATCGCCGCCGGAAAACATCTCCACGTCGTCGTGTCCCTCTGGGAGCCCGCCTCTCCCGCGGGGCTCGACCTCGGACAGATCCACTCCTACGACCTCGTCATCAAGACCGACGACGGCGACACGGCGCGGCTGACGGACCTCCGCCTCCTGTCCGACGGCTCCGCTTCGGACGGAGACCTCGCGCGGTTGAAGGAGCTCGGGCTTTTTTCAGAAGGCTCCGCGAAGGCGAGCTGGCTTGCGCTCGGTTATCAGAAGGACTGGCTTCCGAGCTTCGCGATGGTCCCCGCCGCCGTGGCGGACCTGAAGGTCGTGCAGGGCTCCTGCCGCGGCAGCGGCGGCCTCGGCCGGGACGCCTTCCCGCCCCTGGACGACCTGCTGCGCGGCGTCCTGACCGACGAGAAGAAGCGCCCTCACATGCTCTTCCTGACGGGCGACCAGATCTACGCGGACGAATCGCCGGCGCAGCAGCTCGAGCTCCTGCAGGACGTCAGCCGGAATCTGCTCGGCACGCAGGAGACGATCCCGGTGGACTTCAAGAAGACCGACACCGAGGCCGCGGTCACCATCACCTATCCGGTCGACGCGACGCACCTGCCGCCGGGGCGCCGCGGGCATCCGTTGAACGACATCGCCGGCTTCACCTCCACGAGCACGGATTCCCACGTGATGGGCTTCGGCGAGTACTGCGCGCTCTATCTGGCCGGCTGGTCGAACATCACGTGGAACTGGAATCCGAAACCGCTGCTGGCGGCGCGCAAGGAGCCGTGGCAGGTCTACGTGCGGGCGACCGGCGGGATCTACCGGCAGGTCGATGGTTACGCCGCGAAGAACCCGGACGAGGACGGCGACGCCCTGGAGAAGATGGCCCCGTACCACGAGGCCTGGCGCCTCGTTCCGAAGAAATACCGCGCCATCGACGCGGTGCTTTCCGGCGACGATCGCGATGCCGCGTGGGGCAAGGGGAACAAGGACGATGACGCGCGCTTCTTCCTCTGGAAGCGTTTCTGGGGGGCCATGCCGCCGGACACCGTGCCACCGGACAGCGAGCCGAATTCGACGCCGAAAGGGGACGAGAAGGAGAGCGACATTCCCGCGGGGAACAACACGCCGGAGGCGCGAAACCGCCTCGCTCGGGCCTTGACGCCGTCCTGGTTCGCGGGCGTGCATTACTTCGGCGTCGAGCACGATCGCGCGAACAAGAGAGACGGCCCTTCCGAAGACGAGCTCATCACCAGGAAGGACAAGGTCTTGAAGAAGGTGAGTCGGCTGGATTGGTTCTACAAGGAGCTGCCGCGCGTCCGGCGCGTTCTCGCCAACATTCCGAGCTACATGGTCTTCGACGACCATGAGATCACCGACGACTGGAACCTGACGCCGAAGTGGGCGAAGCAGACACGGGCGAGCGCCCTCGGCCGCGCCGTCATCCGCAACGGCCTCGCCGCGGGCACGCTCTTCCAGAGCTGGGGCAACGACCCGCGGGCGTATCGGGACGGGATCCCGCGGCGCGTCCTGGAGCTCATCGCGACGCTCTTCGCCTCGCCGACCGCGGCGGAGCCCGGGCCCGACAAGACGGCGGCGGCGGAGCTCGAGAGGCGGTTCGACCTCCAGTCGGCCGCGTCCAACCAGACGCGGATGATCTGGCACTTCCGGTACGACGGTCCCGGCTTCGAGGTGATCGCCCTCGACTCGCGCACATGGCGCGGATTCGAGCCGGAGGCCAACGAACAGATCCGCAGCCGCTTCGACCCCGACGCGACCGCGACGCTCTTGACGGACGAGGCCATGCGCCTGCAGATCCCCGAGCAGCCGGCGATCGGCGTCGGAGGACCCGTCGAGGCGCCGCTCGAGGGCCCGCAGGTCACCGGGACGAAGCCGGGGCCTTTCGCGATCGTGGCGGCGTCCAACGACAAGCTGAAGATCACGATCGACCGCGGGACGCCGGTCGTCGTCACGCTCGCGGCGGGCCCGGCCCGCACGGCGGCGCAGGTGGCCGCGGACATCAACGGCACGGCGGGTTTCTCCGGCGTGGGACTGGCCTCGGACGCGTCGGGTCATCTCCGGATCGCGAGCCGCAACGCTGGCGCCGCGGCGTCCGTCCGGGTCGGAGCCCTCCAGGCCAATTCCGCCCACGGGACCCTGGGCTTCGAGGACGTCAGCGCGGGCGGAGTCTGCTTCGTCATCGCGGCGGCGCCGTTTCTGGGCTACCCGGTCGTCGAGTCGGTCGTGCAGCCCCTGATCAACCTGCACGACATCGCGAAGGCCGGCAAGCCCGACCCGCCCTTCGTCCGCTGGCAGAGGACGTTTTCGGTGGGGCGCGTCGCGCGCGACCCGGAGAACTGGGGCTTCGTCCCGTCGCTCTTCGAGGCGGTGCTCGCGCGCCTCTCGACCCGCCGGACCGTCGTGTTTCTCTCCGGCGACGTCCACTACGCCTTCACGATCAAGATGGCCTACTGGCAGCTCGGCCCGGACTGGGTGCCGCGCAAGTTCACGCGCGTGATCCAGGCGACGGCGAGCTCCTTCCGCGAGCAGCGCGACGACCTCGCTCCTCTCGTCGCGATGGATCTCGCGCAGCAGCTGGGCGGCCTCTCCACGTCGCAGCAGCGCCTGGGCTGGCATCGCGGTCCGATCGGCTCCCCGACCGGCGGCCCGCCGCTCGTGCCGGGCGAGAACGCCTTCAGCCCGCACCTGCAGCTGCTCCTGGGCGAGGACCCGATCGTCGTCTCCCCGGCCGGCGTCCCGGAGACGACGAAATACCTTCGCGATCCGGAGTGGGCGTGGCAGACGGAGCTCGCGGCCGACACGCGCCCCGACGAGGAGCGCCTCGGGGACCTCCACCCACCCCCCTTCTCGAAGGCGAGCCAGCTCGACATGGTGCGGTCCGTCGCCGACCGCCACCTCTGGCAGGCGCAGAACGCGATGCCGCGCGGCTGGCAGTGGTGGACCAACTTCACCACCATCGAGTTCACCGCCGACGACGAGGGGAGGCTCGACTTACTGCAGCACCGCATCTACGGCTACGACCCGCAGAGCGACGGGCCGGACATGAAGGCGTTCATCATCGCCGAGATCCCGATCGCGGTGACCGAGACCCCGCCGCAGAAGCCGGCGGAGGCGGTGCCGTGAGCGTCACTCCGGCCACGATCGCCCGGACCGCCGGGAGGATCACGGTCGAAACGGTAGAGGTGCTGGTGGACATCCTCACCTCGCCGCGGTCCGCCTTCGACTACTGCGACGCGGTGGGATTGCCTTCGATCGCCCCATCCACCGAGTGGAAGCCGGCCGTGCAGCAGCTGCGCGAGAAGGCGGACGCCGCCAAGGACCCCGAGCAGTGGGCGGAGATCACGTCGCTCGCGGCGAAGATCCTCTTCGGCATCAGCGACGCCTTCCGGCACGCGCCCGGCCCCGCCCCCGGGACGATCGAATCGGTCACGATCAAGATCGTCATCCCGGTGCTGCTCGAGGTCACCAAGCGCTACAGCACGCTTCTCCACACGATCCTGGCCGGGGCGTTCTTCGCCGACCAGCGCCTGCAGGACTCCTATCCGAAGGGCCTCTTCGCCGAGCGGTGGTACGCCATCCTGGGCGACCTCGCGCTCCAGGCCGGATGGGGCCACAGAACGGGCGGGGCCGCTGGGAACGAGGAGGGCGAAGACACCGAGGTGGATTGGGCGCCCATCACGAGCGATGCGCTGGCCGCAGCGGTCGTCGTTCTCGCGGTGATCCTGAAGAAGGAGTCGTTCCAGCAGCGCCTCATCCGTTTCTGGTACGGCTTCGATCATCCGGAGATCCCCGGCTTCGAGGATGCCCGCCAGCTCGCGCAGCACGCCTTCACGCTTCTCGTCGACACCGGCGAGGAGAGGGTCAAGGCCGACGACTTCGACGCTCCCATCCCGGCGCAGCAGCCCGAAGAGCCGCCCGCTCCGTTCGCGCTCACGCTCGTGCCGATCCCGAAGACGCTCGGGGGCAAGAGCAAGCTCTTCGTGCAGGTGCACGGGCAGGCCAACATTGACGAGAACCTCGGCGCCGGCTTCCACCTGAAGCTGACCAACGGCGCGAGCTTCGGGCTGCTCGCCTCGCGCGACGCGCTGGAGCCGATCGGCAACGTCTCGTTCGAGGCCGAGCTCGTCCGCGAGTCCTCGCCGGAGCCGGCCGCCGGGGACAAGTCCGCGGTCCAGTTCCGCGCCGCGCGCTTCCGGCTGGGGGCGCGGGCGAGCGTGGACGAGCTCTCCGCCTGGCTCCGCGTCGAGCAGGGGGAGCTCGCGATCACCGGCGGCAGCTGGCTCGGCGACTTCGTTCCGCAGCTGCGCCTGACCTTCGACGTGACGGCCGAGGCCTCCGCGCTCGACGGAGTGCGATTCCAGGGGGGCGCCGGCGGAGAGGTCCTGATCCCGATCAACGTGCGGATCCCGCTCCTGATCGGCGGGCTCCGGATCGAGTCCCTTCACCTGCGCGTGTTCCTGGGAGACCAGGACGGCGAGATGAGCTTCCGCCTCGAAGGCGCCGCCAACCTGACGCTGGATCTCTTCTCGATCCTGAAGCTCCACGTCGACGGGCTCGGCGCGCGGTATCTCGCCGCGACCAGCAAGGAGGGGGACGGCAACCTCGCGGGAATCGCCAGGACCGGCTGGGAAATGGTTTTCCCGGAGGGCGCCGGTCTCGAGGTCAAGGTCTGGAAGATCGTCGGCGGCGGGGCGTTCTTCTACGACGCCGTCCATGACCGGCTCTCCGGCGCCGTCGAGCTCGCCTTCGCCAACAAGTTCTCGCTGACCGGCCTCGGGATCTACCAGCGCGCGACGGCCGCGAGCGTGCGCAGCTGGATCGTCGTCGTGTCGCTCGAGCTGCCGCAGTCGGGATCGGGCTTCTCGTTCCAGGGGGCGGGGTTGCTCTACGGCTCGAACCGGACGACGAGCCCCGAGGCGTTTCTCGCCGGGATCGCCACCGGCGACCTCGACGCGATCCTCTTCCCGGAGGACCCGATCGGCAAGGCATCGCAGTACCTGGCCGCACTCGAGCGCCTCTTTCCGACGCAGAAGGACGCCTCCGTCCTGGGAATCTCGGCGAAGTTCTCGGCGTACGGCGGCATGCTGACTCTCGACCTGGGGGTGCTGCTCGAGTTCCAGGCGTCGTCGCTCTCGCGGCTCTACGTCGTCGCGCAGTTCGTCGGCGTTTTTCCGGCACCCCTTCCGGGAGAGACGAGCGATCCGGCCAGGAAGCCGGTCCACATCTTCGCCGACGGCGTCGCGATCTTCGACACGAAGAGCGACGAGCTGAACATCCGGATCGCCCTGCGCAATTCGCGCATCTGGGCCGCGGAGCTGACCGGCGGCGCCTCGATCTTCCACGGCTCGCCGCAGGTGGACGGCGGCAACCGCGGCACCTACATCTCGATCGGCGGCTTCCATCCCGACTACGTTCCGCCGGGGACGAAGATCTTCGTCCCGCAGCGGCTCGCCCTGACGCTCTCCAAGGGCGATCACCTGAAGCTCGAGGTGCGGGCCTACGCGGCCTACACGCCCTCCTCGGTCCAGTTCGGCCTCTCCGGCAAGCTCGAAGCGCACCTGTACGGCTTCGCGATCCGCGGCCTTCTCAGCATCGACGCCCTCTTCGGCTTCGACGGCGCGTTCAACATTCACCTGGAGCTCTCCGTCGAGCTGCTCGTCGGCTCCCACTCCCTGGCCGCCGTGCGGTTCACCGGCACGCTCGCGGGGTTCTCGCCCACGGTGCTCTCCGGCAAGGCGTCGGTGAAGTTCCTCTTCTGGACGCTCTCCGTCCACGGCTCGCTCACGATCCACGAGGGGGGCGTTCCCCAGGCCGACGCGGACATTACCGGGACGCTCGCCTCCGCGATCTCCGCCCCTCCCAACTGGGACTCGGGCGGCGCACCAGGGCTGACGCTCGTCGACCGCAAGCGCGAAGGGGTGTGGCTCTCGCCGAGCGAGCCGCTGCGCTTCTCCCAGCCGGTCGTTCCGTTGAACGTGCCGATCGAGCGCTTCGGGACAGGGCGCCTCTCCGCGCCGCGGACGATCTCCATCGAGAGCGTCGCCGCCGGCCCGGCCGCGCTCGCGACGACGCCGGTCTCCGGCGAGTTCGCCCTCGGCATGTTCCTCGATCTGACGCAGGAAGAGATGCTCGCCTCGCGCGGCTTCGAGAGCCGCGACGCGGGAGTCCAGATCGCGCGCCCCCTGGAGACGGGCGCGGCCGTGGACGCCTCCGACGAATTCGAGGAGATCCTGCTCGACCCGAAGAAGCGTCCGGACACGCCGCCGCCCGTGCTCGTCTTCTCCGTGATGTCCGTCTTCGCGGCGGCCGCGGAGAAGCCCGCGGCGCTCCAGATGCGGCGCGAGCGGTTCACCGTCGTGGACGCGGCGCTCGAGGTTCAGGCCGCCGGCATGACCTTCTTCGAAGCGCGCGCCGCCGTCCGGTCCGGAGAGCGCGTCGTGCCGGAAACGGAGGCCGCGGAATGAGCATGAACGCGCGCTTCCTCCCGTGGGTCCGCTCCGCGCCCCTCTCCGGCGACGCGATCCAGGTCCGGGCCGCCGGGCGCGACGTCGCCGTGCCGATCTCGAGCTACGGGCCGGGCGACGTAACAGGCGTCGCGCCGGCCCTCATCCGCCGCCGCGACCCCGTGCCGGGCTCGCTCGGCATGCCGCCCAACCTCTTCCCCTCGATCGAGTTTGCACGCTCGGACTTCCCCTGGTGTCTCACGCCCGGCCTTCCCGACGCCGCCGGGAAATTGCAGCCGTGGCTCGCACTCGTCGTGGTGGAGGCGCGCGGCGGGAGTCCTCTCGGGTCGATCGCCGGCGCGAAGCTCCCGGTCGTGGAGGTCCATCGCGGCGACCTCCCGGCGCCCGACGAGCTTTCGTACTGGGCGCACGTCCAGGTGTATGCCGACGCCGCGATGGGCGAGGACTCGGCAAGGCGCGGGATCGCGAGGGTCCTCTCGCCGCGCGCGCTGTCGCCCAACACGCGCTACGCCGCGTGCCTCGTGCCCGCCTTCGAGGCCGGGCGCCTCGCCGGCCTCGGCCAGGACGTGCCGGACGCGCGCTCGACCGAGCCGGCCTGGAAGCCGGGGGCCGGCACCGTCGTTCTTCCGGTCTACGATTCCTGGCTCTTCACGACGACGGACAGCGGCGACCTGGAAACGCTCGCCCGCCGGCTGCGCGGCCGCGACCTGGCCGCGACGAGCGAGCCCTTGAGGCTCGACGTGAGCCGGGCGTCGGGCGACGTCAACGGCAAGCTCGCGCCCTTCGAGGGCGCCCTCCGCCCCCTGGACGCGGCGGCCGACTGGAGCGGTCCCGCCGTCGCCGCGTCGGCGAAGAAGCTCCGATCCAACCTCGAGCGAAAGCCGGTCAACGGCGTTCCCGTCGTCGGCCTGCCTCTCTACGGCTCGATCGCTTCGGGGCAGACACAGCCGGCGCCGGGCTGGCTCGAGGAGCTAAACCTCGATCCGCGAAGGCGCGCGGCGGCCGGTCTGGGCGTCGAGATGGTGCGCGCCCACCAGGAGGAGCTGGTGGACGAGGCGTGGCGCCAGGCGGGCGACATCGAGCGCGCCCGGCGGGAGCGGGAGGGCGCGCTGCTGGCCGATCTCGCGGCCGCGCGGCTCTACGCCCGGACGATCGCGCCCCTGGCGGGAGCGCACGCCCTCGTGACCATGGCTCCGGCTCTCTCGCGCATGCGGGATCCCGGGAGCGTCACCCTTGCCGCGCGCGTGGCTTCGAGCGTCCTGCCCGCGCCGGCGCTCTCCGCGCCCTTCCGGCGCATCCTCGCGACGAAGACGCCGCCCGCTTCGCGCAACGCGGGGGAGGGAATCCGCCGCTCCCTTACCCTGCAGAACGCTGCCGTGGTCTCGCCGGGAGCGCTCCCCGCGACGCCCGCCCGGCTCGTCACCGACGCCACGGTCCGGTCCGCGATCGCGCCGGTGGGAGGGCACGGCGGGGCGGTGGGTGGACACGGCGGGGTGTTGACGGGCGGCGGCTTGACGCACCCGGTCGTCGGCACGCATCCGGTCGTGGGACCGGCTGGCCCGACGCTGCACACGGTCGGGCCGGTCACGCCGGTCCTGACGCCGGTGGAGCCTTCGACGCCTCTCACGCTGGTGACGCCGGTCTCGCCGGCGGTGCTCGCGTTGACCTCCACGCAGACGACCATGCTCGCCACCTTCACGCTGCAAACGGCCGCGCGCAAGCCTGCGGTCGTCGAAGTCGTGCGGCCGGGAGCCCTGGCGTGGCCCTCGCCGCCGGCGCCGGCCGGGCCCGCGACCGCGGCGGCGCGGTTCGCGACGCGCGTCGCGTTCGGCGACGGCGCCCGCCTCTTCGGCGGCCGGGGCGTCGTCGCCACGCCGCGTTTCGATCAGCCGCTCGCCGCCTGGCTCGATCCGGGCCTCCTCCTCGCCGGAGTGGACATCCCGCCCGACACGGCCGGCCTGCTCGAGGTCAACAACCCGTTCGTCGAGGCGTTGATCGTCGCGGCCAATCACGAGCTCGCCCGCGAGCTTCTCTGGCGCGGCGTCCCCCTCGACCGCTCCTCCACGCCGCTGACCCGCTTCTTCGAGTCCCGCGTATCGGCCGCGCCGCGCGACATGGCGGCGACCACGGGGTGGAATCCCGCCGACCGGCTCGGCGCGCACGTCGCGTTCGGCGAGCGCGTCGTGCTCATCCTGCGCAGCCGCCTCGTCACGCACCTCGCCGAGACGGCGATCTTCCTCGCCAAGGCGGAGCCGGACGGGGAGTTCCGCAAGCCCGGCCAGACGCACCTGATGCCTGTCTTTCGCGGGCCGGCCGGGCTCGACACCGCCTACTTCGGCTTCGAGATCACGCCCGAGGACCTGGCGAGCGACCCGGGCTGGTACGTCGTCATCCAGGAGCTCTCCGGGGCCGTGCGCTTCGGCTTCGACGAGGAGGGCGCGGCGCCGATGGCGACCTGGAACGACCTGGCCTGGCCGATGGTCGGCGTCGCGGGCGGATACGTCGCCGTCGCGAAGGAGAAGCCGGCGCCCGCGCAGCCGGAGGGGCTCGTCTGGGGGACGGATTCCGCGCAGATGGCCGGCATCAGCCTGCAGCGCCCGATTCGCCTCTCGATCCACGCGTCGCTCCTCCTGCCGGAGAAAACCTGATGCCTCCTTCCGTTGTCTACGGCGAGCTCGACGCCGGGCTTCCGATCGTGATGCTGCCGGTGCGCCTGGAGACGCGCTACTTCGACATCGATCCGGCGACCGTCGAGCTGCGCGTGCGCATCTTTCCTTCGCCCGCTCACGTCACGACGACGCGTCCCGGCGTCGATCCCGCCGAGCGCGACGAGACGATCGCCTACTGGCGCACGCGGCGGGCGACCGGCGACGACTCCGCCGCGGCCAGCGCGGCGTGGCAGAGGTTGGTCCAGCTCTTCGGCGACCCTCGCGCGCAGTACCTCCGCCGGATCCTGACGCCCGAGGCCGGCGCGGGCGGCGCGCTCGTCTTTCCAGACGTGCCCTTGAACCCCGCGCTCGACGGCGGCGCCATCCTGACCAGCGAGGCGATCGCGCTGCCGACCCGCTTCTTCGTGGCCGGCTACGAAGGCGCCGCGCGCCGCTTCCTCGTTGCCGGCCAGAAGGTCCCCGCGAGCGTCGCCGTCGGCCCGCACGGCGACGCGAGCGCGGTGGCCTGGCAGTCGGACTTCGCGGCGGCGGAGGCGATCGGCCTCGCCGTGCGGACGCGCGTCGCGCGCGCGCAGGCGCCGCTCCTGACGCGTCTTCTGGCCTTCGGAGTCCGCGAGGGCGCCGACGCCGCGGGGAGCCCGGCGGCCCTCGAGGCGCTGCTCGAGCGGCACTCGCGCGAGGACGGCGTGGCGCTGCTCGCCGCGGGGACGCCGACGAACCACACGCCGGGCGCGCGCGTCGAGCCGCCGGCTCCGGCCACCGGAGAGGCGCCCGCGCCGGGGTCGGACGGCGCGCGGCTCGCCTCCGCGCTCGGCATGGACGTCGCGTCCTTCGCGCCCGTCTCGGGGACGGCGGCGGCGGCCGAGCCGGCGGTCGAGGCCATGCACGTCGCCCTCTGGCCGGCCACGTTCGGCTACTTTCTCGACGAGGTGATGGCGCCGCTCGTCCCCGACGCCGCCATCGGGCGGGGCAGGACGCTCTTCGAGAAGTTCGTTCGTCCGCGCGGCCCCTTCCCGACCCTGGCGCTCGGCGGTCAGCCCTACGGCGTCCTCCCCGTCTCGTCGCTGGCCGGCTGGCGGGCGCCGCAGGCGGCGGAGGATCCGCTCGCGAAGATCCTGAACGCCCTGCGCGCCAACTGGCTGACCGCGTCGGCAAAGGTCCCGCGGCTGGACGGCGGAGCGGACGCGGGCTCGGACCTTGCCGCCGTGCTCTCGCAATCGCCCGTCTCGACGCGCTGGCTGGCGCGGACGCTCCAGACGTACGCGATCGCGCACTCCGGCTTTCCCGGCCTGGACGCCGCCAACTACCAGGCGATCGTCGATCAGCTGCGCCGGGCGCTCGCCGCGGCCGAGCTCGCGCCGCTCGGGCTGACGGGCGAGCCCCGCGTCCTCGATTTCCTCTTCTCCGCCAACGGCTTCGCGTTGAATGTCGCCCTGGCGGCGCCTCCCGGCGCCCCCCGCGGCGCGCCGCTTGCGGACAACTACATCTCCGCGATCGCCGCCGCCGCCGTCGATCCGCTCAAGACCAATGCCGTCGCCGGCGCGACGCCGCGCACGCTCCTCTATCTCCTGCTGCGCCACGCGACGCTCCTCGTGATGGCGCGCGCAACCGAACGCTTCCAGCCCCCGGCCCAGCCCGCCGTCAAGGAGAGGGTCTTTATCGAGAATTCCTCCGACACCGTCTGGACCCGCATGCAGAAGCCCGTGGCCGCGCTCGGGAACCAGACGCTCGCGCAGGTCTTCACCGGGCCCCTTCCGTTTCACCCGGCGCTCGTGGAGCTCTCGCGGCACCGCCAGGCGCTCGGGACCCTCTCGACCGTCGCCGTCGGCGAGCTGGAGAGGCTGACGGCGGAAGCGGTGGACGCCTCGTCGCACCGGCTCGACGCCTGGATCACCGCGCTCGCGACCGAGCGCCTCGGGGCGATGCGGGGTGCGGCGCCGCGCGGCTCGCACCTGGGGGCCTACGCCTGGGTGGACGCGCCGCCGCTGCCGGCGACGCTGCCGAAGGACGGCGCGCCTCCCGCGCCCGATCCCGACAGCCAGGGGTTCCTCCACGCGCCCGGGCTCGCCCACGCGCGCACGGCCGCGATCCTGCGGGCGGCGTTCCTCGCCCGGCAGCAGGAGGCGGCGCAGGCCCCTCTCGCCGTCGATCTCTCCTCCGACCGCGTCCGCGACGCGCGGCGCCTGCTCGGCGGGGTCCGCAACGGGGCGAGCCTCGCCGCCCTCCTTGGCGAGCGCATCGAGCGCTGGATGGTCGAGCAGAACCTGGGGCCGAGGCTTCCGGACGTGCGCGCGCAGTTCGCGCTCGTGGACGGGAGCGGCCGCAAGCGGATCGACGGGCTCCAGGCCGCCCGGGCGTGGAGCGAGAATCCGCCGTCGGACCTCGCCCCGGTCGCGCGGCTGCTGGCGGCGGTGACGGATTCCATCGCCGACCTGCTTCTGGCCGAGGCCGTTCACCAGCAGGCGTCCGGGAATTCCGTCCGCGCGCAGCCGGCCCTGGCCGCGCTCGATACCGGGGTCACTCTCCCCGCCGAATTCGACGTCGTCCGCACCGAGGCCGACTCGACGGCGCTCACCTGGCGCCTCGTCCTGCCGCTCGCGCCGGAGGCCGTGGAGGCCTGGGTGGCGGGAATGGTCGGAGACCCCGCCGCGCTGACGGCGACCGTGACGCGCGAGGGCGCGCCCCCGGCGACGCTCTCCCTGTCCGCGCTCTCGGTCACCGCCCCGGGCCTCCTCGACTTCGTCAAGACGGGGCCCGACGCCCCCGCGCTCGCGGCCCGGTTCGTCGAAGAGGCGGGCGGCGGGACGGCTTCGTATTCCCTGGCGCTGGCCACCGCGCTCAACTCCGCCTTCGTTGTCGGCCGGCTCCTGCGCGGCGCGCGGCCGCTCCAGGCGGGCGACATCGGCCCGTCGCGCGATCCGCTCGCCGGCTTCGACCGCGGCTCCGTCCGGAAGGAGTGGCTGCACGACCTCGCCCGCGTCCGGCCCGCCCTGGACGCGATCGACACGCTGGACTTCGTTCTGCGCGGAGCGGGGCGCGATCTGCCGCTTCGCTTCCTCGCAACGGGGCCGGGTCTCAACATCGTCTCGATCGGCGACCTGCCGGCGGCGCCGGCCGGCCTCCTGCTCGACGGCTGGAGCGAGACGACGCCGGAGCTGGAGGCGACAACCGGCATTGCCCTCCACTACGACGCGCCCCGCTCGCGCGCGCCGCAGGCCATCCTCCTGGTGGTTCCGCCCGACCCCGCCTCCGGCTGGGGCATCGACGCGGTGGAGGCTTCGGTGAACGAGACCGCGGACCTGGCGCGGATCCGGATGGTGCGGCCCTGCGACGTGCAAGGCTCCTTCCTCCCGGCCCTCTACTTCGCCGACAACCTGGCCGCCGAGACCGTCTCCACGGATTTCTTAAGCCTCGGAATCGTCGCCCGGTTCGTCGAGGCCGGCCCCTGATGTCCATCACGACCTGGAGCCGCCTGGAGCCCGACACGCAGACCGGCCGGCCGGCGCTCGATCTCGATGAAGGCGTGTCGGCGAGGCTCGCCGATCCGCTGTGGCTGCTCGGCCGCCAGTGGCAGATGGGAGAGGCGACCGGCGAGGACGCCGCCTCGCCGGTGACGGCCCGGATCGCCTTCTCGAGCTTCGCGATCGACAGCATCCAGACTCCGGCGGGATCCTTGCCGTTTTCCGCGGCGAATGTCTCCGCCGAGGCACAGGTCGAGCACGACGGCGGCGCGCCCGATCGGCGAACGCGGGCCTCGGGCGGCGTCAGCTTCATCGAGAGGCTCCTCGAAGGCGGCCTTCCTTCGTATCGCACGGTGGCTCTGCAGAAATACCCGCTCGATCCGGCGGCCCCCGACGGCGACGCCATCCTGGCGGATCTGAAGAGCGGGATGCTCAAGACGAGGCTCGGCGTGACGGAAGCCGACGCGCCCGGCTTCGACAAGATCGCGCGGGCCTGGGCGGCGTGGTACCGGCCGCGCGCCAGGCGCGGAGCCAATCCCGCCTGGGTGCCGGACCGGCTCGAGTACCGCTTCGCCGCCGGCGTGACCGTGACCGAGGGGCGGTTGACGCTGACCGCCCCCGAGCACACGGGCGATCGGCTCGACTGGGACGCCTTCTCCGCGGGCGCTCCGGTGGCCGGCCAGCCGGCGGCTCCCCGCACGGCCTCCGTGGACGTCGCTCCCGCGCTCCTGCAGATTCCCGGCATGCCCGCGCTCGGCTTCTGGGAGATCGAGGACCCGCGGTTTGACCCCGGCTCGATCGAGGCCGGGCCCGCGGACACCGGCCGCCTCCTGCTCGTCGAGGTTGCGCTCGCCTACGCGGCGGACTGGTTCCTCCTCCCGCTGCGCCTGCCGGTCGCGAGCATGAACCGGATCGACTCGCTGCTCGTGACCGACACCTTCGGCGTGACGACCTCGACCCGGGCGGCGGAGGAGATCCGGCCGCATCCGGGCTGGCGCCTGTGGCGGGTGTCGGATCTTCCCTACCTCCTGCTGCCTCCGCCCTCGACCGGCTTCCTGGAGGCCGATCCGGTCGAGCGGGTCGCGCTGGTTCGGGACGAAGCGGCCAATCTCGCGTGGGCGCTGCAGGTCGTGCCCGCGCCCGCCTTCCACGCGCCGCCGGAGACGCCCCCGGGTTCCGGCGATCTCGTTTACGTGCCCATGACACCGCCTCCCGACGACCGCATCCCGATGCCTCTGACGGAATCGGACGCGGGACGGTGGCTGGTGCGGGGCCGGCTGGCCGGCCAGCAAGCGGACCCGGTCGGGGAGCTGTTGAGCAAGGACTTCCGCCTGCGCGACGAGGAGCTGCCCGACGAAGGCCTGACGCTCGAGCGCCGCTACGAGCTCGGCCGGACCCCCGACGGAATCCTTCACCTCTGGGTCTCCCGGGTCAAACGCACCGGTGCGCGGCTCCCCTTGAGCGGCCTCACCTTCGACCGCATCCTGTGAGCCCGAAGCGCTGCTCGGCTCCCGGCGGTCGGCGGGCGCCCCTCTGGTATTCTCAAACGATGCGGGAAGAGACAGCGGGGCGGGCCACGTGGTCTTCCTGATGCCGGGGGAAAAGGCGCCGGCGACGGCCGAGCCGGCTGCGAAGAAGACACCCGGGTCGCTCACGCCGCGCGAGATCGTCGTGGAGCTCGACAAGTTCATCATCGGGCAGAAGCGCGCCAAGAAGGCGGTGGCCGTCGCGCTGCGCAACCGCTGGCGGCGGCAGCAGCTCGACCCGGAGATGGCGCGCGAGATCCTGCCGAAGAACATCCTGATGATCGGCCCCACGGGCGTCGGCAAGACAGAGATCGCGCGGCGGCTGGCGCGCCTGGCCGACGCGCCGTTCATCAAGGTCGAGGCGTCCAAGTTCACCGAGGTCGGCTACGTCGGGCGCGACGTCGAGTCGATCGTCCGCGACCTGACCGAGGTCGCCGTGCAGATGGTGCGCGAGGAGAAGACGCTCGAGATCCGGGACCGCGCCCGCGCCCGGACCGAGCAGCGGCTGGTGGACCTCCTCCTCCCGGCACTTCCCGATTCGGAGGCGGAGGAGACGCGGGCGAAGCTGCGCGGGCTCCTGCGCGACGGCAAGCTCGAGGACCGGATGGTGGACGTCGAGGTCGCCGACAAGACGTTCCCCTCCTTCGAGATCGTGACCAATCAGGGTGTCGAAGAGATGGACATCAACGTCAAGGAGATGCTCCCCGGCCTCTTCGGCGGCAAGAAGAAGCGCCGCAAGGCGACCGTCGGCGAGGCGCGCGAGATCCTCCAGGCGGAGGAGGAGGGGCGCCTGGTGGACCCGGGCGTCGTCGCGCGGGAGGCTGTGGACCGCGCGCAGTCGGCCGGCATCGTGTTCTTGGACGAGATCGACAAGGTGGCGGGGCGCGAGTCGGGCGGGCGAGGGCCGGACGTCTCGCGCGAAGGGGTGCAGCGGGACCTGCTGCCGATCGTCGAGGGGACGTCGGTCAACACGAAGTACGGCTTCGTCAAGACCGACCACGTCCTCTTCATCGCGGCCGGGGCGTTCCACGTCTCCAAGCCCTCGGACCTGATCCCGGAGCTGCAGGGGCGCTTCCCGATCCGTGTCGAGCTGGATTCCCTGACCGAGGAAGACTTCGTGCGCATCCTGACGGAGCCGGAGAACGCGCTCCTGAAGCAGTACCGGGCGCTCCTCGGCGCCGAGGCGGTGGATCTCTCGTTTTCCGAGGATGCCATCCGGGAGATCGCGCGGGACGCCGAGCGCGTCAACCGGTCGCTCGAGAACATCGGCGCCCGGCGCCTCCACACGATCATGGAGAGGCTCCTCGAGGAGATCTCCTTCGCGGGCCCGGAGAACGCGGGGCGGGCCATCTCGATCGAGGTGGACGACGTGCGCGCCGCGCTCGCGGACCTCGTCAAGGACGAGGACCTGTCGCGGTACGTGCTCTGATCGGGGATCGGAAATCGAGAATCGGGAATCGCGGGGATTGAACGTCGGGTCGCCGCGGCCGCTCCGCTCTCATTCCTTCGCGGCGGCTGTTCTCCTGGCCGCCTGCCTGGCGCTCGCCGCGGCGTGCGGGAAGAAGGGAGACCCGCAGGCGCCGCTGCCGCGCGGCCCGCGCGCCGTCACGGACCTTTCCGCCGAGCAGGAGGGGGGCGAGGTCGTTTTGAACTTCACCTATCCCGACCGGCTGCTCACGGGTCAGCCGCTGACGGATCTTGAATCGATCGAGATCTACCGCGTGGTCAATCCTTCGCCCGCTCTGACGTCGGCGAAGCCGGCCGCGCCGGGAGGCGGCCCGAAGACCGACGAGGCTCCGGCGGCGGCCGCGCGAAGGGCCGCGGCGGCCGCGCGGCTGGCGGAGCAGGCGTTCCTGCGGGGCGCGCAGCGCGTCTTCGCTCTGCCGGCGGCGTCCCTCGCCCGGCACACGAGCGGCGCCTCGGTCGTGTACCGCGACGGCCTCGGGCCGTTGCTCAAGGACGGGAAACTCCCCTCGGCGCTCGCCTACGCCGTGATCTCCGCGCGGCGCGATGGCGAGAAGAGCCCGCTCTCCAACATCGCCGTCCTCGCGCCCGACGTGCCTCCGGGCCCGGCGGTCCTCCTGGCCGTGACCGCGGAGGAGGGACGGATCTGCCTCGAGTGGCTGCCGCCCGCCTCGAACATGCTTGGAAAACCGGTCGAGATCGGAGGCTACTTCTTGTACCGGCGCGCCCTGCCGGAGGAGGAGTACGAGGCTCCGTTGAACTCCAGGCCTCTCGACGGCACCTCCTACGTGGACGCGGCCGCGCCGTACGGGAAGCTCCTCTACACGGTCCGCGCCATCCTTCCCAACAAGCCGAAGGTGGAGGGCGCGCCCGCGGCCGAGGCGGCCGTGGACTACCGCGACATCTTCCCGCCGGCGGCCCCGGCGCGCCTGGACGCGCTCCCCGAGGCGGGTCTCGTGCGCCTGGTCTGGGACCCCGTGGCGGCGCCGGACCTCGACGGCTACGTCGTCTTCCGCGCCGAGGGGACCGGGCAGCCCGAGCGCCTGAACGCGGAGCTCCTGAAGGACAGTTTCACGACCGACACGTCGGCGAAGCCCAGCCACCGCTACCGCTACACCGTCCGTGCCGTGGACAAGGCCGGCAACGTGAGCGCGGCGAGTCCGGAGGCCGTGGCGGAACCCCTCTGAGGAGGGTGATAGGTGGTGGGTGGTAGGTGGTAGGTGGTAGGGGCCAGGGGCCTATCACCTGCATTGTTGAATGACGCGTCGCGCTTCAGAATGACAGGGGAGACAGAGTGATGCTCCCGAGTCGCTTCGTGAAAATGGCCGGCGGCGGCAACGACTTCCTCCTCTTCGAGGCGGACGGGCGTCCCCTCTCCGAGGAAGACCGCCGCCGCGTCGCGCTCCTCTGCCGGCGCGGCCTCTCCGTGGGCGCGGACGGCGCGCTCTTCGTGTCGGGAAGCGAGGACGGGCGCGTCCGCCTCGATTACTTCAACGCGGACGGCGGCCTCGCGTCCTTCTGCGCCAACGGCACGCGCTGCGCGGCGCGCTACGCCGTGACGCGCGGGCTCGTGGAAGGGACCGAACCGGTAATGGAGACGGGCTGGGGGTTGATCCCGGCGCGGGTGGAAGGAGCGCGCGTCACGCTGCGCCTTCCGGCGCTCCCGATCCCGGGCGGGCCCGTGGCGATTTCCGGCGAAGGGCTTCCGCCGGAGGCGACCCCGGTTGACGTCGGGGTCCCGCACCTCGTCGTCTTCGTCCGCGGCGATCTCGCGTCGCTTCCTGTCGATCGCCTCGCGCCGCCGCTGCGCCGCCAGCCCGCGATGCCCGACGGGGCGAACGTCAACTTCGTGGAGGTCGCCGGGCCCCGGAGCATCCGAGTGCGGACTTACGAGAGGGGCGTCGAAGGCGAGACGCTCGCCTGCGGCTCCGGCGTCGTGGCCTCCGCGGTCGCGGCGGCGCGCCAGGGGCTCGTTTCGCCGCCGGTCGTCTGCGCGACGAAGAGCGGCGCCGCCTTCACGGTAGATTTCTCCGAGCGCGGCGGCGAGATCGTGGACGCGACGCTGACCGGAGACGCGCGGGAGATTTACTCGGGGCAGTTGAACGGGGAGGCGTGGGGGGAGTGACCGGGGAGACTGGGAGACGGGGAGACGGGGGGACTGGGAGACTGGGAGACTGGGGGACTGGGAGATGAAGAGAATTCCGTTCGGATCGGCTGAGGCGCCGCCGCGGCCGTCGAAGATCGTGGCCGTGGGGCGCAACTACCGGGAACACGCGAAGGAGCTCGGCAACATCGCGCCCGAGGAGGAGCCGCTCCTGTTTCTCAAGGCGCCGTCAGCCCTCGTCTTCGACGGCGGCGACATTGTGATGCCGCCCGAGTCCGCCCGCGTGGACTTCGAGGGAGAGCTCGCTCTCGTCATCGGCCGGACGATCAAGAGCTGGCCCCAGGAGCGGTGGCTCGACGCGCTCGCCGGCGTCTGCTGCGCCAACGACGTCACGGCGCGCGACCTCCAGAAGAAGGACGGCCAGTGGGCCCGCGCGAAGTCCTTCGACACGTTCTGCCCGATCGGCCCCGAGATCGTCGCCAGCCTCGACCCCTCGGACCTTGCGATCGAGACGCGCGTCAACGGCGCCGTCAAGCAGGCCTCGCGCACCTCGGAGATGGTCTTCTCCCCGGCCTTCCTCGTCGCCTACATCTCCCGCATGATGACCCTGAACCCGGGAGACCTGATCCTGACCGGCACCCCAGCCGGCATCGCCCCCCTCGCCCCCGGCGACGTCGTGGAAGTCGAGATCGAGGGCATCGGAGTCCTGAAGAACCTGGTCTCCGCGTGACTCTCGGTCTGGATACCTGTCGCCCTTCGAGCCCGGGGGGGGCGGGCGGCAGCAATAATCGCCCTTGGACTATTGGCGGCGCTTCTGGCCTGCGGCTTCTGGGGCTACTCCAACGACGACGCCTTCATCACCTACCGTTACGCGGACCAATGGGCGAGCGGCAACGGGTTGACCTTCAACACCGGCGAACACATCCTGGGTACATCGGCTCCCGGTTACGCGTTGCTCCTCGGGGCCCTCTCGCTGGCGACACGTTTCCTCGGGATCGGCGTTCCGGAGTGGGGAACCCTGCTCTCGCTGGCGGCGGTCCTTCTCCTCTCCTGCGTTCTCGCGGCCGGCCTCGCGCGTACCTCCGCATCCCTTCGGCTGGGCGTCCCGCTGCTCTTCGGAATTGGAGCGCTCCTCTGGCGCTGGAATCTCGAGATGCTCGGCTCGGAGGCGCTGCTCGTGGTGTCGCTGGTCGCACTCGGAGCTTGCCTCGTCTTTCTGAAAGAAGATCTTGTCCTCGGCGGTATGGTTCTGGCTTCGGCGATGATCCTCCGGCTGGACGCGGCCCTGGCTGCTGCCAGCATCGGAGTCGTTCTCTGGATCTTTCGGCGGCGCTTCCCGTGGAAGTTCACGATCGCGGGACTCTGCCCTCTGGCGTTCTGGCTGGGCGGTCTCTACTCACGCTTTGGAACCTGGATACCAACAACTCTCGCCGCAAAACGCTCGGAATTTTCGGGAGCCGGCAAGGCCTATTCGCTGGCGGAGTGGACCTGGCTGCGCCGTTCTCTTCCATTGTCCGGTTGCCTCGCGCTTCTCGCGCTTGCCTGCGTCGGCGGCTACGTTTGCGGAAAGCATGGCCTCTGGAAGCACCCGGCGGTAGCCGCGCTGACGCTCTGGCTTCTCGCTCACGAAATCGTCTACCGTTCGGTTCGCGTTCCCTTTGCGCCCTGGTATCACGAGGGGCTGGTCAACGCGGTCCTGATCCTGGCGTCTCTCGGCGCCGTCGCGCTGGGGCGGGCCCTGCTCTTCCGGCGCCGGCACAGAGAGGAAACTCTCGTTCCGGCACTCGTGGCGGCCCTCCTCCTGTCGCCCGTCCTCGCGCCGTCGGTATCGTACGTTTGGACACAATGGCGCCGGCCGCCGGATCCCCGTTTCGAGATCTACCGAACCATCGGCGAGTACCTGCGCCGAAATGCCTTTCCTCAATCGACGGTTGCAGCGGTCGAGGTCGGAATCCTCGGATACTTCTCGAAGGTGCCGATCCTGGACCTGTCGGGGATCGTAACGCCGGATCTCATCGGCGCGAGGTCGCAGCACCGTCTCGGGCAGATCGTGATCGCATCGGAACCCGAATACATTCTGGATGCGCCGCAGTTTCGCGACAATGTCCTGTCCTTCCTGAAGGATCCCGAGGTCATCGAAGCGTACCGGCCGGTACGCCGGTTCTTGCCGGCATCCGGCGGCGAGGCGTATCGCTTGATGGAACGTGCGTCGATACGGATTCGGGGGCCCGATCAGAGTTCGTCGAGGAGCGTCGCTGGCAGGCCGCCGAAGGCGCCGGAGGACATGAGGATCAGGACGTCGCCGCCGCGCCTCGCGATCGAGCGCCGTCTGGGGCGTCAGGCGCCGCGCGTGGAAGATCGGGGCGATGACGAGAGCGACGGCTCGTTGAAGGCGTGGGCCTAATGGCTGTCGGACCGGAGGATGACCGGAGCGCGGGCCAGAGATACAGGCCCAAACCCACGGCGGCGGCGGTTCCGAGACCGGAGCGATACCACCGTGCCGTGGGCTGGGCCTGTACTATCGCGGGGAATCTCAGGGCGCTAACTCGATCTTATACACCCCGACGTCGGCGCCACTTCCGCACGAAATGTGACTGCTGGAAACAAGTAGTGTGAGACCCCCCCAGGAGTTATAGAGAACATTACCAAGACCGTCATGCCGAATCTGACCAGCGTCCGGAGCGATGTTGAGTGTCTGCCGATAGGGGTAAATGGAGTTACAACCGATGTCGATCAGCAGATCCCATCCAACAAACAGCATCGCACAAGCGCCTTTACAGTTGGGGTTCGTGTTTCGCGTTCGGTACACTTGGACGCGATCAGGCTAGGATCCAGGCGAGTTGGCACAGGTCATATTGGACGCATAAGTCCGAGTCATGTAAACGTACTGAGTAGCAGGGTCGTAGGCGATGCTGATGTTGACCAGCCAGGGGCCATGAACTGTCTGCCACGTCCCATCCATGGCCGTCGGCCAGACAATCCCTGTCACGTTCAGGAGACCGTTACCGTCAGCACGGGTCCAGTTCACACCGTCGGTGCTCTTGAGCAAGTATGCGAGCGTCCTGTTGTTGTTGCACTGGATCGAGTCTTCATAACCTGGGCTGCGGTTAGCCACTGTGGCCGCCATGTAGAACGTCCCGTTGAGTAGAACGATGGAGCTCTTTTCGACAGAGCTGCAGTTTGAGGCATTTGGTGATGGGCCGCAGGGTTCCGGCGGTTGGAAACCCAAGGCTGCCCATTGGGGGTCGTTCAGAACCGGGTTGCCTGAGTACGCTGTCCAGGAGAGGCCGTCATTGGAGAAATCCATCCCGATGCTTCCGAGGCTCCCCGAGCTAGGTAAGCAGGCACTCGCTTGGCTCATGTGGAACATGGCGAAGGGGTAATACAGGCCGTTGTCCGGGTTCCGGAAGACTGGACTCTGCGCGGCCATCGGATACGGGACCGTATAGTAGACGCTATCCCACCCATATGGTGCTGGTAGCCCGCAGCTGTAGCCCGTGAGTTGCTGCGGAGGGCTGACATAGGTGTGAACATGCCTGAAGCTCCCTGTACCGTCGCACCCCCCATCGCCGGGACAGAGACCGCTTTGATTGTAGCTCAAACCCTCGAAGGCGCTGCTACCTTGCCGAAAGTAATCTGCCGGGTAGCAGAATGCATCAGCGGTAGTGAGCTCAGTAGTCTGGACTACGTGCCAATACGCAAGGGCCCTGTGCGGGATTATCAGAAATGCGGCTATCACGATGGTAAGTCGCAATGCAAGGAGCTTCATGGCCGCCTCCCCGCGATGATGACACTGAGTTGGAACGAATTGGAGGAGGGAAGCCAATCCGGGGAAGGAATGCGGTCGGAGGAGCCGTCTGCCTAGCTGATTTCGAGCTGAGAGATCAGTGAAGGATGAAAGGGCGAACTCAAGCTCGCTTGTCCACCCAGGTCAGCAGCGCCGCGAACGACCGCCGAACCTGACGAAAGAGATACTTGGGACACATCGGCCGCGGGCACGCAGGTGTGGTGGAGATTCCCGGTACACTCCCACATGCGAATCGAAATGGGGAATGGCCCGCGCCGAGGAAGCCACGCAGTTGTGCTGGCTACGGGCCCCTCAAAGTTCCATTCGGGGAAGGAGCGGGACCAAGTCGCGAGACCATCATGGAAGACGGCGAGTGATGCAAGGGATGCATCCATTGGCAGGTCGAATGTGGCTGTGCCTTGAGCGTTGGTCTTTGATTGCTGAACCTGATCGGGGGCGTAAGTGAGTCTCACCGTTGCGTCAGGTAGCGGTAGGCCACCATCCGTGATAACCGAGACTAGGACCGTGGTTGCGAGAGGACGTTCCGTCCGTTGGTGCTCGGGGCGTTCCGGGGATTGAGCAGCTGACCAGGTAGCGAGAGAGAGACAAATTGCTTCAATGGTGAGGATCTGACTGCTTCTCATAGGGGCTCCTTGAATAGGAAATCGAAGATGTGAATGTCACGAATGATCGTCAAGGAGGCGCTCTTGCGGCGTGCCACAGAACGCCGGTGAAGGCTTGGTCGGAAGGTGTTGTTGGCTCGGGCCTTACGCTGGATTTGAGGGGAAGAGGAGCGGTGACCCGGGACATCATGAGCACCGCATGAACAAGATGCAAGAACTGTTCCGATTGACAGTGACTGAGTTCAAGCCCTGGCACTCGGTCTGCGTATTCAGGAACCGCTCGTACCTTCGAATGATTGCCCCTCTGATTCTCTTGCCGGCGCTCTTCGTCGATGAGGATCGGGTTTCGTACCCCGTCGCCACCGGCATCCGCTGCCTCGTGCCGGAAAGAGCGCTCTCGACCCGGCGGTCTGGCGGGCCATGTGGCCGCGCTCGGAGCGAATCTGGTTGTGACGGCCGGGCCGCCGGCCCCTGAGACCGATCAGGCGGCAGGCATGTCGGGGCTCGCCTACCTCGCGTTTCTGACGACCGAAGAGATTCCGGGCTTGGCCGGCGATCCCGCGCGGGTTGCCGAAGCAAGGTCGGAGCAGAATCTCGCGGGGTTCTATTACTGGGACGCCGGGATCTCCCAGGAAGGGTTTACGACTCCCGAGGCCCAGCAACTCGTCTACGCGACGCTCAAGGGCCTGTTCCCCGACAAGCTCGTCCTCTATCCGACGCGCCTGGATCCGATCGTCTAAAGTCCCGATTTCCTGGACCGGTATTTCCGGCGCGCGTTTACCGATCTGGTCACTCCCTACTACTACCCCGTCGGAACGACGTTCATCGGGGAGGCGCGGGAAGAGGACGCATGGCGTGATCGGCTGGCGACGCTTCTGGCAGCTCTTGCCCCCCGCGTGCCTGCGGGCAAGAAGATCCTCCCGGTGTTGCAGGGCTACGAGCAGCCGGGATACCCGGTCAGCGCGCGGTTCCCGGCCGCGCAGCTGATGGTCTACCGGCAGTTCTGGCCGGAGCTCGCCGACGCGGCCGTCGAGGCGTGGGAACTTCCGGGGACCGAGCCGCTCGTCGAGCTCGCAGACCTGCCGACGCTTCAGAAGGGGGTCTGCCGTCTCTTCGCGGATCTTGAAGGTCCGAACGCCCGCTGCCGGGTGAGGACAACGTTGGGGTGGAGATGACAGCCGATTGCTACTGAATACCCCTGTCAAGCCATTCCAAAAGGGGCTCCTCTCCGAAAAGTGTAAAGGGACTGGAAGTGTCTGAGCGAGAAGCGCATCGGATCGCCCGCTATCTTTCGTGGGTGAAGGCCTACGAAGGGAGAACGAGGACCGATGCGCATGGAGACTTGTATCAGGAAGGGACTGGGTCTGAAAGCCCACCGAGTTCGGGCGGTGGTTGAGGAGTCCGGGCGGCTGGTGGCGGAGATCGAGTGGATCGCTGGTCGGCGACTGACCTGCGGAGGTTGTTGGAGGCAGGCAAAGCAGGTCCACTCGGCGCGGCCGGAGCGGGAATGGCGGGACCTGCGGATACGGGATCAGGATTTGGTATTGCGCTACGCGCCGCGACGGGTTCGATGCCGCGACTGCGGGGTGCGGGTGGAGCGGATCCCGTGGGCAGATCGGTGGCAGCGGATCACGAAGGCGTTGTCGCGTAGTCTGGCGGAGCTGTCGCGGAAGCTTTCCTGGAAGGAGACGGCAGGTCACTTCGGGGTGGACTGGAAGACGGTCGCCTCGGCGGTGCGCCGGGCCGTGGAATGGGGCCTGAAGAATCGGCCCTGGAGGCCGCTGCACTGGATCGGGATCGACGAGGTCTCTCGCAGCAAAGGGCAGCGTTATCTGACTCTGGTCTACGACCTGGAGCGTGGCCGGTTGATCTGGATCGGGGAGAACCGGGACACCGCGACGATGGAGGAGTTTTTCCAATGGCTGGGATCTCAACGGAGACGGTCGATCAAAGTCGTCTGCTGGGAGGTGTCCGGTTGTGTGTTACACACACAACCGGACACCTCCGGATCCTGCGGTCCTTGCAGTAGCTCCAGAGGCAGTCGTTGATGAACTCCGAACCGTTGTCCGAGTCGATGCCGGAGAGTGGGAAAGGAAGCCGCCCTCGGATCTCTTCCAGAGCCTCCCGCACGGTCTCCTGACCCTTGCCCAGGATCGCTTCCGTCTCCACCCAGGCCGTGTGGATGTCGGTGAAGTTGAGCGAATAGGCGAATCGCCCGTCCCCGCTATTGCCAGAGTGCGAGACCAGATCCACCTCGCCAAATCCTGGCACGGTCACGTCCCAGTTATCCGTGCGGATCGGAATGTGATGCTTCAGAAGCGTCCCCGGCTTGGTCCGTCCGTAGAAGCGCCTCTTCAGACTTCGCTTGCTCCCTGCCAGCCGCCGGTCGATCTGCCGGGCGCTGATGGAGAGCAGCTGCCGCTCCACCTCGGGACTCGGACGAAAACGTCGGCGAATCCACGGCATCCATACCGGCACGATCCCCGTCAACCTCACCGACCACGGATACCCGGCCGCCTCCCAGACCCCACGCAGAATCGAAATCACTTGCGACCCGTAGTGCGGCCCACGCACCCCCCGGCGCCGCGCCCGCGGCTTCCCGCCAGGCGGTGGACCCGAAAGCTTACGTATCGCGTACTTTCGGTTGTACCCGCAGACTCGACAAAACTCCTCCAGAATCTTCCCCTTCTCCTGCCTCGAAGCCCCTCGGTAACGCCCGAAAATCTCCCGGAAATACTCCCATTTCGATCGCCCGCCCATCCGGTAACCCTCCCTTCCACATCTTCCCCCCGGGTTACCTTTTCAAATGGCGCGACCACCCCCCCTCCGGTTACATTCTGCGCGGCGCGATGCGATACCTTGACAGGGTATACCGCGGGAGGGTATGCTCTGGGCGGTGGCGATCCAAAGCTTCGCCAGCCAAGCTCTCGAGCGCTTCTTCCTGGAAGGGCGGCTCCTCAAGGGCGCCGGTTGGTCCGCCGTCGCGAAGGTGGCCACGAGGAAGCTGGACATGCTGGACTACGCGGCCGCGTTGATGGATTTGGCGTCGCCACCGGGCAATCGGCTGGAGGCTTTGAGAGGGAAGCTCGATGGGTTTCACAGCATTCGAATCAACGATCAGTGGAGAGTGGTCTTTCGCTGGACGACGTCCGGACCGGCCGAGGTCGATATCCGCGACTATCATTGAGGACCGATCGTGAGAGACAGACCGAGGCTTAGAAAACCGACCCCACCCGGCGAGATTCTTCGCGAGGAGTTCCTGATCCCTCTCGGTATGACCCAAAGGCGCCTGGCGGATCATCTCGGGTATGACGTCAAGGTGGTCAACCGGATCGTCAACGGCCGCAGCGCGGTGACTGCCGAAATGGCCCTGAAGCTCGCGGCGTCTTTCCGCACCACGCCGGAGTTCTGGCTCAACGCGCAGAAAGCGGTGGATCTCCATCGGGCAGCTGGCCGCGTTGCCAGTCTGCCTCGGCCCCTCCTTCGAGCTGGCTGAGACCGCAATCCACACGACTGAGCCTCCCATTTCCGGAGATGAACGCCACCGCTGCAGAGCCACCTCACAGCGCGTCCAGAAGCGTCGCCGGCAGGCCGCCGAAGGCGCCGGAGGACATGAGGATGACGACGTCGCCGGCGCGCGCGTTCTGTCGGAGGATTTCCGGGATTTCGGCGATCGAGTCGGGGGCGAAGGCCGGCTTGCCGGCGTCGGAGAACCGGCGGACGAGGGACGCGCGGTCGAGCACGGTCTCGGGGGTCAGGCGCTTCGCGTGGAAGACGGGCGCGAGGATGAGAGCGTCCGCTCCGGCGAAGGCGCGGGCGTAGTCCTCCTCGAAGATCTTGCGGCCGGCCGTGTTCGAGCGGGGCTCGAAGAGGGCCCACAGGCGGCGCCCCGGCCAGCGCTTCCGCGCCGCGGCGAGCGTGCCGCCGGCGGCCGTCGGGTGGTGCGCGAAGTCGTCCACGACGAGAATGCCGCGGACCTCTCCCTTGACCTCGAGCCTCCGGCGCACTCCCTCGAAACGCGGCAGCGCCGTGGCGATCTCTTCCACCGACAGGCCAAGGCCGCGCGTGAGCGCGATTGCCCCGAGAGCGTTGCGCAGGTTGTGGCCGCCCGAGAGCGGCGAGCGCAGGCGCCCGGCCGGTTTTCCGGACTCGAGCAGCGTGAAGTCCGTTCCGGCCGGATGGTCCTCGATGTCGCGCGCTGAAGTGTCCGCTCCGGCGTCCGCGAGCGACACGCGTGTCACCGGCGCGCGGGCTTCTGACAGGGCCTCGCCGACCCGGGCGTCGTCAGCGTTGGCGACGATCCTGCCTTCGCGCGGCACGAGGGCGGCGACCTGGCGGAAGGCCTCGACGACGGCGTCGAGGTCCGGATAGAGGTCCGCGTGGTCGAACTCGATGTTGCCGACGAAGAGGTGCCGCGGCTCGTAGTGGAGGAACTTCGGTCCCCGGTCGAAGAACGCCGCGTTGTACTCGTCCCCCTCGAGCACGAAGTGGGGGCCGGCACCCCGGCGATACCCGCGCGCGAGGTTCTTCATCTCGCCTCCGACGAGGAATCCCGGGTCGCGTCCGGAGTCGAGCAGCAGCCAGGAGGCGAGCGCCGATGTGGTCGTCTTGCCGTGCGTTCCCGTGATGACGACGGAAATCTTTCCTGGAAGAAGGTACTGGCGCACCGCCTGTGGCAACGAGAGGACAGGCAGCCCGCGCCGGAAGGCCTCCGCCGCCTCGGGGTTGTCCCGCGTGGCGGCGTTGCCGACGATCATGGCGTCGCAGTCCTCGGGGACGTGCTCGGCGGAAAAGCCCCGGAAGAGAGGGATTTGCAAGGATTCCAGGAGCGTGGACATCGGAGGATAGAGGTCGCCGTCGCTGCCCGTGACCCGGTGCCCCGCCTCCGACAGCAGGGCCGCCAGAGGCACCATGGCGATGCCTCCGATCGGCGCCATGTGGATCTTCAAGCCCGGCCTTTTCTGCTCAAATCGCTCGCGCGACCAACGAAAACACCCGTTCTCGTCCCTTTTGTGGAAATATCCGTTGGTTTGAGGGAGTTTGACCCAAACGTCATACTAAGACAGAAGGAGTCGGAAATGCGTCACATCTCCAAACTGGCCTGCCTCGCGCTGTCGGCCGTGTTCGCGGCCACGGTCGCCCAGGCCCAGAAAGCCCCCGAAGGAAAGGCGCCGGCCAAGGTCGCCGATGCCAAGAAGGCCGCCGTCGCGGCCCCCAAGATCGAGGTCATTCCCGAGACGAACGACGCGGGAATCGTCCCGAAGGGAAAGGTCATCGAGACGACTTTCGTCATCAAGAACCACGGCGGGTCGGACCTGGTCATCTCCGACGCGCGGCCCGGTTGCGGGTGCACGGTGGCGTCCTTCGACAAGGTCATCAAGCCTGGAGCGCAGGGGAAGGTCCAGACGTCGGTGGACACCAAGAGCTTCTCCGGACCGATCTCCAAGTCCGTGCTCCTCGTCTCCAACGATCCCGAGCGCGGCCAGATCAACCTCTTCATCAAGGCGACCGTCAAGCCCTTCGTGGACATCCTTCCGCAGCCCTACGTCCGCCTCTCCGTCGTCAAGGGGGACACCGACCAGCGCGACGTGATCATCGTGTCGGAGGAGAAGTCCTTCAAGCCCACGATCCTCGAGGCCGCCCAGCCCTACGTCAAGGCCGAGATCGGGCCGGCGAGCGAGAAGGACAAGCTGCAGGGGCATCCGGGCGAGCAGTACAAGCTGCACATCACGGTGACGGCGAACGCGCCCGAGGGACTCCTGAACGCGCCGATCCGCATCGCGACGGGCGTTTCACAGCAGCCCAACATCGAGATTCCTGTCTCCGGGATCGTGCGCGCGCGAGTCTCCGTCACGCCGGTCATGGTCAACTTCGGCAACTTCACGGCGGGCAAGGACCCGATCACGCGCAACATCGTCGTGACCAACAACAAGCCGGGCAGCCCGATCAGGGTCACGAAAGCCGAGGTTTCGATTCCCGGCTTCATCACCGACGTCGTTCCGACGCAGGAAGGCGTCTCCTACACGGTCGTCGTCAAGGCCGGCAACAAGATCAAGAAGGGAACCCTCGACGGCACCGTCAAGCTCTACACGACCGACAAGGAGAAGGCCGTCATCGAGCTCCCCCTGCGCGGCGAAGTCCTCTGAAAAAAACGCCCCGACTCTTCTCTTCAGAAACGCCTCGGCTGGTCCGGGGCGTTTTTTTACCGGGTGATCGGGTGAGGGGAGATCGGGTGATTGGGTGATCGGTCAACGCCGCGTTGCTGTTCGCCGGGCAGCTACGAACATGGCCAGGAGCTGATTGGCTTCGCAAGAGTGGCTCAACCTTCTGGCCCGGAATGATGGAGGATTCGGCGAGCAGTTCCAGCCAGAGAATCGATTCGTCCGTCTCTTCCACGACGATGCCGATCTTGTCGACGAATTCAGCCTTCGAACGGGCACGACCCGCAGCGCGATAGTTCGCCGCGACGGATGTGGCCGAGCGGAGCAACTGTCTTCCGATGACGCGCGCCTCTTCAGTCTTCGGGAGAGCCTGTACAAACCGAATGGCATCCAGCGCGACGGCTTTCGTTCGCCGCCTCATCCTCTCGGGATAAGGAGTGGTCCCGGTGCTTTCGTCAATCACCCGATCACCCGATCGCAGATCACCCGATTCTCTTGATTTTCTCCAGGATGTCTTCGTTCCAGGTGTAGCGCAGGCGCTTGCGGCCCTTCGCGGCGTTTTTCTGGAGGGCGTAGCCGTAGAGGAGCGGCAGGGCGACCGAGGTCTCGACGAAGGCCATCTCATGGGTGGCGGTCTTCGAGACTTTCCCCCAGGAAGTCGCCTCCGACAGGGTGGATCCTCCGAGGCCGCCCCAATGCGGGGCGTCGGTCGTGACCTGCAGCGCGTACTTGTGGCCGCCGGTGTCGAGCCCGAAGATGTAGGACATGACGATCGAGTCGTTGATGTAGTTCTTGGGGACGCCGCCCGAGACGTACACGGCCGCCGTCGCGGGACTGTGCACCACGATCTGTGTCAGCTCGTAGTTGTCGCGGATCGACGAGATCGTGAAGGGCTCCTTCCCCGCCTTGCGGAAGCGGTGGTAGTGCTCGGTCAGGCCGATGCCGATCGAGGAGTCGTTCAGGGCGGGGACGAAGAGCGGGACGCCGTTGCGGCCGCAGGCGCCGAGGATGGAGCCCTCGTCGCCTTTCGCCTTCTCGGCCAGCAGCGCGAGGAACGCGCGCGAGGAGAGCTTGCCCGGGGCAAGCGTATCGGCGAAGCGCGACACCGCCAGGTCCGTCTCCCAGTATTTCTCCTCGTCCATGAAGGTGTCGTAGAGGCGGTCGATGTAGAGGTCGCGCAGCTCCCTGTCGTCGGCGTCGGCGCTGCCGTGGTAGTGGCGGCCGCCGCGGACCTGGTAAAAGTCCTGCGAGATGATGGCGCCCGTCGAGACGACGACGTCCACCATGTTCCCCTCGATCAGGTCCACGATCACCTGGCGCATCCCCGCGGCGATGAGCGATCCGGCGAGGCCGAGGAGGATCGTCGGGCGCTGCCGGTCCTTCAGCATCGCCTCGAAAACGGCGGCGCACTTTCCGAGCGCCCGCGCCTGGAACGACGCCTCCCGGTAGGAGTCGAGGAGCTCCGAGACCGTCGTGCCGCGGCGGATCTTTACCGGCGTCGTCGGCTTGCCGAGGAGCGCCTTCTTGCGCTTCCTGTCGACGCCGACCGCGGCTTCGTGCGTGTACTCCCGGGCGCTTCCCGCGCGCTTGGCTTTGCTTCTTTCCATGTCTGCGGACCTCCGGAGAGAATGCGGTACGCCGCCATGGCGGCCGCGTAGCCGGAGTCGATGTTGACCGTCGTGATTCCGTTGGCGCAGGACGTCACGGCCGAGAGCAGCGACGCGATCCCCTGGAGCGTGGCCCCGTAGCCGCCGGAGGTCGGAACGGCGATGACCGGGCGGCCCACGAGCCCCGCGACGACGGAAAAGAGCGAAGCCTCCATGCCGGCGACCGCGATGACGACGTTCGCCTTCTCGATCTCCTCGAGGCGAGAAAGCAGGCGCAGGACGCCGGCGACGCCCACGTCGGGGACGAGTGTCGAAGAGACTCCCAGATACTCGAGTGTCGCCCGCGCCTCCTCCGCGACCGCCGTGTCGGCGGTCCCGCCCGTCACGACGGCAACCGTCCCCTCGAGGCGGCGCATCGGTTTTCCCACCGAGAGTTGCAACGTCCCCGAGCGGGTGTCGTAGCGGGCGCGGCCGGGGAGCGGCGCGGCCGACACCTCCTCCCACTGCTCCGGCGACAGGCGCGTGACAAGCACGTCGTGCGCCCGCGCGAGCTGCCGGCAGATCTCGACCACCTGCAGCGGCGTCTTCCCCTGGGCCAGCACGACCTCGGGAAACCCGACCCGCCGCATCCTGTCGAAGTCGAGAGTGAAGTCCGGTTGCATGGCCCGGATCATATCCGGGGGCCGGGAGGCGGAAGGCGGCGGGCGGGAGGCGAACGAGCGAGAAGCGCCTTCGCCTGCCGCCTCCCGAGTGCCGCCTCCCGAAATGCTCCTTGATGGGAAGAGACCGAAGAGTTATCGTGCGTTTTCTTCGACGGCTCTTTGACTCGTCTGGCCAAGGGAAGCGGGTGAGAATCCCGCGCGGCCCCCGCCACTGTCACCGGGGACGCCCCGGGCAACAAACCACTGGACGCGTCGGATCGAGAGGTCGCGCGTCCGGGAAGGAGCCCGGCAAGCGGAGGATCCGGAAGCCAGGAGACCTGCCGGACGGAACGCTTTCCCGGTCGGGGTACCGGAGAGAACGCGCCTTCGAATTCCCGCGGGCGCGGGGATCTTTTCGAACCCTCCGGGATTTCCGTCTCGTCGAACGGGAGGTTCGAATGACGACCGCGGCTCGCCCCCGTCTCCTGCCGGTTCTTCCCACCACGCTGACCCTGGCATTCCTTCTTGCTCCCATGGACTCGCCGGCCCAGCAGCCAGCGCCGGTCTCCGAGTCGGTCGTCGTGACCGCGACGTCGCTCCCGGAGGAGGAGAAGCGGGTCGGGTCGGCCGTGACCGTCATCACGCGCCGGGAGATCGAGAAGAGCGGGAAGACCTCTGTGCTCGACCTGCTGCGCTCGGTGCCGGGCCTCGACGTCGTTCAGTCGGGGACCCCGGGCTCGCTGACGTCGGTCTTCACCCGCGGGACCAACTCCACGCACACCCTCGTTCTCGTGGACGGCGCGCGCATGAACTCCCCGTATTTTCCCGGCTATGACTTCTCGGCCATGACGACGGAGAACATCGAGAGGATCGAGATCGTTCGGGGCCCCTTCTCGGCGCTGTACGGCTCGGACGCGGTCGGCGGCGTCGTACAGATCTTCACGCGGACCGCGGCGCCGGGGGTCTCCGGCCGGTTCACGGGGGAGGCGGGCAACCGGGGGCAGGAACAGGCATCGGCCTTCGCCTCCGCGGGAGAGGGGCCCTTTTCCGCGACGGGCAGCTTCCGCTACAGCGCCTTCGACGGCAAGCGCGCCAACACCGACTGGAGGCAGCGGAGCGGTTCGGGCGGCCTCGCGGCGCGCCTTCCCGGAGGCGGCCGGGTCGCGATCGAGGGTTCGATCCTCGACGGCGAGGTCGGCAACCCCGGTCCGGTGGGCGCGCCGAGCACGGCGCGCGGCTTCTTCCACGAGGAGCGGCTGGCGGTCCCGGGCAGCATCCCGCTCTCGGAAACGAACCGCCTCGACGTCCTGCTCGCGGACGTCCGCTCCAGGCCCGGCTACCGCGACACGGACGGGGGTTTCTCCTCGCAGACGGACGCCGAGACGCTGCAGGCTCGCGTCGCGGACACCGCGCGGTTCGGCGCGCACTCGTTGACGGCGTTCGCGTCGTGGGAGCGGTGGAAGGTGGACGACGCCTCGAACTTCGGAACGAATCTCGACGGCCAGCGCACGACGCTCTGGGGGGCGGGCGTGCAGGACACGGCGAGCCTTGGCCCGATCACCGTGACGGCCGGGGCGCGTTTCGACCACCACTCCGTCTTCGGCGACGCCTGGAGTCCCCGCGGGACGATCGCGTGGCTTTCTCCCGGGGCGCTCTGGAAGGTCCGTATTTCAGGCGGCGGCGCGTTTCGCGCGCCCACGGTCGGCGAGCTCTACTATCCCTTCGTCGGCAACCCGGACTTGAAGCCCGAGCGCTCGGTCTCGTGGGAGCTCGCCGCGGAGCGGTACGTCGGCGCCGGCCGCGCCGAGGTGTCCCTCTTCTGGAACGATCTGAGAGACCTGATCGTGTACGACTTCGCGCAGTCGAAGAACTTCAACGTGGGGCGCGCCCGCACGCGCGGCGTCGAGGCCTCCTGGCGCCAGGAGATCGCCGCCGGGCTTTCCGCCGACGCGAGCTACACGTATCTCGACGCGGAGAATCGGATCACCGGTGAAGCCCTGGCCCGCCGCCCCCGCCACCGCGCCTCCCTGGGACTCGGCTGGACTCCTCTCTCCGGTTTCGACATCTCGCCGCGGATCCTCTTCGTCGGAAAGCGGCCCGACGCTGATCCGCAGACGGGCCAGCAGGTCGAGGATCCCTCCTCCTTCCGTTTGGACGTCGCCGCCCGCTGGCAGGCGACCCGGATTCTCGCCCCCTACGTTCGCGTGTCGAACGCGTTCGGCCGGGAATACGATGAGGCGGCGGGATTTCCGGCCGCCGGCAGGCTCGTGGCCGGAGGCCTCGAGGTGAAGTTCTGATGCCGCGCATCACGAAGGTCTACACGCGCACCGGCGACGACGGGACGACGGGCCTCGGAGGGGGAGGCCGCGTCGGCAAGGACTCGCCGCGCATCGAGGCTTACGGCACGGTGGACGAGCTGAACAGCCACATCGGCCTCGCCCTGGCGGCGGGCGTCAACGAGACGATCGCGCCCGCCCTCGCGTCCGTCCAGAACGACCTCTTTCACCTGGGCTCGGACCTGTGCATCCCGGAGGCGGAGAAGGAACGGCGCCCCGCGCCGCGGATCGAGCAGCGGCACATTGACGCCCTGGAAGCGCTGATGGACCGCCTGTCGGAAGAGCTTCCGGCGCTCGAGAACTTCGTCCTCCCCGGAGGCGCTCCCGGCGCCGCGCAGCTCCACGTCGCCCGGACCGTCTGCCGGCGGGCCGAGCGGCAGGTCATCGCGCTCTCCCGGCGGGAAGCCGTTGGCCCGCACACGATCCAGTATCTGAACCGCCTCTCCGACGCCCTCTTCGTGATGGCCCGCCATGAGAACAAGCGCCGCGGAATCCCCGACGTCCTCTGGAACAGCCGGATCTGAGATCGAATCGGATGATCTGCGATCGGGTGATCGGGTGATTGAATCGGGTGATCCGCAATCTTGAGATCCTCCTTCCCCCGATCCCCGATCACCGGCGGAGCCAACGCCTGCGGCCCGCCAAGATAGAATGACAACCGTCCGCGAGGAGGTGAGCCGTGAACAAATGGGTTGTGACCTTGCTATTTGGCGTGAGCGTGACGTTGATGGGTTGCAAGAGCGCCGGTCCCGTTTCGCCGCGGCCGGGACAGGGGGAGGGGGCTCCGCCCGCGGTGCCCAATCCGGCGCCCGCTCCGCCGCAGCCCGTCCTGACGCCCCCACCCACGCCCGTTCCCGCCCCTCCGTCCGGCATGGCTTCCGCGCCCGCCCCCGTGGCGCCCGCCACCGCTCCGGAGTCTCCGTCCGCCCCGGAGCCTCCCGCCGCTCCCGCGCCGGCGGCCGCTCCCGCGCCGCCTCCCCGCCCCTACCAGGACATCCTGAAGTTGAAGCAGGCGGGCCTCTCCGACGAGTTCCTCCTGAACAAGATCCGCACGGACAACGTCCCCTACCAGTTGACGACGCCGGAGATCGTGGAACTGCGCGGGGCCGGGGTCACGGAAACAGTCCTGTCGGCGATGATGCGCTCGGGCCAGCCAATGGCCGCGACGAGCGGAATGGAAGTCGCCCGCAAGGCCGAGTTCTCGGGCCTCGCCCGCGTGACCAGCGCCTTCCTCGGTTTCGGCACGTCGGCGAAGAAGACCGGCCGGCTCGTCGTGGACGGAGAAAACGTCTCCTGGTTCGACGCCGAGGACCCGGGCAAGAACTTCTCGATCTACGCCCGCAACATCAAGGAGGTCTTCAACACCTGCGTCCTGCGCCCCGGCCAGAACCTCTGCCTCGAGTTCGGCTTCGTGACGCACACAGGCGAGGAGTACCGCTTCCGTGATCCGGGCTGGAAGAACGGCGACAACAAGCTCGTCTCCGACGCCACACACTATTTCCGCCAGGCCTTCCCGACCCTCTTCTTCTCCCAGCGCGCCGTCAGCGAGATGTAGAGGCCGGAGCAGCCCTTGTCATCCTGAGCGAAGCGAAGGATCTGCTCCAGGAGGTCGAGGGATCACCGGAGCAGATCTCTCCTCGCGGAGCCTGCCCCGACTACGAATGGAACCTTCGTGATACTTACGAGAGAAGATTCCTCGCGGAGCCTGTCCCGAGCTCAACGTGGCTAATTGAAGCGACGAGAGCAGATCCCTCGCTGCGCTCGGGATGACAAGGGAGGGCGAGGGACTCGGAATGACATCAAAGTGGAGGGGCTCCTCGGGATGACAGGAGACGCTGGTCCTCCAGTCCTGCGCCCTTTGCTAGGCGGGGGCGTGGGACTGCCGCCGGCGTTTCCACCAGAGGGCGAGGAGCCACACGGTGGGGACGACGGCGAGGGAGTAGGCGAGGAGGTGGCCGATCCTGCCATCGGGGCCGAGGATCTCCGTGGCGTTGTGGATCGTCTCCGAGGCCGGGAGGACGCGGGCTTCCGAGAGCTCGTGGACGCCGTAGAGCAGGAGCTGCACGACGAAGATCGCCAGAAAGGCGGCGAGGATGTTGAGCAGCGCCTTCAGGTCCACGTCGCGACCGAGACGCGTCCAGGCGAAGCCGATCGCGATGGCGGCGGCGAGACCCAGGGCGAGCCCGAGAGAGACGGCGGCCGATTGCATCTGGAAGAGGGCGGTCGAGATCATGAGCGCGGTTTCCATCCCTTCCCGCGTGATCATGAGGAGCGTGAAGCCGAAGATCCCCCAGAAGGCCTGCCCGGCGGTCGTCGAGAGGGCGCTCGCCTCGACCCGGTCTTCGATGTCCTTCTTCAGGTGCGCCGAGATCTTCTTCATGTAGACGAGGAGGCTCGCGACGAGGACCGCTGCGACGAGCGCGAGGACCCCCTCCCAGAGGGAGCGGTTCGCGGCGCGGCGAAACAGGAGGAAGGCCCCGTAGCAGGTCGCGAGCGAGATCGCGGTGGCGGCATAGACGGCGCGGGCGAGCGCGGGGCGGCCGGTGCGCTTCAGGTACGAGAGGATGAGCGCGACGATGAGGAACATCTCGATCCCCTCGCGCAGCGCGATCGTGAATCCCTGCCACATGCGGTCGGCTCCCGGCCCGGGCTTGACACGGCCCGGAAAGCGCGGAAGAATACCTCAACTGAGACTGAGTCGCAATCGCATGAACGACCGGGAACGCGAAATCTTTCGCAAATACCTCGAGCGGCGCGGCCTGAAGCTGACGGCCGAGCGGCAGGCGCTCTTCGACGAGCTCTTCGCGCGGCATGAGCATTTCGAGGCGGATGAGCTCCTCATGCGGCTGCGCAACAAGCAGAAGAAGATCTCCCGGGCCACGATCTACCGCACGCTCGATCTCCTGGTGGACTCCGGCATCGTCGGGCGCGTGCGGATCCGCGAGTCCGGCTACCGCTACGAGCGGATGCGCGCCGGCGACCACCACGACCACCTGATCTGCGACGACTGCGGGAAGGTGGTCGAGTTCCGCGAGCCCCGGATCGAGAGCCTGCAGGACGAGATCTGCGAGCGGTACGGGTTCGTGCTCCTCTCCCACAGCCACCAGCTGCGGGGCGTCTGCCGGCAGTGCCGCCCGCGGGTGAAGGGCGCCGGGACGCGGAGGAGAGGGAGGTCGGCGAGGCCCGAGTCCGTCCTGCGCGAGCACACCGCCCGCGTCCCCCGGCTCACGAGCTGAACAACTCGATGACGCGCTCCGGTGCCGAGGCCGGTTCTCCCTCTGGACTGAGACTCAGTCTCAGAAGGCGCGGCGGGTTGATGAGACTGAGTCTTGGTCTCATCCTGATGCCGCTCGCCGCCCGCGGGGAGACCGCCGTCGTGGAGCGCCGGGTCGCCTCGATGGGGACGGTTCTCGAGCTGCGCGTCGCGGCTCCCGGCCGGCCGGCCGCGCTCGCCGCGAGCGAGGAGGCCCTCCGGGAGATCGGACGCGTGGAGCGCCTCCTCTCGACCTGGAGGAGGGGAGGGCCTCTCGATCGGTTGAACCGGGCGCGGCCGGGAGAGCCGGTCGCCGTGGGCCGGGAGACCGCGGGCTTGCTCGCGGAGATCGAGACCTGGTCCCAGCGCACCGGCGGCGCCTTCGACCCCACGGTCCTGCCGCTCTTGCGCGCGTGGGGACTGCGCGAAGCGGGGCGGATTCCGACCGCGGGGGAACGGGAGCGCGCGCTCGAGGCAACAGGGTGGCGGCGATTTTCGCTCGACCGGGACCGCGCGCAGGCGAAGCGGCATTGGGCGGGCGCGGGCATCGACGAAGGCGCCTGGGGAAAGGGCTATGCGCTCGATGCGGCCGGGGACGTGCTGAAGAGGTCTGGTGTGCGTGAAGCGGTGCTCGATCTGGGCGGTCAGGTATTGGTCCGCGGAAGCGCTCCAGCCAGGATCGCGGATCCGCGGCGCCGCGGCCTTTCCGCCGTCTCGCTCTCTCTCCTCGACGCTTCGCTGTCGACCTCCGGCAACTCCGAGCGTTCTCGGACCGTCGGAGACGTGCGAGTCGGCCACCTCCTCGACCCGCGCACGGGCCTGCCTGCCGAAGACTTCGGGTCCGCCTCCGCCATCGCGCCCTCGGGCCTCGTGGCGGACATCCTGTCCACCGCGTTCTTCGTCCTCGGCCCGAAGGAGGGGCTCGCCCTCTCTGAACGGCTCCGGAGCGAAGGGTTCCCGAACGAGGCGCTCTTTCTCGTGGTCCTCGGCGATCGCCTCGACGCGATCGCCTCTCCGGGACTGAATTACGAATTGGAGGAATCAAACCCATGATCCCTTCCGCGATTCGCGCCGGTGTCATCGCCGCGTTGATCCTCGTCCTACTCTCGGCCTCGCCGGCACGCGGCGAGCAACCCCAGGCAGCTCTCGAGCAGCGCATCGAGCGCCTTGAAAAGCTCCTGGAGCAGACCCGCGCCGAGCTGGCCGCGGTCCGGGCCGCGCCCGCCGCCGACGCCGCGAAGCTCGCGGAGATCGAGCGGCAGATCGACATCCTGAGCAGGGAGATCGAGAAGCTGAAGCTCGGAGAGGCGGCCGCCCCGGCGCCGGCGTCCCCGACCGGCGCCTACGGCGTGGGCCCGGCGGCGGCCAAGGTCTATTCCGCCAAGCCGGGCGTCAGCATCGGCGGGTACGGCGAGGCGCTCTACCAGAACTTCTCGGCGAAGAACCAGAGCGGTGAGGCCTCGTTCCAGGACGACCAGGTGACGCTGCTGCGCGCGGTCGTCTACCTCGGCTACAAGTTTGACGAGCGCTTCCTCCTGAACACGGAGATCGAATACGAAAACGCCGTCGTGGCATCCGACAAGGGAGGCGAAGCCGAGGTCGAGTTCGCGTACATCGATTACCGGCACTCGCGTCCCTTCAACGCGCGGGCTGGCCTGGTCCTGATCCCGATGGGACTGGTCAACACGCAGCACGAGCCGACGAGCTTCCTTGGCGCGCTGCGGCCCGACGTCGAGCAACGGATCATCCCCTCGACCTGGCGGGAAATCGGCTTCGGCGGCTATGGAGAGGCGGGGCCGGTAACCTACTCCGCGTATCTGGTCAACGGCCTGAACGCCGAGGGATACAGCGCGGAGGGAATCCGGGAGGGGAGCCAGGAAGGCTCCGAGGCGCTCGCGAAAAACTGGGCCTTCACCGGTCGTCTCGACTACACCGGCACGCCGGGACTCGTCCTCGGGGCGGCGGTCTTCTCGGGGAAGGCCGGCCAGGGCCGGGTCACGCCGTCGGGCCGGGGCGTCGGCGCCGGCACGACCATCTGGGACGCCCACGCGGATTGGCGGTGGCGGGGACTGTGGCTCCGCGGCTTGTATGCGGCTTCGACCGTCGGCGACGCGGCGCTCGTCAACGAGTTGAACGGCTTCGAGGGAGAGGAATCGGTCGGAAGCCGGCAGAAGGGGTGGTATCTCCAGGGCGCCTTCGATGTCCTGTCGCTCGCGAGCGGCTCGCGGGCGTCGTTCTTTTCCTTCCTGCGCTACGAGAAATTCGACACGCAGGCGCGCGTGCCGGCCGGCTACGAGCGCAATCCCGAAAACGACGCGCGCGTGCTCACGATCGGTCTCGCGTTCAAGCCGATCGAGCAGCTGGTCGTGAAGACCGATTGGCAGCAGCGCCGGAACGCGGCGCGGACGGGAGTGAACCAGTGGAACGTGGCGCTCGGCTACATCTTCTGAGGACGCCGCTCCTGGCGCTGCTCGGCCTGGCCGCGGCAGTGGCGGAAGCCAGGGTCTTGCTGACGCAGCAGGAGGCGCTCTCGCTCGCGTTTCCCGCCGGCGTGGCCGTCGAACGCAAGACCGCCTTCCTGACGGCGTCAGAGCAGCAGGAGGCGCGCAAGCTCTCGGGCGCGGAGCGCCTCCCGGACGCCCTCGCCGCGTTCTATGTCGGAACGCGCGACGGCCGGGAGGTCGCGACCGCCTACTTCGACACCCATGTTGTCCGCACGCTGGCCGAGACGGTGATGGTCCTCGTGGACGCCACGGGGGCGATCGCGCGGATCGAGGTGATGTCCTTCGGCGAGCCGGAGGAGTACCTGCCGCGGCCTCACTGGTACGCGCAGTTCTCCGGCAGGAAACTGGACGACGAGCTGTCGTTGAAGCGAGGCGTCCGGCCGATCTCCGGAGCGACGCTGACGGCGCGCGCGACGACCGAGGCCGCGCGGAGGGTCCTGGCCCTGCACCGGGTCCTCCGGCGGAGGCCGTCTTGAAACGCTGGGAGGCCTGGATCAACCACCTCGGGTGGAGCCTGACCGCAGCAAGCGGGGTCCTCTATGGGATCTTGAGGTATTTCGTCCCGGCTTCGGACCCGGACTCGCGGCTCGCCGTGCCCTGGCAGCCGTCCGTGCTCGCGGCGCATGTTCTCGCGGCGCCCTTCGCCGTCTTTGCCCTGGGTCTGATCTTCCGAAGGCACGCGCTGTCGCGGTTCGCGGGAGACCATCGCGAAGGGAGACCCTCGGGGAGTCTCCTCACCCTGACGGCGGTTCCGCTGGCCCTGACCGGTTACCTGATTCCCGTCCTCACGGGAGCCGTGGCGCGTCGGTGGGTCGGATGGAGCCACGCGGCCGTCGGCCTCTTCTTCGCCGCCGGCTACGCCCTGCATCCGAAGCTCTCAGCTGCTCCAGCGGACTCGCCGGAAACGCCTTCCGAGCCGTAGCGTCGCCGGGCGCGCCGTATCCAGGCGTTCCTCAGGGTCCCTGACGACGCGCGGCTCTCCGGTCTCATAGACGGCCAGCGCGCCCTCGGCGATCTTGCGCCGGGCTTCGCGCATCGAGGCCGCGAGCCCGGCGGCGACGAGGACGCGCGCGGCGGAGGTCTCCGCGGCCGGCAGCTCGGTCGTCTCGATCTCCTCGGGCAGCTCGCCCTTCGAGAAGGCGCGCCGGAAATCCTCTTCGGCGCGGGCCGCGGCCTCCGTTCCGTGGAACTGCCCCGTCACGATGCGGGCGAGGTCCGCCTTGGCGTCCCGCGGGTTCTCCTCTCCCGACTCGACGCGGCGGCGCCGCTCGGCGAGCTCCGGCGCCGGGACGTCGGTCAGGAGCTCGTAGTAGCTCCAGATCAGCCTGTCCGGAATGGACATGAGCTTTCCGTAGATCTCCGCGGGCGGCTCCTGGATGCCGATCGCGTTGCCGAGCGACTTGGACATCTTCTCGGTGCCGTCGAGTCCCACCAGCAGCGGCAGCGTCATGACGACTTGCGGCTCGAGCCCTTCCTCGCGCATCAAGTCGCGGCCGACCAGGAGGTTGAAGAGCTGGTCCGTGCCGCCGAGCTCGACGTCGGCCTTGAGTGCCACCGAGTCGTACCCCTGCGCCAGCGGGTAGAAGAGCTCGTGGAGGGCGATCGGCTGGTGCGCCGTCCACCGCTTCTGGAAGTCGTCGCGCTCGAGGATCCGCGCGACCGTCATCTTCGAGGCGAGGCGAATGAAGCCCTCGGCGCCGAGCGGCGAGAGCCAGCGGCTGTTGAACTCGATCGCGGTCTTCTTCTCGTCCAGGATCTTAAAGGCCTGCGTCGTGTAGGTCTTCGCGTTGGCCTCGACCTCGGCCCGGGTCAGCTGCGGGCGCGTGGACTTCTTGCCGGAAGGGTCGCCGATCATCCCCGTGAAATCTCCGACCACGAAGACGACCCGGTGGCCGGCGTCCTGGAAGTGGCGCATCTTGCGCAAAACGACGGTGTGCCCCAGGTGGATGTCGGGCGCCGACGGATCGAACCCGACCTTGACGGTCAAGGGGCCGCGGGCGATCTTGCGGACGAGGTCTTCTTCCTCGATGAAATCCACGACGCCGCGCCGGAGGATCTCGAGCTCGGGAGGGCGGGAAGTCACGGCGGGCCGGCATTATAAGTGCCGGCCGCGCTCCGGCGGAGCCGCGGCGGCTGTTCGCGTCAACGGCGGCGGCCGCGGTATCGTCTAACCGGCGTGCGGAAGGGGTCCGGAAGGAGAGTCGTGGGATTCGCAAGTCTTCGCGTCGCGGGCCGGCTGCTGGCGGGAGCCTTCGTGGTCCTGCTTTGTGGCCCGCTTCTCGCCGAGACGGTGACCTTGCCGGTGGTGGCGTCGGCGACGGGAGTCGGCGGCATGCCATTCGTGTCGGATGTGAGGGTGTTCAACACGTCGTACACGGACGTCGTGACCGTCACGGCGGTGTACCGGTTCAACGGGGCGACGCGGGTGTTCGAACTGGCGCCGCGCGAGGCCAGGGCCTTCGACGACATCGGGGTGAGTCTCTTCGGCGCGCCGGACTCGGTCGGGGCCGTGGAGTTTGTGACGAGCGCCGATGCGGGGAGCCTCGTCGTGAGCTCCCAGCTGCGTTCGCCGGCGTCGGGGGGCGGATTCGTGGGAATGTTCATTCCGGGACTGCCGGCGTCGGCGGCCCGGGCCGTGACGGTGCTGCCGGGCCTCGTCAACGGGGACGCGCGGACGAACATCGGCCTGTACAACCCCAACGGGAGCGAGGTGACGGCGACGGTCCGGCTCTACGACGGGCCGGTGCTGCTGGGGTCCCTGTCGCTGGTGCTCGGGGCGCAGGGTGGCACGCAGGTCAACAACATCTACGAGCAAGTGGGTTTCGGGAGCCTGGAGAGGTCGAACGGCTATGCGACGGTGGAGGCGGCCGACCCGGAGAGTCCGCTGTTCACGTACGCGGCGGAGGCGGACAACACATCCGGGGACCTCGTCCTGATCGTGGGGGCGCGGGACGCCGCGGCGCCTCCCGGCTTCAACCCTCCCACGCCGACGCCGACGAGCACTCCCGTTCCCACGCCGACGCCGACGCCCTCTCCCGGCATCCAAACGATCACGATCAACGTCAAAGCCTGGGACTTCAACCCCGGCGGCCCCGTTTCTCCGCCGCTCATCCTGAACGTCGGAACGACGTACAGGCTCGTCTTTCACAACGTGGACACGGCCCAGACCACGAACCCGCGCCACGGGTTCTCCGGCATCTCGGACCTCGGTCTGCCCGGATACGACGACATCGAGCTCGGAAAACCCGACTTCGTGATCCCGTCCTTCACGCCTCAGCCCTTCCAGCGCAACACCTACCCGTTCACCTGCACCAACAACGAATGCGGCGGCGATCCGCAGCAACACGCGGGGATGATCGGGCTCCTGATCATCCAGTAGGTTTCGGAGTCCTGAAACCTGAAACCTGAAACCCGATCTTTTTTGTAGAATCCGCAGGGATGGCCGAAACAGATCAATCAAACAACGGTCCGGCGCTCAGCGAGGACGACAAGCGCGCCCAGGCCGCGGGGGTCAACCGCAAGAGGGCCCTCGAGGACTGGGAGGAGAAGAAGAAGCGCTGGCGGAAAATGGGGGTCCCCGAGCCGCTGCCGGCGGCCGGCTCGCCGAAGGCGAAGAAGTGATCGCGGCACGACTCCTGGTTGTGCTGTCGTTCGGATTGATCGCGAAGGGGGCGCCGATGGCGATTCACATCGAGAGTTCCGCGTTCTCCGAGGGGGGGAAGATCCCCGGCCAGTACACGTGCGACGGCAAAGACATCTCCCCGCCTCTCTCCTGGAGCGGGATCCCGGAAGGGGCGAAGACTCTCGCCCTGATCTGCGACGATCCCGACGCGTCGAAGACATGGGTCCACTGGGTGATCTTCAATCTCCCCGCGAGGACGAATGGATTGCCCGAGGCGGTGCCGGCTCGCGGGAACGTCCTCGGGGGAGGCACTCAGGGGACCAACGACTTTCGGAAAGTCGGCTACGGTGGGCCCTGCCCTCCGAGCGGGACCCATCGCTACATGTTCAAGCTCTATGTGCTCGACGCGGAGATCCAGCTCTCCTCGGGCGGGACCAAGGCGGACGTCGAGCGCGCCATGAAAGGGCACGTCCTCGCCCAGGCGACCCTGATGGGCAAGTACTCCCGAAGTTAGTCCTCTGCGCGACACGTTCCGGAGGCTCGAAAGAGAAGTCGTCGCCTGCCGGCGCTGCCCGCGGCTGGTGAACTGGAGGGAGCTTTCCGCCCAGGATCCGCCCCGGCGCTTCCGCGGCGAGACCTACTGGGCGAGGCCACTCCCCGCTTTCGGCGATACGCGGGCGCGCATCCTCGTCGTGGGCCTGGCGCCGGCGGCCCACGGGGGCAACCGTACGGGACGGGTCTTCACGGGAGACGAGTCGGGCAATTTTCTCTTCCGGGCAATGTACGAGGCGGGCCTCGCAAACCAGCCCGAGTCGCGCCGGCAGGGCGACGGGCTGAAGCTCTCCGGAGCGCTCGTGTCGGCCGCCGTCCGATGCGCGCCGCCCGGCAACCGGCCTCTCCCGCGGGAGCTCGACAACTGCCGCGAATACCTGGCGCGGGAGCTGTCGCTTCTTCCGCGCCCGTCGGTGATCGTCGCGCTCGGGGCGCTCGCATTCGGCGCCTGTCTGAAGGTCCTCGGGCTGGCCGGGTGCGCGCTGCCGCGGCCTCGCCCGCGCTTCGCGCACGGCGCCGTGTTCCGGATCGGAGGCCATGTGCTCGTGGCTTCCTATCACCCGAGCCAGCAGAATACCTTCACCGGGAAGCTGACTCGTACGATGTTGCGGAAGGTCTTTCGCCGCGCCGTGCGCGAGGCGAAGCGGTTTCAGGTTTCAAGTTTCAGGAGCCGCGTCCGAAACGAGACTGAAACCTGGAACCTGAAACCTATTTCTTGAACAGTCTGTCGAACGCGGCGCGGGCGTCCTCGGGGGTGTTCAGCGCCTTCGTTCCCGCGAGATCGAAGGACTTCGCGGGCGCATAGAAGCGGCAGGTGTTGCGCACGTTCTTGTCGGGAATGCGCGCGGGAATCGGCTGGGTGCACTCGAAACGGGCAGAGGTGTCGAAGTGCGCGCACTGGCGGCAGGCGTGCAGGTCGGATCCGCAGCGCACGCACGTGGAATCCGTGCGGATGCCCTCCAGGTCCCGCCGTTTCTCGCCGCAGGCCCGGCAGGCGAAGACGACGGCCTTCTCCGTGTCGGCTCCGCGGCCGCGGGGACCCTCGTCGCGCGACGGGCGGGGCCCCGAAGGCCGGCGGCCAGACGAGGAGCCGCGCTCGGAGTCCATGTAGCCTCGATGCCTGTACTTGCGATCGTCGTCCATCGGGTGGTGAGTCGTGAGTTATGAGTTATGAGTTATGGGTAATGAGTTATGGGTTATGAGCAGGAAGCAACCCGCCCCATCTTAGCTCATAACCTCCTCTATCGGGCTCCGAGGAGAAAGGGATAGGGGTTGACCGGGGTTCCGATCCACCACTGCTTTCCCGGCCCGAGCTTGAGAATCGCGAAATGGAGGTGCGGCGCCTCCGCCGGTGCGTCGCCCGTGAAGCCGACGTACCCCAGACGATCGCCCCGGCGCACGAGCTGCTTCTCCTTGACCCCCTCCGCGTAGCGATCCAGATGAGCGTACGTGTAGCAGTAGCCGCGATCACTGTCGAACTCGTAGACCGTCAGGCCCTCCCGCTCGCTGGTCAGGAGCTTTTCGATCCAGCCGTCCACGGCGGCAACGACCACCGTACCGCGCGGCGCCGAGATGTCGATCGCTTCGTGGCGTCCAGCCGCGCCGCGCGCTTCCCCGAAACTGTCGCGAAGATCGGCCGCGCGGGCCCCCTCGACCGGCATGACGAGCGGTTCCCGGCCGAGCGTGAATCCGGCCAGGGGTGTGAACCCCACGGGCGGCGGCGTAACGTCCGAAACGGCGAGGAGCTTCCCCGAGGTCGCCGTCGCTTCCGGCGGGCTCGCGACGGGAGACGGAGTCTCCGCAGGCGAAGCCACTCGCGGCGCAGCCTCGCCGCTGCCCGAAGCGAGGTCGGCCGTGGTGCGCGCCAGCGGATGGCCGGGAGTGAGGCCGCCGGTCCTCCAGAGGAAGTAATAGAGCGCCAGGGCTCCGGCGAGGAGCCCGAGCAGGAAGACCCCGAGCAGCCTTCCGCGGGGAGTCTCAGCCGTCATGATCCCTGCTCGAGTCGCCCGGTTTTCGACCGCGGTCATTCGTCAAACTCCGCTCCGGCAAGTCGCAAGCCTACTCCGCCGACCGCACGGCGTCTCCTCTTCGTGAAGAGGCCGGGCAACCAAAATTCAGCCGCCGGCTCTCGGAATCGCCGACGGCGGGCGCGCCGGCTGGGAAACCGGCTCGGCGACAACCACGAGCCGCTCCGGCGCGGCCCCGACCCAATTGAACGGGTAGCAGGTGATCAGGGTCAGGCGGGGCTTCGCCGTGGCCTGGAGGACCCGCACGGCGTCGGGCTTTACGATCTCGCGAGAGACGACGCGGTAGGAGATCGTCCCGGACGGAGTCTCGAGCTCGATGCGATGCCCCTTGCGAAGCCAACCGAGGTGGCGGAAGTGGGAGTCCCGGTGCGCGGTGATCACGCAGTTGCCGCGCGAGGTCTCCTCCCCGGGCAGCTCCGAGCCCGGCACGTGGCCGGGTCCCTTCTCCAGAATCGCCTGGTCGGCGCCGCCGAAGACGACGTAGTCCATCCCGGCCGCGGGGATGCGCAGCCGCGCGATCGGCTTCCCGTACGGGTAGGGGGGCTCCGCGGCGGCCGGAGTCGGGAGCGCGGAAGCGATACCCGGGTTCTCCTTCGGTGTGGCCTGCGCCGCGGTGGCCGCGGCGGTGGCCGCGGCGCCGGAAGGGATTGCCGCGATTGACCTCTCCCAGTCTCGCCGGCCCGCGAGCTGGGCCAGGTGCCCGCGGACGTAGTGCCGGGCGGCAATCCCGAGGAGGACGGCTCCAGCGAGCAGCAGCACCGGAGACAGGAAGCGCCGGACGCTCATCACATCCTCTCCAAGCAAGATCCGGTGCGGGATTAATCCCGGTGAGGTCTCGTCCCGAAGCGCGCAACCCGGTTTAACATTGGCCCCATGGAGACGCGCGAGCGAGCGTTGAAGCTCTGGCAGGAGGGGACCGACCGGCTCCTCGCGGGAGACCTCGAGGAGGCCATCTCTCTTTTCACGCGCTCACTCGAGGTCAGGCCCACGGCGGAGGCCTATACGTTCCGCGGCTGGGCCTACTCCTTCGCCGGCCGCCTGGAGGACGCGATCGAGGAGTGCCGCAAGGCGATCGCGACGGATCCGTCCTTCGGCAACCCGTACAACGACATCGGCTGCTACCTGATGGAGCAGGGCAGGGCCGAGGACGCCGTGCCCTGGTTCGAACAGGCCAAGCGCGCGCCCCGCTACGAGCCGCGCCACTTCCCGTACCTGAACCTCGGCCGGCTGCGGGCGGCGCGCGGAGAGTTCGCCGAGGCGATCCTGGAGTTCGAAGGCGCCCTCGCCGAGGCTCCGGAAGATCCCATCGCCCGTCAATTCCTCGAGACACTCAAGTACAAGGTGAACTAGGAGAGTATTTGTGATTGGTGATTGGTGATTGGTGATTGGTGATTGGTGATTGGTGATTGGTGATTGGTGATTGGTGATTGGGAGACGGCCCTCCGAAACCACCCGAGGAATTCTCTCCCGCTTCGAGACGTTTCTTTGATTCCGGGTTTCTCCAAAGGAGTGAGCGAATGAACCGATTCGACATGACGCCCGCCTCCGCTTTTCAGCCGGCGCCCCTGACGGCCGAGAAGGTGACCTCCTTCCTGCGTTCGGTCTATGGCTGGATGTTCGTGGGCCTGGGGATCACGGCCGCCGTGGCGCTTTCGGTCGCGTCTTCTCCGGCGCTTCTGCAGGCGATCTTCGCCAACCGGCTTCTTTTCTTCGGGATGATCATCGCCGAGCTCGGCCTCGTCTTCTTCCTGTCGGCGCGGGTTCAGAAGATCGCGCCCGCGACGGCGTCGGCTCTCTTCATCGTCTACTCGGCCTTGAACGGCGCGACGCTCTCCTTCATCTTCCTGGCCTATACGGGCGCATCGATCGCCTCGACGTTCGTCATCACGGCGGGCATGTTCGGGGCGCTGGCGCTGTATGGCTCGACGACGAAGAGAAGCCTCGCGGGGGTCGGCCACTTCGTTTGGATGGGGCTCATCGGGCTCTTCCTGGCGATGGCGGTTGGTTTCTTCTGGCACTCGAGCGGACTGCAGTTCGTCATCTCGGTCGTCGGCGTCATCGTGTTCACCGGCCTGACGGCCTGGGACGCCCAGCGGCTGAAGATGATGGCGGCCGCGCTCCCGGAAGGGGGCACCGGTTCCTACGCCGTCGTCGGCGCCCTCTCCCTGTACCTCGACTTCATCAACCTCTTCCTCTTCATGCTGCGCTTCCTGGGCGGCCGGAGGGACTAACCCCGGTCACTCGTTAGGCCCGGCCCCCACGAGCGGCAGGCGCCCCACGCCGGCATCGGCGGCGGCGCGGGGAAGCGACTCGTCCTCGGCGGGCTTCTCGGTCTCTCCCGGGTTGCGGAAGATGTTCGCTTCGACGCCGTACTGGCGGTTGTAGAGATCGGCGTAGCGTCCGCCGTGCGCGAGGAGGTCCTCGTGGCGGCCGCGCTCGATGATCCGGCCGTCTTCCAGGACGAGGATCGTATCGGCCCGGCGGATCGTCGAGAGGCGGTGGGCGATGACGAACGTCGTGCGGCCCTTCATCAGCTCGGAGAGGCCCTGCTGGATCGCCGCCTCGTTCTCGCTGTCGAGGGACGAGGTCGCCTCGTCCAGGATCAGGATCCGCGGGTCCGCGAGAATCGCCCGCGCGATCGCGACGCGCTGGCGCTCCCCGCCGGAGAGCTTGACGCCGCGCTCGCCGACGACCGTGTCGTATTTCTCGGGCAGCTTCGCGACGAAATCGTCGCTGCGGGAGATCCTCGCGGCGCGCAGGACCTCCTCGTCGGAGGCCTCCGGGCGCGCGAAGGCGATGTTCTCCAGGACCGTGCCGTCGAAGAGGAAGTTGTCCTGGAGCACCACGCCGAGCTGTGACCGGTAGTCGGAGAGGCGAACGCCGGCGAGATCCTTTCCGTCCACGAGGATCGTCCCCGAGGAAGGCCTGTAGAAGGCGGCCACGAGGCCGATCAGCGTGCTCTTCCCGGAGCCGGAGGGCCCGACGAGCGCCGTCGAGGTGCCGGGCTTCGCGGTGAAGGAGATGCCGTGGAGCACGGGAACGCCCGGCTTGTATTCGAAGGTCACGTCCCTGAACTCGACCTGCCCCTCGATGGGCGGGAGAGTCGCGCGCGTCTCGTCGCCGGCGTCTTCGGTCAGCTCGTTGCGGATCTCCCGGATCCGCTCGAGGCCCGCGAAGGCCTCGGTGATCTGGCTCCCGATCGAGACGATCTGCACGACCGGGCCGACGAGCATCGCAAGAAGCGCCGTGAACTGGAAGAGAGCGCCCATCGTCATGCGCCCGGCCAGCACGTCGTTGGACCCGACCCAGAGGATCGAGACGGAGATCGCTCCGAAGAGGAGCGTCGAGAAGGCCGTCACGGCGGAGAAGCCCGTCATCGTCTTCGCCACGTTGCGGAAGAGCCGGTGGACCCCCTTGGAGAAGACGAGCGCCTCCCGCCGCTCGGCCCGGTACGCCTTGACGACGCGCACCCCGGCGAAGGACTCCGTCAGGCGGCCGGAGACCTCGGCGTTGATCCTGGAGCGCTGCCGGAAGAGGGGGCGCAGGGTCTTGAAGGCGTAGAGAAGGACGAAGCCGAAGAGGGAGAGGATCGACAGGGCGATTGCCGTCAGCTTGAAGTTGAGCGCGAGCAGGATGACGAGCGCGATCGCGGCCGTGAGGAGGCCTCCGACGACCTCCACCAGGCCGGTCCCGACGAGGTTGCGGATCCCCTCGGCGTCCGTCATGACGCGCGAGAGGAGCGATCCGACCTTGGTCTGATCGAAGTAGGAGACGGAGAGCCGGCCGACGTGCCTCTGCACGCGGCGGCGCATTTCCGTGATCGAGCGCTGGGCGGCCTTTCCGAGGACCTGGGACAGGGCGTACGACGTGACCGCCTGAAGCAGCGTCGCGCCCGACGCGGCCAGGACGAGAGTGGGGAGGAGCTCTCGCCGCCCCTTTCCGAGGACCTCGTCCAGAAGGTACCTCGGCATGAATGGGATGACAAACCCGGCCAGCCGGTTGATGAAGAGAATCGCCAGGCCCAGGCCGAGCCGCCCCCTGCGGGCCGCCACGAGCTCGCCGGCGTCGCGCAGGATCGTGCGCAGGGGAGGGGTCTTCTTCTTCTTTTCGTCTTCGCCGCGGCCGCGGCGACCCTCTCCCTTGGGAAGCCGGGACGTCACGCTCCCGCCGAAGAGGCCCGTCCTTGGCATCTCTATCCCTCTCTTCGTTGGCCCTGCCGGGCGAGGCCGGGCCATTTCCTTCGGCCTGTCATGAGCTTGCGCAACAGGCGCCGTCTCCGTGGCATTTCGCCCTTGGCCCGCGGGATCTCATATTGACAAATATATTTTTCAAGAAATACTATTTTGTCATGGACTCCGCTGACGAAATCCACTGCATCACCGAACGCGCGCGCGCGGCCGAGGTCCTGCAGCCCTTGCGCCTGGAGATCCTGCGACTGACGCGCGAGCCCGCCTCGGCCTCCGAAATCTCTCAGCAACTCGGCCTTTCGCGCCAGAGAGTCAATTACCACGTACGCGTGCTGGCCCGGAGCGGGTTCTTGAGGCGTTCCGGACGGCGGCGCCGCCGCAACATGATCGAGCAGCGCTATGTCGCCTCTGCCCCGGCGTTTCTCCTGTCGCCAGAGCTCCTCGGGGACGTCGGCGCCGACTGGCGGAGGGTCGAGGATGCCGCGAGCGCCGGCTATCTGATGGCGCTCAATTGCCAGATGGGCTCCGATCTCGTCCGCGTTTGGCGCGAATCGGGGAGAACCGCGAAGCCGGCCTCGGCCCTGGCGCTCAAGTCCCAGTTCCGCTTTGAAACCTCCGAGCAGAGGGAGCGATTCGAGCGGGCTCTCCAGGATGCCGTCGTCCGCGTCGTCACCGACTACACCTCTCCCAACCTGAAGCCGGACGGCTCGCCCGCGCCCGGCACCCCCTACCGGCTTGTCCTCGGCTGCTATCCGTACGTACCGCGGGAGAGCACCTGACAGACGGGGCCTCTCCCTCGCCGGAAGCTCGACTCAGACGCTCCGCTCGGCGAGGACGATCAGGCGCGAGGAGCCGAGGCGGAACGGCTCGCCGGAGAGCGAGCCGAAGAGTTCGATCCGCGCAAAACCGGCGCGCTCGAGGATCGAGGCGATCTCCCGGCAGGTGTAGACGCGGTGCCGCGCCAGGCGGACCTCGGTCTGATCGCCCCGCGAGACGGTGTATCGGTTCTCGACCCACCCGGTCTCGGGGACGTATCGGTTCTCGGCGGCGAACCGGATGTCTCCCGCCTCCATTTCGTAGCGGTCGCGAAACTGGGGCAGGATGGCCTCGGCCGCCTTCACGGCGTCGATGACGAAACGCGCGCCGGGCTTCAAGGCGCGGGCGACCGCTTCGACGAACTCCCGGTCGCCGGCGTCTCCAAGGTAGCCGAAGCTCGAGCCGCCGCAGAAGGCGCCGTCGAAGTCCTCGCGCCAGGGAAGGTCGCGCATGTCTGACCGCCGCCACTCGACCTCGAGGTCGAGCGACACGGCGCCCTCGCGGGCCGCGCCGAGGAAATCCTCGGAGATGTCCACGCCCGTGAGGCGGTAGCCGCGCCGGGCAAGCTCGAGCGCCAGCCGGCCGTCTCCGCACGGCACGTCGAGGAGCCGGGCGCCCGGCCGGACGCCCAGCAGCTTCTCGAAGAAGCCCGCCTCGGCCCGTGTGGCCTCGGGCGGCATGACCCTTCGCCAGAAGTCCACGATCAGGCCGGTGAAGAAAGTCTCCCACCAGTTTGGATTTGCGTTCACGGAGGTTCTCCTCTCTTGACGGCCGTTTTTGGCCGCGTGTGGTTCTCTGTCCTCCCGAGCGAAGCTCTTCGTCATCCCGAGTGAAGGGAGGGATCTGCCCTCGCGCTCCGGGAAACGCCGGGAGCAGATCCCTCGTCGCTCGCGCTCGCGCCGTCGCCATAGCGGCTTTGGCGCGTCGGCGACCTCGGGATGACAGCGCCTCGATTGGCCGACGAATTGTTCGTCGCCTCTCGCGGGCGGGAATTGTCCTGGCTAGCGAACGGCGGTCATAGGCGGGCGGGAAGTTTACCGCGAGGAGGCGACGTCTTCTCGCGCCAGAGAAAAAAAGGCGGCCACGAGGGCCGCCCCGAAGATTCCTGCGACAGTTTCCTAGTTGATCGTCCGGGTCCAGGTCCCGAAGGACTTGAAAGCGCTGCATTTGGCGCCGGCGGCGACGTCGATCGTCTTTTTCGGTCCGGCACCCGCGGAGGTCCCGAGAGCGCCCCCGTCCAGCAGGTACTCGTTGCCGTCCTGGCCGTCGATCGTCGCATCGAAATGAGTGTCGGCGGCGGCGTCGTTGAACCAGAGCCGCGCCGTGCCGGAGTTGTGGCCGCCGGGGGTGCAGGTGTTTCGCACGAGGAGCTTGATGGAGAGGGTGTCGCCCGGCGCGAACCCGATGGCCGTCGCAACGTCGAGCGGGATCGTGTCGAGCTTCGCGTTGTTGAAGCCGCTCGACCCGCCGGCGACGTTGGTGACCTCGCCCGACCCAGCGAGCGTCGAGCCGTTGTAATAGACCTCCGCGCGCAAATCGAAGCGGGTGCCGACGTCGTCGCTGTTCTTCAGGCCCACCCACACCTTCGCCGGGGAGAGGGCCCCGAGGAGCGGCAGCCGGAAGTAGGCCACCGGCATGTCGTGGTCGGTGATGCGCTCGGGCCTGTTGGGATCATTGCGGAAGGACTCGGGGAAGTCCGCGTCGTTTCGCGCGTAGTGGAGGCCGTCGAAGCGCCCCATCAGGTTCTGCGTGACGAGCTCGTGATCGAGCACCTGCGCCGCCCCGTCGAAGGAGTAGGAGTAGCGATCCGCCGCCGGCACTGTCTCCGCGAGGTCCGTGAGGTTGGGGTTGACCAGGTCGGGCGAGCAGAGGACGACCTCGTCGCAGGGGGTCGGCGTCCCCTTGATCGTGCCGACCATGTCCACGTAGCCGTCGGAGAACTCGTAGGCGTTGTAGTCGCCGATCGAGACGATGTGCTCGGTGGGGTCGGCGGCCTGGCGCGCCTGGATAAGGCTCGCCAGCGACTCCGCCTGCGCGCGGCGTTTGGTCCGCACCCGGTTGCCGTCGACCGGGTCGTCCACGGCCGAGAGGGAGCGCAGGTGGTTGACGATGACCGTGATCGGAAAGGGAGCGCCGATCGGGGCCTGGACCGTGGCGCGGAGCAGAAGCGGCGGCCGGTCGTTCAAGAGCGCCGGCGTGCCGGTGTTGGGGTCGATGTAGGTCTCGTCCTTGTTGTACTGGGTGACGTCGACGACGGTGACGCGGGTGGTCTTCACGAGGAACCCGACGTCGATTCCGCCGATGTCGTTGCCTTCGGAAAGGTATGCGGCATAGCTCGGATTGGGCTGCCCTGCCGCGACCGCGTCGGCGTTGACCTTGTCCGCGAGGGACTGGAGCGTCGTCAGGTTCTCCATCTCTTCGACTCCGAGGATGTCGGGCATCCGCAGGACGTTGCGGATCGCGAGAGAGGCCTTGTTCAGTCTCATCGCGAACGCCGCCGCCGTCAGGACGGCGTCAGACGTCGCCGGATCGTCGACCGTGTCGAAGAACCGCTCGAGATTGAAGGAGGCGACGGTGAACTCGTCGGGCGAGGGAACGGGAACCGGGACCGCGCTGATGTTTCCCGACGCGGAGGGGGGGCTCGCCGGGTCCGGGTCGATCGTGTAGGTCCGGAAGGAGTAGTCGAGCGGCCCGGTCAGGTTGGTCACCACGGCCCCGGTCGTGACTTCGAGCGGCGCGGCGCCGATCAACCCGTCGCTGTCCACGCGCAGCCGCTCGGGGTTCCCGTCGAAGCGCGGCACGCAGCACGGCGAGCCGGGCGGAAGCGGGTCGGGGACCTCGACGCCAGGCTCGCGGAAGGGGCGAGCGATCCCGGTGATGACGCCGTAGAAAACGCCGTTGGAGGCCGACGTTGCGTTGGTCTCATTGATCGTGCCCTGCGTGGGCGCGATGACGGTCAGCGAATCCACGTGGACGCGCATCCCCTCGAACCTCTCCAGCTGCTCGATCGAGCCGGCCGGGTCCGTGTCGGCCGCGGTCAGCGTGACGGCCGCGGGAAGCGGGTTGCCGCTCGAAAGCAGCGTAACGGTGGGCGATCCGGCGATCTCGGTGGAGGGAGGACTGTTGATGTCGGCCGACGGGATGAACTCCTGGACCATCCCCGCGACCTTGACCTCGTTGCCCACCGCCGCGGCCGCCGGGGGCGCGGAGGACGTGAAGACGAAGACGCCTTCGGAAGTGAGCGGGTTCGCGTCCTCGAAGCCGGGCTTGGTCTGGATGAAGAAGCCGTTGGTCTTGACGCCCGTCACGATGCCGGTCGTCGAGACCAGCTCACCCGCGTGCGGCGAGGTCGTCCCCGACCCCTGGATGTCATGGATCGCGACGAAGGGCGGGTTGATGGCCAGTGGGATCGAGCCCGTGCTGCTGCGCGCCTGCGCGTCCGCGACCGTGAAGGGGAGGGTCTTGTTGCCTCCCGTCGTGGCGCCCGAGACGGTGGCCTGGTAGGAGAAGACGTTGTCGCCGGCCGTCACATCGCCGTTGGTGCCGTCGTCGAAGAAGGTCTGCGCCGCCGAGCCCCCGATCGCCGAGAGGTCGGCCGCGACGGTGATGCCGGTGCTCGTCGGATTCGCGCCGGGCGTGACGGTGACCGTCAGGAGAGACATCTGTCCCGGATCGACCGCCGGGGGATTGGCCGCTCCGACGCCGGTGGGAGGCGTCGGCCCGCCGCACGCGTGCGTGGGAGAAGCGGTGTTGCGCGGATTCGGGTCCCCCGTCGAAAAGTCGGCGTTGTTGTTGTCCGTTTCCGCGCAGCCGCTGTCATTGCGCAGCGCGGCCGTCGTGTTGCTCAGCTGCCCGGTCGGGCCGGCCCCTTCGAAGCAGTTCGTCAACGTCCCGTAGCCGACGAAGTCCACGATCGTGGCCCCGGAAGGGCAGCTCGTCCCGCTCGTGATCGTCGTCTGGTTGTTGACGAGGGCCACCTTGCCCGCTCCCAGGGCCATGTTGATCGTGCCGGTGGCATCGGGCGGGGGGAGATCCACCGTGCCAGCGGCCCCGGCGGCCTCCTGAACCAGGTAGTAGTGGCCCGGCGCGATCGATCCGTTGAGGTTCGTCCTGTTCCATGAAGTGCCGGCCGACGACGCGTATTGCACGGACCAACCGGAGACGTCCACGGTCGTGCTTCCGAGGTTGTAGAGCTCGATGAAATCGTTTTTCAACGTCGCGCCGGCGTTTCCGCCGCCGCCGTAGACCTGGCTGATGACGATCGTCGAGGACACGGCCAGGCCTGTGCCCGGAAGGAGGGCCAGCGCGAGGAGAACGCAGGAGAAGAGCGCGGCAAACGGGAACCTGGAGGATCGGGGACGCGAGAGACAAATCATCGTGATCTCCTTTTTCGCCTGACCGAAAAGGAAACCTCGTGCGTCGGAGCGCAGACGCGCGGAGTTTCGATGTCCGTTGAGTCTCGCGATTTATACACCAGAGACAACGGAGAGGACACCCTCGATTTTGGTCGGAGAAACGTCCCGCACGATCAGCGGCGGGCGGCTCCGTAGGCGTCGGGGAGGAGCTTCTCCATGATGCGCTCGGGCCTGGAGAGGCCGGTGAAGCCGACCTTGCGGTAGAGGCCGTGGGCGTCGGCGGTCGCGAGCATCCAGCGGCGGATTCCGTGGAGATCCGGATGCGCCAGGACGACTTCCATAAACCAGGTGGCGAGCCCCCGGCCCCGGTGGGACTCGAGCACGAAGACGTCGGAGAGGTAGCCGAACGTCGCCTTGTCGGTGATGACGCGGGCGAAACCGACGAGCGCTTCCCCGTCGTAGAGGCCGAAGCAGAGGGAGTTCTCGATCGAACGGTCCACGACCTCCCGCGGGATCCCGTTCGCCCAGTAGGAGCCGCGCAGGAATGCGTGGATGACGCCGCGGTCGAGCCTCCCCTTCTCCGTCGAGACCATGAAGCCGTCCCGCTTCCACTCCATGGCCGGCGTCAGCCCGGGAGCCTCGCCCGGCGGATTTCCTGCGTTTCGACGATCCGGACGCCGGAGGCCGGCTCCTCGACCGCCGCGACCAGCGCGGCCACCATCTGCGCGAGCGTCACCGGGTAGAGCCGCAGCGCGGTGTCCCGCGTTGCCGGGAAGAGCTGCAGGAGACGGTAGACGGGAAGGAAGAAGTATGGCCAGCGATGGCCCGGCCCCAGCACGTACCAGGGGCGCACGAACGTGGCGTTGACGCCGGCCGCCCGGATCGCCGCCTCCCCCTCCGCCCGCGCTTGGACGTAGGCCTTCATGACCGGCGCCGGCTGCGCGACGCTGACGTAGACGAAATGGGAGACCCCCGCCGCGGCGGCGGCCTTCGCCGAGGCCCGGACGGAGACGAGGTCCACGGCGCGAAACTCCGCCGCCTTGGCCGGGGAGGGGTGGGCGACGCCGACGAGCTGGAGGAAGGTGTCGGCGGGGGCCACCCGGGACGCGAACGTCGCTTCGTCGAGAGCGTTACCGACGACGGCCTCGCAACCCTGCGGGAGCTTCCCCTGCGATCCCTCGCGCACGAGCGCCCGCACCCGGTGCCCGCGCCCGAGGAGCCGCGGGATCACGCGGCGGCCCATGTAGCCGCTCCCGCCCGTGACGAAGACATGCCGCGCCTGTGCCATGGCTTCGAGGGGACTCTAGCAGGCTGCCGGCCCTCTCCCGCAGGGAAGGGGAGAAGAAGAAAACCGGCCCCGTTTCCGGGGCCGCGTGGAGGCTGTTGACGCCGAAGTCGAGCGAGAGGGTCGAGCCGGAAACCCGCCCCTTGATGTGGAAGGCCACGTTCTTGGTGGGATTGGCGATCGAGACGTTGGCCTGGTCGGTCTGGACGCCGTTGACGACCTTGGAAATGTACAGGCGGCTCGAACCGCCGGTTACGCGATGGATGAGGTAGTAGTTGTGGGAATCCTGGTAGCGCAGGACGAGACCGAACTTCGGCCCGAGGTTGTTGTCCACGGAGGTGAAGTCGGCTTCCACGGACTGCGTCGGGCCGGAGAGAGCCGCGACGACGGACAGGTTGGTCCCGGTCTGGTAGGAGGAGTAGCCCATGTTGTCCACGATGTCGCCGTACTCGTCCATGGTGCAGCCCGTGCCGAGCGGGACCGAGCCGCAGTCAAGAGAGTGCGAATGGTAGAGGCCGAAGTTGTGACCCATCTCATGGGCGACGACCTGGAGGACGAAGCTCCCGTTGATCCAGGCCGTGGAGGGGGCACCGCCCACCGTCCCGAGTCCCCACCAGCCGCAGGCGTTGCCGGGGAAACCGATGACGAAGTGGTTTTAGTTGGCGAGATTCGCGCCGGCCGCCGCGGCCGCGGACTTGGCCAGATTGACCGTCGTGTTCGAGTCGCAGACGGTCGCGCTCTGAGCGATCGTGTACCAGCCGAAGACGTCGCCCGTCAGCCAGGTCTGGCCGTAGGAGTTCTCCAGGTCGAAGTTGCTGACTGTCGTGAAGACGGTGTCTCTGGCGTTCGCGACCGTGTAGGGCTGCGTCGCCTTGTCGGTGAAGTTGACCAGGATGACCGCCGTCTTCCGCGCGCCGAAGGCGCCGGACATCACCGACGTGGCCTGCATGCCGGAGGTGGTCGCGCCCGTGCTCGTCACCCATCGCCTCCTCGGGAAACGCCGCCGGCTCCCGGGGGGGCCCGCTCAGCCCCGCTTGAGCCGAAGTGAAGCCCGGGCCGCGGGCCGGACGCCGGGCGGATGGGACGGTCAGTGGCTCATGTTCAAATTGACCCACTACCGGGAGGAGAGTTGTCTTGCCCCGGCGGGGTGAATTCAGTAGGCTGTTGGGGTTGCGTAAGGTTGCGTCAACCCCTCGCGCCACTGTTTGCCTGTTTTCGTTCCACCCCCTGTTGCTGTCGGAGTTCGAGAGGCTCTTGACCGGCGACAACAAGGCGCAGGTGCTCGATCGCCGGGTCGAGGCCAACCAGCCGCCCGACGCCTCGATGGCGGTTCCGCGCGCCGCCGTCTATGTCGTCGAGGCGCACTCCCACCGGCAGGTCACGGAGGCGTACATCGCGGCGATCTTCGCCCGATACCCCAAGGCGCGGCTGGTCGTGATCGCGGAGAAGCTCGCCGAGTCGAACGTCTTTCCGCTGCTTCGCCAGGGCGTCAAGGGACTGCTCAAGTACTCGGAGACCGAGGCCTACCTGCCGCGCACGCTGCGGGAGGTGGCCGCCGGAGGCTTCTGGGTGCCGCGGACGCTCCTCTCGACGTTCGTGGATACGACCCTCGAGGGGTTGCACCGTCCCCGCCCGGCTCCGGTCGGGGTGCGCATGAGCAAGCGCGAGCAGGAGGTCCTGGAGCTGCTGATGCAGAACCTGTCCAACAAGGAGATCGGTTCGAAGCTCCACATGTCCGAGCGGACCGCGAAGTTCCACGTCTCCAACCTGCTCGCCAAGTACAGCGTCCAGCGCCGCGCCGACCTGATCCTCCTCTTCGTCCAGGCCGAGCGCGACAGCCAGTAGCGGGACTCGGGACTCGGGACTCGGGACTCGATACTCGAGGCGGGCGTTGCTATAGAGTTGGAACAGAAAGGCTCTGGCCTCGACATGAGCAGCGCGACGCAGACGGCTCCGAGGCATCCTGTTCACCCGATCGTGGTGCTGGACTACCGGGTGCGCATCCCGGGGATGATGTTCGTCGCCCTCTTCGCCGTCTCGTACTTCCGGGGGGCGCATCACGGCCCGTTTCTCGTCGCGTCCATGGTCTTCACCGGGCTCGTCTGGCCTCATGCCGCCTACTTCCTCGGGAAGACGGCCAGGGACACCAAGCAGGCGGAGCTTCGAAACCTCCTCGCGGATTGCTTCATCGTCGGATGCTGGATGGCCGCCATGTCCTTCGCTCTCTGGCCGGCGACGGCCATGGTCGCCACCATGATGAACGCGAATCTGAGCGTCGGCGGGTTCCGGTTCGCGGGCAAGGGCGTGGTCTCGATCATCGCCGGGGTCCTCGTCGTCGGCGCGTTGCTGGGGTTCCACCCCGTCTTCGGCGCCGACATCGTGACGACGTTCATCTCGATCGGAGCGATGCTCGTCATGACCTCCATGTTCGGCATCCATTCCCATCTCCAGACGGCGCGCGTGTACAAGGCCAAGAACGAGCTGGCGGAGCAGAACGAGCAGATCCAGGAGCAGAACAGGGTCATCGAGCAAGCTCGGAAGGCGGCCCTGGAGGCGCGGGACGCGGCCGAGGCCGCCAACCGCTCCAAGAGCGCGTTCCTGGCGAACATGAGCCACGAGCTGCGGACGCCCTTGAATGCGATCATCGGGTACAGCGAGATGCTCGAGGAGGACGCGCAGGCGGCCGGAAACGCCGGGTTCGTCTCCGATCTGCAGAAGATCCGGTCCGCGGGGAAACACCTGCTCGGGCTCATCAACGACGTGCTCGATCTCTCCAAGGTCGAGGCGGGCAAGATGAAGCTCTTTCTGGAGACCTTCAATGTGTCCCAGGTCGTCGACGACGTCGTCGCGACGGCTCGCCCGCTGGTCGAGAAGAACGCGAACACGCTCCAGGTGCGGTGCGCCCCGGACGCCGGTCAGCTGCGGGAGGACGTGACGAAGGTCCGGCAGGTCCTCCTGAATCTCCTCTCCAACGCGAGCAAGTTCACCGAGAACGGGACCGTCTCCCTCGACGTCACTCGCGAGAACGACGTGACGGGTACCTGGGTCGTCTTCCGGGTCCGCGACACCGGCATCGGCATGACCCCAGAGCAGATGGGCAAGCTCTTCCAGGCCTTCACCCAGGCGGACGGGTCGACGCAGCGCAAGTACGGCGGGACAGGGCTCGGCCTCGCCCTCTCCCGCAAGTTCTGCGTGATGATGGGAGGGGACATCAACGCGCAGAGCGAGCCGGGCAAGGGCTCGACCTTCACGATGCGCCTGCCCGGAGACGTCGAGAACGTGGACGGGGAGACCACCTCGATCCACGTCTCGGTCAAGAAGAGGCTCTCCCAGATGGTCCGGCTGCCCGGCGCGACTCCGGCGGCGGCCGAGGCCCCTCGCCGGCGGATGCTCGTCATCGACGACGACCCGTCCGTCCGCGAGCTGATGCAGCGCGTCTGCGACCGCGAGGGGTTCGAGGTCGTGACCGCCGGGAGCGGAGAGGAGGGGCTGCGCCTGGCGCGCGAGAAACGCCCGGACTTGATCACGCTCGACGTCCTCATGCCGGGCATCGACGGCTGGACGGTCTTGAAGGAGCTGAAGTCCGACGCCGAGCTCTCGGCGATCCCGGTCATCATGATCTCGATCTCCGACGAGAGAAGCCGCGGCCTCGCCCTGGGCGCCGCCAACTACCTGGTCAAGCCGGTCAACCGCGATCTCCTGGCCGGCGCCCTGCAGCCCTACAGGGCCGGAGGCGCGGCTCTTGTCTAGGATCCTCCTCGTCGAGGACAACGAGATGAACCGCGACATGCTGTCGCGGCGGCTGCTCCGCAAGGGATACGAGGTCGTCATCGCCGTGGACGGCGGAGAGGGCCTCGAGAAGGCACGGGCGGAGTCTCCGGACCTGATCCTGATGGACATGAGCCTGCCGGTCGTGGACGGCTGGGAGGCGACGCGGCGGCTGAAGGCCGAGCCCAGGACCCGGGAGATCCCCGTGATCGCCCTGACGGCGCACGCCATGGCCGGCGACGAGGAGAAAGCGCGCTCGGCCGGATGCGACGACTTCGACACCAAGCCGGTCGAGTTGCCGAGGCTCCTCGGCAAGATCGAGGTCCTCCTCCAGCGACCGCGGCCCGCGCCGGGGCCGTAGGGCGGAGCCTTGAAGCTCGAGATCGAACGGGAGGCGCGGGGGGAGAACCTTCAGGCGTTTCGCGATTTCATCGAGGACGCGTGCCGGCGGGCCGCCGTCGGGCCGCCGGCCGCGTTCGACCTGAAGCTCGCCGTGGACGAGGCCTGCAGCAACATCATCGAGCATGGCTATCCGGGAGACGCGCCGGGGACAATCCGGATCTTCTTCGACGCCGGGGACGGCCAGGTCGTCGTGGCGATCGCCGACCGGGGGCGGCCGTTCGACCCGAAGAGCGTTCGGGCGCCGGACCTGGATTCCCGATGGGAGGACCGACGCACGGGCGGTCTTGGCTGGCACCTGATCCAGAGCTCCGTGGATCGGGTCACCTACGATTCGGACCCCGAGCGCGGCAATCGCCTGACGCTCGTCAAGAAGACCGCGCCGGGGGAAGAAACTCGGTCACAATCGGACTGACCCCGCGGAGGGGCCAGGGGAGACGAAACGCATGGAGATCACGACAGAACAACGCGGGTCCGTGACGGTCATCTCGATCGTCGGGAGCGTGGACGGGATGACGGCGGCCGCGCTGGTGGGCTCGTTCCGGGTCCAGGTCGGCGGCGGCAACGTACGGCTGGTCGGGGACTTTGGCCGCGTGGACTACACCTCGAGCGCCGGCCTCCGGGCCCTCCTCGAGACGGTCAAGGAGACGCGCCGGCACGGGGGCGACCTGCGCCTGGCCGGCGTTCAGCCGGACGTCCTCCGGGTCCTGGAGCTGTCGGGGTTCACCCACATCCTGAAGCTCTTCCCCGACATCGAGTCGGCCGTGGCGAGCTTTCCGGCGTGAGCCCTTCCGGCGGTCCTCCGGAGGGGGGCGGCCCGCGTGTCGCCGTCGTCCTCGGCTCGGGCAGCGTCAAGTGCGCCGCCGCGCTCGGTCTGTTGAAGGTCCTGCGGCGCGAAGGGATCGGCATCGACATGATCGTCGGCTGCAGCGGCGGAAGCCTCTACGCGGCGCTCATCGCCCTGGGACACGACGTGGAGACCGCGGAGGCGATGACGCGCCGGCTCTGGACGAAGAAGCTGACGAGCCGCCGCAACCACAGGTCGCTCTTCTCGGTCTTCCTCCCGCGCCTCTTCGGCTTCGACGAGAGCTTCGGCATGGTCGACGACTCGCTCATCCTCGAGCGGCTGAAGGAGGCGTTCGGCGAGGCGACGTTCGGGCAGGCGCGCATCCCGCTCTATCTGACCGCGACGGACTTTCACACCGGAGAGCAGGTCGTCTTCGAGAGCGGGTCCGTCGTGGACGCGATACGGGCGTCCATCGCAATCCCCTACGTCTTCCGGCCGTGGCCCGTCGACGGTCGCGTGCTCGTGGACGGGTTCATGTCGGATCCGATGCCGGTCGGGGTCGCCATCAAGCAGGGGGCCAACGTCATCGTCACGATGGGGTTCGAGAGCCCGCTGCAGGCGAAGATCGACTCGCCCATCCGGCTCGCCTTCCAGCTCTCCTCGATCGCGTCGAACAACCTCTTGAAGTCCAACTTCGCCTTCTACAACCTGGCGCACCACGCGGAGATCCTGCCGATCCTCCCGGAGTTCGCCGAGCGCATCCACCTCTTCGACACCGACAAGATCCCGTACGTCATCGAGGAAGGGGAGCGGGCGGCCGAGCGCCAGCTCCCGTACCTGAAGCGCCTGCTGGCGTCCGCGTAAACGAGAGCCCTCGAGAGATCCCGCTCTTGAAGAAGCTGCAAGCGGTTCCCGATGGACGCTGAAGCCGGACGCCTCCTCGTCGTGGACGACGTGGAGGCCAACCGCGACCTGCTCGGCCGCCGGCTGAAACAGCAGGGACACGCGGTCGCGGCCGCCGAGAACGGGCGCCGGGCGCTCGAGATGATCCGGGCCGGGGAGTTCGACCTCGTGCTCCTGGACATCATGATGCCCGAGATGGACGGGTACCAGGTCTTGACGGAAATCATGGGCGATCCGGCCCTGAAGCACATTCCCGTCATCATGATCTCGGCCGTGACCGAGATGGAAAGCGTCGTCCGGTGCATCGAGCTCGGCGCGACCGACTACCTGCCCAAGCCGTTCAACGCCGTTCTGCTCAAGGCGCGGGTCGGCGCGACGCTCGAGAAGAAGAGGCTGCGGGACAAGGAGCGCCTCTACGCGAAGAGCCTCGAGCGGGAGCTCGAGATCGGCCGCGAGATCCAGCAGAGCTTCCTGCCGGAGGAGCTGCCGCGCGTTCCGGGCTGGGAGATCGCGGCGCGGTTCCGTCCGGCGCGCCAGGTGGCCGGCGACTTCTACGACGCCTTCGCGCTCCCTTCCTCCGGCAGGATCGGCCTCGTGATTGCCGACGTCTGCGACAAGGGGGTCGGCGCCGCGCTCTTCATGGCCCTCTTTCGGAGTCTCCTGCGCGCGACGGCGACCGGCGGCCTCTGGGGCCCCGACGTGTCCTCGGAGCTCCCGCGGACCGTCCGGCTGACCAACGACTACATCGCGCGAACGCACGGCCGCTCCAACATGTTCGCGACGCTCTTCTTCGGAGTGCTCGATCCCGCGGCCGGCTCCCTCGTCTACGTCAACGGCGGACACGAGGCGCCGATCCTCTACGGGCCCGGCGGCGTGAAGGCGCGGCTGACCCCGACCGGACCGGCCGTGGGCCTGATGCCGGACATGCCGTTCGAGGTCCGGCAGGCGCGGCTGGAGGCGGGGGAAGGGCTGCTCGCCTTCACCGACGGCGTGACCGACGCGCGCGGCGCCTCGGGCCTTTATGGAGAAGAGCGCCTTCTTGCGCTGCTGCGGAAGCCCGCCCCCTCTGCGGCGGAGCTCCTCGACGCGATTGAAGCCGGCGTACTCGCCCACGCCGCCGGGTCGGAGCAGGCCGACGACATCACGCTCCTCGCGGTGCGACGGTCTTCCTAAAGATTCCAGATTCCAGATTCCAGGGGGGCCTCCCTCTCTCCCGGCGGAAGAGGGGCGGGGTGAGGGGCGCTCCCATCGCTGGATCAGGCGGCGGAGGCGCCTGGATGCCGTTCTGGAACGCGCGCGGATGCCCGCACGGAAGGCCTCGATCCTGGACCTGACCGAGGCCGATGATGGACTCGAAGCGCTTGGAAATAAGTGGCTTGCACTTTCATCGGGCTCTGAGATCAGCGCGAGCCCGATTGTCCGTGAGGTTTTTCCCCTGTCGGGCGCCGATGCCATCCCCTGTCGGGCGCCGATGCCAGGTGATAAAACCGAACCCGGGCTGTGGATCGCGCTGGCGGTTCCCGCGGCGGCGCGGCCGGCGCGCATGCTGGATTGACGCAGTCCAATCTGGGCATGGCAGTGCGTAGCAATTCGACGAAGCCAAACAGGAAGAAGGCTGAGACATTCGATCAAGGAGGAGAGAGATGAGGCGACCGACCAGGAATCTGCTCTACGTCGTGCTCGGGTTCGTCAGCGTCGCGTTCCTGGTGCAAGGCGCGGGGCTTCGGCTGCCGAGGATCTTGAAGGTCTTTACCGCGGTCTCGGGCGGGACGGCCTCGTCTTCGTCGCGGATTGCGAGTCAGGGCGTGTCGTCCGGCGCGACGGCCTCTCCTTCCGGTCCGGTCGTTGTCCAGGGCGCGTCCTCCGGGGCGACGGCGTCCTCCACCGAACCGTCGGTGAAGCCGTGCACGGCGTCGAGCTCCAACGAATCGACATTCAATTCGACGCCGGTCGCGGAGGGGAGCTTCGTCTGGTTCAACAGCACGATCCACGTGGATGGGTTGAGCTCGGATCCGACCCGGATCTTCCTGACGGATTCGACGATCAGCTTTACGGCCAACGGGGTGCGATACAACCTGTCCGTGCCGGCCGCGACGGTGGCCTTCGATCCGTCGATGAAGGCGGCGACGACCAACTTCGATGAGTCGAGCAATCAGTGGGCCACGATGGTTCCGAGCGCGCAGTCGGGGAGAGTGTTTCTGGCGGGACTGGCCTTTCCTGTTCCGGCCGGGGGTCTGCCCGGAGGGATGAGCGGGGTGACCTGGAGCGCGGCATTCTCGACGGACACGCCGGGCGTGACGGCGACGTGGCAGTGGGGCGCTGCGGTTTACCGGGCGTTTGGCCCGGACTACAACTCGCTTGGGGTCAAGCCAGTGGACACCCCGACGAGCCAGCGCGACTCGAAGAGTCCGGTTCTGGCCGGCAATCCGGTGAGCATGGAAGTGTTTCTGATCGGCGGGGGGAGCGGAGACGGGGACTCCAACTTCACGGGGTCGTCCGGGGCATCGAGCGCCGTGACGCCCTGCGGGGCGGGCGCGCCCGGCCAGCCCTCGAGCACGTCGCGGACGACATCGAATGTGAACTACAAGGGCGGCGGCGACATCAGGCCGAACCAGGTCACGACCGGTCTGGGGATCACGAAGAGCTGTCCCGGCCCGGCGCCGGTGCCGCCAGACTCCATGTTCCAATGCCAGTTCACGGTCCAGAACCTGGACCCGGACAACAGCGTCAACACGCTCGCCGTCACGAACCAGGAGGGATTCCCGAGCGGGACTCCGGTCGTGGCTTGTGTCCCCTGCAACCAGGGCGGGGTCACGGTGACCGTGCTCGGGCCGAAAGGCTCCCCGACGGATACCTGCTCGGGCGCCGTGTGCGAGACCGCGCCCGCCTGCACCTCGACCGACTTCTACTACCAGGACAAGGTCGCCGCCACCGGCATCGATGAGAATGACGGCGGCACGCCGCTGCCGGTGTCGGCCAGCACCACCAACCTGGTCATCATCGCCGCCTGCACGCCGACGCCGACCAACACTCCCACGAATACTCCGACCAAAACGCCGACGAATACGCCGACGAACACGCCGACGAACACGCCGACGAACACGCCGACCAACACACCGACGAACACGTCGACCAACACGCCAACCAACACCCCGACGAGCACACCCACGAACACGCCGACGAACACGCCGACCAACACGCCAACGAACACGCCAATAAATACGCCGACCAACACGCCGACGAATACGCCGACGAATACGCCGACGAACACGCCGACGCGCACCCCGACAAGCATTCCAACGGATACGCCGACGAACACGCCAACGCGTACTCCGACGAGCACTCCAACGAACACACCGACCAACACGCCGACGAGGACTCCGACAGGTACGCCGACCAGTACGCCGACGAAGACCCCGAGCAGGACTCCGACAGCCACGCCGACGAAGACGCCGACCGTGGGGCCCCTTCAGGGATGCACGCCGGGTTACTGGAAGCAGTCGCAACACTTCGACAGCTGGCATGCTCCGTACGTTCCGTCCGGGGCCGGAGCCACTCTGCTCAAGGGCGTTTTCAACCTGAACGGCTTCAACAACCTCGACGGGAACTCGACGCCGGATGACACGATGCTGGACGCCCTGAGATACAAGGGCGGTTCGGGTCTGGAGGGCGGCGCGAGGATCCTCCTGCGGGCGGCCGTGGCGAGCGTGCTGAACGCCGCGAGTCCCGGAGTCAACTTCCCCAGGACGGTGGCGCAGATTCAGAGTTCCGTCAACGCGGCCCTCGCCAGCATGGATCGGGACACGATGCTGAACCTGGCGACATCCCTGGATAACGACAACAACGCGCGCTGTCCCTTGAACTGACCTCCGGCGCGGCGGGCATCTGACGGGCGGGCCCTCTGCGGGGCCCGCCCGATTTCTGTGGACCTCACGGGACCGCGAGCAACCTGCTCAGAGCCGTCGCTCGGATGGGGCTCCTTCCCTCCCGCGGCGAAGGAGCGGGGTGAGAGATGCCGCTCGCTGATTCAGTCGGCCGGTGTCTCGGTGCGCGTGGGCGTTCCCGTGCGCGTCGGCGTAGGGGTCCTCGTGGGCGTGCGGGTCGGCGTCTCCGTGCGGGTGGGCGTAACGGTCCGGGTCGGGGTGACGGTCCGGGTCGGGGTGGCGGTGCGAGTTGCCGTGAAGGTCGGGGTGATCGTGCGCGTGGGCGTGACGGTGCGCGTGGGTGTCGCGGTGCGTGTCTGAGTCGGGGTCCTGGTGATCGTGCGGGTGGCGGTGGCCGTCGGCGTCATGGTGCGCGTGGGCGTGGCGGTCCGAGTTGCCGTGGGCGTCCGGGTGACGGTGCGCGTCGGGGTGTCGGTGACGGTCGGCGTCGCCGTGCGCGTGGGAGTGGCCGTCCGGGTGGACGTGGTCGTGCGGGTCGGCGTCGGCGTGCGCGTGGATGTCGGCGTCGGGGTGTCCGTGGGCGACGGCGTGGTCGTCGGCGTCGGGGTGTTTGTCGGCGTGAAGAGGGGCGTCGGGGTCGCCGTCGGAGTCACGGCGGGGCAGCGCGTCAGCGAGATCGTCGCCAGGTACTGCTGGTCCACGGCGTCGAGGGGTCGGACACCGGCCCCGGAGAGCACGTCGCGCGCGGCGGCGCAGGCGTCCTGCGTGTCCACGGGCGCCGCGGGGAACTCCGTGGTCTCGGTGCCGCGCGTGTTCAGGTTGACACCGTCCGCGTCGAAGTTGGCCGAGACGAAGGCGCGCGCGATGTTCGTCGTGTCGTCGTAGCAATCGGAGTCGGAGGCCAGTCCCTTGCAGATGACGAGCGCGTCTTCCTCGTCGCCGCCGTTGGCGCCCCAGAAGTTGGCGACGACGTTGGCCCGCCCGCCGTACCGGATGCGCGCGCCGTAGCCGCCGCGCCAGTCCCAGACGACGTTGTTGCGCATGTCGAGCGTCGTGTCGGCGTCCTGCGTGCGGGCGGCAGAATCGTCATAGGTGACCTGGGGGTTCCTCTGCTGCGCCGCGACGAAGACGTCGTGGTGAAGCGTCACCCGCGTCTGCTGGAAGGCGAGAAGCATGTTCTTCTCCTCCCCCGCCGGCTGGGCGAGGATCGACCACTCGACCGTGACGTCGCGCGTGCCGGTCTGCGTGATATCGATGTTGCCGTCGCCGGAGTCTTGAACAGAGACATGGTCGAGCAGGACGTTATAGGCCGCGGCGGCGACCTGGATGCCGTCCTCGAACGCGCCGCGCACGCGGATCCCGCGCACGATCACGTCGTGCGCGCCGCGGTCTCCGCGGATGTACAGGCCGTGGTTGCGGAGAGTGATCCCGGGCGCGGGGGCCGACGTTCCGTCCACCGTGACGAACGCCCCGCGCACGGAAACGTCCGTGGAGAGCGCGATGTCTCCCGCCAGGTCGAAGACGACCATGCGCCCCCCCTGCGAGAGCGCGTCCCGCAGGCTCCCCGCCCCGGAGTCGTCGAGGTTCGTCACATGAAAGACCGGCTTTCCGGAACCGCCGGCGGTCCCCGCGCCGAAGCCCTGTTCGGCGTGCGCCGCCCAGCCGCCCGCCACCGACCATGCGGTCCCGAGGAGGAGAATGTTCGAAAGTCCGCGTCTCATTTGCTTCCGCCCTCCGCCGGCACCCGGTTCGGGCGATCTTCCGGAACTCTGCCACAGCCCCGCAGCGGGGCGATTGCAGGTACGAGCAGACAGAAATCACATTGACGCATCGAACGGAGGCTCGATAGCTTCGATTTCTTCAGGGAGTTCACATCGGTTCCCAGCTTCGAACTCGTCAGGAAGTCCGCGTAGCGGATGTCTTCGTTTTCGAGATTCCTTGTTCAGGTCGTCACTCCAGCAACTGAGGAAGAGGGTCTCATGGCGGCGTTGAAGAAGAACCGATGGGCCTCGTACTTGATCTTCCTGCTCGCGACGTCCTTTCTCCTGAGCGGCCCGAATCCCGGCGGCAAGATCTCCAGCGGCAACAACGGGTCAACCGCGGAAGCCCGGCACTGTCGCGATCACGGGCCGGCGACTCCGCCACGGAGTCGCGCCCGCGTGGAGCCCGGGTCCCTGCGGCGTTTGGTTTGACGACGGATTTGCAGGTCGCGCCGTCTCTTTCCTGCTATTTCTCACAAACGCGTCAATTGGACTTTAGTAAAGGCCTCGAGCCTGGACGTGCGGGAGGGCGATGATAGGTCTGAAGTGTTTGAAAATAAACAGCTTGCACTCTCGTCATGCCCGCTGCGATCAGGGTGAGCCCGAGTGCCCGTGCGGTCTCTTGCCGGTCGGGCGCCGATACCAATGGTACAACCTGACGCCACAAGAAGGGCTTCAGTCGACCTGAGACAAAGTTCAGGCCGACCCGACGCGCGAAGAAAGGTCATGGACAACCTAATGACGCATGAGAAGTCGCTGAGCGGTGTGGCCAACGAGTGCGTGCGGGATTGACGTGCCGGCCAACGTGGTGATGACGATGCGTGGCAATCTGACGAGGCCCAACAAGATGGATCAAGGAGGAGAGAGATGAGGCGACCGACCAGGAATCTGCTCTACGTCGTGCTCGGGTTCGTCAGCGTCGCGTTCCTGGTGCAAGGCGCGGGGCTTCGGCTGCCGAGGATCTTGAAGGTCTTTACCGCGGTCTCGGGCGGGACGGCCTCGTCTTCGTCGCGGATTGCGAGTCAGGGCGTGTCGTCCGGCGCGACGGCCTCTCCTTCCGGTCCGGTCGTTGTCCAGGGCGCGTCCTCCGGGGCGACGGCGTCCTCCACCGAACCGTCGGTGAAGCCGTGCACGGCGTCGAGCTCCAACGAATCGACATTCAATTCGACGCCGGTCGCGGAGGGGAGCTTCGTCTGGTTCAACAGCACGATCCACGTGGATGGGTTGAGCTCGGATCCGACCCGGATCTTCCTGACGGATTCGACGATCAGCTTTACGGCCAACGGGGTGCGATACAACCTGTCCGTGCCGGCCGCGACGGTGGCCTTCGATCCGTCGATGAAGGCGGCGACGACCAACTTCGATGAGTCGAGCAATCAGTGGGCCACGATGGTTCCGAGCGCGCAGTCGGGGAGAGTGTTTCTGGCGGGACTGGCCTTTCCTGTTCCGGCCGGGGGTCTGCCCGGAGGGATGAGCGGGGTGACCTGGAGCGCGGCATTCTCGACGGACACGCCGGGCGTGACGGCGACGTGGCAGTGGGGCGCTGCGGTTTACCGGGCGTTTGGCCCGGACTACAACTCGCTTGGGGTCAAGCCAGTGGACACCCCGACGAGCCAGCGCGACTCGAAGAGTCCGGTTCTGGCCGGCAATCCGGTGAGCATGGAAGTGTTTCTGATCGGCGGGGGGAGCGGAGACGGGGACTCCAACTTCACGGGGTCGTCCGGGGCATCGAGCGCCGTGACGCCCTGCGGGGCGGGCGCGCCCGGCCAGCCCTCGAGCACGTCGCGGACGACATCGAATGTGAACTACAAGGGCGGCGGCGACATCAGGCCGAACCAGGTCACGACCGGTCTGGGGATCACGAAGACGTGTCCCGGCCCGGCGCCGGTGCCGCCCGACTCCATGTTCCAATGCCAGTTCACGGTCCAGAACCTGGACCCGGACAACAGCGTCAACACGCTCGCCGTCACGAACCAGGAGGGATTCCCGAGCGGGACTCCGGTCGTGGCTTGTGTCCCCTGCAACCAGGGCGGGGTCACGGTGACCGTGCTCGGGCCGAAAGGCTCCCCGACGGATACCTGCTCGGGCGCCGTGTGCGAGACCGCGCCCGCCTGCACCTCGACCATGTTCTTCTACCAGGACAAGGTCGCCGCCACCGGCATCGACGAGAATAACGGCGGCACGCCGCTGCCGGTATCGGCCAGCACCACCAACCTGGTCATCATCGCCGCCTGCACGCCGACGCCGACGAACACTCCAACGAACACGCCGACGAACACGCCGACGGTGACACCGACGAACACGCCGACGAACACGCCGACGAACACGCCGACGAACACGCCGACGAACACGCCGACCAATACGCCGACCAATACGCCGACCAATACGCCGACGAACACGCCGACGAACACGCCGACGCCAACGAATACGCCGACGAACACGCCGACCGTGACGCCGACCAACACGCCGACGAACACTCCAACGAACACGCCGACGAACACTCCAACGAACACGCCGACGAACACTCCAACGAACACGCCGACGAACACTCCAACGAACACTCCGACGAACACGCCGACGAATACGCCGACGAATACGCCGACCAACACCCCGACGAGCACACCCACGAACACGCCGACCAACACGGCGACGCCGACGAACACCCCGACGAACACGCCGACGAATACGCCGACGAACACGCCGACGAATACGCCGACGAATACGCCGACGAATACGCCGACGAATACGCCGACGAATACGCCGACCAACACCCCGACGAGCACACCCTCGAACACGCCGACCAATACGGCGACGCCGACGAACACGCCGACCGTGACGCCGACGAACACGCCGACCGTGACGCCGACGAACACGCCGACGAATACGCCGACGAACACGCCGACGAATACGCCGACGAACACGCCGACGAATACGCCGACGAACACGCCGACGAACACGCCGACGCCGACGAATACGCCGACGAACACGCCGACCGTGACGCCGACGAACACGCCCACGAACACGCCGACGAGGACTCCGACGAAGACGCCGACGGTGACGCCGACGAGCACGCCGACGAATACGCCGACGGTGACGCCGACGAAGACGCCGACGCCGACGCCGACAGGGGAGTTCTGCGTGGCGGGGACGCCGACGCGGGTGCCGACGCCGGCCTTCACGCCCGGGACGGGATGCTCGGCAACGCCGGCGTCGGGGGTGCTGACGGGGATCGTGACGACCAACGCGACGACGAGTGACGGGGCATTCACGAACAACGACACGCACTGCAGCTACGCGATCGGTCTGGCGATCTACAAGGACTTCGACGGGAACATCGACGACCAGGAGATCTTCGACTACAAGGTGGCGGTGATTCCGCCGAGCTCGACGCTGACGCTGACGGTGAACAACCCGCCGTGCGCGTTCCAGAGCGACTCGTTCTACGGGGATCTGATCTTCTCGTTCGCGGGCGGAGTTCGTTACGGATCGCGGCGTCTGGGCGGCAACACGTCGGGCGGAGCGTTCTGCACGGTGCACTGCCTCCCGACGGCGACGCCGACGCCGCCGAATACGCCGACCAAGACGCCGACGAAGACGCCGACGCCGGCCTCGACGAACACGCCGACCGTGACGCCGACGAAGACGCCGACGAAGACGCCGACCAAGACGCCAACGAAGACCCCGACGATCGTGCTGACGTCGACGCCAACGAAGACGCCGACCAAGACGCCGACGCCGTCGTTCTGCCCGGGCGACCTGGTTCAGAACGCGAGTTTCGAGAACCTGAGCGGGACCAACAGCATCGGGGACCCGATACCGACCAACTGGGTGGTGGAAGCGGGCGAGTCGGGCGCGACGACGGCGTTCCACCCGCCCAACGGGGTGAGGGTGGGTTACGTGTGGGGTCTGAACGGCTCGACGGGTCGAATGTCGCAGCAGGTGAGCGCGATCGCTGGGAATATCTACACGATGACGTTCTACAGCGGAACGCACAATCCGTCGGTGCATCCGACGATCGAGATCCGGTTCTACAACAGTTCCAACGTGGAGATCGGAACGGCGGCGATCCACACGATCACGACGGACATCGACGTGACCGGCTCGCTGGGAGGCCCGTACACCCTGACGGCGACGGCGCCCACGGGAGTTTCGTACCTGAAGGTCATCTTCCGCGATCCGTCGACGACCCGGGCCGGGGCCAAGGGCGACTCCCTCTGCCTGACCACGTTCACTCCGACCCCGACGCCGGCGAACACGCCGACGAGGACCCCGACGAAGACGCCCACCGCGGCGCCGACGAACACCAAGACGCCGACGAAGACCCCGACCATCACGCCGACGAAGACACCGGCAGTGCCGCCGACGAACACCAGGACGCCGACCAAGACGCCGACGAAGACGCCCGTGCCGCCGACGAACACCAGGACGCCGACCAAGACGCCGACGAAGACGCCGCCGCCTTCGTTCTGCAGTGGGAACCTGTTACAGAACGGGAGCTTCGAGACCCTGAGCGGGACCAACAGTATCCACGATCCTGTTCCGACGCTGTGGATCGCGGAGGCGGGAGAGACGGGGGCGACGACGGCATTCCATCCGCCGGACGGCGTTCGTGTGGGCTATGTCTGGGGCCTGAACGGATCGACCGGGTTCATGTCCCAGAAAGTGACGGCGACGGCGGGACACGTGTATACGCTGACGTTCTACAGCGGGACGCACAACCCGTCGGTCCATCCGACGATCGAGATTCGCTTCTACAACAGCTCGAACACGGAGATCGGCACGCGGGCGACGCACACGATCACGACGGACATCGACGTGACCGGCTCCCTGGGCGGTCCGTACACTCTGAGCAAGACGGCGCCCTCGGGCGTCTCCTACCTGAAGGTCGTCTTCCGCGACCCGTCCACGACCCGGGCGGGGGCCAAGGGCGACTCGGTCTGCCTCCACTAGTCGGCTGAAGGAAGAGCAACCAGGGCGGGCCTCCCGCAAAAGGGGGCCCGCCCTTTTCTGTACGCCCAGCATGGGTTTCAGCCAGCGGGTGGAAGTCCCGCAGGGAGGAGGTCACACCGACCTGAGCGAAGCGCAAGGGCGGGAGCGTGAGCGACCGTCTGAAGGAAGCGCGGAGCGAGGCCTGCGAGCCGACGAACAGGAACCGGATAAGAGGCGTTGTCTTCAGTGGCGAGCGAGCAGAAGATTGCGAAGCTGCAGTGACCGAGGGGAGGCGGCGTAGATCCGGCGGTTGTGCAGGGGGAGCTGAGGCTCTTATCTGGGGAGATCTCGCTTGATGCCTGAAAGGGCGACGCCGTGGAAGCCGGCGGAGCGAGGAGTCAGCAGAGGCCGTAATAGCCGTCGAGAGGCGGTGAAGGGCCGAACGGGAGGGAGAGCGAAAACGGCCTTGAATCTCGGGGGGACAAGGCTCCAGAAGTCGGGCGAACAGCTCGAGCTGCCGATGGAGAGCGCGGGTGAAACCCGCCGAGCCAACGGGAGCGGAGAAGTCCTCCGGGCGAGGAGAGGGGACGAGCGCTCGGGCAGGGGCAGCCTGATGGAAGAGGTCGTCGAAAGGACGAACCTGAAGGCGGCGCTGAGACGGGTCAAGCAGAACAAGGGCGGTCCCGGCATCGATGGGATGACGGTAGGAGAGCTGCCGGATCACTTGAAGCGGGAATGGGTGCGCATCCGAGAGCCCCTTATCCCGATTTTCGTTCCGGGCCCGGCCCGTGATTGAGGGATGATCGCCGGAGCGGGGCCCGCTTCGCCCCGCGGGAGGCCGACGATGCGGTTTTTTCTGCGCCTGCTCATCAACGCGGCGGCGCTCTGGGTCGCCACGCTGATCGTCCCGGGCGTGACGCACTCCGGAAGCGGGGGAACGCTTCTCCTCGTCGCGCTCGTCTTCGGTCTCCTGAACGCTCTCCTGCGTCCGCTGTTGGCGGTGCTGTCCTGCCCTCTCCTGATCCTGACTCTCGGGCTCTTCACCTTCGTCATCAACGGTCTCATTCTCTGGCTGACGAGCGCGGTGTCGGGATCGCTCGGCATCGGCTTTCACGTGGATGGCTTCTGGGCGGCCTTCCTGGGCGCGTTCGTCGTCTCCATCGTGAGTATCCTGCTCTCCATCTTCGTGCGCGACGTCTCGGAAGACCGCGCCTGACCGTCGTTCCGCGCTTGCGCGGGAAATGCGCCTGACGGCGCACCGGCGGGCGGCTCGGCCGGATGCGGCCTCGACCGCCCGCCTTTTCCCGCGCAAACGCTCCGCTCCCGCGGCGCGCGCCTCCTCCCTCGGTTACTTCGGGAGACTACGCGCACCGCGAGCGCCGGCGGCATTCCGGCGGTGTATCGGATGCGTCCTTGCCCCTGTCTTCCGGAGCGACCCGTCCTCCGAAGCGTCGGCGAAGGATCTGCTTTCGTCCGCGCCGCTCCCGGGTACTGAGAAGAGGGCGCCGCCGGCGCCCGCCTAGGCGTCTGCCGGCGGTTCCGGCTTTCCGCCTGCCGGGAGCAGGTGCGCGATCGAATAGGCGTAATAGGCCAGCAGCGGCAGCTCCGCCGGGTCCGCTTTGTAGAGGCCGCCCGATTCGGTGACGAGGCGGCGCAGCGTCAGCATCCGCAGGCCGACGGAGATCGCGTAGTCCTGGTCCCCGCGAGGGACGTAGACGTGGGCGCCGGCCGACTCGACCTCGCGCATCAGATCGAGCGCGGCGGCCTTCAATTCGAGCCCGCTCCAGGCCCGGGACGGCTGGCGCAGAAAGGCCGTCGCCACGAGCGAGACGGGAACCGCCGGCACGACCCGCGCGACCTCGGCCATGAGCCGGCGTCCGAGCTCTTCGATGGCGGCGGAGCGCTCCTCGCCCCCGAGCAGCCGGAAATCGACGCCGCGACTCCGGATGTGCTCCTTCAGCGACACGGGCGGCCCGAAGTTGACGCAGGCGTAGCCGAAGCGGTGCCACTTGTTCCGGGCGAGCAGCCAGAGGTTGCGAAACACGAAGGACAGCGACTCCCGGACGGCCGCGACCGTCCCCTTCGGGGGCGTGCGGGCGTCCAGCTCGCGAAGGAAGCTGCGGTCCTCGAAGACCCGGTCGTAGTTGATCCCGACCGGCACGAAGACGATGTCGCGCTCTCCGGCCGGGTCGAAGGAGCGGGCCATGTAGTCGAGGATGCCGAGCTTGGGCCGTCGAAGCTTTCCGTCGCGCGAGAGCCCCCCTTCGGGAAAGACCGCCTGCGTGACGCCGGCCTGCGTCGCCATCGCGACGTAGCGCTCGAGGACCTTGCGGTAGAGCGGGTCCTTCGAGTTGCGCCTCACGAAGTAAGCCCCCATGGCGCGGATGAGCGTCTGGAGCGGCCAGATGCGCGCCCATTCGCCGACCGCGTAGGAGAGCGCGGCCTTTTCGGCGGCCAGGTACGACACGAGGATGTAGTCCATGTTGCTGCGGTGGTTGATCAGGAAGACGACCGTCGAGTCCGGGCCGATGGAGGCGAGCCCGCGCTCGTCGGAGTATCCGAGCCGGACGCGGTAGAGCGAGCGAGCGATGGTCCTGGCCAGCCAGTAGCCGAACCGGAAGTAGACGTAGGCATTGAAGGCCGGGACGATCTCGCGCGCGTAGCGGTGGACACGGTCCTGCACGATCTCGCGCGGCATCCGGGCTTCGCGGGCCTCGGCCTCCGCCGCCTCCTGGACCTGCGGGTCATAGAGCAGCCGGTCGATCAGGACCTCGCGCTTGGTCAGCTTGAAGGGGGGGATCCGGATCTTCAGCCGCGTGTTGATCTCCTCGAGAACGCGATTGACGCGGCGCCGCAGGAACCAGCGCGCGCTCGGGATCAAGAGCCGGTCGAGCGCCGACCAGAGCGCGAGCAGGCCGAGGACGACCGCGAGCCAAAGAGGGAGCGTCAGCGTGACGGCCATCAGCCTGGCCGAGACAGACTGGGTGACTGGGTGACTGGGGGACCGGGGGACGGCCTCGGAAGCCTTTCTCCCAGTCTCCCGGTCTCCCCGTCCCCCAGCCGGTAAGCAGCCGCCTCGAAACAGCTCATGCGCACGATCTCGTTGGAGGAGAAGAGTATCTTGACCGGCAATGCAGTCGGTCCAGATCCAGCCGGTCGCGGCGGGGGAGCGCACGCAGTCGGGGACCGACCTCTTCCTGATCTTCGCCGGGGCGAACATCGTCGCGACGACCCTGCAGGTCGGGGCCACGCTCGCTCCGGCCTTCCGCGCCGGCAGCGCGCTCCTGCTGATCGGCATCGGGAGCGTCGCCGGCGCTCTTCTCGTCGCGGCGCTCGCGCCGGTCGGCCCGCGGCTGGGCGCGCCTTCCGTCGTCGCGGCGCGCGCGGCTCTGGGGATGCGCGGCGCCGCGCTCGTGGCGATCCTCCTCTACGTCACGAACTTCGCCTGGATCGCCGTCAACAACGTCATCGCGGCCTCGGCGTGCGCGCGGCTCTTTGGCGGCCCGGGCTCCGAGCGTATCTGGGCCGTGGCCCTCGGACTCGCGGCGACGGCCATCGTGGCGCGCGGGCCGCGGGCCGTGGCCCTGGCCGACCGCTACGCCGTGCCGCTTCTCGCCGTTGTCGGCGTCCTCCTCACGGTCGCCTGCCTGCGGGCTTCGTCCGCCGTCGCGGCCGCGCCCGTCACCGGCCCGATTCCCTGGAGCCGCGGCCTGGACGTCGTCATCGGCTACCAGGTCTCGTGGATCCTCATGTTCGCCGACTACTCGCGGTACACGGCGTCGCCGGGCCGCGGGGCCCTGGCCGTCTTCCTGGGCCTCGCCCTGACGAGCTTGTGGTTCATGCCGCTCGGCTTCGCGGCGTCGCGCGTGGCGTCCTCCGAGGATCCGGGAGCGATGCTCTCGGCCGTGCACCTGGGCGCCGCCGGCGTGGTCCTCCTCGCGCTCGCCACGCTGACGACGAACTTCGTCAACATCTATCTCTCGGCCCTCGCCTGGAAGAGCCTCCTGCCGAAGGCGGGTCAGACCTTTACGATCTGGTCCATCGGCGTGATCGGCGCCGCGCTGTCCCTCTCGAGGATCTGGCTCGACCGCTACGCCGACTTCATGCTGCTCCTGGGCGCTCTTCTCGTCCCGGTCGGCGGCGTTCTCCTCGCCCGCTTTTTTCTCGTTCGCAGTCCGGTCGCCGTCCTCGATCTCTATGACAGCAGCGGCCCGTTCGCGAAGACCGGCGGCTTCCTGCTGCCCGGCCTCACCGCGTGGGCCTCCGGCGCCGCCGTCTACTTTCTCGCCCGCCCCATCGGAAGCACGCTCCCGTCTCTGGCGACGGCGATCGCCGTATATCTGATCGTCGAACGAGGCTCCGGTTGAGCTCCGATGCGAGGGGAGAAAGTGCGCCGCTTTCGGCCGAGGATCGCCTCGCGGCGAGGCTGCGCGGGTTCGGGCCTGTCGGGGTCCTCGCGGCTCTCGTCATCCTGCTCACGGGCAACTTTCCGTTTGCGCCCTTCGGCGGGCTCCTGGTGCTCGCGTGGGTCCGGCTGTCGCGAACGCCATGGCGAGAGATCGGCTACGTGCGGCCGCGGAGCTGGGCCGACACGCTGGCCGCCGGCGTTGTTTTGGCGTCGCATTCAAGTTCCTGATGAAAGCGGTTGTCATGCCGCTTTTTGGCGCCGACCCGATCAATCGCGCGTACCACTTCCTGGCCGGAAACCGGGCCGCGCTTCCGAGAGCCTTCTACCTCATGGTCGTCGGCGGGGGCTTCGGGGAGGAGACGGTCTTCCGGGGGTTCTTCTTCGCGAGCGCCTGGGCAAGTTGCTCGGACAGGGCGGATGGGGCAGGGCCTTGATCGTGCTGATCACGTCCGTCTGGTTCGGGCTTGCCCACTACCCGGAGCAGGGGCTCTCCGGCGCCGAACAAGCCATGATCGCCGGGCTCGTGTTCGGAACGATCATGGCTGTCGGGGACCGGATCTGGATGCCGATGGCGGCGCACGCCGCATGTGACCTGACCGCCCTCGCGATAATTTACTGGGATCTCGAGACCAGGGTGGCTCACCTCGTTTTCAAATAGGCTGATGAGCGCGATGGAGAAGGACGATCCTCGGGCGGCCTTCATCGAGGCGGCCTGTGTCCCGCTCGACTGCGGGCACGCCTCCGGGACGCTGGAGGGCGCCGTGGCGCTTGTGGCGGCGCACCCGGAGATCGCGAGCGGCGACATCCATGCGGCGGCGATCCTGGGCGACGATGCGGCGGTGCGCCGGTTGCTCTCGCGCGATCCGAAGAGCGCAACGGCAAGAGGCGGACCACGCGGCTGGGATGCGCTCACGCATCTCTGCTTCTCGAGATACCTGAGCCTCGACCGTGCGCGGTCGGGCGGATTCCTGCGCGCGGCGGAGGCGCTGCTCGACGCCGGGGCGAACGCGAATACGGGATGGCACGAGACGAGCCATCATCCCGAGCCGGGATGGGAGAGCGTGCTGTACGGCGCCGCCGGAATCGCGCACCACGCCGATCTGACCCGGCTGCTCCTCGAACGCGGCGCCGACGCCAACGACGACGAGGTTGTCTATCACTCGCCGGAGACGCACGACAACGCCGCCCTGAGAGTCCTCGTCGAGAGCGGCCGGCTCACCGCCGACAGCCTCGCGACGATGCTCCTCCGCAAGGCCGACTGGCACGACACGGAGGGGATCCGGTTCCTGCTCGAGCGGGGAGCCGATCCGAACCGGATGACCCGCTGGGGTTACACGGCGCTCCACCAGGCCCTGCGGCGGGACAACGCGCTCGAGAACATCGAGTTGATGCTCGACCACGGGGCCGACCCGCTGTTGAAGGGCGGGCCCGACGGTCTGTCCGCGGCCGCCATGGCCGCGCGGCGTGGGAGGGGAGACGCGCTCGAGGAGCTCGAGCGGCGGGGCATTTCCGTCGCGCTCACCGGCGTCGAGCGGCTGCTCGCCGCATGCGCCCGCAACGACACGGCGGCCGTCCGTTCCATCGCCGAGCGGGAGCCCGAGGTCGTCGGAGAAGTCCTCGCCGGGGGCGGCCGGGTCCTCGCGGAGTTCGCGGGCAATGGGAACACGGAAGGGGTCGGACTTCTCCTCGACGTCGGCGTGAGCGTCTCGGCGCTGTTCGAGCAGGGCGACCCGTATTTCGACATCGCAAGGAGCAGCACGGCGCTCCATGTCGCGGCCTGGCGCGCGCGCCAGGCCACCGTGGCGCTCTTGATCGAGCGCGGAGCGCCGGTCAACGCCCCCGACGGCGCCGGGCGGACGGCGCTCGCGCTCGCCGTCAAAGCGTGCGTGGACTCGTATTGGAGCGAAAGGCGCTCGCCCGATTCGGTTCGGGCGCTGCTTCGCGCGGGAGCGTCCGCGGACGGCGTCCCGTATCCGTCGGGCTACGCGGAAGTCGACGAGCTGCTGGCCCGTTGAATCAAATCTACTCGACGTGGCCGCGGGCGGCGATCGAGAACTCCGTCTCGACCCGGCCGCCGCGGACGCCGTAGAGGCGGTCGTGGAGGTTCGAGACGACGCAGGCGTGGTTAGGGAGGATGCGGACGCGCTGCCCGACGCGGAAGGAGTCGCCCTCCTCGACGCGCGCGATGCCGTGCTCTTCCGACAGGCTCTGGAGGCGGCTCGACGTGCCGAGGATCAGGCCGTGGCCGTCTGACCGCGGGCGCAGGGTGTCCTGCGAGAGGGTCTTCGATCCGGCGTCCAGGCAGACGCGATCCCGGGCCGGGACGCTGACCACGGTCGCGAGGATCGTCATGGCGCAGTCTTCGGGGCCGCAGGTTCCCAGGGCGGCCTGCGAGCCGTCATGAAAGACGTAGTTCCCGGGCCGGCATTCCGTGACGCCGGCCACCCGCATCGCATGGCGGGCGGACGGGGTCGAGCCGACGGAGACCTCTTCGACCGAGAGCCCCGCGCGACGCAGCTCATCGGCGCAGGAAAAGAGGATCTCCCCCTCGAGCCTTCCGATTCGAGCGACCGCGTCCGGGGTCTCGGCCTGATAGACCTGCCCCGCGTGCGTGAAGACGCCGCGGAGCCTCAACCCCGGTAGCTCCGCGGTCCGCCGCGCGACATCGAGAGCGTCCTCCGGCGGGACTCCGACGCGGTGATAGCCGACGTCGATCTTGATCAGCACGTCGAGCGTTTTCCCAGCGGCCCGGAACGGCTCGGAAAGTTGCCGCGCCCCCTCGACGCTGTCGGTCCCGGCAGCCAGGCGCAGCTTGTCGGAGAGCGCGAGGAGCCGCTCGGCCTTCCCCAGGCCCGCGACCGGGTATGCGATGAAGATGTCTTCAAAACCGGCCGCCGCGAAGACCTCGGCCTCGGAAGTCTTCGCGAGCGAGATTCCGGCCGCGCCCGCCGCGAGTTGCATCCGGGCGATCTCGGGGCACTTGTGGGTCTTGGCGTGCGGGCGAAGGCGCACTCCGGCTTCCCGCGCGCGCCCGGCCTGCGTGGCAATGTTCCTCTCGAGGACGTCCAGGTCCACGAGGACCGCCGGCGTGGGGAGGTCTTCGATCGGCCGGTTCATGCGGGCTGCTGCCGCGTCAGGCAGTGGATCGTGCCGAGCCCCCAGACGAGGTCCACCGCGTGGACCCCGACGACCGGCCGGTCGCGGAAGAGCGCGGACAGGACGGCCAGGGCCAGCCGGTCCTTCGGGTCGTTGAAGGTCGGAACGAGGACGGCCGCGTTGCCGACGTAGAAATTCGAGTAGGACGCCGGGAGCCGGCGGCCGTCGAAGAAGAGGGGCGCCGGCATCGGGAGAAACGCGACCTCGACCTTCGAGCCGTCCTCGAGCCGCATCCCCTCGAGCCTCTCGCGGTTCTCCTCGAGCGGGCCGTAGTTCTCGTCGGAAGAGTTCGTCTCGCGGGCGAGGACGACGGTGCGGCGGTTGACGAAGCGGGCGATGTCGTCCACGTGGCCGTGGGTGTCGTCGCCGGCGATGCCGCGGTTGAGCCACAGGACGTTGCCGGCGCCCAGCTGCTCCTGGAAGGCCTTCTCGTAGTCCCGGCGTGTCATGCCGGGGTTGCGCACCTGGACGCTTCGATCGAGCAGGCACTCCTCGGTCGTGAGGAGCGTCCCTAACCCGTTGACGTCGGTCGCGCCTCCTTCGAGCACGATCTCGCGGCCCTTGAAGCGCGCCGGCAGGAGCGGCAGGCCGAGAGCGCGCGCGACCTTCGGCGGGATGGCGTCGTCCTTCTTCCAGTCGCCGTACTTGGCCCAGCCGTTGAACCGGAAGCGGCGGATCGCGGTCTCCGGCCGCTTCCCCTCGCGCCGCAGGAACGTCGGGCCGGAGTCGCGCGTCCATCCGCGGTTTGTCGGAAAGCGGAAGAACTCGACCCGCTCCGCGTCCACGCCCACCCGCGCGAGCACGCGCCTCGCCGAGAGCTCGTGCGCCTTCGACTCGACGAGGATCCGCACGTACTCTCCCGGCGCGAGCTTGCGGACGATCTCGGAATAGACCCAGGGGATCGGGCCGAACCGGCCGGGCCAGTCGGTCCGGTTGTGGGGCCAGCCGATCCACGTCGCCTCGTGGGGCTCCCACTCGGCGGGCAGCCGGAAGCCGGCCGTCTTCTCCCTCTCCCGGCGGGAGAGGGGAGGGGTGAGGGGCATCCTAGCCGTCTCGCCGCGTCCCCGCCGGGTCGTCGAGGTACCGGCGGGTGATCCCCGAATACGCGTCGATGCGCCGGTCGCGAAGGAAGGGCCAGTTGCGGCGCACGTCTTCGATGCGCGCGGGGTCGATCTCGGCGACGAGGACCTCTTCGCCGTCCGTCGAGGCCTCGGCCACGACGACCCCCTGCGGATCGGCGACGAAGGAAGTCCCCCAGAACTCGATGCCGGCGCCGCCTCCCTCGGGTTGCTCGAGCCCGACGCGGTTGACCGCGGCGACGTAGAGGCCGTTGGCGATCGCGTGGCCCCGCTGGACCGTCCGCCAGGCGTCGCGCTGCGCGGTTCCGTGCTCCTCCTTCTCGTGAGGATGCCAGCCGATCGCCGTCGGGTAGAAGAGGACGCTCGCGCCCGCGAGCGCCGCGAGCCTCGCCCCCTCCGGGTACCACTGGTCCCAGCAGATGAGCGTCGCGATGCGGCCGGCGGCCGTGTCGAAAGCGGGGAAGCCGAGGTCGCCCGGCGTGAAATAGAACTTCTCGTAGTAGGCGGGGTCGTCGGGGATGTGCATCTTGCGATAGAGCCCCGCGATCCGGCCGTCGGAGTCGATCACGGCCGCGCTGTTGTGGTACAGGCCGGGCGCGCGCCGCTCGAAGACCGGCGCGACGATGGCCACGCCGTGCCGCCGCGCCGCCTCTCCCAGGGCCTCCGTCGTCGGGCCCGGCACGGTCTCCGCGAGATCGAAGATCGCCGGGTCCTCCCGCTGGCAGAAGTAGCGCGACTGGAAGAGCTCCGGCAGGCAGACGATCCGCGCGCCGGCCCGCGCCGCTTCCCCGACCTTCGCCTCCGCCTTCGCGAGGTTCTCCCGCGGATCGGCGGAGCAGGCCATCTGGACGAGCCCGATCGAAAACTTCTCCCGGTTATCCATCAGGGGGAGCCTATCGCTGTTCCGCCGTGGCCCGCGATCGGGTCAGGGCCCGGACCCGCCGCGGTAGAACGGGATCACCTTCAACAGGAAGAACGCCGTTTCGTTGACGAACAGGACCGCCAGAAGAGTCAAGAGGCCGGCGTCCCTCCGCTTCCCTCGCGCAACCAGGCCCGCGGCGGGAAAGACGAAGGCCAGGGCCAGGAAGGGGAGCGCCGCGAAGAAGTAGCGCCCGTTGGTCGCGCGCATCCGGCCGTAGATCTCGTACGCCTCGAAGCTGTTGAACAGGTAGGCGGCCGAGAAGACGAGATAGACGAAGTGCGATCCGGCGAGTATTCCTTCTTCCGCCTCCCGTCTTCGGAACGCGAGCGGCAGGGCGAGGAAGGGCACGGCGGCGAGGGCGCTGTAAAGGGTCCGCTTGACGAGCTCGGATCCGTCCCCGGCCGCGAAGAGCCAGAAGAAGCAGAAACCGAAGACGAGCGCCGCGGCGGTCCCCGAAAATGGACGGAAGGCGTTCGACGGCCGTCTCCAGAACCAGATCCCCGCTCCGATCGCGGCGGCGAGGCCGATCAAGAGATACGGAGTAAGAAAGAAACCGGAAATCTGGAACCATCGGACGCTCCCTCCCCCAGTGCCCGTCCAACCGATCAGGCCGACGAAGTTCTTGAACGTGTGATCGACCACCGGGTCCTCGCGCAGGTAGGAAAGGAAGGCCGCGAGGTGAAAGCGCTCGCCGGAGAGCGGATGGACCCGCGCGTTGCCGAGGAGCAACCAGTGTCGCAGCGCCCAGAGCGCCGGCAGGGAGACGGAGGCCGCGCCGATGGCGGCCCATTGGATCAACCGCTTCCCCCCGGCGCCCCGGAGCCGGACGAAACACAGGAGCCAGAGCGCCGCCGCGACGGGCACGGCCGAGAGCTTGACGGCGCCGGCCAGCGACAGCGCGGCGGCGGTCTTCATCCCGTCGGAAAAGAGGCCGGACCGCTCGAACCGGACCCAGCAAAGAGCCGCGAGGCCGCTCGCGAGCGCGAGGAGGATGTCGTGGTTGGTGCCCGAGGCCATGTGGCTGTACATCGGCAGGAACCCCACGCCCGCGGCGGCCGCGAACGCGAGCAGGGGATCGCCGCTCGCCTCGTGGAACGCGAGGAAGAAGATCAGGAGGGCCGCCGCCCCGCAGACGGCCGAGAAAAGCCGCGGCGCGCGGTAGAGCCAGCGGGGATCGCGCGTGACCGCGCGCGCCGCCGAGAGCACCGGCGCCGCGAGAAGGTGGTAGAGGGGAGGATGCTGAGCGACCCAGTTGCTCATCGGAGACGCCGCTCCTTGGCCGCGCATCCAGTCCGCCACCACGTCCGGAGGCACGACGCTCCTTCCCGGCAGCGGAAGCCCCTTCCCGTCCGCGAGGTCGGCGACGATCGCGTAGTGCCCCGTCTCGTCCGGCACATCCCAGAGCGGCGTGACCCACAGCGCCAGCACCACCGCCTTGACGAGAAAGAGTGCCGCGACCGCCGCCATCGTCCGCCCGATGACACGATCCCGGGCGTCGCCCCGCTCGATCAGGAATCCACCCCGGACCCGGGACAAGACCCGCCCCTCACCCCTTCCCTCTCCCGCCGGGAGAGGGAGGCGGCATCCCGGCCGTGCGTCGCGGCGGCGTCGCGGCGGCGCCCTCTCCGCGCCGGCGCGGAGCTCACGCCTTCTCGATCCGGTAGCCGAGGGCCAGGATCGCCTTGATCGTCTCCATCGCCGTCGAGCGGTCGTAGTCCTTGTCGGCTTCGGAGAGCTCCTCATAGGGGACGAGGTTCGGGTGTTCCTTGCGCGCGTCGTCGCGGCGCGGGCCGTGGCTCCACCCCTCCGCGATGCGCTGGCGGGCCCAGTTTTCGTGCGTGTTCCTGGCGAGCAGCTCCGTCAGCGCTTCGATCGGACGGGGGAGGACGACGCCCGAGGTGTCGCGCGGAGCCGGCTTGTAGGTCACAGGGCTTTCTCCTTCGGTTCGTTCGTTATACCAGCGGGCCGGCCCGTCTTTTCACCGGCGACGCGCCTTCCGACGAGGCCGGCGTCGAACATCCGGCGGTCCACCGGCGAGAGGCGCTTCTCGACGCGCGCCGGCAGGAGGCGTGTGTGGCGGATGCCGGCCAGGTAGTCGGGGATCGCCCACAGGTCCTCCTCGGAAGTCATCCAGTGGATGGCGTCGAAGCGCGACAGGTCGACGGGGCGGGAGTAGCGGCGGAGCGTCTTCTGGCGGCGCAGATTGAAGTACGACTCGAAGTAGGAGAGGACGAGCGAGCGGATCGTCGGGTGGATCGCTTCGCGAAAGCGCAGGCCCGAGTAGTTCGAGCGGGCGATGGCGCCCCAGCCTCCGTCGCCGCGGAAGAGCGCCAGGACGTGGTCGTCGTCCTGGACCGCCTCGAGGTCCAGGACGAGCGGGCGATGCCCCTGCACGCGCAGGGCCGCGGCGGCGAAGAGCGCGCCGTCCATGCATTGCACCGTCCGCTCGCGCAGGACCCTCCTGGCGGAGCGGCAGCCGGCGCCGGCCACGTCGTAGTCGAGACCGTCCAGGAACTTCTGGATGCGCCAGGGGGGAGTCAGTCCGGAGAGAAGCCTCCTCTCCCGGCGCGTCAGTCCGGCGTCCCGGTGTGGGCCCTCCTTGCGCTCGCGCACCCGCGGATTATGCCCGCGTTTCCGCGAGGGACTCCGCGCAAGGGGTCGCGCGCCGCGGGGCGCAATAGAATCGCGCGCGATGAAAGAACGGCGATGAGCCCGCGGTGGAAAGCGATTCTCTGCGCGGCGGGGATCGGAGCGGCCGCTCTGGCCGGCTGCCGGAAGTCACAAGTCAAGCACCCGCCGGCCGCGTCGGAGACGGCCCTCCATCCCCCCTTCGGGTACGTCGACACTCCGAGAGAGAACGAAGCGGTGACCTCCGGTTCCCGCGGCTACGGCTGGGCTCTCGATGATTCCGGGGTCAGGAGCGTCACCGCTTCGCTCGACGGCGGTCCGGCCGTGAAGGCGGAGCTCGGCCAGGGTTCCCCCGCGGTCAAGGGGGCGTACCCCACGTTTCCGGATTCGGACAGGGCCGGCTTCGTTTTCGAGTTGCCGTCGGTCGCCGCCGGGCCCCACCTCCTGGTCGTGACGATCACGGGGAAGGACGGCGGCAAGACGGAGCTCAAGCGGCACGTGCAAATCAAGTAGCTCGGAATTCCGGGCCCAGGGTCCGGGTGTTCCGCTTTCGCTCCGGTGGCCGGAGAGGAGATACTTCGCGGCGTGCCGGACGCTGATTTCTCTTTCGACGAGCGCCTGTCCTCGGCCGCGACGCTGCCGTCCTGGTGCTACAGGGAGCCGCGCGTCCTCGAGACGGAGCGGGAGCGGGTCTTCGGGCGGACGTGGCAGCTCGTCGGGCGCGAGGACCAGGTTTCGTCCCCCGGCCGGTTCTTCACGGCGGAGGTCGCCGGCGAGCCTCTCCTGGTCTCCAGGGGAGCGGACTCCCGCGTCCGCGCGCTCTCAAACGTCTGCCGCCACCGGGCCGGGCCCGTCGCGGCGGGGGAGGGGAGCTGCCAGGCCTTCCGCTGCGGCTATCACGGCTGGAGCTACGCGCTCGACGGTCGGCTCGTCAACACGCCCGAGTTCGACGGGGTGGAGGACTTCCGCAAGGACGACCACGGGCTGCCGGAGTTTCGCCTCGAAGCCTGGATGGGCCTCCTCTTCGTGAACCTCGACGCGTCCGCTCCGGCGCTCCACGACACGCTGGAGGACCTGCCCGCGCGCCTCTCTTCCCGCGGCCTCGAAGCGATGCGGCCGGCGGCGCGCAAGGACTGGACGGTCGAGTGCAACTGGAAGGTCTACGTGGACAACTACCTCGAGGGGTACCACATCCCGATCGTTCACCCCTCTCTCATGAAGGAGCTCGATTACGCGCGCTACGTCACGGAGACGCGCCGGTGTTATTCCCTGCAGCACTCTCCGATCCGCGAGAGCGGCCCCGGGCGGCTCCAACGCAAGGGGAACGAGGACGAGGCGCTCTACTTCTGGATCTACCCCAACCTGATGTTGAACGTCTATCCCGACAACTTCTCGACGAACCTGATCCTGCCTGTGGGCCACGAGCGCACGCTGACCGTCTTCGAGTGGTTCTTCCCCGAGCCGGAGAAGGCCGAGACGCGGGAGGCAATCCGGCGCACCGTCGAGTTCTCCGACGAGATCCAGCTCCAGGACATCGCGATCTGCGAGGCCGTGCAGAAGGGGTTGAAGTCCCGCACCTACGACCGGGGCCGCTACAGCGTCCGGCGCGAGAACGGCGTCCACCACTTTCACGGGCTCCTGTCGGCGGCCCTGCGGGGGGATTGAGCCATCGCCGACAAGCCGGGCTCGAAGCAGCGGGCGCCCCTGGTGTTCGAGCACCGGTTGAGCCCGTTGCTGCCGCTGCCGGCGTTCCGAAAGCGCCTGGCGAAGATGGCGTCCCTCGGCTGCGCCCTGATCGCCGCCTCGCTCACGGTCGGGATGCTCGGCTACCACTTCATCGCGGGACAGTCGTGGTCCGACTCGTACTTGAACGCGGCGATGATCCTGTCCGGCATGGGGCCCGTCGGAGAGCTCAAGAGCACGGCGGCCAAGATCTTCGCCGGCTCCTATGCTCTCTACAGCGGCCTCGCCCTGATCCTCATCGCCGGCATCATCCTTTCCCCGATCGTCCACCGGTTCCTGCACAAGTTTCACCTGGAGTCGGCCAGGAAGGCGGGGGGAGAGTAGCAATCTCCTGGGCCAACGGGCCAAGCCCCGGTTTAGACTCTCTCGGCCGCCGCTCTTCTCCCTCTCCCGGCGGGAGAGGGCTGGGGTGAGGGGATTCGTGAAGCGAATGCCTGCGGCCGAAAGAGGCTGGATGGACGCACCCGACACGCGGTCCCTTCCCGAGAACGCCTACAAGACGCTCTCCCCGGGCGAGGTCTATCACCCGATCGTTCCCGCGCAGGCGAGCCTGCCCGAAGCCACCGGGCGCTCTGTCGCCTGGGGACTCTTCCTCTGCGTCATCTTCACCGTCGCCTCCGCCTATTCGGGCCTGAAAGTCGGACAGGTCATGGAGGCCGCGATCCCGATCTCGATCCTGGCGATCGGCCTCGCCCGCGTCTACAGCCGCCGCTCGACGATCCTGGAGAACGTCATCATCACCGGGATCGGCGGCGTCTCCGGCGCCGTCGTCGCGGGAGCGATCTTCACCCTCCCGGCCCTCTACATCCTGAAGCTCGACCCGCACCCGTGGCAGACGATCTTCATCTGTCTCGCGGGCGGGTGTCTCGGCGTGCTCTTCCTCATTCCACTCCGCCGCTACTTCGTGCGCGACATGCACGGGCAGTTCCCGTATCCCGAGGCGACCGCGATCACGGAGGTGCTCGTCACGGGGGAGAAGGGGGGCTCGCAGGCGAAGCTCCTCCTCCAGGCGACCGCGATCGCCGGCGTCTACGACTTCTTCGTGACGACATTCCAGGTCTGGAAGGAGTTCGTGGACCTGCGTTTCATTTCGGTCGTCCGGGACCTGGCGGACAAGGCGAAGATGGCGTTCTCCTTCGACGCGATCGGTTTCATCCTGGGGCTGGGGTACGTCATGGGGCTGCGCTCTTCGCTGCTGCTCTGTGCGGGGGGCGTTCTCGCCAATTTCGTCTTCGTGCCGCTCGTCTGGTTCATCGGGAGCCACCTTGGAGACACGGCCGTCTATCCGGCCGCGATCCCGATCGCCAAGATGACGGCCACCCAGATCTTCCGCGGCTACGTCCGCTTCATGGGAGTCGGCGCCATCGCGACCGCCGGCATCTTCGGCATCATCAAATCGCTCAAGATCGTCGCCGGCTCGTTCGGCATCGCCGTGAAGGCCTTCCGGGCCGGGGGAGAGCACAGCCTCGAGCGGACCGACCGCGACATCTCGGTCATGCAGATCCTCCTCGGGGTCGTCGTCAGCGCGATCGCGGTGGCGGTGTTCCTCGGGAGCCTCGGCGGGGGGACGAGCGTGCTCGGCATCGGCCTCGCGCTGACGATCGTCTTCTCGTTCTTCTTCACGTCGGTCGCGGCCAACGCGATCGCGACGACCGCGAGAAACCCGGTCTCCGGGATGACGATGCTGACGATCATCATCTCCTCGGTCGTCCTCCTGGAATTCGGCCTCTCGGGGCGGACGGGCATGTTCTTCGTCATGGCGATCGCGGGGATGGTCTGCACGGCGCTGTCGGTCTCGGGGCAGGCGATCACCGATCTGAAGACCGGCTACTGGCTCGGCTCGACGCCGGCGACGCAGGAGCGCGTCAAGTTTCTCGGCGTCATCGCGGCGTCGGCCGCGGCCGGCCTGACGATCGTCATGCTGGCGAAGACCTTCCAGTTCGGGGAGGCCGTCGCCGGCGACACCCGCGTCGTGCTCGCCTCGCCCCAGGCATCGATCATGAAGGCGCTCGTCGAAGGCTTCATGAGCCGGCAGCCGGTCGCGTACGTGCTCTTCGGGGCGGGCGCCATGGTCGCGGTCGTCATGGAGATGCTCGAGGTCCCCGCCCTGACCTTCGCGCTCGGCATGTACCTGCCGCTGGAACTCAACACGCCGGCACTCGTCGGCGGCTTTCTCGCCCATTTCCTCACGAAGCGTTCCGAGCGCGTCGGCGGCCCTGCCGGCCAGTCGATGCGCGAACGCGGCGTCATCATCGCGTCCGGGTTGATGGCCGGCGGCGCGCTCGGCGGCGTCTTCGGTGCCGCGCTGCGATTGTTCCCCTGGTACAAGGAAGAGCTCGTGAAAACGCCCTTCTACGACAACGAGCCCGTCTCCCAACTCGTCAGCGCCGCCCTCTTCATCGCCCTCTGTGTCTACCTCTGGATGGGTTCCATGAAGAAGGAGAGGCCCGCGTAGTCCTTCGTCGTGCACCAGGGCCGACCGCGTGCCTGGCGATAGGATCTGCTCTCACACTTGGAGGTGAGTCTCTTGACTGAAAAAAATCTCGATCAACTGACCGCGACGGCGATCCTGGGCATCGACACTCTCTGGGGCGGCGACGTGATGAACCCGTCCGGCACGGGACGGTTCATCGCCGACTCCTGGTTCGCCGACGAGCCGCTGCCGCCCGCCTACACGCATCCGACCGCCGTGAAGGTGCGCGAGTCCGGCGGCGTCTCCGCCAAGCAGCCGGACAAGACCGCGATCGACGCCTATCTCGCCGCCGTGGACGTCAAGGGAGCGATCGACGCCATGTCGTCGGAGGGAAAGAAGATCGGCGGCCTGCGCGGCGCGTACTTCGAAGGCCTGGGCGTCTGCTTTTCGGCGATGTGGGATCTCGTGCAGGAGATCCTCGGCCGGGGAGACCCGGTCCCCTACGAGCGGTGCGTCATCGGCTCGACCGGCAAGTCCCCCGAGCCGTCCCACCCGGAAGGCAAGCGTCAGCGCGTCGCGGAGCTGCTCGCGAAGGCCGGCTACCCGTCGAAGACCGGCGACGAGCTGCTCACCGCCGTGGACTCCTGGCGCCGCGAGCGGATGGTGCCCGGCAAGTCCATCCCGATGCTCGCCGACGCCTTGATCGCCCAATTCTCCGCCGGCACGGCGAAGTACCTCGCCCCGCACCTTCCGCAGGACCTTTCCGGCGTCCCTCTGGCCAACATGAAGTTTCTGCCGATCAAGGACGCCTGGTTTTCCGGCTCGATGAACTACATCGGCCGTGCCCGCAAGCGCGACGGCACTCCCGAATACGAGGCCACCTACGAGATCAACGCCTCGCTCCAGATCTCCGTCCCGGAGTTCGCGCAGCTCGTCTCCCACGAGGTCGTGCCGGGCCATGTGACGACGTCGGCGGTCATCCAGGCCCTCTACGTGCGCAAGCGCCTCGGCTTCGAGGCGACCGTCCTGACGATGAACTCGCGCGGCGCGGCGCTCATGGAGGGGATCGCCAACAACGGGATCCTGATCGCCCACGGCGTGACGGAGGTCGAAGATCTCCCCGACGACGACATGCAGATCGGCGTTCTCCTGGCCCTGCTCCAGGACGACGCGAAGAACCAGTCCTCCTGGCTGACCTGGAAGGAAGGCGCCGCCCAGAAGGACGTCGCCGCGACGCTGCGCCGAGACTACCTCGTCTCGGAAGAGCGCGCCGACAAGCTCTCCGGCGCCTGGGGCCGCCACCCGCTTCTCGGCCGCATGTACCTGCCCTGCTACCGCGCCGGCACCGAGGCCGTGGCGGAGCTGCGCCGCTGCTACCCCCCCGAACAGGTCCTCCCCGCCCTCTACGGCGTCCGAGGTCTCGTGGACGTCGTCACAGTCCGCGAGGCCCTCGCCTGAGGAAGGTGGTGGGTGGTAGGTGGTAGGAGGTAGGTGATAAGGGAGCTTGACCCCGGTCCCTACCACCTACGACCTTCCACCTAAAACCTCATGCTGCGGGGCGCCGCCAGGCGGCGTAGGCGGGAAGGCCGAGGACGAGGAGACCGAGGCCGATCAGGGACTCCATCGGTCGTTCCTTCAGCGTGTTCGCCATGAGCGCGAGGGAGGAGAGGATGAAGAGGGCCGGTACCCAGGGGTAGCCCCAGGTGCGGTAGGGGCGCGGCGTTGCCGGCTGCGAGCGGCGAAGAACGTAGAGGGCGGCTCCGGTCGCGGTGTAGGCGAGGACCTCGACGAAGACGACGTAGGTGTAGAGCTGCTCGAAGGTCCCGGAGAGGACGAGGACGCTCGCCCAGATCGCCTGCGCGAGGAGGCTCGCGGTCGGGACGTGGTGGCGCGGGTTGATCTTCGCGAGGGAGCGGAAGAAGAGGCCGTCAGCCGCCATCGGCTGATAGATGCGGGAGCAAGTCAGGATGTTGGCGGAGAGGCAGCCGAAGATCGAGACGAGAATCGCCGCGGAGACCAGGCGCGCCGCCCCCGCCCCGAGGAGCGCCTGCGCCGCCGCCTCGCCGACGCGCGGTGTCTGAGCGAGAACAGGGATCGGGAGCGCCCGCAGGTAGACGAAGTTGATGAGCGCGTAGATCACGATGAGCGCGGCGGTCCCGATGATGAGGCCGCGCGGGATGTTGCGACCGGGATCGCGCACCTCTCCCGCCGAGAGGGCGAAGCAGTACCAGCCGTCGTAGGCCCAGAGCACGGAGATCATCGCGACGCCGAAGGGGGCGAGCACTCCCGCTGGAAGCGGCGCCGCGAGATCCGGCCGCACGGGCGCGGCGACGAAGAGACCGACGCCGGCCAGCGCCGCGAGCGATCCGATCTTGAGAACCGTGACGAGGTTCTGAACCCAGGCCCCCTCCTTGACGCCGGCGAAGTTGACGGCGGTCAGGAACGCGATCCCGAGGACCCCCGCGACTCCTCCGCCGGTCAGTTTCCAGCTCCATGTGCCAAACGGAACGGACACGAGCACGTGCCGCGTCGAGAAGAACGGGACGAACCCTCCCAGGTACTCGCCGAAGCCCGCGGCGAGCGCGGCGATGCCGCCCGACATGATCACGAAAAAGGATCCCCATCCGAAGAGGAACCCCGCGAGCGGGCCGTAGGCTTCCTTCAAGAAGTGATACATCCCGCCGGCTCGCGGGAACATCGCGCCCATCTCCGCGTACGTCAGCGCCCCCGCGAGCGTCAGCAGCCCCCCGACGATCCACGCGGTCAGGATCAAACCGGAATGCGGCAGCGCCCTCGCGATGTCCGCGGGCGTCAGGAAGATGGCGGTCCCCAGGACCGCGCCGATCGTGATGAGCGCGCCGTCCCACGCGCCGAGGACGCGGCGGAGGCCGGGGGAGCCGGGTTTCAAGTTCCAGGTTTCAGGTTCCAAGTTGGGCGCGAATCTACCTGAAACCTGAAACTTGAAACCTGAAACCCGTGCCGGCGGCGGCGTTGTAGAGTGGCCGGGTGCCCGAAAAGCAATCCGCGCACAACCGTTCGGACCTGAAGGAGATCGCCCGGCGCGCGATGGTGGAGCGGGGGCTCGAGCCGGGGTTCTCCCCGCGGATCGAGACGGAGCTCGGCCGCATCGCGGGTCCGGCGCGCGCGAGCGTGGCCGGGACGCGCAACCTGCGCGATCTGCTCTGGTGCTCGATCGACAACGACGACTCCCGGGATCTCGACCAGCTCTCCGTTTCCGAGGCGCTTCCCGGAGGCGCCGTCAGGATCCTCATCGCGGTCGCCGACGTGGACGCGGTCGTCCGGAAGGGCATGGCGATCGACGAGCATGCCCGGCACAACACGACCTCCGTTTACACGGCGGCGGAGATCTTCCCGATGCTCCCCGAGAGGCTCTCGACGGACCTGACCTCGTTGAATGGCGGGGAGGACCGGCTGGCGATCGTCGTCGAAATGAGCCTCGGCGCGGACGGCGCGCTGACCGGCTCGGCCGTTTACCCCGCGGCGGTCCACAACCGCGCCAAGCTCGCCTACGACGCCGTCTCGGCCTGGCTGGACGGGAAGGCGCCGGCTCCCGACGCCGTGCGGAGCGTCGCCGGAATGGAAGAGCAGCTCCGGGTCCAGGACGCGGCCGCGCAGAAGCTCCGGGGCCTGAGGTTCGAGAAGGGCGCGCTCGATCTGGAGACGCTGCAGCCGAAGGCGATCTTCGACGGAGAGAGAGTTGTCGCCCTGCGGCAGGAGCCGCACAACCGCGCGCGGCAGTTGATCGAGGAGTTCATGATCGCGGCCAACGGCGTGACGGCGCGTTACCTGCAGGAGAAGAAGCGGCCGTCGCTGCGCCGCGTGGTGCGGTCGCCCGAGCGCTGGCAGAGGATCGTCGAGGTCGCCAAGGAGCAGGGAGACCATCTCCCGCCCGAGCCCGACTCGAAAGCCTTGTCGGATTTCCTGGTCCGACGGCACAGGGCCGATCCCGACCGGTTCCCCGATCTCTCGCTCGTCATCGTGAAGCTCATGGGCGCGGGGGAGTACGTGGTCGAGCGGCCCGGCGGCTCTTCGGTCGGCCACTTCGGCCTCGCCGTCAAGGACTACACGCACTCGACCGCGCCCAACCGCCGTTTCCCGGACCTGATCACGGAGCGGCTTCTGAAGGCCGCGATGGCGGGGACGGCTCCTCCCTACGCGGAAGAGGAGCTCGAAGACCTCGCCGCCCACTGCACGCAGCAGGAGGACGCCGCGGACAAGGTCGAACGGCAGGTGCGCAAGTCCGCGGCCGCGCTGCTGCTCGAGAAGCGCGTCGGCGAGCGTTTCGACGCCGTCGTCACCGGCGCCTCGGAGAAGGGGACGTGGGTGCGGGTCTTCGATCCTCCCGTCGAGGGGAAGCTCGTCCACGGTTTCGAAGGCCTCCCCGTCGGCCGGAAGCTGCGCGTCAAGCTGATCTCGACCGACGTCGAGCGCGGCTTCATCGATTTCGTCCGGTCGGGGAACTGATTTGGCCTGCCTCACGCTTCCCTCTGTCATCCCGAGCGCGGCATTCCCCCCTGTCATCCCGAGCGCAGCGAGGGATCTGCTCTCGTTCCCTTGTGGAGGCACGCAGCAGATCCCTCGTCGCGGAGCCTGCCCCGATAACCGGGGTCGCCTCCCGACACTGTCAGGGTAGATTCCTCGCGGAGCCTGTCCCGAGCTCGGATGCTGCGACTCGAAACGGGACGGAGCAGATCCCTCGCTTCGCTCGGGATGACAGCGAAGGGCGAGGGGCTCGGAATGACAGAAAGAGGGGAGGGGCTCCTCGGGATGACAGGCCGGGTCATGGCTCCTCGGGATGGCAGTTCGCGTTGTGGCGGGCTCCGGATAAACCCTGAGGTGCGCCCTGCGTATTGAGAGATTCAAGGGAGGATCCATGCTCGGATTGCTGGCTTCGGGACTCTTGTTGATGGCCGCGATGGCTCCGGGCGCCGCGCCGGCGGACCTCGAGACGCGGCGCAAGGCCTTCCAGGCGCTGCTCGCCGACCAGTGGGAGTACGCGCTCTCCCACAGCCCGGAATTCGCCTCGATCCTCGGGGACAAGCGCTGGAACGACAAGGTCTCCGACCTGTCCCAGAAGGCGATCGAGGCGGACCAGGCGATGGACCGCGTCTTCCTCGCCCGCTTCGAGGCGCTTGATCCGGCCGGGTTCACCGAGCAGGAGGCGCTGACGCGGACTCTCCAGATCCGCGGCTACAAGGAGTCGATCGCCCGCGAGAAGTTCCACAACTGGGAGATGCCGGTCACGCAGATCTCGGGCATCCATTTGAACGCCCCGCAGCTCGTCAGCCTCCTTTCCTTCGCGTCCGTCAAGGACTATGACGACTACACCACGCGGCTGAAGGCGCTTCCGAAACAGATGGATGACGTGATGGACCGCATGCGCAAGGGGATGGGCGACGGGCTGATGCCTCCGCGGTTCCTCCTGGAGAAGGTCGTCACCCAGGCCGAGGGGATCGCCGCGAGCAAGGCGGAGGACTCGCCCTTCGGGCATCCGCTCGCGAAGATGCCGGCGTCCTTCTCCGAGGCGGCCCGCGCGCGGATCCGCGAGGAGCTCCTTGGGGCGATCAACGGCTCCGTCCTCCCGGCGTACGCGAAGTTCGCGAAGTTCGTGAAGGAGACGTACGCGCCGAAGGGGCGGACCGAGCCCGGCATGTGGTCCCTGCCCGACGGGGAGGCCCGCTACGCCGCGGCGGTCAAGCTCTCGACCACGACAGACCTGACCCCGGAGCGGATCCACCAGATCGGCCTCGAGCAGGTCGCGGAGATCGAGAAACAGATGATGGAGATCGCGAAGAAGCAGGGGTTCTCGGATCTGCCGTCCTTCAACGCCTCGATCGAGAAGAACCCGAAGCTCCACCCGTCGTCCCGCGAGCAGATCCTGGCGATCTACCGCGGCTACGTGGACCAGATGAAGCCGGAGCTGCCGCGGCTCTTCGGCCGGCTCCCGAAGGCCGGCTTCGAGGTCGCGCAGGTCGAGGCGTTCCGCGAGAAGGAGGCCTCCGGCGCGCAGTACAACCAGCCGGCCAGGGACGGATCGCGCCCGGGACGCATCATGGTGAACACGAGCGATCCCACCTCGCGCAAGACGATCTCGATGGAGTCCACGGCGTACCACGAGGGGATCCCGGGACACCACCTGCAGATCGCCATCGCCCAGGAGCTGGAAGACCTGCCCCCGATCCGCCAGCAATCGTTCTACACGGCTTTCGTCGAGGGGTGGGCGCTCTACTCGGAGAGGCTCGGCAAGGAGATCGGCTTCTACAAGGACCCGTACAGCGACTACGGCCGCCTCCAGGATGAGATGCTGCGCGCCATCCGCCTCGTCGTGGACACGGGCTTCCACTACAAGCGATGGACCCGGGCGCAGGTCGTGAAGTTTTTCCACGACCATTCGGCGATCGACGAGGTCGACGTCCAGAGCGAGACCGACCGGTACATCTCGTGGCCGGGCCAGGCGCTGGCCTACAAGATCGGGCAGTTGAAGATCCTGGAGCTGCGGGAGCGGGCGCAGAGGGCGCTCGGCAGCCGGTTCGACATCCGCCGCTTCCACGACGTGGTGCTGGGGGCCGGGGCGCTGCCCCTGGACGTCCTCGAGACCAGGATCGACGCCTGGATCGCCGCGGAGAAGGGCGCGAAGACGTCCTGAAAGGCCCGAGGGGCGCCGACGACCCACGAGAGCGGGCGTCGTCGTTATGCCAATCCGTTAGAGTCTGCGGGTGGCACAGAAACATGGAGTGAGAAATGAACCGAATCCGCACCCTCTCTCTGACGGGCGTCCTCCTCGTCCCTGCTTTTCTTTTCGCCGTGCCCGCTAAGAAGGCCTCGCCGGGAGGCAGGCCCGCGACGGTCGCCGGGGCGAAGGCGTTCCTCGACGAGGCGGAGGCGAAGCTCCTCGCGCTCTCGACCGACGCCGGCCGCGCGAGCTGGGTCCAGTCCACGTTCATCACCGACGACACGGAGGTCCTCGCGGCGCAGGCCAACGAGCGCGTGATCGCCGCGACGGTCGCGTACGCGAAGCAGGCCACCCGGTTCGACAGGGTGAAGCTCCCGGCCGAGCTCGCCCGCAAGATGAAGCTCCTGAAACTCTCCCTGACGCTCGCGGCCCCCTCCGACCCGAAGGAGAGCGAGGAGCTGACCCGCATCACGGCCGCGATGGAAGGCGCCTACGGCAAGGGAAAGTACTGCCCCCCGGGCAAGGAGAAGTGCCTGGACCTCGAGGACATCACGAAGATCATGGCGAATAGCCGCGACCCGGCGGAGCTGCTCGACGTCTGGCGCGGGTGGCACGCCATCGCTCCCCCGATGCGCAAGGAATTCGCGCGCTACGTCGAGCTCGCCAACAAGGGGGCGAGGGAGCTCGGGTTCGCCGACACGGGCGCGATGTGGCGCTCCAAGTACGACATGCCGCCGGGAGATTTTCCCGCGGAGCTCGATCGCCTCTGGGAGCAGGTCAAGCCGCTCTACCTGTCGCTCCACGCCTACGTGCGGTGGAAGCTGCGCGAGAAATACGGCGACGCCGTTCCCGCGAACGGCCCCATCCCGGCCCATCTCCTCGGCAACATGTGGGCGCAGGGGTGGGACAACATCTATCCGCTCGTCGCTCCGCAGGACGCCGATCCCGGCTTCGACCTGACGGAGATCCTGAAGTCGCGCAAGACCGATCCGCGGCAGATGGTCCGATACGGCGAGGGGTTCTTCACCTCCCTCGGCTTCGATCCCCTCCCCAAGTCGTTCTGGGAGCGCTCGCTCTTCACGAAACCGCGCGACCGCGACGTCGTCTGCCACGCGAGCGCCTGGGACATCGACGCCGTCAACGACCTGCGGATCAAGATGTGCATCGACATCACGGGCGAGGACTTCACGACGATCCACCACGAGCTCGGGCACAACTTCTACCAGCGCGCCTACAACACGCAGCCCGTCCTCTTCCGCGACAGCGCGAACGACGGCTTCCACGAGGCCGTGGGAGACACGATCGCGCTCTCGGTCACGCCGGAGTACCTCGTCCGGCTCGGGCTCCTCGCGAAGGCGCCCGACACGTCCAAGGACATCGGCCTGCTGCTGAAGAAGGCGCTGGACAAGATCGCGTTCCTCCCCTTCGGCCTGGTCATCGACGAGTGGCGCTGGAAGGTCTTCTCCGGCGAGGTGACGCCGGCCAATTACAACTGGGCCTGGTGGGAGCTGCGCCAGAAATACCAGGGCATCGTCGCGCCCGTGGCGCGGAGCGAGCAGGACTTCGATCCGGCGGCGAAGTACCACGTCGCGGCCAACGTCCCCTACATGCGCTACTTCCTGGCCGACATCCTGCAGTTCCAGTTCCACCGCGCGCTCGCGAAGACCGCCGGCTGCACCGAGCCATTGAACCGCTGCTCGATCTACGACAACAAGGAGGCCGGCAGGAAGTTGAACGCGATGCTCTCGATGGGCCTCTCCCGCCCGTGGCCCGACGCCCTCGAGGCCCTGACGGGACAGCGACAGATGGACGCCACCGCGATCCGCGACTACTTCGCCCCCCTCCAGAAGTGGCTCGACGAGCAGAACAAAGGGAAGCCGATCGGTTGGTAACGGCGTCGAAAGGCGAAAGATCCGCCACGGCGTCGGGCCCGCCTCCCTGCGTCGGCACGCGACGGCCTTATCTCGATGGCGAGAACCTGGCCGTCGCTTGTCGCTCAGTCGCACAGGAAGAGTGGCGACAGCCGCGCCGTACCATGCTCCTTCGCTCACGCCTCCTCCGGGAGGCGATCCCGCCGCCGGGGCTTCACCTCGGCTTAAGCAAGAAAAGGGCTCCGGGAGTCTCTCGTCTCGAACTCTCTCGGCCGCCTGGTCGCGAAGCGACCGCCGCGGCCGAAAGCCCATGGAAGGGCGCAACCGGCACCATGATGAGACTGCGAGGAACCCTCAGCGCCGGCCGGTTCTCCCCATCACGGCCGGCCGGCGCGTGCCGACGAAGGGAATGCCGCCGGCTCCGGGGCGAGTTTTTCGCGAGACTTTTGTCAGAGGCGAGGACGCCGCGAAGTCCTGCCCGCCGACGAGACTTCGGATAAAGCTGGTAACCTCAAGGGTCCGCGTGTGAAAGGCAGTGAAGAAACAACGGGAGACACGGTGATTGGCAGCAAGCTCGCCGAACGGTACGAGGTCCTGGCCGAGCTCGGCCGGGGCGGAATGGGGGTCGTGTACCGGGCGCGGGATCCGCTCTTGAACCGCGAGGTCGCGCTGAAGGTCGTGTCCTCGGCGGAGCTGACGCCGGAGACCGAGGAGCGATTCCAGCGCGAGGCGCAGATCGTCGCCCAGATGGACCACCCGGGCATCGTCCCGATCTACGACCTGGGCCGGCACGAAGGCTCCCTCTTCTTTGTCATGCCCCTCGTCACGGGAACGAACCTGCGGCACCTGCTCTGGGAAGGATCGCTGCGCCTGGGCGAGGTCCTCGACATCGCGGTCCAGGTCGCCGATGCGCTCGACTACAGCCATTCGCGCGGGATCGTCCATCGCGACATCAAGCCGGAGAACATCATGGTCGCGCGCGCCAACGGCGAGGGCGTGCGCGTCCGCGTCATGGACTTCGGCCTGGCGCACATGGTGACCGAGTCGCGCCTGACGAAGACCGGGACGCTCATCGGGACGGTCGCCTACCTCTCGCCCGAGCAGGTCGGCGCCCGCGCCTTCGACGGCCGGACGGACATCTACTCGCTCGGCACGGTCGTTTACGAGTGCCTGTCGGGAGAGCCTCCCTTCTCCGGGGAAGTGCAGTCGATCCTCTACCGCATCGTGCACGAAGTTCCGCAGCCGCCCCGCGCGCTCGGCGCCGAGGTCCGGGAGGAGTTGCAGGACATCGTGCTGCAATGCCTGGAGAAGGACCCGGCCAAGCGCCCGCAGCGGGCGGGCCATGTCTCGGAGGCGCTGCGGCGCCACCGTGCCGCCCTCCAGAGCGACGAATTCTCCCGGTCCGTCGTCCTGACCGCCTCCCGCGTGATGCAGCGCCCCGCCCCGTCCGCCTTCATCGGGCGCGAGAAGGAGTTCGGGCAGCTCCAGCACCGGATGAACGCCGCGATCGCGGGGGACTGCCAGTTCGCCGTCGTGGCCGGAGAGCCGGGGATCGGCAAGACGCGCCTGCTCGAGGAGCTGAAGAAGCTCGCCACCGTGCGGAAGATCCGCGTCCTCTACGGCCGGTTCATCGAGCAGGACCGGGCCTTCTCGTACCAGGGCTTCTGCGAGGTGATCCAGGACTACTTCCGCGGCCACGACCCGGGAAGCTCCGCCGAGCGGCCCGACTTCTCCGACCTCGCCCCGGACCTGATGTCGCTCTTCCCCCTCCTGACCGAGATCTCCGAGCTGCGCGCGGCCGCCAGCGGCGACTCCAGGATCGGGACGGCGCCCGCGGAGAGGAAGGCCGAGGACAAGATCCAGATCTTCGAGCTCCTCGCCCGCACGGTCACGCGGATCGGGGGAGGAAAACCGCTCGTCCTGATCCTGGAAAACCTCCACGGCGCGGAAGTCTCGATCGAAGCGCTCCAGTACATCGTGCGGCGGCTCGGGCCCACGCCCACCTTCGTCGTCGGCAGCTATCGCCAGACCGAGATCGACCGGCGCCATCCGCTCACCCGGATGCTCGATTCCTTCGCGGACGACCCGCGTTTCCTTTCGCTGACCCTTCCCCCCTTCTCCGCCTCGGAGCACCGTGCCCTCGTCGAATCGGTCGCGGGGAGCTCCCGCGTCTCCGACTCGCTCGCGCTGCGCCTGCGCGAGGCGACGGAGGGGAACCCCTTCTTCACCAAGGAGCTCGTCCGCTCGCTCGTGGACTCGGGGGGAATCGCGAAAGACGACAGCGGAGCGCTCGCCTTCGCGCGCGGCGAGGCGCTCTCGGCCGACGCCCTGCCGGCGACGATCCAGCAGGCGGTCGAGAAGCGCATCGAGCGGCTGCCCGAGGAGATGCGGGACCTCCTCTCCGTCGCCTCGGTCCTCGGGAGGAGCTTCGATTTCCGCGACCTCGAGACCCTGGCGGAAGGAGCGAAGGACCTCGACGACTCCGTCGAGGCGATCGTGCGCGAGGGGATCCTGGAAGAGGAACGGGAGTCGCGGGGCGACCGACTGGCCTTCGCCTCGGGGATCGTCCGCGAAGTCCTGTACGCCGCGCTCTCGCGCCGCAAGCGCCGGTCCCTCCACCGCAAGTACGCCGAGATCCTCGAGGGGCGCTATGCCGGGCGCCTCGAGAGGGTCTATCCCGATCTCGTCCATCATTTCTCGCAGGCCGACGTGCCCGAGAAGACCGTCGAGTACGGGCTGAAGCTCGCGGAAAAGTCGCTCGACGCCTTCGGCGCCGACGACGCGATCCGGGCGGCGAAGACGTGCCTGGAGTTCCTGGAGGACGACGAGTGGACGGGAGACCCGGCGCTCGTCGGAGAAGCGAGGCTGCTCTTGGCCCGGGCGCACCGCATGGCGGGAAACGCCGACGGCGCCTTGCGGGAGGCCGAGGCGGCGGCGAAAGTCTTCGAGAAGGAAAAGCTCGCCGACAGGAAGGTCGGAACGATTCTCTTCGCGGCGGAGACGGCCTGGCAGGAGCGCCGCGTGGAGGAGACGCGGCGCTGGGTCGAGCGCGGCATCGAGACCTCGGCGCCGGGAGAGAAGCTCGCCGAGCGGGCGAAGCTGCTCTCGCTCGGCGCGACCGTCGCCAACTTGCGCGGCGACTCCGCGAAGGCGAAGTCCTACCTCGCCGAGATCGAGCGGATGGCCCCGGCGCAGAAGGAGAAGGAAGAGGAGATCCCGCGAGGAGGCCGCCTCGCCGTGGCGATGGCCAACCCGATCCTGACGACCGATCCCGGCGCGTACCAGACGACCGAGGAGCATGAAGTCCTCGGAAACGTCTTTGAGACCCTCGTCACGACCGACGCGCAGGGCGGCCTCGTGCCGCTGCTGTGCGAGCGCTGGACACCGGAAGACGGAGGCCGGACGGTCCGCCTGGAGCTGCGTCCCGGCGTCGTCTTCTCCGACGGCACGCCCCTGACAGCGGCGGCCGTCAAGGCCTCGCTCGAACGGTCGATCCGCGCCTCGCGCGAGGCCACGCCGGCGGCCTTCGTGTCGATCGAAGGGGTCTCGGAGTATCTGGAAGGGAAGACGCCTGGCGTTTCCGGGATTCGGACGCCCGCCGAGAACCGCGTCGAGATCCGTTTGACCGATGCCCTTCCGATCTTCCCGGCCTTCCTGACGGACGGGCGGACCTCGATCGCGCTCGCCTCGGAGGAAGAGCCTTCGAGGCTCCTCGGCACGGGTCCCTTCCGGATCGCCGAACAGTCGCAGCAGCGCGTCGTCCTCGAGAGAAGCCCGCTCTACTGGAAGGACGCCCCCGCGAGGCTCGACGCGATCGAGTTCCGAGCCGGTCTCACGGCTTCCGCGATCGCGTCCGGACTGAAGTCGGGCGAGCTGGACCTGGCGCGCGATCTGCTGCCCAGAGACCTCGAGGCGATCCTGCGCGAGCCGAAGTTCCGCGCCGGCCTCGTCGAGACGCCGAAGAAGAACACCTACTTCGCGCTCTTCAACGCGGCGACCACCGCCGGAGGCAACGCCGCCCTGCGCCAGGCCCTGGCGCACGCCCTGCGGACGCAGGACTTCGTTTGGGGCGCGCTCGGGCGCTTCGCTCTTCCGGCGACGGGGCTCCTGCCGCCCGGGATCCTCGGCCACGACGCGGGGCGCCGGCAGGCCCACCCGGAGCGGGAGAAGGCCGTCGAGGCGATCCGCTCCTGCGGCCTGCCGCTTCCGGTCAAGCTCTCGGCCGCGGTCCATCCGATCCTGCTCGACCAGTACGCGACCTTGACGCAGGCGCTCTTGCGGATCTGGGCGGACGTCGGCGTGGAAGTCACGGTCGCGACGAAGACGATGGGGGAGTATCTCGCCTCCTGGCACGGCGATCCCGGGATCGACGTCTGGATCGGAAGGTGGATCGCCGACTACGACGACCCGGACAACTTCACGTTCACGCTCTTTCACTCCGGCAACGGCCGCCTGCGCAACTACTTCTCCTCGCCGGAGGCCGACCGCATCCTGGAGGAGGCGCGCCGGGAGAGCCGCCCCGCGGCGCGGGAGAGCCTCTACCGGCGTTTCGAGAGCCTGGCGCTCGATTCGGCCGCTCTCGTGCCCCTCTTCCACGACGTGGACTACCGCGTCGCGGACCCCCGCGTGCGCGGACTGCAGCTTCGCTCGACCGCGCCCTACGTCAACTATTCCGAGGCGGGAAAGGCCGAGGCGCGGGCGGAAGCCGGTCCCGAGAAGCTGGCCGGCGGCGGAGTGATCCACGCTCCCGTCGCCGGCGTCGTGCGGAGTCTCGAGCCCACGCTGGCGACGACCGCCGAGCAGGCGGAGGTCATTCCGTCCATCTTCGAGACGCTGACCCGGGCAACGCAGGACGCCCGGATCGTCCCATGGCTCGCCTCCGAGATCACTCCCGAGGCCGAGGGGACGCGGTTCCGTTTCCGGCTGCGCCCCGGCGTGCGGTTTCACGACGGCCGGCGGTTGACGGCCCGCGACGTGCGGCATTCCTACGAGCGCCTCCTGGCCAACCGCGAGAGCGAGTCGCGCTGGTTCCTCTCTCCCGTCCGCGGGGCGAAGCGGGTCCTCTCCGGCGAGGCGGCCGACCTCGAGGGCTTCCGCATCGTCTCCCCGTCGGAATTCGTCATCGAGCTCGAGAAGCCGATGTCCTTCTTCCCCGCGCTGATCTCTTACGCGGCGACGGCGATCGTTCCGGAGGGAACGCGGCGCGTCGGGAACAGCATGGGAGAGGGCGCGATCGGAACGGGCCCCTTCCGCGTCGTCTCCTTCGAGCCGGGGCGGCGGCTGGAGCTCGAGCGCAATCCGCACTACTGGCGCGAGGGGTATCCCCGAAGCGAGGGGATCGTTTTCCGGTTCGGCATCTCGCCCGAGGAGATCCGGGACGAGTTCCTGGCCGGCCGTCTCTCGCTCGCGTCGGACCTGCTGCCGGCCGACGCGGAGACGTTCCGGCACGACCCGCGCTTTGCCTCCGGATACCGCGAGACGCCGCGCCTCCAGACCTATTTCCTCGCCTTCAACCGGCGGCACGGCCTCATGAAAGACGTCGCCCTGCGCCGCGCGCTGGCGCGGGCGCTCGATGTTCCCGGCGCGGTGCGTCGCACCCTCGGCCGGCTCGCGATGCCGGCCTGCGGCATCATCCCTCCGGGGCTTCTCGGCCACTCTCCCTCGCCGGCCTCCCGGCCGCCGGCCGGAGGCGCGGCGGCGCTCTCCTCCGACAGCGAGGTCATGCAAACGGTCTCGAGGGAGTCCGTCGAGCTCCTCGTGGCGATCCATCCGATCTTCTTCAGCGAGTACGCGACGTTTCTCGAGGAAATCACCCAGACGCTGCGGGAGATCGGCTACACGATCCGGTCCGCCGGGAGCACGATGGCGGAGTACATGGAGGCGCGGCAGAACGAGACGGCGGATCTCATCCTCGGCCGCTGGGGGGGCGACTATCCGGACGCCGACACGTTCGTCCACGGCATCCTCCACTCCCGGGAGGGGTTCCTCGGCCGCTACTGGGGCGACGCCGGGATCGATCCTCTGATCGAGCGCGGGCGGAGCGAGACCGACCCGAGGCTCCGCCACACGATCTACAGGGAGATCGAGGAGCTCGTCGCCCGGGAGGCGCTTCTGCTTCCTCTCTTCCACGACCAGGTCGGCTGCTTCGCGCGGCCGGAAGTCGAGGGCCTCTCGATGGGATTGACCAACCCGATCGTTGCCTACGAGGAGCTTTCCGTCCGCCGCTGACGGCTCCCCGGAGAGCCGGGATTCGCCGCGCCGCGGCCGTTGTTGACCGGAGGGAATGGCTTCGGCGCGAACGTTCGTGATCGCTCTGGCCGCATGGGGCGCGTCGCTCGCGGCCTCCGGCGCCGACCATCGGATCGAGACGGTCAAGAAGTTCCAGGCCGCCAGGCAGCGCGGCGACCTCGTGAAGGCGCGGGCCCTGCTCGCTCCCGATCCGCGGATCTGGTTCGACATGGAGGAGCGCAAGGGACCGGGCGAGCCCTGGAAGCTCGAGGAGGGCGACTGGGATCGCTGGGACCGCTTCTTCCACAGCGCCACCACGTACTCGGATTGGAAGAGCGGCGCGGACCGCGTCACCGCGATCGGGCGTGAGATCAACGACTACTACCGCCTCCTCGATTGGGAACCCAAGCCGCTCGCCCTGGCGTGGTGGTTCGACTCCTCCGGGAACATCGCGGGGTTCCTCTTCCACGCCGTCGCAGACGCGCCCACGCACAGCCGGCTCGCGGAGTTCAAGGAGTGGGCGAAGAAGAACCGCCCGGAAGAGCTTGCCCACTTGATGCCGAAGGGGAGGATTGATCCCTCGGGCGACCGTCCGGAGCGGTGGCGGGCGATCCTCATCGAGTGGCGCAAGGCGGCGGGCCTCCCCGCGGTGGAGCTGCCGCCGCCGGGGAGCAGGAAACCGTAGCGTCATTCGCCCGTGAGCGGGCGGCGGCTCGCGAAAGCGAGCACGATCGAGCCGAGGATCGCGTAAGCGGCCGCGAGCTGCAGGGACGTCGCGCCGGCCCGCCAGGGGAGAAAGAGAGTGCCCTGCGCGGCCGGCGAGTGGATGACGCCGAAGAGGCAGAGCAGCGCGGCGGCGAAGAAATAGAGACTGCTGCGAAGGAAGCGCCGGTCGATCAGCTCCGCCGCCGCCGCGCCCCACAGGAGCGCCGTGATGATGAAGCCGCTCGCGAGGAGCTTCAAGGTGCCGGCCGTCTCCGCGAGCTCGCCCGCGAGCGGCGGCCCGGCGGGCAGGAACGAGCCGATCTCGAGCGAGATCAGGAAAGCCAGCGAGGGGAGGACCGCGAGCGACACCGCCGCGCCGTGCCGCGCCGGCGTTGCCGTGAAGGCCTGCGCCAGCACTTCCAGGCCGATGTAGAGCAGGATCGGCGCGACCGCGGCCGCCGGGATCCAATCGATCAGGAAGGGGAGATACCCGACCACCCCTCCCAGCCCGACGAAGAGGCCCGTCGCGAGGGCGTAGCCGGACCCGGCCCCCATCTTCTTGTAGGCCGGGTGCCCGATGTAGGGAGTGCTCTCGACGACACCGCCGCAGATGCCGGCCGCGAGCGTCGCGAGCCCTTCCGTGGCGAGGATGGCGCGCGTGTCGTACTCGTCGCCGGCGGCGGCCGCGCTCTCGGTGTTGTCCGTCCCGCCCACGATCGTCGCCACGGCGAAGGGGAGCGCGATCGGCAGGTATCCCCACGCGAGCGAGAGCCCTCCGAGGAAGGCGAGGCTCGGCCACGGAAACGCGAAGTGAAGGCTCCGGGAGGCCTCGAAGGACGCCGCGGGGAAGAGGCCGCGGACACCGGCTGCCGAGAGAGCGTAGGAGACCACCACGGCGAGGAGCACGGACGCGAACGCGCCGGGGAGCCCCCACGGGAGGCGGACCCTCCCGAGCAGCGTGACCAGGATGACGCCGAAGGCGACGAAGCCCACGATCGGGTTGGCCAGGACCTTCAACATCGGCAGCAGGCCGATGAGCGCGATCCCCGCCCCGCCGATCGAGCCGAGCAGGGCGGCCCGCGGGACGGCGCGCCGCACCGCGTTGCCTCCGAGGGAGAGGCCCGTCTTGACGAGGCCGAGAAGGACCGTCACCGCCATCCCCATCTTCCAGGTGAGCACGGCGTCGCCCGTCGCCAGGTAGGCCGGGCCGAGCACCGCGAACGCCATCCCGAAGACGCTCGGCGCGTTGATCCCGAGCGGCATCGCGGTGACGTCGTCGCGCCCCGTGCGCCGCGCGAGGCGCCGCGCCATCGCGAAATAGATGAGGTCTCCGACGAGGACCCCGACGGCCGTGCCCGGGACCATCCGGTAGAGGACGATCTCGCGGGGAAAATGGAACGCGCCGACGAGGACGGCCGTCAGGATGACCAGGTTCGCCACGTTGTCGAACATCAGAGCGAAGAACGCGTTCGCGTCCCCCGCGCGGAAGAGGCGCGGACCGCTCACGGGCGGGTCATCCTTTCTTGTCGCAGTCCAGAAGCCCGGTGTCCGCGATGAGCCTACACTCCCCGCCGGCCTTCGCGGCGCCGGTCATGGGCGAGGGCGGCCGGACCCGTGTCCGGCCGCCGGATTGCGGACTCTCCCCGCTAGAACGTGACGCGGACGCCGACCTGGAACTGCCGCGGGTCGCCGGAGCCCTCCTGCACCGTTCCGTCGAAGTTGAAGACGAGGTTGGTGACCGCCGGCTTCTTGGTGTTCTTCGAGTTGAAGAGGTTGAACGCCTCGATCGACGGCTCGATCGTGAAGCCGGAAACGTCGAACGGCCGCGAGAGGCGAAGGTCGAGCGAGGAATACTGGTTGTCCTTGCGCCCGAGGTTGCGGCGCGTGACGGTGCCGTCGGGGTTGATGCGGTCCTGCGGCGTGGTCGTCGGCACGCCGGCCGCCGTGACGTCCAGGGGCTGGGCCGAGCGGTAGGAGTAACGGAAGTCCAGCGCGACGTCTCCGGGAGCGAGCAGGAGCAGGTACGCGTTGACGCGGTGCCGCTGGTCCCGGTCGGAGTAGCCCCACTCCTGCGAGAACTCGGCCGTGGGATCGGACGGGTCCTCGTGGATCGCGGCGTACCGGAACGTGAAGGGGTCGCGCTCGTTGTCGTCGTCCGACTTGTCCTTGGAGTAGGTGTAGTTGGCCTGGAAGCCGACGCGGTCCGAGAAGCGCTTGGTCACGCCGAGCGTCCATCCCCAGTACTTGCTCTGCGCCGTGGACTCGACGGTGGTCAGGCTCCCCACGCCGTTGGTTCCGCCGGGGGCGAGACCGGCGGACCAGGGCGAGCCGAGCTCGGCGGCGTTGCGGTCCACGAAGCGGGTCAGGTGCGTGGTCTTGGCGTAGTTGTACTTGAGGAGAACTGCCAGCCCGGGAATCACCTCTCTCTCGACGGCCGCGCTGGCCGCCGCGGTGCGCGGGTTCTGGAAGTCCTTGTCGGTGACGAAGACGCCCGGGTGGTCCGGCGTGCCGCTCGTCTGGGCGGCCGGGAGCAGGTTGGGATAGACCGGCGGGAGCGGGCCTCCGAAGTTCCGGAACGTGCTGTCTCGATAGATCGACTGGCCGAGGCTGCCGTTGGTCGAGCGGGTCGAGGCGAGAACGAGACCGGGGATGCGGGCGTAGAAGAGGCCGAAGTTGCCGCGCACGACGGTCTTCCCGTCGTTGGACGGGTCGAAGGAGATCCCGATGCGCGGCTGCCACATTTTCTTGTCCGAGGGGATGTTCCCGTCGGAGGGGAACGTCTGCCCGTTGACCGTCTTTCCGATGAAGGGGGCGAAGAAGACCTGCGAGGCCGGCGTGATCGGATCGGGCTCGATCTGCGCCTCCCAGCGCAGGCCCGCCTGGATCGTCAGGTTCGGCATCGGCTGCCAGACGTCCTGGACGAAGGCGGCCGGCTCTTTCTGAATGATCTTCTGCGTGCCCGCCTGGTCCACCGTCAGCCCGCCGACGCCGGCCTGCTGGAGATAGAAGATGACCGGACCGGTGACGGTCGATCCGGCGGGGCAGGTCCCGGTCGCGGAGGAGCTGCCGTTGGAGCATTCGACGTAGTTGGGATTGTTCAGGTAGTTCAAGAAGCCGTCGGTGGAGCTGAACTTCCAGATGCCGTTGCCGAAACCCCGGAAGGTCTGCGCCGAGGCGACCTGGTTGTACTCCACGCCCGCCTTGAACGTGTGGTTGCCCCAGATGTAGGAGACGTTGTCCACGAACTGCATCCGGGTGTCGTGGTAATCGACCGGGATGAAGAACGGCTCGCCGAACCGGTACCCCTTGGCGAAATCGAAGGCCGTGTCCGGGAGCGGACGATCCTGCCCCGCGATCAGCGGGCCGTTGTAGGGGCGCGGCCGCTCTTCGCGCGCCCACTGCGCGCGGAACTCGTTGGAGAGCGTTCCCGAGAACGTGGAGAGCGCCGTCAGGGTCCCCGCGTTGGAGTAGTCCTTCTCGTCGGCGTTCGCGCTGCGCCCCCAGGTGTCCACGTCGAAGGTCCCGTTGTTCTGGTCCGCCCAGGTGTAGTTGTAGCGGCCCGTGATCAGGTTCTGCGACGAGGCCTGCCAGTCGAACTTGCCGAGGAAGACCCGCGCGTCGTTGGAGCGCTCGATCGGCCCGTTCTCGTTCGGGCTCCCGAGGCCCGCGAAGGCATCCACGAGCCGCTGCTCGATCCGGTTGGGGTCCACCTGCTTGGTCGAACGGGCGCGCTGCCCGTCGAACGCGAGGAAGAAGAAGATCGAATCCCTCCGGATCGGGCCGCCAAGCGTCGCGCCGATCTGCCCCTGGTTGAAATCGAATTCCGGCTTCGCGTTGCCCTGGTCGTCCAGGGGCCGCGCGGCCATGCTCTGGTTCTTGTAATAGAGGTGGGTGGTGCCGTGGAAGTCGTTCGTGCCTGACTTCGTGACGACGTTGACGAAGCCGGAGGAGGAGCGCCCGAACTCGGCGTTGGCGCCGTCGGTCACGACGACGACCTCCTGGATGGCGTCCAGGTTGAACGTGAACGCTGGCCGCTGGCCTCCGCGGTATTCGCCGAAGAACGGGTTGTTGAAGTCCGCTCCGTCCACGGAGACGTTGTTCTGGATCCCCTTCTGACCGTTGACGATCAGCTGCTCGCCGTCGGGGCTCTGCACGGTCGTGACGCCGGGCGTCAGCTTCGTGAGGTCGAGGAAGTTGTGCTGGAGGTTGGGGAGGCTGTTGACCGCCTTCTCCTCGATGGAGGTCGCGCCGGCGGTGCGCGACTTCTCGACGACGGGCGCCTCGGCCGTGACCTTGACCTCCTGCGTGACGGCGGAGATCTCGAGCTTCATGTCGAGACTGATCGTCTGGCCGACTCCGAGCCGGATGCCTTCGCGGACGGCGGTCGTGAACCCCGGGAGAGTCACGGTCACCCGGTAGGGGCCGAGCGGAAGGAGGAGGCCCCGGAAGCGCCCCTGCCGGTTTGTGGTCAGCGCCTGTTCGAAGTTGGTCGCGGTGTTCTTCAGCGACACGGTCGCGCCGGGGAGAGCCGCCCCCGTCGGATCCACCACCGAGCCCTCGATGACGCCCGTGGTGGCCTCCGATTGCGCCCGGAGATGGGGAGTGAGAAGGATGACGAGGCAAAGACCCGCCAGAGCGAACCGGAGGCACTTGAACATACGGCTCCTCCTTTTTTTGTACCCGTTACCGCGAAGAAAAAATCTGGCCCGCATTCTTCCACGTCGGATACCGGAGTCAAGCCGTTTCCGTTCCGCCGGAAGCCGCGCGAGTCCGGGGGTCAGTACGACAGGCGCAGGAGCGTCGGCGGGCCCGTGGCCGCGGGCACCACGACGAAGAGGTCGTCGAACCGGCCGGCGGGGATCTCGACGTCTTCGGCGCAGCCGAGGGCCTTCAAGAGCGGAGGCACCGTGTCGCTGTGGCCCACGACGAGCACGGCGTCGCGCGCGTGATCAGCCGCGAGCGCCTTCGCGAGCGGCGCGAGGTCCGGCGTTCCGTCCGGGCCCCGGGGCGCGTACTTCTGCACCGTGATCTTCAGCTTCCGCGCGAGCGGCATCGCCGTGCCGAGCGTGCGGACCGTGTCGGTCGAGTAGATCGCCTTCACGCCGGCCCTGGCGAGGATCGCGGCGAGCCTCTTCGCCCGGGCCCGCCCCGCCGCCGACAGCGGCACTCCCGGCTCGTTGCTGTCCGAGGCCTTCTCGGCGTGCCGCACGACGAAGACCGCGCGCTGCGCGGAAGCCGGCAGCGCCACCGAAAGGATGGCCGCCGCCGCGAGAATCGGAAGGAGATTTCGCCTCACCGGCCGAACTCTACAACGCGCCGCCTTCCACCTCCCACCTTTTCCAAACGGTCCGCCGCCCGGCCGCGTCTGAAGGGATGAAGAGGTCGAAAAGAGGTGCAAGTTGGGCCGCCATTGGAGGATCGTTCGCGTATCTCCCTTGTTGCGAAGGAGGGGCGTCTGGCGGAATCGGAAGGCCCGGGCGGACCGCGGGACGACGAGGCGCGGCTGCTCGAGGGATGCCGCGCGGGCGACGTCGCGGCCTTCGAGCGCCTCTACGAGGCGCACGGGGCCCGCATGAAGAGCATCGCGGCGAACCTGCTCGGCAACCCGGCCGACGCGGAGGACGCGGTCCAGGAGTGCTTCCTGAAGGTCTACCGCGGGGCGGCGTCCTTTCGCGGGACCGCCCGCCTCTCGACCTGGATCTATCGGGTGCTCGTCAATTCCTGCTACGACATGCTGCGAAAGCGCCGGCGCCGCCCCCCGGAGGCGCGTTCCGAGCCGGCCGCGGCGGGCGCGGGCCGCGAGCCCGCGGCGCCCGCCTCCGACCATCCGCTGCGCCTCTCCCTCGAAGCGTGCGTCCGGGACCTGGATCCCCGGCGCCGGGCGGCATTCGTGCTCTTCGAGGTCGAGGGCTTCACGCACCGGGAGGTCGGCGACATCCTCGGCGTTCCGGAGGGGACGTCCAAGACGCTCCTCTTCGAGGCCCGGCGGCAGCTGCAGCGCCGTCTCTGGACGCGCGGCGTCGCGAGGGAGGGAGCGTCGTGAGGGCGGAGTGCCGGCAGTTCGAGAAGGCGCTCGCGCGCGGGCCGGAAGCCGTCGCGGCGCTCGAAGTCCACGCCGCCTCCTGCGCGGACTGCCGGGAGCGGCTGCGTCTCTGGAAGGAGATCTCGGAAGCGGCCCCGACGCTCAAGAAGGAGTGGGAGAGCCCGGAGCTCTTCGCGCGGATCGCGCGCGCGATCGAGGCCGGACCGCCGCAGGCCGGGCAGGACCCCTCCTCCGCCGTCCCCCCGCGCCGGCGGATGGCCTGGATCCCCGCGGCCGCGGCGGCGGCGCTCTTCCTGCTCTCGATGATCGGGCTCTACGTCTTCAAGCCCGGAGACTCCGGACGCGAGCCGATGTCGAACCTGCGCGTCCCGGGCGAGCCGCTCATGACCCAGGAGACCCTGAACGAGGTCGTGAACGCGGAGTCGAAGTACCTCGAGTCCATCGAGAAGCTCTCGCTCCTCGCGCGGCCGCGGCTCCAGAGTCCCGAGACGTCGCTCCTCGCCGCCTACAGGGAGAAGCTTCAGCTCCTGGATTCCGCGATCGCGGAGTGCCGGAGCCAGATCGAACAGAATCAGTTCAACACCCACCTGCGCCGCGAGCTGCTGGCGATGTACCAGGAGAAACAGCGCACGCTGCAGGACCTGATGAAAGAGGCGAAATCATGACGCGGACACACGCAGGCCGACGCTTCCCCCGCAGACCGGGCAGACTGGCGGCTCTCCTCCTCCTGGCGCTCCCGGCGCTGGCCGCCGCCGGCGAGGGCCGGCGCGACTTCCAGCGGACGTTCAAGAAGACGCTCCCGCTCGCGGCCGGCCAGAAGCTCTCGATCGAGCACAGCAACGGCGAGATCCGCATCGAGACGCACCGGCAGCCCGAGGTCTCCATCGAGGCGTCCATTCACGTCTCCTCCTCGGACGAGGAGGGAGCGTCGGCGTTCTCGAAGGAGATCGAGATCGAGGCGGCCGAGGTCGCCGGCGGTGTCTCGATCCGCACGCGCTACCCCGAGAAGAAGTGGAGCTTCCATGGGCGGGGAGGCGTCTCGTACGCGGTGGACTATCAGATCCGCATGCCGGAAGGGGCGGAACTCGAGGCCTCCAACCGCTTCGGCAACGTCTCGGTCACGGGCCTGAAGGCGGCCGGCAGCGTGCGCAACTCCAACGGCACGGTCGTCTTCCGCGACGGGAAGGGGAGCCAGCGCCTGGAGAATTCCTTCGGAACCGTGGAGGTCGCGGGCAACAACGGCCCCGTGACCATCGTCAACAGCAACGGCGCCGTGACCGTGACGGGCGTGGACGGGAGCCTGGACGTGCGCGACCGCTTCGGCCGGGTCTCGGTCTCGAAGGTCGGCAAGCGTTGCCTCGTCAACAACAGCAACGGAGACGTCACCGTCTCCGACGCCAGCGGCCAGGTCGATGTGACGAGCTCGTTCGGGAGCGTGGACGTCCGCAACATCGCCGGCGAGGTCGCCGTCGTCAACTCCAACGGCCGGGTGACGGTGCGCGAGATCAAGGGCGCGGCGAAGCTCGAGACGCGCTTCGGGGCGATCGACGCGGCCGGCATCACCGGCGACGCGACGGTCGCCAACGGCAATTCCTCGATCAGCCTGACCGACGTCGAGGGATCGGCCGACGTGCGCGGCTCCTTCGGCGAGATCCGCGTGACGCGGGTGAAGAAGGGCGCGAAGGTCTACTCCAGCAACGGGCGCGTCGGCCTGGAAGACATCGGCGGTCCGGGCTTCGTCAAGACGAGCTTCGGCCTCGTCGAGGCGGCCCACATCCGCGGGGACCTGACGGTCGAGAATTCCAACGGCGCCGTGCGGGCCTCCGACGTCAAGGGGGGAGCGAGCATCCGCACCTCCTTCGCTTCGATCTGGCTCGACGGCGTCGAGGGACCCCTGGACGCGGACAACCAGAACGGCTCGATCGAGGTGCGGCGAGCCGGCGGCGGAGGAAAGGGGTGCCGCAACGTCTCGCTGAAGACTTCCTTCGGGGCAATCCGCTTCTTCCTGTCCGAGAACACCGGCTACACGGTCAGCGCCCGCACCTCCTTCGGGAAGATCCGGACCGAGCTGCCGATCACCTCGACCGGCACGCTCTCGGACGAATCTCTTCACGGAAAGATCGGCGACGGCCGCTGCGAGCTGACCCTGACCAACAACAACGGCGCGATCGACCTGCTCAAGGCGCGCTGACCCCCCACCGGGTCAGGTCGCCGGCCGCTTCGATTGGAGATTTCGGCTTCACACACCGCCCCGGCGTCGGGCCGCCTCCCTCCGGCGGCACGCTCCGGCGGGCCGCAACCGGAGAACCGGCCGTCGCTCTATCGCGAAGGCGCAGTGACAGCCGTGGCTGCAGGGAGTTCTTGTGGTGCGCCTTCGCTCACGGCCGCCTGCAGGAGGCGTCCCGCCGCCGGGGCTGAAGCCCGCTCGATTGACACGGTGCAGCCTGGAGACGCCGGCGTTGCCCGGCAGCGGCCCTGTCCGAGGGCACACACCACGGACTCGGATCTGCGATTTGTTCTCTGTGCCCTCGGACCGGAGCGGCGGCCAGGGGTTTCTCCGTGCGGCCAGGCCGCCGCGTGCCGCGGAAGGCAACGACGGCGTCTCCGGGCGGATTCTCAGCGAGGAATCGGCGACGAAGACCCGGGTGGCTCACTGCCGACACGGCAAGTCGTGCCCACGCCCATGGAGGACGATCTTGTACGAATTCACAGCTAGGACGCCTGGCGGCGGGAGCGCTTGACGAAGATCAGGACGCCGGCGAGGAGGGCGGCGGCGGCGAAGAGGAAGATTCCCACGCGCCCCGCCCAGCGGACGACCGTCTCGAACTCCTCCGCGCCGAAGTAGCCGAGGAGGGCTGAGCCGGTTCCCCAGAGGATTCCGGCCGCGGCGTTCCACGGGAGAAAGCGCCGGTAGGGCAACCGCGCGGCGCCCGCCGCGGGCGGGATGAACGAGCGCAGGAACGCGACGAAGCGCCCGAAGAAGACGGCCGGCGCCCCCTTCGTCCTGATCCAGTGCTGCGCCCGGGCCCAGCGATGTTTCACCCTCCTGTGGGACACGTTCTCGCCGTAGCGCCGCCCGATGAAGTAGCCGATCGAGTCGCCCACGATCGGTCCCGCGACGCTCGCCGCGAGGATGCCGGCCAGGGGAACGCTTGCGCGCGAGGCCAGAACGCCTCCGAGAATCACGGCCACCTCCCCGGGGATCAGGAACCCGACGAAGAGCGCCGTTTCGGACGCGGCGAGAAGGAACACCGCCGCGACCGCCCAGGGCCCCGGGATCGAAAAGAAAAGGGAGACGAGCCGGTCGAGCACAGACTTACTCGCGGGGATTCCCTACCACCTACGACCTGCCACCTGGCTCGTGGCCTCTCCGCCTACCAGCGGTGGAAGGCGGGATGGCCCTCCGGGACGGCGACGAACGTGGCGCGGCAGGTCGCCGTGATCCGTCCCCCGGCCTCCAGGGTCGCTTCGACGGTCGCGCGGTCCTCCCGCGATTCGACGACCCGCGCGCGCAGCGTCACGGCGCCGGCCGTCGGAGTCGGGCGCTTGTAGGTCACGTGGAGGTCGGCCGTCACGGTGCTCGGGGGCGCCTCTGCGCCGGACGCCTTCATCAGGTGGTAGGTCGCGGCCCAGTTGCTGTGGCAGTCGAGCAGGGACGCGGTGATGCCGCCGTTCAACGCTCCGTCGAAGGCCTCGTGGTGCCGCTCCGGCCGCCACTCGGCCACGATCTCGTCGCCGGACTCGGAGACGAAGCTCTTGATGCGGAGCCCCTTCTCGTTGGCGGGCCCGCAGCCGAAGCAGCGGTTTTTCGGGGCATAACGGTCCTGGAGGCTCTCCATGGCGGGAGATTACAGGAGAGCCGCCGCCGGCCGATGACTTTCTGAAGGCAAGCGCCTTCCCCGCGTCCCGGAATTGGTACGAATTGCTCATTCGCCGCGAGGAGACCTTCGTCAATATAATCCCGCTCTCGCCGGGCACCTCCTGCTTCCGCCGCGAGAGCGGAAAAGGAGCTGCCGATGACAGTTGCGGAGATGGAAATGCCGAAAACAGCCGAAAAAGAGCCCGAGCAGCAGAAGGTGGACGCCCTGTCGATCACGGATCGCCGGACGGGGAGGGTCTACGAGATCCCGATCGCCAACGACACGATCCGCGCGATGGACCTGCGCCAGATCAAGGTCAACCCCGGGGACTTCGGGATGATGACCTATGACCCGGCGTTCATGAACACCGCCTCCTGCAAGAGCCGGATCACCTTCATCGACGGGGACAAGGGGATCCTGCGCTACCGCGGCTACCCGATCGAGCAGCTCGCCGAGAACTGCACCTATCTCGAGGTGGCGTACCTGCTCCTGCACGGGGAGCTCCCCAACCGCCAGCAGTACCAGGACTGGGAGCGCGACATCACCTTCCACACGATGATCCACGAGTCGTTGAAGAAGTTCATGGACGGCTTCAACTACGACGCGCATCCGATGGGAATGCTGATCGCCACGGTGGCGGCGATGTCCACCTTCTATCCGGACGCGCACAACATCCACGATCCCGTCTCGCGCACCAAGCAGACCCACCGCCTGATCGCCAAGATGCCGACGCTCGCGGCGTTCGCCTATCGCCACAGCATGGGAATGCCGTACGTGTACCCGGACAACGGCCTGTCGTACTCCGAGAACTTTCTGAACATGCTCTTCAAGATGCCGTCGGAGAGCTACAAGCCCAATTCCGTCATCGCGAAGGCGCTCGACGTGCTCTTCATCCTCCACGCCGACCACGAGCAGAACTGCGGAACCAACGCGATGCGCTCGATCGGCTCCTCGCACGCGGACCCGTACTCCTCGGTTGCCGGCGCGGCGGCGGCCCTCTACGGCCCGCTCCACGGCGGAGCGAACGAAGAGGTCCTCAAGATGCTCGCCGAGATCGGCTCGAAGAACAACGTGCCGGCGTTCATCAAGGAGGTCAAGGAAGGCAAGGGCGAGAAGCGCCTCATGGGCTTCGGCCACCGCGTGTACAAGAACTTCGACCCGAGGGCCACGATCATCAAGAAGATGGCCGACGAGGTGTTCGAAGTCACCGGACGGAACCCCCTGCTCGACATCGCGCTGGAGCTCGAGCGGGTGGCGCTGCAGGACGACTACTTCGTCAAGAGGAAGCTGTATCCGAACGTGGACTTCTACTCGGGCCTGATCTACCAGGCGATCGGCATGCCGACCGCGGCCTTCACGGTGCTCTTCGCCATCCCGCGCACGTCGGGCTGGATCGCGCAGTGGCAGGAGCTCCTGGCGGACCCGGAGCAGAAGATCGCGCGGCCGCGGCAGGTCTACATCGGCGCCGCGGAGAGACAGTTCGTCCCGATCGACAAGCGCTAGGTTCATTCCGGCCGGCCCGCGTCTGGTGGCGATGCGGGCCGGCTTTCATTTTGCCCCTCTCCTTCCGGGACAGGCCGGGTGAGGGCGCTGCTCCAGCGGCGCTACTTGAAGGAACTCCCAAGTTTCCCCAGGATGTCGGGCCACCATTTCGCGTATTCCTCGCAGGCCTCGGTGCGCCCGGCGAGGCCGCCGTGAACGAGCGTCAGGCGCGTGACGCCGGGCGCCGGTTCCAGGCGGATCTCGACGGAGTTGCGCAGGTCCGGAAACTTCGAGCTGAACCAGGTCTTCAGGATGCGCCGGGGAGGCTCGACGGCCTGGTACTGTCCCTTGACCCACCCCGCCTCTCCCCCGGGGCTCATGAGCTCGAAGCGGTACTCGCCACCCGGCCGGAGGTTGACCTGAGCGCCGGTCAGCGTCCCCTTCGCTCCCCACCACTTCATCAGCTCCACCGGGTCCGTCAGGGCGCGGAAGATCTCCTCGAGCGTCGCGGAAATCTCCCGGTCGAGAGTGAGGGTCTCTCTTCGACGGTCGGTGGCCATGGCGAGACAGTCTAGATGTGATTTCCCGAGACGTCGTTCCCGATCCGAGGTTCTCGTCTCGGATTCATCGCGGACAATCGCCTGGAGTCGCCGTCGTCGCCCTCTGCGGCACGCGGCGGCCCGGCCGCCCGGAGCGAACCCTGGCCGCCGCTCCGGTCCGAGGGCACATTAGGATCTTGCTGACTTTGAACCCTCGGCGTGTGCCCTCGGACAGGGCCGCTGCCGGGCGACGCCGGCGCCTCCAGGCTGCACCCTGCCGATTCTGGCCGAGTTGCAGCCCCGGCGGCCCGACGACGGGGCGGATTCTCAGCGCTGGAAACCTGAACCGGGGGCTTCCGCGAGCGCCCATAGAATGTGCGCGGCCATGAATGCCGGTCAGATCGCGCTGCTCGTCGCCTCTTCCGCCGGGGCCGGGGTCATGAACGCGATGGCGGGAGGGGGCACGATCCTGACGTATCCGGCGCTCCTCTTTGTCGGAGAGTCGGCCATCACGGCCAACGCGACCTCGACGGTCGCCCTGTGGCCGGGGGCGGCGGCGAGCCTCTTCGGCTACCGGCGCGAGGTCTCGGAGCACCGCGACTGGCTGAAGACGCTCTTCCTGCCGAGCCTTCTCGGCGGATCGCTCGGCGCTGTGCTCCTCCTCCGCACGCCGGTCAAGGTCTTCGCCGGGCTCGCGCCGTACCTCATCCTCTTCGCGACGGTGCTCTTCATGGTGCAAGGGGCCGTCGCGCGCTGGATGCAGAAGTCCGGCCGCGAGCAGGGGGGGCGCACCTCCGGACGCCTGACCGCGGCGCTCGTCTATCAGTTCGGCGTCGGCGTCTACGGCGGCTACTTCGGGGCGGGCATCGGCATCCTGATGCTCGCCGTCCTCGGGTTCCTCGGCCTCTCCGACATCCACGCCGCCAACGGCGTGAAGAACTTCTTCGGCATGTGCATCAACGGCCTCGCCGCCGGCTACTTCATCTACCGCGGCGCCGTGGACTGGCCGGCCGCCCTGATCATGGTCGCCGGCGCGATCGCCGGCGGCTACGCCGGCGCCGGCTTCGCCCGCAGGATCGGCAAGGAGAAAGCGCGCGCCGCCGTCGTCGTCATCGGCTTCCTCGTCGCCGCCCTTCTCCTCTTCCAGAAGCGATAGAAAATCACCTTCGTTTGGACTTGCGGCGGGATCGCCGGCGAAAACGTTCCAGCTCCGCCAGGAAGGCTTCGAACCGCGGCATGGCGCGTTCCTGCTCGCTCCAGGCTCTGATCTTTTCCATGTCCACCTCCTGCCGGGCCGCGATCCGGACGGCGACGTCCAGGCCCTGCCGGTCGTTCCAGTGATAGAAGCCGGTGAGGCGGTCGCGGCAGGAATCCGTTGCGGAGAGCATCCACAGCCGCCGGCCCCGGGCGCTCAGTTCAACGGGCTCGATTCGGTAGTCTGCGCCGATGCCGAGAGGGCCCGGGGGAAACTCCACGTAGTAGCGGGAATGAGGATGAAGAAATTGATCCGCCCGCCGTGTGAATCCGGCTGAGGCCATCGCGTCTTCAAGCTGTCGCTGTGTCCCGGGCCCTTCGATGATGAAGTCAAGATCCACCGACTGGTACATCCCCGCGGTATAGATCGAGGCGCATCCGCCTCCGGAGAGAACGGCGCGCAGGCCGTTTTCTTCGAGGGCCGCCGCGACAGCGACGGCCACGTCGCGGGCGCTCGAGCGCTTCGTGATCTTCACAGCGCCTTGCCGGTCCGCCTCGGCCGCCTTCGCAGACCTGCCACTCGCTCTCTGAGATCGTCGTCCGGCTCCGTCAGGCGCCAGAGATACTTGTTGAGGTCGTCGTAGGCGAAGTAACGAGGGTTTATCTGAAAAAGGCGAGTTCGCCCGACATTTCGGCCCGCGACGAGCCCGTCGAGCTCGAGGCTACGGAGCGCTTTGAGCACTCCGGAGGGGGGTGCTTCCAGGAGTCTGGCGAGTTCTCTCGGGAAGCTCGCTTCCAGGAGCCGAAGAGCCAGGAGGACGCGAGTCCGAGTCCAACCGCCGAAGGGCGACGAGCGGCCAATTCTCATAGGTGAACATATAGACACTAAAAGTGAACAATGTCAACCCGCCTTGCCGAGGTCATGCCCTCCTCGGAGGATCACTCCCGGTAGAGCCAGGCGCCGGCGACGGTCGCCGCGAGGGTCACCGGGAGGGACCAGGCGGCGCTCACCAGCATGAGCATCGCGGGGAGGAGATCCATCGCGCCCGCGGCGAGCGAGAAGGTCGCGTGCACGAAGAGCCACACGGCGAAGCCGGCCCGCAGGGCGGTCGTTGATCCTCCCCATGAACGCTCCTTTCACTCTCCGGCCGGTCGAGCCGGGAGGGACTCCGAAAACGGGAGATCGTCGCCGGGCCCCGGATCGGCCGGGGCATCCTCGGTGTCGGTCTCCGAGAGATTGTGCGCGGTGACGCCGAGCAGCCGGACGGGCCGGCTCCCGGCGGCCGTCTTCTCCAGGAGCGCGGCCGCCCGCGAAGCGATCCCGTCGGCCGAGCACGTCGGGGGGTCCTCGGTGTGGCTGCGGGTGATCGTCTCGAAGTTGGAGTAGCGAAGCTTCAGCGTGACGGTCCGGGCGAAGATCTTCCTTTTCGCGAGCGCGCGCGCCGTCTGCAGCGCGAGCCCGTGGACTTCCCGCCGGATCTCCTCGATGTCCTTCAGGTCCTCGGCGAACGTGTTCTCGCAGCCGATGGATTTCCGCTCGGAGTTGGGGTTGACCTGGCGGGGGTCGTCTCCGAAGGACATCCGGCGCAGGGCGTCCGCGTAGCTTCCGACCGCGCCCTTCAGTGTCTCCGGGTCTGCCGTCCGGACGTCCACGAGCCTCTCGAGGCCGGCGGCGCACAGCCGCGCGGCGGTCTTCGGCCCGACTCCCCAGAGCGCGTCCACCGGCAGCTTCTGGAGGAAGCGCTCGACCCGCTCCGGGGCGATCACGGTCAGGCCGTCCGGCTTCTTCCACCCCGAGGCGATCTTGGCGAGGAACTTGTTGGGAGCCACGCCGGCGGAGGCCGTGAGGCTCGTCTCCTCGCGGATCCGCTCCTTCAACTTCCGCGCGACCTCCATGCCGAGGGAGAGCCCCCAGGAGTTCTCCGTGACGTCGAGGTACGCTTCGTCGAGCGAGAGCGGCTCGACGAGCGGGGTCACGCCGCGGAAGATCGCGAAGACCTGGCGGGACACGGCGCCATATTTCGCGAAGTCCGGCGGAACGATCACCAGCTGCGGGCAGAGGCTCACCGCCCGCGCCATCGGCAGCGCGGAGCGCACGCCAAACTTTCGCGCCTCGTAGCTCGCCGCGCAGACGACGCCGCGCCTCTTCGGATCACCGCCGACGGCGACGGGCCTGCCGCGCAGCGACGGGTCGTCGCGCTGCTCGACCGACGCGTAGAACGCGTCCATGTCCACGTGGAGGATCCGGCGCAGCGGCGCGTCCGGCGTCAGGCCCCCGGAGGGGTCGCGGCGGGGTCCGTGGTCAGATGGCATACGAGCTCAGCGGCCACGCCGGAGCGACTCGTAAACGTATTCGCTGTGTTTCTCCGCGAGATCGGAAAGGCCGCTATCGAAGGCGCCGAGCAGATACTGAATATGGTCATAGGCCCTGGCCCGCTTTCCCCGCTGAGGTTCGAGATAGATGCGGAGCGCGGCTCGGATGATGTCCGACCGTTTGCGATGGGTCCTTTTCGTGGCGGCTTTCAGGGCGCGACCGAGGTCCGGCGGAAGGCGAACGGTGAGCCGATCAGACATGCAATGCAATGTAACGCATTGAGGTCACAGCCGGGCTAGTAAGCCGCGAGGAGCCGCGCGGCTCTCTCCACGTTCTCTTCGGAGGGGAGGAAGAACTCCTCCAGAGGAGGGGAGTAGGGGACGGGGGTGTCGAGAGCGCCCACGACGCGCACGGGAGCGTCGAGGTATTCGAACGCCTCCTCCTGGATGATCGCGGCGAGGCTCTCTCCGATCGAGCCTGTGCGGGTGTCTTCGTGGACGATCAGGACTCGCCCACAGCGGCGCGCGAGCGCGAGGAGGGCGCCGCGGTCGAGCGGCGCGAGGCTTCTCAAGTCGAGGACGGCCGCCTCGATCCCGTCCTTCGCGAGTTTCTCCGCGACGCGCATCGCGACGTGGACATACGCTCCGTAGGAGACGATCGCCAGATCCTTCCCCTCCCGCCGCAGCGCGGCCTTTCCGATCGGGATGAGCGCGGGAGGCTCGTTGGAGAGCGCCTGGCGGATCCGCGGGTCGCGGTAGAGCGCGATGTGCTCGTAGTAGAGGACGGGGTCCGGGTCGGCGACGGCGGAGGCGAGGAGAGCGCGCGCGTCGTGCGGGGTCGAGGGGACGACGATCTTCAGGCCCGGCGTCCGGTAGAACCAGGCCTCCGTGTTCTGGCTGTGGTACGGCCCCGCGTGGCGCAGGCCGCCCCACGGCATGCGCACGACCATCGGCACCGAGGCGCCCCAGCGGTACCGGATCTTCGCGGCGTTGTTGACGAGCTGGTTGAAACCGGTCGCGACGAAGTCGTTGAACTGCATCTCGCCGATCGGCCGCTGCCCCGCGAGCGCCGCGCCCACGCAGACGCCGAGCACCGCCCCCTCGGAGAGGGGCGAGTTCAGGATCCGGCCGCCGAATTCCGCGAGCAGCGGCTTTAAGAGCAGGAACGCGTTGCCGTACCTGCCGCCGACGTCCTCCCCGTAGAGGAAGACGCGCGGGTCCGAGCGCAGGGCGTCGCCGACGCCCAGCATGACCGCTTCGAGGAAGGTCTTCCCCTTCGGATCGAAGGGAGGGCCCGTCTCGAGCTCCGGAGGAGCGGCGGATTGCCGGCCCCGGACCGAGGGATCGAGCGCTTCGACGCGCGCGCGCGGCGGCTCTCCCGCGAGGACGTTCTCTCCGGAGAGATGAGGCTCCGGCCACGGGGCCTCGATGACCCGGCGCGCCTCCGACTCGACGAGCGTTTCGGCCTCCTTCTGCAAGCGCTCGAGGTCGCCTTCCGCGAGGACGCCCTCCGCCGTGAGACGTTCGGCGTAGCGCTGGATCGGATCGCGGCGGGACCAGAACGCGTAGAGCGCCGGGTCCGCGTAGCCCGACTCGGAGAGCGGCGGATACTCCCAGCCGGCCGCCGGCTCCTTGCCGAGGTAGAGCATGTCGTCGTGGTGCGCGTGGCCGCACACGCGCAGGCACGCGAGCTCGATCAGGGCCGGCCCGAGGCCCGCGCGCGCCCGGTCGGCGGCCCACGCGAACGCCGCGGCGATCCCTTCCGGCTCCGTGCCGTCGAGCGTGACGCCGGGGACGCCGTAGCCCGCGGCCTTCTCGGCGAAGACCCGCGCGGCCGACTGCTCGGAGACGGGCGTCGAGAGAGCGGTCTGGTTGTTCTCGACGCAGAAGACCGCCGGGAGCCGCCGCGCGGCGCAGAGGTTGATGGCCTCGTGCCACTCGCCGAGCGACGTCCCTCCCTCTCCGATGAAGCAGACCGCCACGCGGCCGGAGCCCTCGCGCGCGAAGGCCATCGCCATGCCGGCCGCCGTCAGCGACGAGATCGCGAGCGGCGCCGCCGGCGGGAGGATCCCGCGGGAGAGATCGCCGACGTGCAGATCCTTGCCGTCCATCGGCGGCCCGGCCTTGCCCATCTGGGCGTTCAGGACCATGCGCACGGTCTCGCCGTCCGGCTGCATCGCGAGCGCCGCGCCGAGGTCCCGGATCACCGGCGCGACGACGTCGCCGCGCCAGGAGCCGTTCGCGCTTCGGTACCGGTCGCCGCGGCGCAGGCGGATCGCCGCCGCGTAGATCGCCTCCTGGCCGAGCGAACGGAATCCCTTCCCCTGGAACGGCGTGCCGCGGTAGCGGACCTCGCTCCCCGAGAAGAACGCCTTCAGCCGGTTGTCGGTGGCGCGCGTCAGGACCATGCCGCGCAGGATCTCGATCCGCTCCTCGCGGGTCAGGTCCGCGGCGATCGCCTCGCGCGCGAGAAAGCCGTCGCAGTCCTCGAGGAGCGCCGCGAGCGCCTGCCCGAGCCGCTTCGCGACGCCGACGCCCGGCGTCGCCTCGGGAAGCCCTTCCGGAGCCGCCGCCGCCGCCCGCCGGCGCAGCGCCTCGGCCAGCGGGGACCGCAGCGCGTCGATGGCCGCCCGGCCGCGCCCGGGCCCTCCCGGGCACGCCGTCTCGAACGCCGCGACCGCGGGAGCCAGCGCGAAGGGATGCCGTTCTGCGACGAACGCCGCGAAGCGCGCCGCGAGGCCCGCCGGCTTGCGCACCGCGGAGGAGTGATCGGATTGAATCGAGCGCGCCATCGGACGGATGCTAGCCCAACCGTGGAGAGAGCACCTGACGCGGCCCTGATCGCGCGCCAAAAACCGAAGCGCCGGGGTTTCCCCCGGCGCTCTTGAGCCTGGTCGTGAGAGCCGCCCTACGGCAGAGCAGCCAGGCTCCATGTGCCTATAAGGGAGAAGGGATTTGAGCCGGGTGCGCCTGGTGGGTCGAAGTTGACCCCGCCCGAAACTCCGCACTTCGGGGTGGAGCCGGCGGGGACGGTGTTGTCCAGGAACTGCGTGGTGACCCCCGCACTGCCGGCGCTGCTGCCCCCGGGGCAAGGGCCGCCGTCGGAATGCATATAGAACGACTGTTCGGGGTTGGGCGCGATCGTCACCGGAATATAGGAAGCTCTGTTTGCGGAGTCGTAGTAGAGCTTGATGCCGACGGCGTTATTGTGGCTTCCTCCCGGGCCGGAGCACTTGGTGTCGTCCGGGTTGGTGCCGATTCGGGTCGAGAACCGGAAGGACACGACATCCCTGGAAACCAGGACTTCGTCGGGGAAAGCGGGAAACGATGCGATGACGTCCTGGGCTAAGGACGGGTTTCGCGTCAGGTCGATGATGCAACGCGTCAACGCCACGGCCCCGGCCACCGGACTGCCGTTCACAAGCAACTCCGTCTTGAGGTCAAACTGCGTGCCCTGGTCGTCGCTGTTGCTCAACCCGAGCCACACATGGCCGTCGGCCACGTCCGTGATGGTCGTGACCGGGTGAACGAGCGAGATGTCTTCGACGAAGTTCTCCCCGCCGGGGCCATCGAAGAAATTGAAGCCGGTCATGTTCCCCGCGAAGTCCGTTCTCGTGATGGCGGTGAAATCCGTCAAGAAGTACAGGTACGTCCCGTCGGTGTCCACTCCCGTGCAGCGAGCGGGGCCGCCGGGGACGTTGATGATGTTCCCGATGAAGTGCCCGTCGGTCTTGTCGTATTCGGCGTAGATGCAGGAGGTGCCCATGTTGTTGATGAGGAAGTTGCCGTTGGGAAGGACGGCGAACCCGTCCACGCTGTCGTCCACGAACCCGACCCGCTCAATGGGGACCGGGTCCCCTAACTGGGACCCCGAAAAGTAATTGAGCCTGTAGACGATCGGATCCTGGTAGTCGTATCCGGTCAGCGCGTACAGGATGGCGTTCGAGAAGGTCAGGTTCTGAATTCCGCTGCCCGGCCGGGGATTGACGAGGAGCCGCGTATCCGTCGTCGAGCCGTCGCCGGCATTGTAGGGGGCGACGTGGATGAATTCGCTCCCTCCGAACCCCGGGAACGGATCCCCCGGGTGCGTCTCGTCGAGCTCGGTGTAGAACACCTCCAGGCCGCCGATCGTGAGACCGCGGCCGTTGTGGTGGTTGATCGGGCCGGTCGAGCAGTCGGCTCCGCCCGCTCCCTCGGGATAAAAGCTGTGCTCCACCAGTCCCGTCGTGAAGTTGGTCGTGAGAATCGGCCCGCAGCCGAATGCGGCCACGTTTCCGGTGATCAGGGGCTGGGCCTGCGCGACCGCGCCGCCGAGTCCCAGGGCGAGCGTAAAGGCCAACGCGACCTTCCATGTCTTCCGCATACTGGTCTCCTGTCCTGTGTCGGTTAGGCGGATGTGTCGAATCTGGACAACCTTAGGTTGTCGATGGGCAGAATGTCAATTGGACCTTGGTCCACGGGAGAACCCAAGTTCCTGGCCGATAACGACTTGGGACAATGCGTGGGGTCGTCCCACATCCTGTTTCTTCGTCTGTTCCGAGGGGCGCGTCCTCCGAGAGTCTAGGATCTGGCGCGCATGGGCGAATCGAGCCAGTTGGATCTGTTCGGCTTGCCGGCGCCCCGCGCCGCGCGCGCCGACGGCGCCGCCGCGGAGAAGCTCGAGCGGGAGCGCGCGGAATCGGCCCGCGTCGCGGCGCGGCTGCCTCGCCGGGTTTTCTTCGGAACGAGCTCCTGGAGCTTTCCCGGCTGGGCGGGAATCGTCTATCCGCGGCGGGCGACGCCGGCGGCGCTCGCGCGCGAGGGGCTCGCCGAGTACGCGCGGCATCCGCTTCTGACGACCGTCGGGATCGACCGCGGCTTCTACGCGCCGATTCCCGAAGCGGACCTGCGGCGCTACGCGGAGCAGCTCCCGGCGGGATTTCCGTGCTGCGCCAAGGCGCCGGAGGCCGTCACGGCCGCGGAGCTTCCCGGGCAGCGCGCCGCGAATCCGGATTTCCTGCGGCCGGAGCGATTCGTCTCGGAGATGGTCGAGCCGTTCCGCGCCGCGTTCGCGGACCACGCGGGCCCCTTCCTCCTGCAGTTCCCGCCGGCCGGCGCGGGGAGAAGGGACCGGCCCGCCGCGTTCGCCGAGCGGCTCGGCCGGTTTCTCGCGGCGCTGCCTCGCGATTTCCGCTACGCCGTGGAGCTGCGCGACCCGGCGCTCCTGACCGGGGAGTACCGGGCGGCGCTCGCCGGCGCCGGCGCGGCGCACGTCTACAACTACGCGACCGCGATGCCGATGCCCGAAGAGCAGGCGTCGGCGGTCCCTCTCGAGACGGCGCCGTTCGCCGTGATCCGCCTTCTGCTCGCCCCGGGGACCCGCTACAACGACCGCCGCGAGGAGTTCGAACCGTTCGACCGGATCGTCGCGCCCGACCCGGAGATGCGCCGGCAGGTCGTCTCGCTCGCGAGGATCGCCTCCTCGCTCGGCCGCGACGTCTTCGTCCTCGTCAACAACAAGGCCGAAGGCTGCTCCCCCCTGACGATCCGCGCCCTCGCCGAGCTCCTCGCGGGAGACCCCAAGCCTCAGTCCTAGAACCCGCCCCGGCGTCGGCCCCGCCTCCCTCGTCGGCACGCGACGGCGGGCCGTTACAGGAGAACCGGCCGTCGCTCTATCGCGAAGGCGCAGCCGAAGCGAGGCGATTTGAGTCTGTGGTGAGCGCCTTCGCTCACGGCCTCCTACGGGAGGCGGGGCCGCCGCCGGGGCTTCACCTCAGCCGGACTGAGAGCCCCGGAGCCGGCGGCTCCGGGGCGGGTTTTTCGACGAGCTACGATTCTTTCTGAATCCGCGCGAGGGCCTTTTCAGTTTCCGCGAGGAGGGCCTCCGGGCCGACGGGGGAGCCGGTCGCGTGCTTCATCCACATGTCGGGGGTGACGTTGCCCATCTTCGCCATCCGCTCGAACTCGGGGCCGATCGCGCCCGTCTTCTCGATCTGACGGTTGATCTGGAAGGCGATCATGTGGCCGATCGGGTAGTCGGGCAGGTAGAGGAACGAGCTGATCATGTGGGAGTAGATCGCGAGGAGCGTGACGTCGCGCGTCTTGAAGATCGGGGCTTCGTAGCGGTTCCAGACGTCGCGGGCGATCTGGAGCGTGGCCTCCTTCAACTGCGCGGGCGTGGCGTCCGGATGGTCGTACATCCAGTGCCAGACCCCCATGTCCACGAGCGCCACGCCGGCGATCTCGAACGTCCCCCAGAAGTCGTTCAGGGTTTCGAGCGCCTTGCCCTGCGGGTCGGGGCTGGAAAGGCCCAGCAGCTCCAGGTCCCGCGCCTGGAAGACGAAGGCGAGCGCCTCTGTGAAGGCGGTGTTGGGAACTCCCTGGAGGAGGGTGTGGTCGATCTCGTTCAGGGAGAAGGTCTGCTCGACGTTGTGCCCCATCTCGTGCACGGCGATGTTGAACCCCTTGTAGTTCATCCCTTCCTTCTCGACTCGCGTGCGCAGGTGCGCGTGGTCGCCGCGCCAGGCGGCCCCCATCGCGTGCCCGGAGCCTCGAGCCGGGTCCACGATGATGTTGGCCGCGAGGAATTCCGCCTTCTCCTTCGAGAAGCCGAGCTGGACGAGGAGGTTCGGGATGTCCTTCTTGTAGGCCTGCGCCGTCGGGTACCGCTTGCGCACGATCTCGTCCAGCCGCTCGGTGTCGGCGCCGCGCGGCTTGAAGCCGGAGTACCAGATGTCGAAGGGCTCGAGCTTCCTTCCGAGACGCTTCTGGATCAGCGCCGCGACCCTCGGGGCCAGGGGCGAGGAGAGGATGTCCTCGAACATCTTCCGGACGCGCGCCTCGGGAATCTGCCGGTTCTCGTCGAACCGGCGCGCGATCATCGTCGGCGCGGTCGGCGAGTAGGGGTCGGCGAGCCGCGCCGCCTGGAACGTCTTCAAGAGCATCGCGTAGCGCGTGTCCGGCTCCGGGGCGTTGCCGGCCTTCCTCCCGGCGGGCGCCGGCGCGTCCGAGTCCTTCTCCGCCGCCGGTTTGACCTCGTTGGTGAACGGGTTCCAGTCCACCTGGGGGTTGTTCACGACAGAGTCGGGGATCGTCTGCGTGACAATCCGCTCCATCACCCTGGCGATCGTCCGCTGCTTCGCGAGGCCCGTCTTCGCGTCCCCGTAGTCCGCCTTGATCTCGTCGCGCAGGTTCCAGTGCGAGAGCAGCCGCAGCTTCGGCGGGAAGAGCCGGCCGCCCTTCGCGTCCACGAGGTGGTGCATCCAGATGTTGTATTCGGAGATGTACTGCTCAGCCTGGCCGGCGGCCCGAGCGATCGCGAGGTTCACTTCCGCGGGGATGCGCTTGGAAAAGCGCTCCGCGAGCCGCGTCTCGGCCCATTGCCGGCGCGACCACTTCTCTCCTTCGGCCAGCCTCTCCGTGAGCGTCGTCAGCGGGAAGTTCAGAAGCACGGTGAACGCGAGCTTGTTGTCGAAGAAGTCGTCGGTGAGGTGCGCCGAGGGGTCGTAGCCGGCGAGCGTCTCGTCGAAGGGATAGATCTTCCCCAGGTCCAGGTCCGACTGCTTGCGGAAGTCGCGGCCGATCTCCAGCATGTGCCCGTCCAGGGACTCGAGCGCGAACTCCATCCGGTCAAACAGCGCGTCGAGCGTCTTCGGATCGCCCGCGAAGTTCGTCTTCACGAACTCTTCGAAGGCCGGCGCGTCCCCGTCCTCCGCCCGCCAGAACTCGGCGACCTGCTTCAGCCCCCGGGCGAGCCTCGCTCTCGCCTCTTCGTCGCGGTTCGCGCCGAGCTCCTTCTCGATGCGGGCGCTCGCGTCCTTCATCCACGCGGGCTCGCTCCCGGCTTTCCGGGACGGCTCCTCGGCTCTCGCGACGGACATGGCGGCCAAGAGGATAACCGCGAACAGAAGGGTCTTCTTCATCGCATTGATGTCCTTTCGCGCCGCAAAGAATACAGGACGTCCGTCCCTGAGAACAGGTGGCCGCCTCGCGAGACGCACGTCTTGTGAATCCGCCCCGGCGTCGGTCCGCCTCCCTGCGTCGCACGCGACGGCCCTGCCGCAATAAGGGAATCAGGCCGTCGCGTGTCGTTCGCTCGCATTCGAAGCGAGGCAATTGTTGTTGTGTGGTGTGCTCGCTCTCTCACGCTCCTCCGGAGGGCGGCCCGCCACCGGAGCTACTTTCTGGCTTGAGCCGGACTGTGAGCCCCGGTGCCGGCGGCGTTCCCCGTAGTCGGTGATGGGTGACGAGCATGGAACGCCGCGACCGGCACCACGGTGAGAATGAGAGGAACCCTCAGCGCCGGCCGGTTCTCACGGACGGCGGCGGGCCGGCGCGTGCCGACGAAGGGAAACGACGCCGGCTCCGGGGCGAGTTTTCCGCCACTGACTCTCAAACGTCATGGGAACTCTTCCGTCAGGGCTTCGAGAGGTCGGCGGGAGGGTAGCGCTTCAGGAGGCCCTCTTCGCGCATCACCTTCTCGATGGCGTCGGGGTCGGAAGGGACGAAGTCGCTGACGACCTCGGCGGACTTCTCTCCGATCACGATCAGGTCCTCGAGGCGAACGTAAATCTTTTCCTCGGGCACCCTCAGCGCCGGCTCGATCGTGAAGACCATGCCGGGCTTCAACGGCCCGGTGTGCGGGCCGTCGTCGTGCGTCGCCATCCCGACCCAGTGGCCGAGCGCCGCGTCGGGGCGCTCCGCGGCCGCGTGGTACTCCTTGACGAACGCCTCCGCCGCCTTTCGGTAGATCTCCCTGGAGAACCTCGCCGACGAGAGCGCGCGGTCCATCTCCTTCGCGGCTTCCTGCATGATCGCGGAGGGGAGCGCGCCGGGGCGGATCGCCTTGAGGATGTCGCGGTAGCAGGCGAGATAGAAGCCGTACAGCTCGCGCTGCCACTGCGAGAACTTGCCGTTGACCGGCCACATCCGCGTGACGTCGCTCATGTAGTAGCCGTAGTCCGGCGCGTAGTCCATCAAGAGGAAGTCGCCGTCCTCCATCTTCCGTTTGCCGGCGTTGTAGTGGGGGTACCAGGCGTTTCTTCCGCTCGCGATGAGCGAGTAGTAGGCGTCCCCCTGCGCGCCGTTCCTGTAGTAGATGAACTTGGCGAGGCCGTCGAGCTCGTGCTCGTACTGGCCCGGCTTCGTCGAGCGCATCGCTTCCTCGAGAGCCAGGCCCGAGAGGCGAGTCGCCCGCCGGATGAGCGCGATCTCGCGCGGGCTCTTGATCAGGCGCAGCGTGTCGAGCGCCGGGGAGAGGTCCGCGACCGCGAGGTTGGGGAAGCGCTCCCGGAGCTTGCCGACGAAGTTGCCCGCGCGGGACGGCTCGCCCACCCAGGGATCGGATCCCTGCTCCGCGACGCGCCGCAGCGCCAGGTCGCGGCTCTCGGCGGCGCCCTCCTGGGGAAAGAGCGGGACGTAGGCCGTCAGCGGAACCCGCCGCTGGAGAACGCGCGCGATCTGCTCGCCCAGCAGGTCCGTTCCGGCGACCGCGTCCACGCCGGAGAGTTTCTTGATCTCCTCCGCGTCTTCGGCGGAGAGCATCTTCCCCTCGCCGCGCTCCCGTCCTTCGTTTCTGTGCGGCAGGTAGAGCACCGCCTTTCGCGACGCCCCGTCGAGCAGCAGAGAGGCGTTGGGCACCTCGAGGCCGCAGAGGTAATAGAAGTCGTTCGACTGCCGGAAGCGCGTGTAGCCGACGGGCGTCGGCGCCCCCTGGAGGATCGCGATCGCGCCCTTGCCGATCGCGTCGTACACGCCCGCGCGGCGCGCCGTGAACTCCTCCGGCGGGAAATCCGTCGTGAAGAAGGAGAATCCCTCCTGCGCGCCAGCCCCCGCCGCCCACAGCAAACTCAGGACAAGAAACAGGATCCTGCGCATGCTCCCTCGCCCTTGAACGTTAGACGTTAGACGTAAGACGTTAGACGGTAGACGGTAGACGTTAGACCTCTCGCATCAGAGTTTCATCGCCGGCGCCTTCGCGAGCGAGCCGAGGAGGAGGTCGAATTCCGACCGGGCCTTGCCGACCGTCGCGGAGGGACCGATGCACTTGAAAAAGAGGAGGCCTTCCGGCGCCTCGACGATCGCGCCCAGGAGCCTGTAGCCGGGTTTCTTCCCCTGCGAGCGCATCATCGGGCCGCCCGACGCGAGGTATGTTCCCGAGACGTCGATCGTGTGGACGCGGAGACCGTGGACCGTGTTCTCGGCTTTCTTCGCCGGGGCGGCGACCTCGAACTGCTTCACCCAGCGATCGAAGTTCTCCTCGACCCCTCCGCCCTGCCCGTGGCCGAAGTAGAAAACGCCGCACTCGCCCGGTTCCGATCCGGGCGCGGCCGGCAATTCGTACGTCGCGACGCGCATCTGACGCGCGGCCTGGAGCTTCCAGGAAGCCGGCGCGTTCCATTTCACGCCGGCCGAGGTTCCCTCGGCTGCCCAGACGGCCGCCGCGACGAACAGAAGAAACAGCCCGATTCTGGTTGATCTCATCAGCAAAGCCTCCTCTCGCCGACTCGGATCGAGTCCGGGACAAGCATATCTCCCGCCGCTCCCCGCCCTCCCGTCTCCACCGAGACGTCGAGACCGCCCCACTCTCCGATCGGCAGAAACGCTCGCGACGCGCCCTCCTGAGGAGGTGCGTCAGGTCCCGGGACGGAGGAGGATTTTTCGCGCGCCGGGGCGCGAGGCTTCGGCCAGCGCGCGGGCCGCGCGGGCGAGCGGGAACTCCGCGGAGAGGAGACCCCGGACGTTCACTTCGCGATTTCGCAGGAGGTCGAGCGCGGGCTCGAAGCGCCCGCAGCGGCTTCCGACGACGGTCACCTCGTTGACGACGAGCGGCGCCGCGTCGAATCGGGCCGGCGCGTGGTAGGTGGACTTCCACACGATCGTGCCCCGGGGCCGCACGAGCTCGAGCGCGCGCGGCATGCCCGAAGGCTCGCCGGTCGCCTCGACGACGAGATCGAAAGAGCGGGAACGCGCGCGGCTCTTCCGACCGAGGAGCGCGACCGAGGCCCCCGCGTTCTCGAGCACGCCGGCGCAGAGCGTGCCGAGCTTGCCGGCACCGAGCACCGCGGCGCGCGTCCCGGCGTTCACCGAGACCTGGTCGAGGATCTCGCAGGCGGCGGCGAGCGGCTCGGTGAAGACCGCCTCCTCGTCGGCGATCTCCGCGGGCACTTCGTGGAGGTTTTCCAGCGGAAGGGTCAGAAACTCGGCGTGCGCGCCCGGGTGTCCGAGGATGCCGAGAACGCGCCGCCGGGCGCAGTGGCGCCCCAGGCGGCGCCGGCATGAGTCGCAGCGCCCACAGGCCAGGTTGATCTCTCCTACGACGCGCTTGCCGGCCCACGGCGAGCCGGCCGGCCCCTCGACCCGTCCCACGAACTCGTGCCCGGGAATCCCGGAGAAACCGTGATATCCGCGGCGAAGCTCCAGGTCCGTGTTGCAGATCCCCGACAGGATGACGCGCACGAGCGCGAAGCCCGCGCGCGGCCGCGGCCGCCGCGTCTCCCGAACGCCGGCGCGACCCGACTCGAAGAACAGCGCGAGCACGCCAGGATGTTATGACCGCTTCTCCGTCCTGTCATTCTGAGGAGCCCCTCCACTTCGCATGTCATTCCAAGCGCCTCGCCCTTCCTGTCATCCCGAGCGCAGCGAGGGATCTTCCCTCGTCGCTTCGATTAGCCGCGTCGGCTCGGGACAGGCTCCGCGAGGAATCTGCCCTCTTCAGTTTCGCGGGGGCCCTGCCCTCACCCTCGGCCCTCTCCCAGATGGAGAGGGAGTACCTGCGGCGGCGCCTCGGCGCCGCGACTTATCTTTGAAACGCGTACGACAGCTTCAGGAAGAACTGGCGGCCGGCCTTCGCGTAATGTCCGTCTTCCGCGAGCGTCCGGTTGTCGCCGTAGCCGAGGAACATCACGGTCTGCCAGTTGATCTTGTAGGCGAAGAGGGCCGAGCCCGCGAAGTCGGCGTCCTTCTTCGTCACCTCGATCGTGTAGATCGAGGGATCGCGCCGCGTCTCGACGAGCTGCCCGATGAGTCTGACGAAGGCGCGCGACGTGAACGTGTACGTCCCCTTGACCCGTCCCACGTCGGCGGTGAAGAGGCGCCGGGATCCGCCGCCGTCGCGCGGATCCACGTTGACCCAGCTCCGAGCCGCGATGAAATCGAGCTTCAAATGGTCGGTCGGCCGGACCGTGGCCTGCAGGTTGACGTCGGCACCACTTCCGGGCCGCGAGTTGTCGAAGTCGACCTGCTCGCCCACCGTCCCCTGGACCACGATCTGCGTGATCCAGCGGGGGGGGCTCAACTGGAAGTAATACACGACCTGCCGTCGGGGGAAGGTCGTGTTCCCGGCGCGCACCCGGTCGTAGGCGTACCGCACGCGCGTGAAGGAGTTCCAGAGGCCATCGAACCCGAGACCGGGGGAGACCGAGCGGCTCACCTGGTTGCCTCCGGTGTCGGCCTGGTAGTCGGCCTGGAAATAGGTCCGCAGGCGCGAGATCGGGAAGTGCTCGGGGCGGACCGTGTAGCCCGCCTCGCCGTAGGTCTCCCGGTAGCCGACCTGGGGCACGAAGCCGTCGTCGGCGCGGAACCCGTCTCCGAAGTCCCTGAACTCCGTGAACCAGTCCCATGTCCGCGTACTGTGCGAGTACCAGACGTCGGCGGCGTGCGAGTCGAGCTTCTGCCCGGTCCACTGGTCCGAGAGCTCGGGCCGGTTCGGCGTCCGCGTGTTGGAGAGGAGGAGCTGGCCGGTGACCGTGTCGTGGTCGCCGGCGCGCCACTGGAAGTCCGGCCCGTACACGCGGTTGTAGCCGCCGCCGCTGACCTCCCGGTCGGTCGCGAGGAAGCTGACGAAGGACTTCCCGAAGTCGTGCCGGACGCGCCCCATGCCGACGAAGGAGGAGTAGTCCTGGTCGGCGAAGTCCGAGCCGTTGGATCCCGGCAGGATCACGCTCCCTCCGCCCCGGTCCTGCGCGATGAACGCGGTGTACTGGTTCGAATCGAACTTGCCCGTCGCCCGTAATCCCCAGCGGGGCGACGTGATGCTCCTCGTGTACACCGCCTGGATGGGGGAGGAGAAGAGCTCCAGCCCCTCCAGGAAAAACGGCCGCTTCTCGGGATAGAAGAGCGCGAAGCGCTGGTTGACCGCGATCTGGGCGACGTCGGACTCGACCTGCGAGAAGTCCGGGTTCAGCGTCGCGTCGATCGCGTTGTTCTGGTTGGGCGTCCACTTGGCGTCCACGCCCCCGTTCAAGCGCACCGGCTTGTTCACGAGCGAGGAGCCGAGATCTGCCCGCGGGACCGCGTCCTCCTTCGCCGTGCCGTAGGGAGCGACGACGAGATGCCCGGCCGGCGGCAGGTTGTCGAGGCCGGTCAGGTGGTTGGAGCGGCAGATGAAGCAGTTGCCGCCGCGGGGGAGCTTCGCGGAAAATATCTGGTAGCGGAATTCCCGCGGGTAGTTCCTGTAGAGCAGGATTCCCCAGGTCTGCTTGTCGCCGGGCGGATAACGGAGCGAGGAGAAGGGCACGCGCATCTCGAGCACCCACCCCTCCTTCGTGATCTTCGCCGCCGAGTCCCAGTAGAAGTCGGGAGAGTTGTCTTCGTTGCCGGTCGTGTCGTCCGTGATCGCGTCGTACTGGATGCCGCGCGGATTGGCGAGCAGGAGGAGTCCCGTGCGGTGGTCGTTGCGCGTGTCGAGGATGATGCCGCCGTAGTCGGTGTAGCTCGGCACGTCGTCGCGGTCGCCGAAGGGTGAGCGGATCTTCGACGGGTCCGGGTCGGAGAACTCGAACCCCGCGTAGAGGAACTTGTCGTCGTAGGCGAGGTACGCGACGCTCTTGACCCTGGGCGGGACGTTGTCGCCCGGGTTGGTCTCGAAGAAGGTGTCGATTCTCGTCGCGCCCTTCCACCCGGCGTCGGAGAGATCTCCGTCCACCGTGATCGCCCCGGCCGTCCGCGCGATGCGGATCTCCGGCGGCGCCTCCTCCGCAGCCCGCGCCGCGGCCGCCGGGAGAGCCGAAAGAGCCAGCACGAGAAGCCCCGCCGTCCGCGACACTCGTCGTAGTAAGACGAGAGAAAGGGAAAAAGGTTAGGGCTGTACGAAAATATTCGTAAGGTCCCGCCCGCTCCTGTTGCCGATTTCCCGGGGGAAGGTAGAATCCCGGCACATTTGAAGAGGAGGAAGAGAATGAAACGCTTCAAGCTCGCGCTCCTGGCGGCGTCGGTTCTGTTCACCGCGGCTCTCTCCGCGCCGGCGGAGGAGAAGAAGATGGAGGCGCCCAAGCCGGGCCCCGAGGTCCAGAAGCTCGGCGTCTTCGTCGGCACCTGGAAGGGCGTCGGCGAGCTCAAGCCGAACCCGTTCGGCATGCCCCCCGGAAAGTACTCCTCCACGGACAAGTGCGAGTGGTTTCCCGGCGGCTTCCAGGTCGTCTGCCACACCAGCGGCAAGGGCCCGATGGGCTCCATGCACGGCCTGGGAATCCTCGCGTACAACCCGATGGAGAAGGCCTATAGCTACTACGGCATCGACAACATGGGCTTCGCCGAGGAGAGCAAGGGGGGCGTGGAAGGGAACACCTGGACGTACACGAGCGAAGAGAAGATGGGAGACAAGACCTTCCACGGCCGCTACACCATGAAGACCTCCGCGGACTCCTACACCTTCAAGTACGAGACCTCGGAAGACGGCCAGAACTGGATCGTCAACATGGAAGGGAAGGCCACGAAGGCCGCCGCCATGAAGAAGAAGCCCGCCGAAAAGAAATAGCCGCGGCGGCTACTTCGGGGGGTCCCGAGATCGATGGGTGAACGGCGCTCCTCGAGCCGGGAATGCGGCCGGGGCCGACCCCGGGCGGGACTCTAGCGCACCGTAACGGTGAAATCGGTAGTAGTTACTATCAGGGCGGGTGTTCCATTGGAATCCGCCCCGACGTCGGTCCGCCTCCCTCGTCGCACGCGACGGCCTGGCCGCGACAGACGAGACCTGGCCGTCGCTTGTCGTTCGCTCGCATAGGCGGCGAGGCGATTGTTGTTGCGTGGTGCGCTCGCTCTCTCACGCTCCTCCGGGAGGCGGCCCGCCACCGGGGCTGCGCTCCAGCATAAGCCGAGGTGAGAGCCCCGGAGCCGGCCGCGTTTCCCGGAGTCGGTGATGGGTGACGAGCATGTGAGGGCTCGACCGGTACCTCAGTGCGACTGCGAGGAACCCTCAGCGCCGGCCGGTTTCAACCGTTGCGGCCGGCCGGCGCGTGCCGACGCAGGGAAATGCCGACGACTCCGGGGCGGGTTTTTCGCCACTATCACTTCAAGCGTTACAGGGCACTAGACCCCAGACCCTCGCCCCTCCACTACCTCATGGCCTCCATGGGGGAGAGGCGCGAGGCGCGGATGGCGGGGTACATCCCGAAGACGACGGCGAGGAGGAGCGCCGTGACCCAGGCGATCAGGAGGCCCACGGGGTTGACGACGAGACCGTAGGGGAACTTGGAAGACAGGGCCTGGCACACTCCCGCCCCGAGAAACGTCCCGACCGACGCGCCGAGCGCGGCAAGGACGCAGGCCTCCAACAGGAACTGGATGAAGACCTCGTGGTCGGAGGCGCCCATCGCCTTGCGCAGGCCGATCTCGTAGCGGCGGTCGGAGAAGGAGATGAGCATCACGGACAGGACGCCGACGCCGCCGACCAGCAGGACCGTCGCGGCGAGCGAGAGGAGCACGACCTTCCAGCCGAACATCTGGTCCTGGAAGCGCGCGTAGGCGCGCAGCAGCTCCGCCTCGAGGTCGGTGATCTCGATGTCCTCGATGCCGTGGTGCGCCTGCCGCGCGCGGGCGATCATCATCGCCGAGACCTCGCCGATGTCCTTCTTGGAGGCGAGCTTGACGGCCACGTGCGCGAGCTGGTGCGTCGAGTCGATCCGGTCCATGTAGGTCGTCAGCGGGATCGAGATGCCGTTGGCGTCGTACCAGTTCTCGTTGGAAAAGAGCTGTCCCGGCGCCTGGACCCCGACGACCCGGAAGGGAATCCCCTCGACGATGATGTCGCGTCCGACCGGGTCCGCGCCGCCGAAGAGCTTCGAGGCGAGCGTCGCGCCCACGATCGCGACCGTCGAGCGCCGCCGCTCGTCGTTCTCGGTCAGCCCGCGCCCCATGCCGATCGGCCGGTTCATCCATTGCCCGTAGTCGGGCCCGACGCCGTTGATGTACATCCTCTCGCTGCCCCCCACCGTCCGGACCGCGGAGCGCTTCATCGCGCGAGGCAGGAAGGCCCGGACCTTGGGATCGGGCGACATCAGCCGCGGCAGGTCCTCGAAGCGCAGCCCCGGGCTCATCGCGAAGCGCTTCTGGTCCTCCGTCGTCTGCGGCGACTTGGGCGCGAGCAGGATGGTGCCGTCCCAGCTCATCCCCGAGAACCCCGTCGAGACCTTGTCCATCACGCCGTCCAGGACCGACGTCATCACGACCAGCGCGAACACCCCGAGCATCAGCAGCGTCAGCGTCAGGATCGACCGCAGCTTGTGAGCCCACAGCTCGATGACGCCGCCGCGCACGACCTCCATGTACAGAGCGAGGCGCGTGCCTATGGAATGGCGGCGCCGCTTGGCGCGCGCCGTCGTGGCCAAAGAGAGCGCGTCGCTACTCACGCGCGCCTCGCCGTTTCAGGTTCCAGGTTTCAGGTTTCAGGAAAGGCGCGGTGGCCTCCTGAAACTTGAAACCTGAAACTTGAAACCTATTCATATCTGAGCGCCTCCATCGGCGACAGCCGCGCGGCCTTCCAGGCGGGGTAGAGGGCGAACACGACGCCGAAGGCGGCGGCGAGGAGGTAGGCGGAGATGAAGCTCTTCGCGTCGATGTGGAGGGGGATCCCGATCGAGGAGGTGATGATCTTGGAGAAGCCGATTCCGAAGACGAGGCCGACGAAGGCGCCGGCGCCGGTGAGCATCATCGCCTCGGTCATGAACTCCTTGAAGACTTCGCGCCCGGAGGCGCCGATCGCCATCTTGACGCCCACCTCGCGGATCCGCTCCTTGAGCGTCGCCATCTGGATGTTGACGTTGACGATCCCGCCGCCGAGAAGCGATAGAACTCCGGAGAGCAGGAAGATGATGTCGTACACGTCCCCCTGGCTTCGCTCCCGGCGCACGCGCGCCCCGACGTCATCCAACCGGAAGTCCTCCTGCTGGCGGTGGTTCGCCTTGAGGAGTCCCGAGAGGACCTTCGAGAACTTCGACATCGCGTCGAGGTTGGGAATGCGGAAGGTCAACCGGTCGAGCCTCCGGTAACTGTCCCCGTCGAAGCGCCTCGACACGAGCGTCGTCGGCACGGCGACGATCCGGTTGCGCCACCGGAACATGTTGCGGTTGGACTTGCGGAAGTAGAAGACCCGCTCCCTGAGGACGCCGATGACCGTGACCGGCACGTCCCCGATCTTCATCGTCTGGCCGATCGCGTTGCCGTTGGGAAAGAACGTGTCCACCGCCTCGGTCCCGAGGATCGCGACGCGCGACGCGGAATCCATGTCCTGTCGCGTGAAGTTGCGCCCCCGCGCGAGCGAGTACCCCTCGGTCGCGAAGTAGTCTCCGCCGATTCCGCGGATGTCCCGCTCCTGGTCGGCGTATTGGGACCGGACGCGGGCCCGGGCGAACTTCTGGAGCGAGACGCCCGTCACGGCCTTCTCCGCCTCCCGCCCGTCCTCGGCATCGGCGTTGCGCAGCCCGAGGTTCGCCATCTGGAGGGCCGTCGGGCTCCCGTCCTTGACGATCGCCGAAGGCTGGACGTTCAGTTTGTCCAGCCCCCCGATCTTCACGTAGAGCTCCTTGGACCGCTGCCGCATGCTGTCGGAGATCGAGAACCCCCCGAGCACCGAGGCCACGCCGAGCATCACCCCGAGCGACTGGAGCGTCGCCCGCCCGAGGTTCTCCTTCATCTCCACCCAAGCGTTGCGCACGCGCTCGCGGAACGCGCCAGACATCATGATCGGGTGATCTGCGATCGGGTGATCGGGTGATTGAAGACGAGGGAATCGGGTGATCTGCGATCGGGTGACCGAGCGAACGTGGTCGGGCTCAGATCACCCGATGGCCCGATCACCCGATCACCCGATTTCGTCACGCGGCCTCCGCGTGACGAATGAGCCCGTCTTCGATTTCCACCCGTCTCTCGGCCAACGCGGCGATGGAGAGGTCGTGCGTGACGATCAGGATCGTGTTTCCCTGTTTGTGCAGCTCGGTGAAGAGCTCCAGGACCTCGTGGCCGGTCTTCTGGTCGAGCGCGCCGGTGGGCTCGTCGGCCAGGAGGAGGGCCGGGCGGTTGGCGAGGGCGCGGGCGACCGCCACGCGCTGCGTCTGGCCGCCGGAGAGCTTGGAGGGGAGGACGTTCGCCTTCTCCGGGATGCCGACCTTCTCCAGCAGCTCCTGCGCGCGGCGGCGGCGCTCCTTGCGCGCGACTCCCGCGTAGAGCATCGGGAGCTCCACGTTTCGCAGCACGGACGCCTTCGGCAGCAGGTTGTATTGCTGGAAGATGAATCCGATCTTCTCGTTGCGGATGAGCGCCAGATCCCGCCCCGCCAGCCCCTCGACGCGGTGCCCCTCCAGCGCATACGTCCCCGACGTCGGCGTGTCCAGGCACCCGAGGATGGACATCAGCGTGGACTTGCCCGATCCCGACGGCCCGATGAGCGCCAGGAACTCCCCCCGCTCGACCGTCAGGTCGATGCCGCGCAGCGCGTGAACCGCCACTCCGTTGCTGCCGTAAGTCTTGGTCAATGTCTTCGTCTCAATGATCGAATTCATTCGCTTCGACTCCAATCTGGCTATCGGGTGATCGGATGATCGGGTGATCGGGTGATCGGGTGATCGGGTGAAAAATGCTCTGGTCAATCGCTCGATCACCCGATCGCAGATCACCCGATCCCTAATCCGTGTCGTCGTCCTTCTCGACCCGCTTCTTGGACACGTCTTCGAGGGCGACCTGCTCGCCGGGCTTCAATCCCTGGGTGATCTCGATGCGCTCGAGCGTCGCGATCCCGGCCGTGACCGGGACGATCTCGAAGTACTCCTTCCAGTGGTCGGAGAGCCAGATGAACTTGTTGCGGCTGGAGAGGCCTTCCTTCGCCGCGGCGATCTGCTGGGGCTTCAACCCGCTCTTCAGGCGGTACGCGATCGTCTTCCCGTCCCGTTTCTGAAGCGCCTCGAGCGGGATCGAGATCGCCTTGTCGCGCTTGGCACCGAGGATCTCGACGTTGGCGCTCATGCCGGTCTTGAAGGCGTCGGAGAGCTCGTCGAGGGAGATCTCGACCTTGAAGACCTTGATCTTCTCGACGAGCTCGGCGGCGGGAGACACGAAGCTGACCTTCCCGGTGAAGACTTTCTGCGGATAGGCGTCGAGCGTGATCCGCACGGGCTGTCCCACGTGGACTTTCGCGATGTCCACCTCGTTCAAGTTCACGCGGATGATGAGCGAATTCAAGTCCGCGACGGTGAAGAGCACCGTCCCCGCGTTGAACGAAGAGACTCCCGAGGTCACCGTCTCGCCCAGCTCGACGCCCTTCTTGATGACGACGCCGCTCATGGGAGCGACGACCCGGGCGTTCTGCGACGCGGTCTTGCCGGAGATCGGGATGCCGTGGTCCTCGACGATCTGGTAGCGCATGCGCGCCGACTTGAGCGTCTCGAGGGCCATCTCGCGGTTGTTCCTGGCCTGTTTGAAGGCGTCGGCGCCGAGGAGCCCCTGGTCGAAGAGCGCCTTCTGCATCGCGAAATCGCGCTCGGCGTCCTGCAGCTTCAGCTCGGCCTGGGTCAGGCTCCCCGAGACGTCCGACAAGGATTGCGCCTGGTTGACGTCCGGCTCGACCTCGGCCAGCACGTCGCCGTTCTTGACCACGGCCCCCTCGCGCACGCGCAGCGACAGCACCCGCCCCGAGACGACCGACTTGACGTCCACCTTCGTGACCGGGTCCACGACGCCGACCTCGCGCACCGAGACCTGGAGCGGCTCTTCCTGGACCTTCCCCAGCCGGAAAGGGCTCAGCGCGGCCTTGGGGTCCCCTTTGTCCCGGCTCCGCATCGCCACGACGGCCCCGCCGGCAACGATCACGGCGGCCGCGCCCCAGAGCCATCTCTTCTTGCTTTTCGTCATAACCCCTTCCAGATCTGTGCTCTACGGTGAATTCGAAACCGTCCCCCGTCGAAAAAAGAACTCTGCTGTGCTCCTTTCGCCGGGGACACCAGTCAATACGTTATTGCGCCCGGGAATGTTCGAAAGTCCGTCGTGCCGCCAAGCGGCGCCGCAGGAACCCCCTCCATGCCTCCTTCGATCAGAATCCACTCGATGACCCCGCTCGCGGCCGCGCTCCTCAGCGACCTGGACGCCTGCCAGGCGGCGGGGGGCGACGGCCGGGAGAAGTCCTCGCTGGCCCGGATCCGGAAGTTCGTCAGCCGCTCTCCCAACGCCCTCTCCCGCGCGAACCCGGAAGGGCACGTCACGGCGAGCGCGGTCGTGGCGCGGTCGAAGGACCCGGCTTTTCTTCTCGTCTGGCACCGCAAGCTTGCCCGCTGGGTCCAGCCCGGCGGGCATGTGGAGGATTCCGACGCGTCGGTCTTCGCAGCGGCCCTGCGCGAAGCGCGGGAGGAGACGGGCATCGAGGTCTTCGGCTCTCCCATCGGGGAGCGCATTCTCGATGTGGACGTGCACCCCATTCCGGCGCACGGTCCCGATCCCGCCCACCTCCACTACGACATCCGGTTCCTGCTGACCGTCGCCGATCCCGACGCTCCGATCTTGGAGGGGGCCGCCTGGTTCGGGTTGCCGGAGGCCGTTGCCGCCGGCGTGGATGATTCCCTGGCCCGCGCCCTCCGGAAAGCCGCCCCCCGCCTCTCGCGCCTCGCCCGCTAACGGATAATCGCGGGCGCGCCATGCTCGCCTACGCTCTGACGGTCTTCCTCGGAGCGTTCCTTCTGTTTCAGATCCAGCCGCTCATCGGGAAATTCATCCTCCCCTGGTTCGGCGGGTCCCCGGCGGTGTGGTCCACCTGTCTCGTCTTCTTCCAGATCGTGCTGCTCGCCGGTTACCTCTACGCCCACGGCCTGGCGCGCCGCGCGAGCCCGCGCGCCGCCCGGGCGCTGCACGGCGCTCTCCTTCTCCTGTCGCTGGCCGCGCTCGGCGCGCTCGCCGTCGCCTGGGGTTCGCCGATCCTCCCCGGCCAGGGCTGGAAGCCTCGAGATCCGGGGCAGCCCGTCCGCCGCATCCTCCTGCTCCTGGCGACGAGCGTCGGGCTCCCGTACCTGGTTCTCTCCTCGACGAGCCCGCTCGCGCAGGCGTGGGCCTCGCGCACGCATCCGCGGGCCCGCGTGTATCGCCTCTACGCGCTTTCCAATCTCGCGTCGCTACTCGCCCTCGTGACGTATCCCACCCTCGTCGAGCGCTTTCTCACTCTCCGAACCCAGGCCTGGCTCTGGTCGGGAACCTATGCCGTCTTCGCCGCCGCCTCTCTCCTCTCGGCCCGCCGCTCCCGCGCACTCTGTCATCCCGAGGAGCGAAGCGACGAGGGATCTGCTCCCGTGGTTCCCCCAATCACCAATCACCAGTCACCAATCACAAATCGCATCTCGCTCACAACTCACGACTCACAATTCACAACTCTCTTCTGGTTCTCCCTCGCCGCCTGCGGCTCCATGATGCTCATGGCGACGACCAACCAGATGTGCCAGGAGGTCGCCTCGATTCCCTTCCTCTGGGTCCTGCCGCTTTGCCTGTATCTGACCTCCTTCGTGCTCTGCTTCGAGAGCGACCGCCTCTACAGCCGCGCCCTCTTCGGACCCGCCTTCCTCGCCTCGCTCTGCTGGGCGGCCGTCGTTCTCTTTCGCGGCTTCCCGGTGCCGATCCGCCTGCAGATCGCCGCCTTCTCGACGGCGCTCTTCACGGGGTGCATGGTCTGCCACGGGGAGCTCGCGCGGTCGAAGCCGCAGCCGGCGCGTTTGACCTCCTTCTACCTGACGATCGCCGCCGGCGGCGCGGCCGGCGGGATCTTCGTGGCGCTCATCGCCCCCCGCCTCTTCCGCGGGTTCTGGGAGATCCATGCCGCGCTCGTTCTGACCGGCGTTCTCGCGATCGCCGCTCTCGCCCGCGACCGGACCTCGTGGCTTCATCGCGGCCGGCCGTGGCCGGCGTTTGTCGCGCTGGCGGCGACCGCCGCGGTCGTTTACTACGCGCGGGACCCGGATCTCTTCTCCTCGGCCCTGGCGAGGCGCCTCTCGTTGAGTCTCCTCCTCTCTTCCACCTCCGGGCTCCTCGCGATCGGCGCGGGCGTCGCGGCGATCCTGCTCCTGTGGCGGCTGCGTCTCCTGACGGCCCGCGGCAGGCCGTACCTCGCGGGAGCTCTTCTCGCCGGCGCCCTCGCCTTCGCCGGAATGCTCCTCGTCTCCGAGATTCAGGCCTTTCTCCAATCCGCCGTCTCCATCTCGCGCAATTTCTACGGGGTCCTGACCGTCGAGCAGCTCGGCGCGGGCGATCCGGACGCGGAGCGCCTGGACCTGCGGCACGGCCGGATCGTGCACGGCTTCCAGTACTCCTCCCTGTGGAAGCGCGGCCTGCCGACTTCCTACTACACGGAGCAGAGCGGCATCGGCCTGGCGCTCGAGAACCATCCGCGCCGTTCCCGGGGCCCGATGAACGTCGGAGTCGTGGGCCTCGGCGTGGGCACGATCGCGGCGTACGGGCGCCCGGGAGACACCTACCGCTTCTACGACATCAACCCGGCCGTCGTCGCGCTCTCGACCGGCCCCGCGCGTCTCTTCACCTATCTGGCCGATTGCCCGGCGAAGGTCGAGATCGTCCTCGGCGACGCCCGTCTCTCCCTCGAGCGGGAGCTCTCGAGCCGCTCCGCCATTCCCTTCGACGTCCTCGCCGTGGACGCCTTCACGAGCGACGCCATCCCGGTGCACCTCCTGACGAGGGAGGCGGTGGAAATCGAGATGGCGCGCCTCGCGCGTCCCGACGGCATCCTCGCGCTCCACATCTCCAACCGCCAGCTCGACCTGGAGCCGGTCGTGCGCGCCGCCGCCCGCTCCCTCTCCCTCCCGATGTGCGTCGTGGACCGCAACGAGCGGGGGAACGTGGAGTGGGCGACCACCTGGGTCCTCCTCTCCCGCGACCCCGCCGTCCTCTCGATCCCCGAGATCGCCCGCTCCTGTGCCCGCCGCGAGAACGGACCCACCGTCCGCCTCTGGACCGACGACTACAGCAACCTCTTCTCCGTGATGAAGTGAATCTTCGTCACGGTCGCCTGTCGTGGCCGGCCTCTTCGCTTCGACAGGCAAGTCGTGAGTTGTGAATTTTGAATTGTGAGAACGGGGTCAGTGCGTGACAGCCGCCCGGTGCCAGGAGATTGATCCGTTTGCCACTGGACAGACTGTTGAACTGAGTGGACCATGAACCCGGCGATGCGAGCCCTGGCGTTTTCTTCAGTACGGCCGCTACTGGTTGGCTGCCTCCCGGTCTTTCTCCTGGCCGCGACGCCTTCGGCACCGGCTCATCGCGTGAAGGACATCAACACCCTTCCCGGAGAGAATTCGGCCGGACCGGGTGCGGCGATGGTCGCCGGGCACACCCTGTATTTCACCGTCTCCGGCGAGTTCTGGAAGAGCGACGGAACCACTGAGGGAACACAACGGGTCGAGGGAACCGGCGCCCTGAGCGTGGGCCTGGGGGCCGTGTTCGAGGACGTTCTGTATTTTGTGGGCAACGATGGCGGGCACGGCAGCGAGCTCTGGCGAACCGACGGCACTCTCGAGGGGACCCGGATGGTTCGCGATATCAACCCGGGTCGCGGAGGTTCCGACCCTCGGGATCTTCTGGCCTTTCGCGGCGAGCTGTATTTTGTCGCCGACGACGGAGTTCACGGGCGCGAGCTGTGGAAGACGGACGGGACGAACGAGGGGACCGTTCTCGCGGCGGACTTGAACCCGGGAGCGGGCGGCTCCGCGCTCTTCAGCCTGACCGCGAGCGGAAACAGGCTCTACTTCTCCGAATCTTCCTTCGCTCCCGGGTCGCCGGGCACGCTCTACTCGACGGACGGAACGGCGGGAGGGACGCAACCGCTGCGGCAATTCGTTTCGGTGGCCACCGGTTGTTACTTCGAAGTCTGCGTGGGTTGGCCTCCGGGAGACTTCGTGTTTTTCGATGGACTGACGTATTTCGTCGCGTCCGACGGAGTCTCCGGCCTGGAGCTGTGGCGTACCGACGGAACGACGCCCGGAACCACGCTGGTGAAGGACATCTGTCCTGATACCTGCAGCGCTTTCTCGATTTCCCAAGACCCGGAGAATCCTCAGCTTCATGTCGTGAACGGCCGCCTCGTCTTCGTCGCCGCCGACGGTATTCACGGCAGGGAGCTCTGGACGAGCGACGGCACGGAAGCGGGGACGCAACTGGTCAAGGACATCCATCCCGGTCCGCTGGACTCCACCTTCGGAGTCGGGATGACCGTGGCCGGCAACGCCGTGTTCTTCCGCGCCGACGACGGCGAGCACGGATGGGAGCTCTGGAGAAGCGACGCGACTGAGGCCGGGACGACGCTCGTGGCCGACGTCAATCCGGGAACGGCGGATTCCTTCCCCGACCAGGTCACTCCCGTAGGGGACGCGGTCTTTTTCTCCGCCCTCTTCGTCGAGCCGCGCTCCCTCGACCCGGGAATCCGCCGGCTCTGGAAGACGGATTCGACAGATTCCCCGCCCACGCTCGTCTCCGACTCCGTCTCGAACCCAACTCGGCTCGTCAACTTCGGCGGAGTTCTCTATTTCACAGCGCCGGGACCGGCGGGGTTCTGCCTCTGGAAGACGGACGGATCGCCCGCCGGGACCGAGGTCGTGAGGGTCCTCAGTCGAGAGAACTCCTCCTCGAATTCCCTGCTCATGGGCGAACTCGACGGGTCGCTCCTCTTCTTCGCCAACAACGGGAACGGTTTCTCGGGGCTCTGGAGAACCGACGGAACGGAGGCCGGCACGCAGCCGATCGCTCCCGTCTTTGGAGGCGGCTTTCTCGGCCCGTCGAGCGGACTTTCCACACCGTTTGGAGGATCGCTCTTCTTCAATGGCGATGACGGCGTCCACGGCTCCGAGCTCTGGCGGACCGACGCGACCGCAGGAGGGACTCGCCTGGTCAAGGACATCGCTGTTCCAGGCGGAGTCGTCTACCCCTACATTCGGGGTTCCTTTCCTTGCGGGCTCACCGCCGTCGGAGGCACGCTGTATTTCGGCGCGACCGACGGGGACCACGGAGGCGGACTCTGGAAGACAGATGGGACAGAGGCCGGCACGGAATTCATCAAGGACGTTGGCCTCGATTGTTCCTCGGGGTTGGTGGCGTTCAATGGAGTCCTCTATTTCTCAGGTGGCACTCTCTCCCCCTTCGAAGCGGGGCTTTGGCGCACGGACGGGACGACCCAGGGCACGGAGCTGATACGGCTCGTTGCGGTCAGAGGCCTGACGTCCGTCAACGGCACGCTGGTCTTTGCCGGGTCCGACGATGCCGGCGAAAACGGTCTCTGGACGAGCGACGGCACCGCTGCCGGGACGCAGCTCGTGCAACCTTTGAGCGAGGGAGTCGGAAGCTTCGTTCTCTCGCGAGATGGAGCGTTCTTTCGCGCATATACAGCGGACTTTCGGAGTCAGCTCTGGCGAACTGACGGCACTCGGAACGGGACGACTCTCCTGGCGGAATTCCCCTACGGACAGATCAACGAGATCGCCCTCGTCAACGAGATCGTGACGATCGGGAACCGCGCCTTCTTCGCCGGGGAAGACGCGGAGCACGGCGTCGAGCTGTGGACGAGCGACGGCACGCCCGCCGGGACACACAGGGTCAAGGACATCGCTCCCGGAGCGGCCGACGCGAATCCCCGGAACCTCTCCGCGATCGCCGGCGTGCTCCTCTTTTCCGCGAGAGATCCCATCCACGGCGAGGAGCTCTGGACGAGCGACGGAACCGAGGAAGGGACATTCCTCCTGCAGGACATCTCTCCGGGGGTCGCGTCCTCGTCGCCCGCGGGTTTCCTCAGGGCCGGCTCACTCGTCTACTTCACGGCCGACGACGGCGAGACCGGAGCCGAGCTCTGGGCGATGCCGCTCTCCTCCCTCGATCTCGCGCCCGGCCGAACGCCGCGCCGGCTCCCCACCGTCCCCTGGCGACACTGACAGTAACCAGGGCAGATCCCCTCGTCGCTGCGCTCCTCGGGATGACAGCCGACGACAAAGATCACTCGGCCCACATTCCCAGCTTTTCTTGGCTCAGATTCTCTTTTCTTTCCAGCGTCCGCGGCGGAAGAGCAGTGTGCTGACGACGGCGAGGGTGGAGAAGGCGATCGGGATGGCCCAGAAGACTCCGCGGGGGCCGAGGCCGGCGCGGTGCGCCAGGACCCAGGCGAGCGGGATCTCCCAGAACCAGAAGGTGAAGAGGTTGATCTTCGTCGGCGTCCAGGTGTCGCCGGCGCCGTTGAAGGCCTGCGTCATGACCATGCCGAAGGCGTAGAAGAGGAACCCGTAGCTGACGATGCGCAGGCAGTCCACACCGTACGGATCGATCGCGGGGTCGCTCGTGAAGAGTCGGACGATCGGCCGGGCGAGAGCGATGAACAGGACGCCGACGCATCCGAGAAAGACCACGTTGTACTGCGCCGCCTTCCAGACGGCGCGCTCCGCGCGGTCGGGTTTCTTCGCGCCGAGGTTCTGTCCCACCATCGTCGCCGCCGCGTTGGACATGCCCCACGAGGGGAGGATCGCGAAGACGATCAGGCGCATGCCGATCGTATAGCCGGCGAGCGCGGCGCTCCCGAAGCCCGAGAGGATGCGCACGAGTCCGATCCAGCTCGCCGTGCCGATGGCGGCCTGGAGGATGCCGTTGCCCGAGACCTTGAGCAGCCGCAGCATCGCCGCGGGCTCGATGACCATGTGCTCGCGCCGGATCGCGACGCGCCCCTTCCCGCGCGCGAGGATCGCGAGCTGGACGAGGACCGCGGTGCCGCGGCCGCACGTCGTCGAGACGGCAGCCCCCATGACGCCGAGCCTCGGGAAGGGGCCCAGGCCGAAGATCAGGCAGGGGTCGAGCGCGAGGTTGATGATGTTCGCGAGCCAGAGCACGCGCATCGCGATCGCCGCGTCGCCCGATCCGCGGAAGATCGCGTTGATGAGGAAGAGCAGCAGGATGACGATGTTGAACCCGAGCATGACCCGCGTGAACCCGGAGCCGGTCGCGACGAGATGCTCCGAGGCGCCCATCGCCGCGAGCAGCCGCGGCGCCGCGAAGAACGCCGCGATCCCGATGGGCACCGCGATACAGACGCCGAGAGCGATCGAGGAGAAGGCCGCCTTCGCCGCGCCGTCCAGGTCCTTTTCCCCGACGCGGCGCGCCACCGTCGCCGCGGCCCCCATCGAGAGGCCGATCGCGATCGCGTAAAGGAGCGCGAGCATGGACTCGGTCAGCCCGACCGTCGCCACCGCGTCCGCCCCCAGGTGCGCCACCCAGAACACGTCCACGACCGCGAACACCGACTCGAGCACCATCTCGAGCACCATCGGCACCGCGAGCAGCACGATCGCCCGCCCGATCGCCCCCTCGGTGTAGTCCTGCCGCGACCCGCGCAGCGCCTCCCGGATCGTCTCCCACGCCCCGGCCGGCCGGGCCGGCTCCACCGCCGGCGCCCCTGTGGCTTCGATCGTGTCGCTCATCAGTGGTCTCGCCGAATCGCGGATCATATTCTTCCGGATCACGTCTCAACCGCTCGCGCCTCTCTGTGATCCCTTGCCTATGCCTCTGTCGTCGAGCCTTCGCCTGTCTCGACTTCCCTGTCATCCCGAGCGCCTCGCCCTTCCCTGTCATCCCGAGCGCCTCGCCCTTCTCTGTCATCCCGAGCGCCTCGCCCTTCCCTGTCATCCCGAGCGCCTCGCCCTTCCCTGTCATCCCGAGCGCCTCCCCTTCTCTTGTCATCCCGAGGCCCTTCCACTTCCCTTGTCATCCCGAGGCCTTCCCCTTCCCTCATCCCGAGGCCCTTCCCCTTCCCTGTCATCCCGAGCCTCTCGCCCTTCCCTGTCATCCCGAGCGCAGCGAGGGATCTACTCCCGTCGCTTCGATTAGCCGCGTCCGCTCGGGACAGGCTCCGCGAGGGATCTACTCCCGTCGCTCTATTAGCGGCGTCCGCTCAGGACAGGCTCCGCGAGGGGTCTCCCCCCGTCGCTCAGATGAGTCACATCGCCTTACACTCCCCTCGATGAACCAGTACTGGGTCTACATCGCGACAAATCGTCCGCGAACCCTTTACACCGGCGTCACCAACGATCTCGTACGTCGAATGTACGAACACAAACACCGGCTGGTGCCGGGGTTCACCTCGAAGTACCACATCGACCGTCTCGTCTTCTTCGAGACGACCTCCGATGTCAGGACAGCCATCGCTCGGGAGAAGCAGATCAAGGCCTGGCGCCGAGAAAAGAAGGTCCGGCTCGTGGAGTCAGTCAACCCGGATTGGAAGGACCTCAGCGCCGGCTGGTGAGTTTCGCGAGCGGACGCCGCGACTCGAAGGTTCGAAGGCAGATATCTGGCGACTGTCCCGAGCGGACGCGGCTAATCGAAGCGACGAGAGCAGATCCCTCGCTGCGCTCGGGATGACAAGGGAGGGCGAGGGGCTCGGGATGACAAGGGAGGGGCGAGGGGCTCGGGATGACAAGGGAGGGCGAGGGGCTCGGGATAACAAAAGGGGCGAACGGCGGCTCCGGTCCCTACCACCTACCACCTACCACCTACCACCTACCACCTACCACCTACTCCGTTCACCTACCACCTACCACCTCCTCCCCAAACACCTCCTCGATCAGCTTCCCGAAGAGCTTCGCGATGGCGAAGGCGAGCGGGAGGCTCGGGTCGTATTTCTCCGTCTCGATGGCGTTGATCGTCTGCCGCGAGACGTGGAGCCGCGCGGCGAGCTCTGCCTGCGACCACTCGCGCTCGGCGCGCAGGACGCGCATCCGGTTCTTCACCGGTAGCGCCGGTTTGCCCTGACGAGGCCGAGCGTCCAGGAGACGACGAGCACTCCCGCGATCCAGATCCAGCCGAGCTTCGGCAGTCCCGCGCTCTGGAGGAACCCTCCGGCGAGCGCCACCGAGAGCGTTGCCACGAACGAGAAGCCGAGCGCCTCGTAAACGATGCGCCGCTGCATCTCGTCGGCGCGGCGGAACATCCGGATGTAGCTCCAGACGAGCACGCCGGCGGGGACGAGCGGAAGGAGGACCGACGCGAACGCCCACGGCGATCCCGTGGGGAACTTCTCGTTCAGGTTGAAGACGAAGAGGAACGCGAGAAACGCGGCCTGCGCCAGTCCCCAGTCGTCCGAGCGCCGCGCGATCCGGAAGACGGGCCACGCGGCAAGACCGAGGAAGAGCGCCGCGGCGGCCGCGGCCGGGATCGCCAGCGCCGGCTCTCCGGCGAGGAAGGCGCGCCGCGCCACGACGAAGGCGAGGAGAAAGAGAGCCACGCCGATGGACATCAGGACGATGTCCCGCCCGGATTCCTTCGAAAGCTTTCCTCCGACCGGTCCGCACCCCCCGAACTGGATGTTTTCCATTGAATCCTCCAAATTTCACGGCTTTGATCGCGACGAAAGGTAAAGCAAACTTGTCATAATGTCAAGTTTAAATGACTCTATTGACTTACGCCAAAATTACGCCTATTTTCTCTTTCCCGAGCATGCGGACGGAGGCAGCATCGACATGGATTCGCGGGCCCTGGCGATCGAAAGCCTTCTGGAAGGAAGCGCCGCGAAGAAGCCGGGCGGCCTGCTCCTGGGCACGGGGGCGAGAATCCAGCGCGCGTCGGATCTTTCTCCCCGTGGGCGAGAGCGCCCCTCGCCGCTCGCTTCCTGCCTCGGGCTCGAGAAGCTCCTGGCGGGAGGACTCGCCGGCGGCAAGCTGGTCGAGCTCGCCGGCCGCCGCTCGAGCGGCCGCTTCTCGATCGGACTGGCGGCGCTTGCTTCCATCACTTCGACGGGCGAGCCCGCCGCGCTCGTGGACCTGGACGGAAGCCTCGACCCTCAGGCCGCGGCCGCGGCCGGCGTGGACCTGGAGCTTCTCCTCTGGGCGCGCCCGCGCCGCGTCAAGGAGGCGCTCGCCGCGTCGGAGATGCTCCTCGCCGCCGGCTTCCCGCTCGTCGTCGCGGACCTCGGCCTCTCTCCCCGCGGCGCCCGCTACGTGCCCGACGCCGCATGGCTGCGCCTGGCGCGCGCCGCGCAGTCGCGCGAGTCCTCTCTTCTCCTGCTGACTCCCTGGCGCATGAGCGGCGTCGCCGCCGACGCCGTCGTCGCCGCCGGCGCCTCTCGCCCCCTCTGGAGCGGCTCCGGCAAATCCCCCCGCCTCCTGGCCGCCCTCACGTCCCGCCTGACATTAGAGAAGCTCGCCCGCCTGACCCCGGCCATCTCCCGATCCCTGACCCTGTCCGCCCCCGCCGCCTGTCATCCCGAGAAGCAACGCGACACAGGACCCGCCCGGCGGCCCCAGTCTCCAAATGGCGCCGCGCTTATCGCGAGATTCGCGTGACGCCCGGGAAGCCGTCGAAACCGGAATCGAAACTCATGATCCGGGAGATGCCATGCCGCTCCATCACCGCGAGATGAAGCGCATCTCGAGCCGACAAACGAGATTTTCCAAGGATGATCTCCTTGGCCCGTTCGAGGTCAGGAAGTTCTACGGAGAAGACTTCGTCGGCGATGCCCAGGAGCGCGTCGAAGGCGGGCTGAATCGCATCGCGCCGATCGATGGCGACGTATCTGTGCAGGATCTCCTGGAGCGCCTCGACGTCGGTGACGAGACGTTCTCCTTCAGCAAGACATCGTTCCAGGGTCTGCTGAGCGTCCCGCTTGTGAGCGTGAGGCGCCCCCACGAGATACATCGGAATGTTCGAATCGAGGAAGATCACTGTGACGGCGAATCGAGATAGCCCCGTTCGATCTGACGGAGCATCTCGCCGATATCGGCCGTCGGGAAGTTGTGTTCCGCCGCGGCGCGCACGACCTGAAGCTTCTTTCCCGCGTCGCTTCGCGGCTCGCTGCGGCGCGCCACGCGCAGCGCCTGGCGCACCCACTCGGCCACGGTCATCCGGTTTCGGCGCGCCGAGCGCTGGATCTCCCGCAACTCGGTCTCCTCGAGGAGCACTTGCAGTCTCTTACTCATACCATGAGTCTATTCGACTCAAAGATATGAGTCAAGATCCGCCGGCTCCTTTCATCGGATCACCAATCACAAATCCCCTCGTTCCCCCAATCACCAATCACGAATCGCAAATCCCAAATCCTCTTCCCCTGCCACCTACCACCTTCCACCTACCACCTCTCACTCACCTCCCACCTCCGGCCTGATGCTCGCCTGCCTCCACGTCCCTCTCTTCCCCCTCGCCGCGCGCCTGCGCAGCGAGCCGGACCTGAAAGGCGAAGCCGTCGCCGTCTTCGAAGGCAACGGCAACGCCGCCCGCGTCGTCGCCGCCGCGCGCCGCGCACGCGAGAAAGGCATCCAGCCCGGAATGACGCTCCCCCAGGCCCGCTCGATCTGCCCCGGCCTGACGGTGCGCGCCCGAGACCTCGAAAGCGAGCGCGCCGCCCAGGAAGCCCTCCTCGAAGTCGCCGACACCTTCTCCCCAAGAGTCGAAGACGCCGCCGAAGGCCTCGTCTACATGGACCTCGAAGGCCTTCCCTCCCTCCTGCACGCCACCGAGCCTTCCTCCTGTCATCCTGGGGAGCGCAGCGACGAAGGATCTACTCCGGTTCCTCTCCCTCCCCCGGGAGGCAAGTGGCACCCCGACGCTCACAATTCGCAACTCACAATTCACAACTGCTCTTCTCTCCTTCTCCCGCGACATCATCCTCGCCGCCGAAAAATCCACCCTGCCGCTGCGCGTCGGCGTCGCCGCCTCCAAGCTCGCCGCGCGCGTCGCCGCCGGCCTCCCCGATTCGCCGACCATCGTCCCGGAAGGGGAGGAGCGCGAGTTCCTGGCTCGCCTCCCTCTCTCGCGCCTCGCGCCGCAGATCGACATCGCGGAAACACTCGAGCGCTGGGGCATCCGCTCGATCGGCGATTTCGCGCGCCTCCCGGAAGGCGAAGTCGCGAGCCGCCTGGGAGACCTCGGCCGCGAGCTCCATGCCGCCGCGCGCGGGATCGATCCGCGCCCGCTCGAACCGAGGATGCCTCCTCCCTGCCTCTCCGAGGGGATGGACCTCGAATGGCCGCTCGCCACGCTCGAGCCCTTCCTCTTTCTCGGCAACGCGGCGCTGGAAAGGCTCGTCGCGCGCCTGGAGTCGCAGGGGCTCGCCTGCGTGAAGCTCGAGGTGACCCTGAAGCTCGACCCCGACGGCTGCGACGCGCGCGCGATCGCGCTGCCCGCGCCCACGCGCGAGGTCAGGACCCTCCTGACGCTCGTGCGCCTGGAGCTCGAGGCCCGCCCGCCCGGCGCTCCCGTCTCCGGCTTCGCCTTCGCCGCGCACCCGGACAAGCCGCGCCGCGCCCAGCTCTCCCTCTTCGGCCCCGCCGCCCTCTCGCCCGACCGCCTCGCGACCACGATCGCGCGCCTGGCCGCCCTGCTCGGCGCCGGCCGCGTCGGCTCTCCCCGCGCCGTCAACGGCCACCTCCCCGAGCGCTACGCGCAGGTCTCTTACGCCCCGCCCCCTCCTCCGACTCTCGCCCGCCCTCCCCGAACCGGCCGAGGCCTCCTGGCAGTCCGGGTCCTCCGTCCCCCCATCCCCCTCGAAGTCCTCGTCGCCCCGCCCCCTCTCCCGGCGGGAGAGGGAAGGGGTGAGGGGGGGCCTTGTCATCCCGAGCCCTTCGACTTCGCTCAGGACAGGCTCCGCGAGGGATCTGCTCCCGTCGTCCCTTCATTCACAACTCACAACTCACAACTCACAACTTCCCTCCGCCTCCTCTCCCTCAAATCCCTCCCGCCCCCCTGTCATCCCGAGCGCCGCGAGGGATCTGCTCTCGTCGCCTCCCCAATCCCCAATCCCCAATCGCAAATTACCAATCCCCCTTCCATCTCCGGTTCCATCAAGGTCGCTTCCGGCCCCTGGTCCCTCGAGGAGGGCTGGTGGCTCGCCGATTCCCGTTCCGGTGCGCCAGCAGATCCCGAGCAAGCGGCAGCGACGTTTCGCGACTACTGGGACGTCGAGCTTTCCGACGGAGCTCTTTACAGGATCTACCGCGACCGCGCGGCCAACTCCTGGTTCGCCGACGGCATCTATGACTGAACTTGAAGGAGATGTACGTTTGTGCATATAATCGCGCTGGCAGAGTTTGAATGGGATGAACGAAAGGCAATCTCAAATCTCCGCAAGCACGGCGTTGCATTTGCCGACGCCGTGTCGGCGGTGGAAAACGATCCGCTCGCTCTTACAATCCCGATCCTTCGGAGGAGAACCGGTTCGTGACGATCGGAATGATCTCTTCGGACGTATCCTGACCGTCGTCTACGTCTGGAGAGGAAACCGAGTACGGATTGTGTCCGCCAGAAAAGCGACCTCTCGCGAACGTCGGGCGTACGAGGAGAAAGAATGAGGAAGGAATACGATTTCAGCAGGGGCAAGCGCGGCCCGATCGTGCCGATTCCTGGTGGGAAGACACGGATCACGATCCGTATCGACGCCGACGTGCTGGCCTGGTTCCGGGAACAAGTCAATCGTGCTGGAGGCGGCAACTATCAGAAACTGATCAATCTTGCCTTGCGGGAGCACGTATCCCATAGCCGGGAGCCTCTGGAGGCGACTCTTCGACGCGTTCTCCGCGAGGAGCTGACGCAACCAGATCGCTCAACGGCTGCCGCCTCGTCTTACTTGCGTGACACCGTGGACGACGGTGACGAATACGGCCGGGCTTCAAGGAGGCAGCTGCGAACGATGAAGAAAGCAAAATCTCGCGGCCTCACAGGACGGCCTACCTGGACGCGCGAGGAGCTCCACGAGCGCCGCCCCGCGAAGAAGACGAAGTGACCGACTCCGCATCAACGGTCACCCCCTTCCCGGGCACCGTCCCCGACCAGCACCAGCCCCCGAAGGAGAGCGCCTATGTCATATGAACGTTGGACGCGTCACTCTGATTGGTACATTTACCGGCAATCAGGCCCTCGGCGGCGAGAAGACGAAATACTCAACGTGTGGCACGCCACATCGAGTCCCGGTCAACCCAACACCGAGTTTCACTACGATGAAGTCTCCGAGATGCTGGGGCTCAAAGACTTTACACGAATTCGTGGATGGAGTCCCTCAGAGGACGATCTTCTCCGCGAAGCCCTCACAGCCTTCATCAAGGATGTCGACAAGACGTCTGAACCTGCGGTCTCTCCTTCAGATCAGCGATGAAATTCGAATGGGATTCTCGGAAGGCAGGAGTCAATCTTCGAAAGCATGGGATCTCGTTTGACGAGTCCACGACGGCCTTTGGCGATCTCCTGGCAGTCACGATTCCCGATCCTGACCACTCCGTCGGCGAGGAGCGATGGATTCTCCTCGGTCGGTCTTTTCGAGGGCGCCTGGTAGTCGTCGTGCATACCGATGAAGCTGATAGCATTCGTCTAATAAGTGCTCGGCCAGCGACCCGAGCCGAACAAAGGAAATATGAGGAAAGGTAAAAAGTCAGAGTTCGAGAACACGATGCGCGCCGAGTACGATTTTACCGGTGGAGTTCGGGGAAAGTACGCGCAGCGTTACGCCGCCGGTAGCAACGTGGTCGTTCTAGATCCGGACGTCGCCGAAATGTTTCCGACGTCTCGCGTGGTCAACTCGACGCTGAGGACACTGGGGGAGATCGCTCAGCGCAGGGTACGGCGCGTCCGAACGCGATGAGCGAAGAGTCCTTCTCCACCGTCACTCCCTTCCCCGGCACGATCCCCGGCCAGCACCAGCCGCCGAAGCTCCTCGACCGCGTCCGCATCGCCATCCTGAATCCAAGTCCGGCTACATGACAAGCAGGACTGCAAGCTCTCGTTTTTAACTCTCTCGGCCGCCGTTCGCGAAGCGAATGCCTGCGGCCGAAAGCCTATGTCGGCTGGATACGCAGATTCATCTTCTTCCACAACAAGCGCCACCCGCAGGAGATGGGGGAGCCGGAAATCAACGCCTTCCTGTCCGGCCTCGCCGTGAAGGACCGCGTCAGCGCCTCCACCCAGAACCAAGCCCTCTGCGCCCTTCTCTTCCTCTATCGCCACGTCCTTGAGAAGCCTTTCCCGCAGCTCGAGAAGCTCATCCGCGCCAAGCGCCCGATTCGGCTGCCCGTCGTCATGACCCGCGCCGAGGTCAAGCGAGTCCTGCAGAAGCTCGACGGCGTCAACCGGATCATGGCGATGCTGCTCTACGGCTCCGGCATGCGCCTGCTCGAATGCCTTCGCCTGCGCGTGAAGGACGTCGAGTTCGGGCTCAACCGGATTCTCGTGCGCGACGCGAAGGGTCATAAAGATCGCTTCGTACCGCTTCCATCCGCCGTGCGTCCACAATTGGTCTCCTGGCTCGCCCGCGTCAAGCAGTTGCACGAAGAGGATCTTCGCGACGGCGGAGGAACCGTGTACATGCCCTTCGCCCTCGCTCGAAAGTACCCCGGCGCCGACCGGGAGTGGGGCTGGCAGTGGCTCTTCCCGGCCCGGGAGCGTTCGTCCGATCCGCGGTCGGACGCCGTCCGCCGGCACCACGTCCACGAGCGTATCCTCCAGCGCGCTGTGAGGGAAGCGGTCCTCTCGGCCGGGATCAAGCGCCCGGTGAACTGTCATACCTTCCGCCACTCTTTCGCGACCCACCTGATCGAGGACGGCTACGACATCCGGACGATCCAGGAACTCCTCGGCCACAAGAGCGTCAACACCACGATGGTCTATACGCACGTTTTGAACCGCTCCGGCGGCCGCGGCGTGCGGAGTCCTGCCGATGCCCTCTAAAGGTCCATTCCGATTGGTTTGCGGAGATCTAGGCAGCGCACATCGCAGCCTATCTTTCAACCGGTTGCAAGATAGGCAGCGGTCAAGGCTTCGTTTACCCCTCCCCATTGGGCTGCCTAAATGATGTTCGGCGCCGGAAAAGACGCTGAGGTCCCGGGCGTGATATGGCTTGGGGCGCTGCGGCAGCTTCATCGTGGCATAGTCTTGGCGGTCATGCTCCTCACCGCGTGCGCTTCTCTGACTCCCGAAGGAGAGAAGGTGCGCATCACAACCAATCCGCAGGCAACGGCCGGCTGCACCTTCATCGCAAACGTCAAGGGACAGTTCGACGCGGACTTAAGAAACGAGGCCGCAAAGGTCGGCGCCAACATCGTTTTCAACCAGACGCAACCCAACGAGATCCATATCTGGCAGCACGGCGAGGCATATTCCTGTCCTGCCCGCGCGGCCGTACCCGTGAAACCACATGGTTGAAAACCACATCCTCTCGGATGGCCATCATGAGCTCACAGTGGTCCAACACGCGATCAAGCTGGTCAAGCGTACGCAGCCGCGTTTTGCGTCGCTCATGCGAGACGTGAACTGGCATCCCATCCCGTTCTTCGGGTCTTTGGCAACGGCGAGAATTCTCACGTTCGGCCTGAATCCGTCGGCCGGCGAATTCACCGTCGGGAGGTCATGGCCAGCTCAGCTCTCTGCCGAGGCATTGACCGAGCGTCTCGTCGGATATTTCAGCGGGCACGGAGCGGGAGACCACCGCTGGTTCAAAGCGTGGTCCGAGTCGCTCGCTCTGTTGGGGGCATCGTATCAGCGCGATTCCGCTCACATCGACCTTTCACCTCGACCTACCGCGAGCGTACGCACTTTCAGCAAAGACCCGCAGAAATCTCTGTTCCTCGAGATGCTGAAGACGGACGCATCAGTTTGGATCAACGCCCTGAACGCCACGCCCAACCTTAAGCTGATCCTCCTTGCTGGATCGGCGACCAACCAGTACTACATCAACGAGTTCATCCAAACCGAGCTTGCGGAACGCGGCGTGAGGCTCTTGCCACCGTGGAGGCGTGGTGGGGGTGAGGGCCAAACGGTGTTTCAGGAGCTCGTTCTCCCTGGCGGCCGACAGCTTCCCCTCTTTTTTTGCTCGTCGGGACCAACGAAACCAGCTGTTCTCGTGAACGCCATCTTGACCAACGCCCAGCGCTTGAGCCAGATTCTGACCCGGGAATGACCTACTGAGTGAGTATCGTGCCCCTTGTGCCATCCAGCTCATCTAGCAATCGCGTCAGAAAGGAGCCGAGAGACATGAAGAAATGCCCTTTCTGTGCTGAAGAGATTCAGGACGACGCAATCAAGTGCAAGCACTGCGGTTCGCTACTCGTTGAAGGCCAGGAACACAAGCCGTTGCCCATCCTCGTGAGTACGGGGAATCTGGGAATGGTCCTCGACGGCAATCAAGTCGTTTTTCGGCTAAAGCCACTTGGCTGGATGATCGCCATCCTCTCCGTTGTCGTTGGCATGGGTGGTGTCGTCGTCCTGGCGTCAAGCGGTTCAGGCTGGTTGCTCCTCGGCGCGGTCACAGGACTGGTGGGGGCCTTCGTCTTTTTCAGGGACAAGAGGCCACGGGCATGAGTCGCAACGCCGCCGAACACGGCGCTTCAGCGGACTCGCTCCGCTCCGCTGCGCTCGCCGCTGAGCTTTGAGACGTTAGGCGAAACCTATCCGAGAGGATACGGAGCCACCGCCTTGACGTCTTGACGTCAAAACGCTAGAATTCCGATATGAGCAGTGTGAAACGTGCGACAGTGTACTTCGAGGCGGATATCCATCGGGCTCTTCGGCTTAAGGCCGCGAGTTCTGACAAGTCGATCTCGGACATGGTTAACGAAGCAGTGAAACTGACTCTGGCGGAGGATGCAGAGGATCTGGCGGCGTTTGAGGAGCGCGCTCGAGAGCCCAGCTTGGATTTCGAGCAGTTCGTAAAGGCTCTCAAGCGACGTGGCAAAATATAGAGTCCTCATCAAGCCGTCGGCCGCCAAGGAGATCGAGGCTGTTGACCAAAAGAAGGATCGGCAACGCATCGTCTCCAAGATCCTGTCGCTGGCCGAGGACCCCAGGCCGCCAGGTCACGAGAAACTGGCCGGTCGTGGAGACCAGTATCGAGTTCGTTCCGGCCGCTATCGGATCATCTACTCCATCGGCGATGCGGAGCTTGAAGTTGTGGTCGTCCGAGTCGGGTACCGCAGGGAAGTCTATCGGTAGGCCGCCGAACACTGCGCTGCACCGGACGCCGGCGGCTGCGCCGCCGTCGCCGGTGAGCTTTCAGACGTTAGGCGCGTGGTTGTGAACGGGGTAGTAGACGCCCTCGCGAGGTACATCGATATTCTGGCACATTGCGCTGAGAAGACGACCATGGCGAACGACCGACCGATTTATCAGCAGCATCTCGCAGCAGCCGCGGTTATGCTTGCCGCCATTCGGGAGGATCCGTCGCTGGCCAAGTTGCGAGTCCGGGTGGCGGACGAGAGGCGGGCCTACGGCTGGGGTCATCTGGCCGGGGCGGCCGGAACTGAAGCAGAGAAGGCTTTCCATGACTTCGCCACAAAGATCGAGTCCGCCTAACAAAGCGCTGCAGCGGACTCGCGCCGGCCCTTCAGCCCGGCGCTCGCCGCTGAGCTTTCAAACGTTAGGCGCCATCAAATGACATCCGTGCGTGTCGTGTGCGAAATGCACCGCGACGGCGACTGGGAACTCCGGACATCGGATCTGCCCGACCTAATCGAGGTGCTAGGTGAGGATCTTGTCGCCGCTTTTTGCTCGTGCTTCGTACATGCTGACCGTATCGTCAGCTTGGTTGCTTTCTTCCATCTGTCAACACGGCGGTTTCGGAAGGGAAGCATTGCCGAAAGGCGGAACTTCCTGACTTTTGCTGCCTTTCTTGTCGGAACCCTGAAAGAGGTATCCGAGAATCTCAAGCAGCTCAAGAGGGCGCTTCACAACCATGGTCTTCTCGACAAGGAGCGGTGGCAAGCCGGCTTGGGTCGGTGGCAGGACTGGGGCGCTACGGGTGCCGTCGCGACGGCTCGGAAGAAACTATCCTTTCACGTCGACTCTGCTCTGGTACTTCGCGGTCTTCAGGACATTTCCGCAAGTTCGCGCCGCCGGACGATTCTGCATGGCTCAACCGGCAGACTTCGTGACTCCGCATTCCTGCTTGGGCAGGATGCTAGCCTTCGGGGCCTAGAAACCTCGGTTGGAAACCTGAACGTTCTCGGTGACCCAGCCAAGTATCTCGAGCTAACGGACGCTTTAGAGCGTGAGTTCCTTTGCATTCTCGACAAGTCCGGCCTGAAGCCCATTCTTGTTCGGTCCAGTGGGCGCAGGGTGGCGAGTGGCGCCTAACCCGCGCATGCAGCGGACGCCTTCGGCGCCGCTGATGCGCAAGCCGTTGGGCGGCGGTCGCTGAAACCCATGCCGGAAATCGGCAGCTTGCTCGGGAAGTGGCGTCTCCTCCGGTCGGAGGATGACGGCATGGACAAGAATGTCGTCATGGAATTCCTTCAGGACGGCCAGCTGACTTACGCCATCGACGTCGGTACCAAACGGCAGATCATGAACCTGACCTTCCAGGTCGACGGAGATCGGATTCTGAGTAACCAGCCCTCCGCCCCGCGGCTTGAGGAAACCCAGTTTTGGTTCGAAGAGCCAGGCACGCTCGTTCTCCGACGCGGTAGCCAGCGGTCATGGTTCCAGCGAACATGAGGCAGCCGCCCAACAAAGCGCTTCAGCGGACTCGCTCCGCTCCGCTGCGCTCGCCGCTGAGCTTTGAGCCGTTGGGCGGAGATTGACGTTGGACTCCCTACCCACTGATTCCGAGGGCAAACCACGCGCTTGGGTTAATGATCTGTTCCGGCGGTTCTTGGACAAGAATGAACGGCTGGCACACGTTCTGCGTCTATCTATGGGCGGTATCCACATGATTCTCGCCCGCCCCCGGCTCATCAAAGCATTGGCCGGACTTGACGGAGTGGCCGGCTCGGACGGCAAGGTGGAGGACCGGCAGGTACAGCTGGAGAGGGCGGAATCCGACAGGGCGCTAGCTCAGCGCGAAGTCGACAACGACTTTCCATTGTTGCATGAACAGGCGACCATCGCTCTCTGGAGTTCCCTTGAGGCTCTTGTTCGATCTTTCGCCGCAGAATGGCTAGCACACATTCCGTCGGCCTGGCAGTGCGATGCGATCAAGAAGCTAAGGGTAAAGATCGGCGACTATGAGGCCCTTGAGCCTGCTGAACGCTGTCTCTGGATTGTCGACCTTGTCGACCAAGAGGTCAGTGGGCCGCTGCGTAGCGGCGTAACTAGATTCGAAAGTCTACTTCAGCCGTTCGGCTTGAGTGGCGATGTGGATCCAATTTGTCAGAAGAATCTATTCGAACTCTCGCAAGTCCGCCATGTTCTCGTCCATCGAGATGGAATCGTAGACAGAAGACTCGTCGAGGCGTGCCCGTGGCTTGGATTGGCCGTGGGAGAGCCTCTGCTAGTGTCCCACAAGATGTGGCATAGATATAGCGAGGCTCTCGGCGCTTACGTGCTCGAGTTGATTCAGCGTGTCCGGGTCCATTTTGGCTTTGGGCGATATCGGGACGACGATTCTGCCGATCGGGCGGGTGGCTCTGGGTTGAAGGATCCGGGCCATACGGGTAGCGCTGGCGAAGCAGAGCGGGATGCCAGGACTGAGCGGGCTAGTTCGGATGCCGGGCAGGAGAAGTCATGAAGAGGCTAGGGAGACCGCCGCTCTACGATTGTCGAGCTCGATCCCGCCGATTTGGAGGCCATATCGTCGCGGCGTGCCTTCGTTCAGCCTCGCTGCACGCCCAACAACACGCTTCAGCGGACTCGCTCCGCTCGCCGCTGAGCTTTGAGCCGTTGGGCGACAAGACTTAATCAGGAGGGAACTCTCGCCATGCATCCAAGAGCTTTCCTGACAATCGCTTTCAGCATAGCAACTGCCACGGCTATCGTCGGCTGCTCGACGACCGTCAAAATCGAGGCCGCGGCAGACCCCCAATCGTATCGAAACTGCCAGGCTAACGGCACAGCCTCCATCGCTGGGGAGACCTTTGCAAAGAACAAGGCGGGCGACGTCAAGACCGGCGCAGGTTCCCGCGTGCACCTCGACCGGGCTACGTCGTACTCAGCGGCGGCATTCAAGGCCCTGAGAGCAGCCGGCGACCTTCATGCCCAGACGGAGGCAGAGACTTTTGTGTTCGACCCGGTGATGTTGAGCTGCCGACGCAGCGTCACGGCGGATTCAACGGGCCACTTCAAATTCGAGCAGGTGATACCCGGGCCGTATTTTCTATCAGCCTACATTCGCTGGCAGGTGCGTGGCGGGTGGACCGGTGGGTGGCAGATCCAACTCGTAAGGGTGAAGGATGGTGGACAACTCGAGGGAGTCGTCGTTCATTGAGAACGTCGCCGAACAACGCGCTTCAGCGGACGCGCGTCGCGCTCCGCGCGGCCGCTCGCCGCTGAGCTTGGGACCGTTCGGCGACGGACAAGTGCAGGACGCCACATGAGCAAGGGAAATGCCCGGCGTTCCAAACTTGTGCCTGTTGGGATCTTCTTGTTCGGCGTGGCTCTGTTCCTCCCGGGTACGATGTTCAAGCTTGCAGAGAAGGCGAGTACTGACACGGGCAGATTAGCGTTGGCAATCCTCGGCGATTCCTTCGCCGCGTGCTTTTTCGTGGGTCTCGCATGCGTGATTATTGGAGTTCTCCGAAATCGCCGTTGGCGTAAAGAAAGCACTCCAGAGGGCGCAGCCCCGTGACATCGCTATCGTCGCCGAACCCGCGGCTGCAGCGGACTCGCTCCGCTCCGCTGCGCTCGCCGCTGAGCCGCCAGCCGTTCGGCGACAGGAGCCCGCAGCGGGGCGATCAGGTAGGATTCCCCGATGCCGACGCTCGGGCGAATCGGCCCTTTTCGGTTCTTTTTCTACAGCAACGAGGGCGTCGAGCCGCCGCACGTCCATGCTCAACAGGAGCGGAAAATGGCCAAATTCTGGCTGAATCCGGTTGCGTTGGCCTCGGCTGGCCGGTTTTCGGCTTCCGAACTGCGGGCGATCGGACGTATCGTGTTGGAGAATCGAGAGCGGTTTCTGGAGGCGTGGAATGAGTTCTTCAGTAGTTGAAGTTGTTCCGAGGGCGCTGGATGTCCTGGTGACGGAGGATGAGCTCACCGTGTCCTTGGTCGATGGCCGAAGAGTTAGCGTACCTCTTGTCTGGTTTCCACGCCTGCTCGACGCATCGCCCGCGGAGCGGTTGAATTGGCAGCTCCTTGGTGACGGCGAGGGCATCCACTGGCCCGATGTCGATGAAGATCTCAGCGTGGCAGGCCTCCTGCGGGGCACGCCGGCTCCCCAGAAGAAGCGCTAAAAGCCTGTCGCCGAACCCGCGGCTTCAGCGGACTCGCGTCCGCCCTGCGGGCGGCCGCTCGCCGCTGAGCCGCAAATCGTTCGGCGCGGCGGTCAAGATCCGGGCCGGCCGTCGGTTCGTAGCCGCGCGTGGCTCCGCGCAGCACAGGCCATGCGTTCACCGTCTCATCCCCGCTTCAACGGCCGGCCCCTGGGCGCATCGCACGCCCCGGCATCTTGAGGGGCAAACCGCCAAGGCGTATCGTGCCGCTCGTGGCATCCCGCTCATTTAGCAATCGCGCGCCGAACCCGCGGCTGCAGCGGACTCGCTCCGCTCCGCTGCGCTCGCCGCTGAGCCGCAAATCGTTCGGCGACTCCCGGGAATTCGCGGGGAATGTGTAAACCATGTTCCCGGTCTGGTCTGTAAACCATGTTCCCGGTCTGTGAGAGCCCCGCACGCTCCGGCCCTTCGCTGAAGGTTCTTGCCGCAGGGGCGTATCCTTGGAAGGTGTCTCGGCTTCCCCTCGGCATTCCGCCGAACCCGCGGCTTCAGCGGACGCGCGCGGCTGTGTCGCTGCAATCCGTTCGCGGCAAAAAGGCATCGTCCGGTGGCTTCACGCGCGCGCCGCTGAACCGGCAGCCGTTCGGCGAAAGCAATTTATGATCGTCACGGCTGCCATGGTGACAGCCTTTCTTGCGTTCATGGGAGTGGCGGCTGTCGCGGGGGGTACGAACCAGTTGGATGATCTTGACTATACCGTTGTCTTCCTCGTCTCCACTCCGGATGCGCAGCAAGCGTCGGTCGGAACTGGTTTCCTAGTGGCTGACGGCAACTCGCCATTTCTTGCAACCGCCGAGCACGTGGCCCGGCATCTCACAGCGGACTCCCTGGCGGTGATCAGGGCAAAGGATGGTACGGCACTCCGCATTCCTTTCGCAAAGTTAGTTGGGACGGGAAAGGCGCCGGCCTGGCGCTACCACCGTACCGCCGACTTAGCTGTGCTTCTTCTTGAACCGGAGGCTGGCCTCATGGCGCAGATGGCCTCGCGGTTTACTCCCATTAAGCTGCTCCGTGGTGAAGAGTCTGCCCCACCGCGCTTTCTCACGTTGACCGTGCTGGGCTTTCCCCTTGCGCTTGGGGTTTCCGGGAAGTTCTCCCCGATCTCGCGTGAAACCAAGGCCGCAAGTGATCTTCTCACAACAAATAGAGGAGACACGAAGAAGCCGGCACTGTTCTTCGTCACCCAAGACCCGAGCATCGGCGGCTTTAGCGGCGCACCCGTATTCGACACTGGCCTGCCGTACTCCACGGAAGGCAATATGGTCCTGCGTAGCAAGACCTTACAGGTAGTCGGCATCGTGCACGGTACGCTTTCTGATGATACTGGCGGAAAACTTGGTGCGGTGACGCCCGCCTATCTTCTGCTTGAGCTTCTGCAGGGAGGTAGCGAGCGCAAGTGACTTTTCAGTCTCGGTGCGATTGGCTGACCTCGCCAGCGCTGCAAAGCAGTGTCGCGAAGAGTGAGCCAGTCTCCTTGGATGTATTCGAGTTTGCATGAGCACTTCTCACAATTAGATGGAGGTGGCGATGAGTGACGATACATTTGTGCAGGCAGTCGTCGTTAGGGACATTGATATGCCGATGGGGTCGATGATTCGATTCATGGTCAAGTGGGCGATTGCGGCCATTCCTGCTGTTTTCATCCTTCTCGTAATTGGCGCAGTCTTCTGGGGCTTTCTCGCTGGCGTCGTCGGCCGGGGTCATTAGCATGCCGAATCCGGAGCTCTCCTTTGAACAAGTTCGCGCCAGAGGCGTCTCGTTCTGCCACGTCCCTTCTCTTATTACCATCCCGCCGAACCCGCGGCTTCAGCGGACGCCTTCGGCGCCGCTGAGCCGCAAGCCGTTCGGCGACACGCGAGAAAGGTGAAGGTCCGGGCAGGCGATCACCCGCAGTGTGGCCCGCACCAACACCGCGCACCCGTTCCGTCCTGCCCGGCGCCGGCCGAGATCCTGCCGCAGAAGTGCCCGTCCCTTTCGTCTCAACGCTTTCCACCAGCGCACGCCCTGACACGTTGAACAGCATCCCGGCGAAGGCGTATCGTCGCGCCATGCCCCGGCTCATCAACCAGCTCTCGCCGAACCCGCGGCTGCAGCGGACTCGCTCCGCTCCGCTGCGCTCGCCGCTGAGCCGCAAATCGTTAGGCGCCTCTAGACACAGCAGTGGCCACGCCACGCACGAAAAGGTCAGATGGCTTCCGAAGCCCGCTCGGGTTGCTCAGAGTCATTTCCCTCCTTACCTCAGAATCATTTCCCTCTTTACCTGCGTGGTTCTGCACGGCTGCGTCGCCTCGTTGCCTCCCGCATCGCACTTCATCGACCTTGAATACCGGTGGGTAGCAGCGCTTCAGTCCCACGATACCGTCGTCCTTGCGGATCTCCTCGACGACTCGTTCATAGACTCCACCTTCCGGGGCGCAATCCGTACAAGAGAGGACGTCCTCAAAGGTCCTCCAGCAGCTCCGAGCTACCGTTCGGTTCGGCTCGATGACATGGTCGTTCGTCCCTACGGCAGAGACACGGTCATCGTCACGGGAGTCAACGTGCTCCAGGGCGCCACACCAGACGACACCGCTCGCGTTCGCTTCACTGATGTCTTCGTCAAGCGCAAGGGATCCTGGCGAGCCGTCTCCGCGCAAGAGACTCTTCAGAGCGCTCCTTGAAGATGCGTGGTTCGGCGCCTAACCCGCGGCTGCAGCGGACGCCTTCGGCGCCGCTGAGCCGCCAGCCGTTAGGCGGACCCCAATGACCGCAGACGAGGCGACGATCGAGACGCTGCGTCGCTGGAGCCACATTCTTCTATGGACCTCGGTCATTCTTCCCTTCTTGGGGGCCGTCGCGGCAGGGGTTCGATACTACGTTGAGCGAACCGAGAGGCGTATTGTCAGCAGGCTCACATCCACGGCAATCGACCAGGCGCACAATGAGGCTTTGCAAGCTCGGTCGGAAGCTGCGCTGGCCAATACCGAACAAGCTAAAATCGCCACCGAGCTTAGCGAGAGCAAGGCGGAACTCCTCGACCTACAGAAGAGAACCGCACCTCGACACGTTACTGCAGAGCAGCGGGCGAGACTGGTAGCCGGAGCACGTCGTCTTCACGGCGCCTCAGTCGTGCTGGCGAGTCGAATGATGGACGGCGAGAGTCTGGATTTTGCAGGCGAGATCGCCGGGGCCCTGCGGGAAGGGGGTTGCGAGGTGCCTGATATCGTAAAGACATCGCTCAACGACCTTCCGGGCTTGGTAGCAGTCTCAAACTACGGTTCGGCTGATCCAGAACTGCTCAAGGCGCTCGAGAGAATGCTTCGGGACGCGGGAATTCCTACAGAGCGGCACGACATCGCGGACAGCTCGATTGGCTCCCGGTACCGAGACGTACCTCATCTCGTGGTTGGCCGGAAGAAGCCGTGATACCACCTAACCCGCGGCTGCAGCGGACTCGCTCCGCTCCGCTGCGCTCGCCGCTGAGCCGCAAGACGTTCGGCGACTCGCTGAAAAGGTGAAGGTCCGGGCGTGAGCCAACTCGCGTCGTGGCCCGCACCAACATCGTGCACCCGTGGCATCACGGCCGGCGCCGGCCGCGATCCCGCCGCAGAAAGCGCCCGTCCCTTTCGTCTCAACGCTTTCCACCAGCGCACGCCCTGACACGTTGAACAGCATCTCGACGAGGGCGTATCGTCGCGCAATGCCCCGGCTCATCAACCAGCTCTCGCCGAACCCGCGGCTTCAGCGGACTCGCTCCGCTCTGCTGCGCTCGCCGCTGAGCCGCAAATCGTTCGGCGACGGACAAGTGCAGGACGCCACATGAGCAAGGGAAATGCCCGGCGTTCCAAACTTGTGCCTGTTGGGATCTTCTTGTTCGGCGTGGCTCTGTTCCTCCCGGGTACGATGTTCAAGCTTGCAGAGAAGGCGAGTACTGACACGGGCAGATTAGCGTTGGCAATCCTCGGCGATTCCTTCGCCGCGTGCTTTTTCGTGGGTCTCGCATGCGTGATTATTGGAGTCCTCCGAAATCGCCGTTGGCGTAAAGAAAGCACTCCAGAGGGCGCAGCCCCGTGACATCGCTATCGTCGCCGAACCCGCGGCTTCAGCGGACTCGCTCCGCTCCGCTGCGCTCGCCGCTGAGCCGCCAGCCGTTCGGCGCGTTTTGGGCTGCTAAGCTGGTAGCGTGGAGTTCGAGGTCATCGGTGCGGTCCGAGATGCAGAGACGATCGCCAAAGGACGTGAAATTCGGATCTACTCTCGGCTCGTTCGACTCTTTGGCAAGGGCAAGTGGCGGAAAATGAAGGGGTTCGCCACGATTCGGCTCGGGAATGGTAGAGTGGTTGACGTTGAGCTGCATTGGTACGAGGCCCACGGTATCGGAAAGCGCAGGCTCAAGATAAAGCGTTACCTATAAGCCATGAAGACCGGAAAACGATACGTCGTCTGCATTCGCAACGAGGGCTATGAAGAGTCTCTCGAGCTGCGTAAGATCTATGAGTCTCTGGAGGATCCGAAGGCCGAGAGAGACGGCATGATTCGCGTGGTCGATGAAGACGAGGACTACCTTTACCCTGCGCCTTGGTTTGTCCCTATCGACCTACCCCACAAAGTCGAGGAAGCGATCCTCGAACTCGCTCACTCCTGACGCTGGGGGCGGTACGGCCAGTATCTCGCCGAACAAAGCGCTTCAGCGGACGTGCTTGCGCGCGCCGCTGAGCTTTCAGACGTGAGGCGGCGGTCTGGTATGATAAGATGTCATACCGGAGGGACGATGGGCACGAGTAAGGTAGCCATTACCTTGGATGAGGAGCTCCTGGAGCGGATCGATCGCTTGGTGGCAGAGCGGAAGTTTCCGAGCCGCAGCCGGGCAATTCAGCTCGCGGTAAAGGCCCAGATCGATCGGCTCGATCGGCGTAGGCTGGCCCGCGAATGCTCAAAGTTGGATCCCAAGTACGAGCAGCAGCTGGCAGAATGCGGCGCATCCTACGACCTCGAATCATGGCCAGAGTACTGAGGGGTGATGTGCTCTGGGCAGAACTCGACCCGACTCAGGGTCGGGAGCAGGCAGGGCGACGTCCGGTTCTCGTTATAAGCCACGACATCTTCAATGAGCGATCCGGCACCGTGATAGCCATGGCGATCACCAGCCAGCCGCAGAAAGCGGGATTTCCCCTCACCGTTGAGTTGATGAGCGGCAGTCTTCCGAAACGCTCCTGGGTCAAGGTCGGCCAGATCCGGACTCTGTCCCTTGAACGCCTTGGCAAGCGCATCGGCCGTGTCACTCCGGAAGAACTCCTTCGCATCGTCGAAGGTCTTAATGAAATTGTCGCCGCCTAACGGTGTCCCTCTCGCGGAATCTCGGTTTCGGCCCGCGTGAGCTGCGAGTGGTTGAGAGGCTCGTTTTCGAGAATCGGGCTGCGTTCCTGAAGGCATGGAATGACTACTTCCGAACCTAGGCCGGGCGAGGCGGTACGCGACGTCCACTTCTCGGAGGACATGCTCAGCGTTGATCTGGCAGACGGGCGCACGATCACCGTTCCTCTCGTGTGGTATCCGAGGCTCCTGGATGCGACGCCCGAGCAACGGAAGAATTGGCAAATCGTCGGTGCGGGGTACGGGATCCACTGGCCAGATGTGGATGAAGATCTCAGCACGGAAGGCCTGCTGCGAGGCGCACCTGCGCCGCGTGTCGCCGCTGGCGTTCGATAAGCCGTCGCCGAACCCGCGGCTTCAGCGGACTCGCCTGCGCTCGCCGCTGAGCCGCAAGACGTTAGGCGGACCGAAGCACTATCTAATTTCACGTAGCCCCGGCGAGCATGTGAGCGAGGCCGGCCGGGGCGAGCAGCGCGCCGAGGTCAGCCGTGAGGACCGATTGCCCACTCGCTGATGGTGTGCCACGAGGGATCGAGACCGGGAACAATCAGCCAGGCGGCCGACCGCGAGATCGACGAGTTCATGACCGTCCCACGCTCGCGCCCAGGGCGACGAGAAGCTCGTCCAGTTGCTCGAACGTCTCGCTCATCATATCCGCCGCCCCGGTGCCGGCAGCGTCGAGAGCTTCCTTCGAGGGATAGAGCTCGTGCATGACGAGCAGCGTCTTGCCACCTTTTTCCTCGAAGGTCACCGTGGTGACGGGCCCACCGTCACCACCTTCGTCATTGGTCCAGACGAGGCGCGAGTGCGGTGTCACTTCGATATACCTACCGAAGAACTCGGCAGGGTTTGAGGCATCGTGGCCGAATGCCAAACAGTACCTGCCCCCGACACGAACATCCATCTCGCAGGAGCGCAGGAACATGCCCATCGACTTCGGCACCCACCACTGCTTGAAGAGCTCGGGCTTGGTCCACGCCTCGAACACGATGCGCGCCGGACCGTTGAAAGTTCGCGTGACGACGAGTTCACGCTCGGACTTCCGTTCCACAGTTGTGCGGTTCTTCATCGGGGTGGCCTCACTCTCTCTTCTTGCGTCCATCGACCTTCTCCTTTCGTTTCAATTCCTCGACAACCTTATCCAACTCGTCGAAGCGTTCGTCCCAGAGCTGGCGGTACCTCTCGAGCCATTCCGTCTCTTCCTCCAATCGGCGCGGGCCGAGCTTGCAGGTCCGCACGCGCCCGAGCTTCTCCGTGGTGACGAGCCCGGACTGCTCCAGGACGCCGACGTGCTTCTTGATGCCCGTGAGGGTCATGTGGAACTTCTCGGCAAGGTCCGTGATCGAAGCGTCGGAACATCCCAGCTGCTCCAGAACGCCGCGTCGGGTGGCATCCGAGAGCGCGGCGAACGAGGCATCGAGGTGGACCCGCGAAGACTGAACCATTCGGTTCAGTATTTAACACACGGACTGGCGGCATGCAAGGAGGAACCCAACCGCGGGCTGCGTTTTCGACGGCGGTTGTCCCCGAGGGCGCGCTTCTCTTCTCGGGGACAACCGAGGCAGCAGTTCGGCCCACGCAACCCTAGATCCATCAAGAGGATGGGAACCGGTGAGTTGATCGGTGTGTCTTAAACCTGAGCACGCGGATGAGCAAACGTGGCGAAAGCCTCGACCCGGTCAGGATGCTAAACGTCGCATCGTGGCGGAAGCTGCGGGCCTCGCGCGGGAGAGTTCAGCGCGGTCTGGAGTCGCAGAATCTGCGGCCGCCTTAACATGCCGTTGCAGCGGACTCGCGGCGCTCCGCTCGCCGCTGAACGGACTACCGTTAGGCGACACGCGGGAAACGTGAAGGTCCGGGCAGGCAATCACCCGCGGTGTGGCCCGCACTAACATCGTGCACCCGTTCCATCCTGGCCGGCGCCGGTCGAGATCCCGCCGCAGACGCGCCCGTCCCCTTCGTCTCAACGCCTTCCACCAGCGCACGCCCTGACACGTTGAACAGCATCCCAGCGAAGGCGTATCGTTGCGCCATGCCCCGGCTCATCAACCAGCTCTCGCCGAACCCGCGGCTTCAGCGGACTCGCTCCGCTCCGCTGCGGTCGCCGCTGAGCCGCAAATCGTTCGGCCCTGGAAGTAGAGAGAGGAGAGCACGATGAGGAGCGAACAGGTAGCACCTGAGACGAAAGGTGTTACGGCGAAGTTACTTGCGACGGTTGACCTTGGTCCTGAGATCGAGGGCATGGCAGGGCGCCAACTTCGAATGCGTATGGTGACCATCGACCCTGGAGGCGTCTACGGCCCGCTTCATGACCATAAAGGCAGACCAGGCACCGTGTACATACTGCAAGGAACGATCACTGACCATCGAAATGGAGTCGCTACGGACTATGTGCCGGGAGTGGGCTGGCCCGAGGATAGGAACACAACACACTGGCTTGAGAACAGAGGAACGATTCCGGCGGTGGAGATCTCGGTCGATATAGTCAGGCAGGAGTAAGCTCAGGCCCGCCATCTAACACGGTCGGGCCTGCCACGCGGCTCAACCGGACGCGCTTCGGGCGACGTCGCCTGCTTTCGCGCTCCGGTTAGCCACAATGTTCGGCGCGACGCGAGAAACGTGAAGGTCCGGCCGGGTGACTACCTTCCGTGTGGCCAGCACCAATATCGTGCATTCGTTCCGTCCTGGCCGGTGCCGGCCGAGATCTCGCCGCTGAAGCGCCCGTCCCTTTCGTCTCAACGCTTTCCACCAGCGCACGCCCTCACACGTTGAACAGCATCCCGGCGAAGGCGTATCGTCGCGCCATGCTCCGGCTCACCAACCCAGCTCTCGCCGGACCCGCGGCTGCAGCGGACTCGCTCCGCTCCGCTGCGCTCGCCGCTGAGCCGCAAATCGTCTGGCGCCATTCACGGAGGCCAACATGATGAACCCACAACGGCAATACTTCTTCACTCTCGCTGGGTTCTGTTCGGTGATCCTACTGTGCTCACTGCTCCTGGCGGCCGTCAACATCTCCCACTGGCATGCCACGGGAGAGTTCCAGACTCTTCAGGGCCGCGTGTTCTTCTATCTCTTCCTGTGGGGCGGGTCACTCCTCCTTTTTAGCGGCGGCGCGTTCGCCTTGGTCTCTATTCCCTTCCTGTTCGGGCATCGCATGTTTCGCACCCCGCTCCTTGTCGGAGTCCTTTCCGGCGTCGTCGGTGTGGCACTGGCGGGGATTGGCGTTGCTGGGCAATTCGGTCGGCGGTTCGCACTCCCGTTCCCCGTGGCAGCGGTACTTCCTGGCTTACTCGCTGCTCTGTTCGTACTACCGGTGGCATTTCTCTTCTCCCGTCGTACGCCGGCGCCACGGGCTGACGCCTAACAGCTCGTTGCAGCGGACTCGCTTGCGCTCGCCGCTTAACTCGGTATCGTTCGGCGATTCGCGAGAGATGTGAGGGCCGGGCAGGCAACGACCCGTGCGGCGGCCCGCACCAAGATCGTGCACCCGTTCCGTCCCGGCTGGCGCCGGTCGAGATCTCGCCGCGGGGTGCCCGTTCCTTTCGTCTCAACGTTTTCCACCGGCGCACGCCCTGCCTGTTGAATATCATCTCGGCGAAGGCGTATCGTCGCGCCATGCTCCGGCTCATCAACGAGCTCTCGCCGAACCCGCGGCTTCGGCGGACCCGCTCCGCTGCGCTCGCCGCTGAGCCGCAAATCGTCCGGCCGCGCAAGACTCTCAACTCGGTCCGCGCAGCATAAAGGAGACTCCTGATGAAGCGTGTCACTGGCATAGGCGGCGTGTTTTTCAAGTCCAAGGACCCGAAGACACTTGGCGAGTGGTATCGAACGCACCTCGGATTGAACGTTGAAGAATGGGGTGGTGTGGCATTCAGGTGGGTCACTTCCGACAATCCGACCGGTACAGGCACCACGATCTGGAACCCATTCAAAGAGGACACTTCGTACTTCGCGCCAAGCACCGCCAGCTTCATGATCAACTTCCGTGTCCATGATCTTCATGCTCTCCTCGCAGCACTGCGAGCTGAAGGCTGCGACGTAGACACGAAAGTTGAGGAGTCTGAATACGGGAAGTTCGGCTGGGTCCAAGACCCGGAAGGCAACCGCATAGAGCTGTGGCAACCGCCAGAAGGCCAATGAAGCTCTCTGTTCCGCGCGAGGCTCGCCCCGTGATCGGACCGCGTCGCCTTCCCACGACGGCTGGCTCCCGAGGACGTTGCGCGCTGCATCACCGCGCCGTGCCATCCCGCCGCCTGCTGGATGACCGGCAACACCCTCCATGTCGATGGCGGCGAGAACGTCGTACGATGAGCTCATGACGGAAAACGGACTGCCCTGCCTGGACCTGCTGGAAGCCACTCCTGGAATTCTCCGCGCCCTGATGACGGAGCTGACCGAAGCGGTACCCGATTTCGGTCACCATCACCGGCAACATCGCTGTCGCGCAGTACCGCTATCAGATGGCTCGCGAGAACTATAAGAAGGACCGCGAAACCGTCACCGGCCGTTACACGGATGTCCTGGTTAAAGAAGGTGGCCGTTGGCTGTTCCTGGCATGGGCCGGCGGGGACGACCCGAAGAAGTAGTGCATCGACGCCATCAAGACCGAACGCGTTTCTTCGTCCCGGGGCCGGCATCCGAAAGGGCGCCGGCCCTGTTCATTCTGGCCATTCAGGAGAAACAGGCGTTCACGCGACCGGCGAGGTCCTCCCGTGAGAGGGGTGCCGCTGAGCCGCCAGCCGTTCGGCGCCATAGCCCTTGACTCGACCGTGTGCGCCTCCGTAGACTCATTGTAGATACGGAGGAGCTGTGAGAACCAAGGTCCAGAAATGGGGAAACAGCTTGGCAGTCCGGATTCCGAAGCCCTTCGCGGACGGGGCTGGCTTGAAAGCCTCTTCAGAAATTGAGGTCTCTCTGGAGAAAGGCGAGGTGCGACTCACCCCGGTTCGGCCGCGCTGGAAGCTCCGTCAGCTGCTCGCCGGCGTAACGAAGAAGAACCTCCACGCGGAAGTCGATTCCGGCGCCGGCGTTGGCCGAGAGGCGTGGTAACCCGTGCCTTACGTCCCCGACCGTGGCGATATCGTGTGGATAACCGTGAATCCCCAGGCGGGGCACGAACAAGCCGGACGACGTCCGGCGGTCGTCGTGTCGCCTCGTGCTTACAACGGGAAGGTTGGTCTGGGCCTCTTCTGTCCGATTACGAGTCAGGCCAAGGGTTACCCGTTTGAAGTTTCAATCCCGGCTGGTCTGCCGATAAGCGGTGTTGTCCTGGCGGATCAGGTCAAGAGTTTCGACTGGCGAGTCCGGCAGGTAGAGTTTTCAGTTCGTCTGCCTGCCAACATCAGCGCAGAGGTCGTGGGAAAACTCGCCGCCCTGCTGGAGGGCTGAGAGTGGCGGACTCGCCGAACACGGTGCTGCACCGGACGCCAGCGGCTGGCGCGGGCTCGGGCTGAACGCTCGGCGGGAGGGTGACATGATGAACGTGCAGACGAGGAGGCTCGGTCGTTCCGACGCCGACCGGGCAGAAGAGGTCGTCCGAGAGTTCAAGGGATCTTCGCGTTCGCCCGGTTCTCTGCGGACGTTCCTGGCCAATCGCGCGAACTACCTCTTGATAGCCGAGGCGGAAGGGGAAGCGAGAGGCTTTCTGACGGCATATCGGCTCGAGCGCCCCGACCGCGAGGCGAGCCAGATGTTCGTCTATGAGGTCGGCGTGGCGGCGGCCTGGCGAGGCCGGGGGGTGGCGACGGCTCTCGTCGAAGGGATCACGGCGCTCGCGCGGGCCGAGGGGATGTTTGAGGCGTTCGTGCTGACGAGCCGGGGCAACGAGCAGGCACGGAGGCTCTACGGGCGCACGGGAGGCCTGGTTGAGGACGACTCCGCGATGCTGTACGTTTACCCCTTGAAAGGGAATGCGCCCGCTGGCGCGGCACCGGTCTGACACCGGCGCGCTCAAGTCCGGGCAAGTTGTCGGGCGGATGCGTCGGGCGAAACGACTGCCGATATCCAGGGAGGGCGAGAGATGGCTGCAGGACCGGTAACGATCGACGAGTACCTTGCGCCGTTGAGCGCCGAGAAGCGCGCCGCCCTCGAGAAGCTTCGAAGGGCGATCCGGTCGGCGGCGCCCGGAGCGGAGGAGTGCATCAGCTACCGGATCCCGGCCTTCCGCCTTGGCGGGCGGTTGCTCGTGGCCTTCGGAGCGGCCGCGAAACACTGCGCCTTCTATGCCGGCGCGTTTCCCGTGAGAGCGCACCGGGACGAGCTCAGGGGCTACGACGCCAGCAAGGGCACGATCCGCTTTCAGGCGGACCGTCCCTTGCCGGCCAGGCTGGTGCGAAAGCTGGTCAAGACGCGGATCGCGGAGCGCGCCGGCCGGCAACCGCTCGTCCGGTCCGCTCGCGGCTGAACCGCAAGCGGTGTCTGGAGCATGGAGCCACATCTGTCGAGGAGCCGGGCGATACCCCGTACGGAGACCGCCTCTGCATGGTGGAGGACAAGTGGGGCAACGCGTGGCAGATCGCGATCCACGCCGGTGCCGCCTGAGGAGCTGCCGACCGCTACCGTCTTCCTCGTTGGCGTGTCTCTCGGCCTCCCCCTCTTCCTCTACCAGCGGCAGGCGTATCTGGACCGAATCTCCGCGTAACGGCGAGGGCCGCGCGCTTGCGCCGGAGGGCGAACCGGATATCGTTGCGCGGAAGGAGACATTTCATGAAGTCGACTCTTTCGACGCTGGTCCGGCTCGCGTCGCTCTTCGCCGGCCTGCTGCTCGCCGGCGCCTCAGCGGCCCAGACGGCCGCGGCGCCGCCCGCCCGATATCCCGCGCTGCCGAGCGAGACGCCGGCGAAGCTCGAGCCCGCGACGGAGAGCTTCGATTACGTCCGCCGGGACGTCATGATTCCGATGCGCGACGGCGTGAAGCTGCACACCGTCATCCTCGTGCCGAAGGGAGCGAAAGGCGCTCCGATCCTGCTGACGCGCACGCCTTACGACGCGACGAAGCTGACGACCCATGCCGAAAGCGCGCACCTGGGTCCGATCCTGTACGGCTACGACAACGCCACCGACGTGATCGTGGAGGGCGGATACATCCGGGTGGTCCAGGACGTGCGGGGCAAACACGGCTCCGAGGGGGACTACGTCATGAACCGCCCGCTGCATGGGCCGCTGAACCCGACGCCGGTGGATCACGCGACCGACACCTACGACACGATCGACTGGCTCGTGAAGAACGTTCCGGAGAGCAACGGAAGAGTCGGCATTCTCGGCATCTCCTACGACGGCTTCCTGCCGTTGATGGCCCTCGTCCACCCGCACCCGGCGCTGAAAGTCTCCGTCCCGATGAACCCCATGGTGGACGGCTGGATGGGGGACGACTGGTTCCACAACGGCGCCTTCCGCGAGCAGGGAATGGGCTACATCTATGAGCAGGAGGCGACCCGCAAGTCGGAGGCCAAGTGGTGGAGGAACCACTTCGACGACTACGACATGTTTCTCGAGGCAGGCTCGGCGGGAGAGCTCGGGCGGCGCCATGGGATGGCGCAGGTCGGCTTCTGGAGGAAGATCCTCGAGCATCCGAGCTACGACGCCTTCTGGCGCGACCAGGCGGTGGACCGCGTGCTCGCGGCGGAGCCGCTGAAGGTGCCGGTGATGCTCGTGCACAGCCTCTGGGACCAGGAGGACATCTACGGAGCGATCGCCGTGTACAAGGCGATCAAGCCGAAGGACAAGGAGAACGACAAGGTGTTCCTCGTGCTCGGTCCCTGGCATCACGGCCAGGAAATCCGCGACGGCAGCACGCTCGGCGCGCTGAAGTTCGACAGCGACACGGCGCTGACGTTCCGGCGGGAGGTCTTGCGCCCGTTCCTGGACCAGTACTTGAAGGACGGCGCGCCGAAGGCCGACGTTGCGCCCGTGACCGCGTTCGAAACCGGGACGAACCAATGGCGGCGCCTGCCCGCGTGGCCGGCCGGGTGCGCCGCCGGCGGCGGCTGCGCGATCGCGCCGACGCCTCTCTATCTCTCCGCGGGATTGAAGCTCGGCTTTGCCGCTCCGCAACCCGGCGGGACCGAGTTCGACGAGTACGTCTCCGATCCGGCCAAGCCCGTCCCCTTCCGCGCGCGCCCCATCGAGGAGACGGGCGCGGGCTGGTCGAGATGGCTCGTGGACGATCAGCGCGAGGCATCCGGGCGCCCTGACGTGCTGGTCTTCGTGTCGGATGTCCTGACGGCGCCGGTGAAGATCAGCGGCCAACCGATCGTGAACCTCGTCGCGTCCACGAGCGGCACCGATTCGGACTGGGTCGTGAAGGTGATCGACCTCTATCCCGACGAGGTCGCGGCCCAACCGGAGATGGGGGGATACCAGTTGATGGTCTCCGCCGACATCTTCCGAGGCCGCTACCGCGAGAGCCTGGAGACGGCCAGGCCGCTCGCCGCCGACAAACCGCTGCTCTACCGCTGGACGCTGCCGACGGCCAACCACGTCTTCCTCCCCGGCCACCGGATGATGGTGCAGGTGCAGTCGAGCTGGTTCCCCCTCTACGACCGCAATCCGCAGACCTTCGTGCCCAACATCTTCTGGGCGAAGCCGGAGGATTACCGCAAGGCCGTCCAGCGCATCTACCACTCCGGCGCGCCCGGCGAAGCGAGCTTCATCGAGCTGCCGCTCGTGACGACCCGTTGACGGGACGGCTCCTGGATAGGGCGATCCTGGCGGACAAAGCCCGCTGCGCCTGGGAATGGCCGCCGGCCTGACCCGGTTCATCTACACCCACGGCGGGCGCATCCTCTACCACGACCAGTACGTGGATTCCGAGAACAACCACTGCTCCACGCGCCTGAAGTGGGACGTCTCGCACTTCTCCATGACGGACACCGAGATTGCCGAGCGCCTGCGCGCCTTCATCGGCAGCGAGCCCGACATCGAGTGGTCGCTCCACTCCTCCGGCGAGGTCCTGAGAATGGCGGTCTTCGTCTCCAACGACCCGTCGTGCCTCTACGGCGTGCTGGCGCGCAGCCATTCCGGGGAATGGGAGGTCGAGGTGCCGGTCGTCGTCAGCAACCACACCGACTTCGAGAAGGCGGCGCCGAGTTCCTCGCTTACTCGATCACGAAGGAGAATAAGGACCCGGTCGAGGAGGAGCAGCTGGCCCTTCTCGAGAACCGCCGTATTGATTTCATCGTCCTCGCCCGGTACATGCAGGTACCGGTATCGTCCCGAGGAGCAGAGCGGCGAAGGACCTGCCCTGGTTTCCGGGAAGAGGCGGGCGCGATGCGCCGTTAGAATTGGTTTCGATGAGCCTGCTGGCTGATTTCCATCCCGGCGTTCGCAAGTGGTTCGCGGAGCGGCTGGGCGAGCCGACGCCGCCGCAGCGGGAGGGGTGGCCGGTCATCCGCGAGGGGAAGAACACGCTGATCGCGGCGCCGACGGGATCGGGAAAGACGCTCGCGGCGTTCCTCTCGGCGATTGATTCGCTCATCCGTCAGGGTGCGGGCCTGCGCGACGAGACGCAGGTCCTCTACGTCTCGCCGCTGCGCGCGCTCTCCAACGACGTGCAGAAGAACCTGCAGGGGCCGCTGGCGGAGATCGCGGCGCTCGACCCGTCGGTCCCCGAGGTGCGCGTACTCGTGCGGACGGGAGACACGCCCTCGGGAGAGCGGACGGCGATGACGAAGCGGCCGCCGCACATCCTCGTGACGACCCCCGAGTCGCTCTACCTGCTGCTGACGAGCGCGGGCGGGCGGGGAATGCTCCGGACGGTCTCGACCGTCATCGTGGACGAGATCCACGCCGTCCTGCGGGACAAGCGGGGGAGCCACCTCGCGCTGTCGCTCGAGCGGCTCGAGGAGCTGGCGGGACATCCTGTCCAGCGCGTCGGGCTCTCGGCCACGCAGAAGCCGCTCGACGAGGTCGGCCGGTTCCTGGTGGGGTCGGGCCGGGAATGCTCGCTCGTGGACGCGGGGACGTTTCGCGAGCTCGATCTCGGCATCGAGGTCCCTCCTTCGGCGCTCTCGACCGTCTGCTCGCACGAGCAGTGGGAGGAGATCTACTCGAGGATGGCGGACCTCGTTCGCGAGCATCGCACGACGCTCGTCTTCGTCAACACCCGCAAGATGGCGGAGCGGATCGCGGCGCAGTTGACGCGGCTGCTCGGCGAAGAGGCGGTCACGAGCCACCACGGCAGCCTCTCCCGCGCGCGGCGCCTGGACGCGGAGGAGAGACTCAAGGCAGGCAAGCTCCGCGCGCTCGTGGCGACCGCGTCGCTCGAGCTCGGGATCGACATCGGCGACGTGGACCTCGTCATCCAGGTGGGCGCCACCCGCTCGATCGCGACCTTTCTCCAGCGGGTGGGGCGCGCGGGCCATGCCCTGAAGAAGACCCCGAAGGGGCGACTCTTCCCGCTGACGCTCGACGAGCTCGCGGAGGGGGCGGCGCTCTTGAAGTGCATCCGGCAGGCGGTGCTCGACCGCACGCCCGTTCCCCCGCGCCCGCTCGACATCCTGGCGCAGCAGATCGTGGCGGCCTGCGTCGCCGGGGCGTGGGAGGAAGAGAGACTGTTCGAAGTCTTCCGCCGCGCCTGGCCGTACCGCGGGCTCGAGAGGGAGGAGTTCGACAGGGTCGTCGCGCTCCACACCGCGGGGCGCCGGGCGCTTCTCCACCGCGACGGAGTCGGCGGGCGCCTGATGGCCACGAAGCGCGCGCGCCTGACGGCGCTCCTCTCCGGGGGCGCGATCCCCGACGTCGCCGATTACCAGGTGCGCCTGGAGCCGGAGGGGACGCTCGTCGGGACCGTGAACGAAGACTGGGCCGTGGAAGCGAGCGGCGGCGACGTCTTTCAATTGGGCAACGCCTCCTGGCGCGTGCTGCGCATCGAGTCCGGCATCGTGCGGGTCGCCGACGCGAAGGGGGCGCCGCCGTCCCTTCCGTTCTGGCTCGGCGAGGCGCCCGGTCGCACGCGCGAGCTCGCGGCCGAGATCGGCGCGCTGCGCGAGGAGTGCGCGGCGCGGGAAGAGGAGGCGGCCGCCTTTCTTCAGTCGGTCTGCGGCGATGCCCTGCCGCCCGCCGCCGCGCAGCAGATCGCGGAGTTCGTGGAGGCGGGGCGGCGCGTCCTCGGCGCCGTCCCCACACCCAAACGCGTCATCCTCGAGCGCTTCTTCGACGAGAGCGGCGGCATGCAGCTCGTCGTGCACGCTCCGTTCGGATCGCGGATCAACCGGGCCTGGGGGCTGGCGCTGCGCAAGAAGTTCTGCGTCGGGTTCGGCTTCGAGCTGCAGGCGGCGGCCAACGAGGAGGCGATCGTCCTCTCGCTCGGGCCGCAGCACAGCTTCGCGCTGGAAGACGTTTTCGACTACCTGCATCCCGACCGCGCGCGGGACGTCCTCGTCCAGGCGCTCCTCGCCCAGCCGCTCTTCGAGACGCGCTGGCGCTGGAACGCGCAGCGCTCGCTCCTGCTCGACCGGTCCCGAAACGGCAAGAGGGTGCCGGCGCCGCTCCAGCGGATGCGCGCCAACGACCTGCTCGCCGCGGCGTTTCCGCAGGTCCTGGCATGCCCCGAGACGCTGCCGGGCGGCCCGATCGAGGTCCCGATGGAGCATCCCATCGTCGCGCAGACGATCGAGGACTGCCTGACCGAGGCGATGGACATCGAGGGCTTTCTCGAGGTGCTGCGCGGGTTGAAGGACGGCTCGATCGAACGGCGAGCCGTTGACACGGCCGAGCCGTCGTCGTTCGCGCGCGGGATCCTCGCCTCGCAGCCCTACACGTTCTTAGACGACGCGCCGCTCGAGGAGCGGCGCACGCAGGCGGTCCTGTCGCGCCGCGTGCTCGACGTGAAGAGCGCCGACGACATCGGCGCGCTCGATCCCGAGGCGGTCGAGCGGGTCCGGGAAGAAGCGTGGCCGCAGCCCGCCGACGCCGAGGAAGTCCACGAGGCGCTCCTCTGGATGGGATACGTCACCGACGGGGAGGCGGCGCCGTGGCGCGCGTGGCTGGACGATCTCGCCGCGGCGCGCCGCGTCGTCCGCGAGGGAGACCGCTGGTTCGCCGTCGAGGCGACGCGGGAGCCGAAGGCGGTCCTCAAGGGCCGCATGGAGGCGCTCGGCCCGATCCTCGCCTCCGGCGACGATCCGCTCCTGCTGAAGCTCGAGTCGGAGGGGGTCGTGCTGCGCACGCGGATCGGCGGGCGGCAAGCCTGGTGCGACCGGCGCCTGCTCGCGCGCATCCAGCGGTACACGCTCGACCGGCTGCGACGGGAGATCGAGCCGGTCTCGGCGGCGCAGCTGTTGCGCTTTCTCGCGTGCTGGCAGCACGTGGACCCGGAGCACAAGCTCGAGGGGCCGCGCGGCGTCGCTCAGGTCGTCGCGCAGCTGGCCGGGTTCGAGGTCCCGGCCGCGGCCTGGGAGGGGAGCGTTCTCCCGGCGCGCGTGCGCGGCTACCGGCGTGAATGGCTCGACCAGCTCACTCTCTCCGGCGAGGTCGCCTGGGGGCGGCTCTGGGGCGGCGGGGCGAGCGCGGTCCGGCGCGCGCCGATCTGCCTTGTCGAGCGCAAGGACCTGGACGATTGGGCGGCGCTCTCGGGAGCGACCGCTGTGCCGCAGCCTTCCGGAACGGCGCTCCAGGTCTTCGAGGCCCTGGCCGGTCGCGGCGCGATGTTCTTCCAGGAGCTTTCCCGCGCGACGAGGCTCCCGCCCGCGTTCCTCGAGGCCGGCCTCTCGGAGCTCGTCGCTCTGGGACGCGTGACCTGCGACTCCTTCGGCGGGCTGCGCTGGCTGATCGTGCCCGCGTCGAAGCGCCGCGAGGGGGGCGTCGGCGCCGGCCGCTGGAGCCTCCTTCCGCGCGAGGCCGCTGCTCCCGCCTCGCCGGAGTTCGCCGCGAGAAGGCTCCTCGCCCGCACCGGCATCGTCTTCCGCAAGACGCTCGCCCGCGAGAAGGCGCCCGTGCCGTGGCGCGACATCGCCCGCGTCTGCCGGACGCTCGAGGCGCGCGGCGAGATCCGCGGCGGCCGTTTCGTCGCGGGCTTCGACGGCGAGCAGTACGCCCTCCCCGAGGCCGTGACGCTCCTGCGCGCGGTCCGCCGGCGCGGCGAGAATCCGGAGCCGCTGTCCGTCTCCGCCGCCGATCCGCTGAATTTTCGCGGGATCCTGACCCCGGACGAGCGCGTCTCCCCGGCCACCCGGCAGCAAGTCCGCGTCGCTTAGTTATGATCGGGCCGATGTCCGAGGAGGAGACGATCCTCTGGCGGAGGCTCGATCGGCCGGGGCACGAAAGCGCGCGGCTCTCCCGGATGAGGGAGGGGTGGGACCTCTCGGGAACGGCGCTGTTCGCGCACGAGGGGCGGCCCTGCCGGCTCGACTACTCGATCCTCTGCAATCGCGACTGGCGGACCGTGCAGGCCCGGGTCGAGGGGTGGCTCGGGAGCGAACCGGTCCGGATCGAAATCGCCGCCAGCTCCTCCGGGAGCTGGCGCATGAACGGGTCGGACCGCCCCGGCGTCGAGGGCGCCCTGGACCTCGATCTGAACTTCAGCCCGTCCACCAATCTCCTCCCGATCCGCAGGCTCGGCTTGGCCGTGGGAGAAGAGGCAAAGGTCCGCGCGGCCTGGCTTCGGTTCCCGAGCTTCGCGCTCGAGCCGCTCGAGCAGTCCTACCGGCGGCTCGCGGAATCGAAGTATCGCTACGAGAGCGCGGGAGGCCGGTTCACGGCCGACCTCGAAGTCAGCGCGTCGGGCCTCGTCACGCTCTACCCCGGCTTCTGCCAGGCGGAATGAGGCAGGCGTATTGTTCCCGCGAACGCGGGCGGGAGGCGAAATGGAAAACCTCGAGGCCCTTCGCGATCAGCTGACCCGGCTTCTGGACTGGGACGACGCCCACGCGGGATTCGACGCCGTGATCGAGGGGATTCCGCCGGAGTTGCGGGGGGCGCAGCCGCGCGGCCTGCCGTATTCGGCGTGGCAGCTCCTGGAGCACCTGCGCCTTTGCCAGCGCGACATCCTCGACTTCTGCGTGAAGCCGGACTACGCGGATCCGAAGTCGACGGCCGAGTACTGGCCGGGCTCCGCGGCGCCGCCGACGCCCGAAGCCTGGAACGAGAGCGTCGCGGCGTTCCGAAGCGACCTCGAGGCGATGAAACGCATCGCCCGGGACCGCGACCTCTTCGCCGCCGTCCCGCGGGGAAAAGGGCAGACGTTCCTGCGCGAGATCGTGCTCCTCGCCGATCACAACGCCTACACGCTCGGACAGATCGTCGTGCTCCGGCGCCTGCTCGGGACCTGGGAGAGGAGCTGACCGGTGGCCACGAACATGGCGCGGAGGTACCGGCGCTGGTTCGAGTACGAGAAGGACAGCCACGCGAAGGTGGTGGCGGCTCTCCAGTCGGCCGGCCCGGCCGCGCGCAGGACGAAGGCGTTCCGGAAGGCCGTGGAGCTGGCGGGGCACATCGTCGCCGCGCGGCGGCTCTGGCTCTTCCGCCTCGGCGCGGCGGAGGACGCGCCGTCGACGTTCTTCCCGCGCGGGACGGCGCTGCCCGGCCTCGAGCGGAGTTTTGGAAAGATGCACGCGGCCTGGTCGAAGTACCTTGCCGGGGCGGGAGAGAAGCAGATCGCGCGCTGCTTCGAATACCGCAGCACGGAAGGGGTGTGGTACCGCGACACGGTCGAAGACATCCTGACCCAGCTCCAGGGCCATTCGCTCTACCACCGCGGCCAGATCGCGATGCTTCTGCGGTCCGTCGGAGTCGAGCCTCCCCAGACGGATTTCGTCTTTTGGGCGCGGGAAGAGGTTGAAGGAGAAGGGGACTAGAGACGTAAATGGGAAAACACGTCTCCGCGACCGAGATCCGCAGACTGGGATCAGCGGAGGAGGCGAACGCGTGCGCGCGGATGATGGCCGGCTCGCAGCCGTGGATCACGCTCGGGCGCGGGTACGAGGAGTCGCTCGCCTTGTTGCAGGATGCGACGCGCGAGGTGTACGGCGCGTTCGACGGGGGACGCCCGCTCGGGTTCGTGGTCCTGAACATGGCGGGCGCCTTCGTCGGCTACATCCAGACGGTCTGCGTGGACGAGGCGGATCGCAGCCGCGGGATCGGGACCCGGCTTGTGCGCTTTGCCGAGGAACGAATCTTCCGCGACTCGCCGAACGTCTTCCTCTGCGTCTCGTCGTTCAACCCGCGGGCGAAGGCGCTCTACGAAAGGCTCGGCTACGAGCTCATCGGGGAACTGAAGGACTACATCGTGAAGGGCCACTCGGAGTTCTTGTTCCGCAAGACCGTCGGCCCGATCCGGGCCTTCCGCGAGCGCCCGCCCTTGTCATCCTGAGGACCGCTCCCCGCCGCCTGTTATCCTGAGGACCCGCTCTCCTCCCTTGTCATCCTGAGGAGCCCCTCGACTTCGAATGTCATTCCGAGCCCCTCGCCCTCCTTTGTCATCCCGAGCGCAGCGAGGGATCTGCTCTCACTGCTTCGATGGCCACCTCAGCTCGGGACAGGCTCCGCGAGGAATCTGCCCTCGTTACTCGTGAACATGCAACTTCGGTGATCGGGACAGGCTCCGCACTTCGCTCAGGATGACAGAGGGGGTTGTTAAGCGTCGTATTTGATGATGTCAAAAGGTTTATTCAGCAGCAGGAGCATGCGCCGCCAGATTGATTTACGCCTTTATTACGCCATAAGATCGGCGGGTGAAACCCGGCAGTCCTCCTTCCCGAAATCTCATGGGGGTTTCTTCGCGCGACATCGGGCCGTCCGACGCGTCGCTCATCGTCTCGGCCGGGACGCGCAAGGAGAGGCTCAAGCAGCGCGACTGGAGCGTCCGGAACTTCCACGCGAGCCCTCGGCCCTACGCGGAGCTGCGCGTCGCCTCCGCCTTCTCTTTCCTGGACGGCTCCTCGCTTCCTGAAGACCTCGTCGAGCAGGCCGCGAGACTCGGCCTCCCCGCCGTCGCTCTCGTGGACCGCAACGGCGTCTACGGCGCCCCGCGCTTCTTCAAAGCCGCGAAGGCCGCCGGAATCAAGGCGCTCGTGGGCGCTGAAATCATTTTGGATTTTGGATTTTCGATTTTGGATTTCAAGCCCCGGAAAGCGTCTTCAATCCAAAATCCAGAATCCAAAATCCAAAATCGGATCACTTTGCTCGTCGAAAACCGCACCGGCTACAAGAATCTCTGCCGGCTCATCACGGAGGGCGCCGCCGGCAAGCCGAAGGGGGAGACGAGCGTCACGATGGAGCAGGTCGCGGCGCACGCGGCGGGGCTCCATTGCCTGACGGGGGGCGAGGAGGGGCCGCTCGCGCGGGCGCTCGCGCGCGAAGGGCTCGAGGCGGGGAGGGAGGCGCTCGGCCGGCTCGCCGGGATCTTTCCCGGGCGGCTCCACGTCGAGATCGGGCGCCACCGATTGCGCGAGGAGGAGCACGGGAACCAGGCCCGGGTGGATCTCGCGCGGCGCCTGCGCCTCCCGCTCGTCGCGACCAATGGCGCGCGCTACGCCCGTCCGAAAGACAAGGAGCTGCACGACGTCCTGACCTCGATCCGCAATCACACGACGCTCGACGCGGCCGGGGAGCTGCTCGCGGCAGAGCGCGAGCGGCACCTGAAAGACGCCGCGGCCCTGTCGGAGCTCTTCGCCGATTTGCCGCAGGCCGTGGACGCGGCGTGGGAGCTCTCGCAGAGGCTCGACTTCACGCTCGCGGACCTCGGCTACCGCTTCCCCGACTACCCGCTCCCGCCGGGCGAGACTCCCGATTCCTACCTGCGCCAGGTGACGTGGAACGGCGCGCGGACGCGCTTCCGGCCGCTGACGGCGAAGGCGCAGGCGCAGATCACGAAGGAGCTGGCGATGATCGAGAAACTTCAGCTCGCCGGCTACTTCCTCATCGTCTGGGACATCGTGCAGTTCTGCAAGAGGGAGAACATCCTCGTACAGGGGCGCGGCTCCGCGGCCAACAGTGCTGTCTGTTACGCGCTCTCCATGACCGCGGTGGACCCGGTGAAAATGGAGCTCCTCTTCGAGCGCTTCCTCTCGGAGGAGCGGGGGGAGTGGCCGGACATTGACCTCGATCTGCCCTCCGGGGACCAGCGCGAGAAGGTCATCCAGCACGTCTACGAGAAGTACGGCCCGCGCGGCGCCGGCATGACGGCCAACGTCATCACCTACCGCGACCGCTCGGCGGCGCGCGAGGTCGGCAAGGCGCTCGGCTACTCGCTCGAGCAGGTGGGGAACCTCTCCAAACAGCTCTCCGGCTGGAGCTTCGGCGAGGTCCGCGAGCCGGTCGAGCAATTGACCGGCGAGATCCGCGCGGCGGGGCTCGATCCCGGGGACGTCCGCTCGAAGCACTTCCTGCGGCTCTTCCTGCAGGTCCAGAACCTGCCGCGGCACCTGGGACAGCACTCGGGAGGGATGGTCGTCGCGGCGGGGAGGCTCGACGAGGTCGTGCCGCTCGAGCCGGCCGCGATGCCGGGGCGCGTCGTCGTGCAGTGGGACAAGGACGACTGCGCGGACCTCGGGATCGTCAAGGTGGATCTGCTGGGCCTCGGGATGCTCGCGGCGATCGAGGAGGCGATCCCGATGATCCGCTCGAAGGAAAACGTCGAGATCGACTTGGCGCACCTGCCGCAGGACGACCCGAAGATCTACAGGATGCTCAACGAGGCGGACACCGTCGGGCTCTTCCAGGTCGAGAGCCGCGCGCAGATGGCGTCGCTCCCGAGGAACGCGCCGAAGAAGTTCTACGACATCGTCGTGCAGGTGGCGATCATCCGGCCGGGGCCGATCGTGGGCGGGATGGTGCGCCCCTTCTTCGATCGGAGGCAGGGAAGGGCGCCGGTCGAGTACCCGCACCCGTGCCTCGAGCCGATCTTGAAGCGCACGCTCGGCGTCCCGCTCTTCCAGGAACAGCTCCTGCGCATCGCGATGGTCGCGGCGGGCTTCACGGGCGGGGAGGCGGAGGAGCTGCGGCGCGCGATGGGCTTCAAGCGGTCCGTCGAGAGGATGGAGGCGATCGAGGCGAGGCTGCGCGCGGGGATGACCGCGCGGGGCATCGGCAGAGAGGCGCAGGAGCAGATCGTCAAGTCCATCACCTCCTTCGCGCTCTACGGGTTTCCCGAGTCCCACGCGGCGTCGTTCGCGCTCATCGCCTACGCGAGCGCGTACTTGAAGGCGCACCATCCGGCGGCCTTCTACGCCTCGATCTTCAACGCCTGGCCGATGGGCTTCTATCACCCGGCGACGCTCGTCAAGGACGCGCAGCGCCACGGAACGAAAGTCTTTCCGATCGACGTGGCGCATTCGGGATGGAAATGCCGCTGGGAGAACAGGGGCGTGCGCCTGGGGCTGCGTTTCGTGCAGGGACTCTCCGAGACGACGGGGAAGAAGATCGAGGAGGAGCAGGCCGGGCGCCCCTTCGACGACGCCGGCGACCTGGCGCGGCGGGTGCGGCTGCGCTCGGGCGAGCTGACGATCCTCGCGGAGGCGGGCGCGCTCGCCTCCTTCGGCAAGACGCGGCGCGAGGCGCTCTGGCAGGTGGCGAAGGTGGCGCGCCCGGCGGGGCCGCTCTTAGACGCGCTGCCGGCGGACGACCCCTCACCGCTTGCCGAGATGAGCCCGGAGGAAGAAACCGCGGCCGACTACGGCGCGACGCAGATGACGACCGGGCCGCACCTGATGGAGCACTGGCGAGCGAAGCTCGCCGCGCGGGGGATCCTCTCGGCCGCGGAGCTCGCGCGCCGCGCCGACGGGGAGCGCGTCACGACCGCGGGGGCCGTCATCGTCCGCCAGCGCCCCGGCACGGCGCAGGGCTTCGTTTTCCTGACGCTCGAAGACGAGACCGGCATGTCGCAGGCGATCGTGCGCCCCGACCTCTTCCGCGAGTACCGCTCCGTCATCGTCGGGTCGGGCACTCTCATCGTCGAAGGCCGTCTCCAGAAACAGGACGGGACCCTCTCCGTCAAAGGCGAACGCTTCCATGCGCTGCAGCAATTTCTGAGCGAGGGACCCTGCGGCCCCACGCTCATCCCGGTCGAGGCGATCCCGAGCCACGACTTCCGGTGAACCGTCTCGCGTGGCCCGGCCGCTGTCCGTGATGGCCGGAGATCAAGAAAGAATCGACCGTACGCCGGCAGAGTCTCGTTCGGGGACCTCGGGTTCCAGCGCGGCCTTATGCTAGCCGGAGACCATTGAGCCGCCGTGTCCAGCAAGAAGATGCAGAAGAGTTCGCGGACGCGGGGCGCGACGGCACTGACCGCGCGCCCGGTCTCCAGAGACAAAGATGCGTCGCCGGCCGCGACGCGCGGCGCCGGGATCGGCCTCGCGGCGATCCTCCTGCTCGCGGCCGGATTGCGCTGCGCCTGGCTCGACTCGAGTATCGGCGGGTTTCATTCCCACAACGAGGCGCACTACACGCTCATCGCGAAGAACTACTTCCACGGCTCATGGCTCTTTCCGACTTCCGAGGGTGGGCACCTCTTTCTGGAGACTCCGCCGCTCTATTCCTATCTCCTCTACGCCGTCTTCCGGCTGACGGGAGTCTCGGTCCTGGCGGGACGGCTGCTCTCGATCGCTTCGAGCCTGGCCCTCGTCGCCGCGACCTTCGCCTTCGCCCGAAGGCTCTTCGGCCCTTCCGAAGGCCTGACGGCGGCCCTCATTGTGGCGGTCTCGCCGGTGGCCGTGCTGACGGGGCGCAACATCCAGACCGATTCGACGCTGCTCGTCTTCGTCGTCGCGGCCCTCTTCTTCCATTGGCGCGCCGAGGAAGCGGGATCCCGCGCGGACCGGCTCCTGTCGGGGCTCTTCGCCGGGCTGGCGCTCTTCACGAAGCTCTTCGCCGTGATCGCGGCCGCCGCTCTGTTCGCCTGGGAGCTGGCGACGCGGCGGACGCTCGCCTGGCTGAAGGAGGGCGCCCGCTGGCGGGCGGCGGGAATCGCGCTCCTGCTCCCGGGCGCCTTCTACGGTTACCACGCCCTGCGGGGGTTCGCGTACCTGCGGGGCGAGGTGGCGGGAGGAGCGGCCGTGGCGACGACGTTTCCGAAAGCGGGCGCGGAGTGGCTCGCGATCGGCGGCGAAGCCTGGTGGGCGTTCTCTCCGTTGATCGCGCTCGCCCTGGCGGCCGGGATCGCTGCCGCCGTGCCGGCTCCCTCCCGCGCGACGCTCTTCGCGCTCTTTCCCGTCTGCGGCTTCTCGCTCTTCTACCTCTTCGCCCACAAGCACAGCTATTACCTTCTGACGATCCTTCCCTTCGGCGCCGCGCTCGCGGGACGCCTCGTCTCCCGGCTGCCGTCGCGCGCGGCGCGGATCGCCTGCGCCGCCGCGATCGCGGTGTCGGGATGTTTCTGGAGCCTCGTGGATGTCACTTCCATGAAGAGCGGATTCGTCGAGTTCGAGCAGTTCGGAAAAGCGGCTGCGGAGCTGCCCGGGACCGAACACCTCGTCCTGATCGATCGCGAGATGAGCGGCAGCCATCTCCCGGTGATCGAGCTCTACGACCCGAAGGCCCGGGTTATCGTGATCGAGGACGCGAAGGCGGAGGACGACGGCCGCCTGCGCCTGCCGCGGGCGGACCTCTTTCTCCTGAAGTTCGTGCCGCCGCAGACGCCCGCTCCGCCGGCTGGCTGGCTTTTCACGCGGACCCGGTACGGCCTGACTCTCTTCGGCCGGACGATTCTCGAGGCGCATCCCAATCCCAATTTCTTCCGGCAGGGCCGCTACTTCGTCGAAAAGACCGGCGGCCTCTTCGATTTCGGCCGACGGGAGTTTCGCGTCTATCCCGCCCTGATGCTGCTGCCGGTCCCTCCGGACCTCGCCCTCTATCGAACCCAGCGCGGGCTGGAGGCGCGGCCGGCCCCGTAGGTCTCCCGCGAGAGACTAGGAGATCTTCTTCAGGGCGTCCCGCACGTCCTGGCGGGAGGAGTCGAGCTCGAGGGCGCTCGTGTATTCGCGGCGGGCAAGATCCCGGTTCCCCTTCTTCTCGTAGAGGAGTCCCAGCCGGTAGTGGGCCGAGACGAGAGACGGCTCGTCTGCCCTCGGGGTGTGCCGGAGATACGCCTTCAGGCATTCCTCGCCGCGTTCGAGGCGTTCGCCGGAGGTTCCCGCGTAGACCCCGATCTGGTAGAGGGCGGAGAGCGCGGCCGGCTGCTCGGCCAGCAGTTTCTCCATCGTGTCGATGGCCTTCGCGTACAGCTTCTGCTTCGAGTAACACCCCGCGATCCAGAAGAACGGTTCCCGTCTTGCCGGGAACTCCTTCGCCGCGCGTTCGTAGTCGGCGAGCGCCGCGTCGAAGTGTTTTTCGGATTCCGCGATGCGGCCGTCGGCTCGGTGTCCCCGCATCGGATCGCGGCGGCCGATCTCCGCCGCCTGCTCGCGGGCCTTCTGGGCGCTCCCGCCCATGACGCCGGGAGCCTGGATGTAGTACTCGACGAGCGAGAGCCTCGCGTCGATGTTGCCCGGGTCGAGCTCGACGGACTTCTCGAAGGCCTTCCGGACCTTGCCGGCGAGCGAGACTTGCTTAAAGAAGCCGGCCTTCGAGGCCTGAACGCCGTAGGCCCGGCCGAGCCAGAGCTCGGTCTCGGAGTTCTTCGGGTCGAGCGCGGCGGCTTTCTCGAGCCAGGCGACGGCGTTGTCGCCGTCGTTGCCGCCCAGGCAGATCTGACCGAGATAGAAGGCCACGCGGGGATCCCTCGGATCCTCCTTAGCCGCCGCTTCCAGGGCGGTGCGGGCCGGGCCATACTGGCCGTTCTCGAAGAGCTTGATGCCCTCCTCGGCTTTCCGTCCGGCGGCGTGGAGGGCGGCCGCGCCGAGGGCGAGGCAGACAGCGAGCGCGGCGGGGATCCGGCTTCGGTTGATCGGCATTCTCTTTCCTGCAGATACGCGAGGCTCCGCGGGAAGTTTTCGTCCGGAAGCCCGCCGCGCGCGGATCGGGGCGGGAACCTTCCCGAGAAAACGGGTTCCCTTGTTGACACAATGACCCCTATGTCGAAGAGCCTGACGCTGCGCCGATCGCTGGCTCTCCTGCTGCTGGGCGCGTTGTCGGTCGGGGGAGAGGCCTCCCACCAGGTTTCGTCGAAGGGAAAGCCCGGAGTCGCGCCCGCCTCGGGGCCGGCCGCGGACTGGAAGGAGATCGACCGGCTCGTCGCGGAGCAGAAGTTCGAGCAGGCGGCCGCCCTGGTTACGCGGCGAAAGGAGGCCGCGCGCGAGCGAGGGGACGAAGCGGAATGGACCCGCGCGTTGATCCGCGAGACGCAGCTCCGGACGGGCCTCCACGGCTACGAGACCGCCGTCCGGTTCCTGAAGGGGGAGCCGTGGCCGAAGGGGCTCCTCTCCCGCGCGGCGCTCGAGCTCTACTACGCGCAGTCGCTCGTCAACTACTTCCACGCCTACTCGTGGGAGATCCAGCGGCGGGAGCGCGTCGAGTCTTCGGGCGCCGTGGATCTCAAGGCGTGGACCGCGGCGCAGATCTCCGCCGAGGCCTCGAAGGCCTACCTGCGGCTCTGGCCGGAGCGCGAGGCGCTCGGGCGCGAAGACGTGAAGGCGCTCGCCGAGTTCCTGGAGCCCAACACGTACCCGCGAGAGGTGCGCGGCACGCTGCGCGACGCCTTGTCGTACCTTTTCGCAACGCACCTGGCGGACACGTCGGGCTGGAGCCCGGCGCAGTCGAACGAAGTCTTCCGCCTGGACCTCTCCGAGCTCCTGCGCTCGGGCGAGGCGCGCTCCACGAGGTCGCCGACGCGCCAGAGCCGCTCTGGCGACGGCGCGCTCGACGACGACGGCACGCACCCTCTCCTCAGGCTCGTCGCCGTGCTCGACGATCTGGAGGCCTGGCACCAGGGACGCGGCGAGCGGGAAGGCGCGCTCGAGGCGCGCCTGGAGCGGCTGCGCCGCCTCTTCGCCTCATTCTCGGAGGAGGAGGACCGCCGCCGCATCGAAAGAGACCTCGAGGAGCGCCTGGCATCCGTGAAGGACGTGCCGTGGTTCTCCATGGGCAAGGCGCAGCTGGCGGAGTTCGTCGAGCGGCAGGACCTTTCGGGGGATCTCGTCCGAGCACGCGTGATCGCGGAGGAAGGGCGCGAGGCCTACTCCGACTCGATCGGCGGCCGCCGATGCCTGGCGATCGTCAAGCGCATCGAGGCCCCGGACTATCAGCTGCGCGCGATGCAGAGCGACGGGCCGCGCCGGCGCTCGATCCTCGTGAGCCACAAGAACGTGATGGGCCTCCGCTTCCGAGCGTTCGCGCTGGACCTGGCGGAGCGCGTCGAGACCGCGCGGAATCCGTACTCAATCCTCCCCAACGGGGTGGACGTCGCGAAGCTCATCGACGGCCAGGCGCCCCGGGCCGAGTGGAGCGTCGCGCTGCCGGCGACGCCGGACTACCGCTCCCACGCGACGTACGTGACGCCGCCGATGGAGGAGCCCGGCCTCTACGTCGTCGCGGCCTCGGGCGCACCCGTCTTCGGGGGGAGCGGCTTTCCGCTCGTGGCCGCGAACTTCATCGTCAGCGACCTCGTCCTGGTCACGCGCGCGGTCACGGGAAACGGTGGCGATCCCAACGGCCTCGAAGTCCAGGCCCTCTCGGGAGAGACCGGCAGGCCGCTTCCCGGAGTCGAGGCGATCGCCTTCCGGGCGCTCTGGAACCCGGAGCGGCTCGAGCGGATCGCCTCGAAAACGACCGACGCGAAGGGGCTCGCGCTCTTCGAGTCTCCCGCGACGGCGCCCGGCGGCGGAGCTTTCGTCTTCGCCCGGCGGGGGCGGGACCTCGCCCTCGACATGCACGTTTCCTTTCCTTACGGAGGCGCGCAGAGCTCCCGGACTTCGTCTTCGCTCCTCTTCACCGACCGGAGCATCTACCGGCCGCTCCAGAAGGTCCTCTGGAAGGTGCTCGGCTATCAGGGAGACGCGCGGGCCGGGCGGTTCGAGGTCCTTCCGGCATCGCCGGTCACGGTGACGCTCTTCGACCAGAACAACCAGAAGATCGAATCCCGCACGGTCACAACGAACGACTTCGGCTCGGCGGCGGGCGAGTTCCTGATCCCGGCCGGCCGCGCCCTCGGCTCGTGGCGGCTCGAGAGCTCGCTCGGCGGTGCGAGCGCGGGCATCCGCGTCGAGGAGTACAAGCGGCCGACGTTCGAGGTGACCTGGAAAGACCCGGCGGAGCCTCTGCGCCTGAACCGCCCGGCGAGGCTGACGGGCGAGGCGCGTTACTACTTCGGCCTGCCGGTCGCGAGCGGGACGGTGCGCTGGCGCGCCACGCGAACGCCGCAGTACTTCTGGTGGTCCTACTGGTTTTGGAATCCGAATCCGGGGGCGCGCACGCAGACGGTCGCGGCCGGCGAGGCGCCGCTGAAGCCCGACGGGACCTTCGAGGTCGCCTTCACGCCGGAGGTGGACGAGCGGCTCGGGAAGGGATCGAAGGACCTGACGTACACGTACCGCGTCGAGGCCGACGCGTCGGACGAGGGGGGCGAGACGCGCTCGGCATCGCGCTCCTTCCGCCTCGGGTTCGTTTCCGTCGAGGCGCGCGTGGATGCGCCGCCGGGCTTCCTGCTCGAGTCGCGGCCGGCGCGGCTCACGATCGTGCGGACGAGCCTCGACGGTGTGCCGCGGCCGGGGACCGGCTCCTGGCGGGTCACGCGGCTCGAACAGCCGGAGAAGGCGATGCTTCCCGCAGACCAGCCTCCCACGCCCATGACATGGTCGAGACTCGGCCGGCAAATGCCGCGCTCCCCGGAAGGCTTCCAGACTCCCGGGGACTCTCTCCGGCCCCGCTGGGACACCGAGTACGCGCCGGAGAGGATGCTCCGCCTCTGGAAGGACGGCGCGGAAGTCGCGCGCGGCGACCTGAAGCACGATGCGAAGGGGGAGGCCGCTCTCGAGATCGCGGGCCTGCCCGCCGGCGCCTACCGTCTCCACTACCGCACGGTGGACGACTTCGGGGCGGTCTTCGATATGCCGAAGGAGCTCCTGATCGGCGGCCGGAAGACGCCGCTCGCCCTCCCGGCCGTGCTCGCGGTCGAGAACGCCTCGGTTCCGGTGGGACAGACGGCGCGGTTTCTCGCGGCGTCGGGTCTGCCCGATCAGACTCTCTTCTTCGACATCTACAGCGCCGGGCGGCGCGTCGAGCGGCGCGAGCTCTCTTCCGGCGCGTCGCCGGCGCTCATCGAGATCCCGGTCGGGGAGAAAGATCGCGGCGGCTTCTCCGTGAAGCTCTCGGCGCTGCGCGACCACCAGTGGATGACGCTGTCCCAGTCCGTGGCCGTGCCGTGGGACGACAAGGAGCTCAAGGTCAGCTTCTCGACGTTTCGCGACCGCCTGCGTCCGGGGGCGCGCGAGACCTGGAGAGTGAAGGTCGAGGCGCCGAGGGGAAGTAAGTCGCAGCGTCTCGCTGCGGAGCTGCTCGCGTCGATGTACGACCGCAGCCTCGACGCGTTCGCGGCGTACTCCCCGCCCGATCCCCTCTCGACCTATCCCGTGCGCACCGGCACCGACTGGAGCCGGGCGACCCTGGGGGAGACGTGGTTTCAGCACGTGCGCGGGACCTTCCCGATCCTGCCGGACTACCCCGTCCTCGCGGGAGATTCGCTCACATTCTACGGCGGCTACGCGCTAGGAGGGCCGGGCCAGAGAGGCTTCGTCATGTTGGAAGGCGGGATCGCTGCCCGGTCGGCGATCACGGTGACGGCGGAGGCCCCGCTCGCATCGCCGCCCGCGCCGAAGGCCGCCGTGGCGAACCAGCTCGCCCTCGAGAGCAAGAACGCCGCAGTGGCGGCTCCGGCCGCGCCCACGGCGCTGCGGAGCGAATTCGCGGAGACCGCCTTCTGGCTGCCGCACCTCTTGACGGATTCCGACGGCGCGGCCTCGATCGAGTTCACCGTTCCCGATTCCGTCACGTCGTGGAACGTCTTCGTCCAGGCGATCACGAAGGATTGGAAATCGGGTTCGGTCCGGAAAGAGGCGAAGAGCGTCAAGGATCTGATGGTCCGTCCCTACGTCCCCCGTTTCCTCCGGGAAGGAGATCGCGCGGAGCTGAAGATCGTCGTGAACAACGCCTCGGACAGGGCGATGTCCGGACGGGTCGCGATCGACATCCTCGACCCCGACACCAACGCGAGCGTGCTGGCGGCTTTCGGCGTCGCGCCCGATAAGGCGAGCCTGCCGTTCACGGCCGAAGCCGGCCGCGGGGCGAACGTGACGGTCAGCCTCGCGGCGCCGAGGCGCGTCGGCCTCTACGCGTTCAAGGTGACGGCGGTTTCCGGCGACGCGTCGGACGGGGAGCTGCGGCCGGTGCCGCTCCTGCCCGGCCGCGTTCACCTGATGCAGTCGCGCTTCGTGGCGCTCCACGACCGCGACCGGCGCGAGATGACGTTCGCCGACCTGGCGAGAGACGACGACCCGACCCGCGTCAACGACCAGATGGTCGTTACGGTGGATGCGCAGCTCTTCGATTCGGTCCTGCAGGCGCTGCCGTATCTCGTCAATTACCCGTATGAGTGCACCGAACAGACTCTGAACCGGTTCGTCTCGACGGGCATCGTTTCGTCCCTCTTTCGCGACTACCCGACCGTCGCGAAGATGGCCGAGGAGCTCTCCAAACGCGATACGCGCCTGGAGACGTGGGACTCGGCCGACGCCAATCGCAAGATGGCTCTCGAGGAGACGCCCTGGCTCGAGACCGCGAAGGGGGGGCGCGACACGGGATTTCCCCTGGCACGCGTGCTCGACCCGCGCGTCGCCAGCGCGGAACGGGCGGCCGCGCTCGCGAAGCTGCGCAAGGCCCAGACCGAGTCGGGAGGCTTCCCGTGGTGGCCGGGCGGCCCGCCTTCCCCCTACATGACCGTGTACATCCTTCACGGCTTCGCCAACGCGCTGGAGTTCGGCGCGGAGGTCCCGAAGGACATGGTGCAGCGGGCGTGGGCCTATGCCGGCGCGGAGGTCCGGCGGGATCTCGAGGAATGCATGCGCTTCGGGCACTTCTGCCCGATGGTGACGTTCGTCAACTACACGCTCTCCTCCTATCCCGACGAGAGCTGGTACAAGCCGGCCTTCGACGAGGCCTACCGCCGCACGCTGCTCGACTACTCCTTCGCCCACTGGAAGGAGCACCCGCCGATGTTGAAGGGGCAGCTCGCGTTGACCTTGAAGAGGATGGGACGCCCGACGGACGCGAAGCTCGTCTGGGACAGCGTGATGGACTCGGCGAAGACGGAACGCGACCTGGGGACCTACTGGGCCCCGGAGGACCGCTCGTGGCTCTGGTACAACGACACGATCGAGACGCAGGCCTTCGCGCTGCGCACGCTGATGGAACTCGACCCCTCAGACCCGCGGCGCGCCGGGATCGTCCAGTGGCTCTTCCTGAACAAGAAGCTGAACCAGTGGAAGTCCACGCGGGCGACGGCCGAGGTCATCTTCGCGCTCGCCAAAGACCTGAAGGCAGAAGGAGCGCTCGGGATCCGAGAGGACGCGACGGTGATCGTCGGCGGACAGAGGACCTCGTTCCTCTTCGAGCCCGACCGCTACACCGGGAAGAAGAACCAGGTCGTGATCCCGGGCGACAAGCTTGACCCCAGGACGGACTCCACGGTCGTCGTCGAGAAGGAGAGCAAGGGCCTCGCGTTCGCGTCGGTGACGTGGCACTTTTCGACGGAGAAGCTCCCGGAAGAGGACCGCGGCGACTTCTTCTCCGTCTCGCGGAAGTATTTCAAGCGCGAGTCGTCTCCGGCGGGCTTCGTCCTGAAGCCGCTCGCGGAGGGGACGGCGATCGCTCCGGGCGACGAGGTCGAGGTCCAGGTGTCGCTGACCTCAAAGCACGAGGCGGAGTACGTGCACCTGCGCGACCCTCGCGCCGCCGGCTGCGAGCCGGAGAACGCTGTGTCCCGTTACCGCTGGGATCTCGGGATCAACTGGTACGAGGAGATCCGCGACAGCGGGACGAACTTCTTCTTCGAGCGGCTGCCCGCCGGTCAGTACACGTTCAAGTACCGCGTGCGCGCCAGCATGTCCGGGGTCTTCCGCGTCGGCCCGGCGACCGTTCAGTCCATGTATGCCCCGGAGTTTGCCGCTTACTCGTCGGGAGCCGTCCTCTCCATACGATAGATTCTCCCGGTGCCCCTGGCTCCCGGCACCCGCCTCGGCAACTACGAGATCGTCGCGCCTCTCGGCGCGGGAGGCATGGGCGAGGTCTATCGCGCCAGGGACGGCCGCCTCGGGCGCGAGGTCGCGGTCAAAGTCCTGCCGGAGGCCTTCGCGGGCGATGCCGAGCGGCTCGCCCGCCTTGAGCGGGAGGCGCGGACCGTGGCGGGGTTGAGCCACCCCAACATCGTCGTGCTCTATTCTGTGGAGCAGGAGCGGGGCGTTCGCTTTCTCACGATGGAGCTGGTCGAGGGCCAGAGTCTCGTCCAGCTCGTGAAGCCGGGCGGCTTGCCGCTTAAGAGCGTGCTCGATCTCTCGATCCCGCTGGCCGACGCGCTCGCGGCAGCGCACGAGCGCCACGTCGTGCACCGCGACCTGAAACCCGCGAACGTCATGGTGACGCGCGAGGGGCGGGTCAAGATCCTCGATTTCGGACTGGCAAAGGTGTGGTCGTCCGAGACTCCGCTCGACGCGACGCAGGAGGTGACGGCGGCGCCGCCGCTCTCGTCGGCGGGGGAGGCTCTGGGAACGGCGCCGTACATGGCGCCGGAGCAGATTCGCGGAGAGCCGGTGGACGCGCGCACGGACCTGTTCGCGTTCGGGATCCTGCTCTACGAGCTCCTCACGGGGCAGCGGCCGTTCCAGGGCGCGACGTTTGCCGACTTGAGCTCGGCGATCCTGCGGGACGCGCCGGCGCCGGTGCAGGCCCTGCGTCCCGACCTGCCGCCGGACGTCGGCCGGATCGTCGCCCGGTGCCTGGAGAAGGACCCGGAGTGGCGCGTGCAGACCGCCAGGGACGTGCGCAACGAGCTGGAGCGGGTGCGCCGCGCGCTCGAGTCCGGAGCCGCGCGGGCCCCGCTTGGAGGCGAGGCTCCCTCCCGTCGGGAGACCCTTCCCTCGATCGCCGTGCTGCCGTTCGCCAACCGCAGCCGCGGCGAAGAGGACGAGTACTTCGCGGATGGGATCACGGAGGACGTCATCGCGCAGCTGTGCAAGATGCGCGCGCTCAAGGTGATCTCCCGCACCTCCGTCATGCCGTTCAAGAAGAGCGGGGAGAGCCTCCGAGAGATCGCGGCGAGGCTCGGAGTGGCCAACGTGCTCGAAGGGAGCGTTCGGAGAGTCGGGGACCGGGTGCGGATCGTCGCTCAATTGATCGACGCCTCCTCCGGCCAGCACCTCTGGGCCGAGACCTACGACCGCCAGCTCACGGACATCTTCACGATCCAGACGGACGTGGCTCTTCAGATCGCGTCGGCGCTCCAGGCGGAGCTCTCTCACAGCGAGCGCGAGCGGATTGCCCGGGAGCCGACCCGGAACATGGAGGCCTATGAGGAATACTTGCGCGGCCGTCATTGCTTCGTTCGATTCACCCGGGAGGGCTTTCTCCGCTCGATCGATCACTTCGACAGGGCCATAGGCCGGGACCCCGAGTTCGCGCTGGCCTACGCCGGGCTCGCCAAGTCGTACACGGAGCTCGCAGAAACCGGAGGGCTCGGCCGCGACCAGGCCGGTGCCCGGGCCATGGCGGCGGCGGCGAAGGCGATTGCGCTCGGTCCGGAGCTCGGCGAAGCGCACTGCGCCGATGCCTACGCCCGTTTCGTGTTCGAATTCGACTGGACGGGCGCCGAAGCGGGCTTCCGGCGGGCGCTCGAGCTGAGCCCCGGCAGCGCGGACACCTACGATCTCTACGGTCGTCTCTGCGCCGGTCTCGCCCGGTTCGACGACGCGATTGCGTTGCACGAGCGCGCGCGCGGGCTGGACCCGGTCGCGAACCGGACAGACCTCGCCACCTCGCTGCTCCGGGCGGGGCGCAGTGAAGACGCCGCGCGATCGGCCGCCGAAGGCATCCGGGTCGAGCCGCAGGACCCGCGGCCGCACGCGACGCTCGGGTGGGCGCTCTTCCGGCTGGGCCGCGAAGAAGAAGGGCTCGCCGAGCTCGAGCGCGCCGTCGCTCTGGTGCCCGCGGAGAACGTCTGGCTGGCACAGCTGGGGGAGGCCTATGGCCTTGCGGGCAAGATCGAAAAGGCACGAGGGACTCTCAAACAGCTCGAGGATCCGTCGCGTCCGGTGCCGGCCTCGCTGTATCAGCTGGCATACGTCTATACGGGCCTGGGAGATACCGAACGCGCCCTGGAGTGCCTGGAGCGTGCCTTCGAGCAGGGGGGCGGCCCGATGTACGGGATCAAGGGATCCTTTCTCTTCGCGCCCTTGCGCGATCACCCCCGGTTCATCTCTCTCCTGAAGAGAATGCGCCTGGTGTGACGCGTTGGGCCGCGGGGCCCCGGACTCTACGCGGCCGCGGCGCCGTCGGAGACGATGACCCCGTCCTGGATGCGCACGATGCGGGAGGCGCGGCGGGCGAGAGTCATGTCATGCGTGATGACGATCATCGTGCGCCCCTGCTTCCAGAGGTCGGTGAAGAGACCCATGATGTCGCCGCCGGAGGCCGTGTCGAGGTTTCCGGTCGGCTCGTCGGCGAGGACGACGTCGGGCTGCATCGCGAGCGCGCGGGCGATCGCGACGCGCTGCATCTGGCCGCCGGAGAGCTCCGTCGGCTTGTGCTCCATCCGGTCGGCGAGGCCGACCCGCTCCATGAGCTCCGCGACGCGCCGCCGGCGCTCCTTCGGGGCGACGCCGCCGAAGAGAAGCGGCATCTCCACGTTCTCGAAGGAGGAGATCTGCGGTAGCAGGTTGAAGCCCTGGAAGACGAACCCGACGCGGCGGTTGCGCACGTCGGCCAGCTCGTCCCTGCCGAGCTTCGACACGTCCTCGCCCGCAAGGCGGTATCGCCCGTCCGACGGCGTGTCGAGGCAGCCGATCAGGTTCATCAGCGTGGACTTTCCCGACCCCGAGGGCCCGACGATCGCGACGAATTCGCCCGGCGCGACGACGAGGTCGATCCCCTTCAAGGCCTCGACCTTGACCTTGCCGGTGTCGTAGGTCTTTCGAATCGCTGCCATCTCGATGATGTGGGTTTCGGGTTCCTTCGTCATCGCTTCCCCTCTCGCGGAGGTTTCAGGTTTCAAGTTTCAGGTTTCAAGAAGCCCGGTGAAACCTGAAACCTGAAACTTGAAACCGCTACTTACTCATATCTCAGCGTCGCGGCCGGGTCGATCGCCGCGGCGCGGCGCGCCGGGAAGTATCCGGCGAGGAGTCCCGCGATCCCCAGGATCGCCACCGTGGCGCCGCCGATCGGCCAGGACAGGGTGGGCTTGCCCAGGAATTCCAGGACCCGCGCCCCGTCCTGGGGGATCAGGCCGAGGCCCGTCACGATCACGATCGCGATGGCCGCGCCGGCGAGGCCCCCCACGAACGTGTAGAGCAGCCCCTCGAGGAGGAAGGGACCGGTGATCCATCCGCGGCGGGCTCCGAGCGCCATCTTCACGCCGATCTCGCGCGTGCGCTCCTTGACGACGGCATACATGATGTTGGCGACGCCGACGCACCCGATCACGAGCGTCAGCGCGCCGATGATTCCGAAGAAGATCTCCATTCCGAGACGGATCTTCTCCCCGGTCGCCTGCCCCTTGACCGTGTTCCAGATTCCCCACACGTGGTCGTCCTTCGGGTCGTAGCCGTAGCGCGTGGCCATGACCTCGTTGGCGTGCGCGAGCGCCCCCTCCATGTCCTCGGAGCGCCGGGTGTGGATGACGAGGACCCAGAGCTTGTCGCGCCCGAAGATCGCCTTGAAGGTCGTGATGGGAATGACGGCGTGGTCCTTGTCCTGCCCGCCGTAGGCGGAAGTCTGCGTCTTCTTCTGCATGACGCCGATGACGGTGAAGGGAGAGTTGTTGACGAGGAGCGTCTTGCCGACCGGGTCCTCTTTGCCGAAGATGTCCTCGGCGAGCTCGTACCCGAGAAAGACGACGCGCCGCTTCTCCTCCTCGTCCCGGGCGTCCAGGAACCGGCCGCCCGGCCGGGGATAATGCTTGCGCGGGTCGCCGTAGATCCAGCTCGTTCCCGAAACCTGCCCGTTGACCGTCTTGCGGCCGTACGTCATGTTCGTCCGGCCGTTGCGCATCTCCCCCCAGACGTCGCACTCGGGCAGCCGCTGGCGCAAGGCGGGGATGTCGTCGATCCGGGGCTGGATCGGCCGGCCCTCCGGCAGGCCCTTCCAGATCTTCGAGGTCTCGCCCGGCCAGTGGATGGCGAGGTTCTCTCCCATCGCCTTCTCGTTGGAGGAGAGCTGGCGCTTCAACCCCTCGCCGAAGGCGAGCAGCAGGAGGATCGTCACCGTGCCCCAGGCGATCGAGGCGATCGTCAGCGTCGCGCGCTTCTTCTGGAGCCGCGCCGAGCGGGCGAAGAGGTGGATGACGACCGAGACGTCGCGCCCGTTCATAGCTTCATCGCGACGACCGGATCGAGGCGCGAGGCTTCGCGGGCGGGGAAGTAGCCCGCGAGGAGCCCGGTCAGGCCGAGGACGATCGCCGTCAGCGCCGCGACCGGGAACGAAATCTCCGGGTCGCCCACGAACTTCGTGACGCCGAACTTCGGGAACACGGCGCAGGCGCCCCACGAGATCGCGAAGCCCGCCGCGCCGCCCATCGCGGTGATCAGGATCGTCTCGAGGAGGAGCTGCCGCATGATCCAGCGCTGCCTCGCTCCCAGCGCCATCTTGATCCCGATCTCCTTGGTGCGCTCCTCGACGACGACGTTCATGATGTTGGAGACGCCGATCCCGCCGACGACGAGCGTGAAGCAGCCGACGATCCCGAGGAAGAGGCGGAAGGAGAGGAAGAAGATGTCGAGGAACTTGAACTGCTGCGCCGTGTCCCAGACGGAGAGCGCCTCCTTGTCCTTCGGGTCGAAGCGCATCTGCCGCGCCAGCACGGCGCGCACGTTGTCGGTGACGGCCTCCGACTCCGAAGGGGAGGCCGGCTGGTAAACGAAGTTGTTGACGTACTTGGTGCCGGTCAGCGCCCGGAAGGTCGAGCCCGGCATGTAGGCTCGCCCCTCGTCGCGGCTGTTGTAGCTCGAGTTCTGGACCTTGGACTGCAGGACGCCGACGACGACGAACGGCGAGCCGCCGAAGAGCACGGTCTTTCCGACCGCGGAGGAGGCCTTGCCGAAGATCTCCCCGGCGATCTTGTCGCCGAGGAAGAGGGTTCGGCGCTGGTCGCGCTGGTCGAGCGCGTCGATGAAACGGCCGCCCGCGTCGGGGATCAGGTTGCGCATCTGCCCGAACTCGGGCCAGACGCCGGACACGTCCACCGCGACCGTCTTGAGCCCGTAGTGGAGCTTGAGCGTGTCGGAGTACTCGGAGGAGACGCGGACGACGCCCTCGGCCTCGCGGCGCACGGCCTCGATCTGTTCCTCCTGGAGCCGGATGCGGCGGCCGCGGCCGAGCCCCTCGTACGGGATCGAGGTCAGGCCGGGCCAGGCGATCGCGATCCGGTCGCCCAGCCCCGCCGAGTTCTTGACGATCTGCTTGTGGAGCCCCTGGCCGAACGCCCCGAGCAGCGTGACCGCCACGGTCCCCCAGACGATGCCGAAGATCGTGAGGAGCGTGCGGAGCTTCTGGCTCCGCATGTCGCGGAACATCTGCCTCAGCGCGTCTTTCAAGGTCAGCATTCGTCGCTCTCAGCCCGTCCCGTTTTCCCTGTCATCCTGAGCCCTTCGACTTCGCTCAGGGCAGGCTCCGTCGCGGAGCCTGTCCCGGTCACCGAAGTTGCATGGCCACGAGGAACGAGGGCAGGTTCCTCGCGGAGCCTGTCCTGAGCCCTGATGCTGCGACCCGAAGCGGGCGGAGCAGATCCCTCGCTTCGCTCGGGATGACAGCGAAAGGCGAGGGGCTCGAAACGACATTCGAAGGGGAGGGGCTCCTCAGGATGACAAGGCATCAGCTGATCTTCTTGGGCGGCCGCTCCACGACCTTCTCCCCCTTCTTCAGGCCGGAGACGACCTCGGCGTTCATGCCGTCGGAGATCCCGAGCTTGATCTCCGTCTTCTTCGGCTCCTCCTTCGGGTTGGCGCCCGGCAGCTCGACGAAGGCCTTCTTGCCGCCGTCCTCGAACGTCACGACGCGCTCGGGCACGATCAGGACGTCCTTCTTCTCGCGGATGATGACGTCGGCATTGGCCGAGTAGCCGGCGCGCAGGACGATCTTGTCGTTCTTCTCGAGCTCGATCTCGACGTCGAAGAGCGTGGCGCCTTCCTTCTGCTGCGCCTGCGGCGCGATCCGAGAGACGCTGCCGGTGACGACGTCGGTCGGGAGCGCTCCCACCTTGATGCGGGTCGGCAGGCCCACTCGAAGCTTCCCGACGTCGATCTCGTCCACGGTCCCCTTGAAGATCAGGTCGCTCATGTCGGCGATCGTGGCGAGCTCCGTCCCCGGCTGGTAGGACGTCAGCGGGGTGATGGGGTCGCCGGGGTTGACGGCCCGCGTCAGGATCGTCCCGGCGGCCGGCGCGCGCACGATGGACTCCATGGAGATGCCGGCCCCGGCGATCTTCCCCAGGCGCGTCAGCTCGCGGTCCTGCTCGGCCTTGGCGAGCGCGATCTTCGCGAGCTCGAAGGCCTCGCGCCGCGCGTCCATGTCCGACCTGGGAAGCAGTCCCTGCCGGACGAGCTCCTGCGCCCGCGTGAAGTCGGCCTGCGCCCTCGCGTAGGAGGCCCGGGCCGAGTCGAGCCGGCGGTCCACGTCGGTCAGCTCCTGTGGGGTCGGGTCCGGCGCGATCTCGAAGAGCGCGTCGCCGGGGCGCACACGGTCTCCGACGTTGACGAGGCAGTTCTTGACGATGCCGGAGAGCTTCGACTTGATCGAGAACTTCTGGCGCGGCTGGATCTGGCCGACGGCGATGGCTTTCTCGGTGATGGACCCGGTCTCGACCGCCACCTGCTTGAGGCCGTCCTTGTCCCCCTTGTTGGAGCGGGCCAGGGCGTACAGGGCCCCGGCGATCGCGACGAGGACGAGCAGGATGAGCAGAGTCTTGAAGAGTTTACGCATGCCAGCCTCCCGGGCAACCCGATGGCGAAACCGCCGCTTTGTTACGTGTTACGCACAAGGTGCGGAGAGGTTCCTGTCGGGAAAGGTCTCAGGTCCAAGTCGAACGTCGAAGGTCCGTGGTCCGCTGTCCATGTTCCTCCGAGACGTTGGACGTCCCCGAGGGGAGATTGGTTAGGACCCGGTCTCAGTCGTCGTCGGACTTTTCGCGGGCCCGGGCGATGCTGAGCGCCTTGCGGAAGCGGGGGTCGTCGCGGAGGTTGTCGAGGTCCTCGTCCCCCCGGATCATCCCGGTCGAGTCGAACCCCGCGTCGAGCGCCTTGAAGAGCCAGTCGAACGCCGCGTCCTTCTGATCGAGGCGCGCGTAGGTGCAGGCCAGGTTGTACATGGTCGTCGGCTCGCGGTAGCTCAGCGCGAGCGCCTTCTGGAAGGCTTCCGCCGCGGCTTCCGGCCGTTCGCCCGCCAGCGACGCGAAGCCGAAGTTGAACCACGCGCGCCCCTTCTGCGGATGGGCGCGCGCGTAATCCTCGAACCTCCGGGCGGCCTCGCGCCACTTCGAACGATTGCGGAAGGAACCCAGGACCCAGTGGTCGTAGCCCGGCAGGGCGAGCTCGCGCGCCTCGCGCCGGATCTCCGCGAAACGGGCATCGTCGCGGACGTTGTCGAGGTCGTCGTCCTTCGCGAAGATGTCCGGCTGATCGAATCCCGCGTCGAGCGCCTTCTGGAGGACGTCGAGGGCGGCGCTCGTGTGCTCTCCGCGCGAGAGGGCGCAGGCCTCGTTGTAGAGCGATGTCCCGACCCGATAGCCCTTGTCCGCGGCGTCCTGGAATGCCCGGGCCGAGAGTTCGTAGCTGCCGGCGTCCAGGAGCTCCTTGGCGATGCGGTAGTAGGCCTCGCCGCTTCCGGAACCGCCGGCGATCCGTTCGTATCGTTTCGCGGCCGCCGCGGCTTCGCGTTCCTGGCGCGCCGAGGGGTGCTGCTCGGCCTCTTTCTTCGTCGCCTTCCAGCGCGGATCGCCCCGCAGGCCGTCGAGATCGTCGTCGTGTCCGAGATAGGAGGCCACGTCGAAGCCCGCCTCCTCGGCCCGGTGAAGCCACTCGAAGGCCTTGTCCCGGTCCCCCTTCAGCGCGTAGCCGCAGGCGATGTTGTAGGACGCGGCGTCCTCGCGATAGCCCGCTTCGATCGCCTTCTGGAACGCCGCGATCGCCTCGTCGTAACGCTCGTCGTTATGGAGGTCCATCCCGCGGCCGTACCAGTCGCTTCCGTCGCGCCGGCCCCGGCCCCACCCGTTGGAAGCGCGGACGAACCCGCTCGCCGCTTCCTTCACGGCCCCGAGGGTCTTCAGGATCGCGGGCAGCGTCCGGCCCGCTTCGGACAGCGGCTCGGCCGGCACCTCTGCCTCTTCGCTCTTGGAAGCAGAGTCGGATGTGGAAACGGAAGTGGAGACGGCGGCGCGCGCCAGGGCAGGCTTCGCCTTCGCCTTCGACTTCTTCCATGCCTCGCAGGAGCGGACGGACGACTTTCCCGCAGCGGCCGGGGTCGCCAGCGTCGTTTCGGTGTCGTCGGAAGGGTTCTGGATGGCCGCGCTGGCGCAGACCGGAGTCCAGGGCTGGACGACCGCGATCACGGCCGCGGCGGCGAAGAGACCCGTGGCGGAGAGGAGGGCGCGCCCCCGCGGGAGCGCGCGGCGCGCCGGCCCGGGATCGAGGATCGCCCGCAGCCGTCCCTCGAAGTGGGAAGGGCGCTCCGAGGCGACCGCGGGCGCGACCGGATGCGCCGCGGCCGAGAGGGAGCGGAAGATGCCGAGCAGGTGTCCGGCGTAGACGGAGGGTTTCGTTCCGGCCGCCAGGACGAGGTCGTCGCAGGCCCGTTCGCAATCGCGGCGGACCTGCCGCTGGAGCGCCCAGGCGAGCGGGTGCCACCAGTACAGGACGAGCGCCGCTTCGGAGAGGAGGAGCCAGAGCCAGTCTCCGCGCCGCACGTGCGCGAGCTCGTGGAGCAGGACCACGCGCCGCCGCTCCACCTCCCAGTGGCGGGCCTGACGGCAGAGAAGGAGAAGCGGCCGGAAGAGACCCGACGTCATGGCGACCGGGACCCGGGAGCTCTCGAGCAGCTCGACCGAGCGCTCGAGATCGAGTTCGTGCGACAGGCGCTGCGTCTCTTCGGTCCAATCCGCGTCCCGGATCGGCGCGGCCTCGCTGCGGATGCGGCGGACCCGGAGAATGCCGAATGCGAGCCTGGCCCCCACGAGCAGCGCTCCGGCGGTCCAGCCGGCGAGCGCGAGGAGAGGCCAGGGCACGGAGCGCCCTCGCGCCGGCGCAGGCGCGAGGGGAGAGCCGGTTTCTTCCGGCGTGTTGCTTGTCGCCTCCCACCGCTCAACCGGAGCGGGATCGGAACGTTCGGACACGGCAACCGCAACCGGGAGAGCGGAGGCCCGGACGGCCGGAGAGGGGAGCGGAGCGGGAAGCACGCCGACTTCCCATCGCGGAAGGGCGAGGGTCAGGAGGGGCAGGGCGAGGGCCCCGATCAGGCCCGCCGTGCCGGCCAGATGCCTGGCCGCGGCGCCCGAGCGCCGGAGCAGCGCGATCGTCAGCGCCGTGAGCGAGAAGAGGAAAGTCGCCTTCAGGGCGACGTCCAACGCGAAGCGGATCGTGGAAAACATCGTCTCGTTCATCTCAGCGCCCCTCCGTTCTGGCCTGTTCGATCAGTTGCGAAAGCCGGTCGAGCTGCCCGGGCGACAGTTCCGACCGCGAGAGGTCGAGCAGGGCCGCGACGGCCTTCTCGGTCGAACCGTCGAAGAAAGTCTCGAGCACGTTCTCCAGGGCGGGCTTGCCGGCCCTGTCGCGCGCCAGCGTCGGACGGTAGACGTAGCGCGTGCCGTCGGGGACGTGGCGCAGGTGCCCCTTGTTCTCGAGAACCCGCAGCATCGCCCGGACAGCCGAGTAGCTCGGGGGGTCGGGCATTCGCGGCGAGGACCTCGGTGGCGGTGGCCTGCCCCTCCCGGTAGATGACGTCCATGATCTGCCGCTCGCGGCGGGAGAGGTTGGTCAGGGCCCTTCTGGCTTTCATGTCCGGGTCATCTCCGAGGATCGGATTCTAGTGCTAAAAATTTAGCATGTGCTAAAAATCTAGCTTCGTCACCGGTTCGTACGCAGAAGGCCGCGGAAAGGTTTCCCTGCCCCGCGACAATTTTCGCTGTACTGCTGCAAGTCTTTGAAATAAGAAGAGATCCTGTACGCCAGCGCGGGCCGGAGAGGGGAATGGCGGCGGCTTCGGAGCGCTGTCGCGTCTTCTCGGAATCGAGCTGCGGGAGCCGTCCGCGCCGCAGAACTGGCCGGCGCCGAGGGTTCCCCGCGTTCCCGGCCCGGCGAGGGAAGCGGCCCGACGCCGGCGCGGATCTCGAGCGCGACCGCTGGAGTAAGCTCCCGGGAAAGCGGAGATCGCGCGTGTCTCTAGGATGGCAGTTCGGTGTGCTGGGCGAGGTCGCGCTGGCGATGGCCCTCGGCGCGTTGCTTGGGCTCGAACGCCAGCTCGCCCACAAATCGGCGGGTCTGCGGACCCACATGCTGGTTGCCGGCTCGTCGGCGATGCTGGTCGGCCTCGTGGACGCGCTCCTTCACCGGTTCCTGCTTCCCGCGATCTCGCCGCTCGTGCGCGCCGACCCCGTCCCCGTCATCACCGCGGTCGTCATGGCCGTGGGATTCCTGGGCGCGGGGACGATCATCCGCCGCCCCGACGCCGAGCACGTCGAGGGCCTGACGACGGCCGCGGCGATGCTCTTCTCGGCGGCCGTGGGATCGGCCGTCGGCCTGCGGCTCTTCGTGCTCGCCGTCGGGGCGACGGTCTTCGCTCTGGCCACGCTGCGCGGGCTCCTGCGCGTCGAGGACAAGTTGATGCGCCGGCCTTCCGTTCCTCCCGGCCGTTAGCCCGAGTTGAGCCCTGACATCACCGAAGCATCTGCTGCGGGGAATCGGGGTCGTGGACGCCACGACGCTCGTCGTCGGCTCGATGATCGGCTCGGGCATCTTCATCGTCTCGGCCGAGAGCGGGCGCGTCCTCGGGTCGCCCGGGTGGCTGCTGGCCGCCTGGGCGATCGCCGGCACGCTGACGATGATGGCCGCGCTCTCCTGCGCGGAGCTCGCGGCCATGCTGCCGAAGGCCGGCGGGCAATACGTCTTCTTCCGTGAGGCCTACGGGCCGGTCTTCGGTTTTCTCTTCGGATGGACGATGTTCCTGGTCGTCCAGACGGGGACCATCGCCGCGGTCTCGGTCGCCTTCGCAAAGTACCTGGGAGTCCTCTGGCCCGCGATCTCGGGGAGCAACAGGATCCTCCGTGTCGGGCGTTTCTCGGTTTCCACGGTGCAGGCCGTGGGGCTTCTCGTGATCGCGATCCTGACCGCTTCCAACGCGACGGGTTTGAAGACCGGGACCCGCACGCAGAACATCTTCACGTTCGCTAAGTTCGCGGCGCTCTTCGCGTTGACGGCGCTCGGACTCGCGCTGGGGCGCGCCGGGTCGCTGGCGTTGACCTCGGCGGACTTCTGGAAGGCGGTGTCGCCGGCCGGAGATCAGCGGATGGGACTCGCGCTCGTCGCGGTGCTGGCGACGGCGATGGTGGGGCCGCTCTTCTCCCAGTCCGCCTGGAACAACGTGACCTTCGCCGGAGAGGAGGTCCGGGACCCGGGCAGGACTCTTCCGCGGGCGCTGCTCGTGGGCTGCCTCCTCGTGACGGTGATCTACGTTTTCGCCAATGTCGCGTACCTCAAGGTCCTGCCGTTTGGAGAGATCCAGCATGCCCCCGAGGACCGCGTCGCGACGGCGGCGGCGACGTCGCTCTTCGGGTCCGGCGCGGCCGCGGCGATGGCGGCCGCGATCATGGTCTCGACCTTCGGCTGCGTCAACGGCCTGATCCTCTCGGGCGCGCGCGTCTCCTTCGCGATGGCGCGGGACAGGATGTTCTTCCGGGGCCTCGAGCGGTTGAACGCCGCGGCGGTCCCCGGCAACGCCCTCTGGGCGCAGGCGTTCTGGTCCGCGGTCCTGGTGCTCTCGGGAAGCTACAGCGACCTGTTGAAGTACGTCATTTCGGCGGACCTGCTCTTCTACGTTCTCCTCGTCGTGGCCGTCATCGTTCTCCGCTTTCGCAGGCCCGATCTGCCGCGCCCCTTCCGCGCTCCCGGGTATCCGTACCTGCCGCTTCTCTATGCCGTCGCGGGCCTCACTCTGATCGCCCTGCTTCTGACGGGCAATCCCCGCACGACGTGGCCGGGATACCTGATCGTGTTGACCGGCGTGCCGGTCTATTTCCTCTGGAGGCGGCGGCGGGGATGATTCTGGATTTTGGATTTTGGATTCTGGATTGAAAGCGAGAGCGCCTTCTTTCCGCGACGTGGCGGAGGGAGCGGTTCTCTTCGAATACCCCGAGGCGTCGGAGGAGGAGGCCAATCAGAGAGCCGTCGCGGCAGCGCGGTGGCTCGCGACACGCTCGCCGGCGGGGTTCCTCGACGCGGTGCCGGGGGCGCGCACGCTGCTCGTTCTCTTCGACCCGCGGAGGCTCGCCCGCGGGCGGCTCGCGGAAGAGGCGCGCCGCGGCGCCGAAGGACGGGGACCGGGCGAGGCCCGGCGCTCTCTCGACATCCCGGTCTTCTACGGCGCGGACGCGGACACGGGCCCGGACCTGGACGAGATCTCCCGGGGCGCGGGGCTCACTCGCGAGGAGTTCTCGCGGCGGCACTCGCGGGCGCGGTACCGCGTGGCGTTTCTGGGGTTCGCTCCCGGCTTTCCGTACATGACAGGGCTCCCGCGGGAGTTGCGCGCGCCGCGGCTGGCGACGCCGCGGACCCGTGTGCCGGCCGGGAGCGTCGGCATCGGCGATCGTTACACCGGCATCTATCCGGGAGAGACTCCGGGCGGATGGAGACTGATCGGCCGCGCGCCGGTCCGTCTCTTCGACGCCGCGCTCCATCCGCCGTCGCTCCTTCTGCCGGGCGACAGCGTTCGCTTCGAGCCGATCGGTCGGGAGGAGTACGAGCGGCGGCGTCCGGCGCTCGAGAGGAACGAGCCGGCCGAACGCCGCGACGCTTCTTCACATCTCTTTCGCGTCACCGCGCCGGGGGTCTTCACGAGCGTGCAGGGGGGGCCGCGCCGGGGATGGGCGCTCTACGGAGTGCCACCGGGCGGCGCGATGGACCTCGAGGCCCTGGCCGGCGGCAACGCGGCCGTCGGAAACGCGCCGTTGGCTCCGGCGCTGGAAATGACGCTCGTCGGCCCGGAGCTCGAGATCCTGGCCGACGCCGCCGTCGCGTTTTCCGGAGGCTCTCTCGAGCCCTCGGTCAACGGGAGGCCCCTCGCGGCCTCGGCTCTCCGGCAGGTCCGGACCGGCGACCGGCTGCGCCTGGGTCCCGTGCGCTCCGGGGCGCGCGCCTATCTCTGCATGGCCGGCGGCCTGTCCCGGACGCCGGATGCGCGGACTTCGCGGCGACTCGTTTCGGGCGACACTGTCTTCGCGGCGGCGCCGGCGGATCGCGAAGATTCCGGATTCCAGATTCCAGATTCCAGGGGGATCCCTGAGGCTCGGCTTCAAGGGTTGACCGAGGTCCGGATCCGGGTCCTTCCGGGCCCGCAGAGGGAATCCTTCGAGGGGGAGGGGCTCGCGGTCTTTCTCGGGAGCGCGTTCCGCGTGTCGGCCTCGAGCGATCGGCGCGGGCTCCGGCTGGAAGGGCCGCCGATCCCCAGTCGCCGGAGCCCCGACATTCCTCCCGAAGGGACGGCGCTCGGCGGCATCCAGGTGCCCGGGGACGGCCAGCCGATCGTCCTCGGGCCCGACCGGCCGGTCACTGGCGGCTACGCCAAGATCGCGACCGTCATCGCGGCGGACTTTCCGCTGCTGGCGCAGGCTTTGCCGGGCATGACCGTCCGGTTCAAGGAAGTCACTCTGGCCGAAGCTCTTTCGGCCTCCAGTCCCGAGTCCCGAGTCCCGGTTCCCGCGTCCCCTGTCCCTCGTCCCGACCCCAGGAAGTAAGATCACGGCGCCATGGCCGAGTCCCGAGTCCCGCGCCCCGAGTCCCGACCTGTGGACCTGAACGCCGACGTCGGGGAGGGGATGGACGATCGCGCCCTCCTGCCGTATCTGACCTCCGCCAACGTGGCCTGCGGGTTCCATGCGGGGGATCCCACCGTGATGGACACCACGGTCGCCGAGGCCCTCGCCCGCGGAGTCTGCGTTGGGGCGCACCCGGGGTACGCCGATCGCGAGAATTTCGGCAGGGTGCGGATGGAGATGCCGCCCGAGGCGGTCGAGAGGCTCGTGCTCTACCAGATCGCCGCCCTGGAGGGCTTCGTCCGTTCGCGCGGCGCGGCCCTGACGCACGTCAAACCGCACGGCGCGCTCTATCACGCCGGGGGAGAGTCCGCCGAGGTCGCGCGCGCGATCGCCCGGGGCGTGCAACGGGCGGGGCCGGACCTCGTCCTGGTCGGACAGGCAGGATCCCGGATGCTCGAGGCGGCACGGGAGTCGGGCCTTCCCGTCGCGGCGGAAGCGTTTGCCGACAGGCGGTATCGCGCAGACGGCACCCTCGTTCCGCGCTCGGAGAACGGAGCGCTCCTGACCGATCCCGAGGAAGCGGCCGAGCAGGCGGTGCATCTGGCGCGGGACGGTTTCGTCCTGGCGCGGGACGGCTCCCGGCTCGAGGTCCTGGCCGACACGATCTGCCTGCACGGGGACACGCCCGGCGCTCCCGATATCGCGCGGCGGATCCGCGAACGATTCCGGGAGGAAGGGGTTGCCGTCGCGCCGCTCCAGACATGCTCGGGCCGGCAGGCGAAGGGAGTCCAATGAGAGACGGCGAAGACGGCTCGGAAGAGGCGCAACGCGAGACCTGGGCCCGGAGGCTCGAGGGGTTCCTGGAAACCGGTCGGAGGCTCCTCTCCACGCGCGCGGCGATCCTGGGCGAGGAGCTTGGCGCCAAGCGCGCGCTTCTGGCTCGCGGGATCGCCGGCCTCGTCGTGGCCGCGGCTTTCGCCGGCATGGCCCTGCTCCTCCTGACGGCGTGGATGGCGGTCCTGCTCTCGTCGCTTCTGGGCAGCCCCGTCTGGGGGGTGCTCGCCGCGTTTCTCCTGTTCGCCGGGGTCGCCGCGGCGGCCGGCCTCTTCGGAAAGAAGGCGCTCTCCCGGGTCAAGCCGTTCGACTTTCCGGTCACGTCGGAGGAGATCCGGAAGGACTGGAGCGCGCTCTGGTCGAGCGCGCATCCGGAGCCGCCGGGTCCCGGCCCGGAGGAGGAGGAAACGGAGCTCGTCCGCTCGCAGCCTCTCCGCGACGACCTGGAGGCGCGTTTCCGGGCGGGATCGGAATGATGAACCGGGAGGACCGGATCGCCGCCTTCGTGACCCGGGGCAGGCAGGAACGCGAGAACCTGGCCGCCGCGACGGTCGAGATCCGCGCGGAGGTCGAGCGCCGGAAGGCGCAGTGGCGGGCGGCGAGCCTGCTCGCGACGGGCCTCGCCGTGACCGGCACCGTCGCGTACCGGCTCTTCGGCAGGAATTCGCTCTCGGCGCAGCTCGGCCGGGCGGCCTCGGTCGCCTCGCTCCTCATGGGTCTCTTCCGCTTCATCCAGCGCATTCGGAGCTTCTGGTAGTTCCGTTGCTCCGCTCCCGCGGCGCAAGGCCCCTCCGCCGCCGAAGGATCTGCTCCCGTCGTTGCGACACGCCGTTGGTTGTTCCGAGTGGGGTCATCGGTGTCGCCCCGAGGGGACAGGTTCCCTTGCCAGGTCCTTTGTTTTCTGTTCGGTGCGCATGGCACCGGCATTGCGGTTCCTTCCTGTGACCGCGGCTTTGACCGCGGGAGGAGGTGCCATGAAGAAGAATCTCATTCTCGTCGCTTCCGCGATCGCGATCGCGCTGCTCGCAGCGCCGGGCTCCGCGAGGGCGCAGGTCGCGTTGGGAGGGACGGTGCGCGGTCCGCACGGTTCTTTCTCGATCAGGGTCGGAGGTCCGTTCGTGCCGGTCGTGGGCGCGTACGTTCCGCGGCCCTACTTCGAACGGGTCTTCCTGAGTCCGAATTACGGCTACGGTTTCGTGTACGACTCGCGCTGGATTCCGTGCAGACGCTACGGCTCCCGGTGGATCGTCGCCGGCAATCCGTTCGCCTACGGGAGGCCGATCGTCCGCGACTACCGGATCGGGTATCGGCACGTCCGGCCGTACCGTTCCTTCGAACGCCCTTTCGCCCGCCGCGATCGGGACGGCCGCTCCTTCCGGCACGAGCGGCGTCACCGCCGCTGGTAGCGCCGGCGCTCCGGATCGTTTCCAGGCGCCCCGCGAAACCGGGGCGCCTTTTTCACGCGCCGGGCGGGAGCAACTGGACGATGCGCTGCGCGATCGCCTGGTGTCCGTTCCCGTTGGGATGGAAGTGGTCCGGCGCCAGCCGGTCGGCACGACCCTGGAAGAGATCGAATGTCGGGACGACGAAAACCCGTGGATAGGAGAGGGCGGTCTCCTCGATGAGGTTGTTCCAGGAGACGATGATCGAGGAGGCGATGCGCGCCGGGGACGCCTCGTCGGTGAAGGGATCGTAGAGGCCGAGGAGGTAGATCGGCGCGCGGGGATTGACTTCACGCAGGCGCGTGAGGATGCGCCGGAGATTGCCGGCGTAGCGCGTGCGCGCTCCGGCGATCGAGTCGAGGGGGGATGCGGTCGTTCCGGTTTCGCGCGGAACGGCGTGCGAAAGATCGTTGCCTCCCACGGAGAGCAGGATCCAGTCCGCCGGAGCCGCGAGCCTCCCCACGTTCTCGCTCTCGAGAAGGCGCGCGACGTCGCTCGACTCCGCTCCGTTCACCGCGAGGTTCGCCATGTCGGCGGCTCCCGCCTTCTTGACCGACTCGAGGACGTCGGACGCATAGCCCTTCCCGGTCTCGTCGCCCGTTCCGCGGGCCAGGGAATCGCCGAGCACGAGCAGGAAGCGGCGGCCCGGCGATTTCACGCCGGCCTCCTTCGACGCCGCCGGCGCGGGAGACCCTCCCAGGGGCTCGCCGAGAGAGCCGCGCAGCGCGAGAACGAAGCCGGCCGCGAAGAGGAGAGCCGCCAGGACTCCGATCGCGGCGGGAAGGCGCCAGAGCCAGAGGCGCGACAGCGTTCTCGCCATTCACCGGGATAATACGCAACCGGAGGCGAAGTGGTGGAAACCCGGGCAACCGTCCTGTCGGCGGAGGGCCTCACGAAGAGCTTCGGCAGGCGTCAAGCGGTGGTGGACGTCTCCTTCGAGCTGTATGCCGGAGAGGTCTTCGGCTTCCTCGGGCCCAACGGCGCGGGGAAGACGACGACGATCCGGATGCTCGTCGGCCTGGCGCGCCCGGACCGCGGGCGCGTGCGCATCGGGGGCTTCGATCTGTCGCGCGATTTCGCCCGGGCCATGGCGCACGTGGGCTCGATCGTCGAATCGCCGGACCTCTACGGGTACCTGACCGGGCGGGAGAACCTGCTCCATTTCGCGCGGATGCTCCCCGGCGCGGCGCGGCAGAGGATTGCCGAGCTCGCCAGCCTCGTGGCGCTCGGGGAGCGGCTGGACGAGAAGGTCGAGACCTACTCCCTCGGGATGCGCCAGCGCCTCGGCATCGCGCAGGCGCTCCTGGGAGCGCCGGACCTGCTCATCCTGGACGAGCCGGCCAACGGTCTCGATCCCGCGGGCATCCGCGAGATCCGGCGCCTCGTCCGCGTGCTCGCCTCGGAGCGGGGCATCGCCGTTTTCGTTTCGAGCCATCTCCTGTCCGAAGTCGAGCAGATGTGCGACCGGGTCACGATCATCCACCGCGGCCGGGCGCTGGCGACCGGCCCGGTGCGGGAGCTGCTCGACCGTTCCTCCTCCGGCGCGACGCGCTGGCGCGTTCGCCCCGCCGCCCGGGCGCTGGAGATTCTTCTCCCCTTCGCCGGCGCCGAGCCGCCCCTCCTCGAAAACGAGGAGACCCTGACCGCGCGGATTCCGAGGGAGAAACTCCCGCAAGCCGTCGCGGCCCTGGCCAGTGAAGGAATCGAGATCTACGGCGTCGAGCCGAAGGCCTCTTCTCTCGAAGAGGTCTTCCTCGAAGTGACGGGAGGGGAAACCGTGTGATCAATTGCGAATTGTGAATTGTGAATTGTGAATGACCTGGAATTCGGGCCTATTCACAACTCACAATTCACAACTTGCCAATCGAAGCGAAGGATGAGTCAATGAGATTTCTCCCTCTTGTCGAGAACGAGGTGCTGAAGCTTCTGAAGCGCCGTCGCTTCCGCGTCGTGCTCCTGATCCTGGTCGCGCTGATCGGGCTGATCGTGTACGCGCAGATCAAGGGACGCGAGCGCTTCCTCGGCAAGGAGAACTGGCGCGTGCGGGTGCAGGAGCGGATCGCCCGGATGCAGAACCAGGCGCGCTCGGGGAGGATGCCCCGGACTGCGGAGCGCTGGACGCGCTTCGAGATCGCCCGGCTCCAGTATCACGTGGACCGCGACGTGGACCCCGACGCGATCAGCGGGCCGCTCTTCGTCCGGCTCTTCGCCAACGCTTCGAGCTACCTGCTCCTGCCGCTGCTCGCCCTCGTCTTCGGCTCGGACATCGTCTCCTCGGAGTTCTCGCAGGGGACGATCAAGCTCCTGCTGACGCGTCCGGTCTCGCGCGCCGCCGTGCTCGCGTCCAAGCTCGCGGCCCTCGTTCTCGCGATCACGCTCATGGTGCTCGCCGGAGGGGCCGTGGCCTACGCCTTCGGGGGCGCGGCGTTCGGCTACCGCGGGTGGGGCGCCCCGATCCTGACCGGGTTCCGACTGTCCGCCGGAGACACGGTCGACTTCGCGACGGTCCGGTCCCTCGCGCTCTGGAAGGAGACGCTCCTCGTGTTCGGCCTGGCCTGGTTCGCGTCCCTTTCGGTGGGGGCCCTGGCGCTGCTGACATCGGTCGTGCTGCGCTCGACCGCCGCCGCGATGGGCACGATGTTCGCCGCGCTCATCGCCGGGACGATCCTGCCGCGTGTGGCCCCGTCGTGGGAGGCGCAGAAGTACCTGTTCGTGACGAATCTCCCGCTTCCCGACTACTACTCCGGCTCGCCCCCGCCGATTCCGGGCATCACGATCGGGTTCGCGGTGGCGGTCCTCACGATCTGGTCGGCCGCCGCCATCCTGGCGGCGTTCGTCGTGTTCCTGCGCCGCGACGTGCTCGCCTAGGTGTTAGTTCTCAAGACGTTGTTCCCACTCCGGAGACTTCGTCGCGGACAATCCGCCCGGAGTCGCCGTCGTTGTCCTCTGCGGCACGCGGCGGCCGGGCCGCATGGAGAACCTCCTGGCCGCCGCTCCGGTCCGAGGGCACAGAAACAGTTTCGCTAGCCCGAGTTCACGGTGTGTGCCCTCGGACAGGGCCGCTGCCGGGCAACGCCGCCGACTCCGGGCTGCACAGTGCCTGTTCGAGCCGTGCGTGTTGTCAGCGGAAGATCGTGGATACACACCGAGGCCGCCATGTCCACACCGACATGGCGCACATCATGGGAACAACGTGTTGAGAAATCACACCTAGGTCCCGGGGGCGGGAGCCGACCGGCGTCAGGAGTCGGAGGCCTTCGATTCCTCCTGGCAGTCCTTCAGGGCTTTGAAGAGGAGAGGGATGTCCACGGGCTTCTGCAGCAGGGCGCGGACGCCGGATTGCTCGATCCGCCGGCGGTCCTCGTCCGCCGTGACGCCGGTCAGCGCGATGACGGGGAATCCGAGCCGCCCCTTCTTGCGCGAGAGCCGCACCCACTCGGCGCCGTCGCCGTCGGGGAGCGTGATGTCCACGACGACGATGTCCGGCCGGCCGTCGCGGACCGCGTCCTCGGCCCGTGCGAGCGAATCGGCTTCGAGGACCTCGTACCCTTCCGATTCGAGGAGGCTCCTCAGTCCGTAGCGCGAGGCGGCGTCGTCTTCGACGACGAGGATCCGCCGCGGATTGCCCGAGGAGTCGGGTCTGGCCGGCGCGTCGGCCGCGGCCGCCCCGTGCGGCGCGGCAACGCCGGTGTCGGCCGGCTCCTCGAGGCTCGGCAGCGTGAAGGAGACCCTTGTGCCCTGCCCCACCCGGCTGTCGAAAAGGAGGTCGCCCCCCATGACCTCGACGAGCTGCTTGGAGATCGGGAGCCCGAGGCCGGTGCCCCGTCCGGTTTCGTCCGAGCCGGTGCGGATCTGGCGGAACGGCTCGAACGCCGTGGCGACGAGATGCGGCGGGATCCCGCCGCCGGTATCCTCGACCTCGAACCCGATGGATCCCTGCCACGGCGACGCGCGCAGGACGACCCGGCCCTTCTTCGTGTTCTTCACGGCGTTGGAGAGGAGGTTCAAGAGAACCCGCGAAAGCTTCTCCCGGTCGAGCACGGCCGTCTCCGGAAGGCCGGGAGAGATCTCGAGGAGGAGCGCGACGGACTTCGACCGCGCCTGGGGCTCGAGCATGTCCGCCATCTCGCGCAGGAAGGGGGCGAGCTCCACCTTCTGGGGATAGAGGTCCCGCTGGCCCGCTTCGATCTTGGCGAGGTCGAGGATGTTGTTGATCATGCGGAGCAGCGTCTCCGCGCTCTCGCGGATGACGGCGATGTCGTGAAGGTGCCGCTCTTCGTCCGCCGGCGTCGTGCCCTGCCGCTCGATGACGTGCGAGAGAAGGATGATCGTGTTCAGAGGGGTGCGCAGCTCGTGCGAAACCGTCGAGAGAAAATCGGACTTCAGCCGGTCGAGCTCCGCGAGCTTCTCGTACGCCTCCGCGCGCTCCTTGATCGCGCGCCCCTGCTCGCGGATCGCGCGGCCGATGCGGATCAGGGAGCGGGCCCGGGCGCGCAGCTCCGCGCTCTCGATCGGCTTGCCGATGAAATCGTCGGCCCCCGCGGCGTAGCCGCGTTCCCGGTCGATCGTGCCCGCGGTCACGAGGAGGACCGGGAGGTATTCGCCGGAGCGCGCGATGAGCTCGCCCGTCAGCTCGTAGCCGGAGTCCCTTCCCAGCATGACGTCGACGACGGCGAGATCGAACTGGCTGTTCTGGGTGAAGAGCGAAGAAGCTTCCGCCAGGCCCCGGGCCGCGACGACCTCATGGCCGTCGGCTTCGAGGTCCTCCCGGATCAGGTCGGCGACCTCGGGATTGTCGTCCACGACCAGGACCCGGCCGCGTTGCCGGGACCCGTCCTCGGGAGGCGTCTCCGCCGCGGACGGAGCGGCGGCGGCCCGGCTCGTCTCCTTCTTCCCCCGGCGCAGCCAGGACTCCACCTCTTTCTCGAACGTCTCCTCGTCAATCGGCTTGGAGAGGAACCCGTCGCAGCCGGCCGCCAGGGCGCGGTCCCGGTCCCCCTGCATCGCGTGGGCGGTGACCGCGAGGACCGTGATGTGGGACGTCGCCGGGTCGCTCTTGATCTGGCGCGTGGCCTCCCAGCCGGAGAGAATGGGAAGGGACAGGTCCATCAGGACGAGGTCGGGCTTGTCGCGGCGCGCGGCCTCGACGCCCTCGCGGCCTTCCGCGGCCGCCAGCACCTCGTGTCCGGCCGGCTCGAGCAGCATCCGGATGAGCGCGCGGATGTCGGGCGAATCCTCCACGACGAGGACCCTGGCCATCAGCCGGCCCTCAGCGTCTCGAGGACTTCGTCGACGAGCCGGGCGTTTCCGGAGCTCTTCCGGATGATGCGCTGGACCGAGCCCTGGAGCGTCCTCTCGTCGTCGGGAGAAAGCTCCCTCGCGGTGACGATGATGACGGGCAGATCGCGCAGGAGGGGGTCGCGCCGGATCCGGTAGAGGACCTCGAACCCGTCGGGAGGCGGCATCATCAGGTCGAGCAGGACCGCGCTCGGGCGCTCGCGGCTCAGGAGATCCAGGGCCTCCGTCCCTCCCGCGGCCGTCCTCGCCCGGTAGCCCGCCGCCACGAGCTCCTGCTCGAGGAGCGACCGGACGTCGGCGTCGTCGTCCACGACGAGGACATGCCCCTTCGTCGCGAGCACTCCGGCCCGGGAGAGCGCCAGCAGCAGCGCCGGCCGCTCCACCGGCTTGACGAGGTGCTCGACGGCGCCCAGCGAGATGCCGAAGGCGCGGTTGTCGACGACCGAGAGGATGACGACCGGGATCGAGCGCGTCTCCGTGAGCTGTTTCAGGGCCCGCAGCGTTTCCCAGCCGTCGAGGTTCGGCATGAGGACGTCCAGGAGGATGGCGTCGGGTCGTTCCTTTCGCGCGGTCTCGAGGCCCCTGCGGCCATCGGCCGCCTGGAGGATCTTCAGCCCGTAGGTCTTCAGCTCGACCGCCAGGAACTCGCGCACTCCCTCGTCGTCGTCCACGATGAGGACGGTCTTCTGGCCGTCCGGTCCGGCCGCAAGCGCGGGAAGCTCCCGGGAGGGCGCCGCCGCCTCGGCCGGAAGGTCCCGGGGGAGCAGGACCGTGAAGCGAGCCCCTTTTCCGGGGGCGCTTTCGACCGAGATCGTGCCGCCGAGCGCGAGAGTCAGCTTGCGCGCGATCGCCAGGCCCAGGCCCGTTCCGCCCCGGCCGCGATGCTCCTCCGGCTCGCCCTGGCGGAATTCCTCGAAGATCGTCTCCTGCTCCTCTTCCGGGATGCCGATGCCCGTGTCCTCCACGACGACGGCCCAGCGACCGTGCTCGCGCGGCTCCGCGCGAACGAGGATCGATCCCCGGTCGGTGAACTTCAGGGCGTTCCCGACGAGGTTGGAGAGGACCTGCGTCAGCCGCGAGGCGTCGCTCGTGACGCGGCCGAGGCCCGGCGCTGTGTCGGTCGTCAGCGTGAGCCCTTTCCTCGCGGCGGCCGGCGCGAAGTCGCTCCGGACCTGGTCCAGGAGAGAGCCGACCTCGATCGTCTCGCGGGTGATCTCCATCTTCCCCGCTTCGATCTTGGAGATGTCGAGCACGTCGTTGATGAGGCCGAGCAGCATCTTCGCGTTGCGCTGAACGCGATCGAGGCTCTGCTTCTGTTCCGGGTTCAGCGCTCCCTGGGTGCCGCGCAGGAGGGCCCCGGTGAAGCCGAGGATGACGGTCATCGGCGTGCGCAGCTCGTGCGAGACCGAGGCCAGGAACCGGTCCTTCAACGCCGACGCGCGCTGGAGCTCCTCCGCGGTCCGCGCGATGCGGCTGCGCTGCTCCTCGAGGAGCTCGTTCTGTTCGGCGAGGCGCCGCGACTGCTCGCCCACCCGCTCGTTGGCCGAGGCGTTGGCGAGGGCGACGGCGAGAGACGGCGCGATGGCAGAGAGCGCGTTGCGGGCCGGGGCCGTGAAGTTCTGCGCGGCTCCCAGCGCGAGCACGCCGACGACGTGGTCGAAATAGACGAGCGGAATCGTGACCGTTTCCCGGGGGAGGATCCTCCCGTCGTACAGGTTGATGGCCGGCGTCCGGGGATCCACCGAGAGGAAGATCGGGCGGCGCTCCTGCGCCGCGCGGCGGGCCTCCTCGCGCCCGATGCGGTCCTCCCCCTCGCTGCCGCCGAGCGACACGGCCGGCGTGAATTGTCCGTCCGCCTCCGGCAGATAGAGAACGGCGCAGGAGGCGCCGGAGACGCGGACGATCTCCTGCAGGACCTTCGAGCCGAAACCGGCCAGATCGTTGACGGTCGCCGCGGCGGCGAGGACCGCGTTGACCGACGCCTGGATGTCGAGCTCGGCGAGCGCGCGGGACCGCTCGGCGTGGAGCGTCGCGGCGCGGTTGAAATTGCGGCCGAGCTCGCCGATCTCGTCGTCGGACTGGTCGAAGAGCCGGGGAGGGGCGCGGTCGGCCGTGAGGTCGCCGAGGGCCTGGGCGGCCGCGCTGCAGGGGAGGAGGATGCGGCGGTTGACGTCGGCGAGGAGCCACAGCAATCCCGCCAGGATGAGGGCCGCGAGAACGGCGAGCGCGGTCACCGCGGAGTCGCGGATCTCCTTGACCCGCCCGTCGGCCAGGGTCTCGGCGTGGAGGAAGCGTCCCTGGAGCTCCAGGAGGACGTCGCGCAGCTTCTCGGCCGTCGGGGACACGACGTTGTCGCGCTGCTCGCGGGCGGCCGCCGGCTCGTCGGGCCGGAAGGCCGCGATCGCGGCGTCGGCCGCCTTTGCGTACATCTGCTCGGCCGCCTCCGCTCTTTGAAGAAGGCCGCGCGAGCTCTCCGTCAGGACCCGGCGGCTGGCCGCCCCGAGCGCCATGTGCAGCGATGTCCGCCCCGCGTTGTGTCGCGAGAGGTCGTATCCCTGGCCGCTCGCGGTGTAGCGGTCCAGAGCCTCGTCGGCCTCGAAGAGCCCGGTCTGGGCTTCCTGGATGCGCTCCCGGAGGTCGCTCGTGCGCTGGATCGTGACGGCCACCTGGTGGAGCGCGAGGACGGCGTTGACCGTGTAGGCGAGCCACGCTCCGAGGATCGCGATGCCGACGAAGGCGGAGACGCGGAGGCGGGTTCTCAGCGAAGAGCGAAATCCCGGGCTCCGGGTCCGTGTTCTCTTCGCGGCATGCCTCATTCTCGGGGACTCACTTGACATACGATGCGTTTCTGGAACCACCCTTATTGAGCAAGAAGAATGCCGATCCGGCAAGGAAACAAGCGCCGTTCGCGGAGTCCGCTCATCGTGACTTCCTCCGGCGATTCTTGCACGACCTGGCGACGCCGCTCTCGGCCGTGTCCCTCCACCTGGAAGGCGCGGACCGGCGCGTGCGGCGCGGAACCGATCCTTCCGAGTCGCTGGCCATCGCGAAGGCGGAGATCTCGCGGGCTTTCGATCTCTTCGACCGGGGGCGCGATCTGCTCCTGTTCGAGCCGGCCCCGGACGAGTCGTTTTCCTTCGACGAGCTCGTCGCCGCCGCGGTTTCCGGCGGGAACGCGGACGGAGCCAGGCTCGAAGGCGCGACGGGGGGCTTCGTGAGGGGAGACCGCCGCGCGATCGGGGACGCCGTCGGCGCGCTTCTCGCCAACGCCTTCGAGGCCGCTCCGGCCGGATCGGTGACACTCGCTCTCGAGCGCGGAGAAGAGGGCCTGCGTTTCCGCGTCGAGAATCCCGGCCGGTTGCCCGCGGCGGATCCGGATGGGCTCTTCTCTCCGCGGATGGCCGCGCCGGGAAAGACCTGGGGGATGGGGCTGGCGCGGGCGCGGTTCTACAGCGCGGAGGCGGGCGGGACCGTGAGTCTCGAACAGGACGGCGACCGCGTCGTCGCGATCCTGACGCTTCCGGAGCAACGGCGTTGAAGGTCCTCGTCGTCGAAGACGATCTCTCGACCCGCAAGGGGCTCGAGGAGTCGATCAAGGACTTCGGCTTCGAGCCGCTGTCGGTCGGGACCTGCAAGGAGGCCGCGAAGGTCCTCGAGGAATTCGATCCGAGGATCCTGATCGTGGACATCCACCTGCCCGACGGCGACGGGATCGAGATCCTCCGCTCGGCGCGCGAGAAGGATCCCGACCGCGAAGGCATCGTGATCACCGGCCAGGGATCCATCGACAATGCCATCGAGGCCTTGCGCGCGGGAGCCTTCGACTACCTCCTGAAGCCGCTGAGGCCCGCGCAGCTGGAGGTCGTGTTCAACCGCCTGGCGGACCGCCGGCGCCTGGAGACCGAAGTCGAGACCCTGCGCGCGGAGCTGCAGGAGACCGGGCGCCTGGGCGACCTGGTGGGACGCTCCGGGCCGATGGTGAGGATCTTCGACATCATCCGACGCGTCGCGCGCTCCAACGCCCCGATCCTCGTCACGGGGGCCTCCGGAACCGGCAAGGAGGTCGCGGCGCGGACGATCCACCGGCTGTCGCGCCGCGGCGGCAAACCCTTCGTCGCCTTCAATTGTGGCGCCATTTCTCCCACCCTGATCGAGAGCGAGCTCTTCGGGCACGAGCGCGGCTCCTTCACCGGGGCGGACAAACGGCGGGTCGGCTACTTCGAGGAGGCGATGGGCGGCACGCTGTTCCTGGACGAGATCACCGAGATGGGGGCGGAGCTCCAGGTCAAGCTCCTGAGAGTTCTGGAGGACCGCACTCTGCGGCGCGTGGGCGGCTCGAGCGAGATCAAGGTGGACGTGCGCCTCATCTCGGCCACGAACCGCGACCCGAGGGAAGCCATAAAGGAAAAGAAACTCCGCGAAGATCTCTACTATCGACTCAATGTTTTTCCGATCGCTCTTCCTCCTTTGACGGAAAGACGCGACGACATACCGTTGCTTGGCGAGCATTTTCGAAAGCTGATCGAAGAGCAGGAAAGAGCGGGCGTCACCGGATGGGATCCGGGGGCGATCGAGCTGCTCAGCTCCTATGACTGGCCGGGCAACGTCCGCGAGCTCCGTAACATCGTCCACCGCGCCTACGTCATGACGGAAGGCAAGATCATCCGGGCCGAGGTCGTCAAGGCGCTTCTCCCCACGGCGCGCCGCTCGAGAGCGCCCAAACGGCCGGCCGCGAAGAAGAGCGCGAAGGCTTCGAGTCCCAGAGTCTCGGCGGCCCGCAAGAGGTGAAGGGGCCGCCGGACGCGTGTTATGGCGTTTGTGTGGGCTCGTGACAATTGATATACAAATGTCTTGCGCGGAGGGGGGGCCGTTATAGACTCGACCGGTCGGGTCGACGGCAGTTTTTGAGAAAGGAAGAAGAATGAAACTCAGCCCGGATCAGTCCCACTATGTGTTGAATCTCCTGATGTCGCAGGGCAAGCTAAGGGAATCGCACATCCAGAAGGCAATGAAGAGCCGCGACCAGGAGATCCGAAGCCTCAAGGAGCGGCTGGCGAACCTCGAGCGGCTGTCTCCGGCTGCTCCCGCGCGCGCGCGCCGGCGTCGCGGGCGGCCCGGCCGCGCGGCGGCGAAGAAGGCGCGGCCCCGCCGCCGGATCCAGATGTCGCCGCGGGTTCGCGCGTTGCGGCAACAGCAGGGGAAGTACATGGGCTACGTCCGGCGGTTGAAGCCCGCGGAGAAGTCACGCGTGCGTTCGGTGCGCGAGAAGCAGGGAATGGAAGCGGCCATCCGGCTGGCGAAGTCCCTCGGCGGGAAGACCTAGGAGGATCCTTCCGTCGGGCCGCCTCTTCGGATGTCGGTCGCGCCGGGATCCTGGCGCGGTTCTGGCAGGAAGGGCGTTCGAATCGTCGCGGCAGGCAGTGGGTGGGACGAGCCGGGAGGAATCGTGGCAGACAGGAAAACGGATCCGCCGGCCGGTTCGGCCGGTCGTCCGAGGAGAAGCACGGATTCGGGGCACGCCGCGAGGTTGAAACCCGAGCAGTACCAGCTGAAGGTCCGGTGGGAAAAGGCCATCCGGGTGCTCCAGGTTTCTCCGACCGGCGTCCGGTTCGACTTCGACTCGTCGCTGAAGGTGGGAACGAAGTACCCGATCAGCCTGACGGCTCCGGGAGTCTCGTTCTCGTCGACGCTGGAAGTCGTGCGCTGCCAGGTCACCGCCGAGCCGGGCGCCGGTCGCTCCTTCCGGATCGAGGGGCGCTTCTTCCCCTATCTCGAATAGACAAACCGGTAGGCCGTGTGCCACGACGTGATCCGCACTTCGCGATCGCTGGAGAGGCCGTGGCGCTCGAGCCCCTTGATCAGGTCGGAGAGCTGCAGGCGATGAACCGCGGGGGTCCTCGGGCCGATGACTTTCCGCATCGCCGTGACGATCCAGAGGACGCCGCCGGGGTCCAGGCGCCGGACGACGCCTTCCAGGACTGAGCGAGACCCGACACGGTCCTCGCGCCACAGAAGAACCGCGTCGAACGTCTCCTTCACGGTCGAAAGGGACCGCGCCCCGGCGAGGCGGGTCTCGGATTTCTCTGGACGCGACCGCAGGAGAAGATCCGCCAGCTCCGCCGGCGCATCGACGAGGAGAAGCCGCTTCGCCCTCTCGACTTCGAGGCGAGCCGGAAGCGCCACGGGATTCTTGAGCGCGATTCCCGTCACGCTCTCATCCGGGCAGCCGTGGCACGGTCCTTGCCAATGAAGAGTCGGTCGAAGGAGGGAACGTCATGCTGTGGACCGTCTTCGTCATTCTGCTCATCCTCTGGCTTCTCGGATTCTCCGTGTGGCACGTCGGGGCCCTGATTCACCTTCTTCTCGTGGCGGCGGTCATCGTGCTCCTCATCCGGCTGATCCAGGGGCGGCCGGCCGTTTGAGCCGCGTCCCGCGCCGGAGAGCTCAGCGCGAGCTCGACCTTCGCAGGGACCAGACGAGGTAGCCGAGGAATCCGACGCCGGCGATCAGGACGGCGGCGGAGGCCGCTCCCGAGTATCGGCGAAGGACGTTGGAGAGGAGATAGAAGAGCACGGCGAAGATCGGGAGCGAGAGCAACCCGATCAACATCGGCAGCGAGCGTGTTTTCGCGCCGCCTTCCAGGGGAACGATCTTCATCATCTCGAGCTTCTTCGCGGCGTCGGGCGGAATGGCGGGGCGCTCCACCCATTTCAATGTTTCCGGCTCCGAGAACCCGGCCTTCAGGTCGGGAGGAAACACGGCGCCGCAGTAGACACAGTGCTCCTTCTTCCAGGCCGCGATCCTGCGCCCGCACTGAGGGCAGGTCGGCAGGTGAGGCGGTGAGCTCATGGCGATGAAACGATGGACCCATGTTCTGTATGCTGTCAAGCTGGACGCATGGACAGGTCGCGAAAGATACCCGTTGGGATCCTGGGGGCGACCGGCACGGTGGGCCAGCGTTTCGTCGAGAGGCTCGCCGACCATCCCTGGTTCGAGCTCGCGGCCGTGGCGGCCTCCGACCGCTCGCGGGGGAAGAGCTACGCCGAGGCCGCCCGCTGGCGGCTGCCGTCGGCGCTGCCGGAGCGCGTCGCGGCGATGACGGTCGCCGCGGTGACGGACGCGCTCCCCTGCGCGATCGTCTTTTCGGCCCTCGACGCGGCGACGGCGCGCGAGGTCGAGCCCGAGTGCGCCCGGCGGGGAATGCTCGTCTTCTCCAACGCGTCGGCGTACCGGATGGACGCGGACGTTCCCCTTCTCATCCCGGAGATCAATCCCGACTCCCTGGATCTCGTCGCGCGGCAGCGGCGGGAGCGGGGGTGGAAGGGCGCGATCATCACCAACGCCAACTGCTCGACGATGTTTCTCGCGATCGCCCTCGCGCCGCTCCACGCGGCCTTCGGGATCGAGCGGGTCTTCGTCTCGACGATGCAGGCCGTCTCCGGCGCGGGCTACCCGGGCGTTCCCTCGCTCGACATCCTGGGAAACGTGATTCCCGACATCCCGGAGGAAGCGGCGAAGATGGAGCGGGAGGTCGCGAAGATCCTCGGCCGGACCCGCGAAGAGAGCGTCGAGCCGGCGCCGTTCGTCATCTCCGCGATGACGTACCGTGTCGCCGTCGAGGACGGCCACACCGAATCCGTTTCCGCCGGATTCTCCCGGCGGGTGCCCGCTCCCGAAGTCGAGGGGGCCTGGCGGGATTTCCGCGGACCCGGGGAGGTCGCCGCTCTCCCGTCGGCGCCGCGGCGCCCGATCCACTACCTCTCCGAGGCACAGCGGCCGCAGCCGCGGCGCGACGTGGACACGGAGGGGGGGATGGCGACGCTCGTGGGGGGCCTCAAACCCTGCCCGTTGCTCGACTGGAAATTCACCGTCCTCGGCCACAACACGGTTCGCGGCGCGGCGGGGGCCTCGGTCCTGAACGCCGAGTACGCGGCCGTCAGGGGGCTCCTCGACTGATCGTCCAGAAGTTCGGCGGCACATCTGTCGAGGACGCCGCCGCGCTCGAACGCCTCGCGGCGATCGTGTCGCGGGCGGCGCCGGAACGGCCGATCGTCGTGGTCTCCGCCATGGGCGACACGACCGACGTCCTCGTCGCCGCGCTGGAGAAGGCCGCGCGCCGCGACGGGGAGGCCGCATGCGGCCTGATCCGCGGGCTCGAGCGCGGCACGGCGGCCGTGCTCGCCGATTTCTTCGGGCCGGGAGCCGGAGAAGTCCGGCGCGAGATCGAGGGCGACTTCGCGGAGCTCGACAGGATGACGCGGGCCGTCGCGGAGCTGCGCTCGGTCCCGGCCGACAGCCGCGACCGCTTCCTCGCCCACGGGGAGAGCATCTCCGCGGCGATCGTCGCGCGCGCCCTGGCGGCCCGGGGACTCGCCGCGGTGGCGGTGGACTCGCGGGAGATCCTGATCACGGACGGTCACTTCGGCCGGGCGCGTCCCGACGAAGAGGAGACCGGAAGGCGGGCCCGCGCGCGCCTTCTTCCGCTGTGCGCCCGCGGCGAGATCCCGGTGGCCGGGGGGTTCATCGGCGCGACCCGGGCGGGAGAGACGACGACTCTCGGGCGCGGCGGTTCGGATTGGAGCGCGGCGATCCTCGGGTCGGTCCTCGGGGCGGCCGCGGTCGAGATCTGGACCGACGTCGGCGGCATGATGACGGCGGATCCGCGCGTGGTGCCGGAGGCCCGGGTCATCGAGAGAATCTCGTTTGACGAGGCGTCGGAGCTCGCCTATTTCGGCGCGCGCGTCCTGCACCCGCTGACCCTCGCGCCGGCCGTCGAGAAGGGGATCCCCGTGCGCATCCGCAATTCCCGGCGGGCCGACCTGCCGGGCACCGAGGTGCGCTCCTCGGCCCCGCCCGAGGCCTCGGGCGTGCGCTCGATCGCCTTCAAGAAGGGGATCGCGACGGTCGACATCGTGACGAGCCGGATGCTCATGGCCTCCGGGTTCCTGCCCACCCTGTTCGACGTCTTCGCGCGGCACGAGACGCCGGTGGACATGGTCACGACTTCGGAGGTCTCCGTCTCCGTGACGGTGGACGATCCCTCGCGCCTCCCGGAGATCCGGCGGGAGCTGGAGGAAATGGCGCAGGTCGAGGTGGCGAGCGGCCGCGCCCTCGTGTGCCTGGTCGGCCAGGACCTGAAGTTCAGCCCCGGGATCGCCGCGCGGATCTTCCGCGCCGTCGAGAAGATCAACATCCTCATGATCTCGCAGGGCGCTTCCCGGCGAAACGTTTCGTTCGTCATCGAGGAGAAGGACGTAGAGAACGCCGTGCGCCTCCTGCACGCTGAGTTCTTCGGGAGTTAGGTTTCAGGTTTTGAGGTGTCAGGGGGAATGCAGGTGCCAGGTGTCAGGTATCAGGTGTTAGCGTTAGCAACCTGGCACCTGGCACCTGGCACCTGGCACCTGGAACCTGAAACCTGCTTTATGCGATTCGGCATCGTCGGCGCGGGCAAGATGGGTCGCGGGATCGCGGCCGTCGCGGCGGGGCGCGGCCACGACGTCGCGTGGGCTCTCGCCTCGAAGGAGAACGCCGGCGGCTCGGGCCTGACGGCGGAGCGGCTGTCCTGCGCGGACGCGGTCTTCGAGTTCACGACTCCCGCCGCGGCCGTCGAGAACCTGCTCGTCCTCGGCGGGCGGGGCTCCCGGGTCGTCTGCGGCACGACCGGGTGGAGCAAGGAGCTTCCCCGCGTCGCGGAGGCGTTCGTGCGCGGTGGTGGAGCGCTCGTCCACGCCGCCAATTTCTCCGTCGGAGTGCGCCACTTCTTCGAGCTCGCGACGCGCGCCGCGCGCCTCTACGCGCCGGCCGGCTACGCCGCCTACCTCGTCGAGGAGCACCACGCGGAAAAGCGCGACGCGCCCTCCGGGACCGCGCGGACCGTCGGCACCCTCTTCGAGATGGAGACCGGCCGGACGCTCCCCGTCACGAGCATCCGCTCGGGCACGATCCCGGGAACTCACCGGCTCGTCTTCGAGTCGCCGGAGGACGAGGTCGAGATCATTCACCGCGCCCGCAGCCGCGCCGGTTTCGCCCGGGGCGCCGTCTGGGCGGCCGAGCGGATCGCGGGGCGGACGGGCGTCTATGAATTCGGAGATCTACTGAAGGAAGTGGCGGAGGGTGCATGAGGTCCAGACAACTGGAGGTCGAGTGAAAGCAGGAGCGAAGGCGGACTGGAAAGGGTGCGGCACGGCTCTCATCACGCCGTTCGACGAGAAGGGGCGGATCGACTTCGGGACGCTCGAACGGTTCGTCAACTGGCAGATCGAGCGGGGGATCGATTTCCTCGTGCCGTGCGGGACGACGGGAGAATCGGCGACCCTCTCGGGCGACGAGCGCAAGGCCGTGACGGCGGCGGTCGTCCGCGTGGCCAACGGCCGCGTGCCGGTCATCGCCGGCGCGGGAGGCAACCACACCGCGAAGGCCGTCTTCTGGGCGCGCGACGCCGCCGAGGTCGGCGCGGACGGGATCCTCTCGGTCTCGCCGATGTACAACAGGCCAGGGCCCGAAGGGCTCTACCGCCATTACTCCGCGCTGTCGGAGGCGACCGATCTGCCGATCCTGGTCTACAACGTTCCAAGCCGCACCGGCTCGGACCTGGACGTCGAGACGATCCTGCGCCTGGCGGAGATCCCGCGGATCGTCGGGTTGAAGGAGGCGTCGGGCAGCTTCGCCAAGATCGCGCGGCTCATGACCTGCCTGCCGGAAGACTTCCTGGTTTTCTCGGGGGAGGACGCGACCGCGCTCTCGCTCATCGCGCTCGGAGGGAGGGGGCTGATCTCCGTCGTCTCCAACGAGATCCCCCGCGACATGGGCACCCTCGTGCGGGCGGCGCTGGAGGGGAAGTGGACGGAGGCGCGGCGGCTCCAGCGCCGGTATCTCCCGCTCATGGAGATGAACTTCTGGGAGTCGAGCCCGGCGCCCGCCAAGTGCGCGCTCTCGCTCATGAAGAAGTGCGGGGAGACGGTGAGGCTGCCTCTTGCCCCCGTGCGCGAGGACACGCGAAAGAGAATCGAAAAGATCCTCGCGGGATTCAAGCTCCTCCCCAGGAAAGGCGGCCGGTGAGGCCGGACCTCGAGCGCCGCATCGAAGCGATCGTCTCGGAGCCGGAAGAGCACCCTCTCGCGCAGGTCCGGTCGGCCTTCGACGAGCTCAAGGCGGGACTGAACGACGGATCCATTCGCGCCGCGGAGAAGGAGGGGGACCGCTGGACTGTCCGGACCTGGGTCAAGAAGGGGATCCTCCTGGGCTTCAAGATCGGAGCCCTGACGGAGGCGCTCGCGGAAACCGGGTTCCGCTTCTTCGACAAGGACACCTTCCCGCTGAAGGACCTTCGCCTGGAATCGAGGGTCCGTGTCGTGCCCGGCGGCACCGCCGTCCGCGACGGCTGTTACATCGCTCCCGGAGTCACGCTGATGCCGCCGGCCTACGTCAACGTCGGGGCCTACGTGGACGCCGGGACACTCGTGGACTCGCACGCGCTCGTGGGCTCGTGCGCGCAGATCGGAAAGCGCGTGCACCTCTCGGCGGCGGCGCAGATCGGCGGCGTGCTCGAGCCGGTGGGAGAGCTTCCCGTCATCGTCGAGGACGACGTGCTCGTCGGAGGCAACTGCGGCGTCTACGAGGGAGCGATCGTGCGCGAGCGCGCCGTCCTCGCCTCCGGCGTCATCCTGACGGGCGGCACGCCCGTCTATGACCTGCCGCGGGGAGTCGAGTACCGGAAGCGGCCCGGCCAGCCGCTGGAGATCCCGGCCGGAGCGGTCGTCGTTCCCGGCGCCCGCGCCGTGCGAGGGGGAAAAGGCGAAGAGTGGGGGATCTCCCTGCAGACTCCCGTCATCGTCAAGTACCGCGACGCGAAGACCGACGCGTCTGCGTCGCTCGAAGAGCTGCTTCGGTAGGCGACGCGGTTTCAGGTTTCAGGTTCCAGGTTTCAGGGTCCGTGCCGAGGAGCCTCGAGAAATCTGGAATGTGGAATCTGGAATCTGGAATCCGTATCCCGATGACATGGCCGGCGATCATGACGGCGGGGCGGTAGTGGGCGTCGAGGTAGGCGGCGACGCGGGGGGCGCGTTCCCGGTTGGGCACGCCGTCGAAGGCGTCGCGCGGGCTTCCGCTGGCGAGGATCGCCAGAGGCGGCCGGGTCCTTTCGAGCGCCTCGATCACTTCGCGCTGCTTTTCTTCCGCTTCGTAGAACGGCACGCAGGCGTACCGGATCGGGGAAGCGCGGCCGAGGAGGAAATAGAGGGCCGGCTCGTTGCCGAAATCGAAGAAGGTCTCCTTGGGGGTAAGCGCGGAGTCGAAGTACCGGCGCAGCGCCGCGACCTCCTCCGCCTGCGGGCCGGCGCCGGCCGCGGCTTCGCGGGCCTGGGCGGCATCGATCACGGCGCGGGCCTCGAGCGCGACGACGCGGTGGAGGTGGAGGCGCGCGAGGAGAAGAGCGAGAACGGCCCCGGAGAGGAGGATCGGATGGCGGCGGGCCCGCGCCGCCCGGAAGAGGATCCAGGCGGCCGGGAGTCCGGCGAAGACGCCGTAGAGGGCGAGATGCCCGGCGTCCGCCCGGCCGAGAGCTCCCCGGCACGCCGCGCAGGCGACCGCGAGAGCGGCGGCGGCGGCGCGATCGACAGGCTCGAGAATTCCGCCGGCCGATCGCAGGAGAAGCAGGCTCATGCCGGCGCCGAGGACGGCGAGCAGAAAGAGAGAGGGCATTTCTCCGCCGGAGACGAGCGTGGAGAAGACGCGGTCCGGGCCGCCGCTCCGGAGGATCGGACCCGCCGAGCCGGCCGGCAGGCCCCACGCGTCCGTGATCATCCTCGGGATTTCCAGGAAGGAGACTCGTAGGAAGGCGGTGACCGCCCCCTCGCGGCCGAGCACCGCGAGGAACGGGACGCTCCCGGTCCCGATCCCGGCGAGGAGAGCCAGGAGCGGAGCCGCGCGCCAGCGCTTCGTTCGCCGCAAATCCAGGAGCGCGAGCCCGATCGAGGCCGCCGTCGCTCCCGTCACCGCGATCAGGCCGAAGTCGAGCGTCACGAAGACCGTGGCCCCGCAGAGAATCCCGGTCAGAAACCAGTCGCGGGTTCGGCCATCCCTCGCCGCGCGCAGGAGAAGAGCGAGGGCCAGGAAGACGGCGAGGTGCCTCTCCGAAAGGAAGGGACAGAAGCCGAGCGCGCAGACGAGACCGATGCCTCCCCAGAAGACTCCGCCGAAGAGAACGCCGGACGCGAGGCCGAGAGCCGCGAGGGCGAGCGCGGTCGTCGCCGCGCGCCGCCATCGGAAGACTCGCAGAGAAGGACCGAGGGCGCGGAAGAGGAACCCGTCCACACCTCCGTCGGCGCCCCAGCCGTGGACGGGATAGGTGTCGAGGTACGGACGCCCGCCGTTGGCGTATGTCTGCGCCGGCGCGAGCAGTTGCCCGTCTTCGAAGAGCTCGATCGGCCCGTCCGGACGGTCGTAGACCGTCCACCCGCAGGCCGCGAGGAAGACGAGGAGCGCGGCCCCTGTCAGAGCGCGCCATCGGCGGGCTTCGCGGAAGAGAAACGGCGCGGCGAAAAAGAGAACGGCAGAGAGCGTCAGGAGGAGAGACGCGGCGCCGCTCGCGACGAGCGCGGCCGCGGAGAGAGAGATGGGGATCCAGGCGAAACGCTCCAGCCGGCCGAGCCACTCGATCACGCCGCGGCACGCCGGCGTCTCCGCGCTTTCCGGATGGCGAGGAGCGAGAGCAGGGCCGCCGCCAGGAGAAGGGTCCCGCGAAGGTCGGTGGCCGCCGGGGACTCGTGGGATCGGGCCGACCGGGCGGCGAGGCTCCAGGCCAGCCCCGCCGCCGCGACTCGGATGAGCGCCGAACGGTTCGGCTCCTCGAAGAAGCGCCGGGGAACGAGCCGGCTCGACGCAAGAAGGAGCGCCGCCGCGAGCAGGGCCGCCGCGAGGGCGCCGGCGGCGAGGCTCGCCGACGGACTGGCGCCGAGGCGCCACAGGACGGCGGACAGGGCGAAGACCGCACCCGGAGATCCGGAGAGAGACGGACTCCATCCCGATCGGGACTCGAGCAGTCTCGGGAGGATCTCTCCGAAGAAAAGGACCGCGGCCGGAATCGCGAAGAGGAAGACCGCGGCTTCGAGATAGGTCGCGGCCTTGATGTCCGCGGCTCGCCTTTCCGCTCCGGGCAGGACGGCGGGTGAGAGAAACCGCGACGCGAGATCGCGGACGACCGGCAGAAGCGGGATCGTCCCGACAGCGCCGCCGATCGCTCCGAGCAACTCCCGCGGCGGCCGGTCCCCCATGCTCCCCTTCTTACGGGAGAGGGGCCGCGCGCGTTGTGAGCCGGGTGCTCCCCCGCGGTTACGGAGCGGACTTCATCGCGCCGATTTCGTCGAAGTACTTGGCGAAGGCGACCATCCCGCCGGAAGCCTGTCCCCAGTCGTAGTTCTCGTTGGGCGCGTGGTATCCGTGCTCGGGAAGGGACAGGCCGAGGAAGACGATCGGCTTCTTCAACACCTTCTCCATGGAAAGGACGGCGCCGATCGAGCCCCCCTCGCGCACGAAGACCGGCTCCTTGCCGAAGGCGAACTTCGTGGCGCTCCGGATCGCGTCCGCGTACGGGCCGGTGGTCTTGCCCGAATAGGCGGGCAGCGCGTGCTCGGCGGAGACCTTCACGTCCGGGTTCTTGGACTTGACGAAGTCGGTCACGAGCTTGACGACCTTCCTGGGGTTCATGTTCGGCACGAGGCGGCAGGAGACGATGGCCGTGGCCCTCGGCGGAATGATCGTCTTGACCGTCCGCCCGTCCTGATAGCCGCCGAGGATTCCGTGGACCTCGAAGGTGGGCATCATCCAGATCCGCTTCATGACCTCGACGGGGTCTTCCACGCGCAGCTTCTTGTACTTGTGGTCCTTCTTGAAGCCGGAGACGGTGAATCCGCTCTTCTTCAGGTCCTCGAGCTCCTTCTTGCTCGGGGGAACGACGTCGCTGTAGAAGCCCGGGATCTTGACGCGGCCGGTCTTCCCGTCCACGCACTCGGAGATCAACTGGCACATCTCGGTCAGGGGATTGCGGGCCGCGCCGCCCGCCGTGCCGGAGTGCTGGTCGGTCTCCCCGGTCTCGAGGTCGAAGAAGAGTCCCTGCAGGCCCCGCAGGCCCGCCGGCTGCGCGGGGCGGGAGCGCGACACCCAGACCGTGTCCACGACGACGATCGAGTCGGTCGCGAACTCCCCGGCGTGCTCGCGGATCGTGCTTTCGAAGTGGGGGCTGCCGATCTCCTCTTCCATCTCCCAAAGGAAGTGGATGTTGGCGGCCGCGCCGTTCTGGAACGCGTAGCGCGCGCCGAAGAGAGCGGTCACCGCGGGGCCCTTGTCGTCGGTCGTGCCGCGCCCGAGATAGTTGTCCCCCTCCTTCAAGAATTCGAAAGGCTCCTTCTTCCACGGCTCCTTCTTCATGGAGGCCGGCTGGACGTCGAGGTGGTTGTACACGGTCACCGTCGGCATCCGATCGGAGCGGTCGAAGCGCCCGTACACCATCGGGTGCCCCCCGGTCTCGATGAGCTTCGCCTTCGCTCCGAAGGACTCCATCAGGCCGACCGCGTACTCGGCGGCGCGCCGCATGTCCGCCTTGTGCTCCGGCTGCCCGGAGACCGACGGGATCTCCACGAGATCTTTCAGGACCCGCTCGAACTCCTCGCGGCTGTCGGCCGCGTATTTCTGAAGACTCTCCTTCGAAAACCCCTTATCCATGTGCGTTTCCTTTCTTTCCGATGGGCCGGCGATTCTATCGGACAATCGCCGATCGGGATTGATGAGTGTTGATCAGAGGATCCGGCCGATCTCAGGCGACCCATCGCCAGTGGACGAACGCCGCCTCGCCGGCCGCGAGGAGGAGACCCGAGAGGATCCACCACGCCAGCCGGAGTCGCGGCCGTCCCTCGAAGATCCGCGCCAGAGCGTAGAAGGCGGGATAGACCACCAGCACGTAGCGCGGGAGGCTCGCCGAGATGCCGCTGGCGATCGGGAGCAGGAGCGCTCCCGCGGTCCACGCCGCGTCGGAGAAGAGGCGCCGCCGCGCCTGGTAGACCCCGATCGCGGCGAAGAGCAGGAAGTGCGCGTAGTCGAGGAGGAAGGAGGGATGCTCCCGCGCGTCTCCGCGCGCGATGCGGGAGGGGAGCCCCTCGGCGAAACGCCGGATGCCGGCGAGAGGCGATGCCCCCCGCTGCCAGGCCTCCTGGATCCGGAAGAAGAGTCCCGGCTCTCCCGCCGCCCATCCCGCGCCGAACACCCAGAGGAGCACTCCTGCCACGGGCGCGGCGCCGACCAGGAGAGCGCGTCCGAGCGCGCGCCGGTCGGATCGCGCCGGCAGATCCGCCCGCCCCTGCCGGGCGGCCAGGAAGGCCTCGATGGCCAGCGGCGCCGCCAGGGCAAGCGCCGGCGGGCGGCTCAATCCCGCGAGGAGGCCGAGGAGCGCGGCCGTGGCCGGCCGGTCGCATCGTGCTTCTCGAAACGCCGCGAGGGCGAGCAGGAGAAACAGGGACTCCGAGTACATCGAAACGAGGAAGAACGCAGTCGGATAGAGGAGCAGGAAGAGGAGGGCGTGACGGCTTCCCGCGTCGCCGAGCCGCCGCCGTCCCTCGGCCGCGAACAGGAGCCCGGCGCCGAGGAAACAGATCAGCGAGAGGATCTGTCCCGCGACAAACCCGTCCACCGGCACGATCGCTCGCAGGCCGCGGGCGAGAAGCGGATAGAGGGGAAAGAAGACGTGCGCGGACTGCTGGCCGGGAGCCGGCACGGGCCCGTAGCCCCGCTCGAGGATCGTGAGGTACCACCCCGAGTCGTATCGGACGAGCGGCGGCGCTCGCCTCTGGATCTCCTGCGGCCAGAGCTCTCGGCGGGAAATTGGAAGCGCGTCGCGGGCGATGTAGGACCAGGCCAGAACGAGCGCGGCCCAGGCCGCCAGAACACCGGCGGCGCGGGCGTAGTACCGGCCGTCGCGGTTCAACGTGGGATCTCCGACCGGACGCCTGGACCCGGGCCCGGAGTTACCTCTTTCGGGCGGGACGGGAACCCGTGCTGCCCGAGGCGCCCTTTTTCTTCTTCTTCGGGTTCGGGGCCGCGGCCTTCTTCTTCGCGACCGGCTGAGGCTTCCTCGGCCCGGCCGGAGGCTTCGCGACGGAGGGCCTGGCCGGGCGCGCCGAAGCGGCCTGCTTGCCGGCGGCCGCCGGCTTCTCGCCGGCGACCCGGGCGCGGGCGTTCTTACGCGCGGCGGCGGCCGCTTCCTTCTTCTGCCGGGCGCGTTCCTGGGCTTCTCTCTCGGCGTCCGTCACGCGGGAGGCCAGCTCCTGGTCCGTGACGATCGCCGCCTGCGGGAGACGCTTGGCCACGATGTCCATGCGGTCCGGGGGGACGCGAAGCAGGTAGACCGCCGCGTCGCGCGTTTCCTTGGCCTTGGCGAGATAGTCGGCCGTCTCCAGGGCATGCGAGGGGGCCTGCGCGAAATCGACGGCGATCGCGTAGGGCTTCTCCTTCTTCGCCAGCTCGAAGAAAGCCGGCCAGCGCGGCTCCGACGCGACGACGTGCGCGCCGGTGCGGGCCAGCTTCTGAACCCGCGCGTTGCGCTCCGTGCCTTCGAAATCCAGGAAGAGGACGCTCATGGAGAAGGGACTATAGCCGAGGTGGTAGGTGGTAGGTGGTAGGCCCGGAGCTGGGCCCTCCCTAACACCTACCACCTACCACCTACCACCTAGTCTTCCCGGTAATGGGTGCCCCGCGACACGCGGTTCTCGGAGGCGGCCCTGTGAATGGCGACGGCCGTCTGGACCCCATTTCTGAGTCCCAGAAGCTCGTCGGACATGGTGCCGCGCCGGTAGAAGTCCTCGATCTCGACCTGGAGCTCCGAGAGAATGCGCCCGGCGCGGTGAAGGCGCTTCTCCGAGCGCAGCAGCCCCACGTAATTCCACATCGTGTGGCGGATGACCATCCAGTCCTGGGCGATGAGGGCGGAGTCCACCGTCTCGTTCTCCGGCTGCCAGGGGCGCACGGCCGGGAGGGGGCGCCGGCTCGACTTGCGCACCTCGATCGCCGCGGCCTTGCCGGATCGCCATCCCCACAGCAGGCCCTCGAGCAGGGAGGTGGAGGCCAGGCGGTTGGCGCCGTGCACCCCGGTGCAGGAGACCTCGCCCGCGGCGCGCAGGTGCCCCAGGGTCGAGCGGCCGTCGCCGTCCACGGCGACCCCGCCGCAGGAGTAGTGCGCCGCGGGGACGACGGGGACGGGTCCGGCCGTCAGGTCGAAGCCGTACTCGAGGCAGCGCCGGGTCAACGTCGGAAAGCGCTCGCGGATCCACGCGGCGGGCTTGTGCGAAATGTCCAGGAGCACGTATTGCTCGTCGCGCTCGAGCATCCGCTGGTGGATGGCGCGGGCCACGACGTCGCGCGGCGCAAGCTCGCCGTCCGGGTGCGCTTCGCGCAGGAAGGGGCGTCCCGCGGTGTCGGTGATCCGCGCCCCCTCGCCGCGCAGCGCCTCGGTCAGGAGGAGCCGACCCCGGGGATGGAAGAGGGCGGTCGGGTGGAACTGGACGTACTCGAGATTCAGGAGACGCGCGCCCGCCCGCCGCGCCATCGCGATCCCGTCGCCGCGCGATCCCTGCGGGTTGGTCGTGTGCAGGTACACGCGCCCGAGGCCTCCGGTTGCGAGGATCGTCTCCCTGGCGAGAAGCGGCCGGACCTGGCCGGTGGACCGCTCGAGCAAATACGCGCCCACGGCGGCGGGCGGGCGATAGCGGTCTGTCGGGTCGGTCGAGTCGTGGGAGAGCGTCAGGAGGTCCACGGCCGTCGTCTCGAGGAGCCAGCGGATCCGACTCTCCCGGCGGCACGCCTCGAGCAGCGCGCGCTCGATCGGCATCCCGGTCTCGTCCTTGACATGGAGGATGCGCGGGATCGCATGGCCTCCCTCGCGCGTCCAGTTGAATCCGGAATCTTCGCGGTCGAATGGGACCCGGAGCTCTTCGACCAGCAGCTTCTCCACGAGATCCGGCCCCTCGCGCGCCAGCAGGTCCACCGCCTGCGGAAAGCAGAGGCCGTCGCCCGCCTTCTCGATGTCGGCCGCCAGCTTCTCCGGCTGGTCGCCGGGCGGCCGGCCGACGATCCCTCCCTGCGCCCAGAGGGTGTTGGACGCCTCCGCTTCGCTCGCGCGCGTGACGATCGCGACCCGCGCCCCGCCCCGCGCCGCCGCGAGGGCCGCGGCGCAGCCGGCGACGCCCGTGCCGAGCACGAGGACCTCCGTCCCCCCGTTCTCACTCATCGGGCTCGAGCTCCAGGGCGATGTCCGCGGCCGTGACCGAATGCGTCAGCGCGCCGACGGAGACCGCCTCCGCTCCGGCGAGGGCGTAGGCGCGAACGCGCTCGAGCGTCATGTTTCCGGAGGCTTCGACAAGAGGGGGTGCCTCCGACTCGCGGGCGATCCGGCTCCAGCGCGCGACGGTGTCGGGCGACTGGTTGTCGATCAGGATCATCTCCACCCGCGCCTCGAGCGCCTCCCGGAGGTCTTCCTCGCTCTCGACCTCGGCTTCGATCTTCATCCCCGCGGGGGACTTCCGGCGCGCGGCAGCGACCGCGGCGACAAGCCCGCCGGCCAGCCGCCGGTGGTTGTCCTTGATCAACACCATGTCGAAGAGCCCGTCGCGGTGGTTCGATCCGCCGCCGTCGGCCACGGCCATGCGATCGAACGCGCGCAATCCGGGCGCGGTCTTCCGCGTGTCGAGGACGCGGCAGCCCGTCCCGGCGACGGCCTCGACGAACGCGCGGGTGGCGGTCGCGATCCCGCACATCCGCTGGAGAAGATTCAGCGCGACGCGCTCGCCGGCGAGCAGGGCGCGGGCCCGCCCCGAGAGCCTCGCCAGAACCGCGTCCGCCTGGACCCGCGAGCGGGCCGGGACGTCCTCCTTCCAGCCAAGACCGGAGTCGAGCAGCTCGAGCGTCCGCCGGGCGACGGCCAGTCCCGAAACGACGCAGGCGCTCCGGGCGACGAAACGGCCGCGCGCGCGCGCCCCTTCCGGAATCGTCCACTCGCTCGTGACATCGCCGGAGCCGACATCCTCCTCGAGAAACTCGCGCAGCCTCGCGTCGAGAGCCTCGCCGGTCAAAGTCTGCATTGAGGCTCAAAGGATATCCGTTTGAGGTTTCAGGTTTCAGGTTTCAGGTTTCAAGTTTCAAGTTTCAAGAGGCTTCCCGAGCGCTTCCCTGAAACCTGGAACCTGAAACTTGAAACGCGCGCCCGCAGGCGCGCTCAGGAGAGTTCCAGCATCCGCAGGAGCGGCTTCTCCGCGGCCCTGCGGATCTCCTCGGGCAGAAGGATCTCGGGGCGCTCGTCGCGCAGGCACAGGTAGAGCTTCTCGAGCGTGTTCAACTTCATGAACGGGCACTCGTTGCAGCGGCAGCCGTTGTCCGGCGGCACGGGAATGTAGGTGCGGTCCGGGGCGAGCTTCTTCATCTGGTGGATGATCCCTTCCTCCGTGGCGATCAGGAACGTCTTGCCCGGAGCGGTCGTCACGTAATTCAGGATCGAGCGGGTCGAGCCGACGTGATCCGCATGGCGGAGGATCGGCTCGGGGCATTCCGGGTGCGCGGCGAGGAGGGCGCCGGGGTGCTGCGCCTTGAGGCGGACGATCGCGCGCTCGGAGAACTGCTCGTGCACGATGCAGGCGCCCGGCCAGAGCGTCATCGGCCGCCCGAGCTTCTTCGACAGGTACGCGCCGAGGTGCCGGTCGGGCGCGAACAGGATCTCCTTTCCGGGTGGAATCGAGCGCACGATCTTCTCGGCGTTGGAAGAGGTGACGATGATGTCGGAGAGGGCCTTCACGGCCGCGGAGCAGTTGATGTAGGTCAGCGAGACGGCGCCCGGGTGCGCCTGCCGCCAGGCCCGGAAGGCCTCGGGCGGGCAGGAGTCTTCGAGCGAGCAGCCGGCCTCGTAGTCCGGAAGGACGACCTTCCGGCCGGGGTTCAGGATCTTGGCCGTCTCCGCCATGAACCGCACCCCCGCGAACGCGATGATGTCGGCGCTCGACTTCTGCGCGCTCCGGGACAGGTCGAGCGAGTCCCCGACGAAATCGGCCAGATCCTGGATTTCCTCTTCTTGGTAGTAATGCGCGAGGAGGACGGCTTTTTTTTGTCGCTTGAGCCGCCGGATCTCCTCCTCCAGATCCAGGCGCGGATCGACCGACGCCAGGTCCGGCGGCGCGGGCCTGCCGGGGAGATTCGGAAAGACCGGCAATTCGGCCGGAAACTCGGTGCTCATCAGGGCCTCCGAGCATAACAACAGAGAAGGCGCCGCGGATCTTCGCCGCGGCGCCCGGCGGAGACCGGTTGGCACGCCGGATGCTAGAGCAACATCGCGAATGAGCGCAATGTACGCAAATTCCCGCCCGAGCCGCACGGGATTCCTCTTCCTCCTCCTGACCCTTATGGTTGCCGGGCTGGAGGTCTGGGGGATCGGCGCCTCGATCCACTACCTTCTCCGCTGACGCGAAGAAGGCGGTTTCAAGTTTCAAGTTTCAGGGTTCAGGCTTAGGACCCCTGGAATGGAATCTGGAATCTGGAATCGGTAATCCAGAATCCAGAATCCAGAATCTGGAAACTGAAATTTGGAATCCGGAATTTGGAATCCGGAATCTGGAATCAAAGGTGCCGGCCCAGAGCGCGTTGTATATTCCCCGCGTGGCGACCGAGGTCGAATCCGGCAAGTACTTCGGACTGGAGTCGGCTTCTCTCGTCGCCGCCTACCGCAACATCTACCTCTCCCGCCGGATCGACGACAAGGAGATCCAGCTCAAGCGGCAGAACAAGATCTATTTTCAGATCAGCAGCGCCGGCCATGAAGCCGTCTCGACGGCGGCCGGAATGGTCTCGCGGCCGGGCTACGACTGGTTCGATCTCTACTACCGGGACCGGGCCCTCTGCCTGCAGCTGGGCGTGACTCCCTACGAGATGTTCCTCCAGGCGGTCGGCGCCCGGGACGACCCGGCCTCGGCCGGGCGGCAGATGCCGTCGCACTGGGGATCGAAGCGGCTGAACCTGATCTCCAAGTCCTCCTGCACGGGGACGCAGTTCCTGCACGCCGTCGGCGCGGCCGAGGCCGGCTGGAGGAAGAGCCTCGTCCCCGAGCTCGCCTCGAAGGGGGACTTCCACGGGGACGAGATCGTCCTGGTGTCCGGGGGGGACGGCCAGACCTCGGAGGGGGAGTTCTGGGAAGGTCTCTCCTCGGCCTGCACGCTCAAGGTCCCGGTCCTCTTCCTGATCGAGGACAACGGTTACGCGATCTCGGTGCCGGTCGAAGTCAACACGCCGGGCGGGTCGATCTCCAGGCTCGTCAAGGGATTTCCCGGCCTCTTCGTCGCGGAAGTGGACGGCTGCGATTTCCTCCAGTCCTACGACGCCCTGCGCTACGCGGCGGAGCACTGCCGGGCGCGCAAGGGGCCCGCCCTCGTCCACGCGCACGTCATCCGGCCCTACAGCCATTCCCTCTCCGACGACGAGTCGCTCTATCGCCCCAAGGAGGAGCGCGAGCGCGAGCGCGAACGAGACCCCGTCAAGACGATGGCCGGGTTCCTTCTCGGAGAAGGGATCCTCTCGGAACCGGGCCTCGAGAAACTCAAGGCCGAGGTGGACCGGGAGATCAACGAGGCGGCCGACCGCGCCCTGGCGGCGCCGCTGCCGGCCCCCGAATCCGCGTACGACCTCGTCTATTCGCCCGACGTGGATCCGACCTCCGCGGCCTTCGAGACCCGGCCGAAGCCGCCGGAAGGCGCCGGCGCGACGACGATGGTGGACCTCATCAACGCCTGCCTGCGCGACGAGATGAAGCGCAACCCCGCCATCGTCGTCTTCGGCGAAGACGTGGCCGACGCGTCGCGGGACGCTGTGCTGGCCGAGTGCAAGGGGAAGGGGGGCGTCTTCAAACTGACGGCCAACCTGCAGCGCCTGTACGGCGCCGCGCGCGTCTTCAACTCCCCGCTGGCGGAGGCGAACATCATCGGCCGCGCGATCGGGATGGCGGTGAGGGGCTTCAAGCCCGTGGCCGAGATCCAGTTCTACGATTACATCTGGCCCGCCTACATGCAGATTCACAACGAGCTCTCGACGATGCGCTGGCGCTCGGGCAACGCCTTCTCCTGCCCGGTGGTCGTCCGGGTCGCGATCGGGGGCTACATCGGCGGCGGCGCGGTCTATCACTCCCAGTCCGGCGCGGTCCTGATGACTTACATCCCGGGCCTGCGCGTGGTGATGCCGTCCAATGCGCTCGACGCGAACGGGCTCCTGCGCACGGCGATCCGCTGCGACGACCCGGTCCTCTTCCTGGAGCACAAGCACCTCTACCGCCAGACGCACAACAAGGGGGTTTACCCCGGGCCCGACTACATGGTCCCCTTCGGCAAGGCGGCTCTCGTCGAGGAGGGCTCGGACGTCACGATCGTCACCTACGGCGCCACGGTGTATCGCTCCCGGCAGGCGGCGAGGACCTTCACCGAGCAGACGGGCAAGACCGTCGAGATCCTCGACCTGCGCACGCTCTCTCCGTACGACTGGGAAGCGATCGCGAAGTCGGTCAAGAAGACGAGCCGAGCCGTCGTCGTCTACGAGGATTCGATCTCCTGGGGTTACGGCGCCGAGATCGCCGCGAGGATTTCCTCCGAGCTCTTCTCGTATCTGGACGCTCCCGTCGAGAGGGTCGCGGCGACGGACACCTTCGTGGCCTACCAGCCCCGGGTGGAGGACTTCATCCTTCCTCAGGCCGGCCACGTCGCGAAGGCGCTCGCGAAGGTCACCCGCTTCTGACCCCAAACGCCCGAGATGGCTTGTCCTCCGTTTAGGACGAGTCTCTTCCTGAAAGCGACAACCTCCAGCGGCGGTTTTTCGGCAAGTCTTTTGTTTTCAATGGGTCCGGTTTGGGTACAGGGAATGCAGTGCCAGGGAGGTTGTCAGGAAACGGAAACGACGAACAGCGGAGACCGAGATGATGAGACCAAACCAGACGTTGATGCAGATGACACTCGAGGAGATGGAGGCCAATCATCGGGCATTGCGGCGCTGCCGCGGATGCGGTTCTTACGAGCGGCCTTTCGAGGCGTTCAACGGGGGCGTCCGCTGCGAACGGTGCGCGAAGAAGGCCCGGCGGCAGCGGCGCGATGAGGAGAGCGAGGACGTCAACGCCCGGTTCGTCGTCTGAGGAGGGATAGAATCCGGTCCGTTGAGGTCCGATCATCCGGTTTCCCTCCTCCGCCGAAAGCCCTTCTCTTCCGCTCTCTTCTCCGTCACATTTCAGGCTCCCGCGCTCGCGCGCGACATTGCGCCCGGCCAGTTCGTCATGCTCGACCTGCCCGGCCGCGCGCGGCCCTACTTGCGCCGCGCCTTCTCGGTCGCGGACGCGGACGCCGAAAGCGGCGAGGTCGAGTTTCTCGTCAAGACGGTCGGGCCCGGCACGTCCGCCCTCGCGGACCTTCCCCGGGGCTCGGCGGCCTCTCTCCTGGGACCGCTCGGAAACCGCTTCTCCCTCGAAGGACTGGAGCCGGGGGAGCGCGTCGCTGTCGTCGCCGGAGGGATCGGGGCGGCGCCCTTCCCGCTCCTCTTCAAGGCACTCTCCCGGGCCGGCATAGCGGCGGACTTCTACCTGGGCGGCCGCAACGCGGCCGAGCTGTCGCTGCGAACGCGCTTCGAAGAAATCGTCCCGGGCCGGATCGCCCTCGCGACCGACGACGGATCGGAAGGAGAGCGCGGATTCGTCACGGATCTCTTCCGGCGCCAGGCCGAGCGGAGCCCCTATGCCCGGCTCTACGCCTGCGGCCCGATGCCCATGTTCGCCGCGCTCACCCCGATCGCCGCCCGCCTGGCTCTCCCCTCGGAATTCTCGACCGAGGCGGCGATGGGCTGCGGCTTCGGAGCCTGCCTGGGCTGCGTCATCCCCGCCGTGGAGAAGCCGTTCATCGTCAGCTGTACCGAGGGTCCGATCCTGCCGCCGGAGAGGATCGCGTGGGAGAGGCTGTGAGGAAGGTGGTAGGTGGTCGGTGGAAGGTGGTGGGGAAGTGCCGTCCTCGTCTCCTACCACCTACCACCTACCACCCATCACCTGAGTGGAATGAAAGAGGCGCCGCTCAATGAGCCCGGCGGATTCTCGCCCGCCACTGCTCGTGCAGCTGGGGCCGCTGCAGCTCAAGAACCCTATCTGCACCGCGAGCGGGACGTTCGGCTACGGCCTGGAGTTCACCGACTTCGTGGACCTGTCGCGGCTGGGAGGGATCTCGACGAAAGGGCTGTCGCTCGGGCCCCACGCGGGCAACGCGCCGCCGCGCATCTGCGAGACGCCGGCCGGGATGTTGAACGCGATCGGCCTTCAGAACGTCGGCGTCGAGGCCTTCCTGCGGGAGAAACTGCCGAGACTCCGGGAGCTCGGGGCCACGGTCATCGCGAACGTCTGGGGGGACGTCGAGGAGGATTACGTCGCGGTCGTGCGCGCTCTGGAGGAAGCGGAAGGGCTCGCGGCCATCGAGCTCAACATCTCCTGCCCCAACGTCGAGAAGGGGGGAATGCTCTTCGGCAATTCGCCGCAGGCCACGGCCTCGCTCGTTTCCCGCGTGCGCGCCGTGACCGCCCGGCCCTTGATCGTCAAGCTCTCGCCCAACGCCCCGGACATCGTCGCCTCCGCGCGCGCGGCCCGGGAATCGGGCGCCGACGTCCTGTCGCTCGTCAACACGTTCGTCGGCATGGCGATCGATCCGGAGTCGGGCCGTCCCGTTCTCTCCTTCGGCACGGGAGGGCTCTCGGGACCGGCGATCAAGCCCCTGGCCGTTCGGATGGTCTTCCAGGTGGCGCGTGCGCTGCCGGGCGTTCCGATCATGGGGATCGGCGGCATCTCGGGGCTCTCCGACGTGCTCGAGTTCCTGGCGGCGGGCGCCGCGGCCGTGCAGGTCGGGACCGCGAATTTCAAGGAGCCCGGAGTGTCGGCGAGGCTGGTCGGGGAGCTGGCGGCGTACTGCGCGAAGCGCGGCGCGACGGCCGCTTCGCTCGTCGGTCGAGCGCACCGGCCGGACGCGCCGCGCCCGGAGGGAGGCGCGCGGGGATGAAACCGGGGGATCGCCTCTGTCTCGCGCTCGATTTTCCCGCCAGGGAGGAGATCCTCTCCCGCGCGCGGCGGTTCGCGGGGCGCGTCGGGTGGCTGAAGGTGGGTCTCGAGGCGTTCGCCGCGGAAGGGCCTTCGATCGTCCGGGAAGTCGCCGCGCTCGGGCCGCGCGTCTTCCTCGATCTGAAGCTTCACGACATCCCGGCCACGGTCGCGCGCGCCGTCGCCGCGGCCGCCCGGTCCGGGGCGGCGATGATCAACGTCCATGCCTTCGGGGGCCGCGCGATGCTCGAAGCCGCCCGGCGCGCGGCGAGCGCCTCCGGCGATGTCAGGATCATTGCCGTCACACTCCTGACCTCTCTCGACGCCCGCGCGCTTTCGGACCTCCCCATCGCCGGCGACCCCCGCGGCATCGCCCGGAGGCTGGCGCTTCTGGCCAGGAACTGCGGCCTCGACGGTGTCGTCTGCTCCGGAGAGGACCTGCCGGTGGTGCGGGGGGCGTGCGGTCCCGGTTTCCTGACGGTCGTTCCGGGCATCCGCCCGGCGGGAACCCCCGCCGCCGATCAGAAACGCGTCGCGACGCCGCGGGAGGCTCTGGAGGCCGGGGCGGACCTTCTCGTTGTGGGCCGCGCGGTGACCGCCGCTCCCGACCCGGACGCGGCGCTCGAAGCCCTCCTCTCCGAAATAGAATCGGTTCGATGAGCGACTGGAAGAGCCCACACGCGACCTGGATCGTGGGACACCGCGGCGCGCCCCGGCGGGCGCGCGAGAACACTCTGGACAGCCTCGACTGGGCCGAGAGCCTCGGGGCCGACGCCGTGGAGTTCGACCTGCGGCAGACCCGGGACGGGGAGGCGATCCTCTCCCACGACGAGGACATCGTTCTGGGGGGCCAGCGCGTTCCGATCCGGAGCTTCACGGCGAGGGAGATCGAGAAGCTCGTGCTCCCGTCGGAATTCGGCGAATACAGGATCCCCAAGCTCGAGGAGGTCTTCCACCGCTACGGCCACCAGATGCGCTACCTCGTGGAGGTCAAGACCTCGGCCACGACTCAGCTCGCCCTCATGGCCCGGCGCGTCGCGGGGCTCGCCGCCGCGTTCGGCGTCGCGCAGCGCTGCCTCGTCGCGTCCTTCGACGCGGAGTTCCTGAGGAGGATGCGCGAGACCGAACCGGAGATCGCGACCGGATTCATCTTCGACCGCGGCGTCTCCCTCCCCTCGCCGGGCAAGCCGACGCCGCTCTTCCCTCCCGTGGACGCGATCTGTCCGCGTCGGGACCTGGTCAACCAGGCCCTGCTCGAACAGGCGGCCGCGGCGGGACTCTCCGTGAACGCCTGGACGGTGGACGAGGAAGGAGAGATTCGCCGCCTGCTCGGCGCCGGCGTGGCGTCGGTGATCACGAATCTCCCCGATCTCGCGCTCTCGCTCCGCAACGGCGCTTCGGAGGCTCCTGCCGTCGGTCCGTGACCGGCAGTCGAGCTCTTATTTCCTGACCGCTCTCCCAGTCTCCCTCCCACGTCAGGGGTGGATGGCGAGATGGGTGCCGCCCAACACCTCGAGGGCGGCGCCGGTGATTGCCGCGGCGTCGTCGGAGGCCAGGAAGAGGATCGTTCGCGCGACGTCCCGGGGCCAGAGCTTCTGGGCGAGGGGCGATTGCCGCTCCTCGGCGCCGGCCTCGTCGATCTTGTTTTCGACGGTTCCCGGGCAGACCGCGTTGACCGCGATGTTGTACTCGCGGAACTCGCGCGCCAGGCTCTGAGTCAGTCCGATCAGCCCGAACTTGGCCGCGCTGTGCGCCGCCAGGTTGGCGTCGCCCCGCACGCCGTGGATCGAGGCGACGTTGACGATGCGTCCCCGGCGGCGCTCGACCATGCCCGGCAGGACCGCCCGGCAGAAGTTCGCCGCCCCGGTCAGGTTGGTCGAGAGGACGAGGTCCCATTCCTCGGGCGTGGACTGGAGGAAGGGGCGCCAGAGGAAGACGCCGGCATTGTTGACGAGGACGTCGGTCGGTCCCAGCTCCTTCTCCGCGCGCGCGACGCAGTCCTGCGCCGAGCCGCGCTCCGTGATGTCGGCCGGAAGGGTGACGCAGCGGGCGCCGTGCCGGCGCAGGAGGGCGGCGGTCTCGCCGAGCTCCTTCTCGGTGCGGGCGACGAGAGCGACGCTTGCTCCCTCCTCGGCGAAGCGCATGGCGGCGGAGCGTCCGATGCCGCGGCCGGCCCCCGTCACGATCACCGTCCGGTCCTTGAACTTCATGCCCCCGTCCTTCCGAGCTCTTCGAAGATCTCCTCCGAGAAGAGCCCCGCGCCGTTCGCTTCGGAGAAGGTCGGTCCGGCGAGGAGCCCGGCGGTCCCTTCGCGCGGCCTGGCGCGATCCACTTTGACCCGGAAGACGGCGAGCGGAAAGATCTGACGGTCGGGGTCCGAGTCGCAGACCCGGCCGTGTCCCGCCGACGCCTGGATCCAGGCTACCCGCTTCGGAGCCAGGAAGTAGAGCGCCGCCCTCTGGCGTCGGATGAGGTTGGCGGCCGTCCGGCTCTTCGACTGCACCGCGACGCAAAGGTCGGTCGCGGACGTGGCCCGGACCTCGGAGAACGTCAGCAGCGCCGCTCGCGGATATCCTTCCGGATCGAGTGTGAGAAGCGGGAGAGCGAGGTGCTTGTAAGCCCGGAAGCCCTTTCCGGACAGGATCTCGAGGAGCTCCCGCGGGAGCCGGTCGAATTCAGCCATCGAGGCCTAGTTTAGACGGTGAGGGGGTTTCAGGTTCCAGGTTTCAAGTTTCAGGTTTCAAGTGATGATCGATCCCGCTCCTGAAACCTGGAACCTGAAACCTGAAACTTGGTCGGGCATATGATTCCGGTATGAAACAGTCGCGAACAGGAGCCCGGGTTCTGGTCGTAGCCGTCCTTCTTCTGGCGTCCTTTTCGACGATCGGCGAGGAGAGGGATGCCAGGGCGGACAAGGTCGGCAAGGAGATGATCGAGGCCCTGGGCGGGCAGTCCGCATGGGAAAAGGCCCGCGAATTCCGGTTCGATTTCGTCGTGGAGAACGAGGGAAAGATCGCCGGGCGCCGCTCTCACGCCTGGGACCGTTACACGGGCGACTACCGGCTGACGGGAACGGACCCGTCGGGCGCGGCGTACGCCGTCTATTTCAACGTGAACACGAAACAGGGGAAGGCCTACGTCAACGGGAAGGCCGTCGAGGGGGAAGAAGCGGAGAAGCTCGTGAAGAGCTCCTACGCGCGCTTCATCAACGACACGTACTGGCTGCTCGCTCCCTGGAAGGTCTTCGATCCCGGCGTGAAGCTGGCGTACGACGGCGAGAAGCCCGGCCCGGACGGGGGAATGTGCGACGTCCTGAAGCTCTCCTTCGACAACGTGGGTCTCACTCCCAAGGACGTCTACTGGATGTGGGTCACGCGCGACGGCCGGAAGATGGTCCAGTGGCAGTACGTCTTGAAGGGCGCCGACGAGGCGCCGACGACCGCGCAGTGGAAGGACTGGAAGAACATGGGCGGCGTCGCGCTCTCCATGGAAAAGCCGATGACGGGAAAGCCGACCGTCATCCGTTTCGAGAACGTCTCGGTCTCTCCCACGCGCACCGACGCGGATTTCCGGGCGCCGGCGCAGTAATCGGGACTCGGGACGCGGGACTCGGGACTCGAGACGAGACCCTGATGCACCGCGCGATCTTCGGAGTTGTTCTCCTTGTCTGCCTGACATCGGGGTGCGTGACGGCGCGTGTCCCCGGCGTCTCGATCGAGCGCATCGCCACGCGAAGCCTTCCCGGGTCGGCGAGGGTCCTCGTGCTCCTGCCCCCCTCCTACGCGAAGGACACGGCGCGCCGTTACCCGGTCCTCTATTTCCTGCACGACGCGTGGGGAGGCGCCCGTTCGCTCGAGTCGAATGGAGTGGCCGCGAGCCTGGAAGACCTCATGTCGCGGGGCCTCCTGCCGGAGTTTCTCGTCGTCGCTCCGGGAGCCCCCGGCTCCTGGTTCTCCGACTCCCACGACGGCGTTCACCGCTACGAGGAATTCCTGACGGGCGACCTGATCGCCCGGGTCGAGAAACGCTACCGCGTCAGAAGAGGACGAGATGCCCGCGGCATCACCGGCATCTCGATGGGCGGCTACGGCGCCTTCAAGCTCGCCCTGAAGCACCCGGATCTCTACGGCGCCGTCTCCTCCCTCTCGGGCGCCCTGATTCCGTTCGAGTGGGACGATCTGGCTCGCTACAACGCGTTCGTCCGCTGGACCTTGAAACGCGTCTTCGGCTCGAGCCGGGAAGACAACTCGCTCGAGGCCAACGACGTCTGGGAGATCCTGCGGGGGCTCCATTTCGACCGGCCTCCCTTCGCCGCCCATTTGCGCGCCGGCGCGCAGGACGTCTATGGGCTGGACGGCGTCGCCGCGCAGTTCGGCGCCTTCCTGACGGAGCACGGGATCCCGGCGAGCGTCGTTCTGGAAGACGGAGGACACGATTGGGTTTACTGGCGCCGCGCGATGCTTCGCATCGCCGAGTGGCACGGCAGACAGTTCTCGTATGATGCCCGGTGATGGCGTTGTCAGGATCCCGGCAGTCCCCGTGTTCAGGACTCTTCCGGCCGGGGGCGGACAGCTGATGGCGGATCGCCTGGTCCTCTTCGATATCGACGGGACGCTGCTCTCGGCGGGGCGCGCGGCGCGCGAGTCGGTGCTCGCGGCGCTTGCCCGGGTGTACGGCTGGAAGGCTTCGAACGGCCACTCCCACGACTTCTCGGGGAAGACGGATCCCCAGATCGTCCGCGAGCTGGTCGAGGAGGCCGTCGGCGAGGAGCGGTGCCGGGCGCTCCTGCCCGCCGCGCTCGAGAGCTATCTCGAGGAGTTCTCGCGCCGACTCTCGCCGGAGGCGGTCGTTCCCAAGCCGGGGGTCGCGGAGCTTCTGCCCCGGCTCGCCGCGCAACCCGGCGTGACGCTCGGCCTCCTCACCGGCAACCTCGAGCGCGGAGCGCGGATGAAGCTCGAGCCGCCCGGCTTCAACCGGTACTTCCCCTTCGGGGCCTTCGGAAGCGATTCGCCGGACCGCTACTGCCTTCCCGCGATCGCCCTGGAGAGGGCGCACGCCTGGTCCGGCCGCCGCTTCACGGGCAAGTCCATCGTGATCGTCGGCGATTCAGTCCACGACGTCGCCTGCGGCCGCTCTCTCGGAGTCCGCGCGGTCGCCGTCGCGACCGGCCCGACTCCGTTCGACCGGCTCGCGCAAGAGGCGCCGGACGCGCTTCTGGAGAATTTCGCGGACGTGGAAGCCGCCGCGAAGGCGATCCTCGAATGAGACGGGCCGCTCTTCTCCTGCTCCTCGCGGCGACCGGCGCGTGCGCTTCGGCGGCGGGGGGACCGTCGCCTGTCCCGGCCTCGATTCCGGGCGCTCCCTACGAGGCCGTCCCGGCCGCGGCGCACGCGATCGAGCTGCACATCGACGTCCGCGCCGCCCGCGAGATCCTGGAATCCCTCTCCCGCCCCCGCTGGGACCCGCAGGACGCGAAGCTCCTCGAGGACCTGCCCGCGGTGCGCCTCGCGATCCAGGACTCGACGCGCACTCCCGAGGTCTTCGAGCGCGATTTCGCCGCGGCCTTCGACGAGAAGAGCCGCGCCGCGGTCTTCGACTTCCACACGATCCGCCAGGAGCGGGATCGCTGGCGAGTCCTGCTCGAAGCGGTCGTGTCGCGGGAGAAGGACCTCGTGCGGATGGCCGCGCGCAGGGCCGCCGCGATCCTGCCGGGCGATCGCGCGGTTTCGGCGAAGGTTCAGGTCTACTTCTCCTTCGGCCTCGCCGGACTCGCCGACCATCTTGTCCTGGCGAGCTCCGGAGGCCAGGACATCATGGTCGTCGATCTCGCGCGGGCGTTGGGAGAGGCGACGGGGGAGCCGCTCGACAGCCAGATTTCCCGCCTGGCCCGCCTCGCCGCCGGGGAGGCCTTTCGCCAGGCCTGGGCGATCTACCGGAGGGACAGCCCCGTCTGGAGAGCCCGGGCCGACGTGGCGCCGATCGATCTCCTCCTGCTCTCGGTCGCGGAGGCGGGACCGGCGGCCGTGTTCGCCGTGGACGAGAATTTCTTTCCGCTGTCGGTCTGGTTGAAAGCGCCCATGAAGCGGACGATCGAGGAGCTCAACCGGCGGGCCGAGCGGTTCGCTCGGGCCCACGAGAACCTGGAGGAACGCGTGGAGCTGACGACCGAGCTCAAGCGGCCCGAGTTCGTGCGCCAGCTGGCGGGCCCCTCCGGCGCCTATCTCGTGGACGCGATCGTCCAGGCCTCCGGCTTGAACGCTCTGCGCGCGGCCCTCCAGGACGGGCCCAGGGCCTTCTTTCATGCGTACGAGAAGGCCTGCCAGGCCGACAAGAGCCTGGTCCCGCTCACGCACGCGATCCTGGAAAGACTGAAGTGAGTCGTGAGTTGTGAGTTGTGAATTGTGAATGACCTGGGCGTGAGGCAATGAATCCGTGAGCGCATGAGCCAGGGTGACGCCGACCGCTCACTCGCCATCCTGCGAGCGGCGCTGGACTCGACGACGGATGGCATTCTCGTCGTGGACGAGAACGGCAAGATCACCATCTGCAACCGGCGGTTTGTCCAGATGTGGGACATCCCCGAAGAAACCGTGAGCTCGGGCGACGACGCCGCGGCGCTCGCGTTCATGCTCGAACAATTGAAGGCGCCGGGATGGTTCGCGAAACGGACGATGGAGCTCTACGCGAATCCCGGACAGGAATCGACCGACGTGCTGGAGTTCAAAGATGGGCGGGTCTTCGAGCGCCGCTCGCCGGCGCTCCCTCCCGGAACGCAGCCCTTCGGGCGCGTCTGGAGCTTCCGCGACGTCAGTCCCGAGAATTCTTCGAACGATCTCGAACGATCCCTCTCCCTGCTGCGCGCCACGCTCGAATCCACGGCCGACGGCATTCTCGTCGTGGACACGGAAGGGGGAATGGTCAGCCACAACCGGCGTTTCGTCGAGATGTGGCGCATTCCCGAATCGATCGTTGCCTCCCGCGACGACAGCAAGGCCCTCAACTTCGTCCTCGACCAGCTGAAGGAGCCCGAGCGCTTTCTGCGGAAGGTGCGCGAGTTGTACGGGCACCCGGAGTCGCAGAGCTACGACTGGCTGGAATTCAAGGACGGGCGGACCTTCGAGCGCTACTCGCAGCCCCAGCGCGTCGGAGGAAAGGTGGTCGGCCGCGTCTGGAGCTTTCGCGACGTGACCGACCGGGCGCGGATGGAGGAAATCCTGCGGCGGCAGGCGAGGATGTTCGACCACATCTTCGACGCGGTCATCGTGACGGATCTCTCGGGCCGGATCGTGGAATGGAACGCGGGCGCGGAAAGGCTCTTCGGCTACGCGAAGGAGGCGGTCGTTTCGAAGAACGCGAGCCTCCTCGACGCGCCGGGAGAAGAGGAGGCCTCCACCGCGCGCATGCTCGATGTCATGGGCAAGACCGGCCGCTGGTCCGGCGAGGTCCGCTTCCGCGGGAGCAACGGCGCCGAAGGCGTCTGCAAGACGGTCGTCGTGCCCCACACCGACGACTACGGGCGAACGGTCGCGGCGATTCTCGTCTATCGCGACGTCACGGAGCGCAAGCGACTGGAGGAGCGCGTCCGCGAGTTCGAGGGCAAGAGGACTTAGCATGATTCGCTCGGGAGGACGATGAGCGATCAGGTTCTCGTGGTCGAGGATGATCCGGCGCTGCGCGAGGCGCTCTCGCAGGTCCTCGCGGACGAAGGCTATGACCTCTTGAGCGCCCGCGACGGCCTCGAAGCGGTCAACTGCCTGAAGAAGGGGAACCGCCCGGACGTCATCCTGCTCGATCTGTCGATGCCGGTCGTCAACGGCTGGGAATTCCGGATGTTCCAGAAGCGAGATCCCGACCTCGCGCACATTCCCGTGATCCTCATCACCGCCGGAAGCTACACGCGGGAAGAGGTGGCGTGGCTCGAGCCCTCCGCCCTCCTTCCCAAGCCCGTGGACCTCCCCGCCCTCCTCTCCGTCATTCGAAAGTCCTGCGTCTCGACCCGGGGTTCCGAATAACCGGCTGGCGCCCGCGACCACGGCCTCGGGCTTCGATGGCGGAGGAGGAGGGATTCGAACCCCCGGTGCCTTTCAGCACAGCGGTTTTCAAGACCGCCGCCTTAAACCGCTCGGCCACTCCTCCGGAACGCTCAGTTTAGCCGACCCCGCTTGTCGAAACGCGGCACAGCGGTCTTCAAGACCGCCGCGTTCGACCGCTCGGCCACTCCTCCGGGGCTTCCAGTCTAGCCGAGGCTAATGAGGACTTCCGCTCCGGCGCTTCTGGATTGTTCGGGCGACAACGGTCACGAGGCGGCGGGGGGAGAAACGGACGGTTTCCCTGAGGAGCTTGTTGCCGAGACCGGGGACGACGATCCGCTTGCCGCGCCTGGCGCCGGCCCATCCGGCGCGGGCGACTACCGCGGCGTCCATCACGAGCGGGCCGCGGAAGAGCCACGTGTCCTCGATGCCCGCGCCCTCCTGGAATTCCGTCACGGTCGGTCCCGGGCAAAGGGCGGTGACGGTCACGCCGGAGCCCGCGAGCTCCTCCGCGAGAGCCTCGGAGAAGGAGAGCACGTAGGCCTTCGTCGCGTAGTAGACGGCCATGTAGGGTCCCGGCTGGAAAGCCGCGGTCGAGGACACGTTCACGATCCTGCCCCTTCCGCGCGCGACCATCCCGGGCAGAAAGCGGGCGGTCAGGGCCGTCAAGGCCGTCAGGTTGACCTGGATCAACGCGAGCTGGCGCGCCAGATCGGTCTCCCAGAACCGGCCGTAAACGCCCAGGCCCGCGTCGTTGACGAGAATGTCCACGGCGATCCGCTCGGCCTCGAGCTCCGCGAAGATCTCCGCCGGGCCGGCCGGGTCTTCGAGGTCCTTCGCGATCGCGCGGGCCGAGACGCCGTGCCGCGCGGCAAGCTCGCGCGCCAGCTCCTCGAGCCTTTCGCGGCGCCTCGCGACGAGGACGACATCGTGGCCTTCCTCGGCGAGGACCTTCGCCAGCTCCCGGCCGATGCCGCTCGAGGCACCCGTCACCAGGGCGGTCTTGAGCGGACTCCCGTTCTTCAAGGCGATCGGATGTTACGGCAAATGGCGGAGAGGCCGGGATTTGAACCCGGGGTAGGGTTATTAGCCCTACGGCGGTTTAGCAAACCGCTGGTTTAAGCCACTCACCCACCTCTCCGGGCGTGGTCAGGACCCGCGATGTTACGGGAGCAAGTAGCGAAGAGCAAACGGCCCAACCGAACACCGAGCACCGAAAACCGGGAAGGCAAGCATGCGATCATCTTGCGATGGCGACGGGGTTCTGGGCTCGGGTGCGGCGCTACTACCTCGCCGGGCTGCTCGTTCTGGCGCCGACGGCGCTGACGCTCTGGGTCGCCTGGAATTTCTTCACCTTTTTCGACGGCATCCTCGGAGGACGGCTGCGGGCGCTCGGGATCTCGGTTTTTGGCCTCGGCTTCGTGCTCCTGAACCTGGTGGTGCTCATCCTCGGAGCGTTGACGACGAACTTTCTCGGCAAACGGCTCTTCCTCCTCTGGGATCGCGTGATGCACCGGGTGCCGCTGATCAACAAGGTCTACTCCACGCTGCGGCAGATCGGGGAGATCTTCCTGGGCTCGAGCCATGATGCCGCCTTCCGGCGTGTGGCCCTCGTCGAGTACGGCTCGCCCGGAACGTACATGGTCGGGTTCGTGACGTTCACGGCCGCGAGCGAGGCGCAGGAGAAGCTTGGCCAGAGGGTCTGCCATGTCTTCGTGCCGAGCGCCGTCAACCCGACGACCGGCTTCCTCCTCGTCGTGCCGGAGGAGAAAGTGCGCTACCTCGAGATGACCCCCGAGCAGGCGATGAAGATGATCGTCTCGGCCGGGTCGATCGTGCCGCCGGCGGCAGGTGATAGGTGATAGGTGGTGACTTGGCGGGCCTTCCCTACCACCTACCACCTAATACCTACGACCTCCGTATTTCGGCGGCGCCGAAATACGGACGGAGCGCCTCCGGGATTGCGACCGAGCCGTCCTCGCGCTGGTAATTCTCGAGGATCGCCACGATCGTGCGTCCGATCGCGAGCCCCGAGCCGTTGAGCGTGTGCACGAACTCGGGCTTCTCGCCTTCCGCGCGGCGGAAACGGATGGCGGCGCGCCGCGCCTGGAAGTCTTCGAAGTTCGAGCAGGAGGAGATCTCCTTGAACGCCTGCAGCCCCGGCAGCCAGACCTCCAGGTCGTAGGTCTTGGCGGCCCCGAAGCCCAGGTCGCCGGTCGAGAGCGACACGACACGGTAGGGGAGACCGAGCCGCTTCAACACTTCCTCGGCGTGGCCCGTAAGACGCTCGAGATGCTGGTAGGAATCCTCGGGCCGGGCGAACGTCATGATCTCGACCTTCTCGAACTGGTGCTGGCGGATCATCCCGCGGGTGTCGCGCCCGGCCGCGCCCGCCTCCGCGCGGAAGCAGGGGGTGTAGGCCGCGTAGCGGATCGGCAGCGCCTCGGCCGGAAGGATCTCGTCGCGGTGCAGGTTCGTCAGCGGGACCTCGGCGGTCGGGATCAGGTAGTACCCCTCGCGGGTCTGGAAGAGGTCCTCTTCGAACTTGGGAAGCTGCCCGGTCGCGAAGAGAGATTCGCTGTTGGCGAGGAAGGGGGGGAGGATCTCGGTGTAGCCGTGCTCGCGCGTGTGCAGGTCGAGCATGAACCCGACGAGAGCGCGCGACAGGCGGGCTCCCGCTCCATGGAGCACGGTGAAGCGCGCTCCCGCGAGCTTTGCCCCGCGCTCGAAATCCAGGATGCCGAGCGCCGGTCCCAGGTCCCAGTGGGCCTGGGGCGTGAACGCGAAGGCGCAGGGCTCTCCCCATGACCGCTCGAGCCGGTTCGCGGTCTCGTCCTTCCCGCGGGGCACCGATTCGTGGGGAACGTTGGGAACGCGCGTCTCGACGTCGGAGAGGGCGCGGCTGTGCTGCTCCTCTTCCTCTTCGAGGAGCCGGATCTCCTCCTTGAGGGACTTCATCTCGGCGAGCGTCTCCGGCGACGGCTTCCCGCGCGCGGACGTCAGCTCGTTGCGGCGCCGGCGCTTTTCCTCCAGGCGCGTGATCGTCTGGCGGCGGAGGCGGTCGAGCTCGGCGAACCGCTCGAGGCCGGCGCCGGCGAAGCGCTCGGGCATCTCCTCGACGAGGCGTGCCGCGTTCTCCCGCAGGAAGTCGCGTGGTAGCATGGGCGCTGCGATTTATACCGCGTCCGCGGCCGAGTCAACCGTTTGAGCCCTCCGTTCCAACATCCGGATGTGGACTGTGTCGTCGTCAACCGGGACGGCGGCGAGTCCTTCTTCGCGGCGCTGTCCTCCCTGAGGGCGCAGGCGGGCGTGGACGCCTCGATCGTGATCGTGGACAACGCCTCCCGGCCGGCCGAGCGCGAGAGGCTGGCGAGGGAGTTCCAGGAGGCGAGGGTCGTGGCGTTCTCGCGCAACCTGGGGTTCGCGGGCGCGGCCAACGAGGGGATCGCGCGGACGCGGTCCTCCTTCGTCCTGCTCGTCAACAACGACGCCGTTCTGGCTCCCGACTACGCGGCGAGGCTCGCCGCGAGGCTGATGCTCGATGACCGGCTGGCCGCGGTGCAGGGCCTCGTCCTGGACGAGGAGGGCCGGCGCGTGGACACCGCGGGCCTCGACTGGAACCGGCGCGGGGAGGCGGTTCCGGTCCTGGCGGGAGCCCTCCCGGCCGAGGCGCCGGAGAAGGTCTTCGAGGTTTCGGGGGTCTCGGCCACGGCGACGCTCTACCGGAGGGCGGCGCTCGAAAGCGTGGCGCCGCACGGAGAATTCTTCGAGCGCTCGTTCTTCGCGTACTACGAGGACGTGGACCTCTCGCTCCGTCTCGCGCGCGCGGGGTGGCGGTTCGCCTGCGACCCGGAGGCCCGGTGCCGCCACGAGGGCTCGCGAACGGGCCGCCGAACGCCGGCCCGCCGCGCTCTCTGGATGGCCCGCAACCGGTGGCGCACGCTCTTTCGCAACTTCGATTCGCGCCTGCTCGCGCGCAACCTCGTCCCGCTCCTTCGCGCGGACCTCGCGCACGTGCGGAGCGTCGGTTGGAAGGGAGCCCTTCTCCCGGTCCTCGTCTGGCCCCGCCTCCCGGTCCTCGCCTGGCGCTCGCGCGCCGAGCGCGCCCTGCTCTCCGAGTGGCCGCGCACGAACCGGTAAGGCCTTGACCCTACCGGTCCGGGAGATCTCGATCATCCTCGTCTGCTGGAACGACGCCGCGGAGCTGCGGGCCTGCGTCGAATCGCTCGCGCAAGCGCGCGACCGGAGACCCGCCGGCGGCCCCCGCCTGTCCCTCGTCGTCGTGGAGAACGGCGCTGTCGGCGCGGCCATCCTTCCACCGTGGCCGGACGCGACGGTTCTCGTCAACCCGGAGAACCGCGGTTTCGGCCCGGCCGCCAATCAAGGAGCGAGCTCGGCGCCGGGAGACGTGTTCCTGTTCTTGAATCCCGACACCCGCGCCGAAGACGATCCCTTCACGGCGATCGCGCGCGGCTTCGACGCCCACCCCGAGGCCGCCGCCCTCGCCCCAAGACTCCTCGACTTCGACGATCTCGTGGCATCGCAAATCACACATCACCAATCACCAATCACCAATCGACTCCTCTCTCCTCCGGGCCGCGAGGACCAGTTCACCTTTCAATTGCGCCGGCTCCCGACTCTCGCATCCGACGCGCGCGAGCTTCTCCTCTCGGACGCGCTCGCTCCGAACAACCTCCGGCGCCGCCGCGCGCGGTACGCGGATCGCGACAGGGACGTACCCTTCGAAGTCGAGCAGGCCGCCGCCGCGGCGCTGGCGATCCGCAAGAGCGCTTTCGAGACGCTCCGCGGTTTCGACGAGAGCTTCGTGCCGGCCTGGTTCGAAGACGTGGACCTCTGCGCCCGCCTTCCCCGCGCGGGGAGGCTCCTCTACTGGCCGGAGGCGCGATTCCGGCACCGCGGCGGCGTGTCTTCGGAGTCGCTCGGCTACGCCCGCTTTCTCCCGATCTACTATCGCAACGCCCTTCGCTACCGACGTCTTCACTACGGTCTCGCTTCCCGTCTTCTCTACCGGCTGCTCCTCATCGCCGGGATGCTCCTGCGTCTCCTCCTGCTCCCTCTGCGGCCCGCCGTCCCGCGGCCCCGGGGCGAGGCCGCCCGCGCCTACCTCGCGACCCTCGCCCTCGCTTTCGGCGTTGGCTCCCGGCAATCACAAATCACAAATCACAAATCACAAATCACAAATCCCCCATGATTGACGTCTCCATCATTGTCGTCGCCCACGACGACGAGGCCGATCTGCCTCACTCCGTTTCGTCTGCGCTCGCGCAGCGCGGCGTCCGCGTCGAGACGATCGTCGTGGACAACGACTCCTCCGACGGCTCGTGCGGCGCGGCCCGGAGCGTGGGGGGCGAGGCCGTGCGCCTGGTCGAGCTGCCGGAGAACGTGGGCTTCGCCGCGGCGATGAATCTCGGCATCGGGCTTTCCTCGGGGCGGTACGTCCTCGCGCTGAACCCGGATTGCCGCCTCGAGCCCGACTTCGCCGCGATCCTGGCCGAGCGTCTCGACGGCCGGCCCGATGTCGGGTCCGCCTCGGGGAGACTGCTGCGCGCGGATGGGGCCGGCCTCCTCCCGACCGGGAGGCTCGACTCGGCGGGGATCTACAGGACGGTGACCGGACGGCACTTCGACCGGGGCTCGGGGGAGGAGGCGGCCGGACGGTACCTGGTGGAGGAGGAGGTCTTCGGCGCCAGCGGCGCGGCCGGCTTCTACAGGCGCGAAGCGCTCGAGTCCGCGAGAATCATGACGGGCGTCTTCGATTCCGACTTCTTTCTCTATCGCGAAGACGCCGATCTCTCCTGGAGGCTCCGGAGTCTCGGATGGAAGTGCCTCTACGTTCCCCGGGCCGTCGCCTGCCACCGCCGCCGCAACCTGCCCGACCGGAGACGGCGCATGTCGCCGCTCGTCAACTACCATTCGGTCAAGAACCGGTTCCTCCTGCGCATCAACAACCAGACCGCGTCGGACCTCGCGGCGACGCTTCTGCCCACCCTCGCGCGGGACATCGTCGTCCTCGGCGCCTGCCTGACGATCGAACGCTCGTCACTGCCCGCCTTCACCTGGCTCTGGCGCAACCGAAGGCGCCTCTGGGCCAAGCGCCGGGAGATCCAGCGGAAAGTCCGCGCCCGGCGCCTCGAGACGGACAGCTGATAGCTTCTTCTCCATGCGCCTGGCCATCCTCGGAACCCGCGGAATCCCCGCGCGCTACGGCGGCTTCGAGACGCTCGCGGAGGAGCTTTCGGCGCGCCTCGCCGCGAGAGGCCACGACGTCACGGTGTATACGCGCGCCCGCTATGCCGAGCCGGGGCTGGCGTCCCATCGGGGCGCGAAGATCCGCGTCCTTCCGACGATCCCGACCAAGTATCTCGACACGGTGACTCACGGGATTCTCTCCGGCTTCGACGCGGCGCTCGAAGGGTTCGACGCGGTGCTCGTCTGCAACGCCATCAACGCGGCTTTCTCCTTTCTTCCGCGCCTGCGCGGCGGGACGCGGGTCGTTCTGAACGTGGACGGCCTCGAGAGGAATCGCCGGAAGTGGAACGCGCTCGGCAAACTCGCCTACCGCCTTTCCGAGCGACTCTCCACCATCGTGCCGGACGTCGTCGTCTCCGACGCCCGGGTCATCGAAAACTATTACCGCGAGCGCTACGGCTTCTCTTCGGTCTTCATTCCGTACGGTGGAGACCTGCCCGAGCCCGAGGGGACCGAAGCGCTCGAAAGGCTCGGGCTGACTCCGGAGCGCTATGTCCTGTACGTATCGCGTCTCGAGCCGGAGAACAACGCGGACGCGGTCGTGCGCGCCTATCGCGGCGTGCCGGGGGACGCTCCGCTCGTCATCGTGGGCGACGCGCCCTACGCCCGCGACTACATCGCCGCGCTCCACCGGCAGGCCGGTCCCCGGGTCCTCTTTCCCGGAGCGCTCTACGGCGAGCCGTACCGACAGCTGCTCGCCCGCGCCGCGGTCTACGTCCAGGCGACCGAGGTCGGCGGGACCCACCCCGCCCTGGTCGAGGCCCTGGGCTTCGGGCGCGTCGTTTGCTACAACGGGTCCCCGGAGAACGAGGAGGTCGCGGGGGGTGCCGCCTTGCCTTTCGACGTCCGGCAGCCCGAGACGCTCACCCGCCTCCTGGCGGCCATCCTGGACGATCCGGCCGGTTACTCCGTATGGAAAGATCGTGCGGGGGCGCGCGTCCGGGAGCAGTATCGCTGGGAGGATGTCGCCGCCCGTTACGAAGCTCTTCTTGAAGGATGGCCCGGCATCCCGTAACATCGCGCCGGCTCCCCGGTTGTCCTGGCTGCGCCGGACTCCATGCTGAAGCAGAAAGCGCGCGCGATCGCCCTCGGAGTACTGATCTGGGACCTCGTCCTGACGGCGTTGTCCCTGCCCGTGGCCTACGTGCTGCGGCACGGCGTGCTGCCGGCGTTCTTCCCGGCGGTCTTTCGCACGCCCCTGTCTCCGTTCAACGAGTATCTCTTCCTGCTCGTCCTGATTCTTCCGTTGTGGGGCCTGCTCTTCTACGCCGCCGGCTTCTATCGCAGCCACCGCACGACGCCCCTCGTGGAGGAGATCTGGGGAGCGATGAAGGTCGCCTTCGGCGGCACGGCGATGCTCGCCCTCCTCGTCTATGGCCTCCGCCTGGAGTTCGTCAGCCGGTTCTTCCTGGCGGTGTTCGGCATCGTCAACTTCACGTTCCTCGGCACCGAGAAGATCTTCCTTCGCCTCCTTTCGAGGTGGGTGCGCGCCCGGGGCCTGAACTTCCGCACCGTGCTGCTGGTGGGGACGGGCCAGAAGTCCGCCCAGCTGGGCGACTTCGTCGAGGCGCATCCCCATTGGGGATTCCGCGTCATCGGCTACCTGGACGACGACAACGGCGGCGAGATCCGGCGCGCCAACCGGTGGCCGTGCCTCGGCAAGATCACCGACCTCGAGCCGGTCCTGATGCGCGAAGTCGTGGACGAGCTGATCTTCGTCATCGAGAAGGGGAGGCTCGCGGAATACGAGAACGCCCTGATGGTCGCCGAGCGCCACGGCGTGCGGGCGCACGTCTCGCTCGATATCTTCCCGCACGTTCTCGCGCGGCCGGTCCTGGAGGAGCTGGACGGCATCGCGCTGCTCTCCTTCACGACGACTCCCGCCAACCCCATCCAGCTCGTCGCGAAGAGAGGCATCGACTTCGCGCTCTCTCTGGCATTCGTCCTCGTGACGCTGCCGGTGCAGGCGCTCGCGGCCCTCCTGATCCGGATCACGTCGCATGGCCCGGTCTTCTTCCGCCAGGTCCGCTGCGGCCTGAACGGCCGCCACTTCACGCTCCTGAAGTTCCGCACGATGTACGCGGGAGCCGAAGAGCGGCTGCACGAGGTCTCGCACTTGAACGAGATGTCGGGCCCCGTCTTCAAGGTCTCGAAGGACCCGCGCCTGACTCCCGTCGGCCGGCTGCTGCGGCGGCTCTCGATCGACGAGCTGCCGCAGCTCTGGAACGTGATCCTCGGGGACATGAGCCTGGTCGGCCCGCGGCCGCCGTTACCGGAGGAAGTGGCGCGCTACGAGCCGTGGCAGCGCCGGCGTCTCTCGATGAAACCCGGCCTCACGTGTCTCTGGCAGGTCTCCGGTCGCAGCAACCTCGACTTCGACCGCTGGATGGCCCTGGACCTCAAGTACATCGACTCCTGGACGCCGATGCTGGACTTGAAAATACTTCTGAAAACGGTGCCCGCGGTGCTGTCCGGACGCGGCGCGCGATAGCGCGCCTGCGGCGCGTGTTTCAAGTTTCAGGTTTCAGGTTTCAGTTTCAGGTTTCAAGACGAGGCTTCAGACCCGGATCCTGAAATCTGGAACTTGAAACCTGAAACGGGAATCGGTGCGCGCTAGGCGCGCTTACCGATTCCCTCCGCGGAACGCGTCCTCTTCCCCCTGCTTGAAGAGGTACTTGATGGAGGTCTTCGGGATCAGGAGGTTGGGACCGCGATCGCGGTTCACCTTCAGGCAATGCTTGTCGTACCACTCGATCCAGCCGCGGATCTCTTCGCCGTCGTTCAAGACCACCACCATCGGGGTCTTCGCGGCCATCTGCTTGAGGTAGTAATAACTCTCGGCGTTCGTCTGCTCGGCCGGCGCCTGCTTGCGCTGCTGGAACGTGCGCGTCGGGTATCTCTCGGAGAGATCCGAAAGATTCGGTCGGATCAGCTTTCTGTTCCCCGAGGGCTCGTTCTCGGGACGATACGCGTTCCCTGGGGGATTGCGTTCTGCCACGTCTGTCTCTCTTTGTCCCAGTTAATTGGAGGGACTTTACCCGCTAAACCGGGGCCTCAGGGGAAATATTCTGGGCCTTTTCCGGGGCCGCGGCCGGCTGGGTGAAGGCCGGCCGGCCTCCCTCGTCCTCGTAGGCCAGGCAGCACATCAGCCGCCCGCACATCCCCGAGATTTTCGAGGGATTTAGCGACAGGTTCTGGTTCTTGGCCATCTTGATCGTCACCGGATGGAATCCCTTCAGGAACGTCGAGCAGCAGAGGGTCAAGCCGCACGGTCCGAGCCCGCCCCTCATCTTGGTTTCGTCCCGGGGGCCGACCTGGCGCATTTCGATGCGGATCGGGTGCTTCTGGGCCAGATCCGCCACCAGCTTCCTGTAGTCGATCCGGGTCTCGGAAGTATAATAGACAGTGTATTTACGCCCGTCGAAGCTCTCTTCCGTGCGGATGAGCTTCAGGGGGATCTTCTTCTCACCGGCGAGCTCCTGGACGTCGGTGAAGAACCTCCGCTCGCGAGCGAGCTTGGACTCGTAGGTCGCATGATCGCTCGAGGTGCTCACGCGCACGAGACGCCGGGCCTCGCGCAGCTGACACTGCTTGACGATCATGGGGTTGAGGGTCACGACCTCGGCGTATTCGAGCCCGTGCTCCCCCTCAACGACAACCCTCAGCCCCTTGTCCAGGGGCGCACCGTTGGTCTCGCAGAAGACCACGCGGCCGTCTTCGTTCTCGTTGATCCGGATGCCGACGTAATGGCCTCCGGGGTTGAATGCGTTGCCCGTCGAGCAGCCGCCGCAGCCAGACATAAGGAAAACCCCTCAAAACGTTAAAGTTATCATGCCTCCGCTTTGCCGGAGGCGCGCGAGCCGAATGAGGAAGTCTAGCAGGCGGCCTGCTAGCTTTCCAGCTCTCGGATGAGCAGGTCGATCAGCTCCGCGGGTTCCCTGCCGGCCAGGACCCGGGTCCCCGCGACCTGCGGCAGGCCCGCCGGCTGGAAGATCGGAGGATGGGCCGGGTTGTCCTCCTCGATGGCGGCGACGATGGCCGCCATGTCCCGTACCTCGAGGAGCAGGACGGCATCCACCCGCCGGTTTCTCCCGAGTTTCTCGAGGGTGTCTTCCACCCCATGCGCCGTCAGGATCTCGACGGACGGATCGAGCGCCGCCAACGCATCCGGCAGCTGTCCCTCGGCAACGACGACGAGAACGGAAATCATCAATCAACAATCACAAATCACCAATCACCAATCACAAATCACAAATCACTGTCTCCTCTCATTCGATCCAGATCGTCGCCGAGGCTCCCGGCCGGGCGGGCTCCGAGACTCGGTCGGCGGTGTAGAAGACGAGCGTGTACAGGCCGGGCCGGTCGGGCGCGAAGGTGAACGTGAAATCCGCCTTGTGACCGACGCGAATCCGGCTCCGGGTATCGGTGCCGGAGACGCGGATCATCGCGCCTCCTTCGGGCGCGTAGGCGAGCGTCGGGTGAGGATAGGAATAGCTCGTTCGCGCCGTCGCCTCCTCCCTCGTCAGCGGAGCCGGCGGGTTCTCCCGCGCGATCGTCACGAACTGCAGCCGCGCCTTCGCCAGCGGCTTGCCGTCGAAACGCAGGATCGGGGGGGATGTCTCGACGCGGGCGATGCTCAAGCGTTCCAGCCCGCGCGTCAGGAATTCCTGCGCCATCTGGAACCGCCCCCCCTCGACGGCGTAGCCGACTCCGACGTGCGTGGCCTCGGGGTCGAGGATCGTGCGGCGATGGCCATCGCCCGGGGGTTTCTCGGCCATCATGTCCTCGTGTCCCGTCAGTGCGAGTTTCACGAGGGGATCGGAGAAGGAGCGGCCGCTCGTCACCCAGGAGACGGAGTTCTCCGATTGGGCGCCGAAGACTCCGGCGAAAGCGGTGCGCGCGTAGGGAGGGATTCCATCCATGAGGAAATGGCCGCGCGTCGCCTCGCGCACCTGCCGGGCGCAGAAGGCATCCGCCACGCGCGCCGCCGCGCCGTCCCAGGCGACCGAAGGCAGGCCCGCGGCCGCGCGGTCGGAGTTGATCCGCTCGAAGACCGCCGCCTTGACCGCATCGTCCGGCCGGGAGCCGGCGGGGGGAGGGTCTCGACGAGCGGCGCCGAGAGATCGGGCGCTCGAAGGCGCAGCGGCGCGTGTCTCTCCGACGCTCCCCGCGGCGAACCCGTCTGCAGGACGCAGCCGGAGAAGAGAAGCGCCGCCGCGGCCGCGAGGAGGCGCCGCGGGATGTTCCGCAATCGGCGGCGGCGGTCGGGATTGGAATTACTCACGGATTCGTAGTCTCATGGGGAGTCGCAAGAGAAAAACCGCGGGCGCCGGCGGGGTTCTTCCCGCCCCCCGGCGGCCGGGAGGGCAGAGGAGTGACGGCGATCAGGTTCGGCACATCCGGTTGGCGCGCGGTCATCGCCGACGAGTTTACGTTCGGCAACGCCCGCAGGGTCATCGCCTCGGTGGCGCGCGTACTCGCCGAGGAAGGAAAGAAGGGGAGCCTCGTTCTCGTCGGCTACGACACGCGCTTCCTGGCCGGCCGTTTCGCCGCCGAGGCGGCGCGCGTGCTCGAAGCCGAGGGGTTCCAGGCGGAGCTGTCCGCGCGGCCGGTCCCGACGCCGGTCCTGGCGTTCGAGATCCGGCGGCGCGGCGCGGCGGGCGCCGTCAACTTCACCGCCAGCCACAATCCGCCCCAGTATCTCGGCATCAAGTTCTCGACCGCGGACGGCGCTCCGGCCCTCCCGGAAATCACGAAGAAGGTGGAGGACAGGATCGCCGCGCTGGCGGAGGTCGCCGAGCCTCCCTCCCGGCCGCGCCCTGTCGCCACCTTCGATCCGGCGCCCGCCTACCTTTCCGACCTCGCGTCCAAGGTGCGGCGGGAGGACGTCGGCCGCGGAGGGACCGCGCTTCTCGCTCGACTTCCGCTTCGGCACGTCCTCGGGTTTCCTGGACGCCTATCTCGAAGGGACGGGCGCGGAGCTCTCGCGCCTGAACGCGAAGGCCGATCCCCTCTTCGGCGGCGAGTCGCCGCAGTGCGGCGAGAAGGAGCTCGTGCGCCTGGGCGAAGACATCCGCTCGAAGGGCTCGCGCCTGGGCCTCTCCTGCGACGGGGACGCGGACCGCTTCGGCGTCTGCGACGCGCGCGGCGCGTACGTCCAGCCCAACCAGATCCTCGCGCTCCTCCTCTGGGACCTGATTTCGCGCAAGGGGCGCCGCGGCGGCGTCGCCCGGAGCGTCGCGACGACGCACGCGCTCGACGCGATCGCCGCGCGCTTCGGGGTTCCCCTCTACGAGACTCCGGTCGGCTTCAAGTACATTGGAGAGAAGTTGATCGCGGGCGAGATCATCTTCGGCGCGGAGGAGAGCGCGGGGCTCACGATCGAGGGGCACGTGCCCGAGAAGGACGGCATCCTCGCTGACCTCCTCGTCGCGGAGATGGCCGGCGCCTCCGGCAAGACGCTGGACGAGCTTTCCGAGGAGCTGCGCCGGCAGATCGGCCCCTTCTTCTCGACGCGCCTCGACCTGCCGGCCTCGCCCGAGGAGAAGCAGGCCCTGAAGACCCGGCGCGCCTCCCCACCCGAGCGTTTCGCCGGCCGCCGCGTCGCCTCCGTCAATCAGCTGGACGGAATGAAGTTGCTTTTGGACGACGGTTCGTGGATTCTGGTCCGGGAATCGGGAACGGAACCGGTGGCGCGCGTCTACGCGGAGGCTAAGTCGGAAACCGACTGCGTCGCTCTCGCGAGAGCGGGGCGGGAGCTTCTCACCCCATGAGCTTTTCGATCGAAGCGGTCCTGGGTCGGGAAATCCTCGATTCGCGCGGCAACCCGACCGTCGAAGTGGAAGTGCTCCTTTCGGGAGGCGCGACGGGGCGCGCGGCCGTGCCTTCGGGCGCCTCGACCGGCCGGCGCGAGGCCCTGGAGCTGCGCGACGGCGACAAGAAGCGCTACGGCGGGAAGGGCGTCACGAAGGCGGTAGCCCACGTCAACGGCGAGATCGCCGGAGAGGTCCTGGGCGCGGACGCACGGGACCAGGCGCTGCTCGACCGGATTCTGATCGAGCTCGACGGCACGGAGAACAAGGGGAGGCTGGGGGCGAACGCGATCCTCGGCGTCTCGCTCGCGGTCGCGCGCGCGGCCGCGGAGGCCTCCGGCCTGCCGCTCTACCGCTATCTCGGCGGCGCCGGCGCGCGCACGCTCCCGGTCCCGATGATGAACGTCATCAACGGCGGCGTCCATGCCGACAACCGCCTCGACCCGCAGGAATTCATGCTCTGCCCGGTCGGCTTCACGACCTTCGCCGAGGCGCTGCGCGCGGGAGTCGAGGTCTTCCATGCGCTCAAGGGGATCTTGAAGTCCAGGGGACTCTCGACGGGCGTCGGCGACGAGGGAGGGTTCGCGCCCGACATCGCGTCGGCGCGCGAGGCGCTGGATTTCATCTCCTCCGCGATCGCCGCGGCGGGCTACAAGCCCGGAAAGGACGTCGCGATCGCGCTCGACCCGGCCGCTTCCGAGTTCTACGAGAACGGGAAGTACGAGCTCAAGGGGGAGAAGAAGACGCTCTCCTCCGAAAAGATGATCGCCTACTGGGAGGCGCTCGCCGCCGGCTACCCGATCGTCTCGATCGAGGACGGCCTCGCGGAATCCGACCGGGAGGGGTGGATCGCCATGACCGAGCGGCTCGGCGGGAAGATCCTCTTAGTCGGCGACGACATCTTCGTGACGAACCCGAAGATCCTCGCGAAGGGGATCGAGGACGGGATCGCCAACGCCCTGCTCGTGAAGTTGAACCAGGTCGGCACCGTCACCGAGACGCTCGATGCCGTGCGCATGGCTCAGACCGCCGGCTACAAGACCGTCGTGTCCCACCGCTCGGGCGAGACGCCCGATGACTCGATCGCGGACCTCGCCGTCGCCGTCAACTCCGGCCTGATCAAGACCGGCTCCGCCTGCCGCGGGGAGCGTCTGGCGAAATACAACCGCCTCCTGGAGATCGAGGACGACCTCACCGCGGGAGGCGTCTTCGCCGGAAGAGGACCCTTCCGGCGGTGAGGCAGCCCGCCCCTCCGCCGCGCAACCCGAGGCCGATCAAGGCGTTCTTCCTCTCGCTCGCCGGCTCGGCCGTCGTCCTCGGCCTCTTCGTCCTCTACGACGGCCGCCTCCTCGAGCTGAAGAAGGTGAAGGCGGAGATCCGCCAGCTCGACAAGCAGATCGCCGACCGCAAGCGCGAGAACGGCCAGCTCCGCGCCTCGATCGCCGCCGCCAACCGCGGCGAGCTCCCCGCCGAGAAAGCCGCCCGGGAAGAGCTCCACCTCGTCCACCCCGAAGACATAGTCCTCCTCTACCCCCCCGGCGCCCTCTCCCCCAAAAACCCCACCCCCGCGCCTTCCCCCTCTCCCGGCGGGAGCGGGGGGGCACGGGGGGTCTCCCCCCGCTAACGTCCGCGCCGGCCGCGACCGCAGGTCGCGTCTCGCGCAGCGAGCGGCCGGCAGGGGTGAGGGGCCCCCTCCCGATCTCTCCGCCTCTCGCCGACTTGACCTCCCCGCCGAGCTCAGATAACGTGCGCGGTCCTGACGCGGGGTGGAGCAGTCTGGTAGCTCGTTGGGCTCATAACCCAAAGGTCGAAGGTTCAAATCCTTCCCCCGCAACCAATAAAATCAAGGGGTTAGGTCTTACCGGGCCTAACCCCTTTTTGATTTTGTCCGTGTCCTTGTCCGTGTTTTCGCGGCGTGTGAGTCGTCGGCGGGCCGGATTCCCGTTGAAGGGTTGAGAGTTTCCCGTTTCGCTCGGTCGCGGCGAATGAACGTCTCGGTGGCGCGAAGAGCCTTCCGTTTGTCGTCCTCAGACGTGATGTTGTACCTGAGAAACATGCTGATGGTGCGGTGCCCCGTGATGCTCATCGCCACGGACTGAGGGGTACCCCCACGGATCATGTTGCGGACTGCTGAGCGGCGAAGGTCGTGAAAGATTTTTTCGGCAACACCAGCCCTCTTGCATGCCGCCGCCCACGATTTTCGGAAGTCGCCTAGCCGCTTACCCGCGTCGTGAAAGACGAAGGGCGAAATCTCGGTCAGCGCCTCCCGCTGAAACTGCCGTGCTTCCCACCTCTTTTCGATAAGGACCCAAAGCGCCCCCTCTAGAGGCAGGGTTCGCCAGTCTCCGCTCTTCGAGTCCCACAGGCGTAGTTCCCGTGCAGCTCGGTCAACGTCCTCCCATCGAAGCGGGAGAATCTCTCCCTTTCTCCAGCCCGAGAGGTAGGCGAATTCCGTCACGTCCGCGATGGGTGCGGGAAGTTCTCGAAGGAGCCTCTCAACTTGGTCCGTCTCGAAGAAGCCCGTGCGCCTGTTGTCTGCTCGGAAAAACGGGAAGTAGGGAACCTGCCTGATTAGCTTCCGTTTCTGGCCGAGTCGATAGGCGGCACGCAATATCTCGGTCTCTTTGTCTATCGTGCCCGTTTTCTTTCCCGCCGCGAGTCGCTTGCGCTGAAACCCCTCCACGGTCAGGACCGATACCTCACTGGCGGTGTAGGAACCCAAGAATCGCCGGAGCGGCTTCGCATGGCTCCGGAATTGCGCTAGCGACTTCCTTCCCCTTCGTTCTAGGTCGGCTTCGTATGAGTCGATCAGATCACGGACGGTAACGGTGTCGTCTGCCAGCGGGAAGTCTTCACCCGCCACTTCTGCCTTCATCTTTTTGAGCTTCGTTCTCGCCGCCTCGCGGGTAGTGCCGCCGCTTTTGCGGATTTCTTGGCCCCGGTGATAGATGGCAAACCACCATCGGCCACCCCGTCGGAAGATTCGACCTCCCTTCATTGCCGTTTGCCTTTCCATGTCCGGCGAAGCCGGTCAAGTTCTCGTGTGGAATATCGAGGTCGTGAATCCTCAGGACTCACAAGTGCGGATCGCAGCAGTCCTCGATGGTGGTACACCCAGTCAAGCGAACGACCCAGGTACGAAGCGGCCTTGGAAGAGTCCAGCACCCTGTCTTTCTCTGGTCCTGCGAGTCCAGTTTCAACTTCCTTGAGTGCGAGCTGGAGGAGCCGGAACTCAGCCAGCGCCTCGACTCGGCGAAGCTCTGCCAGCGCATCGCCGATTTGGGCAGGATTATTAAGAGCGCGAACAGCGTCGGCGCACGGTCCTAGAAGCTGGCCGAACGCAAGGGAGCGGGAAGAGTCTTCGCCCGTGCGCCGCAACCTACTGCCTTCCGATTTCTGACCCGAGCCGCTCGTAAACCCTCCACGAACCGGCTCGTCTAAGGGCGGCCGACCGACGCTCCGTAAAACGCCGGGAGAGAGACTAAATCGTCATCAGCTCTGTCTTTTGAGGGAAATCCCGGTGTGTAGACAAAGCTAATACAATTGGTTGTTGCAGGAGGTCCGGAAACCGTCACCCCGAATTCGGGCACACCTCTCGTGTGCAATTGGTGTCGGTCAATGTCCATTGTATCAAATTCAACGTTCCGAAATCGACACCAAATTCGTCCATTCCCCGCCATTCGTTCATCTCTTGTTATCGTCCGAACGCCTCACCAACGACTCTTGAGAGTCCTGGGCCGGGACACAGCCGCGTTGGGCGGTACGAGCCAGCTCAGACATCCTTCGGTGGGGCCGTCTTGAGCATGCGCATCGCAGGCAGTTCTTCGAGCTTACCAATCTCAGCGTCGCCGTGACGACCGAGTAGGTTCACCCGTCTCTCGATCAGTTCTTGGATGTATAGGTGCGCGGTCAGCGCCTTCTCAACGATAACCTTGTAATCATCTCGGACGAACCCGCAATCAGTTCCATCGTTAACAACGGTGTGAGCGTTGTGCCACTCTGCGTCGTCGCAAAGAATGCGTAGGGCCTCCCAGAGATACTGAATCTGCCGGATTTGGTCGTATGAGCGATCGCGCATCCCTTCGAAATAGGAAAGCCTTTCCGACAGTTGGGCGACCCTGTCCGTGCGAGTCGGCCGCTCAGTCCTGCTGCGAGCCGCACGGTCTTTCAGTTCAGCGAGCCTCTGCCTGGCTGACTTCGGTTTCTCAGGTGCCTCCGCCGTCACGACCTCGGCACTCGGGGCTGGCTTGCCGCTCTTCTCATTCTCGGTGTTCATCGCTCTCTTCTCCTCTCACTAAGTTGGGTACTCCGGACGTTGGATTCTGTCTGCGCTTGGCCTGTGGCATTGCCGGATTGGTCTTCCGAATCTGCTGGTTGAGCTTCTCCCTGGCTATCCTTGTCCTTAGGGCCTTGACGGACGGGAGAATCTCGATGTCGTCGGGAGGCACCGCTTTGACGACGAGTTGGGCTTGCCTGCCTTTTCGGGTTTCCAGATTCTCCAGAAAACCGCTTCTCTCGGCGACGGCGACCCGCCGCCAGGCGGCAGACTTGTCCAACTTTAGCTCGGCGGCCACCTCTGCGACCGTGCTTGCCCCGTCATTGACTGCGGCCACGGTCTCACGCACCGTTGCCGGTATCGTGGCCTCCACTCCGGAAGCTATGAGGTCGCTGACCAGCCCGCGTACTGCCTCGTAGTCATCGAGCTTCGCAATGATGGAGCCGTCATTCCGACGTCGGCGAGACACTTGGTGAAGCAGGGCGTGGGCCTCGACCAGCGTGATCACCGTTCGGAAGTCGCGCCGCAGGCGAACCGCAACCGCTGGAACTTCGCTGGCCAACGCGAGGGCGAACGGGACGATCACCCGCGTCGGCCCCGAGGAAAGCCACCTATCAAGGGCGTGCCAAGGGAGAAAGTCCGGCTGATATGCCGAGCTGGAGCCCCGAGCCATCGCCCGGAGGATGCGCTTGGTCTGTTTCCGGGTATCTGTGGCGGGGATGGAAATCAGCCGCGTTTCGTTTTCGCGGTGCAGAGAGACCGCCGTCGTCGTGACGATAAGGCCCGTTGGCCCCTCACGGGAAATGACCCGAGAGCGCATGCCGTCCTTGGTCTTCTCGACCGTCTCGTACTCGATGCGTCCCTCCGAGAGAAGCGACCGGAGCAAGTAGTCGCCCGTGCTGTCCTTCATTCCGGCTGCCTCGAATAGGACCAGAAACCTATGCTGCATCGGCTCCTGGCTGTACGCGAGAGCACGGGGGGACATTGCTGTCCGGGTGTAATAGGCGTCGGGCGGGAAGAAGCGGAGAACGGATTCCGTGACGAAGGATTTCCCTGCCGACGACGGGCCTTTGACCACACTGTTCACCGGTCTCTGAAAATGGCGTGTCGCCAAGACCAGGAAGAGCAGCTTCGCCGCTCTGTCTTCGCCAACCACCCCCATCTGCCGGAGCTCCTCCGTCAGCCGGTCGAGGATGGACGGGCTCGCGGCGAGGGTTGAACACTTGGTCCAAGCCTCTTTACGGGCTTTCTCCTTTTCGGCGTCGGCAACTTCTGTCCAGTGCGGCGCGTCGTCGGCGGCCTTTACCAGCCTGTTCACGAAACGAGCCGGGTCATCGAGGTACAGCTCTGAGACGTCTTTGAGCGGATCGAGGCGAACCACCTTCGAGCGGTCCCTGATGGCAGACTTCGAGAGCCATTGCAGGGTTGCAGCCCCGCCTTGGTCGTTCTCCACCACCACGAGAATGGTCTCGATGCCGTCAAACAGGGGAGCGTACTCGGCTTCGCGCCAGCAATTGGCACCCGGCACCCCTACTGCCGGGATGTCGTTCAACCAGAGCGCCTGAGCGTCGCTCTCCCCTTCAACGATGAAGACGACGCCGAGCTCCTTAGCCTCGGAGAGGTGATCCAGACCGTACAGCGTCGGCCGGTCGTGCGTCCGCCAACGGAAGCGGTTTGAACCATCCTCGTCCGAGAGCGCTGTTCGAAAGCGGACAGCTACCTCAGCGCCGGCAGCGTCCCGGTAGGGAATCCTGACGGCCGGCGTTCCCCCGTGGCTGTAGTCGGTCACGCCGAGCTTCGTCAGGAAGTCCAGGGGGAGCTCTTTAGCCTTCGAATACTGTGCAACCGTGCAACCCTTCGCTTGGGGTTGCAAGGTTGCAGGTGAACCGGGAGGGGTTACCACATCCCCCATCAGGTCTCGGAGCTCAAGCCCCACGGCCGCGACCACTTCCTCGACCGTGCAGCCCGCGTGGCAATAGACCAAGACTCGTCCGTCCTTGCCTGACCGGACCGATAGACTCGGCGTTTGATCGTCGTGCGCGGGGCATCGCGCCATCCACCCCTCGCCGACGGCCTGAGCGGCGTCGAGTTCGCGGAGAAAGTCCTTGACGTTCATTCTTCACTTAGGAATCGGACAGTGGTGACAGCCGCTCGGCGATGTCGTCTAGTTCGTTGCCGAGAGCCACCAACTCCCGCAGCGCATCGGCGAGACGGCCGATAGCGCGGAAATCTGCCTCCTCGCGATCCACACGGCCCATCGCGCTCAAGACCGCCTCTCTGGTTCCGCCCGCCCGCTTCGTCAACCGGTCGAACTCCAGCGTGAGGGTCGTTTTCTTAGGCTTCATCTCCACTCCTCTCACGGAATCGGAGCCATCCATCCGTCGCCCACTGCCCGCACAGCGTCGAGCCGCTTTCAAGGCTCCAGGCGACTTCATGACGGGATGTTTCCTCCGCCGCCGCGCGTCCACGCATTACAGGCGCAGTCGAAGACGTTGACCTCTACTCCTCGCTCGGTTTTTCGCGCGTAAAAATGTAGGGCGACGGCGCCGTGATCGAACACCTGTTCCGCGAACTTGATTGCCCACTCCTCCGACTCCTGCGCCGCCCGCGAAAGGATGTTGGCAACGTCCGTTTTCGCCAGAAGGTCGTACCTCCATTCGTCGCCAAAGCTCGCGATCGGACATCCCTCTTCATCAGCGCTCGCGACGAAGTGTCCAGCGAATTCGCCGAGGTCGTCTTTCGCCTCCATCAACTCTCTAGCTCCTTTCATCCGCAGTTCTCGCAATACCAGGCATCTTCGTTGCCCCTGTGCCGCCTCCCTTCCGACTCACGCCGGTTCAGCGGGCGGGCGAGGCCAATCGGACATTCGCTCCTTCTCTCCGCACCGCCGCGCTGAGGTGCGCCGTTGCAGAGGAGGGCACTCTGTCGCAGGAGTCCTCGGAGCGGGCGGAATCAGGCGTGTGTATTTTCCGGGTGGCTGCTTCCGCCGGGCGGGATCTAAGAACTGGTCGGGCGGTTGCGCTTCCGTAGGCTGTCACCCGCCATGCTGACCTTGTAGCGAGAGCGTTCCTCAGGCTTGAGGTAGTAATTCAGCATGGCGTCTAGCAGCTCGCCGAGCTCTTGAAATGGCGTGCGCTTGGTACGCCGCCGGACGTAGGCCACCAGCCGTCGTTCGCTGTCAGCGTAGACGTTCACCTTGCGGCTTGCCGCATAACTCGCTGCCCACTGGTAGGCGTCTTCGAGATACGTGGCGTAGACCCGAAGAGTACGCGCCACCGCGTTAACATGTTCCACATGCCCGAGTTCGAAGGCAGTTCTGATGAGCAGGCTCTGGTTCACGATGTCCAAGTCATTCGCTAGATCGCGAATTCGTTTCGGAAGGTTTCTGACCTGGTTCTTCGGCAGACCATAACGGCCTGCCCCCTCCAGAAGCGTCTCTCTGCTGGTCACGGTTATCCCGAATTGCATATGGTGTTCCCAGGCCGCTTCGCCCAAAAGCCAAATCAGGCGGTCTTCAGAACAACGTAACGTAACCAGCTTCTCAAGAAGTCGCTTATTACGTGGGTCGAGGAGAAGCCATTTCCTAAGCTGCGGAATTAGCTCACGCTTTACTGATGGAGAGCATGCCCAGCGCACACCCGTCCCGCGCACCGGGTCGGGAGGGATTACGCGCGTCGGCCTCATGCCAGAAGTGTATCCCTGCTGGCTCCATCACGTCTGTCTGTGGATAAAGCGGCCACAATATTTTCTATACGCTCTAGAGAGGCTCCGCGCGAGCGCCGTGGCTGTGGAAATCGAATCCGGCGCTTGACAGACCAGAGTATCGAGGGGCAGGGTATCTACATGATTAGAGCGGGCTGGAGCGGTATTCCGATCATCGCGGGACCGCGGCGATGACGTGGGAAGAGACATTTCAGTCCTGGTCTGGGCCACCGAGCGCCACGGAGGACGAAAAGTGCGAGAGGACCGTCAGGATGGTCCGCGCGGCCATTCAGGAAGACCCCGCCCTCTCCCGGCGGTCGGTTTCCGTTTTCGCCCAAGGCTCTTATCGAAACGGCACGAACGTTCGGCAAGAGAGCGACGTGGACATCGGAGTGCTTTACGATGGCAGCTTCTTCACGGACTACTCGCGTGTACCTGGCCTGAGCGACGGTGCTCTGGGGTTAGGACCGGGGACCTATCCGTACCGAGACTTCAAGATCGAGGTGGAATCTGCTCTGCGTCGGCATTTCGGGAGTTCTGCCGTTTCACGCGGCGGCGGCAAGGCGCTTGCCGTCCACGAAACGTCAGCACGAGTGGACGCCGACGTGCTCCCATGCTTCGAGCATCGGCGATACTTGACCAGCACCTACCACGAAAAGGGCGTTCAATTCCTTCCTGATAACGGCGGGTCAATCGTGAACTGGCCAGAACAGCAGCACCAGAATGGAATCGAAAAGAACTCGCGAACGCTGAAAAGGTTTAAGAAAGCCACCCGGATTCTCAAGCGTCTTCGCTACCTGATGGAGGACGAGGGAAGTGATGCGGCCAAACCAATCCCGTCCTTCCTGATCGAATGCCTGATGTGGAACGTGCCCGACTGGTGCTACGCTACGCCGTCCCTAACCGAAGACCTGAAGAACGTGGTGGCCTTCGCGGCAAGCGCGACAGCGAGCGGAGAATGCGGAGACTGGCCTGAGGAGAACGCCCGGAAGTACCTCTTCCGACCGTCGCAGCCCTGGACGATCGAGCAGGCAAGAGTGTTTCTCCTAGAGGCCGGCGCCCGCGTGGGTTTCTGGTGATGATCAGCGATATCCAGCTTTACGCCCTGGTTCTCTTCATCATTGCGGTTGAGTGTGTCGTTCTGGTTGCAGGCGGCCAGCCCCTCTTTAATTGGAAGACGCTTTCCTCGCTGAGCAATGTTCCAACTCTCGTCGTTGTGGGGCTCGCCGTGTTTAACCGATGGCTTTGGCGAATTCCCTGGCTGCATCCGCTGGTTGTCCGTGCTCCAGACTTGCAAGGAACTTGGAAGGGGCGCTTCGATTCTGACTACATCCCGCCTGGAGGCGACCAAGCCGGTCCGGGAGTCAGCGGGGACGCGTTTCTGATCATTCGCCAGAGTTTCTCGACGGTAAAGGCGAAGATGGTGACGCGGGAGTCCTGGTCTGAGTCGCTGATATGCCGGATCGTCCACTGCGACGACGGCACGGATGAAGTGGTGGCGATTTATCAGAATACGCCCCGGGTCTTGGTTCGTGATCGGAGCGAGATCCATTTCGGGGGATTAAAGCTACGCGTTCTTGGTGAGAGAGATCCGGTGCTCGAAGGAGAGTACTGGACAAGTCGGAAGACGAGAGGAGAGTTAACCTTCCGAACGCGGAACAGGAAACCCGTCGAGGACTTTGAGCGTGCGAGTAGACTCGTCTACGCAAGCCAGCAAGCCTCCCCCGAGGAGAGAATTCGTTGACCTAGAGAGTACTACTCCGCCCACCCCAGTGTCGTCTAGCCGACCGTCACCGGCATGAGTGTCATAGTGTCGTTGCCAAAGATGTCAATTACTTTCACGGCAATGACGTAACGGCCAGGCGTGACGTAGGTGTGGCTGGCGGTCGTCATTTCGAGGTCACGGTTCTGGCGGGTGCGAAAGCTCTGCCACTCATTCTCGAAGATGTACGAACCCGTCCAACGCTCCTCGAAATCGGTAGCGGGTAGTTCCAGCTCGCGTTGGGGGGGGCCTGCCCGGGCAGGTAGCCTTGGACAATCCCTAGCCCGCTTCCTCGCGGCACCTTAATAATCTCCTTCCGGTTCTCGTAGTTGAAATCCACCGCCCAGTAGTCCACCCAGTCTGTCCAGTGCTTCGTGAGCACAGTGCGCGTGACGATGCCCTCCTTATCCTTGCTCACCTTAAGGAGTTGGCCCTGCTCGCACACGACTTCGCTCTTCCCTTCCTTCAGGTCAGCGGTGATGGCGTCGACGAGGCCCTGCGTGTAGTAGACGGAGAAGTCCGTCAACTCCACAGCCACGGCGAGGGCGTTCTTCCCGTCGAAACGTGGCGTGGCTTCGATATAGGCCACGTCGTGGAAACGCACCTGACCTTTCTGAACCGCGCGCTTGTCGAAGACCTCCGGCGGAATTGCCTTGGGCGCGAGGTCGATGCCCTTCTGTTTCGCCTCGTCCAGCACGGCGGGAAACAGGCCCATCTCGAACTCGAACGCCAGCACGTCCACCCGAGAGGCCCCGCGCTTCCGGCACTCTGTGATGACTTCCTCCACGAACAGCCGCCCCACCGGTAGATTGATAGGGCCAACGACCACAAGCCGCCCACTGATTTTGCCATGGAAGAAACCCGTGTCGGGCAGCGGTTCTGCCCGGTAGGCATTCAGGATCAAATCGCGAAACTCCTGTTCCTTCCGTGCCAGCGCCTGCTCCTTTTTCCTCCCGGCGAGCCGCCCGGCGACGTTGAGATAGGCCTGCCGTTCGTAGCGCCCGAGGTTGAGCACCTCGAAAGCACGGAACGGCTTGCCCCCCGCCTTCAACTCGCGCTGAACCTGAATGAGCCGCTTGCGCGTGGTATGGATGCCGAACTTACCGAGGTCGGTAGCGATCCATCTACGCGCGAGCTTTTCGGCCACGGCGGCGGTTGTGCCGCTGCCGCAGAAAAAGTCCGCCACCAAATCGCCTTCGTTGCTGCTAGATCCGATAATTCTCTCCAGCAATGCCTCTGGTTTTTGAGTCGGGTAGTCCGTGTCCTCACGTGCTTGTGAGTTAACCGGACTGATGTCGGTCCAGACTGATTGCAGCGCAATGCCCTCCGATTCATCAAGGTAGCGTTTGTACTCTGGGATTCCGCTCTTCGTGTAAATCAAGCGTCCAGCGTCATGGAGGCCTTGCATTCTGTCCTTCGTCCACCGCCAAGTGCGGACGTGCCCATTCCATTCGTAAGTGAGGTTCGGGCGATCCGGATTCTGGTTCAAGCAATTGTCTTTTCGGTACCGTCGGCCATCCGAGTCTGTGAAGCGATACTTTGACTCGACGTAGTCGTCGCCCAGCGGCTCATAGAGTCGATTCCAGACGAGGCTCTCTGTCTTCGAGTAGAACAGGATTGAGTCGTGTGTTGCAGGATAGTATTCGCCGTGGCTACGCGAGGAGACGCGCTTCCACACGATTTCGCGCCGCGAATTGAGTCGGCCGAAGACTTCGTCGAGAATCGCGCGAATGAAGTGGTTTACCGCTGGGCCGATATGCAGATAGATGCTTCCTTGGTCATGCATCAGATCGCGCATGAGGATGAGGCGTTCGTAAATCATGGCGATGAAGGAATCCGCACCGCGCCCCCAGGTGTCGCGGTACGCGATTTGTTCGAGGAGGTTCGGCTCTTTGTGGAAGGTCTCGCCGCCAATCTCGATGTCCATGCTGAAATCCGCGCCCACGTCGAAGGGTGGGTCAATGTAGATGAGCTTGAGCCCGCCGGCGTCCTCGATCTGGCGGCGGAGCGCGCCGCTCTTGAGGGAGGAGAGGATGAGCTTGTTGTCGCCCCAGATGAGCTTATTCGTCCAGCCCTTGACCTGCCTCCCGCCGAGGTCCAGGTCGAGCCTTTCGTCGTCGCCCTCTTCCTTGCGCGGCTCGTCGATATGTTCGAGGGTCTGAAACGGAAGGATGGCGGTGCAGACTTCTCGGGACTTGCCATTCCAGACAAGCTCAACATCCCTTTTGTCCGCGAAAAGAAGGAAGCGATACCTTTCAGGCAGCGGCTTGCCCTGCGTGATGAGGGTGATGAGGTCGCGTTTCTCGGCGTCAGAGAGTTCGTAGGCGTCGGTGTGGTCGCGGGTCATGATCAGTGTTGGTACTCAGTGAAGCTGACGGCGAGTGCGGCCAGCGTCTTGGGCCGGTATTGCTCGAAGCCCTTCTGGTCCACGTAGATGAAGCGGTAAATGACGCCGTCGTCCTTGGCGCTGGCCGCGGTGGCGTCGGCGCACCACTGCCTGAGCCGCGCCATCTTCTGCGGTAGATCAAGTTCCTCGCGTCCCTTGGTTTCGACGATCCAAACAGTGTTGTCGTCGCTGCGAACGATGAAATCCGGCGTGTAGTTGGACAGGTCGCCATCGGCCTTCACGTAGTCGAGCTTGAAGCCAATCGCGAGATAGTTCTTGGCGAATGCGGTTACGTCCTCCGCGGCTTCAAGGAAGACGGCGAAAGACAGTTCAAATCCCCCAGATTGGGCCTCACCGACGATCTTGGTGAAAAGGGATTTCGTCGCCGCCAGGAAGGGGCGATGCTCGGTGCGGAAGGGGCGTGTTTCCCGCAAGCGAATGCGGTCTTCGATGCGGGTCGTGCCGGCTTCTTGAATCGTGAGCGCGTTGATCGCGGTCTTGAAGGAGTCGTACAGAACTCTACCAACCTCGGGCTCCGAGAGATTGCGGAGAACAACCGCGTCTTCGAGATTCACCGGCGAGGGGACGAACAGATGCTCGCGTATGAAGGTCTTCACCTTCCCGTACAGCACATCGTAGCCGCCGACGAGTCGGAGGTCCTTGAGCAGTTGGCGCGCGAAGAACGCCACGACCGAGCGGTAATCGGCAGGCCCGGAGCCGTCGAGCTGGATGGTGTGGTGAATCTCGGAGTCGAGCATCGTTTTGAACACAATCTCCCTCGTTTCCTCTGGCGTGAACGGTTTCAGGGGCAGTCGCTTGTTTCCTAATTCGGCCGGCTCCAGGGCATCGAGATCTTTAAAGTCACGGTGAAAGCGGCGTGTCAGCTTGGGGAGCGGGATGTCGAGGGCGTCAAGGTTCTTGTCCGGGTTCTCGGTGTCCACTTCAACAATGAGCGAGTCCTGGCGTGTCGTGCCTCCGCCCATCGGAACGTGCTCGAAGGTAACACCCTCGGTCTGGATGGACTCGACAAACTCCATGAAGGCGGGCGTACCCATGACAGACACGGTCTCTCGTGTGCCCGTGCCGAAATACATCCGGCGCAGGCCGCGTCCGAGGGTTTGCTCCGGGAGGATCTTGCTTTCCGCGCTGTATACTCGCAGCCCTACGATCACGGTGACGTTACGCACGTCCCAGCCTTCCTTGAGCATGAGGACGGAGACGATGGCCTTGTAGGGCGATGTCCACAAGTCGATTTCGTTCGACTGCTTCCGCAGAACTGTGAGTTCCTCCTCGTTCTTGCCGGTTGTGGCCTCGGAGATCTCGCCGTTGTTCTTGGTATGGATGACAAGCACTGCCTCTTGCAATTCGGGGCAAATCTTCTGGAGGTAGGCCCCCACGTCGTCGCAGTTGCGAGTGTCGTCCACCATGACGAAGAGGACGGCTTTCTTGCCGAGCGGTTGGTGTTCCGCGTAGCTCTTGCGCCACTCCTCGACGCCCAGCTTCAAGTAGTCGTCGTATTTCTCCGTAAAAAGCGCACTCGTTTGTTCGTGCAGCTTGGCGCGGCTCGCGGCATCGGGCAGAACTGGATGTTTGACGACGTTCTGATGGATGGCCTCGACGAGCGGGTAGTCAGACACCGTTTGCACGAAAATCGCACCGTTGTCGTGGCGCGGCGTCGCGGTGACGTCCACCTGAAGCGCGAGACGGCAGTCCTTTTGCAGCATTTTGTGGTGAATGTCCTGAATGGACTTGAACCACGCCATCTTGGGGTTGTGAATGTGATGCGCCTCGTCGTTAAAGATAGCCAGCTCCTCGACTTCGCGGACGATTTCGCCGAGGTCGGTCTTGCTGTCGGTGGTCTTGCCGACAGGCTTCGGGCCGAAGGGAGCGAGGAAATAATCGCGCAGATCCTCGTCCTCCAGGGAGGGTTCGGCAACGTCGCCGAGAAAGACGCGGTGGATGTTGGTGAGAAATAGGTTTCCAGTGTCGCGGACGACGCGCACGTCGTCCTGGATGTGGAGTGTGAGCTGGAAGTCGTCGCGCCAGTTCCGACCTTCGTGTCCATTGCTGGGCAGGACCGGGTCGCTGAAGAAGATGCGCAGCCCGTCAAAGTCCGCGCGCAGCCGGTCGAGCACGATGATATTGGGCGCGATGATGAGGAAGTTCCGGGAAAGCGCCGAGTCTGGTTCATAGACCTTGTGGAAGAAGCTCCACGCTATGAGCAAGGAGAGGACTTTCGTCTTGCCAGCGCCGGTCGCCATCTTCAGAACGTAGCGCGGCCAGTCTTCGTCGAACATTCCGGATGACACGGCTCCCGACGCATCGAAGCGAATGAGGTCGAACTTGTCTCTGGCGCGTCGGACATCGTGCAACCAGATCAGGGTCTCGACGGCCTCGCGCTGGGCGAAGTAGTAGAGGAAGGGCGAAAGCGATCCGTCAGCGTTCTCTGATAGGTGCTCAGTTTCAAACCACCATTTCAGCAGGGCCACGGAAGTCGGGGCAGCGCCGGGGTATCCCTTATATCGCCAGCGATAGACTTCCTGACGAATCTTCGCGACGAGGGGCGGTAAGAGTTTTTCGTAGGCGGTGCTGCGGAGTGTTTCATCCGCAGGAAACCACCGCTGCTCGGGGAGGAGCGGCTCATAAGGGGAGGTCGGGAAATCGGGGTGGAGCGACATGGCGATTAGAGAGGGAGGTCGGCGCCGAAATCGCGCATTATTCGTCGGGGCCGTTCCCGGAGAACCCTTTCATGGTTCGGTATCCTAGTCTCCCTTGACGGATTCTAGCCCTCGGCGACTCCGAACGTATGGCACGTGAAGCAACTGCGCCGCCTTCTTCTTCGCCTCCTCGCCCCGCCTGTCGTAGCGCCCCGTCGTCGTCTCGCTGGAATGCCCGGCTAGGCGCTTCGTAGTGCTCAGGTCTGCCCCTGCGTCCAGCAAGTCTGACACGAAAGTTCTGCGGAGGTCGTGAGGGCTGAACCGGGCGATGTTCGCTTCCTCCCCCCGCTTCCTGACGATGCCGAGGACGGACTGGTCGGTCATGCGCCGGAAGACAATCCTGTCTCCTTTGTTCACCGGATGGAAGAGCGCCCCCGGCTCGGAGCCTCGGATAGAAATCCAATCCGTGAGGGCATCGGCTGAGCCGTTGCTGGCGTACACGATTCTGTCCTTGCGCCCCTTGCCTCCCCTCACGGTCAGGGCTCCAGTCTCGGGCAGGTAGTCAGACAAATCCAGCCCTACCGCTTCGGAGCGGCGAAGACCTCCCGCGTAGAGAATCGCCAGCATCGCCGCATCCCGAACCCCGGCTTTCGTCCCGTCGGCGCAAGCCTCGAACAGCGCCCGCAGTTCGCCGCTCGACAAGGCTCTCCCTCTAGGAAGCCTCTCGTACTTGATGGCCTTCAGGTCAACGGCGCGATAATAGGACTCCCCTGAAAGGAGACCCAACCTCCAGGCTTCACGCAGGACTCCACGGAGAGCTGCAACCATCTTGTTCACAGTGCCCGGCGCGTACTTCTCGGCCAGTGCCGTCCTGACGGCTTGCGTGTGCTGGTACCGGAGTTTTTCCCATGCGAGCGATTGGACGGTCGCCCGACCTCCCGAGAGGAAGCCTGCGATAACCGAGAGAGCCTGTCGCATCGTCCTTCGGGAGCCGGTGCCGAGGCTGGAAAGGTAGACGGCGGCGGGGTGACGTTCGACCGGCAGAACTTCGCCACGCAGCAGAGTGCGGGGGCCAGTGGGTGCAGGGACAGACGAGGATTCGGCATTGGACATGGGGGACTCCTTTCTTGTTGAGGGATCGTGTTTCGTGAGGTGCCGTCGTACAATGCCTCTTGCTTCGCCGCTACAACGTCCGAACGTTAAGGCGGCGGGATCGGTGCAGGTGACGAAGACCAGCTGCTCACTCGTGTTGGCGCTTGGGTTTACACTGGCTTTTCCTATGTCAGGTCAGCAGCCCACCGCACCCCCGCGCCGACCGTGGATACTCGGATGGAGAGAGGCTACGGTCGCGCTAGGCCAACTTGTCGAGGCGGATGTCAAGCAGAGCGACGGGAGCACGGTGAGGAGAGAGGTCTTCGTGCCGGTGGGGACTGGTGTGATTATTCTGGCCGGTCTTGGGGCGAAAGAGAAACGGCTGCCCTTTCTCGTCACGGCGAGGCATGTCTTTTCCGACGCCCCGAAGGGGTGGAACCCGGAATCGCTTCAAGTACGGTTTTCTTGGTTTGAAGGAAAACGTGCGGACGAGTATCACGGTGTAAGGCTGGTGCTTAGATCGAACGGGAAAATGATGTGGTATAGCCATAGTGATTCTTCTGTTGACCTCGCCTGCATTCCAGTTACATTTTCGAGGGAAGACCTAGGCCGTGAGGGGGTGTCTATACAGGAGGAGGAATTCGCAACCGAAGCCGACCTCTTTGATGGGGCAGCGGTGGTGGTGTTGGGCTACCCGGGTGCTGTTGGCGCGAGCTTCTGGACGAAAGCTGTCCTGCGATCCGGGGTCGTCGCATGGACTTCGCCAACAGCAGCGGCAACAGAGCCGTTCATGGTGGACTGCAATATCTTTCCGGGAAACAGCGGGGGACCAGTTATTCGGATTCCGACGGGTGTAGACCGTTACGGCAGCTTCGGAATCGGAGGGCGAGTATCTTTCTTGGGTATCGTGAGCAGCGGCCCCCGACAATTCTTTCCAACAGTAGCCGGTGGGAAGGAATACAGTCTGCCGGGTCCGCAGCCAGCCACGGTACTCTCCGCTAGCCTCATGGGACTCGCAGTGATCGAACCCGCAGCCCGCGTTCACGATTTGCTTGAGCAAGCCGTGGAGAAGATTAGGCAGGGCAGATAGCGTCACGCCTCGCCTCTGATCTCGGAGAGCGGCGTCGGCTTGAAGTAAAGGTCGCGCTCGACACCTAGCCCGAGCGGCCCTCGAACTCTTTCAAGCTCTCGGAGCGTGACGTACCCCAGCTCGTCGCAGTCGGGTCCGAGAGGGGAGCGGCAAAATCCGAAGAACAGAAGGTCGCCGTTCGGCTGGCGACTCCCTTCCAGAACGAACAGGGTGTACCTGCCGCACGGGTCGAAGAGCTTGACAACGGCGACGGGGTCGAGGACGTGCTCCTGCGAGTAAAGGGCGGGAATCGTCGCTTCGATGTCTTTTGGGATGAGTTCCATCATTTTGTCCTCCGTGAAGCGGAGAAAGCCCGACCTGCTGATTTCTCTTGGGGGGCGTTCGGGGGGTGGGAACCGGGGCGGGGAAGGAACTCCGCGTCTCTACGACCGTCTTAACTCGGCGTGTGTCGGGGTGACTCGCGAGGAACTTGACGTTCCCTCCCTCTTGATTTCAGAGAGTTGAGCCGACCGAAAGAGCGGGTCACGAACAAGGCCGAGGCCAAGCGGACCAGGGATGCTTTCGAGCTCGCGCAACGAGGCGTTACCGAGTCCGTCGTAGTCCGGCCCGATGTGTGACTTGATATATCCAACCAGTTCGAAATCCCCGTCAGGCTTCCGACTGCCCTCGAAGACGTAGAAGCAAAATCGAGTGCATGGGTCGAACAATCTTAGGTACGCGATTGGGTCGGACAGCTTCTCCTGAGCAAAGAGGGGTGGAAGAGTTGCTGCGACCTCGGGCGGAACGAGTCTGAATCTGATTCTTCTCTTCGGGGTGGGCTTCTTTTTTGCCATTCATTTCCTCCTTTGTCGTGAGAGATTCGAGGCCGGGTAGCGGAAATGTCGCGTTGGGAATCGGGACGGGATTTGATGGGTTTCGGGACGGAAAACCGCGTCCGACCGACCGACCACGTACCCGATTTGTCGTGTTTGGTGACGCGGTGACGCCCGAACGGTCACCCGGACGTGGATGGGTTGGGGTATCCCGAATGGGTTTCGGGAACATGCATTCCCGTTGGTAATCCGATGGGGTTTTACCGGGGTTTTTGTCCGTCCGTTTGTCCGTGAATTGGCCCAAACCCTCTAGAATTGGGGCTGATTTGGCCGAGGCACTCTCGCCGGATGTCGCGGTACGGTTTGGGGTTACCTGGCCGAGCTTGGGTTAATATGGTGGGTCTTTTTCCTCTCATAACCCAAAGGTCGAAGGTTCAAATCCTTCCCCCGCAACCAAGATCATCAGACGCCGGGAGGAAACTCTCGGCGTTGTCGCGATTGACGGAGACGATCGGATTTGAACCTTCGACCGCTTCAAGTCAAAGAAGGTCCGGGCCGCATCAGAGGCAGACCCCCGGCGGTAGGCAGCGCCGGGTTCGCCGGCGCTAAATCTTCCCCGGCAACCAGGCTTCTTGAACGCCGGAAAGCAACTTCCGGCGTTTTCGCTAATTGACGCCGAGATTGGATTTGAACCTTCGACCGTTTCAAGTCAATTAAGGTCCGAGCCGGCCACCAGCGGCAGACCCCCGTAGGCAGCGCCGGGTTCGCCGACGCCAAATCCTTCCCGCAAGCAGGAGATCCAAGGGTTTGGGTCGAAACGTCGCAGCTGGAGACGTCGTGCACTCGAGGTCTCGTTGACAAGCTTCACGCGACGCTGGCTCAGATCAAGTAATACACCATCGCAGCACCCACCCCGATGACCCCCGTCCCAGGCCCGCCGCGCGGTCCGTCACCAAGCATCTTCCCGTGTCCTTTCCAAGACACGACCGTTTGCACCGTAGTTTCATATATATTAAACTATCTCCTCTGACTCGCGGGAGGAGGAATCCTCGGTGGAGTTTCGCTGGAATGATTGGAACATCGAGCACATCGCGCAGCATGGCGTCGAGCCGGACGAGGCGGAACTGGTCGTCACCCAGGCTCGGGCTCCTTACCCGGTGGCTCGTCCCGATGACAAGTATCTCGTCTGGGGCCCTGGACGGGCAGATCGGCTACCTCAGGTCGTTTCATCGTAGAGGATAACGGAACGGTGTTCGTGATCCATGCGCGACCGCTGACAGACGCCGAGAAGCGGACGCTTCGCAGGAGGAAGAAGTGAAAACGATAAAACGGGAGACCAAGCCGTTCGTACAAATGACGACTGAGGAACTTCGAGCCGCGACCGCGGAATTCGACCGTGAAATGGTGGCCGAGGAGTTCCGGCCCCTTTCCGCGCGAGCAGGATCTCGGTGGAAGAAGGCGCGGCGGCGACCCGGCCGGCCGCGTCAAGGGCTGGGCGCGAAGGTCATATCAGTGACGGTCGAACGGAATCTTCTCGCGCGATCGGACGCGCTCGCGAAGAACATGGGCGTCACGCGCGCCGGCATGATCGCCCGAGGCCTGAAGGCCGTGCTCGCCGCCGAGGGAAAGCTCTGATCATCGAGTGCCGAGTGTCCGGCCGCCAAGGGTTGCTTGCGGCGTGTGGCCGTGAGGTCAGCCGCCGTATTGCGACATCCGGGGCTGGCGAGTCGGTCAGTAGGTCAGGAGGTCCAGGCCTGGCACCCTCGAGAAGTCCTTCGCGTTGCGGGTGAGGAGGGAGCCTCCGGCGACGAGCGCCGAGGTTGCGATGAGGAGATCCATCGTCGATATCCTGCCGGGGCCTCGCTCCCGAGCTCGGAGGGAGGATCCATGGACCGGTGGAAAGCGCTCGTCCGGGTAGTCGATGCCGAGGCTCGAACAAGGCCGATCGACTTTGCGTTTCTCCTCGGACGGCTTCTTCGACATCTCGGCGCCGGCGGCGAGTTCGCACGCCACGAGACGCTCATTCAGAGCTCTTCCCCCTGGAGAGTTCCGAGCATGCGCGATGCCGCGCCCTCTTCGCCGCGGGCGAATTCGCGCAGCAAGTCCACCAGAAAGGAAGTATCGAGGTGGATCACAGTTTCGGCGCCTTGGCGCGATCCCGGCGGCGAGCCGCGATCACTTCCTCAAGCTTCCCGAGAGTGCCGGGAGAAAGGCGGACCGCCGGCAGGAGCGCGTTCAGATCACGGCCTGTGGTCCGGCGGCCGAAGTGTTCCTTGATGACCCGGGAGAAAGACTCTCCCTTCCGCTTGCGGCGCGCCAGGGCTTCGTAGGCTTCGAGATCGATCGTGATCGTTTTGACCGCCATGCACTGATCATGCACTTATGAACAGGGCCGGTCAAGAATGGCGCAGGCTGCGCCGCGAGGAGTGGCTTTCGACGTGGGGTCTTCAAAAGGCAGGTCCGAGATCGAGAATGAGATAGTCGACCAATCCAGGACTGCCCCCGTTCCTTCCTCGTCGGGGACTCTCACCTCTCTACGCCATGCCGGTCTTCCCGGCGCCAAGATTGACCCCTCTCCTTTTTCCGACGAAGACTTCTAACCCGGAAGTGGAATCCCGAGACTTTTCGGTTTCCATTTTTCGGCAGGTCTATACTCTCTCCGCATGGACGAGAAGGCGCTTCTCGAGAGGATCACGGTGAATCCGGCGATTTTCGCCGGGAAACCGATCATTCGCGGCCGAAGGCTGGCCGTCGAGCACGTGCTCGGCATGCTGGCGGCGGGCGATACGCCGGACACGATTCTCTCCGGCTATCCGTGGCTCGAACCGGAGGACATCCAGGCCTGCCTTGCCTACGCTCACAAGCTTGTTGCGCACGAGCGTGTCGAGCCGCTGGTTACCACCGGCATTTAAGTGAGGCTTCTCCTCGACGCATGCGTCTGGGGAGGCTCGAAGCTCGCTCTCGCCGCGTTGGGCCACGATGTGATCTGGGCCGGAGACTGGCCTGAGGACCCGGGCGACGATGCCATCCTGGCAAGGGCCAATGCCGAAGCGCGAGTCCTCGTAACCCTCGACAAGGATTTCGGCGAGCTCGCCGTGATTCAGGGCCGTCCGCACCGTGGAATCATCCGTCTCGTAGGCATCTCCGCGACAAGGCAGGCAGCCGCCTGTCACGAGATTCTGACGCGGCACGGGAGGATTCTCCCGGCAGGGGCCCTGATTACTGCCGAAACGACGCGCCTGAGAATCCGAACCTCGGGCGAGGAGGAATAGGCCTCGGGTTTCGACCCTGCGTCGCGAGCAGGTTTACGGGCCGAGGCGGCTGGTCAGGTCTCTCGCGGCCTTCAGGGCCAGTAGATGCCCGACCCGCTCCCCGCGATCAATCTTCAACGACGCCAAAGTGTATAACATAGACATGGCCCCATCCTACTGATCTGCTGGTGCGGGCGGGAGGGCCGGTGTCAGGGGTAGCAATCCGCTGCGTGAATGATTATCATGCATGCCATGAATACCGCGACGCTCCCCCGGATGGTCATCCGCGCGCTCGATGACCGTCTCCGCGTCATGCCCGCAGTGGTGGTCACGGGCGCACGCCAGACCGGCAAGAGCACCCTGGCCGTGGATCTCACGCGCGGCAACCGGCGTTACCTGTCACTGGACGACCTGGATGTGGTGGACACCGCTCGCCGCGACCCCGACGCGCTGGTCGGCGGCACCCAGCCGGTCACGCTGGACGAAGTGCAGCGCGAGCCGGATCTGCTGCGCGCTGTGAAACGGGCCATCGACCGCAAGCGCACCCCCGGCCGGTTCCTGCTCACCGGCTCCGCCAACCTGCTGTTGATGCGCCAGGTCTCGGAATCGCTGGCCGGCCGCGCCAGCTATCTGACGCTCTGGCCGATGACGCGTCGCGAGCAGTCGGGGCTCGGACGCTGCGGCCTGTGGGACGAGTTGCTCGCCGCGCGCGATGACGAGTGGCTCGACCTGCTGGCGGCGCAGCCGGATACCCCTGAGGACTGGCGCGCCCTGGCGCGCCGCGGCGGCTTTCCGACCCCAGCGGTCCACCTCGAGACGGCCCACGAGCGCGCGGTCTGGTTCGACGGCTACGTACGCACCTACCTCGAGCGCGACCTGCAAGACCTCTCGGCCATCGCGGCGCTTCCCGACTTTCGCCGTCTGATGCGAGCCACCTGCCTGCGGATGGGCCAGCTTCTCAACCAGACCGAGCTGGGCCGCGATGTGTCGCTGCCGCAGCCGACCGTGCATCGCTACCTCAACCTGCTCGAGACGTCATACCTGCTCGTGCGGCTTTCCGCGTATGCGGTGAACCGCACCAAGCGCCTGATCAAGTCGCCGAAGCTCTACTGGGGCGACACCGGACTGGCGCTGCACCTCGCGGGAGACGAGGAGCCGGGCGGCGCGCATCTCGAGAATGTGGTGCTTCACGATCTTCTGGCCTGGCGCGACGCGCGGCTCGATCGCGCGGAGGTGTTCTACTGGCGCACGGCGGTGGGCGAAGAGGTGGACCTGGTGATCGAGGCGGGCGGGCGCCTGCTCCCGATCGAGATCAAGGCGACCGGGCGCCCACGCCTCGGGGACGCGAGGCACCTGCGCACGTTCCGGGCGGAGTACGGCAAGAAGGCGCGCGGGGGGCTGCTGCTGCACACCGGAAGCGCGCTTGAGAGGCTCGCGCCCGACGTGCTGGCCGCGCCCTGGTGGAGGGTGCTGTAGCGCGACGACGCGCCACCTCCAGGCCGCGCCGCTCGCCTCGGTTTCCAGAAGACACGGACCACGGGAAGTCACGAGCGCGGTGGAACCATCCCGATGGCCGTGCCGTCACCATTCCGATCCCTGGCGGACGAGAGATCGGGCCGCCGCTCCTCCTCAAGACCCTGAGGCAACTCGGCATCACGCCCCGCAGTAATACATAGATACACGATCGACCCCGATCAGCCCATCACGAGGTCTTCCAGACCCGTAGCGACTCCGCGCGGCGCTACCGGGATCTTTCCGCTCATCTACTCCGCAACCGTCTTCGCGAGTTGCGATCATTCCTCCGCGCGTAGACCTGAATTGGGGTCAGCGCTGCGATGGTGCATTATGCACGCAGGGGGCGGCCGATGGAGTTCTACACCACCGCAGCGCTGACTCCATCTACCCCTGCGGCCGCTTCCGCCGTCACATACGGGCGCGGCTCGGAGATGAACAGCACGACGCCGATCAGTGACGGCCTCGGCCTCTCCAGCGGCGGAGAGAGCCTTGGTGGAGAATGGGTCAACCGAGGGTCAAGCGGCGGCGGTGGCCGGAGATGCATGAATCAGGCATAATGATGCATATGAGAACGACGTTGATTATTGACGATGCGCTGGTGGAAAAGGCTCGCAGGCTCTCCGGCCTCAAAGAGAAGACCGCCGTCGTCCGCGCCGGCCTCGAGGCGTTGATCGCCCGCGAGAGTGCGCGCCGGCTGGCGGCGCTGGGCGCCTCCGAGCCCCGCCTGCGCGCGGCGCGCCGCCGCCGGCCGCGCAGCAGGCCGCATCGGTGATCCTGGCCGACACGTCCGTCTGGGTGGATCACCTGCGTCATGGGAACGCTCGGCTAGCGGCGTTGCTCGAGGAAGGACAGGTCGCGGGCCATCTGTTCGTGGCGGGGGAGATCGCGCTCGGTCACCTGGAGCGTCGGGCGGAGATCCTCGCGCTCCTGGCCGATCTTCCGCAGGTGCCGCCGGCGGACCATGAGGAGGTCCTGAGTTTTGTCGAACAACACGGGATCGCTGGAAGCGGGCTGGGGTGGGTGGACGTCCATCTGCTGGCTGCCGCCGCGCTCGACCGCGTGCGGCTGTGGACGCACGACCGGCGCCTCGCGGCGACCGCCTCGAGGCTCGGCCTCGAAGATCGCGCGTGATGCGAGAATCGCGTTCATCTACAAACTCACAGATTCACAGACCTGACCCCGAGCCCGTCCCGGCCGAAAGCCGCGGCCCGACGTCGGGGCGTTGTGTCAGCCCGAGCTAGACCGTGGCGCGGCGGAAGGTTTTGAGTTTCTGTTTGTAGCTGCTGCTCATCGTCAGCTTGGTGCCGTCTTTCAGGATCACCTGGTAGTCGCCGTTGAACCAGGGGTGGAGCTCCTTGATCCGGTCGATGCGGACGATGGTGGAGCGGTGGATCCGGAGGAACTCGGCGGGGTCGAGCTTCCCCTCGATGCCGGAGGTTGTTTCCTGGTAGACGTGACCGGCGGTTCCGGCGTGGAGCACCACGTTGTTCCGCTTCGACTCGATCCAGTCGATCTCCTTGACGCGGAGGAAGTGGCTGCGCCCTTCCGCGCGGATCAAGAACCAGTCGGGATAGCGGCGCACTTCGCGCAGCAGCTCGACGAGCTCCGCGGCGGTGTCCTTCGTCTTCTTCTTCTCGAGACGCTCCTTGCAGCGCTCGAGCGCGTCGTGCAGCCGCTCGGGCGAGACCGGCTTCAAGAGGTAGTCGATGGCGTGGACCTCGAAGGCGCGCAGCGCGTAGCGGTCAAACGCCGTGACGAAGACGACGGCGGGCGGCGGTCCTCCTTCGAGCATGCGCAGGACGCCGAAGCCGTCGAGGCCCGGCATCTGCACGTCCAGGAGCAGGAGGTCCGGGCGCAGTTGATCGATCGCCTGGACGGCCTTGAAGCCGTCTTCGCATTCGGCGACGATCTCGATCTCGTCTTCCTCGGCCAGTTGCTGCCGGATCCACTCGCGCGCCAGCGGCTCGTCGTCCACGAGAATCGTGCGTACGGTCATCGTGTCTCCCGTCGGTCCTGCCGTTGCCTCAATGAGAACACTTCGCTGCAACATTCATACGCAGGTCCGGGCGCCAGGTTTTTCAGACGCTCCGGCGCGGGAGCCGGCGCGGTGAATCCGGTTTCTTGAATCGGGTTTCAAGCCGGAGAAGATGGAAGCTCCGTCCCCCGCGAAGAGAGGTCTGTCCGCGTCTTTTGGTTGCTCGTCCCTCCGTTTGTTCTCGCGACGAAGGGTGCCGCCGTAGTGAGCGGGATCCGATGCAAAGAGACTTCGCGCCATCCCGTAATCCCTTTCGAGGCGCTGGTGTCGTTGCCGGAGTCGTAATCCAAGATCTTGGTGAAGAGCGCGGATTTCTGAATCGCCGCGCCGTTTGATCCCCGCGCCGTCCGCCGGCCGGGTTCCTCCGTCCGGCGCGGAATTCCTCTCGTCCCCGCGCGCGGCGGCGCGCGGCGATGGCAATGGTGTTGCTCTTAGACGCCCGCGATGAGCGTGAGGAAACACTCGCAATCCGATGCGGCCTTCGTCAAAACAAACGGCCGCATCGAAAAGGAGGATGCATGACGATGCGGAAGATCCCGGTGTGTGTCGTGGTCTCGGCTCTCCTGCTCGTGGCGTCGCTGGCGCTGGGGCAGGCGAGCACGGGAAACATCTACGGAAAGCTGGTGGACGAACAGGGAGGCGTCCTGCCGGGCGTGTCGGTGACGGCGTCCGGCCCGGGAGCGGCCCAGACGACGTTCTCGGATCCCAAGGGTGACTTTCACTTCCTGAACATGTCCGTCGGCTCCTACAAGGTCGCCGCGGCCCTTCAAGGATTCTCGACCGTCGAGCGCGAGAACGTCGTCGTGAACCTGGGGCAGAACACGAACCTCACGATCACGATGAAGCTCTCCTCGGTCTCGGCCACGGTGACCGTGTCGGGCGAGGTGCCGCTGATCGACGGGCGCAAGAGCGTCACCGGCGCGAACTACCAGCTGACGGAGCTGAAGAACATCCCGACCGGCCGCGACCCGTGGGTGGTCATCCAGCAGGTGCCGGGGGTGCAGATCGACCGGCTGAACGTCGCCGGCAGCCAGAGCGGGCAGCAGTCCGCCTACATCGGGATGGGAACCGACTCGAGTCAGAACTCGTTCAACGTGGACGGCGTCACGATCACCGACATGGCCGCGCTCGGCTCGTCGCCCACCTATTACGACTTCGACCAGTTCCAGGAGATCCAGGTGGCGACCGGCGGCGCGGACCCGGCGATCGCCGTGCCCGGCGTGACGCTGAACATGGTCACCAAGCGCGGTTCCAACGAGCCGCACGGATCGGCCCGCTACTTCTACTCGCCCGGAGAGCTGCAGGCCAACAACGCGCCGGAAGAGGCCAAGCAGCAGGCGGACCTGGGACTCTTCGGGCCCGGCATCGTCGGGACCAACCTGAACAAGAACGTGGACCGCATCTGCACAGTCGGTTGCAAGGGCGGGGCCGCCGGAATCCAGGATTACGGCGTCGAGGCGGGCGGCACGCTGTGGAAGGACAAGGCGTGGCTCTGGGGCAGCTACGGCCGCAAGGAGATCCCGCTGACCAAGCTCGGGGGAACGACGGACACGACGTACCTCGACGATTTCGCCGGGAAGCTGAACTTCCAGCCGATCGAATCCAACAGCGCGACGGTCTTCTACTTCCGCGGGGACAAGCAGAAGCTCGGCCGGTCGGCCGGCGTCACGCGCCCGCAGGAGACCTCGGTGGACCAGACGGGCCCGACCACGATCTGGAAGGGTGAGGACTCCCATGTGTTCGGCCCGAGCTTCATTGCCGACGTGTCTTACGACTACACGCGCTCCGGCTTCAGCCTGCTCCCCGAGGGCGGGAACCTGACGCCGACCACCAACGTCTATCTCGATCCCACCCTCGTTTACCACCGTTCCTTCACGGGAAACGCCTTCAACCGTCCGCAGCACCAGGTCAACGCGAGCTCCTCGCTCTTCTTCAACACGGGGACGCTCGGCCACGAGATCAAGGCCGGATTCGGATGGCGCAACGCTCCCATCTCCAGCGCGACGTTCTGGCCCGGCAACAGCATCCTCGGGCGCGAGCAGATCATCGTCCGGGCCGGCGTCTGCCCGGCCGGCTGCGCCGCCGCGGACGTCTTCCGCCCCGGCCTCGCCGCGTACGAATACAACTACTACAACGGGTTCATCGGGGACACGATGACCTCCGGCAACCTGACTGTCAACGTGGGCCTGCGCTACGACTATCAGTACGGGCAGAACACCGCCTCGAGCGTCTCCGGCAACCCGCTCTTCCCGAGTCTCGTTCCCGGCAAGACGTTCAACGGAAGCCCGACGGAATTCAAGTGGAAGACGCTGCAGCCGCGCGCCGGAGTCAATTACGCGCTTGGAAAGGACCGCAAGACGCTCCTGCGCGCGTCCTATGCGCGCTATGCGGACCAGCTCGGCGGGAGCATCGTCTCGTGGGACAACCCGGTCGGAGGCGCCGGGGCCGCCGGCTCCCGCTACGTCTGGACCGACGCGAACGGGAATCACAACGTGGACCCGGGAGAGCTCGGCGCGTTCATCCAGGACCTGGGAGGCTTCAATCACCTCGACCCCAACGCGCTCGGCTCGGCCAACGTCATCGACCCCAATCTCAAGGCGCCCCTGACCGACGAGTTCCAGCTCTCGGTTGACCGTGAGATCCTCCCCGACTTCGCCGCGTCCCTGACCGGCACGTACCGGCACCGCCGCCGGATCGTCTGGTCTCCCTACATCGGCGTGACGGCGGCGAGCTACACGGACGTGTTCGACACGGGACTCCCGGGATACGACGTCAACGGAAACGTCGTGGGAGTCACGGGGCCGATCTACACCGGAGTGCTCCCCGACAGCTTCAACGGCGGCGAGTTCGTGACCAACCGGCCCGACTACACCCAGGACTACTACGGGGCCCAGCTCCAGCTGACCAAGCGGCTGACGAACCGCTGGATGATGCACGGCTCCTTCGCGTACAACGACTGGAAGCAGAAGATCGGGAATACGGCGACCGCGTGCGTGGACCCGACCAACCAGCGCCTCTTCCAGGATCCGGCAATCGGGCCGGGCTTTCCGACGCCCAACGTCGGCCCGAGCTGCTCGGAGGGGCAGCTCTACAACGAGTCGCTCGGCAGCGGCAACTTCACCAACGTCTGGATCAACTCGCACTGGAGCTTCAACGTCAGCGGCCTTTATCAGCTCCCGCTCCAGTTCGCCGCGGCGGCCAACTTCTACGGCCGGCAGGGCTACGTCAACCCCCTCTTCGTCCAGGTGGACACGGGCAACGGCGAGGGGACGCGCGGGGTCGTTCTGGGCAACCCGACCGACCATCGCCTGAAGAATGTGTACGAGCTCGATCTCCGGCTCGACAAGACGGTGCCGCTCTTCGCGAAGGCGGACCTGACGATCTCGGCCGAGCTCTTCAACGCGCTGAACTCCAACACGATCCTGCAGCGGGAATCCGACGCGACACCGCAGTGCGACTCCAGCGGAGGCAACTGCACGGGCGCGGCGGGCACGATTCTCGAGATCCAGAACGCGCGGGCGGTGCGGTTGGGCGCGCGCATCAGTTTCTAGGCTCTTTCGATTCGAGGCTCTCTGGCCGGCCCGCCGCCGATCGCGGCGGGCCGGTCCGTTTCCTGGTAGAAAGGAGGACCGTGGGAATTCCCCGTGGGGGAGGCCGGTGGCTGGCCGCCGCGCTCGCGGCGGCTTTCCTGTGCGCGGCATGCCGTCGGGCGCCCGTCGCGGCGGCGCGGGCTTCTTCCCCCCGACCCGACTTCCTCTTGATCACGATCGACACGCTGCGCGCGGACGCGCCCGGGTACTCGGGCAACGCGAGCGCCGCGACCCCGAACATCGATCGCCTCGCGGCGCAGGGCCGCGCCTTTCTCGGGGCGCACGCCCACAACGTCATGACCCTTCCCTCTCACGTCAACATCCTGACGGGCCGGTATCCGTACGAGCACGGCGTGCGCGACAACGACGGCTTCCGGCTGGATCCGAAGACGCCGACGCTGGCGACCCTGCTGCGGTCGGCCGGCTATTCCACCGCGGCGGTGATCGGGGCGTTTCCGCTCGACGCGCGTTTCGGGCTCGACCGCGGCTTCGACACCTACGACGAGCGCTATCCGCAGGGCGCCAACGAATACGATTTCCGCGTCGCCGAGCGCCCGGCCCCCGAGGTCGTCGCGCTCGCCCGGCGCTGGTGGGCGGACAACGCCGGGCGCCGCCGCTTTCTCTGGGTGCATCTCTACGATTGCCACTTTCCGCACGTCCCTCCCGAGCACCTGGCCGCGCGGTACGCGTCGGATCCGTACGCGGGAGAAGTGGCGGGCGTGGACGAGGCGCTCGGGCCCCTCTTCGAAGACGTGCGCGCGTCGGCCGCGCCGGTCCTTCTCATCCTGACTTCGGACCACGGCGAGGCCCTGGGCGACCACGGGGAGATCTCGCATGGTCTCTTCGCCTACGAGGCGACGCTCCATATTCCGCTCGTCCTCTGGGGCCCCGGCCTCGTGGCTCCCGGGCGCGACGCCTCCCTGCGCCGCCACGTGGACATCCTGCCGACCGTGCTCGAGGCCGCGCGTCTGCCCGCGCCCGCGGGGTTGCCGGGGCGCTCCCTCCTCCGGCCGGCCGAGCCGGGCGCGACCTCTTATTTCGAATCTCTCTCGGCGTCGCTCTCCCGCGGGTGGGCGCCGCTGCGCGGCGTGATTGCCGGGAGCGAGAAGTTCATCGACCTTCCGATTCCCGAGCTGTACGACCTCCGGGAAGACCCGCAGGAGAAGGCGAACCTCTTCGCGGAGCGTCCCGAGGAGGCGCGCGCGCTCGCGCGGGCGCTGCCCGCCTGGCGCCCGGCGGCTCCGGCCGCGGAATCGGCCGAGACGGTCCATCGCCTGGCCGGGCTCGGGTACCTGTCGGGCGGGGCGAAACCGCGGCCTTCGTACGGCCCGGGCGACGACCCGAAGAGGCTGATCGATCTCGACCGCCAGATGCAGGAGATCGTCGGTCTCTATCAGCAGGGGAAGGTCCCGGAAGCGATCGGCCTCGCCCGGTCGGTGATGAAGCTCCGGCCCACGATGCCGGTTCTCTACGAGTTCCTCTCCTATCTCGAGGATCAGGACGGCAAGAGCGACCGCGCCATCGCCGTCCTCGAGGAGGCTCGCCGTCGCGGTTACCTGGACGAGCGCCTCGCGACCCGCCTGGGGCTGCTCTACGGCCAGTCGGGTCAGGCACGCCGGGCGCTCGCGGTGCTGGAGCCTCTGCGCGGATCGGCCAATCCCGACGTCTGGAACGCTCTCGGGATCGCGCGGGCGACCGCCGGAGAGGCGGAGAAGGCCATCGAAGCCTTCGAGCGCGCCCTGCGGATCGACCCGAAGAACGCGATCGCCTGGCAGAACATCGGGTTGACGCGCGTCCACGACAATCGCCCGCGGGAAGCGCTCGCGGCGTTCGACCGGGCGTTCGCGTTGAACGAGCGGCTTCCGCGGGCCTGGAACGGGCGCGGCGCCGCGCTCGAGGAGCTCGGGCGGCACGGCGAGGCGCTGGAGTCGTGGAAGCGCGCGCTGGAGCTGGACCCGCGGCAGTTCGAGGCGCTCCTGAACATCGGCGTCGTCGCGATGGAGCAGGGAAACCGGGATCTCGGCCGCGCCGCGCTGGAGCGGTTTGCCGCGACGGCTCCGCCGGCCCTCTTCGCCGCGGACATCGAGAGGGCGAGGCGCCTGCTTCGCTCGTCGGGCAACTTTCGGTCCCCGGTTTCGTAGGATTCGTCCAGAGCGGAGGGCTTTTTGTCCCGATGGCGCTCCAGGCCGGCCGCGGTGTGGCAACCTCGTCCCGCCCTGACACGGTAAGGAGGCGCGACACGAGACCGAGGCGGGTCCTCCGGGCGCTGTTTTCCGCGGCCCTTCTCGCGGTCGCGGCCTCGCGCGCGTTCGGCCTGAACCCCGCGACGGCCCTCTCCCAGTACGGGCGAGACCTCTGGGACAGCGACTCGGGCCTGCCGCAGAACTCCGTGGACGCGATCATCCAGACCCGCGACGGCTACCTGTGGCTGGGGACCCAGGAGGGGCTCATCCGGTTCGACGGCGTGCGGTTCCGGATCTTCGATTCGCGCAACACGCCCGCGATGCGGGACGACTGGGTTCTCTCCTTCTGCGAGACGAGCGACGGAACGCTCTGGGTCGGAACGGCGGAGGGCCTTCTGCGCGGGAGAGACGGCCGTTTCGACGGCTGGCAGCCGGACGGCCCCCTGGCCGGAGGGATGGTCCGGTCGCTCGTCCAGGCGCGCGACGGTGCCCTGTGGGCGGCCTCGAGCGAAGGGCTCGTGCGGCTGGAAGGGCGCAGCGCCCGTCTCTTCACGGAGAAAGACGGGTTACCCGCGAAAGGGGCGTTCAGCGTCGTCGAGGATTCGCGCGGGCGGATCTGGGCCGGGACGGGGGGCGGGCTCGCGGTCTTGCATGAGGCGCGATTCGAGCCCGTCCGCGTGAGCGACGAAACCGGCGCGCCGCCGGCCGTGGCGCTCCAGCCGGATCCGGACGGCAGTCTCTGGGTCGGCACCACCCGGGGCGTGGTTCGGCTGACCGACGCCGGGCACCGCGCGTACGCGGCGAAGGACGGCCTGACGAACCCCCGCGTCCAGGCCCTGTACCGCGACGCGCAGGGGGTCCTCTGGGTTGGCACCGCCGGGGGGCTGTTCCGGTTCGCGGAGGGGCGTTTCGAGGCCCTCTCGAGGGAGAACGGAGGCCTCTCCAGCAGTGACATCGACTCCGTCTGCGAGGACCGGGAGGGCAGCCTCTGGATCGGGACCCGCGACGGCGGGCTGAACCGCTTGAAGGACGAGCGGATCGCCAATTACACGACGCGGCAGGGGCTGCCGGACGACCGGGTCTGGACCGCCTTCGAGGACCGCGCCGGGACTCTCTGGGTCGGGACGGCGGACGGCGGCGTCAGCCGCCTCGAGCCGGGCGCGGCGGGCTTCGAGGTCTTTGCCCGGCTCGGGGCACGGGTCGTGGCCATGGACCAGGACACGGCGGGCGATCTCTGGGTGGGAACGCTCGGCAGCGGGCTCTTCCGCATCCATGGCGGAAAGACGGTCCGTTACGGCAAGGACCGGGGCTTCGCGCCGCCGTTCGTTTCCGCCATCTGCGCCGATCGAAACGGAGGCGTGTGGATCGGCACGTCGGGGTCGGGTCTGTATTTCCTTCGCGGCGGCAGGTTCACGAACTCCACCGAGCGGGATGGCCTCGCCTCCAATCGGGTCTTCTCCCTCTACCAGGACCGGGCGGGAACGATCTGGGCCGGGACGTTCGGCGGCGGCGTCAGCCGGCTGCGCGACGGGAAGTTCTCCAACTGGACCACCCGGGACGGCCTCGCGCACGACATCGTGATGTCGATCCTGGAAGACGCGAGCGGCGCGTTCTGGTTCGGCACGCGAGGAGGACTGTCACGGTGGAGCGGCGGGCGGTTCACGACGTACCGCGAAGCCACCGGCCTCTTTCACGACGCCGTCCAGAAGGTCCTGGCCGACGACCACGGCTACCTCTGGTTGACGAGCAACCACGGGATCTTCCGCGTCAGCCTCGAGGAAGTGGCGGCCGCCGCCGGAGGCGGGAGGATCCTGCGCTCGGTCGGTTTCACGACAGGCAACGGCATGCGCAGCGTGGAGTGCAACAACGGCCAGCACGGCGGCTTCCGCGGCCGCGACGGCCGGCTCTGGTTCGCCACGCTGAAAGGGCTCGCGATGGCGGATCCCGCGCACATCCGGTTGAACGCGGTGCCGCCGAAGGTCGTCATCGAGGCCGTCCAGACCGGCCGTCAGACGCTCCCCGCGGTGACCGGACTGACGCTCGCGCCGGCGCAGCGCGACCTCGAGTTCCATTACACGGCCCTCTCCTTCAAGAACCCGGGCGCCATCCGGTTCCGATACAAGCTCGAGGGATTCGACGGCGGCTGGGTCGAGGCGGGGGCGCGCCGCGCGGCGTACTACACGAACCTGCCTCCGGGGCATTACCGGTTCCGGGTGCTCGCGTCCAACGAAGACGGCGTCTGGAGCGAGAGCGGAGCGCTCTCGGAGATCACCCTCTCGCGCTCCCTCTTCGAGACGGCCTGGTTCCGGATCCTCTGCGCGGCCGCCGGTCTCCTTCTGGTCTGGAGCGGGCACCGGCTGCGCGTGCGCCGGCTGGCGGCGCGCGAGGCGGTTCGCAGCGCTCTCTTCGAGGCGAAGCTCTCGGCGCTGCAGGCGCAGCTCCAGCCTCACTTCCTCTTCAACGCCCTGAACTCGCTCCTGCCGCTGGTCGGCAGCGAGCCGGGACGGGCGCGGCGGATGATCCTGCGGCTGGGAGATCTCCTGCGCGCGAGCCTCGTCGCCGAAACGACCCAGCTCGTCACCCTCGAGCGCGACCTCACGCTCCTGGACGAGTACCTCGACATCGAGCGCATGCGGTTTCGCGACCGCATCCAGATCGCCATCGAGGCGGACGCGGCGGCCCGGTCCGCGCAGGTGCCGAGCTTCCTGCTGCAGCCGCTGGTCGAGAACGCGATCAAGCACGGCGCCGACCCGCGGACGGGACGGGTCCGGATCCAGATCGAGGCGCGCGCCGCCGACGGCTCGCTGTCCCTGACCATCCGGGACGACGGTCCGGGCATCCGCGAGTCGGAGGCGAGAGAGCGCGGAATCGGGTTGACCAACATCCGCCGGCGGCTCGAGATGCTCTACCCGGGGCGCCATCTCTTCCTGCTGGCGAACCGGGGAGACGGGGGCTGCGAGGTCTCCATCCGCGTTCCCCTTTCCTTCGGTGAGAGGGAAGATCCTCCCGTTCCGGAGAAGATCTCCCGCATCGGATTCGTCGGCTGACGTCGCTCCGCGCGACGGGGTCTAGTGCCCTGTAACGCTTGAAGTGATAGTGGCGAAAAACCCGCCCCGGAGTCGTCGGCATTTCCCTGCGTCGGCACGCGCCGGCCGGCCGCAACGGTTGAAACCGGCCGGCGCTGAGGGTTCCTCGCCGCCGCACTGAGGTACCGGTCGAGCCCTCACATGCTCGTCACCCATCACCGACTCCGGGAAACGCCGCCGGCTCCGGGGCTCTCACCTCGGCTTATGCTGGAGCGCAGCCCCGGTGGCGGGTCGCCTCCCGGAGGAGCGTGAGAGAGCGAGCACACCACTCAACAACAATCGCCTCGCCGCCAATGCGAGCGAACGACAAGCGACGGCCAGGTCTCGTCTGTCGCGGCCAGGCCGTCGCGTGCGACGAGGGAGGCGGACCGACGCCGGGCGGATTCCAATGGAACACCCGCCCTGATAGTAACTACTACCGATTTCGCCGTTACGGTGCACTAGGTGACGGTGAGTCGGTCGAGGCGGTCCGCGAGGCCGCCGAGGGTCTTGACCTCCATGTCGGGGATGCTCTGGGGAAGGGCCGCCTGCCCCTTGCGGTTGATCCAGGCGGTCGGGATGCGGAGCAGGCAGGCCGGGGCAATGTCGTGGAACTGGCTCTGCGCCACGTGGAGCCAGCGTTTCTTCCCGATCCGCTCGCGCGCGGTGCCGAAGTGGCGCGGTGAGGGCTTGTACGAGCGGACCTGCTGCGCGGTGACGAGCAGCTCGAAGCTCGCCGTCAAGTGGGAGAGCGTCGCGGCGAGAAGATCGTCATCCACGTTGGAGAGAATCCCGAGCTTGTATCCCGCCGCCGCCAGTCTCTCCAGCCCCGGGTTCGTGTCGGGGAAGGGCCGCCAGGAGGGAAGCGAATCCGCGAGCGAGCGCGCCCGGTCCGGCGCCAGGGACCAGTCCAGGCGCTTCGCCACGCGCAGGGCGGTGGCCGCCATCACCTCGCGGTAGCTGCGGTACGCCCTCGCCTCGACGTCCGGCTCGATCTCCGAGTACGCCGCCACGGCGGCGGAAGGCGCGACCGCGACTCCGTCGGCCGCCGCGGCGTCCTCGAACCACTTCGCGATGCCGCTCTCCCAGTCGATCAGGGTCCCGTAGCAGTCGAACGTCAGGATGTCGAAGGGCCGGCGCATGCTCAGAATCCCAGGTGCCCGTCTAGTCTAGACCCAGACCGTCCCGGACGGCCACCCGACCCTCTATCCGGGAGCGGGTCAATTTGATGTGAGGCGAGAAGGTCGCCCCGGAGCCGTCGGCATTTCCCTCGGAGGCACGCGCCGGCCTGCCGCGAGGGGAAGAACCGGCCAGCGCTGAGGGTTCCTCGCAGTCTCATCGTGGCACCGGTCGCTCTGTTCCCTGCTCGTCACCCATCACCTCCGACGGGAAACGCCGCGGTCTCCGGGGCTGGCAGTCCGGCTTGAGCCGAAGGGAAGCCCCGGCGGCGGGCCGCGGCGGTCGCTGCGTGACCAGGCGGCCGAGAGGGTTTAGACCGTGGACTCGACCCAGGCGATACGGGCGGCTCAAACCACGCTGCAGCCCGGAGGCGCCGGCGTCGCCCGGCAGCGGCCCTGTCCGAGGGCACACACCACGCACCTGATTTCGCGATGCCTCCTCTGTGCCCTCGGACCGGAGCGGCGGCCCGAAGGCTCTCCGTGCGGCCCGGCCGCCGCGTGCCGCAGAGGGCGACGACGGCGACTCCGGGCGGATCCTTCGCGAGCAATCGCCGAGGAACCGCGCCGACCGAGAACAGTGTCCTGAGAAGGACTGGCGCAGCTACACGACGGTTCGCGCGGCGGGAGCGTAGACCGGCGCGCACCAGGAGCGGTACCGGGGCTTCTTTCCCCGGACGACGTCGAAGTAGAGGTCGCGCAGCTGGAGCGTCAGCTTGCCGGGCCGGCCCTTCCCGATCGGGCGGTGATCCACGCGGGTGATCGGGACGATCTGGGCGCCGGTGCCCACGAGGAACGCCTCTTCGGCCAGAGACAGCTCCGTGCGGTCGATCGACCGCTCGATGACGTCGATGTCGAGCTCCTGCTTCATCAAAGTGATGAAGGTCGCGCGGGTGATCCCCTCGAGGATGTCGTCGCTGACGGGCGGAGTCACCACTTCGCCATGCCGGACCAGGAAGATGTTGGCCACCGAACCCTCGGAGATGTGCCCGTCCTTGTTGAGGGTGACCGCGTCGTCGAACCCGGCGCGCTGGGCGTCGGAGCGGGCGAGCGCGGAGTTGACGTAGGAGCCGGCGATCTTGCCGCGGGCCGGGATCATGTTGTCCTCGATCCGCTTCCACGAGGAGATCGTGACGTGGGCGCCGTCGTCGTTGTCGAAGTACTTGCCGAAGGGGAAGGCCACCATCGAGATCACCGGCGTCAGGTCGTGGAGCCGCACGCCGATCGTCTCGTCGGCGTAGAAGGCCAGGGGCCGGATGTAGCAGTCGGTCTTCAACTCCTCGGCGCGCAGGAGCTCGAGGAGGTGTTCGACGAGGGACTCGGCCGTATCGCCGAACTCCATGCAGAGGAGCTTCGTCGAATCGAGGAAGCGCTTGAAGTGGTCTTCCGGGCGGAAGACGAAGAGGTCCCGCTCCTCTTCGTTCCAGTGGCCTCGCAGGCCCGCGAAACATCCGGTGCCGTAATTCAAGGCGTGCGTCAGGACGCCCAGGCGGACGTCTCCGTAGGGAACGATCCGGCCGCGGAAAAAGGCATACTTGGGGAGCTTCATGGTTTCACCTCAAGTCCAAAGTGGATTGGTAGGGATTTCCAATCCTTTGTGTTTTCCTCCATGATTCAAACGGGTCGCCCACAATCCTGGTAGATTCAAACGAATCAGATTCCAATTCAAGAGCCAGTTTTATAGAATTGGACTGGTATGCTTTCCCACGAAGCGAAGTCCTTCGCGAGTGCTCTGGGCGATTGGAAAGCGGGGTCGGGCTCCGCCTATCGCCGGCTGGCCGGCGCGATCCGCGGCCGAGCGGATGCCGGCGCGCTGCCTGTCGGGGCGAGACTGCCGGCCGAACGATCTCTCGCCGGCGCCCTCGAGGTGTCCCGAACGACGGTCGTGGCGGCCTACGAGCTGCTGCGGCGGGATGGCTGGCTCGAGAGCCGGCGGGGGAGCGGAAGCCGCGTCGCCCGCTCCGGCGCCCGGGCGGCGCCCGGCCGGCCCGAGAAGGGGGGCTTCGAGCGCAGCACGATCCTGCGCAGCCTCGTCGAGTCGAGCGGATCGCGGATCGAGTTCATGGGGCTCCATCTGCCGGCGGCGGCGCCGTTCGTCGTGGAAGCGCTCGCGCATGTGAAGGAGGACGTCTCGCCGCTCACCGCCCACCATGGCTACTGGCCCCTGGGGCTGCCCGCCCTGCGCAAGGCAATCGCCTCTCACCTGACCCGCTCCGGAGTCCCTTCACGTTTCGAGGAGATCCTCGTCACGCACGGCGCCCAGGAAGCGATCGCGCTGACGGCCGCGCTCTTCCTCGGTCCGGGCCGGACGGTGATGCTGGAGGACCCGACGTACGTCGGCGCGATCGACGTGTTCGCGACCTCCGGAGCCCGCCTGGTCTCGTTCCCCGTCGGAGAGCTCGGGATCCGCCTCGACCTTCTCCGCGAGGCGCTCGACCGGGAGGCGCCGAGCCTGATCTACCTGATGCCGACCTTCCAGAATCCGACCGGGGTCGTGATGCCGGAGAGCCACCGTCGCGAGATCGCGAGGATGGCCGCCGAGCGCGGAGTCCCGATCCTCGAAGACGACGCGCTGGCGAATCTCGACCTGGGCCAGCGCCCGCCTCCGCCGATCTCCTCCTTCGCCCCTTCGGCGCCGATCCTCTCGGCCGGGTCGCTCTCCAAGCTCATGTGGGGCGGCCTGCGCGCGGGATGGATCCGCGCTCCCGAGCCGCTCATCGACCGCCTGGCGCGCCGCAAGGGCCTGGGCGACCTCGGGAACTCGGTCGTCAGTCAAACGCTCGCCGCGCGCCTGCTGCCGCGCGCCGAGGAGATCCGGGAGTCCCGGCGCCGGCAGATCGCCGAGCGCCTCGCGGTCATGGAGGAGGAGTTGTCGCGCCTCCTGCCGGAGTGGACCTGGCGGCGCCCGGGCGGCGGTCTCTCGCTCTGGGTGCGGCTGCCGCGAGGCAACGCCGCGGAGTTCGCGCGCGTCGCGCTCCGGTACGGAGTCTCGGTCCTGCCGGGCGCGACATGCTCGCCGTCGGACGGCTGTTCCGAGTTCCTGAGGATTCCCTATGTGCTCGAGCCGGAGAAGATCCGCGAGGGCATCCGGCTGCTGGCGCGGGCCTGGAACGCCTTTGCGCCGGCGGAGGGGAAGAAGCGCGCCGCGCTAGAAGTGCTCGTTTGAGCGGGAGCAAAGACGAGCTTCCGGCGTCCGTGCGCGTCTCCCTCGAAGAGGCCGCCGGCGATTCCTTCGAGATTCTCCCTTGCGATCCCGCGCTGGCCGACACGGCGGCGTTCTGCGAGCACTACGGAATTGCTCCGAGCGAGAGCGGCAACACGATCGTCGTCGCGACGAAGAAGGAGCCGAAGCGCTACGCGGCGTGCCTCGCCCTGGCGACGACGCGGCTCGATGTCAATCACGCCGTGCGCAGTCTCCTCGGCGGCCAGAAACTCTCCTTCGCTTCGGGCGAAGAGACCGCCGCCCTGACCGGCATGATGATGGGAGGCGTGACCGTGTTCGGCCTTCCGCCGGACCTGCCGATCTACATCGACGCCGCCGTGATGATCCCCCGTTCGGTGGTCGTCGGCGGCGGGAGCCGTTCCTGCAAGGTGAGGGTCGCACCGGAGGTGTTGGGCCGAATCCCAAACGCCGTCGTCGTTGAAGGCCTCGCCTTCAAACAGGGTTGAGGTGTCAGGTTCTCAGGGGTCAGGCTAAATGCAGGTGTCAGGTATCAGGTGCCAGGTGTCAGGTTGGGCGCCCGGCTCCGTCCCTGGCACCTGATACCTGGCACCTGACACCTGCATTTCCCCTGACACCTCGCACCTGACACCTTTCCCATAACACCTGGCATCTACTGAAGCACCAGGGCCCTCAATTCATCGAGCTTCCTGTGCAACTGCCTGATCGCCAGTTCCGCTTTCACGTTCACCTCGTAGTCCAGGTCCGCCTGAAGGCGGTCGTGCATGGACTGGCGGTTCTGGCTCATCATGATGATCGGCGCCTGGATCGCGGCGAGCATGGAGAGCATCAGGTTCAGGAAGATGAAGGGGTAGGGATCGGGCGGGTGGCGCAGGATCCACGCCGTGTTGACACCCGCCCATGTGAGAAGGAAAAGGAAGAAGAGGATGATGAACGTCCAGGAACCGCCGAAGCGGCTCACGGCGTCGGCGATCCGCTGTCCGAACGTCAGTCGCTCGTCCATCGCCTGATTGGGGTTGCGGATCTGGAGTCTCGAGAGCATCTCGTCGGCGGCCCGCAGTCTCTGCGTGACGACGCGCAGGAAGTGGCGGGCCGCGGCCGGATGCTCGTCGATCATGCGCGAGATGGCCGCCGCCGGGACGGCGACGAGACTCGCGTTGCCCGAGGCGCGCGCCGTGGCGTTGCGCGGCTGCTGGTCGAAGAGACCGAGCTCGCCGAAGAACGATCCGGGGGAAAAGGAGGCGAGCACGATCTCCTCTCCCTCGGAGGGGAGCACGATGTCCACGGTTCCCTCTTCCACGACGTAGAGCCACTCGGCCGGATCGCCGTGATGGAAGATCGTGTCTCCGGCCTGGAACGCCATTCGCTCCGCGGCCTCCTCGAGCGCCTCGATCTGCTCCTGCGGCAAGTTGCGAAACAGATGCACCCGGCCCAGGGTCTTCGAATCGGCCATGGTCGCCTCCTGATTTTCCCGGGATGAACGCGCCTATTGTGAAGGAGACACCGGGGGTCCGTCAAAAGCGGCGGCGAGGATACAATCCGCCCGTTTCGCCGTTGATTTCAGGAGGAGCCATGCCGCGCGCGGCGATCGCAGCGCTCGTGATTCTCGCGGGAGTGCCCCCGGCCGCCCGGGGCGCGGACCCGAGCGTCCTCACCGTCGGAACAGCCACGGCGACGGAGGGGCACGCGGCCACCGGATCCATCGAGGTGCCGGCCGGCGTGGATCCGGCGCTCCACATCCCGGTCGCGCTCTTTCACGGCGCCTGGCCCGGCCCGGTGATGGCGCTCGTCGCCGGCGCTCACGGGACCGAGTATGCCTCGATCATCGCCCTGGAGAAGCTCATCGCGCGAATCGATCCCACGGAGCTGTCCGGGTCGCTCATCGTGATCCCGCTCGTCAACGTCCCCTCCTTCGAGCAGAAGGTGCCTCACGTGAACCCGGTGGACGGGAAGAGCATGAACCGCTACTACCCGGGGCGCGCGGAAGGCACGCAGACCGAGCGCGCCGCTTACGCGATCACGCGCGACGTCGTGGACCGCTGCGACTATCTGATCGACCTTCACGGCGGCGATCTCGACGAGAGCCTGCGCCCCTACAGCTACTGGGCGAAGACGGGCAACGAAAAGCAGGACGCCGTTTCCCGCGGGATGGTCCTCGCGTTCGGCCTCGACCACATCATCATCGCCTCGGACCGTCCGCGGGATCCCAACGCGTCGCGGTATCTCGAGACGACGGCCGCGACGCGGGGCAAGCCGTCGATCACGGTCGAAGCGGGTCACGCGGGGACCGTCGAGACCGGGGACGTTGAGGCGCTCATCAACGGGTGCCTCGGCGTGCTGCGTTACCTGAAGATGCTGCCGGGCACCCCCGCGCCGGTCGAGCATCCCGTCTGGATCGAGCGGGTCGTGACGCTCTCGAGCGACCACACCGGTATCTTCTATCCCGGCGTGCGGCGCGGGACCTACGTCGAGGCGGGGATGAAGCTCGGATACGTCACTGACTATCTCGGCAGGACCGTCTTCGAGGCCCGCTCTCCGGCGACCGGCGTCGTCCTCTTCATCGCGGCCCTCCCCTCCATGAAGAAAGGGGAGACCATCGCCAACATCGGCGTCGTCGCGCCGAAAGCGCCCTAGGTCCCCGGGGCGGCTTCTTCGCCAGGCTGTACAATCGCGGCCCATGCTTGGCCGGGGAGTGGGCCTGCTCCTGAGTCTGGCGGTGCTCGGCGGTGTCGCATGATCGACCGGACGATCGAGCGCGTCGTGGACCTCGTGGACCCCGCGGTCAACCGGATCCACAACATGAGCGTCGGGGAGGCGCGCGTCCGCGTGGCCCGGGGATCTCCGGACAGCGTGCGGGAGATCGATGGATCGTTCGCCCTCGTCGCGCGGGAGGGAGAGGCGGTCCGTTTGGCGCGCTCGCTCGACCGGCCGCTCCGGTATTTCCTGGCCAAGCGGAGCGACGGCCCGGCGCTCGTGGCCTCGGACCGGATCGACGCGATCCACGAGTTCCTCAATGGCGAGGGGCTCGGTGGGCAGTTCCACCCGAGCTACACGCGCATGGTGCCCGCGCACCACGTCGTCGAGGTCCGGCTCGTGGGGTGCCCGGACCCGGACGCCGCGTACACGCGGTTTTTCACGCCGGCCCGCGGCACGGCCGAGGCGGAGCCGGAGGGCCTCGGGCGCCGATACGTCGGGGCCCTGGCGGAGGAGATCGGCAAGTGGCTGGGGAGCATCCCCGAATCGGAGCCGATCGGAGTCTGCTTCTCCGGAGGCGTGGACAGCGGAGCCGTCTTCCTCGTCACGTATCACCTGCTCGGACAGCTCGGGGGCAATCCCGGGCGCTTGAAGGCCTTCACGCTGTCGCTCGGCGGCGGAGCGGATCTCGATCAGGCGCGGCGATTCCTCGCGGCGCTCGATCTCGAGATGTTCCTCGAGCCGATCGAGGCGGGCGCCGGCGACCTCGACCCTTTCGAAGCCGTGCGCGTGATGGAGGACTACAAGCCGCTCGACGTGGAGTGCGCGACGATGGCGCTCGCGCTCTGCCGGGGGATCCGGGCCCGCTACCCGGAGTGGCGTCATCTGGCCGACGGCGACGGCGGAGACGAGAACCTGAAGGACTATCCGATCGAGGAGAACCCGGAGCTGACGATCCGGAGCGTGCTCTCCAACCCGCTTCTCTACCAGGAGGGGTGGGGTGTCGGCCGGATGAAGCATTCGCTGACCTATTCGGGCGGCCACAGCCGCTCGTACACGCGGACCTACGCACCGGCGCGGCAATTCGGATTCGAGGGCTTTTCCCCCTTCACGCGTCCGCGGGTCATCGAGGCGGCGGAAGACATCCCCTTCGGCGCGCTGACGGGGGGCGACCATGGGCGGCTCTACGCGCTGAAAGGGGAGATCGTCTCGCGCGGCGTCGAGGCTCTGACCGGACGGCGCATGCCGGTCTTCGCCAAGCGCCGCTTCCAGCAGGGCGCCCTTGCGCCGGGAGAGCTCTCGCGGCGATTCCCGTACCGCGAGGCGGACTACAGGATGCACTTCCTCTCGCGCTACGCGTGACCGCTTCCTACCCGGCGCTTCCCGCCGAGCGGGACCGCTGGATCCTCGAGAGGCGCGGGCCGCGCAACCGGCTCGATCCGCGGCGCCCTTACGCGCAGCTCTCCGAGGTCGAGCCGGACGACGCGGGCGAGCCGGTTTCGGTCTCCGCGATCTTCCTGACCAACCGCGAATGCCCCTGGCGCTGCCTGATGTGCGACCTGTGGCGCAACACGCTCGCGGAGCCGGTCGAGCCCGGCGCGATTCCCGAGCAGATCCGATTCGCGCTGTCGGGCCTGCCCGCTGCCCGCTGGGTCAAGCTCTACAACGCCGGGAGCCTCTTCGACCCGAGGGCGATTCCCCGGGAGGATTACACGCCGGTCGCGCGGCTCCTCTCCGGCTTCGAGCGGGTCATCGTGGAGTCCCATCCGGCCCTGGTGGGTGACGCCTGCCTCGAATTTCGCGACGCCCTGGACGGCGTCCTCGAAGTGGCGATGGGCCTGGAGACCGCGCATCCGGAAGTCCTCGCCCGGCTCAACAAGGGCATGACTCTCGAGCGGTTCCGGCGGGCGGCGGAGTTTCTCTCCCCGGAAGGAATTTCCCTGCGCGTTTTCGTGCTCGTCGGCCTCCCTTTTCTCTCCGAGGAGGAATCCCTCGACTGGGCCTGCCGCTCCGTCGAGTTCGCGTTCGACTGTGGAGCGTCGGTCGTGTCGCTCATTCCGACGCGCGCCGGCAACGGCGCGCTCGACGCGCTCTCGGAGAGACGCGAATTCTCTCCTCCCCGTCTCCGGGCGGTGGAGGACGCGCTCGCTTTCGGTCTTTCGCTCGAGCGCGGACGGGTCCTCGCCGACCTCTGGGACCTGGAGCGCCTGCGCCGCTGCGATCGGTGCTTCGAAACGCGGGCGCAACGGCTGCGCGCGATGAACCTGGCTCAATCCGTGGCCGTTCGCGTTGACTGCGACCGGTGCGCGGCGAGCGCGTGAACGGATCGTTCGACGTCGCGGTCGTCGGTTCCGGGTTCGCGGGCTCTCTCCTCGCGATCGTCTGCCGGCGCCTCGGGCGCTCCGTCGTTCTCGTCGAGCGCGGCACGCATCCGCGGTTCGCCATCGGCGAGTCCTCCTCGCCCCTGGCCAACCTGCTGCTCGAAGAGCTGTGCGACCGCTACGGGCTCTCGCGTATCCGGCCGCTGTCGGCGTGGGGAACGTGGCAGCGGCAACATCCCGGAATCGGATGCGGCTTGAAGCGCGGCTTCACGTTCTATGGCCATCGGTTAGGTCATCTCTTCGCTTGTGATCCCGAAAGACGCGACCAGCTCCTCGTCGCGGCGAGCCCGCGCGACGAGGTCGCCGACACGCACTGGTATCGCGCGGATTTCGACGCCTTCCTGGCCGGGGAGGCGCGGGCCGAGGGGGCCGAGTCTTTCGATCGCACGCGGCTCGATTCGGTCCGCGCCGCGGCAGGAGGCTTCGATCTGGAAGGGGAGCGCCTGGGCCGGCGCCTGCGCCTCCGCGCGCGGTTCGTCGCCGACGCGTCCGGGCCCGGGGGCGTCCTGCACCGGGCCCTCGGTCTGCCGTCGGGCGCCTTCCCGCGTCTCCCGGCGACGCAGGGTCTCTACACGCACTTCACGGGAGTGCGGCGGCTGGACGAGATCGGGATCTTCGCATCGGATGAGAAGCCTCCGTATCCGCCGGACGACGCCGCGGTCCATCATGTCTTCGACGGCGGGTGGATCTGGGTCCTCCGCTTCAACAATGGCATCACGAGCGCCGGCGTGGCCGCGTCGCCGGCTCTCGCGGAAGAGATCGGCCTGGCCGAGGGAGCGCCCGCCTGGGACCGGCTCCTTGCACGCCTGCCAACGGTCGCGCGGCAGTTCGCCGGCGCGCGGCCGGCCCTGCCCTTCTTGCACCGGGCGAATCTGCCCTTCCGCAGCGGCCGCGCGGCCGGCGAGAACTGGGCCCTTCTCCCCTCGGCCGCGGCGTTCGTGGACCCTCTCCTCTCGACCGGGTTTCCGCTGACTCTTCTCGGCGTCGCCCGTCTTGCGGAGGCGATCGAGACGTCGTGGGGCCGGGAGTCCTTCGCGCGGCGGCTGGAGGCGTACGCGGAGCAGATTCTCTTCGAGGCGGACCGCGCGGCCCTCCTGGTCTCGGCGCTCTACGCGAGTTTCGACGACTTCCCGCTCTTCGCCGCGCTCACGAAGCTCTACTTCGCGGCCGCAAGCTTCACCGAAGCGGCGCGGCGGTTATCGAGGCGCGAGGCGCCGCGGCCCTTCCTCTGCGCGGACCATCCCGTTTTCGGTCCCGCCTTCGAAGGAGCCTGCCGTGCCGCGCTCGACGCCGCAGTCCGAGGGGGCCCCTCTCCGCGCGAACGGGAGGAGCTGCTCGGCCAGATCGACAGCGCCATCGAGCCGCTCGACGTGGCGGGCCTGCGCGATGCCGGGCGCCGCAACTGGCATCCCGTCCGCGCCGAGGATCTCGTGGCCGGCGCACACAAGCTCGGCGCGACGCGCGAACTGGTCGAGGACTTTCTCGACACATCCGGCTTCTTCGTTCCGGCTTCTCGAACATGAGCGATGCAGAGCCGCGAAAGCAGATCCCTCGCTTCGCTCGGGATGACAGAGGGGGCCGGGTCTCGACATGGCCGGAGGACGAGGACGTAGACTCCGGCGAGGAGCCAGCACCTTTATCGGCATGAGCGGAGAGACGCGCGAGGTCCTGTGGGGCGGGGCGGCCGCGACCGGGCTCGCCTTCCTCGTCCTGTTCGTCCTGGAGAGCCGGAGGCCGCTTCGCCGGCAGCGCGAGTCGAGACCGCGTCGCGTCGCGCGCAACCTGACGGCGGGAGGTATCGCGCTGGCCGTCGTCATGCTCCTGCAGACCCCTTTTCTTCTGCCGGCCGCACGGTGGGCGGGAGAGAGGCGCTTCGGCCTCCTGAACCTGGGGGAGCTGTCGCGGCCCGTCCACATCGCGCTCGCCGTCGTTCTGCTCGATTACACACTCTGGATCTGGCACCGCATCAACCACGTCGTTCCGTTCTTCTGGCGTTTCCATCTCGTCCACCACGTGGACCGGGACATGGACGCCTCGACGGCCTTCCGGTTCCATTTCGGGGAGCAGGCGCTCTCCGTCTGCTACCGGCTCGCGCAGGTCGTCGTTCTCGGCGTGGACCCTGTTTCGCTCTGGACCTGGCAGATCCTCGTGGCGATCTCGGTCGCGTTCCACCACTCCAACGCGCGGATCCCGCTCGCGGTCGAGCGCGCGCTCGTGAAGGTCATCGTGACGCCGCGCATGCACGGCATCCATCACTCCAACTACCGCAACGAGGCCAACGGCAACTGGTCGAGCCTGTTTTCCGCCTGGGACTACCTGCACGGAACGGTTCTCCTCGGCGTCCCGCAGGACGCCGTCGAGATCGGCGTGCCGGCCTACGGCCGCGAGGAGGACGTGACCCTCGGCAGGATCCTCCTCATGCCCTTCGGGAAGCAAAAGGAAGACTGGGTCGGCGAGGGAGGGGCGCGGCTCGAGAGGCCGCACGCGCCCTCTCAGAGCCGCCGGCTGGCCGGGTAACTCGATGGCGCTCGACGCGGACCTTCGCGCGCTCGCGCGGCGGCTGTCGCCGGCGGCGAGGATCACGGTGCTGACGGGCGCCGGAGTCTCCGCGGCGAGCGGCGTGCCGACGTTCCGCGGCCCGGGCGGCCTCTGGAAGGACTTCCGGCCCGAAGACCTCGCGACTCCCGAGGCGTTCGCCCGCGACCCGAGGACGGTCTGGGAGTGGTACGACTGGCGCCGGCAGCTCGTCGCGCGCTGCCGTCCCAACCGGGCGCACGAGGTGCTGGCTCTCTGGAGCCTTCGCTACGGGTCCTTCGCGCTCGTCACGCAGAACGTGGACGGCCTGCACGAGCGCGCCGGAACGAAGAACGTCATCCGGTTTCACGGTTCGCTCTGGGAAGTCTCCTGCTGGGACGGATGCCGGAGAGGCTCCTGGCCGGACGCGACGGTTCCTTTTTCCCGGTTGCCGCCCCCCTGCCCGCACTGCGGCGGCCCGCTGCGGCCGGGCGTCGTCTGGTTCGGCGAGGCCATCCCCGCGGAGGCGCTCGCCGCGGCGGAGCGCGCGACCGGCTGCGACGTGTGCCTGATCGTCGGGACTTCCTCGGTCGTCTATCCGGCCGCGGCCCTCGCGTCGCGGGCGCGAAGCCGCGGCGCCTTCACCGTCGAGATCAACGCGGAGTCGACGCCGGCATCCGGAGAAGTAGACCTGGCCCTGCCCGGACGCGCGGAGGAGATCCTCGACCAAATCGAGAGAATCCTCTCGGCATCTGGCTGAGAGCTGACAGCCGACAGCTACTCCAGCTTCTCCGCCAGGATCTTCTCCGCCTGCTCCCGCCGAAAGGCGCGCAGCTTCTCCTTGAGCTCGGGGCGCCGTCCGGCGAGGATCGCGACGGCGAGGAGCGCCGCGTTGATCGCGCCGGCCTTCCCGATCGCGAGAGTGCCGACGGGCACGCCGGCGGGCATCTGGACGGTCGCGAGGAGAGCATCCAGGCCTTTCAAGGCGGACGTGTCCATCGGGACGCCGAGGACCGGCAGGACGGTGTTCGCGGCGACGGCGCCGGCCAGATGGGCGGCGCCTCCGGCCGCGGCGATCAGGACCTCGATGCCGCGAGCCTCCGCGCCCTTGACGAACTCGGCGAGAGCCTCGGGGGTGCGGTGCGCCGAAAGGACGCGGGACTCGTGAGGGACTCCCATCCGCGTCAACGTGTCGCCGGCGTGGCGCATCGTCTCCCAGTCGGAGCGGCTTCCCATGAGCACGGCGACGAGCGGCTTCGGATCCGAGTCCATAGGGCGGTTGATTCTATCGGGAGTCGCGGCGGTTCTCGCGCCTGTTAAGATCGTGTACAGGCAGTTCGTTCGATGAAGAGAGGAATGTGGGTAGCCGTCGCGGTCGCCGTAGCCGTGGCGGGCGCGTGGGGCTACGGCGCGCTCATGCGCCAGGAGAACGACGACGGCCGGCGAATCCAGCTTCTGGCGATCGCCGAGGAGCAGCACCTGGACCTCTCCTTCTCCCGCAGCGGCCGTCTCGTGACCCGCGTGCCGGAAGAAGGGGAGGCGATCAAGGCCGGGAGCCTCGTGGCGCGCATCGAGGAGGCGGGTCTCTCCGAAGACGCCTCGGACCTCGAGCGGCAGCGCGACCAGATCTCCGCGCAGGAGAAAACCCGGAAAGAAACGGTCGCGCAGCTCCAGGCGCAGCTTGCCGAGACCATGAGCGAGGAGAAGCGGATGTCGCGCCTGGCCTCCGAGGGCGTGGCTCCTGCCGCGGACCTGGAAACGCTCCAGCACAAGCGCGAAGAGATCGCCGCGAACATCCGCGCGCGGGAGGCGGAGAAAGGGGGCCTCGACGCGCAGGAGCGTTCGCTCGACTCGCGCCTGGACAAGGTCCACCGTTTCGAGCGGGAGGGAACCCTGACCTCGCCCGCCGGGGGCACGGTCCTGACGCGGTATCACCGCGAGGGGGAGTTCGTGACCGCCGGAGACCCCGTCGTCACGCTCCAGGTGGAAGCGCCGTACCTGCGGGTGGAGGTGCCCGAGGAGCGGCTCTCCGCGTTCCCCGTCGGAGGGAGCGTGACGGTGTGGCCGCAGACTCGCCCCGACGCCCGCTTCGCGGCGCGCGTCGTCACGATCAAGCCGCGGGCCGAGTTCGCCACGCGAAAGAACTGGGGCCTCCAGAGCCGCGACCTGAAGACCTTCTCGGTGCGCCTGGCGCCCCAGAACGCCGGCGTCATCTCCGGCCAGACCTTCGTCGTCGAGGCGGGAAGAAATTGAAGAAAGATTGGTGATTGGTGATTGGTGATTGGGGGAAGCAAACTTTGTCTGTCCTGATCACAAATCACAAATCACAAATCACAAATCTTCCATGATTCCCTCCATCGAGGCGGAGAACCTGACCAAACGGTTCGGCAACTTCATCGCCGACGACGGCCTCTCCTTCTCCGTGCCCGCGGGGGAGACTTACGGGATTCTCGGCCCCAACGGCGCGGGCAAGACGACGCTCATCCGGATGCTGACGACGCTGCTTCCGCCCACGTCCGGCCGCGCCCGGGTCAAGGGGCACGACGTGGTGTCGGACAAGACCGCCGTGCGCGCGGCGATCGGGACCGTCTCGCAGGCGGTCACGACGGACGAGAACCTGACCGTCTATGAGAACCTCTCCGTGCAGGGGAAGATGCACGGGCTCTGGGGCCGGCCTCTCTCGGGGCGCATCGAGCGCCGCTTGAAGGAAGTGGGGCTCTGGGAGCGGCGCGATCAGATCGCGCGGCAGCTCTCGGGAGGAATGCGCCGGAGGCTCGAGATCGCGCGCGGGGTCCTTCACTCGCCGCAGGTCCTGTTCCTGGACGAGCCGACGACCGGGCTCGACCCGCAGAGCCGCCGCGCGATCTGGAGCATGCTCGAGGAAATGACCTCTTCGGACCCAAACCTCTCGATCGTGCTCACGACGCACGCGATGGACGAGGCGGATCATCTCTGCGACCGTGTCGCGATCATGGACCAGGGGCGCATTGTCGCCGAGGATTCCCCGGAGGCGCTGAAACGGGGGCTCGCGACCGGGGAGCGCGTCGAGATCGAGGCCGACCGGGAGATCGAGGCGCAGGACCAGCAGGAGATCCTGGCGCTCGGCGCCGTCAACTGGCGCTCCGTCGCTCCGAAGGTCGTCCAGTTCCAGGCGAGGCCCGGGGAAGGGATCGGCCGGCGCTCCGTGCTCCTGCTCGAGGAGAGGGAGTATCGGGTGGTGCAGCTGACGATCGCCCCGGTGACGCTCGAGGACGTCTTCTTCTCTTACACGGGACACGTCCTGCGGGAAGGATGAGGCCACTCGCCGACAAGCGGGCCCGGGGCGTCCGGCTCGCGGTGCTGGGGATCCTGGCGATTTGTCAGCGTTCCTACATGACCCTCTGGCGCCAGCCCGTCCTGATCGTTTCGACAATGCTCTTTCCGGTCGTCTATCTGCTGATCCTCGGCAACGCCTTGAACCGCCAGCTCCGCGCCATTCCGCTGGCCGTTGTGGATGAGTCCGGCAACGCCCTCGCCGCGGAGTGCCTGCGCGGGGCGATCGCGCTCGAGAGCGGCCGCGACCTGCTGCGGATCACTCCCATGGCCGACCGGGAGGAGGCGCTGCGGGGAATGCGCCGCGGGAAGTTCCGCGCGGTGTGGGTGCTCCCCTTCGGTCTCTCGCGGCAGGGGCCGGTTCCCTCCTTCATCGGCGACAACACCGACCGGTTTTCCTTCGACACCGTGGAGGCCGCCCTGAGCGAGGTCTGGGACCGCGCCTCGACTCCGGGAGGCCAGGCCCGGGCGGCGCCGGCCGTCCGGCTGGAGGCCTACCCCTACCTCGACTACCTGACGTACCTGGCGCCCGCGGTCGTGTGCCTGGCGATCTTCATGGGCTCGATGGTGTCGGGAGGCCTCCAGGTCATCGAGGACCGGATGTTCGGGTATCACGAAGGTTACATGGTGACCCCCATCGCCACGGGGACGCTGGTGGCGGGGCACATCCTGGCCGGGTCCCTCGTGGCGGCGCTCGCGGGCGACATGGTCCTCGTCGCGATCCTGGTCATGACCCCCCTGCCGGTGGCGGGGGCCTCGGCGGTCGTCGCCTCGCTCTTCACGATCTTCCTGACGTCCCTCTCGATCGCCTCGATCTGGTTCCTCCTCTTCGCCCGGGCGCGGCGCGCGAGCGTGCTGCGCGGCATGTTCGGGATCATCAACGCGCTGATCTTCTTCCCGTCCGGAGCCCTCTATCCGGTCGAGTCATATCCTCCATGGCTGCGGGTGATCTCGAACCTGGACCCGCTGACCTACGGGCTCAAGGCGATGCGCGACGTCCTGCTGCGCGGCGCCGCGCCCTCGACGTGCTTCGCCCCCTGGGTCTTCCTGATCACCTTCACGCTTGTCTGTGGAATCCTGACGCGGGTGCTGTTTCGCCGGGAAATCTAGGCTGGCCTCACGGCCAGCGGTTTCAGGTTTCAAGTTCCAAGTTTCAAGACCTGAAACCTGAAACCTGAAACCTGAAACTTGAAACTTGAAACTTACCCGCGGAGGTAGGTCTCGAACTCCTCCGGGTGCGTGGCGCGGGAACGGGCCTCTTCGACGTCCACGAGGTTCTCGCGGGCGAGGCGGGCGAGCGACTCCTCCAGGGTGACGGACCCGTGTTTGCGGGTCAGGACGATTTCCTGGTGGAGATGCTGGAGCGCGTTTCTGCGGATGTGCTGGCGGGCGCCGTATCCGACGACGAGGAGCTCGGCCGCGGGCACGCGCCCGCCGCCGCGGCGGGGCAGGAGCGTCTGCGTCAGCACGGCGGCCAGCGCCATGGAGAGCTCCTGGCGGATCGTCGGCTGCCTCTCGGGGGGAAAGGAGTCCGCGACGCGGGATACGGTCGAGGCGACGTCGGTCGTGTGAACGGTCGAGAAGACGAGGTGTCCCGTCTCCGCGGCGCCGAGAGCGATGCGCATGGTCTCCGGGTCCCGCATCTCTCCCACCACGAGGACGTCCGGGGCCTGGCGCATGGCGGACCGCAGGGCGGTCGCGAAGTCCGGGGCGTCCGCCCCGATCTCGATCTGCTCGATGAGACTCGAACGGTGCGGATGCTCATACTCGATCGGGTCCTCGATCGTGACGATGTGCCGGGCGTCGCGGCGGTTGATTTCCTCGACGAGCGCCGCGAGCGTCGTGGTCTTGCCCGAGCCCGTCGGACCACCGATCAGGACGAGGCCGCGGAGGAGCCTCGTCAACGCCTCGACGCCGGCCGGAAGACCCAGGGAGGCGAGCCTCGGCGGCTCGGCCGGGAGCGCGCGCACCGTGGCCGCCGCGCGGCCCCGCTCCCTGTGAAGGTTGACGCGGAACCGACCCCGGCCGCGCAGCTTGTAAGACGTGTCCGTGTTTTTCTCCGCGGCGTATCGCGACCGCGCGCGGCCCGGGAGCGCCGGCAGGAGCGCTTCCTCGATTTCGTCGCCGGAAAGGGGCGCCTCCGGCAGGGGGATGACGACCCCGTCGATCCGGACGCACGGCGGCGAGCCGGCCACGAGGAGCAGGTCGCTGCCGCGCCTCTCGATCAGCGTTTCGAGCCACCGGTCGAGTCGCGCGGAGTCCTCTCCCGCGCCCTCCTCGAGCCCCTCCGCGTTCAGCTCCCGGATCAGCCGGTTTATGTCCTCGGTCTCATCCATCGAGACTTCTCGAGTCGAGAGTCATCTCATCGGGTGATCGGGTGATCGGGTGATCGGAACTTGTCGATCCTCCCATGATCATTCACCCGATCACCCGATCGCAGATCACCCGATTCTTCTCATCCGGCCAGATGCCAGTCGGTGTGCGGCGCCTTGTTGTCGAGGATCCACAGGCGGAAGAGGCGGCGATACGTCACCGGCTTCCAGTCGATCGAGTCGAAGAAAGGGCGCAGGGCGAAGTGGAGCCGGCGCAGGTTGTAGAAGGGAACGGCGGTGAAGTAGTGATGCTCCAGGTGGTATGCGGAATAGAGGTACCAGAAGTCCCACCATCGGGAGGGCTTGATGACGGTCCCCCACTTGGCCGGGTCCTCCGGGACGATGGCGTAGTGCTGTCCCAGGCGATTCAACGCGAACGCGACCGGGAAGACGAGGAAATACGGCACGAGGTAGACGCGCGCGAGTACGCCGAAGCCGGCGATCCCGAAGAGCGCTCCCATGATCGCGAGATGAAGGAGGATCGTCGCCCGCCGCTCCCACGCGATCCGCCGCTGGAGCGTTGGCGGGTAGCTCGCCGTCTCCGCTCGGGCCGCGCGGAAGTAGATCGGAAAGAGCGCCGGCGTGAAGTAGAGAAGCTTGAACCAGGGCCTGTTGATCTTCGGAGAGAGGTAGTGGCGCTTCGGATCCGCCACGCTGTCTCCCAGCTCCGCGTGGTGCGTCAGGTGCCAGCGCGTGAACTGCAGCGCCGAGATGCCCGAGGGAACCGCGTAGAGGAGGGCGAGCACGCGGTCGGCGCGCGGCCGGGGCCCGTTCCAGACCGCCCGGTGGACGACCTCGTGGAGAAGGACGGTGAAGTTGAAGACCGTCCAGCCGGCGGCGATCGCCGCCGGGATCCAGATCCAGGGCTCCCGGAAGCGCCAGGAAACGGCGGAGGCGGCCACGAGGATCAGGAACTGCCGCGCCGCGATCGCGAGGTGCCGTCCCGGGCTCTTGCGGTGCAGCTCCTTCAGGACGTCATGCGGGATCGCCTTCGCGAGCCGGCTCCGCAGTTCGTGGGAGGCCTTCGCCCACGAGTGGTCCCCTCCCGTCGGCGGGTATTCCTCCGGTCGCGAGGCGGCGGGCGGGACTGGATTTGCGCTCATAGGTCGCTTCGGACTGGAACCCTCTTGTCCGACCGACCATTCTAGGGCAGATCGGAGATCTCGTTGTCCAACCGCAGACGCGACAGGTGGTAGGTGGTAGGTGGTGAGTGAAAGCTGTCGTCCCTACCACCTTCCACCTACCACCTTCCACCTAAACGAAAAAGCCCCGATCGCTCGGGGCTCTTTCAAAGGGATCCGACTCGTTACATCTTCTTCGCGGGGGCCATCGGCTCCATCGAGGTCACCGTGATCGTCTTCTTGTCCTTGTCCATGGCTCCCTTGACCGTGACCTCCTTGGCGGCCATCTTCTCCATCATGGCATCGTCACCGGAGAGAATGAACGTGGACTTGCTCGTCGGGTCGTACAGGGCCCAGTGAGCGCCTTTCTCCTTGACGCACTTCTTCGCGCAGTCGGCATGGGCCGCCTTGGCGCCCGCCGCGCCGCAATGATCGTCCGTCACCCAGCCGTTCCAGCTCCCGTCTTGCGCCGATGCCAGAGTCGCGAGGCCGAAACCGAGAACCACGGCCAGGATCAGAGTCCGTGAAATGACCTTCTTCATACTTGCTCCTTCTTTGGAACGCCCCCCGGATAATCCAGGTCGGCAAAGCATATACGCTGGAAAGGTGAACGGCGGATGAACGAGGACGGCGGGCGGCGGATCCTCAGGCTCCTCTTCGGGGAAGCCCTGGGCGGGGCGGACCCGGAAAGAGCCGTTTCCGAGGCGCTTTCGCGGCGTCCGGTCGCCAATGCCCTGTCGGAAGCCCGGGAGATCGGTCTCTTTGCCTGCGGGAAGGCCGCTATTTCGATGGCGAGGGGAGTGCCGCGGGGGTTGTTGAAGAGAGCCCTCGTGATCGTGCCCCGGGGCTATCCCGCCGGGGCGGTGTCCTCCGCGGAGGTCCTTTTTTCGTCCCACCCCGAGCCGGACGGCGCGAGCCTCGCGGCCGCCCGGCGCGCCCTCGATTACTTCGCGGAGTTCGGCCCGCGAGACGCCATCCTCTGTCTCATTTCCGGCGGGACTTCCTCGCTCCTCGCCCTGCCTCGCCCGGGTGTCACGCTCGCGCCGAAGCGCCGGGCCGTGCGCAGGCTCATGAGGTCGGGTGCCTCGATCGTCGAGATCAACCGCTTGCGCAAGTCGCTCTCGGCGGTCAAGGGGGGGAAGCTCGGCAGGGAGACTCGCGCCCGGCTCGTGACGCTCGTCCTCTCCGATGTCCCGAGAGATCGTCCTTCGCTCGTCGGCTCGGGTCCGACGATTCGGGGCGCTCGCGGCGACGTGACCCTGGTGGTCGGATCGAACCGGTCCGGGCTCGATGCGGCCGCGCGCCGGGCCCGGGATGAGGGCCTCGCTCCTCGCCTTCGGCGCGGAAGGCTGTCGGGGGAGGCGAGCGAGCAGGGGAAGCGCTTCGCGCGCGCGGCGTCGAGGCTCCAACGGGGTCAGGTCCTTCTCGCCGGCGGCGAGACGACGGTCGCGATCCGTGGAAAGCACGGCCGCGGAGGACGGAATCTCGAATTCGCGCTCGGCGCCGCCTTCGAGCTCGCGGGCACGGAGGGAGTCACGGTCCTCGCCTCGGGATCGGACGGCATCGACGGCAGCTCGCGGGCCGCGGGCGCGTTCGCCGACGGCGGGACCATCGCCCGGGCGCGACACCTGGGGCTCGATCCGGCGCGCGCCCTCCGGCGTCACGACACAGAGATCTTCTTCGAGCGCCTGCACGATCTGCTGACGCCCGGTCCGACCGGCACCAATGTCTGTGATTGGGCCTTCGCGATACGGATGTGAACCGGGTTTCAGGTTTCAGGAACCCCATCTCCGTGCCTCTGAAACCTGAAACCTGAAACCTGAAACTTGAACCCCGGACCTATAATGGACGGGTCTCTATGAAAGCGACGGATACAAACAGAGAGCTGGCGTCTCTCGAGAAGTTCACCGAATCGCCCAACCGCTTCGGGGCCTACCGCGTCGCGCTCGGGTTTCCCAATTCCTACGAGATCGGCATGTCCAATCTCGGGTTCCAGTGGGTCTACCGGCTCTTCAACCGCGTGCCGGACCTCGTGTGCGAGCGCTTCTTCTTCGAGGAAGGGACTCCCGCGGTCTCGTTCGAGACGGGAACGCCTCTGTCGGACTTCGGCCTGCTCGCCTGGTCGCTTTCGTGGGAGATGGACATCGTCAACATCGTCAAGACTCTCCGCGCGGCGGGGATTCCCGCGCGGCGGACCGAGCGCGGGGAAGGGCACCCGCTGATCCTGATCGGCGGAGACATCGCGCGCATGAACCCGGCCGCGCTGACGACCTTCGCCGACGTCTTCGCGTTGGGAGACGGCGAGAGGCTCGTCCCGGCGATCGCGGAGCTCCTCCAGTCGGGGTTGACGCGCGAGGAATTCCTCTCGGCCGCCGCGAAGCTCCCCGGCTTCTTCGTGCCGGCCGTTCACGGGCCGCGCGCGGAGGCGGCGGAGAACTCCCGCGTCGTGATTCAGCAGCCGATGTCGAGAAAGGAGATCGCCCCGCACTTCGAGGTCCCGCACTCGACGATCCTGACGCCCCGGACGGAGCTCGCCGACAAGCTCCTGATCGAGATCTCGCGCGGCTGCACCGAGATGTGCCGCTTCTGCTGGGCGGCCTACGCGATGGCCCCCATCAAGCAGTACCCGGCGGCCTCGATCCTGAAAGTCGCCCGGCAGGCGCGGCCGCTCACGGACCGGACAGGCTTGATCGCCACCGCCGTCTGCGACCATCCGGAGATCACCGAGATCCTGACCGGCCTGGCGGAGCTCCAGTTCCACATCGCCCTCTCCTCGATCAAGATCGACGCGATCGAGGACCCGATCCTGGAAGTCCTCGCCCGCCAGGGGGAGAAGGCGCTCGCGATCGCGCCGGAAGCGGGCAACGAGAGGCTCCGCCGCCACATCAACAAGAAAGTCTCCGACGAGATGCTTCGCGAGAAGGTCCGCATGGTCTTCGCCCACGGGTTCACGCGCTTGAAGCTCTACCTGCAGGTCGGACTTCCCACCGAGACCGAAGAGGACGTTCGCGACATCGTCCGGTTGGTGAAGGACCTGCGCGAGATTGCGCTGGCGGAAGGAAGGCGCGCGGGGCAGGTCCCGCAGCTCGTCCCCTCGGTCAATGCCTTCATTCCCAAGCCGCACACGCCCTACGAGGACGAGTCCTTAGCCGGCGAGGAGGCGCTCAAGGAGAAGCTCTCGTACCTTCAGCGCGAGTTCGAGCCGATGGGCAACGTGCTCCTGCGCGGGATGTCCTTGACCGAAGCCGTGTGGGAGGCCTATCTCGCCAAGATGGACGAGTCGGGCGCCGACATCCTGGAGGAGGCCGCCTCGGGAGTGCCGGTGCGGCGCCTGGTCAAGACCCACCGCGACCGCATCGCCGCGGTCGTCAGACCCGCGGCCGCCGCCGGCCCGCCGGAGGCCTCGACTCCGGCGCCCTGGGCCTTCATCTCGAAGCGCTGATCTCTGACCTGAAGACCGTCCCTGAAAACGGTCCAGGAGGTCGAGTCGGCTCGACTCAGCCCTGGTGGGCGCCCAGGTAGGGCACGACGTCCGTCAGCGCGAAATCGTTACCCTTGAATAGCAGCGGCTCGGCGAGCAGCGTGGCGAGTGCATAGGCGAAGCAGTCGCCGAAGTTCAGTCCCGCCGCATGACGCCCTTTTCCGTAGCGGCTGTAAGCCCGTCGCGCGATCTTGGCCTGTTCGATATCAACCGGCATCAATTCGATTGAGGCCTTTTCGACGAACTGATCGAGGTCTCGTTGTCCCGCCGCGCCGAAGCGCGTCTCGAGGACGATCGCGACCTCCAGAAGGTTCGCCAACGAGAGACGCCGCGTGTCCGAGGCCTCGATCGCTTCGTTGAACGCGCGTCTCTCGGGCTCGTCCTGAAGGATCGCCAGCAGCGCCGACGTGTCAAGGACCATTCAGGCGGGCACGCCGTGACGGTCGTAACCCAGGATCTCGTCGGCGGATCGGCGGTCCTGGACCGGCAGGGCGGCACAATGGAGCGCGATCTCGTCCAACTCGTCGGCAAGGCGCCTGCGGGAGCGTTCCCTGCGCAGGCGGCTCAACCGATCGCGCAGGGCCCGCGTGACCGCCTCCGTCTTCGTTTCCCCCGTGGCTCGGGCCAGCTCCGCGGCGAGCCGTTCAGTCTCTCGATTTCGGATATTCAAGGCCATTCGCTCCCCACATGTAGCGTCGAGTCTACACGGTATCACGAACTCCAGAGAAAGCGACGAACCGAAATTCGGGCCGAAGATCGGTCGTCTCTCCTTTCCGGGCAATCCGGGTCGCTTTTCTGCGGCACTCCGTAGTCACGCAAGCTCCTGGTCTGAGCCCTACCTGGCTAGTTTCCGGGTACCAGGATCGACACGGTTTCCACCGCGGCCCGGCAGCGGATCGGCGTCTCGAGAATGCAGTCGCCGTCTACCTGGACTTCGATCGCGTAGTTCTCGAGGGAGCGGATGCTCACCGAGCGGCCCCGCACCGTCCGGGCCAGGCCGCGGGCCAGGTGGCCTGACTTACCGAGCTGGATCTGGCGGAAGAGGGAAAAGAACTTCCAGCGGTCGCGGCCCTCGAAGAGGAGGACGTCCATCTCCTCGGAGTCGAGCGCGGCCTCCGGCGCGATGATCCAGTCCCCGGCGTAGCGCCGGGCGTGGCAGACGACGGCGAACGTGGCTTCATGGCGATCGCCGTCCACCGTCACCTCGAGGCGCGGGAACTCGTACCGGAAGAATTCCCGCGCGACGGTGAAGAAGATCCCGATTCGTCCGAGCGTGCGCTTCAGCAACGGAAGCGTGCGGCCCATGATGCGCGCGTCCAGGCCCACGCCCGCCCAGAGCAGAAACGGACGTTCGTTGGCGAGGAGGAGGCGCACCGGGCGCGCCACGCCATCGAAGAGCAGCGCGGTCGCGCTCTCGAGATCCAGCGGGATCGAGAGCTCGCGCGCGAGGACGTTGGACGTTCCTCCCGGGAGCAGAGCCAGCGGCACGCCGGAGCCCGCGAGCCCGCAGGCGGCCTCCGAGATCGTCCCGTCGCCGCCGCACACTGCCACCACGTCGAGCCCGGTCGGGAGAAAGGATCGGACGATCTCGGTGGCGTGTCCGGGACCGTTGGTCGGGGCGTTGACGAGCTCGAGCCCCCGTTCCCGGACGCCCTCGGCGACTCTCCGCATCGCGGCGCGGCGGTCGCGCTGCCCCGCCGTCGGGTTGTAGATCAGGAGGCCCCTCCGGCGAGGGGCGTTCAAGGTTGAGAGTTCAGAGTCGAGAGTTCGGGGCCGGGGCCCTTCGTGCTCGACGCTCAACGCTCAACCCCCAACTCTCAGCTTCCCCTCAGAACAGCGACCCGTCTCTGCGCGGGGGAACAACCCCCAGGTGGCGATAGGCGAGCGCCGAGGCGACGCGTCCGCGCGGCGTCCGCTGCAGGAAGCCCGCCTGGATGAGATACGGCTCGTACAGGTCCTCGAGCGTTCCGCGGTCCTCTCCGATCGAGGCCGCGATGGAAGCGATCCCGACCGGTCCGCCGCCGAACTTCTCGATGATCGTCGCGAGGATCCGGCGGTCGAGCTCGTCGAACCCGTGCTCGTCCACCTCCAGGCGCCGGAGCGCCTCCCGGGCTGTCGCGAGGTCGATAGCGGACTTCCCCGCGACCTCGGCGAAATCCCGTAGCCGCCGCAGCAGGCGGTTGGCGATGCGCGGCGTGCCGCGGCTGCGGGAGGCGATCTCCCGGGCCGCGTCCGCCGCGATCGGGATCCTCAGGATGTCGGCCGAGCGCTCGACGATGAGCGTCAGCGCCGCCGCGTCGTAGAAATCGAGCCGCAGGGAGATCCCGAAACGCGCGTGGAGGGGCTGCGAGAGAAGCCCCGGGCGCGTCGTCGCGCCGATCAGGGTGAACGGCGGGAGGTCGTGCTTGAAGACGCGCGCCATCGGCCCCTCTCCGATGACGATGTCGAGCCGGTAATCCTCCATGGCGGGGTAGAGCGTCTCCTCGACGGACGCGTTCAAGCGGTGGATCTCGTCGATGAAGAGGACGTCGCGCGGCTGGAAGTTCGTGAGGATCCCGGCGAGGTCCCCCTTGCGCTCGAGCATCGGGCCGGAGGTCGTCCGCAGCCCGGCTCCCATTTCCCGCGCCACGATGTACGCGAGCGTCGTCTTCCCGAGCCCGGGCGGCCCCGTCAGGAGGACGTGGTCCAGGGGTTCGCGGCGTCCGCGCGCCGCGGCGAGGAAGACCGAGAGGTTCTCGCGCACCTTCGTCTGGCCGATGTATTCCGAGAGCGTCTGCGGGCGGAGCTTCGGCTCGACGGCCTGGTCCTCTTCGAGGGCGGTCGCGGCCATGATCTCCTTGTCGTCGGTCATTGGATTGAAGCCATTGTTTCAAGTTTCAGGTTTCAGGACGCCAAACTGTAACCCCTTCCTGAAACCTGAAACCTGAAACCTGAAACCCGGCTCCCCTTATCCGCCGGTCAGCTTCCTCAGGGAGAGCTTCAAGTAATCACCGAATTCCTTCGGCGCTCCGCCGTGCGCGGCGGCTTCCACGGCCTTCTCGGCTTCGTGCTTGCGGTAGCCGAGGTTCACGAGGGCCGAGACGACGTCTTCCGCCGCGACGGCGGCGGGAGCCTCGGGGGGCGGCTCGGCCGCGAAGCTCGCGGCTTTCTCCGCGAGCTCCAGGACCATCCGCTCCGCGGTCTTCTTTCCGACTCCGGGGATCGCCACGAGGCGGCGCACGTCCTGGTTGCGCAGCGCCGCGGCGAGCTCCGTCGGCGGGATCCCGGAGAGGACCGTCAGGGCGACCTTCGGTCCGATCCCGGCGACTCCCAGCAGGAGGAGAAAGAGCGACCGTTCCCGCTCCGTCAGGAACCCATAGAGCGCCAGCGTGTCCTCGCGGACGTGCGTGTGAATCCAGAGCGACGCGGCGTTCTCGACATCGGGCAGCTCGTAGAACGTCGAGAGAGGAATGTGGACGACGTAGCCGACGCCGGAGACGTCGAGGAGGACCTGATCCGGCGACTTGGAGGCGAGGCGTCCGGTGAGACGGCCGATCATGAGGGGATTGTAGATGCAGGGTTCAGGTGCCAGGTGTCAGGTGTCAGGGACGAGGCTCGAACCTCCGTGCCGAACCTGATACCTGATACCTGATACCTGATACCTGATACCTGACACCTGCTTTTCACCTGACACCTTTAACCTGAAACCTAGCCCAGGGCGTTCACGAGATCCTCCCGCAGATCCTCGAACGCCTCCGTTCCGACGGAGAGCCGGATCGTCCCTTCCTGGATTCCGAGGGCGCGCTTCTTCTCGGGCGCGACGTGGCGGTGCGAGGTCAGCCAGGGCAGGTCGGCGGTCGTCTCGACGGAGCCGAGCGATGTCGCGAGCGAGATGAGCGTCAGCCGCGAGAGAAGCGTCCTCGCCGATTCCATCCCGCCCCGCAGGTCGAAGGCGAGCATCGCGCCGAAGGCTTTCATCTGCCGGCGCGCGGTCTCGTGGCCGGCGTGCGACGGGAGCCCCGGGTAGTGCACCCTCTCGACCGCCGGATGGGAATCGAGCGCCCCGGCCAGGCGCAGGGCATTTTCCGATTGCCTCTCGACTCTCAGCGGGAGCGTCTTCATGCCGCGGGTCAGGAGGAACGCCGCGAGCGGATCGAGGATCGCGCCGGTGCGGACTCGCCGCGCGCGGATCGGCTGAAGCAGGGCCGTCGAGCCGGCGGCGAATCCCGCGGTCACGTCCGCGTGGCCGTTCAAGTACTTGGTGGCCGAATGGAGGACGAGGTCGAACCCGAGCGCGATCGGGCGCTGCAGGATGGGGGAGGCGAAGGTCCCGTCGATGGCCGCGAGGAGGCCGCGGCGTTTCGCCAGATCCGCGACGAACGCCAGGTCCACGATCTTCACGAGCGGGTTGGTCGGGGACTCGACGTAGAGCCAGCGCGTCTCCGGCCGGATCGCCTCCTCGAACGCGGGCCGCGCCGCCGTCGGCACGAGCGTCGCCGTCACGCCGATCGGCTCGAGCACGTCGCGGAAGAAGCGCAGAGTCCCGCCGTAGAGGTCCTCGGTCGCGACGATGTGGTCGCCCGGCTTCAGATGCGCGAGGAAGGCCGTCGAGATCGCTCCCATTCCGGACCCGAAGAGCGCCGCGTCCTCCGACCCTTCGAGCGCGGCGAGCTTCTTCTCCGCCGTCGCGACGGTCGGGTTTCCTTCGCGCGTGTAGAAGGCGTCGGGCGGCCGGCCCTCCGACGCTCCCGCGAGCGCGTCCGGATCGGGGAAGGAGAACGGAGCGGTCTGAAAGATCGGGTCGACGAGGGGGGACGCTCCGGACCGGTCGGAGCGCTTCCCGGCGTGGACGGCGAGGCTCTCGGGGCGAAGCTCCCGCTTCTCCTTCATCCCCGGCGGGGAGCGGTTTGCTCCGGGAGGAACGACTTCAGCAGGTCCTCGTTGACCTGGATCTTCCGGTCCGCGCGCATCCGCTGCAGCTCCGCCCTCAGGAGGCGTTCGGCCTCGCGGGACTGCAGGGTGTCCAGGATCTCGGGCTTCTGGGTCTCGAAGGTCTTCGGGTCCGGGCTGACGCGGTTGACGACGCGGAAGAGCACGAACCCTCCCGGCACCGGGACGGGCGGCCCGACCTGGTCCTTGGCCGTTTGAAAGACGGCGGTCGAGAGCTCGGGCGCGTTCCCGATTTCGGGGACTGGTCCGCCGGGTCCGAAATCGGGAGTCGTCTTGACTTCCGTTTCGTAGCGCGCGGCCACCTTGGCGAGCGTCGTGCCCGAGGAGAGCTCCTGGACCACCGGCTGCAGTTTCGCGATCGCCTCCTGGTCGCGCCGCTCGGCCTGGAAGTCCGTCATGACCCTGGCCTTGATCTCCTCGAGCGGCGGCACGCCGGCGGGGCGCTCCTCGGTCGGCTTGACGAACGCCGGGCCGCGCGTCGTGGAGATCGGCGTCGTGGAGATCTCACCGAGCTTCAGGCTCCAGAGCTCGTCGGAGAGCTTGGCGTTGGCGCCGATGCCGGGGATCGGGTCCCCCTTGGCCGCCCACGCGGTCTCGTTGTACGTCACGACATCGCTCTGCAGCTTGCGCAGCTCTTCGTCCGAGGGGCTCTTCAGGCGCTTGATCTTGTCCGCCAGCTCGCGCGCCAGGCGGTCGGTCTCGGCCTGCGCGCGCGTCTCGGACAGCTCCGCCAGGATCTGCCCCTTCACTTCTTCGAACGGGCGAATGTGGGCGGGGAGCTTCGAGAGGACCTTGATGATGTGGTAGCCGAACTGGGTCTTGATCGGCCCGCGGATCTCGCCCGGCTTCATGTCGAAGGCGGCCTGCTCGAACTCCGGGACCATCTGCCCGCGGCCGAAAGGGGGGAGCTGTCCGCCCTGCCCCTTCCCGCTCGGGTCGTCGGTGTTCTCGTTGGCGAGCTTGGCGAAGTCCTCTCCCTTCATGGCGCGGGCGAAGAGGGCGTCGGCCTTCTTCTTGGCCTCGGCGTCGGCCGCGGGACCCTTCTCGGGGTCCACCTTGATCAGGATGTGCGCGGCGGCCACCTGCTCGGGCATCTGGAAGCTCTCGCGCCGCCGGTCGTAGTCGGCCTTGAGCTCCGGGTCGGGGACCTTCGCCTGCGCGTGGACCTTGCCTCGGTCCACGACGAGGTACTTCGCCCGCCGCTGGACCGCCGTCTGGTAGCGGTCCTTGTGCTTGTCCAGGTAGGTCTTCAGGTCGGCGTCGCTGGCCGGCGCGGCGGTTTCGAGCTTGCCGGCCGGGATCTTGACGTACTCGATCGAGGCCTTGTCGTTGCGGTTGGAGAACTCGCGCTGCAGGTCCTTGTCCGGCACGAGAACGGAGGCCTTGACGAGCGTCGAGTACTTCTGGAGGAGCAGCCCCTCCCGCACGTCCTCCTCGAACCGCTCCGGCGTGTAGCCGTTGGCCCGGAGGAACCGTTCGTACTTCTCGTTGCCGATGAAGGCGCCGTTCTCCTGCAGCTCCGGGAAGGCGATGACCGCCGCCGCGACCTCCCCATCGCTGACCTTCAAGGAGAGCCTCTGCGCGGCCTCCAGGCGCAGGATCCGGTCGATCATGGAATCGAGAACCTGCCGCGGCATGTCGAGCGCGCGGATCAGCTCGGGGGAGAGCTTGCCCTGGTACTGCGCCTGCTGCCGATCGAGCTCGGCCCGGTACCGGCGATCGAACTCCGCCGCGCTGATCGATTCGCCGCCGATCCTGGCGACCACCTGGCCCGAGGCGTCGCTCGAGCCGCTGTTCGTCCCGGAGAAGTAGACGAAACCGAGGATGAAGACGATGATGACGGCGAACAGCGTCCACTTCAGGTGGTGGAAGCTGTCCCGCATGGTTTTCAGCATCTGGAGGAACCTCCCGGTTACTTTTCGAGAACGGGCGACTATAGCCGAGACGAGGCGATCGGTGATAGGTCGCGGGTGGTGGGGCGCGGGCGCAGGGAGTAGGATTCTTCCTGCCCCCAGGACCGATCACAGGGCACCGAACACCTACCTGTGCTATAAGCAAACTGAATAAGTCTCGCAGATCCCGATGTTTAAGCGTAAGAGGAAGCCAGACCAGCCCGTCGGCACGGATCTGGATTGGTTCGTCATCCCGATCCGGACGATCAAGACCTGGGGAATCCTCCTGCTCTTCGTGGCCGCGGCCGCTTTCCTCGGCTACACGATCCAGTCGCGGGTGCGCCGCTCGCCCCAGGAAAAGGCGAAGAACGAGATCGCGGTGGCCAGGCAGCTCATCCAGCGCGCTTCTCCGGCCGGCGTGAAGGCCCGCCCGGGCTCCCTGCTGGCCCAGGCGCGCGATTTCCTGCGCGAATCCGAAGACGCGTTTGCCCGGAAGAACTTCGACGCGGCGTACCGCCTGGCCGTCGAGTCGCAGTCCTATTCGCGCCGGGCCTCGGGCGGCGCCGGGACGGAGGAGGCCGGGGACGCGACCCTCATCTTTTCGGAAGGAGACGTCTCCATCCAGAGCTCCGGCCGCGCCGCGTTCGGGCCCGCCCGCCAGCGCCAGAGCCTCTTCGATGGGGATTTCATCAAGACGGGCCGGACCGGCTCGGCCGAGATCATGTTCACCGACGGGACCCTCTACACGATCCGGCCCGGCTCGCTCTTCGAGGTGCGCCGCACGGCCTCGCCCGAGGCCGGAGGCAGCCTCGTCAAGATGGTCTCGGGCACGGTCAACGTCTACACGGCCGCGTCGAGCTCGACGGTCTCGACCGATGCGGCCACGGCCGCGATCGACCGCGAGTCCCGAGTCGCGGTGGACGTCGAGAAGGGGGAAAAGACCGACGTCACGACGTACCGCGGCAAGGCGACCGTCTCGACCGGGAAGGAAACAGTGGTGCTGGCGGAGCGCGAGAGGGTCTCGGCCGGGGCCCGGACGCGGCAGATTTCCGCCAAGGTCTCCATTCCGGAGTCGCCGGATCCCGTCCTCCCGCCCGACAACCGGATGTACGACTTGAAGTCCACCGACGAGATCAACCTGAAGTGGAGCCCGGTGCCGCGGGCGGCCCGCTACCGGATCCAGATCTCGCGCTCCCGCCTCTTCGTTCCCGACGCCACGGACGTGGACCTGGACGACCGCACCGGGACCATGACCCGGGTCAAGGTCACGCGGGAGGGCTCTTATTTCTGGCGCGTGGCGGCGATCGACGCCGCGGGACGCCCCTCGGACTGGAGCGCCATCCGCCGCTTCAAGATGGCCGCGGACCTCGAGGCCGCCGGAGTCAACCGCGGCTCGCCTCCCCGCCTGGCGGTCTCCGCGCCGCAGCAGATGGGCAACCTCTTCCTCATCTTCGGCAAGACGGACCCGGGAGCGGTCGTCACGGTCAACGGCGAGCCCGCCGACGTCGAAGCCGACGGGTCCTTCAAGAAGACGGTCACCGTCAACCGGGAGGGCTCCGCCACGCTCATCGTCAAGGCCGTGGACGCGGCGGGCAACGAGACCGTGAAACAGGTTAAGGTGTTCGTGGAATCGCTGTGATGCGTAAGACGTAAGACGTCAAACGTAAAACGTGGCAACGAGGCCCCGCTTCGTTTAACGTCTTACGTTTCACGTCTTACGGGCTAGGGGGCTTCTTGGCATTCAAATCTCTTTTTTCAGTCTTCTCCAACGATCTCGCCATCGACCTGGGGACGGCGAACACGCTCGTCTTCGCCCGAGGCAAGGGAATCATCGTGCGCGAGCCGTCGATCGTGGCGGTCAACACGGGGACCAACCGCGTGGAAGCGGTCGGCTCCGAGGCGAAGGAGATGGTCGGGCGCACTCCCGGCAACATCGTCGCGATCCGACCGATGAAAGACGGCGTGATCGCGGACTTCGAGGTGACCGAGAAGATGCTCGATCACTTCATCAAGAAGGCGCACGGCCGCTCCCTCTTCGTCCGTCCGCGGATCGTGATCTCCGTGCCGTCGGGAATCACGCAGGTGGAGAAGCGAGCCGTCCAGGACTCGGCGCTGCGGGCCGGCGCCTCGGAGGTCTTCATCATCGAGCAGGCGATGGCGGCCGCGATCGGCGCCGGGCTCCCGATCACCGAGCCCGCCGGCAACATGATCGTGGACATCGGCGGCGGGACGACGGACGTCGCGGTCATCTCGCTCGCGGGCATCGTCTACAGTCGGTCGGTGCGTATCGCCTCCAACGAGATGGACGAGGCGATCATCCAGTACATCAAGCGCAAGTACAACCTTCTGATCGGCGAGCGGACGGCCGAGCAGGTCAAGATCGAGATCGGCTCGGCGCACCCGCTGGACGAGCCCTTGACGATGGAGGTCAAGGGGAGGGATCTCGTCGAGGGCGTGCCCAAGACCCTGACGCTGACGGACGAGGAAGTGCGCGAGGCGCTCGCGGAAGTCGTCGCCGCGATCGTCGAGAGCGTCCGCGTGGCGCTGGAGCGCACGCCGCCGGAGCTCTCCGCCGACATCATGGACAAGGGGATCATCATCACCGGGGGGGGCTCCCTCCTGCGAAACCTCGACCGCCGTCTGCGCGAGGAGACCGGGCTGCCGATCTCCTACGCCGAGGACCCGCTCGCCTCCGTCGTCCTCGGAACCGGGGCCATGCTCACGGACATGGATCTCCTCCGCAAGATCAGCATCACGTGAGACGGGAGGGAGGAGGCGGGAGGCGGGAGGCGACGATGTTCCGGCGAGTCTCGGCAATCGGCGGGTCACCTGCCGGCTCCCGCCTGCCGCCTCCAGGGCCATGAGCACGTCCCCGGTCGAGGTCGTTGCCGGGCGTTCCCGCAGGAGCGGGCTCCTGCTCGCCTGCGTGCTCGTCTTCTGCGTCCTGCTCCTGTCCGCGCAGGCCCCGGGCGCCCGGAGCCACGGCTCGCTCCTCCAGTCGTGGATCCTCTCCGTCGCCGCGCCGCTCGGCAGCCTCACGTCCTCGGTTTCGCGGACGGTCTCCGGGGCGGCCGACGCGGTGGCGGAGGCCTTCACCGCCCGCGAGGAAAACAGCCGGTTGAAGAAGGAGCTCTCGCGGAAGGACCGGGAGCTCTTCCGTCTCCGGGCGCAGGTCGAGCAGGCCGGGCGCGAGAGACTCCTTCTCGCGAGCGGCGCCGCTCTTCCCAACGTGCTGACGAGCGCTCCGGTCCTGCTCTTGGACAGCCGCGCGGGCGCGCAGAGCGTGCTGATCGGCGCCGGCTCGACCGCCGGCGTCGCGCCGGGCTCTCCCATCGCCGTCCCCGAGGGGCTCGTCGGTCGTGTCGTGACCGTCGGCGCGACGGTCTCGCGGGCGCAGCTGCTCCTGGACGCCACCGCGGCGGTCGGGGCCCGCGTCGCGCGGACGCAGGACCTCGGCGTCGTGCGGGGAGACGGCCGGGGCGGCCTGCGCCTGAACAACGTCTCGACGACCTCGCGCGTGCAGCCGGGCGACCTGATCGAGTCGGCAGGGATCGACGGTATCTATCCGCGCGGCGTCGCCATCGGGCGAGTGGCGTCCGTCGCCCGGGGCAGCGACCTGTTCCTGGAGATCCATGTCACGCCGGCCGTCTCCTTTTCGCGGTTGACCGACGTGCTGGTGCTCGCCCCTTCACCGGCGGCCGCCGCGGCGCCGGGGAGACCGGGGAGTGCGGGACCGTGAAGATCGGCCGGGTCGCCCTGATCCTGGTGGCGGCGACGGCCCTGCAGTTCTTCGTCGGCGGCTCGCGGCACCGCGCGGCGTGGCCGGTCGACTGTTTCCTGGTCGCGACGGCGGTCGCCGCGCGCGGCGGGAATTCGTCGCGGGCGGTCCTGGTCGGGGGCGTGCTCGGGTTCCTGGAGGACGCCTTCGCCCACGAGCTGCTCGGGATGAACGCGTTCGCGAAGGCCCTGCTCGGATACGTCCTGGCGGTCCTCTCCGTGCGGGTGGTCTTCGGCGGCGCGTGGGCGGTCGGCGGAGCGCTCGCGGTCGCTTCTCTCGTCAACGACGGGATCGTCGGGCTGCTGTCGGTCGTCCTGTTGCGGGCCCCGCTCGTTCTCTTTTCGCGCGAGGCGCTCTGGCGGGCCGCCGCGACGGGAGTGACCGGCGGCGCGCTCGAGGCCGCGCGCAAGTTCCCGTGGCGCGAGTGGTGGAAGCGCCGCGTCCAGGGAAGGCTGCGATGATGAGAATCGGGAGGCGGAGCGCCCGCGCCGGCCCCGGGGCGTCTCGCGAGGCTTGCCTCGCGAGCTTCGAGGCCCGGAACAGCCGGGCCGATGAAAGCCAGGCCAGGCCTGTCGAAGGCGGAAGGCGAACGATGGCTCGGCCTTCGAGTCCCGAGTCCCGAGTCCCGAGTCCCGCGGCCCCGGAGGCGCCGGCGCGGTGCTGAAGATCCGGGAAGACCGCCGCGCCCTGGTGCGCCGGATCGAGGCCTCGCGGATCATCGTGGGCTCGGTCTTCGCGTTCCTGGCCACGGCGTACTGGTACGTCCAGATCGCGCGGGGCGAGCACTACTACGCGCTCTCGGAGAACAACCGGATCCGCTCGGTGCGGGTCATGGCGCCGCGGGGCTACGTTCTGGACCGGCACGGCGCGATCCTCGTGGACAACCAGCCCGGCTACACGCTCCATCTCTACCGCCGCGAGGCCAGGGACATCGAGGCCTCGGTGGACTTCGCGGCCGAGGTGCTGAAGCTGCCCCGCGACCAAGTGCGCGCCCGCGTCGAGCGCGGACTGCGGGACCCGGAGTTCCTGCCGATCACCATCGCCGAGAACCTCGCGATCGAGGACGTCGCGGCGATCGAGGCCCGCGCCCCGGAGCATCCGGAGTTCGTGATCACGGTGGCCCAGCGGCGGCTCTACACGCTCGGCACGGCGGCCGCCCACGCTCTGGGGTATCTCTCGGAGGCGACGGCGGAACAGGTCCGGGCAGGGGAGAACGAGTACCGCCTCGGGGACTGGATGGGCCAGAAGGGCGTCGAAGGCTCCTACGAGAAGCTCCTCTCGGGAGTGGACGGACAGCGGCGCGTCGTCGTGGACTCGCACGGGCGCGAGATCGCCGAGGAGGAGCGCGTCGAGGCGAGGCCGGGGCAGAACGTCTTCCTGACCCTCGATCTCGGCCTCCAGCGGATCGCCGAGAGCTTTTTCCAGGACAAGGTCGGCTCGGCCGTGGCGATGGACCCGCGGACCGGGGAGATCCTCGTCCTCGTCTCTTCCCCCTCCTACGATCCGAACTGGTTCACCCGCCGCGTGACCGCGGCCGAGTGGACGGGCCTGCTCCAGGACCCCCACACCCCGCTCCAGAACCGCGCCATCCAGAACGCCTTCTCGCCCGGCTCCGTCTTCAAGATCTTCCTGGCCTACGGGGCGCTCGCCGAAGGCCTGGTGGACCCGGAGCAGCGGGTCTACTGCCCCGGCTACGCCACGTTCTACGGGCGGACCTTCCACTGCCACAAGAAGGAGGGGCATGGATGGGTCAACCTGCGCGACGCGATCAAGGTCTCCTGCGACGTCTACTTCTACAACCTCGGAAGGAGGCTTGGCATCGACCGGATCGCGGAGATCTCCCGCGACTTCGGTTTCGGCGAGGTGACCGGCATCGACCTGCCGTTCGAGAAAGCGGGCCTCGTCCCCTCGGAGCAATGGGCGCGCGAGAAGAGGCATGCCCGCTGGTATCCGAGCGAGACGATCTCCGTCGCGATCGGCCAGGGCCCCCTCCTCGTCACTCCGCTCCAGGTCGCCCGGGCGCTCTCGGGCCTCGTGACCGGCGGCCGCCTGCCGACGCCGCACCTCTTCCTCGCCTCTCAGGACCCGAAGAACGGTTCACCGCTGCGGTACCGGGTGGAGACTCGCGAGGGCCTCCCGCTCGAGCCATCGAAGGCGGCGATCGTCGAGGACGGGATGTGGGCCGTCGTCAACGAGCCGGGCGGCACCGCGTTTTCTTCCCGGGTTCCGGGCCTCGACATCGGGGGCAAGACCGGGACCGCGCAGGTCATCGGCCGGGGGGCCGTCATCCGCGCCAGCGCCGAGCGCAAGAAGCTCGAGGACCACGCCTGGTTCGCCGGCTTCGCGACCATCCAGGACCCGCGGCTCGTCGTCGTCGTGTTCGTCGAGAACGGCGGCCATGGCGGAGCCTCCGCCGCGCCCCTCGCGCGCCAGCTCCTCGCGAAGTACTTCGGAAAAACCGACGGCGTCCCCGGCGCGACGACAATCGCCGGGGACTCGGGACTCGGGACTCGGGACTCGGACCCGTCCCTCGTTCGCCTCCCGCCTCCCGCCTCCCGAGTCCCGGCCCCGGGTGCCCCATGATCTCCCGGGTCCTTCCCGTCCGCCGGCGTCTCGACCCGATCGTCCTGGGCTGCTCGGTCGCCCTGGCCGCGCTCGGCGTCCTCTTCATCGCGTCCACCGCGGGCGGGGGACGGTTTCAGGGGCTGGCCTCCCGCCAGGCGCTCTGGATCGCGGTCGGGCTGGGAGGGATGTTCGCGGCGGTCCTGATGGACTACCGCACGCTGCTCAAGGCCTCGTTCGCCCTCTACGCGGCGAGCCTCATCCCCTTGATCTACCTGCTCGTCTTCGGCCAGCGCATCGCCAACGTCCGTTCCTGGATCCGCTTCGGGGGCTTCCAGTTCCAGCCGGCCGAGCTCGCGAAGATCGCGACGGCTCTCCTCGTCGCCTATCTCTTCGAGAACGAGGACGACGCCCGGCTGCGCCTCTCGGCCTTCGTCAAGCTCGGCGCGATCGTGGGAGTCCCGTTCGTTCTCGTCTTCGCGCAGCCGGACCTCGGCCTCGCCCTGACGTTCCTGCCGCTGCTGGTCGTCGGCTTCTTCTACGGCCGCCTTCCGGCGAAGGGGTGGATCGCGATCCTGATCGCGGTCGCCGTTCTCGCCGGAGCCGGCTGGCTCTTCCTCAAGGACTATCAGAAACAGAGGATCGAGACCTTCCTGAACCCCGACCGGGACGTCCTGAAGGGGGGATACCAGGTCCGGCAATCCAAGATCGCCGTGGGTTCCGGCGGGTTTTTCGGGAAAGGGCTCCATGCGGGCACCCAGAGCCAGCTGCGGTTTCTCCCCGTGCAGCACACCGACTTCATCCTGGCCGTCATCGCGGAGGAGTGGGGTTTCCTGGGAGTGATCGGCGTGCTGAGCCTCTTCGCCGCGCTTCTGCTGCGATGTCTGACGCTCGCGCGCGTGGCGCGGGACCGCGGGGGCGTGTTCCTGATCCTCGCGCTCTGCGGGATGATGTTCTTTTCGGTCACGGTCAACGCCTCGATGATGATCGGACTGCTTCCGACGGCGGGGATTCCCCTCCCGCTCGTTTCCTACGGCGGCTCCTCGATCGCCACCACCCTCACGGCGATCGGGCTGATTCTCGGCGTGGACTACCGGCGCTTCGCCAACGCGTGAGACACGAACTGCTCGTCAACGCGACGCCGCCCGAGATCCGCGTGGCGGCGACGGAGGACGGCCGGACCGTCGAAGTCCTCCACGAGAGGCGCGGGCACCAGGGCCTCGTCGGCAACGTCTACCTGGCGCGGGTCCACCGCATCCTTCCCGGGATGCACGCCGCCTTCGTCTCGCTCGGCCTCGAACGGGACGCGTTTCTCTACATCGAGGACCTCCTCCCGGCGAGCGTCGAGACCGGCGAGGAAGAGAGCGATGCGCACTCCGGCGGCCCACCCGAATTCCCGCGCATCGAGGAGCTGCTCCGGGAGGGGCAGGACATCGTCGTGCAGGTGACGAAGGACCCTCTCTCGGGAAAGGGGCCGCGCGTGACCGCCAACATCGCCCTGCCCGGCCGCGCCCTCGTCTGCCTCCCGGGCGCCCGGGGCGCCGGCGTTTCGCGGCGCATCACGGACGAGGCCGAGCGGGAGAGGCTGCGGCGGATCCTGGAGGAATTCGGACCGGGCGCGGGCTGGATCGCGCGGACGGCCGCCGAGGGACGCGGCGTCTCCGAGTTCCTTTCGGACAAGAGCTATCTGGAGGAGCTCGCCGGGCGCATCCGCGCCAGGAGCGAGAAGGCGAGCGGGCCGCTCCTGCTTCACCGGGAGCTCGACGTCGCCCTGCGCAGCCTCCGGGACCTCGTGACGCTCGACTGCGCGGCGATCCGGGTGGACGACGCCCCGACCTTCGAGCGGATGCGCGAGTTCCTCGCCGCGGCGGCGCCGGACCTCGTCTCGCGCCTCGAGCTCTACGAGGGCGCCGAGCCCCTCTTCGAGAAGTTCGGCGTCGAGAAGGAGATCGAGGGCGCATTGAAGAACCGGGTGCACCTCTCCTCGGGCGGATCGGTCGTCATCCACCAGACGGAGGCCCTCGTCGCGATCGACGTCAACACCGGAAAGTTCGTCGGGAGCGACGCCCTCGAGGAGACGGTCTTCGAGACGAACCTCGAGGCGGTCGCCGAGATCGCCCGGCAGATCCGGCTGCGCGATCTCGGCGGCATTCTCGTCGTGGACTTCATCGACATGGAGGACCCCGAGCATCGCCGCGAAGTGGTCGAAGAGTTCGAGAAAGAGCTCTCCAGGGACCGCGCCCGCACGCGGATCCTCCAGATCTCCGAGTTCGGCCTGGTCGAGATCACCCGCCAGCGCTCCCGCGGCAACCTCGAGAAGACCCTGACCCGCCCCTGCCCCTGCTGCGCCGGGAGCGGCCGCGTGAAGACGGACCTCTCGGTCGCCCTGGACCTGCGCCGCCAGCTCCTCGCCACCGGCGCCGTCTACACTCCGGGAGAGCTGGTTCGCCTACGAGTGCGCTCTTCCCTGGCCAGGCTCCTCGCGGAGGACGAGCCGGACCTCCTCCCGGAGATCGAAAGGCGTTTGAAGATCCGGCTCGAGCTTCTCGAAGACGACACCCTCCCCCAGACGGAGTATGAGATCAAATAAACCCTTTGACATCAGTATTTAAATTTCACGGAATGAACCCGTGGAACATCCTGTTGCGTAGATCAGCACGCGATACCTTCCTTCCCGGCCCCGACAAATTGTCGGGGCCGCCTTTTTTTCCGTGGCTCCACGCTCCGCCAGGGACCTGCGCCCTGCGGGCGCACCGCGTTTCTTCTCGCAGGGACCCGGTAATTACCTTTGCGCCGGTGAGCCGCCGGTGATTGTGTCGTGGAGACGGCGGACGTCTTCGAGGGTGGTGGCGTCGGCGGGAGTCTTGTCGGGGCGGAGGCGGACGATCCTCGGGAAGCGGAGGGCGAAACCGGACTTGTGGCGGTTGGACTTCTGGATGGTGTCGAAGGCCACCTCGATGACGACTTCGGGGGAGACGGCGCGGACGGGTCCGTAGCGGGCGGCGGTGATCTTGCGGAAGCGGGCACCCATCGTCCGGATCTCCTCGTCGGTCAGGCCGGTGTAGGCTTTGCCGATGTTCACGAAAGTCTCGCCGTCGCGCACGGCGAAGGTGTAATCGGAGAGCATTCCGGCGCGCTTGCCGTGTCCCTGCTCGACGGCGGTCACGACGACGTCGAGAGTCGCGAGCGCCTTCTTCCACTTTCGCCAGGCCTTTCCGCGCTTGCCCGCCTGGTACGGGGAGTCGCGCCGCTTGAACATCAGCCCTTCGTTGCCCCGGGCCCGGGCTCGCGCGAAGAGCGACTCGAGCTCTTCGATGCCGTCGGCGCGGGAGACTTCGGAAACACGCAGCTCCCGCCAGGTGGCGGCCATCTCCTCGAGGTGGCGGCGGCGCTCCTGCCACGGCTCCTCGAAGAGCGGCGCCCCGCCGCGGGCGAGGCAGTCGTAGGCGATGAAGGCCGTCGGGATCTCCGAGAGGAGGTCCGGGTCCGGGGCCTTCCGGCCGAGCCGGCGCTGGAGGCGCTGGAAGGAGTCGGGTCCTTCCTCCTTCGCCGCGCCTTCGGAGGGCCGGCGCCAGGCCACGATCTCGCCGTCCAGGAGGAACTCTCCCGGCGCGAGCGCGAGGGCCATCGCGATCTCCGGAAATTGCGCGGTGACGTCGTCGAGCGTGCGCGAGAAGAGCGCGACGCGCGATCCGGACTTGTGCGCGTGCGCCCGGATTCCGTCGAACTTCTCCTCGATCGCGAATTCCGGCAGCTCCGGGACGACCTCCGCGGGCTCCGCGATCGGGCTCGCGAGCATGAACCCGATCGGATGAAAGAGGCGGAACACGATCTCCTCCAGGCGGCCGTCGCGCGCGGCGACCGCCGCCTCCCCGATGTCGCCGCAGTCGCGCCGCGCCCGCGACACCGCCTCGCGGTCCCGGCCGAAGGCGCGGGCGACGGACTCCTCGACGGTCAGGACGTCGGCGCCGGTGCGCAGCCCCCCCGAGAGCGTCTTGACGAGATATTTGGCCTCGACGGGAGAGGATCGCCGGAGCAGGTCCTCGATGACCTTCTGTTTCTCCGAGGCTCTTCGCAGGGTGGCGAGCGACCGCAGAGTCTGGTCCACTTCCAGGATCGAGAGTTGGCTCCCTCTCCCGGCGGGAGAGGGTTGGGGTGAGGGGTACTCCGCGCCCGGCTCCAGCAACAACGACACCGCCTCCCCCAGGTCGCCGATCGCGCCGGCACAGGACCCGATCGTCTCCGGGTCCCATCCCGTGACGGCGGCCGCGGCGCGCGCGAGCGTGGCCCAGCCGGCGGAAGTGACCTGCTGTTCCCATTCGGCGAACGGAGAGCCGGAGAGAAGGCGCGCCGCGATCGCCAGACGCGCCCCCGAGAGCTCGCGCAGAGCGCCGGCCAGGATCTCGATCTTCGCGAGCTTGCCGCGCTGCCCGGCCGCCGCTTCGAGGGCTTCGGCCAGGGGCCGGTAGCCGTCTGTTTCGCTCACGCGTCCTCCTTCGCCGAGGCTTCGGAGGACATGTCCTCGGAACGGCGCTCCGCGGCCTCGGCGAGCGGCACGGCTCGGACGCCGCAGTTCGACAGGATGCGGGCGAAGTCGCCCGCGTAGCCGTGCATCGTGACGACCGTCTCCGGCGCGACCTTCTCCACGTGAGCGAGCAGCTCTTCGAAGTCCGCGTGGTCGGACATCGGGAGCCGGACGTCCGCGTCGAAGTCCGCTCTCGAGGCCGCGCGCAGCGCCCAGCCGGAGAGATAGATGACGCGGCGCCGCCTGATCTTGCCGACGACAGGAGTCCGGGCGCAGGAGGGGGGCACGATGAGCGCCTCGCCGGGGCCCGGCGGTCCCTCCTCGTACGGTCGGGAGAGAGGGAAGGAAAAATCGGCCGCGGCGTATTCGGGCAGGAGCTTCCAGGCCGCGCCGTGGAGGACGGTCGGGATCCCGGCGGCGGTCAGGATCGCCGCGGCCTCCTGGCTCTTCCCGAGCGCGTACGCGAGGAGGACCGGCGTCTTCCCTTCCTCGAGCGCGGCGCGGCACTCGGCGACGAGCCGCTCCTCGATCTCCTCTCGCCGGGGAAACCGGAAGACCGGCAGGCCGAAAGTCGTCTCGGTCAGAAGGACGTCCGATGCCGGAGTCTCCACCCTCCGCGCCGTCGCCCAGGAGCGCCTCTTGAAGTCTCCCGTGTAGAGAAGCGAGCGCCCGCCCTCCTCGAATCGGATCTGGGCGGACCCGAGAATGTGCCCCGCCGCAAAGAGCGTCAGCCTCGCGGGTCCCACTTCGGCCGTTTCTCCGTAGGCGAGCGCGCGGGCGATCCCGTTCCACTCCGGGTGCCGCCGCCGGTAGAGCGCGACCGTCTCGGGTGTCGCCCAGATCTCGCCATGCCCCGCGACCGCGTGGTCCGAATGCGCGTGCGAGAGGATCGCCCGATCCACCGCCGCCGGCGGGTCCAGGAATGCGCCGATTGCCGGAGAAAAGAGTCCCTCCGGCCGAAGGTCGAGAAACGGAGCGAGGGGATCGGCGGTCATCAGCCGGGGAATTGTGAATCGCGAATTGTGAATTGTGAATTGGCTCGTACCGGCCTCATTCGGAACTCACAGTTCACAATTCACAATTCACAACTTGCTCCTGGCCGCCGTGCGCTTCTCGAAGCGCCGGCTCTCCCGGGAAGCGACACTCCGATTGTCGCGTCAGCTTTCCGGGAAGAGGCCGAAGAGGGGGAGCGTGACGACCGTGTGGAGGCCGGCCGGGGCGTCCACGATGAACGGGATGGCGTTGGCGACGCAGCCGACCGTCGCGCGGTCGCCGTGAAAACCGCCGGAGACCCTCATGTGGACAGGCGGGTCCCCTTCGATGTCGATCGTGTCGGCGGGATCGGCGACGCCGACCGCCATTGTCAGGTCGAGCACGACCCTGGCGACGTCTCCCGCCTGAACGAGCGCGATCTGGTGGAGGCCGAGGACGCGCCCCGCGGCGATCCCGTCGGTCTCGCGCGCCGCCAGGACGGGCTCGATCGTCTCGGTGATCTCCTCGATGGGGAAGCCCAGTCCCTGCGCCAGGATCGCCGCCGACTCGGAGAGGCCCACGTGCCCGAGCTTCTTCGTCGCCACGCCGGCGACGAACTCTTCCCGCGTCAGTCCGGCGCCGACCTTGGCGCGCAGCGGCCCGCGGCGCTTGGCCGCGTCCACGACGCGCGTCACCTTCACGCTGTCCACCCGGACGCACGCGGCCGCCGCGGCCAGGGCCAGCCGGTCCATCACCAGGCCGGGATTGACCCCGGTGCCGAGCACGCCGACGTTGTGTTCCCGCGCCACCTGGGAGATGCGATGGGCGAGCACCGGGTTATGCAGCTCCGGGTACGCGAGCTCCTCGCAGGTCGAGACGACGTGGAACCCGGCCTCGACCGCTTCCTCGATCTGGGACACGACCGCCTCCAGGCGCGAGCCGGTGCAGAGCACGACGACGTCCTGCCGCCCGCGTTGCCCCGACGAGCGGGCGTAGAGGGCCGCCGCGGAAGAATCCACCGTCAGTCCCGGCACCGGCGAGTCCAGGACCTCGGAGAGCGTCTTGCCGGCGATCGCGTCGGCGGGATCGGCGGCGCCCAGCAGCTCGATGTTCGAGCGCCCCGCCAGCGCCTTGCCGACCGCGATCCCGATCGGGCCCAGACCCACCAGCGCGACGCGCGCGCGAGACGGCTTCTTCATGATCTCCTCGTAAGCCGTGAGCCGTAAGCCGTGAGAGCGAGGCTCGCCGGCGGACTCTACGGCTGACGGCTCACGGCTTACGGTTAACGTCGGCCTTAGGATATACGCATCGAAGGCAGGTGAAGGATGCGCCGACTCCTTGCGGGACCCGCCTCGCTTCTGGTGTTCCTGGCCGCGGCCGGCGTTTTCGCCGCCGAGCCCGACAGGGTCACGCTCGCTCTCTCCGGCGGCCGCGTCATCGACGGCTACGAGGGGCGGCCGATCGACGACGCGGTCGTGCTCATCGCCGGCGACCGGATCGCGGCCGTGAGACCCCGGTCGCAGGTCTCCGTGCCGCCCGGAGTCGCGACGATCGACACGCGGGGCATGAGCGTCCTGCCCGGCCTCGCCGACATGCACGTCCACCTGATGATCCCGGGGCACGGCGACTACGAGCACTGGGACGCGACCTACCGCTCCCGATTCCGCGCAGAGATCATGCCGGCCGCGGCGAAGCAGCTCTTGTTGAACTCCTTATCCGGGGAGAAGCAAACATGAAACGTCGGCTATTGACCGCCCTCTTTCTCGCCGCGGCATGCGCTGTCGTGTCCTGCTCGTCGAGCCCCAAACCGCCGACCCAGTCCGCGGCGAAGCGGGGATTCCGCGTCCTCGACGCCGTCGTGACCGCCCGCATCTACGAACCTCCCGGCAGCCCGGGCACGACGATGGGCGGGAACGGCAACTGGATTCTCGAGTTCGAGGCCACGGACGGCAACGCGACGGCGCACTATCGCTTTTCGGTCGCCCACAGCCAGTACAACCGTTTCCCGGAAGGCGAGCACGTCCAGCTCGTGATGGCCAACGACGAGCTCCGCGACATCCGCCCCGTCCGCTGACACGGGAGGGACCAGGTCTCTACGGCTGCTCGGCGGGAGCGGTGATCGCGAGGTCCTTCGCGACAGGGCCTGGGACCGGCTTGTCCTTGGCGGCCGCGTTGTCGAGCCACCACCCCCGGGCCCGCTCCTCGGTCCAGGGCTGCGCGAGAGGGACGCGCTTCAGGCTCTCGGCCAGGTCCTGCATCGTCTGCGGCCGCTCGTTCGGGTCCTTGCTCAGGCACTGGAGCAGGATGAAATCGAGCTCCGCGGGAATCGCCCCGTCGGTGCGCTGCGAGACGGCGGGCGGCGGCTTCTGGATGTGGTCCATGAGGACCTGCATCGGCGAGCCGCCCCCTTCGAAGACGGGCTTTCCCGTGAGGAGCCAGTAGCCGACGCATCCGAGCGCGTAGATGTCCGCCCTCCAGTCCACGTCCGGGTTGCCCAGGCCCATCTCGGGCGCCATGTAACCCGGGGTGCCGGCGACGACGCCGGCCACTGTCAGCGGGCGCCCCCCCTCGACGGGCATCTGCGCGTTCTTGACGAGGCCGAAGTCGAGCAGCTTGACGAAGTCCCAGTCGAGGCCGTACCGGCAGACGTAAATGTTGGCCGGCTTGACGTCGCGGTGGATCAGGCCCCCCTGGTGCGCCTCGGCCAGGGAGTGGCAGGCCTGGATCAGGATGTACACCGACCGCTCGGGCGGCTGCGGGCCGAAGCGCGAGACGAGGGTGTCCAGGTCGAATCCCTCGAGCAACTCCATGACGTAGTAGAAGGTCCCGTCCTCCGTCGTCCCGAAGTCGTAGATGTCCACGGTGTGCGGCGAGCGCAGGGCCGCAGTCGCCTTCGCCTCGCGCTCGAACCGCCGCACGAGCTCCCGCCCGTCGCTTCCGAAGGACTCGGAGCGAATCAGCTTGATCGCGGCCGACCGCGCGAGCAGCTGGTGGCTCGCCCGCCAGACCTCTCCCATCCCGCCGCGCCCGAGGAGCTCTTCCAGCCGATAGCTCCCCATCTCGTGCCCCTTCTCCGCCTCGGCCCTCATCTGGTAGACGAGCCGCGACAGGAGCAGGGCGATCACCGCGGCGAGCGCCGTCGGAAGGAACATCGGAACCAGAAATCCGCCCGGTGGCTTCGGATTGCCGGCGGCGATGGAAATGAGCAGTCCGAGTGGATCCATCATCGCCGCCGCGAGGGTCGCGAGGACCGCCTTGCCGCGAGTCGCCGGGACGATGAGCGGATAGGCGAGGATGAAGACGGCGACGGGCGTCCAGCCGCGCGGCGGCGCGTCGATGCGCAGCGGCACCTCGTGAAACGTCAGCGCGATGCAGAAGGACTGCAAGACCTCGTAAACCAGGCCGACATCGAGCAGCGTGGCGGGAGCGAGCATGCGCCGCCACGCGATCCAGGCGACCGAGAGAGACAGCAGAAGAGAGGCCGCCATCGCGCCGACCCAGAGCGTCGGATTCATCGACGGAACGCCGAACCGGGAGAAGACCTGGCGGTTTCCGATCGCGAGCAACACGACCACGCCCGCCGTCAGCAGGGCGAGGGCGGCCAGGCGATTTGCCCCCGCGTCCACGACGTCCATCGGCAGCGCCGCCGCGGAGGCCGAAGGCGCGCTCGGACGCGGGGTCCCGGCCCCTTCTTTTTTCCAGACGCGGAAGCTCATGGGTTCTCGGAGCCCTCTTGCCGATTCTATTGCGCCCGCCGTCCGGCAAGCGGCCCGCGTCTTCTCTATGGGCCCGCGGGACGAAGAGGTTCCGGCGGCGCGGCGCCGACTGCTATCCGGCGGGCGCCACGACGCGGCTCACGGCGTGTCCGACAGCCCATGTCTGCGCCTCGGAGGGATCCGGAGCGAGCGCGACGCCGCGCCACCACATCTGCGCGCTCGGGAGTCCAGGGGTCCAGGGGGAGAGCCTCGAGGCGTCGGGCCAGCTCGCCCGCGCTTTGCGGCCGTTTCGCCGGGTCCTTCTCGAGACAGTCCATGACGATGTCTTCGAGAGCGGCGGGAATCGGGACTCCGGCCCGGATCGAGGGGCGAACGGGCGTGGAACGAACCTGATCGATCAGGAAATCCACGGGGCTCTTTCCGTCGAAGACCGCCCCGCCGGACAGGAGCCGGTTGGCGACGCAGCCCACGGAATAGAGATCGGCCCGGTGATCGAACCGGCGCTCGCCCCGCGCGATCTCCGGAGCCATGTACTCGGGCGTGCCGGCGACGACCCCGACGGCCGTCAGGCCGGCATCCTCGGCGAGCCCGACCGACTTGACCAGGCCGAAGTCGAGAACCTTCACGAAGTCGTACTCCAGGCCGTACCGGCAGACGAAGATGTTGGCCGGCTTGATGTCCCGATGCACGAACTCCCGCGCGTGGGCCTCCTCGAGGGACTTTCCCGATCTCGAGAGATGCGGGGGATATTAAACTGTCCCGACGGGACAGCGATCACTGTCGGGAGTACACTCCGGGCGTTGAACGGGGGAGCCCACTCCGCGCAATTCCGCGCGGAAGGCTGAGAGTCCTCCAGAGCCCGTCGCGGGCGGGGCGAGGGAGGAGACCCCAGGATGACCTGATGCGGGTAATGCCGCCGTAGGGAGGTCAGAATGAGCGTTCGCCGGGATTCTCTTCCCTCCAGCGAAGTCGCCAACCGGGAACCTCTGCCGGGATCCCGGAAGGTCTACGTTCCGGGGCCGGGCGGCCTGCGCGTGCCGGCCCGCGAGATCGTGCTCTCGCCGACGAAGGGGATGCGCGGGGGGACGGAGTTGAACCCTCCGTTTCGCGTCTACGACACGTCCGGGCCGTACACGGACCCGGAGGCCGCGATCGATCTGCACCGGGGGCTTCCGGAGTTGCGGCGTCCGTGGATCGAGGCGCGCGGCGAGTACGAAACCTCCGAGCCGGTGCGCCGGAACCGTCCGGGGCTCGAGCTGATGCGCCCTCGCCGCGTCCTGCGCTCCCGCGGCAACGCCACGCAGATGCACTTCGCCCGCAAGGGAACCGTCACGCCCGAGATGGAGTTCGTCGCGATCCGCGAGAACGCGTCTCCCGAGTTCGTCCGAAGCGAGGTTGCGCGCGGCCGCGCGATCATCCCGGCCAACATCAACCATCCCGAGTCCGAGCCGATGGCGATCGGGCGAAACTTCCTCGTCAAGATCAACGCGAACATCGGCAACTCGGCCGTCACGTCCTCCATCGAGGAAGAGGTGGAGAAGATGACCTGGGCGATCCGGTGGGGCGCCGACACGGTCATGGACCTTTCGACCGGAAAGAACATCCACGAGACGCGCGAGTGGATCCTGCGCAATTCCCCGGTCCCGATCGGGACCGTGCCGATCTACCAGGCCCTCGAGAAGACCGACGGAAAGGCCGAGGAGCTGACCTGGGAGATCTATCGCGACACGCTGATCGAGCAGGCGGAGCAGGGGGTGGACTACTTCACGATCCACGCCGGCGTTCTCCTGCGCTACATCCCGCTGACGGCGAAGAGGGTCACCGGCATCGTCTCGCGCGGCGGCTCGATCATGGCCAAGTGGTGCCTCGCGCACCACGAAGAGTCCTTCCTCTACACGCGGTTCGACGAGATCTGCGAGATCATGAAGGCCTACGACATCTCCTTCTCGCTCGGGGACGGCCTGCGCCCCGGCTCGACCGCCGACGCGAACGACGAGGCGCAGTTCGCCGAGCTCGACACGCTCGGCGAGCTGACGAAGAAGGCCTGGGCGCACGACTGCCAGGTCATGATCGAGGGGCCGGGGCACGTCCCGATGCACCTGATCAAGGAAAACATGGAGAGGGAGCTCGCGGTCTGCCACGAGGCGCCCTTCTACACGCTCGGCCCCCTGACGACCGACATCGCGCCCGGCTACGACCACATCACCTCCGCGATCGGCGCGGCCATGATCGGCTGGTTCGGCACGGCGATGCTCTGCTACGTGACGCCGAAGGAGCACCTCGGCCTGCCCGACAAGAAGGACGTCAAGGACGGCGTCATCGCCTACAAGATCGCCGCGCACGCCGCCGACCTCGCCAAGGGGCATCCGGGCGCGCGCCTCTGGGACGACGCGCTGTCGAAGGCCCGCTTCGAGTTCCGCTGGGAGGACCAGTTCAACCTCTCCCTCGACCCGGAGACCGCCCGCGAGTTCCACGACGAGACCCTTCCCGCCGAGGGCGCCAAGCTCGCCCACTTCTGCTCGATGTGCGGCCCGCACTTCTGCTCGATGAAGATCACCCAGGACGTCCGCGACTACGCCGCCTCCCTCGAAATCCCCGAGGAGAAGGCGCTCGAGCGCGGCCTCCGGGAAAAATCCCGGGAGTTCGTGGAGCGCGGGGCCGAGATCTACAACAAGGCCTGAAACCTGCCACCTCCCCGCCGCGTAAAGAACCCGAGAGGAGGTTCACATGCCTGAGTTTTCCCGCCACGAGCCCGGCTCGTTCTGCTGGGCGGAGCTCGCCACGACCGATGATGCCAGCGCCAAGAGGTTCTACGCGACGCTCTTCGGGTGGAGCTTCGAGGACTCGCCGGCCGGTCCCGACATGGTCTACACGATGTTGAAAAAGAAGGGGAAGAGCGTCGGCGCCCTGTACAAGCTGGGGGCGCAGCAGCAGGGGGTGCCGCCGCACTGGAACACCTACGTCAGCGTCGCCTCGGCCGACGCCTCGGCGAAGAAGGCGAAGGAGCTGGGCGGGAAGCTCCTGATGGAGCCCTTCGACGTGATGGACGTCGGCCGCATGGCGATCGTGCAGGACCCGCAGGGCGCGATCGTCAGTCTCTGGGAGGCGAGGAAGCACATCGGCGCCGAGCTCATGAACGAGCCGGACACGATGTGCTGGGCGGAGCTCGACACGACCGACCTCGATTCGGCCAGGAAGTTCTACACGGGACTCTTCGGCTGGGGCACGAAGGACAGCGAGCAGTACACCGAGTGGCTGCGGAGCGGGACCTCGATCGGCGGGATGATGAAGATCCCGAAGGAGTGGGGCCCGGTGCCGCCCAACTGGCTTGTCTACTTCATGGTCTCCGACGTGGATGCCTCGGCGAAGAAGGCCGGCGAGCTGGGAGCCGGCACGATCGTGCCGCCCATGGACATCCCCAAGACCGGCCGGTTCACGGTCCTGCACGACCAGCAGGGCGCCGTCTTCGCGATCTTCAAGCCGGAAATGTGAGCGTCGCTGTCGCGGGGCCCGTCCTGTCATCCTGAGCCCCTCGTCTTTTCTTGTCATCCCGAGCGGAGCGAGGGATCTGCTCCTTCGCTTCGATTCGCAGCGACCGCTCGGGACAGGCTCCGCGAAGGATCTGCTCCGGTGGCGTTCCGGACTCTCCGGAGCAGATCCCTCGTCGCGGAGCCTGTCCCGATCATCGATGTTGCGAGCCCACGGTGACAAGGGCAGATTCCTCGTTGCGCTCGGAATGACATGAGAAGCGGAGGGGCTCCTCGGGATGACAGAGAGGGGGAGGAACACCTCAGGGTGTGACGCGCTCCCGCGCGTCGTTGGGGCAGATCCTTCGGCGCTGCGGCGCTTCAGGATGTGACCCGCTCCCGCTCGTCACACCTTGATGAAGATGCGCTTCCGGTAGAGCAGGCCGGACACCGCGGTCCAGATCACAAGGTACGCGAGCGCGAAGAGGAGCGACCCGAGTCGCGGATCGGCGAAGTGGTCGAAGACCGTCCGGGAGATCGTGCCGTAGAGGGAGCGCCGCTTTCCATCGTCGCCGGTCAGCTTGACCCACAGGAGCAGGAGCGTCGCGAGGGTGGAGAGCACGAAGAGCGCGATCGCGTTGGTGCCGAACCAGACGAAGGGTTTCGCCCACCCCTTCCACCCCTTCACGTCCACCACCCAGAGGCAGAGCGCGAGGCACATCGCCGCGAGGCCCGACATGAGGAGCGAGTAGGAGGACGTCCAGAGGTTCTTGTTGATCGGAAAGGTCGTCCCCCAGAGGAGGCCGAGGGAGAAGGCGACGGCCCCGCCTCCCATCAGGCCGGTGATCCGTGGCCCCCAGGCGGCGCGCAGGCGCAGCCACTCTCCGGCGAGGATCCCGAACAGCGTCGTCGCGATGGCCGGCAGGCTCGAGAGCAGCCCCTCCGGGTCCCAGCCGGGGTTGTGCTTCCACGTGTGGGCGCCGAGGACCGCGCGGTCCACGTACGCCGCGAGGTTTCCTTCGACGTCGAGGCGCCCCGTGCCGTAGCCGGGCGCCGGGACGAACGTCATGAGCGCCCAGTACACCGCGAGGAGAACGGCGGCCGCGGGGAGCAGCCCCTTGCGGCCGAGCAGAAGGGAGATGAGGGCGGCGAAGAAGAAGCAGACTCCGATCCGCTGGAGCACGCCCGGGATGCGCACCTGCGCCCGGTGGAACAGGAAGAAGGAGAGCGTGTTCAGGCCGAGGCCGAGCCCGAAGATGATCGCGGCGCGCTTGAGCGTATGGAGGAGGAGCGCGCGGCGCCCGCCCCCCTCCGAAAGCCGCCGCGAGAAGGAGAACGCCATCGAGACGCCCACGATGAAGAGGAAGAAGGGAAAGATCGTGTCCGTGTAGGTCCAGCCGTTCCATTCGGCGTGCAGGAGCTGCGGATAGACGTGCTCCCAGGAGCCCGGCGTATTGACCACGAGCATTCCGGCGATCGTCGCGCCGCGGACCACGTCGAGCGATGTGAGACGCCGGGGAATGGAATCGGCGCCTTGGCTCATCCCCTCACCCCACCTCCTGAAACCTGGAACCTGAAACCTGAATCCCGCTTCACACCTCCACCACCGCCAATTCACCTGGCCGCACCGACAGGCTCTTCGGCCCCGTCGCCAGGACGGCATAGTCGTCCTCGATCCGGACGCCGAAGCGCCCGGGGATGTAGATGCCGGGCTCGACCGTCTCGACGTTGCCGGCGGCGAGCGGCTTCTTGTTGCCGCGAACGAGGTACGGCTGCTCGTGCCCGTCCATGCCGAGGCCGTGGCCCAGCCGGTGGGTGAAGTCCTTGCCGTAGCCGGCGTCCTCGATGACCTTGCGCGCCGCGCGGTCCACGTCCTCGCCCGCGACTCCGGCCTTGAGCGCCTCGATCCCGGCGAGCTGCGCGCGGTCCACGGTCGCGTAGACCTTGCGGAACTCGTCGGACGGCGGACCGAAGCTGACGGTGCGCGTGATGTCGGAGTCGTACCCGCGGACTCTGCAGCCGCAGTCGATGAGAACCGGGTCCCCCTTGGCGAGGCGGCGCTCGGCCGGCGCGCCGTGCGGGAACGCCGACGAGGGTCCGAACTGGACGAGGCCTCCGCCGCGCGCTCCCTGGTTGGCGAACTCCTCTTCCAGGATCCGCTCGACATCGCTCTCGCTCATGCCGGCGCGCATCCGCTTGTGGGTCGCCTCGATCGCGAGGTTGGTCCGCCGCGCCGCGTCCCGGATGAAGGCCTGCTCCTCGTCAGACTTGATCATCCGCAGCGCGTCGAAGAGCGCCGTCGCGTCCTCGAACTTCGCCGGGATCGCCTGCGACAGGAGCGTCATCGTTCCGTAGCTCGTCGAGCCTTCCAGCCCGATGACCTTCCTGCCCGCGGCGAGCTTGCCGGCGAGGGCGATCGGGTCTTCTTCCTCCGGCCAGGTCCTGACGTCGTCCACGACGGCCGTGCGCTTGTGGTTGGCTTCCTCGAAGGACGGCGTCACGAGCACCGCGGGCCCGTCGGTGAAGAGGAGAAGGGTGGTCAGCCGCTCGCTCCGGCCGATCGCGAGGTTGGCGGAGTACGCCAGGTTCGTCGAGGGCGTGACGAAGAGGAGATCGATTCCCCGCTCCTTCGCCGCGGCGCGCAGTTTGGCCTGCCGCTCCCGGAACACGTCGGGCTTCAGGGCGGGGGGCAGGGGGGTCGCATCGGGGCGGGAAGCGGTCAGAAGCGTGGCCGGCGTCGCGGCTGCGGCCGCGGCGGCTCCGGTGGCGCCGATGAGGCGCCGGCGTGTCATTCGCATGGTCCTGACCCCCTTTCGTGGCGTGCGAACGATAGGATATAGGTTCCTCGCGAAGGAGACCGCCGATGCCCTATCCGCCGATGATGGTCCAGCCGATGCGGGAAGAGCTCACGAGGCTCGGGTTCCGGGAGCTGACGACGTCCGAGGAGGTGGACCGCGCGGTGGCCGAAGCGTCCGACCCGATGCTCCTCGTCGTCAATTCCATCTGCGGCTGCGCGGCCGGCGTGGCGCGTCCGGGTGTCGCGATCTCCCTGAAGAACCCGGCGGCGCCGAGGAGACTCGCGACCGTCTTCGCGGGGCAGGACGTCGAGGCGACCGCGCGCGCGCGGAGCTATTTCGCGGGGTTCCCGCCCTCCTCGCCCCAGATCGCCATCCTCTCGAAGGGGAAGCTCCTCTTCATGCTCCAGCGCCACGAGATCGAAGGGCGCACGCCGGAGCAGATCGCCGCGGCCCTGACCGCGGCCTACGAGAAGCTCTCGACGCCCGCGGCGTGAAGAGGATTTCCGTCCTGGGTTGCGGCCTCGTCGGGGCCGCGATCGCGCGCGACCTCTCCCGGGAGGAGGACTTCGAGGTCACCGTCGCGGACGCGAGCGAGGAGGCGCTGGCCCGCCTCGCGAGGCAGGCCTCGGTGCGAACCCGGAAGGCCGACCTCTCCCGGCCCTCGGAGATCGCCGCGGCCGCGGGGGAGGCGGACGCCGTTGTTGGCGCGCTCCCGGGCCGCCTCGGGTTCGCGATGCTCGAGGCGGTGATCGGCGCCGGCAAGCCGATCGCCGACATCTCGTTCTCGCCCGAGGACCTTCTGTCGCTCGACGCGGCCGCCCGCGAGAGGGGAGTCACGGCGGTCGTGGACTGCGGCGTCTCGCCTGGCCTCTCCAACCTCGCCGTCGGCCGCGCCGCCGCCGCCCTGGACGAAGTGGACGAGGTCCGGATCCTCGTGGGCGGCCTGCCGGCGGACCGGAGCCGCCCCTTCGGCTACGCCATCGTGTTCTCGGCGACGGACGTCATCGAGGAATACACCCGCCCCGCCCGGATCGTGGAAGACGGCCGCATCGTCACGCGCGAGGCGCTTTCGGAAGTGGAGACGATCGAGGTCCCGGGTGTCGGGACGCTTGAGGCTTTCCTGACGGACGGGCTGCGGACGGTCCTCACGACCGTCTGCGCGAGGTCCATGAAGGAAAAGACGATGCGCTATCCCGGCCACGCGGACGCGATGCGCGCCCTGCGCGGCTGCGGGTTCTTCGAGACCCGGCCCATGGACGCCGGCGGCGTCGCGGTTTCACCGCGGGCGGTCACCGAAAGCATCCTGTCTCGCGCGTGGAGGCTCCGGGAAGGGGAAGAGGAGTTCACGGTCCTTCGCGTCGCGGTCTCGGGCCGGAGCGGAAGGGGCGTCCGCCGGCGCTACGCGTTCGAGCTCCTGGACAGGACGAGCCGCGAAGGCGGCATGACCTCGATGGCCAGGACGACCGGATTCCCATGCGCCATCGCCGCCGCGATGCTGGCGCGCGAGCAATACCGAAATCCCGGCGTTCGCCCCCCCGAGTTCCTCGCGCGCGAACCGGACGTCTCCGACTTCTTCCTGGGAGCCCTGAAGGCCCGGGGTCTGGAATTCACGGAAGTCTGGCAGGAAGCCCCGTGAAGATCCCGCCGGAGAATGGAGAGACCGGAAGGAAGTCTCCGTCACGACGAGCCCGCCGAGATCTCGGATTCTCGCCCCGTGCAGGCGCAGTCAATTGGTACTTCAGTGGACTCCACCGGTCAGGTGCACGATCGCGGTCCAGAGGCCGCGGCTGAAGCGGAAGGTCGCGATCGGGACGATCACCGCGGCGGAGCACCAGACGAGGAGACTCGTCTTGAGCGACCAGAGCGGACCGAACCCCGCGCCGATCATCAGGATGAACGCGGTGACGAACGTGTTGATGTCGAGCGAGCCGACCCACTGGCCGTGCTCGCGGGCGAACGACACGCCGCAGCAGAAACAGCGGGCGTGCATGACGAAGTAGCTCTTGAAGAGCCTCCCTTTGCCGCAGACGGGACACCGCAGCTTGAGGCCCCGCAGCACGACCGTCCGCCAGTAGCCCTCGGGAAGCGCCGCCGGATGCCGCGGCGTTCCGCGCCACGGAAGAACCGGAGACGGGTTCGGGTCCGGAGTCGCCATCGAGCGAATGCTACGCTGAGTCCTCACCGCCTGAACCTGAAACCTGAAACTCCTCTCACTCAGAGCGGCACCCGCTGGCCCTCGACCGCCACCCGGAACCCCTTCTCGCGCAGCCGCCGTTTCGCGCGGCCGTCCCAGAACAGGCGGTTGGTGTGGTTCAGGTGCACGAAGAAGACCCGCGCGGCGAGGCCTTCGACGCTCGCGACCCGGGCCACCGTCTCGGGTACGAGAGGATGCGGGATGTCCGCGATGGAGCGGCCGGGGATCTCGTCGGCGGAGAAGAAGGTCCCGTCCAGGAACGCGGCATCCACGGTCTGGAGGACGTCCTCTATCCTCCGGTCCCACTTCTCCCACTTGTCGATGTCCGGCAGCCAGAGGAGCTTGCGCGACGGGCCGGCGACGACGTAGGCGACCGTGTCGGAGTCCTCGTCGCGGTGCGGGACCTTGAGCGCGGTCGCTCGCAGCGAACCGGTCAGCGCGAATTCCCTGCCCGGCTCGATCTCGTGGATCGCGATGTTCTTCGACTCGACGAGCCGGCTCCAGGGGCGGTTCGCGCGGAGGAACCGGGCCATCGAGGCCGTGCAGAACACCGGCATCTCCTTCGTGTTGGCCACCTCGCGGCCGAGCTGGGCGAGGCCGAGGTAGTGGCCGATGTGCGCGTGGGTCAGAAGGATCCCGTCGGGGAGCCCCCCGAGGCGCGAGACCTGGCGCTCGAAGTCGGGCGTGGCGTCGATCAGGAACCGTTTTCCGGAAGCGCTGTCGATCAGGCCGAGCGAGGCGACGGAACGTCTCTTCGAGGAGTCCCGCCGCGCCTGGACGCAGAGCTTCTGGCGGCACCCGAGGTGGGGCACGCCTCCGTCCTGCGCGATCCCGAGAACCACGGCTTCGACCCGCGCGGGAGCGCCCGCGGGCGCCGCGAGCGCCTGGAGAAATGCCGCGGCGAGGCAGGCCCAATGCATTGGCATCTATTATCCGGCACGAAATCTGCTGTAATAGCCGCGGGAGGAAACACCATGTCTGGTCGCAGCGTTCCCCGCGATACGGCCAAGGCGCTCGTTCCGGTCCTCGTGCCGCTGTTGACGAAGGTCGTCCTGCCGATCGCCATCGAGAGCATGCGCCGCCGCAAGTTCGACGCCGATCAGTACCTGGACGAGGCTCGCGAGAGCCTGGGCAAGGGACTGAAGAAGACGCGCGCCGAGCTGGACGACGTCAGGGACGAGGTCGTCGAGCGCGGACAGAAGGTCTACGACGAGGCCCGCAAGCAGGGAGCGGAGCTGCTGGAGCTCCTGGCGAACAAGGGCGCGTCGCTGGCCGAGGAGCTGATGGACCGGGTGCAGCCTCCGAAACGCCGGAGGTTCCCGTTCTTCAAGGTGCTGGTGGTCGTCGGCCTCGTCGGCGTCGGCGTCGCGTTCCTGACGAAGAAGTAAGAGCCGGTTCCCGGTGCCCGGTTGAAGATACGACCACCGGGTGTCGGCTCTCGTGTCATTCCGGAAAGCGCAGCAGCTCTCCAGGCATTCTGAGAAGCCCCCCACTCCGTGTCATTCCGAGCGCAGCGAGGAATCTTCCCTCGTGCCCGAGAACACTGGGACTCATATGAGCGGGACAGGCTCCGCGACGAAGAATTGCCCTGCCGGTGCATGACGGGAGAAGATCCCTCGCTGCGCTCGGGATGACAGCGCGGTAGACATCTACCGTGCTGTCAGCCTCTTGTATTTGATCCGGTGCGGCTGGTCCGCGTCGATGCCGAGTCTCCTCTTCCGGTCCGCCTCGTACTCCTGGTAGTTGCCTTCGAACCAGACGGTGCGGCTTTCCCCCTCGAAGGCGAGGATGTGCGTCGCGACGCGGTCGAGGAACCAGCGGTCGTGGCTGATGACGACGGCGCACCCGGCGAAGCTCGTGACCGCCTCCTCCAGCGCGCGCAGCGTGTCCACGTCGAGATCGTTGGTCGGCTCGTCCAGGAGGAGCACGTTGCCGCCGCGCTTCAGGGTCCGCGCGAGGTGGAGCCTGTTCATCTCGCCTCCCGACAGGTCCCCGATCCGCTTCTGCTGGTCCGGCCCCTTGAAGTTGAACATCGAGACGTAGGCACGCGAGGGGATCTCGCGCTTGCCGACCACGATCCGCTCCTGGCCGCCGGAGATCTCCTCGAAGACCGTGCGCGTGGGCACGGGCCGGTCGCGGTCCTGGTCCACGTAGGAGAGGACGACCGTCTCGCCGACGGCGAGCTTGCCCGAGTCCGGCTTTTCCTGGCCGACGATCATCTTGAAGAGCGTCGTCTTCCCGGCGCCGTTCGCGCCGATGATGCCGACGATGCCGCCACGCGGCAGATCGAAGGAGAGGTCTTCCATCAGGAGCCGGTCTCCGTACGCCTTGCGGACCCCTTCGGCGCGGACGACGACATCTCCCAGCCGCGGGCCGGGGGGGATGAACAGCTCCTGCGTCTCGCCGCGCGCCTCGGGGCCCTTGTCCGCGAGGAGGGCCTCGTACCGCTCGATGCGCGCCCGCGACTTCGCGTGCCGCGCCCGCGGGGCCATCCGCACCCACTCGAGCTCCCGCTGGAGCGTGCGCCGCTTGGCCGACTCCTGCTTCTCCTCGACCGCCAGCCGCTGCTCCTTCTGCTCCAACCAGCTCGAGTAGTTCCCCTCCCACGGGATGCCGGCCCCGCGGTCGAGCTCCAGGATCCAGCCCGCGACGTTGTCCAGGAAGTAGCGGTCGTGCGTGACCGCGACGACGGTGCCCGGATAGTCCGCGAGATGCCGCTCGAGCCACGCGACCGACTCGGCGTCGAGGTGGTTGGTCGGCTCGTCCAGGAGAAGCAGGTCCGGCCGCTCGAGCAGGATCTTGCAGAGCGCGACGCGGCGCTTCTCGCCTCCCGAGATCTTCGAGACGTCGGCGTCGGGAGGGGGAAGACGCAGCGCGTCCATCGCGACCTCGAGCTGGCGGTCGAGCTCCCAGGCGTTCGACGCCTCGATCGCGTCCTGGACCTTCTGGTACTCGGCCATGAGCTTCTCGCTTTCGGCTTCGGAGAGCTCGCCGGCCATCTTCTCGTTCAGCTCGTCGAACCGCTTCAAGAGCCCGCGCGTCTTCGCGACCGCCTCCTCGACGTTGCCGAGGACGTCCTTGGAGGGGTCGAGCCTCGGGTCCTGCGGAAGAAAGCCGATGCGGATCCCTTCGGCCGGTCGCGCCTCGCCGGCGAAGTCCTTCTCCACCCCGGCCATGATCTTGAGCAACGTGGACTTGCCGGCGCCGTTCAACCCGAGGACGCCGATCTTCGCTCCCGGCAGGAACGAGAGCCAGATCCCCCGCAGAATCTCCCGCTGCGGCGGGACGACCTTGCGCAGGTCCTGCATCGTGAAAATGTACTGGTGGGCCATGGGAGCGCGGGAGTGTAGCTGAAAACGAGAAGACCCTCTTCGCTGTCATCCTGAGGAGCCTCTCCGCTACTCATGTCATTCCGAGCGCAGCGAGGAATCTGCCTGCGAGTTCAATCGAGGCGTTACTCAAGCTCGGGGCGGGCTCCGCGACGAAGGATCTGCCTCGTTTCAGGACGGGGCAGATCCTTCGCTTCGCTCAGGATGACATCGGGAGATCCTTCGGACTGTCTCCGACGTTGATGCCCATCGTGCCGAGCAGGCGCTCTTCGAAACGGACGTTCACGAAGCCCGCCCGGCGCATCAGCTCGGCGACGCCGCGCTGGCCGGGGTAGCGCTCGAGGGACGCGGGGATGTAGAGGTAGGTGTCGGCGTCGCCGTGGAAGAGAAGGCCGACGGCGGGCATCATCGTGTGGAGGAAGGCGCCGTAGAGCGCGGCGGCGACCGGATTGCCCGGCTTTCCGAAGTCGAGGATGACCGCCCGGCCGCCGGGCGCGAGCACGCGCAGCATCTCGGCGAGACCCGCCTCCGGATCCGCGAGATTGCGCAGTCCGTAGCCGACGGTGATCCTGTCGAACGTCCCGTCCGGAAAGGGGAGGCGAAGGGCGTCCGCCTGAGCGAACTCAGAGGTTGCGCGCCCCGCGGCCTTCCGCTGCCGCGCGACCGCGAGCATCGGAAGCGTGAAGTCCGCGCCGACGACGCGCGTTCCCCTCGCGGCGGCCGCCTCGGCGAGGAAGCTCATGTCCGCGGTCCCGCAGCAGAGATCGAGCCACCGGCCTCCCCCGCGCGTTCCCTCCGCCGCGATCGCAACGGTCTGCCGCTTCCAGGCGCGGTGCAGCCCGAAGCTCATCACGTCGTTGACGAGGTCGTATTTCCAGGCCAGGCGCGAGAACATCGCGCGCACCTTCGGCGCCCGCTCCGCGTCGTAGGAGAGGTACTTGTTCACCGAGCGCCGGATTATGACGCGGCGCCATCGTCTCAGCTCAGTGCGTTCTCGTCTCGCTTTCCGGAGTCGGCTTGACTCGGGCTATCGCGGGTCGCGCGATCGGCCTGCGGCTCGCGGCGGCGGCCTCCGCACGGAGACCGGGGGTCGCCTCGGAGGCGGGACAATCTCCCGGCAAGGTCAGGGTCGGTGACGACGGCGAGCAGAGGCCGGAGTCGTCCGAGGCGTCGGCGTCGGCCGGATCGACGGTGCCCAGTTTGTTCACTCCCAGGCAGGACCTCAGGAGGTTCGATCCTGCAGTCGCTCCCGTCGCCGAGACGAGAGCGTTCCCGTCGATCAGGATGTGACCGCTGAAGGAACGCAGGTCGTTGGTTCCGCCGCTGCCCGCGAAAGGCGACGCGAGGGAGTCCACGACCGGGTTGTCGTTCGAGGACGTTCCCGGCCGGGAGAGCTCGATGTTGGAGTGGGCATACAGTTGGACCCGCGAGCTCCCGGCGAAGTGATAGCGGCCGAAGGACTGGAACGCCCTGTTCGTCCCGGCGATGGCACCGTTCGCGGAGCGTACGTCCACCAGACCGCCGGTCGCGTTGCTCGATCCCGTGCCGGCAGCGACCGTGGCGAAGCTCTGCCGCGCGGGCGCCGTCGCGTCGACCCCGTGGCCCAAGACTCGGACGTCGCCGCGGGCCTCAATCCGCACGGTCCCGGGAGGACCGCCGGCTATGACCCACGAGAGCACCCCGGGAAAGAGGTCGTACTTCGTGCCGGCGACCGTGTATTCGTCGAGCTGCGGCTCCTTGGTGTCGCCGTTGACGGTGACAGCGCCTGACACCGAGGAGATCAGTACCGCCGGCCGCGGTCCGGCGGAGGTGGAGTTCGCGCGCGCCATCGCGAGCCCGTTCAGGTCGATGAAGCTCGAATCGCAACAGGCCGTCAGGTGTATCTCGCTTCCACCCGAATTGCCGGACGTGTGGATCAAGGAGCCGCGGCCCGTGACGATGCCCCCGCAGCAGGTCGAGATCGCGATGTTGCCGGGGACGCCGTTGCTGCCGGTCACGAAGTTCGCGACAGTCCCGTTTATGGTGACCGGTCCGCCCGCGTCGATCCGGATGTCGCCCGACCGCTGGTTGACCGAATGGGTGGAAATGACGCCCCCCGGCTGGACCTCGACGCTGCACGTCGTTCGGATCCGGAGACCCGGCCCCCACTGGTTGTTTCCGGAACCCACGGGAATCGCCTCGATTGAGCCGGTGTCTGTGACGATGAGCGGCCGGGAGCCGAGGTCGAAGAGCCCGTACCAGGTATCCGGCGTCGATCCGTCCTTGACGAATGTGAAGTAGGCGCAGAGGTCCGCGTTGCCGAAACAATTCGGCGTGCTCCCGAAGAGGTTCACGTCCGCCAGCTGGCTCACCACGATCGGCGGCTGTGTGCACGTCGAGCAGCCCCCGCTCGCCGTGGGTGTTGGCGTCGGGGTCTTCGTGGGCGTCCTCGTCGGCGTCGGCGAAGCGCCGATGGGCGTCGGCGACGGCGTAAAGGACGGGGTCGCCGTCGGCGTCTTCGTCGGCGTGCTCGTGGGCGTGTTCGTCCGGGTGCTGCTCGGAGTGTTGGAAGGCGTCGAGGACGGCGTCCGGCTCGGCGTGTTCGAAGGCGTCAGGGAGGGCGTACTCGACGGCGTGCTGGTCGGAGGAACCGGAGTCGGTGTGGGCGTCCGGCTCGGGGTGTTCGAGGGCGTGCTCGACGGGGTGTTCGTCAGTGTCGGCGTGCTGCTGGGTGTGGCGCTCGGTGTCATCGATGGCGTGTTGGTGGGTGTCGGGGACGGAGTGTTCGACGGAGTGTTCGACGGAGTGTTCGACGGAGTGTTCGACGGCGTGCTCGTGGGGGTGTTCGTGGGGGTGTTCGTGTTTGTCTCCGCAGGGGTGTTGGACGGCGTGCTCGTAGGTGTGGAGGTGCTGGTCTGGGTCGGCGTGTCGGTCGGCGTCGCGGTCGGCGCGCCCGCGATGGTCGCGCAGGCGGAGTACTCCGAGGTGTTGTTGCCGGGATCCGTCGCCGTGGCCGTGATGAAGACCTGGCCGGCCGGGACGGGGAAGATGAGCGGCCCGAAGCTCCCGTTGCAGGTGTCGTCGGTCGCCACGGTGGCGAAGCCGAGGAAGGTTTGCCCGTCCCGGTGGGACGGGGAATTGCACGACACGCTCGCGAAGAACTCGACGCGGTAGGACGTGCTGGCCGTGCTGTTCAGGGTCCCGGAGATCGTGGCGTTGCCGCCGGAAAACGAGGCCGAAGTGATCACCGGATAGTTCTGGAGGTTGTTCGCGCCGGTGTCAGCGTCGCAGTCGTCGTTCGCATGGGGCGCGGATCCGCCATGACTGATACCAAATCCCGTGTTGGAGAAGGTGGAGTTTCCGAGGATGGCGACGCCGCTGGAGCTCGACCCGAACACGGCCACGCCATCTCCGTTGTTGAAGGCGATCGTGTTCCCCTCGCCGGGATTCGTCCCGCCGATCCGGGTGTTGCTGTTGGCGCCGATGTCGAGGAAGATCCCAAACTGGCCGCTGGTCAAGCCGGCGGTCCCGGTCGCGTTCGTGCCGATCCGGTTGCCCTGGATCAGGTTGTTGTTCGTGCCGCCTTCTCCCATGAGGATTCCTCCGGCGGAGTAGTTGCCGATCACGTTTCCCGCTCCGGCGGCGCTGCCGCCGATCGTGTTGCTGCTGCTCGCCAGCCGCAGCGCGATCGCGTCAAAAGAGAGGAGCGCCGCCATACCCGTCTTGTCGGTGCCGAGGTAGTTGCCCTGCACGAAGTTGTTGTCGCTCGCCTGGAACGTCATCAGGGTGCTGTTGGACGCCATCACGTTGCGGTCGGCCGGCGTCGTGCCGCCGATCCTGGTCCCGCTGCTGCTGCTCTGTTCGATCAGATTGTTCGTGGACGTGGTGGCAGTCCCCGCGGCATCGGTCCCGATGAAGTTCCCGGCGATCGTGTTATTTGGGCTTCCGAGTCCAAAGGGGCCGATCGAGATCCCCACGCCGCCCACGATGTGCGTGATCGCGAGCCCCCGCAGCGTCGAGCCGCCCTTGGGTCCGTCGATCCGGAACACGTTCTGCGCGTGGGTGCCGTCGATCTCGATCAGCAGCACCGCGTTGTCGCCGATGGCGAGGGTGTTGGCGCTCGAGCCCGGCTGCGTATAGCCGTCGATGAGCACCCCTTCGGTGATCGCGTCCAGCTGCGTCGCCGGGCTGATCGTATGGAGGCCCGCGCCCGGGATCGCGAACGCGATCCCATCGATCGTCGGCGGCGCCTGCCCCGCCGCGCACTCGCCGGCCATGGCTCCGGAGGCAGCGTTGGTGTTGGCGGCGATGATCGCCTCGCGCAGCGTGCACTGGCCGTCGTTTGCGGCGGCATCGGCGGCGCTGTTGACCGTGATCGTCGCGGCGCGCGCCGGCCCGGCCGCCAGCAGGAGGCACGCGGTCCAACCGAGACCGGCCGCCAGGAGCTGTCTCTGACACAGGGCGGGCTTGAGCATGGATGTTCTCCTACTTTCGTACCGCGAAAATCGGGAGGAAACCCGGTCAAGTGAGCGCGAGAAAGCCGGAAGGGGCATACTTTTCCCGGAAGGAATCCCTCGCCATGTCCGGAGATGCCCGAAAGCCGCCGGTCACACCTCCCGGCGAGGTGACCCGGCTCCTCGTCGCGTGGAGCGCCGGTGACGCGAAGGCCCTGGAAGAGCTGATCCCGCTCGTTTACGGCGAGTTGCGCCGGCTCGCGGAGAGGCATCTCGCGCGCGAGCGCGCCGGCCACACCCTCCAGCCGACGGCCGTCGTCCACGAGGCGTACTTGAAGCTCGTGGACCAGAAGCGCGTCTCGTGGAAGAACCGGGGCCACTTCTTCGCCGTGGCCGCGCAGGCGATGCGGCGCCTCCTCGTGGACCATGCCCGGCGGCATGACGCCGAGAAGAGAGGCGGCGCGATCACGATGGTTCCGCTCGAGGCGGCGGACGCGTCCGTCGCGCCGAGGGAAGCCGACGTTCTCGCTCTCGACCTGGCCCTGGTGAAGCTCGCGGCGCTCGACGCCACCCAGGCGAAGGTCGTCGAGCTTCGCTACTTCGGCGGGCTCACGCTGGACGAGACCGCCGACGTCCTCGGCTCCTCCGCCTCGACCGTGGGCCGGGCGTTCCGCCTGGCGAAGGCCTGGCTCTACCGCGAGCTCTCGGCCGCATGACGCCGGAGCGCTGGGCCGACGTGGGGCGGCTCTTCGATGCCGCGCAGGAGCTTCCCCCCGAGAGCCGCGAAACTTTTCTCGAAGGGCAGTGCGACGGCGACGCCGACCTGAAAGCGGAGGTCGGATCGCTCCTGGCCTCGCTCGACGAGGCCGAGTCCTTCCTCGAGAGGCCCGCGACAGGGGATGCCCGGCAGCCGCCCGCCGCCGCGCGCCGCCGCGTCGGGCCGTACGAGCTCGTCGAGGAGATCGGCCACGGCGGGATGGGGATCGTCTTCAAGGCCGTCCGCCGCGACCAGGGATTCGAGCGGTTCGCCGCGGTCAAGCTCGTCAAGCGCGGGATGGACACGGACTTCATCCTGCGCCGCTTCGAGAGCGAGCGGCGGATCCTGGCCGGCCTCGACCATCCCAACATCGCCCGCGTCCTGGACGGGGGCTCGACGGAGGACGGCCTTCCCTACTTCGTCATGGAGCTCATCGCAGGAGTCAACATTCTCGAATATTGCGAACAGAAAGCGCTCGGCGTTTCGGAGCGTCTCTCGCTCTTCCGGCAGGTCTGCCGGGCCGTGCAGTACGCCCACCAGCGCCTCGTCATCCACCGCGACATCAAGCCCTCCAACCTCCTGGTCACCCCGGAAGGCGTTCCAAAGCTCCTCGACTTCGGTCTCGCGAAGGTGTTGACGCGGGAGCCGGGAGAGACGATCGACCGGACCCAGACGGCGCTCCGGATCCTGACGCCCGAGTACGCCAGCCCGGAGCAGGTCCGCGGCGTCGAGATCACGACGGCGAGCGACGTGTACTCGCTCGGAGTCGTCCTCTACGAGCTCCTGACCGGGGAGCGTCCCTACAGGCTGAAAACGAGAAACCCCGAGGAGGTGAGCGGCGCAGTCCTGACCCAGGAGCCGGAGAGACCCGGCGCGAAGGCCTCCCTCCACCGGGATCTCGACGCGATCGTCCTGACCGCCCTGCGAAAGGAGCCGGAGCGCCGGTATTCCTCGGCCGAGCAGCTCTCGGAGGACATTCGCCGCTACCTGGAAGGCCTGCCCGTCAAGGCCACTCCGGACAGTTTCGGCTACCGCGCCGGCAAATTCGTCCGGCGCCACAAGGCCGGAGTCGCCGCGTGGGTCCTCATTGCCGCGTCGCTCGTCGGCGGCCTCGGCCTGGCGCTGGAGGGGATGCGCGCGGCGCGCCAGCAGGCCGCCCGGTCACAGCAGGTCTCGGAATTTCTCCGGAGTCTCTTCGAGAGCTCCTACCCGAGGCGCGCGCGGGGCGAGAAGCTGACCGCGCAGGACCTGCTCGACGCCGGCGCGGCGCGTGTGGACCAGGAGCTCGCGCAGCAGCCCGACCTCCAGGCATCCATGCTGGCCCTTCTCGGCTCCGTGTACCTGGAACTGCATGTCATGGACAAGGCCGAGTCGCTTCTGGCGCGGTCGCTCGCGATCCGCGAGAAAACCTTCGGGAAAGGGGGCGCCGAGGTCGCGGAAAGCCTCTACTGGCTCGGACGCTTGAAGGACGCGAAGGGGGATTACAAGGCGGCCGTCGCTCTGACCGAGCGGGCGGTCCGGATCCGCGAGGCCGCGGGTGAAAGTCCGGCCCTCGCGGAGGCGTTGAGCCAGCTCGGTGTGACGCTGAAGGTCCTGGGCAAGCCCGAAGAGGGACGGCCTCTTCTGCAACGCGCGGTCGCGATCGAAGAAAAGTCCGGGGGAGGCAACCTCTACAAGTGGCTTTCCAATCTCGCGGGGATCGAGATGGATCTCGGCAACGACGACGCTGCCCGGAGGCTCCTCGAGCGCGCGCTCGACATCGGCGTGCGCTCCGAAGGGAAGATCGGCATGCAGGTCGATGTGACCATGTTGAACCTCGCGGGAGTGCTGCGCGCCCAGGAGGACTACGCGCGGGCTCTCCCGCTCTTCGAAAGGGCCCTCGCGATCGACGAGAAGGCCTACGAGAAGGCGGATGGAGCCGTCGGCTATACGCTCGGGGAAATGGGAGATCTCTATCTCGGGATGGGTGATTACGGGCGAGCGCGCGAGTATCTCGACCGCTCGATCGAAACGTGCGAGCAGGCCTTGGGTCCCGACCATCTCGGGTTGGCGGCCCCGCTGACCTACTCGGGACGCCTGCGGCTCGCGGAAGGGAAGCCGGGGGAGTCCCTCCCCCTCTTCGAGCGCGCGCTGGCGCTGCGCCGGAAGGCCTTGCCGGAAGACCACGATGAGATCGCGGAGACTCTCACGGACATCGCGAACGCGAAGGCGGCGCTCGAAGGCCCTGCCGTCGCCGAGCCGATCCTCCGCCGGGCGCTCGAGATGCGGCGCCGAGTGCTCGCTCCCGGTCACCGTTCCTTCCTTCCGACGCTATTGTCGCTCTCCCGGGTGCTTCGGGATCAGGGGCGGACGGCGGAGGCCCGGCCGTTGCTCGAGGAAGCGGTCGCGATTGCCCGCGCGAAACTGCCGGAGAATCACTCCCGAAGACGGGAAGCGGAGGCGACCCTGGCGGCCGCGGGCAGCGGCGAAGGCGCGGCGGCGCTGCCGTAGACGATCCCGGAAGGTCTTGTCGCCGCAGCCGCTCAGGTAGGTCATCGGATCCTCGCAGAGGAGCTCATGATCGAGCGCGATGGAGTGCCCGACTTCGGGCAGCTTCCCGAGATCCATCGCGAGCACTTCGAACTGGTCGTCCGGGACCTGAAGAGCTAAGGGGGGATCCCGCAAACGGAAGAGACGGAATCCTCGGGGCGGGTAGCAAGGTCGTTGCTGAGGTAAAGTTCTGGGCTCGCATGGGCGAGCGCAACAACAGCATCCGCGCGGTCTCGGAGCAGGAGGCGAGGCGGGTCGCCGAGGAGGCGCGCGAGACGGAGTGGCAGGCGCCCTCCTTCCTCAAGGAGATCTTTCTCGGCAACTTCCGGCTCGACCTCGTCCACCCCTTCCCCGAGGCGCCGCCCGAGCGCCCTGAGTTCCGCGCCTTCTACGACCGGATGGAGCGGTTCCTGCTCGAGCAGGTGGACAGCGACGCGATCGACCGCGAGGGGAAGATCCCGGCACGCGTCGTCGAGGGGCTCGCGAAGATGGGCGCCTTCGGCATGAAGATCCCGAAGGAGTACGGGGGACTCGGCTTCACGCAGTGCGAGTACGCCGAGATCATCAAGCTCATCTCGACCTGGGACGGCAACCTCATCGCGCTCCTCTCGGCGCACCAGTCGATCGGAGTGCCGCAGCCGCTGAAGCTCTTCGGAACGAAGGAACAGAAGGAGAAGTACTTCCCTCGCCTGGCGCGCGGCGCCGTCTCCGCGTTCGCGCTGACGGAAGCGGACGTTGGTTCCGATCCGGCGAACCTCTCGACGACCGCGGCCCGCACGCTCGAAGGGGACTACGTGTTGAACGGAGAGAAGCTGTGGTGCACCAACGGCACGATCGCGGAGCTCTTCGTCGTCATGGCGAAGCACCCGGACACCGGCAAGATCTCCGCGTTCATCGTCGAGAAGGACTGGCCGGGCGTCGAAGTCGTCCAGCGCTGCCACTTCATGGGCCTGAAGGCGATCGAGAACGGCGTCATCCGGTTCACGAACGTCCGCGTGCCGAAGGAGAACCTCCTGCTGGCCGAGGGGCGCGGCTTGAAGCTCGCGCTCGTCACGTTGAATACCGGCCGGCTCACGCTCCCGGCGACCTGCGCGGCGAGCGCCAAACGGTGCCTCGAGATCTGCCGTGAGTGGGGGAACGACCGCGTCCAGTGGGGACAGCCGATCGGCCGGCACGACGCGATCGCCCAGATCCTCGCGGAGATGGCCGCGACCGCGTTCGCGATCGAGGCCGTCGCGGACCTCGCGTGCCGCCTCGCGGACAAGGGCGATCGGGACATCCGGCTCGAGGCCGCGGTCGCGAAGATGTGGAACACGGAGGAGGGGTGGACGATCGTGGACCGCACGCTCCAGGTGCGCGGCGGCCGCGGCTACGAGACGGCGGACTCGCTCCGGGCGCGCGGGGAGCGCGGCCTCCCGGTCGAGCGGATGATGCGCGACTTCCGGATCAACCTGATCTTCGAAGGCTCCTCCGAGATCATGCGCCTCTTCATCGCGCGCGAGGCGCTCGACCGGCACCTGTCCGTCGCCGGGGACCTGGTCAATCCGAAGCTGCCTCTTTCGAAGAGGCTCGCGGCACTGCCCCGAGTGATGGGTTTCTACGCGCGATGGTACCCGGGGCGCCTCGTCGGGAAGGGTCAGCTGCCGCGATTCCGCGAGTTCGGCCCGCTCGCCCGGCATGTCCGGTACACCGAGCGCTCCGCGCGCCGGCTCGCCCGCACGATCTTCCACATGATGGCGCGCTACGGGCCGAAGCTCGAGAAGCGGCAGGCCCTCCTCTTCCGAGCCGTGGACATCGGCGCGGACCTCTTCGCGATGTCGGCCGCGGCCTGCCGCGCGCAGGCGATGCGGCGCGCGAAGGACCCCGAGGCGCCGCGCGCCGTCGAACTCGCCGACGTCTTCTGCCGGATGACGCGACGGCGCATCGCCCAGCGCTTCGCGGCGATCCGCTCGAACGACGACGTCCGGAAATACAAGACCGCGCGGCGCCTCCTCGACGGAGAGCACCTCTGGCTCGAGCGCGGCCTCGTCCCGATGGAGGACCTGGAGAAGTTCGCCGACGCGGCCGCGGCCGCCGAGCGGAAGGAGAAGGAACTCGCCCCGGTCTGAAGGGCGATCTCCCCGACTCAGTTCTTCGACGGAGCCGTCGGGTCGAGGATCTTCAGCCTGGCGAAGTAGGTCCGCGTAAAGCCGCGGTCGCGAGTCGCCAGTCGGTCGGCTCGCGCCATCGCATGGCCCGCGACGAGAAAGTCGGGAATGATGGCATCTCGAGGTCCACCCGCCTCGCCGTAACGCTTCCAGGCCTCACCCGCGATCGCTGCGCTTTCCCGGTCGCAGGCATCGAAGTCGACGCCGAGGGTGGCCATCGATTTCTCGAGGGCCGAATCGGAAGAAAAGTGGGCCCGCGCTTCGGCCCAGACGACGTCGCAGGCTACCAACGACCCTTGCGCGAGGGCCACGAGCAACGCCTCGCGAGACCCTTTCAAGAATCGGGGCGACTTCGAGAAGACGTCCAGCAGAACGCTCGTGTCAACGGCGGTTCGCACGCGGCCTGTCACGGGGAGGAATCCACGCTTTTCCGCGCATCTTCTCGATCTCCGCGTCCACGTCCATCGGCGGAAGAATGCCGGTCACGGCATCGACAGGATTCTTCGCGCCGATGGACTTGCGCGCGACGAGCGTTCCGCGCTCCGCGGAGAAATCCAGGACGACGCCGGGACGCAGGCCCAGTTTCTCCCGCAGAGGCTTCGGGATCGTCACCTGCCCCTTCTCCGAGACGATGCTTTTCATACCAAAATTGTAGGAATTCCTACTTCCATTGTCAACCAGCGTCAGGAACTCCTCTTCCCTTTTCGGGGCCGGCGCGCGGACGCAGAGGCTTCCCCGGCCGGCGCGGACGCGCCGATCTCCGTCATCGTGCTTTTCTCCTCGGAGACGGCGCGGAAGCGGAACGTGACGGACCCGATCCGGAGGGAGTCCCCGTCCTCCAGGGCCGTTGGCGACGCAATCCGCCTGCCCCGAACGTAAGTGCCGTTCTTGCTGTCGAGGTCCTCGATCGCCGCGGCCGCGCCTGCGACCGTGAGGCGGGCGTGCCGGCGCGAGACGCTCTCCGAGGGGACGCGGATGCCGGCGAGCGCGTCGCGGCCGAGGATCGTCTCTCCCTCCGGGACCAGGAGGACGCGGTCCTCGCCGATCAGCCGCCAGGAGGAGAGACCGGCCGCGCCCCGGCGCCCGCGCGGAACGTCGGCCGCCTCTCCCGCGAACGCGTAGCCGAATCCGTGGACCGTCCGGATGTGCCGGGCGTCCTTCCCGTCCTCGCCGATCGCCTCCCGGATCTCGGCGACGAGGCTCGCGAGCGTGGCCTCCGAAACGAAGGTGTCGGGCCAGATCTTCTGGTGGATCTCCTCCTTCGAGAAGGCCCGCGGGCGCCCTTCGAGGAGCAGCTCCAGGAGGCGGAACGCCTTCGGCGAGAGGTGCGCCGGCCGCTCCCTCCGGAAGAGCTCCCGGGTCTCCGAATCAAACGTGCACTCACCGAAGGCCAGGCGCACGCCGATTCTCAGGATCTCAGCGGGGGACCTTGCGGTCCCCCGAGCCCCTGGGGAAAACCCCGAGAAAACCCCAGACAACTCCAAAGACTTCCCGCCTGGAAAGAACGATTCTGCAGGCCGCGCAAGAGACGGCATCCCGCCGCGGATTGACGCGAAGGTCGAAAGGAGCCAGCCATGACAAAGCGGAATCGAAACACCCGGATCCTCGCGGGAGTGGGGGCGGCCGCTCTTCTCCTGCTTCTCGCGGCGGGGCCGGCGCTGGCCGTGAGCGCCGTCGGCGACAAGTCGGACCCGGACCAGCGCCGGCAGGCGATGCGGGAGAGCCAGATCCGCGCGATGGACATCTTCGCCCGCAACTACGGAAACGCCGACTGGTCCCTCGTCCTGCAAGACGTCGAGGCGAACCCGGCGGACCCGGGCAACGCGGCGTTCATGTCGGTCCCACTCTCTCTGGCCAATGTATACCTGAATCGGTACGAAGCCGGCGGCGACAAGAACGACCTCGACCGGTCCCTCGCGATCTTCGAGTGGGTCGTGGCGGCCGGTGCGCTGTGGGGAGGGCGCGACGGGTCGGGAGCCGTCGTGAGCTACCTCGACATCGGCCTCGCCCGCGTCCGGTCGGAGTGCGACGTCGGAGGGTTCGAGTCGCGGATCGACGCGCTGTGGGGAGCCGCCATGGCGGTCACGGCCGAGGAGGCGGACGCGCTCCTGCTGGGAACCGGGGTCCGCCCCTGCGGTCCGGACGTGCTGCTCGCGGCTTGCACCGAGTCGATGCGCGCGGTCCCCGTGGACGAGGAGGAGCTGGCTTCCCGGGCGGCCCTCTTCGCGGCGGCGTCGAGCTTCCTGGCCTCGGATCCGCGCGCGCAGGCCTGGGCCGAGGGCGCGCTCTCTCTGGCCGCGCAGTTCCCGGCCTCCGCCTGCACGGCGGCGGAGACCGATCTGCTTCTCTCGCAGGGAGCCCTGGCGAAACGTCTGGGCGGCGGAGCCGGCGGCGGGCTCGACGAAGGGTCGGGCGGCGGCAAGGTGGGGCGGGTTTCCGTCAGCTGCCTGCCGTTCTCGACGGCTTACGAGACCGCCGGGCCCGTCGACGCCGTGACTCCCGGAGACTCCCTGGCGCGGGCCATCGCCGACAGCCGGATCGTCTCCTTCTATCTCACCGAGCGTTACCTGTGGCTCTTCCCTCCGGGATCTCAGTGCGAGCTCGAGGGCGGCAACTGAAGAATTTCGACTGCTCCGTGTCGCGGCCGTCGGGTTCGGTCAGGGCGGGGTCCGCAACCCCGCCCTATTTACTCGTCGCTTCCTTCGTTGATCCCTTCGAAGAGGCTCGTCGAGAGGTAGCGCTCGCCGGTGTCCGGGAGCATCGCGAGGACCGCCGCGCCCTTCCCCGCTTTCTCCGCGATCTTCTTCGCCCCGGCGAACGTGCCGCCGGAGGAGATGCCGCAGAAGATCCCTTCCTTCGACGCCAGGTCGCGCGCCGCGTCGCGGGCCTCGATGTCGGTGACCGTCACGAGCTCGTCGAAGCCGTGCCGATCCAGGACCGCGGGAATGAAGTCCGGCGTCCACCCCTGGATCTTGTGCGGCTTCCACTCGTGCCCGGCCAGCAGCGCCGCGCCCTCCGGCTCGACGACGGCGATCTTGGTTTCGGGCCGCGCCTTGCGCAGGATGTCGCTGACCCCCGTCAGGGTGCCGCCGGTTCCGTAGCCGGTCACCCACCAGTCGAGCCTCTTCCCGACGAAGTCGCGCAGGATCTCCGGGCCGGTCGTGTTCCGGTGGTACTCGGGGTTGGCCGGGTTCTCGAACTGCCGCGCGAGGAACCAGCCGTTCTTCGCGGCGAGCTCCTCTCCCTTCTTGACCGCTCCCGAGGCGCGGTCGGCGGCCGGCGTCAGGATGACCTTCGCCCCGAGGATGCGCATCAACTTGCGCCTCTCGACGGAGAAGCTCTCCGGCATGATCGCGATGAAAGGGTACCCCTTGACCGCGCAGACCATCGCGAGCGCGATCCCGGTGTTGCCGGAGGTCACCTCGACGACCGTCTGGCCGGGCTTGATCGTGCCGCGCCGCTCGGCGTCTTCGATGATCGCGATCGCGAGGCGGTCCTTGACGGAAGAGAGTGGGTTGAACGCCTCGCACTTGACGTAGATCGTCGTGCCGGTCGGCGCGAGATGGTTGATCCGGACGACGGGGGTGTTTCCGATGGTGCCAAGGATGTTCTCGTGGATCATTTCGACGACTCCTTCCTGTCCCGAGGCGGCGTAGGATAGGCGGAAACCATGGATCGAAAAACCCGGAGAACTCTGCTTATCCTTCTGTCACTCGCCATGCCCGCAGCCCTCGCCGCCGCGCCCCGAACGATGCGCGTGGATTATTACCACACGGGCACCGCCACGGAAGAGCGGTTCAGCCTCGACCGGGTGGTCCTCGAGCCGCTGGAGTGGCCCGGCAACCCCGCGCGCGCGATCGACGACACGAACCTCGGCAAGTACTTCTTCGAGGTCGCCGACGGCGCCTCGGGCCGGGTCCTCTACTCGCGCGGGTTCGCCTCCGTGTACGGCGAGTGGGAGACGACGGGGGAGGCGAAGAAGCTCGCGCGGACGTTCCACGAGTCGCTGCGCTTCCCCCGCCCCGACGCGCCGGCACGCGTGACGCTCAAGAAGAGAGACGAGAAGAACGTCTTCCGGGAGGTCTGGTCGCTCGCCGTGGACCCGAAGGACATGTTCGTGGACGACAGCAGGCCCCCTTCTCCCGGGCCGCTCCTCGCGATCGAGAAGCACGGCGAGCCGGCCGACAAAGTGGATTTCCTGATCCTCGGCGACGGCTACACGGAGGCCGAGCGCGGCAAGTTCGAGAAGGACGCGCGGCGCCTGGCGGAGATCCTCTTCTCCGTCTCTCCGTTCAAGGAGCGGCGCGCGGACTTCAACGTCTGGGGGCTCTGCCCGCCCTCGGAGGAGTCGGGCATCTCGCGCCCCTCGACCAGCGTCCACCGGCGCTCCCGCGTCGGCGCGACCTACGACGCGTTCGGCTCGGAGCGCTACGTCCTGACCTTCGAGAACCGGTCGCTGCGGGACGTCGCGTCGTTCGCCCCGTACGAGTTCGTCGAGATCCTGACGAACTCGCGGACCTACGGAGGCGGCGGGATCTTCAACCTCTATTCCACCGTCGCGGCCGACAGCCTCTGGTCGCCCTACGTCTTCGTCCACGAGTTCGGCCACCACTTCGCGGGGCTCGCCGACGAGTACTACACATCCGACGTCGCCTACGAGGCGGCCGGCGCGGAGCGCGTCGAGCCCTGGGAGCCCAACGCGACGGCGCTCCACGACCCGAAGGCGCTCAAGTGGAAGGACCTCGTCTCTCCCGGCACGCCCGTCCCGACGCCGTGGAACAAGGAGGCGTTCGAGGCGCACTCGCGCGCGATCCAGGAGAAGCGCCGGAAGATCCGCGCCGAGAACCGCCCCGAAGAGGTCATGGACGCCCTCTTCACCGAGCAGAAGAAAGAGGAAACGGCGATGTTCGCCGCCGAGAAGTACTCCGGCAAGGTCGGCGCGTTCGAAGGCGCGATGTACGAGGCGAAGGGCTACTACCGGCCGCAGCCGGACTGCATCATGTTCTCCCGCGACGACGTCCCCTTCTGCGCCGTCTGCCGCAGGGCGATCGACCGGATCATCGACTTGTATGCGGGCCGGGAGGCGGGAGGCGGGAGGCGGGAGGCGGGGAGCGCGCGATGAGCTTCGCGCGGGGGTTGAAGCTTGCCGGCTTCGCCCGGCGCCACCTGGGGCGCATGAGCCGGGGGCGGCGGGACGTGATGGAGCACCTGGAGGCGCCCGCGTCGGAGAACCTCCCGATGCCGACGTTCATCCAGCTGCGAGTCACGAACCTCTGCAACCTGCGGTGCAAGATGTGCGGCCAGTGGGGGGACACGGGGATCTACCGGGCCGACGGCTTCTCCGATTCGGCGACCGACGGCGAGAAGGAGAAGAACCGGATCCGGGAGCTGATCGGCGCGAAGCGCCAGCTCGCGCTCTCCGACTACGTCCGCCTCCTCGACGAGATCGCGGCGTTCAAGCCGATCATCAGCCTCTTCGGGGGCGAACCGCTCCTCTACCCGGAGATCCTGCCTCTCGTCCGGGAGATCAAGCGGCGCGGCCTGACCTGCACGATGATCACCAACGGCGGGCGACTGGAGCGGATGGCCCGAGACCTCGTCGAAGCGGGGATCGACTCGATCGCCGTCTCGATCGACGGCCCGCCCGAGGTTCACGACCGGATCCGGGGGCAGAAGGGGAGCTTCGAGAAGGCGGCGGCCGGCGTCGCGGCCGTCGCGAAATGGCGGCGCGAGCTGAAGCGCGTGCTGCCGATGCAGATCGCGATCCTGCCGGTCACGGAGCTGAACATCGGCGACGTCGCGCCGGCCCTGGAGGCGCTACGCGGCCTCCCGCTCGACACGATCAACATGGGCCTGCGCTGGTTCGTGCCGGAGGAGGCCGGCGCCGAGTACGAAAGCGTCATGCGGGAGACGTTCGGCGTCGCGGCGACCTCCTGGAAGGGCTTCAAGTTCTCCTGGCCGGGCGGCGCCGAGGGGACGAAGACGAAGCAGATGACCGACCTCGTCCGTCTCCTGAAGTCCCTCCGGCGCCGGCGCTACCTCGACTCCGCGCTCGGCCGGCCCTGGACCTCCTTCGTCCCGGACGTGCCGTCGGAGAAGGTCCCGGAATACTTCTCGGACTTCAACCGGACCTTCGGCCACGACCTCTGCCCGGTCGCCTGGTACTTCGCGCAGGTCGAGCCGGACGGCGAGGTCTGCTTCTGCGGCGACTTCCCCGATTACTTCATCGGCAACGTGCGGGGTCAGTCCTTCAAGGAAATCTGGACGGGCGAGAAGGCCTGGCGCTTCCGCGAGAAGCTCGCGAAGGAGCCGCTCCCCATCTGCGCCCGCTGCTGCGGCAGCTACGTCTACGGAAAGTGGCAGCGACCCGTCCCTTCAGTCCGACCTTCCGTTTAGGCGCCGACTGGGAGACTGGGAGACTGGGAGATTAGCGAGAGCGCTCCTCCAGATTTCTCCCCGTCCCCCCGTCCCCCAGTCGGCTCCCTTGGCCGTTCCAAAAACGATAAAAGTTGAACCACTGGGTCGGGTGGGCGCGGACGACGGACTCGAGGTCCGCGGCGACGCGGGACATGATCCGGACCGCGTCCTCTTCCGGGGAGAGGGACGGATCGGCCTGGAGAGGTTCGCCCCAGATGTTGAAGTAGGAGCCGTCGGGGGAGCGCAGGAAGAAGCCGGGCAGGATGTCGCAGCCGCAGAAGCGGGCGAGAAGCGCCGGCGAGCGCAGGAACGGCGTCGGGCGGTTGAAGAACGAGACGAAGACCCGGTCCTCGGGGTAGGCGCGGTCCACGAGGAGCGCGACGGCGCGGCCCCGGTCCACGGCGGCGCGGACCCTGAAGGCTGTCGCCATGGAGGAGCCGATGTCGATCGACTCGACGCCCAGGCGCGCGCGCAGCTTCAGCCGCATCTGCTGGACGTTTGGGTCGAGCTCCGGCTGGCCGACGACAGCCGCCGTCACCCCGTGCGTCCGGAGAGTCACCGCTCCCATCTCCCAGTTTCCAACGTGTCCCGTCACGAGCAGGAATCCGCGCCCGCCGCGGCGGCTGGCGACGACCACGCGGGCGTCCTGCTCGAGCGTCGTGATGCGGGGAGTGAAGGCCTCGCTCCTCAGGCGCCAGGTGTCGATCGTGGCGCGGCCGTACTCGAAGAAGAGGCGCCGGGTCAGGCTCGCCGCCGCCGCCGGCGAGGCTTCGAGACCCAGGCGGAAGTTTTCCCGGATTCCCTCCTGGGTGCGGCGCATGAGCGCGACCGCGAGGCCGTTCCCGACGAGGTTGATGCCGTTCAAGACGGCGAGGGGGAGCCACCGGGCGCCGTAGTGGAGGCCGCCGTAAACGACCCGGTTGGAGAGGCCGTGGCTCACCCATTTCTGGCGAGCCCGCTGCGCGCGCGGCTCACCGGAGCCGGCCGGGGGAGTCCCTGTTTCGGACATCGGTCCAACAAGTCTACAATTCGGCGCCGAATGAGGGTGCTGCTGCTGCGTCCCGATCCGGGCAACGAGCGCTTCGGCCTGGGTCCCTTCTTCCGCGTCGAGCCGCTGGGACTCGAATACGTCGCGTCGGCGCTCCGCCAGCGGGGACACGAGCCGGCGATCGTGGACCTGCGCTTCGGCCACGGAGTCCGATCCTGGGTCCGAAAGACGCGGCCGTCCATCGTGGGCATCTCCTGCATGCACGCGCTCGAGTACGACCAGGTTCTCGAAGTCGCCCGCGAAGTCCGGCGCTCCTCGCCGAAGACCTTCATCCTGGTGGGAGGGCACGCGGCGGCCGCCTACCCGGCGCCGCTCGAGACCGACGATCTCGACGCCCTCTGCGTGGACGACGGGGAGGAGGTCATCCCGGCGCTCGCCGACGCGCTCGCCTCGGGGCGTCCCGTTTCCTCGGTTCCCGCGCTGCGCTGGCGCGGGCCGGAGGGATGGGCCGCCACGCCGCCGCTCTCCGACCGCACGGGCCTCGACCGCGTCCCGCTCCCGGCAAGGGACCTCGTCGAGCGGGATCGCGGCCGCTACCACTGCCTCCTCTTCAAGCCCGTGTGGCTCGTCGAGACGGCGCGCGGCTGCCCCTTCCGCTGCAACTTCTGCTCGGTCTGGCAGCTCTACGGGCGCACCTTCCGCGAGCGGTCGGTCGGCGCGGTGGTCGAGGACTTCGCCGCCGTCGGCGACAGCGTCTTCATCGCGGACGATCTCTTCTGGAACCACCCGGCGAGGAGCCTCGAGCTCGCGGAGGCGCTGAAGAAGCGTGGGGTCCGGAAGCGCTGGCTTCTCGCCCAGACGCGGACCGACATCGTCAGCCGCAGTCCGGAGCTGCTCGAGGCCTGGCGCCCTCTCGCGAAGGACTTCGACATCTTCTTCGGCCTCGAGGCGGCTTCCGACGACGGCCTGGATCACGTCGTCAAGGACAGCAGCGTCGCGGCCTCGATCGAGGCGGCCAGGGTCTCGCGCTCGATGAATTACGGCGTGACCGGCAACTTCCTGGTGGACCCGGACTGGCGCGAGGAGGACTTCCGGCAGCTCTGGGACTTCGTCGCGCGCCACGGCTTCCAGCGCGCCGGCTACACGATCCTGACGCCGCTCCCCGGCACGGACCTCCACCAGAAGCTCGCCCCCGCGCTCGAGGGGCAGCCCTGGTTCAAGTACGACATGCACCACGTCCTGTGGGAGCCGCGCCTGGGAGCGAAGCGCTTCTTCGAGCTGTACGCCGAGACGTGGCGCCGCTCGATCCTGAATCTGGGCGGAGAGAAGAAGTGGAGCGACTGGATACGGCAGGTCCGGCCGCGGGAGATCCCGTACCTGACGCGCGTCCTCCTGCGCACACAGCGCATGATGAGCGCCCGGGCGTACCTGAAGGAGCACGACGCCTCCCGGGTGGCCCCGGTCGAGCTCCCGAGCGATGCGGCGATCGCGGAATGACCTCCGCGGCGCTGCTCTTCCTTCTCGCGCGCCTGGCGCCGGCGCTGCCCGTCGCCGTTCCCGTGGAGGCGGCCGTGGCGGCCGTGCTCGACGACTGGCACGCCGCGGCCGCCGTGGCGGACGAAGCGCGGTACTTCGGCCACTTCGCGCCCGGCGCCGTTTTCCTCGGGACGGACGCGGCCGAGCGATGGACCGTCGAGGAGTTCCGCCGCTACGCGCACCCGTATTTCGCGAAGGGGAAGGCGTGGAGCTTCAAGGCGGTCGAGCGGCACATCGTCCTCTCGGAGGACGGTTCGGTCGCCTGGTTCGACGAGCGGCTCGACACCCCGAACCTCGGTCCCGCGCGCGGTTCAGGCGTCCTCGTGCGCGTCGGAAACGCCTGGAAGATCGCGCACTACGACCTGTCCGTGCCGATCCCCAACGCGCTGATGAAGGAGATCAAGCGGCGCATCGAGGAACAGGGGAAAGCGAAGCCCTCCGCGTCTCCCTGAGCGGAGGGCGCGGGTCATTTCTTTCGCGCCAGGAGGAACCTGGCCGTGTGCTCCTTCGCCCCTTGCTTCGCGGTCCACTCCTCGACGAGGTGATCCGAGTCCGGGAAGGTCATCACGAGGCGCGTCATCCGCATCTGCTCGGGCGAGGCGATGTTCGTCGCGTCGATGTAGGCGAAGGTGAGCTTCCCCTGCTCCATCCCCTTCGAGCGCAGCCGCGGCTGGTTGCCCATCGAGCAGTAGTGGGTCATGAACAGGGTCGCGCCGTCGGGGTGGTAGAGCGTCACCATCTGCGTGGCCTCGGGCCCGTCGATGGTCTCCATGATCGCCGTGCCGTTGGAGACCGACTTGTAGGAGACGCGGGTCAAAGCGCCATCGGCGGTGCCTTCCCAGTCGCCGACGAGGGACTTGACCTTTTCCCACCCCGCGTTGGCGGGTTCCGCCGCGAGGGCCGCCGCTGCGAGAGCCAACCCGATCAGGACCGACGTTGCCGTACGGGAAATCCTCATGTTGTCCTCCTTTATGGCGTCGTTGAAACGAAACGCTGCAGCCCCTTCGGTTTGCTCATATCGGTTTCCTAGGGGAGTCTACCCAAACTCCTCTCGGTAAGCAAGGGGTCGTTTCGTTCGCCCACAATACCCGGTGCACGCCGGCGACCGTGTGGCCCCTTCCCTCCGGGAGCATCTCGAGGCGGTAGAGCCCGCGCCCCGCGCATCGAACCGTTAGTATTTCGGGGATGTCGGGGCGGATTTTCCTCTTGTCGCCGGCGAGCTGCTCGGGGCGGCGGGCGCGCCTGGTCTTCAATCCGCAAGCGCGCTTCGAGGTCGCGGCCCGCCTGAGGAGCCCCGGCGGCGTGCCCCTCGGCGAGGTCTTCAGCTTTCTCTCCGGCCTGTATTTCCGGGGCAAGCTCGCGTACGCGCGGCGGTTCGCGCGGCCGCCCGAAGGAACGGCCGGCGTGCTCGTCATCACGGCGAGCGCGGGCCTGCTGGCGGCCGACGAGCCCGTAACGCTCTCCCACCTTCAGCGCTTCGCGCGCGTTTCGATCGACGCCGCCAATCCGCGGTACCGCCGGCCTCTCGCGCGCGCTTTGCGCAGCCTGGCGGTGCGGGCGGACGGTTGCGAGGTCGTGCTCCTGGGCTCGATCGCGAGCGGCAAGTACGTGGATGTTCTGGGAAAGATCTTCGGCGAGCGTCTCGTCTTTCCTTCGGATTTCGTCGGACGCGGAGACATGAGCCGCGGGGGATTGCTCCTGCGCCGCGCGCGCGAAGGCCGGGAGCTCGAATACCGGCCGGTACTCGGAGCCGTCCGCCATGGCCCCCGGCCACCGAAGCTCCCGAGGCTCCGTTGAAGCCTCGCCGCGCCGCGACCCGCGACCATCACCCCGCGAAGCGGCTCGCGCCCACTCTCCCCCCGGGAGATGGCCGGGGTGAGGGCGCCGGTCGAGGCACTCTCCAAATTCCGCGCGACGCTGAAGACATCGAGCTGCGCTTCTCCAACCGCTCCGTCCGCCTGACGAACCTGAAGAAAATCTTCTGGCCGGAGCTCGGCCTGACCAAGCGCGACCTCCTGCAGTATTACGCCGACGTCTCGCCGTGGCTCCTCCCGCACCTGAAGGACCGCGCCATGGTCATGAAGCGGTACCCGCACGGCGCCTCGGGCGACTTCTTTTTCATGAAGCGGGCGCCCTCGCCCCGCCCCGACTGGATCGAGATCTGTTCGATCGAGCACTCCTCCGGCAACGTCATCGACTTCCCGATGATCCAGGATCTGCCGGCGCTTCTCTGGGTCGTCAACCTGGGCTGCATCGACCTGAACCAGTGGTACGCGAAATGCGACGACGTGGACCGCCCCGACTACGTCCACTTCGACCTCGACCCGGTCCCCGGCGCGGACTTCGAGAGGGTCGTCGCCACGGCCCTTCTCGTGCACGAATCCCTCGACGCCCTCGGGATGCCCAACCACGCCAAGACGACCGGCTCGAAGGGGATCCACGTCTCCGTCCCGATCGTGCGCGGTCCGACGCAGAAGCAGGTCTGGACCTTCGCCAAGAAATTCGCGCTTGCGATGGAGCAGCGCGATCCGAAGCTCGTCACCGCCGAGTACAAGATCGCGAAGCGCCCCGAAGGGCGCGTCCTCGTCGACTACAACCAGAACGCCTGGGGCCGCACGCTCGCCTCGATCTACTCGGTCCGCCCCAAGCCCCGCGCCAGCGTCTCGACCCCCGTGACCTGGAAGGAGATCGAGAAAGGCGTCTCGATCGAGGACTTCCGCATGGACAACGTCCCGGCGCGCGCCAGGAAGCTCGGCGATCTGTGGAAGCCCCTCCTCGAAAGGAAGGGCCGCTTCCGCCTGGAGACGTTTCTGTGAAGGCCGCCTCTCGCTACACCTCTGTCATTCTGAGGAGCCCCTCCACCTCTCATGTCATTCCGAGCCCTTCGACTTCGCTCAGGACAGGCTCCGCGGGGAATCTGCCCTACAAGTTCAACCGAGGCGCTCTTCAAACTCGGGGCAGGCTCCGCGACGGAGGATCTGCTCCGACACGAGAAGCCGAGAGCAGATCCCTCGCTGCGCTCGGGATGACAGAGGAAGACGTGAGACGGCCCGGCAGAGAAACTCCTGTACTCTCTCGACGTATCCCTCTGCGAAAAGGAGACGTCATGCGACTGTCCAGATCCATTGCTTCCCTTGGCCTCGGCCTGACGGCGGCCCTCTCCTTCGCCTGTTCGACCGGTGCCCGGCCGGCGGCGTCCGCCGCGCCGGCGAAGGAGCCGGCGCCGAAAGTCGCGGCCGCGCCGGCGCCTCCGGCCGCCCGAGGCCTCGACCCGGCGGACATGGACCCGAGCGCGCCGGCCTGCGCGAATTTCTACCAGTATGCCGACGGCGGGTGGCTGAAGAAGAACCCGGTCCCGGCCGACTATCCGAGCTGGGGCTCCTTCAACGAGCTGGACGAGAGAAACCGCGAGATCCTTCACCAGACCCTGGAGAGGCTCGCGGCCGGGCCTCCCGCTCCGGCCGGGTCCGAGGAAAGGAAGCTCGCCGATTTCTACGCGAGCTGCATGGACGAGAGCGCGATCGAAGCGGCCGGGATCGCTCCGCTCCAGGGAGAGCTCGACCGGATCGCCGCCATTCACGACCCGGCGTCGCTGGAGGCGGAGATCGCGCGCCTCCAGGAGATGGGAGTCGCCGCGCTCTTCCAGTTCGGCTCGGAGGAGGACCGCAAGAACTCGAGCCAGGTCATCGCGGCGGCCCTCCAGGGGGGCCTGGGCCTTCCCGACCGCGACTACTACACGAAGACGGACGAGGAATCGAAGACGCTCCGGACGAAGTATGCGGCGCACGTCGCGAAGATGCTGGAGCTCGCCGGGGACGCGCCCGCCACGGCCGCGGAGGAGGCGAAGACGATCCTCGACTTCGAGAGGAAACTCGCCGTCCCCGCGATGACCCGCGTCGAGCGGCGCAATCCCGACAACACCTATCACCCCTATCGCGGCGAGGAGCTGGCCAGGCTCACGCCGCGGTTCTCCTGGGCAGCCTACCTGCGCGGGGAGGGGGTCCCCGAGGGAATCACCGTCAACGTCTGGCAGCCGAAATTCTTCGAGGCGGTCAACGGGCTTCTCGCCTCGGAGCCTCTTCCGGTCTGGAAGACCTACCTGCGCTGGCAGCTCGTCAATGCTGCCGCGCCGTCCCTCTCGAAGAAGTTCGTGGACGAGGACTTCGACTTCAACCAGAAGACCCTCGAGGGGACGGAGCAGAACCTTCCGCGCTGGAAGCGCTGCGTCGCCGCGACGGACCAGGCCCTCGGGATGGCGCTCGGCAAGATCTACGTCCGCGACCATTTCCCGCCGGCGGCGAGGGAGCGCGCCGACCGGATGGTCAAGAATCTCGTCGCCGCGCTGCGCGACGATCTCGCGAGCCTTCCGTGGATGGGGGCGGAGACGAGGAAGGCGGCGCTCGCCAAGCTCGACGCGTTCGCTCAGAAGATCGGCTACCCGGACAAGTGGCGCGACTATTCGACGCTCGCCGTTTCCCGCGGGCCGTACGCGGCCGACGTTCTCGCCGCGTCGGTCTTCGAGTTCCGGCGCGACGCCGCCAAGATCGGCAAGGCCGTGGACCGCACGGACTGGGAGATGAGTCCGCCCACGGTCAACGCGTACTACCAGTCCGCCCGCAACGAGATCGTTTTTCCCGCGGGAATCCTCCAGCCGCCGTTCTTCAACGCCTCTGCCGACGACGCGGTCAACTACGGTGGCATCGGCGCCGTCATCGGCCACGAGATGACGCACGGCTTCGACGACTCCGGCCGCAAGTTCGACGCGCAGGGAAACCAGCGCGACTGGTGGACGCCCGAGGATCTGAAGAACTACGAGGCGCGGGCGATTTGCGTCCAGAAGCAGTTCGACGCCTACGTCGTCGAGGGAGACCTCCACGAGAACGGCAAGCTCGTTCTCGGCGAATCCATCGCGGACCTGGGCGGAGTCGCGATCGCCCACCGCGCCTTCTTGAAGAGCCTCGAGGGAAAGCCCTCCCCGCCGCCGATCGACGGCCTGACCGCCGACCAGCGCTTCTTCCTCTCCTGGGCGCGGATCTGGGCCACCAACGACCGCCCGGAGTTCGCGAAGCTCATCGTCAACACCAACCCGCACCCGCTCGGCCGCTTCCGGGCGATCGCTCCCGCCTCGAACCTCCCCGACTTCGCCCGCGCCTTCGGCTGCAAGAGCGGCGACCCGATGGTCCGCGCCGAGCGCTGCGAGATCTGGTGAACCGTCGCTCCGCGCTTGCGCGGGATCTGCGCCCTTCGGGGCGCACCGGCGGGCGACTCGGCCGAATGCGGCCTCGCTCGCCCGCCTGATCCCGGGCAAACGCTCCGCTCCCGCGGCGCGAGGCTCCTCCCTCCGATTACTCGGGAGACTCCTCGCGCCGCGAGCACCGGCTGCATTTTGGCCTCTATTGGACGTGTCGCGCCGATACGTCGATGCTCCGCCTACCCCTCATCCTGAGGGCAGCGAAGGATCTGCTCCCTTCGCTTCGCCGCGTTCGCGGGCGACGGCGGCGGACTCTCTCTTCCCGAGCGCGTCGAACTCGTCAGCCGCGCTGCCGAAGCAGAGCCGCGCCTCCTCCGGACGCTCGAGGGCTTCGAGTGTCAGGGCCAGGTGGAAGAGGGAGAGGGCGTGCCCCTCGGCGAGGCCGTGGCGATCCCGGATCTGCGCGGCCTCTCGCAGCGCGGCGGCGCTTCGTCCGAGATGATCGGCAGCGGACTCCGGGTCGAGCTCGGCAAGGCGCCGGAGGGCGATTCCCATGTTGTGGAGGGTGACGCCGCGGGCGATCTCCCGCTCCTGCGTCCGCCACGCGAGCGCGCGCTCGAAGAGGGCGGCGGATTCGGACAGGTCCGGGGCCGTCTCGCCGAGGTTCGAGAGCGCGGTCGCGTAGTTGTGGAGGATGCGGGCGTGCCAGCCGCTGTCGTCATGCTCGTTGAAATGCTCGAGGGCGGCGGCGAAGGCCTCGCGGGAGCGGGCGAGGTCGGCGGCGGGGCCGGGACTCCCGAAGAAGACCGCGACGTTGTGGAAGAAGCGGGCCCGGTCTTCCTCGGAGACGAACGTCAGCTCCCGGAGGAAGGACCAGAGGCCCTCCGCGAGCGCTCGCGCGGTTTCGGGCTCCTCCCGCTCGCGCAGCTCCTCTTGGAGCCGGAACCACTCGCGGTAGGCGGCGGCGGGCGCCGCCCGGAACGCCGCCCGGAAACGTCCAAGGAGTTCCTCGGTCTCTTCCGCCACCCCGCAACGATACGTCGGGGACTATTCAATCTGCCGGGCGCGTCGTTCGCCGGACTTCTTCGCGAAGCTACGGAAGCGTGATGTTCCAGGTCCCGAACCTGACGAGCGGGCCGCACTTCGCCACGAGCGCGACGTCCTGCGAGACCTTCGCGGCGCCGGCCGTCGTGCTCAACGCGAAGGCCGGATGCAGGTAGTAGCTGCTGTTCGTTCCGCCGATCGTCGCGCCGAACCGGCTCCCGGCGTTCCGACTCGCTCCCACGTCAATCGGCTGACCGTTGTACCAGAGCCGCGCGCGGCCGGAATTGTGACGGCTCCCGACGCACGCGTTGCGCGCCAGCACCTGAATCGAAAACAGGTCCCCGGAGGAAACCGCAACCGGACCGCCCGTCAGCGCCAGCGGGATCGTGTCCAGAATCGCGTTGTTGAACCCGCTCGAGCCCCCCCACACGCTGTCCAGATGACCCGTGCCCACCCGGACCCCGTTGACGAACACGTTCGCCACCAGGTCGAACCGGATCCCCACGTCGTCGCTGTTTGCGAGGCCCACCCACATCTTCGCTGGAGACAGGTCGCCCAGAACCGTCCCGCCTCCGCCCGGAGTCGGCGTCACCGTCGGCGTGTTGGTCGGCGGATTCGTCGGCGTATTCGTCGGTGGAACCGTCGGCGTGTTCGTCGGGGTTCTCGTCGGTGTACTTGTCGGCGGGACGGGCGTGTTGGTCGGCGTCACCGTCGGTGTGTTGGTCGGCGTGTTGGTTGGCGGAACCGTCGGCGTGTTCGTCGGGGTTCTCGTCGGTGTACTTGTCGGCGGGACGGGCGTGTTGGTCGGCGTCACCGTCGGTGTGTTGGTCGGCGTGTTGGTTGGTGGAACCGTCGGCGTGTTTGTCGGGGTTCTCGTCGGTGTACTTGTCGGCGGGACGGGCGTGTTGGTCGGCGTCACCGTCGGTGTGTTGGTCGGCGTGTTGGTTGGTGGAACCGTCGGCGTGTTTGTCGGGGTTCTCGTCGGTGTACTTGTCGGCGGGGCGGGCGTGTTGGTCGGCGTCACCGTCGGCGTGTTGGTTGGCGGAACCGTCGGCGTGTTTGTCGGGGTTCTCGTCGGTGTACTTGTCGGCGGGGCGGGCGTGTTGGTCGGCGTCACCGTCGGTGTGTTGGTCGGCGTGTTGGTTGGCGGAACCGTCGGCGTGTTCGTCGGGGTTCTCGTCGGCGTATTTGTCGGCGGGACGGGCGTATTGGTCGGAGTGTTGGTCGGAGTATTGGTCGATGTGTTGGTCGGAGTATTCGTCGGCGGGGCGGGCGTGTTGGTCGGCGTCACCGATGCCGTCGGCGTCACCGTCGGCGTCACCGTCGTGATCGGAATGTCCTTCGACCCGGTGGCGACGCAGGCGGCGGTGTCGGTCACGGTGACGTCGAGATGGACCGAGCCCGAGGCCCCCGCGGTGAAGGTGATCTGCGCCGTTGCGGCTCCGGAGGTGATGGATCCGCCGGTGATCGACCAGGCGTACGTCGCTCCCGCGACCGGGGGGACCGAGGCCGTCAGGCCGGTCGCGCCGGGGTCGACCGAGGCGGGCGCGGCGATCGTCGTTGTGCCGCCGGGGCCGAAGGTCAGGACCGCCGCGGCGGAGGTCGCCGACTGGCCGTAGTCGTCGGAGACGACCACGTCGTACTGTCCGGCATCGAGCGAGGTCGTCGGGTTGATCGTCAGGGTCGGAGTCTGCGAGCCGGAGACCGGCCCGCCGTCGGTCAGCTCGAAGCCGTCCTTTTGCCAGCTGTAATGGAGCGGCGCCGTCCCGGACCCCGTGACCGAGAAAACAGCGGGGCCGTTTGGGCAGATGGTTTCGTTCGCGGGGTCCGTGACGGACGGGGGCGCGGGCACCGCCGTCGTACTGTCGCTCCGCGTGTTGTTGGCGGGCAACGGATCGAAGACACCGGAGCCAACCGAGGCGACGTTGACGAGAGCTCCGGGCGCGAGCGGCGTCACGGCGATCGTGATCGTGGCCGTCCCGTTCTCGGCCAGAGTCCCCAGATTGCACGTAACGTTCGAGCCCGCGTGGCTGCAGCTCCCCTGCGAGGGGTTGGCGGAGCCGAAGGCGACTCCGGACGGGAGGGTATCGGTGAGCGCCGCGGCCGTGGCCGGGTCCTTCCCGTTGTTTGTCACTGTGACCGTATAGATCAAAGGCGCGCCGGCGGCCGGCGGGTTCGGCGCGGCTTCCTGGGTGACCGCGAGATCGGCGGAGGTCGCCACGGGCGCGGCGGCCACGCTGATGTTCACGGTGGCGAAGGCCGAGCCCGTCGCCGAGTCCGTCGCCGTCACGGTGATCGTGTGGTTGCCGGGAGACAGCTGGCTCGCCTGCTTCAGGAGTGTCGCCCCCGTCCCAAGAGCGCCGTCGATCGAGGAGGACCATTGCAGGCTCGCCCCGGAGAGCGCGCCGTCCTCGATGTCACGGGCCGAGGCCTCGAAGACGATCTGCTGGCTGCCCGCGAAGGCCTGGCCGGCAGTCGGCGAGAGGATGGAAACGAATGGCGCGTGGTTCGGCACCGTGAATACGGCGTTGGACTGGTCGCTCGTGCTCCAGAACCCGTCCTTCGCTGTCACCTTGATAAGCCCGTTCGTCGTTGCCGTCAGGAAGGCGCTCGGAATCGAATAGGTCTGGGAAGGATGATCGCTCACCAGCGTCTTCCACGTCGTGCCGCCGTCCGCGCTGTACTGCACGTCATAGGTGAGCGGGTCGCCGTCGGCGTCGCCGCCGATCCACTGCAGCGGTACGGGGTCCTGCGTGACGGTCTCTCCGCCATTGGGAAAGACGACGGACACCGTCGGAGCGTGCGCGCTGGCCGTTCGCGAGGCCACGACGGCGCCGTCCTTGAGAACGACCGCCTGCCGGATCGTGGGGTCCGGCGTCACGGCGACCCAGAACATCCCGAGATTCGGGTTGTCGTTGCGTCCTTCGAAGACCACCGGCTCGAACGTGCGCTCCTCGACGACGCCGCCGACGCCGTCGAGGAGGCGCAGGGTGTAGGAGCCGGCCGGGTCCGACGGGGGGGTGGTGGAGCTCGCCAGAGTGGACACGGGAAGGAGCTGGACCGCGTTCAAGGCGAAGTTCACCCGCCCCTGCACGACGAGGTAGTTCTGGAGAGTCTTCGGCGCCTGCGTCTCGATCCGCCGGGATCCGAACGTCGATGTGATGCTGTTCTTGAGGCCGTTGTAGGTGTAGTCGGAGTTCCACAAGTCGATCGCGCCGACCGCGCAGTAGCTCATGAGGTCGAAATACCGGTTCGGGTCGATCACCACAGGAGGATTCTGGGAGGTATCCAGGCCGTAAACGAGGCGGCTGTCGCCGAGGTTCATCGGCCCGAGAGTCGGCATGATGCCGTCCCCCGATGTCGAATAGCCCGACGGGAATGGAACGAGGAAGAAGTTCGGGAAGTAGCCGGAATCCGGAGGGATCCTGGAGCAGTCGTTGCATTTTCCCACGATGCCGGGAATCGGGCCGCACATTCTCAGGGTGCCGTTGGACGGCACCGTGTGCGATCGGCCGAGCGCGTGTCCGATCTCGTGCGGGGGAGTCGCCCGGCCGTAGCCGAAGAAATTCGTCGGAATGAAGCCGGAGGCCATGCGGCTCGGAATGGCTGCGGCGACGCCGCTGCCGCCCGGGCCGGGGATCACGCCGAAGTAGATCGTGTTGCCGTAGAGGTCGGCGAACCAGTTGGTCCGCAGAGCGGCCGTGATCTTGTCCTCGAAGTGGGAGGCCGGAACGCGCCTGCCGGTCCAGTCGAGCGTCCCGGGCGTCCAGTTCAGGTCGGACACCGGATAGACCGCCTTGATGATCCTTGCCACCTGATCCAGCTCCGGGACGCCAAAGTTGAATGTCGTGCCTCCGACGGTGTACTTGACGGCGATGAGCTGGATCGAGGGCTTGGGAACCGTCGTGAACGTCACAACCGTGCGGCAATCGCCGCAGGTGCCGGTCGAGCCGGCGTCGTTGGCTTCCTTGCAGGCGATCGGGCCGTCCGTCCTTTCCAGGCGCAGCTCGACCGTGCCGTTCAACCAGGAATCCGGCAGCCGAAAGTTGGCGCTGCTGTTCAAGATCTGGCGCCGGGCAGCCGCATTCGGCTCGGCCGGATAGACGCCGTAATTGAACGGGGTTAGCGGGGAGCCGGCGATCTCGAACCCGCTCTGGAAGCCGCGCAGCTGAACGGTAATCGGGATGGCGGGGCCGGCCGGGTTGGACGTCTGGATGTGAGCGCGGACGTACGTGGGCTTGTCCTTGATGAGCGGGACGCTGTTAGTCCAGTCCTGGATGGTCTGGTTGACTTCGAGGGCGACGAGTTCGACACCGCTGCCGGAAGTGGCGGAGAACTCGGAGGTGGAGCCGGCGAGATTCGTCGTAGTGGCGCTGATCCACGGGGGCGCCGCGAGAGTGCCGGAGGGGGGAGAGCCGACGACGAAGGGAGGCAGGCCGGTGATCGTCACGCAGAAGTAGCCGTTTGTGTCCGGCGTGGCCGAGCCGAGGAAGACTTCGCCCTGGCCGTGGTCGGACGGATCGTGGATCGAGTTGGCGAAGAGATCGACCGAGACGGTGTTGGGATTGATCGTGTCGACGTGTCCGTTGAACGTCGTCTGGTTGTGAGTCGGGTCCCAGGTGGCGGTGATGCCGTCGGGGAAGTTCATCAGGTCGTTGGGCCCGGAGTCGCCGTCTCCCGCGTCGTTGGGCGTGACGCCTTCGCCGCCGAGGTCGATGCCGAGCACGCTGTTGTGGTGGATGGTGTTGCCGCGGATGGAATCGCGCACGGCGGAGCCGAGGACGGTGACGCCGTTGCCCGGGTTGTAGGCGATCTGATTGGCCTGGATCGTGACGTCGGAGGCGCTGGAGTTGACGCCGTCGAAGCCGTTGCCGAGCGCCGCGCCGGTGCTCTTGACGCCGATGCGGTTGCCGAGGACCTGGCAGAAGGAAGCGCCGGAGGGGATCGTGACGCCGTTGCCGAGGTTGCCGGAGATGATGTTGGGGTCGTTGATGCTGCCGAGGGTGTCGGAAGCGCCCAGGAAGACCCCGTCGCCGATGTTGGCGACAGCGGCGGTGCCGGCGACGTTGGTGCCGATCAGGTTGCCCTTGATCGTGTTGCCGGGGCTGCCTGTGGAGAGCGAGTAGACGCCGAAGCCGCCGAACAGCGGGTCGCCGTTTCCGGAGACGACGTTGCCGGTGGCGGAGGAGGAGCCGAGGACCTTGGATCCCGGCCCCAGGACGACGCCCCCCTGGACGTTGGCGAGCGCCGCCGTACCGGCGGCGTTGGTCCCGATGAAGTTGTCGGAGATGGTGATCGGGCCGGTGCCGGTCGCGAAGACGCCGATCGGGTCGTTGCCCGAGATGAGGTTGCAGGAGCCGGTGCACGGTCCGCCCGCGGTCGTGCCGCTCGTGCCGCCGATGACGATCTGGGCGCTGGCGCTTCCGGAGACCGCGAGGATGCCCGCGACCGTGTTGGGATCGCCGGGAGGAAGGCCGGCCGAGGTGTTGGAGATCTTCGCGGTGCCGGTCACGTTGGTCCCGATGAAGTTGCCGGTGATGGTGGTCAACGTCGCCATGGAGTCTTCGTCCTTGATTCCCCACGCGCCGTTTCCGGAGATCAGGTTGTTCGCAATCGTCGTGTTGGGCGCCCCCGGGCTGATGATCCAGATGCCGTGCTGCAGATTGCCGACGGCCGCCGTGCCGGCCGGATTGGTGCCGATCTTGTTGGCCTTGATGATCGTGTTGGTGGTGTAGGCACAGCTGCCCGAGCAGAAGTTGTTCAGGTCGATGGCGCCGCCGTGCCCCTCGAAGGAGTTCGCCCCCGGATCGCCGTTGCCGGAGATGACGTTTCCGGCGCCCGCGGCGGCGCCGCCGATCAGCGTGCTGTCGGCGAAGAGGTTGAAGGCGACTTCCGCGTTGAACAGCGCGCTCCCCCCGGTGACGGTCGTCCCGATGTAGTTGCCCTGGAAGACGTTGCCCGAGGCGAACGTGCTCGCGCCGAAGATCTGGACGCCGACGTAATCGTTGCCCGAGATCAGGTTGCGCGCCGCGCCCGTCGTCCCGCCGATCGTGTTGAGCGACGTGTTCTGGATGCTGATGCCGATGTGATTCGGCTTCGCGATCGTCCCGGTCGCGTCCGTGCCGATGAAGTTCGCCTCGAGAAGCGCGTTCTTCACCAGCGGGCCGCCCGTCACGATGTAGATGCCGATGCCGCCGGAAGTGCCGTGGAACGTGTTGACGGCGAGCCCCCGGACGACGCAGTCGCTCACGTTCAAGGTCAGGCCGATCAGGCTTCCGGAAACGGGCCCCGACAGCTCGATCAGGGGCGTGCTGGAGTAGCCCGGCTGCGTGGTCCCGTCGATCGTGACGGCGTCCGTGATCGTGGGGAGCGAGCTCGTCACGGAGATCGTGTGGACCCCCGCGCCGGGGATCGCGAAGTTGATCGTGTCGGCTCCCGCCAGCGCGTCGGCCTCCTGGATCGCCGCCCGCAGCGTGCAGTTGCCGCTGGAGTCCGCGCAGATGCCGTTGCCGGGGGAGGCGTCAGGCGTATCCGCGGCGGAGTTGACCGTGAGGGTCGCCGCGGCCGCCGTCAGCACGACGGCCGGCGCGATGGAGCCGGAATGGAGAACGACCAGGTCGCTCAAGGCGTCCGGGTTCAGCCGCATCGGCAGGACCGCGACCGGATTGCCCGAGACGTCGAGAGACGCGACCCGCTCGAATCCGGCGCCGCCGGTCCGCGCCGGCGTCGGCGCAGCGCCGTTCTCCGCGGTCGCCGAGACCACATGCAGCCGGCTCGCCCCCTCCTCGACCACCACGAGGTCGTCGGCCGCGGCTCCCGAGAGCCGGGTGGTCACGATGGCACGCCCGCCCGTCACCGGCTCGCCGACGGCCTCGGTCAGGTCCCAGTCCTTCAGGTCCGCCGCGCGCGCGGCCATGGCTCCAGAGACTTGCGAGGAGCTGTTCGGGAAAAAGGGCCTCGGCGCCGGCCCGCCTTGCGGCGCCGCGGACAGGAGCGTCGCGGCCTGGCTGTCCGACGGCAGCGCGGGAGACTCCCTTGGCGTGAGCAGGAAGAGGCCGCCCGCTTCCGACACCAGCGCGACGCCCTCCCGCGAGGCCGTCCCGAAGAGCCCGGTCGTGACAGCCGCGGCGGCAAAGGGGAGCGACCGCCACTCGATGCGGGAGGTTGGCTCGCCGGCAAGACCGCGCGGGCGTCCATGCAGGAGGAGAAACTCGCTCCCGCAGGCGGCCACGAGATCGGGGAACCGATCGTCGTCCAGCTGTCCCAGGGCGAGAGCCGTGGCCGGCGCTCGGAGAGGAACCTTCTCGGGCGTCGCGATCAGGAGGTCGGACGGGAACACCAGGAGCGCCGGTCCCCGGCGCCCGAGCACGGCAACGGCGACGCCGACGTTGCCGGCGCGAGGATCGATCACGCCCGCCGCCACCGCGGTGACGGCGCCCGGCAGGTCCTTCACGCGCAGATCGCCGAACCCCCGGCCGTTTCCGCGCAGCAGGTAGAGCGCGCCCGAGCCGCGCGACGTGAAAAGGAGATCGGCGTAACCGTCTCTGTCGAAGTCTCCGGCCGCCATCAGCTCCGGAGCCTCCGGCAGCTCGAAGGCGCGATCCACGGGGAGGAAGGGAGAATCGGTGAACTCGCCCCGCTCTCTCCGTCCGGCCGCTTCCCGGCTGTTGGGGAAGATGGCGTCCACGTTTCCGCGGAAGAGCGTCACAACTCCCCGTCCCTCCATCCGGTAGCCGGCCAGGAGATCCGGCACGCCATCCCCGTCGAAGTCGGCCGAGGCAAGAGCCAGCGGGATGCCTGATTCCTTCAGACGCGCAATGGCGCTCTCCCCGAGGTTGACCGCGAGGTCGCGGCCGTCCTGCAGCTGGATTCGCGGATTGCCTCTCGCGAGCGCGGCCACGGTGGCGCGCTCCTGCTCGCCGGCCGGGCCGCTCTGAGGCGGCGGCGCCGAAAGAGCGCCCAGCGCTGCGAGGACGACCACCGCCGGAATGTGAACCAGCGCGCGAGAAGGCTTCAAACTGATCTTGCCGTCGGAACGGTCAATCAATGTGGGAACGGATTATTTCAAAAGAAAACCGAAAATCAGCCATTCCGTCGTCAGATCGCGTTCAACCATTCGACTTTGGTACAAAGCCTGCCCAGCCGTCCGCGCGACCGGCTGAAAGGACACCGGTCACGTTCGTGAATCGCGCGCGCTAGGGTCGGTGTTTCCCGGGGGGAGTCACGGTCGGAGTCCAGGTGACAGCGAGGCGGAAGGGGACATCTTCTCCCTCGTAGTAGGCGCCCGGCTTGCGCGTCGCTGTCGGGCGAGGTGTGACGGCGCGGGTGATCGTCGCGGTCGGCGTGGCCGTCTCTGTGGCAGGGGCATGGGTTTCCGTTGCGGGCACGGCGGTCGCCGTCGCGGGGACCGATGTCGTGGTGGGGATGGGACGCGTCGCCGTCGCCCTGGCGCGCACGGGCGTGGACGTGGGACGCGGAGCGGCCGTCGCGGCCTCCCGGACGGCCGCGGTCGCTCTCGGGCGCGGGTTCGGGGTCGGCGTCGGTCGAGCCGGAGGCGCGGTTGCCGGCGCGGCCGGCCGCGGAGTGAGTGTCGCCGTCGACGCGGGAGAGATCTTCTCCTCATACAGAACGCCCGGCGTCCGGTCGGAGTGCGACGCGGAAGGCGCCGTCACGACCGGCATCGAGGTGCGCGTCGGGGGAGGGACGCCGGCTGATCTCGTGGGAACGGGAGTCGGCGTCGGAGTCGCGAGCCGGGCAACGACCACGCGCGTGGTGCTGCAGCTCGAAACGGCGAAGAGCACCATCACGGCAGCGAGCGCTCTCTTCATGATGCCCGCGCGCAGCATATACCTGACGCCGGCGAGGGACTGGGGGAGTGAGGGACCGGGAGACTGGGGGACTGGGAGACTTGGTCTCGTGCGATCGCCCCGTCACCCGGTCTCCCGCTCTCCCAGTCATTCATTGACCGATAATCGGCGGCTCCATGTCGAGTCTGCGGCTCATCCGGGAAACTCTCGCTCTCAGGATCTGGGCATTCGCGAAAATCCGACTGATCTCGTACGTGAGGCCGCGCGTCGTCGCCCTGACGGACGAGCGCTGCGAGATCGTCGTCCCGCTCTCCTGGCGCACGCGCAATCACCTGCGCTCGATGTACTTCGGCGCTCTCTGCACCGGGGCCGACGCCGCCGCGGCGCTCGCCGCGCTGAAGGCTTCGCGGAAGGCTGGCGGCCGGGTCGCCATCGTGTTCAAGGACATGCAGGCGGAGTTCGTCAAGCGCGCCGAAGCCGATGTCCACTTCTCCTGCGATCAGAGCCGGGAGATCCTGGCCCTGATCGAAAGAGCTGATGTCTCGGGCGAGCGTGAGAACCTCCCGGTCCGCGTCGTCGCGACGGTGCCGAAGCTCCTGGGTGCCGAGCCGGTGGCCCGCTTCACGCTGACGCTGTCGGTCCGGCGACGCGACTCCGAGGCGCGTTCATAATCGGGGGCAGGAGAGGGCAAATGGTCGCAAAGCGAATCGCGGTGATCGGGGCGGGGAACATGGGGACGGCTCTCCTGCGGGGCATTCTCGCTTCGGGGTGGGGATCGAAGGAGAACCTGATCGCCTCGCATCCCAAGCGCGCCAAGGGCGAGGCGCTCGCCTCGGAGCTCGGCATCGCCGTGACGGAGAAGAACGCCGAGGCCGCGCGGCAGGCGCAGATCGTCATCCTCGGCGTGAAGCCTCAGATCCTGGAGTCGGTGCTGCTGGAGATCCGGCCCGCGCTTGCCCGGGACGCGCTCCTGATCTCGATCGCCGCGGGCTTCCCGACTTCCCGAATCGAGGCGGCCTTCGCGGGCTCGGTCCCGGTCGTCCGCGCCATGCCGAACGTCGCCGCGGTCGTGCGAGCGAGCGCGACGGTCCTCTGCGCGGGCCGGCACGCGGCGGCCGGGCATCTTGCCGACGCGCGCCGCATCTTCGAGTCGATCGGCCTCGTCGTGGAGCTGCCCGAATACCAGCTGGACGCCGTGACCGGACTCTCCGGCTCCGGTCCCATGTACGTCTTCCAGATCATCGAGGGCCTGTCCGACGCCGGAGTGCGCGTCGGCCTCTCGCGGGACGTCTCGACGGCGCTGACGGTTCAGACGCTCGTCGGCGCGGCGAAGATGGCCGAGGTGCTGAAGACCCATCCCGGCATCCTCAAGGACTCCGTCACGTCGCCGGGAGGAACGGCGATTGCCGCGCTGCACAGCCTGGAGAGAAACCGGCTGCGCGCGATCCTCATGGACGCCGTCGAAGTCGCGACCGCGCGCTCGAAGGAGCTGGGCCAGGCGGCCGCGGCGGCAACTTCCGTTGGCCCGACGCGCAGGAAGATGCCTGCCCGGAAACGCTGAAGCAATCAGGCCCTGTCGTCGTAAACGGAGCTTCTGTGTCCGATTCGAAGTACTCGGACCCGCTCTGCTTCACCCCCGACGGCGCAGACGATGCGGTAGTCGCCGACTCGGTACCTCCACAGGCCCACCTTCTCCCCGCGCAACGCTTTCCCGAATCGGCGAGGGTCTTCCTCGCCGGCGACTCGCTCACGCAAGTAACGGAGGATTCGCCGTTGGATCTGATGGTCGAGGCGAGAGAGCTCTTTGAAGGCGGCCGGATCGAAGTCAATCGCCCAGGCCAAGCCGCCGCTCCACTTCCTCGATGGGAATGCCGGGCAGGTTCTTTTCGAGACGAGTGATGGCCAGCAGGTAATCCTCCTGGTCCTCCAGAAACTCCACGATCGCGAGCTTGGCGTAGTGGCTCTTGGTTCGTCCGGTCTTGCGAGCCAGCGCTTCGAGCCGCTTCTCGACCTTGGGGGGGAGTCTCAATGCCAGCATGCCAACCTCCGCTATACATGTATAGCAAGCGAGGAATCTGGAGTCAAGGGAAGTTCGAAACCTACAGCGTTCGCGCGTACTGTGCGGCGTCCTGCTTCCAGACGACGACGCCGCAGAAACGGTCTCCCTCGGGGCAGACGGGGCGGACCTGCGCGAAGTGGCGCAGCGTGCAGGGAGGGAGGAGCCACGGCCCGATCCGCGGGTTGACCTCGCGGATCTGCAGGGCTTCATCGAGGGATGCGCGCCAGATCTCCTCCTGCGCGTTGTAGCAGAGGCGCATCGCGAACTTGTGGTGCAAGTTCAGCAGGTCCGCCGACTCGGTGAAGCGGATCGCGACCGCGTTGGGCAGGAGATACGCGGCGTACTCGTCTGGAACGCCGCGCGCGCGGAGCGCGTTGATCGCCTCCCAGCTTTCGTCCATCGTCCGGCGGTAGAGGTCCTCGGCCTCCGCCACGTCGGCGACGAGCATCGGGACGATGAAGTCGGGCTCCTCGGAAAGGTACGCCGGCAGGGCCGGCCGGGACGCGGGCGTCATCCGGTGGCGCTGGTCCTGGCTGTCGGCCGTGTGCGAGAGCTTCTTGCGGAACGTGTACGACGGGTGAAAGAGCGCCCGCGAGAGCTTGCCGTGCGTCGTGAGCGTCAGCGTCTCGCCGAGCAGCCGGTTCTTCGAAGGATCGAGCGCGAGGCGGATCGCCTCGTCGTCGGAGAGCGCGGCGCGGGCGATGCCCAGGATCTCGCGGACGGAGGACGCGAGAATCTCCTCGTTGTTGGCCTTCCAATCCACCAGGCGCGACACGCGGCCGGACAGGTCCCGGTCGAATTCCCGCCGAAAATCTCCCGACGCCGGCCGCCCTCCCGCGAGCGACTGAAAGAGCGCGTATTCGGGAGTCTCTTCGAGCGGCAGCGGCTCTTGGAGGACGGCTTCGTAGAGCGGGTCGTGCCGCAGGACCTCATCGACCATCTGTCCCACGATCTCGCGCTGCTCGGTCGGCGCGTCGAAGGACTCGCAGAGCCGCCAGTAGCGAAAGAGCGTGATGCCGGAGACGGTGTGGTACAGGTACGCGAACGTCGCGACCGGCAGGACGTAGCGCGCGATCTCCTGCGCGCGCTTCTGGACCGAGCCGGCGAACTTCTTCCGCCCGTCTCCCCGCGTACGTCCGGGGAAGATGCCGAAATACCGCTCCCCCGCGATCGGCGTCAGGAGCTGCGTCAGGCGCTCGTAGGCAGCCTGCTGGGCGAGCGCCGTCTTTTCGTAGAGATCGCGCTCGGCGGGCCCCATCGGCGGCACGGCGTAATTGCCCCCCTTGACCTCGACGTACCGCTGCGAAACCTGCTCCGAGTTGTAAAACGGATGGCTGTGCAGGAAGCTCCAGAGGAACTGCCGCGACACGTTCTCCAGCGCGAACTGGAAGTGCGCGTGCTGGAACGTCGTGTGGTGCCCTGCCGCGTAGATGGACCTCGCCAGCGCGTCCCGCCTCTCCGGCTTGGCCGAAGCCTGGTCCTCCGTGACGATCCCCCTGGCCGAGTAGCAAGTCCGCGCCGTCGCGACGACGTTCTCGAACGGCCTCTCGAACGCGTGCACGAGCCGGACGCGGGGGGGCGGAGACGTGAAGCCAAACGCGCGCTCGGTTCGAGGAAGGGTCGACATCGCCTGCGTGCCATTATCCCCTCTGAGAGGGTCCGAACCGGAGGATTGCGCCCCGAGTCGATGCCCGGTTACGCGGGCCGTCGGCCGCGAGGCGCATTGCCCGCCACGGCCTTCGCTTCGGCGTGGGCGTCGCGGCTGACGGCTTCGCAGACGACGGCGCAGAGGCGCTCGATCGCGGGGTCGGCGATCGAATAGACGGTCCGGTTCCCTTCCTTGCGCCCGCTCACGAGCCTGCCCGATCGCAGCACGGAGAGGTGCTTGCTGACGTTGGCCTGGGTGCCGCCGACAGTGTCGAGGATCTCGCCGACGGAGGCGGGGGAGCGGAAGAGCCGCTCGAGGATCTTCAGCCTCGTCGGCTCTCCGAGCGCGCGGAACCGGACGGCCATCAGCTCCCGCGCCCGGTCCGTCAGAGGCGCGTGGGATGCCGCGCCGGCGGCGGCGAAGAATCGCGTCACGGCTCTTGACTATATAACTACATATTCATATAGTCAATTCAATGCTGATGCCGGTCCTGCTCCTGGCCGCCTCCGCGGCGATGGCTCCGGAGGCTCCGCTGACGGTGCGCGAGGCCGCGGCGCTCGCGGCGGGAGAGTCGCCCGCGGTGGCGCGGGCTCGGGCGGAGACCGATCTCGCCCGGGCGCGGGAGGCGGCCGCGCGGTCGCGCCTGGGCCCCTCGCTGACGGCCGACATCGGGTTTCTCTCGACCAACGACCCGGTGGACGCGTTCTCCCTCTCGCTCAAGCAGGAGCGCTTCTCGGCGGCGGGGTTCTTCGCTTCCGATCCCAATCATCCGGGCTCGTTCCGGGATTGGAGCGGGGCCCTCGCGGCGTCCTGGACGGTGGACCTCTTCGGTTCCCTCCGCGGCGAGGCCCGCGCGGCAGCCGGCTCGGTGAGCGCCGCGGCGCGGTCCGCCGGCAGGACGCGGGACGCGTCGGCGCTGCAGGCGGTCGTCGCGTTCGCCGCGGCGAGGCGCGCCGAAGACGCCCTCGTGCTGCTCGGCGAGCGGGAAGCGGACGCGCGCCGGGACGCCGCGATCGCCGCGTCGCTCCAGGAGCAGGGAATGACGACGGCGGCCGACCCCGCGCGGGCGCGCGCCGCGCTGGCCGAGGTCCAGGCGGAAGCCGCGGAAGAGCGGGCGGCCCGGGAAGAGTCGAGGGCGGCGCTCGCGGCGCTCATCGGGTCGGAGGCCGCGCGGCGTCCGCTGGCGGAGCTGCCGGGTCCGCGCGCGGTGCCCGAAGCCGCCTCCGCCGAGCGCGACGACGTCGCGGCGGCGGAGCTCGCCGCGAAGGCCGCGCGGGACCGGGAGAGAGCCGCGGCGCGCTCGCGCTGGCCGGCGCTCTCGATCCAGGGCCGCTACGAGCTCCACGCTCCGAGGCCGGCGGAGCGATGGGGCGATTCCGCGTCGGTCTTCGGGGGGTTTCGGATTCCGCTGTTCTCCTCGGGGGCGATCGACTCCCGCGTGGCCGAGTCGCGTGCGGCCGCGCTCTCGGCCGAGGCCTCGGCGTCGGCGGCGCGCCGCGCGGCTCAGAAGGAGATCGCTTCGGCGAAAGCCGCGCTCGAGGCCTCGGAAGCGCGCCTGGCGGCTTTTTCCGAGGCCGCGGCGGCGGCGCGGCAGGCCCGCGAGATCCAGCAGGCCCGCTACGACGAAGGGGCGGCGAGACTCGCCGACCTGCTCGAGGCCCGCGCGGCCGAGCTGCGCGCGCGCCTCGGCGTCTGCGGCGCGAAATCCGAGCGCCTGGCGGCGGAAGCGACTCTGAGGCTGGCGCTGGGCCTGCCTCCCGAAGGCGAGGAGACTCCATGAAACGGATGACGGTCCTGCTCGCCGCCGCGCTCGCGGCGGCCGCCTGCGCGAAGAACGAAACGGCCCGCGGGCCCGAGGCGCCGGCGCGGAAGCTCGAGACGGCCACGGTCGCGAGCCGGACGGAGGGGAACAGCCTGGAGATCGACGGCGTCGTGGTCGGCAGGTTGGAAGCGGTCCTCTCGAGCCGGCTGTCGGCCCCGGTCGCGGGCGTCGAGGTCGTGCCGGGGCAGGCCGTTCGGGCCGGAGCGGTCCTCGTCCGTCTCGAAGAGCGGGAGACGGAAGCGGCCCTCGAGGGGGCGCGTGCCGAGCTCGCGGCGGCCCGGGCCTCGCTCGCGCTGGCAAAGAAGAACGGCGGGCGCTTCGAGAGGCTCGCCGAGCGCGGCGCCGCGGCGGCGATCGAGCTCGACCGGGCCAGGCAGGACGAAGCGGCGGCGTCGGCCGCGGCCGCGTCGGCCGAGGCGCGGGAGCGCCGCGCGGAAGCGGACCGCGCGCAAGCGGTCCTGACCGCTCCCTTCGACGCCGTCGTTGTCGAGAAGATGGTCTCGCCGGGGGACCTCGCGGCCCCCGGCCGGCCGCTGGTGCGCATCGCGTCGCTCACGGGCCGCCGCGTCGAGGCGGCGCCGGGCGAGCGAGAAGCGGCGGAACTGAAACCGGGCGACTCGGTGGAGATCCGGATCGGCGGCCGCTCCGTTTCGGGCGTCATCGCGGAGATCGCGGGAGCCGTGGATCCCTCGACTCGGCGGCGCACGATCCGGGTGGACCTGCCCGAGGCCGCCGGCGTTGCGGAGCCCCCGGTCGGATCCTTCGCGCGCGTGGTGCTGCCCGGCGCCGCCACCCCTCGACTCTTCGTCTCCGAGAAGGCCGTCGTCGCGCGCGGCGGCCTCGAGATCGCCTGGGCCGTGGGGACGGACGGGCGCGTGGCGCCGCGCTACGTGCGGACGGGCAGCCGCGCCGGGGGCTTCGTCGAGATCCGCTCCGGCCTCGCGGCGGGCGAGCGCGTCGTCCTCGATCCGCCGGCGGACCTCGAGGCGGGGACCCGGCTGGCGCCGTGACGCTCGACCCGAAGACGCGCCTGGCGCTCGAGCGCCGTCCCCTGGGCATCGCCGGGCGGCTGGCCCGCGCCTTCGTCGAGTCGAAGCTGACGCCCCTCTTCGTCCTCTTCGCGCTCGCCCTCGGGGCGCTCTCGGTCCTCGTGACGCCGCGCGAGGAGGAGCCGCAGATCAAGGTGCCGATGATCGACGTCTTCGCGGCGGCGCCGGGCTCGAGCGCCGTCGAGGTCGAGCGGCGGCTCGTCGCGCCGCTCGAGAAGGAGTTCTGGTCCATTCCCGGAGTCGAGTACGTCTACTCGACCTCCTCCCCCGACCATGGCTTCCTCGTCGTCCGGTTCCGCGTCGGCGAGGACCCGGACCGCGCCCTGGTGCGCGTGCGGGGCAAGCTCGACGCGATCGCGGACCGATGGCCGCCGGGCCTTCCGCCGCCGCTCGTCAAGGCGCGGTCGATCGACGACGTCCCGATCTGGGCGCTCACCTTCTGGAGCCGCGCGCAGGACTCCGCCATGCTGCGCCAGCTCGCGGCGGAAGTCGAGAACGAGATCAAGACGATCCCGGAAGTCTCCGACACGGCCCTGATCGGCGGGCTGCGGCGGGAGTTCCGCGTGGAGCTCGACCCGGCTCGGCTCGCGGCACGCGGTCTCGCGCCCGGGGCCGTCCTTCCGGCCATCGCGGCCGCCAACCACCGGCTCCCGGCCGGCCCGCTCGTCGCCGACGACCGGGAGGTCCTGATCGAGGCCGGCGGCTTCGTCCGCTCGGCGGAGGAGCTCTCCTCCGTGGTCGTGGCCGAGAGCGGCGGCCGCCCCGTTCGGCTGGGAGACGTCGCGCGCGTCGTGGACGGACCGGAGGAGCCGGCGGCCTACGTGACGCACGGCGAACCGGGAGTGACCGGACGATGGCCGGCGGTGACCCTCTCGGTCTCGAAGCGCCGCGGCGCCAACGCCATCGCCGTGGTCCGCGCGATCGAGAAGAAGCTGGAGGCCTTGAAGCCGAGACTTCTTGCCGCCGACGTCTCCACAACGGTCACACGCGACTACGGGGAGACTTCCTCGGAGAAGTCCAACGAGCTCCTGAAGCACATGGGGCTCGCGACGCTCTCCGTCGCGCTCCTCATGGCGCTCGCGCTCGGGCGCCGCGAGGCGGGGGTCGTTCTGCTCGCCGTGCCCGTCACGCTCGCCCTGACGCTCTTCGTCTTCGGGCTCTTCGGCTACACGTTGAACCGCATCACGCTCTTCGCCCTGATCTTCTCGATCGGGATCCTCGTGGACGACGCGATCGTCGTGGTCGAGAACATCGTGCGGCACCTTCGGATGCCGGGGGCGCGCGGCCGGCCGCTCGCCGCGGTCGCCGTGGAGGCGACCGACGAGGTCGGCAACCCGACGATCCTCGCGACCTTCGCGGTCATCGCGGCGATCGTCCCGATGGGCTTCGTGGGCGGGCTGATGGGGCCCTACATGCGCCCGATCCCGATCGGCGCCTCCTCGGCGATGCTCTTCTCGCTCTTCGTTGCCTTCGCGGTGTCTCCCTGGGCGGCGCGCCTCCTCTTCCGCGGCGCCCCGGCCGGCGCTCACGGGGGCGGCGAGGCGAAGGCGGGAGCTCTCGCGCGCCTCTATCGCCGGGCGATGACGCCGCTCGTGACGGAGGGGAATGGCCGCGCGCGGATCGTCTTCTTCGCCATGATCGCCGCGCTCCTCCTCGCCGCCCTCGTTCTCCTGCCGCTCGGCGTCGTGCACGTCAAGATGCTCCCCTTCGACAACAAGAACGAGTTCCAGGTCGTCGTCGATTTTCCGGAAGGGACGACCCTGGAGACGAACAGCCGCGCGCTCGCCGAGATGGCGGACTCACTCAAGGGGCTCCCGGAAGTCGTCGGCACGGAGGTCTACGCCGGGACGGCCGCGCCGTACAACTTCAACGGCCTGGTGCGGCACTACTTCCTTCGCGGCGGCCCCCACCAGGGGGATATCCAGGTCGCGCTCGCGCGCAAGGGGGACCGCCGCCGCTCCTCGCACGCGATCGCGAAGGCGGCGCGCCCTCTCCTCGAGACAGTCGGCCGCCGCTACGCCGCCCGCATCAAGGTGGCCGAGGTGCCGCCCGGACCGCCGGTCCTCCAGACGCTCGTCGCCGAGGTCTACGGCCCCGACGACGCGGGCCGGCGCGACGTCGCCCGCCAGGTCAAGGACCTCTTCTCCCGCACCGAAGGAGTCGTGGACGTGGACTGGTACGTCGAGAGCCCGCGGGAGAAGGTGGTCTACCGGCTCGACCGCGAGAAGGCCGGGCTCGCGGGGATCCGCGAGGCGGACGCCGCGGCCGCGCTGCGCCTGGCCCTGGGGGGCGACTCCGCCGGCGAAATCCATCTTCCGGACGTCCGCGAGCGCATCCCGATCGTCGTCACGCTTCCGCAGGGCCTCCGCAACGATCTCGGCGCGCTTTCGGTGCTGACGGTGCCCAACGCGGGCGGGAGGCTCGTGCCGCTCTCGGAGATCGGGCGCTTCGAGCTGCGGCCGGAGGAGACCTCGATCTACCACAAGAACCTGAAACCCGTCGTCTACGTCACCGCCGACGTCGCGGGCGCGAAAGAGGCCCCGGTGTATGCCATCGCGGCGCTCGAGAGGGGGCTCGCGGGGATCCGCGTCCCCGGCGGCTACCGGATCACGACGCAGACCGCCAACGCGCCGTTCGACACGAGCCGCTACGGCATCAAGTGGGACGGCGAGTGGCACGTGACCTACGAGGTCTTCCGCGACCTGGGCCTCGCTTTCGCCGCGGTCCTCGTGCTGATCTACGTTCTCGTCGTCGGGTGGTTCAAGAGCTTCGCGGTGCCGCTCGTCATCATGGCGCCGATCCCGCTGACGCTCGTCGGGATCCTGCCGGCGCACGCCCTCTTCGGCGTCTTCTTCACCGCCACCTCGATGATCGGGTTCATCGCCGGCGCGGGCATCATCGTGCGCAACTCGATCATCCTCGTGGACTTCATCGAGCTGCGCCGCGGCGAAGGGATGCCGCTCTCCGAGGCTGTCCTCGACGCCGGCGAGGTGCGCTTCCGGCCGATGTTGCTGACCGCCGCCGCCGTCGTCGTCGGCTCCTCGGTCATCCTCTTCGACCCCATCTTCCAGGGGCTCGCCGTCGCGATGATGGCCGGGGAAGTGGCCGCGACGCTGCTCTCGCGGGCGGCCGTGCCAGTCCTCTACTATCTGCTCAAGCGCTCCGAGGAGAGGAAGGCCTCCGCCGGCGGAGCGCTCGAGACGGGAAACGGGAATCGGAAATCGGGAAACGGGAGTCTAATGACGTCCACAGAAGGGAGTCTCCTATGACGCTCAATGAGTGGCTGCGCGCGATCGCCGGGACCTTTGTCCTTCTCTCGGTCGCCCTGGGGTGGTTCGTCCATCCGGCGTTCTTTCTCTTCACCGCGTTCGTCGGCGCCAACCTCCTGCAGTCGGCCTTCACCAAGACGTGCCCGATGATGGCCATCCTGCGCAAGTTCGGCGTGCGCGAGCCGGGAGCGCCCGCGTGAAGCTCGTAGTCCTCGTTGTCCCGCGGGAGGCGCGGGACGACGCGGAGGCCGCTCTCGAGTCGGTCGGGGCCTACGGTTTCACCGAGGTCCCGTCCGTCCACGGCGAGGGATCGACGGGGCCGCGGTTCGGCTCGCGTGTCGCGCCCGGAGTCTCCGACCTGATCTTCGTGGCCCTCGAGGACGCCCGGATCGGCCTCGTGCGGACGGCCCTCGCCTCCGTCGAGAAACGCCTGGGCCGGAAACTCCACGCCTTTCTGCTTCCGGCCGAAGAGATCTGAGAGAGGCCGGAAACGGGCCGGCGACCCGTCGCCGCCGGCGAAACGACTCTCCTCCGTCCCGCGGTTCCCTTCGTTTGCAACGCCCCGGACCCCCTCCTATAGTGGGTCGCGCGGTTGCGGAGAGACGATGAAGCTGCCGATCTACATGGATCACCACGCGACGACGCCGGTGGACCCGCGCGTGCTGGAGGCCATGCTGCCGTATTTCACCGAGACTTTCGGCAACGCGGCTTCGCGCAATCATGTGTTCGGGTGGGAGGCGGAGGCGGCGGTGGACGAGGCGCGCCACCAGGTCGCGTCCGCGATGAACGCGTCGGACAAGGAGATCGTGTTCACGAGCGGCGCGACGGAATCCGACGATCTCGCGATCCTGGGCGCCGCGCGGATGTATCGGCAGAAGGGGAATCACCTCGTCACCGGAAAGACGGAGCACCGCGCCGTGCTCGACACGTGCGAGGCCCTGGAGAAGGAGGGCTTCGAGATCACGTATCTGCCGACGGACCGGTTCGGGCGGATCACGGCGGAGCAGCTGCGCGGCGCGCTCACGGAGCGGACGGTCCTCGTCTCGCTCATGCTCGCCAACAACGAGGTCGGCACGATCCACCCGATCGCCGAGTTCGGAGCCGTCTGCAGGGAGCGGGGAGTGCTCTTCCACACGGACGCCGTCCAGGGCTTCGGCAAGATCCCCTTCGACGTCGAGGTGATGCGTGTCGACCTCGCGTCGGTGAGCGCGCACAAGATCTACGGACCCAAGGGAGTCGGGGCCCTCTTCGTCCGCTCGAAGAGCCCGCGGGTGAGGCTCTCGCCCTTGATCCTCGGAGGCGGGCACGAGCGGGGCCTGCGCTCCGGGACCCTGAACGTCCCGGGTATCGTCGGGTTCGGCAAGGCCGCCGAGATCAGCGTGGCCGAGATGGAGACGGAAGCGCGCCGGCTACGCCGGCTGCGAAAGCGGCTGCATGACGGAATCGTGTCGCGCGTCGAGGACGTCCGCGTCAACGGCGCGCCGTTGCCGCGGATCGCGGAGGACGGCGCGCTCGCGCCCGGCGAAGAGGAGTGGCGCCTGCCGGGCAATTTGAACCTCTCCTTCGCGGGAGTCGAGGGGGAGGCGCTGCTCATGGGCCTCCGGGACATCGCGGTCTCTTCCGGCTCCGCCTGCACGTCGGCTTCGCTGCGCCCTTCCCACGTCCTGAAGGCTCTCGGCGTGCCGGATGATCTCGCGCATGCCTCGATCCGGTTCGGCCTCGGCCGCTGGAACACCGACGAGGAGGTGGACTTCACGATCGAGGCCGTGGCCGGCGCGGTCCGGCGCCTGCGCGAGCTGGCGCCGATGAGAGGAGTCGAGAGCCGGATCGCAGATCACCCGGTCTCTTGACCGATCTTCAGCCCTTGACTGGGTCCTTGCTCGCTGATCTCGCGCGGGACGTTCCCTCCTACGCGGACCTCCTCCAACGGGTCCGGGGCGGAGAGGACCGCGTCGTCGTGGCGGGAGGTGTGGGGGCCCTCCCGGGGCTTCTCCTCGCCGCGCTCGCGCAGGACCTCTCCCGCCCGCTGGCGATCGTCGTCCCGGACGAGAAGGAAGCGGAACGGCTGATCTGCGATCTGGAGGCGGCCGGCCTGGCGCGCGTCTTCCGGGCGCCCGCGCCGACGCTCACGCCGTACCAGCGCATCCCGCCCTCCCTCAAGGCGCGGCGGGACGAGTTCGCGCTCCTCTCGGCGCTCGCGGGCGAGGAAGCGGTCGGAGCGGCGGTCCTGCCCGCGCGTTCGCTCTTCACCCGCCTCCCTTCGCGCGAGGAGTTCGTCCGGCTCCGCGTGGCGCTCGCCGAGGGGGACGAGATCTCGCTGCCCGGCTTGATCGCGCGGCTGACCCGCGTCGGATACCGCCGCGCCGACCTCGCGGCCGAGACCGGAGACCTCGCGGTGCGCGGCGGCCTCTTCGACGTCTTTCCGCCCGACCGCGATCTTCCGGTGCGTGTGGAGCTGGATGGGGACCGGATCGCGTCGATCCGGATCTTCGATCCCGACACGCAGCGCTCCCGCGAGCGCCTCCAGAGCGTCGCGCTCGTCCCGTTCGCCGCCGCGGAGGAGTCGGAAGAGGCACGGGAGCTCATGACCGAGAGGATCGGACGTCCCCCCTCGGCGGTCGAGAGCGCGGTGTTCGCGCCGGCTGTGGCCGTGATGCCGTCCGGGTGGCTCGATTACGCCGCGGGAGCCCTGCTCGTGGCGGTCGAGCCGGCCGCGGTCGAGGAGGAGATCGAGGAGTTCGCGCAGCGGCTCGCCGGCGACCGCGACCCCGACCGCGACGCCTTCGCGCCGGAAGAGCTTCTCCATCCCGCGCTGCGCATCCGGGAGGGCGTCTCGCGGGCGGCCCTCGTCCTCGACCGGCTCGGGCTCTCCGCGTCCGGGAAGGCGCTCATCGGGCTGCCCGCGGAGGCGGTCGTCGGACACGGCGGGCGCACGGCCGAGGCCTCGGCGGAGATGGCGCGCGCTCTCGAATCGGAAGAAGAGGTCTTCGTCGCCGTGCGGCTGACCGGAGGGGCCGAGAAGCTCCGCCGGTTCGCCCTCGAGTACTCGCTCCACGTCTCCTCGGAGCGGCGAGCCGGAGCGCTCGTCAGCGTCCCGGCGGACATCTCCTCGGGGTTTCGCCTGCGCGAGCCGCGCGTCTCTCTCTACTCCGAGAGCGAGATCTTCGGCGAGGAGCGGCCGGTCGCGGTCTCCCGGCGGCGGCCGGCGGAGGCCTTCCTCTCCGACCTGCGGGACCTGAAGCTCGGCGACGCGGTCGTTCACCGCGATTACGGGATCGGCCTCTTCAAGGGGTTGAAGCGCGTCCCCGTGGAAGGGGAGGAGCGCGAGTTCATGGAGATCGGATACGCGGAGGAGAAGACGCTCCTCCTGCCGGTCGAGCGCTTCGACCTGGTGCAGAAGTACGCGGGCGTGGAAGGGGTCGCACCGGCTCTCGACAAGCTGGGCGGGGCCGGGTGGCTGCGGCGCAAGGCCTCGGTCAAGAAGGCGATGCGGGACATGACCGACGAGTTGCTCAAGCTCTACGCGCGCCGCAGCCTTTCGCCCGGGTTCGCCTTCTCCAAGGACTCGCCGTGGCAGAAGGAATTCGAGGACGCCTTCGAGTACGACGAGACTCCCGACCAGGCGCAGGCGATCGCCGACGTGAAGCGGGACATGCAGTCGGAGAAGCCGATGGACCGCCTCCTCTGCGGCGACGTCGGCTACGGCAAGACGGAAGTCGCCATGCGCGCGGCGTTCAAGGCGGTGCTCGACGGGAAGCAGGTGGCGGTCCTCGCCCCGACGACCATCCTCGCGGACCAGCACTTCCGGACGTTCACCCGCCGCTTCGCCGCCTTCCCGGTGACGATCGAGCTGCTCTCGCGCCTGCGTCCGCGCGCGGAGCAGAAGACGGTCGTGGAGAAGGTCGCCGAGGGCTCGGTGGACATCCTGATCGCCACGCACCGTCTTCTCGGAAAGGACATCGCCTTCCGCGACCTGGGGCTCCTCATCGTGGACGAGGAGCAGCGGTTCGGCGTCGGGCAGAAGGAGAGGCTGAAGGAGTGGAAGGCCTCGATCGACGTCCTCGCGATGTCGGCGACGCCGATCCCGCGCTCGCTCCATCTCTCGCTGTCGGGGCTGCGAGACCTCTCGATCATCGAGACGCCGCCTCGCGACCGGCTCGCCATCGAGACCCAGGTCGTCCCGCGCAAACCCCAGGTCATCCGCGAGGCGATTGAGGCGGAGCTCGGCCGCGGGGGCCAGGTCTTCTTCGTGCACAACCGCGTCGAATCCATCGGCCGGGTCAAGCAGGAGCTCGAGAATCTCGTCGCTTCCGTGCGCGTGACGGTCGCCCATGGCGCGATGCGCGAAGGAGAGCTCGAGAAGGCGATGACGCGTTTCCTCTCGCGCCAGGCGGACGTGCTGCTCGCGACGACGATCATCGAGAACGGGCTGGACATTCCCTCCGCCAACACGATCCTGATCGACCGCGCGGAGACCTACGGCCTCGCGCAGCTCTACCAGCTGCGCGGGCGCGTCGGCCGGAGCGACAAGCCCGCGCAGGCGTTCCTCCTGGTCCACGAGACGGCGGCGCTCTCGGACACGGCTCGCCGGCGCCTCGCCTCGATCCGGGAGTTCTGCGACCTCGGGGCCGGTTTCCGGATCGCTGCCAAGGACCTGGAGATCCGCGGCTCCGGGAACATCCTCGGGGGAGAGCAGTCGGGCCAGATCGTCTCGGTGGGCTTCGAGACGTACCTGACGCTGCTCGAAGAGACGGTCCGCGAGATGCGGGGAGAGGAGGCCCGCCCCGAGCGGGCCGTCACGCTCTCTCTCGGCCTCGACCTGACGATTCCTCCCGACTACGTGGCCGACGAGAACTGGCGCATGATGATCTACAAGAAGATCGCCCGCGCGAGCGACGACCGGTCCCTGGAGGAGACGGCCCGCGAGATCGCCGACCGCTTTGGGGAGCCGCCCGAGGCGGTTCGGCGCCTCGTTGCGTACTCGCGGCTGCGCGCGCGCGCCGAGCGTCTCCGGGTCACTTCCATCACGCGGCAGGCGGGGCTGGTTCACCTGCGATTCGCGGAGGACGCCGCGGTGGATCCCGAGCGCCTCCTCGACTTCGTCCGCCGTACCCGCGGCGCGAAGCTCTCGCCCGGGCGCGTGCTCTCCCTGCCGTCCCCCCCGGGAGACGCCGTGCTTTCCGAGCTGACGGCCTGGCTGGATGAGTTCGAACGGGAAAGAGTGGGGTCCAGGTGACACCTCGGAATTCCATTAGAGTCGTCTTGTTATGAAACGGCGCATGTACAAGCGAATCTCGCTCGGTTTCGCAGTGATACTCATCGGGGCCTCCCTGACGGCATCGGAGCTGGTCGAGAAGATCCTGGCACGGGTCAACGACCGGTTGATCACCAATTCGGAGTTCCAGCGGCGGGTGGTGGCCGCGTCGCACGCCCCCCAGGCCCCCACCGATCCGGCGCAGATCAAGCGCGAGGTGCTGGAAGACCTGATCAAGGAGAGGCTCCTCGAGGAGCGGGCCAAGGAGATGAGTGTCTCGGCCTCGGACGAGGAGATCGAGACCGCCGTCGAGCGCGTCAAGCGGCAGTACAACCTGGCGACCGACCAGGAGTTCGACGCCGCGCTCGCCTCATCCAACATGACGCGCGAGGACCTGAAGCGCCAGATGCGGCAGACGATCATCCTGCAGAAGGTCATCGGCCGCGACGTGACATCGAAGCTCGAGATCTCCGAGGACATGCTGCGGCTCGAGTACGAGAGGCAGAAAGACAACCTGTACAAGGTCCCGGAATCGGCGCGCGTCTCGGAGATCGTCATCCGTTTCCCCGCCAACGACGCCGCCGCGCGCGAGAAGGCCGTGGCGCGGCTGGAAGAGGCGCGGGGCAAGCTCGCGGCGGGGACCCCGTTCGCGGACCTCGCGAAGGAATACTCCGAGGGGAACGCGAAGGAGCGCGGGGGGGACCTCGGGAGCGTCTCGAAAGGGGAGCTCCTTCCGGCGCTCGATGCGGCCGTCTTCTCCGATCCCCCGCAGGAGTACCCGCCGCCCGCCCTCCAGCCGCGCTCGATCCACCTCTTCCGGGTGACGGACCGCAAGCCGGCCGGCTACCGCGCCTTCGCGGACGTGAGCGAGGACCTGAAGAAACGGATCGGCGAGAACCTCTACGAGAAGCGCTTCGGCGAGTACGTTGCCAAGCTGCGGCGGGAGGCCTTCGTGAAGATCTACGATCCGGAGTTGGCGAAGCTCGATGAGAAAAAGAGCTAGGTGTCAGGTTCAAGGTTGTCAGGGGGAATGCAGGTGCCAGGTGCCAGGTTGGGCTCCCGTCCCTGACACCCGACACCTGAAACCCGACACCTGCATTTGACCCGACCCCTGTTCCCTGACACCTTGGCCCGCATCCGGATTCCCCTTCCTCAAGACTTCTCCTTCGACGGCGTCGTCCGTTCGCACGGCTGGTACGACCTGCCGCCGTTCTCCTACGACCGCGAGAACGAGCTCCTGACGACGTGGATCGATCTCCCTCTCCCGGCGGGAGAGGGGCGGGGTGAGGGGTGCCCGCCGGCTTTCGTCTCGTTTCGCGCGCGGCGCGGAAGTCTCGAGGCGCAATCCGACCGCCTCGAGAGGGGTTCGCTCGCGGCCGTCGCCCGGCGCGTCTTTTCCCTCGACGTCGACTTAAGCGGGTTCGCTCGCTCGATCTCCGGTGAGCCGGATCTCGTCCGGGCGCTGGCGAACGGACGCGGGCGGATCCTGCGCGCGCCGTCACTCTTCGAAGACGCCGTCAAGATGCTGCTGACGACCAACTGCTCCTGGGCCGCGACGAAGGGAATGGTGGCGCGTCTGATCGCGCTCGCGGGCGCCGAGAGACGCGCGTTCCCGAGCGCGGAAGCGGTCGCCGTGTTGTCGGCGCCGCGATTGAGAGCGAAGGTGCGCTGCGGATATCGCGCCGCGTCGCTTTCGCGTTTCGCGCGCCGCGTCGCGCGCGGAGACCTCGAACTCGCGCTCTGGGAGCGTTCCGACGCGCCAGCGGACGGAATCCGGGACGCGATTCTCTCGGAGCACGGGTTCGGTCCCTACGCGGCGGAAGGGCTCCTGCGCATTGTGGGGCGGCACGATTACCTGGCGATCGATTCCTGGGTGCGGCAGGAGTACCGCCGCCGGTACCCCGGTCCGCGGCGCGCTACAGATCGTGCGATCGCCCGGAGGTATGCGCGATATGGAACCCACCGCGGCCTCGCTCTCTGGCTCGACATGACGAGTCACTGGCACGACTGACGAGCTTCGAGTTTCAGTTTCCAGCTCTCAGGACGGAAGCGCAGTTCCTGAAACCTGAAACCTGAAACCTGAAGCGCGGTTCGGTTTGCGCTTTCCTTACGCCCCTAATTTTTTTAGGCAAAATCTTTTGCTTGACTAATAAAGCACGGAGACACCAAAATCCACGCCAGTGGCTTAATCTGGTAAAAAATGGAAGAAAGTGGTCTCGATCCCTTGATCGGGGCGACAAGAAGGACGGATGGATCGTTTTCGCGGCAGTGCCCCGGCCCGCCTGGACGAAAAGGGCCGTCTCAAGGTGCCGAGCCTTTTTCGCCAGCAGATCGAAGAGGCGTTCGGCGCCGAGATGTTCGTGACGTCTCTGCACGGACGGGAGGTCCTGCTCTACCCGCTGCCGGTCTGGCGCTCGCTCGAGGAGAAGCTCGCCGCGCTTCCGGCCATCCACCGCGCGAAGAACAAGTTCCTCGAGCGCGTCAACTACTACGGACAGAACGCGTCGCTCGACGGACAGGGGCGCGTGCTGATCCCGCAGATTCTCCGCGACGCGGCGAAGCTGCCGCCCGACGTGGTGGTCACGGGGAACATCGATCACCTCGTCGTCTCCGACCGGGGCGCCCTCGCCTCGAAGCTCGCGGGTGAGGACTTCACGCCCGAGGACTACGACGAGATGTCGAAGCTGCTGATGTCGTAGCGGGAAGTCGCGAGTTGTGAGTTGTGAGTTGTGAGACGGGAGACGGGAGACGCCAGACGTTGAGAAGAGGGGGCACACGCCGGTCCTTCTTGAGGAGGCGACCGAGATCCTCGCGCCCGAGCGTGGAGGGTTCTTCGTGGACGCGACCGTCGGAGCCGGCGGACACGCGGAGGCGCTGCTCGAAAGGAGCGCGGGCGTCCGCCTCCTCGGCATCGATCGGGACCCCGACGCAATCGCGCTGGCCCGCTCGCGGCTCGAGCGCTTCGGCGACCGTGTCACGCTCGTCCTCGAGAACTTCGCGGATCTCGATCGCGTTCTCGCGGAGTCTCCTCCCGCCGACGGCATCCTGGCGGACCTCGGCGTCTCGTCGATGCAACTGGAGGAAGGTCCGCGCGGGTTCTCGTTTCGCCGAGACGGGCCGCTGGATATGCGCATGAGTGGGACGGGCCGGGCCGCCGCCGACATCGTCGCGACGGCATCGGTCGAGGAACTGACACGCATCCTGCGTGAATACGGGGAGGAAAGGATGGCGGCAAAAATCGCTCGGGGAATCGTGCAGGAACGCGCCTTTCGGGGCCCGATCACCGGAACTCGCCAGCTGGCGCGCATCGTCGCGCGGGCCAAGGGGACCCGCGAAAGGATCGATCCTGCCACCCGGGTCTTTCAGGCCCTCCGCATCGAGGTCAACCAGGAGCTCGTCGCCCTCTCGAGCTTCCTCGCCGCGGCCGTCAATCGCTTGAACGCTCGCGGTCGCCTGGCCGTGATCGCCTATCACTCGCTGGAAGACCGGATGGTCAAGGAGGCGTTCCGCCGCCAGTCCGGCGTCTGTCTCTGCCCCCGTTCTCTCCCGTCCTGCGTGTGCGGCGCCCGGCGCGTGCTGAAGATCCTGACGCGGCGGCCGATCGTTGCGTCCGAGACCGAGGTGGACGGGAACCCCCGGTCCCGCAGCGCGCGCCTGCGCGCCGCGGAGAGGATCGAAGAAGGGGAATGAGCGCCGTCGCGTACGCGCAGTCCAAGCGCGTCGAGAATCTCCACCTGACGCGCGAGCGGGACCGCCGCCGCGGGCGCGAGCTCGCCACCTATCTCCTCGCCGGTCTGCCGCTGGCCTGCGCTCTCTTCGTCTGCGTCGCCCTGCACGTCGAAACGGTTCGCATCGGATACGCCCGCGAGTCGCGCGTGAAGGTCCTCTCCCGGCTCGAGGAGGAGAACCGCCGCCTGCGCGCCGATCTGGCCCTGGCCTCGGCGCCCGCGCGCGTGGTCGCGGTCGCCGCGCGCAAGGGGCTGCGCCCACCACGGCCGGGACAGATCCAGTACATCGAAGCGCCCGCGGCAGCGGAGCCGTCGCGGTGAACGTCCTTCGCAGCCGGCGCCTCCGTTTCTTCGCCCTGGGCCTCGCCGTCTGGGCGGCGCTCGTTGTCGGGCGACTGGTTCAGCTCCAGATCGTGCAGGGGTCGAAGTACCGCGCTCGGGCCCAGCGGCAGCAGGAGCGGCGCATCGAGGTCTCCGGGCGCCGCGGCCCCATCCTGGACCGCGAAGGCCGCGAGCTGGCGGTCTCGGTCGAAGTCTCGTCCGTCTACGCGGTCCCCGATGAGGTCGAAAATGCCCCGGCCGCCGCCTCCGCCCTTGCGCCTCTCCTCCAGGTCCCGCGCGGGAAGATCCTCGAGCGCTTGAGGCAGGAGAAGGGCTTCGTCTGGATCGCCCGCAAGGTGGAGCCGCCGGTTGCCGACCAGGTCCGCGCCCTGAAGCTCTCCGGAGTGCGCCTGGTCGCCGAGCCGAAGCGGTTCTACCCGAAGGGGTCGCTCGCCGCTTCGGTCCTGGGATATGTCGGCCTGGACGATCGCGGCCTGGCAGGCCTCGAGTACTCCTACGAGCAGACGGTTCGCGGCAAGCCCGGCGAGATCGTCGCGCTGACAGACGCGCGCCAATCGACGTACGGCGAGGCGGAGGCGGCGGGCCGCCCGGCGCAGGAAGGGGCGGCGCTGACGGTCTCCCTCGATTCGGGCATCCAGTTCGCGGCCGAGCGGGAGCTCGCGTCCACGCTCAGCGAGCTCGACGCGAAGTCGGGCAGCATCGTGCTGCTGGACCCCTGGAACGGGGAGATCCTGGCGATGGCGAGCGCCCCGGGCTTCGACCCGAACCAGTACGGGCGCTTCTCCGCCGAGACGCGCCGCAATCACGCGATCGCGGACGCCTACGAGCCCGGCTCCACTTTCAAGATCGTCACGGGCGCGACCGCGCTCGAGCGCGGCCTGATCCGGCTCGACGAGATCATCGAAACCGGCCACGGCGTGATCAAGATCGGCCGGGTGACGATCAACGAAGACAAGCATCACGATTACGGCTCTCTGACTCTCGCCGGGATCTTCGAGCGTTCCTCCAACATCGGGATCATCCGCGTGGGACTGCGGCTGGGCCCGCAGCGACTCTTCGAGGGAGCGAGCGCGTTCGGCATCGGGAGGCCGACGGGAGTGGATCTGCCCGGAGAGGCCGCCGGCATCTTCCGTCCGCTCTCGCGCTGGTCCGCCCTGTCCAACGCTTCGATCTCGATGGGCCAGGAGGTCGCGCTGACGGCCCTGCAGCTCGCGCGCGTCGCCGCGGTCATCGCCAACGGGGGGCTTCTCGTGCAGCCGCGTCTCGTGACCGCGATCCGCCGGCCCGACGGCCGCGTCGAGCGGCCCCCGGCGCCCGCTCCGGTCCGCGTGATCTCGGAGGCAACGGCCCGGTCCCTCCGGAACATCCTGGCGGGCGTCGTCGAGCGGGGAACCGGCACGACGGCCGCGATCCCCGGCTTCTCCGTGGCAGGCAAGACCGGGACGGCGCAGAAGGCGGGACCCGGCGGATACCAGGCCGGACGCTACGTTCCCAACTTCGTCGGGTTCGTTCCGGCGGAGAATCCCCGGGTGGTCGCCGTGGTCGTCGTCGAGGAGCCCAGGGGCAAGTACTACGCGCGGGACGTCGCGGCGCCGCTCTTCGCGCGCGTCGTCACCCAGGCGCTCGACATCCTGCGAGTGGCTCCGGCCGAGCAGCGGCTTCCCTCGACCGTGCTCGCCTCCTCCGACGGCCGCGTGGCCTACCCGCCGGGGGTCGTGCCGGTCTCCGTGCATTCAGAGGAGCCGGTTCCCGGTTCCCGGCTCCCGGTGCCCGGTTGGGTCCCCCCGAGCACCGAGCACCGAGCACCGAACGCCGACTCTCCGGCCGAAGGCAAGATCGTGGCTCCCGACGTCATCGGCCTGTCGGCGCGGCAAGCCCTGGCCATCCTCGCGCGCCTGGGACTGCCGGCGCGGCTGCACGGCTCGGGGTTCGTGGTCGCGCAGGATCCGCAGCCCGGGACCGCCGTGCGGCCGGGTCAGCCCCAGACGCTGCGCCTTTCGGATACCGCCCCTCCGATCAGCCGGCCGGCTCGCAGCCGGGAGGAGACGAGCTCCAACTCCTCCGGTCCGTGAAACTCATGGAGCTCCTCTCGGTCCTGCCGGAGGCCGAAGTCAATCGCGCGACGCCCGATCCGGAAATCGCGCGCGTGCGTTACGACTCCCGGAGGGTCGCGCCGGGAGATGTCTTCGTCGCGATCCGCGGGGAAACGGCGGACGGGTTCGACCATGCGCCGCAGGCGATCTCGCGGGGAGCGGCCGCGGTCGTCTCGGACCGCCCGGCTCCCGAAGGATCCGGGCCGGTGGCCTGGGTGCGCGTCGAGAACCCGCGCCGGGCGCTCGCCCTCCTCGCCGCGCGGCGGGCGGGGAATCCCGCGGAGAGACTCGTGCTCGCCGCGGTCACGGGCACGAACGGAAAGACGACGACGGCGATGCTGCTGGAGGCGCTGCTGGCGGAGCGCCACGGCCAGTCCGGCTTCCTCGGCACCGTCGCCTACCGGACGGGGCGCCGGGAAATCGCGGCGAACCGCACGACGCCGGAGGCGCCCGATATCCAGGATCTGCTGGCGGAGATGGTCGAGGCCGGAGTGCCGGCGGCGGCGATCGAGGTCTCCTCGCACGCGCTCGCCCTGGACCGCGTCGCCGGGTGCCGTTTCGACGTGGCGGTCTTCACGAACCTGACGCGCGATCATCTCGACTTTCACGGCGACATGGAGAGCTACGCGCTGGCGAAGGCCGGGCTCTTCGCGATGCGCAAGCCCGGAGCCGCCGCCGTCGTGAACGCCGACGACGCCTTCGGGAGGCGCCTCGCTTCGCAAGCGGCGCCTCCGGTCCTGACGTATTCGGCTTCGGGCGGGCCGGCCGACGTCCGGGCCGCCGCGTCGCGCTGCGACCTGGCGGGATCTTCGCTCGAGGTCCGCCACGAGGGAGGGACATTTTCGATCGCCTCGCCCCTGCTCGGGCGCTTCAACGTCGAGAACCTGCTCGCGGCGGCCGCGGCGGGGCTCGCCCTCGGGATGCGGCCCGAGCGGATCGCGGCGGCTCTCGCTTCCGTCCCGCGCGTTCCGGGGCGCCTCGAGCCGGTCGAGGCCGGACAGTCCTACGCGATCCTCGTCGATTACGCGCACACGGAAGACGCCCTGCGACGGCTCCTCGCCGCCGTGCGGGAGCTGACCGACAAGACCATCATTCTCGTCTTCGGCTGCGGAGGGGACCGCGACAAGGGGAAACGGTTTCCGATGGGGCTGGTCGCCGGGCGGATGGCCGACATCCCGATCGCGACCTCCGACAATCCCCGCTCCGAAGACCCGGAGGCGATCCTGGCGGAGGTCGAGAGAGGCCTCGCCGCGTCGGGCGCGACGAAGTACTTGAAGATCGCCGACCGCCGGGAGGCGATCCGGACCGCGATCGGGCTGGCGAACTCCGGGGTCGTCGTCGTCATCGCGGGCAAGGGGCACGAGACGACGCAGGTCATCGGGGGCCAGGTCCTGCCTTTCGACGATCGGCTCGTCGCCGCGGAGCTCGCGCGGCGGTGAACTTCACTGTGTCGAAGGCCGCGGCATTGCTCCGGGCGAAACTCACGCCGGCCGGGGCCGAAGCGGCGCTCTCCGGCGTCGCCGTGGATTCCCGGCGGGTCCGGCCGGGCGACCTGTTCGCGGCGCTGCCCGGGGCGAGGGTGGACGGCCTCGACTTCGCGGCGCAGGCCGCGGCTTCGGGGGCGCGCGCAGTGCTCGGAGAGCGGCGTCCGGCGGGCCTCGCGCCGGACTTTCCGGTCCTGGAGGTCTCCGATCCTCTGGACGCGCTCCTGCGGCTCGCGGGCGCGATGAAGAGAGAGGCCGGGTTCCGCCTGGCGGCGGTCGCGGGCTCGGTGGGGAAGACGACGACGAAGGAGTTCGCCGCGGCGATCCTCGGCCGCCGCTTCGCCGTCGAGAAGACGCCGGGGAACCAGAACAGCGCGATCGGGTTCCCGATGTCCGTCGCCAACCTGCCCGAAGGGCTCGACTGGATGGTCGGAGAGATGGGAATGAGCGCGCTCGGAGAGATCTCGCGGCTCTCCCGCGCCTTCGAGCCGGACGTCGCGGCGATCACGCGGATTGCGGCGGAGCACCTCGAGTTCCTCGGATCCCTCGACACGGTCGCCCGGGCCAACGCGGAGATCCTCGAGGGCCTGAAGCCCGGGGGAGTCTTCGTGGCCAACGCGGACGACGCCCGCGTTGCCGCGCTCTCGACAATGCACCCGGGCCGGACTCTCCGGTTCGGATTCGGAGCGGGGGCCGACGTGACGGCGGAGGAGGTCGCGCCGGGGGAATCGGGCACGACGTTTTGCTTGAGGACGCCCGCTGGCCAGGGATCCGTCGCCTTGCCGACGCCCGGCCTCCACCAGGTCGCCAACTTCCTGGCGGCCTGCGCGGTGGCGATCGCGGCCGGGGCGACGGCGGAGGACTGCCTGGCGGCCGCGCCCGCTCTGACTCCCGCCCGCCACCGCGGCGAGATCTCCCGGCACGGCTCCGGGGCGCTGCTCTACGACGATTCCTACAACGCCAGTCCTCCCTCGATGCGCGCGGCCCTGGACACGTTGAAGCTCCTTTCCGGAGAGCGGAAGATCGCGGTGCTCGGAGACATGCTCGAGCTCGGCGCCGAGGACCTCTGGTGGCATCGGGAGACGGGGCGTTACGCGGTGGGGCGCGCCGACCTCCTGATCTGCGTCGGCCCGCGGGCCCGCGCGATCGGAGAAGGCGCCGCGGCCTCGGGATTGCCCGCCGGAGCGATTCAATGCGTGGAGAGTCCCGAGCGCGCGGCCTCCGCGCTCGACGGGATGCTCTCCGGCGCGGATACGGTGCTGTTCAAGGCGTCGCGCGGCGTGGGCCTCGACCGTGCCGTCGCCTTGTTGACGAAGTCGGGACTCGGGACTCGGGACTCGGGACTCGGGCGATGAACGTGACTCGCCTCCCGCCTCCCGCCTCCCGGCTCCCGGCTCTCGCGGTGGTCTAGATGCTCTATAAGCTGCTCTACCCGCTGGCGAAATATGTCCCGGCGTTCAACGTCTTCCGCTACATCACGTTCCGCGTGGCGATGGCGGCGGTGACGGCGCTTCTGCTCGCGCTCGTCTTCGGGTTGCCGATGATCCGGCTGTTGAAAAAGCGGCAGATCGGCCAGTCCATCCGTGAGGAAGGACCCAAGTCGCATCACGCCAAGGCGGGAACGCCGACGATGGGCGGCCTGCTCATCCTTCTCGCGGTGATCGTGGCGACGCTCCTCTGGATGGACCTCTCCAACCGCTTCGTCTGGATCGCCCTGGCGACGCTCCTCGGCCTGGGCCTCGTGGGTTTCGCCGATGATTTCGTCAAGTTCGCGAAGCGGCGCAGCCTCGGCCTGACCGGGCGCGGAAAGCTCGTGCCGCAGTTCCTGGCGGCGTTCGCGATCGCCTGGGCCATCCGGCACTGGGCTGGGCCGGAATCCATCTCGACGGTGCTGACCTTCCCCTTCCTGAAGCGTTTCGTCCTCGATCTCGGCGTCCTCTACGTCCCCTTCGTCGCCCTGGTGGTCGTCGGCTCTTCCAACGCCGTCAACCTGACCGACGGCCTGGACGGCCTCGCGATCGGAGCCGTGGGGATCGCCGCCGGCACGTACGCGATCCTGGCGTACGTCACCGGCAACGCCGTCGCGGCGCGCTATCTCCAGATCCCCTTCGTGCCGCAGACGGGAGAGCTCTCGGTTTTCTGCGGAGCGATCGTCGGCGCTTCGCTCGGATTCCTCTGGTTCAACTGCCATCCGGCGGACGTCTTCATGGGGGACGTCGGATCGCTTCCGCTCGGAGGAGCGATCGCGGCCGTTGCCGTCATGACCAAGAACGAGATGCTGCTGGCGATCGTGGGAGGCCTCTTCGTGCTCGAAGCGGTGTCGGTCATCCTCCAGGTCGCGTCGTACAAGACGCGGGGAAAGCGCGTCCTCCGGATGGCGCCGCTGCACCATCATTTCGAGCTGGCCGGGTGGCCGGAGTCGCGGGTGATCATCCGTTTCTGGATCCTCGCGATCCTCTTCGCGGTCCTCGGGCTCTCGACGCTGAAGCTGCGATGACGGGGCGGGAGGCGGGAGGCGGGAGGCGGGAGGCGTGGAGCTGATGCCGGAGTCAGCCGGACTGCCCGACCGGGCGGCGATCCTGGGCTTCGCCCGGAGCGGGCAGGCGCTCGCCCGCGCGCTCGCCGACAGAGGCGTCGCGATCGCCGTGGGAGACGCCAAACCCCGCGCGGCGTTCGACCGCGCGCTCGTCGGGAGACTCGAGACGGCCGGCGTCCGGTTCTTTTTCGACGGGCCCACCGAGGAGTTCCTGGACGGAGCGCAGTGGCTGGCGCTTTCACCGGGAGTCCCCATGGCCTCGTCCCTCGTCCTGGCCGCGCGCGGGCGCGGCCTCGCCGTGCTGGCGGAGATCGAGATCGCCTGGCGGATCGCGGAGGCGGAGGTCGAGGGGAATAACCGCTGGGTCGCGGTCACCGGCACGAACGGAAAATCCACGACGACGGCCTGGATCGGCGAGATCCTGAAGCGCGCGGGGCGTCCGGTCGCCCTGGCGGGGAACATCGGCGTTCCCCTCTCCGCGTTTCTCTGCGACCGTTCTCCCCGCGACTTCGTCTGCGAGGTCTCTTCCTTCCAGCTCGAGGCCATCGAGCGGTTCGCGGCGCACGTCGCGGTCCTGACCAACATCACGCCCGACCATCTGGACCGGCACGAGGGGTTCGAAGACTACGTCCGGGCGAAGACACGGATCTTCGAGAACCAGCTCCCCCGGGACGTCGCCGTCCTCAACGCGGACGACGCCGCCTCGCGTCCGATCGCGCCGCGCGCGAGGCGCGTCGCGTTCTCGCGCGTGGAGCCCGTCCCCGGCGGCGCCTGGGTGGACGGCGGCTCGCTCGTCTCGGAGACTTCCGGGGAGCGCCGCGCCGTCGTGGCCGCGAAGGACCTCGCGCTGCCCGGCGCCCACAACCTCGAGAACGCCCTCGCGGCCCTGGCCGCGGCCGAGTGCCTGGGGACGCCCGTCGAGGCGATCGCCGCGGGTCTCCGGGATTTTCGCGGCCTGCCGCATCGCACCGAGGTCGTCGCCCGGGCGGGGGGCGTCTCCTGGATCGACGACTCGAAGGGAACCAACGTGGACGCCACGAAGAAGTCGCTCGAAGGCTTTCCCGCCGGCAGCGTCATCCTGATCCTGGGAGGACGCGACAAGCACGGCGACTTTCCGGCGCTCGCCCCCACGGTCGCCCGCGCCGTTCGGGAAGTCCTCACGATCGGAGAGGCCGCCGGGCCGATCGAGGCGGCCCTGGGCGGCGTCATCCCCATCGAGCGGGCCGGGACCATGGACCGGGCCGTCGCGCGCGCGGCCGCGCTCGCCAGGCCCGGCGACACCGTCCTCCTTTCGCCCGCCTGCGCCTCCTTCGACCAGTACGCCAACTACGAGGAACGCGGCGACCATTTCGCCGCGCTCGCGCGCGCCGAAGTCCAAAGTCCAAAGTCCAAAGTCCAAAGTACAAAGTAGAACCAACGACTATGAGTGAAGTCTTCAGGCCGAAATCGCCCCCTCCGGGCTACCTTGGACCTTGGACCTTGGACTTTGGACCGCGCCGCAGGCGCGTCGTGGGACCTTGGACCTTGGACCGCGCCGGAGGCGCTCATGGCGCGTAAGCTCTCGTGCGACAAGGTGCTCTTCGTGGCGCTCGTGGCGCTCTCGCTCTTCGGCTGCGTCATGATCTACAGCGCGTCGGCGGTCTCGGCGGGCGTGACCCTCGGCAATCCCTACAAGTACGTGATCAAGCAGATCGTCGCGCTCGCGGCCGGCGGGCTGGCCGCCTTCGCCGTCTACCGCGCCGACTACCGCCTCTTCTCGCGGCGGTGGGTCGGGTACGGGGTCTACGGGCTCTCTCTCCTCCTGTGCGTCCTCGCGCTCTTTCGCCCGCCGATCAACTCGGCGCGCCGCTGGCTGACACTCGGGCCCGTGATGCTCCAGCCATCGGAGATCCTCAAGGTCGGTCTCGTGCTGGTCCTCGCGCGCCTGGTGACGAGCAAGGCCGCCGGCCCGGCGCAGCCGGAACGCGTTCTGCCGGCGGCTCTCCTTCTGACGGGCCTCGCCGCCGGAGTCGTCGTGCTCGAGCCGGACCTCGGCACGGCCGCCTCTTACGTGATGCTCTCCGCGGTCGTGCTGTGGCTGGCGGGCGTGCGCCTGCGTCTCTTCCTGATCGGCATGGCGGCCGTCGTTCCTCTCGTGGCGGCTTTCGCGCTCTCGGCGAGCTACCGCCGGGCGCGCCTGCTCTCGTTTCTGCGCCCGGGAGCGGATCCGCTGGGCGCCGGGTTCCAGGCGATCCAATCGCTCATCGCGGTCGGCGCGGGAGGCCTGACGGGCAGCGGCCTGGGCGGCAGCCGCCAGAAGCTCTTTTTCCTCCCCTATCCGCACACCGACTTCATCTTCGCGATCGTCGGAGAGGAGCTCGGTTTCCTTGGCGCCCTCGGCGTCATCGCCTGCTTCGGCGTCGTAGCCTGGAGAGGCTTCCGAGCGGCCCGCCGCGCTCCGGAGCCCTTCGCGGCGTTCCTCGCCGCCGGGGCCACCGCCCTGATCGTGGTGCAGGCGGCCATCAACGTATCGGTCGTGCTGGGCCTGATGCCAACGAAGGGGATCCCCCTGCCGTTCGTCTCTTACGGAGGCTCCTCGCTCGTGGCCTGCTGGATCGCCGGAGGGCTGATCCTGAATATCTCGCAGCACGAGACGACGACCGCGGAGCCGTAAAACGTTAAACGTGAAACGTCAAACGGAGCCTCGGACCAGCGGGCATTTCGACGATTGCTCCGTTTTGCGTTTTACGTTTTACGTCTTACGGTTCCGGCGACCATAGGCCAGATGTGGTGGAGGGCGCGTACGTGATCGTGGCAGGCAGGACGGGAGGGCACATCTTTCCCGGCATCGCCCTGGCGCGGGAGATCCGGGCGCGGAAGCCGGAGGCGCCGGTCCTCTTCGTCGGAACGGCGGAGGGATTGGAGGGCCGTCTCGTGCCCGACGCGGGATTTCCCCTCGAGACCGTCACGGCCTCGGGGTTCGCCGGCAAGAGCCTCTCCGGCAAGCTCCTCTCCCTCGCCCGGCTTCCGGCCGGATTCCTCGAGGCGAGGGCGCTGCTCGCGCGCCACCGGGCGCGCGCCGTGGCCGGGATGGGGGGATACGTCACCGTGCCGGTTCTCGCCGCGGCGCGCTCGCTCGGCATCGCGACGCTCGTCCACGACTCCAACGCGCTGCCCGGGATCGCGACCAGGCTCTTGAACCGTTTCGCGACGCGCACGGCCGTCGGACTCGCGAAATCCAATGTGTACCTGAAGCGGCCGGGAATCGTGACCGGAACGCCGGTCCGCTCCGAGTTCTTCGCGATCCCTCCCGTTTCGGCCTCCCCGACGGCGCGGCGTCTCCTCGTCTTCGGAGGAAGCCAGGGCTCGGAGGTCCTGAACCGGGCGATGGCCGGGGCGGCGCGGGCTCTCGCCGGCGAGGGCCTCGAGGTCGTGCACCAGACGGGGGAGAGCCACTTCGCCGGCGTCCAGGCCCGTTACGGGGAGGTCCCCGCGGAGTGGCGCCTCGTGCCCTTCCTGCCGCGGATCTCTGAAGAGCTCGCCCGGGCCGATCTCGTCGTTTCGCGGGCGGGCGCGCTGACGCTGGCCGAGCTTGCCGCGGCGGGGCGACCGGCGATCCTCGTCCCCTTCGGCTCGGCGACCCACGGCCACCAGCTCGAGAACGCCCGCGCGCTCGTCGAGGCGGGGGCGGCCCTGATGATCGAGGAATCCCGCTTGACGGGAGAGATCCTCTCGACGGCCGTTCGGGACTTGATCGGCGACCGGGAGCGGCTCGCAAGAATGGGAGAGGCCGCGCGCCGTCTCGCGGTGCCGGACGCCGCGCTCCGCCTGGCCGGTCTCCTCTTCGAGGCCGAAACGGAAGGGCGGGCGGCTTGAGATTCCTGAGGCTGCGGCGGCTGCACTTCGTCGGCGCGGGGGGCGTCGGCATGAGCGGCCTCGCGGAGATCCTCCTCCTCTCGACGCCGCTCGAGATCTCCGGCTGCGACAAGGAGCGAAGCGAGAACACGGAGCGCCTGACCGCCCTCGGCGCGAAGATCGCCTACGGGCACGACGCGGCCCACGTCGAGCACACGGACCTGGTCGTCATCTCCTCGGCCGTCGCGGAGTCGAGCTCCGAGGTCGTGGCGGCGCGGCAGCGCGGCATCCCCGTCATCCGGCGGGCGGAAATGCTCGCCGAGATCATGCGCCTGAAGCAGGGGATCGCCGTGGCCGGCACGCACGGAAAGACGACGACCACCTCGTTGACGGGAATGGTCCTGACCGAGGCGGGCTTCGATCCGACGATCGTCGTGGGGGGTCGGGTCCGGATCCTGGGCACGAACGCGCGCCTCGGAAAGGGGGACTTCCTCGTCGCCGAGGCGGACGAGTACGACCGCTCGTTCCTGGAGCTGACTCCGGTCGTCGCGGTGGTGACCAACATCGAGGCGGACCATCTCGACACCTACCGCGACCTCGCGGACATCCTCGAGGCCTTCACAGTGTTCGCCAACCGCGTTCCCTTCTACGGGACCGTGGTCGGGTGCCTGGACGATCCCGGCGTTCTCGAGATCCTTCCGCGCGTCAAGCGCCGCGTCGTGACCTACGGCGAATCGCCCGACGCGAACCTGCGCGCGAGCGAGATCCGCCTCGAAGCGTCCGGCACGACCTTCGAGGTCTGGGAGGGGCGGACCTGGTCTCTCGGAACGGTCCGGCTCTCTCTGCCCGGGCGCCACAACGTGCTGAACGCCCTGGCGGCGATCGCCGTCGGCCGCGAGCTGTCGATCCCGTTTCCGACGATCGCGAAGGCGTTGAAGGACTTCACCGGAGTCATCCGCCGCTTCGAGACGAAGGGGGAGCGGGACGGAGTGCTCGTGATCGACGACTACGCGCACCACCCGACGGAAATCACCGCGACGCTCGCGGCCGCGCGGCAGGTCCATCCGGAGCGCCGCCTCGTCGCGCTCTTTCAGCCGCACCTCTATTCGCGCACGAGGGATTTCGCCGCGCAGTTCGGGGAGGCGCTGCTCGCCTGCGACGTGGCGATCGTGACGGACGTCTATCCCTCCCGCGAGAGACCGCTGCCCGGTGTGACCGGAGAGATGGTGGCCGAGGCAGCCCGGCGTTCGGGGCACGGCGACGTCATCTATGTGACTGAAAAAGAAAAAGTTGTCGACGAGCTGGAGCGCGTCCTCAAGCGCGGAGACCTGCTCGTGACCATGGGCGCCGGGGACGTCGTGCGCCTGGGAGAGGCCTACCTGGGCGGGGCATCCGGTGGATAACGAGCCCCTGTTCCTGCGGCGCGGGCGAGTCATCGCCAAGAAGAGGAGTCCGCGGCGGATCGTCCGGGCGGCGTTCGTCGCCGCGCTCCTCGTTCTCGGCGGCTCCGGGCTCTACCGGTTCCTCGGCGGCTCGCTCTTCGTGCTCCACCGCTTCCACATCTCCGGCAACGAACGGGCGCGCACCGAGGAGATCCTGAATACCCTCGAACCGTGGCGGGCCTCGAACCTCGTCACGCTCGACCTCGCGCCCCTGGCCGGACGGCTCCAGCATCTTCCCTGGGTCGAGCGCGTGACGCTGTCCAAGAAGTTTCCCGACGGCCTGTCCGTGCGCGTCGTGGAAAGGAAGGCGGTCGCGCTGCTGCGCGAGGAGGGGAAGCTCTGGTGGCTCGACGCGCGAGGCCAGCCGATCGCTCCCTACGATCCGCGGGCCGACCGCGCGGAGTACGTGCTCGTCACGGGCGAGCGCGACGCGCTGCCGGAAGCGGTCGGTCTTCTGGAAGATCTTCGCGTCACGAGACCGGAATATTTTTCCGCGCTTTCGGAAATTGCTGCGCTCCCGGACGGAGGTTTCGGTATGATGGATTCCATCTTCCGAAGGCCGGTTCGAGTTCTTCGGTGGGACGCTGCGGCGAAAATCGGCGCGCTCATGAAAGCGCGGAGTCTCATTGAGAATCGCGGTTGGGAGGCGCGGGCCATAGATCTTCGTTTCGCGGATCGGATCCTGCTCGAAGGCGCTTACGGCGCCGGGAACTCCCTTTGAATCGCGGTAGGCGGCACTCGGTAGGCGGGAGGCGAACGAAGGCCCATGACGTGCCCCTCGCCTTCCCCCTCCCGCCTCCCGCCTACCGGCCCCGGGCCTCGGCGTGATGTCCAAACCGGAGAACTTTCTGGTCGCCTGCGACATCGGGACTTCCAAGATCTGCGTCCTGATCGGCGAGCAGGGCGCGAACGGGTCGCTCGACGTCATCGGGAAGGGGACCGCCGCCAACCGCGGGACCCGCAAGGGGAACATCGTCAACGTGGACGCGACGATCGAGGCGATCAAGCGCGCGGCCGAGGAGGCGGAGATCATGGCCGGCGTGCAGATCGCGCGCGCCTGGGTCGGCGCCTCCGGGTCCAACGTCCGCTCCTTCAACAGCCGGGGGGTCGTCGCGGTGTCCGGCAAGGACCGGGAGATCACCAAGGACGACGTCTCCCGCGTCGTCGATGCCGCCCGCGGCATCCAGATCCCCCAGGACCACGAGGTCATCCACGTCGTTCCGCGCGAGTTCGCCGTGGACGGCCAGGACGGGGTCTCGGACCCCGTCGGGATGGTCGGCGCGCGGCTGGAAGCCGAGGTCCACGTCGTGACCGCGCCCGTCGCCGTGACGCAGAACATCGTGACCTGCGCGAACAAGGCGGGCATCGAGGTCATCCAGCTCGTCCTGGAGCAGTTCGCGGCCGCCGAAGCCGTCCTCACGCAGGACGAGAAGGAGCTCGGCATCGCGCTCGTGGACATCGGGGGGGGCACGACCGAGGTGGCCGTCTACCAGAAGGGGGCGATCGCCCACACGGCCGTCATCCCGATCGGCGGCGACCACTTCACCAACGACCTCGCGGTCGTGCTGCGCGCGCCGATCACGGACGCCGAGAGGATCAAGAAGAAGTACGGCTGCGCCCTGCGCAGCGCCGTCGGCGAAGAGGAGATGGTCGAGGTCCCGATGGTCGGCGGCCGCGCCCCGAAGCTCTGCCCGAGGACGACGCTCTCCGACATCCTTCAGCCGCGCGCCGAGGAGCTCTTCGGCCTGATCCGCGAGGACATGGAGCGGCTCGGGCTCGAGAAGGAGATCCGTTCCGGCGTCGTCCTGACGGGAGGCGGCGCCGAGCTTGAAGGAATCGTCGAGGTCGCCGAGGGGATCTTCGATGGCCCGGTGCGCCGGGGCGTCCCCGCCGGGGTCGGCGGCCTGACCGACGTCGTCTCCCGGCCCGAATGGGCCACCGCGACCGGCCTGCTGCTCTACGGGCACCGTCACAAGTCCTCGCGGCGCCGGGGCCGCGGGATGACGCGATTGACCGCATCCGTGTCGAAAATGTTCCGGGACCTCTTCTGATGCGTTCCCCAACGGTCCGGGCGTCGAAAATATCGGCCGCCGTTCGCGACGCGAACGGGCTTGGCCCCAGTCGGAGGGAGCAAGCGATGATCGAGTTCGTTGCCGAAGATGAGCGCCGCCTGACGATCGAGCTGGAGAACGACGAGGCGTCTCCGGCCGTCATCAAGGTGATCGGCGTGGGAGGCGGAGGATCGAACGCCGTGAACCGGATGATCGATGCCGGGCTGCGCGGGGTGGGCTACATCGCCTGCAACACGGACCTGCAGGCCCTCCGGCGGGCCTCGGCCACGACGAAGCTGCAGATCGGGTCGCGGCTGACCAAGGGCCTCGGCGCGGGCGCGGACCCCGACGTCGGACGGAACGCGGCGATCGAGGACCAGGAGAAGCTCGCGGAAGCGATGAAGGGCGTCGACATGGTCTTCCTGGCCGCGGGGCTGGGAGGCGGCACGGGCTCCGGCGCGGGCCCGGTCATCGCCAAGCTCGCCGCGGAGGCCGGCGCGCTGACCGTCGCCGTCGTCACCAAGCCGTTTCTCTTCGAGGGGAAGAAGCGGATGCGCCAGGCCGAGCGCGCGGCCCGTGAGCTGCGCGACCACGTGGACACCCTCATCACGATCCCCAACCAGCGGCTCCTTTCCTTCGTCGAGCAGAACACGCCTCTCAACGAGTCCTTCAAGATCGCCGACGACGTGCTCCGGCAGGCGATCCAGGGAATCTCGGACCTGATCAACTGCCCGGGCGAGATCAACCTGGACTTCGCCGACGTCAAGAAGATCATGTCGGACATGGGCCGCGCGCTCATGGGGACGGCCGTCGCGGAGGGGGAGAACCGGGCCGTGCACGCGGCGCAGGCCGCGATCTCCTCGCCGCTGCTGGAGGATGCCTCGATCGAGGGGGCGCGCGGCATCCTGATCAACATCACGGGGGGGGCCGATCTCACGCTCTTCGAGGTCAACGAGGCGGCCGAGATCATCCACCAGGCCGCCGACCCCGAAGCGGAGATCCTCTTCGGCTGCGTGAACGACGAGACGATGGCGGGCGCCGTCAAGGTGACCGTCATCGCCACGGGCTTCGACCGCGCGGATTCCGAAGAGACCCTGCTCGAGGAAGAGGCGCGAGCAGCCGCGCCGCAGCGCCCCGCCCGGACCTTCCTGCGCGGCGACGACTCCGGCGGCTTCGGCCCGAACGCCTCCAGCAAGGACGACTTCGACATCCCGACCGTGCTGCGCCGGCAGATGGACTGAGCGGCGCCTCTGGCGCCGCCGATTTTGGATTTTGGATTTTCGATTTTGGATTAGTAATCAAGAGGAGAGGCATTCTTCGGGCTCGGGTCCCCAATCCAAAATCTAAAATCTAGAATTCTCCTACCTGGGGTGGAGACCAAACTTCTCTTCGAACTCCTTCTCCCTTCGGATCATTGCCTGTCTCTTTCGGCGCGCCGCGTCGCGCCACTTCTTGTAGGCGTGGGCGACCTTCGGGTGGTGATGGAGAAAACGGCGCAGCTTCCGCCGCACCGACGGGAAGACGAGGGAGAGGAAGATCACGCTCATCACGAAGAAGGGGATCTGCGGCATGATCGGCACCATCACGCCGATCACGCCGAGGACGAAGAAGAAGACGGCCCACGCCAGGTTGTGAGCCTTGCTGCGCGGCCTTGGCGCGCGCCTCGTCGCCGTCCTGGCGCTCATCCGGGGCAAGAGTCTACTTTGGACTTTGGACTTTGGACTCTACGACTTGGGCTTTGGACTCTGAGGCGTCCGTCCGAGGACGTCGTCCACCGAGAGAACCTTCAACGGGCCGAGGTGGAGCGCCCGGATCTCCGGCTCGATCTTCTTGCGGTCTCCGACCACGATGACGACCACCCCCCGGGGATCGATGTCTTTCGCCGCGACGCGAGCGACATCGGCCGGGGTCACCTTCGCGACGTGGTCCATGTAGGTCCTGAAGTAGTCGTCCGGCAGGTCGTAGAGGACCTTCCCTTCGAGCCTTCCCGCGAGCTCCCCGGTGGTCTCGAATCCCGACGGGTAGCGCAGGGCGACGTACTGCCTGGCCCGGGCGAGCTCCTCCTCGCCGATCGGCTTGCGGATCGCTTCGAGCTCCTTGAAGAACTCCGACAGCGCCGCGCCCGTCTTGGACGTCTCGACGGCCGCGCCGGCCGCGAACGGCCCCGTCGAGAGGCGGAAATCGAATCTCGAGCCGGCCCCGTAGGTATAGCCGTGCTTCTCCCGCAGGTTCTGGTTCAGCCGCGACGTGAAGGAGCCTCCGAGGATCGTGTTGGCGACGATGAGCGGGAAGTAGTCCGGCGTCGAGCGCGGCGGCCCGACCCGGCCGATGCGGATCTCGGATTGCGGCGCCCCCGGAAGATCGATCAGCCAGACCGAGCGCGACCCCACCTGCGGCGCCGCGGCCACGGTCGGAGGCCGCGTGGCGGACCCGCTCCAGGAGCCGAAGGCCTCTTCGAGCTTCGCGAGGAGATCCGGCGCCGTCACGTCTCCTGCGGCGACGATCGTCGTGTTGCCCGGCTGGAGAAAGGCGTCGTGGAATCTCTGGAGGTCCGCCCGCGTGATCCCGCGCACGGTCCGCTCCGAGCCTTCCGTGGCCCGGCCGTAGGCGTGCTCACCGTAGAGCGCGCGAGCGAAGGCGACGCGGGCGAGCGCAGCCGGCTCGTCGCGCCACTGCAGCAGGTCCGTCAACAGCTCCCGGCGCACCCTTTCCAGCTCCTCCTCCGGGAATGTCGGACGCCGGACGACGTCGGCCAGGATCGCGAGGGCCTCGCCGAGCCGCTCGGAAGGAACGTTGACTCCGACCGTCGTCTCGTCCCAGCCCACCCCGGCCGAGAGGTCCGCGCCGAGGGAGTCCACGGCGTCGGAGATCTCCAGCGCCGAGCGCTGGCCGGCGCCGCGATCGAGCATCGCGGCCGTCAGGTTCGCGAGCCCCTCCTTCCCCTTCGGGTCCGCCGCCGCGCCGGCGCGCACGACCGCGAGGACCTCCACGAGCGGCACCCGGTGGGTCTCGATGAAGAGCACGGGCATCCCGTTGGAGAGCTGGAGCTTCTGGATCGCGGGGAGCCTCAGGGGGGCGGGAGGGCCCGGGACCGGCGGCCGGGAGCGATCCGGCCCGCCCGCCGCCTCCCCCGAAGCGGCCGCCAGAAAGAGAACGAAGAGGATCGGACGCTTCGCGCGCAGTCTCATCACTTGCCCTTCGCCGCGTGCGCGACGGCGGCCAGATCGGTCTTGCCTGCCGGCACGACGCTCAAGATGACGCGTTCGTCGTCGCGCAGGTACCGCCGCGCCGTGGCCTGAACGTCGCGGGCGTCCAGCGCGAGATAGCGTGCCAGGTCTTCATTGTAGTAGTCGGGACGGCCGGTCTCGTACTCGTAGGCGTTGAGCTGGTCGGCCTTGCCGCCGAACCCGCCCACCCGCTCCATGGCGCGGTAGAACGAAGCCTCGAACTGGTTGACGGCCCGCTCGACCTCCCTCGCCGCCGGAGGCTCGTTCTTGACGCGGTCGATCTCCTGCTGCACGAGCGATTCGATCTCCGTCAGCGTGTGCCCCTCCCGGGCGGTCACGGTGATGAGGAAGGTCGAAGCGAGCAGCTGCGATTGCTGGACCGCCGAGACGTCCTGGGCGACCTGCAGCTCGTAGACGAGGCGCTTGTAGAGCCGCGAGTTCCTTCCGGAGGCGAGGACACCCCCCAGGATGTCCAGCGCCTCGTCGCCCGGCTGGAAATGCGCGGGAGTGATCCAGGCCATGTAGAGGCGCGGCAACTGCACGCGGTCTTCGAGCGTCAGCCGCTTCTCTCCGGCCAGCCGGACCGCGGGCGCGGCGAGCGGGTCCACGCGGATCCCCTTCGGAACGTCCGAGAACCAATTTTCGACGAGGCGCCGGGCCTCTTTCGGATCGATGTCGCCCGCGACGACGAGGCACGCGTTGTTGGGGCCGTACCACTTCTTGAAGAACTGGACGACGTCCTCGTACCCCGCGGCCGAGAGGTCCTCCATCGAGCCGATGACCGGCCAGTGATAGGGGTGGTCGGGCGGGAAGAGCGCCTCGGAGAGCTTGATCGAGGCCAGGCCGTAGGGACGGTTCTCGAAACTCTGGCGCCGCTCGTTCTTCACGACGTCGCGCTGCTGGTCCACCCGGGCCGGCGACATGACGTCCAGGAGATGCCCCATCCGATCCGATTCGAGGAAGAGCGCCAGCTCCAGCGCGTTGGACGGCACGTTCTGCCAGTAGTCCGTGCGGTCCTCGCCAGTCGAGCCGTTGTTGTCTCCCCCCGCGGCTTCCAGCAGCCTGTCGAACTCCCCCTCCTTCACGTTCTTCGACCCCTCGAACATGATGTGCTCGAAGAGGTGCGCGGACCCCGTCCGCCCCGGCTTCTCCCGCGCCGACCCCACGTAGTACCAGACGTCCACGCAGACAAACGGAATCGTGTGGTCCTCGTGCAGGATCACGTTCAGCCCGTTGGGCAGCGTGAACTGCGTGTACGGCACCGTGAGCTTCCGCGCCGCCGGCTGCGCGACAGCCGCGCCGGCCGCGAGGGCCGCCACGATGGCCAGAACAGCCAGGCTCCCGAGCCGAGACTTCATCTTGAACCTCCCGAGCATGAGTGCAAACCTCACCGTGGGTTACGGAATTCTGCCGGCGCGGTTATCGAGCTCGCTGCAGGGAAGGAGCCGATCGGGGTCACGGCCGTTCAGAGAACGAGCTCGTACGAGACGCCGACCTCGTTGTAGACGGCGACCGCGCGCCGGTCGCGCGTGAGCAGGGTCGCTCCCGCGTGACGGACGGTCGCGGCGACCACGGCGTCGTAAACGGCGCCGCCGGAGACTCCCCTCTCGCCCGCCCTGCTCAGCAGCGGCGACCAGGCCCGGGCCGGCAGCGTCAGGGGCGGGTGCCGAAAGCGCTGCTGGAGAAAGGCCGTGACGACGATGGGATTCGCCCTGTGCGGTGGCGGCAGCCTCGTCAGGACCGAGTACGCCTCGACGAGGACGGGAGCCGGGACCCGCGGCCCTCTGTCCAGGATCGCCGCGGCGGACCGGTGAGCCTCGTGCCACGAGGCAAACGCCGCGACAACGACACTGGTGTCAACGGCGATCAACGGCGTGTCCGCTCGATGGTGGCGCGCACGACGTCATCGGTGAGCTGCGGCAGATCCCCTTCGGGCACGGCCACGACGCCCCCCCTGCGTTTGACGAGCGACATCCGGGTCGGCACGGGCTCGATTTCGATCTTCCCATCGCATTCGCTGATCTCGACCGCCCGCCCGCTCCCGAGCGCGAGACGGTCCCTCATCGCCTTGGGAATCACGACCCTCCCGCCAGAATCAATGGCAGTCCTCATGCCAGAATTCTACCATCTGAAAGGTGCCGAGCCCGCGAGAGCCGCCCACGCGCCCCGGCCGCCTTGAGAGGGTCGCGTCCGGGGACGCGGCCCAGGACGGCAACTCGAAAAAGGTTGGTAGCCGATACGAGAATCGAACTCGTGTCGCGCCGATGAGGCGCGCTGCGGCGAAGCCGCGCTGAAAGTCAGCCGCCTTGAGAGGGTCGCGTCCGGACGCGGCCGAGCACGGGAACTGGCAGAAGGTTGGTAGCCCATACGAGAATCGAACTCGTGTCGCGCCGATGAGGCGCGCTGCGGCGAAGCCGCGCTGAAAGTCAGCCGCCTTGAGAGGGTCGCGTCCGGACGCGCCCAGGACGGCAACTCGAAAAAGGTTGGTAGCCGATACGAGAATCGAACTCGTGTCGCGCCGTTGAGGCGCGCTGCGGCGAAGCCGCGCTGAAAGTCAGCCGCCTTGAGAGGGTCGCGTCCGGACGCGGCCGAGCACGGGAACTGGCAGAGGGTTGGTAGCCCATACGAGAATCGAACTCGTGGCGCGCCGTTGAGGCGCGCTGCGGCGAAGCCGCGCTGAAAGTCAGCCGCCTTGAGAGGGTCGCGTCCGGACGCGGCCCAGCACGGGAACTGGCAGAGGGTTGGTAGCCCATACGAGAATCGAACTCGTGGCGCGCCGATGAGGCGCGCTGCGGCGAAGCGGCGCTGAAAGTCAGCCGCCTTGAGAGGGTCGCGTCCGGACGCGGCCCAGCACGGGAACTGGCAGAAGGTTGGTAGCCCATACGAGAATCGAACTCGTGTCGCGCCGATGAGGCGCGCTGCGGCGAAGCCGCGCTGAAAGTCAGCCGCCTTGAGAGGGTCGCGTCCGGACGCGGCCCAGGACGGCAACTCGAAAAAGGTTGGTAGCCGATACGAGAATCGAACTCGTGTCGCGCCGATGAGGCGCGCTGCGGCGAAGCCGCGCTGAAAGTCAGCCGCCTTGAGAGGGTCGCGTCCGGACGCGGCCGAGCACGGGAACTGGCAGAAGGTTGGTAGCCCATACGAGAATCGAACTCGTGTCGCGCCGATGAGGCGCGCTGCGGCGAAGCCGCGCTGAAAGTCAGCCGCCTTGAGAGGGTCGCGTCCGGACGCGGCCGAGCACGGGAACTGGCAGAAGGTTGGTAGCCCATACGAGAATCGAACTCGTATTTCGGCCTTGAGAGGGCCGCGTCCTAACCGTTAGACGAATGGGCCGAACGGGGCGGAAAAGGTAGCACAGAGCTTCTCCGTCGCCAAGGTGCCAGAGAAACGGACTCGTGTCGCGCCGTCAAGGCGCGCCGCGGCGAAGCCGCGCTTGAAGATCAGCCGCCGGAGGGCGCGCAAGCGCCTTGAGAGGGCCGCGTCCTAACCGTGAGACGAATAGGCCAACGGGGCGGAGAAAAATAGCACTGAGGTTCCTTTTCGCCAAGTCAGAACGAGCGACTCGCATCGCCGTGTCAGCCTGGCGAGAAGCCTCTCCGCGTTTCGTGATCTTTCAGGCCGCGCACTCTCCCCGCGAGCCTCAGGAAGCCTCGTGGCCGAGCTTTGGCCCTCGCGCTGTTCAGGAGACTTCGGATCAGGCCGCTCTTCGAGACGCCGTTCCTTCCGGCCACCGATTCCAGCCAGGCGGCGATTTCGGGGTCAAGACAAACCGTGACTCGATGGACCATGAGCTTGATTGTATCCTGCTATATGTGTATAGTCAAAATACAGGAGGCTGAATGCCGCAACTGCATCTTTATGTTCCCGAGGAAATCGCCGACGCCGCGAAGGCGAAGGCCAGGGCAGCCGGAAAGACCCTTTCCGCGTACCTGTCCGAACTCGTGCGTGAAGAGGTCGGCGGAGAATGGCCGACGGGCTTCTTCGAAAGTGTGGTCGGGGGTTGGAAGGGCGACCGTCTGCGGCGGCCCAGGCAGGGGAGTCTCGAGAAGCGGGATCGGATCTAGCTAGCAGGCTGCTGAAAAATGGATGCGGGCGTCGTGTCTGGCCTTTTGCAACTCGCGAAGCCCAAGAGTCTCATCGGGGAGGAAGCTCTCACTTGAGTGGCATCGCCAGCAAAAGGCCATCCACCGCAAGCGGTTGCGGCGGCGCGGTGCCGTCTGCGGCGTCGCCGCTCCTCCCCGATGCGCCCCGGCATCGCCTTCGTCGCGCCTCCTTGCATCCGGCCCCGCGGCGCTCGCAACGCCGCCCACACCCTTTTTCAGCAGCCTGCTAGATGTATCTGCTGGACGCCAACGCTTGTATTCGGTTGCTCAACGGGACGTCTTCCCGTCTGTCCGAACGTTTGCGGGAGACACCACGATCCCAGGTCCGGCTCTCTTCGGTCGTCAAAGCGGAGCTTCTCTTCGGCGCTCGGCGGAGCTCCAGGGCGGCCGACAATCTCCGCCTGCTTGAGGGGTTCTTCGCCACGCTGGCGAGCCTGCCCTTCGACGATCACTGCGCTCAAGAATACGGTCTCTTGCGCGCGGAGCTCGAACGCGCCGGAACACCGATCGGGCCGAACGATATGTTGATCGCCGCCACGGCGCGGGCCAACGGCTGCACCCTTGTAACTCATAACGTGCGGGAGTTCTCGCGGGTGTCCGGCCTGCTTTACGAGGACTGGGAGTGAGGACCGGCCGTCAAGGGAATGGGCGGTGACATCAGCGCCCGCTCCCCTCCCCCGGGGGGAGAAGGAGAGTCAGTTTTTCGCGGCGGCGGCGGGCTGGGGGGTTTCGCCGGGAGTGTAGCGGACCCAGCGGATGATCTCGGGGATCGTCGGCTTCTTGCCGTACATGAGGATGCCGACCCGGTAGATCCGCCCGGCGGCCCAGGCGATCGCGACCGTCGAGAGGGCGAGGATCGCCATCGAGAGGAGGACCTGCCAGAACGGCGGCTCGGCGACCGAGGTCCTCAGAAACATCATCAGGGGGGACGTCAGCGGGAAGAGGGACACGAAGGTCGCGATCGTGCCGTTGGGGTTGTTCAACACGGCGGGGTAGAACGCCCAGCATCCGACCATGAAGAGCCCCGGGATCATCGCGAGCTGCTGCGCCTCCTGGTCCGTGTTGAACGGCGCGCCGATCGCCGTGTAGATCGAGGCGTAGAGGAAATAGCCGAAGAGGAAGAAGAGGATGAAGTAGACGATCATCGAGACCGGGATCGAGGGGACGCCCATCTCGCCCGAGGCCATCGCCCCGGAGACGGCCGGGAGCGAGAGGTTCATCGCGATGACCGACCAGATGATGTACTGCGTCAGGCCCACGAGCCCGATCCCCAGGATCTTGCCGAGCATGAGCTCCGTCGGGCGCACCGAGGCGATGATCACCTCGACGATGCGGCTGGTCTTCTCTTCGATGACGCCGCGCAGGTTCTGGAACCCGTACATGAAGAAGGTCGTGTACATGAGGACCATGAAGATGATCGCGGCGAAGATCCCCGCTCCCTTCTCCTCCTTCGACCCCTTCTCCGTCACCTTGAGCGTCTTCAGGTCCACGCGCTTCTCGAGCTCCGTGGAGAGCTCGGGCGGGAGGCCGCGGTTGGCGATCTTCTCCTTGAGCAGGACGTGGTTGATCGCCCGCTCGAGCTGCGCCATGGCAACGAACTCCGAGACGGTCACGCCGTAATACTCCGCCTGCGACTTCTCGAGGAGGGTCGGGTCGAGGACCAGGTATCCGTCGATCTTCTTCTTCAGGGCTTCGGCGCGGAGCTGCTCCTTGGTCGCCTCGAGGCTCCCGGCAACGGGCCGCTGCTGGAGGATCCAGTGGACGCCCTGGCCGCGCTTGGACTCCTCCTTCAAGGCCGCCTCCCGCGCCGTCAGGTCCTTCTGCAGCGGCGCGAAAAGATGTCCCGTCAGGTCCACGACGGCGAGCGTCCGTTCTCCCCCGGCCTTCTTGAACGAGGCGATCTGGATCGCGATGTAGCCGAGGAAAAAGATCGGGACGAGCAGCGTCCCGATCCAGAAGGCCTTGGTGCGGACGCGCTCGATGTACTCGCGCCGGATGACCGCGTAGATCTTCTTCCAGCTCATGAGGCCCTCATTCGATGACCCGCGTCTCTTCCAGGCCGGCCCGGCGCACGGCCGAGAGGTAGATCTCCTCGAGCTCCGGCTCCTTCTCGGAGAACGCCTTGACGTCGTACCGGTCGAAGGCGCGGCGCAGGAACTCCCGCCGGTCCGTTCCGGAGGCGAGCGCGATGACGTAGGCGCCGTTGACCGGCTGGACGGACACGACCCCCGGGAGGGCCTGGACCTCGTCCGGCGACGCGTCGACGGAGAGCCGCAGCAGGTCGCCGGCGAACTGCTTCTTCAAATCCTTCAGGTTCCCCTCGAGGATCTTCTTCGAGCGCGCGAGCAGGCAGATCTCGTCGCACAGCTTCTCGGCCTGCTCGAGAACGTGCGTCGAGAAGACGATCGTCTTGCCGCGCGAGCGGAACTCCGTCAGGTAGTCCTTGATGAGAGCCGTGTTGATCGGATCGAGGCCGGAGAAGACCTCGTCCAGGATGAGGATCTCCGGGTCGTGCACGATCGTCGCGATGAACTGGACCTTCTGCTGCATCCCCTTGGAGAGCTCGTCCACCTTCTTGTTGAGCCACGGGCGCAGCTCCATCTTGTCGATCCACTCGCCGATCCGCTCCTTGGCCTTCTCCTTCGAGACCTCCTTGATGGCCGCGAGAAAGTAGAGGTGATCGAGGACCTTCATCTTTCGGTAGAGCCCGCGCTCCTCGGGGAGATACCCGATGCGGTTCTGCGTCTGCCGGCTCATCGGCGCCCCCAGGACCCGGATCGCGCCTTCGTCGGGCGCCGTGATGTTCATGATCATGCGGATCGTCGTCGTCTTGCCGGCCCCGTTGGGCCCGAGCAGGCCGAACACGATCCCCTTCGGGACGTTGAAGGAGAGGGCGTCCACGGCCTTGAACCGCCCAAAGCTCTTCGAGACCGCCTGCAGTTCGATCGTGTTGTTCATGTTCCTGTGTGCCGGTTATTTACGGACCGGACGCCCGGGAGTTTTCCCCCGGCATCTTAACCCGCGCCCCGGAATCCGTTAGGATGCGCCTTCCACGCCGCCGGAGAGGTGCTGGAGTGGTTGATCAGGCCGGTCTCGAAAACCGGTAAGCCCCAAAAGGGCTTCGTGGGTTCAAATCCCACCCTCTCCGCCAATTAGCGCCCGAGTTTCAGGTTTCAAGTTCCAGGTTTCAGGTTCCGCGACTGAAACCTGAAACCTGAAACTTGAAACCCGGCTTCTACCGACGCGCGCGGAAGAACATCTGGAGGAGGTCGGCGGACTCGTCGGCCAGGAGGCCGCCTTCCACTTCGCAGCGGTGGTTCAGGCGGGCGTCGCGGGGGATGTCGCCGAGTGTGCCGCAGTAGCCGGCTTTCGGGTCCGCGCATCCGTAGACGATGCGGGCGAGGCGGGCGTTGACGGCGGCGCCGGCGCACATGGCGCACGGCTCGAGCGTGGAATAGAGCGTCGCGCCTTCCAGATGCCAGGTGCCCGCCGACCGGGCGGCTTCGCGGATCGCCTCGATCTCCGCGTGGTGAGTTGGGTCGGCCAGGAACTCCCGGCGGTTGCGCCCCCGTCCCGTCATTTTCCCGTCGCTCACGACGACGGCTCCGATCGGCACCTCCTGCTCGGAGAAAGCGATCCTGGCGAAGGCGAGGGCCTCCTTCATGAAGTGGAGATCGTCGCCTGTGAACGGCATGGCGCAGGTTACTTCAACTCGACTGAGGGGATGACTGGGAGACGGGGAGAAGGGGAGACTGGGTGATGCTCTCCCCAGATTCTCCCAGTCCCCCGGTCCGCCCGCCCGCCCGGCCTTCTCAACGGAACAGGGACCGGCGCCCGGCCTCTTGAACGGAGGGGGCGATTCCGGTAGCCTCAGCGGCCCTGCGCCCATAGCTCAACTGGATAGAGCGTCTGACTACGGATCAGGAGGTTGGGGGTTCAAGTCCTCCTGGGCGCACCATCCTCCTTCGCGCGCCCTCGGTGCCGCTCGGACGAGCTTCGGAGGACAGGTCGTTTCGCGAACTTTCGTTGTCAAATTCCGTAGGAACAATAGGCTAAGACTTTGCGGTTAGGCGGTTAGAGGGACGTGCCAATGTCTAAGAAGTGGAAGATCGTCATCGGGGTCGGAATCGCGGTCGTGCTCGCGGTCGTGCTGATGGGCTCCCTGAGGAGCAAGGACAGGAACTCGCCGCACGTGACGACCGCCAAGGTCGAGAAGGTGGACCTCGTCTCCAAGGTCACGGCGAACGGGAAGATCCAGGCCCGCCGCAAGGTGGACCTCTCGGCCCTCGTCATGGGACAGATCGTCAACCTGGCCGTCAAGGAGGGGGACAAGGTCGGCAAGGGGCAGCTCCTTCTCCAGATCGACAAGGCCCAGCTCGCCGCGGCGGCCGCCGGCAGCGAGGCGAGCCTCGCCGCGATGCGCAACGATCTCGCCGCCGCCAGAGCGACCGCCGAGCAGGCGCGCTTCGATTTCGAACGGGCCAAGCAAAACTTCGACGCGAAGATCCTCGCCGAGGCCGATTACCAGAAGGCGAGGTCCGCGATGGACACCGCCCGGGCCAACCTCGCCGCGACGGAAGAGCGCATGCGGCAGGCCGGGGCCACCCTGGCCGGGAGCCGCGACTCCCTGTCGAAGACGACCGTCACAGCCCCGATCGCCGGCATCGTGACCGCGCTTCCGGTCAAGGAAGGCGAGGTCACGGTCATCGGCACGATGAACAACCCGGGGACCCAGCTTTTGACCATTTCCGACATGTCGGAAGTGGAAGCCGTGATGATGGTGGACGAGACCTCGGTCCCCCAGGTCAAGGTGGGACAGACCGCGGATCTGACGGTCGACGCCTACCCCGGTAAGAAGTTCAAGGGCGTCGTCACGGAGGTCGGCTCCTCGCCGATTCCCAAGAACGACCCGGACCTGCTCTCGCTCGTCGCCAACTCCGAGGCGATCAACTTCAAGGTCAAGATCCGCCTCCAGGATCCGCCCGAAACGATCCGCCCCGGCTTCTCGGTCACCGCCGAGATCGTGACGGGCCGCAACGAGGGGGCCACGGCGATCCCGATCCAGGCGCTCGTTGTCCGCGACGTTCCCAAGAAGGACAAGAAGGCCGCCAGCTCCGGAAGGCCGGACACCGAAGAGGGGGTCTACCTCGTCAAGAACGGCAAGATCGCGTTCGAGAAGGTCGAGACGGGGCTGGCCGGCGAGCTGATGATCGAGGTGAAGAAGGGGCCCGCGGTCGGCCAGGAAATCGTGACGGGCCCGTTCAAGGTCCTCCGCCAGGTCAAGGAGGGGGACAAAGTCGTCATCGACAAGGAAGAGGACAAGAAGAAGGGGACACCCGGAAAGGCCGCCTAGACCATGAGGACCGTCGAGCTCTTCCGCCTCTCCTCCTCGGCGCTGACGCGCCACAAGATGCGCGCCTTCCTGACGCTTCTGGGCGTCATCATCGGCGTCGCGACGGTCGTGGGCGTGGTGTCGGTCATCTCGGGGCTGAATTCCTACGTCAAGGACAAGCTCTTCGGCTTGAACCCGGACATCGTGATCTTCACGAAGTACGGGATCATCACGAGCCGCGAGGAGTGGCTGATCGCGCGCAAGCGCCGCGATGTCACGCTGACGGACATGCGGGTCGTCGCCCAGGAGTGCCGCCTCTGCGCGGAGGTCGGCGCGGAGGGGGACCGCCGCCGGCCCGTCAAGTACATGGACCGGAAGCTCTCCGACGTGGAGATCCAGGGGCACACGGTCAACATGACCTCTCTCCTGCGGGTGGACATCGCGACGGGGCGCTACTTCACTGCCAGCGAAGTCGACCACGCGGAGGCCGTGGGCGTGATCGGCTGGGACGTGCAGGACCAGCTCTTCGGCACTCAGGACCCGATCGGCCGGATCATGAAGATCGACGGCTATCCCGTGAAGGTCATCGGGACCCTCGTCAAGCAGGGCAACGTCATGGGCCAGAGCCGCGACAACGTGATCTACATCCCGCTGACGCTCTTCAAGAACCACATCGCGCCGACGGAGGACATCGCCATCTTCGTCAAGCCGGTCGGCGGCGTGGACGGGGCCAACGCGGCGACCGACGAGGTGCGCACCATCCTGCGGTCCCTGCGGAAGACGAAGTTCGACAAGGACGATCCCTTCGGCATCGTCACGGCCGAGATGCTGCAGACGCTCTGGCGCAACTTTTCCCAGGGCGCGTTCCTGCTGATGATCCTGATCTCCGGGATCTCGCTGGTGGTCGGGGCGATCGTGATCGCCAACATCATGTTCGTGTCGGTCGTCGAGCGGACCAAGGAGATCGGCGTGCGGCGCGCTTTGGGCGCCCGGCGGCGCGACATCCGCTGGCAGTTCCTGCTCGAAGCGGCGCTCCTGGCGGCGTGCGGCGGGGTCGTCGGCGTGGCGCTCGGCTCGGGCATCGCCCTCGCCGTCAACCAGGTCTTCCCCGCGCAGGTGAAGCTCTCCTTCATCCTGATCGGGATCGGCGTCGCGACCTTCACGGGGATCGTCGCCGGCTGGATCCCCTCCTCCAAGGCCAGCGCTCTCCCGCCGGTGGAGGCGCTCCGCTATGAGTGAGGAATCGGGTGATCTGCGATCGGGTGATCGGGGTGATTGACTAGATGTCCAGCATCTTCTCTCACCTGCGCCGCGGTTTCGGAGAGAACATTCGCTTCGCCTTCCTGGCGGTGCGCGCGCACAAGCTCCGGGCGATCCTGACCGTCCTCGGGATCGTGGTCGGCGTCGCCACCGTGATCGCCATGGTCTCGATCATCAACGGCTTCAACAACAACATGGTGCGCAATTTCCAGAGCTTCGGCGCGACGCTCGTGCAATTCCAGAAGTTCGAGCCCCGCTTCGGGCCGGGGCACCGCGACGACAGCGAGAGAAACCGCAAGGACCTCACCCTGGAGGACGCGCTGGCCCTGAAGGCGCAGATCCCGGAGATGCGCGCCGTGTCCCCCGAGCGCTACCTCTGGAACACGGACATTCACGTCCGGTACCGCGACGCCGAGACCACGACCCCGGTCATCCTGGGCGCCACGCCGGACTACTCGATGGCGAACAACCACTTCGTCGCCTACGGGCGCTTCTTCACCGAGGCCGACATCGAGCATTCGGCCCCGGTCGCCGTGATCGGAGAGGACGTGCGGGAGGCGCTCTTCGCCCGGGAGGACCCTCTGGGCAAGTGGATCACCTTGAACGGAGCGCAGTACATCGTCATCGGCGTCTTCGAGAAGAAGGGGAAGATGATGGGGCACTCCAACGACAACTTCGTCGCCCTCTCCTTCTCGGCGTTCGATCACCAGTTCCCGTGGATCAAGTCGAGCCACGGCGACACCATCCACATCGCGACCGTGCCCTACCGGCCGGACCAGATCCCGACGATCATCGAGAAGGGGAGAGCGGTGCTGCGCGCCCGCCGGCACGTCCCCTTCAACAAGCCGGACGATTTCGCGATCTACACGCCCGACAAGCTGATCGAGAGCTTCCAGTCGATCACGCGCGGCGTCACGCTCGGGATGATCTTCATCGCGTTCATCTCCCTCCTGATCGGCGGCGTCGGGGTCATGAACATCATGCTCGTCTCGGTCACCGAGCGCACCCGCGAGATCGGCGTGCGCAAGGCCGTCGGGGCGTTCCGCCGCGACATCGTCATGCAGTTCCTGACGGAAGCGACGACGCTCTCGATCCTGGGGGGCGCGATCGGGGTCGTGATCGGCGTGGCCGTGCCGGCCGCGGTCAAGCGCGCGTTCGAGGCCCTGCCGGCGGAGACGCCGTTCTGGGCGATCCTCGTGGGGCTCGCCGTGTCGCTGTCGGTGGGGATCTTCTTCGGCCTCTATCCCGCCGTGAAGGCCTCGCGCCTGGACCCCATCGAGGCGCTTCGCTACGAGTAAGCTATCAGCCGTCAGTCATCAGCTCTCAGCCGGGAACCGACGACCGCATTGAGCTGAGAGCTGAAAACTGAAAGCTGACAGCTTCGATGCCTGGCGTGCTTGGAGGGATCCGCCGCGGATTCGGCGAGAACGTGCGCTTCGCGCTGCTCGCGGTGCGCGCGCACAAGCTGCGCGCGTCCCTGACGGTGCTCGGCATCGTCGTGGGCGTGGCGACGGTCATCGCCATGGTCTCGATCGTGACCGGCTTCAACAACAACATGGTCAACAGCTTCCAGAGCTTCGGGGCGACGCTCGTGCTGTTCCAGAAGTACGAGCCCCGCTTCGGCCCGGGCGGCCCGCGGCCGGAGGGGGAGCTGCGGCGCAAGGACCTGACGCTCGAAGACGCGTTCGCGCTCAAGGCCGGCATCCCCGAGATGCGCGCGGTCTCTCCGGCGCGCTACCTCTGGGACAACTCCGACTATCACCTCCACTACCGCGACGCAGAGGTCCTGTCGCCGCGGGTCTTCGGCGTTGTCGAGGAATACCCGATCGCGACCAACCGTCCCGTCGCGGAGGGACGGTTCCTGACCACGACCGAGATCGATCACGCCGCCAGCGTCATCGTGCTCGGCAACGAGATCCGCGAGAGGCTCTTCCCGAGCTCCGATCCGCTGAACAAGCGCATCCAGCTCGGGCACGACACCTACACGGTCGTCGGCGTGTTCGAGAAGAAGGGGAAGATGTTCGGGGAGTCTCAGGACAATCTCGTCGTGATTCCGCTGACGACCTTCGACCGCCGCTTCCCCTGGATCAAGGCGGGCGGCAGCAACGGCGACGCCCTCCGCATCGCGACGATCCCGTACACTCCCGACCAGGTCCCGGCCCTGATCGACAAGGCGCGCTCGATCCTCCGGATGCGGCGGCACGTCCCCTTCAACAAGCCGGACGACTTCGGCATCGTGACGCCCGACAAGCTGATCGAGAGCTTCCAGGGAATTACCAAGGGGATCACGCTCGCGATGGTGTTCATCGCCTTCGTCTCGCTGCTGATCGGCGGCGTGGGCGTGATGAACATCATGCTCGTCTCGGTCACGGAGAGGACCCGCGAGATCGGCGTCCGCAAAGCGGTGGGCGCCTTCCGCCGCGACATCGTGTTCCAGTTCCTGACCGAGGCGACCACCCTGTCGCTGCTCGGCGGGGCGATCGGAGTCGCCGTGGGCATCGCCGTGCCGCTGGGGGTCAAGAAGGCCTTCGACGCGCTCCCGGCCGAGACGCCGCTCTGGGCGGTGCTGGTCGGCCTCGTGGTCTCCCTGTCGGTCGGGATCTTCTTCGGCCTCTACCCCGCCGTGAAGGCCTCGCGCCTGGATCCCATCGAAGCCCTGCGCTACGAATGAGTCGATGAGCGAATGAGCCGGTTCCTTGTCGTGGGCCGCTTGGCTGTAGACTGATCCGCGAGTTCGGTAGCGGAAAAACGCAATGTCGAAGACGTGGAAGATCGTCCTGATCGCTGGAGCTGTTGTCGGGCTCCTGGTGGTCCTCGCCATGGTCTCCGCGCGCGACCGCGGCATCCCGCGCGTGACGATCGCCAGGGCGCAGCTCGAGGACATGGTCTCCAAGGTCACCGCCAACGGGAAGATCCAGGCCGAGAAGAAGGTGGATCTCTCGGCGCTCGTCATGGGGCAGATCGTGAACCTCGCGGTCCGCGACGGCGACCGGGTCAAGAAGGACGACTTCCTTCTCCAGATCGACCGGAACCGGGCCGTGGCGGAGGAGGCCGGATCGGCCGCGGCGCTCGCGGGGAGCCTCGCGGCGCGCGATTCGGCGCAGGCGACCCTCGATCAGGCCCGCCGGGACGCGGAACGGGCCAGGAGGAACTACGAGGCCAACATTCTGCCGGAGGCGGAGCAGCAGCGGGCGAAGTCGACGCTCGAGACGGCGGAGGCCGACTTCCAGGTGGCCCAGAGGCGCGTCGAACAGAACCGGGCGAACTTGAACGCCTCCCGGGACACGCTCTCCAAGACGACCGTGCGGTCGCCGATCGACGGGGTCGTGACGAACCTGCCCGTCAAGGAAGGCGAGGTCACGGTCGTCGGCACGATGAACAACGCGGGCACGCAGCTCATGACGATCTCCGACATGTCCACCGTCGAGGCGGTGCTGATGGTGGACGAGACGGACGTGCCCAACGTCCAGGTCGGCCAGAAGGCGGTCCTCTCGATCGAGGCGTATCCGGACCGGGCCTTCGAGGGGGTCGTCACGCAGGTCGAGAACTCGCCGATCTCCCGCACCGACCCGGAGCTCCAGGGCCTGATCACGACCTCCGACGCGATCAACTTCAAGGTGAGGGTCAAGCTGCTCCGCCCGCCCGAGCGGATCCGCCCGGGGTTCTCGGTCACCGCGGACGTGATCACGGGATCCAAGCAGCACGCCCTGGCGATCCCGCTCGCGGCGATCGTCGTGCGGGACTCCCCGAAAGGGGAGAAGACCGCGGCCGGACGGATCAAGACGGAATCGGGCGTCTACGTCCTGCGCGATGGAAAGGCCCGGTTCCTCCCGGTCCAGCTCGGCCTGGCCGGCGAGCTGAATGTCGAAGTGACGAGCGGGCTCTCTTCCGGCCAGGAGCTCGTGACCGGTCCCTTCAAGACGCTGCGCGCGTTGAAGGAAGGGGACCGGGTGAAGAGAGAGACGGAAAAGAAGGGAGACAAAGGGTAGCTGTCCAGTTCCCCGTTCCATTTTTCAGGTGGCGCCTTCTGAAACCTGGAACCTGGAACCGTCGCTTCTGCTGATGCCACTCCGAGAGGTCTTCGCGGTCGCGCTTCAGGCCCTGCGCCGCCACAAGCTGCGCTCCTTCCTGACGCTCCTCGGCGTCATCATCGGCGTCGCGACCGTCGTCTCGGTCGTCTCGATCATCAGTGGCTTGAACGGCTACGTCCGGGACAAGGTGCTGAACCTGAACCCGGACGTCCTGGTCTTCACCAAGTACGGCATCGTCCGCAGCCGCGATGAATTCATCCTGCAGCGCAAGCGCAAACCCGTGACGTTCCGGGAGGCCCGGTGGATCGAGCGCGAGTGCCGGACGTGCGCGGCCGTCGGCGCCCAGGCCAATCACACGGACTCGGTCCACGCCGGCAGGCTCAAGGATCCCGACGTCCGCATCGAGGGACAGACGGCCAACATGGAGTCCATGATGCGGATCGATCTGGAGGCCGGGCGCTTCTTTTCCCCAATCGAGGAAGAGCATGCTGCGGCGGTGGCCGTCATCGGCGCGGAAGTCAAGGACCATCTCTTTCCGAACCTGAGCCCAATCGGCCGGACGATCTACATCCGCGGCTACCCGCTCGCCGTCATCGGTCTCACCGCCCGCAAGGGGGACGTGCTCGGCCAGAACCAGGACAACGTGATCACCGTTCCCGTCACGTTCGTCCAGAAGATCCTGACGTCGAGCGACGAGGTCGGGATCTACGTCCGGCCGCGCCTGGGGCTGGCCGGGATCGAGGCAACGCAGGACGAGGTCCGGACGATCCTGCGCTCGCTGCGCAAGACCCCCTACCGGTCCGAGGACCCGTTCGGCACGCTCGGATCCGAGGCCTTCCAGGCGCTCTGGAAGTCGCTCACGGCGGGGGCCTTCGCGCTGATGGTCCTGATCTCCGGGATCTCGCTGGTCGTCGGGGCGATCGTGATCGCCAACATCATGTTCGTCTCGGTGGTCGAGCGCACGAAGGAGATCGGCATCCGCCGCGCCCTGGGCGCCCGCCGGCGGGACATTCGCCGGCAGTTCCTGCTCGAGGCGGCGCTGCTGGCCAGCGCCGGCGGTGTCGCGGGAGTGCTCCTCGGCGCGGCGGTCGCCTTTCTCATCAACCAGATCTTCCCCGCGCAGGTCCAGCCGGTCTTCGCCGTCCTGGGCATCGGCGTGGCCGTCGCGACCGGTGTGCTCGCCGGGCTCGCGCCCTCCACGGCCGCCGCCCGCGTGGCGCCGATCGAAGCCCTCCGCTTCGAGTGAGGACTCGATGAACCGGCTGATGGAGATCTTCCGCCGGGGCTTCGCGGAGAACGTGCTCTTCGGTGTCAGCGCGATGCGCGAGCACAAGCTGCGATCGAGTCTGACGATCCTCGGGATCGTCGTGGGGGTCGCGACCGTGATCGCGATGGTCGCGATCGTGACCGGCTTCAACAACAACGTCATCGGCAACTTCCAGGCCTTCGGGGCGAGCCGCATCGAGTTCTTGAAATACAAGCAGCGGTTCGGCGCTCCGGGTCCGCAGACGGAGGAGGAGCGCCGGCGCCGCAACTTGACGATGGAGGACGTGCTGGCCATCCGCAGGGCCTGCCCCGAGGCCGCGGCCGTCTCCGTCCTGGCGGGTTATTTCGACCAGGAGATCCACGTGAAGAACGGGAACCTGGAGTCGAACAGTCCCTATCTGCTCGGCGTGGACGAGTACTATCCCGCCGCCACGGCCTACATGATCGTCCTCGGCCGGTTCTTCACGCCCGAGGAGGTCGAGCACGGCGCGCCCGAGGTGGTCCTGGGGGCCGACGTGAGGGAGGCGATCTTCCCGGCCGAGCATCCGCTCGGCAAGGAGATCACGGTCAACGGCCTGCGCTACCGCGTGGTCGGCGTGCTGGAAAAGAAGGGAGAGCAGTTCGGCTACTCGCCGGACAACAAGGTCGTCATCCCTTACAAGGCCTTCGAGCACCAGTTCAGCTTTCAGGTCCGCCAGGAGGGGGTCCGCATCAGCGCCGTGCCCCGGCGGCCCGAGGACGTCGGCCTCGTCATCGAGAAGGCCACCGAGGTGTTGCGGGCGCGCCGGAGAATTCCATTCAACAAGCCGAACGATTTCGAGGTCAACACGCCCGACCAGTTGATCGGGCAGTTCCGGGCGATCACGGGCGGCGTCACCGGCGCGATGATCCTGATCGCCCTGATCTCGCTCGCGGTCGGCGGCGTCGGCGTCATGAACATCATGCTCGTGTCCGTCACGCAGAGAACGCGGGAGATCGGCATCCGGAAGGCGGTCGGGGCGTTCCGCCGCGACATCGTCCGGCAGTTCCTGACGGAGGCCATCACGCTGACGACGATCGGCGGGATCGCGGGCGTCCTGTTCGGCGCGTCCGTCTCGGGGCTCGTGCGGGCGTTCGTCCCGGCGCTGCCGACGTCCATGCCCGCCTGGTCTGTTTTCGTGGGACTCCTCGTTTCGATGTCGGTCGGCCTCTTCTTCGGCCTCTATCCCGCCGTGAAGGCCTCGCGCCTGGACCCCATCGAAGCGCTGCGATATGAATGAGTGACCGGGTTCCCGAAGAGCGACAATCGGGCACCGACAACTGATAACTTCCCAGGTCCATGACTCTGTCTGTCGGAGCGCGGCTGGGTCCCTACGAGATCCTCTCGCCGCTCGGTTCGGGAGGAATGGGGGAGGTGTATCGGGCGCGGGACCCGCGGCTCGGGCGCGAAGTGGCGATCAAGGTCCTGCCGGCCTCGTTTTCGCAGGACGCGGACCGGCTCAAGCGGTTCGAGCAGGAGGCGCGAGCGGCGGGAATCCTGAACCACCCCAACATCATGGCGGTGTACGACATCGGGACGCACGAGGGGGCGCCGTACGTCGTCTCGGAGCTGCTCGAAGGGGAGACGCTGCGGGGGCGGCTCGCGCTCGGAGCGCTGTCGCCGAGGAAGGCGATCGAACACGCCGTCCAGATCGCGCAGGGACTCGCCGCCGCGCATGAGAAGGGGATCGTCCACCGGGACCTGAAGCCCGAGAACCTCTTCGTCACGAAGGACGGGCGGGTCAAGATCCTCGACTTTGGCTTGGCCAAGCTGATCCAGCCCGAGGAGAAGGGGGCGCTCACCAACCTCCCCACGGCCACGGCGGGGACGGAGCCCGGGGTCGTGCTCGGGACGATCGGTTACATGTCCCCCGAGCAGGTCCGCGGCCAGGCGGCCGACACGCGGTCGGACATCTTCTCCTTCGGGGCGATCCTCTACGAGATGCTCTCGGGGCTGCGCGCGTTCTCCGGCGGCTCGGCGGCGGATACGATGAGCTCGATCCTGGTGAAGGAGCCTCCGGATCTCTCCGTCACAGACCAGAGCATCCCCCCCGGCCTCGAGCGGATCGTCCGGCACTGCCTCGAGAAAAATCCCGAGGAACGCTTCCATTCGGCGCACGACCTCGCCTTCGATCTCGCAGCCCTCTCGGGTATCTCGGCGCCGAGCGGGCGGGCGGCCGTTCTTGCCGGAGCGCCGGGGCGAAAGAGAATCTGGCCGGGCCTCGCCGGCCTCGCGGCCGTCGCGGCGATCGCCGGTGGTGCTTACGTTGCGGGAACCAGGGCGGGAGCTCGCCCTTTTCCCTCGTACCAGCAGCTCACCTTTCGGCGGGGCGCGATCAACGGGGCCCGATTCGCGCCCGACGGCCAGACGGTCCTCTATTCCGCCGCGTGGGGTGGCAACGAGAGCCAGCTCTTCTCCTCCCGCCCGGGCAGTCCGGATTTCCTGGCTCTACCGGTGCCCGCCGGCGTGTCCCTCCTCGGCGTGAGCCGTTCGGGAGAGGTCGCGCTGCAGCTCTCGCGGAGGCTCCAGCGGGGCTTTACCTCGACGGGAACGCTCGCGCGGGTGCCGATGGCCGGCGGCTCGCCGCGCGAAGTCCTCGAAGCGGCCCAGTGGGCCGATTGGTCCCCCGACGCGAAGGACTTCGCGATCATCAGAGACTCCGGCGGAAAAAACCGCATCGAGTTCCCGATCGGAAAGCCGCTCTATGACACCGGCGGCTTTGTCAGTCACCTTCGCGTCTCGCCGCGAGGGGACCTCGTGGCGTTTGTCGACCATCCCCAGCAAGGGGATGACGGCGGCGCGATCGCCGTCGTGGACGCGGCCGGAAAGAAGAGGACCCTCTCCAGCGGCTGGGCGAGCGCACAGGGGCTGGCCTGGAGCCCGCGCGGCGACGAAGTGTGGTTCACCGCGACGCGGGTCGGGGGCGCGCGGGCTCTCCATGCCGTGGATCTCTCCGGCCGGGAGCGGCTTCTCGCGCGAGTGACCGGAGTCCTGACTCTGCAAGACACCGCGCCCGACGGCCGGGTCCTCGTGAGTCACGACACGATCCGATTGGGCATCCTCGCGCTTGCCCCCGGCGAGACGAGAGAGCGGGAACTGTCCTGGCTCGACTGGTCTCTGGTCCGGGACCTCTCCGTCGACGGCAGGACGGTCCTCTTCGACGAAAGCGGCGAAGGGGCCGGGACAAATTACTCGGTCTATATCCGGAAGCTCGACGGCTCGCCTGCCGTGAGGCTCTCCGAAGGATCGGCGACGGCTCTCTCGCCCGACGGAAAGTGGGCGATCGCGATCCCGCGCGGGACTCCCGCGCAGCTCGTTCTCCTTCCCACGGGATCGGGCGAATCGCGGCGGATCACGAACGACGCCATCAACCACGTTTTCGCGGCGTTCTTCCCGGACGGCAAGAGAGTCCTCTTCGCGGGAAACGAGCCCGGGCATGGCGTGCGGTACTACGTGCAGGATCTTCAGGAAGGCAAGCCGCGCGCCTTCACTCCGGAAGGGGTCGAGTCCTACGCCTCGGCGATTTCGGCGGACGGCAAGCGGATCGCGGCGATCGGCCCGGACGGACAGACCTGGCTCTACCCGGTCGAAGGAGGCACGGCCGAGCGGGTCGCGGGTGTCCAATCCGAAGAGGGAGCCGTCTGCTGGAGCCGCGACGGCCGTTCGATCTACGTCCGCAACAGGACCGGCGTGCCCGTGCGAATCTTCCGGGTCGACCTGGCGACGGGACGGCGGGAGTTGTGGAAGGAGTTCTCGCCCTCCGACCCCAGCGGGCTTGTCGGGTCCTTCGGCGTGCGCGCCGTTCCCGAGATCGGCGCCTATGCATACACGTACTCGCGTGTCCAGTCGGACCTCTACCTGGCGACAGGAATCCGATAGGAGTTGGTGATTGGCGATTTGTGATTGGGCGTGATCGAGGATGACCGAAGTCGTTCCGAAGGATGTGATGGTCGTGGGCCGGGAGCTCGTGATCGTCTGGGAAGACGGGCGGGAGGACTACATCCCGCTGGAGAAGCTGCGGCGCCACTGCCCCTGCGCGATGTGCAAGGGGGAGAAAGACATCTTCGGCAACGTCTACAAGGGGAAGGAGCGCCCCTACACGCCCGCCTCCTTCCAGGCCGTGGCGCACCGGCGCGTCGGCGGCTATGCCCTCCAGATCGACTGGGCGGACCGGCACAACGACGGCATCTATTCCTGGGACACTCTTCGCCGGCTGGCCGGCGAAGAGATCGGGTGATCCAATCGGATGATCTGCGATCGGGTGATCGGGTGATCTGGAGCCCCGGTCAATCACCCGATGGCTCGATCACCCGATCGCCCGATTCCCTCGATTCTTTGCTATTCTCGGCGGCCCCGGAGAGGTGTCCGAGTGGCTTAAGGAGCACGCTTGGAAAGCGTGTGTGCCCAAAAGGTACCGGGGGTTCGAATCCCCCCCTCTCCGCCAGGAAGAATCGGGTGATGTGCGATCGGGTGATCGGGTGACCGGCCATCCGGGCGTCTGGAACCGAATGAGCCGAATGAGCCGAATGGGGCGATTGGCCGAGAGGGCGATGAACCCGCTCTTGGAGAACAGGCGTAAGTAGCGTGGACGCCAACGAAGCCGCGTCGGACCTGGATCTCGTCCTCCGCATCAAGGCGGGAGACGATCGGGCTTTCGAGGAGATGGTGAGCCGGTACCACGCCCGTGTTTATTCTCTTTCCTACGGCGTCCTGCGAAATCCGCAGGACGCCGAGGAAGCCACGCAGGACACCTTTCTCACGCTCTACCGGAAGATCGGCACGTTCGACGAGTCGCGGAAGTTCTTCTCCTGGTTCTACCGCGTCGCCTTGAACAGCGCCTACAGCCGGGCGCGGCGCCGGTCGTCGCTCCCGACCGTGGCGATCGAGAATCGGCTCCCGAGGTTCTCCTCCGACGGGCACTTCGCCGCCGATGTTCCCGACTGGAGCGTGGCGATCGAGGACGAGGTGGCCGCCCGCGAGCTCGCCGCGCGGGCGGAAGAATTCATCGCGGAGCTGCCCCCCGCCTACCGGGACGTGATCTGGATGAACGACGTGGAGGGGATGACCGCGGCCGAGGTCGCCGAGACCCTCGAGATCTCGATCCCCGCTTTCAAGTCCCGCCTGCACCGGGCCCGGCTCTATGTCCGCCAGCGGCTCTCCGAGATCTCGAAGACGCCCCGGCGGGCCGAGGCGATGGGATGAGCCACGACGAGACGACCTGCAAGAGGCTGATCCTCGACTGCCTTCTCGACTTCGTGGAGGGCACGATGCCCGAGCCGGAGCGGCGGGAGTTGCAGATGCATTTCGAAATGTGCCCTCCCTGCATGAGTTTCCTCTCGACCTACCGGGCGACAGGGAAGACGCTGAAGATGTTGAAGCCCACGGAGATCCCTTCCGATCTCGCGCAGACCGTGATGGCCTTCGTGCGGGCCCGCCGCGAGAAGGGGAAGCAGTGAACCCGGGGACGCCGGCCCGGATCGTCTTCTTCTCGGCCCTCGCCCTCGCTCTCTTCTCGACGCTCTTCACGTTCGCCGCGTGGTACGACTGGTGGCCCCGCCTCGCGCCCGGCGCCCTCCACGACACGGACCTGTGGGCGGGACTGATCGCGGCAGTGGCGCTTCTGCTCCTTCTCGTTTGGCCGCGAAAGTCCAGGATCTCGTCTTCCGAGTAGTACGGTTTTCGGTGTTCGGTTCTCGGTGTCGGTGGGTCCCGATTTCCCGAGCACCGAGCACCGAGCACCGAACACCGAACACCGAACACCGAGCACCGAACACCGACCCCCGGTCTCCCGGTCTCCCGGTGTAGAATTCCTTCTCCGGCGGCGGAAGATGGGTTCGGGCCCTGTGCGACGGAAGTCTCCGAACCTCGTCAGATCCGGAAGGAAGCAGCGATCAGGAGGCGACCCCGTGCGCCGCAGGCAAACCTGAACTCATCTTCCGCCGCCGGTTTCTGAATTCCGGGCCACGGGCGGACCACTCATGCACCTCGCGCTTCCGAGAAAATGGCGTCCCCGCGTCTTCGACGACCTCGTCGGACAGGAGAGCGTCGCGCGGACCCTGTCCAACGCGATCGCCGAGGGGCGTGTCGCTCCCGCCTACCTGCTGACCGGGCCGCGCGGGGTCGGCAAGACCTCGACCGCCCGCATCCTCGCGCGCGCCTTGAACTGCGAGCGCGGGCCCACGGTCCACCCCTGCGACGAGTGCGCTTCCTGCCGCGAGATCCTGGCTCGCGGCGAATCCCTCGACGTCCACGAGATGGACGGCGCGTCGAACCGGAAGATCGAGAACGCCCGGGAGCTGATCGAGACGGTCCGCTACGCGCCGCAGCGCGACCGGTTCCGGATCGCCATCATCGACGAAGTCCACATGCTCACGACGGAAGCCTTCAACGCCCTCTTGAAGACGCTCGAGGAGCCTCCGCCCCACGCGCGCTTCATCCTGGCCTCCACCGAGCTGCACAAGATCCCCGCCACCATCGTCTCGCGCTGCCAGCGCTTCGGGTTCCGGGCGCTCACGGTCGCCGAGATCGCCGAGCAGCTCCGGAAGGTCGCCGCCGACGAGAAGATCCGCGTGACTCCGGGGGCCCTCGGGATGCTCGCCGCGGCCGCGGAAGGGAGCCTGCGGGACGCGCTCTCGCTCCTGGACCAGGCGGCCACGCTGTCGGGCGGGGCGGTGGACGAGGCCGGCTGCGCCGAGATCCTTGCGCTCGTGGACCGCGAGCTCCTCGAAGGGGTCTTGTCGGCCGCGGCCTCCGGGGACCGGGCCGCCGCCATCGCGACGCTCGGCAAGCTCACCGACGCGGGCGAGGATCCCCGCCGCGTGGGCAAGGAATTCCTGTCGCTGCTGCGGCGGCTCCTGATGCTCGCCGCCGGAGCCCGGGGAGACGTGCCCGAGGCCGACCAGAAGCGCCTGACCGCCCTGTCCCGCGCGATGCCGTACGAGAATCTGCTTCGCGCCGTTTCGCTGGCGATCGAATCGGACGCTCTGGCGCGGAAAGTCGATGACGCGGGAATCGTCCTCCAGATGCTCGTCCTGAAGCTCGCCGAGCTTCCGCGCCTGAAGTCGATCGAAGACGCGCTCTCCGGGACCGCCGCGCCGGCCGCGCCCGCGGCCCCCGCCCCGCCGCCCCGGTCCGAAGCGCGCGGCCCGCGCATCCTCTCCCTCGTGCCCGTCGAGACCGAGCCGGCGGGGCCGGCCCCCGCGCCCGCTTCGCCCGCCGACGCGATCTCCCGTTTTCACGATCTGCTGGATGGGCGGCGCAGGGTCACGGGAGCGCAGGTCAGCCTGGCCGAGTCCATCGGCGTCGTGGGCGACGACCTCGTCCTCCGCTTCGGCATCGACAAGGCCGCCGCCAAGGAGGCCCTGGAGGAGCCGCCGGTCCGAAAACTGTTGGTGGAAGTGGCGCGGGAGGCGTTCGGGCGCCCGCTGCGCGTCGTCTTGAGGACGGGACCCCCCGCCGACGGCGACCTCGGGCAGGCCGCGCGCGAAGTGCCCCGCGAGGCGATCTCCCGCGAGCGGGCCAGCAATCGCGCCGAGAGCGACCCGGTCGTCCGGAGCGCGATGGAGCTCTTTCGAGCCGAGCTGACGGAAGTGAAGGAGGAGGAGTGAAGGGATCGAGTGATCTGCGATCGGGGGATCGGGCGATTGTCCGGGGCCGATCACCCGATCACCCGATCACCCGATCACCCGATCCGGAGGGTTCTCACTAAGTGAACATTCAGAAGATGATGGCCCAGGCCCAGGCGATGCAATCGAAGATGCAGCAGGAGCTCGACGCCCTGCGCGTCGAGGCGTCTTCCGGCGGCGGCATGGTCACCATCGAGATGTCGGGGACGAAGGAGATCGTCTCGGTCCGGATCGACCCGGCCTGCGTGGACCCGAAGGATGTCGAGACGCTCCAGGACCTCGTCCTGGCGGCTTGCCGGGAAGCGGGGCGCCAGGTGGACGAGGCCGTCCAGAAGAAGACCTCCGTGATGCTCGGCGGCATGATGCGATGAAGTCCAAGGTCCAAGGTCCAAGGTCCAAGGTAGCAGGCACGCCCCTTCCGGCTACTTTGGACTTTGGACTTTGGACTTTGGACCCGGCGTCATGAGGGGCGTCCCGAAGGCGTTCGAGCGTCTCGCCATAGAGCTGCAGCGGCTCCCCGGGATCGGCGGCAAGAGCGCGGCGCGGCTGGCCTACTACCTGCTGCGCGCGCCGAAGGAGGACGCCGAGCGCCTCGCGCAGGCGATCTCGCAATCGCGGGAGGCGGTCCGACGCTGCTCGGTCTGCAACACGCTGACCGAGGAGGACCCCTGCGACGTCTGTTCCGATCCGGAGCGCGACGCTTCGATCCTCTGCGTCGTCGAGGAGCCGGGCAACGTCGCCGCGATCGAGAAGACCCGGGAGTTCCGCGGCCGCTACCACGTCCTCTGGGGAGCCCTTTCGCCGCTGAAAGGGATCGGCCCGGACGAGATCGACGGGGAAGGGCTGCTGCGCCGCGTCACCGGAGATGTCCGGGAGGTCATTCTCGCGACGAACCCCAACGTCGAAGGGGAGGCGACCGCGCTCTACATCGCCAGGAAGTTGAAACCGACCGGGGTGCGCGTGACGCGGATCGCCTTCGGTCTGCCGGTGGGCGGCGACATCGAATACGCCGACGAGGTCACGATGGCGCGGTCCCTGGAGAACCGGCGGGACCTGTAAGCATCGGGTGATCTGCGATCGTCCCGGGGGATCCCGATCACCCGATCACCCGATTCCTCGGCTCTGTTAGGATAAAGAGCAACAGGAGAGCGAATCCACTCGATGATTGCGCATGACCTCGTTCTTTACGACGAGGAGTTTCAGAAGATCCGCCAGGCGCTGCAGCGCCTTCTTCAGGACGTGAGCGCCAGGCTCGTGTTTCTCGTGGACAGGAACGGCCAGCAGATCGCCGCGGCCGGGGACGTCGGCTCCCTGGATGTGGCGTCGCTCGCGTCGCTGGCGGCCGGAAACGTCGCGGCCACCGACGGCCTCGCGCGGCTCATCGGGGAGAAGGAGTTCTCGATCCTCTTTCACGAAGGGGAGAAGGACAGTCTCCACATCTCGATCGTGGCGCGGCGCGTGATCCTGGTCGTCATCTTCGACGATCGGGTCTCGCTCGGACTGGTCCGGCTCCGCGTGCGCCGGGCCACGGCGGAGCTGGAGACCGTGTTCGGGGAGATGGCGCGGAGGGGGGAGAGCCGCAAGGTCGCCCACGCCCCGGCGCTCGAGTCCGCCTTCTCCGAGATCACCGACGAGGACATCGACCGCCTCTTCTCCGACTAGACGCGGCGCCGTCCACCCGGGTCATGACCTTCATCAACCACGCTCTGCGGGAAATCAACTGCAAGATCGTCTATTACGGGCCCGGGCTCTGCGGCAAGACGACGAACCTGCAGCACGTCTACGACCGGACGAGCCCCGCCTCGAAGGGGAAGCTCATCTCGCTCGCGACGGAGACGGAACGGACGCTCTTCTTCGACTTCCTGCCGCTCGATCTGGGCTCGATCCGCGGCTTCCAGGCGCGCTTTCACCTCTACACGGTCCCGGGGCAGGTCTTCTACGACGCGTCGCGCAGGCTCATCCTGCGCGGAATGGACGGCGTCATCTTCGTCGCGGATTCCCAGGAGGCCCGGATGGAAGCCAACGTCGAGGCGATTCGCAACCTCGAGAAGAACCTGAAGGAGCAGGGATACGACATCGCCTCGATCCCCTACGTCCTCCAGTTCAACAAGCGGGACCTGCCGACCGCGGTCCCGGTGGACGAGATGTACCGCCGGTTGAACTTGAAGGGAGAGCCGACCTTCGAAGCGACCGCGACGACCGGGTTCGGCGTCTTCGAGACGCTGAAGGCGTCGGCGCGCCAGGTCCTGACCGAGCTCCGAAAGAAGTGACGGCGCGCCGCACGCGCGCGGTCATCCTGAGCGCCGTGAGGCGCGAAGGATCTGGCTTGGAGGAACGGGGGCAAAGCTCCACTGAGCTGAATACAGCCATCGGAGCGGCCGGAGAAGATCCTTCGCTTGGCAGAGGATGACCGGTTCGGCTGAACGCTGTCAGCTGTCGGCGCCGCCGGGGGAGGAGGCCGGCTCGAAGCAGGCGCGCTCGTCCGTGCAGTCCTCCGGCAGCGCGAGGGCGCCGTCGGGGCCATCGGGCCGCATCGTCTTCAGGCACCAGTACTGCGCCGTCGAAGAGGAGCGGGAGATGTCCCGTTCGGTGTAGGAGTCGGGCACGTACCAGGTCTTGGTGCGCAGGTGCCGGCAAAGGAACGGATCGGGCTCACGGACTCCGTCCCGGATGGCCTTGGCGAACCGCTCCATCAGGTCAGCCATCGAGGTGGTCGGTGTTGGGTGGTAGGTGGTAGGGTCCGGGGCGGGTCATCCCTACCACCTACGACCGACCACCAACGACCTCGAGAAGGCAGATTGCCGGCACAAATCAGGCCAGAACCTCGCGGAGGGCCCGCTCCAGTGTGACCCGGGCCAGGCGCACGCGGAAGGCGTTCTGCGCGAGCGGCTTCGCGGGCGCCACGGCCGCCTCGGCGGCCTTCGCGGCGATCTCGGGACCGGCTTTCGCGCCGCGCAGGACGGCCTCGGCTTCCGGAGAGCGGTGAGGGGTGGGGGCGACGGAGCCGAGGACGACGCGGGCCTCGCGGACCATTCCTCCGGAGACCGTCAGGTTGACGCACGCCTCGACGAGGGGCCAGTCGAAGGTCTGCTTCTCCTTGAGCTTCCGGTAGATTGACCGGGCGCCGGGGGGAGGCGCCGGGATCGTGACGCTCTCGATGATCTCCCCGCGCGCCAGGATGTTCTCGCGCAGCGCGTCCTCGGTCGGCCTCACGAAGAAGTCGTCCAGCGCGATCGTCCGCTTCCCCCGGGGCGACACCGTGTGGACCTTCGCGCCGTAGGCCAGCAGGGCGACGGCCGTGGCGGAGGGGTGGAGACAGCAGCAGAAGAGGTCCGAATCGAAGATCGCGTGAAAGCGGTTCTCGCCGTCCTGCGCGAAGCAGGTGGCGCCCCCCTTCTTGCGGCAGTCGAATTCCGCCAGGCGGTAGTACCAGCAGCGGGGACGCTGGCAGAGGTTGCCTCCGAGCGTTGCCATGTTGCGGATCTGCGGCGTGGCGGCGCCCTCCGCGGCGTCTGCGAGCGCGGGGTAGAGGCGCCGGATGTCCGCGCTCGACGAGAGGCGCGCGAGGGTCGCGAGAGCGCCGATCTTCGCCGGCGGTCCGGCGGAGATCTCGTCGAGCCCCGGCACGTGCGCGATCGAGACGACGCGCTGCGGGCTGTCGAAACCCTCCTTGAGCCGGTCGAGCAGGTCCACGCCGCCGGCCTTGATCTCCGAGCCCGGCTTCGCGGCTTCGCGCGCGGCCTCCGAGAGCGTCGCCGGCCGGAGGAGCGTGAACGCCTTCATGCGCGGACTCCTCCCGACTTCTTCTCCTCGAGCGCCGCCAGGACCGACTCCGGCGTGATCGGCAGGCTCCGGATCCGGGCCCCGATGGCGTGCGACACGGCGTTGGCGATCGCCGCGGACGTCGGGACCGTGGCCGGCTCGCCGATCCCGACCGAATGCGTGCTGTTCACGCCGTCCCAGACCGGCAGAAAAACGACCTCGATGTCCGGCACGTCCTCGGAACCGGCGATCTTGTACTGATCCACGTTGGGGTTGACCATGTGGCCGTACGCGCGATCGAGAACACGGTTCTCGTAGAGGGCGTAGGAGATCCCCTGGATGATGCCGCCGTGGACCTGGCTCTCCGCCGTCAGGGCGTTGACCACGAGGCCGCAGTCGTGGACGGCGACGATTCTCTTCACGCGCACGAGCCCCGTCTCCGTGTCCACCTCGACCTCGGCGAACTGCGCGCCGGCCGTGAAGCGCTTCCACGCGTCGGCGTGGTTCTCGGCTCGCTCGCCGCCGGCGGAGACGCCTTCGGCCGGGAGCCTGGCGCACGCTTCCTTCCACGCGAGCCTCTTCGCCGCGTCCCCCCGGGCCGAGAAGGTCCCTTCCTCGAAGAGCACGTCGTCCGGGGCGATCCCCCACTCCTTTCCGACGAGCTCGGCGATGCGGCGCGTGGCGTGATAGGCCGCCGCCCGGATGGCGGGGGCGCTCGAAGGGGTGGTCGTCGAGCCGCCCGAGGCGGGTCCGTAGGGCATGCGCGTGTTCCCGATCCGGACGGCGACTTTCGAGAGGGGCAGGTGCAGCTCTTCCGCCGCCACGATGCCGACCATCGTGCGCGAGCCGGTGCCCAGGTCCTGCACCCCTTCGACGACCTCGGCCGAGCCGTCGCGGTGGACCGTCACGGTGGCCTTCGGGCCCGTGCCGCCGGTGTTGTACCAGATGGCCGCTCCGACCCCGACGCCGCGCAGGATCGCGGGGTCCTGGGTGTGCCGCCGCGCGTCCCGCGTCGTCCAGCCGATCTTCTCGGCGCCGATGCGGAATTCCTCGCGCCGGATCTCCGAGGGGTCGTTCTTCAAGCGGAACTCGAGCGGGTCCATGCCGAGCCTGGCGGCCAGCTCGTCCATCGTGGCTTCCAGCGCGAAGGCGCCCTGCGGATGCCCGGGCGCGCGCATGGCCGCGGAGGGCCCGGCGTTGGTGAAGACGTCGTACTCCTCGGTCTTGACGTTGTCGCAGGCGTAGACGTTCTTCAGGGGTCCCGAAGTGCCGGTGCCGCCGTTGGTGCCGCCGTTGCCGTGAACGACGAGGTGCAGGGCCGCGAGCTTCCCATCCTTGCCCGCCGCCGCCTTGATCCACTGCACGGCCGACGGGCGATTGCCCGTCGCCAGGTGCTCCTCCTTCCGGTCCAGGAAGAGCTTGACGGGAGCGCCCGCTTCCTTCGCGAGCTTCGCGGCCGTCACGCCCTCGGTCCGGGCGCCGAACTTCGCTCCGAAGCCCCCGCCCATGTACTCGGTGATGACGTTGACCTTCGACTTGGAGACGCCGAGCACCTCGGCGAGCTCGTCGCGAACGGAGAAGATCCCCTGCGTCGAAGCCCAGACCGTCAGCTCGTCCCCCTCCCACCGCGCCACGACGCCGTGGGTCTCGAGCGCCGTGTGCGTCTGGACCTGCGTGGTGTAGGTCCCTTCGACGACGGCGTCCGCCTGCTGGAAGCCCCGCTCGACGTCCCCCTTCGAGAACTCGCGCGGGCCCTGCACGTTCCCTTTGCGGGGGAGGGCCTTCTTCGCGGAAGGCATGTCTCCGGCGCTCGTCTTCGACTCGACCCGCTGCTCGAAAACCAGGGGGGACTCGGGCTTTCGCGCCGCCGCCGGGTCCACCACGAACGGGCGGGTCTCGTAAGCGACCCGGACCGCTCCGATCGCGTCGAGCGCGCGCTCGGGCGTGTCCGCGGCGACCGCGGCGACCTCCTGGCCGGCGAACCGCACCGCCTCCCCGGGCTGGACGATCGCGAGCACCGCCTTGACGCCCGGCATGCGCCGCGCCGCGGAGAGGTCGAGCGATTTGACGACGGCCGCCGGGTGCGGGCTGCGCACGATCCTGCCGTACAGCATGCCCGGCAGGCGCACGTCGATCGAGTAACGCGCCGCCCCGGTCGTCTTGGCCGGGCCGTCGAGGCGGGGGACGCGCGTCCCGAGAATGAAGAACTTCCGCGACGGATCCCACGGCGCCGGATCGCCGGCCGCGATCTCGACCTGCTTCTCCTCGAACTTGCCGTTGAAGCCGAGGCGGAGCTTCTGCTTGCTCACAGCGTCGTTCCCTCGAGGTCCAGGGCTTCGGCCGTTCCGGCATCCACGCGGTCATCATCGGTGGGCCGGTAGGCGGTAGGCGGTAGGCGGTAGGCGAGGGTCTGCTCGGCTTCGCCTCCCGCCTCCCGCCTCCCGCCTCCCGCCGTCTTCAAACCGGCGGCGCGTTCCACGGCTTCGAAGACGTGCGGGTAGGTGCCGCACCGGCAGAGGTTCCCCGAGAGAGCGTGCCGGATCTCTTCGCGCGAGGGCTTCGGGCTGCGGTCGAGGAGCTCCTTGCACGACAGGACCATCCCGGAGGTACAGAATCCGCACTGGAGGGCGTCGGCCGCGATGAACGCTTCCTGGATCGGCGCGAGGCGGCCATCCGAAGCCAGTCCCTCGATCGTGGTGATCCGTTTCTCCTGGACCTCCGCGGCCAGGAGCAGGCACGAGCAGACGGATTCGCCGTCGAGCAGGACGGTGCAGGCGCCGCACGCGCCGCGGCCGCAGACGACCTTGGTGCCTGTCAGGCCCAGCCGGTCGCGCAGCGCGTCGGCCAGGACGACGCGCGGCTCGACGCTCAACTGATGGACCTTGCCGTTGACGTTGAGCTCGATCGGTACGGCCTGCGGCCCGAGCGCCCGTTTGCCGGCCGGCTCCGCCTTCCCTCCGACTCTCGCGGCCACCACTCCAGCGACCGCCCCGCGCACGAGGTCGCGGCGAGTGAATCCGGGTTTCGGCTCTTCGTCGCTCATAAGGGTTCCGGCGACCAGTTGCAGGATATCCGAAGGGCGGGGCCGTGAGTCAAGTCCTCGGGTGATCCCCGATCGGATGATCGGGCGATTGAAGGCCAGGTCAGATCACCCGATGGCTGGATCACCCGATCAATCGCCGGTAGTCCTCCGGGGTGTCGATGTTCTGGAGGACGCCCGGGTCTTCGACGGGGACCTCGACCAGCGCCTCCGGGTTCGTCCGCCAGAGATGACGGAGGCCCTCCCGCGGCGGGATCCGCGCGATCGCGGCGCGCAGGTCCCGGCCGACGAGCGCGGGATGGCCGCGGCGCGAACGGTGGGAAGGCACGAGGACGCGCGCCGGGTCTGCCTGGCGGGCCAGCAGCGCGATCGTGCCTTGCGAGACGGCCGGATGATCCGCGGGCCAGACGAGGACGGCCGGCGCCTCGGGAGAAACCGCGTCGAGGCCCAGGCGGATCGAGACGAGCATCTCCTCGTCCGGATGAGCGTTGAAGACGATGCGCGCGCCGGACCGGCTGGCGCGCTCCGCCGCCTCCGGGAGGTCCCGCCTGAGGACGGCCACGACATCCGAGATGCCGGCCGCCGCGAGCGTCTCGAGGATCGTCTCCAGGACCGTCGTCCGGCCGAAAGGAAGGAGGATCTTCTCCCGCCCCATCCGGCGCGAGAGGCCGGCGGCCGGCACGACCGCGGCCAGGGATCCCGGAAGACCGCCGGCTCTTCTCACTTCTTCTTCGCCGGGGGCGACGGGGGATTCGCCGCCGACTCGTGCGCGAGCGCCTGCAGCCACCGCCGTCCGGCTTCCAGCCTTTCGATCGCTCCGCGGCGGGCGTGGAGGCGGAATCCCACCGGCGCCGAGGAGGAGCGCAGGCGCCGGGTGTGTTCCCCGAGCGACCTCTCCAGGGCGAGGAGCGCGACTCGCCGTTCCGCGGGAGGCAGGACGTCCAGGAACGCGACGCGGGCGAAGAGGGGGTCCTTGCCTCTGCCCGGAAGCGGGGCGGAGAGCCAGGAGCGCAGCTCCCTCCTGCCGGCGGCGGTCACCCGGTAGAGGTTGCGCCGGGGTCCTCCCCGGGGCCCGAGGACTTTCAGATGGACTTGCCCGGCCCTCCTCAGGCGGGCGAGAGCGGGATAGATCTGGGAGAACTCCGCCCGCCAGACGTGATCGAGGTCCTCGCGCAGGACGCGCGCGAGTTCGTATCCGGTCCTCGGCTGCTCGGAGAGAAGACCCAGGAGGACGTGAGGAAGCGACACGCGGAAACTATATCAAAATAGATATAGCCGCGTCCTCTTTTGGAGTCAACGCGAAAGAAAACTAAAAAAAGCAAGCAAAAAAATGGGGACCCGAAGGCCCCCAAAAAATTCAACGGGTAAATCGTAAACTACTGATTTACTTCTTCTTTTTGCCGCCCTTCTTCGCTTTCTTCGCGGCCTTCTTCTTGGTAGCCATTCTGTCACCTCCCTCCCGACAGCTGATTGACAGCCTTGGGGCGAGGTGCTAATTTTGCCGCCCCCACGCAGGGGCGTATCGCCTTCAGTCTGTCGCTGTCGATCGATTGACGGGTCATACGTTCTTCAATCGCCGGGTGGGCCACAACCCATCCGGCGATTTCATTCTAAGGACTTCTCTCCGCGACTCAAGAAGATTCTGTCTCACAGGTTGCGCTCATTCTCGGCGCACCCGCGCCGGATGTCAAGTCAAGGACACCGGAAGCACGGGGTGCGGAGCGGAGGAGGAGAGAGCGCCGACCGCCCGGCTTTCCCGGACGCCGTCCCTCCGGCGGCTTCCGACTAGAATTCCCGCGTGACTTCTCCCGACACGATCACGGTCGCGCACAGTCCGGACTCCGACGACGCGTTCATGTTCTACGCGCTCGCGGAGGGGCGCGTGGAGACGGAAGGGCTCGCCTTCACCCACGAGCTCGCCGACATCGAGAGCTTGAACCGCCGGGCGCTCGCCGGAGAGCTCGCCGTGACGGCGGTCTCCTTTCACGCCTATGCGCACCTGGCGGACCGTTACCTCCTGCTTCCGCACGGAGCCTCCTTCGGCGACGGCTACGGGCCGGTCGTCGTAGCGCGGCGGCCGGTCTCCCGGGAGGAGATCGCCCGGGGCGGCGCGGCGGTCGGCTCTCCGGGGAGATTGACGACGGCGGCGCTCGCGCTCTCCCTGTGGGCTCCCGGAGTCCGGACGGAGGTCCTTGCCTTCGACGAGATCCTCCCGGCGGTCCGGGACGGGCGGCTGCCCGCGGGAGTCCTGATCCACGAGGGGCAGCTGAGTTACGGGAAGGAAGGACTGACGGCAGTCGTGGATCTGGGCCGATGGTGGAAGGAGGAGACCGGCCTGCCGCTCCCCCTCGGGGGCAACGTCGTCCGGCGCGACCTCGGCGCGGACACCATCGGCCGGATCTCCCGCGCCCTGTCGCGCTCGATCGAGTACGGCCTGGACCATCGCGAAGCGGCCCTCTCGCACGCCATGCGCTACGCGCGGGGCCTCGACCGGTCGAGCGCGGACCGCTTCGTCGGGATGTACGTCAACAGCTGGACGCGGAGCTACGGCCCGGAAGGGCGCCGGGCCGTGCAGCTGCTGTTGGACCGGGGACATCTTGCCGGTCTCATTCCTGCGGTGAAGGCGGAGTACGCTGAGTAAGGGAGAAGGTGTCAGGGTAGGAGGTGTCAGGGGAAATGCAGGTTCCAGGTGCCAGGTATCAGGTGTCAGGTTGGGGCCAGGCCCCCGTCCCTGACACCTGGCACCTGATACCTGACACCTGTATTCCCCTGGCACCTGCAACCTGACACCTTTCCGTTATCTGAATGAAGTCTGATCGCTTTACCGTCCCGGTTCTCACGCTTCACCTGACGGCGCTGTCCCTGGCCATCGGGCCGCCCATCTTCTTTTCTCTGGCGGTGGCTCCGGCGTCGTTCCGGATTCTGCCGACGCGAGACCTGGCGGCGAGCCTCCAGAGCCCGATCCTGACGGTGGCGTGCCATCTCGCGGAGGGGAGCTTCGCGGTTCTCTTCCTGACGTCGTGGCTGCTGGGGCGGTGGTGGGAGGCGGCGCGGTTGACGAGGACCCTCGCGACGCGCGCGGCGATCCTCGGCATGATCACCGCTGTCGTCATCGAGAGCCTGCTGATCCCGCCGATGGACAGGATCCGGGCGGAGGCCGGGCTGCTCGATACGCTCCCCGTGACCGATCCTTCGCGAGTCCTGCTCGCACGCTACCACCGCCTGGCGACCGGCTTCTTCTCCGCGGGGCTCGTCGCCGCCCTGGTCATCCTCCTGGCGACGGTCCGCCTCATCGCCGCGCGGCGCGCCGCCCCTCCCCCTGCGGCGTCGCGCCCTCCGGTGCCGAAGCTCCTGGATCTCAGCGATCTCTGATCGCTCAGAGCGAGGTGGTAGGTGGTGGGTCGTAGGTGTTAGGCCCGGGGCTTTCCCTACCACCTACCACCCACCACCTATCACCTTCCACCTGTACGGCGCCGCAGCGCCGAGAAGACGAGCCACACGCCGGCGGCGACGAGGAGCCACGGCCAGAGAAAGGCGAGGCGCTCGAAGGTGTCGGTCAGGTTCACCTGGCGCGCGAGGGCCGCGCCGGCCGCGGTCCCGAGCAGGATCAGGGCCGGCGCGATCCAGGGGCCCTGGCGGTCGTGTCCCGCGGCCCGGTCGAGGACGGCGATGAGCAGGAAGCCCGCTCCCAGGCCCGCCAGGAGCGCCGCCCAGCGCGGCATCCAGGGCTCGAGAGGGCCCTGCAGCAGAAACCCGCCGCCGAGGCCGAGAAGGACTCCTCCCGGAAGCACCGGGCCGCGAAAGGAGCGCAGGGCCGAAACGGCCAGGAAGATCGCCCCGAGAAGGAGGAGAGTCGGACCCGGTCCGGAAAACGCGACGGTCCGGCGCAGGAGGAAGAAGACTCCGATGAGAGACAGCACGACGCCGAGCGTCAAGCCTCTCCGGTCGCTCATCGCCCCTCCGTCTCCTGTTCCCGGCTCCGGGCTGCCGGCTCCGTTTCGACGGCCGTGTCTCCCTCCCACGAGAAGAACCCCCGTCCCGCCTTCTTTCCCGTCCGTCCCTCGGCGACCAGCCGACGCAGGATCTCCGGCGGACGGAATCGCTCCTCGCTCAGGCCCGAGGCCAGCCGCTCCGCGATCGAGAGGCGGACGTCCAGGCCGACGAGGTCGCTCGTCTTGAGCGGTCCCATGCGGTGGCCGTAGCCGAGCTCCATCGCCCGATCGACGTCTCCCGGGCTCGCGACCCCCTCCTCGACCATGCGCATGGCTTCCAGACCGAGCGCGAGGCCCAGTCGCGACGTCGCGAACCCCGGTGAGTCTGCGACCCGGATGGCCTGCTTTCCGAGCCCTCGAGCGAAGGCGACGGCCGCCTCTTCCGTCTCCGCGGACGTTTCCGGCGCCCTCACGATCTCGACGAGCGGCATGGCGCCGACCGGGTTGAAGAAGTGGATGCCGACGACCCGGTCGGGGCGCCGGGTCGCCCGGGCGAGAGCGGCGATCGAGAGCGAGGACGTGTTCGAGGCGAGCACGGCTTCCGGGGGACAGAGGCGGTCGAGAGACTCGAAGACGCCCTGCTTGAGAGGAAGCGACTCGGGCACCGCCTCGATGGCGAGCCGAGCGCCGGTCCCCTCTTCCAGGCGATCCAGGATTCGGAGCCGTCCGCCCGCGGCCGCGGCCTCCCCGGCGGAGAGCTTCCCGCGCGCGGCCGCGCGCCGCCAGGACGACTCGATGGAGTCTCTCAGGCGGCCCCGCGCCCCGCTGTCGGATTCGAAGATCGCCGTCTCGCAGCCGGAGAGGGCGCAGAGCCCCGCGATTCCGCGCCCCATCGTGCCGCCCCCCACGACCAGGACCCTTGTGATGTTCACCTCGTCGCGATTATATGAACTCGCTTTCACTCGAGGCGTCGCCGCGCCCTGCTGACTCCCAGTCCCCCAGTCTCCCAGTCCCCCAGTCCCCTCTTTCCCCGGTCAGCGAATCAGAGCGGCCCCATTGGACCAGAGGATCTTCTCCTTGGCGGCCTCGGAAATCGGCAGCGCGAGAAAATCCTGGACGTTCTTCTTCATCGAGAGGACCCCCGGGCTCGGGTAGTCGGTCCCCCAGAGGCACTTGTCGGCGAGGTCCTCGAGGCGCGGCAGGTATTCGAGAAGCTTCTTCGGGGGAATCCCGGAGAGATCGAGATGAACGTTGGCGTGCCGGCGCGCGAGAAAGGCGGCGGTCGGCATGAAGAGGGGGCGCCCCGCGTGGGCGAGGATGATCGAGAGCCGCGGGAAATCGACAGCGACGTCGTCGGCCGCCATCGGGTCGCTGTACCGGTTGCGCGCGCCCGGGAAGATGGACGTGCCGGTGTGGATCATGACGGGACGGCCCATCGCCTCCGCCGTCGCGTAGATCTCCCGCAGCGCTCCGTCCCCCTCGCGGTAGCCGTTGGCGGCGAAGAGCTGGTGGGGCGGATGGAGCTTCAACAGGCGGATGCCGAGCCGCTCGAAGAGGCGCGCCGTGTCCGCCGCGGCGTCGCGGGTGAAGCGGGGATGCACCGAGCCCACGGCGACCAGCCGGTCCTCGTGGCCGCGGACGAAGTTCGAGACCCAGTCGTTGACCGTCTCGTCGAAGCCCAGGACATCCGGAGCCGAGTAGTTGATCAGGGCCGAGCGCTCGACTCCCTCCTCGTCCATCAGCCGGAGCAGCTCCGCCGGGTCCGCGAGCGCCTTCTCGATGCGCGGCAGATCGCGCCGCCCGCCCCTCATGACGGCGCGCGCCTCGGGCTTCAACTGCTCCCAGGGTTGGACGTGGACGTGGCAGTCGAAAACTCTCATGAGAAATTGTGAATTGTGAATTGTGAACTGTGAATCGTGATTGCCTGGACTCTCGCCGTCGCTCTATTCACAACTCACAACTCACAACTCACAACTCACCATCCGCAATCGCCCTTTCGTCAATAGATGTGCGTGAGCCCGACGCGCACGCGGAAATGGGCGCGATCCCGCTCTCCCTTCAGCTCCGACCCGGCCCCGGCGAAAAAGATCGTCTGGACTCCGATCCGCTGCCGGATTCCGGCTTCGACGGCCACGACACCACTGCCGCCGCGGACCGGGTTGGTGCTCACGTCCACGTCGGCGAGAAGAAGCGTGTCGGTGCCTCTGCGAGGGTGGACGACGCAGTCCGCGCCGAGGATCCCTTCGAAGCGGTCTTTCCGTTCCATGCTCGCCGTGGCTCCCAGGCGCGTCCACCGGAAGTTGCCGTGGACTCGGAACATCTCGAAGGAACGGGTCGCGAGTCCGGCCAGGCGCAGGTCGGTCCCCTTCGAATCGAGCCCCGTCGGAAACTCGACGCCCGCGCGCACCGCCAGCGCGGGCCAGGCGGCGGTCTCCGTCTTGAGCTGGTAGAGGGCGTGGAGCAGGATGTCGCCCGAAGAAATGCCTCGCTGCGCGTTTCGCGCGGGGCGCGTGACGTAGCGCACGCTGCCTCCCAGCTCCAGTCCCCGTGTCATGCCGTAGAGGAGGGAGAAACCGGGGCCGTAGTCGTTCAGCCGGTTCTGCCTCACGTTGTACGTCCAGTCCGCGGACCCGGAGAAGGCGCGGAAGGAGACCGGCCGCGCGTCCTCGATCGCCAGGGGGCGTTCGAGCTCGAGGTCGCTCAGTTGCTGCGCCGCCGCCGTCGCGGTCAACGGCAGAACGGCGAAGAGGAGGGCCCTCCCGATGAAATGCAGACCGGGGGAGCGGGAGCCCGCGAGACGGGGAGATCCCGGCCCGAGCATCTCTCCCGGTCCCCCGGTCTCCCGGTCTCCCAGTTCTCCTCTGAGACGCCGCTCGGCGAAAGACGCGATCATGGCCGTTCAGCGCTCGTCGATCCCCGAGTCGGGAAGTCCATAGCGCCGCGCGACGCCGCGCAGCCGTTGCGCCCGTTTCCGGCGTGCCTCGATCGTCCCGCCCGCGGGAAGGAACGCCTCGAGAACGTCGCGCCGGAGCTCTTCGACGCGGTCGAGGGCCCTCGCCACGCCGGGGAAGGCCTCGGCGATGGCGGGAGACGAGGCCATGGACGCCGCCGTCTCCGCGGGATGGCCCGCCTTGAGCGCCTGGTCGAATTCGGCGACCGTCAGCTTGACGCGCCACCGCTGCTCGGCAAAGTCGGGAGTCGTCAAGTCGTCCGCCGCGCCGGCCAGGAGCCTCGCCCCGACCACTTCGATGCGCCACGCGGCCGTCGACTCCAGGGACCCCCCGGAGAGAGCGGGTTCCCCGGGATCGGTGAGGGCCCAGCGTTCGCGCCGGTAGAGCAGGAGCGCCCGATCGAGGCGCCCCGCCGAGAGCCGCGGGTCCGCGTCGGAGGAGGCGAGCACATCGAGGAGCTGCCGCTCGAGAGTCTGTCCCCAGCGCAGCGCCCGGAAGATGGGAGCGGCGTCCCGAGCCAGCAGCGGCGCGACGCGGTCGGCCTCCGGCGGGAACCGCGGCGGGTGCGCCGCGAGGAAGAGAGCGTCGGCGGAAATCTGGCGTTCGAGACTGTCCGTCACGCCCGACTCCCACGCGATCTCGAGGGTCTGCCAGCGGACGAAGCGGACGACGTTGAGTCGGGCTTCGAGGTCGGGGTGAAACCGGTGTACCGAGTTGTTGTAGATGCCCTTGGGTCGAAACGGCTCTTCGGGCTGGCCGCCGGCGACGGCGGCGAGCAGGAAGAGAAGCGGGAGGCACGTCTCGAGGCCCGCCCTTCGCATTGGCGGGAACGATATAGCAGCGCTCCCCGCCGCGAAAGCGACGCCGGTGCCTCGAGGCGCCGGCCGCGCGGGCGCGAAGCGGCGGTCAGGCGGCGTGCGCGGGAATGGGGCGGAAGGCGCGGATGGCGATGAGAGTCACGGCGATCCCGCCGGCGCCCGCCCAGAGGGAGGCGGCCGCGCCGAAGCGCTGCGCCACGGCGCCCGCCTGGAGGTTGCCGAGAGGCACGAACCCGAGCCAGGCGAGCGCGTAGAGGGAGATCACGCGGCCGCGCAGCCTGTCCGGCGCGCGCTTCTGCATGAGCGTGTTGACGAGGGACGAGGAGCACATCATCGCGCCTCCGAGGAGGGCGAGCGAGGCGAGCGACAACGCGTATTGCCGCGACGCGGCCAGGCCGGCGAGCGAGAGCGCGAAGGCCCAGGCTGCCAGCGTGACCGCGAGACCCTTCCTCGCGAAGTCTCCGAGCCAGGCGAGCACGAGCGCGGTCGTGACGGCGCCGAGGCCCACCGCCGAGAGCATTCCTCCCAGTCCCTGCGGCCCGGCGTCGAGGAGCCTCCGGGCGTAGAGCGGCGCGAGCGTCACGGCCGGCGTGCCGAAGACGGCGAGCGCCATGCTCAGGACGAGCAGGGGCGGCAGCAGGGCGTCGCGCCGTGCAAACCGCAGACCGACCCTCAGGTCCACCCAGGCGCCGCGCGTCGGCCGGCGGGCCGACCGCATCGGCGAAAGGAGCGCCAGCGGAACGAGGATCGCGACGTAGGAGACGGCGTTCAGGAGGAAGCACCCGGACTCGCCGAAAGCCGCGATCGTGAACCCGGCGACCATGGGACCGACGATCCGCGAGAGATTGAACTGCATCGAGTTCAGGGCAATCGCGTTCATGAGGTCGCGGGAGCCGACGAGGTCGAGAAAGAGCGATTGGTGGGACGGCGTCATGAAGGCGGTGGCGACGCCCGACGTGATCGCCAGGGCCGCCACCAGGGGCACCGTGACGAACCCCCGGAACGTGGCCGCCGCGAGCAGGAGCGCCGACGCCATCTGGACTGCCTGCGCCGCGAGGAGCACGCTCCGGCGATCGTAGCGGTCGGCGGCGACGCCCGCGAGCGGCGCGAAAACGAGCGTCGGCAGGGAACCGGCGAACGTGACGAGGCCGAGGACGAGCGCGGAATCCGAGAGGCGCAGCACGAGCCACCCCTGGGCGACCGTCTGCATCCAGGTTCCGACGTTGGAGAGGAAGAGCCCGATCCAGTAGCGCCGGAAGCTCCGATGATTGAGCGAGGAGAACATCCCGCGCCGGGGTCCCGCGACGCCGCGCGGGGGCGAGAGGCCCAGGGTCGGGCCGGCGGGCTTGATCAGCGCCGGATGCGATCCGGGAGGAGGGACGGGATGCGGATCGGTCACGCGCGGGCCCGCTCCCGGGTCCGCGACATCCAGGCCGCGGCGGCCGTGAGGAGGAGAACGATCAGATTGACAGCGGTGCCGGCCAGGACCGGATCGGCGCGTCCCGTCGATCCCGGAAAGAGGCGGCCGGCCGCGGCGACGGCGCCGCCGGCCACCATCGCCGCGATGGCGCCCCGCGGCGGCGGCGCGAACGGCTTGCCGAGGAGGGCCGCGAGGACCGGGAGGATCAGGCCCGCCGCGAAGATCGAGTAGCCGAGCCTGAGGGTCTCCAGCACGTCGCGATCGAGCGCCAGGGCCACGACGAGGCCGAGCGCGCCGTAGAGGGGGGAGAGGAGCCTCGCCGCGAGAATCGGCGGCGGGCGCCGCGTGATCGGCGGCAGGATGTCGCGGACGGTGACCGCCGCCGCGGAGAGGAGGACGACGTCGGCGGAAGTCTGCATCGTCGCGACGAGGGCGACGAGCACCAGCGACGAGAGTCCGGGCGGCACGAAGGCGAGAATGGCCCGTGGGAGGGTCTCGCCGGCGGGTCCGGCCGGGAGCGCCGCGCGCGCCGCCAGCGCCATCAGCGCGACGGAGACGCCGAAGACGACCTTGGAGACGCTGGCCAGGAGCGCCGAACGGCGCGCCGTCGCTTCGTCCCGGCAGGAGAGAAGCTTGGAGTAGATGTCGCTGCCGACCAGGTGCGGCAGGCCGATGAGGACGAGAAGGGCGAGGATGTCGCCGGCCCGCAGCGTCGGCGAGACCGGGAAGCTCCAGGTCTCCCGCGGCAGCGCCGCGAGGCGGCCGCCGGCTCGGGCCAGCGTGTACCCGAGCGCGATCCCCGGGATGCAGACGACCATCAACCCGTACTGCAGCAGGTCCGTCCGCGCGACCGCGAACTGTCCGCCGAGGGAGGTGTAGAGGATGAAGACGGCCGTCGAGCCGACGATCGCGGAGACCGGCGAGAGCCCAAAGGCGGCCGTCAGCACGACCTGCGTCGCCTCGATCAGGAGCGCGAACCAGACGATCTCCGAGACGAGCACGAGGATCGCGGCCGCCAGGCGCGCCCCCGCCCCGTAGTAGCGGCCGATGATCTCCGGCAGCGTGACGGCCGCCTCACGGCGGATCCTCCGCGCGAGAAAGAGGCCGAGCGCGAGGAGGCCGAGCGCCCCGGCGAGGTCGAGCCACAGGCCGGCGAGGCCGTGCATGGAAACGAACGCCGCGAGCACGATCGTCGTCGAGCCGCCGGTCGTCAGCGACGACAGCCCGATGAACCCCCAGAACGTGTTGAAGCTCCTGTCCGCGACGAAGTAGGATGCCTCGTCGCGCCCCGCCCGCCGGCGCCATGCGAACCCGATCGCCGATACGCCCGCGAGGTAGAGCAACAGGAAGACGAGGGTCAGGGTGGACATGAGAGGGCAGTTTCAGGTTTCAGGTTTCAAGTTTCAAGAAGCGCCCTCCTGAAACCTGAAACTTGAAACCTCCTCAGAGCCGTTCGGCGGCTTTCAGCGCGACGGCTTCGAACAGCACGGTGGCGAGGGCGAGGGAGCGCTCGTCGATGTCGAAGTCGGGGGAGTGGTGGGGGCGGTGCGCGCCCGCCGGGGCCGACCCGACGAAGAAGAAGCAGCCGGGCACGCGGGAGAGGAACACCGACATATCCTCGCCGCCGAGTGTCCGCGTTTCCGTTTCGATGTTCTCTTCCCCGACGATGTCCCGGGCGGTCTCGATGAAGAGCTCCGCCATCGCCCGGTCGTTCACCGTGGCCCGGTTGACGCGGCGGTAGTCGAGACGCGCCCGGACGCCCGCGGCCTCCGCCGTGCCGCGCACGACGCGCGCGACCTTCTCCGGCAGCGCCCGCCCCGCTTCCTCCGTGAAGGAGCGCGCGGTGCCCGTCAGCCGGACGGAGGAAGGGATGATGTTGAACGCGGTGCCGCCGTGGACGCTGCCGACCGTGACGACGGCGGAGTCGAGCGGCGAGATCTCGCGCGAGACGACCGATTGGAGGGCGTCGATGATGCGGGCGGCGGCCACGATCGGATCCGCGGTCTCGTGCGGCGAGGCGCCGTGTCCCCCGCGCCCCTCCACTTCGATCGTGAACTCGTCCACGGCGGCGAGGAGCGCTCCCCGGTTGACGCCGACTTTCCCGACCGGGAGCTGGTTCCAGAGGTGGAGGCCGAGGGCCGCCGTGACTCCTTCGAGCACGCCGTCCGCCGCGCACGCCTCGGCGCCGCCCGCGCCCTCCTCGGCCGGCTGGAACAGGAGCCGGAAGCGCCCGGCCGACGGAGCGCGGGAGAGCCGGCCGGCGAGCGCGAGCGCGATCGCGACGTGGCCGTCGTGGCCGCACGCGTGCATCTTTCCCGGCGCCACGGAAGCGTACGGGGCGCCGGTTCCCTCCTGGAGGGGGAGCGCGTCCATGTCCGCGCGAAGGAGGATGCGCGGCGCGCTCCGGCCCCCGTCGGGGTCGGCGGTCACGCCGGTCCTCCCCACGCCGGTGCGCACCGGAAATCGCAGCTCCTTCAAGCGCTCCGCCACGATCCCGGCCGTCCGCGTCTCCTCGAACGCCAGCTCGGGATGCCGGTGCAGGTCCCGCCGCGTCGCGACGAGCGTGGAAAACTCCGCGTCGGAGAAACGGGACAGGAGCGCTTCGAGACGTGCTACGGCGGCCACGCCCGGATTATATGAAGCGCATCGCGCGAGCCCCTTTGCCGGCCCGGCGGGGCATAATCCCAGCAGAGTTCATGAGTCTCAATCCGGGAACGAAGCTCGGAGCCTACGAGATCCGCTCGAAGCTCGGGCAGGGCGGGATGGGTGAGGTGTATCGCGCCGCCGACCCGAAGCTCGGGCGCGATGTCGCCATCAAGGTGCTGCCGGCGGAGGTGGCGGCGGCGCCCGGGCGGCTCGAGCGCTTCCGGCGCGAGGCCAGGGCGCTCGCCGCGCTCGATCATCCCGGCATCGTGAGCGTGTTCTCGGTCGAGGAGGCCGACGGCGTTCACTTCCTGACCATGCAGCTCGTCGAGGGGGAGACTCTGGACACCCTCATCGCCTCGGGCGGGCTTCCCCTTTCGCGGTTCTTCGAGATCGCGGTGCCGCTGACCGAGGCGCTCTCGGCGGCGCACGAGCGCGGCATCGTGCACAGGGACTTGAAACCCGGCAACGTGATGGTGACGCGCGACGGGCGCGTCAAAGTGCTGGACTTCGGGCTGGCCAAGGTCGAAGCCGCCGAACTGGACCCCAACCTCACCGATACCCCGACGGAGAGCCGGGTGGCCCTGACGAGCGAGGGTCAGGTCTTCGGCACGGTCGCCTACATGTCTCCGGAGCAGGCGCGCGGCGGGAAAGTGGACGCGAGGTCGGATGTCTTCTCGGCCGGCGTCGTGCTTTACCAGCTTCTGACCGGCGAGCGCCCGTTTCGGGGCGCGAGCGCCGTGGACCTCATTTCTTCGATCCTGCGAGACACGCCTTGCCCGGTCACCGAGCTGCGCGCGGACCTGCCGCCGCATCTTGCCCGGATCCTTCGCCGCTGTCTGGAGAAGGATCCGCGCGACCGCTATCAAACCTCGCGCGACGTGTACAACGAGCTGAAGGAACTGCGGGCGGAGACGGCCTCATCTTTACCGTCCGTTCCGTCAGGGTCCGGAGCCGGAGCGCACCCTTCCTCCGGCCAGCTCCGCTCGGACGAACGCCCCGTCGCGGCCGGCGGCGGCGGGCGCGCGGCCTGGAAATGGCCGGCCTGGGCGGCGGCCGCGGTCGCCGCGATCCTCCTCGGACTGGCGGCATACGTGGCCTTTCGCTCCCGGACCGTTCCTCCGTCGTCTCGCGCGGTGGAGGCCGGAAACGGGTTGACTGCCATCCGGTCGATCGCCGTGCTTCCCCTCGACAACTACTCGGGCGATCCGAGCCAGGACTATTTCGCGGAGGGGATGACCGACGAGTTGACGGCGGATCTGGCGACCATCAGCCAGCTCCGGGTGATCTCGCGCGGCTCGGCGATGCAGTTCAAAGGCAAGCAGCGGCCGCCGACCCCGGAGATCGGCAGGATTCTCAACGTCGACGCGGTCGTGGAGGGCTCCGTGCTTCGGTCCGGCGACAAGGTCCGAATCACGGCCCAGTTGATCGACGCCCGTGCGGACCGGCATCTGTGGGCCAAGAGCTTCGAGCGCAGCTCGCGCGACGTGCTGGCGTTGCAGGACGAGCTCGCGTCGGCGATCGCGCGGGAGATCCACGTCCAGCTGACTCCGGCCGAGGCCTCGCGGCTGACGCACGCGGCGAGCGTGAATCCCGAGGCGTACGACGCGTACCTGATGGGCCGGTACTACTTCAACCGCCCGAGCGACGAGAACCTCAAGAAGGCGATCGCGCAATTCGAGGAGGCGACCCGGCGCGATCCGAGCTCCGCGCGCGCGTTCTCGGGCCTGTCGGACGCCTACCTCTGGGCCGGCTACAACGAGGGATTCCTGACGGCCTCGGAGGCGCGCCCCAGGGCGAAGGACGCTGCCGAGAAGGCCATCCAGCTCGACGACGAGTCGGCCGAAGGCCACGCCTCGCTCGCCACGTTCAAGCTCTTCTACGAGTACGACTGGGCCGGCTCCGAGCGCGAGTTTCGCCGGGCCATCGCGCTCAACCCGAGCTACGCGTTCGCCCACGACCAGTTCGGGCTGGGGCTCGCCTTCCAGGGGAGGCTCGACGAAGCGATCGCGGAGGGCAAGCGCGCGGCGGAGCTCGACCCGCTCTCGCCGCAGATCCCGCTCGACAACTCCATCGCGCTCGCCTGGCAAGGCCAGTTCCAGGCGGCGAGATCGCTGATCCGGCGGGCCGCGGAGCTCGATCCGACGTTTTTCTTTCCCTCCTGGGAAGAGGGGTGGATCGACCTCCAGGCGGGAAACGTCGAGGACGCCATCCCGCCGTTCCAGAAAGCGAAGGACATGGAGTCGCCGGCCTTCGTGTCCGCCTGGCTCGCGTACGCCTACGGAGCTTCCGGCGACCGCGGCCGGGCGCTGGCGGAGCTCGAGGACCTGAAGAAGAAGTCGCTGCGCGGATCGGTCACGCCGTTCAACCTGGCGCTCGTGTCGCTGGGTCGCGGCGAACGCGATCGCGCCGTGAGCTACCTCGAGCAGGCCTACGCCGCGGACTCCCAGTGGCTGGGATGGCTCCGAAACGATCCGGTCTTCGCTCCGCTCCGCTCGGACCCGCGCTTCGTCGCGCTCCTGCGAAGGCTCAAACTCGACAAGTAAGGCGGTGTTCCCGCCATAAGATTGGAGGGATGAGAGACCTCGTCGCTCCGGAGCTCGACCGGTACATACGGGAACTGCTGCCGCCTCGCCATCCCGTGATCGCCGAGATGGAAGAGCAGGCCCGCCAGAGGGACATCCCGATCGTCGGACCCGCCGTGGCGACTCTGCTCGCGACTCTCGCGCGCTCGATCGGCGCCCGGCGCGTCTTCGAGCTCGGTTCCGCCATCGGCTACTCGACAGCCTTCTTCGCGCAGGCGGTGGGGCCTGAGGGCAAGGTCTTCTATACCGACGGCAGCGAGAAGAACGCGAGGGAAGCGCGCGGCTACCTCGAGCGCCTCGGGCTCGCCGACAGGGTTGCCGTCCAGGTGGGCGAGGCGGTCGCGCGGTTGGAGGCGACCTCCGGCGATTTCGACGTCGTCTTCATCGACATCGACAAGGACGGGTACCCGGCGGCGCTCGAGGCCGCGGGGCCTCGCGTCCGGCCGGGCGGCTATCTCCTGGCCGACAACGTCCTCTGGTCGGGCCGTGTCGTGGACGAAGCCGTGCGCGACCCGGCCACCGAGGGAATCCGGGAGTTCAACCGGCGACTCTTCGCCAGGCCCGACTTCTCAAGCGTGATCGTGCCGCTGCGCGACGGCGTGGCGATCGCGCGGAAGAACGGATGAATCCGGCGGACCGGGGCGCCCTCGTGGAGATCATCGAGCGCTTTCGGCGTTTCGCGGAGCGGGGAGAGCCGGACCTCTTCGAAGGCGCCCTGCTCATCGGCCGGATCGCGGACCCCGAAGCGGACATCGAGCCCGCGAGAGGGCGCGTCGAAGAGCTCGCCTCCAGGGTGCGCCGGGTCAGAGAGCGCGAGGGGACCGGTTACGAGGCCCTCCTGCGCGTGCTGTTCGAAGAGGAGAACCTGAAGGGCGACACCGATTGCTACGACGACCCCCGCAACTCCTCCGTCGCCCACGTCCTGGAAACCGGGCAGGGAATGCCGATCACCCTCTCGATCGTCGTGATCGAGGTGGCGCGGCGCGCGAGCCTCTCCCTTTGCGGGGTCGGCCTGCCCGGCCACTTCGTCGTGGGCGGCCCGGACCTTCCCGACGGGCAGTACCTGGACCCCTTCGACCGCGGAGAGCTCCGCGACGCGCCGGCCATCGCGCTCCGCCTGGGAGCGATCTTCGGCACTCCGGTCGAGCTGCCTCCGGAGGCCTTCCTCCCCGATTCGGCGCGAGCGATCCTGACCCGCGTTCTCTTCAACCTGCGCCGCTCCTTCGAGACGAGAGGGCGCCTGGAGGAATCGCTCGCGGCGCTCGAGTGCGCCCAGGCGCTCGTGCCCGGCGACCCGTCCGTCGAGCGCGAGCGCGGCCTGCTGCTCCTGCGGCTGGGGCGCGCGGACGAGGCTGTCGCGGTCCTGGAGAGCTACGTCTCCGCCGCCCGCGGCGACGACCTCGAGGCGGTCTCGAAGCTCATCGCCGCCGTGCGCGGCCGGGCCGCCGCGGGGCAGGCCTCCGACCTCGCCTCGGCGCCGGTCCAGGAGAAGAAGATCTTCACGCTGGCCAAGGCCCGGGAGGCCCTCCCGCAGGTCCGCCAGATCACCTCGGCCGCCGTCGCCCGGTACGACTCGCTCGGCGAGGACCCCGAAACGGAGGAGGAGCGGCAGGACGTGGTCCGGGAGTGGATTCGCGAGCTCTCGACCCTCGGCGTCGAGATCAAGGGCCTGTGGCTCGTGGACTTCGACTCCGGCGCCGGGTATTACTGCTGGAAGCATCCGGAGTTGAGCCTGGAGTTCTTCCACGGCTACGAAGAAGGCTTCGCCGGGAGGCTGCCTCTCCAATAGAAGTTGGTTTCAGGTTTCAGGTTCCAGGTTTCAGTCGCCACCTGAAACTTGAAACCTGAATCCTGAAACTACGCGGGCCAGGTTTCACCGGGCGCCAGATCCACGACCTGCGTCGATAAACCGCGTTTTCCTAACTCGTCGCGTAACAGGGCCGGCGTCCCCCACAGGATCGGGAACGTGCCCCAGTGCATCGGGATGACGCGCGGGACGCCGAGCAGCTCGCAGGCCTTGGCGGCCTCGCGGGGGCCCATCGTGTAGAAGTCGCCGATGGGAAGGAGGGCAAGGTCCGGCGCGTAGAGCTCTCCGATCAGGGCCATGTCGGAAAAGACGTTCGTGTCGCCCGCGTGATAGATCCGGAAGCCGTCCTCGAACGTCAGCACGTAGCCGCACGGGTCGGAGGGGTAATTCGTTTCGCGGCCGGCTCCCGAGGTCCCCGCCGAGTGGATGGCGTTCACCATCCGGAACTCGATGCCGGCGACCTTCTGGCTTCCCCCCTTGTTCATGCCCGAGACCTTCTCGACGCCCCCCGCGCCGCAGTGGACGGCCAGCTCGAAGATCGCGACAACGGTCGCGCCGCTCGACTTCGCCAGAGCGATACCGTCCTCGCCGAAGTGGTCGAAGTGGCCGTGCGTCGCGGCGACGACGTCGAGCCGGCCGTAGGCGAACCCCTTCGGGAACTTCGGGTTGTTCCCGATCCAGGGATCGATCGCGACGCGCGCTCCCCCGGGCGACTCGATCAGGAACGCCGCGTGTCCGAGCCAGGTCACCTTTCCGCCGAACGTCTTCATCACTCCTCCATCAGGTGGTAGGTGGTAGGTGGTAGCTGGTAGGGGTCCAGGTTCGGGCTCTCCCTAACACCTACGACCTACCACCTACGACCTGACCAGACTTAGAGCTTGCTCCAATCCACCAGCGGGACGAGCCTCCTCACAAACTCCTCGATCCCCTCCCGATCCGCGTCGTCGAACCGGCCGGGCTCCGAAGAGTCCACGTCCAGGACCCCGCGCAGGACGCCGCCCTCCAGGATCGGGACGACGATCTCCGAGCGCGAGGCGGCGTCGCACGCGATGTGGCCGGGAAAGGCATTCACGTCCGGCACCACGAGAGTCTCCCGCTGCGCGGCCGCCGTCCCGCAGACCCCTTTGCCGACGGGAATCCGCACGCAAGCCGGCTTCCCCTGGAAGGGGCCGAGCACGAGCTCCTCGCCGTGGAGGAGGTAGAACCCGCACCAGTTGATCCGGGTCAGCGCCTGTGCCAGCAGCGCCGAAGCGTTGGCCAGGTTCGCCATCGCGTCGGTCTCTCCGGCCAGGAGCGACCCGAGCGAGGCCCCCAGATCCCGATACAGCTCGCCCCTGGGAAGCGTCGCATCGAACGTCGCCGTCTGCACGAGAGCATTCTATTCACTCTCGATCCTGAAACCTGAAACCTGAAACCTGAAACTCGCGGCATGAACTAGCATGCGCCAGCATGCATCCGGTCCGCGGCCGCGACCTCGCCGCCTTCTGGTTTCTCTCCGTTCTCTGGAGCGGGAACTGGCTCCTCATCAAGGTCGGCCTGGACGGCCTTCCGCCCTTTCGATTCGCGGGCCTGCGGATGGTCCTGGCCTCCCTCCTGCTCGCGGCATTCGTCCTGCGCCGGGGGAGGCCGTCGGTCAACGCGGGGGAAGCCCGGACCATCGCGCTCGTCGGGTTTCTCCAGATCGCCGTGTCCTACGCCTGCGTCTTCACCGCCGAGCAGTGGATCGACTCGGGCCTGACGGCCTTGATCTTCTCCTCCTTCGCCATCTGGGTCGCGGTGCTGGGGCACTTTCTCCTGGCCGGCGAGCCGCTGACCGCGCGCACGGCCGCCGCGACTCTCTGCGGCGTCGCGGGCGTGGCCGTGATCGAGCTGCCGGCCCTGTCGCGGGCGGGATCTCTTCCTTCCGGGCCTCTCGCCCTGGGAGGCCTGCTCGTTCTCGTCAGCGCCGTCGTCTCCGCCCTCTCGGCCGTCATCGTCAAGAAACGACTCGCGCGGGTCTCGGCCGCCACGAGCGTCTGGGGCCAATCGCTCGTCGCCGCCCCGATTCTGCTCGGCGCCGCCGCCGTCTTCGAGAACGGCCAGGCGTCCCGCTGGACTCCCGGGACGGTCTTCGCTCTCGGCTATCTCGCCGTCGTCGGGACGTTCACGTTTCTGGGGAGCCAGTGGCTCATTCCGAGGCTCCCGGTGGCCGTCGTGGGGACGTTCCCGATTCTGAACACGCTCCTTGCCCTGCTCTGGGGGAGCCTGCTCGGCCACGAGCGGATCACGGCGCGAGTGGTGGCGGGAGGCGCGCTGATCCTCTCCGGCGTCGTCGCCGTGGCCGTCCGGACGCGGAGCCGCGCCCCGGCGCCGGCCGCGGCAGGGTAGGCGCGCCCGTGTCCGTGCTCGCCGGGCGGCGGCTGGCTCTCTACCTCTTCCTGTGCGCGGTCTGGGGCTCGACCTGGCTCTTCATCAAGATCGGCCTGCGCGATCTGCCTCCTCTGCGCTTCGCCGGGCTGCGCATGGCGCTCGCCTGCCTGCTGATCGCTCCCGTGGCCTTCGCAGTCGGGCGCGGGCGCAAGCGCAGGCTCTCCCGGCGGGAGCTGCTCCTCGTGGCCATCTCCGGCTTCTTTCAGATCGGGCTGTGTTACGCGTTCCTCTTCACGGCTTCGCAGTGGATCGAATCGGGCCTCGCGGCGATCCTCTTCGCGAGCTTTCCCATCTGCGTCGGCCTCTTCGGCCACTTCCTCCTGCCCGGCGAGCCCCTGACACCGCGGGCGGTGGCCGCCGCCGCGCTGGGGCTCTGCGGCGTCGCGGTGATCGAGGCGCCCGCGATCGCGGGCCTGCGCTCCTCGCCGCACGGCCTTCTCGTCGCCGGCGGCGCTCTCGTCCTCGGCGCCGCGATCGCTTCCGCCTATGCCAACGTCCTGAACAAGAAATCGCTCTCCGGCGTCCCGCCCGCCGTCAATGTCTGGGGGCAGACTCTCGTGGGCTCGGCCGTGCTCCTGCTCGCGGCCGCGGTCCTGGAGCGCGGCGCTCCCGCGCGGTGGACGCCTTCCGCGATCGGGTCGCTCCTCTACCTCGCGGTCTTCGGCACTGCCCTGACCTTCGCCGGCCTCTTCTGGCTGATCCCGAAGGTTCCGGTCGCCGTCATCGGCACGATCCCGCTCGTGGACACTCTCATCGCCGTGCTCCTCGGGAGCCTCGTCCTCGGCGAGAAACTCTCCGCGCGGATTCTCGCCGGCGGGATCCTGATCCTCTCCGGCGTCCTTCTCACGACTTCGGGCCGCCGCCCCCCCGAACCCGCCGCCGGATAGCAGGCTGGGTTTCAGATTTCAGGTTTCAAGTTTCAGGAGGAACTTGTCCGACGGGTTCCTGAAACCTGAAACTTGAAACTTGAAACGACTGGATTGCTACCAATCCACGCGGATCAGGACGTAGCGGGCGAGGCGCTGGGGGACGAAGCGGAGGACGTAGAAGCGCAGGTAATCCCCCTTCTTGACTCTCGCGATCGCGTCGCGGAACTGGGCGACGGACTTGACGTCCCTCCCGTTGACCTCCGTGATGACGTCTCCGGCCGCCAGGCCCTGGTCGCCGGCGGGAGACACCTCCTTCACGTCCTCGACCACGACGCCGGACACGCCGGGCTCGATCCCGAGTTGTTCCCGCACACCCGCCGTCAGCTCGCCCACGGAAAGCCCGACCTTGTCGCGGCTGTCCCGCCCCTCGGCCGCCGGCCTGGCCTCCGCCTTCTCCTCGCCCCCGCGCTCCGTGAGGGTCACGGTCGTCGTGACCGTGCGCGCGTCGCGCAAGAGGGTGACGCGGACCTTCTGCCCGGGCGCCTTCGCCGAAACGTAGTCGATCAGGTCGCGCGTGCTCTTGACCGGCGTGTCGTCCACCTTGACGATCGTGTCGCCGGGCTTGACGCCCGCCTTCGCGGCCGGCAGGTCGGGGTTCACCGATTCGACGAACGCGCCATCGAGCGAGGGGAGGTGGAAGGCCTGCTGGATGTCCTGGTCCACGTTTCGCGCGGCGACGCCGAGGAGCCCCCGCGTCACCTTGCCGTGCTGTTCGAGCTGCGGAAGGATCGCCTTGGCCATGTTGATCGGAACGGCGAAGCCGATGTTCTGCGCGGGGCGCACGACCATCGTCGCGATTCCGACGACCTCGCCGCCGACGTTGATCAGCGGGCCGCCCGAGTTCCCGAAGTTGATCGCGGCGTCCGTCTGGATGAAGTTCTGGAGGGAGGCGGAATCGGGGTTGTCGGAGAGCCCCCGGCGCTCCTTGGCGGACACGACCCCGACCGTCACGGTGCTCTCGAAGTTCATCGGGTTGCCGATGGCCATGACCCAGTCGCCGACGCGGAGTTTGTCGGAGTCTCCGAGAGGGACCGGCCGGAGCTTCTCCTTCGCGTCGACCTTGAGAAGCGCGATGTCGGTCGCCGGGTCCGTACCGAGGACGCGCGCCGTCAGGACCTCGTTGTTGGAGAGCCGGACCTGGATCTTCTGGGCGCCCGCCACGACGTGGTTGTTGGTCAGAATCTTGCCGTCGGCGGAGATGACGAACCCGGAGCCGCCCGCCACCTGCTTGTGCTCCTCCGGGGAGCGGGGCTGCGGCTGGCCGAAGAAGAAGCGGAAGGGGTCGCCATCGCCGAACGGAGACGTTGCTCCTTCCTTCACGATCTCCGTCGAGGTGATCGAGACGATGGAAGGCAGGGCTCCCTGCGCGATGTCGGCGAACGACGGGATCGTCAGCGTCGCGGCGGGCGTGGCGGCGGGGGCTGCGTCGCGCTTGCCGGCGGCAAGGCGGGGAGATATCCTGAGCGTGCCGGTCAGCACGGCTCCCGCGACGACCGCCGCTGCGACGACGGCCAGGAGGCCGATCGGCCTCCGGTGGCTACTCATGGCTCAACTCCTCGTGATGCGCCGGAATCGCAGCGTCTTGTTCGTTTCTTCGTTGCGGGCGGCCATCGAACCGGGACTCCTTCGTGGAAATCCACCTCCTCTCTAGTTGCAAGACATGTGCCTTCTCAACAAACCGGAACGAGATGGCCGGGATCTTGCAACCCTCTTACCCGGCGAAAGGAAAGGAGAATCCATGCCTGAATACACCCTTCCGGAACTTCAGTACGACTACGGCGCCCTCGAGCCGCACATCTCGGGACGCATCATGGAGCTGCACCACGACAAGCACCACGGCGGCTACGTCAAAGGCGCCAACACGACGCTCGAGAGGCTCGAAGAGGCGCGGGACAAGGAGGACTTCACGCGGCTCGGGGCCCTGGAGAAGGCGCTCGCCTTCAACCTCTCGGGGCACGTCCTGCACTCCCTCTTCTGGCAGAACCTGAGCCCCAAGGGGGGAGAGAGACCCTCGGGCGAGCTGGCCGCCGCGATCCAGCGCGATTTCGGGAGTTTCGAGAAGTTCCGCAAGCAGCTGACCACGGCCGCCTCGACGATCATGGGCTCGGGATGGGGCGCCTTGGTCTGGGAGCCGCTCTCGCAGCGCCTGATGACCGTCCAGATCTACGACCACCAGTCCAACCTCGCCCAGGCGGCCATGCCCCTGCTCGTGCTGGACGCCTGGGAGCACGCCTACTACCTCCAGTACCAGAACCGCAAGGCCGACTTCTTCGAGGTCGTCTGGAACTGCTGGAACTGGAAGGACGTGGCCAAGCGGTTCGACGCCGCCCGCGCCGTCAACATGGAGGTCGCCGGCACCGTCAAGTAGGAGTCAGTGCCCGGTGAGCGGTCAGGCCTCGCTCGCATCCCGTCGGGGCTCCACGCGCCGTAGCCTCTGCCGGAGGCGCCGGGTCGTGCTGGGACGGCGAGACCGTCGGTCGGGCGTGGCTCCGTCCGACGTGCCCCCCGTCTCGACGTTGTGGTGTTTTGTGAAGAGGCGGGAGGGCGCAAGGCCCTCCCCTACGGCGCGAGAAGGCGCGAGAACGCGATCAGGAGAACCTGAAACTTGAAACCTGGAACCTGAAACCTGAAACCCCTCCTCACATCAGCCAGCCGCGGCTGGCAAAGTCGGAGAACGTCAGCAGGAGGAGCAGGGCGAGCCAGAAGAGGCCCGCCACGATGACCAGGTGCGTCAGGCGCGGGCTGTACTTCGCGTGCATGAAGAAGAGCACGACGAGCGAGGCCTTGAAGACGGCGATCCCGAGCGCCACGACCGTGTTCCACGGCCCCAGGTCCACTCCCGAGATGGCCGTGGTCGCCGCCGTCATGACGAGCAGCGTCACGAACACGGTCACATAGACCCTCACCGGCACAACGTGCTCGCTCATCCGATAGTCCAAAGACCCCCCCGTCATTGGAGGTGCCTCCCGATCAGGTACAGCATCGGAAAGAGGAAGATCCACACGATGTCCACGAAGTGCCAGTAGAGGCCGGAGATCTCGACCGGCGTCGAGTATTCGGCGGTGAACCGCCCGCGGCGCGCCATGATCAGAAGCGTCGTCAGGAGCCCGATCCCCACGATCATGTGGAGGGCATGCAGCCCCGTCATGGCGAAGTAGAGCGAGAAGAACATCTCGGCGGCGCGGGCGTCGGCGGGGACCGCGTAATGGAAGCCCGGGCCCGGCAGGAGATGGTGGCGGATGTGGTCGGTGTACTCGATCGCCTTGATGCCCAGGAAGCCGCCCCCCAGGAGCATCGTCGCGACAAGGAAACCGAAAAGGGGCTTCTTTCGCCCCGTGGCGGCGCTGCGGACCGCCATGGCCATCGTCAGGCTGCTGCAGATCAGGACCGCCGTGTTCGCCGTTCCGAGCGCGATGTCCATGTGCAGGCTCGCCCGGGCGAAGGCCCGCGCGTTCTCCCACCGGTAGATCGTGTAGGCGAGGATCAGGCCCCCGAAGAAGAGCAGCTCCGTCACGAGGAAGATCCACATCCCGAGGGCGGAGGCCTCCTTCTGCTGCTCCATCGAGTCGAAGTGGTGCTGGAGCCCTCGCGGGGCGGCGTGGGTCGCGGTCGCGGGCGCGTCAACCAAAGGTCTCGACCTCCTCGTGCGAGTAGGTGTACGGGTCTTCCGTCACGACGGGCGGCGTTTCGAAGTTGTCCGTCGGCGGCGGGGAGGTCGTCTTCCACTCGAGGCCCGTCGAGCCCCAGGGGTTGGCGGTGGCGTTCCTGCCGTACCGCATGGACCAGACGAGGTAGATCATCGGGATCACGTAGCCGATGCCCAGGATCGAGGCGCCCGCCGTGGACATGACGTTCAGGACCTGGAACTCGGGCGGGTAGGCATGGTAGCGCCGCGGCATCCCGAGGTACCCCAGGATGAACTGCGGGAAGAACGTCAGGTTGAACCCGATGAAGACGACGAGCGCCGCGAAGCGCGCCCACGCCTCCGGGTAGAGCTTCCCGGAGATCTTCGGCCACCAGTAATGGATGCCGCCGAGATACCCCATGATCGCGCCGCCGACCATGATGTAGTGGAAGTGCGCGATGATGAAGTACGTGTCGTGGACGTGCACGTCCACGCCGAGCGTCGCGAGGAACAGTCCCGTCAGCCCGCCGATCGTGAAGAGGCCGATGAAGCCGAACGCGTAGAGCATCGGGGTTCGGTAGGAGATCGACCCCTTGTACATCGTGGCCGTCCAGTTGAAGACCTTGACGGCCGAAGGGATGGCGACCATGAACGAGAGAACCGAGAAGACCAGCCCGGCGTACACCGACTGGCCCGACACGAACATGTGGTGCCCCCAGACGAGGAACCCGAGTACCGCGATGGCGATCACGGCGTAGGCCATGATCCGGTAGCCGAAGATGTTCTTGCGGGAGAAGGTCGTCACGACCTCGGAGACGACTCCCATCGCCGGCAGGACCATGATGTAGACCGCCGGGTGCGAGTAGAACCAGAAGAGGTGCTGGAAGAGGATCGGGTCGCCCCCGAGCGCCGGGTCGAAGAGGCCCAGGTGGAACACCCGCTCGACGAAGACCATGAGCAGCGTGACGGCGAGCACCGGCGTGCCCAGCACGAAGATGAGGCTCGTCGCGTAGTGCGCCCAGACGAAGAGGGGGAGCCGGAACCAGTTCATCCCCGGCGCGCGCATCGTGTGGATCGTCACGATGAAGTTCAGGCCCGTGAGGATCGAGGAGAACCCCGTGATGAAGATCCCGACCGCCGTCGTGATCACGTGCGAGTTGGAGGAGGCCGTGCTGTACGGTGTATAGAAGGTCCAGCCCGTGTCCACGCCCCCGTGCACGATCGCCCAGAGCGTGAAGAGCGCGCCGGCGACGTAGATGTACCAGGAAAGGAGATTCAGTCTCGGGAACGCGAGGTCCTTCGCTCCGATCATCAGCGGAATGAGAAAGTTTCCGAGGACCGCGGGGATCGAGGGGATCAGGAAGAAGAAGATCATCGTGACCCCGTGCATCGTGAAGAGCTTGTTGTACGTCTCCGCCTGCACGAGGTCGCCGGCCGGCGTCAGGAGCTCCAGGCGGATGAGCAGCGCGAAGAGCCCGCCGAGGAAGAAGAAGAACGTGACCGAGACCAGATACAGGAGCGCGATTCTCTTGTGGTCTCGCGTCAGGAGCCAGGACCGGATGCCATAGCCGGCATTCAGGTAATTGGCGCGCGGTTCCTGCGGTTCCGGCTCGTGGACGGCGGCGGACATCACTTTCCTTTCTCCTTGGGGGGCGGGGCGGCGCGGTTGACGAGCGGCAGCATCGCGCCCGCCGCCTCCGCGGGTTTCGGCGCGGGCTTCGACAACGACTTGACATAGGCCACCAGCTGCAGGAGCTCCTCCTCGCTGATGAGCCCCTGGAACGTGGGCATGATCGATTGGAATCCCATGACGACCTTGGCGTTGGGGGTCAGGATCGATTCGCGGATGTACGATTCGTCGGCGACGACCGTGCGCGCGTCGGAGAGCTGAACGGTCTTGCCGAAGAGCCCCTCGAGGTTGGGCCCCCGCGCGAGCGAGTCCTGGCGGTGGCAGGTGTTGCAGGCGTGGCGCTGGAAGAGCTTGGCGCCGGCCGCCGCGAGCGACTCGGAGGCGGCGCCGCCCGAGAGCCACGACTGGTAGTCCGCCGGCTCCATCACGTTGATCCAGCCGATCATCGCCGAATGCTTCGTGCCGCAGTATTGCGCGCAGAAGAGGTGGTAGCGGCCGGGCTTCGTCGCCTCGAACCAGGCGGTCGTGTAGCGCCCGGGAAGAACGTCCTTCTTCATGCGGAAGGCGGGGACGAAGAAGTCGTGGATGACGTCCTCGGAGGTCATCGTCAGGCGCACCGCGCGGCCCACGGGGACGTGGAGCTCGTTGATCTCCCGATGGCCGTCGGCGTGCTGGATCTTCCACATCCACTGCTTGCCGACGACGTAGACATCGAGGGCGTCCTTGGGCGGGCGGTTCATCGCGAAGAAAAGCTTTGCGCCCCAGAAGAAGAAGGAGAGCGCGATCAGGAGCGGGATCACGGACCAGGCCACCTCGAGCTTGAGCGACCCTTCGATGCCGCGGGGCAGCTCCGTCTCCGAGCGCCGCCGGTACTTGATCGCGAAGACGATGACGAGGAGCGCGATCAGCGTGGCGAAGAAGCCGCTGACGGCGAGGAGATAGAAGTAGAGGGCGTCCACCCGGCCCGCCATCGTGGAGGCCTGCTCGGGAAAGAGGGGAAGGGTCGGTCCCACGGCTACCCGGCCCGGTCCTCTCCCTCTCCCGGCGGGAGAGGGGAGGGGTGAGGGGCGCCTGAAACCGGCAAATTGTGAGTTGTGAATTGTGAATTGTGAATGCGAGGGGGGGGGGCCGAACTCTGCCGCCGGCGGTCGCGCCGCCACATGACCGTCAGGAAGGTCGAGAGGACGAGCACGGCGGCCACGCCCCCGAAGCGCACCATGCCCATGATCGCCGCGGTGTAGCGCGCGAGCTTCGGATCGTAGTGGTAGCAGAAGAGGAGGATCTGGTCCACCGGCGAGCCGATCCCGCCGCTCGAGGCCTCGACGAGCGCGAGGCGCAGGTCGCGCGGCCCGTACTCGATGCCGTAGAAGTAACGGGAGAGCTTCCCCTCCGGCGTCGCGACGTAGATCGCGGTCGAGTGCGCGAACTGGCCGGTCGCCTCGTCGAAGCGGTACCGGAAGCCCGCCGCCTTCGTCACGCGCTCGATCGATCCGGAGCCGCCGGTCAGGAAGTGCCACCCCGCGGCCGCGCCGGGACGGTTGTACTCGTCCACGTACGCCTTCTTCTTGGCCGCGGCGTCGCGCGGCCGGTCGCGCGGATCGAAGCTGACCGCGACGACCTCGAACTCCTTTCCGGCGTCGAAATTCACGACGCGCAGCGAAGAGACGAGGCCGTTGAAGACCTGCGTGCAGAGCATCGGGCAGTTGTAGTAGGCGAGGACGAGGATCACGGGCCGCTGGCCGAAGTACTGCCCGAGGCGAACGGGCCGGCCGAGCTCGTCGGCGAAGAGGGCGTCGAGCGGAAGCTGCTGGCCCAGGCGCTGGTCGATCCCGACCTCCCGCAGCATCGAAGGCCGGCTGTCGGCCGCCCGCGCGAGAGCCGTCGTCAGAAACAGGCACCCGACCGCCGTCATCCTGAGCGCAGCGAAGGATCTGCCCCTCTTCGCCGGTGGGGCGGATTCTTCGGCGCTCCGCGCCACAGGATGACCGGCGGGGATGTGTCGTTTCATCGGGACGGTTCGCCCGGAAGGCTCGGCGGCGGCGCGGCCGACATCGGCTTGGCAGGAGGCAGCCCGCGCTCGACCAGAAGCTCCATGGCCCGGTCGATGGGGACCCGCACGAGGCCGCGATCCTTGTCCACCCAGCCGTAGGTCGTCAGGATCGCGTCCTCCTCCGCGCGCAGCTTCGCGCGCGGGGCGAGCGGGTACGGCTCCAGGCGCGGCTCGGGAGGCGTGCGGGCCAGGCTCGCCGCGATCATCGGCGGGATTTCCCGCTCCGACGCGCGCCCCTTCTTCTCCATGGCCCGCAGGAGGAGGAGCATCCCGGCGCCGGCGGCGATGATCCCGACGGCCAGCCAGAAGGCGAAGACCATCACGCCGCGGACGTTGACGTCGCGGCGGCGGGCGATCTCCTCGGCGGCCGGGGCGGCGGGGCGCTCAGTGGTCCGCATGCGCAAGCGCCTCGACGAATTCCGGGTCGTTGACGGGAAGGAGCGGCCGCTCCTCCAGTTGCCAGAGAAAGACCGCGAGCCAGACGCCGCCGATGCCGACGGACGCGGCCAGATCGAGCCAGTGGATCCCGAAGCGCGTGCTCGCGGCCGAGGCGGACGCCTGCGTGAAGACGGGGCGCACCAGCCAGTAGACATCCACGAAGCGCATGAGGACGACGAGCCCCGCGACGGAGACGAGGATTCGCGCGTTGCGGTTGGCCGCCTCCGGCAGGAGGAGGAGGAACGGCAGCGCGAAGTGGAGAACGATCAGGGCTCCGCCGATCCACCCCCAGCCGCCGTTCAACCGGCGCAGGTACCAGGGGATCTCCTCTGGAAGATTGCCCGCCCAGATGATCAGGTACTGCGCGAACGCCACGTACGACCAGAACATGACGAAGGCGAGGAGGAGCTTGCCGAGGTCGTGATAATGGCCGGGCCGCACAAAGCCGGAGAAGGGCTTCTCGCCCGACATGAGCACGAGGGCGGCCGTGACGAAGGCGAGCGCGTTCAGCGCCTGCCCCGCGATGAAGAGGACCCCGTACATCGTCGAGAACCAGTGGGGCTCGAGCGACATGACCCAGTCGATCGCGGCGAAGGTCATCGTCAGGCCGTAGGCGACGAGACCGGCCGCGGAGAGCAGCTGCAGCCTCCGGGCGAGCGCGGGGCTCGCCGCGTGGTCCTGCTCGAGCGACCAGCGGTTGAGCAAGTACGCGATCGCGATCCAGACCGCGAAGTAGAACGCCGCGCGCGCGAGGAAGAACGGAACGTTCAGGTACGCCTCCTTGGCCTGGAGCAGCGCGTCCTTCGCCACCTCCTCCGGCCTCGCCCAGGGGTAGAGCCGCTTCATCCCGATCGCGATCGGCAGGAAGAGGACCGCGATCAAGGGGAGCGTGCGCGTGCCGGACTCGAGGATCCGGCGGATCGGAATGCCCCAGGCGCCGCCGGTCAGGTGGTGGAGCATGACGATCGCCAGGCACCCGAGCGAGAGCCCCGTGAAGAAGACGTACGCGAAGAGATAGCCGCGGAAGAAGGCGTCGGGCGAGGCGACGGCCCCGGCCGCGCACGCGGCGAGCGCGACGACGCCCGCGACGAGCGCCGGGCGGCGCAGCCGGTCGATCGCCGCGGTCAGGCTCTGCGAGGCGTTGCCGGTCACTGGCGGCATCAACGGATCACCGGCTTGTTGCGGCCCTGCTGCCCCATCTCCCGCTCGACCGGGGCGGCCGGCGTCGGAACGGGAGGGCGCGCGAGGTCGGTCCGCTTTTCCGGCGGCACGTCGGAGACCGGCGCGTTCTGCGAGAGCTGCAGGGCCTTGACGTAGGCAACGATGGCCCAACGGTCGGAGACGTCGATCTGGGAGGCGTAGCCGGGCATGGCGCCGAGCCCGTTGGTCATGACGTCGAAGAAATGGCCGACCGGGGCGTCGCGCAGCCGTTCGATGTGGAGCGAAGGGGGGGGCTGGTATCCGCGGCGCACGACCATCCCGCGCCCGCCCCCCGTGCGGTCGTGGCAGGGAGAACAGAAGATGTTGAACCGCTCCCGCCCGCGCTCGAGAAGCTCCCGCGTCAGCGGCATCGGAAGGACCGCCACCAGCCGGTTCCCCTCCTTGCCTTCGAAGAACCTCTGATCCGCGTGCAGCCACCCCCGCGCGACCGTCCCCTCCGGCAGCGGCCGGGACGCCCGCTTGTCCGCATAGAAGGTGCTTTCCCCGAGAGGCTTGTATTTCGCCTGGTCGTACATTTCCTGCCGGCAGCCGAAGGCCGTCATGAGAGTCATCGCCGAAAGCGCGAGCCTCGCGGTCAACAAGAGGTTCCAGGTTTCAGGTTTCAGGTTCCAGGCCGCGCCTCCTGAAATTTGAAACCTGAAACTTGAAACCCCTTTCCTCACCGTCATTCCTCCACCTCCGAGACTTCCCGCGCGCCGAGACCGTTGAGAAAAGCCCGGGTCTTCTCTGCGTCGTAGAGCGGGTCCGTCGTCTCGATGCAGAGGAAGAAGCGGTCGCGCGAGGCGAGGGCGAAGCGGGGGACGTTGAAGACGGGGTGGTACGGCATCGGGAGGCCGTTCAAACCCAGCATGCCGAGCACCGCGGCGATGGCGGCGAAGAGCACCGTCAGCTCGAAGGTGATCGGGATGTAGGAGGGCCAGCTCGCCAGCGGCCGGCCGCCGACGTTGACGGGGTAGTGGACCGCGGTGGCGAACCACTGCATTCCGAGACCGGTCGCGCAGCCGAGCGCTCCGCCGATGAGGACGAGGACCGGCAGCTTCGTGCGCGGCAAAGCCAGCGCCTCTGCCAGCTCGTGGATCGGGTACGGCGTGTAGGCGTCCATCTTCCGGTAGCCGGCCTCGCGCGCGCGGCCCGCGGCCTCGATCAGAGCGACCGGCGTCTCGAACTCGCCGATCAGCCCGTGGACGTGCGGATAACGGCGCGGCGCGGCCTTCACGGCTCCGTCTCCTTGACGGCTTCGGCTTGCGGTACGAGCGTGCGCATCTCGAAGATCGAGATCATCGGCAGGAACCGGATGAAGAGGAAGAAGAGCGCGGCGAAGAAGCCGAGCGTGCCGATGAACGTCGCCCAGTCGATCTTCGTCGGGTAATACATTCCCCAGGAAGAGGGGAGGAAGTCGCGGTGCAGGCTCGTGACGACGATGACGAAACGCTCGAGCCACATGCCGATGTTGACGATGACGGCGATGACCCAGAGGACGAGCGGGGAAGAACGGACGGACTTGAACCACAGGAATTGCGGCGTGATGATGTTGCAGAGCATCAGGGACCAGAACGCCGGCCAGTACGGCCCCGTCAGCCGGTTCCACATCATGAACTTCTCATAGGGATTGCCGCTGTACCACGACATGAACCCCTCGATCATGTAGCCGTAGCCGACGATGAGCCCGGTCGCGAGCAGGATCTTCGCCATGTTCTGGAGGTGGCGCAGCGTGACGAAGTCCTCGAGCTTGTAGACCGCGCGCAGCGGGATCGCGATCGTCAGGACCATCGCGAAACCGCCGTAGATCGCCCCGGCGACGAAGTACGGGGGGAAGATCGTCGAGTGCCAGCCGGGGATGATGCCGATGGTGAAGTCGAAGCTGACAACCGTGTGCACCGAGACGACGAGCGGCGTCGCGATCCCCGCGAGCAGCAGGTACGCCATGTCGTAGCGGTGCCAGTGCATCGCCGAGCCGCGCCACCCCATCGCGAGCATCCCGTAGGTCATCTGCGCGATCTTCTTCTTCGAGCGGTCGCGCAGCGTCGCGAGATCCGGAATCAGCCCCACGTACCAGAAGAGGAGCGACACGGTCGCGTACGTCGAGACCGCGAAGACGTCCCAGACGAGGGGGCTGCGGAACTGCGGCCAGAGCGCCATCGTGTTGGGGTAGGGGACGAGCCAGTAGGCGAGCCACGGGCGCCCCAGGTGCAGCAGCGGGAAGAGCCCCGCCTGCGCCACGGCGAAGAGCGTCATCGCCTCGGCGAAGCGGTTGATCGAGGTGCGCCACTCCTGGCGCAGCAGGAGCAGGATCGCGGAGATGAGCGTGCCGGCGTGGCCGATCCCGATCCACCAGACGAAGTTGACGATCGCGAAGCCCCAGCCGACGGGGATGTTGACGCCCCAGACCCCGATGCCGCGCAGGAAGAGGATCCCCACGGCGAAGAGCAGCATCAGCGTCAGCAGGAATCCGATGAAGAACCCGATCCCCCAGAAGAGCGGCGTCTTGCGCGTCAGGACGATCGAGGAGATCTTGTCCGTGACCGAGCCAAAGGTGTGGCCCGGGCCGATGACGGCGCGGCTCTCGGCCGGCGGAGGGGGGGCCATCGACTCGCTCACGAGCGTTTCTCCACGTCCCACGCGCCTTCCACGGTCGGGTTGGGATTGCGGACGGCGGCGAGGTACGTCGTGCGGGGCCGGGTGCCGAGCTCCTCGAGCAGGCCGTAGTTGACCGGAGCGGCCTTCCTCTTCGAGACGCGGCTCGCGGCGTCGCGCAGGTCCCCGAAGACGATCGCCTCCGCCGGGCAGGCCTGCTGGCAGGCGGTGACGATCTCGCCGTCCCGCACGCGCCGGTTCTCCTTCTCCGACTGGATTTTCGCCCCGTTGATCCGCTGCACGCAGTAGGTGCACTTCTCCATGACGCCCCGCCACCGCACGGTGACGTCCGGGTTGGACAGCATGCGCATGCTCGGAGCGCGGAACTGTGTCGCGTAGTGGAAGAAGTTGAAGCGGCGCACCTTGTATGGGCAGTTGTTCGAGCAGTAGCGCGTGCCCACGCACCGGTTGTAGACCATGTCGTTCAATCCCTCGGCGCTGTGCACGGTCGCGCCGACGGGGCAGACGAGCTCGCAGGGGGCGTCCTCGCACTGCATGCAGGGGACCGGCTGGTGGAGCGCGCGCGGGTTGGCCGGGTCCCCCTCGAAGTAGCGGTCCACGCGGATCCAATGCAGGGAGTGGCCGCGCGCGGTCTCGGCCTTTCCGACGGAAGGGATGTTGTTTTCCGCCTGGCAGGCCACGACGCAGGCGTTGCAGCCGGTGCAGGCGTTCAGATCGATCGCCATCGCCCACGCGTACTCGTGCGCGGGGAAAGGGGGATAGACGGTGTCCTCGGGGCCCGGCGCCTCGACCATCTCCTTCGCGAACTTCGGGTTCTTCTCGTACTCGTCGAGGGTCGCCGCCCGCACGAGCGCGCGCCCCTCCATGTTCTGGTGCTGCTGCGTCGTCGCGATGGCGTATGTCCTGCCGGTCTTGGCGATCTCGAGACCCGTCCCCCCGGCCGGCGCGTCGGAGCTGCGGAGAGCGTAGGCGTTGACTCCCGTCCGCGACCCGAGCCTTCCGGCGCGCGGCCGCCCGTAGCCGTAGTGAAGCGTCACCGAGCCCTCGGCGTGGCCCGGCACGATCCAGACGGGGGCCTCGAGCGAGCGGCCGCGGTACGCGAGCTTCACGACTTCCTCGCTCGCGACGCCGAGGCGCCTGGCCGTCGCGGGAGAGAGGAGGAGCGCGTTGTCCCAGGTCAGCTTTGTGATCGGCTTGGGCAGCTCCTGCAGCCACGCGTTGTTGGCGAAGCGCCCGTCGTGAATCGTCGGGTCGGGCCGGAACACGATCTCGAGGGAATCGGCTGTCGGGCGACCGGGTGATCGGGTGATCGAGGAGAGGGCCGACGGCTTGACGTTCCTGGTTCCGAAAGCGGTCCCGGCGATCACGCCGTCGTGGAGCGCGCGTCGCCACGATGCCTCGAAGTCGGGGCCGAGCCTGTCCTTCCAGTAGTCGCGAACGAGCTCATGCGAAGACCGCTCGGGCTGGCTCGTCATTGCCGCGACCGCCTCGTGGGCGGTCTTGCCGCCGTACAGGGGCGCGATGAGCGGCTGGACGATCGAGGCCGTCCCGTCGAAGGCGCGCGCATCGCTCCAGGACTCGAGGAAGTGCGCCTCGGGGACGTGCCAGTGGCAGACCGCGGAGGTCTCGTCCTGGTACGGCGAGAGGTGGGCGCGCAGCTTGACCTTCTCGATCGCCTTCGCGAAGGGGATGTCCGCCGGCGCGGTGAAGACGGGGTTGCCCCCCAGGATGAGGAGGGTCTCGACCTGCCCCGATTCCATGTCGGCGACGAGCGCCTTGAAGGACTCCGCCTGGGACTCGGGACGCGCGGGGACCGGATCGATGAGGAAGACCGTGCTGCCGGCGTTCTCGAGCGCCGCGTTCATCTCGTGCGCCAGCGCGTGGACGGCGGGAGGCTGCCCGTCCCCGGCGAGGACGAGGCTCCTCTGCCGGTGGGCCTTCAGGTCCTCCGCGACGGCGCGCGCGAAGGGGCTCGGCCGCCCTTCCGGGGCCAGCCCGGTGAGGAGCGCGGCGACCGAGCGCGCGAAGGCCTCGACGTCCGACGCCCGCATCGGCAGGCGGTGGTCCGCGCAGGCCCCCGTAACGCCCGGCGTGGATTCGACGGCGTAGAGGCGGTTCATCCGCCCCCGCTCGCGGCTCCGGCGGCGCGCGGAGAACTCGCGCACGGAGCGCAGGTGGCCGGGCCCGCAGGCGAGGAAGTCGGCGTCGAGCGAGAGGATCACGTCCGCCTTCGAGAGATCCACGACTGTGTCGAGCGGCTGGCCGAAGGCGGCCGAGGCGCCGGCCAGGACGTTGTCGCGGTTGGCCGGCTCCCACTGGTGCCACCGCGCCTCGGGCAGCTCCGCCAGAAGAGCGGCGAGCTGCGCGCCCAGAGTGGGGGAGCCGACCGTCTCGGTCAGGATGCGCAGCCCCTTCCCCTTCCCCTCCTTCGCCTTCTCCAGCGCGTTGCGCATCGCCGAGAGGAACGCCGGCCAGGAGCGGATCTCCTCGAGGTACGTCACCGTCTTGGAGCGGTCCGGGTCGTAGAGGCCGTAGAGAGCCGCCTGGCAGAACGTGTCCGTCGCGCCGAGGCTCGCCGGATGGAGCGGGTTCCCCTCCGCCTTGGTCGGCCGCCCCATGTTGCTCTCGACGAGGAGGCCGGTCGCGTAACCTCCGAGCGTCATCGCGGTCGCGAAGAAGAGGGGCCTGCCCGGAACGATCTCCTCCGGCTGCCGGACGTACGGAACGATCTTCTCCGCCGGCTGCCGCGTGCACGCCGTCAGCCCCGCGAGCGCCAGCGACACCCCGCCGAACTTGAGCAGGTCCCGCCGGTCCATCCCCGCCGCCCGCGCGACGATCTGCTCGGAGCTCTCCTCCGGCGTCTTTTTCCCCGCCAGCTCGTCGAGACTCCTCCAATACCGCGGCGTCGCGGGATAAACCGGCAGCCCTCGCGTGCCCCTATTCACAACTCACAACTCACAATTCACAACTCTCATCTGTGGCACGTCGAGCAGCTCTCCAGCACCGCCCGGCTCCTCAACCGGTACTTCGCCGCCAGCGCCTTTCCGTATTCCTCCCGCTCGACGCCGTCGGGCGGCTGCCATCCCATCGTGAAGATCTCTTCTCTGGGCCGGAGGAACTTCTCCGGGTGCCTGTGGCACTCCAGGCACCACCCCATCTGGAGCCGCGCCGCCTGCCATACGAGCGGCATCTCGTCCACCCGCCCGTGGCACGTCTCGCAGCCGACCCCCTTGTTCACGTGGATGGAGTGGTCGAAGTAGACGAAGTCGGGCAGGTCGTGCACGCGCGTCCACTCGAGCGAGCGGTCGGTCCGGAAGCTCTCGCGCACCGGCTCGAGGTAAGGGCTCTGGAGCCAGATCTGCGCGTGGCAGTTCATGCAGGTCTTCGTCGGCGGGATCCCGGCGAAGGCGGCCTTCTCGACCGAGGTGTGGCAGTAGCGGCAATCGATCCCGATCGCCCCGGCGTGGTGGGCATGCGAGAACTGGATCGGCTGCTCGCGCGCGACGGTCTGCTGCGTGGTGTAGGGCGAGGCTTCCAGGTCGTAGAAGACCCAGGCGGCGAGAGCCAGCAGGAAAACGGCGCCGAAGATCGACGCGCGCGAGATGGTGTTCGTCGATCGGTGGAAGATTTGCGCCATGGGAGGCGCCGTTCTCCTTTCGCCGGGGCCGTCGGCCGGTAGTCTATTGCAACACTCCGGAAGTCAAACGCGCCGCCGCGATGTCATCCCGAGGAGCCCCTCCGTCTCTCCCGTCATTCCGGCGAGCCCTCCACCTCTCCTGTCATTCCGAAGCGCAGCGAGGAATCTGCCCTCGCAACCTCACCGAAGTCTCGGCAATGCCCCGGGGCAGGCTCCGCGGCGGGAAACCTGCTCCGGGAAGGATTGGAAGAGACGGGAGCAGATCCCTCGCTTCGCTCGGGATGACAGGCGCTTCGCTCGGGATGACAGGCGCTTCGCTCGGGATGACAGGCGCTTCGCTCGGGATGACAGGCCTTCGCTCGGGATGACAGGCGCTCGCTCGGGATGACAGGCGCTCGCTCAGGATGACAGGAGGGCCGCGCGGCCTTCGGAGGAGGCCATCCGGATGAGCTCGGCGAGGTGGAGGGGCTCGCGGGAGGAGCCCTGGCGGATCTGCTCGCGGCAGGAGAAGCCGTCGGCGATGATGAGGATGTCGGGCGGGGACCGGCGGATTTCCGGTAGGAGAGCTTTCTCCGCGCACGACATCGAGAGGTCATAGTGCTCGCCGCGCTCGAACCCGAACGCCCCGGCCATGCCGCAGCATCCCGACTCGGGGACCGCGAAATCGATTCCCATCCGCCCGAGAAGTTCCTCCTCGTCGGCCATCCTCATGATCGCCCGCTGATGACAGTGACCCTGCAGGATCGCCCGGCGCGCGAGGCGAGGCGGCGAGAATTCCGGCGCCTTCCTGCTCAGGAATTCCGCAAGCACGAAAGTCTGCGCCGAGAGCCGCCTCGCGTCCTCGTCGTCGGGAAGGAGGTTCAAGAGCTCGTCCCGGAAAACCGCCGCGCAGGAGGGCTCGAGGACGACGATCGGCGTTCCGCCGCGGACCTCCTCGCGAAGGCCGGCGAGGAGCCGCTTCAAGAATCGGCGCGCGAGCCCGAGCATCCCGTAATCGTAGAGGGGACGCCCGCAGCAGAGCCCCGAACGCGGGATCGCGACGCGGAACCCCGCCGATTCGAGGACCTCGACGGCCGCCCTTGCCGTTTCGGGACGAAAGAAGTTGTTGAACGTATCGGGGAAGAGGAGAACGCGAGGGCGGGACTCGGGACCCGGGAGGGAGGGTCCGCGGGACTCGAACCAGGCCCGGAACGTCTGCGCGGCGAAAGCGGGAATCCTTCGTTGCGGCGCCATCCCCACGGCGGCGCGGGCGAGGGCGGAGAGCCCGGAGGTCTGCGTGAAGAAGTTGACGAGACCCGGCGCGAGAGACGCCGCGCGCGCCCACCAGGGGATGAGGCCGAAGGCGTAAGCCGAGCGCGGGCGCAGCCGCCCCTTCCAGTAGTGCGAGAGGAACTCCGCCTTGTACGTGGCCATGTCCACGCCGACGGGGCAATCCGCCTTGCACCCCTTGCAGGAGAGGCAGAGATCGAGCGCGGCGCGGACGTCGTCGCTCCTCCATCCTTCGCGGATCGTCTCTCCGCGCAGCATTTCGAAGAGGAGCCGCGCGCGGCCGCGCGTCGAGTGTTTCTCCTCGCGCGTGGCCATGAAGCTCGGGCACATCGTGCCCCCTTCGAGCCGCCGGCACTTGCCCACTCCGACGCAGCGCAGCACCGCGCGGGGGAAGCTCCCGCCGTCGTCGCGGTAGGCGAAGGCCGTCGGTGACGGAGGCGGATTCCAGCCGATTCCCAGGCGCAGGTTTTCGGTGATCGGCGAAGGGTCCACGACCTTGCCCGGGTTCATCTTCCCGTCGGGGTCCCAGATCCGCTTGAACTCGCGGAACGCTTCGACGATCTCCGGCCCGAACATCTTCGGCAGGAGCTCCGCCCGCGCCTGCCCGTCGCCGTGCTCGCCGGAGAGGGACCCGCCGTACGACACCACGAGGTCCGCCGCCTCCTCGAGAAACGCGCGAAACCGGGCGATGCCGCTTGCCGTCTCGAAGTCGAAGTTGATGCGCGTGTGGAGACACCCCTGTCCGAAATGTCCGTAGAAGGCCCCTTCGTAGCCGGACCGATCGAGAAGAGCCCGCAGGTCGCGCAGGTAGTCGGCGAGCCTCTCCGGCGGCACGGCCGAGTCCTCCCACCCCTCCCAGAGGATCGGCCGCCCGGGCACGTGCGCCGTCACGCCGAGCGCCGACTGGCGAACCCTCCAGACTTCGGCCTGGGCCGCGGGGTCGCCGTAGACGCGCGTGTCGCCGGCGCCGATGCGGGGCAGGAACGCCTCGAGCCGCCGCGCGTGATCCTCCGCCTCTTCACGTGTCGCGCCGCCGAACTCGACGATCAGCCACCCGCCTCCCGGGGGAAGGAGCGCGACGCCCGCGGGGCTCGCGCCGACGGCCTTCGTGTCGCGCAGGAGGCGGTCATCGAAGCCCTCGAGCCCGATGGGGCGGCGGGCGAGGATCTCCGGCACCGCGCGCGCGGCCGCGGAGACGTCCGGGAATCCGGCCACGACCAGGGCTCGCGCCCTCGGCCTCTCGATCAGATCGAGGGTCGCCTCGAGCACCGTGACGCAGGTGCCCTCCGTGCCGACGAGTGCCCGGGCGACGTCGAACCCCTTCTCGGGCAGGAGCGAGGGGAGGTTGTATCCGGAGACGCGGCGCGGGATGTCGGGGAACCTCGACCGGATCGCCGCGGCGTGCCGGTCGCGCAACGCGGCGAGCCCCGCGTAGATCTCCCCTCGCCGGCCTCCCTCCGCGATCGCCCGGGCCAGCTCCTCGTCCGAGGTCCTGCCGACGCGCAGAACCACGCCGTCGTAGGTGGCGACCTCCAGCTCCCGGACGTTGTCGGCTGTGCGCGGACCCTGTCCGAGCACGGCCGCCATGACCGAGTGCACGCCGCAGGAATCGTTTCCGATCATGCCGCCGAGAGTGCAGGACGCGTGGGTGGCAGGGTCCGGCCCGAAAATCAGCCCGTGCGCCGCGGCCGCGAGATTCAGGTCGTCCAGGACCGCTCCCGGCTCGACGCGGGCGAGGCGCCTGCCGGGGTCGATCTCGATCACGCGATGGAAGTGCCGGGAGGTGTCGAGGACGACGGCGGCGTTGCAGGCCTGCCCGGCGAGGGACGTGCCGCCGCCGCGCGACACGATGGGCGCGCCGAAGCGGCGGCAGCAGGCGATCGCTTCGAGGAGATCCTGCCGATCCTTCGGCAGGACGACTCCGATCGGCACCTGCCGGTAGTTCGAGGCGTCGGTCGCGTAGAGCGCGCGGCTCGCGTCGCCGAACCGCACCTCGCCGCGCAATGTCCGAGCGAGCTCCCGGGCGAGGCCGCCGGCGTCCGGGTTGCCGGCCCGCGAGGGTCCGGGTCTTTCTGCTCCTGCGGCGGCTCTCGGCATTCTCGGTCCCGAGAAGGGTATCCGACGAAAAACTGAGACGAGCGACGGACGGCCGAACGGTTGCCTGGTCGTGGATCGAGTCTTCCACCAATGCGGTTTTGTCGTGGCCTGTCCGGAAAAATGGATCCGGGAGTGCCTCGAGGGACGGCCTCAAAGCCCTTCGGCGTTTGCTGTCAATGGCTTGCGAAAAACAGCCGCGTGGCAGTCCTCTTGCAGATCATATATTACTGATAACACAGTATTTATCCGACTTTAATGTCGGAGAGGAGGGCGGATGAGACGGATAGTCAGCTTCCTACTGGCCCTGTTTGTCTTTGTTCCTCTTGCGCTCGGTCAGGGAAGCCAGAGCGGCAGCCTGACCGGAACGGTGACCGCCGGCGGATCCGCGATGCCTGGCGTGACCGTCACGATCGAGTCGCCCGCGCTCCAGGGAAAGCGGAGCCAGACCAGCGGCGCGCGCGGCGAATACGTCTTCAAGTTTCTCCCTCCCGGCGCCTACACGATCACCTTCGAGCTTTCCGGAATGAAGACCGTCGTTCACAACGCCACGCTGGAGCTCGGTGCCGTCGCGCGCTCGGATGCGAACCTGAGCCCGTCGGCGACGGAGGCGATCACCGTCACCGCCCCGATAACCGAAGTCGAGAAGACGGCCGTTCACGGCTCGAACTACGACGAGAAGCAGGTCCGGCAGCTTCCGATCCTGCGAACGATCGACGAGATCGCCGCGCTCGCTCCGGAGGTCACGCAGAACACGCCCAACGCGCTCCAGTTGAAGATCAACGGCGGATTCGCGTACGACAACGTCTTCCTGGTCGATGGGGCCGACGTCGACGATCACTACTTCGCCAGCCCGACCAACGCGCTCATCATCGAGGAGGCGGTCCAGGAGACGCAGGTCCTGACTTCGAACATCTCGGCGGAGTACGGACGGTTCACGGGCGGGGTCGTCAACGCCATCACCAAGAGCGGCGGCAACGAATTCCACGGCAGCTTCCGCACCGACTTCACCAACGACCGGTGGACCGCGCGGACGCCGTTCGAGAACAGCCACGATTCGCCGCTCGCCCCGAGCAAGATCAACGAGACGTACACGGGAACGCTCGGCGGCAAGATCCTGACCGACCGGCTCTGGTTCTTCGGGGCCGGCCGCTACTTCAAGAACGAGAACCAGACCGTTCTCCCGGTCACCGGCGACACGTTCATCTCCGCCGACAAGGAGCCGCGCTTCGAGGGGAAACTCACGGCGAACATCAACGAGAGCCACAGCCTTCAGGCGGCCTACACGCACTCGAAGGAAGAGAGAAACGACGTCGCGTTCAACTTCACGATCGACACGCCTTCCCAGGAGTTTCCCTCGTTTCCGACCGACCTCTGGGTCGTGACGTACCACGGGGTGTTTACCCCGAACCTGTTCGCCTCCCTGCAGTACTCGCAGAAGAAGTTCGAGTTCCTGGGCTCGGGCGGCACGAGCACCGACATCGTCGACTCGCCCTTCATCCAGACGTCCCCCGTTCTGGCCTCTTACAACGCCCCTTACTTCGACGCGACCGACCCGGAGCGCCGCGACAACCGGCAGTGGACGGGGAGCTTGAACTATTTCCTCTCGACGTCCCGGCTCGGGACGCACGACCTGAAGCTCGGCGGCGAGCTCTTCCGCAGCACCGAGATCGGCGGCAACTCCCAGTCCGCGACCGGCTACGTCTTCTACTACGTGCCTTACGCGGCGGACGCCAGCGGGAAGCCGATCAAGGACGCGAGCGGCCGTCTTCAGCCGATCTTCACCCCCTATCCGGACGCGGTGCAGCTGCTGCTCAATTGGATCCCGGTCCGCGGGGCCAAGGCGTACCTGGATACCTCCTCCGCCTACTTCAACGATTCCTGGAAGATCAACGCCAACCTCTCGGCGAACCTGGGCGTGCGCTACGAAACCGTCACCGGAAAGGGCCCGACGGGGGCGCCCCTGACGAGCAACCACTCCTGGGTGCCGAGGCTGGGAGTCGCGTACGACATCCGCGGAGACGGGCGCTACGTCCTTTCCGGAAGCTACGGCGAGTACGCCGGCGGTGCCAACCCGAACAACTTCCAGCGAGGCACCAACGTCGGGAACCCCGACCTCGTCTACTACGTGTACGTCGGCCCTCCCGGGCAGGGGCGCACCTTCGCCCCCGGTTTCGACCTGAACAACTGGGCGCTGGCCGGAGGCACGTTCCCGGCGCTGACCGTGCAGAATCAGTCGGACCTGAGCTCGCCGATCGCGCAGGAGTGGACCGTGAGCGCGGGCGGGCAGTTGAGCCCGAAGGCGTACGCCGCCGTCACCTACGTCAACCGCCGGACCCGCAACTTCATCGACACCTTCAAGACCTTTGACCTCGGGCAGACCGACGTGATCGTGGACGGCAACGATTTCGGCTTCTTCGACAACTCGATCTTCGAGAACACCGACAATCGGTCGCGCAAGTACCAGGCCGTCGCGCTGCAGGGGCGCTACGGATTGACGCGGAACCTGAGCGTCGACCTGAACTACACCTACATGTTGAAGTTCGACGGCGACTACGAAGGGGAGGGCACGAACCAGCCCGCGTCCACGCCGGGAATCGGGAGCTTCCCCGAGATCCTGGTTCCGGCCCGCAACAACCCGACCGGCCGGTTGAACGGCTTTCAGCGGCACAAGCTGCGCCTTCTCTCGGCCTACAACCTGCCGACGTCGTTCGGCAACTTCGCCTTCGGCATGGTCTATCGGTTCGACTCCGGCACGCCGTACAGTTACGTCTTCAACGGCTACGGGATCTCCGACGTCCAGAGCTCGCGGGATCCCGGCTATGCGCACCCTCCCACCTCCCAGAGCCTCTACTTCGGCGAGCGCGGCTCCCAGACCTTCCCGAGCCAGAGCCGCTTCGACTTTGCGCTGAACTACGACATCCCGGTCTTCAAGACGCTCTCCCCCTGGATCAAGGCGACGGTGCTGAACGTGTTCAACACCCACTACCTGACGGGTTTCGATACGGGCATCGTCCCCTGCGACGGCTCCTCGTCCGCGACGGCCGCGGGGTGCACCTCGGCTCCCCTGGATTCGGACGGCCTCCCGACGACGTTCGTCAAGGGCAGCTCGTTCGGCACGGCGCGCTCGGTCGCCGACTACCAGCAGGCCCGCCGATTCCTCCTCTCGGCGGGCATCCGCTTCTGAGCCCTCTCCGGCGATCGGGAACGGGGCGGCTTCGGCGGCTTTCGGCCGAAGGCGCTCGCTTCGCGAGCGGGGGCCGAGAGAGTCCAAACCGGAGCCCGCCCAGCTCTTTTCTTCATAGGCCTGTTAGTCTTTTTTGAATGAGGTCGCGCTCGGCCGGGATGGCGGCGGTCCTGCTCGCCGCGCTCGCTTCCTGCCGGGGTGAGCGCGCGTCCGCGCCGGCGGTCCGCGCCGCCGAGCCGCCGATCATCCTGGTCTCGATCGACACGCTGCGGTCCGACCACCTTCCCCCTTACGGCTACAAGGGAGTCGAGACGCCGGCGATCGACCGCCTCGCGCGCGACGGGATCGTCTTCGAGGACGTCTGGAGCCAGTGTCCGCTGACGCTCCCGTCTCATGTCTCGATCTTCACCGGCCTCGTCCCCCCGGTCCATGGCGTTCGCGACAACATCGGCTACCGGCTCGACGCAAGAGCGCACCCGACCCTCGCGCGTCTGTTGAAGGACAGGGGGTACGCGACCGGCGCTTCGGTGTCCGCCTGGGTGCTGCGGAGCCACACGGGGCTCGCCGATGCCTTCGACTTCTACGACGACGCCATCGAGCCGCCCCCCGCATCGAAGGCGGCGAGCCAGGCGCAGCGGCCCGGGCCCGAGACCATGGAGCGAGCTCTCGCCTGGGCCGGGACGGTCCGGGATCGCCCCTTCTTCCTGTTCGTCCACCTGTACGAACCGCACTCCCCGTACGAGCCGCCCGAGCCTTACCGGAGTCGCTCCGCGCAGCCCTACGACGGCGAGATCGCCGCGGCGGACGCCGTCGTCGGAACGCTGCTTCGAAGGCTCGACGATTGGGGGATGTACGAGCGGTCGGTCATCGTCCTTCTTTCCGATCACGGAGAGGGACTGATGGACCACGGCGAGCAGGAGCACGGGATCCTCCTCTATCGCGAGGCGCTGCAGGTCCCGTTGATCGTCAAGCTGCCGGGCTCGGCGCGGAAGGGGGAGCGCGTTCGGAGGCTGGCCGCGCTCACCGATGTCCTGCCGACGGTCGTCGCGCTCGCCGGCGGAGCGGCTCCGAAGGAGATCTCGGGCCGCGACCTGCTCGCCGCGCCGTCCGATCCTAGGGGCCCGATCTACAGCGAGACGTTCTACCCGAGGATCCATCTCGGCTGGAGCGATCTCCGCTCTCTCGCGGACGCGGCCGATCACTACATCGACGGACCGGAGCCCGAGCTGTACGAGCGAACCACCGACGCGGCCGAGAAGAGGAATCGCTTCTCGAAAGACTCGCCGATCGCCCGGGAGATGAAGCGCGCCCTGGATCGCGTTCCCGCGGACTTTCGCGTTCCCGCCGCCGCGGACGCCGAGCAGATCAAGAAGCTGACGTCCCTGGGATATCTCACGGCGACCTCGCCCGCGATCTCGGCCGGATCGCTGCCGAGCCCGATGCGGGAGCTCCCCACTCTCGAGGAGTCGCGCAGGGCCTTTCGGTTGGAAGCCGAAGGCGACCGCAGGGGCGCGATCGCCGCGTTTCGGAAGCTGCTCGCCCGGAATCCCAACATCTTCGACGTTCAGTACAAGCTCGCGGAGACCCTGGAAGCGGAAGGGCGATGGAAGGAAGCGGCCGAGGCCTACCGCCAGGCGATCCGCGTGTCCCCCTCCATGGCCGGCGGCGCTTCTCTCGCCCTGGCGAAGGTCCTCTTGAAGCTCGGAGACCTCGAGCAGGCCCGGGCCAACGCCGAGCTGGCGCTCTCCGACGCGCCCGCCGATTCCCACGAGCTGCTCGCGCGCGTTGCCCTCGCCCGGAACGATCTGGATCTGGCGGAGAGGGAGGCCGCCGGAGTCAGCGGAAGTCCGAACCTGGACGCGCGTGGAGCCGTGCTTCGAGCGGAGGTGCGACTGCGTCGGAATCAGCCGGCGCAGGCTCTGGAGGTCCTGGACGGCGCGCTCGCGAAGCTGGATCCCGCCGCCCGGGAGCGGATCGGCAACGCGCAGTTTCTGCGGGGAGACGCGCTCGCACGCCTGAATCGATACCCGGAAGCCGAGCGGGCCTTCCGCGAAGAGATTCGCCTCTTTCCCGGGAACTCCGAGGCCTACGCCCGGCTCGCGGTCCTGTACGCGGTGGAGCACCGGCGCGTCCGGGAGGTCGATGAGGTTCTTCGCGCGATGTATGCCGCCAATCCCCATCCGGCGACGTCGGAGCTAGCGGCCAGGACGCTCGAATCGATCGGAGACCGAGCCGGCGCCGCCCGGTGGCGGCAGCGCAGGTAAGGAGGCCGGGTTCCAGGGTCCGTCAGTCCCCTGGAATCTGGAATCTTCCTCGTCAAGGACGCCCGCGCACGGGCGTCGCCGTGTTCGCTGGCGATTCGGGCGTGGTCGGCAGCGTCGGGACCAGGCCCGTGCAGAAGAACGGGCTCACATGGACACAGAGCCACGAGTCCGTTCTTTCCGACCGGAACGAATCGGTCCGCCGCGCCGCCGCGGTTCTCGCCGCGACCGCCGCCGACCGCTCGACCCTGCTCATCCTCTCGCTTCCCTCCGCGCCGGCGGCCGTGGAAACCGCCGCGGAAAGAAGCGAGAAGAGGAGACCGGACAGGATGGCTTTCGTCGTGCTCTTCGATTTCATCGCCGTCCTCCCTTCCTCGTGCCGCTCCACCGTGATTGGCGTCGCGCCACACCCCTCCTCAGACTTCAAAGCCCGTGCCAGGGGGCAAGCCTTTTGTTTTCAGTGTTTGCAAATCGGCATTCCGCGCCGGCGGGTTGAATAAGGCCTGGGAGGGATAGCCCGGGGTCGCCCGCTTTAGCTTTCCGCGGCCCTGACCCGCGCGAGCTCCCTCTTCGCCACGCGCGTCAACAGCACCGTCACCGCCGCCGTCGCGGCGAGGCCGACGGCGAGCAGCGCCCACTCCCACGGGCTCCTCTGCGTCTTCTCGCCGATCGTCCGGCCCGCGGCGCCGAAATAGACGTAGAGGACCGTCGCGGGCATCATCGCGATCCAGCTCGTCAGCAGGTACGGGAGGAACCGGACGGACGTCAGCCCGTAGAGATAATTCGAGAGGGAAAACGGCACGAGGGGCGAGAGGCGCAGGAGGGCCACCACCTTCCACCCCTCCCTTCCGATGGCGCGGTCGATCGCCGTGAACCGGGCGTCCCTCCGGGCGAGCCTCTCGACCGCCGCGCGGGCGAAATAGCGGGCGATCAGGAACGCCAGCGCCGCCGCGATCGTCGAGGCCGCCGAGACGAGAAGGACCCCGCGCCAGAGCCCGAAGAGAAACCCCGCGCCGAGCGTCAGCGGAAGCCCCGGCACGAAGAGGACCGCGGCGACGATGTAGACCGCCCCGTAGATGACCATCCCGCCCGGCCCCAGCCCCCGCACCCACTCCTGGAACGACCCGAGCCACTCACGGACAGGAAAGACCCGCGCCGCCGCGACGACCGCGACGACGGCCGCGCCTGCGGCGATCCACTTCCATTTGCTGCTGTTTCTTTGCACGCCGGTGTTCTGCGCGTCTGTCATCCCGAGGAGCGAAGCGACGAGGGATCTGCCTCGTCTGTGCCGGAGTTGAGAAGATCCTTCGCTTCGCTCAGGATGACAGGGGCGCTCATTTTCTAGCCCTCCGGTACATCCAGGCGAACAGCTTCTTCGCGAAGGGCGTCAGGCGCGACTTCTGCTGCGCGTCGGCGATCTTGCGCGCGATCTCCGCGTAGGTCGGGTAGGCGTGGATCGTGCCGGAGATCGTCTTCAGCCCGATTCCGGCCTTCATCGCGAGCACGAACTCGTGCAGCAGGTCTCCCGCCCGCTCGGCCACGATCGTGGCGCCGAGAATCCGGTCGCTCCCTTTCTCCGTCAGGACCTTCGCGAATCCCTCCTCCTCGCTCTCGACGATCGCGCGGTCCAGGTCCGCGAGCGGCTGCTTCCAGACGTCGCACGCGATCCCCTTCTCCTCGGCCTCGCGCTCGTTCACCCCGACGCGCGCGACCTCCGGCGACGTGTAGGTGCACCATGGGATGACCGCGTCTTCGCGTTTTGCTTTCCACCACGGCAGGAGGATGTTGCGGACAACCGTGCGCGCGTGGGAGTCGGCGACGTGCGTGAAGAGGTGCGGTCCCGCCACGTCCCCGGCGGCGTAGATGTGGGGCCTCGAGGTCTGGAGGTGCTCGTTGACCGTCACGCCCTTCTCGTTGAAGGCGACTCCGGCCGCCTCGAGGCCGAGGTTCTCGACGTTCGGCACCCGCCCGGCCGCGGCCAGGATCGCGTCGCAGTCCATCGGGTGGCGGGTCCCGACCCCCTCGATGTCCACCCAGACGCGGATCGTGTTCGCGTGCCGCGCGGCGACCCGGGCCTGCGCGCCCGTCACGACGTTGATTCCTTCCGCTTCCAGGCGCTTGAGCAGCAGCTCCGAGGCGTCCGGGTCCTCGCGCTGGAGGATCCGGTGCCGGCGCTGGAGGAGCGTGACCTGGACGCCCAGCCGCGCGAAGACCTGGCCGAGCTCGCAGCCGATCGGCCCTGCTCCCAGGACGATGAGACGCTCGGGCCGGACGCGCATCTCGTCGAAGACCGTCTCGTTGGTGTAATAGGGGACCCGGTCGAGGCCGTCCACGGCGGGGATCGCCGCCCGCGTGCCGGTCGCGATCACGAAGTTTCTTGCCTTGAGCGTCGCGTCTCCGACGCGGACCTCGCGCGGGGAGACAAACCGCGCCTGCCCGTGGAAGACGTCCACGCCGAGCGACTCGAATCGCTCCCGCGAGTCGTGCGGCGCGACGGCCGCGCGCCGCTCCCGCATCCGGTCGAAGACCATCTCGAACTGGAAGTGCGGCCGCTGCGGCAGGAGTCCCCACTTCTCGGTGTGCCGGATCTGCTCGATCAGGCGCGCCGAGGAGATCAAAGCCTTCGAAGGAATGCACCCCGTGTTGAGGCAATCCCCCCCCATCTTGTTCTTCTCCACGAGAGCGACCCGCCCGCCGAGGCCCGCCGTCCCCGCCGCCGTCACCAGCCCCGCCGTCCCCCCGCCAATGACGACGACGTTGTAAATCCCCTCCCCCTTCTCCATGCACCCCGTAGTGTAGGGGAGTCGCGTCCCCACGCTCCCCCGCCCGTCGTCTCCCCGTGCCCCCCCAACGCCTCTCTCCCGTCCGTGCCCCGTATCTGTAGGGGCGGGACATGCGCCCGCCCGCTCTCTCGGCTTCACCGGAACGTCGAGACGGCCGCGCTCGCGACCTCGCCTCAAACACGACGACGCGTCCCGTCCCCACGGCGCCGGGGGTGTGGTCGTGAAAACCTGAGGCGATATTGAAACTGTGACGGTCTCGTCCGAGGTGGTGGTTCAGGTAGGGGCGGGCGGGCGCAAGGCCCGCCCCTACGGCTTCTTCGGCACGTAATAGCCTTCGAACACGGGGCGCCAGGTGCGGCCGTTGTTGGTCGAGGCTTCCCAGTACTGCTTGACGCGGTGGTCGGGCATTGTGCTCCAGATGATGCGGTGCGTGATCTTGACGCCCTTCTCCTTCTGGGAGGGGCGCTGGCCGATGAGGATCATCTTGTCATCGGTGAACTCTCCTTCGAGGTTCAACACCGCTCCGCTGTCGTCCATGAGCGTCTGGTGCCACCGCCGGGTCGCGGGGTCGTAGGCGCTGAAGCTCAGACCCTGCCCCTCCTTCACGCCGGTCCAGTTCTCCTGCAGCGCGCAGCCGCCCAGGACACGGACGACCTTGTCGTCCGCGGATTTCTTCCCATCCGCGCCGACGAGGTCCCACTCGCCGAGCCAGAAATCGAACTGCCGGTTCTGCGGGGCGCTGCACGCCGCGCTCATCGGCACGGGCGACGGTGTGGGCACGGGGGAGGGCGTCAAAGTCGGCGAAGGGGAGGGAGTGGGCTTCTTTCTGCCGGGAGACTTCTGCGCGGCGATCGGGGCCGCGGCCGCGCCCATCAGCGCCAGAATCAGCATGAACCGAAGCTTCATCGAGCGTCCCTCCCGCGCCAGAGTATCGCGAGGGCAATTCAATGGCCGTGGAACGGATCCCTCTTTTTTGGCAGTTTGCGAGACACTCTTCATTCCTTGCGACTCTGGACGCTTCACCCGAGGCACCTCGACGCCGCGGGGCTCGTCGCGGTGTGGCGCGAGGCCCTGCTCGCTCAAGCTGTGCTTCTCGGGCGAACTCGGGGTTACAGGAACCACCCCCAGCTCGCGCGGTTTCAAGCGCTCGGGGACCCCGTCGCCGCGATCGGGGCCTACCTGCGGGCGATTCATGAGGAAGCGTCTTCCCGCGGTTACTCGTTCGACGCGTCGCTCATCGTCCGCAAGCGCGCGCGGAAACGCCGCATCGCGGAGACCCGAGGCCAGCTCCTCTACGAGTGGGCGCACCTCGCCGCGAAGCTGCGTCGCCGAAATCGCCGCTGGTACGCGGCCCGCCACCTCGACGTCAAGCCCTCACCGCACCCGCTTTTCCGAATCGTCCCCGGCTCGGTCCGTCCGTGGGAGCGCCAAGGTCCTGGTCGGACGGCCGCGAGAGCAGATCCTTCGCTTCGCTCAGGATGACAGCGGGTCTCGACACCCCGCGGCGACGCACCAATTGATAGCCACGATTCGACCGGCGCTCGCGGCAACGTGCCGGCCCCGGTCGTTCTGGCCCTGGTCGCGGCGCGAGGAGTCTCCGCGAAGTAACCGAGCGGACGAGCCTCGCGCCGCGGGAGCGTAGCGTTTGCGCGGGGTCAGACGGGCGGTCGAAGGCCGCATCCGGCCGAGCCGCCCGCCGGAGCGCCAAAGGCGCAGACCTCGCGCAAACGCGGAGTGATGGTTACGGACAGGTCGCGAACGCCGCCGTGTCAGTCACGGCGGGGGCCGGCGGCCCCGGGTAGTTGAAGTAGACCTTGTTCACGCCGGCCTTCACGTCCAGGACCTCCAGCCTGTAGAAGACGTTCGTCGCCGCGGCCGAGAAGACCCAGTAGCGGTTGTCGAGCGAGCAGGCGTTGACGGTCTTGACCATCACCTCCCAGGCATTCGAAGCGAAGAACCAGAAGAGGGCCGAGTCCGGGTTCGGGCAGTCCACGACCGTCGCCTGGCCGTAGACGCCGGTGTTGGGATCCCGGAACTGAATGCCCACGGAGAAATGCGTGTTCAGGCACGCGAACGTGGAGTTCCCCGTGCCGCAGTTCAACGTCACCGGGAACGTCAGGCCGGGGATCCCTCCGACGTTGACCCCGTTGTGGCCGCCGACCGCGTCGTTGCCCCCTCCCGCGCTCCAGACGGCCACGAGCCCCGGCTGCGGGGAAGTGATCGGCACGTTGATCGAGCCTCGGATCTGGTCGATCGTGCGCGCCACGCTCCACAGGCGGATCTCGTTCAGGTCTCCCTGCGGCTGGAAGTCCCAGGAGACGTCGCTTCCGATGCGCACGTTCGACCCGTTCGACGCGAGCGGCCCCGTCTGCGGAAACGTCGCCACGAGCTCGCCGTTGATGTAGTGGAACCGGTTGGTCCCGTCGTACGTCACCGCGATGTGCGTCCACTGGTTGTTCGGCACTGTGCCGCCGTCCCGGAAGGAACTGATGCCTCCCGTCAGGTAGGAGCGGAGCGTGTTCCCGCAGACGCCGACCCAGTACGACGACAGGCGATCCTTGCCGATGACGCTTCGGCAGGGTTGCCCCTGCGCGCTCGTCGCCTGCAGGGCGACCCACGCCTCGATCGTGATCGCCGTCGTGGGGTTCAGGTCCGGCGCGCTCGCGACGTCGAAGTACTTCCCCTGCGTCGCGCTGTAGATCGACCACACTCCGAACGGCTGCGCCCCCGCCGCCGCCGGCAGGAGCAGCAGGAACCCGAGCAGGCCGATCAGAAACGCGATCACCCGCACCGACAAGTGGAAAACTCGCTCCGCTACGCCAGCCATGACGTACCTCCTTGCAAAAAAGGTGGGACCGACGCCGCCAAGTGTACCCCCAGCGAACACCGCCCGCCTCCCCCTCTCCCGGCGGGAGAGGGTCGGGGTGAGGGCAGCGGGCGGTAGTCCAACGTCCAAGGTCCAAGGTCCAAGGTCCAAGGTCCAAGGTCCAAGGTAGCTTCCCCCTCACCCCGCGGGTTGGAGTGAGAGGCGTAAAAAAAAGCCCCGCGAATCGCGGGGCTTTTCTGGTTCGTGGGGGAGAGTGGTTCTACGCCTGGAAGGACTTTCCGCAGCCGCAGCCGCCGGTGGAGTTGGGGTTCTCGACGGAGAAGCCGGCGCCGCGGAAGTCCTCGACGTAGTTGACCGTGCAGTCCTTCAAGTAGGTCGCACTCTGCGGATCCACCAGCACGGTGATCCCGCCCTGCTCGATGACGTTGTCGTCGTCCTTCTTCTCGTCGAACTGGAACCCGTACTGGAACCCGGAACACCCGCCCCCCTGGACGAAGATGCGCAGCGGCTTCCCCTCCGAATCCGGCATGGACGTCGCGAAGTACTTGACCTTCTCGATCGCCGCGTCGGTCAGGGAGAGCAGGGGCTTGACCTCGCCGGTCGGCGTAATCGGGGTCGGGGGAGACGCAACGGTCGACATGAACGCTCCTTTTTGATTTCGAGCCGCTACCAACGCGGCGCGGCCCGAATCGATTCCAGCCCCGGATTATCTCCCGTACAGCTCAAACCGGTCAATGGCACCTGCCCAGGACCCTGGACTTTGGACCATGGACCTTGGACTGCCGCGCGTGAGCGCGGCTAACTGGCTTTCTTGACATTCTGCGTCGCCGAGGCGAGCAGCGAATCGATCCGACTCCACGCCTCCGGCACCCTGTCCGGGCTCGCCACGAAAGAGACCCGCGAGCTGTCGAGCTGGAAGTCCTCGAAGCCCGGCATCGCCTCCATCTCCCACGCCTTGCGGAAATTGCGGGCCTCCGCGTCCACGAGCGGCCGGCTGAACGCGCCGATTCCCAGCCGCGAATGGTTCACCTCGAAGACCGATTTCGCGGTCAGCTTCACGGGCTTTCCGGGCTGTTTCACGTCTCGCACGCTATCACCAACAGCAATCGTCGTGCCACTATTCCGAGTGCTTTTCACGGCGAGGACCCCTATATCTGGTATTTTTACTTGACACGCTCTTTCCCCAGATTTAACCTCGGCTTCAACACCGAGGCTTGGTTAGTTTTCATCAGCCGAGGGAGTCTTTTCGGTTTTTGGGGTGGGGCGGAGAAATCCGCCCAAAAAAGGGGGCGAACGGATGGACGAGACGGAAAAGGGTGTCAAGCGCTCCACGGCCGAGGAGGTTGCCACCGCGACAAAAAGTCTCAAGGGGCTCACGTTTCACCGGGTCTATTCCGACCCCTCGGTCTCGCCGTACGACGCGCTCGAGTGGGAGCTGCGCACGGCGGCGATCACGTCGGAGAAGGGGGAGACGATCTTCGAGCAGAAGAACGTCGAGGTCCCCAAGTCCTGGTCGCAGACCGCCACCAACATCGTGTCGCAGAAGTATTTTCACGGCCGCGTCGGCACCCCCGAGCGTGAAAGCTCCATCAAGCAGGTGATCGAGCGCGTCGCCGCGACGATCACCGGCTACGGCGAGAAGGGGGGCTACTTCAAGACCGCCGCCGACCGCGACGCCTTCCACGACGAGCTCGCCGCGATCCTCGTCAACCAGGTCGCGTCCTTCAACTCGCCCGTCTGGTTCAACGTCGGCATCGAGCCGAAACCCCAGGCCTCCGCCTGCTTCATCAACTCCTGCGGCGACTCGATGGGCTCGATCCTCGACCTCGCCAAGACCGAGGGGATGCTCTTCAAGTTCGGCTCCGGCACCGGCTCGAACCTCTCGACGATCCGCGGCTCGCACGAAGGCCTCTCCGCCGGCGGGACCGCCTCCGGCCCGCTCTCCTTCATGAAAGGCTTCGACTCCTTCGCCGGCGCGATCAAGTCCGGCGGCAAGACCCGCCGCGCCGCGAAGATGGTGATCCTGAACATCGACCATCCCGACATCGAGGAGTTCATCCTGTCGAAGGCGGGCGAGGAGCGGAAAGCCTGGGCGCTCATCGACGCCGGCTACGACGGCTCCTTCAACGGCGAGGCCTACGCCTCGATCTTCTACCAGAACGCCAACCACTCGATCCGCGTGACCGACGAATTCATGCACGCCGTCGAGAATGACGGCGAGTGGTGGACAAAAGAAGTCCTATCGGGCCAGCCCCACAAGCAATACCGCGCCCGCGACCTCATGGCGAAAGCCGCCGACGCCGCCTGGGTCTGCGGCGACCCCGGAATGCAGTACGACACCACGATCAACAAGTGGAACCCCGTCAAGGCGACGAACCGCATCAACGCGTCCAACCCGTGTAGCGAATATATGTTCGTCGATGATTCCGCTTGTAACCTCGCCTCCATCAACCTGATGAAGTTCTTCAACATGGATGACGGGACGTTCAACGTCGAAAACTTCCGGCATGCGTGCGACGTCATGATTTCGGCGCAGGAGATGCTCGTGGACTACGCGTCCTACCCGACGCCGAAGATCGCGGAGAACTCCTACAAGTTCCGGCCGCTCGGCCTGGGGTACGCGAACCTCGGCGCGCTGCTGATGGCGTCCGGCCTTCCGTACGACTCGGACGAAGGGCGCGCGTACTCCGCGGCGATCACGTCGCTCATGTGCGGAGAGGCGTATCTCCAGTCCTCGAAGATCGCGTCGGAGCTCGGGACCTTCGCCGGCTTCGAGCCCAACCGCGAGGCGTTCCTGGAAGTCATCGGGATGCACAAGGACGCGGCCTACGCCGTCCCCGCGGCCAAGGGCCTGCCGCCCGAGCTCGCCCGCGCGCAGAGGGCCGTCTGGGACTCCGCGCTCATCTCCGGCAAGTCATACGGCTACAAGAACGGCCAGGTCACCGTCCTGGCGCCTACCGGCACGATCGGCTTCATGATGGACTGCGACACGACCGGCGTCGAGCCGGACCTCGCGCTCGTCAAGTACAAGAAGCTCGTCGGCGGCGGCACGATCAAGATCGTCAACCAGACCGTCCCGCTCGCGCTGCGGCGCCTCAACTACACCGAGGAGCAGATCAACGCGATCGTGGACTACGTGGACGAGAAGGGGACGATCGAGGGCGCGCCGGATTTCAAGGACGAGCATCTGCCCGTCTTCGACTGCGCCTTCCGCGCGCTGAACGGCAGCCGCTCGATCCACTACATGGGGCACGTCAAGATGATGGGCGCCGTCCAGCCCTTCCTCTCCGGCGCGATCTCCAAGACCGTCAACCTCCCGCCCGACGCCACGCCCGACGAGATCGCCGGCGTGTACATGGAAGGCTGGAAGCAGGGCCTGAAAGCCATCGCCATCTACCGCGACGGCTGCAAGCGCACGCAGCCCTTGAACACTGCTGCATCGCGGTCCGACACCAAGCACCCCGAGGCCCGCGGTTCCTTCGAGTACGTCGGCAAGGCTGTCGCCCCCGCGCCCGCCCCCTACCGCCGCAAGCTCCCCGACGAGCGCCGCTCGATCACCCACAAGTTTTCGATCAGCGGCCACGAAGGCTACGTCACCGTCGGCCTCTACGAAGACGGCAAACCCGGCGAGATCTTCATCGTCATGTCCAAGGAAGGCTCGACAATCTCCGGCCTGATGGACTCCTTCGCCACGGCGATCTCCCTCACTTTGCAGTACGGCGTCCCTCTGGAAGCTCTAGTGGACAAGTTCACCCACATGCGCTTCGAACCCAGCGGCTTCACCAAGAACCCCGAAATCCCCATGGCCAAGTCCCTCGTGGACTACATCTTCAAGTGGCTCGGCTCCAAGTTCATGACCGCCGAGCAGAAGCAGGCCATCGGCATAATCTCCAGAGACAGCTCCTCGACCGGCCCCATCGCCGTCACCCAGCAGGAAGTCGTCACCCGCTCCGCCATCGCCGAAGAGCAAAAGCTCTCTTTCGAAAACCAGGCCGACGCCCCCGCCTGCCACGAATGCGGCTCCATCATGGTGAGAAGCGGCTCCTGCTACCGCTGCACCAACTGCGGCGCCACCAGCGGTTGCAGCTAAGGTGCCTCCTCGTTCCGTAGGGGCGGGCAACTTTCAGCTGCGGCCCGGCGGGCCGCCACAAGAACTCCCTCTCCCGGCGGGAGAGGGGCAGGGTGAGGGGAAAACGCCCGACTCCAGTACCCCTCGCCGTGCCCAGCGTGCCGTAGGGGAGGGGCAACGCCCCTCCCGCCTCCCGCCGCCAAGGTGGTTCCCTCGTGCCCAAGCGGCGGGCCTTGCACCCGCCCTCCTGTCGTCGCTCTCGCTCGCGTTATCATTTCAACCGTGACCATGAAAGAGATTGCCACTGCGGCGATGAAGCTCGATACGAAGAAGCGCGCCAGGCTTGCGGCCCGGCTCATCGGGAGCCTCCGCGAGGAGGAGGAGAATCTCACACGCGAGGAATGGGAGAGGCTCTGGGCCGAGGAGGCCGAGCGACGGCTGGAGGAACTGCGCCAAGGCAAGGCCAAGGAAATCCCCGCCGAGGAGGTCTTTGCCCGTGCCCGAGCGCTTCGCAGGTAAGGCAAGCTTCCACGAAGAAGCCGAGAAGGAGTTCTTGGAAGCTTCTCATGAATATGCAACTGAGTCGGATGAGCTGGCCGAGGAATTTGAGGCTGAGGTCCAGCGGAGCATTGAATTGATTCTTGACCATCCCGAAATAGCGCCAGTCATCGGCCGGAAGCGCGTGCGCGGTAAGATCCTCCAGCGTTTTCCCTACACGCTCGTTTACGCGATCGAGCGAAGACGCATCCGCCTCCTCGCCGTTGCACATCAGAGCCGCCGCCCCGGCTACTGGGCGTCGAGGATCTGAGAAGATGCCTGAGAACCCGCGCGTGAACTTTCTTCCCGGAGTCGTCAAGGCCGAGTACCGCGGCGATTGCCGGATCCAAGTCACGTTCGACGACGGTACCGAGAAAACGATCGACTTCCGTGGATGGCTCAACGGCCCGATCTTCGAACCCCTTCACGACCTGACGTACTTCCAACGTTTCTTCGTAGCCGGTTCGACCGTCGCATGGCCAAACGGAGCCGACATCGCACCGGAGACCCTCTACGCCTACCAGGAATCCCGCCACGTGGCCTGACTCCCTCTCCCCGTGGGAGAGGGTCGGGGTGAGGGGGCTTGCCCTACTCGCCTCCGTCCGAGAGAATCCGTTGCTCGCGGCGAGGCGGATGCCCAGAGCGACATAGATTTCCTGGTCGAGTTCGAACCAGGCCGAAGTCTTTTCGATCAGGGCGGACTTCTGATGGATCTCCGGCAGCTCCTGGGACGCGACGTGGACGTGGTCACCGAGGCCGGTCTCAAAGCACGAATCCGGCCCCGCGTAATGGCGGAAGCTCTGTCGCTTTGACGATGGATTCCACTCCCACTGCTACGCACGCGGCCAGAGGAATGAAGATCCTGGGCCGCAGGCGTCCCTCGACCGGAGGATTGACCGCCGCCGCGCCCTTCCTGGATCTCGTCTTGCGCCTGCGCGGCGCCAAGCCGTTCATCCCGAAGGGCCTCCATCGCTTCAAGAGCTTCGAGGAGAGTGAGGAATGGTCCATGGCGATGATGGCCCGGCCCCCGAAGCCCGGCCGCCGCTCCTCGCGGACCTGATCGCCCTCTGCCGCAGTCTCAACCGCGAAGGCGCGCGCTATGTCGTCATCGACGGCATGGCCATGATCCAGGCAGGTTTCATCCGCGCAACGCAGGACATCGACCTGCTCGTCGACGCTTCCGCCGACAACATCGAAGGCGTCCGCAGAGCGTTGCTGGATCTGCCTGACCAGGCGATCCGCGAAATGGCGCCCGGAGACCTCGAAGCCTACGTCGTGGTTCGTGTCGCCGACGAAATCGTCGTCGACTTGTTGAAATCCGCCGTGTGGAGTCTCCTACGCCGACGCCGCTGCCATGACCGAGACTGCCACGCTGGAAGGTGTGCCGATCCCTTTTGCCAACACGGAGCTCCTCTTGCGGACGAAGCAGACCCCGCGCGAGCGGGATCGGCTCGACCTGCAGTTCGTCGTTCAGCGCCGCTCAGGCATCGAGGAGCCCAACGAGTGAAGGGGTAGAATTCACTCCCGTGAGTACACCTGCCTCCTTGCGGTTCACCTACGAGGACTACCTCCTCCTTCCGGAGGACCGCCGCTACGAGATCATTGATGGAGATCTCTTCATGACGCCTGCGCCAGGCACTCCCCACCAGCGGCTCATCGGACGGCTCTACCACTTTCTGGACGACCATGTTCGAACCGGAAAGCTGGGAGAGGTCCTGATCGCCCCCTGCGACGTCGTCCTCTCGCCGACGGATATCGTGCAGCCGGACCTGCTCTTCGTCGCCGCCGATCGCGTCTCCATCATCGGCGAGAAATTCATCTCGGCCGCGCCGGATCTCGTGGTCGAGGTCCTTTCACCTTCGACCGAAGACCGCGACCGCACCCTCAAGATGAAGCTCTATGCCCGCGCCGGTGTACGCGAACTCTGGATTGCAGATACGAAGGAAAAGAAAATCGAGGTCCTCATCAATTCCGCCGACGGCTTCCGGCAAGAAGCCGCCTTCGGCCTTGGCGCCACCCTTCGTTCATCCCTTCTCCCGGGCCTGCAGATCCCCATCGTCGAGGTCTTCTGAACGTGACTGGGGCGCAAGCGCAGCCGCCACAACAGGCGAGGGCGCCTGGCCTCCGTCTAGAACGCTCTCGGCCGCCGTTCGCGAAGCGAATGCCTTCGGCCGAAAGCCTCATCTCGAGAGACAGCTCCTCCACCGGCCCCATTGCCGTCACCCAGCAGGAAGTCGTCACCCGCTCCGCCATCGCCGAAGAGCAAAAGCTCTCCTTTGAAAACCAGGCCGACGCCCCCGCCTGCCACGAATGCGGCTCCATCATGGTGAGAAGCGGCTCCTGCTACCGCTGCACCAACTGCGGCGCTACTTCAGGTTGCAGTTAAAGGGCTAGAACCTGCTTCCCTGAGCCCGCTTCGTACCGAGGCAAAGATGACCGCAACCGGAGCCTTCACCGAGGGATTTCGACGCGGGAAATTGCTCGATACCGACGCGGGGTTGCGCCCGGAATGTCCGCACTGTCTCTACAACGGCGGCGACGAGCCTCGCACAAGCCAGTACCCATTCCTGCTCTTCGAGGATGTTGTGATCGGTAGGACCTTCGCCATGAACCGACCTGGAGGTCCGCTCCGACTCGATGAGGCCGACCCCGCCTCGGCCGCGCAAGGCCCACAGAGTCCCCGATTCACCAGTGGAGACTGCGAGGGAGAATTCGACCTGAGCGTCGAAGACTTCCGGCGCTTCACCGAGAGCGGCGTGGGCTACTGATGGGTAGAGGTTAAGTTCTGGCCGTGGCCCGCAATACCTCCCACGCGGCGACGACAAACTGTTGATGCACCGGGTGACAGAGCCCGGCACGCGCGACCTCTACACGCGGTCCCAGTTCGATGTCCATCACCGTTTTCGCCCAAGACTTCGAAGGCACGGAGCAACGGGGACAGGCTGATCCTAGGCGGCGTGTGCTCGTATCCGACAACGATCGCTCCCTTGCGCTCGGCTCCATTGAGCTGTTGCAACTTCAGGCGGTCGCCCAGAAGGCTAGAGCCCTTACCGAGAGATAGGCGCTGCCTTTTGCTTCAATATACGAGCGCTCCTGTCCACGGTGACAATTCCTTACTGCTAGGAATGGCCAGTGCTCTGAACGGGCACCACCAGAGGATTTCCATGGCTGAGCGTATCCGCGCGCTGAAGCTTACACAACTCCCGGGTGAGACTGTGGCAGAACTGGATGCTCGTCGTGAGGCCGCTGCTGGACCGGCGATTGATGCCAAATGGAACGCCTTTCTGAACTCCGACTAAGGCCAAGACGCTATGGTGGACAACGTGTGTAGTTTCTTGCTGGGATCAATCGGGTCTGAGCCTTTCGCCTTTGCGGCTCGGGAGCTTCTCCTTCAGAGGGTTATTCTTTGCTGGGGCGCCTTCGAAGTTCTAGCCCGCGACGTGTTCATTGCTTCCTAAACCGTAACCCGAGTTACGTCACCCGGCTAATGAGCGATCCTGTTGCCAAGCGCCGATTTGAGTCCCGAGTCTCCTTCGGTACGCTCTCGACGTTTGGTTTTGATCTGTCTGCGAAGATGGGTGCGCTCTTGGCCGAGCAGCGGGATCTTAGCGACCTCAATACGATGAAGGCGGTATTTGGAGCCCTATTTCCGACGGCGACAGTCTTGAAAGGATCGCTTGATGATGCGAACCTGCGGCTGCTCTCCGAGAGACGGCACGTGATTGTTCATCGACGCGGCGTAGTGGACGAGTCCTATATTAAGGCGATCGGTTGTGCAGAGCGCGCAGGTGAGCGACTCCGAGTGCCCCGGCTGACGTGGAACGCCACGTCGAGACCGTCCTATGCTGTGGTACTGAGCTGTTTCGCGGACTTGAAGGGTTGTCTGGGAGCAATGCCCCCTGACAGCGAGCGAGCGGCTCGGGTGCCCGGTCTGCCTGGCCGCAGAGAGTCCAGGGATGGTCGCCGGCATGACGCGTAGCCGCGAGGTGCCGCGACTCCAGCGTCTCCCGGCTCGGCGCGGGCTCTCGGCGATCATCGCCGCAACGTCGCGCGAGTTTGGTGTCGCGGAGGGCGAGTTTCTCCGCAGGCGGCAGACTGCGGCAGAGCTGGCGCTCGCCTACCTGGTTCGACACGAGGGAGCCCTGAAGCTGCCGGAATTCGCGCCTTCGCTGGGAGTGAAGGACTGGGCCGCGTCTCACTTGGCAACCTCCGCCGAGCAGCTCGCGCAGGAGGATCGTCGCTTCCAGCAGAGCCTGCGCCGCATCCGACTCTCCTTCGCGAAACTCACAGATTCACAGATCTGACCCCGGGCCTTCGCTGTGACCAGCCTCCGTTACCAGAGAGTGGGCGCGGGAGACTGGCGCAGCGCCTCGTCCGGGGTCACGAGGACGAATCCGCCGAGAAGCGCCTGCGCGACGAGGATCCGGTCGAAGGGATCGCGGTGGAGATCGGGGAGGCGGGCGACGTGGAGGGCCGCCGCCTCGTCGATGTCGAGGCGGTCTATGCCGTGCGCGTCGCGCGCCCGGGGAACGAATCGGTCGGGCGCTTCGGGCAGCGGCAGGCGTCCGAGCCGGTGCTTGACCGCGATCTCCCAGGCTGAAGCCGAGCTCAAGTACACCTCGTTGCCGGGATCGGCGAAGGCCTCACGAGCCCGTGCCGAAAGCTCCGGCGCTCCTCCCACGATCCAGAGGAACGTGCAGGTGTCGAGAAGCAGTCGCACGCTTTGACTAGCGCCCCTCGAAGGAATCCACGATCTCGGCGGGCAGCGGCTCGAAGAAAGCCGGCGGAGTCCGGAAGCCCTTGATCAGGCCGATCGGCCGCCGCTTGCGGCGCGTCGAGGGAAGCGCGCGCAGTTCGGCGACGGGCACATTGCGACGGCAGATCACCACCGGTCCGCCGTTTTCCACTTCGTCCAACAGGGCGGAGAGCCTGGCCTTGGCCTCATGAACATTGACCTTCTTCATGACCATATACTGGACCAACTTCAAGGTCCAGTCAAGTTGGCGCCCACGAGCACGGTTGTGCCGGTCCATTCGAACCTTCCCAAAGATGCGCTTCGGATGGGCTGGGCTTCCAGCAGGGTCTTCGCCACATCCGCGGTTGACCCCGGACTGCCCTTTCCTGAATCCGGCCAGAATCGTGACTCAATATTTGCATCAAGTACGGGCTGCAGGTGGTGGCGATGGACCGGCACTTTCAGAAGGTGCCGCAGGTCCTGGTCGAGTTCTTCGAGCCTGCCAAGGCGTGATCCGGCGTGACGGCGTGAAGGGAATCTGGGACTGAGTCTTTCGCCGGGGTTCCCATAGCCGAGGCGCGGGGGCATGTGGCTTGCAGGCTCAAGCCGGCTCACGACGGTCGGAAGAGCGGAAACATTCAAGGAGGAGAGCATGAATCCCAAGGTCAGACCGATTCCCGAGGGCTACGAGGGTCCGACGGCCTATCTCATCGTGGATGGCGCCGCCAGGGCGATCGACTTCTACAAGAAGGCGTTCGGCGCGAAGGAGACAGGGCGCTTCCAGAATCCCGACGGGAAGGTCGGGCACGCGGACCTGACGATCGGCGGCGGACACGTCATGCTGGCCGACGCCTCGCCCGAGATGGGCGCCCGGAGTCCGGCGGCCTTCGGCGGCTCGCCGGTGAGCCTCTGCGTCTACGTGGAGGACGTGGACAAGGTCGTGGAACGGGCGGTCGCGGCCGGCGCCAGGTTGACGCGGCCTGTCGCGGATCAGTTCTATGGAGACCGCTCGGGCGGCCTGACCGACCCCTTCGGCCACATCTGGTACGTCATGACGCACGTCGAGGACGTGTCCATGGAGGAGATGGAGAAGCGCGCCGCCGCGCGCGCCGAACAGGCGAAGGCCTGAGCGCCGTCGGCTCGATCGAGCGCCCCTCACCCCGGCCCTCTCCCGCCGGGAGAGGGAGCGGGAGAGCTGTTCGCCGTTTTCCTTTCCGTCCACCAGCTTCGCGCGTCGTCTGGGGACCAGGGGAGGACGTCGTCGCAGGCGAGGAGGCGGTCGGCGAGGGCCGGCGCGGTCTCGGGACGGCCCGCCGGTTCAGGCTATAATTCTGGCCAGAAATAGGGAGTGGCCGCCATGCGATTCGCCAGCGTCGCCGAGCTGAAGGACCAACTGTCCGAGTATCTCGTTCGGGCGCGCAAGCGGGGGGAGCCGATCGTCGTGACGCGACATGGGAAGCCTTACGCCCTGATCCAGCCGCTCGAGGAAGAGGACCTGGAGGAGCTGGACTGGAAGAAGCTCGCGGAGAAGCGGTTGCGCGACGCCTGGAAGGGCGAGGACGATGCCCTCTACGACTACCTATAGGCGCGGGCAGGTCGTCGTCGTCATGGTTCCGTTTACGGGACAGGGGGGCGCGAAGCCGCGGCCCGCCGTTGTCGTGAGCGCGGAGCCCTTTCATCGGAAACTGCGAGACGTGATTGTCTGCCCGATCAGCAGTCAGCCGCGCTGGTTCGAAAGGCCGGGGCCGGGAGACAGACCGCTCTCGAAATGGGCGGCGGCGGGCCTTCGCTTCCCGAGCACCGCCCGGGTTTCCAACATTCTCTCGGTGGACAAGGCGCTCATTCGCCGCGTTCTGGGACGGCTGGCTCCGGAAGATCTTCGGAGTGTCGAGTCGGCCCTGCGCGACGCCCTCGCTCTTCCATGAACGCCGGCGTTCGCCGGCGTCAGCCCCGGTGCGGTGAGTCGGAGGCCGGGACGGCCGCGGGCGGCGTCAAGCGGCCGGTGAGCCGGCGCAGGAGTCCCTGGATCCGGTACGTCCACCACTGCCGTGTCCATCGCCCGAGGCTCACGAGGAAGGGCCAGGGGTCTCGCGGGTCGAGATAGGCGACCGCCTTCACACCGCGAAGATTCCTCGCCAGGCTGAAGAGTTCCTGCCGCAGGGAGCGGTCCCCGCGGTTCTCCCAGAGGGTCGTCAGGTAGGCGGTCAGCCACACCCACCCGACGCCGTCCGGATAGGAGCGTCCCGGGGCGACCGGGAGACCCGCGCCGGCGCGATAGACCGCGAGGGGCAGATCCATGCCGATCGCCCCCGAGAGATTCGTCGCGCGGACGAAGCGGGGATCGGCCTTGATCAACACGAGGCTCTCGTCGGCGGGATCGCGGCGGAACTCCATCGCCATCGGGCCGGAGTACCGGGCGCGCCGGACGAGCCGCTTCGCGGCTTCTTCCGCCTCTTCGTCGTGGATCGTCTGGCAGTACACGTTGGCGCCCATCTCGTAGGGGTGGACGAAGCGTCCGCCCTTCGTGTACGTGTGGAGGCGCAATCGCCGGATCACGTACGACAGGACCGCCTCGTGATCGCGGTCCACCATCATGCAGACGCCGATGCACCGGTCCGCCGTTCCGCCGAGGACCTCCGCGATCGCGGGGAACTCGCCCGCCCTCGAGAAGATCTCGCGGCACTCGCGCTCGATCGTTTCGCGGTCCATCCCGGCGACCCTGGTGTTTCTCCCCTTCGCCGCGTTGGCCGGAACCGAGCCCGGCATCGTCTTGAGCAGGTATTCGTGCCGCTCGAGATCGAGGCCCGAGAGAACGCTGGCGAGGTCCTCCTCGGTCTCCGGCTTGAAGAAGGCGGGCGTTCGGATGCCGAGCTCCCGCGCCATGGCGTAGCACCGGGAAATGTCCATGAGGGAGAGGAGCGTCTCCCAGGGGGGCGTCGTCAGGGAGAAGCGCTCGGAGAGGCGGTCGAGGTTCTTGGAAACCAGGATGTTGTAGTGGTCGTTGGTGGGCATCAGGACGCCGCCGCCGTTCCGGCCGAGCGATTCCAGAAAGGCGAGCGCCTCCTCCGGCTCGCGGCTGATCAGGAATTTCGACGCGAGGCGGCGGGAGGCGAACCCCACCGCGTCCCGCTCGTGATCGACGCCGATGACCGGGACGCCCGCCCGCGCGAGGGAGTGCACGGCGGCCACGGAGCGAGGATGGTCGAGCCCGAGAACGATCGCGCGCGGGCCGGTCCGGCGAGACCGCCCGGCGATGTCCGGGTTCTCCGGATCTTCCGTCATGGCGCGTGGCACGATCGCTCCGGAAGAACCGCGGAGCGTCGAATTGGCTAGGCCTTCGCCGAGGTGACTTCCTTCGAAGCGATCTCGTACTTGAAGTTGTCCGGGTCGAGGCAGTCGAGCCGGCCCTCGGCCGTTTCCGCCTGCGGATACAGGAGAAATCCGACCGGCGCCCCCTTGGACCCGGGCAGGGCGACGTCGTGCCCGAAGTTGTACGCCATCCAGTTCATCTCCCAGGACCCGAAGAGCCGCGCGCGGGCCTTCTTCACCATCTCGTCGTCCAGCAGCCGGTTTCCCGGCGGCTCCTCGAGGACAACCTTGCGCACGTCGGCGGGATCGACGGGCACCCAGCCGTGGCCGTCGAGATATACCTCCGCGCGGCAGTGCTGCGCCTTCGTCACGTTCTCCGTCGAGGCCCCGAGGCTCTTGTATCCGAGCTCCGACCTGGCCACGCGGATCCCGTACACGTCGCGCGCCGGAAGGCCCGACGCCCGCGCGAGGCCGACGTAGAGCGCGTTCAGGTCCGCGCACTTGCCCCCCAGGTCCTTCGACTCCAGCATGTAGCGGATGTCGCCGAGGCCGCAGCCGCGCGTCTTCGGATTCCGGAACGTGTTCTCGACGATCCACTCGTAGATCGCCCGCGCCTTCGCGACGTCCGTCGCCGCGCCGCGCGTGACTTCGGTCGCCTTCGCCTTCACGACGCCGTCGGTGGGGATGAGCTTCGTCGATTGCAGGAAATTCTCCAGCTCCGCGCGGCCCGCCTTCGGGACCTTGCCGGGCGCGGAGAGATCGACCGCGGCGTTTCTCGTCGAGACCCTGCACGTGAGGGTCACGACCGGCTTCACGCCGGCCGGGAATCTCGCGGAGACGATCCCGAGCGCGTCCGCCTTGCGCTCGACCAGTTCGGCCGTGCCCCCCTCGGCGTGGAATTCGTTCGCGAGCGTCTTCTGGTAGGGCGCCTCGCGGATGAGCGCCGCCGGCAGCCAGACGAGCGTCGTCCCGGAGGGCTTCAGGACCTCGACGCGGGTCGTCACCTCGAACGTGCGCCAGCCGGCGGGCGCCTCGTCCAGGGCAAACAGCCGCGTCGCCTTCGGAAAGGCGAGGCCAGCGGAAACGACGCCGGCGGTACGGAGAAAGTCGCGACGGTGCATGTTCACCTCCCGCCGGGAGTGATCGCTCCGCCCCGGCCGCGCCCTAGCCTATAACCGGCTCCGGCCCTCCGCAACGCGCCGGCCCATCGCTCCCGACCTCCTCCTCCTACTTGCTCGCCGCGGCCACAAGGTCGGCGGCGGTCGTCGGACCGATCGCGAGGGTATCGGTGTGCCAGGCGGCAAAGGTCCGGAACTCGAGGCTTGCCGGGAACCCCGTCTTGCGGCCGTGCTTCCGGGCGACTTCGTCCACCCTGGCCTGCTGGTCCTTGCTCAGCTCGGGAGCGATTCCGAGGTAGTCCCAGCTGTCGCCGTCGGTGTGGGCGTACACCTGAGTGGCCGGTACGCCGGCCTCCTTGCTGATCGCCTCCTGATCGGCCATCCACTTCAGGAAGTCCAGGTGCTTGCCCGGAGCGATGCGATACAGCGAGACGACCGCGGTCGGCGGCTGCTTCGCCTCCTGCTTCACTGTCTGAGCTCGCGCGGCGGGAACGAAGAAGAGAGTGACCGAAGCAGAAAACAACAACGGGATCAAGCGGAGCCGGTGGTTCATGAGTCCTCCTTGGGTGCGCGGCACCCCCGTCGCCCAAGACGATCCAGATCCCGCCGAGCACGTGCCCGCCGCAGGAGCTTTCACCCATCCTGAGACGAAAAGTGTGAGCGACTCTACGGCTCATTGCGGGGCGATGTCAAAGGCCCGAAGGCGACAGGAGCCGCAATTCCCGGCCGGCGACCGGAGGCGGCGTGGTCAGAAGCGGAGCCGGGCGGCGAGGCCGGAGGGGATGGGCAGGATCTCGAGATCGACGTGGCGGCGCTCGCTGTCGCCTCGCGAAGCCGTCGATGGATTCGTCGGCAAGGACGAGCGTTCCGAGCGAGGCTCCGGCTCCCGCCGCGAGCCGCACTCCGGCTCTCCAGCCGCACCGGGCGTCCGCGGCCCCGGCAGGGCGGCCGCCGCTCTCAGGCACGGCTCACTCGCTCCACGGCTGCGTCGAGGCCTCGCTATTCGTGCCGCAGCGCCTCGATGGGATCGAGCCGCGAAGCGCGCACCGCCGGGTACATGCCGAAGAAGAGACCGACCGCGGTCGCGACGAGGAGGCCCACGAGGACGGACCAGGCCGGGACGGCCGCGGGGAGCGCGGGGACGGCCGCGCTGACCGCCCGCGAGACGAGCGCGCCGGCGACCACGCCCGCGAGGCCGCCGAGGCCCGTCAGCGTCACGGCCTCCGTCAGGAACTGCCTCACGATGTCGCGGCGGCGGGCGCCCACGGCCTTGCGGATGCCGATCTCCCGCGTGCGCTGGGTGACGGAGGCGAGCATGATGTTCATCACGCCCACGCCGCCGACGACGAGCGAGATGAGCGCGATCAGCACCATGGCCCCCGTCACGCCTCCCGTGATCGTGCGGAACTGGCCGATCAGCTGGTCCGGCGTCTCGGTCTCGAAATCGTTCGGCTTCCCGTACGGGACCCGGCGCCTCAGGCGGAGCACCTCGGTCGCCTCCTCGAGCAGCCGGTCCACGTCCTGCGCCCGCCGCGGCACGCAGCTGATCCGCACGCCGTCCCTGCGGAGTTGGAACCCGAACTGCCGTTCGAAGGAGCCGAAGGGGAGCACGACCTTGTTGTCGGGGGAGTACCCGAACTGCTCCCCCTTGCGGGCGAGCACGCCGATCACGCGGTAGCGCAGGCCGTTGATGGTGACCAGCCGGCCGACCGGCTGCGTCGCCGGGAAGATCGCTTCCCGGACCTCCGAGCCGATGACCGCCACGAGCGCCCGGTGCTCGACTTCCGCGGGCGTGAAGAACCGGCCCTGGGCGACGGCGTAGGCGTTGGCTTCCGGATAGAAGGCGTCGGTGCCCAGGACGTAGGGGCTGTTGGCCTCCGCGTCCCCGTTCTTGACGTGGATCTCGTCGTCGAAATAGCCCGCGAGCGCCGAGACGGCGCCGGCCGAAGGGCAGGTCTTCCGGATCGCCGCGACGTCCTCGACGGTCAGGTTGGCGCGCCGCCGCTCCTCCTCGCTCTGCGGGCCGGGCGGCCCGAAGCGGTCCCGGTATTTCGTGAAGCCGATCCGCGTGGCGCCGAACGCCTGGAAGTTGGCGACGACGGAGTTGTTGAAGCCGGTGATGATCGCGACCATCGCGATCACGGTCGCGACGCCGACGACGATGCCGAGGATCGTCAGCGCGGAGCGGAGGCGATGCTCTCGCATCGCCCGGAACGCGAACCGGACGTTCTCGAGGGCCGCCAGGCGGAAGGCGTCTCGTCCCGGCTTCGTTTCACGCCTCATGCCGCAGCGCCTCGATCGGCGGAAGCCGCGCCGCGGCGGCGGCCGGCGCGATCCCGGCGGCGAGCCCCGTGGCGACGGCGAGCGCGATCCCGATCACGGCGAACCGGGGCTCGACCCGGGCCGGGAAGACCTGGTCCACCAGGAGCGCCGCGAGCGTTCCGAGGAGCACCCCCGCCACGCCGCCGGCGCCGGCGAGGAGGGCCGCCTCCAGCAGGAACTGGCGCCGGATGTCGCGGCGGCGCGCCCCGACCGCCATCCGCACGCCGATTTCGCGGGTGCGCTCGACGACGGAGACGAAGAGAATGTTGGCGATGACGATCGCGCCGACGACGAGCGAGATCCCGGAGATCAGGACCATGAGCGCGAAGGCGCCCGCCGTGAGCGAAGACCAGAGCGTCTGGACCGCCTCCGAGCCGACGATCCCGAAGGGGTCGTCGGCGGGATAGGGCGTCTTGCGCAGCGAGCGGAGGATCGCACGGACCTCGTCCTGCGCCGCCTCGAGTCCGGCCTGTCCCGCGCGCGGCCGCACGAAGATCGAGATCTCGTCGCTCGCGGTCAGGATCTTCTGGACGAACGTGATCGGCACGAAGATCACGTTGTCCTTGTTCTGCCCGAGGAAGTTCCCCTGCCGCGCCTGGAGGCCGATCACCCGGAGCGGGTAACCGCGGATGAAGACCGTGCGGCCGAGCGGGCTCGCCGCGGGGAAGAGCCGGTCCCGGATCTCGGCGCCGAGGACCGCGACTCCGGAAGCGTGGTCCTCCTCCGACGGGGTGAAGAAGCGCCCCGCCTCGAGGTCCAACCGCATCATGGACGCCATGTTCGCCGTGTAGCCCTGGATCTGGACGTCGGGGACCCGCAGCCGGCCCGCGTGCGCCGCGTCCACGTGGGTCGCCTGGGCGCCGACCGCCCCGCAGGTCTCGCACTCCCGCTCGACCGACCGCGCCTCGCGAAGCGTCATGGCCTTGCGCTTGCGGGCCATCACGAGCTCGACGCGGTTGCGGATGATCCCGTAGCGGGTGAAGACCAGGACGTCCGGGTTCAGGTTCAGGATCTTCTCGCGCACGTAGCCGTTCAAGCCGCTGATGATCGAGATGACGGAGACGATCGTCGCGACGCCGATGACGACGCCCGTGAGCGTTAGGGCGGACCGCAGCTTGTGGCGGCGCAGCGCCTGCACGGCGACCGCCAGGAGCTCCGCGAAGCTCATCGCGCTCCCGCGAGGTTGGCGGCGGCCTTCTCCTCTGCCTCGCGCCGAAGGGACGTCTTCTTCATGGGAGCGGCTGGCTCGACCCGGGATTTTACGGCGGGTTACGATTCCGGCGGGCATGAGCACGAGCCCGCTCGTCTACCTGCGCCTTTTCTACCGCGTGCCCGTCCTCGCGATCGTCACGGTTGCCTGCCTCGGCCTTGCGCGGCTGACGGGACGCCGAAAGACGGCCTACCGGCTCTGGGCCATCCTCTACGGCAAGGCCTGCGGCCGCGAGCTTGTGATCTCGGGAGCGGCGCCCGACCCCTCCGCACAGTTGATACTCGCCAACCACACGAGCTATCTCGACATGATCCCGATGGCGTATCTCTGGCCCCAGGCGCGTCCGGTCACCATGCACCGGATCCGGTCCTGGTTTCTCCTCGGGTCGCTCAGCCGGGGCGGGGCGATCTTCGTGGACGACGGCCTGGCGGAGAGCCGGCGGCAGGCCCGCGAAGAGATGCGGAGGGTCTGGGAGTCGGGAGGAACCGTCATCGTCTTTCCGGAAGGGAAGGCGTCGCACGGGGCTCCCCCCTCGGCCTCGCTGCGCGGGACGTGGCGGTCTCGCGGCCAGACGCGGCCGACCGGTCCCGGCCCCTTCCGGATCGGCCCGTTCGAGGAGGCGGCCGCGCGCGCCATCACGATACAGGGTGTCCGGATCGGCTACCCGCCGGAACTCCTGGCGACCCTGGATGGACGGTGGTTCGAGGACCGGTTCTTCTGGGTCCTGTGCCAGAGCTTCAAGATCCGGGCGCACGTGTTTCCCGCCGAGCGCGCGGACGCCGACGCCGAGGCGCTGCGCCGGAGCTGGGAAGCGCGACTCGTCCCTCAGCGCGCTGCCACCGCGGAGGCCGCGAACGAGAGCTGACCGGCGCCGGTCCCGAGTCTACGGACAGACGAAGGCGCTGGTGTCCTGGATCGGCTGGAACGCCGTCCCTTGCGGGTTGATGTACGTTTTCACGGCGCCGGTCTGCGTGTCGGTCACCGTCATGACGACGTTGACGTTGGTCAGCCCCCCGGCGAAGACCCAGTAGCGGCTGTTGACGGGGCAGCCGGTCACGGCCTTGACGACCATCTCGACGTTGTTCGAGGAGAAGAACCAGAAGTAGCCCGTGTCGCCCGTCAGGCCGACCGCCTGGCCGTCGCCGCTCGCGTCCGGACTGGTCCAGTGGGTGCGGACCTGGAAGCGGCCGCCGTTCAAGCACAGCGTCTTCGCGTCCGGCGAGCAGACCGCCGACGCCGCCTGCGGTTCCAGGACCGAGGCCCGATGCAGGAGCGATTCAACCTCGAAGGCCGAAGAAGCGGCTTCGCGCGCGATGTCCCGGGCTCCGACCCGCAGACTCCGGGCCGCGGACTCGGTCCCGGCCGTCGGGGCGAAGGCGTTCGTGTCCTGGATCGGCAGGAAGGCGACTCCCTGCGGGTTCGTGTAGGTCCTGACCGCCCCGGTCTGCGTGTCGGTCACCGTGATGACGACGTTGACGTTGGTCAGGCCCGCCGCGAACACCCAGTACCTGTTGTTGACCGCCCGGCCGTCCACGACCTTGATGACGAGCTCGACGTTGTTGGCGGAAAAGAACCAGAAGTACCCGGTGTCGGAGGTCAGCGCGACCGCCTGTCCCGCTCCGGTCGCCGAGGGGGAGTAGAGCTCGACGTCGCCGGCCGTCCGGGAGACCGTCGTGTACTGCGTCTGCACCTTGAAGCGGCCGCCGTTGGCGCAGAAGGTCGTCGCGTTCGAGGTGCAGCCCGCCGGCGGGCCGAGCGTGACCTTGCCGATCTTGTTCGCGTTGACCTCGGTGAACCAGAGGTTGCCGTCGGGGCCGAGGCAGATCTGGACGGGCCCGGAGGCCGCGGTCGGGATCGGGAACATCGTCACGGTGCCGGAGGTGGTCATCCTTCCGATCGTGTTGTTCGTGTTGTCGGTGAACCAGAGATTGCCGTCCGGCCCCTTCGCGATCCCGAGAGGAGACATGCCGGAGGTCGGCACCGGAAACTCGGTGAACGCGCCGGCGGTCGTGATCCGGCCGACCTTGTGGGCGTTGGCTTCGGTGAACCAGAGGGCGCCGTCGGGTCCGACCGTGAGCCCGATCGGCGCCGCGCCCGGCGTCGGGACGGTGAAGCTCGTCAGGGTTCCGGACGTCGTCATCCGGCCGATCGTGTTCGTGCCGGGATCGGTGAACCAGAGGTTCCCGTCCGGGCCGGCCCGGATGATCAGCGGAGCGACGAGGGGAGGCAGCGGGAACTGCGTGACCGTCCCCGAGGTCGTGATCCGTCCGATCTTGCCCCCGGTGGACTCGAAGCTCCCCGGTTCGGGTTGCGGCCCGTATTCGGCGAACCAGAGGACGCCGTCGGAGCCCGCCGCGATGCCGACGGGGAAAAGCTCGGGACCCGCGAGCGGGAAGCGCATGACGGCGCCGGCGGTGGTCACGCGCCCGATCTCGTTGGCGTACTCGTCGGCATACCAGAGGTTGCCGTCGGGGCCGGCCGTGATGCCGGCCGGTCCGGTGTTCGCATCGTTCAGGAACTCGGCGATCGTCCCCCCGGGCGTGATCCGTCCGATCTTCCCCTGGAGGTTCTCGGTGAACCAGAGGTTTCCGTCCGGGCCCGCCGTGATGTCGACGGGGACGGAATCGGCGGTCGGGATCGTGAACTCGGTGATTGTCTGCGCCGCGGCGGGAAAGGCCGACGCGAACGCCCCGAGCGCGAGAAGGATCCGGCCGATTGCGAGAGACCGAGCCATGTCCGCGACCCTCCTTTGGATGGTGGCCGGCATTTTACCGAAGTGTCGCGGCCAGGGACAACCTCGCGGCGTCGAGTTGAACAGGCGAGAAGGTCGCCCCGGAGCCGTTGGCATTTCCCTCGGAGGCACGCGCCGGCCTGCCGCAAGGGACAGAACCGGCCGGCGCTGAGGGTTCCTCGCAGTGTCATCGTGGCGCCGGTCGCGCTCTTCCATGCTCGTCACCCATCACCTCCGACGGGAAAAGCCGCCGCCTCCTTTGACAGAAAGTCGTGATGGGCTCAGCCGAGGCGCTTCGGATTGTATTCGTCCGGGGCACCGACAATCCGGAGGCCACGGTTCCGGCGGCGGGGAACTTGCGGGAACTTCGGCTGGGCGCTCGCGTAGTGATCAGACATGATGGCTCTCCGTTCCCTCGTTGTCGCGTTTGCCCTGCTCGTTCCGGCCCGCCTGCTTTCCCAGCCCTCACCGGCGCCGGCCGACGATTTCGGTTCGCGGGCGCGAGCCATAGTGGAGCCGGTCGCCGCGAAATACCCTGGCCTCGCCGCCGCGGTCGCGGTGGACGGCAAGATCGTCTGGTCCGAGGCCTGGGGCTTCGCCGACGTGGACCGCAAGGTCCCGGCCACTCCGCAGACGCGCATGCGGATCTACAGCACGGCCAAGCCGATGACGGCCGCCGCCCTGGCGAGGCTCGCGGCGGAGGGCAGAATCGATCTCGACGCGCCGATTCGCAAGTATGTCCCGGGCTTCCCCGAGAAGCCGGGTCCTCCGGTCACCGTTCGAATGCTCGCCTCCCACCTCGGAGGCATCCGCCATTACAAGAGAGGGGAAGCCGTTTCGAAGAAGAATTGTGTGTCTCCTTTCGACGCCCTCGCGGAGTTCGCGTCGGACCCTCTGGTCTCGGCTCCCGGGAGCGAGGAGAACTACTCGAGCTACGGCTACGTGCTCCTCTCCGCGGCGATCGAGAAGGCGAGCGGGAAGCCGTTCGAGGAGGCGATGCGCGAGCTCGTCTTCGAGCCCGCCGGGATGAAGGAGACAGTCCTGGACCGCCCCGGCCCGGCTATTCCCGGCCGGGCCGTTCCGTACGACGAGAGCGGCGGCCGGTGGAAGGAGTTCCCCGACGCCAACGTGACCTGCAAGTTCGGCGCGGGAGGCTTTCTCTCGACCGTCGGCGACATGGTCCGCTTCGGATCGGCTCTCCTTGCCGGCAAGATCGTCCCCGCCGATCGCGTGGCGGCGCTCTTCGAGCCGGCGCACACGACCTCCGGCAAGGAGATCGACTTCGGCTTCGGCTGGGGCCTGACGGCGCGGGAAGCGGGCGTCCGCCTGCCCATGATGTCCGGCGGAAACGTCGGCGGCCGGGCGGCGATCGGGATCGATCCCGCCTCAAAGATGGTCGCCGCGATCGCCGCCAACTTCGAGGGCCCGCGCCTGACCGCGGAGGTCAAGCGCCTGCTCGCGCTCCGGCCTCGTTGATCCGGCGAGGGGTCGGAACCCCCGGCCTCTCTGGCAGGCGAGCGCCGCTCAGGGCGCGGCGTTCAGTTCCCGTGGGGCTTGCGGTCGCCGCCGCGGTGAGCAGGCCTCGGCTTGTTGTCCGGCCTGGCGGGCGCGGGGCGAACCGGCTGCGGTCTCGCCGCTTCGCGCCTCACGACGGGCGGACGCGCCGGCTGCGGCCTCGGATGAACCACCGGCGGCCTGACGACGACGGGACGCGCCGGCCGAACCGCCGGCGGATGGGAGCTCGGCGGACGGACCCAGTGACGCGCCGGCGGCCGATGGTCCCAGTAGGACCGCCTCGAGTACCACGGGCGCCCGCGGTAGTAGGTGTCCCAGTAGGGTCCGACGGAGAACGTCACGACCGGGAAGCGGAAGAGGGGTCCGTGGCCGAGGATCACGACCCGCCGGTTCTCGTACGGATACTCGAGACTGCCGGCGTAAATCCAGCCACGGTCGAGTCCCAGGCTGACGTCGCACCAGGTCCAGTCGTCGACGCAGCCGTTGATCTCGAGGGGTATCCCCCCGGGGACGCGCGCGACGAGCGGATAGTCGCGGCTCGGGCCGGCGCGCAGGTTGACCGACTTCGTCGTGTAGGCCGTCTCGGCGAACGACACTGCGGATACGGCGAGACCGAAACCGAATCCCAGCAGAGAGAGGGTTGCGCGTTTCATGACCACCTCCAGGTCGGACTAGTCTACATCCCGCCGTCGCTCCCCGAGGATGGAGGCGCCGCGAATCAGAGGTGCCCGGGGTAGAGGCACGGAGACCAGCCGTTGTTCACGCCGGAGGCGAGCAGGTAGGGCCCGTAGGCCTGCTGAAGAGCCGGCACCTCAACCGTGATGGAAATCGTGTCGGCCGCGACGAAGCCGGAGTACCGCGCCCCGTACTGGATCGTTCCCGGAAACGCTCCGATCAACTGCGTGTAGGTCCCGGCGATGGAGAAGGTCCCGTTCGGAATCGGTTGACCGATCTCGCCGTAGGCTGCGAAGCAGCCTCTTTCGGGAAGCATCGAGGAGAGAATCTCCAGTGTCGCGCTCCCTCCCGTGATGATGAGGCTGGCGCTGTCCGATCCCCACACCCCCGGCGTCACGGTCGGGGCGGAGCGCGGCGCAACGACGACGACGTGCCGGTTGCGCGCCGGAGCGGACGCCTCGGAGGCTCCGCCCGTGTCCTGGGAAGCCGTGCTCGTTCCAACCAGGGGTGACGTGGGCAGGCGATCGGAACAGGCGAGCGGCATTCCCAGAAAGCCCGTCAGAACGAGAAGCAGCGTCCGGCGCATGGCCCGTCTCCCGATTGTGGATCCATCGCCATTCTATTTCTGTCTCCGCCCGGCGCCGATTCTCGGACGGGCGGATCGTCCGAACCTACTTCAGGCCGGTGACCTGGCGCTGTCCGGAGCCGTCGGCGTTCATGACCCAGGCTTCCATCCGGCCGGTGCGGTTGCTCTGGAAGGCGACCCGCTTCCCGTCGGGGAACCAGGAGGGCGTCTCGTCGAGGTACGTCTCGGCGTGGGCCGCGAGCTTGCGGGCTTTGCCCGTCGCGGCGTCCACGATCCAGATGTGGCAGGAGAGCGCCTCGAGGTCGTTGACCTGGATGGCGAGCTCGCGGCCGTCCGGAGACCAGACCGGCCACTGCGCCTTGCCCTCGGCGGGCGCGAAATGCGTGACCTGGCGCCTGCCGGATCCGTCGGCGTTCATGACGAAGACGGCGAGCCCGTTGCCCGAATCGGGCGGCCGGCCCGTGAAGGCGAGGCGCTTGCCGTCGGGCGACCAGTGGACGTTCCACGCGATGGAGGCGCCGTCGTTGATCTGCTTCGCGTTCGAGCCGTCCGGCGACGAGAGCATGAGCCTCATCGCGGTCCACGAACCCGCCATGGACACGAGCCTCTTCCCGTCGGGCGACAGCGCCGGACCCCTGCCGGGGACCTTGGCGATTTCCCTCACGGTCTTTCCTTCCGGATCGATCGAGTACAGCCGGCTCGTGTCGTTGGCGAAAACCGAAAACAGAACCCGCTTCCCATCCGCCGTCCATCCCGGGTTTCCTTCCTCCTCGGGCGTGTTCGTCAACTGCGTCTCGCCGGTTCCGTCCGTCCCGATCACGAAGACGTCCTGAGCGCCGCCGCGATTCGACAGGAAGGCGAGGCGGCTGCCGTCGGGTGAAACGACCGGGAGCTCGCCGTTGGCGACGGCGCGCGGCGCCGGCTGGCGCGCGTTCCCCGAAGAAGACAGCGCGACGAGAAGCGTGAGAGCCCGAGACAAGACGGAGCGCGGCCTCACGAGTCACCCTGCGCGCGCGCGATTCTCACAGTGAGGACGCGGGCCTTCGGGTCTCCCGGGGCGGGCTCGACGGTCGCCGCAGCCTTCCAGGCGCGCCCCTCCGGGTCGGAAAAGCGCCAGGAACGTCCCGGCTCCTTCCCGCTCGCGTCGGGCGCCCATTTCTCCGATACCGCGACCGGCTCGAGGTCCTTCAGGATCTCGTCGCCGCTCTTCTCGGTCGTCAACCTCCACTGAGTCTCCCACCGGTCCGTCGTTCCCTCGTGGCGGACGACGGAACGGTAAGGAAACTGGTGCACCCAGTTGTAGACCGGGTCGAGCCGCATGTCGGCGAGCGTCCCGCGCACCCACTTCGAGTCCGGCTGCCAGTGGTATTCGAGAGCCGTCGCGATCACCTCGGCCTGGCCGCGCCCGAAGAGCTTCTCCACGACGTGGAGCGCCCCGTCGATCCCGGAGGAGAGGCCGGCTGCCGTGACGATCTTTCCGTTGTCCACGAAGCGCCGGTCCGAAACGATGCGGGCCTTCGGGGCCGCCTCCTTGAGCCGCGGGATCAGGTGGGCGAACGTCGTCGCCTCCAGGCCGTCGAGCAGGCCGGCCTTCGCCAGGAAGAAGGCGCCGTTGCAGACGGAGAAGACGACGCGGGCCTCCCGGGAAGCGTCCTGGATCCACGCGATGGTTGCCGTGTTGGCCAGCTGCGGGTTCACGTTGCCGCCCGGCAGGAGGATCACGTCGGGCGCGGGCGCGTCGGCGAAGGTGTACTTCGGATTGACGCTCATCCCCATGCTCGTCGTGAGCGGCCCTGCAGTCTGCGCCACGCTGTAGATCTCGAAGGCGGGGTAATTGTGGATCGAGGCGTGCCCGAAGACCTCCCACGGCGCGGTGTAATCGATGATCTGGACCCCCTCGAAGAGAAGGACCGCGAGGCGCAGCGGCTTTTCCTCCGCGGCCTGCTTCATCGCCGCGACCGCGGATCGCTTGACGAGCCGCATCCCGCAGACCGGGCAGTCGCCCGCCTTTTCGTACGTCTTCTCGTCGCAGCCTCCCGAGCAGGGAGGACAGACCCAGGCTTCCCTGTCCGTGTCGGGCGGGGAGAGAGAGAGGCCGGGGGACGTCATGGCCGCGGCGGCCAGCAGGAGAACGAAGGCGCCGATTCTGAGATGGACGCGCATGGTCTTCTCCTCGTTTCAGGCGCTTCGGAGCGCGATCATGGGATCCACGGAAGTGGCGCGGCGGGCCGGAAAGAACGAGGCGAGGAGCGCCACGGTCACCAGGACGACGGACATCGCGAGAAACGTCGGCGGGTCGGTGGCGTTGACCTCGAAGAGGAGGCCGGACATCAGGCGCGCCAGCAGATGCGCGCCGACGAGCCCGAGCGCGAGACCCGCGGCGACGAGCGTCATCGACTGCCGCAGGACGAGCGTCAGGACGGCGCGGGGCTTCGCCCCCAGGGCCATCCGGATGCCGAACTCCTGGCGGCGCTCGCCGACCGCGAAGGCCATGACTCCGGCGATGCCGGCGCAGGTGACGCCGAGGGCGAGGACCGCGAAGAGCGACAGGAGCGTCGCGGTCAGCCGCGGCGAGGCGAGCGCGTTGGAGCGCACCTGGTCGAGCGTCTGGAAGCGGTCGACCGGCTGGTCCGGGTCGACGGCGTGGACCGTCTCTCCGACGAGCCGGGTGAGCGCCATCGGCCCTCCGGTCGTCCGGACGAGCAGGCTTCCCGAGAGTGTGGGGAACTGCGGCAGCGCGAGGTAGATCTCGTCGGGCGGCGCCGCGGCGAGGCCGTATTGCCGGACGTCCCCGGCGACGCCGACGATCGTGATCCAGCTCTTCCCGCGATTGAACGAGAGTCGGGCGCCGACGGGGTCCCGGGTCTCGAAGTAGCGCCGCGCGAGGGAGCGGCTGACGACCGCGGCGGTCGGCGTCTCGGGCGTGTCCGCGGATGTGAAGACCCGGCCCCGAAGGAGCGGCACGCCGATCGTCGAGAAGTAATTGGAGGAGACCCGCTGGAATTCCGCCTGCGGGCGCAGGTCGTCGGAGGCCGCCGGGCGTCCTTCGATCTCGAAGCGCCCGCTGTTGGGCCCCGTCTCGTTCAGGGGGAAGCTCCCGGAGATCGCCGCCGAGACGACTCCCGGCTCCTGGGCCAGCCGCTCGAGGATCTCCTTCTCGAAGGCCCAGCGCTTCGCCGCGTCGGTGTACTTGGTGAAGTTCAGGTCCAGCCGCGTCGTCAGGACGCGCCCGATCCGGAAGCCCGGGTCCACGTCCTGCAGCTTCCAGAGGCTGCGGATCATGAGGCCGGCGCCGATCAGGAGCGTGAAGGAGATCGCCACCTGCAGCACGATCAGCGCGCTGCGCATCCGGTGCCGGCCGGCGCCCGCGGTGGAGCGCCCGCCGCCGTCCTGCAGCGCCTCCGTCAGGCTCCGCCGGGAGGAAACGGCCGGGATGAGGCCGAGCGCGATCCCGGTCACGAGCGAGACGGCGAGCGCGAAGAGGAGGACGGGGCCGTCGATCGCGATCTCGCGCGCCCGCGGCGTGAAGCGGGCGGCGAAGGCGATGAGGAGGCGCACTCCTCCGGACGCGAAGGCGAGGCCAAGCGCGCCTCCGGCGAGCGCGACGAGCGTGCTCTCCGTGACGAGCTGGCGGGCGAGCCGCAGGCGGCCGGCCCCGAGAGCGGAGCGCAGCGCGAGCTCCCGGCGGCGCCGCAGGAGCCGCGCGAGCGTCAGGTTCGCGACGTTCGCGCAGGCGAGCAGGAGCACGAGCCCGACGATGCCGAAGAGGACCAGGAAGGTCGGCCGCGCGGCCCGCGTCAGCTCGTCGCGCAGCGAAACGGCCGTCATGGCGAAGCCGCTCCCCTTCGCCGGATAGTCGGCGGGGTATTGCGCGGCGAGGCTCTGTCCGATACCGGCGAGGTCCGCGCGCGCAGCGGCGAGGGGGACGCCGGGCTTCAACCTCCCGAAGACCTGGACCATCCGCTGCTTGCGGTCGTGGAACATCTCGGGCCGGCCGCGGAAGGGGCAGGCGGAGACCGGCATGTAGACGTCGTTGTTATCGGGGTAGGCGGGCATCGGCGGGAGGACGCCGATGACGGTGTGGATGCGGTCGTTCATCCGGAGGGTCCGCCCCACGATCCCGCGGTCTCCGCCCCATGAGCGCATCCAGTAGTCGTAGGAGAGGACGAGCAGCGGCTCCGCCCCCGGGGCGTCTTCGCCGGCCCGGAACGTGCGGCCGATGAGCGGCTCGACCCCGAGCACGTCGAAGAAGTTCGCCGCCACGACGCCGGTCTGGACGCGCTCCGGCTCGGACTTTCCAAGGAGCACGAACCACATCGAGTGGTACTCCGCCAGGCCGGCGAGCGTGCGGTTCCTCGAGGCGTAGTCGGCGATCTCGACAGGGGAAAAGGGGAGATCGCTCACGTTGATCCCCGGCGCGTCCTGCCGCAGGCGGACCAGCCGGTCGCCGCCACCGTACGGGAGCGCCTGGAGGAAGACCCCGTGGACGACGCTGAAGATGGCCGCGTTGGCGCCGATGCCCAGGGCGAGCGTCACGACCGCGGCGGCCGCGAAAACAGGGTTGCGCTTCAGGCCCCGGACGCCGTACCGGAGGTCCTGGAGGAGAGTCTCGATGACGGGCGCGCCCGTCTCGTCGAGGCACGACTCCTTGTGCTGCTCGACGCCGCCGAAGGAGAGAAGCGCCTTGCGGCGCGCCTCCTCGGGGGAGAGGCCGCGCTCGATCCACTTGCGCGTCTCCATCTCGAGGTGGAAGCGCATCTCCTCGTCGAGCTCCCGCTCGACCGCGCTCCGCCGCCGGAGAGTCCGCAGGGCCGTCCACACCCGGGATGTCATGGCTGGCTCTCTCCTTTCCGGGCTACCCGGCCGCGAGCACCCGGGACACGGCCTCCGCGAAACGCTCCCACCCCTCCTCCTCCTCGGCGAGCTGCCTGCGTCCGCTCTTGGTGAGCTCGTAGAAGCGGGCGCGGCGGTTGTTCTCCGAGGCGCCCCATTCCGAGCGGATCCACCCCTTCGCCTCCAGCCGGTAAAGAGCGGGGTAGAGGGAGCCCTGGTTGACCTGGAGCACGTCCTGCGAGAGCTGCTGGATCCGCTGGGAGATCCCCCAGCCGTGCATCGGCGCCGAGCGCAGCGTCTTCAGGACCAGCACGTCGAGTGTCCCCTGGAGAAGATCGGTCCGGAGCGACATCGGCCCTCCTTGAGATTGTCTACAGGAGTCTTTCCCCACTCCTGTCGAATGTCAAGGGGAGGTACGGAGCTGCCCCCGGAAGGTTTCCAAGAAATGTTTCGCAGCCGGATTGCCATCCGCGAGAATCCGGACCGGCGGGTCCTGTCGCCGTCCGTCGAGGAGTCAAGACCAGGGCTTGGAATGAGGCTCAATGCCCGCGCGCGAGGTCTCCGTCCGGCGCCACCCGCCGGCCCTTCACTTCGGAACAAACCGGATTGAGAGCCCCGGAGCTGGCGGCGTTTCCCGCAGGAGGTGATGGGTGAGGAGCATGAAAAAGCGCAGCCGGCGCCTCGCTGCCGATGCGACGAACCCTCAGCGGCAGCCGGTTCTTGCGGTCTGCGGCAGGCCGCCGCGTGCCGACGGAGGGAAGCGACGCCAGCTCCGGGGCGGCCTTTCCGCTATCGATTCGATTGTTACGCCAGGACGAAAGCGCCGACGCGGATGTTCCAGGCTATTCCTCCCGACGGATCCGACGCGCTCACCCCGCAGATCAGCCCCGGCCCGGATACGGCATACTCGAGCGCGCAGGAGACTGGCGAGATGACTCGCATCCGCGTCGGCCGGACGAGCACGGCGCTTCCCGCTTCGCTCCTGGCGTTCGCGCTCGGGGCCGGCGGGCTCCTTTCAGGTCAGAGCGCGCCGGCCGACTGGAGCGTGGACGTGGCGCGGAGCCGCCTGACCGTCAAGGTCCTTCCCGCCGGACTCCTCGCCTCGGCCCTGCACGCACATTTCTTTCAGCCGGAGACATGGAGCGGTGAGATCGCGTGGGATCCGGGTCATCCGGGACGCGTCCGAGTCGCCGTGCGGATCGCCGCCGATTCTCTCCACGATCACCAGCCCAAGCTCTCCGCCAGAGATGTCGCGAAGGTCGAGCGTCAGGTTCGCGGCGCGGCGATCCTCGACGCGGAGCGATTCCGCGAGATCCGGTTCGAGGCCGACCGGCTCGAGGCCGAGGAGATTCCGCCGGGCGGCCCGGACGAGTTTCGAGGCAGGCTCGCGGGCACGTTGACGCTCCACGGGCGCTCGCGCCCTCTCGAGCTCCCGATCCGGGGCCGCGTTCTCGGAGACCGGCTCGAGGCGAACACGGAAGTGACCTTCAAGCAGAGCGATTTCGGCGTCCAGCCGTACTCCACCGCGCTCGGGGCGATCGCGGTGCGCGACGAGGTTTCGATCGAGATCGCTCTCGTCGCCGTGACGCGCCGCTGAAGCGATTCGTGCCGCTCGGCGTGATCCGGCCGGAATTGTTGGGTACTGGTATCGTGTTTGCTCCTTTGGGACAACTCCATGAGACTCTCCGGAACCCGCGCGGTCTCTGTTCTCATCCTCGTGCTGGCGTTGCTGCCGGCGTCGCTCGGCGCGGTCTCCGTCTTCGACGTGATCCGCCTGTCGCAGGCGCGGTACTCGGACGAGGACATCATTCGACTGATCCAGACCACCGACTCCCGTTTCGTCCTTTCCGCCGAGGACACGCTCCGCCTGAGGAAGGCGGGAGTGACGGAGGCCGTGATCCGCGAAATGCTCTCGCGGCCGGCGCCGGCGCGGGGGCCCGAGCCGGCCGCCTCCGGCGTCGCCGCGAACCCTCCACGCGCCGCGGTCTCCGACGAGAGCCGACGGCACGACCTGTTCGCCGGCTCCTCCTACCGGGAGAAGGGCGCCGCTCCTCGTGCGCACGCGGCGGTGACGCTGGCTGGCCTCGAGGTGCTCATCCTTCGGGACCGGGCCGGGTTCGCGTCCCCCCTGGTCCGCGCCCGGGCCGTCGCTCAGACCCTGAACCGACTGGCCGCGCCCGCCTCCGGTCGTTTCGCCGCGCGCGCCGCCGGAGAGGACTGGAAGGTGATCTTCGAGCGCTCCGACGGGGCCGCGACCGACGTTGTCATGGTTACGCCGGCCGATGTCGCGGGATACCTGGCCGGGGCGCGCCATGAGGTCTCCGCCGGTACGCTGGCCTCCTTCTGGGCCGCGCTGCTGAACGACTACTGGGCCGTCGGCGTCGCGGGGAAGCCGCCCCGCTATCTCGTCGATTCCCGCGACGGCCAGGCGCTCGAGCGGCTCTCCCTCGCCATCGGCCTTCCGGTCGGGGCTCGCGACGCCGCCGCCGTGCGCGCCGCCCTGGATTCCCTCGGAGGGACAGACCGCGAGCGCCTGCGAAGACTTCCCACCGCCGTTCCGGAAGACTTAAACTTTCCCTTGAGGAGGTCGCCATGAAACGCGCCGTCGCCATTTTCCTTTTCCTGGCCTGTTCCGGCCTCCTGCTCGCGGACTCTCCGGGCTCCGGCGGTCCGGCGCGCCAGGAGCCTTCGCTTCTCCGGGATCTCGTTCGAATGACCGGCGCCGGATTGTCCGATGCGACGGTCCTCGCCTACGCGAAGGCGCACCGCCTCGAGCTGCCCCCGGAGTTGTCCGCGGACGACCTTGTCTGGCTCCGAAAGTCGGGAGTGAGCGAGACGGTCGTTCAATACATGGCGGCGATCGACGTGAGGGCTCCCGACGCGGCCGAAGGGGAGGACGCCGCCGACGACTCCGAGGAGACCTCCGGTTATCCCGGCGCGGTTCGCTCCGAAGCCAACGGCGACTACGGCAGTTACTCCGACGGCGACTACGGCAGTTACTCCGGCAGCTACCCCGAGAGTGACTATGGCAGTTATCCCGAGAGCGACTACGGGGACTACGCCGGCAGCGTCTATGATGGCTACCCCGCGAGCTACTACTGCGACTACTACCCGGTCTACGCCGCGGGGTACTACCCGTATCCCGTCTCTTTCTTCGTGAGCCAGAGCGGGTTCTTCGGGCGATTCCATGGTCGGGGCCACGGTCGCCGCCATGGGTTCTCGGGACGGCACGGTCATTCCGTCGGTCACGGCGGGTCCGGGCATCAGCGCTTCCCGCGCGGCGACTTCGACCGCAGTCTCGGAAGACCCCGGGGAAGCGTCGTCGCCGCCCGTCCCGGGGCGGGACGCGCCGCCTCTCCGCGCGGCAGCGTCCGCCAGGCGTTCCGCGTGCCGCGGGAGAGCATCATTCGCCGCGGCGGGCCCGGGCGCGCGACCTTTCCGCGCGGCGGCTTCGGCTCGGGGCCCGGGGCACCCCGGGGAGCCGTTATCCGCGGCGGCGGCGCCGGACGTCCGGCCTTCGCCGGCGGCGGTCGCGGTCCGGGCTTCGCGGGCGGCGGCCGCGCGGGCGGCGGCGGCATCGGCCGCGCCCCCGTCGTGCGATCCGGAGCGAGCCGCGGGGCCGCGGCGCGGCCCACGGTCGGGGGACGCCGCTGACCCGCGCCGGAGGCGGCTGAGCTCCCATTTTCCTCGGAGGTCCGCATCCCGCGGGCGCTCGTTGGTGGTCGTGTTAGATTCCTTCGAGCTCGCCGGAGGTGAATCGTGCCGTCGCGAAGCCCGCTTCTGCTCGCCTCTGCCATTCTTCTCGTCGTCTCGCCTCTGCTCGCCGCCGAGGACGTCAAGGTCACGGCGGGGTCCGTCGAGGATCAACGCTCTTCGGACGATCAGTTCGGCGGGCTCACGATCGGGCTCGTCTTCAAGGGAAGCCTCATGGCCGACGTCAAGGCCGTTCGCGTGCGAGTGAAATCGGCCAGGGACGACGCCGGCACGGTCCTCTCCAAGCCGGAGAGGGACGAGACGCCGAAGGATTTCGAAGAGTACGAGGCGAACCGCCAGCCCGGCCCCGAGGTCCGCCTGTCCAGCCCGAGCCGCGACGCCTCGACCGTGGACGTGGCGGGAGAGGTGGAGCTCTTCGTTCCGGCGCGGGATCCGAACACGAAGCAGAGGTTCGAGCAGTTCCTGGCGGGGATCGACAAGCCGATCGCGAGCGCGGCGTTGAAGTCGGCGAAGATCGAGATCACGCCCCTCTCGCCCGCGCAATACAAGAGCCGGCAGGAGAAGAACCGTCCCACGAAGGAGCAGCTCATCGCCGAGGGGAAGAAGCGCGGCGCGTCGGAAGCGGAGATCCAGCAGGCCCTCAAGTTGATGGACGCCCTCGCCGGGTTGTCGGGCGAGGCCCCTTCCGAAAACAGCGTCCTCCTGGAGACGAAGGACCCCGACGGCAGGATCATCGCGATCGACGTCGTCAAGCCCGACGGCGCCGAGATCCACGCCTCGGGCCGGGAGACCAACGGCGGGCGCGACCTGAAGCTGGTGAAGATCGATCTCTCGGAGAAGCCGCCGGCCGACGCCGCGCTCTCCGTCACGCTGCGCACGCCGAAATCGGTCGTGGCGGTCCCGATCGACCTGCGAGGGGTCGCGCTGCCATGACCGCCCGGAGTTGCCGGAGCGCCGGGGTCTTTCTCGCAGTCGCGTTGGCGGCCATGCCGGCCTTCGCGCAATCGAAGAAGACGACGAAGAAGAGCGGGCCCTCCCGGCCGGCCGCGCAGGCCGGGCCGCCGAGGATCCGTGTCGCGATCGAGTCCGTTCTCGACCGCAGGACGACGCGCGACTTCCCCCGGTCCGAGCTGTCGATCCGGCTGCGGCTCGAAGGCGAGGACGCGGGCGCCGTGCGGTCGGCCCGCGCTCGCCTGACCAGGGCATCGGACGACACGGGCCGGAGCCTGCTCCCGAGCGGCGCCGAGACCCGGCAGGACGCGGATCGCTGGGTGGAAGGGCGCGAGGGCGCTCCTCCCACGCCGGGCGTCGATCTGGCCAGCCCCACGCGCAAGGCCAGGAGCCTGACCGCGGTCGAAGGGGTCGTCGAGGTCTATCTTCCTTCCAGGGATCCCGCCGGAACGGTCCGGATCGACAGGGTCATGGCGAAGAAAGACAAGCCGCTCGCGGTGCCGGGGCTCGCTTCCCGCGGCATCGGGATCCAGGTCCTCTCGAAGGCCGGCCTCGAAAGAGAGAAGAAGCGGGTGGCCGAGAAGAAGAAGGCCCAGGCCGCGAAGAAGAAGGGAAAGAAGGGGGTGGAGGCCGGGCTGGAAGAGATGGCGGGCGCCATGGGAGACGCCCTGGGGGAGATGCTGGAGCGCGTCTTCCTGACCGTGGGGGACAACGACCTCATCCTCAAGGTCGCCGATCCGGGAAAGAAAATCTTCTCCTTCGATCTCGTGGCCCCGGATGGCTCGCCGATCCGGAGTTACGGCACCATGGATCTCGAGCAGTACCGGGTCATCCGGATGTTCGAGCCGATTCCGCCGACCACGTCGCTCCAGGTCCGGCTCAAGACGCCAAAGTCCTTCGGAGAGGTCCCCTTCGCCCTCGCCGACGTGAAGCTGCCGTAGCCGCCCGGGGCGGCAGGCTCACGCGAGCAGTTCGCACCGCAGGACCGTCACGGCCTGGCCGCCCAGCCGCACACGCGCGCCGGCGAGCTCGATCCTGAGGACGCCGCCCCGCGCCGAGACCTGGAGGGCGAGAAACCGGTCCTTCTTCAAGCGGCGGCTCCAGAACGGCGCGAGGCAGCAGTGGGAGGAGCCGGTGACCGGGTCCTCGTTGATCCCCACGGCAGGCGCGAAGAAGCGCGACACGAAATCGAAATCGGGTGTCGCCGAGCGGCTGGTCGCGATGACGCCGCGGGCGGCGATCGCGCAGAGCCGGCCGAAATCCGGGCGCAGGGCGCGGACGCTGTCTTCGGAATCGAGCTCGACCAGGTAGTCGAAGCGGCTCCGGCCGACGTAGCGGGGAGCGGCGCCCAGGGCCTCAGCCAGCCCGGGCGGCGCTGCGGTCTCCTCCTCCGGCGTCGCGGGGAAGTCGAGGTCGATCCAGTCGCCCCGGCGGACCGCCGTCAGGAGACCGCTGCGCGTGTGGAAGCGCGCGGCCTCGGCCGGCGGGAGGCGGCCGCTCTCCCAGAGCACGTGAGCGCTGGCCAGAGTGGCATGTCCGCAAAGGTCCACCTCGACGGCCGGCGTGAACCAGCGCAGGTCGAACCCGTCTTCCCGCGGGACGAGAAATGCGGTCTCGGCCAGGTTCATCTCGGAGGCGACGTTCTGCATCCACGCGGCGTCGCGCGGCTCCGGCAGCACGCACACCGCGGCCGGGTTGCCCGTGAACGGCCGCGACGTGAAGGCATCCACCTGGACGATCTGGAGACTCATGGCGTTCTCCTCGCGCGGCCGCGCCCGCGTCGCGGGCAGCCGGGGACGAGCCCTCCCGCTCGCCCCGGTGCCCGTCCCGAGCGTATCCGAGTGTGACCGACCGACAGGGGCCTTCCCGTTCCCCCCGTTACTCGATCACGCGGATGTTGCGCTTCGCGCACATCTCCTTGAGGACCTCCGGCCACACCGTCACGCTCACCTCGCCCAGGTGCGCCTTGCGCAGGAGCAGCATCACCGTGCGGGACTGGCCGATGCCGCCGCCGATGGAGAGCGGGAGCGTGCCGTTGACGATTCCCTGGTGGTAGGGGAAACCCAGGAAATGGAGCTGGTTCGTCAGCTCGAGCTGCTTGCGGAGCGTCTCCGCGTTCACACGGATTCCCATGGACGATAGCTCGTGGCGCCGTTTCGTCACCGGGTTCCAGACCAGGATGTCGCCGTTCAAGCCGTGCATCGGCCGCCCGTCCTTCGAGTGCGTCCGGGTGACCCAGTCGTCGTAGTCCGCGGCGCGCATCTCGTGCGGGTAACCGTCCTTGAGAGTCCAGCCGATTCCATAGAGGAAGACCGCCGGCGTCTCTTTCAGGATCGCCGTCTCGCGCGCCTTGCGGGGCAGGTCGGGGTACATGTCCAGGAGGTCCTCGGCGTGCAGGAAGGTGAGCTTCTCCGGCAGCCGCGGGATCTTCCGGGACGCGAGCGCGGGGAAGAGCTCGAGCGCCAGGTCCTCGGCGCCCTTGATGACCTTCCAGATCCCCTCGACGGTCTTCGTCAGGAACTCGAGGCTGCGTTCCCTCGGGGTGATGACCTTCTCCCAGTCCCACTGGTCCACGTACGCGCTGTGGTCGTGATCGAGGAAGTAGTCCTTCCGGACCGCGCGCATGTCGGTGACGAGCCCTTCGCCGGGCTTCATGCCGAACTGCGCGAGGGCGATCCTCTTCCACTTGGTCGCGGCCTGCACGACCTGGGCGTCGATGGGGTTCTTCCCGTTGTCGTTGGCGATGCGGAAGCCGACCGGGCCGCGCGACCCGTCGCGATCGAGGTAGTCGTTCACGCCGCTCTCGGCGTCGACGATGAGCGGGACCTCCACCCGCATCAGATTCAGCTCGCGGCAGAGCCCGTCCTCGATGAACCGCTTGACCGCCGCGATTGCGCGCTGCGTTTCCCTCGGATCCAGAAGCGGCGTGTAGTCGTTGGGGAGGACCTTCTCCAGGTCGTCGTAATTGCCAATGCCCGGACCGGCCAGGTCGGCCTTCTTGTCGAGGACCCCCGTCGTCACCATGGCAAGCCATTCCTTTCTCCGGCGCAACCGCCGGACGTCGAGGCCGGAAAAGAGAACAGGGAGGGCCCGCTTCCGCCCCGGCCTGGCGTCAGGCGGACCCGCCCGTGGAGGATGGCCCGGGTCCTGGGCCGACAGGAAGAGCAGGATGCATCACCCGCGGGGCAGGGAGTCGCGGTTCCAGGGGCCGTCGTCGCGCGCCGGGCGGCGACGCCGGGGGCGAAATGATCCAGGTGCATCGGAGGGAAATCGAGGGGGTCGTCTAAGGTATATGCATTATGAGCTGGCAAGATCAGTATCGCTGGAAAGTGTCCACGGCGGCCGAAGCGGTGAGGGCGATTCCGCCGCGCACGCGCATCCTGATCGGCTCGGGAGCGTCCGAGCCTTCCCGCCTCGTCGAGTCGATGGTGCGCGACGGGACGCACCTGTGCGGCAACGAGATCGTGCATCTGCTGACGCTCGGTCCCGCTCCGTACGTCGCTCCGGGACTGGAGGGGCGCTTCCGCCACATGGCTTTCTTCATCGGGAAGAACGTCCGTTCGGCCGTGCAGGAGGGGCGCGCCGACTTCATGCCGGTCTTCCTCTCGGAGATCCCGCAGCTGATCTTGAACGGCCGCGTGAAGGTGGACGTGGCGATGATCCAGGTCAGCCCGCCCGACCGCCACGGCTTCTGCAGCCTCGGCGTCTCCGTGGACATCGTGAGGGCAGCCGTGGACACGGCGAGTCTCATCCTGGCCGAGGTCAACTCGTGCATGCCGCGCACCCTCGGAGACTCGTTCATCCACGTGGACCGTCTCGCGCGCATGGTCCCGGTGGACTATCCGCTCCACGAGCTGGCCCCCGAGCCGCTCGACGACGTCTGCCGGCAGATCGGACTCCACGCGGCCGGCCTCATCCAGGACGGCGCGTGCCTGCAGATGGGAATCGGCCGCATCCCGGACGCCGTGCTCTCGTGTCTCGGCGACCGCAACGACCTCGGCATCCACACCGAGATGTTCTCCGACGGCGCGATGCGCCTGGCCCAGGCCGGCGTGATCACCGGCCGGCGGAAGACCCTTCTGCCGGGCAAGATCGTCACCTCCTTCGTGATGGGCACCAAGGCGCTCTACGACTGGGTGGACGACAACCCGTCGGTGGAGATGCGGCCGTCGAGCTTCACCAACGACCCCTTCCAGATCGCCCGCAACGACAACATGGTCGCCATCAACTCGGCGCTCGCCGTGGACCTGACGGGCCAGGTGGCGGCGGACACGATCGCCGGACGCTTCTTCTCCGGCATCGGCGGGCAGGTGGACTTCATCCGCGGGTCGGCGCGCAGCAAGGGAGGCCGCCCCATCATCGCCCTCCCCTCCACGGCCAAGGACGGAGCCATCAGCCGCATCCAGCCGAGCCTCGAAGCCGGGGCCGGCGTCGTGACCAGCCGCGGAGACATTCACTACGTCGTCACCGAGCACGGCGTCGCGGACCTCTGGGGAAAGAACATCCGCCAGCGGACCTGCGCCCTGATCGGGATCGCGCACCCGGACTTCCGCCCCGAGCTCATCACCGCGGCGAAGAACCGGCGCTACATCTTCCAGGCGGGGAGCGACGCCGGGCCCGAGCAGCCCGTCCCGGCGCCGCCGCCAACGGTGGAGGTGTTCGCGGCCGACCCGGACTGATCCGGAACGGGAGTCGAGAGTCCCCGACTCTCGGATCAGGAGGGCGGCTGGGGAAATTTCCGGGACACGAGGACGTCCACCTGCTCGAACACCCGGTTGCAGGATTCGCACTGGCTCTGGCCGCAGCCGCACGGGACGCCGTCGGCCTGCGCGTCCGTGCAGCGGGGCTCCTGCCCGAGGCGAACGAGATCTCCCACGACGTCGAGGATGCGGCTCTTGAGCCGGGAGTCGGCGATGTCGCGGAGGCCGCGGATCAACTCGTGCTCGGCGGTCGTGAGCGGGATCGAAAGCCGCGTCTCTGTCATGCCACGACTCCTTCGGGGCAGGGAACTTCCCCGGAGATCGCCTTCGCGCCCCGGGCGAAGGCCTCCTCGTTGGCGGCGACGAGCGCCGGTTTCTGGCGGAGCGCCCGCCGGATGACGGCCAGGAACGTCTCCCTCGGGAAGATCCCGGTCGCGGCGCACAGCGCGCCCAGGGCGACGATGTTCTTGAACAATGGCCGGCCGAGCTCGACCGCGACTTGCGTGAACGGGACGCCGTGGACCCGGACCCCGGGGAGGGGCGGCGGTTCGGCGATGACGGAGCTGTCGTAGAGGACGGTTCCCCCCCCGCGACGGCGGGCCCGAATTTCGCCAGGCTCGGCGCGTTGAACGCGATCAGGACGTGCGGATGCGGTGAGGCGGGGGAGAGGACCTCTTCCCGCGCCACGTGGACGTCGGCGTAGGAAGTGCCGCCTCGCGATTCGGGTCCGTAGCTGGGGATGTGGGTGGCGTCGAACCCCTCGTCGATGCCGGCCTGGGCGATGAGCATCGCAGCGGTCTGCGCCCCGTCGCCGCCGGCGCCGGCGAGCTTCAGCGCGATGTCGCTCGCGTGGATGTGCTCCGGGAAGCCCTCGCCGAAGCGCTCCGGCGGAGTCTCGGAGCCTCCGAGCGCCCGGATCAACCGGTCGGGCTCGAAGGAGGGGCGGGAGAGGTGAAACCAGGGCTCCGCCGCCGTGTCCTTCTTCACGCCGAGCGGGAAGACGGGGAGCATCTGCTCCTTCACCCACTTCTCGGCTTCGGAGGGAGTCATCTTCAGATGCGTCGGGCACTCGGCGAGCACCTCGACGAACGCGAAGCCTCTCCCCTCGGCCTGGATCGCGATCGCCTTCTTGATGGCCTTTTTCGCTTTCACTCTTTGCTTGGCGTCGAAGAGAGCGACGCGCTCGACATACACGGGGCCGTCCAGCCCCGCGATGAGCTCGGCCATCTTCATCGGCGCCCCCATCAGGCGCGTCCGTCCCAAGGGGCTCGTCGTGGTCTTCTGACCCATGAGCGTCGTCGGGGCCATCTGGCCGCCGGTCATTCCGTAGATGGCGTTGTTGATGAACACGACCGTGAGGGGGATGCCGAGCTGCGCCGTCGAGACGATCTCCGCGAGGCCGATCGAGGCGAGGTCGCCGTCCCCCTGGTAGCTGATCACGATGGAATCGGGATTGGCGAGCTTGTGGCCGAGCGCCACCGCGGGAGCGCGCCCGTGCGCGGCCTGCGAATTGCCGACGTCGAAGTAGTAGTAGAGGAAGACCGCGCAGCCGACCGGCGAGACCGCGACGGTCCGGTCCTGGATGCCCAGCTCCTCGATCGCCTCCGCGAGGAACTTGTGGGCGAGGCCGTGCCCGCAGCCGGCGCAGTAGTGCGTGGCGTGGGCCTTGAGGCCTTCGCCGCCGGCGTGACGCTCGAAGTTCTGGTAGAAGACGCTCATGCGACCGCCTTTCGATCGCCGAGGACGTGCGCGACGATCTCGCTCTGCTGCGGCAGGATCCCGCCGGCCCGGCGAACCGACTCGATGGGGGCATGGCCGGAGAGGTTCGCGTGGGAGAGCGCGAGGCGCAGCTCGTCCTCGAGCTGGCCGTTGGAGGCCTCGACGACGACGATCCTCTTCGCGTTTCCGAGGAGCGGCTCGAGCTTCTCGATCGGGAACGGCCAGAGCGTGACGGGGCGGAAGAGGCCCGCCCGGACGCCCTCCCGGCGCAGCGCGCGGACGGCGCCCTTGGCCATGCGGCCCGGCGTGTTGCAGGCCACGATCAGCACCTCGGCGTCCTCGACCTCGAAGAGATCGGCGCGCTGCTCGGCCCGCATTCGGTCGTACTTTTCGTTCAGATGCCGGTTGTGGTCCTCGAGGTCCCGCTCGGAGAGGTAGATCGAGTTGATCAGGTTGGCGCGGTGGCCGGCGTCGCCGAAGACCGCCCATTCGGGGATCCCGGGCTCGACCATGGTCTGTGGGAGAGCGACCTTCCCCGTCATCTGCCCCAGGTACCCGTCGCTCAGGACGACGACCGGGTTGCGGTACCGGAAGGCGAGGTCGAAGGCGAGGCGCGTGAAGTCGAGCATCTCCTGCGGTGTCGACGGGGCGAGCACGATGCCGTGCGTGTTGCCGTGGCCGAGCCCCCGGCACGCGAGCTTGATGTCCGCCTGCTCGGGAGCGATATTTCCGAGGCCGGGCCCGCCCCGCATCACGTTGACAAAGACGGCCGGCACCTCGGCGCCGATCATGTAGGAGATCCCCTCGAGCATCAGGCTGAAGCCGGGCGAGGAGGTGAACGTCATGCAGCGAAGCCCCGCGCCGCCGCAGCCGTACATCATGTTGACCGTCGCCACCTCGCTGACCGCCTGGAGGAAGACGCCGTCGAGATCCGGGAGGAGCTTGGCCATCAGCTCGGCCCCCTCGGTCGAAGGGGTGATCGGGTAACCGAAGACGTGCCGGCAGCCCGCGAGCAGCGCGCCGATCGCCGAGGCGTAGTTGCCCTTGACGACGAGCGGCGCGAGCGGCGGCAGCGCGACGACCCGGTCGGGAATCGCGACGGGGTCCGGCGCCGTGGACCCGCGCGCGCCGAAGAGCTCTTCGGGATCGGAGAGATCGAAGCCGGCGTCCGGGGAGATCTCCCGGAGGCCGTAGGGCTCGGGACAGGCGTCGATGCAGAGGCCGCAGGCCGTGCAGTCCTCCAGATGGAGCACCACCGGCACGAGGCCCGTCCGGGGGTCGATGCCGTCCGCGAGCTCGATGCACCGCTTCGCGCACGCCTCGATACACCTTCCACACCCTTTGCAGAACCGGGACAGGAGGAAGGGCTTTTGCCTTTCTCGAACGACGGCCATGTTCAGACTCCCTGTCGCGAGCCAGGAGGGGAGATCCGCCCCTGCCCTGTCACGCTAGCGTCGTTTCCAGGGACCCGCCTGCTTCAAATGAATCATTTTGGGCGAGCGGCCGGCCGCCCGCGGGCCGGCGGCGCAAGCGGAGACGAGATCGGCGAACGCCGCTTTGGATTCCGGCGCGCTTACGAGGCGGCAGCCCGCCGGACGCCCCGGGGCGACGCGTTCCGGACCGGCGCCGAACGCAGGTTCCGAAGGAACTCCGCCATGTGGCAGTCCTGGCAGATCTTGGAGTGTGTCGCGAGGATCTTCGGGAGGTCCTGGGGAGGAACCTCGTCCCACTCGATCCGGGTCTTTCGGTCCGGGCTCATCAGGACGGGCTTGCGCCCGCCGCGGCCGACCTCTCCGATGTCCGCGTCGCACAGCGCGCAACGCGCGCCGCGGTACGCGCTGGCCAGGATCGACCGCACGCTGCAGGCGCCCGGCGCCGCCTTGATCTGCGACAGGCACTCCTGGCCGCAGTTGCGTTTCTCGGGCCACCGGGAGCAGGACTTGATCCGGAGGTCCGCCTTGCCGGTCAGATTGGTCGCGGCCGCGCGCACGACATGGAGCTTCACGGCCACCGCCGCGCCGGTGTCCGGGCAGGCCAGGACATGCGCTTTGCTGTACAAGCGATAGCCGCGAATTGCCATCCAGGTGAGCAGAAACGCGGAGCCGCCGAACGCTGCCCCGAACGTGAGCAAGGCGATCGTCATGAGTTTTTCCTTGAAAAACGCAGTTTCGGGCTTCCTCTTCCTTCGCGCCATGATGCAAACGCATCGTTCTTCCGTGGGCTAGAATCGGCGCTCCCGGCACGGGACATAAGGAGAACGGCGAATGAACAGGCGTTGCGCGGGTTCGATGGTCATCCTCTTTTTTCTCTGCTCCGCGCGGGCGGCGTGGGGGCAGCTCCAGACGCCGGCGCCCAGCCCCAACGCCTCGGTGTCGCAGACGTTCGGCGTCACGAAGGTGGAGGTCGTCTACAGCCGGCCCCACGTGAAGGGCCCGAGCCGGAAGGAGGAGCGGGTGATCTGGGGCGCCCTCGTTCCGTACGACAAGGTCTGGCGTACAGGAGCCAACGCGGTCACGAAGTTCACGGTGGACACCGACGTCCTGGTCGAGGGGCAGAATCTCGCGGCCGGTTCCTACGGGCTCTTCACGATCCCCGGGAAGACCGAGTGGACGGTCATCTTCAACAGGCAGTCGACGGGCTCGCCGGCCGACTACAGCGCCGAGAAGGACGCCCTGCGCGTCCGGGTCAAGCCCGAGGCCGCGGACATGCGCGATCTCTTCACGATCGGATTCCCGCAGGTCACGCCCAACTCCGCCGTGATGGCGATGAGGTGGGAGAAGCTCTCGGTCCCCGTGAACCTCACGGTGGACACGAACGCGCTGTTTCTCTCGAACGCGAAGGAGGCCGTCGCGAAGGCGAAGGCCGACGACTGGCGTACGCCGCTGACGGCCGCGCGCTACCTCCACGACAACAAGTACGCTCCGGCCGAGGCCGGGGCGTTTCTCGACAAGTCCCTGGCGGTCAAGGAAACCTTCGCGAACCTCTCGCTGAAGGCGAACATCCTGGCCGGCGAGGGGAAGAGCAGGGAAGCCGCGGCAGCCGCGGAGAAAGCCCTGGCCCTGAAGGACTCCGAGCCCAAGCCCTCCGCCGATGCCGTGGCGGAGCTGGAGAAGAAAGCCGCGGAGTGGAAGGCGGCCAGGCAGCCATGATCGTCGGCGCGCATTCGATCATCTACAGCGCGGACCCGGAGGCCGACCGCGGCTTCCTGCGGGACGTGCTCGGGCTGCCGAGCGTGGACGTGGGGGAGGGCTGGCTGATCTTCGGGTTGCCGCCGGCGGAAGTCGCCGTGCACCCCTCCGACGAGAACGGCGTGCACGAGCTCTTCCTGATGTGCGACGACGTCAAGGCCTTCGTCGCCGAGATGAAGAGACACAGGATCGCGTGCGGCCCGGTCCAGAGCCAGGGCTGGGGCCTGCTGACGAACGTCGCCCTGCCGGGCGGCGGCAAGCTCGGCGTCTACCAGCCGCGGCACGCGCGGCCTCAGGCGATGAGCGCCGGCAACGGGAAGAAGAAGAGCGCCGGGCGCGCGGCGAAGCGGCCCGCCGGAAGGGTTGCGGCGAAGACGCCCCGCCGCAAGCCGGGGGCGCGCCGGGATCGGTGATGGCGGTCGACAGGGACGAGGATGTCGGCTCGATCGACGGGGTTGTCCGGGCCCTCTACGAGGTCATCTCCGGCCCCGCGGGGGCTCCGCGCGACTGGGAGCGGGAGCGCCGCCTCTTCCTTCCCGGTGCGCGCCTCGTGCCGACGAGGCCCGGACCGGAAGGGCGGGCGATCGCCGACGTCTTCGACGTCGAGGGGTACATCGCCTCGCGATCGCCGATGTTCGAGAAGGACTCGTTCTTCGAGACGGAGCTCGCTCGCCGGACGTTCGTCTTCGGCAACATCGCGCACGTTCTCTCTTCCTACGAGCTCCGGCGTTCGCCGGGCGAGAAGCCGTTCGTGCGCGGAGTCAACAGCATCCAGCTCTTCCACGACGGCGCCCGGTGGTGGGTCCTCTCGATCGCGTGGGACAACGAGCGGCCGGGGAGCCCGCTTCCGGAGCTTTCCGAGGACTCTCGGCGATGAGGAGGCTCTTTAAGCCCGATGCCCGGGGGAAGCGCTCCGTGAGGAACCCGGGTCGGCGTGCCGGCGTCGTGGCCGCCGCCGCGTTCCTCGCGTTGGCCCTGCTGGCGGGGTGCTCGCAGCGGCCGCAGCCGCTCCCCCCGCTCAACGTCACCGCCAGGGAGATCGTTTCCCAGAATGCCCAGGATGCGTTCTCGACCTTCCTGGATCCGAAGGCGGACCACGACAGCATGCAGGCCTACGCCGGCGGCATCGCCGGGTCGAAGAACCGGCAGGACCTCACGAGCGCCTGGAACCGGGTCCCGGGCCTCGCCGGGAAGGGCGCGACCTTCCTCGAGGACCACGTGTTCGCCAGGGCGGTGGCGGAAGAGAAGTGGCCGAAAGATCGGCCGCCGGGAGAACTCGAGCCGGCCTTCGTCGCCGGCGTCCAGGACGCGGCCGCGGCGTTTCTCAAGCAGGGGGCGCCGTAGTGGCCCTGCGCGTCGGGCTCGCGCTGAGCGGCGGAGGCGCCAAGGGCGCGTTCACGGTGGGAGCGCTGAAGGTCATTCGCCAGAGGCTTCCCGGCGCGAACCCCTCGTTCCCGGTGCTGTCGGGCACGAGCACCGGGTCTCTCATCGCCACGCTCCTCGCGACGAACGACTGGACCACGCTCGTCAAGATCTACTCCACCGTGACGACGCCGAACATCGTCAATCCCCACTATGCCCTCGTCGCCACGGTCCTCGGGCCCGAAGCGGTGCTCTTCGCGGCGGCGGTCATCGGCGGAACCGCGATCTACGACACCGCCGCGCTGAAGGGGACGATCCACAACAACGTCGACTTCAACAGGATCAAGGGCGCGTATCCCGGGACGCTGCTCCTCTACAGCACGGTCGATCTCCAGACCGGCGAGGTCTCGACCTTCAACAACAAGGACCACTCCGCGACCATGCTGGAGAAGGCGCTGCTGGCGAGCTCCAGCATGCCCGTCCTCATGGATCCCGTGACGATCACCGCCGGGGGAGCCACGCACCAGTACGTGGACGGCGGCGTGCGCGAGTTCCTGCCTCTCGGCGCGATCTTCGACAGCGGCGTCGATCTCGACCTCATCATCGCGATCAGCACGGCCCCCTTGAGCCCGAGAGCCAATCAGGACGAATACACGAAGATCGTCGACGTCCTCGGCCGCACCATCGATCTGTTCGACACGGAGGTCGGCAGCAACGACTACTTCGGCGCCCAGGAATACAACGCGATGCTCCGGATGATCGCCAACGCCGAGGCACTCGGCGTGGACAGGGACGACCTGCTCCAGGACATCCCCGACGAGATCCTGGAGAAGCTCGCCGACAAGCGCCCGGTGCCCGTCGTCCTCGTGGCCCCGAAGGACCATCTCGACCTGGACAGCCTCGACTTCGACCCGGACGCCATGAAAGCGTTGATGGACCAGGGCCTCGCGACCGCGAAGAAGACTCTCGACGGCATTCTCTAGCGGCGTCCCCGGCTCCGGTCGCCCAAGCGCTCAGCGACGAGAGCAGATCCTTCGCTTCGCTCAGGATGACAGGGACAGGGCTCTTCTCCACACCTCCGCAGCGACGAATCCAACTAGACCGCTGGGCTGCTACCGGTGCTCGCGGAGCGACGTCAGCGGTGGAACGTGGCGACTCCGCCGTACATGATCGTCTTGTCGCCGGTGACGAGGGGCTTGGTCAGGTCGGCGATCGAGAGAACGAACTGCGAGCCGTCGATGGTGCCCGAGGCGCCGCCGCCGATGCAGCCGTCCATCGCGACGGATCCGGTGACCATGTTGCCCTGGACCGTGCCCTTGAAGTAGCCGGTCACGCCGCAGGACGACGTGGAGACGATGCCGGTGACGATGGCGCCCTCCTGCTGTAAGTTCGCGGTGGCGGAGGAACTGCCGCAGCCGCCCGTATCGTCGGACAGGAAGGTCCCGTTCCAGTTGCCGGCGATGCTGGCCGCCGGAGCGGCGCCGCCGGACGTGCCCGTGACGGTGTTGGAACCCTGGCAGCCGAGGGGGACGACGACGATCGCGACGAGGAGGGCGAGGAGAACGACGGGGAGGCGACGCGCTCTTGAGCTCATGGGAGGCTCCTTTTGTTGACCACAACCTGCCACTCCCCGGTCCGCGAGTCAAGCGCGGGGAGCCCGGCGCGGGGAGGCCCGGTGGGCGGAGAACCCTTTCAGGGCCGGCGCCCGGCCGCGGAGAGGGGGAGCCTCAGAATGACCGCCTCGCGCATGTCCCCGGGGGAGATCGGGTGCTTCTCGTCGAGGAACTTCTGGCCCTGGCTGTCGGCGGAGAAGTCGAGGGCGCCGTCCACCACGACGCCGAGCGTCGGCTCGTCGAAGTCGGGATGGTTCATCTCCAGGATGCGCGCCCGGGAGATCGTCACGCCGTCCTTCGCGAGGTCGAGGCGGATCACGCGGTGGGGGACGATCCCGTTCTGGATGCCGATCAGGCCGCGCTCGAAGAGCGCGAGGCCGTCGATGCCGTTGAGCGAAAGATCGGGCGGGACGCGGACCGGCGTCACGCGGCGGGTCGCGATGTCCGCGGCAAAGAGACCCCGGTAGTCGGAGAAGTAGAGAGTCCTGCCGTCGGTCGAAACGGCGAGGCCCTGGGTGCCGCCGAAGAGATCGGAGGTGAGGAAGACTTCGAGACGGCCTCCCGGCGGGATCCGCCAGATGCGGGAGCTGGAGCCGTCGTTGACGAAGACGGTGCCGTCGGGGGCGACCGCCAGGTCATCGAATCCCGCCGGATCTCCGCCGGGGGGCGGCACGTGCTCGCGGCGCAGGCGTCCGGAGCCGACGTCGTACTCGAAGACGGCCGCGGCCCGCGGCTCCTCTTTCTTGTAGCCGTCCATGGACGGGATGGCGGCTTCGCTCGCGACCCAGAGTGTGCGCCGTTTGGGATCGACCCGCATTCCCAGGGCGCTCCTCAGGCCGTCACGCCCGGGCGCCACGAAATCGGCGATCTTGCCGTCCGGCGGGATCCGGACGATCTTGCGGTGGCGGACGCTCGAGACGAAAAACGCGCGAGTGACCGGGTCGTACGCGACTCCCTCGGCGACGAATCCCCTCTCCGGGATCGTGAACGCCCGCACCGCTCCGGAGGAGACCCTTTCCTGGCGCAGCGCGTTCATCCCGGCCACGACGCGCTTGTACCCTTCCGTCCCGCGGATGGAGTCGAAGTCCGTGTCCGCGTCGAGATTCGAGGCCACGCGGCGCGCGAGGATGTCTTCGAGCGTGCGGATCGCCGCCGCGGCCTGCCCGTTCAGGGATTGCCCGCAGGCCAGGTTGTAGAGAATGGCGACGTCTCCCGGCCGCCTCCGCGCCAGCTCCTCGTAGAGCGACAGGAAGCCGGCCTTCTCGCCCCGGCCGTAGGCTTCGCGCGCCTCCCTGACCAGCGCCGCGTTGCTCCGCGACGCGGGCGCCGCGGCGACGGAAGGGGCCTGGGGCGTTTTTTCGCCCGTCGTGGAGGCCTGCCCCGCCAGAACGAGAGGCAGCAGGAGAAGAAACGTCACCGGCATCTTCCCGAGCCATACGCAAGAGCCGGGCGAGAGTTGCCGTCCCGGCGCCCGGCGGGCGGGTCAGCGGTCGAGCTTGAAGCCGATCCGGAGCGTTACCTGGAACTCGGCGACCTGGCCGTCCTTGACGCGCCCGCGCATCTCGTCCACCTCGAACCAGTCCATGTTGCGGATGGTCTGCGAGGCGTCCTTGACCGCCGCCTTGACCGCCTCGGCGAAGCTCACCGGAGAGGTCCCGACGATCGTGATCTTCTTGTAGGTTCCCGGCATGGATTCGCCCTCCTCGAAGGCGCGAGCCTATCAGGCTCTTCGCCGGCTAGAATCTCCTGGCCGCGTCCTCTCCGCGGCCGAAAGCCCTGACCTTGTCGTCTTCGCCGCTGACGCAACCGATGGCCTCGCCGGCCTGTTTCCACTGCGGGCTTCCGATTCCCGCGGGAGGGCGGTGGCGCGGGACGGTCCTCGGCGAGACGCGGGAATTCTGCTGCGCCGGGTGCCAGGCCGTCGCGGAAGCGATCCGCGGAGGCGGCCTCGAGGAGTACTACCGGCTGCGGACCGCGAGCGCGCCCACCGCTTCGGCCCGCGACGGTTCCGAGGATCGCCTCCTCGACGGCGAGGAGCTGCAGAAGTCCTTCGTCCGGCGGATCGGCCGGCAACGCGAGGCCTCGTTCGTGCTCGACGGGGTGCGATGCCCGGCCTGCCTCTGGTTGATCGAGCGGCGTCTCCAGGCCGAGCCCGGCGTGACGGAGGCGGTCGTCGGCTATGCCAGCCAGAGCGCGCGCGTCGTCTGGGACCCGTCGCGGATCGCGCTCTCCGGGATCCGGAAAGCGGTCCGCGCAATCGGGTACGAGGCGAGGCCGTTCGATCCGTCCCATCGGACCGGAATCGAGCCGGACGCCGCCCGCCGCGGCGCGGCGCGCCTCGTCTTCGCGGGCGTCCTCGGCATGATGGTGATGAACCTCGCGCTCGCGGCGTACTTCCTCGGCGGACCCGGCGCCGGCGGTCGCCTCCCGCTGTGGGAGCAGTTCGGGCGTTGGTGCGCGCTCGTCGCGAGCGCCGTGCTGCTCGCCTACCCGGGGCAGGACTTCTTCGCCGGCGCCTGGCGCGATTTTCTCCGGAGGCGCGCAGGGATGGACACTCCCATCGTGCTCGGCCTCGGAGCGGCCTGGGCCGGCAGCGCCTGGGCGACGGTCGCGGGAACCGGCCCGGTCTATTTCGACGCGATCGCGATGCTCGTTTTCTTCGTGCTTCTCGCCCGCGCGTTCGAGACGCGCGCGCGCCTCGCGGCGGCGGCTGTCCTCGACCGGTTCGCTGTCGTCCTGCCCGCGCCGGCGCGCCGCGTGGACGCGGACGGCCGCGAGCGCGAAGTCGCCGCCCTGGAACTCTCCTCCGGCGATTCCGTGCGGGTCGGGCCGGGCGAGATCGTGCCGGCCGACGGCGTCGTGCTCGAGGGGCAGTCCCTCTTCGACGAGGCCGTGCTGACCGGAGAGCCGTGGCCGCGGCCTCACGGGCCGGGCGACGCGGTCGTGGCCGGAAGCTGCAACCGCGGCCAGCCCGTTCTTCTCCGCATCACGCGCGCGGGGGAGGCTTCCACGCTCGGGCAGATCCGGCGCCTTCTCGAAAAAGGCCTCGCGAGCCGCCCCGCCTTCGCGCAGCTCGCCGACCGCCTGGCGGGACGGCTCGCCGCGCTGGTCCTGCTGATCTCCGCCGCGACGGCGGTCTTCTGGGCGGTCCGCGATCCCGGCGCCGCCCTGCCGGCGACCGTGGCGGTTCTGCTCGTCACCTGTCCGTGCGCCCTGGCCCTCGCGACGCCGATCGCCCTGGCGGTGGCGGCCGGCCGCTTCGCCGGGATCGGCGTTCTCCCGGCGCGCATGGCGGCGATCGAGCGTCTGGCCTCGGCCGAAACGGCCGTCTTCGACAAGACCGGCACGCTGACGGTGTCCACGCCCGTTCTCGATTCCGTGCGGACGGCCGGCGGCCTCGATTCCGGGACGGCCCTGGGAATCGCCGCGGCGCTCGAGGCCTCCTCCACGCATCCGATTGCACGAGCGCTTCGCGCGGCGGCCGGCGAGCGGCGGTCGGCGGCCGACGTCCGGGCCGATCCCGAGGGCCGGGGCTTTACCGGAGCCGTCCTGGGCGCCCCATGGTGGATCGGATCCTCCGGCTTCGCTCCGGGCCCCGAGGGCGTGCCGCCGGAGCTCGAGGCGGACCTCGCCTCCTCTCGCCGGCGGTCGCGGCTCACGGCCGTGCTCGCGGACCGGAACGGGCGCGTGGCGCTCTTCACCTTCGCGGAGGAGCTGCGCGACGGAGCGAGGACAATCCTCCCGGAGCTTCGCCGCGCGGGAATCCGCCGCGCGGTCCTGCTTTCCGGCGACTCGCGGGAGCCCGTCGAGCGGCTCGGCGAGTCGCTGGGCTTCGACGAGGCGCGCGGCGACATGACGGCCTCGGCCAAGCTCGAGTGGGTCCCTTCGCGGGAGGATTCCGGCTCGCGCCTTCTCTTCGTTGGAGACGGTTTGAACGACGCGCCCACGCTCGCGGCGGCCGGGACTTCCGTGTCGTTCGGGGAGGCGCCGCAGCTCTCCCTGCTCGCGAGCGATTTCGTGATCCTCGGAGAGAGCCTCGCGCCTCTGGCGGCCGCGCGCCGCATCGCGAGGCGTTCCCGGCGCCTGCTCGCCCAGAACGTCGTCTGGGCCCTCGCCTACAACACTCTCGCCGTGCCGCTCGCCGTTTTCGGCCTCGTGCCCCCCTGGGCCGCGGCCCTCGGCATGTCGGTCAGCTCGATCGTCGTCGTGGCCAACGCGATGCGGGAATAGCACCCGGATACCGAGTCGAGCCCCGACCCTCTCCTGGACGAATCCCTTCCGTGTCGCTTCTCTGCTAGTGAACCCCGTGGAGGCCGTGCTTCAGGTGGTCGCCCAGACCGGGGATGCGGGCGAGGCCGATGAGCCCGATCAGGACGACGGCCAGGCCGGCCACCAGGCGCGTGCGCGGTTCGCGCGCGAAGCGCTGGAGGCTTCCGGCGGCGAGCCCGGCGGCGAGAAGGTTGGGCAAAGTCCCCAGGCCGAAGGCCGCCATCACCGCGGCGCCGCGCGGCGCGCTCCCCGACACGAGCGCCGTCGCGAGCACGCCGTAGACGAGCCCGCAGGGGATCCACCCCCAGGCGAGGCCGACCGCGAACGCCCGCGCGCTCGTGCTCGCGGGGGCGAGGCGCGCCCCCAGGCGCGTGAGAGTCCGCCACACGACGCCGCCGGCCGTTTCTAGCAGGCGCACGGCGGAGCCCGCGCCCGCCAGAGAGAGGCCCAGCAGAATCACCAGGGCATTGGCCGCGACGAGGAGGAGGATCCGGACGGGAAACAGCCCGCCGTAGAGGAGCCCGAGGCCGCCCAGGCCGCCGGCGAGCGCCCCGGCGGCGCAGTAGCTCGCGACTCTCCCGAGGCTGTAGGCGAGCTGACGGCGAAATCCCGGCCGCTGCGCGCGCAGATTGAGGGCGGCGACGATGCCGCCGCACATCGCGACGCAGTGGACTCCCCCCGCCAGTCCTACGAGAAACGCGGTCGCGACGAGCCCGGCCAACCCTGTGATAATAATTCGCGTCAGGTCCCGGTCCCTGCGGCGTTTTCCTTTCGCGCTCGAGGAGGGTGACATGCCGTCGCCGACCCCGGAAGAGAAGGCCCTCATGGCCGAAACGCCCAGGGGCACCTTCGTCCTGATGATCGTCATCGCCGTTCTGCTGTTCGCCGGATGGGCCGCCCTCTATTTCGGCCGATTCCTCGGCAACGGCCCCGTCCGCTGATCGCCGTGCACGTCCACCCCGCCGAGAAGCGCTGGCTCGTCGTCGCGGTCCTGCTCGTCGCGGTGATGATCGGCCTCGTCGTCTACACGGCGGTGGCGATGGGCATCCATCCGCCGAGCAACGTCGAGACGATCGATTCGTCGCAGCTTCACCTGTCGGCCGAGTTTGCCGAGGACAACCTGGGCGTCCGGCGCGAGGCCGACGGCACCCTCGTCGCCCGGGTCGTGATGGCGCGGTTCTCGGTCCATCCGCAGGAGCTGACTCTTCCGGCCGGAACGCCGATCGTCCTGCGCGCCGCGAGCGCCGATGTCCTCCACGGCCTGCACGTCGCGGGGACCAACATCGGCGTGCAGGTCGTTCCCGGCTACGTCTCGCAGGTTCGCACGACGATCAACTTCGACTCTGTCGCGAAGGTGGGCGTGCGCAACGCGGACGGCAGCATCACGGTTCCCCTCTTCTGCAACGAATACTGCGGCCTCGGCCACCAGTCCATGTGGGCCCGCGTGCGCGTGACGCCCCGATGAGCGCCCCCAGCGGCGCAGCCGAGGTTCGCCGGCCCGACGCGCTGGCGCTCGCGCACATCTGGGTCGCCTTCGGTCTCTTCGCCGTCGCCACGCTGCTCGGCCTCTATCAGCTCCTCGAGCGCCACGGGGTGTTGCGGACGTCCGCCGCCGGCTACTACGAATCCATGACGCTCCACGGCGTCATCCAGGCCTTCGTGCTGACGACGTTCTTCATCCTGGGCTTCGGGTACTTCGTTTCCGCGACGAGCCTCAAGCGTCCGATCCGGTGGCCGGGCCTGGCGTGGGCGGGCTTCACGACGATGCTCGCCGGTACGCTGATCGCGGCCTTCTCGATCGTCCTGGGGAAGGCCACGGTGCTCTACACCTTCTACCCTCCGATGATCGCGCACTGGTCGTTCTACGCCGGCGCGGCCCTGCTCCTCGTCGGGTCCATCCCCTGGATCGCGATCACGATCGCGATGGGCATCGCCTGGCGTCGGGAGAATCCCGGCCGGGCGCTCCCCCTGGCCCACTTCGGCATGACGAGCTGCGCGGTCCTCTGGGCCTGGACGCTCGTCGGCGTCGTGGCCGAAGTGGTCTTCCAGCTCCTTCCGGCTTCGCTCGGCCTCGCGCAGACGATCGACATCGGTCTCGCCCGGGCGCTCTTCGCCTGGACCCTCCACCCGATCGTCTATTTCTGGTTGATTCCCGCCTACGTCGCGCTCTACGCGATCGTGCCGAAGGCGGCGGGCGGATACCTCTTTTCCGACGAGATGGGCCGGGTCGTCTTCGTAATGCTCCTCGTCTTCAGCCTGCCGATCGGGCTCCATCACGTGTTCGTGGATCCGGAGCAGGCCGCGGGGTGGAAGCTCCTGCACGCGTTCGGCACGTTTCTGGTCGCGCTTCCGACGCTTCTGACCGGCTTCACGGTCGCCGCCTCGCTCGAGACGGCGGGGCGCCTGCGCGGCGGCAAGGGTCTCTTCGGCTGGGTCGGCGCGCTCCCGTGGAGCGAGCCCGTCGCCCTGGGCGGAATCCTCTCTCTCCTCCTGCTCCTGCCCGGAGGGTTCGGCGGCCTCGTCAACGCCTCGTACGCCATGGACACGATGGTCCACAACACGATGTGGATGCCCGCCCACTTCCACCTGATCTTCGGCGGCGCCGTCGTCATGATGTACTTCGCGAGCGCCTATGCCCTGTGGCCGAAGTTGACCGGGCGCCGGCTCCATTCGCGTGGCATGGCTGTGACGCAGCTCTGGCTCTGGTTTATCGGCATGCTCGCGCTGACGATCCCGTGGCACATCGTGGGGCTCCTCTGGATGCCGCGGCGCACGGCCTATTCCCCCTACGACCCGCAGATCGTGGCGCGGTGGCGCCCCTACACGGCCGCGATGATCGCCGGCGGCGTTCTCCTCGTCCTCTCCGGCGTGATGCTCGTCGTGAACCTCCTGCGGACGCACCGCAACCGGGATCTCGAGCCCGACCGGTCCATGGCTTACTCCGACACGCTCGAGCCCGTCGTGGCCGTTCCGGCCCTCTTGAACGGCTTCACGACGTGGAACTGGCTCCTCGTCGCGCTGATGGCGATCTCGTGGGCCTATCCGATCGGGCAGTTCTTCTTCCTGCACGTCCACAAGGCGCTCCTCTGGGGAGTCCCATGAGGCGCCGGTTCGCCGCCGCTCTCGTCGGCGCGGCGCTCCTCGCCGGAGCGGCCGTGCGCGCGAGCGGTCCGTCGTCGCGCGTCGCGTGGACGCTCGAGACCGTGCGGCTCGCCCGCGGCGGCGACGCCGCCAGGGGGAAGAAGCTCCACGAGGATTGCGCGAGCTGCCATGGCGACGCCGGGAACGTGGACATCCCCGACGTCCCGGACCTGGGAGGCCAGGCCCCTCTCTACGTCTTCAAGCAACTCTCCGACTACAAGAGCGGGACCCGCGCGAGCTCCATCATGAACGAAGCCGCCCAGGCGCTCTCCGAGCGCGATATGGCCGACCTTGCGGCCTTCTACGCCGCGCAGAAGCGCACTCCTTCGGCGGGGAAACCGCCGTCGAACGCCGCCGCCGCGAAGCTCGCTTCCGTCGGCGACGGCGTTCGCCTGATCCCCGCCTGCGACGCGTGCCACGGCGACCGCGGAGCCGGGAACCCGGCCTTCTACGGAATGCCCGCGCTCGAGGGGCAGAAGCTCCAGGACCTCACCGTGGAGCTGACCGCCTTCCGCTCCGGCGAGCGGGGCAACGACGTCTACCGCGTGATGCGCGACGCCTGCAAGAGCCTGACCGATGCCGAGATCGCCGCCCTCGCGTCGTTCTATTCCGGAGCCGCGGCCGAGAAGCCGCCCCCGCCCTCTTCGCCCGGAAAGTAGCTCACTCGAGCCAGTCGAGATCGGTCCGCGTCTTTCGGAGCGTGACCGCCGTCGCGGCGGCTTCGACGAAGACGGCCAGCTCTCCCCACCGCTCGTGCGCCCCGGACCAGTCGGAGAAGCCCAGACGGGAGAGCGAGGCGCCGCGGCAGACGATCCCCTCGCGCCGCCGTCCGAACCATTCCTCCGCCCGGGGCTGCGTCTCCGCGTGCGCGACGCCCGCCGGATAGCCGGGCGCGAAACCGGCCGCCTCGACGCCCTCCGCGGAAGCCACGTCCACGACGCGGCCGGACCACGCCAGCTCCAAGAGCTGCGGCCTCGCCGCCGGCTGCAGCTCGTCCACCTCCACCGCGGCGAGCCTCAGGCGGTCGCGCGCCACGGCTCTCGCCGAGAACTCGCTGCAGCAGGTGTAGAGCGCCGCGAAGCTCCGCGTGTTCCAGCGGCCGGGTCGGAAACGGCTGTGGGAAGCGTCGAGGGGATTCGCGTGGCCGGCCCGCAGGACCCGGAAGAGGGGGACGTGCTCGTGGGAGACGAGCTTCTCGCGGGGAGTCATCCTTGATAGGCGAAGGCGCTCTCGTAGCGATCCGCGACTTCCGCGAAGCGGCCCGACCGGATCCAGTCGAGCGCGGAGGCTCCGCCGAAGAGCTCCGCCGGCCGCCGGACGACGGAGGGGAGACGGTCCGGCCGGATGATCCGGAGCATCCGCCGGAGCGCGTTGCCTCCCATGTCGATCGCCGCGAGCTTCTGTTTCGGCACGCTGCTCGCGCCCTTGGCCCAGCGCCGGACCGTCTCTCCGGAGACGTCGAGGACCCGGCCGAGCTCCTCGTAGCTCATGTCGAGGCCCTGGAGCAGCTCCTGGATGGTCTGCTGCGCGCGCGGCTCGACCATGTGCTCCCGGAGAATCTCGGCGAACGCGAGGTTGTAGGTTGAGAGGTAGTCGCGGAAGAGCTCCTCCGAGATGCCCGTCAGCGCCTGGTCGGGCCCGCGGAGGATCTCCTGCGGCTCGCGGACCCCCTCCTTGCCGAGCAGGTGCGCCGCCTCCGTCCAGGTGGCCAGCACGCATTCGGAGGCGCGGTCCACCGAGGAGCGCGAGTAGGTCAGGAAGGCGGGAAAGCCGCGCTGCAGGGCGGTCTCTCGGACGATCACGTCGAATTTCTTCCCCAGGCGCGCCTGGCGATTCAACCGGACGAGGCAGCGATCCAGGACCTTCAGGAAGACGATCGTCGACTCGATCGTCGGCGCCCCCTCTCCGAGCGGTTCCTCGGAGGAGTTGCCGAGCTCTTCGATGACGATCTCGTGAGCCTTGTCTTTCGTGATGGCGGACATTCGAACCTCCGCCTCTTTGTGCCACATTCGTGCCACAAAGTCAACAATCAGGCGTTCAGCCGGGTCCTGTCAGACCATAAGTCATTCATATAAATATAGTTAGATCGCTGGCCGCGACCGGGAGCATGCCCGTGCTGGGGCTCCGGGTCTTATCCGGCGGCGGCCACGAACGCGCTCGGGAATCGGGCCATCAGCGCGACCGCGGCGACCATCTCGCGCATGTCCACGCATTCGCCGATCGTGTGCGCGTTCTGCTCGATGCCGGGACCGATGCCGATCATGGCCGGGTGCTTGACGGCGCCCGAGACGACCCAGGACTTCCTCTCGGGCACCGGGATCGACGCGTCGTCCTTCCGGACCGGAAAACCGACGCCGTCGGTCGAGAAGATCCAGCGGTCCACGCGCGGCTCCCGGCGCAGCGCCCCGCGCTCCCCGCCGGCGGCGACGTGCGGCGTCACGACGCCGCGATAGGCCGCGACCGCGGCGCGCACGGCCGGATGTTCCTCCGGCGTCACCCATCCCATGTAGACCTGCGGGTTGCCGAGCACGAAGCCGTTCCAGGTGGGCCGGTCGTAGGTCGGGACCGTCACGTCCACTTTCAAGCCCGCGGCGCGCGCGGCGGCGACGGCCGGGAGATTCGCGACGTCGGCCACGGCCTGCTCCGGCGTCTCGCCGATCGTCAGGCGCCGGTCGAAGCGGAAGACGAAGCGCTCCGGCACCGCGCAGTCGCTCGGCGTGTCGAGACGCGCCCAGGACGCCGTGCGCGTCCCGTGAGAGAGGAAGGGATGATCGAGAAATCCGTCGCGCGCCTGGTATCTCTGCGCCGCTTCGACCACGATTGGCGCCCCGAACTCCAGCGGGTTTCTCCCTTCCCAGGGCATCGAGCCGTGGCAGGACTTACCGGTGACCGTGACCTCGATCTGCATGCGGCCGCGCTGGCCGCGGTAGATGCCGAGCGCCCCCTTGGCCGAGTCGCCGGTCCCTTCTGTCAGAATCACGGCGTCGGGGATCAACTCCGGCGGCGCTCCCGGCAGGACCTTCCGCATCAGGTACTGAGGCCCGCCGCCGTCGTTGTCCTCCTCGGCGACCGTCCCGTAGGAACGGACGATCGCGCCGGCAAGCGCCCCCTGCGGCGCGAGCTCGAGCAGGATCTTCGACGCCACGATCTGCGACACGACGCCGGAGAGCTGGTCGGTCGAGCCGCGCCCGAAGACGAGGTTGTCCCACTCCGACTCGGGGGGCATGTATCCGAGTTCGCGCTTGACGAACTCGCGGTCGAGCCTGCCGGCGTCGAAGAGCCCGTCGTACGGATCGATGCCGCCGGTCTTCTGCCTCCACGCGCCGCGGAGCGCGTTGACCGTGTCGGTGTGCCCGTCCCAATAGATGACGCGCTTCCGGCTCGCCGGGATGCCGTCGGTCTCGTCCTGCACGGTCCAGACGAGGTTCCCGTAGCCGTCGTACCCCACGTCCTCCGGCCGCCGCACGCCGCCGATCTCGATCAAGGCGCGCTTCATGTACTCGAGCCGCGGTTTCTCGTGGTTCGACAACCCGCAGCTCGGGTCCCCGCCGTCGTCCGCCGGCCTGTCCACGTAATCCGCCGGAATCCGGATGACCTCCTTCAGGATCCTCTCCGCCACCGGCCTGTAGCGCGCCGCCAGCTCCGCGACCCGCCCGTCGAGATCGTTCATCCACGCCTCCTCCGCGTTGTCGTCCACACTGTCATCCTGAGGAGCCCCTCCGTTTCCAATGTCATCCCGAGCCCCTCGCCCTCCCTTGTCATCCCGAGCGCAGCGAGGGATCTGCTCTCGTCGCTTCGATTAGATCAGACCCGCTCGGGACAGGCTCCGCGAGGGATCTCCCCTCGTCCCTGCTGCCTGCCGAAGCGAAGTCTCGGTGCAGGCTCCGCGACGAACGATCTGCTCCGGCGATCCTTCGCTTCGCTCGGGATGACAGGGTCGAATCCTAACCCTTCTCGAGAGGCGCCAATCGCGCGGAGAGGTCCCTGACCTTGGCCGTCGCCAGCGCGGCCATGATCACGTAGACCTTCCAGTTCGCTTCGCGGGCGACGTTGACGGTGTGGCGGGACATGACGCCGGGGGAGACCTCGGCGCCGATGTCTGCGGGGAGGCAGTGCATGTAGAGCGCGTCTCCGCCGCGCGTCAATCCCATGCGCCGCTCGTCGCAGATCCAGTCCCGGTGACGGGCGTTCTGCGCGAGGGCTTCCTTCTCGATCTCGGCCATTCGCCTGGAATCGAGCGCGCGGTTCGCCTCGACGCGCGAGAGCATCAGGCCGTACGGCCCCCAGCTCTTGGGGTAAACGGCGTCCGCTCCGGCGAAGGCCTCATCCATGGACCCCACGACCCTGAAGGAGCCTCCCGACTCCGCGGCGTGCGCGGCGCCGGAGTCGAGGCACGGCTTCATGAGCGGGTAGCCCTCGGGGTGCGCGAGGGTCACGTGCGCTCCGAAGCGGGTCAGCAGCATCACGAGCCCCTGCGGCACCGAGAGCGGCTTGGCATAGCTTGGCGAATAGGCCCAGGAGACCGCGATCTTCTTCCCGGCGAGCCCCTCCGGGAACTTCTCGCGCAGCCAGCAGAGGTCCGCGAGCGTCTGCGTCGGGTGGTCGAGGTCGCACTGGAGGTTGACGACCGGGACCTTCCGCGGGTCCTGCGTCGCCTGGAGGTAATCGTCGATCCCGCGCTTGACGTCTCGCATGAAGGCGTTCCCCTCGCCCAGGATCAGGTCGTGCCGCACACCGAGCGCGTGCGCGTTCATCCCGAGCATCGCGCCCGTCTCGGCGGCGGTTTCCCCATGCGACACCTGCGTCGAAGACCCGTCCACGATCACCGGCTGCATCCCCAGCCGCGCCGCCGCCCCCGCCCACGCCGACTTCGTCCGCGTCGAGTTGTCGAAGAAGAGGGCGTAGGCCAGCTCGTCCGGCAGGAGCGCTGCCTTCTTCCCCGCCCGGTCGAGCGCCGCGAGCCGCTCGGTGACGGAGAGGAACGCGCCAAGCTCCGCGGCCGTGTAGTCGTCGGTCAGAAGAAGGCTCTTGCCGTAAAGGCGGGCGAGCATTTTGAGGTCGGTGGTGACGTCGGTGTGCATCACAATTCTCCGGGCTGGGACGGTAGTCCGGGCTGGGACGGTAGTCTCATTGGAACTTCCCCCCGGGGCCGCCTCAACAAAGGCGGGAACATCCCGAGCCGGCCTGCGGGGGGCGCGGCTCGGGACTCCCGGCCGATCCTCAGTGGCCTTCGCCCTTCTTCTCGGTCTTCGCCGCGGGCTTCTTTGCCTCGGGCTTCATGGCGGCGGCCGTCTTCGGTTTCCAGAACTCCGGATCGCCGGCGGCCCAATCCTTCGAGACGTAGCTCATTTTCGGGCTGAACGCGAAGATGTTGGATTCGACGACGCTGTACGCCTCGGCGGCGATCGTCTGCAGCTTCTTGACGTTGTCCTCACCCTCCGCGTCCTGAATCGCCTTCGCCTGGCCAAACCCCGTGTCCACCGCGTCGAGCGACTTCATGGGAATGAAGACGAGGAACGTCGGAGTCGCCATGCCCGAATAAACCTGATACGTGGCCCAGGCGATTCTCAAATTCGCCTTCTCGTACCCCGCCTTGACGATCTTGACCGCGTCGGGGAACTGGGTGTCATGCCCCGGCCTGACGCGGAACGTGATGACCCGGAAGTAGCGCATCTTCGGGAGATCCACGTTCGGCTGGTTGCTGAGATCCTCTCGGAAGACGGCGACGAGGCTGCGCTCGCCGGCTCGGAGCTCGCCGTCTCGGGCTTCGAGCTGGTCGAGCTCCTTTCTCAGCGCCGCGTTCTTGTCGACGTTGCGCGAGTCCGCCTCCCACGCGGCGAAGGACTCGTACCCGGTCGCGAACCACGCCTCGCTCGGACCCGTGATCGAGGTCATCGCGAGGTAGTGGGTCGGCCAGCTCGCGTTCGCGAAGGCCCGAGGCCAGCCGGCCTCGACGACCGCGTGGGCAGGGGACTTGCCAGGCTTGACCTCTTCGCGATAGATCTGAAGGACCTTCGGCGGAGGCCAGCCCGCCGGAGCCTCCGTCTGCGCGAAGACCGGGAGGCCGCACGAGAGCAGCGCGGCCGCGATCACCGAAATCCAGGTAGCTTTCCTGATGTTCATCCTTCGCCCCCTCCTCAAAGGGCCGTCGCCGTTGTGGAAGCCTCACTCGAGCCGGACCTGTCGGATCGACGCGAAACCTCGCTTCAAATCGCGCTAACGCTGCGACAACTCTATGACACTTCGCCGGCCTTCTCCGCCGATCCCTCGACAGCTCCCCGAACCTTCGTACGCACGACCGGGATGCCGACAGGCTGCTCACGCGGGCTCGACGAGACTCCAACCCCGGCGCGGGTGCCGCCGCGCCTCGAGCCGCCCTGATCGGCATCAACGGCCGGGGGCCGTGGGCAACAGGGCGGTGACCCAGGAGGTGGCGCCGGGGGCGAAGAGGCCGGCGACGAGGGCTCGGAGGGCGTGGTAGTGGCCGACGGGGACGGTGTGGGATTCGGGAACGGCGATGGCCAGAATGCGGGCTTCGCACGGATCGGACGCTTCGGCGGAGTCGAAGTGGAGCTCGGCGGCGCCGTCCCAGAAATCGGCCGAGCCGTCGGGGGAGACGAGAAGCTCGACCTCGCGGCCTCCCCAGCGGCCGCGGGCGGCGATTGAGCCGGCCGGGTCGCGGCGGAGGAAGAAGCCGGGGCGGGGCGCGTCGGCGAGGTAGGCGCCGAGCGACTCGAAGAGGCGGGGCTTCTCGATGTAGGGGCCGCCGTCCTCCGGGCAGAAGACGTCGCAGTTGCCGCAGTCGTTGCAGGCGTCGGCCCAGTTGGCGATCTGGTGCGCCGAGGAGCCGGGGCCGCCGAGCTTGAGGGTCTGCGGGTCCGAGGGGACGAGCCGGCCCTCCCGGACGACGAGATCGCGGTAGAGGATTTCCCGCGGGGGAGTTTCGTAGACGAAGTTCGCGTCGTTGGGGCAGACGGGAACGCACTTGTCGCAGTTGATGCAGTCGAAGAGCTTGAGATGGCTCCCGATCTTGCGCGGCGGCTTGCCGGTCTTCGCGGCGGTGTAGCGCTCGGCCGACAACACCTGGGCGACGGCGCGCCTGTGATTGACGAGCGAGGCGTCCGCGCCGCTCATCTCCACCGCTCCCGCGCGCGACCGGATGAACTCTGGAACCGTCGCCGCGCCGCTCTCCCGCACCCCTCGGGCGAGGGCCTCCGCCTGCCAGTGGAGGCGCTGGTAGCCGCCGGGGCGCAGGAGATCCGTGCAGCTCGTCACCGGCACGAAACCGCAGGCGACCGACGCGGCGGCGTTGGACGCGTCCACGCCGGCGGAAAAGGAGACCGGCAGACTTGACCCCAGCTCCTCTCGCAGGCGCAAGCCGAGCGTCAGCGAAAGGACATGCAGGGGTTCGCCCGACAGGTATTGCTCGCGGCCGGGGAGGGGATCGCCGGGGTTCTCGACGACGAGCGTGTTGGTGAGCTTGATGCCGAAGTTCAGGCCCCTGCGCGCGGCTTCGGCTGAGAGGCCGCGGACGAGCGAGAGGGCGTCCTTCCACTGGAGATCCTTGTCGAAGGCCGCGCGGGTCAGGCCGATCTCCCCGTAGCCGAGCCTCCCGTGCAGGATCTCCTCGACCTGCTCGTAGCCGAGGAGCGTCGGGTTCAGCTTCACGATCGTATGCAGTCCGGCCTCGTTCAAGAGGAAGCGGCAGATGCCGGCGATCTCGTCGGCCGGGCAGCCGTGGAAGGTCGAGAGCGTCGTCGAATCGGAGAGGCGCGCCGGGCAGGGCACGTCAGCCAGATGTCGCAGGCTCGACGGCAACTCGCGGGAGAGCTTTGCTCGCTCGACATCCAGAAGAGCCGACGCGTCGCGCGCTCCTTCGAAGAATCCCGCCATCTTGCGCGAGCGGATTCCCTCCAGGTCGTAGCCGACGGAGATGTCGAAGACGACGCCGCGCTCGGCCGGCGGGATGCCGCAGAGCTCGTCGAGGATCGCGACGAGGAGCCGCGCCTTCGCGTACTCGCGCAGCGAGTCGGAGACCGAGAGCTCCTGCGACCACTCGATGTTGTAACCGACGGTGCGCATGTCGATGCAGGGGCGGCCGATGACGAGGCGGTCGTTGACCTGGACGGTCTTCAGCTCCAGGATCCGCCCTCCCGCCAGATACGACAGCCCGATGTTCTGGGCGAGCTGCGTGTGCGGGCCGGAAGCCGGGCCGACGGGCGTTGCCGCGCGGTGCCCGTGGAAGGAGACGGAGAGATCGGCGCCGGGGAAGCCCTTGTAGATCCGCCGCACCGGCAGGTCGAAGACGGCGCCCGTCGGCAGCTCCTCCGCGGCGCGCCGCACCAGGACGGAGAGCGGGAGCGGGCGCAGGACGCTCACGCCATCTTCTTCCAGAGCCGCGCCGCTTCCTCGCGGCCGCGCGCGCGGACTTCACTCTCGTCCACGCGGGTGGACTTGCGCCCTTCGACGATGAGCTCTCCTCCGGCGACGACGTCGCGGACGTGCCGGGCGGACATGCCAAAAAGAAAGTGTCCCGCGAGGTTCTCGGCCGAGAGGGGCGTCGGCGGATCGTAGTCGAGGACGATCCAGTCCTCATCACGCGGCCCGAGAGCCGCCTCGGCAAGGCGCCCGCTCGCGGCGACGAGCGCCACGGCGTCGATGCCGCCCCGTGGGCCGTAGGCGTCGCGGCCGCGCAGGTGCGCGGCGCGCGCCTCGGCGAAGAGGTCGCCGTCCATGCCGTCGGTGCCGAGCGCCACTCGCGGGCCGAGCGTCGCGACGTTGGCGTAGCCGACGGCGTTCTGGAGGTTGCTCCGCGGGTTGTGGACGATCCAGGCTCCGGCCTCCGCGGCGCGCTCCCGCTCGGAGGCCGTCAGGTGGACGCCGTGGGCGAGGATCGTCTTCGGTCCGACGGCGCCCGCGCGCTCCAGCCGCTCAAAGGAGCCGGCGTCGCAGCCGTCCTCGGCGGCGTGCACATGGAGCCAGGCCCCGCGCCGCAGCGCGAGGTCCGCCGCGGCCTCGATCGTCTCGTCGGAGGCGGTGAAGCCCGCGTGCAGGCCGGCCATCGCCGGCAGTCCCGCCGTCATCGCCCGCTCGCACTCCGCGAGCCCCGCCTTCGCGCCTTCCCGGCCGTGGCGGTCGGTGGCGCCGTAGCAGAGTGCAGTCCTGACCCCGACCGCGCGCGCCGCCCCGGCGAGCACGTCGAGCGAGCCGCCGATGAACGAAGGGGACTCGTGGTGGTCGAGGACGGCCGTCGTGCCGCAGAGCACGGCATCGAGAAGCGCCACTTCGGCGGAGGCTCTCAGCGAGCGCTCGTCGAGCGCGGCGTCCAGCCGCCACCACACCCGCTCCAGGATCTCGCGGAAGGAGCGCGCCGGGGCGGCGGGCGCCGGCATCCCGCGCGCGAGGCCCGAGTAAAGATGCGTGTGGGCGATCGCGAGGCCGGGGAGGACGAGGCACCCCGAGGCGTCCCGGGCGCGCCGTGGCTCCGCGCCGAGAAGGAGGTCCCGCTTCTCGACGGAGGGCGGGTCGAGCGTCACGACGGTGCCGCCCGTGATCGCGATGCCGCCCAACGCCAGCCGGCCCTCGCCTACCAGCCGCGCATGTCGCGCAGGCGCCGGTCCGCGTCCTCCGCGACGGCGGCCTCGTCGCTCCACCAGGAATTGGAGCGTTGCGCCTCCAGCTCCTCGACGGCCTTTCCCTGCTGCTCGACCCAGGTGAAGTACTTCAGGTTGTGCCACCGCTCGCGGTTCTCGCGCGTCCCCTCGGCGATCCAGTCGAGCTTCTGTCCGTGGAAGATCCGGGCCAGAAGCTCCCGGGCGCTCTCGTGGGTGAGCGGGCCCGTCCGCTCCGCGAGCCGCCGCATCACGGAGGGATAGCGGTCGAACCCGTCGGTCGCGACCGTCACGACCGCCTCGCCCCGGGAGAGCCCGAGCCAGCGGGCCGTCTTGATCGCGCCGAGGACGTTGCAGATCCCGCTCACGCCGAGGAGGCCCGCGAGCCGGCGCGCCGCGACCTCGCCCAGGCCCCCCTCGCCGGAAAGGAACTCGGTCCCCTCGGGATCGGTCACGAGCTGGAGCCCGAGGAGGCACTCCTCGTCGTCGATGCACATCATCGCGTCCAGATTGCCGACGTGATGGATCCACGTGACGTGCTTGTCGCCGATCCCCTCGATCGCGTGACCGCCGTAGCCGTTCAGGGACAATGTCGGGCACTGCACCGGCTCCAGGCCCACGATCTTCGTCCCGAAGCGCGCCTTCAAGGCGTCGCCCGCGGCGATCGTGCCGGCCGATCCCATCGCCGAGACGAAGGCCGCCGGCCGGCCGGCGGAGAGCTCCTCGACCGCCGCGGCCGCGGCCGAGCCCGTGGCGTGGTAGTGCCAGCGGTAATTCGCCATCTCGGCGAACTGGTTCATGATGCGGGCCTTCGGGTCCGCCGCGAGGCGCCGGCACTCGTCGTAGATTTCCTTGACGTTCGACTCGCAGCCCGGAGTCTTGACCGCCCTCGCGCCATAGGCCTCGATCTTTTCGAAGCGCTCGGCGCTCATTTCCTCCGGCAGAATGACGACGGACTCGTAGCCCATGCGCGGCCCGACCCACGCCCCGCCGATGCCGTAGTTTCCGGTCGAAGGCCACACGAGCGTGGACTCGCCGGGGAAGACGTCGCCGGCGAGCTGCCGCTCCATCAGGACCGAGTAGGTCGCGCCGACCTTGTGTGAGCCGGTCGGCAGGTCCTTCGCGTAGAGGAGCACGATCGGCGCGGTGACGCCGGTGAGCGCCTCCGGCAGGAGAAGCGCGCGCACCCGGCCCGACTCGTCCCTCCACGAGATGTTGAAGAGGTTCACCGGATCGAGCGGCGCCTCGCGCTGCGCGGCGAGCGCGCGCCGGCGAAGGTAGGACGGAATTCGAGAGGGGTCGCGCATCTCCTCGTAGGTCGGCCCGTGGATCATGCGGCCTCCAGTGCCTTGCGGACGGCGTCGAGAGAGGGAACGATCCGGGAGGGCGGGGCGACGGAGCGCATCGCGCCGCGGATGTCCTTCAGGCCGTTGCCGGTCGCGACGTGGAGAACGCTCTCGCCGCGCGCGACGAGGCCGCGGGCGATCGCCCCCTCGAGGCCGGCCAGCGCCGCGACCCCGGTCGGCTCGGCGAAGACGCCCGTCGCGCGGGCCAGGCGCGGGATCCAGGACAGGATCGCCTCGTCGGACGCGGTGACGATCGCGCCGCCGGAGGCCCGGACCGCGCGCAGCGCCTTGACGCCGTTTCGCGGCGCGCCGACGTTGATCGAGTCGGCGACGGTCCGCGCGGCGACCGGCTCGATCGTCTCGCCGCCGCTCTCGAACGCCTTCGCGAGCGGAGCGGCGCCCTCGGCCTGGACGGCGAGGATCCGCGGCAGCCGGTCGATCAGGCGGTGGCGCTTCATCTCGGTCAGCCCCTTCCAGATTCCCGCCGTCGTGCAGCCGTCCCCCAGCGCTACGGTCACGACGTCGGGCATCCGGCCGCGCATCTGCTCGGCGATCTCCAGGCCGCACGTCTTCTTCCCTTCGACGAGATACGGGTTGATGGCGCAGTTCCTGTTATACCAGCCGAACTCTTCGACCGACTCCTGGCAGGTCTGGAAGGCGTCTTCGTAGGCGCCTTCGACGAGGAGGACCTTCGCGCCGTAGACCAGGAGCTGCGCGACCTTCGCCTCCGGGGCGGACGCCGGGACGAAGATATAGGCCTTCATGCTCGCCTCCGCCGCGAAGCCGGCGAGCGAGGACGCGGCATTGCCTGTCGAGGAGCAGGTCACCTCGCGGCGGCCGAGCCAGCGCGCGCGCGTCACGCCGACGGCGCTCGCGCGGTCCTTGAAGGAGCCGGTCGGGTTGCGGCCGTCGTCTTTCACGAAGAGCGCGGAGAGCGACAGCTCGCGGGCGAGCGCGGGCGCCTCGACGATCGGCGTCCAGCCGGCCGGCAGGCGCGGCCGGGGCGCGTCGTCGGGCACGGGGAGGAGCGCAGCGTAGCGCCAGATCGAGGCATCGCGCGAGGCCGCGAGCGTCTCCTTCGAGAAGGCGCGGGCGATCCGGTCGTGGTCGTACTCGACGTCCAGAATCCCTTCGATTCCGCAGTCCGGACAGGTGTATTCGACCTCCCCGTGCGCGTAGACCCGGCCGCAGAGGACACACCGGAGCCCGGTCACCTTCGGGAGCGGCGCGCTCACGACGTCACCGTCGGACGGCTCGCGCGGCGGGAGAGTCCTTCATCGGCAGCGTGAACCGGCGGACACGATCGAAGGCGTGGAGCGCGGCGGCGACGGCGGGAGCGGTCGGCACGAGGCCAATCTCGCCGACCCCCTTCGCGCCGAAAGGGCCGTCGGGCTGCGGGTCTTCGACGAGGATCACCTCGACCTCCGGCATGTCGCGCGAGCGCAGCACGCCGAAGTCGCGGATGCGGTAGGTGGACGGCACCCCGTTCTCGCAGATCATTTCTTCCGTGAGCGCGTAGCCCAGGCCCATGTGGACGGAGCCCTCGATCTGACCCTCGCAGAGCTTCGGGTTGACCGCGCGCCCCACGTCGTGCGCCGCGACGACCTTCGCGACGCGGCCGTTCTCGTCCACGATCGCCACCTGCGTCGCGTAACTGAAGGCCGGGTGGAGCTTCATCGGCTTGCCCGGCGGAGGCTCGTGGCCAAGCTTGACCGTGTCGTCCTGCAGGACCTCTCCGACGTACACGTTGCCGGCGAGGTCCTTGAGCGTGCGGCCGGAGTCGAGATCCGCCTTGAGCTTCTTCGCCGCGTCCATGACCGCCCGTCCGCCGTAGAACGTCGCCCGGGAGCCCGTCGTCTGGCCGACCGCCATCGGAAAGCGCGTGTCCACGCGGGCGCGGAAGATCGATGCCGGCAGTCCCGTCACTTCGCAGGCGAACTGGATGAGCACCGTCAGGAGGCCCTGTCCCATCTCGGTGTAGCCGTTGTAGAGCGTGATCGCGCCCCCCCCCTCCTCGACGACCAGGCGCGCGCGCCCCCACTCCTTGGCTCCGTTTCCGATGCCGCAGTTCTTGATGCCGCACGCGATTCCGGCGCGGCCGCGGTTGGCGTAGTAGACGTCCTTGACGGCGAGGAGGGTCTTCTTGAGTCCCACGGAAGCTTCGAGTCGCTGGCCGCAGGACCAGTCGTCCCCGGCCTCGAGCGCGTTGCGCCACCGCATTTCCCAGCCGTCGAGGCCGGCTTTCTCCGCGAGCATGTCCATCGCTCCCTCGATCGCGAAGTGGGCCTGGTTCGCGCCGAAGCCGCGCATCGCGCCGCAGGACGGGTTGTTCGTGTAGACGGCGAGCGACTCGATGTCCACGTTGTCGCACTTGTAGGGGCCGGCGGCGTGACCCGCCGAGCGCTCGAGCACCTTCATGCCGACGGAGGCATACGCTCCCGAATCGCCGATCATCCGGGCCCGGACGGCCGTGAGCCTCCCCTCCGCGTCGCAGCCGACGCGGTACTGCATCTTGATCGGGTGGCGCTTGGGATGGATGCGGATCGACTCCTCGCGCGACAGGACGAGGCGCACGGGTCTTCCCGTGACATGCGCGAGGAGCGCCGTCTGCGCCTGGATCGACATGTCCTCCTTGCCGCCGAACGCGCCGCCGTTGGGGACGAGGACGACGTGGAGGGACTCGGGCGCAATACCCAGGAACGCGCTGACTTGCCGGTGATCGTCGAAGACTCCCTGCCCCTGCGTGAAGAGCGTCATCGCGGCGCCGGGGTAATCGCCGGTCGCGTCGCCGGGGACGGCCGCGCACGCCTCCGGCTCCAGGTACAGGTGCTCGATGCGCTGCGTCTGCCACGTTCCTTCGACCACGTGCGAGGAAGAGGCGAGGGCCGCTTCCGCGTCGCCGCGGTGGATGACCGAGCGCGAGAGGAGGTTCCCGTCGGGCCCGACGCGGGGAGCGCCCGGCTCGAGCGACTTCTCCGGGTCCGTCACCGGCGTCAGGACCTCGTACTCCACCTCCACGAGCCGCGCGGCCTCGCGCGCCGTCCGAGCGTCCACCGCCGCGACGGCGGCGAGGACATCCCCGACGCAGCGCGTTTCCTCGCCCTCGGCGACGAAGCCCGGCCAGTCGTCGAGGATCAGGCCGTAGAAACGCTTGCCCGGCACGTCCTTCGCCGTGACAACCGCCGCGACGCCCGGATAGGCCGCGGCCTTCGCCGTGTCGATGCGCTGGACCTTCGCGCGCGGATGCGGCGAGAGCGCCACAGCGCCGTGGAGCATCCCGGGAAAAGTCAGATCGCACACGTAGGGGCGCGCGCCGAGCGCGAGCTCCTCCGCCTCGTACCGGTCGAGGCTCGTCCCGACGCGCCCCGAGCCGTCGGCCGGCGGCAGGGTCTCGCCCCGCTTGAGCTTCGCCGCCGCCTCGAACGCCTCGAAGATCTTGACGTACCCGGTGCACCGGCAGAGATGCGGGTCGAGCTTCCTGCGGATCTCTTCCGCGCTCGGGTCGGGATTGGAGTCGAGGACACTCTTGATCTTCATCGTGATGCCGGGGATGCAGAACCCGCACTGGAGTCCCGCCATCCGGGCGAACGCCTCGCCGTAGATGTGCCTCTCCTGCTCCGACACTCCCTCGAGTGTCAGGACGCTCCTGCCGGCCGCGCTCGTCGCCGGCACCGCGCAAGAGGTCTTCGGCTTCCCGTCCACCAGCACGACGCACGCCCCGCACTGTCCCTGCGGCGAACACCCGTCCTTGGGCGACGTGATCCCGGCATGGTCCCGCAGCAGTTCGAGCAGCGAAGCCCCCTCCGGGACCTCGAAGGCCCGCCGTTCGCCGTTGATCGTCAGCTCAATGCTCACCAGAACCTATTAGCATAAACGATCGTCCTGGACGGCCTCACTGGACCCCGGCGAGCCCAACCGGAGAGCGACGGTCAGTTCGCGGCGGCTTTTTCGGCGGCTTCCTGGCGGAGGTAGGCGTCGATGGCGGCGGCGGCCTTGCGGCCGTGGCCCATCGCGAGGATGACGGTCGAGGCGCCGGCCACGATGTCGCCGCCGGCGAAGACCCCCTTGCGGGTCGTCATCATCGTGGCTTCGTCCACGACGAGAGTGCCGTGGCGGCTGACGGTCAGGCCGGTGGTCGTCCTGGGGATCAGGGGATTCGGGCCGTTGCCGATGGCCTCGATCACGATCTCGACGGGAAGTTCTTCGTAGGCGCCTTCGATCGGGACGGGGCGGCGGCGCCCCTTCTCGTCCGGCTCGCCGAGCTCGCACCGCTGGACTTTCAACGCGCGCACCCAGCCGTCCTTCGTCGGGAGGATCTCGACGGGCGCGTTCAGCAGACGGAACTGGACGCCCTCCTCCTCGGCGTGGTGGACCTCTTCCAGCCGGGCGGGCAGCTCGACGCGCGAGCGGCGGTACACGAGATAGACGTTCTTCGCGCCCAGGCGCAGCGCCGTGCGCGCGGCGTCCATCGCGACGTTGCCGCCGCCGAGGACCGCCACGTTGTCGCGGCGCAGGACGGGCGTGTCCTCCTCCGGAAAACGGTACGCGCCCATGAGGTTCGCGCGCGTCAGGTACTCGTTGGCGGAATAGACGCCGTTCAAGTCCTCGCCGGGGACGTTGACGAAATAGGGGAGGCCGGCGCCGGTCGCGACGTAAACGGCCTGGTATCCCTCGTCGAAGAGGTCGTCCACCGAGAGCGTTTGTCCGACGACGGTGTCGAACTCGAACTGGACTCCCATCTTCGAGAGGTTGTCCACCTCCGCCTGCACGATGTCCTTGGGCAGGCGGAATTCCGGGATGCCGTAGACGAGGACGCCGCCCGCCTTGTGGAACGCCTCGAGCACCACGGCTTCGTGGCCGTAGCGGCGCAGGTCGCCGGCGCACGTCAGCCCCGATGGGCCGGCGCCGATGATCGCGACGCGGAAGCCGGTCGGAGGACCCACGGCCGGGAGCTCGACGCCGCCGACCTCGCGCTCCCAGTCGGCGAGGAACGCCTCGATCTTCCCGACCGACACGGCGAAGCCGAGGTCCTTGTGGACCTTCGCCACCATGCAGTTCTCCTGGCACTGGCTCTCCTGCGGGCAGACGCGGCCGCAGATGGCGGGGAGGAGATTCGTCGTCTTGATCGTCCGGATGGCGCCGCGGAAGTCTCCCTCCGCGACCTGGCGCAGGAACTGCGGGACATCCACGCCCACCGGACAGCCCGAGACGCACGGCTCGTTCCTGCAGGAGAGGCAGCGCAGCGCCTCGGCGCGCGCCTGGTCCGGCGTGTAGGCGAAGGGGACCTCGCGGATGTTCTGGACGCGCTCGGCGGGCGCCTGCTCCGCCCAGAAGACCTTCGGGAGCTGGCCGCGCGTCTTGTTCGTCAGGCTCGCGCGGTTGTCGATGCGCGCCGCCAGCTCTTCCGGGGTCAGGTCCTTCTTCTTTTCGTCGGACATCAGGCTCCCTTCCGGGCCTCCGAGGCCGCCACGGGCGCGCCCTCGGCCTCCGAGACCGCCGCGGCGACGGAGGACTGCATCTGGCAGCTCGGGTCGTTCTCGCGGTAGCGCTCGAGGCTCGCGGCCTCCTCCGGTTTGTACATCGCCTGGCGCCGCATCATCCCGTCGAAGTCCACGTGATGGCCGTCGAACTCAGGCCCGTCCACGCAGACATATTTCGCGGCGCCGTCCACCATGACGCGGCACCCGCCGCACATCCCGGTGCCGTCCACCATGATCGTGTTCAGACTCACGAGCGTCGGGACTCCGAAGGGTTCCGTCGTCTTCGAGCAGAACTTCATCATGATCGGCGGGCCGATCGCGATCGCCATGTGGACGTCGCCCCGGGCCGCGCGCCGGGAGGTGATCAGGTCCTTCAGCACGTCCGTCACGAAGCCCTTCCGGCCAGCCGAGCCGTCGTCGGTGCAGACGAGGACCTCGCTCGAGGCCGCGGCGAGGCGGTCCTCGAAGACCAGCAGGTCCCGGCGCCGCGCGCCGAGGATCGTCACGACCTCGTGCCCGGCGTCCTTGAAGGCGCGGGCGATGGGGAGCATCGGAGCGGCTCCGATGCCGCCCGCCACGCAGGCGATGGTCCCCTTGAAATCCTCGGGTTTCCCCGGGACGCCGATGTGCGTGGGGTTGCCGAGCGGGCCGGCCACGTTGGCGAAGGAATCTCCTTCCTCGAAGGCCTCGCTCATCTCGAACGTCGTCTTTCCGACGGCCTGGACCACGAGCGTGATGGTCCCCTTGGCCTTGTCGGTATCCGCGATTGTCAGGGGGATCCGCTCGGAGTGATCGGTCGGGCGCACCATCACGAACTGGCCCGCCCGGTGCCGCCGCACCACGCGCGGGGCCGCGACCTCGTAGAGGGTGACGTTCTCTCCCAGGGGCTTCTTGACCAGGATTTGAAACACTTCGTTCACCTCATCAGGGCCGCCCATTATGAGAAGAAGGAGCCGGGGACGGACTGATGCAATTGCACCAGATGGGCCTTGCCGCCGAGAGGATCTCACGCCCGCCTGCCGGGGAAGGCGCGATCCCGGTCCGGGTCGCCTCCGCGCGCGCCCTCGGAACCTCCTGTCCCGTTCCCGGCGTACAGCACGGATGCGTGGCAGGTCGACGCGCCGCGCGAGGAGGGCATCATGAGAATCGGAATCGTGGGATCGGGGAACATCGGCGGCGCCGCGGCGCGGCTGTTCGCGGAGGCCGGACACGAGGTCGCCGTCAGCAATTCCCGCGGCCCGGAGTCGTTGAAGTCCCTGGTCGCGTCGATCGGCGGGAAGGCGCGGGCCGCGACGGCCGCGCAAGCCATCGCGTTCGGAGACGCCGTGCTGCTCGCCCTGCCGTGGCGGGACCGCGAGAAGCTCCCCCCGGCGAGCCTCTTCGACGGGAAGATCGTCATCGACGCGATGAATCCCTACACGGCGGACGGCGGCCTCTTCGACCTGGGCGACTCGAGCTCGAGCGAGGAGGTCGCGAGGCAGCTCCCGGGAGCGCGGCTCGTCAAGGCGTTCAACACGATCTACTACCAGCACCTGGCGACCCGCGGCCGGACGGACCTGCCGCTCCCGCAGCGCCACGCGATCTTCCTCGCTGGCGACGACGAGAAATCCAAGGCGGCCGTCTCGCGCCTCATCGAGGAGATCGGCTTCGCTCCGGTGGACACGGGCTCGCTCGCGCAGGGCGGTCGGCGCCAGCAGCCCGGCTCGGACATCTACAACCGTCCGATGACGGCCGCGCAAGCGCGGGAAATCCTCTCGGCCAGATAAGACGCTCCCGCGCGGGCGGGGAGCGATGTCTCAGTGCCGGCCGTGGCCGCCGCGAGAGCCGCCGTGGCCTCCGTGGCCGCCGCGGCCTCCGCCGTGCCCGACTCCCCGGTGCCCGAAGCCCCTGCCATGGAAGGAACGACCGCCGACGAAGAACGTCGTCGAGAAGTACGGGTCGTAACCGTACCAGTAGGGATAGCCGTAGGCATGCCAGTACGGATAGCCGTACGCGTAGGGATAGGCTTCGTCCTCGGCATAGGACGGCTCGACCGGAGAGGGCGTCGCCTCGTCCGAATCGTAGGACTTCTCGTCGTCGGGAGAGTTCTGACCGGCGTCGAGGCCGGTGATTCCGGCGATGTATCCGACGACGGCCTCGCTCGCGCCGGCCTGGCGCAGACGGATGAGGTCGCCGGCGTCGATGTCCGCATCCAGCCGCGAGCGCCGCGCCTTGACATACGCGACGATCGTCGCGTCGGAGAGGCCGGCCCGGGTCATCTCGACGACGTCAATAAAGAGCCGATTCGAAAAGCGCGGCGAGGGGCCGGGCTCCGCGGAGGCCAGGGAGACGCCCAGGATCAGGATCGCGCAGGCGGCAAGAGTGGGTTTCATGGTGTCCGTGAGAACGCCGGAGGCGGCCGCTTTATTCTGCGATCGCGGCCGCCGGGCGTTCTCCCGCGGAGCGGGACTACCGCTATGATCGTCCTCTCAATTTTCGAAAGGCGCGTATGCGATTTGCGATGGCGTTGGTGGCGGGTCTCCTCTCGTTGTCGGCGGGGCCGGCGCATTCTCTGACCGTGGACGAAATCGTCGCCCGGTATGTCGAGGCCCGCGGCGGGATGGCGAAGATCGAGGCGATCCGGTCGCTTCGGGCGACGGGGAAGGTCGTGTTCGGCGGGGGAGAGTTCTCGATCGAAGCGGGGTTCGGGCTGCTGCAGAAGCGGCCGGGCATGATTCGGAGCGAGAGGACGATCCAGGGCCTGACCGCCGTCGAGGCCTTCGACGGACGGGAGGCGTGGAGCCTCTCGCCGTTCCAGGGGAAGCGCGACGCCCAGAAGGGATCGGCGGACGACGCGCGCGAGGACGCGCAGGACGCGGACATCGAGGGGCCGCTCGTTCACTGGCGCGAGAAGGGGCACCGGGTCGAGTACCTCGGGACCGAGGACGTGGACGGCACGCCGGCGCACAAGCTGCGCGTCTCGTTGAAGGACGGCGATACGAAGTACCTCTTCCTCGATCCCGACTACTTCCTCGAAATCCGCGAGGAGACGGTCGCCCGGGTGCGCGGCGCCGAGCGGATCGTTGAGCAGGACCTCGGCAGCTACGAGCAGGTGGCCGGGGTCTGGTTCCCGTTCTCGATCGAGTCGGGGCGCAAGGGAGCTCCGAGGAACGCGCGCGTGACGTTCGAGCGGGTCGAGGCGAACGTCGACGTGGACGACGCGGTCTTCCAGTTCCCGCCGGCGGGAACGCCGATCGGCCGCGTCATCGTCGCCGCCGGCGCGCCCCCTCCTTCCTCCGCCTCGCCCGCGCGGCCGCCCGCCCCGAGCGTGGCGCGCGCTCCCGTCCTCGACTCCGGAGTCCTCTCCGGCCTCTCCGCGCGCAACATCGGCTCCGCGGAGATGAGCGGCCGGGTCGCGGCCGTGGCGGCGAGAAACGGCGACGGCAAGACGACGATCTTCGTCGGCGCCGCGAGCGGCGGCGTCTGGAAGTCGGAGGACGGCGGCACGCGCTTCAAGCCGGTCTTCGACAAGCAGCCGGTGCAGTCGATCGGCGCGATCACGATCGATCCATCCAACCCGAAGACGGTCTGGGTCGGCACCGGCGAGTCGTGGATGCGCAACTCGGTCTCCGTCGGCGACGGCATCTACAAGTCAACCGACGGCGGCGAGACCTGGACGAATATGGGCCTCTCCGATTCCGAGCACATCCTTCGGATCGTGGTGAGCCCCAGGGACGGCGACACGGTCTATGCCTGCGCACCCGGCAGGCTCTGGAGCGACAGCGCCGAGCGCGGCCTCTACAAGACGGCCGACGGCGGGAAGACGTGGACCCTCGCGCTCAAGGGGGCGAATCTCTCGACCGGGTGTGCCTCGGTGACGATGGACGCGAAGGACCCGGACCATCTCTTCGCCGGGATGTGGGACTTCCGCCGCAAGGGGTGGACGTTCCGTTCCGGCGGAGACGGGCCGGACGCGCCGAGCGGCAGCGGCCTCTTCGAATCGCGGGACGGCGGAAAGTCCTGGACGGAGTTGACGGAGAAGACCAACGCGGCCCTCCCCGCGAAACCGTGGGGACGCGTCGAGGTCGCCTTCGCGCCGTCGGACTCGAAGATCGTGTACGCCCTCGTCGAGTCGGCGAGATCCGCCCTCTACCGCTCTTCCGACGGCGGCAGGACCTGGGAGGCTCGCGACCGCAGCCAGGGAGTGGTCTGGCGCCCCTTCTATTTCGGCCGGCTGGTCGTGGACCCGACCAACGCCGAGCGGGTCTTCAAGCCGGGTGGACGGCTCGTCGTCAGCGACGACGGCGGCCGAAGCTTCGCCAACAGCGGCGGGGGGGCGCACGGCGACTGGCACGATGTCTGGGTCGACCCGGACAATCCCAAGCACGTCCTCGGAGCCGACGACGGGGGATTCTGGACCTCCTACGACGGAGGCAACCGCTGGTGGAAGTCCAACAATCTGCCGATCTCGCAGTTCTACCATGTGGCCGTGGACGGCCGGGATCCGTACCAGGTGTACGGAGGGCTGCAGGACAACAGCTCCTGGGTCGGCGACTCGGCCTTCCCCGGCGGCATCACGAACTCGCGCTGGGACAACCTCTACGGCGGCGACGGGTTCTGGACGATCCCCGACCCGACGGACGCCGACGCCGTGTACGCGGAGTCGCAGGGCGGGTACGCCGGCCGCGTGGACAGGAAGACCCACGCGAACCGCGACATCCAGCCCAAGGCGGGCTACAAGGAGAAGCTGCGCTTCAACTGGAACGCGCCGATCGTCGCGAGCCCGAACCAGAAGGGGACGATCTACATCGGCGCGCAGCTGCTGTTCCGCTCGCGCGACAAGGGCGACACGTGGGAGCGGATCTCGCCGGACCTGACGACCAACGACCCGGAGAAGCAGAGGCAGGAGGAATCGGGCGGAGTGACCGTGGACAACTCCTCGGCCGAGATGTACACGACGATCTACTCGATCTCCGAATCGCCGAAGGACGGCAACGTCCTGTGGGTGGGGACCGACGACGGCAACGTGCAGCTGACGCGCGACGGCGGGAAGACTTGGTCGAACGTCGCCGGCAACGTCCAGGGCGCGCCGAAGGGTCTCTGGGTGAGCTGGGTCGAGGCCAGCCGCTTCGACGCGGCGACGGCCTACGTGGCCTTCGACCGCCACACGTTCGGAGACATGACCCCGTGGGTCTACCGCACGGCGGATTTCGGGAAGACCTGGAAGCGGATCGTCTCGCCCGCGCAGGGGGTCCGCGGATACGCGCACGTCATCAAGGAGGACGCGGTCAAGCCCTCGCTCCTCTTCCTCGGCACGGAGTTCGGGCTCTGGATCTCGCCCGACGGCGGGACGACATGGGCGGAGTTCAAGGGGGGCGACTTCCCGAGCGTGGCGGTCCGCGAGGTGCAGGTGCACCCGCGCGACCACGACCTCGTCCTCGCCACGCACGGACGGGGCATCTGGATCGTGGACGACCTGACCCCGCTGCGGAACCTGAGCGGCGAGGTCCTCGGCCGGGAGGCGGCGTTCCTCCCCGGCCGCCCGGTCGAGCAGCGCATGCCGGCGCAGGGCGGTTGGGTGGAGGGGGACGCGAGCTTCGTCGGCCCGAATCCTCCCGCTGGCGCCGTCATCACCTACTACCAGCGCACTCGGCACCTCTTCGGCCCGATCAAGCTGGAGGTCTTCGACACCGACGGCAAGCTCGTGGACACGATCTCCGCGACCAAGCGGAGGGGGATCAACCGGGCCGTCTGGTCCATGCGCATCCAGCCGCCGCGCGTGCCGCGCGCCGCGACCGTCGCGTTCAACGCCTCGCAGGGCCCGCGCGTTCCGCCGGGCACGTACACCGTGCGGCTGACGAAGGGCGGCCGGTCCATCGAGACGAAGCTCGAGATCGGCGTCGACCGGCGCGCCCCCTACGGCGCGGCCGAGCGCCGGGAACAGTTCGACGCGGTGATGAAGGCGCGCGCCCTCTTCAACGAGATGAGCGCTCTCGTGGACAGGATCGACGCGGCGCGGGCCAGGGTCGCGGGCCGGGCGAAGTCTCTGTCCCCCTCGGATCCGCAGGCGAAGAAGGCGGCCGAGGCCATCGCGAAGATCGACGAGGTCAAGAAGAAAATCGTCGCGACGAAGGAAGGGGGCGCGATCACCGGCGAGGAGCGGATCCGCGAGCACCTCGACACGGTGTACGGAGCTCTCATAGGGTGGGAAGGGAAGCCCGCGTCCTACCAGGTCGAGCGCGTGGAGACCCTCCGCCGGGAGCTCGCCGACGTCGCGAAGGAGTTCGACGCCCTCGCGCCGGAGCTCCAGTGAGCCGGCCGGCCTCGGCCCCTCTGTCATCCTGAGGAGCCCCTCCGCTTCCAATGTCATTCCGAGTCCCTCGTCCTTCGCTGTCATCCCGAGCGAAGCGAGGGATCTGCTCTGGCCGCTTCGAGTCGCAGCACCCGAGCTCGGGACAGGCTCCGCGAGGAATCTGCTCCGGTTGGCTCGAGCGAGGCGGTTGTCGTGGTCGGGACAGGTTCCGCGACGAAGGATCTGCTCCGGTCGGCCAGCCGACGAGGACAGATCCTTCGCTTCGCTCAGGATGACAACGGAGGAGAGGGGAGAGGAAAGCTAACGCTCGGCGGAGTCGAGTTTCGCGGCGAGCCTCTTCGGCGCGATCGCGCGGTAGCTCTCGGGGATCCAGGCCTTCAGGATCTCGACCGGAGGCCGGTCGCCGGCCTCGAAGGAGAGCAGCGCCCTTGTGCCCGGCGACGAGCTCCGCCCGGAACGTCCGTCTCTTCACGCGGCCCCACTCATACCGCAGGCCGCCGCCGTTTCGCCCCTGAAACCCGAAACCTGAAAGCTGAAACTCTACAGTCCGAGGTAGGCCTTGCGGACGTGGTCGTTGGCGAGGAGCTCCGCGCCCGACCCCTGCAGCACGACGTGGCCGTTGCCCAGGACATAGGCGCGGTCGGCGATCTCCAGGGTCCGGAACACGTTCTGCTCGACGAGGAGCACCGTGACCCCGGCGGCGTGGACGTCCCGGATGACCCGGAAGATGTCCGCGACGAGGATCGGGGAGAGGCCGAGCGAAGGCTCGTCGAGCATGAGGAGACGCGGCTTCGACATCAGGCCGCGCCCGATGGCGGCCATCTGCTGTTCGCCGCCCGAGAGTGTTCCGGCCTGCTGCTTTTCGCGCTCCTTGAGTCTCGGGAAGGTCGCGAAGACCCGCTCCAGCGTCTCCGCCCGTGACTTCTTCGCCTCGGGCGTCAGGGCGCCCAGGAGCAGGTTCTCGCGCACGGTCATCTCGGGGAAGAGGCGGCGCGCCTCGGGCACGTGCGCGATCCCGAGGCTGACCATGTCGTAGGCGGCCCGGGTATGGATCGGCGATCCCTCGTAGAGAACCGACCCGTTTCGGGGCTTGAGCAGCGAGGAGACGGTCGAGAGCGTCGTCGTCTTGCCCGAGCCGTTGGCTCCGATCAGCGCGACGATTTCTCCCTTCTTGACCTCGAAGGACACGTCCCAGAGGACCTGCACGTCCCCGTAGAAGACGTCGATGCCCTTGACCTCAAGCATGCGCGTCGTCCCCCGCCACTCCCAGGTAGGCGTCGATGACCTGCTGGTTGTCGGCGACGTCCCGCGGAGTCCCCTCGGCGATCTTCTCGCCGTAGTTGATGCAGAGGAGCCGGTCAGAGATCGCCATGATGACGCGCATGTTGTGCTCGATGATCAGGATCGTGACGCCGATCGCGTGGATCTTCTTCACGATCTCGATCGTGTTCTCGACCTCGGACGGGTTCAGCCCCGCGAAGTTCTCGTCGAGCAGGAGCAGCTCCGGCTTCGTCGCGAGGGCGCGCGCCATCTCCAGGCGCTTGCGCATCCCGAGCGGCAACCCGCCGGCCGCGCGGTCGCGCCATTCCTCCATCTCGGCGAAGGCCGTGGTTTCCAGCGCGATCCGCCGGGCCTCCTCGCGGTGATCCGTCCGGCAGAAGGCGGAGGCCATCACGTTCTCGAGGACGGTCAGGCGTGCGAGCGGCTTGACGACCTGGAAGGTCCGGGCGAGTCCGAGCCGGCACACGGCGTGCGGTTTCAATCCGTCGATCCGCTTCCCGTTGAAGAGGATCTCGCCGTGCGTCGGCGCGAAGTAGCCGTTGATGAGGTTGAAGATCGTGGTCTTGCCCGCGCCGTTGGGGCCGATCAAACCCAGGATCTCCCCCTTCTCGATCGTGAACGACATGTTGCCGACGGCCATCAGGCCGCCGAACCGCTTCGAGACGGTCTTCAGCTCCAGGAGGCTCACGCCGCCTCCGGCCGGGCGGCGGCGGCCCGCCGCTGCAGGCGCCCCGCGCGCCATTGCTTGAGGGTCCCGACGATCCCCTGCGGGAAGAAGATGATGATGACGATGATGAGGACGCCGAAGAAGATCAGGTGCCCGGTCTTGAGCCAGACTCGGAACAGCTCCGAGACGAGGATGTAGAGGACGGCCCCGACGGCCGGGCCCCACATCGTGGCGACGCCGCCGAGCATCGTGACGAGGATCATCATCACGGAGATGTCGTGGACCGAGAAGACGATCCCGGGATCGATGAATCCGAGGTAGTTCATGTAGAAGCTGCCCGCCACTCCCGTGAAGAAGGCGCTGATGAGCAGCGAGTAGAGCTTGTACTTCGTCGTGTCGATGCCGAGGGACTCGGCGCAGTCCTGGTCCTCGCGGATGGAAAGGAAATAGAAGCCGAGCTTCGACCGCATGACGGCGCGGATGACGAGGAAACAGACCGCGGCCAGGGCGAGGATGATCCAGTAGTAGTACGTCTTCGACGTGAAGGCCGGGATGTAGAGGATCCCCTCGGCGCCGTTGGTCAGCTGTTTCCAGTTGACCGCGACGAGGCGCAGGACCTCCGAGAGCGCGAGGACCGACAGCGCGAAGTACGGGCCGCGCAGCCGGAAGCAGATCCAGCCGATGACCGACGCGACGAGGGCGGCCGTGATTCCGCCGAGGAGGAGCCCCGACCAGGCCACCGCGGGGGAGAACCCCGACTTGACGAGGATCGCGGACGTGTAGGCGCCGACGCCGAAGAACGCCGCGTGGCCGAAGGAAACTTGTCCCGTGAATCCCCCGAGCAGGTTCCAGCTCTGGCCGAGGAGGATCCAGAGCATGGACATGATGAGCAGGTGAAGGATGTACGGGTTCCCGACGGCGAGCGGAAACAGGACGAGGGCCGCGAGCCCGGCTCCTCCGAAGAGGGTCTTCTTCGTCATCACGCCCGTCCCTTTCCGAGGAGCCCCCTCGGGAGGAAGATCAGGACGAGGACGAAGATGATGAAGCCGAAGGCGTCCTTGTAGCCGAGGCTGACATAGACCGAGCCGAGCGATTCGGCCAGGCCGAGGACGAGGCCCCCGAGGACGGCGCCCGGGATGTTCCCCATCCCGCCCAGGACCGTGATGATGAACGCCTTCGCCGTGAACGGGCCGCCGATCTGAGGATAGAGGTAATAGACCGGGTCGAGCAGCGCTCCCGCCGCCCCGACGAGGCCGGCGCCGAGACCGAACGTGATGTAGGTGATTTTCTTGGTGTTGATCCCCATGAGCGCGGCGGCGCGCTTGTCCTGGGCGGTCGCGCGGATCATCCGTCCGGTGTCCGTCTTGCCGAGGAACAGGAAGAGGGCCGCGCCGAGGAGGACCGCGATGCAGAAGGCGGCGAGAAACGGAAAACTCACCGAGAGAGAGATCGTCTGTCCCCCCAGCTTCAGGTCCCAGTACATCGTCTTCGAGGCGTAGGAGACGGGGACGGACCGGTAGTTCGCCGTGAAGAGAAGCAGGGCGAGGTTCGAGAGGACCAGCCCGATGCCGACCGTCAGGAGAACCTGGTTTTCCGGAAGGATCGACTCGGCATCCATGACGGGCGTGATCAGAAACTTCTGGATCGCCACGCCGATCAAGAACATCGCCGGGCAGACGATCAGGAGCGAGACGTACGGGTCCATGTGGATCAGCGTGAACGCCCAGTACGTCATGTACATCGCGACCATCATCAGCTCGCCATGGGCGAGGTTGATGATCTTCATGACGCCCATGATGAGCGACATGCCGAGGCCGATGAGGGCATAGAGCCCCCCGAGCAGGATTCCCGAGATCAGGACCTGCCCGAGGAGCTCGATCTGTCCGGCAACCTGGGGTGACATGCTTTCCAGTTACCGGATGGAGGCGGCTACTTGCGGTCGCGCCAGCGGGGGACGGGGTACACGTACTTGGCGGACGCGGCATCCTTGGGCCACACCGTCTCGTACTTCCCGTTGATCACCTGCAGCACGAGCGTTTCCATTCTGTTCTGGTTCGTGAACTTATCCCAGGAGATGAACTTCACGGGTCCGAAGGCCGTCATGATATTCGTTTCCGCCAGCGCCGAGCGCAGGTCGTCGGAAGAGAGGCTCTTCGCCCGCTTGACGGTGTCCGCCAGGACGTACGCGGCGGCATAGGCTTCGGCGCCGTGGTAGTCCGCTTCCTTGTTGTACTTCTTCTTGAAGTTGTCGAAGAACTCCTTGGCGCCCGGGTACTTGACCTGCGGCGTCCAGAGCGTGGCGGAGTAGCAGTACTCCGAGGCGGCGGCCGCGTTCTGCAGGAACTCGGGGAGCGTGTGTCCCGCGCCGCCGCCGATGAAGGCCTGCGGATTGATGTCGAGCTCCTTGGACTGCCGCATGAGGAGCGAGGCGTCCATCAGGTACGAGACCATGTAGATGATGTCCGGCCGGAGCGACTTGACCTTCTGCAGGATCGGCTTGAAGTCCACGCCGCCCGCCTGGTACCCCTCGGCGAGGACGATGTTGACTCCGTGCGTCTCGCAGTATTCCTTCATCGCCTTCGAGGTGCTGTTGCCGAAGTCGGTGTTCTCGTAGAGGATCGCGATGGACTTGGGCTTGGCGACCTGTTCGAAGAAGCTGAAGACACCCATGTTGTAGAGGCTCGAGGGCGGGTTCATGCGGAAGATGTTCTTCCACCCCTGCTGCGTGATCTTGTCGGCCGCGCCCGTCACGACGAGGTAGGGGACGTTGTACTTCTCGGCGACGCCGGCGACCGCGTAGCTGCACTGGCTCGTGTATTCGCCGACCACGATCGGGTACTTGTCGATCGTGATGAACTTCTCGACGATCGCCGTGGCGGTCTCCGGCTTGCCGCCGGAGTCCTGGATGTCGAGGGCGAGCTGCATGCCCTTGACGCCCCCCTTGGCGTTGATTTCCTCGATCGCCATCTCGTAGGCCTGCTTCTCGATCTCGCCGAACTTCGCTTCGGCGCCGGTCAGTGGCAGCGGAACGCCCACTTTGAAGGTCTTGGCCTGAGCGGCGAGGGGCGGAGCTCCCAGGCACAGGGAGAGGATTGCCGCGACGGCAAGAAACGAAAACAAGCGCCGGGTGGTCATCGGAAACCTCCTATCGAAAGCCTCGGTTTTGAGCGTTCATTTTTGGCGAGCCGAGACGGCGGCCGGATGATTCATTTTCATCATTCGCCCGCCGGAGACAGGCTTGTGCCGCGGATCGGCGCGGCCGCCATGTCGCGGAAGCGGGTCTCAGTCGGTCTCGACTGACGCCTCACCGAACTTCTTTGCCAGCTCCGCGCGCAGGGCATCGGGGGAGGGGCAGTCCACGCGCATGACGAGCTCGCGCTTGCCGGCCGGCACCTTCGCGTAGGAGCCGAGGATCGAGAAGATCGTCCCGCCCTGGGCCCGGCAGATGTCCGCCGCTTCGCGGATGTTGCCCGGCTTGTCGGGGATGAGGAGGCTGATGCGCGTCTTCTTCCGGGCGACTCCCGTCAGGTCGACAAGGGCTCGGAAGATGTCGCCCTCTGTCAGGATCCCGACGAGGACACCCTTCGCGTCCAGCACGGGGAGCCCTTCGACCCTCTTCTCGAGCATCAGGAGCGCCGCCTTCTCGATCGGCATCTCGGGCGTCACGGTCCACGGCTTCTTCGTCATGATGTCGCCGAGCTTCAGCTTGTCCAGCACGTAGTGGAGCTCCCAGATGTCGAGCGTCGTGGCGCGCGAGGGGGAGACGTCCTTCAAGTCGCGATCCGAGACGATCCCGACGAGCTTGCCGGCGTCGGACATGATCGGGATCCGGCGGATCTTCTTCTCTTTCATCAGGTCGATCGCTCTCGCGAGCGAGTCGGTCGCCTTCAGAGTGACGGGCCTGGCGGTCATCCACTTCTCAACGCGCACGGGACACCTCCGGAGGGAATTAGAAGGCGCGGCCCGCCGCCGGCGATGATTTATTTTCATCAAACGGCCGGGCGAGACCGGGTCGCCGCGGGGCATCCGCGGGCCGTGAAACCTCCGTACCCGGAGTGGAATCTAAGGAGTCCTGGCGGGGTTGTCTGAATGCGAAGAAGGAGGCCAGTCTTGAAGTTACGTGTCGCCGCCGGTTTCGCCCTCTGGTTCGGGATCTCTCTTTTCTCGAGCGCCCTGGCGCCCGGAGAGCACGCCACGGCGATCTTCGCGGGGGGCTGCTTCTGGTGCGAGGAGACGGCGTTCGAGGGCCTTCCGGGGGTCCTCTCGGTCGTCTCCGGCTACACCGGCGGGCAGAAGAAGAACCCGACATACGAGGAAGTCTCCTCGGGGGGGACCGGGCATGCCGAGTCGGTCGAGGTCACCTACGACCCGTCGAAGACCAGCTACGAGAAGCTCCTCGACGTGTTCTGGCGCAACGTCGATCCGTTCCAGAAGAACGGACAGTTCTGCGACCACGGCAACCAGTACCGGTCGGCCATCTTCTACCAGGGCGATGCCCAGAGGCAGGCGGCCGAGGAGTCGAAGAGAAAGCTCGAAGCGGACCCGAAGTTCAATGGGAGGATCGCGACGCAGATCGTCGCGGCGTCCACGTTCTACCCGGCCGAGGAGTATCACCAGGATTTCTACAAGAAGAACCCCGTGCGATACCACGAATACCGGATGGGATGCGGCCGCGACGCCCGGTTGAAGGAAATCTGGGGCGAACCGGCGGGAGGTCACAGATGAGGGGCAGGACAATCATGGCCGCGCTCGCCGCGCTGGCACTCGCCCTGGCGGCGCGCGGAGAGGAGCCGAAGATGAAGGGTTGGACAGGGAGCTTTCAGAAGCCCTCGGACGCCGAGCTGCGCAAGACGCTGACGCCTCTCCAGTACGAGGTCACGCAGAAGGAGGGGACCGAGCGGGCCTTCTCCAACGAGTACTGGGACAACCACCGGCCGGGCATCTACGTGGACGTCGTCTCGGGCGAGCCCCTCTTCTCCTCGCTCGACAAGTACGAGTCGGGGACCGGCTGGCCGAGCTTCACCCGGCCGCTCGAAAAGGCGAACATCAAGACCGGGAGGGATTTCCGGCTGTTGATTCCCCGCAACGAAGTCCGCTCCGTGCACGCGGACTCGCACCTGGGGCACGTCTTCGACGACGGCCCGCCGCCGACGGGGCAGCGCTACTGCATGAACTCCGCCGCGATGCACTTCATCCCGGCCGAGAGGCTCGAGCAAGAGGGGTACGGCCAGTACAAGGCGCTCTTCGACAAGCCGAAGAAGTAGGGGACGGGACTCGGGACTCGGGACTCGGGGGGACCGGGTCTTACTTCTCGACGGCCGCGAGGACGTGCTCGGAGAGCAGGCGGTCGGTCAGATCGTGCGCGTCGCGCTGATTGAAGTTCGTGGTCGTGATCACGACGACCATGTCCAGCTCCGGGAAGACCGCGACCTTGTTTCCGCCGTTGCCGCTCATGAAGAACGCCGGGAAGGTCCTGTCTCCCGACTTGAAGGTCTTCAGCCACCAGAGATAGCCGTACTCGGTGTCCTCGTCGATCCGGACGTGCGGCTCCGTTGACGCCTTGACCCAACCCGCCGACACGATCCTGCGGCCGTTCCAGACGCCTCCGTCGGCGTAGAGGCGGCCGAGCTTCGCGAGGTCCCGGCTCGTCAGGCTCAGGCCCCCGCCCGTCTGCGCCTGGTGGAAAGGGGAGAACTGCCACTCGGCTTTCCCGATTCCGATGGGACCGAAGAGAGCTTCCCGCGCGAACGTCTCCACCGGGACCTTCGCCGCGCGTTCGAGGACGCGCCCGAGCACGAAGACGCCGGCCGTGCAGTAGCTGAAGCTGCGCCCGTGGGGAGAGTCCTTCGGCCGCGTGACCCAGGGAGGGAATCCCTTGATCGGAAGGTCCAGCGCGAACTGCAGCCAGTCCTCGATCAGGTACATGCGCTCTTCGTTCCCGCGGGAGAAGGAGTTCCAGTCGTCGCACTCGAGGAGCGAGCTCATCGTCAGGAGGTCCTCGACGGTGATCGCCGCTTTCCGGGGGTCCGGGTTCTGGAAATGTCTTTCGGGAAAGAACCGGAGGACGCGGGCGCGGACGTCCGGCAGCAGCTTCCGGTCCAGTGCGATTCCCAGAAACATCCCCGTCACGGTCTTGGTGGCGGAGCGCGTGTTGCGGAGCGTCGCGGCGTCCGTGCCGCCGAAGTACCCCTCGTAGGCGAGCTGCCCGCGGCGGGCGACGAGGACGCTCGTGATCTTCTTGAATTCGCCCGCCCCGATTGCCTTTTCCATCGCCTCGAGCTTCTCCGCCGAGAGTCCGACCGAAGCGGGCGCGGCCGTCACCCAGTCGTCTCCCGGCTCTCGCGCCAAAGCGCCGGAGGCGAAAACCAATACAAAGGCCACGACCGCGGCCCCCTCGAGCTTCAAGGAGCTTCGTCCCATGCCGACCTCCCTCCAGACGGACATCTTCCGTCCTCTTGGACGTCGTGAGACCTGGGAGGGTTGGAACTTCTTCGGAAAACTGGCGGGGCAAGCCCCTCCCCTACAAATCACGAAACGGCTCCCTTCATAGAGACTCTCCCCGATGAGCTCGCGGCGCGCGTAGTCTCCCGAAGTAACCGAGGGAGGAGGCGCGCGCCGCGGGAGCGTAGCGTTTGCACGGGGAAAGGCGAGCGGTCGAGGCCGCATCCGGCCGAGCCGCTCGCCGGTGCGCCGCAGGCGCATTTCCCGCGCAAACGCGGAGCGACGTCTAGTTCGGGTGGAGCTGCTGGTAGCGGGCGAGCAGGATCTCCTGCGACTCGGTGTTGGCCGGATCGACCGTGATGCAGTCGCCGATCGGGCAGGCGTCTACGCACTGGGGCTTGTCGAACGCGCCGACGCACTCGGTGCAGCGCTCGTGCGCGACGAGGTAGATGTTGTCGCCCGCGGAGATCGCCTGGTTCGGGCAGGCCGGCTCGCAATTTCCGCAGTTGATGCACGTTTCGTTGATGACCATCGACATAGGGGGAAGCTCCTTTCCGGACGCAAGACTGCCACGGCGCGTTTCCGATGGGATGATGCAAAAGCATCAAGTCCGGAGAGGCCCTTCGCTGCGGGCCGGCGCGATCGAGCCGGGCTCCGGCTCGTGCTAACGTGTCGGCCGTGCCCCCGAGGCGCAAACGGCTCGGACCGCTGTATCCGGCGGAGCTGCTGCAGTCGCCGCTCTACTCGCGCACCTGCAAGGAGGCATTTCGCGTCATGGAACGGCTCGCCGCGGCGGCGCTGCGGCGTCCGGGCTCCGATCGGAAGTTCGATGCGCTCGCCTCCGAGACCGGGCTGTCCGTCCCGGTGCTCGATCAGGTCCTCCACTTTCTCCTGCTGGCGGGGCTGGTGGAGAGGCGGCGGGGGTCTCCCGGTGGGATCCGCCTCGCCCGGGAAGCGTCGCGGATTTCCCTCCTCGAGGTCGTGCGCGCGATCGACGGCGCGGGCCTGTGGGGGCGCTGCATCCTCGGGCTCGAGGAGTGCTCCGACGCGATGCCCTGCCCGGCGCATCCCGCCTGGAAGGAAGCTCGCGCCATGCTCGAGCGGCACCTCGACGGGCAGACGATTGCCGACCTGACACAGGCCGTGGCGCGAAGACGCCTCGCTCGCGGCTCGACCGCCTCGCGCCGCCGCTGAAGATTGCCGCCGCGCCCGGCGACCCCAAGGCCCGGCGGGGAAAAAAAGGCGCCGGGTCTCTCTTGACGAGAGACCCGGCGCCGGATGACAACCGAGGGATTCTTACCGCTTCCCGATCAGTTGCAGGTCCCGCCGCCGGCCCCGAAGGTGCACTTGTTGCCGTTGGCCTTGTTGCCGGTCTGGTCGGTGTTGCCCGGCCCGATGTTGAACTCGAGGGCGGTGTCGTTGGTGGCGTTGTTACTCTTGACCTTGTTCCCCGTGCCGAAGACGTTGTAGCCGTCCGCGGAATTGCTGTACAGCTTGTTGCTCGTGAGCTGATTGCTGTTGCCAGGGACCTTGATCCCGTTCTGGCCGTTTCCGTGGCCGTTGTCCGACGAGTTGCTGGAGATCGTGTTGCTCGCTCCGGTGACCAGGATCCCGTTCATCCCGTTCGAATTCGCGCTGTTGCTGTTGACTGTGTTGCTCGAGCCCTGGACCAGGATGCCCTGACCTCCGTTGTTCCGGATGGTCGCGCCCGAGAGGTTGTTGCTATTGCCGATGAGCTGAACGCCGTCCCCCGCGTTGCTGGCGACGGTGCCCCCCTTGAGCTTGTTCGACGTGCCCTCGACGCGCATGCCGACCCCGTTGGCGGCGCTGCCGCCGAGCGAGTTCCAGCTCACGCTGTTTCCGTTGCCGGAAACCAGGACTCCGTACTGGCTCGCGCCGTCGGCTCGGATGGACTTCAAGGTGTGGCTGCCCGTCACGAGCTGCCAGCCGACGGTGCCGCCCATCGAGTCGGGACCCACGATCGTCAGCTTGCCCGTGCTCGTGATGTTCCACACGGGCAAGGCGTTGTTGGCCGCAGTCATGCGCGCGACCGTGCACTGCGTGATCTTCAGGGTCTTGGCGCCGCCCAGGGTCGCGTTCTCGGTGGTGTTGCTGAAGATGCCGATGACCTCGCCCGCGTTGGGAGCCGCCGCGTTGTAGGCGTCCTGCACCGAATGGAAATTGGTTCCGCCCGCCGGCTGCGCGAGGTCGACGGTCAGCGTCAGGTGCGCGGTCGGGTCCTCGGTGCAGACCCGCGCCGTCGGCGTCACTGTCACCGTCGGAGTTCTTGTCGGCGTATTGGTGGGTGTATTCGTCGGCGTGTTCGTTGGCGTGTTCGTCGGTGTGTTCGTTGGCGTGTTCGTCGGCGTGTTGGTCGGCGTGTTCGTCGGCGTGTTGGTCGGAGTATTCGTCGGCGTGTTCGTCGGAGTATTCGTCGGCGTGTTCGTCGGAGTATTCGTCGGCGTGTTGGTCGGCGTGTTCGTCGGCGTGTTCGTCGGCGTGTTCGTCGGCGTGTTCGTCGGCGTGTTGGTCGGCGTGTTGGTCGGCGTCGGCGTGCAGGCGGCGATCAGGACCTGGTTGGTGGTGCTGGCCGACACCGGGAGCGGGATCCCGCCGCCGTTCTCATCGAAGCCGGTGGCGGAAACCTGATCGGTGTAGAAGAAGGCGGTCGAGGTGCAGGCAGGCGCGGTCTCGCACACGGCGCCCGCGCAGGTATCCGTCGCGGAGCCCTTGGGCCCGAGCACGGTCACGGGGATGCCTCCCTGGCTGCAGGGAACGCAAGCCGGAACGGGAGTCCCGCCCGGAAATCCTTCCTGGTTCGTGACGGCGAGGGTGTTGACGCTGTTGTCCGGGTCCTGGTTCTGGACCGTGAACTGGCACTGGAACATGGTGCCGGGAGGCACCGGGGCCGGCCCCGGACACGTCTTCGTGATCGCCAGACCGGTCGTGACCCGGGGCCCGATGCCGGGGTTGACCCCGTAGACCAACACAAAGGTCGTCCGGGAGGTCTCCCGGGGCTGATTGGACATGCCCGCCGTGCAGGGCGTCACGGCGCTGACCGCCCCGAATGAGCCCGTGAAATTCGACTCCCCGTCCCCGCTCCCGCCGCCGGTCAGGAACATTTCCATGTTCGCCGGCTTGCCGGCCTGAGCCTGAGTCTTCACCGATCGCGGTCCCGCCTGCTCGTCCACCGCCTTGACGGCCAGCGAGTTGTAGTCCGGGCCGAAGCTGCTGTAAACCGCGGCCGCCCACTGCCACTTCGCCGTCACGCCCGGCGTATCCGTCGAGAACGCCGCCGACCAGGTCATCCCGCTCACCCCTCCCGGCAGTCCCCCGGCCGGAACAGGAAAGGCCAGTCCCGTCAGAAACGCTCTGCTCGCCAGACTGCTCGGGACCGTCGTGACCCACTGATTGCTCGACTCGTCGAAGTTGGTCGAGGCCGCCTTCGCCGCCGGGTCGAACGTGATCGTCGCCGCCGGCACGGTCAGGTTGTATCGGGCCCCCTTGGCCGTAAAGTTGATCGTCGAATCCGTCAGGTAAATCCGCGCCGGGCTCGCGCCCAAACCGTCCACGTGGATCGCGCTGTTGAACCAGATCACGCTGCCCTCGCCGATCGACGTCTGGTTGAAGCTCGATTCATTCGAGCTCATCGCCGTGCACGGTCTCTCCGTCAGATCGGCGGAGGACGCCAGATACGCGGAGGACGCCGTGGCGCCCGAAGAAGCCCCACGCACGGCAGCCCGCGAGGAGGAGGAGGAGGCCGCTCCGCCCGACACGGCGGTCAATGCCTTCACGATCCCGGGCAAGCGAAGCCCGACGCCCTGCACCAGAAACGCGACACAGACAACGCCGATAACCACAGAGAGCAGATTCCTAGTTGGTCGCCTCATCTCACCCCTCCTTGTTCCTCACGCTCCGCCATTTCCATAATCCAATCGACCTTGCCGCCGTTGCTCATGATAGACGCGGCGAACGTCAACGGACGCACACTCGGTTGACAGCCCGCTTCCGAGACGGACATACACTTCCGCTTGAGGAAGCTCGCGCGCTCTGTCTCATAACCGGCACGTTGAAAACGAGACTCCATACCCAATCGCGATCCTTGTCCATTGGACTTTTGTCCAGTACCGGGACGCGGAGCAACGAGGACCAGGAGGTTTCCGGCTTTCCCGGTTCCTCACGGTCACCTGGTGAAAATGGTGTAACACTCTGCGGAAAAACGGCCTTGCGGCTCGAAACGGTCGCCGCGGCCGGGGACGTCTCGTCTCCGAGTGAGACTCAAGAGCCGGGCACGCGGCCGCGCCTGCCCCGGGGATCGGAGGGGCGGCCGTTTAGCCATGAGGCATCCGGACGAGACGTCTTAAAACGGCGATTGGCCGGTGTTCCGCAAGCCGAGCCCGCCTGATCGCGTCGTTCCGCTACTTCCCGAAGCCGTTAGCCGGAAGAGCTTCGCGTTGACGGTGGCGGTCCCGTCCAGGCGCACGGTCGCGTGCTTCTCGACCTCGCTGTAGGAGTCGCGCGTGAACGTGACCTTGTAGGTTCCCGGGGAGAGAAGCGCGCAGTGGAACTGGCCGTTCCTGCCGGTCTTGAAGACCCGGGTGGAGGAGGAAGCGGAGCTGATCTCCACCCGCACTCCCTCGAGCGCCTTGTTGTCGTCGTCCACGACGGTTCCGCGAATCTGTCCGGATGTCTGGGCGCCGAGCGCGAGGACGACAAGCAGAGACGCCGCCGCCGCGCACGCGGCTCGAATCGGATTGGTCCTCATGGGTCTTTCCTTTGTGAAGCCGGGCATCCTACGGTTTCCGGAGCGGAAAAGGAACAAGAGACTATATCCGGATCGCCTCCCCGCGCGAAATAATGCAGTTACCTTAGTCCCGGAGCGACACCAATGAAGATGGACCTGCACACGCACTACTATCCGCCGCGGTATTTCGAGACACTCCGGGATACGCCGTCGGAATTCTCCTTCGGCACGGACCCGACCGGCCGGACGATCATCCGCTATCGCGGCGCGCGGTTCTTCGGCGTCACGGCCCCGATGACGGACCCGGACCGCAGGCTCGAAGACATGAACCGCGTCGGGATCGACGTGGAGGTCCTCTCCCTCTCGACCCCCAACGTGTTCTTCGCCGGCGCCGAGGGACAGCCGGAGATCGCGCGGATGGTCAACGACGCCTACGCGGAGCTTGCCGCGCGCCACCCGAAGCGCTTCCGGGGCTTCGCCTCGATCCCGATGGACGCTCCCGACGCGGCGCTCGCGGAGCTGCACCGCGCGATCGGAGAACTGAAGCTCCAGGGCGTCATCCTCCTCTCCAACATCCGGGGGCGGGCCCTGACGGACCCGGTCTACCGGCCGTTCTTCAAGGAGGCGGACCGGATGCGTCTCTGCATCTTCCTCCATCCGATGCTGCCGGCCCACTCGGAGCCGTTCAACGAGTATGTCCTCGGACCGCTCGTCGGGTTCCCCTTCGACACGACTCTCGCCGTGGCCCGGATGTGCTTCGACGGCATGTTCCGCGATCTCCCCAACATCCGCTGGATCATCGGGCATCTGGGCGGGGCGGTCCCGTATCTCATGGAGAGGCTGGACAACGGATTCCGCGACTTCGCCGAGTGCCGCGCGAAGATCGACGAGCTGCCGAGCGTCTATCTGAAGCGCCTGACCTACGACACCGTCACGTTCAGCCCGCACACGCTCGGCATGGTCCGGGACCTCGTCGGCACGGACCACATGGTCATGGGAAGCGACTACCCGCACATGCTGGGCTCCATCGACCGCGCCGTCTCCTCCATCGAGTCCCTAAACATTCCCGCCGTCGAGAAGGAGCGCATCTTCAGCGGCACGGCCCTCTCGATCCTGAACAACGTGTGAGCCGGGAGAACGACGCTCCGCGGCTGTTGCGCGCCGTGGGGCTCGCCGGGCTGATCGCCATCGCGGTCAACGGCGTCGTCGGCTCGGGGATCTTCATTCTGCCGGCGACGGTGGCGGCGCTGGCCGGGGCGGCGAGCCCGGCGGCGTACCTGCTCGCGGCGTGCCTGATGGCGCTCGTCGTCCTTTGCTTCGCCGAGGCGGGGAGCCTCTTCGAGGAGAGCGGCGGTCCCTACGTCTATGCCCGCGCGGCCTTCGGTCCCTTCTTCGGATTCCAGGTCGGCTGGATGTTTTTCCTCTCGCGCCTGGCGGCCTCCGCCGCCATCGCGAACGCCTTCGCGGCCTACCTCGGCTACTTCTGGCCCACGCCGGCCGCGGGACCCGGCCGCGCCGCCTCCCTGACCCTCGCGATCGGTCTGCTGACCGTCTTGAATCTCGCGGGCGTGCGCTCGGGCGCGCGGACGGTCAATGTCCTGACCGTCGCGAAAATGCTCCCGCTTCTCCTCTTCGTCTCGGCGGGACTCTTCGCAGCCGACCCGGCCCGGTACCGGCTCCTCGGCCTGCCGCCCGTGTCGTCGCTCAAACAGGTGAGCCTCCTGCTCGTCTTCGCCTTCGGCGGCTTCGAGAACGCGAACGTCCCCGCCGAGGAGGTCGAGGACCCGAAGCGCCATCTGCCGATCGCGCTGCTCGCGGCGATCGGCCTGACCACCGTGCTCTACGTCCTCATCCAGATCGTGGCGCTCGGGACTCTTCCCGGCCTCGCCTCCGACCCGACCCCTCTCGCTTCGGCCGCGGCCATGTTTTTGGGTCCCATCGGCGCCGGCGTCATCGCCCTCGGGGCGGTCCTTTCGACGCTCGGCAGCGAGAGCGCCCTGATCCTCGTCGGCCCGAGGATCCTCTATGCGTTCGCGCGGGCGGGGCAGCTGCCGCGCGCTCTCGCCCGCGTCCATCCGCGCTACCGGACGCCGTACCTGTCGGTTCTCGCCTTCGCCGTTCTGGCGTGGGCCGTCTCGCTCGCGGGGACGTTCGGGGAGCTCGCCGCCGTCAGCGCGATCGCCCGGCTGGTCTTCTCCGCCGCGACGTGCGTCTCGATCCCGATCCTGAGACGGAAGATGCCTCGGGCCCGGTTCCGCGTGCCCGGCGGCCCTGTCGTCCCGCTTCTGGCCGCGCTCCTCTCCCTGTGGCTTCTCACGGGCCTTCGCCGCGACCAGGCGGCCGCAGGAGCGGCCGCGATCCTCGCGGGGCTCGCCGTCTACCTCCTCTTGGGCCGGCGCGCCCCTCGACCCGTCGAGGAGCGACCGGGGGAGTAGACTGCCGCGAAACTGAAGGAGAGAACATGACGATCAAACGGCTCGACCCGATGTCCTTTGCGAAGATCTCGGCCGCCCTCTACGCGATCATGGGTCTGCTCATCGGCGCAATCATCGCACTGGTTTCGATGGTGGGGTCGGGCTTCGCCGGGTCCGGCATGCCGACCGGAGGCCTGTTCGGCGTCATGTTCGGCGTGGGCGCCATCGTCATCCTGCCGATCTGCTACGGATTGGTCGGCTTCATCGGGACGCTCATCGCCGCGTCGATCTACAACGGGCTCGCGAAGCTCGTTGGCGGAGTCGTCCTCTTCACGGAATGAGCCGCTTGCGGGGTGGGTCCGCGCCGTCGCTCGCGGAGCCCCTGCTGGAGAGGGACTCTCTGCGAGTCCTGCGCGATGCCCTGGAGAGGCTCGAGGCGGGCTTCGCGGAGCTTCCGGCGTTGGGCGCCGCGGCGGCCGCCCCGCCGGAGATCGAGACCGTGCTCGGAGAGGTGGCCGAGCGCCTCCGCGACAACTATCCGTACTTCCACCCCCTCTACGCCGGGCAAATGATGAAACCGCCCCACCCCGTCGCGCGCGCCGCCTACGCGCTGGCGATGTGGATCAATCCCAACAACCACGCGCTCGACGGCGGCCGCGCGAGCTCGCGGATGGAAAAGGAGGCGATCGGGGAGATCGCGCGCATGTTCGGCTGGGACGCGTGCCTCGGCCACCTCTGCGGCGGCGGAACGATGGCGAACCTGGAAGCGCTCTGGATCGCCGGAAGGCTCCGCCCCGGCGCCGCGGTCCTCGCTTCGGAGCAGGCGCACTACACCCACGGGCGGATCGGCGGCGTGCTCGGCCTGCCGTTCGAAACGGTCTCCTGCGACCGGCGCGGCCGCATGGACGTCGGGGCCCTGGAAGAGCGGCTTTCCCGCGGCGGCGTCGGGACGGTCGTCGCGACGATGGGAACGACCGCGACCGGCTCGGTCGATCCGCTCCCGGCGCTCCTCGACCTGCGCGAGCGCCACGGGTTCCGGCTGCATGCCGACGCCGCCTACGGCGGCTACTTCGTCCTCGCCGGCAACCTCGCTCCCGGGGCGAGCGCCGCGTACGGCCGCCTCGGGGAGGCGGACTCGCTCGTCGTGGATCCGCACAAGCATGGCCTTCAGCCGTACGGCTGCGGGGCGGTGCTCTTCCGCGACCCCTCCGTCGGCCGCTTCTACAAGCACGAGTCGCCGTACACGTACTTCTCCTCCGCGGAGCTGCACCTGGGGGAGATCAGCCTCGAGTGCTCCCGGCCGGGAGCGGCGGCCGTCGCCCTGTGGGCCACGCAGAAACTGCTGCCGCTCGAGCGGGGCGGCGAGTTCGCGCGCGGACTCGAGGCCTGCCGGGAAGCGGCCCTCGCGCTTCACGCGAGACTCGCGGCCGACCGCCGGTTTCTGACGGCGTTTCCTCCGGAGCTCGACATCCTCGTCTGGACGCCGCGGTCCTCCTCCGCGAGCGCCTCCTCCGACCTCGCGCGCCGCGTCTTCGAGAAGGCGGCCCGCCGGGACCTCCACCTGGCGCTCGCCGAGTTGCCGGCGAAGTTCTTCGACCTCGCCGGTGCCGGGATGACGCAAGACCGCGATCGCGTCACGTGCCTCCGCTCCGTCCTGATGAAGCCGGAGCACCGAGACTGGATCCCCAGAATCTGGGACGTCCTCGATCAGGCCACCGATGCCGTTCTGGGTTGATGGCGACTATGAATAATTGTGAATTGTGAATTGTGAATGAGGCGGAAAGGTTGACCGGCGTCGCAATCACGAATCACCAATCACCAATCGCTTTTCTCGCTGCAGAACTTGCCGACGGTCGAGAGGAGCTGCTCGGGCCTGACGGGCTTGCGGATGCAGCTGGCGGCCTTGAGCTCCCGGGCGGTCTCGTCCGGACGGTTGTGGGCCGTGACGATGACCGTGGGAATCTCGGCCAGCGCCTCGTCCTGGAGCTGCTCCTGCCGGAATTCCCATCCGTTCATCACCGGCATCATCAGGTCGAGCAGGATGACGCAGGGCCGATTCCCGCGGCGAAGCTCCTTCAGGGCTTCCAGGCCGTTGGCGGCCAGGAAGACCTCGTACCCTTCGTCTTCGAGGACGTCTTTGAAGGCGTCGAGAACCGCGTAGTCGTCGTCCACGACGAGGACCTTCATGCGGCTGCTCCTCCGGGCGGGGCGAGCGGCAGCTCGATCCGGAACGTCGATCCCTGGCCGGGCTTGCTCGCGACTTCGATCCGCCCGCCGTGAGCGTCCACGATCTGCCGCGTGATCCAGAGGCCGAGACCGAGCCCGCCGTAGGAGCGTTTCGACACGGCCTGCTCGAAACGCTCGAAGATCTTCGCCTGGTCCTCGGGGGAGATCCCGATTCCGTGGTCCCGGACCGTCAACCGGGCCCAGGTCGTGTCGAGCTCGGCGCAAATGTCGATCGGCTTCCCATTGCCGAACTTGACGGCATTGGAGAGCAGGTTCGTGATGACCTGGTCCAGCCGCGAGCGGTCCCAGATTCCTGTGATCCCCGCCGCCGCGGCCACTCTGAGGTCGCAGCCGGCGCGGGAGGTCGAGTCCTTGTGCCGCTCCACGACGTCCCGGACGACCTGCCCGAGGTCGGTCTGCACCAGATCGAGCTCCAGCCGCCCCGTCGTGATCCGGGTGACATCCAGGAGCTCTTCGGTCAGCCGCGACAGGCGCTGCAGCTGCGCCGCGGCCCTCCCCAGGAGCTCCCCGGCCCTGTCCTGCTGCCCCGACTCGATCCGCCGGCGGAGCGTGTGGAGCTGGAACTGGAGAGATGTCAGGGGCGTGCGCAGCTCGTGGCCCGCGACCGAGAGGAATTCCTCGCGCACCCTGGCCGCCTCCTGGGCTTCCGCGTAGAGCCGCTCCCGTTCCGCCTCCTGCTTCCGGCGCTCGGTGACGTCCCGGGCGATCTTGGCCGCGCCGACGACGTTGCCGGACTCGTCCCTGATGGGAGAGACGGAGAGCGAGACGGGAACCAGACCGCCGTCCTTTCGGACTCGTACCGTTTCGAAGTGCTCGACTCCCTCGCCCCGGCGGATGCTCTCGAGAATCCCTCCAAGGTCGTCGTGGTCGCCCGGCATCAGCCTCGAGATCGGCTGGCCGACCATCTCCTCGGCCGTGTATCCGAAGAGCCTCCGAGCGCCCGCGTTCCAGGAGGTGATGATCCCGTCGAGGTTCTTCGAGATGATCGCGTCCTCCGAAGACTCCACGATGGCGGCCATCCGCCTCAGTTCCTCCTGGGCGCGCTTGCGGTCGGTGATGTCGCGAAAGAGAACGACGACGCCGTCCGGCGAGGGATAGATGTCCGTCGCGAGCCAGCGCCGGAGCGTCGGATTGAAGGCTTGCGCGTGACACGTTTCTCCCTGGTCCATGGCCTTTCGGACGGCGACGAGGACGGCCTCGGACATCGGGGAGCCCTCGATCGCGCTCTTGCCGAGGAGCTCGTCCCGGCGGCGACCCAGGATCTCCTCCGCCTGCCGGTTGACGTACTGGTACCGGTAGACGCGATCGAGCGAGCAGAAACCGTCGGTGATGCTCTCGAGGATCCGCTCGAGCTCCGCGGCGGAGGCCTCCGCGGCCTCGCGCGCGGTCTCCGCCTCCGCGAACAACCGCGCGCGGTGCCGCTTGGTCGCCCACAGCTGGCGAAATACCAGGCTGCCGAGGCTCCCGACGACGAAGAACACGATGATTCGCAGGACGTCGTACGGGTCCTCGGGCCGGAACGAGGAAACCGGGAGATAGAAGAAGTAGTCGAGGCCCACGACGCCGAGCACGACCGCCAGGAGACTCGAGCCGCCTCCGCCGAACCAGCCGGCCAGGAAGATCGCGAGAAACGAGGGCATGAACGGGATGCTGCGGAAGAGCGGCCAGAAGAGGCCCGTCACCAGGAGGGCCCCGGCGCTCAGGAGTATGGCGGCCCCGTAGCGGAGCCACGCGGGCCGGGAGACCTCGGGGAAGGTCCTCGACGAATCCTCTCGAGCGGTCACTGGGGCGCCGTTCTGGCCGGTCGGTCAATCAAGGGCACAATTTTCCCAATTCAGATCATGTGTGCAAGTCCCGTTCCACGCCCCGGCCCGATTCCCGCGCCGTCCCTCCGTCCGTCATTCCGGGCTGTCGTCGTCGCGCTTCTCGCCGACGGTCCGGCCGACGGTCAGCGTCTCGCGCAGGCCCCCTTCGAGGAGAGCTTCGTAGCTCTCCGGCTCCGCGCCGACGGCGTCGAGCACCTTGGAAAAGAAGCTCCGCGCCCCGGCGGTCATCGCGACGTCGAGGATCTCCGCGTCCGAGAGACCGTGCCGGCGCAGCTCCTCGATGTCTTCCCGGGTCACTTCGTGGGCCCCGAGCGCGACCTTCTCGGCGAAGGCGAGCATCGCAACCTCCACGGGCGGAAGGCCGGCGCTCCGGTAGTCTCGCACGATCGCCTCGACCTCGCGCGCGCTGAAGAACTGCGAACGGAGCGCCGCCCCGTGGTGGAGCGTTCAATACGTGCAGCGCAGCCGCGCCGCCGCGATGAGCGTGACGAGCTCGTAGCGCCTCGCGTCCATCTGGGACCGGATCGCGGCCAGGAGTGTCCGCCACGCCGCGAGCGCCTCGGGCCGCAGGCTCCAGGCCCGGCTGTAGTTGGGCACGAAGCCGTGCTTCTCGAGGTCGGTCCTGTAGAGCTCCGCCAGGAGCCCTTCCGCCTCCTCCGGGGGAATGGTCCGGATGAACGCCATGAGGACACTCCTTTCCCTCAGCGACTCCGGAAGTATGTCGGATTCGTTCCCCGCGGGGGACCCTGCGGTCCCCTTCGGGAAAGGATTCGAAACGGCGTCGGCTACGGCAGGATCAGCAGCTGTGGCGCCCAGGCCGGGTTGCCGATCAGGGCGGCCGCTTCTCGCGAGTAGAAGCTCACGAATCCGGCGCCGCTCGGTTTGCGGACGAATCAGCTCATGAAGTGCGTGTCCAGCGGTCCCAAGCCCGCCTGGACGTCTGCGGTCACGTCGAACCAGATCTCCAAGCCGTCCGTCCTGCCGTTGACGATCTTGGGATTCGGAGAGACCGAGGCGATCGCCCGCGCCGGGCCCTCGAAGTTCTGGCCGCCGCTGTTCCAGAAAGCCGGCCGGAGCAGTCGGTGGCGACGTTGGAGATGTCGGTGTCCGTCACGCAGTTCCAGATCGTCGTACCCGAGCCGACGGCGAGGCTCGTGCTCGCCGCGCGGAACAGAGCTCCGGTGATTGAGAAACCGTTGGCCAGGCTTCCAGGGAGGTCCCACCTTGCGCCCGGCCGCTTAGCTCGTCGTCGGCCGTGTGGATGAGGGCATGCGGCGCGACGCTGGTCTCAAGCGGGGGACCTTGCGGTCCCCCGAAACTCCGGCGCAATTCCGGGACGGGAAGGAATTCGAAACGGGCGAGCGCTACGGCATGATCACCAGCCGCGGCGCCCAGGCCGGGATGCCGATCAAGGCCGCTCCCTCGCGCGAGTAGAAGGTGACGAACCCGGAGCCGCTCGGCTTGCGGACGAACCAGGTCATGAAGGTATGGTCCTGCGGCCCGAGGCCCGCCTGCACGTCGGCAGTCACGTCGAACCAGATCTGGGCGCCGTCGGCCATGTTGTTGGCGATCTTGAGATTCGGAGAAACGGCGGCGATCAAACGCTGTGGTCCCTGGACGTTCTGGCCGCCGTTGTCCCAGAAGAACGCGCCGGAGCAGTCCCGGGCCACGTTGGCGATGTTGGTGTCGATCGCGCAGTTCCAGGTCGCCCCGCTGCCGGTGCCCCGAAACACCTTCGTCGGGAAGTTGAAGCCGTTCCCCTCGGCCCAACTCTCGAAGCCGTCGTTCAACCGGTAGGCGGCGATGAGATCGCCGGCGCCGTGCGGCCAGTTGGAGGGCGGATCGTCGAGGCCCCTGTTCTGAACTCGCAGGACCAGGTACGCGTGCTGGACGGTCGCCGGGTTCACGTTGCCCGCGAAGAAACCGAAGATCCCGCTTTCCTGGTATTTGACCCGGACCGTGTAGTTCGCTCCGTTGTTGGTGTTCTGGTCGCCGTGCGTCAGCGTGCCGTCCTTCGGTGTCACCGTCGACGTCGGCGTCGGCGTGATTGTCGGCGTGTTCGTGGGTGTATTGGTCGGAGTGTTGGTCGGAGTCCTGGTCGGTGTGTTCGTCGGCGTATTCGTCGGTGTGTTGGTCGGCGTGTTGGTCGGAGTATTCGTCGGCGTGTTCGTCGGAGTATTCGTCGGCGTGTTCGTCGGTGTGTTCGTCGGTGTGTTCGTCGGCGTGTTGGTCGGTGTGTTCGTCGGTGTGTTCGTCGGCGTGTTGGTCGGCGTGTTCGTCGGTGTGTTCGTCGGCGTGTTGGTCGGCGTGTTCGTCGGTGTGTTGGTCGGAGTATTCGTCGGCGTGTTGGTCGGCGTCGGCGTGCAGGCGGCGATCAGGACCTGGTTCGTGGTGCTGGCCGACACCGGGAGCGGGATCCCGCCGCCGTTCTCGTCGAAGCCGGTGGCGGAAACCTGATCGGTGTAGAAGAAGGCGGTCGAGGTGCAGGCAGGCGCGGTCTCGCACACGGCGCCCGCGCAGGTATCCGTCGCGGAGCCCTTGGGCCCGAGCACGGTCACGGGGATGCCTCCCTGGCTGCAGGGAACGCAAGCCGGAACGGGAGTCCCGCCCGGAAATCCTTCCTGGTTCGTGACGGCGAGGGTGTTGACGCTGTTGTCCGGGTCCTGGTTCTGGATCGTGAACTGGCACTGGAACATGGTGCCGGGAGGCACCGGGGCCGGGCCCGGACACGTCTTCGTGATCGCCAGACCGGTCGTGACCTTCGGCCCGATGTTGGGGTTGACCCCGTAGACCAACACAAAGGTCGTCCGGGAGGTCTCCCGGGGCTGATTGGACATGCCCGCCGTGCAGGGCGTCACGGCGCTGACCGCCCCGAATGAGCCCGTGAAATTCGACTCCCCGTCCCCGCTCCCGCCGCCGGTCAGGAACATTTCCATGTTCGCCGGCTTGCCGGCCTGAGCCTGAGCCTGAGTCTTCACCGATCGCGGTCCCGCCTGCTCGTCCACCGCCTTGACGGCCAGCGAGTTGTAGTCCGGGCCGAAGCTGCTGTAAACCGCGGCCGCCCACTGCCACTTCGCCGTCACGCCCGGCGTATCCGTCGAGAACGCCGCCGACCAGGTCATCCCGCTCACCCCTCCCGGCAGTCCCCCGGCCGGAACAGGAAAGGCCAGTCCCGTCAGAAACGCTCTGCTCGCCAGACCGCTCGGGACCGTCGTGACCCACTGATTGCTCGACTCGTCGAAGTTGGTCGAGGCCGCCTTCGCCGCCGGGTCGAACGTGATCGTCGCCGCCGGCACGGTCAGGTTGTATCGGGCCCCCTTGGCCGTAAAGTTGATCGTCGAATCCGTCAGGTAAATCCGCGCCGGGCTCGCGCCCAAACCGTCCACGTGGATCGCGCTGTTGAACCAGATCACGCTGCCCTCGCCGATCGACGTCTGATTGAAGCTCGATTCATTCGAGCTCATCGCCGTGCACGGTCTCTCCGTCAGATCGGCGGAGGACGCCAGATACGCGGAGGACGCCGTGGCGCCCGAAGAAGCCCCACGCACGGCAGCCCGCGAGGAGGAGGAGGAGGCCGCTCCGCCCGACACGGCGGTCAATGCCTTCACGATCCCGGGCAGGCGAAGCCCGACGCCCTGCACCAGAAACGCGACACAGACAACGCCGATAACCACAGAGAGCAGATTCCTGGTTGGTCGCCTCATCTCACCCCTCCTTGTTCCGAAACCTCCACCTGTTCCGTAAGCCTGGAGTTCACCTCGATATTGTGACCCGCGCGCATTTCGATGTCCACGCCCACCCGACCACCGGACTGCCAGGAAAAAAACCCGGCAGGCAGCCGCGACACGAAGAGGCCACGTCCAATGGCTCCTCCCAACTCCTGACCGTACTTCTATGGTAATGCGGGGAGCCGTGTCTACTGGACTTTTGTCTAGCCGGCTTTATACATGTTCTTCGCCTGCACATCTTGAGAGAGGCGGCGGAGAGGGCGCTCGCCGGCTTCGCTCTCGACGCAGTGCGGCCCCGGGGATTGGAACTCGGAGCATAGTAGGGTCCCTCCGGCGCGGCCGCGGCGCCGGCGGGGACGCGGCCGCATGCTCGCCGACGTCCTGACGCGCAAGCACGGAGGTCATGGGGACGGAGAAGGAGATCCGGGACGAGTCGCGGTGCGCGCGCGAGCGAGCCGGGAGGCTTTCCGGCTTCTGGATCGCCGAGCTCGGCGCGGCCGCGTACGCTCTGGAGTGGGCGCTCGGCAAACGTCCGCGCGCGCCTTCATGAGGACATCGGAACTTCCGGCAGCGCGGAAGGGAAGCTCGCCGCCTCCCTGCTCAAGGCGGCCCGGAAGGAAACCGCCGCGCCGCCCTCCCCCCGCGCCGACGCCGTTGAGGCGCCGCTCGACGGATCGAGCGCCCTCGGCGGGCGCGTCATCGCGCCCGGGCCAGGGCGAGCCAGCCGACGACGGCGGCGAGCTTCTGATCCTGGGTCCAGGGAGGGCCAAGGGCTCTCGCCAGCGCGTTGACCCGGCGCTGGAGGTCGTCGGCCGGAATGCGAAGGGCGGCCGCGGCCCGGGCGGGAAGCTCCTTCTCCCGCACTCGCGCCACGGGCACGCCGCTGTCCTCGCTCGCGCCGGCCAGGGCGTCCCGGAAGAGCTCGCCGTCGGCCGTGTGGATGAGCGCGTGCGAAGTGAGGATCACCTCGAGAGAAGGGAGAGGACGCCCCGATGCGAGGAGCAGGCCGCACGCGGCGACACGGTGACCGTTCGCGAGCATCCCGGCGACGACCGCGCGGAAGGCCCGGAGCGCGAGCCGCCGCGCGTCGCCGGCGCAGCGATTGACGATCCGGACGGCCTCCGGGAGGTCCCGCTCCGCCGCCGCATGGTAGGGCTGCCTGGACCCTTCGACCGCTAGGTCCGCGAGCTCGATCCGCCGGCGCAGCAGCACGACCGGGGACCGTGGCGTACCCGAGACCGCGACGAGGGCCGCCCAGCCGGAATGCGCGCGCAACCCGATCGCCGCGAGGGAGCTCGCCGAGCTCACGGCCAATCGCTCGCTTCCCGTGCCGTCTCCTTCTCGCCGAGCGCCGCGGCGTCCTCCGCCGGCGGTCCGGGCGAGTAGCGGTCGTCCCATTCGGACACGGTCAACCGACGACTCTACACCGGACGGGGACTGGCAGCTCGCATTCGAGCGGGGCGGGCAGACAACGAGGGTCGGGGTTCGTGGGCCGAGCCGAAGCTCGGCCCACTCACCCGGGTGTCGATACCTTCCTAGGCCCCGGCACTCTTCCGCAGAATGAGGTACCCCAGTCCGGCGAGCAGGAGCCCCAGAACCAGCAACCCCGACTCAGACAGCGTCGGCACGACGACGCCCGGCGTCGGAGTGAAGACCCCAGGCGACGGCGTAAAGCCGACCGTCGGCGTATTCGTGGGCGTGTTGGTCGGGGTGTTCGTGGGCGTATTCGTCGGCGTATTCGTCGGCGTATTCGTCGGCGTCCTGGTCGGCGTGTTCGTCGGCGTGTTGGTCGGCGTATTCGTCGGCGTGTTGGTCGGCGTATTCGTCGGCGTGTTGGTTGGCGTGTTCGTCGGCGTCGGCGTACAGGCGGCGATCATGACCTGGTTCGTCGTGCTGGCCGACACCGGCAGTGGAACGCTGCCGCCGTTCTCGTCCAAACCGGTGGCCAAAACCTCATCGGTGTAGAAGAAGGCGGTCGAGGTGCAGGCAGGCGCGGTCTCGCACACGGCGCCCGCGCAGGTATCCGTCGCGGAGCCGAAGGGCCCGAGAACGGTTACGGCGACTCCCGCCTGGCTGCAGGGAGTGCAAGGCGCGACGGGAGTCCCGCCCGGAAAACCCTCCTGGTTCGTGACGACGAGCGTGTTGACGCTGTTGTCCGGATCCTGGTTCTGGACCGTGAACTGGCACTGGAACATGGAGCCGGGCGGCACCGGTGCCGGGCCCGGACACGTCTTCGTGATCCCCAGACCGGTCGTAACCCGAGGCCGGTTGGTGGAGGCCGTCTTGGCGCCCGAAGAAGCTCCCTGGATGGCAGCCGGCGAGGAGGAGGAGGCCGCACCGCCCGACATGGCGGGCAATGCCTTCACGCTCCCGGGCAGGTGAAGCCCGGCGCCCTGCACCAGAAACGCGACACCGACAACCCCGATAACGACAGAGAGCAGATTCCTGGTTGGTCGCCTCATCTCACCCTCCTTGATCCTCACCTTCCATGTATATTCGTTCGGCGTAGTGTACCGTCCTTGACCGTTCTTTACAAACGCTGAATTTCTTGCGAGGATCGTGTCGGCGTATTTGCTCCAGATGAAGCGTTTGGGAGGTTTGCCGCGCTCGTGGTGAAGTCGTCGTTAGCAGCAAACCAGTTCGGGGACGCTCCGTAAAGTCCCGTGACCAATGCCTTTGCGGGTGAGTTGTCCGAAGAACGCCTCGACCATGTTGAGCCGGGGGTTGCTGGTTGGCGTGAAGTGAATCTGGAATCGGGATGACGGGTCAACTGACGCTTGACTGGTAGGCTCGATTCGGGACGGCCTCCCCCCGGGCCAATCACCAATCACAAATCACCAATCACCAATCACAAATCACCAATCACGAATCACCAATCACCAATCACAAATCTCTTCTCCAGCTCCGCGGCGCACTCCTCGAGAAGGCGCCGGTCCCGTTCGGCGAAGGCGCCGAGTTTTTCGCTCTCGATGTCGAGCGTGCCGATCGCGCGCCGCGTCCGCGGGTCGAGGATCGGCACGACGATCTCCGAGCGCGTGCTTCCGAGGGTCGTCAGGTAGCGCGGGTCTTTCGTCACGTCGGAGACAACGACGGTCTCGCGGCGCCGCGCGGCGTCACCGCAAAGGCCCTGCGTGGCCGGGAGCGGGGATAGGCGGGCTCGCCCGGGCCGCTCCATGCGATGACGGAGATCTCTCCGTCCGTGACGTCGTAGATCCCGACCCACCGGTATCCTCCGGCTTGGCGGATCAAGGCGCCGATCCTCTCGAGGCGCTCCTTCCGGGAGCTGGCCCCGTGGAGGGCGAGCCGGATCCGACCGAGAACCGACGCGTTGTCGTTCATGGCGCGGCCTGAATGACGGATCTTATGAAATCAGAGGGGCGCTTCGTCCGTTAACAGAGCGAGTGTCGATGAGGAGACGACTGCTCCGGCTGACCCTGCTTGCCGCCGCCGCCCTTTCGTGGGAGGCGTGCGCCTCCTCGCCTCCGCCCCCTCCGCCGCCCGAGCCCGTGTCCGATCCGGCCGCCACGGCCGCGAGGATCTCCGGGGACTGGCAGTTCGCGATGGAGCGCGGCGGGCAGTCGATCGAGGGGTGGCTCCACTTCTCACTGACCGCCGGCGAGCTGGTCGGATCTCTGACCACCGGCGACAACAACAACTCGCGCGAGATCTCGAAGATCGCTCTGAAGGGAGACAAGATCTCGTGGCAGATCGAGAACGACTATATGAAGGAGACCTACGAGGGAAAGCTCGCCGGCTCCTCGATGGATGGGACGCTGAAGATCAGCCGCAAGGGGGGGCAGGGGCGGGGACGCGGCTCCGGCGGTGACGACGGGTCCGGCGGTTCGACGGGCGGCGGCTACGGAGGCCGTCGCGGCGGCGGCCGCCGCGGCGGGGGAGGGGGCAGGGGAGGCGCGGCGGGGCAGGTCACATGGCGGGCCTTCCGTTCGGTCGAGCCGACTCCGGCGCCCGCTCCCGAGCCGACGAAAGCGCCGGAGGTCGGTTAGCTGGTTCTCCCCCTCTCCCGGCGGGAGAGGGTCGGTGTGAGGAGACCCGCGAGGCCGAAGGCCTCCTTTGATACCGTTTCCGCATGGTGTCCAAAGTGAAGGAGACTCGCCGTGACGCTCTCGATTCGCGGGGAGTCGCCCCGGCCGAGCTTGCCGCCGTCGGCCGCTACCGCCGAGCCGTGGATTACCTCGCGGCGGCGCAGATTTATCTCAAGACGAATCCCCTCCTTGAAAAGCCGCTCGCGCCGGAGCACATCAAGGACCGGCTGCTCGGCCACTGGGGCACGGCGCCCGGCATCAACCTCGTCTGCGCGCACCTGAACGGTCTCATCCGGCGAACGGACGCCGCCGTCCTCCTCATCACCGGCCCGGGCCACGGCGCCGCGGCCAACATGGCCAACATCTACATCGAGGGAACGCTCACGGAGTTCTACCCCGAGTACTCACGGGACCGCGCCGGGATGGAGCGCTTCGTCCGGTCCTTCTCCTGGCCGTACGGCTTCCCGAGTCACCTCTCGCCGGCGCTCCCGGGCGTGATCCACGAGGGGGGCGAGCTCGGCTACGCGCTCGCGACCGCGTTCGGCGCGGCGCTCGACAACCCGGACCTGATCGTCGCCTGCATCGTGGGGGACGGCGAGGCGGAGACCGGGCCGACGGCGACCTCCTGGCATGGCAACAAGTTCCTGAGCCCCGCGACCGACGGCGCCGTACTGCCGATCCTCCACCTGAACGGATTCAAGATCGCCAACCCGACGATCTCCGCCACGATGTCGGAAGGGGAGCTGACGAGCCTCTTCACGGGCTACGGATACGCGGTCCGGTTCGTCCACGAGAGCCCGCGGATCGATCAGGACCTCGACGCCGCCTTCGGCTGGGCGTACGATGAGATCCGCCGGCTGCAGGGGCTCGCGCGCTCGGGCGCGCCGGCCGAGCGTCCCGCCTGGCCGCTCATCGTGCTGCGCACGCCCAAGGGGCTCGGCTGCCCGCCCACACTCGACGGGAAGCCGCTCGAGGGCTCCTTCCGCTCCCACCAGGTCCCGATCCCGGACCCGAAGACGAACCCGGCGCACCTGGCGCTTCTGGAGAAATGGCTCCGGTCGTACCGGCCGGAAGAGCTCTTCGACCGCGAGGGAAAGCCGGCCGCCGACATCCTCTCGCTCTGCCCGCGCCGAGAGAAGCGGATCGCTATGAACCCTGAGAGCTTCGGCGGCGACCGGCGCGTCGCGCTGGACCTCCCGCCGCTCGAGCGCCACGCCGTGCGGCTGGAGGGGCGCGGCTCGCCGATGGTCAGCCCCATGAAATCGTTCACGGCCTATCTGCAGGACGTGATCCGCTCCAACGAGAAGGAGCGCAACTTCCGCATCGTCGCGCCGGACGAGCTCGAGTCCAACCGGCTCGGGGGCGTGCTCGACGTGACAAAGCGCCAGTACGCCTGGCCGCTCCCGGAAGGGACGGAGAAGACCGCGCGCGACGGGCGCGTCCTCGAGATGCTCTCCGAGCACATGTGCCAGGGGTGGCTGCAGGGGTATCTGCTGACCGGGCGGCACGGCCTCTTCTCCTGCTACGAGGCGTTCGTGCCGATCGTGGACGGCATGATGAACCAGTACGCGAAGTTCCTGAAGTCCGCGCGGGAAGTCCCGTGGAGGAAGCCGACCTCTTCGCTCAACTACCTGCTGACGTCGGAGGCGTGGCGCCAGGACCACAACGGCTACTCCCACCAGGGCCCCGGCTTCATCAACAACCTGCTGACGAAGAAGGGGCACACGTACCGCATCTACCTCCCTCCCGACGCCAACTGCCTCCTCTCGACGATGGACCACTGCCTGCGCTCGGTGGACTACATCAACCTCGTCATCGCCGGGAAGCAGCCGATGCACCAGTGGCTCTCCCTCGAAGAGGCGGTCGAGCACTGCCGGGTCGGCGCCTCCGTCTGGCGCTGGGCCTCGACCAACGACGGCGAGGACCCCGATATCCTGCTCGCCGGCTGCGGAGACAACCTGACGCTCGAGGTGCTCGGCGCGGCGCAGCTCCTGCGCGAGGAGGCGCCCGAATGGCGCGTCCGCGTCGTCAACGTGACGGACCTCCTGACCCTCGGCATCCCGCAGAAGTATCCGCACGGCCTGGACGAGGACCGCTTCCAGCGGATCTTCCCGCTCGATTGCCCGGTCGTCTTCAACTTCCACGGATTCACCGCCGCGATCAAGCAGCTCTGCTGGGAGCGCCCCGGCAACGACCGGTTCGACGTCAACGGCTACCGCGAGGAAGGCTCGACGACGACGCCCTTCGACATGCACATCCGCAACAAGACCAGCCGCTACCACATCGTCATCCAGTCCGCCCAGAAGATCGCCCGGAGGAACCCCTCCGTCGCCTCCCGCGCCGAAGACCTCCTCCGCAAATACGAATCCAAGATCACCGCCCACCGCGCCTACGTCACCGAGCACGGCGTCGACCCCCCCGAGATCGCCGACTGGTCCTGGCGCGACACCTAGAGCCTCCCCTCTCCCGCAAGATAGGGACGGGATGAGGGCGCCCCCAAAGCCCGCCGCTTGAATTGAAGCCACGGCCGCCGTTGGGCCTTGCTGGACAGACTCTCGTTATGGCCATACACTAAGCGATATGGCCAGAACCACCGTGAAGGCGACTTACGCTCTGGACGTCGAGACTGTTCGCATCCTTGAGGACATGGCGCGCCGCCTGGGGGTCAGCAAGTCGGAGGCCTTGAGGCGCGCAATCCGGACGGCCGGACGCGAGCCCGCGCCGGGAGCGCCCACGGCGCTGGCCGCGCTCGGCGCGCTGCAACGCTCTCTCGCCCTCGATGATCGGGCTGCGGCCCGGTGGTCGAAGCGCACACGATCGGAACGCCGCGCCTCTTCAACTCGGCGAGATTCCCGGTGATCCATCTCGACACGAGCTTTCTGATCCGAGGACTCGTCCACGGGTCCGCCGAGGATCGCAGGCTCCGGGACTGGTTGAGAAAGGGCGAAACGCTCGGGATGAGCGTGATCGCCTGGGCCGAGCTCCTGTGCGGTCCCATGGAAACCGCCCATCTGGAGCACGCATTCCGCTTCGTTTCCGAGCGCATCCCGTTCCTCGAGGAAGACGCGCTCTTGACATCGCGGCTCTTCAACGAGTCCGGCCGTCGGCGTGGATCTCTCATGGATTGCATGATCGCCGCTGTCGCGCTCCGCGCGAAGGCGCCGCTCGCGACAGCCAACCCCTCAGACTTCCGAAGATTCGCGGCCCATGGCCTCACCCTGTTCGAACCCTGACGAGGATGCCGTGCTGAGACGGGCCCGAGGCTCGCCGGGCCTTACTCGACCGAGGCCAGGAAGGCGTCCGCCTTGTGGACACGGGTCGGGGGAATATTTTTTCAGGGGGCAACAAAAACTCCCCTTTCTCGCCACTTTAGGGATGAGTACGGACGTCCTGAGGTCGGGGGGGAGGGTATGGGAAAGAGCGAGGGGCTCGAATAATGGCTCGCCCGTTGAGGGTGGAGTTTCCGGGGGCGGTGTATCACATCACCGCGCACGGAGCCTGCGACGAGGCGATCTTCCTGACGGATGAGGACCGGAGGCAGTTTCTGAAGACGGTCGCCTCGGTCGCGGACCGGTACCATGTGCTTTGCCACGCCTACTGTTTGCTCGACGACCAGTATCACCTCCTGATCGAGACACCCGAGGCCAACCTGTCGCGGTCCATGCGGCAGTTGAACGGGGTCTATGGGCATGATTTCAGCAGGCGGCATCGCCGGCCGGGGCAGGTCATCGGCGGGCGGTTCAAGGCGCAGGTGGTCGAGAAGGACTCTTACCTTCTGGAGTTTGCGCGGTACGTGGTCCTCGCCCCGGTGCGGGCCGGGCTGGTGAGCGATCCCGCGAAGTGGCGCTGGAGCAGCTACGCGGCGACGGCCGGCGAGGCGCCTGTTCCACCCTTTCTCGCCGCGGACTGGGTGCTGGCGCTCCTGGGCGCGGAATCGCCCGCGGTCGCCCACGCCAGATACAAGACTTTCGTGGCGAAAGGCATCGACGAGGACAGGGACTCGCTCGCCCGTCTCGAGGGGCGTCCGATCGTGGGCGGAGAGGCCTTCGAAGAGTCGCTCGAGCCCGCGCTGCACGACGCCGCTCTTTCGCGGAAGATGGGAATCCGGAAGCGGAGGCCGCCGCCGCTCTCGACCCTGCTTCAGAGAAACTCGCCCCGGGAAGGCCGCAATACGAGGATCTTCGAGGCCTACCGGTGCCACGGCTACACGATGAAGGCGATCGCGGACTATCTGCGCCTCCACTACTCGACGGTCAGCCGGATCATCGCGGCCGCGGAGAGGTAGGCCGCTACCGGGCGAACCGGTGCTTCGCCAGCGCGGCAGGGACGACCTCTTCGAGGAGATAGCCGGGAAAGATCGAACGGATATCGTCGAGCGCGGCTGCGTCCGCGGATGAGGCGGCGGCCTTCCTGATCGCGGCGTGGTACCGGGCCTGGCTCTCGAGCAGCTCCGGGCCGCCGGCGGCTCCATGGCCGGGGACACAGGTCCGCGCCCCGAGCGAGCGGAGAAACCGGATCCCGTTCTCGAGGTTGCCGAGGTCGGCGTCCTCGTAGTTGACGTGATAGCCGGAGGAGACCAGGTCGCCGCAGACGACGATGTCGCTCTCCGGCAGGTGAACGACGGCGTCGCCCGGCGTGTGGTTGTGGCCGGGGTGGAGGACCCGGACCGGCCTTCCGTCAAGATCGAGCGTCAGGCTCTCGTCGAAGACGCTCGCCGGAAGGTGGGGTTCGGCGTCGCGGAAGAGCGAGGCGATCTCGGGCTGCCGCCGCCGCGACGCGATGAGACCGGGGTGCTCGGCTGCCATCCGCTCGCGGCAGGCGCGGTGCGCGTGGACCGTCGCTCCCCGGGCGGCGAACCAGCCCGCTCCGAGCGCATGGTCGGTGTGGTGGTGGGTCAGGACGACATGCCGGACCGGCGCCGTGGTTTTCTCGCCGAGCCTCTCCTCGAGGAGGCGCGCGTGGGCCGGCGCGATGAAGGGGTCCACGAGGAGGACGGCAGTCCTGCCGAGGACGGCCGTGCAGTTGGCGCCGTAGCTCGTCGCGATCGTGTCGCCTCCAAACGTGAAGACGAGCACGTCCTCGCGGACGCGGGTCTCGGCGAGGGTTCCCGGCGACCCGGAGGTTTCGCTCACCCCTTCGCGGGAGCGGCGCCGTCGACGAGCTCGAGGATCTGGTGCGCGTGCTCGTCGGGCTTCACCTTCGGCCAGACCGCGGCGATCTTCCCCTTCTCGTCGATCAGGTAGGTGATCCGGTAGATGCCCTTGAACAGGCGACCGTAGAGCGACTTCTCCCCGAACGCGCCGTAGTCCTTCACGATCTTCCTTTCCGTGTCGGCAAGAAGGCGGAAGGGGAGGTTGAACTTCTTCGCGAACTTCTTGTGCGACTTCTCGTCGTCCGCGGACACGCCGAGGACCTCGATGCCCCGCTTACGATAGTCGGCGAAGCCGTCGCGGAAGGCGCAGGCTTCCTTGGTGCAGCCGGGCGTGTCGTCCTTCGGGTAGAAATAGAGGACGACCTTCTTCCCCTTGAAATCCTTCAGGGAGACGGGCTTTCCGTCCTGGTCTGTCGTCTCGAAATCGGGCGCCTTGTCGCCGGGCTCCAGGAGCTTCATCGTGGCCTCCTCGTCTGTTGGTTCCGTGTCATTCGCGCTGTTTCCATGTCATTCTCGCTGTTTCCCTGTCATTCCGAGCCCCTCGCCCTCCTTTGTCATCCCGAGCCCCTCGCTCTCCCTGACATCCCGAGCCCCTCGCTCTCCCTGTCATCCCGAGCCCCTCGCTCTCCCTGTCATCCCGAGCGAAGCGAGGGATCTGCTCTGCCCGCTTCGAGTCGTCCCATCGGGCTCGGGGCAGGCTCCGCGAGGGATCTGCTCCCACTGCTTCGCTAGCCACCTCAGCTCGGGGCAGGCTCCGCGAGGGATCTGCCCCGTCTCTCTTTGACGACGGCCGGAGTAGATCCTTCGCGCAGCCTGTCCCGAGCGAAGCCGAGGGGCTCAGGATGACAGGGGCGTGCTCATTTTCCGGCCAGATTGATCGGTGGGAGCTTCGCCTTGCGGAGTTCCTCGTTCAGGGCCGGAAGATCCTTCGTCTTGACGTCGGTCCAGCGGGCGAGCTGGCCGGCGAGGGACTTCCGGACTCCGTCCGCGGCGGCGGCCATCGCGGGGGTGGGCTTCGCGTCGGCGCTCTCGACGACCTCGAGGAGAGTCTCGAGCGATCCGTTCAGCCTCGAGAGGTCTTCCGCGGCGCCGCGCGGGCCGAAGCCGAATCCGCCGGCACTCCCCTCCATTGCGGCGGCCTTCGTCTCGAGAGCGGCGATGGCCGCGGCGGCGGGGCCCCTCGCCGCCTTCGCCTCGAGCGACTCGAGCTTTGAGCGCAGCGACTGGACTTCGCGCAGCGCCGTGACGTCCTCGCGCATCGCCTCGGTGATCTGTGTCGCGAGCTCGAACTGCCGCGCGAGATCTTCGCGGGAAGTCTTGACGCGCGGATCCATCGCGACGGTCAGCGGCTGCGTCGAGGTCTTCGCGCCGGCCGTGAGTTTGACGGTGTACTGACCCGGCAGGACCCACGGCCCGACCGGGTGGCGCGGCGTGTCGTGGACAATCGCCGTCATCGGGTAGTCGTGGCGCAGCGCGTCGGGGGGCGAGGAGCGCAGGTCCCAGACGAACCGGTGGAAGCCGGCGGCGGCGGAGAGGGCCTGAGGCGGCCGCACCCAGTAGGTCGGGACGTTCAGGTCTTTCTCGTCCACGGGCTCGGGCCTGTCGGCGCTGGAGAAGCGGCGCACGAGCCTGCCCTTGTCGTCCAGGATCTCGAGCGTGACGGGTCCCGCGGACGCGGCCTTCAACTGGTAGTCGAGAATCGCGCCGTCTGGCGGGTTCTTCCCGGCCGGCTCCTCCGGAGGGAGCGGCGTGTCGTCGTTCATGTTCCACCGGACGCGGCGGGCGAGCTGCGGACGGAAGAGGTGCGCCGGCGCCTCCGCGACGCTCGCGTCGAGCTGCCGCAGCGGCGTGATGTCGTCCAGGATCCAGAAGGAGCGGCCGTGCGTGCCGATGACGGCGTCGTCCTCGTGGATGACGAGGTCGCGGATCGACGTGGCCGGCATGTTCAGGCGCAGCGACTGCCAGCGGTCCCCGTCGTCGAGCGAGACCCAGACCTGATTCTCAGTCCCCGCGAAGAGGAGGCCCTTCCGCTCCGGGTCCTCTCTCACGGTGTTGACAGGGGCGTTCTCCGGCAGTCCGCTCACGATCTTCTGCCAGGACTTGCCGCCGTCGTGCGTCCTGTAGATGTACGGCTTCAGATCGTCGATCCGGAACCGCGACACCGACGCGTAGACGGTCTCCGTGTCGAAATGCGAGGCGTCCATCTGCGTGACCTTGCTCCACGGCGTCAATTCCGGCGGCGTGACGTCATGCCAGGTCTTGCCTCCGTCTCGGGTGACGTGGATCAGGCCGTCGTCGGTGCCGACCCAGATCGTGGCGGCGTCTTTGGGAGACGGCGCGATCGAATAGATGACGCCGCGATGCTTCGCCTTGTCCTTGTCGGCGAGGTGGCCGAGGCTCGGCGGCGTTCCCGGGTCCTCGCGCGTCAGGTCGGGGCTGATGGTCTCCCAGGTCTCTCCGCCGTCGGCGGTCTTCCAGAGGACCTGCGAGGCGAAGAAGAGGACGTGAGGATCGGCGGGAGAGAAGAGGACCGGCGCCGTGCGGTCGAACCGGTCCTTCGCTCCGCGCAGGGGGACGGGACCCACATTCTGGATCTGGCCGGTCGCCTCGTCGTAGCGCGTGAGCTTGCCTCCGTAGATGACGCCGGGATGGAGCGGATCTGGCGCGACGTAGCCGTACTCCTCGACTCCAACGGGATGAAACTCGCGGAAGGTGATGGCGCCGTCGTTGCCGCGGCTCCAGACGCCGGCCGAGCCGCTCTCCTGCTGGCCGCCGTAGACGCGGTAGGGGAAGCGGTTGTCGGTCGAGACGTGGAAGAGCTGCGCGGTCGGCTGGTTGTACCAGGAGCTCCACGTCTCCCCGCCGTTGACCGTGATCGTCGCGCCCTGGTCCACGCCGAGGATCATGATTTGCGGGCTCTCGGGGTTGATCCAGATCCGGTGGTAGTCGTCTCCGCCCGGCGCTCCCTTGATAGCGGTGAAGGTCGCGCCGCCGTCGGTCGAGCGGTATGTCGAGGTGTTGGCGCAGTAGACGATGTCCGGGTTCTTCGGGTCCACTCGGACTTCCGCGAAGTCGCCGCCGCGGCCGTTGACGCGGTTCTCGGTGTTGACGCGCCGCCAGCTCTCGCCCGCGTCGTCGGAGCGGAAGAGACCGCCGGCGTGTTCCCGCGCCGAGACGACCGCGTACATCCGCTTCGGGTCGCTCGGAGCGACGGCGATGCCGATGCGCCCGAGGCCCTCCGCGGCGGTCGGCAGCCCATTCGTGAGCGGCCGCCAGGTCGTCCCGCCGTCGGCGGACACGAAGAGCCCGCTGCCGGAACCCTGGTACTCGTTGCCGTACTCCCACGGTCCCTGCCGCGACGCCCAGAGGACGGCGTAGACCTTCCGCGAATCGCGCGGATCGAAGGCGAGGTCCACCGCGCCCGTGTCCTCATCCTTATAGAGGACCTTCTGCCAGGTCTCGCCGCCGTCGGTGGAGCGGAAGATGCCGCGCTCGCCGTTGGGGCCGTAGGGATGTCCGAGGACCGCGACGAGGAGGCGCTTCGCGTCCTTCGGGTCCACGAGGATCGCGGCGATCTGCCGGCCGTCGGAGAGGCCCAGGTGGCGCCAGGTCCTTCCCGCGTCCGTGGACTTGTAGACGCCGTCCCCCACGGAGAGGTCGGGGCGTTGCAGGCCTTCGCCGCTCCCGACGTAGAGGACGTTCGGGTCGGAGGGGGCGACGGCGAGGGCCCCGATCGAGCCGGTCGGCTGGTCGTCGAAGATCGGCGTCCAGACGCGCCCGGAGTCGGTGCTCTTCCAGACGCCGCCGTTGTTGGCGGCCATGTAGAAGACGTTCTGCTGGCCGGGAACCCCGCTGACGGCGACGGTCCGTCCGCCGCGGAACGGCCCGATCATCCGCCACCGCATCTCCGAGAGATTCCGGACGTCCACCGGCTGTCCGGCCGCGGGCGGGGCGGACGGGAGCGCCCCGGCCAGACCGAGGCACAGCCCGAGTGTGAAGCGCAAACGGCGAGGGCAGATCATCGCTTTCCTCCGGGATCGAAACATATAACGCGCCCGGTCCGTCCCTCGCGGCGGCCCGCGAGGCGGTCCGTCGCGGAATGCCCGCCAGCTTCGGAGCGTTTACCGGGAGCGGACGGAAAGGAGCGCCGCATGCGAAAGTTGCTGACCGCCTTCTCGCCGCTTCTCCTTCTACTTTCGCTCTCGGGGTGCGCGCACCGCCGCGCCGCTTTGTCGCCGGCTTCCGTCGGCTACGCATACGATGACTGCGAATTCGAGGGCGACTGCTACGGCGGCCTGGACACGACGGCCGCATCCTGCGTCTTCGTCCAACCCCCCGCCGCCCCGGCGCGACTGGCGGTCATCGTCGCCTCGCAGCGCCATGCGACGAGGGTCGTGACGCGCGAGGACTGGACGCCTGCGACGGCGTCAACGAACGCCTCCCCCAGCGCTCCGCCTCCGCCAGGCGTCGCTCCCGCGCCGGTGGCCAGGGAGCCCGTCGTCCTGGCTTCCCCCGCCGGCGGGGGAAGGTCGCCCAGAACACCTTGAGGGAGTGCTCGGTGTTGCCCTGTCGCCGGAGCCCGTGACGCTGGATCGAGGCAGCGCTTCGCCGGGACGCGTTCGGACGGCGCGGTTTTTGGCCGTTGCCGCGGACGTTGTTCAGATCGTCGTGTTCCCGCTCTTCGCGCCGGGCATCGCGTCTCCATGGAACAACGCGCTCGATCTCCTGGTGGCCCTCGCGATGATCTGGCTCGTCGGATGGCACTGGGCGTTTCTGCCGTCGTTCTTCGCCGAGATGGTGCCCGGTCTCGACCTCGTGCCGACCTGGACGGCCGCGGTCTTCTTCGCGACCCGCGCGAAGAGGCCGACGGGGAGAGGGGAGGACGTCATCGAAGCTGAGGTCGTGTCCTCACAGGCTCTCGAGCCGGAGAAGGGAGGGCGCCCCTCACCCCGGCCCTCTCCCGCCGGGAGAGGGTGAAGGGCGGCTAGCGCTTCGGGAGCTTCTTCTCCAGGTCGTTCAAGCGCTTCTCGATCTCTTCCAGCTTGTCCTGCAGGCGGTCGAGGTTCTCGGGACCGTCTCGAAAGACCCAGGCATGGCGTCCGAGGTCCCGCCCGAGATTCCTGCCGATGTCGCGTCCGATGTCGCGGCCCAGGTGCCCGATGTCGCGGCCCATCTCTCCGAGGTCGATCTCGGCGGCGCGGCGCTCTTCGATTTTGGCGGTGAGCTGCTTGACGGCGCGGTCGCGGGAGACCTCGAGCTTCAGCGTCTCGCCCGATTTCCTGCGCCGCACGGCGCGTGTCAGGTCGGAAGGCGACTCGATGCGGTCGCCGTCCGCCCGGGTGACGATGTCGCCGACCTCGATCCCGGCCTTCGCGGCGGGACTCTCGCTCTCGACTCCGGCCACGAGCACGCCGGCGTCCTTCGGCGCTCCGTAGTGCGCCCGCAGCTCCGGCGTCATCTCGAGGAGGCGGACGCCCAGGTACCCCCGCCGGCCACGCCCGGACATTCGCCAGACGACCGGCTCGTCGCCGTCGGAGGAATACACGCCGTCGTCGGTCACGACGATGGTCTTTTCCTTCTTCTCGGACTTCTCCTTCGGCTCGTCGCCGGCGTGGACCGTGTCGGCGCAGGTGGCGATCAGGAGCAGGGCAAGCGGCAGTGCCTTCATCGCGGTTGAGCTCATTCCAGAGACTCCTTTCGTAAGGGGAGACGCCATGGTGCCCGAAAGGTTTCAGGTTGGAGGTTTCAGGTGAGATGCAGGTGTCAGGTATCAGGTGCCAGGGGTCAGGGACCAAAGCTCTCGTACCTGACACCCGACACCTGGCACCTGGCACCTGCATTTTCCCTGACACCTATCCCCCTGACACCTGGACCCTGGTAATAGACTCCGACATTCCCGAAGCGAACGAGAAGGCGCGGCCAGGGCGGCCGGGTTCGAGGACGCCAGGCACATCGGCCCGTACCTGCGAGCGCTCATCGGGAGCCACCACGACACGCTGGCCGTCGCCATCAAGTGAGAGAGGGGCTTCGCGTTGGCCGTCCTGATGGTCTACGCTGGCCTGCTCGCCGGGCTGGCCGGAGTCGTCTTCCTGGCGCGGCCCCCGCGCGCGCTCGGCATCCGGACGCGGCGGGCGGCCGCGGGGATCCTTGCGATCGGGTCCGTCCTGGCGGCCGTGGGAGCGTCGTGGCCGGCGCCTCTCGTCGCGTCGGGCGGGGAACGCTCGCGGCTCGATGATTTCGTTCCCGTCTGTCAATTTCGGGAGTTCCACGAGATCCGCGTTCACGCGCCGGCGAGCGCCGTGTTCCGCGCCGTCAAGTCGGTCACGGCGGGCGAGATCCGGTTCTTCCGGCTCCTGACCTGGATCCGGTCGCCGCGCCTCTCCCGCCCGCGCCGCGAGAGCATCCTCGCCGCGCCGGCGGAGAAGCCGGTGCTGGAGGTGGCGCTCCATTCCGGATTCCTGCTGCTGACGGAGGACACGGACAGGGAACTCGTCTTCGGAACGATCCTCTGCGGCCGGCCGCCGCGGATTCGAGGCGCCGGTCCGCGGGTCTTCGCGGCGCTCGACCGGCCGGGATTCTGCAAGGCCGCGATGAACTTCCGCCTGCGCGAAGAGCCGGGCGGCTGGGTCCGCCTCTCGACGGAGACGCGCGTCTTCGCTCTCGGCCCGTCCGCCCGCAGGAGGTTCGCGATTTACTGGCGCGTCATCTCTCCGGGGAGCGCCCTCATCCGGCGCCTCTGGCTCGCGGCCATCCGGCGCCGGGCCGAGGATCCGCGCCGGTCGTGCCTCGACGGGCTGGAAGCCGTCACCCGCCCGGTCAACCAGGCGCTCGACGCGTTCGAATCGGACCAGGCCGCGGCGAAGAGAAGGGCCGCCGCCGCGGAGCGAGTCCTGGCGGAGGCGCGGCCCGCCCGCGAGAAACTGGAATCGGCCGCCGCCGAGCCCGCGTGCCTCCGGTCGCGGCGGGAGGATCTCGTGTTCCTGAACCACCTCATCCTCGGGTTCCAGGCATACATCGAACGCGGCTCGCGGGATGGCAATTCTCTCGCGGAGCTCCTGTCCATCATTCGCCGCGCCCGCGCCCACCAGGAGCGGGGCAGGGCCCCAGACCTCGCGTTCTGACCTCCAGCCGAACCCTTGCGCGTCCCGACCCCCCGGGGAGCCGGGACGCGCCGCTGCGCCGGGTTACGCCGGGATCGGGCCGTTGACGTCGCGCAGAGGAAACTGCGACAGAGTCGTTCTCACGTTGGCCTCCTTTGATCCGCCCCGCCAGAGGCGGTTCGTGGGAAGCGGTGGTAAGAGCGCTCTGACCTGCTTCTCGCCTATGAAGTGGCGAGAAGAGGTGGGTTTTGTTATGGGCCGGGAAAATTACCGGGAGCCGCGAGCCGGACACTCGAGGTCCGGCACTCGGGGCCCGGACCGCGCCGGCCTCGGGGGGAGAGGAGAGGAGCGCGACGCGAAGGGCGCCCGGCGCGTCCTCCGCGCTCCGGGCCGTTCCGGAGGAAGAGCTAGCCCGAGATTCTGTCGAAGCGGGCGCGCAGCTGGCGGCCGGCCGACTCCCGCAGGAGGGCGACCTCTTCGAGGTTCGGGTCGTCGCCCGAGAGGGCCGCCGCGAGTTGCCGCAGGATCACGGGATCGAGCGCGTCGTGGCGCGCGACCTCCGCCCGGAAGATCTCGAAGCGCTGGGCGGCGCGCCCGAGATGGCCGCTCAGGGCCCAGCTCTCGACCTCGTAGAGATCGGCCGTCAGGGCGTTGGCGATGTTGCCCGCTTCGCGGAAGTGCCGCGCGGCCTGCAGGAAGGCGAGCGCCGCTCCGCGATAGTTGCGCGCGCGGAGCAGGACGAGCGCGAGACCGTTGCGGATGTAGCCGACCCAGGCCGCGTGCCGCTCGCGCGACATGGACTTCAGCGCGCGCGCGTATTCTCGGCGAGCCTCATCGAGGCGGCCCATGGCCGAGAGGCAGGCGGCGAGGGAGTTCAGGGCTCCCATGTAGTTGCTCCACAGCTCGCGCCGGTGGAAGACGGGCAGGGCGCTCCGGTAGGTCTCGAGCGCCTCGTCCTCGCGGCCCAGCTTCGACAGGGAGATGCCTTCGGCGACGCGGGCGCGGGCGACGTAATCCTCGAGCTCCAGCTCTTCGAAGGTCGCCCGGGCACGGCGGGCCAGCAGCAGGCCGGCGGCCGGATCGCCGGCGAAAGCGCGGCGCTGCGATTCGGAAAGCTCCACGATGGCGAGACTCGGGTCGTCGCCCGTGGATTCTCCGAAAGCCCCGTAGGCCTGCTCGAGGTGCTCCCGGGCAAGTTCGAGCTCCCCGGTCCAGTTGCGCCCCTGCCCCGCGAGCAGGTGGGCCTGCCCCACGAGCGCCTGCAAGGGGACGATCCGCTCGACCGGCGACGCGGGATCTCCCGGCGTCTCTCGCTCGAGACGGTCGAGCGCGGCGAGCGCGAGACCGAGCGCTCGCATCGGGCTCTCCGCGATCATGAGCCCCGCCTCCTGCAGCGCGTAGAGGAGCGCGAATCGGGCGGCCGGTTCGGAGAGAGACGACCCGGCCAGCAGCGACGCCAGCTCCTGCCCGGAACGCTTCGCGGTTTCGAGGATGCGCCCGCTCTCCGCGCGGGCCCTCTCCGAGGCCTCGAGGGCGACGAGCGCGAGGCTCTCGCCGCCCCGACCCGGCGCCGCGGCGGCCGGAAGCGGCCGCGCCTCCGGTCTCCGCGCGAAGGGATCGCCGGGAGGGAGGCCGTCGTCGCCGGCGAAATCGCTCGTGATCTCCTTCAGTTGCCGGTCGAGGGTCTCCATCGCGGACAGGGCCGTCGCGCATCGCCTGCAGGCGTGGAGGTGGCTTTCCGCGGCGTCGCGCTCCACGCCGTCCAGCTCCTCGACGGCATACCGCAAGAGCGTGAACTCGTCGAGGTGATCGGGACTCATGTGTCCAGGCATGCCCGCAGCCTCCTCAGGCAGCCGTTGATCGTGTTCCAGACGCCGGAGTAGGGGAGGGGGATCGCCTGCGCCGTTTCCTGGAGGCTGCGTCCTTCGACGTAGTAGGTGAGCAGGATCTTCCGGCAGGAGGAGGAGATGGTTCGCAGCAGCTGCTTGAGCTCCAGTCTCCGTCGCGTCGCGTCCGGGCCGTCGGTGACGCAGGGTGTTTCCGGCGGCTCCTTTCCGGCGACGAACACCCCGCGATGCGTCTGGCGGGCCTTGATGAACTGGCAGCAGCGCAGGTGAAAGACCCTGAAGGTGAAGCCCCGCGGATTTCGGACGACGGTGCGCTGCCGCAGCAGCTCGAGCGCCGTGTCCTGGAGCAGGTCCTGCGCGTCGTCGGAATCGATTCCGAAACGGGAGCCGGCGTAGCGAAGCAGCCGCGTCCTCTGCTCGCCGTCGAGCAGCACGGCTTGCGCGATCTCGCGCGAACCCGGCGAGGAGATTTCCGATTCCAACGGGCTCCCTGTCTTCTGTCTCATTCCCATTGTGACAGATCCGAGCCTTGTCACGAAATGGCAGATCCGGCCCCTTTGGTCGCCGCTCGTTGTCAGGATTCTCGACAACCGGAAGAAAAGCCCTTGCGGCTTCAAGGAGTTGCAATCGGGCCCGGATGGCGCGCTCGTTGCTCCTCTACGGTCTATGAGCGTGTCGAGCATCACGGCGCGAGTGCCGCGCGTCGAGGATCGGCTCCTTCTGCACCGGCAGATGATCGAGAGTCTCCCCTTTGCCTTGCTCGTCTGCGACGCCGCGACTCTCACGATCGTCGAGCACAATACGGCCGCGTCCTCTTTCTTCGGCCAGATCCACGCGTCGTCCCGCGCCTCGCGAAGCCTCGTCGGCCGCGAGGCGGGCGATTTCTTTCCGGATTTCGGTGAGACGCTCGAGCCGCTGCTCCGCCGGGCCGTCGAGACCGAGGAAGCCTGCTGTGCCGACGAGCTGCGCCTTCCCGCTCTCGGCGGCGAGCGCTTCGTCACGGTCACCGTGAAGCCGATGACGCTGGACGACGCCGTGATGTATCTCATGGTCTCGATCCGGGAAGTCACGGAGCAGGTGGCGGCCCGCGAGAGGCAGCAGCACTTTCAGCGCATGGAGAGCGTCGGGGATCTCGCGGGGGGACTCGCCCACGACGTCAACAACATGCTGTTCGCCATCGGGGGCCACGCGTACCTGCTGCGGGCGTGCAACGAGATGACCGCGGAGGCGCTCGAAGAGCTCGACCGGATCGATGCCACAATCGCCCGCGCCCGCACGCTGACGAACAAGCTCCTGACGTTTGCCCGCGGAGGATCTCCCGAGCGGAAGCCCGTGCAGGTGAACGAGACCGTGACGGAAACGCTCCGGATGCTCTCCGGCTCGCTCGGAGCGGAGGTGACGCTCGAGGTCTCGCTCGACCCGGACCTGCCCCTGATCCTCGCCGACAGCGGCGGCCTCCAGCAGATCCTGATGAACTTCTGCGTCAACGCTCGCGACGCCATGGAAGGCCGGGGGCGGCTGAAGATCCGGACGGCGCGGGAGGATGGCTCGGTGTTGCTCGAGGTGCGCGACAGCGGCCCGGGCATCCCCGCCGCGGTCCGTTCCCGGATCTTCGAGCCCTTCTTCACGACCAAGAAAGAGCACGGGACCGGGCTCGGCCTCTCCGTCGTCTATGGCCTGGTCAAGAACTATGGCGGCAGCGTCCATGCCGGCAACGTCCGCGACGGCGGAGCGCGCTTCACCGTCAAGCTGCCCGCCCTGGAAGACTGACGCGCTCAGCGCGCGATGAGCACGGTCACCGTGTGGTCCTCCGGACTCGCCGTGACCCCGTCCGCGCGCCCGTTTCCGTCGAAGTCGGCGAGCAGGACGCGCCACGACCTTCCCGTTCCCGGCACCGTGGCGACGCGTGCGGGGGAGAGCCCGCCGGGGCCGCCGAAGGCGACCGTCAGGTCGCGGCTCCCGGCGTTGACGGTGACCGCGTCGGCGATCCCGTCGCCGTCCACGTCGCCGGCTGCCACGTTCCCGGGCGCGCGCCCCGCGGCGATTCTCGGTCCGAGGCGGAAGTTCCCCCGGCCGTCGCCGAGGAGAAAGGTGAGCGCGTCGCCGCTCGGATCCGATAGCTGGCCCGAATAGTTTCCGACGAGGATGTCCGGCTTTCCGTCCCCGTTCACGTCCGCCACGGCGACGGTGAAGGGGCAGGGCCCGGCGGGGATCGGCGCGCGGTCGAAGCCCCGGAAATTTCCGCGGCCGTCGCCGAAGAGGATCGTCACGCCGCGCTCGGCCATGTTGGGAACGACGATGTCGGGCTTGCCGTCCCCGTCGAGGTCGGCCACGCGCAGGTTGCGGTAGGGCTTTCGGCCCGCCTCGATCGGGACTCCAGGGAGAGCGAAGCCCCCCTTGCCGTCTCCGGCGAGCAGCGTCAGGCGGTTCTCTCCCCAGCTGTCGATGACAAGGTCGAGAGACCCGTCGCCGTTGACGTCGCTCGCGTCGATCGTGTGCGGATGGGGGCGGCTCCTCACGGAAAACGGCGACCCGGAAGCCGGTCGGAACCCTCCGTTTCCGTCCCCCAGGAGCAGCGTGACGCTCGCCACGCCGTGGTTCGCGATCGCGAGGTCGAGCCTTCCGTCCCGGTTGAAATCGGCGGCCGCGATCTCCGTCGGAGAGGGCCCCGCCGGGAAGGACCAGCCCCGCCGGAAATCCCCGCGCCCGTCCCCGAGAAAAACGAGCGCGTCGTCGGCGCCGTCGCTGCCGACGACCAGATCGAGCTTGCCGTCGCGGTTGAAGTCGCCGGCCGCGAGCGCTCCCGGCCGCCGGCTCTCGCCCAGGGAAATGACCCGCGGCTCCCGGAACGGACTGGACCGACCCGATCCCGAAGCAACCGCCGCCAGAAGACACATCAGAAGGACTCTCGTGATTCCTCTCATGTCCGCAAAGACGGAGTAACTCCCTCAACTGTTATCCGACCTGCCGGTGTCCGCAGACGGGCCCCATCTCTGTCATCCTGAGCGAAGCGAAGGATCTGCCCTCGCGCTTCGAAAGATCCGGAACAGATCCCTCGTCGCTCCGCTCCTCGGGATGACAGGGTTGCGGATTTCCGATTCTTCAGCAGCCTGCTAGCATAGCGTCATGAGAGTTCTCTCTGTCAGACCGCTCTTGTTGGCGGTGGCGGCGGCTTCGGTATTCCTGGGGGCGCGCGCGGCGGAGCCGCCTCCGGCCGTCCCGTTCATCGCCGACGACTACCCGCGGGCGCTGGCACAGGCGCGCGCGAAGAAGCTGCCGATCTTCGTCGAGGCCTGGGCCCCCTGGTGACACACGTGCCGTTCGATGAGGGCCTTCGTCTTCACGGACAAGGCGCTCGCGCGGCACGCCGGACAGTTCGTCTGGCTCTCGATTGACACGGAAAAGCCGGGCAACGCTTCGTTCCTGACGAAGTTCCCGGTCGAGGCGTGGCCCTCCTTCTCTATCGTGGACTCGCGCACCGAGACGGTCGCCCTGCGGTGGGTCGGCGGCGCCACCGTCGGCCAGCTCGTGAAGATGCTGGACGATGGACGAAGGGCGGTCCGGGGGCCTGAGAAGGGGGTCGAGGAGATCCTGGCGCGCGCCGACCGCGCGTACGGCGAGAGGAACAGCGCCGACGCGGTCCGCGGCTACCGCGAGGCGCTTGCCGCCGCGCCGAAAGAGTGGCCGCGCTACGGCCGCGCCGTCGAGTCGCTCCTCTTTGCCCTGCAGAGGATCCATGACGAGAAGGGGTGCGCCGAGACCGCGCGCGACGCGTTCGCGAGGCTGCGCCAAACCTCCTCGGCCGCCAACGTCGCGGCGAGCGGTCTCGACTGCGCCCTGGGCCTCAAGGCCGAGGATCCTTCGCGCGCGGCGCTTGTCGCGGCGCTCGCCGCGGACTGCCGGGAGGTCCTCGCGGAGCGCCGCCCGAACATCGCCGCGGACGACATCTCGTCGGTCTACGACGAGCTCGCGTCCGAGCGTGAGGACGCGAAGGACGAAGACGGAAGGAAGAAGGTTCTGTCGGAGCGCGCCGCCTTTCTCGAAGGCGAAGCGGCGCGCGCGAAGACCCCCGACGCGCGCGCGGTCTTCGATTCGCACCGGGTCTCGACGTACGTGGCTCTCGGGGAACCCGAGCGCGCCATCCCGATGCTCGAAGCCTCCGAGCGGGACCTTCCCGAGGATTACAACCCGCCGGCGCGCCTGGCGTACGCCTACAAGGCCATGAAGAAGTACGACGAGGCCCTGGCCGCCTCCGACCGCGCGCTGGCCAAAGCCTACGGCCCCAGGAAGATCGGGATCCTCCAGACCCGCGCCGACATCTACGCGGCGAAGGGAGATCCGGTCGCCGCGCGCAAGACGTTGGAAGAGACGCTCCGCTACGCCGAAGGGCTGCCGCCCGGCCAGCGCTCCGAAAGGACGATCGCGTCCCTCAAGAAGAAGATCGAGGCGATGCCTTAGGAGGCTACCCGCGCACATTCTGAGGAGCCCCTCCGCGTCCTGATGTCATTCCGAGCGCAGCGAGGAATCTGCCCCGGGCTAGGTGTCATTTCTCAACACGTTGTTTCCACTCCGGGGCCTTCGTCACCGACAACCGCCCCGAGACGCCATCGTTGCCCTCTGCGGCACGCGGCGGCCGGGCCGCACGGAGAAACCTCTGGCCGCCGCTCCGGTCCGAGGGCACAGAGGACTGATCGTGAAACGAGGTTCGTGGTGTGTGCCCTCGGACAGGGCCGCTGCCGGGCAACGCCGTCGCCTCCGGGCTGCACAGAGTCTTATGAGCCGTGTGTCAGCCACGGCGGCGGGACGCCTCCCGGTGGCGGCCGTGAGCGAAGGCGCACCACCCAGGACCCTCTTTCGCCTCCTCTGCAATGCGCCTTCGCGCTAGAGCGACGGCCGGTCCTCCCGTAAACGGCCTGCCGGAGCGTGCCGCCGAGGGAGGGGGCCCGACGCCGGGGCGGGTTGTCAGCGGAATTTCCGGCCCAGACCCCTCCTCCCCACTCAGCCATCGCGCAAGTCATGGGAACAACGTGTTGAGAAATCACGGCTAGCTTCAGCAAGGCGGTTGTCGTGGTCGGGACAGGCTCAGCGACGAAGAATCGGCTCCGCTCCGATCGGCTCGTCATGGCCGGAGCAGATCCTTCGCTGCGCTCTGGATGACAAACGGAGACGCTCACGATACAGACGGAGCGACAGCCCGCGACACTCAATCCTTCGGCTTCTCGCCTTCAGGATTGAGGGTGGCGAGCCAGCGTTCGAACGCCGCCTTGTCCTCGCCCTTGAGGCGGCGGAGGACCCCCGCGGAGTGGGATGACGGGACCTTCGGATCATCGAAGGGGAGCCTTGCGTACATCTTTCCGCCCGGCTCGTGACAGGGAGCGCAATGCTCTTTCAGCGCCGGCCGGACCGCGCTCGCCCACAAGTCGGGAGCCTCCGTGGGAACCGGCGGAGGCGGGGAGGGAATCGCCGTCGGAGCGGCGGCGAGGGGTGTCGGCGCCGCCGGGGTCGCTTTCGTTCCCGCGCACTCCCGCGTCTGGAGCAGGGCCGCCAGCGGCAGGGCCAGGACAGCCATCGGGAACCGCGTCATCAGACTCTCATACGAACGGGTCGAGTTGGAGATTTCACGAGGGACGGGCGGGGCGGCGGACCGCCCCGCCTCCTCGGTCCACTTTCTACTTGATGCCGAGCAGCTCGACCTCGAAGAGGAGCGTCGAGTTGGGCGGAATCACTTTCCCGACCCCGCGCGCGCCGTAGGCGAGCGAGGGCGGGATGAGCAGGTTGCGCTTCCCGCCGACCTTCATCGTCGCCACGCCTTCGTCCCACCCCTTGATGACCATTCCGCGGCCGATCGCGAACTCGAAGGGCTGTCCATGGTCCAGGGAGCTGTCGAACTTGGCGCCCTTCGCGCCGTTTTCCCAGAGCCAGCCGGTGTAGTGCATCACGCAGGTCTGGCCGGTCTTGGGCTGGGCTCCCGTGCCCACCTTGACGTCCTCGTACTGGAGACCGCTCGCCGTCTTCTGCATCTTGGATTCGCCTTTCTTCTCCTTCTCGTCGCCGGACGCCGGAAGCGCCACGAGGGCGATCGCCGCGAGGGCCGCCACGAGAATCGATGCCGTCCTCTTCATCGGTTCGGTTTCCTTTCACGCAAATCGGGCCTTCCCATTAAGGCGCGCTCGCCGCATTATGTCCGATGCGAGGGGGTGCCCCTCACCCCGACCCTCTCCCGCCGGGAGAGGGAGGAGGCCGGAACATGGACGAGAGCGGGTATCTCGGGGAAGCGATTCGGCAGTTCCGCGGCCTGAAGAAACTGGCGGACAGGGCGCTGGCCCAGACGACGCCGGCGGACTTCTTCGCCACGCTCGACGAGGAATCCAACAGCATCGCGCTCATCGTGAAGCACATCGCGGGCAACATGCGCTCCCGCTGGGCCGACTTCCTGACAACCGACGGAGAGAAGGAAGACCGGCACCGGGACTCCGAGTTCCTCGTCGAGCCCGGCGACACGCGCGAGAGTCTCGAGCGGCGCTGGAACGAGGGGTGGGGCCTCCTCTTCTCGGCGATCGAGCCCCTCGAGGCCGAGGACCTCCGGAGGACCGTGACGATCCGGGGCGAGCCCCACTCGGTCCTCCGGGCGATCAACCGCCAGATCGCCCACTACGCCTACCACGTCGGGCAGCTCGTGTTCCTGGCGAAGCACTTCGCCGGGAGCCGGTGGGAATCGCTCTCCATCCCGCGGGACCAGTCCGAGGAATTCAACCGGCGGCGCGGCCGGGGAGTCCCCCGTTGAGCCGTCTGCATCAGGACCATCGTCCAAGAGACAAACGCGCGCCGCTGGGGCAGAATGAGGGCACAGTTTCTGAATAACTTTCGGTGGGAGTCCGTTCGGGCGCGGAGGGAGCGATGGGCAAAGAAGCAAAGAGGGAACATCAGACAGAACCCTGGATGCAGGACGGCCGCAACATTCTCGATTCGCGCGGATGGACCCTGGCGAGCGCGCAATTCCCCGACGACGCGCGCCGCATCGTGGCCGCGATCAACGCGGTCCAGGGGATCCCGACGGACGCCCTGGAATCCTGGAGCGTCAACGTCATCGGCGCGCCGATCGAGTCTCCCGCCGCCGGCGGAGCGGGGCCGAGCGACGGATCAGACTCCCTTCCGAACGAGCGGCGCGTTGGCAGCCGGCGCCACGGAGATCGCCGCGAATCCCACCACACGCTGAGCATCTTTGGAGCGGGGCCGCACCGGGAAGGCGAAGGGGGAAAGGACAGCCGGTAAGTCGGTTCCCGACTATCATCCGTCGATGGAGCCGGCGCGGCTGCTCTTCGACGGGCCGGAGGAGGCGCGGCTGACTCTCGTTCTGGCGCACGGCGCGGGCGCGCCGATGAACTCCCCGTTCCTGAACGCCGTGGCGCGGGGCGTGGCCGAAGGCGGCACGCGCGTGGCGCGCTTCGAGTTTCCCTACATGCACGCGAGGCGGGAGGGGGGCAGGCGCGGCGCGCCCGACCGCCCTCCGGTCCTCGAGCAAGGGTGGCGGGACGTGATCGCGCAGCTGGGCGGCGGCGGGCGTCTCGTGATCGGCGGCAAGTCTCTCGGGGGGCGCATCGCGAGCATGGTCGCCGACGAGGCCGGGGTCCGCGGGCTCGTCTGCCTCGGATATCCCTTCCACCCGCCGGGCAAGCCGGAGCGCCAGCGGACGAAGCACCTCGAGACCCTGCGCACGCCCGCGCTCATCGTGCAGGGGACGCGTGACGCCCTCGGCTCGCGCGAGGACGTGGCCGGCTATCGCCTCTCCGCGGCCATCCGGATCGCCTGGATCGAGGACGGAGACCATTCCTTCAAGCCGAGGGCCGCGTCCGGCCGCACCGAAGCGCAGAACCTCGCGGAGGCCATCGCCCGCGTGCTGGAATTCCTCGCCTCAGTCGCGCTCTCCTGATCCCGTAAGCGCTGCTTCGCCCGTTCGCTCCGCGCATGGAACGATCTTGCGAAACGTCGGCCCGACGGTGAGTGGGTCCGTCTCGAAGCCGGGGCGCTTGGGAAGAGACGGGCGGGCGCAACGGCCCGCCCCTACGGCGCCGGAGTCGTGGCCTTTCCGAGCTGGCGCAGGAGGTCCTTCAGGAAGGCTTCCTTCTTCTTGAGGTCTTCGCGGAAATCCATGCTGTCGGTATTGGCCACCTCCATCCGCAGGTCCGAGACGTATTCCGCCAGCACCTGCGCGAGGATCTCCGCCTGGTCGGAGCTCAAGGTCAGTGTCGGCACGATCGCACCTCCCGGGGGAAGTCTCGCACGTTCGAAAGCGAGAACGATCGGCGGTAAGCTCTCCCCATGGCCAGGGGTTGGGGCCGTAGCGAAGAAGACCAGGAAGCCGAGAAAGAACAGGCGGTTGAAGAGAAAGGAGCCGGACCGAGCGTCCGGCGTCCCGACGCCGAGGCGATCGCCGCCCGCCGACGGCTCGAGATGACGCTCGCGCGCATCGACGAGCAGCTCGCCAGGGACCCGAGCCCGGTGCGCCGGCAGGCCCTGGAGATGGCGCGGTCGGAAATCCTCGCCCGAATGCCCTCCGGATGAGGATCGCGACCTGGAACGTCAACGGCATCCGCGCCCGCGAGGCGCAGTTGCGGGAATGGATCGAGCGGGACCGGCCGGACGTCCTCTGCCTCCAGGAGATCAAGGCCAACTCCTCGCAGGTCCCGGCCGCGCTCTGCGAGATGGAAGGGTACTGGTGCTACTGGCACGGAGAGAAGGCCTACTCCGGCGTCGGGCTGCACGTCCGGAAGGAGGCGTTCCCGCAGCGGCCGGAGTTCTCCCATCCCGCCTTCGATCACGAGAATCGGATCGTGGTGGCGAGGTTGCCCGGCCTCGCCGTCGCGTCGATCTACGTCCCCAACGGCGGCAAGGACTTCCCCGCGAAGATGCGGTTCCTCGAGGCGATGGCCGGCTACGTCGCGCAGACGCGGGCGTCGGCCGGACAGCTCGTCCTCTGCGGCGACTTGAACGTCGCGCGCACCGACAGGGACGTCCACCCCAAGGAGTTGAAGCCCGGAGCGATCGGGCAGCGGCCCGAGGAGCGCGAGGTCTTCGAGCGGATCCTTTCTGCGGGAGTCGTGGACCTCGGGCGAGCCCTCGACCCCGACAACGACCAGCTCTTCACCTGGTGGGCTCCGTGGCGCAACCTCCGCCAGCGCAACATCGGCTGGCGAATCGACTACATTCTCGCGAGCGAGCCTCTTGCCAGGCGAGCCACGCGTTGCGCCGTTTTGGCCGAGGTGGGGACCAGTGACCATGCGCCGGTTGTTGCCGAGTTTGAATGAGAGAGAAGGTGCCAGGGGAAATGCAGGTGTCAGGTGTCAGGTGTCGGGTGTCAGGTGTCAGGGGAGAGCCAGGATTTTCACCCTGTCATCCTGAGCGAAGCGAAGGATCTGCTCCTGTCCTATCCCGAGCCACAATGCAGATTCCTTTCGCGATGACACAGCGCCGAATGCCTCGGTCGCGGTAGGATTTTGTTCAAGCAATGAATTGGGTTGGGGCGCCGCGGGAATCGCTGTCGGGACTCGATCGCCGGAAGTTTCTCGTGCTCGCCGGCACGGCTGCGCTTCTGCCGGCGGTGAAGTCCGCGCTGCCGGCCGGCTCGCTGCCGAATTCGAAGCGGCGGATGCTCCAGGTCAACGGCTACCCGACCGACGCGGAGACGCCGCTCGACGCGCTGACGACCTACATCACGCCCAACGACCTCTTCTTCGTGCGCCACCACTGGAACCCGACCTATCAGGATGCCCGGCGCTGGGCACTGACGGTGGACGGCGAGGTGGAGCGTCCGCTGCGCTTGACGATCTCGGATCTGAAGAAGATGCCGCGCGCGAGCGCGACCTGCGTGCTCCAGTGCGCGGGCAACGGGCGCGGCCTCTACAGGCCGGCCGTGCCGGGCGTGCAATGGGAATACGGCGCCGTCGGGAACGCGCGCTGGACGGGCGTCCGGGTCAGGGAGCTGCTGGACCGGGCCGGCGCGAGAGCCTCCGCGCGCCACCTGCACACCTTCGGCGCCGACAAGCCTCCCGGCAGGGTCCCGCCGTTCGAGCGGAGCCTCGAGATCGAGAAGGCTCTCGAGGACGGTCTCGTCGCTTACGAGATGAACGGCGAGCCGCTCGCCGCCCGTCACGGAGCGCCGGCGCGGCTGGTCGTTCCCGGCTGGGCGGGCGACCACTGGATGAAGTGGCTCACGCGCCTCTCGCCGCAGCCGGAGCCGCGGAAGGGCTTCTACATGGAGACCGCCTACAGGTATCCGAAGGAGCCGGGGGCGCCCGGAGTGACGTTCCAGCCCGACGAGATGCGGCCGGTCACGGAGCTCCTCGTCAAGTCGAACATCACGGAGGCGCCCCCGCGGGCGAGGGCGGGCCAGGCGGTCGCGATTCGAGGCTTCGCCTTCTCCGGCGCGCCGGACATCGCGAAAGTGGAGATCTCCGACGACGGCGGAGCGTCCTGGCGGCCGGCGGTCCTCGACCCGCAGCACGATCCTTATGCCTGGCGTCTCTGGTCGTTCCGTTACACGCCGGCGGCCGCGGGCCGGGTCACGCTCCTGGCTCGCGCGACGGACGTCCGGGGCGGCGAGCAGCCCAGGGACGCCGTGTGGAACCCGAGCGGCTACCTCTACAATGGATGGCACTCCGCGGAGATCGAGGTGGCCGCGTGATGAGACGGAGACTCCGGGCGTCGTCGGTGCTCCTCTTCGCGCTCCTCCTGTGTCTGCCCGAGGCGACGGACGCCGCCGCGAAGAAAAGGAGGAAGCGGTCCAGGGCGAAGGCCAGGGAGACGCCCGTCAACTTCGACAAGAACCTGCCCGTCCTGGGCACCCGCCTGGCGCCGTTTCCACCGGGCGCAGGAAAAGCCCTCGCCGATCAGGCCTGCGTCAGCTGCCACTCGACCGATATGGTCCGGCAGCAGCGCCTGACGGAGAAACAGTGGACGGCGAGTGTCGCGAAGATGGCCGGCTGGGGGGCTGAGGTGCCAGAGTCCGAAAAGGACGCTCTCATCGCCTACCTCGTCGCGAATTTCGGGCCGGACAACGACCGCTTCGAGCCGGTGGTGACGCGGCCGGTGGGAAGGTAGAGATGCTGAGTTGGGGACCGACAAAATCATTCCTGTCATCCCGAGCCCCTCGGCTTCGCTCGGGACGGGCTCCGCGAGGGATCTGCTCTCGTCTCTCCCCAGGACCTGCCGGGCAGATCCCTCGTCGCTTCGCTCCTCGGGATGACAGGCAAGGAAGACACAGCTCGTGAGAAGAAGATTGCCGGAGAAGTTCGCAATCCTCCTGACCCTGGCCGCAGCGGTGGGAGCGGGGCCGGCGGCAGCGCCGCCGGAGATCCAGCAGGTCGAGCGCGGCCTGAGGCCCGCGGTCCTCCTCAAGGGGGAGAAGACCTGGACGCTCGAGGAGCGGATGCGGCTTTACAAGGTCCCCGCCGTCTCGATCGCCGTCTTCGGCTCCGGGAAGATCCTGTGGGCGAAGGCCTACGGCCTGGCCGACGCCGACGCGCTGTCGCCCGCCACCGACGCGACGCTCTTCCAGGCGGCCTCGATCAGCAAGCCCGTCTCGGCGGTGGCGGCGCTGGCCGAGGTCGCACGGGGCAAGCTCGTGCTCGACCGGAACATCAACGACTCCTTGAAGTCCTGGAAGCTCCCCGACAACGACTGGACACGAAAGAAGCCCGTGACTCTCGCGATGCTCCTCTCTCACACCGGCGGCGTCACGGTTCACGGGTTTCCCGGCTACGCCGCGGGCCGTCCGGTTCCGCTCCTGACGCAGGTCCTGGACGGCGCTCCGCCCGCCAACACGGCGCCGATCCGCGTGGACATCTCACCGGGAACCGAGTATCGCTATTCCGGAGGCGGCTACACGATCGTGCAGCAGGCACTGATCGACGCCGAAAAGAAACCCTATCCGCAGATCCTGGCCGAGGCGGTGCTCGCGCCGCTCGGCATGGCCGAGAGCACGTACGAGCAGCCCCTCCCTCCCGAGCGTCTCAAGTCCGCCGCGGCCGGCCACGACACAGAGGGGCGGCCGATCCCCGGCAAGCGGCACACGTATCCCGAGATGGCGGCCGCGGGGCTCTGGACGACGCCGTCGGATCTCGCGCGGTTCGCGCTCGGGCTCGAGCGCGCGCTGGAGGGGAAGCCGGGAAGCGTGCTGCCGAAGGAGCTGGCGGCGAAGATGGTGACGCCGGTCCTCGACGACTACGGCCTGGGGCTCGGGATCGAGAAGCGCGGCGCGGCGACCTACTTCGCCCACGGCGGCGCGAACGAGGGGTTCCGCTGCCAGTTGCTCGCGAACAGGGAGAAGGGGTACGGCGCCGTCATCATGACCAATGCGGAGGGGGGCGGCAAGATCCTGCCGGAGATCGTGCGCTCGATCGCCGCCGCGTACCAGTGGGAGGGATACCGCAGCGAGCCGGTCGAGGCGGCGAAGCTCGACGCGGCGGCGCTCGCGTCGCGAGCCGGGCGCTACCAGCTCTCCTCCGACGAGGTCCTGACGCTGACGCCCAACAAGGAGCGGATGGACGCGCGCATCTGCCTCCAGAAGGGCTTCGAGCTCATCCCGATCTCGGCCGACACGTTCCTTCGCGCCGACGCGGAAGTGGAGTACCGGTTCCAGAAGGACGCCTCGGGCCGGGAGGAGATCTTCATCGCGCCGCGGGAGGGGGAGAAGCGGACCGGCAAGCGCGTCGCGGAAACCGTCCGGGTGCCGGCCGAGGACGTGGAAGCGGGCAATTTCGACGCCGCGGCCGCGGGCTACCGGCGGCTCCGCGACGCGGACCCGTCGGATCCGTCGGTGGCGGACGGGAGGCTGAACGCTCTCGGATACGAGCTCCTCGCCCGGGACGAGTTCAAGGGCGCCATCGCGATCCTGCTCCTGAACACGAAGCTCTATCCGGATTCCGCGAACACCTATGACAGCCTCGCGGAGGCCCACATGAAGGCGGGCGACCGCAAGCAGGCGATCGCCCTCTACCGCAAGGCCCTCGAGACCCTCTCCCGCGACAAGTCCCCCGAGGCCGTCAAGGAAGGCGTCCGCGCCAGCTCCACCGCGAAACTCAAGGAGCTCGGCGCCGACAAGCCGTAGCCGTCCCGCGCCAACGACCCGAAACCCTGAAACCTGAAACCGGAAGCCTACCGGGCTGAGAGGTCCGCGGTCGGCAGGAACCTCGGCGGGCGGCGGTGCTTGGTGGCCTGCTCGTAGGCGTAGGCGATCTTGATCAGCGTCGGCTCGCTCCAGGCGCGGCCGAAGAACGAGACGCCGACGGGCAGACCGAAATCGTAGCCGGCCGGGACCGTGATGTGCGGATATCCGGCGACGGCGGGCATCGTCGAGCAGCCGTTGACGCCGTAGTCGCCGTTGACGAGATCGATCAGGGTGGGCGGGCCGCTCGTCGGAGCCACGAGGGCGTCGAGCTTGTGCCTGTCCATCGCCTTGTCGATCCCCTCCCTCTGCGAGAGCTTGAGGTCCTTCTCCAGCGCGTCACGGTAGGCCTTTTCCGTGAGCGGGCCCTTCTTTTCGGCCATCACGAAGATCTCCTGGCCGAAGTACGGCATCTCCCGGTCCTTGTTCTTCTCGTTGAACGCGATCAGGTCCGCGAGCGTGCGCGTGCGCGGGCCGGGGAGGGCGGCGAGGTAAGCGTTCAGATCGGCCTTGAACTCGTAGAGCAGGACTTCGAACTCGGTCTTCTCGAACGCGCTGGCGTTCTCGACGTCGGCGGGATCGACGATCACCGCTCCGAGGCGCTTCATGTCCTCGATCGCCTTCTCGACGATGCGGTCCGCCGGCGCGCTCTGCCCGAAGAAGACCTTCCGGGGAACGCCGATGCGCGCCCCCTCGAGCCCCTTCGGGTCGAGGAGCCTCGCGAAATTCCGGAAGGACTTCGCGCCGCTCTCTCTCGTCGCGGGATCGGCCAGGTCGGTTCCCGAGATCGCGGCCAGCAGGATCGCGGCGTCGCCGACGGTGCGGCACATCGGTCCCGGCGTGTCCTGGCTGTGCGCGATCGGGATGATGCCCGCGCGGCTGGCGAGGCCGAGCGTCGGCTTGATGCCGACGAGCGAGCAGTTGTTCGACGGCGAGACGATCGATCCGTCCGTCTCGGTGCCGATCGCCGCCACGCAGAGGTTCGCCGCCGTCGCGGCCCCGGACCCGGAGCTCGACCCGGACGCGTTGCGGTCGAGGGCGTAGGGGTTGCGGCACTGCCCGCCCCGCCCGCTCCACCCGGAGGAGGAATGCGTGGAGCGGAAGTTCGCCCACTCCGAGAGGTTCGTCTTGCCGAGGATCACCGCTCCCGACTCGCGCAGCATCTTCGCGACGAAGGAATCCGACGACGGGATGGACCCTTCCAGGGCGAGCGACCCGGCCGTCGTCGTCATGCGGTCCGCGGTCCCGATGTTGTCCTTGACGAGGACCGGGATGCCGTGGAGCGGCCCGCGCACGCGGCCGGCCTTGCGCTCGCCGTCGAGCTTCTCCGCGATCGCGAGGGCGTCCGGGTTCACTTCGAGCACGGAATGCAGCTCCGGCCCGCGCCGGTCCATCGCCTCGATGCGGGTGATGTACTTTTCCGTCAGCGACCGGGCCGATTCCTCGCCGGAGACCATCCTCTTCTGCAGGTCGAGGATCGTCGCCTCTTCGAGGTCGAACGGGTCGGGCCCGGCCGCTTTCGCCTCGGCGGCCGCCGCAGACCGCCCGGCGCCGGCCGGCAGCAGGGCCATGACGCCGCCCGCTCCGGCGTAACGAAAGAGGGTCCTCCGATCCAGGGCTTCGGTCTTCGTGCTCGCGGCGCGTGGCTTCATCTCCCCCTCCACTGAATCGTGTTCAAGAGATATCACGGCGCCTCACCGGGACCGCCGTTTTCAGAAACCCCGAATGAAGACGCGCGAAGAAGGGTCGGAGTCTCACCCGTTACCAGCCGAAGAGGGTGCGCTCGCGGCGGACGTCGGCGCCGCCGCGCAGCGTGCCGGTCTTCGGATCCACGCCGACCGCCACGACGCCGGTCGGCATGCCGTAGGGGGCGAGCACCTTGAGCTTGTGGCCGCGTTTCTTCAGCTCCTCGAGCGTGGCGGCGGGGACGCGGCTCTCGATCTGGAGGACGCCGGGCTCGCTCTTGTGGTCGTCGAAGGAGCTGAACGGGTGGAGGGAGTTGATCCGCGGGGCCTCGATCGCCTCCTGGAGCCCCATCCCGAAGACGATGAGGTTCAAGAGGACGTTGGCGATCTGCTGGTCCTGGCTGTCGCCGCCGGGCGTCGAGATCGCGAGGAACGGCTTGCCGTCTTTCAGCAGGATCGTCGGCGTCAGCGTGGTGCGCGGGCGCTTGCCTCCGGCGAGCACGTTGGGGCTCGCGGGGTCGAGGTCGAAGACCTGCATGCGGTTGGAGAGCGGCACTCCCGTGTCCCCCGCGATGAAGGCGCCGCCGAGGAGCCAGCCGCTCGACGGCGTCGCGGAGAAGAGGTTCCCGTCCGCGTCCACGGCGTCCACGCACGTCGTGTCGCCCGGCTCCGCGCGCGGCAGCTCGCCCTGCGAGTGCGGCGTGTAGCGGACCGGCGGCGCCTTGACCTCCGGGTCGAACGCGAACGGATCGCCGGGGCGGTGCCCGAGGAAGGCCTCGGGGCCGATAAGCTTGCGCCGCGCGGCGGCGTAGCCGGCGGAGAGAAGGCCCTTCAAGGGCACCTTCACGAAGTCGGGATCGCCGTAGTAGGCGTTGCGGTCGTCGTAGGCGAGCTTGATCGCCTCGTGGACCGTGTGGATGTAGTCGGCCGAGTCGCGCCGCATCGCGGCCAGGTCGAAACCGCCGAGGATGTTGAGCGTCTGGAGCAGGACCGGCCCCTGGTCCCACGGTCCCGCCTTGAAGACGTCATAGCCGTGGAAGGAGGTCCGTACCGGCTCCTCGATCCTGCCCCGGTACCCGGCGAGGTCGTCGTAGGCGAGGACGCCCCCCTCCGCGCGGTCGGCCTCGGCGATGCGCCGCGCGATCGGTCCTTTGTAGAACGCGTCGCGCCCTGCCTGGATCGCGCCCTTCCTGTCGTGCGTCTTTTCATACTCCGCGCGCTCGGCGGCGACGATCTCGCGCAGCGTCTTCGCGAGGTTGGGCTGGCGGAAGACCTCTCCGACTTCCGGGATGCGCCCCTCGGGGTAGTAGGTCTTCTTCGACCACTCCCACTTCTCCGTCGCCTTGCGCTCGCGGACGAAGTAGCCGCGCAGGAACGAGTACATCGGGAAGCCGTCCGCGTACGCGATCGCCGGAGCCATGACGTCTTCCAGGCGCATCGTTCCGTATTCTGAGAGCGCGATCGCGAGAGAGTCCATCACCGCGGGGACGGTCGCGGCGAGCGGGCCGTTGCCGTCCACCTTCCCCTTCGCCTGGAAGAGGTCGGGCGCCGCCGCCTTCGGCGCGGTCCCCTGCCCGTTGACGACGACGACCTTCTTCGTCTTCGCGTCATAGACCATCAGGGGACACTCGCCGCCGAACCCGAAGTGCGAGATCTCGACGACCGACGCGGCGAAGACCGCCGCGATGCCCGCGTCCACGGCGTTGCCGCCGCGCTCGAGCATCCGGAGTCCCGCCGCGACGGAGAAATTGCGCCCGCCCGCGACGATCCCGCGCGCCGCGGTGATTTCCGGCCGAAGGGTCTCCGCCGGCCGGGCCGCCGGCGCCGGCTGCGCCAGGAGAACGGGCGCGGCGAGGAGCGCCAGCGTCGCGAGGGAAGGAATCGTCGGCGTCATGGGCGATTCTCCTGTCTCGGAAGGACACGCGGATTCTACGCGGACGAGCGGCGGAGCGGCCAATATGCTCCGGCCCGTGCGATGATTCCAGGTTCCAGGTTCCAGGTTCCAGGTTCCAGAAAGGATCCCCGTCTCGCAACCTGGAATGTGGACTGTGGAATCTGGAATTTACTCGACTAATGCAATACGCAAACCTCGGACGAACCGGCCTCAAGGTCTCCCGCATCTGCCTCGGAATGATGACCTACGGGACGCCGAAGTGGCGGTCCTGGGTCCTGGACGAGGAGGCGAGCCGGCCCTTCGTGAAGCGGGCGCTCGAGCTCGGCATCAACTTCTTCGACACGGCGGACATGTACTCCGACGGTGTCAGCGAAGAGGTTCTCGGCCGGGCGATCAAGGACTTCGCCCGCCGGGAGGATGTCGTCATCGGGACGAAGGTCTTCAACCCGATGGGGCCCGGCCCCAACGACCGCGGCCTCTCTCGTAAGCATGTGTTCGACGCGATCGACGCGTCCCTGAAGCGCCTCGGCATGGATCACGTGGACCTCTACCAGATCCACCGCTACGACCCGGAGACGCCGATCGAGGAGACGCTCGGGGCGCTCGACGACATCGTGCGCGCGGGAAAGGCGCGCTACATCGGAGCGTCCAGCATGTTCGCCTGGCAGTTCGCGCAGGCGCTCGCCATCTCCGACCGGCGCGGCTGGGCGCGTTTCGTCTCGATGCAGAACCACTACAACCTGATCTACCGGGAGGAGGAGCGGGAGATGCTCCCCCTCTGCCGCGCCGAGGGGATCGGCGTCATCCCGTGGAGCCCGCTCGCGCGCGGGCTGCTCGCGGGCACGCGGCGTCCTGGCCTCGAAGGAGACTCCGAGCGCGCCAGGACCGACGATTACGCCCGGAAGCTTTACGAGGGCTCTGACCTGCGGATCGCGGACCGCGTTGTCGAAGCGGCTCGTGGCCGGGGAGTGGCTCCGGCGCGCGTCGCGCTCGCCTGGCTCCTCTCGCGACCCGGCGTCACGGCCCCGATCGTCGGCGCCAGCCGCATGGAGCACCTGAACGACGCCGTCGCCGCCCTGGATCTCTCGCTCTCCGCGGAAGAGTGGCGCTTCCTCGAAGAGCCCTACCGCCCCCACGCGATCCGCGGCCACTCGTAACGTCGCGCCGCGAGCGCCGGCCGCATTGGGGTTGTCTGTTGGAAGTGTCGCTGCGGTAGTTTTCCGCCCCTTGTCATCCTGAGCGTAGCGAAGGATCTGGTCTTGACGCTCCCTGTCCGGGAACCTCTCCTTCGGCAATGCGTATCACTTGACAGCAAAGGGGAGGTTTCCATGAGCGTTCTCTCGAAGACCGCGTCCCTGGCAGGGATCGTTCTTCTGGCCGCCGCCGCCGCGCAAGCGGCTGACGTCAAAGAGGTTCACCGCACGATCCCGCTCGACCGGGACGGTCGGGTCTCCGTCAATACCTACAAGGGGAGCGTGACGGTCACGACCTGGGACAGGCCGGAAGTGAGCGTGGACGCCCGCATCGAGCCGGACGGCGACGACCGCGAGGACCGCGAGAAAGTGCAGTGGACCGAGGTCCGCATTTCGGGAAGCGGCGGCTCCGTCGAGATCAAGTCCGACTACGACCAGGTCCGGCACCACGAGCGCGGATTCCTCGGCCTCTTCGACTTCGAGAGCGGCTCGCTCCCGTTCGTTCGCTACACGATCCAGATGCCGGCCACGGCGCGGCTCGAGATCGAAGACCACAAGTCGGACATCCACGTCTCCAACCTGAAGGCCGACCTGAGGCTCAACACTTACAAGGGGACCGCGAGGGTCGAGAGCCTGGACGGCGCCGCCCGCGTGGACACCTACAAGGGAGACGTGCGGGTCGAGTTCGCGCGGTTCTCGCGGGGAAGCCGGTTCGACACGCACAAGGGCGAGATCGACGTGAGGCTCCCGCGGGACAGCCGCTTCGACCTCGACGCCGACGCGGGCCGCCACGGCGACATCGACTCGGACTTCGCGATGACGACCCACGCGAGCCGCTACCGGGGCGCGCGGACGACGGGCGCGGTCAACGGCGGAGGCCCGGAGCTGCGCATGACGACCTACAAGGGGACCCTGCGGATCCGGTCGAGCTAAATTAGCTGCTAGTTCTCAAGACGTTGTTCCCACTCGGGGTTCTCGTCGTAGAAAACCCGCCCGGAGTCGCCGTCGTCGCCCTCTGCGGCACGCGGCGGCCGGGGCCGCCCGGAGGAACTCCTGGCCGCCGCTCCGGTCCGAGGGCACAGAGGCGGTCGTGCTGACCTGAGTGTCCGGTGTGTGCCCTCGGACAGGGTCGCTGCCGGGCAACGCCGTCGCCTCCGGGCTGCACAGTGCCATTTCGAGCCGCGCGGGTTGTCAGCGGAGGTCCCGGATACGCTGAGGGCTGCCTTGTCCACGCCGACACCCCGCGCATCACGAGAACAACGTGTTGAGAAACCACAGCGAGTCCTCATGGGCGCGCGACCGCGCGCGTCTTCGGCGTCTCCGAGCCGGCCGGGCCGGAGAACTCCATGATCATCAGGAGAACGAGCGATAAGGGGACCGATAAAGAGCGCTTCATCGCCACCTCCGATGGGCTAGCCTACCTTCGCCGTGTCTTTGCCGGATTCGAACGTGTCGCTCCTCGTGGCTCCTGGCCGCTGGCGGGCGCTCGCCGTGCTCGCACTGGCCGAGCTGCTGGGAATGTCGCTCTGGTTCTCGGCGTCGGCGTCGGTCCCGGCGATCAAGGCCGAGTGGGGGCTGACCGATTCGGCCGCGGCCTGGCTGACGCTCGCGGTCCAGCTCGGTTTCGTGGCGGGGACGCTCGTCTCCGCGGTCGCGAACCTGCCGGACGTGATGAACACGCGCCGTCTCTTCGCGGCCGCGGCGGTGCTCGGCGCGGCAGCCAACGCCGCCTTCGGCCTCTTCGCTCGCGGCACGTCCCTGGGAATTCCCCTCCGCTTCGCGACGGGGTTCTTCCTCGCCGGGGTCTATCCGCCCGGCATGAAGATCATGGCGACCTGGTTCCGAAAGGGGCGCGGCATGGCGCTCGGCGTGCTCGTCGGGGCCCTGACGCTCGGCAAGGCCTCGCCCTACCTGGTCAACGCGCTCGGGGGCGCGGGCTGGAGGGGCCACGTCCTCTTCGTGTCGGTCCTCGCGGTGGCCGGCGGGCTCCTCGTCCTCTTCTTCGTCGGCGACGGCCCCTTCTCGACCGGCACGGCGCCCTTCGACATCCACCAGGTGGGTCAGGTCTTTCGCAACCGCGGGGTGCGCCTGGCCAACTTCGGCTACCTCGGGCACATGTGGGAGCTGTACGCGATGTGGACGTGGGCGCCCGTGATGATCCGCGCGAGCCTGGCTGCCCGCGGATCGCCCGCCTCCCTGGCCGAGGCCGGCTCGTTCCTCGTGCTGGGGGCCGGGGCCGCCGGCTGCGTCGTGGCGGGGCTCGCGGCGGACGAGATCGGCCGGACGGCGGTCGCCTCCGCGGCGCTCGCCGTGAGCGGGATCTGCTGCGTCGCCGTCGGCTTTCTCTTCGAGTCGAGCCCGGCAATTCTCCTGACGGTCGCCGCCGTCTGGGGCGCGGCCGTCGTCGCCGACTCGGCGCAGTTTTCCGCGTGCGTGACGGAGCTGGGCGACCCGCGATACGTGGGGACGGCCCTGACGCTTCAGACCTGCCTCGGTTTCCTCCTGACCACCCTCTCGATCCGGATGATGCCCGTGCTCGTTGACGCCGTGGGGTGGCGCTACGCCTTCTCCTTCCTGGCGCCGGGCCCGGCCTTCGGCATCGCGGCGATGCTGCGCCTGCGCTCCCTCCCCGAAGCCGTGAAGCTCGCCCAGGGCCGGCGATAGCCCTGCGGTTCCTCAGTCCACGCTCGTGTCCCGTCGAGACGGGCGGACATCCCTAACAGGCTGCTGAAAAATGGATGCGGGCGTCGTGTCTGGCCTTTTGCAACTCGCGAAGCCCAAGAGTCTCATCGGGGAGGAAGCTCTCACTTGAATGGCATCGCCAGCAAAAGGCCATCCACCGCAAGCGGTTGCGGCGGCGCGGTGCCGTCTGCGGCGTCGCCGCTCCTCCCCGATGCGCCCCGGCATCGCCTTCGTCGCGCCTCCTTGCATCCGGCCCCGCGGCGCTCGCAACGCCGCCCACACCCTTTTTCAGCAGCCTGCTAAAGACCCCTCGTGTCCGACGATCGTCTTCATTGTGACGATCGGGAGGTAATCCCGTCTCGCACGCGGCGTCGTGAAGCGCGGAGGCGGGCGGGGGCAAGCCCCGCGCCTACGGCGCGCGAGGCGCGGCGGGGCTTAGACTCGTCGGCGCGATGATTTCTCTCGAAGACATCCGCGCGGCGGCACGGCGGATCGCGGGGAAGGTCCACCGCACGCCGCTCTTCTCGGCGGCGCAGCTGGGGGAGCGCGCCGGGGTCAGGCTCTTCTTGAAGTGCGAGAGCTTCCAGAAGACCGGCTCGTTCAAGCCGCGGGGCGCCCTGAACAAGGTGCTGTCGCTCTCGGCCGCGGAGAAGGCGCGCGGCCTCGTCACCGTGTCGGCGGGCAACCACGCGCAGGCCGTGGCCTGGGCGGCGCGCATCGCCGGCGCGTCCTGCGCCGTCGTCATGCCCTCGAGCGCGCCGCGCTCCAAGATGGACGCCGTCCGCGGATACGGCGCGGAAGTCATCGAGCACGGCGACCGGGCGACGCTCTTCGACAGGTTGAACGAGGTCCGCGACGCCCGCGGGCTGACGTTCGTCCATCCGTTCGACGACCCGGTCGTCCTGGCGGGCGCGGGCACGGCGGGGCTGGAGATCCTGGAAGACCTGCCCGACGCCGATGCCGTCATCGTCCCGGTCGGAGGCGGCGGGTTGCTCGGCGGCGTCGCCTCGGCCGTCAAGCAGGTCCGGCCGTCGGCGCGCGTCGTGGCGGTCGAGCTGGCCGAAGGGCCGGGCCTCGCTCCCGCGCTCGCCGCCGGAAAACCCGTTCCCTCGCCGCGTCCCTCCGATACGCTCGCCGACGGGATGACGCCTCCGTTCGTCGGAGCGTTGCCGCTCGAGATCGCCCGCGAGGCCGTGGACGAGATCGTGTCGGTCACGGAAGGCGAGATCATCGAGGCGATGAAGCTCCTGATGACGCGCGCGAAGCTCTACGTCGAGGGTTCCGGAGCGGCCTCCACGGCGGCCCTCCTCTTCGGCAGGGTCCGGGTTTCTCCCGGAGCGCGGGTCGCCGCGATCGTCTCCGGAGGCAACGTGGATCTCGAGCGCGTCGCCGGCGTCATCCTTCCGGGCCGGCCATGAGGAACCCCGACGAGACGGCCGTCGAGGCCGCGAACCTCGCCTTCTACCGCGCCCTCGAAGCGCGCGACCTTTCCGCGATGGAGCTGGTGTGGCTGCACGAGGAGTCGGCCAGCTGCGTGCACCCGGGATGGCACCGGCTGGACGGCTGGTCCGAGGTCCGCCGGTCCTGGGAGAACATCTTCGCCAACGCGCGCCCCTGGTCTGTGGCCTGCGAGGAGGTGCGGGTCCGGATCCGCGGGGACTTGGCCTGGGTCACCTGCGTCGAGTTGCTCACGGCCTTCGGTTCGGACCCGGAGGAGGGCGTGGCGCGGATGCAGGCGACCAACATCTTCGCCCGCTCGAACGGTCGCTGGGGCCTGCTGCACCACCATTCCTCCCCCTCCTCCTCCGACTCCGGCGAGGAGGAAGAGACGGTGAACTGAGCCGTCGTGACCCGTGACGCCGGGCGCGGGGACCGCGGGGGCTCTCGCGCCGGCGATGGCGGGACAGGGATTCCCTGAAGGGTCTCAGGAAAGCGAGAATCTCCTTGACCTGCCCGCGTCCCGGCAAATAGTCTTTCCGGCAATCGGGGGGTAGCGGTCGGCAGTTGCTGACCCATTGGGGAAGGACCCATGGGACGAGGGCTGCGGTTTCGCGCGCGTGCTCTTTTCGTCTTCCCGGCGCTGGGCGCCGGCGCGCCAGCCGCGTGGATCGGGACGCGGACCCGGAGCCGCCCGGAATCAACAAATGATCATTCCGGGATGAAGGTGTGCCGGACGCCGACACGTTCGAGCCGCGCGAGGCTCGCCGGCGCGACGCTCGCCGCCGGGCTCGTTCTCGTGACGCCCGTCTCCGGCCGCTCTTGCGGAGCGGGGCGGGCATCGGGCACGGCGGCCGCGCCCGGTCAGACGGCCAGGGTGGCCCGGGAAGGAACCTGGGGCGGGGCGCACGTCATGATGGAGGTCACCGACGCCGGTGCGGCCCTGACCTACGATTGCGCGCACGGCACGATCGACCAGCCGATCGTCCTGGACGGCAGCGGCCGCTTCGATGTTCGGGGGACGCACACCCGGGAGCACGGGGGAGCGGCCATGTCGAACGAGGATCCCAACCGCCATCCGGCTCGCTACACGGGCCGGGTCGACGGGAAGGTCATGACGCTCGTCGTCACGCTCGCCGACACCAAGGAGGCGATCGGGACGTTCTCCCTCACCCTCGGCGAGCGTCCGGAAATTCACAGGTGCGCGTAGCGCCTCTCGAGATTCAAGAAGTGATGTTGATCAACCATCGCAGAACGGCAGGCCAATCAGGACTTGGCGAGGCGGGAGTGTCCGGGCGCGACAAGAGAAGGAGCCGCGATGAATAAGCCGGGAAGGAACCGTTCGGGACGCAGGGCGCTCAAGACGAGGGCAGGCCGGATCGGGTTGTTTGCGGTCGTCTGCGCGGTTCTCACCTTTACCCTCTCTTCCCGGGGCGCCGAAGGGAAGAAGGCGCGCGCCCAGGGGGTGCAGGTCTAGGGCGTTTCCGCGGAGGTCCTGGGATCCGCCGTCGTGAGCTTCGAGGAGCTGATGCGGCAAACGGCCTCGAGCCGGTCGGTTTCCGGGCCCGAGCCGTTTTCCGTCCCCGAGCCCAAGGAGATCGACGACAGCGTCAACGACGGGATCAAGGGAGAGCCGGCGCCGAACGTTCCCGTGGACCTTCCCGGCCCTCACGTCCCTTCGCCCTCGCCGTCCAACAGCTACGCCGCGCTGGACGACATCGCGATGGCCCCTCCCGGCACGGCCTTCTTCACGATCCCGCCCGACACGATGGGAGCGGTCAGCACCGACGGCGTCAACCGGTCTTTCGTGAACCTCAACAACAATTATCGGGTCCTCAACAAGACGACCGGCGCGATGATCGGTTCCGACGTTTCCATGCCCAACTTCTGGGCGTCGGTCGGGGCCGCCAGCCCGTTCGATCCGCGGGTGCAGTACGACCCGTACAATGACCGCTGGCTCGTGGCGGCGGTCTCGGACGCCGGGCTTTCCACGGCGGCCATCCTGGTCGGCGTTTCCACGACCAGCGACCCGGCGGGCAGCTACTCGCTCTTCAAGGTCGCGGCCCGCGTCGCCGGCGACGCGGCGACGGTCAACTTCGCGGACTTCCCGATGCTCGGGTTCAACAAGAACTGGGCCGTGGTTTCCATCAACATGTTCGACGGCACCAGCGGCCTCTTCGTGGACGGGCGGACGCTGGTCGTGGACTATCCCACGCTGCGCACCGGCAGCCTGGTCTCCACCTATTTTACCGGCGTGAGCTCCGGCAGCGCCGGCTTCTGCATGCATCCGGCGACGACCTATTCCTCGACCGAGGCCACGGAGTACCTCGTCGCCCACCTGAGCAGCTCCGGGGCGACATACAGGATGCACACGATCACCGGCACGCCGGGCTCGCCGGTGTTCACCCTCGGGGCGACCAAGACGCGGCCCGGCGGGGGATGGACGCAGCCGGGGGGCAACATCCTGCCGCAGACGACGGCCGGGAGCGTCGGGACCTGCGCTTCGGCCACGCCGGCGCTGTCCAAGATGGAGAGCGCCGACGCGCAGGTGCGGTCCAACGTCGTTTTCCGCAACAGCGCCATCTGGTATCCGCAGACGATCGGACTCCCGGCCGGCGGCAGCCTGACGCACACCCTGGTCCAATGGACCAAGCTCGACACGGCGGGAGACGTCGCGGAAGGCGGCCGCGTCGAAGACCCGACGGCCACAGACACGAACGGCGGCAAGTGGTACGCCTATCCCTCGATCTCCGTGAACTCCGCCGACGACGTCCTGCTCGGCTTCTCCCAGTTTTCGTCGGCCATGTTTGTCGCAGCGGGTTACACGTACAAGGACCACGCCGACTCGGCGGGCACGATGCGGGACCCCTTCATCTTCAAGGCGGGAGAGGATTGCTACAGCAAGGACTTCTCCTCGGGCCGGAACCGCTGGGGAGACTACAGCCACACGATGGTTGATCCGACGAGCGACTGCAGCCTCTGGACGATCGAGGAATACGCCAAGCTGTCGGCGGCACCCACCATCGGGGGGAGCGACAGCAAGTGGGCGACGTGGTGGGCCAAGGTCGACGCCCTCACCTGCGGCGTCGTCACGCCGACGAGCACGCCGACCAACACGCCGACGCGTACCCCGACGAATACGCCAACGAGCATCCCGACCAACACGCCGACGAATACACCAACCCGGACGCCGACGAACACTCCGACAAATACCCCAACGAGTACCGCAACGCCAACAAGCACCCCGACGAATACGCCGACGGCCACGAACACTCCGACCAATACGCCGACGGCCACGAACAGCCCGACCAATACACCGACGCAGACGCCGACGAGCGTCCTCACCAATACGCCGACGAACACACCGACAAACACACCGACCAATACGCCGACGGCGACTCCGACGAATACGCCGACGAATACTCCGACGGGCGTGCCAACGAACACGCCGACAAGCACCCCGACGAACACGCCGACCAATACGCCGACGGCGACTCCGACGAATAGTCCGACAGCGACCCCGACCAATACATCGACAAGTACGCCGACGAATACTCCGACGGGCGTGCCAACGAACACGCCGACAAGCACCCCGACGAACACGCCGACCAGTACGCCGACGGCGACCGCTACGAATAGTCCGACGGCGGCTCCGACCAACACTCCGACGAATACGCCGACGAATACGCCCGTGGTGCCGACAGGCACCCCGACGAACACGCCGACGAATACACCCGTGGTGCCGACGAACACGCCGACGAACACGCCGACCAACACACCCGTCGTGCCGACGAATACGCCGACGAGCACCGCGACCAACACGCCCGTTGCGCCGACGAGCACGCCGACGAACACCGCGACCAACACGCCCGTCGCTCCGACGAACACTCCGACCGTCACGCCGACGCCGCCTCCGGGCGGGGCGCTGGTCCTGACAGAGCTGAGCCCGGCCAAGGTGTGGGTCGGGTTGAAGAATAGCGACGATCAGGGGACGCAGTTCGATGTCAGGGTCGAGGTCCTGAGGAACGGATCGCCGGTGGCGGCGGGCCTCCAGCGGTGCATGACCGGCGTGACGAGGAATCCGATCCTGGCCAGGGAGAGCAATACGCCGTTCGATCCGTTCGGGCCGATCACATACGTTTCAGGGGACGTTCTCTCGCTGCGGGTCTCGACACGCATCGGCACGAACCCGGACGACACCAAGTGCGCCGGGCCGGGAGGGAGCCACAACAGCGCCGTCGGCCTGCGCCTCTACTACGACGCGGCGACCCGGGCCTCGAAGTTCGACGCGACGCTCACACCCAACCCGAACGAGAACCTGTATCTCCACTCGGACGGCAGTCCCTGCGGCGGCTCCGAAAGCGCGGGAGTCACGACGCGGACCCTGGACGACACCGCGCCCGGTGCCGCGGACGCGAAGTGCAAGGACTCGGCCTCCCTCCACTTCGCCGGCGGGAATCCCTTCGCCGAAATCGGAACCTGGAGCTTGGTGCCGGTTCCGTAGGGGCGCGGCCCGGATCAGCGGACGATCGGACGGGCGCCGGGGGCAACCCCGGCGCCCGTCGCTCTTCGAGCGCCAGGTTGCCGGCTGACCCTGCGCCGATCGGATCGGAGGCCGGACCGCGTGGTCCTGGGCCAAGGTCCAAGAGCCTCTTGCCCATTGTCCACCGCGCCTCTCGCCGGCGCTTTGTTTTCTTGACAGCGTGAGGCTCACGCATATTTTCCAAACACTCTTTGGAGGTCCAACGTGAACAGACCGCGTCGCTGGATTCTGTGTGCTCTGACCGCGTCGTTCCTTCTGGTCGCGGTCTTCACGCCCCTGAGCAGGGCCCACGCGATGAGGATCTCGAGAGGGGCGCTTCTCCTTCCGGGCGGGCTCCTATCTTTTTCTCCGAGAGTCGCCGGCAGCGCCCTGCTCCGGCCGCCCGTGATGCCCGCCGTGAAGGAACAGGCAGGCAGCGGCGTCATCGTGGGCGCCTCGTATCACAACGACACCTCGCCGCAAATCAGAATCCGAAACTCCCGTCACACCACAAGGACGGCCCGGATGACGTCGTCCAGGACCTGCACATGTTCGCTCCGGACAGCATGCCCGGCACCGTACTGAACTTCGACGGCATTCCCTTCCCCGGTGTGGTGTGCAACTGCGCGCCGCCCGATACGTGGCGAGGTGGGACTGACGCAGTACGTCCAGATCGTCAACGAAGGCTACCAGGTGTTCAACAAGACCACGGGCGCCTCGGTGCTCGGACCCGTGGCCATCTCCTCGATCTGGGCCGGTTTTGGCGGCGTCTGCCAGAACAACGGCGACGGCGACCCGATCGCGCTCTACGACCAGATCGCCAACCGCTGGCTTTTGAGCCAGTTCGCCGGCCCGGGAACCCCGACCGACGAGTGCATCGCCGTCTCCACGACTTCCGACCCCACCGGTTCCTACAACCGCTACGGTTTTCACCTCGGCACGAACTTCTTCGACTATCCCCACATCGCCGTCTGGCCCGATGGCTATTACACGAGCGACAACGTGTTCAACTCGTCCGGCACGGCCTTCCTCGGCCCGCAGCCGTTCGCCTTCGACCGGGCGAAGAAGCTCGCCGGTCTCCCGGCCACCTTCGTCAGCACCGGGGTCACCGGCGGACCCACCGAGGATTCCTATCACCCCGCCGACCTCGACGGTTCGGCTTGCCGGCCGCCGGCGCCCCGGCGACGTTCGTGGAATTCCCGGGAAGCGGGGCCTACAAGGTCTTCCACTTCCACGCCGATTTCGCGTTCCCGGCCAACTCCACGTCCACGCTCTTCGCCAGTCCGGCCGTGGCGGCGTTCACGGAGCTCTGTCCCGCGACGCGCAGCTGCGTACCCCAGGCCGGCACGACGACCCGGCTGGACGGGATCGGCGACCGGTTGATGCATCCAGTCCACGACGCAGGAGGACGAGTTGGTGTTCGGCTTCGTCCTCTCGGTTTCGTTCAGCCCGGCGGCTTCGGGCAGCAACCCGTTCGAGGTGTATGCCGATCCACCCAATTATTCGCGAAATCCTCGACTAAAGTCCAAGAGTCCCCGGCGGTGCTCGGTTTTTCTTGCCCGGAGATTCCTTGACAAGCGTGTGAGCCGGCATATAGCGTGGCGAGCAATCTTTGGAGGCCCGACATGAAAAGACGAACCCCTTGGATTCTCTCCGCTCTGGCCGTCGCCCTTTTTCTGGTCCTGGTCTCCGTGCCTTCGAGCCGAGCCCAGGTCGCCAGGATTTCGAGAGGCGCTCTCCTCCTTCCGACCAGGCTCTTGTCGTTGCCTCCGAGAGCCCTTGGAAGCGCGACCGGAATGGCGTCGGCGAAAAGCGCCGGGCTGGCGTCGCCGAGGGGCGCTTCTTCCGACAACGGCGGCCGCGGCATGACGAACGGACCTCAACCCGACGTCCACGTGATGATCGGTCCCGTCTCGCAGGATCAGGATTTGCGGAAGCTTCCCTATATCCCGCCGAGGTCGGAACAGGAAGAGGAACGCCTGATGCGGCATCCCTTCAAGCCCGGCCAGGATCCCGGGATCTCGGATCCGTTTCTTGCGGTCAGCGAATCCCAGGTGCCCTCGAACATCCCCACCCCGTCGCCGTCGTTCGACGGGATCAACTCGACCCTCTCCGGCTGCGGCTGCCTGCCGCCGGACACGGACGGCGACGTGGGACCGAACCACTACATTCAGGCGGTCAACTCGTCCATCCGGATCCACGACAAGACAGGGGCCGTCCTCTCCGGTCCGACGACCTACAACTCGTTCTTTTCGGCGCTGGGCGCCGGCACGCCTTGCGGCGCCAACCAGAATGACGGCGACGGCATGGCGTTCTACGATCACATTGCCGACCGCTGGGTGGTCAGCGATTTCGCCTTTCCCGCGTTTCCCGGCTCCTCGTTCTATCAATGCATCGGCGTCTCGAAAACGAGCGACCCCGTCGCGGGCGGCTGGTGGCTCTACGCCATCCAGGTGGATCCGTCCAACCCGACGTTCCTCGGCGATTACCCGAAGTTCGGTCTCTGGCCGGACGCCTACTACCTGTCGGTGAACCTGTTCTCCAACAACACGACGTTCAACGGCGTGCGGGTCTTCGCTCTCGACCGCAACGCGATGATCGGCGGCGGCAGCGCGAACGCGGTCGCGTTCACGATCAACCCGGCGGACCTGGGCGATCAATACAGCCTGTTGCCGGCGACCTTCCGCATGGGCAACTCGCCCCCCGCGGGCCAGCCCGAATGGTTCATGGACGTCAACAGCTCCGCCGCGGGAGGGACGGTCGAGACTCAGGTCTTCGTCCGGCGCTTCCACGTCGACTTCGTGACGCCCGCCAACTCCACGTTCGGCGTGGGCGCCGGGCACACGCCGGATGGCACGATCACGGTGAACGGTTTCGTCGACGCGTTCGACTCTTCGTTCAACACGAGAATCGTGCCCAACGGCACCGCCACGACCAGCCAGTTCCTGGACACGCTGGGCGACAAGCTGATGTATCCGCTCGTCTACCAGAACCTCGGCGGAGTGGAATCCGTGTACGCCTCCCATACCGTCAACAACAACCAGGGGGGGACCGGGCCGACGGCGATCCGGTGGTATCAGTTCAACATGAGCGGGAACACGATTCCCGCCACGCCGACGCAGCAGCAGACCTTCAATAACGGCGCGGACGGCTTGTGGCGGTGGATGCCGAGTTTGAATGTCGACGTGCAGGGCAATCTCTCGATCGACTACACGGCTTCCAGCACGACCCTCAATCCCGAGATCCGCTACGCGGGACGCCTGGCGGGCGACCCGGCGAGCACCCTCGCGCAAGGCGAGGGCACCTTGTTGGCGGCGGTGGGACATCAGACGAGCACGACCGGGCGCTGGGGCGACTACAGCGCGATGTTCGTGGACCCGACGGACGGCTGCACCTTCTGGTTCACCAACGAGTATTACTCGGCGACCAGCAGCGCGGGGTGGAACACGCGCGTCGGCGCCTTCAAGTTCCCCGGCTGCTCGATCGGCACGCCGACTCCGACGCCGACCGGCACTCCGCCGACGAACACGCCGACGAACACGCCGACGAACACGCCGACGCCGACGAACACGCCCGCGCCATCCTGCGCGCTGGCCGAAGGCTTCGACGACATCACGAACCTGCCGGGATGGGTCCAGACGAACAACAGCTCGCCCCTGGGGGTGATCGGCTGGTTCCAGGGCAATTCGGCGGTGTTCGCGTCTCAATCCGGCGCGCCCAACTCCTATATTGGCGTCAACTTCAACAGCGGCTCGGGCCTGGCGACCCTCAGCGACTGGCTCCTGACTCCGCCTCTGACGCTGCAGAACGGCGGCCAGCTCACCTTCTACACTCGGACCATCGGCGGGTCGCCCTTCCCGGACCGGCTCCAGGTGCGCATGAGCTTGAACGGCAACAGCACCGACGTGGGAGCCACGGCGACGAGCGTCGGGGACTTCACGACCCTTCTGCTCGACATCAATCCGACCTACACCGTGGGCGGCTACCCGGAGGACTGGACCCAGTTCACCTTGAACCTGACCGGGATCGGAGCGCCGACCACTGGACGGCTTGCGTTCCGATACTTCGTCGAGAACGGCGGACCGGACGGCGCCAACTCGAATTACATCGGAGTCGATACGCTTCAGTTCACCTGCGCGGCGCCGCCGACCAATACACCGACGAGCACGCCAACCAACACGCCTGTCGCGGCGACGAACACGCCGACGAATACGCCGACCAACACGCCTGTTGTGCCGACGAACACGCCGACGAATACGCCGACCAACACGCCTGTTGTGCCGACGAACACGCCGACAAACACGCCGACGAATACACCTGTTGTGCCGACGAACACGCCGACGAACACGCCGACGAATACACCTGTTGTGCCGACGAACACGCCGACGATTACGCCGACGGCGCCGCCCGGCGCGGCGGTACTGACGGATCTGAGCCCGGCCCGGATGTGGTTGGGGTTGAAGAACAGCGACGATCAGGGGACGCAGTTCGACCTGAAGGTGGAGGTCCTGAGGAACGGGTCGCCTGTGGTCTCGGGTCTTCAGCGGTGCGTGACGGGTCTGACGAGGAACCCGTTGCTGGCGAAGGAGAGCAACACGCCGTTCGATCCGTTCGCGCCGGTGACGTACGCCTCTGGCGACGTGCTGGCGGTGCGGGTTTCGACGCGGATCGGGACGAACCCGGACGACACGAAGTGCGCTGGTCCGGGTGGGAGCCACAACAACGCGGTCGGGCTGCGTCTGTATTACGACGCGGGGAGCCGCAACTCGCGGTTCGACGCGACGTTGTTGCCGAATCCGAACGAGGATCTGTATCTGCACTCGGACGGAGGTCCGTGCGGGAGCGCGGAGAGCGCCGGGGTGACGAGCCGGACCCTGGACGACATCGCGCCTCTGGCGGCGGCGGCGAAGTGCAAGGACTCGAGTTCGGTCAAGTTCACGGGCGGGAATGCGTACTCGGTGATCGGGACCTGGAGTCTGCCGCCCATCCCGTAAGACGGCGGCTCGGGAATCAGCGGAACGATCCGGCGGGCGCCGGGGGCAACCCCGGCGCTCGCTCTCTTTGCGCGCCCGGGACCGCTCAGCGGAGTCCCGGCGCCCGGCGCACGAGAGGGGCTTCGACTTTCTTTACTGTACGCGAGCGGTTCGAGACTCCAGAAGACTGCGGCGCATCGATCGGCGATTCTTCCGGCGACTCGGCGCGGATTTTCTTGACAACCTTGAGACCCGCGCATATGTTGCCGCGCAACATTGGAGGCCCCGAAAATGAAAAGACGCGCCATCTGGAGTCTCTCCGCGTTCGCCGTCTCGCTCCTTCTCGTCATAGTGTTCGCGCCTTCGAGCCGGGCCCAGGTGGCCCGAATCTCGAAAGGCGCGCTGCTCCTTCCGAAGAAGCTCTTGTCCTTGCCTCCGAGAGCCCTCCGGAGCGCCGTTGTCGGCTCCGTGAAGGCCGCCGCCAAGGTCCCCGCGGGCAACGCCGTGATCGTCGGCGCCTCGTATCACAACGACACCTCGCCGCCGCTGCGCGACATGGTGCCGTCGCCCGCGGCGCCTCTCGGGGCCCAGCACGAGGCCAACGAAAACCCGAGAATACCGTCGCATCACATTGACAGTCCCGACGAGGTCGTCCAGGCGCGGCACTTCGCCCCCTCGCCGGTTATCCCCGCCACCATACTGAACTTCGACGGCATCCCGTTCCCGGGCGTCGCGTGCAACTGCGCGCCCCCCGACACGGACGGCGAGGTGGGCCTGACGCAGTACGTCCAGATCGTCAATGAGGGCTTCCAGGTCTTCAACAAGGCGACGGGCGCCTCCGTTTTCGGGCCGGTGGGAATCTCCACGCTCTGGGCCGGCTTCACCGGCGTCTGCGAGACGGCCGGCCACGGCGACCCGATCGTGCTCTACGACCAGATCGCCGACCGCTGGCTCATCAGCCAGTTCGCCGGCACGTCCGTTCCGACAGACGAGTGCATCGCCATCTCCACCACGCCCGACGCGACCGGCACTTATACGCGCTACGGCTTCCACCTGGGCACGAACTTCTTCGACTATCCCCACATCTCCGTCTGGCCCGACGCCTATTACATGAGCATGAACATCTTCAACACGGCGGGCAACACGTTTCTCGGCCCGCAGCCGTTCGCCTTCGACCGGGCGGCGATGCTCGCCGGCAATCCCGCCACCTTCGTGAGCACCGGCATCACCGGCGGGCCCTCCGAGGATTCTTACCATCCCGCCGACCTGGACGGCTCGACGCTGCCGCCCGCGGGCGCGCCGGAAACGTTCGTGGAATGGCCGGGCACCGGCGTTTACAAGGTCTTCCACTTCCACGCCGATTTCGCGGTTCCGGCCAACACGACGTTCACGCTCTTCGCGAGCCCGGCCGCTGCCGGCTTTACGGAGCTCTGCCCCGCGACGCGGGCCTGCGTGCCCCAGCTGGGCGGCGAAGGCCTCGACGGCATCGGCGACCGGCTGATGCACCGGCTGGCCTACCGCAATTTCGGCGCCTTCGAGTCCGTGGTCGGCAATTTCAGCGTCAGCTCCGGCGGCGTGGCCGGCATCCGCTGGTTCGAGATGCGCAACGTGACGGCCGGCCCGGTGACGATCTTCCAGGAGAGCACCTACCAGCCCGACACCGACTGGCGCTGGATGGGGAGCGTGGCGCAGGACAAGAACGGCGACATCGCCCTCGGTTTCAGCGCCTCCAGCGCGTCGATCTCCCCGCAGATCCGCTATGCGGGGCGGCTCGTGACGGACGCCGTCAACATACTGGCGCAGGGAGAGGCCCATCTCTTCGACGGGACCGGCAGCCAGGTCTCCACCAGCAGCCGCTGGGGCGATTACAGCGCCCTGAGCGTCGATCCCGTGGACGATTGCACGTTCTGGTACACGCAGGAGTATTACTCCACGACGAGCAGCTTCAACTGGCGCACGCGCATCGGGAGCTTCAAGTTCACGCAGTGCACGCCGACGCCGACACCGGTGATCTTGGCCAACGGCTCGTCTCTCGTCACGGAGGGGTGCGCGCCTCCCAACAACGTGATCGATCCGGGCGAGACCGTCACCGTGAGCTTCTGCCTTTCCAACGTGGGCTCCGCCCCGACGACCGACCTCGTGGGAACGCTGCAGAACACGGGCGGAGTCACGGGCGCGAGCGGGCCGCAGGACTACGGCCTCATGAACGTGGGAGACACCGTCTGCAAGCAGTTCTCCTTCACGGCGAGCGGGACCTGCGGCGGCACGATCACCGCGACCATTCACCTCCAGGACGGCGCGACCGATCTCGGCAACGCCCCCTACACGTTCACGCTCGGCGTCTTGAACACGGTCACGTCGTCCTCGGAGAACTTCGACGGCGTGACCGCGCCGGCGCTGCCCGCCGGATGGACGACGGCGGCCAGCGGCGCCGAGTCTCCGTGGGTGACGTCGACGACCAGTCCCAACAGCGCTCCGAACGACGCCTTCGCTCCGGACCCGGCCGCCGTCGGGCTCGCGGAGCTGACCTCTCCGGCCATCGCGGTGCCCGCAGGCTCCAACCAGCTGACCTTCAAGAACAACTTCAACACCGAGAGCACGTTCGACGGCATGGTGCTGGAGATCAGCATCGGCGGCGGCGGCTTCCAGGACATCCTCGCCGCGGGGGGGAGCTTCGCCGCCGGCGGCTACAACAGCACCATCTCGAGCAGCTTCAGCAATCCGCTCGCCGGACGGGCAGCCTGGACCGGCAACTCCCTCGGCTACATCACCACGACGGCGAACCTGCCGGCCGCGGCGAGCGGGCAGAACGTCCAGTTCAAGTGGCGTATGGGGTCCGACATCAGCATCAGCGTGACGGGCGTGCGAATCGACGACGTCTCGATCGTCAACTCGTCCTATACCTGCTGCACGAGCGTGTCGCCGACTCCGACGCCGACGAGCACCATCACGCCGACGATCACCGTGACCCCCACGCCGACGAGCACGCCAACCAACACGCCGACGAACACGCCGACCAACACCTCAACGGCGGTTCCGACGAACACGCCGACGAACACGCCGACGAATACGCCGGTGGTGCCGACGAACACGCCGACGAACACGCCGACCAATACGCCGGTGGTGCCGACGAACACGCCGACAAACACTCCGACCAACACGCCTGTGGTACCGACAAACACGCCGACGAACACTCCGACTCCGGGACCCGGAACGCTTCTGACCGACCTCTCGCCGGCGAAGGTCTGGGTGGGCCTGGCCAACAGCGACGACGTGGGAATCAAGTTCGACCTGCTGGCGAACGTCTCCGTCAACGGGGTGCCGGTCGGCACGGGGCACCTGGACAGCGTTATCGCCGGGTCGAGCGGATTCCCGAACGCGAAGCTGAACACGATCCCGCTGACGCTGGCGGCGCCCGTCGTGGTTTCCCCGGGCGACTCTCTGTCGATCCAGGTTTACGCGCGCAACGCGTGCGTGGGCAGCGGCCACAACTCGGGCCGCGCGCGGTTCTGGTTCAACGGGCAGCCGATCGACACGGGGGGGGGCCGCGACGCGGGGACTCGATTCGACGCCACGATCGGCGGGTCGAACAACGACTACTTCCTGCTCTCGAGCTCGACCCTGAGCACGACGGCCGGCGCCTCGAAGGTCTCGCGGGATGTGCTGACCGTTGGCAAGTGCGGCCCGTTCGTCTCCTTCGGGACCTGGAGCACGGCGCTGCCGTAGAGAAGTTCTACGAATTCGCGCCCGGCGGATGAGGATCCGCCGGGCGCTTCTCGTTCACTCGAACGGCGGTCAGTCTTCGGCGGCGCCGATCGAGATCCTTCGTCCCGGAGAGCTCCCGGTCCGGGAGGTCGCGAGAGGTTCGACGCGCCCTGAAGGCGACCACGGGAGCGCGGCAATGCCGTAAGTCTGTGCACGCGGTGCACAGACGCCTGCAGGAGTCGTTTTCCTTGACATGGGTGTAGGCCGCGAATATGTTGCCGCGTAATTCGGAGGTTGGAAAATGAAAAGGAACTCCCGCTGGATCCTTGCCGGACTCACCGTCTCGCTTCTCCTGATACTGGTCTTCGCTTCTTCGAGCGGCGCCCAGGTTGCCGCGATTTCGAAGGCGCCGCGTCTCCTGGCAAAGAGCATCTTGCCTCTGCCTCCGGTCGCCCTGAGAAGCGCCCTGGCCGGCTCGTCCGTCAAGCATGCCGCGGGAAATTCCGCCCGGAGCGGCGGCGTCATTGCGGGCACCTCGTACCACAGCGACACCTCTCCGGCGCTGCGCGACATTCCGCCGGTGCTCGAAAACCCGAAAGACAAGGGGGAGCACGAAGCCAACCCGAACCCGAAGATCCCGTCGAATCACAAGGACAGTCCCGACGAGGTCGTCCAGTCCAGGCACTTCGCGTCCACGCCGAGCATTCCCGGCACGATACTGAACTTCGACGGCATCCCGTTCCCGGGCGTCGCGTGCGACTGCGCGCCTCCCGACACCGACGGCGAGGTCGGCGCAACGCAGTACGTCCAGATGGTCAACGAAGGCTTCCAGATTTTCGACAAGACCACCGGCGCCTCGGTGTTCGGACCCGTGGGCATCTCGACGCTCTGGGCCGGATTCGGCGGCGTCTGCGAGACCGCCGGCGACGGCGACCCGGTCGTGCTCTACGATCAGCTCGCCAACCGCTGGCTCATCAGCCAGTTCGCCGGCGCGTCGGTTCCGACCGACGAGTGCATCGCCATTTCCAAGACGTCTGACGCCACCGGACCCTACTTCCGGTACGGCTTCCACCTGGGCACGAACTTCTTCGACTATCCGAAGATTGCCGTGTGGCCCGACGCCTATTACATGAGCATGAACATCTTCAATACCGCGGGCACGGCGTTCCTCGGCCCGCAGCCGTTCGCGTTCGACCGGGCGGCGATGCTCGCCGGCGACCCCACCGCGACCTTCGTCAGCACTGGCATCACCGGCGGGCCCGCCGAGGATTCCTATCACCCCGCCGACCTGGACGGTTCGGCGCTTCCCCTCGCGGGCGCCCCGGGGACGTTCGTGGAATGGCCCGGGTCCGGCGTCTATAAGGTCTTCCACTTCCACGCCGACTTCGCCGTCCCGGCCAACACGACGTTCACACTCTTCGCGAGCCCGGCCGCTGCGGGCTTTACGGAGCTCTGTCCCACGACGCGGGCCTGCGTGCCCCAGCTCGGCTCTGCGACCAACCTGGACGGCATCGGCGACCGGTTCATGCACCGGCTGGCCTACCGCAACTTCGGAGGCTTCGAGTCTGTTGTCGGCAACTTCAGCGTGCTCTCGACCGGCGTGTCCGCAATCCGCTGGTTCGAGCTGCGCAACGTGACCGCCGGCCCGGTGACCGTGTTCCAGGAGAGCACTTACCAGCCCGACACGACCTGGCGCTGGATGGGGAGCGCGGCGATGGACAACCAGGGCAACCTGGCCATCGGCTTCAGTGCCTCCAGTTCCGCCATCTTTCCGCAGATTCGCTACGCGGGGCGATTGGCGGGGGATCCGCTCAACACGCTGGCGCAGGGGGAGGCCCACCTCTTCGACGGCACGGGGAGCCAGGCGGGCACCAGCAGCCGCTGGGGCGACTACAGCGCCCTGAGCATCGATCCGGGGGACGACTGCACGTTCTGGTACACCCAGGAGTACTACTCCGTGCCGAACAGCAGCTTCAACTGGCGCACTCGCGTCGGCAACTTCAAGTTCGCCGAGTGCACGGCGCCCGCGACCGGGACCGCGCACTTCGCCGTCACGATCTGCGACGGGGGAGCGCCCCTTCCGGGCGCGCTCGTCTCGATCGACGGGTCGCCCGCCGGCGCGACGCTCGCCGACGGCACGTACGACGCCACGCTCGTTCCGGGATCACACACGTACTCGGTGTCCAAGGCCTCGTACGCCACGGCCTCCGGCAGCTTCAGCATCTCGGCGGCAACGACCACGCCCGTTTCGGTGTGCTTGCAGGGGACTCCCGTCGTCGTGGCCGCCGGCTCGACGCTCGTGGACGAGGCGTGCGCGCCGCCCAACGGCGTCATCGACCCGCACGAAAACGTGACCCTCGCCTTCAACCTGATGAATACCGGCGGGGCCAGCACGACGGACCTCGTCGCCACGCTCCTGGCGTCCGGCGGCGTCACGCCGATCACGACCTCCCAGGACTACGGCGTCATCGCTCCGGGAGGCTCCGCCGCGAAGAACTTCCAGTTCACGGCGGGCGGCGTCTGCGGCGGGACGATCACCGCCACGCTCCACCTGCAGGACGGCGCCCTCGACCTCGGCGACGTCTCGTACACGTTCACTCTGGGGACGGTCTCGGTCGCTTTCAGCGAGAACTTCGATAGCGTCGTCGCGCCGGCCCTGCCGGCCGGCTGGGCGGCAACCAACGCGGTCAATCCGGATGGGATTTTCTGGGTGACCTCCAGCTCGGGCACTCCCGCTCCGCCTGCCGACACGGCGCCCAATGCCGCGTTCGTCAACGATCCGGCGGCGATCAGCGACAAGCGTCTGGATTCGCCTTCGATCGCAATTTCATCCCCCTCCGCCCAGCTGACGTTCCGGAACAACTGGGCCCTGGAGAGCGGTTTCGACGGCGGAGTCCTGGAAATCGCGATCGGAGCCGGTCCGTTCACCGACATCGTCACGGCCGGAGGCAGCTTCGTGACGGGCGGTTACACCTCGACCATCAGCTCGTCCTTCAGCAACCCGCTCGCCGGGCGGAGGGCCTGGTCCGGAAGCTCCGGCGGATTCGTCACGACGACGGTCAACCTCCCTGCCGCCGCCGCCGGCAACAACATCGTCCTGAGGTGGAGAATGGCGAGCGACACCAGCGTCTCCAACCCGGGCTGGAGAGTGGACACGATCCGGATCACGGATGGCTTCATTTGCTGCGGTCCGCAGCTGGCCGCCGCCGGCACGACGATCACGCACGAGAACTGCTTCCCGCCCAACGGCGTGATCGATCCCGGCGAGACGGTGCAGGTCAGCTTCTGCGTGAAGAACAACGGAACCGGGAGCACGACGGACATGGTGGGCACGCTCCAGGCTTCCGGAGGCGTCACGAGCCCGAGCGCGCCGGCGGATTACGGCGTCATCGCCCCGGGCGCGACGGTCTGCCGCGTCTTCACGTTCACGGCGGACGGCTCCTGCGGCGGCAACATCACCGCGAGCCTTCAGCTCCAGGACGGCGCGACCGATCTCGGCACGGTGACGTACACGTTCACGCTCGGCGTGCCGACGGTCGTCGTGCCCTTGAACGAAAACTTCGACGGCGTGGTGGCGCCCGCGCTGCCGGCCGCATGGACGACGACGGCTTCGGGGACTCTCCCGACTCTCTGGGTGACTTCTGCCACGAACCCCTCGAGCGCGCCCAACGACGCCTTCGCTCCCGACCTGACCAACATCGCCGACGACCAGCTCATCACGCCGGCGTTCGTCGTGCCTTCGGGCGGAGCGCAGTTGACTTTCAAGAACCTCTACAACATGGAAAGCAGCTTCGACGGCATGGTGCTGGAGATCAGCATCAACGGCGGCGCCTTCCAGGACATCACGACGGGCGGCAACGCCTTCCTCGCCGGCGGCTACAACGCCACCATCTCCTCGAGCTTCGGCAATCCGATCGGGGGGCGGGCGGCGTGGAGTGGTCTCTCCGGAGGCACGACGACGGCGCCGACCTACATCACCTCGACGATCAACCTCCCGGCCTCGGCCAACGGCCAGAGCGTCCAGTTGAAATGGCGCGCGGCGAGCGACAACAGCGTGGCCGCCAGCGGCTCGCCAGGGGTCAGGATCGACAACGTCGTGGTTTCCGGCATCGTCTACGTCTGCTGCGAGCTGCCGGACCTGACCACGCTCTCCCCCGCGAAGTTGTGGGTGGGCTTGAAGAACAGCGACGACCAGGGGACGCAGTTCGACATCAAGGTGGAAGTCCTGAAGAACGGAACGGCGGTCGCGTCGGGACTGCAGCGTTGCATGACCGGCCTGACGAGGAATCCCAATCTGGCCAAGGAGACCAACGTGGCGTGGGATCCGTTCGCGTCCCTGACCTACGGTTCGGGGGACGTTCTCGGGTTCCGGGTTTCGACCCGCGTCGGCACCAACCCGGATGGCACCAAGTGCGCCGGGCCGGGCGGAAGCCATAACAACGCCGTCGGCCTGCGTCTCTATTACGACTCGGCGAGCCAGGCCTCGCACTTCGACGCGACGATCACTCCCAATCCGAACGAGAACCTGTATCTCCACTCCAACGGCAACCCGTGCGGCAACGCGGAGAGCACGGGAGTGACCACGCGGTCCCTGAGCGACGTTGCGCCGGCTGGCGGGAGCTCGAAGTGCAAGGACTCGGGCTCGATCAACTTCGCGAAGGGGAATCCCTTCTCGGAGATCGGCACCTGGAACCTGCCGGCCTTCCCGTAGGCGCCGGCCCCGGAATCGAAGGACCTCTCGCGGGCGCCGGGGCAACCCGGCGCCCGCCGCTTTTCTCGTTCTCCCGTGGCTCGCGGGGCGCGGCCGGTGCATTCGACTAAAGTCCAAGAAAAATTCCCTTGACTCCCGGTCGGGGCCGCCAAATAGTCTCGTCCGGTCACTGCCCATCAGCGCCCGATTCGGTCTGCGGCGGGCCAGACTCCCGATTTCATTGGAACCTTGCGAAGAAACGGCCGTTCCGGCCGTCGTCTCCACGGTAATGAGGAAACGCGATAGAAACAGGAGGATACGATGAACAGACCCTCCCATCGGTTGTCTGCCTCGTCCGCCGCTGTGGTCCTGGCGATCCTGATTCTGCCGACGTCGCTTTACGGCGCCGCAGGAAATTTGAAGGGTGCCCGGACACTCAGCGAGCGGGCGATCGCCGCGAGCCAGCAGGCGGCGATCGAATCTCCGGCGGTCGGTACGGATGACTCGAAAGTTGCCGGCGCAGCATCGATAGAGGGTTTTGAGCCTCCGGCCTGCTCGCTCCGGGTCCTCATCGTTTACGCCGATTCCAGCGGCGCGCCCACGTCTTTGCAGTCCGAGATCCTGGCGGAGCCCGGTGTCGCAGCCGCGGACCTCTTCGATGCCACCGCCGGCACTCCGACCCTGGCCCAGCTTCAGCAATACGATGTCGTCGCGCCGTTCAGCAATGACCCGTTCACGGACGCCGCAACGCTCGGCGACAACCTGGCGGACTACGTGGACGCGGGCGGAATCGTCGTTCAGGTCGGCTTCAGCTTCTACGGTCCCGGCCAGCCGTACGGAGTCAACGGCCGATGGCTGAGCGGCAACTACAACCCCTATGACTACTCGACGAACCTTTCGGCGAGCGGCTTCACGCTGGGCGCGTTCAACGCCGGACATCCGCTCATGGCGGGCGTGACCACCCTCAACAGCAACTACCAGAATATCGTCTCGCCCAACCCGTCATCCACCGAGGTCGCGGCGACGAGCAACGGCAGCTCGCTTGTCGCGTACCGCCCCGTCAGCGGCGGGCACACGACGGTGGGGATTACCGCGTATCTCGGTGTGGTTGCGGCGCAGAGCGGAGACTGGGGACGCGTGATCGTCAACGCGGGCCACTGGCTTGCCGCGAGCTGCCAGGGATCGACCCTGAGCGCACTCTCCCCGGCGAAGGTGTGGGTGGGGCTCGCCAACAGCGACGACGTCGGGATCAAGTTCGACCTGCAGGCGATCGTTTCGGTCAACGGGACTCCGGTCGGTTCCGGCCATCTCGACAGCGTGGCGGGCGGCTCGAGCGGGTTCAACAACGCGAAGCTCGACGCGATCCCGCTGACGCTCCCGGCGCCCGTCGCGGTTTCCACGGGCGACTCCCTTTCGATCGAGGTCTTCGCGCGCAACGCGTGCGTGGGAAGCGGCCACAACAACGGCCGGGCGCGGCTCTGGTTCAACGGCCAGCCGACCGACACCGGCGCGGCCCGGGACGCCGGGAGCCGCTTCGACGCCACGATCGCCGGATCGAACAGCGACTACTTCCTGCGCTCGACGTCGACCTTGAGCACGACGGCCGGCGCTTCGAAGGTCTCGGCGGACGTCGCGGCCGGGGCGAAGTGCTCGCCGTTTGTCTCCTTCGGCACCTGGACCACGACGCTGCCGTAGAGAATCGAGAACGCCACCGGAGTGGCACGCCCGGCGGACGGAAACCCTGTCCGCCGGGCGTCTCCATGAGTGGGAACAGGACCGAGTCCATTCCTGAGGACACTGGACCAAAGTCCAAGAGTCGGTGGTCTCGGTGATGCCTTGAATCTCCTTGACTCCCTCTTCCGAGCAGAAATAATCTCTTGTCACCAGTGCAGGATTCGACAACTGAATCTCCCCGGGAGTGACGCCGCACAACATTTGGAGGCGGGGTATGAACAGACGAACCAAGGTGACTCTTGTCGCGCTCGCGGTGTCGCTGGTGTCGCTTCTCGTTCTCGTGCCGCTCAGCGGCGCGCAGGTTGCGAAGATCACGAGAGGCGCCCTCCACCTTCCGCAGCAGATCCTGTCTCTTCCGGCGTGGGTGCTCGGTAGCTCCGCGGCCAGTTCGCACGCGAGGCCGTCCGAGAGACAACAGGCCGAGCGCGGTCCGGCGCCCGATGTAGTTCAGATGGTCGGTCCGGTCTCCCAGGACCTGGACCTGCGGAAGCTTCCCTACGCCCCGCCGAATGACGAAATCGACGAAGTACGCCTCATGCGGCATCAGCCGAGGCCCGGGGCGTTTCCGGGAATACCGGACCCGACCCTTCCCGTGAGGGAACCGTCGGTGGCCGCGAACATCCCGAGTCCGCTGCAGACGTTCGCAGGAATGACGCAAAACCTCGGGTGCGGAAGCTGTTTACCTCCCGACACCGACGGCGACGTGGGCCCGAACCACTACATACAGTCGGTCAACTCATCCATCCGCGTCCATGACAAGAGCGGGAACGTACTCGCCGGGCCGATTACGTACAACGCGTTCTTTCTGGCGTTGGGCGCAGGCACACCCTGCGGCAACAATCAGAACCAGGGCGACGGCGTTGTGTTTTACGACCATATCTCTGACCGCTGGGTTGTCAGCGACTTCGCCTTTTCCGCGTTTCCGGGGGCGGGCCCCTTCCATCAGTGCATCGGCGTGTCGAAGACCGGCGACCCGGTCGCGGGCGGCTGGTATCTCTACGCCGTTCAGGTCGATCCGTCGAACCCGAGCTTCATCGGCGACTACCCGAAGTTCGGGCTGTGGCCGGACGCCTATTACTTGTCCATGAACCTGTTTGCCAACACCACGACGTTCAGCGGCGTGCGCACTTACGCCCTCGACCGCAGCGCGATGATCAACGGCGGGAGCGCCAACGCGATCGGCTTCTCGATCACTCCGGCGGACCTGGGAGACCAGTACAGCCTGCTGCCGGCGACGTTTCGCACCGGCAGCCCCCCTCCCGCGGGCCAGGCCGAGTGGTTCATGGACGTCAACAGCTCGGCGGCGGCCGATACGATCGAGACCCAGGTGTTCGTTCGGCGCTTCCATGTCGACTTCGTGACGCCCGCGAACTCCACGTTCGGCGTTGGCGCCGGACACACGCCGGACGGCACGATCACGGTGAACGGCTTCGTCGACGCTTTCAACTCCGCGTTCAGCACGAACATCGTGCCCAACGGTACGGTCACCACGACCCAATACCTCGACACGCTGGGCGACAAGTTGATGTATCCGCTCGTCTATCAGAACCTCGGCGGCGTCGAATCCATCTACTCCTCTCACACCGTCAACAACAATCAATTGGGGACCGGGCCGACGGCCATCCGGTGGTACCAGTTCGACATGACCGGCAATACGATCCCGGCCGCGCCCGTTCAGCAGCAGAGCTTCAACAACGGCGCGGACGGCCTGTGGCGGTGGATGCCGAGCATCAACGTGGACCGGCAGGGGAACGTCTCCATAGGCTATTCCGCCTCGAGCACGACCGTGGACCCCGGCATCCGCTACGCCGGGCGGCTGGCGGGCGACCCCTTGAACGACATGAGCCAGGGCGAGGCCGTGATGACTCCGGGTACGGGCCACCAGACGACCACGAACGGGCGGTGGGGAGACTACAGCTCGATGTTCGTGGACCCGACCGACAGCTGCACCTTCTGGCATACGAACGAGTATTTTTCGGCCATGGCCTCGAGCGCCTGGAACACGCGAATCGGATCGTTCAAGTTCTCCGGCTGCACGGCCGTCACGCCGACGCCGACGGTGACCGGGACCGCGACGCCGACCCCGACGCCCGTTCCGACGCCCCCGGTATCCGCCGGCCCCATAACGGTCACGGCGTCGGCCGGGAACACCGGCCCGACCGACTACGCCACTCTGAAGGATGCGTTCGACGCGATCAACGCCGGCACGCACCAGGGAGCGATCAACGTCTTCGTGATCGGAGACACGACGGAGACGGTGTCCGCCGTCCTGAACGCGAGCGGCAGCGGCTCGGCCTCGTACACCTCGATCTACATGAGGCCTTCGGGAGCGCGGAGCATTTCCGGGAACCTGGCCGCGCCCTTGATCGATTTCAACGGCGCGAAGGTGGTCACGATCGACGGCTTGAATTCGGGCGGGAACTCGCTGGCGGTCTCGAACACGAACACGGGAACGACCGCCGGCACGAGCACGATCCGATTCATCAACGGCGCGTCGAACAACACCGTGACGAATTGCACGATCTCGGGCTCCTCGACCGTCGCGCTCGGCACGGCCGGCGGAACGGTCGTCTTCAGCACGACGACCGGGACCGGAAACAACAACAACACAATCCGGGGCAACAACATCGGACCGGCGGGAGCGAACCTGCCGAACAAGGCGATCTTCGGTCTGGGAACGACGACGTCGTTTGCCACCATGAACACCGGCAACGTCATCGATAACAACAACGTCTTCGACTTCTTCAACGCGACGTCGGGCGTCTCGGGAATCCACGTCCTTTCCGGCAACCACTGGACCATCACCAACAACCGCATCTACCAGACGGCGCCGCGGACATTCACCGGCGCCACTCTCCGGTATGCCGGCATGACGCTGAACTCGACCGCGGGCGGAGCGAATCTCCTCGGCATCTTCACGGTCACCGGCAACGTCATCGGGTTCGGCGCGTCAAACGGCACCGGGACGACGACGATCAGCGGCCTGGACAACGAGATCCGAGGGATCGACGCCCTGAGCGTGAACATCAATACGGCGTCTCTGATTCAGGGCAACACCGTCTCCGGAATCAACCAGACGACGAGCCGGAACTCGACCAGCACGACGTCGGCCTGTTTGATCGGAATCGCACTGGGCACCGGCACCAATGGAATGGCAGACGTTCTCGGCAACACGATCGGAAGCCTCGACGGGTCGTCCACTATCGTCATCAACGAGACCTCGACGACCGCGAGCACGTCGCCGGCGATCATGATCTACGACTTCAGCACCCGGAGCAACCAGATCAACAACAACCAGATCGGCAGTATCACGATCAATTCGGGCGGAACGGGCACGACTGTCGGCTTCCGGGGGATCTTCGTCAACACGGCGTCGGCCGCGACCGAGACCATTCTCAACAACGTCATCGCCGGAATTACCGACAACATCGTCGGCACCTACTCGATGTACGCGATCCAGGTGTCGTTGCCCGCGGCGACGATTACGGGCAACACCGTCCGCAACGTCAGCGGCAATTCCAACGGCGCCGCACTCGTCATCGGCGGCGGCATCGTCGTCTCGAACGGCACCGTCACGACCAACACGACGACGGTCTCGCGGAACACGATCCACTCGCTGAGCAACGCCTCGGGGGCGGCGAGCAACTCGATCTACGCGATCGACCTGACGCTCCCGACGAGCGCCAACGTCACGGCGAACCTCGTGGAGCGCAACCTGATCCATTCCCTGTCGCTGACCTCCACCGACACGACCAGCCAGACGTGGGGGCTCGTCATGCGGGGCCAGGGCCGGGCGACGTTCCAGAACAACATGGTCCGCCTCGGGCTCGATGCCGCGGGCGCTTCGATCACCAGCGGGCTGTCCATCATCGGCATCCGGGACATCGCCGGCGCCACCGCGAGCTACTACTTCAACAGCGTCTACATCGGTGGCGGGGGCGTCACGTCGGCGTCCAACAGCTACGCCTTCAACAGCACGGTCGTGACCAACACGCGTAACTTCCAGGACAACATCTTCTGGAACGCGCGCAGCAACACGTCCGGCGCCGGGAAGAACTACGCGATCACCGTCGGGGGGACCGCACCGAACCCGGGCGGCCTGACCTCGAACTTCAACGACCTCTTTGCATCCGGAACCGGAGGATTCGTCGGGCTCTTCAATGCCCTCGATCAGACGACGCTTTCGGACTGGCAGACGGCCACGGGTCAGGACGCGAACAGCATCTCCACCGACCCGTTGTTCCTCGCTCCCAACGGAACGGCCGTCACGGGCGACCTGCACATCGCGGGAGGCAGCCCGTGTGTCGGCGCCGGCACGGCGATCGTGGCCGTGACGAACGACTTCGACGGCGACGCGAGGAAAGCCACGCCGGACATCGGAGCGGACGAGGTGGTGGGCGGCGTGACGCCGACCCCGACGAACACGCCGACGGACACGCCAACCAACGTGCCGACCAACACTCCGACGAACACCCCGACCAACACGCCTACGAACACGCCGACGGACACGCCAACCAACGTGCCGACCAACACTCCGACGAACACCCCGACCAACACGCCCACGGCGACGAACACGCCGACGAACACTCCAACGAATACCCCGACGAACGTCCCAACGGACACGCCGACGAGCACTCCCACAAGTACGCCAACGAACGTGTCCACGAACACCCCGACGAATACCCCGACCAACACGCCTACGGCCACGAACACGCCGACGACTACACCGACGAACACGCCGACCAATACCGCGACGGCGGTTCCGACAGAAACGCCGACGAACACCCCAACGAACACGCCGGTGCCTCCGACGAACACGCCGACCAATACCGCGACGGCGGTTCCGACGAATACGCCGACGAACACCCCGACGAACACGCCGGTGCCTCCGACAAACACGCCGACGAATACCGCGACGACGGTTCCGACGAACACGCCGACGAACACCCCGACGAACACGCCGACGGCCAGTCCGACGAATACTCCGACCCTGACGCCAACGAACACGCCTCCGACAAGCACGCCGACGAACACCCCGACCAACACGCCGACGAGGACGCCGACGAATACGCCGATTCCGCCGACGCCGACGGATACGCCGATTCCTCCGACGGCTACGAACACGCCGACGCCGACGCCGGCGCCGTGCGGATCGGCCTGGCAGGTGGTGGCGTCGATGCCGCAGGACCTGTATGGAGCGTCGGCGGCTTCGAACGGGACGTACGTGTACGTGGCTGGCGGATACTCGTTCGCGACGGGGACGACGTTGAACACGTTCTACCGGTACGACCCTGCAGGGGACACGTGGACGGCGCTGGCCGCGATGCCGGGCGCGGAGATCATGGGTGCGGCGGTGTACTACCCCGGGACGAACAGGGTGTACGTGTTCGGCGGCGAGGACGCGGTGAGCGGAGTGAACAGCAACGCGACGCGGATCTATGACATCGCGACGAACACGTGGAGCCTTGGAGCGGCCATGCCGGACGTGCGCAGCTTCATGGCAGCGGGTTACAACAGCGGGAACGGGAAGATCTATCTGGCGAGCGGCTATAACACGGGGAATGTGACGAGCGCGCAGGCGCAGACGTGGGAGTACGATCCCGTGGCGAACACGTTCAACACGTCGAAGGCTCCGATACCGCACGCGACGGGTGGAGCGGCGTACGGAGTGATCAGCGGGCACCTGTACGTGGCGGGCGGGCGCGACGCGAGCAACACGGTGATCGCTCTGATGTGGGACTACAACATAGCGGCGGACACGTGGACGGCGAGGGCGAACATGCCGAGCCCTGCGAACGTGCCTGGCAGCGCGGCGGCGTTGGGCAAGCTGTGGGCGTTCGGGAGCGGGAACCCGTTTGGTCCGAGCCGGACGGCGTCGACGTCGGCGGCTGCGCTTCTTCCGGGGCGGGTGCCGGTTCCGGCGACGGCCGGGACGGGAGTGACCTACGATCCGGGGACAGACAGCTGGTCGAGCGCGCCGAACCTGAACGTGGCGCGGTCGTTCGTGGCGGGGGCGTCGACGGGTACGAAGCTGGTGGCGGCAGGCGGATTCAACGGTTCGAGCACGACGGCCGCGGCGGAAGTGCTGCCGGTGATCTGCGGGCAGAGCCTGACGAGTCTGTCACCTGCGAAGGTGTGGGTGGGCCTGGCCAACAGCGACGACGTGGGGATCTGGTTCGACTTGAAGGCGAACGTTTCGATCAACGGCTCCGTGGTCGGTTCGGGGCAGCTGGACAGCGTCGTGGGCGGGTCGAGCGGGTTCAACAACGCGAAGTTGAGCGAGATCCCGCTGACGCTGGGGGCTCCGGTAGCGGTTTCCGCCGGCGACACGCTGACGATGGAGGTCCTGGCCCGCAACGCCTGCGTCGGGAGCCGGCACAACAACGGCCGGGCGCGGCTCTGGTACAACGGACAGCCGATCGACACGGGAGCGAGCCGCGACGCTGGGACCCGGTTCGACGCGACGATCGGGGGAACGAACAGCGATTACTACCTAAGGACGGGCTCGGCGTTGAGCACGACGGCGGGAGCGGCGAAGACCACGTCGGACGTGCAGGCCGGACCCAAGTGCGGCCCGTTCGTCTCCTTCGGGACCTGGAGCAAGACGCTGCCGTAGAAGCCGATGAATATCGCGCCCGGCGGACGACGAATCCGCCGGGCTTGCCACCGCTTACCGGAAGCGACTTGCACTGAATTGTTTTGGTTGGCTCTCTCGCTTGAGCAACTCCTGCGGCAAGGCCGCGATTCTGAATGAGAACAGCGGGCTGAACGACTTCAACAGGTTGGGGTACCCGCTGTTCTGACCGATCGAGAGCAGCTCCCGGACCATAGGCATGGTGGATCCTCCGCCCAGCTTTTCTTGTATACTCGCTGAACACTCACCTGCTAGGACTAAAGTCCTATACCGCCTAACAAGATCGTCTTATTGATCCTTCGTGATGGCGATGATAGCCTCGCTGGCGTAGCTCGGAGGCCTGACATCCCTGACATCGTACCTTGGCGATCTGGTATGAAGAGATGAGGCACCTTCATCGGGCTGACCGTCTCGTTTCTGCCGCGGCTTGTGACGGTCTCCTCGGGTTGTGCCTGGGCCGCCACGTTGTCCAAAGGCGCGCCTCGCCTTCAGAAGACTGTCTTGCCTCTTCTCGCGAGCGTTCTTCGTGACCCGTTCACGGCCGCACAAGGCAATGCCGCCTTGTGATTCTGGAGGTTCGGAATGAAACAGACCATCGCCACGGTGAAGAGGCGTCTACTTCGGGGTGCGGTGTTCCTTGCTCTGCTCTCTCTTGTTCTCCCCGTGATCGCACTGGGGCAGGAGCGCGCCGCCAATGCGACGAGAATAAGTAACATCAACGGTAATGCGCCTGCCGCTGCTGCGGCAGGGAGACTGATGGCGCCTGTGCCGCTTCCCCCTATGTGTCCATCCACGATTACGGAGTCGGCCAGCCAGTCGATCGTCCCGCTCAATTCCGTCGCCTGCAATAATGGAGTCGGCACTACACAGAACAGTTACTGGCGCGCCTTTAACATGAGTACCTTCACCGGCGGCCAGGCCTACGATGTCACGTCGGTGTCGTTCGGGATCGAAGATGCAATCTCCGGAGGCGGCACCGGGCAGCCGGCGACGGTAAACCTCTATGCGAATAACGGCGCGGCATTTCCCGGCGGCACCCTGACCTTGCTTGTCACGTCCGGGTCATTCAACGTGCCGGATCAATCGGGAACCATATTCAGCGTGCCTCTGGTCACGACCGTACCCGCCGGGACGCTCGAGCTGGTGATGGAAGTGAACTCACCCGATGGAACAGGCGTCGGTAGCCTGTTCTTCGTCGGTTCGAATGCCGCCGGACAAAGCGGGCCCAGCTACATCAGTGCACCGGACTGCGGGATATCCGATCCGACGGATCTGGCGGCGATTGGCTTCCCGGACATGGACATCGTGTTCAACGTCAACGGCAGTTGCCCATCAGGGAATTCTCTGACCGATCTCTCGCCGGCGAAGGTGTGGGTGGGGCTGGCGAACAGCGACGACGTCGGGCTCAAGTTCGACCTGCTGGCGAACGTGTCGGTCAACGGAGTTCCGGTTGGGAGCGGTCAGCTCAACACGGTGCCCGGCGGGTCGAGCGGGTTCAACAACGCGAGCCTGCAGACGATCCCGCTGACGCTGTCGGGGCCGGTGGCGGTCTCGCCCGGGGACGTGCTCTCGATCCAGGTCCTGGCGCGCAACGCGTGTGTCGGGAGCGGCCACAACAACGGCCGCGCGCGGCTCTGGTACAACGGTCAGCCGACCGACACGGGAGCGAGCCGGGACGCGGGGACCCGGTTCGACGCGACGATCGGTGGAACGAACAGCGATTACTACCTGCGCTCGTCGTCCGTGTTGAGCACGACGGCCGGCGCCGCGAAGGTCGCGAACGACGTGGCGGCCGGGCCGAAGTGCGGCCCGTTCGCCTCCTTCGGGACCTGGAACATCGCCCTGCCGTAGGCAGACCTTCAACGGACACGCCCGGCGGATGACGAATCCGCCGGGCGTTTTTCTTTTCCGAGTCTCTTCAGGCTCTACGGCTTGTTGAGGGATTCCAGGAGCTTTCTCAGTACCTCCAGGTACTGCCGGCCGCCCGCGAGGTACGTGTCGTTGTGCGTGGCGCCGGGGATCACGTAGAGTTCCTTCGGAGGAGCCCCCACCTCGAAGAGTCGCCGGGCATGGGCGGGCGGCACGACTTCGTCCCTCTCCGCGGCCACGATCAGCTTCGGGATGGTCAACCGGGCGATCTTCGCCTCGTTGTCGAACCGCGTGCGGATCAGAAACGGCGGCACGAACGGATAGATCGCCCTCGCCATGGCGGGGATGGACAGGAACGGCGTTTCGAGGACGACGCCCCGGCAGGGGCGCCGGAGGGCCGTCTCGATCGCGACGGCGCTGCCGAGGGACTCCCCGAAGAGGATCGTCCGTTCGGGCGGGAACGCCCGGTCGGCGGCGGCCCGCGAGATCGCCTCGCCATCGGCGTAGAGCCCTTCTTCGTCCGGCTTTCCGCCGCTCGCGCCGTATCCGCGGTAGTCCACGAGGAAGACGTCGAGGCCGATCGATTCGACGAGGAGCCGCGCGCGCTCCAGCCGATGGCTGATGTTCCCGCCGTTGCCGTGGAAGAGGAGGAGGGCCGTCCGGCCGGCGCCGCGAAGCCACCACCCCGCGAGGCGAGCGCCCCCGGCCGACTCGATCGAAAGCGGCTCCGCCGGGAGCCCGAAGTCCTCGGGCCGCGCGTCGTACTCCCTCTGCGGGAAGTAGATGAAGCTCGCCTCGATGGCGTGGAGCATGATCCCCTTATCCCTCATCCTGAGCCCATCGTCGCGCCTTGTCATCCTGAGTCCTTCGCCACGTTCTGTCATCCTGAGCCCTTCGACTTCGCTCAGGACAGGCTCCGCGGAGGATCTGCTCCCCTCTCTTCCGAAGCCCCGAGAGCAGATTCCTCGCTGCGCTCGGAATGACAGGAGACTGCTCGGAATGACAGGAGACTGCTCGGAATGACAGGAGACTGCTCGGAATGACAGGAGGCTGCTCGCAATGACAGGAGACTGCTCAGAATGACAGGAGACTGCTCGGAATGACAGGAGACTGCTCAGAATGACAGGAGACTGCTCGGAATGACAGGAGACTGCTCGGAATGACAGGAGGCTGCTCGCAATGACAGGAGACTGCTCAGAATGACAGGAGACTGCTCGGAATGACAGGAGACTTCTCGGAATGACAGGAGACGTCTCCCAATGACGGGAGACTCCTCGGGATGACAGGGCGGGGAGCGACTCGCCGACTTCCGAGCGCCGGGGTTCGATGATAGAAAAGCAGCTCCAAACCCGAGGAGGAGAAGAATATGACGGCTCAAGCGGTTCCAACCTACGAAGATGCCCAGCTCGTCCTGAAGCTCTATGAGCTGCGACGCGAGGAGAAGATGCGCGCGGCGCGGGAGTGGTTCGTCGGCAAGTTCTTCCCGCGCTCGGCGGCCGACATCGAGACCCTGTACGGCGCCCCCGGGATCGAGAACACGCACTTCCGCATGGTCACGTCCTACTGGGACATGGCCGCCTCCTTCGTCGCACGCGGGGTCCTCAACGCGGACCTCCTGATCGATTCCGCCGGGGAGATGCTCCTCGTCTGGGCGAAGCTCGAGAGCCATCTGCCGCAGATCCGGGGGAAAGTCGTCTCGCCGACGTTTCTGTCGAACCTGGAGAAGCTCGTCGAGTCCTCCGCCTACGCCCGGGAGCGTCTCGTGGGAGCGCGGCAGACGGTCGCGCGCCTCTCCCAGCGCGCGCAGGCTGCGGCGAAAGCATGAGCCTCACGGGCCTCTACCACGTCGAGCCCTCCGACCTTGGCATCTCCGCCGGGGAGCTGCAGGCGCGCTTCGAGAGGCTCCAGGAGAAGCTCGTCCCTCTCTGGAAGTCTATCCAGGCGATGAGCCGGGACCCACAGACGATCGTCGTCGTTCCCTCGATGTCGCTCGACGCGGCGGCGCTCTCCGGTGCGGAGATGCAGGCCTACGAGGAGCGCTTCCTCTTCCTCCTGCTCCTGCTGCGGCAGCCGCGCGCGGAGCTCCTCTACGTGACATCCCAGCCCATCCACCCGAGCATCGTGGACTACTACCTCGACCTGCTGCCGGGCGTCATCTCCTCGCACGCGCGGCGGCGGCTCTACCTCGTCTCGCCGGAAGACTCCTCTCCGCGTCCCCTCTCGGTCAAGCTGCTCGAGCGGCCGCGGCTGCTGGAGCGCATCGGATCGCTGATCAAGGACAGGAACCGCGCGCACCTGGTCCCCTACAACACGACGTCCCTGGAGCTCCACCTCGCGCTCCGGCTCGGCATCCCGATGTACGGCGCCGATCCGAAGTTCTTTCCGCTCGGCAGCAAGAGCGGCTGCCGCAGGCTCTTCGCCGAGGAGGGCGTGCCCCATCCGGCCGGGATCGAGGGCCTCTCCGGGTTCGAGGAGGTCGCCGGCGCGATCGCCACGCTGCGCGCGCGCAAGCCCTCGATGAAGGCTGTCATCGTCAAGCAGAACGAAGGGGTCTCCGGCGAGGGGAACGCCCAGGTGGACCTGCGCGGACTCCCGGCGCCCGGCCACGCGGGGGAGGGGGAGGGGATCCGCGAGCGCCTGCGCGCGATGAAATTCGAGCTGCCGAGCCTGACCTACGAGAGATACGCCGCGCGGTTCCGCGAGCAGGGCGGCATCGTCGAGGAGCTGATCGTCGGGGCGGACCTGCGCAGCCCGAGCGTCCAGCTCCGGGTCACGCCCCTCGGAGTCGTGGAGCTCCTCTCGACGCACGACCAGGTCCTGGGAGGGCCTTCCGGGCAGAGCTACCTCGGCTGCCGCTTCCCCGCGGACACGGACTACGCGCCCGCGATCACGCGCGAGGCGGCGAAGATCGGCCGGCGGCTCGCGAAGGAGGGGGTCCTCGGCCGGTTCGCCCTGGATTTCGTGGTCGCCCGGGCGGAGGAGGGCGGGGGATGGGACGTCAACGCGATCGAGCTCAACCTGCGCAAGGGGGGGACGACGCACCCGTTCCTGACGCTCCAGTTCCTGACCGACGGCCGCTACGACCCGGAGACGGCGACGTTCACGGCCCCCTCCGGCCGGCGGAAGTTCTTCGTCGCGAGCGACCACCTGACCTCGCCGCTCTACCGCGCCTTCGCGACCGACGACCTCTTCGACCTGGTCGTCCGCCGCGGCCTCCATTTCGACCAGACGCGCCAGACCGGGGTTATCTTCCACATGATGAGCGCCCTCGCCGAGTGCGGCAGCGTCGGCCTGACGGCCGTCGGCGACTCCCACGCCGAGGCGGACGCCTTCTACCGGAAGGCCGTCGCCGCCCTCGACGAGGAGTCCGCCGCCGCCCTGGCGCCGCGTCCGCTGCCGGGGTATTCCTGAGTTGTGAGTTGTGAATTGTGAATTGTGAGTTGCGAATTGTGAATTGGGAGGATTGTTCCATGACCAAACGAACAGCTCTTCTGGCCGCGACTCTCGCCGCTCTGACGCTCGCGGCTTCCTTTCCATCGAGCGCTTCGGCGTCTCCCGAAAAGGAGGCTGCCCCCGTCCGGCTCGAGGTGACCTACTACTACCTCCCCACGTGACCCGTCTGCGCCAGAGTCAAGCCCGCCGTGAGCGGGTTGGAGCAGGATTTCCCCGGCAGCGTCAAGGCTTTCAATCTCGACGCCACGACCCCCGAGAACAAGAAGATCGTCAAGGAGCTGGGCTTCCAATCCCACGGCCTCGTCATCCGCTCCTCCGACGGCAAGACTCTCTGGAAACAACCCGACCACGGCGTCAACATGGCGGACGTCCGCAAGGCGATCAAGGACCTCCTGAAGAAGTGAGGAGCGGCCAGGAACGGGCGGCGGCGCGAGGCCGCCGTTACCCGAGGGCGGCGAGGCGGTCGATCAGGTCCACGACGCGGTTGGAGTAGCCCCACTCGTTGTCGTACCAGGCGACGACCTTGAGGTAGCCGTCGTTGGACGAGCGCGTGGAGAGCGCGTCGAAGATGGAGGAGTGCGGGTTCCCGATGATGTCCGAGGACACCAGCGGCACCTCGCTGTATTCGACGATCCGCTTCATCGGCCCGTCCGCCGCCTTCCGGACCGCGCCGTTGACTTCCTCCGCCGTCACCGGCTTCTTCATCCGGCACGTCAGGTCCACGATCGAGCCGTCCGGCACCGGCACCCGGATCGCCATCCCGTCGAGTTTCCCCTTGAGCTGCGGCAAGACCTTCCCGACCGCGCGCGCCGCCCCGGTCGTCGTCGGGATGATGTTCTCCGCCGCGGCGCGGCTCCGGCGCAGGTCCTTGTGCGGCACGTCGGCCAGGCGCTGGTCGTTCGTGTAGGCGTGCACCGTCGTCATCACCCCTTCCTCGATTCCGAAACCGTCGTCGAGGATCTTGGCGATCGGCGCCAGGCAGTTGGTCGTGCACGACGCGTTCGAGACGATCCGGTGCTCCGGCTTGAGCGTCCCGTCGTTGACGCCCATGACGATCATCGCGTCGATCTCGTCCTTGGGCGGGACGGTCAGGACGACCTTTTTCGCCCCGGCGGCGATGTGCCCCTGCAGCTTCTCGCGCGTCAGGAAAAACCCCGTGGCCTCGACCACGACGTCCACGCCGAGCCGGCCCCACGGGATCTTTGCCGGGTCCTTCTCCTCCGTCATGAGGACCTTCCGGCCGTCCACCGTCATGGTGTCCCGATCCGTCGAGACCTCCTTCTGGAAGACGCGCATGACGGTGTCGTACTTCAGGAGATACGCCAGGTGCGCGTTGTCGTAGAGGTCGTTGATCGCGACGACCTCGACGTCGCCGCGGTCCGACAGGATGCGGAAGACCGTCCGTCCGATCCGGCCGAAGCCGTTGATGCCGACGCGGATCGTCATGCGACCTCCCGCGCGGCGGCGTCCAGCTCCGCGAAGCGCGAGATGAGCTGGGCCGCGCGGTGCGCGTATCCGTAGCCGGCGTCGTACCAGCAGAGCGTCTTCGACACCCGCTCGCCCTGAACCATCGTCGCCAGCGAGTCGAACGTGCTCGAATACGTGCTGTAGCTGACGTCGCTCGAGACGATCGGCTCGTCCTCGTACTTCACCAGGTTGCGCCAGCGGTCCGTCGCGGCCGCCGTGCGGACGACCTCGTTGATCGCCGTCTGCGAGACCTTTTTCTCGTACCAGCAGACGAGGTCCACGACCGAGCCGTTGCGCACCGGCACGTTCATCGCGTACCCGCTGACCCGGCCCGCGAGCTCCGGCAGGAGCTCCGCCACCATCTTCGGGGAGCGGGACTCCTGCGGGATGATGTTCTCCGCCGCTGCCCGCCCCCTCCGCATGTCTTCGGCCGGCACGTCCGCCAGGCGGTGCTGGCTCGTGTAGGAGTGGATCGTCGTGAAGATCGCGCGCCGGATGCCGAAGGCGTCGTTCAAAATCTTGAGGATCGGCGTCACCGCGTGGACGGTCGAGGAAGCGTTCGACACGATGCGTTGCCGGCTCTCGAGCTTGTCGTCGTTGACGCCCATGACGGCCATGACGTCGAAGGCGTCGAGCGGGGGAGCGAGCGAGATCACCCGCTTCGCCCCCGCCGCGAGGTGCTTCTCCAGCTCGGCGCGGCTGCGGCTCTTCGAGGTCGCCTCGACGACCGTGTCCACGCCGAGTTCTCCCCAGGGAGGCTGCTGGACGTCTTTCTCCGAGATCATCGGGACCTGTCTGCCGGCGACGTAGAGGTTCCCCTCCTTGATCGACACCTCGTCGGGGAACTTCCCCAGGACCGTGTCGAACCGGAGCAGGTACTCCAGCCCTTTGTGATCCGAGATCTCCGAGATCGCCGCGACCCGGATGTCCTCCCTCTTGTAGAGGATGCGGAAGATGTTCCTCCCGATCCGCCCCAACCCGACCAGCCCGACTCGTGTGGCCACCTGGACCTCCTGGATCAACCTATGACCTTTGTATACCAGATGGACGCTTTCCCGGTGATGCGTCTTCACCCCTCGATGTAGGTCTCGCCACGGTTCTTCGGAGGGATTCGGTACCGGACACGCGGAGCGGAGGTGTCGAGATGAACGAGCAGTCAGAGGGCAGGCCTGTGCGGGCCGTCGCCTCGGGCGCGGGAGCGCCACCGCGGGAAACCGACCGGCGCCGGTTCCTGCGCGGCGTCGCGGCGGGCTGAGGGATTCTGCTCCGCCCGCTTCGAGTCGCCGCATCCGAGCTCGGGACAGGCTCCGCGACGAAGAACCTACCCCGGTCAGACCGGCGCCGGCGAGCAGGGAAGATCCCTCGCTCGGCTCGGGATGACAAGAAGCCTTGGGCTCGGCAAGCTTCTACGCGCCGCCCGCCGGCCTGGCGGTCCGGGCGCGCAGCTCGCGCCGCCCGCAGGTGATCAGCCTCTGGTGGTAGTAGGCGCGGCTGCCGCGGGGGATCCCCAGGAGCCGCGACGCCTCCGCGAGGCTGTGCCCCCTCCGGATCAGCGCCAGCAGGCGCTGCTCGATCTCCGGAACGGCGGCGGCGACGCGGTCGAGCAGCTCGCTCGACTCGAGCTCCCGCAGCGGCTCCGCCGTCCGTGGCTCGGGCACCGCGTCGAGACTGCGCCCTTCCCGGGCCTTCTGGCGGAAGCTCCTTCGCCGGTATCGCAGGATGAAATTCCGGGCGACCGCCGAGAGCCAGGGCATGGAGAGAATCAGCGCCGGCGTCCCCTGTCTCAGGAGCCAGAGCCAGATGTCCTGAGCCACGTCGTCCGCCTCGGATCGCCGCAAGCCCGCGCAAACGCAGCTCGTCAGGATCGTGGAATACGACTCGGAGATCCATGTCTCCGGCTCACACCCGGACCGGTCGCCACCTTGCCGACGAGGATCGCCCATGGACGTCCTCCCCACCAATCGATTTCCACTCCGGGTAAGGTGGCGCGATTCTTCACTACTTCCCTCTCCGCCGTCAATACTAAAGTCGAGGGTGCCAGGGCTTGAATCGCCTCCCTTTCGCCGAAGTTTCCTGCGGTACAAAGGCTCTTGAATCAATAACTTAAAGACCTAAGCGAGACGCCTCCGACCCCCGGTGCCAGAGCTCTCGTCGTCCCCCGCCCCTCAGCAACCCCGATCCCCACTCGCTCCTCGTCGTGCCCCCGCGCCGTAGGGGCGGCGCTTGCGGCCGCCCGCCCCCGCCGATGGACACGACGACGGCAGGAACGCCCGGCTACTGCAGACCGCTCGAAACCCGACGACCGCCCCTCCCGCCAGCCCTTTCGACGGTGGGAGTAGAGTTACCCCTCCAAGAGAGAAGGAGATCCTGAAATGAAGAAGCGAGGCATGGTCCGTGCGGCGTTCGACAAGGGTCAGATCCCGACGATCGCGTGTTTCAACAAGGCGAAGACCCCCCTGGGTCTCAACCTGGACAAGCTCCTCGCCGCCCTCCAGAAGTTCGTGGACGACTGCGTCGTGCCCGTCTGGGGCACGCCCGCGAAGCTCGTCCGATCCACCGGGTTCGTCAAGGGCGCCTGGGCGCTGGTCTTCATGGACAACGCCGATCAGGCCGACGCCCTCGCGTACCATGACCTGACCCCGGACGGCTTCCCCGTCTCGAGCGTCTTCGTCAAGACGATCGCCGACGACAAATCCTCCCTGACCGGCGCGACCTCGCACGAGCTCGTCGAGATGCTCGTGGACCCCGCGATCAACCTGTACACGACCGGCCCCGATCCGAAGCTCGTTTACGCGTACGAATCGGCGGACCCGGTCGAAGAACTCTCTTTCAAGATCGACGGGTTCGAGATGACGGACTTCGTCTACCCCAGCTATTTCGAGTCCTTCCACAAGCCCAAGTCCACGCAGTTCGACTACATGAAGAAGGTCACCCGTCCCTTCCAGATCCTCTCCGGCGGTTACCAGATCATCTTCAAGAACGGCAAGGAGAGCACGATCACGGCCTCGAAGGGGAAAGGGAAGCGCCTGAAGCTCGAGGACAAGCGCCACCACCGCAGCGAGTACCACGCGATGGAGAAGCGGAAAGACGGGCGCCCCTCGAAGCCGGACTGGGGAACGGTGCTCAAGAAATACTGAGCCGGCGGCGCGGCTCGCCGCTCACGGTATCCGGATGGGCGCGAGGTCGGTCCAGGCCTGGTTCGAGACCTGGATGGCGAACGTGAGCGGCTGGCTGTTGGGGCGGGGCAAGATGTAGAGCGTGTACTTGCCGTTGGGAATCTTGTACAGGTAGTACATCCCGTCCTGCCCCGAGTAGACGGTGCCGGACCATCCGCCCGACGTGCCCTGGCGAACGCGGACCGCGACGCCGCCGACGGGATAGTCTCCCGACGGCCCGCCCCTGACGATCCGCCCGCGGATGTTGCCCGCGTACATCGGCGCGGCGCCGGCGAGCCAGCAGGCCGCCGCGACGGCGAGCAGGAACGGGAGCGCGCGTTTCCTCGGCGGCATTTCGCTATCTCCTCTTCATCTGACCTGGATCGAGCCACCCGACGCCGGGACCGCCCCGCCCGTGGTCGCCGGAGCCTCGCCGATCGGCACCGGCTGCTGGCCGCCGGTGTACGGGGCGATCGGCTCGAGCACGATCGGCGCCTTCAGCTTGATGTAATGCTTGGCAGGATCGGAATCCTGATCCACCCAGGAATTCCCGAAGTCGCACTGGATCTTCCCCGTCAGGCAGAGCGTGAAGCCGGCGTACCCCTCGTGATCGAAGACGACGTTGGGGAAGGTGCGCTCGTTCCCGCGCGCCAGCACCGGTACCTCGTAGTCGAACCTCCCGCCCGGCATGGACTGGAACGCCGGCGGCACCAGTCGAACGCGCATGTCGGAAACGGGAGCGTTCGGATCCTGCCGCGCGAGGGTGACCGCGCCGAGCACGTGCCAGACCTCGTAGCGATCCACCAGCAGGGCGTCCTGCTGCGTCTTCGCGATCTGCGTCAGAAGGTTTGTCTGATCGTGGAGCTCGGGAAAGACGCGCCACGCCAGAATGGCCATCACCGCGAAGTAACCCGCCGCCGCGCCGCCGAACTTGTAGCGCATCCCCTGGAACGTGCCGTCCACCTCGCCGGTGGAGGGGAGGACGCGGAAGAGGAGCACGGCCGGGATGAGGGGGAGAAGGACCAGGACTATCGTGATCCCGAGAGACAGGAGAGTCTCATTCATGGAGAGGCCTGGGATCGGCGGCAATCGTCATTGATTTGCGACTCCGCGATTCTCCAACCCTTCCCGGCTCTTGTCAAATTCAGGTCCCCTCACCCCTTCCCTCTCCCGCCGGGAGAGGGAGAAGAGCGGCTACTTCAGGAACGGGCCGATCTGGTCGAGCGTCTTGGATGGGACGAAATCGGTGTCGAGGTAGAGCTTGGCCAGCTCCGCCTCGTCCGCGGGGCCGAGGTCGGCCTTGGCGATCCTGGTGGTGCCGTGCCCCTTCTTCCAGGCGCTCTCCCAGATCATCGCGAGAGTCAGCGCGCCCCGGGCCATCAGGTCCACGGTCTTGTCGCCGAAGTTCGTCCAGAGGTCGGCCTTGTCGTTGAAGGCCTTGATGATCTGGGGCGGGCTCAAGTCCTGGAAGGTCTGGCCCATGAGGTCCACGACGGCCACCGCCGCGGTGTGCCCGCTCGCGATCGCCTTCGGCTTCTTCAAGACGCCCGACGCGAGCTTCTGGTTGAGCTTCTCGATCAGCTCGACGACGTGGCTGTTGAGCATCTTCGTCTCGTAGGCGCTGTGGACCCCGGCCGCGCGGGGGACCTGTTTCTCCTTGCCGTTCTTGTCCTTGACCGTGACGGTGTCGTCCGGGTCTCCGTCGAACATGGAGGAGATGTGCAGCGGCTGGCAGGCGTCGCCGACGTAGTGGGCGACGATGCCGGCCGCGCAGAGGAAACTCGTGACGTCCCCGGCCTTGAGAGCGTCCACCATGGCGCCGTAGAACTGCCAGACGCGGAAGGGGAGACACCCGCGGCTCGCGTCCTTGACGTCGTCGTAGTACTTGCGCCAGACGTCCACCTTGACCCTGTTCGGGTCGATCTTCCCCGCGCCGCCGGCCCCGCCGCCGCAGATCTCCAGCAGCGTCCTTCCCTTCGAGTTCTTCCGGTCCATGTCGGCGAAGTGGTTCGGGTGCTCCGGGTTTCCCCGCCTCCCGTCGCCGAACATCTTCCAGATCTTGTCGGGGACGTCCGCGAGCGGCACGAAGGCCGCCTTGCTCAACCCCTTGAATGTCGAGGGCCGGACGAGCGCCTCCTCGTAGGAGACCCGGTCGAGGTTGTTCGCCATGAGCGTCTTCAGGGCCGGCGTCGTCACCTGGAGGCACGCGAGGGCCGCGATCGTGTAGTGCCCGACGTCTCCCCAGTACTCCGGCAGGCCGGAGTTCCAGTCGCGGACGAGGTCCACGTCGAGCTCCCGGCAGATTGTCGAGAGGCAGGTCGCGAGCGCGTAGCTGTGCGCGGTGGTTTTGGCCGTTCCCTCCTCGACGACGACGTGCCCGCCCCACTGCAGGGCGATCGGCCGCAGGGCGGGTTTGCGGGGGGGCTGTGTCGGCGCGGCGTCGGGCTGCTCCAGGCACCACAACGTGCCCGAATCTCCTGGCAGCGTGCCGGGGCTCCCCCCGCCCGGAAAGACCGGCGCCGTTTGGTCGCTCGCGACCTCGGAATCCTCCGCGTGAGGGCAACGGACGCGCGGCCCGATCAGGAGATCGGCCACGTAGTCGATGCCGCCGACAGACTTGTATCGGTAGAAGAGCGCGTCGATCTGGCCGAGAAGCGGACCGGACGCTCCGCCGAAGGCGCACACGGGACACCCGATCAGGTCGAGCGTGATCGTGTCGGTTGTCAGGTCCGCCGGACGGTCCACGCTCCCGAGGCCCACGACCTGCGTCGTCCATGCGGAGAGGTCATCCACGCGAACGAGCCCGGCGTCGAGGTTGGAGAGGACGTGGGTCCCCGGCCAGCCGTCGTAGGTCTGCGAGAACGGCTTCTTGCCGATCTGCTTCCGGTCGCTGACGCCCACCCGGATCTTCGTCTCCCCGAACACCGAGAAGATCTCGCGCCCCTCTTCCCCCGTCACGTGGCGATTGGTCAGCGCGTAGACCTGGTTGCCGTCCGAAACGAGAGCGCCGACCGAGCCGAGGTGCTCGCGCCCCTGAACGTCGCTCGCCAGCAGATACCCGCCCCCGATGAGGCTGCTGGGGAACGACAGCTTCCGCGCGCTGTCGAGCGGCGCGTCCTGCTCGGTCACCTGGACAACGCAGCTCGGAATGACCCGCCCGTCGGGCAGGTAGAGCGCGCGCGGCACCATCTGGTCCGGCTCGAGGAAATGGGTCCTGCCGCTCTTCGTCTCCCCCTTCTTCGACGCGAACCGCTCGCGCCCGACCCATTCGTTCACGAAGACGAGCACGCAGGGCCAGGACCAGGGCAGCACCCTGGAGTTCTCGAGTGTCCGGGCGAAGGCCGGCGGCTTGTACCCCTCGGGCGGCTTGACGTTGGGAGGATGCTCCTCGGCCCAGTCGCCGCACCGGATTCGATACCGCCCGATCGCCGTGGCCGTCACGTTGGCCAGGTGAGCCAGATGCACGTGGTAGGCGTCCCGCGCCTCGAGCAAGTCCTGAACGGAAAGCGAGCTGAAATCCCGCTTAGGCGGAAACGGCTTCAAAGTCTCCACGCACCCTCCATGGTCGCCCAGCTGGCGCCAAAGCCTACAGGATTCCCAAACCACCAATCACTCTGGTGCCCCCGTGCCACCGCGCCCGCTTCCGTGCCGCGCGTCCTCTCGACGCGCCCGACCTTTTCCCACCAACAACCCGACCCCTCCTCAGGTAGGATTTGCGACCAAACGCGTCAGGAGGCGAAGATGTTCGGTTCCAGCATTCTCGATACCGCGATCGGCCTCGTCTTCGTCTACCTGGTCCTCTCCCTGACCTGCACAGCGCTCAACGAATGGTTCGCGGGAATGCTCAGCCGCCGCTCGAAGACGCTCTACGAAGGCCTCCAGACGCTCCTGTGGGACCCAAAAGAGCCCAACCTGCTGGCCAGCTTCTACGCGCACCCCCTCGTTCAGGACCTGCACGTTGCCGACAAGAAACCCTCCTACATCGAGCCTCGCACTTTCAGCCTCGTCATTCTCGATCTGCTGGTTCCTTCCGAACCGGGCGGCTCGAGGACGATGGCCTCCGTCCGCGAGGCCGTCGCAAAGCTCCCCGCGGATTCATCGAGCCGAAAGACCATGTCGATCCTTCTCGATGATGCCGGCGACAGCCTGACCACGCTCGAGCAGAGCATGGACGCGTGGTTCAACGGCGCGATGGACCGGGTCGCCGGCTGGTACAAGAAGCGGACGCAGTCGATTGTGCTGATCATCGCGGCCCTCATCTGCATCCTCGCCAATGCCGACACGATCACGATCGGCACCGCGCTCGCCAACAATGCCGCCCTGCGCGAGTCGATCGTCGCCCAGGCCAGGGTCTACGCCGAGAACAACAAGGGGTCGCAAACGGCTCCCACGCCGCAGGAGATCGAGACTCAGGTCAAGAACCTTCAGAAGGTCGGAGTTCCCCTGGGCTGGACAGCGCCTCCCTGGAAGTCGCTCGATTTTCCCCTGGGATGGTTGAACAAGCTCGCCGGCCTGGCGCTCACGACCTTCGCCGTCTCCCTCGGCGCCCCCTTCTGGTTCGACCTCCTGAACAAGTTCATGAACATCCGATCCGCCGGCAAGGCTCCAGACGAAAAACAGAAGTAACCCGAAACTTCCGCATCCGCTTGAGGTCCGGACAGTCCCCAAGTCCCCACCGGCAAAGTCGGCCGCGGTGTCCGCGACATCACCGGCGACGCCGACCCCGGCACCGGCTACCAGGTCAGACTCGTCGGTGCCAAGAAGGCGGTGATCGGCGGAACCAGCGCCGTTTCCCCCCTCTGGGCCGGCCTGATCGCCCTGATCAACCAGAGGCCGGCCAGGGAGAAGTGGGGGTCGGTCTTGCCAGACGGCAAGTTGCCGCTTGGCCGAGCGGGGTCGTTTCAGGAAGCGCCGGTTGCGACGTGCTGATCGCTCGAGCGGCCGGGAACTCGGGCGCTGAGCGGCTCCTGACATGGAAGGCCGCCGACTTCGAGCGCGTATGGCCCGGTGGGAGGTCTCTTCCATCTTTGCCCTGATGAGGGTCAGACCGGGCCGCGTAAGTTGTTAGGCCGTCAGAGCCAGTCCTCGACCTTGAGGTCGGCGACACGAGAAAACTCCCGGACGTTGTGGGTGACGACTGTCAGCCGGCGGGCTTTCGCAATTGCGGCTATCAAAAGGTCGCGCTCGCCGAGGGGCTGGCCTGCCTTTTCGAGGTGAAGACGGATGGCCGCGTACTCCTCGGCGGCCTCACTGGCGAAGGGCAGGACCTCGAACGGCTTCAGGCTTCCACGGTGGCGCGAGTGCTCTGCGGACGGCTGCTCTTGCCGGCTCCGAACCAGAGCTCGGCAACGGTCATGGCGCTGACGCCGAGATCATCGGGGGTTCGCTCCTGGAGACGACGCAGAACCACCGGCTCGCGTTTGATGGCGTAGATGCAGGTGTTTCGTGTCGAGAAGATGTGTCAATCGAGGTCGGCTCGCGCAGGGCCTCCGGGCAGAGGATCGGGGGCCCGGAAGTCCTTCGGGACCTTGCCCCAGCTCTTCCAGTAGCCCCGGGGCCACTGGCGGCGCTTCTTGGGCTCGAGAACCACCCTCTTGCCCGCCCTGCGGATGCTGACCTCCTCTCCATCGAAGCGGAATTCCTTCGGGAGACGCACCGCCTGGCTTCGGCCATTCCGGAAGAGCTCCGCCGTCGCCATGGTAGATAGCAGTATGTATCGAACGGGGCGTTGAAAGAGGATGCTCGAGAAAGGGGAGCCTTTCGGGATGCTTGATGTAGATTGAGCGCTACCTCGAGATGACCTTTCCCGCGCGTTGGCTTGAGTTCTTCGGATGGGGAAGACCCGCCGGCGAGGTTCATGCCCGACGGTAGCCTCGGGGTCGCTGTCGGCGAGAGGCCGGACCTTTCCGTCGTGCTGGTCGTGGGGGATCTTCGGGCTCGGGCGGAGGAGTGCCTGCGGAGCGTCCTGCGGCAGGAATCGGCCGGCCGCGTCGAGGTCTTGTTGTTGGATGTCGCGAAACGCGCCGTGCAGCGGGTTGGGGGGAGCGATCATCCCTCCGTGCGCGTGATCCCGCTTGCGCCGGAGACTCCGTTTGCGGCGGCTCGGGCGGAGGGGGTTCGGCGGGCTCGGGGGCCGTACGTCGCTTTTCTGGAGGAGCATTGCCGGGTGGGGGAGGGGTGGATCGAGGCGGTGCTGGAGGCCCATGCGGGGCCGTGGGCGGGGGTCGGGGGGGAGGTTCACACTGGCAACCCGGGGACTCCCTGGAGCGAGACGATCGCCCTGATGACTTACGAGAGCTGGCTGCCGCCCGCGGAACGGGACGAGGACGCCGCGCACCTTCCCGGACACAACGCTTCCTTTCGGCGGGACCGGCTCCTGGAGTTCGGCGAGGAGCTCGATCTGCTGCTGGTGTCCGACATCAATTTCCACCGGCGCCTGCGGCTGGCGGGCGAGCGGCTGCTGCTCGATCCCGCGGTGAAGTTCGAGCACTTCAATCCGACGGGGGCGGCTTCGCTTGCCCGGGGATACTTTCTCTGGCATCGGCTGTATGGGTGGAGCCGCGCGCGCGTCTTTCGCTGGCCGGCCCGACGCCGGCTCCTCTACATCGTCCTCTCGCCAGCGATTCCGTTCTATTTTCTGGCCCGGCTCCATCGGAAGCTGCGCCGTCATCGACCGGACCTGCTCGGGCGGTTTTGGCGCGGCGTCCCCCTGATCTGGATGTTGCAGATGTTCTGCGCGGTCGGTCAGGGGTTCGGGCTCGCGTTCGGGCCGGGTGACGCTGTGCGGCGATTCACACGGTTCGAGTTGAACGAGCCGCGGCCGGTCGTCTCGGGGGTCCCGGGAACACTCCGGTGAAGCCGCCCGAGGTCTCCGTCGTCATCCCTTCCTACAAGTCGCACGACACGATCGCCTCCTGCCTGCGGACGCTCCGGGCGCAGACCTACCGGGACTTCGAGACGATCGTCGTGGACAGCAGTCCCGACGGCCGGTGCGAGGAGATCGTCCGAAGGGATTTTCCGGAGATTCACCTCATCCGGTCACCGGAGAGGCTGCTCCCCCAGGCGGCCCGCAACCGAGGCGCGGAGCGGGCGCGCGGCTCGCTCCTCGTCTTCACGGATCCGGACGTCTCTTACGATCCGCAGTGGTTGGAGTCGCTGGTCCGGAGCCACGGCGAAAACGGAGGAGCAATCTCAGGTGCGATCGATTGCCTCGGAAGCCGCTGGATCGACCGCGGCATCCATCTCTGCAAGTTCAGCAAGTGGCTCCCCGGCGGCCCGCGGCAGCCGATCGACTGCGGCCCCACCTGCAACCTGCTCGTGACACGGGCTCTCTTCGAAGCGATGGGGGGCTTTCGCGACGACGCGTTCCTGGGCGATCTCGTCTTCAGTTGGGATGCGCGGCGCCGCGGCGAACGCATCCAGTTCGAGCCGGCGGCGGTCGTGTTCCACGAGCACCGGCATCGGATCGGGTCCTTCCTGCGAGAGCGATTCGAGCGCGGCATCCTCTTCGCGGGGGTCCGCACGCGCTGGCACGGAAGCCGGCGGCGGACGGCGTTCTTCTATCTCGCCGTCAGCGCGCTCCCGATCCGGTACCCGCGGATCCTGGCTCTCGTGGCGGGGCAGGCCTGGCGCGCCGGGTGGTTCCGGCGCTATCTCTCGACTTTCCCCTTGTTTGCCGCCGGCCACGCGGCCTCGTTGGCCGGCGAGTCCCTCGGATACGTTCGGTTCCTGGTGTCCGCCCGGCGCTCGAGCGTAACGAAGGTACCCGATCGGGCCGTATGACTGAATCGCCTCGATGACTGGCAGTTCCCGCGCGTGGTTCGTGGACCGGTATGGCGGACCCGAGCGCCTTGTGCTGCGGGAACGTCCCGAACCCGTTCCCGGCCCGGGCGAGGTTCTCGTCAAGACCGCGGCGATCGGCTTGAACTTCGCCGATCTGTTTGTCCGCGCCGGCGTGTATCCGCGGACGCCGAAGCCGCCGTTTGTGCCGGGCATGGAGATCTCGGGCACGATCGAGAGCGTCGGCGAGGGCGTCTCGGATCTCCGTCCAGGTCAGCGGGTCGTCGCCGTGCCGCTCTTCGGCGGCCACGCCGAGAAGGTCGCCGTGCCGGCGGCCTGGGTCTTCCCGCTTCCCGACGGCGTGGATCTCGTCGAGGCCGCCTCGATGCCGGTCGTGTTCCTGACCTCGTGGTACGCGCTCGCCCGCGCGGAGGTCGGGTCCGCCGACCGCGTCGTTGTCACGGCGGCGGCCGGCGGCGTCGGGACCGCGCTTCTCCAGATGATCTCGTTGCGGGGCGCGAGAGCGATCGCGCTCGTCGGATCGGGATCCAAGTTCACTCTCTGCCGCGAGCTCGGCGCCGTGGAAGCCGGCCTGTACGCCTCCGCGAACGATCTCCTCGCTTGCCACTTCAACGGCCGCGCCGATGTCGTCATTGACGCGATCGGCGGGAGACTCTTCCGCTCTCTCTGGCGGCGCCTCGACCGCGGCGGCCGATACGTCCTCTGTGGCTTCGCCGCGGCCGCCGGCCCCGGCGGTGTCGCCCGTGTGAAGGCCGCCGGCGAGCTGCTCGCCATGGGTCTCCTCGCTCCCTACCGCTTCGTCCAGAGCTGCCGGACGCTGATCGGATTCAACCTGTCTCTGCTTCCCGCGAAGACCGGCGAGCTGCGCCGCGCCGCCGAAGGCATCTTCGAGTTGTGGAAGTCCGGGCGGATCCGCCCCATCGTCGGACCCCGATTCGACTTCGCCGACCTCCCGCGAGCCCACGAGGCCCTTGCCGGCCGCTCCACCACCGGGAAGGTGCTTATCCAGGTCCAGGCATCTTCTCCCCCGTCAGCCTGAGGAGCGAGGCGACGAAGAATCGAAGAGCGACGGGTCAGCGGTCGCAGCCGAGAGCGAAGTTCAGCGCGGCGCACACGTCGCGCATGCGCTGAGGGCTCAACTGGGCCAGGCGGCGCCCCAGCCCTTGTTGGCTTACCGTCATGACGTTGTGGAGATTGGCAACGCAGGATTGGCGCAGGCCGTCTTCGGGGCCGAGAGCCACCTCCGAAGGAACTCCCCGAATCGTCGAGGTGATGGGGGCGACTGTCACGCGGGAGAGATAGGGGATCGCGCTTCCACGAGTCAGGATGAGGACTGGCCGCTCCTTGTCGGGACGGGGAAACCGGTAAAGCCGAACCTCGCCTCGCTCTAATCGTCCGGCCAATCGGCTACCTTGTCCCAGGTCGCGGGCTCGTCCACCGAGTCCGGGTATCGGACGTAGCCTTCGCGGTCCTGCATCTCCTTTTGCCGCAGATCCAGTCGCTTCAGATGCGCTCGAAGCGCTTCCCGAAAGAGGGCCGAGCGGTTTGTCTTCAGCTTCTTCGCCGCCCTGTCCGCCGAGCGGAGCAGATCGCTGTCGAGGACGATCTGGATGGTTTCCATTGGTGTGGATCATGGTCCACAGTAGACTCAACAGTCAACAGGGTAGGCTGATGCGATGAAACGACTGGCCATGGGGAGACGGATTCTGGCCGTCTGCGTCTTGCTGGCTTTCGGTTCGGCCGTCGGGCGCGCGCAGTTCGACGAGGAGAAGCTCGTTCGGGAGTACGCGAAGAGCCTCGCGAAGGATCGGGAAGCGAAGGAGCGGGCTTCGGCGGCGCGGTGGCTCGGGGGAAGGAAACAGCCGGAGGCGGTGGCGGCGCTGGCGAAGGCGCTGTCGGATCCGGATGCGTCGGTGAGGGAGGCGGCGGCTTCGGCGCTCTGGAAGACGGGGAAGGACGCGGCCGCGGCGAAGCCGGAGCTGACGAAGACGTTGAACGATCCGGACGCGGCGGTGGTGGCTCGGGCGGCGGGCGCACTCGCGGTCATGGACGTGCCGGACTCGGAGCTCGCGGAGGCGTGGCGGCGGGCGCTCGCGGGGGCGCGCGACGACGCGACGGCGTTCCTGGCGGCGCGGGGGCTGATCGGGATCGAGCGGCCGGAGAAGCTGGCGCCGCCGATCCTGACTTACCTGGCGAAGAGGGCGGAGGCGGCGGCGAATCCGGCGCCGGGACGATCGAGCGGGGACGACAGGGACAGCGCCGAGAACGCCGAGAAGGCGCTTCGCCGTCTCCTCGAGAAAGGCGCGGCGCCGGTCCTGCCGCTGCTCGACCGGACTGTGGCCGAATCGCCGAACTCCGGGCGATATGTCCTCGGCGCGCTCGCGTCGGTCAAGACGCTGCCGCCGGGAACCGTGGATCTCGCGCTGGCGCACACGCACTCCTCTGCAGCGGAGACCCGCAACGCGGCGATCACGCTGGCGGGGAAGGTGACGAGCGAGCGCGAGGCGGCGCGCTGGATCCCGGAGGCGATCCGCCTGCTCGGCGATCCTGACGAGGGCGTCCGCATCGAGGCGTGCTGGGCGGTGAGGGGCGTCGGGGGGCTGGCCCACGACGCGGCGCCGGGCCTGGCGCGGATCGTCTCGAGTGATTCCTCCGCGAGGGTACGGCACAGCGCCGCCAGCGCGCTCGAGGAGATCGGGAACGTTTCCAACCCGGTCCCGAAGGCGGCCAAGGTCGCGGTCGCGGCGGCGGCGAAGGACGCGCTCGCGCGGGCCATGAAGGAGAAGGACCACGACGTCGCGGAGCAGGCTGTGGCCGCATACAACGTCCTCTACATTGACAATGCCGAGATCCTGGCGACGCTGGCCGACGCGGCGGTCAACGGCGCCGATACCGGCGCGCGGCAGCGGGCTCTCCAGTGCCTGCGAAACCGGCAGGGACAGGCGAAGGGAGTCGTCGAGACGATCCGCCCGTTGACGCGGTCATCCGACAAGTACATCGCGGACGACGCGAAGGCCGCCATCGAGTGGATCGAGCGCGGCGGCTCCGGGAGTCCGGCCGCGATCAAGGGGAGTGTCGCTGCCGCATCCGTCCCGCCGGCCGCCTCCGCCTCGGCGATCGTTCACACGGACACGGCGCCGCACGCCGGCTCGGCGCCTCCGGCCGGCGAACAGCGCGGCCTGGCGGTCCTGCGCAAGCGCCATCTCGAGTTCGACGAGCCGAGCTTCTACCGCGCGCTGTCCGAGGCCGACACCGAGGCCGTCCGCGCCTATCTCGACGGCGGGATGACCGCGAAGCACGTCTTCGTGGACTCGAACCGCCGCACGCCCCTCATGGTCCTGTTTTTCGGCCGGCAGGCCTGCGCCCATCCCGAGACGGGCCACGCGCTCGTCCGGCTGCTGCTCGATCGCGGTGCCGACGTGAACCAGCAGGACGAAAAGAAAAACACGGCGCTGATGTTCGCCGCGGACAACTGCGACCGCCAGACGCTGCGCCTCCTGCTCAAGGCAGGCGCGAAGGTCAACGCGCGAAACTGGGCGAACCTGACGGCGTTCGAGATGGGAGTCGTCTCCGGCAACCCCGGCCTCGAGGAATTGATCGACGCCGGGGCCCGCCTCGATGCCGTGAAGGCCAAGGCCTGGGCCGAGGCCTACAAGAAGAACCCGAAGGCCCTCGCCCTCATCAAGAAGGCCTCGGCGCCGTAGGCTTGGCGAATCGGCTAACTTATTGAGAATGAGATGGATGCCGGCATGGCGCGAGTCTCGAGGGGCGGGCCGTGTCCGGCGGCTTCGCGGCGGGTCGAAGCGGCGGGTGGCGGCTTCGAGTCTCTCTCGCGGTCTGACGCGGCTAGTATGTCGGGATCGCGGAAAGAGCCTTGGCGGACCGGAGGGGCGGAGTCTGAATGCTGGTGTTCGTCCCCGTGAACACTTCGGTGTCGGTGAGGTCCGATTCTCGGAATGAGAGCCGCCTGCCGCCGCCGGGAACGGTGCCCGAGAGAAGCTGATGGTTGACGCCGGCTCGCTCCGCAAGCTGAAGGTGCCGGCGTTCGCCGCGCTGGCGCTGCTCCTCGCGGTCGCGGGCTATTACCTCCTTCTCGCGATCCGGCGAACCACCTATCTCACCGGCAGCAACATTCGCCTCCTGACGACCATCGGTCACCAGTTCGACGACTGGGCGCGGCGTCAGGAGCAGATCTTCCGGATCGTCATCGATTCGCCCGACCCCGACGCGATGACGAGAGACTGGAAGTCGTCTCCAAATTGGACGTTCGCGAAACGTCCGCTTCCGCCGGATGCGCCGGCCCTGGAAGTCGAACAGCCGACCCTGCGTGTGGACTCCAGCGGCAAGATGTCGCTGGAGCTCGAGTCCAATCGGGGCGACAGGCGAACCGTTCCGTTCGACGCTCCCATTCTCGAGGCGCTTCAACGAGACGCTTTCGACGTGGTCCTTCTGGCCGCGCCCGACGGCCGGGTCCTGAAGCAGTCGGGCGAGGCGGATCTCTCTCTGTCGGAGCTCGGAACCCTGATCGCCTCGGGCGACTCGGGGGCGAGAACGGGCCACACCATGGACGTGACGGACCTCGCCGGGACCAGCTACAGGCTCTTCATGCAGCCGTGCTGCGGCAGGGTCCGCGTTCAGGCTGAGGCCGGCCGGCCGGCCGCGGGGACAACTCAGGCCGCTTCGGTTTCCGACCGGAAGCCCACCGCGGCGCCGGGGGCGAAGCCCGGCATGACCCGCGCGGGACTGATCGTGTGCGGCCTCGTGCCCACCGCCACTCTGACCCAGCGGCGGTTCGCGGTCTCCTACACCACGATGCTCATCATTGCCGGGATCCTGTTGATGATCGTCGTGAGCTGGCCGATCCTGAAACTGGCCCTGATCGGCAACCGTCAGCGGGTCCGCCTGCTCGACGTGCTTCTGCTGGGCACCTCCAGCCTGCTCGTGCTCGCGATCGGCACCCTTTATCTCCTGGATTTCTACGCTTACACGAGGCTCAAGACGCACATCGACGAAGGGCTCCAGACCCTCTCCGAAACGATCCGGTCCAACATGAGGAAGGAAATCGCCGCGTCCTACAGCCAGCTTCGCGTCCTGCAAGCGTCGGCGCGCGCGGAGAGCCGGGCCGATTCCAGGGTCCTGTCCGATGTTCTCCAGAAACATCCCGACCCGGACTTCTCGTTCTATCCCTTCTTCGACGCGTTTTCGCTGATCGATTCCGGGGGCCTCCAGAAGAGAAAATGGAGCATTCGCTCGCGGCCGCAGTCCCCGCCGCCGATTTCGGTGAAGGACCGCGAGTATTTCCTCCGCGTCAGGGAGAACCGGACCTGGGCGCTGCCGCCCGAATGCGTCGTCTTCCGCAAGGACGGCAGCTGCGAGACGTCGCTGCCCGGGATCGACCGGTTCGCGCTGGAATCGATCCGGTCCATCACGAGAATGAACACCCAGGCCGTGCTGTCGGTGCCCAACGAGTCTCCCGGCGAGGACCTTCCGGTCGCATCCCTCGCCATCCCGATGCTCTCCCTCATCAAGCCGGTCCTGCCCCACGGGTTCGGATTCGCGGTGATCGAGGACAAGGACAACGGACGGGTGCTGTTCCACTGCGACGAGCGCCGGAATCTGATCGAGCAGTTCTTCCTCGAGACGGACATGGACAAGCGCCTGCGGTCGGTCGTCGCGGCCCGCCGCGCGGAGTTCATGGATCTTCGGTATTGGGGGCGCGACTATCGCGCGCACGTCGCTCCTCTCCGGGGCTTCCCCTGGTCTCTGGTGACCTTCTACGAGAAGGACCTGGTTCGAAGCGTGAATGTCGATTGGATGGTCACGACCCTCCTCTTCCTGATTCCCTACATGCTGGGGTGCGTCGGCGTCTGCTTCCTGATCCTCATCCGGCCCCAGAGACGCGCGACGTGGCTCTGGCCGCATCCGCGAGGCCTGAAGGCGTATCTCCAGCTGGCCGTCTTCTACGCCGCGGTCATCGTCGCGTTCGGCCTGGCGATCTCCGCGGCCGGGCGGCAACTGGGCGGGAGGAGAATGCCCGACGCGCTCCTCTTCTTCCTCGCGTTCGCCGTTCCCGCTCTCGTGTGGATCGCGACGTACTGGCGCCTGAGAGCGGCGCGGCGGGCCGCCCCCATCGCCGGCGACGAGAACACCGATCCGACGCGGATCGGGCAACGCGCCTGGGCGGAGCCCAATCAGCTGCTCTCCCTGTCCTACATGAGCGCCGCGGCCCTCCTCCTCCTCATCACGGCGGCCCTGCCGACCGCGGCCTTCTTCAAGCTGGCCCACTCCATACAGGTCGTGCCGTTCATCAAGGACAACCAGGTCAAACTCGTCGAAGAGCTCGCGGAGCGCCGGCAGCGCGCGGAGAAGGAGACGGCTCACCTGTCGGAGCACAGCAGGACCGTCGACCTGTCCTCGCCGGGAGAGCCGCCTTCGACGGTGTCCTCGCGGCGCACCGGGATCCGCCGCACCCAACTCCAGTTCGACGACGGCCACGGGCGCAAGGTCGCGGTGGCGCCGGTGGACATCGACCAGCAGCCCTTCGGCACGACCATCCGGCGGGCCTCCGGCGCGGGGAGCGGGAGAGAGTCCGTTTCGACGCGCGCGCCCGATCCGCTGCCGGGATTCCTGGAGCCGTATCTGCCTTACTACTCGGAGTTCTCGGTCGAGAGGCGCGAGCTGCTCCACGACGAGTCGGACGACCAGAGCCGTTCCTGGAGACGCGCGCCGGGCAACCGGATCGTCCTGACGAGCGCGGGCTATGGAGACGGAGCGCTGGAAATCAGCTCCGTCGTGCCGGCGTTCGGAGGCCTGCCGGCTCTCTTCGAGGAGAGGCGCCTGGGGCTCGTCCTCGTCTTCGGCGCCATCCTCTGCCTGGCGCTGGCGATCACGGTCTTCGCGGCCCGGCGCGTCTTCCTCCTGGACATGCCGTTCTGGTCCTCGGGTTCGACGGGGTTCGCGCCCCCCGGCCAGAGCGTGTTCGTGGTGAGCCGGAAAGAGGATGTGAGGAAGGCGTATGTCGCCGGCCGCCGCTTCGAAACCCAGGACATCGCGGCGCTCGCTTCTCCGGCGGCGAAGCCGGAAGACTGGGACGCGGCCCTGTCCGGCCTGGAGAAGGCGCTCTCGGGCGAGCCCATCCTCCTCGATCACTTCGATGAGGGCTCGGGCGACGGCCGGCTGAGCGCGAAGAAGCTCTGGCTCGTCGAGCAACTCGTGCAGACACGGCGCCGCAGGCTCGTCATACTCTCCGCCATCGGCCCGTTCCCTCTGCAGCACGGCGGCCTCACCGGCGAGCCGGGCTCGAAAGGGGAGGAAGGCCCGAGCGTCGAGCAGAGATGGGCGTCCCTGCTGACATCCTCGTTCGTGGTCATCGACCTCGACCCGCGGTTCGAGACCGAGGCCGACGCCGAGTCGAAACGGCCGGGGCGGATGACGGTCCTGGAGCTGAACCTGGGAAGGGGCCCGCGGGCGTGGGTCCGGAATTTCACGGCCCGGGTCAAGGTCCGCCAGTATCGCGAGATCCGGCGCGTTCTCGACAGGGAATGCGCCGGGAACCCGTTTCTCTCCTCCATCCACGACGACTTGAGCCGCATGATCCGGCGGCGGGGAGACGAGGGACTCGACAGGGAGGAGATCCTGGCGGAAATCGAGGATCGGGCGTCGAACTACTACGAAGGGCTCTGGGCCTGCTGCTCCCAGGTCGAGAAGCTCGCGCTCGAGCATCTCGCCGAAGACGGTTTCGCCAACTACCGGGACGGCAAGGTCGTCCGGCGATTGATCGCCCGGGGCCTCGTGCGTCGGGACCCCCATCTCCGTCTCATGAACGAGACGTTCCGGCGCTTCGTCGTGTCCACCATCCGCCGCAACGAGATCGCCGCGCTGGAGCAGGACACCCAGGCGAGCGCCTGGGACAACTTCAAGCGGCCCTTCGCGACGATTCTGGCGCTCGTCCTGGTGCTCTTCGTGGCCACCCAGAAGGAGCGCTTCGACGCCACGATGGCGGTCATCCTCGGGGCGACCGGCGTTCTTCCTTCGCTGCTCAAGCTGGCGGGGCTCCTGATCGGCGAGAAGTCGCCGGTCCCGGCGAAGCCGGGATAGCGGCGACGTCGATGGCTCGCGCCCGCGAGGTATTCTCCGGATTCCGTCAGGGGACATCGTCCGGCGCGCCGCCGGGCCGGAAGGGAGGAACGCTGTGACGCCTCGGGTCAAGCCCGGCGACAAGATCACGACGACGGTCAAGTTGTCGAAGGAGTCCGACGTCCGGTTCGACGTCCTCCGCGGCATGACGATCATCCTCCGCACGCTTCCGGGGGTCTTCGAGTACCGGGAGGAGTACGTCGTCAAACCTGCCGACGGGGACATCCAGTACTCCTGGACTTTCCTTTTTGGAACCGACGAGGGCGAGTACACGATCGAGCTCGCGGTCAACGGCGAGGAGAAGTGCGGCGGCGCCGCGCAGGCGGTCAAAGGCCGCGGGCCCTACGCGGGCGACTGCCTCTTCGAGAACGGTCCCCAGGCGCCTCAGCCATGACGGAGCGGCGGCGGACCCGGCGGTGCCTGGGCCTCTTTCTCTGGTTGCTCCTGCTTCCCGCCTGGGTCTCTGCGCAGCCGGCCGAGGGGGATTACGGCTCGCGCCGCCGGGAGGCGATCCGGGAAGTCTCGAAGCTCTACGCCATCGCTCTCCCGCTCGAGGACACGGTCGATCTCGCGAAGTTGAAGGAGCTCGCCGCCGCGATCGACACCGGCCGCGACGGCCGCCAGTTCACGGCGTCGTCACTCGCGACGCCGCTCGCCACCGTCATCGACCAGCCGACGACGACCAATTTCCTGTCGCTCGCCCTCGAAACGGGGGCCTTCTCGAAGACCGAGGAGAGCAATGCCCTGACCGTCTCGACGACCCTCTATGCGGTCAAGCGTCTCTTCAACGCGAGCCCCTGGCGGTCGCTCGAGGAATACGGCGCCGACCGCAACCTGCGTTACTTCTCCGGCTCGATGACCTTCGCGAAGGCCACGACGAACTCCGCCAGCTCCTCCAGCCAGGTCCAGGCGTGGACGGTCCGGTACCAGATCGGCAGCCGGGACCTGCGGGACTTCTACACCGATCCGACGCTCGAGTCCCTGAGCGGCGTCAATGCGTTCATCCTCTTGAAGATCAACGAACTCGTCCGCAAGAAGGACCCGGCCCGGTCTCTCGACAGCTATTCCGTCGCCGAGATCAAGGACGTCATCGTCAACTCGACCTTCACCCTCGGCCCGGAGGAGGTGAAGCTCTTTCCGCCCCTTTCGGGACGGCCGGTCGCAGTGAAGGACCTCCTGGTCGTCCGCGGCGACCTCGTGGAGCGGCTGATGGCGGCCAACGCGCCGAAGTCCGTGGGCTCGGTCAGCTTCAGCGAATTGCGGTCCGACGCGACGAACATGGACATCTACCGGCTCGCCGGGAGCTACCAACGCAAGTTGAGCGACGCGTTGCTCTTGACGGCGAACCTGTCCGGCGAGAACCGCCAGCCCCGGGCGTCCTCGGCGGACTCAACCTACGGGGGGACCGCCGCACTGGAGCTGGCCGGCTCACTGAAGAACTTCAAGCTCGTGGAGAGCGGCGATCCGTCGCGCCTCTCGGTCGCGGTCAGCGCGCGCGTCGCCCGCCGGATGAAGTCGGAGATCATGGCCCAGGCGAAGCTCGAGTTTCTCCTTCCCAAGGGCGTTTCGATACCGATCTCCGTCACCTGGGCGAATCGGACCGACCTCGTCTCCGAGAGGATCGTCCGCGGCCACGTCGGCATCTCGTTCGACGCCGCCAGCCTGCTGACGATCGGGGGAGTCGCGCCCCGATGAGACCGGATCGTGTGAAAACCAGGGCGGGCCGGCGGTGTTGCTGAAGCCGGGAGACTCCGGAGAGGGCGTCCGGTCCCTGCAGCGGGGGCTCAACAAGCTCGGCTCGCTCCTCCTCATCGACGGCGGGTTCGGGCCGGCCACACGGGACGCCGTGATCGACGGCCGGGAAGCGCTCCGGCAGCCGGGGCCGCCGGAGGCCGACGACGCGCTCCAGCAGGCGCTCGTGGCGCTCCCGGATCCGTTTCCGCCGCTCACGCCCGCCGGCGTCACGTTCATCGCGCGCGCGGAGGTCTCGGGACCGCGGGAGTACCGGGCGCGTTACAGGAACCCGGTCTGGCCGGGCGGGGCGAGCGGCATCACGATCGGGATCGGCTACGACCTCGCCTTCGCCGGCCGCGATCGGCTGACCGCGGACTGGGGCGATCAGCTGCCCCCGGAGGCCATTGCCCGTCTGACGGAGGTCCTCGGAGCGCAGGGCTCGCCCGATCTCCTGGGCCGGGTCCGCGACATCGAGGTGCCGCTCCTCGCGGCGGTCTCGGTCTTCCTGCGGCGCTCGCTGCCGGACTATCTCCGGCAGGCGCACTCGATCTATCCGCAGGTGAACGACCTGCCGCCGGCGCGCCGGACCGCGCTCGTGAGCGTCGTCTACAACCGGGGGACGCGGCTCCAGGACAGGGACCCGGCGCGGCAGGATCGGCGCGAGATGCGGGCGATCCGCGACCTGCTCGCCGGGGCGCGCTTCGACGAGGTCGCCGGAGAGCTCGACGCGATGTCCCGGCTGTGGGACCCGGCCAGACAGGCCGGCCTCATCCAGCGGCGGCGCGACGAAGCGAGGCTCTGGCGCTCCGGGTTCGCGGCTCTCCAGCTGGACTGATCCGCCGCCCGCGGATCACCACGGGAGGTCCTTGCCGCGGTGGTCGAGGAAGCGGCCGGTGTCGGAGGGCTTCAGGCGGTCGATGACGCCGAGCATGGCGGCGGCGCTCGCGTCGGGAGAAAGGGAGGCGCCGTGGCCGCCCATGTCCGTCCTGACCCAGCCGGGAGAGATCACGATGCAGATGAAGCCCTCCCTCTTGAGCTCGGCGGCGGCGGTGCGGGTGAGCTGGTTCAGCGCCGCCTTTGACGCGCGGTAGGCGATCCAGCCTCCGCTCTCGTTTTCCGAGATGGAGCCGAGGCCGCTCGAAAGATTGACGACGACGCGGCGCCTGCCGGCGCGCAGGTTGGGGAGGAGCGCCTGGGTCACGGCGACCGGGCCGGCGGCGTTGACGCGGAAGGCCTCCTCGAGGTCCTTCATCGAGAGGCTCCCGAACCGCGGGCCCCCGTCGCCGATGCCGGCGTTGTTGATCAGGACATCGAGCGGCTCCCCCTCGATGCGGGACGCCAGAGCCGCGATGCTCTTCTCGTCCGCGACGTCGAGCCGCTCGACGCGCAGGGGAAGCTTCGCCAGGTCACGGGCCTTCGCCGGGTTCCGGCAGGCCGCGATCACTCGGTCTCCGCGCTTGCTGAGCAGCCGCGCGAACGCGAGCCCGATCCCGCGATTGGCGCCCGTGACGAGATACGTGCGAGACCCGTTCCGTTCCGGCACGATTTCCTAGCCCGCATTATTCATGAACGACTCCGGCCGCCGCTCCGATCTTTTCCGCCGATGCGGCGTCAGCGCTCCTCTGCGATGCACTTTGGCATCGCCGTCGTCGCGCTTCCTGGCCTCGACGAAGAATCTCTGTCGCGGACAACGTGTTCCCGGCGGTTCCATCGAGGAAGTGTGACAAGAAGACTTCCTCTCAACGAGATGCACCTGTTTCGGCCGGGTGTCCATGAATAATCCGGGCTAGCGTACAACTCGAACGGCGGCGGGCCGGGATCAAGAATAAGCGTTGGCGGACCAGGCGCTCCCGGGCAGGTCGGAGAGAAACCGCATGCCGGTCGTCGGCAGGATGTCGCGGGCCTCTGTGATCAGCGCGCCCTCCACGCCGGGCGTCTCCTCGAGAAGGGCGAGGCCTTCGTCCGCGCCGAGGAGGAAGGCGGCGGTCGCGTACTGTCCCGCCCGGAAGGCGGAGGCCGCGACGACCGTGGCCGACGCCAGGCCGCGCGCCGGCCATCCCGTCCTCGCGTCGAGGATGTGGTGATAGCGGACGCCGTCCTTCACGAACCCGCGCTCGTAGTCTCCGGAGGTCGCGATGCCGGCCTCCGCGAGCGTCCGCACCGCGAAGCGGCAGCGGCCGCGGTCCCGCGGATCCAGGACGCCGACCTTCCAGGGACGGCCGTCTCCGCGGCTGCCGATCGTCCTGACGTCGCCGGCGAAGTTGACGATCGCCGCCCGGATCCCCTCCCGGTGGAGCAACTCGGCGGCGCGGTCCACCGCGTACTCCTTGCCGACGCCGCCGAGATCGATCTCCATGCCGGAGCGCCGCAGGAAGACGGTCCGGTCCCGCCGCGAGACCGCTTCGGAGTCGACCAGCGGGAGCAGGGCCGAGACCTCGTCCCGCGACGGGACGCGGCCGCTCTTGAAGTCCCAGGCGCGCCGGAGCGCGCCGACGGTCGGATCGAACCGTCCGCCCGTGAGGGACGCGAGGGCGAGCGCCGAGGCGACGAGCTTGTCCGTCTCCTCGTCCACGGCCACGGGAGTCCGGCCCGCGTTTCGATTGATCTCCGAGACCACGCTCGACTCGCGGTAGCGCGAGAACTTGACCTCGATGCGGCGCGCCTCGTCCTCGACGGCCCGCCCGATCTCCCGGGCGCGCCCCTCCCCCCGGTCGTCCACGAATTCGACGAGGGCTCCTCCGCCCATCAGGGGAAAGCGCTTCTTGTAGAGGACGGGGCCTTCGACGACGGCGTCCATTCTTCGGCCGCCGGCTAGCCCGGATTATTCATGGACACTCGGCCGAAACACGCGTATCTCGTTGAGAGGAAGTCTTCTTGTCACACTTCCTCGATGGAACCGCCGGGAACACGTTGTCCTCGAAAAGATCGGAGCGGCGGCCGGAGTCGTTCATGAATAATGCGGGCTAGAACGTCCGGCTGAAGCCCGCGGTGATCGTCAGGACGGTCATGTCGGCCGCGGAGGCGGAAGCGGCCGGCCCCGCTTCGTGCGAGGTCTGGATCGGCATCACGCGGTCGCGTCCCCACTGGGTTTGAAGCGTGGCGCCCAGGCTGACTGTCAACGCGTCGTTGATCCGGCGGCCGATCGTCAGGCCGCCCTGCACGCTGTCGAGAGGAGAGAGCCGGTAGTCGGCCGACAGGAATTCCCGGGGCGCGGCGAACCGGCTGCCGTAGAACGACGCCCCCGTCTGGGTATAGAGACGGACCTGGGGCGAGACGATCCAATCGGTGAAGAGGTGCTGGTCGTACGTGGCTTCGAGCGTGTGGCCCTGGATCCCCCAGTCGTCGTTGTAGTAGCGGTAGTTGATCTTGATGGCGCCGTCCCAGAGATAGTGATGGCCGTACTTCAAGACCACGGCGCGCCGCGACCGAGTGCCCGGGCGATGCTCGGGCACGGTGTCCGTTCCCGTCGGCCCGACGGGGACCACTTTGTAGGGGTCGTCGAGATAGCCGGAGAGCCGCATCAGCGAGGCGGAGACGTCGATCAGGTCCCTGTCGGTCAGGATCCACGTCCAGCCCAGGGAGTACCCGTTCTCCGACTTGTCGAGCTGGAGGTTTCTTCCGTCCGGATTCGTGGTGGGGTTCTTCACCGGCTCGACGAGGTCGCGCGAGAACGCCACTCCCAGGTGGAGCGTGCCGCGCCCGCCCGCCATCGTCCAGGAATCGGAGATCCCGGCGCCGCGCGCGACGTAGTCGTTCTCGCTGGCGTAGGTGATGTCGACCGACGGCAGGTGCGACCCGAACTTGCGCTCGTAGGTGAGCGAGGCCGACTTGCGGCTGTCCGAGTAGTTGGACTGGGGGATGCTGCCGGCGTTGATCAGGTGCCCCGACGCCGAGGTCGTCACGTCGGCGGTCGGGTACGCGCCGGTCGGCGACGCTCCCGAGATCGCGTCGTAGCCGAGGAGAAGCCCGAGCTGCCCGTGGTCCTGCCCGAGGTCCGGGCGGAAGAGCAGGACCGGGTTCAAGACCTGGGTCCGGCCGCCGGACTCCTTGTAGAAGAGGAAGCGCGTGTCCACGGACGACTGCCCGAGGGCGTCGCGCGCGGCGAGGCTCCCGAGACCCGCGGCGATCCAGGGAAGCTCGCGCAGAAGCCGCCGGCGCGGACGGCGCGGCCGCCGCGCCGTGCGGTCAGTTGCAGCCACAGCCGCCTCCGGAGGGACCGCCGTCGCCGGCGGAGCCTTCCTTGCTCGCGTGCACGTGCTCCCGCAGCATGCGCGTCAAGGCGTCGCCGTCCAGGCTCATGATCGGGTCCGCCAGGTAGCCCCGCTGCCACGCCTTCAGGCTGCTCGTCGCCTCGAGGCTCCGGGCGACGCGCACGTCCGCTCCCGGCGCGAGAGCGCCTCCCGAGAGGAGGGTCGAAACCGCGGCCTCGAGACTGGCGTGCGACTTCTTGTCCCCTCCCTCGAAGCGGGCGACGACCCGCCCCTCGCGGTCCAGGAGGAACGTCGTCGGCATCGCGACGACCTTGAAGACGTCCCCGGCGTGCCCGGTCGGGTCTCGGACGATCGTGAAACGCACGAGGACCTCGTCGAGGAACGCGTTGATCGCGTCCTCATTGTCCTCGAGCGTCAGCCCGACCACGCGCAGGCCCTTCGACTCGTAGCGGGCCTGGAGGGAGTCGAGAAAGGGGAAGCTCGTCCGGCACGGGACGCACCAGGACGCCCAGAAATCGAGGACGACGACCTGCCCCTTCAGCGACTCGAGCGAGAAGGGAGATCCGTTTCGGTTCTGGAACCTGACCGAGGAAATCGGCTCGGCCGCGAAACCCGCCGCCGGCAGCGCCGCGAGGAGGGCGGCGGCCCCGAGCCTGCGAATCGCCAGAAACGGCTTGGTCAACCGTCTGGTGTCAAACGCGATTCTGTTGATGACGAAGTATCTCCCCCGTCCGCGCCTATCAGCAATCCGGCTGCCAGATCCCGCCCGGACGGTCGCGAGGAGCAAACGCTCGTCCTGGCGCGCGCGCGTCTCGAAGTCCCGTTGGATTGCCGGCGAAGGTGTGACCTCGCCGAGAGTCAGATCGTCCACGGAATGGGACGCCGGCTCGTCAGCGACGAATGGGGAGCGTCGCCTGCAGGGGGATCTTCGCCGGCGCGTAGCACTGCTTGTCGTCGCAGGCCTGAAAAGAAACGTTTCCCGAGAGGGAAACCGGGCCGGCGACGCCGGCAGGCAGGTCGAGGTCCGCCTCGAAGCGGACGGTGCCCTGGTAGACACGCAGAGGCTTGTCGGAGAAGGAGAACCGCTTCTCGACGTCCCTGGGGTAGCGCACGGGCGAGAGCGTGCCGGGGGACGCCGCCAGGTTCACCTCCGTCGCGATGAGGTAGCTCTCCGAGGGCCGGTGGCTGTTGACGTGCCACCGGTCCCCGATCGACATCTCGACCGCGATCGCCTGCTTCGATCCGGCGGTGACCGCCTCCGGCGCGACGAGCCTCGCCCGGATGTCCGGTTTCTCGGCCGACGCCGAAGCCGAAACGAAAGCCGACGCCGCCGCGAGGACCGCGAACAGGGAGGATCTCGATCGCGCCATCCGTCTCAGGGCAAGCAATCTCCCTACCAGACTTCGCAGCGCAGGTTCGCGGAGCGGACCATCGGCGCGTCGGGCTTGCAGGAGAAGGCCTTCTGGAACTCGGGGAGATTCGACAGCGGCCCGATGACGCGGTACTTCGCGAGCGGGTGCGGGTCCCCCTGGATCTGGGTGCGGACCGCCTCGGGGCGGACGGCGTCGCCGCGGAACTGTCCCCAGGCGATGAAGAACTCCTGGTCCGGGGTGAAGCCGTCCTGCTTGCCGAGCGGCGGCTTGCCGCGCTGGGAGATCTGGAACGCGCGATACGCGATCTTGGCGCCCGCGAGGTCTCCGATCGCTTCGCCGAGGACGAGCTTCCCGTTGTGATGCAGTCCGGGCTCGACGAAGTAGCCGTCGAACTGCTTGACGACGCACGCGGTCTTTTCCTGGAACTTCTTCAGGTCTTCGGCGGTCCACCAGTTGTCCAGGCGCCCCTGGGCGTCGTACTGCGCCCCCTCGTCGTCGAAGCCGTGGCTGATCTCGTGGCCGATCACGACGCCGATCGCGCCGTAGTTGACGGCGTCGCTGTTGTTCAAGTCGAACGCCGGCGGCTGCAGGATCCCCGCGGGGAAGACGATCTCGTTCAAGAGCGGGTTGTAGTAGGCGTCGGAGGTCGGGGGAGTCAATCCCCAGCGCCCGCGGTCCACCGGCTTTCCGATCGTCGCCAGGTTGTCGGCGACGTTGAACTTGCGCCCGGCGGCGACGTCGTCCCAGTACGACTCGCGGCCGATCGCGACCTTGCTGTAGTCCTTCCACTTGTCGGGGTAGCCGATCTTCGGGTTGAACGTCGAGAGCTTTTCGAGGGCGCGCTTCTTCGTCTCCGGGCTCATCCAGTCGAGCCCCTCGATCGTCTCGCCCATGGCCGTCCGCAGGTTCTTCACGAGCTCCTGCATCCGGGCCTTCGCCTCGGGCGGGAAGTACTTCTCGACGTACTTCTTCCCGAGCGCCTCGCCGAGCTGGCGGTCCGTGGACTCCGCGCAGCGCTTCCAGCGCGGCTTCATCTCCTTCGCGCCGGAAAGGTAGGCGCCGTTGAAGGCGAAGTCCTCCTGGACGAAGGCGTCCGAGAGGAACGGAGCGGCGGAATCCAGGAGCTGCCATTTCAGGTAGACCTTCCAGTCGGCGATCGGGCTGGCCGTCAGCTGGCGGTTGAACTCGGCGAGGAACTTCGGCTCGGCCACGTTGACGTCGCCGATCTTCGGCGGCTCCTCGGCTCCCCGCGTGTCGCGCGTCAGGCGCATCTTGTGGTAGTAGGCCGTCCAGTTGAAATCGGGCGTCAGCTTCTGGAGGTCCGCGAACGAGGTCTTGTGGTCCGTCGCCTTCGGGTCGCGCAGGGCCACGTTGTCCAGGGAATTCTCGGCGAGCCGCGTCTCCATGCGCATGACCGTGTCCGCGGCCGCCTTCGCCTTCTCCTCGCTCTCGCCGGCCAGCCGGAACATTGCGGCGACGTGGGCGAGGTACTTCTCGCGGGCTTCCTTGAAGCGCGGCTCCGTCTTGACGTAGTAGTCGCGGTCGGGCATGCCGAGACCGTTCGCGTAGATCTGGGCGATGACGTCGTTGGGGTTGTGGTTGTCCGAGCCGCCGACGAAGGCGAACGGCGCCCGCACGCCGATCTGGTGCAGCCGCCCGATGATCGCCCGCGCGTCGGCGGAGTTCTTCATGCCGTCGATGTCGGACAGCAGCGGCTCGAGGGGCTTGACTCCGAGCCGGTTCGCCTGGGCTTCGTCCATGCAGGCGCCGTAGAAATCGCCGATGAGCTGCTCGATGCTCCCCCTGGGCTGGTCCTTCGCGGCCGACGCCTCCTCCAGGATTTCCTTGAGCTGCTCCTTGGAGGACTCGCCGGCCTTCCAGCGCCGGCTCCAGCGGGACATGGACGCGGGGATCGGGTTCTCGGCGCGCCAGCTCCCGTTGGCGAACTCGTAGAAGTCGGTGCACGGATCGGCCTTCCGATCCAGGTCGGCGACCTCGATCCCCTTCCGGGGCGCCTCCGGCGCCAGCGCCGCCGCCAGGAGCGCGGCCAGTCCGATCATGGTTCTCGAGATGCGCATGGTTGTCACGCCTCCTTCGCGTGCTGAACGGGAGATTACGGTGCGGGCGGGTCAAGGTTATCCTCAGTCTCCAAGAGGATGTCAATGGCGCCCGGACGAAGGCGCGGGGAAGAGGCCGGGCGGTCGTCCCGCCCGGGGAGAGAGGAGCCGGCGATGAAGCTCGTACTGGCAATCGCGAAGCCAAGAAAGCTCGGCGCCATTTCAAGTGCCTCTCGGCGGCCGACCGCGAATCCCTCCTCGAGTTCCTGAGATCCCTCTGACGAGTCAAGCCCTCGGTTTGGCTCGAGGCGGAAAGGCCGCCCCGGAGCCGTCGGCATTTCCCTCCGTCGGCACGCGCCGGCCTGCCGTGATGGGGAGAACCGGCCGGCGCTGAGGTTTCCTCGCAGTCTCAATGCGGTGCCGGTCGAGCTCCTCCATGCTCGTCACCCATCACCGACTCCGGGAAACGCCGCCGGCTCCGGGGCTTGTAGTCCGGCTTGTCCGGATGTGAAGGGCCGGCGGGTGGCGCCGGACGGAGACCTCGCGCGCGGGCGCGTTGGGCCGTACTACTCTCTCGACCGCCGTTCGCGCAGCGAACGCCCGCGGTCGAAAGCCGACGGCGACAGGACCCGTCGGCCCGGATCGAAGCGGCACAGGCGGAGATAGTCGCATCTATACTCCTCGGCGAATAGCGGCGGCTTTGGACGAAATCCAAGGAGGTCTTCGTGAGAGGTCTGCGGAATCTCTTTGTGCTCGGCATGTTTGGGGCGGCGCTGTGTCTTCCGGCGCGCGCGGAGGAGACGAAGAAGCCGAAGACGCTTTCGGATCTCTTCGAGGGGGTGGACTTCCGGTGCATCGGGCCTTACCGCGGCGGGCGCTCGATCGCCGTCACGGGGGTGAGGCACAACCCGCTGACCTTCTACTTCGGGGGAACGGGAGGCGGCGTCTGGAAGACGACCGACGGCGGCGCGAATTGGGAGAACGTCTCGGACAAGGACTTCAAGACGGGATCGGTCGGGGCGATCGCGGTCTCGGAGTCGGACCCGAACGTCGTCTTCGCCGGGATGGGTGAGGCGGCGATCCGGGGCAACCTGTCGCACGGCGACGGCGTCTGGAAGTCCACCGACGGCGGGCTGACCTGGAAGAACGTGGGGCTGACGGACACCCGGCAGATCGCGCGGGTCCGGATCCATCCGACCGATCCCGACACCGTCTATGTCGCGGCGCTCGGGCACGTGTGGGGTGCGAACACGGAGCGGGGAGTTTTCCGGACGCGCGACGGCGGGAAGAGCTGGACGAAGGTCCTCTTCGTGGACGAGAAGACCGGCGCGTCGGACCTTTCGATGGACCCGAACAACCCGCGCGTCCTCTACGCCGGTTTCTGGCAGGTCGTGCGGCATCCGTGGGAGCTCGTCTCCGGCGGGCCGGGGAGCGCGCTCTACAAGTCCACCGACGGCGGCGACACCTGGAAGAAGCTGACCCACGACGACAACGAGGGGCTGCCGGAGGGGATCTGGGGGAAGGTGGGCGTCGCGGCGTCGGGCGCGAAACCGAGGCGCGTCTACGCCTTCATCGAGGCGAAGAAGGGGGGCCTCTTCGTCAGCGAGGACGGCGGCAAGAAGTGGAAGTACGTCAACGACGAGCACAAGATCCGGGAGCGCGCCTGGTATTACTCCTGGCTCTACGCGGACCCGAAGAACGCCGACACGCTCTACCTGCCGAGCGTTTACATGCACAAGTCCACCGACGGCGGGAAGAGTTTCGCGAACCTCTCCGTCCCGCACGGGGACAACCACGACCTCTGGATCGACCCGGACGATCCGAGGAGGATGATCCTCGGCAACGACGGCGGCGCGACGATCACGCACAACGGCGGAAAGACCTGGTCCACGCAGAACAACCAGCCGACGGCGCAGTTCTACCGCGTCGCGACGAACAACCGCTTCCCGTACTGGGTCTACGGCTCGCAGCAGGACAACTCGAGCGTCGGCATCCCGTCGGGCGTGACCGGGCCCGTCATCGACTTCTCCGACTGGCACTCCGTCGGCGGCGGCGAGAGCGGCTGGATCGCGCCGTCCCCGAAGGACCCGGAGGTCGTCTTCGGCGGCGAGTACGGCGGGCAGATCACGCGCTACGACAACCGCACGAAGGAGACGCGGGAGATCATGGCGTGGCCGCAGCTCGCCGACGGCCACGCGACGAAAGACCTCAAGTACCGCTTCCAGTGGAACGCGCCGATCGTGATCTCGCCCCACGACCCGTCGGTGCTCTATCACGCCTCGCAGATCCTCCTGCGCACGCGCGACGAAGGGGAGACGTGGGAGGAGATGTCGCCGGACCTGACGAAGAACGACAAGGCGAAGCAGGGGAAGTCCGGCGGCCCGATCACGACCGACATCACCGGCGTCGAGGTGTACGACACGATCTTCGCGCTCGCCCCCTCGCCGCACGAGAAGGGGGTCCTCTGGGCCGGGTCTGACGACGGGCTCGTCCATCTGACGCGCGACGACGGCAAGACCTGGCAGGACGTCACGCCGAAGGGGATCCCGGAGTGGATCCAGATCAACGCGATCGACGCTTCGCCGCACGACAAGGCCTCGGCGTACGTCGCCGGGACGATGTACAAGTTCGACGACTTCCACCCCTACCTCTACAAAACGAAGGACTACGGCAAGACGTGGACCAAGATCGTGGACGGCATCCCCGAAGGGGCGTTTACGCGCGTCGTGCGGGAGGACCCCGTCCGGAAGGGCCTTCTCTACGCCGGCACGGAGACGGGCCTCTACGTCTCCTTCGACGACGGGGGGAGCTGGCGCCCCTTCCAGAGGAACCTCCCGGCGGTGCCCGTGACCGACCTCGCGATCAAGAACGGCGATCTCGTCGTCGCGACGCAGGGACGCTCCTTCTGGATCCTCGACGACCTGACGCCGCTGCGCCTCTGGAGCGACCGCATCGCGCAGTCGGACGCGCACCTCTTTCCCGCCCGGCCGGCCCACCGCTTCCAGGCCGGCAAGCCTGACGAGGAGGACGAGCCTCCGAAGGGGGTCGGCGCGAACATGCCCGATGGCGTCCTCGTCCACTACTGGCTGAAGGAGAAGCCGGGCAAGGACGAGACCGTGAAGATCGAGATCCTCTCGGGCGACAAGGTCATCCGCACGTTCTCGAGCGAGAAGAAGGAGCCGGAAGGAGACCTGAAGGAGCAGGCGGAGAAGAAGGAGCTGGAGAAGGAGAAGGACAAGCCGCTCGAACCGAAGAAGGGGCTCAATCGCTTCCTCTGGGACATGCGGGTCTTCAAGCCCACGCTCGCCCCGAAGGCCGTCTTCAACGAGGGGACGAAGGCTCCGCCGAAGGTCGGGCCGGGGAAGTATGCCGTCCGGCTGTCGGCCGGGGGCAAGTCCTTCACCGAGACGGTGGAAGTCCTGCCGCACCCGCAGGGGCCGGCGACGGCCGAGGAGCTGAAGGCCCAGTTCGACCTGCTCGCCGCGATCCGCGACCGTCTCTCGGAGACCCACGAGACGGTGTTGAAGATCCGCGACGTTCGCGCGCAGGCAAAGGACCTCGGCGAGCGGGCGGAGCGCCTCGGCCGGGGAGACGCCCTGAAGAAGCGGGCCGCGGCGCTGGCGGAGAAGCTGACGGCCGTCGAGCTCGAGCTGACGAACCCGGAGATCAAGGCGGACGAGGACGACCTGAACTACGAGCCGAAGCTCGATCACGATCTCGTGAACCTCGCCGGCATCGTCGCGAGCGCGGACAGGAAGCCCACGGCCGGCTCGGTGAAGATGTACGCGGAGCTGAAGGCGAGGCTCGACGCGATCGTGAAGGAGTACGAGGCGCTCCTGGAAAAGGACGTCGCGGACTTCAACCGCGCCGCCGACGAAGGCAGGCTCCCCCGCGTCGCCCCCGCCCCGAAGATCGAGAAATGACGGGGCGATGAGGAGCGCGGTGCTCGGCGGGCTCGTTCTCGCCGCGCTCCTCCTCTTTTCGCCGGGCTCGCGGGCGCAGGAGGGAGCGAGCGGCCAGGCCGCCGCTCCGTCCCTGTCCCGGCGCGAGAGGGAAGCCGAGGAGGCGACGCGGGCGTACCTCGCGAGGATGACGCCGGAGCAGAAGGCGCGCTCGGACGCGTACTTCGAGGGAGGGTACTGGCTGCTGCTCTGGGATTCTCTGTGCGGAGTCGCCGCAGCCTGGCTGCTGCTCGCGTTGCGCTGGTCGGCGCGGATGCGCGACCTCGCGGAGCGGATCACGCGCCGAAAACCGGCGCAGACGTTTCTCTACTGGGTCCAGTTCATCGTCGTGAACGCCGCGCTTCTCTTTCCGCTCACCTTCTACCAGGGATTCCTGCGCGAGCACCGGTACGGCCTCGCGACGCAGGGCTTCTGGCCGTGGCTCGGCGACGAGCTGAAGGGTCTCGCGGTCGCGGTCGTCTTCGGCGGCCTCTGCGTGACGCTCCTGTACGGCATCGTCCGCCGCGCTCCACGGACCTGGTGGCTCTGGGGTGCCCTGACGGCGTCCGTGCTGCTCGCCTTCTTCGTTCTGATCGCGCCGGTCTACGTCGCGCCCCTCTTCAATTCGTACACGCCGCTCCGGGACGAGCGGGTCCGCGGGCCGATCCTGTCGCTCGCCCGGGCCAATGGGATCGCGGCGGACAAGGTCTCTGTCGTGGACGCCTCGCGGCAGACGACGCGGATCTCGGCCAACGTCAGCGGCCTCTTCGGCACGCAGCGCATCTCGCTGAACGACAACCTGCTCCGCCGCTGCTCTTTCGAGGAGATCGAGGCGGTGATGGGGCACGAAATGGGGCATTACGTCCTGCACCATCTGTACAAGGGAATCGTGTTCAGCTCCATCCTGATCGTGCTCGGCTTCGCCTTCTGCCGCCGGGGATTCGAGGGCCTGACGCGGAGCCGCGGGACGCGCTGGGGCGTACGCGGCCCGGGGGACGTGGCGGGGATGCCTGTCTTCGCGATCCTCATCTCGTGCTTCCTCTTCGCCCTCACGCCCGTGACGAACTCGCTGACGCGCATTCAGGAGGCGGAGGCGGACATCTTCGGCTTGAACGCCAGCCGCCAGCCGGACGGATTCGCGGAGACAGCCCTGAAGTTGAGCGAGTACCGAAAGCTCGATCCCACGCCGCTGGAGGAGTTCGTGTTCTACGACCATCCGAGCGGCCGCACGCGGATCCTCACGGCGATGCGCTGGAAAGCGGAGCAAAGGCCATAACCGGGACGCGGGACGCCGAAGCCCTGCCCCAGGGCGCGCTCGAGACGTCGGTGGGTCCGTGTTAAATAGCTGGAGTGTAAGGGCTTATATAGAGCCGCGAGTCCCGAGTCCCAGTCCCGATAACGGTCTTGACATTAATAGCAATATGCAATTAGTCTATTGCAATCTGCTATGAAACTCGGCGAGAAACTTCGCTATCTCCGGCTGGTGGAAGGGACCCTTCGCGGTCTCGATCGCGAGATGAGCCAGGCGGAGGTCGCGCGCGCGATCCGGAAGGTGCGCGGCGAGTCCATCAGCCAGGCCTACCTCTCCCAGATCGAGAGCGGCGCGCGGCCCCACATGACCAACACCACGCGGATGCTCCTGGCGCGGTTCTTCAAGGTCCACCCCGGCTATCTCGTGAGCGACCCCGACGGGTTTCACACGGAGCTGACTTCGGATGTGAGAGCGCTCGAGGACAAGCTCGACCTGTGGCTCATCTCGGGCGCGGAGCGGTTCCGAAAGGACCCGGAGGTCAGCCAGGCGCTGCTCGCGCTCGCGAAGCACTCCGATTCGCGACGCTGCCTCCTGCTGATGCGCGCGATTCTGGAGACGCCGAACCTTGCCGAACGCCTCCTCCAGGTGTTGAAACCGGAAGGGGCCGAGGCCCCGCCGCGCCGCCGCCGGAGAGAAGGGAGGCCGTCGTGAGCTGGGAGGGTTTCTACCTGGTCTGTTTCGTCGTCGGCTTCATCCTGAGCGTCGTCTCCCTCCTGGGAGGAGCCTTCCACTGGTCCGTGGGACACGATGGCCACTGGCTGCATTTCGACTCCCGGGGCGCGGCTCCCGGACACGGCATCCCGGACGCGGGCGGGCATGGCGCGTCGGTCTCTCCCTTCAACTTCGCGACGCTCATGGCCTTCCTCGCGTGGTTCGGAGGGATGGGCTACTTGCTGACGGGACGGGCGCATCTGGGTCAGCTCCTCATCCTGGCCGTGGCGCTCATTTCGGGCACGGCCGGATCCGCGGTCGTCTTCGGCTTCCTGACGAAGGTGCTCCTGAAAAGCGAGCGGTTCCTGGAATCGGCGGATTTCGAGATGACCGGCGTTCTCGGCCGGGTGACCGTGCCGATCCGCGCCGGAGGGACGGGCGAGATCGTCTACTCGCAGGAGGGGACGCGGCGCAGCGCCGGCGCGCGCGGCGAAGACGCCCGTGCGATCCCGCGCGGCAGCGAGGTCGTCGTGACGCGCTATGAGAACGGGATCGCCTACGTACGCCTCTGGGAAGAGATGGCCGACGAGACGAAGCCGGAAACGGAGTCGCCGGCTGGAAGAGAGACATGAAGGAGGAGACGATGAAGAAGATTCTCTGGATCCTGGTTGCCGTCGGGGCCTGCCTCGTGGCCGCCGCCGCACTCTCCGCCGAGCGGGCGGGCGCGAAGGACGAAGAGGGGGCGAGCAAGGCCGCCGGCGAGGGGGCGAAGAGCTGGCTCGGCGTTGTGGACTCCGGCCGGTACGCCGAGAGCTGGAGCCAGGCGTCCTCGCTCTTCCGCAAGCAGGTCTCGGCCGAGCAGTGGGAAAAGGCCGTCGGCTCGGTGCGCGGGCCTCTGGGGAAGCTCGTCGCGCGGAATTTGAGGGGCGCGCATTACTCGCGGACTCTGCCGGGAGCGCCCGACGGAGAGTACGTGGTCCTGCAGTACGACGGCTCTTTCGAGAACAAGAAAGAGGCCCTCGAGACGGTCGTGACCATGAAGGAGAAAGACGGAGCCTGGAGAGTCGCGGGCTATTTCATCAAATGAACGGCGGGCCGGCCGGGTCGGTGAGACCCCGCCGGACGCACAAGGAGGTCCTATGTTCGGAATTGCCATCGGGTCGTGGATCATCTTGGGGTTGATGGTCCTCACCCTCCTGCTCATCCTGGCCATGCTGGCCACGATGTTCCGGAAGGCGGGGCCCAACGAGGCGCTCATCGTGTATGGGTTCCGGGGGACGCGGGTCATCAAGGGGCACGGCACGATCATCTTCCCGATGGTCGAGAGCTGCCGCGAGCTGTCGCTCGAGCTGATGTCCTTCGACGTCGCGCCCCAGCAGGACCTCTACACGAAGCAGGGGGTCGCCGTCACGGTCGAGGCGGTCGCGCAGATCAAGGTGAAGTCGGACCGGGAGTCGATCGAGACCGCTGCCGAGCAGTTCCTGACGAAGACGCCACCGCAGCGGGAAGGACTCATCCGCCTCGTGATGGAGGGGCACCTGCGCGGCATCATCGGGCAACTGACCGTCGAGGAGATCGTCAAGCAGCCGGAGATGGTCGCCGATCGGATGCGCTCGACCTGCGCGGACGACATGAACAAGATGGGGCTCGAGGTCGTCTCCTTCACGATCAAGGAGGTCCGCGACAAGAACGAGTACATCACCAACATGGGGCGGCCCGACGTCGCGCGGATCAAGCGGGACGCGGACGTCGCGACGGCCGAGGCGGAGCGCGACACGGCGATCAAGCGGGCGGTCGCCCAGCGCGAGGCGGCCGTGGCCCGGGCGGGCGCGGACCAGGAGCGCGTGCTCGCCGAAACGCTCTCGCTCGCGAAGCAGGCCGAGGCGCAGCGGGACATGGAGGTCAAGAAGGCGGCCTACCTCGAGGCGGTCAAGAAGCAGCAGGCCCAGGCCGACAAGGCCTACGAGATCCAGACCAACATCATGCAGCAGCAGGTCGTTGCCGAGTCCGTCCGCATCGAGCAGGTCGAGAAGGAGCAGCAGGTCAAGGTGCAGGAGGCGGAGATCCAGCGCCGCGAGAAGGAGCTCGTCGCGACGGTGCTGAAGCAGGCGGAAGCGGAGCGGCAGCGGATCGAGACGCTGGCCGGCGCGGAGCGCCGGCGGCTGACGCTCGAGGCCGAGGGGCGCGGGGCCGCGGTGCGCGCCCAGGGAGAGGCCGAGGCGGAGATCATCTTCAAGAAGGGGGAAGCCGAGGCGAAGGCCCTGAACGTCAAGGCCACGGCTTACCAGGACTGGAACCAGGCCGCCGTGGTGGACCGGCTGATCTCCGGGCTGCCGGACGTGGTCCGCGCGCTGTCGGAGCCGCTGTCCAAGGTGGACAAGATCACCGTCGTCTCGACCGGCAACGGCGACGCGGCCGGCGCCTACAAGATCACGGGCGACATCACGAAGATGGCGGCGCAGGTGCCGGCCCTCTTCGAGGCACTGTCGGGAATGCAGATCTCCGAGCTGCTCGGCAAGATGAAGAAGATCGGCGACAACAAGACAATCGATGCGAAGTGAGACCTCTCACAGAAGGAGTCCGTCATGGCATTGCTGGAAAGAGTGGCGACACTGGTCCGGGCGAACCTGAACGACCTGATCGACAAGGCCGAGGACCCGGAGAAGATGATCAAGCAGGTGATCCTCGACATGCAGAACCAGCTCCTGCAGGTCAAGACGCAGGTGGCGATCGCGATCGCGGACCAGCACCTGCTCGCCCGGAAGGCGACGGAGAACGAGGAGAAACGGGCGGACTGGATGCGCAAGGCGGAGCTGGCCGTGGACAGGAAGGATGACACTCTGGCGCGCGCCGCTGTCGAGCGCGCGATGGGCTACAAGGAGCTGGCCGACAACTTTCAACAGCAGGTGAGCGACCAGAAGACGGAGGTCGAGAACCTGAAGACGGCGCTGCACAAGCTCGATGGGAAGCTCGCGGAGGCGCAGTCGAAGAGCGACCTCCTCATCGCGCGCCACCGCCGGGCGAGGGCCTCGAAGAAGGCGAGCGAGGCCAGGCTCGCGGTCGCCTCCGGTGCCGGATCGAGCACGTTCGACCGGATGAAGGAACGGGTCACCCGCGCGGAGGCGGTCAGCCAGGCGTGGGCCGAGATGAGCTCCGACGACGTCGAGGACCGATTCGCCGCGCTGGAAAAAGAGAAGGAAGTGGACCGACTCCTCGCGGAGCTCAAGTCGCGCAAGCTGATCGGCGCCTAGCGCGCGGGAGGCGGGAAGAGGAAAGGAGAAATCGTGATTCCCGATGGCTTCATCACATCTGCCAACGAGTTGCCCGGGTACCGGATCACCCGAAATGTCGGGATCGTGCGCGGCATCGTCGTCCGCTCGCGCTCGATCGTCGGCACGATCGGCGCGGGGCTCCAGAGCCTTTTCGGCGGCAACATCACGCTCTGGTCGGAGCTGTGCGAGATGACGAGGCGCGACGCCTACCAGCTCATGGCGCAGCACGCCGCGGCGGCGGGAGGCAACGCCGTCGTCGGGATGCGCTATGACGCGACGGAGATCGCGCAAGGCGTCGCCGAGGTACTGGCCTACGGAACGGCCGTCGTGGTCGAGGTGGACCGCTAAACGCACCGTAACAGCGAAATCGCCGGGGCTTGCCGTCAGGGCGCGTGTTCCATTGAATCCGCCCGGCGGCGGGCCGCCTCCCTCGTCGCACGCGACGGCCCGGCCGCAACAGAGAGAGCCTGGCCGTCGCTTGTCGTTCGCTCGCATTGGCGGCGAGGCGATCGTTGTCGCGTGGTGTGCTCGCTCTCTCACGCTCCTCCGGGAGGCGGCCCACCGCCGTGGCTGTACTGCGGCATAGGGCGAGAGGAGAGCCCCGGAGTCGGCGGCGTTTCCCGGAGTCGGTGATGGGTGACGAGCATGGAAGAGCGCCGCCGGCACCTCGGTGAGACTGCGAGGAACCCTCAGCGCCGGCCGGTTCTCCCCATCACCGCAGGCCGGCGCATGCCGACGAGGGAAACGCCGCCGGCTCCGGGGCGAGTTTTCCGCCACGATCGCTTCAACCGTGACAGCGAGCTAGCGGTTCGTCGAGACTTGGGATTTGACTTCCTGGAACCATTTGCGGGCGCCGAGGAGCTTGATGTGGCTCGCGGGGCCTTCGATGGCGATGCCGACGGCGAGCGGGCCGGTCTCGACCAGGAACGCTCCGTGGCGGTCCTGCTTCTTCTGGCGGTAGCGGCCGGCGATGTGGAACTTGCCCCCGGAAACACCGAGATCTTCGACGTCGATCGTCCCGCCCGCGAGCCGCACGTCCGCCGAGCCCTTCATCCCCTCGAGCTTCAGGATCCCTTCCGCCCAGCCGGGCAGCTTTGCCGCCACGAGGGTATAGAGCGGCCGCGCGTCGCGGCAGGCCACCGCCGTGTGGGCCGAGAGGCCGTCGTGAAGGCGCCCCGAGACGATGTCGAAGCGGCCCCACCAGTTGCGCTCGTCGTGCTTCGTCCCCGCCGTGGCGATGTCCGCCAGCTCGACGCGGCTTCCGGAGATCTCCATGTCGTCCTTTTCGACGTCCCAGCGGGGGATGACGAACCGGCCGGACGCGCGGCCCGCGAGCGTTCCGTCCTCGTAGCGCGCGGTGACGCGCCCGACCTGGAAGTCGCCCTCGCCCCGGCCGATGCCGTGGTCGAATCGAACAGCGAAGTGTCCTGTTCCGCCGCCTCCGGAGAAGCGCGGCTCCGGCGACGGGCCAAGATAGTGGTTCAGGCAGCGAAGATCCGTGATGCGCCCCTCAAGTCGGATTGTCCCGGAGATCCTGCGCCAGATCTCCCTGGCTCGAACCTCCTCCGGCGCGTAAGGATCGATCACGCAGTCGCCGTGTCCCGACGCGGCAGAGAGCATGGGCTCCGAAGGGGCGAGAAGGAGGTCGCCCGAGAGGAACTCCACGGCGGCGGGCCCGATTGCGACACGCGCGTGCGGGCGCAGCGCGAATCCGCCCGACACGCGCGCCCGCCCGCGAAAGCGGTAGATCTCGATCCAGATGTCGGGCGCCGGATCGGCGAGGAAGTTCTCGACGCGGACCGTCCAGAACCGGCGTTTCTCGCTCTCGGAGAGGGGCGGCGTTTCCTTGGTCGGGCTCGTCAGGGGCGGATCGGAGAACCCCGGGATGGACGGAAGCCGCGCGGCGTGCGCGGCCGAGAGCTCGCTCTTCTTCTGCTTTTCGCGCAGCCGGAATTCGAGGCCCTCGGCGCGGACGCGGGTCGCGTGGAACTGCTTGTGGAGCAGGTCGAGAAGGGAGACCGAGATCGTCGCCTTCTCGATTCGGAAGAACCACTGGACGTTCGGGTCGCTCCCTCGCATGCGGAGCCCGCGGATGCGGATCTCCCCCGGGATCCAGGAAGACGCCGCGTCGTAGTCGAGCCGGAGCGCTTCCGGGTCCGTGTTGACCCAGTTCCGGAGCAGACGCGTCGAGACGATGACGTGGACGGCGGCGCAGCAGGCGATGCCGAGGGCGGCCGCCGCCAGGAGGAGGACGAGCCAGAACTGTCTTGACGGCCGCGCGGCGCGGAGGGCGGGACTTCTCGATGAACGGGTATCTGGCATGAGACGCGATCTTCTCGCAAGAGATGCGCCAGGGAGGAGCCGGGGTGGGTTTCAGGTGGGGGATAATGCTGTTCAAGATTCCCGTTCAACAATAAGGAGGAGAGATGAGGCGTCAACTCGTTTCGCTGGGTGTTCTGACTCTTCTGTTCGGAGCGGGCGCGTTGTGCCTGCGCGGCGCGGAGCCGGCGGCCGCGCCGACGGGGCTCCGGGCGGAGGTCATCGCCGAGGTGGACAGTGTCGGCAAGAAGCTGACGGATCTCGCCAACGCGATGCCGCAGGAGAAGTACTCGTGGCGGCCGGCGCCGGGCATCCGCTCCGTGAGCGAGGTGTACGTGCACGTGGCCGGCGGCGACTACATGCTCCCCTCGTTCATGGGAGTGAAGATCCCGGAGGGGATCAGCCGCGACATGGAGAAGACCGTCACGGAGAAGGCGAAGGTCATCGACACGTTGAAGAAGAGCCTGGAGCACGTCAAGAGCGCCGTGGCCGGCATGACCGACGCCGATCTCGACAAGAAGGTCAAGATCTTCGGCGGCCGCGAGGTGACCGAGCGCGCTCTGCTCCTCCTGATCATCAACCACATGCACGAGCACCTCGGCCAGTCGATCGCCTATGCGAGGATGAACGGGGTAGTGCCTCCCTGGTCTGAGGGGGCCGAGCCGCCGGCGAAGAAGTCCTAGTAGGGGGAAGGTGTCAGGACATCCCACCTGAAACCTCTACCCTGACACCTTCACCTCCCCTGAACATTCCACCCTCCGTTTACGTTTCTACCTGTGATGTCGGCCATCGAAGCTCGCGGTCTCCGCAAGACCTACCGGTCCGGGCTCGGCGGCCGGAAGGTGGAAGCCTTGGCCGGAATCGACTTGCGGGTCGAGCCGGGCGAGGTCTTCGGCCTTCTGGGACCCAACGGGGCGGGCAAGACGACGGCCGTCAAGGTCCTGCTCGGCCTGACCCGGGCCACCGGCGGCGAGGCCTCGATCTTCGGGATCCCCGCCGGGAATCCGGCGAGCCGCCGGCGCGTGGGGTACCTGCCCGAAGGACACCGTTTCCCCGGCTACCTGACGGCGAGGCAGACGCTCTCGATCTTCGGGCGCATGTCGGATGTCGGGCCGGAGGATCTGCGCCGGCGGATCCCGGCTCTCCTCGCCCGGGTGCGCCTCTCCGACTGGGCCGACGTGCGCGTCAAGAAGTTCTCCAAGGGGATGACCCAGCGGCTGGGTCTCGCCGCGGCGCTCGTGCACGAGCCGGACGTTCTCCTGCTCGACGAGCCGACCGACGGGGTCGATCCGGTCGGCCGCCGCGAGATCCGCGACCTGCTCCAGGAGGAGGCGGCCCGGGGCCGGGCGATCCTCCTGAACTCGCACCTGCTCTCGGAAGTGGAGCTCGTCTGCGGGCGGGTGGCCGTCCTGCGCGGCGGCTCGGTCGCGGCGGAGGGGCGGATCCAGGACCTGACGGCCGTCACGTCGCGTTATAAGCTCGTCGCCACGGGCGTGGACGACGGTCTGCTCGAGCAGCTGCGCGGGACGGGCGCCACGATCGATCGCGTCAACGGCCACTTCGACATGACCGCGCGCGACGTCGCTCACTTGAACGCCGTCGTGGATCGCCTGCGAGACGGCGGAGGGCTGCTCGAGGAATTGACCCCGGTGCGCTCGAGCCTCGAAGACGTCTTCGTTGGCCTGGTGTCGCCTGGCCGCGTAGAGAACTCCCAGTCTCCCAGTCCCCCGGTCTCCCAGTCGCTCAAGTCCGAGGACAACCCGCAATGAGAGCCTGGGCCGCGAGCATCGAGGAGGTCTTCCGGGAGGCGGCGGCGCGCTGGACGCTCATCGCCTACTTCGCGCTCTCCTCCCTCTTCATCCTGGTCTTCGCGCTGGCTGTCAACCTCGACGTCGTCAACGGCGCGCTCGCCGGCGCGAAGCTCTTCGGACAGTCCGTCGAGCTGGGACGGCGCTCCATCGACATCGACCGCCTCGTCCTCGGCTTCGAGTCCGGCTTCTCCGGGTTCCTCTACCTCGTCGGGACGTTCCTGGCGCTCTTCGCGACCGCGCACCTGGTGCCCCGGCTGCAGGAGAAGGGGACGGTGGACCTCTACCTCTCCCGTCCCGTCGGCCGCGTGCCGTTTCTGCTGTCGCGCTACTGCGGCGGCCTCCTGCTCGCCGCCGCCAACCTGCTGTACCTCATCGGCTCGATCTGGCTCATCATCATCTGGAAGACCCGCGTCGTTCACGGGCGGTTCCTCCTGGGCGGGGTGACGATCCTCTTCACCATCGCCGTGCTCCTCGCCTTCGCCTTCCTGGTCGGCGTCGTCACCTCGTCCACCGGCGTCTCCCTCATGACGACGTACGCCATTTTCTTCCTGGCGGCCCTGCTCGCCGCGCACAACAGGATCGCCGCGGCCATGTCGGCCGAGTGGGCCGCGAAGGTCGTCCACGGGCTCTACTGGATCTTCCCCAAGACCGCGGAGCTGGGACGCGCGACCGTCGAGCAGGTCTCGGGGGGCCGGGCGTTTCACCGCGCTCCCATCGTCCTGGATCACTTCGCCGTCTATGGCTCGACCGCGCTCTTCGGCGTGGCCGCGCTCGCCGCCTCCTGCTGGCTCTTTTCCAGAAAGGACTTCTGACATGAGGATCGCCAGGTTCGCATCGCGCCTTTCCGTTGCCGCCGCCGCGCTCGCGCTCTGCGCGGCCGCGTCGCCGGTGTCCGCGTCTTCGCGTTCGGCCGACTCTCTTCTTGCGCTCGTCCCCGCCGACGCCGCCTCGGTGGCGGTCGTCCGCCTGAACGACCTGCGCGAGAGCCCGCTCTCGGCGAGGCTCTTCGCGGGCGCCGACCGCATGACGGTGGACGGCGACGCCGCGCGCTTCCTCCAGGAAGCGCGGCTCGACCCGAAGAAGGACGTGGACACGGTGGTGATCGCCGCGCGGCCGTCCGAGGGCGGCAAGGGCTCGCCGGTGCTGGCGTTGTTCGAGGGGCGGTTCGATCCGGACAAGCTCGCCCGCGCCGCGGAGGGGCGGGGCGCCGTCCGCAGGTCCACCCCGGCGGGGGAGTACTACCTGCTGCCGGAGGGGCACCGCCACGGGAGCGGCGACGGGCAGCCGGGAGCGGTCGCGTTTGCCGGCCCGACGCTCGTCATCGCCGGCACGGAGTCGGCGGTCGCGCAGGCGCTCGCGGACCGGCAGGCCGGCGGGACCGGGTTCGCCTCCGGCGCGGGCCTCGGGCAGGAGTTGAAGCGCGTGGACCGCGGGGCCTCCGTCTGGGCGCTCGTGGACGTCACCCGCTACCCGGCGATCGCGAACCGGAGCGCGCACGTCCATGTCTCTGTGGACGCCGACGGCGAGCCGGCCGCGGCCGTCCTGGGCGTGATGAAGTCCGTCTCGCTCGTCGCGTTCCAGGCGAAGGCCAGCGGCGACGCCCTGGAGCTTTCGGCGACGGGCATCACGAGAGACGCGGAGACGCGGCAGCTCCTCGAGGATTCGCTCCGCGGCCTGATGGCCATGTGGCGGCTCGCGGTCCAGGACAAGGCGCCGGAGATGGTCACGATGATCCGCAGGTTCTCGGTGTCGAGCGACGGCGAGGGCGTCTCGGTGCGCGGGACGCTCCCGGCCGCCTTCATCCGCTCGATCGCCGAGAAAGCGGAGAGGAAGAGGTCCGAGACCCACCAGCACTGAGCCCTCGCCGTTCCCGTGCCTCCGGGCCCCGGCGCGCACCCCGAGCGCCGGGGCCCTTTTTCCCGCGTCCCTCCCGCCTTTCGCGTTCCCGGTTACTATGTCCACCCTCATGACGGCGTCTTCCATATCGGGGGTTCCGCTGACCTCCGAGATCAGCGAGCTCCTCGAGCAGAAGAACTTCGACGCGCTCGAGGACGTCTGGACGGGGCGAATGGAGGCGGAGCCGGACGACCTCTCCTTCTTCTTCGCCGTCGCCTCCGCGATGAAGAAGAAGGGGGGCGGGGCGCAGGCCCTCTCCTGGCTCCGGTTCCTGGCCGATTACGAGGAGGAGCGCGGGGACGGCGACCGCCAGCTCGCCGTGCTCCTGGAGATCGCGCGGATGTCCCCGACGGACGCGGAGATCCGCATGGAACTGGAGGCGGCGCTTCGGACCCGGTTCGCCTCGCATCCTTCGCTCGCGGTCGTCTTCGCCCAGTTCCCGCTGCAGGGTCCCGCGGACCCGATGGAGGCGGCGGGGAAGATCGCGCGCTGGCTCCATTTCTCTCCCGGCGAGATCTACTTCATGCCCGGGCGGGGAGCCGGGCGGATCGTGGAGCTGAATCCTGTGCTCGACGTGATCCGCGTGGATTTCTCGGACGCGAAGCTCCCGCTGTCGCTCGTCAACGCGGAGAGGAACCTGGCGCTCCTGCCGCGGGAGCACCTGCTGCGGCAGAAACTGGAGGAGCCCGAGGCCACCCGGGCTCTCGCCGAGCGCGATTCCGCCGAGACGGTGCGCCGGCTTCTCGAGAGCTTCGGCCGGCCGATGACTCTGATCGAGGTCAAGGAGAACCTGGCGGGCCTGGTGGAGGAGTCCCGCTGGGGGAGCTTCTGGGCGGCCGCGCGCAAGCACCCGCAGCTCGTCGCCTCCGGCACGGGGAAATCGGCGATGGTCTCCTGGTCCTCGAGCGCCGGCGAGGCGGAGGAATCCGTCCATCGCGAATTCGAGGAAGCGGCCCCGCAGCAGAAGATCGAGATCGCGCGCAAACAGGCGAGGCGCTCGAAGGACCTCGCGCGCTTCTTCGGCCGGACGCTCGCCGCGGAGGCGCGCAAGGCCGCGGAGGAGGACCGCCCGGCCCTGGCGTGGGAGCTGTCCCAGGCCGCCGTCAAGCTCCAACCCGGCGAACCGGAGGCCTTCACGGCCGCGGACCTTCTCTCCGTCCCGGACCTCCCTTCGGTCCTCGGACAGATCCACGATCACGTGGCCCGCGAGAGGGCGCTCGAGGCGGCGCGCGCCAGCCGCGCCGATTGGGCCGATCTCTTCGCCGACCGGATCTTCAAGGAGGACGACGCGCGGGTCCTGACGGCGCTCTTCGCCGCCCTCGCGGAGTTCCCCGAGCGTTCGGAGGAGCTTTCGCGGCGCATCCTGCGCTCTCCACGCCAGGCGCCGCGCGCGTTCCTCTGGCTCTGCGACCGGTTTCACGGGGAAGGCAGGCCCGTGCCCGGTCACCTCTTCTTGTCGATGCTCGACGCCCTGCGGCAGGAGGAGTTCTCGAGCTACCGCGCCCGTCTGAAGGAGATGTTCGACCCGGGCAAGCTCGCGGTCGCGATCGTCCAGTCCTCGGGCTCGGAGGAGGAGGCACGCGACTACCTCTCGGCGCTGGACCGGGCGGGGGGGCTCGAAGAGCACCGGCGGGCCCTCGTCAAGGAAGCGCTCCTGATGAAGTTCCCGGCCCTGCGCGGTCCCGCCCGCGAATACATCTATTCGACCTCCGAGGCGATCGAGGCGCGCCGCGCGGAGCTCGTCCACTTGAGGCAGGTGGACCTGCCGGCCAATGCCGAGGCGATGCGCGTGGCCAAGGACCACGGGGACCTGTCGGAGAACTTCGAGTACCACGCGGCGCGGCAGAGGCACGAGTACCTTTCCGCGCGGATCGCGTCGCTCTCCGACGAGCTGTCGCGCTCGCGGGCGCTCGATCCCTCCCGCATCGACGCCTCGGAAGTCCGGGTCGGCACACGGGTGACGCTGCGCGATTCGGTGACGGGGGCCGCGCGCCCGGCGACGGTCCTCGGCCCCTGGGACTCGCGCCCGGAGGAGGCGGTCTATTCCTACCAGTCGGAATTCGCGCAGTCGCTCCTGGGCAAACAGCTCGGCGACCGCGTCCTGGTCGGGGAGTCCGAGATGGAAATCGTCGCGATCGAGTCGTGGAAGTGAAGATGAGTCCAAGGTCCAAGGTCCAAGGTCCAAAGTGGCCCGCTCTTCTCGGGCTCGCCGGGCTGATGCTCTCCTCTGCCGCTTTGCGTGCCGAAGATCCGTTGCACCTGCCGATCGGTGACCCGGTGCGCAAGGACCGGGACGTCCCGGTGGTCCTGGATGGGATCACGGAGACGGCCGGCGGAACGGTGCTGACGCCGGCGGAGCTGCCGGCGCGCCTGGCGGGAGTCCGCCTCCTGCTCGTCGGCGAAGAGCACACGGCGATGGAGTCGCACCGGGTCGAGCGGCGCGTCCTGGAGGAGCTGGCCGGCGCCGGGCGCCGGGTGTCGATCGGTCTCGAGATGTACCCGTACGGCGAGCAGCCGTGGCTCGATCAGTGGGTCGGCGGCAAGCTCTCGGAGAAGGAGTTCGTCGAGCAGTCCCGCTGGTACAAGAACTGGGGATACAACTGGGGCTACTCCCGCGACATCTTCCTGCTGGCGGGGAAGGCGCAGATGCCGATGTTCGCGATCAACACCCCGCGCGAGGTCGTCGCCGCCGTCCGGAAGAAGGGTTTCACCGGGCTGACCGAGGAGGAGGCCGCGCACGTCCCCGCGAAGATCGACACGGAGAACGCCGATCACCTCCGCCTCTTCAAGGCCTCGTTCGGCGACGAGGGCTTCCACACGGGCATGAGCGAGTCCGACTGGAAGAAGATGTTCGAGGCGCAGTGCACGTGGGACGCGACGATGGCGCAGAACGCGGTCGCGGCCATGAGGAAATCCGAGGCCGACGAGAAGGCGATCCTCGTCGTTCTCGCCGGCTCGGGACACGTCGAGTACGGCCTCGGCATCGAGCGGCAGGCGGCGCGGCTCTTCCCCGGCAGGATCGCCACGCTCATTGCCGTGGCGGTCCGCGACGACAAGGAGAAGCCGGTCCGGTCCGTCCGCGCCTCCTTCGCCAACTTCGTCTGGGGCGTCGCGCGGGAAGCCGACCCGGTCTTCCCGGAGCTCGGCGTCTCGACGCGCCCGGCGCAGGGGGGCAAGGGCGTTTCCGTCATCAACGTGGAGAAGAAGTCCGTCGCCGACAGGGCCGCGATCGCCCTGGGCGACGTGATCGTGTCCATGGACGGGACGCCCGTCGAGGACCGCGAGACCCTGAACCGCCTCGTGGCGGAGAAGAAGTGGGGCGACTCGGCTCGCCTGGCTCTCCGGCGCGGCGGCAGTCCCATCGACGTCACGGTCCTCTTCCGGCGCCAGCCGGTCTCCGACGAGCCCGCGCCGGCCCCCGCTCCGAAGAAGGAGCCGTAGGGCCTCGCTCATCCCGCCGGCGGGTCCGTCCCCTCCCCGGCCTCGCCTTCGAGCGCGCGCGCGATCGCTTCGCGGACGGACTCCGCCAGACGGGGCGCGTCGGAGGCCGTCAATCCGGCCGTCGGGATCGGCGGGAGGACGGTGAGCGTCGCCGTCGTCGGGGCGAACACGATCGAGTGTTTCGGCAGTCCCGCCGCCGTCCCCGCCAGCGCGAGCGGCACGACGTCCACTCCCGCCTCGATCGCGAGCCGGAATGCGCCTTCCCGGAATTGCCCCAGGGCGCCGCCGCCGCTGCGCGTTCCCTCCGGGAAGAAGAACACCGAGACGCGCCGGTCGAGCCAGCGGCGCAACTCCTCCATGGCGCGCCGCGCGCTCTCCTTGTTTCCGCGCATGACCGGGACGTCGCCCGCCATGCGCATCTGCCAGCCGAGCAGCGGGATCCGCATGATGGACTGCTTGGACAGCAGCTTCATCTCCCACGGAAGGCGCACGATCAGGAACGCGTCCGTGGAGGAGCGGTGGTTGGCGACGAAGACGTACGGGCGGCGCGGATCGGGATGGACGCGGTCCACGATCCGGAACCTCCAGAAGGGGTTCAGGTCTCCGGCCAGGACCGCCGAATTCCGGAAGAAGCGCCCGAGCCGGTACCGGTCCGGGTCGGACCGGCGCGTGGCGAGGCGGTAGAAGAAGACGAGGGGCGTCCAGCCGATGACGATGAGAACGTAGCTTCCCCAGATCAGGAGCGAGAGCGGCGCCGCGACCACTTTCCAACGGAGCATCCGGGAATTATCCGGTCCCCCGGCCCTCTTGTGAGGGACGTCATCGAATTCGACGAAAAGGAGCCGGCATGAGAAGGACCTTCGGCACGGGGATCGCGGCGGCCCTCCTGGCGGTGGCCGCCGCCGCCCAGACGGCGGAAACCACGCGGGCGGCGGGAGTTCCGCGGCGCGGCGATCACGTCATGGGTTTCGACCACACGAAGACCGCGCACCACTTCCGGCTGACACGCTCCGGCGGAAGGATCGAAGCCGAGGCGAACGACCCCGCCGACACCTCGAGCCGCGACCAGATCCGGATGCACATGACCCACATCGCGAAGATGTTCTCCGAGGGGGACTTCGACGCGCCGATGCTCATCCACGAAAAGGTCCCGCCCGGCGTGCCGGTCATGAAGGAGCTCCGGGCTTCGATTCAGTACCGCTTCGAGCCGACCGAGCGCGGGGGCCGCATCGTGATCGGAACGAAGGACGCCCGGGCGCTCGCCGCCATTCACGAGTTCCTGCGCTTCCAGATCGACGACCACAAGACGGGAGACTCGAAGAAGGTGGTGCCGGATAACTCGAAGTAGAGAGCCGGGGCCGGTGCCGGGCACCTAGACCTCCATGTCGTCCACGGAGCACCAGCGCCAGTCCTCGCCCGGCTCGAAGGAGCGGATGATCGGGTGCTTCGTCTTCCGGAAGTGCTTCGTGGCGTGCCGGTTCGGGGAGTCGTCGCAGCAGCCGACGTGCCCGCACTCCAGGCAGAGGCGCAGGTGAACCCAGCTCGCTCCGATCTTCAGGCAGTCCTCGCAGCCGTCGGCGCTCGGCGTGACATCGCGAATCTGATTCAGATGGGTGCACGCCGTCATGACGACCTCCTGTTCTGCCAGATCCGGGCCAATCGGGCGGGCACGATCATCGCAGCGGATCTTCCCGGCCGCGGCGCCCAGTCCCGCGGCGAAAGGAGAGCCCGATGATCCGCAAGCTCCCCTCCGGTGGGTACCGCCTCTACTCCCGCAAGAAAAACCCGAAGACGGAACGCCGGAGGAACCTCGGGACGTTCAAGAGCCTGGCGGCCGCGCGGAAGCACGAGCGCGCCGTCCAGTTCTTCAAGCGGAAGTGATTTTCTCAATCGCAAATCACCAATCACAGATCACAAATCTTCTTTGATCGCCTCGGCGTCCACCGTGATGTCCACGTCGTCGCCGACGACGAATCCGCCGCGGTCGAGGACCCCGTTCCAGCTGACGCCGAAGTCGTGCCGGTTGATCCGGGTCGTGGCGGCGAACCCGGCGCGCGTCTTCGGTCCCTTGTCCACGTTCCCGTCCCACCATGGCGTCTGCCACTCCCCGAGGTATTCGACGTCGAGCGTGACCGGCCGGGTGACGCCGCGGATCGTCAGTTCGCCCTTGAGCTTCGCCACGTTCGCGCCGCACAGCTCGACGTCGCCGCCCCGGAACGTGATCGTGGGATGGCGCTCGACATCCAGGAAGTCGGCGCTCTTCAGGTGGGCGTCGCGGTCCGGCTCGCCCGTCCAGATCTTCCGGGCGTCGATCGTGACGTCCACCGAGGTGGCCCGCGGGTCGCCCGGATCGAACTCCATCGTGCCGTGCACGTCCTTGAAGTGCCCCCGGACCCACGTCACCATCATGTGCCGTGCCCGGAACTCCGCCGCCGTGTGACCGGGCTCGAAGAACCACCTCGCCATCGTGGGACCCCTTTCACTTGCGATCCGTTCTTGCTGGGAGTCGTGCGCCCTGGTCGAGGGACTCCACGCCATCGTTTACGCCGCGGATCCCGGATCGGGTTCAGCGGGTGGCTGTCCAACGGGGGCCGGCGGCCTTGACAGCGTCCTGGCCGCGGCGTACAGAGATGTCCTGCCCGAAGACAGTTGCTCGAAGGGAGGTCGTCATGGAACCTCGGTCTTCCGGATTCGCCTGGCTCGTGCTGCTCGCGGGTGCCGCGGGCTGCGCCTCCGTTGGACCCCTCGACGTCAAACCGGAGTCCCTGGGCGCCTTCGAATGCGTGGACCGCGGGGCCGTCGCGTCGCCTCCGCCGCGCTCGGTCCTCGCCATCGGGCGCGCGCGGCGCGAGGAGAAGACGATCGTCCAGCGCGAGGGGAGGCCGCTCCTGACCCTCCGGCCGTGCGGGGACAGTAAGGTCCCGGTCTCGAAGACTCCGGCGAAGCCGACGGTGGCGAAGGGCAACCCTCTCCTCGGCGCGATCGACCGGCCGGTCTCCGACTTCTTCAAAGAGGGGGGGACGGGCGAGGTGGTCCGGAAGAGCCTCCGCCCCTTCCGGAAGGTCTATTACATCCCGCCGGGACCGGACGAGGGCAAGCACGAGGCGCCGGCGGATCCGCCCGCCTGCAACGGCATCTTCTACTACGGCGCCTGCTACTACTACGGGCCGGCGAGCTACGCGAGCGCGGCCGACGGTGGCGGCCTGACCGTGACCATCAAGCGCCCGGCCTTCCACGGCGAGGGGCACAGCCTGGACGAGATCTCCGTGCAGGGGGGAGAGGACAACGGCAACATCATCGAGCTCGGCTGGAATGTCTCGACCTCGCAATATCCGGACGCCGACCCGCACCTCTTCGTCTATCACTGGATCAACTGGGTCGGCACCTGCTACGACACCTGCGGCTGGCACCAGTACAGCCCGACCTATTTCCCGGGAATGAACCTGGCAGCGCTCGTCGGCCACGACGTCTACAACGGGTTCGTTCACTTCGGAGGAAACTGGTGGGCCTGGTTCGACAACCAGTGGCTCGGCTATTTCGCCGACTCGGAATGGAGCGGCAACTACACGAAGAGCGCGATGATCCAGTGGTTCGGCGAGGTCTCGACGAACAACGGGACCCCGCCGGAGGTCGACATGGGCAATGGGTTCTTCCCGACGAACCTCGCCGCGGCGAGGATGGCGACGCTCTGCGACGTGGACGCGGCGGCGTGGGTCTGCTGGTACCGCGATCTCCAGTCGCTCGGTCCGAACTACCCGCCCTATTACGACATCCGCCGCATTGGCTTCGGCGAGACCCGCTACGGCGGCCCCGGGCACTGAGCGGGTGGAGGAGACCGCGCCGCCGGGCCTGACGCTTTCCCGGATCGAAGAGGCGCGGGCGTTCCTGGGCGGCCGTGTCCGGCGGACGCCTCTGGAGGAATCGCCGGCCCTCTCCGCGCTCCTCGGCGTGCCGGCCTGGCTGAAGCTCGAATCGCTCCAGGTCACCGGCTCCTTCAAGATCCGCGGCGCCGCCTTCCGCCTCTCCCTCCTGACGGAGGAGGAGAAGCGGGCGGGGGTCGCCACGTGCTCGGCCGGCAACCACGGGAAAGCCGTGGCGTACGCCTCGAGAGCGCTCGGGCTCGTGCCGACGATCACCGTGCCCGCGAGCGTGGACGAGTCGAAGTACCGCGCGATCATGGAGCTCGGGGCCGACGTCATCCGCTCGGCGTTCCCCGGCTACGACGACACCGAGGAGTGGGCGATGCGGGAGGCGGAACGGTCCGGAAAGGTCTGGATCTCCGCCTTCGAAGACGTGGCGATCATGGCGGGCAACGGCGGGACGCTGGCCCTCGAGATCCTCGAGGACCTGCCCGACGCCCGCGGTTTCGTTCTGCCGGTCGGAGGCGGGGGGATGTCCGCCGGCCTCGCCTTCACCGTCAAGGAGAAGCTCTCCGGCGCGACGATCGTCGGCTGCCAGCACGAGGCCTCGCCGGCGCTGGCGCTCTCGATCGAGCGCGGTCGCGCCGTCACGCGGCTGCCGGCCGTGGAGACCGCCGCCGGCGGGATCGAGGGAGGCATCGGGAGAAAGACTTTCGAGATCCTGCGGCCGCGCATCGACCGGGTCGCCCTCGTCTCGGAGCGGGAGATCTTCGAAGGAGTGCGCTGGACGCTCGCGGAGCACCAGCACCTGATCGAGCCCTCCGCGGCGGCCGCCGTCGCCGCCTGCCTGACCGGGAAGGCGGGTGAGTTCGACGGGCCCGTCGTGGTCGTGATCTCGGGCCGGAACGTCAGCCTGGAGACTCTTCGAAAGATACTTTGCTAGGTCCTGTCATCCCGAGCCTGGTTCCTGTCATCCCGAGCGAAGCGAGGGATCTGCTCCCGTAATTCTCAGGCTGCGGAGCAGATCCCTCGTCGCGGAGCCAGTCCCGATCGTCGATGTCGCCTAGTCCACCGTAACGAAAGCAGACTCCTCGCGGAGCCTGTCCCGAGCGGACACGGCTCATCGAAGCGACTGGAGTAGATCCCTCGCTGCGCTCGGGATGACAGGAGGGGGCGAGGGGCTCGGGATGACAGGAGGGGGCGAGGGGCTCGGGATGACAGGAGGGGGCGAGGGGCTCGGGATGACAGGAAGGGCGAGGGGCTCGGGATGACAGGAGGGGGCGAGGGGCTCGGAATGACATGCGAAGCGGAGGGGCTCCTCGGGATAACAGGCCATCGATTCAGGCTCCGGCGTTTCCCGAGGCCGTCTTGAAATAGAGGCACTCCGCGCGGACGGGACAGACTTCGCAGCGAGGGTGGTTTGTCTTGCAGAGTTCCTGTCCATGCCGGCGCAGGAGCCGGTGTGCCTCGATGAGAGCGACGCAGTCCCGCGGGATCTGTCCCGCGGCGGCCTCCTGCGCCGAGCGATAGGACTTCGCGTAGCTCTTCTCCTGCGCGCCGAACCCCAGACGCAGGAGGGCACGCAGGCCGTTCGAGTCGAGGGCGAGAACGGGGAGGGCGCCCGCGAAGAGGAGGATCTTCTCGGCCCCGGGGTCGCCGATCGAGGGGAACTTCTTCAAGGCCTTGATCGCGTCTTTGGGAGGAAGGCGCGGAACGCCGGAGAGGTCGCCGCCGAATTCCTCGAGCGCGATCGCCGCGATCTCCCGGAGCTTCTCGACGGTGCCGCCGGGCAGGATCCCCCGCCCGCCGATTCCGTGGAGCGCCGCCGGCGGCGCCGCGAGGATCCGCTCGGGCTTCAACCCCGTCAGCTCTCTCAGGAGGCGGAACGCCTCCGTCCTCCGCGCGTCGCTGGCGAGGTAGGCGACGTTCTCGAAGAGGATCTGTTCCAGAGGGTCCGTCACCCCGGGCGGCGCGGGCTTTCCGTAGAAGGCCTCGAGGTCTCGCAGGATGCCGCCGAGCGACGTCGTGGCGCGCCTCTTCGCTGCGGTCGGCCTCTTCTTGCGGAGCGCCACGGCGCATCAGACTCTCATGCCGAGGCCGTGGGAGGGTTGGAAAACGTTGTCCGGGGCGCGCCGGCGCGAAATAATCCTTCCTTCGACGAGAAAAACAAGGAGAGAACGAAATGACAATCAGGCGAGTGTTCCCGGTCATCGGCGCCGTCCTGCTGGCGCTGCAAGGCTCCTACGGGCTCGCGGCCGCGGCCGCGAAGCCTTCCGCGCCCGCGGCGCCCGCGAAGGAGGAGAGCGAGGGGCCGCTGCAGAATATGAAGTTCCGCAACCTCGGTCCGGCCGTCGGCGGCGGGCGCGTGACCTCGGTCGCGGGGATCGCCGGCGATCCCAACGTCCTCTACGTCGGCGCGGCCGGCGGAGGCGTGTGGAAGAGCGTGGACGGCGGGAACAGCTGGAAGGCCATCTTCGAGAAATACCCGTCGTCCATCGGGGCGATCGCGGTCGCGCCTTCGAACCCGAGCCTCCTCTGGGTCGGCACGGGGGAGTCGAACCCCCGCAACGACATGATGGACGGTTACGGCGTCTACTTCTCGGCGGACGCCGGGAACACCTGGCGCTTCATGGGCCTGGCCGACGTCGGCCAGATCTCCCGCGTCCTCATCGATCCGTACGACCCGAACACGGTCGTCGTCGCGGCTCTCGGCCACGTCTGGGCTCCCAACGCCGAGCGGGGCGTCTACCGCACGACCGACGGCGGGCAGAGCTGGAAGAAGGTTCTCTTCGTGGACGACAAGACCGGCGCCTGCGATCTCGTCATGGCGCCCGGCAACCCGAAGGTCCTCTTCGCCGGGATGTGGCAGGTCCGGCGGTTCCCGTGGGAGCTCGTGGACGGCGGCCCCGGCTCCGGGATCTACCGCTCGACCGACGGCGGCGCGACCTGGACGAAGCTGACGAAGGACATCCCGGAAGGCCCGCTCGGCCGCATCGCCCTCGCGGTCGCCCCGACCAACTCGAACCGGGTCTACGCCCTGATCGAGACGAAGAAAGGGCTCCTCTGGGATTCGAAGGACGGCGGCGACCACTGGGAGAAGCTCTCCGACAGCAAGCTCTTCAACGTGCGCCCGTTCTATTTTTCGCTCGTGGCCGTGTCGCCGGCCGACGAGAACAAGGTCTATTTCGGCTCCTACAATCTCGTCGAGTCCGACGACGGCGGCAAGACCTTCCGCGTGATCGACCAGCGCATCCATCCCGACCACCACGCGCTCTGGATCGATCCGAAGGACCCGGACCGGATCCTGCAGGGCAACGACGGCTACGCCCTCCTCTCGACCGACGGCGGAAAGTCGTGGCGCGGCTTCGACAACATCCCGATCGAGCAGTTCTACATGGTCTCGACCGACTCGAGCGTCCCCTACCGCGTCTGCGGCGGGCTCCAGGACAACAACGCCTGGTGCGGGGCCTCCAACTCCCTCTCCCGCGGCGGCATCGGGGCGGCGGACTGGTTCGTCACGGCGGGGGGAGACGGCGAATACGTCGTGCCGGCCCCCTCCGATCCGACGATCGTCTATTCCGACTCGCAGAACGGCAACATCAGCCGCCTGGACCTGAAGACGCACCTCTCGAAGAACATCCGTCCCTACCTCGGCACGGTCTCGGAGATGAGCCCGGCGGAGCTGAAGTACCGGTTCAACTGGACGAGCCCCATCGCCGTGTCGGCCGCGAGCGCCGACGAGGTGTACATCGGCGGCAATGTGGTCTTCAAGTCCACCGACGGCGGCGCGCACTGGGCCGTCACCAGCCCGGATTTGACGCGCGACGACAAGTCCAAGCAGGTCGTCTCCGGCGGCCCCATCCACCACGACCTCTCGGGCGCCGAGACCTACGGCACGCTCCTGTCGCTCCAGATCGCGCCGACGGATTCCAACGTGATCTGGGCGGGCTCCGACGACGGGCAGGTGAGCGTGACGCGCGACGGGGGGAAGAACTGGACGAACGTGACGAAGAAGATCCCGAGCCTGCCGGAGTGGGGGCGCGTCTACCAGATCGACGTCTCTCCCTTCGACGCCGGGACCGCCACGGTCGTCTCGGACCGCCACATGCTGGACGACCGGCGTCCCTACGCCTACCGGACCGTCAACTACGGCGAGACGTGGACCTCCATCGCGAAGGGGCTGCCCGGCGACGCCCCGTGCTTCGTCGTGCGGGAAGACCCGAACAGGAAGGGGTTCCTCGTGGCCGGCACCGGCACCGGGCTCTTCTCCTCCCTGGACGCCGGCGCGACCTGGAAGCCGTTGAAGGCCGATTTTCCGAGCACGCCGGTCTGGGACCTGAAGTTCGTCAAGGCTTCCCACGACCTCGTCGTCGCGACGCACGGCCGCGGGCTCTTCGTGCTCGACAACATCACGCCGCTCGAGGAGTGGAGCGACGCGATCGCGGGGAAGGACTTCCATCTCTTCTCCTCGCCGCCGGCGGCGATGCTCCAGGCCTGGAACCGGGGCGGCTTCGCGGCGGGCGGGTTCTGGGCGCCAAACCCTCCCCACGGGATCACCGTGGATTACTTCGTCAAGACCGAGATCAAGCAGACCGAGGAGCAGAAGAAGGCCCATCGGGACGCGGTCCGGATCGTCGTCACTGACGAGAAGGGGGGCGCGGTCGCGACGCAGTGGGGGCCGGCGAAGGAGGGGATCAACCGCCACGTCTGGAACCTGCGGTACGAAGGGCCCAAGAAGGTCGCCTCCGCCAAGGAGGCGCCCCCCAACGAGTTCTTCGAGCCCAACCGCGGTCCCGACGTGATGCCGGGCTCGTACAGGATCGCCGTGACGGTCAAGGGAGAGACGCAGACGCAAACGGTGACCGTCCTGCCCGATCCGCGCATACCGGCCGACATGGAAGCCTTCCGCGCGCAGACGCGGGCGGCGCTCGAAGTCCGCAACGGCGTGAGCGCCTTGAACGAGATGATCAACCGGATCGACAGCCTGCAGAATCAGATCGCGGCGCTCGAGAAGAACCTCCGCGGCGGCTCCGACGAGGGGGAAGCGGGCCACGGCTCGCGCCGCTACGAAGGCGTGCTCAAGGCCGCGAAGGATCTCGGCAAGAAGTTGAAGGAGGTGCGGGACGGCGTCTACAACCCGGACATCCAGCGCGACGTCGGCCAGGACTCGATCCATTACCACACGGACTTCCAGGGGCGGCTGCAGCGCCTGAACCAGGCGCTCTCCGGATACAACCGGGCCCCGGGCGACCTCTTCAAGGAGGAGATGACGGAGAGGCGAAGGAAGCTCGACGACTGCCTCGCGCGGTTCAACGACCTGGCGAAGACGGACGTGGCGGCCTTCAACAAGACCGCCGCCGAGCAGGGAGTCCCGACGCTCTTCGCCGGCGATCCCATCGAGGTTCAGCCGCCGGGCATCTGAAGGGCTCCGCGCTCCGGTGCGCGGTGCGCGGGGCCGGACGCGGCGGCCCCGGCTTGGATCAGTGGTGCCTCGGCGGGCCTGATCCTTGTGAAGCCTGCCGGGGACTCGCGCCATAATCCGGGGTCCGATGATCTGCCCCGAGTGCGGGAGTGACACGCCGGCGCCGGGGGGCCATTGCGCGGCCTGCGACGCGCCGGTCCCGCCGGACGTCGCGACCACCGTCCGGACGCCGATCCCGAAGGGAGTGCGGGAGCCCGGGGGCACGCGGACCGCCGGCGACTCGGGGACGCGGACGCCCGCGAGGCCGCTCGGCGAGGTGGGCCGGGTCATCGGGACCTCCGCCGGGATGGACGAGGACGTGACGCTGCGGCAGGAGGCCGGCGCCCGTCCTGCCGCGGGGGGCGGACCGCTCGGCGTGGGACAGTGGTTCGGCTCCCGTTACCACGTCATCAAGCTCCTCGGCTCGGGCGGGATGGGCGAGGTCTACCAGGCGTGGGACGAGGAGCTGGGCGTCGCGGTCGCGTTGAAGGTGATCCGGCCGGAGACGATCGCGGACCCGGAGAGGGCCGCCGCGCTCCACCGGCGCTTCAAGCGCGAACTCCTCCTCGCCCGCCAGGTCACGCACAAGAACGTCGTCCGCATCCACGACCTCGGCGAGGTCGAGGGGATCAAGTACATCACGATGCCCTACATCGCGGGGGACGACCTCGCGACGGTCCTGCGGCGCGAGGGGCGGCTTCCCGTGGCGCGCGTGCTCCGGATCGCGCGGCAGGTGGCGGCGGGGCTCGCCGCGGCGCACGAAGCGGGCGTTGTCCACCGGGACTTGAAGCCGCCCAACGTGATGATCGATCCCGACGACAACGCCGTGATCATGGACTTCGGCATCGCGCGGTCGGTGGACATGGGATCGAGCACCGTCGCCGGCGTCGTGGTGGGCACTCTCGCGTACATGGCGCCCGAGCAGGCCCGGGGCGAAGAGGTGGACCAGCGGGCCGACATCTATGCCTTCGGCCTCATCCTGTACGACATGCTGGCCGGACGGCGGCAGATGGCGGGCTCTTCGAGCGCGCTCGCGGAACTGGTGGCGCGGATGCAGCAGGCGCCCCCTCCGATCCGATCCGTCGACCCCTCGATCCCCGAGCCGGTCGAGCGCATCGTCGCGCGCTGCCTCGAGACGGACCGCGAGAACCGGTATCAGACGATGACCGAGCTGATCGCCGACCTGGACGCGCTCGACCCGGATGGCCACCGGATCCGCCCGCTTTCGCCCGGAGAAGTCCAGCCGGCGCGCCGGACGGCGGCCGTCGAGAGGGGGAGGGGGGGGAAGGCCCTCCCGGCGGGGTCGCTGAAGTGGATCGCCGTCGCGATCGCCCTCCTCCTCGCCGCGGGCGCGGCCGTCCTGATCCGCCAACGGCGGGTGGGCCGTCCGTCCGCGCCGGCGGCCGGAGCGGGCCGGACGATCTCCCTCGCGATCCTGCCCTTCCGCAACGCCACGGGGGACGCCTCCCTCGACTGGCTGGGGCCGAGCCTCTCCGAGATGCTCGGGACCGACGTGGGGCGGTCGGCGCGACTCCAGACGGTCCCCTCGGAACGGCTCCGCCAGATCCTCCACGACCTGCGGATCTCGGCGGACTCGACCTTCGATCCGGCCACGCTCCGAAAGCTGGCGGACTTCGGCAACGCCGACACGATCCTGTGGGGGCAGTTCCTGAAGTTCGGCAACGAGATCCGCATCGACGCCACCCTCCTCGACGTCAAGGGGCAGCGGTCCGTGCCGCTCAAGGCGCAGGCTCCGAGCCAGGGCGCCCTTCTCGCCGCCGTCGATCAGCTCGCGCAGGCGGTCCGCGAGAACCTCTCCTTCTCCGGGAGCGTGATCGAGGAGCTCAAGGCCTCGGCGTTCAAGCCGTCCACCCGGTCGCTCGAGGCGCTGCGGTTCTACAACGAGGGGCTGCAGCTCGCGCACCAGGACAAGAACTCCGAGGCGGTCAAGAAGTTCCAGGCGTCGATCCAGGCGGACCCCGAGTTCGCGCTCGCGTACGCGAAGCTCGCCCAGAGCTACGCGAGCCTGGGGTACGACGCGGAAGCCGAGCAGAACTCGCGCCGGGCGGTGGAGCTGGCCGAGCGGCTGCCGGCGCAGGAGAAGTACATCATCGCCGCCGGCCACGCGAAGATCGTCAACGACACGGCCAAGGCGATCGAGGCGTACGAGAACCTCGCGAAGGTGACGCCGGAGGACCCCGAGGTGAACTTCGAGCTGGCGGCCCTCTACGAATCCTCGGGCGCGTTCGATCGGGCGCGGGCCCACTACAAGAAGGTCCTGGAGCGCGATCCGAAGTCCGTCGCGGCCCTCCTCGCGTCGGGCCGCGTCGAGATCAAGGCGGGCAACCCGCAGGGGTCGCTCGATTTCCTGAACCAGGCCCTTTCGCTCGCGATCCAGCTCGAGAACGACGAGCAGAAGGCCGACGTGCTCCACGCCATCGGGGTCGCCTACAAGAGGCTGGACAAGCCCAACGACGCGCTGCGCTCCTACCGGGAGTCGCTCGAGATCAAGCGCCGCCTCGGCAACAAGCGCGGGATCGCCGTGACCCTCGGCGAGATCGCCCAGGTCCAGAAGCGGCTCGGGAACCCGGAGGCCTCGCTGGCGAGCCTCAAGGAAGCGCTGCAGATCCAGCGCGAGATCGGGGACAAGAAGGGGATCGCCACGACGCTCGTCCCTCTCGGGAACTTCTACGAGGACCGCGGGAGCTACGACCAGGCGCTGGAGAGCTACAAGGAGTCGCTGCAGATCCAGCGCGAGGTCGGCAACCAGAACGGCGAGGCGCTCTGCCTGAACAACATCGGCAACGTCTATCTCTTCAAGGCGCAGTACGACGACGCGCAGACGTACTTCGAGCGGGCGCTCCAGATCCGAGAGAAGATCAAGAACCCGCGCGACATCGCCGACACGCTGCACAACCTGGCGGAGACCGCGACGAACAGGGGACAGTACGACGAGGCGCTCAAGCACTACCTGCGCGCGCTCTCGATCCGCCGGGAGACGGGCGACAGGCGCGGCGCCGCCATCGAGTCGCACAACATGGGGACCCTGTTCGAGTACCAGGGACAGTACGGAGCGGCCGTCAACGCGAAACAGGAGGCGCTCAAGGCGATGCGGGACCTCAAGGAGCAGGGGTTCTGGCTGGGCGAGATCCTGAGCGGGACCGGGCATGCCCTCGTCCTGATCGGACGGTCCGACGAGGCCCGGGGGGATCTCGCGGAAGCGGCGAAGGTCGCCGACGGGCTCGGGAACAAGGCCCTGACCGCGCAGATCCTGAACTTCGAGGGGGACCGGCTCTTCTACCGCGGCGAGGCCGCGGCGGCGCGGCCCGTGTACGAGCAGGCGCTCCAGACCGCTTCGAAGATCGGGGACCGGCGCCTCGAGCTGCTGTCCCGGGTGAACCTCGCGAAGGCCGCGATCGGGGAGGGGCGGCCCCAGCCCGCGATCGACACGCTGAAGAAGCTGGGCGACGAAGCCGACGCGCTCGGCCTGAAGTATCTCTCGGTCGACAGCGCCGTCTCCCTCGGGCAGGCGCTCATCGGCGCGAAGCGCGCGCGGGAGGCGCGCCAGGAGCTCGATCGCGCGCTCGCGAGGAGCGAGAAGTTCGGCCTGCGCGCCCTGACCGCGCGCTGCCATTTCCTGCTCGCCGCCGCGCTGCGGGCCACGGGCAGCGCCGCCGAGGCCTCCCGGCACCTGGGCGAGGCCCGCCGGGCCGTCGAGGAGATCCGCAAGGAGGCGAAGACCGACGACGTCGTGAAGCGCGCCGACCTCGCCCCGATCCTCGCGGAGGCCCGCTGACAGAATCGGGTGATCGGATGATCGGGTGAACGGCGCAGTGGCTTAGGTTTTGCCCCCGTCAATCATCCGATCACCCGATCGCAGATCACCCGATCGCAGATCACCCGATCGCAGGTCACCCGATCGCAGATCACCCGATTCCACTTCACCCGATTCCCCTCAGGGGACCAGTCCGGTCCAGGTCCCGAACGACGTGAACGGGCCGTTGCACGAGAAGTCCCGCCCCCTCACGAGGACGTCCTTTGTCTTCTTCGGCCCCGTGCCGGGGGACGTGGCGAGATCGAGCGTCGCGCCCGGCATGACCAGGGAGAGGGTCGGCGCGCCCGGCTCGTTGACGCGGCTGTTGGCCGCCGCGTCGTTGAACCAGAGCCTGGCCGTGCCGGAGGTGTGGCTGTTCCCGACGCAGGAAACGCGCGTTGAGACCTCGATGCTCATCGCGTCGCCGGATGTGAACGCGCTCGACGGGAGCGACAGCGGGATCGTCCGCAGGTTCGCGTTGTTGAACCCGCTGCTGCCGCCGAGAACGCCCAGGAGCGTGCCGGAACTGACGGGAGTCCCGTTCTGCGTGACGATCGCCTTCAGGTCGAACCGGGTTCCGACGTCGTCGCTGTTCTTCAAACCGAGCCAGACCCGGGCCGCCGTCGAGGTGGGTCCGGTCTGGTCCACCGCTTCGAAGTCGGAGAACCCGTCGCCGCTCCCGCTCACGCCGGCGTCGCTGTTGTGGTCCCCGATCGCGAAGACCTGGTCGGTGATGTCCTGCGTGTAGCAGTCGAAGCCCAGCGTGCAGGTTCCATCCGGCGGGACTCCGTCGAGCGGCGCCCGGTAGAGCCGCACGTTGTGAAGCAGGGCGAGAGTGGGGAAGTCCCAGAAGATGCGCACGGTCACGTTGCCCGTGTAGTGGTCCGGCGACGGCGGGCTGGTGACATGGTAATAGCCGCACGTGCCCAGGCTCGTGTCGGAGGTGGCCCCAACGTACCGGATGCAGTCGACGGGAGCCAGCGGTGGTATGACGCGGGCGTCCAGTTCCGGGTCGGTGATCGGGATGAACTCCACGTTGAGGTCGAAGGGATCGACGACGTTCACGGTGAACTTGATGAAGTGGTCCCCGAACTGGTACTTGTTCGTCTGGTGGTCGGCATCGAACCGGTTGCAGATTCCGCCGCCGCTTCCGCTCCCTTCCCCGATGCACGGGTTCGTCTGGGCCGAGGCCGGGCGGATGGAAGCCAGCGCCACGAGCGCCACGCCGCAGATGACGGTCTTGATCTGTGTCCTTCGTTCCATGATTTCTCCTCCTTCAGGAAGGCGGGACTTCGCGATTCTTCGATCGCGCGTCTGGATTCTTCATCCGGCCTGATCGGGTGTCAATCCCTTCCAAAGGTCGTAGTGCCGGATCGGGAAGCCCGGACTACTCGAAGAGCCGGCCCCCCGGCTCGAGCGACTCGAAGTACTCCAGGTAGCGCCGCCTCTGCTCCGGCTCGCCGTAGAGCCGCTCGGCGGTCTCGCGCGCCTTCCGCGAGGCGGCGGCGTACTTCCCGGGGTCGTCCCAGAGCTCGCAGACCGCCTCGAACCACGGGCGGATCTCCTCCGCTTCCGGAACCACGAGGCTCTTCTCCGGCAGCCTGTCGGGGACCGGGAGCACGCGCCCGGCTCCGGCGACCGTCTGCGGCAGTCCCCCGCGGTCGCTCACGAGCGGCGGGATCCCGTTGATCATCGCTTCCGCCGCGACGCGGCCGAAGGGATCGGGAAACAACGAGGGGACGAGCAGGAGCTTCGTCAGCGCGAAGAAGTCGGCCGGCCGCGGCAGCGGGGGAGCGGCCATGATCTGAGGGTACTTTCCGAAGTCGATGCCGGGAATGGCGTTCAACGCCCCCGCGCTCGAGGCCGACTGCACGACGAGGATCGGGATGTCGGGGCGGGTCGAGCCGAGCATGTCGGCGAGCCGCGCGAACACGCCGGCGCCCTTGTGCGGCGAGGGATTGACGTATGTGACGAAATTCCGCGACTCTTCCGGCGCAAGCACCTCGGACCAGTCGATCGGCGAGGCGATGCCGACGCTGCGAAGCCCGATCTTCTCGCGGTACAGGTCGGAGAGGTACCGGCTCGTGGTGAAGACGTGATCCACGTGCTCGAAGAAGCGCCGGTCCTCGTACCCGTGGTTGCGGAGCGTGAAGACCGTCGCGACACCGCGGGCCTGCGCGCGCCGCAGGGATTCGGCGACGACCGGATGCGAACCGTAGGTCAGGAGCAGATCGGGCCGGAACTCGCCGAGCTGTTGATCGAGCAGGAAGAGGAACTGCTCGGATTCGAGGTGGTCGGGATTCCGCCCCTCGTTGTGCCGGGTCAGGAGCATCGTGACCGCCGCGCCCCCGAGCGCGAAGTGGACGGTCGGCCGGCCGACCATCCTGTTGGCGGGTTTCCGAACCGACCGCACGAACGCGGGCGCCGGCGGCTGGCGCGCCACCTCGACGCCGAGGCCGGCCAGGTGCTCGTCGAGGTCGGGCGGCCGGGCGTCGAAGCGGGCCGTGGCGAGCACCCGGCAGTCGTGGCCCGCCTCCGCCAGCCACTTCATCAGGATCCGGATGCTGCGCGCGGCGCCGCTTTCCCTGTCGGTGTACGCGTTGTGAACGGCGAGAAGGATCCGCACGAGCCCACGCGGTACCACCGACGTGCCCGCCCGTCAAGAGCGATGCGGGCTCCGAGTCGTCTGCCGGTGGACCGTAACACCCGAATCGCAAGTGGCGCTCTCGAGGCGCGTGTTCCTTTCGAATCCGCCCCGGGGTCGGGCCGGCCTCCCTCCGTCGCACGCGACGGCCCAGCCGCGAAAGACAGAACCTGGCCGTCGCTTGTCGTTCAGTCGCACTGAAAGCGAGGCGATTGCAGTCGCGTCCCCGCTCCTTCACTCACGCTCCTCCGGGAGGGGGCCCGTTGAGGTTGCAGAGGTTGATGTTGGGAGTGAAGTGCCCCGGGCCCGTGGACTGGACGAGGCCGAGGATCTCGACGGTGCAGGCTTCCAGGTGCACGAGGTCGGCGCCCGGGTCGGCCCCCTTGCTGCTGACGCCGCCGTCGTCGTCGATCAGCAGATCGCAGCAGGCCTTGCGATGTTGTGCCCCGCGTAGCGATCGACGGCAGCGTCCTTGCCGCCGACGGTGATCTGCATGGAGCAGGCGCTCGCGCCCGAGGGTGAGGCGGGATCGTCGCCCGGGATGTGGCCGTTCGAAGTGATGATCAGATCACCGGCGACCGCGTACGGGCCGCAGAGAGAAACCGTCGTGCTGATGACCGTGGGTAAGAGGAGGCGGAAGGGCCAGGCTCCGTTTTTCCCCGCAACAGGAAGAATCCCGCCGCCAGCAACGCAATCAACAGCCACGTTTCCCGGTTTCTCTTCAGTGCCGCGATGTTCACCCTCCTCCGAAGTTCTTGATGAGCGGAGCCCATAACACGCGATGGCCGGCAACGTCAATTGGACATTGGTCCAGACCAGGAACCAATCCTCGCATCTCCTTGCGCGGGCCCGGCTTCGCCTCTCTGTTACTGTGTTATAGATGCCACGAAAGAAATCGAAAACATCATGAAGAGAAGAGGCGGTACTGGAGCGCGGATCGGTGTCTTCGCCGGTGCCCTGGCCTCAGCCGTCCTGGTCCTGGGCGCAACCCGGGGCCCCGCACCGGTGGACGTCTTGACGATCGGGACGGTGAACGTCTCGTCCGGCACGGGCCAGGTCAAGGTCCCGTTCTCGATCCAGGACAACACCGGCACCCTGATCGGCCGCGACAAGGGCGCGGGCCTGCGGATCACGATCTTCGCGGCGCAGGTGGTCTACGGGCCCAACGCCTGCATCGACACGCCGTCTTCGGCGAGCGCGCGCATCGACCTGACCGGCGGCATCCTCGCCAGCCAGAGCGCGGACCTTGACAGCCGCGTCAAGGTGGCCAACACGTCGCAGACCTGGTTCTACTCCTCGGCGGAGTCGAACGGGCTCATCCCCTTCACGGCGGCGGCCAGCCCCGGAGACCTGATGGGACAACTGGTCTTCGACCTGACCGGCTGCCCGGCCGGCCCGATCAGCCTGACCGTCACCGCGTCCGGCGCGGCGCAAGCCCTGCTCAGCTCCGACAGTGGCATGTCCGAGACTTCCGGCAGCGGTCTCACGGTCGTCAACGGCGCGATCAACATCACTCTCCCCACGAGCACGCCGACGAACACTCCGACCAATACGCCGACGAATACGCCCACGAGCACGCCGACGAGGACGCCGACCGGCACGCCGACCAACACGCCGACACTCACGCAGACGCCGACGAACACACCGACGTTTACGCCGACGAACACGCCCACGATCACGCCGACGGTTACCTTCACGAACACGCCGACGCTCACGCCGACCGGCACGCAGTCGCCGACCTTCACGCCGACGCTCACGCCGACGAACACGCCGACGAACACGCCGACGGCCACGGTGACGAACACGCCGACGAACACGCCGACCGGCACTCCGCCGCCGACGATCACGCCGACGTTCACGGCGACGAACACGCCCACGATCACGGCGACGTTCACGGTGACCAACACCCCGACGAACACGCCGGTCGCGACGGTGACGCCGACGACGACCCCGATTCCGCCCCCGACCACGACGCCGGTTCCGGGAGCGATTCCGGCAAACATCCCGACGCTGGACGGACGGTCGCTCGCTTTCCTCGCCGCGCTCCTCGCGGCTGCCGGCCTGCTGCTGTCGAAGCGCCTTTCCGGGTAGGAGTACGATCATGACAAGTTCCTCGAGTGAATGGAGAAAATGCTCAGGGGCTCGTCGGGCGCCGGCGGCCAGGCTCGCCCTGCTCGTCCTGCCCGCGCTTCTCCTGGGGTCTCGTCCGGGATCGGCCGCGACCCCCGCCCGGAAAGCACGAGTGGACGCCGTCATTCCGCGAGAGGCCGTCCAGGCCCTGTCGTCGGAGCAGAGGACCACCCCGCTCTCCCTGTCCGTATTTCGCGGCCTCTCGAAATCGGAGGCCGAGGTCGTCTTCGGGGCTTCACAGGCAGCCGTCTACGCCGAGAAGGGGGGAATCGTCTACGCTCTGACGACCTCCTCCGCGCCGCGCGCGACCCGGATGTTGCTGGCCCGGCGCCCGTCGCTCACGCCGACGGACCCGTGGGCAAAGGCCCGCTTCCTGAGAACCACAACGGCCGAGGCGTTCGCGTCCGCCGTCAACTCTCTCCTGCCGGGCCTCACCCGGGGCGCGTACGGAGCGTACCTGACGAAGTTTCCCTACACGCTCGAGCTATCCGCGGCGGCCGCGGCGTCCCTGCCGAAAGGGCCTGCAGCCCGACCGGCGCGCCCCGCGGCGCCCAGGACCGCCGGGACCGTCCTGTCCGAGACGTTCGAGACCGACCCGTTCGCGAGCCGGTGGGCCCAGACCAGCCTGGACGGGGACGGGGGCACGATCGAGTGGGGCTGGACGACTTGCGACGCGCATACCGGCTCGCACTCGATCGACGGCGTTCGGGGCGGCACGACCGGGAGCACGATCGGGTGCGCCTCGGCATACCCCGCGAACCAGTTCAACCTCATCAACTACACCACTTACCTCGACATGACCGGAGCCTCCACCCAGGCCTGGATGGAAGTCTTCATGAACATGGTCACGGAGAACAACCCCAACAACGACTTCGTGGGGATCCTCTTCCGCGACCCGCTCCATATCTCCCAACTCCACGGGTTCCGTTACTCCGGGGATCAGGCGGGGGCGTGGTGGCGATTCCTTTTCAACCTGAAGGAGTGGACGCCGCACCTCGACCTCACGCTCCACGACGACAATGTCCTCGCCCTCGTGTTCGGGTCCAATGCCACGACCCAGTCCGGGTTCGGGGCCCGCGTCGACGACCTCACGATCACGACGGACACGACCCCGGGGATGACCTGCAACGCGGCGGTCGACATCGCGTATGGACAGGTGCCTGTCTCCGTCACGCTGACCGGCAGCACGACCGGCGGGACGGGGTCGCCGACCTTCATCTGGGACCCACTCGACGGCAGCTCCCAGGTCGCGGGTCAGGTTCTGATGCACACGTACACCGTGCCCGGAGAGTACCAGCCCGACATGTTCGCCACCGACACGGTCAGCGGCGTCACGACTCGCTGCACGGCGTCCGTGCACGTCACGGCCGCGCGGAGCGCCATGGGCGTCGACCGCCCGAACGACGTCTGCAGCGCCGCCAAGCTCATCCCCACCAGTTCATTCAGCGAAGCCTTCTCGGCGGTCGGCTACACGCAGGACCCCGACGAGCCCCAGCCCTGCGGGCCGGCGATCGGCGCCACCGCGTGGTACAAGTTCGTCGCTCCTTCCACCGGGACGGCGCTCATCTCGCTCTGCTCATCCAATTACGACACCGTCCTCGGCGTGTACACCGGGTCCTGCGGCAGCTTTACGACCCGGGGCTGTAACGACGACGACGCGTCGTGCGGCGGCAACCCCGCCGCCTCGAAGCTCACGCACGTCCAGATGACGAACGGGACCACGTACTGGATCCAGGTGGGCGCTTCCGGCGGCTATGGCTCACAACCCGGAAATGCCCAGATCGACTTCACGTTCACGCCGGGAGTCAACGGCGACGCGGACGGGAACGGGATCGTCAACGGGCTCGATGTCGTCTACCTCATCAACTACATCTTCGCGGGAGGCCCCGCCCCCCTGGGGCCGGTGGACGCGAACGGGGACGGGAACGTCAACGGACTCGACATCGTCTACCTCATCAACTACATCTTCGCGGGAGGACCGGCGCCGGTGCCCTGAATCGCCGGCCACCCCGATCCGGACGAGAAGCCCCGGCGCCGCCGGGGCTTCATTGTTGTTGAACCGTCTGTCATCGGCCGGACACGACGCTCGCGGAGGCCGGGCCGGGATTTCCTGCGAGCAGGACCCCGGGGAGATCTCCGCGCAGCTCGAGCAGCCGGGCGCGCGCGGCGACGAGGCCCTGGCTCGCCTGGGATTCGTCGTCCGCGGCTCTCGCCGCGGCGATCTCGGCGCGGTCGATGGCGTCGGGCTCGCCGCGGCCTTCGTCGGCAAGCGCCTTCTCGACGGCCAGCGCCTGCGCCGCGACCGCGAGGGCCCGCGTCGCGAGCTGCCTCTGCAACGCCGCCTTCGCCGCCTCGATCTCGGCGCGCCGCACCGCGAGCTCGACGTCGCGCTCGCGGGCGCGCCGGTCCGCCCGGATCCTGTCGAGGCGGGCCTGCGCCGCGGCCTGTCCCTGCGCGAGGCGTCCGCCGGTCCAGAGCGGCACGGCGACCGAGACTCCCACCGCCCAGTCGTTCGCCTTGAACTTGACGAAGTACTGGTCGAAATTGTTGAAATTCGCCAGCCGCATGTACTGCCCCTCCGCCTGGACGACCGGGAGCCAGGCGCGCCTCTGGAGGAAGGCGGCGCGGTCGAGCGCGGCCTCCTGCCGCGAGAGGGCCGCGAGTGCGGGATCCGCGGCGCGCGCGGCGGCGAGATGGTTGCCGGGCGCGGGCTCGGGGAGGGCCGCGAGCGGGTCCTCGGCGGCGTCGAGAGCCTCGCCGCGCGGCGCGTCCACGAGCCAGGCGAGCTCCAGCCGGTCGAGCTCCGCCTCGCCTTGGCGGTCGGCCAGCGCCTGCTTGGCGCGCGCGACGTCGAGGCCCGCCTGCGCAGCGTCGAGGCTCGTCCGCCGCCCTTCGCGGGCGAGCGCGGTGACGCGGCGCAGCATCGCCTCGCGCGCCTCGAGCTCCCTCCGGGCGTTGCCGATCCTCCGGCGATCCTCCCAGTTGCGCGCATAGGAGAGGACGAGAGCGCGCGCCGTCGCGGAGCTCGCGAGGGCGGAGGCCCCGGCCAGGCCTTCCGCGCCGGCCTGCGCTTCGAGGGCCTCGGCGCGGCGGGCGGGGTCGTAGAGAGTCTGGTGGACCTCGAGGCCGAACACGGCGGGGACCCTCCCCGCGACCGCGACGGGAAGGCCGCTCGAGTATCCGGGAGTCGTGGTCGCGAAGGCCTGGGGATGGAATCCCGCGGCGGCGGCTCCGGCGCGGCCCGCCGACTCCGCGGCCGCGGCCCGCGCCGACGCGGTCTCCGGCGCGTGGGCCAGGGCCAGCTCCGCGGCGCGGCGGAGCGTCAACGGTGCGGCCGCCGGCGCCTGGCCGGAAACCGGGAGAGCGGGCAGCGCGGCGGCGAAGAGCAGGGCGAGTCCCGGTCTATTCATAGCGGAGAGCCTCCGTCGGGTTGAGATGCGCGGCGCGGTAGGCCGGCACGACGCCGAACACGACCGTGACGCCGCAGGAGAAGAGGAACGCGAGGAGAGCGGAGAGTCCCGAGACCCGGATCAGGAAGGTCTTGACGAAGGGGCGCAGCAGGAGCGGGAGGCCCATGCCCACGACGACGCCGATCAGGGCGCCGATCGCGCCGAGCATCAGGGCCTCGAGCAGGAACTGGCGGAGGATGTCGCGCCGCCGGGCTCCGACCGACATGCGGACGCCGATCTCCCGGGTGCGCTGCTCGACCGAGGCGAGCAGGATGTTCATGATCCCGACGCCGCCGACGACGACCGAGACGGCCGCCGCGGCGATGAACGCGGCGATCAGGCCGAAGGAGATCGTGCGGGCGACGCGGATGACTGTCGTCATGGTCTTGACCTTGAAGACCGAGCCCTGGTGGTGGCGCTCCTTCAACAGCTCCTCGACCGCCGCCGCGGCGTTCGGGATCTCGGAGAACTCCCGCACCTCGGCGAACACCGTGTCCACGCGCCGCGTCGGCGTGAAGAACCAGGCGACGGTGACCGGGATGAAGATCGAATACGGGGTGACTTCTCCCTGGCCCATTGTGTCCACGGGCTTGTCGAACTCGCCGACGACCTGGAAGGTCATCCCGAGAGTGCGGATCGTCTTGTCCGGGGAGTCGTCGTTTCCGAAGAGGTCGTGGTAGAGCGGCTGGCTGACGACGCACACCTTCGCGCGCTGGGAGACGTCGTCCTCGTCGAGGAACCGGCCGCGCAGGATCCGCAGATTCTTCCGGACGGAGGCGTAGTTGGGCGTCGTCCCGAGGACGGCGAGGTCCAGGGCCCGGGAGAGGACGGAGACGGTGCCGTGGAGCTGGACAAGCGGAGTGACGCCGGAGAAGAGATCGGCGCGCGCCTCGACGGCGCGCACGTCCGCGTCGGTGATCCGGTCCTCCGTCGTGCGCGAAACGCCGGCCGTGACCGTTCCCTCGTAGCTCGCCCAGATCAGGTGCGACCCGACCCCTTCGATCTGCGACATGACGAAGGTACGACCGGTCAGTCCCAGCGCGACGATGATGATGATCGCGGACGTCCCGACGACGAGCCCCGCCAGCGTCAGCGCGGTCTGGACGGGATGCGTCCGGAACCGGTGCATCGCCGTCTCAAACGTTTCCCGCGTGAACATCTACGAACGGCGATCCGGGGACGTTACGCGAAGACCGTCCGACAGCGGAACTGTTCCGGGCAAGATGACAACGTCGTTGTCCCGCAAGCCGTTCGTGATCTCGACGTCGTTGACGCCGATGAGGCCGATCGTGACGTCGCGCCGGCGCGCGCGGCCGTCCTCGAGCCGATAGACGAAGCGGCGGTCTCCGTCGCGGAAGAGGGCCGCGCGGGGAACGGCCAGGGCGCCGTGCTTCTCTCCCGTCACGATCTGCACGTTGACGGAGGCGTTGGGGGGAAGGGACAGGGTCTTGTCGGAGATCTCTCCCAGCACCTCGCCCACCTCGCGGCCGGCGGCTTGCCGGACGCCGGGCGACACGGCGAGGACCTTCCCCTCCCAGCGCCGGTCGGGCAGGCCGTCGAACAGGACGATGAGCCGCTGGCCCACCGCGACGCGCGGGAGGTCCGGCTGGTCCACGCGCGCCCGCACGCGCAGGTGCTCGGGGTCGGCCACGCCCGCGACCACCTGCCCGGCCGAAACGGTCTCTCCCGCCTTCCGCGGCAGGCCGTAGACGGTCCCCTCGAACGGGGCGGCGACGGTGAGGGCGGCCACGCGGCGCTCGAGCTCCCGCGCGGAGGTTTCGGCGAGCTCGAGACGGGACGGACCGGCGCCCGACCCGGCCAGCGATTCGAAGCGAGCCTGCGCCACGCGGAGGCGCTCGACTCCCTGGCGGTAGGCGAGCTCGTCCGTCTCGTAGGTCGCTCGGGGGATGGCCGACTGGCTCAGGAGCCGGGCGTCCGCCTCGAAGGTCTCCCTCGCGCGGGCCGTCTCCCGCTTCTGCTGCTCGAGATCTCCCTCCGCGCGGATCCTCTCCTCGGAGAGCTGGGCGGCCGTCGAGCGCGCCTGCAGAGCGGACTGGGTCAGCTCCGGGCTCTGGAGGACGACGAGCGGCGCCCCCTTCGCGACGCGATCCCCCTCGCGCGCGGGGATGGACGCGACCGTCGCCGCCTCGGGTGCCCGCAGCTCTCCGCCCGCCGGCGGCTCCAGGCTGCCGTCGGAGAGGATCGGAACGACGAGGTCCCTGCGCGCGACGCGCGCGGTCTGGACCGGCACGCCGCTCGGGCCCCGGAAAGCGACGGCCGCGAGGATCACGACGAGCAGGACGGCCATGCCGGCCGCCCAGCGCCAGGGGATCCGGAAGCCGGGGTCTTCCTTCAAGGCTCGCTTCGCTCGCCCGGGACTCGGGACTCGAGACTCGGGACTCGGAATTCGGGATTCGATGCGCTCATTCGTTCTCGGAACGCCGGAGAGGCCGGGTTTCCTCCTCGACGTCGGCGCCGTCTTCGTAGTAGTCGAGCCCGGAGTGATCGAGGACCTCTTCGCCCACGAGAATCCGCAGCGTGTTGGTCAGCTTCAGGTGCTGGATGAAGAGGTCGTGCTCCGGCTTCAGGTCCGGGCGGGACATGGGCGACTTGAAGTAGAAGGAGAGCCACTCCTGGATGCCGGAGAGCCCGGCGCGCTGCGCGAGATCGAGGAAGAGGATCAGGTCGAGAACGATCGGCGCGGCCAGGATCGAGTCGCGGCAGAGGAAGTCGATCTTGATCTGCATCGGCTGCCCCAGCCATCCGAAGATGTCGACGTTGTCCCACCCCTCCTTCGCGTCTCCGCGCGGCGGGTAGTACTCGATGCGGATCTTGTGGAAGTAGTCGCCGTACAGCTCGGCGTACAGGTCCGGCTGCAGGATGGCGTCGAGGACGGCGACCTTGGACAGCTCCTTGGTCCGGAAGGAGCCGGGGTCGTCCAGCACCTCGCCGTCGCGGTTGCCGAGAATGTTGGTGGAGAACCACCCCTTCAGGCCCAGCATCCGCGCCTTCAACCCGGGCGCGAGGATCGTCTTCATGAGCGTCTGTCCGGTCTTGAAGTCCTTGCCCGCCACCGGGAGGCCCATGGCCTTCGAGAGCTCGACGAGTGCGGGGATGTCCACGGTCAGGTTCGGAGCGCCGTTGGCGAAGGGGACGCCCGCCTTGAGGGCCGCGTAGGCATAGATCATCGACGGGGAGATGTCGGCGGCGTTGCTCCGCAGACCCTTCTCGAACGCGGCGAGGGTCTCGTGGGTGGCGCTCGCTTCGAAATACGCCTCGGTCGAGCCGCACCAGACCATGACGGCGCGGTCGACGCCGCGCGTCCTGCGGAAGCTCTCGATGTCCGCGACGAGCGCTTCGGCGAGCTCCATTCTTGTCGCCGCCTGCTTCGACTGCTTCGCCTCGAGGCGCACGACGTACCGCTGGTCGAAGACGCCGGGCCATGGAACGAGGCTCTCCAGCTCCTCGCGCACGGGGGCGAGGGTCGCCGGCGGCAGCACGCCGGCCGCGGCGGCCGCCTGCCAGGCGTTGTCGGGGAAGATGTCCCAGGCGCCGAAGACGAGGTCCTGGAGCCGCGCGAGCGGGACGAGCTCCTGGATCGGCACGAACCTCGGGTGAGTCCGCTTTCCCAGGCGGAGCTTCTGCATCTGGGTCAGCGAGCCGATGGGGCGGGCGAGCCCCTTGTTGATCAGGTGGACCCCGGCGACGAGCGTCGTCGAGATCGCTCCGAGGCCCGGCAGGAGGACGCCGAGCTTCCCGCGGGCGGGCGCGATCTCGCGGGCAAGCTCCGGGTAGAACGAGGTGCGGTCGCTCACGCGGGACTCCGAAGGACGTTTCCGCGCCCCGCGCGCGCCAGCGCCAGGAGCGAAAGGAAGAAGAGAGGAGCCCCGACCGCGGCGAGAATCAGGAACCAGCGGACGAGGCCAAGGGCCGCGAGGATGACGACGAGGTAGATGAAGTCCCGGCGCGCGAGGGCGTCGGCCACGCGCGAATAGCGCGACGGCACGCGGGCGACCGAGGTGAAGAGCGGGCCTTCCCGTGTCCTGGCCGGCGCCATCGTCTGAGAATAGACGAATCCGGCCGAAGCCACGGTCCCCAGGATCGCGCCGGCGCCGAGCGCGAGCGGCCACGCGGAGCCCGAGCCCCGGCTCCATCCGATGGCGATCGCGCCGAACACGGCGGAATGGACGACGTTATCTCCCCAGAAATCGAGCGTGCCGCCCAGGCGCGATTCCTGGAACTTCAGGCGCGCCAGCTCGCCGTCGCAGCCGTCGACGATCGAATGCGCGAGGAAGAGGAGCGCGCCCGCGACATCGAGCGCCGGACGGGCCGGGAGGAAGAGAACAGCTCCCACGAGGCCCAGGCCCACGCTCGCGAGCGTCATCGCGTTGGGAGTGACCCGCGTCGAGGCGAGGCGGCGGGAGATGGCGAGCGAGATCTTCCGGTCCACGTGGCGCGCCATGAAGCCGTCTTGCTGCTTGACGAGAGTCGCGAGCAGCCACATCTGCGCCTTCGGGAGGTCGGCCGGGCTCGAGACGGCGAAGCGCGATCCTTCCCCGGGAGGCTCCGGGAAGGGCGCGAAGGGGCGCGAGCGCAGGACCCCGGCGAGATGGTCCGACGGGCCGAGGTCTCCGAGGACGGCGTCCGGGTCCGCGGTCTCGAGCGCGGCCGCGCACACCCCGTCGGAATAGAGCCGCCCGGGTTCGAGCGGCATCTCTCGAAGCGAGCGCAGCCAGGGCACGGTCGGGATGACGGACCCCGGGAGCAGGACGACCCGCCCGGGGGAGAGCGAACCGGGCGCCCGCGCCTCGGCCGCGGGAAGAATCCGGCCGAAGCCGGCGCGCTCGGCGGCCTTCACGATTCTCGTCGTCAACGGCAGGCCCAGGACGATGGTCTCGCGCGGGACCGGCCCGGCCAGGATCACGAGGGTCGCGCTCACATTGTCACCCGGACGTCATCTTAACGGGGGACCTGGCCGGAAGCGGGACGGGCTCGCCGCCGCGCCGGCTCGATTCGTAGGCGGCGGCCACCAGGCCCGCGCACAGGCCCGCCACGGCGAGGTTCCCGCCGCGGGACGCGCGGTCGGTAATCGCCTCGGCGAACTCGGCGGCGACCCCGGCGAACCAGTCCGGGTGTTGCGAACCGTGCGAAAGCGGCTCGGGGAACCCCCATTGCGCCGTCCCGGGTCCGCCGCCGGATCCGGTCAACTCGAGGAGCCTCCCGTCCAGGGAGAGCGCGCCCCGGCTCCCTTCGATCCAGGCCCGGTTCGTCCGCTCCGCGCCGGCCCACGTCAGGAAGACCTCCGCTTTCGCGCCGTCGTAGTCGAGGAAGACCCGGGCCGTGTCTTCGAACCCGCCGCCTCGTCTGTCCTCCAGATGCGCGGCGACATGGCGGGGAGGCTGCGGGAGCCAGTCGGCGAGAACGGAAAGCGCGTGCCAGCCGTGGTCCACGAGGATCCCTCCGCCCGAGACGGCGGGGTCCACGCGCCAGTTGCTCGCCATGCTTGACGCCGCGGGCTCGCGCCGCACGGTCTCCCAGAGAAACCGGCGGACCTCCCCGATGGCTCCCTCCGCGGCGAGCTCGCGGGCCTTCGCGAAGATCGGCGCGTGCCGCCAGTTGAGGACCGTGAAGAGGACCCGGTCGGCACGCCCGGAGGCCTCGACGAGGGGCGGCAGCTCCTCCGGCCGGATGACGAGCGGCTTCTCGCACAGGACGTGCCGCCCGGAGAGGAGCGCCCGCCTCGCCAGGTCCGCGTGCGCGGCCGGCGGAGCGCAGATGTCCACGAAGTCGAGCTCCTCGCGAGCGAGCAGCTCTTCCGCGGAAGCGTGCCACCGGATTCCCGCCGCGCGGGACTCGAGCTCCCGCCGGCCGGTCTCGCTCGGATCGCTGGCGGCGACGAGGGAAACGTCTTCGCGCTCCAGCCACGCCGGCAGGTGGCCGCGCAGGGCCACGTTGCCGACTCCGATGATCGCCCCTCGAAGCATCGTCCTCCGGGCGGCTAGCCGGGTCTCTGTTCACGGAAGACGACACCCATGGCTTCGTCAAGGATGCCGAGGCCTTCGAGCGCCGTGTCCTCGTCGATCGTCAGCGGGGGGTTGATCCGGATGTTGTGCGAATAGCACATGGAGAGGAGTCCCCGGCGGACGCATTCCTGAAACAAGGCCCGCGTCGTCTCCTTCTCGAGCGGCTCCTTCGTCGCGCGGTCCCTGACCAGCTCGACGCCGAGGAGCAGGCCCTTGCCCCGGACATCCCCGATGAAGGGGTGCTTCTCCTTCATCGCGAGGAGCCGGGCGAGCATCGCGCCCCCGACCCGCTCGGAATTCTCGACGAGGTTCTCGCGCGTGATGATCTCCAGCGCGGCGAGCCCGGCGGCCGCGGCGAGCGGGTTGCCGCCGTACGAGGAGGAGCTGCCGCTCGGTTTCGAGAACGGGGGGTGCGCGGTGAGCGCTTCGGTCGAGACGACGCCGGAGAGCGGGAACCCGCCGCCGACGCCCTTGCCGACCGTCATGACGTCGGGCACCACGCCGTCGTGGTCCACGCCCCACATCTTTCCCGTCCGCCCGAAGCCCGTGATCATCTCGTCGGCGATGAAGAGGGCGCCGTGCTCGCGGGCGATGGACTGGATGGCGGGGAGAAAGCCCGGAGGCGGAATGACGTTGCCGGCGGTGCCCTGCATCGGCTCGACGATCACAGCCGCGACCGCGCCTCCCGTCTGGTTTCGGATCACCTCGCGCGTCTTCTCGGCGCAGGCGATGCCGCAGGCGGGATAGGTCAGGGAGAGCGGGCAGCGATAGCAGTAGGCGTAGGGCGCCGAGTAGCAGCCCGGGGCGAAGGGCCCGAGGCCTTCCTTGAAGCCGCCCCAGAGGAGCGGCAGAACGCCCCCCGTCTTGCCGTGGAAGGCGCCCGTGTAGCCGACGAACTCGTGTTTCTTCGTCGCGGACTTGGCCAGCCGGAACGCCGCCTCGACCGCCTCGGCGCCGCCGGAGAAGAGCTGGATGCGCGTCAGGCCCGGCGGCGCCACGCTCGCGAGGAGCTCCAGGAACTTCGCCCGGACCTCCGTCGTGAAGCTTCCGAAGGTCACGCGTTCGAGCTGCTCCTTCAGGCGGGCGACGTAGTGCGGGTGGCAGTGCCCCACGCTCCCCACCGCGACGCCGGCGATGAAGTCGATGTAGGCCCTGCCGTCTTCGTCGTAGAGACGGCTGCCGCTTCCGCGGGCGATGGCGAGTCCCGAAGAGAGCGCGAAGGATTGGAGTCCCGGCGCCATGTGACGCTGCTCGTCGGCGAAGACTCTCCGGGAGCGCGGGCCGGGGCCTCCCTCCCGATGTTTGCTCAGGGTCGGGCCTCGACCGGACCGGCCTCCCTCTGCAGGCAGGCCGCGAGGCGCACGGCGATGCGCTCGGACGCGATCCGGCGGTAGAGGGCGAAGCTCGGCCAGGCGTTGATGTCGATGACCACGAGGCGGCCGTCGGCGGCCGCGATGGCGTCTCCGCCGTAGACCTCGAGGCCGAGCGAGCCGGCGGCGCGGGCGGCGGTCGCCGCGAGAGCGTCCGTGTCGAAGGGATGCCGCGACAGTTCCTGGTCCCGATGGTAGAACCACTGGAACCAGGCCTCGCCCTCCGGCTCCGGGGGCGCGACGCCGTAGAACTTGATCAGGTCTCCGGGCACGTGCTCCTGGATGACCGCCGTCTCGATGCCGCGCTCCGCCATTCGCGCGAGCACGGCGGCCGCCGGCTCCGAGCCCGCGGCGAACGACACGTCGTCCTCCCGCGTCCTGTGATGGTCGCCGCGCTTGACCCAGACCGGCGCCGCGCGCGAAGGGAGCGCGTCCGCCGGCAGGGGCTCGCCCGTCGCCACGAGGACGCTGCGGGGGAACGGGATTCCGTCTCTCGCGAGGAGCGCGATCATCCGGTGGCGGCGGGTGTTGAGGATCGCCGACACGCGGTTGACGATGCGCGCGCCGTTCTGCTCCCACCGCCCGAGCAACTCGAGGATCGGGGGAAGCTCGCACATGACGAAGGCCAGGGAAGGCGCCTGCGCCGACGCGGCCGCCTCGTCCGGCGTCAGGAGGGTCACGGGCTGTCCCAGCGATTCCAGGCGCCGGGCCGTCGCGCGGAGGATCTCGGCGTCGTCCACCTCCCGGCCGGGGGAATGCATGAGCTCGCGGTAGATCCCCCAGCAGGACCGCCCCGCCGGCGCGTTCATGGTTTCCCTGCCGTCACGGGCGCGCCGGGCTCGCGGGCCGCGAGCTCCTCGGCGAGGGCCAGGTCCTCGGGGCGGTCCACGTCCACGACGGCGGGGATGGAGAAGGCGAGGAGGGTCTCTCCGCTCCGCGCGAGCCAGGAGAGGAACTCCCGCAGCCGTCCGATGTTCTCGGGAGGGCGGAGCTTCCGGACCCGCTCGGGGAAGGCGTACATTCCTGCCGTCACGACGTCTCCTTTCTCTCCTCCAAGAGCCGTGATCCGCCCCGCCGGGTCGACGGACGCGCGCAGCGGCTTTTCGTCCGCGACGAACGGAGTCACCGCGAGCATCGCCGCCTCCGGCGCCTCCGCGGCCGCTCGCGCGAAGCGCAGGAAGTCTTCCCGCGGGCACCAGGCGTCCACCGTCGAGAAGAGCGCCGGACCCGGCGGCAGGCGCGCCGCGACCCGCCGGAAGCTCTCGTAGGAGGAGGCCGTCGTCTTCAGGATGACCTCCGTCTCGAGGGAAGGGAACCGGCCGCGGATCCAGTCGGCGCAGTCCTGCTCGCTCTCGTTGAAGATGACCGTGACGCGGTCGACGCCGGCCGCCGCGAAGTTGGCGAGGACGTGCGCGACGAGCGGGACGCCGGCGACCCGCACGAGGGGCTTGGCGGCCCCCCCTCCTCCCGCGCGCAGCCGGCTGCCCTCGCCGGCCGCGAGGAGGCCGCCGACGCGGATCGGCCCGGGCGTCACGGCAGGATCTCCTCGATCTCCGCGAGCCGCCGGATCATCGGATCGCCCGGACAGCACGGCCGGGCGCCTCCGTCGGCCTCGCGGGCGGCGAGCCAGACATGCCGCATGCCGGCCTCGCGGGCGCCCGCCATATCGCGCGGGGCGGAGTCGCCCACGAAGACCGTCTCGCCGGCATGCGCTCGAAGCGGCGTCAGGGCGGCCTCGAAGATGCGGCGGTCGGGCTTCGTGTATCCGACCACGGCCGAATCGACGGCGACGGAGAGCGACGGCGCGAGACCGGTCTCGGCGCAGACCGCGGCGAGATTTCCGTAGAAGTTGGAGACGATCCCGATGCGGTACCGGCGGGCGAGCCGCTCGAGCAGCCGCGCGCTTTCGGCGAGCCGCTCGCTCGCCTGCGCGTGGAACCGCGCCGCCAGCCTCGCTGCGACGGATTCGTCCGCGAGGCCGAGCGTTCCGGCGAGCCCGGCGGCCAGCCTCTCGACGGTCTCGCGCAGCCCGAGCGTCGCGGGAAGCCTCCCGACGAGCGCGTCGTTGGCGGTGTAGAAGGCCGGGTCGAATCTCTCCCGCGGGACCTCGATCCCTTCCTCCCGGCAGTGGCGGAAGAAACGCTCCTTCCAGGGGATGCCCTCGGCGTCGAGCGTGCCCCCGAAGTCGAAGAGGAGGAAGAGGACCGGATCGTTGCGGACCGGGTCCGGCGCCGAGTGCCGGGGGCCGGGAGGCGCAAGCGGATTCATCGCAGCTCCTCGGCCCCGGTCGGCAGCTCGACGGCCGACGCCCGCTTCCCGCGGGCCGGGCGCGCGATCAGGTAGAGAGCCCCGGGCACGAGCCAGACGAACTCCCGGGCGCGCCGCGCGAGCGCGTACGCCGCGCCCTGCGCCGCCGCGAGCCCGAGCAGGACGAAGATCCCGACCCGGACCCCTTCGGCGCTGCCGGCCCTCGCCGGGACCCAGAGGAACATGTTGTTGAGCGCCATGGCCATCGCTTCGACGGCGAACGCGGTCGGCCACCCGGCGCCGGGCGCCACGAGGCGCAGGATGAGATACGTCTCGACCAGTCCCCCGCACCAGCCGAGAAAGCTCAGGCCGACGGCCGCCCCGAACCGTCCGCGCCGCCTCGCGTAGAAGCCGCGGATGTCGGCATCCACGCGCTGAGCGGCTTCCTGGTACCGGCCGACCCGCGCGGCGAGGAACCTCCAGCGCGCGAGCCACCGCAGGATCGGGGCGTAGGTCCCCCGGAAGAGCGACCACGTCAGCAGGACAAAGAGCGCGCCCAGCACGGCGACCCCGCCGAGGGCCCCCCAGCGCGCCCCCGCGGGCAGAGGAAAGCGGACCAGGCAGACCGTCACTCCGCCGACGATGAAGACCCACTGGGCCAGCATGTCGGCGTGCTTGTGGATCGTGAGCGAGGCGAGCGCGCGGCCCGGCGGCAGCGTCCCGGTGAGCAGCCGGGCCTTGAGCGGCTCGCCCGCGACGCCTCCGGGCGCGACGTAGTTGACCGTGTACCCCGCGAGGTAGACGCCCATCAGGCGCGGCAGCGCGGAGAGAGGCAGGAGCGGATCGATCACGAGCCACCAGCCGAGCAGGAACGCGGCCTCCGCGAAGAAGTAGATCGCGACGAGCAGGACGAACCAGGCGCCGATCGCCTCCAGGTTCGAGGCGATCGCGGGCCAGCCGACCCGCCAGAAGAGCCAGGCGACGAGCGCCAGGCCCGCCAGCAGGAGCGCGCCCCGCGTGCTCCGGTTCATGGAAGGGGCTCCGCGCGCCTCACGCCGTCGGGAGAAGCGCCTTCAGTTCGACCGGGAGGGGAAAGTTCACGTCCTCCTGCACCGTTTCGAACTCCTCGACGGACTCGACGCCCAGACTTTCGCGCGCGTAGTCCACGACTTCGCGCACGAGGATCTCCGGCGCGGACGCGCTCGCGGTCAGGCCGAGGACCCGGACGCCCGAGAGCCATTCCGGCCGGATGTCCATCGCCCGCTCGATCAGGTACGACGGGACGTTGTGCGCGCGGCCGACCTCGCAGAGGCGAAGGGAGTTGGAGCTGTTGGGCGCGCCGAGCACCAGGAGGGCGTCCACGTGCGGCGCCATCGCGCGCACCGCGTCCTGCCGGTTCTGGGTGGCGTAGCAGATGTCCCCCTTGGGCGGGCTGACCATGTCGGGGAAGCGGCGCTTCAGGACCTCGACGATCTCGCGCGTGTCGTCGAGCGAGAGTGTCGTCTGGGTCAGGTACGCCACCCTGCCGGGATCGGGGACCTCCACCGTCTCGGCCTCTTCCCGGTTCCCGACCAGGCGGATCGCCCCGGGCGCCTCTCCGAGCGTGCCGATCGTCTCGTCGTGGTCGTGATGCCCGATCAGGAGAATCGTGTAGTTCTTCTTCGCGTAGTGGATCGCCTCGAGGTGGACCTTCGTGACGAGCGGGCAGGTCGCGTCAATTGTCTTCAGCTGCTTGCGGCGGGCGTCGGCCCGCACCGTCGGCGAGATGCCGTGGGCCGAATAGATGAGCCACGACCCGTCGGGGACCTCGTTGACCTCCTCGACGAAGACAGCCCCCTTCTCCCGCAGCTCGTCCACGACGTAGCGGTTGTGGATGATCTCCTTTCGCACGTAGACCGGGCCGTCGCAGACCTGCAGCGCCCGGTCCACGACGTCGATCGCGCGCACGACGCCGGCGCAGAAGCCGCGCAGCCCCGCCACGAGGAGCTTCTCGACGCGCGCCGCGCCGGGATCCGTCGCTACGACCATGTCACCGTCTCCACGGCCTTCTCCTCGTCACGCGGCGAGGCGGTCTTCTCTCCGGGCGCCGCGGCGCGCGCGAGCTCCGGGTAGAGCGTCAGGACCGTCTCCACGACGCCCGCCGCGTCGAGCTTCAGGTTCGCGCGCTGGAGCGCCTGCGGACTGTGCTCCACGAACTGGTCCGGGATCGCGTGGATCTTCAGCTTCCCGGCCGGAAGGCCGGCCGCGTGGAAGGCCTCGAGGACGCCGCTTCCGAAGCCGCCCGTCGCCAGGTGTTCCTCGAGCGTCAGGACGCGCGGCGCCATGAGCGCGATCCGGGAGAGAAGGTCCCCGTCCAGCGGCTTGGCGAACCGCGCGTCGGCCACGCCGCAATCGATTCCTCGCTCCTTCAGCGCGTCGGCGGCGGCGAGGGCCACCGCGACCATCGAGCCGTAGGCGAGCAGGCAGAGGTCCTTCCCTTCGCGGAGGATCTCGCCGCGGCCGATCGGGATCTTCTTCAGCTCCGGGTCGAGCTCGACGCCCACGCCGAGCCCGCGCGGGTAACGGATCGTGAAGGGCCCGCCCGATTCGATCGCGGTGAAGAGCAGGTGCTGCAGCTCGTTCTCGTCCCTGGGCGCCGCGACGACCATGTTCGGAAGGGAGCGGGTGTAGGTGATGTCGAAGATCCCGTGGTGGGTCTTCCCGTCGTCGCCGACGAGGCCAGCCCGGTCCGCGCAGATCGTCACCGGGAGGTTCTGCAGGCAGACGTCGTGGATCAGCTGGTCGAACGCGCGCTGCAGGAACGTGGAGTAGATCGCGACGACCGGCTTCCAGCCCGCCTTGGCCATGCCGGCCGCCATGATGACGGCGTGCTCCTCGGCGATGCCGACGTCGTAGACCCGTCCGGGGAAGCGCTTCTGGACCTCGATCAGGGCCGTCCCTTCGAGCATCGCGGCGCTGATCGCGACGATCTTCTCGTCTTTCTCCATGAGCCGCGAGAGCGTCTTCGCGAAGACCTGCGAGTAGGTGTAGCGCGCGCCCGGCCCGACGCTCGCCGACGGCGTGCCCGGCTGATGGAACTTGGAAGGGTTGTCCTCGGCGAGCTTGTAGCCCCGCCCCTTGTGGGTCAGGACGTGAACGACGACCGGCGTGCCTTCCCGCGAGATGTCCTTGACGCTCTTCAAGGACTCGGCGAGCTCCTCGAGGTTGTGGCCGTCGACCGGGCCGATGTACTGGAGGCCCATCTCCTCCCAGATCAGGTTGGGGAAGAAGAGCCCCTCCACCGAAGTCTTGACCTTGCGGGCGATCTTCCACGCCTCTTCCCCGAGCGGCAGCCTGGAGAGGAGCTTCTGGCCCGCTTCCGTCAGCTTCTGGTACTTGGGGTGGAGCATGAACCGGTTGCGCCAGTGCGCGAGCCAGCCGATGTTCTCGGAGATCGACCAGCCGTTGTCGTTGAAGATGACGACGAGCCTCTTCGGCTTCAGGTGGACGATGTTGTTCAGGGCCTCGTAGCTCGGCCCCGAGGTCAGGGCGCCGTCCCCCACGACGGCGACGACGTAGGGCTCGCCCGGAGCGTTCTGAAGCGCGACCGCCATCCCGAGCGCGTAGGAGAGACCCGTCCCCGCGTGTCCGGCCGCGAGCATGTCGTGTGGGCTCTCCGCCGGCTCCGCGAAGCCGGACAGCCCGCCGGGCGTGCGGATCGTCGCAAACCGGTCCCTCCGGCCCGTGACGAGCTTGTGGGTGTAGCACTGGTTCGACGTGTCCCAGACGATCCGGTCCCTGGGGCTGTCGAAGGCGCGGTGGAGGGCCAGGGTCAGCTCCACGACGCCGAGATTGGAGGCCAGGTGCCCGCCGGTCCGGGTGATCGTCTCCACGATCATGCCGCGGCATTCCTCCGCCACCTCGCCCAGCTCCTTGATGCTCAAGGCCTTCAGGTCCTGAGGGCCCTCGATCCCTTTCAGTCGCGACATGGATCTCCTTGCCGTTGCCCGTCCTGGCGCGGGGCGCGTTCGACGTCCGTACCGTGTCCCGCTCTCGAGCCGATGTGCCTCAAGTTATCGCGCTCCCCTGAATATACCAGCTTGATAGCATTCGGGTTTCAGCCCGCGAGGAGTCTTGCAATTCCATGGCCGGAGAGGCGATAGTCCCCGGCGCGGGGGAATCGGCGGAGAGGAGGTCCCACAGGGACATGGAAGCCTTGCGGATCGGATCGGACGAACACGCCCGTCTCTTCTGCGGGACGTTCCTGGAGACTCACCGCCCCTTCCGGGCCCGGGACATCGTCTGGCCCGAGCTGGACGAGGAGAACCTGGCCAGGTTGAAGGGCCTCCCCGTCTGGGACGAGGCGGCGAGGACGGAAGCCGCCACCGCAGTCAAGGTGCAGACCCTCGGGGAAGCCGAGACCGACCCGCTCCTGAAGGAAGCCATCGCCCTGCAGGGCTACGAGGAGGGGCGCCACGCGGAGATCATCTCCCTCCTGACGAAGACCTACGGGATCGCCACCGCTCCCTTCGGAGAGCCGGAGAGGCCGAAGAACCCGACGTGGACCTTCCTGCGCACCGGCTACGGCGAGTGCCTCGATTCCTTCTTCGCCTTCGGCCTCTTCGACATCGGGCGCAGGAGCGAGTTCTTCCACGCGGACCTGATCGCGCTCTTCGACCAGATCATGCAGGAGGAGGCGAGGCACATCCTCTTCATCGTGAACTGGGCGGCGTACCTGCGCGCCCGCAGGCCCCTTCCGCTCAAGCCGGTGTTCGACGCGCGGCGGGCCTGGAACATCGCCGCGCAGGCCTTCGACCGCGTGAGCGGCGCGATGCGAATGGCCGGCGGCGGAAACGGCGGCGGCGGAGAAAACGGTGAAGAGAAGGCGAAGGGGACGCAGAGGGGGTTCACGCTGAAGAGCCACTCGGCCTTCGGCGATTTCAAGCTGCGCTCGTTCCTGGAGCTCTGCCTGGCCGAGAACGTGCGGCGCCTCTCGCCCTACGACCCGCGCCTGTTGAGACCCACGCTGGTACCGGGGACCGTGCGGCTCCTGGTGAAGCTGCTCCCCCGGGCGAAGCCGGGACGCGGGACTCGGGACGCGAGACTCGAACCGAAGTGATGGTCCTTCGCTCCAAGAACCCAACCAGGTTTCCCCCTCCGAACCCCGAGTCCCGAGTCCCGAGTCCCGACTGATGGGAAGCGACCTCGTCAGCGCCTGCGTCTTCTGCGCGGGGATCCTGCTCGGCATGGAGCTGACGCCGCCGCCCGGATACCACGCGGAGGTCGGGTTCTCCTACGCGACGGCGGCGCGCCGGTACGTCATCGGCCCGGGAAGCGACGACACGTCCGACGTCACGCCCAAGTTCGCGCTCGTGGGGCTGGGCTGGTCGCGGGACGCCGCCGCCGGGCTCGGGGCCGGCACGCCCGCAGCGGAGTGGAGGGTGCGCGTCGCCCTCGCGCCTTCGCACGACGAGCAGGAGCAGACGCCGTTCGCGGCGACCAACACGACGGCCACCGGCACCGGCCGTTACGAGAACTTCGCGCTCCTCGCGCGCTACCCGCTCTCGCCGCGCGACTCGCTCGAGGCCGCGTGGAACCGCCGGACGCACAAGGCGACCGACGAGCTGGACATCGCCCACGAGCGCTTCTTCCTCTCGGAACAGCGCGTCCTCTCGGCCGAGCGCGTGGACGTCGCGGTCGGCTGGAGGCGCCGATGGAAAGGAATCGAGGCAGCCCTGTCGGCGCGGTACGCGCGCCCGAGCGGGAGCCAGACGACGTCGGCCACGGACCGGATCTCGGAGGGCCCGATCTACGGAGGAGCGCTCGAGGCGCGCGCCCGCCGGGGACGGTGGACGCTCTCGGTCCTGGCCGAGCGGGCGAGCGGATCGATCGGCGTGCACGAGCAGAGCCAGCCGGATTTCGCGCACCGCGATTTCGACGGCACCGCCACCCTCGAGGCGTACCGGATCGGAGCGGGTTACGCGTCGGGCAGCACCGAAGCGTTCCTCCAGGCCACCTACGACCGCTCGCGCCTCCCCTTCGTGGCGTTCGCGGTCCTGGGCACCGAGGTCTCGGCCCTGGAGGCGGGCTACCACCCCGAGTCCCGCGCGAACCTGGTCTTCTGGGACCTCACCGTCCGGCACGCGTTCGTGCCGGGGTTCCGGGTGAAGGTCCTCCTGCGCTCTTCGAGCGGCGACGAGACGCTGACGCTGACCGACCCGGCCGGGGTCCTGCCGGCGCGCCGCCTCGACATCCGCCGCTCCGGAGTCTTCGGCGCCGGCCTCTCCCGCGTCCTCGGCGGCCCGGAGGTGAGCCTGGGCGTCGGCGCCGAGATCGCCCTCCCTTTCGCAGACCGGGGGCCGTAAGACGTGAGACGTAAGAACGTGAGGCGTGGCGCGGGAAGGGCATTTGGAGCTTCGTTTTGCGTTTCACGCTTAACGTCTTACGGCTCTGGTGTTAACTTGGTCCAAAGATGAAGTCGCGCCGGCGGATCCTCTGCGTCTTCCCGCGCTACGCGCGGTCGTTCGGGACGCTGCACCACGCCTACCCGCTCATGCCGCGGGTGCGCGCCTTCATGCCGCCGCAGGGGCTCCTCCTGATCGCGGCGTCGCTGCCGTCGACTTGGGAGGTCCGGTTCGTGGACGAGAACATGTCGCCGGCGGGACCGGAGGACTTCGCCTGGGCGGACGCGGTCTTCGTGACCGGGATGCACGTGCAGCGCGACTGCATCAACGACGTCAACGAGCGGGCGCACGTCGCGGGCAAGGTCACGGCGCTCGGAGGGCCCTCGGTCTCCGCCTCCCCCGAGTGGTATCCGAATTTCGACATCCTCCACGTCGGGGAGATGGGCGACGCGACGCGGGCGCTCTATGCCCATCTGGACGAGACCGTCGAGCGGCCGCGAGAACAGCTCCGTTTCACGACGGCGGACCGGACGCCGCTGACGGACTTTCCCACCCCCGCCTACCACCTGATCGACATCAAGCACTACTTCCTGGCGAGCGTGCAGTTCTCGAGCGGCTGCCCCTACCGCTGCGAGTTCTGCGACATCCCGGAGCTTTACGGCCGGAACCCGAGGCTGAAGACGCCCGAGCAGGTCTGCCGCGAGCTCGACGCGATCGTGGCGGCCGGGCCGCCCGGCGCGATCTACTTCGTGGACGACAACTTCATCGGCAACCAGAAGGCCGCGCTCGACCTGCTGCCGCACCTGGTCGCCTGGCAGCGCCGCACCGGCTACCGCGTGCGCTTCGCCTGCGAGGCGACGCTGAACATCGCGCAGAACCGAAAGGTCCTGGAGCTCATGAAGGAGGCGTTCTTTCACACCGTCTTCATCGGCATCGAGACGCCCGACCCGGAGGCGCTGCACGGCATGGTCAAGGACCAGAACCTGCGCCTGCCGATCCTCGAAGCGGTCGCGATCCTGAACTCCTACGGCATGGAGGTCGTCTCCGGGATCATCATGGGGCTCGACCAGGACACAGAGCGGACGGCGGACGACATCCTGGCCTTCATCGAGGCGTCGAAGATCCCGATGCTCACGATCAACCTTCTCTACGCGCTTCCCAGGACGCCGCTCTGGCGCCGCCTGGAGAAGGAGGGGCGCATCCTCTCCGACGGGACCGGCGGCGAGGAATCGAACGTCCAGTTCCTTCTCCCGCGCGAAGTCGTGCGCGGCAACTGGTTGAAGTGCGTGACGGAATCCTACGAGCCGGAACCCCTTTACCGGCGCTACCAGCACCAGATCGAGCACACCTACCCGAACCGCTTCGACCCCGGGGCCCTGCGGAGAGTCGAGCGGAGCGACATCGCCAATGGCTTCCGGATCCTCGGCCGGATCCTCTGGCGCGTGGGCCTCCGCTCCGACTACCGGAAGGTCTTCTGGCGCATGGCCCGCCCGGCCTTGAAGCGCGGCGATATCGAATCGGTCATCCATGTCGGCCTGGTGGGCCACCACCTGATCCGGTTCGCCCGTGACTGCGAGGCCGGCGTCGGCGAGTATTCCTTCTACTCCGAGAAGGGCGCCGCCCGCCCCGGCGCGGCGGCCTCCGCCCGCCCCGCCCGCGCGACCGGCTGAGTCTTCCCGGAACGCGGCAGGGCGAGAAACGGGTTACCGGAGGCTAGATCAGCTCCACTTCTTGCCGAGCGCTTCGAGCCCCGCGCTCTTCAGATCCTCCGGGCTCATGACCGGGTGAAACTCGACGTCGGCGTCGAACTGGAGGAACCAGGGCTCGGCGATCGCCGGGATCCCCGAGACGTCCTTCAGGTTGACGATCAGGATCGCGGTTCGCCGGCCGTGCATCTCGGTGAAGTAAGCCGACTCGGGCTTCGTATCTTCCAGGATGCGGTTCATCGTCTGGCCGACCGTCCCCTTGCGGACGGCCTCGTTGAACTTTTCGTGAGGGATCGAGACTTTGAGGAGAATTCGCATTTCCGCTCCTTATCTTGCTGGAACTCCGATCCTACTCGTTCTCGCCCGGAATGGCAGCTCCCGGGGAAGCGGACGCCGAAGGAAGGCCGGAACCGGGTGGTCAGGGCCGGATCGCGACCGCCGGATCGCCGCGGTCGAGCGCCCGGTCGAGACGCCGGCGGATGGCGAAGAGCTCGAGGCGCGAGACCTTGGAGCCGGGGCCGCGCTCCTCGACCTTCCGGAGCGTCGCCCAGGCGAGCTCGACGGGGAGGGCGCAGAACTCGACGAGACCGCGCGGGGCGGCGGCGCGCTGCAGGGCGAGCGTGTACTCGCCGGCGACATGGAGGTCCCGGCGGGCCTTGGCGAAGACGTCCGCGCGGGGGACGCTCCCGGGCAGGAAGCCGCGCCCCTCCGATGCGTCCACCGAGGCGTCCTTGAGGATGTTGACGAGCTGCAGGGCCTCGCCGAAGGTCGCCGCGCGCGCGCGCAGGTAGGGCGCGACCGGAGCCAGGATGTCCCGCTTCAGGAGGAACAGATCCGAGAGCATCTCGCCCACGATCCCGGCGACGGCGTAGCAATAGGCGCGCAGCTCTTCGAGGTCTTTCAACGCGAGGACCCCGGCGTCGGACCGGGCCACGAAGCCGGCCATTCCCGCGGCCGAGCGGGAGACGTGGCCGCGGACGGAGGCGATCGCTTCAGGGTCGAGCGCGAAGAAAGCCTCGAGAACGAACGGAGTCTCGGCGATCAGCTCGCGGTAGCCGGCGTGGGGCGAGACGCCGGCCCCGGTCCATTTCCCGGCGAGCCGGCGCGCCTCCCCGAAAGAGAAGTCGCGCAGCAGGTCCTGGAACTCCGCGAGGGCCTCGATCCGCCGCTCGGGCGGCCAGTGGGCGGCGTCCTCGAAGGTGTCGGCGATGCGGAAGAGAAGGTAGGCGATCATGACCTGCCGCCTCGTCGGCTCGGGGAGCACCGGGATCGAGATCGCGAAGGTGCGGCTCGTCTTCTCCAGCAGCTCTTCGAGCGTCGTCATTCGAATCCGTCCTCGAGGAGGCGCCCGAGAAAGAGCGCGAGGCCCTCGCTGCAGTCGAGCACCCGGCGGCGCATCCGGAGGAGGGCGGGGATCGTGCGGGGGCGCCGGAGGGCCCTCGCGGCCACCGCGCCCCGGCGGATCCCGCCGTCCTCCCCGACGCTCGCGGCGATCGACTCGGGCAGGGACTCCTCGGCCCGGTCGCTGATGGAGCGGACGACGAGGTAGGGGATCGAGGCCCGCGCCGCGACCCGCGCCCAGGCCGAGGATTCCATGTCGGCGGCCGCCGGGCCGCCGGAATCGGCCAGCGCCGCGAGAACCTCCTTCTCCCGCGCCGTGACGGCCGGCCGCTCGACCGTCAGGAGCGTGCCGGCGCGCGCGCCCGCCGCGAGCGCGCGGGCGAGCAGGCCCTCATCGGGAGCCGCGGCTTCCCTGGAGGAGTCGCGGACATGGCGGGAGGCGAGCAGGTCTCCGATTTCGAGCTCCGCCGAAAGCGCGGCGGCCACGCCCGCCCCGAGGAGCGCCGCGGGGCGGAGGGCCCCGCAGAGCCGGGCCGACTCGCGCTCGGCATTCCTCGGGCCGGTTCCGGTCGCCGCGATGGCGACCCGCGCCGCTCCGATCCGCGCGGTGACGTACCCCGCGCCGTCGAAGCGAGCGTCCTCCGCGTGGCGGACGATGGCGTCGAGCTCCTCCTTCATGGCCGTCACGATGACGATCCTGCGGCCGTTCCTATCCGCGGACATAGCCGTTTTCGCGGAACCAGGCAACCGCGCGGGCGAGGGCCTCCTCGACCGGCGTCTGCGGTAGCCCCAGCTCCCGCACCGCCTTGCCCGGGTCGAAATACATCCGGTGGCGGGACATCCGAGCGCCCTCGAGCGGCACCCGGGGCGGCTGCCCGGTCACTCTCGAGGCGAGCGTGCTCACCGCGGCGGCGGCAAGCGGGACCCAGTGCGGCAGGCGGACTCTCGGCGAGGGGATGCCCGTCAGCTTCGAGAGCGCGTCGAAGATCTCCTTGAGAGTCATGTCGCGGTTTCCGAGGATGTATTTCTCTCCGATCCGTCCCTTCTCCGCGGCGAGGACGTGCCCCTCCGCGACGTCCCGCACGTCCACGAGATTCAATCCCGTCTCAACGTAGGCTGGCATCCGGCGGTTCAGGAAGTCCACGATCATCTGCCCGGTGGGCGTCGGCTTGATGTCCCTCTCGCCGACCGGCGTCGAGGGATTGACGATGACGACCGGAAGGCCCCTGGCCGCGAACTCCTTCGCGACGCCCTCGGCCTCGTGCTTGCTCTTCTTGTAATGGCCGATCAGGGTGCGGGGCTCGACCGGAGTCTCTTCGTTTCCGGGCCGGCCGTCGCGCGTCAGGCCCAGGGCGCCGACGCTGCTCGTGTAGACGACCTTCTCGGCTCCGATTTCCGCTGCGGCCGCGAGGACGTTGCGGGTCCCCTCGACGTTGGCGGCATAGATCTCGCGGGGGCGCCGCGCCGAGAGCCGGTAATCCGCGGCGCAGTGATAGACTCGCTGCGCGCCGGCCATCGCCCGCACCAGCGACTCCGGGTCCGTCACGTCGCCCGCCACCACCTCGACCGGCAGCTCCTCGAGGTTGCTCAGCCGGCTGGAGGATCGGACGAGGCAGCGAACGGTCCGTCCGCGCTTGACGAGCGCCCGCACGACGTGCGCGCCCACGAACCCGGTGCCGCCGGTGACGAAGTCCACCTATCCCCCCTGTCATTCCGAGGAGCCCCTCCGCTCGTTCTGTCACTCCGAGCGAAGCGAGGAGTCTGCCCTGGTCGTTTTTGACCGGCTCGGATCAAGATCGGGACAGGCTCCGCGACGAGGAATCTACCTCCGTTGGGCCGCGCCGGAGCAGATCCCTCGCTGCGCTCGGGATGACAAAGCGGGGCGGGAGGCTCGGAATGACAGGAACGGTCGGAGACCTACCCGGTGAGGTTCCAGGCGAGGAGGCGAAACATGTCGCCGGGGTGCTTCGGGAGCTCCTTGACGACGGAAGCCTCGAACCCGGAGTGCATCGCGCAGTTGGCGCAGAGGGGGTCCTCGCGCGACTCCCAGTAGTCCCAGTCGGTGCCGCCCCAGAACTCGTCCCACGAGTGCGTGTACGTTTTTCCGATCAGGTAGCAAGGGCCCTTCCAGCCGTTGGGCGTGAAGGTGACGGTGCTCCAGGGGGAGCACTTGTACTCGCGCAGCCCCGCCGCGAACTCGAGGAACATCGGCGTCGAGGTCAACTTGTACTTCTTGGAGATCTCCAGCACCCGCCGGAACTTCTTCTGGATCTCCGATTTCGTCAGGAACATGTCGCGCTCGACCGACTCGTAGTGATAGCCGGGCGAGACGAGGAGCCCCTCGACCCCCAGGCCCGTCAGGAGCTCGCAGACCTGCTCGACCTCCGAGACGTCGGTTTCCTTGAAGATCGTCATGTTGGCCATGACGTGATGGCGCAAGCGAACGCCCTCGCGGATCATCTCGACGGCCGTGTCGAAGACGCCGTCGCGGGCGCAGACCTTGTCGTGGGTTTCCCGCATGCCGTCCAGGTGGACGTTGATCATCAGGCGGCGGTCGGGAGGGATGACGCCGTACACCTTCTGGTCGAGGAGAAGCCCGTTGGTGCAGAGGTAGATGTGGCGCTTCCTGCGGATGATCTCGGAGACGAGCGCGGGCAGTTCCGGGTAGATCGTCGGCTCGCCGCCGCAGATCGAGACGATCGGAGCCTTCGAGGTCTCGACCGCCTCGAGGCACTTCTCGATCGGGAGGCGGTCCTGGAGCTTCCCCGTGTGCCGCTCGATCGCGCACCCCAGGCAGGCGAGGTTGCAGGTGTAGAGGGGCTCGAGCATCAGGACGAACGGGTAGCGCTTGTTGCCCGCGAGGGCGTTGACGATCTGGTGCCGGACCGTGCCGGTCGTGATGTGCAGCGGGAACCTCATCGGCTCGATTCTCCTTCGCTCGTCCTCGTGTCGGCCGTGGCTTCCAGGGCCTTCCGATCGGCGGCCTCGAGTCCGGGGCCGGAAGACCCGGCCTCCCGTCCATAGACCGCGAGGGCCCAGAGCGGGAAGTACGTCGCGTAGAGATGGTAGCGCAGGTAGAAGACCCGCGGGAACCCCGTCCCGGTCCAGTATTCGTCCTTCCAGGAGCCGTCGTACTGCTGGTTTCCCAGCAGGTAGTCGAGGCCGCGGCGAACGCTGTTGGAAGTCCAGTCGCCCAACGCGAAGAGTCCAAGCAACGCCCATGCCGTCTGGGAGGGGGTGCTCGGCCCGGTGCCTTTGCGCCCCGGCTCGTCGTAGGAGCGCGGGAGCTCTCCCCATCCGCCGTCCTCGTTCTGGTGGCGGCGCAGCCAGCTCCCCCCCGCTGATACCGTTCCTGGGAGAGGTCCTCGCCGGCGCTCGCGAGTCCCCTCAGGGCGAGCCACGTCCCGTAGATGAAGTTGCACCCCCACCGCCCATACCAGGTTCCTTCGGTGTCCTGCCTGCGGTTCAGATACGCGACGGCGCGCCGGACCGCCTTGACGCCGCGCCCGACGCCGATCCGGTCGAGCGCCTCGAGCGTGCGCCCGGTGATGTCCTCGCAGCTCGGGTCGATCATGGCGTTGTGGTCCGCGAACGGGATGAACGTCAGCACCTCGTTGTCGCAGTCGCGGTCGAAGGCGGGCCAGCCGCCGTCGCCGTTCTGCATCGCGAGCTGCCAGGTCACGCCGCGCTCGATCGCCCCCTGCCGGCGCCGCTCGTCGCGCTCGTCGGGAAAACGCACGGCGGCCAGAGACGTCAGCACTTCCGCCGTGTCGTCGGTATCGGGATAGAACTCGTTCTCGTACTCGAAGTACCAGCCGCCGGGGGGCGTCTTCGGGATCCGCCGCTGCCAGTCCCCGGGCACGCGGACTTCGCGGTCGAGCAGCCAGCCCGCCGCGCGCAGCAGGCACGGATCGTCTTCCGGGACGCCCGCCTCCCGCAGCGCGACCACCGCGAGCGCCGTGTCCCAGACCGGGGGGAAGCAGGGCTGCAGGCGAATCGTCTCTTCCTCCTCGATCTCCAGCTTCTGCAGCTCTTCGACCTGGCTCTTCACCGTCGGGTGATCGGCCGCGTAGCCGCGGCAGCGCAGCGCGAGGATCGTGTTGACGATCGGAGGGAAGATCGCTCCGAGCCCGTCGCTCCTCTCGAGACGCTCGAGGACCCACGCCTCGGCCCGTGCCAGCGCCCGCCTGCGCAGGGGAGTCCAGCGCCGGGACTCCAGCTCGTGGAGGAACCGGTCCACCCCGCCGAAGAAGGCTCCCCAGAACCGCGCGCGCAGGCTCCGCGCCCGCCGCTTCGGCTGCGCCGCGCCCTCCGGCGTCCGGAGCTCGGTGAGAGACGCGCTCTCCGGGACGGGACAGCTCGGGCGATATGCCGAGATGATCGAGAGGGGCACCACGATCGCGCGGGACCAGGAGGACATCCGATAGATCGAGAACGGCATCCAGTCCGGCAGCAGGACGAGCTCCGCCGGGACGGTCGGGCATCTCTCCCAATCGTATTGTCCGAAGATCGAGAGATAAATCTTCGTGAAGGAGTTGCACGCGTCCAGCCCGCCATGCTCGCGGATGACGCGCCGCGCCTTCGCCATGTGCGGGGCTTCGGGGTCGTCGCCGACGAGCTTCAAGGCGAAGTAGGCCTTCGTCGAGGCGCTCACCTCCGCCGGGCCTCCCGGGTAGACCGCCCAGCCCCCCGACGGGAGCTGCTGGCGCCGCAGGTACTCGGCCGCCTTCCGGATCCGGTCCTCCCCGGTGCGCCCGAGGAAATGCATCGTCAGCATGTACTCGGACTCGAGGATCGTGTCCCCCTCGAGCTCGCCGCACCAGTGGCCGTCCTCGCGCTGGATGGAGAGGAGGTACCGGCGGGCCGCCGCCGCGGCGTCGTCCACCCCGAGTGCGGGTTCCACGTCTTTCTCGACCGACATGATTCGCTTGCCGGGGCCGTTGCCTGTCACCGACGGCCCCACTGCTTCCCTCCGTTTTGCCGGGAGTGTAATCCCTCCGACCCGGACACCCGCAAACCGATTTCGGGAGTATACGGTCCCGGACCGGGAGGCGATTCAAGGAGAGCCGATCGCGGATAATGCCGTCGTGACGAGCGCGGCGGAAGAGGCGGCGGCGAGGGAGCGGTCCGAGGCCCTGTCCGAGATCCTCGCCGAGCGGATCCTCGTGCTGGACGGCGCCACGGGGACCTGGCTCCAGGAGGAGAACCTGACGGCGGCGGACTTCGGCGGCGAGGCGTACGAGGGGTGCAACGAGCACCTGGTGCTGACCCGGCCCGACGTCGTCCTGCGGATGCACGGGAGCTACCTCGAGGCCGGGGCCGACATGGTCGAGACCGACACCTTCGGAGGGACGCCTCTCGTCCTGGCCGAGTACGGCCTGGCGGAAAAAGCCTTCGAGATCAACGCGCGGGCGGCGCGCCTGGCCCGCCAGGCCGCGGCGAAGTTTTCCACGCCCGAGCGCCCGCGGTTCGTCGCGGGCTCGATGGGGCCGACGACGCGGTCGGTGACCGTCACGGGGGGCGTCACGTTCGACGAGCTCACCGGGCATTACAGGACGCAGGCGGCGGGGCTCCTCGCGGGAGGCGCGGACGTGCTGCTGCTCGAGACGACGCAGGATACGCGCAACCTGAAGGCCGGCCTGATCGGAGTCCAGGAGGCGTTCGGCGAGGCCGGCTGGAGCGTCCCGGTCATGGCCTCGGTGACGATCGAGCCGATGGGGACGATGCTCGCCGGGCAGGCGATCGACGCCCTCTACGCCTCGATCATGCACGCTCCGCTCCTCAGCGTGGGGTTGAACTGCGCAACGGGGCCGGAGTTCATGGCGGACCACCTCCGCACGCTCTCGGGGCTCGCGAAGACGCTCGTCTCGTGCTATCCCAACGCCGGACTGCCCGACCCCGACGGCCGTTACCCGGAGACGCCGGAGCGGATCGCGGCGCATCTCACGCGCTTCATGGAGGAGGGGCTCGTCAACATCGTCGGCGGCTGCTGCGGGACGACCCCGGCCCACATCCGCGCGCTCGCGGCGGCGGCGCGGGGGAAGAGGCCGCGCCGCGTGCCGATCCACAACAAGTCGCTCGTCTCGGGCGTCGAGATGCTCGAGATCAACGAGGACAACCGGCCGGTGCTCGTCGGGGAGCGCACGAACGTGCTCGGCAGCCGCAAGTTCAAGCGGCTCGTCGCGGAGGGGAAGTTCGAGGCGGCCGCGGAGATCGCCCGGGCGCAGGTCAAGGGGGGCGGCCAGGTCATCGATGTCTGCCTCCAGGACCCGGACCGCGACGAGGCCGCGGACGCGGACGCGTTCCTCGAGCGCGCCACGAAGATGGTCAAGGTGCCGCTGATGCTCGACTCGACGGACTGGCGCGTCATGGAGCTCGGCCTGAAGTGGAGCCAGGGGAAATCGATCCTGAACTCCATCAACCTCGAGGACGGGGAGGAGCGGTTCCAGGCGGTCGTCCCGCTCGCGCAGAAGTACGGCGCGGCCCTGATCGTCGGCACGATCGACGAGGACCCGGAGACCGGGATGGGCGTCACGCGCGAGCGGAAGCTTGCGATCGCCCGCAGGTCCTACACGCTCCTGACCGAGAAGTACGGCGTGGCGCCGGAGGACATCATCTTCGACCCTCTCGTCTTCCCGTGCGGGACGGGAGACGAGAAGTACGTCGGGAGCGCCGTCGAGACGATCGAGGGGATCCGGGCGATCAAGGCGGCGTTCCCCGAATCGCGCACGATCCTCGGGATCTCCAACGTCAGCTTCGGGCTGCCGGAGTCGGGGCGCGAGGTCCTGAACTCCGTCTTCCTCTATCACTGCGTGAAGGCGGGGCTCGATCTCGCGATCGTCAACTCCGAGAAAGTGATGCGGTATCCATCGATCCCCGAGGAGGAGCGGCGGCTGGCCGAGGACCTGCTCTCCAACCGCGGCGAGGACCCGGTCGGGGCCTTCGCGACCCACTTCAAGGCGAAGGGCGCGGCGCCGAAGAAGCCGGCGGAGCGCGCCGGCACGCCGCTCGAGCGCCTGCCGCGCTACATCCTGGAAGGTTCAAAGGAGGGTCTGCTCGACGACCTCGAGGCCGTGCGCGGAGGCGGCATGGCCCCGCTCGACATCATCAACGGCCCGCTCATGGATGGGATGCGGGAGGTCGGCCGCCTCTTCAACGCGAACGAGCTGATCGTGGCGGAAGTGCTGCAATCGGCGGAGGCCATGAAGGCGGCCGTCAGCCACCTCGAGAAGTTCATGGAGAAGAAGAGCGACTCGCGCAAGGGGAAGGTCCTCCTCGCGACCGTCAAGGGAGACGTTCACGACATCGGGAAGAACCTGGTCGAGATCATCCTCTCCAACAACGGCTACGAGGTCGTCAACCTCGGCATCAAGGTCCCGCCCGAGCGCCTGATCGAGGCGTACCGGGAGCACCGTCCGGACTTGATCGGCCTCTCCGGCCTTCTGGTCAAGAGCGCGCAGCAGATGGTCGCGACGGCGCGGGACATGGCCGCGAGCGGCGTCGAGGCGCCGATGCTCGTGGGCGGCGCCGCGCTCTCGCAGAAGTTTACGGACCTGAAGATCGCTCCGGCCTACGGCGGCCTCGCCGTCTACGCCCAGGACGCGATGCGCGGCCTCGCGCTCGCCGACCGGATCCTCTCGGGGAGAGAGGCGCGGACAGCGCTCGCCGCGGAAGCGGAGGAGCGGCGGCGCTCCTCGGTGGCCGCCGCCGTGGCGGAGACCGAGAACCCGCTCGCCGCGCCGGAGGTGCGCAGCGACAGCGTCCCGCTCGTCGCGCCGGTGGCCGCGCCGGATCTCGTCGAGCACGTTCTGCCCGACCTCGATCCCGAGGAGATCTGGCAGTACGTCAATCCCCACATGCTCTACGCAAAGCACCTGGGCCTGCGGGGGAGCTACCGGAAACTGAAGGAAGCGGGGGACCCGAAGCTCGCGGAGCTGGAGGCGGTCGTCGAGCGCGTCCGGAGCGCCGGATGGATCCGCCCGCGCGCCCTGTACCGCTACTTCGAGGCGTACTCGGAAGGCAACGGGCTTCACCTCGTCTGCGGAGAGAGGCCGGTCGCGCGCTTCGTCTTCCCGCGGCAGGCGATGGGGGAGCGGCTGTGCCTGGCCGACTTCGTCGCTCCGCCCTCGGGCGCCGGGAAGCCGGATTCGATCGCTCTCCTCATCACGACCGCCGGCGAGGGGGTCCGCGAGCGCGCCGAGGACCTGAAGGCCCGCGGCGAGTACCTCCTCTGCCACTGCCTGCAGGCGCTCGCCGTCGAGACCGCCGAGGCGGCCGCCGAGTGGGTCCACCGCGTCATCCGCGAGGGCTGGGGCTTCCCCGATCCTCCCGGCACGACGATGACCGACCGCTTCCAGGCCCGCTACCGCGGCAAACGCTACAGCCCCGGCTACCCCGCCTGCCCCGACCTCGCCGACCAGGCGACGATCTTCGGGCTCCTGCCCGGCGGCAAGATCGGCGTGGAGCTGACCGAGGGCTTCATGATGGACCCCGAGGCCTCCGTCTCCGCCCTCGTCGTCCACCACCCCCACGCTCGCTACTACGCCGTCTGAGCATTCCCTCGTTGCGCGGAGAGAGGCCCTTCTCATTCTGAGGAGCGATTCCATTCCCCTGTCATTCTGAGGAGCCTCCTCGGCTTCGCATGTTCATTCCGAGCCCCTCGCCCTTCGCTGTCATCCCGAGCGGAGCGAGGGATCTGCTCTGCCCGATTCGAGTCGCCGCATCCGAGCTCGGGACAGGCTCCGCGAGGAATCTGCCCTCGTTACCGTGAACCCGCGACATCAATCATCGGGACAAGCTCCGACGAAGAACCGGCCCCGCCTGCCGAGTCGCCGGCAGCCTCAGTGGAGGTGGGCGGTCGGGTCGCCGGGGGGCAGGGCTTCAAAAGCGGGGTGCTCCGGATTTCCGCGGGTCAGGATCATCGCGTAGAGGAAGGGGCCGAAGCTCGTCCCCTTCCGGCCGTTGACGGCCACGATCGGCGTTCCGTCGGAGTCGAACAGGGCGGCCGTGGTGATGTCGTCCTCGAGCTTCAAGCTCGTCGCCGCGGAATCCATGCAGGCGGAGAGAGCCGGGCGGGGCAGGAAGGGCGCCGCGATCTGGAACATCTTCTCGCGGTTGAGGGTCTCCTGCGCGGCGAAGAGCGCCGCGGCAAACTGCGGCTCCTTGCCGGTCGGTTCCATGCAGATCCTCGCCTGCGCCGCGGCGCACCGCACGTCGTCCCCTTTTCTCTGCCCCACGAAGGGGTTGCAGCGCCCGTCGAGCGGGAACTGCCGCGCGTCCACGCTGAAGCTGCCGGGCGGCGAGCTTTCGCGCAGCGTCCGCAGGGTCTCCTGGAGCGCGGCGCAGTGCTCGCAGAGGATGTCGGTGAACTCGGTGATCCGCACGGTCGCCAGGTCCGATCCGGCCAGGGCGCGCGGCGGCGGCAGCCGCTGCGGCGGCGCCGCGCGGTAGATGGCCAGCGAGTCGGCGAGGGTCTGCTTGAGGGGAGGCTCGAGCGAGGCGATCATGTCCGCGAGGACCTTGTCGGTCTGGGCGTTGCCCGTGCCGGCGGCCGGCGGCGAGGCGCCCCCGGACCGGGCCGCCTCCGACACGGCCTTCCTGCCCGCCTCGCCGCTCGATTTCGGCGTGCGCAGCCCCGGATAGAGGAGGAGGACGAAGGCTCCGAGGGAGACTCCGGCCGCGAGCAGGAACCCGCGCCGAGCCTGCGGGAATCCCGCGGGGCGCCACTGCAGGAGAGTGATGAACCCGTAGGCCGCCACGATCACGTACGTCACAGCGCACCCGAGGCAGAAGGCGCCGGCGATCGCGCTTGCGGCGAGCATCAGCGCCACGGCCAGGATCCCGGCGAGGCCGACGAACCGGGTCGCGGCCGGGAGCGGCGCCAGCGTCTTCCCTTCCGCGCGGCGCACCAGCGCGGCGAGCGGCAGGAGAAACGCCGCCGCGCTCCAGGCGAGACCCCAGCCTGCGATCGGAACGCCGGTCAGCCTGTGGACCGTCGAGGCGAGCGCCCCGGTCCAGACTGCCTCGCAATCGAGGTTGCCGCCGAAGCCGCAGAAAGAGCTGCCTCCCGATCGCACGAGCACGAGTTCCGCCCACAGAAAAAGCGACCAGAGCCCCGACAGCCCGCCGAGCACGCACAGCTTCGCCAGGCTGCGCGGTGTCACGACCGCCGCGGAGTCCGCCGGCACGACCGGGCGCTCCTTCGGCTCCGACCCTTCCTCTCTGCGCCGATCTTTCCGGGCCATCTCCCGGGATTCTGACATGGCGGCGTCGGAGGCCGCCGGACTGCAACTTTCCGGCGGCCTGACGTTTTCTAGTGGGCGACGCTCTTTATTCTGTTGACGATTATTCTAAGAATAGTTAAGTTATTTGAATGATCAACGGTACAGATAGAAAAATACTAGAGATTCTTCAGAAGAACGCTCGAACCTCAAATGCCGAGATCGCCCGAACCGTGGGCATGGTGCCCTCGGCGGTTTTCGAGAGGATCCGCAAGCTCGAAGAGAGGGGGACGGTTCGGGGCTATCACGCCGGGGTCGACCCGAAGGCGGTCGAGCTCGGACAGCTCGCGTTCATGTTCATCCGCTCGAACGACCGTCCGGGAGCGGCGGGCACGGCGGCTCAGCTCTCAGAGATCCCGGAGATCCTCGAATTGCACCACGTCGCGGGGGAGGACTGCTTCCTGGCGAAGGTCCGCGTGCGCGACGCCGAGGCTCTCGGCCGGCTCCTGCGCGAGCGGCTGAGCCGGATCGAGACGATCACTTCGACCCGGACGACGATGGTCCTCGAAACCGTCAAGGAGACCGTCGAGCTTCCGCTCGAGGCGGCGGAGTCGGAAGGCGAGGAAGCGGCCAGTGCGTGACGTCGAGGCCGGGATCGCGCCCCGCCAGGCGAAGCTCGTCGCGGCGTTCGCGGCGGTGTACGTCCTTTGGGGCTCGACGTATCTCGCGATCCGGTTCGGCGTCGAGACGATCCCGCCGTTCCTGATGGCGGGAACGCGGCATCTGAGCGCCGGGCTGCTCCTCTTCCTCTGGACGCGGCTGCGCGGCGAGCCGCGCCCGGATCGGCGCCACTGGGCAACGGCGTTCTTCCTCGGCGGATTGATGCTCCTGGGGGGCAACGGTCTCGTGACCTGGGCCGAGCGGCGGGTGCCTTCCGGGCTCGCCGCGCTCATCGTGGCATCGGTGCCGCTCTGGATGGCTCTGCTCGACGGCATCCACCGGCGCGCTCGCCCGCGGGCGCACGTGGTTGCCGGGCTGCTCATCGGCCTGGCGGGAATCCTGCTGCTCGTCGCGCCGGGGCGCTTCGCGGGCAACGGGCGGGTGGACCCGCTCGGCGCCGGCGCGCTCCTGCTGGCGGCTCTCTGCTGGACGGCCGGCTCTCTCTTCTCCCGCCATGCGCGGCTGCCCGAATCGGTGCTGACCGCGACGGCGATGCAGATGATCGGCGGAGGAGTCCTCCTCTGGCTCGTCGGGCTTGGCATCGGCGAAGGGTCGCGGCTCGACCTCGCCGCCGTGTCGCCGCGCTCGATCCTCTCGCTCGGATATCTCATCGTCTTCGGATCGCTCCTCGGCTTCTCCGCCTATGTCTGGCTCCTTCGGGCGACGACGCCCGCGCGGGTCTCGACCTACGCCTACGTCAACCCCGTGGTGGCGGTCTTTCTGGGATGGGCGTTTGCCGGCGAGGCGGTGACGCTCCGCGTCGCGCTGGCGGCCATCGCGATCGTCGCTTCCGTGGCGCTTATCATCCGCTACGGCGGCGCGCGGGCGAAGCCGGAGAACCGAAAGGAGGCTGCGGCATGACGAAGCGAAGAGTGGCACGGAAGGTCGGCGGGATCGCCGTACTCCTCCACGCCCTGGACGAGGCCTACGACAATCAGGCGTGGCACGGGACGGCGCTCAAGGGATCGCACCGCGGCGTGACGGCGCGGCAGGCTTCGTGGCGGCCGTCGCCGGGGCGCCACAACATCCGGGAGCTGGTCGTGCACGCGGCGTACTGGAAGAACCTGGCGCGCCGGCGGCTGACGGGGGAAAAGAACAGGTCCTTCCCGATCGAAGGGAGCAACTGGTTCGTGCGGTCGGGCGCGGACGAGAAGGCGTGGCGCTCCGAGCGCGACCTCCTCGAGATCGAGCACCGGGCATTGCGCGCCGCCGTCGCGAAGCTGCGCTCGGCGAGCCTGGCGCGACCGCTCCCGGGGACCCGCGGGCGGACCGCGCTGCGGGAGGTCGCCGGGGCCGCGTTGCACGACGTCTACCATACGGGGCAGATCCAGCTCATCAAGGCCCTGCTCAGGCAGCGGCGCGTCCCCTGAAAACAGGAGGGATCATGGACCCGCGATACCCGATCGGGCCGTTCGTCAGGGAGAAGGAGCCCCTGAGCGCGGAGCAGCGCCGCCGCTTCCTCGCCGAGATCGCCGCCGCGCCCGGGAAGCTCCGCGAGGCGGTCGCCGGCCTGACGGCGGCGCAGCTCGACACGCCCTACCGCCCGGAAGGCTGGACCGTGCGCCAGGTGGCGCATCACATTCCCGACAGCCACGTCAACGCGTACGTTCGATTCAAGCTCGCCCTGACGGAAGAAGAGCCGGAGCTGAAGGCGTACGAGGAATCGGAGTGGGCGAAGCTGCCCGACACGGCGGAGACGCCGGTCGAGGTGTCCGTGGCGCTGCTCGATGCCCTCCACCGCCGGTGGGTCGCGCTGCTCGGCGCGCTCGGCGAGAAGGACTTCCTCCGGACGGCGCGTCACCCGTCCTGGGGCATCGTCACGTTGGACTTCCTTCTCGCGCAGTACGCGTGGCACGGCCGGCATCATGTCGCGCACATCACCTCGCTACGGGAGAGGGAAGGCTGGACGGCTTGAGCCCGCGCCGCCTCATCGATCTCTCGTATCCGATCGAGCCCGGGATGACGACCTACCCGGGACTCCCCGCTCCGGTGGTCTCGGAATTTCTCTCGCGCGAGGCCTCGCGCGGGAAGTACGCGCCCGGAACGGCCTTCTCGATCGCGCGGATCGAGATGGTGGCGAACACCGGGACATACGTGGACGCGCCGTTCCACCGGTTCGCCGAAGGCCTCGACGTGGGAAGCCTGCCGCTCGAGCGCCTGGCGGACCTGGACGGCGTCGTCGTCGATCTGCTCCCTCTCCCGGCGGGAGAGGGCGGGGGTGAGGGGCGGCGCCGCGCGTTCGACGCCGGGCTCCTGGCGGGACGGGACCTGGAAGGCAAGGCGGTCCTGCTGCGCTCCGGTTGGGACGTTCACTGGCGGACGCCGGCGTACTCCCGGGGCCACCCGTACGTCACCCGCCGGGCCGCCGAGGCCCTCGCGGCGGCGCGGCCGGCCCTGGTCGGGATCGACTCGCTGAACATCGACGACACGGAGGACGGGACGCGGCCGGCGCACACTCTCCTCCTCGAGGCCGGCATCCCGATCGCCGAGCATCTCTGCAACCTCGCGGACCTGCCGCTCGAAGGATTCCGTTTTCACTGCGCTCCGGCGCCGTTTCACGGCGTCGGCAGCTTCCCCGTCCGCGCCTATGCGGTGGTCGAATCGGGCGCCCGATGACCTCGATGAGGCTCCTCGTCCTCTCCGTCGTGGTCATCGTCGCGTCCAACGTGCTCTACCACGTCTCGCAGAAGTCCATCCCGGCCGGCGTGCACCCCCTGCTCTCGGTCGCCGTGACCTACGCGGTGGCCCTCCTGGTCACGCTCGCCCTGTGGCCACTTTCTCCCGGCGGGGCTCCGAAGCTCTCGGGGCTCGCGCAGCTGAACTGGGCCACGCTCGGCGTCGCGGTCTCGGCCGTCGGGATCGAGATCGGGTTTCTCCTCGCCTACCGCGCCGGCTGGAACATCAACATCGGCTCGATGATCGTCAGCGTCGCCGTCGCGCTGCTGCTCATCCCGACGGGAGCGCTCCTCTTCCACGAGCGGCTGTCGGCGGCGAACGTCGCCGGGATCGTGCTGTGCCTGGCGGGGCTCGTGCTCGTGATGCTGCGCTGACGAGCCGCCGGCGATCAGGCGGCGGCGATCCGGGTCGAACGGGAAGAAGCGAGAGCCGGGAGCTCTCTCAGAGGCACTTGAAGACGCGCCCGGCGACTCCGAGAGTCAGCTCGAACGGGCCGAAGGATTGCCCGGTGTCCGTCTCCGTCACGGTGAAGCTCATCGTCTTTCCCGACACCGTGCCCGTGTAGCGCGCGGGATGCGTGACGGGGTCCCCTTCGTGGACCGGCCCGGGGGTCTCGGGGATGTGGGTGCCCACGAGATCGAATTTCCCGTTCGCGTCCGTGACGAACGGCTGATCGATCGTCCCGTGCGCGCAGGAGTAGGAGAGGATGGCGCTCGCGGCGCCGACCGTGATCGTCAGGTTCTGGCCTCCCCACGTCCCGATCATGCCGTCGACGGAGACCTCCCGCGCCGGAAGAGAACGGGGAGCCGGCCGGCCGGCGGAAGAAACCGCCTGCGGCGAGGCGGAGCCGCTCTCCATCGAAACCGGCTGCGTGGGGGAGGAGTCGCTGCAGGCGAGGGGAAGCGCCAGGACCGTGAGCAGAGCGAAGAACCTGCGAAAACCCATAACACGCTCCGAGAATCGGAATCCTAACACACGGGGAACGGCCCCCGTCAACGCGCAATCCGCATACAATCGCCTCGGTCTTCAACGGCCCGGGGCGAGGTCAACCATTCGCTGAACATTCCTATTCCCGCAACTGCAAACCGGATGCCCAGAGCCATCCTCGCCTCGATTGCCGCTCTCCTCCTCGCGGTGGCCGCCCGCGTCCGGCTCCCGGAGGAGCCCGGGGGCCTTCCGGCGGCGCCCGACATCGCGCTCGTCCCGCTCGCATCCGGGATCGGGCCGATCACGGCGATCGCGAACGCGGGGGACGCGCGCCTTTTCCTGACCGTGCAGACGGGGGAAGTGCTGATCTTCAGCGGCGGGCAGGTCCAGCCGGCGGCGTTTCTCGACCTGTCGCCGCTCGTCTCCTGCTGCGGCGAGCGCGGCCTCCTCGGCCTCGCGTTCCATCCGCATTACGCCGCAAATCGCTTCCTCTTCGTCGACTACACCGACGCCGCCGGCAATACGGTCATCGCGCGCTATCAGGCCTTCGCGGGAAACGCCGACCAGGCCGATCCGGCGAGCGGCGTCGTCCTCCTGACGATCCCGCAGCCCTTCAGCAACCACAACGGAGGCCAGCTCCAGTTCGGGCCGGACGGCGACCTCTACATCGGCACCGGGGACGGCGGCTCGGCCAACGACCCGATGTGCAACGGCCAGCGGCAGGACACGCTGCTCGGCAAGCTCCTGAGGATCGACGTGGACCAGAACGCGGGAACGGCTCCCTTCTTCGGCATTCCGCCCTCCAACCCGTTCGCGGCGGCCGGTCCTCCCGCCGACAGGATCTGGGCCCTGGGACTGCGCAACCCCTGGCGTTTCTCCTTCGACCGCGCGACCGGAGACCTCTTCGTCGCCGATGTCGGGCAAAGCGCCCGCGAGGAGATTGACTTTCAGCCGCGCGCGAGCGCCGGAGGCGAGAACTACGGCTGGAAGATCATGGAAGGAACGCTCTGCGGGGCGGGCGGCAGCTCCGGATGCCCCGCCGGTCTCCCCGCGTGCCACTCCCCGACCTTCAAGGCGCCTCTCTACGAGTACGGCCACGAAGGGAGCGGCGGCTGCACCGGCACGGTCATCGGAGGGTACGTCTATCGCGGCGCGGCCTATCCGGCGCTCGACGGCGTTTACTTCTACGGCGACTACTGTTTCGGCCGGCTCTTCGGGAACGGCCAGGTGCTGACACCCGCCGCGCCGCAGTTGACGACCTTCGGCGAGGATGCCGCGGGAGAGATCTACCTCGGCACGGAAGACGGGAGGCTCTCCCGGATCGCGTCCGCAGTCGTCGCGACGCCGACCCCGATTCCTCCGCGCCTGTCGCCCGACCGGTCTCTTCCCCCGAGGCCGCCGCCCCGCGTCCTCACGCGCCCGCCGGATTGATGTCCCGGCTCATTGCTGCGCCGCCCGCCGTCCCCAGGAGAGAAACGCGGCGGCGGAGAGCGCGGCGAGGAGCACCCCGTACGCCGCGGCGGCGCCGGTGTCCTGCATCCGCAGCGAGGAGAGGATCTCGATGGAAATCGGCCGCGTGTCGAAGGTGTAGAGGACGATCGAGACGACGAAATCGCCGAGAGACGTCAGGAACGCGAGAGACGCCCCGGCGAGAAGGGCCGGCGCGAGGAGCGGAACCGTGATCCGGGCCAGGCGCCTCCAGGGCGGGGCGCCGAGGGAGGCGCCTGCCTCATCCAGGGACCGGTCGAGCTGCCGCAGGCCGGCGAAGGCCGCCCGCCCGGTCAGCGGCAGGTTCCTCACGAGATAGCCGAGAGGCAGGATCGCCGCCGTGCCGACGAGCACGAAGCGCCCCGCCCAGGGAGCGTGCCGGGAGAAGGTCGCCGCCAGGGCCACGGCGAAGACGGTCCCCGGAAGCGCCCACGGCACCGAGACGAGCGACTCGAGCGCTCCGCGCCAGCGCGTCCGCCTGGCGACGGCGAGCCACGCCGCGAAAAACCCGAGGAGAAGCGCGCCCGCGGTCGAGACGACGGCCATCCAGAGGGAGTTCACGATCGGCCGCAGGCGTTCCGTCTGCGAGAAGACCGAGGCCCAGTTGGAGAAGTTCAGGACGGGCGGCCACGGCTCGATCGTCCACGTCCCGGGGGGCACGAACGAGACGAGGAGAAGCGTGGCGTGCGGAAGCAGGAGGAAGAGGGCCAGCAGCCACGCCAGCACGGCCACGAGCGCCCCGCGCCGCAGCCGGCGCCGCGAAGGCGGCGTGCCGCGGATCGCACCGGCCACCTCCCGGCGTTTCTCCGCCCGCTGCAGGAAAAAGAGTCCGAGCAGGGCGACAGCCGCGAGCGTCGTCGTCTCGACCATCGCCATCTCGTTGTCGCCGTTCAATCGCGAGAAAACGATCTGCGTCGTCATGACGCGGAACGTCCCGCCGAAGAGATACGGCGCCGAGAAGGACGAGAGCGACGTCATGAAGGTCAGGAGCGCTCCGCCGGCGAGCGCGGGCGCCAGAAGCGGCAGCGTCACCCGGGCCAGGATGCGCCCGGGCCCCGCTCCCAGGGCCGCGGCCGCCTCCAGGTACGCGGCATCCAGACGAGCCAGCCCGGCCCGCGTGAAGAGATAGAAATAGACGTACATCGAATAGGCGTGGACGAGCAGGACGGCTCCGGGGCCGGAGAGACGCCAGGGCGGCTCTCTGGATCCCGTCACGGCCTGGACGGCCCGCGCGAAAAACCCGCTCTCTCCGTAGAGGAAGAGAAACGCGACGACGCCGACGAGCGGAGGCAGGACGACCGGCAGCGCGATCAGCGTCCCGAGCGCGCGCCGCCCCGGGAAGTCCGCCCGCTCGAAGAGGAACGCCAGCGGAATGCCGATCGCCGCCGAGAGCGCGACCGTCGCGAGCGAGATCCAGAGAGTCGCCCAGAGCGCCTGCCACTCGTCGGGCCGGCGAAAGAACTCGGCGAAGTAGCGCAGGCTCCACCCCGGCGCCGCGAGCGCCTCCCGAAACGTCAGCAGGAGCGGATAGCAGACGAGCCACGCCAGGAGCAGCGTCAGGATCGCGGCCGGTATTCTTCCCTCTCCCGGCGGGAGAGGGGCAGGGTGAGGGGCGCCCCTGCGCCGTCCGATCAACTTCTTTCCCTCGAAAAAACTCGGGCCGGCTGCCCCGCCGGGTCCGGCGCCACGAACACCTTCTCCCCGGGACGCGATGCCTCCGGCGCCGCCAGCACCTCGACGCTCTCTCCGGCGTCGAGCGCTACGTCGAAGGACGCCGTGCGGCCCGCGTACCGGCGCCCTGTCACCTCCCCGGCGAGTGCGTCCGGCCCCGGAGCGCCGACGATCCTCAGTCCTTCCGGCCGGACCACGAGATCCACCGCCGCGCCGTCCGGCAGGCCCTCGCCCCCGGCGGCGCGCCACACCGGCCCCGCCGCCAGCCGGACACTTCCCGCCGCCCAGGTGCCGGCGAGAACGCTCGAGCGCCCGATGAATGTCGCGACGAATCGGCTCGCGGGCTCCTCGTAGAGCGCCTCCGGCGGGCCGACCTGCTCGAGCCTCCCCGAGTTGATGACCGCCACCCGGTCGCCGAGGTCGAAGGCTTCCTCCTGCTCGTGCGTGACGAAGAGCGTCGTGATCCCGACGCGCCGGATGATGCGCTTCAGCTCTCGCCGCGTCCGCTCGCGCAGGGTCGGATCGAGGTTGGAGAGCGGCTCGTCGAGCAGAAGGACGCGCGGCTGCGGCGCGAGCGCGCGCGCCACCGCGACGCGCTGCTGCTGGCCGCCGGAGATCTCACCGATGCGCCGCCGCTCGAACCCGGCCAGCTCCACGGCGGCGAGCGCCTCGGCGACGCGGCGCTCGACGTCCGCCCGCGGCATCCGCCGCGCCTCCAGGCCGAAGGCGACGTTCTCTCCGACGCTCATGTGCGGAAAGAGCGCGTAGTGCTGAAAGACCATCCCGAACCGCCGCTTCTCCGGGGGGAGCCGCGTCACGTCCTCGTCCTCGACGCGCACGCTGCCGGAGTCGGGAGTCTCGAACCCCGCGACGAGTCTCAACACTGTCGTTTTGCCGCTCCCGGACGGCCCGAGCAGCGCCACGATCTCGCTGCGGCCGACCGCAAGGGAGAAATCGGCCGTCACGTGCAGTTGGCCGAAATGCTTGTCGAGCCGATCGAGAACCAGAAATTGCGAATTGTGAGTTGTGAGTTGTGAATGGGGCGGAATCATCGGGTCTCTTGCCTATCTCAAGTTCATCAGTCCGGAGCCGCGAGTTGGAGAGCGGCGGGCTGGCTTTTTCGCTTGTTCACAATTCACAATTCGCAATTCACGATTTCCCTTTTCCTCTCACTTCCCGGTCCCACTTCGCCATCCAGGCCTGGCTTTCCCGCTCGAGCAGGTCCCAGTCCATCTTCGCCGGAGTCATCTTCTTTTCGACGTCGCGCGCCCAGTCGGGAAGGTCTCCGGCGGGGAGGTCCGTGCGCGCGGGAAGACGGTAGGCGTTCCGCGCGGCCAGCAGCTGCGCCTCGGGGCTCCCGATCCAATCGATGAGATCCCGCGCCTCCTTCGGGTGCTTCGCGCCGGCGACGAGCCCGACGGCGTCGTCGATGACCGGCGTGCCGCTCGCGGGGAAGACATACGCGAGGTCCTTGCTGCGCCGCATCTCCAGGAGAACGTCGGGCAGGTCCCAGACCGTCACGAGTCCCTCGCGCCGCGAGATCTTCTCGACGAGAACCGAGGCGTTCATGACGTATTCCTTCGTCTGGGCGTCCAGGCGCAGGAGCCACTGGAACCCCCGGTCGGTTGAGCCCGTCTCCGCGAGCGACCGCTCGAGCACCATCCCGAAGATCGCCCGCATCGTCCCGGAGGCGATCGGATAGCGGATCAGGATCTTCCCCTTCCAGCGCGGATCGAGCAGGTCGTCCCAGTCGCGCGGCGCCTCGCCCGCGGCCACCGCGCCGGAGTTGTAGACGATGACGGCGGGAGTCCTGTAGGCCCCGAAATAGAGGTCCCGCGCCTGCCGGCTCTCCGGCGGGATCGCCGCGGCCCAGGACGGCCGGTACGGCTCGAGCAAGCCGTCGCGCACGCCGCGAGCGAAGATCGTGTTCGGCCCGCCGAACCAGACGTCCGCCTGCGGGTTTGCCTTCTCCGAGCGCACCCGGTCGTACACCTCCTGCGATCCCATGTCGAGCCACCGCACGTCCACGTCCGGATGCGCCGCCTCGAACGTCTTCTCCACCAGCCCGAGCAGGTCCCGCCCGTGAGGCGAGTAGAGGACCACCGGTGTGCGCGTGTCCCTGCGGCAGCCGGCCGGGAGGATGAGGAAGGTCGTCAGCCAGCAGAGCGCGGCGACTTTCCGGCGGCTCATGGTCCGGCGCAGCATAGCAGCAGGGGCGCGGAGGCGGACGCATCAGGCGGCGCCGGGTCGTCCTGACTTATCTTCGGGGAAGGCATGGGAGATTTCGGCGAGTTCCCGCTCAAGGTTCAGCTCTTCCTGAGGGCATACCGGTGGCGGCGGATCGATCCGGTGCCGTGGGCTCCGCTGGCGAAACCGCTTTCGGAGTGCCGCGTCGCGCTCGTGTCGAGCGCGGGGTTCGTCCTTCCTGGCCAGGAGCCGTTCGACGAGAAGAAGCGGGGGGGAGATCCGAGCTTCCGGGAGATCCCCTCCGACGTGAAGGCGGAGACGCTGGTCGACACGCACCGCAGCGGGGCCTTCGATCACGCCGGAATGCGGCGGGACCCGAACCTGGCCTTCCCCATCGACCGGCTCCGCGAGCTCCGGGACGAAGGGCGCATCGGCGCCGTGGGCCGGCGCCATCTCTCCTTCATGGGCTCTCTGACGGCGACGGGCGAGTTCGTGCGGCGGACAGTTCCCCGGGCCGCGGGCGCCTTCATCGAGGATGGGGTGGACGTGGCGATCCTCGTGCCGGTGTGACCCATGTGCAACCAGGCCGTGTGCCTGGCGGCGGCGGAGCTGGAGCGGCGGGGGATCGCGACGGTCGCGGTCCAGATCCTGCGCGACGTCGCCGTCCGGGTGCGTCCGCCGCGAGCGCTGGCCGTTCCGTTCCGCCACGGGTATCCGCTGGGGGAGCCGCACGAGCCGGTGGGGCAGCGCGCGGTTCTCGAGGCCGCGTTGGGAATGTTGGAAGATCAGGCTCTGCGCCCCCCGGCGCTCCGCGATTACTAGCGTTCCTTCTTTCCGGCCGGGGGCTTCCGGGAGCGCGGCGCGGCTTTTCCGATTTCGGGCGCCATCGTCTCGGGGGTGTCGCTCGCCCGCTTGTAGCCCGGCGGCACTTCGAAGAGAGAAGGAGGGACGGGCTTCTTCTCGAATCGCGCGAGCTCCATCGTCGAGACCGGCTGGGTGTTTCCCTTGCCGCGCATCACGAGGCGGATCGGGAGGCCTTCGAGGCCGTTGGCGCGCAGGGCCTTGATGAGGTTGTTCGAGCGGTCGCGCCGGGACTGCAGCGCGAGAAACGCAGAGGAGGGGAAGATCTCGGAGGCGACGCAGATCTCCGTCCGGGTGCCGCCAGAGGAGGTCACGAGCGCCTTCTCGCAGGGAAAGCCGCCGACCGTGTCACGTCCCTGCTTGATCACCCTGTAGGTTTCCCGCGGAATCTCCGGGGAGGATTCGCGGAAGGTCTTCAGGTCGGTGACGGAATACAACTTTCGCGCGTCGTCGATGTTGACGATGTGGTCCGGGTCCGACAGCTTCTGGATGATGATCATCCTCGACGTCGCCGCCGGGCCCGCCCCCTTGCGGGCGGCTTCCGGCCTTTCGACGGCCCATTCCATGCGGTAGGCGTCCTTCCCCAGGTAGACCCTGCCCGCGCCCGGGATCGTCTTTCCGCCCCCTTCGCCGGTGGCTCCCTTGAATTCCGCGACGCCTTCGATCTGCGCGAGACCGGGCACGGAGAGGGCCAGCAGCGCGGCGGCCGCGAGGAACGAACCCCTCATCGTCCTCCCGCTTTCCACGCGAGGAGGTTGGCGAAGAGCCGGTAGGCGCCGGGAACTCCGGCGGGCAGCTCCCGGAAGAACGCGAGCCCCGTGTAGACGTAGTGTCCCTTCCCGACGGTCGCGACGAGGAGCGATCCCTCCCGCTCCGGCTCGCCCGGGTCCGCCATGGCGAGGAGCGGCTTGTACGCGGGCGCCCAGGTGGTCGCGAAGTAGAGGCCGCGCTCCTGGATCCAGCCGTCCCAGTCACGTTCGCCGATCCGGTTGGGAGTTGTGAAGAGCGGGTGGGATGGATCGAGCAGCCGCACGGGCGCCGTCTCGTCCGTCACGCGGTCGATCGGGCGCTTGATCTCGAGCTTCTCGGGCGCGAAGTTGCCCGCCGAGAATCCCCCCTGCTGGTACTGGACGATCAAGAGGCCGCCGGCCCGGACGTATTCCAGCAGACGCGCGTTGGCGCCGACGAGCGCCGCGTCGGTCTCGTAGGCGCGGGGGCCGACGACGATCGCGTCGTACCGCGAGAGGTCTCCGTGTTCGAGCTGCCGGGGCGAGAGGGTCTCGACCGGGATCCCGATCGCGAGGAGCGCCTCGGGCACGCGGTCGGAGGCGCCGCGGACGTAGCCGACGTGGTGGAGAGGCGGAAGGCGCAGGTCCACGACGCTCAAGGCGACGGCGCTCGACAGCGGCAGGGGAGTCGGGCGGATGTGCTCGTAGTCGACGAGGCGGATAGACAGGTCGCAGCGCTCCCCGCTCTCCAGCGCCGCCGTGACCGGGATCGAGCCGCGGAAGGGAGAGAGAGCCGCGGGAGGCCGCAGAGCGACCTCGATCGTCTGCTCGGCGTTTCTCTTCTCGAGAGCGAAGGCGGGCGGCGCGACCGCGGGCCATCCCGGCGGGACGCCGACCTCGAGCCTTCCCTTCAGCGGATCGGGAGAGTTGGAAACGATGCGCGCCTCCAGGCGCGGCGCGTCTCTCTTGGCGGTCGGCCAGACGATCAGTCCGGGCTCGACGAAGACCTCGACCGGCGGCACGGCGCGCAGGCCATGGCGGATCTCTCCGAACGCCTCGTCGCGGAAACGAAAGGTCACTTCGCGCTCGATCCGGATCTTCGTCGAGCCGATGGAGAGCGTGACGGCGGCCGTCAGTGGCGGCGGCTGGAACGGCTCGCCGCGCACGGAGAGGGGCGCGTCGGTCCAGTCGTAGAGAGCGCCTTTGAGGGGCCGGCGCAGGAAATAGGGGATCGTCGGCGGCGCGCCCGGCGGCGGTCCGGCGGTGAACTTCCACTCTTCCAGTTTTCCGGGCGAGATCTCGCGCGCCGCAGTCTCCGCCGCCGGGACCCGCCACGCGTCGGGACTGACGAGCTCGACGTCCGTCACCGAGACCGGGAGCGGACCCGCGTTCCAGACGCTGGCGGAAATCTGCAGGGACTGTCCCGGGACCGCGGTCTCGCGGTCCGCGAGCGCGTCGATCGCGATTCCCGCGGCGGTGGCCAGCGCGGATTGCGCGGCCGCGAGCTTCTCGTCGAGCAGCATCACCGTCGCGGACGGCTTCTCCTTCGGCTCCGCGGCGGCCGCGGCGGCCGCGGCGGCCCGCGCGGCGCGCAGCTCCTCGAGCGCCGCCGACAGGGGAGGGACCGCCGCCGCGAGGTTGCCGGGCGTCAATTGCCGGCGCGTTTCTTCCGCAAGTTTCTGGACGGTCCGGAGGCGCTCCTCGACCCGGCGCCGAACGGCCGCGTCGGCGATCCCGGCCGCGATCGCGGGGAGGCTCGTGTCCACCCGCGCGAAGAGGTGCTTGTCCTCCGGCCCGCCGGCCCCGGCCACCCAGGCGCCCCGCGTGTCGCCGCCGCCGATCGGCTGGAGCGCGCCGGTCGACTGCGAGCGCTGGAGGCTGCGGCTGGCGATGGCGATCTGCTGGTAGGACTTCCCCGTGAACGGCTCGATCCCTCCCGTCGGGAGGATCACCGTCGTCGCCTCGCGGTCGAGGAACCGGGTCCCGCGGTAGAGGACGACCGGTTTCCACGGGGTCAGTCCTTCAGCGGCGAGCTCGGGGAAGGCCGACGGGTCCCCCGCGGCGGCGAACGCCTCCCGGGCGATGAGGGCGGATTCCTGGTGCTGGCCGTGCCCGTCGCGCGGCGTGCCGGAGAAGACCGCCCAGACGATCTGCGGCCGGAAGCGCCGGAGGATCCGGACCGCGTCCTTCGCGATCTCCTCGCGCGGCCAGAACCTGAAGGCCTCCTCGACGCTCTTGGAGTATCCGAAGTCGTAGGCGCGCGTGAAGTACTGCCGGGCGCCGTCGAGCTTTCGTGCCGCGTTCAACTCCTGCGTGCGCAAGACTCCCAGCCCCGTCCCCAGCTCGTCGCCGATCAGGTTCTGCCCGCCGTCCCCGCGCGACAGCGACAGGTAGGCCGACTCCCCGCCCATGCCCCTCGCCACCAGCGTCAGCAGCGCGGTGTCCTCGTCGTCCGGATGCGCCGCGATGACGAGCACCCGCCGGTGCGTCGTGAGCTTCGCGACCATCGCGTCGAGCGTCGTGAGCCCTCCCGTGGACGGCGGCGGCAGCGCAGTCCCCGGCGCGTTGGCGGCCAGCACGGCAACCGCCACGAGACAGGCGGCCGCCGCGAGACCGAAAAGAAGGGTTCTTCTCATTCGCATCCCGCGCAGTGTACGACGGGTCCCGTTGCGTGGGTTCATCCGCCGGCCTTCCGAAAAACGATCTCCTTCGCTTGCGCCGATCAACCTTCCGGGCCTTGCCACCGGCCCAGGCGTTTCTCGACGTCGAGAGCGACGCGAGCGCGGGCCTCGTCCCGGTTAACGCCCCGCGCCAGCAACTTGTCGTACGGAGTGTGCGTGTGACGGACGTGTGCCCTGACCGCCAGAACGACGGCCTCGGCGCGAAGCTCCTTCGCGGCCGCCGAGCGGCCGACTCGCCCGGAGTACTTCTGGCAGGCATGCTCCGCGATGGCGCGCCTCTCGGCGGCCGGCGATCCCGGGAACAGCTCTCCCAAGCGCCCCGCAAAAGCGGCGACGTACTCGGCATCGTGCTCCTGACGCCGCTGCGCGGCGCGCGACCGGGCCCGCTCGCGCGCCTCGGCGTCGGTCAGGCATTCCTGCTCCGCCCGCGCGAGCGCCTCCTCTTCGACGAGCGAACCCTGCCGCTCGTACCGTTTCCGCGAGCGGCTGAAGCGGACCACCACGGCCTTGAGGGTCGAGGCGCTGTTGGCTCGACGCGTCAGCGTGGCGTCGCCCGCCGGGAGGAAGACGAGGCGATCGAGATCCGCGCAAGAGAGACAGAGCGGCCGCCCCTCCTTCAGATGGAGAAAGCTCCCCCTGGAAAGCTCCGCGCCGCACTCCTCGCAGACGGCGTCCCGCAGGATGCAGAACACGACGATCCCGGGGGACCGCGAAACCTTGCCTGCACCGTCCTCGCCGGAGCGTTGCGACCGGACGACCATGAGGAAACACCTCGCGGAAGCCGTCACCAAAGTACAGCAAAGTGCAGGGTGAGTCAGCGACGCCGCATCGCTCCGTCCGGAACCGCACACGGACGCCGCTGGCCCTTGGCGTGGGCGGGATGCCAGTGATATCATCGATATCGGTTGCTGACGGAGGTCCGATGGCTCAACTGATCGTTCGAGATCTCGAGGAGGAGTTGGTCCTGAAGCTCAAGGTCCGGGCCGCCCGCCATGGAAAATCGGCGGAAGCGGAACATCGCGAGATTCTTCGGCAGGCCCTCGGAGCCGGGGCGGCGGCCCGGACGCTCAAGCAGAGGCTCCTGGAGATGCCGGCGGTGGGCGGCGAGAAGGACTTCGCGCGGCCCCGTGACACCGGCCGCCGGACACGTCTTTGAGCTACCTGATTGACACGAACGTTCTCTCCGAATTGCGAAAAGGGGCGCGGTGCGATCCCCGCGTTGCCCGCTGGTTTGCGGATGCCCCGACCGAAGACGTCTTCCTTTCCGTTCTCGCGATCGGCGAGATCCGGCGAGGAGTCGAGCGCATCCGGCGCCGGGACGCCCGATCGGCGCGCGTTCTCGAAGGGTGGCTGCGCCGGCTGGTCGCGGAACACGCGGACCGCATTCTTCCTGTTGACGCCGCGGTGGCCGAGGAGTGGGGCCGTCTGAACGTCCCCAACCCCATTCCGGTCATCGACGGACTGGTGGCCGCGACCGCGCGAATACACGGCCTGACTCTCGCAACGCGTAACCTGAAGGACATCCACCGAACCGGCGTGGCCTGCATCGACCCGTTCACCGGCCAGGATTCCGATAATCAGTAGCTCGTCCCTGAGGCTCGGCCGTGAATCCGGCGGCTCCCTGAAAGACCTCGCCCAGCAATCGCCATCTTCACGCCGGACTGGCGCCGGGAGACGGGTCGTGATAGGTTACATGTAACCGATTGAAGTGTCTGGAGGCGGACATGGCGGCATCTGCAGGACCGAAGCCTTCGCGGGACAAGGTTCGGGCGCATCGGAAGCGGCTGCGGCGACAGGGATTGCGGCCGATCCAGATCTGGGTTCCGGATGTCCGCTCGCGGTCGTTCAAGGCGCAGGCGCACCGGCAATCCCTCGCGGTCGCCAGAAGCTCGCATGCGCGCGAGGATCAGAGTTTTGTCGACTCGATCTCCGTGGCTGACGGCGAATGAGACGGGGAGAGGTATGGACCGCCTCGGGCGGCAAAGACTATGCGGGTAAACCGCGGCCGGTCGTCATTCTGCAGGACGACCAGTTCGACGCCACGAGCTCCGTCACAATCTGCGCATTCACGACCGACTTGACGGAAGCTCTCTTGTTTCGTCTGCCGATCGAACCGAATGAGACGAATGGGCTTCGCGGCGTTTGCCGTTTGATGGTCGACAAGATAACAACGGTGCCAAAGACAAAAATTGGAAAGCGCGTCGGCCGCCTCGACGATGAAGACATGTTGAGGTTGAACCGGGCAGTGCTGGTGTTTCTGGGGATGGCGGGAACCGCCGCCAGGGGCTGACGAGAATCTCCGTCGCGGGCGATCATGCCGGCTCACTCCCGGCGATCGAGCGCCGGCCGGGAGACTACTTCAGGACGCGCGCGCGCTCGCTCGAGAGTGACGAGGCCTTCGTTCACCGCTCAGCCGTAAATCCGGACCTCCCTGAAAGACATCGCCGAACAATCCCTATCTTCTCCGCAGCCTCCTCTCTCCGCGAGCGGCGCTAATACCACAAACCACGACTGACCCCACACACTTCCTAAGAACTCCCCGCGTCTCCCTCCGCGCCTTGGACGTCGCCCCTGCCGGGCGCCGCCCACAGGGCCCACAGGCCCTACTACTGCGACGCGTTACACTCTCGCGAAAGGAGGAGACCCAAAGACAATCGTCGCTTCGCTCCGATCAGCCACCCCGGGCCCCTGTTCAAACCGCCCGGAACAGCTGTTCACATGCGCCGGAATACGCACCGGTCTCCCCGGCGCACCACCGTTGACCCCGTCCCCTTACCCAGACAACTCAAGATTATCCACGCTTCATGACTCATGAAGACGTTGGGCAGGGCTCAGCCCAATGAGCAGTCTTGGCGTTCGGCCCGTCGGGAACCCAGCATCCCTTCTTACTCTTGTCGACGTTCAAGCCCTTGATCGGATCACCGCTGCCAGGCAAGCCGGCGGCTCCGGGGGTTACCGTGGTCGGCGCCGCCGACCATTGCGGAAGGCCCGGACAAGGCTCTACCCAATGAGCAGTCTTGGCGCCTGCTTTGTCGGGAACCCAGCACCCCCATATGATCGTGTTCCCACCGGCAAGGGCTGCTGCAGGTTTCCCTTCGACATGCCCGATATCGTTGCTCTTCGAACCGTTAAGAAGATATGGCGTTACGAGTCCCTTTGGCCCGACCGGACCTGTGGGTGGGGCTGCTGCTGACTTCCCTTCGCCTTGACTGACGCTGTTGCTCCTCCTATTGCTGACGCCGGGATCTGTTGACGCAGGTTGCGATACCTTGACCGGGAGGGAAGCAGGGCCGGCGTTGTCTTCACCTCGCCTTGCCGTTTCCCTGCCGCCGTTGGCGTCGGCTTGCTCTCTTTGGCGAGAATCGGCAATGTGATCAACGCGGCCAGCGTAACCATGAGGGTCTTTCTCATCATGAACTCCTTCGGCGTTACGTCACTACAATCATCACACCACCCTGAGCCAGTCGGACCATCCCTTCAACTACATCGCCCTCCTTCGTGCGACCAGTGATGTGTTGAAGTCGCCGCTCTGGCCGCTCAAGCAGAGACGTCATCAGCCGTCGGTGCCAGTGGAACTGGTAGTTCGAGCATACCCCTTCGGAGGGATTCGCGTTTAGCGGGTTGTCAGCGGGAAAAGGAGAATGAAAGTGATACCGGGGTGGTGCACGGAGTGGCCCATTCTGTAACCGGCGAACGGTTAGTGGCTTGCGCCTCAAGGACTACACGGAGTTGGTTAAGGACGCTTCCATGGTGCCATGGCTTGAGGCCAAATGCCGGTGGGAGTGTCTAGACACTGACCAACCGGGCTCGGTGGGGAGCAAAAACGGAAGGATGAGGTGAGATCAGCTCTGCGTCCTGTATTACGGCCAAGGCGGCGAGTTGCTTTACGTAATCTGGCGGTCGCCGATTCGGGATGTAACCGATGGCAACCGTGGTGAGGCTGCCTGCCTTCTCCGTCTTGTTCCGTCCTTTCCCGGAAGAAACTATCCCAGGACGACGTCGATGGTGTGGGTTTGTCCGTCGGAGGCGAGGGGGATGGCGGCGAGGGGGCAGGGCTTGCCGTCGAGGGTCACGCGGGAGATGCCGCTCGTGACCCCGTGGGGGTTCTGGACGGAGAGCTGGTAGCGGGCGGAGTGGTAGCGGAAGGAGATCTTGTAGCCGCGCCACGCCCTCGGGATGCACGGGTCCAGGTGGAGCGTCGTGCCGCGCAGGCGGAAGCCGAGGATCCACTCCAGTCCCGCGCGGTACATCCAGCCGGCGGAGCCGGTGTACCAGGTCCACCCGCCGCGCCCGACGTGCGGGATCTCGGCGTAGATGTCGGCGGCGGCGACGTACGGCTCGACCTTGTAGCGGTGGAGGCCGGCGCGCGTGGAGGCGTGGTTGATGGGATTTAAGATCGCGAAGAGCTCTCCCGCCTTGTCTCCTTCGTCGAGCGCGGCGAACGCGATGACCGACCAGATCGCGCCGTGCGTGTATTGTCCGCCGTTCTCGCGGACCCCGGGGAGGTATCCCTTGATGTAGCCGGGATCGAGCGGCGTCTTGTCGAAGGGGGGAGTGAAGAGGAGAACGAGCCCGTCGCCGCGGCGCACGAGGTATTCCTCGACGGCGGACATGGCGCGGCGGCGCCGCTCGTGGTCGCCGGCCCCGGAGATGACGGCCCAGGACTGCGCGATCGAGTCGATCCGGCACTCCTCGTTCTGCGCGGAGCCGAGCGGCGTGCCGTCGTCGAAGTAGGCGCGCCGGTACCAGTCCCCGTCCCAGCCATCCCGCTCGACCGCCATCTTGAGCCTGTCCACGTTCGCGCGCCACCGCTCGGCGCGCTTGATGTCTCCGCGCTCTCCGGCGAGGCGGGTGAACTCCCAGAGGTTGGTATGGAGGAACCAGGCGAGCCAGACGCTCTCCCCCTTTCCGCCGCGGCCGACGCGGTTCATCCCGTCGTTCCAGTCTCCGGTGCCCATGAGCGGAAGTCCGTGCGACCCGACGGCGAGGCTATGGTCGAGGGCGCGGGCGCAGTGCTCGAAGAGGGTCGCGCTCTCGGCGGAGACCTCGGGCGTGAAGAACCGCTCGAGCTCCTCGGGCTTCAACGGCTCGCCGCGCAGGAACGGCACGCGCTCGTCGAGCACGCCCGCGTCTCCCGTGACCTCGAGGTAGTGCGTGACGGCGTAGGGGAGCCAGAGCAGATCGTCGGACATTCGCGTGCGCACGCCCGCGCCGGAAGGGGAGTGCCACCAGTGCTGCACGTCCCCCTCCTCGAACTGGCGCGCCGCGGCGCGCAGCAGGTGCTCGCGGGCGACCTCGCGCCGCGCGACGGTCAGGGCCATCACGTCCTGGAGCTGGTCGCGGAAGCCGTAGGCGCCGGAGGCCTGGTAGAATGCGGTGCGCGCCCGGATCCGGCAGGAGAGTGCCTGGTAGAGGAGCCAGCGGTTCAGGAGGATGTCCATGGACCGGTCGGGCGTCTCGATCTGCACGGCCGCCAGCGTGTCGTCCCATGCCCGCCGCACGGAGGCGAGCGTGGCGTCGAGGTCCGCGCTCCGGTAGCGCTCGACGAGACGCCGCGCGTCGGAGTCGCTCTCCCCCTGGCCGAGCAGGAAGACCACGCGCGCCTTCTCGCCGGGAGCGAGGCGCACCGTCGTCTGGAGGGCCGCGCACGGGTCGAGCCCCGCGCCCGCCTTCCCCGAAAGCTCCCCCTCGCGCGCGAGCGCGGACGGCGCGTCGAGGGTCCCGTTGCGCCCGAGGAACTCGGAGCGGTCGGCCGTCCACGCGGTCGGGCTCGGATTGAGATCGGCGAAAGCGACTCGGCCGGCGAACTGCTCGTTCCAGGGGTTGCGGGCGAAGAGCGCCCCGGTTTCCGCGTCGCGCTCCGTGATGATAAACGGGGCCGAGGCGCCGCGCTGGCTGCCGAGCACCCACTCGGCGTAGGCGGTCACCGAGAGGACGCGCTGAGCGCGGGAGCGGTTCTCGATGGAGAGAAACGAGACCTTGACCGGATCCTCAAGCGGCACGAACTGCGTCAGGTCGAGCCAGATGCCCCGGCTCTCGTGCTCGAAGCGGCTGTATCCCTGGCCGTGCCGCGCCACGTAGGGCCACCCGTCGCGCGCGGGAAGCGTCGTCGGTCCCCAGATCTCGCCGGTCTCCTCGTCGCGCACCAGAATCGCCTCGCCGGCTGGGTCGCTGACGGGGTCGTTGGACCAGGGCGTCAACTGGTTCTGCTGGCTGTTGACCGCCCAGGTGCAGCCGGAGCCGGATTCGGAGACGAAGAAACCGAAGGAGGGGTTGGCGATCACGTTGATCCAGGGGGCCGGGGTCCATTGCCGCTCCCCCAGGATCGTGACGTACTCGCGCCCGTCCTCCCCGAATCCGCCGAGGCCGTTGAAGAACTCGAGATCCAGCGGCGGCGGAGGGATGTCCCCCTCGGGCGCGCTCGGAGGGACCGGCCGGGGAGGACTGGCGGCGGGCTCGCGGCGCAGCAGGCGGACGATCTGCTCGGAGAGCGTGCCGTGGCGGGAGAGGAGGACGACGCGCGCCGCCGACCGCAACAGGTCGTGGTCGTCGGTCGAGATCAGGTCGCGGCGCAGGAGGAAGATGCCCCCGGCCTGCCCGGGCTCGTCCGAGGCCTCCTCCTGGCTGCGCGACCGCACGAGCGCCTCGAGAGCTTGCCGCAGGTCCTGGCCGTAGGACGTCGCCTGCTCGTTGACGATGACGAGGTCCACCACCAATCCCTTCATCCGCCAGTACGCGTGCGCGCGCAGGAGCTGCCGGACGATGTCCTGGTCGTCCGGGTCGTCGATCCGCAGCAGCACGATCGGCAGGTCCCCCGAGATCCCGTACGGCCAGAGGGCGGAGGCGCCCTTGCGGTTGCGCATCAGGACGTGGGCGGGGGCGCGCAGCGTCGGATCGGAGTAGAGGATCCGGGTCGCGACCCGCTGGAAGAGGTGCGCCTCGTCCGCGGAGATGCCGAGGTGCCGCAGCTGCACCTGCGCCTGCGTCCAGGCGACGTTGGCCGTGCGCTCGAAGGCGGCCGGCTCGCGGTACTTGTCGGCCAGCTCCAGGACCTTCTCCCGCGACTCCGCCGCGAGCGTCGCGAAATGGACGCGCGCGGTCGCGCCGGCCGGCAGCCGCACCCGGCGCCGGAGGCTCATGATCGGGTCGAGCACGGAGCCCGCCGTGTTCGACAGCGGGCGCCCGTCCTCGATCGAGCCGGCGTTGCGGATGCCCCGGCCCCGCCCGAGGAAGCGCGCCCGGTCCGTCTCGTACTGCGCCGCGCCCAGCGTCTCCCCCTCGACCGCCGCCACGTGCGCGATCCAGATCGGCTTTTCGTCCTCGTCGCGCGGCCGCCGCGTGGCGAGAATCGCGTCGAGGTGCGGCGCGAACTGCGTCTGCACGAAGAGGTTGGAGAAGGCGGGATGGGCCCGGTCGGCGGCGGACGGCGCGAGGGCCAGCTCGGCGTAGGACGTCAGCTCGATCTCGCGCGGCCGGGTCCCGAGGTTGGTGACGGACACCTGCCGGATCTCCGCGTCGTCCTCCGCCGAGACGACGACGTGCATCGTCGTCGTCAGGGACGAGTCCCTCCTCCGGATCTCGACGCGGTCCTCGGAAAAGAAGACCGCGTACGCGCTCGCCTCGACCCCGGAAGGCTGGTAGCCGGCCGACCAGACGCGGCCGCTCCCCACGTCGCGCAGGAAGACGTACGTCCCCCAGCAGTCGCGCGTGACGTCCTCCCGCCAGCGCGTCACGTCGCGCCCTCGCCAGCGGGAGAAGCCGGAGCCCGCCGCCGTGATCATGACCGAGTAGCGGCCGTTGGAGAGGAGGTGGGCGCGCGGCGTCGGATCGTGCGGAGATCGGAAGCGCCGGAGCACCGGCGGGACGAAGTCGCGCACGTGGAGGTGGCTGGAGACCTCGTCGGCCCGCGGCCGCGCGACGGCGACGGTCGAGGGGGTCCGCTCCTGCAGCAGCAGCTCCGTCGCCTGGACGGCCGGCTCCGCATGGAAGCGCGCCCGCATCGCGCCGCGCGAGAGGACGTTGCCGAGGGCCACGATCGTCATCCCCTGGTGGTGCGCCATGACGGCCTGCACGATCGCGCCCTTCTCTCCCTCTCGCAGCCGGGAGGCCGTGTAGTCGACGGCCTCGAAAAACCCGTAGGGCCCGAGGGCGCCGCCCGCGGCGAGGCGCCGGAAGTTGCGGACGGCGGCGGCGGGATTCACCATGGCCGCGAGCGCCGTCGCGTACGGGGCGACCACGAGATCCTCGGAGAGGCCGCGCTTCAGGCCCAGGCCGCTGACGCCGAAGTTCGAGTACTGATACGTGAAATGCAGGTCCTGGGCGTTGAAGGCCGATTCCGAGACACCCCACGGAACGCCCCGCTCCTCGCCATAGCGGATCTGCCTCTGCACCACGAGGCGATTGGTCTGTTCGAGGAGACTTCCCGCGGGCGCCTCCATGACGAGCGCCGGCATCAGGTACTCGAACATCGAGCCGGACCAGGAGATCAGCGCCGAGCCCCTTCCAACGGGGGTCAGCGAGCGGCCGAGACGGAACCAGTGGGACGCGGGGACGTCTCCGCGCGCGATCGCGATGAAGCTCGCCAGGCGCGCCTCCGAGGCGAGCAGATCGTAGTAGCCGGAGTCCAGCCTCCCGTCGGACAGGTTGTAGCCGATCGAGAAGAGCTTGCGCTCCGGATCGAAGAGGAACGTGAAGTCCATCTCCTCGACGAGCCGCGAGGCGAGGCGCGACAGCTCCGCCAGGCGCCGGGCCAGGACCGCGGCCCCGGCGGCGCACTGCCGGAGCTGCCCGGCGACCGCGGCGGCGGCGGCCGGGGCGCCGTCCCCGGCGCCGAGGGCTTCGATTCTTCCGGCCGCCGCCTCGCAGGCGTCGGCGAGGTCTTCGAGCGCCGGGTCTTCCCGGTCCAGCGCCTCGAGCGCCTCGGCCGCCGCCGCCGGCAGCTCGCGCGACCAGGCCGGGCCTCCGGGCAGGAACCGCGTCCAGCGCCGCGTCGCTTCGAGGTCGCGGGCGTGACTCTGGACCGCGGACGCGGCCGCCCGGGCCCAGGCGAGCGCTTCCGCGAAGAGCGGGTCCGGGCTGTCCTGCGCGAGAGCCCTGACCGTGTCCAGGACCGTCTCCGCGCGCTGCGAGAGCTGCGTGAGCCGCGTCGCCCACTGGGCGGCGGTGGCGGGCTCCGGCGCCAGGCAGGCCTCGAGCGCGTCGAGCGACGTCACGAGCTGCCGCCGCGTCACCGCGCCCTCCGCGCCCGGGGCGAGGTTCGCCGAGGCTTCGCGCAGGAGCCTCAGGGCGTCGCCGACGCCTTCCAGGGCGCCGCCGAAGGAGAGCGGGCGGGAGATCCGCTCGAGGCACGTCTGCTTGACGACGATGAGGTCTCCGGCCAGGTTGCCGCTGTCCACGGTCGAGACGTACCGCGGCTCCAGCGGCGTCAGGCTCTGCGTGTCGTACCAGTTGTAGAGGTGGCCCTGGTAGCGCTCGAGCCGGCCGACCGTGTCGAGAGTCGCCTCGAGGCGCCCGACCATTTCCTCCGTCCCGATCCAGCCGAGGTCGTTGGCGCTGATCGTCGAGAGGAGGAGAAGGCCGATGTTCGTCGGCGAAGTGCGGTGCGCCACGACCGGCTGGGGGATCTGCTGGAAGTTGTCGGGGGGAAGGGCGTTGTCCTCCTTGCCGGCGAAGGCATCGAAGAACCTCCACGTTCGCCGCGCGATCGAGCGGAGGAACCTCACGTCGCCCTCCGGCAGGGGCTTCTCCTCCTCGTCGCGGGGCGGAAGGCTCGCCCAGCGGGCCACGGCCGGCGAGGCGGCCCAGGCGGCGAGAAAGACCCCCGCCTCGGCGAAGGCGTCCGGCCGGAAGATCGCCACGAGCAGCGCCCCCGCGGCCGCCAGGAGGGCCGCGGGGCTCATGCGCCGGTAGAACTCGGCGAGCGTCAGGTCGAGGTCTCGCCGCGCCTGCCGCGCCGTCACCCATTCGAGCAGCCGCCGCCGCGTGAGCCAGAGCCGGGCGAGCGTCCTCGCGGCCGCGTCGGCCATGAGCCAGGCCTGGTGCGCGAGGAACACGATCCGCAGCGCTCCCTGGGCGAGCGAGAGCGCCAGGTCCGCGCCGAGCCGCCGCAGGTAGCTCCTCTTGGCGATCCCGCGGCGCCGCGGAAGGAGGAGTCCCGTGAAGAACGCGAAGAACCCGGGGATCAGGATCGTCGCGACGACGAACGCCGTCCAGATGTCGGGTCTCCCGCCGGGCAGCGTCCAGCACGCGAGGAGCGTCGCCAGGGCGGCCGGCGGGGAGACACTGCGGCGGAGGTTGTCGAGCATCTTCCAGCGGCCGATGGCGGGGATGGGGTTCTGGACTCTTCGCCCGGACGCGTCCGGCGCCTTCCCGAAGATCCAGGGGAGCAACTGCCAGTCTCCGCGCGCCCAGCGGTGCGTCCGGAGGGCGGCGGCCTCGTAGTGGGCCGGATAGCCCTCGAAGAGCTCGACGTCGGCGACGAGCCCGGCGCGCGCGAAGAGGCCTTCGAAGAGATCGTGCGAGAGGAGCGCGTTCTCCGGAGTGCGGCCGGCGAGCGCGCGCTCGAACGCGTCCACGTCGTAGATGCCCTTTCCCGTGTAGCTCCCCTCGCCGAAGAGGTCCTGGTAGACGTCGGAAGCGGCGAACGCGTAGGGATCGGTGCCGCGCGGCCCGGAGAAGACCTGCTGGAAGACCGTGCCAGATCCGGTGGCCGGCAGCATCGGCGTCACTCGCGGCTGGAGCACCGCGTGCCCTCCGGCCACGCGGCCGGTCTCCAGGTCGAAGACCGGATGATTCAGCGGGTGGGCCATCGCGCCGACCAGGCTGCGGGCGGCTTCGCGCGGCAGGCGCGTGTCTTCGTCGAGCGTGATGACGTAGCGCACGTCCGGAGGGACGGCCGGACCCCCCGGAGCGAGCGGCAGGAACGTCGTGTCCTTCGCGCCGCGCAGGAGGCGGTTCAACTCGTGGAGCTTTCCGCGCTTTCTCTCCCAGCCGATCCATTCCCGTTCCCTCTCATTCCAGACGCGCCGGCGGTGGAGGAGGAGGAAGCGGTCGCCCCCGCCCGGAGCGGGCCCGTGGCGGGCGTTCAGCTCCGCGATGCCGGCGACCGCCGCGGCGACGAGCTCCTCGTCTCCGGCGGCGCTCTCCTCCGGCGAGTCGGCCCAGTCCGAGAGGAGGGCGAACCGGAGATCCCCGCCGCTGTTGGCGAGGAAATGGACCTCGAGGCGCTCGATCAGCCGGGCGATGTCGGCTTCGCTCGCGAGAAATGTCGGGACGACGACGAGCGTCCGGAGCTCGCCCGGGACGCCCTTCTTCAGCTCCAGCTTCGGCAGGCGCCGCGGCTTGACGATGTGCGTCACGTCCCGGTTGACGGCCGCGATGGCCAGATCCGACGCGGGAACGAGCGCGAGGAGGGCGAGGAGCCAGACGGAAAAGGGAGGCGCCCCCGCGAGCGCCGAGATCATGACCGGGCAGCTGACGATCACGGCGGTCACCAGGACGATCGTCCCGATGTATCCGCCGGTGGCGTGCCGCAGCCAGGCGCGCTTCAGCCAGTCGCGGACCGGAACGCGGTAGGCGAGCTCCTTCTCGAAATTCGCCCGTCCGTGGGAGATCAGGAAGTAACCGGGGTCGGTCAGGCGGGACTCGGCAGGCGATCTCAGCGGCGGGCCCTGCGGTCCGCCGAGTCCACGGCCGGGAAGCTCCGCCGCCGCCTTCCACGTCCGCCGGACCGCTCGCCGCGCGACCTCGACCTCGGAGAATCGGCTCCCCCTGGCCAGCTCCTCGACGGCGCGCCGGTACCGGTCGCGCGTCGCGAAGTCCATCTCGGCGACGCGCGTCCCGTCGCGCAGCGCCTCCTCGACGAGGCTGACGCTCTCGAAGAAATCGGCCCAGTCCACCGAGGAGAGCAGGCGCATGCTCGTGATCACGTTGCGCACGGTGACGTGCGTCGCCACTTGCTCCTGCTGTTCCCGCCGCACGATCTCGTCGGCCGAGAGTCCCTGGGCGGCGAGCCGCTGCGCGAGCCACGGGACGGCGGGGGTGACTTCCGGGTCCTGCTCGCGCAGGCGCTCGATGAGCCTCACGGCGAAGGGGCCCGTGAGCGGCCGGTCCCCCGCCTCGCGGAGGATGGGCCCCGGGTCCGTGGGCGGCCGTCCCTCGACGCCGAGCAGCAAGTCGCTGATGGCGTCGGCCCGCTCGCGGGCGCTGCGCCGCTCGACGATGCACACGGCCAGGCGCCGCAGGTTCTCGACGAGCACGACCCGCAGGGAGATCGCGATCGCCCAGAGCTCTCCGATCGTCAGGAGCCGCGTGCGCTGGTAGGCGCGCACGAACCTCCGCAGCGTCTCCGGGTCGAAGCGGCTGTCGGTGTGCTCGACGAAGGACCAGGCCAGGCCGTAGACGCGCGGGTACCCCTCGAGCGGGCCGCGGGAGAGCTTCGGCAGCTCGTGGTAGAAGCCGGGCGGCAGGTCCTCGCGGATCTCGCGGAGCTGGTCCTCGACGATGTGGAAGTTGTCCACGAGCCACTCGGCGGCGGGGGAGATCGTCCGCTCTTCCCGGATCGCTCCGGCGATCGCGCGGTACGAGGAGAGCAGGACGCGCCCGTTCTCCTGCAGGCGGGGGAGGAGGGGCCGCCCGCGGCGCTTGCCGGGGTGGACCGAGTGCTCCGCCGCCAGGGCCTCCGCGAACTGCTCGAGGCGCTCGGTGGAAAAGAGCTCGCCCCGAATGGGCTCGGCGGCCGTCGGCATCGCGGATCCCATCATTCAGAGGCCTCGCCCCGGCCTGCGCCCGGAGAGCGTCGCCTCCGCGGCCCGAAGCAAGGTTTCGAGGGGTTCATCCGCAGCGGTGGAGGAGCAGAAAGCGTGCCGGTTTTCGCCGGCCACCGCGGAGTCGGGCGGCGGAATGGCGCTACTTCTTCATCCGGGTCCGGACGATGGGCGCCGAGGCGGCGGCGAGAGCGGCGAGCAGCGCCGCGACGAACTGAGCCCGGCGCTTCGCGTCCATGCCTTCCCATTCCTTGGCCAGGCGCGCGATCGTCTTCCTCGACGCCGCTCCCGCGCCCCGGAAGGCGCGCCGGGCCGCGTCCGTGCCCTGCCCGGACAGGCTCTTCAAGCCCTTCCCGGCGGCCGCCGCCCGGGCCGACCATCCATCGAGCAGGGCGGAGAGGCCCTTCGCGGTCGCCTGGGAGCGGTTTCGCGTCTTCTTGCGCCGCGCCGGCGCCTTGCGGGAGGCAGCCTTGCGCCGCGCCGGTGCCCTGCGGCGTTTCGCCGCCGCGACCGGCGCCGGATGTTCAGCGGGAGTCTCGGTCTCTACCACGATTCACCTCCAGTTCTCGATGCACAGCAAGATGCGAGCCCACGCGAACGGTCCCCGGTGCCCGGCGCCCGGTGACCCGCGCGAGCACCGGGCACCGAACACCGCGCATTTACTTCTCTCCGGCCGCCGTGAAGACCGGAGCGATGTCCACGGGAACGTCGCTCAAGCGGGCGATGGTGGCCCGGATCTCCGGCGTCATCCGGCCGTAGCGGGCGAGCAGGCGGCGCGCGCGCTCGATATCTCCCGTCGCCTCGATCTCGAGCAGCTCGTTGGCGAGCGAGCGGACCGCCTCGCGGACCATCTCCGTCCGCACGCGGAACCGCCCGCTGGAGAACGGCATGATCGCCTTCTTCTCCCGGTACCAGTTCCACTGCACGGCGGTCCCCCCGCCGTGCGCCTCCTCGAGGCCGAAACGCATCGACCGGAACATCAGGCCGGCGTCGGTCGCGAAGAGGGCCGCCTCGTCGAATCCGGTCAGCCACTTCTGGTCCAGGCCGTACAGGATGTTCCAGACTCCCAGGACGTCCGCCTTGCATTCCTCGATCGTCGAGTAGAGGTTCTTGAGGAGCAGGCGCGCTTCCACCTTCTTTCCGTCGGGCCCGGTGATGACGCCGGGACCGAGGCCGTGCGACATCTCGTGGAAGAGGGTGTGATTGAAGTACGCGTCGAAGGAGAGCAGGCTCGCCTGCTCAGGGTCGAGGACCCGCCGCGCGATCGGCAGACCGCTCAACCGGAACTTCGCCTCCATGACGTTCTTGAGCAGGACCTTCTTGGAGCCCTTCGCCTGCCGCACGCGCTCGTCGTTGGGGAGGTTGAAGGCGGAAGTCTGCACGGCGATGCGCGCGTCCCCCGCGGTCAGGACCTCCTGGACGACGCGGATGGGGGACTCGAACTTGCGGTTGAAGTTCTTGTGCGCCTCGGGGATCGGCAGGTTCTTCTCCATGTCGGGCAGGTGGGCGGCAGAGACGGCGAGCTTCGCGCTCTCGGCCTTGTCGCGCACGGTGACGAACGACTCGAAGGAGGCCTTGTAATTGAAGAGGCGGTCCTCGTACACCTCATAGGGGCCCAGGACGACCTCGATGTCGGAGTCGAGGTCCATCCAGGCGAGGTCGGAGGCGAAGTAGTCGTCGGAGAGGAGCGCGGCGGCGAGGAGGGTCAGGTATTTCTTCAGAGACGCGTTGCCCGTCAGCGCGGCCGCCTCGCGCAGGCTCCCGGCGACGCGGGTCAGCTCGGGGCCGTAGTATTTCGAATAGGGGATCGCGGCGAGCCGCTTCCCCTCCCGCCGGATCACCGTGAAGAGGCCCTGGAACTTCTCCCTGTCCTCCGGATGCGCGGCGAGCCACTGCTCGAATTCCTCCTTCGTCACGTCGGGCGGGTAGAACGCCGCTCCCGGAGGCTTCGGGCGCGTCCCGATGAACGGCTCGTTCTCTTTCAGGCGGTCCCACGGGCCCTTGTTGATCAGGAAGTAGCGGAGGGCGTCGGAGACGCCCGGCCGGCTCCCGGCCTCTCGGAGAAGCGTGGCCCGGAGGGAAGGGTTTTCCTCGGACACCTGGCGCAGGAAGATCTCGTCGATCCCGCGGGACGCCTCGAGCAACTTGCCGAGCGCCCGTTTCTCCGCCCGGTCCAGGAGCGCGTGGTCGTAGTCGAGCTTCGTCGGAGGGAGCTGGCGCAGCCGAGCCGCGATGTCGCCGGCGAGCGCGAGCGGTTCCGCCTTCGCCGCCGCGGGGACCGGCGTCCCCTTCACGGGCCCGGACGGCGCGACGCGGCCGCTGGCCGTGGCCGCAACCGCGGCCAGCAGGACGAGACACGGGAGGAGTGGGACGCAGCGCACAGGCAGGAATCTAACACCCCTTCGGCATCGTAATAGCATGGTGTCGCCCATGATGAGGTTCGACCGCGAGGCTTCCATTCAGTGGTTCGATCGCAACCGGAGGCGCTCCCGGGAGCTCTTCGACAGCGTCGTCCCCGAGGCCTACGAGGCGCGCCCGATCCCGCTGCGCAACCCGATCTGCTTTTACGAAGGGCACTTGCCCGCCTTCAACGTCAATACGCTCGTCAAGCGCGGCCTTCGGGAGCCGGGGATCGACGCCGACTACGAGGTGCTCTTCGAGCGCGGGATCGATCCCGAGGATGAATCGGCGGTCGGCCGCCCCCCGTTCCGCTGGCCGGAGCGGGAGGCGATCCAGGCCTACGGCGACCGGGCGGACGAGGCCATCCGAGAGGCCCTGCTCGAGAAGGAAGTGGTCCGCGACGACCGCCCGGTCCTGCGGCGAGGCCTCGCGGTGTACACGGTGCTCGAGCATGAGCCGATGCACCAGGAGACGCTGCGCTACATGTGGCATCGCCTCCCGTTCGAAAGGAAGATCCGCCCCGCCGGCGAGGCGCCGATCCTGGCCGGCAACGGGGCGCCGCGACGGCGGGTCGTCCGGATCCCGGCGGGGGAGGCAACGCTCGGCACGACGCTCGAGCGCGTTCCGTTCGGGTGGGACAACGAGTTTCCCGAGCACCGCGTCGAGGTCCCCGCCTTCGAGATCGACGTCTTCAATGTCACCAACGGCGACTACATGGAGTTCGTCGAGGCGGGCGGGTACGGCCGGCGCGAGTTGTGGGACGAGGAGGGATGGGAGTGGCGCGAGCGCGGCGGCGTCGAGCACCCGCTCTTCTGGGAGCGCGCGGACGGGAGCTGGGCCTGGCGCGGGATGTTCGAGCCCGTGCCGCTGCCCGCGGCGTGGCCCGTTTACGTTTCGCACGCGGAGGCGCAGGCCTACGCCCGCTGGAAGGGGAAGCGGCTCCCGACGGAGGCGGAGTTCCACCGCGCCGCCTACGGGACGCCGGGAGGCGCCGAGCGCCCCTATCCGTGGGGAGAGGACCCGCCCGACGAAAGCCGCGGCAACTTCGACTTCCACCGCTCCGACCCGGTGCCCGTCGGCTCCTTCCCGGCGGGCGCGAGCGCCTGGGGAGTCGAGGACCTCGTGGGCAACGGATGGGAATGGACCTCGACGGTCTTCGCCGGTTTTCCGGGGTTCGAGCCGATGGCCTCCTATCCCGTCTACTCCGCCGACTTCTTCGACGGCAAGCACTGGGTCATGAAGGGCGCCTCCCCGGCCACCGCGAAGGAGTTGCTGCGCCGGAGCTTCCGCAACTGGTTCCGCGGCAACTACCCTTATGTCTACGCCGGCTTCCGGTGCGCCAAGTGATCGGGTGATCGAGCGATCGGGTGATCGGGTGATCGTTGCCGGGCAATCGCCCGATCGCACATCACCCGATCATCCGATCGCCGATTTCGCCGCGGATGTCGGGAGAGACCTCGCGCTCGATCCGAAGCAGCTCCAGTCGAAGTATCTCTATGACGCGCTCGGATCCTGCCTCTTCGAAGCGATCAGCCGGCTTCCGTGGTATCGGATCACCCGGGCGGAGGGGAAGCTGCTGTCCCGGTGGGCCGACCAGGTCGTCGCGCCGCTGGCGGATCCGCTGACGCTCGTCGAGTTGGGGTGCGGGAGCGGCGAGAAGATCGCGATGCTCGCCGAGGCGCTGCGCAGCCGGCGGCGGCCGGTCGCGGTCCACCTGATCGACATCTCGCCCACGGCCCTGGAGCAGTCGGAGAGAACGCTCGGCCGCTTCGAGCACATCTCGGTCGTGGGCCACCGCGCGACCTACGAGGAGGGGCTGCGGCGCGCCGCGGCCGGCCGCGGAAGGGGAACGATGTTCGTCCTCTTCCTCGGGTCCAACATCGGGAACTTCGATCCCCCGGCTTCCCACGAGTTCCTGTCGGAGATCCGGCGCGCGCTGCGTCCGGGAGACGCCCTCCTCCTCGGCGCGGATCTCGTCAAGCCGGAGCGCGACCTGCAGCTCGCCTACGACGATCCGCTCGGCGTGACGGCCGCCTTCAACAGGAACCTGCTCGTGAGGATCAACCGCGAGCTCGAAGGAAACTTCGATCTCGACGCCTTCGACCACCGCGCGGTCTGGAACCGCGCCGAGAGCCGCGTCGAGATGCACCTCGTCTCGCGCCGCGCGCAGCGGGTCGCGATCCTCCGCGCGGATTGCGACGTCTCCTTCGAAGCCGGCGAGTTCATCTGGACCGAAAGCTCCTACAAGTACGCCGCCGAGCAGGTGCTCGGGATGGGCGCGGCGGCGGGCTTCCAGGCCCTCGAGCAGTGGATCGAGCCCGGCGCGCGTTTCGCCCTCACGCTGTTCCTCGCCGAGTAGCGTGCGTGGTTTCAGGTTTCAGGTTTCAGGTTTCAAGAGGGCGAATTCCTGAAACCTGAAACCTGGAACATGAAACCCAAAGGTGTTAGCGTGCCGGACATCAAACAGGAGGAATCCTTGAGAAAAGTCGCATCCGTTGTCCTTCTCGCGTCCATGGCGCTCGTCCCGGCCGTGCCGGGACAGGAGCGGGTGGACCTGGACATGGTCACGAAGATCCGGCTGGAGGGGTTCCGGGACTCGAAGGTCATGGAGACCGCCAGCACCCTGATGGACAAGATCGGCCCGCGCCTGACGGGATCTCCCAACATGAGGCGGGCCAACGACTGGACGCGCCAGCAACTCGAGGACTGGGGGCTTTCCAACGCCCACCTCGAAAGCTGGGAGCCCTTCGGGCGCGGCTGGAGCTACGAGGTCTCGACCGTCCGGATGGTGTCGCCGGACGTCGCCGAGCTGCTCGCGCTGCCGCTCGCCTGGAGCCCCGGGACGGATGGGCCCCTGCGCGCCCAGGCGGTCAAGGTCAAGCTGACGGACAAGGAGGACCTGGAGAAGGAGAAGGGGAAGCTCGCCGGGAAGATCGTGATGGTCGGCGAGGAGCGCGAGGTCAAGCCGCAGGAGAAAGCGCTTTCCGAGCGCTACGATGAGAAGTCCCTCGCCGAGATCTCCCAGTACGAGATCCCCGGCGTGCGCCCCTACATGCGCGCCGGCAGGCCCTTCACCCGGGAGGACCTCGTCCGGCGGCGCGCCTTTCAGAGGGAACTGGCGAAGTTTCTCGCCGAGGAGAAGGTGGCCGCGGTCCTCGAGGCAGGCGCGCCCGACGGCGGCACGTTCCACGTCCAGGGCGTCCAGGGAGGCCAGCGCAAGGGCGCGCCGGCCGCGGTGCCCACGCTCGTGATGGCGATCGAGCACTGGGAGCGGATCGCGCGGCTGCTCGACCACAAGGAGCCCGTCGAGCTGGAGGTCAATCTCAAGACGACGTTCACCGACGAGCCGAAGGCCTGGAACACCGTCGCGGAGATTCCGGGGACGGACAAGAAGGGCGAAGTCGTCATGCTCGGCGCCCACATGGACTCGTGGCACGGCGGTACGGGGGCCACGGACAACGGCGCCGGCGTCGCCGCGACGATGGAAGCCGTCCGGATCCTGAAGGCTCTCGGCGTCAAGCCGAAGCGCACGATCCGCATCGCCCTCTGGAGCGGCGAGGAACAGGGGCTCCTCGGCTCCCGCGGCTACGTCTCGCAGCACTTCGCCTCGCGCCCGGAGCCGAAACAGCCGCTGACTCCGGAGCAGGAAGACCTCCCCTCCTTCCTGCGCCGGCCGACCGGGCCGCTGGCGGTCAAGCCGGAGCACGCGAAGCTCTCCGCTTACTTCAACCTCGACAACGGGACCGGCAAGATCCGCGGCGTCTACGCGCAGGAGAACGCGGCCGCCGTGCCGATCTTCGAGTCCTGGATCGAGCCCCTCAAGGACCTGGGCGTGACGGCCGTGACGATGCGCAACACCAGCGGCACCGACCACCTCTCCTTCGACGCCGTCGGGCTGCCGGGCTTCCAGTTCGTCCAGGACGAGGTCGAGTACGAGACGCGCACGCACCACACGAACATGGACGTCTACGAGCGCCTGCAGAAGGAGGACCTGATGCAGGCCTCCGTCGTCATCGCCTGCTTCGTCTACGACGCGGCGATGCGGGACGCGATGTTCCCGCGCAAGCCGATGCCGAAGGACGAGCCTCCGCGCGCCGGGGAGGCGCCCGCCGCCAAGGGCCCGCTCGCCAAACCGGAGACCCCGGGCAATCCGCCGCCGAAGTCCCCGGCTCCGGCGGCCGCGCCGGTGCCCCACTGACGGCGCCGTGAAGCGTCTTTCCCGGCTTCTCGCGGGCGCTCTGCTGCTCGGCGCGACGCTCGCCGCGAAAGGGCCTCCGGCAGGCCGCGCGGACGCGCCGGAAGCGCGCCGGGCCGCGGCGAGAATCACCGAAGAGATCCTGCGGGCGCACACGGAGTTCCTCGCATCGGACCTGCTCGAGGGGCGCGGCCCGGCCACGCGCGGGGACGCGCTCGCGGAGGCCTACATCCGGTCGCAGATGGAGGCCATGGGGCTCGAGCCGGGAGCCCCCGGCGGCGGCTGGATCCAGAAGGTGCCGCTCGTCGGCCTGAAGGCGAGCTTCTCCGACCCGGCCTCGTTCCGCTCCGAGCGCGGCTCCGCGGAAGGCGCGCCCGGCGAGAACCTCGTCGCCTTCTCCGGCGTTCAGAAGCCGGAGGCGAAGATCGAGGACGCCGAGATCGTGTTCGTCGGATACGGCATCGTCGCGCCCGAGTACCGGTGGGACGACTACAAAGACGCGGACCTTTCGGGGAAGGTCCTCCTGATGATGAACAACGATCCGGAGAGCGATCCGAACCTCTTCGCGGGCAAGACCCGCCTCTGGTACGGGCGCTGGGACTACAAGTACCTGATGGCGGCGAAGAAGGGGGCGGCCGGCGCGATCCTCATCCACACGACCCCGTCGGCCGGGTATCCCTGGCACGTCGTCAAGAACTCCTGGGCGGGAGAGAACTTCGAGCTGCCCGACGACGGCTCGCCCCGGGTCCGGATCCGGATGTGGGCGACGGAGGAGCTGGCGCGCCTGGTGGTGAAGCTCGGCGGCCAGGACCTCGATCAACTGCGGGCCTCGGCCGAGTCGCGCCTGTTCCGGCCGGTGCCGCTCGGAGTCAAGTTCTCGTTCGCTCTCTCCAACGCGATCGTCCGGAAGGAGTCGGGCAATGTCGTCGGGAAGATCCCGGGGAGTGACCCGAAGCTCTCCGGGGAGGCTGTGGTCTACACGGCGCACCACGACCATTTCGGGATCAAGCCCGGACCGCGTCCGGAGGACGACCCGATCTACAACGGCGCGATCGACAACGCTTCCGGCGTGGCCTCCATCCTCTCCGTGGCGAGGGCCTTCGCGGATTTGCGCCGGCCCCCCCGCCGGACCGTCTACTTCGCGTTCGTCGCCGGGGAGGAGCAGGGACTGCTCGGCTCCCAGTACTTCGCGGCGCACCCTCCCGTGCCGGTCGGAAGGATCGCCGCCGACATCAACATCGACGAAGCCAACTGGTTCGGGAAGACGCGCGACATCTCGCTCATCGGGCTCGGAAAGTCCTCGCTCGACTCCGAAGTCATCGCCGCCGCGAAGACGCAGGGGCGCGTCGTCAAGCCGGACGAGTTCCCCGACCGCGGGCGGTTCTACCGGTCAGACCAGTTCAACTTCGCGAAGGCCGGCGTCCCCTCCGCCTATCTGAAGTTCGGGACGGACGTCGTCGGAAAGCCGGCCGGCTACGGCAGGGAGCAGGTCGAGGCGTACGAGAAGAACACCTACCACCAGCCCTCCGACGAGTACCGCGACACCCTCGACTTCGCGGGCGCGGTCGAAGACGCCCGCCTCGCCTTCCTCCTCGGCCTCCGAGTCGCCGACGCCGACCGGATGCCGCGCTGGACGCGCGGCGACGAATTCGAGGCGGTGCGAATCAAGGCGCTGGCCGAGATCAAATGAGCCCAAGGTCCAAGGTCCAAAGTCCAAAGTAGTGAAAACGCGACGGGAGGTTTTCGGAATCGCGGCACTCGCGGGCGCTGGAGCGCTCGCGGCACGCAAGCCGAGTCCGACTCCCGCGCCGCTGGTCTCGGCTCGGCCGATGGTCAAGCCGCGGACGCTCAGGCCGGGGGACACGATCGGGTTGATCACGCCGTCTTCCTACGTCTTCGACACGTGGCGGATCGATCTGGCGGCGGCGCGCCTGGAGGCTCTGCTCGGCCTGAAGTGCCGGGTCGGGAAAAACGTCCGGGCGCGGCACGGGTACATGGCGGGGACGGAGAAGGAGCGGCTCGAGGACCTCCACGCGATGTTCGCCGACTCCGGCGTGGCGGGGGTCTTCTGCCTCGAGGGGGGCTACGGCACCGAGCGGCTGCTCTCCGGCATCGACTACGAGCTCCTGCGCAGGAACCCCAAGGTCCTCCTCGGCTACTCCGACATCACCGGGCTCCACCTCGCGATCACGAAAAAGGCTGGGCTCGTCACGTTCCACGGCCCCGTCGCCACCGGCTCGATGCCCCCGTGGTCTCTCGCGAGCCTGAAAAAGGCCCTCTTCTCGGCCGAGCCGATCGGCGAGCTGGCCAATCCGCCGGAGGACGATCCGGACTGGCCCTCCTTCCCGCTCCATGCCGTCTCGCCCGGCAAGGCGCGCGGCCCGATCGCCGGCGGGAACCTGACGCTCGTCTCGACGACCATGGGGACGCCGTACGAGATCGAGGCGAAGGGGAAGATCCTCTTCCTCGAGGATACGGGCGAGGCCCCCTACCGCGTGGACCGGATGCTCACGCAGTTGAAGCTCGCCGGGAAACTCCACGAAGCCGCCGGCATCGTCTGGGGCACCTGCACCGAATGCACGCCCGCGAAGTCGAGCTTCGAGGTCAACCTCTCGATGACGGACCTCCTGGACGAGATCCTCGGCGACCTCGGCAAGCCGGTCCTTGCCGGCCTCGTCTTCGGCCACACCAAGGAAAAGGCGACGATCCCGATCGGCGTCGAGGCGGAGCTCGACGCCGCCGCCAAGAGGGTCGTCATCGTCGAAGCCGCCACGACCGCCGCCTGACCCTTCCTATCATTCCGCGCGCGGCCCTGTCATTCCGAGCGCAGCGAGGAATCTGCCTCGGCCTGACCGAGGAGGGGAGCAGATCCTTCGCTGCGCTCAGGACGACAAGAAAAAAAAGGGCCGGCTGATCGCTCAGCCGGCCCGGGTGTTCCCTGGCTCGAAGTCTTAGAAGGTCTTGATCCAGGTCCCGAAGGGCATGAAGTCGTTTCCGTTCTTCAGCTTGTCGACGGTGACATCGAGGGTCTTCTTCGGTCCCGCCCCGGGGCTGGTCCCGAGAACGAAGCCGTCCAGCAGATAGAGGTTGATGTTGGACCCGCCGATGGTCGCGTCGAAACGGCTGTTCGCCTGGCCGTCGTTGAACCAGAGTCGGGCCGTGCCGCTGCGATGGCCCTTGACGATCTCGGAGATCCTCACGGAGAGCTTGATCGAGAGCGTGTCTCCGGAGCAGGCCGGGTCGGTTCCCGGTGAAGAGAGCGCCAGGTCCACCGTTCTCAGCACGGCGTTGTTGAAGCCACTCGATCCGCCGCGGAGGCCGTCGGACTCGCCGCTGCCCACGAGGGAGCCGTTGCGATAGACCTCGGCCTTCAGGTCGAAGTAGGTGCCCACATCGTCGCTGTTTTTCAGGCCGAGCCAGACGTTGGCCGGAGAGAGGGCTTCCAGGTGCCCCGCGCCGGCATCGCTGTCGTCCAGGAAGCCGGAGATGGTGCCGCTGTAGCCGCCGGGGCAGAACGTGCCGACTGTCGTCTGCTGGATGGACAGCACGAGGTTATGCCCGCCCGGCACATCGACCGCGAACGAGCTGATGTTCGCGCTCCCGCCGGCGTCCCCGAGGTAGTTCAGGCAGAGGTTCGCGCCGCTGAAGCTGTCGAGGTATCCCGCGGCCAGCAGGGCGTTGCCGCAGGTCGACTGGTCCAGCGTCACGGTCAGGCAGACCGGGACGGCCGCAGGGTTGGAGAAGGTGAACGTGTCGAAGAAGCGCGGGTTCGCGTCGAAGGAGCCGGGGCACCCCTTGGCGGTGCCGCAGACGCTCGCGACGGCGTTGCGCCCGAGGCGCCCGGCCGTGGCCACGCTGTCGGTGGCGTCCAGGACGCCGGAGAAGGACTGGTCGGCCCCGCCGCCGCAGGTCGGGAAGCTGAAGCCGAAGACGCGCACGCCGCCGATGGCCGAGGTCTCGGTCAGCGTGAAGTCAATCGGTGTGCCGCAAACGAAGGCCGGGGTCGTGTGGGCCCGATACGGCGTCGCGTTCCCGCCGCCGCCGTTGATGCCCATGTTGGGATACGTGGAGAAGGGCTGATCCACGACGACTCCCGCGGTCGAGGTGGACAGGACCGCCGAGATCCCGCTCTCGGCCGCGCAGCCGTCGTTCTCCAGGTTCGCGTTGACCTTGAAGCACTCGTCCCGGTTGATGAAGCCGTTGTTGTTCCCGGGGCTGTCGTCGTACGAAGCGGAGACGAAATTGATCAGCGGGGTCCCGTTCAGACAGAAGTTTGCCGTGGTCGTTCCCCCGTTGCCGATGGTGACGCTCTGAGAAGAAGACGTCCCGCAGTTGGCGAACGGGTCGGTGGCCGAGACGGTGTAGTCGCCGGGCGGCAGGTTGATCGAATAGGATCCGTCCGCGATCGTGGCGCTGCCGTGCCCGTCGGAGACGGTGATCACGGCGCCCTTGATCGGCTGCCCGTTCTGGCAGTAGGTCACGTTGCCGGCGAGCTTGCCCATCGCGGGCGAGACGCAGCTCGGGAACTTGAAGGCCCCGATCCGCGTCCGCCAGTTGAACGAGGTGTTCCCTGCCGGGCTGTATTCCTGCGTGAACCAGAAGGTGCAGTAGTCCACCGGGTCGACCTGCATCGCGCTGTAGTCGCCCCAGCGGTTGGAGGTCCCGGTCTGGGTCCCCAGACCCGCGAACATCGTCGCTTCTCCCTGGAACAGGCCGCCGGCAGGATCGGTCACGAGCCGGCCGGCCCACATGATTGAGGGGAAATCCGCGGCGGTCGTGCTCGTGCGGCTGTATCCCAGGGCGAGGTTGCCCGAGGCGTCCTCCGCGGCGCTTCCCATCCAGCGCCCGCGGTTCGCGCTTCCGGGATCGGGCGCGTACGTGGCCTGCTCGGTGGTGGTGATGACGCCGCCCGGGCTCGTCCGAGAGAGCTCGAAGTATCTCGGGGCGGCCCGGTAGTTCGTGGCGTTGACCGAGCCGGTGCCGACGTTGACCGTGATGTTCGACACCCAGGTCTCGAATCCGCCGCGGTTCTGATACTGCAGCCGGTGCATGAAGCGGGAAGCGAGCGACTCCAGGTTCTCGCCGGGAGCCGGCTCGCGGACGTCGCCGCGCCCGCTCGGGTCGCGGCCGTCATACGTCGCGAGGAGCGCCGGGCTGTCCGCCCGTTCCGTGAAGGTCGAGAGCGCGGGCGTAGCGAAGTCGGGGGTGAACTCGAAGAGCCGCGCCCCGTCCACGGCGTCGCCGAAGCTCACGGAGAGCGGATACGTGAAGATGTTCTTCGCTCCCGCGGGCGGCGGCGTCAGGCCGTCGAAGTCGGAGGGGAGCATCCCGAAGATTCCCTCGGGATGGTTGACCGCGCAGTGGCCGGCGGTGAAGCAGAGGTTGAAGTAGATCTCCGTCGCCGTCGGGTCGCCGACGAGCATCTTCGCGCGGTCGAGCGCGAAGGCGCCGCCGCCGTCGAAGCCGCCGCCCTGGAAGAACTGGTTCGTCGTCATGTAGTACGCGTCCGGCCACGAGCCGAGCTTCGGGTAGTCCGGGAACTCCTGGCCGGGCTGTTCGAAGTCGTACGCGTAGTACTCGCCGGCCGGGTCGGAGGTCTTGGAGACGGCGATGCACTGGTGATAGGGGGGCGCGTTGGTGGCCGTGAAGCCGAACTGGGAAAGGACCCACCGGTCCGCCAGCTTGTCGTACTGGACCACCGGGTCCCCGTTGTTGGTCGTCGCGCAAACGCCGCCGAGCTTCGCGAAGAGCGGGCTCAGCGGGAAGCGGCCGGGGGGCAGCAGCGCGCCGGTGGCCTTGTCGTAGATGCCGGTCAGGAGGTTCGTCATCTGGACGTAGTGGTTCGGGCCGACGGCCCCGTTGGTGTCGGGGGGCGCGACGGTCCCGCCGAAGACCGCCGTGTTGTTGGCGGCGCTGTTGCCTTCGAAGGTCAGGCTCGGGCCGGGCATCGCGTTGACCGCCGAGACCGATCTCATCCCCTTCAGGGTCGCGTCCGGGCGCATCGGGATGTTCGGGAACGTGCGGACCTCCTCCGTGTTGAGCTCGTTGATCTCGATGCCGGGCTGGCTCTTCGTCGGGTCGGCCTCGGCATAGGACCCCTTGAGACTGCGGACGGGGTCGGTCACGGCGAACGCGGCGGCGCGGATCACGATGGGTCCGGGGCCCTTCGCGCTCATGGCCTGCGCCTGCGCCGCCTGCCGCGCGGCCGGAGAGGCACTGTCAACTTCGCCCGGAGTGTTCGCCGCGACTCCGGCGGCGACGTTGGCGCTGCCTCCGCGCATCGCGGGCTCGGAGCCGCTCTGCGAGAGGGGACGCTGGTGGGAGGTGCACGAGACGGCGAGGACGACCAGGAGAGTCAGGGAGAGGGAACTAAATCGGGAACCTTTCTTCATAGAGAGTCCTCCAAATAAAAATCACTCTGCTTCAAATCAAGAGGCGAGCTGTTCCAAGCGCGGTAGGGTTGGATGACACATCCACGGGGTTCCATGAGACTCGCAACGGAGTTCGAACGCTATTCCCACGGTTCATGTGTGTCAAGGAGCGATTGACCGGCGGCATCTTTCTTAACGAGACATTTAGATCCAGCCGGCTCGCCGGGCGAGAAAAATACTCGACTAAAGTCGAGTATTCCGGAATGAAAAAGGCCGGCTGGTTGCCCAGCCGGCCCCGCCTCCCGAAGTCCGGGAAGGTCTGATCTCAAATCGTCAGAACGTGTGCGTCCAGGTGCCGAAGAGCGTGTACGGATTCGGATTGCCGGCGGGCTTCAACCGGTCGACGAAGACGTCGATCGTCGTTTTCGGACCCGCTCCCGGAGAATTCTGCAAGCCGCCGCCGGCGCGGAAGTACCAGTCATCGTGGACGCCGCCGATCGTCGTGTCGAACTCCGTGTCCGCCTGGGCGTCGTTGAACCAGAGACGGGCCGTGCCGCTCCGGTGCGCCGACTCCGGCTTCGCGGGGTTGGTGCCGATGCGCGTATAGAGCTTGATGGAGAGCGTGTCGCCCGACGCGAAAGAGACATGGTTGGCGGAGCGGACGAGGTCGATGATCCTCTTCTTCGCGTTGTTGAAGCCGGAGCTCCCGCCCACGAGGTTCAGGGTCTCGCCCGACCCGATCAGCGAGCCGTTGCGGTAGATCTCGGCCTTCAGGTCGAAGTAGGTCCCGACGTCGTCGCTGTTCTTCAGACCCAGCCAGACGTTGGCCGGCGAGAGATCGGTCAGGAAGGGCGGGCAGGCCCCGCCGCCGTCCGTGTTGCTGGTGAGGCCCGAAATGGTTCCGCTGTAGCTCGCGCAGCCGGTCGTCGCCACCTCGTGGACGACGAGCACCCAGGTCTTGTGCGCCGGTATGGTGAACGAGAAGGTCGCGGTTCCGGCGAAGCTCGCGCCGGCGTCCGCCCTGTAGTTCGTCTGGATGTTGCTCGGATCGAAGCTGCCCGCATAGACCGCGTAGAAGATGTTCGTCGAGCAGCCGGAGGTGACGTTGACCGTCACACAGGCTGCGACGTCGCCGTCGTTGGTGAAGTTGTACGCGTCGTAACGGCGCATGACCGAATCAAAGAGCGGCGGAGTCGCCTTGACGGAGCCGCACACGCTCGCGACCCCGTCGCGGTTGAGGCGTCCTGTTTGCATCGGATCGCCCGCCGCGATCGACCCCGAGAAGCTGATCGTCGGCGTGACGCACGACGGGAGGGTGAAGGGGAAGACATGGGCCCCGGTCGTATCGTTGACGGTGAGCGTGAAATCGACCGGAGTCCCGCACAGGAAGGCGGGAGACGTGCTGACCTTCATTCCGAGCGCGTTCGTGCCCGAGCCCCCCTGCGGGATGTCCGGGTAGGGGAAGGGATCCGTGTCCACCGTCACTTCCGGCGTGCTCGTCGAAAGCGTGGCGGTGATCCCCGTGTCCACGGCGCAGCCGATGTTTTCGAGCGTCACGAAGAGATCGTTGCACTCGTTCTTGTCGATGACGCCGTTGCCGTTGCCGCCGGTCACCGTTTGGGCGCCCAGGGTCAGCAGCGGGGTCCCGGCAAGGCAGGCGTCGAACGTGGTCGTCCCGCCGTTGGCGACCGTGACGTCGAAGGGGCCGGCGGCGCTGCAGCTCGGACCCTTGACGGTCACCGAGTAGTTCCCGGGGGAGAGATCGATAGCGTAGGTCCCGTTCAAGATCGTGGGAGCCGAGTGGCCGTCCGAGATCTCGACCAGAGCGTTCGCAGCCGGCAAGCCGCTGTCGCAGTAGGTGATCGTCCCCGCGAGCTTCCCTCTCGGCGGCGAAACGCAGGAGGGGTTCACCTTGAAGGAGCCGATCCGCGTGGACCAGCCGACCGTGCTCGCGGCCTGGCCGGCCGCCGTGTAGTACTCCTGCGTGTACCAGAAAGTGCAGTCGTCCGACGGGTCGATCGTCAGCGCGCTGTAGTCGCCCCAGCGGTTGCCGGTGCTCCTCTGCACGCCGGTGCCGTCGACGAGCGTGTTTTCCCCCTGGAAGAGCCCGTTCGGAGGATCGGACGCGAGCCGGCCCGCGTAGCGGACTCCCGGAAACACCGTGCTGATGTTCGAGACGCTGAAGCCCGCTGCGATGTTCCCCTCGCCGTCCATCCCGACGCTCGGCATCCAGCGGCTGATTCCGTCCGCCGGAGCGTAGGTCGCCTGCTCGTTGATCGCGAAGTTGCCGCCCGGAAGCGGCCGACGCAGCTCGTAGTAACGAACGCCGGGACGGAAGGTCCCGAACGTGGTCGAGGCGGGCGCCCCGACCGTGTGCGTGAGCACGAGGGACTCGTAGCCCCCGAAGTTGCGGTAGACCATCCGGTGCATCAGCCGGTCCGTGATCGCGTCAAGCGACGTCGTCACGCTCCCGGGGGGCGGCTGGGGCACGGCCCTGCGTCCCTGGTTGCCGGTCGGGGTGACGACGCTGAATGCCGCCACCGGAATCGGCGCCGCATAGGTGCTCTCGGGTCTCTCCAAAAACGTGGAGTTGGCCGGAACGGCGAAATCCGCGTGGAAGTCGAAGAGACGGAGCCCGTTGGCCGGGTCGCCGAAATCGGTCGTCGTGAAATAGGCGAAGGTGTTGGGCCGGCCGGGGGGCGGCGGAGTCAGGCCGTCCACGTTGGACGGGAGCGAGCCGCCGACGCCTTCCGGATGCGAGGCCAGATTGAAATTGAAGTAGATGTAGCTGGCCGTGGGGTCGCCGACGAGCATCTTGCTGCGGTCGAAGGCGTAGAAGCCCGTGCCGTTGAACGGCCCGCCGTTGGTGAACTGGTGGACCATCATGTAGTAGCCGTCCGGCCAGACCCCGAGCTTCGGATAATCGGGAAACTCGTTGCCGGCCGTCACGAAGTCATAGACGTAATAAGCGCCGGTCGGATCCGGCGTCTTCGAGATCGCGATGCACTGGTGATAAGGGGGCGTCGTAAGCCCCGTGAACGCGAACTGAGAGAGCATCCAGCGGTCCGAGAGCTGGTCGTAGAGCACGATCGGATCGCCCTGGTCCGAGGCGGCGCACTGCCCGCCGACACCGGCCCACAGGCTGGCCGGCCGGAACGGAGGCACCAGCGACACGCCCGCCTTGTCGTAGATCCGGACCACCAGGTTGACCTGCTGCACGAAATGGTTGGGACCCACGGCGCCGTCCGTGTCGGGCGGGGAAAGGAGCACTCCGCCGTTGTCCACGAAGGTCGCGCCGTCGAAGCTCGTGATCGGCGCGGGAATGGAGGGCGCGGCCAACGTGCTCTGGAGCGCGCCGTCGGCCTTCTTGATCCCGGCCGTCTTTGCCGACGGGACGACGTGGCGGATCTGCGGATTCTCCGGGCCTTCCGTGTCACCGCTGACGAGATCGGTCGCGATGGCGGTCGGCGGGAGATCGCGAACCGCGGGAGACTCGCCGAACGCGACGGCCTGCACCATGGCGGGCCCGCCTTGAGCGGCTTGGGCCTGCGCGCGCATCGCGACTTCCAGGTAGCGCGCTGGCTGCTCGACGTCGCCGCCGCCGGTGCTGCCCGAGGCGACGGACGCCCCGTGCGAGGACGCGGCGCGGTCACCCGTAACCGCCCGCGGTGATTGATGAGTCGTGCAGGAGAGAGCGAGAACGACGAGAAGCGAAAGACCGAGCGAGGCAAATCGGAATCTGTTCCTCATACGCGAACCTCCTTTAAACCGGCCGGTGAGCCGTGCAACGAGAAAACCCCACCCTGGGAAGACCGTCGGGTGTCCCACACTGTTTCTTTGACAGAGATGAGCAAGCTAGTCTCTCCCCTTGCGGGAAGTCAACAGATTCATGAAGTCTTCACACGCGAAAGAGTCGACATTACAACCGTGAGGGGAAAAAGGGCGCTACGAGTACTGGACGAAAGTCTAAGAGGTCTCTTCCGGCTCGAGGGTGGGGCTGCAGAGGAGACGAGAGAGAACAGGAAAAGGCCGGCTGGTTGCACCAGCCGGCCCGTGTCCTTGAGGGGTTGGAAAGTCGTCGGCGCCGACGTCCATCACGCTTGCGCCGGAGGATCCGGAACGGCGATCAGGCTTCTCAACAGTTCGCGCGCTCGGAGGCGGCGCGCCACGGTCGCCTTGTGGCGGCCGCTCGGTAGCCGGACGCCGAGCCTGCCGAGAGCGGCGGCCTCGATCTGGCGCACGCGCTCCCGCGTCACGCCCATCTCCACCGCGACGCGCGCCAGGGACACCGGCTGACCTTCCAGCCCGAACGTGAGACGAAGGACCTCGGCCTCGCGCGCGGTCAACTCCGTCCACCGGGCGCTCAGGGCCGACCGGAGCCGTTCCAGCTCCTCGGTGTCGAGAGGCCGCTCTTCGGGCCGGTCCCAATCCGGGAACAGGTCCTCCAGGTGAACTCTCCGGTTGAGCAAAGCCGAGACGACGCCGGCCGCCCGCTCTCCGTTTCTCTCGATCCAGAGCCGGGAGACGTTGCGCAGGCGAGGTTTCGGGACGCGCGAGAGAAGGAAGAGATTGAGAACGGTTCGAGGGGTCCCGATCAACTCCGGGAGGTCGCGGCCGTGCCGGGTGCCCGCCTCGCGGGCTTCCCGCCAGAGTTCCGAGTTCACCGTGATTGGCATGTTCGTGCTCCTTGTCTTATGGCCCTGCGCCGTCTTCGGGGCGGGACAGGGCGCGCTGCGACGCCTTTCGGGTCCAGGAAGGCCGGGAGCGGTCCGCCTCAGCCCGTCCTCCGGACGGGATCGACGCCACCGGACCCGGGGGGCCGGTCTCAGATCCGCTGCGGGATCGAGTGAGGCGAGCGCGACAAGGAGGAGAGAACCGCCCGGCAGGCCGTTTCGCCGGCCGGAAGGGAAGGGACCTTCCGCGCCAGGAGAGCCGGGCGCGGATCGAGGGTTCTGGGCGGCAGGAACGCTCCGGTTTCGCGAGGGAGAGCCGTCAGGCCTTTCGGCTCGGCGCTCAAGCCCTGAAGCGGGAGCGGCCGTTCGCGGACGTCGCTCTCCTCCCGCGCGTCGAGCCAGATCTCTTCGGCCCGCCAGCGCAGCAGGGCCTTCTGAATCGACGGCTGGGGACGAAGGGCGAAGAGCGGCCCGGGAGCGCTCTCGACTTCCCGGCCGCAGGTTCCCATGCGAAGGGTGAGAGCGGCGTGGTCGGCGATCAGATTGGGGACGCGCCACTGGAAGGCGCGCGAGTCCGCGTCGAGCTCTTCGCTCAGGCGCAGGGAGAAGTGGTGTCCGCCGTCGACGGAGAGGAGCAGCTCGACTTCCTCGGCGTCCCGCGGTACTCCGGACCAGCGGATCTCGACGGATTCCCCTCCGTGGAGAATGGTCCCCGCCGCGGGTCGTATAAACCCGACATCGAGCCGGGGAAGCTCGCACGTTCGCGCGAGGCCGGCCGCCCCGGCGCTTCCGGGGAGTGCAGCGGCAAGAAGGGCGAAGAAAACTGGCCGAACCGGGAACATGCCTTGAGAGTAGCCGCGTGACGACGCCTGTGTCAATCGCTCCTCGCTAGAGACACTTGTGGATGCGTCCCGTCTTGCCGCGGACGAGCTGGTGGTTGCCGATGGGCGTGTCGCTCCCCTCCGGCTTGACGGACAGAGCCATCGTGTCGCCGGTGACCTGCCCCACGTAGCGGACAGGCATGCCCTTGGACTCCTCGCCCTCGCGGATGGGCCCGCCGTGTTCGCGGAAATGAAGCCCCTTGACGTCGAAGCGGCCGTCCGCGTCGAGGACGAGCGGCTCGTCGATCGTCCCGTGCGCGCAGTCGTACTCGATCCGGGCGCCCGACTCGGTCACCTCCATGCCGACGCCCATCGCCCCCCACTGCCCCGCCGCGACGCGTTTCGTCTCGCCGCCGGACGGGCCGGGGCCGAGCGCCGCCGCGGCGGCCGCGAGCGCGCAGGCGGTGAGAAACGCGGCAAACGTCCTGCTCATCTCTCCTCCTTGCCGGGGGGCGCCGGCCTCCCTCTCCTGAGAAACGTCCTGCTCATCTCTCCTCCTTGCCGGGGGGCGCCGGCCTCCCTCTCCTGAGAGTGGTTCGGGGCCTTCCGAATTCCCGGGCGCAAAAAAAACCGGGCGGGGTCGCTCCCGCCCGGTTCCGGAATCCGTGCTCCTTCCTAGAAGTCGATCCGGCCGGCGAACTGCAGCGTGCGCGGCAGCGTCGTGACGCCGTTGGGGATGCCGAAGGTGGAAGAAGGTGTCTGTCCCGTTCCCCAGGTGAAGTTGGTGACGAACCGGTTTGCCGTGTTGGTGCAGTTGAAGCACTCGACGATCGCCGTGACGCCGACCTGTCCCAGCGTGGAGCCGAACGGGCCGAAGTAGAAGGTCTTGGCCAGCCGGAAGTCGAGCTGGTAGAAGTCGGGCTGCCGGAACGAGTTGCGGGTGAAATGGACGCCGGCGATCGTGGGACGGTCGTTGAAGAACCCGTCGCCGTTCGTATCCGAGCCGGTCGTCGCGGTGTAGGGAGATCCCGTGCTGAAGCGGTAGGTGCCCGACAGGCCGATGCCGTACCAGGGGGTGTTCCAGTTGGCGTTGGCCCCGATCTTCCAGCGCTGATCGCGGTTGGACCAGCTGTAGCTGCCGTTCAGGTTGTGCAGGTCTTCGGCCTGCGCCCCGGCGTAGTTGCGCTCGTTGGAGTCGCTGTCCTTGTCCTCCGACCATGTCGCCGAGGCGAAGAACTGGAGGTCCTTGGTGAAGCGGTGCTGGAGGTTGAAGGTGACCGCCTCGTACTTGGAGATGGCGTCGGTCGTGTAGGTCGAGATGCGGGCATAGTAGGAATCCGGCCGGACGGTCGAATAGACCGGCTGGCCGTTGATCGTCGAATGTCCCGACGCGTCGATCGTGGATGCCGTGCAGCCGGCCTGTGTGTTGGACGTGCAGAGCGTCAGGTTGGGGTCGTTCAGGCGCTCGAGATTCTGCGCCTTCGCGTAGGTCCCCTCGAGGCCGACGGTCGTATCCGAGAAGATCTGACGGTCGATTCCGAGGGTGATCCGGTCCGTCACGGGGTCCTCGTAGTTGGTGCTGGTCGCGAAGACCCCGAGACCCGTCGGGTTGGGGACTTTCGAGAAGTCGATCTTGGCGAGTCCTGTCGGGTCGAACGCCGCGCCCCACCCTGGCGACAGCGGGTCGGTCGGGCCGGTAGCAGCCGCGTTGATCGTGTACTGCGTCCCCTGCAAGCCGTTGGAGGTGAGCAGCTGCGAGAACAGGATGGCGGGCGTGCGCGCCCAGAAACGGCCGAAGGAGAGGCGGACGGCCGTCAGCGGGTCGGGGGCGTAGGAGATGCCGGCGCGCGGGGACCACTTGTTGCTCTGGTCGGGAATCTGGCCGTCGAGGGCGTACGCGCCGTTGGAGAGGATGTGGTCGGGGTTCAGGACCGGGTTACCGGGGTTGTCCAGCTTCTCCCAGCGGACGCCCGCCGTCACGGTCAACTTGGGCGTGATGAACCACTGGTCCTGGACGAAGAGGGCGAGCTCCTTCTGCGCGAAGGCTGCCTTCCCCGCCTGGTCGGCCGTGAGGCCGTTCAGCCCTCCGAACTGGAAGTACTGGGTCCACTTGCCGGCCAGCAGGTTCGTCAGGTTGTTCCCGGCGAAGACGTAGACGCCTCTCCAGTTCCCCTTGAAGACCTGGCTGATGTCGGTCTTGTTGTATTCCGCTCCTCCCTTGATGACGTGGTCCTTCGTGAGGAACGTCACCGTGTCTCCGAACCCGATGCGGTCGGCCTGCGAGACGATCGGCAGGAAGCTCGTGCTGCCGAAGCTGAAACTGCCGTAACGGATCTCGGGCAGGTCCGGCTGGATCGCGGCCCGGGGCGTCTGCTCCAGGACGTACTGGCCGTTGAAGTCGTTGAGCAGGCTGGAACCCCACTGGCTGTTCCAGGCCGCGACGTAGGCGTGGGACTGCAGGCCCTCGATGCCGTTGTGGCCGCTCGTCTGGTTCTGCGAGGAAGAAGTTCCGTGGTCCCCTTCGTACTGCCCATAATTGACGCGCGCCATGAAGCGCTGGGAGCCGGAGAGCTGGTAGTCCAGCCGGCCGAACATCACGCGGCCGTCCTGCGTCTGGACGTAGGTCGGATCCGAGGCCCAGGCCGGGTACTTCGCCGCGATCGAGGGATCGAGGACGACCGAGTTGATCGGGATGCCGACGTTCTGCTTCTGCTGGTCGAAGGAGACGAAGTAGAAGAGGTGGTCCTTGAGGATCGGCCCTCCGTCCGACCCGCCGTACTGCTTCTTCTTGGTGTCCGGCGACTCCTTCGCGAGCGTGCCCGCGGCGGCGCCCTTCGGAACGGCGAGCCGGGCGACCGTCGAATGGGGCTGCGTGTAGTAGAAGCCGGATCCGTGCTGGTCGTTGGTGCCGTTCTTCGTGATGAGGTTGATCACGCCGCCCCCCGAGGGCCCGAACTCGACGGACGCGCCGTTGCGGATGACGGAGAACTCCTTGATCGATTCCTGGGAGATCGCCAGCGGCGCCCGCCCCTCCGCGGAGCCGAAGGTGCCGCCGAAGAACCCGTTGTCGAAGTCCATGCCGTCCAGCGTCGTGTTCGTGTTGATCCCGCGCTGGCCGGAGACGAGGACGGTGCCGCGGCTCTCCGGGTCCTTGCGCGTCTCGGGCGTCAGCAGGATCAGGTCCTGGTAGTTGCGTCCGTTCAAGGGGAGGGCCTTCAACTGCTCGGTCTGGATCGTGGTGGCGGCCTCGGTCCGGGTCGCCTCCACCACGGAGGCGGTGGACGTGACGATCACGCTCTCCGAGACGGAAAGCAGCTGCATCCGGAAATCGACCGACGGCTTGGAGCCGATGTCGAGGCGCACGTTGTCGCGGACTCCCGGCCTGAAGCCGGGCAGCGACGCGCTCACCCTGTACATGCCGGTCGGCAGGTTGATGATCTGGTAGAAGCCGTCGGTCCTCGTCACTGCCGTCGAGGTCAGGCCGGTTCCCAGGTTCCTGGCTTCGACGGTTGCGCCGGGCAGCGCCGAATTGTCGGCGTCGCGAACCGTTCCGGAGATCCGGCTCGTCGTGACGTCGGTCTGGGCGAGAGCGGGAAGCGCAAGAGCGAGGATGAGAATCGCGATCCAGACGGGAAGGGCGCGCCATCGGGCGAACAGAAGTCTACACATCGAACTCCTCCTTAATTCGAAGCCAGCAGCAAGACTGCACTTCTCAGCACGATCGGAATTTCGTGAGGAATCTACACGAAGTCCTCCTCCAGCGCGAGAGGGGTGTTACGCTTTTTTTCTGATCCTTAAGGATGCATTTTCTTGAACCGGAAAGTGCGTGACCGGAGAATGCGTTCCGGGTAATCCCCTCTCGTGGGCCGCGCCGTCACGCTGGGTCACTTCGCCTCGCGCGCCCGCCGGCCGCCGCGGAAGGGCCGTCATCGCAATTCTGCATACTTTGCTTTTTTCTCGATACAGTTTCGCGTTCCTTGTGCCAGATTCGAAGACTTGATGCTGGACCTGTGCATCGGATGCAGATTTTGATGGACACTTCGCGAACCGACTGGTACCCTTCGCGGCGTGAATCCGGCCGACATCGCGTGGATGCTGGTGGCGACGGCCCTGGTTCTCCTGATGACTCCCGCGCTCGGTTTCTTTTACGGCGGACTCGTCCGATCCAAAAGCGCCCTGAACACGATGATGATGAGCGTGTCCGCGCTCGGCTTCGTCGGCATCGGATGGGCGCTTGCCGGATACTCGATCGCCTTCGCGCCGGGGAACGCCTTCGCGGGCGGCCTCTCGCGGGCGCTCCTCTCCGGCGTCGGCCTCGAGGCGCATGGCACGATCCCGCACCTTCTCTTCTTCTCCTACCAGGGAACGTTCGCGATCATCACGGCGGCACTCATCTCCGGGGCGATCGTCGAGCGGATGCGCTTCGGACCGTATCTCGCCTTCCTCTTCCTCTGGGGAATCGCCGTGTACGCGCCGGTCGCCCACTGGGTCTGGGGCGGAGGGTGGCTCTCGCGGCTGGGGGCGCTCGATTTCGCCGGCGGGACCGTCGTCCACGTCAACGCGGCGGCGGCGGCCCTCGTCGCCGCGCTCGTGCTCGCCCCGCGCAAGGACTACGCGCGGCAGGCCATCCTGCCCCACAGTGTCCCCTTCACGCTGCTCGGCGCGGGGCTTCTCTGGTTCGGCTGGTTCGGTTTCAACGCGGGGAGCGCGCTCGGCGCCAACGCCTCCGCGGCGCTCGCGTTCGCCAACACGATGCTGGCGCCGGTCGCCACGCTCGTCGCGTGGACCCTGCTGGACCTCGTCCGCTCCTCCCGGGCAACGGCGGTCGGATCGGCGACGGCCATCGTGGTCGGGCTCGTCGCGGTCACGCCGGCCGCCGGGTTCGTCGGCCCCCTGTCCGCGGTCGTCCTGGGAGCGGCGGCGGCCTTCCCGAGCTACTACGCGCTCCTGTGGCGGGCCCGCACGCGGCTGGACGACTCGCTCGACGTCGTCGCGGCACACGGCGTCGGAGGGACGGTCGGGGCGCTGCTGACCGGCGTCTTCGCGCAGAAGTCGTGGAACGGAGTCGCCGACGGGCTCCTCTTCGGCAACCCGCGGCAGCTTGCCATCCAGGCGGCGGCGGTCCTGGCCGTGGCCGTCTACAGCGCGGCCGGGACCTGGGGAATCCTGAAGGTCGTCGCGCTCCTGGCGCGCCTGCGCGCGACCGCGCGCGAGGAAGGGCTCGGCCTCGACATCACGCAGCACGGGGAGGAGGCGTACACGAGCGGGGAGGGTGCGATCCTCGTGCTGCCCGACGCCCAGGGGCCGGCGGCCCCGCTCGCCGCGCCCGCGTTCGCGCCCGGCGGGGGCGACTCCTGAGGCTCATCGTCGCGATCGTCCGGCCCGAGAAATTGAGCGACGTCCTCGAGTCCCTCTTCCGCGCGGAGGTGCGCGGCCTGACGCTCCACCGCGTGCAGGGGCACGGCGGGGAGACCGAGCGCGTGGAGACCTACCGCGGCACGACGGTGAAGATGGAGCTCTCCGAGAAGGTGCGCCTCGAGATCGGCGTGTCCGACCATTTCGTCGAGCCGACGGTCAACGCCATCCTCTCCGCCGCGCAGACCGGCGCCGTCGGAGACGGCAAGATCTTTGTCCTCCCCGTCGAAAAGGTCTACCGGATCCGAACCGCCGAGGAAGACCAGGCCGCGGTGACGCCGGTCACGTAGAAGTCCAAGGTCCAAGGTCCAAGGTCCAAAGTAGCCCGGTCCATCATCCGATCACCCGATCGCAGATCACCCGATCTCTCTGCGGATCTCTTCGATCTGGGCGGCGTGCCGGTCGGTGTGGGCGGCGAGGAACAGGACCCACTGGTATCCGTCGATGACGCCGGCGAAGGGGTGCGGGCCGAAGCGGTCGCGCAGGCGCTCGGAGGTCTCGCGCACGAAGGCGATGTTCGCGGCCCGGCGCTCCTCGAAGACGCGCATCGTCTCCTCCCGCGTCGCGAAGCGGCCCGTCGGCCGGATCCGTTCGGGTGCCTCGCCGCGCTGCGAGCGGTCGCGCAGGTAGCTCCGCACGTAGGCGTCCTTTTTCCGGATCTCGCCCCGCTCCTCCTCGGAAGGCTCGAGGCGGGCGCCGCTCGCGAAGAACCGGGCGAGCGGCATCTCCGCCGCCGCGATGTGCTCGGCGCACTCGGCGACGGACCAGCGGTCGGGAGCGGAGCGGCGGCTCCACTGCTCCACGGTCACGCCCTCGAGCGCGGCGAGCAGCCGCTGCCGCGACCCCTCCAGCTCGGCGACGGCCGCGGACCTTTCTTCCGGCGTCAGTTCCGCCATGAGCCGGATCCTATCGGATGTGTGTCCTCCCGAGGAGCCCCTCCGGTTCCAATGTCATCCCGAGCGAAGCGAGGGATCTGCCCTCGTCCGATCAGCTTGACGAAACAAAGTCTCGGGGCAGGCTCCGCGACGAGGGATCAGCCCCCTATCGGTGAATCGCGCTGCTCGAAAGTCTCGTGAGCAGATCCCTCGCTGCGCTCGGGATGACAGAGGGGAGCTCGGGATGACAGGGAAAGGCACGGGATGAGATGACAGGGAAACGCACGGGATGAGGGGCGGCAACGTTAGACTGTTTCCTTCGTGAAACTCGCCGCGGTCCTCCTCTTCGCCGCCGGCCTGGCCGGCTGCGCGACCCTCCCGGTCCGGCGGTCGGCCATGACGCTCGACGAGAAGATCGGCCAGCTCTTCGTCTACGTGACGCCGGGCCCCTTCATGAACGAGGACTCCCCGCGTTACCGCGAGCTTCTCCGCCAGGTCCGGGAGAACCACGTCGGCGGCGTTCACTGGGCGACCTGGTCGAACGTCTTCGAGACGGCGTTCTTCAACCGGCGGCTTGAAGGCCTCGCCCGGGTCCCGCTGCTCGTGAGCGCGGACCTGGAGGCGGGAGTCGGGATGCGCTTCGCCGACACGACCTACTGGCCCTGGCCGATGGCCGTCGCCGCGACCGGGGACCCGGATCTCGCCCGGCGGGAGGGGGAGATCGTCGCGGAGGAGGCGCGCGCGATCGGCCTGAACCAGATCTACGCGCCGGTGGCCGACGTCAACGTCAACCCGGACAATCCGGTGATCAACGTGCGCAGCTTCGGCGAGGACCCGGAGGACGTCGCCCGGTACGTCGCCGCGTTCGTGCGCGGCGTGGAGTCGGGGCGCGTCATCGCGACCGCGAAGCACTTCCCGGGGCACGGCGACACGCGGACCGACTCCCACCGCTCGCTGCCGGTCCTCACCGTCTCGAGGGAGCGGCTGGAGAGAGTCGAGCTCGTGCCGTTCCGGGCGGCGATCGCGGCTGGGGCCGAAGCGATCATGACCGCGCACCTCTCCCTGCCGGCCCTGGACGACGAGCCCGTCCCAATCCGGCCGGAGGGGATCGCGGAGAACCCCTACACGCACGACGCGGCCGAAGCGGCGCGCAACGCCACGATGCCCGCCTCTCTCTCTCCGAAGATCACGGACGGCCTGCTGCGCGGAGAGCTCGGATTTCGCGGCCTGGTCGTGACCGACGCCCTCGACATGGGAGGGATCGTGGACCACTTCGATCCCGGCGAGGCGGCCGTGCGCGCGGTCCTGGCGGGCGCGGACGAGATCCTGAAATCCACCGACACCGACGCGGCGATCGTGGGCGTCCGGCGCGCCGTGGAGACGGGCCGGATCACGCGCGAGAGGCTCGATCTCTCGGTGTCCCGCATTCTCGCCGCGAAGGCGCGCGTGGGCGAGCCCGAGCCGGACTGGAATCGCATCTTCCGGGTGGTGGACAGTCCCGCGCACCGGGCGGTCGTCGAGGAGATCGCCCGGCGCTCGGTGACGCTCGTGCGCGAGGCCCCGGGAGTTCTCCCCCTCGACCGGAAGGCGCGGGTGCTCGAGCTCGTCGTGGCGGACGTGGAGCGCGGGCTCGGCGGCGACCTCAACAGGGAATTGAAGAGCCGCCTGGAGAGCCCGGCGGAGATGGCCGTCCTCGACTCGCGGTCGAGCGCGGCGGACGTCGCGGCGGTCCTCGAGAGCGCCTCCCGGGCCGACGTCGTGCTCCTCGCGCTGTTCGCGCGGTTCCAGAGCGGCCGCGGGTCGATCGCGCTCCCCGCCGCCGCGAAGGAGGCGATCGAGAGGCTTCCCGTCGCGGGCCCGCGCGTCGTCGCGGTCTCCTTCGGGTCGCCCTATGTCCTCCGGGAGCTGCCGAACCTGGCGACGTATCTCTGCGCCTGGGGTTCCCAGACCGACCTGCAGGTCGCCGTCGCGCGCGCCCTCTTCGGCGAGGCGCCGATCACGGGCCGCCTCCCGGTGACGATTCCAGACATGGCCCCCCGGGGCGCCGGTCTCCAGAGGGAAGCCGGGAGACCGGGAAAGGCGAGGACGGGGGGACTGGGGGACGGGGGAACTGGGGGAGTAGAGCCACGATGAGTCTTCTTCCGCTGTTGATGACTCTCGCGCTCGGCGCGAAGGCGCCGCACGGAGGCCTCGCCGCCGAGCGGCTCGCGCGGATCGACGGCGTGGTGTCCGAGTCCATCGCGAGACACGAGCTTCCCGGGGCGGTCGTGCTGGCGGGGCACCGAGGCAAGGTGGTCTTCCGCAAGGCCTACGGGGACCGCGCGGTCGAGCCGTTCGTCGAGCCGATGACGGTGGACACCGTGTTCGACGTCGCCTCCCTGACCAAGACCGTGGCGACCGCGACGTCAGTGATGATCCTGATCGAGGAGGGAAAGCTGCTCCTCTCCGATCCGGTCGTCCGGCACATCCCCGAGTTCGCTCCCGAGGGAGGGGACCGCGCGAAGATCACGATCGAGCAGCTCCTGGCTCACCGCGCCGGGTTCGCGCCCGACGATCCGCTCGACCTCTACACCGGCACGTCCGAGGAGATCTTCGCGCGCAAGTACCGGCAGCCTCTCCAGTCCGCTCCCGGCGCGCGGTTCGTCTACTCCGACGTCGGCTACGAAGTGCTCGGCGAGATCGTGCGCCGCGTTTCCGGCGAGCGCCTCGACCGTTTCGCCGAGGAACGCATCTTCCGCCCCCTCGGGATGAAGGACACGACCTTCCTTCCCCTCTCCCACTCCATTCCCGCCTCTCGCATCGCGCCCACGGAGCGCCGCGGGGATCACTGGATGCGCGGCGAGGTCCACGACCCGCGCGCCTTTGCGCTGGGCGGCGTCGCCGGCCACGCCGGCCTCTTCTCCACGGCGGCGGACCTCGCGAGGTTCTGCGCGATGATCGTGAACGGCGGAAAGCTCGGCCGGGCGCGCATCCTCTCGCCGGCCGGTGTCGAGGCGCTGACGCGTCCGCGCTTCTACGGCGACGGAGACGTCCGGGGCCTCGGATGGGACATCGCGACCGCCTATTCGAAGAACCGCGGCGACCTCTTCCCCGTCGGCTCCTTCGGCCACACGGGCTTCACCGGAACGTCGCTCTGGATCGATCCCGCCTCCGAGACGTTCGTCGTTTTCCTCTCCAACCGCGTCCATCCCGACGGGAAGGGAGACGTCCTGCGGCTCCGCGCCCTCGTCTCGACGATCGTGGCCGCCGCGGAAATGGACGACACGCGCCCGCGGGCCCGGGCGCTCGCGGCCCGAGTTCCGAGGCCCTCGCGCGAGGTCTCCGCGGGGATCGACGTGCTCGCGGGCGACGGCTTCCGAGCCGTCGCCGGCAAGCGCCTCGGCCTCGTCACCAACGCGACCGGCCGCGCGCGGGACGGGCGCTCGACGGTCGAGGTGCTGACCTCCCCGGAGGCGAAGAAGGCGGGGGTCACGGTCGTGCGCCTCTTCTCTCCCGAGCACGGCCTGCGGACCGACGCCGACGAAGCCGTCGCGAGCGGCACGGATCCCGGCACGGGGCTGCCCGTCGTCTCGCTGTACGGGGAGAGCCGCCGCCCGAAGCCGGAGGATCTCGCCGGGCTCGACGCGATCGTGCTCGACATCCAGGACGTCGGCGCGCGCTTCTACACCTACATCGCGACGGGCGCGTACCTGGTCGAGGGGGCCGCGAAGGCGAAGATCCCGCTCGTCGTCCTCGACCGGCCCGACCCGATCGGCGGCGCCGTCGTCGAGGGACCGCTCGCCGATTCCGACAAGCTCTCGTTCACCGCGTACGAGCGGATCCCGGTTCGGTACGGCATGACGCCGGGGGAGATGGCGCTCTTCGTCAACGGCGAGAAGAAGCTCGGCGCCGACGTGCGCGTGGTGAAGATGCGCGGATGGTCTCGCGATCTCTGGTACGACGAGACGGGGCTCGAATGGGTCAACCCCTCTCCGAACATGCGGTCGCTCGCGGCCGCGGCGCTCTACCCGGGCATCGGCTTGCTCGAGACGACGAACCTGTCGGTCGGCCGGGGCACCGACACGCCGTTCGAGGTGATCGGCGCGCCGTGGCTCGACGGCCGCCGGCTCGCCGAGCTCCTGAACGCCAGCGCGATCGACGGCGCGCGCTTCTCGCCGCTCCATTTCACGCCGTCCGCCTCCGTCTTCGCCGGGGAGCGCTGCGGCGGAATCCGCCTCGACGTCGTGGACCGCGACGCGCTGCGCCCGGTCTCGCTCGGAATCGAGATCGCCGCCGCGCTGCGCGACCTCTATCCCGCGGATTGGGAGCGGGAGGGGTTCCTCAACCTGCTGGCCAACGGCGACGCCTTCCGCCGACTCGAGCAGAGCGAGACCGCGCCCGCGATCATCGCCTCCTGGGAGAAGGACCTGGAAGCCTTCGAGAAGCGAAGGGCGAAGTACCTCCTGTATTGAAGACATGGCCCCAGCGTTCTCCATCACGTCTTTCGCGGGGCCTCGCCGCGTCTCACCAATGCCGACCGCAGGCTCCACCGTCGTGCCCCTCGCGGGCCCCTGATTACGACTCGACGATCGCCTCGGCCTCGATCTCGACGAGCATCTCGGGCAAGATGAGACGCGACACTTCGACCATCGTCGTGGCCGGCCGGATCTCGCCGAAGAACTCCCCGTGAGCCTTGCCGACCTTCTCCCAGTCGGCGATGTTCGTCACGTAGAGGCGGGTGCGGACCACGTCGGCGAGCCGCGCCCCGGCCCGCTCCAGGGCCGCTTCGATGTTGAGGAGCGCCTGCACCGCCTGCGCGTAGGCGTCTCCCGACCCGGCGATCTTCCCGTCGGGTCCCGTGGCCGTCGTGCCCGACACGTGGACGACGTTGCCCACCCGGACCGCGCGCGAATACCCGACGATCTCCTCCCAGGGAGTCCGCGACGAGATGTTCTGGCGCGCCACGCTTGCTCCTCGTCTACCGGACGGCGCATTCCGCCACCCGTTCGAAGCGGACGAGCCGCCGGATCAGGGCGTTGTGGCGGGAGTGCGCCGAATCCGGACCGGTCTCGGCGAGCAGTGCGTAGAGCTTGCCGGGATCGGAGACTTCCGCGGGAACATCGATTCCCGTTCGGCGAAGGCGGAGAGCGCCGATGGAGACGAGAAGCGCTTCGAGGGAGAACACATCCCGCGACAAGTCCGCGAGTCCCGCCTCGACCAGGTCGACTCCCGGCAGCGCGTCGAGCAGCACGGAAGAAGTATAGGGCTGAGAGCGCCCCTCCCCCGACCCTCTGCCGCCGGGAGAGGGCGCGAGGCTATCGCTCGAGGTAGGTGTACCGGGGGAAGACGGCTTCGAACTCGCGGTAGATCGTCTGGATCTCTTCCTTCTTGATCGGGCGGTTGGCGACGCGGCGCAGCTGCTTGCCGATCGAGTCGAGGATCTCCGTCTTGTCGTAGTTCATGTACTCGAGAACGCGCTCGCAGCTCTCCCCCGGCAGCACGTCGTCGATGTGCGACTTCCCGTCGTCGTCCACCGTGACGAGCACCTCGTGCGCCTCGCCGAAGAGGTTGTGCAGGTCGCCGAGCACGTCCTGGTAGGCGCCCATGAGGCAGAACGCGATGTAGTACGGCTCGTTGCTCTTGAAGGTGTGGAGCGGCAGGGTCTCCTTGATGTCGCGCAGGTCGATGAACTTGTCGATCTTCCCGTCGGAGTCGCAGGTGATGTCGGCAAGCGTGCCGCGCTCGCCGGGACGCTCGTTCAAGCGGTGGATCGGGAGGATCGGGAAGAGCTGGTCGATGGCCCAGGAATCGGGGAGCGACTGGAAGACGGAGAAGTTCATGACATACGTGTCCGCCAGCATCTTCTCCATGTCCTCGAACTCCTCGGGGATCTCCTTCAGCGTCTTCAGGTCCCTGTGGATGCGCTCGCAGACGTGCCAGAAGAGGATCTCTCCCTTGGAGCGATCCTCGAGCGAGAGGTGGCCGAGGTTGAAGAGCGTGAAGAGCTCCTCCTTGTACTGCACGGCGTCGTGGTAGCTCTCGCGCAGGTTCTTCGCGTTCGTGGACGCGAGGATGGCCGCGAGCTCCCGGATCACCGGAGCGTCGCTCGAGGTCACGCGCACGCGCCGCTCCTGCTCGATGCGGTCGGCCACGTCGAGGACGTTCGTCACGAGGACCGAGTGGTAGGCCGTCACCGCGCGCCCGGACTCGGTCACGAGGGTGGGGGGAGGCACGTTCTCCTCGTCGCAGATCGTCTTGATCGTGTAGACGACGTCGTTGGCATACTCCTGCACCGAATAGTTCATCGAGGAGTCGAACGCGGTCTTCGACCCGTCGTAGTCCACGCCGAGGCCGCCTCCGAGGTTCAGGTACTGGATCGGGACGCCGAGCGCCCGCAGCTTCGCGTACACGCGGCCGGCCTCGCGGATCGCGAGCTTGATCTTCCGGATGTCGGTGATCTGCGAGCCGATGTGGAAGTGGAGCATGACCATCGCGTCGAGCATCCGGCGCGACTTCAGGATCTTGACCGCCTCGAGCATCTCCGGCGTCGTGAGGCCGAACTTGGCCGTCTCGCCGCCGGACTTGGCCCACTTGCCGGAGCCGCGCGCGTAGAGCTTTGCGCGCATCCCCAGCAGCGGCCGAACGCCGCGGGCCCGCGCGACGGTCAGGATCCGGTCGAGCTCCGAGACCTTCTCCAGGATCAGGACGACCTTCTTCTTCATCCGTACGCCGTTCAACGCCATGCGCACGAAGGCCTCGTCCTTGTAGCCGTTGCACGTGATGAGGCATTCCGGCGCGAGGTCGGCGGCGATCGCGGCGAGGAGCTCCGGCTTCGAGCCGGCCTCCAGGCCGTAGCCGTACTGGCGTCCCGCCTCGATGATCTTCTCGACGACGACGCGCTTCTGGTTCACCTTGATGGGGAAGACGCCGCGGAAGACGTTGGCGTACTCGTACTCGTCGATCGCCCGCGCGAACGCGTCGTTCAGGCTGGCGACGGCCGCGGCGAGGATCTGCGGGAACCGGATGATCATCGGCGTCGTGATGCCGCGCAGCCCGACCTCGTCCACGATCTGCTTCAAGGCGACGCCGCGCGCCGCCTCCCGCGTGGGGCGCACGACAAGGTCGCCTTCCTCCGAGACGTGGAAGAACCCCTTGCCCCAGTACGGGATCCCGTAGAGGGCCGCGGCGTCCTCGTATCGTCCCTGCGGGCGCAGGCGGGCCGGCGCGGCCGCCGCGATTCGCCGGATCGGTCTCGAACTCGCCATTGCTCCGCGATTATGCGGCGGCGTCTCCCGGCATGAAAGAAAAAAAAGGTCTCAGGGTTTCCCGAGCAGCTCGAGGGCGGCGACCGTGAGCGACGCCGTGCCCATGCGAAGCGTCGGCTCGCGGTCGGGGGCGAACTCCGAGGAGTGGAGGGACGGCAGCGGCGTGCCGTTCTTCTGCGCGGCCTCGAACTTGCCCGGGTTGACGGCGCCGACGTTGAACTGGAGGGCGGGGACGCCGGCGCGGCCGAACTCGGAGAAGTCCTCCCCTCCCATGACCGGCTCGGCCGTGACGATGTTGGACTGGCCGAAGGCCTTCGCCAGGGCGGCGGAGACGCGGCGCGTCACCTCCGGGTCGTTGTAGACGGCGTTGGTCCCTTCCGAGATTTCCATCTTCGGAGCCTTTGGGGCGCCGGCCGCGGCCGCCTCCGCCTTCGCGATCCGCTCGATGGCCGCGAGCAGGTGCTTGCGGACGTCGTCCTTGTAGCAGCGCACGGTCAGCTGCAGCTTCACCTCGTCGGGAATGATGTTGTGCTTGGTGCCGCCGTGGATCGAGCCGACGGTCACGACGGCGGGGTCGGTCGGCTTGATCTCGCGGGAGACGATCGTCTGGAGCGCGACAACCGTGCGGGCGGCGATCACGACCGGGTCCACCGTCGTGTGGGGATACGCGCCGTGCCCCCCGCGGCCGTAGATCGTCAGGTCCACGGAGTCCACGTTCGCGTTGGCGTAGCCGGCGAGCACCGAGATCTTGCCGGCGGGCAGGATCGCGCTGTCGTGGAACCCGATCGCGAAGTCCGGCTTCGGGAACCGCGTGAAGAGCCCGTCCTTCAACATCGCGACGGCGCCGCTCCCTTTCTCCTCGGCCGGCTGGGCGATCAGGAAGAGAGTGCCGCGCCAGCGGTCCTTCGCCCTCGCGAGGAGGGTCGCGGCGCCGATGAGGGAAGTCATGTGCACGTCATGGCCGCAGGCGTGCATCACCGCGACCGTCGCGCCGGAGTCGTCCTTCGCCGTCGCCTTGCTCGCGTAGGGGAGCCCGGTGCGCTCCTCGACCGGGAGGGCGTCCATGTCCTCCCGCACGAGGACCGTCGGCCCCTTCCCGTTCTTCAGGATCGCGACGACGCCGAATCCGCCGACTCCGGTCGTGACCTCATAGCCCAGGGCCTTCAGGCGGGAGGCCATCTTCGCCGACGACTTCTCCTCGTGGAGCGACAGCTCCGGGTTCTCGTGCAGGTCGATGTAGAGCTTCTCGAGGTCGGGGTAGAGCGAATCGAGAGGAGCCAGCGCGGGAGGCGTGGCCGTCTGGCCGTTGAGCCGTGCCGCCGCGAAAATCGTCAGGATCGCCGCCAACAGGTTTCTTCTCATGTCGCGCCTCCCGCGCATCGGGTGATCGGGTGATCGGGTAATCGGGTGATTGACGGGAGCATTCTAGTGCCGGTTTCTCCCCTGTCATCGCTGCGGAGCGGCCTTTTCCCTGTCATCCTGAGGAGCGCAGCGACGAAGGATCTGCCCATCCCGTCTTCAAGAAGCCGGAGCAGATCCCTCGCTGCGCTCGGGATGACAGGCCGGCCTTCACCCGATCACCCGATCGCACATCACCCGATCACCCGATCACCCGATTCTTCGTGACAGCCGGGAGGCATTCGGCGAAACTGCCCCTGATTGACCGACGAGAAGACGCCGCGCGCGACACGCGAGCCCGGCTTTGCCCGGCGCATGCGCTGGGTGACGGTTCTGTATTTCGCCGAGGGCTTCCCGTACGGCGTGTTCCGCGAGGTCTGGGCGGTCTACTTCCGCACCGCGGGAGTTTCGCTCAAGGAGATCGGGCTGATGGATCTCCTCGGCCTGCCGTGGGCGATCAAGCCGCTCTGGGCGCCTCTGGTGGACCGCTACGGAGACCGGCGGCACTGGATCGCCTCCTGCCTCCTCGTCATGGGCGTCCTCCTCGCGATCCACCCCCTCTTCGACGCCTCGAGCCTCTCCATCGGTTTCTGGCTCGTGCTGCTCCTCTTCACCCTCGCTTCCGCGACGCAGGACATCGCGATCGACGCCCACACGATCGCCTTTCTGCCGAAGGAAGAAGTGGGAGCCGCCAACGGAATCCGGGTCTCCGCGTACCGCGTCGCCATGATCGTGAGCGGCGGCGGGATCGTGCTCGCGGCGGAGTTCTTCGGGTGGCCGGCGATGTGGGTCGCGGCGGGGATCGTCCTCGGCGCGATCGCCCTCGTCGTCCTGCGCGCGCCGGCCGCCGAGCTGCGGACGGAGGAGAAGAAACGGTTCTTCGCTCCTCTGCTCCAGTGGATTGCCCGGCCGGGCTCGATCCCCGCGCTCCTCTTCGTGCTCCTCTACAAGCTCGGAGACCAGGCGATCACTCCGATGATCAAGCCGTTCTGGGTGGATCGTCATCTGACATTGAAGGAGATCGGCCTGATCTCGACGACGCTCGGGATCGTCTTCACCGTGCTCGGGGCGCTCCTCGGCGGGTTCCTGACGACGAAGTGGGGCTTGCTGAAGGCCCTCTTTTTTCTCGGGATCGCCCAGGTCCTGCCGAACCTGGGCTACGCGGCCTGCGCGGCCCTGGACGCGGGACGCCCGGCGATCTACGCCGCCTCGGTCCTGGAATCGTTCGGCCAGGGGCTCGGGACGGCCGCGATGCTGACGATGATGATGCGGCTCTGCGACAAGGAGCACGCCGCGACGGAATATGCCCTGATCTCCGCCCTCTTCTCGCTGACCCGGCACATCTCGGGCGCGGTGAGCGGCTTCGCGGCGGCGCGGTTCGGCTACGCGGCCTTCTTCGCCTACACCTTCCTCCTCGCGATCCCCGGCCTCGCCTTGATTCCGTTCCTGCGCAGGCGTCTGGAGCCGGGTTAGCCGCGAGGCTCGAAGGAGCGGCGGAGTCGCGCCGCGTCCTCGAAGTAGGCTCGCAGCTCCTCCACGTTTCGGCCGCGCAGGCGGCGGGACAACTCGTCCAATTCGGCGCGGACCGTCTCGATCGCATCGGCCAGCGCCGCCGGATCGGCCAGCGAAAGCTCCAAGGCGAGGGGCGCGGGCGTGCCGGCGACGCGGGTCGTGTCGAGGAGTCCGGGGCCCGCCGCTCGTTCGAGCTCCGCGCCCCCTCCCGAGGCGGCGGCGCGGGCGAGCGCCGAGGCCACGGCCTGCGGGAGGTGGCTGACCCACCTCATGAGAGCGTCGTGCCTCTCCGCGTCCAGGACGACGGGGCGCGCGCCCATTGCGCCGACCAGGTCCCGGATCTCCGCGATCGAGCGGGCATCGCTCCTCCCGGTCGGCACGACGATCCAGGGCCGTTCCCGGAAGAGGTCGGCCCGCGCCCCCGCGAGTCCCGGAGTCCGCGATCCCGCCATCGGATGGCCTCCCACGAAGCGCGCCCCGGCGGGCAGGGCGGCGGCCGCCGCGGAGACGGAGCGCTTGAGCGAGGCCGCGTCGGTGATCAGGGCTTCCGGCGCCGCGGCCGCCGCCTCGAGCAGGAGCGCGGGCGTCTCGCTCGTCGCAACGGCGAGCAGAACGACGTCGCTCCCGCGAACGGCTTCGGCAAGCGACCCGGCCGTCTCGATGCCGCGCTCCCGAGCGCGCGCCCGCGCGCCGGCGTCGCGGTCGTAGCCGCGCGCCCCGAGCGCCAGCGCGGCCGATCCCCCGATCAGCCCGAGACCGACGACGGTGGCGCGCGTCATGGAGGCGGATCGGGCTCGAGGCGGACCGGATCCTCCTCCTCGTCGCCCGGCACGCGGACGGCCCATTCCGGGCGGAGCCGCCGGGCGCCGCGGAGGAAGACGTGGCGCACCCGCGCCTGCGGGAGGTCGGTGTTCCAGTGGATGAGGACCCGGATGCAATGTCCGAGCGACCGCGGCACGGGGATCTCGCGGGCGCAGAGCAGGGCCACGTCTTTCCATTCCGGCAGGCCCCGCGCCGCCACGGTGGGGAACTGGGCATCCAGGTCGTCGGTGACCGTGAAGAGCGCGCTCGCGACGTCCTCCGGCCGCAGACCGTTGGCTTCCACGAGGAGCCGGAGCAGCTCCCGCGTCCGCTCGGCGATCTCCTTCGCGTCGTTGCGGGCGACGGTGGTCGCGCCTCTCACGCCGCGGATCATGGATATCGGCCCGTACGCGGCGATGGACTCATCGGAGTCCGGATTATCGCCCGGGAAGAGCCGGGAGAAATGATAGAGAAGGCATTCATGAAGACGAGATACGTGCTCGGGATCGACGCCGGCGGCACCAAGACCCGCGCGATCCTGGCCGACGAGACGGGCCGGGTGATCGGCGGGGCTCGCGGCGGGGGAGCCAACCTGCGCACGCACGGGGAGCTGGAGGTCGAGAAGGTCCTTCACTCCGTCATCGATCAGGCGGAAGGGGAGGCCGGAGTCCGCGCGGATGCCCTCGCTCTCGGCATCGCGGGGGCGGACCGCGCCGAGGACCACGCCCTCCTGCGCGAGATCCTTCGCCGGATCGGCTTCAAGAGCCGCGTCGTCCTGGCCAACGACGCGCGCATCGCGTTCGTGGCGGGCTCGGCCGGGGGCGTGGGGCTGGCGCTCATCTGCGGGACAGGCTCGATCGCGTGGGGGCGCAACTCTCGCGGCGAGGTCGCGCGGGCCGGCGGCTGGGGCTGGCACCTGGGGGACGAAGGCTCCGGCTTCTGGATCGGCGAGCACGCGATCCGCGACGTGATGCGCGGCGCGGACGGACGCGGTCCCGCGACGCTCCTCGAGAAGCCGCTCTTCGAGCATTTCGGGATCGAGCGGCCCGAGCAGATCGTCCGCGCGCTCTACGACCGGGACTACCCGAGGCACCAGGTGGCGATGTTCGCCGTCCGCGTCGCGGAGGCGGCGAGCCGCGGCGACGCCGTCGCCCGCCGAATCCTCGCGGCGGCGTCGGAGGAGCTGACCCTGGCCGCGCGGAGCGTGATCCGACGGCTCGGCCTCGAGGCCGCGCCCTACGACGTCGTGTTCTCGGGAGGCACGTTCGCCGCCCTGCCGGCCCTGTGCGAATCGGTGCGGGGGAACCTCGCGACCGCCCATGCCCGCGTGACCCTGCTCGAAGAGGAGCCCGCCATGGGAGCCGTGAAGCTGGCCCTGGAGGAGCTGGAAGGGAAATTGTGAATGGTGAATTGTGAGTTGTGAGTGGGCAAGCCCTTGGGCCGTATTCACAATTCACAATTCACCATTCACAATTCTCAATGTTGGCGGCGGACGCGCTAGACTGGAAGCACAGGCAGGTGTCGATTGAAGAGACTCATCGTCAACGCCGACGACTACGGCAGGACGCCAGGCGTCAACGAGGGGACGCTCGAAGCGTACGTCATGGGAATCGTCACGTCCGCGACGGTGATGGTCCTCGAGCCGGCGGCGGAGGAAGGGATCCACCTGGCTCTCGCGGCCGCTCCCGAACTGGCCCTCGGCCTCCATTTCGCCGTCACCGGCGGAGGCCCTCCCGCCAGCCCACCCGCCTCCGTTCGCCAGCTCGCGCCCGGGGGGCGCTTCGTCCGCTCCGTCGAGGAGCTTCCCGAGAGAATTCCGGCCGCGGAGATCCGCTGCGAGCTCGATGCGCAGATCGCCCTCTTCGAGAAGCTGGCGAAGAGACCGCCGACGCACCTGGACTCCCATCACCACGCGGCGCTGCACGTTTCCGTGCAGCCGGTCTACGCGGCCGTGGCCCAGAAGCGCAAGCTGCCGGTCCGCGCCTCGAACGGGCGGGCGCGCGAGCAGTTGCACGAAGCGGGCCTTCGTCTTCCCGACCATTTCATCGAGTCCTTCCACGGATCGGGGGCGACGGCGGAGAACCTGAAGTTCCTTCTCGCCCACCTGCGCGACGGCGTCAGCGAGCTGATGTGCCACCCGGGCCATCCCGACGAGGCCCTGATCTCCGGCAGCTCCTACGCGCACGAGAGAGAGCGGGAGGTCGCCGCGCTCTGCGATCCCGCGATCCGGGAGGCGCTGGCGGCGGAGCACATCAAGCTCATCACGTTCCGCGAGCTCTCGGCTTGAGGCTCGAGGTCCTCCCGGACCCGTGCGCCGCCGCGAGGCGCGCGGCGGAGGAAATCGCCGCCGTCCTGCTCCGGAAGGGGCGGCGGCGGCTCGTGCTCGCGTCCGGGAAGACGATGGTCGCCGTCTACGAGGAGCTCGCGCGGCTCCACCGGACGGGCCGCGCCCCCTTCCGCAGGGCCGAGACGTTCAACCTCGACGAGCTTCTTGTCGCGCCCGAAGATCCCCGCAGCTTCCGGGCCTTCATGGAGCGGCATCTCTTCTCCCGGGTCGGCCTGCCGGCGGGGAACATCCACTTCCTGCGGGGCGACGCGGCGGATCCCGAGGCCGAGTGCCGGCGCTACGAGCGGGAGGTCGGCCGCGCGGGACCCGACATCGCCCTGGTCGGCATCGGCGCCAACGGGCACGTGGCCTATCTCGAGCCGGGCCGGAGTCTCGCCCCGGTGACCGCGCGCGTGCGCCTGTCCGCCGCGACGAGGCGGGATCTCGCCGCGCAGGGCCTGCGGCCGGCGCCCCGCGAAGCCCTCACGATGGGAATCGAGACGATTCTCTCCGCCCGCCGCATCGTCCTCGTGGCGACCGGCCCGCGCAAGGCCGCCGCGGTCGCTCTCGCCCTGGAAGGCCGAGTCACCCCCTCCTGCCCGGCGTCCTTCCTCACTCTTCACCCCTCCCTCGCGGTCATCCTGGACCGCGCCGCCGCGAGGCGCCTCAATTCCAGGCCGCGCCGCGCAACGGGGCGACACAGCGGCTGACGGGAGCTCGTACTCTTCCCGCTGAAGGGAGGTGATGCGCCCTCGGATGTCTAACCGAAAAGCAGGGTGACGCCGAGAGCGACCACGAGGAAGAGAATTCGGCGGACCAGAACTGTCATGGCGCCTTCCGGCCTGTGCAAGGATCGTGCAAGAGGGTTACGGCGCGACGGCCACTCCCCAGGGGCCAGCGCCGGCCTTGACCGTGGCGATCACGCGGTTGAAGCGCGTGTCGATGACCGAGACGTCGTTGGAGACCCCGTTGGCCGTGTAGAGCTTGTGCCCGTCGGGCGTGCGGGCGATTCCCCAGGGCCGTCCGCCGACGGGAATCACCCCCGTCAGCAAGCCGGCGGCGGGGTCGATGACCGCCACCCGGTTGCCGTGGCTCATGGCGACATAGACGCGGCCCCTCTCTTGGAGAACCGCGATTCCGACGGGCTTGCCGTGATCGCGCAGGTCCACCCGTCGCAGCACGCTCCGGCGCGCGGTGTCCACGACCGAGAACGTGCCGCCGAGCTCCGCCGTGACATAGGCGAACGTCCCCTCGGGCGAGAAGATCGCGACGCGCGGGCGCGAGTCCACCGGGAACTCGGCCACGACGGCGCGCGCCGCCGCGTCGATGACGGAGATCTTGCTGTCCACTTCCGACGTCACGTAGATCCACTTGCCGTCGGGGCTCGCGCCGACGCCTTCGGGCTCGACGCCGACGTGGAGCGTCGCCGTGAGTTTTCCGCTCTCGAGGTCCAGGGCCGACGCCTCCGCGGTGTCCTCGTTGGAGATCCAGATCGTCCTCCCGTCGGGAACGACGGCGATGCGCTCGGGGTCGGGGCCCGACGGCAGGCGGGAGAGGACCGTCTTCTTGGCGGTGTCGAGAACCACGATGGCGTTCCTGCCGGGATCGGACCGGCTGCTGACGGCGACGTAGACGCGGCTTCCGTCCGGGCTCGGCTCGATCCCGCGCGGCCTCTCGCCGACGGGGATCGTCGCGACGACGCGGTCCTTGCCCGTGTCGATGACGGTGACGGTCCCCCCCTTCTCGTTGGAGACGAACGCGAGCGGGGCGCGCCCCCGACATCCCGCCGCCGCCAGGCCGGCGAGAGCGAGCAGGACGAGCGGCCCTTTCGGCGAGTCCTTCTTCAAGGCCTCCTGAGTGTACCCGCGCGGCGGCCGATCCGCGCGAACGGCGATAATCCGCCGCGACAGGACGAATTGAAGACAGCGCTGGCGTGCCTCGCTCTCCTCCTGGCGGCCGCCGCCGGCCGCGGGGAGGGCGCGCGGCTGCGCGGCGTGGTGCGGGACTCCTCCCGAGCGGCGGTCGCCGGCGCGCGCGTCGTCCTCGCGGCGCCGGGAGAGGTCGAAGCCGCGGCGACGGATTCCGCCGGGCGATTCGAGATCCCCATCCTCCGGGCGGGCGAGTACGCCCTGACGGTGGAAGCCGGCGGCTTCGCGCGATTCGAGCGGAGGATCGCCGCGCGCGGCGAGGACATCTTTCTGGAAGTCCCGCTCTCCCAGGCGGTCTTTTCCGAGGCGGTGACCGTCACCGCCGCCCGCGCCCCGGCGCGCGTCCGCGACACGCCCGCGAGCGTCGTCGGCTTCTCCTCGGAGGACCTCGCGGCCGCGGCCGCGTCTCCCATCGACGAGGTCCTGCGGCAGGCGCCCGGCTTCACCCTCTTCCGCCGATCGGGCAGCCGCACCGCCAACCCCACGTCGCAAGGGGTTTCCCTGCGAGGGATCGGCGGCAGCGGGGCCTCCCGGGCCGCGGTCTACGACGACGGCATCCCGCTGAACGATCCCTTCGGGGGATGGATCGCGTGGGGGCGCGTGCCGCGGGCGGCCCTCGACCGGATCGAGGTCGTCAACGGCGGCGCCTCGGCTCTCTACGGCGGCGCGGCGCTCTCGGGCGCGATCGCGCTCCTGCGCCGCGAGGCCGCCGGCAATTCCGTGGCTCTCGACACCTCGTACGGCTCGCAGGGGACCCCGGAGGCCTCCGCGTCTCTCTCCGGCCGGGAAGGTGCCTGGGCCGCGCGGATCGCGGCCGAGTCCTTCCACACGGACGGCTACGTCGCCGTTCCCGAGAGCCAGCGCGGGCCCGTGGACACGCCGTTCAATTCCCGGCACGACACGGCCGACGTGACTCTCGAGAGGGGAGAGGCGGGGAAGGGGAGGGCGTTCCTGCGCGGCTCGTACTTCACCGAGTCGCGCGAGAACGGGACGCCGCTCCAGAAGAACGACACCGATATCCGCCAGCTCGCGGCCGGCGTGGACTGGCCGTTGCCGGCGGGGGCCGTGTCGCTGCGCGCGTTCGACATGCGCGAGAAATACCATCAGACCTTCTCGTCCATCGCGGCCGACCGCCGCACGGAGACGCTCGCGCGCGCGCAGGCCGTCCCCTCGGGCGCCCGGGGAGTTTCGGCGCAGTGGACCGGCGCGGGGTCCCCGCACCGCCTGGTGGCGGGGCTCGACGCGCGCGAGGTCAACGGCTCGAGCGACGAGACGATCTTCGCCGGCGGAGGCTCCTCCTTCGCGCGGTCGCGCGGAACGCAGCGGACGGGGGCGCTCTTCGCGGAAGAGATCTGGACGCCCGGCCCGCGCTGGAGCGTCACGGCGGGCGCGCGCTTCGACGCCTGGAAGAACCTGGACGCCGAGCGCGACACGGGCCCGTCCGCCTCCGCCTTGACGATCAATCGCCTGACCGACCGATCGGAGAACGCCTTCTCGCCGCGCCTCGCGCTCCTCTATCGCGCCGGAGGCGGCCTCGCGCTGACCGCTTCCGCGTACCGCTCCTTCCGCGCGCCGACATTGAACGAGCTCTATCGCTCCTTCCGCCTCGGCAACACGCTGACGCTTTCCAACGAAAACCTCGCGGCGGAGCGCCTCTCCGGCGGCGAGGCGGGGGCGATCCTGACGTCTTCCGGCGGCGGGTTCGCGGCACGCGCTTCGCTCTTCTGGATGGAGGTCTCCGACACGATCGCAAACGTCACCCTGACGACGACCCCCGCGCTCATCACGCGCCAGCGCCAGAACCTCGGACGGACGCGCTCGCGCGGCGTCGAGGCCGAGGCGGAGGCGCGCCTCTCCGACACCGTCTCGCTCGCTCTCGGCTATCTCTACGCCGACTCGACCGTCCGCAGCTTCCCGGCCAACCGGGCCCTCGAAGGCCTGCGCGTGCCGCAGGTGCCGCGGCACCAGGGATCCCTCCAGGTCCGCCTCCGTCCCCTTCCGGCGCTTCTCGTCTCGCTCTCCGCGCGCGCCGCCACGAACCAGTTCGACGACGACCAGAACCTCCTGGCTCTCGACGGCTTCGTCGTCTTCGACGCACTCGCGAGCGTGGCCGTCACGCCGGCGCTCGACGTCTTCCTGGCCGGCGAGAACCTCCTGGACCGCCGCTACGACATCGCCCGCACGCCCGTGACGAACACCGGCCCTCCCCGTTTCGTCCGCGGCGGCCTGCGCCTGCGCCTGGGCACGTAGCATTCCCCTCTGGAGGCGAGGACCGAGGCCCGCCGGTCGGGCGTCCGGGAACCAGCAGCGGCCCTGTCCGAGGGCACACACCGCGGACCTGGGTCAGCGAAGCTGCCTCTGTGCCCTCGGACCGGAGCGGCGGCCAGGAGGTCCTCGGCGCGGCCCGGCCGCCGCGTGCCGCAGAGGGCAATGACGGCGACTCCGGGCGGATTGCCGGCGAGGAATCGGCGAACGAAGACCCCGAGATGGGACAGGGTCCTGAGAACTGACAGCTAAATTAGCCACGCTTGTGTTTGGCCGCCAAAGCCATTCGCAGGTCCCCCCGGGCTTCCTCGAGGCGCCGGCGGGCCGCCGCGGCCGGCAGGCCCGCGCGGCCCATCACGATCGCCGTCTTCACTTCGCCGCCGGCTCGCGCGAGGAGCGCGCGCGCTTTTCGAGGAGACGAGGCGGTCGCGGCGGCGACGATCCGGAGGGCGCGGTCCTTCAGCTTCGCCGATCCCGCGCGCAGGTCCACCATCCACGGCCCGAAGACCTTTCCCGAGGAGGCGAAGGCCGCGGTCGTGATCTGGTTCAGGGCGAGCTTTGTCGCCGTCCCGGCCTTGAGTCTCGTCGAGCCCGCCACGACTTCCGGCCCCGTGTCGAGCCGCACGAGGATCTCCGCGACCTCTTCGATGCCGGGCGAGCGGCTCGCCGTGACGAGGACGGTGCGAACACCGCGCTCCCTCGCCCGGTCGAGCGCTCCCCGCACGAACCTCGTCACCGAGCTCGCGGAAACGCCGATGACGAGGTCCCCGCGCCGCGCGCGGCTCGCGCTCCGGACGCCGTCCTCGTAGTCGTCTTCCGCTCCCTCGCGCGCGTGGAAGACCGCGCCGCGGCCGCCGGCGATGACGGCCTCCACGCGCTTCGGATCGGTCCCGAACGTCGGCGGCAGCTCCGCCGCCTCGATGATCGCGAGCCGCCCGCTCGTCCCCGCGCCGAAAAGAAAGCAGCGGCCCCCCTCTCCGAACGCCGCCGCGAACGCCTCCGCCGCGAGAACGATCCCGCGCCGCGCCCCGCGCAGGGCCGCAAGGACCCGCCGGTCCTCCGCCTGCATGAGCGCGACGACGCGCGCGATCCCCAGCCGGTCGAGACGCGCCGATTTCGGGTTCGCCGACTCGGTTGCGAGCCTGTGCCAGCGTGACCCGCGCGGGGAGACCATGCCGCCAGTCTATTCGGAGTGGTTCATCGCGGCCAGGCCCTCGCCCCCGGGCCGACTCAGTTGGTGTACAGGCGGTGGAAGAGGGGCGTTCCGGCGCGGCCGACGAGCTCGATCTCGATCTCGTGCGGGCCGTGCCGGACCGTCGGATCGCGGAAGACGATCTCGTAGTACCCCTCGAGGGAGCGCTCGGTTCTCCGCCGCGCGAGGTCCGGGAAGTCGTACGTCTCGTTGTAGACGCCGCCCGTGTCGGCCGCGATGTCCTTCAGGCTCTGCGGGAGGACGGCCTTCGCCGTGACGCGGCGCCCGTCGCTGATGTCGAGGACGGAGACGGAGGTCTCGGCCTTCCCGATCGCTTCGAGGATCGCGGGGTATTCGTCGCGCCACGTCTCCTTCGTCGTCGCCGCCGTCCATCCGAAGAAGAGCATCGTCTTGGGGCCGCGCAGCTCCGCGAGCGCGGTCCCGATGCAGAGGAGGGCCTTCTCGATCGAGTCGGTCCGCCCGCAGTCCGCCAGCGCGGCGGAAAGCGTCGGGCCGCCCGATTCCCCGGCCCGCCCCTTCCAGGCCGCGCTCCGGATGTTGCGGATCGCCTCCACGACGGCGCCGTGGTCCGTCGTGAAGTCCTGGAGCAAACGCAGGGTCGAGCCGTAGCCGAGCACGGCGATCCGCTCATCGGGGGCGAGGGTGTCCAGGAAACGCTTCGCCTGCCGCATCATCCGCACGAAGCCGACGTCCTTCTGCCCGGCGATCTCCCACTGGAACAGGAGGACCGTGAGGTGGGGCGGCAAGGGCAGGGCCGGCTCCGCCGCTGATGCCGCGAGGGTTCCGGCGGGGACTGTTCCTTCTTCCGGCGGCCGTCCCGCAGCAATCCACTCCACCGTCTCGATCGGCGTCCCCAGGCCGTCCACGCGGAGACGGAAATCGCCGGCCTTGAGCCCGGGGACCGGATTTCCAAGGCGGTCGAGGACGCGTCCGGTCACGACGACGCGGTTGACCGTGATCCGCTCCTGGACCGCGCTCTTCTCCTGCGCGCCGGCCTTCTCCTGCGCCAGCAGGAGCCCGAGAGCGAACGCGAGAACCCTCACCGACTCACCTCCCGGTCATGCAATCGTGCCGCGAGCCGTCAATCCAAGTAACGTGACTTCGAGAGTACCCTGCCATCTCGCCCGACGAGCGAGAGGGCGATCTCGTGGCTGCCCCGCGGCAGATCGGGCTTCCTGAAGACGATGACGTAGCGGCCCGCGGTCGCGCGGAGCACGCGGCCGAGGACGAAGTCGGGCAGGAAGGCCGGTTTCTGGTAGAAGCCGCCGGTCAGGTTCGCTAGGCCCTCGAGCGTGCGGGCGAGGGTATGGCCGGTCGTCGGTGTGTCTATGGTGAAGATGCTGATCCGCGCGTCCCCCACGGCGGGCAGCGCCTCCGCCAGGTCGCGGCTGTCTCTCGGGTTCGGCCCGCTCATGCCGCCGATCGTCCGGAGGCCATAGCCGAAATAGATCATGGACTTCGCTCCGACGATCGGGGCGGCCGCGCGGGCGACGATCGCGATGGCCTTCTCGGGGGTGACCGCGAGGCGGGCCTCCTCGAAATCGAAGTTGGGGACGAGAGAGGGAACGGCGTCGCGCTCCGGCGGCCCCGGGAGTCCCGTTCGGATCGCGTCATGGATGGCGGCGACGATTCTTTCGCGGTCGGTCGTGAAATCCTGCCGCAGCTTCAGGTGCGAGTCGAACGAGACGACCGCGACGCGGTCGGTCGGCAGGAGCGTCTCGACGAACCGGCGCGCCCAGAAGGCGATGCGCAGCGATCCGGTCGCCCGGGTCGGCTCCGCCAGGTCCGTCTGGAAGAACAGGATGAAGAGCCGGCCGGGCGGAGCGAGCTGCGCGGCTCCCGCCTCGGGCCGGACCGCCGAAGATTCCGAACCCGCGAGCGGCGGAGACGGCAAGCTGGCGGACTCGACTTCCGCCTCATCCGCCGCGATCCATTCCGTCGATTCGATCGGGACGCCGCGGCCGTCGACGCGCAGGCGGAAGTCCTCCGCCGACAGGCCGGGAATCGCGTTTCCCATCCGATCTGTGGCGTAGGCGTCCACGACGACCCGGTCAACGCTGACCCGCTCCTGGACGCCTTCCCTCTGCAGGGGCGTGGGCCTCTCCTGCGCCACGGGCAGGGCGAGGAACAGCGCGAGGGACATTCGAAACGCCTTCATCGGGTTCTTCTCATCGAAACGACAGGACCAGGATGCCGCGGTCGAGTGTGCCAGCGTAGAGTTTTCCGCCCGGGGCGTCGAGGGCGAGAGACGTGACTTCGACGCCCGCGTCCGATCCGGTCATCCGGTTCCAGCTCTTCGCGGCGTCGCGGGTCTCGAAGAGGCCGGCGGCGGTTCCGGCGAAGAGCCGGGCCGGGTCGGCCGGATCGGGAGCGAGCGCGTAGACGACGGCGCGCGGCAGGCCAACGCTGCGATGGTGCCAGGTCTTTCCGCGGTCCAGGCTGACGAAGACGCCGCCGTCCGTTCCCGCGTAGACCGAGTCTCCATGCGCCGGATCCGTCGCGACGCACCGCACGACGGTCCGGTCGAGCTCGCGGCCGGTGATTTTCCAGGACCGCCCGCCGTTTGTGGATTTGAACACGCCGCTCCCGGCCGTCGCCGCGTAGAAGACACCCGGGTCGCGCGGATCGGCGGCGAGCGAGAGGGCGAAGGTCTTCTCCATCCCGGCCTCCGACGGGAGCCAGCGCGAGCCGCCGTCGGCCGTTCGGAACATGCCTCCGCGGGTCGCCGCGAGGGCCGTCTTCGGGTCCTTCGCGTCGAACAGGATGGAGAAGACGGCGAGCGAAGGAGCGAGCGCCCAGCTCTCGCCGCCGGCGATCGAGTGCCCGATGGCCCCGCTCGATCCGAAGAAGATGTCGCGACCGCCGGCCGGGAAGGCGATCGAATAGACCTCGTCCGGTTCCGCGCCGGTCGGGAGCGGGGTCCAGTGATTTCCTCCGTCGCGCGAGACCTTGAGTCCCTTTCGAGTCCCGGCGTAAACCGTCCGCGGCGACGCGGGGTCGACGGCCACGGCGAAGACCGCGCCTGCTTCTCCCGCCGGAGGGAGGGCCGCCGTCGAGGCCGGCTCGGTCCGGCCCGCGATCGTGATTCCCGGCGGGAGCTTCGGATGGAACTGCCGCGGGTCCACGTGTCCCTCGAGCCACACGATGCGCTGGTGGTCGAGATCGCGCCGCAGCCCCGCCATGTCCGGGCCCAAAAGCTGGAGCGGCGATCCCTCGGGCCAATCCGGGGCGCTGCCCGGGGTCGCGCGCCACACGAACAGGGGAACGAGAGTCTGGCCAAGGTAGGCCCGCGCCTGCTCGGCCGAGAACGTGCTCTCGTCCGTCCGCTCGGAGCCGGCAATGAGGACGACCGCCCGCCGCCGTGACGAGCCGCCGAGGTCGTATCCTGAAATCGCAACGGCATCAGACGTCCGCAGCCTCTGCAGGGATGGGATGTTTAGAGGGGCGAGAAAAAGACGCCGCAGCCAGGATTCGCGCCCCCCTTTTCGCGGTCGGCTCTTTTGAACGGACCCGAGCGTCCCTCTCTCGATCCCCATCGGCCCGGCGGGCCCGACGTCCGGCCGTTCGAGAGACTCCGCCTGGAGCGCGTCGAAGGCCGTCAGCGAGTCGTTGGCGACGATGACCCGGATCTGCTCGGCGTCCTCGAGCGGCACTGCTGCCCGCGACTTGAGCGCCGCGGCACCGACGTTCGTCGAGGACCCGAACGCTCCCGGCTCGACCACGAAGACCAACTCGAAGTCTCCCTGCTCGACCGCGCGCACGGGCCAGCCGGCCTCCTTGAGCGAGCCCGCGAGGTCCTCGTCGCGGACCCCGGGCTGGACGACGATCGGAATGGCCTGCAGAGACGCCTCCGCCTTCTCAGGATACGAGCCCTGCAGGAGCTGCGTGAACGTGGCGCGCCGCCCGTCGGGAAAGGTGGCGTCGGCCGTGACGACCTGCGGCGTCGAGCCGCGAGGAAAAGGAACGCTGAGCGTCGAGACGACGGAGCGGGCGACGGTCACGCCGTCGAGAGCGACGGTCAACGAAGCCGGATCGAGCTTTGCCGGATGGGCCCAGGTCACGGTGAACTCGCAGGCCCGCGTCTTCCTTTCGCAGCGCCCCGACGCGCGGACCTCCGCTTCGACTCCGGGCTTGTTGACCCATCGCCGCACGCTCTCAATGACATGCCCGGCCTTGTCCCTGCGCACGAGCTCGAGCGCGTGGATGACGGGATCGGGCCCCAGATCCACCGTGCACGCCGGAGCGCGCGCCGAGATCGTGCACGCCGGCCGCCCGTCCAGCAGCAGCTCCGCCGGCTCCGGCCGCCCGCCCAGATCCACCATGACCGGGAAGAGCCCGATCAGGAGTCCAACGGGGTAGGAAAGGATGTCCAAGCACTCACTCCGGCTTCGGCAGGTCCGCGGCGGCGGCGCCGCGCGATCCGGTTTTCAATTCCTCGATCGTGATCGCCACGCGCGCGGCATCGGGCGGCCACTCCAGTGGGAAAGCGTATTCCCAGGAGGTTCCGGCGCCTTCGCGCGCGAGGTTGATTTCCTCGCTGTGGACGAAGGGCTGCTTGCCCGGGGCGCGGACGGCGAGCGTGACCCGCATCCTCCCCGGTCCCACCTTCTCGAGCGCGTCCACGATCGAGGAGAGGTCCACGGAGACCTGCACGTCGCCGACGAGGCGCTTGTTGGGCTTGACCTCGAGCAGGTCCACGAGGATCTCCACCGGCAGCGAGCCTGTCGCGGGAACGCTCTCGAGCGCCTGGACCGCCGACTGCGCGGACACCGCGAGCTCGGGCGCGTCGAGGACCGACTGCGCCGCGCGCAGCGTCGCTCCGCGCCGGGTCGTCCGGACCTCCAGCTTGTGGACGCGGCCGTCGGGCGGGCGGTTCATCCGGTAGGTGATCGCGACGGCGCTCGAAAGGCGGTCGAGCGCAAGAGCGAAATGGTCCGGGCGCGTCACGACCTCGCCGCCGGTCGCGCCGGCGATCTCGCGCAAAGGGTCGAGCGGGCGGACGAACAGAAACGTCGGCGCGTCGCTCACCGGATTGCGCAGGTCGCTGATCGGCCGTTTCCCGACAATGGATGGGCTGTTCCCGAGGAAGGCCTCCGCGCCGCCGATGGCGAGCGGGACCGTCATGAGCCCCTGATTGGCGAGCGCGCTCTCGGTCCGCGCGACCATGTTGGGAATCTGCGGCACGAACTCCATCTTGAGCTGTTCTCCGTCGGCGCCGTCCAGATAATTGCGATAGAAGTCGGAGAGGACGAGGTCGAACCCGTCGCTCGCCAGGTAGAGGACCCCCGGGCGCCGGTCCGTCCGAAGGCCCACCCATTTCTCCAGACGCTCGAGGGATTGCCGGACGAGGTGGACTTCCTCCTGGATCGCCGCGCGCGCGTGCATGCGCTTCTCGAGCGCGTCGAGGTCGCGTCCCTTGCTCGTCAGGGAATTGGCGCCCGGGATGAAGGCCGCGCGCACCTCCAGGACGCGGTCGCGCCCCCGGCCCGTCTTCGCGAGCGAGGCGAGCGCGGCCCGGACCGCCGCGAGGTCCGCCATGCCCGGCAGGACGGTCTTCGGCTCCGGGTCCGCCAGCACGATCTCGATCGGCCCCCGCGCGAGGAGGGCGTCGAGGTTCTTCGCCGTCATCTCGCAGACTTTCTTGACCGACTGCTTCTGGAGCAGGCTCGCGTCCAGATACAGGATCTGCGGCATCCGCGCGAACGCTTCCGCCGGCGCCGCTGGAGTTGTTTCCGTCCGCGGATGCTCGATGCCGGCCGAGCCGGACGTCTTCACCGGCTGGACCACGTCCACCCCGAGCACCTTCGCCGGGATCCCGTCCTCCAGCACCTCGACCTCGTCGACGGAGAGCGGCCTCTCGATCGGCTTCCCCTTCGCGTCGGTCACGACGGCGAGCACCGTCCGGACGTTGACCTCGACCTTCTCAGTGAAGCCGGGTTGCGGCTGGGCCTGCGCGGCCGCGGACACCGCCACTAGGCCGAGCAGAATGGCGGTGCCAACGCGCAAGCCCGATCGCGTCATGGCCGGGGAGGGGAGAGGACGTAGGACACGAGGCCGGTCGGTTGATCGCGGACGCCGAGACTCCAGGTGTACGAGCCCGCCGGCACTCCCAGGTCGAGCGTGGGAAGAGGCGAGAGGAGGGAAGCTCTGGGTCGGGAGTGCATCGGCTTGCTCCTTCACGAGATTGTTTCGCGGCCAGGGGGAGCCCGCCTGATCAAAGCAATTCAGTTGCCGCGGGGGGGCCGCTTCGGCCGCAAGGAATTGCGTCGTGCGGTGTTCGCGGATGCGATGCCCGGCGGGGACGGAGTGTCACCTTCCGGAGACGTCAGGAACGCGCGGCCGCGCCACCGCCGCGGGGTCCGCGGGGCGGTGCACGGCACGCCGGTTGCTTCGTTGACAGCCGATCCACCGTCGCGATTGGCCCGGAGGGAGATGGATGAGTGAGAGAGTGACTTGATGCTTCGATCCATCTCTTCGCGTCCGCTCGGCGTCCTGCTCGGCCTCCTGGGGTACGCGGCGGCACTCTCGGCGCAGGCGGGAACAGGAACGTGGGTCTCGGTCGGCCCGGACGGGATCGGGGCGATCCTGTCGCTCGCGATCGATCCGACGGCGACGGCGACGCTCTACGCGGGGACCGACGGCGCCGGCGTGTACAAGTCCACGGACGGGGCCGCGACGTGGGTCCCATCCTCTTCCGGCCTGACCGATTTCTCGGTGTTTGCCCTGGCGGTCGATCCTGCCGTTTCCGACACCGTCTACGCGGGGACCTCCTCCGGGCTCTTCGTCACCCTCGATGGGGGCGGCCTCTGGACGCCCGTCGCGGGATTACCGCACGCGGTCTTCGGCGCCGTGGTCCTCGATCCGGCCAACTCCTCGACGATCTACGCCATCAGCACGACCGCCGGCGTCTTCAAGTCTTCGGACGCGGGAACGAACTGGACGTCCATCAGCGCTGGGCTCGCCGGCACCAACCCGAGCACGCTCGCGGTGGACGAGTCTTCCTCCCTGACGCTCTATGTCGGGACGACTCAGAACGGCGTCTACAAGTCTCCCAACGGCGGCGCGTCGTGGACGACGATCAACAACGGGCTCGCGAACCTTCACGTGCAGACCCTCGCCATCGATCCGGCGGCCCCTTCGACGATCTACGCCGGAACGACCAACGGAGGCGCCTACAAGACCACCAACGGCGGTTCCCGCTGGGACCCCGCGAGCACGGGTCTCGCGGGTCCGTCGGTGACCGCATTCGTGATCCATCCGACGAATCCGTTGAATGTCTTCGCCGCCACGAACGTCGGGGTCTATGGGTCGACCACCGGCGGCGCGGTCTGGCTGATCGCCAAGGCGGCCTTCGTGAACTGCCTGGTAATGGACCCCGGCGAGCCGGCCACGCTGTACGCGGGGGCCGGCGGTGTGCCGTCCCACACCGGCGGGCTCTTCAAGTCGACGGCCGGCGGTTCCACGGGCAGCTGGGTCTCGTCGGGGAGCGGCATCCGCAACATCTCCATTGCTTCGCTCGCGGCATCTGCGCTGTCCGGCGAGGTCTATGCCGGGCGCTTCGGGGGAATCATCCGGACGGCCGACGGCGGCGGGACGTGGCAGACGCTGCTTTCGAGCGGCGCGATCATCGCTCTGGCCGTGGATCCTTCACAACCGCTGACGGTCTATACCGGAAGTCTCGGTTTCGGCGTGAACAAGACGACCGACGGCGGCGCCACCTGGCCTTCGATGAATAACGGACTGATCAACATGCTCGTTTTTGCACTGGCCATCGATCCGGCCGCTCCGGCGACGGTCTATGCCGGCACGGGCGGCGGGGTCTTCAAGACGACGGATGGAGCCGCAGGCTGGAAGTCCGCCTCGACGGGTCTGACCTCTTCGAACGTCCGCGCGATCGCGATCGATCCGTCGGCGTCCTCGACGCTCTATGCCGGGACGAGCGACGGCGTTTTCAAGTCGTCCAACGGGGGCACGAGCTGGTCGCACGCGAGCTCGGGCCTCCCGGCGGGATTCGTGTTCGCGCTGGCGATCGATCCGTCGTCGCCGCGGACGCTGTACGCGGGAACGGCGACCGGTCCCTACCGCAGCACCGACGGCGGCGGCACATGGTCGGCGGCGAACGCCGGAGTCTCCTCCCTGACCGTCGTGACCTTCGCCTTCGACCGGGGCGGATCCGTCCTGTACGCCGGCTCGGGCGCCGGCGTCTTCTCCACGACGAACGGAGGCGCGAGCTGGACCGCGGTCAACGCGGGCTTCGGCAATCCCACGATCAACGCCCTCGTCCTCGACTCCAGCGGAATCCTCTACGCCGCCTCCGCCGGCGACGGCGTCTACCGTCTCGTCACGGCATCCTCCGCTCGTCCGCCCATCCAACGCTCCCATGAGCGCCCTCCCGCCCGCCGCGTTACGCCCCGGCCGTAGGGTCGCTGATGTCAGCCTCCAGCTCAGGCGATCTCGTCCAGGATCGGGAGGATCCGGGACACCTGCTCCTCGTCGTTGGAGAAGTGAGGGGAGAAGCGGACGGAGCCTTCGCGGGGAGCGACGATGACGCCGCGCTCTTCGAGGCGCTTGGCGAGGGCGCGGGAGTCGGCGCCGGGGAGGGCCGCGGCGAGGATGCCGGACCGGCGAGGCTCCGGGGACGTGATGGTCCAGCCGCGCTCGGCGAGGCCGCGCTTCAAGACCTCACACGTTTCGAGGATTCTCGTCCGGATCCTCTCGGGGCCGGCTTCCGAGAGGAGGTCCACGGCCGCCGAGAGGCCGGCGATGTTCGCCGTGGCGAGAGTGCCCGGCTCGTAGCGGCGGGCGCTCGTGTACAGGTCCATGTCATAGGCGAGATAGCCGCGCTCGTGCTTGACGTTCCACCACCCCGCGAAGAGGGGCGGGACGCGGTCGCGGGCCCTCTCGGAGCAATAGAAGACGGCGGACCCTTCCGCGCCGAGGAGCCACTTGTGGCCGTCGGCGGCGAGGACGTCCACTCCGGCTTTCTCGACGTCCATCGGGAGCGCGCCGAGCCCCTGGATCGCGTCGATGACGAAGAGAATGCCGCGCTCGCGGCAGAACTGCGAGATCTCCTCGATGGGGAAGACCCAGCCGTTGTGGAAGGCGACCCAGGACACGGCGACAACGCGCGTCCGATCGTCCACTCTCGCGGCGATGTCGTCCAGGGTCACGCGGCCTTCGCGGTTCTTCGCGAGGCGACACTCGACGCCGCGTTGCTCGAGAGCCAGCCACGGGTAGGCGTTGGAGGGGAACTCCATGTCGTCGGTGACGGCGTTGTCCCCCTCCTTCCAGGGATAAGCCTGCGCGACGAGGTTCAGGCCCCAGCTCGTGTTCGGCAGGAAGGCGACCTCCTCGCGTCCGGCGCCTATGAACCGGGCGACCTTTTCGCGCGTCTCCTCGACCGCCGCGTACCATCGGCGCCAGTCCGCCGCCCCGCGGTCCCGCGCGTTCTCGTTGTGGGCGGCGATCGCGGCGGCGACCCGGCGCGGCAGCGGAGCCACCGCGGCGTGATTGAAATAGACGAGGTTCTTCCGAACCGGGAACTCGCGGTCGAGGTTCTCCGGCGAGAAATCGAAGCCACTGCTCACAGGGGGGAGCATAAGCCGAGGCCGTGATGCATCCGAATCATGAGGGATACTTCATGGGCCGTTAGTGTCTGTCTGCGGGACGCGATCCCGCCTGGAGGTCCAGATGACGAAACCCCGTTTCTCCATCGTATTGCTCGGTCTGCTCGCGGCCGCGGTCGTCGCCGCGCAGACTCCCGGTGCCGCCCCCGCCAGGCCGGGATCCGATCCCGACGCGTGCATGAAGCACTGCAAGCAGATGGCCGAGGCGCATCAGAAGATGATGGACTCGCAGAAGGCCATGCAGGAGAAGCGCGACGCCGCGTGGAAGGAGATCGAGACCCAGCTCGACGCCGCCAAGAAGTCGAAGGGCGACAAGAAGGTCGCCGCTCTCGAGTCGGCCGTCGAGAAGCTCGTCGCCGTCCACTCCGAGATGCAGCGCTCGATGGGCGAGAGGATGCCGATGATGATGGGCGGCATGGCGGGTCAATCGATGGACTGTCCCGGCATGGACCACGAGATGGGCGCCATGGCCGGGCATCCGATGGGCGGTCCCGGCGCGGGCCATGAGATGGGCATGATGGCGGACCACCACCCCGGCATGGCGCACGGGATGATGGAGAACTGCCCGTGCTGCAAGGGCGACATGGCGCCTCCGGCCGCCAAGTAGTTCTCAGTCCAAGGTCCAAGGTCCAAGGTGGCCCGACGGCAATCAGGGCTACTTTGGACTTTGGACCCGAGTCGGGCCCGCGCTAACGCCACGTAATCACCTTCGCGCGGCCGAGCAGTTCGAAGTAGTCGGCAACATCGCGCAACGGGACCGGCTCGTAGCGTCCTGTCAGGACGTCGCGGATGTCCGAGACGGTGCGCTTGCCGTCCACGAGGTTCAGCGCCTCGAAGGCGAGGACATCCCCGTGCTCTCGTTCGGAGAGGGCGACGCGGACGTTCGCTGCGGGGCCGAGGACTTCCGCGAGGTGGTCGTAGTAGTAGACGCCGAGAGGTCCGCGGATCTCCGGGCTCCGGACGGGGACGCGGGCGTCGCGGCTCCCCGCGGGCGCATGGCCGGAACGCCTCTTCGCCAGGCGCGCCTCCGCGTCGAGGGCTCCGGAGGAGACGGAGGGGAAGAGGAGCGCGACCGAGCGCAGCGTCTCGACTCCTTCCTCGAAGGCCTCGCGCTCGAAAAGCGCTCCGTCGGCGGGAGAGCCGACCGCCCGCGCCTTCGCGGCGGCGAGTTGCCGCTCGGCGTTCGCCGCGGCGAGCGCGAGGAGCCTCGGGGCCCCGGCGTCGGGGAGGGCGGCGAGGGTCCAGGCGATCCCGGCGCCGAGGTACGCCACGCGGCCGAGCTTCGTCGAGTCGAGGTTCTCGGGTTGGTCCTTGTTGGTGTGGATCGTCACGTCGGGCCAGTCGTGGAAATAGACCATCGGGACGCCGAAGCTCGCCTCCTCGAAGACCTCGTGGTCGCTCCCCATCTCGAGCGGGCGGACGTCGCCCAGGAAGACCTCGCGCGAGCCGGGGAGCCAGACGAGGCCGGCGTAAGGATCGCCGCCGCGCTCGGCGTAGCGCGAGGAGGCGCGGACCACGTCGTCGAACCAGGCGCGCGCGACGTCGTTGACGGCGTGGGGAAGCGTCGCGGCCGTCGTCGAAAGATGGAAGATCCCCTTCGTCGTCGCGAGCAAGCCGCCCACCATGTCCATGTGGATCCCGGCGACGAGGCGCTTCACGACCTCGGGATGCCGGACGAGATAGGCCTGCGAGCCCGCGATCTCGGGGAGCCAGAGGAACCGGATCGTCCGCCGTGGAGGCGGCAGCGTTCGTCCGCGGATGGCCGATTGGAGCGCCCGCGCGATTTCCAGGATCGCCGCGCTGCCGGAGGCGTTGTCGTTGGCGCCGGCCGATTCGTGGCAGAGGTGCGCCGTCAAGACGACCTCGCCGGCGGACGGATCCGTCCCCGGGATCGTCGCGACGACGACGTCGAAGGTGGCCGGGACCATCTTCGCGGCGACGCGCGCGCGGAGCCGGATCTTCTCCCCCGCGGCGAGCCTCGCCCGGAGTTCCTGCGCCTGCCGTTTCGAGAGCATGAAGGCGAAGCGGTTGGCGGTCTGGTAGGGAGACAGGTGCCCCCAGCGCACGAGGTCGCGATCGTCGCCGGACCATGCGGTCGTCTGGTTCGGAAAGTCGGAGAGGAAGCCCGCGGCGCCGCGCTCCTCGCACGCCAGGCGGTGCACGAGCGGCAGCGGCCCGTCGGCGAGGACGATCTTTCCCAGGATCGCCTTTCCCTCGTAATCTTTCGCGTCCGCGCCGCGCCCGACCTCCACCAGCTCCGCCGTCACGTCGGCGTCCTGGCTGTAGTCGGCGAGCGCGACCGGGAGATCCGGGAACGACTCGATAAGACGCGGCGTCGGCGAGACCTCCTCGAGAGTCGCCGACACCGGGTTCCAGCCGTAGTAGCTCCGGAAGTGCGCGTAGCGGGTCTTGCCGTCGGCGGGGAAGCGCTCGATGGCGGCGTCCGCGAGGCCCGCCACAAGGAGCTTTCTTTTGACATGCTCCGCCGCCGCCGCGAACCCCGGCGAGCCGTGCACGCGGTGGAAACGCCCGAGCTCGCGCACCGTCTCGAGCGCCGCGTTGCCGTCCACCGCCGCGTGGATCGCCGCCGGCACATCGTCCGGCCAGAACGGGATCGCCCTCTCCTGGGTGAGAAGCGAGGCGGATGCCGAGAGCAGGGCTGCGAGAATGAGTGTGAGACTGAGCGCGGAGGCTCTCATCCCAGGCGAAGCGAAGGGTCTGTCCCGGTCATTTCGGTCAGGCCGGATTCTCCGGCCTGCGGCCTCGGTACGGCGGCAACTACGGCGTCACGGTGAAGGGGACGACGGCGCCGGTCTTTTCCCAGGCCATCGCGATGGCGCCCCCCTTGTCGGTCACGTTCACGAAGCCGATCGTGAACTCGTCGAAGGAATTCGTGGGCGTCACCATCTTCATCGGCGCGCGCGCGACGTCGTACTTCGGGTCGTAGTTGTAGGAGCCCCAGGTCTTCACCTTTTCGGCGGAGTCGTACTTCTCCTGGTAGGGCTGGGTCGAGACGATCAGCGTCCAGCCGCTCTCCTTCGCGTCCACGAACAGGCTGTACTCGCCCGCGGCCAGCTTCTTTCCGCCGATCTCGAGCGGCGCCTCCGTCTTCAGCCGCGTCGTCTGGTTCGCGCCGCACCGCCAGACCGGAGCGCCCGCGTTGACCTTCTTGCCGTAGTCGGCGCCCTTGCCGAAGATGTCCGTCCGGCCGCGCAGGATGGGCCGGCTGTAGGTGATCTCGATCCACTTCCCCCCGGTGTGGCGTTGTTCTCCGTCCTTGTCGGGCGCGCTCCACGCGCCGCCGACCTGGGTCGCGGCCGCGCCCGGCGGGCTCGCCGGCCGGCGCGCGGGGGTTTGGGCGAGCAGAGCTCCCGTTGCAAGTCCCGAGGTGAGAACCAGTGTGAAAAACCGGCGTCGAATCATTGTTTCCTCCCTGAAGGTCCTGAAGCATACGGTAAGAGCACGGTCCCGGGTCAAGCCCCGGGGACGGGAACCGGGCAGGAGGGCCTTGAGGCCCTCATTCCTTGACACCCGTGCGGAGGTTCGATATTTTCCCCGGCATCCGGCGAAATGGGCCGAATCCAGGGGAAGACCGGGAACAGCCGGTGATCCGGCAGGAGGAGGGATCCAATGAAGCTGATTGCGCGTGCCGTGTTGTCCGCGATTCTGGCCTTCGTCGCGAGTCCATACGCCCTGCGGGGGGCGGCCGGCGACCTCATCGGAAATGTCAGTCTTCCGGTGACGGGAAACGGCGTGAGCGTTGCGGTGGACTGCTCGGGCAACGTCTATTACACGCTCAATGCCAGCAACAACCTCTACAAGATGGACAATGCGGGCACGCTGCTCGGCACGACGCCGATCATGACCGCCGCTGGCGGATCGGTCGTCGTGGACGAATTCGCCTGGGACGAGACGCGCCATGTCCTGTGGGCCCAGGAGCACGGCACGAGCCCGATCAACATCTACCAGGTCAATCCGACGACCGGCATCGCCACGTTCCAGTTCGCGGCGGGATCGAGCATCGGGAGCTTCCGCGATGGGATCGCCTACGACGGGACCGACGACTCGCTCTGGATCTCGGGCGACGTGTCCAGCGTCATCGACCATGTCAAATGCAGCGACGGGACTCCCGCGAGTCCCGCCCAGATCACGCCCAAGAACGCGGGCGGAGGCACTCTAGGCTCTATCAGCGGCGTCATCGTCGGGCAGGGCGACCTGTTGTATCTCGGGCAGAATGGGAATCAACAGATCGTCCAGGTCAAGAAGAGCGACGGCAGTTTCCTGAGCGTGTTCGCGTCGCCCGGCGGGGCCCGGGACGAAGGCCTGGAGTGCGACCCCGTCAACTTCTCGCCGAAACTGGCGCTCTGGTCGAGGGAGTTCAACTCGCCCGGATTCGCTTCGGTCATCGAGCTCGCGCCGGGCACCTGCTCCTGCGGCGGTGTCGTCACGACGCCGTCTCCGGGGGTGACTGCCACGAATACCCCGACGGTCGTGCCGCCGACGACGACACCGGTGATCGTGGTTCCAACTCTGAGCAGCCATGGCTTCGCGCTTTTCTTCGTCTTGCTGGCCGGAGTCGGGATCGTCCTGCTCGCCCTTCGCTGGAAGTGAGTTGACGAAGCGGAACCTCAGGCGGCTCCTCCCTCACGCAACTGATCCGAAAGGCCCCGCCGGCAGCGGGGCCTTCTTTCTTGTTGCCGTACTTGCCCTCGGGCTGGCTCTCGTCCCGCCGGCGCCCGGGGGTTCGACCGAAGTCCGCAGCGGGGACCGCCTCGCCTCCGCGCTGACGGGAGCGCGCGTGATCGCCGCGCCGGGGCGCGTGATCGAGAACGGGGTGGTCGTCGTGCGGGGCGGCGTCATCGAGGCGGCCGGGGCTCAGGGCCAGACGGCGATCCCGGCGGACGCTCGGATCTTCGACCTGAAGGGGAAGGTCGTCCACGCCGCCTTCATCGATCCTTACGTTTCGGCGGACCGGCTGGCGGGCAAGCGCCCCCACGGCCCGTCGGACGACGAGGAGGCGGCCGAGCAGGGTCCGGGCGGCGGCCGGGCGGCGGCCGCCTCGACGACGCCGGCCGCCCCGCCGCACCCGGCTCATCCGGAAGAACGCGTGCTCGACACGCTCCGGATCCAGGAACGGGTCGCCGACACGTATCGGCGCCTCGGTTTCGGTGTCGTCGCCGCGGTCCCGGCTTCGGGGATCCTGCGGGGGCGCGGCGCTCTCGTCAGCCTCGCCGAGGAGCCGATGGAGTCGCGCATTCTCGCGAGCGAGGCCGGACAGTCCGTCTCGCTCGAGCCCGAGCGGTTCGATTTCGCCACCTTCTTCCGCTCGCGCTATCCCACCTCCAAGATGGGCGCGGTCGCGATGGTTCGCCAGGGATTCCTCGACGCGGCCTGGTGGCGCGCCGCCGAGGCGGCCTACGCGCGGCATCCGATCGGCCAGGCCCGGCCGCGAAGCGACGCCTCCGCCGAGGCGCTCGCGGCGGCGGCGGAAGGCAAGGAGCCGGTCGTCTTCGAGGCGACCGACGTCCTGTCGCTCCTGGGCGCCGGAAAGATCGCCAGGGAATTCAAGCTGAAGGCGCGGTATGTCGGCGCGGGCGATGAGTACCGCCTGCGGGACCAGGTCGTGGCGATGCATCCCGACCTGATCCTCAGGGTGGACTTCCCGAAGCCCTACCGGCTCGACGACGAGACGGAGTGGCTGGATGTGCCGCTCGAGCGGCTGCGCCGGATGGACCGCGCGCCGTCCAACCCGAAATGGATGAAGGACGCCGGCCTGATCTTCTCTTTCACGACGGCCGGCCTCGACGACCCCGAAGACTTCAACCGCCGCGTACGCGAGGCGCTGGCGCGCGGGCTCTCGAAGGAGGACGCGCTCGCGGCCGTGACCACCGTGCCTGCGCGGCAGCTCGGGTTCGGCGACCGGCTCGGCACGATCGAGGCGGGCAGGATCGCGGACCTTGTTGTCGAAACCGGCGAGCCCTTCGACGAGGGAAGCCGCGTCACGGAGATCTGGATCGACGGCCGGCGGATCGAGCTGCCGGAGAAGAAAAAGGCTGAGGGACAACGGGGGGAAGCCCCTCACCCCAACCCTCTCCCGCCCGGAGAGGGAGTCAAGCCGGACGTCCGGGCGTTTCCGGGGCCGGAGGTCGCTCCGCCCGCTGCTCCGAAAGCGGTGATCGTGAGAGGAGCCACGGTCTGGACCGAGGGGCCGGCGGGGATCCTCGAGAACGCGGACGTCGTCGCCGTGGACGGGAAGATCGCCGCCGTCGGGAAGGGGCTCGCGGCGCCGGCCGGCGCGCTCGAGGTGGACGGCCGCGGCAAGCACGTCTCGCCCGGCGTCATCGACTGCCACTCGCACACCGCCATCGACGGCAACGTCAACGAGTTCGGGCACGCCATCACCGCGGAGGTGCGGATCAGGGACGTGATCGATCCTCTCGACGTCGCGGTCTACCGCGAGCTCGCGGGGGGGACGACGGTTGCCAACGTGCTGCACGGCTCGGCCAACGCGATCGGCGGCCAGAATGCGATCGTGAAATGGCGCTGGGGCGGGGGCCCGGACGACTTCCTCTTCGCCGGCGCGCCGGAGGGGATCAAGTTCGCACTGGGAGAGAACCCGAAGCAGTCGAACTTCAACAACCCGCGCCCGCGCTATCCCGCGACGCGCATGGGGGTCGCGAACCTGATCCGGGAGCGCTTCCTCGCGGCGCGCGACTACCGCAGGCGGCAGGAGGAGTACAGGAAAGCCGCCGCGGTCAAGGGAGCGTCGCCCGTGCCCCCCGCCGTGGACCTGCAGCTCGAGGCGATCGCCGAGATCCTCGAGGGAAAGCGCGTCATCCACTGCCATTCCTACCGCAAGGACGAGATCCTGGAGGTCATCCGCGTCGCCGAGGAGTTCGGGATCAAGGTCGCGACGTTCCAGCACGTGCTCGAGGGGTACAAGGTGGCCGACGAGATTGCGAAGCACGGCGCCGGAGGCTCGACCTTCTCCGACTGGTGGGCCTACAAGCCCGAAGCCTACGACGCGATCCCGTACAACGGCGCGCTCATGCGCGAGCGCGGCGTCGTCGTCTCGTTCAACTCCGATTCGGACGAGCTCGCGCGGCGGCTGAACTGGGAGGCCGCGAAGGCCGTCCGGTACGGCGGCGTGCCGCCCGCCGACGCGCTGGCCTTCGTGACGATCAACCCGGCGAAGCAGCTCGGCATCGAGAAGCGCGTCGGCTCGCTCGAGGCCGGCAAGGACGCCGACTTCGTCGTCTGGAGCGGCGACCCGCTCTCCGACGAGACGATCGCCCTGGAGACCTGGATCGACGGGAAGAAGTACTTCGACCGCGCGGAGGACCTCTCGCGGCGCGCCGCGCTCGAGCAGGAGCGCGCGGATCTCGTGGCGAAGGCGAAGAAGATGCTCGAGTCCGAGCGCGCGGCGGCCCGCGGCCGGGGGGCGGCGGCGGAAGGGGAGAGACACGCGCCGGCGGAGAAGGTCCCGACACGCGCGCCGGAGTCTCCGGAGAAGGCGCCCCCCGCCCTTGCCAGGACGCCGCTCCCGACCCCGACGCCGCGGGGCGCCCCATGATGATCGTCTCGCTGCTCGTCGCGGCCGCGATGGCGGCCGCCGCTCCGCAGACCGTCGCTCTCGTCGGAGGCACCCTGCACACCGTCAGCGGACCGGACGTGGTCAACGGGACCGTCCTGATCCGCGACGGGAAGATCGCCGCGGTCGGAGCGGGGATCGAGGTCCCGACCGGCGCGAAGGTGGTGGACGTCAGGGGCCGCCACGTCTACCCGTCTCTCTTCCCGGCTCTGACGGAGCTCGGCCTCGTCGAGATCTCCTCGGTCCGCTCGACGGTGGACACGACGGAGCTCGGGGAGATCAACCCGCAGGCGCGCGCCGACTTCGCGATGAACTTCGACTCGGAGCTCCTGCCGGTCGCGCGCTCCGCCGGGATTCTGATCGCCGGCATCGCGCCCAACGGCGGAATCGTGTCCGGCTCGCTCGCCGCCATGAAGCTCGAGGGATGGACGCGGGAGGACGCGACGCTCAAGGCGCCGGCCGCGATCGTCGTGCGCTGGCCGGACCTGACGATCAATCGGTCCCCCTCCGCGCGCCTCTCCGTGCGCCTGCAGGAGAAGCGGCGCGACGAGGCGCTCGAGAAGCTGAAGGGCGTCTTCGCGGATGCCCGCGCCTACGGGAAGGCGAAGGCGGCCGAAGGGAAGGCCGGCATCCCGCGCCACGACGACGACCCGAAGCTGGAGGCCCTCCTGCCCGCCCTCGACGGATCGCTGCCGGTCATCGTCGTGGCAGAGCGCGTGGCCCAGATCCGCGCGGCGCTCGCCTGGGCCAGGGAAGAAAACTTGAAGCTCGTCCTGGCGGGAGCGCGGGACGGCTGGCGCGTGGCCGACGAGATCGCGAAGGCGGGCGTGGCGGTCATCGTGGAGCAGCCGCTCGATCTTCCGACGCGCGCCGACGAGCCGTACGACGCCAACTTCGCCTCGGCGGGAGCGCTCGCGAAGGCGGGCGTGCGCGTCGCGTTCAGCGACGGCTCCGACGCCTCCTTCGCCCGGAACCTGCCGCACCAGGCGGCGGCCGCCGTGGCCTTCGGATTCCCGCGCGAGAAGGCCGTCGCCGCCATGACCCTCGAGCCCGCGCGCATCCTGGGCGTCGCCGCCCATGTCGGATCCCTCGAGCCGGGCAAGGACGCCACGCTCATCGTCACCGACGGCGACCTCCTCGACCTGCGCACCCACGTCCTCGCCGCCTGGCTGGACGGCCGCGCCCTCGACCTGACGGACAAGCAGAAGCGCCTCTACGACCGCTACAGGAACCGCCCCAGGCCGGCCAGCCGGTAGAATCGCCGGCAGTTTCGCTGTCATTCTGAGGAGCGAAGCGACGAAGAATCTGCTCTCGTAGGAAGGTCACCGGAGCAGATCCTTCGCTTCGCTCAGGATGACAGAGGGGGGAAAGAGGTCAGAATGAACTGGTTGTTCAAGGAAGAGCCGACACACTACTCTTTTGACGATCTCGTCAAGGACGGGAAGACGTCCTGGTCCGGGGTGAAGAACCCGCTCGCGCAGAAGCACCTGAGGTCGGTGAAGAAGGGGGACCGGATCTTCTACTACCACACGGGGGACGAGAAGTCCGTCGTCGCCGTCGCGAGGGCCTCGGGCGACGCGTACGCCGACCCGAAGGACAAGGCGGGCAAGCTCGCGACCGTGGACATCGTTCCCGTCGGGAAACTCCCGCGCCCCGTGACTCTCGCCGAGATCAAGGCCAGGGCTTTCTTCAAGGACTTCCCGCTCGTGCGCATCTCCCGCCTCTCCGTCATGCCGGTGACCGACCGGGAATGGGCGGAGATAGAGAAACTCGCCGGTCGTTCGTGAGGAGGATCCGGATGCGTCTCTGGACCGTCGCCGCGCTGGCGCTCGCTCTTTCCCCTCGCCTGGACGCTCAGGACCACGCGGGGCACGGCGCTCCCGCGCCGGCCGTCGCGCCCGCGCCGGCCCCGGCGAGGGACGAGAGCCTTCCTCCCTCCGAGTCGCAGGCGAAGGCCGCCCTGGAGAAATCGCCGCGGCACGGGGAGTTCGTGGACGTCAAGATGCCGTCCGGGGCGCCGGTCAAGACCTGGGTGGTCTATCCCGAGCGCAAGGACAGGGCGGGCGTCGTCCTCGTCATCCACGAGATCTTCGGGCTCTCCGATTGGATCCGGGCCGTCGCCGACCAGCTCGCGCGGGAGGGATTCATCGCCGTCGCGCCGGATCTCCTCTCCGGCCACGGCCCCGGCGGCGGCGGCACGGATTCCGCGGGGAGCCGCGACGACGTCGTCAAGCTGATCCGGGGACTGACGCCGGAAGAGGTGACCGCGCGTCTCGACGCCGTCCGCGACTACGCGATCAAGCTCCCGGCCGCCAACGGGAAGAGCGCCACGGTCGGTTTCTGCTGGGGGGGCGGGAAGAGCTTCGCTTACGCCGCTTCACAGCCGGGGCTGAACGCCGCGGTCGTGTACTACGGAACTTCGCCCGAGGCCGCGGACCTCGCGAAGATCAAGGCGCCCGTCCTCGGCCTCTACGGCGGCGACGACGCCCGCGTGGGCGCGACGGTCCCGCCGGCCGAGGCCGAGATGAAGAAGCTCGGGAAGACCTACGAGCCCCATTTCTACGACGGCGCGGGGCACGGCTTCCTGCGCGCCCAGGACGACCGGCAAGGGGCGAACCTCAAGGCGACGAAGCAGGCCTGGCCCCGGACGGTCTCCTTCCTGCGGGACCGGCTCAAGTAGCGCCCGGGTTGGATCCGAGCCACATCAGCGCCTCTCCCAGCGAGCGGAACACGTTCACCGTCTTCCGGCTCCTCTTGTCGAGGCCGCGGTGCGCCTCGTAAAGTCTCCCGAGCGCGAACGCATAATCTTTCGGGGCCACGATCGCGAGCCGGGACGGAAGGGTGTCGCCGTCCATCGCCGCGGACCGCTGCGCCAGCTCGCGCACCCGCTCGAGCGAGGGAAGATCGATGCGCTCGACCGCGGTCATGTCGATGAGCTCGTCGTAACCGGCCATATCGGAGCGGGACCGCACGCCATACTGGTATTCCAGGACGTCGGCGTGCGTGAAGACTCCGCGCCCCCTCGCGATGATGAGCCGGCTTTCGTGATCGGCCTCGTAGTCGATCGGCACGGCGTCCCGGTCCGGCCTACTTCTGCGCCTGCTTGCGCGGCGTGGCGGTGATGTTCTTCGCGGCGTACCAGGGGTGGAGCTCGAAGCGGAGCCTTCCGGCCTTGACCGCGGGGTCGCTCTCGACCAGGGCCTTCGCTTCGTCCGCCGACGCGGCGCGGAAGACGTAGAGCCCGCGCAGGTCCCCGTTGTCCATGAACGGGCCCGCGATCACGAGCTTTCCGGCGGCGGCCATCTTCTGGATGTTGGCCATGTGCGCCTCCTGGAGCTGCCGGCTCTCCGGCGTTTCCCCCGGGGTCCATTTCGCGCCCCGGTAGAGGAAGCCGACGTAGTAGGTCGTCATCTCGAAGCCGCCCGGGCCCACTGTGGGCTCTTCGGCGGCGCCAGCGCAGCAGGCGAGGAGGACAGCCAGGATCGCGGCGAGTTTCTTCATGTCGTCTCCTTCTCAGGAGCCTTGCGTCTTGACCGGACCGAGGTAGCGGTCGAACCAGTCGAGGATAGGTTTGATGAGGACCTGCACTCTCAACGGGGCGTGCCCGCCTTCGAAGATGATGTGCCGCTTGTCCTTCTCCGGGGTGCCGAGGAGTCGCAGGAGCGGGACCTGCGCGGTGTCCACCGGATGGATGAAGTCCTGGCGGCCGCCGAGCAGGAGGACCGGAATGCGGATGCGCGGGGCAAAGTTCAGAGGCTCGATTTCCGGCGGCTCGTGGCTGAAGGGGAGCCCGCCGGCGAGCAGAACCGCGGTCTTGAAACGTTCTTCGACGGCGACGAGGGGCAGGGCGGCGATCGATCCCATGGAAAGCCCGAAGTAAGCGAACTTCCCGCGGTCGATGTCCGGCCGCGTTTCCAGATAGTCGAGCGAGCGGCCGAGGTCCTTGGACCACTGGATCACGAGGTCCCGGTCCTCGTTGGGCCCTTCGCGCGCGGAGGCGTCCCGCCGCTCGTAGGTTCCCTTGTAAACGGGGTAGAGGACGGCGCGGCCGCTGCGAATCACGAAGTCAAAGACCCTCACCTCCAGGTCCTGACCCGACGCCGCTGTGAGAGCCGAGGAGCTCGGGAAATAGACGACGGTCTGGTACGGGGGCGCGGCGTTGCGCGGCAGGAACAGGTACGCCGTGACGCGCTCCCGGCCGTAGGCGGCGTCGAAAGTGATTTTCTGCTGGCGCCAGTAAGGTGAGCTGTCGTCCGACGACTCGATCGCCGCGTTCAACGGCGTCTTGTCGTAGGCGTAGAAGGCGCGGTAGATCCGGAAGACGTCGTCGGACACGGGCGTCTCGCGGGAATAGTCGCGGGTGAGCCGCTCGATCGAGGCCGTCTGTTCGTCCGGGACCGGAGCGGTGTACTTGACGCACCGGATGCCGTTGGTCGGGGACCGGTCGAAGGGAGGCTGCGCGTCCGCAGCGCTGAACATGTATCCCGGATCGCTCCAGGCTCCTCCGAGAAGGTAGCGGCGACCGCCGGCCGCGTTCCAGCACCATTCCTTGACGTTTCCGGCCATGTCGTAGGCGCCCCACGGAGTCAGTCCCCGGTGGCTCCCGGCGGGGGAGGGCCCCTTCCCGTCGAAGTTGGACAGCTTCAGGATGTCGGAGAAGATCCCGATACCGGCCGCGTTGTACCAGTGGTAGATCGTCGGCAGGCTCTTTCCGGCGAACGCGGCATACGCCGCCGCCTCGTACCAGCTCACTCCGTTGACCGGGTAGTCGGCGTGGCCCTCGGGATACGCGCTGAGTTCCCAGGTCGAGGGGCCCGGCCGGCCGGTCGCGTCTTTGAACTCGGCCATGGCCTCCTCCCAGGCGAGGGTCCGGCCGTCGCGGACGAACGGCTCCTTCCAGTAATCCTTCGTCTGATAACCGCCGCGGTCTACGAACTCCCTGAACTGGCGATTCGTGACCTCGTACTTGTCGAGCCAGTAGTCGGAGAGGGCGACGGGCTTCGAGCTGCGGTACTGGAAGCTTCCTCCCGGAACGCGAACCATGCTGGGAGGCATCGCCGCGGGCGGGTCGAGCCGAATGGTCACAGGCCGCGGATAGGAAACGGTTTCGACCGTCTGGAAACCCTCTTTGGAGATCCGCCATCGGTAGTACCCGAAGGGGAGCCGGACGGGCTCGATCGGCGATCGTCCAAGGGACTGCCAGTCGGAATCCGCGCCCAGGTAGGCGTTGAAGGATACCTCGGCTCCCGGTGGCTCGGTCTTCACCGAGACCGGCGCCCACGATCCGCGCCGGAGACGTTGGACCTCGTCCGGAACGTAGCGTTCGGTCTCCCGCGCAAGCCGCAGCGCGGCGCCGAGATTCCCGGCCTCGGTCAAGCGGCTGATCTCCGGAATGTCCACTTCGTGAGCGCGGCGAACGCGCGCCTGGCGGACCAGGTACCAGCCGAGGGAGCCCAGGGCGGCGGCGAGGACGAGCGCGACTCCGAGGATGACCCCCGGGCGCCGCGCTTTCGAGGCCGCTCGCGAGGCGGGCTCGAGCCGCCGCGCCTGGCAGGCCGCGAGGTCGTCCCGCATTTCGACGGCGTTGGGGTACCGGTCCTCGGGTTTCTTCTCGAGCGCGCGCGCGACGATCCGCTCGACCTCCTCCGGCGCGTCCGGCCGGGCGGCCCTGAGCGGCGGCGCGGGATCGCGCAGGATCGACGCGAGCGTCATCAGGTTCGATTCCCCCTGGAAGACGCGCTTCCCGGCGAACATCTCGTAGACGACTTCTCCAAGGGAGAAGATGTCCGAGCGCGCGTCCACGGGCTTGCCCTGCGCCTGCTCCGGAGACATGTAGGCGAGTGTCCCGAGAACCGTTCCCTGCCGCGTTCCCGGCGCCGCCGTGGCGCCGGTGATCGTGGCCGCGAGGGAATCGGGCGAGGAGACCGCCTCCGACCCCGGCCCGCGGACCTCGAACAGCTTGGCAAGGCCGAAATCGAGCATCTTGACCTGGCCCGCGGGCGTGATCATGACGTTGGCCGGCTTGACGTCGCGGTGGACGATCCCGGCCGCGTGCGCGGCGGCGAGCGCGCCGGCAATCTGCGTGCCATATCCGAGCGCGTCTTCGACCGTCAGGCGGCGCTGACCCAGGACGCGGTCGAGCGTCGTCCCCTCGACGCACTCCATCGCGATGAAATCCACCGCCGCGCCCTCCCCGAGCGGGGCCTGGTCGATGTCGTAGATCGTGACGATGTTGGGATGGTTCAGCGCCGAGGCGGCCTTGGCCTCGCGGACGAACCGCCACTTGCGCTCGGGATCGCCGACGGCTTCGGCCGGCAGGAGCTTCAGGGCGACCTGGCGGTCCAGGCGCGTGTCCACGGCGCGGTAGACGACGCCCATCCCGCCTTCGCCGAGCTTGCCGAGGACCCTGTAGCGCGAGATGACCTGCCCGGTAATGTCCGACATGTGTGAAGCGAGGCTATCCGCGTCGCGCCGACCGGTCAATCAGTCAAGAGTCAAGCTCGAGATTCCGGAGTCCGGAGTTTCCGTTCCGATCTCACCCGGTCACCTTGTTCCCGGGTAGCGGCCGAGCCAGTCGAGGAACTCAGTGACTCACAACGACCCGCGGGCCGCCGTGGGGCGGGGACCTCTGGAGCGACCGCTCGCACGCGTTCCCGATGCCGTTGTGGTTGGAGTCTTCCTGGCCCGGGTTGAAGAAATCCGGACAATTGTCGAGAGAATCGGAGACGCCGTCGTTGTCTCGGTCGTCCACGGGTCCCCAGCCGATGTCGAGCAGCGCCGGGAGCGTCAGGTCGACCCCCTGTGGGAGGCCCGGCGTGTCGTTGGGCTCCATCAGGAGATCGGGCGAGGCGCTCGGGTCCCAGTGGCTGATCGTGGACCCCGGGATGACGGGGTCGGTGGCGTAGAGAAGCACCCGCCCCTTCGCGTCGGCACCGGCCAGGCGCGTCGGATCGAGCCGGAGCGTCACGGAGACGCCCGCGTCGATGTTCGCCTTGATCCGGTCGCCGTCGGCCTTCGTGATCCGGACCGCCGGGATCGTGATCGTCGCGTCGGTCCCTCCGAGCCCCGGAGGCGGGTTGCCGTCCACGTTGTCGGTGACGATCAGAGCGAGCGCGCCCGCGTTCTGCGCGTTCTTCGCCTTGATGACGAACGTGCAGGTGCCGCGGTCGGCGAAGGCGATCTTCCCGGCGACGGCCGGCGCGTTGGTCAGCGCCGAGCAGGCGTCGAACGTCGTCGGACCGGCCGTGTCGGCCGCGTCGAGGGCCTGGACGAGCGGCCCCGAGATCCCGGCCGCGCCGATCGCCGGGCCGAACGAGGCGGTCCCGATGTTGAGCTCGCCGGCGATCGCCGAGGGGGAACCGACCGCGAGGATCGGCGTTCCCGGGGAGAGCGTTGCCGAGGCCGCGGCCGTCACGTTCGGGCCGTTCCAGACGACGCGCAGGGCGTTCTTCGCCGAGGCGGCGCGCTGCGCGTCCGACATGCCGACCCAGTATCCGGCCCCCGTCGTATCGAAGATCCGCCGCTCGAAGACGTCGGGATGGCCCATGAGCTCCTGGCCGCTCGTCGGGTCGGCGAAGGTCAGGAACCCGAAGCCGTGGCCGAACTCGTGCAGGAGCGTGCTGACGAGATCGATCTGGGAGGCCGCCGCCTGGTTGTCAAAGCCGTAGTACCAGGACGATCCCTCCAGGCAGCCGGTCTTCCCCACGTCCGAGTTGAAGCGCGCCCGGACGTCGTCGCTCCCGGCGATGAGCGTCCGGCCGGCGCGCTTGTTCGCGAGCGCGATCGGGTACCAGGTCCCGGAGAATTGCGCGCCGGGCGTGAAGTCCGAGACGACCTGGATGGGCCCGGCGGAGCCGAGCACCCCCGACGTCGCGGAGCAGGTGAGCGACACGAAGCTCGCCTGGATCCGGATCTCGACGTCGCTCGTGAGCAGGGAGGCCCACAGGTCGGCGGCGTATTGGAACGCGTTGAGCCGCTGCTGCCCGACGGTCGTGCCGGTGTTGCCGCCGACCGGCGTGGCGGCGGTGGGATCGTTGAACCCGACGCCGGCCACGTTGGAGTTGACGACGGTGATGTGCGCCGCGGCCGACAGGGGAGAGGCCGCGGCGGCCAGGGCTCCCGCGAGGAGGAGTGCGCGGGGGAGGAGGATCGAGCGCATCGCCTCACCTCTCTTCGAGGACGGGCGCGGCGGGACGCACCGCCGGGGGCGGCGGGCCCGAGACGCCGGGCGGCAGACAGACCGTCGTGAGCGACCCGTCCGGGTTGCGGCGAGCGACGAGGTCGATCAGGAACGCGTCCTTCAGGTCCACCGACTGCATGCCGTCGGGATGCACGACGACTTCCAGCTCCGAGAGGGCCTGGAGCCTCGAGGCCTGGACTTCGGCGGCGAGTTGCGCGGCCTCCTCGGGCGTGGGCGCCCGAAGCTGTCCGGTCTGAGGATCGATGAAGGCGCGCAGGCCGGCCCATCCGAAGCGGTCGTCGGCGGGGCACGCCGTCTCGGCCGCGGGCCGGGCGGCCGGCGAAGCGCTCGGGGACGCTCCGGCTCTCGACTTCGGGCGTCGCTGTGCCGCGCTCGCCGGGACTGCCCAGGCGGCGGCCAACAAGAGCGACAGGGCTCCTCGAAGCACTTTTTCTTTCATGTTCATCTCCCGAGGTTGTGTCGCACAGGGTAGCACGCCCGGCGGCGGGCGTCAGATCCGGCAGTGCGCGAGGCCGTGCTTTTCCAGGTAGCGCTGGTGGTACTCCTCCGCCCTCCAGAACTTCGAGGCGGGCTGGATCTGCGTGACGATCGGGCGCTTGTATTGGCCGCTCTTCTCGAGCCTCTCCTTGGAGGCGGTGGCGGCCGCCTGCTGTTCCGGCGTGTGAAAGAAGATCGCGGAGCGGTACTGCTCGCCGACGTCCGGCCCCTGCCGGTTCAGGGTCGTCGGGTCGTGGTTCTCCCAGAAGACGTCGAGCAGCTTCTCGTAAGACACCCGGTCCGGGTCGTAGTCCACCTCGACGGTCTCGGCGTGGCCGGTTCGTCCCGAGCAGACGTCCTCGTAGCTGGGATTCTCGAGCCGCCCTCCCGAATAGCCGACCGCCGTGTCCAGAACGCCCTCGACCTGCCGGAACGCCGCCTCCACGCCCCAGAAACATCCCGCCGCGAAATCTGCCTTGGCCATAGTCAGGTGGTAGGTCGTAGGTGGTAGGTGGTGGGGCCCTGCGACTCTTCCTCCATTTTCTAGGATATTTCGCCGTCAGGTCCGGCGCAAGCGTTGGCGCGCGAGAGTCACCTCGTTGCCTGTAACGACTGTGGACAACGGGATCGATATTGCGGAAAGGCCGCCCCGGCGCCGGCGGCGTTTCCCTGCGTCGGCACGCGCCGGCCTGCCGTTGACAGGGAGAACCGGCCGGCGCTGAGGGTTCCTCGCAGTGTCACCGTCATGCCGGTCGGTGTGTTCCATGCTCGTCACCCATCACCTCCTCCGGGAAACGCCGCCGGCTCCGGGGCGGAGAAAGACGAGATGGACGCAATCTCGCTTATTTCTTTCCCGCGACGAGAAGGAGAACGACGCCGATGCGCGTGCCGTCCGGCGGCAAGGCCCCCGGCTTCGCGCGGAACCGCGTCGCGTCCTTCGTGTAATCGCGCACGGTGTAGCGCGCGTTGCCCACTTTGCTGCCGGGGCACGAGTAGAGGCAGACGATGCAGCCCGATTTCCATTTCGGGATGTTGGCGGCGTTGCCGCCGAACCGCATCGCGATCCCCCGGCCGCCGCTGTCTTCGAGAACGGAGGCGAGCGGGACGAGCTCGGCACGGGAGGGGAGGCGCAGGAGAATCTCGACCGCCGGGCCCGCGATGACCGTGTCGGCCGCGGGATTCTTCGGGTTCTTTCTCTCCTCCCAGGCCTCCATCGGAAGGTTGTCGCCCGGCTTGGCCCCGAGCCTCTCCAGCGCTTCCACGATCCGGGCGTCGGAGACGTCGGCCTGCAAGAGCGCCGCATGCGCCATCCGCCCCCCCTTCCAGACGATCGCGTGATAACCCGGCATGACCCAGCCATCGTCGAACCCCTTCGAGTTGACCCGAGCCGTGAACTCCACCTCGCTCGGGGCGCGGACGACGATCCGCCCGGGAGTCGTCTCCTCGCCCCGGCAGGTCATGCAAAACAAGACCATCGCCGCAATGGCCAGATCCCGCGGTCTTCGTCGCTGCGAATGCATCTTCAGGTTCAACGGTTGACTGAGAGAGGATAGTCCCGGCTACTTTGGACTTTGGACCTTGGACCTTGGACTGAACGAATGCCCATCGAAATGACCCTCAACGCCCGCGTCCCGGTCAAGGTCTGGACCGACCGGATCGAGCCGGAGGCGATGGCGCAGTTGAAGAACACGGCCTCTCTGCCGTTCGTCTTCAAACACGTGGCGGCCATGCCGGACGTCCACCTCGGGATCGGCGCGACGGTCGGCAGCGTGGTGGCGACGATGGGAGCGGTCTGCCCCGCGGCCGTCGGCGTGGACATCGGCTGCGGCATGATGGCCCGGAAGACCGCGGTCCCCGCGGACCGGCTGGACGGAGAAGGCTTGAAGAAGCTCCGCCACTCGATCGAGCGGGAGATCCCGGTCGGTTTCCAGCAGAAGCGGGAGCCGTTCGACGCCGCGCTCGAGTGGATGCGCGGCCGGGGCAAGCCGCACGCTGCTTCCGGCGGGCTCGTGGCCAAGGCCCTCCACCAGCTCGGCACGCTCGGCGGCGGCAACCACTTCATCGAGGTGTGCGTGGACCGCGACGACGGCCTCCTCTGGCTCCTGCTCCACTCCGGCAGCCGCAACATCGGCAAGAGCATCGCCGAGATCCACATCGGGAAGGCGAAGAGCGCCGTCCGGAAGATGGCCGAGAGCCTGCCGGACCCGGACCTCGCGTACTTCGTGTCGGGCTCACCGGAGTTCCGCGAGTACCGCGAGGACGTGGAGTGGTGCCAGGCCTACGCCTTCCGGAACCGCGAGATCATGATGGACCGCGTCCTGCGGCAGCTGGCGTATGGCCTGGGTTTCGAGGGGGACGCCGCGCGCCTCGGGATCACGATGTCGGTCAACTGCCATCACAACTACATCGCCGACGAGGTCCACTTCGGCCGGCAGGTCCTCGTCACGCGCAAGGGCGCGATCCGCGCGGGCAGGGGAGAGCTCGGCATCATCCCCGGCTCGATGGGGACCGGCTCCTACATCGTGCGCGGGCTCGGCAACACCGACTCCTTCGAGAGCGCGCCGCACGGCGCCGGCCGGCGGATGTCCCGCAACGAGGCGAAGCGCCGCTTCACGAAGGAGGACCTCGAGTCCCAGACCGAGGGCGTCGAGTGCCGCAAGGACCGCGGCGTGCTCGACGAGATCCCCGGCGCCTACAAGCCGATCGGCGAGGTGATCGCGAAGTCCTCGGACCTGGTGGAAGTCGTCGCCGGCCTCAAACAGATCGTCTGCGTCAAAGGGTAGCTGTGAGTTATGAATTGCGAATCGTGAATCACGAAATGGAATCCCCTTTGAAATCGGCGGATTCACAATTCACAACTCACAATTCACAATTCCCTTCGATCGGGTTACACTTCTCCTTCGGAAATGAGGCCGGCGCGAAAGCCGCGATACGAATCTCGCGAGCCTGATCCGGCGCAGCCTTCCCTTTTTCCCGGCCTTCCTCCCGCGCCGCGCGTCCAGCCCGCCATCCGCCTGACCGAGGCGAACGTCGCCCGAACGGTGCCTCCGCGCACGGCGGGGGTCTACTTCCTGAAGAGCGTCGGCCCGGGAGGCTCCGTCGCCGAGCGCGTGGGGCGCGACGACGTGGACCTGCGCCAGCGTCTCCTCCAGCACGCCCGCGAGGGGAACGCCAACGTCCTCTTCGGCTGGATGCTCGCCGCCGACGCCAACGAGGCGTACCGCCTCGAGTGCTACCTCTGGCACGCCCAGGGCGGCTCCTGGGCCCGCATCGCGGGCGACGCCCACCCCCTGCCCGCCGACCCGATCCCCTTCCTCGGCTGCCCCGACTGCGACGAGTAGCCGGGAACCGAATGGGTAGTATGATCTATAGTATGATCATACTCTCATGGCGAACGAGCGTGTCACCGTCACCCTTCCGGCGGATCTCGTCGAAGATATTGACCGGCGAGAGCGCAACAGAAGCCGTTTCATTGCGGAAGCGGTCCGTCGCGAGCTAAAGCGCCGCCGGCGCGAGGACTTGAAGCGCTCGCTCGAAAGGCCTCATCCGGAAATGAGCGAGCTTGCCGATGCGGGTCTCGACGACTGGGCGGCGAGACTGCCGGCCGAAAGGGCATCCGATCTGCTCGACCTCCGCTCGGGGCGTGCGGTTCGCTGGGCGCCCGGGCGCGGTTGGACCGAGCGCAAGTGAAGCTGGAGAGGGGAACCGTCGCTCTCGTCCTGCTCGATCCGACGGTCGGCCACGAGCAGCGCGGCACGCGGCCCTGCGTCATCGTCAGCGACCCGGACGTTACCGCGGACCAACGCTTCGGCCTCGTCGCCGTCGTGCCTGTCAGCGGCACGGCGGGCGAAGGCGCTCTCTACCCGCCATTGACACCCGGCCGCAGCGGACTGCGCAAACGCTCCTTCGCGCTCGTGGATCAGATCCGTTCCGTGGACAAGCGCCGCATCGACCGAGTCTTCGGCCTCATCCGTCCCGACGAGCTCGACGCGATCGACCTGGGTCTCTCCCTTTTCCTCGGCCTCGCCTGATGCGGCCACCGGCTACTGCTTCTGCACGGTGATCTCGACGCGGCGGTTCCTTTGTCGGCCTTGCGGGCCGTCGGAGCCGTCCGGCCTGGTATTGGGAGCGACGGGGCGCTGCGAGCCGGACCCCGTAGTGACGAACCTCACGCCCTTCATGCCTTCTCTCGTCACAAGCCAATTCCTGACTGCGTCGGCCCTGCGCGCGGAGAGCTTCTGGTTGTAGGCGTCCGAGCCTTTCGAGTCTGTGCATCCGTCGATTCGTACGGTTCCCTTCCCCTTTTCGCGGATGACGCCCGCCGCCCGCCTGAGAGCGGCGGCAGCCTTCGGCAGGATGTCGGACTTGTCGAAGTCGAAGAGCACGTCGGCCGACAGCTCGATGTGGATCTCCGTCGCGGTCTCCTTCATCTGAAGGCTCTCGATCTTCCCGCCCAGGTCCTCGATCGTCTACTTGAGGTCGAGGATCTGCCGCTGGACGTCCTGCGGCACAGTGTCGAGCGGCTCTTGAGCCGCGAATGCGTCACGCCGGGCGGCGCGGAGATCGCGACCTGGAAGTGGCTTCGCGCGATGGTCGAGCACGAGGAGCATCACCGCGGCCAGCTCTCCATGTCCCTGGCGATGTTGGGAGTCTTCACACCGCCCTTCTACGGCCTGACGGAAGAAGAGGTCCGGGCCCGGAGCCTCGCCGCCCCGACGCCCGAACCGTAGCCAGCCGGAGTCGCGCGCTCGAAACCGCGCCCCCTCGCCGGGGGAACGGAGTCGCGGATAATGCGCGCCGTGGACGGCACGGCGGTTCTCCTCTGCAACGGCTTGTACGCGACGGTCAATGGGAAGACCGCGCATGGACTCGTGCGCGGGAGCGACCGCTACCGGATCGTCGGCGTCGTGGATCCGCCGACGGCGGGGCGGGACGCCGGAGAGGCTCTGGACGGGGTCCGCCGGGGAATCCCGATCTTCGCCGCGCTCGACGAAGCGCTCTCGCGGCTGGAGGAGAAGCCGGCCTGCGCGATCGTGGGGATCGCGACTCATGGGGGGCGGATGACGCCCGAGATTCGTGCGGCGCTCCGGGAGGCCCTCGAGAAGGGCCTGTCCGTCGTCAACGGGCTGCACGAGTTCGCGTCCGACGACCCGGAGCTCGCGCGCCTCGCCGAGAGGAACGGTCTCACGATCACCGACGTCCGGAAGGTGAAGCCGCGCAGCGAACTGCACTTCTGGACGGGAGAGATCCTGAAGCTCGCGACGCCGCGCATCGCGGTCCTCGGGACCGACTGCGCGCTCGGCAAGCGCACGACGACGCGGCTCCTGGTCGAGGCCTGCCGCAAGGGCGGCATCGCCGCCGAGTGGATCGCGACGGGGCAGACGGGGTGGCTCCAGGGAGCGCCCTTCGGCATCGTCCTGGACGCCTTGCCGAACGACTTCGTGACCGGGGAACTCGAGCATGCGGTCCTTTCCTGCGCGCGCGAGCTCGCGCCCGAGGTCATCTTCCTCGAGGGGCAGTCCGCGCTTCGCAACCCGTCGGGCCCCTGCGGCTCGGAGCTCGTCCTCTCCGGCGCCGCGCGCGGCGTCATCCTGCAACACGCGCCCGGCCGCGTCTTCTTCGAGGGGCACGAGAAGGAGGGATACCGCATCCCGCCGGTCGAGGAGGAGATCGAGCTGATCCGCCTGCTCGGCGCGCGCACGCTGGCGCTGGCGTTGAACGGGCAGGGCCTGACGGCGGAGGAGCTGGGCGAGGCGCGGCGCGGCCTCGAGCGGCGGCTCGGAATCCCCGCCGCGCTTCCTCTGGAGGAAGGAGTGGGCTCGCTCGTTCCCGCCGTCCGGGAGTACGTGCGCGAGGAATCCGCGTGAGGATCGTCTCGGCCGAAAGCCGCGTCGAGGCGCTCGGGCTGACCCGGCCGTACACGATCGCCTTCCGCCGGATCGAGTCGGTCGAGAACGCGATCGTGCGCCTCGAGACCGATTCCGGTCTCGTCGGGCTGGGCGCCGCATCGCCGGAGCCGAAGGTGACCCGGGAGACGATGGAGGACACGCGATCGGCGCTCGAGCGAGGGCGGCTCGAGTGGCTGATCGGCCGGGAGGTCTCCGATCCGGGGTCAGTCCTGAACGAGATCGAGAGCCGGATGCCTCCGGCGCCGGCCGCCCGGGCGGCCGTGGACATGGCGCTGCATGACCTCGCGGCGCAGGCGAGGGGCGTCCCTCTCGTCGAGATGCTGGGGCGGGTCCACGACGCCCTTTCCACCTCGATCACCATCGGGATCAAGCCGCTGGAGGAAACGCTCGCCGAGACGGCGGAGTACGTCTCGCGCGGCTTCCGCATCCTGAAGGTCAAGATCGGCCTGGACCTCCCGCGGGACCTCGATCGGCTCGCCCGCCTGCGCGAGAGCGTCGGGCCCCGGGTCGCGATCCGGGCCGACGGCAACCAGGGCTACTCCGTCGAGGAGACGCTTCGTTTCTTCCTCGAGACGGCCCCTCTCGACCTCGAGTTCCTGGAGCAGCCGCTGCCGGCGGCCGAGGTCGAAGCCATGCGCGCGCTGCCGGAGGCGATCCGCGAGAGGATCGCCGCCGACGAGTCGCTCCTGACCGAGGAGGACGCCCGGGCGCTCGCCGCGCCCCCCCGCGCCTGCGGGATCTTCAATATCAAGCTGATGAAGTGCGGCGGCATCGCGCCGGCCCGCCGCATCGCCGCGGTCGCGGAGTCGGCCGGGATCCGGCTGATGTGGGGGTGCATGGACGAGAGTCGCATCTCGATCGCCGCGGCCCTCCACGCGGCCTTCTCCTGTCCCGCCACGCGCTACCTCGACCTCGACGGCTCGCTCGATCTCGCCCGCGACGTCGCTTCGGGAGGATTCCTCCTCGAGAACGGCGTGATGCGGACGGCGGACGCCGCCGGCCTCGGCGTCGAGCCTATTTGATCTTCCGGCCCGGCGTGTCCTCCAGAATGGAGAGGTCGGCCGGAGTCTAATCCCGGCGAAGGATGCTAGCCTCCGCGCCGATGAGGCGATTTGGTGTCGCGCTCGGGGGCGCCCTGCTTCTTGTGAGCGCCGTGTCGGCGCAGCCCGCCTCCGCGCCCTGGCAGACGATCGAGACGCCGCATTTCCGGGTTCATTTCCCGGCTCCGTTCCAGGCGTGGGCAAGACATGCGGCCTCCGCCTTGGAGGGGATCCACGAGCGCGTGGCGGACTTCGTGGGCTACCGGCCGCTCGGGCGGATCGACGTGCTGGTCGAGGACCCGGCCGCGGTCGCGAACGGCATCGCGTATCCCTTCCTCGACCGGCCCGTGATCGTCCTGTGGACGTCGCCGCCCGAGGCGGAGTCGGACATCGGGGAGTATTCGGACTGGATGGAGCTCGTCGCGACGCACGAGATGGCGCACATCGTCCACCTGACGCGTCCGCGCAACCGGCCGGGAATCCTCGAGAGGCTCCTCCCGCTCCCGATCGGCCCGGTGCTCTTCCACTCCCCGCGCTGGCTCGCCGAAGGGTACGCGACCCTCGTCGAGGGCGCGCTCACCGGCTCGGGACGGCCGCGCTCGAGCTACCGGGCGATGGTGCTGCGCCGGTTCGCGGCCGAGGGGAAGCTCCCGTCCTACGGCGCCCTCTCCTCGACGTCCGGCTGGCTCGGCGGCTCGATGGCGTATCTCGCGGGCTCGGCGTACCTGGAATGGCTCGAGGCGCGCGAGGGGAAGGGCTCTCTCCAGAGACTCTGGAAGCGGATGGCTTCGCGACGCGGGGGCGGGTTCGCAAGGGCCTTTCGGGGGATCTTCGGGAAGTCGCCGTCGGACCTGTATGACCGGTTCCGCGCGGAGGTCACGGCGAGCGCGATCGAAGAGGAGAAGCGGCTCGAGGGGGCAGGTCTTTCCGGGGGGGGGCTGTGGCAGCGGCTCGAAGGGGGGACTGTTTCGCCGCAAGTCAGCCCGGACGGCTCGCGGATCCTCGCGCGCCGCGACCCCGGGCGCGCGGAGACATACCTTGCCGTCTGGACGATCGAGGAGACCGAGGAGGAGCGCCAGGCCGGGCGGCGCCGCGAGAAGCGCGAGGCCGTGCTTCTCAAGGACGTGAACGAGGTCCCCGAAAAGACCGTCCTGCCGCGCCCACGCGAGCCGAAATGGCGGCTGCCGCGCGCCAATGGATTCTCGGCGCAGAACCCGCGCTGGATGCCGGACGGCCGGCGCGTCCTCTTCTCCCGTCGTGCGCCCGACGCGCAGGGAGTGCTTCGCTGGGACCTCTCTCTCTGGGAACCGAAGACGGGCGCCGTGTTCCGCGTGACCCGCGAGGCGGACATCCTCAGCGCCGACCCCGCGCCGGACGGGACATGGGCCGCGGGCGTGCGCAGCCGTTACGGAATCACGGACCTCGTTCGCGTGGACCTCGCGGAGGCAACGGTGAAGCCCCTCGGGCAGGCGCCGGCGGATGCCGATCGCTGGCGCGTCTGGAGTCACCCCCGTGTTTCCCCGGACGGGCGGAGCGTCGCGGCGCTGCTGCATCGAGAAGGCCGATGGCGCCTCGTCCTGGTCTCGACGAGCGGAGAGATCCGCGAGATCGCCATGCCGGGGTTTCCGGTGGGCCCGCCCGCCTGGAGCGCGGACGGATCGCGGATCTTCGTCGCGGCCGACGTCTCGGGGATCTGGAACGTCCTGTCTCTCGACCCGAACGCGCCGGGGAGCGGCGAGATCCTGACGCGGGTGACCGGCGGCGCCTTCTCGCCGGCGCCGTCGCCCGACGGCAAGTCTCTCTTCTTCCTGGAGCTGACGGCCAGGGGAGTCGACCTGCGCCGCCTGCCGCTGCCCGCGAAGCCTCTCGCGACATCCGAGCCCGGCCCCGCGGGAACCGGATTCCCGATCCTGCCGCCGGCGCCGGTGCCGGAGAGCCCGCCCCTGCGCCTGTCGGCGGTCGGTTCTCCCCGACCTTACCGCGTGCTCGAGACCCAGGTTCTGCGCCTCTCCTCGGGTTTCTCGATGGGGCCGGATGGAGACTCCTACCAGCTCGGCGTCGAGGGCTCCGACGTCGTCGGGCGACTCCGGTGGACCGCGCTCGCGGCGGCCGGCAACGCCGCGGGCCCTCGTGGAGCCTCGATCGCGGCGGCCTGGCTCGGCCTTCCCGCGGACCTGCGACTGCACGCCTTCTCCGCGCTGGAAAAGCCGGGCAGCCAGCATCTCGTGCCGCGTCCCGAACTCGACGAGGAGAGGCGCGGAGGATCGGCCGCGGCTTCCTGGGGAAGGCCGTTCTCCTGGGGCGGCGTGCGGCTGGAAGCGGGCGGAGGGTGGACGCGGGTCGAAGTTCCAGGCGAGAGGCCGCGGTTCGACCGCGCGCTGGGATCCTTCCTGGCCCGCGCGAATTTCCGGCGAACGCGCGGAGAATCGGGCGCCGCCCTCGACCTCGACGTCGCGACCTCCTTCGGCAGGACGGCCGGGACGTCCTGGGATCAGCTCGCCGCGGGGGCCCGGCTCTCGGGAATCACGTCCGCGGCGACGCTCGCCGTGAGCGCGCGCTGCGGAGACACGGGCGGATCGCCCACGCGCTTCGATCTCTTCGCGCTCGGCGGCGCCCCGTCGGCGATCCTGCCTCCCGGCCTCGACCGGAATCGCGTCGAGAGCCCGGCGCTCCCCGCCGCTGTCCAGCTCGGCGAACGTTTCGAGGCCTATCGCGCCGAGCTGTCGCCGTCCGGTTCGCCTCTGCTCCTCTACGCGGAGCGCCTCCGGGCGTGGGACTCAGGCGTGGAAAGACCGGACTGGATCCGTCTCGAAGGCGTCGAGCTGCGCCTCGACCGCCTCATCCCGTCCGACCTCGCCGGTCCGCTCTCGCTCTATGCCGGAATCGCCCGGGTGCGAAGCCGGGAGCCTCGCTTCGACTCGATGCGTGGCTACGCCGGCCTGATCTTCCGGCCGTGAGTGGGTCGGTATGCGGTGCGCGGTGTTCGGTGTTCGGTAGGGCTACCTGCCTGCGGCCCGCACACCGCACACCGCTTCTCTCAGTCGTCGAAATACTGCCGCGCGTTGACCTCGCCCTTGAGTGCGGCGAGACCGACCTCGATCGAGTGCCGGCCGCGGGGGCCGTCGGGCTTCTTGAAGACGAGGACGTAGCGGCCGGAGATCGCGCGGCGCACGCGGTCCATGGCGAGGTTCGGGAAGAGGTGCGTCTTCTGGTAGGTGCCGCCGGTCAGGCCGGAGAGGTTCTGGAGGTGGACCTCGAGCGAGTGCGAGTCGGCGTCGGTCACGTCCAGGGTGAAGATGTTGGTGCGCGCCGCGGCGAGGGCCCGCAAGGCATTGCCGAAGTCGCGGCGCTCCGCGAGGTTCGGCCAGGTCATGCCGCCGACGGTCGCCAGGCCCCATCCGAAGAAGAGCATCGTCTTCCCGCCGGGGATCGGAGCGAGCGCGCGCGCCAGGACGAAGAGCCCTCGCTCCGGCGTCGCGGCGTTCCGGGCGGCGGCGTAGTCGAAGTGTTCGGCGATCGAAGGGAAGTCCGCCGTCCCGATCGGCGCCGGCTCTCCCGTCCGGATGGCGTGGAAGAGGGCGTCCTGGATCTTGTGGCGGTCGTTGGTGAAGTCCTGGCGCAGCTTCAGGTGCGAGTCGTATGAGACGACCGCGACGCGATCGGTGGGAAGCAGGTCCTCCAGAAAACGGCGCGCCTGGAGGCCCATGCGCACGAGGCCGAGGAGCCTCGACCTTTCGAAGTCCGTCTGAAAGAAGAAGACGATCAGGCGGCCCGGCGCCGCGAGGGGGACGGGGCTTCCCGCCGGCGCGGCGGAGAGCGCCTCTCCGACCGGCAGCTCCGGGAGCTCGGCCGGGATCCAGTCGACCGACTCGAGCTCGACGGACTTCCCATCCACGCGGACCCGGAAGTCTGCCGGCCCCAGCTGCGCGATCGGATCGCCGTACCGGTCCGTGACGTAGGCGTCCACGACGACGCGCTCCACGCGCGCCTCCTCGCGGAAGCTCCCGGGCCGCCCGGGCGTCGTTTGCGCCTGGAGAGACGCGGCCGACAAGCCCAGGCCGAGGATGGCGGCCGCCCGGCCGCGGGTGCGAATCACCGGGAAAGGGTACCGACGCCCGCCCGCTGACACAAGGACCCCGGGACGATTCCGGGCGCGGGGATAAAATTTCACGGGGAAACAGGATGGCACTCTCGACCGGCGCGCGGCTCGGTCCCTACGAGATCCTGGCGCCGCTTGGCGCGGGCGGGATGGGGGAGGTCTACCGGGCGAGCGACTCGCGGCTGTCGCGCGAGGTCGCCGTGAAGGTCCTGCCCGCCCGGCTCTCGACGGACGCCGACCGGCTGCGGCGCTTCGAGCAGGAGGCGCGGGCGGCCTCGGCCCTCAACCACCCGAACATTCTCACGATCCACGACATCGGCGTGCACGGGGGGGCGCCCTACATCGTCTCGGAGCTGCTCGAAGGGGAGACCGTGCGGGAGCGGCTCTCCGCGGGCGGGTTCTCCCCGCGAAAGGCCGTGGACTGCGCCACGCAGATCGCCCGGGGGCTCGCCGCGGCGCACGAGAAGGGGATCGTGCACCGGGACTTGAAGCCGGAGAACCTCTTCGTGACGGGGGACGGGCGCGTCAAGATCCTCGACTTCGGGCTGGCCAAGCTGACGCGGCCGGAGCCGGCCGGCGGTCCGGAGACGCAGGCGCCGACCCAGACCCGCGGCACGGAGCCGGGCGTCGTCCTGGGGACCGCCGGTTACATGTCGCCGGAGCAGGTGCGCGGCGAAGCCGTGGACCACCGCTCCGACATCTTCTCGCTCGGGGCCGTCCTCTACGAGATGCTGACGGGCGATCGGGCGTTCCGCGGGGGGTCGTCCATCGAGACGTTGAACGCGATCCTCAAGGAGGAGCCGGCCGGGGTCTCGCGCGCCGGCCGCGACGTCTCCCCCGCCCTGGAACGGATCGTCCGGCGCTGTCTCGAGAAGAGCCGGCAGGAGCGCTTCCAGTCGGTGCGCGATCTCGCCTTCGCCTTGGAGGAGACGGCGGGCCATGTCCCTTCATCCGCGCCCGCGCCCGCGTCCGCGCGACCGGGACAACGCCCGGCGCCGCGGTGGTGGATTCCGGCGGTCGCCCTCGCGGTTCTCCTGGCGGCGCTCCTGGCCGCGGACGTCGCGGGCGTCCGGACCCGGATCTTCGGCGGGGCCGCGCCCGTCCGCATCCGGTCGCTTGCCGTGCTGCCTCTCCAGAATCTCTCCCGCGACCCGGAACAGGAGTATTTCGCCGATGGAATGACAGAGAGCCTGATCACGGACCTGGCGCAGATCCGTTCTCTTCGCGTGATCTCGCGGACCTCGGTGATGGGATACCGCTCGACGAAGAAGCCTCTGCCGCAGATCGGCCGCGAGTTGAACGTGGACGCCGTTCTCGAGGGGTCGGTCCAGAGAAGCGGCGGGCGCGTCCGCATCACGGCGCAGTTGATCGAGGCCTCGAGCGACCGGCACCTCTGGGCGAAGAGCTACGAGCGCGACCTGCGGGACGTGCTGTCGCTGGAGAGCGAGGTCGCGCAGGCCGTCGCGGACGAGATCCAGGCGGCCCTGACTCCGGCGGAAAGGTCCCGGCTCTCCAGGACGCGTCCCGTAGACCCGGAGGTCCACGAGCTCGACCTGCGAGGCCGGTACTTCCTGAACAATGCCGCGAGCGAGCAGGACATCCGAAAGGCGATCGGCACCTTCCAGAAGGCGCTCGCGAGAGATCCGGGAGACGCTTCGGCCTACGCCGGGATCGCGGACGGCTACCTGGGGCTCTCGGATTACTACCTGCCTCCCCTGGAGACCATGCCCCAGGCCAGGGCCGCCGCGACGCGGGCGCTCGAGCTCGATGAGACGCTCGCGGATGCGCACGCCACGCTGGGGTTCCTGCACACCGCATTCGACTGGGACTGGCCGGCGGCGGAGAAGGAGCTGCGGCGCGCCCTGGAGCTCAATCCCAACCACGCCCAGGCTCATGACGCGTACGGCAACTACCTGACCGTCGTGGGGCGGGGCGAGGAGGCGCTGGCGGAGATCCGGCGCGCCAGGGAGCTCGACCCGCTCTCTGTCGCGGTCAACCTCGACGCCGTCGTGGAGCTGTTCATGCTGAGGCGCTACGCCGACGCGGTCGAGCGGGCTCGGGTCCTTCTCGACATGGATCCGAACAATGGGAACGCGCACGCGATGCTCGCCATCGTCTATGTCCAGCTGGGGCGCCGCGCGGAGGCGGTCGCCGAAGCGGTGAAGGGAATCCGGGAAACCGACAGCCCTCTCAATATCGCCACGGCGGGGACCGCGCTCGCGGCGTCGGGAGAAGAGGCTGAGGCGCGCCGGGTGCTCCAGAACCTGAAGGAGATCGCCGCGAAGCGATACGCCTGCCCTTACGAGATCGGCCTGATCCACGTCGGGCTGGGAGAAAAGGACGAAGGGTTCCGCTGGCTCGAGAAGGGGTACAACGAGCGCTCGATCTGCATGATGTACGCGAAGCAGGACCCGCGGATGATGCCGTTGCACGGCGATCCGCGTTACGAAGATCTGCTGCGGCGCCTCGCGTTTCCCGCGGCCGCGGGGACCGGAGCGCCGGCGGCCGGAGGCTGAGGGCAGGGCGGGCCCCGGTAGAATCGGCCGGACGAGGGGGGAACAGATGCGCAAAGCGACGCGATGGATCGGGATTCCGCTCGCGGCGGCGTGCCTGCTGGCCGGGACAGCCGCGGCGCAGACGGGGCCGCTCGACGGCAAGACGTTCGTCGGCACGACGACGGAGAAGGGAAAGACGAAGGGAGAAAAGGACAGCTTCGTCTTCAGGGACGGCAAATTCCGCTCGACGGCGTGCGATTCCTACGGATTCACCGCGGCGGCCTACACGTTTGCCGTGAGCGACGTCTCGTCCACCTTCGAAGCGGTTTCGGCGAGCCCCCGGGAAGGCACCATGAAGTGGAAAGGGACCGTCAAGGGAGACACGATCGAGGGAACGTCGGTCTGGACGAAGAAGGGACAGGCCGACATCACCTACACGTTCCAGGGCAGGCTCAAGAAGTAGCGCGCTCCTCCGGAAGGAGATCCGCGCTCCTCGGGCCTCCGCTCTGCTACGCTTCGCCGCCGGTGAGCGAAGAGAGCGAAAATCCCGCGCCGTTCTCGGAGGCCTACGCGACGCTCGAGGCGCTCCGGGCCCTGGCCGCGGCGTGGAACGACTCGCCACCGATGCGGCGGCTCGGCGCGCGCCTCGAGTTCGACCGCGTGGACCGCGTGCGCGCGGTCATCGATCCGGTCATGCCGTACCACCGCGGCGGCATGGGGACCGCCGCGGTCAACGGGCCGGTCCTGGCCGGCCTCTTCGATCTCGCGATCGGGACCGTGGGCTGGCTGACGCGCCCCGACTCGCGCTCGGCCACGGTCACGCTGGCGATGACCTTCCTCCGGCCGACGCGCGGAGACCGCGTCGTCGTCGAGGCCCGGCTGCTGCGCGCCGGCACGAACCTGACCTTCGCGGCCGCCGAGGCCTTCGACGAGCGCGGCGAGGTCACCGCCCGATGCGAGGGCACCGTCGCCGTCGCCCGGGGGAAGTTCGAGTCGAACGACTTCTACGCCGCGATGCGCGGAACCTAGACGGAGTTTCCAGTTTCAGGTTTCAAGATCGTGCTCCCTGGAACTTGAAACCTGAAACCTGGAACCGGTCTAAGGCGCGCGCAGCACGGCGGCCGCCGCGCGCACGCGGGCGGCGAGGATCTCGATGGCCTCGGCGGTCTTCCGGACGGCCCCCTCGACGTCGGCGTACTGCTTCTCCTCGACCGCTTCGCGCACCGCGGGGAGCGTCTTGACGTCGTAGCCGGTGTAGAAGCCGGGCGCGTAGACGTAGTGCTTGAACCAGGGGCGGCGGGGGAGGCCCTCCTCCCGCGTCATCGCGCGTTCGGCGGAGCCCAGGAGCGCGTTGACCCGCGCGGCCCGGGCGCCGCCGGGGGCGCGCGGCGACGCGAGCGCCGATTCGTAGTCCTGCGCGGCGGCCGCGAGAGACGCCGACGCCTTCTCGAGCGGCGAGAGATCGAAGTCGGGAACGGCCGGCTCCTTCGCGGGGGGCGCGAAGGGCTGCCTCGGGTCGGCGACGGCCTCGGGGACACCCTCGTCGATCCGGCGGTTCTGCTCCTCGACCGATTCCCTCCGCTCCTTCGCCAGGTCGCGGATCTCCTTGACGTAGCGCCCGATCGTCTCGGAGAGACCGGTGAAGTCGAACGGGAGGATCTCCGCGTCGGCCAGCCGCATGACGATCGTCCCGGCCGTCAGCGCGAGAGCGCGCCCGTAGGAGAAGTCCGTGTCGGAGAAACGCGTGTACCAGGCGAAGTCGTCGTAGATCGAGTGGTAGACGCCGCCCCCTCCCTCGCCGCCGAAGCCGAGGTTCAGGGACGCGATCCCGAGGTGATCGACGAACGTGGTGTAGTCCGAGCCCGATCCGAGCGCGCGGAGGCGTAGGTTCGGCCGTTCGCGGGCGTCGCGCCGCTCCTCCGCGTTGCGGGCCTCCTCGATCCGCCGGAGCCGCAGTCTCCGGAGGATCGGGATCTTCTTTTCAGGATCTTCGATCTCCGAGGCGGCCTCATTGACGAGGGACTCGAGAGAATGCGATCCGCTGGCGTTGAAGAAGCCGCGCCCGTTCGAATCGCTGTTGACGTAGGCGACCGCCTTCTTCTGGAGCTCCACGGCGTGCGTCTCGGCCCACTCGGTCGAGCCGAGGAGCCCCGGCTCCTCCCCGTCCCAGGCGCAAAGCAGGACCGTGCGGCGGGGCCTCCACCCTTCCTTGACGAGAGTTCCGAGGGCGCGCGCCTCCTCGAGGAGCGCGGACAGGCCGCTGACCGGGTCATTCGATCCGTTCACCCAGGCGTCGTGGTGATTGCCCCGGATCACCCATTCGTCCGGGTCCGCCGATCCCGGGATCCTCGCGACGACGTCGCGCACCGGGGTGATCTTCCAGTCGAAGGAGACCTTGAGGTGGACCTTCGCCGGCCCCGGCCCGACGTGGTAGGTGAGGGGCAGCGCGCCGCGCCATTCCCGGGGCGCGACAGGCCCCGCGAGCGCGGCGAGGAGCGGCTGCGCGTCGCCGTAGGAAATCGGCAGGACCGGGATCTTCGTCAGGGTCTTCGCGTCCTTCAGGTCGAAGCGGGGGTCGGGATTTGTCGCGCCGACGCCGGGGGTCAGCGGGTCCCCCGCGTAGAGCGGACCGTCCGAGACGCTCCCGCGCTGCACGCCCTGCGGCGGCCGATACGGCCCCGCCGGGTAGACGTCCCCCTCGAAGTAGCCGTCGTCGCGCGGGTCGGAATAGATCAGGCAGCCGACGGCCCCGTGCTCGGCCGCCACCTTCGGCTTGATGCCCCGCCAGCTCTGGCCGTAGCGGGCGATGACGATCTTGCCGCGCGGGTCCACGCCGAGGCGGGCGAGCCTCTCGTAGTCGGCGGGGATCCCGTAGTTGACGTAGAGGAGCGGGGCGGTCACGTCGCCGTCGATCGAATAGACGTTGTAGGTGGGCAGTTGCGCGCCCGTCTGCGACGAGGTGGGATCGCCCGCCACCGGCGTCTCCGCGAGCGACGCGCGGAAGAGGGTCGGCTCGACCATCTCGAGGACGCGCTCCTTCGGGGTCGCGAAGAGGGGATAGAACGTCTCGATCGAAGCGTCGAGCCCGAACTCCCGGAACTTCGAGAGGATCCAGCGGGCGTTCTTTTCGTCGCCGGGGGAGCCGGTGTGGTGGGGCTCGGCCGAGAGGATCCGGTTCGATTCGCGGATGACGGAAGCCTGAGGCAGCGAGCGGAAGCGCCGTTCCCACCGCCGCTCCGCCTCGGCGTTTTCTCCGGAAAATCCGCGGAGGCCCGACGTCGGCGGGGAACCCTGCGGTTGCCCGAACCCCCCGGCGAGTGCCGGCAGCAGGAGCAGGAGGGCCGCGAACTTCGTTGGAAGAGTCATTGTCCGAGGATATCAATTGCCTCTCCGGGCCCGGTCGAATACAATTCCCGCGTTGACAAGAGAGCGGGCGCGACGGTTGCGCTCGTGAACGCTTCGGAGGTCGGTGTGCGCGACTTGACTCCGAACGCCAGGCTGGCCCGGCTCACCGGCTCGCGGGTCCGGCCGTCCCGAGAGTCGTCCCGATGAGACTCGTCTGGTCGCAGCCCTCCGCTCCCAACGGGCGCCCCCGAAGCCTCCTGCTGCTTGCCATTGTCTGCATCTTCCTGGGAGGTGTGGTCTCCGGCCGCCCCGGAATCGTGGATGGCCCGAGACCCGTGCGCGCGGCCGCCGCGAGCCTGCTCCTGACCGGAGCGCTCCTCTTCGTCGTCGGCGGCGCGGGCCTGGCGCTTCAGAAGGGGCGCCGGTCCGGTCCCCGCCTCTCGCTGGCTCCGCCTGCGCCGTCCGATCCGCATCCTTTGTCTTCAGTACAGGAGGAGGAACAGCGGTGAGCGAAGAGAACGTCGTGCGGTTCCACCCTTCCCCCCGGGCCGGGATGGCTCGGCGCGGCGCGCCGGACAAGTCCCAGTCGCCGCGTTTCGAGACCGTGGAAGTGGAGTGTCCTTACTGCGCCGCCGTACTCTGCCTGGAGGCCGGCGTCCTGTCGCTCGCGCCCGAGGTCCTCTGCGCCGGCTGCGACACGGCGATCACCCTCGCGATGAGGTGGTAGGGGGAAGGTGGTAGGTGGTAGGGACCGTAAGTCCACCTCCGGAACCTCCTCCTCTTACTTCACCGCGCGCCCACTGTCAGGTCGCTGACACCTGACACCTGACACCTGACACCTGTCACCTGCCACCTGCGGCCGCGTCGAGCGGCCGCAGGTACGCCCAGCGGCGCGGCATGTCCCAGAAGATGTGGAACCGCAGAAGCACGTCGAAGCCGAGGCTTCCATCGTCGCCCCAGCCGGAATCGAAGTCGGCGGGCAGGACGGCGACGGGAGCTGGAGGAAGAGGAGCCGATCCCCAGCGCAGCTCCGCGGCCACCGAGCCGGGAGCGGCGAGCCTCATCCTGTGGGCGGAGTCGGGAGCCAGGAGCATTCCGGCGACGGCGCCGGTGCCGGCGCGCACCCGAAGCGTTCCGGACCCCTGGCGCACGATCGCCATCGGGCGATTTCCGTCGTCGTCGAGCAGGCCGCGGAAGTAGCCGGCCGGCGGCGTCCAACGCGCGGGATCGTGAAACCGGATGCGCGCCGGGGCCGGTTCGATCTCGACGACAGCCTCCCGGAAGAACACGCCGCCCGCCTCGGCGTCGGCGCCCTCCGGGATCTCGTCGGAGACCTGGATCCAGAGCGACGGGAAGGAGAGCGCTCCGACTTCGAGCGGCCCGGCGCGCGCCAGGCGGCGTCCGAACACGTCCGGGAGCGCGGAGAGGCCGAGCTTCCGCGCGACGCCCGTCCGAAGGCGGAGGGGCCCATCGGCAGCGGCGTCGAGGGCGATCCGGAGCGGCGCCCCGGCCAGGCGCGCGTCGAATCCCCGGCCCCGGCCGATCACATCGAGGACGGCTTCGACGGAGGCCTCCGGCCAGCGCGCGGACCATCCGCCGACCTGCGCGTCCGCCAGGGAATCGGAGGGGAGCGCGATCGAGGAGATCTCTGCCTCGACCGGCGCGCCCGGACGCGAAACGTCGAGGAATCGCCTCGGGCCCTGGAACTCGAGGTGAAAGCGCGGCGAGCGCGCGGCGACGAGATCTCCCCGGGTGGAGAAGGTCAGGAGGAGCGGATGCCCGCCCCGCGGCGTGAGCTGGACGGAGACGGTCCGCGCGTCGGCCGGCCCGAGGGCGATCCGGGCGTTCTCCAGGTCGTCGAAGAGGTAAGCCCGCCGCCAGAAGTAGGAGCGGGTCAGCAGCTCGGAGAGCGTCGGCTCGGAGGTGACGCGCGTCACTCCGTCCTCGTCGGTCAGATAGGCCTTGCCCGCCTGGATGCCGCGCACGACCGAGCAGCCGGCCGAAGAGAGCATCTCCCGGTAGCTCGAGCCGTCCCATTCGATCCGTTCGGTTCCTTCCGCGGTCTCCCGCGCGGCTGGGGCCGACAGGTGGAGCCGGACAACCTGCGCGCCCGGGAGCGGCTTGACGCCGGCGCGGCGGCGGTGGTTCTCGAGGATCCTCCGGGCGATCTGGAGGTCCGACCGTTGTCCGCACGCCGCCGCGGAAAGCGCCGCGAGCGCCAGGAGAGCCGCTAAAGGGATGTTCCGATAGCGGTTTAGCCCTCTCGTCTTCATCGGCGGCTCCCGCGGGATCATGGGACCAGGGTCGCGGGCGCTACCTGGCCCCGCGGAGAATGCGCCCGCATCGCGACTCTGCCTCCTCGAACGCCGAGGATCTTATCCTTCGCGAGGGGCGGCCGGCCGGGCTCCGCGGGCTCCGCGCGACCGCGCCCCGCGCCGCAAAAAAAACTTTGCCGGACCGCTTTTATTTTGCTTGACGCTCCGCGCGGTGGATAGAATAGCGACCCAAGTTTGAAGACGCCGGAAACGGCGATACCAAGAAGAAGGGGTAACGCATATGGCAAAAGATTCCGGGAAGGCGCTTTCGAAGTCTCAGATCGCGGATCACCTGGCGAAGTCCACCGGGCAGACCAAGCGCGTGGCGACGCAGTTTCTCGACGACCTGACCGCCCTGTCCTACAAGGAAGCGAAGAACAGCTTCACGATCCCCGGGGTCGGCAAGCTCGTTCTCGTGAACCGGAAGGCGCGGATGGGCCGCAACCCGGCGACGGGCGAGGAGATCAAGATCCCCGCCAAGCGCGTCGTGAAGTTCCGCGTCTCGAAGAAGGCGAAGGACGCCATCCTGGGGCCGAAGAAGTAGTCGGCGCACTCCCGCGGAAGAAAAGGCGGTCCCGCAGGACCGCCTTTTTCATTTCCCGGGTTATCCTGTTTTCCGATGTTTCGATCGGTGCGATTCGCCGCCGCCGCGTCGTTCGCGTTCGCGGGCGCTCTCGCGCTCTCCGCCTCGCCGGACAAGCCGACCTGGCCGTTGACTCTGAGGGAGGGGCTGCCACCCAGCCTGCCGGGATACGCGGCCGCGCCGACCGAGAGCCTGCCCGAAGACGCCGAGAACGAGATGGGCGCGTATGTCGAGGTCTCCCGGTTCTTCCAGCGCATCGAGAGTCAGAGCTCGGTCAGGCAGTTTCGCGTCGCCGTTCAGGACTACGGCGACGGCAAGGACCTGGCCGTCCCGCTGCGCGGCGCCTTCGCGGAGGCGAAGAAGACGGGCGGCGTCGAAACGCGCGAGACGGAAGTTTCCGGGCACAAGACCTTCGTCGTGACGGACCGCTCGACGGGCCGGCCGACGACCCTCGTCACCGTGATCGTGCTGCCGTCGCGGCTGGTCCTGGGGCAGGGCGCCAACGTCGCCGCAGAGGAAGCGGTGCAACTGATCAAGTCCGTCGATTTCGCGAAGGTCGCCGCCGTCAAGCGGTAGGCGGACTTCATTTGCGAGGCGAAACCATGAGAGCGCGACAGCCGGTCGTTCGCGGGGCGCGGCAAGAGGATGGTCCGCGCATCATCGAGCTCGATCGGGAGCTGGCCCGGTTCGAGAAGCTTCCTCCGCCCGACGACGTCGAAGCCGAACGGCTCCTCTCCTGGATCTTCGTATCGAAAAAGCTCGAGGCCCTCGTCGCGGAGCTCGACGGCCGGGTCGAGGGCGTCGCCCTCTTCTACGAGGGGCTCGGCAGTTTCCGCGCGCGGCCTTTCCTCTACCTCGAGGACCTCGTCATCTCCGAAGACGCCCGGAGCCGCGGCATCGGCGAGGCGCTGATGGCGGCCCTCGCGCGCGAGACCCTCGCGCGCGGCGCCCTGCGCCTGGAGTGGGTGGTCCTCGACTGGAACGAGAGGGCGATCCGCTTCTACGAACGCTTCGGCGCCCGGCAGCCGAAGGAATGGGTCAAGTTCACGCTCGACGGCCGCGAGCTCGAAGACCTCGCGCGGCGATAAAGGCTCCTGGCGGGCTCGCGGTCGTGCCTTTCGCGCCGTAGGAGCGGCCCTTGCGGCCGCTCGCCTCTGCTGACTAGGCCTCGTCGTGGAGACGGCCAAGAGGGACCACGAGGCACGAAGAGAGACCCCATCTCCTCGCCTTCTCCCCGACCGCCGGCTCGCCCCCGGGTCATCCTTTCTCGGTCTTCCATCGCCCGATAAATTCGGTCGGAGACTCGACACGAATCCGCTGCTCCGCCGGCCTGAAATGACGGGCGTTTCCCGTGACGAGGGAGTCCGCTTCGCCGGTGACGGCGACTTCGAGAAACGGAACGTCCGCCGGGTCGGGGAGCTCCACGTCGAGTGGATGGGCCGACACTCGAAAGGCTTCCGATTCGACTGCGTCGAGGAGGCTCGAGATCTCCTGCGCCTCCAACGCGAACTTCGGGCGCGGGAGTACGGCCCGATACTCCGCCAGAATCCGATCGTCCACGAGGAGCGTTATCTCTCCCGCCAGAAAGAGATCCACGACTCGCCCGGGATTCCCGCTCGGGTTGAGGAGGCCAGCGACCAGGATGTTCGTGTCGAGGACGACCCTCAAGCCGGACGCCGCCGCCGGCGGACCGCCGCGATCTCGCGGTTGATCTCGGCCATGGACATGCGGTCCTTGCCAGTCTCCGCCGCTCTCCGCCGCATCCGCGAGACCGCCAGAATCGCTCTCGCCCGCCTGATTGCCGCCACGGTGTCGTCCAGGCGAGTCTCGTCAACGCCGAGCAGAACCCCCATCGGCTTCCCACTCGCCGTCAGCACGACGTCCTCCTTCGAAAGCACCGACCACACCCGCCCCGGCCGGTTCCGCAGCTCCCGAATGCTCACGTACTTCATTCCGCAAGCGTAGCACATTCGGCTCCAATGAGGCTACAGAGCCTGACTCGATTCTTGGATCGCCGGGGCCGTTCGGGACCACTTCCCCCTTTGGAAGAGATGGGGCTCAGGCTTGCAAGATGTCGGTCTGCGAAAGCCTCGGCACGATCGGCGCAGGTGAACTCCTCATCTTGCCATCTAGCAGACTGACCCCACCTCTTTCCTGGGCCCCCATTTCACCTCCGGGACTGGCCCCATTTCTCCCACAGGGTTTACTCGACGGGGCAGGCTCCGGGAACGCTCGTCGGTTGAGGGTTCTGGTGAGGGGCGCAGGGGTCCGGGACGCCGGGCGGGAGGGTGAAGTCGGGAGCGAGCGGGCAGGCCAGATATGCCACCGCCGCGCCGGACCAGTAGCCGGCGTCTGTCGAGATGGGACCCGTGCCGCTTTTCGACCGCTTCCAGGGGACGGAGCCCACGATCCCGTACGGGTCGGTTCCGGAGCGTACTGACAGACCGTTCGAACGGTGCGGTTGTTGTTGCCGGTTGCGGTGTTGCCCCCGTCCGCGCCGAGGAGCAGACAGTTGGCGCCGGGAGGATCGCACGCGGGCGCCAGGGCGGGCGGCGTCACGTCGCCGGGATTGAACAGCGTGTCCTTCGATCCGTTCCCGGAGTTCTTTCCGCCCGACCCGATCGCTCCGAAGATCAGCCGATTGCCCGGGTTCTGAAACGACAGCGGCGCGATCCGATATTGGCTTGGCTGAGCTGGTTCAGGTAGATCGGATCTCGGTACCCGACGCCGTTAGTATTCTCGTAGTACCCGCAGGTGGACTTCTCGCTGTTCCTCGATCCGGGGCCCGGATAACACTTGGTCCCGACGTTGCCTTCGATGCAGCCGAAGAACCTCGCCCCGGTGTCTCCCCGGCGCAGCCCCGGGTCGGGCTGCTGGCAGTCGTAGCCGGCCGCGCCGAGCGCGCGATCCGCGGTCAACAGGAGCGCGGCGGCTGCCACGATCGCCAGCAGCTTCGTCATCGCTTCGCGCATGAGCCCTCCCTTGACACTCGCACGACGGCTTGCACTACCCTCCGAAGGTTATCCGGGCGAGATCTTCCCGCTACTCTGCATCGGCATGCACCAAGATGGCGGACTCAACCTCAAGATGTTGAGCCTCGCCACCTACCAGGCGGGCGGGGGCATCGTCGTGGCCTTCAACTTCAACTGGTTCGGCCCTCCGTTCGGCATACAGGGCGCGTGGTTGGCGACCGACTCGTCCTACCTCAGCCCCGGCGGAATCGACTTCAGCGATGCTTCGCTCGCTACCTGCACGTTTGCCCCACTCTGCGCCGGCGTAACGAACCTCAATGCGTTCTACCGCCAGACGCTGACCCTGGCGGGAGGAGCGACGCAGGCGGCCACCTGGAGCGATGGCGCGTCCCTGATGGCCTACAAGGGAAGGGCCGTGGGCGTCAACGCCTACGTCGGCGACCTCGCGGACAACTGGAGCGGCCAGTTCGCGAAGGTCGTCGCCAACGCCGGGCGGTGGCTGAGCCCGCCGGCATGCGCGTCTCCGGTGAAGGTCTGGATCGGGCTGGCCAACAGCGACGACGTCGGGCTCAAGTTCGATCTCCTGGCGACTGTTTACGTCAATGGCGCTCCTGTCGGCTCGGGTCAGCTCGACAGCGTTCCCGGCGGCTCGAGCGGATTCAATAACGCGAGCCTCCGGACGATCCCGGTGAATCTGACGGGCGGTCCGGTCTCGGTCCATTCGGGAGACACGCTGGCCGTCCAGGTTTCCGCGAGGAACGCCTGCGTGGGCAGCGGCCACAACAACGGCCGCGCCCGTCTCTGGTACAACGGGCAGCCGATAGATTCGGGTGCCGGCCGGGACGCCGGAAGCCGCTTCGACGCTTCCGTTGTCGGGTCGCCACACGACTACTTTCTGCGCTCGAGCTTCACTCTGGACACGACGCCGGGCTCGTCAAGGACCTCGGCAGACGTCTCGGCCGGAGTGAAGTGCGGCCCGTTCCAATCCTTCGGAACCTGGAGCGAGATCCTCCCGTAACGGTCCTGTGATACAGCGGCGCGCCCGGCGGTCGGCTCAAGCCGCCGGGCGCGCCGGCCTGCCGAAAAGGATGGGGGTCAGCGTCCATGATCCTCGGCTCGCTCGGCACCAGCGACGCCGGTGAACTCCTCATCTTGCCATCCAGCAGACCGACCCCACCTCTTCCGCGAGTCTCCCCGCCGGCGACCTGAGGACGGGCGCCGCCGGGGCGAGCCGCGCTGCCGTTGACAGGCGAAACTCGCTTGAGTTACCTTCGCTCCTGCACTAAGTCTAAATTAATTTATGGGGCTTGCACCTTACCTCATGAAGACCAAAGCTGGAATCTGGCTGCTCGCTCTCGCCCTCGCCGGCGGCCGTGTTTGGGCCAACCCATTTGAAGTCAGGATCCGGCACGTCGCGGCGCCCCTGAAAAGTCAAGCCTCGCCCAACCCCCGTCCCGCCATTTTCCCGTACGAATTTCGTTCCATTGATGGCTCCGCGAACAACCCGATCGATTCCACGCGCGGCGCGGCCAGCACTCCACTTCTCCGGACAACCACGAATGCTTATGCCGATGGCTCCGGCTCGCCGGCCGGCGGCGACCAAAGAGGCGCGCGCGACATCAGCAATCTCCTGGTGGCGCAAGACCACCTCATTCCGAACTCGCGAAGAGTCACTGATTTCCTCTGGCAATGGGGACAGTTCATCGATCACGACATGGATCTGACGCCGGCAATCGATCCACTCGAGCCGTTTGATATTCCGGTGCCGCCCGGCGATCCCTTTTTTGATCCAGACAATACCGGCACGCAGATCATTGAGTTCGGCCGCTCGTTCTACCAGATGATCGACGGCGTGCGCGAGCAAGTGAACATCGACACTGCGTACATCGATGCTTCGCAGGTTTATGGCTCCGATGAAGCTCGGGCCCACGAACTGCGTCGGCTTGACGGGAGCGGCAGGCTGAAGACGACACCTGGCAATCTGCTGCCGTACAACCTCCACGGTTTTCCAAATTTTCCGGACGCCGAGGCGATTTATTTTCTGGCCGGCGACTTGCGTTCCAACGAGCAGCTGGGTCTCACTGCGATGCACACGCTCTTTGTGCGGGAACACAATTTCTGGGCTGCCGCTATCCACGCCGCACAGCCGCATTTGAATGACGACGGCATCTACCTGCGTGCGCGGGCGATGGTCGGCGCCGAGATCCAGATCATCACCTACCGCGATTTCCTTCCGCTCCTATTGGGCAATCATCCGCTTGCGCCGTATCGTGGTTATCGGCCCGAGGTCAATGCCGGCATCGCCAATGTCTTTTCGGGCGCAGCGTATCGCGTAGGGCATACGCTGCTTTCTCCTCAGCTGCTCCGCTTGGACAGTCACAATCGTTCGATCGGAAACATCAGCCAGGCCGATGCGTTCTTTAATCCGACACAGATTAGCAGTATCGGCATCGAACCCTATTTGCGCGGGCTGGCCAAGCAGCGGCCACAGGAGGTTGACGCTTACGTGGTCGATCCGGTGCGCAATTTTCTCTTTGGTCAACCGGGCCAGGGCGGCTTCGACCTGCCGGCGCTCAACGTTCAACGCGGCCGCGACCATGGGCTACCCCGCTACAATCAGGTCCGGATGGATTACGGCCTGCCGCCCTACGCCACGTTCGCGGACATGAACCCCGACCCCGTCATACAAGAGAAGCTCGCGACGGCCTATGCGTCACCCGACGACGTTGATATCTGGATTGGCGCACTCGCGGAAAAGCATAAGGCGGGCATGATGGTGAGCGAGACGACCTACACCATTCTGAAGGACCAGTTCGAACGGCTGCGCGACGGCGATCGTTTCTGGTATCAAAGCTACCTGCCGCGCCCGCTCGTCGCCGTGCTGGAACATCAATCCTTGAGCGACATCATTCGCCGCAACACCACCATCGGTCACGAGCTGCAAGAAGACGTCTTCCGACTGCCAGGCAATTGAGTCCCGCATAGCATACCGCCGGAGAAGGGGTTCGAATCGGGGAGACCGGCGGAGTCCTCGAGGCGGGCTCTTGTAGACTTCACGCCGGCTTCATTTCGCTCTGGAGAGGCTGGGCGGCAAACCGGAGGGACTCTCATGTCCGCCTTCAAAGACTTGGCGATGACCCCGGCATCCGCGGCCCGTCCGGAGGAGGCGTCCGAGCGGGACGGGCTGGAGCTTCCGACTCGATTTCACCGGGGGGCGCCGGGCGCCTCGCCGGGCGTTGGCCTGGACGAGCTCGCGGGAATGCGCGCGGGAGCGGCGGTGCGCGTCACCTGCATCGACTATGGCCCCGGCGGGCACGAGGCGCGCACGGTCGACGACCTCGAGGATTTCCTCGTCCATCACCGTCCCGAGTGGGCGGCCGTTCGCTGGATCAACGTCGACGGCCTCTCCGATCCCGCCCCGATCCGGGCGCTCGCCGCGAAGTACGGGCTCCACCCGCTCGCGATCGAAGACCTCCTCGACACGAACCAGCGGCCGAAGATCGACGCCTTCCTGCCGGAGGGCGACCGTCCCGCCCGGCTCTTTCTGATCGTGAGGATGGTGCAGCTGATCGAAGGCTTCCTCTCGAGCGAGCAGATCTCGATCTTCGCGGGCCACAGGACGATCCTCACCTTCCAGCAGACGCAGGGCGACGTCTGGGACCCGATCCGGCAGCGCATCGCGAAGCCGGGATCCCGCATGCGGGAATCGGACGCGAGCTATCTGCTCTATGCGCTCCTCGACGCGATCGTGGACCACTGCTTCCCGGTGCTCGAGCACTACGGCGATCGCCTGGAGGACCTCGAGGACCTGGTGCTGGACCGCCCGGACCGCGAGGTCATCCAGCAGATCCATGTGCTCAAGCGCGAGCTGCTGCTGCTGCGCCGGGCCGTGTGGCCGATGCGCGAGGTGATCAACGGCGTGCAGCGCGAGCCGCACGAGTGCGTCAGCGAGACGTCGCGGCTCTATCTTCGCGACGTCTACGACCATACGATCCAGATCATGGACATCATCGAGACCTACCGCGAGGTCGCCTCGAGCCTGACGGAAACCTACATGACCTCGATGTCGAACAGGCTGTCGGAGGTCATGAAGGTCTTGACCGTCATCGGCACGATCTTTATCCCCCTGACCTTCCTCGTCGGCGTTTACGGGATGAACTTCGAGCACATGCCCGAATTGAAGTGGTCCTACTCGTACCCTGTGTTCTGGATCCTCTGCATCCTGATCTGCGGCGGAATGCTCTACGGGTTCCGCCGGCGCGGCTGGCTCTGACGCCGCGTGAGGCGAAATTTCTTACGGAAACATTACACACGCGGCGAGTCGAGGCGGGCGGCCGACGGCGCCGAGCGAGGGAAGAAGGCCTGAGAACCGCCGCCCGGATGATGGTAGCTTGCGCCGATGCCGGCCGTGACGGAGCGGGCCGTCTTCCGCGCCCGCGGGATCACGAAGATTTACCACATGGGGGAGGTGGACGTCGCCGCGCTGCGATCGGTGGACCTCGACCTCTACGAGGGGGAGCTTGCCGTCCTGCTGGGACCCTCGGGCAGCGGGAAGTCCACGCTGCTCAACATCCTCGGCGGCCTCGACGTGCCCACGGCCGGCGACGTCTTCTACCGCGACCACGACCTCTCCATTGACGACGACCGCGCGTTGACCCGCTATCGCCGCGAGCACGTCGGTTTCGTGTTCCAGTTCTACAACCTCATCCCGAGCCTGACCGCGCGCGAGAACGTCGCCCTCGTAACCGAGATCGCCCACGACCCGATGGATCCGGAAGAGGCGCTGGCTCTGGTCGGCCTCTCCGAGAGGCTGGACCACTTCCCCGCGCAGCTCTCGGGGGGAGAGCAGCAGCGGGTCGCGATCGCTCGGGCGATCGCGAAGCGGCCCGAGGTCCTCCTCTGCGACGAGCCGACCGGAGCGCTCGACTACGCGACGGGGAAGGTCGTGCTGGAGGCCATCGCCCTGATCAACCGGAACCTCGGGACGACGACCGCGGTCATCACGCACAACGCCTCGATCGCGCGCATGGCGGACCGGATCATCCGCATGCGGTCCGGGCGCATCCTCGATGTCGAGCGGAACCCCGAGAAGGTCTCGCCGGCCGAGCTGGAGTGGTGAATGCGGGCGATCGAGAGAAAGCTCCTCCGCGACGTGCTCCATCTGCGCGGGCAGCTCATCGCGGTGGCGCTCGTCGTCATGTGCGGCGTCGCCATGTGGGTGACGATGCGCGGCGCCTACCGCTCGCTCGTCCTCTCGCAGCGGGTCTACTACGCCGACGGCCGGTTCGCCGACGTCTTCGCGCACCTGGTGCGGGCCCCCCTCTCGGTCGCCGCCGCGATCGAGCGGATCCCCGGCGTGACGGCCGCGCAGCCGCGCATCGTCTTCGACGCGACGCTCGACGTCCCGGGCCTGTCGGAGCCGGCGACCGGCCGGCTCGTCTCGATCCCCGAGGACGCCCGCCCGCGGTTGAACGACGTCCACCTGCGCGAGGGGCGGTGGATCGAGGCCGGCAATCCCGACGAGATCATCGTCAGCGAGGCGTTCGCGTCGGCCAACCGCCTGGGCCCGGGCGACCGGGTCGGCGCCGTCTTGAACGGGCGCTGGCGCCGGCTCCTCATCGTCGGCATCGGCCTCTCTCCCGAGTACGTCTACGAGATCCGCGGGGGGGACGTCTTCCCCGAGAAGAAGCGCTTCGGCGTCCTCTGGATCGGCCGCAAGGCGATCCAGAACGCCTTCTCGATGGAGGGCGCCTTCAACGACGTGTCCGTCGCGGTCGCCCCGGGCGCGCCGGAGGCGGGCGTGATCGCGCGCATCGACGGGCTCCTCGCGCCGTACGGCGGCACCGGCGCCTACGGCCGCGGGGAGCAGATCTCCAACCGCTTCCTCTCCGACGAGATCCGCGGCGACCGCGTCGGAGGGATGATCGTGCCGTCCATCTTCCTGGCCGTTGCCGCGTTCCTGATCCACATCGTGCTCTCGCGCCTGGTGCAGACGCAGCGCGACCAGATCGCGGTTCTGAAGGCGTTCGGCTACACGAACCTGGACGTCGGACTCCACTACCTCGGCATGGCGCTCGCGGCCCTGACGCTCGGGTCGCTCCTCGGCATCGCGATCGGGATCCGCCTGGCGGTCGCGCTGTCCCACCTCTACAAGGACTTCTTTCATTTCCCGGTCTTCCGCCTCGACCTCTCCGTTTCGCTCCTCTCGGGGGGCGTGCTCATCAGCGCGCTCGCGGCCGCCATCGGCGCGATCGTCGCCGTCCGGGCGGCGGTGCGGCTCCCGCCGGCCGAGGCGATGCGCCCCGAGGCGCCGCCGCGTTTCCACGCGGGCCTCGTCGAGAAGAGCCGCGCGTTCGCGGCCGCCTCCCCCGCCACGCGCATCGTCCTGCGCAACGTGCTGCGGAGGAAGGTCAAGTCGGCCCTGTCGGTCCTCGGGGTCGCGATGGCGTTCGCGATCCTCGTCGTCGGGCGCTCGATGTTCGACTCGGTGGACGCGCTGATGCGCGTCGAGTTCGACCGGGCCGAGCGCCAGGACGTGACCGTGCCGTTCCTGCTGGCGCGCTCGGGCTCGGTCATCGACGACCTGCGCCGCTTCGGCGGCGTGCTGCGGGTCGAGCCGTACCGCGTGGTCCCCGCGAAGATCGCCTACGAGGGGCGCGAGCGCCGCACCGGCTTGACCGGCCTCTCCGTGGACGCGTCGCTGCGGCGCATCGTGGATCGCCGCGGCCGGGTGCTCCCGGTCCCTCCGGAGGGGGTCGTGCTCAACCGCAAGCTGGCCGGCATCCTGCGCGTCCGCGAGGGAGATGTCGTGAGGGTGAGCCTCCTGGAGGGGATCCGCCCCGTCGCCGATCTTCGCGTCACGGATGTCGTGGATGATCTCCTGGGCCTCGGCGCCTACGCCGACATCGGCGTGGTCCGCCGCCTGATGCAGGAGGGGGACGTGGTCTCGGGCGGCTACCTCGCGGTCGATCCACTCGCGACCGCGGCCATCTACCGCGGCCTCAAGCAGGCCCCCGCCGTCGCCGGCGTCTCCATCCGCGGCGCGACGATCCAGAGCTTCAAGGAGACCATCGCCCAGAGCCTGGCCATCACCAACGTCTCCGCGATCGTCTTTGCCTGCATCATCGCGGCCGGCGTGATCTACAACGGCGCCCGCATCGCGCTGTCGGAGCGCGGCCGCGAGCTCGCCACGCTGCGAGTCCTCGGGTTCAACCGCACGGAGGTCGGCTGGATGCTGATCGCGGAGCAGGCGATCCTGACGGCCGTGGCGATCCCCTTCGGCGCGGCCCTCGGATACGGCCTCTGCGCGCTCCTGATGCGCGCCTACGACTCCGAGGTGTACCGGCTGCCGCTGGTAATCTCGCGCGAGACATGGATGTTCGCGCTGCTCGTGGTCCTCGGGGCGGCGATCGTGTCGAGCCTGCTGGTCCTGCGGCGGATCCGGACGCTCGACCTGATCGAAGTGCTCAAGACGCGGGAGTGACTTGATGGAGGAAATTCGGTCGGGCGGGTCCGCGCGGAGCGGAGGTTCGGAGCGGCGCCGGGTTGCCCGCCGGCTCGCCCTCTGGGGCGGGGCGGCCGCGGCGGTGCTGGTCCTCCTGGTCCTCGCGTTCCGGCGCGAGCCGGTGAAGGTCGAGGCCGCGCCGGTGACCCGCGGCCCGATGACGGCCGCGGTCCAGGACCGCGGGCAGACCCGCGTGCTCGACCGCTACGTGATCTCGTCGCCGGTCGCCGGGACGCTCGAGAGGATCCCGCTTCAGGCGGGGGAGTCGGTCAAGGCGGGCGAGATCGTCGCGCGGATCGCCCCCTCCAGCCTCTCCGCGGTCGGCAGCGCCCAGGCCCGCGCGGCGGCGACCCAGGCGGAGGCGGCCGTCCGCGCGGCGAAGGCCAACGTCGGCAGCTCGCAGGCGCGGGCCGACCTCGCCGAGAAGGAGTACCGGCGCCAGTCCGCGGCGCACGCCCAGGGAATCGTTTCCAGGCAGGACTTCGACGTCGCCCGCGCCAATCACGACGCGGCGCTCCGCGACGTGCAGGCGGCGCGCGCCGCCGTCGCGCAGGCCGAGGCGACGCTCGCCTCCGCCCGCGCCGCGCTTCTCGCGCTCCACCCCGGCGGCGCCGGAGTGATCGAGATCCGCGCCCCTGTCGATTCGCGCATCTTCGCGATTCCCGAGCGCAGCGGCCGCGCCGTCCTCCCGGGAGACCCGATCATGACCCTCGGCAACCCGCGCGAGATCGAAGCGGTCGTCGATCTGCTCTCCGAGGACGCCGTGAAGACGGCGGTCGGCGACCGCGCGTTCCTCGTGGATTGGGGAGGCGATCACCCGCTCCCCGGCGTCGTGAAGACGGTCGAGGCCTCCGCGTTCACGAAGATTTCGGCCCTGGGAATCGAGGAGCAGCGGGTCCACGTGATCGTCTCGATCCCCGACCCACCGCCCGCCCTGGGCGACGGCTACCGAGTCCAGGGCCGGATCGTGATCTGGTCCTCGCCCGACGCCGTCCAGATCGGCATCGGCGCCCTGACGCGCTTCGGCTCGAGCTGGGGAACCTACGTCGTCTCGGGGGGACGCGCACGAAAACGTGAGCTGCGGATCGGCCACCGCAACGACCAGGCCGCCGAGGTCCTCTCCGGCGTCCAACCCGGCGAGCGCGTGATCCTGCACCCGACCGACGAGATCTCCGACGGGGCGCGCGTCACGGATTAGCGCACGGAACCCCAGGTCCTCTTCTTTTCGTCAGCGCCTCACGCCCTTCGAAATTCACCGCAAGTTCACATTTTCACAGACCTGACCCCAGGTCTCCATTTTCAGCGCCTCACGCCCTTCGAAATTCGCCGCAAGTTCACATTTTCACAGACCTGACCCCAGGTCTCCATTCAGGATTGCCGCATTACCGCAAGCCAGACCAAAGAGAACTAACGTCGGCAGGCGATCGAGACTCCCCCCGGACTGCGGCGACCGCGTTGCCAGTCGGAGGAGGTGTCGGTAGTGTATTCGTGTATTTCGGCTCGAAATATACCGATGCACGACTGACCCCATCCGTTCCCACCGCATCTACTCAGCCCGTCGCCCCGAGGCGCCGCTCAAGCGTTATCTTGCCATCTGGCAAGACTGACCCCGTCTCTTTCCCGAAGCAGACTCTACGTGGTCACTGCTTCGTCAGCGCCACATCGGTGACGATGAGCTGATTGAAGCAATCCCGTCCGGAGATCCGGCCGGAGAGAGTCGTAGTGGGCGGCAGTCCGAAGCCCGGGTCCCTCTTCGCGATCCTCAGCGTTGATCCGGGCACCTCCCCACCTCCACCCGCGTAGTAGATACCTGCGTAATCTTCCAGCACGCCCGAATTCAGAGCGCGGCAATTCGATGCGAACAGAATGACGGCGATGATGCCGCCGCTAGGGTTAACGTAGGCGTAGACCGTACCCGTCTCAGTTCTGCCGTCCGAATACTGGATACCGCTGTAGGTGGACCCGTCGATGTCGTACTGGCCTGGATCGCAGTCATCACACCGCTTCGCCAGCAGCGAGAAAGTCCACCGCCCGAAGCTGTACCTCGTACCGTTCCCATTCACGGTGCCTTCGACTGACCCAGCGTAGAGGCCATTCGGCGGCAAGGGCAGAGGAGTGGGCGTCGCCGTTGGCGCGGGAATCGGCGTCGCGGGCTGCGGCGGGATTGGCTTCTCGCGGGGGACTATCTGCGCTAAGGCGAGAACCGCCGGCAGAGCGATGAGGGTGACGGCGAAGACAACTCGGCCGCCGAGGCAAGAAGCGATTGCCAGAATCGATCGTTTCATCTTGGTGCTCCTTCGCGGAGAGTTGCGCCACAGTCTACCGGGAGCCGAGCCCAGCACTGCTGATCTGTCTGCATCAGCTTGTGTCGAGGCAAGCCCTTTTCGGCTCGTCCCTGGAGGAGTCTTCCGGTTCTCATTCAGGCTCTATCCCTTGGGTTTCACAGGCAGAATACCGGCAAGATGCCAGGGCCCTGCATGCGTCGACCTGTCAACGCTGACCCCGCTTCATGTGTTGGCTCCCGTTCGCGCCAGGCTACTGGGCGGCGTGGGACACCCATCCGTCGCCCGTCGCGTTATCCACGGAAGCGGCATAGGCGCTCCACCAGAAACCGGAGCCGTCGGACTTGAAAGAGAGGAACATGTTTCCATAGTTGCCCGCTGGCACCGCCACCTGCTGCATGCTGCAGGGAGGAACAGTGACCGTGAACGCGGTTGAGCCACTCATGCCCATTACCGACACGGTCCAAGTATGAGAGAGGCTATCCAGGTTGACGACCCCAACGTTCGTTCGGTATCCGGAGTCCTGTCGCAAGCCAAGGGCGTACGCCGTCAAGGAGCCTAGCGAGTCCAGGAGGCTGACGGGCGGGAAAGACATTGACGTGTTTCCCCCCGTGCCAGGGGACGGAGTCCACAGGCGGGCCGATCCGTCGATCTTGGAAGAGGTGTCCGCTCCTCCCGTGGAGTATTCGCCGAAGATCGTTATGGCGCCAACTCCACTCATTCTCAACTGGCTCCCGACGAAATCGTTCAGCGAGTAGATCGTGTTGGCGTTGAGCGTCGTCACCAGAGCCGGAGATGCGGAACAGTTGTTCTGACCGGCGCTCAACCAGTAAACGTTGATCTTTTGTGCCGTGGACCGGTAGTTCGCGATCGAGATGTCCGACCTGAAGTAGGTTCCGTTCAATCCTGGCGTGTTCCCGGCCAGGGGAATCAGGAACGCGGAGTCGTCGGAATCGAGCCCGATGACCTGGGTCCGAACTCCGCGGGAGGCTCGCTCGGTAGCGGGCGGGAGAGATCGGAGCGCGTCGCCAAGCGTCGCGGGAGCCTCCTGCGTCAGACCAACCCGTGAGCAGAGGAGCAGGGCGGCAAGGCAGGACATCGTTCGAGTCATTGCCATCACACAAGATGGGGTGGACAGGCTCCGCCGCATTTCGAACCTCCTTTTTTCGATGCTTGGTTTGATTCAGAGCTTAGCGGCGACGCCGATCGAATCGCTGATGTGTCTGCATCATTCCGCTTCCTGCCCCTCGCGAAATCACCGGGACGTCAAGGGCCTTTGGGAGCCGCTCGACAGTGCGTTAAGTTGAGTTTCTCGAACTAATTCGCCAGATCCCGGGAGGCCGTGGCCTTCTTTCCACCGGAAACGGGACTTCGCGATCCTTGTTGAGGGGAATCCTTTCGCTCAGTTCGGACATTTGGAAAGAGTCGCGCCCCGTGCCGGAGAGCGCCGGAAAGGATGGGGCTCAGCCTTGCCATATGGCATGTTGGTCTGCAGACGCCCCAGCACCTTTTCCACCGTCCCGGGAGCTTCCAACCGCGGCGGCCTCGCCCTCAGCCAGAATAATACATTGTTTCAAGACTTCTCTGAAGACGACGGTGCTTTACGCGATCGACGTCGATGAGGAGCCTTAGATCAATCAGCCTTCTCTTCGTGGCCAGAGCCACACATCGTTACAAATAGGATCCCCGGCTCCCTATCCTGACCCAGAGCCCCTAACGGCTAGTCTTGTGAGAGGGCAGCCGGGGTCAATCCATATTCTCTCCTTTTTGAAGCGGGCTGGCGAACCTGGTAGGGCCGATCCTCGGTGAGCACGTACCAGATCACTTCAGCCAGCCGGCGAGCGACGGCGATGATGGCGGTCTTGGGTCCCTTCGTTCTACAACGCAGAGCGAACTGGTGACGGAAGTACGGATCGTGCCGGACGGCGATCCAGGCGGCCTCCACCAGCGCCCATCGCAACCACTTGTTGCTCATCTTCATCAGGCCGCCGTGGGAGGTCTTTCCGCCGGAGGAGTAGGTCGTCGGGACCAGGCCCGCATAGGACACCAGCTTGGCGGGACGCACGAAACGCTCAATCCGGTCAATCTCGAGAGCCACCACCGTGGCCAACAGCACTCCTAACCCGGGAATCGTCAAGAGCAACTCCACTCGACGGTCGCCCTTGAGAGCCTGCGCTAAAAGTCTCTCGGTCTGTCGGACTTCCAACCCCATCATCTCGAGGAGCCGTAGGTCCTGGCGCAGCAGGTCCTGAGCGCAGCCGGGTAACTCGACCTTCGATAGGTAGTTCCGCCCTCGTTTGCCGAAGAGGTCGCTCACCGGCGGCGGGACGACGTGATGCCGATCCAGCAACGCGTGGAGCCGGTTCTTCAGCATCGTCCGCACTCGAACCAGGAACAACCGCTGCCGAACCGCTTCCCGCAGCTGCCGCGTCTCTTTCCCGGGAATGTACGCCCGCGGGATCAGCCCTACCCGCAGAAGCTGCCCGAGCATCCGCGCGTCGATCCGATCCGTCTTGACCTGCGCCGCCGCGATCGCGCGTACTCCGTACGGATGCGCCAGCTGCACCTCGACCACGTTCTCCACACGCTCGAGCCAGTCGTACATCGACCCCCAGTTCCACCCTGCCTCCAGAACCACCCGGCAGGGCTCCCCGAGAGACCGAAAGAATCCCTCGATCTCCTCGAACTCGTTGACTAGCCGCGCACCTGACCGCCGATCCCCGTTCTCCTCGAGTGCCTCAACCTGCGAGTACCGCTTGTGAAGATCCAGTCCTACCGACAACATCGGGGCCACCTCCTTTCAGCTTCAGCGGCAAATCATCGCCGCCGATGCTGAAAGCGTGCCCCCGGTCTTCATGTAACCTGACCCCATTTCTTCCCCATGCTCGCCTCGCCAAGCTCATCGCCGGTTCGGGCAGGTCTTCCGGGCTATTCGTCCGTCCTGTACCTTAGCTGGCGAAATACCACAATAGACGACCCCACCTCCCTTTCGGATCGGATCGTTGGCGGAGCTCCGTTACCGCTTTGAGTTCTTCCTGGATCCGTACTGCCCGGCGGGCTCGGAAACGACGAATCGAAGTTCTCGGCCAAGAGACTCCGCGTACCGGACGAGGGAACGAATCGAGTGGCCCTCGTAGTCCGGGTGTTCCATTCGGCTGATGGCCTGCTGGCTCGTCTTGAGGCGGCGGGCGATCTCCGCCTGACTCACCCCCTCCGCTCGCCGGATTCGAGCGAGCTCCCGCGCGATCTCCGTGGCCCGCCTCGCCTCGTCGAATGCTTCCCGAAACTCCCGGCTCCGTTCTCCCTCCTTGCGGATCCAGGCGTCGAGATCGATGCGACGAGCCTTCCGGCCCGTGAGTCGGACGTTCTCTTCAGGTCCCTTCTTCTTCATGTAGTCATCTCCTTGAAACGCCGTTCTGCCAGCTGGAGCTCACGGGGAGGAGTCTTCCGGCTTTTCTTCGTGAAAGCGTGGAGAACCACGAGGTCTTTCGTGGCAACGAAGTAAAGGAGTCGGTGTTGAGCTGCGCCGGCCCCCGCCGCGCGAATCTCCCAGATCTTGCCGCGAAGCGGCTTCACGCGTACGGTCAAGACGTTCGGGAACTCCTCGCAGAACGCCTTGACCTTCGCCAGGAGCAGGGCCCGGTCCCTATCGGTCTGTGCCTCCAGGTAATCCCGCACCGGGCTCCTTCCCGTCGCGGTCTCGTAAAAGACAACACCCAGCACCGTTGGAGTGTACATCAAATCTGATGTAACGGGTGGCCGCCGGAGGTCCGATTGCCAGCCCGGGCAGGTCATCCGGGCGACTCCTGTACCTTAGGAGGCGAAATACCACAATACACGACTGACCCCACTCTTCCCCGCAGTTCTAGTTGTCGCTACCCCGCAGTTCTAATTGTCGCTGAACACCAGGAGTACGAGTGGTCGAGTGATCGGTACTACCGGCGCGGGAAAGGGCCGGGATGGCTCGACCTGGACGTCGTCCTTCCGATGCTTGGCAGCGTCGCTCCTGGGCTCAATTCCAGGACTCCGGAGGGATGCTTTCGCGGCTGCTCAGCACACCGAGGATGCTCTGCGAGAGCAGTTCCGTGATGTCCGGGCGGCCGATGGACTCGTCCAGGGCTGCACGGTCGAATTCGGGGCCTTCGTAGAGCCCGATCCAGCCGTTCCTTCCACTTCGCTTCACGGCGTAGAGAGCTCGGTCCGCGAAGAAGACGGCCGACTCCCATGAAATCGGCGGGAGATCGAACCCCATCGGGAAGACGCAGAATCCGATGGACATCGTCTTTCGGATCTCACGGCCGTCGGCGAGGCGGAAGGGGTGTGCCTCCACCGCCGTCCGGATGCGCTCCGCCAGCGTCACGGGATCGCAAATGCCGGGGTAACGGGCCACGATCAGGAACTCCTCTCCACCCCAGCGGACGATCGAATCGGTATCCCGCGCGACGGATTTCAGGATCTTGCCCACATCCCTCAGGACATCGTCCCCGGCGTCGTGGCCGAATTCATCGTTCACCTGCTTGAAGTGGTCGATGTCGAGCAGGAGGAAGACGAGAGGGTGATCCAGTGACAGCGACGGCTTTGCGGTTCGAGCGGTCCGCAGCCCCCGGGCGATCGAGGCCAGCTGCTCGGGCAATGCGATAGTCAGGTAGCGGCGGTTGTAGAGCGTCGTGAGCGGATCCGTGAGGCTCGATTCCTCCAGTTGCGCGTACGCCGATGCCAGCTCCTCTGTTCGGCTTTTCACGAGCGCCTCGAGCCGCACGTTGACGAGCTTGAGCCGGCGCTGGCGCCACGCGCCGATCCCCGAGAGACCCGTGAACACGGCCGCGAGGACTGCCAGGCGGAAGAGCCAGGTCTGGTACCAGCGGGGAAGAATCCGGAAAGGCAGCTCGGCCTCGGGGCCCGCGCGGCCGTTGACGACCGCCCGGGCTCGCAATCTGTACGCACCCGGCGGAAGGGCCAGGTAGTGCAGCTTCGGCGAGGTTTCCCTGCGCCACGAGGTCTCGAGCCCTTCGATCCGCACTTCGTAGCTGAAGGCCCTGGCGCGTGAATACGACAGGAAACCCAGGGTCGCCTCGAGCGAGTTGTCCCGGGGCTTCACCTCGAGCGACTTTCCCTTCAACGGGATCGCAGGCCGCCCCCCGAACTTGACCTCCTGAAAGACGGGTCGGGGTACAGGAAGGTTCCAGGGGAACGCGGCGAAGTCGAAACGGGCGAGGGAGCTCGCGTCGCCAAACCAGAGCGCGCCGTCGCGATCTCCGAAGAACGAGTTGATGACCATGTCCTGGCTCAGAAGTCCGGAGGCCCGCCCGAATGCGTCGAACCCGTCTTCCTTGAGAAGCACTGCCCCCACGTCGGTGAGCAGCCAGATCCGGTTCGCGTGATCCCTGTGAATGCTGACGACGGAATCCGTCGGGATCTCCCCCCGGTCCATCCGATAGTTCTTGACGACGCGGAGCCTGTCTCCTTCCAGACGCAGCCGCGTGACGCCGAGGGAATCGTAATAAGAGATCAGGAGGCTGCCATCCGAGGCCTCGGCCAGCCCGTAAAGGCGGTTCTCGAGAAGCCCGTCCTCCTTCGTCCACAGCCGCCACCGGCCCTGAAAGCATTCCGCGAGCCCGCTGCGGCTCGCAAACCAGAATCTCCCGTCCCGGCCCTGGAGAGAAGAGTAGGCGTTTTTGAGATAGGCCGGCTCCGGCGCCTCGAGCATTTCCGCCGGTTCCAGCGTCTCCCCCCTGGGGACCATGCGGCGGATCTGGCGGGAGCCCATGACCCAGGCGTTTCCCTCGCGGTCTCTGAAGACGCGGTTGACCTGGAGCGATGCCGGTTCATTCTGGAAGGGAGGAGGGACTGTCACGGCGCGCTCAGTTCCCGGCGGCACATACAGGAGCGCGCGCGGGCGGCCCGCGCCGACGAGGCCCCCGTTGGGCAGCGCGACCATGCTCAGGATTGCCGTCTTTTCCGAGCCGGGCACGATCCGCCAGCGGCCGCCTTCCATGATGGCGAGTCCCATGTTCGTGCCGGCAAAGAGGCGCCCGGTCGTGTCCCTCACGACCGCCCAGACAATCTCGGTCGGCAAGCCTTCCCGCGTCGTCTGGTTGTACCAGGCTCCCAGGCCCAACTGGCGGAAGAGACCGTTGGAGGCGTACCAGAGCGAACCCTCGTGGTCCACGAGGACTTGCGCGGCGGACTTCGTGGGCATTCCCTCGCGGTCGGTGACAAGAGTCCAGGTCGTGCCGCGGATGTGCAGCAGGCCGCGCACCGTGGCGACCCAGAGTCCTCCCTGCCCATCGGCCGCCATGTCCCGGTAATCCCCGCCCGCGGCCACAGCCGGATGGTCGAAGGGATGAAAGTATGTGTCACCGAGGGCTTTCCACCAGAGGCCATGCGTGCTCAGGATCCAGATCCTGCCCTCCCCGTCTTCGACGGCGGCCACCACGGCGGAAGGAACGCCCTGGCCGGCGTCCCACGTCGCTGTGAGCCGGGCTTCCTTCCAGAGCTCCGCGTGCCCTTCCTGTCGAAAGACCAGCATCCCGCCATGCAGGGGCGCCCTCGCCACCACGAACGGCTGGTTGGAGCCTTCCACCTTTTCGAAGCGTCCGGAGGCGGATTCCCTGAAGAGCCCGGAGACACCCATCGCAACCCACGCGCGGTTGTGTTCGTCCCAGGCCAGGGAAAAGGCCGGGCCCGTCGGAAGCCCGTTGAGTCCGGAGGCGGGATGGACCTCGAGACCGGTGACCCGGAAGAGACCCGCGAAGGAGCTCGTCCAGACGCCACCGCGTGGGTCCGCCCAGAGGCGCGAATCCGGGCCGATTGTCAGACCCTGCTTCGGACCGAGGTTGACGAAGCGGTGGCCGTCGAAGCGGTAGAGGCCCAGGTCCGATCCGACCCACAGGAATCCTTCCCGGTCCTGGGCCAGGGCCGTGATGCCCATGGACATGAGTTCCTCTTCGGGGCCGTAAGACTGGAACGATGCTTCCCCGGGCCAGGCGGCCTCCGTGAACCCGGGAAGGGCAGCCGGTGCGTTTGCTTCGAGGGGACTCCCCAGACACAGAGTAAGGAGCAGACCGACAAGCGGACGCCGCCTTCGTTCCTCGGCGCGGTCCACCGGGCGCCGAGCGTGAACGTTTTCCACGACGTCATTGTGCGCCTTCTCCGGTGCCTTCGCTGAAGAAGAAACGGTATCGGTCCTGCCGGAGGGGTGCGCCTCGTGAATGTCGAGGTGGCCGGAGGGTCAATCGTTCAAACGTTCAAAGGAACCGCCGCTGCAGGAGTAAGGAGTCAGCAGGATGCAAGAGAGGCGGTTGTAAGCTGGCGCCTCAGGGTATGCGAGACGACACGCGAATGGTGGATATTGGGATATTGGGGTCAGGTCCGTGAATCTGTGCACCCGGGTTGGGATATTGGGGTCAGGTCCGTGAATCTGTGAGTTCCACCCGCGGAAGGTAGGTGACGGCGCGAGGGAGACCTGGAGGAACAACAACCTCGGGGTGGAGTCGGAGCGGATAATGTCACGTCGGTGGGCGCGGATGCCTTCGCCTACGACTCTTCGGTCGCGGCTGACCTCCGAGGCGGCAATGCGGTCAGGTCCGTGAACATGTGACCTGATGACAAGTTAAGGATAGATGGCGCGTCCGCTTCGGCTGGATCATGCGGGGGCGGTCTGGCATTTGACCAGCCGCGGGAACGAGCGCCGAGAGATCTTTCGCGAGGATGAGGACCGAGAGAGGTTTCTGCGGATCCTGGCCGGCGTCGTCAAGAGGTTCCGGTGGCGGGTCCATGCGTATGTCTTGATGGGAAACCACTACCACCTGCTAGTGGATACTCCGGAGCCTACGCTTTCGCGGGGCATGAAGCATCTGAACGGGGTCTACACTCAGAATTTCAACCGGCGTCATCGGCGAGTCGGGCACCTTCTGCAGGGACGATTCAAGGCGATCCTCGTGGAAAGGGAGAGCCACCTTCTGGAGTTGACTCGATACGTGGTCCTCAACCCCGTTCGGGCCGGGATGACGGAGACGGCGGGGCAATGGAGATGGAGCAACTATCGAGCGACGGCCGGTCTCCGCACCGTGCCGGTGTGGCTGGAGACAGACTGGACGCTCGAGCAGTTTTCACCGCGCCAGGAGGCGGAGCGCCGCTACCGCGCCTTCGTCGCAAAGGGGAAGGGGTCCCGGTACGCTCCGTGGGAGGAGTTGGTCTCGCAGATCTACCTGGGCGGCGAGGGCTTCCGAAAGAGGATCCAGGCGATGGTTTCCGGTCAGGAGAGAAGTCGCCACATTCCACGTCTCCAGCGTCTTCCCGCCCGGCCGCGACTCGCGGAGATCGTCGCTGCGACGTTGGGCGAGTTCGGTGTCTCCGACTCTGACATTCGCCGCAGACGGCACATCCCGGCGCGGCTGGCCGTCGCGTACCTGGCGCGTCATGAGGGGGCGCTGACGCTGTCGGAGTTCTCGCCGGCCCTTGGGATTCAGGACTGGACCGCCTCTCACCTCGCGACGTCTGCCGAACGGCTTCTTCAGACGAGCCGCCAGTTCCAGAAAAGCATCCGCCGCATTCAAGAGGCGCTTGCCGAAACCCACAGATTCACGGACCTGACCCCAATCTGACCAGCTCGAGAGGATCCCGCTTCAGGCGGGGGAGTCGGTCAAGGCGGGCGAGATCGTCGCGCGGATCGCCCCCTCCAGCCTCTCCGCGGTCGGCAGCGCCCAGGCCCGCGCGGCGGCGACCCAGGCGGAGGCGGCCGTCCGCGCGGCGAAGGCCAACGTCGGCAGCTCGCAGGCGCGGGCCGACCTCGCCGAGAAGGAGTACCGGCGCCAGTCCGCGGCGCACGCCCAGGGAATCGTTTCCAGGCAGGACTTCGACGTCGCCCGCGCCAATCACGACGCGGCGCTCCGCGACGTGCAGGCGGCGCGCGCCGCCGTCGCGCAGGCCGAGGCGACGCTCGCCTCCGCCCGCGCCGCGCTTCTCGCGCTCCACCCCGGCGGCGCCGGAGTGATCGAGATCCGCGCCCCTGTCGATTCGCGCATCTTCGCGATTCCCGAGCGCAGCGGCCGCGCCGTCCTCCCGGGAGACCCGATCATGACCCTCGGCAACCCGCGCGAGATCGAAGCGGTCGTCGATCTGCTCTCCGAGGACGCCGTGAAGACGGCGGTCGGCGACCGCGCGTTCCTCGTGGATTGGGGAGGCGATCACCCGCTCCCCGGCGTCGTGAAGACGGTCGAGGCCTCCGCGTTCACGAAGATTTCGGCCCTGGGAATCGAGGAGCAGCGGGTCCACGTGATCGTCTCGATCCCCGACCCACCGCCCGCCCTGGGCGACGGCTACCGAGTCCAGGGCCGGATCGTGATCTGGTCCTCGCCCGACGCCGTCCAGATCGGCATCGGCGCCCTGACGCGCTTCGGCTCGAGCTGGGGAACCTACGTCGTCTCGGGGGGACGCGCACGAAAACGTGAGCTGCGGATCGGCCACCGCAACGACCAGGCCGCCGAGGTCCTCTCCGGCGTCCAACCCGGCGAGCGCGTGATCCTGCACCCGACCGACGAGATCTCCGACGGGGCGCGCGTCACGGATTAGCGCACGGAACCCCAGGTCCTCTTCTTTTCGTCAGCGCCTCACGCCCTTCGAAATTCGCCGCAAGTTCACATTTTCACAGACCTGACTCCAGGTCTCCATTTTCGAACTTCTCCGCGTAATGCTCCAGGCGGTTCGGGTAGTCGTTCCGGTCCGAGTCGTCCCGAAACACCGCCTTCCGCTCGTTCCCGCGAGCTATGACGTGGTACAGGCCCCCGGGGTACTCGAGACGCAACGGCCGCGCCATGACCTAATTGTACCAACGTACAAGACTGACCCCATCTCTCTTCCATTCATGCCTCGACCAACGGCATAATCATCGCCGCCGATGCTGAAAGCGTGCCCCCGTCTTCATGTAACCTGACCCAATTGTGACCATGAGATCAGACGTAGGAAGAACTGACCCCATCTCTTTCCTAGAGGCGTGAAGGCAAAACGTCGGGCAACCGTTTTCTGCGATAATCTTGGCATGCATCCAACAGAATCCTTGCTACAGGCCAGTCTCTGCATTCTGGGGTGGTTGGCGCTCGGCGGTTGGCTCTTCAAGTGGGCCAGAGGGTTTCTGAAGGCGGAAGCCGAGGCAAATGATCGTCGCGCTGAGGCCGACAGCAGGTATGCGGGAAGGCTGAAAGAGGCTTGGGAGTCGGAGATCCAGACTCATGATCGGAGCCGTCAAATCTTCGCCGAGACGCTCGACGCCACTCGGGATCGTATCGAAGAGCTTGAGACGACTCTAGACGGCCAACGGAGCCATCTCACCCAGCTTGGCACGAAGTGTGAGGTTTTTGAATTCGGCCTCAGCAACGCTCGCGTTCTCTTAACGACTAAAGTTCCAGAGAAGTTCAAGAGCTTGTACGATGACCTCGCGAGCGTGATCTCGGAGACGACCGTCTCTCTAGGATTTGGCTTTGAGAAGACGAGGAAATTCATCGCGGCGGGAATTGCTGACGGCCCTCCGCCACAGAACCCTAATGAATTAATAGTCTACCGATTTGGAAGGCTTATGATCGGGTCGAAGCAGCTCGAAATATATCTCTCAACTTTGGAGGAACTCCTTCGGATCATCCAGGAAGCGGAAATTCAGCGCGACAGCCAACCAAAAGAGATCCTCTCGGGAGTGCTTAGGCGACTCCAAGCGGCTGGTCCATCGCAGGAGCCAAGCGGATCTTGACCGCCTTCAAAGGGATGACCGGGGTCAGTTGAGAATCAGGTGTTGAGCGGTTAACCCCTGGTTTTCAAGCCTGACCCCATCAACCCCCTGGTGCACGGCACCTCGATGCGCCGGGATCGCCGGGAGCGCTTGACCTCCGCCGATCCGAATTCGGCAGGTGTTCCCTCGCGTCAGGCCGTAAGAGCTAAGCGGGAGGAAGAACGGCATCTATCACGTAGAGGAAGCTCCCGGGGTCAGGTCCGTGAATCTGTGACCCGACGACACGAAGCTCCGGGGGTCCGCGAAGCTCCCTGGGTCCGAATCTCCCGGGGTCAGGTCCGTGAACATGTGACCTGATGACAAGTTAAGGATAGATGGCGCGTCCGCTTCGGCTGGATCATGCGGGGGCGGTCTGGCATTTGACCAGCCGCGGGAACGAGCGCCGAGAGATCTTTCGCGAGGATGAGGACCGAGAGAGGTTTCTGCGGATTCTGGCTGGTGTCGTCAAGAGGTTTCGCTGGCGGGTCCATGCCTACGTCTTGATGGGAAACCACTACCACCTGCTTGTGGACACGCCGGAGCCGACGCTCTCGCGGGGCATGAAGCATCTCAACGGCGTGTACACGCAGAGTTTCAACCGGCGGCATCGGCGGGTCGGGCACCTTCTCCAGGGACGGTTCAAGGCGATTCTCGTGGAAAGGGAGAGCCACCTTCTGGAGCTGACTCGGTACGTTGTTCTCAACCCAGTTCGGGCCGGGATGACGGAGATGGCAGGGCAATGGAGATGGAGCAACTATCGAGCGACGGCAGGTCTCCGACCGGTTCCGGCATGGCTGGAAACAGAGTGGACGCTGGAGCAGTTTTCACCGCGCCGGGAGGCGGAGCGCCGCTACCGCGCCTTTGTCGCAAGAGGGAAGGGATCTCGGTACGCTCCGTGGGAGGAGTTGGTCTCGCAGATCTACCTGGGTGGCGAGGCCTTCCGAAGGAGAATTCAGATGATGGTTTTCGGCCAGAAGAGTAGCTGCAACATTCCACGCCTTCAACGTCTTCCCGCCCGACCGCGGCTCGAGGAGATCGTTGCAGCGACGTTGAACGAATTCGGTGTGTCCGACTCTGCCATTCGCCGCAGACGGCACACCCCGGCGCGGCTGGCCGTCGCGTACCTGGCACGCCATGAGGCGGCGTTGACGCTTCCGGAGTTCTCACCGGCCCTCGGAATCCAGGACTGGGCAGCGTCACACCTAGCGACGTCTGCTGAACGGCTTCTGCGGGAGAGCCGCCAATTCCGGCGAAGCATTCGAAGCATTCAGAACGCGCTCCGCGAAACTCACAAATTCACGGACCTGACCCCAATTTGACCCCACGGCAGGCCTCACCCAGGGACCGGAAGAATCCCTCGATCTGCTCGAAATCGTTGACTAGTCGAGCGGCCGACCGCCGATCCCCGTTCTCCTCGAGTGCCTCAACCTGCGAGTACCGCTTGTGGAGATCCAGTCCTACCGACAACATCGGGGCAACCTCCTTTCAGCTCCAACGGCAAAATCATCGCCGTCGATGCTGAAAGCATGCCCCACGTCTTCATGTAACCTGACCCCGAGTCTTCACCGAATAGGATGCTGAAGCTCCTCGCCTCTTGACACTAGACATAGGACGACTGACCCCCCTCCCTTCCCCCAAGACAGAATAAGGCTAATGTGCGATGCGTAAGCCTGACCCTGTGAATCCTCTTGTTCCTCTCCATCTACGGACCGTAGCCCTGGTCGATGCCCTTGATCGAGTTGAAAGAGTACTGGTTCGTGTCGAACCCGCTGGCCGTGGCCAGGTCACACGACAGGAAGATGTTGGGCACGTCGCCAACGAACCGGCAATAGTCAGCCCGCCCGTCCCCGTTGACGTCGGCCAGAAAGCGGGGAAGAGTCGAGTAACCCTGGTCGATGCCTTTGATCGAGTTGAAAGAGTATTGGTTAGAGTCGAACCCGGTAGCCGTGGCCAGGTCACACGACAGGAAGATGTTGGGGGCGTCGCCAACGAAACGGCAGTAGTCCGCCCGTCCGTCCGCGTTGACGTCGGCCAGAAAGCGGGGAAGAGTCGAGTAGCCCTGGTCGATGCCTTTGATCGAGTTGAAAGAGTATTGGTTAGGGTCGAACCCGGTAGCCGTGGCGAAGTCGCACGATAGGAAGATGTTCGGCGAGTCGCCAACGAAACGGCAGTAGTCCGCCCGTCCGTCCGCGTTGACGTCGGCCAGAAAGCGGGGAAGAGTCGAGTAGCCCTGGTCGATGCCTTTGATCGAGTTGAAAGAGTATTGGTTAGGGTCGAACCCGGTTGCCGTGGCGAGGTCACACGACAGGAAGATGTTGGGCGCGTAGCCAACGAAACGGCAGTAGTCCGCACGTCCGTCCCCGCTGACATCGGCTAGAAAGCGGGGAAGGGTCGAGTAGCCCTGGTTGACGCCTTTGATCGAGCTGAAAGAGTACTGGTTCGTGTCGAACCCGGTTGCCGTGGCGAGGTCACACGACAGGAAGATGTTGGGGGCGTCGCCAACGAAACGGCAGTAGTCCGCACTTCCGTCGCCGTTGACGTCGGCCAGAAACCGGGGAAGGGTCGAGTAGCCCTGGTCGATGCCTTTGATCGAGCTGAAAGAGTACTGGTTCGTGTCGAACCCGGCAGCCGTGGCCAGATCACACGACAGGAAGATGTTGGGCGCGTCGCCCACGAAACGGCAGAAGTCCGCCCGGTTGTCGTGATCGACGTCGGCCAGCAGGCGCCAAGGAACAAGGGGGGCAAGATTCTGACAAGAGCGGAAGCTGGACACATATGGGGCTGTCGCGTTCAGCTCTCGCGCGTTATAGTTCGTAGCCGTTGTGCCCATCGGCACGGGGCCATACATGAGATTCGGGTTAGAAAAGTACTGCAGCCGCTGGCATCCGCCTGGGCAGTCATAGGACATGATCGTCACAAAGCTCGGGTCGCTCCCGCCGCCGTCATGGCGCAGGCCATGGTTGTATCCCGGGGTTGCGTCCACCTGCTCGTTGTGTCTTGCACCCATAAGGTGTCCGAGCTCGTGCGCAAAGGAGAAGTAACCCGTCGCACAAGTGTAGTCGACGATCGCGAAGGCGGTGGAGGGGTTCGCCAGGATCGCATCGGCCAGGCCGCAGTAATCCTGCTGATCGATGATCAGGGCAGAAAGGTCCGCACAAGAGCTGTCGCGGCGCTGGTTGACATCGGCCATGCCGACGAAGTCGTAAAGAATTGTTTCATACGTCTTTCCAGTCTCCCTGTAGGAGACCTCGAAGCTGTCAACCAGGTTCAGATAAATATTGATGTTGCTGTTCACATACGCCTGGTTGGCTTCGGCAACGGCAAGCGCGATGGTGGCATCCATGTCGAACACTCTAGCTTTGGCCGCCGATGTGTAGGCGACCAACACGTCGATTTGCATTGGAGGACTACCACTCGCCCTGCTGCCGCGATCCCCCTCGCCCGGAACCGGACTCCGTTCACCAGGAGGCCCCTGCTTTGGATGGAAGCTGGGTGGCTCATCGGGCGGGAATTTGCGGGTGTCCACCTTGACAAACGCATGAACGCCGCCGCCGATCGGGCTGATGCGGTAGAGGCCATCGGCGGTGACGGCTGAGCCCGTCACGTCGCCGTTTCGAACGATTAGCGTCGCGCTACCCCGGAGCAGTGGTTGTTGAGTGCCGAACCACGAGAAATCCAGCGCAGTTCGCACGTCGCCGCCGCTCTTCAAGAACTCGATAGCGCCATTACCCGGGATGGAAATCCTGAGCAGGGGCTTTCGGAGAGCGTCCAGGTTGACGCGGACGAGGTTCAACGATTGAGTGGTAGGTCGGCGACGTATTTGGGCGAGGCGCCGTGACTGCTCGCGGGTTGCACCGACGAGCTTGTTGTTGGGAAGGGGCTTGAGAAGCTCTGCCGGCGGAGCCTGCGCAAAAGCCACATCCCCCGGAGCGAGGCAGAGCAGAACGGCGAGGTAGGAGATCACTATTAGTAGCGCTTGGCGGGGAGGATACCCGGTGAGAACAGAGGAGCCGCCCATTGCCACTACCCGGTGGCTGTCAACTATCGGCCTAACATCTGTGGGCATATTGCCCTCCCATCGAGCGATCCGGAATTTCTAGACCTCGTCCGGCGCGGGTACGTCCACTGCGTCCACGATCGCGACGATGAGCGAACGGACCGGTGCCTTCGGGTCTTCGAGGATCTGGCGCGCGGAGTTGCCCTCGTCCTCGACCAGGACGGTCTGGCCCACACCGGCTCCGACCATATCGAGCGCGAGGATGTAGCGCGTGCCGTCGAGCGTTCCGTCCGGCAGGACGGCGCCCACGAGGAGCTGTTTCCGTCCGGCATAGAAGGGGTGCTGGACCGTGCTGACGACCGTTCCGACGACGCGTCCGAGGATCACCGCATCACCGCTTCACCTTTGCTCTCCCGGCTCGAGGTGATGCTGGTCCACGATGCCCACCACGGCGTGGTCCACCGGGATGAACCATGGGTCGTGCAGAGCCGAACGCAAATGTCAGTGGCCGAACGCAGAGGAGATCTCGTTCCGTGGCGGGTCGGACTTCGTCCAACGGGACCGAGGCTACCAGGAGCGTCTCTCCGTTGGCGGCGAAGAACTCGACCTCGCAGCCGGCCGGCGTCTCTCCAGATGCCGGATGATGCTCGAGGAGCGTCCCGACGTCACCGGCCCGCAATCCTTCTGCGGGAAGGTCACGGAGAAGAACGACCCTTTCGAAAAGTGAGACGCTCGACATGGCTTCCTTGACGGTACCCCTGGAGTTTATCGCGCCGGCGCAGCCCTCGCCGAGGCTATCGGACGAGATGGAGTGCCTGGCCCTCGCGCCGCCATTCAACCGAGTCGGAGCTGGCGGAGCGGGCGGATCTCGGCAATCACCTCGAAGTCCCGGTCTCGATGGAGAAGCTGGATGTCATTATCTATGGCCAGCTGAGCGATGCAGCAGTCAATCGGGCTTCGAACCGTCCGGCCCGTCCGGCGGAGGTCGAAGTACACGCGAGCCGCTTCGCCCCAGGAAGAGGGCGCCATGTCCAGATAGTCCTGCGAGTCGAGATAGGACCGAAGGAGTTGCCACTCCCTCTCATCCTTGCATCCCTGCAAGAGCTCGAGCTCCGTGAACCGGCTCAACGCCACGTCATCGCCGGCCAGCGCGTCGGCCAGGGCGGTTCGCATTCTTCCGCCGCGGTCCCGGAAGATCTCGACCCAGACCGATGTGTCAACGAGAACCACGTCTCAGCTCACGCTGGCGCTTGTGGTCGAACCCCCTGCGGAAGTGGATTCGGCCGGCAAGCTCCGTGAGGTCCTTCTTGCGCCGAACTCGAATCAGCTCTTCGAGCGCGAGATGAATCAGGTCCTTCTTCGTCCTCACGCCGGTCAAGCCGAAAGCCTCGCGAACCAGCTCGTCGTCGAGAACCACGTTTGTCCGCATCGCCCCTCCGAATGTGTACGACGATGGGTATTATACACCTCGATCCCGGAAGAAGTTCGTTGGGTTCTCTCACCCGCGCCCTCTCCCGCCGGGAGAGGGGGAAGAGGCGGGCGGCCTCGCTTTGGCTGGGTGGGCGGCAAGCTCCTCCCGCACGACTTGCCGGACGGCATCCAGGGTCGATTGCCGGTGGATGTGCTCCAGCAGGACGTTGTTGATGATCGTCTGATAGTTCCCGCCGCCGGCTTTGTCCACGAGATCTCGAAAGTATTCCAGCACCGCCGTATCCAGGCGGATTGAGATCTTTGTCTTGCCGGACTCTGGCTTTACGACCGGACCCCGCTTTGCTTTGGAAAAGTCGATGTACCGACGTTTCTCAGCTACGACTTTTTTCATATTGCGTGACCGCCTCCGCGAATCTGATTTCGTGCGCGAGAAGGTTGGAGGCCGCTTTCTCCGGGTCCCATTCGAACGACGTCTCGGGATCGTATAGACGTTTGTCCTCCGTGGCAAGGGCTTGGTTCGGGCGCCCCTCACCCCTTCCCTCTCCCGCCGGGAGAGGGGGAAGACCTTCCGTCGAGATGATGCTGGCTCACGATGCCTACCACGGCGTGGTCCACCGGGATGAACCATGGGTCGTGCAGGAGGGCGGCCTCGCGGGCCGCTTCCCAGGTCACGAGGTCGCCCGAGGAGGCCTGCGCCGAGGCATCGGTGGCGACGAACGGGTCGCCGTCGTCCTGAAGGGCGGCGGTGAGCGGCCGGACGATCAGGAGCTTGAGCCCCTTCATAGCCTCGGGCTTCACCGTCGCCACGAGCGTGCCGATGACCCTCCCCAGCTTCATCCCCGGAACTCCCGTTCGAGGATGATCCCAACGTCGCCTGCCCACAGCCGTTCGGCCGGCAGTCCCCAGAGAAGGACAACTGGTTTGAAGGCGCTCAAGGCTTGGGAAGGACTTCTCGGTAGTCGACGCGTCCAGGTTCAGCAAGGGCCTTGCGAGCCAGTTTGGCATCGCGACGGTCCTCAATTTCCTCGAGAAGGCGGAGATCTTTGATCGGGACGACCGCGGCGATCGGCTTCCTGCCTCGTCGGAGAACGATGCGCTCGCCACGGCCTGCACGCTCGACGGCGCTCGAAAGACTGGGCGGCTTCTTCGCAGTGCCCTGCTTTCGATTGCCGCTCCGAGCCAACCTGGGCCTTACTCTGACAGGCTTGCCCCACGCGCTCAGATCGTCAGCCTCGGAAACGACGATGCGGTCAACTTCTCGCTGAGAAGGGCGACCGCTCTTCCTCCGCGAACTCATATCGGCCAGCCAGTGATCACTCGGATCACGCGCGATTTCACGTGCACGATGAGTTTGAGAGCTTGGCCGGCGTCAGTCCTGCCGAGGATCTGGTATCGGTCGTGAAAGGACTTATTGCGGCGAACATCAAAGACATTCCAAAAACACTGAGCGGCTTCATCCGGCGTCAGCCCGTGAGCCTCAAGTTTATCCTCGTCAAACTCGAATTCGAAACTCGCGGGATGAAAGTTGGTCCAATTGACCACACGAGGATTCTAAACGTGGCCACCGTGTCACTTGAAAGGGCAGAGGAGCGGAGCAACGTCCCTCACCCCTACCCTCTCCCGCGGGGAGAGGGGGAGTCTCGTCATCCCCGGAATTCCCGGAAGAAACGGCTCGCGGAGCCCAAGGCCTCCCGGATGGCGGGGTCGGCGCGCGGGATCACCGCGGTCGAGGCGCCCTGGGCGCCGGCCTTCTCGAAGGAGGCTCGCGCCAGGTCCACCGCCGCCACCATGTCGTGCGTCTCGCCCCAGAGGCTGGCGATGGCTTTCCCGCCGATGCCGTCCCCGACGCGCAGCTCCACGAGGTCCACGAGCGTGCCCTTGAGCGCGGCGTCCACGGCGCGGACCAGGGCCGGAGGCGTGGCAGCTTGGAGGACGCCGAGCGTGTCGCCGGGGGCGGGCCACCGGATCGCTCCCGCCCGGATGGCCGGAAGCAGGCGTGCCTCGGCGTGGGGGAGGAACACATCGTCCACACGCTGCGCGCCCGCGGTGTCGAGGGCCCGGCGCCACGCCCGCTCCACGGGTCCGACCTCGCCGCCGAAGAGGATCAGGTAGCGGCCGCAGTGAATCGTGCCCGTCTGGAGGACTTCGACGTCCGCCTCTTTCGCCAAGGCGTCCAAGACGAAGAGGCCCGGCGGGATGTCCCCGAGCAGGAGCATCGCGAGCGCGGGTCCCGGCACGTCACACGATCCGGAACATGTCGACGAGCGTGCAGCGGCGCCAGCGGGAGAAGGAGCGCGGGCTCGTCATCCCCTCGCCCGTCGGGGAGGCGATCGTGAACGAGGTGTACCCCTCGCCCCCGAAACCGAGGCCGGCCAGGTTGGGCCCGTTCTTCACGAAGATCGAGCAGTTGCACCGGCGCGCCATCGCCGAGAGGGCCGCGATGTCGTGCGAGTGCATGGTGGCGGTGTGGAAATTCGCTCCCTCGGCCGCGACCGCGAGGTCGATTGCCTCGCCCACGTTCTTGACGCGCGTGAGCGGCAGGACCGGCATCATCTGCTCGGTCCAGATGAGAGGGTGCTCGTTGGGAACTTCCACGAGGACGGTCCGCACCTCGGGCCCCGCCGTGATGCCCAGCTCGCGCAGGATCACGGAGGCGTCCTTCCCGATGTATTTCTTGTTGACCACCGCGTGGCCGCGCGGCCCGGCCCCCTTCTCGAAGATCACCTTCTCCAGGCGAGGGAGGTCGGCGGCGGGAAGCTCGAAGGCCCCGGCTCTCTTCATCGCGCCTTTCAGCGCGTCGGTGATCGAGTCGACCGCGATGACCTCCTTCTCGTCCGTGCAGATGACGTTGTTGTCGAAGGAGTGCCCGAAGACGACGTCGCGGCCGGCCTTTTCGATGTCGGCGGTCTGATCCACGATGGCGGGCGGGTTGCCGGGTCCGGCGCAGATGGCCCTCTTGCCGGAGTTCATGGCGGCGGCCACGACGGCGCCGCCTCCCGTCACGACCAGCAGCCGGACTCGCGGGTGCTTCATCAGGGCGCCCGCGGACTCGATGGTCGGCTCGGCCGTGCAGGCGACCGCGTTGGGCGGCCCGCCCGCCTTCACGATCGCAGCGCCGAGCAGGCGGACCGTCTCGGCGGAGACGCGTTTGGCCGAAGGGTGCGGGTTGAACACGACCGTGTTTCCCGCGGCCACCATGCCGATGGAGTTGCAGATGATCGTGGAGGAGGGGTTGGTGACGGGCGTTATCGCCCCGATGACGCCGAACGGAGCCGGTTCAATGAGTGCCAGGCCGTGGTCCCCCGAGGTGGCCGCGGGCGTCAGCTCCTCCGGGCCCGGCGTCCTGTTTGTCACGAGCAGGTTTTTCTGGACCTTGTCCTCCACGCGCCCGAGGCCCGTCTCCTCGACAGCCAGGGCCGCGAGGGCGCGAGCGTTCTGCCGCATGGCCTCGCGCATGGACTCGATGAGCTCGTGCCGCTTGGAAAGGCCGAGGGCGTCGAGGGCCCTCCACGCAACCGAGGACGCCGCGACCGCGTCGTCGAGGCTCGCGAAGACGCCGCCGCCGGGACCCGTGCCCGTTTCCGGCGAGCCGGCAGCGCGCTCTGCCTCCACTAGCATCTCGCGGGCGATGATCTCGGCCAGGCGCCGGATCTGGTCGGGGCTATGGGCGCTCATCCGCGTACCCGTGCTCGGACGAGTTCTTCTCGTAGAGCGTCTGGCCGCCGATCTCCCAGGTGTCCACGATCGCCATGATGACCGCGTCGCAAGGGCGGTCCTTCGTGACCTCGGTCTGGCGCGCGGACGAGCCGGACGCGTAGAGGACGAACTCGCCGAGGCCGCAGCCGACCGCGTCGTTGGCGACGACGAAGCCTCCCTCCTTCAAGTTCTCGGGGTTCACCTGCCGGAGCAGGAGGAACTTGAGCCCCTCGATGCGGGCGTCTTTCCGCGTCGCCACCACGGTCCCGACGACTTTCGCCAGGAGCATGGCTAAACCATGACCTGCATGACCTGCGTAACCGCCACGCTCTCCATTGACGAGTAGTGGGTCAGTTTGTCGCTGTGGCGTTGAATCCGCCCCGGCGTCCGTCCCGCCTCCCTCGTCGGCACGCGACGGCCCGACCGCATCAGGAGAACCCGCCGTCGCTCTGTTGCGAGGGCGCATTGGCAGCGTGGTAACGCCGAGATCGGTGGTGGCGCGCCCTCGCAAAAGGCCTCCTCCGGGAGGCGGTCCCGCCGCCGGGGCTCCAGTACGGCGTTCCGCGGGAATGCGAGCCCCGGAGACGGCGGCGTTCCCGCACGGGGTGATGGGTGACGAGCATGGAGGACTCTCGCCGGCACCACGCTGAGACTGCGAGGAACCCTCAGCGACGGCCGGTTCTCCCTGTCGCGGCCGGCCGGAGCGTGCCCCGTAGGGAATGCCGACGGCTTCGGGGCGGATTCTCTGCCGCGCTCCCAACCGAACGATCCGCTGGAAACTGACCCACTACCCATTGACGGCCTACTTCTTGCCGCCGTGCGACCCGATCTCCTTCTCGACCTCCGACTTGCGGCCGAGCGGAAGGACGAGGTCCACGTTGACGTGGGGGCGGGCGATGATGTGGGTGGCGACGATCTCGCTGACGCGAGACGCCCCGTTCTGCCCCGCGTCTATGGCCGCCTTGACCGCCGCCACGTCTCCGCGGATGACGGCTGTCACGTAGCCGCCCCCCGTCTTCTCATAGCTGACGAGCTCCACCTTCGCGGCCTTGACCATCGCGTCGGCCGCCTCCACCATCGCCGCGAAAGAGCGGCATTCGATCATTCCCAGTGCTTCGGCCATCTAATTCCTCCCTTTTTTGGTCCTGTTCTACACCCAGTCCGGCAGTAGTGGGTCAGTTTGCTTGTGGCTTCGAATCCGCCCCGGCGTCGGGCCCGCGGCTGTCGGCCGCGGCGCTCGCTTCGCGAACAGGCGGCCGAGAGAGTTCAAACCGGGGCTTTGATCAAGGCAACACGAGACTATGGCCGAAAAAGGCCGTCGCTCTAACGCGAAAGCACAGTTATCGAGAGGCAATTCGAGATTCGTGGCGGTGTGCTTTCGCTCAGGGCGCTCCTCCGGGAGGCGGTCCCGACGCCGGGGCTCCACCGTGGCGTTAAGCCGGACTGCGAGCCCCGGAGACGGCGGCGTTCCCGTACGGGGTGATGGGTGACGAGCATGGAACGCTACCGCCGGTGCCACGGTGAGACTGCGAGGAACCCTCAGCGCCCGCCGGTTCTCACCGACACGGCCTGCGGGCGCGTGCCCCGTAGGGAATGCTGCCGGCTCCGGGGCGTCCTTTCCGCCTCGATCGGCTCGATGTGCAAAGTGACCCACTACTCCTCCGGCGGGTGTTTTCCGTTTTTCCATGGCGTGCATTAAGCTTTTTGCTCGCGTCCTTTCAGGCCCTGGATTGCCCGCTCGGCCGCGGGAAGCGCCACGTCGATGTCGCGGTCCAGCCCGGCGAGATACACCCTTCCGAACGAACCGAAGGAGACGATCTCCAGGACCTTGATGTGCGCGGCCTTCTCCGCCTCGTTGGCCGCGAGCGCCGCGTTCGCCGCCGGCTGGCATTCCAGGATGTAGAGCGACTGCCCCGCCACGATCATGTTGCCGTGGCGCGTCCGGTTGATGAGCTGCGTCTGCCGGTCGTCGAGGCCGCGGATCACGGTCGAGGAGAGGATCTGGGGGCGGATTCGATCGTTTTCGCTCTTGCCGATGTCCTGCAAGATGGCCTCACCCGCGCGGCGCACCTCTCCCTGCTCGTCGTGATGGATTTCCAGGAGTCCGTAGAGACGCTCGACGATCTGCATCCCGGGGGTCACGGAAGTGGCCTTGACCGCGATGTCGGTGAGCCGATTGATTGCTATCCCGGGAGAGACCTCGATGAAGAGCGAAGCCTGGCCGCCGACGGGGAGGAAGCCCCGGGCCACCGTCCCGAGAAAGGCCGCATGCTGTTTCTGGAGCGAGTCGAGGAAGACGTAGCTTCTCAGGTCGATCACGGATCAGTCCCTCCGACCCTTCGGAGCTTCCCGCCCGGTGAGCGACTCGATCGCCTGGATTGCCGTGACCGACGCCACGTCGATGTCGCGCTGCTCGCCGCCCAGGTAAACGCGCCCGAAGGCGCCGGTCATCCGGACTTCCACGACGTTGATCTCCGCCGCCTTCTCGGCCTCGTTCGCCGCGAAGGCCGCGTAGGCCGCGGGCTCGACCTCCAGGATGTAGAGCGACTCGCCCGCCACCAGCATCATCCCCTGCCGGTCGCGGTTGATGAGCTGCGCCTGGAGAGCGTCCACGTTGCGGATGACCTGCGAGGAGAGGACTCGCGGCTTGATCCGGTCCGATTCGTCGAGCGAAAGCGCCGAGAGGATGGCGGCGCCGGCCTGCCGGACCTGCGCCTGCTCACGGCTGTGCACCTCGAGCATCCCGTACAGCCGTTCCACGACCTGCATGCCGGGGCGGACGTCGGTCGCTTTGACGGCCACGTCGGTGACGCGGTTGATCTCGATGCCCGGGGAGATCTCCACGATCAAGGACGCCTCGTAGGCGACCGGGAGGAACCCGCGGGCGACCGTGCCGATGTAGGCCGCGACCTGCGGCTGCATCGCGTCGAGGTAGACGAAGCTCCTCAGGTCCGCCATCAGTACGCGGCCTTGCCCCTGCCGGCTTCGCCCGCATTCCCGCCGCCGTCAGCGGCGGCGCCGTGCGCTTCCTTGACGATCTTCACGCCCACCGAGGCTCCGATCCGGGTGGCGCCCGCGGCGATCAACCTCTGCGCGTCCTCGGCCGACCGTATCCCCCCCGCCGCCTTGATCCCGAGCTTCCTCTCCACGGCCCGCGCCATCAGCTCCACGTCGTGCGCGGTGGCGCCGCCGGTCGAGAAGCCCGTGGAGGTCTTCACGAAATCCGCCCGGGCCTTCCGGGCAGCCACGCAGCCGGCCACTTTCTCCTCGTCCGTCAGGAGCGCCGTCTCCAGGATCACCTTCAGGATCGCTCCGCCGTCGTGCGCGGCCTCGGCGACCGTGCGGATGTCCTTCTCGACGTACGGGAGGTCCCCCGACTTGAGCGCCCCGATCGCGATGACCATGTCGATCTCGCTCGCCCCGTCGCGGATGGCGCGCCGCGCCTCCAGCGCCTTGTTCTCGCCGGGCGTGGCGCCGAGCGGAAAGCCCACCACGGAGCAGACGACCGAGGAGCTGCGGGCGAGGCGGGCGGCGCAGCGCCGGACGAAGATCGGGTTGACGCAGACGGACGCGAAGCCAAACTGCGCGGCTTCGTCGCAGAGCTTGTCGATGTCCGAGTACGTGGCGTCGGCGCGCAGCAGCGTGTGATCGATGAACCGGGCCAGATCCTTCGGCACCTCGCCGATGCCCGGGGCGGCCGACACGCGGCAGCCCGGCCCGACGCACGCGATCACCGAGCGGACCGTCTCCGGACAGCGGGTCACGCAGTGCCCTCCCGCGGGGCAGTCGGAGGCCCCCGCGGCCGCGCATCCCGCGCACGTCGGCGGGACGAGCAGCGAAGGGTTCGCGGCCAGGATCTGCGTGATCCGGTCGACCAACGACTCGAAGTCGGGTGAGGTCATGACTGGCGAGCTCCTCGTGCTCTTCGTACTTTTCGGCGCGTTTCGTTCCGTGTCCAGCGTGTTGATCATAGCGACTCGGCGCCGGTGCCGCTCCACGTTGCAGTCCGTGGACAGGAAGACGTCCACGATCTGGAGCGCGAGGTCCTCGGCCAGGTAGCCGGCGCCGAGCGTCAGCACATTGGCGTCGTTGTGCTCCCGGGCGTTCTTCGCGGTGGCCACGTCGAAGGCCATGCCGGCGCGGACCCCGGGAACCTTGTTGGCGACCATGGAGGAGCCGATGCCGGCGCCGTCGATCACGATGCCGCGCCAGGCCTGTCCCGAGGCCACGGCCTCGGCGGCGGCGCGCGCGAAAACGGGATAGTCGCACGGGTCGGCCGACGTCGTCCCGACATCGAGGACGTCCGTCCCTTTCGACGCCAGGTGCCGTTTGATCGCTTCCTTGAGAGCGAAGCCGCCGTGGTCGGCGGCCAGGACCACGCGTCCACGTCGCTTCGCGCCTGCGCTTGGATTTCGCCCTTCGGGCTCATCCGCTCCGGCGCTTCGCTCCCGCGGCGCGAGGCTCCTCCCCTCTGGGAGACTCCTCGCGCCGCGACCGGGGCCGGGAAATCCATTTCTCACACGAGCGCCCTAGCCGTTAGGGATTTCCCAGAGATCCTTCACGGCGGGATGGTCCCAGGCGATTCGATACTCGTCGGGCGCTCCCGGATCGAAGACCTCCGTCACGACGTAGAGGAGGGCGCACGGGTTGGTCAGCGGCCGGTAGCCGTGGGCAACTCCCGGCGGAATCCGCAGGAGCAGGTCCTGGCCCCCTCCCGCGATGACGACCTGCGTCCGTTCGCTCGTGGGCGAATCCTTGCGGATGTCGTACAGAACGACCTTGGCCTTGGACGGAGGGGGGAAGAACCAGATGTCTTCCTGCCTCAGGTGATAGTGAAGCCCCTTGATGTGCCCCTCGGCATCCACGACGGAATAGTTGACCTGGGCCGCAGGCGCGCCCTCGAAGAACTCGGCGAGGCCGCGGCCGGCCGGATGATTCGCCCGATCCCGGAAGACCTCGAGAAAGAACCCGCGGTCGTCGGTGAAGCGGGAGAGAGGGAGGATCCGCACCCCCTCGATCGGGGTCCTGGCCTCGTAGCTCTTCGGCTGCGCGCGGAACTCGCCGACGATGTCCTCGGGGGTCACGGGGAGATTCTAGTCGAGTGTCGGGGCGCGGTCTGCGGTGTGCGGCACGAGGCGCGCGGGATGCGTGAAATCGAGAACGGCCGCCGGCTGAAAGTGCTACGCTGCCGGGGTTCCCGGGAGGAAGGATCATGAGAAACCGGATCGTGCTCGCAGTTCTCCTTGCGTGCGTTGCGACCGCCCCGCTCCGGGCTGCGGGCCCGGACCCGCGGGAGAAGAACTTCAAGTTCTTCGTGGACGGCGTCCAGATCGACGGCGTCGTGGGCTACCGGATCGCCTTCGCCCGCAACCCGGTCAGCCGCACCGATTCGCGGCGCCTCGACCTCTCCTATTCGCCGGACCAGCGGCTGCTCTCCGTGACGGTGACCCAGAAGGGGCTGAACCGCCTTCAGGACTGGTTGAACGGCGCCACGGACACGCAGGCCCCGGCGACGAAGACCATCACGATCGAGGCCAATGACAATCAGGACAGCCTGCTCGCGAAATGGGAGCTGACCGGAGTCACTCCGAGCACCTTCTCCTCCGCCGCCGCGGGCAACATCAACGAGGTGGACTCGACCCTGGAGTTCATCTTCGACCGCCTCCGGCTCATTCAGGCGAGCGGCCGGTAAGGACGCGGCTGACGCCGCGTGTTTCAAGTTCCAGGTTCCAGGTTTCAGCTCCTGGAACCTGAAACTTGAAACCTGAAACCCGTCCTCCTCAGTGGTCCGGCAGGCCGCGGATCGCTTCCAGGAATCCGAGAGGGGGCCGCTCGAAGCGGGCTCCGAACCCCGCCCTCCGGTTGGTCCCGGGACGCGTGTGGACGACGCTCGCGCGCACGCGGAAACTCCGCCGGGTCCGCGGCAGGGCAAACACCATGTCCACGTATTCTCCGAGGTCGGGAAGCTTTGGAGCCGTCACGTACATTCCGGCCAGGTTGATGGATTCGACGAACCCCGAGATCTGCTGCTTTCCCCATTTCAGGGACGCGGGGGCTCCCACGGGAACCCGCGGTGAGATGCGCTGTTCCGCCGGCTTTCGAGCCATCGGTTTCGTGGTGAAGTCCTCTTGCTGTCGATGCGTTGCAGCATCCTAGCAGAGTCGCGGGAGCGCTGGCCAGAGTCGGTTCATCCCCGGTTCTCCCGGCCGCGCCTCGAGGCGCGCGGCGACGGCTAGATCCGGGAGTCTTTGAACGCGGGGAGCAGCGTCTTCTCGAGCTTCTGGAAGAGCCGGGCCGTCGCCTCGACGTCCCGGCGGCAGTAGAGCGCGATCTCCCGCAGGCGTCCGGAGCGGTAGTACGGGCCGACGGAGAAGCCGTCCATGCCGTGCTCCTTCGGGCTCTCGACGCCGAAGGCCTTGCAGGCGAAGTCGAGGTTCCATTTCCGGGACGCGCCGAAGAAGCTGATCACGTCGAGAAGGTCCGTATGGGGCTTCAAGGCGTAGCGGTAGCCGACGAGGTTCTTCGTGGCGGCGATGCCGAGCAGGGCGCTGCGGAGCATCACGAAGGGCCCGTCGAAACAGCGGCCGTTGAACGTCACGAAACGGTGGAACCGCGCGATCGCCTTCCAGAACTCGGCGAGGAAGACGGGCTCGGTGTCGCCGATGAACCGGAACAATCCATCCGACGACGCCTCTTCGTGGCGTCCGTCGTTCTTCTCGTACCAGACGCGGCCGCGGCGCGTCTCGGGATTGACCATGGCCAGCACGACGATGCGCCCGGTCAGAGGCCAGAGCGAGAGCTGGTCCGGGAGGCGCAGCCGCTCCTCCTCGGTCCGCGCGTTCTTCTGGAGGTAGGTGCGCTGGGCGTCGTCGAGCGAATCCCATTCGACGCCGACCGTCTCGATGTCGAAGACCACGCTCGCCATCGTCCCTCGCTTCTTTCCGGACTGATGCTATCCTCTTCGCATCACCTTGATGAAGCGGCTGGGGCTCCTTTTCTGCGCGATCACGGCGTGCCTCGCCGTGTCCTGCGCGCGATCACAACCGAAGAAGGCGCCGGTCGAGGAGACCCTCCACCGCCACCTGGGCAGCGATCCGGCGACGCTCGACCCGACGACGACGGCCGAGGAGCTGGGGACGCGCGTCGAGGACTACCTCTTCCGGCCGCTCGTCGGGATCGACAAGAACCGCAACTTCGTGCCGGCGCTGGCTCTCTCCTGGGCCGCCTCCTCCGACGGCCTCGTCTACGATTTCCGCCTCGACCCGAAGGCGAAATGGGAAGACGGCTCGCCGGTGACCTCCAACGATGTGGCCTTCACGATCGAGCGGGTGCGAGACCCGAAGGTCCCGGCCAGCAACTGGCGCGCCGGGTTCGAGGACGTCGTCGCGGTCGAGACGCCGGACGCCGCGACCGTGATCGTGCGGTTCAAGACCCCCTCCTCCCAGCGGCTCTTCGATTTCAACCTGCCGATCGCCTCCGCCGCGGCCTACGCCGCGCGTCCGAAGGAGATGGACCGCCAGCCCGTCGGGACGGGGCCCTACCGCCTCGAGAGCTGGACCACGAACCAGTCGATCGTCCTGCGCCGGCGGGAGGATGCGTCGGCGTCCGCCTATCCGTTCTCGAAAGTCGTCTTCCGCGTCATCGCCGACAACGTCGTGCGCTACCAGGCCGGTGTTCGCGGCGATCTCGACGAGTTCCTGGTCACGCGCGACCAGGCCGCGGCGTCGTTGAAGTCTCCGGAGTTCCTCGCGAAGAACCGGCTGGTCAAGGCGCCTCAGTTCCTCGTCGTCGCGATCGTCTTCAACTGCCGCAATCCGATTCTCGCGGACAAGCGGGTCCGGCGCGGCCTGACCATGGCGTGGCCGCGGGAGGAGACCGCGCGGCGGCTCTACCCGCCCGACGGGGCGAATCTCGCGTCCGGGCCTTACCCGCCCGGGATGCCGGAGAACGCGAGCGACGTGCGGCCTCCCCCCTACGACCCGCAGGCCGCCGCGCGCCTCTTCGACGAAGCGGGCCTGAAGATGGGACCGGACGGCGTGCGGCGTCTCAAGGGAAAGCGCGCCTCCCTCGAGATGCTCTACACGACGGTGTCTCCGATCTACAAGAGCATCGCGGAGATCCTGCGCGAGGCCTACGCGAAGGTCGGCATCGAACTCGTCCTGCGGCAGCTCGACTGGGCGGCCTACACGCAGCGATTCGCCGAGGGCGGTTACGACCTGGCGCCGTGGGCGGACACGCCGCTGCCGCCGAAGATCGATCCGCGCGGCTCCTACCACTCGAGCCAGATTCCACCCGTCGGGTCCAACACCGGTTACTACAGGAACGCGGAGGCGGACCGGCTGATGGACGCGGGGGCGCGGGAGATGGACCCGCGCAAGAGGCTGGAGATCTATCACGAGCTCCACCGGCTGATGGCCGCGGATCCGCCGGCGGACTTCATGTGGGGCGCCGACCAGTACTGGGGCATCTCGAAGCGGCTCGAAGGGGTCGAGACCTGGCCGAGCGGCCTCTTCCATTTTCTTCCGGGCCCGCTCGGCTGGCGGCCGGCGGCCTCGCCGAAATAAGCCTCGCCGACCATGACGGCTCCTCTCGGCGGGATCGTGGTCCTCGACCTGTCGCGGATCCTGGCGGGCCCGTTCTGCACGATGCTGCTCGGGGACCTGGGCGCGCGGGTGATCAAGGTCGAGATTCCCGGCGAGGGGGACGTCACGCGCGGTTGGGGTCCGCCCTACGATCCGGCGAGCGGCCTCTCCGCCTACTACCTCTCGATCAACCGCAACAAGGAGTCGCTGGCTCTGGACCTCTCCTCGCCGGAAGGCGCGGAGTCGGCGCGGATTCTCTCCGCGCGGGCGGACGTGCTGGTGGAGAACTTCCCGCCGGGCGGCCTCGAGAAGTTCGGCCTGTCGCTCGCGGACCTGAGGCGGGAGAACCCCCGGCTCGTCACGGCCTCGATCACCGGCTACGGCCGGACGGGCCCCGAAGCCTCTGCGCCCGGCTTCGACCTGCTCGCGCAGGCGGGCGCGGGGTTCATGGCGATCACCGGGACTCCCGAGAGCGGCCCGACGAAGGCCGGCGTCGCCGTCTCGGATCTCATCGCGGGGTGCTTCACCGCGGTCGGCATCGCCGCGGCCCTGTGCGGGCGGGAGCGGACGGGGGCGGGCACCCACGTCGAGATCGACCTCTTCACGTCGACGCTCGCCTCGCTGATCAACGTGGCGCAGTCGGCGCTCGTCACGGGCGAGGAGGCGAGGCGCCACGGCAACGCCCATGCGCAGATCGTCCCGTACCGGACCTTCTCCGCTTCCGACGGCGATTTCGCCGTGGCCGCCGGCACGGACAGGCAGTTCGCGCGGCTGGCCGCGATGCTCGGACGGCCGGAGTGGGCGGAAGATCCCCGGTACAGGACCAACCGGGCCCGGCTCGCGAGCCGCGCCGAGATCGAGGGCGCGCTCGAAGAGATCTTCCGGCGCGAGCCGCGCGATGCGTGGCTTTCACGCCTGCGGGAAGCGGGCGTCCCGGCCGGCCCCGTGCGCGGGCCGCTCGAAGCGCTGCGGTCGGAAACGGCCCGGTCTCTCGCGGCGGTCCTCGTTTCGCGCGGCGTCTCGTTCGTGGCCTCGCCGATCCGGGTCGAGGGACACGCGCCGCGGCTCGAGTTCCCGCCCGCGCTCGACGCGGAGGGCGAGAAGCTGCGCCGCGAGTTCGGGCTGCCGGGGAGACGTCAAGCGTGAAAACGTCAAGCGGAGGACGGAGCGAACGGACTGATTTCGTGCTTCGTCTTCCGTTTTACGTTTAACCTCTTACGGAATCCATGAAGATCGCCTTCATCGGGACGCACGGGGTCGGCAAGACGACGCTCTGCTTCGAGCTCGCCGCTCTGCTGAAGAAGAGGGACAGGGTCGTCGAGATGGTGCGAGAGGTCGCGCGGTTCTGTCCGCTCCCCATCAACCGGGACACGACGGTCGCGGCGCAGTCCTGGATCCTGCACACCGAGATCGCCGAGGAACTGGCGGCCGAGGGGAAGGCCGAGATCGTCATCTGCGACCGCAGCGTCCTGGACAACTACTGCTACCTGCTCCAGACCGGCAAGCATCCGATGCTCGAGCCTCTCGTCCGGTGGTGGACGGAGTCCTACCAGCTCCTGATCAAGGTCCCGATCGTCGGCTCCCTCCAGTTCGACGGCCTCCGCGACGTGGACGCCGCCTTCCAGAGGACCGTGGACGAGACGATCGACAGGGTCCTCGGTGAGTGGGCCTTCCCGGCCCTTCGCCTCGATCGCGACCGCCGCGCCTCGTGGGCGAACGACTCGCTCGATGCGATCCTCCCGCTGCTCGGCCCGGTGCAGCAGCCCCTCTTCGACGGAAGCGAGGAGTCGTGAATTGTGAATTGTGAATGGTGAACGAGGCTTCGACTTCGACTATTCACAACTCACAATTCACAACTCACAATTCCCTCTCAGTCCGGGGGAGGAATCGTCTCAACGACGGGCGCCGATGCGAGCGTCCTCCACGCGATCGCTCCAAGCACGATCGCGCCGCCGAGAATTGCGTACCGGCTCGGGCGCTCTCCCAGGAAGAAGAAGACCCAGATCGGATTTGCGACCGGCTCGGCCATTCCGATGAGCGAGGCCTGGGTCGCGGTCACGTGCTTCAGGCCGCGCACGAAGAGGACGTACGCGCAGGCGAGCTGGAAGATCCCGAGGCCGGCGAGGATCGCCGCCGACCGCGGCGAGAGCGACAGATCCCCCGCGACGAACGGGAAGAGCGCGGCGACGGCGACGACGTTGCCCCACGTGACCACGGCCTGCGCGCCCGATTCTCCTTCCCGCTTCAGGGAGAGGACGAGCCCGGCGAAGAAGAAGCTCGAGGCGAGCCCCATCCAGTCTCCCCGCCCCCCCGGCCCGAAACGGCCGACGAAGAAGAGGGCCATCCCGGCGACCGCGGCGGCGACCGCGGCGGCGTCTCGCAGGCGCAGCGGCTCGCCCACGACCACCGGCGACAGGAGCAGCACCCAGACGACGCCGGCGTACTGGAGGAAGATCGCGTTGGCCGCCGTCGTCCACTTCGTCGCCACGACGAAGGAGACCAGGCAGGCCGCGTAAGTCGCGAGCGCGGCCAGGAAGGCGGGGCTCCACCGCCGGACGCGCGGGCGCAGCATTACGAAGAGCGCTACCGCCGCGAAGGCGGAGCGGTAGAAGGCGACCTTGAGCGGCGGCTCGGAGAGAGCCTTGATGCCGAGGCCGCCGGTGGACCAGAGCAGCGCCGCGCCCAGCACGAGGAAGACGCCCTCGTGCCTTCTCCATCTCCCTCCGGGAATGAGCTGGGGAGAGGGCGACGCTTCCGTCACTGCGCCGTGACCGCATCCACGATCGCCCGCGCCGCCGCCTCCGCCGCGGCGGCGCCGACGCGCAAACGCGTCAGGAGGGGGGGCGGCAGGCCGCCGGGGGCCAGGGCGAAAACGACGTCTCCGTCCACGACCGTGTGAGCCGGCCGGACGGCGCGCGCCAGGCCGTCGTGCGCCTCGATCGCGACCCGCTTGAGCGATCCCTGGTCGAAGGCGATGTCCGTCGCGACGCAGACGAGCGTGGTGTGCGCTCCGGCCAGCGGGCTCTCGCGAAGTTCCTCCTGGCACAGCGCCCGGGCCGAACGGAACGACCGGTCCGCTCGCGGCCCGGCCAGCAGCCGGCCGTCGTCGGGATCCACGACGTCCCCGAACGCGTTGACGGCGGCGAGCGCCGCCACCGTTCCCCCGCCCGCGAGGATCACGGCCGCCGCGCCGATCCCTCCGCGGCTCGCGCGCGCGATCCCCAGGAGCTTTCCGACGGTCGCCCCCGTGCCCGCTCCGACCGCGCCGGTCTCGATCTCCCCCTCGCGCGCGGCGTCGCAGGCGGCTTCGCCGGCGGCCTCGTCCGGGTAGGCCTCGGGGTCTCCGACGGCGAGATCGAAGAGGATGGCGGCGGCCACGATCGGCACCCGCGCGGCCCCTATGGAAAATCCGACGCCGCGCCGGCGGAGCCAGGATGCGACGCCGCTCGAGGCCGCCAGGCCGAAGGCGCTCCCGCCGGAGAAGACCAGTCCGTTGATCTCCGAGACGAGATTGCCCGGGGTGAAGACTCCCGTCTCCCGCGTCCCCGGAGCGCCTCCGCGGACGTCCACCGCGGCGATCGTGCCGTCGGGAGGAAGCAGGACGGTGCAGCCGGTGCGGCGGACGGCGTCGGTCCAGTGGCCGATCCGGTATCCGGCGGGGAAGCGCGACATGCCGGCTATCGTAATTCCGACGGCGAGTCCGGCGGGCCGGAGACTATAGAACCCGGATCTTCCTCAGTCGCGAAGGCTTCCCGGCGCGGTGGCACGCCCGGCAGTCGTGCGGACGCCGAAACGGCCGCATCCGGCGGAAGATCTCGCCGCACCCCTCGCAGCGGTATTCGATCGCGAAGCGCTTCCGGAAGTCCTCGAGGGCGGGCGTCACGGGCGCCGGTCGCCTGCTCGCGCCGATCTGGCCGGCGAGCCTCCGGAAGAGGGGGCCATGCCCGGCGCGCGCGCCCTTCCTCCGAAACGCCCAGGCGTGCGCCGCTTCGTGCCGGAGGGTCTCCTCCTGTTCGGCGGGGGAGAGGTGCGCGGAGATCGTGATCCGGTGCGGCGGCCCGTAGACGATCTCGCCGCCGGTCAGTTTGCGGCGGGAGATCCGGATGCGCGCCGGATCGAGTCCAAAGCGCGCGGCGATCCGGTCGTAGAGCCGCTGCAGCCGTGCCCGGTCGTCCGGCTCTTCGAGCTCGAAGAGGGCCGGCGAGAGGCGCGGAGCGTTCACCCGATAAGATTAGCGGATGAGAGGTGGAATCATGACACGCAAGGTCACCGGTCTTTTCGTCGCTTGTCTCGTCCTCTGCGCGGCGGCGCGGGCGCAGGAGAAGGGGAAGATGGTCTCTTATCCGAGCGGGTCGGAGACCGTTTCGGGTTATCTCGCCGCGCCCGCGGGGAGCGGGAAGAAGCCGGCCATCGTTGTCATCCAGGAGTGGTGGGGCTTGAACGACTTCATCAAGAAGAAGGCGGACGGATTCGCGGGGCAGGGCTACGTCGCGCTCGCCGTGGACCTCTACCGCGGAAAGGTGACGGCCGACCCGGACGTCGCGCACCAGCTCATGCGCGGAATGCCGGAAGACCGGGCGATCCGCGACCTCGAGGCCGCCGTCGCCTACCTGCGCTCCCGTCCGGACGTGGACGGCAAGCGGATCGGCTCGATCGGCTGGTGCATGGGAGGCGGCTACTCGCTGGCGCTCGCGCTGGCGGAGCCGAGTCTGGCGGGCTCGGTGATCAACTACGGGAGGCTCGTCACCGACGGCGCGAAGATCGCGGGCCTGAAGGTGCCGCTGCTCGGGAACTTCGGCGGCCAGGACCAGGGGATCCCGCCCGAGAGCGTCCGCGAGTTCGAGCGCAAGGCGAAGGCGGACTCCAAGAGCGTGGACTTCAAGATCTATCCCGAAGCGGGGCACGGGTTCGCGTCGTCTCCTGACCCGAAGACCTTCCGCGCCGACGACGCGAAGGACGCCGACGCCCGCGCCGACGCCTTCCTCGCCCGGGTCCTCAAAGGAAGGACGTAAGGCGGGAGGCGGGAGGCGGGAGGCGGGAGGCGGGAGGCGGTGGGAACGCAGCACGGGAGGAGATGGCAAGGGCTCTTCGCCTACCGCCTCCCGAGTGCCGCCTCCCGGTTCAGGTCTTGTGGGCCTTGTACCAGTCCGCGTTGACCTGGAGGTAGTGCTTCCACTTGTCCGGGATCGTCTCTTCCGTGAAGATGGCCGTCACGGGGCAGGCGGGCTCGCAGTTGCCGCACTGAATGCAGACGTCCGGATCGATGTAGAGCATCTCGGCGGTCGCGAAGTCCGCCTCGTCCTTGCGCGGGTGAATGCAGTCGACGGGGCAGACATCCACGCACGCGGTGTCCTTCGTGCCGATGCACGGCTCAGCGATGATGTACATCCCCATTGTGCTCTAGCCTCCAGAAAGCGGGGATTCTAGCAGGGGGATCGGCTCCGGGGTAAAGGGTATCGAGGGAAATGCTCGTGTCCGGTATCCAATGCCAGGTTTCGGGCCGGCCACGGACTCTCCTCCGGTCCCTGACACCTGACACCTGACGCCAGACACCTGCATTACCGAGAAACGCTGATCTGGTGGGCCAGGTTCTGCCCGTCGGGGAGCGTGGTGTAGCGCACGGTCACCTTCGCTCCCGGGGCGAGAGTTCCGTTGATCTTGGTATCGGAAGTCCAGAGGAAGCGCGTCTCGGCGCCTTCCGCGAGGGCCACCGTCACGGTCCGCTCGGTGGCGTTCACCTTCGTCACGTTCCCCGTGGCCGTGATCGTCTTGTCGCTGCCGGCGCCCGCCAGCGGTGCAACCGAAAGGACCAGTGTCAGGAGCAGCGCGGACGCTCGGACGGTTTTTCGCATGGCTCCAGCCTCCTTGACCGCACAGAACAAGGGACTTCGTCCCCGCATTTCGGGAGACGGCGGCGGCCGGAATGGACTCGGCGGTTTGACAGAAGGGGACAGCCTCCCTAGAATACGCCGTTTTTCATTCGAGCCTCCGGAGGACGCTGCATGTCGAGACGCTGGACGGAATCGGAGCTTCGATTCATCAAGGACAACGCGCAGAAGATGAGCGTCCAGAGCCTGGCCGACTCGCTCTCCGTGCGCATCGACGAGCTCGAGAAGAGGATGGAGAAGCTCGGCTTGAGCGGCGCGGCCGGGACGCCCGCGGCGAAGAAGGCGCAGACGATGAAGGAGCTCTTCCGCCACACCGAGAACGCCCGGAAGGACTTCGATCGCGGCGTCGCGGCCCTCCAGAAGAAGAAATTCGACGAGGCGGAGCGCAACTTCGTGGACCTCATCCAGAAATACCCGGACGAGAAGGAGGTCGTCGACCGGGCCCGGGTGTACCGGGCTGTCTGCGAGCGCCAGAAGAAGGCGGCCGACCCGACGCTCGTCGAGCCGGAGGACTTCTACTACGCCGCCGTGATCGAGAAGAATCGCGGCAACGTCTCCGAGGCCATCGAGCACCTGAAGCGCGCGGCCAGGAAAAACGGCGGCGGGCGCGTGGATTTCCTTCTCGCGTGCTGCTACGCGCAGAGAGGCGATTCGGTGACCGCGCTGGAGCATCTGCGAAAGGCGATCGAGGAGGACCAGCGTCATCGCATCCTGGCCCGCCACGACAGCGATTTCGATCCGGTGCGCGACAGCCCGGAGTTCCAGGACCTGCTCGCCAGTTGAGACGGGGTTTCAGGTTCCAGGTTCCAGGTTTCAGGTTGGTCTTCCTGAAACTTGAAACCTGAAACTTGAAACCTGGAATTCGAAACCCGGGTATTCTGCCCCGGTGAAGAGTGGCGGGCGGGGCAAGACGGCACGACAGCGCGGCGGCCGCGGCAAGCGTCGCCCCTCGGTCATCCTCCTCGCGTCGGGCGCCGCCACGCGCCTTCGGTCCTCGAGGGCGGCGGCCCTGCACCGTGTCGGGGGGCGGACCCTCCTGGAGGCGACGCTCGAGACCGTCGAGGAGCTGACCCCGGCCGGGATCGTCGTCGTCCTCGGACCGGCGCGGCGCGAGATCGAGGAGATCCTGGCAGGCCGGGCCGTGAAATCCGTGGTGCAGGACCCGCCGGCCGGGACCGGGGACGCGGCGCGCCGGGGGCTCGCCCTCCTGCCGCGCTCGGCCGGCCCCGTTCTCGTCATTTCCGCCGATCTGCCGCTGCTGCGGATCGAGACTCTCCGCGCCCTGGTGAACCGGCGGCGGCGCGGTTCGCTCGCCCTCGCCTTTCTTTCCTTTCGTCCGCCCGACGCGGCGGACTTCGACCGCGTCGTCCGCGACGGCGCCGGATACGTCGTGGGGATCGTCGCGGCAAAGGGCGGCGCCGCCGTTCCGGGAGAGGAGGCGGCCGAGGCCAACGCGGGGGTGTACTGCTTCGAGCCCCGCGCTTTGAGGTCGGGGCTGGCGCGCCTCGCGAAGGCACGCTCCCGCGATGCCGACCTGGCGCGGCTCGTGGCCGTTCTGGCAGAGCGACGCGCGGAAGTGGCGGCGGTTGCGGCGGAGGACTGGCGGGAGGCGTGGGGCATCCGCACGCGGCGGGATCTCGCGGCTGCCGAAGAGATCGTCCGCCGTCGCGGAATCGAGCGCGCCCTCGACGCGGGCGCGACGGTCGTCGATCCCAATGCGACCCGGATCGGGCCGCTCGTCGAGGTAGAACCGGACGTGGTCATCCACCCGTTCGTCTCGCTCGAAGGCCACTCGGTGCTCCGCGAAGGGTGCGAGGTCTTTTCCTTCACGCGCGTGGCCGATTCGGTGCTCGGGCCGCGGGCGGCCGTCGGCCCGCACTGCGACGTCGAGGGCGCGAAGATCGGAGCCCGCGCGCGGGTCGGCCCGTTCGCCCGCCTGCGGCCGGGCACGGTGCTCGAGGAGGACGTGCGCGTGGGGAACTTCGTCGAAACGAAGAAGGCCGTGCTCCGGCGCGGCGTGAAGGCGCTGCACCTCTCCTACCTGGGCGACGCGGAGATCGGCGCCGAAGCGAACATCGGAGCCGGGACCATCACGTGCAACTACGACGGCGAGAAGAAACACGCGACGAAGATCGGCCGCAAGGCCTTCATCGGCAGCGACAGCCAGCTCGTCGCTCCCGTGACCGTGGGGGACGGCGCCTACGTCGGCGCCGGCTCGACGATCACGCGGGACGTGCCCGCGGGGGCGCTCGCCGTGACCCGGGTTCCGCAGAAGAACGTAGAGGGGTGGGTCGCCCGCCGCCGCAACAGATAGAAATAGGTGTCAGGGTTCGAGGTGTCAGGGGAAATGCAGGTGTCAGGTCTCAGGTGCCAGGTGTCAGGTTGGGCCTGCGTCAGCTCTCGTCCCTGAAACCTGGCACCTGAAACCTGCATTTGCCCTGACACCTTTTCCCTGACACCTGCATAATCCCGTTATGTGCGGGATCGTCGGTTACGTCGGGACCCAACAGGCGGCGCCGCTGCTCCTGCAGGGGCTCAAGCTCCTCGAGTACCGCGGGTACGACTCGGCGGGAATCGCGACGCTGGCCAACGGCGCCTTCCAGATCCAGCGCAGCCCCGGCAAGCTCTCCAACCTGATCGCGCGCCTCGACGGATCGACCTCGCCGGGGACGACGGGCATCGGGCACACCCGATGGGCGACGCACGGGCGCCCGACCGAGGCCAACGCGCATCCCCAGACGGACTGCGCGGGGCGGATCGTCGTCGTGCACAACGGGATCTTCGAGAACTTCGCCGAGCGCCGGGAGGCGCTCCGGGCCGCGGGGCACCGCTTCTCGAGCGAGACGGACACGGAGGTCTTCGCGCACGAGGTCGAGGCCGCCTTCGAGGGGGACCTCGCGGGCGCCGTGCGGCGCGCCGTCGCGAAGCTGTCGGGCGCCTACGCGGTCCTCGTGTCCACGAGCGCGGAGCCGGGGGTCCTCGTCGCGGCGCGCTCGGGCCCGCCGATCGTCCTCGGGATCGGCTCGGGAGAGAACTTCGTCGCGTCCGATCCGGTGGCCCTGGCGCCCTGGACGCGCGACGTCCTGTTCCTCGAGGACGGGGACATCGCGCGCGTGGACGCGTCCGGGATCCGGATCTGGGACGGCGAGGAGCGGGTCCGCGAGCGCGCCCCGCAGAGGATCCATTGGGACGCGGTCGCCGCCGAGAAGGGGGGCTACCGCCACTTCATGTTGAAGGAGATCCACGAGCAGCCGACCGCCCTCGCGGAGACCCTCGGAGGCAAGGTCTCGCTCGAGTCGGGCGAGATCTCGCTCAACGCGGACCTGCTCGGCCCTGAGCGCGTCGCGGCGTTCGACCGCGTCCTGCTGCTGGCCTGCGGAACGTCCTGGCACGCGGCCCTCGTCGGCAAGTTCCTGATCGAGGGGATGGCGCGGCTCCCGGTCGAGGTGGATTACGGAAGCGAGTTCCGCTACCGGCGCCCCGTCGTGGACGCGAAGACGCTGACCGTCGGCCTCTCGCAGTCGGGAGAGACAGCCGACACGGTGGCCGCGCTCTCGGAAGCGCGCCGGGCCGGCTCGCCCCTCGTCGCGATCGTCAACGTGCAGGGGAGCCAGATCGCTCGCATGGCGGACGCCGTCATCGCGACGCATGCCGGCCCGGAGATCGGCGTGGCCTCGACCAAGGCGTTCACGACGCAGCTCGCCGTCCTCTACCTGCTGGCGGCGCGGCTGCGCGAGTCCCGCGGCCTCGGCAAGGGGCTCTCGCCCGAAGAGAGGATCGCCCTCGCCCGCCTGCCGAAGGCCGCCTCGCAGGCGGTGGCGCTGGAAGCCCGCATGGACGATCTCGCGCGGCGATACCAGGGCGCCCGCGATTTCCTCTTCCTCGGCCGCGGCCTGCATTACCCGATCGCGCTGGAGGGAGCGCTCAAATTGAAGGAGATCTCCTACATCCACGCCGAGGGATACCCGGCCGGCGAGATGAAACACGGACCGATCGCGCTCGTGGACGAGAACATGCCGGTCGTGGTGCTCGCGCCCCACGACGGCTGGCGCGAGAAGACGATCTCGAACCTGCGGGAGGTCCGCTCCCGCGACGGCATCGCGATCGTCATGGCGACGCGGGAGGACCGGGAGGTCTCCGAGGCCGCCAACGACGTGTTCGTGATCCCCGAGACCCTTCCGGAGCTTCAGCCGATTCTCTCGGTCATCCCCCTCCAGCTCTTCGCCTACCACGTCGCCGTCCGGAGAGGCTGCGACGTCGACCAACCCCGTAACCTCGCCAAGTCGGTCACCGTGGAATGAGCAGGTCCTTGGACTCCCGATGCGGTTGATGGCCGACTCACCCTCCCTCACCGGTCTGAACGCCGAGCAACGCGAGGCGGTGTTGCACGAGCGAGGTCCTCTGTTGGTCCTCGCCGGCGCGGGCTCCGGCAAGACGCGCGTGATCACGCATCGGCTGGCGCGGCTGGTGGAAACGGGGGTGGACCCGCGCTCCATCCTGGCGGTCACGTTCACCAACAAGGCGGCGGAGGAGATGCGCGAGCGGGCGCGACGGCTGCTCGGGGGGGCCGCGCTCCTCTCCTTCATCGGGACGTTCCACTCCTGGGCGCTGCGCCTCCTGCGCCGCTACTCGGCCGCGGCGGAGCTGCCGCCGCGCTTCTCGATCGCCGACTCCGCGGACCAGCTCGCGCTGGTGAAGGAAGCGATGGCGGAGCTCGCGATCTCCGACCAGGTCCTGCCGCCCGGCGCCGTGCGCGCCCGCATCTCGCACGCGAAGAACGCGCTCGTGACGGCGAAGAGGTTCGAGGAGACGCAGACCGATTTCGCGGGGGAGAGGATCGCGCGCGTCTATCTCCTCTACGAGAAGAAGCTCGCGGCGGCCGGCGCGCTCGACTTCGACGACCTGATCGCCCGCTCGGTGCGCCTCCTGCGCGAGCGGCCGGACGTCCTGGGGGCCGAGAGGCGGCGGATCCGCCACCTCCTGATCGACGAGTACCAGGACACCAACGCCGCGCAGGACGCCCTCGTCAAGCTGCTCGGAGAGGGCGCGGACTCGATCTGCGCCGTGGGGGACGAGGACCAGGCGATCTACCGCTGGCGCGGCGCCGAGGTCGAGCACATCCTTCGGTTCGACGAGGATTTCCCGGGCGCGCGGATCGTCCCGCTCGAGACGAACTACCGCTCGACCGACGGGATCCTCCGGGCCGCCTCCGCCGTCGTTGCGAACAACCGGCGGCGCCGCGAGAAGACGCTGCGCGCCGACCGCGGGCAGGGGGCCCGCGTGCGCCTGGGCCACTTCGAGGAGGACCGGCAGGAGACCGAGTCCGTCGCGCGCGCGATCGCCGAGGGAGGGCGCCGGGCGGGGGACGTGGCGATCCTCTACCGCACCAACGCGCAGTCGCGGCCCTTCGAAGAGGAGCTCGTGCGGCGGAGGATCCCCTACGTGGTCGTCGGCGGGATGAAGTTCTACGAGCGCGCTGAGGTCAAGGACGCGATCGCGTACCTGCGCCTCTCCGTGCGGCCCGAGGACGACCTGGCCTTCCGGCGCGTCGTCAACGTTCCGGCACGCGGCATCGGCGCGGCCACGCTGGACCGCATCGGCGCCGCCGCCCGGGAGACGCGGCGCTCCTGGTGGGAGGTCTCGGGGGAGCCTCCGGCCGGCCTCTCCGACCGCGCGCGGGTCGCCCTCGAGCGCTTCCGCGCCGTGGTGGAGGACCTGCGCGAGAAGGCGCTGACCTATTCGCCGTCCGCCCTCATCGAGCACCTCTTCGAAACGACGGGCTACGCCGCGCTCTACGAGGGCTCGGAGGACCGGGAGGACGAGGCCCGGCGCGAGAACCTCCAGGAGCTCGTCAGCTCCGCGCGGGAGTTCGAGAGGCGCAACGCGGAAGGTGCGACCGTCGCCGAGTACCTCGACACGGTCTCGCTCGCCACCGACGCCGACGCCGCCGCTTCCGGCGAGGGCGCCGTTACGCTCTCGACGCTCCATGCCGCCAAGGGACTGGAGTTTCCGGCCGTCTTCATCGTGGGGCTCGAGGAGGGGTACCTCCCTCACGGTGAATCGCGGGAAGACGCGGAGGAGATCGAGGAGGAGCGCCGGCTGCTCTACGTCGGCATGACGCGCGCCCGCGACGAGCTGACGCTGACGCTCGCCGGCCGGCGCCTGGTCTACGGCAAGGTCCAGTACAGGAGCCCGTCCCGTTTCGTCGAGGAGATCCCGGCCGAGGCGCTCGAGGAGGTCGCCGCGCCGCGCCCGGCGCGCCCCACGATCTTCGAGCGGGAGCCGGAGGACGTGCCGCAGCATCCGCTCGTCCGCGGCCGCCGCGTCCGGCACCCCCGCTACGGCTACGGCGTCATCCTGGCGCAGGAGGGGAGCGGCGACGAGACCCGCCTGACGGTGTACTTCGACCGCGCCGGGAAGAAGAAGTTCGTCGCCCGCTACGCGGACCTGACGCCGGCGTAGAGACGGGTTTCAGGTTTCAGGGTCCAAGTTTCAGGGAGCGACAGGCCCCGGTGGGCTCTCCTGAAACCTGAAACCTGAAACTTGAAACTCTGCTTCAACGGCGGGCGATCAGGGCGATCATCCGGCCGGCGGCGGCGCCGTCGCGGCGGTAGCTCGCGAAGCGGTCGCCGCCGCAGCGCGTGCAGGCCGGATGGGCGGCAATGTTCGCGCGCGGGATTCCGGCGGCCTCGAGCTGGGCGCGGTTGACGGCGGCGAGGTCCAATCGGAAGCGCCCCTCGCAGGAGCGGCGCAGGAACTCTCCGGCGAACTGCGCGGCGACCTCGCCACCGACCTCGTAGCAGCAGGCGCCGATCGCGGGGCCGAGGAACGCGCGCAGGCGGGAAGCCGTCTCGCCGAGTCGCGCGAGAGCGGCGACACCGGCCGCGGCGGCGTTTGCGGCCGAGCCTCTCCAGCCCGCGTGGACGGCGGCGATGGAACGGGCGCCGGCGAGGAGGATCGGGACGCAGTCGGCCGTCTGGACCGCGAGACCGACGCCGGGAAGGTCCGTCGCGAGGACGTCGCACTCTCCGGCGTCGCGCGCCTCGTTCCTGCCGGGCGCCTCGCGGACGATCACGGCGCGGTCGCCGTGAACCTGCGTCGCCCGCACGATCGGGAGCCCGTCGGCTCCGAGCAAGCGCGCGAAGCCCCGAGCGAGAAACGCCGTCGGGGACGCCTCCTTCGGGGCCGCGCCGCGCCCGGAGAAGGCGAGCAGGAGCCCGGCCGGTGGATCGGCCGGCCGGAAGACCCAGCCGCCCGCGGATTCCTCCTCGACCCAGTCCCCAGCCACGCCGGCATTGTAGGAGCGTTCAGGAGTTGCGCGGAAGTGTTAGAATTTCGCGGTGTCCTCGCTGGAAATGCCTGTAAAGACGCGGGTTTTCCCCGTCATCGGGCTGGAGGTCCACGCCCAGCTCCAGACCCGGACGAAGCTCTTCTGCTCCTGTCCCGTCACCGTCGTCGCGCCCGCCAACTCGGCGACGTGCCCGGTCTGCCTCGGCTTTCCGGGAACGCTGCCGGTCATGAACCGCCGCGCGGTCCTGCTGGCCATGAAGCTCGCGCACGCGGTCGGAAGCCGGATCGACCGCGACTCGCGGTTCGCCCGCAAGAATTATTTCTACCCGGACCTGCCGAAGGGCTATCAGATCAGCCAGTTCGATCGACCGATCGCGATCGGGGGCTCCATCGAGATCGACACGCCCGCCGGGACGAAGTCCATCCGCCTCGTGCGCATCCACCTCGAGGAGGACGCCGGCAAGCTCCTGCACGACACCCCCTTCGACGACGTCCCCGACACCGTGTCGCTCGTGGACTGGAACCGCTGCGGCGTCGCGCTCGTCGAGATCGTGAGCGAGCCGGACATCCGCTCTCCGGAGGAGGCCGCGGCCTACCTGACGGAGCTGCGCCGTCTGCTGCGGTACACGGGAGTCTCCGACGCCGACATGGAGAAGGGCAACCTGCGATGCGACGCGAACGTCTCGATCCGCCCGGCGGAGGACGCGCCCTTCGGCACGCGGGTCGAGATCAAGAACGTCAACTCGATCCGCTTCGTCGCGAAGGCGATCGAGCACGAGATCGAGCGCCAGGCTCTCGCCGTCGAGCGGGGCGAGCGGATCGTGATGGAGACGCGGCTCTGGGACGCGGCGGCCGGCCGCACGGTCTCCATGCGCGGCAAGGAGGAGGCGCACGATTACCGGTACTTCCCGGAGCCGGACCTGGGCGCGCTCGTCGTGGACGAGGCGATGGTCGCGCAGGCGGCCTCAGACCTGCCCGAGCTGCCGCGCGCGCGCCAGGCCCGCGTCGTCTCCCGGTACGGCCTGTCCGGCGCCGACGCGGAGACGCTCACGTCGGCGCGGGAGCTCGCGGACTACTTCGAGGAGCTCGCGCTCCTCGTTCCAAGCAGGCTCGCCGGCAACTGGGTCACCGGGGAGGTGCTCCGCTGGATGAAGGAGCGGAAGATCTCCCCGGAGGACGCGCTCTCCTTCCCGATCACCCCGGAGCGGCTCGCGGGGCTCCTGCGGCTGCTCGAGAAGAAGGAGATCTCCGCCGCGTCGGCCAAGGAAGTCTTCGCCGCGATGCTCGACTCGCCCGAGGATGCCCGGACGCTCGTCGAGGAGAAGGGGCTCGGCCAGATGAGCGACGCGGAGGAGCTCGAAGCGCTCGTCGCGGCGATCGTCTCCGAGAACCCGTCGCAGACGGCGCTCTACCGTTCGGGGAAGACCCAGACCTTCGGCTGGTTCGTGGGGCAGGTCATGAAGAAGACCGGCGGCCGGGCGGATCCCGCCGCGGTCCGCGAGGCGCTCACGAGGGCCCTGACCGCGTGATCGAGCTCTACCACGTCTCCAAGGAGTACGGGCGCTTCCGCCACGCCCTGACCGAGGTCACGTGCAAGATCGAGCGCGGAGAGTTCGTCTTCCTGACGGGCCCCTCGGGCGCCGGCAAGACGACGTTCCTGAAGCTCCTCTTCCGGGAGGAGGCCCCGTCCACCGGGCAGATCGTCGTCAACGGGCGCAACATCTGGGTGCTCCCCTCCTCGCAGGTCCCCTTCTTCCGGAGGACGATCGGCGTCGTGTTCCAGGACTTCCGGCTCATCGCGCGCAAGACGGTCTTCGAGAACATCGCGTTCGTGCAGAACGTGCTCGGCCTACCCCGGGCGGAACAGCGGCGCCGCACGTACCAGGTCTTGAAGAGAGTCGGCCTCCATCACCAGATGAACGCCCATCCCCGGGACCTGTCGGGCGGAGAGCAGCAGCGCGTGGCGATCGCCCGGGCGCTCGTCAACGAGCCGGCGCTCCTTCTTGCCGACGAGCCGACCGGAAACCTCGACCCGGTGCTGTCGGAGGAGATCATGCGGCTCTTCGCCGACATCAACATCCGCGGCACGACCGTCGTCGTCGCCACGCACGACCTCGACCTCATCCGGCGGATGAGCAAGCGCGTCCTCACGCTGGAACGCGGCCGGCTGCGCGAGGGAGCGCCGCCGGCGCCCCTCATCCGCGAAGCGCCCTTCCTCCCCCGGGGATGACCGCGAGTCGTAAAACGTAAAACGTAAGACGTCAAACGTGGCAAGACGGCTCGGCTTCGTTTCACGTTTTACGATTTCCGTTTTACGGCTCCGGTAGTCTGATGGGCATCAACGCTCGGTATGCCTTCGGCGAGGCGTGGTCCATCGCGCGGAGCGGCTCGCGGCAGACCGTGATGGCGGTGGCGCTCATCGCGCTCGGGCTCTACGTGCCGGGGCTGCTGGTTCTCCTCTCCCGGAACCTCGGCCGTCTCGCCGTTGCGGGGGGCGAACCTCCGGCGGCCGTCATCACGCTCGAGGCGTCCGCCGATGCCGCGGAGGCGTCCGCGAAGATCGCTTCGGATCCGCGGGTCGAGCGGGTGCGGCTCGTCTCGAGCGCGGACGCGCTCGAGCGGTTCCGGCGGGCCTACCCGGCGCTGGGCTCCGCGCTCGCGGACCTGAAGGAGGCGCCGTTTCCGCCGACGCTCGACGTGTATCTCAAGCCCCGGTCCTCCCCCGCGGCCGCCGCCGAGATCGCGCGGGCCGCGGCGCGGCTGCCGGGAGTCGAGACGGCCGAGTCTGAGGAGGGTTTCGACCGCCGCTTTCGCGACGCGATCCGCCTCCTGCGCGGCGCGGGCCTCTTCCTGGGAGGACTCCTGACGGTGGCCGCGATCCTCTCGGTCGCCTCCGCCATCCGGCTCGCCCTCGATCTCCACCGCGACGAGATCGAGATCATGAGGCTGATGGGCGCGACCGAAGGCGCGGTCCGGGCCCCCTTCTGGCTCTACGGCGCCTTCGAGGGATTCACGGGCGGCGCGGCCGCGCTCGGCCTCCTGGCCGCCACCTACTTCGCCGCGACCCGCTATCTTTCCAGCCACCCCCATCCCGTCCTGTCCCTCTTCTGGACGAGCTTCCTGGATTGGAAAGCCGCCGCCGCCCTCCCCCTCGTCGGAACGCTCGCGGGGTTCATCGGGAGCGTGATGTCGCTCGGCCGAAAAGCGAAAGCGTGACCGCGCGCGGGAGCGCGCGTCAGACGGGTCTCGGCGGCGGGTCGGGATCGCCCAGCAATCGGGCGAACCCCTCCCACCCCTTGATGTTCTCGCAGACGACCTTGATGGCGGACGTCAGGGGCACCGCCAGGACGGCCCCGGGCACGCCCCAGAGGAGGCCCCACAGGATGAAGGCGATCATCACCGTCAGGGGAAAGAGCCTGACCTTGCCGCCGACGATGAACGGGGTCAGAACGTTTCCTTCCATGAACTGGAGGAAGGAGTAGACGATGAGCACGAGCAGCGCCTTGCGGCCGTCGTACTGGAAGAACGCCACGGCGACCGCGGGGAGGGTCGAGAGGATCACCCCGACGTACGGGAGCATGATGGCCACGCCCGCCATCGGGCCGAGCACGTAGTAGTAGCGCACTCCGAGGAACATCAGGGAGATCGTCGTGGCGCCGGCCATGATGAGCGCGACGAACGCCAGGCCGAGGGCGTAGGAGGTCATCGTCTTGGAGATGGCGCCGGTGACGTCGGTTCCGGCCGTCCGCGCGTTTCGGGAAAGGATGCCGTCGATGACCCGCCCGAACTTCTCGCGGTCCTTGAGCATGAAGAAGGTCAGGAAGGGCACGGCCGCGGCGTAGAGGACGAGGTGGAGCACGCCGCCGAGCTGCGTCACGAGGGCCCGGGTCATTCCGAGCGCCGACTCCGCGATCTTGACCTCGCGCACGCCGCGCGTCTCCTCCGGGAGGATATTCCCCATCCTCTCCCGCAGCGTGTTGACGAAGTCCGTCAGCTGGGACGTCAGGTCGCGGATGCGCATCTGGTAGCGGGGGAAGTCACCGTAGAACTCGTTGACCTGCGCCGTGACGTTGATCAGCAGGAGGACGAGGGCGCCGACGAGGACGAAGAGGAGCAGGAGGATCGCCAGCACGCGCGGCACGCGGGCGCGCTCGAGCAGCGAGACGAAGGGCCGCATCGCGAAGGCCAGGAAGAGCGCGAAGATGACCGTGATGAAGAAGAGGCGCCCGTAGTAGAGCAGGGCGATCGCCGACGCCAGGGACACGATCGTGATGCCGACCGGCGCGACGGAGGAGACCGGCTCGGCCGCCGCCCGGGGGTTCGAAGCGAAAAAAGCCCCCTCGCGCGGAGGGGGCTTCCTCTCTTTTTCCGGAGGGTCGGCGCTCACGATCCCGAGACGAACGTGACGACGATCAGCGCCCGGCGGTTCTTGGCCCGCCCTTCGGGCGTCGAGTTGTCGTAGGCCGGCTCGGCGGTCCCCTTGGCGGCCGTCGTGATGCGGCCGGGGTCGATGCCGTGGCGGGTCACGAGGTATTCCTTGGCGGCCGCGGCCCGCTTGGCGGAGATGGCCAGGTTGGACTGCTCCGAGCCGCCGGGATCGGAATAGCCCGTGATCACGGCCGTCGAGTTCAAGTCGTTCTTCATGCGCAGCGCGATCCCGTCCAGGACCGCCTTGGCGATGTTGGTCAGACGGGCGCTCGCCGTGTCGAAGTAGATCTCGTCGCGCGTGGTCTTCGGCGCCTTGACGGGCGGCGCCGGCGGCGGCGCCGGAGGCGGCACGGGCTCCGTCTTCTCCTCCACGATCGGCGCGCTGGGGGCGGGCGCCGGAACGACGACGGGCGGAGGCGGCGGAGGAGGCCAGGCCGCGTAGGTGAGCCCGACGATCCCTCCGATCGGCGACGGGGAGAACCCGTGCCGCACGAGCAGGTCCACGTTCGCGTTCAGGGCGGCGGAAACCGCGAAACCGGAGCGGCCGATGAAGTAGCGGGCGCCGGCGACCAGCATCGAGTAGCTGTCCTCGGGGAAGTCGCCGCCGTCCATGATCGTGCGGTCGAGCTCGGTGATGATGTGCAGTGAGGGCATCACCGGGATGTCCACGCCGGCGCCGAATCGCAGCCGGTTGGCGGGGCGGATGTCCTCATCGTGCCGGCTCGAGAGCTGATAGGAGATGACGCCGGTGAAGATCCCCTTGGTCGCGGAGACCCCCCATTCCCAGTCTGTGCGCCGGGACTTGATGTGGTCCAGATCCGCGTCCACCTCGTCGCGGTGGAGCGACGCGTGCGAGAAGGGGATCTGGACCGCTCCCCAGAGCGCCACGCGGAAATCGGGATCGACTTCGGAGGCGAAACCGTACTTGGTGCCGATGCGGATCTTCCGCGGCTCGTCCGCGTCGAAGCGGGAGCGGATCTGGACTCCGTTGATCGCCCCTCCCAGCCAGCCGCCGCGGTTCTCGAACTTCTCCTCTCCGGCGCTGGCGAAGACCGTCCAGTGGTCCGCCAGCCCGATGCCGAGCGACGCCTCCCCGGCCCAGTGGCTGTAGAGACGCCGGCGCATCTCCGTGTCGCTGAAGGCGAGGTTGCCGGCAACCAGCTGTTCCTTCCAGCCGTAGAGGCCGAACGTCAGCGTGCCGGCCCGGGGGGTGTCCGCGCTCGGAATGGTGAAGAGCCCGATGTCCCCCTGGGAGTTCGGGGCGACTTGCGCGGAAACGGACGCTGCGGCCAGGCACGCAAGCAAGCCGACGAGCGCGGCACGCGTAACCTTCATGCAATCTCCTTTCGGACGGGACCGGGACCAAGGATGCCGAATAGAATAAGCCAAAAAAGGACGATTGCCAAACAACTTCTAGAGCCGTAAGGCGTAAGGCGTGTGCCGCGTCAGGCCGGCGAGGCCCCCGCGGCCGGGATCTCCCCGCGCCTGGCTGTGATTTCTCAACACGTTGTTCCCATGATGCGCGGGGTGTCGGTGTGGACAAGGCGGCCCTCAGCGTATCCGGGACCTGCGCTGACAACCCGCCCCGGCGTCGGGCCGCGGCTTTCGGCCGCGGCGGTCGCCGCGCGACCAGGCGGCCGAGAGAGTTCAACCCCTGGCCTTGACCAAGGCGACAGGGAACCCGGGCGAACCGCGAGAACCGGCCGTCGCTCTAGCGCGAAGGCGCAGTGGCTGCTCGGCCACAGGAAGTCCCTGGTGGGTGCGCCTTCGCTCACGGCCGCCTCTGGGAGGCGTCCCGCCGCCGGGGCTGAAGCACGGCTCGAACAGGCACTGTGCAGCCCGGAGGCGACGGCGTTGCCCAGCAGCGGCCCTGTCCGAGGGCACACACCGGGACCCTGCCTAAGCGAAGCTGCCTCTGTGCCCTCGGACCGGAGCGGCGGCCAGGAGTTCTCGGTGCGGCCGGGTCGCCGCGTGCCGCAGAGGGCGACGACGGCGACTCCGGGCGGATTCTCTGCGACGAGAACCCCGAGTGGGAACAACGTCTTGAGAACTGACAGCTAATTTAGCGCCGGCCGCCGGATACCTCCCGGCCTGCGGCCGGGTTGGCGTGGATGTGACAGATGGCGACCGCGAGAGCGTCGGCCGCGTCGAGCGGCACGCGGGCTCGCTGGCGGGCGACCAGAGAGAGCACCATCGCCCGCACCTGGGGCTTCTCGGCGTTCCCGTACCCGACGAGCGCCTTCTTGACCAGCCGCGGCTCGTACTCGAAGACCGGGATCCCGAAGCGGGCGGCCGCCGCCAGAAGGACGCCGCGGGCGTGGGAGAGCTTGATCGCCGACGAAACATTCCTCGCCGTGAACACCGTCTCGACGGAGACCGCGGCCGGCCGGCACTCCTCCAGCAGACGCGCCGCGCCCGAGAAGAGGAAGTCGAGTTTCTGGGCCAGGGCCATCGCGGCGGGAGGGCGCCAGACGCCGCAGCAATCCAGGCTCAACCGCCCCTCCTCGAAGCAGACCAGCCCGTACCCTGTCGCCGAGGTGCCAGGATCGAAGCCGAGGACCCTCATGGGGGGAAACGTGTCAGGGTTGCCCTGAAACCTCTAACCGGAGGCCTGGGCCCCTTCTTCGAAGTCGAAGTTCGCCCAGACGTGCTGCACGTCGTCGTGGTCCTCGAGCGCCTCCATGAGCTTCATCATCTGGTCGGCCTTGCGCTGGTCGAGGATGACCTCCGTCGTCGGGATCATCGAGATCTCGGCGACCGCGATTGGCAGCTTCTTCTCCTCGAGGTGCGTCTTGACCGCCGCGAAGGCCTCCGGCTCCGTCACGACCTCGTGGTACTGATCGGTCGCGCGGACGTCCTCGGCTCCCGCCTCGATCGCCGCTTCCATCACGGCGTCCTCGGACGCCTTGTCCTTCTCGATGGCCAGGTACCCCTTCTTCTGGAAGAGGAACCGCACCGAGCCCTCGGCGCCGAGGTTCCCCCCGTGCTTGGAGAAGATCGTGCGGATCTCCGGCAGGGTCCGGTTCTTGTTGTCGGTCATCGCCTCGATGAAGACCGCCACGCCTCCGGGGCCGTACCCCTCGTAGCTGACCTCCTCGTAGGTGACGCCGGGCAGTTCCCCGGTGCCGCGCTGGATCCCGCGCTTGATGTTCTCGGCGGGCATGTTGACCGCCTTGGCGTCGTCGATGGCCTTGCGGAGCCGGGGGTTGCCTTCCGGCGCGCCGCCCCCCATGCGCGCGGCCATCGTGATCTCCTTGATCAGCTTGGTGAAGAGGCGGCCCCGCTTGGCGTCGGCGGCGCCCTTCTTGTGCTTGATCGTCGCCCATTTGCTGTGCCCGGACATGCGGGCCTGATTATATGTGCGGCGCGGGGCGCGGATGCCTTATCATTTCCGGGACTTTTTCGGTGCCCGTAAGTGGCCCGCTCATGACAAAGAGAATCCTCCTCATCGACTACGAATCGCACTCGGCCGAGCGCGCGCGGGGGGTCTTGTCCGAGCCCGACTACGAGATCGTGGCGGCGCACGACGGTGAGGAAGCCCTCAACACGTTCGCCTCGTCGCGCTACGACCTGGTGCTCCTGTCGGGGATGCTCCCCCGCCTTCCGAGCGCCGAGGTCATCCGGGAGATCCGGCGCCGGGGGGGCGCCGCGGCGCCGCCGATCCTCCTGATGGTGTCCGGCTACAAGGGATCCAACACGAAGGCCGACGCTCAGCGGGTCGGGGCCTTCGATCTGCTTCCCCGCCCCTTCTCCGACGAGACGCTGCGCCAGGCCGCGACGGAAGCGATCGCGGCGACGGGAGCGGCGGCCAGGATTCCGCGCGCCGAGACGGACGCCCGCGGCGCCTCGGCCCTGACCTCCTCGGACATCTTCTCCGACATCCTCGAGGAGGTGGACCGGGACGCGGCGAGCCCGGCGCCGCCCTCGCGAATCACGCAGGCCACGCAGGAGGAGGTCGAGAAGCGGCTTCGCGACACTCTTTCGGGCGTTTCTCCGAAGTCCCCGCCCGCGAAGCCGCCGAAGTCCGCGACGGACACCGAGATCGAGCGGCTGCTTTCCCGGACCCTTCCGGGCATCAAGACTCCCGCTCGGCCCGGGCCGACTCCGCCGCCGCTCCCGCCGGAGGCGGCCGCGCCGGCCGTCGAGCCGGAGCTGACTCTCCTCGAGGAGGTCTCGGGACCGGATCGTTTCGGGCAGTACGAGATCCTGGAGCGGATTGCCAGCGGCGGGATGGCCGAGCTCTTCCGCGCGCGCCGGAGCGGGGTCGAGGGCTTTCAGAAGATCGTCGCGATCAAGAAGATCCTCCCGCACATCGCGGGGGACGAAGAGTTCATCAAGATGTTCGCCGACGAAGCGAAGCTCGCGGCGCAGCTCTCCCATCCCAACATCGTCCACATCTTCGATCTCGGCAAGATCGAGACGGGCGGCTATTTCATCGCGATGGAGCACGTGGAGGGGCACGACCTGCGTTTCATCCTGCACCTGGCGCGAGAGACCGGCCTGAAGATGCCGGTGCCGCTGGCGGTCGCGGTCGCCGCGAAGGTGGCGGCCGCGCTCGACTACGCGCACCGGCGCCGCGGCGACGACGGCCAGGATCTCCACATCGTCCACCGCGACGTCTCTCCGCCGAACATCCTCGTCTCGACCGACGGGGACATCAAGCTCTGCGACTTCGGCATCGCCAAGGCCGCCTCCAAGGTCTCGCGGACCGAATCGGGCGCCCTGAAGGGGAAGATGCCCTACATGTCCCCGGAGCAGGCCTGGGGAAAGCCGGTGGACCAGAGGAGCGACATCTATTCGCTCGGCGTCGTCCTCTTCGAGATGGCGACCGGGCACAAGCTCTTCCAGGGAGACTCGGACCTGAACGTGCTCGAGAAGGTCCGGGCCGGCGAGGTCGTCCTCCCCTCGAGTCTCGACCCGGAAGTGCCGGAGGCGCTCGACGCGGCGGTGCTCAAGGCGCTCGCGCGCGAGCCCGAGGATCGCTACTTCAGCGCCTCGGACTTCTTGCGCGATCTGGACGCGATCCTGCGGAACTACGAACCGCCCCCCTCGAGCTCGGACCTCGCGACCTACGTGCGGCGTCTCGAGGCGGCGGAGCTGGCGCGGCGCGTGGCGCGCGCGCGCGAGGCGCAGGCGCCGCCGCCGATTCCCGCGCCGAAGAAGGGAGCCAGGCCCGAGTTTCGGATCTCCCTGACTCAGCCGCCGGCGGCCCCGAGCCCGGCCGTCCCGCCGCAAGCGCCGGCGGTCCCGCCCGTGCCGCCGGCCTCCGCCGCTTCGCCCGCTTCGCCGGCCCCTCCCGCCCCGGCGCCGGCCACACGTGATCGGGCCCGCCCGCGGGTGCCCGTCCCTGCCGGGATCTTCGCCGCGATTCCGGAAACGGCGCGCTCGGAGAAGAAGAGGCGCGTCCGGCTCTACGCCCTGATCGCCGCGGCGAGCGTCGTTCTGGCCGTCGTCGCGTGGCTGGTCGTCCGAAAGCCCGCGTCGGCGCCGACGTCCTCCGTGGCCGCCACGCCTCTTCCCGCCACTCCCGCGGTGGTGGAGAGCGCGGTCACCCCCGTTCCCACGTCGCCGGCCGTTTTCGTCGTCGATCAGAAGCCGGCCCAGGAGGAGTCGCAGCGTCTGCTGGCCTCCCGGCGCAGGGAGGCCCAGAAAACGGCCGAGACCGGCTCGGAGCCTGCTCGGGCCGTGGCCGGAAAGGTCCCGCCGCCAGTCCCGGTCCTGCCCTCCGCGTCGCCGGCTCCGGCCCCGCCAACACCCGAGGTCAAGGCCCCCGAGCAGCCCGCGGCGGTAGAGCCCACGGCCGCTCCCGTCGTCGAGCCCCCGCCCACCCAGCCTCCGCCCGCTCCGACCAGAGCGGCCGAGACCGTCCCGGAGGTCTCGCGGGGGGCGCTCGTCGGCCCGGGACCGGGCGTCGTGGAGCCGGTCTTCGTATCCTCTCCCCGCATCGCGTATCCTCCCGCCGCCCGCCAGCAGAGCGTCAGCGGCAGGGTCGTCGTGCTCGTGCTCGTGAGCGAGGAAGGGGCGGTATTGGAGACGAAGCTCCAGCAGGGGGTCGGATCGAGGTTCGGCGTGAATGAAGCGGTTCTCGACTCGATCCGCCATGCGAAGTTCCAGCCTGCGACCAAGAACGGGATTCCCGTCAAGATGTGGCGCACGATCGTCGTGGACGTCAAGCCTTGAACGAAGCGGATGAGTTGAGAGCCCAGCGTTGAAAACGGAACGCGCGCCGGCCGGGATCCGGTCAATTCACAATTCACAATTCTCAAATCACCATTTCTTTTTGCAGGAGGTCCGATGAGCCTTTCGGGGGATCAGAGAAAGTTCTACGAGAACACCTTGTCCGTGACGAAACACGAGATCACCGAGCTGGAGGGTCAGATCCAGGAGGAGCTGGCGAAGGTCAAGGACCGCCTGGCGGAGCTCCAGAACGCGCAGAAGGCGGCGCGCCAGATGTACGACGCCGCGTGCATGCGCCTGGGCATCCCCAACGATCTCGAAGACACCGAGACCCAGAGGTAGCGGCCACCGCCGGTCGGACGGGAGGATGCGGAGTCGAGCACCTCTCATCCTCGTCTTCGCGCTCGCGGGGAGCTGCTCCCGTTCGGAAGCGCCGGCGCCCTCCCCGGGTCCGACGCGCTCCGCGCCGGCCCGCGTCGTGACGCTCGCCCCCAACCTGACCGAGATCGTCTTCGCCATCGGCGCCGGGAAGACTCTGGTGGGCGTCTCCGAGTATTCCGATTTCCCGCGCGAGGCGCGGTCGCTCCCGCGCGTGGGCGGCCTCGAGGTCAGTACCGAGAGGGTGGTTTCACTCCATCCCGACCTCGTGCTCGCGACCCCCGAGGGGAACGCGAAAGGCCCGGTGGCCGCGCTGGCGGCGGCCGGCGTCCCGGTGCTCGCCGTTCCCGGCGGCTCGCTCGCGGCGGTGATCGTGGGGATCCGCGCCGTGGGCCGGCGCCTGGGCCGGGCCGGCGACGCCGATCGCCTCGCCGCGAACCTGGAGCGGCGCAGGGAGGCGGTCCGGGCGAGCGTGTCCCGCTCGAAGCGCCGCCCGCGCGCGGTGCTGATCATCTGGCCGGACCCTCCCCAGGCCGCCGGCGGCGGCACGTTCTTAAACGACCTGCTGACGGAGGCGGGGGCTGAAAACCTGCTCGCCGGCCGCGAGGGGTGGCCGCTCGTCTCTCCGGAATGGCTCGCCACGGCGCCGATCGAGGTCCTTGTCGTGCCCGAGTCGGAGGAGACTCGGTCCGCCTACGAGCGCGCCTTCGCGGCGGGACCGCTTTCGCGGGGCGCGGCCGCCGCCGCGCGCGTGGTCCGCATCGACGAATCGGTCCTGACGCGTCCCGGCCCGCGGATCTTCGACGCCCTGGAGACGCTCGCCCGCGAGATTTCGCGATGAGGCGGGCCCGGGCCGGCAGCCTCGTTCTCGCCGCGCTCCTGCTGGCGGCCGCGGTCCTGGCCGGCATCGCGGTCGGAGGCGTTCACCTCTCCTTCCCGGACCTCGTGTCGGGCGAGGGGCCGGCGGGCCGGACCGCCCGGCTTCTGGCCTCGCTGCGGTTCCCGCGCGTCGCCCTGGCGGCGATCGTCGGCGGCTGCCTGGCGCTGGCGGGCGCCGCTCTGCAGGCGCTGCTGAAAAATCCGCTCGCGGATCCCTTTCTCCTCGGGACCTCCGGCGGGGCCGCGACGGGAGCGGCCATCGCCGCTCTCGCCGGCCTCTCGCCTCTCCTCTCGCCGGCGGCCGCCTTCACCGGAGCCGTTGTTTCTTCCTTCGGCGTCGCCGCTCTCGCGCGGCGGGGAGGCCGGCTCGACCTCCAGAGGCTCCTGCTGGCGGGCCTGATCGCCAACGCCTTCTTTTCGGCCCTGATCCTGCTCGTCTTCTCGGCCGCGTCCGGCGAAGCGGCTCGGACGATGCTCTTCTGGATGATGGGGAGTCTCGCAGACGCCACTGCCGGAAAGGCCCTCGCGCTCCTTCCCTACGCGGCCGCCGCGGGCGCCGTGCTCCTCCTCTCGGCGGCGCGGCTGAATCTCTTCGCCGTGGGGGAGGAGAACGCGGCGGCGCTCGGCGTGGACACGGAGAGGTCCAAGCGCCTCGTCTTCCTCGCCGCCTCGCTCCTGACCGGAGCGGCCGTGGCGTTCGCCGGGATCATCGGCTTCGTCGGTCTGCTCGTCCCGCACGCCGCACGGGCGGCGGCCGGCAACGACCAGCGGGTGCTCCTGCCGGTCTCCGCGCTCTCCGGGGCGGCTCTCCTCGTGGCGGCGGACGCGTTCGCCCGGACCGCGTTCGCTCCGGCCGAGCTGCCGATCGGCGCCGTGACGGCCGCGCTGGGCGCGCCGGTGTTCGCGTGGCTGCTCTTGAGGAACCCGTGACCGCCCTCGAGGCGCGGGATCTCGGGGCGGCATACGGGCCGACTCCGGCCCTGGCCGGCCTGAACGCGTCGGTCCCGCGTGGCCAGATCGCGGCCGTTCTCGGTGAGAACGGCTCGGGCAAGTCCACGCTGCTCAAGGTCATCGCCCGGATCGTTCCGGTGACCGGAGGAGAGGTGCTGCTCGAGGGACAGCCTCTCGCGCTCCTGCCGCGGCGCGAGACCGCGCGGCGGATCGCCTACGTCCCGCAAAGCCTCGACCTGGTCTTCCCGATCCGGTCTCTCGACCTGGTCCTCCAGGGACGCGCGCCCTACGCTCCGGGCTTCGCGGCGGACTCGGCGCGGGACCGGGAGCTGGCGATGGAGGCGATGCGGGCCTGCGACGTCGAGGTCCTGGCCGAGCGCGACGCCTCGGCCCTGTCGGGAGGGGAGCAGCGGCGCGTCTTCCTGGCGCGAGCGCTCGCGCAGGAGGCCGGGATCTGGCTTCTGGACGAACCGGCGTCCGGGCTCGATCCGAGGCACCGCCTGGAGTTCCTGGAGATCCTGATGCGGATTCACCGCGAGCGGGGAACGACCGTCCTTCTCGTGACCCACGAGATCGACCTGGCGGGAGAGATCGCGGACCGGGTCCTGCTGCTGCGCGCCGGCCGCACGCTCGCGCAGGGGCCTCCCGACGAAGTGCTCACGCAGGAGAACCTCCGCCGCGCCTTCTCCGTGGAGTCCCGCGTCGAGGTGGACTCGGCGGGCCGGAGGCGGCTCGTGCCGACGGCGCCGACCCGATAAACACTCTCGGGTCAGTAGTTCCAGGTTCCAGGTTCCAGGTTTCAAGTGGCCGGGAACCGCCTGAAACTTGAAACCTGAAACTTGAAACCCTCCCGGCTATAGCATTACCGGTTCCGGCCATGTGGTTCAAGAAAGACAAAGTTCCGAAGGAGCCGCGGGAGAGGCGTCCGAGCAAGGTTCCCGAAGGGCTCTGGGTCAAGTGCGAGAGCTGCCAGCAGATCCTCTACAACAAGGAGCTGGCCCGCAACTTCAAGATCTGCCCCAAGTGCGGCTACCACTTCCGCCTCTCGGCCCCCGAGCGCCTCCGGATGCTCTTCGACGACGAGGAATACGTGGAGCTCGACGGCGATCTGCGCTCCGCCGACCCGCTGAAGTTCCGCGACTCCAAGAGATACCGTGACCGCCTGAAGCAGTACCAGGAGTCCGTCGGCCCTTCCGACGCCGTCGTCGTCGGCTCGGGCAAGATGGGCGGGATCCCGGTCATCATCGGGGCGATGGAGTTCTTCTTCCTCGGCGGCTCGATGGGCTCGGTCGTCGGCGAGAAGGTCACGCGCGGCGCCGAGCGCGCGCTGCGGGAGCGCCGTCCGCTCGTGATCGTCTCGACCTCCGGGGGCGCCCGCATGCAGGAAGGGATCCTGTCGCTCATGCAGATGGCGAAGATCTCGGCGGCCCTCGGCCGGCTCTCCGAAGCCGGCGTCCCCTACGTCTCCGTCATGGCGGACCCGACGACGGGAGGCGTGACCGCTTCCTTCGCGATGCTGGGAGACCTGAACATCGCCGAGCCCAACGCCCTGATCGGCTTCGCCGGCCCGCGCGTCATCGAGCAGACGATCCGGCAGACTCTGCCCGAAGGGTTCCAGCGCTCCGAGTTCCTGCTCGAGCACGGGATGCTCGATTTCGTCGTCGAGCGCCAGCAGATGAAGGAAACGCTCGTGCGCTGCCTGCGCCTCCTCTGGGAGCCGGGAGACGGAAGGCGGTAGGTGGCAGGCGAGCTCGACCCGGCCAGGCAGCGATTGAACAAACGCCTCCCGCCTCCCGCCTCCCGCCTCCCGGCGCTCGAGCGCCTGAACTCTCTCGAGCTGCGCGGGATGAAGCTCGGCCTGGCGGCGATTGACGCTCTCTGCGAGAGGATCGGGCGTCCCGAGAGGAGCGTCCCCTCCGTCCTCGTCGGCGGGACCAACGGGAAGGGCTCGATGGCCGCGACGCTCTCGGCGATCGCGAAGGCCTGCGGCCTGCGGGCCGGGCTCTACACGTCCCCGCACCTGATCCGCGTCACGGAGCGGATCCGGGTGGAGGAGGAAGACATCACCTGCGAGGAGTTCGACCGGGCCCTCGGGAGCGTGTTCGCGGCCGCGGACGAGGCTCCGCCGGTCGCCGCGACGTATTTTGAAGCCGCGACGGCGGCGGCGTTCCGCTTCTTCGCCGAGCGGCGGCTCGATCTGGCGATCCTGGAGGTCGGCCTGGGCGGCCGATTCGACGCGACGAACGTCGCTCCGGCGGTTCTCTCCGCCGTCACGTCCATCGGGCTCGACCACACCGACGATCTCGGCCCGACGCTCTCCGCGATCGCCCGGGAAAAGGCGGGCATCTTCCGCGCCGGACGGCCCGCGGTCGCGCTGGCAACCGGGGTAGCCCTGGAGGTCCTGCGCGCCGAGGCCCGGCAACGGGGCTCGGACTGGCACGACGCCGGGACCGAGCTTTCCGTTCGCGTGCGGCGGGTCGGGATCGAGGGCACCGACTTCGATCTGACGACGCCGCGGCGAAAACTTCACCTGACGACGCCCCTGCCCGGCGCCCACCAGGCCTGCAACGCCGCTCTCGCCGTCCGGGCGGCGGAGCTGCTTCCGGGGCACGCGCCGCGCCTGACCGCGGAGGGGATCGCCGCCGGGGTCGCGGGCGTCCGCTGGCCGGGGCGCCTCGAGCGCTTCGAGGTCGGCGGCCGCCCGGTGCTGCTCGATGGATGCCACAACGCGGACGGCGCGGCCGCCCTGGCCCGGTTTCTCGCGGACGCGGGACTGCGCGGGCAGTGCCGGCTCGTCTTCGGCGCGATGTCGGACAAGGACATCGAGGGGATCGCGGAGATCCTCTTCCCGGCCGCCGGGAGCGTCACTCTCGTGGCCGCGCCCTCGCCCCGCGCGGCGTCCCTCGAGGAGCTCGGGAGGCGCGTCCCTCCCGCTCCCCGGTCGGTCCCCGCGAAAGGCGGAGTGGAGGCCGCCCTCGGGACCCTTCTGGCGGACGGCGACGGCGACCCTATAATCGTGGCCGGCTCTCTTTATCTCGTCGGCGAGGCCCGCGCGTGGCTGCTCGCCGCCGAAACGCCGGAAGGACGCACGTGACGACCGCGACCGCGCAGTTCACCCGGGAGCACTTCGAGAGACTCGAGGAGGAACGCCTCGCCGTCTTCGCGTCCAAGAGCGCGCGAGCGGTCCGTCCGTATGGCCCCGCCCGCCCCCTGGAAGGCGACGTGCGGACCGAGTACGCGCGGGACCGCGACCGGATCATCCATTCGCGCGCGTTCCGCCGGCTGAAGCACAAGACGCAGGTCTTCATCCCCTACGAGGGGGACCACTTCCGGACCCGCCTGACGCACACGATCGAGGTGTCGCAGATCGCCCGCAGCGCGGCGCGGGCGCTCGGGTTGAACGAAGACCTGACCGAGGCGATCGCGCTCGGCCACGACCTCGGGCACACCCCGTTCGGGCACTCCGGCGAACGGGTGCTCGACCGCCTCCTGCGCGCGAGCCATCCGCAGGCGGGCGGCTTCAAGCACAACTACCAGTCGGTGCGCGTCGTGGACCGGCTGGAGAAGCGCTACGACGATCCGGGCCTGAACCTGACGCACGACGTGCGCGAGGGGCTCTTGAAGCACACGACCTGGAAGCGCTCCTTCCCGTTCCCGCTCGAGTTTCCGGAGGGACTCGCCTTCGAGTCCGGCGGCTCGCTCGAGGCCCAGGTCGTCAACTGGTCCGACGAGATCGCGCAGCAGACGCACGACCTGGAGGACGGGCTGCCCCTGGCGCAGGAGGACGCGATCGAGGCCCTCGGGATCTCCCTGGCCGTCCGGAGAGAGCAGACCTCCGGACGGGACCGCGCCGCGCGCCGCGCCTCGCTCATCCGCGGGATGATCGCCGTGCTGACGAGAGACCTGGTCGAGACGTCGCGCGCCCGGATCGAAGCCTGGCTCGGGACGAGCGGCGTGACGACGGCGCAACAGTTCTACGAGCGGCGGGACCGCCTCCCCGGAGACCTCGTCGCGTTTTCGGAGCGGGGGAGGCGCGACTACCGGGAGCTGAAGAACTTCGTCTACCGGCACGTCATCCACTCGTTCCCGGTCTCCCGCAACGACGGCCACGCGCGCCGCGTCATCGCCGGTATCTTCGACGCCTACCGCGAAAACCCGCGCCTGCTTCCCGACTACGTGCTCCTCGGCCTCCACGAGGACATCGGCGTCCGCTTCCTCCGCGAGGTGGCCTTGAAGGACCTCGACCGCGAGTTCGCCGAGAGCTACTTCCCGCGCCCCGAGTTCTACCGGGCCATCGCGGACCACATCGCCGGGATGACCGACAGCTATTGCAACGCCGAATACAAGGAGCTGGTCGGATGAAAACGAGTTTCAGGTTTCAGGTTTCAAGTTTCAGGCGGCGATGACGGATCCTGAAACCTGAAACCTGAAACTTGAAACCCACGACGAGGTACTGATGAGCAAAGCTGAAGTCTCGACGGCGGCGCTGGCCTTCCTCGACCGCGATCTCGCGGCGGCGGATCCCGAGGTCGCGCATTGGATCCGCGAGGAGGAGCGGCGGCAGAACCAGAACCTGGAGCTGATCGCCTCGGAGAACTGGGTCTCCCGGGCGGTGCGCGAGGCGCAGGGCTCGGTCCTGACCAACAAGTACGCCGAGGGGTATCCGGGACGGCGCTATTACGGCGGGTGCGAGTTCATCGACAAGATCGAGGCGCTCGCGATCGAGAGGGCCAAGGCGCTCTTCGGGGCCGAGCACGCCAACGTCCAGCCGCACTCCGGCTCGCAGGCCAACATGGCCGCCTACCAGACGGCGGCGAAGCCCGGCGACACGATCCTCGGGATGAACCTCTCCCACGGCGGCCACCTGACGCACGGCCATCCGCTCTCCTTCTCGGGGAAGGACTACAAGGTCGTCGCCTACGGCGTGCGGAAGGAAGACGAGAGGATCGACTACGACGAGCTCGCGCGGCTGGCCCGCGAGCATCGCCCCAGGATCATCGTCGCCGGCGCCTCCGCGTATGTCCGGGAGATCGACTTCCGGCGTTTCGGCGAGGTGGCCGACGAGGTCGGCGCCGCGCTCGTGACGGACATCGCCCACATCGCCGGCCTCGTGATCGCGGGACTGCACGTGTCGCCCGTCCCCTACGCCCCCTTCGTCACCTCGACGACGCACAAGACTCTGCGGGGACCGCGCGGCGGACTCGTCCTCTGCCGGGCGGGCCTCGCGAAGGATCTCGACCGCAATGTCTTCCCCGGCCTGCAGGGCGGCCCGCTCGAGCACGTCATCGCCGCCAAGGCCGTGGCCTTCGCCGAGGCCGCGACCCCGGAGTTCCGGGACTACCAGCGGCGGATCGTCGAAAACGCGAAGGCGCTCGCGAGCGGGCTCATCCAGCGCGGGTTCCGCCTCATCTCCGGAGGCACGGACAACCACATGATGCTCGTGGACGTCGGCGCGCGCGGCATCTCCGGCAAGGACGCGGAGAAGGCGCTCGACCGCCTGCGGATCACGGTCAACAAGAACACGATCCCCTTCGACACGCGTCCGCCGATGGTGGCCTCGGGCGTCCGCGTCGGGACTCCGGCCGTGACGTCGCGCGGAATGGGCCCGGCCGAGATGGACACGATCGCCGACTGCATCGCCCGCGCCCTCGACGCGATCGGCGACGCCGCCGTGGAGGAGTCCGTGCGCCGGACCGTCGGCGAGCTCTGCGCCGGTTTCCCGCTCCTCGCGTGAGCCTCCGCCGGGCCGTCGTCGGTCTCGCCTCGGCGGCCCTCTTCGTTCTCCTGCTCCTTCACGACGATCCCCGAAAGCTCGGCCGCCGCGCCGGCGTCCTCCTCCGATCGGCCTCGCTCGATTCGCAGACCCGGCGACTGAACGGGACCGCGGCCGCCTTCGACCCGCAGTTTTTCGTCTTCCTCGAGTCCGCGCGGCGCCGTCTTCCGGCCGGCGCGCGCGGGGTCGCGCTGGTCGGCGTGCCCCGGACGCCGCAGGTCTTCTACCTGGCGGTCTATCACCTCACGCCGACGCCCGTCCTCGTCGCGCCCGAAGAGGTCCCTCCCGGATGGCTCCTCGCCGTCTACGGCTCCGAGCGCCCCGCCGGATGGAGAGTCGTCGCGCCGGTCTGGAACGGGGCGCTCATGGCGCGCGACTCGTGAGCGCTCTCTGGCTCCCGGCGGCGCTGATCAAGGCGATCCTGCTCGCCGCGGCCGCCGTCGGCTATGCGCCCGCCGTCTTCTTCGTTCCTTCCGCCGGCCGGGCCGAGCGCGCCGCCTGGGGATTCGCGCTCGGCCTGACCCTCTTCGCTCTCTCGGTTCCCCTCGCTTTCGCGACCGGCCTCTCTCCGAGGCTGGCGATTCTGCTCGTCGCCGCCATGGCGATCGCCGCCACCCTGTATTACCGACGGAGCGCCCACAGCGCCACCTCCCTCTCCCCGCGGGAGAGGGAAGGAGTAAGGGCGCCGATGAGGCCGATTCATCTCCTTCTCCTGCTTCTTACCCTCGTTGGCGTGATCGCCTACTCGCTGCGCGCGCTGACCGAGCCGATGTGGTCCACCGACTTCCTTGCGATCTGGGGCCTGAAGGGGAAGACGATCTTCCTTTCCGGCGGGGTTCCGCGGCGGCTCTTCGAGGATCCCTCGCTTGGCTTCTCGCACCCGGAGTACCCGCTGGGCCTCCCGTTCCTCTACGCTGCCCTCTCCTTTCTCCTCGGCCGCTGGGACGACCACGCGATGGCGCTTCTCTTCCCGTTCCTCCAGGCCGCGACACTCCTCGCTCTCTTCGGCTGGCTGCGCCGGAGGGGGGCATCGAAGACCACCGCGCTCGGCGCCGCGGCTCTCCTCGCCCTGTTCGAGCCCCTCTACTCCGCCTTTCTCGCCGGCATGGCGGACGTCCCCTACTCCTTCGTCGCTCTCCTCTTCGGCGCGGCTCTCTCGGACGCGCTGGACCGGACGGACGCTTTCGCGGAGCGCCGCCTGGCCCTCGCTTCTTTCCTCGTCATCTCGACGAAGAACGAGGGCCTTCTCCTCACCTCGGCCGGGGTTCTCCTCGCCCTGCTCGCCGGCCGGAAGTCGCGTTCGGCATCGCGCCGCGCGGTGGCCGCGATCGCCGCGCCCGCGATCCTGCTCCTGCTGGCGGGACGGCTCTGGAAGGGGAGACTTCCCTTCCGCGATTTCGATCTCGCCTACCTCGGTCCCACCCTGATCCTGGATTTTCTTCCGCGGGTCGGCGAGGCCATCCGGACGGGCCTGCGTGAAGTGATCCTTCCCGCGTGGCCCGGCCTGCTCGGCGTCCTCCTCCTCGTCGCCGCCGGCCGCCGCGCGCCCGCGGGAGACCGCCTCCTCCTCCTCGCCTCCGCCTGCGCTTTTGCCTATCTCCTCGTCCCGTCGCTGGCCGTCCTCGGCCCGGACTGGCTCATCCGCACGTCGCTCGCGCGGACGGCCTGCGCCCTCGCTCCCCTGGCCGCGGCCGGCATCGCCTCCCGGTTATGACGGGTCGGGGCGGTGGAGCCAGCGCAGCCGCAGGAGGTCCCAGAGCGTCGGAAGCGCGTCGCGCCAGAGAGAGACCCGGGAGTCGGGCGAATTGAACCAGAGGACCGGGACCTCCGCGATGGCGAGACCGCGCCGGCGCGCCAGGTACAGGATCTCCATGTCGTAGGCGAATCCGTCGATCCGCGCCCGGCCGAAGAGGTCCCGCGCGATGTCGCCGCGGAAGAGCTTGAATCCGCACTGCGTGTCCCGGATGCCGGGAACGGCGAGCAGGCGCACGAGGAGGTTCCCGGCCTTCCCCAGCAGCCGGCGGTGAAACGGCTGCCGGCGTCTCACGAGGTCCTCCTCGAGGGCGCGGGAGCCGATCGCGACAGGATGGGTCGGGAGCCGCTCGGCGAGCTTCAGCCATTCTCCCAGGGGGGTCGAGAGGTCCACGTCCGAGACCAGCACCGGGTCGCCGGAGGAGGCCAGGACGCCGGCGCGGAGGGCGCACCCCTTCCCGCGGTTGACCTCGTGGCGGATGATCTGGAGCGGCAGACCGAGCTCTCCCGCGAGCTGGCGCGCCGCGGCCTGCGTCCCGTCCGAGGAGCCGTCGTCCACGAGGATCACTTCCCAGTCCCAGCCGCCGGGGCGCGCGCGCACCCACTCGGCCACCGTGCGCAGGCAGGCCTCGATCCGGTTTCGCTCGTTGAACGCGGGAATGACGAGCGAGGCCATTTCGGATTTCGAGCCGCGGTTGTCGCCCGGGAGATTCACCATTCACAATTCACAATTCACAATTCACCCTCACTCCCGGCTCTTCCTTCGTCGCTTCGAAGACGAACTGGTATCCGAACACCGTGGGGAGGGTCATCGCGCTCGCCTTCGCGAAGGCCCTCGTCGGACCCTTCCAGGGAGCGCCGGACAGCGTCGGGAACGCCAGCTCGTAGGGCATGGCCGTCGCCTCCACGGCGCGGATCCGGAAGCCGTTCTCCTCCAGGAGATCTCTCGCGGTCGCCCGCGTGTAGAAGGCGAGGTGAGTCCTGTCGAGGAGACCGCGGTCCGCGTAGCGGAACTGCCCGAAGAGCAGCGAGAGCCGGGTCGAGATGTTCGCGATGTTCGGGATGGAGGTCAGCAGAACGCCGCCGTCCCTCAGCCATCCGCGGATCCGTTCCAGAAGCCTCCCGGGCTCGGAGAAATGCTCGAGGACGTCGGCGCAGATGACGGCGTCGAAAGGGGAGTCCCATTGGCCGGCGTGGAGCGCGTCCCGCTCGCGCCAGTCGTCGTACCCCTCCTTCGCGGAGCCGGACTGCGGCGGGTCCGGTTCGACCCCCGCGATGTACGAGCACCGGTCGCGCACGGCCCGGCCCAGGTGCCCGCCGGCCGCCCCGAGGTCGAGGAGCCGGAGGCCGGCGGGAAGAGCGCGGATGCGTCTCCGAAGGATGTCGTGCGAGGAGCCGGGAATCTCCTTCCAGACGTACTTCTCTGTGTCGCGGGGCGGCATGCTGGCGTCCGGCATTATCGGTGAATCGGCCCGCGGGACCGAAGGTCCCGTCACGCCTGGAACTTCTGCGCGATGGGATAGCGGCGGCCCTCGCCGAAGGCCCGCGCGGTGACCTTCGGGCCCGGCGGCATCTGGCGACGCTTGTACTCGTTGCGGTCCATGCGCCGCGCCATGTCGCGGGCGAGCGCGACCGGGACGCGCGCGCGGCGCGCGGCGGCCGGGGCCGGCAGGGAGTAGTCCACGAGCGCCTCGATCAGGGGATCGAGCACGGAGTAGGGGGGGAGCGTGTCGCTGTCCTTCTGGTTCGGGCGCAACTCCGCCGACGGCTCCTTGGAGATCGAGGAGGGGGGGATCCTGTCCCCCCCGCGGTTCAACTCGCGCGCCAGCTCGTAGACGAGCGTCTTCGGGACGTCGGAGAGGAGGGCGTAGCCGCCTGCCATGTCCCCGTAAAGAGTGCAGTAGCCGGCGGCCAGCTCCGACTTGTTCCCGGTGGAGAGGACCAGGTGCCCGAACCGGTTGGAGAGCGCCATCAGGATCGCGCCGCGAATCCGGGCCTGGAGGTTCTCCTCGGCCGCGGCGGAGTCGCCGGCGCCGAAGGAAGGAGCCATGACCCGCCGGTAGGCCTCGAAAACGGGCGTGATCGGGATCTCGAGGAGCCGGATGCCGAGTCGCCGCGCGAGGTCGCGGGCGTCGCGCAGGCTTCCTTCCGAGGAATACGGGCCCGGCATCGCGACGCCGGTGACGCGGTCGGGGCCGAGCGCCTCGACGGCGAGCGTCGCCGTGACGGCGGAATCGATGCCTCCGGAGACACCGAGCACGGCGGTCGTGAAGCCGCACTTCTCCGCGTAGTCGGAGAGCGCGAGGACGAGGGCCTTCGTCAGGCGGGCCACATCCGTGTCCCACTTCCGGACCGTTCCTCTCCCGTCCGGCAGCTCGATCGTCCAGAAGTCTTCCCGGAAGGACGCCCCGCGCGCCACGAGCCGGCCGCGCGCGTCGAAGGCGGAAGAGCCCCCGTCGAAGACGAGACCGTCGTTGCCTCCCACCAGGTTGCAGCTGACGAGCGGCACGCCCGTCTGCCGGGCGATCCGCTTCATCATCCGCTCTCGCAGGCGCGCCTTCCCCCGCGTCCAGGGAGAGGCCGAGATGTTGGCGTGGAGGTCGAGCCGGAGAGGCTTCATGTCGCGCACCGGATCGGTCGGATAGAGCGGGTGCTTCCAGAACGTCTTGTCGTTCCAGATGTCCTCGCAGATCGTCACGCCGATCCGCGAGCCGGAGAGGCGCAGGACGAGCGGGCGATGTCCCGGCTCGGTGTAGCGCCCCTCGTCGAAGACGTCGTAGGTCGGAAGGAGGCGCTTGTGGTAAACGGCGGCGATCCGGCCGGAGCGGGCGGCGATCGCGGCGTTGAAGACGCGCCGGCCCGGGCGCGCCGGGTTCTTCTGGAGGGAGCCGTAGAGCCAGAGAGCGCGGCCGCTCGACTTCGCGATCCGCGCCGCGGCGCGCTCCGACTCGGCGATGAAGGCCCGCCGCTCTACGAGGTCCCGCGGAGGGTAACCGCAGACGGCGAGCTCCGGGAAGAGCACCAGGTCGGCGCCCTCGCTCTCGGCGCGGTGTCCGAGCTCGAGGATCTTCCTGGAGTTTCCGGGGAAGTCGCCGACCGTCGTGTCGATCTGCGCGACGGCGATTTTCATGAGTCGATAGCCGATCGTCGATCGTCGATCGTTATGGGTCAGAGAGCGGGCAATCGACGATCAACTCTCGACGGTTTCCGGCGTCAACGGCCGTCCGGAGAGCCGATCGCCCGGGCTCGGGGCGCCGCGGTCCCGGCGGGTCGCGATCAGGGGAGCCCCGAGAGCGAAGAGCGTCAACGCCGTGCCGAGCCAGCGCCTGGCGGCCTGGGAGACGGTCAAGGGGGCGGATCCTCTCGGCCCCCGCGCGGTCAGGCCGGTCAGGGCCATGCCGACGGTCTTTCCGAAGAGGATCAGCGGCACGACCGTCGAGAAGAAGGAGAGATAGAGGGCAAACACTCCCGTCCACAGAAGGCCCGAAATTTCGAGCGTGCGTCCGCGTCCGGCCGTGGCGGCTAGCAGCGCGGCGGCGACGAGGAGGAGCACGAGAGCGCCGTCGGCGGCGAAGGCGGCGCCCCTCGCCGCAAGCGGCGCCGCGGCAGCGCGGGCGCCGGGATCGGCGGGCTCCGGGAGTCGCGCCGGCGGCCGAACCCCCGCCGCGGCGGGACGCAAAGGGAGATCCACGAAGGCGGCACTCTCCGAGGCGGATCCGCGCGGCAGGACCTCCGCGCGCGCGAGCGGCTCCTGTTCCTCGGCGACCTCCGTCAGGGCCAGGTCCCTCTTCGCCGAAGCCGAGGGCGCGCCCGAGGAGAGATCGATTTCGTCGAGACGGCTCATGGAAAATCACCAATCACAGATTGCCGATCACAAACCACAGATTCCTACCTCCGGTGGTTCAGGTGGCGCACATAGATCCGGCCCATCAGGTCCAGGTCCCCCTTCTGGTAGCGCTCCGCGAACTTCACGTGGCGCGCCGCCTCCGAGTCGTTGGGATCGAGGGCCAGCGCCTCGCGAAAGGCCTGGACGGCTTTCTGGTAGAGACCGTTCTGGAGCTGGCTGATCCCATGGTTGTAGTAGGACCGGAGCAGATAGGAGCGGGCGTCCTGGTTGTCCCGGTCCTCCTGCACGATGCGCCACAGGATCGGGATCGCCGACTCGTACTCGCCTTCGTTGTAGAACTTGACCGCCGGAGTCAGGGCCGTGACCTTGTCGGACGCGAGGCCCTGCTCCTGCGCGAAGGTCGGGTCGTCGCGGAACGCCGGCGACGCGAGGTTGAAGTTCTTGAGGGCCTCGATGTACCGCTTTTCGCCGAGAGCCTTCTCCGCGACCGTGCGCAATCGCACGGGATCGGCGTCGGCCCGCGGTGCGCTGGAGCCGGCACCGGGCGGGGGAGCGGGCCGCGAGTCCTTCCCGGCCTCCGCGATCCCGCCCTTCTCCAGGTCGGCGAGCAGCTGGCGGGCCTCCGCCGATTCCGGGTCGGACGGCTCGATGCGGCGCAGCTCGGCGCGGGCCTCCCCGAGCCGTCCCTTGTCGATGAGCTCCCGGGCGTGCTGGACGGACCCGGAAGAGGCGACATTCTGCGGCGGCGCCTGGGTCTTCGTCCCTCTGAACACGAAATAGATGCCGACGAGCGTCAGCGCGAGGAAGGCGCCGATGACGGCCAGGACCCTCGGGTTGATCGGCAGCCCCGCGCGCCGCGGCTCGGGCCGCGGGGGAGCGGCCGCGGGCGCGGGCGGAGGCGCGGTCTCCGGGACGGCGTCCATCCCGGAGGGAAGCGCCGGTCTCCCGGAGGGCGCGCCGACGGCGGCCGGCGCCGCTTTCTCTGGCTCGCCTTTCTCGATGCGCTCGAGATAGAGGGCGGCGGTGGCCTCGTGAGGATCGAGCGCCCGGGCCTGGACAAAGAACCTGCGCGCCGCCTCGCGGTCCCCACTCTCGAAGTTTTCTCTCCCCTTCTTCAGGCATTCCGCCACCAACCGGCTCTCGTCGGCGATCTCCTGCCGGGCCTTCTCGATCCGGGTGACGGCCTCGGAGTTGTTGATGTCGATGAGGAAGATGCGGGACCAGATCTCGATCGCCTGCTCCCGGTCCCCCTTCTTCGCCGTCTCGTCCCCCTGGCGGAGCAGCGCTCCGATTTCCTGCTCGGCGGCGCGCGCCTCTTCCTCGTCGATCTCCGGCGCCGACAAGGACCCCATCCCGCCCGGCGCCTGCTCCTCGGGCAGGAACATGTCGCGCGGCGGAGGAGAGGGCGGCACGAGCGCGTCCCCTTCCGGCGCCGTGTCGTCGAATCCGAAGAAGCCGGTCCCTCCGGCGCCCGGCACCTTTTCCCCCGGAGCGGGAGGGTGGAGATCGGAGCGCGTCGGGCGAAAAGGATCGAGGTCGGCCGGCTCGCTCGAGAAACCGCCGAACGCGGGAATGGACTCGAAGCCTTCGCTCTGCGGCCCGCCGAGCGAAAATTCATCCGCGCCCTGCGAAGGCGGACCCGACGCGGGCGCGGCCGTCGTGGAAGCGGCCGACAGCCGGCGGTCGAACGTGGGGAGCGCGGGGTGTTGCGGGTCCGCCGCGCGCAGCCGTTCGATCTCCCGCCGCGCCTCCGGGATACGCCCTTCCGCGAGGGCCTCCTCGGCGTTGACGCAGCTCGCCTCGATGAGCGTCTGCATCGCCTTTCTCCCGGCGGCCTTCTCGATCATCGCCAGCGCGTCCTTGTCGCCCGGAGCCAGCGCCAGGACGCGCGTTGCCGCGGCCACCGCGCCATCGAAATCGCGCGCCTCGCATTTCTGGTCGGCCTCGGCGAGGAGGCGGCGCGGGTCCGGCTTTTCGGTTCGCGGCGGTGCGGCCGCCGCCGGGGGCGGGGAGGGAACGGGCGAAGGCGCCGCGGCCGGTCTTGGGGGCGGAGGCGGCGCGGCCGCCGGCCTTCCGGGCGGGGGCGGCGCTGTCCCGGGCGCTGGCGGATTCGCGAAGGCCTGCAGGTCGCTGATGTCCACGTCGGCCTCGCGGTTTCGGGCCTTTTCCCGAAGCCGCTGCGCCGGGGTGAAGCGCGGGTCCATCTTCAGAATGAACTCGCAGCCGATCACGCAGTCGCTGACATTGCCGGAGGAGAAGAGGTTCAGGGCGTGGCGGAACGTCGCGAGGATCTTCTCGCGGACCTCGGCCGGCAGCGAGGGATTGCCGGGGTAGGCGCCCGGCGGGGCGGAGGCGCTCATCCGACGGGTTCCGCTGTGGCCGGTTCCTGGACGGTGAGGGTCATTCTCACGAGGGCACGATTATAGACTGACACCCTGATGCGGACGGTCATCGAGTGCGTCCCCAACATCTCGGAAGGGCGCGACCGCGACCGCGTGGGCGAGATCGCCGACGCGGTGCGCGCGGCGCCGGGCGCGCGTCTGCTCGATGTCTCCTCCGACGCGTCGCACAACCGCAGCGTCCTGACGCTCGTCGGCGATGCCGCCGCCCTCCGGGCCGCCGTGGCCGCGCTCTTCGACGCGGTGGTCCCCCGGGTCGACCTGACGCGGCACCGGGGCGAGCACCCGCGCATGGGCGCCGTGGACGTCGTGCCCTTCATCCCGATCCGCGGAGCGACCGTGGAGGAGTGCGTCGCTCTCTCCCGCGAAGTCGCCGCCGGGATCGCCTCGCGCCACGGGATTCCCGTCTATCTCTACGAGGACTCGGCGACCTCGGAGCCGCGGCGCAATCTGGCGGAGATCCGGAAGGGAGAGTTCGAGGGCTTCGCGGAAAAGATGAAGGACCCGAAGTGGGCCCCCGACTTCGGTCCCGCGACTCCCCACCCGACCGCCGGCGTCGTCGCGGTCGGCGCCCGGCCGCCGCTCATCGCCTACAACATCAACCTCGGCACGCGCGACCTCGCCGTCGCCGACAGGATCGCGAGGGCGATCCGGCACATCGGCGGCGGCTTCCGTTTCGTCAAGGCGATGGGCGTGGAGCTCTCCGACCGCGGGCAGGTCCAGGTCTCCATCAACATGACCAACTTCAAGAAGACCCCTCTCCACCGCGTCTTCGAATGCGTCAAGTCGGAGGCCGAGCGCTACGGAGTCCCGATCGTCGGCTCGGAGATCGTCGGCCTCACCCCCGCCGAGGCCCTCTTCATGACCGCAGAACACTACCTGCGGCTGGAAGGGTCCTCTTCCGATCAAGTGCTGGAGATGCGGCTCCTGGAAGAAAGTGATTAAGAGCGAAGGTGTCAGGGAACAGGGGTCAGGGGAAATGCAGGTGTCAGGTGCCAGGTATCAGGGACCGGAGACCTGCCTGACCTGACACCTGGCACCTGACACCTGACACCTGTCTTTTCCCTGGCACCTCTGACCCTGACACCTATTCCCTCTCCACCTCGATCCCGTAGCCGCGCAGCTTCCGGTACAGGTTCGACCGCTCGATCTGCAGGGCCTCCGCGGCCCTCGTGACGTTTCCGCGGTGGCGCTTCAACGCGGCCAGGATGTAGCGGCGCTCGAAGTCCTCGCGCGCGTCCCGGAGGGGCGCGTCGGCCGGGAGCGGCGCGGCGAGCTCGCCGTCGCGGATCTCGGCGGGAAGGTCCTCCCGGCGGATCTCCTCGGCGGGGGAGAGGATCATCAGCCGCTCGATCAGGTTCTTCAGCTCCCGCACGTTGCCCGGCCAGCGGTAGTTTTCGAGGGCCTCGAGCGCGGCGGTGGAGAGCGTCTTGGGCTTGCGGCCGAATCGGGCCAGGGCCTGCCGCAGGAAGTGGCTCGCGAGCGGCGCGATGTCCTCCCGCCTCTCCCGCAGCGGCGGGACGGAGACGGGCACGACCGCCAGGCGGAAGAAGAGGTCCTCGCGGAACGCGCCGCGCTTGATCTCCTCGGCGAGGTTCTTGTTCGTCGCGGAGAGGACGCGGGCGTCCGAGGAGATCGCCTTGCTTCCGCCCACGCGGGTGAAACGCCCTTCCTGGAGCGCCCGGAGGACCTTGGACTGCGTCCGGGCGGACATGTCGCCCACCTCGTCCAGGAAGAGCGTCGCGCCGTCCGCCTCCTCGAACTTGCCGCGCCGGTCCTCGGCGGCGCCCGTGAAGGAGCCGCGCATGTGGCCGAAGAGCTCCGATTCGATCAGCTCCTCCGGGATCGCGGCGCAGTTGACCTCGACGAGGCGCGAATCCGCGCGCGCGGAGAGTCGGTGGATCGACCGGGCGACGAGCTCCTTGCCCGTCCCGTTCTCGCCGGTGACGAGGACCCGCGCGTCGGTCGGCGCCACGCGCGCGATCTCCTCGCGCAGCTGCCGCATCGCCGGCGAGTCGCCGAGGAGCGTCGCTTCCGGCTCGCTCCGGCCCCGGAAGGACTCCACCTCGGCGAGCAGGTCCCGCCGCTCGATCGCCTTCTGGGCGGTCAGGATGACGCGCTCGAGCGAGAGGGGCTTCTCCAGGAAGTCGTATGCCCCCAGGCGCACGGCGCGCACGGCCGTTTCGACGCTGGCGTGGCCGGAGATCATCACGACCGGGACTTCGCGAAGGCGACCGTCCGCCGCCTCGAGCACCGAGAGCCCGTCGAGGTCGCGCAGCCAGACGTCCAGGAACGCCAGGTCGAAGTTCTCCTCCCGGAGGCGCCTCAATCCCTCCTCGCCCGATTCGATCGGGGTGACCGCGTACCCCTCGTCGGTCAGGATCTCCGAGAGCGTCTCCCGGATGGCCTTCTCGTCGTCGATGACGAGGACGCGGCGCCTCTTCACGCGGCCGGCAGCTCGATGATGAACCGCGCGCCGCGGGGGCGGTTCTCCTCGACGCGGATGGTTCCGTTGTGGTCGGCGACGATGCGCAACACGATCGCGAGCCCGAGGCCGGTGCCGCGCCCCTTCGTGGTGAAGTCGGGGAGGAACAGCTTGTCCCGGTCGCGCGCCGGAACGCCGCGCCCGGTGTCGGCCACCTCGATGGAGACGCCGTGGGCGCTTTCGGCGAGGCGGACCGCGATCTCCCCGGAGGCGCCGCACGCTTCCAGCGCGTTGTCGAGCAGGTTGATCAGGGCCCGCTTGATCTGTTCCGGGTCGAGCACGACGCGCTCGCGGGCGAGGCGCGACTCGACGCACAGCGCGACCCCCTCGCGGGCGCCCTCGAAGAGGCGCACGGCCGAACGCGCCAGCGCCGGCAGGTCCGTCGGCTCGGGCCGCATCTCCGGCAGGCGGGCGAACCGGGAGAACTCGTCCACGAGGGATTTCAGGAAGTCCACCTCCTCCACGATGACCTTCGTCCCGCGCTCGATCGCCTCCGCGAGGTCCGGTCCTCCGACGCGCTGCCGACGGGCGATGCGTTCCGCCGAGAGCCGGATGGGCGTCAGCGGGTTCTTGATCTCGTGGGCCACCCGCCGCGCCACCTCGCTCCAGGCGGCAAGCTTCTGTTCGCGCGCCACGTGGGTCGTGTCCTCGATCGCCAGGACCCAGCCGCGGCGGCGTTCCCCGGCCGGAGCGGGGGAGAGCGGGCGCAGGGCGATCTCGAGCCGACGCTCCCCGTCCGCCGCGTGGAGCGTCAGCTCGCGCGGCGCCGGCGACGAGGCCCCGCTCCTCGCCTCCTCGATCAGCGCGGCGAGCGGCGCGAGATCCTTCCGTGTCCGCAGCGTTTCGAGCGTCACGTCGCCGTCCACGGAGAGGAGCGTGCGGGCGGCCGGGTTGCAGACGGTGACCCGGCCGTCGCGGTCGAAGGCGAGGACTCCCGTCGTGACGGATTCGAGCACGGTCGCGACCAGGCGGCGCTCCAGGTCCAGGCGGCGGTTGGAGGCCTGCAGCTCCTCGTTGGAGCGCAGCTGCGCGTCACGGGCCTCCTGCAGTCCCGCGGCCATGCGGTTGAAGGAGGAGATGAGGACGCCGAGCTCGTCGGAGGCCGGGACGTCCACCCGCGCGGAAAGGTCCCCGGAATGGAGCCGGCGGGTGGACTCGGCGAGCGCCGCGATCGGGCCGGTGATCCGGCGGGCGAGCGTCGAACCGGTCCAGATGGACGCGAACAGGATCGCGAGCGTGATGAGGAGGAACGTCGAAATGTTGGCTGCCTTGATCGCCGGCTTCTGCGCCTCGAGCTTCTTGTACTCGCTCCAGGCCGCCGTGATGGCGTCGAGAGCGCGCGCCTCGGCCGGGCCGACGCGGGTCCCGGCCGCCCACACGAGGTTTCCTTCCGGGACGAGGGCGCGGTAGAGGTGCGACCCGTCGGGAAGGACCTCGATCTTGACCTCCTGGCCGTTCGCCGCGGCCTTGCGCAGGTTCTCGGCCGAGAGCGGCGCGACGGAAGCGGGCGTCTCGGCCGCGAGCGCCTCGCGCCGGCCCCCGCGATAGGCCTCGACCGAATCGAGTTTCTGCTGGCGGCGGAGGCCCTCGACGACCCCGTCCTGGCCGGGTGCGGCCCCGAGCCCGGCGAGCGTCTTCGCCTTCTCGAGCGTCTCGTCCACGATCCGCTTCTCCGCCATGTCCTGGACCGCCCGGGCCCGGCCCACGACTTCCCGCACGGGCGTCGAGAACCAGCGGTCGATCGAGCGCTGGAGCAGCCCCGTCGCCGTGAAGAAGAGGAGGCCGATCGGGATCGCCGTCAGGCCGATGTAGGTGACGAGCAGCTTGGTCTGGAAGCGCGAGCCGAGGACCTGGCGCCGGCGCTCGAGCCACGTCTTGATGAGCACGCGGCAGAGAACGAAGAGCACGGCGGCGATCAGCGTGATGTTGATGTAGGAGAGAACGAAGAGGAGCAGCCCCCGGGTGATCGTGACCGGCTCCATCTCGTTGGTCCGGTGCTCGAGCACCGAGACCACCGACCAGACGACGAGCACCGCGAGGACGAGGCCGATGATGAGCCGGTTGTCCTTGCGCCGGCGCTGCAGCTCGGTCAGCAGAGTCATCGCGGCGGGACCTTGATCTCGAAGCGGTTCGAGTTCTTCCAGGGCGTGCGGGAGTCCACGGGGATGATCGCGAAGAGGTAGCCGGAATCGAAGGTCGCACGCATCCGGACGTACAGATTCGTTCGCCAGTCGTCGTGGCGGACGCGGAACACGAGCAGATTCTCGCGCGACAGGAGCCGGGCGGCAACCTCCCGGAAATCGTGCGTCGTCGAGCGCTGGAGCGCCCGGCCGTCCATCGTCTCGACGACGACGTACTCCCGGGTGACGGGGTCGTACGTCACCGCGACCCGGTACTTGCGGGTGTCCATGTAATCGTCCCAGAGCCAGTGCGCGTTGTGCCGGTAGAGCCGGATCTCGTAGCGGATGGCCGTTTCGAGGCCCGACTCGATCTTCGTCGCGAGCTCGGGGTTCAGCGCGCCCGCCAGCCGGAACCCTGCGAAGACGTCCGGACCCCGCGCGACCGCGTGGAGCGACTCGATGCGCGGACTCTCCTGCGGCGCTCCGGGAAGCGGAGCCGGAACGCTGACCGCCGCCAGGAGCAGGATCGCGCTGAGGCGCTGCGATGACGGCATCCCGCTGATTCTACGGTGTCACGAACCGGCGGGCGGCGGTTCGTAGCGGGCGGCCGCGGGCGGCCGCACCAGGCCGGCGGGCGGGCGCCGGCCTAGCTGACGCCGCCGAGGCTCTCGGCCTGCGGGAGATCGGGTCGTCCGGCGGGCTCGCGCAGGGCCGCGTCCAGGGCCCGGGCGAACTCGATGTGCAGCGCGTGCCCGGCCTTGCGGGCGTGGATGTGGCCCGAGAGGGGGCGGCCCAGCAGCGCGAGGTCTCCGACGAGGTCCAGGATCTTGTGCCGGACGAACTCGTCGCGGAACCGCAGGGGCCCCGACACGACGCCGTTCTCGTCGAGGACGACCGCGTTGTGCAGGCTGCCTCCCCGCGCCAGGCCGCGAGCGCGCATGGCCTCGACGTCGCGAGCGAAGCCGAACGTCCTGGCCGGCGCGATGCGGGCCGAGTACTCCTCCGGGCGGATCGGCACGGTCAGGCTCTGGCGGCCGACGATCGGATGCGGGAAGTCGATCTCGTAGGTGATGGTCAGACCGGGCCCGTCCGGCTCGAAGGACACCCACCGATCGCCGCGGACGACTTCGACCGAGCGCGCGAGCGTGAGCGGGCGCACCCGCGCCGCCTGTCTCTCGAAGCCGGCGGCGTGGAAGAGGCGCACGAAGGGGAGCGCCGAGCCGTCGAGGATCGGGACTTCCGGACCCTCGATCTCGATCAGGCAGTTGTCCAACCCTTCGCCGGCCGCCGCCGAGAGCGCGTGCTCGACGGTTCCGATGGAGACCCCGCCGGCCGAGATCGTCGTGGCGTAGTCGAACGTCGCGGCGGACGTGAGCCGCGCGGGGATCGACGACCCGGGATGATCGAGTCTCACGAAGACGAGTCCATGATCCGGGGGCGCGGGCCGGAAATGGGCGGTGACGGGATGGCCCGAATGCAGGCCGATTCCCTCGATCGAAACGGAGGTGCGGAGAGTCGTCTGAGGTCTCAAACCTCCCCTTCTACCGCATCTTCGATGCCAGCCCCCCGCCAGGGCCGAAAAACCACGCATCACTCCTATTTTCAGTACGTTATATCGATCTTCCCATCGAGCCGGCCTTCCCGCCGCTGTGGCGCGAGCACCACACCGGCGTGGTAAGCGAGCCACGGCAGTGCCTCCGGGCGCACAGTCTCCCGGCCCCGGTCGTAGAGGCCCCGGTCGCGGCGCGCGTAGTCTCCCGAAGTAACCGAGGGAGGAGGCGCGCGCCGCGGGAGCGGAGCGTTTGCGCGGGGAAAGGCGGGCGGTCGAGGCCGCAACCGGCCGAGCCACCCGCCGGTGCGCCGTCAGGCGCATTTCCCGCGCAAGCGCGGAGCGACGGTAAACTGCCCCGCTCATGCCGAAGAAGCCGCCTCAGAGGGCCGCGGGCGCGCCCGCGATCAAGACCGTGGCGACGAACCGGAAGGCCTTCCACGACTTCTTCATCGAGGATCGCGCGGAGGCCGGTCTCGTCCTGACCGGGACGGAGGTCAAGTCTCTGCGGGAGGGGCGCGCCCAGCTGAAGGACTCCTATGTCGCGTTCCGGGACGGCGAAGCGTTCCTCGTCGGGGCGCACATCTCTCCCTACGGCGCGGGGTCGTGGACGAACCATCTTCCCGAGCGGGAGCGCAAGCTCCTCCTCCACCGGCGGGAGATCGTGCGCTGGGCCTCGGCCGTCGCGATGCGCGGCCTCACGTGCGTGCCGCTGGCGCTGTACTTCAAGGGCTCGAAAGCGAAAGCCGAGATCGCCCTGGTCAAGGGGAAGAAGCTGCACGACAAGCGCGACGCGATCCGCGACCGGGACTTGAAGCGCGAGGCTGACAGAGCCATGAGAAGCAGGTGATAGGTGGTAGGTGGTAGGTGGTAGGTGGTAGGTGGTAGGGACGAAAGCTGACGAGAGCCTGTGAAAGAAACCCTACCACCTACCACCTTCCACCCACCACCCACGTTGCGGAAGATCCTTCCGTCCGACTTCGATTCGCTCTACAGCCTCGATCAGATCTGCTTCGAGCCGGGCATCTCCTATTCGCCGCGGGAGATTCGCCGGTTCCTCGGCATCGCCACCTCCGACGGGCTGGTCGCCGACCTGGACGGAACGATCGCCGGCTTCGTCATCGGATACATGACGCGCGGCAGCGTCGCGCACATCGTGACGCTGGACGTCCACCCTTCGCATCGCCGCCGGAGCCTCGGGACGGCCCTGATGGAGGAGCTCCTGGACCGGTTCTCCCGCGCCGGCGCCCGGGAGGCACGCCTGGAGGTGGCGACCGGGAACACGGGCGCCATCGCGTTCTACATCAGGCTCGGGTTCCGACGCCGGCGCCGGATTCCCGGCTATTACGGCCGCGGCCGCGACGCCTTCGAGATGTCCAAGGCGTTTCAGGTTTCCGGTTCCAGGTTCCAGGAGGAACCGGCCTCAGGATCTTGAAACCTGAAACCTGAAACTTGAAACCTGCCCCCCTCCCCCCGGTTTCTCAGCGCGTGACCCGCTTGCGCCGCGGGGTCAGGGACTTGCCCGATTCGAGGAGCTCACCGAACTGGTCGGCCGGGACGGGCGGGCTGAAGAAGTAGCCCTGCATCTCGTCGCACTTCTGCGTCCTCAGGAACCCGAGCTGCGCCTCCGTCTCGACTCCTTCGGCGACGGCCGTCAGCTTCAGGCTGTGCGCCATCGCGATGATCGCGGCCGCGATGGCGGCGTCGTCGGGATCGCGCGTGACGTCGTGCACGAAGGACTGGTCGATCTTGATCCGGTCGATCGGGAAGCGCTTCAGGTAGTTCAACGAGGAGTAGCCCGTCCCGAAGTCGTCCATCGAGAGGCTCACGCCCAGGTTCTTCAGGTCCCAGAGAGTGGAGATGGAGAGCTCGGCGTTCTGCATGGCGTTGGATTCCGTGATCTCGAGGTCGAGCGAGGGCGCGGGAAGATTCGCGTGTTGCAGGGCCTCGGTGACCTGGAAGACCAGGTCCGCCTGCTGGAACTGGCGCGCGGAGAGGTTGACGGCGACCGAGAGGGGATAACCGCTCTTCTGCCAGGCGCTGGCCTGCGCGCAGGCGGTGCGGAGCACCCACTGGCCGATCGGGACGATGAGGCCGGACACCTCGGCCAGCGAGATGAAGTCGCCGGGCATCACCACGCCCAACTCCGGGTGCTGCCAGCGCAGGAGCGCTTCGGCGCCCCGGACCCGGCCGGTCGCGAGATCGATCAGGGGCTGGTAGTGAACGACGAGCTCCCGGTTCTGGAGCGCCTGGCGCAGCCGGCTCTCGAGCGACAGGCGCTCCAGCGCCCGGGAATTCATCGCCGGCGCGTAGAGCTGGTAGTTGTCGCGCCCCTGCTCCTTGGCCCTGTACATCGCGGTGTCCGCGTTCCGGACGAGCGTCTCGGGATCGGCGCCGTCCGCGGGATAGAGCGTGACCCCGACCGAGGTCGTGATGAAGAGCTCCCGGTGCTCGATGAAGAACGGAAGGCGGACGGCCTCCAGGATCTTGTTCGCGATCGTGGCCGCGTCGTCCTCCCTGGCGATGCCCGGCAGCAGCACCGTGAACTCGTCGCCGCCGAGCCGCGCGATCGTGTCCTCCTGCCGGATGCACCCGCTCACCCGCTCGGCGATGCGCCGGAGAAGCTCGTCTCCGATGGAGTGCCCGAGCGAGTCGTTGATGACCTTGAAGCGGTCGACGTCGAGGAAGAGCACCGCCAGCTTCTCGCGGTAGCGGTTCGCGTGGACCATGGCGACGCGCAGCCGGTCGGAAAAGAGGAGGCGGTTGGGCAGCCCGGTCAGAGAATCGTGAAACGCGAGATGCTTGACCTGCTCCTCGGCGCGTTTCCTCTCGGTGATGTCGATGATCGTCCCCTCGATGATCCCCGGCTTCCCCTCCTGCCCCTCGACCAGGTTCCCGTTCTCGAGGACCCAGACGTGGCTCCCGTCCTTGCGGCGAAGGCACTGCTCGTAGTTGGTCAGGTTCTTGCGCTCCTTGAGGCGCGCGAGCGAGGCCTTCCGGTCCTCCGCCGTGAGATAGAAGTCCCAGGCCGGAAGGGAGAGGACCTCCTCGCGCGATTCGTAGCCGAAGATCTGCGCGAAGGACTCGTTGCAATCCAGGATCCGGCCGTCCTCGGTGGTCCGGTAGACCCCGGCGAGGTTCCCTTCGAAGAGCAGGCGGTAGCGCAACTCGGACTGGTCCGCGGCGCGCTCGGCCCGCCGCTGAGCCGTCACGTTGGTCGCGACGCCGATGACTCCGATCACCGCGCCTTCCGGGTCCCTGCGCGGCGCCAGCTCGACCTCAAAGACGAGGCCCTTCAGCTCGAAGGTCTCCTGCACCGCGTCGCCGGAGAGAGCGCGCCGCAGGAACTCCAGCGCCTTCGGATAATCGGTGTACAGCTCGAAGGCGCTGCGTCCGACCGCTTCGCCGGGCCTCAGGCCCGCGGCCTCGAGCCCGCTCCCTTCCATGTGAGTGACGACGCCGTCCCGGTCGAGCGCGAAGAGCACGATCGGCGCGTTGTTGACGAGCGTTCGAAGGCGCTCCTCGGAGTCGCGAAGGGCCCTCTCCGAACGCTTGCGTTCGGTGGCGTCCCGGGCGATGAGGGTCAGCAGGTTCCGGCCGCCCCGGGCCAGAAGGCCGATGGAAACATCGAGCGGAACCGGATGGCCCCGCTCGTGCCGTCCGATCAATTCGGCCCGGGGCGACAGCGCGTCCGTTTCCGCGCTTTCGACGGGCGTGAGAGGAACGAGCTGCGCCGGCGGCGGGCAGTCCGGCACGAGCATCGTCACGTTCTCTCCGATCATCGCCGCCACGGGATGGCCGAAGATCCTCTCGGCCGCCCGGTTGGCAAAGAGAATCTGCCCGGATTCGCTCACCGTCAGGATCGCGTCCGACGCCGTTTCCACGAGCGTGCGGAACCGGCTCTCGCTCTCGCGCAGCGCCTTCCGGGCCTCCCGCCGTTCCCGCCGGATCTGCGCTTCGCGCAGCTCGCGCTCCACGGTCAAGGAAAGCCTCCCGAGCGCTCCTGTCGGGATGCAGTTGTGCGCCCCGGCCTTGATCGCCTTGACGGCGGTCTCCTCGCCGATGTTGTCGGAGACGATGATGAACGGCGTTTCCAGCTCATGCTCCTTCACCAGCGCCAGGGCGGGCAGGGCGCCGAAGTTCTCGAGACGGAAATCGGACAGGATGATGTCCCAGGCGGACCCGGAGAGCGCGCGCTCGAACGCCTCGCCCGAGGAGACGCGCTCGAAGACCGGCGAAAAACCGCCCTTCTCGAGCTCCCGGACCAACAGTCCGGCCGTCTCGAGCGAATCGTGAAGAATGAGTACGCGGACCGGTGTGGACATGATCCAGTATAGCAACCGGTCCGGCGGACGCGATTCTTGACGGTCGGGGATCAGCGCCGCATCAGCAGGAGGGCGACTCCCGCGAGCGCCGCGCAGAGCAGGGCGAGCATCGAGAGACCGAGTGTGGGGATCCCGGCCGCCGCGGGCGCCGGGGTAATGGTCGGAGTCGCCGTGGGAGGGATCCCGACTGCCGTCGGCGTGATCGTCGGGGTCGGGGTCGGCGTGATCGTCGGGGTCGGGGTCGGCGTGATCGTCGGGGTCGAGGTCGCCGTGATCGTCGGGGTCGAAGTCGGGCCGACCACCGTTCCAGTCGGAGTCGGCGTCGGGAGAGACACGACCAGCTCACCGAAGACCGCCAGGCCGGACAGGTTCGTGATGGCGGCGGCGTTGAACAGGGGAGCCTGATTGCCGGCTGTGCCGATGTCAAACTTGTAGACGTTGCCGTTGATGATGTCTCCCGTCCAGAACTGCGTGCCGTTGGGGTCCCGGTTCAGCGCGAAGAGAAACGTTCCGCCCGTGCCGGTGTACGTCGCCGTGGGGGTACCGGAGGAATTCAACATCTGAACCTGCCCGGTCTCCGCGACGAGGATGCCTCCGCCGGGGAGAATGCGAAAGGCGAAGATCGGCCCGCTCACCGTCGCGAAGTCGGCAAGCTGAGTGTTCGTGCAGACGTTGAAGCGCTTGATGAGGGTGCCTTCCGACGTGTAGAACATCGTGCATTGGTCCGCGGCCAGATCGATCCAGTCGGCGCCTCGGGACTGCACCGCGACGTTGAAGGCGGTGACAAACGTCCCCGCGGAGTCGTACTTGAGGATGTCCTTGTTTCCGTCGGCGGTTCCAATGTAGATGTTGCCCGTGGCGTCGAAGACGCAGGACTCGGGGTCCGAGTTGAGCCCGGAGATGTAGTTCGCCGAGACGAGCCCCCCGGAGTTGTTGAACTTGCTCACGGAGTTTCCGTCGAAGGTCGTCACGTAGAGATTCCCCGCAGCATCGAAGCACATCCCGGCGGTGGTCGTCAGCCCGGTCGTCGTGTCGAGCGTCTCGATCAGAGTGCCCGTCGGCGAAAAGTGCCTGACCTGACCGTGGCCGACTGCGGCGAAGACATCGCCGACGTTGTAAGCCGCTCCCAGAGCAGTGCCGGAGGCGAGCGCGCAAACCGAGAGGCCCACCAGGAGCGGGGTTGGTGCGCCGTACTTCATCGCAACTCCTCCTCAAGCTCGCGGCCACTTCGCTCCGGGATCGGCGCCGGCGAGGTACGCTTTGGAACCACGATATTTGGGGCTGATTTCGTTGTCAACTCGCCCGAACGCCATGTGCAGAAGGTAGCCAGTGAAACCTGCTACCCGAAACTGGTGGCGCGGTCGGGATCCGATAAATGAAAAGGGGAGCGGCCCGGGCCGCTCCCCTGATTCCGGAAAGTCCGAGGCTATCAGCGGCGCATCAGCACGAGAGCGGCCGCGACGAGAGCCAGGGCCAGCAGCCCGAGCATCGGGAAAGAGAGCGTCGGCACTTCGATGGGCGGGGGCGCAGGCCCCTCGAGCGTGCAGAAGGCGGAACATCCATCACCGCTGATGGTGTTGCCGTCGTCGCACTCCTCGGGCGGCTCGACGATGCCGTCACCGCAGAGAACGGGCGCGATCCCTCCGCCGCTCGCGAGGATGTACGGGATACCCATCGACCCGTCGGCGAAAGTCAGTTCCCCGGGTCCCGTCGCGTTTCTCGCGATCGCGAGGGGCAGGAACGTGGCGTTCGGAAAGGAATTGAAAAACTCGTGAACCGAGCAGCTCCAGTTCGACAGCGACGCGTCGGTCGATCCGGCGAGCGCCGGGTGGACCGCGACGATGTGGGAGTCGTTGAAGCAGCTGGCGCCCCCCACCGTGAAGACGCCGAACGGGGCGATCAGGGGGACCGGGGTCCCGTTCGGGGAACTGTTGTAGTAGCAGGAGAGGCTGATGTACGCACCGGTCTGGCCCGGCGTCCCGCTCGTGACGAAGCCGATGCCGGCGTCGACGAGGCTCTGGCCTCCCTGGAAGAAGTGAAACACCTCATCGGTACCGATGACCAGGATCGGGCCGTCGATCGCCGCGGCCCAGGTCGCGGCGTTCGCTTCCGCGACGGCGGGCGGCGTGCCGCCGCACGTCGGATCGCCCAGGATGAGCGCCTTGAAGGTGGCGTAGTCGGCCGTCGATCTCGGCCACTCCGCGTCGGTCGCGCTGACGACCGTGAGTCCGGCGGCGGTCGCCGAGTTCGTGTAGCGGTTGCCCCCATCGACGCTCGAGAGAATGAGGACGGAATGATCGTCGGGCGCCGGCTGCGCCAGAACCAGGCCAGGCGCGAACAGGAGCGCGCTGGCGAACGCCGCGACCACGACTGCGCATCGGGCCACTCCCTGCATCTCCACCGGAACGTCCCCAGGTCGACTCCTCATGTGAGAACTCCTCTCGTTTCCATTATTTCCGCTATTTCGGCTTGACCCATCCGTCGGTGAATTGGGGAACTCTATTGACAAGCCGGCCCCGATGTCAATATGTCATTGCGGTCTATGGCGTCCTCCGGACCCCCCCGGGGGGGGGCCGGCCGCCTCCGAAGAGGCAAACCAGGACGGCAGGGCTCCCCGGCAAGGACCGGAGGCGAGGTCTGACCAACGGTCGGCGTCGCCGGAAACCGGTGGGGCCGTTCGGGCCCCTTTTTCGACGTCTCGACGAATCGCCTTCCGGCTGAGTTCCTGAGCCGCAACGACTTCTCCCGGTCCGGGCCGCCGCGTCCGCCAGGCGGAAAGGCGGCTGCCGTTAGAATCCGGCCCGTGGAATTCCTCCGGATCCGCGGGGCGCGGCAGCACAACCTCCGGAACGTCTCCTGCGATATCCCGCGCAACCGCCTCGTGGTCATCACCGGCGTCTCGGGGTCGGGCAAGTCGTCTCTCGCCTTCGACACGATCTTCGCCGAGGGGCAGAGGCGGTACGTCGAGTCCCTGTCGGCCTACGCCCGCCAGTTCCTCGAGCAGATGGAGAAGCCGGACGTGGACTCGATCGAGGGGCTCTCGCCCGCCATCTCGATCGAGCAGCGCACCACCTCGAAGAACCCGCGCTCGACCGTCGGCACGGTCACCGAGATCTACGACTACCTGCGCCTCCTGTACGCCTCGATCGGCGTCCCCCACTGCCCGACCTGCGGCCGGCCGATCCAGGCGCAGACGATCCAGGAGATGGTGGACCGCGCCTTGCGCCTCCCGGAGGGGAGCCGCTTCGCCGTGCTCGCCCCCTACGTCTCGGGCAAGAAGGGGGAATACAAGAAGCCGATGGCGGAGATGCTGAAGGAGGGGTTCCTGCGCGCGCGGATCGACGGGAAGTTCCACGACCTGGAGGACCCGCCGGAGCTGGACAAGCAGAAGAAGCACACGATCGATCTCGTCGTGGACCGCCTCGTGGCGAAGCCCTCCTCCGACGAGGAATACAAGAAGCGCCTGGCCGACTCGATCGAGACCGCCACCCGCGTCTCGGGCGGCCTCGTCACGATCTCGGTCGCGGACGGCCCCGAGGAGGTCCTCTCCGCCAACTACGCCTGCCCCGACTGCGGGACCTCGCTGACCGAGATCACGCCGCGCCTCTTCTCGTTCAACTCGCCCTACGGCGCCTGCCAGAAGTGCTCCGGTCTCGGGACGATCCTGAAGGCCGACCCCGACCGCGTGGTCGTCGCGCCGGAGAAGTCGATCGCCGACGGGGCCATCGCGATCATGAAGCCCGGCTCCACCAACTGGCGCTCCCGCCAGATGGGGATGCTCGCGAAGCATTACAAGTTCCGTCTCGACCAGCCCTTCTCGAAGCTGCCGAAGCCCGCGCGCCAGGTGATCCTCTACGGCTCCGGGGAGGACGAGATCAAGTTCTCCTACGTGGCCGAGAAGGGGGAGTACCACTGGCGCTCCTCCTTCGAGGGGCTCATCCCGATGCTCGAGCGCCGGTACCGCGAGACCGAGAACGCGGAGCGCCGGTCGGAGCTGGAGGCGTACATGTCCGCGGAGCCGTGCCCGGGCTGCGCCGGCCGCCGTTTGAAGCCGGAGGCGCTCGCGGTGAAGGTCGGGGGACGCTCGATCGACGAGGTCGCCTCCGACACGATCTCCGACTCGATCGGGTTCTTCCAGGAGCTGAAGCTCTCGCCGAGGGAGCGGGAGATCGCGGGGAAGATCCTGAAGGAGATCCGCGACCGGCTCGGCTTCCTCGCCAACGTCGGGATCGGGTACCTGAACCTCTCGCGGGGCGCCGCGTCCCTCTCGGGGGGCGAGTCGCAGCGCATCCGGCTCGCGACGCAGATCGGCTCGAAGCTGATGGGCGTCCTTTACGTCCTGGACGAGCCGTCGATCGGCCTCCACCAGCGCGACAATCGAAGGCTGATCGACACGCTCCTCTCGATGCGGGACCTCGGCAACACGGTCATCGTCGTCGAGCACGACGAGGAGACGATCCGCTCGGCCGACTGGGTCCTCGACCTGGGGCCGGGGGCCGGCGTGCACGGAGGGCGGATCGTCGCGCAGGGGAAGCCGGAGGAGCTGGCCGACTTTCCGGAGTCGCTGACCGCGCGGTATCTGACGGGGGAGGAGGAGATCCCGACGCCCGCTGCCCGCCGGGCCGGCTCGGGCAAGGCGCTCACGGTCCGGGGCGCGCGCGAGCACAACCTGAAGGGGATCGACGTCCGCTTCCCGCTCGGCGTGACGACGGCGGTGACCGGCGTCTCCGGCTCCGGCAAGTCCACCCTCGTCAACGACATCCTCTACCGCGCGCTCGCCCGGGCGCTCCACGGCGCCTCGGAGCGGCCCGGCCGCCACGACCGCGTCGAAGGTCTCTTCGAGATCGACAAGGTCATCAACATCGACCAGTCGCCGATCGGGCGCACGCCCCGGTCCAACCCGGCGACCTACACGAACGTCTTCAATCCGATCCGCGAGCTGATGTCGCGCACGCCCGAGGCGCGCGCCCGCGGCTACCAGCCCGGGCGCTTCTCCTTCAACGTCAAGGGGGGGCGCTGCGAGGCCTGCGCGGGAGACGGGCAGATCAAGATCGAGATGCACTTCCTCCCCGACATCTACGTCACCTGCGACGTCTGCGGCGGCAAGCGCTACAACCGCGAGACGCTGCAGGTCCATTACAAGGGGAAGTCGATCGCCGACATCCTCGCGCTCACGGCCGAGCAGGCGCTGGAGGTCTTCGCGAACATCCCGTCGATCGCGAACATCTGCGGCACACTCGTGCAGGTCGGGCTCGGCTACATCCAGCTCGGCCAGTCCTCGACGACGCTCTCGGGGGGCGAGGCGCAGCGGGTCAAGCTCGCGCGCGAGCTGGCGCGCCGCTCCACCGGGCGCACCCTCTACCTCCTCGACGAGCCCACGACCGGCCTGCACTTCGACGACATCAAGAAGCTCCTCGGCGTGCTGCGCTCCCTGACGGAAAAGGGGAACACGGTCGTCGTCATCGAGCACAACCTGGACGTCATCCGCACCGCCGACTGGATCATCGATCTCGGCCCCGAGGGAGGCGACGCCGGCGGCGCGATCGTGGCCGAGGGGACCCCGGAAGACGTCGCGGCCGTGCGCTCCTCGTACACCGGCCAGTTCCTGCGCCGCGCCCTCGCCTCCGAGAGGAAACGGGCCCGTGCATAGCAAGCGCCTCCTCGCCTTCCTCCTTCTTGTCGCATTGCCCCTCTTCGGCGCTCCCGCTCCGAAGCCGACCCGCAAGGCCGCCGCCCCTCCTCCCCTCGACTTCTCCGGTGTGTGGGAGCTCGACCCGAAGATGAGCCTCCACGTCTCCGGCTCCATGCGGGACGCCGTGCTCTCCGTCACGCAGAAGGGGGATCGGATCTGGCTCTCTCCCGTGCAGAGCCCGGGCAAGGCGCGGTCCCCGATTCTCGCCGAGGAGATCGTCGCCGACGGGCGCGCCTACGAGAAGGCTCTCGGCCCGGCGGGGAAGGGGCTCGTCACGGCCGGCTGGGCCAGGGACGGAAAGGCGCTCTGGATCGAGGTGCAGGCGGGTTCGCCGGAGAACCCGAGAGAGGCCGTCCAGAGGAGCATCTGGAGAATCTCGGAGGACCGGAAGGTCTGGGTCCGTGAGAGTGTCTCCCTGTCGAAGGGGACCGCGAAGAGCGCCCGCCTCGTCTTCCGGAGGAAGGAACCCGAAAAGAAATGAAAGACCTGCAACCCGAGCCGTGGCGCGTCAAGGTCGTCGAGCCGATCCGGCGCATCGGGCGCGCCGAGCGGGAGGCCCGCCTGCGCGAGGCGGGCTACAACGTCTTCGGCATCGCCTCCGAGGACATCTACATCGACCTGTTGACCGATTCGGGGACGGCCGCGATGTCCGACTCGCAGTGGGCGGGCCTGATGCGCGGGGACGAATCGTACGCGGGCGGGCGCAACTTCTACCATTTCGAGGAGACCGTCCGCGAGATCTTCGGCCTCCCGCACGTCATCCCGACGCACCAGGGGCGCGTCGCGGAGAACCTCCTCTTCTCGACGGTTCTGAAGCCCGGCGACATCGTCCCCAACAACACCCACTTCGACACGACCCGCGCCAACGTCGAGGTCAATGGCGGCGTCGCCGTGGACTTCGTCGTCCCCGAGGGGAAGCAGGCGAAGGGACGCCACCCCTTCAAGGGGAACATGGACCTGGGCCGGCTGGAGGAGTGTCTCGCGAAGAACAGCGGCAAGGTCCCGCTCGTGATGTTGACGCTGACCAACAACTCGGGGGGCGGCCAGCCCGTGTCGCTCGAGAACGTGCGCGGGACGCACGAGCTGTGCAAGCGGCACGGCGTTCCCCTCCTGATCGACGCCTGCCGCTTCGCCGAGAACGCCTGGTTCATCAAGCAGCGGGAGCCGGGACAGGAGGGACGCTCGATTCCGGAGATCGTGCGCGAGATCTTCGATCTCTCCGAGGGATGCACGATGAGCGCGAAGAAGGACGGCCTCGCCAACATCGGCGGCTTCCTGGCGCTGCGCGACGAGACGTGGGTCGAGCGGCTCAAGAACAAGCTCATCCTGATCGAAGGGTTCCCGACGTACGGGGGACTCGCGGGGCGCGACCTCGAGGCCGTGGCGATCGGGCTGCGCGAGGTCCTGAAGGAGGACTATCTCGCGTTCCGCGTCGGCCAGGTCACGGCGTTCGGCGAGGCGCTCGCCGCGGCGGGCGTGCCGGTCGTCGAGCCGATCGGGGGGCACGCCGTCTACATCGACGGGCGCGCCTTCGCGCCGCACCTGCCGCCCGAGCGCTATCCCGCGGAATCGCTGACCATCGCGCTCTACCTCGAGGGGGGAATCCGCGCCGTCGAGATCGGCGGCGTCATGTTCGGGCGCCCCGACCCGCGGCGCCCGGGACACGAGACGCTCCCCGACCTCGACCTCGTGCGCCTGGCCGTGCCGCGCCGCGTCTACACCAACACGCACCTCGAGTACGTCGCCCGGGTCGTCACCGATCTGCGCCGGGACCCCGGGAAGCTGCGCGGCGTCCGGATCGTCCACCAGGCCCCCGTCCTGCGCCACTTCACCGCGCGTTTCGAGCTGATGTGACAGGACCGTCGCCTTCTGTCATCCCGAGCGAACCCATCTGTCATCCCGAGCCCCTCGCTCTTGTCGTCATCCCGAGCCCCTCGCCTTCTCTGTCATCCCGAGCGAAGCGAGGGATCTACCCTCACCGCTTCGAATGGACATGGCCGCTCGGGGCAGGCTCCGCGAGGGATCTGCCCCTCGTCCGTTTCTCTGGAGCAGATCCCTCGTCGCTTCGCTCCTCGGGATGACACGGTAGAGCAGCCGTCGGCGCCCAAGCTAGAATTCCGTTCCTGTGATCACGGGCTACAACACCGACGTCCGGCACAACGACCGGGTCTTTCACGTCCAGACGGAGGACAAGGGGGAGACGGCGCCGGAGATCGAGTCCCTCGTCTACGTGGGCGGCGAGATCCTCGCGACGAAGAAGACCTCGTACGCGGAGGCGATCCGGAGCGGCCGGGACGACCGCGCCGTCCAGGAGATCCTCGAGCACCAGCACCGGACGATGATCGCCGCGATCCAGAGAGGCCGGTTCGACGGCCCGGACGGCTCGGTGAACGTTCCGGAAGGGATGACGGCCGCCCGCGGGGAGAACGGCGGCGCGGCCGCCGCTTCCGGCGAGCAGCTGACGGCGGGAGACCGGACCCTCGACCAGCTCATCCTGGAATATCTGGCCACCCAGATGACCCACGAGCAGATCGATTGCTCCTTCACGCCCGCGCCCGACTTCGTCTCCGGCCGCGAGGCCGCGATGCGGATCCGGGCGCTTTCCTCGCAGTCGGGCCAGCCGATTGCCGGCGCTTCGATCCAGATCCGCATCCTCTCGGCCGCCGGCAAGGGGACGCTGGCGTTTCAGGGCACGACGGGCGCCGACGGCGCGTGCCCGGTGTCCTTCCCCGTGCCGCCGCTCCCGGCGGGCCTCGCGGCCGCGGTGATCCGCGTCGCGTCCCCGATCGGCTCGACCGAGTTCAAGTTCCCGGTCCGGAGCGAGACGTGAGCGGAGAGATCCGCGTGCGCGTCAACGGCGAGGTGCTGGAGCTGCCGGAAGGCGCCTCCGTCTCGCTCCTGCTCGAGCGCCTGAGGGTCTCCGTCCCGCGCTGCGCCGTCGAGCGCAACCTCGAGATCGTGCCGAAGTCCTCGTACGGCTCGCAGTCCCTGGCCGAGGGGGACGTCCTGGAGATCGTCGAGCTCGTCGGCGGAGGGTAGCCGTCGCTCCGCGCCTGCGGCGCGAGGCTCCTCCGCTCGGTTACTTCGCGGAGACTCCTCGCGCGGCGAGCGCCGGCCGCTTGCCGGCTGGCCATGGGATGCGTCGCGCAGGTTGTGTCGAGAGAGTCCCTGTCATCCTGAGCGAAGCGAAGGATCTGCTCTCGTTCTCCAGGCACATTCCTCGGCTCTTCTGAAATCTCGCGGCCGCCGGGAGCGTTGTGGAGAGAGAACACTCAGAGAATGGCGTCACTCTCGCACCCGCGCGGATCCCGGAAAGGGGAGACTCGAGTGGCATCCTGGTGGATGGGGACGCCCCGGGACCCGGCCGTGCCGGCCCGGAAGGAAGCCTCCCCGGCGGCCGCCCTGTGGCTCGTCGGGGTTCTGATCCTCGCGGCCTTCCTGATCAACTTCTACATCATTCCCGACCGGTTCATCGTCGAGTCGCTCTTCGTGGTTCCCGTCGTGATCGCGGCGCGGCGCCTGTCGCCGCGGGTCGTGATGATGGTGAGCGGCTTCAGCGTGGTGTTGTACGGGGTGGACGCGTTTCTGGAGAGGCCGCCGGCGCTGATGATCCCCCTGGAGGTCCTGACCCTCTCGGCGATCGCGTACTTCGCGGTTTCCCTCGCCCGGCAGGCCGAGCAGTCGCGGCAGGACCTCGAGGAGCGCGCCCGGCTCTACGCCGAGGCTCAGGACGCGATTCGTGCCCGCGACGATTTCCTGTCGGTGGCCGGTCACGAGCTGCGCACGCCCGTCAACGCCGTCTCGCTCCTGACCGCCGGCCTGCTGCGCAAGGCGCGGTCGGCCGGCGGGCCGGAAGGTCTGGCGGATGGGCTCGAACGCCTCTCGGGCGCCGTCGATCGCCTCAGCCGGATGACCGACCAGGTCCTCGACGTGTCCCAGATCGCTGCCGGCAAGCTCGTTTTGAACCGGGAGGAGTTCGACCTGGCGGAGCTTGTCCGCGAAGTCGCGGCGCGCTTCGAGGACGGGCTCCTCGCGGCCGGCTGCGAGGTCGAGATGCGGCTCGATTCCGTGCCCGGCGTCTGGGACCGCGCGAGGCTGGAGCAGGTCGTCACGAACCTCCTGGCCAACGCCGTCAAGTACGGCGGCGGGAAGCCGATCCATCTCGTCGCCGCGCGCCGCAACCACGCGGCCCTTCTCGGCGTGCGCGACCACGGGATCGGCATCGCACCGGAGGATCGCGCGAGGATCTTCCAGCGTTTCGAGCGCGCCGATTCGGCCCGCCCCTACCACGGCCTCGGCATCGGCCTCTGGATCGTCCGCCGCATCGTGGACGCCCACCGCGGCTCCATCGAAGTCGAGAGCGAACCGGGCAAGGGCGCGGAGTTCCGCGTCACCCTCCCTTGCTCCTGACGCGCCTCATTCTTGCCGCCGCCGGCCGGATCGGCTATCCTCCGCCTTCCCGTGGGCCGTTAGCTCAATTGGTAGAGCAAGAGACTCTTAATCTCTAGGTTGTAGGTTCGAGTCCTACACGGCTCACCACCGTCGCTCCGCGCCAGCGCAGGATCTGCGCCTTCGGCGCACCGGCGGGCGGCTCGGCCGGATGCGGCCTCGACCGCCCGCCTGATCCCGCGCTGGCGCTCCGCTCCCGCGGCGCAAGGCTCCTCCGCTCGGTTACTTCGCGGAGACTCCTCGCGCCGCGAGCGCCGGCGGCATTGCTGTGGTGTTCCTTTTTTCGTGGTGCCGGTCGGAGCGCCTTCTCCCTCTCCCGGCGGGAGCTCAGATTGTAGATCTGACCCCGGATCAGTCGTGTTCGATGGCGGGAGGAGGGGCGCTCCGCCCGCGGCTCGAGGCGGCGAGGACGGCGAGCCCCGCCAGCGAGGCCCACGCGAACCAGTCGCCCAACAGCGCGTAGGGGGTGCGCGCGCCGCGCGTCGGGACCTGGCTCACGAGCGTGCGCTCGGTGGCCAGGGAGTGATCCATCGAGGCGAGGAGGCGCCCCTGGTAATCGAACGCCGCCGAGAGGCCCTGGCTCGTGTGGCGAACGAGGTTGACGCCCTGTTCGATCGCGCGGAAGCTGGCCATCCGGGTGTGCCACGGATCGATCGCCCTCCAGTCGTTGGACGGATCGAGAACGATGTCGGCCCGGAGCTCGCCCGCCTGCGCGAGGAGGCGCGGAAAGTCGGCGTCGAAGCAGATGACGGACGTGAGACGGCCAAACGGCGTGTCGAGCGCGCGAAGCCGGCCGTCTCTCGTGATCGACATCGCCGCCTCGCCTCCCGGAACCGGGTGAGCCTTGTAGTACTCCCACGCGACGCTGCCGTCGGGTTTGATGAGGACGAGCTTGTTTCCCAGAGGAGGCTTCGTTTCGCGATGCCAGGCGGCGAGCGCCATCCCGAGGTAGATCCCGGAGCGCTTCGCAACCTGGCCGCCGCGGCGGATCAGGTCGGCCTCGTCTTCCGCGAGCACGGGGGCGTTGGTCTCTCCCCAGAAGACGATCCGCGCGCCCGCCCGGGCCTCCCGCTCGGCGCGCTCGAGAAGGTCGTCGGTGATCGTGGCCGCTCGCGAACGGATCGTCGCGACCTCCTCCGGCGCCAGCGGCCGCTGGGCGAAGAACCGCCCGACGACCTTGGGATCCGGGTGGAGCGTCCGGTCGATGCGCGAGAGCGACGCGATGCGCACCGTCGGAGCGTCGGGCGGGAAGAGCGCGAGCCGGGCCCCGCCGGCGAGCGCGACGGCGGCCAGCACTGCGGCCGTCACGCCCGCCGCGCGGAGCGCGAGGGGAGAGCGGGCGCCGAGCTCCCAGACGCGGTTGGCCGCCGCCGCGACCCAGCCGATCAGGAACGTCAGGCCCCACAGCCCGGTCACGGCGAGAAGCTGGAGCAGCGGCAGATTGCCGTACAACGAATACCCCGCCGCTCCCCAGCTCCCATAGGGGGAGAGCGAGAGCACGAAGTCCATCGAAGCCCAGGCGCACGGGAAGACCAGCGACGCCGACCACCCCCGAAGCCGGGGCGCGATCAACCGGTCCGCGGCGTAGGGGACCGTCAGCGCGCCGGCGTAGATCAGGACGACGACCGTATGGATCAAGCCGGGGACCGGGATCATTCCCCGGAACTGAATCGCGAAGGCGATCGTCTGCGCGGCCAGAGTCGTCGGGAGCCCCACGATGGGCCGCTGACTGCGCGTGAACCGGAGAAGAAACAACGGCGCGAGGAACGCGGCGGCCGGCACGCTGTGGCCGCCGTTGGCGAAGGGAAGCAGGGCGGCCGCGGCCAGAAGGACGGCGAGGGATCCCCATGCGAAGCCCGGCGCTCGCGCGGCGGGCTCGTGCGGGCCGGAAGCCGGCGCGCGTTCGACGCGCTCAGCCATTCTGTCCTGCGCGTGTGCGGCGCTTGCTCGCTCCCGCCAACGCGCCCCCGACGGCGCTGTCGATGACCTGGCGGACAACGGACTCCTTCGAGCGCCAGGGGAAGGAGGGCCTCTGGATCAGAAGCGAGGTGATGCCGTGAACGGCCGACCAGATGGCCTGACTGGCCACTTCGACCCGTTCGCTCCGGGCTTTTCCCGCGGGGAGGCAATCGGCGACAATCGAGCGCAGGACATCGAAGGCCCGGTGGGTCTTGTAGGGTCCGGGGCCGGCGTCCGGCAGCAGAAACGCGATCTGGTAGTCGTTGGGGTGACTGCATCCCCAGTCGACGTAGAGGCGCAAGCCGTCTTTCAAGCGCGCGACGGGGTCCTTTCGCGGAGCGTCGGCGAGTCCTTCGAGGGATTCGGCGAGGCGCGAGAAGCTCTCGTCGACGAGACTTCGAAACAGATCTTCCTTGTTGCGGAAGTAGAGGTAGATCGACCCCGGGGAATAGCCGATCCCGGCGGCGAGCTTTCGCATGGAAAGGCTCCGGTGGCCGTCGCGCACGAAAATCGCGCGGGCGGCTTCCCTGATCTCGCCCTTCAGCTCCTCGCGCTGTTCTTCCCTCCGGACCTGTCTCTTGCTGAACATCGTTTAGTATTATGAACATCGTTCTTGCGGAAGTCAAGGACGCGGACTGGAAGAGGGGGGGCCGCCCGCGATTTGATGCACTTGGCTCACGGGACGGCATGGTCGCAGGCTCCATCCTCTTCGGGGAGGAGTGCATGCCTCGATACCGGATCGCGTGGCTTCCCGGCGATGGCGTCGGGCCGGAAGTCATGGACGCGACGCGCCTGGTCCTCGACGCCGCCCACCTGGATGCCGACTACCTGCCGGGCGACATCGGCTGGGAGTTCTGGCGCCGCGAGGGGGACGCGTTTCCGGCCCGGACGATCGACCTGCTCGAGCGCGTCGACGCGGCCCTCTTCGGGGCGGTCACGTCGAAGCCGAGGGCCGCCGCGGAAGCGGACCTCGTCCCGAAGCTCCATGGCCGGGGTCTCTCCTACCGCTCGCCGGTCGTGCGGATGCGGCAGCTCTTCGACCTGTACGTCTGCCTGAGGCCGTGCAGGACCTACGCGGGGAACCCGCTCAATTTCCGGGAAGGTCTGGACCTCGTCGTCTTCCGGGAGAACACGGAGGACCTCTACGCGGGCGTCGAGTTCTCGCCGGTCCCGGCCGAGCTCTCCGAAATGCTCGCAAAGCTCGCCCCCGCGTTCGCTCCGTTCCAATCGCTGACCACCGATGCCTTCGCCCTCTCCTGCAAGATCAACACGCGCAGGGGATCGTCGCGGATCGCCCGCGCGGCCTTCGAGTTCGCCAAGGCGAACGGGCGACGGAGGGTGACGATCGTCCACAAGGCAAACGTCGTCCGCGCGGCCGACGGGCTCTTCCTCGAGGAGGCGCGGAAGGTCGCGGCGGAGTACCCGGGCATCCGGACCGACGAGGCGAACGTGGACGCCATCTGCATGTGGCTGCTCAAGGACCCCGCGAGCTACGATGTCCTCGTCGCGCCGAACCTCTACGGCGACATCATCTCCGACCTCTGTGCCCAGATGGTCGGCGGCCTCGGATTCGCCGCCTCCGGGAACATCGGCGAGAGACTGGCGGTCTTCGAGCCGTCGCACGGCTCGGCGCCGAAATACGCCGGCCAGAACAAGGTCAACCCGATCGCGACGATCCTCGCCGCGAAGATGATGCTCGACTGGCTCGGCGAGGGCGCCAAGGGGCGCGCCGTCGAGGTCGCCGTCGCGAAGGTCCTTCGCGACAGCAGGATCCGGACGTACGACATGGGCGGCGCCTCGACGTGCCTCGAGATGGGCGAGGCCGTCGCACGAGCGCTTCCCCAGGATTGAAAGGAAACGCCATGAACAAGAGCTTTGTCCTGAAGAAAGCGATCATCGATCGAAGAGCGGTCGTCGTGCCGGGCTGTCACGACGCATTCAGCGCCAAGGTCATCGAGGAGGCGGGTTTCGAGGCGATCCAGGTGTCGGGCTTCGGTCTCGCCGCCGCGCTTCTGGGAAAGCCCGACGTCGGCCTCGTCCCGATGAAGGACGTCCTCGACCTGACCTGGAACATCGCGGAGGCGGTCTCGATCCCCGTCATGGCCGACGTGGACACGGGCGGCGGCAACGCCGTGAACGCGGCCTGGATCACGGAGCGGCTCGTCGCCATGGGTGTGGCGGGCATGAACATCGAGGACCAGGTCTTTCCGAAGCGCTGCGGCCACATGGCCGGCAAGGAGGTCATCCCGGCCGAGGAGATGGCCGGGAAGATCCGCGCCTGCGCGCGGGTGCGCGACCGGCTCGATCCCGACTTCGTCGTCAACGCGCGGACGGACGCGTACGCGGTCCACGGCCTCGACGAGGCGATCCGCCGCTGCAACCTGTATCTCGCGGCCGGGGCCGACCTGGCCTTCATCGACGGGATCCGGACCCGGCGCGACATCGAGAAGGCGGCCGCCGCGCTCCAGGGACCTCTCTCCGTCAACCAGATGGACGGGATCACCGGCATGAAGACCGAGCTCGTGCCGATCCCGGAGCTGAAGAAGCTCGGCATCGGCCGGGTCTCGATCCCGGTGGCGTCGATCATGGTCGTGCACCGCGCTCTGCTCGATTTCTTCCGGGCGCTGAAGGCGTCGCCGACCGGTCTGCTCGAAGGGCGAACCGAATTCGCGACGAGCTTTCGCGAGTTCACCGACTTCGTCGGTCTTCCGGAGTACCGTGCCCTCGAGGAGAACTTCCTGCCGAAGGAGCGGGTCGAGACGAAGTACCAGGGGGCGGCCGCCATCGTCGGCGCCGGCGTCGAGGCCTGACATGGGCGCGACGGCCGTCGAAAAGATCCTCGCGCGCGCGTCGGGCCGCGCTTCGGTCCGTGCGGGCGACGTCGTCGAGCCGCGGGTCGACCTCGCGATGTCGCACGAAAACGCGGCCCTGGTGATCAGCCAGTTCCGCGAGATCTACGAGGGCACCGGCCTCCTGGCCCGGCCGTGGGATTCCTCGAAGATCGCGATCATCTTCGACCACCGGGTCCCGGCGGAGTCCGCGAAGACCGCCACGAACCAGAAGCGCGTCCGGGCGTTCGTCGCCGAGCACGGCATCACGAAGTTCCACGACATCCGCGGCGACGTGGGCGGCATCTGCCACCAGGTCCTCCCCGAGCGCGGCTACGTGAGGCCGGGCATGGTCGTCGTCGGCACCGATTCCCACACGACGAGCCACGGCGCGCTCGGCGCGTTCGCGTTCGGCATCGGCGCCACGGAGATGGCGAGCGTGTGGGCCCTCGGGACCGCGGTCAATGTCGAGGTCCCGTCCACGATCCGGGTCGAGGTCGAAGGGAGCTTCCCGGACCTCGTCGGACCGAAGGACCTGATCCTCCATCTCATCGGCCTTCTCACGGCGCAGGGAGCGAACTTCCGCGTGCTCCAGTTTTCGGGCGGGACGATCGATCAGCTCCCGACCTCGGGCCGCCTCGTCCTGTGCAACATGGCGGTCGAGGCCGGCGCCACCTCGGGGCTGGTGCCGGGCGACGCGGAGACGGTCCGCTACCTGCGCGAGGAGGCGCGGGTGAGCGAGCCGCTCGACCTCGTCGCGAGCGACCGCGACGCGGAGTATGAGAAGACCGTCGCGCTCGACGTATCGAAGCTGCCGCCGCTCGTCGCCTGCCCGCACACGGTGGACAACGTCAAGCCGGTGACGGCGGTGGCAGGGACGCCGGTCCAGCAGGTCGTCATCGGCTCGTGCACCAACGGACGGCTGGACGACCTCGCCCAGGCGGCGGGCATCGTGCGCGGGCGCCGCGTGGCCGACGGGACGCGCATGCTCGTCTTCCCGGCCTCGGCCCGCATCTACGCGGAGGCGCTCCGGCTCGGCTACCTCGGCGACTTCATGGCCGCGGGCGCCGTCGTGATGAACCCGGGCTGCGGCCCGTGTCTCGGCATCCACGAAGGGACGCTGGGAGACGGCGAGACGGCGATCTCGACGACGAACCGGAACTTCAAGGGGCGGATGGGGAACCCGTCCGCCCAGGTCTACCTCTCCTCGCCGGCGGTGGCGGCCGCGTCGGCCCTGACCGGCGTGATCACCGACCCGAGAAAGGAGCGCTGAGATGCCGCGCGTCATCCTGAGAGTCGGCGACGACGTTTCGACGGACGTCATCTACCCGGGGCGCTACATGGCCACCGTCCTTCCGAGCGAAACGCCCGCGCACGCCTTCGCCGACCATCCGGCCTTCCAGGCGGCGGTCAAGGCCGGAGCCATTCCGCCCGGATCGGTCGTCGCGGCCGGACGGAACTTCGGGTGCGGCTCCTCGCGCGAGCAGGCAGCCTCGTGCCTCAAGGGACACGAGCTCACCGTCGTGGCGCGGAGTTTCGCGCGAATCTTCCTGCAGAACGCGATCAACCTCGGGTTGAAGGTCATCCTGGCTCCCTCGTTCGAGGCGAACGAAGGGGACGAGGTCGTCCTCGAGGAGGAGCGCATCCTCAATCTCACCACGAACCGCGCATTCGCGGTCGCCCCGCTGCCGAAGGCGCGTCAGGCGATCATCGACGCCGGCGGCCTCGTGCCGCACACGCGCGCGCGCCTCGTCGCGGCGCAGAGCGCGAGCAACTGTCCCTGGGAGACCTCCGCGCCCCGGTGAATCGGGAGTCCTTCGGCCTTGACGGCCCGCCCCGGGTCGGGGATGTGGTGGGCACTTCGAGCGGCAGCCGGAGACCTCGCCAGCGCTCCGTGGCCTCGTTGCCACGGCTTCACGCGACGCTGACGCTGCCGAGGCAATACACCATCGCGGCCCTGATCCCGATCTTCTTCCTCGGCAAGAAAGGGAAGGCTCGCCTGTCAATCGGCGGAGGGCGGGCTCTTGAGCTTGCGGAGGTGCTCGGTCCCGTTCGTGTTGGACGGATTCAGGGAGAGGGACTTTTCGTAGCTGGCGATGGCGCGGTCGCGCAGGCCGTCGGCGGCGTAGGCCTCGCCGAGGCTGTCGCTGAAGCTTTGGAGGACAGGTCACTCAGGATGACACGGGAGGGCCAAGGTCCCTTCGATGCGTCTTCTGAGAGAGATCCCATACACCACCGGGCTGCACCCGGCGCGGGAGCGTAGCCTTCGCGCGGAATCAGGCGGGCGATCGAGGCCGCATCCGGCCGAGTCGCTCGCCGGCGCCCGCAGGCGCAGATCCCGCGCGAAGGCGGAGCGACGGTCAGGGGACCGTGATGCTCCAGGTCCCGAACGCCGTGTACGGCCGGCCGGCGCCCGTGCAGGGAACCGAGTTGTCCAGCGTCACGTCGCTCGACGCGTTCGAGGCGCCGCCCGGACCGGCGGTCGGATCGAGGGTGAAACCGTCTCTCAGGAAGAGGTAGCCGGTCTGCCCCGCGGTGGTCGCCCCGACGCGGCTGCCGGCGTCCGCGCCGGTCCCGCTGTCCACGGGCTGACCGTTGAACCAGAGACGCGCGGTGCCCGTGTTGATGCCCGAGCCCGAGCAGGCCCGGCGCGCCGAGACCTTCAGGTCGAGCGTCGCCCCGGACGGAGCGTCCACCGGCGCAACGGGGATCGTGTAGAAGAGGGCGCTGCTGAAGCCGGGGTGTCCGGTCAACAGGTTGGTCAACAGCCCCTGGCCGGCCGGAACACCGTTGACGAACAACTCGGCCAGCAGATCGATGCGAAGGCCGTAGTCCGCTTTGTCCCTGACGCCGATCCAGACCCGGGCGCTGTGCGGGTACTCGGTCGCGCCGACGTCGGGATTGCCGATCCTCGCCTCCCCGATCTGGTCGGCGGAGGTCCCGTCGGCGATGCCCGCGTCGATCGCGGGGCTCCCCGGCAGGAGCGGGAGCCGTCCGTTCGCCGGCGTGCCGTCGTCGGTGTAGGCGCCCAGCCCGAGGTCGGCGACGTTCTGGTGGTCGCTGCTGGCGGCGAGCCCGCAGCTGGCGTCGGTCGAAAGGTTGTGGCCCCCCGAATTGACACCCGCGCCGGTCATGCCAAGCGCGCAATTCCCGCCCGCCGGATTCTGGAGAAGCGTGTCGGTCAGCGTCACGCTCTTGTTCTTGGTCAGGACGTAGACGGCGCCGCCCGAGGGGGCGGAGTTGCCGACAACGGTGCCGTGGACGATCTTCGCCAGGCCGCCGAAGATGTAGATGACGCCCCCGCTGCCGGTCGCCGAGTTCTGGTACGCCGTCGCGTTGGTGATGATTCCCGTTCCTCCCCCGATGGCGAGGACGCCGCCGTTGGCCGCCGAATTCTGGAGGAGGGTCGCGTTCGTGAGGTAGTTCGTGGCCCCGCTGTTGTAGAAGACTCCTCCGCTCACGGCCGAGCTCTGCGCGATCGTGGTCCCCGTCACGCTCGAGGAGCCTCCGTGCGACGCGATCGCGCCGCCGGAGCCCTTCGGCATGCACGTGATGTTCCCCTCGGCGTCCACGCAGACGTTGCCGGCTCCGCCAATCGCCGAATTGGAAAGGAGCAGCGAGTCGTTCACCTTCTGCGTGCCGGTCCTCGTGTAGATCCCGCCGCCGGCGAGCGCGGCGTTCCCGGTCAGAGTCGAGCTGTTCACCATCAGGGTGCTCTCGTGCTGGAAGATGCCGCCCCCCTCGCCTGCCCTGTTGTTGGCGATGACAACGCGGTTCAAGTTCAGCGAGTGTCCGAAGAAGAGGATGCCGCCGCCGCCATAAGTCTCGCCGACGCACCCGTTCCGGATCACGGCGTCGTTCAGTTCCAGGTTCCCTCCCGGGTAGTCGACAAAGAGGATGCGGAACTTCTCCCCGGGGCCGCTGCATGGATCGAGGCCGTCGCCGTCGGGCGGAGCGAACAGCGCCGGGTCCCGCTGGATCGTGTGGCCGTGGGCGTTCAAGGTGATGTGGCACGTGATGGCGGGAAGGGCGGCGGGACCGTATTCTTCGTTGTCGTCATCGCTGGCGCTCGGGTCCTTGGTCGAAATCGTCACGTCGTAGGACAGCTCGATGATGTCGTCGATGCTGTTCGCGCCCACGCGAACGCACCCCCCGGTGTTCACGTTTGCGTTCGCCGTGAGGATCGCGTTGGCGAGGGTGCAATTGACGCCGTCGGCCGTGATGAGGACGGCCGCCTCGGCCCGCGGCGAAGCGCCGAGAAAGAACGCCGCTCCGATGGCGAAGGCGACGAGGAATGATCCCGCAGGCTTCATAAGGCCTCCTTGTTGAGTTGCGCCGTTCTTCCGGCCGGTTTTTTGGGGGGCAGACTACCGACGGCTCGCTGTGGCTGTCAATTGGGCTTTGGTCCAAGAGAGTCTGTCCCGAGGGTCAGAACGCGGTGCACAGGGAAGCCCGCGCCGTCGATGACAGGCAGGCCGCGGAGCATACTGCTGCAGGCAAGAAACGTCAGCGGGACCCTCGGCCGGAACGTGCCGGAGAAAGGAGCGCCATGCTCTGGACCCTCTTCATCGTCCTTCTCGTCCTCTGGCTCCTGTTGTTTTTCGCGTTCCACGTCGCCAGCGGATTCATCCACCTGGTCCTCGTCGTCGCGGTCGTCCTGCTGATCCTGGGCCTCGTCCGCCGGCCATAGAGCCGAGGCCGGCCCTCCGGCAGAGGTCGAGGGAGTCCGGCGGGAGATGGGCCGGCGGGTCGTCGGCGAGGCGCGGCTGTTTCTCAGGCGGCTCCAGCTCTGCTGCTGGCCGCGCCCCCCTTCGCCTTCGCCCGGCCGCCGGCCTGTCTGACGCTCCGGCGGAGGGCCTCCATCAGGTCCACGACCTTCCCCTCCTCGCCCCGGCCTCCCGCCTTCGACGGCACTGCGAACTTTCGCTTCGAGGCGAGCAGCTTCTCGAGCGCCCGGCGGTACTCGTTGGGGTGCTGCGTCGGATCCCATTCTTCCGACATCTGATCGATCAGGAGCCGCGCCATTCTGACCTCCCCCTTCCCGGCCGCCTTCCCTCGCGCGGCGGGGACGCCGAGATCCGCAGCGTCGCGCAGCTCCTCGAAGGGCCTCAGGACCTCCAGCGCGAGCGCCTCCGGGCCCGGGATGAGCGCCGCCAGGACCGGGCGCGTCCGCAGGAAGAACCGCGCGATGCCGACGCGCTTCGTTTCCATGAGCGCCTCGCGGAGCACCGCGTACGCCTTCTCGCCCCCCTTCCCGGGCGTCACGTAATACGGCCTCTCGAAGGAGAGCGGGTTCAACGAGCCGAAATCCGCGAACTGCAGGACCTCGATCTCCCCTCCGCCTTCACCGACGCTCTTGCGGACGTCCTCGAGCTCCTCCTTCTCCACGACCGCGTACTTCTTCTTCCCGACCTCGTAGCCCTTGACGATCTCGTCGTTGGCGACCTCGACCTCTTCCTTGCTGCAGAACTTCTTGTATTCGATCGGGGCCATGTCTTTCTTGTGAAACAGGTGGAAGGAGACCCGTTCGGAAGCTTCCACGGCGGCGTGCAGGCCGACCGGGATCGAGATCAGCCCGAACGTGATGTGTCCGTTCCAGATCGAGCGCATCGTGCATACCCCCCGCTGAGATTGACAGCAATGCTCTTGCCAGGATCAGGCGATGTGTTCGACCGCTTCCCTGCCTGCCGGGAGCACGGCCGGCGCCGGCGAGGGGAGCAGGAACGAGACGGCCTCGCCGATGACCTCGGCGCTGCGCAGGATCTCGTGGTGGCCCAGCCCCCGGGTCGTGACGAGCCGGGCGCCGGGCCAGGAGGCGGCGATGGCGCGGCCGTCCCGCAGCGGAACCTTCGCGTCCCGGCGGTCGTGAAGGATGAGCAGGCGAGCGGGGGAAGAGGGAGCGGGCACGGGGTCAGGCGCAGGTTGGGAGGAAGACATTGAGGAATCGGAAGCTCTCCCGGATGGAGAGGAGGAGCAGCAGCTTGTTTGCCCGCCGTTTCGGGATTCTCAGAATCGGAGAGCGCTTGCCGCGTCTCATGCCGATCTCCAATGCCAATCTCGCGCCAGGTCCGCCTCCCGGGACGGCGGGTTCGGCGCGCGGGCACGACTTTCGCAGTCTCGGCTTTCAGGAGGTGAAGAAAATGCTGAGACTGGCCCTGACTTTTTTCATCATCGGGCTCATCGCAGCCTTGCTGGGATTCACCGGCGTCGCCGGAGCCTCGTTCGCGATCGCCAAGATCTTCGCTCTGGTCTTCGGGGTCCTGTTCCTGCTCTTTCTCGTTCTGGGTCTCTCCGCGGCGAACCGGCTGACGACATGAGTCCGCAAGAATCCATGGCCTCCCGGGGCGCCGCGAGGCGGCGCTCCGGGGCCGTGTCCGAGCCCGTTTCGAATCGTCCAGCGAATCAGCGCGGGCACGCTCTCTGCAGGGAGACGAGAGGGGACAATTTCGTCCCGCAAAAATCCTCTCAAGGAGAGAAACCATGGCGAACGAAAACCGAGAACGCGAGTCGAGAAGGGAAAGCCCCGGCCGCAGCCAGCAGGCTCCGGGCGAGCGCGGATCTCACGGCGAAGGCAGGTCGGGCTCCGGCGGCGGCTCGTCGGAGCATCCGCACTCGGGCGGCGGCCTGTCGCGGGAGGAAATCCGGAAGAGGCGCTCCGGCGGCTTCGGCTCTCAGGAGGAGGGCCGGGAGAGCGAGGAGTAGATTTTCCGCCGTGCGGATTGAGGTGCTCCGGTGGGTCGTGACGCCCACCGGGGCTTTTTCGTGAATGAGGAGGATCAATGGCCAGGTACGGAAAGACGGCACAGAAGAAAGTCGAACGGGCCATGCGGGAACGCAAGCAGGGGAAATTGAGATCGGGCCGCTCAGGCAAGCGCGTGACGAGCCGCAAGCAGGCGATCGCGATCGGCCTCTCCGAGGCCCGCCGCGCCGGCGGCAAGGTCCCGCGCCGGAGCTCCTCTTCCTAGAGAAAGGCGATCGGTCCGGGCCCGCGAGACGAGGGACTACGTCTCGATGATGATCCCCGCGTCTTTGATCACTTTCTCGTCCGCGAACGAGACCGGCTGAATGTCATCCTACCGGACGTACGCCGCGTTCTCGTTGATCGGGCCCGCTACCGCTCGAATCCGCGGCTCCGTGGCCGGGTCTCCGCCCTTTTCTTTGCGCTTCGCGGAGAAGGCAAAAAGAGGGCCGGCCCCCTCGGGCCGGCCCTGCAGATTCTCCTCGGTGTTCGATTCTAGGTGTCGCACCTCGGGACGCCGATGACGTGGTGCGCCCCTCGGTCCGTCTGATCCGCGCTCACCGGATTGTTCGCCGGGTTGAGCGGCCGCGCGTTGCAGGTCGGCACGGTCGTCGCCGCGCAGTTGACGTTGGTCGTCGCGGTGCCCCCGTTCAGGCTGGAGACCCGGTTCGGATCGGGGCCTCCCCCTTTCTTGCCTTCGTCCACCAGGAGCGCGTGGTTGATGTCGATCCGGCCCGAGCCGTCGCACGCCGTCACCGTGATGACGCCCGTCTTGCCGAAGTCGTTGCGGATCTCGGCGTTGGCCAGGCTCACGATCGTGGTGGTGCCGCAAGCGAGATCCTCGCCCCTGGCCGTGATCGTGATGTTCTCGGCGATGTCGATGCAGGTGTACGCAAGGCTGATTCTTAAGGCCGCCGTCGCCGTGAAGTTGGATTCGATTCCGCCATTGAAGCGGTTCGCGCAGGGCGGCGCGCTGCCGGCGCGAACGCTCCCGCTGTCCGAGATGAGCTCGATCAGGTCGCGCGGCCCGATGGTCTGGACTTGCGACTGGGTCATCGTCAGGTCGCCTTGCGCCTCCAGGCTGACCCGGTTTCCGAAGAAGGTGTCGTGGTTCGCGCAGATCTGCCCGTTCGTCGAGGTCGCGCTGACCACGGCTCCCGCCGAACTGAGGTTCGAGTCGTTGACGCTGATGCCGCCGCAAGCCGTGATCTTGATGTTGCCGTTGGGGTTGTTGTCGAGAACCGCCGCGGACTCGATGTCCACGGTGGCGCGCGCGTCGCAGGCCGACGGGGCGACCGTCCCGGCGCTCAACTGAATCCCGTTCTTGCCCGTGCTCGTGATCGACCCGCCATTGACGCCGTCCACCTTGATCGAGTGCGCGATGATCCGCACGCCGTCGGTTCCCGGCCGCTGCGTCAGCGCGCACTGGAGGACGACGTCGGCCCCCGGCAGGTTGATCTGCGTCCACCCGCTCGTCGTCGTCACCTGCGGTCCGGCGCAGTTGCTGACCACGGTCTCGAGCGCGTGCGTCGGCATCGGACAGGAAGGACACGCGGACGTGCAGGCGTCGATCAGGACCTGGTTCGTGGTGCTGGCCGACACCGGGAGCGGAATGCCGCCGCCATTCTCCTCGTCCATGCCGGTGGCGGAGACCTGATCGGTGTAGAAGAAGGCGACCGGGCCGCAGGCCGGCGCCGTCTCGTCCGCGGCGCCCGTGCAGGTATCCGTCCCGGAGCCGAAGGGCCCGAGCACGGTCACGGGGACTCCTCCCTGCATGCAGGGGTAGGCTGTGATCACGCCGCCTGGAAAGGGAACCTCGTTCTGGACCGCGAGGGTGTTGACGCTGCGGGTCAGGTCCGGGTCCTGGTTCTGGACCGAGAACTGGCACTGGAACATCATGCCGGGCGGCACCGGGGCCGGGCCGGGACACGTCTTCGTGATCGCCAGACCCGTCGTGACTTGTCCTTGCGCCAGAAACGCCACACAGACAAACCCGAGCACCGCAGAGAACAGAATCCTGATTGGTCTCATTTCACCCCTCCTTTTTTCCACGCCAGGCTTTCCCATCATCCCTACCCCGCCTTGCCCTCGTTGCCCGCGAGCGACGCGTCGTCCCGGATCGCTCGGGGAGGCAGTCACTTCGGACTGGATCAGCCGATCCCCTCTCGGTAAGGCGGAAAGGGCCTTCGGCCGTCCGCGTCGCACGAGCCCGCCCGTGGGACGCACTCCACAACGCCTCGGGCCATTTGTCTATTGGACCTTGGTCTAATGCCCTCGGGTCTCCAGCCGCTGGTCCATTCGGGACGGCTTTGGACGCCCTACCCGACGCAGCACCGCCGCCCCGGCGATTCCCGCGTCGCGCGCAGCGGTTGAGCGAGCCCGCCTTGACCGAGTTCTCGTGGTTTGACTACTGTTCGAGCCCTGACTCGAGGGAGGGCCGTGGCCAGGGGATTTCTCTTCGGGATCGTCGTCTCGATCGCCGCGGTGATCGCGGGCGCCTACCTCGTCGTCAAGGGCGGCGTGCTGCCGGCGGGACAGGACGTGAAGCCGGGCGCGATCGAGAAGTGGGCCGCGAAGACGTCGCTGCGGGCGACGATGCATCGGGAGGCGCAGGCGCTCAAGAGCCCTCTCCCCCCGACCGACGACAATCTGGCGGCGGGAGTCGCGCTCTATGTGGCGCACTGCCAGGTCTGCCATGGCGGGCCCGATGCCGTCGCCTCTTCCATCGCCAAAGGCCTGACCCCGAGTGCGCCGCAGCTCGCCAAACACGGGGTCGAAGACGATCCGGAAGGAACGATCTACTGGAAGATCGCCCACGGCATTCGCTTCACCGGCATGCCGGCCTTCCGCCCGACCCTTTCCGACCGTGAGATCTGGCAGATGGCGCTCTTCGCCAAGCGGATGGACAAGCTGTCGCCCGGGCTTCGACAGGCCTGGACCGCCGGGAAACCGACTCCTTAGCCATTCCGTCAGGGTTCCACGGCAGAAGCGACGGCTCGGCCGAGCGGCTTCGCCTATTGTTTGGGGATGGGCGGATTCAGGTCGGGGAAGGAATAAACGCCCGTTCCCAGGGAATACCGGCCCGCGAGGTATTCGTGGACGTATTGCACGGCCACGGCGCCTTCACCGACGGCGGAGGCGACGCGTTTGATGGAACCGTGGCGCACGTCGCCGGCGGCGTAGACGCCCGGGATGCTGGTCTCGAGCCGCGTGGGCGGCCGGTCGAGGTTCCAGAGGGCTTCCGCGCGGCGGACGCCGGGTCCAGTCAGGATGAATCCGTGCGGGTCCCTCTGCAGGGTCCCGGCGAGCCATTCCGTGCGCGGATCCGCGCCGATCAACACGAACAGGGCCGCGGCGCCGGCCGTCTCGGCTTGCGCCGAGGCCTCGTCCTTCAGCGCCAGACGCTCGAGAGAGTGCTCTCCGGCCACGCCCACCACCTGAGTCTGCAGGCGGACCTCCACATTCGCGAGCCGGGAGATCTGCTGGATCAGGTAGTCCGACATTCCCTTCTCGAGCGAATCGCCTCGGACGAGGAGGGTGACTTTGCGAGCGCCGCCGGAAAGAAAGACGACCGCCTGGCCCGCGGCGTTGCCTCCGCCAGCGACGAAGATGTCCCGGCCCTTGAGCGCGCGGGCATCGCCGGGCGTCGCGTAGAAGATGCCGGCGCCCGTCAAGCGTTCGGCTCCGGCAACGTCCAGACGCCGGTAGCGCGCGCCCGTGGCGAGGATGACAGCGCGGGCCGTGATCTCGATTCCGTCCGAGAGAGACAGGATTCGCAACAGTCCGGAGGCTCTCAGCCGCAATCCCTCCCGAGCGAGCACGAACTTCGTTCCGAAGAGCCAGGCCTGCTCGTAAGCGCGCTGCGCGAGCTCCCCGCCGCTGATGCCGCGCGGGAAGCCGAGATAGTTGCGGATCAGGGAGCTCGTTCCCGCCTGGCCGCCGACGGCTTCCCGTTCGACGGCGATCGTCACGAGCCCCTCGGAGGCGGCGTAGACCGCGGCCGCCAGCCCCGCGGGGCCCGCGCCCACGATGGCGAGGTCGCAGTCGCGCTCCTCGAGGTTGGTCGCGCCCAGAGCGTCGGAGATCTCCGTGTTGGATGGATCGACGAGAGTGCGGCCGTCGAGCAGGACGAGGACGGGAAGGCGGGAGCCGTCCAGACCCACCTCTTCGAGGGCGGAGCGGCCCGCTTCCGAGCCGGCCGCGGAGAAGCCGTGAGGGATGCCGCTTCGGTCCAGAAACTCCCGGACGTCGTGAGTCCTTCGGGAGGGGTCGTCTCCGATGACCCGGACGAGCTCCAGGCGAGGGCCGTGGGCCCGCGTCCAATCCGCCAGGAACTCGCCGATCGCCGGATAGAGATGGACCTCCGGGGGGAACCATGGCTTGCGCAGGTAGTTCTCCAGCTGCCCGAACGCGCACCCTTCGAGGATCATCGGAGCGGCGGAGCGGTCGCCCCAATCCACGAGGAGCGCGCGCTGCGCCGCCGGGTGGATCTCATGAGCCCGGCCGAGCAGCTCGATGCCCTCGATCTCCGGCATCCATTGATCCGCGATGATCAACGCGACGCTCTCCCCCTGGGCCCGGATGCGCTCGAGATCTTCGAGCGCCGCGCGCGCGGATTCGTTGAAGGCCACGCGATAGTCCGCGCCGAAGCGGCGCGTCAGCGCGTCCACGAGGGAGGCCAGCGACTCGCGGTCGTCGTCCACCACGAGGATGACCGGTTTCATCGGCGTACGCCTCCGTTCCGGCATGTTCGCGGCCGGCTCGACGAGGGACGCCGCCGGCCCGCGCCGAAAAGCCCCGTGGGACCGTAACATAGCCTTGCGCGCGACGGTCCGGCGCCGCGACGCCGCCGGGTCAACCCTCACGCAAAGCGATCGAGCAGCACCGGCGTAGCCGGCAACACCAGGGGATTAGAGCCGGTGTGCGACTGTTGGCACCGCACTCATTCAGGCCAGCGGAGTGGCGTGCGGGACAAAGAGCCGCCGGCGAGAGCGACGCCCCCCCGAAGAGGATTTCGGCCTCAAGACCTCTTTCGCGGCCTTGCAAACGTCATGTGGAACGGTGACGCCAGGTCGCCGCCGCCGTCGGGGACGAAGAAGTCCATGAACGCCCCGGTCGGGTACTTGAAGCGCATCACGTTGCTGGCGCCCTGGGTGGCGACGTAAAGGTTGTTGTCCGGACCGAACGCGATTCCGATTGGAACGAAGCGGTCGTTGCCTGTCTTGGCGAAAAAGTCGATATACGCCCCCGTCGTCGGGTTGTAGCGCCGGACGCCGAGGTTCCCGCCGAAGGAGCCGCCGGAAATGTAGAGGTTGCCGTCGGGGCCGAACGCCAGGGCCGACGGAGTAAACAGACCGCCGGAGCCGAGCGGGGTCCCGACCGGCATCAGCAGGCCGAACGAAGCCATGGTCGTGAGATCGAAGGTCTCGACAGTCGCCAGGTTGTAGTAGAGGACGTAGAGGCGGCCGTTCGCGGGGTTGACCTTCACGTCCCGCGGGCTGGGGTTGGCGACCGAAGGCACGAAACTGCCGGTGTTCACGCCCGTGGCGGCGTCGAAGCGCTGGACGCCCTGAGGCGCATTCGAGTTGGTCACATACAGGACGCCATTGTGGATGGTCATTCCCGTCGGGCCCGACAGGTTCGTTGACGCGAACACGCCGATGAACGCGCCGGTCGTCCGGCTGTAGCGTTTCACCTGGTTGGTCTGGCCATCCGAGACGAGCAGATTGCCGTCGGGGCCGATGACGACACCGAGCGGATCGCCCAGGGCGCCCCCCGACGCGGCCGCCTTGACGAACGCGCCGGTCGTCGCGTTGTACTCCCGAACCGTATGGTTGGATTGGCTGGTGACCATCAGGGTCGTCTTGAGGCATGCGGAGGAAACGGCGACGACGGCGAGCCACCCGAGCATGAAGGATCCGCGCTTCGTGGTCATGTTGTTCCTCCCTGTTTGCGCCGGCTTCGTCGGAGCTTCGGCGAAGACGAACGCTGACCGACCTTCCCCGGGAGAGTTGGCACGATGAGTCTTCAGACGTGGCACCGCGTGGGAATCCGCTCCGCCGACCGCCTCCGAATCCCTCCGAATCCGACTTGCCGCAAATGCTAGCCGGGGGCTACGGCCGAGTCAAGAAAAGACGGGTCGCGGATGAGGGCTCGCGGCGGCCCCCGGTTGCCAAGAGAGTGGCGGGACTCCGCGCGACGTCATTGTTCGCGGGGACCGCAAGACTGAGCCCGAGCATCCTCGGGAACGCTACCGCATCTTCATTCCCGGCTTTTTTCAGTGGAGCATCGAGAACCTGTTCCGGCGCTTGGCCCCCGTGGCCGGCTCCGCGCCGGACGAGTCCGACAGGGCGTCGTAAGCGCCGTCGCAACAGGCGAACCTGGATCAGACGATCCAGCTCCGGCTCTGGTATTCCATGTAGGCCGCGGTGCGCTCTGCGGCCGGGCGTCCGAAATAGCGCTCGACCACGCGCAGGGCGAGGTCGATGCCGGAGGTGAGGCCGCCGGCCGTCGCGATCTTCGGGCTCGACTCGACGAAGCGCAGGCCGCGGTGGACGTGGATGTCCGGGAACTGGCTCGCGAGGGCGTCGAGCGAGCCGTGGTGGGTCGTGGCGGCCTTGCCCGAAAGCAGGCCCGCCCTCGCAAGTTGGAAGGCCCCCGTGCAAACCGACATCGTCAGGTCCGCCTTCTCGCCGGCGCTGCGAAGCCAGCGGTGGAGGGCCTCGCTTCCGCGCTGCGCCCCGACCACGATGACCGCCGGCTGCGGCGCGTCGTCGAACGTGTGGTCCGGCACGAGCTGCAACCCGGCCGAGCCTCGCACCGGCCGAGTCGTCTCGGAGACCGTGAAGAGCCGGAACGGCATGATCTCGTCCATGGTGGTTCCCCGTTCCGGAACGTGGACGTCCTGGAACACCTCCCAGGGACCGGCAAAGTCGATCACGGTGGCGCCCTCGGAAATCGCCACGGCAACGGGGATCGACCCCCTGGCCGGGGGTGTCAGCCTTCCGCCTGCCGCCTCCGCCTTCCCGCTCTCCTTGCCCGGTGCCGCGATCGCCCGACCCGCCGCCGCGAGAAACGCGCCGGCCGCCGCCGTCCCGACCAGGAACTCCCGCCGTCTCATGGTGGCCTCCTTCCGCTTCCCCTAGACATACGACAGAAGGCCCCGCGGGTTTTCGCTGGGCGGAGAAGAGATAGAGCTCAAGCTGCGGATGATTCTGATTCGTCAGGAAATCGATGGGGTATGCTCGCCGAGGTCAAATTCATCAGCATCACAAATGAAGGGCCGGCGCGAGGACAGTTCGCGCAGGGGAGTGGGAAATGCCGTATCGCTTTCTTCGCGCGATTGCTGTCGCCTCGGTTCTTCTCGTCGCGGGGAGCGGCTCCGCAACGGCCCAGGACGAGCTTTTCGTCCCCAACAGGGGCCCGGACCAGATCACGGTCTACACCCGGACGGCCAACGGCAACGTGGCTCCGCTTCGAACTCTCACCAGGGCGGCCACAGGGTTGAGCACCCCTTACGGGCTCGTCGTCGATGCGGTGAACGACGAGTTGTTCGTGACGAACGAAGGCGGTGCCTCGGTGACGGTCTACGGCCGGACAGCGAGCGGCAACACGGCTCCGTTGCGAACAATCTCCGGTGCCGCCACAGGGTTGACTGGTCCTGTCGGCCTGACGCTCGATCTCGTGAACGACGAGTTGGTCGTGGCGAACCTCTTCGGCGGAATCACGGTGTATGCCCGGACTGCGAACGGCAACGCGGCCCCGCTCCGGGCCATTTCCGGGGCCGCCACCGGGATCAGTGCCCCGGCCGGCGTGGCCGTCGACACCACGAACAACGAGCTTTTCGTCTCGAATTTCAGCGACAGCTCCGTCACGGTCTACTCCCGCACCGCCAATGGCAACGTGGCTCCGCTGCGAACGATCGCCGGCGGCGCCACGGGTTTGAATGGCCCGGAAGGCCTCTTCGTCGATACGGTGCTCTGGCCCTGGTCGCGGTCCTTCTCCTGAGCCGAAGGGGTCATTAGTCGGCACTTGATAATCTAGCGGTTGCCGATCGGGGCCAACGTCGGGACGCGCCGGCTTGCGAGGAGGTCGAGAGATGTCCACGGTTCCGCCGGGATCCGTTCCTCCGCCGAATCCTCTTCCATGGGAAGCACGCGAGACGCGAGGGCTCGTCCCGTCCTTCTTCGACACGCTGGGTCTGCTCGTGACCCGGCCCGCGGAGGCGTGGGCGCGCATGCGCGAGGGCGGCGACTCCACCTCTCCGCTCCTCTTCGGCGTCGCGGTCTGCTGGCTCTCGACGGCTCTCCAGGGCATTCTCTTCAGGTTGATCGCGGCGCCGATGCTGCCGGCGTTCCTGGGACGCCGCTTCGGGATGATGAGGGATCTCGGAGGAGTCGGGCTGGCGGTGCGCTTGATCATGGCCCCGTTCGTCATCGCGATCGCCCTTTTCCTCGGCGCGGCGATCCTGCACCTCTGCTGCATGCTCGTCGGGGCGCTGCAGAACTCGCGGTCCGGCTTCGAGGGGAGCCTGCGCGCGGTCTGCTACTCGGAGGTCTCGAGCCTCGCGAGCATCATCCCTCTCGTCGGCGGCTTGATCGCCATCGTCTGGTGGATCGTGCTCGCCGTGCAGGGCATTCAACGCCTTCACCACACGACCTCCGGGAAGGCCGTGGCGGCGGTCCTGATTCCGGTCGTCGTCTGCTGCGGCGGCCTCGTGTTGATCGCCCTCGCCGTCGGCGCGGCCATGTTCACTCGCTTTGGCCACCACTGACAGCCGGCGGCAGGCGAACCCCCTGGGTCTGGTCTGGGGAGCGGTCGCGCTCGCCGCGGTCCTTCTCGCTCCGCTCGCCGCGCGAGCGGCGCCGCTGCTGCCCGGCTGCCTCATCCGCGACCTGACGGGGTTTCCCTGTCCGACTTGCGGTACGGCGCACGCGGCGCTGGCGCTCGCGCGCCTGGACCTGACGGGAGCAATCGCGTTCAATCCGTTGGCGACTCTCGCCGCTCTGGTCTTCCTCCTCGGCGGCGCCGCCGCGGCCGTCGCGTCTCTTGCGGGCCGACCTCTGCCGGAGCCGCGGCTCTCCGGACCGGCACCACGCTCGGTCGCCCTCCTCGCCGTGGCCGCCAACTGGGCCTGGCTCCTCCTCCATCCGCCGCCGGCGTAGCCCGCGGGAGACAGGACCCGCAAACGGGACGATGCAGTAGAGTTTCTCTCGAACCAAAATCAGGAGAAACCATGAGAACAGCCATCCCGTCCCGGAGGGACGCGTCGTTGGGGGGATTCGTCCTGCCCGTTGCGGCCGTCTTCGCGGCGCTCGCAATGCTCGCATCCTTCGGGCCGGGCCGTTCGGATTTTCTTTGAGCGCAGGATCCTGGTCCGGCGTAAGATTTCAGCCGCGGAGCGACATGAGCGAAAGCAAGAGCAAGGGATTCATGTGCCGGATCCTGGAGTGCCCGGGCCGGAGACCGGAGTGCTCCCACGAAGACGGCCGCTTCATCAGCCAGGAAAGCTTCGTGGGTCTTCCGGCCGGCGCCGAGGTCCCGATGCAAGGGGCCGTCGTCTGCTGCTCCTTGTGTGACCGCAACGGCGTCGTCGAACGCGTCGAGAACGGCTTCGTCGTCGTGCACGTGCAGAACACTGAAGTCTTCGGGGACGGCTCGCGCGCGGACCCCGAGGACTTCTGCCGCGTGCCGAAAGCCTGACGCGCACCACGAGTCTCGCCCGGTCAAGCCCGGCCCCGGTCGAGCCAGTCCGGCGCTCGGCCCCTTCTTCAGCGTTCCCGGCCGGCGAGGGCGCGGTAGCGGCGCGGGGTGATCCCCAGCAGGCGGACGAAGGCGCGCCTTGCGCCCCGGCGTGGTGGCCAGCACGAAGGGACGGTGGCCGGGCAACTCGAAAAGGGGCGCGACCGTCAACGCCCCCGTCGCCGAGCGGATCGGCCCCGGACCACTCCCGCGGAAGGGTCCGCCGAGAGTCCGGGTGGGATAGCCGCTCGATCGGTCGGGTCGTGGCTGTGCGGAAACGGACAGGTGTTTGCCGGAAACGAACGTCCCGCCGCGGCCGGGTGCCCGTTGGTATCGCGCTTTCAGTCACTTAGCCGCGCCGCGGTTGGCATCGCGTTTGCCTCGGAAGATGGCCGTCCCTGGAGAGAGTGGGGAGGTCAGGCCCGATGACGGCGATGCGCGAAGAACGGATTGGCAACTGGCTCCACGCGATCGGCTCCGACTTTCGCTATGGTCTTCGGCAGCTCGCCAAGAATCCCGGCTTCGCCGCCGTCGCCATCCTGACCCTGGGCATCGGCATCGGCGCGACGACGGCCATCTTCAGCGTCGTGTACGGCGTGTTGTTGCGGCCGCTGCCGTACCGCGATTCGAACCGGATCGTGGCCGTCTTCGAGGTCAATCCGCGAGGCGGGTGGTCGCGCCTCGCGGACCCGAACTTCGACGACTTTCGCGATCGGAGCCGCAGCTTCCAGGCGATCGCGAAGTACAACAACTACGTCGTTTCCGTTTCGGGGGCTTCGGAGCCGACGCGCACGGCGATCGCGAACGTCTCGCCCGGCTTTCTCAAGGTCTTCGGCGTTCGGCCGATCCTGGGACGGGATTTCAGCGCGAGCGACTCGAAGAAAGGGGCCGGACCGACCGCTCTCGTCAGCTACGGATACTGGAGGCAGCACCTCGGAGCGCCGCGGGATCTCTCGCAGTCGCATCTGAAGATCGACGGCGGGGTCTACTCCATCATCGGCGTGCTTCCGGCCGGATTTCAGTTCCCGGCGGGCGTGGACCTGTGGCTGCCGGCCGATCTGGAGGGCGAAAACGCGAGCCGGACGTCGCACAACTTCTCCGCGGTCGGACGCCTGCTCGACGGTGTCACCGTCGAGCAGGCGAATCGGGACATCGGCGCGATCGCCCGGCGCATCCACGAGACATCGAGCGAGCAGGGCGACTATCTCCTCAAGGATGGAGTTGCCGTCCCGCTGCGGGACTCGATCACGGGCAAGGCGCGCTCGCCGCTGCTGATCCTGCTCGGCGCCGTGGGATTCCTGCTGCTGGTGGCGTGCGCCAACGTGGCGAATCTGCTGCTGGCGCAGGCGTCGGCGAGAGAGCGCGAGCTCGCCATTCGCAGCGCGCTCGGCGCGGCGCGCGGGCGGCTGATCGGTCAGTTCCTTACGGAGGCATTGCTGCTCGCGATTGTCGGCGGCGGACTGGGCGTCCTGGGAGCGTTCTGGGGAGTGGCGGGATTGGTCGCGCTCGCGCCGAACACTCTGCCGCGTCTGGACAGCGTCTCGATCAGCATTCCCGTGCTCGTGTTCGCGTTCCTGCTCTCCACCGCGGTCGCCGCGGGCCTCGGGGCGTTCACCGCGGCACGCGTGACTTCCGGGGACCTGGGGAGGGGCCTCGGGGAAGGCGGGCGTGGGCAGGCCGGCTCGCGGGGGAGCCAGCGCGTCGGCCGGATCATCGTGGTGGCGCAGATCGCGGTCACGTTGGTTCTCGTGGTCGGAGCGGGACTGCTCGGGCGCAGCCTGATGAAAGTGCTCGAAGTGGACCCGGGGTTCCGCGTGGACAAGATCGTCGCGATGGACGTCTCGCTTCCATGGGCGGACGATTCCAGGGCGAAGGCGGGGCAGGCGGCGTTCTTTTCAACCCTGATCGGCCGGCTCAAGCAGGTCCCGGGCGTGCGCGCGGTCGGGGCGGCCAGCGGCCTGCCGATGGTGGATGGAGGCCTTCCCGACGGAATGTTCCTCCTGATGGCGCCGAACGAGGTTCCCGCGACCACGGATGGTCTTCTCGCGATGTTTCAGCAGAAGGAACGCCTGGGCAAAGCGGACTTCTGCGCCGCGACGGACGGGTACTTCCGGGCCCTCCGAATTCCCGTGCTTCGAGGACGGATCTTCGACGAGCGCGACGGCGCGAATTCTCCGCACGTCGCCGTGATCAGCGAATCGCTGGCGCGCGTCCGGTGGCCGGATCAGGACCCGATCGGCCGCACGATCGAGTTCGGGAACATGGATGGCGACCTGCGCCTGCTGACGATCGTCGGGATCGTGGGCGACACGCACGAATATGGCCTCGATGCGCCGCCGCGTCCGACCGTCTACGTGAATCTGTTCCAGCGGCCGCGGGCGGCGATCAGCCTGACGATGCTGAGCGATGCCGACACCGGGTCGGTCACATCGGCGGCGCGAAGAATCCTGCAGGACCTCAACCCGGAGATTCCGGCGAGGTTCCAGACGTTGCCGCAGGTCTATTCCGATTCGCTCGGGTCGCGGAGATTCAACGTCATTCTCATCGGGTTCTTCGGAATCACTGCGCTGCTGCTCGCAACGGCGGGGGTGTTCGGCGTGATGGCCTATTCGGTGAGCCGCCGCACGCGCGAGATCGGCGTGCGCGCCGCTCTCGGGGCGGGCCGCCGCGATATCCTGAGGATGATCCTGGGACAGGGATTGCGCACGACCGTCCTCGGGGTCGCGATCGGGATCGCCGGTTCGCTCGCCCTGACGCGCACCGTGGAGTCGCTGCTCTTTGGCGTGACGGCCACCGACCCGCTGACACTGGGCGGGGTGACGCTGCTCCTCGTCGGCGCGGCGTTGCTCGCCTGTTACATCCCCGCCCGCCGCGCCGCCCGCGTCGATCCCATGGTCGCCCTGCGCCAGGAATAGGAGCGCGCCTGACCGCCGGCCGGCCGGAGATCCTCGCCGCCCATCGCGAGTTCTTCGACGGCTTCCGCGCCTGTTGACGGGCGCCGGCGGCGATCTTCGGGTCCGGTCTTCCCGGCCGGCCGCAGGGGACCTTCGCCGTCGTGAAGAAGGGAACATCCCGGCCCTGTTCGTCGTATCTGTCTCCATCAGGAGCGCGCCGCATCCCGGTGTTGACTGCTCGCGCAAGGAGAAGCACGCATGACTCGCACGAAGAACGCCAGGATCGCCGGGTTCGTGTTCCTGTTCTACATCGCGGCCGGCTTGTCCGGGATGTTCCTCTCGGGCAGGGCGGACGGCGCGGGAGGGACCGCCGCGAAGCTCGCGGGCATCGCCCGGCACGTGACCGACGTCCGCGCGGCGATTGTCCTCGACCTGATCTGCTGCTTCTGCGCCCTGGTGCTCGCCGTGACGCTCTACTCGATCACGCGCGCCGAGGACCCGGACCTCGCGATGCTCGGCCTGACGTGCCGCGTCGCCGAGGGCGTGATCGGCGCGGTCTCCCTGCCGAGGTCTCTGGGACAGCTCTGGCTCGCGACGGCCACCGGAGCGGCCGCGCCGGAACCCGCGGCGGCGAGCGCGCTCGGCGCGGTCCTGTTGAACCTTCCGAGCTGGAGCTCGACCATCAGCGCGATCTTCTTCGCCGCCGGCAGCACGGCCTTTTCCTATCTCCTCCTGCGCGGCCGGATGATCCCCGTCCCCCTGGCGTGGATCGGCGTGCTCGCGTCGGGCCTGCTCGTGGTGGGTCTTCCCCTGCAGCTCGTCGGAGTCCTTACCGGCACGGCCGCCTCGCTCCTGTGGCTGCCGATGCTCGTCTTCGAGGTGCCGCTCGGCCTGTGGCTGCTGATCAAGGGCGTCGCCCTGCCGCCGCCGAGGCCGTCGGCATGACGCCGCTTCCCTCGGGCGCCGCTCTTGACTTGCCGTGCCGGCGGACTGAGACTCCTGCGCAGACGTCGGCGATTCCGCCGATCGAGGGAGGACTCATGCGCAGCAAGACGGTACTCGTGTTCCTTGGTGCAGCCGCGCTCGCCGCAACGGCGGTGGCGCAGACGAAGACGTCCGGCACGGCCCAATGCAAGGCCGATCCCTCCGCGCCGGTCGAGATCGGAGACAAGCCGGGCCACTCCTTTGCCATCGGCAAGGGCCAGTGCACGTGGTCGGGCTTCGAGATCGCGGGAGTGGCGTACAAGGACGGCGTCAGTGTTTCCATGGATGAGATCCGGGGCGACAAGGCGACGAGCAACGGCTATCACACGGCGACCCTGGCGAACGGAGACAAGACGACGGCTCACTTCCACGGCGCGACGACCATGAAGGACGGGAAGTTCCAGAGCGGCGGCGGCACCTGGACCTTTTCGGGCGGCACGGGCAAGTGCAAGGGCATCAAGGGCAAGGGGACCTACAAGGGCACGCCCAACGCCGACGGGACGGTGTCGTACAAAGTCGACGGCGAGTACTCGCTGCCAAAATAGCGGCGCCATCGCGTCCGCGCCGGACGGCGGAGCGGTCTCAACACTCAAGAGAGACCTGGCCGCGAGGCGACGTGGTCCGGCCCCTTCCGCTCTCGAGGAGCATTCGAATTCGCTGGAGCTCCGTCCGGACTTCGTCTGCAGGTGGCCCTCCGGAGGCTCCGGGAGGGGAGGAGCAGATTCCCCTTGCTTACCGAGGGGAGGATGCCGTACACTCCCCTCGGAAACCGATATGAGCAAGCCGAACGACCTCGTTCAGGGCACTCTCGATCTGCTGCTTCTGAAGATCCTGGCGCTGGAGCCCCAGAACGGCTGGGCCATCAGCCTCCGCCTGAGATCGCTCTCCTCCGATGTCCTGCAAGTCAGCGAAGGGTCTCTCTACCCGGCGTTGCACAAGCTGGAGCAGGAAGGCTGGATCAAGGCCGAGTGGAAGCAGACCGAGAACAACCGGCGAGCGAAGTTCTACTCGCTCACCCGCCTCGGCAGAAAACAGCTCGAATCGGAGACGGCGAACTGGCGGCGGCTGTCCTCCGCGATCTCGGCCGTCGTCCGGCTCTCAGAGGCATAGCGAGTCGTGCGGATCCAGCACTGGTGGTTCACGGCTCCGTTGCGGCTCAAATCCATTTTCCGCCGCCGCCGGGTGGAGAGCGAGCTCGACGAGGAGCTCCAGTTCCACCTGGAGCGCAAGATCGAGGAAGGCGTCGCCGCCGGGCTTTCCGCCCAGGAGGCGGGCCGCCAGGCCATGCTCGCGTTGGGCGGGCTGGACCAGAAGAAAGAGGAAGCGCGGGACATGTGGCGCGTTCACTGGCTGACGGATTTCGTGGACGACGTGCGCTACGCGATCCGGAGCCTGCGCCGGACGCCCGGGCTGACCGCGTTCGTGGTGGTCACGATCGCGATCGGGATCGGGATGACGGCGATGCCCTTCAGCATGCTCGACGCGCTGATTTTCAGGCCCTATCCCGTGCCGCGTCCTCGAGACGTGGTCACCCTGGTGAGCACGTCTCGCGACAACGGCTTCGACACGTTCTCCTATCGCGAGTATCTGGACATCCGCGACCACACGAAAAGCTACGACGGCGTGGTCGCCAACGCGCCTCCGGGGGCCGTCGGCTTCAGCGCCGAGCCCCGAGCCACGCCGCTCGTCCGGGGCGGAATGATGGTCTCCGGCAACTACTTCCGCGTGCTCGGCGTGGAGCCGAAGCTGGGGCGCGGTTTTCGGGAGGACGAAGACAAGGTGCCCGGCCGCGATGCCGTCGTGGTGCTCGCGCCGGACTTCTGGAAGCGCGAATTCGCGAGCGACCCCTCGATCGTCGGCAGGACGGTTCGCTTGAACGGCGCGGAATTCACCGTGATCGGCGTCGCGCCGGAGACGTTCCCGGGAATGTTCATTTTCGCTCGTCCGGACTTCTACATTCCGCTGGCGATGGCGCGGGTATTCTCGACCAACCCGCGGAAGGACTTCTTCGTGGACCGGGACGATCGGGAACTGACCGTGAGAGCCCGCTTGAGACGGGGGACGACGCTGCGGGATGCGCGCAACGAGCTCGCCGTGCTCGCGCGCGGCTTCGAACAGGAGTATCCAAAGATCAATCGCGATCGCGGCGCGTCGGTCCACACCCAGTTCGAAATGCGGACGCAGGACAACGACGTCAACTGGAAATTCGGCGTGATCTTCACGGTCCTGGCGCTGGTCGTGCTGCTGGTGGCGTGCACCAACGCCGCGGGACTCCTCCTGAGCCGCGCCCGCACGCGAACGCGCGAGATCGCCGTACGCCTCGCGATCGGCGCCGGGCGTTTCCGGCTGATCCGGCTGCTCCTGACGGAGAGCCTGGTTCTGGCGTTCCTGGGGGGATTGGGCGGGATCGTCGTCGGGTACGCCGGTATCGAGGTCTTGAGCACCTTCACGATTCCAACCGAGTTGCCGGTCAAGATCCCGTTCCGAATGGACGCGCGCGTGCTCCTGGCGAGCCTCGCGCTGTCCGTCCTGAGCGCGCTCTTCTTCGGCCTGGCGCCGGCGCTGCAGAGCACGCGCGCGGACCTCGTCAAAGGGCTCAAGGCGGGCGACGTGGATGAGCCCGGACACGGGCGCAAGCGCCTGTGGGGACGGAACGCGCTGGTGGTGGCGCAGATCGCCATGTCTCTGATGCTGCTCGCCGCGTCCTTCCTGGTGTTCCGCGGTTTCCAGCGCGACTTGCTCGACGGAGTCGGGTTCGGGACGGATCACCTTCTGCTGGTGAGGTTCGATCCGCGTCTGCTGCAGTACGACGAGGGCCGGACATCACGCTTCTACAAGCTGCTGGCCGAGCGCGTGCGAGAGACGCCGGGAGTCGAGAGCGCCGCGTTGACGCAGAACCCACCGCTCTCGCTGGAGACCTTCGGCCGCATCGCCTTCGTGCCGGAAGGTTTTCCGATGCCCCGCGATCGCGAGAATTTCACGTCGACGATGGACACCGTGGATGAAGGGTTCTTCGAGACGTTGAAGATACCGATCCTGCATGGCCGCGGCTTTCTGGCGTCCGATACCGCGGAGACGCCGCGTGTCGCCGTCGTCAATGAGTTCTTCGCGAAACACTATTGGCCGGGCGCGGATGCCGTGGGCAAACGCATCCGGCTCGAAAGCTCCACCGGCGCGCCGGTGGAGGTCGTGGGCGTCGCGCAGAGGATCAAGTATCGCGACAGCCTCGACAGGGCCATGGATTTCGTGTATCTGCCGCTCGCCCAGCATCCTGCCGCGAGAATGGTCGTGCTGGTGCGGTCGAGCGGCGACCCCCTGCAGTTGGTCAGGCCGATGAAGGACGTCGTCCGGACGCTCGATCCGAACATGCCGATGCTGGCGACGAGGACGTACGAAGACCTCTACCGGTATGCCGCGGTGGACGGGCCGGGAATCGCGGTCGAGATGGTCAGCACGCTGGGAGCGGTGGGCCTCCTGCTCGCGATCGCCGGCCTGTACGGGATGGTGGCCTACAACGTGAGCCGCAGGACCCGCGAGATCGGCATCCGCATGGCCATCGGCGCGGGACCGAGAGACGTGCTCCGCCTCATGATGGGCAAGGGCCTCGTCCTGGTGGGAGTGGGAACGGCGATCGGGCTCGCGATGGGTTTCGGCCTCGAGCGCCTCATGAATTCGATGCTGTTCAATGCCGGCGGCGTCGACCTGACGGTCTATCTCATCGTCGTTCCGGCGATGGTCCTCGCGACCATGCTGGCGGCCTACGTCCCCGCGCGCAAGGCGTCCCGGATCGCGCCGACCGCGGCGCTGCGATACGAATAGTCCAGAGACCCGGTGATGACCGGATTCGCGCGACGCGGTCCCGCGCGGGGAATCTCTCGAATTGCCGGAGATCGTGGCCGGGGACGACGCGGTCCGCGGAGCCCGCGAGCGCGATCATGCGCGCCTGGTTCCGGATGTTGGCGGGCTCGTCGGCCTCGCTGAAGGTGGCGCTCGCCCGGTGCTCGGCGAGGTTGCGGTAGAGATAGCAGTTGTCGGAAGCGAGGACGAAGGGGCGATCGCCGTCGACGCGGATGTACTGCGACGCCCAGGTGTGGCGCGCTCCGGTATAGACGCGGATGCCGGGAAGGATCTCGACGTCGTCGCCGTCGATGAGGCGCAGGCGCCCTTCGGTATTGCGTTGGACGAGGGCCTTCACATCGTCGGGATCGATGCCTCCGTGCCGCCCGCCGGGCTGCCAGGCGTCTCCGGTGTAATAGGCGAACTCCTGTTTCTGGATCCAGACCGTCGCCTTCGGAAAGAGGTCGATGCCGGGGAAATCGCCATTTCTCCCGACGATATCGTGCCGGGAATCCAGCGCGGGACTTCTCGGCCGAAGGATCTGGGATTCAAGGCGGAAACCGGAGGGTCGGACCCCTTTGCCGGGATAGGCTACGGACAAATTTCAAAGGAGGACTTGATGCGCGTCCCGAATTCGCGGGCCTGGATCTCTGTCGCTCTTCTCGTGGCCTCCACGGCCGTCGCATTGCCCGATGCCCCGAAGGTCGCGGCCAAGGCGGCCGCCAGGAAGTCCGTCGTCCAGACCAGGGAGTCGCAATCGGCCATGACTCCGGCCAGGGCGGTCGACGCCTTGAAGGAGGGAAACGCCCGTTTCCACGCCGGAACATCGGTCCAGAAAAACCTCCTCGCGAAGGTGAAGGCTTCGGCCGCGGGGCAGTACCCCTTCGCCGTCGTCCTGAGCTGCATGGATTCGCGCGTCCCGGTGGAGGCGATCTTCGATCAGTCCATCGGCGACCTGTTCAGCATCCGCGTGGCCGGAAACGTGGTGAACGCCGACAACCTGGGCTCTCTCGAATACGCGACGAAAGTCATCGGCGTCAAGGTCATCGTCGTCCTGGGCCACACCAGTTGCGGCGCGGTCAAGGGAGCGATCGACAACGCGAAGCTCGGCAACCTGACGGAGCTGGTGGCCAAGATCCAGCCGGCGGTCGCGGCTTCCGGGCCGGGAACCAGCAAGGACCACGCCTACGTGGACAAGGTCGGGGAAGAGAACGTGCGGCTGGCCATGAACGAGATCCGGGAAAAGAGCCCCGTCGTGAAGGAGATGCTCGACTCCGGCGCCGTCCGCCTGGTCGGAGCGATGTACGACCTGGAGAGCGGCGCGGTCACGTTCTTCGAGAAATAGTCACCGGCCCGGACGATCCCGGGTCCGGCCTCGCCGGTGTGTCGCCGAAGGCGACGGTCGCCCTCAGGGCCGCTTGAGCACGAAGAGCGCCGTGGCCGCCAGTGCCAGAGCAAGCAGCCCGAGCATCCGGAAGGAGAGCGTCGGGACGATGGCTGCGGGGCTCGGTGGCGGGACAGTCGGTGTGTTCGTCGGTACGGCGGTCGGCGTGTTGGTCGGCGTGTTGGTCGGGGCAGGGCCCGCCACGAAATTCGCGATCTGCGACAGCTCCGTGCCGGAGAGACACGCCGTCGCGACGGCCGGCAGAGCGAGCAGATCGGCCGCTTTCGCGGCGGCGGCGGCCTTGCTCGGCTGGGCGACGCCGAAGGTCATGATGATCTTGGTCTCGCCCGCCGCCAGCGTGAGCGTGTAGCTCCAGAAGGGATTGTCGTCGCCGTCGGTGAACGAGACGCCCGTCAAAGCCGGAGAGCCGGGTCCCCTCAGGACGTGGCCGAGCCGGGGATCGGAAGAAGTGCTGCCGCTGTAAGCCTGAAAGCTCGTCGCCCAGAAGTCGTTGACCGTCACCGCGGCGGTGCCGTTGCTTGACGTGACGATCACCGTGTTGCTGTCCGATCCGAGGTTGTTGGACGTGATCATGTTGAACATGATCGGGGCGCCGGTCATGTTGGTGAACTCGTTGACCCAGCGCCCGAAGGAGTCGGTCGAGGGCACGTAGATCTTGCGCACCATCTGGATGCCGCCGGACGTCTGGGCGTTGTAGATGTACTGCCGGCCGCCGCAGGAGGCGTCCACCGTGGCCGGACCGTTCCTGTTGTACATGGTGTAGTTCGTCGGATCGTCGTCGGCGCACGGTCCCGTTGATCCGTTCAGGCTGATGCACATCGCGCCGTAGCCGTCGTACGCGTCGTTGAGCGTGGACATCGTCGTGCCGCCGCCGGAGGTCGTCGCCGGGACCGCAGCCGTGTAGCTCGCCTCCTCGGCCGCCCCGGAGGCGCTGGAAGTCTCCGTGTCGGGAAGATCATCATTGAAGAACCACTGGAGTCCCGAAGAGTCGATCAGGGCGATGCTGCCGAAATCATGAGGAGTGGCGCCCTGCGTGCCTGCGGCTTTCCGGCGCTCGGCCTTGGCCTTCTTTCCATGGCGCTGGTGACGCAGGGCCCCGCTCTGAGTCGCCGGGACATCCGCGAAAGCCATGGACGCCCCGAGAAGGGCGCAAAGCGCCATGAGAACCGGAAATGCCTTACGCATAGGCAACTCCTTCCGCATGAAGGCGAATCAGGATGACGGTGAGGTTATCGGACCAGGCCGACGACTTCAAGGGAAGAAATGGCCCGATGCCATAGACTCGTTCGCAGGTGCGGCTCCTTCTGCGGATTCGGCCAGGACGAGGCGGGCTCGCCGGGCTCCTCGCTTTCGCGGCGGCCCTGCTGCTCCCCGGGACGGGCTGCAAGCCGCGGCCCCGGCCCAACGTCCTCCTGATCACGATCGACACGCTCCGGGCCGACCATCTCGGCTGTTACGGCTACACCCTCGCGCGCACGCCCAACATCGACCGCCTCGCGCGGGAGGGGGTCCGCTGCGAGAACGCGGCCGCGGCGGCTCCGATCACGCTTCCTTCCCACTCCTCGATCCTGACGGGGCTTCTCCCCCCGGCCCACGGGGTGCGCGACAACGGCGCCTACGCCCTGGGCGACCGGGCGGTGACACTGGCCGAGCGGCTCAAGGCGGCCGGCTACGCGACGCAGGCCTTCGTGTCGGCCGTGATCCTCGGCCGCCGCTACAACCTGACGCAGGGGTTCGACGGCTACGACGACGATCTCTGGGCGGAGGACGCGCCGAAGCTCTTCCTCGTTCGCGATCGGCGAGGCACCAAAACCGCCGGGCGGTTCCTCTCCTGGTTCGACAGGTGGAAGGCGTCGCGGCCGCGTCCCCCTTTCTTCGCCTGGGTCCATTTCTACGACCCGCATGCCCCGTACGCCCCGCTCGCGGAGGATGCCGTGCTCGCCCCGACGCCGTACGACGGGGAGATCGCGGGCGCCGACCGGGCCGTCGGGATGCTCCTCGACCGCCTGCGCCGCGAAGGGCTGCTCGACGACACTCTCGTCGTGCTGACGGCCGACCACGGCGAGAGTCTCGGCGAGCACGGAGAGAGGACGCACGCGATCTTCGTCTACGACGCGACGATTCACGTGCCCCTCATCCTCCGCTACCCGCGGAAGTTGCCCGGCGGAAGGACATACGGAGGGCCGGTCAGCTCGGTGGACATCGTGCCCACGGTGCTCGCCGCCCTGGGCCTGCCCGGCGGCGGAGAGACGCAGGGCCTGGATCTGCTCCCCGCCCTGCGCGGCGACGTCGCGCCGCCGGCGAGGCCGCAGTACGTCGAGTCGCTCCTCTCGGAAGTCGGCTTCGGCATGGCGCCGCTCGCGGGCGTGCGCTCGAAAGGCTTCAAGTGGATCCGCGCCCCGAGGCCCGAGCTGTACGACCTGAAGGCCGACCCGAAGGAGCTGCGCAATCTCGTCGCCTCCGACCCGCGCCGCGCCGCCGCTCTCGACCGTCAGCTCGACGCGATCCTCGCCGATTCCCGCCGCCGCTCGATCGAGACCGCCGGCAACCCGATGACGCGCGAGACGATGGAGAACCTGGTCTCGCTCGGCTACCTCTCTCCCCGGCGCGACCGCGAGAGCCTGGGCGGGATGGATCCGAAGGACGGGATCGGCATCTACAACAGGCTCGAAGACGCGCGGCACTTCGCCCGCGATCGGAACTGGGCGCGGTCGGAGGCGCTGCTGCGGGAGATCCTCGCGCAGCTTCCCGAGCACGTCTCGGCCCGCAACACCCTCGCCTTCGTCCTCTTCCGCCAGCGGCGCCTGGACGAGGCGAAGGCCGAGTACCGGCGCTCGCTCGCCACCGATCCGAAGCAGAGCCGCGTCCTCGGCGAGCTCGGCACGATCGCGATACTGCAGGGAGACGACCACGAGGCCGAGAGTCTCTTGAAGGCGGCCCTCGAGATCACGCCCGGGTTCGTCGAGGCCATGTGCAAGCTCGGAGTGATCGAGACTCTTCAGGGACGCCAGGAAGAAGCGCGGACGTGGTACGACAGAGCGATGGCCGCCGACCCGAGCTACCCCAGGGTCCACCAGCTCCTGGCGGACCTCTCCTACGAGAAGGGCGACTTTCGCCGGGCCCTCGAGAGCTACGAGCGGGTCCTGCAGACCGTGCCGGACGACTTCGCGGCGCTCGTTCAGGCGGGCAACTCGGCACGCCGCGTGGGGCTGCCCGACCGCACGCGGGCCTATCTCACGAAGGCCGAGACGCTGCGGCCCGATTCGTGGCTTCCGCGCTACAACCTCGCCTGCCTCGAGGCGTTGTCCGGTCGGACGCCGGAGGCGCTGGCCCTCCTGCGGGCCGCCGCCGACCGCGGCCTCGACGACGCCGCGCTCCTCCGCGGCGATCCGGACCTTGCCTCGCTGCGCGCCGCGCCCGAATTTCGGGCCCTGCTCGACAGGATGGCGGGGCGTGAACAGGCCGGATCGCCGAACTGACCCGCCGGATACGGGAACGACTCCGGGGATGCCTCCCACAGAGACCGTGCGTCAACGCCGCGGTTTCGATATCGTCTCTTGCGCCCGGCGCGGTCCGGCGTGGTCCGGCCGCGCGAAGGACAGGAAAGGGAGGAGGCGATGACGAGTCTGGCGGCAGGGAAGATCGAAGAGTTCAAGCGCGGTTTCGGGGGGGAGATTCTCCTCCCTGGCGACGGCGCCTACGAGAGCGCGAGGAAGATCTGGAACGCGATGGTCGACAAGCGCCCGGCGGTCATCGCGCGGTGCGCCACCACGCCGGACGTCGTCCGCGCCGTGAACTTCGCGAGGGACAACGGGGTCCTGCTTTCTGTCCGCGGCGGCGGGCACAACATCGCCGGCAATGCCGTGTGCGACGACGGGCTCATGATCGATCTCTCGAAGATGAAGGCCGCGCGGGTCGACGCCGCCGCGCGCCGCGTCACGATCGAAGGCGGCGCCACGCTCGCCGACCTCGACGCCGCCACGGAGGCCCACGGCCTCGCCACGCCGGTCGGCATCAACTCCACGACCGGCGTCGCCGGACTGACGCTCGGCGGGGGCTTCGGCTGGCTCAGCCGCAAGTACGGCATGACCGTCGACAACCTCGAATCGGCCGAGGTCGTGACCGCGGCCGGCGAGGTCGTCCGCGCCAGCGCGTCCGAGAACCCCGACCTCTTCTGGGCCCTCCGGGGCGGCGGCGGCAACTTCGGCGTGGTCACGCGCTTTGAATTCCGGCTGCACCCCGTCGGCCCGGACGTGCTGAGCGGGCTCATCGTGTACCCGATCTCCGAGGCGAAGTCGGTGCTGCGGCAATACCGCGAATTCACGGCCAAGGCGCCGGACGAGCTCTCCGTGTGGACCGTGCTTCGCAAGGCGCCGCCGCTGCCGTTCCTCCCCGAGAAGGTCCACGGCCGGGAGATGATGGCGCTCGCCCTGCTCTATGCAGGGGACCCGAAGCGGGGGGAGCCGCTCATCGAGCCGCTGCGCCGGTTCGGCACTCCCTGGGGCGAACATATCGGCGTCCAGCCCTATGTCGCCTGGCAGAAGACTTTCGACCCGCTGCTGACCCCCGGCGCCCGCAATTACTGGAAGTCCCACAATTTCTCGACCCTCGAGGACGGGCTCTTCGACGTCGTCGTCGCGTACGTCGGAAAGCTGCCGTCACCCGAATGCGAGATCTTCTTCGGCGCGATCGGCGGCGCCACGACGCGGCCGGCGCCGGACTCCGCGGCGTACCCGCACCGCGACGCCCAGTTCGTCATGAACTTCCACGGCCGCTGGGAGGACCCGGCCGACGACGAGCGCTGCGTCGGCTGGGCGCGCGACTTCTTCAATGCCACGGCGCCTTTCGCCAGCGGCGGCGTCTACGTCAATTTCCTGACTGCCGACGAAGGCGATCGCGTGCGCGCCGCCTACGGCCCGAACTACGATCGCCTCGTCCGGGTGAAGCGCCGGTACGACCCGGCCAATCTCTTTCACATGAACCAGAACATCCGGCCGGCCTGAGAGCCGCCGCCTCGCACGCCGCGCCGGACCGGTGAAGACGCCGTCGGGACGTTGCCGGCGACGAAGACCACCGCCGGGATCGGCCCGGGTTCGAAGTCCGGCTGCCGGAACAGGACGACGAGCGTCTCGGCGCCCGGCACGTGCAGCTCGATCCGGCGCGGTCCGATCGACTGGTCCGTGAAGATCTTCAACCCGGGCTCCTTCGCGGAGAACTCCAGGGCGCGCATCGAGAGGTGCAAACGAATCATCCCGGTGGCCCGCGGTTCGGGTAGGTTGTCCGGCGAGGAGGCCTTCATGAGTTCTCGTCCGATCCGGGTCGCGATCCTCGGGGCAGCCGGCCGCGACTTTCACAACTTCAACACGTTCTTCCGCGACAATCCGGGCTACGAGGTCGCGGCTTTCACGGCGGCGCAGATCCCCGGCATCGCCGGCCGACGTTACCCGGCCGCGCTCGCCGGAAAGCTCTACCCGGCGGGAATCCCTATTTTCGACGAGAAGAATCTCGCGGGCGTGATCAAGGACCTGAAGATCGACCAGTGCATCTTCTCCTACTCCGATGTTTCGCACGAGCAGGTGATGCACCTGGCCTCGCTCTGCATCATCGCGGGGGCGGACTTCCTCCTCCTGTCGGCCGACCACACGATGTTGAAGGCGAGCGTGCCGGTCATCGCTGTCACGGCCGTGCGCACGGGCGCGGGCAAGAGCCAGACGACGCGGTACCTGTCGAAGATCCTGAAGGAGAGCGGACGGCGCGTCGTCGCGATCCGCCACCCGATGCCGTACGGCGACCTCGAGGCGCAGGCGTGCCAGCGTTTCGCCACGAACGCGGACATGGACCGCGAGAACTGCACGATCGAAGAGCGGGAGGAGTACGAGCCGTTGATCGACAGCGGGTTCGTCGTTTACGCGGGAGTCGATTACGGGAGGATCCTGGAGCAGGCGCAGCGGGAGGCCGACGTGATCCTCTGGGACGGCGGCAACAACGATCTGCCGTTCTATCTGCCCGACCTTCACATTTGTGTCGCGGATCCGCACCGTGCCGGGCACGAGACGTCGTACTACCCGGGCGAGGCGAACTTCCGGCGCGCGGACGTGATCCTCATCAACAAGTGTGACACCGCCGACGAGAGCCGCATCCGCGAGATCGAGGAGTCGGCGGCCCGCCTGAACCCCGGCGCCCGCGTGATCCGCGCCGAGTCGCCGGTGACGAGCGAGCGGCCCGAGCTCGTGCGCGGCAAGCGCGTCCTGGTCGTCGAGGACGGCCCGACGCTGACGCACGGCGGGATGACCTACGGCGCGGGCTTCGTCGCGGCGAGCCGCGACGGCGCCGCCGAGATCGTGGATGCGCGTCCCTACGCCGTCGGCTCGATCCGCGACACTTACCAGAAGTACCCGAACGCCGCCTCGATCCTGCCGGCGATGGGCTACGGCGCCGAGCAGATCCGCGAGCTCGAGGAGACGATCAACCGAACCCCCTGCGACGTCGTCGTGGTCGGCACGCCGATCGACCTCACGCGCGTGCTGAAGATCGACAAGCCCTCCGTCCGGGTCCGCTATGAGCTGCGCGAGATCGTGCCGGGCCGGCTCGCCGCCGAGGTCGCGCGGGTCACGAAGACATAGAGCCCCGGAGACCCCGCCGGGGGATCAGGGCCGCGCCTCCGTCCTTTCGAAGTCGGAAATCGAGTCCAGGAAGGCGGCCGCGGAGTCGAGGCTCCTGCCGGCGAGGGTCCGCATCAGTCTCCGGACCAAGGCCGAGCCCCTCATCCGCGCCTCGTAGCGCTTCGAGATCCAGACGGCGAGCGGGATCAACAGGAGGCCGAGGAGCAGGTTGGCGATCAGGGAGCCGGCGCCGAAGGCCGCGTACGCGTCCACGCCGAAGAGGCCCTTCAGCGCCACGATGAAGAGGGGCGTCCAGAGAACCGGCGCGAAGAGAAGCGTCGCCATCACCGCGCGGATCCGCTCCACCCGGAGCGACTCCAGCCGCTTCTGGATCGCGACGATCGGCGCGCCGTAATCGAGCGACCTCAGGGCCGCGAGCTGCCGGACGCCCGCGACGATCAGGGCGATGACGGACAGATGCAGCGCCGCCGCCGGAATCAGGAAGCGAGGCTCCGAGACATGGTTCGCGAGAAACGCGCCGAGCCAGAACGCGGCGACGAGGTTCGCGAGCAGCTCGAACCAGAGGAGCCGCGACAGCCCCCGCAGCGACGTCCCGGCCTTGCCGAGGACGGACGCCTGAAGCAGGCGCGTGTTCAGCCGGATGGCGTCCTCGAGCCTGCGGTCCTGATCTTCCCAGCGGCGCTTCAGATCGTCGAGTTCCATGAGTGCCTCCTGTCTCAGTCGTTGCGCGCGAGCGCGCGGAGCTTCTGTTTGAGCCGGCCGATCTTCGTGCCGACGTTGGGTTGGGAGATGCCGAGAATCGCCCCGATCGTCTCGTGGCTGTTCTCGTCCAGGTAGAGAAGGAGGAGGGCCCGGTCGAGCTCGCCGAGCTGCCGCATCAGGTTCTCCAGAACCCGGAGTCCGTCGTCCGCCGCTGCGGGTTCGAGCGCCTCCGCGAGCTCGAGGATGGAATCCCCGGACGGCACGGCGTGCCGCGCCCGCCGGAGCTCGCTCCGGGAGAAGGAGATGGCGACGTTCAGAGCGACCCGGTACATCCAGGTCGAAAAGGGGCGGCGGTCGTCGTACCGGCCGAAGGACTTCCAGAGCGCGACGGCCATTTCCTGGACGAGATCCTGGCGGTCCGCCGGGTTCCCGCAATAGGAGCTCGCGACCTTGTAGAGGATCCTCTTGTGCTCCTCGAGCAGGGCCACGAACCTTTCCTGTGCCTCGGGTCTCGACATCGGGCTCCTTCGTTCACCCTATGATTCGCTCCAGGGACGGAAAAATCACACACGAGGGCGACAGAAGCCAGTCGAGGCCCGGGCCGATGACGGCTAGACGTGATTTCTCAACACGTTGTTCCCATGATGCGCGGGGTGTCGGTGTGGACAAGGCGGCCCTCAGCGTATCCGGGACCTGCGCTGACAACCCGCCCCGGCGTCGGGCCGCGGCTTTCGGCCGCGGCGGTCGCCGCGCGACCAGGCGGCCGAGAGAGTTCAACCCCTGGCCTTGACCAAGGCGACAGGGAACCCGGGCGAACCGCGAGAACCGGCCGTCGCTCTAGCGCGAAGGCGCAGTGGCTGCTCGGCCACCGGGCGTCCCTGGTGGGTGCGCCTTCGCTCACGGCCGCCTCTGGGAGGCGTCCCGCCGCCGGGGCTGAAGCACGGCTCGAACAGGCACTGTGCAGCCCGGAGGCGACGGCGTTGCCCGGCAGCGGCCCTGTCCGAGGGCACACACCGGGACCCTGCCTAAGCGAAGCTGCCTCTGTGCCCTCGGACCGGAGCGGCGGCCAGGAGTTCTCGGTGCGGCCGGGTCGCCGCGTGCCGCAGAGGGCGACGACGGCGACTCCGGGCGGATTCTCTACGACGAGAACCCCGAGTGGGAACAACGTCTTGAGAACAGACGGCTAGACCCCCGGAGTCACGGCGAGACGGCCCCGAGGGGCGGTTCGCTCCCCCCGGCCGCGGGCGGCGAGATCGCGGCGGAACCGAAGATGGCGGCGGCGGGTGAGCTCGACGAGCGGACGCCAGACGGCGCTCGTCAGGTTTCGCCGGATCAGGAAGTGCCAGAGGCGGTTCGAGCGCTTGTAGAGATAGGACATCGCCAGATACGGCATCACGGCGCGCCAGTCGCCGGGACGGCGGCGCCAGATCGAAGCGTGCGAGAAGAGCCGGCGGTAGAGCCAGGCGTAACCCTGCGACAGCTCCGCCGGCGTCATCTGTCTCGGCCGGAAGACGACATGCGCCGTGTCGTAGAGGCTCCAGTCGCGGTGGAGAAGGCGGCCTTCCTCCTCGAGCCTCCGAAAGAGGGGAGTGCCCGGGTACGGCGTCAGGATGTGAAACGTCGCGCATTCGAGCCGGTTCTCCTCGATCCATTGGGCCGTTTTCACGAAGACATCCCTGCGGTCCTGATCGAAACCGAGAACGAAGCTGCCGTTGACCTGGATCCCGTGGTCGTGGAGGATCGCGACGCGCCTTGCGTAGTCTTCGGTCCGGGGCGTGCGCTTGCGCGCCTCGCGGAGATTCTCGTCGGAAAGCGATTCGAAGCCGATGAAGACTCCCGTGCAGCCGGCCAGCGCCATCTCCTCGACGAGCGACGGGTCGTCGGTGACGTCGAGCGTGAGCGCCGCGCTCCAGATCTTGCCGAGCGGAGCGAGGGCCCTGCACAGCGAACGCAGGGAGTCCGGCCGGGACCCGAGATTGTTGTCGATGAACACGCCGTAGGGCTGGTCGTCGGCGAGGAACTCCCGCGCGACCTGTTCGACGTCCCGCACCCGGTAGGGCATCCGCAGGCCTTCGGTCGAGAGATAACAGAACCCGCAGCGGTTGTGGCAGCCCCGGGTGGCGATCAGGCTGGACGTCGTCAGGAAGCTCCGCCGCGGCAGGAGGTCTCGCCGCGGCGGAGGGTCGTCCCGGTAGGCGCTGTCATACATCGCGCGGTAGACGGGCTCGAGCCGACCCTTCTCCGCGTCCCGCAGGATCCGCGGCCAGATCGGAACGCCATCCCCAATGGCCAGGGCGTCGGCGTGCGCCGCGGCCTCCTCCGGACAGGAGAGAACGTGCAGTCCTCCCAGGACGACACGCGCGCCCCGGGCGCGGTACCACGCGGCCAGCGCGTAGGCGCGGGCGGCGAAGGTCAGGTGGACTGTGATTCCGACGACTTCGGGCGTCGGGTCCGCTGGCGGAGGTCCCTGGAGGAGGTTCTCGTCCCAGTATTTCACCGTCCATCCCCGCGGCGTGGCCCCGGCCACGCTCGTCAGCGCGAGAGTGGGAGTCAGGACGTGTTTGCCGAAGCTCGCGTGGGGGTCCTTCGGATAGAAGGGGTTGATCAGCAGCGCCAGGCGCCGCTCGATCGGAGCCACGGGGAGATCCGGCTCGAGGGCTGGGGGGGTGTTCATTTCCCGGGGGAGCCAGAGGCGTCCGGGCTTCCATCGGAAGGGCTCGTCCGGCGAGAGCGGACGCCTCGTCACGACGACCCCGCGCAGGGGACCCTTCGGTCTCCCGAACCTCCCGGCTCCCGCGGCGGGAGATCGGCGGGAAGGGCCCCGAAGCGGCGCTGCCGGGTGTGGAATTCGGCCACGGCGGCGGCCAGATCCCTTTCCTGAAAGTCCGGCCACATGCAGGGCAGGAAGGCGAGCTCGGCGTAGGCGCTTTCCCAGAGGAGAAAGTCGCTCAACCGAAGCTCTCCGCCGGTTCGGATCAGCAGGTCCACGTCGGGAGCGGTGTCCGCGCCGCAGGCGCGTCCGAGCCGCTGCCGGAACGCGTCGGCGCTCGGCTCTCCGTCCGGCGAGGGCGCGAGCGCAAGCGATCCGGCCGCGCGGAGGATCGCGCCGCGGGCGGAATAGTCGATCGCCAGGCGCAGATGGAGCCCCGAGGCCCGGGCGGTCGCGGCCTCGCAGGCCTCGATCGCCGCGGCGAGGTCTTCGGGGAGCCGGTCGCGCCTGCCGATCACCGTGAGGCGGACACCGTTTTCCCGGAGCTCCGCCCGCTCGGACCGCAGGTAATCGCCGAAGAGGGCGAGGAGCGTCTCGACTTCCCGTGGCGGCCGCTTCCAGTTGTCGGAAGAGAACGCGAAGAGGGTCAGGGTGGTGATCCCGAGAGACGGAGCGGCCCGCACGGTCCGCCGGACCGCGCGGGCCCCTCGCCGGTGCCCCTCGGCCCGTGCCATTCCGCGGGCGGTCGCCCAGCGTCCGTTGCCGTCCATGACGATCGCGACATGGAAGGACCCTCCGATCCCGGCCGGCGAGCTTCGACCCACGGCCATGGCGCCTCCAACGCAGCCCGGCGACGGGGCGCCGCCGGAGCAGCGACGCTAACCGACGCAGGATTGTAGTGTCAAGTACTTTTTATCAAAAAGTTATTTCCGAACCGCCCGCTCCCCGTGGGCCGCGGCGGCGGAGGCCGCCTGACGGCCGTTTACATCTCCAACGAGCACGCGAGCCCGGAGACGAGTTTTCTCGCGTTCGCGAGCCGCGCGAACGGGTCCGTCAAGATCGGCGTCGGAGCCATGGCGCAGGTGGTGGACATCGACGGCTTCCTGGAAACGAACGATTTCAACGACCTCGGGCCGACGCAGAGGTTCCCCGGCGGTTACTTCGCCCTCCCCTCGAACATCGGCGCGCACAGGCGGACCGTGTTCGCGATGGTGCCGGAGGCGGAGCTCGGCCTCGGTGTCCGGATCACGTCCTGGGCGACGCTCTTCGTGGACAACAGCTTCCTGTACGCGAGCAGCGTCGTCCGGACGGGCGAGCAGATCAACCGCAACCTCAATACCACGCAGAGCGTGTCATGGGTTGGGGAGCCGCCGGCGGACCTGGTCGGGGCGCCGGAACCGTCGTTCCAGTTCCACGGCTCCAGTTTCTGGGCCCACGGCGTCAACGCGGGCGTGACCTTTCGGTTCTAGACTCCGCCGGGCCGGGCCCTTCGTCCGCCCGGCCGCGTGGAGCGGCGGGAGGGGGTCCGCGTTCGTGTTGTGGTATTCCTTCTTAACGCGGGCGAGGGCCGGGAACGACATATCGTGCAGGAGAGACCGACGTTGACCTCCCGACCCGCAAGCGCCCGCTCCGGTTCTGCGAGGAGCATCTCCTCCGCGACGACCCTCTCGATGCCGCGGGGCGCCGCTCTGCCGGGGTTCCTCCTGACGCCCACGCAGGTCATCGCCAGCCCGGAGACGCGGCTCCGGTACCGCGTCGACCGGCTGATCGGGGAAGGCGGCTTCGGCCAGGCCTATCTCGCCATGCGGCTGGCGCGCTCGCGCTCGGTGCCGGCGGTCGTCTGCATCAAGGCGAGCGAGCGCATCGACGGTTGGCTGCGCGAGGCGTACTTTGGGCTGCTCCTCGACGGCCACCCCCGGGCGATCCGCGTCTACGACACTTTTCCGATCGTGCGCGCGGACGGCCGCTTCCTCTACTGCCTGGCGCTCGAGTACGCGCGCGACGGCGACCTGAGGGCGTTCCTGCGGCGCACCGGCAAGGGGTGGCCGGAATCCGCGGCGCGGCGCGAGATCGCGGGCATCCTCCAGGTGCTCGGGAAGCTGCACCGCGGCCAGATGCTCCACCGCGACCTGACGCCGATGAACGTCTTCGTCTGCGAGGGCCGCACCCTGAAGCTCGGAGACTTCGGGATCGTTCGGCACCAGAGCGACCGGCGGGGGATTCACGCGGGCACGCTCAACCCTTTGACCGCGCCGAGCGAGATCCTCGAGGGCGCCGCGCCCAAGTGGCAGGCGCGCGACGACGTGTACCAGGTGGGGCAGCTGCTCGGGATGCTCGTGAAGGGGGACGCGGGCGCGCGGATCCGCACCGGCGAGATCCGGGGCCTCCCGTGCAGCGAGCACTTGAGGGAGATCGTCTATCGCTGCATCGGCGAACGGCGCAAGCGGTACGAGAGCGCGCAGGAGCTGATCGAGGCGCTCGCGCATCGGCCCGCCGCGCTCCACGTCGGCAGGCTCCGGACGCTCAAGGGCGCGCACCTCGCCTTCACCGGCATCCTGACGACGCGCCGCAGCGAGGCCGCGCGCGCGGCGCGGCGCGCCGGGGCGATCGTTCACGCCGGGACCTCGGCGAAGACGAACGTCGTGGTGCGCGGGCGCCCCAATCCCCTGCAGGCGGCTGGCCGCGACGCGGGACGGAAGCTGATGGACATCAAGCGCCTGCGCGAGAAGGGGCACCGCATCACGCTCCTGAACGAGACCCAGTTCTGGCGGCTCGTGGGGCGCAAGAAGAGCTGACCGGCATCGGATCGGTTGGCCCCGACCCCGCGATGCCCGGGTGCGAGACTGACGCGTCCCTCCCCGAGGGTCTTTCGGGAGGCCGAGCCGGCGTGGGCCCAGCAGAACCGCTCGCGCGCGCAAGCCCCTCCGTGGCCGTATCATCCGGCGTGATGGCTCGTCCGACGGGTCCGGGTCCCTCGGGGCCGGGAGCGGCCCCGCCCCTCGCCGTTCCGGACGCATGACGTTGCCGGGCTTCAAATCGCGGTGGACGACTCCATGCGCGTGGGCAAACGCCGCGGCCTCGCAGACCCTCTGGAATGCGCGCAGGCAGTCGGTCAGCGGCCGGCCCGCGGCCCAGCGGGAGAGGGGCTCGCCGCGCACGAGCTTCATCGCGTAGATCGGCTCGTTCGGGGAAGTGCTGGTGCTCGACTGGGGCGTGTCGCACCGGTTGGCCGAGCCGGCCGAGCCCGAAGGAGTCGTGCTCGGCACGCGCGCCTACATGGCGCCCGAGCAGGCCGCCGGCCGGACCGGCCTCGTCACGGAACGGACGGACGTCTACGCTTTGGGCGCGATCCTCGCGTTTCTCCTCTTGGGCGGAGGCCCTCCCGCTCCAAAGGCGCTCGACTCGGTCGCCGCGAAGGCCATGTCTCTCGAGCCCGCGGACCGCTACCGGGACGCCGCGGAGCTCGCCGCGGAAGTGCAGAGGTTCCTGGACGGGGGCGTGCCGGAGGCTCACCGCGAGACCCTCCCGGAGCGGGCCGGACGCTTCGCCGGCCGCCACCGGACCGCCATCGCGCTCGTGCTCGCTTATCTCGTGGTCCGCGTCCTGCTTCTTCTCTTTTTCCACCGGTAAAGGATCCTGGCGCTGCCGTTTAAGAGAACGGCAGGAGGAACTCGAATGAACAAGCCCCTCTTCGGTCTCGTCCTCGGCGGCCTTCTCGGGATCCTGGACGGCATGACGGCCTGGTTCACGCCGGACGTCCGCTCCCAGATGGTCAGCATCATCATCGGCTCGACCTTCAAGGGCCTCATTGCCGGCATCCTCATCGGGTGGTTCGCGAAGAAGGTCAACTCCCTCCCCGCCGGGATCGTCTTCGGCCTGGCGGTCGGCCTCCTGCTGGCCTTCGCGGTCGCGGCGATGCCCTCTCCGACCGGCAAGCACTATTACTTCGAGATCATGCTTCCCGGCGCGATCGTCGGCGCCATCGTGGGGTACGCCACGCAGAAGCACGCCGGGCCGGTTCCCGCGAAGGCCCGGCCCTGATCCGACAAGACGGCGTTTCCGGGCAGCCGCTTCGGCTACTCTGAGTCTCGCCGGGCATGCTGACCGCGACGAATCCGAATCGCCGACTTCACGGATGGGCATGGGTGGGTCTCACCCTCACGCTCGCTCTTCACGTCTGGGACGAGGCGAGCCACGATTTTCTCTCGCTCTATAACCCGATCGCGCTCCGCGTCCGGCAGGCCGTTCCTTTCCTGCCGATCCCGGTCTTCACGTTCCGCGTCTGGCTGGCGGGGCTCATCGCCGCCGTCGTCGTGCTCCTGGGACTGTCCCTTTTCGTGTTCCGGGGTGCCCCGTGGACGCGCGGCGCGTCCTCCGTGTTCGGCGCAATCATGCTCTTGAACGGCTGCGCACACATTCTCGGTTCCCTCTCCGCATCGCGGTTGCTGGCCGGCACGTACTCGGCGCCTCTCCTGATCCTGGCTTCTCTCACTCTCATTCTCGCCAGCCGGCGACGCCGTCGCGGATCCGTCGAGCTCTCGGGCCCGTGAGAGAAGAGCAGGACGGGTCTACAATCGCGGGATGGAGACGCGGCGGGGCCGACCGCGTCCTTCGCTTGAAGCTTTCCGGACGGCCGTCGGTTTCCTCCCGAACCCGGGAGGAGAGAGCATGGTCCATTCAGAACCGCGCCTGATTTCCGGCGCCCTCCTCGCGGCCTTCGTTCTCGTTTCCGGCTCCGCTCTATCCCAGGCGGCGCGGGAGCCGGCCGGCCCGACGCGGGAGAGACTGGCCTCGGACGGCGGGCGCCCGCTGTTCGTGCGCCCGCCGGCCGATCTCGAAGAGGTGGCGGCCGTGATCCCGCTTGGCAATGTGAACCCGGCTCCGGATGGCGGCCATATCCGGCCGGTGAACCACATGTATCTCGATTACGGGACGCCGCGCAATGGCGGCGACCACCTCGTCCGGGTGGACGCCATGGCGGCCGGCTGGATCGTCGCCCTGTTTCACCGGCAGACGCCGGTGGAGGGTGTCGGACCCGTCGACGAGTACGAGGTCTGGATCCAGCACACGGATGAGGTCACCTGCTACTACGACCACCTGCACGAGCTCGAAGCCAGGCTTCGTCTCCCGGACTGGCATGATCCGGCGGCGGGCTGGGTGGATATCGGCCCTGGCCGGTTTCTGTTCCTGGGAATGAACGGAGCGCGCGATCCGGTGCGCGTTCGTCCGGGTCAGCGGATCGGATGGACGCGCAACTACTTCACGAACTGGGATGTCGGCGTCGTGGATACGCGGCACGTCGGCCACTTTCTCGGCAGCGGTCTCCTGCGATACCCGAGCTTTCCGGAATTCCTGGCCCAGTACATCAGTGAAGGCGGCCACGTGCCCCCATTGGGTCCGGATCAGCCCTTCCCGGGCGAGAACTTCGTCAACTCGACCTGCTTTATCAGCTACATGCCGCCGCGGCTGGCCGCTCAGTGGCGGGCGAAGCTGGTGGGTGACGGGTCCTGTGGGCGGCCGGACTGGGACCAGGAGGGCACGCTTCTGGGCAACTGGTACCGGGCGGATGTGACGGCGGTGACCTTCGAGAACATGATGATGGCGGAGGAGAACGCCATCTCCTTCAGTCCGTACAATCGAGATCCGGTCAATCAAGTGCAGATCGGCGTCGGGAAGAGCTTCGTCGCCGGCTGGCCCGCGTCCATCGCTCCCGTCCCCGAGTCGGTGCGCGCTCAAGCGGCCGATCGGCTGGCGCGGCCACTCGCGTTCACCCCGGACCGCACACCGGGCAGCCAGACGAACCCGGATCCGGCGGCCGTGGGGGTGGGCGGCTACGCGTGTTACGACATACCGGCTCCGGAGTTTGGAGGCGCGACCCATCGGCTGCTCGTCCATCACTATGCCGTCGGCGGCGTGGAGCACGTGGAGCTTCGCTACGGCCCGGCTTCGTGCGCGTCCCTTCCCGCGTGGAGCTCCTTCACGGCCTGGTGGGGAGACTACGTGCGCTGACGAAGCGAACCCGGGCAAGCGTGATCCTGACGGCCTATCGGGACCTGAGGCTCACCGGGTCCCACGGGCAGACGATCGGTCCGCGCGACATGCAGAACGCCTGCATCGACTTCGCCGAGAGCATCGACATCACCGGGGACGGCACCGGCTTCAACTGCGGCGTGGACACGATCGTGAACCTGCGCGACTCCGAGGTCCGCAACGACTTCGGGAAAACGGGCTTCATCACGATCACCGGCTGCGGCGGGACCGGGATCATCGACATCAGCAACGCCCTGATCGTGGACGAGGGAAAAAACGGAGGCGGGCCCGATCCGAACCGGGTCGCGAACATGAACGGCGGCACGGCGACGGTCAACGTCAACTGCGCCGCCGCGAGCGTCCCGACGTGCAACACGAGGCCGGTCAGCGCAACCCGCAACCCGGTCAGCGCCGACCCGGCCGGCCGGGCGAGCCACGCCGTCGTCGGCGTCCCGAGGTGCGACACCTGGTCTTCGAAGCGGCGGGGATTCCTCGAGGGGGCCGGTCGCGCGACCGGCCCTCTCCTTTCTGTACGCCCAGCATGGGTTTCAGCCAGCGGGTGGAAGTCCCGCAGGGAGGAGGTCACACCGACCTGAGCGAAGCGCAAGGGCGGGAGCGTGAGCGACCGTCTGAAGGAAGCGCGGAGCGAGGCCTGCGAGCCGACGAACAGGAACCGGATAAGAGGCGTTGTCTTCAGTGGCGAGCGAGCAGAAGATTGCGAAGCTGCAGTGACCGAGGGGAGGCGGCGTAGATGCGGCGGTTGAGCAGGGGGAGCCGAGGCTCTTATCTGGGGAGATCTCGCTTGATGCCTGAAAGGGCGACGCCGTGGAAGCCGGCGGAGCGAGGAGTCAGCAGAGGCCGTAATAGCCGTCGAGAGGCGGTGAAGGGCCGAACGGGAGGGAGAGCGAAAACGGCCTTGAATCTCGGGGGGACAAGGCTCCAGAAGTCGGGCGAACAGCTCGAGCTGCCGATGGAGAGCGCGGGTGAAACCCGCCGAGCCAACGGGAGCGGAGAAGTCCTCCGGGCGAGGAGAGGGGACGAGCGCTCGGGCAGGGGCAGCCTGATGGAAGAGGTCGTCGAAAGGACGAACCTGAAGGCGGCGCTGAGACGGGTCAAGCAGAACAAGGGCGGTCCCGGCATCGATGGGATGACGGTAGGAGAGCTGCCGGATTACTTGAAGCGGGAATGGGTGCGCATCCGAGAGGAGCTTCTCGGGGGTACGTATCAACCGCAGGCGGTGAGAAGGCAGACGATTCCGAAGGGGGGAGGGGGCCAGCGCGAGCTGGGCATCCCGACCGTGCTGGACCGATTCATCCAGCAGGCTGTGCTACAGGTGCTGCAACCGCGATTGGACCCGAACTTCTCCGACCACAGTTACGGCTTTCGGCCGGGACGGCGTGCGCATCAGGCGATCGCCCGAGCGCAGCAGTACGTGCAGGAAGGGCGCAAGGTGGTGGCGGACGTGGATTTGGCGAAGTTTTTCGACCGAGCCAACCACGACATCGTCATGGAGAGGTTGTCGAGGAAGATCGCGGACAAGAGGGTGCTGGGGCTGATCCGCCGCTACCTGGAGGCCGGGGTGATGGTCTCGGGCGTGGTGGTGGAGAGACACGAGGGGACTCCGCAGGGGGGACCTCTGTCGCCCTTGCTGGCCAACGTGCTCTTGGACGAAGTGGACAAGGAGCTGGAGAGGCGCGGGCACGCCTTCGTGAGGTACGCCGACGACCTGAACGTTTATGTGAGGTCGCAGAAGGGGGGGCGGCGCGTCTACGAAGGGTTGAAAAAGCTCTTCGGAAAGTTGCGGCTCGTGGTCAACGAGGAAAAGAGCGCGGTGGACCTGGCGGTGAGACGGGACTTTCTGGGCTACAGCTTCTGGGTGGCCGCGGAAGGACGGATCAAGCGCCGGGTGGCCAGGAAGGCTCTTGGGGCGATGAAGGAGCATGTGCGGAAAATCACGAACCGCAACGGAGGACGGAGCCTGTCGGCGGTCGCGGGGGAGCTGAAGGCATACCTGCTCGGCTGGAGGGAGTACTTCAAGCAGGCCGAGACGCCTGGCGTCTTCGAGGACGTTGACAAGTGGATCCGTCACAGGCTGCGGTGCCTACAACTGAAGCAGTGGAAGCGAGGGACTACGGTCTTCCGCGAGCTGAGGGCGCGAGGCGCGTCCAAGGACGTCGCGGCCCAGGTCGCCGCGAACACGCGACGGTGGTGGCACAACTCTGCCAAGCTTCTGAACTCGGCCCTGCCGAACCGTTACTTCGACGAGCTGGGGGTGCCTCGACTCGCCCCGTGACCTCAACCAACCGAACCGCCGGATGCGGACCCGCATGTCCGGTGGTGTGGGAGGGGAGCGGCGGTCACCTACCGCCGCCCCCTATCCCGATCGGCCAGGATCAGCGCGCGACCAGGCAGAGGAGGGCTCTTTCGCGCCGACTCACCTCCGCGATGGTCCACGCGGCCTCGCTCACCGCGACCGCCATCCGGCCGGATTCGGGATCGAGCCGGAAGATCCCCTCGTTGGGCTCCCTGTCCGACGGCTTACGCATGGAGTTGCCTTCCCGTACGCCCTTCGCCGGCGTCCGCGGCCAGCGCCCCGAAGGACTTCGGCATCGCGAAGAGACGCCGGCGGATGGAGTCGAGCAGCCGGTCCGGCAGCAGGCGGGGGAGCGTGACGAGCAGCCTCGCGTCCTGTCCGACCGGGTACCGGGTGCGCGGCCGGCGCGCGGTCAGCGCGTGATGGACGGCGCGCGCGACGACCTCCGGAGGACTGCCGTGCGATTCGCGATCGTAGGCGCGGCGAGCGAAGTCCCGGAAGAGGGAACCGTAGCGCCTGGCGGCGTCCGGTGGGAAGGACTCGAGCGCGCCCTCGACGTCGCCCAGCGTCTTCTCGACGGCCGGCGTGTGGATCGAGCCCGGTTCGACCACGATCACGTGAATGCCGAACGGATAGAGCTCCAGGCGCAGCGCGTCCGACAGGGAGCCGAAGGCGCTCTTGGAGCCGCAGAGAACGCCGCCGAAGGGCATGGTGATGTGGCCGCCGACCGATCCCATGTTCACGATCCGGCCGCGGCCCCTGCGGATGAGCGGCAGGAATGCCTGGATGACGGCGATCTGTCCGAAGACGTCCACCTCGAAGGAGCGCCGCAGGACTTCGATCGCGACCGCCTCGACGGGGACCGCGATCCCGATGCCGGCGTTGTTGACGAGAGCGTCGAGGCCGCCGTCGAGAGACTCCCGGACCTGCCGGGCCGCCGCCGTGATCGAGTCGGCGCTCGTGACGTCGAGCTCGATCGGAACGAGATCCGCGCCGCCCGCCGCCCGGAGCGACTCGGCGTCCTTCTGTTTTCGAACACCCGCGAAGACCCGGAAGCCGTTCTTCACGAGATGGAGCGAGGTCGCTCGCCCGATGCCGCTCGATGCGCCGGTGACCACCGCGGTCTTGCGAGCGGCCGCGGCCGCTGGACTCTGAGCGTCGATCTGTCCGTTTCGGCTGTCGCGTTGTTCCGGGGAATGCGCCGGGACGGCTGTCGACGAGGATGAGGTCGTCATTCGATTCTCCTTGGTATGAGATTTCCTCGATCGGAGCTGGCGGGACGGCGGCTCCCGGGGGAGCCCGGGGCCGATCGGCGCGAAAAGGCGTGCGAGGGGATCGGGAGTGGGTCGTATCCGGCCTCCTGCCGCGCCGAGGCCCGCGCAGGTTTGTTCTCCCGCCGCCAAGGGTTGGCGCGGCGGCGCCTCGACTCACCAGGGAAACGTGCAAGAACGTTGCCGAATCGGGCCGCGGCGGGACCGGCCGTCAGCGCGCCGGAGGAATTCCGAGACCGTTCGAGGTCTGGCGCCGGCGCAGGATCTCGGCGAGGGCCTGCTGGGTTTCCGGGTTGCCCGGCTGGAGCGTGTCCGATCTTCTGCACGCGGCCGCCGCCTGCTCGAGGTCTCCGGCCGCCAGGAAGGCCTGGCCGGCCGACCGGAGCAAGGCAGCGTCGTCGGGCGCGAGCGACACGGCCGCGCGCAGTTCGTTGACGGCGTCCAGGGAGCGACCCCCGGCGGCGAGGGCATGGCCGAGCATCAGGCGCAGGCCCGCCTGCCGGGGATTCGCCGATGTCGCGCCGGAAAGGATCGGGATGGCTTCCGCCGCCCGGTCCGTGTCGAACAGGAGCTGGCCGGCGGCCATCGCGGCGCCGGCGTCCTGCGGCGACACGGCCACGGCCTTTCGGAGAATCTGTTCCGCGCCGGCGTCGTCCCCCTGGGCGCGGAGCATCGCCGCGAGGTCCACGCTCGCCTCGGGCTCGCCGGGCTCGACCTCGAGCGCCCGCCGGTAGGCGCCGATCGCGCGGGCATCCTGGCCCTTGCCGTGGTACTGGTTGGCCAGGCCGATCAGGTACTTCGCGTTGCGGGGATCGCGGCGCGTGCTCTCCTCCATGAACTGGATGGCCTTGTCGCGCCGCTCCAGGGACGCGTAGCCGAAGCCGAGGAGATAGACCCCGTGAGCGTCGAGGTCGCGCGCGGCGTCGAAGCCGGCGATGGGAGGGAAGGTCTTCGTCTGGAATCCCGTCACCGCCGCTTCGTTCTGCGAAACGGTGTCCACGTACAGAAAACGCGGGGCCGCATACTCGACGACCGGATGGTCGTCCACGTGGTCCTCGTTCTCGCCGGCCACGAAGTTCTTCAGGTCCTCGCCCGAGAGCACGAAGGCGGAGAACAGCGAGAGGGGACTCCAGAGCCCGATCCCGCGCAGGTCGTCGGCGACGCCCGGCGTCTTCGCGACGCGGTCGGTGAGGCGGCGGTAGTCCCAGGAGAGCGGCTCGACCGTGCCGACCATGATGACGTCGCCGACGCTCGGCCTCCAGTACTCCGCCTCGGGAAAGACCCTCCGGAACGTCGCCACGACGAGCTTCATGTGGCGGGGGTCGAGGGCATGCGTGTGCCACCACTGGACGAAGACGCCTCCGGGGTTCAAACGCGACCGCGCCACCTCGTAGAACTCGCGCGTGAAGAGATTGGCGACCCCGGCGACCCAGATGTCCGAGGGGTCGCAGATGATCACGTCGTACTTCTTCTTGCGGGCGAGCAGCGCGTTGCGGCCGTCGGCGGCGATGTAATGGACCCTCGGGTCGGAGAGGATCCGCCGGTTCTCGGGCTCGAAGAACTTGACCGCCTCCTTCCCGGCGGGCTCGATGTCCACGATCTCGATTGATCGGACGGACGGGTAGCGCGCCACGGCGGCCGCCGAGGCGCCGGTGCCGAGACCGAGGTCGAAGACGTCGCGCGGGTCCGGATGGAGGAGCATCGGGATCTGGCCGAGGAGCACCTGGACGGCCAGGTCGTGCGGGTTGGTGGAGGCGTCCGTCTTTCCGTTCGAGCGGTAGTAGCGATAGCCGTCGTCGCGGTCCACCGACAGTGTCGTGTTGATGCCGTCCTTGTAGAAGAGCAGTTCCATCTTCCTCGCGTTCGCGAGGTAGTCCTCGGGAGAGGGATAGCTCGCGGCGTAGAAGCCCGCGCCTCCGGCGAGGACCTCGCGGGGCCACGGAGGCACGAGGGCCGCGACCACGAGGGCGGCGCCGCTGGCGAGCGTCAGGGAGCGGCGCCACCCCAGGCGTCCGGGGGCGTTGCTGGCCGCTCCCCTGGCCAGCCAGAGGACCGCGAAGGCCGCGACGGCGGTGGCGGTCGCCGCGGTCATCAGCGTGGCGCGCAGGCCGAAATGGGGAATCAACGCGAAACCGCCGCAGAACGCGCCGGCGACCGTGCCCCCCGTGTTGGCGGCGTTGACGCGGCCGACGGTCCACCCCACCTCCTCCACCGATTCGGACGTCGCCGCGATCACCGCCGGAAAGGCCATTCCGAAGAAGAAGGCCGAGGGGAGCAGCAGGACCGCGGCCACCAGGAACTGCAGGACCTGGACGAGAAAGAAGGAGGTCCGGACGACCGGGAATCCGATCAGGAAGAGAGTGGGCAGCCGCGGCACGAGCGCGATGGCGACGAGGCCGGCCACCGTGTTGCCTGTGAGCACGGCGGCAAGGACGGCGGCGGCCCGTCCGGCTCGTTTCCTCATCCGGACGAACACGGTGCTGCCGAGCGAAATCCCGGCGAGGAAGACGAGGACCATCATTCCGAAGGCGTACACCGAGCTTCCGAGGACCATCGCGAGGATGCGCGACCAGGCCACTTCGTAGACCATCGCGGCGAAGCCGCAGAGGGCGGTCGAGAGGAGCAGGACAGCGATCCTCGAACGCGGTCCCGCCGCGGGCGGGCTCGCGGCCTTCGGCCCGGGCCGGGCGCCGATCGGCGCCGGCGCGGCGGGCTCGGCCGCGAGAGCGGAGACGGCGTGGGCCGTCGCCCCGGCGGACTTCCCGACGAGACTCCAGGCCGTCGCCGCCGCGGCGAGGTTCAGGCCGGCGGCGAAGACCTCGCTCTCGAAGACGCCGATTCCCGGAAGCAGCACGTAGGCGGCCAGCGCGGTGCCCGCCGCCGCCCCGAACGTGTTGGCCGCGTAGAGCGCTCCGACGCGCCCGCCCACCTCGTCCGCGCGCGCGACGCAGAAGCGCGCGAGGAGCGGCAGCGTCCCGCCCATGAGCGCCGTGGGCGGCACGAGAACGAGCGCGACGAGGACGAACTGGACGAGAAAGAAGACCTGCGGCGAGCCCTCGAGCGACGGGGCGAGGGCCAGGTAGATCGCGCCGACGCCCCGAAGGAGGAGAGGGACCAGCAGGGCGAGCACGGCGATCGAGGCCTCGATCTTCGCGTAGAGGGGAAGCGCCCTCTCCGGCCGGCGGTCGGCGAAGCGTCCGATCCAGGCGCTGCCCAGGGCCAGTCCCCCCATGAACGCCGCGAGAACCGTCGAGACAGCCAGCGTCGTGGATCCGAAGACGTGCGTGAGCCGCCGCATCCAGGCGATCTCGTAGATCAAGCCGCTCGCGCCGGAGAGAAAGAAGACGAAGAGCAGCAGACGCCGAGTCCAGGAAGAGAGCAGGCCGCCGCCGGGCATCCGCCAAGGATAGAGTAAGTCGGCGAGCGGGGACGATTCCCGGCCGGGGAAACGCCGGCCGAGGCGACTCGGAGCGATGACCCGGGCTCGCCGCTCGAAGATCCTCACCGGAAGCCGGAAACGGGGCGGGTCAGGGCAGCGTCGCGCTCCAGACCCCGAAGGAGACGAACGGGCCGCACTTGGGCCCCGCAGACTTGTCGATCGAAAGTTGCGAGGAACCCGGCGTCGTGCTCAGCGCGGAGCCCTGACGGAGGAAGTAATAAGGTACCAGCCCCCGCCGGGCGTTCACACTCGCCGATTCACCCAGCCCTCAGTTGGGCCGCGGGGAGACTTCCCGAGGGTGGCCGGGCCTCGCGGGGGGAGCCGGCGGCTCGCGTGGCGGCCCGGCGTACTGGCCGTCGGCATGGACGACACGGACGTAGACCTCTCCCTGCTGCGGGTTGCCGCGGTAATCCGCCCAGGCGACGTAGACGAGTCCCGACGCCGCGGCGAGCGACTGGTAGTCGCCAAACTGAAAGAAATTGGTGGACACGCTCGTCGCGGAGGAGACCCGCACGGACGGCTCCCAGGATCGGGCGCCGTCCACCGAGCGGCTCAGGTAAACGTCCGACGCCTCCCGGGCGAAGGCGTTGCGCGAGTCCTTGTAGGCGACAGACACGCTTCCGTCGGAGGAGTCGACGCCGAGCCACGGCAAGTAGCGGTCGACCGCGCCGAGCCCCGCCTCGTGCACGACCTGGGGCGCGCTCCAGGAGAGCCCCTGGTTGGAAGAGCGGCTCACGTACACGCTGGGGGAGCAGCGCGAGGCCGGCGAGCAGGGGTTCGAGCACGAGCCGTCGGAGATCCCCGTCGGGTAATCCGACCAGGCAACGTAGACCTCCCCCCGATCGGGCCCCGCGGAGCGATCGACGCCGACCGAGGCGTGCACGAGAGCCTTGCGGAGGCAGCAGGAAGGAGGGATGACGAAGAACCCGGCGCGGACTCCCGACACGGTGGCGGGCGAGGAGAACGACGCGCCTCCGTCGAACGACCGCATCACGCGGATGGCGGAGGCCGAGTAGTCGCGGTAGGCGAGATACAGCGTCCCATCCGCGGCGACCGCCATGGCATGGCCGGTGACGTACGAGGAGCCGCTCGGGAGGCCGTGCGGCGGAGAGAAGGTCTGCCCGCCGTCGGTCGACCGGGAAAAATAAGGGCCGCTCGAGTGCCGCTTCCAGACGACGTAGACGTTGTCTCTGTAGGGGCTCTCCGGATTGTCGTCCGCGGCGACGGCGAGCTTGTCGTCGTCGTTGATCGCCGCGCTGATCCGCCGGGTGGCGGACCAGGTCTTTCCCGCGTCGTCGGAGTGGCTGACGTCGATGCCCAGGTTGTAGTTGCCGTTGATGACCGGGATCCGGGCGAGGTAGACCCTCCCCCGGGAGTCGAACGCGACCCAGGGGTCCGCGTCGAGAGTCGCACCGTCTCCCAGAGGCAGCGGCGCCCGCGTCCAGGTTTCGCCCGCGTCGGACGTCGAGAGGATGAGCATCCGTCCGTCGTCGATGCTCATGCTCGCGACCACGGCGGTCTCCGGGTGGAAGCGGTCGACGGCGAGCGAGATCTCCGCCTGCGTGCCGGGCCAGAGGCTCGCGTTGCGCTCGGGCCCGGAGACCGTTTCTTCCGCCGCGCCCCGCGCCTTCTCGGCGGTCCGAGCGATCCAGAGGACCGGCGTCAGCCCGAGGATCACGCCGAGCCATCGGAACCGCCGCCTCCGCCCGGGGCCGAGCACGGGTCTACCTTACCGCCCGTCGAACGGCGGCCGCAAGGGAAACGGGACGAGCGCCCTTCCTCGGCGGGCGAGCGCGTCCCGATCGGGGTTCCCCGGACCGGCGCGCCCGCGCCTCAAACGGCCTGCGCCACCTCGGGAACCTCGGCGTCCGGTCCGCTCTCGGGCTCCCTCTCCTTCAGCTCGTCCGGCGTGTGCGTCTTCGCGACGAGGACGTAGATCGAGGGCACGACGAAGAGCGTGAAGGTCGAGCCGATGATCATGCCGGTCACGAGCATCATGCCGATGGAGTTGCGGGCGCCCGCCCCGGGGCCGGTCGCGAAGACCAGCGGGAGATGGCCCATGACCGTCGCGGCTGTCGTCATGAGGATCGGGCGCAGTCGCGTGGTCGCCGCTTCGATGACCGCGTGGAGCTTGTCGGCCCCCTTCTCCGCCTGGAGGTTGTTGGCGAACTCGACGATCAGGATCCCGTTCTTCGAGACGAGGCCGACGAGCGTGATCAGGCCGACCTGGCTGTAGATGTTGAGCGTCGTCAGGCCGAGGAACGAGAAGAGGAGAGCGCCCGAAAGAGCGAGCGGGACCGATCCGGCCAGGACGATGAACGGGTCCCGGAAGCTCTCGAACTGGGCCGCCAGGACGAGATAGATCAGGATCCCCGAGAGGAGGAACGTGCCGAGAAACTTGCCTCCTTCTGTCCGCAGCTGGCGCGATTCGCCGGCGTAGTCGATCGTGAAGCCTTTCGGCAGGGTCTTCGCGGCCTCGTTCTCGAGGACCTTGAGCGCGGCGTCGAGGGAGACGCCCGGCGGGATGACCCCCTGGATGCGCACGGCGTTCAGCTGCTGGAACCGCTTCAACTCCCGCGGCTCGGTCGTCGTCTTGAGACTCGCGAAGGTCGAGAGGGGCACGAGCTTGCCGCCGGCGCCGGTGACGTAGATCCGCTCGAGCTGGTCCGGCGTCAGGCGGTCGGCGCGCTGGACCTGGGGGATGACCTTGTAGCTGCGCCCCTGGATGCTGAAGCGGTTGACGTAGTCGCCGCCGAGCATCGTCGAGAGGTCGCGCCCCGCCTGGGAGAGGTCGACGCCCTGGGAGCGAAGCTTGTCGCGGTCGAACACGACCTCGGCCTGCGGCTGGTCGAACTTCAGGTCGGAGTCGGCGAACATGAAGAGGCCGCTGGCGAACGCCTTCCCGACGAGGTCGTTGGCGAACTCGGTCAGCCGCTGCGGCTCCGCCGTCGACGCGACGACGAAGTCCACCGGGTAGTCGCCGCCCCCCGGCAGCGCCGGCGGGATGAGCGAGATCACGCGGACGCCGGCGATCTTCGAGAGCCTGGCGGCCGCCTCCACCTGCAGTTGCTCGGTCGTCTTCTTGCGCTGGCTCCAGGGCTTCGTGACCATGCCTCCGAAACCGCCATTGGGAGAGGTGATCTGGAAGATGCTCTCGGCCTCGGGGAACGACCGGTAGACGTCGTGGACCTGCGCGGAGAAGAGCTTCGTCTGGTCGATGGTCGCGTTGGGGGCCGCCTGGATGATCCCGAACACGACGCTCTGGTCCTCCTTCGGGGCGAGCTCCTTCTGCGAAAACATGTAGAAGGGGACGATCAGCAGGGCGACGATCGCCCAGAGGGCGAAGACGACCGGCCGGTATTTCAGGGTGCCCGTCAGAAGCCGGGCGTAGGTGCGGCGGACGACCTCGAAGTGGCGGTTGATCATCCCGGCGAAGCCGCGCTCGGCGTCCCCGGAGCGCAGCAGCTTCGAGCTCATCATCGGGGAGAGCGTCAAGGCCACGATGCCGGAGATGATCACGGCTCCCGCCAGCGTGAAGGCGAACTCGCGGAAGAGCGCGCCGGTCAGCCCGCCCTGGATCCCGATCGGCGCGTAGACCGCGGCGAGCGTGATCGTCATGGCGATGATCGGTCCCCGCAGCTCGCGCGCGGCGCGGATCGCCGCGTCGAACGGGCGTTCTCCCAGCTGGAGGTGCCGCTCCACGTTTTCCACGATGATGATGGCGTCGTCCACGACGAGGCCGACGGAGAGCACGATCCCGAGGAGCGTGAGCAGGTTGATCGTGAAGCCGGCCACCAGCATGAGAAAGACGGCGCCGACGAGAGAGACCGGGATCGCGACGATCGGGATGAGCACCGATCGGAAGGACCCGAGGAAAAGGAAGATCACGACGATGACGATCAAGAGCGTGATCGAGAGGGTCTTGAGGACCTCGTTGATGGCGTCCTGGATGTAGGCCGTCGAGTCGTACGGGATCCCGACGGTCATTCCGACCGGGAGCTGCCCGCGGATGTCGGGGATCTCCGCGCGCACCCGGTGGATCACGTCGAGGGAGTTCGCGGTCGGCAGCACCCAGATCCCCATGAACGTGGCGCTCTGGCCGTTGAAGCGGACGTCCGAGTCGTAGTTCTCCGCGCCGAGCACGACGTCGGCGATTTCCCCGAGCCGGACGATGACGCCCTTGTCTTCCTTCACGACGAGCTTGCGGAACTCGTCGGCCGTCTGGAGGTTTGTGTTGGCGACGAGGTTGACCGAGACCATGGAGCCCTTGGTCTTTCCGAGCGCGGCCAGGTAGTTGTTGTTCGCGAGCGCGTCGCGCACGGCCGAAGGCGAGATGCCGAGGGCGGCCATCCGGTCGGGCTTCAACCAGATGCGCATGGCGAACGTGCGGCTCCCCAGGATGTCGGCCCGCTGCACGCCGGCGACCGCCGAGAGCTTCGGCTGGACGACGCGCGTCAGGTAATCCGTGATCTGGTTCTGGTCGAGGTCTTTGGAGGAGAATCCGATGTACATCGCGGCGAACTGGGTGTCCGCGGTCTCGAGCTCGATGATCGGCGCCTCGGCCTCCGGGGGGAGGTCGTTGCGCACCTGCGCCACCTTCGCCTGGACCTGGGTGAGCGCGGCGTTGGTGTCGTAGTTCAGCTTCAGGTGCACGGTGATCAGGCTGACGCCCTGTGAGCTGGACGACTCCATGTAGTCGATGCCGTCGGCGCTCGCGATGACGCGCTCGAGCGGCGTCGTGATGAAGCCGCGCACCAAGTCGGCGTTGGCGCCGACGTACGCGGTCGTCACCTTCACGACCGCGATGTCGCTCCTCGGGAACTGCCGCACCGAGAGAGCGCGGATCGCCTGCAGCCCGGCGATCAGGATGACCAGGTTGACGACGACCGCGAGGACGGGGCGCCGGACGAAGAGGTCTGTGAATTTCATCAGCTGTCCTCCGGCCTGGGAGCCGGGCTATCGGAGGGTTGGACCTTGTTGTTGACCTGCACGGCGGCGCCGTTGCGAAGCTTGAAGACGCCCGAGGTCACGACCTCCTCACCGTTGCGGAGGCCGGAGACGACCGCGATCTGGTCCCCGCGCGCAGGCCCGAGCTTGACGATCTGCTGGCGCACGCCGCGATAGCTCTTGCCGTCGGGTCCCTTCAGGTCCGAGACGACGAAGACGGAATCGCCGTACGGCGCGTAGTTGATCGCGGAGGCCGGCAGCGCGATGACGGTCTGACTCGCCGGGAGGAGGACCCGCGTTTCGAGGAACATGCCGGGCTTCAGCTTCGCCTCCGGGTTGGAGAGGGTGGCCTGGATCGCGACGTTGCGGGTCGCCTCGTTCACGACCGCATCGACGGCGGTGACCTTGCCCGTGAACTCCGAGGGGGCCTCGCCCCCGGATCCGCCGGCCGCGACGCGCACGCCGCCTCCCACCTTCACGAGGCCGAGGTCCTGCTGCGGAAGGGAGAAGTTCACGTAGATCGGATCGAGGGACTGGAGCGGCACGATCGGCGCGCCTCCGGCGAGGTACTGGCCGAGGTTGATCGCCCGGATTCCCAGGATGCCCGAGAAGGGCGCCCGGATCGTCTTTCTCGCGATCGTGGCCCGGATCTCGCCGACGCGCGCCCGGCTCTCCGTGTCCTCCGCCGCGGCCTTGTCGTAGTCCGCCTGCGCGATGACCCCCTTGGCCAGGAGGCCGCTCATCCTGTCGAAATTGATCCGGGAGAGCTTCCGCTGCGCCTCGGCGGAGGCCAGCTGCGCCTGCTCCTCACGCGTGTCCAGCCTCACGAGGACCGCGCCCTCCCGCACGGCCTTCCCGGAATCGAAGTCGATCTCCTCGACGATCCCGGGCAGGTCCGCGCTCACCGTGACGCCGTGCACCGCCGCCGCCGTTCCGATGGCGGAGAGGTTCGCCGGCCACTGCTCCTGCCGGGCCACGATGGTGGTCACGGCCTCGGGGGGCGGCTGGAACGAAGAGTGCTGGGCAATCGCCTTCTTGACCTGGCCGTATTTCACCGCGCCGATGGCCGTGAGGAAGGCGGCCGCCGCCAGCAGCATCAGGATCATCCGTTTCTTCATAGGGGTCAGGCCTCCAATTTCAACGCGAGAGCCCCGGACCGGAGGCGCTCGCCCCGTCCGGCTGTTCGATTTCGATGTGCCGCTCTCCGAGCAGGACGCCCGAGGCGCGGGCGAGCTCGGTCTGCGCCTTGCGGTAGTCCGTCAGAGCGGCGGTCTCCGTGACCCGGGCGCTGGTCAGGTCGTTCTGGCGCGTCAGGACGAGGAAGTTCGTGGACAGCCCGGCCTTGAAGCGCTCCTCCTCGGCCATGAGCTGCGTCTCGGCGGCCTCGCGCGACGCCCGGGCCGCTTCGATCCGCTGCCGGGCCGTCTCGAGCGCGAAGACCGCGTTGCGGACCTCTGCCCCGACCGACTGCTCGGCGGCCGTGATCCCGACGGCGGCCTGCGAGAGGCGCGATTGCGCGATCGCGAGGTTCGCCTTCGCCGTGCGGTTGCCGATCGGAAGCGAGAGGGAGAGACCGACGGCAGCGTCGGGGAAGCGGTTCTCGCCGATCGTGCCGAGGGACCGTCCGGTCCCGCCGGAGAGGGGACGTGGAACGACGGCCGGCTCTCCGTTGAAGTTCGTGGCGGCCGGGTTCGCGCCTCCGGCAAGCCCGCGGCGCTGGTAGGAGGCGACGAGGTCGAGCCGCGGCAGCACGTCGCTTCGCCGGCCCGCCACCTGGGCCTCGGCGCGCTCTCTTTGAGCGTTCGCCTCCGCGATCTCCGCGCGCCGGGCGCGCGCCGTCGCGAGAGATTCCGGGAGGCTCGGATGCTCGAGCGCGGTCTCGGGGGGATCCGCGGGCACGATTTCTCTGCCCCAGTCCGGGTCACCCGGATCTCCGAGGACGAGGAGCTTCAAGGTGTTCTCCGCCTGCTCCACCTGCTGGCGGGCGAGCGCGAGGTCGCCCCGGCGCCTCTCGAGCTCGGCCGTGGGCTCGGCGACGTCGGTCTTCGCGAGGGCGCCCGACTCGACCCGCGTCTTCGTGTCGGAGAGCTGCTTGTCGGCGAGCTCGATCGAGCTCTCGATCGAGACGACGTTGCGCCGGGTCGCGACGAGGTTCCAGTACGCCGCGTCCACCCGGGACATCGTGTCGGAGACGGTGCGCTCCAGGCGCGCCCGCGACGCGCTCCGGTCCGCGGAGGCGACCCGGATCGCCTCCCGCGCCGGGTCCACCTCGAGGCTGCGCAGCAGCGGCTGGCGCAGCGAGATGCCGACGCCCGTGTCGTACGCCGGCGAGAGGATCGTGAAGACGCCGTTGGTCGTGGCGCGCCCCCAGTTGGAGAAGAGCGACACCGATCCGCCGGTCGGCAGGAGGCGGGAGAAGCTCGTCGAGGCCTCGAAGCTCTCGTTTTCTGGGGAGAGCAATCCCGGCGGCGCGCCGGAGAAGACCGAGTTGATCGGATCGGTGCTCTTCATCCAGTTGGCGTCGGCGCTCCAGAGGATGTCGTAGGCGCCCCGGGCGCCGGCGACGGCCTGGGCGGCCTGGTCGGCGTTCTTCCGCTCGACGGCGAGCGTCGTGTTGCGCTCGAGCGCGCGGCGCGTCGCTTCCTGGAGCGTCAGCTTGACGGGCGCCGGGTCGGCGGCCGAGAGCGCCGCCGCTGCCAGCCAGAGAGCGAGGGCCCCGACCGGTCTCTTCAGGAGCGTCACGAGAAACTCCAATCGCCGCTTCCGGCGCCGGAGGATCGGCGCCCCGGGCCGTTCGGCCGCGAGACGCGCGATCGCGCGATGCGCGGATCGAGAGTCTGAGCGATGAAGGCGAAGCGCCGCAGCGGGAGGGTGGAGAGCGCGCTCCGTTCGACCGGCGTCAGCTCCAGGCCCCGCGCCGCCGCCATCGCGAAGCTGGAAGGTCGGACGGGAAAGAAGGCGCTCCGGAAATCCTCGTCCGTCAGGATCTTTCCCAGGAGCATTTCCACGCATCGTTGTGACATCCGTGTAACCGACCTCTCTCTAGAGTCGAACGGGAGACTCCGGAATCGACACGGGATAGGAAGTACACGCTCCGTGCCACTCCGGTTTCAGAATGGGGAAGCGCGCGGGAACTGCTTCACGATCAGTCATCTGGGCCGCGAAGGCTTCGTGTCGCGGCATCGCGATGCTCGTCATGGTCGTCTCTCTCCTTCCTAGTCGGCGATACCGATTTCCTGGTCGATCGTCTCGGGCTGCTCGAGCACGCGCAGCATCAAGTCGGCGACGTCGGCCCGCGAGATGGAGAACCCGCCCCGGATGTTCCGGCCAATCGCGGTCCGGTAGGCGCCGGTCCGCGGCTTGTTGTTCAAGCTCGGCGGCCGGACGATCGTCCACTCGAGGCCGCTGTCCCGGAGGATGTCTTCCATCGCCGCGAGGTCGGCATAGCGGCCGCGCAGCGCGGCCTTCGTCAGCGGGCTGAAGAGGTGCCGCATGAAAAACCCGTCGCCTGGGTCGTACCGGGGCGGGTCGGGGCGTCCGGGCGAAGGCACGGTCGAGACCGGCGCGGCGCTGACGACCACGATGCGCCGCACGCCGGCCGCCTTCATCGCGGCGACGATCGCCCGCGTCCCCTGCGCGGCGATCCCGGCGTCCCGGAGCGGCCGCGGGCCGAGGCAGGAGATGACCGCGTCGGCTCCGCGGACCGCGGACTCGAGAACCTCCGGGTCCGGAGCGGCCAGGTCCGCCTGGACGATGCGGATGCCCGCGGGCAGGTCGCGCGGATTTCGCGCGACCGCCGTCACTTCGTGCCCCGCGGCGATCGCCTGGTCTACGGCCAGCCGGCCGATCCCCCCGGTGGCCGCGAAGATCGCGATCTTCCGTCTTCGTTCCATGGTCTTCGCTCCGGGAGCGGCGTTCCTGGCGACCCGGATCGGAAAGCCCGCGGGGAATCCCGCCCGCGGCGGTTCACGCTCGGCCGCGCCGTTCGGGGCCGGCGGCACGAGCGCCGCTGAGAGATCGGTGCCGCGTTCCGGTTTGTGGTTGAGCATTTTGTCCTTCTCCGCCGGTGTGAGCTACAAGGCGCGTGCCAGGCCGCCGCCGGGAGAGGAGATCCGGCGCAACTCTCTGGCGCCGCGCGACCTGGGAACGCGGTTCCGCCGTTGCGCAGACTCCGGTCCCGGCGGGGAGTCCGCGGGTTCTTCGGCAGAGTGTCGAGAAATCGACGCTCAGCCGATGCCGTACTTCTCGAGGCGAGAGTAAAGCTGCGAGCGGGTGATCCCGAGCAGGCGCGCCGCGAGCGCCTTGTTGTGGCGGGCTTCCCTGAGCGCGTTCTCCACGAGGCCGCGCTCGACGTCCGGGAGGCTCTGGCCGGCCGCCGGCGCCGGCAACGCCGCGCCCTTGCCGTTTCCCGGGCGCGGAGCGGGCAGATGTTCGGCGGTGATCAGGCCGCCATCGCAGAGGATGATCGCCCGCTCGATTGCGTTGCGCAGCTCGCGCACGTTCCCGGGCCAGGAGTAGGAGAGCAGAGCTTCGCGCGCCTGCTTCGAGATCCCGGCGCAGGGCCGGCCGACGGACTTTCCGATCTCCTCGACGAAGGCCTCGGCGAGCGGAAGGATGTCTTCCTTCCGCTCGCGCAGCGGGGGCAGAGCGATCTCGAAGACCCGCAGGCGATAGTAGAGATCCTCGCGGAAGTCTCCGCGGGCGAGCGCCGCCGAGAGGTCCCGGTTGGTGGCCGCGATGACGCGGACATCGGCCTTCTGGACGCGCGACCCTCCCAGGCGCTGGAACTCCCTCTCCTGGAGAACGCGCAGGAACTTCGCCTGGACGGAGGGGGACATCTCGGCGACTTCGTCCAGGAACAGAACGCCTTCGGCGGCCTGCTCGATCTTGCCCGCGCGGGACTGGAGGGCCCCGGTGAAGGCGCCCCGCTCGTAGCCGAAGAGCTCGGATTCCAGGAGCTGCTCGGGGAGCGCCGCGCAGTTGATGGCGAGGAACGGCTTGCTCGAGCGCGGGGAGGCGGCGTGGATGGCGAGCGCCACGACCTCCTTCCCGGTGCCGGATTCCCCCGTCAGGAGCACCGTCGTCTCCGTCGGCGCGACCCTGGAGACGAGGTCGAGGACTTCGACCCAGCTCCTCGAATTCCCGATGATCTGCGGGGGGCCTCCCATGTACGACGCGAACGACTCCATGAGAGAGGCGAGGCGCCCCTCGAGACGCTGTGCCTCCGCGCGCGCCTCCTCGGCGTGCCGGGCCTCCTCCGCCAGTTTTTCGTGCGAGAGCACCAGCGCGACCTGGTCGGCGATCCGCCGGGCGATGTCGGCGTCCTCCTCGCGATACCGTCCGACCGCCCGCGAGAGGAAGTTCAGGCCGCCGACAACCTCTCCCTCGAGCCTCACGGGCACCCGCAGGAGGGAGCGCATCCCCTCCTCCTTCATGGCGTCGTATTTCCCGCCGCAGCAACGGGATTCCCGCCGCAGGTCCCGGACGAGGAAGAAACTCCAGTCGGCGTCCGTCTGCGGCTTGCCGTCGATCGCGATCGTCTCGGGCAGGTCCGGGACCCGGTCTCCCGTGTACGCGTGGATCCGGATCGTCTTGCGGTCCTTCGAGAAGAGACCCAGCGCCATCCGGTCGTGCGGCAGGATCCCGCCGACGGCGGCGGAGAGCTGGTCGAAGACCTCGCGGATGTCGAGCGCCTTCGACAGCGTCGGCAGCAGCGCCTCGAGCGCCTCGCTCCGGCGCCGCCGCTCCCGCTCCGCCCGGAAGAGGCGATCGTGCCGGAGCGCGACGGCGACCAGGTCCGCGATCGCGAGCATCGCGGCCTCGTCCTCCGGACCGAAGGCGCCGACCCTGGGGGAGGAGAACCAGATGCTCCCGAGCGGGCAGGTCGCCGGCAGCAGGCACGACATCAGCGATCGGCAATCGAGTCCCAGGATGCGGCGGTCGAGGAGGTACGAAGCGTCGAGCATCGTCCGGACGTCGGAATGCCGGAACACCTGGCCGATCTCGGAGAGACGCAGGCCCGGCGAAACGTCGGACCGGCGGTACCGGCCGATGTCTTCGGTTCGCAGCTCTCCGGCCACGGCATAGGCCGCGAAGGTGAGGTTGTCCAGGTCCTCCCAGGGAACGTCGGGGTCCTCCACGACGCTGACGCCCATGATCTCGAACGGCAGGACCTGCCTCGCGGCCTCGGCGACGCGCGAAAAGACGTCGTTCAACTTGAGGCTCTCGGCCACGGTCCGCGCGATCGCGGAGAGGGCGCGGCCGAGGCTCTCCTGGCGAGGGGCCGGCGGGCCGGCGAGGGCGGGGCCCATGGCCTCCACAATTCGGATTCGAGACGACGAATTCCAACCGATGGCCTGGAGTCGTGGGTCGCTTTCTTTGGAAGGGTGGCGAGAACGTCGCCCCGGAGCCGTCGGCATTTCTCCAGGTCGACCCACTCCCGTCGAGGGGGTCGGCATGGATTCCCGGGTGCTTTGGGATAGATTATCCGTTCCTCAGTTTCGGGCAATGAAGGAGGACGGAAATGAGTCTGCGAATCGGCGACACGGCACCGGACTTCGAGGCGGACACGACGGCGGGGCGCATCCGGTTTCACGAGTGGCTTGGCGATTCGTGGGGCGTCCTCTTCTCTCACCCGAAGGACTTCACTCCCGTTTGCACGACCGAGCTCGGCTACATGGCGAGGCTCAAGCCGGAATTCGACAAGCGGAACGTCAAGATCATCGGCCTGAGCGTCGATCCCGTGGACTCCCACGCGAAGTGGTCCAACGACATCAAGGAGACGCAGGGCTACGCGCCCAACTATCCGATGATCGGCGACCCGGAGCTGAAAGTCGCGAAAGCCTGGGGCATGCTGCCGGCCGAGCTGCCGGGGTCCTCGCAGGGGCGCACGGCGGCCGACAATCAGACGGTCCGCAACGTCTTCGTCATCGGCCCGGAGAAGAAGATCAGGCTGATCCTCGTCTATCCCATGAGCACCGGGCGCAACTTCGACGAGGTGCTGCGCGTGATCGACTCGATGCAGCTCACCGCGAAGCACAAGGTCGCGACGCCGGTCAACTGGAAGAACGGCGATGACGTGATCATTCTCGGCTCGGTCTCCGACGAGGACGCGAAAAAGCAGTATCCCGGCGGCTGGAAGACGCCCCGGCCCTACATTCGCATCGTCCCCCAGCCGCGCTAACCGTCACTCCGCGCTTGCGCGGGAAATGCGCCTGACGGCGCACCGGCAGGCGGCTCGGCCGGATGCGGCCTCGACCGCCCGCCTTTTCCCGCGCGAGCGCCGGCGGTATCGAGGCATTCAAGGGAGCAACTCGCGCTGCCGGGGTCCGGCGTCGCCGTGATCCCGAGCGAAGCGAAGGATCTGCTCCCGGAGGTTTACGCGGATGGAACAGTCCGCCTTCTCTTGCGGCAGAATTGGCGGAGAGATGCCCGATGACCTGACGCACGGCGGCTTCATCGAGGAGAGTCCGCGCGGCCCGCGGCCGATCGAAGGAGTAGCGACCGGCACGGCGGCGTTCCTGGGAGAGACCGAGCGCGGCTCGACACGGCCGCGTCTCGTCACGAGTTACGTCGAGTACGAGCTCTGGTTCGGAGGCGTCTTCGGTTCCGGCGATCGTTACCTGCCGGATGCCGCTCGCGGGTTCTTCGAGAACGGCGGACAGCGCCTCTACGTCTGCCGCATCGCCGGCACCGCGGCGACGAGGGCGTCGAAGACGTTCGGGCACTTCACGGTCCGCGCGGCCGGAGCGGGCGGCTGGGGGAACCGCGTGTGGGCACGGATCGAGAAGGGCAAACCGGCAGGCTTCCGCCTGAAGCTCGCCTACTGGTCCGACGGCGGCGCGACGCCGTTCGACCCGTTCCTCCCCGACCCGGCGAACGCGTCGAAGACGCCGCCGACCCTGGTGGAAGATTTCGACGGCCTCGTGCTCGACCCGGCATCGCCCGACTACTACGAGACGCGGCTGCGCGACGAGTCGGCCCTGGCGACCCTGGAGCGGACCGGCGGAACCTCGGCTTCGGTTCCGTCCTTCCGGAAGGGGAGCCTTGCCGGCGGCTCCGATGGCGATGATCCCGTGGACGAAGAGGATTTCGTGGGGGACACGGCAGCCGGCGGGCCTGACACACCGCAAGGGCTGAAGGCGCTCGAGCTCGACGCGTACAGGGAAGTCGCGCTCGTCTACGCGCCATACCCTTCGCTCAATCCCGACTCCGTGGCGCGTTCCCTGATCGCGCACTGCGAGTCCGTGAAGTACCGCTTCGCGGTCCTCGACGGCGCGAGCGGTGTCGGCGATGCCGGCAGCCTGGATCCGCGGACGAGCATCGCCGACACGCCGTGCGCGGCGTTCTACTACCCCTGGCTCTGGATCTCCGATCCGACGTCCGGCGCGAGGAGGCTCGTACCTCCGGGAGGCTACGCCGCGGGCGTCTTCGCGCGGACGGACGCCGAGCACGGCGTCTTCAAGGCCCCGGCCAACGAGGAGGTTCGCGGGGCCGTCGACCTGGAGTTCCGCATCGACGCCGCCGCCCAGGGCCTGCTGAACCCTCGCGGGGTCAACGCGATCCGGCGGTTTCCGGACCTTGGCATCCGGATCTGGGGCGCGCGGACGATGTCGTCGGATCCTCTCTGGAAGTACGTTTCCGTGCGGAGGCTCCTCCTCTTCCTCGAGCACTCCATCGACCAGGGCACGCGGTGGGCCGTCTTCGAGAGCAACGACGAGCGCCTGTCGGCGAGCGTCAAGGACACGATCCGCGCCTTCCTCGAGTCGCAATGGCGCGCCGGCGCGCTCGCGGGAGCGACCCGGGAGCAGGCGTTCTTCGTCCGGTGCGACCGCACGACGATGACGGAGGACGACATCGCCAACGGCCGGCTGATCTGCCAGATCGGCGTCGCGCCCCTGCGCCCGGCCGAGTTCGTCCTTTTTCGCCTGCTCCAGCAAACCGCCGGGCCGCCGGGTTAGGAGGATCCCGCGCCGCTATCGGCCCGACGCGGCTGGACGCTCCTTGCCGGCGGCCGGGGTTCGTTTGCCGGTCCCCGGTACCGCCCGGCGAGGTCCTCGATCCTCGCGCCGGAGGCCAGCATCCGGTACCAGCGGGTGGAGTAGAGCCAGTCGTCGAAGAAGGGGGCCAGGTCTTTTCCGGCGGCGGCGCTCGCGCGGGCCACGAACTGCGCCGTCGTGCCTCCCGTCTCCTGGTACTTCTGGTAGTAGCCGCCGACGATCTCGTTGAACGCCTCCTGGCCCACGAGGCGGTGGAGGGTGTAGAAGAGGAGCATGCCGGTGCTGTAGGAGTAGCGGGTCAGCTCCTCCTTGCCGTAGTCGATCATCGCAACGGACTTCAGCCGCGGCTCGTCGCCGGCGCGCTCGAGGAGCCGCCGGGCCGTCTTCTCGGCCTCCTGGTCGAGCGGCGGTGCGCCGTTCAACCGCTCCTGCGTGAGGTGTTCGAGGAACGACGCCAGTCCCTCGTTCCACCGGCAGAAGGGGCGGTCGAGCGATGGCGCGTTCCAGAGGTGCGAGATCTCGTGGTACACCTCGTGGATCCGCGCGGGATCGCGAAAGGCGGCGGCCGCCTGGAGGATGGAGGTGACGTCGGCCTGCGATCCCCAGCCGTCCGGGATCTCGATGATCGTGAACGCCGGAGCGCTCGGCGGTGAGCCGAGCGAGCCAGACGTGCCGAGCGGGCCGAACCACTTCCTGTAGAGGGCCATCGACGCTCCGGCCGCCTCGAGCACCCGCTCGGCGCCCGAGCGGTCCCCTGGAAGGTGGAAGACGCGCAGCCCCGGCGCTTCGAGAGTCCCGAAGCGGGCGATCGCGAAATCCATGCGCCAGGCCGGCTTGATGTTTCGATAGACGTACGTCGCCAGGCCGTCGCGGACCGTCCTCTCGACCAGGGCGCCGCCGTTGGCGACGACGTGCGATTCGGGAACGGTGATGCGGGCGAGGTATTCGAACTCGGGCAGACCGGCCGAGCGGTTGGCCGCGGAGGACGGCACGCGCACGGTGGGGTAGGCATCGGCGTCTTCGCGAAGGATCGTGAACGCCTCGTCCACCCGGTCCTGGATGTAGAGCGACCCGGTCTCGACGTACCCGGCGAGGTAGCCGCCGTACTCGATCGTGACCTCCACGCTCCTGCCCGGCTGCAGCGGGGGAGAAAGCGGCACGAGGACGTGGTTCGTCTGCCGCCGCGGCTCGTCCACGAAGCCGACGACGGCCTGCCGGAAGGGGATCGCTTCCCCGCGGGCGTCGCGGACGGCCGTGACGCTCATGAGCCGGTAGAGCAGGAAAGACGCTTCGCTCGCCGGCGATCGGCCGCCGTTGGCGAGCGTGATCCGCGCCGAGCCCGAGATCCTCTCCTCCTTGAAGTCGACGCGAAGGTCGATCTCGTAACGGGTCGGCTTGAGCGGAGAAGGCCCCGCGGGCGGGGCTGCGGCAGCTGCCGCGCCCCTTCCGGCAAGGAGCACCACGACCGCCAGAAGCGCCCACCGCTTCATGCTCATCGTCACAAGAGAAAGAGACACTCTATTGGACGCTGACGGCGGCTTCAGGTTCTCCCGGGGAAGGCGACAACGATTCGAGCCCGGGCGGCGCCGGCAGCGAGGATCCCGCCGGCGTCGGGGTCTCGTTGGAGATCGCCGGGCGCGATTCGGCGCGTCTCTTCAACTCCAGGAGCATCCTGCGCTCCATCAGGAACTGCCCCGGATCCAGCATCAGGAAGAGGAGCAGCCCCCTGGCGTTTCGAGGCAGCCGGGCCCGGCATCGGGAGACGAGCCGCGTCGCGTTTTCTCCGGCGGGAGAGAGGACCATCGCCCAGGTCACCTGCAGATCGGGCAGGGGCGGCGGGCCGAGCACGAGCATCCTCCCGGGCACGACGGCCTTGACGCGCATCCTGCCCGCGCGGTCCAGGGCGTCCCCCACTTTCGGATCCTGGTGCCCGGGAAGGACGCGTTCGGCGTTGGCGACTTTCATCCCGAGCAGCCGCTCGACGGCGACGTAGCTGTAGAAGCCCCCGCGCGGCAGCTCTCCCATCTGAGCGATCCAGGGCCAGACCTCCTCGGGAGGGGCCTCGATCGTGATCGCCCTGTTCGTGACGTACGTCGGCTCGGGAACTTCTTCGTCGAGGGGCATGGCACGCCCGATCTCCTCGTCGGTCGCGCCCCAGCGCAGATGCCACTTTCGGATCCATGCCGCGTAGGCGGCGAAGGCGGCGCCGCCGGCCAGCAGGACGCCCGAGGTCTTCACCCAGCTTCGTTTCATCTTCTCCTCCTTCAGCCGCCGACCTTTTTCGAGTCTTCGACCGCTCGGTCCGCGGCCCATCGGACGCTACGGCTTTCTCCTCCGGGGCGAAAGAGGAGCGTTCATCATTCGGCGATGGCGGGATCGGCCCCGGAATTCCGTTTTGTTCTGTCGAGGGACTCTGTTCCCGGGAGGTGGATGATGCGGATCCGGAATCTCCGTTTCGCGCCCGTTGCCATCGCGATCGCCGCCGCCGCCGCGCCGGCCCCGGCTGGCCCGCCGCCGGCGGGAGCCCCGTCCGCGGACGCGAGCGTCCGGATCGTGTCTCAGGCTCCTCGCGCTCCGATCACGGGCTACACGTGTCTCTCGGCGCAGGCGTCCCTGCGGCGGATCGACGAGGTGACCCTGCTCGTGGACGGACAGGAGCTCGCCCGGATCGACGATCCGTTCAAGACCAACCGCTTGATCGGCGGCGCGACGCTCTGTCTCGACACGGCGCAGATCCCCAACGGCGACCACCGGGTCGAGTTCGGCTTCCAGGGGGACGGCGGCCGGACCGGCCGCGCCGAGATCCGGCTCTCGACCGACAACCCCGCTTTCCGCCTGATCGGCGTCTTCCCCGATCGCGCGGTCTACCGCGGCGGGGAGACGATCGAGATGACCCTGGACACAACCCACTCGGGCCTGGATGTCTCGGTGGATTTCTCGAAGATCGACAGCGGTTACGTCGCCGGGCGCGAGACGGTCGTCCCCCTTTCCGACGGGCAGTACCGCGTCCGGTACACGTTGTCGCGCGCCAACACCCGCCCGGTCGGCCTCTACCCCATCTCGATCCGCCTCGGCCGGGCGGCGGCAGGGTCGCGTCTCTACGTCGGCGGCTTGACCTTCGGGTATCTCCCGATGAGGGACAGCCCGCTGTCGCTCGCGGAAGACGGGCGCGAGACGCGGATCTTCGCGCCGATGCCGCGTGCCACCGGAAGCCCGCTCGAGATCCTGTCGCTCGAGTCGAGCGCGGTCGGGCCGGTGCGGATCGGCGACACCGTCAGGATCACCGGCGTCGTCGCGGCCGCCCGCGGCAGGGAAGCCGAAGCCCCGGCGGCCGGACGCGCCCTGACTGTCTTCTTCTCGGAAATGAACTCGGACGGCTTTGATCGCGCGCCGGTCGCGCTCACGCCCTGCCCGGCCGGGATTCCCGGCTGCGTCGGCCGGTTCGCGGTCGATCTCGAGCTGACACCGGCCGGGGCCGCGTCGCTCCCGGGGCTCGAGACCCTGAACCTGCGGTTCGGCCTCGAGGACGCGCGCGGCCGCATCTGCAGCCCGGCGTCCCTCCCCGTTCCCGCGGAGCCGGTGATCGGCGCGCCGCCGCCCCCGCCCGGCCCGTTTCACGTCGCGGGGAAATTCCTGTACCGGGCGCCGAATCCCGTCTTCCATCAGAACGGGCCCAACGACATCGACATGCTCTCGGAGTTCATCGTCGAGCACCCGGTTCGCTTCGCGACGGTCCGGGTGATCCGCAACTCCGACGGCGTCTCGCTCGCTTCCACGCGCTTGAACAAGTACGGCGACTTCGCGATGGACTTCTCGAGCCCCCTCGGCGGCCTGGTGCACGTGGAGGCCTACACCGACGTGGACACCGCCGGGCGGAAGATCCGCGTCTACGATTCGCACACCCAGGTCTACACCCTCTCGAGCAGCTCCTGGGTCCCCCAGTTCGAGCCGGACAAGTACCTCTCGACGGCGTCGTACCAGGCGCAGTGGCTCATCTTCGACAACATGGCCCGGGGGATCGACTTCGTGGCGGATTTCGCCGGGAGGTCGCTCCCGCGGATCAACGTCCTCTGGGAGCACGGCTACGCCCAGGGGCTGCCCAACGGCAACTACGTCGGGGGGCGCAGCTGCACGCTGACCTCGTACTACAACCCCACCGAGGCCACGGTCGGGCAGCTGCACCTGACCTCCAAGCTGCCGAACTTCTACCCGGCCACCAACGACGTCGAGGACGACGACACCGGGATGCACACCTGCGTCCCGAAACCGGGACAGTTCCTGGGCGGGGACCTGGACGACTACGACTCCCCGGTCCAGGTCCACGAGTTCGGCCACTTCGTGCAGCACCACATCAACCGGGCCGAGAGCTGCAAGCACGGCGTCCAGGAGCCGCGCAGCGCCTGGTGCGAGGGAGAGCCGACCGCGATGGGCCAGACGATCCTCGGAAGCCCGTTCTACTACGACCGTGTCTACAATGGTTCCGGCGTCGAGGTCTTGTCCTTCGAGAGCGTGGACCAGAACACGGGCGGGAGCAACAACCAGGCAGTGATGCCGGTCTGCGGCCCGTACTCGGACGGATGGGTCTGGCGCCTCCTCTACGATTTCTTCGATCCGAAGTCGTCCTCGCTCGACCAGATCACCTGGATCTGGGCGCCGGCAACCAACGTCGCGCCGGAGCCGGTCACCGTCAGCAAGGAGGGGGTGCACTTCGGCGCCGACTTCGACCGGATCGGCAACATCAAGGCGGTCATGGGCGTCCTCTCCCAGTACATGAGCGTGGACGACCCGACGCCGCCGGACCGGGGCCCGGCGGGACCGGAGTTCGTGGACTTCCTGGACGGATGGCTCGCGCAGGGCAACGGCCAGGCGCTGGACATCCTCACACTCGCCTATTCCGTCATGACGCTCGGATACGACTTCGGTTTCCTGGACGGAAATCTCTGTCACCAGAGCCTCGGCGACGCGATCGACTCCTTCGTCGCGAGCGGCGACATCTCCAACCGCGGCGTCGCGAACAGCCTCGGGCAGAAGGCCGCTCACGCCCAGGCCGCGTGGGAGTCGGGAAACCTCACGCTGGCGTCCAACCTCCTGGACGCGTTCCGGCACGAGGTCGCCGCCCAGCGGGGCAAGCACGTGAGCGACCGCGCCGCGGCCGTCCTCGACTCCCTCGCCCTCGGGATCCAGGAGGAGATCGCCCTTCTGGATCCGGGCAGGTGACCCGGACGCGCGCCGGGCCCGCGCGGTTCGGTGGTATCCCGAAGAGCCCTGAACGGGTCGCGGGACCTACTTGGGAAGCTGGTACTCTCCCTCGACCTCGTAGGTCGCGCTTCCGTCGGCGTTGCCCTTCCCCTTGTAGGTCCCCTTGCCCTTGATCCCCTTCAATTTGCCGGTGCCGCTCGCGAAGGTCCACGTGCCCGTCGCGGTCTGCATGGCGCCGTCCTTGAGCGTCCCGCTTCCCTGGAACTTCACGAAGAACTTGTCGCCGTTGTCCATGGTGCTCCCGTGGACGCCGTGGCCCCAGTCCTTGGTGGCTGTCATGTCGTCATACGAGACGCTGAAGCCGTCCTTGGTCTTGGCGCCCGCGATCTCCATCGGCGTGGACCAGGTGCAGGCGGACTTGCTGATCCCCATCATGTGGCCGGGCTTGTCGCCGACCTCGATCGCGTGCGCCGGGTCGGCCTTGGCGCACTGGACCGTGCCCGCGATCTTTGTCTGCGCGCTCGCCGCCGCGGCCAGGGCCGCCGCCGCCAGGACTGCCAGCACCGTTCTGAATCGCATAGAACCTCCTTCTTTGTAACCGGGGCGCGACGATATCACCGCGGTCGCCGCCGTGTCAGGCCTGCTCTCGGATCGATGACGGCCCCGTCCTCCTGAGTGAGAATAGGCGGCGTGAGCTCCGCCGGACCGCGGCCTTCCCATGCCTGGAAAGGAATCCTCGCGGGCGGAGCGGTCGCCGGTGTTCTCGACATCCTCTTTGCGTTCGTTTTCTACGGCTCGCACGGGACGGCTCCGGTTCGCATCCTTCAATCCATCGCGAGCGGGCTCCTCGGGAAGGCGGCCTTCGGCGGCGGAGCGGCCACCGCCGCTCTCGGCGGAGCTTTCCAGCTCCTCATCCCGACCATCGCGGCGGCCGTGTACGCCGGCTTCGACCGGGCGCTCCCGGCCGTGAGGAGAAATCCGGCCGTCTGCGGCATCCTTTACGGAGCCGTGATCTACGGCGTCATGAACTTCGTGGTCCTGCCGCTCTCCGCGATCCCCTGGAAGCCCCGTTATTCCATCGAGCTCACCGTTCCGGCCCTGCTCGCGCACATGTTCCTGATCGGTCTTCCGATGGCGCTCCTCGTCCGGCGCTTCTCCCGTTAGTCCGGCGTCAGGAGGTCGTGGCCTTGAGGCGCGCGGCGCCCGGGCGGCTGGCGACGATGCGGGCACCGCTCTTCAAGACCGCGGCCAGGCGCGACCCCTCGTGGGGCTCGATCGCCACGACGAAATCGAGGTTGACGACGTGGGAGCGGTGGATCCGGACGAAACGGCGCGGATCGAGCCGCGCCTCCAGGTCCTGCAGGCGCGCGTGGACCAGGTGCTGCCGCCCGCCGGCGTGGAGCGCCACGTAATCGTCGCACGCCTCGAGACGCTCGACGCTCTCCAGGGGGACGGCGACCACCCGCCCCCGCTCTCTCACGAAGACGCGCGTGACCGGCCGGGAGGCCGCGAGCGCCTCGCGAGCGCGCGCGATGACGGAGGGCATGCCGTGCTCGATGGCCGCCCGGCCCCGCTCGGCCGCGGCCCGGACGCGGTCGCGCCCAAAGGGCTTCAGCAGGAAGTCGAGCGCTCCGATCTCGAAGGCGGTGACGGCGTATTTTTTGTAGGCGGTCGTGAACACGACGTAAGGGCGATGCGTGATCTGCTCGACGACCGCGAGTCCCGAGACGCCCGGCATCACGATGTCGAGAAAGAGGATGTGCGGCCGCAGCGCGTCCACGGCGCGGATCGCCGACAGCCCGTCGCCCGCCTCGCGGACCTCCCCGATCCAGTCGAGAGCCGCGAGATGGCCGCGCAGCGCGCGGCGCGCCAGGGGCTCGTCGTCGGCGATGACGACGACCGCCTTACGAGCCATCTGTCTCTTCCCGCGGCGGGGGGTGGCAGGGGAGCGTGATCGACACTTCGTAGCCGGCCGCGCCGCCGGCATGGACCGAGAGCGCGGCGGCGTTCCCGTAGACCGCCTCGAGACGCTCCCGGAGCGCCCGCAGGCCGTACCCGGGCCGGGCGCCGTCGGGAGGTCGAGGCCCGGTCCCGTCGTCCCGCACCCGGAGGAAGAGGACCGGTCCGTCCACGCGCGCGGTGATCTCGACACGTCCCCCCTCGACGCGGTTCGCGATGGAATGCCGGACGGCGTTCTCGACGAGCGTCTGCAGCGCGAAGGAGGGCGCGCGGCAGGAGTCGGTCCGCGGATCGATGTCCCGCGACACGCTCAACCGTTCCTCGTAGCGGAGCTGCTCGAACTCGAGGTAGCGCTCGGTGAAGTCCCACTCGTCGCGAAACGGGACCGTCTCGCCGGCGTCGTCCCGCAGCGCGTGCCGCAGCAGGTCGCCGAGCTTCTCGACCGCGCTCTCCGCCCGGGCCGCGTCCTGCCGGATGAGAGCGCCCACCGTGTGCAGAGCGTTGAAGAGAAAATGGGGATGGAGCCGGTTGCGCAGCGCCTCCAGGCGCGCCGCGACGAGCGCGGACTCCGCGCGCAGGGCGCGACGCTCGCTGGCGTTCGCGCGCTCCCGGATCTGGATCGAATACGAGACGCCGGCGACGAGGCCGTAGAGCCACACGCCCATCAGGAATTGCCATCCCAGGACCCGCGAGGAGATCACGGTCTTCACGTGGTCCAGGAGCGGCATTCCCCGCACGAGCGCCTCGGCCCAGTTGATCGCGGCGAGCCACGTGATGGCGTACGCCGAGGCGGCCGCGAAGTGCTTCGCATAGAAGGCGGGGCGGACGCGAAGGGGCCAGGGCTGGCTCGCGCAGAAGCTCCAGACGGCGACGCCCAGGATCGCGGCGCTGCCGATCGCCACGGCGCCCGACGAGAGGGCCGTCGTGGGTTTCTGGCCGGCGTACGACAGGAAGAACAGGACCCAGAAGAGGAAGAAGGGGAGCCAGGCCCCCACGACCGTCAGGGTCCGTGAGACGACGCCACGAGCGCGCATGAGATCGCCTTCAGGATAGCGCGGCGCCGGGCGAGCGAGTGTCGATTCACCGAGCGGATTGGCGTGTTCACCGAAGACCGCTGACGCGGCGGGGCGGTCGGAACCTATCGTCCGGATCGAGGGCGATGGCGGAAGGAGCGGAGCGATGAGCTGGTGCCGGATCGGTTGCGGCGATGGCGGCGGCCTTGGGCTGGCGTCGTCACGGCCGCCGAGGACCTCGGAGGGGACTCTCGAGCAGAAGTGGATTCTCGAGGGCCGCTTCCTCCAGCAGACCTACCAGGGGGAGCTCATGGGCAGCCGGTTCTCCGGCATCGGCTACATCGGTTACGACAACTCGCGAAAGAGATACCTGTCCACCTGGATGGACTCGGCGGGCACGACGATTCACACGAGAACGGGAAGCTTCGACAGAGACGGGAAGACGCTGACGCTGACGGGGAGATGGCGGATGCCGCTCGCTGATGGAGGTTGACATGAGAGCGTTGCTGACAGTCGCGGTGATGAGCGTCCTGGGGGCGGCCGCGCCTTCCTCCGATCCGGCTCGCGAGTCGATGGCGAAGATCGCCGGCCGGATCCGGACCGCGGATTACGAAGGGGACCGGAAGGCCCTGCGAAGCCTCGCGGAGGAGATCGAACCCTACACGCAGGACGGCCCGCTGGCGTCGCGGGCCCTGTACTGGCGCGGCTTCGCGATGTGGCGCCGGGCCTTCAACGGGTTCAACGATTCCGTCGATCCGAAGGAGCTCGAGAGCGATCTCACGGAAGCGGTCGGGATCTTCGAGGACGCCGCGGCCAGGGACCCGGGGTTCGCGGACGCGAAGATCGGGGCCGCGTCCTGCCTGTTCACGCTCTCGTTCCTGAGCCGGAACGACGCGCAGAGGAGGCAGGCGTACGTGATGCGGGGCGTCCGGTGGATGAGCGAGGTCCGGAAGGCGTCGCCGGAGAATCCCCGTTTCCTCTGGGTGCAGGGGGGCGGCGAGTGGTACCTGCCGCCCGAGCGCGGGGGCGGACACGAGAAAGCGATCGCGACCTACGAGCGGGGATTGGAATCGGCGCGCCGGCGCAAGGGAAGCGTTCCGGATCCGCTCGAGCCGGCCTGGGGCGAGCCCGAGCTGCTGATGAACATCGCGTGGTCGTATCTCAACCTCCCGGTGCCGGACACCGCCGCGGCCGAGAAGAACGCCCGGGCCGCGCTCGCTCTCGTTCCGAACTGGCACTACGTGAGGGACATTCTCCTGCCGCAGATTCGCGCGAAGGCCGCGCCGGCGACTCCGGCCCCGGCCGGCGAATCCGCGCGGAAGGAAGCGGGCCCCGACGACTTCGATTTCCTGGAAGGAAAGTGGGCGATCGTCTACAACAACGCGCAGCCGGGCATCCCTCCGGATCTCAAGGGCACCTGGACCGCGCGGAAGGAGGCGGACGGCCGCGTCCTGTACGACGAGTTCCGGATCCTGGGACCCGGGGGGGAGACCGCGACGCTCGGCGCGAGCTACCGGGTCTTCGATCACGTCCGCAAACAGTGGGATTGCCGCTACGTCCAGCTGATCGTGCCCGGCGGCGAGGGGAGCCGGCGTCTGGCGCAGTGGGCCGAATTCACGGCGTGGCCGGAGGGCTCGACGCTTCGCGTGGACCAGCACGGCGGCCGCAGCTCGCTGCGGATTACCTACTTCGACATCGCGAAGGACCATTTCCGGTGGAAGGCCGACGTCTCGACCGACGGCGGCAAGACCTGGCAGAAGGACCAGATCCGCATCGAGGCAACCCGCGCCGCCGACACCGCGACGCCGCGGTGAGTCCCTAGGCGAGGCCTTCGGCCGCGAGGCGGCGCTCCTCCTCGCGGACCGCTTCGCGGGTCGGGCCGGCGAGGATCCCGCGAAGCCGGGGGAGGCCACCCGCCGCGCCGGCCGCGGGGTCGTAGAGACCGAGCGGAATCAGCGTTCCGCGTTCCATGGCCGCGCGGGCGGTGCGGAGCATGTGGCCGAAGCCCCGCTCGCAGGCCCAACCCCGCAGGCGCAGGGAGCCCGCGCCGCGTTCCCGTTCGATGGCGCGCCGCAGCCACGCGGCGGCCGTCGAGCCGTTGACGCGGAAGTTCAGGTCGAGGACGCGCGGCGGGCCCTCCTCGGGGATGGCCACGTCGATACCGGCGATCCCGCGATAGCCTCGGGCGGCCGCGGCATGCACGATCCCGAGAACGGCGTCCAGGACGCCGGCCGGAAGCGCGTCGCCTTCGGCGTCGAGCCAGTCCCCGAGCCAGCGGCCCAGCGGGCCGCAGACCTCCTCCGCGACTCCGGCCATCGAGACCGTGCCGTCGGGGAGCACGACCGCGTGAACGCAGACGCTGCGGCGGATCCGGAGAAACTTCTCGATGACGACGAAGCGTTCGCGGGAGAGCGTCGCCCGCGCGGCCTCCACGTCCGCGGGAGTGCGGCAGATCCAGACGCCGTGCCCGCCGCCGCTCGGGAGCGGCGTCGCGGCCTTCAGCACGACCGGTTCCCCGGCGGCGAGAAGGTCATCCGCCGGGGGCAGGTCGGGCACGGCGAGCAGGCGCCGGGGTGCGAGCCATGCGGCCGGGACCACGTCCGCCATGCGCCCCTTGTCGTTCAGGTCGCGCTGGAGGTCGGGGCGGACGAGCAGCGCGGCGGACGGGATCTCGCTCTCGGTGTGCGGGCGCTGCGTCGCGAGGCGCAGGCCGCGCGCCGCAAGCCGGCGCAGGAGGTCCACATACTCGGCGGCCGAGCGGTAGAGGTGGAGATCCGCTTCGACGGGAAGGCCGGCGTCCGCCAGGAGCGCGAGCGCGGGCGGCGTCACGACCCCCGCGCTGACCACGCAGGGAATCTTCCCGGCGACCGCGAGCTGATTGCCCGACAGGGAATCCCCGTGGCCGGGCGCCGTGGACGCCCAGCCCGGCAGGCCCGGGGAGCGGCGGGAAACGTAGACGGCGCCGGGCCCGAAGACGTCCGCGAGAGTGCGCGCCGGGACGAGCCGGGCGGCCGGACGCGAGACCGTGCGGGGAGCGACCATGGCGGCCGGGCGAACGCTATCATCCACGCGGCCGCCATGTCCTCAGATCTCCCTCGCCGGATCGTGATCCTGCTCCATGAACGCGACCGCGCGGCCGAGCGGCGCGCCTACCAGATCTGGGGACTCGCCGGCATCTGGCGCTCGTGGGGGATCGACGTCGTCGCGCAGCGCGGCGTCGACCGGTTCGTGGATGCGGATGTCGTCATCAACCACGTGGACCTGACGGTGGTTCCGGAGCCGTACATCCGCCACATGGCCCGCTACGCCGTCGCGATCAACGGCCGCTGCAAGGACATCTCAAAGCGGCGCGTCAGCCGGCAACTCGTGGCCGCGGGCGACCGGTGGGACGGTCCCGTCATCGTCAAGACCGACTCCAACTACGGAGGGGAGCTCGAGCGGCTCATCCTGCGGAGCCGCGCCGCGCGGGCCTGGGAAGACCTGCGCGTGCGCCTCTCCCGTCACCCCTGGCGCATCCGCCGATGCCTCCCGACGCACGACTACCCCGTCGTCCGATCGGTCTCGGCCGTGCCGGAGGACGTCTGGCGCAACCCCCACCTCGTCGTCGAGCGGTTCCTTCCCGAGCGCGAGGACGGCCTGTACTTCCTGCGGACGCTCGCGCTCTTCGGCGATCGCTGGATCAGCCGCCGGAGAGGGTCCGAGTCGCCGGTCATCAAGTCGGACAACGTGGTCCGGTCCGAGGACGTCGAGCCCCACCCGGAGGCGTTCGCGGAGGCCCGGCGCCTGGGCCTGGACCGCGGCCGGATCGACTACGTGGTTCACGGCGGCCGGGCGGTCGTCCTCGACGTCAACCGGACGAACACGATGGGCTCCTCCATCCCGCCGCGGCGCGCCCGCGAGATGTTCGAGCGCCTGGCGCCGGGCCTTCGATTCTTCTGGCCGCCGGCGCCGGCGCGTCCTGCCGCTCCATCCCTGCCGCGAGATTCGGACTTGCGCGCGGACCCCGCCAGCGTCGCCGAGTAGCGCCGAAGGCCTTCGCGCGCTGTCCTGCCGCGCTTCCGAGAGGATCCGCCGATAGGCCCGCAGCGCGTGGCGCGCATTGGCCGGAGCTTGACACCGGTGCCGATTCGGATAGAGTTCTCTGCGCCAAAAGCCAGAGACACAAACGATGCACCGGGTTCGGCTGGGGGTGGTTCCCACGACTGGAGCGCCAGGCTCGAGTTTCCTCTCGGTCGGTCTTGTTGTGGCCCTGGGTCTCACGTTGCTTCCTCACGAAGTCTCCTGTGCGGCCGACTCCGCCAGCTCCTCGAAGAGCAGGGGGACCGCCCCCGCGAGCGACCGGGCCAGGTCCGCCGTGCCGGCCGGAGTCTGGGGCGGAGAGCACATCAACCTGGAGATCACGGAGAGGGGCGCGCTCGTCGAGTACGACTGCGCGCGCGGGGAGATCTCCGAACCCCTGCGGCTTGACGCCGAAGGCCGCTTTCAGGCCAGGGGAAATTACGTCGCGGAACACGGCGGGCCGGTCCGCGACGGCGAAGCTCCCGCCGGCCGCCCGGCCAGCTACTCCGGGAGCGTCCGCGGCAGGACCATGAAACTGACGGTGACGCTGACGGAGGCCTCGGAGCGCATCGGCACGTTCACGCTCGCGCAGGGGAGCGAAGGGGATCTCGTCAAGTGCCGTTAGAGAGGATCGGATTTCGGACCGGGGCCGTCGAGGCTCCGGTCTTTTGGCGGAAGGCGACCGGAAAGGTCGAAGGAGGTTCATGATGAAGCGGGCCAACCAACGGATCAAGTCTCGGAAGTACCTCTATGTCGTCTTTTGCCTTGTGTGCGTGGTGGCTCTGTTTCAAGCCGCGACGGCCACAAGGGCGGCGGAGGACCCACCCGGGGAGCCGGGCGACCTGCGAACGTACGACATCCCCGCGGTCTCGGCGGCGTCGTTCGACGGCGACGTGCGCGACCTCGTGCCGGTCCCGACCAACCTCGAGCAGCGGTCGATCGACTTTGAAAGCCACCTCCAGGAACTGGAGACTCCGATCGGCGCGCCGGAAGTGGTGTCGCCGCAGCAGCGGCGAGCGGCGGCGGCGGCCGCGGCGGCCGCGGCCGCCATCGCGGCGCCCGCTCCGGCGCCGCTCACCAACTTCGCCGGGCTCGGCCGGTTCGACGCGGTGACGGGAGGAATGGCCGGAGCCGGCACTCCTCCGGACACCAACGGCGACGTCGGTCCGAACCACTACATCATCTCGGTCAACGACGCCTACGGGATCTACGACAAGGCCACGGGCGCGCTCCTCGCGAGCTTCACCGAGAACTCGCTCTTTTCGAGCGGGACCCGTGCCGGCGGTCTGACGGGCACGGGAACTCTCTGCGACACCAACACTTTTGGAGATCCGGTCGTCCTGTACGACCAGCTTGCGGACCGCTGGATCCTGACGAATCTCGCGTTCGTTCTCAATGCCTCGGGTCTCTGGAATCCCCCCATTTACCAGTGCTTCGCCGCCTCGAAGTCCGGCGACCCGGTGACGGGCGGCTGGTGGGTCTACGCGGTCCGTGTCGATTCGGGCCCCGGCACGGGTCTCCCCCCGGTCGGCACGCTCGACGACTACCCGAAGTTCGGCAGCTGGAACGACGGCTGTCTCTACATGGGCGCCAACGCCTTCAACAGCAGCGGCAGCTCGAGCGGCGCGATCTTCGGCTCCTTGAACAAGAGCGACATGTACAGCGGTTCGACCCTCCGGGGCGCGCTCGGCATCAGCAGCAGCATCGGAACGTCGCTCTTCCCCGCCAACCTGCTGGGACGCGCGCCGAACCAGATGCCTTCCCCCGGCACGCCGGCGTATTTCGTTCGAAACTCTTCGACGACGGCCTTCCAGGTGAGAAAGTTCACGCCGGGCGCCAACTGCGGCGGCGGCGGCACGATGGGCGCCGCCACGACCGTGAGCCACGCGAACAACGGAAGCGTCGGCTCCAACATCGTTCCGCAGCCCAACACGACGAGGGTCCTCGACAGCCTCGGCGACCGCATCATGCAGAAGGTGCAATACCGCAAGGTCGGAGCCGATGAGTCCCTGTGGGTCGTTCACACCGCGCGGCCGACGTCCGGCTCGAACACCCGCCCCCAGTGGGCTCAGATCAACGTCACCGGGGGGACGATCGCGACGACTCCCGTCCAGCAGGGAATCCACGCTCCCGATACGACGCTGTACCGCTGGATGGCCAGCATCGCGGCGGACACGATGGGGAACGCGGCGTTGGGCTACAACACCTCGAACGCCACGTCGCCGAACTTCCCGAGCATCGCCTATGCCGGGCGCCTCGTGGACGACCCTCCGGGCACGTTGCCGCAGACCGAGACGCAGCTGATCGCCGGCGGCGGCTCGCAGATCTTCACCTGCGGCGGGGGCAACTGCGCCCGCTGGGGCGACTACAGCTCGATGAGCGTTGACGCTGTGGACGACTGCACCTTCTGGTACACCTCGGAGTACTACGAGACGCAGGCTCAGGGCAGCAATCAACCCGGCATCTGGCAGACGCGCATCGGCTCGTTCAAGTTCCCCTCGTGCGTCCCGATCTATCCGATCATCACCTGCCCGGGCGACATCACGGTGGACAACGATCCGAACGAGTGCGGCGCTGTGGTGAACTTCACCGGCGCGAACGCGGCGACCGCCACCGGCAATCCGGACCCGGCCATCACCTATTCGCCCGCTTCCGGCTCCCTCTTCCCGGTCGGGACGACGACGGTGACGGCGACGGCCACGAACGATTTCGGAACCGACAGCTGCACCTTCACGGTCACGGTCAACAGCGTCGTGTCGCTGTCCCCGGCCAACGCCTGGATCGGCTTGAAGAACAGCGACGACGTCGGCACGAACTTCGACCTGCTGGCCGAGGTCTTGCGCAACGGCGCGCCCTTCGGCTCGGGCCAGGTCAACAACGTCTCGGGCGGGAGCAGCGGCTTCAACAACGCCGTCCAGAGGGCCATTGCCCTCGCCCTCGCCACGCCCGGAGACGCGATCTGCCCGGGCGACACCCTGAGCATCCGGCTGTCGGCGCGCATCGGCGTGACCGGGCACCGGAGCGGCACGGCCAGGCTCTGGTACAACGACGGACAGGCCAACAGCCGCTTTGACATCACCGTCGGCGGAGCCGACACCGTCCTCTATCTGCAGTCCGGATCCGTGCTGGGGACGAGCCCCGGGCCCGGACCGAAGCTGACGAGCGACGTCTTCGCGGACCGGGCGAAGAACGGCAATCCGTTCATCCCGTTCGGGACCTGGAGCAAGACCTTCTGAGTCTCTGACTCTCTCCGTATCCGGCAGGGCCGGCCGCGCGAGCGGCCGGCCCTTTGTTCTGAGTCCTGGGAGAGCCAAGAGACCGGCATGGTTTCTTGCCGGCGGACCGCCCGCGACCGAGTGCGCAATCTCGTCTCCGACGCGCCAGGGGCACGACACCACTTGCCGCCAGAGCTGGCGGAGCCACGTCAGGCGTCCGCGTGAGAAGAGGATGGCCGACAGAACGACATTCGTGTCGAGGACGACCCTCAACGCGGCGGGAGGCACGTGGGGTCGGAGTGAGTGACTCGCGAAGCGGGATGCCCGGGGCCGAGAGTTGGAACGTTTGCGCCGCCGGCTGCGTAGAAGGTGGCGGGTGGGAGGAGGCGGAATGCTCGAGATCCGTTCTCTCCTCGTCCTCTGGTACGCGGCCTCGAGCGGCCTGGCGGCGGCGGATTTCACCGGCGCGCTCTCGCCGACATCCATTCTCCTCTTTTCGCTCGGCTATCTCGCGCTCGGCGCCTTCCTCGTCGCGGCGGCCTTCCTGCGCGAGAAGCTGCGAGCGGCATGACGGGGCTCCGTTGCGCCGGGCCGGGCTTTCTCGTAGGCTCTCCGCATGAACAGCCTGTTCGATCCCACCGACCGCCAGTCCGTCCTCGGGAGGCTCGAGCGGCTCGAGTCCTCGGCCGAGCGCCAGTGGGGGAAGATGGGCGCCGCCCAGATGCTCGCGCACTGCTCGGCCGCGATGGAGGCGGCGACGGGGGAGACGCCGCGCAAGCAGGCGCTCATCGGAAAGATCTTCGCTCCCTTCGTCCGGTCCTCGCTCCTGGGCGAGAAGCCCTTCGGCAGGAACTCGCCCACGGACCCGACGTTCATCGTGACCGACGAGAGGGACTTCGAGGCGGAGAAGCGGCGGCTCACGAGGCTCGTCGCCGTCTTCTGTGAGAGCGGCCCGGAGAAGGCCTCGGCGCAGACGCACTCCTTCCTCGGCCGGCTGCGGGGCGAGGAATGGGGCGTCATGATGTACAAGCACCTCGACCATCATCTGCGCCAGTTTGGCGCGTGACCGGAGCGGGACCGCTTCTCCCGCCGCCGCGATGAATCGGATTCTCGCCGGCTGCTCCGCGGCGACCGTCCTCGGCGCCGCCTGGATCACGGCCGGGTGCGCGTCCCCCGGGCCTTCCGCGCCGTCTCCGGCCTCCGCCACCACGGCCGCTCCCGCGCGCTGCGAGCAGGGAACTCTCGGGATCGAGGCGCGCCCGATCTCGCGGCAGCTCCGGAAGAAGCTCGCGCTTCCCGACGGCGCCGGGGGCGCCGTCGTCGCCCGGGTCGACCCCGGCGGTCCGGCCGACAAGGCGGGGATTGCCCCGGGCGACGTCGTGGAGGAGATCGGGGGGGCTCGCATCGGCAACGAGTGCGACTTCGAGGCCGCCGCCGACAACCGCTCCTGCGATCCGGCGCGCGTCGTGGTCCGGCGCGCAGGGGCGTCCGTCGAGGCGACGCTCGTCCCCGTCGAGCAGGAGCCGTTCTTCGCGAGGCTCTGCCGCGACGGGATCGCGGGGGCCTGCTTCCGCCAGGCCCGGACCCTCTGGAGACGCGACAGCGGGACCGACCGCGACCGGGCCCTCGACCTCTACCAGAACGCCTGCGTCGCCGGCTCCGCCGAGGCCTGCGCGGAGGAAGGGCTGCGGTTTTTCAAGGACAAGCCGGACCGGGCGCAGCAGGCCGTCGTCGCGCTCCAGCGATCGTGCGACCTCGGGAGCGGCGCCGGCTGCACGCACCTCGCGTTCCTGTACGCGACCGGGAGCGGATCGCTCGTCAAGAAAGACGACCGCCGGGCCACCCCGCTCTACGTCAAGGGCTGCGACCTCGGCGACGCGCTCGGCTGCTACAACGCCGGCCTCATGGCCGACGAAGGGCGCGGCGTCGCGCGCGACGTCGCTCGCGCCGCCGCCCGGTACGAAGAAGGGTGCGCCATGGGGAGCGCGACCGCCTGCACGAACCTCGGGTTTCTCTACGAGAAAGGGCGCGGGGTCGGGCAGGACGGGTCGCGGGCCCTCGCGCTCTATCGGCGCGGATGCGACGGCACGCGCTGCCAGCGCTCGAACCTGAACGGCTGCGTGAACGTCGGGCGCGCCTACCGCGACGGCATCGGGGTCGCGAAGGACGAGGAGCGCGCGGCCTCGGTTTTCCGGGAGGCGTGCGACCGCAAGCCGGATCCCGAAGACGTCAACCCGGAGGAGAATCGCTCGCGCGCCTGCTCGCTCCTCGGAGCGCTGTACCTCGCGGGCGACGGCATCGCGAAGGACCTCGCGAAGGGGCGGGAGCTCTCGGAGCTCGGCTGCGAGCGCGGCGACTCCTTCGGCTGCTTCAACGCCGCGGCCGTCTTCGCGCAGGGCTCCGGCGTCGAGAAGGACGCGGCGAAGGCCGCCGCGTTCCTCGACAAGGCGTGCAAGGGCGGGGACGGCGAGGGGTGCCACGACCTCGGCGTCGCATACGAAAAGGGGAACGGCGTCGCCCGCGACCGCCGCCGCGCCGCGGAGCTCGACCGCAAGGCGTGCAAGCTCGGCTTCCAGCCGGCCTGCGCGAAGAAGACGCGGTAGCCGGCGGGAGAATAGCCGAACCGCGTTCAGCCGGCGAAGACCCGGAAGTGGAAGTTGAAGGGCCGGCCGTCCGCGATCTTGACCGCCATCTTGCTGTTGTCGCCGTCGAAGAACCAGACGTCTGGCTCTGGCCGAACCAGGCCGCCCCGCGGCAGCTGTGAACAGACGCCTTAGGGATGGAAGAGGCCGAGCTTCCTGCCGATGAGCTTCGCGAGATCGTCGGTCGGGCGTTTGCAGGTGTTGTCGGGGTAGAGATTCGCCAGGAGGACGATCGTCGCGTCCTTCCCGGGGAGGTAGCCGATGAAGCTGCTGAAGCCCGGCAGGTTGCCGTCGTGGCCGATGAAGCCGGCGTAATTGGCGATGTTGAGGCCGTAGCCGGGAGCGTCCGGCGACGGGGAGATCGGGAGGAACTTGAGCCTTTGCGCCTGTGTCGCGGGCTCGAGCAGCGTGCCCACGGCCGGCGCGCGCGCCCAGATCTTCAAGTCGTGGAGCGTCGAGACGGCGCCTCCGGCGGCCCACGTCCAGGAGGGACTCACGTCGGTCACGTCGTGGCGGCCGACCTTCGGGGCGTCGCAGGCGGGGGGGATCGAGCCGGCATTGGTCCCGAACGTGTAGCCGCGCGGATGCGGGAGGGGGATCGCGCTGCTGGCGCGGTCCGGCAGGCTCGATTCCGTCATGCGCAGCGGTCCGAAGATCCGCCGCTGGAACTCCGCCGCGAGGGAATTGCCCGTGACGCTTTCGACGAGGCGCCCGAGCAGGACGGTGTTGGTGTTCGAGTAGTGGAAGTCCGCGCCGGGCGCGAAGTAGGCGGGATGCCTTGAACGGATCGCCAGCAGCTCCGGGATCGTCCACACCTTCTGCGGGTCGGCGTCGAGCGACCGGTTGAACCCCTCGTCCTCGCTGTAGTTGTAGAGACCGCTTCTCATCTCGAGCATCTGGCGGATCGTGACGGCGTCGCCGCCGGGCACGTCGGAGAGATAGAGGGAGACCGGTTTGTCCAGCCCGATCCGCTTCTCGTCCACGAGCTGCAGGACCACGGTGCCGGTGAAGGTCTTCGTGATGCTGCCGATCCGCATGTGGTCGTCGACGGACATCGGCCGCTCCTTGCCGGCCTCGCCGGTCCCGAGCGTCCCGATCTAGTGACAGAGACCGGGCGCCTCGACCTGGACGAGGGCTTCACCCGGACAAGGCCGGACTGAGAGCCCCGGAGACGGCGGCGTTTCCCGGAGGAGGTGATGGGTGACGAGCATGGAGGAGCTCGACCGGCGCCACGGTGAGACTGCGAGGAACCCTCAGCGCCGGCCGGTTCTCACGGTTGCGGCAGGCCGGCGCGTGCCTCCGAGGGAAATGCCGCCGGCTCCGGGGCGGCCTTTCCGCCACGATCAATTCAATCGATCCAGGTAACGGGCCGGTCAGCGGGACGGCGATGGCAGCGTCCACGGGTTGGAGAGTCGGGGGTCCTCCAGGAATTCGTCGTCGGTCAGGCTGCGGAGGAATTCGACGAGGTCGCAGCGCTCCTCGTCGGTGAGCGTGAAGCCGGTCAGGAGAGGACTCCGGGAGGGACCAGGGATTCCTCCGCGGGCGTAGTGGTCGATCACCGCCTCGAGAGTGGCGAAGCGGCCGTCGTGCATGTACGGGGCGGTCACGCCGATATTGCGGAGCGTCGGGACGCGGAAGCGGCCGCGGTCGGCGCGGCGGCGCGAGACGGTGAAGAGCCCGGGATCGGGTCCTCCTCCCGCGCCGTCGATCCCATTGTTGACGAACGCGGGGCGGGCGTCGGGGCCGCCCTGCCAGACGTCCGGCCCGGAAAACGTGAAGCCCTCGTGGCACCGGCTGCAGCGCAGGCGATCGGAGAAGAAGAGGGCCATCCCGCGGCGGGCGGAGTCCGACATCGCGGCGGGATCGTCCTTCCAGACGAGGCGATCGTAGGGAGAGTCGCCCGAGAGGATCGTCCGCTCGAACGACGCGATCGCCTTGCGGGCGTTGGCGAGGGTGACCGGATCGCGCTCGCCCGGGAACGACCGCGTGAAGAGGTCCGCGTAGATCGCCTCGGCCCGGAGTCGCGCGAGGATCTCCTCTTCGCGCCCCTTCACGCCCATCTCGACCGGATGCTCGTTGGTCATCGGAACGACGGCCTGCGCTTCGAGCGCGCGCTTGCCCGGATCCGCCCACGTCAGCGAGGCCGAGTACGCAACGTTGGCGAGGCTCATCGCGCTGCGCGGGTGGAGCTGCCCCGTCGAGCCCAAGGTGCGCGCCCGCCCGTCGGTGAAGGCGCGCGCGGGCTGATGGCAGGAGGAGCAGGACTGCGTCCCGTTGCCCGAGAGGCGCGCGTCGTAGAAGAGGCGCCGGCCGAGCGCGACCTTGTCGGCGGACATCGGGTTGCCCGCCGGAACGCGGGGAGGCGGAAAGCCCGGCGGCAGGCTCCAGGACCAGCCGCCGGTTCCGGCTACGAGGAGCTGTGCGACGAGAAGACCGGCGGCGCTACCAGCGGTCATTCCTCGGCTTCAACACCGAAGAGACCTGCGCCGCGAGCTGCTTTCTCTGCTGCGCCCACTTCGAGAACTCGTCGAGCTGCGCCGGGTCCACGCTCGCGGGGTCCGCCTTCTTCTTTTCGAGCCACTTGTCGATCGCGGCGGCGAGCTCGTCGGCGCGCGGCCGGTCCATGTTGAAGAGCGTCATGTAGACGGACTTGACCTCGTCGAGGCGGCCCAGTCCGAGGTACGCCTCCGCGCGGTACTCGATCGCGGGCGTGTAGTTGGGCTGGATCTCGAGGGCCTTCTCGTACGCCGCGAGCGACTCGTTGTACTTTCCGATCTTGCGATAGGAGTAGCCGAGGCTGCCCCACGCCACGAAGAGGCTCGGATTCTTCTCGGCCGCCTTCGTGAACTTCTTGATCGCGTCCTCGTGCTTGTCCTTCGCCTTCGCCTCGAGCTTCCGCCTCTTCGCGGCGTCGGGCTCCGTCTCGGCCTCCTTCTCCAGCTTCGCGGCCTTGTCGCGATAGGAGATCCCGTCGTTGTAGAGGACGGTCGCCTCCTGTTCCGGAGTCAGCCGTTGGGTCTGCATCCCGAGCCGGGGAGCGGTCAGGGAGCCCGAGCCCGAGGCCGGCGCCGGGGCGGGAGGGAGCAGGAGCGTCGCCGCGGCGATCGCGGCGAGGACGATTGCGGGTTGGTTCTTCTTCATCTCGGACCTCCTGTTCGCAGACTAGCAGGAGGGCGCTCGAATCGATGTCAGCGATCTGTCAGGGAACGGTCAGGATCGCCGGCGCACCGGGCGCGCGACTCGCCGCGAGGCTACTATCGGACGACTCGACGGCAGAGGAGGTTTCCATGAGACGGTTTTCCCTCGCGTTCTCCTGCGGCGCGGCGCTGGCGCTCCGCACCGTTCTCCTCGGGCAACCCTCTCCCGCGACCGGCGTCCGGGAATTCAAGGTGGACGACGCGTGGGGCCGGGACACGGTGCAGTTCCGGACGACCGCGCCGCTCGAGGACATCGTCGGCACCACGAACCAGGTGACCGGCGTGCTCAAGGCCGATCCGAAGAACCTGACGGGCCCGGGGACCGCGGCCCGCGTCGAGGTGAAGGTCGCCTCGCTCAAGACCGGCATCGAGACGCGCGACGGCCACGTGGCGAAGGCGCTCGGCGCGGAAAAGAATCCCCTCGCGGTCTTCACGCTGGAGAAGATCAAATCCGCCTCGGCCCCCGCGCTCGCGGACAACGCGCCGGTCGACGTCGTCGCGGAAGGGTTCTTCGAGTTGAACGGGATCCGGAAGAGGATGGATGTCGCCGCTCGGCTGACTTACGTGCCGCGCGGCACTCCGTTCAACCAGCGGCGCCCCGGCAGCTTCGTCAGGCTCCGGGCGGAGTTCGACGTGAGACTCGCGGACTTCGGCGTCGAGCGCGGCGGTCCGGTCCTGCCGCTCCAGGTGGGCGAGGCCGCGCACGTGACCGTGGCGGTCCTCGCCAGCGACGCGACGCCCGAGGAGGCGAAGGCCTACCGCGACCAGGCGATCCAGTACATGGGGAAGGCAAGAAGCTAGATTCGTTCCCGGCCGGTCCCAATCTCGACCTGAACCGCGCGTCGCGCCTCTGACGGTAGAATGCCCGGCCGGGACTCGAGACCGGCCGGGCTCTTCATGCGAAACCGAACAGGGACGCTCTTCTTCCTCGTTGCCGCGCTGGCGCTCGTCGGCCGGGACGCGACGCCGCGCGGGAGGAACGGGTCCTTTCCGCGCCGGACCGCCACGCTGTCGGGAGGCGCGGTCACGACGTTCGCCGGGAATTCCCAGCACACGGGGATCTACGAGGCGCCGGCCCAGGACATCAACGCCATCCACTGGTCGACGTCGATTGACTTGAACAACACCGGGGCCTTCGCCCACTACGGGGCGCCGCTCGTCACCTCCGGGAACACGGTCCTCGTGTCGGTGAAGACCGCGGCCAACGGCTTCCAGGTCAGCGCCTTCGACGGGTCCGCCGGCGCGCCGAAGTACACGCTGGCGAGCGACTACATCCTGCCGTCTCACGGCTGGATCCCGTCGTACCAGCCGGTTCTGGCGGCGGGGCCCCAGGGAACCCGCCTGTACTATCCGGGCGCCGGCGGGACTGTTCAGTACATCGAGGACCCCGACTCCGATTCTCCGGCGGCGCCCGTTCGCGAGGTCTTCTACACGAGCCTCGCCAACTACGAGGCCAACGCCGCCGCCTTCAACGCCGCGATCTTCGTCAACACGCCCATTACCGCCGACAGCGCCGGCAACATCTTTTTCGGCTTCCGCGTGCAGGGCACGGCCCCGGCCCCGCTCGCCACGACGCAGAGCGGATTCGCCCGGATCGGCCCCGGCGGTGACGCGACCTACGTCCTGGCCGGGGCGGCGGCCGCCGATCCCTCGATCGCGCGCGATTCGCACAACTCCGCCCCGGCGCTCGCCAACGACGAGAGCGTCCTCTACGTGGTCGTGAAGGCCGCGGGCAGCGACTCCTACGGCTACCTGCTCGGACTGGACGCCGCCACGCTCGCCACCCGCCACAGGGTCTTCCTGAAGGATCCTCGCAACGGCGGCGCGAACAACGCCGTGATCCTGGACGACAGCACCGCTTCCCCCACCGTCGCGCCGGACGGCGACGTCTACTTCGGCGTCTTCGGCAACCCGTACAACGGCTCCCGCGGATTCCTGCTGCGCTTCAGCGGCGACCTGGCCGTCGAGAAGGCGCCGGGCGGATTCGGCTGGGACAACACGGCCGCCATCGTTCCGAGCGGAATGGTGCCTTCCTACACGGGCTCCTCGCCCTACCTGATCTTCACCAAGTACAACAGCTACGCCAACGCCGGCCCCGACAGCGGGAACGGGGTGAACCGGATCGCCCTGCTCGATCCCGGCTCGACGGAGATCGATCCCCACGCTTCGTCCAACGGCATGGCGATCATGCGCGAAGTCGCGACGGTCGCCGGTCCCACGCCCGACGCCGAGAACTTCGATGTCCCCGGCGCGGTGCGGGAGTGGTGCATCAACACCGCCGCCGTCAACCCCCCGACCGGCAGCGTCTTCACGCCGAGCGAGGACGGGCACATCTACCGCTGGAACCTGGCGGCGAACTCCCTTTCCCAGGTCGTCTCGCTGACGCCGGGGATCGGCGAGCCGTACGTGCCGACCGCCATCGGTCCGGACGGAGTCGTCTACACGCTGAACGGGGGCACCTTGTTCGCCCTCGGCGGCTTGAACGGGGTCGCGGTCACGCTCTCCTCCTCGATTCCCGACGACCGCGCCGTCGTGGCCGGCCAGTCGCTGACGTTCACCGCCGCCGTCGCGAGCGCGTTCTCCCGCGCGGTTCCCTCGGGCACCGTCACGTTCCAGGACACCCTCTACTTCGTCGCCGGTCCGGACGACCTCGGGAGCACGACCACGATCCTCGCCGCCGACGTCCCGCTGGACGGCGCCGGCCAGGCGTCCTGCGCGACGGCGGCGCTCGGTCCGGGGAGTCATTTCATCGACGCTCTCTACAGCGGCGGCGGCGGGTTCTCTCCCGGAAACGCGAGCCGGATCCAGAGGATTCACAGGAGCGCCTCGACCACGACGCTGACGTCCTTCCCCAACCCATCGAGCCTGGGCCAAGCCGTCACGTTCACGTCCACGGCGGCTTCGACGCCCCCGGGTTCGGGGACCCCGACCGGCATGGTGACTTTTCTGGAGGGGACCGACGTCCTGGCGCAGGTCCCTCTCGACGCCGGCGGCACGGCCGCGTTCAACACGGCGGCCCTGAGCGCGGGAAACCACACCCTGACGGCCGCCTTCAGCTCCGACCCGACCTTCGCCGCGAGCAGCGGAACCGCCGGGCAGGTCGTCCAGGGCGTTCCGACGATCACGAACACGCCGACGAACACTCCGACCGGGACTCCGCCCGCGACGGCGACCGCCACGCCGACGCCGACGCCGACGCCGACGCGGACGCCGACCCCGGCTCCGGCGACGAGCACACCGACTCCGACGCCGACCCGGACGCCCACGAGCACGGCGACCCGGACGCCGACGAGCACGCCGACGGCGACTCCGGCGCCGGCGACGGGCACCCCGACTCCGACGCCGGTGCCGCCCACGCCCACGCGAACGGGGACGCCGAGCCGGACACCGACGAACACGCGGACCGCGACGCCCTCCCGCACCCCGACGAAGACGCGGACGGAGACCCCGACCCGGACGCCGACCCGGACGCCGACGAACACGCGGACCGCGACGCCGACCCGGACGCCGACGAACACACGGACCGCGACGCCGACCCGGACCACGACGAACATTCCGACGCCGACACGAACACCGACGCCGCCGCCGACCGCGACCCGAACGCCGACCAGCTCACCGACAAGTACGCCGGCCGTGACGCCGACGAGCACGCCTACGCCGCCGCCCGTGATCGTCCCGTCGCTCGCCGATTTCCGCGCCGTGCGGCGGCCGGACGACATCACCGTGGGGCCGGACCTCGGCGCGACGGGCCATCCGGCGATCAACCTGACCGGCTCGGCCGGGTCGGGGGGCGATACGTGGATCAGCGTTTACGACGCGACTCCGGCCGACGACGCCGTCCAGAACGTCTTCGGCAACGTCGGCCTCGCCGCCGACGTCCTGGTCCACGCGTACAACAACAAGAAGGGCGCCGGCCTCCTCGCGCTCTTCAACGAGGGGGCGGGCAAGGCGGGCCTGGCCCTCGTCGTCTTCGACAGGGGCGGATCGGACAGCCTGGCCCTGGGCTTCGTCAGCAAGGCAACCGGGAAGTTCACGGCGCTCACGTCCGTCTCCCTCGGCTCGGGCATCGTGGAGAACGCCTGGTATCGCCTGACGATGGACGTGGCCGTCAGCGGCGCGAATGTGACGGTGACCGGAAGGGTCTTCCGGCACGCGACGCCGACGGACCCGGAGAGCGCCCTCGGCGCTCAGGTGGGCGCGACGCTCGCCACGACGAAGGCCCGCCCGTCAGGCGTCGACGCGTCCGGCGAGGTCGGCATCGCGGCCGCGGCCGTCAGCGCCGCCGCCGACTCGAGCGTCACGAACCTCACGATCCACCCGTAGGGGAATCGCGCGGTCGGACCGTGGCGGTCAGTTTCCCTTTCGGGGCCCGGGGGCGACGACGCCGCTCGACAGGATGAACATCCGTCCGGAGTGATAGCCGTGGATGCCGCTCCACGCCGACGTGATCAAGAGGTCGATCGTTCCATCGCCGTCCACGTCGCCCATTCCAACCGCGTCGAAGCCGAAGGCGTCGCCCGGGACGCGGCACGTGTAGGTCTTCAGAACTCGGCCGTCCTTTCCCGAGAAGAGGCGGGCGCGGCCCCCGGAGACCGCGGCGCCCGCGTACTGCCACGAGCCGACGATGAGATCGGCATGGCCGTCGTGGTCCACGTCGCCCGCCGCGGCCGGCCCGATGCCGAATCCCTCGCCCGCGGTCTCGCCGGTCAGCGCGAGGAGGCGGCGCCCATCGCTCCCCGAATGGACGTAGATTCGCCCCGTCGAGGGGCCATTGGCGGCGTTCTGGAAATCGGACACGTAGATGTCCGGCACTCCGTCGGCGTCCACGTCGCCGACGACGGAGACGAACATGGCGCCGAGGGCCCTTCCGGTCTCGTCGGACTCGATCACGAACTTCGGTTTCGTCGAGAGCCCCTCGTAGACGTACGTGCGGCCGCTCTTTCTCGGGCCGGCGCCCGGCGCGCCGACGAGGAGGAAGCTGCGTTTCCCGTCCGTGGAGCCGGCCACGGTGCTCCCGAAGGCGTCGCCGGCGCGTTCCCCCGTGAGCGTCAGCAGGCGGCGGCCGTCCTTTCCCGAATAGACGTAGGCGCGCCCGGCCCCTTTTCCGCCGGCGTTGTTGCCCGGCGCGCCGACGACGACGTCGGCGTGGCCGTCATGGTCCACGTCCCCGGCCCCGGCGACGTGCCTTCCGAAATTGTCGTCCTTGTTCTCCGCGTCGAGCGTGAGGAGGACGCGCCCGTCCTTCCCCGAGTAGACGTACGCCTTTCCGGCTCCGGGCGCGCTCGCGATCACGTCCGGCACGCCGTCGCGGTTGGCGTCCCCGGCGCACTCGACGCCGAGTCCGAGCTGGTCTCCGGGGCGGCCGTCCACGGACCACAACAGCTTCCCGCCGCGCGCCGAATAGACGAAGACGCGGCCGGCGCCGGCCCCGCCGATCGCCTTCGTCGGCGCGGACGTCACGACGTCGTTGACGCCGTCCCCATCCACGTCCCCCATGTTCCGGGCGATCCAGCCGAACTGGTCATTGGCGGACTCGCCGTCCCATTCCCGGACGATCTTGACCGGCTCGACGAACGGGTCGGCGAAGTCCTCGGGCTTCGGCAGGAGCTGAACGAACCGGGGGTCCGCGCGCAGCCCTTCCGCGTCCGGGTCGGCCTGGAGCGCCGTCATGTCGAGCCTCCGGGTCGCGCGGGCCTTGCCGAGCCACTCAAACGCGCGGTCCTTGTCCCCCTTGAGAGAGTAGATGAGGCCCATGTTGTACAGGGCCTGCGGCGTGTCCGGGGCGATCTCCAGAAGCTTCCTGTAGCTCGCGAGCGCGCGGTCGTACTCCTTCGTCTTGATGCACGCGAAGGCGAGCAGCCGCCAGGCCTGCGCGTTCTTCGGCTCCCGCTCGGTTACGGCCGCGAGGATCTTCGCGGCAGCCGCCGCGTCGCCGGATCGCAGAAGCGCCGCTGCCTCCGCCACCGTGGCAGGCGGGGCCGGCGTCGGAGCCGGAGCCGCCGGCGTCTGCGCCCGGACGCCACCCAGGGCGAGCGCTGCGCCGAGAACGATCCCCGCCGCCCAAGGACGGAGTCTCGCGCGAATCTTCACGAGCGGATGATGGCACTCCACTCCTCCGCGGCGCCACAGGGATTCTCCTCGACCGAGGCGACACGGATCCTCCTCCGAACTCTGCGGGGGCGCAGCCCGGAGTCGGCGGCGTTGCCCGGCAGCGGCCCTGTCCGAGGGCACGCGCCAAGCACTCGGCTTCAGCGGGTGCCTCTGTGCCCTCGGACCGGAGCGGCGGCCAGGAGATTCTCCGCGCGGTCCGGCCGCCGCGTGCCGCGGAGGGCAACGATGGCGACTCCGGGCGGATTGTCCGCGACAAATCAGCGAAGAGGCCCCGGGACCGGGAACCTGGTCTTTACTAGGGGACGGCGCTCCACGTGCCGAACGGCACGAAGGGGCGGCTCGGACACGGGGCCTTGCTGTCGACGGCCTTGTCGATGAACGTTCGGGAGGAGCCCGCCGAGGTGGACAGGGCGAAGCCGGTCCGCAGGTATTCCTCGCTGTTGACGCCGCCCACGGTCACGTCGAAGCGGCTGCCGGCGTCGCGCCCGGCCCCGGTGTCGACCGGAGCTCCGTTGTACCAGAGCCGCGCGGTGCCCGAGGTGTGGCCGCTTCCGAAGCAGGTGCGGCGCGCGGAGACGCGGAGCAGGTAATTGCCGCTCGGCACGATGCCCGTCGGCCCGCCCGCCGGGGTCAGGAAAACCGAGTTGAGCTGCGCGTTGTTGAAGCCGCTCGATCCGCTCTTGACGTTGTCCAGCTCGCCGGAGGCGACCGGCGGGTTGCTCGTGCTGTCGAGGAAGACTTCCGCCTTGAGGTCGAGCCTCAGGCCCACGTCGTCGCTGTTCTTCAAGCCGACCCAGAGCCGGGCCGGGCTGAAGCCGTCCGGCTGGAACGCGAGCGCGTCGATCGCGTCCGCCGTCTGCCCGATTTCGAATACGACGCCGTTGGTGGTGTTGATCGTCACGAGATGCCATGAGGCGTTGTCGCAGTTCAGGACTCCGTAAAGAGTGCCTGTCCCGGGCCGATAGTCCATCGCGCTGATGCGCCGGCTGCCGCTGCTGCACGGCGCCGGGAAGGCGAGATCTTGCACGTGAGTCGCCGCACCGGTCGTCTGATTGATCACGTTCAAGGAGCTGCCGCTCGCGTGGAAGAGCACGTCGCCGGGAGTGAACGCCAGGCCGTTGCCGCCTCCGGAGGCGCCTGTCGTGCCGAGGAAAGTGGCCGCCGCCGTGGACTTGTCGACCGTGAAGACGCTGTGCGGCACCAGGTCCGCCTCCGAGCCTCCGTGGACGTAGAGAGTCCCATCCGAGCGGATCGACATGTCGGTTCCGAAGATGCCGGTCTCTCCGATCTCGGTGGCCGAAGCCGTCGCCGTGTCGATGGCAATGAGAGAGCCGCTGGCGGTCTCCGGGTCGTTGCGGGCCCCGATGGCGTACAGGACGCCGTTGGTCTTGTCGAAGACCATGGAGCTCACGAGGCAGTACGGCGTCGAAGCGGTGCCGAGGATCGGCCCGATGAGCGTCGCGGCTCCCGTCGCCGGATCGATGCTGTAGAGCTCGCTCGGGCAGACGCCGAACTGGGATGTCGCTCCGTAGAGCGGCTGCGCCTGTGCGGGCCGTGCCATCGGGGCGAGCCCGACCGCGAACACGAGCGCGATGAACGATGAACCCCTCTTCATTCTTCTCATTGCCGTCCCTTTCCGGCGGTCTCTTCCCGAGGCGCCGGCGCGAACGCTAGCTTCGAAAGAAGGACCAGTCAACTGGACTTTAGTCGAAGGCTGGAGCTTCCGCCCGATCCCAGTCGAGACCGGGCCCTCGACGGATAGGACGGCGCCTGAACCTGTTCTTCAGGGCATCTCCGCATGCGTCCGGTAACGGACACCGCGCGAGCCATGCGCATCCAGCCCCCTGTCGCGCCTCTCCTTTCGCGACCGCTCAGAGCGAGCGGAGCACCGACAGAAAGATTCGCGCCGAGACAACGGTGACGTTTATGAAGGTTCGCACGCCCAGGAGATCCTCGTCGCCGGTCACGAGATAGTCCGCGCCGCCAGCAGCGGCGCGTCCGAGAAGGATGTAACAATATCAGTCATTGGACTCCATGGACTCCGATCCCGCCGGTCAGGCGGGGCGGCGGGACAGAGCGACGGCCCACATCGCGAAGCCGTAAGAGACGAGACCCAGGGCCACGACCCCCATGAGGAGCGGGCCTCCCGGCGATCGCGAGAGGACGCGCAGGGACCCGCCGATCTCGACGGCGACCCGCGGATCGAAGTCCGCGACGGCGCGCAGGAGGAGGTATCCCATCGCGAGGGAGACGACGCCGCGGGCCGCGAGGCCGATGCGCGCAGCGCGCCACGCGAACCGGTGCGCCGGGCGCTGGAACCCGGCGCCGGCGAGCCACCGGGGGAGCCTTCCGCTCGCGCCCTGAACGACGGCGACGATTCCCGTGACGAGGAGAACCGCCGCCGCCAGGCGGAGAGCGAGGCGTCCGGCGGGGTGCGGGAGCAGGACACCGACGCCGATGCGCTCGAAGCGCTCGCCGCGCGGGACCCGCAGGAGCAGGCCAACGGCGGTCCAGGCGAGCGCCCCGTAGCCGATCGCGGCGATCCCCCAGCCCGCGCGAGTGATCGCGCCGCCCCGTCGGGAGAGAGCCTGGGCGGTGCGCCAGACGGCAAAGCACGCGAGCCCCGCCGCGACCGCCGCCAGGATCGCCTGTCCCTCCGGCTGGCGGAGCAGAGCCGAGAGCGCCTCGTACACGCCCGCCACGCGTCCCCGGGCTCCGAGGAAGCCGATCCGCGCGGCGATGGCGCCGATCGTCACGTAGACGAGCCCCATCGCGGAATAACCGACGCGCGCGAGAACTCGCCAGAGCATCGGGCCGAATGCTAACCGCAACGCGATAGAGTCCCGGCGTGATCGCCTTGGAGACCCGGCGCGCGGAAGGGGTGCGCCACGGCGGCCGTCTCCTCGTTCCGATCTGGCGGACGCTGACGGTGCGCCTGCCGGGCCGCGCGGGAGGACTCGTCTGGAACCGGCCCCTCGCCGTCGAGATTCAGGGGTCGGGAGGCCGGCATATTCTGTCCGTCCCCGACTGGACGCGCCGCGTTCAGCTGTTCCTGCTGGGCGCCGGCGTGGCCGGGATTTTCTTGAGCGTCACCCGGCGCCGGAAGCGCCGAGGGAGGGGAGGGAGAACATGAGCCCTGGAGACACGGTCGATCGCTCGGGCGACGCGCGCGGGCCGAGCCCGCCGCTGGACCGGGTGGGCGGGATCATGGAACGCCTGCTCGACACGGCGGACGTCTCGAAGGTCTACGCCGAGCCGGTCGTTCATGGCGACGTGATGATCATTCCCGCGGCGGAAGTCCTCGGGATCGCCGGGTTCGGCATGGGCTCGGGAGGGGGCGTCGCGGTCGAGCAGGAAGGGCGCAGGAGCCGCGGCAGCGGTGGAGGAGGAGGCGGGGGAGGAAAAACGCTGGCGAGAGCCGTCGCGGTGATCGTCTCGTCCCCCGGCGGCGTCGAGGTCAGGCCGGTGATCGACTTGACCAAGATCGCGCTCGCCGCGCTGACGGCGGCCGGGTTCGTCCTGGCCGCCTGGAAAGGGATGAAGCGCCCGCGGGGCTTCTTCGGAAACTGAGGCGCGGGAAGAACTTCTCTCCCCGGCGCTGAACCGGGGGGAGAAGAGAGAGCCGGCTACTTCTTCCGGACGTAGGTGATTTCCATCATCTTGTAGACCTTCCCGGACGAGTCGGGGCCCCACATCTCCATCGTGTGGTGGTCGTTGTCGGCGACGGTGACCTTCGAGGTGAGTTTGCAGGCCTTGCCGGTCATCGGGTCGGGCATCGTGCCGGAGAACGTCATCACCTTCCCCGCGGCATCGGCCTTTCCGGTCATGTTCATCATGGACGTGGTTCCCGTGTCCATCCACACGCCGGTGTACTTCTTCGTGATGTTGTCGTAGCCCGTATAGCCGATGCCCGAAAAGGGCTGTCCCATGAACGTTCCCTCGAAGGTCTGCTGCACGTAGCGGTTTCCGAGGACCCAGCGGTTCTCGGACGTGCCGGTCGACTCCTGGGAAGGCTTGGAAGGATCCATCCACATCGTCACCCTGGTGTCCCATGTCCCGATCATGGAATCGAGCTTCTTGTGCGGCTCGCCCGGCGTCGCCGCCTTCATCATCGCTTCCATCATCGCCTTTTCGTCGGGCGGCGCGGCCTTGGCGGCCTTCTTTTCCTTTTCGGCCGCCGTCGCGGCGCAAGTCAGCAATACCATCGCGAGAGCCAGGATTCCTGCGTGACCGTTGCGAACCCTCATCGGCGTTCCTCCTCTTTCTTCATGAATGGAATCAACCCGCCTGGACAAATGATGGGGGAGTCTATTGAAACCGGCTCCGGACGCGCTCCGCCGGGCGGAAGGACCGCTCCTTCTTCGGCGGTTATGATCTCGGGCCGGAACGGAGGCCGGCGGAGCCCCATCCGTTCCAGGGAGGAGAGAGGCGCATGAGCAGGCTGGATCGGCGCGGGTTCCTGGGGATGAGCGCGGCGGCGCTGGCGAGTCTCGCGGCGGGATCGAGGGCGCTCGGAGCGGTCCCCGCGGCGAAGAAAGCGGCCGCCCGGAAGGCGGCGGAAGTCAAGACGGGAGGGGCGCGGCTCATCCCGATCGACGGCGGCAAGTACAGGGTCTGGACCAAGAAGGTCGGCTCGGGGCGGATCAAGATGCTGACGCTCCACGGCGGCCCCGGCGCCACGCACGAGTACTTCGAGTGTTTCGAGGATTTCCTGCCGCAGGCGGGGATCGAGTTCTACTACTACGACCAGCTCGGGTCGGCTTACTCCGACCAGCCCGACGACGCGAGCCTCTGGACGATCGACCGGTTCCGGGAGGAGGTCGAGCAGGTGCGGGCGGCTCTGGGGCTCGAGAATTTCTATCTGCTCGGCCACTCCTGGGGCGGGATGCTCGGCATCGAGTACGCCCTGAAGTACCAGAAGCACCTGAAGGGGTTCGTCCTCTCCTCCATGACGGCCTCGATCCCCTCGTACATGGAGTACGCGGCGAAGCTGCGCGCGGCGCTCCCGGCCGAAGTCATCGCGATCCTCGACAAGTACGAGAAGAAGGGGGAGTACGAGGCGCCCGAGTACCAGGAAACCATGATGAAGCAGGTCTACTCCCGGCATGTCTGCCGGCTGGATCCCTGGCCGGAGCCCCTCGAGCGCTGTTTCCGGCACTTCAACATGAAGGTGTACAACACGATGCAGGGGCCCAACGAGTTCGTCGTCACGGGCACTTTCAAGGACTGGGACCGCTGGAAGGACCTGCCGCGCATCGAGGTCCCGACCCTCGTCGTCTCCGGGCGCTACGACGAGATGAACCCGGAGGACATGAAGCGCGAAGGCAAGCTCCTCCCGAACTCCCGAGTCGTGCTCTGCGAGAACGGGAGCCATATGTGCCTGTGGGACGACCAGGAGGCGTACTTCCGCGCCCTGCTCGGCTGGGTCCGCGACGTCGAGGCGGGGAGGGCGGGCAGCCGAAAGGCCTGACCCCGGCGGCGCCGTCGGGACGCGGGACGATGAAAGACATCGAGGTCGATCTCGCGAGCCCGGAGTTCAAGGCCGATCCCTATCCTTTCTTCGCGCGCCTGCGGGAAGAGGCGCCCGTCTGCCGCGTCGCTCTCGCCGGCGGGCAGTCCGCCTGGCTTCTCACGCGCTATGACGACGTGGCGGCGGCATTGAAGGATGAACGACTCGCCAAGGACAGGTCGAAGGCACTGACCGCCGACCAGGCCGCACGTCAGCCCTGGGTGCCGCGCACGTTCCGGCCCCTGATGCGCAACATGCTCGATCTCGACCCGCCGGACCACACGAGACTCCGGGGCCTGGTGCACAAGGCGTTCGCTCCGCGCCTGGTCGAGCGGATGCGCGAGCGCGTGGAATCGCTCGCGGAAGAGCTCCTGGACGCGGCCGCGCGCCGGGGGCGCATGGACCTGATCCGGGACTACGCCCTTCCCGTGCCGACGACGATCATCGCGGAGATGCTCGGCGTGCCGGCGCGGGACCGCGGGAGGTTCCACCGCTGGTCGAAGGTGATCGTCGCGGCCGATCCTTCCGGCCCTGCGATGTGGAAGGCGGCCCCGTCCGTCCTCTTCTTCCTGCGCTACATCCGGAGGCTCGTCCGCGCGCGGCGGGCCGATCCGCGCGACGACCTCGTGAGCAGCCTCGTCGCCGCGGAGGAGGCCGGCGACCGGCTCGACGAGGACGAGCTCGCCTCGATGATCTTCCTTCTCCTCATCGCCGGGCACGAGACGACGGTCAACCTGATTGGCAACGGCTCGCTCGCCCTGATGCGGCACCCGGGCCAGATGGAGAGACTCCGCGCCGGTCCGTCAGGGATGAAGACCGCCGTGGAGGAGCTCCTGCGGTACGAGAGCCCGGTCGTGATCGCGACCGAGCGCTTCGCGCGCGAGGATGTCGCTATCGGGGGGGTCACGATCCCCCGCGGAGAGATGGTGTACGCGGTGCTCGCCTCGGCCAACCGCGACGCGCTGCAGTTCCCCGATCCGGACACGCTCGATCTTGCGCGCGAGCCGAACAGGCACCTCGCCTTCGGCCTGGGAATCCATTACTGCCTCGGGGCGCCGCTCGCCCGGCTCGAAGGCGAGGTCGCGATCGCCGCTCTCCTGCGACGCGCCCCGCGGCTCCGGCTGGCCGTCGCTCCGGAAGCGCTGCGCTGGCGGCGCGGCCTCGTCCTGCGCGGCCTCGAGGCGCTCCCGGTCTCGCTCTGACGTCGTCGGCAGGCCGCGAGACGACAGCGTTCTCCGCTTCCCACGACCGTGTCTCTCGTGCCGTAGGGGCGGGCCTTGCGCCCGCCCGCCTCCACCCGACGCACCGCCCCGTTGAGACGGCGCAAGTTTCCACGGCGCCTTTGCATCTCACGAGCGTGCCTGGGCCCCGGTGTGGGCCACGTCGATTGGGATGGTGTTGGACCGGAGGAAGTCGCGGTCTCGCACGCGCGACACATCGAGTAGAGGTGGGCGGCCGCGAGGGCCGCCCCTACGGCGCCGAGAGCACGATCGGGGGCGCCTATTGTGAGACTCGTGCTCCTCTATTTCTTCTTCGGCTTCATCGCGTCCAGGACCGCCTTGAACTGCTCGCGCGGGACCTTGCGGTAGTCGGAGAATTCCCCGGCCCCCGCGAGCCATTCGCCGCCGTCCATCGTGACGCAGTCGCCCGTCTGATAGGGACAGAGGTCGGAGAGGAGGAATGTCGCGAGGTTCGCGATCTCCTCCTTCGTGCCGAAGCGGCCGAGTGGGATCCTCGCGAGGGCGCTCTTCTCGGCGCCCGCCCCGGCCATCAGGCGCGAGAACGCGCCCTCCGTCGGGATCGGCCCCGGCGCGATCGCGTTGACCCGGATCCCGGCGTGTCCCCATTCGACGGCGAGCGAGCGCGTCATGGCGAGCACGCCCGCCTTGGCGCAGGCGGACGGGAGCGCGAAGGCCGTGCCGGTCCAGGCGTAGGTCGTCACGACGGACAGGACGGCGCCCGGCGCCCTCCGCGACAGGAGGTGCCGTCCGACGGCGAGCGTGCAGTAGACCGAGCCGTGGAGCACGGTGCGCACGACCGCGTCGAAGCCGTTGGGCGTCAGGTCCTCGGAGAGGACGAGGAAGTTGCCCGCCGCGTTGTTGACGAGACAGTCCACCTTCCCGAAGCGCGCGGCGGCGTGGGCGACGAGCTTCTCGACCTGGTCCGGGTCCCGCACGTCCGCGGCGAAGGAGTCCGCGGCGCCCCCCTCCCGCGCCGCCGCGGCGATTTCGGCGGCCGCGGACTCCAGGCGCTCCCGCGACCTTCCGGCGATCGTGACGCTCGCGCCGTACGAGGCGAACGTCCTGGACATCTCGAGTCCGAGCCCCGAGCCGCCTCCCGTGACGAGGACGGACTTGCCGGCGAGGATCTTCGGTTCGAACATCCCGAGTCAGTTCGGCGGAAGGGACGGGGCGGGGGCTTCCGGCGCGGGGGTCTTCTTGACGAGGAAGGTCTCGTGGACGGGAGGCGCGTCGCCGAGCGCGATGCGGATCCCGTACTGCCCTTCCGTCGTGAGGAGGGCCGGCCCCATCACGATCGGGAGCCAGATCGTCCGCCCCGGCTCCCCCTCGTAGTTCATCTCGCCGTTGGCCTCGAGCAGGCTGTTCCCCTGCGGGTCGGTCGCCGTCACGCTGAACTCGATGCGCCCCTTCGACAGCGCCTTCGCCCGCACCGCGAGGCCCAGCGACCGCAGCTGCAGCGGGAGCTTGAAGACCTGGACGACATCGGAGTAGACGCCGATCAGCATCAGCTTGCCGTTGTTCTCGAAGCGGATGTCGTCGCACAGCACGAACGCCTCGAACAGGACCGACGGGGACGAGGGCGCTCCGGTTGTCATGCCGTCCTACTTCAGGTACTTGTCGAACCAGGCCACGACGCGGCGCTCGATGTCCCGCTGGTGCTCGCGCCGCCGGATCGCATGCCCTTCGTTCTCGTACACGACGAGCTCGGTCGGGACGCCGAGCGTCTTCAGGGCGTGCCAGAACTCGTACCCCTGCGGCGTCGGGACCTCGGAGTCGCGGTCGCCGTGCAGGACGAGCGTGGGGGTCTTGACCTTCTTGATGAACGTGATCGGCGAGGAGCGCGCGTAGACGTCCGGGTCGTCGTACACCGACGCGCCGAAGAACGGGACCATCCAGCGGTCGATCCGGTTCTGGCCGTAGTAGCTCTGCCAGTTGACGATCCCCGCTCCGGCCACTGCCGCCGCGAAGCGCCGCGTCTGCGTGACGGCCCACATCGTCATGTAGCCGCCGTAGCTCCAGCCGGCGATCCCGATGCGCTCCGGGTCCACGGGCGCGGACCGGAGAACCTCGTCCACGCCTTTGAGGATGTCATCGAAGTCGCCGTGCCCGAAGTCCTTGACGTTCCCCTCCGTGAAGGTTTCTCCCTGACCGAAGCTGCCGCGCGGGTTGGGAAGGAAGAGGAAGTACGCCTGGCTCGGCAGCACGGCGTTCCAGCGGGAAGGCCAGGAGGGCGTGCTCGCCCCGGACGGTCCGCCGTGCACGCTGACGATCATCGGGTAGCGCCTGCCCGGCTCGACGTTGCGGGGCTCGAGGAGCCATCCCTGGACGCGCCGGCCGCCGCTCTCCCAGTGGAGGCTCCGCGCCTCGCCCCAGAAAGGAGTCTGGCCGGCGTTCTCCCGGGTCAACGGTTTCCACGACCCGATCGGTCCGGCCCGGATCTCCGGCGGACGCTCGAAGGACTGGACGACGGCCGCCGATGCCGCGCCTTTCCGGGCGGCGCTGAAGTGGCCGATCGCCTCCGGCCCGCTCCAGAGCGTCGTGATCTTCCCGCTGGCCGGGTCGAGGCTCGCCACTGCGCCGTTTCCGTCCACGTGCTCCGTGAAGAGGATCTCGCCCGCATCGCGCCAGACGAGCGCGCTCGCCGAGGCCTTCATCCCGGGTGTCAGGTTCTTCGCCTCGCCCCCCGCAGCCGGGACGACGAAGATGTCGCCGCCCGTCGAGCCCTCGTCGCTCATGATGCCGTGGATCAGGGCGATCGCCTTGCCGTCCGGGGAGAAACGGGGGCAGGCGATCTGGAGCGGGGGCTTCCAGACCGAGCGCGCCTTTCCCGAGTCCACGGCAACCGTGTAGACCTCCGCGATCCAGTAGTTGTTCGTGCCGGAGCCCTCTGCGGCCTCGGCGCAGAAGCTCCGGCCGTCCGGAGACCAGTCGTAGTCGTAGACATAGAGGTTCGCCGGGCTGACGGCGCGGACGCGCCCGGAGGCGGCGTCCACGACCGCGATCCGCTGCTCGGAGACCTCCGACGCGACGACGCCCGAATCGGGCTTGTAGGCCACAAGGGCTCCCGGCTCCTGGGCCGATCCCTCGATGAAGAGGAAGGCGACCGTCCTGCCGTCGGGGGACCACTTCAAGTGCCCGAGCTGCCCCTGGACGCCGGTCAGCCGCCGCGCGGGCCCTCCCGCGGCCGGCGCGACGTAGACCTGGAGGTGCCGCTCCTTTGCCGCGTCGGAGAGGAAGGCGATCGTCTTGCCGTCCGGGGACCAGGCGGCGCTGTGCTCCCGGTGGGCCCGCGCGTCCGTGCCGGCCGTCAGGCGGCGCGGGACCGGCCGCGCGATCGCGGCGACGTCGATGAAGGAGAGGTTGTCGGTCCCGTCGCGGGCGCGGATCCTCTCGACCCAGGCGACGCTCTTCCCGTCGGGAGAGATCTCCGCCCCTCGGAAGCCGCGCACCTGCTCGAGGGCGTCGAGCACCGCGTCCAGCGATGCCCGCGGAGGAGCCGCGGCGACGAGAAGCGCCGCCCCGGCGGCGAGGGCCGCGAGGGGCGCGGCCAGTCGGGTTTTTCTCCTTCGCATTTCCGCCAGTCTATGACGAGGCGGGCCGGCGGGGCAGCCAGCGGTGGACCTTCCTCTTGTAGGCGAGGTAGCTCTCGCCGAAGCGGCTCTCCAGCCCCGGCTCCTCGACGAGGACGACAAAGAGATGAAAGATGAGGAGAAACGCCAGCGTGAACATCGCGACGGCCGGCGATCGCTCCCAGAGACCGTATCCTGCGAGCAGCAGCGCGGCGCCGATGTACATGGGGTTGCGCACGTACCGGTAGGGACCCGAAGGCACGAACGCCCGCGGCGGGTCGAAGGGCGCGGGCGTGCCCTGCCCCCGAAACACGAAGCTCGCGACGCAGGCGACGACGAGAACCCCGCCGGCGACGATGAGCAGCATCCCCACCGGCCTCCAGGAGGGCGAGATCCCGATGCCGAGACGCGCGTCGTAGCGGCGAACGCCCGACGCGGCCCATCCCCACAGCAGCACGAAACCGACCCCGTAGAGAACTGCCCGAACCGCCACGAAAAAGGTCTTCATGTCTTCCGAGTCCCGAGTCCCGAGTCCCGAGTCCCGTCCTACGTCAGATCCACCCACACGCTCTTGACCTGGGTGTATTCCTCGAGCGCGTAGTGGCCCCGCTCCCGGCCGAACCCCGATTGCCTGTAGCCGCCGAAGGGGAGACCCGGGTCGTAGAGGTTGTAGGCGTTGACCCAGACGGTGCCGGCCTTGAGCGCCCGGGCCGCTCGGAGCGCCTTCTTGACGTCGCGCGACCAGACGGCGGCGGCCAGTCCGTAGATCGTCGCGTTGCCGATCGCGACCGCCTCCTTTTCGTCGCGAAACGTCATCGCGGCGAGCACCGGCCCGAAGATCTCCTCGCGCGCGATCTTCATGTCCGGGGAGACGGCGTCGAAGACGGTCGCCTCGAAGAATGCCCCCTTCCCGTCGACCGACACGCGGCTGCCCCCGGCCAGGAGCTTCGCGCCCTCCCTCTTGCCGCTCTCGACGTAGCTCTCGACGCTCTCGCGCTGCGCCTCCGAGACGAGCGAGCCGAGCCGGGTCTTCGGATCCAGCGGATCGGCCGGGACGAGCTTCTTCGCGCGCTCGACGACCTTCTCCAGGAGCGCGTCGTGGGCGGACTCCTCGACGAGGAGGCGCGAGCCGGCCGAGCAGAGCTCCCCCTTGCCGTAGAAGATCGCGTTGATGGCGCCCCGGGCGGCCGCGTCCAGGTCCGCGTCGGCGAAGACGACGTTGGGAGACTTGCCGCCGAGCTCCATCGAGACGCGCTTGACCGTGCCGGCCGCCGCCCGCAGGATCGCCTTGCCGGTGGCCGTTTCTCCCGTGAAGGAGATCTTGTCGATCCCGGGATGCTCGGCCATCGCCGCGCCGACGGCCGCGCCCGGGCCGGGAACGACGTTGAAGGCGCCGGGAGGGAGGCCCGCTTCCGCGAGAAGCTCTGCGAAGAGGAGCGCCGTCAGCGGAGTGGCCGACGCGGGCTTCAGGACGACGGTGTTGCCGAGGGCGAGCGCGGGCGCGATCTTCCACATCGCCTGCAGCAGGGGGAAGTTCCAGGGGGTGATCGCGCCGACGACCCCTACCGGCTCGCGCAGTGTCAGGAGCATCGCGTCGGGGCGGCCCGGATAGGTGTCGCCGTAGAGCTTGTCGGCCGACTCGCCGAAATACGAGAGACAATCCGCCGCCGCGGGCATGTCGATCTTCGCGGCCTCGAAGATCGGCTTTCCGTTGTCGAGCGTCTCCACGCGGCCGAACTCCTCCGCGCGCGAGAAGAGCCGCTCCGCCGCCTTCATCAGGATCCGGCCGCGCTGCCGCGGCTTCATCTCCGCCCACGGCCCCGACTCGAAGGCCGCGCGGGCGGCAGCGACCGCCCGGTCGAGGTCCTCGCCGCCCGCCTCGGCGACCTCGGCGAGCGTATCGCCTGTCGCCGGGTTCGTCGTCGCGAACCGCCTGCCGGACGCGGAAGGAATGAACTCCCCGTTGATGAAGAGGTCGGTCCGCAGGTTCAAGGCCGGCTGAGTCTCTCTCGCCACGTTCTCCTTTGGACCTTGGACTTTGGACCTTGGACTCTTACCTTCTATCTCCCCTTGAATTTCGGCACCCGCTTCTCCTGGTTGGCGGCGATGCCTTCCTTCGCGTCCTCGCTCTGGAAGAGGAGCTGCTGGAGCTCGCGTTCCACGGCGAGCGCGGACTCGAGAGGGAGATCCCAGCCGCTCTGGACCGAGCGCTTGATGCGGCCGACGGCCTTCGAAGCCTTCCGCGGCGGCACGAACTGGCGCGCGTAGTCCATGACCTGTTCCCAGAATTCCTCGGGCGACGCCTCGATGACCTGGTTGACGAGCCCCAGGTCATGGGCCTCCTCGAAGGAGAAGGTGTTGCCGGTGATCATCAGCTCGATCGCTCGGGACTTGCCGATGAGCTTGCCCAGGCGCGCGGTGCCCCCCGTGCCGGGGAGCACGCCGAGAGTGACCTCCGGAAGGCCGATCTTCCCGGCGTCCTTGCGGGCGATCCGCAGGTCGGCCGCCATCGCGATCTCGAGCCCGCCGCCCACGGTGTGGCCGTTCAGGGCCGCGATGACGAGCTTGGGGGTGTGCTCGAGGCGCAGGAGCGTCTCGTTGGCGTGCAGGCAGAAGAAATACTTGAAGCCGGGCGTCACGGCGTTCAGCATCCCGATGTTGGCCCCCGCCGAGAAGAAGCGGTCCCCTTTCCCGCGCAGGATCACGACGTGGACATCATCGTCGAACCGCGCCTGAAGTATCGCGTCGTCCAGCTGCCGCATCATTGCGTACGTGTAGGTGTTGGCCGGTGGATCGTCCATCTCGATGACGGCGATCCCGTTCTCCGCCCGGTAGTTGATGACGGGGGAGTCGAGTTCGGGACTCGTCCAGTCTCGTGTCTTCGCTTCAGTGCTCATACAGCCTCCTCCCTTGGAGAAGGAGATCCTATCAACTCGAGCAGCCGGGTATTCGGTGTTCGGGGTTCGGTGTTCGGGAAGCGGCGCCCCCGACCGAAAACCGAGCACCGAGCACCGAACTCCCGATCGCTCAATCGTGCCGATTCCTCACAGCGCCAGGATGGAGCGCGCGATCATGAAGTAGATGAAGAGCCCCGTCGCATCCACGAGCGTGGCGATCAACGGGGCCGACATGATCGTGGGGTCGACCTTGACGGCGGTCGCGAGCATCGGGATCGACGCGCCGACGGCGTTGGCCCAGGTGCAGATGACGAGGATCGAGACGCCGACGGTGATGGCGAGCGGCATCGTCGAGCCCCAGAGGAGCGCGCGCCCGAAGCCGACGACCCCGAGCAGGATCCCCAGGGCCAGGCCGCTGCCGGCCTCGCGCAGGACGACGCGCCAGAAATCGCGCAGCTTGATCTCTCCCACGGCGAGGCCGCGCACGATCGTCGTGACGGTCTGGGAGCCGGAGTTGCCGCCGGTCCCGATCAGGAGCGGGATGAAGAAGGAGAGCGCGACGACCTTCGCAAGCTCGGACTCGAAGTGGCGCAGGACCGTGCCCGTCAACGTCTCGGTGACGAAGAGGAGGAGCAGCCAGTTGAACCGCGCGCGCACGTTGCGGAAGGGCTTGGTCGCGAAATAGCCCTCGGTGACCTCCTCCTTGGCGGGCATGCCGGCCAGGTGCAGCATGTCCTCCGTCTGCTCCTCGATGAGGACGTCGATGACGTCGTCCACCGTGACGATGCCGAGCGGCCGCCTGTCCCTGTCCACGACCGCGATCGAGTGGACGTCGTACTTGGACACGAGGCGCGCGACCTCTTCCTGCGTCGCGTCCGGGCCGACCGTCATGAGGTTGCGGTTCATCAGGTCGGAGATCTTCTTCTCCGCCGGGGCGGGGAAGAGCTTTCGGAGCGACACGGCCCCGACGAGGCGCCCGTCCGCGTCCACGACATAGAGGCTCTGGACGGTCTCGACCTCGGGGTCGATCTTCTTCAAGTGCTCGAGGGTCTCCGCGACGGTCCATTCCGGCCGGATCTTCGCGAACTTCTCGGACATCAACCGGCCGGCGGTGCGGGGCGCGTAGCGCAGGAGACGCTCGGCCTCCGCGGCGTCCCGCGGGGACATCTTCGCGAGCAGCCCTTCGCGCTGGCGCTGCGTCAGATTCTCGAGGAGGAACGTGACCTCGTCGCCCGGAACCTTGTCGAGCTGCGGGCCGAGCTTGTCGGGAGAAGCCCGGTGGAGGATCAAGCGCAGCGTCTCTCCCTTCAGCTCCGACAGGACGGCCGCCCCCTGTTCGGGCGGCAGCGCTTCAAAGAGCGTCAGGCGGTCCTCGAGCGGCAGGTCGTCCAGCAGCTCCGCGATGTCGGCCGGGTGCAGCTCTTTCACCGCCGCCGCGATCTGGGCGGGGTTCTCGCGGATCAGCTCCTCGATGTCCGGACCGATGACCTTCGCGAGAGACATTGTCGTTATTGTTGCATCAGTGGCTTCGATTCAGAGCGGGGTACCTTTCGAAATCGGGTGATCTGCGATCGGGTGATCGGGTGATCGCCCGGGTCAATCGCCCGATGGCTCGATCATCCGATCACCCGATTCTTCGTGGGGTCGACCCACTCCGAAGAGCCGTCCGGATGGAACTCCTTTTTCCAGATCGGGACGGAGTGTTTGATCCGGTCGATGGCGGCGCGGCAGGCGGCGAAGGCTTCGGCGCGATGGGGCGCGGTCGCGACAACGGCGACGGAGACTTCGCCCACGCCGAGCCTTCCCGCCCGGTGCTGCATTCCCACGCGCGCGTCCGGCCATTCCGCCTCGATCCGCCGGGCGATCCTGGCCATCTCCGCTTCCGCCATCGGCCCATAGACCTCGTACTGGATCGAGACCGTCTCCCGCCCCTCGTTCTCGTTTCGAACGACCCCGAGAAAGAGGCAGACGCCGCCGTCGGAGGGGCGGGCGGCCTTCAGGAGCGCCGCGACGTCGATCGGGCTGAAGGTGATGTACATGGTGAGGAGTTTCAAGTTTCAGGTTTCAGGTTTCAAGAAGCGTGAGGTCTCTTCCTGAAGCTTGAAACCTGAAACCTGAAACCTGAAACTATCCTCCGGCCACCGGGGGAAGGAACGCGACCTCGTCGCCGTCGCGCAGGACGGTGTCGCCGCCCGCGTATTCCTGGTTGACGGCGGCAGGAGGCATCGCCGGGAAGGCCGCGAGGGTGGGGATCTCGCCGGAGACCGCGTGCCAGAGCTGTTCGACGCGGGTGCCCTCGGGCAGATCGCGGGTCTCTTCGGCCTTTCCGGCCGCATCACGGAAGGAAGCGAAATAGAGGAGGTTGACGCGCACGAACGGAGGAGTTTACTTCCGCGTGATCCGCCCGGACCTTGACATCTGACCGACCGGTCAGATAGTATGACTGCATGGCCCGGCTGGCGACGAACCACGAGGCGGAAAGGCGCCTGGTCCTCCTGAAGGCGGCCTTCCGCGAGGTGGCCGAGAAGGGGTTCTCCCACGTCACGCTCGAGGACATCGCGGCGCGCGCCTCCGTGTCCAAGGGCGTCACGCTCTACTACTTCTCTTCCAAGGAGGACCTCTTCCGCGAGCTCTTCGGCTGGCTGATCGACTCGATCCACCAGCGCATGCGGGAGGCGGTCGCGTCCGTGGACGATCCGGTCGGGAAGGTCCGGGCCCTGGTGGCCCTGATCTTCCCGTCTCCTTCGAAGAATCGCGCCTTCTTCCGCGCCTATATCGACTTCTGCGGCCTCGCCGCGCGGCGCGAGGCCTTCCGCGTCATCGACGAGCGCTTCTACGCCGGCTGCCGCGAGGTGGACGGGTCGATCGTCGAGGAGGGGATGCGGCGCGGCGTCTTCCTGGCCCGCGATCCGGGGGAGGCGGCCTCGACGCTGCGCGCCATCTTCGACGGCCTGATGCTCCAATGGCTGGCGGAGAAGGACCCGGAGGCGACTTTCGAGACGTACCGCGACCGGTGCGAGAGGGAGCTGCTCCACTACCTGATGGGCCCGCGGATGGACCCGGACGATAAGAAACAACGGAGGAAGGTCCGATGAAAGACGTGAAGGAGAAGAAGACACGCTGCGCCAACGAAGGGTGCGGAAGGCTCGCGGAGGAGGGGAGTCTCTTCTGCGCCTCCTGCGGCCTGGAATGGACGCTCTTCCACCGGAACGCGCGCGGCCAGAAGGAGGACGGGCGGGGCGATAGAATCCCGCGCTGAGATGACCGGGGACCAGGGGCCGAAGACGATCCTGCTCGCCATCCTGGTCGTCGGGTCGGGGAACTCGTCCAACTCCCGCCGGCTGGCCGACGAGGCCGAGTTCGGCGACGCGCGCGTCCGGGAGGTCCTGACGGTCCGCGAGGAAGTCTCCTTTCCCCTTCCGCCGGAGGTCGCCCGGGCCCGCGAGGCCGGCAGGAGCGCGTCCGCGCACTCGTGAGCTCCGGCAACAGGAAGGGCCCCGGCCCCGGAAATCCCGACTCGGGCGCCCGGCCCTGGTGGCTCGGCTCGCGGCGCCTTTCGGAGAAAGTCGCGTTCGTCACGGGAGCCTCGCGCGGGATCGGCGAGGCGATCTCCCGCCGCTTCGCCGCGGAGGGCGCCCGCGTGGCGCTTGCCGCGCGAAACGAGGTCTCGTGCGAGAAGATCGCCGCGGACATCCGGCGCCATCGTGGCGAAGCGATCGCGCTCGGATGCGACGTGACGCTCGCCTTCTCCGCATCCAACGCGATCGCGGCCGTCGTGGCGCGGTGGGGACGCATCGACGTCCTGGTCAACGGCGCGGGGGTTTCCGGCCCCACGCCGCTCGGCGATCCGGACGACTCCCGCTGGAACGCGATCCTCGCGACGAACCTGACGGCGGTCTTCCGCATCACGCGCGAGGTGGCCCCTTTTCTTCCGCCAGGCGGACGGGTCTTGAACATCGCGTCGGTGCTCGGGCGGTTCGGGGTGGCGGGCCTGGCGGCCTACGCCGCCTCCAAGCACGGCGTGATCGGCCTGACGCGCACGCTCGCGCTGGAGCTCGCCCCGCGTCAGGTCACCGTCAACGCCCTGGTGCCCGGCTGGGTCGAGACGGAGATGGGTCGCGAAGGGTTCCGCCGCCTCGGCGGAAAGACGCGCGGCGGCGAGGAGGAGGGGCGGGCCATGGCCGCGAAGATGGCGCCGCTCGGCCGCGTGCTCGACCCGGAGGAAGTGGCGGGCCTGGCGGCGTACCTCGCCTCGGACGAGGCGAAGTCCATCACCGGCCAGGCCATCACGATCGACGGCGGCCAGGTGATGCCCTGAAGGAGCAGGTTTCAGGTTCCAGGTTCCAGGTTCCAGGTTTCAGGATGGCGGCTCCCGATCCGTTCCTGGAACTTGAAACTTGAAACCTGAAACCAGAAACGGTTCGATGGCGACGCGTCTGCCGCGCTGGCTCGCCGGGATTCTCCTCGCGGTTCTGGCTCTCGTGGCTTTCTGGCCGGTCGTGTCGGGAGAGCGGAGGTTTTTTCACCTCGATCTTCGTTACGAGCACCTGCCCGTGTGGGACGTCACGCAGAAGGCGCTGCTCGCCAGGGAGAGCCCCTTCTGGATCGACGGGGAATACTGCGGCCACCCGCTCCTCTTCACGCAGGAAGCGCCCGTCTTCTATCCGTTGACGGTTCCGCTGCTCCTGACGGGAGCGCCGGTCGCGCGGCTCGCCGACCTCTTCTCCCTCTTTCACTTCTGGCTCGCGGGGTTTGCCGCCTTCCTGCTGCTGGAGGATCTCGAGTCCGGCTCGCTGCCCGCGCTCTTCGGAGGGGTGGCGTGGATGCTGTCGGCGCGCCTGCTCCAGAGCGCGATCTGGCCCAACGCGGTCGCCGTCTCCGCCCTCCTGCCCCTGCTGCTGCTCGGGATCCTGCGCATCGCGGGGGGACGGCGGAGAATGTCGGGGGTCGTCCTCACGGCCGCCGCCGGGGCGCTGGCGATTCTGGCGTCGCGGCCGCAGGCGCTGCTTGGAGCGGCCCCCCTGCTCGGCGTGGTCGCGGCGGTCTCACTCCTCAAGGCTCCGCGCCGGGCTCGAGCGGCGGCCGACTTCGGACTCGCGGCGCTCCTCGCGGCGGCCCTGGGGGCTCCCTCGCTCCTGCCGAGCGCGGCGCTCTACCCGGAGATGTCGCGCGCCGCGGGACTGTCGCGGGCCGAGCGCGACCTGAACCCGATCCGGGTCGGGTCCGGCCTCGACATGGTCTTTCTGCCGGTCGATGGAGCCCCGCGGTGGCCCGAGGCCGCGGCGTATCCGGGAGCGCTCCCGGGCCTTCTCTTCGTCCTCGGGATCGCGCTCGCGTTCCGCCCGGGCCGGGGATTCTCGCGGGGTCTCTTTCTCGCGTTCCTCGCCGGCGGCGCCATCGGGCTCGTTTTCGCCTTCGGAGAAGAGGGGCCGTACCGCTTCCTCGTCAACCTCCCGTTGATCCGCGGGTTTCGCGTTCCGGCGCGTTATCTCCTCTCCTGGTCTCTCGCCGTCGCTCTCGGATCGGCGCTCGTTCTCTCGTGGTTTCTGCGGCGGTCCTCCCGCCCGGCGCTCGCCGGCGGGATCGCGGCCCTCCTCGTCGCGGGGGACCTCGCCTGGCACGCCCGCCGGGCGGCGCCGACGTCTCCCGCGGCGCTCGATTCCGTCGTCCCGGACATCGTCGAGACGCTGCGCGGCCGGCTCGGCCGCGACGAAGCGGGGTTCCCGCGGCGATTCTGGCCGCTGGCCGCACCGGTCTACCTGACCTTCTTTCCGGACCGGGTCAAAGCGGACATCGCGCGGCGGTACGAGCCTCTGACAGGCGCGCTGGGAATGCGTTTCGGGCTGGAGTCGGTGAGCGGCGAAGGTCCCTCCCTGCTCGCGACGGAGGCGCTGGTGTCGAAGCCGACGCTCCATTCCGCGATGCTCGCGGGAGTCGGGTTCGTCGTCGTCTCGCCTCCCCGGCCGCCGGGACAGATCTCTCTCTCCGACTGGGCGCTTCGACCGGTGCCTCCGCTTCCGAGGGCCATCCTGGTTTCCCGGGCGATCCCGGTTTCTCCGGATCGCGCCGCCGCCGCGGTGCTCGCGCCCGCCTTCGATCCGCGCAAGGCGGCCGTCGTCGAGAGCGCGGAAGCCCTCGAGCCCGCGGGGCCGGAGGAAGACGCGGGGAGCGCGCGCCTGCTTTCGCGGCGCCCCGGGCGCGTGGAGCTCGAGACGAGCGCCCCGTCCGACCGCGTCCTCGTTCTCTTCGACGCGTGGGAGAAGGGGTGGCGCGCCCGCGTCGATGGGGAGGCCTCCGAGGTGTTCCGGGCGGACGCCGCCTTCCGCGGCGTCCGGCTCACTGCCGGGCCGCATCGGGTCCTCTTCGAGTACCGCGCTCCGGGAGTCTCGGAGGGCGCGGGACTCTTCGCGGCGGGTCTCCTCGGGCTCGCGCTCTTCGCGATCCGAGCTCGCCAGGGCTCCCGATGAGCGCGGTCCGCGCGGTTTTCTTCGACGCGGGGGCGACCCTGGTTCGCCCGGTTCCCCCCGTGGAAGAGGTCTACGCCAGAGAGTTTTCCCGCGACGGCTGCCGCTTCTCGCCGGAGGAGCTCTCGCGGGCGCTGGCGCGCGCCTGGGAGGAGGTCCACGCGGAACGCGCGCCGAACCGGTACGGAGGCGTTCGCGGCGAGCCGGAGTTCTGGAGGGCTTTTCTCAACCGCGTGCGCGCGCACCTGGACGGAGGGGCTCTCTCGGCGGAGGTCTTCGAGCGCCTGGCGTCGCACTTCGCCGATCCCGGCTCCTGGGCGGTCTTCGCGGACGTGCCGGACACCCTGGTGAGCCTGGAGGAACGGGGAATTCTCCTCGCCGTCGTCTCCAACTGGGACTCCCGCCTTCCCGCGCTGCTGGAAGGGCTCGGCCTCGCGCGGAGCTTCCGCACGGTGTCGGTGTCCGCCATCGAAGAGACGGGGAAGCCCTCGCCGGAGATCTTCCTGCGCACCTGCGCGCGCCTCTCCGTCGCTCCCGGAGAGGCCCTCCACGTCGGCGATTCGCTCGCCGAGGACTACGAGGGCGCGCGCGGGGCCGGCCTCCAGGCCCTTCTCCTCGACCGTGAGGACCGCCACCCCCACATCGAGGATCGGATCCGTTCCCTGCGCGAGATTCCCCCGCGCTTCTGACCTCTCACACGTCGCAATTCGCAATTCGCATTTCGCAATTCACAATTCACAATTCACAATTTCTTTTGCTATCCTGCCGCCAACTTGTCTCTCGCGAAAAGGCTCTTCCAGACCAAGTCTCTCGACGCTCTCGTGGCGGAGACGGAGGAGCCCGAGTACCGGTTGAAGCGCGCGCTCGGCCCCTGGAACATCGTCGCGCTCGGAGTGGGCGCGATCATCGGGGCGGGCATCTTCGCGACGATCGGCACGGCCGCGGCCGGGGATTCCGCGCGGCCCGGGGCCGGGCCGGCGCTGATGCTCTCCTTCGCGCTCACGGCGGTCGTCTGCGCCTTCACGGCCCTCTGCTACGCCGAGTTCGCCTCGATGGTGCCGGTGGCCGGCTCCGCCTACACGTATTCCTACGGCACGCTGGGCGAGTTGATCGCCTGGATCATCGGCTGGGACCTCATCCTGGAGTACGCGATCGGCAACGTGGCGGTGGCGATCTCGTGGGCCAATTACTTCAACACCTTCCTCGAGGGGTTCGGCATCCAGCTCCCCGACTGGCTGAGGGTCGATTTCACGACGGCCCGGGCCAGGTTGCCGCAGGTCGTCGCGGCCGCGCCGCACGTCTTCGGCGTCCCGATCGTCTTCAACATCATGGCCTTCGTCATCGTCGCCGCGATCACGGTCATCCTGGTCTGGGGGATCCGGGAGTCGGCCGGGTTCAACTTCTGGATGGTCGCCATCAAGCTCGTCGTGCTCGCCTTCTTCATCTTCGTGAGCTTTCATTACGTCAAGCCGGCGAACTGGAAACCCTTCGCGCCCAACGGGTTCTCCGGGGTCGCGGCCGGGGCCGCCATCGTGTTCTTCGCCTACATCGGCTTTGACGCCGTCTCCACGACGGCGGAGGAGGCGCGAAACCCGAAGCGGGACATGCCGATCGGCATCATCGGCTCCCTCATTTTCTGCACGATCGTCTACATCGTCGTCGCGGCCGTCTTCACCGGGATGATCCCGTACGATGCGCTGAGGAAGACGCTCGCGACGGAGCAGGCGGAGCCGCTGACGCTCGCGATGAAGTTCGTCTCGATGCCCGGCTGGATGGTGGGCGTCGTCGCCTTCGGGTCGGTCGTCGCCCACACGGCGGTGCTCCTCGTCTTCCAGCTCGGCCAGCCGCGGATCTTCTTCGCCATGGCGCGGGACGGGCTTCTCCCGAAGACGTTCGCCAAGGTCCACCCGAAGTTCCGGACCCCGTATGTCACGACGATCCTGACCGGGGTGTTCGTCGGGGTGACGGCGATGTTCACTTCGCTCGACGACATGGTGAACCTGACAAACATCGGGACCCTCTTCGCGTTCATCCTCATCTGCCTCGGGATCATCATCCTGCGCTACCGGGAGCCGGGCCGGGAACGCCCCTTCCGCGTCCCGTTCGGGCCGCTCCTGCTGCCGGTTCTCGGGATCGTCTCCTGCCTCGGTCTCATCTATTACCTGCCCCCCTCTTCCTGGTGGCGCTTCGTCGGCTGGCTCCTCGTCGGGCTCGTCGTCTACATCCTCTACGGCTACCGGCACAGCCGGCTGCGCGCGCGCTGACGCGCGCGCCAGGTGTTGGGTGATAGGTGATAGGGAAAGCCCCCGTCCCTATCACCTACCACCTACCACCTACCACCTTCTCCTGTTACCCTCACAGCCGGAGGTGTGCTGATGGTCAAACGGTTCTCTTTCCTGGCGGCGCTGCTTGTCGCTTCCCCCGTTTTCGCCGGCGTGGCGACCGAGAAGTACGACTGGCATCCGGTCAAGGGCGTTCAGGACATCCACGTCGATTCGGATCGCGTGGTCGTCTCGTCGCTCGAGTTCGACATGGGCGATCAGATCAAGCCGCTCCAGGCCTCGACCGCGCATGCCGTCGCGCGCGTGGACAACAACGGGTTCCTCGCCTACGAGGTCGGCGTCGCGATCGCGGTCTTCGACGGCGACGGGAACATCGTGGCGGCCGGCAGCGGCGGAGTGAAGCTGGGCTCGCTCGGCAAGGGGGAGCGGGACACCTTCACCATCCGGTTTCCCTACGTGTACCGCAATCTCGCGAGCGCGAAGACCTTCACGGTGACCCTGGAGACCCGCGAGCGCGGGGCGAAGGCGAAGACGAAGACGAAGTCCAGGTCGTAAGAGAAGTCCGGAGCGGTCATCTCGGGAAGCCGGGCACGTCCCGCCGGGCATATCCGGTCAGCTCGGCGTAGGCGCGGCCGGCGACGGGCTTTCCCCGGCGGGTTCCGCGCACACGGCAGGCGCCCTCCCAGTAGGTGACCTCTGTCGATTTCTCGGTGACGAGCTCCTGGTCGGCAAGGAGCGGTTCGACGGTCACGTCCAGGCCGAGCGAGGCGACCGCGAGCTTCCACCGGGCCGGGTAGCGCGCGCCCGAGCGGGGAGACTTCCAGAACGCGGTCTCCTCCAGGGCGACGTCCCGCCACGCGATGGTCCGGGGCTCTCCCGCGGCCGGAACGAACGTCCCCGACGAGAACGCCGTCGCGCCGCCGTCTCCGGCGCGCATCCGGTAGAGCATCAGGTCGGAGCCGTCGTCCAGCTGCAGGGCGAACCAGTCCCAGCCCGCCGCTCCCGCCGGAAGCGCTCCGGGCCCCCACTCGTGGTCGAACCAGGCCGTGCCCGAGAGGGGAACGGCCGCCTTTCCGGCGCGCATCGTTCCCGACGCCGCCAGGCGCGTGATCGAGACGTAGCGCGAGTACTCGTTGGTTCCCGGCCCCTTGCGCGAGAGACCGCCGGCGCCGTGAACGACCGGCGCCTTGTCGGCCTTGAGCGCGAGCGTCAGGTCCCAGCCGCGGCCGGCCGCGTGGAGGCGGTGCGTGCCGCCCGATTCCTCCGCGGACCAATCCTCGTTGGCGACCGCCAGGCGCCCGACCGCGGCCGACGCGATTCCGGGAAGTCCCAGGTGACTCTTCTCCTCGTACCGGAACGACCCGCGCGCGACGTCGCTCCACGCAAAGTGCGCCAGGTGCAATTCCCGCACCCGAAAGAACGTGAGCTGAAACCCGTATTCGCGGTTCACCGCATCCTTCAGGTGTCCGGTGTAGTACCACCACTCGACCGGCGCCTCCAAGTGAGCGCCATGATCCCGAGGGAAGGTGATATTGCTTCGATCGGCCGCCACCGCGAGCAGGAGTGTTGCAGCGGCCACGAGCAATCGGGTGAACGGGTGATCGAGCCATCGGGTGATTGACCCGGGTCCTACGATCACCCGATCACCCGATCGCCCGATCATCCGATGTTTCCTCACTCTTCTTGCAGCGCCGAGGCGGGCTCGACGCCGGACGCCAGGTAACCGGGATAGATGCCGGCGAGAACCGAGGCCGCGAGGACGAGCAGCGCGGCCGCGGCCAGCCGCGCGGCCGGGACGTTGACCGAGACCGTCCAGCCGAAGGACTGCGGGTTGATCACCGCGAGGAGCAGGTACGCGAAGCCGGCGGCGGCGGCGAGCGACGCGGCGGTCCCGGTCGCCCCGGTCAGCCCGGCCTCGATCAGGATCGCGCGGCGCACCTGGCGCTTGCCGGCGCCGATGGCCCGGAGGAGGCCGAAGGAACGCCGGCGCTCGACCGCCGAGGCGGCGAGCGCGTTGGCGATGCCGAGGATCGAGACCAGCACGGCGATCGCCTCCAGCGCGCGGGTGACGGCGAAGGTCTGATCGAAGATCCTCAGGACCTCGCGGCGCAGCTCCCGGTTGGTCGAGACGGAGAGCGCGAAGCGCCCCTCCGCCGCGGCGAGGACGCGCTGCCGGAGCGCCCCGGCGTCCACGCCCGGCGCGGCCGCGACGGCGACGCTCGTCACGCGGGTGTCGCCGAAGAGCGAGAGGAACGACTCCCGGTCGAGCAGGACGGTCCCGCGGTCGTTGGAGTAATCGCGGTAGACGCCGGCGACGCGCGGCGCTCGGGGGCCCTGCGGCGTCGCCAGGCGGACGCGGTCTCCGACCCCGACGCGGTACCGCCGGGCAAAAGGCTCGGAGACGAGGACCTCGCCCCGTTCGCGGGCTTCGAGAGCGACGTCCTTGACGTCGCGGCCGTCCAGGAGCGGGAGGCCCCCGATGCGGGCCACGACGCGGAAGTCGCCGGAGGCGAGGGTGAAGGGGCGTCCGCGCTCGTCCGCCGCGTCGCGCGCCCGGAACGGGTCCACCGCGGCCACGCCCGGGATCGCCCGCAGGAACGGAACGATCTCCGGGGGAAGGTCTCCGACGAGCCCGCGGCGTCCGCCGGCGGCGCTCTTGACCCAGAGATCCGAGCGGAGCGTCGTCTCGACCCAGACGCGCACGGTCTCGCGGATCGAGGAGACCGTCACGATCATCGCCAGCGTCATTCCGAGCGCCATCGCGAGCGACGCGACCGCGATCGCGTTTCTTGCGAGAGACCCACCGAAGAACTCCACCGCGAGGCGCCCTGAGGCGCCGAAGAGCCGGGTGAGCGGTCCGGCCGCGGCGCGGGAGGCGAGGCGCACCAGGATCGGGGCGAGGGCGGCGAGCGCGGCGACCACGAGCAGGACGGCCGCGAATCCGAAGAGCGGAAAGCCGTCGACCGCGCGCGCCCGCGAAGCGGCGGCCGCGAGAGCGACCAGGATGGCCGCGGCCGCGGCCCGTCCGCGCAGACCCCGGGTCCGGACGGCCTCGATCGAGCCGGGCCGCATGGCGGGAGAGGGCTCGACGCGCGTGGCCTCGGCCGCCGGCAGGAGCGTCGCGAGGAGGGCGGCGGCCATTCCCGCGGCCGCGGCGAGGCCGGCCGCCGGGAGGTAACCGGCCGCGGCGATCTTCGCGGTCGGAAGGTAGACGTTCGACACGGTGCCGGCGACGCTCGCGAGCGCCGCCCGCGCGAGGAAGATCCCGCCGGCTTCCCCGAGGAGCGTTCCCACGAGGCCCACGCCGAGGCCTTCCGCCAGGAAGACGGCGAAGATCGAGGCGCGGGCGGCGCCGATCGCCCGCAGCGTGGCGATCTCGGGGCGGCGCCGCAGGACCGAGATCGAGACGGCATTGGCGATCAGGAACGCGGCGACGAGAAGCGTGAGCGAGGCCAGCGCGTTCAGGTTGAAACGGAAGGCGCGCACCATCCTGTCGGCGGTTTCCGCCGATCGCCCCGGAGGCTGCAGCGTCAGGCCGGAGGGGAGCGCGGCCCGGATCCTCGCGGCGATCGCCCGGCGCGGCTCCCCGGGATCGAGCACGATGTCCACCCGGTCGAGAAGGCCCTCCTTGCCGAGGAGCCTCTGCGCCGTGAAGATGTCCGTGACGAGGAGATCGCTTCCGGCGGCGCGCGCGACGCCCGAGAGATCGAGCAGGCCCGCGACCGTCACGGTGCGCCGGACGCCGCCGGCCACGATGCCGAGCGTTCTTCCCGCCGCGAGCCGGTGACGGCGGGCGAAGCTCTCCGGGACGAACACGGAGTCGGGCGCGGCCAGGAGGTCCGCCGGGCGGGAGCCGGGGAGGAGCCTCATCTCGCGCACGGCGCCGTCGCCTCCCGGGTCCACTCCGAGGATCTGGGCGATGTCTCCCGATCCGTCCGCGACGACCGCGGTTCCGGTGACCGCCGGCGAGAAGGAGCCGCATTCCCAGAGAAAGGCGAGCCGCTCGAGCGCCGCGGCCGGCACTCCCGTCACACCGGTGACGACGAAGTCGCTCTTCCCCGAGAGCGAGGCGGCCGCCTCGCGGAAGGACTCCGTCACGCTCCGGTTCGCGTGCTGGATCGCCGCCGCCGCCGCGACGCCGACGGCGACGCCCAGGACCGGCAGGATCGCCCTCTGCGGGCGGCGCCTCGCCGGCCCCGTGACGAGCGCGCGAACGAGAAGAGCCATGCCCTTCATCCGGAGACGATCCTCCCGTCGCGGATCTCCACGATCCGTTCCGCTCGGCCCGCGGCGGCGGGGGAGTGCGTGGCCAGGACGAGCGTCACCCCGCGTTCGCGGCGGATCTCGTCGAGGAGGGCCAGGACCTGGCTGCCGTTGGCGCTGTCGAGGTTCCCGGTGGGCTCGTCGGCGAGGAGCAGCCTCGCGCCGGAGGAGAGGGCGCGGGCGATCGCGACGCGCTGCATCTCGCCGCCGGAGAGCTCGTAGGGGTGGGCGGCGGCGCGGGCGAGCAGCCCCACGCGATCGAGCAGGTCCCGCGCCCGGTTCGCGGCGTCGGGGCGGCCGTCCAGGGCCAGCGGCAGCTCGACGTTCTCGCGAATCGTGATGTGCGGCAGGAGATTGAAGAACTGGAACACGAGGCCGGCGTCGCGCCGCCGGTACAGCGTCAGGTCCCCGTCGGAGAGGGTCCCGAGGCCGCGGCCGGCGACCGAGATGGCCCCGGAGGTCGGCCGGTCGATCCCGCCCAGCAGGTGGAGGAGCGTGGACTTGCCCCCGCCCGACGGCCCGACGACGGCGAGGAACTCGCCCGGTGCGACTTCCAGGTCCACCGCTTCCAGCGCGACGACCGGCCGGGCGCCCGGATAGACCTTCCGCAGCGCCCGGCAGGAGACGCCCGGAGGTCCCGTCACATCGCGCGGCGCCACCCGGCCAGAATACCGGAGAGAATCGCCGCTCGCCCTGTCATCGCGACGAAGGCTCTGCCTGGCAGCCACAGGGGAGACGGAGCAGATCCCTCGCTTCGCTCGGGATGACAGGTTTGCGTAAGTGCCAGCTGACAGCTGAGAGCTGATAGCTTCTTCCCATGCTTCCTCTGGTGAGGACGTGGCGCAACCGGGCGCTCGTCACAGCGCTGACGCGGCGGGAGCTCGCCGCCCGCTACCGCGGGGGACTCCTCGGGTACCTCTGGTCGCTCGTCAATCCGCTGCTCCTGCTGGCGGTGTACGCCACGGTCTTCCGCCTCGTCTTCGCGCCGCGCGCCGACGTGCGCCCCTACGCCCTCTTCCTCTTCATCGGCGTGCTGGCCTGGGGGTTCGTCTCCTCGGCGCTCATGGACTCCGCCGAGACCTTCCGCGCGAACGGTCCGCTGCTGCGCAAGACGACCGTGGCACCGGAGGTCTTCCCGGCGTCGGCCGTCGGCGCGCGCCTGTCCCACCTGTTCCTCGCGCTCCCGGTCCTCGCCGCCGCGATCCTCTACTCGGCCTTCCGCGGGAGCGTCGCTCCGGGTCTCGCGGCGCTGGCCTTTCCGGCGGTCCTCGCGCTCCTGGCGCTGACCGTGTTCGGGCTCGCCCTGGCGATCTCGGCGCTCGCCGTGCATTTCGCCGACATCCGCGACGTCATCTCCAATCTGCTGACGCTCGCGTTCTTCCTGACCCCGGTCCTCTACCCGACGGCTTCGGTCCCGGAGCGGTACCGGGGGCTGCTTCGCGTCAACCCTTTTTCCACGTATTTCGCGGCTCTCCACGACAGCCTCTTCTTCTTCCGGCCGATCGCGCCGGCGGAGTGGGCCTGGATGGCCGGGATCACCGCGCTGTCGCTCGCCCTGGGAGCGCTCGTCTTCGAGCGCCTTCGCGACTCGATCGCGGAGGAGGCCTAGGTGGGACGGGGAGACGGGGGGACTGGGCGACTGGGGGAGGGGAGGGACTGGGGGACGGGGAGACGGGCAGTCGGGAAAGAGATCACCCGGTCGCCCAGTCTCCCGCTCTCCCAGTCCGCTTCTCAAGCGGATGACAGTTCCTTGCGAGAAGAACTATGAGTACCGCCATACACGTGGATGCGGTGACCAAGCTCTACCGTCGCTACGGGCGCAGGCACACCGTCGGGACCCTCAAGTCGGCGCTGCTCTCGGGGATGGGGCGGCGGGCGCTGTCGCCGGACGCGTCGGTGCCCGCGATCGTCGATCTGTCCTTCGAGGTTGCCGCCGGCGAGATGGTCGGCGTCATCGGGCCCAACGGCTCGGGCAAGTCCACCCTCCTGAAGCTCCTGGCCGGCATCGTGCGGCCGACCCGCGGATCGGTCGAGGTCCGCGGCCGCCTGGCGGCCCTGCTGGAGCTCGGCGCCGGGTTCCACCCGGAGATCTCGGGGCGCGAGAACATCGAGATCAACGGCCTGCTCCTCGGCCTCTCCCGCCGCCAGATCGCGGAGCGCTTCGACGCGATCGTGCGCTTCGCAGAGCTCGAGGAGTTTCTCGACGCGCCGCTCAAGACCTACTCCTCCGGCATGGCCGTGCGCCTGGGGTTCTCGATCGCCGCGCACAGCGATCCCGACGTCCTCCTGGTGGACGAGGTGCTCGCGGTCGGGGACGAGGCCTTCTCGCACCGCTGCCTGGAGAAATTCGCGGAGTTCGAGCGCGCGGGCAAGACGATTCTGGTCGTGTCCCATGACCTCGCCCTCGTTTCGGAGCGGTGCCGGCGGGCGATCTGGCTCGACCGCGGGCGCCTCCAGACGGACGGGCCGGCGCGGGAGACCGTCGCCCTCTACCGCGAGCGGGTCGCGGCGGAGGAGGGGGAACGGCGAAGAGAAGCTTTCAGCTATCAGCTCTCGGCTCTCGGCTCCGAGGGCCCGGTTCCCGAGAAGCCGGCGCGGATCGGTTCCGGGGCGGTGGTCGTGGAGGAGGTGACGCTGCTCGACGGCGCGGGGCGGCCGGCGGGGCGAATCGTCTCGGGGGAGCCGGCGGCTCTCCAGATGCGCGTCCGCGCGGCGGCGCGTCTCTCCGATTTCGTCTTCGGCTTCGCGATCGCCACGGTCTCCGGGGAGAGCGTCTTCGGCTCGAACACGGACGTCGACGGCTTCCGGCCCGGGCAGTTCGACGGCGAGGGGCGGGTCACGCTGGAAATCCCGGCGTTCGCGCTCGGCCCGGGCACGTATTCTCTCGACGCGGCCGCCCACGCGCGGGACGGCGCGCCCTACGACTACCGCCGCGACGCGCTGCGCTTCGAGGTGACGGCCGATCGCCCGGTCGCGGGCGTCTGGAATCCGCAGCGACGCTGGAGCTTCGACGGGCCGATCCGCTGGGAGCCGTGACGGCCTCGCGGCCCCTCTATTCGGCCAGCCCGTCGGCCTCTTCCGGGTCGTGATCTGCGCCACCGGCACGGAATATCTTTCCCGCCGCAATCGGAGCAACCAGAGGAGCCCGAAGTCCAAAGTCCAAGGTGGACGGGAAAAGAACTTCGCTACTTTGGACCCTGGACCTTGAACCTTGGACCCTTTCGATCCCGGCTACAATCGCCACCCGAATGCGCAACACCTTCCTTCCGTTCGCCCGGCCTGCTCTGGGCGAGGAGGAGATCGCCGAGGTCGTGGACACGCTCCGTTCGGGGTGGATCACGACCGGGCCCAAGGTCGAGAAGTTCACCGCGGCGTTCGCGGACTACGTCGGCGGCCGCTTCGCCGTTCCGGTCTCTTCCGCGACGGCGGGGCTGCACGTGGCGCTGCTCGCTCTCGGCGTCGGGCCGGGGGATGAGGTCGTGACGACGCCCCTGACCTTCGTCGCGACGCTCAACACGATCGTGCACTGCGGCGCGATCCCCGTCCTGGCGGACATCGACGCCGAGACCCTGAACGTCCGGGTCGAGGAGATCGAGAAGCGCCTGACGCCGAGGACGAGAGCGATCGTTCCGGTGCACTATGTCGGCCAGCCCGCGGACCTCGATCCGATCCTCGCGCTCGCGGCCGGGTCCGGTGTCGCCGTCCTCGAGGACGCCGCGCACGCGGTCGGCGCCGAGTACAAGGGGAGGAAAATCGGTTCCTTCCCGACGACGTCGGTCTTCTCCTTTCACCCGAACAAGAACATGACGACGGGAGAAGGGGGAATGGTGGTGACCGACGAAGAGGCGGTCTTCGAGAAGGCCTCGCTCCTGAAGTTCCACGGCATGGACCGGGAGTCGTGGAAGCGCTTCGCCAAGTCGGGCAGTCCCCGCTACGATGTCGCGCTGCCGGGGTTCAAGTACAACATGATGGACATCCAGGCGGCGCTCGGCCTCCACCAGCTCCCCCGACTGGAAGGGTTCCTCGCCGAGCGCACGCGGCTGGCCGCACGATACGACGAGCTCCTCGCGGGCCTGCCGGGCCTGATCCTGCCGCAGCGCGTCGCCTACCCGGTCCGGCACGCCTGGCACCTCTACACTCCGCTCGTGGACATCGACCGGCTGACGATCTCGCGCGACCGCTTCATGGAGGAGCTGAAGAAACGCAACATCGGCTCGGGGCTCCATTACACGGCGGCGCACGAGTTCTCCTACTACGCGGAGCGCTTCGGCTGGCGGCCGGAGGATTTCCCGGAGGCGCACTTCGTCTCCGAGAGGATCGTCTCGCTCCCGCTCTTCCCGGGCCTCGCCCGGGAGGACCAGGACGACGTCGTCGGAGCGATCCGGGAGATCCTCCAGGAGTTTCGCCGGTGAAGGTTTCCGTCGTCGTGCCGATTTTCAACGAGGGGGCGAACCTGGAGGAGTTCCTCCGGCGGCTCACCGCCGTGATGGACGGCCGCGGAGAGCCGTACGAGACGATCCTCGTGGACGACGGGAGCCGCGACCGGTCGCTCGAGATCCTGAAGTCCTGGGCGTCGCGCCGCGCCGACTCGCTGCGTGTCCTCGAGCTGTCGCGCAATTTCGGACAGCACCAGGCGATCCTCGCGGGGTTCCGCGACGTCACGGGGGACGTCGTCGTCACGCTCGACGCCGATCTCCAGAACCCTCCCGAGGAGATCCCGAAGCTCCTCGAGAAGTTCGGGGAGGGCTTCGACGTCGTGGGCGGCGTGCGGCGCCACCGGCAGGACTCCTGGCCGCGGCGGCTGGCCTCGGCCCTCGTCAACCGGGTGACGGTCTCGATCACGCGCATGCACCTGACGGACTTCGGATGCATGCTGCGGGCCTATTCCCGCGACGTCGTGGAGGAGATAAACCGGTGCGACGAGGCCTCCACCTTCATTCCGGCGCTGGCGCAGACCTTCGCGCGCCGGCCGACCGAGATCGAGGTCGCGCATGCCCCGCGCGTCCGAGGAGAATCGGCCTACTCCTTCTACCGCCTGATCCGCCTGAACTTCGACCTGATGACCGGGTTCTCCTCCGTGCCCATCCAGCTCTTCGGCCTGCTCGGAAGCGCGGTCGCCCTGGGGGGCATCGCGTTCGGCGCCTTCCTCTTCGTTCGGCGACTGATCGTGGGCGCCGAGGTCGAAGGAGTCTTCACGCTCTTCGCGATTCTCTTTACACTGCTCGGCATCGCGATGGCGGGATTGGGCATCGTCGGCGAATATGTCGGCCGCATCTACGAGCAGGTGCGCGGCCGGCCGCGCTTCTCGGTGCGCCGCGTCTACGGCCTGCGCGCCGCCGGCGCGTCGAGGGTCGAGAGTCGGGAGTCGAGAGTCGGGGAGGGCTCATGACGCGCATTGCCGTTTTCGCCTACTCGGACATGGGGCACGCCTGCCTGAAATTCCTGCTCGAGCGGGGGGAAGACGTGGCGCTCGTCGCGACGCACGCCGACGACCCCGGCGAGCCGCGCTGGTTCGACAGCGTCGCGGAGCTGGCGCGCTCGCGCGGGATCGAGCCGCTGATCGTGGAGGACCCGCGCGACCCGGCGGCGATCGCCCGAGTGAAGGCCGCGGGGCCGGAGCTTCTCTTTTCCTTCTACTACCGGGGCATCCTTCCGGCGGAGGTCCTCGCGCTGCCAAGACTGGGCGCCTACAACGTTCACGGCTCGCTCCTTCCCGCCTACCGCGGCCGCGCCCCGGTCAACTGGGCCGTCCTTCGCGGCGAGAAGACGACCGGGGCGACGCTCCACGTCATGACCGGGAAGCCGGACGCGGGCGACATCGTGGACCAGGAGGAGGTGCCGATCGGTCCCGACGACACGGCGCTCGAAGTGCAGCGGCGCGTCACGGCGGCGGCCGTGAAGATCCTGGAGCGGCGAGTGGGGGACCTGAAGAAGGGGACGGCCCCGCGCCGCCCGCAGAAGGAAGACGCCGCCACGACGTTTCCGAAGCGGCGGCCGGAGGACGGGCGCATCGGGTGGAACCGGACCGCCGAGGAGGTCCACAACCTCGTCCGCGCGGTGACGCACCCGTATCCCGGCGCGTTCACGGAGATCTTCGGCGGCAAGACGTTCCTCTGGAAGACGAAGCTCCCGCACCTGGGCGCGCACGACAACTTCCCCGGCCAGATCCGCACCGAGCGCGGCCGCCTGTACGTGGCCTGCGAGGACGACCGGTACGTGGAGATCCTGCGCATCCAGAGGGAAGGGGAGGAGGAGAAGGACGCCAGCGCCTTCATTCCCGGGTTGCGCGCGCGATGAAGGTCCTGATCCTCGGCGTCAACGGCTTCATCGGCAACGCCCTGACCGAGCGGATCCTCGGGACGACCGACTGGGCGGTCTCAGGCCTGGACATCGCGAGCGACAAGATCGCGCCGTTCCTCAGTCATCCGCGGTTCACGTATCTCGAAGGGGACATCGCGATCAACAAGGAGTGGATCGAGTACCAGGTCAAGAAATGCGACGTCGTGCTCCCCCTCGTCGCGATCGCGACCCCGGCCGTGTACGTCAAGGACCCGCTGGCGGTCTTTCATCTCGACTTCGAGGAGAACCTGCGCATCGTCAAGCAGGCGGTCCGCTACGGCAAGCGGGTCGTCTTCGCCTCGACGTCCGAGGTGTACGGGATGTGCCCGGACGCGGAGTTCGACGAGGAGACCTCGCCGCTCGTCTACGGCCCCATCCGCAAGCAGCGGTGGATCTACTCCTGCTCGAAGCAGCTGCTCGACCGTGTCATCTGGGCCTACGGCCATTCGGAAGGCCTGAAGTTCACTCTCTTCCGCCCCTTCAACTGGATCGGCCCGCACCTGGACGACATCGACTCCCCGAAGGAGGGCTCGAGCCGCGTGCTGACCCAGTTCCTGCACAACATCCTGTACGGCCAGCCGATCCGGCTCGTGGACGGCGGGACGCAGCGCCGCTCCTTCACCTACATCTCCGACGGCGTCGACTGCCTGATGAAGATCCTGGAGAACTCCGGCGGCGCGGCCGACGGCGGCATCTTCAACATCGGCAACCCCGAGAACGACCTCTCCGTGGCCGAGCTCGCGGAGAGGCTCATCGCCGCCGTCGCGGCCCACCCCGGGTTCGGAGAGAAAGCGCGCGAGACGCCGATCGTGAACGTCTCCTCGATGGACTACTACGGAGACGGTTACCAGGACATCCTGACGCGCGTCCCCTCGATCCGCCGGGCCCGCGAGATCCTGGGGTGGGAGCCGAGAGTGTCGCTGGATGAAGCACTCCGGCTCACCGTCGACTTCTACCTGTCGAGAAGAATCGGGTGATCTGCGATCGGGTGATCGGGTGATTGCCCCGGGGCTTTCGATCGCCCGATCACCCGATCACCCGATCACCCGATCACTCCCTAAACCGATCACCCGATGAGGCGCGTCGCGCTGAAGGTGGACTGCGACACCTTTGTCGGGACGCGGGACGGTGTCCCGCGGCTTCTCGAGCTCTTCGCGGCACGGGGGATCCGGGCGACGTTCTTCTTTTCCTACGGGCCGGACCGCTCGGGAGTGGCGGTGAAGAGGGTCTTCACGAAGCGGGGATTCCTCCGGAAGATGCTGCGCAGCCGCGCGGTCTCGCTCTACGGATTTCCGACCGTCCTCTACGGGACGTTCCTGGCCTCGCCGATGATCGGAGAGCGCTGCGCGGCGCAGATCCGCGAGGCCGCCCGGGCGGGGCATGAGATCGGCGTGCACGGCTGGGACCATGTCGGCTGGCACGACCATCTCGACCGCTGGCCGGAGGAGAAGATCCGCGAGGAATACGGGCGCGCGCACGACGAGCACGCCCGGATCCTGGGCTCCGCCGCCCGCTCGAGCGCCGCGCCCGGCTGGACCGCGAACGCGAGGTCTCTCGCCGTCGAGGAGGAGCGCTCGCTCCTCTACACCTCGAACACGCGCGGCGGCGCCCCGTTCTTCCCCTCGGCGGGGGGGCGCGTCTTCCAGACCCTCGAGATCCCGTCCACCCTGCCCACGCTCGATGAGACCCTGACGTGGCCCCGCCTCCCGACCGAGGAACAGCAGGTGGCGTTCTTCCGCTCGGCGCTCCGGGAGACGCAGGTCCACACGATTCACACGGAGGTGGAAGGGCGCTCCCGGCTGCCCCTCTTCACCCGCGTCCTCGACGGTTGGATCGCCGAGGGCGCCGCGTTCGTCGCGCTCGAGGACCTGGCGAAGGAAGCCCTCGCGCGAAGGGAGAGCGTTCCGACCCGCCCGCTCACCCGCGCGACCCTGCCGGGACGGGCCGGGACGGTGGCGACCGGCTGGCCCGAGCCGACCGCCGCATAGGGATCGGCTTACCCGCCTCGTCTCAGGACGGCGGCGAGGATCGCGAGAAACGCCGCCGCCTGCAGGATCACGCCACTGCGAAACGGCGCGCCGTCGTACTCGAATTCGACGCGATGGTCTCCCGCCGGCACGGCGACGGCGAGATCGCGCGCGTTCGCGACGAGGACGGGGACCGCGCGGCCGTCCAGACGCGCCTTCCAGGCCGGGAAATACGTCCGCGCGAAGACGACGTGGCCGGCGGCCGCTGCCCGAACGTCGGCCGACGCGCGGTCCGCCTCGACCCGCACCGCCCGCAGAGCCCCGCCTCCCTCCGAGCCCTCCGGCCCCTCGTCCGAGCGCCCCGGCAGCACGACGTCGCTCTCCGGCAGGAAGCGGTCGGACCGGACGAGGTCGAGCGCGCCGGAGAGAGAGGATCGGCGGAATCGCCGGCCGGCCCAGCGCAGATCGGCGACCGGGTCGGGGATCTCCGAGAGGAGGAGCCGGCGCCCCGCGACCTCGAAGCCGATGACCGGCCGCAGGAAGGGACGCGCCCCGCCCTGGTCTTCCAGGACCCAGCGCGCGCCGTAGGCGCGCAGGAGGCGGCTCGCCTGTTCCGGATCGGAAGCGGCGAGGGCCTCGGAGGCCAGGCGGTTGTAGTAGCCGTAGGAGCCGTCGGGATCGGTGTCGAAGATGTAGCGCAGGCGAAACGCCGCGCCGGTCAGGGGGACGAGCTCCTCGATCTGGGCGCGCGCAAGCTTGACCGCGCGCGGAGCGAGGGCCGGGTGCGCGCGGCCGACCGTGAGGGCGTTCGAATCGGCGAGGCGCGGAGCCACGTACACGCGGCCCGGTCCCTTCATGCCTCCGGCGAGCGCGGGCGGCCGTGCCAGGTCTTTCTCATCGGCCGACACGAAGAGAGGCAGAGCCCACGGGAAGGCGAGCAGCAGCGTCGCGAGCCCGAGCAGGTGGCAGTGGCCGCGGATCGGGCGCCGGGAGAAGAGGACGAGTCCGACGACCGCCGCCGCGACGAGGCCGAAGAGCGCGTCGCCCGCGAGGGTGCGGCGGATCTCGGGGAGAAGCTTCGAGGCCGGCAGGGCGAGCCCCGAAAGGAAGGGCGCGACCGCTCCGTCGAAGGCTCTCGCCTCCCGCGAGACGAGAAACGCCGTGCCGAACACGAGAGCGATGACGGCCAGGACGATGCCCGCCCGCCGGCCGGCGCGGGACATCCCCGGCCGCAGCTTCCGGCCGGCGAATCCCGCCAGAAGCGCCATGCAGAGGGTCGTCAGGAGATAGAACTTGATCGGGTATCGCAGGCGGCGCAGGCCGGGGACCTCGTAGAGGACGCGGAAGAAGGGGAGAGAGGAGCCGAAGGCGAAGAGGAGCGAGACAAGAGCGCCGCCGGCGAGGAAGACCGTCCGGCGCGTCCAGAAGTCGCGCCGCGCGCCGGCGATCAGGACGGCGGCGAGGGGAATGACGCCGAACGTCACGCACCAGACGTAGACGATCTCGTCCGGGTGAAACGCGTATTGCCAGTGCGCTCCCGCTCCGAGCGCCCCGGGATCTCCGTTGAAGCGGGGAAAGAGCCACTCGACCATTCGCCAGGCCGCGAAGGGGGAGGCGCCGAACGCGCGCGCCGAGTAGAGGTGCTGTCCCCGGTACGTCAGCGGGAGGACCGCGGAAAGAGGCAGGAGCAGCGGCGACGCGAGCGCGGCCGCGACGATCCCCGCCGCGGCCCCTCCGCCAAGAAGACGCGCGCTCGCGGCGAGACGGCGCTCCGAGGAGAAGATCTCCGCGATCCCGAGGAAGGCCGAGAAGAGGATCGTCAGGACGGAGAGGGCCGGCTCTCCCGCGAGGACCTGCATCCCGAAGCCGATCGCGGCCGCCGTGCCGGCGCGCAGTGTCCGGCTCACGCCCCTGGCGCGGACGAGGTCGAGGGTCGCCGCGGCGCACCAGGGGAGCCAGGAGGCGGAGGCGCCGGAATTGGCGAACGCCGATCCGTAGGACATCATGATCCCGGAGAAGGCGAAGGAGACCGCCGCGAAGAAAGCGGGTCCTCCTTCGAGATCCAGGCGCCGGGCGAGCGCCCGCGCGCCGAAGTACGCCCACAGCACGTGCAGCAGGTAGTGGAAGTTGAACGCCGCCGCCGGCGCGAGGACCTTCTCCAGGAGGACCGTGGGGTAGAGGAGCACGGCGTTGGGGTTGGCGAGCAGCGGCTCGCCTCCCGACGCGGAGACGTTGATGAACGGGACCCTGCCGGAATCGAGCGCATCCATCGCGACGCGGCGCCACGGCCAGTGCGTGACGTGCGCGTCACGGAAGATCAGCCGGCGCGTCCCGAAGACCTCGGGCAGAAGCGGCAGGCAGAAGAGGACCGTGACGGCCAGGCCGGCCAGGAGCGCGCGAGCGCGGGGGGTCATGAAAGAGATTCTATGTTTCAAGTTTCAGGTTTCAGGTTTCAAGGGGCCGTCCGAATCGTTTCCTGAAACTTGAAACCTGAAACCTGGAACCGCCCGCTGTTGCCTCCCCTAGAATCGCATCATGTCTCCATCCGAGCGCCGGGCGGGTCTTGTCGTCGTCGGCGGGTTCGCCGTCCTGTCGCTCTTCTTCACGGGTCTCTTCCCTCCCTTCGGCAATCCCAACGAGGTGTCGCGGCTGGAAGCGGTCTATTCCTACGTCGAGCAAGGCACCTTTTCCATCGACGGCGCGGTCCCGGTGCTCGGCGACCACGAGGACAAGGCGGTGAGCGGAGGCCGCTTCTATTCGAACAAGGCTCCCGGACTGACTTTCGCGGTGATCCCCGTCTACCGGTTTCTGCGAATTTTTTTCCCCGCGCCGAGGGACCCGTGGGACCTGGTCTTCGTGCTTCTCAGGATCCTGACGGTCTCGCTTCTTTGCGCGCTCGCCCTGGCCAGGTTCGCTGCGCGCCTGCGGCCCGGCAAGGGCGCCGGCCTGGTCGTCTTCGCGGTGACGTTCGGAACGCCTCTTCTCTTCTACGGGCGCTCCTTCTTCGGCCACGCCTGGACGGCGGCGCTTCTCTTCCTCGCGTGGGATCTCCTGCGGACTCGGGAAGAGCGGCCGGCTGTTTCCGACGGGGCGCTCCTCGTGTTGGGCGCGGGACTCCTGGCCGGCTGGGCGGCCATCTCCGAGTACACCGCGGCGCCGCTCGCCCTCCTCCTCGCGCTGCGCGCGGCCGCCCGCGGCTCCTGGAAAACGTTTTCCCTCGTGGCCATCGGCGCCGCGATCCCGCTCCTGCTCCTGCTCTTGTACGACGCGACCTGTTTCGGCTCTCCGTGGGTCCTCTCCTCCGCGCGCGAAGCCCAACCCGAGTTCGCGGCGCTCGCGGGGAAGGGTCTCTTCGGCCTCGGTCCGCCGAGCCTTCGCGTCGCCTGGGAGTTCCTCTTCCATCCGGCCAGAGGGCTCCTTCTCTTTTCGCCCTTCCTGCTCTGGGTTGTGCCGGGCTTCGTCTCCTGGTGGCGCAGCCGCCAGGATCGCACGGACTGCGTCTTCGCTCTCGCGGCGGTCGCCGGCCTGTTCCTCATCCTGACGGGATACCCGAACTGGCATGGCGGATGGGCCCTCGGGGACCGGTACCTGCTCCCGGTCCTCTTCTTCGCGGGGCTGGCGGCCGCGCGGGCGCTCGCGTCGTCCCTTTCGCGCGGACTCTTCGCGATTGCGGCCGTGTTCTCCGCCGTGAATCACTTCTTCCTCACGGCTTCCTGGCCGTATTTCTCCCTCGATCTTCCGTGGCCGGCGGCGACGGGGTCGCTCTGGTTCCTGTCGCGGGGGTGGATCGCGCCGAACCTCCTCTCGAAGTCGGTCTCTATTTCCCTGCTCGTGCCCGCGGCGATCCTCGCGGCGGCGGGCTGGGCCGCGCTGCATGCCGCCCGGCCCCTCTCTCCGAGGTCTTCCTTCGCGGCGGCCGCAGCCCTCGCTCTCTTCGCCGTGACCGTCGCGGTGGCGCCGAAGCCCTCCTACGGCGCGCGGCTCCAGCGCGCCGCTGTCTATGGAAGGTTCTCGGGTCTGGATCCCGAGCGCCGCGAGCTCAAGAACGTGATGAACTCGGCGTCCACCCCTTCGGAGCAGCGCCGAGCCGTGTCCGCCTGGAGACAGTACGGGAAATGACGAATCGTGAATGGCGAATTGTGAACCGGCGTATCATGAGACGACCTCGAAGACTTTCCAGCGGGCAAGCCAGCGTCCGCCGCGTGAGATGGCGGAGCGGGAGTGATAGATCAGGCGGAAGTGCGCGAGCGGCTCGATCGTGAGGTCGCCGATTCGCGCCCCGGCGCCGTCGAAGTCGTAGAGCCGCGACTGGAGAGTCGAGAAATAGAGCGGGGTGGGGACCGGGCCGCGCTCCGTCTCGCGGAGGTAGGCGGGGCGTTCGAGGTAGCCCGCATAATCGTTCATCCGCGCCGCCAGGTCGGTCGCGAGCACCCATCGGACGCGCCGTGCGCGCGCGATCGCGAGCGCCTCCTCTTCCGATTCCGCCAGGAAGAAGCGAATCGAGTCGAGGAACCCGTAGCCGAAATTGTTGGCGACGACCGGCAGCTCCGCGTCGTAGAGGATCCTGTGGCCGAGCGACCAGGGGGCGAGCACGGCGGCGGCCCCGGAGAGCCCCGGCGGAGGCGTCGCCGAGAGGAGCCGCGCGTCGTAGGCGTCCACCGGGTGCGGCAGCTCCCGGCGCATCCACTCCAGCGTCTCGAAGAGATCGGAGCCGGGAACGCGCACGGCCGACAGCTCCTCGGCGATCCCCGGCGCCAGCGGGAGGGCGAGCGCCACACCGCACGCGATCGCGAGCCAGGCCCGGGCGCTCGCCGTCTTCGCGAGGATTCTCGCGAACAGGACCGCGGCCTCGATCAGGCAGAGGCCCGCGAGGGGCGCGGCGTAATAGACGTTCAACCGCTGCGAGAGGGCGAGGAAGAGCGTCACCGCTCCCCACACCGCGAGCGCGATGTGGATCGCCGGCCGCTCTTTTCGCGCCGCGCGCGCGGCCCACGCCAGGATGACGAGCGGGGAGAGAAAGAAGGCGGCCGAGAGCTGTCTTGCCGGCAGGGCGATTCCGTCGGCGAGGAGCGGACGGGCCTCGAAGATCCCGGAGAGCCAGTTCTTCGGGTAGGAGACGTAGCCGGTCGCCGCGGCCGCCTCGCTCGTCTGTCCGGCCACGTAGCCGATGCCCCGGCCGAGGCCCGCGAGGAGGGGACCCGCGAAGGGCAGGACCGCGGCGGCCGCGGCGGCCAGGAGGGCGGCCCGCCAGGCGAGCTCGCGCCGCGAGAGCTGTCGGCGGGCCAGGCGCAGGAGCGTGTCGAGGAGGACCGTCCCGCCCGCGAGCGCCGCGAGAAAGAGCGGTTGAAAGAATCCGAAGGAGATGTAGGTCAGAGGGGGTCGCACGCCGCCGAGCCAGAGCGCCGTCGCGGGCGCCGTCGCGAGGGCCGCGATGCCCAGGATCAGGAGGGCCGGCCGGAGAACGCTCCGTCCGGTCGAGATCGCCTCGAGAAACAGGGAAAGCGCGATGATCGCCCCCCAGAAGATCGCCCCCTGCCAGGCCAGCACCGCCAGCGCCAGCGCGATGCCGGTGAGCAGGTTCCAGGTTTCAGGTTCCAGGTTCCAGGGAGCACGATCTCCCCGTCCCTCTTGAAACTTGAAACCTGAAACCTGAAACGCCCTCAGGTACAGAAAGAGCACCAGCAGTCCGAAGAACGACTCGGCGACGTGCTGGTCGGTGTGCCCGTACTGTGTCCACAGGATGTGCCCCGGAGAGATGGCCACGAAGAGGGCGAGGACGGCGCCGCCCGCCGCGCCGGCGACGAGCCTTCCGAGGAGGCCCGCGAGGAGAATGGCTCCGGCCGCGAAGGCGACCGGGACCCAGAGCGCCCCGCGCTCGACTTGCTCCGGGCTCGCTCCCGCGCCGTGGAGCAGCCGGGCCGGCACCGCGAGGGCCGCGTCGAACAGAGGAGGCCAGATGGCGATGCCTCCCCGCGGGAAGTTCATCAACGGGTCGAGGATGATCGTGCGCGGAAAATGCGCCGCCGCGAAGCGGGCGCGCCGCAGGTGATAGTCGTCGTCCGAGGTCAGGGCCCGGGCACGGCCTCCCACGGTGAGTTGCTTCCGGGTCGAGAGGCGCAGCCCGACGCCGATCGCGAGCGCGGCGGCGAGGCCGAGGAAGAACAGCGCCCGCCGCCATCTCATCGAGAATCATTATGGGCTATCAGCTGCTGAGACCCGAGAGCCGAGAGCTGATGGCCGAGAGCTTTTTCCCGTATCATCCTTCAAACCGTGAAGCTTTCCGTGTTGATCCCCGTGTACAACGAGGCGCGCACGATCGAGGAGGTGCTCCGGCTGGTCTGCGCCGTGCCGATCGAGAAGGAGATCCTCGTCGTGGACGACGGCTCCGTGGATGGCACGCGCGCGCTCCTCGCGCAGTGGGACGGGCGCGACGGCGTGCGGGTCATCCTCCACCCGCAGAACATGGGGAAGGGGCGGGCGGTCTCGACGGCGATCGCGGCGGCGCGCGGCGAGATCCTGCTCATCCAGGACGCCGACCTCGAGTACGATCCGGCGGAGTATCCGAAGCTCGTCAAGCCGATCGAGCAGGGCCGCGCCGACGTCGTGTACGGCTCGCGCTACCGGGGAAGCGCGGAGAACCGCGTGCAGTTCTTCTGGCACACGGTGGGCAACAGGCTCCTGACGCTCATCTCAAACCTCTTCACGAACCTGAACCTGACCGACATGGCAACCTGTTACAAGGCGTTTCATCGCCGCGTGGTCCCCTCGCTCGACCTCGTCTCGAAACGGTTCGGCGTGGACGCCGAGTTCACCGTGAAGGTGGCCCGGGGCGGGTTCCGGATCTTCGAGGTGCCGGTCTCCTACTTCGGTCGCTCCCGGGCGGAAGGGAAGAAGATCCGGCTGCGCGACGGGTTCTCGGCCCTGGCCGCTCTCCTGCGCCACTCCCTGGAGCCGCGGCGGCGCACGCCCGGCCGTGACGGTGCGGGCTAACCCTCGAGCGATCGCGCTGGCGGCGGCCGCCGCGACGGCCCTGTCGCTCTTTCTCGTCCGCGACCACACCCGCGGCGATTCGCTCTCGGCCGACGAGCCCGTGCACATCCTGTCCGGCTACTTCGACGTCTTCGCCCGCAACGCGATCGTCAACATCGAGCATCCGCCGCTGATGAAGATCCTCGCCGGCCTCGCCCTGAAGACGCTCCCCCTCCCGCAAGCGCCGGCGCGCGTCCCGATGGGGCTCGCTCTCACCGACTGGGGCCACGGCTTCTTTTTCCGGGGACCGGTCCCGGCCGACGCGATCATCGCCGCGGCGCGCGCCCCGTTCCTGCTCGTCCTGGCCCTGCTCCTCGCCACGGTCTTCTTCTGGGCGAGGAACCGGTACGGCGACGAAGCCGCCCTGATCGCGGTGGCGCTGCTCGCCTTCGATCCGAATCTCGTGGCCCACGCGGGGGTCGTGCACACGGACCTCGGCGCGGCGCTGACATTCCTGCTCGCCGTGATCGCCTGGGAGAACCTCCGGGTCGCCGGTCCGACGGCCGGAAACATCGCGGCGGCCGCCGGAGCGCTCGGCCTCGCCCTCCTGACGAAATTCTCGGCCGTGTATCTGCTGCCGATTCTCCTCCTGCAGGGGCTCCTCGCGGCCCGCAAGGCGAGGCGGCCGGGAGCCGCGATCGGGCGCATGCTTGGCCGGTTCGTCCTCGTCGTCGCCGGCGCGCTCGCGGTCGTCGTCGCCGTCTACGCCCTCGTGACCGCGCGGATGGACCTCGCGGACCAGCGGGAGATCATCCACGAGATGGTCGCGCTCCGCGGCGCTCCGGGACTCTCCCACGCGATCGAGGAGATCGCGTCTGTCTCTCCTCCCCTCGGGCACTACCTCGGGGGACTCGCCTCCGTCGCGCGGCAGAACGCGCAGGGGGGAGGAGTCAACTTCCTCTTCGGGAACGTCTCGGTGACCGGCTTTCCCTTCTATTTCTTCGTCGCGTTTCTCGCCAAGAGCACGCTCGCGTTTCTCGCGGTCACGGCGCTCGCGCTCTACGCCCTCGCGCGCCACTCCGAGTTCCGGGCGGACGGGGCGCTCCTCCTTCTCCCGGTCGGGGTCCTCTTCCTCGCCTCGATCGGGTCGAGCTACAACATCGGGATCCGGCACATGCTGCCGGTCTATCCCTTCCTTGCCCTGGCCGGCGCCGGCCTCTTCGCCCGCGCGCGCTGGAAGGCGCGGGGGCGCGCGGCGGTCTGGCTCCTCGCGGCGCTTCCTCTCCTCTCGGCCGCCGAGATCGCGCGAATCCATCCGCACGAGCTCTCCTACTTCAACCCGCTCGCCGGCGGTCCCGAGGGCGGTCGGAGGATCCTGTCGGACTCGAACGTGGACTGGGGCCTCGACCTGAAGCGGCTCGCCGCCGAGCTCCAGCGCCGGGGGGTCGCGAACCCGACCGTGGCCTACTTCGGGGGAGACGACGTCGGCTTCCGCGTGGGTGTGCCGGACTTCCTGGAGCGGCCGGAAGTCCGGGGCAGACTCGTGGCCGTCTCCGCCTTCTACCTGGCCGAGGGGCCGCAGTTTCTCCGCTACCAGGGGACACGGGAAGCGGCGGCCGCGCTCGAGGGGCTCCTTTCCGAGATCGCGGCGCGCGGCCGGCCCGCCGGGCGCGTCGGCGACTCGATCGATCTCTTCGACCTCCCTCCCCGCCGGGCTCCCTCCTCTCCCGAAGGCGGGATCGTCAATAATGGACGGTGAAGGGAGAACCCCCGTTTGAAGCTGTCGGTCGTGATGCCCGTCTACAACGAGGCGAAGACGGTCCGCGAGATCGTCCGCCTGGTGCAGGCGGTTCCCCTCGAGAAGGAGATCCTGATCGTGGACGACGGCTCGACCGACGGCACGCGGGAGATCCTGCGCGGGATGGACGGAAAGGACGGCGTGCGCGTTTTCCTCCAGCCCCAGAACCAGGGGAAGGGCGCCGCGGTCTCCGTCGGTTTCCGCCATGCCGCCGGGGACGTCGTCGTGGTGCAGGACGCGGATCTCGAATACGACCCGCGCGAATACGTCAAGCTCCTGCGGCCGATCGAGGAAGGGCACGCGGACGTGGTCTACGGTTCGCGCTTTCTCGGCGGCGGCGAGCGCCGCGTTCTTTACTTCTGGCACACCGTCGGCAACCGTTTTCTGACGCTCGCCTCCAACATGGCGACGAATCTGAACCTGACCGACATGGAGACCTGTTACAAGATGTTCCGCCGCGAGGTGGTGCAGTCCATGACCATCGAGTCGCGGCGCTTCGGCATCGAGCCCGAGATCACGGCCAAGGTCGCCCGGCGCGGCTACCGCGTCTACGAGGTGCCGATCTCCTACTACGGCCGCACCTACGACGAGGGGAAGAAGATCGGCTGGAAGGACGCCTTCTCGGCCCTCTGGACGATCATCCGGCACCGGTTCCGCGAGGCGGAGGAATCCGGCAACGTCGGCCACGTCACGCTGGCGCGGCTGGCGAAGCTCGAGCCGTACAACCGCTGGCTGGTCGGTCGGTTCGCGCCGGCGCTGGGCAGCCGCATCCTGGAGATCGGCGCCGGATTCGGAAACCTGACGCGTCACCTGATCGAGGGCGATCCCGGAGAGCCCGATCGCGAGCTCGTGGTCGCGTCGGACGTGGACCCGGTCGCCGTGGAGTATCTGAAGGGGACGTTCCGCGACCATCCGGCCGTGCGTGTCGCGTCCTACCGTTTTCCCCTGACGGCCTCCGACCTGGAAGAGATCGGTGCCCTCTCGATCGACACGATCGTCTGCTGCAACGTGCTCGAGCACATCGAGGACGACCGCGCGACCCTCTCCGATATGCTCGCCATCCTGCGGCCGGGGGGACGTCTCGTTCTGCTCGTGCCCGCGCTCTCCTGGCTCTACGGCACCCTCGACCGGCACCTGCGCCACTTCCGGCGCTACGAGAAGCAGGAGCTCGAGGAGAAGCTCACGGCGGCGGGCTTCGCGCTGGAGGACATCCGGTTCGTCAACCGCGTCGGGATCCTCGGCTGGTTCGTGAACGGACGGATCCTGCGCCGCAGCGTCCTTCCGCGCGCCCAGCTCCAGGCCTTCAAGCTCTTCTTCCCGCTCCTGCGGCGCGAGGAGAAGAACCCGCCGCCGACCGGCATGTCCCTCCTCGCGATCGCCCGGAAACCCTGATCGGTCTTCGGTGTCCGGTGTCCGGTCGGGAACCGGGCGCCGAGATCCCGAGCCTACCGGGGAGACAGCCGGATCAGGAGGGCCTCCTGGCCGGACGCGAGCGCGCTCACGCTGCCCCGGGCGAGAAGAATCTGCCGCAGGCGCGGCGTCCAGAACGGCGGATCCAGCAGGAAGAAGACGGCATGGCCCTGGAAGGCGCGCCCGATCTCTTCCGCAAGTCGGCCATAGTCGGACTCCGACGGCTCGCGCGAGAGAAACCATCCGGGATGGTCGGCGAGGTCCGCCGGGAACGCGCGGAGGTCGGCGCCGAGACGGCCCCGGTCCCGGGCGAGGCGCGCGGGCAGGTAGAAGTTCGCGGTGGCGATGACGAGGTCGCCCGGGCGGGCGTCGGATTCGAGGCGCTCGACGAGGCTCGCGAACGGAAGGACCGGGCGGGGCGAGACGACGAGCAGAAGGCTCGCCACCGCGCCCAGAAGCGCGGCGGCGCCGGCGCCCTGCCGGATCGTCCGCGACTCCTCGGCCGACCGGGCCAGGAGCCAGAGCCAGATCGGGACGACCATCATCTCGCTGCGCCCGGCAAAGGCGACGGAGCGCCAGAAGGAGGCGGCGAGGACGCCGCCGAGGGTGAGCAGGACCACGGCGCGGGCCGCGCGCGTTTGCGGCTGCGTCGGACGAAGAAGGAGGAGGGAGGCGAGGAGGAAGGTCCCCGCCGCGCACGCGAGCAGGAAGAGCGGCTCCGGGAGCGGCCGGCCGAGCGGCGCGGGAACGCGGAGGCCCCCGCCCAGCGCGGCGAGGAACCCGGCGGCCGAGGCGCGCACCGGTTCCCGCATCCAGGACGTGGCCGCCTCCGGCTGGGCAAGGAGGACGGGCAGCCAGGGAAGCAAGAGCAGAATCCCCGCGGCGATCCCGAGCGCGGAGCGCCGCCGCCGCTGGACGAGGGCCACGACGAGGAGCGCAGCGACGAGGAAGACCGCCAGGTAATGGGTCCAGAGGAGGAGGGCGGTCGTGAGCGCGGCCAGAGCGGTCCGGCGTCCTCCCGGAGGATCGCCGTTGGCGAGAAGGAAGAGAACCAGACCGAGGAGCGCGAGCACGGCGTACGCTCGGGCCTCTGCTGCGTAGAGGAGGAGAAACGGCGAGGAGGCCGCGAGGAGGAGGAAACGGCGGCGCGGGCCGCCCTGCGGCAGGCTCCGCGCGCCGGCGAAGAGCAGGAGGAGGGCGAGGAACGGGAGGAGCCGCGCGGCCCTGTCGGACAGGCCGAGGCCCTCGGCCGCCGAGACGAACGGTTTCTCGAGCAGATAGAAGAGGGGCGGGCCCGAGTCGTTCGAGAGCGCTCGGACCAGACCGCCCGGCGCGAGCCTCGAGGCCCAGACGGTGAAGACCTCGTCGTGCCAGAGAGGCCGCGCCGAAAGCAGCCACATCCGCGCCGCGCAGGAGAGGACGACCGCGAAGAGCGCGGCCGCGCCGGCCCGTCGCGATCGGTTGTCCCATTCTCTTTCGATGACTTATCCTAGCCCGACAGTGCAAACGGCGGCGACCGCTTGAGCGCGCGAGACTTCCCGGCCCGCGAGCGCGCGAGGACGCTCCGGGCGGCCGGGCTCTTCCTGCTCCTTGTCCTCGCCGTCTATTCCGATCCGCTCTTCTCGCGCCGCAACTTCGGCGGCCGGGACCTGCTCGCCTACAACCTGCCGATGGAATCGGCCGTGCACGACGCCTATGCGCGGGGGCGTCTGCCCGTCTGGATGCCCGAGATCTCCGGCGGGCGCCCGCTCCTGCCCAACCCCAATGCCGGCGCCCTCTATCCGATCCGGCCCCTCCTCGCCCTCGTCCCTTTCCCGCTCGCCATGCGGATCTTTCCGTTTTTCCATTGGGCTCTGGCGGGACTCGGCGTCTTCTGCCTGCTGCGCTGCGTCGGCGCCTCCCGGCCCGGGGCATGGATCGGAGCGGTGACCTATGCGTTCTCGGGCGTTGCCGTGTCCGACGTCTTCTTCCCGCACATCCTGCCGGGGCTGGCGCTTCTCCCGTGGATCGTCTGGGCAACCGCCCGGCCCTCCGATTCGGCGCCGCGCAGGCTCGTTCTCCTCGCCGTGCTGCTGGCGCTCGACATGCTGGCGGGTGACGTCTTCTCCACCGCGACGGCGATTGCCTGCGGGAGTCTCTGGATCCTGTGCGAGAGAGAGCCGGGCACCCGGCCCCGCGAGCTGGCCCTCTTCGGAGGAGCCGTGCTCCTCGCGATGCTCGCGGCAGCGCCGCAGATCGTCGCGGCCGCCCTCTGGATTCCCGAGACGGGACGAGCGGTCGTCGGGATGAAGCTCCAGGAGTCGCTCTTCTATTCGATCTCTCCGTTCCGGCTCTTGGAGTTCATCGTTCCGTACCCGTTCGGCCCGACATTCGCCCTCGAGCCCCAGGAGGTCTTCGCTCACGCCATCTTCCGCCAGAAGGCGGAGGGCCTGTTCGCGACCCTCTACGCGGGCGCCTTCGCCCTGATCGGCGCCGTGGCTCTCCGGCGGAGGCGCGCCGCCGGAGCCCGGTTCGGACGTCTTCTCGCGCTGACGGCCCTGGCCGTCTGCGTGATCCCGAGCCTTCTGCCCGCGCGGTGGGGAAAGATCGCCTCCCCGCTCGCGCTGCGCAATCCCGAGAAGTTCGCCGTCGGTCTCATGCTCGCGCTCGCGGTTCTGGCCGGGCTTGCCTTCGACGACTTCCGCCGGATGCCACGGCACACGCGGGGTCTGCTCCTGGTCGGCGCGGGGCTGTGTCTCTTCGCCGCGGCCGCCCGGCTCTGGCCCGCTCGCGTCGGCGCGGTCGCCCTGCTGGCGCTCGGGGACCCTCCCGGCCAGGCGCGGCTGGCGGGGGAGAGGCTCTCCATCGGCTTCGCGGAAGGCGGCCTCTTCTGGATGGCGACGCTGCTCGCGCTGGAGGCGTTGCGCGTCCTGCCGCGGGCGGGAACGGCCGCCTGCCTGGCGCTCGTCACGCTCGTGCCGATCGCGGCCAACAGGAGGATCGCGCGGATCTTCTCCGAGGACGCGATCTTCGCCAGGACTCCTTTCGCGCTGTACCTGGATCGGATGGATCCGAGCGGGGAATACAGGACGATGGGGGCCTGGGGTTATCGTCCTCTTTCCCAACTCGAGCAGCTCCACTCGAGCAACGATCCCGGACGGCTCGAGTACTCCCGGCGGAACTGGACCCAGTACACGCCCGCCCTCTGGAAGCGCGGGATGGTCTTCAACGGAGACTTCGATTCGGGAGACCTCTCGCGGCTGCAGAGCCTGCGCCGCCTCTCCCTGTCCGCAGCCGGTTTCCGGGACGCCCAGCCGTTCTTCGGCGCGCTTGCGCTGCGCTGGGGGATCCGCTTCCGGGACCAGGAGCCGCTGCCGGGTTACCATCGGGTGCGAGGCGACGGGATGATGAACTGGGACGAGCACGAGAGGGCGTATCCGGACATCCGGCTCCTCACGAGCTGGCAGGAGGAGGAGGGAGCCGTCGCGGCCCTGAAGGTGCTGCCAACTCTGGCGGCCGGCCAGGTCGTGATCGAGTCGGGCGCGACGGGACTCCGGGCCGCCCGTCCCGGACGTCTCCGGGTTCTCGAGAGAAGCCCGGAGAAGCTGCGGATCGAGGCCGAGGCCCTCGACCCGACCTGGCTGTTCGTGCTGCGGGGATACTGGAACTACCGCTCCATCCTGCTCGACGGCGGTCCGGTGGAGGACGCTCCGGCGCAGCTCGCCTTCTCGGCCATTCGGGTGCCGGCGGGCCGCCACACGATCGAATGGTCGGAGCTCGTGCCGGGACTGCCGATCTCCCGCTGGGGACCAGTCCTCTTCGCGGTCGCCGGGGCGTTCCTCCTGCTGTCCCGAAGGGTCGGAGGAGCATGAGTCGTCGGCTCGCCCGGCAGGCCGCCGTTCTCCTTCTCCTCCTCCTGGAGGCCGGGTGTCGCAAGGAGAGAAGCCCTCGGCCGAGGTCGAACCTCGAGGCCGACACAACGCGCCCGGCCGCGGAGTGGCTCCGGCTGGAGCCGGTCCGTCTCCTGCGCGACTACGTTCGGCTGGAGACGACCGATGAAAGGGGAGAGGAGGAAGGGGCGAGATTCCTGAAGAACTTCTTCGATTGCGCCGGCATCGAGAACGAGATCGTCTGTCCGGCGCCGAAGCGCTGCAACCTGCTGGCGCGCCTTCCGGGCCGGAGCCGGAAAGGCTCCCTGCTCCTTCTGAACCACATCGACGTCGTTCGCGCCTTCCCGAGCTACTGGAAGGAGGCGGAGCCCTTCGAGGGGAAGATCAAGCAGGGCTTCCTCTACGGCCGCGGCGTCTACGACATGAAATCGCTCGGGCTCGTGGAAGCTCTCGCGATGAGGAACCTGAAGGAGCACGGGATCGTGCCTTCTTCCGACGTTCTCTTTCTGGCGGAGGCCGACGAAGAGAACGGGCAGCAGCGCTGGGGATCGCGATGGCTGCTCGAGCACCGGCCCGAGTGGTTCGACGGAGTCGCCGTGGTCTTGAACGAAGGGGGCACCAACGAGATGATTCTCCGGACCGTCCGGTTCTGGGGGATCGAGACGGTCCAGGCGGGTTACGGCCTCGTCGAATTCGAAGCGTCCTCGGCGCGGGCGATCGAGGACCTCGCCCGCAGGTGGCCGAAGATCCACTCGCCGGCGGTCGAGCCGATTCCCGACGTGGTCACCGGCTTCGACATGCTGGCCAACCACCTGGGGCACCCGTTGACCGATCCGCTGCGCCATCTCGAGCGCGTGCGCCGGGATCCGGCCGAGCTGGCGATCCTGCCGGACCGCTACGGTTGCTTCCTGGAAGCGCGGATCAAGTGGATCGGCCCGTACCTCTATCCGCCCGAGGCCCGGGACAACTTTCGCGGCTATGTCGTCGTCTCGACCCCTCCGGGGACAGCGCCCGATCCCTTCATGGCGCCGATCGAGTCGGACGCCGAGCGCGCCGGGATCCGCGTCGTCGACCGGTACTCCTCCGGTGCCACGACCGCCAGTCCCTACTTCACCGCCGCGGGAGAGATCGCTCCCTTTCTCGGCCTGATCCGGCGGGTGACGGCGGCCCGCTATCCCGGAATCCCCTTCGGACCGGTGCCGACCTTCGGCGCGGCCACGACATCGGTCTATTTCCGCCAGAGAGGGATCGCGGCCTACGGATACTCGCCGATACCCGTCAACATCACGGATTCGGCGCGACGGCACCGCAACGACGAGCGAATCTATCTCCGAGACTATGTCGATGGAGTCGATCTGTATCGAGACATGCTGCTGGAATTCGCTTTCTTTGGAGTCAACAAAACGTCATGAGACGTGGGCCGAAAGTGACATATTTCGTCATCGCTCCATGAACGCCCTGACCCTAACTCGCTGACGGCGCAAGTCTTAAAAACGGAGGGATCTGGCTTCTTCCTTGCGTTAGTTTGTGCGAGCGCAACAGGATCGCAGAAAAACTAGGAGGAGCAACAAATGAGAAAACGGGAATCCGGATTTACCCTGATCGAACTGCTGATCGTTATCGCGATCATCGGGATTCTGGCCGCGATCGCGATTCCGAACCTGCTGGCGGCAGTCCAGCGCGGCCGGCAGAAGAAGAGCATGGCCGACATGAGATCGCTCGCCACGGCCATCGAGTCCTACGCGGTGGACTACAATATCTACCCCACGGGGACGTGCGAAGGGGGCCTGTACACCGCTGATACGGCGACGGCTCTGACGACCGCCTCCTTCGCGGTCCTGCAGCCAAGCTACATCGCGAAAGCCCCGCTTGCGGACGGATGGGGCCACTTCTATGCCTACGTCTCGCCGACGGCTCAGGACCAGTACAGACTCGAGTGCTGGGGACGCGACGGTGTCCAGGGCACGATCACCTGCGGCACCACGCACGACTTCAACGACGACATCCTCTATGCCAACGGCACGTTCATTCAGTGGCCGGAAGGCGCCCAGAACTAAGTTCCTGATTCACTCGATCCCAGGAGGGCCCCGAGCAATCGGGGCCCTTTTGTTTGGCGCACTAGAATAGCCGGGTGGTCGCGCGCCGCACGGTGCTGTCCGGTGTCCTGGGCGCCGCGGCGCTCGTCCCGGCGCTTCTGTGGCTGTCTCCGGCCCTCTTCGGGAGGCAGGCTCCTTCCTTGCGCGATCAGGGCGACTTCTTCTTTCCTCTCAAGCTCTACACGGCGGACCGGATCGGCTCGGGGGAGATTCCTCTCTGGAATCCCCTCTCGGGACTCGGCGAGCCCTGGCTCGCCAGCGGACAGTCGGGAGTCTTCTATCCCCCCACGCTCCTCTTCCTGCTTCCGTCCGCGGCGCTCGCGGCGGGACTCTTCCTCCTGCTGCACTTCGCGATCGGGGTCTCCGGCGCGTGGCGGTTCCTCAAGGACGAGGCCGTCTCGGACGCGGGGGCGCTCTTCGGGGCCGCGGGGTACGGAGCCTGCGGATTCGCGGCGTCTCTGTCGGCCTACTGGAACCACTTCGGCGCCTGGGCCTATCTGCCCTGGATCGCCGCGTGCGCGCGCTCGGGTCTGCGGTCGAAGACCTCGCGATTCGCGATGGCGGTTGCGGTCGGGCTGCAGGCGTCGGCGGGCAGCCCGGAGTTGTCGGCGGCGACGCTCTGCGTCGCCGCGCTCTTTGCCTGGCAGTCGCGGCGGGAGACCTCGGGATGGCTCGATCCGCCGCTCCGGACGCGGCTCCTTGGTCTGGCCCGGGCCGCCGGGCTCGGACTGGCGCTGGCGGGGGTCACGCTCGTCCCGATGGCGGAGCTTGCTCTGCACTCGGAGCGGCGGGCCCCGCTTCCGATCGTGGAGCGCGATCGCGGCTCCGTCGGGTTGTCCGCGCTCTCCTCCGGACTCGGTCTGTCCGGCGGCCCGAGCGGTTCGGACTACCTCGCCTCTCTCTACGCGGGACCGCTGATGCTCTGCGCGGTGGCCGCCGCTTTCGTGGAGGTCGAACGGCGCCGCCTCGCGCTCCTGCTGGCTGCCGTCGCCGTGGCCGGTATCCTGTTGAGCATGGCGGCTCCTCCGGGTCCCTGGCTCCGGTCCCTGCCTTTTCTCGACCGCGTCCGGTACCCGGCCAAGGCCCTGGTCTGGACGTTCTTCGCCCTCCCGATGCTGGCGGGCATGGGAGCGGACTCCATCCGATTCGCTCTCGCAAGAGGGCGCGCCCTGTGGGTGGCCGGGATTGGGCTCGGCGCCATGGCTCTTCTTCTCTTCTCCCGCCAGCCGCCGGCCGCTCGCCTGGCGGAAGGGATCGGGCTGTCCGCACTCGTGTGGCTGGCGGTCTTCGGCGCGGGACCGCCATCCTCTGCCAAGCGCCCCCACGGCGCGCGCGGCCCCGTTCTCGAGACGGTCGCGGCCCTCTCCCTGACCGCCTCCCTGCTCCTCGCGGCACGCCCGGCGTTTCGTTTCGCGCCCGAGTCGGAGATCCGCCGGGTTCCCGAGTCCATTCCGTTCCTGACGCGCGTCAACGGGCGGGTGCTCACGCCGCCGCCGCTCGATCTGGCCACCTGGGTCCTGCGCGACGCCCGCTTCGACGCCGCCACCCTGCGCCGCCAGCGCGAGGCGCTCCTCGGGTACACGAATCTCCTTCCGCGGGTGGCGACCGTCCGCACAGCTTCGGCGCTTCCCACGCGGGCGCAGGAGAGGATCGCCGCCTCCATCGACGCGGGAGACCCCGTGCGCGCGGCGGGAGCGGTGGCCGGGCGCGTGCTGTGGTCCCCGTTTCTCCCGGCGAACCTGGGCCTGCGCACCGTCGGCGAGTTCTCCCGCGCGCCGCTGAATCCGTATCGCTCGAGGCTCTCCTTCGTCCCGGGATACCGCATCGAAGCGGACCCGGCCCGCGCCTGGGCCAGGGCGGCTCGCGGCGAGCTCGACTGGTCGCGCGAGGTCTTCCTCGACCGCCAGCCCGAGCCCCGTCCCATGGCCGGGGAGAAGCGCTCCTTCGTCGTCGCCCGGATCGCCGAGGATCGCCCCGAGCGGGTCGTCGCGGATGTCAACTCGGGAGCGGCCGGCATTCTCGTCCTGGCGGACCTCGACTACCCCGGATGGAAGGCCGCCGTGGACGGGCATCCGGCCCCGATCCTGACGGCCGACGGCTGCCTGCGCGCGGTCGCGCTGCCGGCCGGATCGCACCGCGTCGTCTTCCGCTACCGGCCCGTTTCCTTCTACGCGGGGGCGGCGCTCTCCCTGCTCGCCCTCGCGACGCTCGTCTGGATGCTCAACCGCGTCTGACCAATCGCGTGACGACGTGACCACTCTCTTCGAGACCTACGGCCTGTTCGGATGCGTCGCGGCGGGGCTCTTCGGACTCATCGTCGGGAGCTTCCTGAACGTCCTCGCGCATCGGCTTCCACGCGGAGAATCGGTCGTCTTTCCCGGGTCGCACTGTCCGGCCTGCGGCGCGGCGATCCTCGCGAGGGACAACATCCCGGTCGTCTCCTGGCTCGTTCTCGGAGGGCGCTGCCGGACCTGCGGAGCGCCGATCTCGGTCCGCTACCCGATGCTGGAGCTGGCCAACGGGGTCCTCTGGGCGCTCGTGTTTCTGCGGGCGCGGCAGTGGCCGGAGCTCGCCGGAGGGGTCTTCTTCGCGTCGGCGTGCCTCGCGCTCGCGGCGATCGACCTCGAGTTCATGATCCTGCCGGACAAGATCACGCTGACGGGGCTCGCCGCCGGCATTCTCCTCGCCTTCTTCTCGAAGACGAGAACCCCGGGCTCGGCGCTCCTCGGCGCCGCGGTCGGCGGGGGCGGCCTCTATCTCATCGCGTTTCTCTACGAGAGAATCGCCGGGCACGAGGGGATGGGACTGGGGGACGTCAAGATGCTCGCGATGATCGGGGCCTTTCTGGGGCCGGCCGGGGTCCTGGTGTCGGTGCTCCTCGCCTCGCTCTCGGGAAGCGTCGTGGGGATCGCGGCGATGGTGCTCGGCCGAGGAGACCGGAAGATGCGCCTGCCGTTCGGGGTGTTTCTCGCGGCGGGAGCCGTCGCCGCCCTGTTCTTCGGCGACGGGCTTCTGACGCGTTATCGTGCCCTCTGGCCGGCATAAGGACGCGCGGATGCGGACGCGGCGGGCCTCCGATTGGCTTCCGGCCGCCTCCTGCGGCGCCGCCATCTTCCTCGGGCTCGCGATGCGGCTCCTTCTCTCCGTTCTGGCGCCGGTGAGCGTGGACATGAAGGCCTACGGCGAGGTCGCCCGGATTCTCCGCGCCGGCAAGCCTCTCTATGACAGCACGGACCGTTACAACTATCCGCCCGTCTGGGCGGGCGTCATCGCGGCGATGGATCGCCTCTCGCGCGAGAGCGGGTTGCCGTTCCCGGCCCTGGTGCGCTCTCTTCTGACCCTCGTCGACGCGGCCTCGGCCGCGGTCCTGTGGCGGCTCGCCCGCGGACGCGCGCTCCCGGGTTCCTACGCCGCGGCCCTGTTTCTGACCAACCCGGTCTCCGTCTGGGTCACCTCGGTGCAGGGGCAGTTCGACAACGTGAGCCTCCTCTTCCTGATCGCGGCGATCGCGGCCTTCCCCAACTCGGGCGGGACGGCGACCCGGCGTTCAGGCTGGCGCGCGGCTCTCCTTCTCGCTCTCTCCGTCGGCACCAAGCAGGTGACGGCGATCCATCCGCTTCTCTTCGTGCGCCGGCTCCGCTTTGCCGTGGCGGTTCCTTACGCCGTGGCCGCCCTCCTGTTTGTCCCCTATGCCCGGCAGTGGCGGGCCATCCGGGATCGCGTTCTCCTCTACAGGCCGGTGCCGCGCTCCTACGGCTTCGCCGAGTGGGTGCTCCTCGACTCCCGCGTCTGGGCCCCGCTGGCCCTCCTGGCTCTGGCGGCCGGCGTCGCGGCGGCATGGCTCCTGCGGCGATACGAAGACCCGGTCCGCTCGTGCCTCATTCTCTTTCTCATCGTGCTCTTCTTCGCGCCCGGGCTCGGGGCCCAGTATCTGGTCTGGCCCCTGACCCTGGGCGCGTTGACCGGCGGAGCGGGTTATCTTCTGGTTACGTTTTTCTCTCTCTCCTGGATCCTGGGGTCCCACTTCGGGGTACCGGGCAGCGGCCGGTGGATGGCGCACCTCATCTGGCTGTCGCTCGCCCTCTGGAGCTCCTTCGAGATCCGGGCCGCGCTCGCCGACCGCGGCCAGTGGGAAAGATGACCGAGGTCCCGCGCTCCTTCCGGCGCGAGTCGCGGCTCTTCCTCTGGGTCGCCCTGCTCCTCATCCTCTTTCTCAACCTCGCGACTCTTCTCTTTCTCCGCGAGGGAGTGGACTGGGGCGGCGAGCAGATCGAAAAGCGCGCGGCGGAGATGCTCCGGCGGCTCTCGGCCGCCGGCGGCTCCAAGGACGCGCTCGAGCGCGCCGTCTCGGAGGCCGACGTCCTCTTCGTCGCCTTCTACGACGCGTCGGGGCGGCGCGTCCGGTCCGCGAGCCGGGGACTCGAGCCGCCCGTCGCGCTTCCCACGGCGCGGCCCGAGCCAGGGCGCTCGCGATTGGAGTGGAAGGAGCGCCCTTCGCTGCTGGTCGTGAGCCTGGCCTCCTCCGGCGGCTTCGTCGTCGTGGCGCTCGACCCGGGGCGGGGCGGATCCTTGCGGTCCTTCGCGCAGCGGCTGACCGTTCTCGTCCCGGTCGTCGGCGTGGCGCTGGCCGTTCTCGCGTGGCTCTACCTGCGCTCGCTGCTCCGGCCCTACGAGCGCCTGCTCGCGGCGGCGGGAGCCGCGCCGGAAGAGACCCCGTCCGGCAAGCCGCCCGTCGACGAGAGGGATTTCCTGATGGCCCGCTTCGAATCCACCATCGCCGCGCTGTCGCAGAAGGAGCAGGAGCTCGAGCGGTTCGCGCGGGCGGAGAAGGAGCGCGCCGACGACCTGGAGATCGCCGCCCGCACGCTGGCGCGCCATCTGCCGACGGGGCTCCTCTCCGTGGACCGCGACGGCCTCGTCGTCGAGCTGAACGAATCCGGGAGCCAGATCCTGGGTTTGTCGGAAGCGGTCAAGGGAAGGCCCGGCGCCTCGGTCCTCTCCGGAATCCCCGAATTGCGCGACCTCGTCGCCTCCGTCCTTCGCGATCGCGGCGCCGTCAACCGGCGCGAGATCCGCTGGCGCCACCGGGACGGAGAGCGCGTGATCGGGGTCATGGCGACCCCCGCCACCGGGGGCGACGGCCGTTTCCTGGGGGTCCTCGCGCTCTTCACCGACGTCTCCGAGGTGCGTCAATTGGAGGCGCGCGTCGCGCTCGCCCGGCACCTGGCCGACCTCGGCAATGTCTCGGCCGGGGCCGCCCACGAGTTTCGCAACGCGGCAGCGGCCATCGACGGGTTCGCCGAGCTCGCGATGCGTCATCCGGAGCGGGCCGCCGAGCATCTGAAGGCGATTCGCCGCGAGGCCCAGGAAATGAGTCGCGTCACGAGCGACTTCCTCCTCTTCGCTCGGCCTCAGGGTTTCGTGCCGGAGAGGGTCGCCCTGCTGGGGGTCGCGCAGGCGGCGGCAGGGGAGACCGAAAGGGCTTGCGCCGGGCTCTCCGTCGAGCGCCGCGGGGAGTTCCCCGAAGTCTCCGGGTCTTCGGTGCTCCTGCGTCGCGCGCTCGTCAACCTCCTGCGCAACGCCGCCGAGGCCACGCCGCCGCAACGGCGGGGCGAGGAGGGCGCGATCCTGCTCGAAGGGAGAGCGGCGGGAGGCGAAGTCCTGCTCCTCGTCGGCGATCGGGGACCCGGCGTGGACTCCTCGCAGCGGGAGAAGATCTTCCTCCCGTTCTACTCGACCAAGCCCGACGGCGTCGGCTTCGGTCTCGCGATCGTGGCGCGGATCGCGCAGCTCCACGGCGGAACCGTCGAGGTCACCGACAGGCCGGCGGGAGGGTCTTTCTTCACCCTTCGCCTTCCCGCAGAGCCTCGGGGAGAGCCAACCTCCGGGGCCTGAGCACTTTGGGCGAATCGGGCCCCGCTCGAGGGGGGATCGGTATGTTACCTAAAGTAACGAGATTCTCACCTGCCCCGGGCCCGCGAGAATGTGCTAAGATTCGCATCTCACTTCAATAAAAAGGGTTATCCCAATCAGAGGCTCAGGGCACAGGAATCGCTACTGGTTCCACAGTATGTCGCGTGCTGATGCAGTTTCTGTATCCAGAGGATTCAGCCTGTTCGAGCTGCTGGTCGTGCTCGTGATCCTCGGCCTCATCGCCACGGTCTCGATCCCCTGGATCAACAAGATTCGCCGCCGCGCGGAGCTTCGCAGCGCGGCGATGGAGATCAGCACGACCCTCGTCGCGGCCCGGATGAAGGCGGTCAAACGGAACGTGAACGCGAGAGTGGTCATCACGCCCGCCGCCTCTGTCTCCGACTTCAACAGGATCACCACGATCGAGGCGCCGCCGGACGTGGTGCCGACCCCGTCGGCGAACCTCGCCCCCGATCTCCTCATCTCCGGCAAGACCCTCCGGTTCGTGGAGGCGCCCGACGGCCCGATCACCTTCAATGGAGCCGGCCGGCGGGTCGCCCCTCTCGCGCCGACACCCGGAATCATCGTGGTCGAGGGCCCGCTGGGCGGGGGCCCGGTCAACCAGATCACGATCGACACGAACGCCGCGGGGCGCGTCCGCGTGATCACACCGGTGATCTGGCAATGAGGACCCCGGGCGTTCTCGAGCGGCGCGAACGGCGCGAGGCGGGGCTGACCATCGTCGAGATGCTCCTCGCCCTCGCGCTCCTCGCGTTCGTTCTGCTGGGCATCACGCCGCTCTTCATGGCGAGCGTCAAGTCCAACTACTCGGGCAACGAGTACACGAGCATCAACGTGCTCGCCCGCGACCGGCTCGAGCAGTTGATGAACCTGCCGTTCGACGACAACCAGCTGACGCCCGGCATCCACGCCAACGACCTGCCGGGAACGCTGCCGGATCCGACGACCGGGCGGCCGCCCGCGACCGGCGGTGTCCGCAATCCGTTCAGCGTGTGTTACCAGGTCTTTCAGTTCCGGCTCCCGACGGGCATCGCGGCCAACGAATCCTTCGTGCCCGTAGCCATTGTCGACGCGGGCCAGGTCTTCTCGTACAAGCGGATCGACGTCACGGTGAAGGCGTCCCCCGGACAGCTCGGACCCGCGATCGGCATTCGCCAGTCCCGCGTCAGCGGGATTCTCTCCAATCCCTCCCCGGAGAATCCCAATTCGGCCCCCGATTCGGGAGGCTCCTGTCCATGAAGCGCCGCGCGCCATTGTCCCGGGCGGTTTCCCGCTGCGGGTTCTCGCTGGTCGAGATGATCATCGTGGTGTTCCTCCTCGCGCTGGCGATGCTCGGCATCCTCTCCGTCTTCGACGCGAGCGCCCGGATCAACAAGAGCGAGTCGGACATCGCCGACGCCCAGGGCGCGGTGCGCTACGGCATCTACTCGATGACGAGGGCGATCCGGATGGCGGGCTCGGGCGGACTCTACGTGACCCAGGCGGTCCTGAATCATCGGGACCCGCAGCTGCCGGGAGTCGCCGTCGTCAACGGCGTGGATGACAACTCCTACGACAACGTCGAAGCGGGGACGAAGGTGACCTCGCTGACCGGGGACCTCGACGTCCGGCCCGGCACGGACATGATCGAGATCCGGGGCGTCATCAACTCCCCGCTCATCGGTTTCGACCTTTCGACCGGCTGCGCGCCGTGCAATCCGGTGCGGGATCCCACGGGCGGCTGCTCCCCCTGCGTCGACGAGGCCGCGGTCAACGCGGCGGCGACGACCCACACGCCGCATGTCAACGACGACGCGACCAACCGGCCCCAGTTCTCCCAGGTGGACGACTCCACGGCGGGAGCGGCCGACTCGAACACGGGTCGGATGTTTGTGCTCGTGGCCTTCAACGACGATGTCCACTCCCCCTGCTCGACGGTCGGGCCTCCGGCCTACCCGCTCTACCCCCAGTCTCCCTACAACGTGGGGAGCATCTCGAGCCCGACCCGCCTCTCGACCGCGAGTCCGCCCACGTTCGGTCCCGTCAACTTCGCGGATGCCGTGGCCGTTCAGTTCAACTCCACTCCCGGCGGAAACGAGACCCCCGCCGAGGACGGGGGCGCGGCCCAGGGTTACAAGAACGTGCGGCATGCCGGGATCCTGGACGACCTGATCTTCTTCATAGACAACGGAAGCGATCCGAACCATCTGCATCCGTCGCTCGCCCAGGGCACTCGGCGCGGGGAAGCCTTCGACGTGGTGACCCTGGCCGACGACGTCGAGGACATGCAGGTCGCGTACGGCGTGGATATCGACGGCAACGGCGAGATCAACCGCAGGACGGCGCCGACCTCCGACGATCCGGAGCTGAACCTGTCCTTTGAGCCCGGACAGGACGAGTGGGTCCCCAACGTGCCCGGCGCCGACAACCCGATCACCGGCAGCGCGGTCCCTTTCCAGGCGACGGACTTCTACGATCTGCCGAACCACTGCCCGCGCCTGCACGCCGTGATGATCACGCTCGTGGCGAAGTCCCATGACCCGGACCTGACCTACAAGGCCCCCTCGGCGCTGGGGGTCCGCACGATGAACTCGCCGGTCACGGGCTCGCCGGCCCGGCTGATCACCGCCCAGTACACCGGGCTCCCGAACGCGACGTTCCGGCGCCGGGTCCAGACGCTCAAGATCAACCTGCGCAACTACTCCTACCAGGCGCTGGCTCCGGTGCCGACTCCCACGCCATGAGAAAGTGTCGTTCGCGATCGGTCATGCGACTCGCCCGGCGAGGCCCGGCCGCGGCCGTCCGGTCGAAGGCGGGCGAGCGGGGCGCCGCGCTCGTGATCGCGATCCTCGTGCTCGCGATCCTGACCGTCATCGGCATCGCGCTGATGCTCGTGACGAGCACGGAGTCGCGCATCGCGGCCAACGAGTGGTCCATCAACCGGGCCTTCTACGCGTCCGATTCGGGGATCCGATGGGGGGGGGTCGAGATGGCGAACCCCCAGGACTTCCTCCGGCGGCCCGAGTTCGGGGGGGCGCCCCCGAGCCCGAGGCTTCCCTTCGGCACGGTCTTCTTCCAGCTCCCGAGCCACCGGAGCGCGTTCGGGAGCCTCTTCACGGCCGATCTGCCCGGCGGGGACATCGCCGTGAGAATCCAGACGCCGAGCCTCCTCGGCCGGCGGCACGCTCCGGGCGGCCGGATCAACGAAGGGGATGAGAAGGCGCAGTTCCTCTACGCCTACGAGTTGCGCAGCGCGTCGAGCGACCAGGCTTTCGCGCAGTATTCCAAGGCACTGGTTGCCGACGTCGAGGTCGGGCCGCTGCCGGCGAGGTTGCCGTTTTGAAAAACCGAGACATTTCTCTTCGGGAGCGCCGGGGGATCCTGGCGTGGGTTTCGCGCCACCGCGTCGCGGTCGCGATTCTCCTGCTGGTCTTGAACGCGTCGCCGGCCCTGCCGGACGACCGCCAGCTGCTGCGCCTCGGCGGGGGCATGGACATCCTCGTCATCCTGGACTCCTCCTCCTCGATGATGCGCGATTTCTCGGACCATTTCGATCTGCCCGCCTACATGGACGACTTCGTCTATCCGCAGGACTCCAACCGGTTGTCCAACGGATCCAAGTTCGGCGTCGCCAAGAGCGTCCTGAGGGAAGTGATCACGAAATCGACCAACGTCAACTGGGGGTTCGCCTCCTACCGCAACCCGAATCCCACCTTCGGCGCGTCCATGCTGGGTACCGGCGGCGAGGATGCCGACGGCAACCCGACCTTCTCCGGCCAGGCCGTCGGCGGCGCGCACATGAGAGGCGAAGCTCTCGAGAACGGCGGGCTCGAGTGGCTCTATGTCGCCAACTGCAGGCTCGATGACCCGAGCGACGCCTGTTCCCCCGATAAGAAAATCGACGACGTCTTCCCCTGCAAGATCTCCCCCTTCCTTCGCCGGTTCGACTGCTATTCGGACATCCAGCAGGGGCGGTTTCTCCAGCTCGGCCACAAGGTCCCGCTCAACTACGCCCGGGAGGACACGCTCGAGCTGATCGATTCTCTCTATCCCTACACCTCCGCCTCGACGCGACGGCCGCCCGTGAGCGGCGTCCCGGATCCCACCATGGAGCCGCTGCCCGGCTTCTGGCGCGGCGCCTTCGGACCCAACCCTCGCAGGGGAAGCACGTCGGGACTCGTGGTCTATCGCAACCCCAGCAAACCGGGGCTCGAGCTGCGGCTCAGGGTCGTCTCCGGAGACTACGGGGACCCCAACCTGGTCGTCGAAGTGGAGGAGTTCAAGGAACGGCCGGCGACGCCGACGAACACGCCCACGGAAATCCCGACGGACACTCCGACGCCCGAGGACACGCCGACCGGCACGGTGACCCCCAGCCTGACCTTTACCGCGTCCCGGACGCCGACCAACACGCCAACGCAGACCGGCACGCGCACGCCCACTCGGACACCGACGATCACGCCGACGATCACGGACACGAGGACTCCGACGCAGACGAGGACGGAAACGCCGACGAGGACGGAGACCCCGACGAGAACCGAAACGCCGACGAGGACGGAAACCCCGACGGTCACGGACACGCGAACTCCGACGCAGACGAGGACCGAAACGCCGACGCGCACGGAGACGCCGACGCGCACGGAGACGCCGACGGCGACGGACACGCCGACTCGGACGCCGACCCGGACGCCCTCCAACACGCCGACGGTGACGCCGACCGCGACCAAGACACCGACCTTCACGCCGACGCGCACGCCGACGAACACGCCGACAATCACGCCGACGTGGACGCCGTCGAACACGCCGACGGTGACGCCGACGTTCACGAACACGTTCACGCCGTCGCGGACGCCGACGCGGACGCCGACGTGGACGCCGTCGAACACGCCGACGGTGACGCCGACGTTCACGAACACGTTCACGCCGTCGCGGACGCCGACGCGGACGCCGACGTGGACGCCGTCGAACACGCCGACGGTGACGCCGACGTTCACGAACACGTTCACGCCGTCGCGGACGCCGACGCGGACGCCGACGTGGACGCCGTCGAACACGCCGACGGTGACGCCGACGTTCACTCACTCGAACACGCCGACGAACACCCCGCCGGCGACGAACACGCCGACTCAGACGTCGACGAGGACGCCGACGTTTACGCGGACGGAAACGCCGACGCGGACGGACACGCCGACCCGGACGCCGACGAGGACGCCGACGTTCACGCGGACGCCAACGGACACGCCGCCGGACACGCCGACGAGGACCCCCACGGTCCCGCCGACGTCGACGGCGACTGCGGTTCCGACGAACACGCCGACTGCGGTTCCGACGAGCACGCCGTCGAACACGCCGACGGTCACGCCATCCCGCACGCCCACGCCGTCCGCGACGAACACGCCGGTCCCGACTCTGCCGGGCGGGAGATCCCCGGCCGGAAGCCTCCTGCCGCAGATCGCGGGATGGCTCTCGCCGGCGATGCGGGGCCTTCTGGCGCTCGCGCCGCCATCCGCCCCGCGGCCCTCCTACCCGGCGCCGGGCATGCCGTGCCCGGGCGTCCCCGGCGGACCGGCCAATCTCTCGACGACGCCGGTCCTGGCGGACACGTTCAACTGCGGGCGCTGCGTGGAGGTGTACAACAGCGATTACGCCAGTCCCGTGCGTCCCCTCCTGGATTTCTGGCAGGAGAACACCCTCTACAACGCCGGCAACCTCGTCGCGCCGCTGACCTACAACGGGTTCGCCTACCGCGCGCAGAACACCGGGACGAGCGGCGTTTACATCAATCCCGACCTCAGCCACGGCGAGCCGCCCGTGGCCGGCGAAACTGAGCGCCACTTACAGCGACAACAGCCCGGGCTGCAATACCGTCCCGGGCAACGACTGCCTCGTCTGGAAGGCGGAGCCCGAGCCTCTCTGCGGGTTCGTGGATCGCGACGGAGACGGGAATCCCGACCTCGTCGCGCCGGGGACCCGGAACGCGCTGCCTCTGCTGGATCGAGGGTTCGACGACCCGCAGGCGGACCCGGACCTGACCTTCCAGGCTGTGCCGGGAAAGAAGATCTACATCAGCTACCAGCGGGCCGACCTCTTCAGCTTCCCTCAGCCGCCGGCCTGCGACGCGGTGACGAACCCGGACGCCTGCATCTTCCCGTACCGGGACAAGGCCAACGACGCCCGGAACGGGAATCCGCCCTGGGGCTCCCAGCCTCCCGCCGACGCGGGGTCGAACCCGCCCAACGACATGGATGCCGACGGAATACCCGACGCGGGCTCGCCGCCGGACCGCCACAACCGCGGCGCCTACGCGTCGTTCTACAACTTCGACCGGTACCAGTTCGCCCAGCAGTCTCCCAACGACGCGTTCGCCGAGCCGTCCCATCCGTTGAAGTCCGGTTGCGACGTCTACGCCGAGGACTGCGGAGGCATCTCTCTCTTCAACTGCGGCGGCCGCACGCCCTGCGTCCGCCCGGGCGACGCCACCGGAACATCGGACTACGCCCCCTACGCGCCCGGGACGGAGCCTCCCGCGCCGGAGACGTGGCCGATCATCCCCATCCCTCGCGACTGGGGTCCTTACAAGATCTCCGATTCCGACCCCGTGCCGGCGATCAAGCGGCTGCTCCGGCTCGCCTCCTCGATCGTGACCTTCGACTCCACGAGGGACCACATGTCCGAGTATTCGCTGGCCGAGAACGCGGCGAACGTCATCGTCATGTCGCCCGGGACGCCGATCGCCGGCTCGCTCCGGGACGCCTACAACTACTTCAAGAACAGCGTTCTCGCGCAGGCCGACCCCTTCGCCGATTGCCGGGACACCCGGATCATCCTGATCACCGACGGCCTGGAATCCTCCGGAGCGGACGCCTGCAGCGGAGGAGTGGGCGACAAAGGCCCGGCGGGCGATCTGAAGAAGATCAACGTCCCGGTCATCGTCGTGGCCCTGGGAGACATCACGGACCCGAAGCTGCAGTGCATCGCCGACAACAGCGGCGGCCAGGCCTACAAGGCCACCGACCGCCAGGGCCTGATCGACATTCTCCAGTCCGCGGCCGCGTCGACGGGCACCGTCGGCCTGAGCAACTTCTCGTCTCCGGCGCTGCCGGCGTTGAGCACGAGCTCCGGTGACGTGGCCATCCTCGGCGCCGTCATCCCGAGTCACAAGGAGCCGACGCCGCCGGTCGGTGACGGGTCGAGCGCGAGCTGGGCGATCTGGAACGGAGCGCTGAAGGCCTACAAGCTCGACCAGAACGGGAACATCCCGCTGGCCCCGGCGACGATTCCGTCGGTGACCGAGACCGCGACGCCGACGCCCGTCACGCCCACGACGACGCCTCTGCCCGTGGGCTACCCCGACGAGAGAAGTTTCAATGATACGGATCCGAGCACCCGCCGCCCGGTCTGGAACGCCGGGCGCGTGCTCGGCTATACCGATCCCGTGGCGAACCTGACGGGCGCGGCTCCCGCGGCGGCCGCGACTCCCGCCGCCAACGCTTCCCCGATCACGGTCTGGCCGGGACGCCGGATGGTCTGGGCCGACGGCACGGGCCCGGGCGTCCCGCTGAACCGCCAGGACTTCATGCCCGACTCGGATACGTGCACCGGGACCACCACATCGGGGCAGTGTTTCTACGACCTCATGGTGAACATGTCCCTCAAGCCGGCGGTGCCCGGCGACGTGACGACGGCGATCCGGACTGTCCAGTTCCTGCGCGGCGGAAAGACCACGGGAGGCAGCCGCGACGAGATCCTGAACGACCTCGGGACCTACGGAACGGTGAACCCGAACACGACCTACTCCTATCTCTACCAGGACGAGATCCCGCCGGGCAATCCCGCGAGCGCGCAGACCGACGGGGCGGCCGATCCCAAGTACTACTCGCACAAGCTCGGCGACATCTTCCACTCCGAGGCCGCGCTCCTCCTTCCGCCGAAGTACTTCCAGTACACTTCGGCCGACCTCAATCCGAGGACGGGCGCGTGCGGATCGCTCTACACCGACTGTTCCTACAACACCTTCAAGGACCTCCATTCCAAGAGGCGCAAGGTGGTGTTCGTGGGCGCCAACGACGGGTTCATCCACGCCTTCGACGCGGGGGTCTTCGACCGGGACGACGATCCGGGCCAGGTGGGTCCGACGGCCGATCATCCGTTCAACGACACCTTCGATCTGGGAACGGGTCGCGAGATCTTCGCCTACGCTCCGAAGTCGATCATGCCGACCACGCCGGACGCACTCGGATTCCCGAGTCTGCTGAACTACCCGCCGAAGGTGCAGTATTTCGTGGACGGCTCGCCGGCGCTCGCCGACGTGTTCATCGACACCGCCCACGCCGGCACGCCCGACTCGAGCAACCGGACGTGGAAGACGATCCTGGTGAGCGGCCTGCGGCAGGGCGGCCGGAGCTACTTCGCGCTGGACGTCACGCAGCCGGACCAGGTGGACAGCGACGGCTCCAAGTCGGCTTCCGACAAGGACAGCGCGCCCGACTGCCTGGACGGCGGCGGCACCTGTTCGGCGGCCTATCCCACGGTCCTCTGGGAAATGACCGACGCCACCCTTCCCGCCATGGGGGAGACCTGGTCTCGTCCCGTCGTCGGCCGGATTCACATCGCCAGCGGCGCCGGCTTCGACGACCGCTACGTGGCGATCTTCGGCGGCGGCTTCGATCCGAGCTATGTCACGGACGGTACGGAGGTCCCCGCGGGGAACACCTCCATTCGGGGGCGCGGCATCTATGTCGTCAGCGTCGAGACGGGGAAGGTCCTCTACAAGGCCACGCAGGGGACGAACGGATCGGGGGATCCCGTCGAGTTCGCGCCGATGCCGGCGCCGCCGGCCGTCGCGGACTCCGGCGACGACGGGTATCTGGACGTCGCCTACATCGGCGACCTGAACGGAAGGATGTGGCGCCTGGATCTCGCGTCCGCCGAGTGCGCCAGCTGCGGCAATTCGAACGAGACGCTGACCTTCGCGCACCCTCCCTTCCTGCTCTTCGACGCCTTGACGAGCGACAAACCGGTCCAGCCGATTTTCCTGGACGCCGGCGTCATCTACATCTCCGGCGGGCCGACGCCGGTCCTGGGCGTGGGCTTCGGCACCGGCTACCGGGCGGAGCTTCTGCGGGCGAACCCGAACCTGAACCGCTTCATCTACGTGATCGACCCGGGCACCCAGAGCAGGACCTTCTACGACACGGATCTCGTCAACATCACGCCGAACTGTCCGTCCGCCCCGATCCCGGGCGAGCCCGCCTGCGTTTCCACCCCGGGCACGGGCCCGGCGGCCACGAGGGCGTGCAGCGACGACGACGATTCCAAGGACTGCGGCTACTTCCTCGATTTCGCCACAGCCGACGAGAAGGCGATCTCGACCGTCTTTTCCACGCTGGGCAACCTGTCGGTCGTGACGTTCCATCCCCAGGATACCGACGTGAAATGCGGGAACGGCACTTCCTACCGTTACAGCTTCTTCTACTCGACGGGCCGGGGCGCCTACAACCTGGATCCGTCGGTGTCCGGCACGACGAACATGTCGGATTACCGGGAAAACCTGGGGCAGGGCCTGGCGTCGGCGTCGCAGTCCCAGTCTCCCAGCGGCGATATGATCGACACGGTGGTCTTCTCGGGCGGCGGCATCTACCAGAAGAACACGGCGGCGACCCTGAAGACCCTCAGTCAGAGCTGGAAGGAGCAATGAGGCGGGTCCTTCGCGCGGCCGCCGCCGGGTTTCTCTTCGCGGCCCTCCTCTTCGCCGCGGGCGACGTCGTCGTCTTGAAGGGAGGAGCGCGGCTCGACCTTCGAAAGCCTCCCGAGCGGCAGGGGAGCGTCGTGCTCCTGACCCGCTCCGACGGCACGCTGCTCTCGGTCCCCGCCGGCGACATCGACTGGAAGGCGACCGCCGCGGCGAGAGCCGCGTGGCGGAGTTCCGCCAGACCGGAGCCCGCCATCGCGGTTCCTCCCGACACGCCGGCGGAGGCGGCGCGCGCGAGCCGGGAGGGACCCCGGGCGCGCGTCAAGCTGACCGACGCGGACGTCGGACATGTCGGAGAAGAGGAGCCCGCGTCCGGCGAGAAGAAGGAGGCCGGCGCGCGTGCGGCGGGCGCGCGGCTGGAGGTCGCCGATTACGGCCAGGAGAGATCCGGAACGAACCTCGGCGTGCACGGCTCGCTTCGCAACTCGGGAAGCGCGCCGGCCGCCAGCGCGCGGATGACCGTCACGGCGATGGACGAGAAGGGGGAGACGATCGGTTCCGGCGAGGCCGGGCTCTCCAACGGGCTGATCGAGCCCGGAGGCACCGTCTCCTTTTCCGTGACCATCCCCGTGGGCGAGAAGTTCGTCGGCTCGCTCCGGTTCGCGCCGCAGTGGCTCGCGTCCGCCGCTCCCGCGCCGGCGCGTTCTCCGGCCCCGGCCGCGGCCTCGGCGGCGGCCGGCAGGGCGGCTGCCGCTCCGACTCCCCCCCCGCCCGCCGCCACGCCCTACGGGCGCAACAGCCTGTACGCTGCGCCCGCGCCGCCGGCTTCCACGACGCCCCCCGCGGACGGGAACACCGGCTACATCCCCGGAATGTCGAGCCCCGAGAACCAGCCCAAGGCCCCCCAGTAAAGCCGCAAGACGGGAGGCGGCTCTCGGAAAACGAGTGGCGCTCGGCTGCTGGTTGCCTCCCGCCTCCCGCCTCCCGCCTCCCGCCTCCCGGCCCAAGGGGTTAGCCTAGGGGAGTCATGGCGACGATCCTGGTGGTGGAAGACAAGGAGTCCCTGCGCTCGATGCTCGAGGAGATGCTCCGCGCCGAGGGGTGGAGCGTCGTCGGCTCGGGGAGCGGCTCGGACGCCATCGAGCGCCTGCGCGGGGGAGAGAGCGTGGACCTGGTGCTGACGGACTGGCGGCTTCCCGGGGCCGACGGGCTGGCGGTCCTGGACGCCGCGCGATCCCTGGACCCGACCCTGCCGGTCATCGTGATGACGGCCTTCGGCTCGATCGAGACCGCCGTGGACGCGATGAAGCGGGGCGCCGAGGACTTCATCACGAAGCCGGTCGAGCCGGAGCTGCTGCGCCTGCTCGTCGCGCGCTCGGTGGAGCGCCGGGCCGGCCGGAAGGAGTCGATGCTCTTCGCGGAGGAGCGCTCGCGGCTGATCCCGCCGATCGTCGGGGGCTCCGCCTCGTTGAAGGCTGTCCAGGCGGAGGCGCGCCGTGTCGCCGCGACGGACGCGGCCGTGCTTCTCGAGGGAGAGAGCGGCACGGGCAAGGAGCTCTTCGCTCGGGCGATCCATGGCCTCTCGAGCCGGTCCCGGCGGCCGTTCGTCGCGATCAACTGCGCCGCGATTCCCGACACGCTGCTGGAGAGCGAGCTCTTCGGCCACGAGAAGGGGTCGTTCACGGGCGCGGCCTCGCGCCGGCCGGGCAAGTTCGAGCTCGCCGACGGGGGCTCCGTCTTCCTGGACGAGATCGGGGAGCTCTCTCCCGCGACGCAGGGGAAGCTCCTGAGAGTCCTCCAGGAAAAATCCTTTCACCGCGTCGGCGGCACGGCCGTGATCACCGTGGACATCCGGATCATCACCGCGTCCAACCGCCCGCTCGACCAGCTGGTGAGCCGCGGCCTTTTCCGCGAGGATCTCTACTACCGCGTGCGGGTGTTCCCCATCTCCATCCCTCCGCTGCGCGACAGGCCGGAGGACATCGATCCGTTGATCGATTGGTTCCTGGCGCGGCTCCCGGGGGAGTTGAAGAAGAAATCTCTGCGCCTCGACGACTCGGCGCGCGACCGGATGCGCCGCTACCCGTGGCCGGGCAACGTGCGCGAGCTGCGCAACTGCCTGGAGCGGGCGATCATCCTGGCGGAAGGGGACACGATCGAAGAGAGGCATCTGCGCCTGACACCGGACTCTCCCTCCCCGGCGCCGGCCGGCCGCGAGGAGACCCTGGAGGAGGTCCGCGACCGGGGCGCGCGCGCCGCCGAGCGTCTCTGGCTCGCCCGGGCGCTCGAGCGGGCGAAGGGCGATCGCACGGCCGCCGCGGAAGCGCTCAAGCTCTCCCGCCGGCGGCTCGAGGCGAAGCTCAAGGAACATTCGCTGGACCAGTAGGCCGTCGCTCCGCGAGCGCCGGCGGCATCCCGGCGATGCATCGGAGGTGTCCGCTGAATGTGGTGCCGAGAACCGGCCCCGTCATTGTGGGGCGTGGGGAGCCGTCTCTACATTGGCAGAGTCGGGCGCGGAGTCGCCTCTCCGGGCCGCGGCTCCCGGTGAGGCGGCCTGGGAGTCGGCAGCGACCGGGAGAGTCCCGGCGACGGAGTCGTGCGGGACGCGGGCGCCTCGGCGCCCCGGCGGCACGCGGCGGCGGCGATGACGCAGAGAGCGAGGAGCGCGAACGCCGGGTGCCTGGGCATGCCGGAGATCTTCTCACGCGCCGCGCTCAACGGACGGCGCGATCGGCCTCGAGCCCGGGCCGGCGGCGCCGCCGCTATGCCAGCCGTGCGAGAGCGTCTTCGACGGAGGCGTCCTCCGCCGGCGCGATCGAGCGCAGGTCGAGCAGCACCCGGCTCTCCTCGATGCGGGCGACGACCGGCGGGTCGGATTCGCGCAGGCGCGCCGCGATCCCTTCGGCCGTCGCCTCCGGGAGCGAGACCGACAGCGCGATCGAAGGGAAAGGTTTTTCGGGGCTCGTGCCTCCGCCGAAGAATGCGGTCGAAGCGACGATCTCCATGTCCAGGGCCGGGGCGCGGGAGCGCGCGGTGTCCCGGATTCTTGCGGCGCGTTCCCGCAGGCGCTCGAGGCTCTGGCCGGCGGCCCTATAAACAGGGAAATCCCGCCAGCGTCCCGTCTTCCAGGCCGCGATCGTCGCGGCGAGGGCCGCGAGCGCGAGCTTGTCGAGCCGGACGACGCGCGCCACGGGATGGGCCGCGAGTCTCGCGACGAGATCCGCGCGCCCGGCGACGAATCCTGCCTGCGGCCCCGCGAACAGCTTGTCGGCCGAGAAGGTAACGAGGTCCGCCCCGCCCTCCACGCAGGAGGCGACCGTCGGCTCGGCCGCCACTCCGAATTCCTCCAGGGGAACGAGGCACCCGGTTCCCTGGTCGTGGACCCATGGGATCCGGGCCTCGCGGGCGAGCGCCGCGATCTCGCCCGGCTCCGGCCGGTTCGTGTAACCGCGGATCTCGTAGTTGGAGGGGTGGACGGTCAGGAGGAGCGCCGCCTCGGGCGTGACCGCTCGCCGATAGTCCTCGATCGAAGTCCGGTTGGTCGTTCCGACCTCGGCGAGAACGGCGCCCGAGGATTCCAGGATCTCGGGAATCTTGAAGCTCCCGCCGATCGCCACGAGCTCGCCCCGGGAGACGAGCACGCGGCGGCCGCGGGCGAGGGCCGACAGGCAGAGAAAGATGGCCGACGCGTTGTTGTTGACGGCGATCGCGTCCTGCGAGCCGAAGAGATCGCGCGCGGCGGAGCGCACGTGCGATTGTCTGTGTCCCCGGCCTCCCGTCGCCGGATCGTATTCGAGCGTCGAATAGCCGGCGGCGACGCGCAGGACGGCCTCCCGGGCCGCGTCCGAAAGGGGAGAGCGGCCGAGGTTCGTGTGCAGCAGGACGCCGGTCGCGTTGATCGCGCGCCGGAGCGTGGGAGCGAATCGCCGCTCGAGCGCGCGCGCGGCGCTGCCGACGAGCTCCTCCGGATCGGTTTTTCCCCGCGTGATCGCGCCCCGCAGCTCCTCCTTGACCGCCTCCCGGCCGTAGTCCCTCTGCAGCCCGGCTGCGTCCGGGGAAGAAAGGAGCGACTCCATCGAGGGGGGACGCCTCGCCCTGCCCTCGCCGTCTGGCGCCTGGCGCCCGGCGCCTTCCGCTTTCCGGCTCACGGTGCCGTACTATAGGTCCATGGCCTGGGACCGGGAGCTTCAGAGGCTCGAGGACGCCCTGCGGGACCTGAACGCGAAGTACGACGCCTTCCTCTACGGCTCGAGCGCGAAGCCCCCCCTGGAAGTCCGAAGACGGGTGGGGCGGGAGATCCGGCACCTGAGCACCTCGGAAGCCGAATCCGCCGCCGAGCGCTACCGGTTCTCAACCCTTCAGGGCCACTACAACTCCCTCTGCGAGCGCTGGGACCGCCTCCAGTCGGAGAAGGAGGCCGGCCGCCGCCCGGGGGTCTACGGCCATTTCACGCGGCTGGGCCCGGGCCCGCCGGAAATCCCCGCGGCCCGGACAAACGAGAGGGCGTTCGTCTCCGTAGAAGAGGAGGAGAAGCCGCCCCGGCCCGATCCGGATCGAGCCCTGTTCGAGCGTTACTTCGAGGCCAGGAGAGCCCGCGGCGAGGACGTGAGCGGCCTCGACTTCGAGCGGTTTGTCCTGAGGCTCTCGCTCGAGCGGGAGAAGTTGAAAGGCCATTTCGGGGGAGCCGAGATCCAGTTCGACGTGGCGGAACGGGAAGGCAAGGTCAGGCTGATCGCGAGACCGAAGGGGTAGTTTTCAGGGTTCAAGTTTCAGGGGGGCCGTGAATGGCGCGCCCTCCTGAAACCTGAAACCTGAAACCTGAAACCGGAAACCTGAAACCGGAAGCTGGAGAAGAGAAATTCACCAGGAAGGGTCAAGAAAATGAAGAAGATTCTCATTACGGCGGCTCTTTTCGCCCTTCTCCTGCCCGGCTTCCTCCTGGCGGAGAAGAAGCCGCAGGAGCCCTTCTACCGGCGTTATCTCGTCGCGGGCAACCCGCTCGATGACAAGATCCGCGAACAGGAGAAGAAGGTCGAAGAGGATCCGAAGAACGCCGACCTCCGGAACGACTTCGGCAATCTCCTCGCCGCGCGCCGTTTCCCGCGCGAGGCCCGGGAGCAGTACGAGATGGCGATGAAACTGGACCGCCACAACTTCCTGGCGTCCTACAACCTCGGCCTCCTCTACGAGACCCAGGGAGAGATCGGGCGCGCCATCAGCGCCTACGAGAAGTCGGTGGACCGCAACCGCGGCTTCCCGCCCTCCCGGTTCCGCCTGGGCAGGCTCTTCGAGAAGCGCGGATGGGAAGGGCGGGCCATCACGCAGTACGCCCGGGCTCTCCAGATCGATCCCGGCATGCGCGATCCGCGGCGCAATCCGCTCATCGTGGACACGCGTCTGCTGGACCGCGTGTCGCTCGAGAATTATTCCCGCGACATGGCCGCCGCCGCGATGGCTTCCGACGCCGCCTTTTCGAATCCGGGGGCCTCGCGACATCTGCCGGTGGATCGCACGCTCTCTTCCGAGGATCTGCAGCCCGAGCCGGCCGAATCGCCGGCCGCGGCTCCCGCCCACCCGACTCCGGTCAAGGTCATCGCTCCTCCCCAGAATCCTCCGCGCCGGCCGCCGGTCCGGCCCGCGCCGACACAGGAACAGAGCCCCGAGGAGCCCGCGGCGCCGGCGCCGGACGCCGTGGTTCTCCCTCCCGAGCCGACAGAGCCCGGCGCCGCGGAGGCTCCGACTCCGGTCCCGTACCCGTTCAACCTGGGCGGATCGCGCCCCCACCCCGCCCCCCCTCCGACGCCGACCCCGGCTCCCGACTGAATTTAGCTGGGACTCAATCGAAGTCGGCGCGCTCGACGAGGAGAGTGGGGGCGCCGGCAGGGTAGGGCGTCGGAAAGAACTGGCGGTCACTCGAGAGGCCGGCGATCCGCCGCAGCAACTGGGAGATCCGCCCGCGCGCCCGCGCGCCCGCGACGGGTCCCTGCGCCCGCCCGCCGACGACGGCGACGCCGGTGAACTCCACCTCGTACCGGTCGCGCTCGAAGTCGAAGCGGGCCGGGGCGGTCAGCGCCGACGCGAAGAGGCCCCGGCGCACGCGCGCGAGGAGGTCGCGCTGCGGAGCCGGCGCGTCCGTCTCGAAGAAGATCCGGCGGGGCCCCGGCGCCGGCGGCACGCGGTAGGAGGGGCGCACGCCGTGGCCCGTGGGGGGCTCGCCCGCTCTCGCCGCCGAGCGCAGGTCGTGGAGCCGCGCCGCGAGCGCGCCGCGCTCGACGATCGCCACGCGCCGGGTCTGCGTGCCCTCTCCGTCGTAGAGCGCGTCGGCGGAAGCGTCGTCGGCGATGGTCACGCCGGGGGCGAAGAGCTGCGCGCGATGGACCCATTTCGGCACGGCGTCCTCGCAGAAGAGGGGCACAAGGCCCGAGAGGATCGCGGCCGCGACGGAGGGCTCGAGCAGCCACTCGCCGCGGTCCACCGGCGTCGGCAGGTCCGAGAGCGGCAGAGTCGCCCGGTCCGCGAGGCGCCGCGCGAGAGTTCCGAGATCCGGTTCCCCGTCCCACCGGAAGACGGCCCTCGCCTCGCACGCCCGCGAGCCCTTGCGGCCGACCGCGAAGGCATGGCCGTCCAGGAGCTCCCCGGAAAGCGAGACGTCCAGGCCGTGCCCGTTGACGATCCGCTCGGCGCTCGCGCCTCGGCGGACGGCGAGCCTCTGCAGAAGCGCCGCGCCCCGGGACTCCGCCGAGACCTGCCGCTGGAGCTCTTCGAAGAGGTCGGGCGGAGGCTCGAGGAATCCCGGCCTCTCGCGGGCCGGGCTCTTCGCCGCCGGCCAGGCCGGAGCGGGTGCGCGGCTCGTCGGGATGCGCGAGACCCCGGCCACCGCCTGTGCCAGGCTTTCCGGCGAGGAGCCGCAGGCGAACCGGGGCGCATCCCCCTCCCACCACCGCGCCGCCCATCCCTCCTCGCGGCGCGCGATCGTCGCTCGCCCGGCCGCGGTCGCTTCGAGGTCGAGCGACTCGCCGGTCTTCCGGTAGAGCTCCCATCCTTCGGGGGCGCGCCGCGACAGCTCCTCGCGGAGCCTGTCGAACCCAGGATCGTTCATCGCCACTTTCGCAATCGATGATCGGCGATCACGAATCCCAAACCCCGAATCACCGATCCTCGTCTCACGCGACCGGCCGCACGAAGAACTTCCGCACGAGAACGTCGGGCGCGGCTCCCTGGACGGGCACGACCTGGGCGCCGCGCGCGCACCAGGCGAGGGCCCGGCAGGCGCGCACCTCGCGGCCGATCCCGGGGTCGATGGATCTCAAGGCCGGCAGGATCTCCCCGGAGAGCACGCCGCCTCCGCATTCGTCCGCCATCCTCCCGCGCCGGACCCGGCGCGCGCGGGGGAAGCGGAGGCGGAACCGGCCGCTGGCGAGCTCCACCGAACCGCCGTCGATCTGCTCGATCCAGAGCCCCGAGGCGAGCCGGCGCAGGATCTCGTCGGCCGTGGAATGGCCGGGAGCGACGAGGAGGTTGGAGCCGCGCGGGAGCGGGACGTCCTGCGGCCCGGCGCGGCGCGCGTGGCCGTTGGACGGGCTCGCGACGGTCGAGTGCGCGAGGTCGGTGAGCCGGCCCGAGAGACGCCCGGCGTCGAGCAGCTTGACCACCCGGGGCGCGACGCCTTCATCGTCCCGCTCGTAGCCGCCGAAGAGGTCGAGCCGCGTGGCGTCGTCGCGCACCTCGACTTCGGCCGGCGCGAGGCGGGCCTGTTCGAGGCCGGACAGCGGCGACTCCGCCCCGGCCTCGAGAGGATGAGACAGGATCTCGTGGAAGAGCACCGCGGCGCATCCGGCGGCAAGCACCACGTCGGTCTCTCCCTCGGCGCACGGCGTGGCCGTGTCCCGGGGTTGAGCCGCCTGCGTGAGCGCCACGCGGAGCTCCTCCGCGGTGGATTCGCCGACCGGGGCGTGGAAGGCGAACTCCCGCGACTCGTCGCCGCGCCGCGACGCGGCCGTGAAGGTTCCCTGGAGGGACATCAGCCGGCGGCCGAACACGCCGGCGGCGCCGCGCGCGGGGATCACCTGCCGGGCCACGTCGCGCAGCGTCCACCGGAATCGGTGGCGCGGGGCGTGGCGGGCGAAGAGGGCCGACAGGCGCTTGATCCACCGCTCCGCCTCGGGTCCGGCCGGGGGCGCGGATTCCCCCCGGGCGCGGGAGGTCTTGACGGGAAGGGGGGAGAGCCCGATCTCCCTCTGCACGGCCCTCACGGCTTGCCGGGCGCCTTCTTCGTCGCAGCGGGACACGAAGGCGAGGCGCACGCCCGAGGCCCCTTTCCATCGCGCGGAGAGTCCCTCGGTCAGGGACTCGCTCGCCTCGCGGATCTCGCCGTCCCGCCAATCGATCGTGATCTCGCGCCGCCGTTCGGCGAAGACCTCGGCGATCTCCTCCGGGCGTTTCGCGAGGGGCTCGAGCCAGCGGGCCACGGTCGCCGCGTCCAGGTCCATGAGGGGATTATGAGGTCTCCGGCTGTATTAACATCCGCCGGCAGATGAGTCTCGCCGACACGAAGAAGGAGTTCATCGCCGTTCGCGCCGCCCGGGGGATCGCGAGCCGCAAGCTCTTCGAGGAGAGGGCGCCGGACGTCCTGCGCCAGACGGTGCTCGCGGCCCTGGCCGACGAAGTCGAGAAGGAGCGCACGCTGGACGAAGAGGCGCGCCGGATGATGGAGACCGCCCGCGGCGAGATCGCCTCGGGACGGGTGGACGGCCAGGAGCTCTTCCGCCGGATCCGCCGAAAGCTCGCCGAGCAGCGGGGAATCGTCCTCTGAAGGTGGTAGGTGAAAGGTGGTAGGTGTTAGGGTCCGCAGTTCGGTCTTTCCCTACCACCGACCATCTGCCACCGACCACCCAACTCCACTATGACTTTAGAGAGAAAAATCCAGGAGCTCGAAGCGCTGCGGCAGAGGGCCCTGGAGGGAGGCGGCCGCGAGCGATCGGAGCGCCAGCACCGGGAGGGGAAGCTCACGGCGCACGAGCGCGTCGAGCGGCTGCTCGACCCTGATTCCTTCTTCGAGCTCGATCCGTTCGTCCTCCACCGCTGCCGCGACTTCGACATGGAGAAGACCCGCATTCCCGGGGACGGCGTCGTCTGCGGCGCCGGAACGGTGGACGGCCGGCCGGTCTACGTCTTCGCCCAGGACTTCACGGTCTTCGGGGGGTCGCTCTCCGAGTCCAACGCCGACAAGATCTGCAAGGTGATGGACCTGGCGGTCGTCAACGGCGCGCCCATCATCGGTTTGAACGACTCCGGCGGCGCCCGCATCCAGGAAGGGGTCGTGTCGCTCGCCGGCTACTCGAAGGTCTTCCTGCGCAACACGCGGGCGTCGGGAGTCGTGCCGCAGATCTCGGCGATCCTCGGGCCGTGCGCCGGCGGGGCCGTGTACTCGCCGGCGATCACCGATTTCGTGTTCATGACCGAGGAGACCTCCTCGCTCTTCGTGACCGGGCCCGACGTGATCAAGACGGTCACGCACGAAGAGGTCACCAAGCAGGAGCTCGGCGGCGCGCGCACCCATTCGACCCTCTCGGGCGTGGCGCATTTCGTCCGGAGGGACGACGACGCGGTCCTCGCGGGCATCCGCGAGCTTCTCTCCTACATTCCCTCCAACAACCTGGACGATCCTCCCGCCCGCGAGCCGCACGAGCCTCCCGACGGCGCGAGTCTCGACGCGTTCATCCCCGAGGAGCCGAACAAGCCTTACGACATGGCCGGCCTCATTCGCAAGGTCGCCGACGAGGGAGTCTTCTTCGAGGTCCATGCCGGGTTCGCCAAAAACCTGCTCGTCGGATTCATCCGGCTCGCGGGACGGTCGGTCGGCGTCGTGGCCAATCAGCCCATGCACCTGGCCGGGGTCCTCGACATCGACGCGTCGGTCAAGGGTGCCCGCTTCGTTCGGTTCTGCGACGCGTTCAACGTCCCTCTCCTGGTCTTCGAGGACGTGCCCGGCTTCCTGCCGGGGACACAGCAGGAATACGGCGGGATCATCCGCCACGGAGCGAAGCTCCTCTTCGCCTTCGCGGAGGCGACCGTTCCGAAGGTGAGCGTCATCACCCGCAAGGCCTACGGGGGCGCCTACTGCGTCATGCTGTCGAAGGACATCGCGACCGACTTCAATTTCGCCTACCCGACCGCCGAGATCGCGGTCATGGGGCCCGAAGGGGCCGTCAACATCCTCTACCGGCGGGAGCTGCCCTCCGACGCGTCGGCTGAAAAACGCGCCGAGAAGGTGGCCGAGTACGTGGAGAACTTCGCCAACCCCTATGTCGCCGCCCAGCGCGGCTACATCGACGAGATCATCGAGCCCTCCGAGACCCGCGAGAAGCTCATCGTCGCGTTCAAGCTGCTGGAGAACAAGCGGGTCACGTTGCCCGCGAAGAAGCACGGGAACATCCCCCTGTGACCGCGGGAGCCGGGAGGGGGGAGGCGGAAGGCGGGAGGCGATCGGAAGCGCGCTCTCGAGAGGTTCTCATCCACGAGAGGCTCGACGCTTACCGGGTCTCCAAGGGGCTCGCCGTCGAACTCTACCGGGAGACTCGATCCTTTCCTCACGAAGAGCGCTTCGGTCTCTCTTCGCAGATCCGGCGAGCCGCCGTATCGATTCCGGCGAACATCGCCGAAGGGGCCGGCCGACGGTCGAAGCGAGAATTCACTCACTTCCTTTCAACGGCTCGTGGATCCTCTGCCGAGCTTCGAGTGCTGCTGGAGATCGCGACCGAGACAGGGCTGATTCCTTTCGAGAGGTTTCAGGTTCATCAGCTGACGGTCGATCGAATCTCATCGATGATCAGCGGCTTGATTCGAAGGAACTCCTCCGGATGAGCGCCGCCTCCCGCCTCCCGCCTCCCGCCTCCCGGCCTTCACGGCTTCTCTGCGCCAATCGGGGCGAGATCGCGGTGCGGGTCTTCCGCGCCTGCCGGGACCTGGGCATCGAGACGGTGGCGGTGTTTTCCGACGCGGATCGCACTTCGCCGCACGTCGCGATGGCGGACTACGCTGTGCGGCTGGGGCCGGCGCCCGCGCGCGAAAGCTATCTGAACGTGGCGGCGATCCTGGACGCGGCGCGGAGGACGAAGGCGACGCTCATTCATCCCGGGTACGGGTTCCTGGCGGAGAACGCGGGGTTTGCCCGGGCCTGCGCGGAGGCCGGGCTGACCTTCGTGGGGCCGTCGCCGGAGGCGATCGAGGCGATGGGTTCGAAGACGGGGAGCCGGCGGCTCATGGAAGCGGCCGGCGTTCCCGTCGTCCCGGGGACGACGCGCGCGGCCGCGGGCCCGGAGGAGTTGAAGGCCTTCGCCCGGAGCGCCGGCTACCCGGTCCTGCTCAAGGCGGCGGCCGGCGGCGGGGGCAAGGGGATGCGGCGCGTGGACAAGGAGAGCGATCTCGACTCCGCCTTCGCGCGCGTCGCGTCCGAGGCCCGAGCGTTCTTCTCCGACGGAGCCGTTTACGCCGAGAAGTTGATCGAGCGCCCCCGCCACATCGAGGTGCAGATCGTGGCGGACCGGTTCGGCCGTCGTGTCGCGGCTGGAGAGCGGGAGTGCAGCCTGCAGCGTCGGCATCAGAAAGTCGTGGAGGAGTGCCCCTCTCCCGCCGTCGGCGAGGACCTCCGCTCCCGCCTCTGCGCGGCCGCCCTGGCCGCGGCCGCGGCCGTGGACTACGTCTCCTGCGGCACCGTGGAGTTCCTGCTCGCTCCCGACGGCTCGTTCTATTTCCTCGAGATGAACACGCGCCTCCAGGTCGAGCATCCGGTCACCGAGGAGGTCTTTGGAATCGATCTGGCCGCCGAGATGATCTCGATCGCGATGGGGGAGCCGCTGTCTCTCGGCCGGCTCTCGCCGCGGGGCCACGCGATCGAATGCCGGATCTACGCCGAAGACCCGCGCCGGGGGTTCGCTCCCTCGCCGGGCAGGATCGCCGCGCTTGCCCTGCCCGCCGGTCCCGGCGTGCGCCACGACATCGGCATCGAGGAAGGAGCCTCCGTTCCCACCGACTACGATCCGATGCTCGGCAAGCTCGTCGTCTGGGGCCCTTCGCGGCCGCAGGCGGTCGCTCGGCTCTCCCGCGCTCTGGCCGAATACGAGATCTCGGGCGTGGAAACGACGCTCCCCCTCTTCCGCCGGCTGGCGAAGGACCCGGACTTCCTGGCGGGCCAGTTCGACGTTCAATGGCTGGAGCGCCGGCTCGAGCAGGGGATCCTCGAAGGCGAGGACGCCTCGGCGGACGATGTCCTGCTCGCGGCCGTTTCGCTTTCGGACGCCGCGCCGGAGAAATCCGCGGAGCCCGCCGACCGGCGCTCCCTCTGGCGCGGCGCGGCGCGGCGGGAAGCGCTGCGGCGCTGAGGCTCGAACGGGCAATGCGAAGACAGGTCCTTTACCTGCGCCGGGTTGACGGCGATGTCGAGGAGATCGCCATCGAGCGCCGGGCCTCGCTTTGCCGCGTCCTCCGGAGCGACCGGACCGCCGACGTGGACGTGGCGCGACTTCCCGACGGGCGGCTCTCGCTGCTCTTCGAGGATGGACGGCAGCTCTCGGCCCGCGGCATGGCGCGCGGCCGGGACGGCGTGGATGTCGTCACGGCCGGAGAGGCGCGGCGCGTCCCGATCGGAAAACGCCGGAAGGAGCAAGACGGGGCCCCCACGCAAGCGCCCGCGGCCGGGGGGATCGAGGAGGTGCGCGCTCTGATGCACGGACGCATCGTCGAGGTCCGCGTCGCGGCGGGAGACCACGTGGAGGCCGGGGCTCTGCTGCTCGTCCTCGAGGCCATGAAGATGCAAAACGAGATCCGGGCGTCCCGGCCCGGTGACGTCGAGCGGGTGGAGGTCGTGCCGGGCCAGACGGTCGAGGGCGGCGCGTTCATGCTGTCTATCCGGTCAGAAAATATCTGACTCATCGGTCACGTCCAATAATTTGAATCAAACTCCAAAAAAGCGGCGCCATCCGCGATGGGCTGCTGGTTTCGTCCTGCCAATTGTCGCTTTAGAAACAGCGATTTAGCTGATTTGGTCGGTCGCGACGCCGATGGCAGTGACATTGCTGTAGGTAAGTGGCGATTCATGAGTTTTGCTCGTGTTTTTTTCTTGTGCAGACGTTTTTTAAGGAGGCAGGAATGAAGTCAGGATACCGATTTACTCTGGTTCTGTCGGTTTGCCTGCTCTTGCTCGCTCCCATCGTCGTCTTAGCCCAGACGACCGGGACGATCGAGGGCACGATAACCGATCAGAACGGCGGGTCGTTGCCCGGCGTGACGGTTGAGCTCACCAGTCCCAACCTTCAGGGCACGCGCGTCGCGACCACCGGTAACGACGGGCGCTACCGTTTCATCAGCGTCCCGCCGGGCGCCTACAAGGTGACGGCGAACCTGTCAGGGATGGGCACCGCGGCCAAGACCGCCACGGTCACGCTCGACTCGACAGCCACCGTCAACCTGCAGATGCAGGTTTCGGCCAAGGAAGCCATCACCGTGACCGGCGAGGCGCCTCTCGTGGACACCGCTTCGACCACGACCGGCACCAACTACTCGGCCAAGGTGATGGACAAGCTGCCGATCGGGCGCAACTACGCCTCGATCGTGCTCTCGCAGCCGGGCGTCCAGACGGACACCGGAGAGACGCAGGGGCGCTCTCTCGCGATCTCCGTCTACGGCTCGACCTCGGCGGAGAACCTGTTCCTGATCGACGGCGTCAACACGACGAACGTCATCAAGGGGCTCCAGGGCAAGACCATCAACACCGAGTTCATCCAGGAAGTGGAAGTCAAGACGGGCGGCTACCAGGCCGAGTACGGCCGGAACACCGGCGGCGTGGTCAACGTGATCACCAAGTCGGGCGGCAACGAGTTCCACGGCGACTTGTTCGGCTACTACAACCCGCCGAGCTTCTCGGCGAAGCAGCGGTTCGACACCACCTCGGCGTTCGCGCAGAGCGGAGACGCCGACACGAACTCCACAGGCACCATTACCAAGGACGTGGATCGCCGCGAGGGGGGCGTGGACCTGGGCGGCTTCTTTCTCAAGGACCACATCTGGTTCTACGGCGCCTACGACCGCGTCGTGAACGACCAGAAGCTCGAGCCGATCACGGGGGCGCGCCAGGGCGAGCTGTTTCCGCAGAAGCAGATCTCGAACCTGTGGGCGGCCAAGCTGACGTTCAACGTGGCCCAGGGGACGACCATCGTCGGCACGATGTTCGCCGACCCGCAGGTCAATACGGGCGCGCTGCTCCGTCCGCTCGGCTTCAACCCCTTCAGCTACAACGGCCGGCGCGACATCGGCGGCACGGATTGGGCGGCCCGGTTCAACCAGCTCTTCGGCTCCTTCGGAATCCTGACCGGTCAGTACAGCCGGCACAAGGACCGCTTCCAGACGAAGCCCGACGGGCTGGATGTCCAGCGCGTCACCGATGCGACCCTGACCCCGAACATCGTGACGGGCGGCTACGGGAGCGTCTTCGGCCCGACCGTCAACAACATCTCCCAGCGCGACTTGTACTCGGGCAGCTTCACCGGTTATATCGGGAACAACGAGTTCAAGGTTGGCGGCGACTACTCGAAGGACGCGACGTCCGGCGCGACGTACTACACGGGTGGCCAGTTCGTCGTCGTCCGCGCGTGCGGCACGGGAGTGAACACCTGCGACCTGTCCAGGGCTCCCTCCTATACGAACGCCAACGGTGTGACGCTCCCGGTGTACTACGAGCACCGCGTCTTCACGGCAGACGCCACGGACCTGACGCCTCTGGCCCAGGCGCCGTTCGACACGCCGACCAAGCGCTGGGGCGCGTACGTCCAGGACCAGTGGCGGATCATCCCGACGTTGACGGTCAACGCCGGCCTGCGCTGGGACCAGGAACACTACTTCGCCGGCGACGGGCACACGGCCTTCAAGCTCCTGAACCAGTGGGCGCCGCGTTTCGGCTTCGTATGGGACTTCGTGGGCGACGGCACGAGCAAGCTCTACGGCTCGGGCGGGCGCTTCTATTTCGCGATCCCGACGGACCTGAACGCCCGCGTCTTCTCGGCCAATACGCAGGTACGCAACTACAACTACAGCCCGACGGCCACGAACCAGGATTTCGGTGGGCGCTCCCGCCTGATCCAGGTCGGTTCCTTCGCCGGCGAGCCGGTGGAACCGGGCCTCAAGGCCTCCTACCAGGATGAGTACACCCTGGGCGTCGAGAAGGCGCTCGACCCGACCCTGTCGGTCGGCATCAAGGGGACGTACCGCTCACTTGGCCGCACGGTCGAAGACCGGTGCGACCTCGACTACACCGACCCGCTCGCCCTCGGCTCCACCTGCGGCATCTTCAACCCGGGCGGCAACGGCCCGGTTGCCAACGGCGTGATCAAGACGTGCGACACTTCCGCCAACCCCACGGACCCGAACGCGGATCTCTGCAACCTGCCGGGTGTGCCTGTGGGCAACGCGAAGCGGATCTTCCGCGGCATCGAGCTGACGGCGCGCAAGGCGTTCTCGCAGACGTTGTGGGCGCAGGCGTCGTACCTGTACTCGACCCTGCGGGGCAACTACTCGGGCGCGATCCGCGAGGCCTCCGGCCAAACGGACCCCGGGATCAACGCCGACTACGACTACTGGCAGTTCAGCATCAACGGGTACGGCAACCTGGAGCTCGACCGGCCCCACCAGTTCCGCGTCGACGCGGTTTACAACGCGCCGTTCGGTCTGTCGGTCGGCGGGCAGTTCTACGTCAGGAGCGGGGTCCCGACCTCGCGCCTGGGCTACTACAACAGCTTCTATCCGGACCTGCTGTACCTCGATACGCGCGGCACAGCCGGACGCCTGCCGGTGGACTACGAGGCGAATCTCTCGCTGGCTTACAACGTCAACGTCGGGCCGGTGACGATCACCCCGCAGCTCTACATCTTCAATCTCCTGAATCGGCAGACGGTCACGGGCGTTGACCAGGCCTTCAACAACATCACCGGGGCCTACGTCACGACAGTGGGCAGCCCGTTCTATGGTCAAGCGGGCATCGAGCCCGGTTCCGGCGGCTGCCCGGCGTCGGCCACCGCGCCGTGCTCGGACAACGTGGACTACCGCAAGGCCCAGACACGCGTGGCCGCGCGGTTCCTGCGGGCGGCTCTGAAGATCTCCTTCTAACTTTCCGAGGATTCCATCGGGGGCGGCTTCGGCCGCCCCTTTTTTCTGCGCCGCCTCGTTCCGCGGGCGCCCGGCGGGCGTAGAATCAAAGAACCCTGGAGGTTCCCATGCGCCGCATCTCTTCCCTCTTCCTTTGTCTCTTCCTCGTCGGTTCGCTCCTCTCGGCGTCTCCGCTTCTGCAGCTCTTCCAGAAGGCCAAGGACCAGTTCCGCCTCGGCGCGTACGCCGATTCCCTCGCGACGCTGTCGAAAATCGAGACGGAAGGCGAGCAACCGGAAAACCAGCCATACCGCGCGCCATTGCGTCCCGGCGTCGCTTTCTATCGCGGCGCCTGTCTGGCCGCGCTCGGCCGGGACGGGGAGGCCCGCGAAGAGTTCGAAATCTTCCTGGCCTTTTCTCCAACGGCCTCGCTCGATCCGGGGATGTACCCCAAGAAGGTCATCGCTGTTCTCGAGGAAACCCGCCGCAACCTGAAGCGGCCCAAGGACACGAGCCCGCCGGCCGAGGACGGTTCGATCGCGGCGGCCTACGGGGCTTATATCCGGTCCTCCGACGGCCACCAGCCGGAGCTCGGCGAGGATTGGGCGGAGGGGCCCGTGCGCTGCCTGCTGACCCCGGAGGAGCGGCGGGCCTTCACCCAGATGTTCAATCCCGTCTCCCGTTCCGAGTTCGTCACGGCCTTCTGGAAAGCCAGGGATCCGAGGCCGGAGACCGAGGAGAACGAGTTTCGCGAGGAATTCGAGAAGAGAGTCGCCTTCGCCGACAGTCATTTCACGGAGAACGAGGTTCGCGGAAGCCTGACCGATCGGGGGACGGTTTTCCTGTTGCTCGGACCGCCGACATACATCGGCCGCAGGCCGATCGGGGCGGGAGAGGACTCGACGGAGCCGGCGGGCATGGCGCGCTACTCCCGCAACGACATCACGACCGTGGAAAAGTCCGGGGGAAACACCAGCGCGAAAAACGTGCTCATCGACAGCATGACGGGACCAGGGGCCCAGATGCTGGACAGCGGCGCGAACTGGCGAGAGATCTGGCATTACCGCCGGGAGCTTCTCCCGAAGGGTCTGCCCTATGGACAGGTGGACTTCGAGTTCATCACCCGGCAGGGATACGGAAAGAACGTCCTCCAGCGCGAGGCGGCTCCCCTGAATACGATGGACGCGGCCCGCAAGGCAATCCTCGTCGACCGGGGTTCTCTGCGCTCCACCGGATAGGCAGGCTTCCGAAGTCCTCGCCGGAAGGAATCGGCCCTCGGACCGGCGTGTTAGATTCCGGGTAGTGCGAAAATCCTCTCTGCTGGCGCTCCTGCTCTGGTGCGCCGTCCCCTTTGCGTCCTCCGCGCAGCCTTCCGTGGCGGACAGGATCGCCGCGTATTTCCGGGGGTGGTACACCCACATCCCCGGAAGCGAGGTCGTGGCCAGGCCGACGAGGGAAGTCGTCTTGCGCGGCCTGGAGGCGTATCGCGTGGAGCGGCACTCTCCTTCGAAGTCCCACCAGGAGTCCGGCATCGCGCTCTACGACGCCGCGGCCGGCGAGGTCTTCGTCGGCGACGTGTTCAACGATCCGGAACGCGCCGCGGCCCACCGTCCCTTCGACCGGGACCGCGATCGGCCCAACATCGAGGCCTCGCTCCGCGCGATGTTCGGGCTCCCCGTCGCCGTCGAGGTGGGCTCCCCATCCCGCGTCTCTCTCACTCCGCTGACGCTGTCCATCCGGCAGGAAGAGGAGGACGATGCCGTCGCCTCGCGGACGGGCTTCATCTCCAACGACGGCGCCGCCCTGATGCTCGGCGAGTTTCACTTCCTGGCCGGGAGCCCCGAGGCCTACCGCGAGCGGGTCCTCTCCCGCAATGAAGGGATCCGCGTGGAACCGGGCCGCTTCACGGTGACCGAGTTTCTGGATTTCCAGTGCGACCGGTGCCGCGTCCGCACGCCGGACGTGCGCCGCGAGGTGACGGAAAAGGGGGGAACCGTCGAGGTCCATTTCCTCCCGATCGTGAAGATGCACAACTGGGCCTTCGCCGCCGCCGAGGCCGCGGCCGCCCTCGCGGGCGTCCGGCCCGAGCTCTACCGGCGCTACGAGGAGAGCGTCTTCGCCCGCGCGAGCGGGATGTCTCCCGCCGCGGCCCGTGAGCTGGCGGCGGACATCGCCGAGGCGGCGGGCGTCCGCGAGGCGTACGGCGCCGAGCTCTCGAGCGGCCGGGCGCGGGGCCGGGTCCTGCGCGACATCGGCCTCGCGATGCGATTGGGAGTCGTGGCGACCCCCTCCTTCATCTACAAGGGGGTCCTCCTTCCCGGAGAAAAGGGGCAGCTCGAGGTCTATCTCTTCGAAAGACTGCCGGCGTCCCCGCGCCCGACGCCCCGCCGGGCGAAGTGAAGCCCGCCTCCCGCCTCTCGTCGCAGGCGATCGGGCTCGCGCTGACGGCGCTCGTCGCCTGCGGCCGCGGAGGCCAGGAGGGGAGCGCGGCGGCGCCGGCGCCCGCCGCTCCGCAAGTCTCCGCGCCCCCCGTCGAGAGCGCGGACAATCCCTCCCGGGCGCGGCGGGCCGCCGGAGCGTCGAGCCCGGTCCTCTTCATCGGGCTGGACGGACTCGACTTCGAGATCCTCGACCGCCTGTCCGCGCAGGGGCGCATGCCGAATTGGAAGCGCCTCGCGGCGGAGGGGTACACGACCCGGATCACGAGCTTCGTGCCGATCCTGTCGCCGGTCGTCTGGACGACGATCGCGACGGGCGTCGGTCCCGACAAGCACCGCGTGCTCGATTTCCAGGAGGTGGATCCGAAGAGCGGCCAGAAGGTCCCGATCTCCGGCGTTTCCCGGGCGGTGCCGGCCGTCTGGAACCTCGCCTCCGCGGCGGGCCGGAGCGTCGGCGTCGTGGGATGGTGGGCCACGCATCCGGCCGAGGAGGTCAAGGGCTTCTTCATCTCCGACCACGCGAGCCCCATCCTCTACGGCAAGCTGTCCCTCTCGGGAGTCGCCTTCCCGGCTTCCCTGTCTCCCGGCGTGGGGCAGATCCTCGCCCGCGACGGCCGCGTCACGGAGGCGGACCTGGCCCCGTTCGTGGATGTCCCGGCCGCGGAGATCTCGCAAGCCCTCGGCAGCGGCCAGGGGATGGAGAACCGGATCGTGGCGCTCTCGCGCATTCTCTCGGCCACCCGCGTGTATCAGAGCGTGGCGCGCGATCTCTACGACAGGAACCTTCCCGACCTGATGATGCTGTACATCGAAGGGACCGACGAGATCGGGCACGTCTTCGCGCCGGACACGCCACCCCGGCTCGCGTGCGTCTCGGACGAGGACTTCCGCCGTTACCAGAACGCGGTCGCGGTCTACTACGGCGTCGTCGACCGGATGCTCGGACAGTGGATGCGCCGCGCCGAGGAGGACCACGCGACGCTCGTCGTCCAGTCCGACCACGGATTCAAATGGGGAGAGGACCGCCCCTGCGAGCGCTCCTCGCTCAACTGGAGCACGGCGGCGTACTGGCATCGCCTGGAAGGCGTGTTCGCCGCCTGGGGAGCGCGCGTCCGGCCGGGCAAGGGGAGCGGCGCCCGCCCCACGATGTTCGACTCCGCGCCGACGGTGCTCGCGCTGCTGGGGCTCCCGGCCGACCGCCGGATGACCGGCCATCCCATCGCCGCGGCATTCCGCGACCTGCCGTCCCCCGCGAAACGGGACCTGTACGCCGGCGTCACGGTCCGGCGCGTGCCGGGAGGAGAGATGTCCGACGCCGAAAGGAGCGAATACACGAAGAAGCTCCTCGCGCTCGGCTACCTCTCCGGCAGCGAGGCGAAGCCCCTCGCGCCGACCGGCGGGGAGCGGCCCGGGATGACGGAAGGGGCCTGGAACAACCTCGGCCTCTACGAGCGGGAAACGCTCGGGGACCTGCGCTCCGCCCGCGATGCCTTCGAGAAAGCGCTCGCCCTGCGCCCCGGCTATCATTCTCCGATGTTCAACCTGGCCATCCTCTACCGGACGCAGAAAGACGGCGCGCGGGCGCGCGACTGGCTCTTCCGCTCGTTCGCGGCGGGGCACGCAGACCCGGAGGGGACGCTCCTGGGCTGGGTCAACTGGTACGAGGAGCACGGCGCCGCCGCCGAGGCCGTGCCGCTGCTGGAGCGCGCGGTCGCCGAATTTCCGCAGAACGAGGTCTTCGCCCGCGCTCTCGGCATCTCCCGCTTCAAGAGGAAAGACTGCCCGGGAGCCGCCGCGGTCGTGGCTCCTTTCGAGCAGAAGACGTCCGATCCGGCGACCCTGAACTCGCTCGCCCTGTTCCAGACGTGCCTCGGCAAGCGTCAGGATGCTATCGTGCTGCTGGAACGGTCCCTGGCCCTGAAGCCGGACCAGCCGGGGGCGATCCAAAGCCTGAACATCCTGAGAAACGGTCCCGCGTCTCGAAACCCCGAGAAGTGAAAGAGGAAAAAAATGAAGACGAGAATCGTAACGGTCCTCCTGCTCTCCGGCGCCCTGGCCGCGGCAGCCCCGCGGGCGGCTTCGAGCAAGGCGCCCGCTCCGCCGGGAATCGAGAAACAGCTCGAGGTCTACGCCGCTCGTTTCCTCCCGTTCGATCCGGAGACGAAGGTCACCGTGGCGCGGTCCGGGGAGGCGTTGACGGGCTTCTTCGCGTTCAAGATCAAACGCACCGGGCGCTACGAGAAGCTGAACGTGGACCGCGTGGTTTTCGTCTCGGAGGACGGAAAGTGGTTCTTCGCCGGCGACAATCTGCCCAACACGTCCCCGCGTCCCGTTCGGAGCACCCAGGACCTCGCCTGGATCGACGAGAAGCTCGGGAAGCTCTACCGCACGTCCGTGCATGCCGTCCTCGCGCCCGACCGGGACGCGGGAGGGCTCAAGGGGGTCGCGCTCCAGATGGAGACGGGCTACGGCGCCGTCCGGATGCCGGGCTACGTCACGCCCGACGGGAAGATGTACCTGCAGGGATCCCTCTGGGATTTCCGGATGGATCCGCGGGCGGAGCGCCGCCGCAAGATCGACCTCTCCGCCAACCGCGCGACCGGCCCGGCGGACGCCGCGGTCACCATCGTGGAATACGCCGACATGGAGTGCGGCTATTGCAAGTTCCGTGGCCTGCAGATGGACCGTTTGCTGGCCGCCAACGCCGGCATCGTGAACGTCCGCCGGCACTACAAGTTCTTCCCGCTCTGGATGGGGCACGTCTGGTCGATGAAGGCGGCCTCCGCGGCCGACTGCATCTTCAAGTTCGCCGGCGCTCCCTCGATGTTCCGCTTCAAGGAGCAGGTCTACGCCCGCCAGGACACGATGACGGTCGCCGGAGTGGACGAGCTCGCCCTCACGACCGCGGAATCCGAAGGGGTCTCGTCCGCCGATCTGCTCTCCTGCTACCTGAAGGAGGACAGCTTCTCGCGGGTGCGGCGCGACCTGGAGGAAGGCTACCGCCTGGGAATCAACTCGACTCCCACCTACTACGTGGACGGCACGGAGGTCGCGTGGGTCGAGAACAAGGTCATGGAAGACCTGCTCCGGACGCTCTTCCCCAAGATGAAGACCATCTCCTACGAGCCCACGAAGAAATAGCCGGGATCTCCTGAGAGGCTTTGCCGCCCCTACGGGACGATGAAGAACGGCCGGGACCGTGGTCAGTTCTGTAACGTCGCGGTCGTGGCGCGCTGGCGTCGGGCGGCGGCGATCGCGGCCAGGTGCTCCTCGAATGTGCGGGAGAACCTGTGTCCGCCCGAGGCGTCCGCGACGAAATAGAGGTAATCGGTCCTGGCCGGGTTCACGGCCGACTTCAAAGCGTTCACGCCGGGGTTGCAGATCGGTCCCGGCGGCAAGCCGGCAAAGGCGTAGGTGTTGTAAGGGGAGTCATAGGCATAGTCGGATCGGTAGAGCGTGCCGGTCCACTTCTTGTCCCGCCTCAAGGCATAGATCACGGTCGGGTCCGCCTGGAGCCGCATGCCTCTCTTCAGGCGATTCAAGTACACGGACGCGATCTCGGGTCCCTCGCTCGGGAGCCCGCTTTCCTTCTCGACGATCGAGGCGAGCGTGACGGCCTGCTCGAGCGTCAGGCCGAGCCGCTGCGCCTTCTCCCGCATCTCGGGCGTGAAGTTCCTGCGGAACTCCGCGATCATCAGGTCCACGATCGCGCGGGCCGGAGTCGAGCGCGTCACGAGGTAAGTGTCGGGAAAGAGGAACCCTTCCAGGTCCGAGACGCCGCTGGTCAATCCCGGGAGCAGCTCGGTTTCCTGGAGGGCCCGCTGGAATCCCTCCGGACCCCCGATGCCGCGGCTCCAGAAGAGCTGGAAGGTCTCCTCGGCGGTCAGGCCGTCCGGCACCACCACGGAGTACTTGACGACCTCGCCGCGTCCCATCCGGTTGATGACCTCGTCGATCGGCATCGGCCGGTCGAAGCGGTATTCGCCCGCCTGGAGGCGGGTCCGGCTTCGATAGAGCCTGTAGTAAAGCTCCGCCACCCGGCCATCGGGGACGACGCCGGTCTCGGCGAGCCTTCGAAAGATCTGCGCGGTGGTCGTGCCCTGCGGGAAGACGATCGTGAGAGTGGAAGGCGTCCCCGGCCGGGAAGGATGCTCCAGCCGGTAGTAGAGAACACCCGCCGCCGCCACCGCCAGCGCGGCCAGGAGGATCGCCACCCCAGCCAGGTGTTTGGCGCGCATCGTTCAGGCGGGGTTTCTCGCGCTATGGCGCAGGTAATCCTCGAGCAGGACCGCCGCGGCCATCCGGTCCACTTCCTCACGCGACGCCCCGGGTGGGAGCCGCCGCAGGGCCTCGTTGGAGGTCAGCGTCTCCTCGTGGAATCGCATCGGGATCGCCGTGCGGGCGGCGAGTTTGGCGGCGAAGGACCGGACGCGCGCGGCGAAGGGACTCTCGACCCCCTCCGGGGAGCGCGGAATCCCCACGAGGAGAAGCCCGACTTCCTCTTCCGAGCAGAACGCGAGGATCTCCCGGGCCGCCCGTTCGTCCGTGCGCCGTTCGAGCGTTTTGCGCCCGGTCGCGAGCGTCCCGGTCTCATCCGAGGTCGCGAGCCCGATCCTCTTCTCGCCGAAGTCGATCGCCAGGACGCGCACGGGAAGAAGGGTAGCAGGTGTCAGGGACGGTGACGGGCTCAACCTGACACCTGACACCTGGCACCGGACACCTGCATTTTCCCTGACACCTTCACCCTGGCACCTTTCTCCTGACCGGGAAGGCCGTGGGCATTGCCGGGGTTAGAATCGAAGCGTATGAAAAACATCGTGGTCCTATCGGCCGCCCGCACTCCGGTCGGCACGTTTCTCGGCAAACTGTCTTCTCTCTCCGCGCCGGCGTTGGGCTCCGTCGCCATCCGCGCCGCGCTCGAGCGGGCGGGAGTGAAGCCGTCGGACGTCGAGCAGGTCATCATGGGCAACGTCCTGCAGGCGGGCATCGGCCAGGCCCCGGCGCGCCAGGCTTCGCTCGGCGCGGGGATTCCGGACACCGTTCCCTGCATCACGCTGCACAAGGTCTGCGGCTCGGGCATGCGGGCGGTCATGGACGCTTCCAACGCGATCCAGGCGGGCGAGTACGAGCTGGCCGTGGCCGGCGGCATGGAGTCCATGTCGAACGCTCCGTACCTCCTGGAGCGGGCCCGCAGCGGCTACCGGATGGGGAACGCCGTCCTCGTGGACTCGATGATCAAGGACGGCCTCTGGGATCCGTACAAGGACATCCACATGGGCAACTGCGCCGAGATGTGCGCGGGCAAGTACCACTTCACGCGCGAGGAGCAGGACGCCTACGCCCTGGAGTCCTACCGGCGCGCGCAGAACGCGTCGAAGACCGGCCTCTTCTCCGCGGAGATCGCGCCCGTCGAGGTGCCGCAGAAGAAGGGATCCCCGATCCCGATCGACGCGGACGAGGAGCCCTTCGCGGCCCCCCTCGAGAAGATCGCGGCGTTGAAGCCGGCGTTCCAGAAGGACGGCACCGTGACGGCGGCCAACGCCTCGAAGATCAACGACGGCGCGGCGGCGCTCGTCGTCGCGTCCGAGGAGAAGGCGAGAGAGATGGGTCTTGCCCCGATCGCCCGCATCGTGGCCTACGCCGGCGTCGCGCAGGCGCCCGAGTGGTTCACGACGGCGCCGGTGGGCGCCATCCAGAAGCTGTTGAAGAAGACGGGACTCTCCGTCGGCGACATCGACCTCTTCGAGATCAACGAGGCCTTCGCCGCGGTCGCGATGGCCGCGATCCGCGAGCTCTCGCTCGATCCCGCAAGGGTCAACATCCGCGGCGGGGCGGTCGCCCTCGGTCACCCGATTGGCGCCTCCGGGGCCCGCATCCTGACGACCCTCATCCACGCCCTTCGCAAGGAAGGGAAAAAGCGCGGGCTCGCGGCCATCTGCATCGGCGGCGGCGAGGCCACCGCCATGCTCGTGGAAACCGCCTAGGCCGGCAGGCAGCGCTCGGAAGGCAGTTGAAGATTACGGGTCTTTCGCCTCCCGCCTCCCGCCTCCCGCCTCCCGATCACCGTCCGGCGTTTGACCTGGTGCTCGGGGGCGTTCCGCGATTTGCCGCGGAGGCGCGGTGGGCGGCGCGGCTGGTGGACCGTTACGCGCGCCTCCTCCCGTTTCGGACGCTGACGGACACGCGGGGACGGCGCCCGACGGTGGCGGACGCCCGGGGTGACGCGCCCGTCGTCCTGGTCCAGGCGGACCCGGAGGCCTATCTCGTTCCCCTGGCCGCCGGGAGGTTGATCGGGGCGGTCGGAGCCGGCGGAAGCGACCTCGTCCTGCCGGTGACGAACGAGCCCTGGACGGAAGAGGCGCGTTCGGCTCCACCCTTCGCCTACCACACGCCGTCCCTCCTGGAGGAGGCCGCGCGGCACATCGCGGCGCGGGCGGACCCGGCGCGCCCGGCCGCCTCGCCGCGGTCCCCCGTTTACGCCATCCGGCGCGAGGCGCTGATTGGCCTTCCCGAAGGGCTTGCCCTGGACGAGGCCCCGGAGGAGGCGCGCCGCGCCGGCAGGACGGTCTTCATCGATCCGGGCGCGTACCTCCACCGTTACGGCGAGATGGACGGCCAGGCCCGGGAGGACCTCGTTTCGAGGGTGCCGGCGAGGACGGTCGCCGCTCTCGATGTCGGATGCGCTCGGGGAGAGACGGCCCGCGCGTTGAAGCGCGCGGGTGTGGTCCGCGTCGTCGGTATCGAGCCGGATGCCGCGGACGCCGCAGAGGCCGCCCGCGCCTGCGACCGCGTCCTGGCGGTGTCCCTGGAAGACGTGCGCGAGGAATTCCCCGGCCAGTTCGACGCCGTCCTCTTCGGCGATGTTCTCGAGCACCTCGTGGACCCTTCGGCCGCCCTGGCGCGCGTGCGCCCCTGGCTCTCGGAGCGGGGTGTCCTCGTCGCCTCGGTGCCGAACCTCGGGCACTGGTCGGTCGTCGCGGACCTGCTCGAGGGGCGGTTCGACTACGTTCCCTACTCCATTCTCTCCGGAACGCACGTCCGCTTCTTCACGCGGCGCACTCTCCAGGACCTCTTCGAGGCCTGCGGCTACCGGGTCGAGTCCATCGAGACCGTGACATTTCCTCCTTCCCCGGAAGGGGCCGCAAGGCTCCAACGGCTCGCGTCCATTCCCGGCGCCTCCGCCGACCTCTCCGCGGCCGAGTTCCTCGCCGTCGCCCGGCCGGATGGCATCCCGTCCCCATGAGCCCTTCGTCCTCCCCTGTCATCCCGAGGGCCTCCCCCCACGTTGTCATCCCGAGCCCCTCGCCCTTCCTGTCATCCCGAGCGCAGCGAGGGATCTACTCCAGTCGCTTCGAGTTGCCGCGTCCGCTCGGGACAGGCTCCGCGAGGGATCTGCTCCGGCGGCTTCCCTCCCGGCATTGCCGGGCAGATTCTTCGACGCTCCGCTCCTCAGAATGACAGCGGCTCTCGGTTATCATCGGCCGCGATGATCAACAAGGTTGTCGCGTCGGCCGACGAGGCGGTCGAGGACGTCTTCGACGGCGCCACGCTCGTCGTCGGCGGATTCGGGCTCTGCGGGATTCCGGAGAACCTGATCGCGGCTCTCGTTCGCCGCGGCGTCAAGGACCTGACCGCCGTCTCGAACAACTGCGGCGTGGACGACTGGGGGCTCGGCCTCCTGCTCCAGTCGCGGCAGATCCGCAGGATGGTCTCCTCCTACGTGGGGGAGAACGCGGAGTTCGAAAGGCAGTTCCTGAGCGGCGAGCTCGAGGTGGAGCTCGTGCCCCAGGGGACGCTGGCCGAGCGGATGCGCGCCGGCGGCGCGGGGATCCCGGCCTTCTACACGCCGGCCGGCGTCGGCACGCTCGTGGCGGAAGGGAAGGAGACCCGCGTCTTCGACGGCCGCGAGTACCTGCTTGAGAAGAGCGTCGTCGGGGATTTCTCGCTCGTCGCGGCCTGGAAGGGAGATCGTCTCGGAAACCTCGTCTATCGGAAGGCCGCCCGCAACTTCAATCCCATGGCCGTGACCGCGGGACGGATCGCGATCGCGGAGGTCGAGGAGCTCGTCGAAGCCGGGGACCTCGACCCGGAATGCATCCACACGCCCGGCGTCTTCGTCAACCGCCTCGTCGTCGCGCCGCGGGAGAAGCGGATCGAGCGCCGCACGGTGCGGGAGGCGGGAGCCGGGAGGCGGTAGGCGGCGCGGGAGGGGCGACCATGGCTTTGACACGGGAAGGAATCATCCGCCGCGCCGTGGCCGAGATGAAGGACGGCGATTTCGTGAACCTCGGCATCGGGATGCCGACGCTCTGCGCCAACGCCATCCCGCCCGGCATCGAGGTCATCCTGCAGTCGGAAAATGGGATCCTCGGCGTCGGGCCCTATCCGACGCCGGAGGAGCTCGACCCCGACCTGATCAACGCCGGTAAGGAGACCGTGACGATCCGGCCCGGAGCTTCGTACTTCTCTTCGGCCGACTCCTTCGCGATGATCCGCGGCGGCCACATCGACCTGTCCGTCCTGGGCGCCATGCAGGTGGATCAGGAGGGATCGATCGCCAATTACATGATTCCGGGCAAGATGGTGAAGGGGATGGGCGGGGCGATGGATCTCGTCGCCGGCGCCCGGCGCCTCGTGGTCACGATGGAGCACACGGCGAGAAACGGCGAGCCGAAGATCCTGAAGGCCTGCACTCTCCCCCTGACCGGAAGGCGCTGCGTCCACCGGATCATCACCGACCTCTGCGTCTTCGACGTGGACCGGGAGGCGCGGGAGCTCGAGCTCGTCGAGATCGCCCCGGGCGTGGCCGTCGAGGAGGTCCGCGCGAAGACCCAGGCCGCGTTCCGGGTGTCCCCGCGACTGCGTCCGATGGACGCGTGAGAGCTGCCGGTCGCGCCGCGGCCGTCCTGTTCTTTTTCGCGGCCGCTCTTTCCGCGCAGGAGCCCTTCGGTTCGACGGACCCCTTCGAGTCGCGATTCAAGGCCCGGACGAACTTCCAGATCAAGTTCAAGGCGCCGGAAAGAGGGGGAGAGGTCCGCCTCTACACAAAGCAGCCGGTCCACTACGAGAAGGACGTCTTCTGGGAGGGATCCGAGGAGGTCGAGATCGATTACCAGGACGTCAAGATCCGGTCGGACAGGGGGCGGTACGACTTCCCGACGAAGACGGCGACGCTCGAGGGGAACGTGATCATTGACCAGGGGCCGTCGCGCCTGGCCGGAAGCCGCGCGACGTTCCAGCTGGAGACAAAGACCGGCCGGCTCGAGGACGCGAGCGCGGACCTGGCTCCGACGTACCACATCGTCGCCGAGTGGATCGAGAAGATCGGCGAGGCCACCTACCGGATTCACCACGGCATCTTCACGGCCTGCGACATGCCGCGGCCCGACTGGTCGTTCTATCTCTCCGAAGCCACTGTGACGCTGGACGACTACGCGCGCATGAAGGATGTCTCCTTCCGCGTCGGCTCGGTGCCGCTCCTCTACACGCCCTATCTCGTCTGGCCCACCAAGGAGGACCGCGCCACAGGGTTCCTCGTGCCGGGCCTCGGCTACAACGGCCGCCGGGGAGCCTACGTGGGCACGACGTACTACTGGGCGACCGGGCGCTCGACGGACCTGACGACGAACCTGGATCTCTACTCCAAGGGCTCCTACGGCCTCGGGGAGGAATTCCGGTGGGCGCCGTCGCTCGAGTCGGCGGGGATCTTCCAGGGATACGCGATCCACGACAAGGAGGCGACGGCCTGCGTGCCCGCTTCCGAGGAGCCGTCCGGGGGCGAGGGCCCCTGCTTTCTGCCCAGCGGCGCGGCGGGCGTCTTCGCGCGCCGCACGCTCGACCGGTGGAAGGTCAAGCTCGATCACGTCTCCGACGACCTGCCCTACGGCTTCCGGGGCGTGCTCTCCGTCCGGGACTATTCCGACGAGCAGTACCTGCAGGACATCGAGAGATCGTTCGCGCTGGCGTCGGCGCGGCAGATCCTGTCGCGCGGCTTCCTGACGAAGAACTTCGGCGACGACTCGGTCAACTTCCGCGTGGAGAGGAGCGAATCCTTCTTCGGGACGACCGTCTTCCAGGAGCGGCTCCCCTCGCTGGAGCTCTTCCACCGGACCTCGCGCATCGGTGCGAGCCCCGTCTTCCTGTCCCTCGAGTCGTCGCTGTCGTATCTCTACGTCAACCGCGGCACGGACCTGCCGCGGGGGACGTACGGGCGTGGCGACTTTCACCCGACGTTCTCCCTTCCCTGGAAGCGGATCCCGTGGCTGTCGGTCACGGCGAAACTCGGGGGACGCTGGACCGGCTACACCGACTCGACCGACGAGGGCCAGACGCGCTTCGAGGGGACCTCCTTCACGCGTCGCTACGGAGAGGCCGGACTCTCGATCGTCGGCCCTTCCTTCTCGCGCATCTACGACGCGGAGATCGGCCGCTTCGGGAAGTTCAAGCACATTATCGAGCCGCGGATCGATTACAACTTCGTCTCGGAAGTCTCGGACCCGGCCCGCATCCCCGCCTACGACGAGATCGACCTGGCTCTCGGAAGAAACGAGGTGCGTTACGCGATCGTCAACCGACTGCTCGCGCGCCCGGCCGATCCGAAGAAGGGGTCCGCCGAGGAGGTCGCTTCCCTCGAGATCTCCCAGACGCACGCCTTTCGCCTCCCCCAGAGCCTGCTGACCTCGGCCACGTCCTTCCAGTCCGTGGTGACCAGGGACGGCCCGGTCCAGACGGTCCTGCGCCTGGCGCCGGGGAGCCTCCTGCACTTCGACGGCCGCATGGACTACGACACCCACGCTTCCCAGGTCACCGGCGCCTCGGCCACGGCGGCGGTCTCCTGGAAGGGGAACACGGTCAACGCGACCTGGTTCGCGAGCCGGCCCGTCCTGGCGGCGCCTCTCCCGGAAGGGTCTCCCTCGCCCAACACGGACCAGATGCGTCTGGCGGCGGGACTCGACCTGACGAAGGCCCTGCGGCTGGACACGCAGCTGAACTACGACGCGCGCAAGGGGCAGTTGCTCGAAGACCGGTCCCTCGTCTCTTTCAAGGGAACGTGCTACACGGTCTATCTGGAGGTCCGGCAGCTGCGCCTGCCCCCGACCACGCGGCGGGATTACCGTTTCGTCGTCAACCTGAAGGACATCGGCACCCTGCTCGACGTGAACGGCTCGCTCGATCGCATCTTCGGCCCATGAGCGTGAAACGTAAGAACGTGAAACGTCAGACGAAGCGAAGCCCGGCTCTGTTGAACGTCGGTAGCGGGTCGATTTTGGTAGGCGGCGAGAGGGTCGCCCCGGAGCCGTCGGCATTTCCCTCGGAGGCACGTGCCGGCCTGCCGCGAGGGGAAGAACCGGCCGGCGACTGAGGGTTCCTCGCAGTCTCATCGTGGCACCGGTCGCGCTCTTCCATGCTCGTCACCCATGGCTTTCGGCCGCGGGCGGTCGCTGCGCGACCAGGCGGCCGAGAGGTTCTAAACGGGGGCTCCGGAGTGCGGCGTCTCCCTTGGGCCGAGGTGAAGCCCCGGCGGCGGGACGCCTCCCGGAGGAAGCCGTGAGCGAAGGCGCATCACAGCAGACTCTTGTCACCGCGCTCCCGCTGCGCCTTCGCGACAGAGCGACGGCCGGTTGCTCTGTCGCGGCCGAGCCGTCGCGTGCCGACGAGGGAGGCGGCCCCGCAGCCGGGGCGGATGGAACGGTCAGTGGCTCATGTTCAAAATGACCCACTACCTGAACGTCTTCCGTTTAACGTTTCACGGCTTTCGTTGAGTATGATTCCGCATTCATGAAAGGGCTGATCCTGTCGGGCGGCAAGGGGACGCGCCTGCGCCCCCTGACGTACACGCGCGCCAAGCAGCTCGTGCCCGTGGCCAACAAGCCGGTGCTCTTCTACGGCGTCGAGGCCATCGTCGCCGCGGGCATCCTGGAGATCGGCGTGGTGGTCGGGGACACGCGGGAGGAGATCCAGAACGCGCTGGGAGACGGGTCCCGCTTCGGCGCGCGGATCACCTACATCGACCAGGACGCCCCGCGCGGCCTCGCGCACGCGGTCCTGATCTCGGAGCCGTATCTGCGCGGCGAGCCCTTCGTCATGTACCTGGGGGACAATCTGATCGCCGACGGCATCACGGCGCTCGTGGACGATTACCGGCGCATCGGCTGCAACTCGCAGATCCTCCTCGCCCACGTCCCCAATCCGGAGCAGTTCGGCGTGGCCGAGCTCGCCAACGGGACGGTCGTCCGCCTCACGGAGAAGCCGCGGGAGCCGAAGTCGGACCTGGCCCTGGTGGGCGTCTACATGTTCGACGACACGATCTTCCAGGCCGCGCGCGAGATCCGCCCGAGCGCCCGGCAGGAGCTGGAGATCACCGACGCCATCCAGTGGCTGGTGGATCACGGCAAGAGCGTCCACCCGCACGTCGTCTCCGGCTGGTGGAAGGACACCGGGAAGATCGAAGACATGCTCGAAGCCAACCGCATCATCCTCGACACCTTCACGGCGAAGGGCCTGGAGAGCGTGGACTCGGGATGCCGGGTGGAAGGCAAGGTGGTCGTCGAGCCGGGTGCGCGCCTCGTCAACTCGACCGTGCGCGGGCCGGCCGTCATCGGGCCGGGCGCCGAGATCCGGGACGCTTTCGTCGGACCGTACACGGCGATCGGGCCCGACTGTTTCATCGAGCGGTGCGAGATCGAGAACTCGATCGTGCTGCAGGGCTCGCGCCTGGAGAGGATCCCGGGGCGCATCGCGGACTCCCTGATCGGCACGAACGTCCGCATCCATCCGGGCGTCGAGCGCCCCCGCGTCCACCGGTTCCTGATCGGCGACAACTCCGAGATCGGCATCGTATGAGGCGGGAGGCGGGAGGCGGGAGGCGGGAGGCGAGGGGCGGGGCGTGAAGGTCCTCGTGACGGGCGGGTGCGGGTTCATCGGGTCGAATTTCATTCGCCGTCTCTTCGAGTCGCGGGGGGACGGCGTTTCTGTCGTGAACCTGGACAAGCTGACGTACGCGGCCAATCCCGCCAACCTGGCCGACATCGAGGGCCGGGCGAACTACCGCTTCCTGCGCGGCGACATCGCCGACCCGAAGGCGGCCGGCGCCGCGATGGAGGGGTGCACCGACGTCGTCAACTTCGCGGCGGAGACGCACGTGGACCGCTCGCTTCTGGGCGACGCCTCCTTCATCGAGACGGACGTGCGCGGGGTCTTCGTGCTGCTCGAGGAGGCGAAGCGCCGCGGCATTCGCAAGTTCATCCAGATCTCGACCGACGAGGTCTACGGCACAATCGCCGAGGGCTCCTTCACCGAGGGATCGACCTTGATGCCCCGGAACCCCTACGCGGCGTCGAAGGCGGGTGGAGACCGGCTCGCCTATTCCTACTGGGCTTCGTACGGCACGCCGGTCGTGATCACCCGCGCGTCCAACAACTACGGGCCGTATCAGTACCCGGAGAAACTCATCCCGCTCTTCGTGACCAACGCGATCGACAGCGAGCCGCTCCCCCTCTACGGCGACGGCCGCAACGTGCGGGACTGGCTCTTCGTGCGCGACCACGCCGCGGCGATCGATTTCCTGCTCGATGCGGGCGAGCCCGGCGAGACCTACAACATCGCCGGCGGCAACGAGATGGAGAACATCGAGATCACGCGCCGCGTCCTGCGCCAGCTGGGAAGGCCCGAGAGCCTCATCCGCTTCGTCGACGACCGTCCCGGTCACGACCGCCGCTACTCGCTCGACGCCGGGAAGCTCGCCGCCCTGGGGTTTCGCCCCTCGACGCCGCTCGAAGAGGGTCTCTCCGGGACGATCGCCTGGTACCGCCGGCACGAGGAGTGGTGGCGTCCGGTCAAGGAGAAGGACGCCGCATACCGCGCCTTCTATCGCTCGCAGTACGGCGACCGCCTGGCCACCTCCTCGGCGGCCGCCAAGGACCCCGGGTAACCGGAGCCGTAAAACGTCAAACGTAAGTCGTCAGACGAATCCGGCGGCCCGGAGATCTTCGTCTTACGTCTCACGTTTCACGTTTGACGCCCATGAGTGACGCCGCGGTCGCCACGGCCGAGCCGGTCCCCGAGGTGCTGTCCGCGCCGCGCGCCGTGCCGCGGCCGCGCCGGCGGATCCTCGTGACCGGTGCGGGCGGGATGCTCGGGTCGGACCTCGTTCCGGCCCTCGCCGGCGCGGGGCACGACGTGTTCGCGCGGCCCCGAGCGGACCTGGACGTCTCGAAGGAGACGGATGTGGAGCGCGCGTTCCGGGAGATCCAGCCGCACGTCGTCGTCAACTGCGCCGCGTTCACGCGGGTGGACGAGTGCGAGTCCGACCCCCGGGGGCTGGAGGTGAATGCCCGCGCCGTTCACAGGCTCGCCGACCATGCCCTGCGCCACTCCGCGCAGCTCGTTCAGATCTCGACGGACTTCGTTTTCGACGGAGCGAAACGGGAGCCCTATTCCGAGGAGGACGCTCCCAACCCGCTGTCGGCGTACGGCCGCGGCAAGCTCCAGGGAGAGGAGGCCGCCCTGCGCGTGCCCTCGGGGCTCGTCGTGCGCAGCTCCTGGCTCTTCGGATCGGCGGGCCCCAACTTCATCGAGTCAATCCTGAAGCAGGTCGAAGCCGGCCGCCGCACGCTGACCGTCGTGAACGACCAGACGGGCTGCCCGACGGCGACGGCCGACCTCTCCGAGGCGATCCTGGCGCTGATCGAAAGCGGCGCGGTCGGGATCTCTCACTTCGCCAACAGGGGAGAGGTCACCTGGTTCGATTTCGCCCGCGAGATCCTCGCCTTCTCCGGGCACGCCGACGTGACCGTCGAGCCGACCGGCTCGGAAACGCTCGGACGCCCGGCCCGTCGGCCTCCCTATTCCGTCCTGGACGTCTCCCGCTACGAGAGGGTCACGGGCCGCCCCGTCCGTCATTACCGCGAAGCGCTCGTCGAGTACCTGGCCCGCCGCGCGCTCCCGGAAGCGTGATGGTCGCCGAAACCACTGTCATTCTGAGACCCGAAGGGCCGAAGAATCTGCTCCTGCCGAGGGAAGAGCAGATCCTTCGCTTCGCTCAGGATGACAGCCTGGAGTAACCCTGTCTCCCTTGACGGCTTCGGAGTGGAAGCGCAAGGCCGTCCACGCCGGGATGGGGCTGCTCGCCCTGACGCTCCGCTGGCTCGATTGGAAAGCCGCGGCGGCGGTCGCGCTCTCGGCGCTCCTCTTCAATCTCTTCGTCATGCCGCGGATCGGCCGCGGGATCTACAGGGATCCTTCCCGGACGCGCGACACGGGGATCGTGGCCTATGCCACGATGGTGCTCGTCCTGATCCTCCTCTTCCGCGGCCGCTATCTGCCGATTGCCGCGGCGGTCTGGGCGATGATGGCCTTCGGCGACCCCGCGGCCACGATCGCCGGCCGGCTTCTGCGGGGACCTCTCCTCCCCTGGAACCCGGAGAAGACCTGGGCCGGGTTGCTCGGCAACTGGGCGCTCGGCGGCGCCGGCGCCGTCCTGGTGTTCCGATTCGTCTCCGCCCGGAGGCTCGAGCCGGCGGCCGTCGCGATCCTCGTCTGCGGCGCGGCCCTCTACGCCTTCCTCGAGTCGGTGCGCTCCGGCCTGGACGACAATCTCGTCGCGGCCCTGCCGACGGCGCTGACCGTGTTTCAGCTTGCGCGCCTGGCGGCCGGAGAGGGCGTTCCCTGGCCCTCGCTCGGAGTGGCCGCGATCCTCGCGGCCGCCGCCGTCAACGCGGTCGTGGCCCTGGCGGCCTGGCGCCTGGCCTTGGTCTCGGCTTCCGGAGCCTGGGCCGGCGCGCTGGCGGGGCTCCTCGTCATCGTGGCCGGGGGCTGGGGCGCGTACGCGGTGCTCTGGGCCTTCTTCGCCGCCGGGACGGCGGCGACGCGATGGGGATATGCCCGCAAGGCGCAGAGCGGCGTCGCGCAGGCCGACCGCGGGCGGCGCGGCGCGGCGCACGTCGTCGCCAACGTCGGGGTCCCCGCCGCGCTGCTGCTGCTCGGCGCGCCGCCGGTCGCGTTCGTCGCCGCGCTCGCCGCGGCCCTCGCGGACACGCTCGGCACGGAGATCGGCGGCCTCTACGGCCGCAGCCCCTTCTCCCTGGCGAGGCTTCGCCGGCTTCCGGTCGGGAGCGCGGGCGCGGTCTCCCTGTCCGGAGTCCTCGCCGGAGCCGCCGGCGCCGCCCTGATGGGCGGGGTCGGCGTCCTCGCCGGCCTCCTGCCCGCCGCGGCGATCGCCGTCGTCGCCGCGGCCGGGACCGCGGGTTCGCTCGCGGAAAGCGCCGCGCTGGATCTGGCCGGCGGGAGCGGCGTCCGGCTCGACCACGAGTTCGCCAATGCCTTCAACACCCTCGTGGGGGCGCTCGTCGCGATCGAGATCCTCCTTTCCATGGAGGGCCACGGGCTCTTTCTCCCCGTCACCGGCGCATGAAGAGATACGTCCGTCTCGCGCGCCCCTTCACGCTGCTGCCGCCGCTTCTCGGCATCGTCTCCGGCGCGGTCTGCGCCTTCGGCTCCGCCCACAACCCGGACCCCTCCCGCCGCGTGACGTGGGCCGTCGTCCTGACCGTCGCGATCGGATCGCTCTGCGCCTCGCTCATGAACGCGGCCTCCAACATCGTCAACCAGATCGCGGACCTGGAGATCGACCGGGAGAACAAGCCCGACCGCCCGCTCGTGACGGGCGAAATCTCCATTGGCCGGGCCTGGATCACCGCCGCCGTTCTCTACGTTCTCGTGATCCTGCCGACCTGGCTCGTGGTGCCGTACCCGTACAGCTCCTTCCGGGAGCGCTTCGAGGCCCCGCTCTCCTTCCACGCGGCGTTCTTCATCTACTGCCTGGGGGCCCTGGCGAGCTTCGTCTATTCCTTTCCCGCCTTCGGCAGGACGAAGCGGCACTGGCTGGCCGCGAACGTGACGATCGCCGTGACGCGCGGGGGGCTCCTCAAGGTCGCGGGCTGGGCGTTCGTCGCGTCCGTCGGCGTCTGGGAGGCCTGGGCGATCGGAGGCATCTTCGCCTTCTTCCTTCTCGGCACGACCTCGACCAAGGACTTCTCCGACATGGAGGGGGACCGCGCCCACGGATGCATGACGCTTCCGATCCGCTTCGGAGTGACCCGGGCCGCGCGGATGATCGCGCCGTTCTTCGTCGTTCCCTGGCTCCTCATCCCTCTGCTGGCCTGGCTGCCGGACCCCGGCAACTCCACCGAGACGCTCCTGACGGGCAACCGGACCTTCCTGACCGTCCTCGGCCTCGCGCTCGCCGCGTGGGGAGCGTACGCGGCGCGCCTGCTCCTCGCGAACCCCGAGGACCTCGCTCGCACCGAGAACCATCCCGCCTGGACCCACATGTATCTGCTCATGATGAGCGCCCAGGTCGGATTCGCGCTCGCCTACGTGTTTCGGTAGGTGGTAGGTGGCAGGCAAGAGATGATTCGCGCGCCGCGCCAGTGGTACAATGGATCGTGCACCCCCAAACAGCCCTGGAGACAATTCCAGTGGTTCTCCCCGAGTCGGACGGCTATCGGGTCCGCTGGAGCGGCCTCTCGCTGACGTTCGACGAGCGGACCCTGAACGCTCTCGTCGCTCAGCTCGTCGAACGGATCCCGGACCTGAAGGATCTGAAGATCCTCGTCTCGCCGGGAGAGCTCGCCGCCACGCTCGTCGTGCACCGGTTCGGCGTCCCTCTGTCGGCCAAGGCCACGCTCTCGCAGCTGCGCCTGAAGGATGGGTTCCTGGCCTTCGTGCTCGAGAAGGTGCAGGCCCTCTCCTTCATCCCCATCCCCGACCAGCTCCTGACATACCTCGCTCAGAAGGCGCCGGAGGGACTCCTCACGTATTACCCGGAAGACCGGATCATGGTCGTGAACTTGAACGAGTGGACGCCTCCCGGCATGGACCTTTCCCTGGAGCGGACCCTCTTCGAGAAGGGGGCCCTGACACTCGAGTTCGCGAGCGGCTCCTACGACCTCTCGGGCCTGCTCGGGACCACGTTCGCGGACTGAGGCTCAGGCAACGCCGAGGTCCGGCCAGAAGGGACGCTGGGCGGCCAGAACCGACGCGATGACCGAGGATGCGGCGGCGCTCGGGGAGCCAAACTCTCTCGGCGCGGGGTCCTCCCCGAGGAGGGTGCGCAGGCAGGCCGCGGCCGAATTCGAGATCGTCTCGAGGTTGTAGCCTCCCTCCAGGGCGAGCACGGAGCGTCCTCCCGCGAGCCTTCGAAGCCTCTCGGTCATCGCGGCAAAGCCGCCCGGGGTCACGCGCATCTCGCCCAGGAGATCGCCGTCGGCGGCATCGAAACCGCAGGAGACGAGGACGAGGTCCGGCTGGAATCTCTCGGCGATCGGGAGCAGGACAGAATCGAAGGCCGCCAGGTAATCGGCGTCGCCCATGCCGGGCGGCCAGGGAACGTTCACCGTGCGGCCGCGCGCGCGGGAGCCGCCGAGCTCGTCGGCGGCCCCGGTGCCCGGATAGAACGGGAACTGGTGAGTGGAGAAGTAGAGGACGGCCGGGTCGTTCCAGAAAGTGTGCTGCGTGCCGTTGCCGTGATGCACGTCCCAGTCCACGATGAGAACGCGGGATGCGCCGGCCGCCCGGGCCGCCCGCGCGGCGATCGCGACGTTGTTGAAGAGACAGAATCCCATGGCCAGGTCGGCCTCGGCGTGGTGTCCGGGAGGACGAAGCAGGGCCAGGCCGTTGTCGAGCTCTCCCCGGACGACGCGCGCCGTCAGGTCCGCCAGGCCTCCGGCGGCCAACCAGGCCGCTTCGGCCGAATCGCGGCACGCGTAGGTGTCCGGGTCGAGCTGCGTGAAGTCGCGGCGCGAGGTCGCCCGGACCGCGTCGATCAGGCTGCGGGCGTGCACGGCTTCCAGTTCTGCGGTCGTCGCTTCGCGCGCCTCGACCCGCCGGCAGCGCTCGAAGAGGCCTTCGGCGATCAGGTGGTCGCGGATCGCCTCGAGCCTTCCGGGTTGCTCCGGATGGTCGTACGGCGCGCGATGCAGGAGAAAACGGTCGTCGTAGACGAAGCCGGTCATGACAGGAGGGTTTCAGGTTCCATGTTTCAGGTTCCAGGCGGCCATTCTCGTCTGGAATCCTGAAACTTGAAACTTGAAACTTGAAACCCGGCTTCTTATCGGAGCTGCTCGAGGATCTCCTGGGCGAGCTCGGGGCTTGCCGCGCAGGAGTCCTCGGTCAGCAGGCAATCGCGCAGATTGGCCTCGCAGCCGCAGGGGCAGCACTGCGTCGAGAGCGCCCGGAAGTACTCGTCCCGGGCGACCGGCGTGAGGCCCTCGGCCGAGAGGAGAGCCGATCGCGACGCGACGCCGCTCTTCTTCCGTTCGGCGGGCGGGGCCGGAGGGCGCCGCCTCTGAAAGAGCGGGCTCCGGGCCTTGAGCCACCAGAGGGCCAAGGCGAAGATCGCGGCATAGAGGAGGATGAGGACGACCGCCGCGCCCGGCCTTCGCGCGGTCCGGCGCCGCCGGGGGCGCGCGACCCGCAGGGGGTCCGGGGAATCAGCCATCGAGCGCCGCGGAGAGCTCGGCGGGCGTGGAGGAGGGGGCCCGGCAGGCGAAGTTCCGGCAGACGTAGGCGAGCGCCCGCCCGTCCCGTGACTTTCGCGATTGGACCAGCGGCGAGAGAGCGGCGAGGCTGTCCGCCGCGTCGGCGTGCGCGAGAACCCGGTTCAGGCCGGGGCGGGCGAAGACGGTCCGGCGGAGCGATTCGAAGTCCGGCTGGCCGGGCTCTCCGGCGAGCACGATCTCCGCCGCGGTGTCGCTGCGGTAGTCGAGGGCGCAGAGCAGCCGCGGCAGCGCCGTGCCCGCCTTCACGAGCGGATTCGAGAAGAGGGAGAAGAGATCCTCCGCCCGGTCGCGGTAGCGCTCGTTGCCGGTGAAGGAGAAGAGCCGGAGGAGGTTCATGGCCGCGACAGAGTTGGAGGACGGGGTCGCGCCGTCGAAGATCTCCCGCGGGTGGAAGAGGAGGCCGTCGTGCTCCCGCGACGACAGGGAATAGCCGCCGGCGGGATCGAAAAACCGCTCGTCGAGGCCCTTCTGCAGATCGAGCGCCGCCCGAAAGTAGTCCGGCTCGAAGGTCGCCTCATAGAGGTCGAGGAAGGCTTCGATCGCGTTCGCGTAGTCGGAGGCGAAGCCGGCGATCCCCGCCGTCCCGTCCTTCTCGCGGTGGAGCAGGGCCCCTTCCCGGCGGCAGTTGCGCAGGATCCGGTCGGCGGCCCCCCGCGCCGCCGCTTCGTAGCGCGGCTCCGAGAGAACGCGGCCCCCGAGCGCGAAGGCGGAGACCGCGAGCGCGGTCCAGTCGGTCAGCAGCTTCTCGTCGCGCCCGGGCCAGACCCGGCGCGACCGAGCCGCGGACATCCGGCCGCGCGCGCCGGCGAGGAGCGCGGCGATCTCGCCCTCGGATCGCCCGAACCGATCCGCCAGGTCCGGCACGGAGGCGGCGATGGAGAGCACCGTCTGCCCGTCCTCGAAGTTTCCGGCCTCCGTCACGCCGAATCGCGCCGCGACGACCGGGGCGGCGTCCGTTCCGACCGCGGCCTCGAGCGTCTCGGGGTCCCAGACGTAGAAGACGCCCTCGCGCCCCTCCGAGTCCGCGTCCTGCGCGGCGAAGAAGCCTCCCGACGCGGGCGTCATTTCGGCGAGGAGATAGTCGAGCGTCTCTCGGGCGACGCGGGCGTCGTCCGGATTCCCGAAGGCGCGGAAGGCGAGGAGGTACACCCGCGCGAGCAGCGCGTTGTCGTAGAGCATCTTTTCGAAGTGCGGCACGAGCCATCGCTCGTCGGTGGAGTAGCGGTGGAATCCTCCTCCCACATGGTCGTAGAGGCCGCCGGCTGCCATCTTCGCGAGCGTCGTCTCCGCCATCCCGCGCGCGGAGGGCTCTCCCGTGCGAAGGTGATAGCGGATCAGGAACTCGAGGCGCATCGCCGGCGGGAACTTCGGCGCCCCGCCGAAGCCGCCGTTTCTCGGGTCGAACTGCGCCGCGAGGGATCGCGCGGCCGCTTCGAGGATCTCCGGTCCGACCGGCGCCGCGCCGGCAACGGGCTTCGCGCCCTCCTCCATGTGCGCCAGGAGGTCCGCCGCGGAATTCTCGAGCTCGCCGCGCCGCGTCTTCCAGGCCTGCGCGACCGCGTTCAGGAGGGTCACGAATCCGGGCCGGCCGTAGCGGTCCTCGGGAGGGAAGTAGGTCCCGCCGTAGAAAGGCTTCCGGTCGGGCGTCAGGAACAAGGACAGGGGCCATCCGCCCGATCCGGTCATGGTCTGCACGGCGGCCATGTAGATGTCGTCCACGTCGGGGCGCTCTTCCCGGTCCACCTTGATGGAGACGAAGTGGCGGTTCAGGACTTCGGCGACGCTCTCCTTCTCGAAGGACTCGTGCTCCATGACGTGGCACCAGTGGCACGTCGAGTAGCCGATCGAGAGGAAGAGCGGCTTCTCCTCCGCCTTCGCCCGGGCGAAGGCCTCCTCTCCCCACGGATACCAGTCCACCGGGTTGTCCTTGTGCTGGAGGAGGTAAGGGGATTTCTCGCCGGCGAGACGATTCGGCATCGCTTCGAGGATAACCCCGGCTGTGCGGGCCGGATTCCTATTATGAGAATCGGGTGATCGGGTGATCGGGTGATTTGGTGTCTGCGAGCAACCAGCCCCGGTCAATCACCCGATGGCTCGATCACCCGATCGCACGATCCGCGGGGCCGCGCTTCAGCGCGGCTCCGCGGTGATCGTCACCTCGTCGTCGCGATCCCGGATCGTGACGATGTCGCCCGGACCGAGCTCGTCCAACCGGCGGAGGATCTCGCGGGGGGAAATCCGACGGTCCGCGGAGAGGCTCTCGACGAGCGTCCGCGGGACGCGCACCCTCACGGTCCTGTCCCACTCGTCGTGGACGACGATCTCCAGAGCCGAGCCCTCGGAGCTGACCTGGATCGTGGCATGGTCCCGCTTGATCTCCGCCGGCTGTCCGGGCGCGCTCTTCGCGGCGGCGTCCAGGATGTCCCTGGCCGTGACGTTCCTGTCCTCCCAGTCTGCCCGGAAATCGCTTCCCAGGTCGGCCATGGGGACGAAGGAGGCGATCCGCGCGATCAGCGCGATCGGGACGTGGAAGGAGATGTGACGGCGCGAGCCGCCTTCGGTCTTCTGGATCTCGACCCGAAACCCGCGGACGTGGGTGAGCTCGCGGGCGGGCCGGCGCCAGACTGCGATCGCGATCGCCACGAGGACGACGACGAGGAGGCCCAGGACGACCGCGCGAATTTCTTTCACGTTTGATCCGCCTTTCTTCTTCAACGCAGGACGCCGGGGAAAGTTCCACGGATAAGCCCAGCCCGGGCCCCGGCCGCGGTTATGATATTTTTTCACGGGTCCGCGGGGGGGCCGTCGCTCCGTGCCGGACCGGGAGACTATGCCTCATTTCATCACCGAGACCTGTATCGGCTGCGGGGTGTGCGAGATCAAGTGCCCCACGCACACGATCACCGGGGACAAGAACGAGAAGTACGTCATTCACGCCGACCGGTGCATCGACTGCTCGGTGTGCGCGCGGTACTGCCCCGTCTCCTGCATCCAGGACCAGAAAGGAGAGCTCGTCGAGAAGGTCAAGCCGCGCGACATCCCGAAGGCGATCGTGGACCGCGACCTCTGCACGGGCTGCGAGTTCTGCATCGACATCTGCCCCTTCGACTGCATCTACCTGATCGACGACCCGCTCCAGGAGACCTTCCACAAGATCGCCGAGGTGGACGCGGCGCCGTGCGTCTCGTGCCGGCTGTGCGAGACCGTGTGCGAGAAGGACGCCATCTTCGTGCCCAACCCGATCACGCAGGCCAAGAGATACCTTCCCGTCCTGTGAGGGCCCCTCTTCTTCGGGTGTGCGCGGCCGGGGCGAGGAGAGGGTGACCGACGACCCCCACTCCGGCTCCGGGCCGGACGCCGACGGGACGGACGAAGAGGACGAGCGGCCGCCCAAGGCATCGGCCGTCCGATTCTTCCTTCTCCCGCTCCTCGTCGTGGGGACCGCTGTCGGCATCTTCCTCGTCTTCAACCTGATGACGTTCGACCGGAAAAGCCCGGCCGAGTACCTCCAGGAAGTCCGGGGCGGAGGGCCCAACCGCCGGTGGCAGGCGGCCTTCGAGCTGTCCCGGGAGGTCTCCCGGATCGCGCCGGGGCCCAAGCGCGACGCGCTCGCCGCCGAGACGCTGCGCATCTTCCAGGGCCTTTCGCGCAGCCGTCCGGAGGACGTGCCGGTCCGCCGGTATCTCGTCCTCGTGCTCGGCAAGCTGGGCGATCGGGCGGCCGTCCCCGCCTTGCTCGCCTCGGCAAAGGACCCGGATTCGGAGACCCGGTTGTATTCCGTCTGGGCGCTTGGCGTGCTGGCGGACCCCCGCGCCCTCGACACCGTGCTCGAAAGCTCGGAGTCGGATGACCCGGGCGCGCGGAAGATGGCGGCCTACGTGCTCGGCCGGCTCGGGCAGCGCCGGGCGGTCCCGCGGCTGAAGGTCCTGCTCGAGGACTCCGTCGCGGACGTGCGATGGAACGCGGCGATCGCGCTCGCCTCGCTGGGAGACGCGACGGGCCTGCCGGTGCTCCGCTCGATGATCGACCGGACGAGTCTCGCGCGCCTCGAGCTGACGAGCGACCAGACGGAGGCCGCGATGGTCAACGCCCTGAAGGCGCTGTCGCTGCTGCGCGACGCGGAGAGCCTTCCCCTGATCGAGAGGGTCGCCAGGGACGATCCGAATCTCCGCGTGCGGGAAGCGGCCCGCCGCGCGGCGCAGGCGACCCGCGCGGCCCCGCCGTCGCCGCCCGGATCGTCCTCGAGGAATGTTGAGCCGCGCGCCGCGGATTTGGTAGTCTGAGGAACACGATGGCCACGGTCCGGAACAACGCGGAGCCGATCCCGGCGGCGGGCTCGGACCTCGACATCGACGGGGTCACCCGGCGGTCCACCCTCAAGTGGATGACGCTGGCCTGGATCGGCTTCATGGCGGCGACCGTCGCGGGGCTGACGGCCACGATGCGGTTCATGTTCCCGAACGTGCTCTTCGAGCCGCCGACGCGTTTCAAGGCGGGCGATCCCTCCACCTACAGCCCCGGCGTGGACGAGCGCTGGAAGGAGAAGTTCGGCGTCTGGATCGTCCGCTCGACCGAGTCCGTCTACGCGCTCGTCGCCGTCTGCGTGCATCTGGGCTGCACTCCGAACTGGCTGGCGGCGCAGAACAAGTTCAAGTGCCCTTGCCACGGCTCGGGCTACTACGTCTCCGGCATCAACTTCGAGGGGCCGGCTCCCCGCCCGCTCGAGCGAGCGGAGATCACCCTCTCTCCCGACGACGGCCAGATCATCGTGGACAAGGCCACCCGCTATCTCTACGAGCGGGGGCAATGGAGCGACCCGAAAGCGTTCATCAAGATGACGTGATCCGTCCCGGGCACCGGTTCTGAGTCCCACGTCGGCCGGGGCCAGGACCAGCGGCCAGGGACCAAGGACCAAGAATGCGTTGGCGCCAGATACAGCAGCAGATCGTCGCGAGTCAGCTCTGGAAGTCCATCTTCCGGGTGGGAGTCCCCAACACGAACCGGAAACGGGTGCTCGCGATGCTGGGCAACGTGGTCCTGCACCTGCACCCGGTCAAGACGCGCAAGTCCGGGGTCAAGATGCGCTACACCTGGTGCGCCGGGGGAGTGACCTTCTTCCTCTTCCTGGTGCTGACCTTCACCGGCCTCCTCCTGATGTTCTACTACCGGCCGACCGTCGAATACGCGTTCGTGGACATCCTGGACCTGCGCGAGCAGGTCCCGTTCGGCATCATGCGCGAGGTGCACCGCTGGGGCGCCCACGCGATGGTCATCTCCGTCTGGATCCACATGTTCCGCGTCTTCATGACCGGCTCCTACAAACCGCCGCGCGAGTTCAACTGGGTCATCGGCGTGATCCTCCTCGTCCTGACGCTCCTCCTCTCCTTCACCGGCTACCTCCTGCCGTGGGACCAGCTCGCCATCTGGGCCATCACGGTCGGCTCCAACATGGCCTCGGCGACGCCGCTCATCGGCATCCAGGGACCGGGGACGAGCCTCTTGAAGATCGGCGACATCCAGCTCGTCACCTCGACCAACGACGCCCGGTTCGGCCTGCTCGGCGGCCGCTTCGTCGGCGCCGGCGCGCTCCTGCGCTTCTACGTGCTCCACTGCGTCGGCATCCCTCTGGTCGCCGCGTTCCTCATGGCCGTGCACTTCTGGCGCGTCCGCAAGGACGGCGGGATCTCGGGGCCGGTGTAGATGTTCCTGATCAACTTCGCCAAGAGCGTCGTCAACTTCGTGTCGGCGCCGCAGTACCTCGTGACGCTGATGCTCATCGGTGTCCTGCTCGCCATCCACTGGAGCCCGCTCTGGTCGAAGAAGGGGGGCGTCGTCCTGTTCGCCGCGCTGGGCGGCGGGATCGGGATCTCGTACCTGGACCCCAACTTCGCCGCGGTCGCGACGCTCCCGGACAACGTGCCCATCGTCGGGATGATCTTCCTCGTCGGCTTCTTCTTCTGGTACGCGATGCACCAGGCCTACGAGAACGACCGGCGCGTCGCGGCGGGGCTCGCGACGATCGAAGGGCAGGACTCGGCGCAGAAGGTCTTCTCGTGGCCGGACCTCGTCTATGTGGAGCTCATCTGCCTCGTCATCGTGATGGCGGTCCTCATCGTCTGGTCCATCGCCCTGAAGGCGCCCCTGGAGGAGCCGGCGAATCCGACCGACTCGCCCAACCCGGCCAAGGCGCCCTGGTACTTCCTGGGGCTCCAGGAGATGCTCGTCTACTACGATCCGTGGCTGGCCGGCGTCGTCCTCCCGTCGCTCATCATCGTGGGCCTGATGGCGATCCCCTACATCGACACGAATCCGAGGGGGAACGGCTACTTCACGTTCAAGGAGCGGCACTGGGAGATCACGATCTTCCTCGTGGGGTTCATCGTGCTCTGGTGCTCGCTGATCGCCCTCGGAACCTTCCTCCGGGGTCCCAACTGGAACTTCTTCGGGCCTTACGAATTCTGGGACGTCAACAAGCTTGTGCCGCTGAACAACATCAACCTCTCGGAAATCATCTGGATCAAGGTCCTCAAGAAGGGGCTGCCCAGCTTCTGGCTCTGGCGCGAGATCTTCGGGCTGGCGGTCGTGGGCTTCTACATCGGCGCGCTGCCTCTCGTTCTCTCCAAGACGCTCCTGCGCCGTTTCTTCGAGAAGATGGGGATGGCCCGGTACATGATTGCCGTCAACCTCGCCCTCATCATGCTGGCCCTCCCCATCAAGATGTACCTGCGCTGGATCTTCAACTTGAAGTACATCGTCAACATCCCCGAGTTCGCGTTCAACATATGAACGGCGGGAGGCGGGAGGCGGGAGGCGGAAGGCGAGGGGGGAGGCCGATCGCGACGTCCGCCTGCCGCCTGCCGCCTGCCGCCTCCCGGACGTAGTCGATGCCCCGCAAGCCGCCGGCCGAGCCGATCGACCATCACTACAACATCCCGAGGTTGAACCGCGCCTTCCTCTGGTCGGCGGTGGCCCTCACGGTGATCTTCGGGTGGATGGTGTACGCGGACTACAAGCGCGACTGGAAGTCGATCCAGCAGACCTTCCTGCGCCTCGACCGGGACAAGACGATGGAGGCCGAGCGAACGGCGCGGGAGAAGGCGTACGGCGAGGAGCGGGACAAGCTGCGCGGAGAGCTCGTCGAGGCCCGCAACGCGGTGAAGGCCCACGCCCGGACCCTCGCGAAGTGGAACGCGCACTTGAGGGAGCTGGACCCGAAGATCTACGGGGCGGATCAGGACGCCAAGTTCCTCAAGGCCTCCTTCGACGCGGCGCGCTACACCTACGAGGACGACCTGGCCAACCGCCCGAAGGCCGCGCCCGGGTCCCGGCGCGATCTGGACAGGATCCAGAAGCAGATGGAGGCCGCGAACCTGAAGCTGGCGAAGTTGAAGAAGGACGAAGCGGACACGAACGCGGAGATCAAGCGCATCACCTCCCGCCGCGACGACGTCCAGGCCTCGATCGAAAAGCTCTCCGCCGACTACAAGCTGGCCCGGCAGAAAGTGGCGGGACTGAAACAGGACACCCTCTTCAAGCTGCGCAACTCGGCGATCCTCGACATGATCAACCCGTCGCTGCGCGTCCAGCAGGTGCAGCTGCCCGAGCACTACAACGACGTCAACTTCATGAAGATCCCCCGCGTGGACCGGTGCCAGACCTGCCACATGGCGGCGGACCGGAAGGGGTTCGAGAAGGCGTCGCTCGAAGAGTTGTCCACGCGCTATCCGGCGTTGAAGCGCGCCATCGGCGACGGGATCGTCTTCGAGACGCATCCCCGGCTGAACCTGATGGTGGGGAGCGAATCTCCGCACCCGTCCAACGCCTTCGGGTGCACGCCTTGCCACGGCGGGCGGGACCGCGCCTCCTCCTTCTGGTCGGCGGGGCACTCGCCCGAGACGCCGAAGCAGGAAGAGCGGTGGAAGAGAAAGTACGAGTGGGAGTTCGATAAGTTCAACGAGATGCCGATCCTGCCGGCCAAGTACGTCGAGGCCGGCTGCTACCGCTGCCACGCCGACGAGGCGAATTTCCACGAGGCGCCCACGCTCGACGCCGGCATGAGGATGGTCGAGATCCTCGGCTGCTGGAGATGCCACCGCATCGAGGGGCTGGAGAGGCAGAATCTCCCGCTCCCGGGCCCCTCGCTCGAGCGAATCGGAGCGAAGGTCACGAAGGAGTGGGCCACGCGCTGGGTCATGGACCCCTCCTCCTTCCGCGCCAACACGAGGATGCCGAACTTCTTCTACCAGGAGAACTTCGTCAACGTCTCCGGCGAGCACAAGCCGACGAAGGCCCAGGAGGAGATGAACCGGCTCGGCCGGCTGGAGAACGACGCCATGGTCAATGCGATCGTGGCCTACATCTTCGAGAAGTCCCATCCGGGCGACGTCTTTCCGCTTCCCGGCCAGGGCGATGCCGCCCGGGGGGAAAAGCTGGTCGCCGCGCGCGGCTGCTTCGGCTGCCACGAGATCGATCCGCGCGCCGATGCGCCGCGCGACCTGATCGGCACCTACCGGCAGTTCGGGCCGAACCTCGCCGGGATCGGCTCGAAGGCCTCGCGGGACTGGATCGCCCAGTGGATCCTGGACCCGAAGAAGTGGAACCCCGAGACCAAGATGCCCAACCTGCGGCTGACCGCCCAGGACGCGCTCGACATCGCCGAGTACCTCTCGACGCTCAAGGGCCCCGCGCGCTTCGAGCAGGCGCCGCTGCCGCGAACGGATCCGAAGGTCCTCGACGACATCGCGTTCTATTTCGAGACGGCCACGAAGACGCGCTTCGACGCGCGGGTGGATCTCGACCGGATGGACCTGCACGCCAAGGAGGTCTATACCGGGGAGAAGCTCATCGCCCACTACGGCTGCTTCGCCTGCCACAAGATCCCCGGCTTCGAGGAAGCGAAGCCGATCGGCACGGAATTGACCGAGGAAGGTTCCAAGGCCGTTCACCGCCTCGACTTCGGCTTCCTGCACCTGCCCCACACGCGGCAGGACTGGTTCCGGATGAAGCTCCACAACCCGCGCATCTTCGACCGCGACCGGGCGCGCGGCTGGGAAGAGAAGTTGAAGATGCCGAACTTCCGCTTCACCGACTGGGAGCTCGACAAGGTCACGACCGTCGTGCTGGGACTCCAGAAGTTGAATGCGTCCTCGGCCGCGAAGAAGGAGCTGAACGGCGAGGAGGCGGCGATCGAGCGCGGCCGCCGGATCGTCAAGGACCACAACTGCCAGGGATGCCACGTCATCGAGGGGTTCGGGGGCTCCATCCGCTCGCTCGTGGCCGACACCTCGCTCGCGCCTCCGATCATCCAGGGAGAGGGGGCGAAGGTTCAGAGCGACTGGCTCTTCTCGTTTCTCAAGGCGCCGAAGACGGGACAGATCCGCCCGTGGCTCGAGGTCCACATGCCGACGTTCGGCTTCACGGACAAGGACTTGAACGACCTGACCCGCTACTTCGCGTTCCTCGACCGCTCCACGTATCCGTTCTTGACGTCCGAATACGCGGCGGATCCGGCGCGCTGGGCGGCCGGCCGGAAGGTCTTCGAGCTGCTCCGCTGCAAGCAGTGCCATCCCCGCAGCGAGCAGGAGATGAGCGCGCCCGGCGTGGACCGCGCGAGCCTCGCCCCCAACCTGCAGATGGCCTCGCGGCGGCTGCGGCACGACTGGATCAACGACTGGATCCGGCGGCCCGATGAGTGGATGCCGGGGACCCGGATGCCGACGAACTTCCCGAAAGGGGAGTCGGGCCAGCGCACCTCGCCGCTCGGGGCCATGGCGGACGCGCCCTCGTTCGCGAAGGACCGGGCGGAGTTCGCGCAGATGCTCGGAGGAGACGAGAAGGCGAGGGCATTCCTGAACGACCCCGACGCCGTGACCCGCGCCCTGCGCGACTACGTCTGGTCGATCGGCTCCAACGGCGGCACCGCCCCGGCCGGGACCGCCGCCGAGGACTCCAAACCGGCTCCCGCGCGCGCGTCGAAGCGCTCCGCCGCCGTCGGCGCCGCTCCCGCGGCGCCCTAGGCGCCTTGTGCGCCTGGACCTGACGCTCTTCCTTTACTGGGGGAGCCTCGGAATCTCGGCCGCCGCGGTCATCCTGTTCCTGTGGCTCATGCGCAACCGTTCGGGAGGCGGGAGGCGGGAGGCGGGAGGCGATCCGAACACGCGCAAGGACGGTTGATTGCGCTCCGTTCGCCTGCCGCCTACCGCCTACCCCCTCCCGGCTTGCGTCAGGAGTTGAGCAGCTGCACGATCCGCTGCTGGACGGAGGGGTCGTTCCATTCGATCGCGCCCTGCACGCGGTAGATGACCCGGCCGGCCTTGTTGGCGATGTAGGTCTCGGGATACTGCGTCGAGCCGAATCGGTTCGCGGTCGCGGCGTTGGGGTCGTGGTAGATCGGGAGCGCGTTGGGGTTCTTCGCGGTGAAGGCGTCGATCGTCTTCCAGTCCTTGTCCACCGAGATCGTGTAGAGGACGATGTCGTCGCGGCCGCGGTACTTCTCCCAGAACTTCGAGAGAGCGGGCACCTCCTCGACGCACGGCGGGCACCACGTAGCCCAGAAGTGGATGATGATCAGGCGCCCCTTCTCCTTGGAGAGGTCCACGACCTTCCCGGAGCGGTCGTAGATGGGCAGGGAGGGGGCGGCCGAGAGAAACGCCAACGACCCCGTTGGCGACTGCGGAGGCGAAAGCGACCTCAGGAAGACGGCGCCGACGACGGCCAGCGCGATGCCGAAGACGATCGTCAGGAGAGAGCGGGTCTTCATGGGATCGGATGATGCGAAATCGGGTGATCGACGATCGGGTGATCGGGTGATCGGCTGACCGAAGGACGGGAGGCCGTTCGGCGGCGGCCGGGCGGGCAGGCCTCGACGGCGGCGCACTCGTGGCAGCGGGACCGGCGCAGGTCGGACTGGCAGACGCCCAGGATCCCGATGCGGCAGAGGGCGTAGTCGTAGCGCACGGGGTCCTCCGGATCGAACCGGGCGAGACGGTCCGTGATCTCCCGGGCCGTGCGCCAATCGGCGGTCTTGCGCCGCGTCAGCTGCAGCCGTCGCGCGACCAGATGAATGTGTGTGTCGGTCGGGATCACGAGTCGGGCCGCCGGGATGCCCGGCCACAGCCCGAGATCCAGCCCGTCCCGGCGCACCATCCAGCGCAGGTAGAGGTTCCACCGCTTGCAGGCGGAGCCCGCGGCCGGGTCCGGGAAGAAGAAGCGGGCGGGGGAGGAGGAAGCGAGGTCCCGCCGTCCGAGGAGGGGGCGGTAATCGAACCGGAGGATCTTCCCGACGACGCGGGAGAGGAGCGCTCCGACGTCCCGGTCCTCCTCCCGGTACTCCGCTTCGAAAAACGCCCGCACCGAGCCCGACTCCGCGCGGGCCCGCGCGATGACGAAGAGGAGGAGCGCGGCGTCGGGAGCGGAATGGAACCGGTGCCGGAATCCGGCGAGACTGTCGCGCGCGAACCCGGGGAAGTCGCCGATCCGATCGAGCGCGGCGGCCGGGCTCGGGCCGAGCGCCGCCAGGATCCGCCCGACGTTGGCCTGGATCGTCTCCACCCGGCCGTAGGCGAACGCCGTCGCGACCCAGCCGACGAGCTCGAGGTCTTCCGGCCGCGTGTACCGCCCGAGGAACACGATCGGGTCGGTCTCCGCCGTCTCGGGCCCGTAGGCGCGGTAGAGGCGTTCGAGCCGTTCTGCCAGGAGACGGTCGTGCGCGGAGAGCATCACGGGGAGATTGTAGGACAGAGAAGACGGGGTTTCAGGTTTCAAGTTTCAGGTTTCAAGAAACGTCTTTCCGGTGCTCCTGAAACCTGAAACCGGAAACTTGAAACCCGATGCCGGCAGGAGCCGATCCTCCGATGGTTAAATGCTCCCGATGACCGGCACGGGAAGAGAGAAGGCGATCCTCGTGGGCGTGGCTTCGCGGGCGGTCCCGCGCGCCGTCATCGAGGAGCAGCTCGACGAGCTCGAGCGGCTCGTGGACACGGCCGGCGCCAACGTCGTGGCCCGGTTCGTCAAGGAGCGTCCGGCGCCCGACCCCGCGACGTACGTCGGCAAGGGCTCGGCCGAAGAGATCGGCAGGGCCGCCCGCGCGCAGGGCGCCGCCCTCGTCGTGTTCGACGATGAGCTGACCCCCGGCCAGGCGCGCAATCTCGAGGAGAGCTGGGGGGAGGGCATCCGCGTGCTCGACCGCCCGGGAGTCATCCTCGACGTCTTCGCGTCGCACGCCCGCACCCGGGAGGCGCGCACCCAGGTGGAGCTCGCCCAGCTCCAGTACCTGCTGCCGCGGCTGGCCGGGCGCTACGGCCATCTCTCGCGCCTGGGCGGCGGAATCGGAGGCCGGGGACCGGGGGAACAGAAGCTCGAGGTGGACCGCCGCAAGATCCGAAAGCGCATCGCGCGCCTGCGCGAGGACCTCTCCCGGATCGAGAAGTCCCGGACGGTCCGGCGCCGGGGGCGGCGGGGCCTCTTCCAGGTCGCGATCGCCGGGTACACGAACGCCGGAAAGACGACGCTCTTCAATCGCCTGACGCGTGAGTCTGCCTACACGGCCGACCGGCTGTTCGCGACGCTCGACTCGCGGGTGGCGCGGGCCGCCTCGCGCCGGCTGCCGAACACCGTCTTCATCGACACGGTCGGCTTCGTGCGCAAGCTGCCGACGGCGCTCGTCGCGTCCTTCCGCTCGACCCTCGCGGAGATCCGCGAAGCGGACCTCGTGCTGCACGTCGTCGACGCCTCTTCTTCCCGAGCCGACGAAGAGCGGCGGATCGCTCTCGAGGTCCTGGAAGAGCTCGGTGTCGCGCAGGAGCGCATCCTCACGGTCTGGACCAAGGGGGATGCCCTGGCCGGGAGCGGACGCGGCGCGGCTTTCGGCGCGCGGAGCGGCGCGGCCGGCCTCCTGGTTTCCGCGCGGACCGGGGAGGGGATCCAGGATCTCGAGGAGGAAGTCCGCCGCCCGACGGAACCGCGAGGGGAGGAGTTTCTCGTCCGGATCCCGTACGCGGACGGCCGGTCGATCGCCGCGGCCAGAGCCGCCTTCCGGGTCGTCGAGGAGAAGGATTCGGGCGACGCCCTCCTGCTGCGCCTCGAAGGGGAGCGGCGGGCGGTCCCCTCACTGCTGCCGTACGTGGAGGATGCGAGCCCTCGGGTCGGGGCGCTCCGCAGGCGTGGCGCGCGCCGTTGAACGCCCGGGCCCAAATAAAAAGGGGGAGCTCGAGCTCGAGTCTCCCCCCACGCCGGAACTCCCTGGCCGGCCTCTTGATGTTCTCCACTATCAAGTCCCGTACCACGATGCCTCGCTCTGCATTTCCCTTGCGCGACAAGGGTTTGGGTCCGATATCGGCCCTCGCGCGCGCCAAACTCGGGCATAATCCCGCGAGCGAGAACGACAAAAACTGTCTGGAGCGTCCTTTGACGCCGGGAGAGGGCCGGGTGCGGGCGTTGCGGATCGCCGTTCATCGGCGCTCGGAGCGGATCGTGAATAATTCTTGTCGGATGTGGCTTCGTCGAATCGTCTTCCTCTTCGCCGCGGCGGCTTTCCTCGCCCCGACCGGCTGCGGCTCGAAAGCGGAGGGCCACGGTCGGCGCGCGCCGGCCGGAGGAGCGGCCGAGCCGGCGCCGCCGACTCCGGATACGACGCCGATCGAGCCGCTGCGGACGCCCGCGGGACTCGTCTTGAAGCTCGAGGAGACCCCCGCCCCCGTGACGCCCGCGCCGCCGCCTTCCCCGAAGGAGCCGGGCAAGTAACCGCGTCATGAAGTCCCGGACGTTGACAGACCGTGAGCCGCAGGGAGGCCTGGTCCCGGCCGCCGCGCCGCCGCTGCGCGAGGTCCATCCCGAGCGCGTCTGCCCCAACTGCGGCGCGACGCTCCTCGAGCGCAAATGCAAGCTCCTCTGCCCCGATCCGGCGTGCGGTTACTACATGTCCTGCTCGGATTTCTACTGAGCTTTCGGCCGGAGGCGCTCGCTGCGCGAGCGGCGGCCGAGAGTTAAAGACCGGGGGCCGGGTCCGTGCTATCCTGCGCGGCCTTGCCTCCTGTGGGGCTGTAGCTCAGTTTGGGAGAGCACCTGAATGGCATTCAGGGGGTCGCCGGTTCGATCCCGGTCAGGGCTTTCGGCCGGGGGCGCTCGCTGCGCGAGCGGCGGCCGAGAGAGTGAAAGACCGGGGCCGGGTCCGTGTTATCCTGCGCGGCCTTGCCTCTCGTGGGGCTGTAGCTCAGCTTGGGAGAGCACCTGAATGGCATTCAGGGGGTCGCCGGTTCGATCCCGGTCAGCTCCACCAAGAACCGCGCCTCCGCTCGCGCGGAACCTGCGCCTGCCTATGCTCGAACGATGTCCCTGCCGAGTCCGCGGCCCGGCGAGGCAGGATCCCCGGCTCATCCAAAACGCCGAAGGCGTTTCCAGAGCTCGGGCCACGGCGCTCGTGGTCCCCGGCAGAGAAAGATCTCCGGGTGGTCCCGCGTTTCCTCGTTCTCGACTCCGTAGCGGTTGGTGATCCGGCCTGCTTGTTCGCACGCCGCGAAAGCGCGCCGGGCTTCCCGGCGCGAGAACCCGACCACGATCAGGGTGCGCGGAGGAGGTTGACCGTATCCCCGGGACCAGTAGGAGTTGATCCCGCTGATCGCGCCCGGGAGCCCGTGCGCCGGACCGTACAAGTCGATCGCCCCCGCCTCGCCATAGTTGCCGGCCAGGATGCCGACTCCCGGCTTTTCGTTTTCGGGCTGCGCGGAATAGACGCCGGCGACCCTCTCGACCAGGTCCGGCCAGCCGATCTCCTCGGAGAAATTGTCGTGAACCTTGCTGACGGCTCTCCACCAGCCCGACTGGACCGGCGCGACCGGCAGCATCAGGGCGCCGCCGAGGGCCGCCCCGGCCGCGAGCGCGCCCCACGTCAGTTTCCTGGAGAGGCGCCTCGCGCCCTCGCGCATCGATCCGATCCGACGCGCCCACATGACGGCGCCGGCGGCGAGAAGCGTCGGGTAGGCCGGAGCCAGGTAGTAGAAACGCCCGCGAGCCGCGGAGAAGAGCAGCAGCGCAACGACGAACATCCAGCCGAGCGGCCGATAGCGCCTCCAGCCGGGCGCGAAAAGGCAGCCGTACAGCCCGGCCGTCCACAACGGCAGCGTGAAGACGTTGGCGCTGACGATCGGCTGAAAGAGAAGGAATCCCTCCGCTCTGCCGATCTCGACGTCGCGCGCGTGGATCCGGCTCAGGAAGTCGAAGGATACGAAATCGTGCCGGGCCTGCCAGATGAGGTTGGGAAGACAGAGCACGATCGACAGCGCGACGCCGCCCCAGAGCCACGGGCTCCTGAGAAAGCGCCGGGCGGGCGTGAGCACGACGCCGGCGGCGATGCCCGCCGCAAGGAAGAGGATCGTGTACTTCGTCATCATGCCCGCGCCGATCGCTCCCCCGATCCCGAGCCACCAGCGAGGATCCTCCGACCGGAGCAATCGGACCATCAGGTATGCGGCGAGCACCCACCAGAGGTAATCGAAGGAGATGTTCTGGAAGAGCGCTCCCATGATCAAGGCCATCGGCGCGATGGCCGCCGACGACGCCGCCACGAGCTGCGCCCACCGGCCGCCGCCGAGCTCGCGCGCCATCAGACCCGCTAGGACAATCGAGACGCTCAGCGCCAGGGCGGAGAGGGACCGAAACCCGACGAGCGACGTCCCGAAGAGGCCGAGCGCGACTCGTCCGAGCCACGGCGTCAGCGGCGGGTAGGCCACGTAGCCCCAGTCCAGGTGGCGCGCGTCGTCGAGCATGGCCAGCTCGTCACGGTGGAACCCGTACCGTCCGTTGGTGACGCAGTGGAGGACCAACCCGGCCAGCGCCAGCAGAATCAAGGCGCTCCGATCATCGTTCCTCCAGCGCTCCCAGACGGAACGTTCCATGCGCGTCCCCGGACTCAGGATTCCGCCAGATAGAGGAGGGCGGTGGGGCCGCCCAGGATGACCGGCGCGCCGGCAGCGTCGCCGTCCAGAAAGCGCGGAGCCGGAGGGCCCGTTCCCCCCCAGCGCTCCTCGCCGGAATCGAGCGCCTTGAGCCAGCGGCCCGCCGCGGGCACCCGAATCCGGGAAGCGCCGGGCGCGAACGCCATGAGCAGCAGCGCCGCGGAATCGCCATCGCGGCGCACGATGGCGAGCGCCCGCTCCGTCTCGAAGGGATGAGCCTCGACCCGCTCGCGATCCAGGGAGGCGAGGGCGGGAACCTCCCGGCGCAGCCGCAGCAGCTCCCGGTAGAAGTCGAGAAGGGCGCGGTGACGCCCCGAGCCCGCCAGGCTCGGATTGAGCCTCGAATCGGCAAAGGTCGACTCCGCCTGGGGATCGGGAGGGTCCCCGCGCCAGCCGAAGGCCTGGAACTCCCGGCGGCGGCCGCGGCGGACCGCCTCGACCAGCCTCGGGTCGCCGTGGCTGACGAAATAGAGAAAGGGGGCCGTCTCGCCGTATTCCTCCCCCATGAAGAGCAGCGGAAGGAACGGCGAGAGCAACACCGCGGCGGCCGCGACCTTGCCGCTCTCGAAGCCCACGAGCGCCGAGAGGCGATCGCCCTTCATGCGGTTGCCGGCGTGATCGTGGTGCTGCGCGGAGACGACGAAGCGCGTTCCTGGCACGCCCTCCGTCGTGTTGCCGTGCCGGCGTCCGCGGTAGGCGGAGTGCTGTCCCTGGTAGACGAAGGCCCGCTCGAAGGCCGCGGCCAGGTCCGCCACCGCGCCGAAGTCCCGGTAGTAGCCGGCGCGCTCGCCGGTCAGGAGGGCATGGAGAGAATGGTGGAAGTCGTCGCTCCACAGCGCGTCCATTCCGAAGCCCCCCTCCGTCCGGGGGCGGACCAGGCGCGCGTCGTTCGAGTCGCTCTCGGCCACGACGTACACGGGCCGGTTCAGCCGTTCGGCCTCGGCGTGGAGTGCATCGGTCAGCTCGGCGAGAAAGGGGCGGGACGAGTGATCCCGGATGGCGTGCACCGCGTCGAGGCGCAGGGCGTCGAAATGGAACTCGGTGATCCAGCGGCGCGCGTTTTCGAGGAAGAAGCGCCGGACCTCGTCGCTTCCGTTTCCATCGAAGTTGACCGCTTTTCCCCAGGGCGTCGAGTCGCGGTCCGTAAAGTACGGGCCGAACTCCGCGAGGTAATTCCCCTCCGGCCCGAGGTGGTTATAGACCACGTCGAGCACGGCGGCCAGCCCGGCGCCGTGGCAGGCGTCCACCAGGCGCTTCAGGCCTTCGGGCCCGCCGTAGGAATTCTGGACGGCGAAGAGAGCGACCCCGTCGTAGCCCCAGTTTCGCGAGCCCGGGAACTGGGCCACCGGCATCAGCTCCAGCGCGGTCACTCCGAGGTCGGCCAGCAGCGGCAGGCGCGGGATGACGGCGTCGAACGTTCCCTCGCGCGTGAAGGTCCCCACGTGCAGCTCGTAGAAGACGGTGCGTTCGAGCGCGACGCCTTTCCACCGTTCGTCGCTCCAGCGGAAGGAGGGATCCACCACCGCGGAAGGCCCATGGACGCCGTCGGGCTGAAACCGCGACGCCGGATCGGGGCGCGGCGGCCCTCCGTCCAGAGAGAGCGTGTACAGATCTCCCGGCCCGGCCGGCGCTCGCGCGAAGTGGTACCCCCGGTCGCCGCGCCGGAGGTCGATGCGGCGGGGCGGCGTGCCCTGAAGATCCACGCGCACCCTCTCCGCGCGCGGCGCCCAGACGAGGAAGCCGCATGTCCCGTCGTCGCGCCAGGAGGCTCCCAGGGGAGTCTCCTCGCTCGTCATTCCGGCCGGGTCTCCGCGGGCTCCATGCCCCGGTCCGGGCGGAGGAAGATGGCGGCCAGCGGCGGCAGTGTCAGGCGCAGGGAACAGGGATGGCCGTGCGACGGGATCGGCGCCGCCTCGACGCCTCCCAGGTTGCCCTGGCCGCTGCCGCCGAACTCAGCGGCGTCGCTGTTCAAGACCTCTCTCCAGAAGCCGCCGGACGGGACTCCCACCCGGTAGTTGTGGCGCGGCACGGGGGTGAAGTTGAAGGCCGCCAGGACGACGTCGGCGGGGGCGCGTCCGCGCCGCAGGAACGTCGCGGCGCTGTGGTCGGCGTCGTTGGCGTCGATCCACTCGAATCCCGCCGGATCCTCGTCCAACTCGTGCATGGCCTTCTCTTCCCGGTAGAGCCGGTTCACGTCGGCCACCCACTTCTGCACGCCGCTGTGCGTCGGGAACTCGAGCAGGTTCCAGTCCAGGCTCCGGTCATGCGACCACTCGCGCCACTGGCCGAACTCTCCCCCCATGAAGAGGAGCTTCTTGCCCGGCTGCGCCGCCTGGTAGGCGAGCAGCAGCCGGAGGTTCGCGAACTTCTGCCAGTCGTCTCCGGGCATCTTCGCGAGGAGAGATCCCTTTCCGTGGACGACTTCGTCGTGGGAGAGCGGCAGGAGGAAGTTCTCGGAGAACGCGTAGAGCGACCGGAAGGTCAGCTTGCGGTGCTCGAACTTGCGGTAGATCGGATCGGAGGCCATGTAGGAGAGGGTGTCGTGCATCCATCCCATGTCCCACTTCATCCCGAAACCCAGGCCGCCGAGGTACGTGGGGCGGGAGACCATCGGCCAGGACGTGGACTCCTCGGCCACCGTCTGGACGTCGGGAAAGGCCTTGTAGATCTCCTCGTTCAACCGCCGCAGGAGCGCGACCGCGTCGAGGTTCTCGCGGCCGCCGAACCGGTTGGGGATCCACTGGCCGGGCTCGCGGGAGTAGTCGAGATAGAGCATCGAGGCCACCGCGTCCACCCGCAGCCCGTCGGCGTGGTAGCGGTCGAGCCAGAAGAAGGCGGAGGAGAAGAGGAAGCTGCGGACTTCGTCCCGCCCGTAGTTGAAGACGCAGCTCTTCCAGTCGGGGTGGAATCCCTGGCGCGGGTCCTCGTGCTCGAAGAGATGCGTGCCGTCGAAATAGCCGAGGCCGTGCTCGTCGGAGGGGAAATGAGAGGGCACCCAGTCGAGGATGACCCCGATGCCGTTGCGGTGCAGGAAGTCGATCAAGAACATCAGGTCCTGCGGGGTGCCGTAGCGGGAGGTGGGAGCGAAGTACCCGGTGGTCTGATAGCCCCAGGAGCCGTAGAAGGGATGCTCCATGATCGGGAGCAGCTCCACGTGGGTGAAGCCCATCCGCCCGACGTAGTCGGCCAGCAGCGGCGCCGCCTCCCGATAGGTCAGGAAGCGGTCCTCCGGATCGAAAGCGCGCCTCCAGGATCCCAGGTGGACCTCGTACACGGAAAGGGGAGCGGTCAGGGCGTTGCGAGCCGCCCGGCCCTCCATCCAGTCGGAGTCCCCCCATTCATAGGCCAGGTCCCACACGATCGACGCCGTCCGCGGGGCCTCCTCCGCCCGGAAGGCGAAGGGGTCGGTCTTGTCCGCGGCGTACCCGTCGTGACGCGAGACGACGAAGTACTTGTAGGCTGCGCCGGCGCCGACGCCGGGCACGAAGCCTTCCCAGATGCCCGAATCGGCCCGCGGCCGAAGGGGCGTCGATTCCTTGCTCCAGCCGTTGAATTCGCCCATGACGGCGACCCGCTCGGCGTTGGGGGCCCAGACGGCGAAGGCGGTTCCGGCGACGTCATCCACCGTGAGGGGGTGGGCGCCGAGCTTCTCGTAGAGCCGCAGGTGGCTCCCCTCGTTGAAGAGGTAAAGGTCCTCGTCGGTCAGGAGGCTCCTCCGGTCCTGGCCCGCGGGCGCGGCGCGGCGCGCGGCCCGGGTCCGCGATCGGCCCGCCGGCGAGGCGCCCTTCTTCGCGGCGGCCCTCGGCTTTCTCGTCGTCTTCTTTTCGGTCACGAGTCGCCTCCCTTCGAGGAAGTCCAGGCCGACTCGAGAAGCCGTTCGATCCCTTCCAGCGGCACCGGGAGCCACTCCGGCCGGCTCTGCAGCTCATACCCGATCTCGTAGAGCGCCTTCTCCAGCAGGTAGGTGTTGAGCAGGGTCGCCAGCTTTTCGCGGTCCCGCGGCAGGAGCGGGGCCGCGGCCGCCGTCTCCAGGTAGGACCGCAGGAAGGCGGCGCTGACCCACCGGGTCCAGAAGGTCGCCCAGGGGAGGAGGGCTTCGCGGTCTTCCTTGCGGATCGGCGCCGCCTCCGCGTGTCCCAGCAGGACCGCGCGGGCGGCGTAGTCGAAGGAGCGGAGCATTCCGGCGACGTCCACCAGGGCCGACCGCTTCAGGCGCCTCGCGGAGAGCGAACGGGCGGGCTCTCCCTCGAAATCGATGATGGTGAAGTCCTTGCCGGTGAAGAGAACCTGTCCCAGGTGATAGTCGCCGTGGATACGGATGCGCAGGGCTTCGATCTTGCGCGACAGGAGGGCGCGCAGCCGGATGGAGATCTCTCCCTCGCGCTCCAGGATTCTCTCCGCCTGCTTGCGCGTCGCGCCCTCGAGCCGGGAGAGCCCCTTGCGCAGCAGCTGCAGGTTCTGTCCGGCCATGCTTCGGATCGATTGATAGAGCGAGCGCTGGTAGAGCGTCGTGAAGGGCTCGGGCGCGAAGTCGGGGTCGTCCTGGCGCGACGCCAGCGCCAGGTGGAGCTCGGCCGTGCGGTTTCCGAGCAGCTGCGCCGACTGAAGGAAGCTCCCGATCAGCCGCGGCACGTGGGGCGGCGGACTCGCCGCCGCCAGCTCGAGCGGGGACGCCGCCGGAAGAGGCGGCGAGGGCATCTCCTGGCGTTTTCCGAGCATGCGCTCGAAATACCGGCCCAGGGCATCGAGCGTATAGCGCCAGGCGTCTCCATGATTGACGACGTAGCCCTGGAGGATGGCCAGGGTCATCGACTCCGTCCCGTCGCGCCGGAACTCGATGGCGCCGGCCACCGGAGGGGTGTGGGCGAACCCGGCCTTCTCCGTCAGGAACCGTCCGACCTCCAGGTCCGGGTTGGTCCCCTCCTCGGGATGGCGGATGAGCTTGGCGATGAATCGGTCGGCGTAGGTCAGCGACGTGTTGGTCTGCTCGGCTCGGAGAACGGAATGCGCCAGGGCGCCCCCCCCGGGATGAAGCCGGCGAAAGGCGGGCGTGCGGGTGGCGACGAACTCGCCCCGGTCCCCCTTCCATCGGCGCCGCCGCTCGATCCCGGCGAGCACGGCATCGCCGAAGGGGGGGTCGAAGACGGCATCGAAGAGGATTCCCTCGCCCCCCCCGTGGACCCTCGCCACGACCCCGTGCGGGGTGTCGCGGGAGATCGCGTCCGCCTTCTCTCCCGAGGCGAAGGAGAGCGGCAGCAGGTAATTTTCGGGATCGCCGTCCACGTATTCCACGCGGAGGAGCGTCCAGTGAGACTGGCCCTGCCCGTCGACCGGGACGGACTCGGAAATCCTGACGGTCTTGATCTTGCGCGCCTTTCCTCCGAACCATCTCCGGGCGCGCAAGTAGTCCGGGAGAGCCTCCTCCAGCGCGGCGCGCCCGCCGGGGCGCAGGAGCGTCTCCCACGAGCCGGCGGCGGTCAGCTCGGCGATCCGGCCCTCCGGCGATCCCGGCCCGGCGGCCTGGGGCCGGCCCACCCTTTCCAGCGCGAACCAGAAGACGTTGTGCGGCCCCAGCGTCAGCGGGTAGGAAGTGCCGGCGATCGAGGGGAACTCGTTGCGCCCGAAGAGCTCGACGGGCACGAGCCCGGTGAAGGCGGAGAGGTCGAGCTCCGCGTATTCGGTGAACCGCGAGAGGTTGGCGACGACCAGGATCGTCTCGGCGCCGTGGCTGCGGACATAGGCCAGGACCTTGCGGTTGTCGGGATAGAGAAAGGTGAGCGTGCCGTGGCCGAAGGCGTGGAACCGCTTACGCAGGGCGATGACCCTCTTGGTCCACCAGAGCGGCGAGCTCGGGTTGTTCTGCTCGACTTCGACGTTGATCGCCTCGAAGTGGTACTCCGGATCCGTCACGATCGGCAGGTAGAGCCGCTGCGCGGGAGCGCGGGAGAAGCCGGCGTTGCGGTCGCCGCTCCACTGCATGGGCGTGCGCACGCCGTTGCGGTCGCCCAGGTAGATGTTGTCCCCCATCCCGATCTCGTCGCCGTAGTAGAGGACCGGCGTCCCCGGCAGCGAGAGCAGGAGCGCCATCATCAGCTCGATCTTGCGCCGGTCGTTGCCCAGCAGCGGCGCGAGCCGCCGGCGGATCCCGACGTTGATGCGCATCTGCCGGTCCTCGGCGTAGACGCGGTACATGTAGTCGCGCTCCTCGTCGGTGACCATCTCGAGCGTCAGCTCGTCGTGGTTGCGGAGAAAGAGCGCCCACTGGGCCGAAGAGGGGATCGGAGGCGTCTGCGACAGGATGTCCACGATGGGGAACCGATCCTCCATCCGGAGCGCCATGAACATCCGGGGCATCAGGGGAAAGTGGAACGCCATGTGGCACTCGTCCCCTTCGCCGAAATACGCGGCCGCGTCCTCCGGCCACTGGTTGGCCTCGGCGAGGAGCATCCGGTCGGTGAAGTTCCGCTCGATGTGGCGGCGCAGCGCCTTCAGAAAGGCGTGGGTCTCCGGGAGGTTCTCGCAGCTCGTGCCTTCCCGCTCGTAGAGGTACGGGATCGCGTCGAGGCGCATTCCGTCCACGCCGAGGCCGAGCCAGAAGTCGAGGGCCCGGAAGAGCTGCCGCCGGACCTGGGCGCTCTCGAAATTCAGATCGGGCTGATGCGAATAGAAGCGGTGCCAGTAATAGGCCTTGGCGATCGGATCCCAGGACCAGTTGGAGGCCTCGAAGTCCTTGAAGATGATCCGGCTGTCGCGGTACTTCTCCAGCGTGTCGCTCCAGACGTAGAAGTCCCGGGCGGCGGAGCCGGGCTTCGACCGCCGGGCGCGCTGGAACCAGGGGTGCTGGTCCGAGGTGTGGTTCAGGACGAGCTCGGTGATCACGCGCAGCCCCCGGCGGTGCGCCTCGCGGAGCAGGGTCTTGAAGTCCGAGAGCGTGCCGTAGGCCGGGTTCACGCTCGTGTAGTCGGCGATGTCGTAGCCGTCGTCCCGGAGGGGAGAGGGATAGAAGGGGAGGAGCCAGATGGCGGTGATGCCGAGGTCCCGCAGGTAGTCGAGTTTCTGCGTCAGCCCGCGGAAATCGCCGATCCCGTCGGCGTTGCTGTCGCAGAAGGCCCGGACGTGGGTCTCGTAGAGGATGGCATCCTTGTACCAGAGCGGCTCGTTGCGGAACGCGATCTTGTCTCGGGTCTGGCCCATTCGCCCTCGTGTTTTCCCGGTCACAGGAAGTAATCGAAGTCCCGCTCGGTCCGGACGTGACGCCGGACGCGGAAGATGTGCGCCGGGACGGCTCGCGGATCGAGCTCGATGTAGTTGCGGCTTCCGCTCCACAGGTAGCGGGCCCCGGAGAGGAGGTCGTGGACCTGATAGGTCTCGCCGGGAGCGATTCCGAGCGTGGTGGCGTCGAGGTCCAGCCACCCCGCCTGCGTGTGGTGCGGGTCGAGATTCACCGCCACGAGGACCACGTCGTCGCGGCTCTCGGTCGCCTTGCTGTAGCAGAGGAGCTGGGAGTTGTCGGATGCGTGGAACTCGAGGCCGCGGTCGCTCTGGAGAGCGGGATTCTCGCGGCGGATCCGGTTGACGCGCGCGATCAGGTCCTTCAGGCTCTCGGGCGCTCCCCGCTCCCACTGCCGGATCTCGTATTTCTCCGAGTCGAGGAACTCCTCGCTCCCCGCCTCCCGCGGGAGACGCTCGCAGAGCTCGAACGCCGGGCCGTAGATCCCGTAGCTGGCGCCGAGGGTCGCGGCGAGCACGAGGCGCGAGACGAACGCCGCGCGCCCCCCGAGTTGCAGGTATTCGGTCAGGATGTCGGGCGTCATGGGCCACAGGTTGCCCCGGAAGAACTCGGAGACGGGCGGCCGCGTGATCTCGAGGAAGTAGTCGGTGATCTCCGCCGCGGTATTGCGCCAGGCGAAGTACGTGTAGGACTGCGTGAAGCCGAGCTTGGCCAGGCGGTGCATGACCCTGGGGCGCGTGAAGGCCTCCGCGAGGAAGATCGTCTCGGGAAACGGCCGCTTGATCTCGCCGATGAGCCATTCCCAGAAGGCGAACGGCTTGGTGTGGGGATTGTCCACGCGGAAGATCCGCACCCCCCGCTCCACCCAGAAGAGGACCACGTTCTTCAGTTCCTCCCAGAGCGCGCGCCAGTCGTCCGTTTCGAAGTCGAGGGGATAGATGTCTTCGTATTTCTTCGGCGGGTTCTCCGCGTACTGGATCGCGCCGTCCGGGCGCCGGCGAAACCACCGCGGGTGCTCGCGGACCCACGGGTGGTCCGGAGTGCACTGAAAGGCGATGTCCATCGCGACCTCGAGGCCGTGGTCGGCCGCGCGGGCGAGCAGGCGCCGGAAGTCCTCGAGCGTGCCGAGGTCGGGGTGGATGGCCGTGTGGCCGCCCTCGGCGCCGCCGATCGCCCAGGGGCTGCCGGGGTTCCCGGCGGCGGCCGTCGGGGCGTTGTTCTTTCCCTTGCGGTGCGTCCGGCCGATCGGATGGAGGGGAGGGAAGTAGAGGACGTCGAAGCCCATCGCGGCGACGGAGAGGAGGAGGGCCTCGCAGTCCCGCAGCGTGCCGTGCCGGCCCGGCTCGGGCGAGGCGGAACGGGGGAACATCTCGTACCAGGCCCCGAACCGGGCGCGTTCCCGGTCGACCACGACCGACAGCTCGCGGGGGTAGGTCATCGCGTCGGAGTCGTGGCCATACCGATCGATCAATCCGGCGAGGTCCTCCGACAGCGCGAGCGCCCGCGCGGCCTTGCCCCCCTCCTCGAGGCGCCCGGCGTGGCCCGCGAGGATCCCGGCGTCGGCTCCCGCGGCGCGCTTTCCGGCCTCCATGACCATCGCGGCCCCGATCCGAAGATCCACGGCGACATCCTGTCCGGCGCTCACGCGCTTCTCGAGGTCCCGGGACCAGGTGCCGAACCGGTCGATCCAGGCGCGCACCGTGTAGAGGTGGCGTCCGAGGCGCTCGACGCGGAACGCGCCCCGGTAGCGGTCGTTGCCGAGCGATTCCATGCGGACGGTGGTCCAGGTTTCGGTCTCCTCGGGCCGGTGGAGCAGCTCGCAGGCCACCCGGTCGTGACCATCCGCGAACGCGTCCGCCTCGACGACGACGTCTTCTCCGACCGTACGCTTGATCGGGAATCGCCCGCCGTCGATCTCGGGGGAAACGGCCTCGATGACGACGCGCGGAAAGCGTTTCTCGGCCATGCGGCTAGAACTCCAGCTCGGTTTCGTGCCCGGTCCCCCGCGGGTGCTGATCGAGCAGTCGGTTGATGTTGACGGCGGCCGAGATCAGGCCCATGTGCGTGAACGCCTGGGGGAAGTTGCCGACGGACTCGCCCGTCAGGCCGATCTCCTCCGAGTACAGCCCGAGGTGGTTGGCGTATCCGAGCATCTTCTCGAACGTCAGGCGCGCCGCGTCGAGCCGTCCGGCCCGGGCGAGCGACTCGGCGAGCCAGAACGTGCACATCGAGAACGTCCCTTCCCGCTCGTCGCCGAGGCCGTCGGAGGCGAGGCCGGGATCGTAGCGGCGAACCAGGTTGTCGCTTTCGAGCTCGCTCTGAATCGCCTCCAGGGTCCCCATCATCCGGGGATCGGAGGGGGACACGAACTTGACCATCGGCGCGAGCAGCATCGAGGCGTCCAGGGCCTCGCTGCCCAGGCTCTGGACGAAGGAGTTCTTCGCCAGGGAGAAGCCCCGCTCCATGATCGTCTCGTAGATTTCGTCGCGGGTCGAGAGCCATCGGTCCCGGTTGCCCGGCAGGCTCTCCTTCATGGAGAGTCGAAAAGCGCGGTCCAGAGCGACCCAGCACATCATCTTGGAAAACGTGAAGTCCTGCCGGCCGCCGCGCACCTCCCAGATCCCCTCGTCTTTCTTCATCCAGTTGTCGCAGACCCAGTCGGCGATGCCGCGGACGATGTTCCAGAGCCGGTGGGAGAGGGGCTCGCAGTACTTGTCGTAGAGGTAGAGGGCGTCCAGCAGGTCGCCCGCGATGTCGAGCTGGAACTGCTCGGCCGCCTCGTTGCCGACGCGGACCGGCCGGGAGCCCCGGTAGCCTTCGAGGTGGTCCAGCCGCTCTTCGGGCACCGCCCGCCGCCCGTCGATTCCATAGAGCACCCGCAGCCCCTGCTCGATGTGGCAGTGCTTCTCGAGGAAATCGATGAAATGCCTGGCCTCGTCCAGGAAGCCGAGGCGGAGGAAGGCGTAAACGGTGAACGCCGCGTCGCGGATCCAGGTGTAGCGGTAGTCCCAGTTCCGGTCGCCGCCCACGCGCTCGGGAAGGCTGGTCGTCGCCGCCGCGACGATGGCCCCCGTGGGTCGAAACGTCAGCAGCTTCAGCGTGAGCGCGGAGCGCTTGACCATCTCTCGCCACCGCCCCTGGTAGCGGCTGCGCGCGATCCAACCCTGCCAGAAGCGGAGCGTCCGCCGAAACTCGCGCTGGCAGATCTCTCCGAGCCGGTCGAAAGCGGGAGGCGTCCGGCCGCCGGGGCGGGCGAGCACGACGGGAATCTGGTCGCCCTCCCGCAGAACGAACTCCGCGCGCGCCGCGTCCTCCTCCAGGCGCGTCTCGAGCGGGGTCACGAGATCGACGGCGAGGTCACCGGCCGAGAAGCGGGCTCCGAACTCCGTTCGCTCGATCCGGCTTCCCCGGCGGGCGTAATCGAAGGCCGGCCGGCATTCCATGCGGAAGGGGATCTCGCCCCGCACTCCCCGCACCATCCGGATGATCTGGTGATCGGTCCCCCTCTTCGAGCCGTCGCCCGCGACCGGCATGAAGTCGACGACCTCGCCGACGCCGTCGGGCGTCAGGAACCGGGTCACCAGGATGTTGGAGTCCGGCAGGTACATCTGGCGGCGGCGCGCCTGCGCCGAGGCCGCGGCGACGCGGAAACTCCCGCCCTTGCGGTCGTCGAGGATCGAGGCGAAGAGGCTCGGCGAATCGAAGCCGGGAAGGCAGAGCCAGTCCATGGTGCCGTCGATGCCGACCAGAGCGGCGGTGTGGAGGTCGCCGATGATCCCGTGATGCTCGATCGGCAGATAGCTCATCGCGGCGCGCCCATCGGTTCGGGAATGTACTCCTCGCGCCGGGGGAAGTCGGCCAGGTCCTTGGAGATCGAAGCCTCCAGGAACTCGTCGACCCAGCGATAGATGTCGTATTCCCGCACGGCGCGGCGCAGCCGCCGCATCCGCTCGCGCTCCTCTTCCCGCGGCATGCGGACGGCGCGCTCGATGGCGGCGGCGAATCCCTCGACGTCGAACGGGTTGACCAGAATCGCCCCGCGTTGGAGCTGCGCCGCCGCTCCCGCGAACTCCGAGAGCACCAGGACGCCGCGCTCGTCCGCGTGCGTGGCGCAATACTCCTTGGCCACGAGGTTCATGCCGTCCTTCAGGGGCGTCACGAGGGCCACGTCGGCGGCGAGGTAGTAGGCGGGCAGGCGGGAGCCCTGCAGGCTCCGGTAGATGTAGTGGATCGGCACCCAGCCCGAGCGCGTGAACTCGCCGTTGATCTGCCCGACGAGCCCCTCGATCGTCGTCTTCTGGTCCTGGTAGCGCGGGATGTCCTCCCGGCTGGGAACGAGCACCTGGATGAGCGTGACCCGCCCGAGCAGGTCGGGAGATCGCCGGAGCATCGTCCGAAAGGCCTCGAATTTCTCGGGGATCCCCTTCGTGTAGTCGAGACGGTCGACCCCCAGGATGATCCTGCGGCCGGGCTCGTCGCCGCGCAGGCGCCGGGCTGTCTCCCGCACCTCCTCCTCGCCGGCGCGCTTCTCGAACGCGTGGAAGTCGATGGAGATCGGAAAAGCGCCGACCCGGATCTCGCGCCCGTCGAGCCGGATCGAATGAACGGCGCCGCGCCCGTGGATCTCCGCGCCGCGCAGGAGCGTGCGGACGCACTGGAGGAAGTTGGTCCGATCCCGGGCCGTCTGGAAGCCGATCAGGTCGAACTCGATGAGAGCGCGCAGGACGTGGAAGCGCCAGGGGAGCTTCAGGAACATGTCGAGCGAGGGGAAGGGGATATGGAGAAAGAACGCGACGTGCGACCGGACGCCGAGCGCGTGCAGTTGCCCGGCGAGCAACATCAGGTGGTAGTCGTGGACCCAGATGAAGTCTTCCGCCTCCAGGTTCTCCGCCGTCGTCTCGGCGAAGATCTTGTTGACTCTCTCGTAGGCCAGCCACGAGGAGGGGTCGTAGCGGCAGAGGGACGGCAGGTCGTGGAAGAGGGGCCAGATCACCTCGTTGGAGAAGCCGAAGTAGAAGCCCTCCCGCTCGCCGGCCGTGAGCGTCAAGGGGACGAGCCGGTACCCGAAGCGGGACCGGGAATCGGCCAGGACCTCGTCGGCGTTGGGCAGCTCCTCGTCCGTGGCGCCCGTCCATCCGACCCAGCAGCCGCCGCGGTTTTCCAGGACCGGGCGCAGCGCCGTCACCAGGCCCCCGCTTCCCGGGTCGACCCTCCATCCCCCCTCCTCGCGGGAGATCGCGAAGGGAAGCCGGTTGGAGACCACGACGAGCCGCATCCGATTCACCTTTCTCGCATGGCGGGATCAGCTTCGTTTCCGGGAAGCCGCTTCCCACTCCAGCAGGAATTCCAGGAGCTCCTCGGGGGGCCGAATCCGGATGTCCGCGGCCGTCCGGCGCGGCTCCCCGCGCACCAGCACCGAAAGGCCGAGGCCCGAGAGTGCGTGGAAGGCATCCTCGTCGGTGCGGTCGTCCCCAAGGTAGGCGACCGCGGCCCCAGGCCCCATCTGCGAGAGGACCGCCAAGACGACCTCCCCCTTGTGGCTCCCCGAGGGGCGCCACTCGATCCCGCCGTCGAACTCGAGCGCCTCGAGGCCGGCCGCTTCGAGGCTCGCTCGCCAGCGGCCGACGACCGCGTCCCGCGCGCGCGAGAACTCGCCGGGCGGGGCGCCACGGGCATGGAGCGCGAGACCGAACGGCTTGCGCTCGAGGAGCCGCTCCCAGCCGTGGCCGGCGACCCAGGAGCAGACCTCCTCGATCTCGCGCTCCGCCCCCGGCGCCGCGGGGCTCTTCTCGCAGGCGCCGTCTGACCCGCGGTGCTCGAGGCCGTGCGAGCCCCAGATCTCCGGGAGCGGATCGAGGCCGAGGAGACGCTCCACGTCTCGGGCGGGACGTCCGGAGACGACGGCGACCCGCGTCCGACGCGAGTCGAGCAGGGCCGCGAGCGCCTCGCGCACGCCGGCGTACGGGAACGCGCGGTCCCGGTCCGCGGAGAACGGGGCCAGCGTTCCGTCGTAATCGAGCAGGAGCGCGCGCGCGGGGGCCGTCCGGACATGATCCAGAAACTCTTGCCAGTCGCGAGCCTGCATCGTCTCCTGTGTAACACAGAGGGCCGAGATCCCCGAGGGCCCTTCCGGCCGCGCGGCGAGGAAGGCCTTCATCGAGAGTACTCCGCCACGGCGGCCAGGTGATCCGTCAGGCGGCCCGTGAGACGGTCACGCCTCCGGAGCCGGGCCGCGTCCACGAGCATCCTCCCGGCCCACCGGTAGACGTTGAACTCGGAGAGGAACGCCCGCATCGAGCGCATCCGGTCCCGCTGCTCCCCGGCGGACATGCGCAGAGAGGTCGCCAGGGCCGCGCTCGCCTCGTCGAGGTCGTAGGGGTTGACGATCAGCGCCTCGGTCAGCTCGCTCGCCGCGCCCGTGAACTGGGAGAGGATCAGGACGCCCTGCTCGTCCTCGCGCGCCGCGACGAATTCCTTGGCGACGAGGTTCATGCCGTCGTGGAGGCTGCTCACGTAGCAGACGTCGGCCGCCCGGTAATACCGGAACACGGTCGGCGGCTCGTGGTGGGCCCGGCGCAGGATGATCGGCCGGTAGGGGCCCTGGCGAAAACGCCCGTTGATGCGCGCGGCTACCGCTTCGATCTTCTCGTTGAGCTCCCGGTAGCGCGGGATGGCCGTCCGGCTCGGCGCCGCGAGCTGGACGAACGTGAACCGTCCGCGGAATTCCGGGGCCTGCTCCAGCAGCCGCTCCACGGAGAGGAACCTCTCCTCGATCCCCTTCGTGTAATCGAGCCGGTCCACGCCGAGGCCCAGGAGCGCGTCCGGCGCGAGCCCGAGCTCTTCGAACACGCCGGCCCGGCAGGTCTCGACCGGCGGGGCCGATTTCGCCCATCCCACGGGCCACTCGAGCGAGATCGGGTAGGGGCGGACGAGCGTCGGCCGGCCGTGCTGGATGACCGCGCTCTGTTCCCGGTCGATGCGCGCCTCGAGCAGCCGGTCCACGGAATCCACGAAGTTGTTGCAGTGAAACTGGGTGTGGAAGCCGAGGATGCTCGCGCCGAGCATCCCTTCGAGCAGCTCGTTGCGCCAGGGGCAGATGCTGAACCGCTCCGAGTTCGGCCACGGGATGTGCCAGAACATGATGACCGTCGCCCGCGGGAGCCTCTCGCGGATCAGGCGGGGCACGAGGGCCAGGTGATAGTCCTGCACGAGCACGATCGGGTCTTCCGAGTCGGCCTCCGCGCAGAGGGCATCGGCGAACTTCCCGTTGACGGCCTGGTACTGCTTCCAGTCCTCGCTGCGGAAGATCGGTCGGGCGTGGGCGATATGGCAGAGGGGCCAGAGGCCCTCGTTGGAGAAGCCGTAGTAGTAGCCCTTCTCCTCCTCGGGCGTGAGCCAGATGCGCCGGACCATGTAGGCTTCTTCGCCGGGCGGGACGCGCACGCGGCCGTTCTCGTCGGACATCTCCCGGTCGGCGGAGCCGCTCCCGTGGGCGATCCAGACGCCGGAGCAGGCGCGCACGACCGGCTCGAGCGCCGTGACGAGGCCGCTGGCCGGGTGGACGACGGCCACGCTCCCGTCCGCGGACCGCTCGTGGAGGTACGGCTCGCGATTGGAGACGATGATCACCTTCTCGCCGTGGAGGTAGCGGTTGAGGGTCTGCTTGAGGCGCTGTGGCGTCCATTCTCCGGCCTCCCGGTCGGCCTCCTTCTCGGTGATGATGCGGTCGACGAGCTCCCGGACGTCGCGGAGGATGGGCTGGAACTCGGGGCGCTGCGCGCCGCCGTGGAGGAAGCTGCGCAGCTCCCGGCTCCAGCCGCGCCACGACAGGCGCGCCGCCACGACGGTCACGGCCGAGGCGGCCGCCGCGAGGAACCCGAAGGCGAGCAGCAGGAACTGGCGCGTCTTGGCTTCCCGCCGCTCCGCGAAACTGAGGTCGTGCACCAGGATCACGAAACCGAGAGGCTCGTCTCGATCGAAAACGGGGACGGCGCTGACGAAGACGTTTCCGCCGGGCAGGGACATGACGCTCTGCCATGTGTTCCAGGGGGCCGCGGGAGCGCCGGCGTCGGGGCGAACGCGCTTGCCGATCTCCCGGCAGCTGAACTGGGTCGGGAAGTCCTGCGTTTGGGTCAGGAGCGTCGATTCCGCCGTGCAGGCCGCGGCGGCCATGATGCGCTCGTCATGGGTAATCTCCGCCAGGAGCTCCCGCAGGTCGGCGCGCTGCTCCTTGTGCCAGTGCGAGATCAGGGCCTGGCGCGCGCCGCTGACGGCCAGCTGGGCCCGAAGGCTGACGTCCTTCTCGAACCAGTCCCGGGTCGTCTCGTGGACGGCCACGGAGGCCGCCCACGTCAAGAGCGCGAGCCCGAAGATCAACGCGACGAGAAACTTTAGAGGGCGACGCATCCCAAAGCGATTGAAGCACAGGAGTTTGCGGAGTACCAGCCCGCGCCGGCGGGCGAAAGCGCCATCGGATCGGCGCCGGAGGTTCGGCGAGCGTTTGTCGGGCCGGCAGAGATCCGGGCCCCGGTCTCAGCGCGCGGCCGCGGGTGTGTCCGCCGGGTTGACGTAGGTCAGCTTGAAGGGACCCATTCCATGCACCTGCACCTCGGTCTCGCCGTAGAACCAGCCGTAATGGTTGACGTGGGCGGGTATCGAGGCGAATCCCCCCGCCGTGAGGGTCGTGGCCTTCACTTCGCTGAGCTTGTCGCCCAGGCCCATGCGGAAAGTGCCGGAAATGACAGTGACATTCTCGGTGGTGGGATGCCAGTGGGCCGGGAACCGGTAGCCGTCTCCGGCCTTCAGACGCACCGTGTAGAGCCCCGCGCCGTTCGGATTGCCCTGGACCACCGCCATCTTCGCGCCGGGTTGGAAGATCGGCGGAGCGTCTCCCCACTTCAGATCCGCGGAGTTCACCATGATCGGGTGTTCTGCCTCCATCTTTGTCTTGCCCGCTTTGGTGGCCGCGCCGGCCCGAGAGGCGACGGCGATGGCGGCGAGGAGAACGACGGCGAAGATCGCAGTTCTTTTCATCGAGGACCTCCTTATGTTTTCCTTGTCCTTCGCTCCAATCATAGCTGGATCCCTAGCAGCCCGTGGAAAAATGGATGCGGGCGTCGCGGCCGGCCTCTTGCATTTCACCGCGATCACAATCCGTTCTACGGTCTGTGTCTCTTCCTCTCCATTTGCTGGGAGCAAGAGGCCATCCGCCCCAAGGGGTTGCGGCGGCGCGGGGCCGTCTGCGGCGTCGGCGCTCCTCTCCGATGCGCCCCGGCATCGCCCTTGTCGCGCCTCCTTGCATCCGGCCCCACGGCGCTCGCAACGCCGCCTCACACCCTTTTTCCACGGGCTGCAAGGCCGGCTTCGGCCGGCTCAACCCCCGCCGGACGGGTTCGCGGGCCGCTACGGCGTTTCGATGGCCTGCGTGAGCTGAACGAACGTGTCGGCGACCTTCTCCTTGACCGCGGGGTCCGCGCGGGCGAGGTCCGCGTTGATTTCGTCGCGCCGCGCGGCGACGGCTTCCAGGGCGGCCTTCCGCTTCGCTTCCGCATCGAGGAGCGGGCTGCCGAGGACGTTCTTCAAGCCGTCGAAGAACCCCGTGGAGAGCGCCGACGCGTCGGCGAAGTTGTTGCGGTTGACCTGGTAGGCGACCATGCCGAGCTTCCCCTGGAGGCGGGCGAGCCCGAGCTCCAGCTCGAGCCGCGAGTTCTCGCTCCGCGCCTTTCGAGCGTTCAGCATCCCGGGGACATAGCCGATCAGGAACACCGCGAGGAGGACCGCCAGGGCCACAAGGACTCGTCTCATCCAACACCTCCCATCCGGACACCGCAGTCTCGCACATCTGGCCCCGAGGGACTCGCGGAACGGAATCCCGGTCCTTGTGCCCCGAGCCCCTTCTCCGTCAGACTGGCGGCAGCCGGGAGGAGGGGAGGGGAGCTTGGCGACGCAGGTCCGCCTGAGCCGCGAGATGCGGCTCATCGACATCACGATGATCGGCGTCGGCGCGATGATCGGCGCCGGCATCTTCGTGCTGACCGGGATCGCGGCGGGCGTGGCCGGCCCGGCGCTCGTGCTCGTCTTCGCCCTGAACGGCTTCGTCGCCCTGCTGACGGCGATGGCGTACGCGGAGCTCGGCAGCGCTTTCCACGACGCCGGCGGCGGTTACCTCTGGGTCAAGACCGCGCTGCCGGACCCGAACGGGTTCCTCTCGGGCTGGATGTCCTGGTTCGCTCACGCGGTGGCCTGCTCGCTCTATGCTCTCGGCTTCGGCGCCTACTTCCACCTCGTGCTGTCGGCGTTCGGGGCGCCGGCGCTGGAGACCGGGCCGCTCGATCTGGAGAAGTGGCTGGCGGCGGGGGTGGTCGTCCTCTTCTCGTGGATCAACTTCCGCGGGGCTTCCGAGACCGGCAAGGCCGGCAACGTCGTGACGGTCGGAAAGATCGCGATCATCGGCACGTTCGTGGCGGCGGGCCTCTGGGTGATGGCGCGCGACGCCGGGTGGCAGCCGGCGTTCCACCCCTTCCTGCGAAACGGGTGGGGCGGCGTGTTCGCGGCGATGGGCCTGACCTTCATCGCCTTCGAGGGCTACGAGATCATCGCGCAGACGAGCGAAGAGGTGGACGATCCGAGGCGCAACGTGCCCCGCGCGATCTTCCTGTCGCTCCTGATCGTCGTGCCGATCTATCTCTTTGTCGCCTTCGTGGCGGTCGGCGCTGTCCGGCCCCCGGCCGGGATGGCCGTGACGGAGTATCTCGGCGCCCAGAAGGAGACGGCGCTCGTCTCGGCGGCGAACCAGTTCTTCCGCGGGGGCGGCGTCATGATCCTCGTGGGGGGGCTGCTGTCGACCCTGTCGGCCCTGAACGCCACGGTCTACTCCTCCTCCCGCGTGGCCTTCGCGATGGCGCGCGACTCGAACCTGCCGCGGTTTCTCGCCCGCGTCCACAAGAAACGGGCCACGCCTTACACGGCGATCCTGTTCTCGGCGGTCCTGATCGTCGTCATGGCGGTCGCGCTGCCTATCGAGGAGGTCGCGGCCGCCGCCGACATCATGTTCCTCCTCCTCTTCGTCCAGGTGAACGTGGCGGTCATCCGGCTGCGAAAGCTGCGGCCGGACCTGGACCGCGGGTTTCGCGTCCCGTTCGGGCCGATCATCCCGATTCTCGCGATGGTCACGATGCTGTTCCTGGCCGTCTTCCTGTCTCTCCATTACCCGATCGCCGTGGCGTCGGCCGGCGCGTGGGTCCTCGTCGGCGCGGTGGTCTATTACAGTTACAGCCGGAAGAAGGAGGCCGTGTTCCTCGAGCGCACGGAATGGATGGAGCGCATCGAGCGGAAGGAATACCGCGTGCTCGTGGCGCTCTCGAGTCCCCGGACGTTCGTGTCGCTGCTGGAAGTCGCGCTGGCGATCGCCGGACGCCGCGGCGGCCGACTCGTCCTGCTCTCGGTCGCCGAGGTCCCTGAGGGCGAGAGCCTGATGGCCGGCCGCCGCCTCGTGCGGGATGTCGAGCCGCTCCTGGAGAAGGGGACCCGGTATGCGGCCGAACGCGGCGTTCCGGCCGAGTGCCTCGTCAAGATCGCCCGCCGGGTCAGCCACGGCATCGTGGAGACGGCGCGCGAGGAGGAGTGCAACTTCATCGTCATTGGCCGGCCGCAGGCGCGCTCGCTCTTCGACCGGATCGTGGCGTCGATCGTGGAGCACGTGCTGACCGACGCTCCCTGCCGCGTCGGCGTCGTCTTCGGCCGGGTCGAGCCGGAGACCGTCCGGCGCATCGTCGTTCCCGTGACGCGGCAGCGCAACTCGCGTCTCGCTGCGGAACTGGCCCCGGACTTCGCAAAGCGCTTCGGCTCCCCGATGCAGGCGATCACGATCGTTCCTCCCGGCGCGCGGCCGGAGGAGCAGAAGACGCTCGAGGAGGGCGCGCGCGAGACCCTGCGGGAGGCGGACCGCGAGATGCCCCTCGACGTTCTCCGCCGCGGAGACGTGGCTCGAGGACTGTCGCGGGCGATCCGCTCGGGAGACCTCGTGCTGCTCGGCGCGCCGAGCACGGGCCCCGTCGCCGGCACTCTCGGGGAGACGGTGCCGGCCCTGATCGCGCGGCACGGGCGCAATCCGGTCGTCGTCGTGCGCGAAGTCGAAGAGCACCGGGCCGGCCGTTTCGAGAGGGTCTTCTTCGGAAGGAGCTGAGGACAATCATGACGATCGCCAGGCAGCCGACGGGTGAGATCGCGGGCTTCGCCGACCGGGTGTCGGCCTACATGCCGACCCTGTTCGCGGGCCTGCTCGTGCTGGCCGCCGGCGTCGCCCTCGGCTGGGTGGTCAAGCGCGTGGTCGTCCGCATCCTCATCTGGCTGCGCCTCGACCGGCTCGGCGGGCGCTTCGGCTGGCGAGCGGCGCTCGGCCGCGGCGACACGCGCGCGGCGCTCTACAACCTGGCCGGGAGCGCCGCGATGCTCGTGATCCTTCTCCTCTTTCTCGACAACGCGCTCGAGATCTGGGGACTCACCGTTCTCTCCCGGATGGCCGACCGCGTCGCGGTCTCCCTGCCCAACATCGGCCTCGCGCTCCTCGTCGTCGTCATCGGCGTTCTCGTGGCCCGGATGGCGGGGGAGCGCACCGAGGACCTGCTCGAAGAGGAGGAGTTTCCGCGCGCCCGGCTCGTCGGCGCTCTCGTCCGCGGCCTGTTGCTGACGCTCTCCGGCGCGCTCGCGCTCTGGCAGCTCGGCTTCGCGCAGCAGATCGTGCTCGCCGCTTTCCTCATCCTCTTCGGCGCGATCGGCATCGCGTTCGCGCTCGCCGTGGGTCTCGGCTCTGCCCGCGCGGTCGCCGCCGGATGGGAGGCTCTCCTCCGGAAGCGCAACAAGGAGGAGTGACGCGGGGCGGATTTGACCTCGTTCGGTTCGCGTGTTACGGTGAGAGAGTCAGTCGGGGCGGCGTTCGATTCCTTGCCGTGGGTCGTCCTTCCTCATCGGGCCCGATGGTCACTTTTTTCTTGCAAGGGCAGGAGTTACTACAGATGAAGTTTGCCCGGAATGTCCATTTCCAGATCAAGAACGGGAAAGAGCAGGAGTTCAACAAGGTCTTCGAGGCCGACGTCCTGCCGATGCTTCGCAAGCAGCCCGGTTTCAAGGAGGAGCTGACGCTCGTCGACGGCAACCGCGCGGTCGGAATCAGCCTCTGGGACGAGCGGCGCAACGCCGAGACGTATCACACCTCGACCTTCCCCCGCGTCATGGAGAAGCTGGCGCCGGTCATCGACGGCACCCCGCGAGTCGAGAACTACCAGATCGGGATGACGACGCTCCACGCCTGATCCCGGTTCGTCCCCGGGCGCGCCGCGCGCGTCCTGATCCGAAGGCCCCGCGAGGGGCCTTCTCTTTTTTCCCGGGGGGACGGGTCCGGGAGCCGGCTGTGCCCGGCGCAATCCTTCGACGTAGACTTCAGCCGATGGATACCCTCCTCGACCACCGGCTCTTCCGCATCGGCGGCACGCCCATCACGGTCGAGAACGCCCTGACGAGCCTCGGCATCCTGATCATCGCCTTCGCCCTCGCCCGCGCGTTGCGCTGGTTCATCGTCAACCGGCTGCCGAGCCGGCACTCGATCGCCCTCGGCACGCGCTATGCGATCGGCCGCATTCTCGGATACGTCATCCTTTTCCTGGGAGCCACCGTCGCGCTCCAGGCCCTCGGCGTCAACCTCGCGGCGCTGGCGGTCTTCGGCGGAGCGCTCGGAATCGGGCTCGGCATCGGCCTCCAGGACATCGCGAAGAACTTCGTCTCCGGCCTCATCATCCTATTCGAGAGGCCCGTCCAGGTGGGGGACCGCATCGAGATCGGCGACGTCACCGGGGATGTCGTGGAGGTGCGGGCCCGCGCGACCGTCGTCCGCACCAACGACGACGTGCACCTGATCGTCCCGAACTCCAAGTTCATTTCCGACACGGTGACCAACCGGAGCTTCGGGCACCCGCGCGTTCGCTACCGGATCCCGGTCTCCGTGGCGTACGGGAGCGACCCCCGTGGCGTCGTGAAGGTCCTGCTCGAGGTGGCGGCCAGGAGCCCGAACGTCCTTGCGGAGCCGCCGCCGTCCGTCTGGTTCCGGCAGTTCGGCGAATCCTCTCTGGATTTCGAACTGCTCTGCTGGACCGCGACCATGTTGAACCGCCCCGGAGCTTTCCGCAGCGAGTTGAACTTCCTCGTTCACGACGCTCTCAGGGAGCACGGCATCGAGGTCCCGTTCCCGCAGCGGGACCTGCACGTCCGGTCGGCCGAGGGGCTGGAGGGCCTGACCGGCTTCGGGCGGGCCGGCGATGCGGAGCGCTGACGGCGTCCGGCCGGGGCGGCCTCCCCGCGGGGAGACGGAGAATCCGCGTTGACGCTTCCGATGATGCTGGCGTTCGCTCTCCTGGCGGGCGCGCTCGTGCTCTTTGCGCTCGAGATCTACCCGGTCGACTTCGTGGCGCTCGCGATGCTCGCGGTGGTGCTCGTCTTCGGGCGGGTCCTGGGGGTCCGGCCGGAAGAGGCCATCTCGGGGTTCAGCAATCCGGCCGCGATCACGGTCCTCGCGATGTTCATCCTGAGCGGCGGCGTCGAGCGGGCAGGAACGATCCAGCGCCTGTCGCGGCGGGTCGCGCGGCTCGGATCCGGCGGAGAAGTCGGGCAGCTGCTGACGGTCGCGCTCGTCGCGGTGCCCGCCTCGATGTTCCTGAACAACACGGCCGTCGTCGCGATCCTCATGCCGATGGTCATCCGGATGGCGCTCGTCCACGGCCGTTCTCCTTCGAAGCTGCTGCTGCCTCTCTCCTACCTCTCGCAGCTCGGCGGCGTCGTCACGCTCATCGGGACGTCCACGAACATCCTCGCGAGCTCGCTCGCGCAGGGAGAAGGCCTGCCGCCGTTCGGCGTGTTCGAGTTCTCCCGGATCGGGCTCGCGGTGCTCGGGACCGGCCTGCTCTACCTGCTTCTCGTGGGGCGGCGCCTGATTCCCGACCGCCGGGGCGCGCCGGCCGGGGAAAAGGACGACGGCACGGCTGCGTACACCGCCGACGTCGTCGTGCTCGAGGGCTCGGCCTCCGTCGGGCGAAGCGTCCCCGACAGCGGGCTCGGGAAGCGGTCCGGCATCCGGGTCCTCGACGTCGTGCGCGGCGGGGAGAAGTTCGACGCCTCTTCCACCCGGCTGACGCTGCGGCCCGGGGACGTCCTCGTGGTGGCCGGCAGGGCCGGGGATCTGCTCGGGTTGCGGGAGACGGAAGGGCTGGCCCTCGAAGCCGACAGGCACATCGAGACCCGCGAGGGCGGGGAAGACAACCGGCTGGTGGAGGCCGTCATCGGGCCGAACTCCGACCTGATCGGGGCCACGCTGCGGGGGAGCCGCTTCCACCAGCGGTTCGGCAGCGCGGTCCTCGCCATCCGCAAGCACGGCCGGCTGCTGCGCGAGCGGCTCGGGTCGGTGCGTCTCGGCTTCGGCGACACGCTGCTCCTGCGGGTGCCCGAGCGCTCCCTGGCCGCCGTCCGGCGCGAGCCCGGTTTCGTCGTCGCGGGCGAGATCGAGCACGAGCCGTACCGCACCGAAAAGGCCCCGGTGGCCCTGGCCATCGTGGCCGCCGTCGTCGTCATCGCGGCGCTCGGCGTTCCGATCCTGGTCACGTCCATCGCCGGAGGGGTCCTGATGGTGCTGACCGGCTGCCTGAGGATGGACGAGGTCCACAACGCGATCCGGTGGGACGTGATCCTCCTGCTCGCCGGCGTGATTCCGCTCGGCCTCGCCCTCGAGCGCACGGGAGGCGCCCGGTTTCTCGCGGACCTCGTCACCCGCCACTCCTCGGGCGCCCCTCCGGTGGTCGTCCTGGGGGCGATCTATGTCGCCACGATGATCCTGACCGAGATCATCTCCAACAACGCCGCGGCGGTGGTCATGGTGCCGATCGGCATCGCGGTCGCCCGCACCCTGCAGCTCGACCCGAGGGCCTTCGTCCTGGCGATCATGTTCGCGGCCTCGACGAGCTTCTCGACGCCGGTCGGCTACCAGACGAACACCCTCGTCTATGGCCCGGGGGGGTACCGCTTTCTCGATTTCCTGCGCGTCGGGGGGCCGCTCAATCTCCTCCTCGCGGTCGTGACGCCCCTCTTCATCGCGCTTTTCTGGGGCCTGTAGGGCCCGGCGGACCTTCGCGACGCCGCGGCTCGTGCGGTAGTCTCGGGGGATGACGGGACTCCTGGCCTCGGGGCGGGAATGGCTCTGGTCGTCGGGCATCCTGGTCGGCGTGGTCCTGGCGTCCCTCGGGATTCACCGCATCCTCTTTTCGACGCTCGACCGGATCACGCGCCGCACCCGAAGCGTCATCGACAGCTCGTTCGTGCGGCACGCCCGCCGGCCGGCGCGGCTGCTGCTGTCCCTCGTGGCCCTGTTCGTCGCGCTGCCGGCGACGCCTCTGCCGGCGGCCCTGGAGGGGGCCCTCCAGCACGGCGTGGGTCTGGGGCTCATCGCGGCCGCGGCCTGGCTCATCGTCGCGATGACGAACGTCGCCGACGACTTCATCGAGAGCCGCTTCGACGTCTCGGCCGCCGACAACCTCGCGGCGCGGCAGTTGCGGACGCGGACGCAGGTGCTCCGGCGGATCGTGGTGGTCGTCGTCGGCGTGGTGGCCACCGGCCTGATGTTGATGACCTTTCCCGCGATCCGGGCATTCGGGACGAGCCTGCTCACCTCCGCGGGCGTCGCGGGCATCATCCTGGGCCTGGCCGCCCGGGAGACGATCTCGAACATGCTGGCCGGGCTCCAGGTAGCCCTGACGGAGCCGATTCGCCTGGACGATGTCGTGATCGTCGAGGGGGAATGGGGCCGGATCGAGGAGATCCGGATGACCTACGTCGTCGTCCGGATCTGGGACGAGCGGCGCCTGGTCGTTCCGCTCTCGTACTTCATAGAGAAGCCTTTCCAGAACTGGACGCGAAGGACCTCGAACATCCTCGGGACCGTCTTCGTTCATGTGGACTACACGGCGCCCGTCGAGGAGGTCCGCCAGGAGCTGCACCGGATCCTGAAGGCCTCCGACCTCTGGGACGGCCGCGTCTGGAACCTGCAGGTCACGGAGTCCTCCGAGCGGACCGTCCAGCTGCGGGCGCTGATGAGCTCCCGCGACGCGCCCACGGCCTGGGACCTGCGCTGCCATGTGCGCGAGTGCCTCGTCGAGTTCCTGCAGCGGCGATATCCGGAGAGCCTTCCCCGGATCCGGGCCGAGATCCCCGGCGACCCGGACATCCTCCGCGGACGGGCGCGGCCGTCCGAGCGGGAAGCGACGGTGGAGGATCGATGAACGCGTCGACGGACGTCATCCTGGCCGCGACCAACCTGGGCCCGGACGGCGACGAGGCCGTGCGCCAGGCGGCGGAGCTCGCCCGGCGGCAGGGTCGCCTCCTGCGCGTCTGCCACGTCGTCCCCAGTTTGACTCTCGCGCGGCCGCTCTTCCCTCAGCTCAAGCGCGCGGATGCCGAGGGAGAGCTGGGCTTCGAGGCCGCGGTCGCGGAGCAGCTCACGGAGCGGGTCGCCCGGGTGACCGGGCTCGCGGGTTCCGACTTCGGCGTCGCCGTCGTCCGGGGCTCGCCCCATGGCGGGATTCTCGGCGAAGCCGAGCGCGCCGGAGCCGGACTGGTCGTCGTCGGGGGCCGGGCCGCGCCGGAGCCGGGTCTCGCCCACACGGCCGAGCTCGTCGTGAGGTACTCGGGCTCCCCGGTTCTCGTCGCCCGCCCCTCCGCCGGGGGTGGTCCGATTCTCGCCGCCACCGATCTGTCCGAGCCCTCGCTGCCGGCCGTGGCCGCGGCCGTGGAGGAGGCGACCCGGCTTGGGTCCGGCCTCGTCGTGATCCACGTGGTGGAGACGATGCCGGTCGGAGCCGGGCCCTTCGGGATGCCCCTGCCGGTCCCCTCTTCGGCCCAGGTCGCCGACTGGCTGGAGTCCGCCCGGTCCGAGGTGGTCGCCGCCCTCGCGCGCCTCGGCTCGACCGCCGAAGCGAGGGTCTGCGACGGACACCCGGCGCAGGCGATCCTCCAGGCCGCGCGGGAGCTGCGGACGCCGCTCGTCGTCGTCGGGACGAGAGGGAAGACCGGCCTGGAACGGATTGCGATCGGCAGCGTGGCGGAGACGGTGGCCCGGGAGTCTCCGTGCTCGGTCCTGGTCGTCCGGCTCCGATCCTCCTGATCGCCCGCGCCGGGAGGGGAGGCCGACTAACGGTTAGTTCTCAAGAGGTTGTTCCCACTCGGGGTTCTCGTCCGCGAGAATCCGCCCGGAGTCGCCGTCGTCGCCCTCTGCGGCACGCGGCCCGACGCCGGGGCGGGCTGTCAGTGGAGGTCCCGGATACTGCCGAGGGCTGCCTTGTCCACACCGACACCCCGCGCATCATGGGAACAACGTGTTGAGGCATCACAGCTAGAGGTCGCGGCGCGATCCGATCAGGCGTCTCCTCTTGAGGCTCCGCAGGACCCGCCGGAAACTCGGGTCACGCAGGGGGAAGCGGACCCGGTAGACGCGGCGGAAGATCGCGTACAGGATCGAACGCATCCGGCGGACGCTCACCGAGCGCATCGGACCGGAAATGGGCTCCAGGTAGAGGACCAGGGGGACCGCCGGTGTCCCCGCTCGGAGCGCCGGCTGCCGGTAGTCGAGGTCGAGGGCCAGGGCGGCGTGCCGGCGCAGGAGGTGGCGGAGCCACGGACTGCTGGCCTCGACCTCTCCCATCACGGCGTCGAGGTCCGCCCGGCCGCTGGCCCGGGCGTCCCGGCGCATCTCGGCGACCAGCCTCGTTCGCAGCCGGCTGCCGACCCGCGCGCCCTTCAGCGCGGGCTGCGACGCGAGGTATCCCACGAAGCCCACGTTGACGGCCGCCAGATAGCTGCCCGTCGCGAGCCCGACCACCCGGCCGTGCCTGCGGGCGACGAGGATGTGGATGTTGCCGGGGAACTGCAGTCCGAGCCGCTTCTCGCGGAGGAGATCGACGAAGTACCTCCGGTCGATCTTCTCCTTGGCGGGAAAGACCCGGTGGTAAAGCCGCAGCGCGTCCCGGAAGCCCGGCTGGTGATGATCCTCGAGGGACTCGATCGTGATCTCCGGATGGGCGGCGGCTCTCTTCACCGGCGCGTCTCTCCGGCCGCGGCGCCGCCGGAGGGCGGGCGGCCTTCCCCTTCCCCGGGCGCGACCGGGAGCTTGAAGAGCCGGATCGCGTTCTCCGCCAGGATCATCTTCTTCATCGGCTCCGCCATTTCGAGTTTGTGGATGAAGTCCAGATAGGATTCCATGCTGGCCAGGGGCCAGTCCGTGCCGAAGAGCAGGTACCGCGGCTCCCCCGCGTAGAGGATGGCCTCCTCGATCTGCTCCCGCATCCACTTCTCGAACTTGAAATCGAAGTCGCCGAGCACGAGACCCGAGATGTCCGTGTAGACGTTGCGGTTCTTGTAGACCACTTCCATGCAGTCGCGCAGCCACGGGTTGCCCAGGTGGCAGATGACGATCTTCAGGTCGGGGTAGTCCACTGCCACCTCGTCGATTTCCAGCGGGTGGGCGTACTTCAGCTTTCCGCGCGGAGTGAACGTGTCTCCGCTGTGGATCATCACGGGGACGTCGTGCTCGAGGCACAGCTCGTAGATCACCTGGCACCGCTTGTCCCAGGGGTAGAAGTGCTCGTAGCCCGGGTAGAGCTTCAGGCCCTTGACCACTCCCTCCTGCAGGAGCTCGGCGGTCTCACGGAGGTCGCGTTCCCGGTAGTCGAGATAGCTCAACCCGGCGATGACCGAGACATTGGGGATGTCCTGGATCGCCTTCACCACGTCCCGGGTCGCGGGCCGGTGCACGCTCACCTTGTACGACGTGAGCACGAGCGCGTAATCGACGTGGTTCTTCTCCATGGAAGCCAGCAGGTTCTCCACGCACTCCTGCAGGGAAACCGTGTTCTCTTCGTGGTAGTTGTTCAGATGCGTGTGACAGTCGACAATCATGCTCGCCCCGATCTCGAGTTTCTTCCGCGAGCGCCCGTCCTTCCCCGCGGGAAGACGCCGCTCGCCCCGGGACGAGTATAACTACGCCATCTTGACGAAGGCCTTCGGGTCGCTCCACTGCCCGCGCTCGTAGAGGAACCGCATGGCCTTGTCGACGATGATCTGCCCGTCGTCGGGGGAGAGCGTGATCTCGGCGCGCTCGAGAGGCCGGGGGGTCGGTCCCTCGAAGTTGATCCCCGAGACGTAGTAGCCCGAGCCGTGGCAGGGGCACTTGAACTTGTTCTGAGCCGGGAGCCAGTTGGGCGTGCACCCGAGGTGGGTGCAGGTCGCGACGAGGGCGTAGATCGAATCGGTGTTGCGCACGATCCAGATGCCGAACTTCTCCTTCCACCGTTCGTCCACGCCGAGGCTGTAGCTCGAGGGGTCGCCGGCCTTGAAGCGCGTCGGCGGCTCGAAGAGCACGTTGGGGAACAGGAACCGCACGGTGGCCGTCAACCCCGCCGCCGTGGCGGCGGCGAAACCGATCCAGGCGAGCGTCATCCACTTGAGCGTCGAGCGCCGGGTCAGGCCGTCGATCTCGAGGTCGTCGGCGGGAAGAGTCACCTGTCCGTGAACCGTGGCCATGCATGCCCCCACGCGTCAGCAACAGAACCGCGCCTCCCGTCATTTCACCGCGGGCCCGAGGGAAAGGGTGCGTCCGCGTTGGCGGAACGGGAGGGACGAGCGACGCGAACATAGATCGTACTACGATATGTCGCCGACTGCAAAGGTAAGGGGGTCGCAATGACCAGGCTCAAGGTGGTCCCGATGGCGATGGCGCTGGGTGTCACGTGGGGAACGGGAATCATGCTCCTCGGCTGGGTCGCCGCGGCGGGATGGGGCTCGAAGCCCGTCGAGGTGCTTTCGAGCCTGTACCTCGGATACGGGCCGTCCTTCTTCCTGGGCGGCGTCATCGGCGGGCTCTGGGCGTTCGGAGACGCGTTTCTGGCGGGGCTGCTCCTGGCCTTCTTCTATAACGCGTTCGGGCGTTCCGCCCCCGCGTGATGTCCTTGACATATCGTTATACGATATGTCGCGAGGAAGGAGATGGAAGTCATGAGGCGAGAATCCCGGATCCTCCCGGCATTGCTGACCCTCGGCGTTGTCGGCGTCCTGGCCTCCTGCAAGCACGCTCCGCCCAGGTCCGTCCCGGAAGCGCGGGAGGCGGCGACCCCCGCGCCCTCTCCCACCGTCCGGCCGACGCCCGTTGCCTCGGCGGGCGAGGACGTCCTGTCCGAAGACCTCGCGACGCTCAATCGCCGCGGCTACCTGAAGGACGCCTACTTCGACTACGACAGCTCGAGCCTTCGCGACGACGCGCGGGGCAGCCTGGCCGCCGACGCCGAGTGGTTGAAAAAGTATCCGTCCACGCGGGTGCTCGTGGAAGGACACTGCGACGAGCGCGGAACGTCCGAATACAACCTCGCCCTCGGCGACCGCCGGGCCAACGCCGCCCGGGAGTACCTCGCCGCGCTCGGCGTGGACGGGTCCCGGATCAAGACCGTCTCGCACGGCAAGGAACGGCCCTTCTGCGCTCAACCGAACGAGGCCTGCTGGCAGGAGAACCGGCGGGCGCACTTCGTCATCACGGCGAAGTAGACCGCGTGCTCGCGCCCGCCGCCGCCCCGGGAGCCGTCCCGCGCTCACCAAAACGCCGGGTCCTGTGAGAGCATGCCCGGGTTGATGTGGTTCTTTCGCCAGCGCCGCTCGCGCGAGCCGCAGCCTCCGCACCTCGCCGACGAGAGCCGCTGGTACACCGAACACACCGCCCTTCTCATCAGCACGCTGAAATGGGCGCTCCTCGGCGCGGCCGCCGGGCTCTGCGTGGGCCTCGGGACCAGGGCCTTTCTCTGGTCGTTGTCGGCTTCGGGCACTTTCGTCGCGAATCTCCGGATCGGCCCGCTGCCGTACTACTTCCTGCTCCCGCTCGCCCTGCCCGCCTGCGTGTGGCTCATCCGGACCTTCGCTCCGACGGCGAAGGGACACGGCACGGAGGCGGTCATCGCCGCCGTCCATCAGCGTTCCGGGAAGATGGACTGGAAGGTCGCGCCCATCAAGCTCTTCGCGACGGTGCTGACGCTTGCCTTCGGCGGCTCGGTGGGCAAGGAGGGGCCTTGCGCCCAGATCGGGGCGGCGATCTCGAGCATCTTCGCCGACATCCTGCGCTTGAACGACGAAGACCGCCGCCGCCTGGTCATCTGCGGCATCGGCGGAGGCTTCGCGGCGGTCTTCGGCACTCCCGTCTCCGGGGCTCTCTTCGGCATCGAGGTCCTCTATCTCGGGCGCATCGAGTACTCCGTCCTTTTCCCGTGTCTCGTCTCCGGCATCGTCGCGCACCTGGTCTGCGGCGTTCGCGCCCCGATTCCCGTCCTGCACGAGTCCCTGGCGTCGTTTCGCCAGACCGAGGTCGTCTTCCTCGCGATCGGATTCGGCGCCCTCTTCGGGTTGGCGGCTCTGCTCCTCATCGAGACCATGCGGGCGTTGGAGAAAGGGCTGAGGCGGTTCGAGCGCTATCCCTACCGGGTCGCGGCCGCGGGCGGCGTCTTCCTCGCGCTCTTCTACTGGATCGCGGGCACGCAGTACGCCGGCCTCGGCACCGACACGATCGAGGCCGCCCTGTCGGGCACGGCCCGGTTCGCGCTGCTCGCCTTTCTCCTGAAGATCATCGCCTCCGCGGTCACGCTCGAGACGGGAGGGAGCGGCGGCATCGTCACGGTCCTCTTCTTCATCGGCGCCACGAGCGGCGCCTCCCTCGCGCGCGTTTTCCACCTCCCGATCGGCGCCTTCGCCGCGTTCGGGCTCGTCGCCGTCGTGGCCGCCGCCGCGAACACGCCGATCGCGGCGGCGGTGATGGGAATGGAGCTACTGCCCGGGGACATCGGCGTCTACGCCGCCCTCGCGGCCGGAACGGCGTTCCTCATCGTCGGCCACCGCAGCGTCTACGCAAGTCAGAAGATCGGCCTGTCGAAGTCCGGGGGACTGGATGTCCGGATGGACGTCCCCATCGGAGAGCTGACCCGCGCGGGCATGCGCATCCGCCAGGGAAGCCTGACCGAGCGGGTCCTGGGCCGTTCGCGGGAATCCCCGGGCGAGGATCCGGGGACTCCGGAGGTCTGAGCGGCCGGGCCGCCGCCCTCAGGGATTCATCGTCTCGACGTAGACGAACCGACCGTTCTCGACCCTCAGGACGACGGCCGGCTTGACTGGGTTCCTGTCGGCGTTGAGCGTGATCCGTCCGCTGACGCCGGGGAAGTCTTTCGTCCGCGCAAGCGCGTCGCGCAGCTTCTCAGGAGACGCGGACCCGGCGCGCCGCATCGCGTCGAAGAGGATCCGGGCGGCGTCGTATCCCAGGGCCGCGAGCGCGTCTGGGACTGCCCCATAGCGCTTCCGGTATTCCGCGACGAACCGGCGCACGTCGGGGGAGGGGTCGTCCACCGAGTAGTGGTTGGCGAGGTAGCAGCCGTTCAACGCGTCGCCCCCGATCTCCCAGAGCTTGGGCGAGTCCCAGCCGTCGCCTCCGAGCAGCGGCACGCGGATGCCGAGCTCCCGGGCCTGCCGGGCGATCGTCCCGACCTCGGTGTAGTAGCCCGGGATGTAGATCGCTTCCGGGGCGGCCGACCGGATCTGCGTCAACTGGGCATGGAAGTCGGAGTCCCCCTCGCTGTAGGACTGCTCCGCCACGATCTCCCCGCCGAGGCTGCGGAACTCGTCCCGGAAGAAGGCGTGGAGCCCGACGGAGTAGTCGTTGCGCACGTCGGTCAGGACCGCGACGCGCGTGAGTTTCAGGCGGCGCGCGGCGAATCGGGCCATCACGGCCCCGGCGAAGGAGTCGGTGAAGCAAACTCGGAAGATGTAGTCTCCGATCTGGGTGACGCGGGGATTCGTCGAGGAGGGCGACACCATCGGAACGCGGTTGGCCTGGCAGATCGGTGCCGCCGCGAGGGACCGCGACGAGGAGGCCTCGCCGAGCATCGCGACCACGTGGTACTGATTGATGAGCTTGGTCACGGCCGTCGCGGCCTCCTCCGGCCGGGACTGGTCGTCCTCCAGGCAGAGTCGGATCGATTTCCCGAGAACGCCGCCGGCCCGGTTGATCTCCTCCACCGCCATGCGGATGGCCTGGTCCGTGGATTGCCCGAAAGTCGCCGTCGTCCCGGTCATCGAGCTGTACTCGCCGATCGGGATCTCGGACCTCGCCGCCTCTTTCCTCCCGCACCCGAGCGCGGTAGCGATCACCAGCGCAATGGCCGCCGCAACCGCTCGTGGTGGCTGGCCTTTTGCTCGCGATGCCTTCGAGAGAGAGGCTTCCTCCATCACGAGACATTTCCGCGTCACGAGGTGCAAAAGGCCAGACACGACGCCCGCATCCATTTTCAGCAGCCTGCTAGGCGCTCCGGGCATCCAGGGCCCCGCTTTCCGCCCCCGCCGGGGGCCGCTCGACTCCGGCGAGCCGGCGGATGGGACGGATCAGCAGAGCGAGGAGGATCGAGGCGCCAATCCCCGAAAGCGCCACGAGCAGGAAGAGGCGCCCGACCGGGAGCACGTCGAAATAGCCGGCGACCCAGCCCGCGAGCCTGTTGCCGAAGGCGGTCGCGAGGAACCAGATCCCCATCATCAGTCCGACGACCTTGCGGGGAGCGAGCTTCGTGACGAGACTCAAGCCGACCGGGCTCAGGCAGAGCTCTCCAAGCGTGTGGACGAGATAGAGCGTTGTCAGCCACATCGGGGAGACGCGCAGGCCGCGCGACTGCGCGGCGGCCGCGGCGGGGACGAGGACCAGGTAACCAAGGCCGACGAGGAAGAGCCCCATGGCGAACTTCGCGGGGCTTGAGGGCTCGCGCCGTCCCAGCCGCAGCCACATCCACGCGAAGACCGGCGCGAGGGTGATCACGAAGAGAGGCTGCTCGGCCTGAAACCAGCTCGAAGGAAAGGACCAGCCCAGGAGCGAGAGGCGCGTGTACCGGTCCGCGAAGAGAGTGAGAGTGGATCCCGCCTGCTCGAACGCTCCCCAGAAGAGGGTGGCGAACAGGAACAGGATGAGAATCACCGCGATCCGCTTCCGATCGGACGGTGTGAGCGGGGCCGTCGGGCCCTTCCGGGCCGCGCTGGCGCCGCGCGCGGCCGCCGGCGCCAGCGCTTTCCGGCCCAGGACGTACTGGCCCAGGCCAAGCAGCATCCCGACGCCCGCCGAAGCGAAGCCGATGTGCCAGTCCACCTTCTGGCCGAGGTAGCCGCAGACGAGCGGCGCGATCATCGCGCCGACGTTGATCCCCATGTAGAAGAGGGAGAAACCGGCGTCGCGGCGCGCGTCCTCGGGTGCGTAGAGCGATCCGACCATCGTGCTGACGTTGGGCTTCAGGAGCCCGGTGCCGAGCACGATCAGGGTCAGGCCCAGGAAGAACGGGCCGAGGGCATGCACGGCCATCGAAAAGTGGCCGAGGGTGATGAGGGTTCCTCCGGCGAGGACCGCGCGGTAGTGGCCGAGAAAGCGGTCGGCGATCCAGCCGCCGGGGATCGACAGCGCGTACACCGCCATCGTGTAGGTGCCGTAGATGGCCGCGGCTTTCGGCGTGGCGAAGCCGAGTCCTCCGGCGGTTGCGGGCGCGACCATGAAGAGCAGGAGGAGGGAGCGCATTCCGTAGTAGCTGAACCGCTCCCACATCTCGGTGAAGAAGAGGACCGACAGGCCGCGGGGGTGCTCCAGCCAATCGCGTCGCGGTGCTCGCCCCGATCCCGAGGTCATCAGCCGCGACGATAAGCGGCGCCCGCTTGGGCGAGGCCGGATTTGTCACGAGCGGCATTCCGCGCGGCACGAGCGGTCACCGGCGGCCTCCGGGCCGCGGCCGTCTTGGATATGCTCTTTCGATGCCGCGCCCCTCGCGCAGGACCGTCGCGGTTCTCGTCTTCCTGGTCTGGACCTTCGTCGGCCTGTATTTCGCGACGCAGGCGCGCTCCAGCCCGGCCTTCGACATCCGGATCAGCTGGTCGAGGGCGCTCGCGATCAACTTCACGTACTACTACCTCTGGGGCCTCTTCACCCCTGCCGTCGTGCTCCTCGCCCGCCGCTACCGATTCGACTCCCGGAGGTGGCCGGCCAGCCTGGCGGCGCACACGGCGGCGAGCGTCGTGCTGACGTCGCTGCAAATCGTCATCGCGGAATCGATCCTGGCGCTCCTCTTCCGGGACCTGCGGCAGGGGCCTCTCGGACACCGGATCGCCTTCTCCTTCGGCGTCAACTTTCACTCGAGCCTTCCGACCTACTGGCTCATCCTCTTCGTGTACTACGCGTTCGATTACTTCATGAAGTACCGCGACCGGGAAGTGCGCGCCCTGGAGCTCGAGGCGCAACTCTCCCAGGCGTCCCTCCAGGCCCTGAAGATGCAGCTGAATCCGCACTTCCTCTTCAACACGCTCAACTCGATCTCCTCCCTGATGTACTGCGACGTCGAGGCCGCCGACGCGATGCTGGCGCGGCTCTCGGAGTTTCTGCGCATGACTCTCGACCAGGATCTCGGTCACGAGATCCCCCTGCGCCGGGAGATCGAGTTCGTCCGGAGGTATCTCGAGATCGAGCAGGCTCGCTTCGAGGAGCGTCTAGCCGTGACGTTCGACATCGAGAGCGACGCGCTGTCCGCCCGCGTTCCGACTCTGGCGCTGCAGCCGCTCGTGGAAAACGCCATCCATCACGGAATCGCGCCGCGTCCGCGCGGAGGGGCGATCGCGATCCGGGCCCGGCGCGAGAACGGGAGGCTCCATCTCTCCGTCTCCGACGACGGCGTCGGCGCCGACGGTCGGCCGCGCGAGCGGATCGGCCTGGCGAACACGCGGGCGCGGCTCGAGAAGCTCTACGGCGGGGAGCAGAGCCTGTCGTTCACGGACATCCCTCACGGAGGCTTCCGCGTCGACCTGGAGATTCCGTTCCTTCCGGCGCCGGAGGCGTGAGCTGCTGCGGGCGATGATCGTGGACGACGAACGGCTGGGGCGGCAGAAGATCCGCCTCTTCCTCGCCGCGCATCGCGACATCGACGTCGTGGCGGAGTGCTCCGATGGCCAGGAGGCCCTGGCGGCAATCCGCGAAACGAAGCCCGATCTCGTGTTCCTGGACGTGCGGATGCCGGGCATCGACGGTTTCGACGTCCTGCGGCGCGTCAGGAGCGACCCCCCGGCGGTCATCTTCGTGACGGCGCACGACGAATACGCGCTCCGGGCCTTCGACGTGGACGCCGTGGATTACCTGCTGAAGCCTTTCGACCGGCGCCGGTTCAACGAGGCCCTGCGGCGCGCGCGAAAACGGATCGAGAGCGCGACGACGCCCCTCCCGAGGGACTGGACGGCCTCGCTCGAGGAGCTGGCCCGCCGCAGGGAGCGCGGTCCGTACTGGAGCCGGTTCGCCGTCCGGGAGCGGGATCGGATGATCTTCATTCCCGTTTCCGAGCTGGACTGGATCGGAGCGGAGGGAAAGTACGTGCGTCTCCACGCCGGGACGACGGCCGGCGCTCCGGGCCATCTCCTCCGAGCTTCCATGGCCGAAGTGGAGCGGCGCCTCGATCCGTCCGAGTTCGTCCGCATCCACCGGGGAACGATCGTCAACCTGAAGAGGATCGTCGAGTTGTACCGGGGCTTCGGAGGCAATCACGTCGTCGTGCTGGGCGGCGGCCAGAGACTGACCCTGAGCCGCCGATACAGGGCCAGGCTCAGGAGTGTCGGCGGCCTGACCTGAGGGTGTCTCTCGTTCTTCGCCGTCCGCGCAAGCGCGAGGTGCGTGCGTCATAATCGGCCCGGAAGCGCATGGGGTCTGGTGGCCCTCGCGGACTTCAAATCCGCCGGCGTCGCGGTTTTGCCGGGACGGGTCGGTTCGATTCCGACACGCTTCCGCCACCCCGCGCGGCCCGCTTCAGGAGGGGCGGATCTCCTCCGGCGGCCGCCCGGACTCCCCCGGGGCGGGCCCCTCGTAGAAGGAGGCGAGCACGTCCGCGTACTTCTGCTCGATGACGCGGCGCCGCGGCTTCAGGCTCGGCGTCAGCTCTCCCGATTCCACCGAGAACTCGGCCGGCAGGAGCGCGAACCTCCGGATCGACTCGTGCCTGGGGACCCTCGAGTTCAACTCGTCCACGGCGGACTTGACGAGGGCGCGGACCCTCTCCTCCGCCACGAGATCCGCGAGCGACGTCTGCTCGAGCCCGTTCTGCCGCGCCCAAACGCGGATCTCTTCCTGGTTGAGCGTGATGAGGGCCGAGCAGAACTTGCGCCGGTTGCCGTGCACGAAGACCTGGTCCACGTAGCGGCAGAGGAGGGCGAGGCGGCCCTCCAGCGGCCGCGGCGCCACGTACTTTCCGGCGGACGTCTTGATCAGGTCTTTCTTGCGGTCGGTGATCGTCAGGAAGCCTCGCGCGTCGAGCTCGCCGATGTCGCCGGTGTGGAGCCAGCCGTCGCGGTCGAGCGCTTCGGCCGTGGCGTCGGGCCGGTTGTGGTAGCGGCGCATGATGCCGCGGCCGCGCATGAGGATCTCGCCGTCCGGCGCCAGCCGGACCTCCGTGCCGGGAAGGGGGAGGCCGACGGCCCCGAACCGGTAGGCGTCGGGCCGGTTGACGAAGGTCGCGGCGCTCGACTCGGTGAGGCCGTAGCCTTCCAGGATCAGGATGCCGAGCGCGTGGAAGAATTCCGCGAGGTCCTTCGCGAGCGGCGCGCTCCCCGAGATGAAGAAACGCAGGCGCCCTCCGAAGATCGCGCGGACTTTCCGGAAGACGAGAGCGTCGGCGACGGCGGCGCGCACGGCGAGAAGGCCGCGCGGCTCCTCTCCGGCCTGCCGCAGTTTCGAGACCTTCTCGCCGATCCCGAGCGCCCAGTGGAAGAGCCGGCGCTTGATCCCGACCGCCGCCTGGCCCTGCGCCAGGACCTTGTTGTGGACCTTCTCGAAGATGCGCGGGACGGCGCAGATGAACGTGGGCCGGACGGCCTTCAGGTTCGCCACGAGCCTCTCCACGCGCCCGTCCACGGCGGTCGGGAAGCCGATGCGGATCTGGGCCGCCTCGAGCACCTTGCCGAAGACGTGCGCGAGCGGCAGCCAGAAGTACTGCAGATCGTCGGGGCCGATCATCCGGATCGCCTCGATGGCCTCGGCCTCGTAGATCCAGCAGTCGTGCGTCAGCTCGACCCCCTTGGGCCGGCCGGTGGTGCCGGAGGTGTAGATGAGCGTGGCGAGGGAGTCGGCCCGGATGCCGCGGACCACCGCCTCGTAATGCCCCGGGTGCGCCGCGTCGTGCGCCCGGCCGAGCGATTCGAGGGCCGAGAGGGGGAGCGTCCAGCCGTCCTGCTCGGCCGTCCGGTCGAAGAGGATGACCTTCCGGACGTTCGGCAGGTCCGCGCGGCGCCGCGCGAGCTTCGCGAGGAGGGCGGCGTCCTCGACGAAGACGAACGCGGCCTCGCTGTCCTGGAGGATGAAGACGCAATCGTCCTCGGAGTTGGCGGGATAGACGGTCGTCGTTGCCCCGCCAGCGCAGAGGATGCCGAGGTCGGCCAGGATCCACTCGAGCCGCGTCGAGGCGAAGATCGCGCAGCGCTCCTCCGGCGCGAGGCCGAGAGAATGGAGCCCGCAGGCGATCGCGCGCACGCGGTCGCCGGTCTGCCGCCACGACAGGGTTCGCCATCCCTCTCCCTCGGGATGGAGGAACGCGGGCCGATCGGGTGTCTCCGCGACCCGGCGCAGCAGCATCCGCGGGACCGACCGGTCCGGGGGCCGGCTGGCGACGACGGAATCCGCCCGCGGCTCCCGATCGGGGCTTCTCATGCTTTTTCCTCCCACCACCGGCGGGGAAACGAGAGCGTTTCCCCCGCGGCATCCACCCGCGTTCATACTCGCCGGGGCCGGCTCGCCAAAGATGCGTTCGGATCAGATCCTCGCGGGAGCAGGGCCGCCGGGGCCGGCGCGGACGAGGTTGGGTAAACTCACCGCCCGCCTGGGGAAGGACGCCGCTTCGAGTCGAAGGGAGAACGTGGGCCAGCGCGAACGGGACGCAAGCGAAGGGGAAAGGCCGCCGCTCATCCAGGCGAGCGGCCTCTTCCGGACGTACCGCCTCGGCTCGGCCTCCGTGCCCGCCGTGCGGGACGTGACCCTGTCGATCGGCCGGGGCGAGTTCGTGGCGCTGCAGGGGCCGAGCGGATCGGGGAAGACGACGCTCCTGAACCTGTTCGGCCTGCTCGATCGTCCCGACGCGGGGAGCGTCGCCGTCGAGGGGCGGGACGGCGAGTCCCTCTCGGAGAACGCGCGCTCGGACCTGCGGCGGGACCGATTCGGGTTCGTCTTCCAGACCTTCAACCTGATCCCGGTCCTCTCGGCCGAGGAGAACGTCGCCTACCCGATGGTCATCGCGGGCGCTTCCGATCCGGAGCGCCGGGGGCGCTCGCGGGAATTGCTCCGCTCGGTCGGGCTCGGCGACAAGCTCGGGGTGCGGCCGGATCTGCTCTCCGGAGGACAGCGGCAGCGGGTCGCGATCGCGCGCGCGCTGGCCAACAGGCCCGCGATCGTCTTCGCGGACGAGCCCACGGCCAACCTCGATTCGCACACGGCCGAGGAGACCCTGGATCTCATGCGGAACTTCAACGAATCGAGCGGCGTCGCGTTTCTCTTCGCGACGCACGACCCGCGGGTCGTCGCCCGCGCGCGGCGCGTGATCCTCCTGCGGGACGGGCGGGTCGAGAAGGACTCCGTCGCGTGAGCGCGTTCTCGCTCGCGTGGCGCAACCTCGTCCGGCAGAGGAGGCGGACGGTTCTGATGGGTTCCGTCGTGGCCTTCGGCTTCGCGGCGGTCGCGCTGGCGGGGGGCTTCATCGCGCAGTCCTTCGAGGCGCTCAAGGAGGGGACGATCCGGACGGTCGGCCAGCTCCAGGCCGTGGACCGACGCGCGGTGACGGGAACGGAGGAGAAGACGCTGGAGTTCGGGTTGCACGACGCCTCTCGGGCCCGGTCGATCGCCGCGGGCGACCCGGCGGTCTCGGCGGTGCTGCCGCGGATCGACTTCGTGGGCCTCGCGACGAGCGGCGCCAAGTCCGTCCCCTATCTGGGAGTGGGCGTCGATCCCGAGCCCGAGGCGGCGGCCACATACGCGAGGGAGCTCGTCGCCTCGGGGAAGTACCTCTCCGGGGACGGGGGAGACGGCGTCCTCCTCGGCACGGGCCTCGCTTCGGCCCTGCAGGTCAAGCCGGGGGACTCGGTTACCCTGATGGCGACGACGCCCGACGGCGCCCTGAACGCGGTGGACGCCGTCGTGACGGGGCTCGCGGACGTCCAGATCAAGGAGTTGAACGACCGTTACCTCGCCTGCGGGATCGCGCTGGCCTCGCGCCTGCTGCAGAGCCCGGAGACGGTCACCAAGCTCGTCGTGTTCCTGAAGCCCGGGGCCGATGAACGGAAGACCGCGGAGCGGCTGCGGCTCGCGCTGAACGCGGCCGGTTACCCCGTGGCGATCCGCAACTGGCGGGAGCTCGCGGTCTTCTACGGACAGGTCAAGCTCCTCTACATCGGGATCTTCGGCTTCGTCGGCGCGGTCCTGGTCGTCATCGTGATCCTGTCGGCCGCGATCGTGATGACGATGGCCGTGGCCGAGCGCACGCGCGAGATCGGAACCCTGCGGGCCCTGGGAACCCGCCCGTCGGGAATCCTCACGATGTTCCTGATGGAGGGGGCGGCGCTCGCGATCGCCGGGTGCGCGGCGGGCATGATCCTCGCCCTCCTCGTGAGGGCCGTCCTGAACGCTTCCGGCATCATCCTGCCTCCGCCGCCCGGCGCGACCCACGGTATGCCGATCCACGTCCAGTTCTACCCCCTCGCCTACGCCGCCGGCCTCTCCGCGATGATCGTCACGATGCTCGTCGCCTCCTATTTCCCCGCGCGGAAGGCGTCGCGCATCTCCATCGTCGACGCGCTCGCGCATGTGTGAGCGGTTTCAGGTTTCAGGTTCCAAGTTTCAGGAACCAGCCCTGCGACCGCCATCTGAAACCTGGAACCTGAAACTTGAAACTCCGGCGCGGCGGGGAACAGCGCGGGATGAGGCTCTGTTGCTGTTCGCATGAAGGTCCTTCTTCTCGCCGTTGTGCTGGCCGCCGCGCCGGACGTGCAGCAGTGGCTGCACGAGGCGGACGCGACTCGCAACGCCTTCGACGAGGCGGTCATCACAGCTCGGGCGAGCCAGGTCGTCGACGGGAAGGTGACGGGGAGCGCCGACTTCGAGGTGTACACGAAGGGGCGCGACCACGGGCTGATCATCTTCCGCGGAGGGTCCAACAACGGGCGAAAGGTCCTGACCGCCGGTCCGCGCATGTGGCTGATCATCCCGGGAGCGACCCGCCCGATTCCGGTCACGCCGAACCAGCGCCTTCTCGGAGGCGCCTCCATGGGGGACGTCGCGAGACTGCGATTCGCCGAGGACTTCACGGCGGTGCTGCGTCCCGAGACCGAGACCATCGGGGGAAAAGCCTGCCGCGTCCTCGACCTCACGGCGAAGTCGCCGAGCGCTCCTTTTCCCCACCTCGTCCTCTGGTGGAACGAGGCCGAGCGCCTTCCGGCCAGGGTCCTCTTCCGTCTTCCGTCCGGAAAGGACGCCAAGGAGGTCACGTTCACGAAGTTCTCGAATAAGGCGGGAAAGACGATCGTCTCGGAGATGGAGATTCGCGATCTTCTGTCGCGGGATCCCCACACCGTGACGCGGCTCGAGTACACCGATTACCGGCCGGCGAAGCTGGACGACGCGCTCTTCACGCCGGAGGGAGCGAAGGGACTTTAGAGAAGCTTTCGACATCGTCCATGAGGCATTCGAGTCGTCTGCCGCGATGCAGAACATCCCGAAGACACTGCTGGAGCATTGAGCGATAGCGCCCCTGGCTTCCGCGCGGAATCCCGGATGCTCGGCACGCTTCGGTGAAGGAAGCTCCTTCCAGGACTTCTCGAACGACCTTCTGAGCGCGACGACGCTTGAGAGCCGGATGTTCCGCCAGAGAGGTCTCGACGATCTCCTCCAAGAGCATCATCCCGTGTCGATCACTGCCTGGAGCTGACGGTATAGCTTTGCCCGCGAGCGCGTCTTCGTGACTCTTATGCCGCCAGAAGTCGCAAGCCCGCCGCCGGGCGACCACGACGAAGAAGCCGTTGATGTTCGTTCGGACGAGGCCTCTGGCTCGGAAGCAGACCAGGAGAGCCTCAGCGATGACATCCTGACGGTCAGCGGGCTGAAGGCGGTAATGCCTAGCAAGGATTCTGTCCACGCGTTGGACGACGAGGTCGTCGGGCCAGAACGTCATCGGCCCTGTGAGGCTGGAATCCTCCCCACTCCTACACCCATCAACACCTGAATCTCGATGCTCGTTAGGCAAGAAGGCGCCGGTTAGTCCCACCGAATTAAGCGAAGCGAATCGCGGCTCTGCCATGGGGCCTGTGCTGTCCGCATGATTCGGTTTCATCAAAGTTAGTTTCCCTTCCGGCTCGCCGATTCGAAGTCTCTATTCTGCCGAGCCGATGCATTCCGACTCCTCCAAACGACATAGAGGTTGAGAGGCCGGGAAACGGAAACCTGACTCCCGCGGATTACGGGCCTTGAATCCCAAACCGCGACCGAGTCTTTGAAAAACCCTTGCGGGAGGAGATATGAACCTCAAATCCAGCCGTCGTCCAGCTCTACTTGCAGCGATTCTATCGGCCGTGTTCGTCGGGTCGGCTTCAGCCTACATTCCTCCAACGAACCCGACCCATCTCAGCCCTGGAGACTGGTCCTACCAGATTGCGGATGGCCCACCCGACAGCCATGGCTGGGTTGGCAAGGATCCGACTACGTGCAACCCGGAGCCGAACGGGTTCTGCGATCCCTGCCTAATCGGTACAAGTCTTCCGCAGTGCGTAGGCTTCAGTGACTCGCGGCTAGTCCAGACGATGGTTAAAGTCGATGTCGTAACCATCTCCGGCCAGCAGTATTTCGACTTCACCATACAGTATGAGTTTCCCAACCTGTACTGCGTGACCGGTGGGGATGATCCGCGGGTGCGGCCCCAGGACTCATTCTTCGCTCAGCGCATGTGGCTTTCGGCTGATCCGAACGGCCAGATCAGGATCGGGCCGCCACCGGCTGATGCCGTGGCGTGGTTCGAGAAGGGTTTCTGGAAACCGCGTCTGCCCATGGATTGCAGCCTTGACTACTTCTACCTTACGTTTGAGGAATGTATTCCATTTAACCCCTTCATCGTGACGCGGACGATCGGTCCATTCAAACTGCCTCAGCGCACGCAAATCGGATCGGTATGCCGGGTCAGGGCTCCCGACTCCTGCCCCGCCCCCGGGGGGGCGGGTGGCTCTTCGGGAGGCCCAGGGACGGGCGTCTTCGGGCCGATCAATGTCGGTTCAGGAGATGTGAGCTATTCGGAACATCTGGTGCATGTGGCCAGCTCCCCGGTTGTCGCTCCCAGCCTCGACCTGACCCTCGGCTATGCCTCGAGCCAAGCCTACGCAGGCCTGTTCGGAACGAGCTGGTCGAGTACGCTGACCCAAACGGTCGAGGCGGTGCCGAGCACGTCAGAGAAGCTTCTGCGCCGGCGGACCGCTGCAAGCTTCGACGAGTACTACACCCTCAGCGCGACGACGGGGAAATGGCACGCGTCCTTCCCGGCCGACCTGAGGGGAACGATCGTGTCTGACGGCACCCTATATACCCTCACGGATCTAGATGGGACCGCCATCCAATTCGAAAAGAGCACGTCCCGATGGAAGTCAACGACCGATCGCTGGGGAAACCATATCTTGGCAGATTACGCAGGCATGCCCAACTCCTTTACGGTGAGCGACTCTCAAGGGAGAACTTTGACCTTCAGCCTGACCGGCGGTCTGATCACCCAAGTCCAGGATTCCGACGGCAACATATGGAGGTTCTCTTACACGAGCGGTTACCTGACCCAGATCCTGGACCCGTTCCATCTGGGCAGCGGTTTCTGGCGCAGGTACGAGTACGCCACGGTGCCAGGCCTCTCGCCCAACCCTCTCTCCGCCGTCAAGGACGAGCAAAACAAAGTCCTTGAGGGCTTTGCCTATGATCCTCAGGGCCGCGCATGGATGACGTTCGCGGAGGGCAATCAGAATTACGGGACGCTCGCGTACGACACTCCAAGCGTAGGCCATACCACTGTCACGACGAGGATTGATAACACTCCGACCAACCAGGTCAGTGTTTTCGACCTCATCTATCAGGGGGGCCGATATCTCGCCACTCGGATCAACGGAAACTGCGCCTCATGCAGTGGCGCCGACGGCGACGATCAGACCTTCACGTACGATACCAGCAATCATGCGATCACAAGAACCGTCGGTATTGGAGCCGAGCAGGTTCAGACGATCAATACGTACGACGCCAACGGCATGATATTGACAAGAACCGAGGTGGTTGGGCAACCGCTGCTGCAGCGCACGACGACCTTCACCTACAACTATGCTGGCGGGACGCCGTCGGGAGGGCCGCCGTGGCCGAGTTTCATCACCAGCGTCTCCGAAGCTTCGGCGGTGAAACCCACTCCTGCCCAGAAGGTCACCTCCTACTCCTGGAACGCGACTGGAACTCGAGAAACGACCTTGACAACCGACGTCTCAGGCTATCTCCTCTCCGGCGACGCTTCGCCGATCACGTACAGGACAACGTCCATCTTCGACGGAGCGAGCCCCGTTAAGCACCGACTGCTCGAGGTAGACGGGCCCGATCAGGTCGGCCAAGCGCCTTCAAACCGAAAGACCGTCTACACCTACTACTCGGACATCAGCCCGACCCCACTCAATTCGCGTGGACGGCTGCAGATGGTGGCGGTCGACACTTCGGCCACCGCGCAACTGGTCACCACGTATGAAAACTACGACGTCTTCGGCACTGCCAAGAAGGTCGTCGATCCGAATTCGGTCGAGACAGACAAGACGACGGATGCCAGGGGGCGAGTGCTCACCGTCACCTCGCAACCTGTCCCGGGAGATCCGAATGAAGCGATCGTGTACACGACAACCTACACGTTTGACCCGCGGGATCGGTTGACGGGAATCGATTTCCCGATGAACGCGAAGCTTCGGTACGAGTACGAAGATGGGACGAACCGTCTCGTCAACACGATCCGAATGGGCGCCGCCTTCAATCAGCGAGAACGGCTTCACCTGACGCTGAATGTGATCGGCGGCAAAACGATGGAAGAGGCGCAGATCTGCCTCACACCGGCGACGACATGCAACGACTGAGAGATGCGACGATGCGACTCGTTCTCATACGACGTCCACAACCGCCTTTTGTCGGTCGTGCATCCGGATTCCAGTCACGTGGACTACACGTACGACTCGCGTGGAAACCTGACATCCGTCAAGGATGAAAACCATCTGGCCGCGAACACGACATATGCCTACGATGCCTTGAACCGCCTGCGCACGGTTACCCAGGACCTGGCAGACGCGCCCGGCAGCTCCGGGGCGTGTGCCGCCGCTGCCGGTCAGATCGCCACCTGCTACGACTACGACTCGCACGACAACCTGATATCTGTGACCGATCCGAACGGGAATCAGACACCCTACGCGTACGATGATTTCCGCCGGATGCAGAAGCAGACGAGCCCGGTGTCGGGAATGACGACGTACTCCTACGATGCGGCGGGGAACCTCCTGTCCTCGACCGACGCCAACGCCGCTACGACGACACGCTTCTACGATTTCGCGAACCGAATTGTGACCTCCTCGGCCGTGCGGAGCGGGCTGCCGACGGAGACGACGACCTGGGAATACGACAGTTCCACCGAGCACAACTACGGAATCGGTCGTCTTTCTTCCATGACCGATCAGGTCGGATCTACCACCACCGTTTTCACGACCTATTCTTACGAGCGCCGTGGGCTTCTCAAGTCGGAGACCAGAACGATTCAGGGCCATACCCACAGCCTCGGGTACGGATACGATAAGAACGGCAACCGGACCTCGATACGCTATCCCTCAGGGCGGACAGCGACCTACGTGTTCGACTGCGCGAATCGCCCGACCTCGGTGACGTTCGAGGGGATGACGTACGTGTCGTCGACGGCCTACGAGCCGTTCGGCCCGGAGATGCAGCTCAACTTCGGAAACGGCACCACGAAGTATGTTTTCTACGACCAGCGGTACCAGCCCACGGAAAACAAGCTCACCAACGGGTTGGGCACGCTGGCCGACTACACCTACGCGGAGGATTCCGTAGGCAACATCATCCAGATTCACGACACGAGGGACCCGAACTACAACCGCGACTTCTTACCCTACGACGACCTGAATCGCCTGACGACGGCCACCTCGGGCAGCGCCCTCTGGG